>NZ_CBDDIO010000001.1:0-1248893 GCF_965229075.1 Ancylobacter sp.
TGGTCGTCGGCGCGGGACCGGCGGGGCTCGCGGCGGCGATCCGGCTCAAGCAGCTGGACGAGAACCTCTCGGTCGTGGTGGTCGAAAAGGGTTCGGAGGTCGGCGCGCACATCCTCTCCGGCGCGGTGGTGGACCCTTCCGGGCTCGACGTGCTGTTCCCGGACTGGCGCACGGAGGCCGACGCGCCGCTGAAGACCCGGGTGACGGATGACCGATTCTATTTCCTCGGCCCCGCCGGCTCGCTGCGCCTGCCCAATGCGCTGATGCCGCCGCTGATGAACAATCACGGCGCCTATATCGGCTCGCTCGGCACGGTGTGCCGCTGGCTGGCGGCCAAGGCGGAGGGGCTGGGCGTCGAGATCTATCCCGGCTTCGCCGCCGCCGAGGTGCTTTATGAAGACGGCGCGGTCGTCGGCATCGCCACCGGCGACATGGGGATCGGCCGCGACGGCGCGATCACCGACCGCTTCACCCGCGGCATGGAGCTTCGGGCGAAGTACACGCTGTTCGCGGAAGGCGCGCGCGGCCAGCTCTCCAAGCAGCTGATCGCCCATTACGGGCTCGACGCCGGGCGCGAGCCGCAGAAATACGGCATCGGCCTCAAGGAATTGTGGACCGTGCCGGCGGACAAGCACCGGCCGGGGCTGGTGCAGCATTCCTTCGGCTGGCCGCTCGACAACGCCACCGGGGGCGGCTCCTTCCTCTACCATATGGAGGACCGGCAGGTGATGGTGGGCTTCGTCGTCCACCTCAACTACGCCAATCCTTATCTCTCGCCCTTCGAGGAGTTCCAGCGCTTCAAGACGCATCCGCTGGTGCGCGAGACGCTGGAGGGCGGCAAGCGGATTTCCTATGGCGCCCGCGCCATCACCGAGGGCGGCTACCAGTCGGTGCCGAAGCTGGTGTTCCCCGGCGGGGCGCTGATCGGCTGCGCCGCCGGCTTCGTCAATGTGCCGCGCATCAAGGGCAGCCACAACGCCGTGCATTCCGGCATGCTCGCCGCCGACGAGGTGGTGAAGGCGCTTGGCGAGGGGCGCCAGCATGACGAACTCGCGGGCTATGAGGCCGGCTGGCGCCAGTCCGCCATCGGGCGCGATCTGTGGAAGGTGCGCAACGCCAAGCCGCTGTGGTCGAAGCTCGGCACCGCCATCGGTATCGCGCTGGGCGGGGTCGATATGTGGCTGAAC
Organism: Ancylobacter sp.; assembly: GCF_965229075.1. Taxonomy (GTDB): domain Bacteria; phylum Pseudomonadota; class Alphaproteobacteria; order Rhizobiales; family Xanthobacteraceae; genus Ancylobacter. Next base: position 1,188 of record NZ_CBDDIO010000001.1, read on the forward strand.
ACGCTGCTCGGTGTCTCGCCCTTCGGCACGCTGGGGCATGGCAAGCCGGATTCGGCGACGCTGGTGCCGGCCGCAAAGGCGAAGCGGATCGACTACCCCAAGCCGGACGGCGTCCTCTCCTTCGACCGGCTGTCCTCGGTGTTCCTGTCCAACACCAATCATGAGGAGGACCAGCCGATCCACCTCAAAGTCGCCGACATGGCGGTGCAGAAAGCCTCCGAGCACGATGTCTATGCCGGGCCTTCGGCGCGCTACTGCCCGGCGGGCGTCTATGAATGGGTGGAGGAGGGCGCCGGGCCGCGCTACGTGATCAACGCGCAGAACTGCGTCCACTGCAAGACGTGCGATATCAAGGACCCGAACCGCAACATCACCTGGGTGGCGCCGGAAGGCGGCGGTGGGCCGAACTATCCCAATATGTGAGGAACGACCATGCGGAGCCGTGTTCTCGCCGCCCTGGCGATCGGGGCCAGCCTGTTGATGGGGGCCGGCCTGCCGGCGCGGGCGCAGGAGCGGCCCGATTACGCCCCGTACCGGGAAGGGCTGTTCCTGCGCTACCTCAATGCCGAGCCGGGCGAGATCGACGGCGTGCCGCGCATCGGCCTCTCCTTCGGCGGCCGGCCGCTGCGGGCGGTGATCGATTCCGGCTCCACCGGCATCGTGGTGGCGTCCTCCTTCGTGCCGGGCTTCGAGACCATGCCCTCGCTGGGGCCGGCCAAGCTGACCTATTCCAGCTCCGGCCGGGTGATGCTGGGCCAATGGGTGGTGATGCCGGTCACGCTTTCCGGCCGCGAGGGCGCGAGCGTCACCACCGATCCGCTGCCGGTGCTTGTGGTCACCGAGGTGCAGTGCCTCGATTATGCCCGTGTCTGCCAGCCCACCACCTCGCCGCGCAACATCGCCATGGTCGGCGTCGGCTTCGCCCGCGAGGGCGACAGCCAGAGCCAGAGCACGCCGGACAAGAACCCGCTGCTGCACGTGACCGGCGGCGACCGGCGGCAGGGCTATATTCTCTCGCCCGAGGGGGTGCATGTCGGGCTCACCGCCGCCAATACGCGCGGCGCCTTCCGCTATGTGAAGCTCGCCCGCCGGCCCGACGGCACGGACTGGGCGCCACTGCCCGCCTGCATTTTGCTGAACGGCACCACGCCGCCGGCCTGCGGCACGGTGTTGGTCGATACCGGCGTCTCGGTGATGTACATGACGGTGCCGGAAGCGCAGGCGCAGGGCGCGCAAGGCACGCTGCCCCCGGGCACGCAGGTCGCCATCAGCATCGGCACGGAAGAGAGCGCGTTCCCGCTCTACAGCTTCAGCGCCGGCGATGGCGGGCCGGTGACGCCGAGCGCCATCCATCTGCGGGTGGCGGCGGACCGCACCTTCGTCAACACCAGCTACCACCTCCTGAACGGCTTCGACGTGCTGTTCGACGGCGAGGGCGGTTATGTCGGGTTCCGGCCGCGCTGAGGCGCGGCCCGGTCACTGCACCATCAGAACAGGCTGAACAGGAACACGGCGAGCAGGATGGCGGCGGCCCAGAGGTCGGTCACCATGGCGACGTTCTCGTGCATGGTGCGGTGCGGGCGCATCAGGTGATTGATGCCGGCGAGGCCGAGGAACAGCCCGCCAATGAAGGCCACCGGCAGCGCCCAGATCGAGAACAGGATCGACAGCAGACCGGCGAGGCCGAGGGAGACATTGGCGAAGCCGAGTTCCTGCACCACCACATGCGCGCCCGGCGCGTCGACGCCGAGAATGCCCTTGAGGGTGAATCCGGGCTTGAGGATCTGCGACAGGCCCGCCAGCAGCAGCCGCACGCCCACCGCCCAGAAGGCGAACCATTTGGTGGCGATGACGATGAAGGCGCCGAGCCCGGTGATGTTGGGGTATTCCGCCGCGATGCTCATCAGCGGCGCCACGACCATCGTCACCGCGACCAACACGTAATACATGCGCCCATTCCCCCATATGGCGGAAGAGCCTTCTCCCGCATCCCCGTTCCCCGGCGGCAGTTGGAGCCGGGGAACGGGGCGCTGTCAATCGCGGGCGGCGTTCACGGCGTGCCGAGCGGCAGCACCGCGCCGGCGCGCGTGACCGCGGGCGGATTCCAGCGCCCGGTCAGCGCGTCGGTGCGCGGGGCGTAGAGGCGCATGGTGAGGTTGAACGGGCCTTTCGGTGCCGGCAGCCAATTCGATTCGCGGTCCGCGCCCGGGCTGTCCGGCTGGATGTAGAGCACCAGCGTGCCATCCGGCTCGGTCTTCAGTGGCATCCAGCTCGACAGGGCGAAACGGTCGAGCGGGTTCGCCACCTGGTAGCCGGCCGCGTCATAGAGCGTGACCGACCAGAACGCGTCCGCCGGCGGCTGTTGGCCGGGCGGGAAGCGCAGCGTGTAGCGGTGCGTCCCGTCGAGCGGGTGCCCGCCGGCATCGACGAAGTTGAGCGGGTAGATGGCGTCTTCCGGCAGGTTGGCGCCGAGGCCCTGCTGCGCGACGATGGCGCGCTTGAGGTAGTAATTGCCATACACGCCCATCGTGTCGACATTCATGCTCCAGCCGTCGACCACGGCGGCGAGCTTCGGCACTTTCCACGCCATCAGTTCCTGCGCGCGGGCGGGGGCGGCGTCGATGGCGGCCTTCACCGCAGGCGACTGCGCGCTCGCGTCGAAGGAGGCGCCGGGCACGAGGCCGAGGCGCTTCATCTGGGCGAGGATGGGCTCGTCGGTGAGGTGCGGCGGGTGCAGCTTCAGCAACTCGGCCGCCTTGGCGAAGAAGGCGGGGCCGCTCATGCCGTCCACCTGCAGCTTGGGCGGGGTCTTCACATCGATGGCGGGGTCGATCTTCTGCACCGGCGGCGGCTCCGGCGCCCGGCCCCAGGCGGCGAGCGGGGTGACGCGGAAGCCCGCCTGCACCTTGTGCACGGCGGCGTAGTCGGCCGGCCCGTCGGTCTTGGTGCGGCCGATGATCCAGACAATGGGCGTCGGCGCGGCGATGCGGGTGAGGCCGGCGGGCACGTCGCCGGTCCAGCCGGGCGGGGTGACGAGATAATCCGCCGCCGCCGTGCCGGTGGTGCGCCAACCCGGCGAGGCGAACACGTCGGTCCACATGTCCAGCATCGGCAGCAGGTAGTAGCGGCCCTGCGTGTCGGGGGCGGAGACCACCAGCGGCCCGGCGGAGAGGTCGAGCCAGGCGGAGGAATAGAGCGTGTCGAAATTGGGCCGCACCACCGTCTTCATCTCGGCGGTGGGAAAGCCCGGCACGTTGACGAACACGTTCATCGGCCCGCCGAGACCGGAGGATGGCGGCAGGTTGATGAGCTGCTGGCGCGTCACCTCCATGGTGACGAGCGGGTAGAGATAGATATAGGCGTCGCGCGCAATCGTCGCTTCATCCGGGCCCTCGCTGGCGCGCGCGGAGCCGACGGCCGCCAGAGCCACCGCCGTCAGGGCGGCGGCGAGCCTTCCAATCGTCTTCATGCCTTCCTCCTCGCAGCGCCTTCACGGCGCTTGGCGGCTTCATTGTACCGCAGAGGCTGCCCATCGTTTTGAGGCGGCGCAAGGCCCTGCCGCAAGGGGATGGGGGCTGTCATGAAACTGTAACCCCGGTTTCATCCACCCGTCACCGGGGACGACTACCCCAAGCCGGTCTTCAACAGGCCGGCGGAGCTCCGATGGCGGCAGCCCTTCAACTCGACCGAGTGAGCAAGACCTACGGGCAGATGCGTGCGGTGGAGAATGTCTCGCTCACCATTCAGCCCGGCGAGCGAGTCGCCCTCATCGGCGCCTCGGGCTCCGGCAAGTCGACGCTGATCCGGCTCGCGTCCGGCCTCATCTTGGCCGACCGCAACGGCGCCGGTTCCGGGGCCGTGCATTCCTTCGGCGTCAAGGTGCAGGAAGGCGGCAAGCTGAGCGGCGAGGTGCGCAGCGCCCGCCGCCATATCGGCCTCGTCTTCCAGCAATTCGCGCTGTCCGGCCGGCTTTCCGTGCTGACCAATGTTCTGGTCGGCGCGCTGGGGCGGATGAACGCGCTGCGCGGCACGCTCGGCCTGTTCAATGCCGATGAGCGCCGCACCGCCTATGCCGCGCTCGCCGAGGTCGGCATCGCCCAGCACGCCGCCAAGCGTGCCCGCGAGCTGTCCGGTGGCCAGCAGCAGCGCGTCGCGATTGCCCGCGCGCTGGTGCAGGGCGCCAAGCTGGTGCTCGCCGACGAGCCCATCGCCTCGCTCGACCCCAAGAGCGCCAAGCGGGTGATGGACACGCTGGTGACGATGAGCCGCGACCACGGCATCGCGCTGGTCGTCTCGCTGCATCAGGTGGATTACGCCACCGCCTATTTCGACCGCGTCGTGGCGATGAACGCCGGCAAGGTCGTGTTCGATGGGCCCGCCTCGCAGATCAACGCGGCCTTTTTGACCGAACTCTACGGCGCCAGCGCCGAGGAGCTGATCCTGCCCAGCCAATTCGTGGTGCCGGCGCCCGCCGATGCCGCCCCCTCCACCCAGACCGTTTCCTGACAGGAGCAACCCCCATGAAGCGTCTCATCGCCGCCGGCCTCGCGCTGGCCGCTCTCGCGAGCACCCCGGTTCGCGCCGAAGAGATCAAGGAGCTGAATTTCGGCTTCATCTCCACCGAGTCCTCGGCCAACCTCGCCAAGAGCTTCGAGCCTCTGCTCAAGGACATGGAAAAGGCCATCGGCATTCCGGTGAAGCCGTTCTTCGTCGGCGACTATGCCGGCGTGATCGAAGGCATGCGCTTCAAGAAGGTCGATATCGGCTGGTTCGGCAACAAGTCGGCGATGGAAGCGGTGGACCGCGCCAATGGCGAAGTGTTCGTGAAGACCGCCAAGCCGGACGGTTCCTCGGGCTACTACGCTCTCATCGTCACCAATGCCGACCGCAAGGACCTGAACGAGCTCAAGGACGTGCTCGACTGCTCCAAGGGCTTCAACTTCGGCAATGGCGACCCGAACTCCACCTCGGGCTTCCTCGTCCCCAGCTACTACGTCTTCGCGCTCAACAATGTCGACCCGAACAAGTGCTACAAGCGCGTCGTGGCCGGCAACCATGAAGCCAACCTGCTCTCGGTCGCCAACAAGCAGGTCGACTTCGCCACCAACAACACCGAAAACATCACCCGCCTGCAGATGACCCGCCCGGAAGAAGCCGCCAAGGTCAAGGAAATCTGGCGCTCGCCGCTGATCGCCGGTGACCCGATCGTGTGGCGCAAGGACCTGCCGAACGATCTCAAGGCGAAGATCTACTACTTCTTCATGAGCTATGGCCGCCTCGGCACCGACGAGGAAGTTGCCCACGCCCGCGAAGTGCTCGCCAAGACCTCCGACGGCTGGGGCCCGTTCCTCGCGTCCTCCGACGCCCAGCTGCTGCCGATCCGCCAGCTTGAGCTGTTCAAGGCCAAGGTGAAGCTGCAGAACGACGACAAGCTCTCGGCCGACGAGAAGGCGAAGAAGATCAGCGAGATCGACGCCAAGCTCGCCGCGCTGGTGGAAGAGCAGAAGAAGTTCCCCGCCATGTGAGTGTGGCCCGTATCCCTCATGGCCGGGCTTGACCCGGCCATCCAGATGCCGGGGCTGAACCCCTCGGTTCCTGGGTGCCCGGGTCGAGCCCGGGCATGAGGAGGGACGGGTCATGAAACGTCTTATCCCCGGCATAAGGCCGGGGATTTTCACCCGGGGAACTCCACATGTTTGCCGCCGCCGACGCCGCCCACCGCACCGCCACGCGCACCATGCCCGCCCCGCCGGTGACCCCGCTCGGCACACGCCTGTTCCGTCTCGCGGTCGGGGCGCTCACCATCGTGGTGCTGGTCGCCGCCTGGTACGAGGCGGAGATGAACCCGGCGCAGCTCGTCCGCGACGCCGGCAACATGGCGACGCTCGGTGCCGACTTCCTGCGCCCCGATTTCACCGACTGGGATGTCTATGCCAACGCCATGCTGGAAACGCTGGCGATCGCGATCTGGGGCACGCTGCTCGCCGTCATCGCCGGCATTCCGCTCGGCATCCTCTCGGCCGAGAATGTCGCCCCGCACTGGCTGGCCTTCGTCATCCGCCGGCTGATGGACGCCTGCCGCGCCATCAACGAACTCGTCTTCGCGCTGATCTTCATCGCCGCCGTCGGCCTCGGCCCCTTCGCCGGTGTGCTGGCGCTGTTCATCCACACCACCGGCGTCGTCGCCAAGCTGTTCTCCGAGGCGGTGGAGGCCATCGACCCCGCGCCGGTGGAGGGCATTCGCGGCACCGGCGGCACCTGGTTGCAGGAGATCATCTATGGCGTGCTGCCGCAGGTGCTGCCGCTGTGGATTTCCTATGCGCTGTACCGCTTCGAATCCAATGTCCGCTCCGCCACCGTCCTCGGCATCGTCGGCGGCGGCGGCATCGGCATGACCTTCAACGAGACCATGCGCGGCTTCCTCTATTCGCAGGCCTCGGCGATCCTGATCATCGTCATCATCACGGTGACGGTGCTCGACATGGTGAGCCAGCGCATCCGCAAGAAGTTCATCTGACCCCGCGCCTTCGGGCACTGGGACCCATCCGAAGCGCGGGCGCCCGGCGTCCGCGCTTTTGCCGTTTCGCACGCTAGAGTGCGATCCGATCAGATTGAATCAATCTGCTCGGTAAATCGCCCTCTAACTCCACGATAGAGAACGCGTTATCCGATCAGCTTGCGATGCAAGCTGATCGGCGCGTGCTCTAGGGGCGGCGGTAGCCCGGCATGGTGTGCAAGCTCTCCAATCGGTAATGTGGCGGACACGGTCCCGCCAGCTTCGCCCGGCGTAGATGAGCGGATCGCGACCTCTGCCCGGAGTAGCCCCCTTGCACGCCCTTCGTTCCCTGCTCGCCGATGTCTGGCGGCTCTCCATCCCCTATTTCCGCGGCGAGGATCGCTGGCGCGGCGGCGCCCTGCTGGCGGCGATCATCGCGCTGGAGGTCGGCTGGGTCTATGTGATCGTGCTGCTCAACGAGTGGAACGCGGTTTTCTACAACGCGATCCAGGAAAAGAACTACCCCGCCTTCGTCCACCAGCTCTGGATCTTTGCCATGTATGCCGCGGTGGCCATCGCGGTGGCGGTGTATCAGGTCTATCTGCGCCAGTGGCTGCAGATACGCTGGCGCACCTGGATGACGGAGAAATACCTCACCGCCTGGCTGGCGGACGAGACCCATTACCGCATGCGGCTGAAGGGCGACGAGGCCGACAACCCCGACCAGCGTATCGCCGAAGACATCAGCTCCTATGTCAATCAGACCCTCGGACTTTTTCTCGGCCTGCTCAACGCGGTGATGACGCTCGCCTCCTTCGCGGTGATCCTGTGGGGGCTGTCGGGCGATTTCAGCTTCAACCTGTTCGGCGCCGACTGGGACATCCCCGGCTATCTCGTCTGGGCCGCCTTCGCCTATGCGGCGCTCGGCACCTATCTCGCCCATCTTATCGGGCGGGTGCTGATCAAGCTGAACTACGACCAGCAGCGCTTCGGGGCGAATTACCGCGTCGATCTGGTGCGGGTGCGCGAGAATGGCGAGCAGATCGCGCTGATGCAGGGCGGCCCGGTGGAGCGCACCCGCCTGCTCTCGCGCTTTGGCGATGTCGTGCACAATTACTGGGGCATCATGATCGCGCAGAAGCGGCTGACCTGGTTCACCTCGGGCTATGGCCAGCTCTCGACCGTGTTCCCCTTCGTGGTGGTCGCGCCCGCCTATTTCACCGGCGCGATCCAGCTCGGCCAGTTGATGCAGACCTCCTCGGCCTTCGGCCAGGTGCAGGGCTCGTTCTCCTTCTTCATCAACGCCTATACGGACCTGGCTCAGTGGAAGTCGGTGGTTGACCGTCTGGTCGGTTTCGAGCGCTCGGTGCAGGAGACGCAGGCCGAGGCGTTGCGCAGCGATTTCCGCCGCGTGCCGGCGCATGGCCCGGCGCCGCTGTCGGCGCAGGCCATGGAGGTGCGGCTGCCGGACGGGCGCGCGCTTGTCGAGGTGGCGGCACTGGATCTGGCGCGCGGCGAGCGGGTGCTGCTCACCGGCCCCTCGGGCAGCGGCAAGAGCTCGCTCCTGCGCGCCATCGCCGGCATCTGGCCGTACGGCCACGGCGAGGTGGGGATAGCGCCCGGCGCGCGGGTGCTGACTCTGCCGCAGCGGCCCTATCTCCCCTTCGGCACGCTGCGCGGCGCGCTCGCCTATCCCGACCCGCTGGAGAACTATGACGACGAGCGCCTGCGCGAGGCGCTGGAAGCAGTCGGCCTGCCGGCACTCGCGGCGCGGCTGGACGAGAGCGGGCCGTGGGCCTCCATCCTCTCCGGCGGCGAGCAGCAGCGGCTCGCCGTGGCGCGCGCGCTGCTGGTGGCACCCGACGTGCTGCTGCTGGACGAGGCGACCTCGGCGCTCGACGAGGCGAGCGAGGCGGCGCTCTACCGCCTGCTGCGCGCCCGGCTGCCCGACACCGCGCTGCTCTCCATCGGCCACCGTTCGACGCTGATTGAGCAGCATGAGCGCCAGCTGGTGCTGACCCGCGAGGGCGAGGGGCCGGCGCGGCTCGTCGATCTGCCGCCAGCACCGGCGCCGGCGGCGGCGTGAGCGTTCAGCGCGAGGCGGCGGCGCGGGCCTCCGCCTCGATGGCGAGGGTGCGCTCCAGCAGGATCTCGTAGATCGGCCGCCCGCCCAGCGCCAGAAACACCATATGGGCGAAGATGGCAGTGATCATGACCGGCACCAGCACCGCATAGGCGCTGGTGAGTTCCAGCACCAGCACCATGCCGACCAGTGGCGCGCCGATGGTGGCGGCGAACAGCCCGCCCATGGCGGCGATGGCGAAGGTGGTGTGCGCGAGGTCCGGCAGGGTGAAGAACAGGTCCAGCGTGGTGCCGTAGCACAGGCCGATCGTGGTCGCCAAAGCGAGGATCGGCGCGAAGATGCCGCCGGCGACGCCGGTGGAATAGCTCGCCATGGTCATGACGAAGCGCAGCAGCACCACGAACACCAGCATGGCCAGCGGCAGGTTCTCGCGGGTCAGCTGCACCGCCAGCAATTCGCCGCCCTGCGTCGCCTCCGGCCGCACGAACATCAGCACGCCGACGGTGAGGCCGACAAAGCTCGGGAAGATGTAGAACGAGCTGCGCTGGCCGAGCCGGCGCACATGGTCGAGCGACCAGACCAGCGTGCGGTTGAACACGAAGCCGGCGCCGCCGAGGATCACCCCCAGCACGACGAAGGCCGGTAGCCAGACGTAAGGAATGGTGGCGGCTTCCAGCAGCATATAGGGCCGGCTGCCGGTGAGATATTCGGTGACGATGGCGCTGGCGATGGAGGCCAACACCACCGCGATATAGGAGCGCGAGGAATAGGGGAACTGCCGCCGCGTTTCCTCGATGACGAACAGCACCGCGGCGAGCGGGGCATTGAAGGCGGCGGCAAGGCCGGCCGCGCCACCGGCGGCGAGCAGGGCGCGCATGTCCTCGCCCGACCATTTCATCAAATCGGAGGCCGCCTTGGCGACCGAGGCGCCGATATGGATGGTCGGCCCCTCGCGCCCCAGCACCATGCCGGAGGAGAGCGAGAGCAGGCCGGCGACGAACTTCACCGGCAGCACGCGATGCCAGCGCACCTCGCGCAGCCCTTCCATCGCCCCCTCGATCTCCGGCACGCCGGAGCCGCTGGCTTCCGGCGCGAAGCGGCGCACCAGCCAGAGCGAGACTAGCGTCATGGCGGCGGCGACCAGCGCGGCGGCGGCGTAGAGCGGGAAGCCGTCCAGCCCCAGCCCGGTGTCGAGATAGGCCGGCCAGGCGGCGGTGAGTTTTTCGACGCCGACATGAAAGGCCGAGCCGAGAACGCCGACGACGGCGCCCACGCCGATCGCCACGAGGTGATACGCCAGATTGCCCATGCTGCCCTTCCGCGTCCCAACGGCCCCCGCATCGGTTAGCATCGCCGGGCGGGGATCGGAAGGCATGATGCGGCCGTCATGACCGGGCCGCGCCCGGCCATGACGGTGTGACGCCTCCGCCTCAGGGCAAAGCGGGCGTGTAGACGCTGGCCGGCTCGACCGTGTCGATCAGCCCGTGGCTCTTCATGAATTCGCCGAAGCGGACATAGCGGCCCTCATCCCGGGCCGCCGGGGCATGGGCGAAGCGGCGCAGCGTGTCGGTCCAGGCGGTGCGGTTCAGCTCGTCGTCGAGCTTCGGATTGGCCTTGACGAACACGCCCCAGGCCTCCTCGGGGTGGTTGAGGATGTAGATCGTCGCCTCCTCCACCGCCGCGAGGAAACGCTTGAGCCGCGGATCGGCGATCTTGTCCTTGTGGGTGACGTAGATCAGCTCGTCGAACACCGGCACGCCATGCTCCTCGGGGAAGAAGGCGACGCCCTCCTTGCCTTCCAGCCGGATCTGGGTGAGTTCGAAATTGCGATAGGCGCCGATCACCGCATCGACCTTGCCGGCGACCAGAGCGGGGGAGAGGGCGAAATTGACGTTGATCATGGTTACGTCGGTGGGCTTCAGCCCGGCGCTCGCCAGCATGGTGCCGAGCAGCGCGTCTTCCAGCCCGGCGACGGAATAGCCGACCGTCTTGCCCTTGAGATCGGCGAGCGACTTCACCGGGCCGTCCTTGAGCGCCACCAGCGCGGTGAGGGGGGTGGAGATGAGCGTGCCGAAGCGCACCAGAGGCAGGCCTTCCTTCACCTGCAGATAGAGGCTCGGCTGGTAGCTCACCGCGACATCCGCCTGGCCGGCGGCGACGAGGCGCGGCGGGGCGGCGGGATCGGCCGGGGCGACCAGCTCGACATCGAGATCATGGGCTTTGAACAGCCCCTTTTCCTGCGCGATGATCAGCGGCGCGTGGTCGGGGTTCACATACCAGTCGAGCAGCACGGTGAGCTTGTCCGCCGCCGCGGCCGGGGCCAGCGAGAGCGACAGAGCGAGAATGAGGCCGCCGGTGCGGGCGGCGAGGTTCTTGAACATGGATCTCCTCCCAGTTGGAGACCCGGCGCGAGCTTTCGGGGGAAATCCGGCGCGGGAGTCACGCACCGCGTGAGGGCCCCGCCGTCGCTCCGTCCCTTCGCCGGCATGACCCGGATCAGGTTCAAAGGGTCTGGCGGCTGCCATCTCAGCCCCTTGGCCTTTCGGCCGGCGGGACACCCCTCGGACGCGGGAAGGCTAGCAGAACGGCCGGGCAGGGGCAAATGGGGGGCGACATCACCGCTCCCTCATGCCCGGGCTTGACCCGGTACCCAGTGACGGGGGCGCGATGAAAAGTCTGGGTCCCCGGGTCAAGCCCGGGGATGAGGAAGAGTGGGGTGGGCACCCAGCGGCCGGGGCGGCGACGAGAAAGCTCTTGCGGTCGGTCAGCGTCATCCTGAGGTGCCCGGCCGCAGGCCGGGCCTCGAATGATGCCCACTGCGTGAGTGATTAAAGAACCATCCTTCGAGGCTCGCTGCGCTCGCACCTCAGGATGACGGAGCGCTTGATTGAGCCCGGGAAAGAGGAGGGCGCCTCACTCCCCCCGCCAGCCCTCGGCATAGACGATGCGTTCCACCCCGGCGAAGCGGGCGTGGCGGGTGAGCTCAGTGTCGAGCGCGTCGAGCCGCCCCTTGGTGGCGCGCACGCCCGGCTCCAGCCACAGCCGGCGCACATCGAGCGTGCCGGCCTTGCGGTCCGCCTTCATGTCGAGGCGCCCGACCATCCGGTCGCCCTCAAGGATCGGGAAGACGTAATAGCCATAGACGCGCTTTTCCGCCGGTACGAACACCTCGATGCGGTAGGAGAAGCCGAACAGCCGTTCCGCCCGGGCGCGGTCGCGCAGCAGCGGGTCGAACGGGCTCAGCACCCTCAGCCGCGCCAGCGGGGCGGGCAGCGACGCGAACAGGGCAGCGCTGCCGGCGAAGGCGTGCGACGCGCGGGGCTTGCCGTCCACCCCCTCGATCAGCACCGGCTCCAGCCGGTCGCGGTTCGTCTCCACCCAGGCTTTCGCCTCGGCCGGCGTGACGAGGTCCCAGAAGGCGGCGATCTCGCCATGGGTGGCAAAGCCCAGCCGCTCCAGTGCCGACGCGCAGGCCCAGTCGATGAAGGCGGCCTCATCGACCTCGGCGTCGCGGTGCCGGGCGGGGATGACCCGCTCGGTGAGGTCATAGACCTTCTGGAAGCCCTCGCGCCCGGCAATGGCCAGCGCGCCGGTGCGCCAGTGATATTCCAGCGCGGTCTTCTCCGGGTGCCAGTTCCACCAGCCGCCGGGCGGGCGCTTCTCGGCCTCGAAGTGCCGCGCCATCAGCGGCCCTTCCCGGCGCACCCGTTCCAGCACATGGTCGACATAGGTCTCGAAGCCGTTCTCATGCCATGAGCGCCAGCGTTCGGCGAGCGTCGCTTTCGCGCGGGCGAAGCGGTGCTTCCAATAGGGGAAGAAGGTGCTGGGGATGATGGCCGCGTCATGCGTCCAGTGCTCGAACAGCGCGTGGTCCTTCTCCAGCAGCGCCGTGAGATGCTCGCGCCTGTAGCTCGGGTTGCGGGCGAACAGAATGTGATGGTGCGCCCGCTCCACCGTGGCGATGCTGTCCACCTGCACGAAGCCGATGGCTTCTATCAGTTCCAGCAGCCCGGCCTTGCTCAGCGCCCCGCGCGGGCGGCTGAGGCCCTGGGTGGCGAGGAAGACGCGGCGGGCATCGCTATTGGAGAGGCGAATCGTCATGCCCCGATCTTAGGACGCGGCGGGCGACGGGAACAGATGGAGTACGAAACGCGCGCGCTCGTGAGCCGGCGGCCGTTGCGGGAGGCGGCGGCGCAAACTAAAATGGCCGCCAACTGCACGCGGAGCGCGGTGCAGGCCGGGAGTGCCGACGGCATCCCCGGTGAACCGCGCGCGTGCACGTAAGCGTTAACGTCACTCAACGCGCATGATCGAACGGCCTTCGGGGCGTGATCGGCGCGGCTTTGTCCTGCCGGTGCGGCCATGGCCGGAGAGGACCTGAGATGAACGTTGCCAACCCTGTTTTCCCCGCCGCCCCCACGCTGAACCGCCTGCGCTTCGAGCCGAAGCGGCGCCGCCTCACCGTGCTCTCCACGGAACGGGTCACGCCTTCCATGCTGCGCCTCGTGCTCGGCGGCGACGATCTCGCCGATTTCGTCAGCGCCGCGCCTGACGACCATGTGAAACTCGCCATCACCCGCCCGGACGGGACCGAGGAGCGGCGCGACTACACGCCCCGGCGCTTCGATGCGGCGCGGCGCGAACTCACCCTCGACTTCGCGCTGCACGAGGCCGGGCCGGCCACGCTCTGGGCGCTGCATGCGCGGCCGGGCGACCGGCTCGACGTGCTCGGCCCGCGCGGCTCCGCCGTGGTCGAGGACGCCGCGGTGGCGCGCTGGCTGCTGATCGGCGATGAGACGGCGCTGCCGGCGATTGGCCGGCGCATCGAGGAGGCGGCCGCAGGCGTGCGCCTCACCAGCGTTGTCGCGGTGACGGGCGCCGCGGAGGAGCAGCGTTTCGCCACGGCGGCGACGCTCGATGCGCGCTGGATTCACCGCCCGGCCACCGCGCTGAGCGAGGCCGCACCGTTCATCGCCGCACTTGAGACGATGGAACTGGCGCCGGCCACCTATGTCTGGCTCGCGGCCGAGGCGGCCGTGGCGCGGGCAGTGCGGGCCTATCTGACCGAGCGGCGCGGCGTGCCGATCGGCTGGATCAAGGCCGCCGGCTACTGGGTGCTGGGCCAGGCCGACGCGCATGAGAAGATGGGGTGACGCCGAAGATGGGGGGAGGCGCCCGCTCAGGCGGGCGCGTTCGCGCCGGTGGTCTCCGGCGCCCAGGGCAGCAGCCGCGTGAGCCCGCGATCCACCAGCGTGAACAGGATCAGCGCCATGGCGAGCAGCACGGCGAGCGCGGCGAACACCATGTCGGTCTGCATGCGGGCATTGGAATAGATCATGAGATAGCCGAGCCCGGCCGAGGCGCCGACCCATTCGCCTACCACCGCGCCGATGGGGGCGACGGCGGTGGCGACCTTCAGCCCGGAGGCCAGCGCCGGCAGGGCGGCGGGAATGCGGATGAAGCGCAGCGTCTTCAGGATGCCGGCGCCGTTCAGCCGGGCGAGATCGACCAGCCCGGCTTCAGTGCGGGCCAGCCCGTCGTGAAAGGCCGAGGCGACGGGGAAGAAGATGATGAGGCTCGCCATCACGATCTTGGAGGCGAGGCCGAAGCCGAACCAGATGACCAGCAGCGGGGCGATGGCGAAGACCGGCAGCGCCTGCGCCACCAGCAGAACCGGGCGCATGGCGCGGCGGGCGAGCGGCGAGGCCGCCATGGCGAGCGCGCAGGCGATGCCGAGCAGCGAGCCGCAGGCGAGGCCGAGCAGCATCTCGCCCAGCGTGATGCCGGCATTATGGGCGAGGATGCCGGCATTGTCCCACGCTGTCATGCCGATGCGAAGCGGGCCGGGCAGGATATAGGCGGGCACGGCGAGAAGACGCACCGCGCCTTCCCACAGGCCCAGCAGAACGAGAGTGACGGCGAGCGCGCGCCCGATGGCGGCCATGAGGCACATTCCTGCATTCGTTGCAGCCCTTATAGCCGCCGCCGGCCAAATGCGCGACGTTTGCGCTCGCGGGGAGAGCGCAAGCAGCGCCGGCCGGCGCGGAAAGACTTGACGGCCGTCAATGCGACGTCACTTCTTTGAAGGCAAAAAAGTCATCACCGGATGCGTGGAGGAAAGCAGATGATCAAGGATATTCTCGTCAGCCTGCGGGTGGCCGACGTTGGGGAAGATGTCGCCGGCGATTATGCGGTGTCTGCCGCCGCCGCGCTCGATGCCCATCTGACGGGCGTGGCCGTGAGCTACGAGATCGACGTGCCGCCGGTCTATACGGAAGCCTTCTCCACCGATTTCATCGAAGCGCAGCGCGCGGAAGCCCAGCGCCTCGCCCGCACCTCCGTCGAGCGCTTCGGCGAGGCGGCGCGCTCGCTCGGCCTTACCGGCGAGGTCCGGCTGGTCGATGGCACGCCCGGCGGCGCGGCCGAGCAGATCGGCGTGATGGCGCGCCTCTATGACCTCACCATCGTCAACCAGGCCGACCCGGACAAGCTCGGCCCGGAAGACGTGGTCACCGAGGCGGTGCTGTTCGATTCCGGCCGGCCGGTGCTGGTGGTGCCGCGCAAGCAGCAGAAGCCGTTCTCGGCCAAGCGCATCATGGTCGCCTGGGATGGCAGCCGCACCTCGGCGCGCGCCGTGGCGGAAGCGCGGGCGCTGCTCGGCCATGCCCATCTGGTCGAGGCGGTGGTGGTCGATACCGGCAAGCCGCTGCGCAAGAAGGGCGTCGACCTGCCGGGCGCCGACCTCGCCCGCCATCTCGCGCGGCACGAGAAGACGGTGGAACTGCGCACGCTGGTGCCGAGCGGGGATGAGAGCATCGCCGACGTGCTGCTCAAGGAAGTGGCGGCGCGCGACATCGACATCGTGGTGATGGGTGGCTACGGCCATTCGCGGCTGCGCGAATTCGTGCTCGGCGGCGTCACCCGCGACATGCTGGAACGGATGACGGTGCCGCTGTTCCTCGCCCATTGAGGCTGGCCGGCACCCCCGCGACATCAAGGCCCGGCGTCCGCGCCGGGCTTTTCGCTTCAGGGCCGTCCGCATGCCGACTTCAACATGTGAACGGACAGGCCTGCCGGATGAGGTTACCTGTCCGCCATGGGCCGACGACACGGAGCCCGGAGGAAACACCATGAAAAGGCTGCTCGCGACCACGCTGGCGCTGCTCGCCACCGTCAACCTGTCTCTCGCCTGCACGGCGGTCGACATCGTCGCCAAGGACGGCACCGTCATTGCCGGGCGCACCATGGAATGGGCGTTCGACATGAAGTGGCAGCTGGTGAGCCAGCCCAAGGGCACCGAACTGACGCTGGTCGCCCCCGCCGCCCTTGGCCTGCCCGCGCACAAGGTGGCGACGAAATATGCGGTGGTGGGGGTGAATGCCGGCATCATCCCCGGCGGGGCGCTGCTCGACGGGCAGAACTCGGAAGGCCTGTCGATGAGCGGCAATTTCCTGCCGGGCTTCACCCAGTACCAGACGGTGACGAAGGAAGACACGCAGTACCAGACCGTGCTGACCTTCGGCTCCTGGGCGCTGGGCAGCTTCGCCACTGTCGCCGAACTGCGCGCGGCGCTGCCGGCGATGAAGGTGTGGGCGGATGACACGCTGCCGAGCGGCCCGACGCCGCCGACCATCCATTTCGTCTTTGTCGACCGCAGCGGCGCGGGCATGGTGGTGGAATATGTCGGCGGCGAGGTCCGCATCCACGACAATGTCGCGCATGTGCTGACCAATGCGCCGACCTATGACTGGCACCTGACCAATGTCCGCAACTATCTGAACCTCAGCACAGTCGGCGTGCCGAGCCGGATGATCGGCAACGTCAACGTGACCGAAATCGGCCAGGGCGGCGGGCTGATCGGGCTTCCCGGCGACTACACCCCGCCCTCGCGCTTTGTCCGCGCCGCTCTGCTGCGCCACGGCGTGGTGCCGCCGCAGGACGCCGGCGAGGCGGCGCAGGCGGTCGCCCATATTCTCAACAATGTCGATATCCCGCTCGGCATCGCGCAGTCCCGGCTGCCGGACGGGTCGACGGTCTCCGATTACACCCAGTGGGTGGTGGTGAAGGACCTGACCCATAACCGGCTGATGATCGCCGACTACGCCAACCGGCTGAACTATCTCAGCATCGACCTCGCGCCGCTGTTCGCGCAGACCACGCCGGCGGCGCGGCTGGTGACCGAGCTGCCCTATCCCAAGGCCAGCGCCGGCGCCGAGGTTCTGGCGCCCTGAGACCTTGCCGGTCGGCCCCCGTCCGGCTGGCCGGCGGCTTGCATGGCGCTTGTCCCCCCGTGAGGAGACCGCGCCGATGCTCTCCATGCCGCCGCCCACGCCGTCGCGCCCAATTCCGTCGCCCCAGCCGCTGACCGCCGAGCGGGTGCGTGCCGCCGAGGCGTTCGCCCTCGCTTATGCCCGCAAAAGGGGCGGGCGGGTGCGGGTGCGGCCGGATGTGTGGCTGGAATTGCGGGCGGCCGGGGCGGACATGTCGCTCTATATCTGCGACACGCGCTGAGCCGCCGATGGGCGGCGCGCGCCGTTCAGCTGCGCCCGAGCGCGGCCTTGAACTCGTCCGGCAGCAGCACGTTTTCGGACGCCTGCGCAAACATCGGCGCGATGTCGGCCGGGGTGTAGCCGGCATGGCCGCAGCCGATCGGCGTGAGCTGGAAGCTGAGATCCGGCCGCGCGGCGGCGAATTTCAGGAAGCGGCGGACATATTTCTGGATGTCGGCCAGCGGCAGCGTCTCGATGTCCCAATCCTTGGTGGGAATGGCGAAGGCGGTGCCGGTGAGGCCGAAGCCGACGCCCCATTCCGCGCCCCGGTTGTCATGCGCCCAGCGCGCCGCCCCGCCCGCATGGATGCCGGCGAGATTCGAGCCGAAGACGAAGATCGGGTTGCGCTCCATGCCGCCATTCCTTGCCTATGCCGCTGCCGCCCGGCGCAGGCCAGCGAAGCGTCGTGAACCACGACGGCCGCCCGGCGCGCCAGGCACCGGCGATAAGCGACGAAAATGACGGGGGCAAGGACGATTCTGGTACAGCTGGGTGGGCTCGAACCACCGACCTCCGGTTCCACAGACCGGCGCTCTAACCAACTGAGCTACAGCTGCGTGCCAGAACGGCGCGGAACCTACTTTGGTGGCCGGCGCTTTGCAAGGCCGCCGCGCACGCTTCCGCAAAGGAGGTGGACAACCTTTTTGCACCGCCCTTCCGAGAGACGCACGCACGGCCCTCGCATGGCACGCTTCCTGTATCATCGGCGGCAGAAAACAGCATGGAGGCAGCGATGCGGACAGAGGCGGACGGTGAGGGCGGGACACCCTGCGGGGCGCTGCTCGATGCGGGGCTCGCCGTGGCGCGCCTGCCGCTGGAGCCGGAATTGCGGCCGCGCGTGCTGATGCATCTGGAAACCGCCACGGCGATGGCGGCGCTGGTGATGGCGTTCGCCCTGCCTGATGAGGCAGAGCCCGCGCCGGTGTACCGGCCATGAGCGCGCCTGTGTCCCCTGATGCCGCCGCCGCGACGCTTCTCGCCGGACCCGCCACCGACCTCGCCGCCGCCGTGCGCGAGGGGCGGGTGAGCGCCCGCGCCGTCACGCAAGCGGCGCTGGCGCGAATCGACGCGGTCGACCCCGTGCTGAACGCCTTCACCGATGTCACGCCCGAGCGCGCGCTGGCGGAGGCTGACGCGCTCGATGCCGCCCGTGCCGCCGGGCAGGCGCTCGGCCCGCTCGCCGGCGTGCCGTTCGCGGCGAAGAACCTGTTCGATCTCAAGGGCCTGCCGACGCGGGCGGGGGCGAAGATCAACCGTGACCGCCCGCCCGCCGCGCGCGACGCGACGCTGGTGGAGCGGATGAACGCCGCCGGGGCGGTGTGCCTCGGCGGGCTCAACATGGGCGAATATGCCTATGACTTCACCGGCGAGAACCGGCATGACGGGCGTTCGGCCAATCCGCACGACCCCGCGCATATGTCCGGCGGCTCCTCCGGCGGCTCGGGTTCCGCGGTGGGCGGCAAGCTGGTGCCGCTGGCGCTCGGCTCCGACACCAACGGCTCGATCCGCGTGCCGTCCTCCTTCTGCGGCATTTTCGGGCTGAAGCCGACCTATGGGCGGCTGTCGCGGGCGCGCAGCTTTCCCTTTGTCGCCAGCCTCGACCATCTCGGCCCCTTCGCCCGCCATGTCGGCGACCTCGCCGCCACCTATGACGCGCTGCAGGGTCCGGATGCCGACGATCCGGCACTGGCCGACGCGCCCGTCACGCCGACGCTCGCCACCCTCGATTCGCCCGGCGATCTCAAGGTCGCGGTGCTCGGCGGCTGGTTCGCCCGGCAGGGCACGCCCCAGGCCTATACGGCGGTGGCGCGCGCGGCGAAGGCGCTGGGCGCGACGCGAACGGTGGAACTGCCGGAGGTGGAGCGGGCGCGGGCGGCGGCCTATCTCATCTCCATGGCGGAAGGGGCGGCGCTGCATGAGGGGCGGCTGCGCGCGCGGCCCGACGATTTCGACCCGGCGGTGCGCGAGCGCCTGCTGGCCGGGGCGGTGCTGCCGGCGATGTGGATCGCCCGGGCGCAAATCTTCCGCCGCTGGTTCCGCGACCGGGCGCTGGAACTGTTCGCCGATTGCGACGTGCTGATCGCGCCCTCGACCCCGGTGCCGGCGCCGCGCGGGGGGCAGACGACCTTCGTGCTCGACGGGCGGGAAATGCTGGTGCGGCCGAATATCGGCATCTACACCCAGCCCATCTCCTTCATCGGCCTGCCGGTGGCCGCCGCGCCGATCCCGACCGACGACCCGCTGCCGATCGGGGTGCAGCTCATCGCCGCCCCGTGGCGGGAGGACAAGGCGCTGCAGGCGGCGCGGGTGCTGGAGCGGGCGGGCGTCGCCCTCGCCCCCGAGCCGGTGCTGTGAGGCTCAATCCCGGCGGAAGGCTATATTGGCGATGAAGCCGACGGTGAGCGCCATCAGCGCGGTGGCGAGGCCGTAGAGCCAGGGATGATCCTGCGCCGTCGTGGCGACCGTCTGCTCGAAATCGACCTTCGCCACTTCCAGCGGCAGCGTTCCCCGGCCGACCAGGGCGCCGCCGCTGAAGGTCTTCACCACGACTTCATAGGTGCCGATGGGCGCGGTGCCGGGAATGGGGATGGTGGCGCGGAACACGTTCGGGGCGATGAACTCCACCCCGGCCGGGCGCTCGAAATACAGGCCCTGCGCCTGCTTGACCCGCAGAAAGGCCTGCCGGAACGGGTCCTGCGGCACCACATCGGCATAGTCCGAGCCGATGCGCTGCAGCAGCCGGTTATTGTCCAGCCCCGCCTGTTCCCAGCGCAGCGTCTCCGCATCGGCCATGTCCGCCGGGGGTCGGCTGGCGAGCACGGCGAGATAGGAGGGGGCGGCGAGGAAGCTGCGGCCGTCCACATTCACCCACAGGCCGAAGCGGCGCTCCTTGCGCCAGGTGGTGAAGCTCTCGCTCGGTCCGCGCACGGTGACGACGACATCCGGCGAAGCGGACGGCGGCACAGCGCCGGGATCTATGACGCCGAACAGCACCAGCGTGTCGCCGGTGAAGTTCGAGGTGATGGTGACGCGGGCTTTCGACAGCGACAGCACCAGATCCGCCCGCGCCGGCGTGCCGGCGACGAGCAGGAGCAGGGCGAGAAGCGATGCGGCCATCCCCCTCATCGCGCCGCCTCATTGATGGAGACGGCGTAGAGGTCTGCCGGGGTGACGATCTGGTCCACCGCCACGCGCAGGCCGACGGCGAGCACCAATAGGCCGAGCAGCAGGCGCAGCTTTTCCGCCCGCATCGCCTGCCCGGCACGGGCACCGAACTGCGCGCCGATGGTGCCGCCGACCATCAGCACCAGCCCCAGCACCGCATCGACCGTCTGGTTGAGCACGGCGTGCATGAGGATGGCGGCGGTCATCGTCACCAGCGTCAGCATCAGCGCGGTGGCGATGGAGGTGAGCGTCGGCACGCGCAGCAGATAAATCAGCGCCGGCACCAGCAGGAAGCCGCCGCCAATGCCCATCAGCGCGCCGAGAAAGCCGATGGCGAAGCCGATCGTCACCACGGGAATGACCGAGACATAGATGCGCGACTGGCGGAAGCGCACCTTGAACGGCATGCGCAGAAACCAGGGATGCGCTCCCGGCCGCTTCACCTGCGCCTTCTCGCCCCGCCATTCGCGCAGCAGTGCCCGCAGGCTTTCCGCCACCATGAGCGAGCCGATGGTGCCGAGCAGGACGATATAGGTGACGGCGATGACGAGATCGAGCTGGCCGAGCCGTCGCAGCAGCATGAAGCTGACGACGCCGGCCAGCGTGCCGGTGAGGCCGCCGGCCAGGAGCACAAGCCCCAGGCGGACATCCACCAGCCCCCGTCGCAAATAGGTGAGGGTGCCGGAAAAGGACGAGGCGGCCATGTGGGTGGACACGCTCGCCACCGCCACCGCCGGCGGCACGCCGAGGAAGATGAGCAGCGGCGTCATCAGGAAGCCACCGCCGACGCCGAACATGCCGGAGATGAAGCCGACCGCGATCCCCAGCGCCAGCAGCGTGAAGATGTTCACCGGCAGTTCCGCTATCGGCAGATAGATGGTCACGGGCAGATCCGGCAGCGTCGGGGGCGCACGACACCCATGCACAGCCCATAGCAGGATTCGGCCGGCAAGGGTTTAACGCCGGTGCGAACCGGCGGTGGCCATGGCGTGCGCGGGGCGGTTCTGTAATACATTATGTGCGATAATGCTTCATATCTGCCTGGCGAGACTGTAGTAGCGGGCTGTTGATCTCGTCTTCTTGGTAAAAAATTTTGGCCGCGAAGGTCATTTCGCGGGAGATGAGCCAGTATTGCTGACTTAACGTTCAGGGAGGTCGTGCTAGCGTGCCGTCGCAACGGACCCGAACGAGGTCCGGCACCCTAGGAGGAACCCCATGTCTCTTTTCCGGCGCGGTTCGCAGACCGCGGCGCTGCTCGCCACCACCATGTTCGCGGGCGCGGTGATGCTGTCGGCTTCGGCTCAGGCCCAGTCGACCGACAACATGCAGAAGCTCTCGAATTTCCAGCAGACCGGCGCCTCCATGGAAATGGAAACGGTGCCGCAGACCGGGCCGCGCGCCGAGGCGTTCAAGAAGACGCTGGCCGGCATCAAGCTGCCGGACGGCTTCAAGATCGCGCTTTACGCCATCGTGCCGGATGCACGCGAAATGGCGGTGGGGCCGACCACCGGCGCCGTCTTCGTCGGCACCCGCAAGTCGAAAGTGTGGGCGGTGACCGACCGAGACAAGGACCGCGTCGCTGATGAGGTGAAGGTCTTTGCGCCCTCGATCCAGTTCAAGCTGCCCAACGGCGTGTGCTTTTCCAAGGACGGCTTCCTGTTCGTCGCCGAGCAGAACCGCGTCCTGCTCTTCCCCGCCGCCGAATTCTTCTATGAGGGGCCGGATGTCGCCGCCTTCGAGGTGGTGAAGCAGGGCGAACTCATTCCGCCCTCGGAGGAATCCTACAACCACACCGCCCGCGTCTGCCGCATCGGGCCGGACGACAAGCTGTATATTACCCTGGGCCAGCCCTTCAACGTCTTCGCGCCGGAGAAATACGACCTCTACAAGAAGAACGGCATCGGCGGCATCGTGCGGATGGACCGCGACGGCAAGAACCGCGAAGTCTATGCGTGGGGCATCCGCAATTCGGTGGGCATGGACTTCAACCCGAAGGACAAGACCCTGTGGTTCACCGACAACCAGGTCGACGGCATGGGGGACACCATTCCGCCGGGTGAACTGAACCGCGCCACCAAGTCCGGCCAGACTTTCGGCTTCCCCTATTTCGGCGGCGGAAGTGTCCGTACCGTCGAATACAAGGACCAGACGCCGCCGGCCGATTCCGTGCCGCCCCAGGTGGAGATGGAAGCGCATGCCGCCGATCTCGGCATGACCTTCTACACCGGCAAGCAGTTCCCGGCGAAGTATCAGGGCGGCATCTTCTCGGTGCAGCACGGCTCGTGGAACCGCACCGATCCGGTCGGCGCGCGGGTGATGTTCACCACGCTGAACGAGGACGGCACCGCCGCCAAGACCGAGCCCTTCGCCGAGGGCTGGCTGGTGAACGGCGAATATCTCGGCCGTCCGGCCTCCGTGGCGCAGCTGAATGACGGCTCGCTCCTGGTGGCCGACGACACGTCGGGCGCGATCTACCGCATCTCCTACGAGAAGTAAGCGGCCGCGCCTCATCGCCCCTGCGCCGCAAGACCGGCGCGGGGGCCCTTATCTCTTGCCGGGAATCGTCAATGAAACGCATGTACTGCGTGCCGCTGCTTCTGACGGCGGCACTCGGCGTCACCCACGCTGTGGCGCAGGACGCCAAGGCGGGGCGCGCCAAGGCTTCGGCCCAATGCGCCGTCTGTCACGGCATGGACGGCATCGCCCAATTGCCGACGGCGGCCAATCTGGCGGGCCAGCAGGAAGTCTATCTCGCCAAGGCGCTGGAGGATTTCCGTGCCGGCCGCCGCGTCAACGAAATGATGACGGTGGTGTCGAAGGACCTGACCGACGCCGACATCGCCAATCTCGCGGCGTGGTACGGGTCAATCAAGATCACCGTGCAACTGCCGGAGCGTTGAGCGCCGGGTCGACCCGAGGGCGGATGCGGCGCGAGAGCGTTTTCGAGCGAAGTGGATACCGGTTCGCGTGAAGAAAACGCGAAGATCTAGGCGGTGTCCGCCCTTTCTTTATCCGTTGCTCAGAGCCTGTCCGAAAATTCGATAGTAGGATGGGGAACTGGCACCTAATTGTAAGTCAGCTCTTTTCGGGCTCGTTGCCACTCCTCCCAGCAATTTTCGGGATCGATATCGAGGTAACCTCTTGCCTCATCCATCTTCCGAGCAACGTCGGGCGGAACGGCAATCGCATGACAATTGTCGCGGATTTGGATCACCTCTTCCTCTGTCAAAGGGCTTCCCTTGGCTCGCTCCCGGTTAATTAGAGTGGAGACAAGACTGGGAACTGGATAGATAATGAGGTATTCGTCATTGCTCATGGAACACCTTTCAAAGCGGTGACTCATCTTGGCTTGAAGGCGGCTGTAGAGCCCTGAGCAAACAGCCCGTTTCTGCGAAAACAGCGAGGCTGAATTCAGAGGGGCGATCTCGCCCGCCAATGCAACACCGGAGAATAGCAATGCTATTCCGAGCAAAAGAAACCTCACATCCTACCTCTCCGCTGATTAACGCGACGATAGAACGCGCCTGAGCCTGACGTCAAATTCAGTCCGGCAACCGATGACATAGTTCTCCCGCAGATGGCCGGAATTGTCGCCTAACTACTGATTCCAGGACGAATTATGCTAAGGCGTTTTCTCTACGCTGCATCCATCATGACACTTGTCAGACGCATTGCTCGCGCAGCATGAATTATCGGACGGACTCTCAGGCGCGCAGCCGGCTCTGCCGGAACTGCGCCAGCAGCGCGGCGAGTAGCGTTTCCAGCCCTCGCGCCAGCTGCGGCAGCGCGAGCCGGCCGGGACGCGGCCGCGGCACATGCACGAACACCGCGAGCGGCGGCCCGCCATCGGCGCGACGGCCGGTGCGCGCCCAGCCATAGGCGCGGAAGGCCAGCGCATTGCAGACATAGCGGCCGGCATGGCGCGAGAGATGGGCGGGGACGCCAGCCGCGCGCAGCGCCGCCAGCAGCGGCGCCGGGCGGGCGGCCAGCGCCCTCTGCGCCGGTGCGCCGGGCTCCAGCACATGCGCGACCGGGCGATGGCCGGCGGCATCGGGAAACGCGCCGGTCGCATTCCGGCCGACGATTTCAATCGACACACGCCGGCGCCGGGCGGCAACGCCGAGCATCAGCACGATATCCGGCTGGGTCTGCGCGAGCAGGGCAGGGAAGGCGGCGGCCTCGTCCCAGCGCGTGGCGAGCAGGCGCAGCTCAGTTGCGGCGCCCCCGGCCGGGCGGCTGCGCGCGAGGTGGCGGGCCAGCTGGGCGGACGGATTGGTCGGCATGCCGGGAAAATGGCCGAAGCCGGTGATGAGCAGGCGCGGCAGAGCCAGTGCCTTCGCCTGCCCGGCGCGCATCAGGCCGCGCGCGCCTCCAGCGCCCGCGCCAGAGCGCCCTCGAGATCGGCCAGCTGGAACGGCTTGTTCAGCACCGGGCATGTGCGCCAGGCGGCGTCGATGGCGCTGTCGTTGTAGCCGGTGGAGAAAACGATGGGGATGCCGTGGCGGGCGATCGCCTCGGCGATGTCGTAGCTGTTGCGCGTGCCGAGATTGAGGTCGAGCATGGCGACATCGATCTCGTCATGGCGGGTGGCGACGAAATTCAGCGCATCGTCGAAGCGCGACTCATTGCCGACGACGGTGGCGCCCAGTTCCTCAAGCATGCCCTCGATCATCATCGCGACGAGCGTTTCGTCCTCGACCACGAAGACGCGCTGGCCCGACAGCGTGGGCTGATCCTGCATGATGATGTGTCACTCCTTCTGGTCGGGCTTGCCTGTTCGGTGCCGACCAGCAACCGTCGCCATTTTGAATATTCTTCCCTCATTTCGGCTTTTTTGCGAGTCCGGCCTCACAGATCCGGCCAGCCGAACAGATCGGCGATCTTCGCGGCGCCGAGCGTGGGGGAAAGCGCGCCCGCCGCCACCGCCTGTTCGATCGCCGGCAGCTGCGCCCGCAGCGCCGGTGCGCGGCGCAGCGCCTCGCGCACCCGCTCGTCGAACAGGGTCCACATCCATTTCACCTGCTGGCCGCTGCGGCGCGCGGTGAACGCGCCCGCTTGCGTCGCGCGGTCGCGATGCGCCTCAACCGTCGCCCACAGGGCATCGACCCCCTCGCCGGTGAGGCCGGAATAGGTAAGCACCGGCACCGACCAGAACGGCTCGCGCCCGCCCAGCACATGCAGCGCCGCGCGGTATTCGCCCGCCGCCGCCTTGGCACGGGCGAGATTGGCGCCGTCGGCCTTGTTCACCGCGACGATGTCGGCCAGCTCGATGATGCCCTTCTTGATGCCCTGCAACTCGTCGCCGGCGCCGGGCAGCATGAGCACGAGGAAGGTGTCGGTCATGTCCGCCACCGCGGTTTCCGACTGGCCGACGCCGACCGTCTCCACCAGCACGACGTCATAGCCCGCTGCCTCGCACAGCAGCATGGTCTCGCGGGTGCGCGCCGCGACCCCACCGAGCGTGCCGCCGGCCGGGGAGGGGCGGATGAAGGCGCGCTCTTCCAGCGACAGGCGGGCCATCCGCGTCTTGTCGCCGAGAATGGAGCCGCCGGTGCGGGTGGAGGAGGGGTCCACCGCCAGCACCGCCACGCGGTGCCCCCGGGCGATGAGATGGCTGCCGAGCGTGTCGATGGTGGTCGACTTGCCCACCCCCGGCACGCCGGTGATGCCGAGGCGCAGGGCGCGCCCGGTCTGCGGCAGCAGCGCCTGCAAGAGCTCGCCCGCCAGTGCGCGATGCGCCGGCTTGCGCGATTCCACCAGCGTGATCGCCCGGGCAAGCGTGGCGCGGTGGCCGGAGCGGACACCCTCGATGAGCGCGTCGAGGGCGGGCAGCGGGGCGGCGTGCGTCACTTCAGGAATGGGCGAACTCCCAGTAGAGGTCGCGGGCGCGGCGATAGACCGGGCCGGGCTGGAGATCGCGCGCCTCGATCCGCGTCACCGGCGTCACCTTGGAGTAGTTGCCGGTGGAGAAAATCTCATCCGCCTCCAGAAAGTCGCGCCAGGTGAGCGCAGCTTCCACCACCTCGATGCCCGCCTCCCGCAGCAGATTTGCCGTGCGGGTGCGGGTGATGCCGGCGAGGAAGGTGCCGTTCGGCGCCGGGGTGAAGGCGACGCCGTCCTTGGCGAGGAAGACATTGGCGGTGGCGAGCTCGGCGACATTGCCCAGCATGTCGCAGAGCACCGCATTGTCGAAGCCGCGCGCATGCGCCTCGACCAGCGCCCGGGCATTGTTGGGGTAGAGGCAGCCGGCCTTGGCGTCGGTGACGGCGCATTCGATGGTCGGCCGGCGGTAGCGCGACAGGGTGATCGCCGTGCCGTGGTCGGGGCTCGGCATGCCGGCCTCGTAAAGGCTGAGGCACCAGCGGGTGGATTCCGGGTCGGCGTCCACCGTGCGTGCGCCGGGATATTCCGCCCAGTACATCGGCCGGATGTAGAGCGCGGCGCCGGGCGGGAAGCGCTTCACGCCCTGATGCGCCAGCTCGACCCATTTCTCCACCGAGACCAGCGGCTTCAGCCCCATCGCGACCGCCGAGCGGTTGACCCGCGCGCAGTGCAGATCGAGGTCCGGCGTCACCCCCTCAAAGGCGCGGGCGCCGTCGAACACCGAGGTGCCGAGCCAGGTGGCATGGCTGCGCACGCCCAGGATCGGGATGTTGCCCTCCTGCCAGCTGCCGTTGAAGAAGGTCCAGGTCTGCGTCCAGTGATGCGACATGTCCGCTACTCCGCCAGCGCCGCGAGGATGCGGACCCAGCTGCGAATGCCCTTGTGGAAGGAGGTGAGGTCGTATTTCTCGTTCGGCGAATGGATGCGGTCATCGTCCAGCGCGAAGCCGACCAGCAGCGTGTCCTGCCCAAGCACCTTCTTGAACTGGCCGACGACGGGGATGGAACCGCCCTCGCCATAGGTGACGGCCGGCGCGCCCCATTCCTCGCCCAGCGCGCTCGCAGCCTTGGCGAGCAGCGGGTTGTCATGGGCGACGGCCACCGCGCGGTTGCCCTCGCCGCCGAGGAATTCGACCGTGCAGTCGGGCGGCAGCTTGGAGCGGATATAGGCGCGCACGCAGTCGCGCACATGGGCGGGGTACTGGTCCGCCACCAGCCGGCAGGTGATCTTGGCGGTGGCGATGGAGGGGATGACGGTCTTGCCCCCCTCGCCGATATAGCCACCCCACAGGCCGTTGACCTCGAAGGTCGGGCGGGTCGAGACCATCTCGATCAGCAGCCGGTCCTTCTCGCCGATGGGATGGGAGAGGCCGACGGGGCCGAGGAAGTTCTCCGTCGTCAGGTCGAGCTTCGCCCAGGAATCACGCATGTGCTCGGACGGCTCGACCACATCGTCATAGAAGCCGGGAATGGTGATGCGCCCGTCCGGGCCGTGGACGCCGGCGATGATCTTGGAAATGACATGCAGCGGGTTGGCGGCGGCGCCGCCATAATAGCCGGAATGCAGGTCGCGGTCGGCGGCGCGCACGACGAACTCGTCATGCATCAGCCCGCGCAGCGAGAGGATGATGGCAGGCGTTTGCGCGTCCCACATCCCGGTGTCGCAGACGAGGGCGAGATCGGCTTTCAGCTCGTCCTTATGCGCTTCCAGGAACGGGCCGATATTGGCCGAACCGCTCTCCTCCTCGCCTTCGACCACGATCGCCACATCGACCGGGAGGCGGCCGATGGTGCTGATATAGGCGCGGCAGGCCTCGACGAAGGTCATCACCTGACCCTTGTCGTCGGACGAGCCACGGGCGACGATCCGCTTCACCCCGTCCGCCGTTTCGACGATGCGCGGCTCGAAGGGCGGGCTGTCCCACAGTTCCAGAGGATCGACCGGCTGCACGTCGTAATGGCCGTAGAACAGCACCCGCCGCTCCGCGCCCTCGGACGACGTGCCGGTGACGATGGGATGGCCGGGCGTGTCGTTGAGCTTGGCGACGAGGCCGAGCGTGGCGAGGTCGTCCGCCAGCCACTGGCCGGCGCGGCGGCAATCGGCGGCATAGGCGCGGTCGGTGGAAATGGAGGGGATGCGCAGGAAGTCGAACAGACGCGCGAGCGAGGCGTCGAGATCGGCGTCGACGGCCGCGAGCACGCGGTCGAGGTCTGTCCTGGAAAGAGCGGCCATGGCCGGGAGTCCTTGTCGTTTCAAAGAGGCTTTTCCGCCTCATCCCCGGGCTTGACCCGGGGACCCAGACACCTTGCGCCTCCGTCAAGGACTGGGTGGCCGGGTCAAGCCCGGCCATGAGGGTCTCATTGGTGTCTACCGCCGGCGGGCACCGCCGAGCACGTTGCGCAGAATGGCCTTGGTCACTTCATTGGTGACCTGCCGCGTCACCTGGTTGACCATTCGCTCGCCCATGCTCATGCCGCCGCGCGGGCCGCGCCGGAACAGGCCGCCAAGCGTGTCCGCCAGCCAGCCGCCGCCGCTCTGCGTCTCCGCCTCGGCCGGCGCGGCTTCGGGCGCGGTGGCCTGCTCGGCGCGCTTGGCGAGGATTTCATAGGCGGATTCGCGGTCGAGCGTTTCGTCATAGGCGTGCCTCACCGGGCTTTGCGCCATCGCGATCTTGCGCAGCTCCGGAGTGATGGGTCCGACGCGGGCGGCGGGCGGGGCGATCAGCGTGCGCTCGACCATGGACGGGGTGCCATTGCCCTCCAGCATCGAGACCAGCGCCTCGCCCTTGCCAAGCTGGGTGATGACCTCGGCCGTGTTCAGCTTCGGGTTGGGGCGGAAAGTGTCGGCCGCCGCCTTCACCGCCTTCTGGTCGCGCGGGGTGAAGGCGCGCAGCGCGTGCTGCACCCGGTTGCCGAGCTGGGCGAGCACGCTGTCGGGAATGTCGAGCGGGTTCTGGGTGACGAAATACACGCCCACCCCCTTGGAGCGGATGAGCCGCACCACCTGTTCCACCTTCTGCAGCAGCGCCTTCGGCGCCCCGTCGAACAGGAGATGCGCCTCGTCGAAGAAGAACACCACGCGCGGCTTTTCGGGATCGCCGACTTCGGGAAGCTCTTCGAACAGTTCGGACAGCAGCCACAGCAGGAAGGAGGCGTAGAGCCGGGGCGAGGCCATCAGCTTGTCGGCGGCGAGCAGCGAGATGGTGCCGTAGCCCGAGCGCGGCTCGACCCGCATCAGATCGGTGATCTTCAGCGCCGGCTCGCCGAAGAATTTGTCGGCGCCCTGATTTTCCAGCACCAGCAGCGCCCGCTGTATGGCGCCGACGGTGGCGGGCGAGACATTGCCATAAGTGGTGGTAAGCCTGCCCGCATTCTCCGCGACGAAGGCCAGCATCGCCCGCAGATCCTTGAGGTCGAGCAGCAGCAGGCCCTGCTCGTCGGCGATGCGGAACACGACGTTCAACACGCCTTCCTGCACCTCGTTGAGGTCCAGGAGCCGCGCCAGCAGCAGCGGCCCCATTTCCGAAACGGTGGCACGCACCGGGTGCCCCTGTTCGCCGAACAGGTCCCAGAACAGGACGGGGAATTCGTCCGGCACATAGTCGATGCCGATCTCGGCGCAGCGCTTGACGATCCAGTCCTGACCCTCGCCGGGCATGCCGATGCCGGAGAGGTCGCCCTTGATGTCGGCGGCGAAAACCGGGACGCCGGCGCGGGAAAAGCCTTCCGCCAGCGTCTGCAGCGTCACCGTCTTGCCGGTGCCGGTGGCGCCGGTGGCGAGGCCGTGGCGGTTGGCGAGCTTCAGCGCGAGATATTCGGCCTTTCCCGTGCCACCCCCGCTCAATGGGCTTCGCCCGACGAAGATCTGGCCCTCGGTGTCACCGGACATGGCTGCCTCCTGCGCACGCTCGCGTCCTCTCCTTTAGAGCGCAGCCGGGGGCGGTTCGGCAAGCCGGGCGAAAGTTCGGCGCGCGTGAATGAGGCCACCCTGCCGCGTCGGCGCTTGCCTTCGCGGCCCGCTCGCGCGATGTGAAAGCCAAACGCCAACCCTTGGGACGCCATGGCCGCTCTTGTTCCACCCACCCAACGCCTGCTCGATGCGCGCGGCCGCCGGCTGGACTATGCCGGCCGCACGCTGGTGATGGGTATCCTCAATGTGACCCCCGATTCCTTCTCCGATGGCGGGCGCAGCGCCGCGCTCGACGACGCGGTGGCCAATGCCCACCGGCTGGTGGCGGAGGGGGCGGACATTCTCGACATTGGCGGCGAATCGACCCGCCCTGGCCACACCCCGGTGCCGGCGGAGGAAGAGCTGCGCCGCGTGCTGCCGGCGGTGGAGGCGCTGGCCGGCCTGCCCGTGCCGCTCTCCATCGACACGCAGAAGGCGGCGGTGGCCGAAGTGGCGCTGAAGGCGGGGGCGAGCCTTCTCAACGACATTTGGGGGCTGATGGGCGACCCGGACATGGCCCGCGTCGCCGCCGCCTATGATGCCGGTGTGGTGGCGATGCACAACCGCGCCACTGTCGACCCGGAAGTCGACATCGTCGCCGACATTCTCGGCTTTTTCGAACAGGCGCTAGAGCGGGCGGCGCGCGCTGGCATCCGCCCCGAGCGCATCGCCCTCGACCCCGGCATCGGCTTCGGCAAGACCTTCGAGCAGAACCTGAAGGCGCTCGCCTCGCTGGAGACGCTCGGGCGGCTCGGCTTTCCGCTCCTGCTCGGCACCTCGCGTAAATCGCTGATCGGCAAGGTGATAGAAACCACGCCGGCCGAGCGCCTGCCGGGCACCATCGCCTCCAATGTGCTGGGCATCCGCGCCGGCTGCGCCATCATCCGCGTGCATGACGTGGCCGCCCATGTGCAGGCGGCACGGGTGACGGAGGCGATCCTCCATGCCCGCTAAGCCGACGCCCGATTTCTTCGTCCGCCGGCCGCGCAAGGTGGAGAAGGCGGTCGCCTATCTCTGCCTCGGCTCCAATCTCGGCGACCGCGCCGGCACCATGGCGAAGGCGGTGGGGCTCATCGCCCGCGCGGGGTTGAAGATCATCGCCCGCTCCTCGCTCTACGAGACCCCGCCCTGGGGACCGGTGCCGCAGGGGCCTTATCTCAATATGGTGGTGGCGGTGGAGACGGAGCTTTCCGCGCGCGAGCTGCTCAACCTGCTGCTCGGCGTCGAGCACGCCTTCGGGCGCGACCGCACGCGCGAGGTGCGCTTCGGCCCGCGCAAGATCGACATCGACATATTGCTCTATGGCGAGGAGGTGATCGCCGAGCCCGACCTCGAAATCCCGCATCCGCGCATGATGGAGCGGGCCTTCGCGCTGATCCCGCTCAGCGAGCTGGCGCCGGAGCTGAAGGTCGGCGGCGCGTCGGTGGCTGCGGCTCTTGCCGGGCTCGACCGCAGCGGCATCGTCAAGGTCGAGCCGCAGCCGGCGAGCGACTGAGCGCGGGACCAGAACACGCGAAGGGCGGCGGATCGCTCCGCCGCCCGCTCGTTCCGTCGCGCCTTGGGGGAGAGAGGGCGCTCAGCGGCACACCTCGACATCGCGGTAGTAGGGCTGGCCCCAGCTGTTGTAGACGGTGCGGGTCTCGGTCCAGCAGCTCGGGCGATAGTAGTTGTTTGCGGCGCCGGCCGCGATGGCGCCGACGGCGAGGCCACCGATGATGCCGGCGGCGATGGCGGCGCCATTATTGTTGCGGCGCGGGCCGTAATAATAGCCGGGCGCACCCCAGCCGGGACCGCGCCAGCCGGGACCCGGACGGCCCCAGCCATGGCCGCCATGGCCGTGGCCACCCCAGCCCGGGCCGCGCCAGCCATCGGCGGCGGCGGGAACGGTGGCGAGGAGGGTGGTGCCGGCGAGGGCGAGGGCGACGAGCTTGCTTGTCTTGGTGATGCCAGTCTTGGTGATGCCGGTCATGGCGGTATCCTCGGGTGCTCAGCGGGCCGGTTCGGCCCTTGATGAACACACCCTAGCCAGCACCGGCCGAACCCAAGCTGAACCCGCTGTTGCAATAGGTTCATCAAACTGAACGCATTCCACTGCAGGCGTTCATCTGCCATTCATTCGGGAAACGCAGGAGCCAGCATTGCCCGATTACGACAAGGAAGGCCTCGTTTCCGCCTGGACCTTCGACGGCAATGGCGGCGCGCGGCGCATCGGCTGGGAGGAGGTCGCGCAGGGCGTTCCGTCCGGCGAGCGCTTTCAGTGGATCAACCTTCAGCTTCTGGAGCATCGCCACGGCCGCAGCACCTGGCTCGACCTGCACAGCGGTGTCGATCCCTCCATCGTCGAATCCCTGGTGGCGGCGGAAACGCGGCCGCGCTGCGCCCTGTTCGACAATGGCGCCTTCCTCAACCTGCGCGGCATCAACCTGATGCCCTACTCACTGCCGGACGAGATGCACTCGATCCGCTTCTGGGTGGAGCCGCACCGCATCGTCTCGGTGCGGCGGCGGGCGCTGTCGGCGGTGGGCGATTTCGAGGACGCCATCCAGCGCGGGCGGGCGCCCCGCACGCCGGGCGAATTCGTCGCCGATCTGTCCATGCGCCTCGTCGACCGCATGGACACGGTGATCACCGCCCTGGCCGAGCAGGCGGACGAGTTGGAAGAGCAGGTGCTGAGCGCCACCTTGTCCAATCTCAGCCCCAAGGTTTCCGAGGTACGGCGCGTCGCCATCATCCTGCGCCGCTACATCGCCCCGCAGCGGGAGGCGCTGAATCATTTCTCGCTGGAAGACGCCGAATGGCTCTCGCCACGCGACCGCAACCGGCTGCGCGAGGCCGCCGACCGCGTGACGCGCTTCGCCGAGGAGCTGGATTCGGTGCGCGATCGCGCCGCCGTCATCTACGACCAGATGGTGGAAAGGCGGGCCGAGCAGATGAACCGTTCCATGCTGGTGCTGGCGGCGGTGACGGTGATCTTCGCGCCGCTGACGCTGATCACCGGCCTGATGGGCATGAATGTGGAAGGCATTCCCGGCGCGCAGGACCCGAACGGCTTCTGGGCCGTGACCGTGCTGGCCGCGGGGCTCGGCGTCGGTCTGGTGGCCTGGCTGCGGACGATCCGCTGGCTGTAGCCCCTTCCCGTCGAGCGGCGGGGGCATAGAATGATGCGAAGCGGGCCGCGATAGTGCGCGGCCAGGAGGAAAGTGCCATGGGCGGGAAATGGATGGCCTCAGTCGCACTCGTCGCCGGGCTGATGCTGGGGGCGGTCGGCGGGCCGGCGGGGGCCTATGAATTCACCGGGACCTTTCCCGGCGGCGACTGCCGCAAGATGGCGGCCTCGACCCCCGGGGCGCAGCTCTGGTACGGCCATTTCACCGGCCGCCGGCAGGCGCCGTGGAATTTCGATTTCATCGAGGGCCGCACGGTCGATGGCTGCTTCCGCACCAAGGCGGAATGCGACAATTGGCTGTACCAGTGGCGCTCGGCCTGGCAGTTCAATTTCTGGAACGACTATTGCGTGAAGGGCTGGCCGCCCAAGGCGCGCCCGGCGGGTCCGCGCACGGAGGTTCCGTTCGGGCAGTGACCGGCGACAGGCCATGAAAAAGGGCGCCGTCGACCTGCGACGGCGCCCGATTTCGAGGTGAGGACCGCTCAGACGGCCTTGGAATACAGCTCGGCGACGTAGTCCCAGTTCACCAGGTTCTCGACGAACGCCTTGAGATAGTCCGGGCGGCGGTTGCGGTAGTCGATGTAGTAGGAGTGCTCCCACACGTCGACGCCGAGGATCGGGGTCGCGCCCTTCACCAGCGGGCTCTCGCCATTCGCGGTCTTGTCGATGACGAGCTTGCCGTCCTTCACCGCGAGCCACGCCCAGCCGGAGCCGAACTGGGTGACGCCGGCCTGGATGAAGTCTTCCTTGAACTTCTCGACCGAGCCGAGGTCCTCGACGATCTTCTTCTCAAGCTCGCCGGGGATCGCGCCGCCGCCATTCGGCTTCAGCCAGTTCCAGAAATGCAGGTGATTGTAGTGCTGGCCGGCATTGTTGAACAGGCCGGCATTCTTGCCGAAGGAACCCTTGACGATCTCTTCCAGCGACTGGCCTTCCCACTCCGTGCCCTTCAGCAGATTGTTGCCGTTGTTCACATAGGCGAGGTGGTGCTTGTCGTGGTGATATTCGAGCGTCTCGCGCGACATATAGGGGGCGAGGGCATCGTAGGAGTAGGGAAGCTCGGGAAGCGTGAAGGACATGGAATCTGTCTCCGCAGAAATGAAATCCGGCCGCGCCGCCTCGGCGCCCCTTGCGGGTGCGCAGGCACCGTGAAAGATCGGCTCCGACTAGATAGGGCGCCGCAGGGCGGGCGACAACCAAAAGCATCGCGCGCGGCCGAATTCTTCCCCGCCGAAACCCCTTGGCGCCGCCGCGGCGGACAAGTGTGCTGCCGGCTTTCGTTAAAGCTGTACTGGACGTAAGGTCTCGTACAAGAAGGGCCGACGGCGAATCGGTCCGGCGGAGTTTCTTCATGGGTGCAGTAGTCATCGGAATCGGCGCGGCTCTGGCCGTGCTCGGCCTCGTCTTCGGCCTAATCGGGTTCGGCTCGGCGGAGACGACTTCCGGCGCGGGCCTGATGATGGTCGGTAGCTCTGTTTTTGTCGGCGGTCTTCTGATGGTCGCCCTCGGCTTCATTCTGCGGATCTTGATCGACATCGCCAACAAGCTGGAAGGGGCGGTGCACTTCGAGGCGCTGGAGGACGAGCACCCCGCTGCGGCGGTCGAGACGACGGCCGTCGCATTCGCCGCGGAGGCCATCGCCCCGCCCGCGCCGGCCTTTGACGAGGTGACACCCGTGCGGGTGCCGGAGGATCTTGCGCCGCTCGACGAAACGCCCGCGCCGCCGGCCTGGTTCGGCCGCAAGCGTTCGCCGGCGCCGTCGCGGGCGGAAGACCCGGCCTTCGAGCCGGAGCCGGATTACGCCCCCGAGCCGGCGCTGGCGCCGCCGCGCGAGCCGGAGTTCGAGCGCGAGGCCGAGCCCCTGCCGCCCTTCCGCTCGCCGCTGACCGGCGCCGCGCGGCCGGAGCCTTTCCATGCCGAGCCGGTTCGTTCCGAGCCGGTTCGCCACGAGCCTGCCCGCCAAGAGACGCCGCGCCACGAGCCTGCCCGCCACGAGCCTGTTGCTCACGAACCGTCACGCGTCGAGACGCCGCGCGTCGAGGCTCCGCGTTCCGCGCCGGTTCGCCCGGAGCCGCTGCGCCCCGAGCCCCTGCGGCCTGAGCCACGCATCGAGCCCGTTCGGGCGGACCTTCACCGTGCCGAACCTCACCGTGCCGAACCTCACCGGGCCGAACCTCACCGGGCCGAGCCGGAGGCGCCGGAGCCTTCGTCGGCTGAACCGCGCCGCGAACTGCCGGGCTTCCTGCGCGGCTCGGCCGGCGCGGCGCCGGTGCCGGAGCGCCCCGCGCCCGTTCCCGCCCTCGAGGAGCCCTTGCCCGCACCCGCGCATGAGGCTTTCCCTGCCGAGCCGGCAGCGGCGCCGGCTGCCTTCCTCAGCGACACGGACCTGCTGACCGAGGAACCCACGCCGGCTGAGCCTTCCGTCACGGTGCTTAAATCCGGCACGATCGGCGGCATGAGCTACACGCTCTATTCCGACGGTTCGATAGAGGCGGACCTGCCGGACGGCGTGCTACGTTTCGCCTCGCTGCAGGATCTGCGTGACCACGTGTCCGGTAGCCTCGCCCGCGAGTGAAGCCGCACCGATTTGGACGTGCAAAGGGCGCCCACGGGCGCCCTTTCTGTTTCCGGGATCGAGGGCGGCTGCGTCAGCGCCCGGCGGTGGCGAGCGCGAAGGCGTAGATCATCGCCGTTTCCTCCAGCCGGTCGAACCGGCCGGAGGCGCCGCCATGGCCGGCTTCCATATTGGTGCGCAGCAGCAGCGGGCGCCGGTCGGTCTTGGTCGCCCGCAGCTTCGCCACCCATTTCGCCGGTTCCCAATAGGTCACGCGCGGGTCGGTCAGCCCCGCCAGGGCGAAGAGGGCGGGGTAGTCCTGCGCCGTCACATTGTCATAGGGCGAATAGGCGCGGATGGTGGCAAAGGCCTGCGCATCGGTGATCGGGTTGCCCCATTCCGGCCACTCCGGCGGGGTGAGCGGCAGGGTGTCGTCGAGCATGGTGTTGAGCACGTCGACGAAGGGCACTTCCGCCACGATGCCGGCGAACAGGTCGGGCCGCATATTCGCCACCGCGCCCATCAGCATGCCGCCGGCCGAGCCGCCATGGGCGACGATGCGGTCCGGCGCCACGATCTTCTCGGCGATGAGGTGTTCGCCGGCGGCGATGAAATCGGTGAAGCTGTTGGTCTTCTTCGCCAGCTTGCCCTCGCGGTACCAGCGCCAGCCCTTCTCCGTGCCGCCACGAATATGGGCGATGGCGAAGACGAAGCCGCGATCCACCAGCGACAGGCGCGAGACGGAGAAGCTGGCGGGCATGGAGACGCCGTAAGCGCCATAGCCATAGAGCAGGCACGGGGCGCTGCCGTCGAGCGGCGTGTTGGCAGCGTAGAGCAGCGACACCGGCACAAGCTCGCCATCCGCCGCCGGCGCCATCAGCCGCCTTGTGACATAGCGCTTGGGATCGTGGCCGGAGGGCACCTCCTGGCGCTTGCGCAGCACGCGGGCGCGGCTCGCCACATCGTAATCCCACACCTCGGAAGGGGTGGTCATGGAGGAATAGGTGAAGCGGATTTCGGTCTTGTCGAAGCCGAATCCGGGATCGAATCCGAGCGAATAGGCCTCCTCGGCGAAGGCGACGGCATGTTCGGCACCGTCTGCCAGCGCGCGGATGACGAGACGCGGTAGCCCGTCTTCCCGTTCCAGCCGGATGAGATGGCCACGCAGCACGCACACCGACAGCAGCAGGCGGCCGGGCTTGTGCGGCACCAGATCGCGCCAGTGGGCGCGGCCGGGCGTGCTGAGCGGGGCGGCGACGATCTTGAAATCCTCGGCGCCGTCGGCATTGGTCTCGATGATCAGGCTCTCCACCCCGTCGAGCGCGGGATGGTGCTCGACACCATAGCGCAGGCCGGCCTTACGCGGCTCGACACGCACGGGGGCCTCAAGTGGGGCGTCGAGGTCGAGGAGCCAGACTTCGCTGGTGTCGTGATCGCCGCAGGAGATGAGGCCGAAGCGGCGCGATTGGGTGTGGCCGAGCGAGACGAAGAAGCCCTTGTCCGGTTCTTCATAGACCAGCACATCCTCGGCCGAGTCGGTGCCGAGCCGGTGGCGGTAGACGAAGCTCGGGCGATGCTCGGCGTCGCGGCGGATATAGAACAGATAGGCGCCATCCGCGCTCCACAGCACGTCGCCGGTGGTCTCGGTTACCGCATCGGGCAGGTCGGTGCCGGCGTCGATGTCGCGGATGCGCAGCGTGTAATATTCCGAGCCCGCCTCGTCGGCGGTCCAGGCATAGAGGCGGTGGTCGGGTGACTGGCGGGCGTCGCCGAACTGGAAATAGGCCTTGCCTTCCGCCAGCGCGTCGCCGTCGAGCAGCACGGTTTCCCCGGCGATGGCGCCGGCCGGGCGGCGGCAGATGAGCGGATGCTGGCCGCCTTCGCGGAAGCGGGTGAAATAGGCGAACGGACCATCGGCGGACGGCACCGAGGCGTCGTCCTCCTTGATGCGGCCGCGCATTTCCGCCACCAGCTGGCGGCGCAGTTCGGCATGGGGGGCGAGCCACGCCTCGGCGCCGGCGTTCTCGGCCTCTAGCCACTCGCGAATGTCGGGGGCAAGCAGGGCGGGGTCGCGCATCACCTCGCGCCAGTTCTCCGCCCGGAGCCAGGCATAGGGGTCGCTCAACGTCTGCCCGTGGAACGAGCGGACCAGCGGCGTGTGGGTGGAAGAGGGGCGTGCGGCGGTGTCGGTGCTCACGCCTTCGCTCCTTCGCTTGCCGCATCATCGGCCTCGAAGGCGAGGGCGACGCCATTGATGCAGAAGCGCTGGCGGGTCGGGGGCGGGCCGTCGGGGAAGACATGGCCGAGATGAGCGTCGCAGCTGGCGCAGCGCACCTCGACCCGGTGCATGCCATAGGAATGGTCGTGATAGGCGCTGACCGCCTCTTCATCGACCGGCTGGAAGAAGCTCGGCCAGCCTGTGCCCGATTCGAATTTGGCGTTGGAGCGGAACAGCGGCGCCTCGCAGCACACGCAGCGGTAGAGGCCCGGCTCCTTCTGTGCCAGGTGCGGGCCGCTGAAGGCGCACTCGGTGCCGTGGCCGCGCGTGACGCGATACTGCTCCGGCGTGAGCTGGGCACGCCACTCCGCGTCCGACTTCACCACGCGGGGACGGCGAGAGATCTGGTCCATGGGAAAATCCTTGAGGTTTTCCGATGAGATAATCGCTGTGGCGAGCAGCGGCAAGTGTTCTCGCCCTTCACGAAGTTTTGCCTGGCCGATCGCCGGCGGGCGCGGCGCGTCGCCGCGCGCTTACGCTTTGGCTGAGCTTGCGACAGGCGGGTGACAGCCTCCGTGGTGTTCCGCATTGCACGCGGCATTGCGCCCCGGCTGCTCGAAAAACCTTGTCGGCGAGCGTTTTCAAGTTTATCTGTGTCCTTGTGGTTGCCTGTCGCGCGAATACGTCAAAAGATGACGTATTTTGACGTACAACTATCGTCGGTGTGCCGCGATCGGGGACTGCACGAGAATTCTGCAACTTGTATTGAAGAATGTATCATGAGCGATATCAACGACGCCGACAGCTATATCGAACTCGCCGCCGATATCGTCTCGGCGTATGTGAGCAATAATGCGGTCTCGGCCAATGAACTTGTCACCCTCCTTGCGGAAGTGCACGGCGCTCTGCAGCGCGTGAACAAGGGCGAGGTGGAGACGGTGGTTGAGCCGCTGAAGCCCGCCGTGCCGCCGAAGAAGTCCGTGATGCCCGACTACATCGTGTGTCTGGAGGACGGCAAGAAGTTCAAGTCGCTCAAGCGGCATCTGCGCACGCAGTACAACCTCACCCCCGAGGCGTATCGCGAGAAGTGGGGCCTGCCGGCCGACTACCCCATGGTTGCACCCAATTACGCCGCCGCCCGTTCGGCGCTGGCGAAGGAAATGGGCCTCGGCCAGCAGCGCCGGCGCAGCACGGCGGGCTGAACCGCGCCGTCCCAGTGCGAATCGACGTGAAAGGCCGTCACCCCGGGTGGCGGCCTTTTTCGTTGCGCGCGCCGGCGGTGGGCCGGGGCGGCGTGTCCAGCTCCGCGAGCAGCCGCGCCAAGGCGGCGTGGCGGGCGGCATCATAGCCGAGGCCCGAGCCGGCGGCGCGGCGCTCGGCGCGCAACAGGCGCCGCAGCACCGTGCGGCATTCTTCGCTGCCACGTCCAAGAAAGGGCCGTAGCGCGGCGGCCCGGCGGGCGATGACGGCGTCGCGCTCCTCACAGCGCGCGGCGCGGATGCGGCGGCCGGCGGCGGCAGGACGGTTCGATTCAAGGGGCTGGGACGGTTGCGATCGCATGGGGAACCTCGCTCTACCAGCGCGAGTATCGCCGGTGGCGAAGGGGTGCGGATAGAAATCCTATCGCGCTCCGCCGCTCCTTCTCGCCTTCACAGCATGATCGAGTCGGGACGTTCGCAAGGTGTGTTCATCTTTTGTTCTTGTCAGGTCAGGAGTCCGATAATAGGCTTTAATTCCTTGATCGGAGATGTCCCATGCCTGTGCCCCCTGCCTCCCCGCCATCCGTGCGGCCGACAGCCGAGCCGTGCCTGCTCGCGGCCCGGCTCGCGGCGGATGCCACCGCCATTCCGCTGCCACACGTGCTGCATCCGCGCCGGCTGGATCGCCGCTGCGCCTCCGCCCGCGCCCTGGCCATGTATCTCGCCCATGTCGGGCTCGGCCTGTCGATGAGCCGCGTGGCGTCCGGCTTCGGCCGGCACCGCTCCACCGTCGCCCATGCTTGCCGCCGCATCGAGGAGCGGC
Organism: Ancylobacter sp.; assembly: GCF_965229075.1. Lineage (GTDB taxonomy): Bacteria > Pseudomonadota > Alphaproteobacteria > Rhizobiales > Xanthobacteraceae > Ancylobacter. The sequence continues at coordinate 41,272 of NZ_CBDDIO010000001.1, forward strand.
GCGAGAGCGCCGGCTGGGACCGCTGGGTCGCGGCGCTGGAAGAGGATGCGCGGCGCCTGTCGTCCCCCGGAGGCGCCGGCGCGCAACCGGCGGGAGGCCCCCATGGCTGAGCGTCACATCGACCATATCGAGGTGGAGATCGACGGTGTGCGCCGCGCCGTCGCCGTCGATCTCGACGAAAGCCCGCTCGGCTGGCTGGCGCGGCGGCGCGGGCGCGACGGCCGCAGCTTCATCGCGCCGGTCCAACTCATCGCCGGGGAGCGGCTGCGGGCGGACTTCACCCGTGCCGGCATGGCGCCGCGGCTCACCGCCAATTGGGACGCGGTGACGCGCACCGACCGCGCCGGCGGCGGCGCCGGGCTCAACGCTTCCGAGGCCATGCTCGCCGCCCGCCAGCGCGTGGGACGGGCGATGGAGGCGGTGGGGCCGGAATTCTCCGGCCTACTGGTCGATGTCTGCTGCTTCCTGAAAGGTCTGGAACAGGTGGAGCAGGAACGCCTCTGGCCCGCGCGCACCGCCAAAGTGGTGCTGGCGCTGGGGCTCGACCGGCTGGCCCGGCACTATGGGCTCAGCGCGGCGGCGCAGGGGCCGGCGCGCGCCCGCACCCGCGCCTGGAAGGCGCCGGAGCCACCGGCCGGCAAGGATTAGGCGGCCGCGCCTTCCAGCGCCGCGCGGGCGTCGGCGCGGATGCGCTCGACCATGGAGCGCAGCCCGTTGGAGCGCTGCGGCGTCAGATGGTCCTTGAGGCCGATGCGCGCGAACACGGCGCCGGGGTCCGCCGCGAGAATGTCGCGGGCCGTGCGGTCCGAATAGAAGGCGAGCAGGATGGCGACGAGGCCGCGCACGATATGGGCGTCGGAATCGCCATGAAAGGCGAGGCGGAGATCGTCCGCGCCGCCGGCGGGCTCGCTCACCAGCCAGACCTGGCTGGCGCAGCCCTGAACCTTGAACCGGTCGCTGCGCTGCTCCTCCGGAAAGGGCGGCAGAGCGCGCCCCAGCTCGATGAGGTAGCGGTAGCGGTCGTCCCAATTATCGAGGAGCTCGAAGTCCTCGATGATGCTGTCGATCTTGGATGTCATCACGCGCCTCTCCGGCCGCATATAGGGGCGCGGGGCGGCCGAGCGCAATGCGCACGGGGCCGCTTTGCCGCTCAGGCGGGGCGTTTCGGCGGCAGCGGCACCCCGCCGGATGTCCCGCCGGATGCGGCCGGGGCGGCGGGAGCCGCGCTCGGCGGGGCCGCCGTGGGGGCCGGGGTGGCGGCGCCGGTCCGCTCCGCGGGGGCCATGCCGGCCGGGGGACGCGGGCCCTGCCAGGCGGGGCTGAGGTCGTGAGTGGTCAGCGTATCGCCGGCCCGTCCGCCATTGGCGCGCGCGGCCGCCTTGCGCTTCTCCTCCACGATCTGGTCGGAGAGATAGCTCAGCGCGAAGCGGGCGCCGGCCTCGGCCCGCTCGCCGATCAGTTGGATCAGGCTGGCGCCGATGGCGCAGGCCTGCGGCTGGCGGCCGCAGAAGCCACCCGCATCCGCCGCCGCCGCGCTGGCAGCCGAGAGCGCGTCGAAGGCATTGACCTTCGGGTCGCCCGTGGTCGCCGCGCCGGTCGCCGCCGGTCCGTTGCCCGGCGCGTGCGAAGCCGGCCCGCCGACCACGGCGGGCAGCAGCAGGAAAACGACGGTGAGCCAGAAACCGATGCGCAGCAAAAAAAACATGGGCGGTCTCGCGGGAGTCTCATGCGGGAGGATAAAGGCTCCGGGTTGCCCAAGCTGTGTCGAAAAACCGCGAAATTGCGGCTTCGTGGAAAGCCGATGTTAAGCACGCGGCGGGCTTTTAGGGTTCGCTTAAGCCCCGCATGGCACTGTCTCCCCACAGCGCCGCGTGTCCTTCGATTCGGATTTCCAGAACACGGTTCCATGCCCCGTTCCTATGCCAGCGATCTTCTGGTGGACGATATCGACCTCCACGGCGAGCGCGTCGCGGGGCGCCCTTACCGGCAGGGGCGGCGGCGCTCCGACCTGTTCATGCTCGTTCTCGCCGCCGGTGCCAGTGCCGCCGTGCTGTTCAACGCGCTGGCGCTGCAGCAGGGCCGGCCGGGCACCGCAAGCCGGAGCGCGACGGCCGCGCCCGATATCCGCCAGGTCAACACGCCGCGCCCCACCTCGACGTCGCCGGCCGTGACACCCGCCGCGCCGCCCGCCGCTTCCGTCACCGCTCCTGCTGCGCCGCTGCCGCTCGACGCCGTGCCCGCGCCGGTGGCGACGCCGGTGCCCCCGGCCAAACCCGCCGTCCCGCGCGCAGCGCCGGCCGCCGCCCCCGCCGCGCCGATGGCGGAGAAGGCCGCCGCGTCCCCCGCCGATCTGCTGCCGCCGGGCGACGTGCCGGTATCGCCGCGCGTGATGGATATTCAGAAGGCGCTGGCGCGTCTCGGCTATGGCCCGATCCGCATCGACGGCATTTTCGGCGCCGCCACCGAGGAGGCGATCCAGCGTTTCGAGCGCGACCGCCGCCTGCCGGTGACGGGCCAGATGTCCGACCGGGTGATCCGCGAGCTGACCGCCGTCTCCGGCTTCACCATCCGGTAAGCGCCATGCGGCTGAAAAGCGGGATCTTCGTGTCCGCCCTCCTGCGCCGGGCCAATGGCGCCGGCGCCTTCGCCGCCGTGCGCCGACGCGGGGCGGAAGAGGCGGGCGCGGTGTTCGTCATCGTCGCGACGCAGGATGGCAAGGCCGCGCTCTATGGCCCGGCGCTGCCCTCGCTCGACGCCGCGCCGCAGGAAGAGGGCGTGCGGCTTTTCACCCCGCTGGTGCCGCCCGGCAGCCCGGAGAGCGAGGCCGAGGCGCGTATGGCGCGCGAGGCGCGCTATGATTCGGATTTGTGGCTGGTGGAGATCGAGGACCGCGCCGGGCGCTGCTTCCTCGATCTGGCTGCCGACTGAGCGGCTCAGCTTTTCAGCCCATCTCAGCTCTTGCGCTGGCGGCCCTCAGTCGAGGCGGTGGTCGCTGCGGTGGCATAAGGCGCGTTGAAGCTGCGCATGGACGGGGCCTCTTCCGTGCGCTCGCGCTGCGGGCGCCTTCCGGGGCGCCAGGAGGCGACCAGATGCTGGGCGCTGGCGAGGGGCAGCTCGTCGAACATTTCTGCCAGCCGCGCCATCTCGCCGGCCGAACGGCCGGCCACCGGGTGAAGCCGGAACAGCACCCGCGAGAGGATGGCGAAGGACAGGCCGAGGGCGCGGGCGACCACGGCCAGCGCCTGCCCGGTCTCGTCGGCGATGATGCGCGCGGCATTCTCCGGCGTGACATGCAGCGCGCGCTCCATGAGCGACGCGAGGGCGCGCGCATCCTTGGCCTTGGCGGCGTCGAGCAACTCGTCGATGAAGCCCGCCGCCGCTGCCGTCGGCCGTTCGGACAGGGCCAGCGGCGGCAGGGTGACGAGCCGGGCGATGAGGCTGGCGCGCTCCTCCGGCCCGGCGAGGAAGAACTCCGGCACCGGCAGCGGCGCCGGCTCCGTGGCGGGCACGTCCACCGGCGCGACCTGCGGCGGAGCGGCGGGGCGTTCGTCGGCAAGGGGGGCGGGTATTTCCGCCGCCGCCGCTTCGCCCGCACTCTCCGGGTCGGAGACGTGGCTGCGGCGATGGGTGAGCTCGGCGAGGCGCTTGGCGAGGGCCGGGGTCACTTCGCGCCGCGCGGCCATGGCGGCGAGGTGGGCGGGGCCGAGCTGCTCGGCCAGTTCGCTGAGATCCTTTTCCCCCAGCACCGGGGACAGGCGCAGGATCGGCCCGGCGAGCGACAGCGGCCCGGCGGCGAGGTGGCGGGCGAGCGCGCGCGGCAGCGCGGGATGGGCGGCGAGTTCGCGCACATGGCGCGCCGCCACCGCGAGATCGACCCCTTCGATCAGACGGATGGCGAGCGTGGTGAAGCGGGCCTCCGCCGCTTCGCCGGGCACCGGCTGGCGCAGGAATTCGCGCACCAGCAGCCGCAACATCGCCGGCCGCGTGTCCTGGAACGGGCGGCGCGCCGTGTCGTGCGCAGATGTGGGGCCGGAACCGGAGAGAGAGGGCATGGCAGGCGGACAGCTCGCATGTGGCACGTCGCGCCGACCCGAACGGGGGCGCGAAACCAAATTAGCCCGCGAACGTTAGAAAGCCGTTAACCATGCTTGTTCCGTACTGGGCCCATGCCGTTTGGCGGGACAGGGGAGGGCGCGATGGGTGCCTTAGTGCCGTTTCCGACAGTGAAGGCGCAGCAGCCGAGCGTGGCGCCGCAGGGCAGGCCGGTAAGCCTGAAAGGGCTGTCCGATACCCCGGCCAAGGTGATCATTCTGCCCGTGGTGCAATATGTCCGGCCCCCGGCGACGGCGGCCGTCGGCGCCGCCTGCGAGCCACGCTGAAGCCAGCCGATTCAGGCCGCTGGCGCGCAATTGGCCAGCTGCATGCGCGCGCGGACCTCGTCGCGGGCGCTGCGCTCGCGCACCAAGGCGCGGATGAGCACGATGCCCTCCTCGCTGGGTGATTCGACGATCAGCCGGTCGGCGGCGGTCACCTCGTCGTCTTCCGGCAGCGCCGCACGCTGCTTGGCGTTCATCAGATCCAGCTCGATGATGGAACGGCCGGCCGAGCGGTCATTGATGGCGTAAAAAGGCAGGCCGTAGCGGGTGTAGAACGACACCGAGGTGTAGTCTTCCGTTGTCGGCACCCGCACCTTCAGCGGTCCCCCGGTGAGATCGTAGAGGCAGACCGCCGAGATGAAGGCGGGATCGGTGGATGGCAGCACCGCGCCGAGGTCGGAGGGATCCTCGACCGGCACCACCTCGTTCGGACCCGCGAGCGCCGCAAGTCGCGCATAGGCGTCGCGTTCGGCGAGATAGGGCAGCACCAGCACGGCGCCAAGATGCACGATGAGGCCGAGCACGAGGCCGGCCAGGGCGGCGAGAATGAAACGGCTCATCGGCGCGGGCTCATGAGCTGCGCTCCCAGGGGCAGTGCTCGGTGACGACGCGGGGCATTTCGGGAGCGTCGCTGGTGCGGTTGGCGAGGCCGACCGCCGTGTCGTAGAGGCGGAAGGCGAGAGTGACGCGGTCGCGGGCGCCAGTGGGCAGCCAGTTGCCGGCACGCGCCCGCGGCCCCAGCACCACGTCGAGCGTGCCGTCGCGATTCCACACCACCTCCGCGCTGGTGAAGCCGCTGCGCTCGGCGGCATTGTCGATCAGCCTTCCCTGCGCGTCGGTAAGCGTGAGTGTCCAGAAGCGCGCCTGCGGCAGGCTGCCCGAGATGCGGATGTCGCAGCGCCCGTCGAGCGCCCGGCCAGCGGAATCGGTGGCGGCGACGAAGGCAATGCCGTCCGCCAGTTCCAGCGGGAGTTCGCCGGCGCGGGCGAGGGCGGCGCGGGCATAGGGGTCGGCGGTCTCGGTGCCAGCGCGCGGCCAGGTCTCCCAGGGGCCCGAGCGCACCAGACCCGGCCCGTAGCCATTGACCGTGGTGACCCAGGTCAGGCCGAGCCCGACGACGGCGCCGATGGCCAGGATCAGGAGGAACAGCAGGGAGCGCACAGGCAGAAGCTCTCCGGTGGAGCGGGGCGCCCATGGATGGGCGCTTGCGGCGGGAAGGTCAATCGCGACGGGTCAGTTGCTTCCTACCAGGCTGGTGCCGGGCGAAGCGGCGGCGCTCGGCCGGGGCGGGGGCACGGCCGCCGCCTCGCCGAGGCGGGCGGAAAGGTCCATCAGCCGCGCCGCCGAGGCCGGCGACAGCGTCACCGGACGCTGCACGCCGTCGATCTGCAGCGCGGAGGCCTGCGCCGCTGCGCCGTCGAGCACCGGGGCGGGCTGGTTGCCGAGGCCGGGCGTCGGCTTCATCTCGATGCCCTGATGGGCGAAGGCCATCACCTTCTGCCAGGTCATCGCCGGCAGCGAGCCGCCGGTCATCTTGCGGGTGGACTGATAGTCGTCATTGCCGAACCAGATGGCGCCGACATAATTGCCGGTGAAGCCGACGAACCAGGCGTCGCGATAGGCATTGGTGGTGCCGGTCTTGCCCGAGACCTTGGTGCCGGGAATCATGGCGCGCCGGCCGGTGCCGTTTTCCACCACGCTGTTCAGCATCGGGTTGATCATGGCGATGATGTCCGGCGGAATCAGTTCCTTCGGCGCCGGGCCGTTTTGGGCGAAGCTCCACACCGGGTCGCCATTGGGCGTGCGCATCTCCACCACGGCATGCGCGTCGACGGAATAGCCGCCATTGGCGAAGACGGAATAGGCGGTGGCCATGTCCACCACCGTCACCTCGGCGGCGCCGAGCGGCAGGGCGCGCGTGATCTTGAGCTCGGTCTTGAGCCCCATGGAATGGGCGAGATCGACGATGCGCCCGCGGCCGATATTCTCGGCCAGCTTCACTGCCACCGTGTTCAGCGAGCGGGTGAGGGCGTTGATGAGGGTGATCGAGCCGGCATAGGAGCGGCCGTAATTCTGCGGGCACCAATTGCCGATGCAGATCGGCCCGTCGACGACGATGGTGCTCGGCTTGTACTTCCCCGTCATCAGCGCCGCCGTGTAGACGAAGGGCTTGAAGGACGAGCCGGGCTGGCGCAGCGCGTCGGTGGCGCGGTTGAACTGGCTCTCGCCATAGTCCCGCCCGCCGACCATCGCCCGCACCGCGCCGTTCGGCTCCATCACCACCATGGCCGACTGCTTCGCGCCATAATCCTTGCCGAACTGGCGCAGGCTGTCGCGGATGGCGGTGTCGGCAGCCTTCTGGATGTTGGGGTCGAGCGCCGTGCGGACGATGAAGGAGCGCTCGGCATAGGTCTTGGGCAGCGTCTCGACGATCTGCTTCACCTGGTCGAAGGCGTAGTCGAGGTAATATTCCGGCAGGTCGTCCTGCTTGCGGTCGACGGGTGTCGCCGGGTTGCGGCGGGCGCCGAACACCTGGCCCTCGGTCATGAAGCCGGCATCGACGAGATTGTCGAGCACCACGCTGGCGCGCCCGCGCGCGGCCGGCAGATTGATGTGGGGGGCGAATTTCGACGGCGCCTTGAACAGGCCGGCCAGCATCGCTGCCTCCGCCATGTTCACGTCGCGCGCCGACTTGCCGAAATAATACTGCGCCGCTGCGTCCACGCCGAAGGCGCCGCCGCCCATATAGGCGCGGTCGAGATAGAGCTTGAGGATCTGGTTCTTGGTGAGGTGGAACTCCAGCCACAGCGCCAGGAAGGCTTCCTTGATCTTGCGCTCCAGCGTGCGCTCATTCGACAGGAACAGGTTCTTGGCCAGCTGCTGGGTCAGCGAGGAGCCGCCCTGCACCACGCCGCCGGCGCGCGCATTCGACAGGACGGCGCGGAAGGTGCCGGGAATGTCGATGCCGAAATGCTCGTAGAAGCGCCGGTCCTCGGTGGCGAGCACCGCCTTGATGAGGTGATCGGGGAACTCTTCCAGCGGCACCGTGTCGTTGTGGCGGATGCCGCGCTCGCCGATCGTGTTGCCGTAGCGGTCGAGGAAGGTGACGGACAGCTCGGCGCGCTTCAGCCAGTCGTCCGAGGTTTCCTGGAAGGCCGGCACCGCCAGCGCCAGCATCAGCACCGCGCCCACCGCGCCCCAGGTCATCGCCTCGGAGCCGAGCGCGATGGCATAGCGGGCGGGGCCCTGCACATTGAAGCGTTCGGTGAAGGCGACGAAGCTGTCCCAGCCCGAGCGCAGATTCACGCCGCCGGAATAGATCGACGAATCGATCCAGGAATCGATGGCCAGCAGCACATGGCGCAACCGCCGGCGGAACGCCGAGGGCGGACGCTGGCCGGAGGCTGGCTCCCGGGGCGTTTCCTGCGGGGAATGGTCGGACGGCGTGTCGTTCAAGCCCATGCTCCAGGGGGCCTGCGAGCCCCGCCTGCTCTTATAACCGACCCCTTGCCGCGCGACGAGGGCAGCATCAAGGCTCGCCACGGCGCGGCCGCGAGGATATCTAAGGAGTGATTGCCGGTTCGTGAAGTGTGCCGGCGCCCGAGCCTGCGGGACTTTTCCGACCGATGCACGACGATCCGACCACCCTCGCGGCGGCCCCGTTCTGGCGCCGCAAGACGCTTGAGGAAATGACCGCCGAGGAGTGGGAAAGCCTGTGCGACGGCTGCGGCCGCTGCTGTCTCGTCAAGCTGCAGGACGAGGATACCGAGGCGATCGCCTATACTGATATTGGCTGCCAGCTGCTCGACGACTTCAACTGCCGCTGCCGCAATTATCCTGAACGTCAGAAGCATGTGCCCGACTGCGTGCGGCTGACGCCGGAGACGGTGCGTGCGCTCGACTGGCTGCCGCCGTCCTGCGGCTACCGGCTGGTGGAGGAGGGGCGCGATCTCTACTGGTGGCACCATCTCGTCTCCGGCGATCGCGAGACCGTTCATGCCGCCGGCGTTTCCGTGCGGGGCAAGGTGGCGGCGCTGGAGGACGAATTGCCGCTGGAAGACTATGTCGACCACATGGTGCGCTGGCCGCTGCGCCTGCCGCGCGGCGCGGTGCGGCGCAAGGCGAAGGACGCGTAGGCCGCTCCGTCAGCGCAGCAGCGGCGCGCTCACCAGCAGCACGGCGAAGGCGCTGACAATGGCCGCGCCGAGGCGGGGCACCAGCGCGCCGCGCCCCTTGGCCTGCGCCGCGCGGCCGAGCAGCGCGCCGACGCTGATCCAGCCGAGCGCGACGCTGGCGCAGAGCATGGCGAAGGCCGCGAGATAAAGCGGCGCCTCCTCGCTCTGTAGCGGCACGATGCCGAGCGCGAACGCGATGGCCTTGGGGTTGAGCAGCGTGGTGACGAAGATGCGCCCGGGCGTGATCGCGCCGCCGGCCGCCGTTAGATCGGCGCCGCGCCAGAGCTTCCACGCGACCTGCATCAAATAGGCGCCGACAATGAGCCGCAGTACCTGCGCGAAGGCGGGCGCCCCGGCCACGACCGGGCCGAGCACGGTGCCGATGAGCACGATGGCGATGAGATAGCCGGCAGTTTCCGCCGGCAGCAGCGGCAGTGCACGCCGCAGCCCGACCGACGCGCCGGCCGTGGCCAGCAGCGTGTTGGTCGGTCCGGGAGTGGCGAGCAAGGCGAGTACCGCCAGCGCAAACAGGAGCGGATCGGTCATGCCACCTGTCTAGCCGAGCGCCGGCGGGGCGGCATCGGGGGCAGTGCTTACGCGTCCTGCAGCGGCCCGCCGCTCACAGAGCGAGCACGCTCCGGTCGACCTGCTCGATGTCCTTGACGCCCGTGAGTGCCATCGACACGTCGAGTTCCTTGCGGATGATCTCGATCGCCTTGGCCACGCCGGCCTGGCCGCCGGCCGCCAGCGACCAGAGGAAGGCCTTGCCCATCATGCAGCCCTGCGCGCCGAGCGCCCGGGCCTTGAGAATATCCTGGCCGGACTGCACGCCGCCGTCGAACCAGATTTCACTCCGGCCGCCGCCAATGGCGTCGACGATCTTCGGCAGCGCCTTGATCGAGGAGACGGCGCCGTCGAGCTGGCGCCCGCCATGGTTCGACACCACGATGGCATCGGCACCGGTGGCGGCGGCGATCTTGGCGTCCTCGACATCGAGCACGCCCTTGAGGATGAGCTTGCCCGGCCAGATGGAGCGCACCCATTCGACATCCTTCCACGACAGGGAGGGGTCGAACTGACCGGCGATCCACTGCGACAGGGTGGAGAGGCTGTCGCTTTCCTGCCGCACGGCGAGATTGCCGAAGGAATGGCGCTTGCCCATCAGCACGCTGGCGATCCAGCGCGGCTTGGTGGCGATGTCGAGCGCATTGGCCAGCGTCAGCTTCGGGGGAACGGCGAGGCCGTTCTTGATGTCCATGTGGCGCTGGCCCTGAATCTGCAGATCGAGCGTCAGCACCAGCGCCGAGCACTTCGCCGCCTTGGCGCGCTCGATCAGCGATTCCGAAAATTTGCGGTCGCGCATCACATAGAGCTGGAACCAGAACGGCTTGTCGACCGCGCCGGCCACATCCTCGATCGAGCAGATCGACATGGTGGAGAGGGTGAAGGGAATGCCCGCCGCCTGCGCCGCGCGGCAGCCATGGATTTCGCCGTCGCCATGGAACAGGCCGGTGAGGCCGGTGGGCGCAATGGCGAGCGGCAGCGCCACCTTCTCGCCGATCATGGTGGTGGCGGTGGAGCGGTCGGACACGTCGATCATCACCCGCTGCCGCAGCGGGATGGCGGCAAGGTCCGCCTTGTTGGCGCGCAGCGTCGTCTCGTCATAGGAGCCGCGGTCGGCATAGTGGAAGATGGCGCGGGGCACCTTGCGCATCGCGATGGCGCGCAGGTCCTGGATGTTGGTGACGGTCGCCATGCGCGCGCTCCTTCTGCCGTTAGGTCATGATGTGAGGGGAGGCTGATACGCCTCCCCCCGCCGGCGTCAATGGTGAATGACGAGGTTGCTGAACGGCCAGACATAGGCCTGTAGCGTCACCAGCATGCCCACCAGCACCGCCAGCGCGATGGAATGGAAGAACACGTAGCGCAGGATCACGCCTTCCTTGTTCACCCAGCCGGTGGCGGTGGAGGCGACGACGATGGACTGCGCGTCGATCATCTTGCCCATGACGCCGCCCGAGGAATTCGCCGCCGCCATCAGGGTCGGCGACAGGCCGAGCTGCTCGGAGGTGATCTTCTGCAGGCCGCCGAACAGCACGTTCGAGGCGGTGTCCGACCCTGTCAGCGCGACGCCCAGCCAGCCGAGCAGCGTGCCGAACAGCGGGTAGAACGGCCCGGTCGTGGCGAAGGCGAGGCCGAGCGTGGCGTCGAGGCCGGAGTAGCGGGTGAGGAAGCCCAGCGCCAGCATGATGGCGATGGTGGCGAGCGAGAAGCGCACCTTCCATAGCGTGCGGCCATAGATGCGCACCAGACCCACCGGCGAGAAGCCCATCAGCAGGCCGGCGATCACCGCCGACACGAAGATGCCGGAACCCGTCATCGACAGGATGTTGAAGGTGAACACCGCCGCTTCGGGATGTGCGGTCGCCACCACCGGCGGCACCTTGAAGACGAGGTTGTGCAGACCTTCGAACGGAATCTTCTGGATGAACATCCCGTCGAGCCAGCCCTTCATCTGCGGGACGCCCCAGGCGAAGACGAACACGGTGAGGATGGCCCAGGGCAGCCAGGCCTTCACGAGATCGCCGGTCGACGGGCGCTGGCTGAGGGACGGGTCGATCTTGGCCTTGGCCGCCACATCGTCCGAGCCGTCATTGCCCTGCCGGCCCTTCAGCGCCGTCGAGGTCCAGATCGTCTTCGGCCGCCAGACGCGCAGGAACAGCACCAGGCTGACCATGGAGACGATGGCGGCGACCACATCCACCAGCCACGGCCCATGGAAGTTGGAGACCAGGAACTGCGGCACGGCGAAGGTGATGCCGCAAACCAGGATCGCCGGCCAGATCTCCAGCATGCCGCGCCAGCCCGCGAACGCCCAGATCAGCCAGAACGGCACGATGAGCGAGAAGAAGGGCAGCTGGCGGCCGATCATCGCCGAGAGGTCGAGCAGGTCGAGCCCCGTTACCGCCGCCAGCGCGATGACCGGCGTGCCGAGCGCGCCATAGGCGACCGGCGCGGTGTTGGCGATGAGCGAGAGGCCGGAAGCGGCGAGCGGCGAGAAGCCGAGCCCGATCAGCAGCGCCGCCGTCACCGCCACCGGCGTGCCGAAGCCTGCCGCGCCCTCGAAAAAGGCGCCGAAGGAGAAGGCGATGAGCAGCAGCTGGAGGCGACGGTCGCCGGTGATGCCGGCAATGGAATGCTGCAGCGTGGTGAAGGAGCCGTTGGCTTCCGTCAGCTGGTGCAGGAAGATGATGTTGAGCACGATCCAGCCGATCGGCATCAGCCCATAGGCCGCGCCGTAACCGGCGGCGAGGCCCGCCTTCTCCGCGGGCATGCCGAAGAAGAAGACGGCGATCACAAAGGCGGCGACAAGCCCGGCAAAGGCCGCGACATGCGCCTTCATATGCAGGAAGCCGAGGCCGACGAGCATGACGACGATGGGCACAGCGGCGAACAGCGTCGACAGCGCCATGCTGCCGAACGGATCATAGACTTGATTCCAGGTCACGGGCGTTTCTCCGGGGATGGACATGTGCGGTTGGGTCCGCTTTTGCCGGATTGGGCCCGGCCTTTGCCGCGCCAGCCTCCTTTGGTAAGGAGATCGTTATGAAGTGTTGTTTGGTAAGTTTTATTTACCGAGCAAGTCAATTGGACAACGATTCGACTTTCGTGGCATTTACCGAAGGTCAAGCCGAAGGATCTTCGGCGACATGAAGGGAGACGCGCGCGTGGAGCGCCTGCACACACCGAAGCTGGCGGAGGCGATCGCCGAGCATATCGAGCGGCTGATCCTCGAAGGCGTGCTGCGCCCCGGCGAGAAGCTGGCCAGCGAGCGCGACCTCGCCGAGCGGCTGGAGGTCTCCCGTCCGTCCTTGCGCGACGCCCTCGCCCTGCTGGAACAGCGCGGCCTTTTGGCCACCAGCCGCGAGGGCACCCGCGTGACCGAGTTTCTTTCCGGCCTGACCGATCCGCTGGCGGGGTTGCTGCAATCCAACGAGCAGGTGACGGCGGATTACTTTGAATACCGCACGGCGGTGGAGCGCATGGCGGCCGGGCTGGCGGCGGTGCGTGCCACCGCGCCCGAGCGGCAGGCGATCCGCGAGTGCCTTGCCGAAATGCAGGCCGCGCACGCCGCCGGCGATCCCAACCGCGAGGCGGAGGCGGACATCGTGCTGCACCGGCTGATCTATGCGGCCTCGCACAACCTCGTCATTCTGCACGTCATGCGCGCCTTCTCGGAGATGCTGCGCCGGGACATCTTCTTCAACCGCACGAGCCTTTTCGCCGAGGCCACCTTCCGCGAGGCGCTGCTCGCCCAGCACAAGGCGATCGGCGAGGCGGTGGTGGCCGCCGACCCGGAGGCGGCGGAGAAGGCGATCCACCACCATCTCACCTTCACCGGTGATGCCGTCGCCCGCACACGGCGCGACGCGGCGCGCGTCGACCTCGCCGTGCGCCGGCTCAATCGCTCGACGCTGCTATCGGGCTGAACACGAGCGAAAGCGCGGGAGGAGGGGAACGGGCCTGTTGCCGTAACGTTAGCCCTCCACAAGGGGCGACGGCGCGCGGGCCTTCCAGCGCCGGCCGCCGGCGGGATGCGCCACGTGGCGGCAGGCCTTGCCGGCGCGCCCCGCAACCCCGCTACAGGAGACGCTTATGCGCCGCTCGACCCTCGCCTTTGCCGCGTTCTGCGCCGCCGCAACCCCGGTTCTCGCGCAGACGGCGGGCTCGGATGCCGCTCGGGAAAACACCGCTTCCGCTAGCCTCATTGATGCCAAGGGCGAACAGCTCGGCAACGCCACGCTGCGGCAGACGCCGCATGGCGTGCTGATCTCGGTGGAGCTTGAGGGCATACCGCCCGGCCCGCACGGCTTCCACATTCACGAAATCGGTCGCTGCGACCCGGCCGACAGCTTCGAATCCGCAGGCGGGCATTACAATCCCCACGGCAAGCGCCATGGCCTGCTCGACCCTGACGGGCCGCATGCCGGCGACATGCCCAATCAGTTCGTCGGGCCGGACGGGGTGCTGAGCGTCCAGGTGCTCAACACCTTCGTAACGCTGGAACCCGGCCCGGGCTCGCTGTTCGACGCCGATGGCTCGGCGCTCATGATCCATTCCGGCCCGGACGACTATACGAGCCAGCCCGGCGGCAAGGCCGGCGATCGCATCGCCTGCGGGGTCATCGAGCGACCCTGACGCGGTTTCCGAGCCGTCGCCGCAAAGGTAGCGTGGCAGGCCGGTCACGCCGGAAAACAAGATGCTGTCGAGTGGTATGTGCGTGTTGAACGGTTTCCGCACGTGTCTATGGTGTGTCTAAACTGCGACGAAGTTGCGTTCCGAATGTCGGGAGGCGTGACCCGTCGCAGGCTGTTCTGCCGGAGCGCGACGGCGTGCGTGCCATGTCCGGGAGGGCGCAGCATGATCTGACCCGGCGGGCGCGTTTCCATGAAGTCTCGACCTTTGCGATCTTCGCATTCGCTGGCGTCGCTGCGCGCCGCGCTCCTCGCCTCTGCCGCCCTCCTCGTCGCCTCGCCGGCGCTGGCTCAATCCATGAACGGCGCCACCAACCCGACCGGGCCCGGCGGCAACGGCACGGCCTATCTCGAAGTGCCGCCGGGTGGCGGCGGCGGTGGCGGTGGCGGTGGCGTGACTGGCGGATTCGGCGCGCCGGGCAATATGCCGGAGTTCGTTACGATCAATGGCGATGGCGGGGTCGGCGGGTTCGTGCCGGGCATGCCGGGCCTCGATGGCGGGGATGGCGATCTCGGCGGCGCCGGTGGTGGCGGCGGCGGCGGAGCGCACGGCTATTTCGGTACCGAGGCGCCGAGCGGGGACGCGATCGGCGGCCAAGGCGGCGATGGCGGTGAGGGCGGCGAGTTCAACGCCAAAGATATTCAAGGTATCGCCGGCGGTGGCGGCGGCCCGGGTGCTGGCGGTTATGGCGCCTCGATCCAAATCCAAGGGACCGGAACGACGCTAAACCTGCCGAACGCGATGATGGGCGGCGATGGCGGCGACGGTGGCAGCGGCGCTTCCATCATTTGGGAAAATGACGGCATTTTCTATCCGCTCCAGGGTGGCGCCGGCAATGGCGGCGATGGCGGCACCGGCCTTTATCTCTATGGCTCCGGCGGTGGCGCCAGCATTCTCGGTGAAGCCAAGGGCGGCGACGGCGGCATTGGCGGGCATGGATATCTCCCAACCTTCGGGGGCATCGGCGGCAGCGGTCTCGAAGTCGCCGGCACGGCCGCAAACGTGATCATCGAGGCAAGCGGGCAGGTCACCGGTGGTGATGGCGGCATCTCGCTGTCCGGTACCGGCGGGTCGGGCGGGGCCGGTATCCTCATTTCCGGCGATAACAACGTCGTCACACTCGCCGGCAGCGCCACCGGCGGCACTCAGGGCGGCAATCCCTCGGGTCAGGCGCTGGCGGTTTACATCACCGGGCAGGGCAACTGGCTCGTCCTCACCTCGACCTATAGCCAGAGCGGCGGTATTTACGCCCAGGGTGGCGGCGCGCTGGCGCTTGGCGGCTCCTCGCCGGGAATCTTCGACGTCAGCGCGATCGGCTCTGCGATCACCAATTTCTCCTTCTACACCGTCATCGATGGGGCCTCCTGGACGCTGATCAATGAGCCAGAAAGCTTGGTCAGCTGGGACATCCAGGACGGCGCCCTGTCGATCGCCGACCCGCTGTCGCTCGGCGGCTATGGCACGCTGACCATCAGCAATTCCGGCCAGCTGACGACGACCGCCTCCATGTCGATAAACCAGCCGATCGACTTGAGCGGCGGCAGCGGTTCGGGCGCGACCTTCGACGTCGCAAGTGACACGGTGCTGATCCTTGGGGAGGAAATTCAGGGGCCCGGCAATTTGATCGTCACGGGCGGCGGGATGCTCGCCCTTGGCGCCAATAACCAGTACACCGGCACGACAACGGTCGAGCAGGGCACGCTCGCTGTCGGTGGTGCCTTCCCGTTGGGTCAGGTGCCGAGCACGCTGAGTCTCGAAGATGGCACCACGCTCGAATTCGCTTTTCAGGGGGATGCCCCGGCAACAAATCTCACGGGCGCTGTCACCCTCGCGGGCAATGTGACCATTTTCTCCCCTGACGCGACCACAGGAACGATCAGCGGCAACATTAGCGACGGCAGCAGCAGCGGCGGTCTCACCCTTAGCGGGCCGGGCACCGTGTTGCTGAGTGGCACCAACAGCTTCACCGGCCCGGTGACGGTGGCGGCCGGTACGCTGATCGCCGGCTCCGCCACGGCGCTGGGCTCGAACGGCACCGTGACGGTGGACGAGGGCGCGACCCTCCAGCTCAACACCTCCATCGCCACAGGCGGGCTGGCGGGTGCGGGCGCGATCATTATCGGCACTAATACGCTTACCATCGGCGCCAACAACACCTCCTCCAGCTTCGCCGGTAGCTTCTCCGGCACGGGCAACCTCACTAAGGCCGGCTCGGGCACCCTGACCCTGCAAGGTGTCAATGCCGATGTGAGCGCGCTGACCATTGAGGGCGGCACGCTGGCCCTCGATTCCCAGTCGGTTCTCGGTTCCGGCACCATCGTCGCCCTCTCCGGCGGTGCGGGCTCCACTTTGCAACTCGGTGTGAACCAGACCGTGGCGGGCCTCAGCGGCGATGGCAGTCTGGTCCTCGGCAGTGCGTCCTTTACGCTCAATTCGGCCAGTGACTTCACCTTTTCCGGCGGTATCTCCGGCGTCGGCGGCAGCCTGGTGAAGTCGGGAGCCGGCACGCTGACGCTCTCCGGCAGCAACAGCTTCACCGGGCCGACCCTGATCAGCGGCGGGACGCTGGTTCTGGCTGGCGGCGCGGCGCTCGGCGATCAGACGACGGTGACGGTGGCCGGCGGCGCGCAGGTGCAGCTGCAGGCCAGCGAGACCGTTGGCGGGCTCGCCGGCAGCGGAGCTGTCTTGCTTGGCGGCAACACGCTCAGCTTCGGTGGCAACGGCGCCAATACAGGCTTTGGCGGTTCGATCAGCAATGGCAGCCTCGTCAAGCAGGGCGCGGGCACGACCGTTCTCACCGGCAGCTACAACCTCTCGGCCCTCACCATCGCCGCCGGAACGCTGCAGATCGGCGACGGCGCCTCCGCCACGACCTTCCAGGCCGTGCCCATCGAGAACAACGGCACGCTGGTTCTGAAGCCGGCGCAGGATCTGCTGATGTCGGAGGTGATCTCCGGCACGGGCGGGGTGACGGTGAATGCCGGCAACGCGCCGGTCACCTTCACCGCCGCCAACACCTATACCGGCGCCACCACCATCACGGCGGGCACGCTGAACCTCGGCAACGGGGTCCTTGTGGGCTCGGTGGCCGGCGATGTGGTCAATAATGGCACGCTCGCCTTCAATTCCAGCACGTCGCAGAGCTTCGGCGGGGCGATCTCGGGCACGGGCGGCGTGAGCGCCGTGGGCGGCGGCACAGTCACGCTGACCGGCGCCAATTCCTATGCCGGCGGCACCGCGATCAGCAATGGCTCGACGGTGTCGGTCGGCAGCGACGGCAATCTCGGCGCGGCGAGCGGCGGCATCAGCCTAGCGAATGGCACGCTGGCCGTCACTGGCTCCTTCAGCAGTGGGCGCCAGGTCGTGCTCGGCGGCACCGGCGGCATTGCGGTCGCGACCGGCCAGACGCTGACCTTGACGGGCGCGATCCGCGAGAGTTCGCCCTCGCAACTGGTGAAGTCCGGCGATGGTGTGCTCGTTCTCAGCGGCTCGAACAGCTACACCGGCGGCACGCTGGTGTCCGCCGGCACGCTGGTGGTGTCGAACGACGACAATCTCGGCGCGATCGTTGGCGGATTGACCCTTGATGGCGGCACACTGGTGGCCAGTAGCAGCTTGTGGTCCTCGCGCTCGGTAACCCTGGGCGCCGGCAACGGCACCATTGATATCGCCGCCGGAAACATGTGGTTCCTGCAAGGCGCTATTGGCGGCAGCGGCAACCTGACGAAAACCGGCGACGGCGAACTTACATTGATGGCCGACAGCAGCTTTACTGGCAGCACGACCATCGAGGGAGGCAAGCTGGCGATCTATGGCGCCACAGTGGCGACCAGTTCGGTCAGTGTCGCCAGTGGCGCGACGCTGCAAGGCTTTGGCGCCATTGCCGGCACCGTGTCGGTGCTCGCCGGCGGCACGATGGCCGGCGGGGTATCGGGGCAGCCCAACCTGAAGAATGTCGCGCTCGTCACCGGCTCGCTGACCTTGGCCAATGGGGCCAATGTGGCTCTGCTGCTGGGCGCCGGCGGGAATACCGGTGTGGCCGAGGTGAGCGGCGATCTCGTGCTTAGCGGCACGCTGACCGTTTCCGGCGAGGCGATGCACGGCGCCGGCATCTACCGCGTCTTCACCTATACTGGCAGCACTAGCGGCAGCTTCGCTTCGGTCGACCTCTCGGGCCTTGTCGATTCCGGTTCCTATACCGGCACGATCGAGACCGGCAATCCCGGCCATGTGAACCTGCTGCTGCGCGATACCAGCCCGCTGCAGCTCTGGACCACGGATGGTGGGACGAGCTTCGGCGGCTCCGGCACCTGGTCCTCGACCGGGGACACCTGGTATCTCGCTTCCTCCGGCCAGACCATTCCGTGGGGTGGAGAGACCGGCGTCTTCACCGGCACCGTCGGCACCGTCACTATTCGCGGCGAGCAGACCTTCCAGAAGCTTGAATTCGTCACCGACGGCTATGTTCTGAAGGCCGATGGCACCGAGCCGACGTCGAGCCTGCACGTGAATGGCGGCGGCGTGCTGTGGGTGGAAGGGCATGATGTCACCGCGACGATCAGCGCGCCCATCAGTGGCACGGGCGGCATCGAGAAGGTCGGCACCGGCACGCTCATTCTCTCCGGTGCCAACAGCTATGTCGGCGGCACCAAGATTTCCGGCGGCTTTGTCAGCGTCGCCAGCGCGGCGTCCCTCGGCGACGCCGGCAATGTTCTGACCCTTGCCAGCGGCGGGCTGGAAACGACCGGCTCCTTCGCCCTTGGCAGCGCGGTGGTAATCGAGGGCTTCGGCAGCCTGAAGCCGGGGGCGGGCGAAACGCTCGGCCTTTCCGGCACCATCAGCGGCACGGGTGGCCTGCGCAAGGAAGGGCTCGGCACGCTGGTGCTGAGTGGCACCAATACCTATGCCGGGGAGACGGTGATCGCCGAGGGCACGCTGCAAGTGCAGGGCGGCGCCGCGATTTCCAACGCATCCGCCGTGCGCATCGAGGCGGCGGGCACGCTGCAGCTGGGCGCCAATGAGGGCATCGGCTCGCTCGCCGGCAGCGGCACGGTGAACCTGCAGAGCCATACGCTTTCGGCGGGCTACGATGCCACCAACACCACGTTCTCCGGTGTTCTCGCCGGCACGGGCGCGCTGGTGAAGATGGGGGCGGGGACACTCACCCTCACCGGCAGTAATAGCTATTCCGGCGGCACTACCATTTCCGCTGGCACCCTCGTCATCGGCAATGGCGGTACCTCCGGCAGTGTCGTCGGCAACGTGACCAGCAATGGTCTGCTCGCCTTCCATCGCTCAGACTCCATCACCTTTGCCGGCACCATCAGCGGCACGGGCGGGGTCGCGCACATCGGCAGCGGCACGCTGGCGCTCACCGGCGCCAACAGCTATGCGGGCGGCACGCTGGTTTGGGCCGGCACGGTGCAGGTGAGCGCCGATGCCAATCTCGGTCAGGTCTCGGGGGCGCTGACCTTGGCGGAGGGCACGCTGTCGACGACAGGCAGCTTCACCACCGCGCGCAACCTCGTTCTGTACGACGGCGGCACGCTGAAGGTGGCCACCGGCACCACGCTCGGGCTGACCTCGGCGGTCACCGGCAGTGGCGGGTTGACGAAGCAGGGTGACGGCACGCTGATCCTGGCCGCCGACAACAGCTTCACCGGCAAGACAATCATCCGGGCCGGCGTGCTGCAACTGGGCAATGGCGGCACCACGGGCTCGGTCAGCGGCGCCATCGTCAATGACGCGACGCTGGTTCTCAACCGTAGCGACAGCTTCATCTTCGCCAACAACGTCTCCGGCCAGGGCACCGTGGTGCAGGCCGGCACCGGCGCGGTCATCGTCACCGGGGACATTGACAGCCTGGGCGGCCTGCAAATCCAGCAGGGCGTGGTGCAGATCGGCAATGGCGGAACCACGGGGCAGGTGGCCGGCGCCATCGTCAATAACGGTATCCTCGCCTTTGCACGCTCGGATCAGACGGTGATCGGAAACACCATTTCCGGCAGCGGCACCGTCGTACAGATCGGCGCCGGCGACCTGTTCCTGACCGGAAGCAACAGCTATTCCGGCGGCACCGGCATCGGTCCCGGCAGCACGCTGCATGTGACCGCCGACGCCGCTCTCGGCGCGTCGACCGGGGGGCTCATCTTCGGCGGCGGCACGCTCTCCGCCGATCTCGGCTTCGCCAGCGCGCGCACGGTGACCTTGATCGGCGGCGGCACGATCAGCGTCGCCAATGCGGCGGTGCTCACCTTGTCCGGTGCGATCGGCGGCGCGGGGAGCTTCACCAAGAGCGGCCTTGGCACGCTGGTGCTGACGGGCAGCAACAGCTACACCGGCAACACCGTGGTGGAAGCCGGCACGTTGCAGATCGGCGACGGCGGAACCTCGGGAACACTCTCCGGCAATGTCGCGACCGCCGGCATGCTGGTCTTCAACCGCTCCGACAACATCCTCTATGCCGGTGCCATTTCCGGCACGGGTTCGCTGGTGCAGGCGGGGGCGGGCGCATTGGTGCTGACCGGGACGAGCAGCTACACCGGCGGCACGCGCATCACTGCCGGCACGCTGGTGCTCGGCAATGGCGGCACCTCGGGCGCCATCACCGGCAATGTCGCCAATGACGGAACGCTTGCCTTCAACCGCGCCGATGCCGTGACCTTTGCCGGTGTCATCTCCGGCAGCGGGCAGGTGGCGCAATATGGGTCCGGCACGCTCACCCTGACGGGGGTGAACACCTATGCCGGCGGCACGACCATCGGGGCCGGTGCCAGCTTGCAGGTGGCCTCCGATGGCAATCTCGGCGCGGCTACTGGTTCGCTGACGCTGAGCGGCGGCATTCTGGCGCCGACCGCCTCCTTCACGAGCACGCGCGCGGTGACGCTCAACGCCAGCGGCGGGTTCAGCGTCGGCACGGGCGTCACGCTGACGCTCACGGGCACGGTCGGCGGCAATGGTGCGCTCTACGTCGCCGGTGGTGGAGCGCTGGAACTGGCCGGGATCAACAGCTATGCTGGCGGCACCTCCGTCTCCGGCGCGACCCTGGCGGTGCACGCAGATCACAGCCTGGGCAAGGCGGGCACCGCGCTGGCGCTGAATGGTGCCACGCTTCAGGTGCTGCACAGTTTCTCTTCCGCACGCAATGTCATCGTGAGCAGCGCGGGTGCGTCGATCGATGTGGGCGCGGACCTCTTCCTCAACCTTTCCGGCACCCTCTCGGGACCGGGCGTGCTGGCCAAGACCGGCGCGGGGCGCCTGACCCTGACCGGCGACAACAGCTATGGCGCACTGGCCATCCTCGGCGGGACGGTGGTGGGCAATACCGTTTCGCTTGAGGGCAACATTCTCAACAATGGCGCCCTCGTTTTCGATCAGGCGTCGACGGGCACCTTCGCCAATATCATCGGCGGCACGGGCACTCTCACGCTCAAGGG
Organism: Ancylobacter sp.; assembly: GCF_965229075.1. Classification (GTDB taxonomy): domain Bacteria; phylum Pseudomonadota; class Alphaproteobacteria; order Rhizobiales; family Xanthobacteraceae; genus Ancylobacter. The sequence continues at coordinate 62,515 of NZ_CBDDIO010000001.1, forward strand.
CGAGGGAACGCTGGTTCTGACCGGCACCGCCGCGCCGGGGGGCGGCACCACCATCGATGGTGGGACGCTGAGGATTGGCGATGGCGGTACGGCTGGCTGGCTCAGTGGCTCCATCGTCAACAAGGGCACGCTGATCTACGATCTTGCCGGGCGCTACACCTTCCCGGTCGCGCTCAGCGGCACCGGCCGGGTCAAACTGGAAGGCGGCGGCACGGTCGATTTCACCGGCTCGGATTACAAGGGCGTCGTCGAGACCGACGATGCGCGTGTGCTGGTGCAGCGCGGAACCGACTCGCAGGTGAGCTTCCGTGTCGGCGCGCACGGCGTTCTTGGTGGCGTCGGCACGATCGGCTCGGTGGATGTGCTCGACGGCGGTGTCATCTCGCCCGGCTTCTCACCGGGCACCCTCAACATCAATGGCACGCTGACGCTGGCGGCCGGGACCACCTATCGGGTGGATATCTCGCCGGGTCGGGGTAGCGATCTGCTCGCCGTCAGCGGCGCCGTCGGCATCAACCTCGACAGCACCCTGGAGCTGCATGCCGAGCGCGGCACTTATGCCAACTACAAGACCTATACCGTGCTGACCGGCGGCGACGGCGTGCATGGCCTCTTCGGAACGGTGACGAGCAATTTCGCCTTCCTCGATCCGCTGCTGTCCTACACCGACACCGAGGTCATCCTGAACCTCGTGCGGCGGGACATTCCGTTCTGGCGCGAGGCGCGGACGTGGAACCAGATTGTCACCGCCAATGGCATCGAGTCGCTCGGGGCGGGCAACGAGATTTACGACGCGGTGGCCTCGCAGCTGAAATCCGAGGCCTATATCGCCTTCGATGCCCTCTCCGGTGAGATCTACGCCTCCACCGCATCGGTGATCCAGCAGCAATCCGTGTTCACCCGCGACGCGGTGGGCGCGCGGCTGCGGCAGGCCTCTTTCGAGGGCGCCGGCGCACCCCTGGCCTATGCCGGCGACGGGCCGCAGACGGCGCGGCTCGGGGCCGACGGCGCGACGGTCATGTGGATGCAGGGCTTCGGCGCGCAGGGCTCCCTCGGCTCCGACGGCAACGCGGCAGCGGTTGCGGATTCGATCGGCGGCTTTGTCGGCGGCTTCGACGCCGCCTTTGCCGCCGACTGGAGGCTCGGTGCCTATGGCGGCTACAGCCGCTCCTGGCTCGACGTGTCCGGCCGCGCCTCGTCCGGCTCCATGGACAATTACGAACTCGGCCTCTACGGCGCGACGCAGCAGGGTCCGTGGGCTCTGCGGCTCGGCGGCGGCTATGCCTGGCACGACATGTCGTTCTCCCGCAGCGTGGCCTTCCCCGGCTATCAGGCGTCCAATAGCAGCGACGCCAATGCCGGTTCGGCCCAGCTGTTCGGCGAGCTCGGCTATGACCTGCCGCTGGGACCGGTCGATCTGGAGCCCTTCCTCGGCCTCGCCTATCTGCATGTCGAGGGCTGGAACACGGTCGAGCGCGGGTCCAACTCGGCGCTGACTGTGGATGCCGGCGCCATGGACACGTTCTATTCGACGCTGGGGCTGCGCGGCGGGCAGAAGATCGACGTGCACGGCGTGCCCATCGTCGCCAGCTTCACGCTGGGCTGGCAGCATGCCTTCGGCGATACCGTACCGGCGGCGGTGATGAGCTTTGCCACCGGCTCGGCACCGTTCAGCATCGAAGGGGCGCCCATCGCCACGGATACGTTCATCTTCGGCGGCGGGCTGGCCTATGAGCTGAACCCGAACACGCGGCTCAGCCTGCGCTATGACGGGCAGATCGCCACCAGCGCCCAGCAGAACGCCGTGAGCGGGGCGTTGCAGATCCGCTTCTGAGTGGCGCTGCGCTGCGTCCGGGGCTCAGGCGCCGGGATGTTCCACCACCGCCTCGGCCCGCCCGAGGCGGATGACGCCGAGCACCAGCGCGCAGCCGATGCCGATCACCACGCCGCCGGCGATCTGCGGCAGGGTGAGCGGTTCGTCGAGCAGCAGCGTGCCGATGGTCACGGCGACCCCGGTGACGCCGAATTCCACGCTGATGGCGCGGGTGGGGCCGATGGAGGCGATCAGCTGGTAGAAGATCACATAGGTGATGGCGCTCATCAGCACGCCGGCGACGAGCAGCGAGGCGATATCCAGCAGCCCCGGCATGCCCGGCAGCGGCACGAAGGCGATCAACGGCAGGATGAGCACGCCGCCGAAGAAGAACGCGCCGATGGTGATCTCCCATGAGCCGGTCTTCGCCAGCCGCCGCCCGGCATAGACGCTGCCAAAGGCGGCGGAGAGGGTGGAGCCGAGCGTCGCGGCGCAGCCGATGATGAACGATGTCGTCACCGGCTGGGCGGGAAAGCCCACCAGCAGCACGATTCCCACCGCGCCGAGCCCAATGCCCACCAGCCCGCTGAGCCGGAACTGCTCGACCCCCCACGCCGCCGCGATCAGCATGGTGAACAGCGGGATGGTGGCGACGAGGATCGCCGACATGGCGGTGCCGATGCGTGGCAGGCCATAGGATATCAGCCCGAGCTGCAGGGCCACGGTGGCGAGGCCCACCATGAACAGCGGAAACGGGCCGCAGGAGAAGTCGAGCTTCCGCCCGGAGGCGCGGGCGGCGAGGTAGAGCGTGCCAGCCGCGAAGAAGGAGCGGAACGCCACGGAGCCGGCCCAGCCGAAGGCGTGGATATTGTGGTCCATGACCACGAAGGACGATCCCCAGACGAGCGCCAGGAACAGGTAGGAAGCCAGGTCTTTCGGACTCATCACGCGTACACCGCTCGCCAAGCGAGGCGGCTCGCATGGCCGGATCGCGCGCGAAAACTAGTTGCTCGCAGGCGGCTGTCAATTGGCGCAAAAAAGAGATAAGGGAAGCGGCATGAAATCAGTCGATTCCTTCAAAGACCGCCAGAAGAATGCCGCCGAAGCCCGCGCCCGGCTGGTGTCCCGCCTTGCCGAACGCCCGAGCCCGGACGACCCGGCGATGATCGCCCGCGCGGCCGAGCGCAAGGCCGCTGCCGAGGCGCGGCAGGCGGCGCAGGCGGCGAAGGCCGCCGAGAAGGCCGCCCGCAAGGAGGCCGAGGCCGAAGCCGCGCGCCTCGCCGCCGAGGCTGCCGCTGCTGACGCGGCCGCTGCCGCGGAAGCCGAGATCGCGGCCAAGGCGGCCGCCATCGAGGAAGCCGCCGCTGCCGCTGCCGCCGCCAAGGCCCGCCGCGACGAGCGCTACGCCGCCCGCAAGCAGCGTGTCGGCCGCCGCTGAGGCCGTTCAGCCGGCCGCGCGCTGGCCGGCGAACTGCCCGCCATAGCCGCGCTGGGGTACACCCAGCGTCTGCTCCAATATCAGCTGGCACACCTTCATCCCCGCCCGCAGGCGGATGGGGCGCGGCCCGAGATTGATGATCTCGAGCTGGATCTGGCCCGTCGATCCGGCGTGGATGGTCGGTGCGGTGAGGTGGACGATGAGGCCGATGCGGGCGAGCGAGCTCTTGCCCTCCACCCGCGCCGCCAGCCGCGCCCCCGGGCGCAGGTCCACCCGCTCCAGCGTCCAGCCCAGCACCAGCCGCCCGGGGTCGAGCACGAAGCCTTCCGTGCCGATGTCGATGTCGCCCGCCATGCGGGTGATCGCCTCGCGGAAGCTGTAGCCCGGCCCGGCGGGGTCGATGACCGGGTCTTCCCCCGGCGCGGGATCGCGATATAAAGTGAGCCGGGCGTCGAGCCGCAGGTCGACGCCGTTCGGCGCATAGAATTCCGGTGGCGGCGGCGGGTCGATCAGCACCGAGCCTTCGGCCATGGCGTCGAGAATGTCGCGGTCGGTCAGGATCACGGGCAAAGCTCTCGAAAAGAGGTCTCTCGATAAGAGGTCTTGCAAGACGGGCGGGCTTCCCGCAGTGCGGGAGTGCTAACATGGCCTCACCCCCCGGCAAATGCCATGCCCGATGCGGCTCCCCGGCCGCCGCTCGGTCGATTGCGTGGCGGCAGAAGGCGATTTGCACCGCATCGCAATAAAGAGCTTGAGCGAGAGCGCGCGCCGCCACAAGTTGGGCGCCCCGACCCAACCCCTGCTGTGGAGTTCCCCTGTAATGACCGACCGCCCGAAGCTTCTCGGCATTTCCGGCAGCCTGCGCTCCGGCGCCTATTCCACCGCCGTGCTGGAAGCGCTGAAAGCCGCGCTCGCCCCGACGGCGGACCTCACCGTGCTGACGCTGAACGACGTGCCGCTCTACAATCAGGACGAGGACGGCGCCACCCAGCCGGCCGGCGCCGCCGCGTTGCGCGCCGCCATTGCCGCTGCCGACGGCGTGATCTTCGCCTCGCCGGAATATAATTACGGCCCCTCGGGCGCGATGAAGAACGCGGTGGACTGGGGCTCGCGCCCCTATGCCAAGGGCACGCTGCTCGGCAAGCCGGTGCTGGTGCTCACCTCCTCGCCCGGCTCCACCGGCGGCATCCGCGCCCAGGCGTCGCTGCGCGAATCGCTGAGCGCGGCGGGCGCGCGCATCGTCGCCTATCCGCACCTCGCCATTCCCAATGTCGGCGACAAGATTGCCGACGGCGCCTTCACCGACGAGAAGACGGTGAAGTTCCTCACCGGCGGTGTCCAGGCGCTGATTAAGGAAATCCACCTGCTGGCGGCGCACGCCAAGGGCTGAGGCGGGCGGTTGTCGCTCGCACGCCCTCAGGACCGGGCTTGACCCGGCCACCCAGGCTTTCCGCCATGTGCCGTTGGGAAGGCTGGATCCCCGGGTCAAGCCCGGGGATGAGGGCGTGGAGTCGGGTTTCGGCCGAAGACTCTCCCGTACGTCGCAGCCGGCGCGGCACGCTGTGCCGCGGGCCCGGGACACGACGGTGCCCCCATCCACGGCGCCTGCGTGCTTCGAGGCCGGCGCAAGCGCCGGCACCTCAGCATGACGGGCGGCGGCTGGTGAGCGTCGTCATCCTGAGGTGCGAGCGCAGCGAGCCTCGAAGGATGCTGCTCTCGGGGTCGCGCTGTGGAGCGGCTGGATGCGGCCGAAGAGCTTTCCCTGGGTCCCGGATCGGCGCGGCACGCTGTGCCGGTGGTTCGGGACACGAGGCCGCTTCGTTTCGCGAGACGCCGCCGCTTGCACACCCTCAGGACCGGGCTTGACCCGGCCCTCCAGACGTTCGGCCGAATGGCGTCGCAAAGGCTGGGTCCTTCGGGTCAAGCCCGGGGATGAGGGGGCGTGGAGCCGGGTTTCGGCCGAACGGTTTTTGTTGGACCCCGGATCGGCGCGGCACGCTGTGCCGGTGGTTCGGGACACGAAGGTCCCCTCATCCACGGCGTCTGCGTGCTTCGAGGCCGGCGCAAGCGCCGGCACCTCAGCATGACGGGGCCGGGGCTGATGAGCGTCGTCATCCTGAGGTGCGAGCGCAGCGAGCCTCGAAGGATGCTGCTCTCGGGGTCGCGCTGTGGAGCGGCTGGATGCGGCCGAAGAGCTTTCCCTGGGTCCCGGATCGGCGCGGCACGCTGTGCCGGTGGTTCGGGACACGAGGCCGCTTCGTTTCGCAGGACGCCGCCGCTTGCACACCCTCATGGCCGGGCTTGACCCGGCCACCCAGGCTTTCCGCCATGTGCCGTTGGGAAGGCTGGATCCCCGGGTCAAGCCCGGGGATGAGGGGGGCGCGGAGCCGGTTTTCGGCCGAAGAGCTTCCCCCGGATCCCGGATCGGTGCGGCGCGGGGCGTGACGACTTCAGGGCATAAGGAACATAATTCCTAAACTAGGAAATTAATCCTTGACAGCGTCGCGCTGGTGGGGTAGCTTTCCCCCATGCTCCACAACTGCGTCAGAAGCGGCGGGATGAACCTCCGGCCCCGCGCGGTGGTCATGTTTCAGCCGGCCTTCGGGCCGGCTTTTTCGTTTCCGTTCCCGAGCGGCGGAGGTGGCATGTCGGTTCCCGGGCGGTCCGTTTCGCCGGAAGCGCTGGAAGAGGCGCGTCGGCTCTATGAGCGTACGAATGTGCCGGTGCAGCAGGTGGCGGATCTGCTCGGCATTTCCAAATCCACCTTCAATCTCCGCCGCCAGCGCTGGGGCTGGACGCCGCGCATGGCGCGCATTCCCGGGGCACCCGCGCCGCGCGCCGATCCGCCCCCGCAAGACCTGCCCCCGCAAGACCTGACCCCCCAAGACCCTCTCGCGGGCGACCTGCCGGCCTCCGGGCCGCCCCCAGCTACGGGAACGGCGGCCGCTCCGGCCCCGGCGGAAGCGGTGCCGGCCTCGCGCGGCGAACTGATCAACCGGCTGGTGCGGCGGATCGAGCGCGAGATCGCCGCGCTGGAGCGGCTGGTCGCGCTGGCCGGCCTCGCCGTCGCGGCGCGGCCGGAGGCGAGCCAGGCCGACAGCGAGCGCGCCGCGCGCACGCTGGCCATTCTCGTGCGCTCGCTGCGCGAACTGGCGGCTCTGGACAGAGAACAGCCCGACGGGAGCGACGATGACGCCGACCGCGACGCCGACGCCTTCCGACGCGAGCTTGGCCGCACGCTTGAGCGCGTGCTGGCGAGCGGGGAAGCTGCCTGAGGCGCTGGAAGCGCTCGACGCGCCGACGCTCGACTGGCTGCGCCATCACTGGCCGCTGATCGGCCGGCCCTCGCAGCGCCCGCCCGACAGGGCGCAGGGCGGCGGCGACTGGCTCACCTGGCTGATGCTGGGCGGGCGCGGCGCCGGCAAGACACGGGCGGGCGCGGAATGGGTGCGCGCCCTCGTTCACGGCGGCGCCGGGCCGAAGGCCGGGCGGCTCGCACTGGTGGCGGAAAGCCATGCCGATCTGCGCGATGTGATGGTGGAGGGCGTCTCCGGCCTCCTCGCCATCCACCCGCGCGGCGAGCGCCCGAACTGGGAGCCGACGCGCCGGCGCCTCGTCTGGCCGAACGGGGCGGTGGCGCAGGGCTTTTCCGCCGACGACCCCGAGAGTTTGCGCGGGCCGCAATTCGACGCCGCCTGGTGCGACGAGCTGGCGAAATGGCGCTACGCCCAGGCCGCCTTCGACATGCTGCAATTCGGTCTGCGCCTCGGTGAGCGGCCGCGCCAGATGGTGACGACCACCCCGCGCCCCACCGCGCTGATCCGCGCCCTGCTCGCCGACCCGCGCACGGCGGTGACGCGGATGGGAACGGCGGAAAACGCCGCGCATCTGGCGCCGCGCTTTCTCGACACCGTGGTCGGCCGCTATGCCGGCACGCGGCTCGGCCGGCAGGAACTCGGCGGCGAACTGATCGAGGACCGGCCGGACGCGCTGTGGAACCGCGCGGCGCTGGAGGCGGGGCGGGTGGAGGCGGAGGTGGCGCGCCCGATGCAGCGCATCGTGGTGGCGGTGGACCCGCCGGCCTCCTCCGGCAAGCGGGCGGATGCCTGCGGCCTTCTCGCGGCGGGGATCGACGCGGAAGGCGTCGTGCATGTGCTGGCGGATGAAAGCGCGCAGGGCCTCTCGCCCAATGGCTGGGGCGGGCGCGCCATCGGCCTGTTCCACAGGCTGGAGGCCGACCGGGTGGTGGTGGAGGTGAACCAGGGCGGGGAGATGGTGCGGACCATCCTCGCCGGCATCGACCCCACCGTGCCGGTGAGCGAAGTGCGCGCCACGCGCGGAAAATGGCTGCGCGCCGAACCGGTGGCCGCGCTCTACGAGCAGGGACGGGTGCGCCATGTCGGCCCGTTCCCGGCGCTGGAAGACGAGATGTGCGATTTCGTCTCAGTCTAGCAAACATAAGCCTTTCAGGCCATATGTTTTGCAAAGTTTTTCAATCAAGCGTTCCGCCTGCGTTCCTTGAGGTGCACCACGGACGCCTTGCCGTTCGCCTTCTTGTCGGCAAACCGGCAGTACCTTTCGATCATGGCGAGCGACATGCCGACCTGATCCTGTATCTGCGTGCTGGTGAGGCCGGCCCGGCGCAGCTCCACCACGCGGGTGCCGCGCAGTCCATGAAGCGTGCAGCCGGCAAGATCCGGGATCGCGTCGCGCTGCTCCGCGAAATGCCGGTCCAGCACCTTGCGCGTCATCGCTCGCCCCTTGTCGTTGCGAAGGTAGGCGCCCGGCGACACGGGCCATGTGGCCATTTCCGCCGCCAGAACATCATCAATCGGGCACCAGATTTCCACGCCGGTCTTTTGCTGCGACAGGCGGAATCCTCCTTCATCAAGGAAGGTCGGACCAAGCCGCACCACGTCAGAGCCGCGCTGGCCCGTATAGCGGGCAAGGAAGAACGCCCGGCGCACCATGCCGGTGAGGTGCTCTTCAGCCGCCTCTAGCTGGGCATCGGTCCAAGGCTTATGCCCGCCCGTCTTGTCATAGGGCTTCACGCCGGCCGTGATCGAGGCGGCGAACTTGCGCCGCGCAACTCCCCATGTCGATATCGCTCGCAGGACGCCTAGAACGGTGTTTGCCGTGCCAGGGATAGAAGCGAGCCCGTCCATTAGCTCCAGAACGTTCGCCGGGCCTAGACCGTCTGCGGGGAGCTTCCCCCATGCCTTCTTGGCGATGCCGAGGCCCCGCAGATATTGCTCCTTGGTCCCCTTGGCGAGCTTGGTGAACTGCGGCGAGATTTCGTAGGCGTCGCACACGTCGGCGAACGTCTCGATCCGCCCGCCGGTCAGAAGCCCTTGGGCCTCGCGGAGCTTTACCCAGAACTCGGGCTTGTGCGGGTCGCTGCCAAGAGCAATAGGCTTCTCAGCGCTCGGCGTGTTCCGGCCGGGCTGGTAGTAAAAATACTCCCGCCCCCGCGAGACGACGCGGTGCACGCCCTTAGGAAGCTCCACGGCGCCTCTCCTGCGCGAATTTCGCGGCATCCCTCGCCCCCTGCGTATAAGCGTCGACAGGGGCGGCATCGTTGCCCTGTGGCGACAGCGATGCAAGGCTCATCTGCACCGAAGCCCAGCACCAGCGGACGCAGCCGTTCGACAACCGGATAGGGCGCGGCAGCACGCCACGGCTCACCATCTCGTCAACGGTGCTCTCCGACATGTCCAGTTCGGAGGCGAGGCTTTTGCGGCTCAGGTATGAGGCTGGCATTTGTCAACGAGCCCTATTATCGCAGACAAGACAAGAGCGGCGCCTAGCAGGTAAGCCCAGCGGCGCCCGGTGCGGTGGGGGTTCATGGCTTCCACCCAACCAGTTCCGCGACCTTCACAAGCGTCTCGGCATCCGCGTAACGGACCCTATCCGCTATCGCCCAAGCGCTATTTTTGTAATCTGCGTGGAATCGCTCGCGCTTGCCAGCAATTACGTCGCGGCTACAGTATCCTCGCACAGGACGTGAGCGGCCCGTTTTTATGTCAAACTTGGCGCCTGAGCATTCAAGAGACATGCGGGTTTTTGCAGTGACCTTCTCAGCGGCCCAAACCCCACGCCCCGCGTATTTCCCATCGACATTGCGTGTGCGTTCAGAGTGGTACCGCCAAACAACGGACCCGACATCAGCATCGGCGAGAGTTTCGACAATTTGCTCTTCCATCACCCCACCTCCCCGGCAAGAGCGCGGATGGTTTCAACGATGTCTCCGAGAAGGACCTCGCACGCCTTCGCTTCCTCTTCGTTGAAAGCTACCCACGCGCACCCTTTCGCTGCAACGATTGCCCTTTCCAGCACCGCACGCTCTATCGCAGGCAGGGCGGCGGTGAGGGCCCTCTCCATGTCTCGGCGGCGCCCGGCGCGATGCGGCTCTGGCCATCCTGCCCACACCGATTCGGCATAGCCAGCCCTCGCCATCGCCTCCACCACTTCCGCCATCTGCTGTTCTGTGAGTAGGGTCACCACAGATCCTCCGAATAGAGCATGGCCCCAAGCTGCTCGTCGGGGCGCGTCTGGCCGGCGGCTTTGGCAACAGCAAGCGCATCCGCCCGTTCGAGAAAGCGACCTTCACTTGTCGTGAAGCCCTGCCCTCGCATCGGGCCTTCGGCGCTGTCGCCTATGAATGCGGCAAGCGCAAAGATGTGGTGGTGGCGGTGTGGTGCTGGCAGCGCCCAAAGGCGGCCCTTCCCGTCCATTATCGCCACGCCTGTGATGCGTTCTGCGGTCATTCCTGTTCCTCCTGGGGGAGAGCGGCGCGGGTGGTGGGACGCACGAACATCGCCACCATCAGGCGGGTCCGGCGCGCGTTCTTGACCGCATCCTTGTGCAAACCGCAGGTGTAGGGCGGTGTGAAAGCGTCTCCGTTATCGCATTCACAGCGCTTGTTGATCAGCCGCCGGGCCTCGGCATTTTCAGCGGCCCGGCGCGTGAACCATCGGCGCCCGCCTCCGTGCCAAACGACTGCCATGCTGGTATGGATCGCCCCCTCACTCCCCATCCCCGCCTCCCTGTGCGCTGGGAGGGGTGGGGAGGTGGTACTGCCATGAGAAGTCCGGCCCTCCACAGAGGTACTGGTGTTTCTGCATGCAGCGCCGCCGGCACCAACGAAGCCAGACAAGGCGTTGGTCATAAGTGCGGACGGGCTTCCATGCGAACCAGTCGTGCCACGGACCAACCGGCTCGGTGAACATCATGCGCGGGTTCGGATCACTCCCCATCGCGCCCTCCTGCGGTCTTGCGCTCGCCCGTGGCGCGGGACAGAAGCTCCAGCACCAGATCGGGCGGCACGCCTTCCGTCACGACGGGCGCGGACTCCATGTCCTTCATCGCCTGCCGGTAGCCGGCGGCGAACGCGGCGACGCGACTGGCCGGGATGCGCCCGCGGCGCAAAGCTGCGTCGGCAGCCTTCTCGGCGCGCTGGATGGCCTCTCCGACCGAGTCGACGGTGACGCTCTTAGACATCGCGCCCTCCTGCGGGAGGGGCGGGGGTCTTGCCGAGCAGCATGGCGGCGAGCCGTTCAATGCGCTGTGCATCGGCCCGGATCACCCGGAGCCGCAAGAGCGCATCATCCGGCGAGCCATCGCCCATTTCGATGGTGCCGACGATGCCATCCGCGACGCTGCGGATCGTTTCGGTCATCTCGCGGCGCTTGTGCTTTTTCATCACTCCGCCTTCCCCTTGTCGGCGAGGGTGCGGATAGACTCGTGAATCTCGGCGGCTGCCGACGCGGCGCTTTCAAAGACGGCCACGTCGTGGTCGCTTCGCCCAGGCTCTTTGGCTTTGCGCTGCCATTCTAGCCCGCGAGACAGCGCCGCCCCCATAACCTCCTCCAGCGCCGCCCTCCTCGCCTCGGCGCGGATCGCTGCCGCGTCGAGGGGGTGGGCGTAGAGGGGCAGTGATGTTGCCATTGAGCGGATCACGCCGCGAAGCTCGATCTCCGCAGCCGCCTTAACATCGTCAGGCAGTGTGCGGGCCTCCTGATCGCCGTAGCTGACCCAGCCAGTGCGAAGCGGGCCATACGAGATGCGCGCATGCCAGAAGTCGCGGGGATAGCGATAATCGTCTTCACGATAGGACCATTCAATCTCCGCATCGTTGACGATGCGCTCGATATCCAGCGCCACCGGCTCAGCCGCCGGAGCGGGCGGCGAGGCGCGGCGGTTCCAGGCCGCCCGAACAGCTGCTCGGGTTTTGGGGCCAGTTGAGTGCCCATAATCTATGCCCGCCTCGCAGTTTACGGTTTTGCACCAGATCGCATTGTCTCCTCGGTCATCTAGATCGGTGCTCCCGCAGAACGGGCACGGCAGCAACGTCGCCTCGGCCGGTGTGCGGTCAGTCATGGGGCGTGTCCTTCAAAAGCTCAGCGCGACACTCATCAAGGCCGGTGACGACGATTCCTCGATAAGCCGATACAAAGTCGGCTAGCTCGCCTAGGCATTCGTAGAACGGGTCCAATACGACTGGCTCATGGAGGCCACGTAGTGCATCCCAAGTGCTTCGGTCCTTCAGCCGGATAAACCGAAACTGCGTAGGGTGCAGCCCGAAGTCGACCATCACACCATCGCGGGGAAACCCTTCGGGCCAAATAAGGATATGTTTGCCCATCTCACCCTCCCGCCTTGGCCGGCGCGAGCGCGGCGCGGGCGATGTCTTCTGCCTTCCGCACTACGCTTGGCGCGGTGTACCAGGTAGGGCCTTGGCCGACGTTGGCTATTTGGTAGAGAGCAACATCCTTCCGCTTCACCTCGGCCTTGAGATAGTCACGCTCGGCTTCGGCGGCTGTGGCGCGGGCACGGGCCTTGTGGTAGCGCTCGCCAGCTTTCCAGACAAAATTCCACATCTTGTTCGCGACATCGCGAGCGGCCATCTTCGGGGCTTCCGCTCGCTGCGCTCGACGGTGCATGTCGTCCGCGCGAGCCTTTTGCGCCGCCACCTCGGCCTGTAGGGCCTCAAGTGCGTCGACGGCTTCGGGGCCATCCGGGTTGATCAGGCGGAACCCGCCGCCTTCCTTATCCGTGTGCCAGCGCAGCCTTGCAGACAGCCCCGGCACGTCGGGCGCGGGGGTGGCGCCATGGACGGCTGCGTTGATCACAGGGTCGGCAAGCCATTCCTTGGCAATCGCGTCGTGCCTCTGTGCCGCCCCCTCCTGCGCGCCGGCGGGTTCGAGGGCGGAGAGGATGCGGTGGTCGTGGTGCGCTTGGGCGCCCTCAATGCCACGAAGGCCCTTGATGAGCGTATCGTTGAAGTATACCGCGCCGTTGGAGAGCGTGACGAGATAGACCCCTCCCAAGGCGTCGCTGCGCATTCTGACGTCAGGGAGAGGCGGCCCCCCGAAGGGGTTCACGTGCTGTCTCTCTGTGCGTGTCCATTCCAGCTCCTTGACCCTCACCCGCCCGGCCATGGCGTCCTGCATGGCGCGGGCGCCGAGGAGAGCGAACTTGTCATATAAATCGTGGGCGTATGGTTCACCACGTCTCGCGAGCACAGCGAGGTCATGGTCTCTGCGGTCAGACCAGTAGGACGCCATCGCCTCTCGCGCCACTTCTCGCGGATCGGGCATGTCAGCGGTCATGGCCGGGCTCCGCGTTGAGGGCGGCGACTTCCTGCGCAATGGCGTTGCGGCTTATTTCGATGGTGTTCCGGCAGTTCCTCTTTGCCGTCTCGACCAACTCATCGATCCCGAACCGGGCAAGGCTAGACAGAACGGTTTCTGCCTCTTTTCCGCCTGGACAGGCGCTTGCAGAGTGCAGTCGCAGCTCAACTGTGAAGCTGTCGCGGTCCCGCGCCGAAAGTTGGTGCCCGTATTCTTCCAGCCATTTTAGCGCGCGCTCGTTCTTTTCGATCTCGTTCGCCGCTTGGACAATGCGTGTCGTGTTCACGATGCGTCTCCGTGAATGACCAGCGCCGCGACCCGCAGGAGGCCGTCCAGCATGGTGGTCTTGTGAATGAGGAAGCCGGCGATGCAGACGGCGCCGATGGCAGCGCAGACGAGGGAAACGCGCGCCTGAAGGCTCATTTGGCGCCCTCCTTCATGGCCGCGTCGCGGGCGGCGGGGAGAGCGCCTCTGCCATTGCAGATATCGCAGCGTCGTTCGCATTCGTCGCACCCACCCTCGGGGGCGATGCACGCGTATTCCTCGAAGCAGCACGAGACGTAGCCATCACCGCCGCAGTTCCAGCACTCGACGGGATCTGGCTCGAAGCCCGCGCCATTGCAGCTTGGGCACATCTCGGCGGGCGCAGGCGGCGCGGCGCCCATCCACCTCTGACCGCACGGACATTCGTACTGCGTCACCGGCCGCTCTCCGGCCTTCGCGGGGGCGTCAGTCATGGGCGGCACCACGGCGCGGCACGATCACCACGTCACCATGCACGCCCTCGTCATCGTAGGAGGCGGCGCGGACGTAAGACCGGCGGGTGGTGAGGTAGATGACGGCCCCGCCAAGGAGCAGCCCAAGCGGCAGGCATGCGGCAAGAACAATCTCAATAGCGGACATGTCACGCTCCAAGGCCAACGCACCAGCCGAGAACGACGGCAAGCACGAAGGCGATACCGATGAATTGCGGGATGACGTAAGGAAGGTTGCGGAGGTCTTCGGGGGTCATGACAGACCTCCGGTCAGCAAGAGGATCAGCCCGAGCGAATTCCAGCCGGCGGCGTAAGCGTTCACAGACGCCGAAAGCTTGGTTGGGCTAACGATCCAAAAATGGATGTTTAGGCCAAGGACAGCCGCCATAACGGAGGCCCACAATGCATCGCTCATTTGGACGCCTCGCGAGCTTTGGCGAGGGCGGCGCGGGCAAGACCGCGTATGTTTACCGCCTTCCAGAAGGCTTGCCGCTCCGGCTCTTCTAAGTGGTTGATGAGGATCATGCGCGCTTCCTCAGCCTGCTTTTCGCAAGCAACCAAAGCCTTTACCATCTCATCTAAAAGCGCCCTGTCTACGGCGGTGGGGTAGGGAGTGACGACACGGTAGGCGACGGTGTCTTCGCCGAAGCCTTCGTGCTCCCACGGCTCCGCAACAACTGACCGCATTACCTCCGGCTCATAAGTGAGCGTTTCGCGCTCACTCCGCAGAAGGATTTCTACCTCAGCCCCCGGCACCGGGTTCGGGCCACCGTGCCACTCAACCCAGCCCTCTCCGGGCGGGTACCAAGGGGTGTTCTGAGTGTCGGACATCACTTATCCTCCTCCTAGCAGTGACAATTGCCGGCGATTGCCGGATTGCCGCGGGGGCTCCCGCACATGCCGCACCGGCCTTGCGCGCGGAGACGCCGAGCGGCGAGAACAGCAGCGCTGGGCTGATGGTGGGTAATCGCCTCTCCGCACCGCTCGCACTTCGGGCCGAACGAGGCTGTGCCGCAGCAGCTTGAAAACGGGGTCGAATTGAACTTGTTGGCGCAGTACGTGTGAGCCATCTCACTCACCCTCCGAGAGGGTGCGGGCGGCGGCGATGGCTTCGTGCAGATCCTCAATTTTGTCAGCGACAAGGTTGAGGGCGCGAGACATGGCCTCGTCGCGATTTTCCATCTTTGACGGCAGGCCAAGAGGATAAGTGTCAAACCAAGGCCCGCAATGCATCGTCCAGTTGTCAGGATCTGCGCGGTGACTGCGCATGACGAAAATTCTGGTGTAGGGCGTAAGCCGAAGCTCCCAAGTAGACGGAACCCGCTCCTTATCGTCCCGCGAATATGACGTGATGTCTTTCCACTTTGCGCTCATCATCAATCCCTCAGAACGGCACGGCGTATTCTTCGCCGCGCTCCGCTTGTGATTTCAGGGACGCGAGAACTACCGTGGCTCGCGTGATTGCTTGTTCGTCGCCTGTCCATTCGGCATCGCTGAGATCGCGCTCTGCGTCGCGGATGGCTGAGGCTATGGGGCGTATGTCGTGGGAGGACTGGCGCATCATGGCGTAAATCCACCATGATCAATGATGACCTGAACGACTGTCTCGATTGGAACATACCCATAGACAGTACTGGTAGGGTCTTGATTTTCATCGCCCTCAATAAAGGGCATCAATGCGTCGACCTTCTCGCTAGGGAATCCAACCTCAACTTGATACCACGGGCCTTTGCTGTCGCGTGGTTGGCAATAATGACCGTCACTCGCTTGAACAGACATCGAAAACCCATCAGCGCAAACAATGCGCGGGACTCTCGTCAGAAATGGTTCGAGACCATACTTTCTGGAGAAAGCAACAGCCTCCGCTGTAAGGCGCTTGCTGGGCTCAAGAGCGGCTTCCAAGCGCTGGGTAACCTTATCTTTGCTCATGGCTCACTCCGCAGCGGCACGGCTGGCGGCGACATAGGCGTGCCAAGCCTCAAGGAACGCGATGAATTCAGGCGAGGGCGCCATCTCGGCTACTCCGCTGCAATCTGGTGGGGTACAGCCGGGCGCTCGCTATCAAGGCGGCACATCTCGGCAATGGAACGGTTGTGAAGCGACCAGTTGGGCTCTTCGCGCCAGTACTTCGCCTCTTCAACGAGGTCGTACATGTCGTTGAGTTCGGCCTGAGACATCAGCATCTCGGCGCGGGTCACTGTTCCGTACAGCGTGGCGCGGATGTTGCCGTTCCAGTCCATTTCGACATCGACATAGAAGGACTCGTCATCCCGGCAGACTTCGGTGACGAAGGGCGTGAAATCAGGCCAACCCATTGTCTTGTCCTCTGGGAGAATTGCGCCGGGGTGTCAGGCGCGCCGGTTGCGCTGCTTTTTGCCGATGTGCGGGACATACTTGTTGGGGCGAGGCTGGGCCGGCCAATATTTCGCGCGCGGGCCGACACGAAGGTCAGACACATCCCACAGGCCGGTAAGCGACCGTGACCCGATGCCGTTACCGCCACCACTCCGGCCATCCGAAACCACGGCTTTGAACTCGGCGCGGCGTGCGGCTCGATATGCGGAAGCAGGCTTAGCCATCTGTCTCTCCATCGCGGAAGGAAATGCGCCGGGCCGTCAGGCCCGATCTGCTTTGCGGTCAATGTCGGAAGCGGCGGAGGTGTCGCTCTCCCGGACAAACAATTCATCCCGGCGAACCTTCCGGCACTTGATGCCGGCAGCGCGATACGCGGAAATCCGCGCGGCGCTGGGGTTGATCATCCAGCCGACGTAGCGCTCACCGTTGATGGTGCGGAAGCAGTCGGCCGTATCGTTGAACCCGGATGAGTTTCTGCGGCCGGACATTTCCATCTCCATCCTGAAATAAATGCGCCGGGCCAGTTGGCGAGGGGGATTGGGGCGGCCCGGCGCGCTGAGTTTTGGGGCTCAGTCGCCGTCGCCGTCGCCGTAGCCGTAGCCGGAGCCGTCGCCGGAGCCGTCGCCGTCGAGCGCAAGCGCTTGCAGGACGGTCTTCGTCTCCCCGCGCTTGCGGGCTTCCTTCATGGCGACTGCGACGGGGAACGCTGCTGGCCAATTGGGGGAGGCGGACTCCATGACGCCATTCCGGCACGCGCCGCCACGGATCAAGTCGTCTGCCGTGATGATGCGGGCGAGGGCGTCCATCACGCCGCGACCCACTTCGACCAAGCCGCCTCGGTGATCGCGAACACGCCGGTCACATCGTGCAGGACCGGGATGTCGGCGGCGGCGCTGATCTTGCTGGAGCCGGTCGGGCCGGTGTCGCAGAGCTGCATGACGCCCTTGGTCGTACCCCAATAGATCGCCATGCGGGCAGACTTGAGGGCGAGGGTCTTCTGCGTGAGGTCGGCGTCGGCCGGGACGAGGCCGGCAAACACGCCCTTGTGGGCGGTCGTGACGAGAACGGGGCGGCTTGCGTCTGTCATTGATTTCTCCATCGCGTTGAAGTGGCGGGCCTCTTTGGCCCGGCGCGTCGCTTCATCTGAGGCGATGAGGAGATATTGCCATCACGGTAACCGCGCGTCAACAGCAATATTGCCATCATGGCAACAAAACCGACACGCCAAAACGGGCCAGCGTTGCGCCAGCCTGATTCAGATCAGAGCTTGATCCAGAGGACGATGGCTATCCCGGCGAGGCAGCCGCACACGAGAGAAAGGGCCAGCTTGATCTCGCCAAGCAGCTTGTTCGTGTGCCCGATGCGAAAATGGATATAATAGAGGTAGGCGTTATCAGACGGGTGATGGGCGATCCCGTCATAATCCCTGGCGATGCCGGCTTCATCCTCGATCTCGCGCGGGCTCTTGGCCATGGGGCTATTAGCGTCGCTTCAGGGATTCGAGCACCGTCCAAGCGGCAGCCTGCTCGGCGCCTTGCATCTGCCGCAGCAGCTGGTCGGCTGATCTCGTTTCAGGGTGGCGGTAAAAATCTTGAGGCTCAACCCTAACTGTCGAAAGGCTCGATAACGCGTCAGCCAACTCGGCTAGGATATCTGTACTCATAAGGCGCTTGGAGTTTTCCCATCGGGAAATCGTCTCCTTGGTCGTGCCGACTGCCTCCGCAACCTGTTCCTGTGTCAGGTCCAGATGGGTGCGCCACTCCACAAGATAGAGGCGGCGGGGGTTACGGGCTACGACTCTGGTCACCATGTCGGCAACATACCACCGGCTTGTCGATAGATCGTCGACCGTGACGGCAACATAGCGCTTGACCAGAACTTGCCGTCACGGTAACTTCGGATCATGCAGACGCAGAGCCCCATACGCCAGTATCGCAAGCAGCACTCTCTCTCGCAGGAGAGCCTTGCCAAGCAGATCGGTGTGACGAAGACGACCATCTGCCGGTGGGAGAGTGGCGCACGGTTCCCGGATCGCGAGTTTTGGCCTCGCATCCATGAGGCTACCGGCCTCTCTCCGAATGACCTGCTAGGGATTGGGAGTCAGCAATGACCGCCCATACTTCGGCTCATCTGCGGAACACTAAGGGCTTCGCGCGCTTGAGCGTTCAAATCGCGCGCCGCTTCCAGCGGGAGAACGATTTTAGCAACGACGACGTGCTCGTACTGGTCCGTTCCCTGAACCCGGTGGCGAGCAGAGAAGACGTACCGAACGATACTGCCGACTATTTCGATTTCAACGACGCCATCCGCGAAGATGTCGCTAATTGGCGTAGGCTCGGTCACGAGCCGTTCACCGCACGCCTGGATTCCCATACTGGCACCACCAAGGAACTTTTCCACCCCGGTGGACAGTATTTGGAACGGCTTCAATCCGCTATCCGTATTCATGGTGGATTGACGAAAGCGCCGCTTCGTGGGCGTGCACACAAATTAGTTGCAAAACGGTATCTTGTTGATCCTAAAGCGATTGTACTGACACAATCAGCGGTTTCGGCTGAGCGCGAGGTGGCTGCCACCACCTCATTGCCCGGCGTCTCGTCTCTTCCTGATGATCTCCCGCATAAGCGAGCCTGCCAGCTCGCCAAGAGGAACCATCTCATTCCTTCGGCCGCCCTCTCCCAGCGGCCCAACTTGGCGCCCGATCTCCCGTTCCTGGTTGATGGTCGGGTGCCTCTTCTTCATCCGTCCGTGCCCTCCGGTGTGTCCTCGTCCTGTGGTTCAGACAAAACCACGGGGACGTTTGCAGATGCACAAAAAGTCTTTGACAGGTCGTCAAATGTTTAGCGATGCCGCCTGCGTCGATTATGCCGCCAAATGGTCGTCGGTGATCATCAAGGATCACTATCGAGGCCCCGGCGATATGGAAAACGCTCTGCGTTCCGCCGCACAGGAAGCAAAGGTTCCGTACGGGTTCCTTTGGCGGCTCAAATATCGGCTGGGGAGCGTCAAGACCGTTTCTCCCGCTGCACTATTCAGTCTCGCGAAAGCCTATGGCGCAAAGCCGCGCCGCCGGGAAATGGCTCGCGATCCCTTGGCCGATGCGGTTGCGGCCGAACTCATCAAGTTGGCGGAGATGTTCCGTGAAGTGGATACGCGAGCTAGCCGCGCGGCGGCTGATGAATTGCTCGATACGGCATGCGAAATGGGCTGCGAGACTTGCCCGGTGGGCGAAGCGTGCCGCTCCGTGGGCGATCAGCGGGAGGCGTGACGATGCTTGACGCAGAAGACCGCCTCCCTCCCAAGCCGCCTAAGCACGGGAAAAGCTACATCGCCAAACAGAGGCGAGGCGCTGAGGCTTATGCCCGCATGCGCCGCGAGGCAGACCCCTCACGTCCCCAGCCCTCTATGCCTCGCGTTGCTTGGCTTGAGCGGCCTATGCCGAGGGTGGGCTGATGCTGGCGAAAACTGAAGAAGAAGGCGTCATCATCCCTGACGATGGCTTTGCCAGCGTCATCAGGGGGCAACACGATAACCGGATGCGGCTTCACATTGAAGCCCTTGGCGGGTCTTGGCCGATTGAGCGGAAGTCGTCTCCCGTGCGGCAAATGGGGCCTCGGTTGTCGAGGGCACCCCGCAAAGATGAGTTGTCTCTAGCAGAAGCAGAAAGGGTTCTCCGCATCGGAGCGACTTTGGCGTGGGTGGCTGAATACGACGATGGGGAGTGGACCGGCGCGCGAACGATGACCCTTCTCTGCCGGCTCTGGGGTCTGTGCAACACCAGCGCGCGGCACGCTCTGGGGGACGCCATAACAGACCCGTCCGCCGCCGCAGAGGCGTGGCAAGTTTACCTGTCGCGACCGGACCAGCGGATTGTTGGGGTTGTTTACGTTGCAGAGCGTCGAGACGACCCGTCGATTATTAAGGTTGGATTTTCGACGAACGTCCATCGCCGCATGAGGGAGCTTTCTTCAGGGCAGCACGCGACGATGAGGCTATTGGCTTCGTATCGCGCCACCATGCTCCACGAATGGGCGGTGCACCGCAGCTTGCCATACAGCCGGGAAATGAAGTCGGAATGGTATCGCCGCAAGGATATCCCCCTGTGGCTCTTGCCGACAGAAGTTGAACGGAGGGCTGCATGAGCACGCCCGAACTGCGCCGCGCGCTTGCTTCTGAAATCGACCGCCTCGATGCGGAAATCGAGGTTTTGCAGAACGATAAGCGCGAATATTTCAAGTCCTACCGCGACGCGCACGGGAAAGCCGAATGCGATGCCGCAAAGGTTGCGATCAAGCGCCGTCAGAAGATGGCGTCCGGAAAGCTGGATGAAATCGAAGAGCGCGAGGCGCTGGCGGACGAGGTATTCCTCGATATCGCCCCTCGCGTACGCGCGGCGCGCCACGAGGCGGCTTAACCCCAAACTGGAGGCCATGATGGCCGGTAGCGTCAACAAAGTCATTCTGATCGGCAACCTGGGACGCGACCCGGAAACGCGCACGTTCCAGAACGGGAACAAGGTCTGCAATCTCCGCATCGCCACTTCTGAGACGTGGCGGGACAAGGCCACGGGCGACCGCAAGGAGCGCACCGAGTGGCACGCCGTCACGATCTACAATGAAAACCTGATCAAGGTTGCGGAGCAGTACCTTCGCAAGGGTTCCAAGGTCTACGTCGAAGGGCAGCTTGAGACGCGTAAGGCGACGGATCAGGGCGGCGGCGAGCGGTACTTTACCGAGATTGTGCTACGCCAGTTCCGTGGCGAGCTGACCCTGCTGGATGGGAAGGCTGAAGCCGAAGGGGCTACGGGCGGCAAACGCTTTGCCGGCGGTGAAAGCTCTAACGGCTTTGAACCCGTTTTGGATGACGAGATCCCCTTCTGACCGCAGCGCAGCGAGCGATTGCCGCTCGGCTCGCACACCCCTGCGCAAATCCGAGCGGCTCTCACAAGGAACAGATCATGAATACAGCAATAGCCCATATCCCGGCAAGCTGGGGCGAGCCGGGCCACAACAACCCGCCGGAGCCCACGCCATTCGACCTGTCGAAGCAGGAGATCGACGACCTGTACGCCGAAGCACAGAACTGGCTTGACGGCGATCCGATCACAACCCCGGAGCAGGCCGAAGCCGTCGACAAGCTCCGCAACCTGCTGCGTGAGGCGATGAAGACCGCCGACCGGCGCCGCGTGGAAGAAAACAAGCCCTTCGACGACGGCAAGGCCGAAGTGCAGGCCCGCTATGCCCCGCTGATCGCAGACACCAAGACGACGAAGGGCAAGGCCGTCACCGCCATTGCATTGTGCGGCGAGGCGCTGCTTCCGTACCTCAAGAGGGTTGAGGAAGAAAACCGGGCCAAAGCAGAAGCCGCCCGGCGGGAAGCCGAGGAGAAATCCGCAGCGGCACAGGCGTCTTTCCGTGAGTCTGCCGCCGCCGATCTTGCTGCGCGTGAGAGAGCCGAAGCGCTGGCGGCAGAAGCCGCAAAGGCCGAACGGGCGGCGTCCAAGGCTGAGAACACTAAGGCGCATGTGCACGGGGGCGCCCGCGCGACCGGCCTTCGCACCAAGACGGTCGTCACCGTCACTGACGAAACCGCCTTCGCCAAGCATGTCTGGACGCACCATCGCGAAGAAATGAGCGAGTTCTTGGCTTCTCTCGCCACTCGGCTGGTCAACGCAAAGTTCTCTGGCCTCCCCGGCGTCAAGGTTGAACTGGAGCGCGTGATATGAGCGAGATCATCAAAGCCGTTGCCGAAGTAATGGGCAAAGTCGGAAGCGTCGAGAAAAAGGGCAAGAACGATTTCCACCGTTACGCCTACGCGACCGCTGCCGACATCCAGCACGCTTTGCAGCCGCACCTTGCCGCCGCCGGTCTAGTTATCTTCCAGAACGAAATTGGACGGGAGTTCCTATCTGGCGGGGCGGCCATCGCGGTGCAATATGCGTTCACGTTGGCTCACAGGTCTGGCGAGGTGTGGCCCGAAAAGCCAGTTCACACTGGCGTCGCCGCCGCGATGAATACCAAGGGCGGCTTCGACGACAAGTGCATCAACAAGACGTACACGGCGGCACGCAAATACTTCCTGCTGGCGCTGTTTCAGATCCCGACCGGCGACTATGACGACGCCGACGCGGACGAGGATAAGCCGAAGGCGTCGAAGCCGGCAGCCGCAAAGCCCACGACGACGGCTTCTAAGGATAACACCCCGTTTGATGACGCCGGCTCTTCTGATGCCGTCGCTATTGAGGAAGACATGCGAGCCGCCGTCCTTCTGGCGAAGGACCTTGCGCACCTTGAGGCGATCCGCACAGACCCCGAATTCAAGGCCGGGTATCGGGCACTTTCGGAAGACGCTCAGTCGCGCATTCAAACCGAGCTTCGGCACAAGCGTGATGAGCTTCGGCAAGAAGCTGACGCCAGGGAGGCCGCATAACCATGAAGACGAAGACAATAAAGAAGGTTCTCCGCGCGAAGGTCAATGAGTGGCTGGCTTCCATAGAGGACGTCGCGGTTCGCGAGCTTGCTAGCAAGAACACCATCATTACCGGTGGCGCTATTGCATCCATGCTTTTGAATGAGCCGGTGAACGACTTTGATGTCTATTTTCGGAACATGCGCGCGGCTGAGGCGGTCGCGCGTTATTATGTGGCCGAATTTGCTAAGGCCGGTCATCCCCTTGGTTTGGATATTGAGGCCGGCCGGATACGCATCACCACGACGAGCGGGCATCGCGGGGAGACTAGTGGTCAAGTTGAGGCCTTAGGCTCTGACCAGATTGATGACGTGTACGAACAGGCTGAAGAGGCGGCCCTTCAGACTGAAGATGATGGCGCTCCGAAGTATCGCCCTGTCTTCATGTCAACCAACGCCATAACCCTGAGCCACAAAATCCAGATCGTTCTGCGATTCTACGGAGAGCCTGATGCGATCCATGAGAATTACGATTTCGTCCACTGCACTAATTATTGGTCCAGTTGGGATGATAGCATAACGCTTCGCCAGCCGGCGCTTGAAGCGCTTTTAGCGCGAGAGCTTCGCTATGTCGGCAGCAAGTATCCGGTTTGCTCTCTAATCCGTCTCCGTAAATTCATCAAGCGGGGGTGGACAATCAACGCTGGGCAGATTCTCAAGATGGTCATGCAGGTTTCGGCGCTTGACCTAACCGACCCCAAGGTTCTTGAGGATCAGCTTACTGGAGTTGACTCGGCTTATTTCATTCAGCTTATGACCAAGCTTCGCGAGAATGATCCTGAGAAAGTAAACGCGGCTTATCTGGTCGAGATAATCGACAGGATGTTTTAACATGGCCCGCTTCCTCGCCTCAAAGCAACTCGGAGTCCTGCGCCCTGTCGACGAACAGGGCGAGGAAGCCATGCGCCACATCAAGCACGGTTCCATTGTTGAGGTGGAGGTGCGCACTAAGCGCCGGATGAAGCACCACCGGAAATATTGGGCGCTCATTTCCAAGGTGTGGGAGAACGTCGATCAGGACGACTTCCCCACGCCGGACAACCTGTCCGACACCGTAAAGCTGTGCGTCGGCATCCGTGAGCCGCTGATCCTCCCCGATGGGGCCGTGTCCTATAAGCCCGGCTCCATCGCCTTCCACAACATGGATCAGGCGGAGTTCTCCGCCTTCTATGACCGCGTTTGCGATTTGCTTATCCGCCGGTTCCTGCCGGGCGTGACGAATGAGCAGCTTCGCCACGAGGTGGAACTGATGATCGGGGTGGCAGCATGACCGCCCGCAGCACAGACGAATGGATCGGCGCGAGTCCTGACGCTGCTATTCCGAAACGGGTCCGACTGCGCGTCTTTGAGCGCCACGGGGGCATCTGCCACCTGTCCGGCCGTAAGATCGTGCCGGGCGACGCATGGGACTTGGACCATGTAACCGCGCTGGTGAACGGCGGCGAGCACCGGGAAAGCAATCTGGCGCCTGCCCTGCGCGACAAGCACCGGGAGAAGACTGCCTCCGACGTGGCTGAGAAAGCCCGCACGGCACGCATCCGCGCCAAGCACTTGGGCATCAAGAAGCGCAGCACTTTCGCCTGCTCGCGAGATTCAAAGTGGAAGAAGAAGCTAGACGGATCGGTGGTGCCGAGATGATCACGCTTGCGCTTCCTTTCCCCATCAGCACCAACGCCATATGGCGCTCAGGCCGCAACCCTAAGACGGGGAAGGTCTGCACCTTCCGTCAAAAGCGCTACCTCTCGTGGCGCAACGCGGCAAGCGGGTTTTTCTATGAGCAGGGCGGGAACCGCTTGCCTAAGATTACGGGCCATTTCCGCGCGCACATCGTCCTCTCCGAAAAGCATCGGGGCAATAAGGACGCCGACAATTTCTGCAAAGTCCCTCTCGATTTCCTTCAGTTCGTCGGCCTGGTGGCCAACGACAAGCTCTGCGACCGAACAGTCGTTGAATGGGGCCATGTAGAGGCCCCCGCCGGCTGCATCGTCACTCTGTCGCCAGTGGAGTAGCCCATGCTCAACGTCCCTGTCCCCTCAAAGCTACATATCCGCCGCGCTGTCGAGCCTATGGAGGCTATCACCGGAGCGGAGGCCCTTGCGCGCTTCAATGCCACGCGCGCCCGCACCGTCCCTGTCGCTCGCCCCATAGCCGTTAAGTGGCGCCCTCATCTGTATGACGAAGAATTCGGGCCAAAATGGAAGGCGACGGTTGTGGCCAAAGATGTTTGGTTCGCCCCGCCGGCAGAAAAACCCGCCGCTTTGTCTGATGGTCGGGATTGGCTGCATCTTGCCAGTCGGCTGTCTTGCGACCGCGTGATTTCCGCTACAGCAAAATACTACAGTGTTACACGTTCTGACTTGGCGTCGCAGCGGCGAACCGCTAATGTAGTGATGCCGCGACAAGTCGCAATGTACCTGTGCCGAGAGCTAACAGGAAGAAGCCTTCCGTTTATCGGAAGTCGTCTAGGTGGCCGCGACCATACGACGATTTTGCATGGCGTCAGGAAGATATCAGAAATGCTTGAGGCGGGTCACCCTCTGTTGCACGCGGATATTCTTGATATCAAATATATGCTGGGGAAGCCGAAATGATCGCGCGCCCCGGCCTATCCAAAATCCTCGCCAGCATGGATGCTCTCGTGCGCCTTGACGCGCCCGCCGTGTGCCATCGCGCCAAGGCGCTGCGGAAGTCCGAAGCCGAGCTTCTGTCGGTCGATCTCAAGCACGCCCGCGACTTCATCGCCAAGGCCGCCGCACGGCCCCAGGAAGCCCGTTGGCTGATGGAAGGAACGCAGGTCGCTCCGGTGGCCGCAATCCAGTCTGCCGCCCGGCAGATCGCAGAGGAGGGCGGGGAGTGAGCGACGCCACGGAACCCTACGATTGGTCCGAAGACGGCCTCGGAAACTATGCGCTCGCTATCCTTGCCATGCGCGAGATCGGCGTGCGCGAAGGAATGTACGCCCCCGTGGATGACCGCGAGCGCCGGCAGGCCGAAGAAGGCCCCGTCCGCACCATTGATTGCGTGAAGGAGGCGACAGATGCGCGTTGAGCATATCGGCGACTGCACGCTCTACCTAGGCGATTGCCGAGACATTCTCCCGACAATTGGCCGGGTTGATGCCGTGGTTACTGATCCGCCTTATGGCATAGGCCGGGACGGCAAGCCCCGTTCGTCAAGCCGCCATGGTGGACACAAGGGTTATGAATTTAGGGGGTGGGATGACGGTCGCCCATCCCAAGAGACGTTTTCGACCATTTTGAGTTTGGCTTCCTCAGTAGTCATTTGGGGCGGGAACTATTTTGCTGACTTGCTTCCCGCGACTAGTAAATGGCTGTCTTGGGATAAGGGGCAAAGGATAGATCAGGCTGACGCCGAACTTGCGTGGACAAGCCTGTCCGGCGCCCTCCGGGTCATCACACTTAACCGTGCCGAGATTAATCAGGACGGTGCCGTTCACCCCACGCAAAAGCCCGTCCGGTTAATGGAGTGGTCGCTCGCCCAAATAAATGCATCGGGTGTTGTCCTCGATCCATTCATGGGGTCCGGCTCCACCGGCGTAGCATGTGTTCGACGCGGTTGTGGGTTTGTTGGGATTGAGCGCGACGCAGAATATTTCGACATAGCCTGCGAGCGGATCCGCAAGGCTTACGCCCAACCTGACATGTTTGTAGAGCGCCCGGCGCCGGCAAAGCAGCTTTCTATGCTGGGGGACGAGTGATGAGCTTCCGCAGGCTGGGCGATACAATCACGAAGCCAAACGGTGAAAGCCTCGGGCTAGACGGTGCCGGTTCCACGCGAGCCGTTTTCGACTTCGCCTGGGAGAAAATGCGCAAGCGTCTTGCCTCGCGTGGCGCGGGAGAGGCGTCCGTAAGGGCGGCCCGCAATCATGCCATCATCGCGATCCAGTTGGGACTCGAAATCTGCGATAGCCCGATAGAGCGGACTCTGCTGCCGGCGCTCGTGTGCGCCGATTTTGGAGTTATCAGCGACCTCCCGGCAAAGATGCACGACCCCCGCCGCGAATGTCTTCCTGATGGCCCTGTGGTCATTACACCGCAGTTTGGCTTTGCCCGCTCGCGCATGGATTTCGCTGTCGCCGTTCGCTATAGCGGGCGCCTTCAAATGTTCTGCATTGAATGCGACGGCGCCGCCTATCACTCGTCTGCCGACAACATCGTTCGCGACGGCTATTTCGCATCGTGGGGGATCCCCACCACTCGCGTTTCCGGGCGTGAGATTTATGCCGATACCTTCGCAGCTGCGCAGAAGGCGCTAGCCCCCGTCCACTCGTGGGCATTGCACATTGGGTAGCGCCATGAGCAGCGGGCCCTGGATGAAGTTTTACCCCAGAGACTGGCGCGGCGACCAGGCCCTTAGGGCTGTCTCTATTGCCGCACGTGGCCTTTGGATCGAGTGCCTTTGCATCATGCATGAAGCCAAGCCTTACGGTCATCTTCTCCTGAACGGAGAACCGGTAGGAGGCGACGCTCTGGCGCGCATGACAGGAACCACCGTGGACGAGGCTCAAGCCTTGATGGCTGAGCTTCGACAAGCTGGGGTTTTTGGCCTGACGCGTGCAGGCATCGTTTTCTCACGGCGCATGACAAAGGATCACGCGGCTTCGCAAAAAGGCAAGAAATCAATCGAAAAGAGGTGGTCGCAAGCGTCTGATAAACCAAAGGAAAACGACGAACCTAATAGGGTCCCTATAGGTGAACCTAATACTCAGAAGCCAGATGCCAGAGAAGAGAGGATAGATGCTAACGCATCTTGTCCGAAGCCGGCCAAAAGCCGGACTTCGTACCCGCAGGATTTCGAGGAGTTTTGGAAGGGATATCCAACAGACAGCCTGATGAGCAAAAAGGGAGCCGCCGCTCAATTCGCCCGGCTATCGCGTGAGGACCGGGCCGCAGCGATGGAAAGCCTCCCCGCATTCCGGCGCTACTGCGAGCAGAACACAGATTATCGCCCGGTTCACGCCGAGCGGTATTTGAGCCAAAGGCGCTTCGATGGGTTCGTGCAAGCAGCCCGCAAAATGAACGCGTTTGAGCAAAAAGTTGTTGTCAAATTTGATACCCCGCAGTGGAACGCGTGGGACAAATATCTTAGAATGACGACAGGGAAAGGCCCGCAAAGATCAGAGCGCTTGGGCGGCTATTACTTCGATAGCGAATGGCCGCCCTCTCAACAGGGAGCGTTACACTCATGAAGGGCCTCAAGGCGAACGACTTCATGTGGCTCCGCGCGGCGGCGATGGTTCAGGACGGGTTCGCTCCCGGCTTCGCATGGAACGCGGCGCCGATGGTCTATGACCGGCTACAGACCTTTGGCTTGGTCGATCAGACATGGGCGCCGTCAGGCGGGACCGAGCGGGACGGAAGCCCGCACATGCGAGCGCAGGCCGTGACGAATGCGAAGGGCCTGCACGAGATCGAGCGCCGGGCAGCGTTCAACGTCAACAGGATGGGAGGCCGCAATGCAGCGGGTTGAGCTGAAAGTCGAAATGCAGTCGGTCACGCTCGGCGGGGAGTACGGCGACGAGGTGTATTCCGGTTGGTGGGTGTGGCCTGCCGACATGGCCATGGTCGCGGCGGGGGTGGAGGGCTTGCTGTTCGGACCCTTCGACACGAAGGCCGAAGCCGAAGCGGCTGAGTTACAGATCGTCATTGAAGATGGGACTCTGCAATGACCGCAAAGCGCATCGTGGTTCATTTCGAGGACGAGACGGGGAGCCTGATCGTCTCGCAAATTCAGAAGCACAAGCCCGATATCGGCGGAACCGCCAGACTTTGCGGCAGGACCTACGTGATTGACCGGGAAAGGCCAAGCCGGACCTCGCACGACTACTACGCCCGGCCTGAGAGCGAAAAGCGGGAGATGGCGTGATGCGCCGCTGGATTGATGAGACTGGCATAAAGCGTTGCGACGCCACGCCCCGCACCCACATGCGCCCAAGCTTTGCGTTCATCGCCACGGCGACGGGAGGGCTGATCGTCCCGCATGCCGCCCTGAGGTTCACTTACGACCAGGCTGAAGTCTTCCCGATAACCGTTACGAGCCGAAACGCCCCTCCTGTTGGCAGCGATGACGAATGACGCCCAAACACGCCCCGCTAGCAACCGGACAGCCTAGGGGTACAAAACGCCTGCCAGCTGCGCTCCTAGACGATTTTAGAGCATACCCCGTTTCCCTGCCAGGAGGCATCATGGCCCGCAAAAAGCCCTCGATCATCGGAGCGATACGAGCCCGCCAGCGCGAGGGGCGTGAGCGTCGCCGCCATATCGACAAGTTCCCGACCAAGCTGCCGGGCGCCGAGCATATCCTAGAGCTTGTCGAGAGCGAGGAACTACGCTGGTACGCCCTTCTCATCGTCCCGCAGAAAGAAGCCGCCGCGCAGGAAATGCTCGCCCGCAAAGGTATCACATCCTACTGCCCCATGGATTTCAAATGGCGCAAGGCGAATAAGTTTGCGGTCGATCAAACGCTTTTCAGCTTCCCCCTGATGCCGGGGTGGTTGTTTGTCGGGATGCCGCATGAGTGCCAGCCTTGGCACGACGTGGTGAGCCTCGCCATGGTGCGGGCCGTTGTCGCGCATGATGGGTGGCCGGTCCAGATCCCCAAGCCTGCGATGTTGCGCATGGTGACCCGCTTCCGCAATGGCGTCGTGCGGGCGGATGAGGTGGAAGACCTGCGCCCCAAGAGAAAGCTCCAAGCCGGCGACACCGTGAAGATGCTGGAAGGCCCCATGCGGAGCTTTACGGCGAAGGTGGTTGAGATGAAGGGCGGGGTGGCGCGGGTTATGTTCTCTCTGTTCGGTATGTCCAAGCCTGTTGAGGTTGCGTCTGAGGCCGTGGAATACGTGGCGCCGGAACCGAAAGAGCTTGAGCCTGCCGCTTGACTTATTTGCGGCGCGTGTCTAAAAATACGCTCGGCCGCGCGCGAATCAGTTGCGGCAAGGGCGACCGAGGTCCCTGCGCTTCGACGCATACCGCGATCCAGAAGGCCGGGCGCTTGGGTGCGCTTATGGTTTTCGCGCCCTGCGAAGCATTGTCTAGCGCAGCGGGTGGACTAAACCCGTCTTTCGATCCTAACTTCGGCATGCCCAGACATTCCGAAGAGCCACCTAAAACCGGCCCGGCTTTGGTGAGTGCAAGTCACCTCTGCCGGGCCGCCAGTCAACGCAAAGCACATTACGACGCGAAGATGGGGTTGGGCCGGCACCGCTCACGGCCAATGCTTTGGTAGCTCCCCATTTCGTCAAGCCGCCGGTGCGGTCGCGTCGAAACGAACGCCGAGAAGGGTACAGTGCTGCGACCGAGGCCCCGTCAGGATTCTCGCAGCCGTGTGGCAGAGTGGGTGAAAGACCCCTAGATGCCTTGGGGACGCGAAACTGGTCAGTAGGTGGAGAAGCGCTAAGCCGATCCGCTGAATACCAGCTCGACAATTCGCCCGAATGGGCGTCCGGTGAGCGGTTTGTACGATGCCTTCCGCTGTGGCCCTTCGGGGGACCAAAAAGGGCGCGTGACAGGCGGGGAGAGACCCGCACATGTTTCGCCCTCACGGGCAAACGAGATGGCCGGCGGCGTGCTTGAGCGGCGTGGACTTGCTCCGCTCACTCCATGGAGAACGTCAGCCGATAAGCCGACCCACCGGCCCGGCCATACAGTTTGACGAGACGACCTGCCCTGTGGAAGGGAATCGCGGCTCAAGGCTTCCACCAGGTAGCCGCGAGAGTTGGAGAACGGGTCCGCTAAAGTGCTTGTATGCGGACGGCCTCTTTCCGGGAAGGCTTCAGAGGCGCCGACTAAGCCCAGGTCATACAGTTCGACGCGGCGCGGACAGGCCCGACGCGCTTAAATTCCAGAGGCGCACCTGAGCGCGTCGAAGCCTACCAAGGCGGACCATCTCCACCGCCTTGCATGTGGGAGCCGACCCTGCACGGCGCTTGCACCACACCACCACATCAAAGGGCACGCCTATGATGCTGACGCAGAAGGGTTGGTTCGGCCTGTGCCCGGTCTACATAGGCGACCTTCACACGGGTTGCCCTCTGTTGGTCGAGCGGCATTGGTCGCTGCTCCCACTGATGATGCTGTCCGAATGGTTCTTCGCTGCGATCATGTTCGTGAAATCCTGGCAGGACCCGGAATGGGAGCCGGCTTGGCCCATCAAGGTCACGGGCGATATCGAGCCGCGCCCCGCTCCGGGTGAATGATGCCCATCACGCTTGTCTGCTCCCCAGAGCTAGCCCGCTGGCTCACAAGCGCCCCGTGCCCAAGCTTCTGGGGTTCGTTGCACAGCTTCATGGTCAAGGCGCACGATCCTAGCGCAGGCGTCTACCTCTGGCCGCGCGTTGCTGAGACTGAGGGCATGAAGGGAATGGGAGGCGGGAAGTAATGGAACAGGTGTCAAAGTCTGCGAGCTTCGACTATCCAGAGGAAGCCGCATCCGTCCGCGATCTTCTCCGCACATTGCTGAAGCCAGAAGTTGACGCCGGGTCTTCGATGGATGGAGGCGGTGGGAATGGGAGCGCAGACCTTTGGGTAAAACTCGGTGGCCGCGAATATTTCATTAGCGTGTCGTCTATCGACGACGTAGAATGAGAATGTACTGTCTCCATGGTACATGCGTTGGGCGAGGGCTCTGGGGTGCACGGGTGTCCATTATCCAATCCGGGCCCTCGCTTTCGCTCATGATCGGCGAATAGTCGATTGACCCACCTCATCCTCACCATCTGCCTCTTAGCAGACCCCACCACCTGCCACGAAGAGCGCATACCCACAGAATCCCGCCAGTCCATGCCTATGGAGTGCATGGGGGCGATGACTGAATGGGCGGTGCAGCATCCTAAGTGGCGCGTGGTAAGCTGGCGCTGCGGGGTGCGAGAGGAAGCGATATGAGCCTAGGCGCGCGACAGTTCACCGCCATCGTTGGTGGGGAAGGCTTTTGCCCTCACCCAAATGTCGATTATGGTTCATGGGTTGAACCAGAAAGCGCGGGCTCCATGAGCATCGAAGAAATTCTTCAACGGGGCGCGCGGCAAGATGTTTGCAGCACCGAGTTGGCAATGCTGGAGCGCTCTGGGCTTAAGCTGAAGCCTGATGCGGCGCGCAACCTTTATGACGAGTCTGTCAAGCGCAACCTATTCCATCGCGATGCCCACGATGAATTCAAGCGTGTTGCCAAGGCCCAATGTGTCGCGCCCGAATGGATGACGGACTAATCAAATGACCTGGGAAGAGTTCTCCGCCCAAACCAAGGCCATCGCAGACGCCTACTCGCAGGAACACAGTGCTGCGGTTCTGTGCGTCACGACCGGAGGCCCTACTGGATTCTGCGGCGCGTCGGCCTTCCATGGCTGCACAAAGCGCGACATCTGGCATTTCCTCGCCGCGCTCCAGTCCATGGAGCGGTCGGCGCGTGACGCGTTTCTAGATGGCAGCGACGCGGATCCTGAAGCCGCGATCCGTGCTATTGATGCGGAGGTGGCGGCGTGAGCGCTGAAGCATCTGATCACGAAAAGCTGTCGATTGCCGACATGCAGCGCTCGTGCGCTTATTACAGCCGCGTTGCAATGAACGGTTACGACCCGCTGCTGATGACCGCGTCGAAGGCCGAGCTTCAAGCCGAAGCGCGCCAGCGCCATGCGGCCATGGCGCGCCGGCTGGTGCAGCTTCTGGACAAGTTTGCAGGGGTAAAGGCGTGATGGCTATTGGCGATCCGTACCCGATTTGGTGGCTTGAAGCTGGACGGCCTGCGATGGCGAAATGGATAAGCCGCTTCGAGCTTGAAGGGCAGTTCCCTAGCGATATGGAACGATACGCTGACGAGCAGGTTGAATTTCTCGCTCAATTGCACGGCAATCCCGCTGGCGTTCCTATGCCCGGCCCCGAACAGAATGATATGGCCGACGCAGTTTATTGGGCGATGGATTTTTCGACCGATGCGGATTTTTACGCAGCCCGCGCTAAAGTGCGCCGCACCGCCACCGGTTGGTCGTTTGAAGATATCGAATACCTGCGGCCCCCCTTCGTCTCCTACATGTACGGCATCCCGCACCCGGACGATATGTGAGGCGCCGATGTTCGCTGTGCCGCCGCCCTTTGATGCGCCCAATCGTCTACAGTTTAAAACGCAAGAAGAGTACGACGCCGCTTATCGCGCATATCGCGAGGAAGACAGATCGCGTTTGGCGATGGTCATTTTCGAGATGGTTGTTATCGGCGGTGCGGCAATCGGCTTTCTGGTGTCCGGTCTGTACTCGGTCTTCGGCTGGGCCGGCATCGCCGGTGGAGCTTTGCTCGCTGCGGGCCTGCTTGGGTTGTATCGGGTTATCTGCTTGCTGATCCGCCTTTGAAAACAATCAAACGAAATCAAAATGGCCCGTGGCGGTAAGCGAGAGGGTTCCGGCCGCAAAAAAGGTTCCCTCACTGTTCGCACTCAAGAGGCGGCGGCCCGCGCTCTAGCAGATGGCACAAGCCCTCTCGACGTGATGCTGGCAAATATGCGCCATTTCCAGCAAGTAGCGATGGATGCCGAAGCGACGCTTGAGGGGCTAACGGTCCAAGAGATCACGGGACGCGCCTCATCTCCCGAAGAGCAATTTAAGCTGTTGCTAGCGAAGGCCAAGGAAGCCGCTGGCTTGCGGCAGATGGCTCACGATTGCGCCCGCGATGCGGCGCCGTACATCCATCCGAAGCTGAGCACCATCGCTCACACGGGCGCGGACGGCGGCCCGATCAAGACGCAATCCACGTTGGATTTGTCCTCTCTGACGGATGAAGAGCTTGCTGCATACCGCATTGTCGCTGCCGCCGCTCAGCGAGATCGAAAAGGAGATTGATCGGCGCGAGTGCCGCGACCTGGCGACGTTTGCTCAACGCGCTTGGCATGTGTTGGAGCCGGCCTCAGAGCTGAAATGGGGATGGGCGCTTGATGCCATGTGCGAGCATCTGGAGGCGGTCTCTTATGGGGAGATCACGCGGCTTCTGATGAACGTGCCACCCGGTTGCATGAAGTCGCTTTTGACGGGCGTGCTTTTCCCTGCTTGGGAATGGGGCCCGCGAGGGCTGCCGCACCTCCGGTTCTTGGGAACGTCGCATAAACAGGAACTGGCCGTTCGCGACAACCTAAAGTGCCGCCGCCTGATTCAGTCCGAGTGGTTCCAAGAACGTTGGCCGATCACGCTGACCGGGGACCAGAACGCGAAGACCAAATTCGAGAATGACGCGACCGGTTTCCGGGAGGCTATGGCCTTCACGTCGATGACGGGTGCGCGTGGCGACAGGGTGCTGCTCGACGACCCACTATCGGTCGACGCGGCGCGTTCGCCAACCGAATTGGAAAACGCGGGGGAGACGTTCACTACGTCGCTCCCAACGCGCCTCAATAATGATGAATCCGCGATCATCGTTATTATGCAGAGGCTGCATGAGAACGACACGTCAGGGATTATTATAGAGCGCGAGCTGGGCTATGTGCACCTTTGCTTGCCGATGGAATATGACCCGGCCCGACACTGCACTACGTCGATAGGATTTTCCGATCCTCGCACCGTCGAAGGGGAGCTTCTTTTCCCGGAGCGCTTCAACCGAAAGAAGGTCGAAGAACTCAAGAAAGTTCTTCGAACGGCGGCGTCCGGCCAGCTCCAGCAAAACCCGCGCACGAAAGAAGGAGACATCTTCCAAGAGGATTGGTGGCAGATGTGGCCGCCGGGAGGTGAGCAGTTCGATGACGAAAAGCGCCCCCTTAAGCGATTGGAATTTCCTGAGCTGAATTACGTGCTTGCTTCGGTCGACACCGCGATGACCGAAAAACAAGAGAACGATGCGTCTGCAATGACGGTATGGGGCGTCTGGTCGGATGAGCGCGGTAATCCAAAGATCATGCTTCTTGCCGCGTGGGAAGATAGGCTACAGTTTCGCCCGCTAGTTGAAAAGATTATCGCTACGTGTCGCCGATGGCGTGTCGACCGTTTGCTGGTCGAAGCTAAAGCCAATGGGATATCTGTTGCTCAGGAGATCATTCGCCTTTGTATGGGCGAAGAGTTCGGGACAACATTGATCCAAGTGAACGCCTCCGAGTCCAAGGAAGCGCGTGCCTATTCGGTCCAGCACCTGTTTGAAAACGGGCTAATATACGCCCCGGATCGGAAATATGCGCAAAAGGTCATCGAACAGTGCGCCGTGTTCCCGAAGGGCAAGCACGACGACCTCGTGGATTCGACAACGCACGCCCTGCGCGCCCTGCGCGACATGGGGTTGGCTAAACTGGTGGAAGAACATGACGAAGACATGCGCCGCGAGTTTGGCCCGAAAGGCCCGCATCGGCCGATTTATGACGTGTGATAATGGCTGATGTCGAACTGCCCGTCTCCGGCGGGATCATAGGCGACCCGTTGCCCACGACCAAGACAGATCAGGTCATCTCTGTCGAGACGAACGAAGACGGGGACGTTGTGGTTGAGATCGGCGACGTGGAGCCGGGCGAAAGCAAGATTGAGACCAAGTTCGGCGACAACCTCGCAGATGTCGTGCCGCTCTCGTGCCTGTCCACCCTCGCGCAAGACCTGATCGACGGAATCGAGGCGGATCAGGGAAGCCGGCAAGAGTGGGTTGCGGACTACACCGCCGGCATTGAAATGCTGGGGCTGAGCCTGAGCGCGGCAAACCGCTCAACGGGCACGATGGCGACCAGCACGAGCGTGTCAAAGGTGCAGCACCCGTTGCTGCTGACTTCGGTCGTGCGGTTCCAGTCCATGGCGGGGGCGGAGCTTCTTCCCGCCGCCGGGCCGGTGAAGGTGTCAAATTCGGTTGATGAAACCGAGTCCTCCAACGTAAATGCCATGCATTTTCAGGAGGATATGAACTACTATCTGACTGTCACGGCGTCGGAATATTACCCGGACATGCGCCGTGGGTTGTTCTACCTCGGCTATGGCGGGACGCTGTTCAAAAAGGTTTATCACTGCCCCGAGCGCCGGCGCCCGGTTTCTGACTGCGTGTATCTGCCGGATCTGATCATCTCCAACGATGCGCAGGATATCCAGACGGCAATTCGTGTCACGCACGAAACGAAGCTGACCAAGGGGCAGATGAAGCGGCTTCAGATGGCCGGCGTCTATCGCGATGCCTCGCTGTCCACCCCGACCGAGAACGCCTCGGAAATCGACCAGGCCGTGGCGGCGACCGAGGGGATTTCCTCCGTCACCAAGCGCACCGAAGATCAGCGCTATACGGTCTATGAGACTTACACCGACCTAGACCCGGAAGAGTACGGTTTGCCGGAAGATGGCCCCGAAGGCCTCCCGCTGCCTTACCGGATCGTGGTCGAGAAGGAAAGCCGCGAAATCCTCGCCATCCATCGGGATTGGAAGGAGGGTGACGAGGAGTTCCGCCGCCGCAAGACGTTTGTGAAGTACGGGATGATCCCCGGCCTTGGCTTCTACGATGTCGGCTACTTGCATTTGCTCGGCCAGCAGGCGAAAGCGCTCACGGCGATCCGGCGCATTCTAATCGACGCGGGGATGTTCTCGAATTTCCCTGGCGGCGTGAAGGCCAAGGGGACGCGGCAGACCACAAACGAAATCGCACCCATGCCTGGGCAGTGGGTGGAAATCGACACCGGGCCGCTGCAGGACATCAGAAACGCCCTGATGCCGATGCCCTACAAAGAGCCGTCTGCGGTCCTGCTTCAGCTTGCGGAGGCCATTGAAGACGACGCCAAGGCTCTAGGCGGCGTTGTCGAGATGCAGGTAGGCGAGGGGCGCGAGAATGTCCCGGTCGGCACCATGATGGCGATGATCGAGCAGCAAACGCAGATCATGGCAGCGGTGCATAAGGGACTGCACGCCTCTCAACAGGAGGAGTTCCTGTTGTTGAAGGAACGGTTCATGGAAGACCCGGCGGCGCTCACTGCCGGCCGGAACAACCCTGACCGGGTGTATTCGTCGGCGGAAGAGATTGCGGACGCCGAGCTTGTCCCGGCATCCGACCCGAACGTGCCGGCGCAGATCCATCGCATTCAGCAGGCCAGCGTCATTGGCATGCGCGCGGCGGCGAAGCCTGAGCTTTACGACCCGCTCGCGGTTGAACATCGCATTCTGTCCATGATCGGCGTGTCGGACGGCGACAGCCTGCTTGTGGCGCCGACGCCTGTTCCTCCGCAGGCTGCCCCACAGGACGGCGCCAGCGTGCCGCCTGAGGTGCTTATGGCGGACGTGAAGGTGAAGGCTGCAGAAGTGCAGGCCCGCGCCCAAGGCGACCAGCAGGGCCGCGAACTGGATGCACGCAAGGCGCAGGTCGATGCGCTGCTTGAGGCGAAGCGGATCGAGGAAGACGCGCGCCAGAAGGAACTGGACCGCCAGTCGCGCGAGAGGATCGCCGCAGAGCGGGAAGCTACCCAGCGCATGAAGCTGGCAATGGAACCGGGCCGGTCGGACCTTACAGGATTGAACCATGCACAAGTACCGTGAGAAGGAACAGGACCGCGCCCGCGCCTATCTGAAGCGCAACGGGTACGGTGACGCCCCGCAGAAGGTGGACGGCACGTCCCCCGAAATGCCGGGCGAACAGCGGCGCCCCGTCAAGCGCAACGAAGACGATGTGAACTATGACGCGCCGATTCTGACCCAGCGCCTGGACAAGCGCGCACGTGGCGGGCGGGTGGAAAAGAAGTCCCCCCCGAACATCACGGTGAACGTGACCACGGCGGCTCCGGCCAAGCCCGCTGTCCCGCCGATGCCGCCCGTACCTCCGATGGCCTTGCCGATGGGTGGAATGCCTCCGCTCCCACCCAAGCCCCCGATGGGCGGCATGCCTGCCGGCCTCAAGCGCGGCGGCGCGGTGAAGATGACCGCAGGCGCCGGGACTGGTGAGGGCCGCCTTGAGAAGGCCGAAGCGGTGAAGCGCGAGCGCCGTAAGTGATCCCCGAAGACCTTTGGCCTGTCTTCCTGCGCCGCGTGCGGGAGGAAATAGCCAAGAAGACCGAAGACCTCGCTCTGACCGAGGCCAAAGACTACGCCCATTACCGCGACCTGTGCGGCTATCTGCGAGGGCTCCGCGAAGCCCTTGAGATCGGCCGCGACCTTCTGAAAACCTCCAACGGAGACAAGTGATGCAACGCGCCTTGCTGGTCGATCACGCTGACGACCCCAAGCAGGAAATCCTCAATCGGGTTGCCCCGTATCTTGACGACATTCAGCCGATGGCCGCGCAGGTTCTCGTCGGCATCTACCTTCGCCCAGAGAAGACCGCTTCCGGCCTCTATCTGACCGACAGGCGCCGGGAAGAGGACACGTACCAGGGCAAGGTCGGGCTGGTGCTCAAGGTTGGCCCTCTGGCGTTTACCGAGGACGCGCATCATCAGTTCGGCGGGGTCGTCCCGCGCGAGAACGATTGGGTGATCTACCGCATCGGCGACACCTTCCCGTTCGTGCTCGACGAGCAGCAGTGCCGTTTCGTGGAAGATGTGGCGATCAAGGCCATCATCCAGAAGCCTGATGTGGTGCTGTGATGTTCGGCTCCCTCAAGTCTGAAAGCCTCCCATCCAAACCGTTCGATGTCGTCATGATGGACGGTTCTACCGAACGCGTCTACGCCAGCGGATATCATGTTCTCAAAAGCGGTGTTCTCGAATTTTACACTGCCACTTGGACGCTGAAAGCGACCTTCGAGCGAACCGTCGCGGCTTTCGGCCCCGGATCTTGGAAAAAGGTCATGCGGGCTGATGAGTCAAAGGAAGCCGCGTGATGAAACAGTACCTTATTGTCAACTGTGACGACACTACCACCGTTGTCGAGGCGGCCGTTTTCGAAACCGGGATGAACGACGGCAGCCTCACTTTCTATGACGCCGAATTTAGCCCGGAGAATATGAGGCCGCGCAAGATTGCGGTTTTCTCAGCGGGATATTGGCGATCCGTCGTTGAGGCAGCCCAGGAGACCGCGCGATGACTGACATCATCCCCCTGCGCCAGCCGGACCCGACCGCAACGCCCATCGGCGTCGACATGGAGACGGGCAACGTCCTGTTTGAAGACGGCGTTTACGTCAAGCCTCTGTGTCTGTTCGACAAGTACGGCGATGTGATCTTTGACATGGACGGCGCCGCTGTCGTGGTGTGCGAGACGACATCCCGCCGCTGGATCATCGACCTTGAGGCGTTTGAGGGGCGCGCGCTTCAGTGAGCGGGCAAGACGCCATCCTAGACCTGTACCTGGGTCAAGCCTACGCCGCGCAGCATCTGGGCAAAGGCAACCCGGCCGACGTGTTCCGGCTTCTATCCGCCGCCCTTGAGGCAAACGCCGACCTCCGCGCCGAGGCCGAGCGCCGCCGTTCCATGTACGAAGCAGTGGGCCCCGTCCGCTGCGTCATCACCGCAAACCACCTCTCCGTGCTGGAGAAGGTGCTTAAGGAGGTCCGCGCGTGACCACTGAGAACACCGAGGAACTAGACGTTCCTCTCGAAATCGACGTTAAGCCGGAAGCCGCCCCCGAACCTTCCGTATCCAACGAGGAAATCCTCGCCCTTCGCCAGCAGATCGAGGCGGAAACCCGCAAGCGGGAGGACGCAGAGCGCCGTGCACAGGAGGCGGAAAGCCTCCGCGATCGAGAGAGCGCCGGGCGCGTCTCTGAGGCTGCACAGCGCATCGCGGCGCAGGAAACCGCTATTGTCAACGCCATCGCGGCGAAGACGGCGGAAGCGGAGCGCTTGGCCGAACAGGCTGCGGTCCTGTTTGAGGAAGGCAAGTTCCGCGAAGGTTCCCTTCTCAACCAGAAGGGCGGGAAGATCCAGGCTGAAGTCGACCGGCTTGAAGAGCTTCGCGGACGGCTTGTCGAAGAGAAGGCTCGCGTTGAAGAAGCCGCCAAAGCCCCGCGCGAAACCGACCCGCTGGCGCATCTGTCCCCGCGCTCCCGCGAATGGGCGCGTGAGCATCCCGAGTTCTTCCCGAATGGCCAGCCGACCCGTAAGGCCATCGCCGCGCACCATGCCGCGCTTGCCGACGATATCCAGCCGGACACCCCGGCATACTTCGACTACATCAACCGGCACCTGGGCTTGGTGAAGGACGAACCGGCTGAGCCAGCGCCGAAGGCAGAGCGCTCACGCCCGCCGGCTACAGCCCCCGTGTCACGCTCCGTGCCTGAATCGCGTTCGAGCAACACCCGCACCATCACGCTCACCCGAGCCCAGCAGGAAGCCGCTGAGCTTGCCCATCCCAACGTTCCCAAGAGCGAGGCCCACAAGCGCTACGCTCAGAACCTCGATGCGCTGCGGCGCGAAGGAGTCCTTTCCTGATGACCGGAACCGATCATTTTGAGGCCGCGCCGGCCCCTCGGGGATGGCCGAAGGGGAAGCCGCGCAAGCCGCAGACCGAAGTCGCCGAGGAAACCCCGGACGCGTTCCTTGAGGATATCCAGTCCCGCGTCGCCATGGACCGGGCGCGCATGGAAGCCGCACGCGAAGCGGAAGACGCCTCGCCACGCAACCAGGCGCGCTCTGGCCAGCGCAAGGAACAGCGCCTGAAGCGCGAGGCCATTTCGGAAGACCCGCTCCACATTCCCGATCATCTGATCCCGGACGGGATGTCTTATGAATGGAAGCGAAGCCGGATTGGTGGCAAGCCTGACCAACAACACTTGATGAACATGATGCGCCAGCACTGGCGCCCTGTGCCGGCGGAACGCCATCCCGAACTCGCTTGGGCCGACTCCACCTCCAAGTACATCGAAAAGGACGCCGTCATTCTGATGGAGCGCCCGGCGTACCTGACCGAGGAAGCCCAGAAAGAACGCGTCCAGCTTTCTCTCGATGCGATCAACAACCAGTTCCAGAAGCTGCGCGGCGACGCCAAAGAGCGCGATTACGAGCGCGCCTCTGTGAAGTCGACCTACACCGTCGACGACGACGAATAACCAATCCTTGCACAAAGCCTGTGCCGGACCAACGCGGATGCAAGTCCGCGACTGAGGGCTGATGCGCTTGACGCCCTCTTTCACCCTTCCCCTGGCCTTTTCACGCGCTGTGAGCGGGCCGCACCCTTCGGAGACCTCAAATGGCGAATATCCAGGCGCCTAACGGGTTTCGGGCTGTGCGCCGCATCGACGGCGCAGCCCTGAACTTCCTGACCAACGTTCGCTTGATCGCGAGCAATGACACGACCCCCATCGGCTACGGCGATCCCGTGACCTCGCTCAACACCGGCTACATCACCCGGTCGACGGCGGGCACCACGACCATCTCCGGCATCTTCATGGGCTGCGAGTATTACGATACGTCGCAGCAGAAGTGGATGTACATGCCCAATTGGCCGGGCACCTCGACCACCAGCGGTGAAATCCGCGCCTACATCACCAACGACGTGAACGTGGTGTTCGAAGCCCAGTCGAACGGCACCGCTATCGGTCTTGCCGACATCGGCGCCAACATCAACTTCGTGATCGGCTCGCCGAACACTTCGGGCATCTCCACGACCGCCCTCAACCAGTCGACGATCAACACCACGGCGACCTTGCCGTTCCGCATCGTCGGCATTTCCACCCGTGTCGGTACGGACCCGACTTCGTCCTACAACTGGGCCGAGGTCGTCCTCAACAACGCCGACTTCAAGACCACCACCGGCGTGTGAGGAGAGTGAACCATGCCCGTTAATGCATCGGCTATTCGCGACCTTCTTCTGCCGGGTCTCCGGGGGATTGAAGGCGAGTACAAGATGATCCCCACTCAGTGGGATAAGGTCTTTGAGCGTGGCACTTCCCGCATGGCGGTGGAGCGCACGGTTGAAGCCCGCTTCCTGGGCCTCGCCGCCCTGAAGTCTGAAGGCGGCTCGGTCTATTTCGACAACGCCGCTGGCGAGCGTTTCGTGTACAATCAGCGCCATGTCGAGCTCGGTCTTGGCTATGCCATCACCCAGATCGCCATGGAGGACAACCTTTACAAGGACCAGTTCCGCGCTGACAGCCTTGGCCTCTACAAGTCAATGGCCCAGACGAAGGAAATCCTTGGCGCGAACGTCCTCAACACCGCGACCACGTACAACCCGCAGATCGGCGGTGACGGCGTGGCCCTGTGCGCCACTAACCACCCCGTCGACGGCGCCACCTGGGCCAATAAGCCCACCGTGGACGTGGACCTGACTGAGGCGGCCCTTCAGAACGCGGCTATCGCCATCCGCTACTTCCCGGATCAGGCGAACCTCCGCGTGATGGCCCGCCCCGACAAGCTCGTGGTGCCCCCGCAGCTCGAATACGTCGCCCGTCGCCTGCTGGATTCGGACCTCCGTCCCGGCACCTCGGACAACGACGTGAACGCCATGAAGGCCACCGGCTACCTGAACAACGGGTACACCGTCATGGACTTCCTGACGAGCGCCTATGCGTGGTTCGTCACCACCGACATCAAGGGCTTGCTGTACCTCCAGCGCCGCGAAGTCGAGTCCGACATGCAGGTGGATTTCGCCACCAAGAACCTGCTTGTCACCGCGACTGAGCGCTACAGCTTTGGCTACAAAAATCCCAGGTCTATCTACGGAAGTTTTCCGTCCAGTTGACGTAACCAAAGCAAAAGGAATCCGGTTATGAGCGTTTCCGCTTGGACCGGCCCCCTCATTGCTTTTGGCAATGTCCAGGGGTCGGACTACAACACGCAGGGCGGCCCATCCCTGTTTCAGGGGGGCGGCGGTCTTCTCGACACCCGCCCCTTCTATGCCTATCAGACGGGTCAGAATGAGAACATTCCGATCTATGGCTTTCAGTCGAACACCATGGTTCCGGTGCTGGACTGGACGACTTCGGCGGCGGCTCCGGCCGCCTATGCCGCGTCTCAGACGCCGACAGCCGGCACCGCGCTCACGCTGGTGTCGTCCACCTCGGCGCCTGTCACCGTGGGCGTTAGCATCGTCAGCGCCACGACCGGTCAGACCGTCACCGGCCTGATCTCCATCCGTGGTTCGGCCGGGGCGGTTGCCTTCGGCCCGAACTCGGCGCCGGTCAACATCTGGAATCCCACCACGCTGGTGGCCCACAATGTCACCGTCACCTCGGCGGGCGATGATAGCGGCGCTACGTTCACCGTGGCCGGCTATGACATCTATGGCTATGCGATGACGGAAACCATCACTGGCGCGGCTGTGGGCGCTGCGGCGGGCAAGAAGGCGTTCAAGTACATCGCCTCAATCACCCCGGCCGGCACGCTTTCCGGCTCGGCGGTGACGGCTGGATATGGTCTTGTCACCGGGCTTCCCTTGCGGGCGGATGCCGGCGGCTATGTGGTCTATACGAACTCCGGTTCGATCACCACCACGCTCCCGACTTTCGTTGCGGCCGACACCAACACGGCGACGGCGACCACTGGCGACGTTCGCGGCACGATTGCCCCGGCGGCGACGGCCCGCGTCATCGTGTTCGTGACCCCTTCGGTGGCCAACCTCGCCACCAATACGGGCCTGTTCGGCGTGACGCAGGCGTAAGCTCATGGGGAACCCCGTCACCTATACCCTCCAGCTGGCTGCGGCGAGCGCGAACAACATCGCGACGACGCAGACCCCCTCGGGGGCCGGGAACCTGACCCTCAACGGCTCCACGGTCGTTGACGGGGTTGCCATCCTTGATGTGGCGCGCCGCGTGCTGATTACCTGCGCAGGTAACAACAGCGGCGTGACCTTCACCATCTATGGCACGAACCACACCGGCAGCCCGATCTACGAGACGATCACCGGGCCGAACACCACCACGGCTCAGTCGACATTCGACTACAAGACCGTAACCCGCATCGCGATCTCCGGGGCCTCGACCGGCTCCCTGACCGTGGGCACGTCATCGGTCGGGTCCACCCCGTGGATCATCTCCAATATCCACGCGATCACGCCGTCAATCGGCCTGACATGCGTGGTGTCGGGAACGGTCAACTACACCGTCGAGTACACCCCCGACAACATCATGACGACGCCGCTGCTGACGGCGCCGACTGCTATCGCGCACCCCACTCTCGCAATCGAAGACGCGACGGCTTGGGGCTATTTCGACTTCCCCATCTACGGGTACCGCCTGACGATCAACTCGGGAACGGGCTCTGTCACATTCACCGGCATCCAGGCCGGCATCAAGGGCTGAGGAGGCCATTATGAAAGGTAAGACCGGCGACAAGGCGGTGCGCGCGAACTTTGGCGCCG
The DNA here is from genome assembly GCF_965229075.1 of Ancylobacter sp. Lineage (GTDB taxonomy): Bacteria > Pseudomonadota > Alphaproteobacteria > Rhizobiales > Xanthobacteraceae > Ancylobacter. The sequence goes on from NZ_CBDDIO010000001.1 coordinate 106,142, forward strand.
CTATCCAGAAGGACGCTCACGACCGCCACGACGCTTTCAAGAAGGGCGGCGCGGTGAAGAAGAAAAAGAAGGACGTGGATTACGTCGACAGCAAGATGCCGATGCATCGCCTCGACAAGCCCCGCCGCGCGGCTGGCGGTTCCGTGGTCAAGAACACGGGTTCCCCGTTCTCGGTCGCCTCGCGCGTCTCTCCTGAGCGCTCCTGATCTTCCAGCGGCCTCCTTCCAGCGCCCGGCTTGCGGCTTCGGCCCCTGCCGGGCGTTTTGATTCCATGGGGTGAACATGACAACCAGCGGAACGTACACGTTCGACCCCACATTCCCCGAGATCGCCATTGAAGCGTTCGGGCGCATCAACGTGATGCCGTCTGCGATCACGCCAGACCACATGCTCAGCTTCCGCCGCTCGGTGGGCTATGTGCAGTCGCAGTGGTCGAACAAGGGCGTGAACCTCTGGACGGTCAATCTGGTCACGCAGACCCTGTTGCAGGGGGTGTCGACCTATAATGTCGACGCTTCCACGATCATGATCCTTGACGTGTATCTGCGGATCGCCGGCACAACCACGCCGACAGATCGCATCATGTCCGCGATCTCCCGCACCGACTACGCCTCAATTCCGAACAAGACACAGCAGGCCCCCCCGACAAGCTACTGGTTCGACCGGACGATCAACCCGACCATCACCGTGTGGCCGGCGCCCGACCAGACCTATGAGATGCGCTATTACCGGCAGGTTCAACAGCAGGACGGGAATGCTGTTGGCACGATGACGGCGGATATCCCCTTCCGCTTTCAGGAAGCCTACGCGGCGTGCCTTGCGGCTCAACTGTCGCTTACCTGGGCAAAAGACCTGTCCCCGGCCCTCCTGTCTTACGCAAAGGGTGTGTTTGACGAGGCGGCGGCCGAAGACCGCGAGCGCGTGCCGCTCAACATGGCCCCGGTCACGTCGGGATATTGGCAGTCATGAATTACCACGGGAAGGCGAGGGTCAACCCTCGGAACCTGCAAGCTTTTGCTCTTTGCGACAGGTGCTTCGGCGTCTACAATCATCCGGACCTGCAATGGCAGTTCGAATGGCGGGGAAACTCGCTCCAGAATACCGGCTATCTCGTGTGCCGGCGCTGCCTCGACATTCCGCAGGAACAGTTCCGCGCGCTTATCCTGCCGCCCGATCCGGTTCCTATCGCCAACCCTCGCCCGTACCCCTACCTCTATGCCGAAACCGGCTTTCGCGCCACGGCTGACGGGTCTCTGCGCATTACGGAAGACGACAATTACCGCGTCGTCGACATGGACGACGGTCCGCCGGTTCCATTGGAGCCGATCCCCCGCGTCATCTCGGTCATCCCCGGCGCGACAGGTGGCTATGCAGGGTCGACCTATCTTTCGGACCGCACCGGGCAATGGTCGGCAAACGGCACGGATATCCCTGAGCAAAATGGGCTCTCTTGGCCCATGACGATTGGCTACGAGGGCGACGCCATCCGGTGCGCGGACAGCAACGCCATCCGCATGTGGACCTTTGACGATCTCGGTGCAAACACGTCTGAGTGGGATGCGCGGCACCGGCTGCAACTGAGCGGGCTAAACGTTACGCAATGGGACGCCAGCAATGGCGTTTATGCGGCACAGACGGCGCCGGGGCAGGACCCGGTTTACTCCTCGAATGGCTTCAATGGGTTCCCGTGTCTTGTTACTACAACGTCCAGCCGTCTGTCGATTTCCGGTTCGCCTACATTTCCTCAAGTCATTTTTGATCCAAATAACGTAAGGGTATATGCAGAGCTTAATGGAAGCGCTATACTCGCGCCTCCAAATTCATGGCCAGCAAATGAAGTTGTTTTGATAACTATTGTTTCCTCTTCAGGAAGCGCAAAAATAAGAATTAATGGATCAACTGTTGCAACTTCGGGCACATCAAACGCAACTCAATCTGTGCTGTGGCTTGGCGTGCGCACAGGCGGGGGGGTATTTAGTCGCCTGATTGGCATCAACCAGATTCTTGGGCGTTCTGAGCAGCCGGACAGCGGGCTAATTGGGCAAACGGCAAAGATCGTGCGGGCTACTGACCGCTGGTCAGACGCCGATGTCGAGCGCGCTGAAGGCTGTGCGGTGTGGCAGTACAAGGTCGCGTCGATCCTGCCCGCCGGCCATCCCTACAAGCTCGCGCCTCCCACCATAACCGTTTGAGCGCATTCACCCATGGCTAACGTCAAGATTCCCGACCTTGCCCCGGCTCTTGGCCCTTTGACGGGACAGGAGCTTATGGAAGTGAGCTTGATCCAAGGTAATCCCGGAGCGGGGGCTGTGTCCCGACGCGTGACGACTTCGCAGGTTGCGGGGGTGAATAACTCATTCATCGCCGCTCCACGCATCATCACGGATTCTCCCTATACGCTCCTGACTACGGACTATGGTCTCACGCTTCTTTTCCCGAATTTGTGCTCAATCATTCTTCCCGCAACGTTTCCTGCGGGGTTCTGGTGCAACATCCGCAGGCAGGGCGGTTCTGCCGTCACGTGGGCCACTGAAGCTGGCGCTAGCGTGACGGCCTACCCTTCCGGTTCGGCAGTCGTTGCGCAGTACGGCCAAGTCCGGCTTGCGACGCTCTCCAACACAACCGGGACAAATGCCGCGTGGGCGGCAAACGGGAATATTGGCTGACCATGGCCAATATTAAAATCCCGGACCTAGCGCCTCTCGTCGGGCCGCTTTCCGGTGCTGAGCTTATGGAGGTCAGTGCCCTCCAATCCGAACCCGGTGCGGGGCAGGTTTCTCGCCGCGTCACGACGGCGCAGATCGCTGCGCCTGGCGTCAACGCGGCATCCGTCGCTACAGCAATAGCCGAAAATGCGCAAAACAGCGCTAACGACGCATTGGCTCAGGCCGATATCGCGGTAGCTGCGTCGGAAGCAGCTGCCTCTACCGTTGAAATGATTGGGGCGCTCGTCTCAACGGGCATACCGGTTCAGATTGTGCCGGCCACGACGGACTCGTTTGTGACCGTGGGGTATAGCACGGCTGGCGATGGTGGCGGCGCGCAGTTTGTGCGCGCTTCTGGATCTACGCTGGGTGGCTTCCAGTCCGCAGACGGGCAATGGTGGCAGATCGCGGATCTGCGTCTAACGCCGCAACAGTTTGGCGTGTTCGATGATCCATCCATGTTGCTCGACCAGTCCGCGCGCGTAAAGAACTGGTTCGACGCCTGTGTTGCCACCGGCCGCGCGCCTCATGTGGATCGGCCGCTCAATGTCATGGTGGCGACGCCCGTTTCTTATGCGCCTGTGGCCAACGCAGTCCCTAAATACATCAATCTGGCTCGCCTTCGGATTGGCTCTCCTAGTGGGGGGTGTATTCGGTTCGGCTCTCCAAGCTCTGCCATGTATCTGGCAACGCTACACACGCCTCAAATCGTGCGTGTAGGCACAACCGTTTGGCTTCCAGACGAACGTGCTTCTATGCTTTCCGATGATGCGGGACTGATACTTTACAATCTCATTTCATTCCGGGTTCATGTTGGCGCAATAGCAGGTTTTACTATCGGTTATGCTTTGGAGTCATCTGGTGGCTCATTCTATTCCGCATATAATGTTCTTACGTTCAGCTCAATTTCTGATTGCAGGTACCACGAAGTATTGCGGTGCACTGGTTCGGGCGGTTTTGTCAACGAGAACACATTAATTGGCGGGCGACGTGGTAATTACTCGACGGTAAATGCACTCGGAAACTCGTACGGCACGGTGATTACCTCTTCGGATGCTGGATATAAAGGGAATAATACAAACAGGTGGTATTCGCCATGTTATGAATTAGGCGCGCCCGCGTCGGCTGAATACCGCACTCCCGTCCTGCTCGACAGGACAGGTGTTTTTAACTACTGGCACCTCCCGCGCCATGAGAGCGGAAAAGGCCCGTTCGGCATTGCCAACAACGGCTCTGGGGCCAGCTCCAATGGCGGCTGTCTGAACGAAGTGATCTACGGATATCAGGCCGGTGCAGGCGCCGACTTCTACAAGGGCTGGCACCAGCGCGGCGGCGCGTTCGGAAATATAGCGCGGCACCCAACCTCAACGCCGCAGCCGAAATGGCAAAGCGGGCCGATGGCACAGAAAATCAGCGCTTCGGGCGACACTAGAGCGCAGATTGAGGCGCCGTATTTTTTCAAGGCGAATACCGCCGCCACTCCTCTGGCTGTCGCAGCCTCCAGCGGCGCCGTGCGCGCCAATGCGCGCTGCGTGCAGATCGAGGGGCAGAATGCGGTCCTGATTGAGGTCGACACCAGCAACACGAAGACGTGGCGCCTCTCGGGAGCGTTTGTTGCAAATCGCGGCGGCCGCTATTTCGTCCAGGCGTTCGATGCCGCTGGCGCGGTGCTGTCCGGAACCACTACCGACGAATGGGGCACGGAGACCTACGTTAAGGGACTGTCGGCGACAACAACGCTCTTCGGCGGGGGGTATCAATCTTCTTCCGACACGCCCTCGTGCGTCATTTTCACGGTGCGGGACGATGTGGCGTCGATGCACGTCGGTTATCATGGGGGCACAAGTGGGTGCGCTCTGGTCGGGTTTGAACTGGAGGCTTTCCCGGGCACTTACACCAGCAGCATTGGCATTACAACGCCCCTTGTGAACGTGTCCAGCACCCGGAGGACTGCAAGCGCAAACCCCGGAACGTCTGGCGTACATGGATGGTACACGCCTGGCGAAATCATCGGCTCGACTTCGCCGACCTCGGGGACGCCGGTCGGCTGGATTGTCAGCGCTGGCGCGGCGTTGGCGGATGCATGGGCCGGTTCTACTACCTACGCGGTCCTCGGGCGGTGCGTGGTGAACGGCGGCAATGTCTACAAGCTGCGCACGCCAGGCACCAGTGCGAGCAGCGGCGGTCCAACTGGCACCGGCGTAGCCATCGCCGATGGCACGTGTGAGTGGGATTATGTGTGCCCGAAAGCCGTCTTCGCGCCGCTCCCGCCGATGCCGTAGGGGGATACATGAACTACACCCAATACGTCGCCACGATGCGCAATCTTCTGGTCATCAGCGACACCGGGCCGGGCAACGACAATTTCGTTCAAATCCTGCCGACAATGATCGACTATGCCGAGCGCCGGATCAACAAGGATCTGGACCTCCTAGGATATTACACGTCCGCTACGGGTAACGCATCGAACGGCGTTCGCAGCATCACAATCCCCGATGCTATCGACATCCTCGATAGCGCCTGGGTCGTGACCCCGGCGGGCACGGCGCCGGATGCCGGCACGCGGGCGCCTCTTCAGCGGGTAACGGTCGAGTACATGAACTACGTCTGGCCTCAGGTGACGCAGACCGGAACGCCTCAGTGGATCGCGCTTTTGAACACGACAACGGCCTATCTGGCGCCCACGCCTAATGGGGCCTATCGGGTTGAGTTTGTCGGCCTCTCGGAGCCCGCGCAGCTTTCCGCCGGCACCCCGGAAACGTACATCTCCACCAACTTAACTGACCTGTTTATCGCCGCGTCCATGGTGTTTGGAACGGGCTTCCAGCGGGATTTCGGCTCTCAGTCCGACAACCCGCAGGCCAGCGTGTCATGGGAATCGCAGTATCAGGCGCTTCTCAGTTCCGCGGCCATCCAGGAGCTGCGCCGCAAGGCTCAATCGGTGTCGTGGACCTCCGATCAGCCGTCAGCTCTGGCGAAGCAGTCCAAGACCTGACATGCCGCAACAGAAGCTCCTCCTTAAGCCGGGCATCAACACCCAGGCGACGCAGACGCTTGCCGAAGGCACATGGTCCACGTCGAACCTTATCCGGTGGCGCGACGGGTATCTGGAAAAGCTCGGCGGCTGGCAGAAATACGACCCGGTTCCGTGCGTGGGTGTGGTGCGTGGGCTGCACTCGTGGATGGATCTTTCCGCTGTTGTCTATCTCGCGACAGGATCCGACCAAAGGCTTCAGCTTTACACGCAGGGCGCCGTTTTCGACATTACGCCGATCCGGGCCACGGATTCCGTCACGTCGGCTTTGTCGACTACTTCGGGTTCCTCTACCGTCGCGGTGAACGCGGTCGCGCATCAGGTCAACGTTGGCGATTGGGTGCGGATATTCAATGCCGTCTCGGTGGGCGGCATCGTGCTCCTAGGCTATTATCGCGCGACCACGATCATTGATGCCGACAATTTCGAGTTCGACGCTGGCGTGCTGGCGACGGCCACCGTTGCGGCGGGGGGGAATACTCCATTTTTCACCACCACCAATGGGTCGGCGACCGTCTCGGTGCTGTTTGAGGATCACGGCTATTCACCGGGCGAAACGTTTGAGGTGCAGGTTTCAACCTCGGTAGGCGGCTTGACGATTATCGGCGCATATCTGGTGGAAACCGTGCCAGATGTCGATAATTTCACCATTACGGCCGTATCTGGCGCATCGTCTGCCGACACTGCTTATGAAAACGGCAACGCCGTCGATCTTCAATTTTTGCTTCAGTCGGGGCCTTCTACTAACATTCCGCTAATAGGCTGGGGCTCTGGCGCTTGGGGCTCTGGAACCTGGGGTTTTTCCAGTTCGGCGTCGTCGGCCGTTCTCCCGCTGCGCAACTGGTTCCTCGACAATTTTGGAGAGTACCTGATCGCGCAGTATACCAATGGACCGTTCTACGTTTGGCAGCCGCCTATCGGGGCCAACAACCCGGCAACACTAATCGCAACGGCGCCCACGATCAACACAGCGTCTTTCGTTGCCATGCCGCAGGCTCAAGTGGTGGCGCTCGGCGCGGAAGTCCTTGGCTCTCAAGACCCGCTTCTGGTTCGCTGGTCCGATGCCGGAAATTACACCAACTGGACGGCATCGGCGACCAACCAGGCCGGCTCGTTCCGACTGTCGCGAGGCTCGCGGATCATCGGCGGCCTGCAAGCGCCTCAGACCTCGATCATCTGGACGGACACCGATTGCTGGACCATGCAGTATATCGGGACACCATTCATCTACAGCTTTGACACCATCGGCACCGGGTGCGGCCTTATCGCACCCAAGGCGGCGGCATGCCTTGGGCGGAATACCTATTGGATGAGTTCCCGAGGCTTCTTCATGTTCGGGGACAGCGGGGTTTCCCCGATCACTTGCGACGTGTGGGACCAGGTTTTCGCCCGGATCGATTTCGATAACGCGAACAAGTCGATTGCGGCGGCAAATTCCCTGTTCCACGAGATCGCGTTCTATTTCCCGTCTTTGGACGGAACCGGGGAAATCGACAGCTACGTCAAGCTGAACACCATAACGGGCGAGTGGGATTATGGTTCCCTCACGCGCACGGCATGGCTGGATCAGTCTATCATAGGGGCTCCTGTCGGCGTCGACCTTGAGCACTACATCCAGCAACACGAAGTGTCTGACAACGCTGATGGCGCCGCAATGACAGGCGTGTATGTCGAAACAGGTTATATCGACATTGCAGAGGGTCTAGATTATCCTTTTGTCGATATGATCATCCCCGATTTCAAATGGCGGGGCGAAAATGCTCAGGTGTCTCTTACCCTGTTCTTTACCGACTTCCCCGGCTCCGAACCGACAGTGCAGGGACCGATGCTGGTAACGCCGGCAACCACATTCATCTCGCTTCGCGCCCGCGCGCGTCAGATCGCACTTCGGATCGAGGATGAAAGCCTCGGCTGGTGGCGACTTGGCGCCGTTCGCGTGCGCACAGCGCCTTCAGGGAGGCAGTAATGTCTATTCTACCCTCTGGAAACGGCGACGGTTCCAGCACTGGCATTTGGTCCACGCTCAAGGCAGGGGTGGCCGCGCTTAACAACCTGAACCAGACGGTCAAGTCCGTATTCCCGCAGTCGGGATATGTCATAACCCCGACTGCAACGGCAGGCGCGGCGACCCTCCCTGCCAATCCCGAAGGTTTTGTGCCTTTGATCTTGGCCGATGGCACCGTCGTCAAGGTGGCGGTGTATAATCCATGAGCGACGCCACGGCGTGGCGCCCGGAGCCCGGCGGGTTCATCAATATCAGCCTCCCAGATGAGCTGATCCGGGCGACCGTGATGGAATGCCCCGACAAAGAAACCGTAGTGGCGATCCTGAACGTGACGCCACCTGTCTCCAAGACGCACAGCTACCGCCAGAACGATGTGATCGCCGCCCGGCGCGAACGCGATGAGTTCGGCCGCGACCTGTGGAGGGTCATCCATGCCGCTTAAGTCTGGCGCCAGCGACGAAACGATCAGCACGAATATCCGCGAAATGATGCGCGCGGGTCATCCGCAAAAGCAGGCTGTTGCGGCGGCTCTTGCGCAGTACCGCAAGCGGGCTGAAGGCGGTATTGCCCCTGACGCGGCGGCATCCGGTGGGATCGCCGCCCCTGTGGGCCTGATCCACGACCCGACGCCCGGCCGCACGGATCGGCTCCCCATGGTGGTTGGCAGTGACTCCTACGTCATTCCTGCCGACGTGGTGTCAGGGCTCGGTCAGGGCAACACGATGGCCGGCGCGCAGCTGCTGGATCAAATCCTCCAGAACAGCCCGCAGCCCCGCGCTCGTGGCGGCTCGGTGGACAAGGACGGGGTAGAAATCATCGCGGCCGGGGGCGAGTACGTCGTGCCGCCGGACGCGGTTGAGCGCCTAGGCGGCGGCGACCGCAAGCAGGGTCACAAGGTTCTGGACGGCATGGTCCGCAACATTCGCAAACAGGTCATCTCGCATATGAAGGCGCTGCCGGGGCCGGTGAAATGAACATGCATTCTCCGCAACAGGTTGTCCGGTTCTCCGGCGTTGAACTGGCGACGCTCGCCGATAAAGAAGACATCTTCCGGTTTCTCACGGGGCTGCACCACGAGAACGGTATGTTCCCGATGGATGGCGAGACGGTCATGCGGGCGCTGCACCCGATGTTGTCTATCGAGGGGCGCACGGGCTTCATTGGCGTCATCCGTGGGGCCAATGGCATTGAGGCATCTATCGGCATGACCATGGAGCCGTGGTGGTACACCCGGCAGCTGAGCCTCAATGAGCGCTGGAATTTCGTCCACCCGGATCACCGTCGGACCACGCACGCCAAGCGGCTGATCGAGTTCGCCAAGTGGGTGTCGGACAACGCCGCAGAGGGCGGAATCCCGCTCATCATGGGCATCATATCGACCGAGCGCACTGAGGCAAAGGTGCGGCTCTACAAGCGCCAGCTTGATTATGTCGGCGCGTTCTTCTCCCACGGGCTGGCCCCGCGTCCCGAGAGGCAAATCTGATGGGCAGCAAGTCGACCAAATCCACAAACACGACCTCTGCCGATCCGGTTGCCGCAGCGGCGTATTACAAGCTTCTCAACAGCTCGCAAAAGCTGGCGAAGCAGGAATACACGCCGTACACGGGCCAGCTTGTCGCTGGGTTCACGCCCGATCAGCAGGCGGCGTTTGAGTCGATCCGCTCGTCTCAGGGCGCGTGGCAGCCCTATTATGACCAGGCGCAGGAATATGCTCAACAGGGCGCGCAGGGCACGGCGGGGGCGCTGGAAGAGTTCAATACCGAAAACCTGACCAAGTACCAGAACCCGTACACTCAGAACGTCATCGACGCGACGATGGCGAACATCAACCGCACGAATGCCATCCAGCAAAACGACCTTGTAGGCAAGGCGATTTCGTCCGGGGCCTCTCCGTTCGGCGGGGATCGTGCCGGGATTGCGGCGGCGGAACTCGGGCGCAATCAGGCTTTGGCGGCAAACCAGACCATGGCTGGGCTTCAGAGTGACGCCTATAATTCCGCCGTGTCGCAGTTCAATGCACAAAACCAGGCACAGCAGCAGGCTTTGCAGGCTGATCGGAGCGCGGCGGCGAACGCCGGCACTCAGTTCGCCAATCTCGGCACGAGCGCGCAGGGAGCCAATCTGACCGATATCGGTTCCATGCTGACCGCTGGCGGCTTGCAACAGCAGAACGCGCAGGCCGGCCTCGATAAGTCCTATGAGCAGTGGCAGAACAAGCAAGCGTACCCTTACGCGAACCTGTCGTGGCTTTCCAGCATCATCAGCGGCGTTGGTCCGTTGCTCGGGACGACAAGCACGGGCGAACAGACTTCCCCCGGCATTACGGGCGGCGACGTTCTGGGTCTTGGCACAGCGGCTCTTGGGCTTCTTTCGGATGAGCGCGCCAAGGAAGACATTCGCCGTGTTGGCGAACTCGACAACGGCGAAACCGTCTATGCCTACCGTTATAAGGGCGACCCGCGTACGCAGATTGGCCTCATCGCGCAGGAAGTGGCGGAAAGCGATCCTGACGCCGTTATGGACATGGGCAACGGGCTGCTCGGCGTGAACTATGACAAGGCAACGCGGCTGGCCTCTGGAGGCGTGGCCGGCCCGGCTCCGTTTACGCCGATGACATACGATGTGCCGTGGATCACTATGCCCAATATTCAGTCTCGCGGCATGGGGTCGTCTTCTTCGCAAAGCACGGGCGGCACGAACCCCGGCAGCGGCATTACAGGCGAGCAAATGACCGGGTTCGGCAAAGCGCTTGGGAGCGCCATCGGCAGCCTGTCCAAGCCGTTTGGAGCGTCCACGACCAGCCATCTTGGTGGGGGCGGCCTTGGCCCGATCTACAAGCGTGGCGGTGTGGTCGGCTATGCCGATGGCGGGGGCATCTACGGCACCGATGAGGACCCCGCTGATGCTCCTTGGTTGTTGCCCGAAGATGATGGGGTATACGCGGCAGAGCCCGTGTCTATCGCGCCTTCCGGCGGTATAGCGCCGGCCCCCGAGCGCAAGACGGGAATTGCGGCTTACTTCGACCCCGGCACCCCCGCGCCGTCCGGTATCGGGGGGCGCGGCCTTCTGTTTGGCGAAGGCCCGAATTTGCCGCTTCTCTCCGCTGCCGGCGCCATGATGGCGTCGAACTCCCCGCGTTGGGGCGGCGCCTTGGGTGAGGGCCTGATGGCTGGCGTGGGCCAGTATCAGGCGCAGCTCGCGCGTGAAAAGCATCTTGACGGTAAGCCGCAGATTTTGAAGGACGGCCCGACCATCCGACTGTTCTACCCTTCGGATGGGCGCGTGATCGACACGGGCGTTGTCAACTACGAATTCCAAGGCAACAAGAAGCCCAAGGTAAGCCTTTCGCCGGTCTATGGCACCAAGGGGGGGAAAACCGTTCTTCTCCAGCCTGACGAGGCCGGCAATCTGGTGGAATCGGTAATCCCTGAGGGGGTTGAGATTTCGTCCGGGGTGGACAAGGTTGACCTCGGCACGCAGTGGGGTTTGATCGACAAGCGGACTGGTCAAGTCGTCGGCTATCAGCCCAAGGACATTGCTGGCGCCAAGGCACAGGAAGCCATTGGCAAGGCGCAGGGCGAAAGCGCGGCGGGCCTTCCCGACCAACTCGCGGGGGCGGAGAACTTTTTGGCGCAGATTGACAGTGTGCGCAATGACCCTGGCCGCGAATGGGGAACGGGCGTGTCGTCCATCGCCAACGTGGTTCCGGCTACGCCAGGCTATGATTTTGCGCAGAAAGTCGACCAGCTTAAGGGGCAGGCATTCCTTGAGGCTTACGGCAACCTGCGCGGCACAGGCGCCATCTCGGAAATCGAAGGCAAAAAGGCAACTGACGCCATTGCCCGGCTGTCCACGGCGCAGTCTGAGGGCGCTTTCCTTAAGGCGCTGAACGATCTCGAAAGCGTTGTCAAGGCGGGTCTTGAGCGGGCAAAAAAGAAGGCTGGCGCAGCCACGCCCGAAAGCGCGTCTGGGGAGGCCGGCGCACTGCCCACTCCGAAGACCCGAGCCGAGGTTGAAGCCCTCGCGCCCGGAACAAAGTTCATGTGGAATGGCAAGGTAGTCACGCGCCAATGACGCCGCAAGAACAGTACGCCATCGGTAAGCTTGTCGAAATGGGCTGGTCGCCGGTCGCGGCGGCCGGCATCGTTGGCAATCTGCGCCAAGAATCCGGTCTGAACCCGACAGCCTCTCACGACAACGGGACGGGCTACGGCATTGCCGGTTGGCGCGATCCTCAGCCGGGTCAGGGGCGTTGGACCAACCTGCGCAATTTCGCGCAGGAACAGGGCGCGCCGGTCGATAGCCTCGATACGCAGCTCAAGTTTCTTGATTACGAGCTGCGGGGGCCGGAAAAGTCGGTTGGCGCACGGCTCAAGGCCGCTACGGACCCGCGCCGGGCGGCTGCAACGTTCATTGACTATGAGAGGCCGGCGGGATGGAAGCGGGGCGACCCCAGCGGGGCGCACGGTTACGACAACCGCACGAGCGCGGCGGCGCAGCTTTTTGACCGCTTTGGCGCGGCCCCTGTGGCGGCGGCCCCCGCCCGCGCTCCATTGAATGGGGGCGTAATCGAAACCGCAGCGCTTCCCCCCGTTACTGATGAGCCAATGATCGACGTCAATGCTCAGCCGACCGGTGGCGCGGAGGACATTTCGGACCTGATTATTGAGGCGCCGCGCGCGCCTTTGGCTCAAGGTAATATTGACCTTAGCAAGCGTCCGGTCGTCAAAAACGCCGATGGGACTATCAGCACTGTTCGGTCTATGTCGTTCAATGAAGACGGTCGAGAAATACTTATACCGACTGTTTCCGACGACGGGCGCATAATGTCAGATGATGAGGCGATCGACACCTATCATAAGACTGGACGACATCTAGGCATGTTTGCTACGCCTGAAGAGGCAAACGCTTACGCCGAGAATTTGCACAATCAGCAGGCATCTCTCTATGGCTCAGATAACATCAGCGACCTGATCGCCCCGTCTCAGCGCCCCCGCGAGGCAGCCCAAAGCGGTGATCTCCCCATCGCGGCGGCGGGTGCGGCTGACGCGGCCCCGGATGCCGAGTTGGGAGATTTCGCCGAAGAGGCTTTGGCAGACCCGGCCCGCGCCAAGCGGATCGAGGATCGAACCAAGGAACTTGGTCGCGGCAGCGGATGGCTTGATGCCGCCATGCAGGGCGTGACCTTCGGATTTGGCGATGAGCTTCGTGCCGGCGTTCGTTCCTTGCAGAAGGGAACGAGCTATGACGAGGAAATCGAAGCGGAGCGTCAGGCGCTTGAGCGCTACAAGCAAGAGCATCCTTACGCCGCTCTCGGCTCTGAGGTCGGCGGCGCGCTCCTTACTGCCCCCTTCCTGCCGGCCGTGGGCGTTGTCAAGGGCGCCGGGCTCCTAGGGCGGGCGGCAAGCGCTGCCAAGACCGGAACGGCCTACGGCGCTCTCTATGGGGCCGGAACAGGCGAAGGGCTTGAAGGCCGCGCTACGGGCGCCATCAGCGGCGGTGCTCTTGGCGGACTGACAGGCGGCGGCGCTAGCCTCGGGCTTGACGCGGCGGCCGGTCTTGGCCGCGCCGGTATCAATGCCGTTCGGGCTCCTTTCCGTGGCGCTCTGAACGTCGAGAACGAAGCCGCGCGCCGCGTCGGCACCGCGCTCAACCAGGACCTTGGCGGCGCGCCTCCGGCTCTTGCTGAACTGGCGCTTAGGTCTGCCCAGAAAACGGCCCCTGCCGTCGTGGGAGACATTGGCGGGGAGACAACCAAGGCGCTCGCCCGCTCGTCCGCGAATACGTCCCCCGCTGGCCGTGAAGCGCTCCAGATCGCGACGCAAGATCGGTTCCCCGGTCAGGCCGGGCGTTTCGAGGACGTGTTGCGCGGCATCACGGGGTCGCAGGGCGACAACGCGGCAGTCCGCGAGGGCCTGAAGGACGCGGCGCGTCAGGCAAACGCCCCCGCGTACAAGAAGGCATATCAGGCCGGCCAATCCGTGTGGGATAGCGGGCTGGAGTCTCTGACCGGCGCGCCGGCCATGCAAACCGCTATCAAGGACGCCACCAATCGTAGTCGAAATGTGGCGGCTGTGCAGGGCACGCCGGCGCCCAAAAATCCCTTCAACGTGGATGAGGTCACGGGCACCATCTCGCTTAAGACCAACCCCGATGGAAGTGTTGCGACGCCGTCGCTTGAGTTTTGGGACGTTGTGCAGCGCAATCTCCGCAGCCAGTCGGAAACACTGAAGCGCTCCGGGGATGCTGACCGCGCGCGTGAGGTTGATGCCTTGCGCCGCGCGCTTCTCGACAAGCTAGACACGACTGTTCCTGAATTCGGCGCGGCTCGCAAAGGGGCCGCGCAGTTCTTCGGCGCGGAAGATGCCCTAGAGGCTGGCGAAAAATTTGCCGCAAAATCGTCCATGCCGCTTGATGAGGCGCGCCGAGCGTTCAACAAGCTGAACGGGCCAGAAAAGAAACTGTTTGTCGAAGGCTGGACAGCCAAGACAATGGACAATCTGCGCCGATCCGCTGACCGGCGGGACGTGCTCAAGAGCATGTTTAATTCGGCCGAGGAGCGCGGCAAAGCAGAAATGCTGCTAGGCAAGAACGGTGCCAAGCAGCTTGAATCGCAGATCAAGGTCGAAGACATGATGGAGCGGTTCCGCGCCGCTGTCAGCGGAAACTCGACCACGGCGCGCCAACTTCAAGAGCTAGGTATTGCGGGCGGAATAGGCGGCGGGGTCGCTTCGTTCAGCCCGACCGTCTTGATGGCATCAGCCTTGGCGTATTTCGTCCGTGCCGGACGGAACAAGATCGATGAGCGCGTGGCGCGCCGGGTCGGTGAAATGCTCGCCTCAGATGATCCGGCGGTGCTTCGCCGGGCGCTTGAAATGGTCAGCAAACAGCCGGCGCTTAGAGGCGCGCTCGACAAGGCGTCGCAATGGGTTGCCAAGGCACTCCCAGCCGGAACGCCAACGGTCGACATTCCATTGGGCACGCGCATGGTTGCCGGCCAGGAAGACCAGAACGGCGATAAAAGCCCAGGGATGAGGCCCAACCAAAAGGACAACAGCAGAAAATAGGCTGGCAGGACGGATCAATTCGCGCCCTGCTCCTTAAGCACCGCCTCGGCGTCAAAGGCTTGTTCAAAGCCGGATTCGCCGGGGCGCAGCATCACGACGGTAACGGACACCTTTTCGGTCGGCGCGCGCACGACGGTAGAGGGCGTGGAGTAGCTTGAACCATAAGCCGTGGCGTTGAACGTGTTGCCGTAGGAATAGCCCGAGACAGTCGTGTTGCCATAGGTGCGGCCGGGGATGACCCCGGCGACCTTTGAGCCGGTCTCATAACCCGCATCGGCAAAAATGAAATGGGTGTAGCCGCGCTGGATTGTCAGCTCAGCCGCTCTTTTCAGTGTTTCCTTGCCGGACTGACCGACGAACAAAAGCCCCTGCGCATTCGTCTCTAACCGATAGACGTTCGGCGCCACCTGCATTTCGGATGTCGAGACGCATCCGGCCATTCCAAGCGCAAGCAGCGCTGCAACCCACTTCATCCGATCCGCCCATGTTTCCAAGGCAGCGAGCATAGCGCGCAGCCGATGCGAAGTCATGCGCCCACCAGACAATCCTCCATGGTGAACCGACATGCCCAGCGTAAATAGCGCAAATAAGAACTACGAGCTTATGCAAACTGGTGAGAACCAGGGCACATGGGGCATCAAGACAAACGCCAATCTGTCCACCGTGGATCTGAATTTTGGCGGTCGGATTTCGGTCAATGTCGGCGGCAACTCCAATATCACCATCGCCACGTCACAGGCGCAGAACGTCTATCACACCCTGACCGGTACGCTAACCGGAAGCATTGCCTACATCGTTCCTACGCAGGGCTCATTCTACGCAATCAAGAACTCAACGTCTGGCGCATTTACGATCACTGTTCGGATGGCGTCGGGCTCGGGGGTAGCTGTCCCGCAAGGGTTCACAGCCTTCGTTTTTGCTGACCCGACAGCCGGCGCGGTTGTCCCCATGTTTACCGCCCCCGGCGCGGCTCTGGACATGGGCCAGAACCAGGTCGGCAATCTTCCAGCGCCCTCGGCGGCGAATGACGCGGCTCGAAAAGCCTATGTCGATTCCGCCATCTCGACTGTAACGGCGCTATTGGATGCGTTTGTGCCTCTCGGGACAGTACTGCCTTACGCCGGGCCCGCAACTGTTCCCGCCGGTGGAAAGTACGTTTTCCCCTACGGTCAAGCGATCAGCCGTACCACCTATTCCGCCTATTTCGCCATCGTCGGCACGACCTACGGGGTTGGTGACGGGTCCACAACGTTCAACGTGCCTGACCTCCGTGGCCGCGCCGTGTTCGGCCTCGATAACATGGGAGGGACGGCAGCCAACCGCATCACTACTGCCGGTTCAAGCATTAACGGCACGACCGTTGGAGCGGCAGGTGGCGCGCAAAATGTCACACTGACAACCACGGAAATGCCTAGCCATAACCACGGTGGCGTCACGTCCACGATTGGCGACCATACGCACGGCTATTCCCGCCCAACGACCACCATTTTCCAAGGCGGCAGCGGCGGCGCGTTCATCCCGTCTATCAGTTCGGGAACAACCGACCCCGGCGGCTCGCACAGCCACACCATCAGCGCTCAAGGCGGCGGCGGCGCGCACCAGAATATGCCGCCGGCCATCGTCATGCCCGTCATCCTCCGCGTTCTTTGACAGGAAAGCCAAATGGACCAGCAGCTTTTTAAGGCAAAAACTACCGTTTCGGCTTCGGCTACGACGACTTCCGGGAGCACGGCGGTCGCGCTTCCTACGGCGGGGATCAATATTTCTTGTCTCAACCAAGGGTCGGTCGTCGCCTACTTCAAGTTTGGCACTTCAACGGTGACCGCCGCCACCACTGACACGCCGCTTGACATTGGCGTATCCCGTGGATTCACGCGCAAGACGACCGATACCCATGTTGCGGTGATCACGGCCTCCGGGACAGCCACCGTCACGTTTACCTCTGGCGTCGGCGTCTGACCATGGGCCTCGCTCGTGGCCGGAGCCGGTCGCTTCGGGATGGTGGCGGAGCGGTTTATACGGCCGAAGCGAACGCTTTGTTTGCCAGAATGACAACGCCCCCATCTCCCGAGCGGAAATCATTAATAAACGCAACTATATCTTCGCTTTTGGCAAGCGGCGTATGGGGTAAAATGGATGCCCTATATATGCTGGCCGCTGCTGATTCACAGGCGGCGCGGCTAAACTGGATTTCTGACCAGTATAACGCGTCAGCAATCAACACCCCGTCTTTCACAGTTGATAGGGGATACACGGGAAACGGCTCATCGGCTTATTTGGACTCGTTGTTTAACCCTTTCACCGCAAGCGGCGCAAAATACATTCAAGATAGTGCCCATATCTCCATATGGGATCTAACAAACAGGGCGGCGAAGGCCGTATCAATCGAGACTGGAATATTTAACGGATCAACGTTCCAGACGCATATCAATGCCAGGTATACTGGCGATGTTGCTTTGGGCCGTGTTAACCAAGGCGTCACGGGCGCCATGCAGCCCGCCGTCACATCGTCAAACGGATATTATGTCATCAGCCGGACAGGCGCGACTGCTCAAGCCTATTACAAAAACGGCGCGCTCCTTGTCAGCAGTACGGTCGCATCGGTCTCGCTCGCATCAGCTAACGCCTCGCTCCCATTTCTTGCCGGCAAGAACGTCGGCGGATCAGCTGTCAGCTTCTCAACGGACCAGCTGGCCGCTGCGACCATCGGCGGGGGGCTGACGGCCAGCGATCAATCCTCGCTTTATGCCGCCATCGGCACATACCTCACCGCCATCGGAGCCACTTGACATGATGCAGAATTTCTTCGTGCTGACGCCAGAGCAGCGTGTTGCTTCCATGGAGTACAACACGCCCGAAGTTGCGATAGATCCGCGCGTGGTCGACAATACGACCCCAGGCGTCGGCCTAAATCTCAACGATAACGCCGTTGAGTATGAGCCGGGCGCCCCGGTCACCCTAGCTGGCAACTACGTTGCACCAAAAGCGATTGTGGACGACCCGGATTATGCCACCTACGCGCCGGGCATGATCGCCTATCTGCTGAACTTGCCGTGGTGCACTTTGGAAACCGAGACGATCTTTGCGCCAACCGTCATCCCCGGATGGTGAGCTTGGCCTGACCCTTCCGACAATCTGGGGATTGATATGTACATGATCATTTTGGTGTGCCTCGCCGGGATTGTCTTCGTTGTAGCCAAGGTCGCAGAATCCAAGGGCCGCTCCGCAGACGAGAAGATGGGAAGCATCCCGCTCTACTTTCTCGCCGTCGCCCTTGGCATCGCCGCGCTGATCACGCTCGCCTTCTGAACTTTCCGACAATCTGGAGAAACCCATGACCGCGTCGAGCTTCGACGAGGCGCTTAAGCGCGTACTCATCCACGAGGGCGGATACGTCAACCATCCAAAAGACCCCGGAGGCGCGACAAACAAGGGCGTCACTCAGCGGGTTTATGACGGCTGGCGCGACCGCCTTAAACTGCCCCGGCAGTCTGTTCGCTACATCAAAGACCAAGAGGTAGCTGACATCTATCGGCGCCAGTATTGGGATGCGATCCGAGGCGACGATCTCCCGAGGGGCATTGACTATAGCACTTTTGATGCCGCTGCAAACTCCGGCGTTTCGCAGGGGGCAAAATGGCTCCAGCGCGCTTTGGACGTGACCGCAGACGGGCAGATTGGCGAAGCAACGCTAGAAGCGGCCCGAAAGTCGAATGGTGCGACTGTCATCAACAAGGCAAACGATTTTCGGCTTGCCATGCTGAAAAGCCTGCGTACCTGGCCGACCTTTGGCAAAGGCTGGGAGCGCCGTGTTTCCGATGTCCGCAAGGTGGCGCTGGACATGGCGGCCAAAGCCCCGCTTCCTCCGGTGACAGGCGAGCCGGGAGGCGTCCCCGGCGCCGCGAAGGCCACGGTTGAAGATCGCAGCTTGAAGGACATCGCCAAGTCCCCCGAAGGGATGGGCGGCATTATAGCCGTCGGCAGCGCCGCGCTCAACGCTGCTTCTGACCCGACCAATCCTCTGGCGTGGGCGCTTGGCTTCGCGGTCATTGTCGCGGTTGGCGTAGGCGCGTTCTATTTCGTGCGGCGCCTGCGGAGTGCGGGCTGATGCTCGGCTGGGTTATCGACATCATCCCTTGGTGGGTATGGGCGGCGCTCGCCGCTGGCGCTCTAGCAGCAACATACACCCTCTGGCGCCCCGTGTGGGTGCTGCTGCCGTCCCCCGTCAAAACCGCCGTCATCGTCATCGCGACGGGCGGCGTTGCCTATCTCGCCGGCCGCAACAAGGGCGCGTCCGGTGCTCTCCAGCGCGCCAAAGAACAGGAGCAGGCCCGTGCAGACGAAATCATCGAACGCGGCACTGCCGCTCGCCAGCGTGCTGATCGCGACGCTTCTGACGGCAGGTTGCGTGAGCCAGACAACTGGAAACGGGACAACCGGTAGGGCTGTCTGCACGGTGCTACAGCCGGTGCGCTGGTCCGATTCCGATACAGACGAAACCATCCGCCAGGTTAAGGCGAACAACGCGGCCGGCAAGGTCGTTTGTGGATGGCGCTGAAATGGGTGAGCCTTCGCATTTTGACGACCTCACCCCGCGTGCCCGTGCGTTCCTCGCGAACCTGACAGACGAAAGAATTGAAGAACTAGAAGCGGCTATTGAGTTCTCTCGTGCCACCAAAACCGTCTCGCGCTTCATCAAATGGTGCATCATCACCGTGGCGGCGTTCGTGGTTGCTACTGCCGCTCTAGGCGATGCGGTGCAAAAAATATGGGGCTGGATCGCTCCCGCGTTCAATCCGAAATAATCCTCAGAATCGGAGCAATCCATGCGCTACCGCAACCTTGCGGCGTTCGCTCTATGCGCCGTCGCGTGCGTGCTTTTCGTGCTTTTTGCGCTGCCGGCGGCTTCGGTCCCCTTGGCGTCGTTCTCGGTCAAGATCGATATGCCGGAAGGCCACGGGTCTGGGGCGCATATTGGGAACGGATTCATCCTGACAGCGGCTCACGTCGTGGACGGTCGAGCGCCCACGGTCGTCACCAATACCGGCGCCCGTCAGGACGCAGAAGTCCTTTGGCTTAACCGCGAATATGATGTGGCGCTGTTGCGCATCCACGATCATGAGAACATCGGGGCGGTGCCGTTGGCATGTTCCGACCTTCCTGTTGGCACCGTGTATTCGGCCTATGGAAGCCCAGGCTCTGTCGACTTCGTGCATGCGAGCGGGGAGGTGGTTGGCGCGCCTGAAAAACGCGGCCCTTGGCTCTCTGTGGCGGCCCTAGATGGCACTGTCGTTATGGGTATGTCGGGTGGCGCCATTGTGTCCCGCAATCGCGTTGTCGGTGTCGCGGTCGGCGTTCAGACTGTCCGGGCCGGACTATTCCCCACCATCACCGGATTTGGCTTCGCGGTGCCTAGTCGGGTCGTGTGCGACTTGATGGGGCGCCCCTGACAGACATGGATGAATGGATTGTCCGTGACCCCGAGACTGGCCTAGTGATGGTTGGGCGCCGGCACAACATCGTGCATGACGACGCTCAAGGGCTTCTTGCTCTAGCGGCGCTGCTTATTCGAGCCGCCTATGAAGCGGAGAGGGGTGAGCACGATGCCTCGCTTATGCCAGCCTCGGAATGGCCGGCGGGGTTTCTCAAGCAGATTGCGGACCTCTAAACCGCGCAGTATCCCGCGTCTACCGTCGAGATAGCTTCAAAAATTCGCCCCACGGCTCTGCCGTGTCGCCATCGTACCCTGTCCGCTCGCGGAACCCAATTACTGCCATTTCATAGACGAAGCGCTGGAACTCTCGCCGCATGGCAGAGGCGTTTTTGTCATCGTTGACGTGCTGCATCCACCAGACGAACATCTCGTAGGGAGCATCACCGCGCACGTTGTTGCAGCGGCGGCATGCTATGACCGTTTCAATGCCGCCTCGGCTGGCCGGGGTGATGTGGTCCCGAGTACAAACAAGGCCCGGATCAT
The DNA here is from genome assembly GCF_965229075.1 of Ancylobacter sp. Classification (GTDB taxonomy): domain Bacteria; phylum Pseudomonadota; class Alphaproteobacteria; order Rhizobiales; family Xanthobacteraceae; genus Ancylobacter. Next base: position 126,930 of record NZ_CBDDIO010000001.1, read on the forward strand.
CGGCTTGCCAATCTGACGGGGCAGTCATACGATGACAATAATGGCATCGCCCTCCGGGTGTAGCTTTCAGGCCGCGCATTTGAATGACGCCATAAGGGCGAACCATCCTTCACTCTCCTAGAGCTTCTTTCGCCAGCTTTCGCATATCCTGCACCTTAGACGATCCTAGCGTGCCGTTGTCTGCGCGCTCTATGATGGCGCGGAGGGCGGATCGGAGAATATTATTCTCCTGCACCGCTTCTTCCATCGTCACTGACTCAATACGGCCTTTGCCAACGCGAAAATATGCCGGTTCCATACTTGGAGCCTTTATGCCTGCTGTGGTTCGCTAAAGTGCAAAATTTCAATAAGCGCAAGCCTGTGGGAAATTGCCGTATTATAACAAGCGCTTGCCCCTATCTGCTCGTTTTTTGCTTGTCCAATATTGCCCATATTAAGCTCTTCAACTGATCGTTCGTAAGCGTCCTTCCCTAGACTAGAGTAAAGCCATATCATAGACTCGAACCTAGATCTTTTATCGTCCATCCCTCACTCCTCTATGTCTGGTGCGAAACAAATCGGGGTCCAGCCAGCGAGCATCCTAGGCGGGTCATCCTTGCCGAGCGAGAAATTACACTCTTCGCACGGCGCCCCGGCCCCACCACACCCGCAGGCCCTTTCCCCAGTCCACGGAGCATCGGTGTGCTCTTCGCACACCCAGCCGGTGCTCCCGCAATTTTGACATGACGGCTGTTTGGGTTTCATCCCCTCACCCTCTCCATAACGTACATCCCTGTAAGGAACCCCGCGACATAGGCGACGAAGACAGCCGCCAATAGCCTCGCGCTCATCAAGTCTGCGAGGAGGTCAAGCATTGCTCTCCTCCTTGGCTATGAGGGCGGAGAGCGCCGATCTCTCGTAATGATCGCGGGCAATTTCAACCGCTTCGATTTTTCCGTCTACCCTAGGGGTTGGGTACTGAATGTTGATCCCCTCGCGGCGCGCAAACCACCGACCGTCGTGCCCCCTTATAACGACGTAAACCCCAAGGTCTGAGCGGGCGATAGATATGTCGTTGGAAAAATCATTCCAAACCAGCGGCTTGATCCGAACACCAGCCCTCTCCAGCAGTTCTTTCAGTGCGGTGAGGTCAGTCATGGGAGGGCTCCCCGGTCTTGAGGGCGGCGCGGGCGATGTCTTCCGCTTCGATCAGCCGCTTGTACCTGGTCAAGGCGCCAGAACCGGCACCGATGTTGGCGATCCGGTACAGCGCTTCGCGGAGCTGAGCGATTTCTCCCGCATCGGCCTTCATCTGGTTACGCCAACCGTCCAGCTCCTCCTCCGCCTTCACCGCCCTTCCGAGCGCCTCTGTGGCCTGCTGATCGAGGGCGAGATATTCCATTGCCTTCTCACGGAGCACGGCCCTGAGCGCTTCAATCTCCTTCGCCCCGGCCTCTACCTGCCCCTTGTAGGCTTCGCAGCGTTCTTCGGCCTTCACCGCCCGCTCGCGCTCGGCTTCTAGCTGGTGGGTGAGGGTGGTGATGGTGTCCGCAGCGTTTAGGCCGGTTTCGATCAGCTTCGGCAGATCGCGGCCGTTCGCAGCTATGTCGGACAGGCGCGCCAGATTGTAGCCGTGGCGGGAGGCTGAGCGCCCGAAGTAGATCGCGTAGCCGTCACCATGCCGCTCGACCGAATAGATGTCCTCATGAGGCGGAATAGAAACGTCGAAGACCGATGCAACCCGGCTTGCCCCGATAGCTCGTGCGCCATTGAGGCCGGGATTATTCTCCCCCTCACTCATGGCCGGCCTCCGAGAGAGCGGCGCGGCCGGCGGTGATCGCTTCGACAATCTGATCGGGCCATATCCACCAGACCGGGAAGGCGCCTTCATCGCGGGCGCGCATCATGTCCTTGCCGCACTGGCAGCGCCGCCCGAGACTGTCGAAGCAGAGAGCGGTGAAGTGCGACCCGCGCCAGCCTTTCTTCTCGCCGTGCTCGGTGTTGTTGTATTCGGGATGGCGTGTCAGCCACGAGGAGGCTTTGTTGACCCACTGCTCGAACGTGTCGAAGCGCTGATCAGCAAAAGGAGGATTCACCCGCGCTCCTGGCGCGGACGGGGTGGGGTGGTCAGTCATCAGAAGCCCCCGCGATATGAGACAAATTCCATGCCCGCAGGCCATCAGATGCATAGCGGGAGTTCTCGGCGGAGGACTTCCCTGTTCGAGGCAGGGAAGGCCTCCACGCGCTGGGAGGCGGGCAATTCTCCCATCCTCCATGCTCGCCGGCACGCTGCCACCTGCCCGCTATTCCGCGCTTGTACTGCTCAGATTTCTTGCTGTAGGGCGTCCAGCGCATGGTGTAGATGTCCATGCCCAGAAATGGTGCGCCGTCACGTGGCGGCTCTTCGCCCTTCCATCGGTCTACATTTTCGGGGCCAGCAGATGCCTCTATGGCACGGGCCGCCTCTTGCAGGATGGCGTTCACTGCCTCATCGCTGATCGCGCCGTTGAAAAAATCTTCCAGCAGCATGCGCTCAAATTCTGTCGGCTCGTGATCCGGCCCCTCATCAGGACTGAACACGTAGTCATCAAGGTAGGCGTGCAACGCCTTGTAGATGCGGTTGCCGAGGCCGTTGTCCTTCCAGATCGGAAGGAGTTCAGTTGCGTTAATGTTTTCCTCAGTCATGAGCCGATCCCAATCATTGGGGGTCCGTTGGGGAGAGGGGCCAAAAACCGCTTTACAATCAGCCCCGATGTTCTGGGCTTGTTCACGGTTTTTCGGCTTGCCCTCGGTAAAACGCACGTCGTTGATTCCGCTTGTATTTCGTCAGTTTTGGACGAGATGTGCGATTTCGGCCCGGACGGCCTCTCCAACGGCCGCTCGCCCGACCGGCTCGACGCGCTGGTCTGGGCCGTCACCGCCCTGGCGCTCGGCCCCCGCGCCACGGCGCCCCGGGTGCGACGGGTGTGAGGGGCCGGGCCTGCGTGCCGGGCCTGCGTGCCAGGCCTGCGTGCTTCGAGACCGGCGCGTTGCGCCGGCACCTCAGCATGACGAGGGGTTCGACCTGGAGCGCCGTCATCCTGAGGTGCGCGCGGAGCGCGCCTCGAAGGATGGAGGTGGAGGGCGGTGATCCCGCCAGGATGCAATGAGATCGGCTACACGGACCGGAGCCCTTTGATGAAGCTCTTTCCCTTCCCGCTCGGTCGCCGGGCGGCGGCGCCCGAGGCGAAAGCCTCGCGCACCCAGGCGCTGGTGGCGCTGCTCGCCGGCCACCGGCCGCAATGGACGCCGCGCGACTATGGCGCACTCGCCCGCGAGGGCTATCAGCGCAACGCCATCGCCTATCGCTGCGTGCGGCTGATCGCCCAGGGGGTGAGCGAATTGCGCCCGCTGCTGAGCGAGGACGGGCGCGAGAGTGCGAGCCATCCGCTGCTCGACCTGCTGGCGCAGCCGAATGCGCGCCTGGCCGGGGCGGGGCTGATGGAGGCGCTCGCCGCGCATCTGCTGCTGGCCGGCAATGCCTATGTCGAGGCGGTGAGCCTCGGCGGCGCGCCGCGCGAACTCCATGTGCTGCGCCCGGACCGCATGCGCGTGGTGCCCGGTCCGGATGGCTGGGCGCAGGCTTATGACTATACCGCCGGCGGGCGCTCGGTGCGCTTCGTGCAGGAAGGTGTGCCGCCGCCGATCCTGCATGTGGCGCTGTTCAACCCGCTCGACGACCATTACGGCGCCCCGCCGCTGGAGGCGGCGCAGATGGCGCTCGATTTGCACAACGCCGCCGGCGCCTGGAACAAGGCGCTGCTCGACAATGCCGCCCGCCCTTCCGGCGCTCTGATCTATGCCGGGGCGGGCAATCTCTCGGACGAGCAGTTCGACCGGCTGAAGGAAGAGCTGGAGGCGAATTTTTCCGGCAGCGCCAATGCCGGGCGGCCGCTGCTGCTGGAAGGCGGGCTCGACTGGCGCCCGCTCTCGCTCTCGCCGCACGACATGGATTTCCTGGAGGCGAAGAACGCCGCCGCGCGCGAGATCGCGCTCGCCTTCGGCGTGCCGCCCATGCTGCTCGGCATTCCCGGCGACGCCACCTATGCCAATTACGCTGAGGCCAGCCGGGTGCTGTGGCGCCAGACCATCCTGCCGCTCGGCCGCCGGCTGCTGCACGAGATCAGCCTCTGGCTCGGCCCCGCCTATGGGCCGGGGCGGCTGGTGCTGGAGCCGGACCTCGACGCCATCGAGGTGCTGCACGGCGAGCGCGAGGCGCTGTGGCGCCGGGTGAACGAGGCGAGCTTCCTCACCGACGACGAAAAGCGCCAGGCGGTGGGCTATGGGGTGCGGGAGTGAGGGAATGCAGCACCATGTGATAGGCCAGGCACATCTCTTCCACGGTGATGCTGTCGAGATAATAAGCCAAATGGCGGATAATTCCATTGGAGCGTTGCTGGCCGATCCTCCTTATTCTAGCGGAAACTCGCTCCGATCCAATCGCGACATACTGACAAGCCAAAAATACTCATTCCGATCGGGAAAGAATCCAGAGTTCGATGGTGATTGCCGTGATCAACGGTCTTATCTCGCGTGGTCTAACCTGTGGTTGACAAAGGCGCGGGCGAAAGTGTCGCCATCGGGCATCTGTTGCGTCTTTTCAGACTGGCGGCAATTGCCGATTACAACAGACGCGATCCAAGCTGCAGGTTGGGTCTGGCGGGGCATTGTTCCTTGGGACAAGACTGAGTGCGCGCGGCCCCAACAAGGCCGATATCGAAACCAAGCAGAGTACGTCGTTTGGGGAACGAATGGACGACGGTCTTTGGCAGGTCCGACTGCGGCAGGTGTCGTTCGGTGTCGGCCTCCGCGCGACAGAGATCACATGGCGGGCAAGCCCGTCGAACTTATGTCCGCCCTACTTAAAATCATGGAAGGCCCCATACTTGATCCGTTTATGGGTTCCGGGTCCATTGGTGTTGCATGTATAAATAGTAATATTCCATATATAGGAATTGAATCTAATATAAAATACTATGAAATAGCGTGCAAAAGATTGGAAGAAGTTTCGAAATATTAGCTATATCAATTATCGATTTAGAAAATTTTGACGGAATCCAAACAAAGGCAGCTTGCAGTGTGGCTCTCGCCTCCATCTGCAGTCGGGAGACCCCCATGCAGCCGCTCATCACCGCTTTCGCCGCCAAGGCCGACATCGCCCATCTCGCCTTGCTGATGTGGGCGCTGGGGGCTTCGGCGCTGGCTGCCGTCGCGCTGCGCGAATTGGGCCGCGCGGTGCGCCGGTTCGATGATTTCGTGCGCGAGATCGCGCGCTTCAACGCCCAGTTCGGAGACGAGACATGAGTTCGACCCCGCGCATCCGGGCCTTCCTGCCCGGCCGCTTCACCGGGCTCGGCCCGCTTCTGCCGGCGCCGGACCGGGCCGGGCAGGCGCCGCAGGTGTTTCGCCAGTTCGGCCGCACGCTCGGCCGGCTGGAACGCACGGCCGCCACCCGCCGGCCGGGCACGGGGGAGGGGGCATGAGCCTCGACGCCCGCGCCTTCCCCCTGCGCGAGACCAAGGCCGGGGCCGCGCCCTTTGCCGGCGCGCTCGCCAGCATCGCGCCCGATGGCCGCTTCGAGGGCTATGCGGCGCTGTTCGGCCGGGTCGATCTCGGCCGCGACCTGATCCTGCCCGGCGCCTTCGGCCACTCGCTCGCCGAACGCGGCGCCGGCGGGGTGCGGCTGCTGTTCCAGCACGACCCGGCCGAGCCCATCGGCACCTGGCTCGGTCTCCACGAGGATTCGGTCGGGCTTTATGTGAAAGGCCAGCTCACCCTCGATGTCGCCCGCGCCCGCGAGGTGCTGGCGCTGATGCGCGCCGGGGCCATTGACGGGCTGTCCATCGGCTTCCGCGCGGTGGAGGGCCGCACCGACCCGCGCACAAGGGTGCGCCGGCTCTCGCGCATCGATCTGTGGGAAGTGTCGGTCGTCACCTTTCCGATGCAGCCGGATGCGCGCATCGCGGCGGTGAAGCGGGCCGGCGACACGCGGGCCGGAGCTTGTCTTGCGGGCGCGATCCGACGCGGCGCCCGCCGCCTGCGCGCCCTGCCGGGTCTGCGGCCGGTGGGGGGGACCTGAACCGGCCTGCGGGCCTCAAAGCCGGCGCGAGGCGCCGGCATCTCAGCAGGACGGGCGGTGGCATCACGAACGTCGTCATCGTGAGGTGCGCGCGTAGCGCGCCTCGAAGGATGGTCGCTCGCAGAGTGTCTCCCCTCATGGCCGGGCGTGACCCGGCCACCCGGACTTTGGCCGCGCACCAGCGGAAAGGCTGGGTCCCCGGGTCGAGCCCGGGGATGAGGAAGGGGGAGGGGCCCCGGATCGGCGTTGCGCGTGACGCGGCTTGTCCGGGGCTGCGGCCGGTGCTGTGAGGGCCTGCGTGGCTCAATGCCGGCGCGGCGCGCCGGCACCTCAGCATAACGGGCGTCGCTCAAAGACCCTCAGGACCGGGCTTGACCCGGCCACCCGGACTTTGGCCGCGCAACGGCGGAAGGGCTGGGTCCCCGGGTCAAGCCCGGGGATGAGGTCGCGTCCGTGGCCCGGTCACGCGACGTTGCAGCGCCGCGTGTGACGCGGCTTGTCCAGGGCACCGTTCCCTAAGGCGACCAACCCGCCTTCCGCCGTCATCGCGGACGGTCCGCCCGACCAATCCGGCATCGCACATTCCGTCTCACGATCCCGGCTCTCCGGCGGCGCCGGCGGCCGGGATGACCTCACTTCTTGCAAACAGGACATCAACTCCATGCAGCCGAGCCCCATTGCCCCCGAATGCAAGTCCGCCGGCCCCGAAGTCTCGGCCGCCTTCGAGGAATTCATGAGCGCCTTCGAGGCGTTCAAGGATGCCAACGACCAGCGGCTCGGCGCGCTGGAGCGGCGTGGCGGCGATGTCGTCGCCGACGACAAGGTGGCGCGCATCAATGCCGCGCTCGACGCGCAGAAGGCGCTGATCGATGAGCTGGTGCTGAAAGCCCGCCGTCCCCTGCTGGGCGGCGGCGATGCCGTCAGCGACCTCGCCGCGCGTGAGCACAAGGCGGCGTTCGACGCCTATGTGCGGACCGGCGAGGCGGCGGGACTAAAACGGCTGGAGGCCAAGGCGCTCTCCGCCGGGGTGGGCGCGGATGGCGGCTACACCGTGCCGAACGAGACCGAGCGCGAGATCGGCCGCCGTCTCACCGCGCTCTCGCCGATCCGCGCCCTCGCCGATGTGCGGGTGATCTCGGCCGGAACCTACAAGAAGCCGTTCATGACCTCCGGTCCGGCAGTGGGCTGGGTGGCGGAAACCGGCGCGCGCGGCCAGACCGCCAGCCCGGTGCTGGACGAGATCGCCTTCCCCGCCATGGAGCTCTACGCCATGCCGGCGGCGACGCAGACGCTGCTCGACGATTCGGCGGTGAATATCGACGAATGGCTCGCCATCGAGGTGGAAGCCGCCTTCGCGAGCCAGGAAGGCACGGCGTTCGTCACCGGCGACGGGGTGGGCAAGCCGAAGGGCTTCCTCGCCTATGACACGGTGGCGGAGAGCGCCTGGGTGTGGGGCAAGCTCGGCTTCCTCGCCACCGGCGCCGCCGGCGATTTCCCCGCCGCCAGCCCTTCCGACCCGCTGGTCGATCTCGTCTATGCCGTGAAAGCCGGCTACCGGCAGAACGGCTCCTTCCTGATGAGCCGGCGCACGCAGGGCGCGGTGCGCAAGCTGAAGGACGAGAACGGCCAGTATCTGTGGGCGCCGCCCAGCGCGCCGGGCACGCCGCCGAGCCTGATGGGCTTTCCCGTCCACGAGGCGGAGGAGATGCCGGGCATCGGGGCGGGTAGCCTCTCCATCGCCTTCGGCGATTTCCGCCGCGGCTATCTCGTGGTCGACCGGGCCGGGGTGCGGGTGCTGCGCGACCCCTATTCCGCCAAGCCCTATGTGCTGTTCTACACCACCAAGCGCGTCGGCGGCGGGGTGCAGGATTTCGACGCCATCAAGCTGCTGAAGTTCGCCGCCTGAGCGGCAAGTCAAAAAAAAATGGGGCGCCCCGGTGAGGGGCGCCCCAGAAGACGGTCAGGTCTCGAAAGGTCCGTTCGGCTCACTTGGTCGAGCGGTCACTTGGTCGAGCAGGTCACTTGGTCGAGCGGGCATTCGCCTCGACGGCCTGGTTGATATAGGCGTCGGAGGTGCCGGGCACGGTCAGGGTGGCGTTGCGGCCTTCCACGACCGGCTGCGCGGTCTGGCTCTGCACCTGCGGGGCCGGGTGGGTGCCATAGAGGGTGGCGTCACGGCCGGCGGCCTGGGCGCCCACGGCGCCGAGGGTGGCGAAGGCAACGGCGGCGATGAGGATCTTGTTCATGGTCGATACTCCTTGAAAAGTGGCCGGCGCGCGCTCACCTGGGGGCGCCGGCCTTGGGGGGAAGCGGGAGATCAGTTGGTCGAGCGGGCGTTCGCCTCGACCGCCTGCTTGATGTAGGCGTCGGAGGTGGCGGGAACCGCGACCGCGGCGTTGCGGCCCTCGACGACCGGCGCGGCGGCTTCCGCCTGCACCGAAGCGGCGCGCTCATAGGTGGTGGCGTCGCGGCCATCGGCAGCCTGGGCGGCAACCGAACCGAAGGTGGCGAGGGCGACGGCGGCGATGAGGATCTTGTTCATTTTGGTCTTCTCCGAAGAGTGGGTGGGCGGCCCGTGTCGGCCGCGCCGTTCATGAGGAGAAGCTAGTTCCGGCATCGGCGCATGGCCAGTTGCGATAAGGCGCCGATAGGATTGCGCAGATGCAATAACAACTGCGTGTTTGGCTCTGGCGGAGGCGCGCGGGCGTGCCTAAGGGCGCAATCGATAAGATCGCGCGCGCTTTAAAATCGAACCGAGACGGCACCGCACGCGCGCTCGTGACGATTGCACGCGCCGCTTCTGGCCGCTACAGGGCAGGACCACTTGCGGAGCCGCCTTTGACACGTCTTCTGTTCGTGTGCAGCCGCAACAGGCTGCGCAGCCCGACCGCCGAGCAGGTCTTCGCCGGGCGGGAGGGGCTTGAGGTCGCGTCCGCCGGCACCAATCGCGATGCCGACACCCCGGTGACGGCCGACCTCGTGGCCTGGGCCGACATCGTCTTCGTGATGGAGAAGGCGCAGCGGGACAAGCTGCAGGCGCGCTACCGCGCCGCGCTCAAGGACAAGCGGCTGGTGTGCCTGGACATACCGGACCGCTTCGCCTTCATGGACCCGGCGCTGGTGGCGCTGCTGGAGCGCAAGGTGAGGCCGTTCCTGCGCTGAGGTCGCGCCCTAGCGTCCGATTCCCCGCAGCGTGGCGTCGATCCAGGCGCGCTGCGGGCCGATGAGCGTGGCGCCGGTGACGCCGCCGCAGCCGCGCGCGCCGCCCGCCGCCGTCGACCAGCCTATGATGCCGGCGACCACACCGTCGATGAGCACCGGGCCGCCGCTGTCGCCGGTGCAGCCGCCCTTGGCGGCGCCGTCGGACAGGCGGACCATGATGCCGCCCGTCGTGCCGATGCTCGGAAGGGTAACGGCGCGCAGCGTGCCGGCACTCTTGCCGTCGCCGTCCTTGGTCACGCCATAGCCGGCGACGGTGAAGGCGGTGCGCTTCGGCGGCAGCGCCACCTCGCGGGTGAGCGCGGCGGGGCGGAAGCTGGCTGGGAGCGTCTCGCTGAGGCGCACCAGAGCGAGGTCCGGCGTCGGGCGGCGCGTTTCGAACGAGTTCGGATCGAAGGACGGGTGCACCGCCTTGCGGTCGACCGGGATGAGGCGCGGCGTCCCGGCCTCGAACACCACCACCGCATAATCCGCCGCCGGCTCGACGCAATGGGCGGCGGTGAGCAGCACGTTTGCACCCAGCACCACACCGGTGCAGGTGGCGCCGCGCGTCGACACGATCATCGCCGTCTCTGCCGCCAGCTCGGGCTCCGCCGGCCCGCCGCCGACAATGGCGCGGGCGGGGGTGGCGAGCGCGAGAGCGGTGAGGACGGCGGAGAGGAGGAGGCGCATCGGCTCGTTCCAGACAAGGGCGCGCCGTTGTGGCGGTGCCCGGCCGCAACGTCAATCGGCAACCCCTTCACACAGAGAGGCACCATGCCCGCGATCCTTCTCGCCGGGCCGACGGCTGAGCCGCTGACGCTCGCCGAGGCCAAGACCTATCTGCGCGTCGACCATGGCGCCGAGGACGCGCTGATCGCCTCGCTCATCACCGCCGCGCGGGCGACCGTGGAGGCGCTGACGCGGCGCGTGCTGATCGAGCAGAGCTGGCGCCTTGTCCGCAATGCCTGGCCCGCCTCCGGCCTGATCGCGGTGCCGGCGAACCCGCTGAAGGCGCTGACCGCCGCCCGCCTTATCGCCGCCGACGGCACCGAAACCGCGCTGCCGCTCGACGCCTTCACGCTCGACACGGCGCGGCTGCCGGGGCTGATCCGCGTCGCGCGGGGGGCTGTGCCCAACCCGATGCGCCCGCTCGCCGGCATCGCGCTCGACATCACCGCCGGCCATGGGCCGAACGCGGACCATGTGCCCTCGCCGCTGGTGGAAGCGGTGCGGGTGGTTCTTGCCCATTTCTACGAGCACCGCGATGTCGCGGGGGCCAGCGCGGCCTTTCCCGCCCGGCTCGACGCGCTGGTGGCGCCGTTCCGGGTGGCGCGGCTATGAGCGGCATTGGGGCCTTAAGGCACCGGCTGGTCCAGGAAACGCCGGTGGAGATGCCGGACGGCATGGGCGGCGTCACCCGCAGCTTCCTCGCCGTTGACAGCCTGTGGGGGGCGATCGCGACACGCGGGGCGGCGGCGGACCTTGCCGACCGGCCCGGCGCGCTGCTCGCCCACACCGTCACCCTGCGCGCGCCCGCCACCGTGCAGCCGGGCGACCGGCTGCGGCTCGGCGCCCGGCGCTTTCTCGTCGAGGCGGTGAGCGACCCGGACGGGCGCGGGCGCTTTCTGATCTGCGACTGCCGGGAGGAGACGCCATGAAATTCGCAACCCGCCTGCGCGGGCTGGAAACGCTGCGGCGCCGGCTGGCACAGCTGGCGCCGCGCCGGTTTGACGGGAGGCGGCGATGAGCGCCGCGACCGCGCCGGCGGTGGCGCTGCGCCGGGCGATCCACGCCGCCCTCGCCACGGACGCGGCGCTGACCGCCGCGCTGGGCGAAGGCCGCATCCATGACCTGCCGCCGGCGAGCCCGGCCTTTCCCTATGTGACGCTGGGCGAGGCGCAGGTGAGCGACTGGTCCACCGCCACCGAGGCGGGGGCCGAGCATCGGCTGAGCCTTGCCTGCTGGTCGCGCCAGGGTGGGCATGCCGAGGCGCACCAGCTGGCGCATCTGGTGCAGCAGGCGCTGCACGACGCGCCGCTCGGCCTTGACGGGCACCGGCTCGTCAATCTGCGGTTCACCTCGGCGGAAATCCGCCGCGAGCCCGGCGGGCGCACCTATCGCGCCCTGCTACGCTTCCGCGCGGTGACCGAGCCGGCGTGACGGACAGCGCCGGCAGCATTTGCACGCAAATGATTCTGCCGACTCAAGAATCCGCGCCGGGTTGAATCGGAATGTGAGAAGGCGCGCGATCCGGGCGCCGGCCCGGCCGCGCCGGGTGTGCAAAGCGGATTGTCGATTTGGCAAAGCCGCGAAGAAAACCGCGCAAGCGATTCCGCCGACTCAGGAATCCGCCTGAAGTTGATTCAGAACATGAAGTCACTTGGCGGCGTTTGCGGATTCGACGTGTGAAGTCGTCGCGACCTCATCCGCAGTCTTGCGTCGGAGTGAGTTTAGTTCCCAAGGGTTAACCATCTCTGAATACCGTCGAACACACGGTATCGCAAGCAAAGGAGCGGCCGATGGCGGCGCAGAAGGGCAAGGACCTTCTTCTGAAGATCCATGACGGCACGGCCTTCGTCACCGTGGCGGGGCTGCGGTCGCGGCAGATCGCCTTCAATGCCGAGGCGGTGGACGTGACCCATGCCGAGAGCGCCGGGCGCTGGCGCGAGCTGCTCGCCGGGGCCGGGGTGAAGCGGGCCTCGGTGGCGGGCTCCGGCGTGTTCAAGGACGGCGCGTCGGACGCGCTGATCCGCCAGAGCTTCTTCGACGGCACGCTGCGCAACGCGCAGATCGTGGTGCCGGATTTCGGCACGCTGGCCGGGCCGTTCCAGATCACCAGCCTGGAATTCGCCGGCGAGCACGACCGCGAGGTGACGTTCGACATCGCGCTGGAAAGCGCCGGGGAGATCACCTTCGCCGCGCTGTGAGGGGCGCGGCGAGGCGCACGCGCGGCGAAAAACATGCCCCGCCCTCAGGACCGGGCGTGACCCGGCCACCCCGTATATCGCCGGGCGAGCGGCGGAGAGGGCTGGATCCCCGGGTCAAGCCCGGGGATGAGGGGTTTCGAGGCGCTTTCAGAAACAGGCGGCCAGGAGCCGACGGCGCTGTGAGGGGCGTTCCCCATCTCCCTCAGGACCGGGCTTGACCCGGCCACCCCGTATATCGCCGGGCGAGCGGCGGGGAGGGCTGGATCCCCGGGTCAAGCCCGGGGATGAGGGCTGTTGGGGTGCTTTCATAAACAGGCGGCCAGGAGCCGGCGGCGCTGTGAGGGTGCGTTCCCCATCTCCCTCAGGACCGGGATTGACCTGGCCACCCCGTATATCGCCGGGCGAGCGCCGGGGACGCCCGGGTCCCCGGGTCAAGCCCGGGGATGAGGGTCGTGTTTTCGCGTCAGCTTCAGCCCTGAGGGAGGAACACATCATGGCCAATCGCCACCGTGGCGAGATTTCCGCCGAACTCGACGGGCGCCGGCGCACGCTGGTGCTGACCCTGGGCGCGCTGGCGGAGCTTGAGGACGCGTTCGGCGCCGAGGATCTGGTGGCGCTCACCGGTCGCTTCGCACAGGGGCGGCTCGCGGCGCGCGACGCCATCCGCCTCATCGCCGCCGGGCTGCGCGGGGCGGGGGAGAGCGTCACCGAGGCGGAGGTGGCGCGCATGACCACGCCGGGCGGGGCGGCCGGTTTCGCACGGCTCGTCGGCGCGCTGATCGCCGCTACGTTTGGCGGGGAAGAGGCGGGCGACGGCGCGGCCCGCCCTTTGCCCGATCTCCCGGAGGCGGCGGGATAGGGGGGCCGTCTCGCCTCGACGGGGAGGGTGCCCCGCCCTTTCCCGGGGAGGGCGCTCCGCCCTTCCCCTGGGAGGAGGCGATGGCCTTCGGCTTTGGCCGGCTGCGCCTGTCCTCGCGCGCCTTTTGGCGCCTCACCCCGCGCGAACTCGCCGCCGCGCTGATGGCGCAGTTCCCGGACTGAGCGGGCACTGCCTCGCCGCGCGGGCCCTCATCCCCGGGCGTGACCCGGGGACCCAGCGCAGCCGCCCGCGCCCGGTTCCAAGGCCGGGTGGCCGGGTCAAGCCCGGTCCTGAGGGCGCTCGGGCTACGCCTCCGCTGGGCCGAAACGCGGGACCATTTCATTCAGGAGGGCACGATGGCATCGGACGAATTGGATGCGTTCGACGAGGGGCTGACGGTCGATATCCGCGCCGATACCAGCGGCTTTCAGCGCGAGATCGCGGAAGCCGAGCGGCTGGCGCGCGGCTTCGGCCGGGCGGTGGGCGATGCGCTGACCGGCGCCACTTTGAAGGGCCGCGAGGCGGACGACGTGCTGCGCACGCTGGCGGGGCGGCTGTCCTCGCTGGCGCTCGACATCGCCTTCAAGCCGCTGGAGCAGGGCGTTTCCGGCCTGCTGCAAGGGGCGCTCGGCGGCCTGTCCGGCTTCGCCAAAGGCGCGGCGTTCGATAAGGGCCGCGTCACCCCCTTCGCCCGTGGCGGGGTGGTGGCGGCGCCGACCTATTTCCCCATGGCCGGGGCGCAACTCGGCCTGATGGGCGAGCGCGGGGCGGAGGCGATCCTGCCGCTGGCGCGCGGGGCCGATGGCCGGCTCGGCGTCGCCGCGCAGGGCGGCGGCCGCGCCACGCAGGTGACGGTGAATGTCGCCACGCCCGATCCGGGCGCCTTCCGCCGTTCCGACGCCTATCTCGCCGGCCTCATCGCCCGCGCCGTGGCGCGCGGGGAAAGGAGCCTGTAAATGCACGGCTTTCACGAGACGCTGTTTCCGCTCGACATCGCGCTTGGCGCGGCGGGCGGGCCGGAGCGGGCGACGGAGATCGTCACCACCCTCACCGGCCGCGAGGAGCGCAACACGCGGCTCGCCCATTCCCGCCGGCGCTGGGATGCCGGCTATGGCGTCACCTCGCTGGCGCAGCTCTCCGCCGTCGTCGCCTTCTTCGAGGAGCGGCGCGGGCGGCTGTTCGGCTTTCGCTGGCGCGACCGGCTCGACCATGCCTCCGGCACGCCGGGGGCGGCGGTGACGCCGCTCGACCAGGCGCTGGGCAGCGGCACCGGGGCGCGGGCGCAGTTTGCGCTGGTGAAGACCTATGGCGGCGCGCATGCGCCCTATGCCCGCCCCATCGCCAAGCCGGTCGCCGGCTCGGTGCGGGTGGCGGTGAACGGCGTGGAGCGGGTGGCGGGCACGCATTTCACCCTCGACGCGGCGGCGGGGCTTGTCACCTTTCTGCCCGGCCATGTGCCGGCGCTGGGGGCCAATGTCACCGCCGGCTTCCTGTTCGATGTGCCGGTGCGCTTCGACACCGATTTTCTCGAAGTGAACCTCTCCGCCTTTGAGGCGGGGGCGATCCCGCGCATTCCCATTGTGGAGATACGGCCGTGAGAGACCTGCCCGAAGGCCTCGCCGCGTCGCTCGCGGGCGGGGTGACGACGCTGGCGCGCTGCTGGCGGCTGACCCGCCGCGACGGCGTGGTGATCGCCCTCACCGAACATGACGAGGACCTCACCGTCGACGGCACGCTGTTCCGCGCCGCCGCCGGCGCCTCAGGCAGCGAGGATGCGGCGTCGCTGGGCTTCGCGGTCGGCGGTGGCGAGATGGCGGCGGCGCTGACCTCGGAGCTGATCGACGACGGCGATCTCGATGCCGGGCGCTATGACGGGGCGGGGATCGAGCTGATCCTTGTGGACTGGTCGGCGCCGGCGAACTTTCTGCTGCTGCGCCGGGCGCATCTGGGCGAGGTGCGGCGCAGCGAGGGAAGCTTCACCGCCGAGTTGCGCGGCCTCTCATCCGCGCTCAACGTGGTGCGCGGGCGGCTGTTCACCGCCGGCTGTGACGCCGATCTCGGCGATGGCCGCTGCCGGATCGCACTCGCCGCGCCGGCCTTCACCGGCCATGGCACGGTGGGCGCGGCGGAGGCGCCGGGGCTGATCGTGGCGGAAGGGCTCGGCGCCTATGCCGCCGGCTGGTTCACGCAGGGGCGGCTCGTCCTCACCAGCGGCGCCAATGAGGGCTTCGCCACCGAGGTGAAGGCGCACACGGTGAGCGAAGGCGCGGTGCGGCTGGAACTGTGGCAGCGCCCGCCGGCCGCGCTGGCGCCGGGCGATACGTTCACCGTCACCGCCGGCTGCGACAAGAGCTTTGCCACCTGTCGCGACCGCTTCGCCAACACGCTGAATTTCCGTGGCTTTCCGCACATGCCGGGCAATGACGCGGTGCTGCGGGTGGCGACGCCGGGGAGGCCGTGATGGGCGCGGCGGAAATGCGCGCGCAGGCGATCGCCGAGGCGCGGGCATGGATCGGCACGCCCTATCTCCACCGCGCCTCGCTGAAAGGCGAGGGCGCGGACTGCCTCGGCCTCATTCGCGGCGTGTGGCGGGCGGTTGTGGGGCCGGAGCCGCAGGACCTGCCGGCCTATGCCCCGGACTGGGCGGAGGCAACGAAGGCCGAACAGATGGCGGAGGCGGCGGGCCGCCACATGCGTGCCGTGGAACCGGAGGCGATCGCCCCCGGCGATGTGCTGCTGTTCCGCTGGCGCGAGGGCTTTCCCGCCAAGCACGCGGCGCTGCTGGTGACGCCCGAGCGCATGGTGCACGCCCATGACGGCGCTGCGGTGGCGGAGGTGTTCCTCGCCCCCTGGTGGCGCCGCCGCCTCGCCTTCGCCTTCGCCTTTCCCGGCGCGTGAGGACCGGGGCACGTCGTTTTCCACCTGGGGGAGTCGCTTATGGCCACACTCATTCTCGGCGCGCTGGGCGGGACGATTGGCGGGGCGCTGTTCGGGCCGGTGGGGGCGCTGGCGGGGCGGGCGCTGGGCGCGCTTGGCGGCTCCGCCATTGACAGCCTGGTGCTGAACCCCGGCCAGCGCACGGAAGGCCCGCGCCTCGCCGAGTTCGGCACGATGACCTCAACGGAAGGCGCGGCGCTGCCCCGGCTCTATGGGCGGGCGCGGCTGTCCGGCCAGGTGATCTGGGCGGCGCCGGTGCAGGAGGTGGTGTCCACCCAGACGCAGGCCGCCGGCGGCAAGGGCGGCATGGCGGGCGGCGGCGCCAGCACCACGACCTACAGCTATTTCGACAGCTTCGCCGTCGGCCTGTGCGAGGGCCCGGTGACGCGGATCGGCCGCATCTGGGCCGATGGAAGGCTGCTCGACACCCGCGCGCTGAATGTGCGGCTGCATCGCGGCGGCGAGGACCAGCTGCCCGATCCGCTGATCGAGGCGCGCGTGCCGGGGGCGCCGGCCTATCGCGGCCTCGCCTATCTGGTCTTCGAGCGCCTGCCGCTCGCCCGCTTCGGCAACCGGCTGCCGCAGATCTCCGTCGAGGTCGAGCGGGCGGTGGGGGCGCTGGAGACTGCGGTGCGGGCGGTGACGCTGATCCCCGGCGCCACCGAGTTTGGCTATGAGCCGCGCGAGGTGCTGCGGGTGGACCGGCCGGGCGTCTACCAGCTGGAAAACCGGCATGTGAGCACCCATGCCAGCGATTTTGCCGCCAGCCTCGACCAGCTGCTCGCCGCCTGCCCGAATCTCGAACGGGTGGCGCTGGTCGTCACCTGGTTCGGCACCGATCTGCGCGCCGGCCAGTGCCAGATCCGCCCGGCGGTGGAGCGGCGCAGCAAGCCGACGCAGATCGGGATCTTCCCCTTGAGCTGGCAGGTGGCGGGGCAGACGCGCGGCACGGCGGCGCTGGTGAGCCAATTTGACGGCAAGCCGGCCTATGGCGGCACGCCTTCCGATTCCAGCGTGATCGCCGCGCTTCAGGCGCTGAAGGCGCGCGGGCTCAAGGTGACGCTGAACCCGTTCGTGATGATGGACATTCCGCCCGGCAACACATTGCCCGACCCTTATGCGCCGGGCGCGATGCAGAAGGCGCATCCCTGGCGCGGGCGCATCACCTGCCACCCCGCCCCCGGTGTGGCCGGCTCGCCCGACGGCACGGCGGCGGCGGGGGCGCAGGTGGCGGCTCTGTTCGGCACCGCCACCGCCGGGCATTTCGGCGCGACCTCCGGCCAGGTCACCTATGCCGGCCCGGCGGAATGGACTCTGCGCCGCATGGTGCTGCACTACGCCAAGCTGGCGCAGATCGCCGGCGGGGTGGAGGCCATCCTCATCGGTTCGGAAATGGCGGCGCTGACCCGCGTGCGCAGCGCGCCCGGCGTCTACCCCGCCGCCGGCGCCTTCGCCGCGCTGGCGGGCGAGGTGCGGGCGATGCTGGGGCCGGGCACGCAGATCGGCTATGCCGCCGACTGGACGGAATATGGCGCGCATGTGCGCGAGGGTGGGGCGGAGCTGCGCTTTCCGCTCGACCCGCTCTGGGCCTCCCCCGCGCTCGATTTCATCGGCATCGACTGGTATCCCCCGCTCGCCGACTGGCGCGAGGGCGACGTCCATCTCGACGCGGACGCGTATGAGAGCGGGCATGACCGCGCCTATCTCGCCGGCAACCTCACGGGCGGCGAAGCCTTCGACTGGTATTACCCGGATGAAGCCGCCCGCGCCGCGCAGGCGCGCGCCCCGATCACCGATGGCGCCTATGGCGAGGCGTGGGTGTTTCGCCAAAAGGACCTCGCCGGCTGGTGGAGCCACGCGCATCACGAGCGCGTCGGCGGCGTGCGGCAGGCGAGCCCGACGGCATGGGTGCCGGGTTCCAAGCCGGTGCGGCTGATGGAAATCGGCTGCCCGGCGGTGGACAAGGGCGCCAACCGGCCGAGCGCCTTTCCAGACCCGAAATCGACGGAGGGCGGGCTGCCGCCCTTTTCCACCGGCGCGCGTGACGACCTGATACAGCGCCGGCATCTGGAGGTGAGTCTCGCCGGCTTCTCCGGCTCCACCACGCTGAACCCGCTGGCCCCGGCGCTGCCGGGCGGGCGGATGATCGACCCGGCGGCGATCCATCTGTGGACCTGGGACGCGCGGCCCTTTCCGATGTTTCCCAACGCCACGCATGTGTGGGCGGACGGGGCCAACTGGCAGACCGGGCACTGGCTCACCGGCCGGCTCGGCGCCGCGCCGTTGGCCGAGCTGACACAGGTGCTGGCGGCGGATTTCGGCGTGCCGGACATTGCTACCGGCGAGCTGCGCGGCATCATCGACGGCTATGTCGTCGACCGGCCGATGACGGCGCGGGCGGCGCTGGAACCGCTGGCGCGGGCCTTCGCCTTCGACCTCGTCGAGCGTGGCGGCGCCCTCGCGCTCGCCCCGCGCGGCGGGCGGGTGCGCGCGGTGCTGACCGATGACGACATCGCCACCGGCGAGGGCATCGCCGCCCCGTCGCTGGTGCGCGCGGCGGAGGGCGAATTGCCGCTCGCGGCCACGCTCGGCTTCATCGACGGCACGAATGACTACCGCCGCGCCACCGCCGTTTCGCGCCGTCTGGCCGGCGCGGCGCGGGCGGAAACCGGCATGGACATCGCCATGGTGGCCGATCCCGGCCTTGCCGCCAGCCTCGCCGACCAATGGCTGCAGGATGCGTGGGCGGGGCGCGACACTTTGAGCCTGACGCTGCCGCCCTCGCATCTCGCGCTGGAGCCGGGCGACCTGCTGCGGCTGGAACGCGACGGGCGGGCGCGGCTGATGGAGATCGTCTCCATCGAGGACCGGGGCACAAGGCAGCTCAACGCGCGCAGCATCGATCCCGCCGTGTTCGCCCTCGCGCTGCGCGAGGGGCGGGCGGGGGAGGTCGAGCTGCCGGGCGGCGAGGGGCCGGCGCTGGTGCATCTCATCAGCGTGCCGCTGGCGGGTGGGGAGGGCGCGCCGGTGCTGGCCTGGCTCGGCGCCTTCGTCACGCCGTGGCCGGGCAGCCTTACCGTCTGGCGGGCGGTGGATGGCGGCAGCTTCGCGCCGGTGGCGACACTTTCGGCGGCGGCAGTGACCGGGGAAACGCTGGAAGCGCTGCCCGCCGGCCCGCTCTGGCGCTGGCAGCGGGGCAGCCTTGAGGTCGAACTCGATGGCGGGCTGGTGGCGGGGGCGAGCGCGGAAGCGGTGCTCGGCGGGGCCAATGCGCTGGCGCTGATCGACCCCTCGGGCGGCGTCGAGGTGATCCAGTTCACCGAGGCCACGCTGATCGGCACGTCGCGCTGGCGGCTCTCCGGCCTGCTGCGCGGCCAGCTCGGCACCGAGGCGCGGGCGGCCGAGGACTGGCCGGCGGGGACAAAGCTGATGAAGATCGACGCCAATCTGGTGCCGGTCGCGAGCGGGCTCGACATGATCGGCCGCGCCGTCACCTACCGCATCGGCGGCAGCGATCGCGACCATGGCGACGACGCAGTGACCGAGATCGCCGCCACGCTCGGGCCGGAGGCGCTGCGCCCCTTCGCGCCGGTGCATGCCCGCGCCCGTCGTGGCCCCGCCGGGGTGACGCTGAGCTGGACACGGCGCACGCGGGCGGGCGGCGATTCCTGGGATCTGGTCGAGGTGCCGCTCGGCGAGACCAGCGAGGCCTATGCGGTGGAGATTCTGAGCGGCGACGCCGTGAAGCGCCGCTTCACCGTTTCCGCGCCGGCCGTTCTCTATGTGAGCGCCGACGAGATCGCCGATTTCGGCGCGGCCCAGCCCTTTCTCGATGTCCGCATCGCCCAGCTCTCGGCCGAGGTTGGCGCGGGGGCGGCGCTGACCGCGCGGCTGCGCAGCTGATTTCGTTCTCCCGACAGGAGCCCTTCATGAGCGAGACGACGCCGCTCCTCGCCCTGCCGCTGCTGGCGGCGGCGCAGGCGCAGAAGCATGTGACCCATAACGAGGCGCTGATGCTGCTCGACGCGGCGACGCAGCTCGCCGTGCTCGACCGCACCCGCACCGCCCCGCCGGCCAGCCCGCTGCCCGGCGACCGGCATCTGGTGGCGGCCGGTGCCAGCGGCGCTTTCGCCGGCCATGAGGGGGAGATCGCGCTCTACGATTCCGGCTGGCGCTTCCTCGCCCCGCGTGCGGGCTGGCGCGCCTATGTGGCGGGCGAGGCGCGCAGCCTGCTGTTCGACGGCACCGCCTGGCGCGAGGCGCTGGCGTTTACCGCGTCCGGCGCCACCGCCACCCTGCGCATGGCGGAGGAGGAACTGAACCTCACCGGCGCCTTCGTCGCCTCCACCCTCCTCATTCCCAGCCGGGCGATCGTGCTTGCCGTGGCCAGCCGCACCGTGGCGGCGGTGACGGGGGCCACCGCCTATGAGGTCGGCATAGCGGGCGATACCGCGAAATTCGGCGGGTTGCTCGGCATCGCCGCCGGCGCCGGCAACATCGGGGTGATCGGCCCTCAGGCCGTCTATGCCGACACGCCGCTGCGCATCACCGCGCTGGGCGGCAGCTTCACCGGCGGGCGGGTGCGCCTCGTCCTGTCCTATCTCGCCTTCACCCTCTGATATCAGGGAGCGAACCATGCCCTATGATTCCGCCAAGGACCCCTGGCACCGCCGCGCGCTTTCGCCCGGCGGGCTCGGCCGTGCCGGCGCGCTCGTGGTGCCGAACGACGCCACCGACCTGCCGCGCTATGCACGTCTGCGGGTGTTCGTGCCGGCCACGCTGGCGAGCGCGGACATCCGCATTCTCCCCGTCGATGCCGCCGACGACGCGCCGCTGACCCTTCCTCTGCCGCCCGGCCAGGTGAGCGTGCTGGAATTCCTGGTGCGGCGCGTGCTGGCCACGGGCAGCACGGCCGGCCTCGTCATTCACCGAGTCGATTGAGATGGCGGCCTTCGGCTTCGCCCTCGATCTCGCGCGCCGCGCCAGCAGCCCGCCGGCGCGGCCCTCGCTCGACGCCTTCGCCGGCACGCTCTATGCCGCCTACGGGCTGGCGCGGCTGGTGTCGTCCACTTCCGGGCCCGGCGTGCGGGTGCGGCGCTCCAGCGATGGCGCGGAGGCGGATATCGGCTTCACCTTCCCTGGGGCGCTGGATGTCGGCGGGCTGCTCGCCTTCGCCGGGAGTGCCAGTGCGTTCGTCGTCACCTGGTACGATCAGAGCGGCAATGGCCGACACGCGACGCAAAGCGTGACGGCGTCCCAGCCGCGACTGGTCAATGCCGGCGCCGTCGACATCGGCCCCAATGGGCGCCCGATCCTCGTCTTCTCCGGAGCGCAGAGTCTCGGCATTGCCGGCGCGGCGGGCTTCGCGCGCAACGCCGGCAATCTCACGGTCGCCGTGGTGGGGATGTCGTCGGCGCCGTCGCTGACCACGGCTTTCTTCACCGCGTCCAGAGGCGGGAACCTCTCCTGGTATCGTGTTGGCCTCCTACATACGCCGACCCTCAACGCCGTGCGGCTGGCGGTGTCCGCCACCGACGCCGACAACCCGCCTGTCGCGTCGCGGGCCTACACGATGGGTGCCTGGGAGCGCCTCATCGGGCGGGCACGCTTTCTCGACGGCGCGCTCGACATCGGCGTCAATGGCGGCTCGACCTCCGCGACGCTCGGCACTGCGGTGGCGTCGGTCGACAGCGACAGCCTGGTGCGGATCGGCATCTCGCCCAATGCCGGCGCCCCGCTCGCCGGCCAGATGTCGACATTGGTGCTGTCCCGCAGCGCGCTCGATGTCGCGGCCCTTGACGCCGCCCTGCAGGGGATCATGCCATGAGCTATCTGATCTTCGCCTCGGCCGCTGAGGCGGCTGCCCGCAGCGCGGCGGCCTGGCGCGCGCTCGGCACCCCCGCGGGGGCGACGCAGTTCCTCTGGGCGTGGCAGGAGCACCCGAGCGATGGGCGGGCGGCGCTGATCATTCCGCCGACGCCGCAGGGGGCGCAGATCGACCTGCCGCCCGCGGATTATGAGCGCTTGCTCACGGCGGAGGAGCACGCGGCGAAAGTCGAGGCGCTGCCCGGCGAGGGCTGGCCTGCCGCGGAAGTGTGAGCGCTACTCGGCCGCCGGCGTGAAGCGGTGGCCCAGCGCCTTGGGCGTCGCCGCCGGGGCGGGGGCCGGTGGGCCGAAGGGCACGCCCGCGGGAACGGGACCAGCCTCGCCATGGGCCGAGGCACCGGCGGCGGCTTTCACGGCGGCTGTCGCGGTCGGCTTGCCGACGATGGTCGGCCGCGCGGTGATTCGGCGCTTGGCGCTTTCGACCACGCCGGCGATCTTCTCGAATCGCTTCAGCCGGTCGATTTCGGCATTGAGTCGGTCCAGCTCGTCGCCAATAGCGCGGCAGATGGCCCGGTAGCTCTCGGGCGCCAGCCGATCGCGCATATAGGCCACGCCGCGCTCGGACTCGCTGGCCTTCAGCACCACCGGAGCGACCGCCAGCAACGCTTCCGCCTGCACCTGGCCGGAGCTGCGGCGGGCTTCATCGAAAATGCCCCGTAGGTCTTCAACGAGTCGATCTTCTGTTGCCATGCCGTGCGGTGCCCCTTGCCGGTAGCCAGCCATTCTCAAAAAGGGTCTTGGAATCCGGGTATTTTTGCAACCGTGCCCAGGTAGTGAGATCGTTAACATAGCGTTAATCCCCAGAAATCACCCCTAAAATTTTGCAGTGGAGTCATGCATGACCGCGTCGGGCTTCGACGGGGCGCTGAAACGCGTGCTCGTTCATGAGGGTGGCTATGTTGAACACCCCGCCGATCCCGGCGGGGCCACCATGCAGGGCATCACCCAGCGCGTCTATGCTGGCTGGCGTCGCCGCCACGGCCAGCCCGTGCGCCCCGTGCGGCGCATCGCGCCGGACGAGGTGGCGGTGATCTACCGCCGTCAATATTGGGACGCGGTGCGCGCCGACGACCTGCCGGCCGGACTCGACTATGCGCTGTTCGACGCGGCGGTGAATTCCGGGCCGGCGCAGGCGGCGAAATGGCTGCAGCGCGCGCTTGGCGTCACGGCGGACGGTCAGGTGGGCGAGGCGACGCTGGCGGCGCTGCACGGCCGGGCGCCCGCCCCGCTGATCGACGCGCTGTGCGACCGGCGGCTCGCCATGCTGCGCGGCCTGCGCACCTTCCCGACCTTCGGCACCGGCTGGGCCCGCCGCGTCGCCGAGGTGCGGGTGGCGGCTAAGGCATTGGCGGGCGCGCCGCTGTCCGGCGCGGCGCCGCCAGAGCCGGCGCGCGAGACCGGCGGCGCCGCCCGGGCCCGCCCTGCCGATACAAGGCTCGCGCGCACTGCCGATGGCGCGGGCGGGCTCATCAGCGGCGCCGGCGTGCTCGGCGCCGTGGTGGCGGAGCAGGCGGACCGCCTCGCCCCGCTCGCCGGCCTCGCCGAACCGCTCAAATGGCTGTTCGCGGCGCTGATGCTGGCCGGGGTAGCGCTGACGCTGCGCGGGGCGCTCACACGAATCCGCGCCGGCGAGGTGGCACCGTGACGGCGCTGCTCGGCCTGCTGGCGAGCCCGCTCGGGCGGGGCGCCGCGCTGCTGTTCGCCGCCGCGCTGCTGGCGGGCGGCATCTATCTCAAGGGCCGCTCGGAAGGCCGGGCCGCCTGCCTCGCGCAAGGAGAACGGGATGTGCTGGAGACGATCGCGCGCGCGAATGGCGCGCGGGCTGATGCTGATCGCCGCAACGCTGACGACGGCCGGCTGCGCGACGACGACACCTTCCGCCGCGACGAGGGGCGCCTGCGGCGCCTTCCGGCCGATAAGCTGGGCGATTGAGGACACCGACGCCACCCTCCGCCAGGTGAAGGCGCACAACGCCGTGGGGCGGGAATTGTGCGGCTGGCGGGGGAGGTGAAGGAGGGGCGCGGGAGGCCATGCCTCTGTTGCCTGTCATCCCGGCCGTAGCGCAGCGGAGAGCCGGGATGACGCATGCGGCCAGTTGCGCCGCACCCACCCTGACAACGGTCTCCCATCGTGACCAAAATAGGCTGGCTCTGACTCATCGCGTTGGCGGCAGGTGGAGACCACGATCGTGCTCGATGAACGCAAAATGTCTGTCCGCAATGGCATCATCAGCTATCTGGAACTGGCGTCATCGCCCGATGCACAGCGCGCCTATGAAAGGCGAGTGTCTATCGCGCGGGTGCCCGATGAACTGATCCTGATGTGGGAGGAGTTGGGTCTCGCCACCGATTCCGATTGGTACGGCGAGCCGGAGTTCTCTCTTGCTGAGCAGGCGGCCATCCGCGATTTTCATCAGGTCTGGAATGCCGTTTCCGACGAGGCACCTGACCCAATGCCGCCAACGATCGACGCTCTTATCGGCACCGCTGTTTGGCAGCGCCTGATCGACGGCGCCCGCAAAGCGCTTTTGGTGTTCGCGAAAAGGGGACGGCTCGACGAAGCAGCGTCGTCTTAGGTCCATTTCACACTCTGCCCGTCATCCCGGCCGCAGCGCAGCGGAGAGCCGGGATCGCCCGCCCGATGCCGCGCGATCCCGGATCGGCCTGCGGCCGTCCGGGATGACGAATGGCGCCAGCTGCGCCGCACCTGACATCCGCCACACTCGGTGGCATGCTCAGGCGGCCGCACTCGCCGTGAATCAGGGTTGGGAATGCTGCCTTCTTTTCACGATGGCCTGCTGTGCGGTCTGTCCGTTACGGAGACGACCGCGACGCTCTCGTTGGTCGAGGTCGACGGTCGCCGGTGGGCCGTGGAACTGACGGGCGTTCGCCTTCTCAAGGCCGACGACTTTCGTCAGGGCAATATCGTGCTCGATCTCGCAGTCGTCACCGGCGAGCCGCCCCCGCATGGATGGCTGGAAAAGCTGCTGCCGGCGCCTCATCCCGAGGTGGCGGCGGTGTATCACGACGCGCATCGCGCCCATCTCGACGAACTTGAGGCCGGCATCGCAGCCGGCGCGCTGACGCTCGTCGTGCTGTCGCCGTCCTATGGCTGTGAACTCCTCGCGATCTGCGAAGCGTGCCGCGGCGTCGAACTTCCCCAGCTCCTCTGAACACACCCACCCCTGACATCCGCCCCGCGCGGTGGCATGCTCAGGCCGCCGCGTGCCCCCCGCGCGGTGTGCGTGAGGAACTGCCGTGCGCCTGCTTGTCGTCGAGGACGATCCCGATCTGAACCGCCAGATGCATGAGGCGCTGGTCGAGGCCGGCTATGCCGTCGACCGTGCCTTTGATGGCGAGGAAGGCCATTTCCTCGGCGATACCGAGCCTTATGACGCCGTGGTGCTCGATATCGGCCTGCCGAAGATGGACGGGCTCTCGGTGCTGGAAGCCTGGCGGCGGGCGGGACGGAAAATGCCGGTGCTGATTCTCACCGCCCGCGACCGCTGGAGCGACAAGGTGCAGGGCTTCGACGCCGGCGCCGACGATTATGTCGCCAAGCCCTTCCACATGGAGGAGGTGCTGGCGCGCATCCGCGCTTTGCTGCGCCGTTCCGCCGGCCATGCCGCCAGCGAACTTACCTGCGGGCCGGTCATGCTCGACACGCGCTCCGGCCGGGTGACGGTGAATGGCCGGCAGGTGAAGCTCACCTCGCATGAGCACCGGCTGCTCGCCTATCTCATGCACCATACCGGGCGCGTCGTGTCGCGCACCGAACTGGTGGAGCATCTCTACGACCAGGATTTCGACCGTGATTCCAACACGATCGAGGTCTTTGTCGGCCGCCTGCGCAAGAAGCTGGAGGTGGATGTGATCCAGACCGTGCGCGGGCTCGGCTATCTCCTCGTCGCGCCCGAGGCAATGCGCGAGGCGCCGCGCTGATGCGCACCGGCTCGCTGGCGCTGCGCCTGTTCGTTTCGGCGACGGTGATCAGCGCCGCTGTGCTGGCCGTCACCGGCTTCGCGCTGCATCAGGTCTACCGCGCAGCGGTGGAGCGGTCCTTCGACCAACGGCTCGATGTCTATCTCAAGACCATCGTCGCCGATGTCGCCAATTCGCCCTCCGGCACCATGCCGGAGCCGACGACATTGGGCGACCCGCTGTTCAATTTCCCCATTTCCGGCTGGTACTGGCAGATCACCCGCACCGACGGGCCGGCGGCGCAGGTGAAGACCTCGCGCTCACTGCCCGAGGGCAAGCTGCCGCTGCTGTTCCAGCGCGAAGATGAAACCGACGTGTCCGGCATGCGCGAGGCCTATGCCGACGGGCCTTCCGGCCAGAGGCTGCGCATCGTCGAGCGCGTGGTCGATCTCGGCGAGGATGGGCGCTACGCGGTGGCGGTGGCGGCGGATGCCGGCGAGATCGAGGAGGAGGTCGCCGGCTTCGACCAGGCGCTGGCGGCGACGCTGGCGATTCTCGGCGGGGCTTTCCTGCTGACGCTGGTGTTCCAGGTATTGTTCGGCCTGCGCCCGCTCAAGCGCATGCTCGCGGCGCTGCACGAGGTGCGCACCGGCCGCGCCGACCGCATCGAGGGCGACTACCCCGTCGAGATCGCCCCCCTGGCGGCGGAGGTCAACGCGCTGATCGACACGAATCGCGAGATTGTCGAACGCGCCCGCACCCATGTCGGCAATCTCGCCCATGCGCTGAAGACGCCGATTTCCGTGCTGCAGAACGAGGCGGCGCGCGGCCACGGCGCGGAAGCCGGGCTCGCCGCCAAGGTGACCGAGCAGGCGCAGATCATGAAGGACCAGGTGGCGCACCATCTGGAACGCGCCCGCATGGCGGCACGCGCCTCCGTCGTCACCACGGTGGAGGAGGTCGAGCCCATCGTCGCGCGCATCGCCGCGACGCTGGCCAAGGTCTACCGCGCCAAGGGCGTGGCGGTGGAGGCCGAGGTGGCGGACGGGCTGCGCTTTCGCGGCGAGCGGCAGGATCTCGAGGAGATTCTCGGCAATCTCGTCGACAATGGCTGCAAATGGGCGCGCACGCTGGTGGAGATCGCGGTGGCGGCGGCGCCGGGCGCGGCGGGCGAGCGGGATTATTTCGACATCACCATCGACGATGACGGCCCCGGCCTGACGCCGGAGCAGCAGACCGAGGCGCTCAAGCGCGGCAAGCGGCTGGATGAGACCCAGCCCGGTTCCGGGCTCGGCCTGTCCATCGTCGCGGAACTCGTCGGGCTCTATGGCGGGCGGCTCACGCTCGGCCGTTCGCCCTTCGGTGGGCTGCGTTGCGTGGTGCGGCTGCCGGCGGCCTGACGGGGCGAAAGGGGTGACGGGGCCGCGCTTTCGCCCTATTCCTCTCATCCTTGGTGCGACAGGCGCCGTGCCGAAGCTGGAGGATGTAATTTCATGCGCGCATACCAATTCGTCGCCGTGGGCCTTGTCGCCGGCGCCCTCGCGGGCTGCAGCACCGCGCAGGAAAACCCGAACACCGTGGGCGGCGCGGCCGTCGGCGCGGTGGCGGGCGGCATCATCGGCCAGGTGGTCGGCCACAACACCGCCAGCACGCTGGTCGGTGCGGCGGTGGGTGGCCTGATCGGCGGCTCGATCGGCAATGCGCTCGACCAGGCGGACCGGCAGCGGGCGCAGCAGGCCGAAATGCAGGCGCTCGAATATGGCAATCCCGGCGCGCCGGTGAGCTGGCGCGGCGACAGCGGCGCCTATGGCACCATCGTGCCCGGCCCGAGCTATGCGCGCGGCGGCTCGCCCAAGTGCCGCGAATTCACCCACACCATCTATATCAATGGCCAGCCGCAGACCGCGCGCGGCACCGCCTGCCGCAATCCGGACGGCACCTGGTCGCCCGTGGCCGGCTGATCCGCGCGGCGGGGTGACGCAGGCGGGGTCCGCATTCTCGCGGGCAAAGCGGGCCCGCCGGGCCCGCGTGCTCGCGGCCAAAGCGGCCCTGCCGGGCCCGCGTGCTCTCAGCACTGTGAGCCTGCGGCGATCCGACTGAGGGTGTTACGGATTGGCGCCGGGCGTCGGGTCGGCTACCTCAGCGCATTAGAGGAACGCTAATGTTGCTGTGGATCGCCTTCTCGCTGATGACCGGCGCCGCCATTCTGGCGGTGCTGTGGCCGTTGCGCACCGGCGCGGCGGCACCCGCCGCCAGCACGGCTGAGGCCGATCTCGCCGTCTATCGCGACCAGCTGGCGGAAATCGAGCGCGACCGCGCCGCCGGCCTCATTGCCCCCGCCGAGGGCGAGGCCGCCCGCACCGAGGTGGCGCGGCGCATTCTGCGCGCCACCGCCGAGCGGGCGGGCGAGGGTGAGGCTTCAGGCGAAGGCCGCCGCCGGCGCGTCGTCGCCGTGGTGGCGCTGCTCGGCGTGCCGCTGCTGGCCGGCGGGCTGTATCTTTCCCTCGGCTCGCCGCTCTACCCGCCGCAGCCGCTGGCGCAGCGGCTGGAGGCGCAGCCCAACCCTTCCGACATCGCCATTCTCATCCGCAAGGTGGAAAGCCATCTCGAAGCCAACCCGAATGACGGGCGCGGCTATGAGGTGGTGGCGCCGATCTATGCCCGTATCGGCCGGCTCGACGACGCCGCCCGCGCCTGGGCCAACGCCATCCGCCTGCTCGGCCCCAGCGCCCAGCGCGAAACCGGCCTTGGCGAGGCGCTGACCGCACAGGCCGGCGGGGTGGTGACCGCCGAGGCCAAGGCGGCGTTCGAGGCGGCGCTGGCCGCCGACCCGCAAGACCCCAAGGCGCAGTATTTCCTCGGCCTCGCCGCCGAGCAGGACGGGCAGAAAGAGCAGGCGGCGGCGCGCTGGAGCGCGCTGGTCGCGCAGTCCCCACCCGATGCGCCCTGGCTCGGCCTGCTGCGCGAGGCGCTGGCCCGCATCGGCGCGCCGGTCCCGGCCGCCGCCGGCCCCGGCCCCGGTGCCGCCGATGTGGCGGCGGCGGAAAGCCTGACGCCAGAGCAGCGCGAGGCCATGGTGCGCGGCATGGTGGAGCGGCTGGAGGCACGGCTGGCGCAGCAGGGCGACGATATCGAGGGCTGGCTGCGGCTGATGCGCGCCTGGACCGTGCTCGGCCAGCAGGACAAGGCGAAGACCGCCGCCGGCCAGGCCCGCACCCATTTCGCCAGCGACACGGCGGCGCTCGGCCGCATCGACGCGCTGGCGCGCGAACTCGGGCTGGAGAGCTGACGCCATGACCCGCAAGAAACGCCGCCTTCTCGTCATTTCCGGCGCCGCCGCCGTCCTCGCTCTGTCCGCCGGGCTGGTGCTGTTCGCGCTCAACGACACCATCGTGTTCTTCCGCACGCCCAGCGAGATCGCCGCCGAGGGCACACAGCCCGGCACGCGGCTGCGACTCGGCGGGCTGGTGAAGGATGGCAGCGTGCAGCACACCGACGGCACGCATGTGCGCTTCGTCATCACCGACCATGGCGCGGATATGAGCGTCGCCTATGTCGGCCTGCTGCCCGACCTCTTTCGCGAGGGGCAGGGGGTGATCGCCGAGGGCGTCGTCGCGCCCGATGGCAGCTTTGCCGCCGACAGCGTGCTGGCCAAGCATGACGAGAACTATATGCCGAAGGAAGTCGCCGACGCGCTGAAGAAGCAGGGCGTGTGGAAGGAAGGGGAGGCGACGCAGTGAGCGAGGACCCCCGCCGCTTCGCGATAACCATCCTTCGAGGCGCGGGCCTTGCCCGAGCACCTCAGGATGACGTGGTTCTCTCTCGTTTTCGTTCTCGGTGCGCCGTCATCCTGAGGTGCCGCGACGCGGCCTCGAAGGATGCTTGTTGGGACAACCGCCCATGAACCCGGAAATCGGCCATTACGCGCTGGTGCTCTCGCTCGCCGTCGCCATCCTGATGACGGTGATCCCGATCTGGGGCGCACGCACCGGCGACGCGGCGCTGATGCGCGTCGGGTCTACCCTCGCGCTGGTGCTGGCCGGCTTTGTCGGCCTGTCCTTCGCCACGCTTGTCGTGGCCTATGTGCAGTCCGATTTCTCGGTGCTGAACGTGGTCGAGAACTCGCACTCGGCCAAGCCGCTGCTCTACCGCATCACCGGCACATGGGGGAACCATGAGGGCTCGATGCTGCTCTGGGTGCTGGTGCTGGCGCTGTTCGCCGCTCTGGTGGCGCTGTTCGGCGGCAATCTGCCGGCGCGGCTGAAGGCCAATGTGCTGGGCGTGCAGGGGGCGGTGGCGGTGGCGTTCCTGCTGTTCATCCTGCTCACCTCCAACCCGTTCATAAGAGTGGTGCCGCCGCCGGCGGAAGGGCAGGACCTCAACCCGATCCTGCAGGATATCGGCCTCGCCATCCATCCGCCGCTGCTCTATCTCGGCTATGTCGGCTTCTCCATCACCTTCGCCTTCGCCGTCGCCGCGCTGATCGAGGGGCGGATCGACGCCGCCTGGGCGCGCTGGGTGCGGCCCTGGGCGCTGACCGCCTGGGCGTTCCTGACGCTCGGCATCGCCATGGGGTCCTACTGGGCCTATTACGAGCTCGGCTGGGGCGGCTGGTGGTTCTGGGACCCGGTGGAGAACGCCTCGCTGATGCCGTGGTTCGCCGGCACGGCGCTGATCCATTCCGCCGTGGTGATGGAAAAGCGCGACGCGCTGAAAGTGTGGACGGTACTGCTCGCCATCCTCGCCTTCTCGCTGTCGCTGCTCGGCACCTTCCTCGTGCGCTCGGGCGTGCTCACCTCGGTGCATGCCTTCGCCACCGATCCCTCGCGCGGCGTATTCATCCTCGCCATCCTCGTCTTCTTCATCGGCGGGTCGCTGGCGCTGTATGCGCTGCGGGCGCCGATGCTGCGGCAGGGCGGGCTGTTCGCCCCGGTGTCGCGCGAAGGCGCGCTGGTGCTGAACAATCTTCTGCTCACCGCCGCCGCCGCCGCCGTGCTGGTCGGCACGCTCTACCCGCTGGCGCTGGAAGCCTATAACGGCGCCAAGATCACGGTAGGCCCGCCCTATTTCAACCTGACCGTCGGCGCGCTGATGCTGCCCGTGGCCTTCGCCATGCCGTTCGGCCCGCTGCTGGCGTGGAAGCGCGGCGATCTCGCCGGCGCCGCCCAGCGGCTGATGGCGGCGTTCGGCGCCGCCATCGTCATCGCCGCGCTGGCGGCCTATGCGCAGGGCGGTGGCCCGCTGCTGGCGCCCTTCGGCATGGGGCTCGCCGCCTTCGTGGTGATCGGCGCGGTGGCGGAAGTGACCGAGCGCGCCGGCTTCGGCCGGGTGCCGCGGGCGACCGCCTTCGCCCGGCTGCGCGGCCTGCCGCGTTCAGTGTTCGGCGCGGCGCTGGCCCATGCCGGCGTCGGCGTCTGCCTGTTCGGCATCATCGCCGAAACCAGCTGGAACGCCGAGCGCATCACCGGGGTGAAGGTCGGCGGGCGGTTCGAGGTCGGCGGCTATG
Organism: Ancylobacter sp.; assembly: GCF_965229075.1. Lineage (GTDB taxonomy): Bacteria > Pseudomonadota > Alphaproteobacteria > Rhizobiales > Xanthobacteraceae > Ancylobacter. The sequence continues at coordinate 158,263 of NZ_CBDDIO010000001.1, forward strand.
AGCTGACGCTCGACCGGCTGGAACCGCGCAACGGGCCGAATTATCGCGATCTCGTGGGCGTGTTTACCATCCGTCGTGGCGGGATGGACATCGGCACCATCGAATCCTCGAAGCGCCTGTTCACCGCCCGCAATATGCCGACGACGGAATCGGGCATCCGCACCTTCGGCTTCAGCCAGCTCTATGTCAGCCTCGGCGACGAGCTGCCCGGCGGCGGGGTGGGCGTGCGGGCCTATTGGAAGCCCTATGTGACGCTGATCTGGATCGGCTCCATCATCATGGCGCTGGGCGGCGCGCTCTCGCTCAGCGACCGGCGCCTGCGCGTCGGGGCGCCGAAGCCAGCGAATAAGCCGAAGCCCAAGGCGGACGGCCCGTCACCCGTGCCGGCGGAGTGAGGGTAATGCGCAAGGCCCTCGCCTTCTCCCTGACCGCCCTCTTGCTGGCGGCGACGCCCGCCGCCGCCGTGCAGCCGGACGAGGTGCTGCCCGATCCGGCGCAGGAGGCGCGGGCGCGCGAGCTCTCCAAGGAGCTGCGCTGCATGGTGTGCCAGAACCAGTCCATCGACGATTCCGACGCGCCGCTGGCGCGCGACCTGCGCCTTCTCGTGCGCGAGCGCATCGCCCAGGGCGAGAGCAACCAGCAGGTTCTCGACTATCTCGTCGCCCGCTATGGCGAGTTCGTGCTGCTGCGCCCGACCTGGCACGGGGCGAATGTCATCCTCTGGCTGGCGCCCTTCGCGGTGCTGGTGTTCGGCGGGCTGGGCCTCGTCGTCGCCTATCGCCGCCGCGCGGCGCAGGCGGGGGCGAGCGAGGCGCCTGCCACGGTGCCGCTGTCGGCGGAGGAGGAGGCCCGGCTGCGGGCCGCGCTGGCGGAAGCGCCTGACGAAACGGCACGCGACGTTACGAAAGTTTAACCCGCGCGCCAGACTGCGTTAAGGCGACGGTCTCTAGGTTCTCGTTCAACGCTCCCGGTGGGGAGAGTGATTTGTCGAACGAGGAACGACACATGTCGCGCACCGCGCCCAACACGACCCGCACCCCTGCCTCCACGCTGCGCAAGAGCCGTTCCCGGCTGCTCGCCGGTGTGTTCACCCTGGCTCTGGCCGGCGGCACCGTCGGCGCCTTCGTGCTGCCCGAGATCATCACCCCCGCCCAGGCGCAGCTGACCACCAACCAGCCGGCCGGCACCTTCTCCTTCGCCGACATCGTCGAGAAGGTCTCCCCCGCCGTCGTCAGCGTGAAGGTGAAGAAGGACGAGGACAAGCTCGCCGCTAATGACGAGGAAGGCATGGGCGGCCAGAACATTCCGCCGCAGATCGAGCGCTTCATGCGCCGCTTCGGCTTCGGCCCGGGTGGCCCCGGCGCTCCCGGCGGCCCGGACATGGGCCCGCGTCGCGGCCCCGGCCATCGCGCCGTCGTCGGCCAGGGTTCCGGCTTCTTCATCTCCGCCGACGGCTATGCCGTGACCAACAACCACGTGGTCGACGGCGCCTCCGAGGTCGACATCACCACCACCGACGGCAAGACCTACACCGCCAAAGTGATCGGCACCGATCCGCGCACCGACGTGGCGCTGCTCAAGGTGGACGGCAAGTCCGACTTCCCCTGGGTGAAGCTCGCCGGCAAGGCGCCGCGCGTCGGCGACTGGGTGGTCGCGGTCGGCAACCCGTTCGGCCTCGGCGGCACGGTCACGGCGGGCATCGTCTCGGCGCGCGGCCGCGATATCGGCTCGGGCCCCTATGACGACTTCATCCAGATCGACGCCCCGATCAACCGCGGCAATTCCGGCGGCCCGACCTTCGGCCTCGACGGCGAAGTGATCGGCGTCAACACCGCCATCGTCTCCCCCTCGGGCGGCAATGTCGGCATCGCCTTCGCCATCCCGTCCGAGACCGTCTCCGAAGTGGTCGAAGCGCTGAAGGAGGGCGGCCAGGTGGCGCGCGGCTATGTCGGCGTGCAGATCCAGCCGGTCAGCGACGAGGTCGCCGAGGCGCTGAACCTGAAGGAAGCCGAGGGCGCCCTCATCGCCCAGGTGCAGCCCGGCACGCCCGGCGAGAAGGCCGGCCTCAAGCCCGGCGACGTGGTGACAGGCATCGACGGCCAGACCGTGAAGGACTCCCGCGAAATGTCGCGCGAGATCGCCCGCAAGAAGCCGGGCGTGACCGTGAAGCTGAGCGTGCTGCGCGACGGCAAGTCGATGACCATCCCGGTCACGCTGGAGCAGCTGCCGACCGATGTCGCCTCGGCCGACAAGGCCAAGGCGGACCAGGGCGACCAGGAGGACGGCAAGGGCATTCCGCGCCTCGGCCTGTCGCTCGCGCCCGCCAAGGGCGTCGCCGGTGCCGGTGACATCGGCGTGGTCGTCACCGATGTGGACCCGAACGGCCCGGCCGCCGAGCGCGGCATCAAGGCGGGCGACGTCATTCTCGATGTCGGCGGCAAGCCGGTGATGACCCCCGCCGAAGTCCGCGACGGTCTCGCCACCGCCAAGAAGGACAACCGCAAGGCCGTGCTGATGCGCGTCAAGTCCGAGCAGGGCACGCGGTTCGTGGCCATCTCTCTGGGCGACCAGAAGGGCTGAGCCTAAAGGTTCCGGTTGCGGCTCGTTCCGTCGCCCCTTGGGCTGCGGCCGGTTCGGTGGCGCGGGGAGTCCGGGAGGATTCCCCGCGTCATTACTTTTCAGGGGCACCCCGGCGGGATGCCACGATAGGCGCGAGGCGCGAAATGACGTACATGGAGACGAATCCGAATCGTACCGTTGCCTCCGATTCCGCGCGGGGCCGAGAGGGCCCGTTCATCGAGCTCGCGGAGTTCCGGAGAGCTGCCCGCAAAAACGCCGACGAGTCCCCCATGCGCCTGCTTATCGTCGAGGACGACCGCGACGCCGCCGACTACCTGCGCAAGGCGTTCCGCGAGGCGGGCCATGTCGTGGACCTCGCCGCCGATGGCGAAGAGGGGCTCATTCTCGCCCGCGACGGCGGCTATGATGTGCTCATCGTCGACCGCATGCTGCCCCGGCGCGACGGTCTGTCGGTGATCGCCGATCTGCGCGGGCGCGGCGACAAGACCCCGGCGCTCATCCTTTCCGCCCTCGGCCAGGTGGATGACCGCGTCACCGGCCTGCGCGCCGGCGGCGACGACTATCTGCCCAAGCCCTACGCCTTCACCGAATTGCTGGCCCGCGTCGAGGCGCTGGCCCGGCGCGGCGGGCCGCAGGCCGCCGACACGGTCTACCGCGTCGCCGATCTCGAACTCGACCGGCTGGCGCATCGCTGCACCCGCGCCGGCCAGGAGATCGTGCTGCAGCCGCGCGAATTCCGCCTGCTGGAATATCTCATGCGCCACGCCGGGCAGGTGGTGACCCGCACCATGCTGCTGGAGAATGTGTGGGACTATCATTTCGACCCGCAGACCAACGTGATCGACGTTCACGTCTCGCGGCTGCGCGCGAAGATCGACAAGGGCTTCGATCCGCCGCTGCTCCACACGGTTCGCGGCGCGGGGTACATTATTCGTGACGGCGCTCGGTAAGCTCATCCGCACCACAGCGTTCAAGCTGCTCGCGGCCTATCTCATCATCTTCGCGCTGTTCGCTGGATCGGTCATCGCCTATCTCGGCTGGCACACCCAGCGCCTCGTCACCCGTCAGGCGGTGGAGGCGATTGAGGCCGATACCCGCTTCATGCAGGCGCAGTTCGAGCGCGGTGGCATCAACCGGCTGGTGAACCTCGTCAACCGCCGCGCCGGCGCACCCGATGCCGGGCTGTTGCTGGTGACCAGCTTCAACGGCGACCCGCTCGCCGGCAATATGATGAACCTGCCGCTCAACTTCCTGGACAAGCAGGGCTGGCGGGAAATCGACTATGTCCGCACCGACGATTCCGCCGCGCCGCCGAGCCGGGCGCTGGTGCATGTCGTCTTCCTGCCCGGCGAGTACCGGCTGCTGATCGGCCGCGACGTGGTCGAGCGCGAAGAGCTGCGCCAGATCATCATCGGCCCCGCCGTGTGGGGGCTGGCGCTGCTGGTGGTGCTCGGCATGGCGGGCGGGCTGTTCATCACACGGCGCGTTCTCAAGCGCATCGACCAGATGACGGCGATCTCCGACGGCATCATGGCCGGCGACCTCTCGGGGCGGCTCGCTGTCTCCGGCACCGGCGACGAGTTCGACCGGCTGGCGCTGAGCCTCAACGCCATGCTCGACCGCATCGAGGCGCTGATGGCCGGGCTGAAGCAGGTGTCGGACAACATCGCCCATGACCTGAAGACGCCGCTGACCCGCCTGCGCAACCGTGCCGAGGACGCCCTGCGCACCGCCGCCTCCGACGACGAATGGCGCCTCGCCACCGAGCGCACCATCGAGGAATCGGACGGGCTGATCCGCACCTTCGACGCGCTGCTGATGATCGCCCGCGCCGAGGCGGGACAGGCGAGCGCCAAGATGCTGCGCTTCGACCTCGCCGAGACGGCGGCGGGAGTGGCCGAACTTTATGAGCCGGTGGCGGATGAGAGCGGGCTGGAGCTGAAGGTCGACATCGCCGGCCCGCTGCCGATGCATGGCGTGCGCGAATTGTTCGGGCAGGCGCTCGCCAACCTTCTCGACAACGCCATCAAATACAGCGCCCCGGAAACGCCGGGGGAGCGCCGCGAGCTCGACCTCAGCGCCAGCCGCGTCGGCGACCGGCTGCGCCTCGTGGTCGCCGATCGCGGGCCGGGCATCGCGGAGGCGGATCGCCCGCGCGTGCTGGAGCGTTTCGTGCGGCTGGAAGCGAGCCGGACGCGGCCCGGCTTCGGTCTGGGCTTGTCTCTGGTGGCAGCGGTGGTACGGCTGCACGGCGGCACACTGTCGCTGGAGGGCAACGATCCGGGGCTGCGGGTCGTTATCGACCTGCCGCTTGATCTCAGCGATGAGGCGGAGGCGGCGTAGGACGGCCCGAAGCGGACGGGCACACAAATGAAGGGGGCGAAGACGGCATGGCGGCAGGACAGAGCGGAACGCAGACGGCCCCGGACGGGAGCCTCATCGCGGGGCTGCGGCGTGCGGAGGGCTTTCCTGTTCCGAAGGGGATGCCGCCAGCGCTGGCCGATGCGATCACTGAAGCGCCCAAGCCTGTCCGTGCCCGGCTCGACGCTCTTCTGGCCGCCCATGACGAGGCGCGCGCCGTGCTGGCGGCGGTGGTGGAGCGCTCGCCCTTCCTGACCGATCTCATACGCGTCGATCCCGTCCGGCTGCTTGCCTTGCTGGAGGCGGAGCCGGTCGCCGCGCTGGCGCAAGCCCGCGCCGCGACGCAGGCGGCGGTGGAGGCCGCGTCGGATGAGGCGGAGGTGATGGCGGCGCTGCGGCGGCTGCGGGCGCTGACCGCGCTTACCGTCGCGCTGGCGGATATTGGCGGGGTGTTCGACCTCACCACCGTCACCGCCGAACTGACCGCGACCGCCGATGCCGCCATCGCCATGGCGGTGGCGTTTCTGGTGCGCGAGGGAATCGCGAGCCGCAAGCTGCGCAAGACCGGGGTGGAAGGCCTCGGCTATACCGTGCTCGCCATGGGCAAGCACGGCGCCCGCGAGCTCAACTATTCCAGCGATGTCGACCTGATCGTGCTCTACGATCCCGAAGTCGCGCCGCTAGCGAAAGATGTGGAGGCCGGGCCGTTCTTCGTGCGGATGACCCAGCGGCTGGTGCGGCTGATCCAGGAGCGGACCAGCGAGGGTTACGTCGCCCGCGTCGACCTGCGCCTGCGTCCCGACCCTGCCTCGACCCCCGCCGCGCTGTCGCTGGACGCGGCGCTCGACTATTACGAGCGCGAAGGCGCCACCTGGGAGCGCGCGGCCTATATCAAGGCGCGGCCCATCGCCGGTGATATCGCGCTTGGCCACGAATTCCTGCGCCAGCTGGCGCCCTTCGTCTGGCGCCGGGCGCTGGATTATGCGGCGATTGCCGATGTCCACGCGATGAAGCAGGACATTCATGCCTTTCGCGGCCATGAGGCGATCGCGGTCGAGGGTCACAACGTCAAGCTGGGGCGGGGGGGCATTCGCGAGATCGAGTTCTTCGCCCAGACCCAGCAGCTCATCGCCGGCGGCCGCGACCCGCGCCTGCGCACCCCGCGCACGCTGGAAGCGCTCGCCGTCCTGGCACAGACCGGCTGGATCGGCGAGGGCGCGCGCGAAGAGCTGGACGAGGCCTACCATTTCCTGCGCCGGGTGGAGCACCGGCTGCAGATGGTGGGCGATGCGCAGACCCACAGCCTGCCGGAGGATGAGGAGGCGCTGGCCGGCTTCGCCCGCTTCATGGGCTATGCCGACCGCGAGAGCTTCGCCCAGGCGCTGACCCAGCGCCTCACCCGGGTGCAGCACCATTATTCCAAGCTGTTCGAGGATGCCCCGCCCCGCGCGGCGGTGGAGGGGCGGCTCGCCTTCCCGGAAGGCGCGGACGACCGCGAGACGCTGGCGACGCTGCACCGGCTCGGCTATGCCGACCCCAAGGCGGCCAGCGCCACGGTGCGCGGCTGGCTGGCGGGCGAGCCCCGTGCCCTGCGGGTCGAGGGCGTGCGCGAGGAACTGGAAGCCATCGTGCCGCTGCTGGTCGACGCGCTGGCGCGCGGCGGCGCCCCGGATGCCGGGCTGAACGCTGCCGACCGTTTCTTCCGCGAAATGCCGACAGCGCAGCGGCTGCTGGCGGCGCTGCGGCACAATCCTGATCTCGTGCGCCTGCTCGCCACCATTCTCGGCACCGCGCCGCGGCTCGGCGAGATGCTGGCGCACCGGCCCTCGCTGCTCGACGCGCTGCTCGACCCCGCCTTTTTCGGCGCGCTGCCGGACGAGCCGGAACTCACCGCGCGGCTCGCCGCCGATCTTGCCCAGGCCGAGAACGAGGAGGACCGGCTCGACCGTGCCCGCCGCTTCCGGCAGGAGCACCATGTGCTGATCAGCGTGCGCATCCTCTCCGGCACGCTGCCGGCCGCCCGCGCCGGTGAGGCCTTCGCCCGCCTCGCCGATGTGCTGATCCGCTCGCTGGAAGAGGACGTGATCGCCCGCTTCCGCGCCGCGCATGGCACGCTGCCGCAGGCCGAGGTGGCGGTGCTCGCCATGGGCAAGCTCGGCGGCCGGGAGATGACGGCGGGCTCCGATCTCGACCTCATCGTGCTGTATGATTTCGACGAGGAGCACCCCGACAGCGACGGGCCGCGCCCGCTCTATGGCGGGCAGTATTTCGCCCGGCTGACCCAGCGCATCGTCAACGCTCTGACCACCCCGACCAATGCCGGCCAGCTCTATGAGGTCGATCTGCGGCTGCGCCCGTCCGGTCGCTCCGGCCCGGTGGCGACCAGCCTGACGCGTTTCGAGCTTTATCAGGCCGAGGAAGCCTGGACCTGGGAGCATATGGCGCTGACCCGCGCCCGCGTGGTGGCGGCCTCGCCCGCCTTCCGCGCCCGGGTGGAGGCGGCGATCGGCGAGGTGCTGGCGCGCGAGCGCGACCCGGCCCGGCTTGCCGCCGATATCCTCGACATGCGCGGCGCCATCGCCGACGAGAAGGGCGAGGACGAGCCTTGGGACCTGAAATATGCGCGCGGCGGGCTGGTCGATATCGAGTTCATCGCCCAGTATCTCGTGCTCGCCCATGCCGCGCATGAGCCGCGCATCATCGACACCTCGACGCTGCGGGTGATCGAGACCGCGCAGCGGGTCGGGCTCATCGACGTGCAGGACGGGCAGGTGCTGGCCGATGCCTGCCGGCTGCTGCACGATCTGACGCAGGTGCTGCGTCTCGCCATCACCGAGCCGTTCACGCCTGCGGAAGCGAGCCCGGCGCTGCGCCGCCTGCTGGCGCGGGCCGGGGCGATGCCGGACTTTTCCACGCTGGAAGCGCATCTGTTCGAGACCCAGCGAGCGGTGCGCACCACTTTCGAGCGGCTGCTGCGCGCCGAACCCAAAAGGCGGCGTAAGCGGGCCTAACCGAGCTTTTCCGCCACCAGATCGGCAATGGCGAGGCTGGCGGTGAGGCCGGGCGATTCGATGCCGAACAGCTGCACCAGCCCGGCAACGCCGTGCGTCTCCGGCCCATCGATGCGAAAATCCGCCGCCGGCGCGCCGGCGGGCACGATCTTCGGGCGGATGCCGGCATATCCGGGGTTCAGCGCCCCGTCCGGCAGCGCCGGCCAGTAGCGGCGGATGGCGGCATAGAACGCCGTGCCGCGCGCGGGATCGACCGTGTAGTCCGGCGCGTCGATCCATTCGGTGTCCGGGCCGAAACGGGCCTGCCCGCCGAGATCGAGGGTGAGATGCACGCCGAGCCCGGCCTGCTCCGGGACGGGATAGATCAGCCGGCTGAACGGCGCGCGGCCGGAAAGGGTGAAATAGGAGCCCTTGCAGAAATAGGCCGGCGGGATCGCTTCGACGGGAAGGCCGGCGAGCGCGCGGGCGAGCGGCACCGCGCCATGGCCGGCGGCATTGACGAAGCTGGCGCAGGACAGCCGCATCGGCTCCGTGCCGCCGACATCGAGGACGATGCCCGTCGCCGTGACCTCGCCGGCGAGGATCGGTGCGTTGAAGGCGATCATGCCACCGGCGTCTTCGAGGTCGCCGCGCAGCGCCAGCATCAGCGCGTGGCTGTCGATGATGCCGGTGGAGGGCGAAAGCAGGGCTGCCTCCGCCCTCAGTGCCGGTTCCAGCGCCCGCGCCTCGGTACCTGTCAGCGGCTGGAGATCGGTGACGCCGCAGGCGCGCGCATGGGCGTCGATGGCGGCGAGCTTGTCGATTTCCGCCGCGCTGCTGGCGACGATGAGCTTGCCGGCGCGCCGGTGCGGCAGCCCGCGCGCCTCGCAATAGGCGTAGAGCGCCGCGCGCCCTTCGACGCAGAGCCGGGCCTTGAGCGTGCCGGGGGCGTAATAGATGCCGGCATGGATCACCTCGCTGTTGCGGGCGGAGGTGTCGGAGCCGACGAGGCCCGTTGCTTCCAGCACCAGGACCTCATGGCCCTTCAGGGCGAGCGCGCGGGCGATGGCGAGGCCGACCACGCCGGCGCCGGCGACGACGCAGTCGACGGCATGTTCTTCAGGGCTGTGCATGCAAGGCTACTCGGCGACGGAAGGGCGGCCGGTACGGTATTGCAACGCCGGGCGGCCATTCAAGGGCAGGCGGATCACCACCGTGGTACCGACGCCCTCGGAGGAGCGGATACGCATCGAGCCGCCATGCAGTTCCACCAGCGACTTGGCGATGGCAAGGCCGAGGCCCGAGCCCTTGTGCGTCTTGGTGAACTGGCTTTCCACCTGCTCGAAGGGACGGCCGATCTTGGCCAGCGCGCTCTTGGCGATGCCGATGCCGCTGTCCTCGATGACCAGCAGCGCCGCATGCTTGGAGCGCCGCGTGCGCAGGCTGATGCGGCCCTGCTCGGGGGTGAACTTGATGGCGTTGGAGAGCAGGTTGAGGGTGATCTGCTTCAGCGCCCGCTTGTCGGCCTCCACCGTCACCGCGGTATCGGATTCGTCGACGATGGTGAGCTGCTTCTCGGCGGCCCGTACCGACATGACGCGGATGGCGTCGGTGACCACCTCGTCCAGCTGGACCGATTGCAGGTTGAGCTGCACACGCCCGGCCTCGATGCGCGACATGTCGAGAATGTCGTTGATCACGTCGAGCAGGTAGCGGCCGGAATCGCGGATGTCGCGGCAATATTCGTTGTACTTGTCATTGCCGAGCGGGCCGAACAGGCCGCTTTCCATCAGCTCGGAGAAGCCGATGATGGCGTTGAGCGGCGTGCGCAGCTCGTGGCTCATATTGGCGAGGAATTCCGACTTGGCGCGGTTGGCGTCCTCGGCCTTGGTCTTCTCGTCGGCATAGTTCTGCGCCAGCTCGGCGAGCTGCAGCGCCTGCAGCTCCAGCGTCTGCTGCGATTTGCGCAGATCCGCGACCAGCGCCATCAGCCGCTTCTCGCTTTCCATCAGGCGCTCTTCATGACGCTTGAGGGCGGTGATGTCGGTGCCGACGGAGACGTAGCCGCCATCCTTGGTGCGCCGCTCGGCGACCTTGAGCCAGCGTCCGCCTTCCAGCTGCGCCTCGAAGGCGCGGGCGCCTTCCTCCGGCCGGTCTTCGGTGCGCAGCGGAATGCGCACCACCGGCTGGCGGGCGAGCGAGGCGATGGTCTCGAACTCGGTGCCCTGCGTCACATGCGCGTCGCCGATGCCGTAGAGCGACTGGAAGCGCGAATTGCACAGCACCAGCCGGTTGGCCGCGTCCCACAGCACGAAGGACTCGGAAATGCTCTCGATGGCGTCGCGCAGGCGCATGTCGGCGGTGGCGGTGCGCTCGGCGAGGCGGCGCTCCTCGGTCACGTCCACCGCGATGCCGACGAGATGCGGCGGCTCGCCATTGTGCTGCGGCACGACTTCGGCGCGGGCACGCAGCCATACCCAATGGCCGTCGGCATGCTTCATGCGGAACACCCGGTCGATGGTGCGGCCGGGCTTGTCGGCGATCTCGCGGGCGATGTCGTAGAGATTGGTGTCGTCGGGATGGACGAGGCTGGTCACCTCGCCGAAGGAGATCAGGTCCTCGCGCGGCTCGTGGCCGAGCATCTCGAACATCGATTCCGACCAGAACATGCGGCCCCGGCCCATATCCCAGTCCCACAGGCCGCAGCGGCCGCGCGAGAGGGCGGTGTCGATGCGGGCGCGGACCGTCTCATAAATGCCGTCGGCCTCGCGGGCCCGCGTCGCCTGCCAGTGGAAGGCGAAGCCGAGGATCAGCAGCACCGCGCCTGTCGTGGAGAGCAGGGTGACGGTGAGGACGGTGTCGGAGCGCCAGGTGGAGAGCGCCCCGGCGAGCGGCTGCACCACCACCAGTTGGAGCGCCCCGCCCGGCAGGTTGCGCACCGTGGCGAGCGCGGCGCTGCCGTCCGGCATCACCACATCGAGCACGCCGGCATTCTCGGCGAAGATGGTCAGCGCCTGGGTGTTGGCGAGCAATTGGGTGATCTGGTCGGCGGCGGTGGCGGTCTCGTCATGGGTGGCGAGGATCTTGCCATTGCCGTCGATCAGGCCGTAGCGGCGGCCATCCTCGGCGGCGCGCGGCGGTAGGCTGTTTTTCAGCAGCGTGTCGGGGGTCGTCGCGCCGGGCGGCTGGCGTCCGGCCTCGCTGGAAATGGCGGCGGCGAACAGCGCCAGCTCGTCTTTCGCATTGGCGATGGCGTCGGCGCGGTAGGCGTGAATCTGCACGATCGCGGCGATGGCGACCGAGGCGATGAACGCCACGATCAACGCCGGGACGGCCTTGCGCATGAAAGGCTCGGCGTCGACCAATCGCTGATAAGCAGGTCGCGCCACGCTGCGTGCAAGCCCTCGCATGGCTTGTACGCGCACGGACGCGCCTGCAGCGTTGGCGCGCGCCATCGCCGGCCTCCCCCGAAGTCCCAAAACCCGTTCCCATCACGACAGGAGCGATGTGCCGCATCTCTCCGAATCACTCCGATTTGAATCGAACCGACCCCTCCCTGTCCAGAGTCCCGGAGAGTCAAGTTAACGATTCAGCAACCACCGGCGGTACCGGGGGTGCCAGGGTGTGTGGCGGCGCGGGACAAGGGGGGTGACGCTTGCCGACAACCACGCCGCATGGACGGCGCGCGGGCCCTGATGCTATGCGCTTTTGCCCGGCTGGCGGGTGGCGGCAGAAATAAAGAGGTTCACATGAGCGACATCTGGTTCCGCACCGGCGAGGCGACCGTGCTCGCGGCCGAGGGTCAGTTCACCGACGCGATGCCCGAAGTGCTGATCGGCTCGGTGCGCGGTCCGGCCGGGCAGGCCTTCGCCTCGATGATGGGGCAGGTGCAGGGTCACACCCGCATGTTCGTGGTGCGCGACCTGAACCAGCAGGTGCGCCCGGCGACGATGATGACCACCAAGGCCACCATCCATACGCTGGAATATGTCGACCTGCTTGGCGGCGTGGTGCAGGGCGCCATTGGCGACGCCATCGTCGACGCGCTGGCCGAGGGCATTCTGCCGAAGGACCAGGCGGACGAGCTGTGCATGATCGTGATGGTGTGGCTCGACCCGCGCTGCGCCGAGGACCCGAACCTCGACAAGGCGGATCTCTACCGCACCAATTACGAAGCGATGAAGCTGGCGCTGGAACGCGCCATGACCGGCAAGCCGACGGTCGATGAGCTGATCGCCAACCGCAAGACCGTCAAGCACTACGCGCTCGACGGCGTCGTCGAATACTGAGCCGCGCGCCCCGCGCCGTCCCGCCGGGCGGGTAAGTGCGGGGCGTCCGGGCGCCTCATTCCAACGAGCGGCCGACGATGTCGCTCGCATCGGGCGACAGGCCGGGCGTGGCGGCGACGCGCCGCAGCGCCGCCTCGGCCGAGGCCCGCCGCACCGGCTCCAGCGAGCGCCAGCTCTTGAAGGCAGCGAGCAGCCGGGCGGCGAGCTGCGGATTGCGCCCGTCAATGTCGATCACCGCCTCGGCCAGCAGCGCATGGCCAGCACCGTCCGCACGGTGGAACTGCGTCGGGTTGAGCCCGGCAAAACTCCCGATCAACGCACGCACACGGTTGGGGTTGGTCCAGGCGAAGGCCGGATGGCGGGTGAGGCCGCGCACCCGTTCCAGCGCCTCCGGCTCGGCGATCTGCGCCTGCAGTGCCAGCCATTTGTCGACCACCAGAGGATCGTCGCGGAACCGCTCGTGAAACGCCGCCAGCGCCGGCTCGCGCGCCTGTGGCGCGGCATGGGCGAGAACGGCGAGGGCGAAGAAGCGGTCGGTCATGTTGTCGGCCGTGTCGAAATGCGCCTGCGCCCGTGCCAGCGCATCGGGCGTTCCGCCGGCGGCGAGAAGATCGAGGCAGCTATTGCGCAGCGCGCGCCGGCCGGCGGAGGCGGCATCCGGGGAATAGGTGCCCGCGGGGGCATGGCGGTCATAGGTCGCCGCCAGTTGCGCGGCGAGCGCCGCGCTCACCGCGCGGCGCAGCCGGGTGCGGGCGAGATGGATGGCGTCGGGGTCGACATCCACCCCGATCTCGCGGGCGACATCCGCTTCGGACGGGATGGAGAGCGCCTGCGCCACGAAGGCGGGGTCGAGCGCGCCGTCCGCCAGCGTCGCACCCAGCGCCTCGACCAGCGCGTCGGGCACCGGCAGATCGGCGCCGGCGCGGGCGGCGGCGGTCGCCGCCACGAGATGGCCGAGGGCGATGGTCTGGGCGGCGTCGAAGCGGTTGAACGGGTCGCTGTCATGGCGGGCGAGGAACAGCAGGTCGGCAGTGGTCAGGTCGCTGGACAGCTTCACCGGCGCGGAAAAGCCGCGATTGAGCGAGGGCACCGGCCGCTCGGCGATGTCGCGGAAGACGAAGCTCTGACGCGGCTCGGTAATGCGCAGCACGCCCCGCTCGGCATTGCTGCCATCGTCGAGGGTGAGCGGCAGGTCGCGGCCATCCGGCCCGACCAGCCCGAGGGCGAGCGGGATGACCATGGGCTGCTTGTCGTCCTGCCCGGGGGTGGCGGGAAGGCTCTGCGCCACGTCCAGCCGGTAGCGGTGGGTCGCGGCGTCCCATGTGCCGCTGACGGCGAGCTGCGGCGTGCCGGACTGCGCGTACCAGAGTGCGAACTGGGTCAGATCGACTCCGTTGGCATCGGCGAAGCAGGCGAGGAACTCCTCTACCGTTGCGGCGTCGCCGTCATGGCGGTCGAGATAGAGGTCCATCCCGGCGCGGAAGCCCTCTTCGCCGAGCAGGGTCTTCAACATCCGCACCACTTCCGCGCCCTTCTCATAGACGGTGGCGGTGTAGAAATTGTTGATCTCGCGATAGGTGGACGGGCGCACCGGATGCGCCAGCGGGCCGGCATCTTCCGGGAACTGGTGGGATTTCAGCAGCCGGACATCGCTGATGCGCTTGACCGGGCGCGAGCGCGCATCGGAAGAGAACTCCTGGTCGCGGAAGACCGTGAGGCCCTCCTTGAGGCACAGCTGGAACCAGTCGCGGCAGGTGATGCGGTTGCCGGTCCAGTTGTGGAAATACTCGTGGGCGATGATCGTCTCGATATTGGCGTAGTCGGCATCGGTGGCGGTCTGCGGGCTGGCCAGAACATATTTGTCGTTGAAGATGTTCAGCCCCTTGTTCTCCATCGCCCCCATGTTGAAATCGGCCACGGCGACGATGTTGAACACGTCGAGGTCGTACTCGCAGCCGAACACCTCCTCGTCCCAGCGCATGGAGCGCTTGAGCGCGTCCATGGCGTAGCCCGCGCGCTCGGTCTTGCCGGGCTCGACATAGATGCCGAGTTCGACCTTCTTGCCGGTGGCGGTGACGAAGTCGTCGGCGATGCGGTCGAGCCGGCCGCCGACCAGCGCGAAGAGGTAGCAGGGCTTCGGCCAGGGGTCGTGCCACACGGCATAATGCCGGCTGGTGCCCTCCACCGGCCCGCTTTCCACCGGATTGCCATTGCCGAGCAGAACCGGCGCCTCCTCGCGCTCCGCCTCGATGCGGGTGGTGTAGACGGCGAGAACGTCCGGCCTGTCCGGGAAATAGGTGATGCGGCGGAAGCCCTCCGCCTCGCACTGGGTGCAATAGGTGCCGCTGGAGCGGTAGAGGCCCATCAGCTTGGTGTTGGCGGTCGGGTTCACCACCGTCTCGATCTCCAGCGTCAGCGGGCGCTGGGGCGGGGCGAGCAGGGTCAGCGCCTGCGGGGTGACGACATAGGCGGTGCCGGCGAGCGGCGTGCCGTCGAGGTGGAGCGCCTTCAGCTGCAACTCGTCGCCGTCGAGCACGATCGGTGCCCCCTCCCGTCCCTCCGGGTTCGGGCGCAGCGCCAGCCGGGCGCGGATGCGCGCGGCGGTCGGGTGCAGATGCACATCGAGATGCACGGTGTCGACGAGCCAGTCCGGCGGCCGGTAGTCGCCGAGACGGACAGGCGGGGGCACAGCATCGCGCGACATGGTCGACTCCGGGAAAGCGTCTGAACGTCAAGAGGTAGTCAATTCCGGCCCGCGCCGGAAGCCTGAAGCGGCGGCGCCGGCGGTTCAGCGATGGCGGGTGATCTCGACCCCGGCGTCGCGGAAAATGCCGGCGATCGGCGCGGAAGGCTTGTGCAGTTCCACCCGCACCTTCTCCACCCGGGGATAGCGGCTCAGCACCGCCTCGGCGATGGCCTGGGCGAAGGCTTCGAGAATGTGGAAGCGGTGGCTGGAGGACACTTCGTGGATGACCTCGAACACTTTCTCATAGCCGACCGTCTCGGCGTAATTGTCATGGGCGGCGGCGTCGCCGGCGTCGAGCCACCAGTCGATATCGACGATGAAACGCTGGCCGAGCCGCGCCTCCTCCTCATGCAGGCCGTGCCAGGCGTGCAATTCGACGCCCCGGAGGAAAATGCGGTCGGACATGAGCGGAATTCCCGTGGGTTCTTCGGTGGGTCAGGCAGCGTCGAGCGCAGCGGCGAGCAGGCCGACCGCCACGGCCGGGGCACAGTCCGCCGCCTGGCGGGAGAGGGCGGGATCGTCGGTCAGCACATCGGCAAGGTCGAGATAGGTCAGGTCGCGCCGTTCGGCGAGCCGCTGCGCCATGAAACGGCCGACGCCGGCGCCGACCAGCATCTCCGGCGCGCTCTCCTGCGCCGAGGCGACACAGTCGAACGCGCGCCCGATGCGGCTGAGCTGCGCTTCCGCGAGGTGGCGCGCCAGCGCCTTTGCCTGGGTCAGAAGCGGCGGCGTGAAATCCTGTCCGATCATCCGCAGCAGGCGGCGGGCGCTGGCCTCCACCGTCTTCGGCCCGCCATCGGCGCTCGGGTAGAGGTCGGCCTCCTCGGTCAGGTCGCCGGTGAGCCGGTGAATGTCCGCCGTGGTGGCGAAGAGTTCGGCCATCAGCGGCAGCCAGCGGCCCGCGAACGGTGCTTCGGCCGCCAAGGCCATCACCGGTGTGCGGGCGGCACCGGTGTAGACCAGCTCGTTGCTGGCGAGGCGTTCGGCATCAGAAAAGCCGCGCGCCGTCACCCGCCCGGCCTCGAAGGGGATGAGGTCGGCGGTGGTCGAGCCGATATCGACCAGAATGCCGCCGGGCAGGAGATGCGCGAGCACGGCGGCGGTGGCGTACCAATTGGCCGAGGCGATGCGGTCGGCATGCTCGGCCGCGCGCTCGGGCGGCACGAAGCCTTCCGGCCCGGCGAACAGCGCCAGCGGCGCGCCGGCCAGCGCCTGCATCAGCAGACCCACGGTGCCGACCACGCCGGCCGGGCGGTCCGGCCACAGATCGGCGCCCTCAGCCGTCATGGTGACGGCGGAGGGCACGCCGGGCTCGAACTCCGCCCGTAGCGCGCGCAGCGTGGCGGCGAGTTCCGCCTCGCCCTTCCACACCGGGCAGGGCGCGATGCGCACGGCCTTCAGCCGTCCGTCCTGCCCGAAGGCGGCGAGCTTCACATGGGCGCCGCCGACATCCCATCCCAGGCGGGCAATTCTCTTCACGGTCATTCCTCAGGCACGATGTCGACGGGGAGGGCGGGCGGCAGGTGCGGCAGGTCCGGCACCGCGCCGTCGCGGATGAATTCGCTCAGGAAGGCCAGCGGGTTGACCGCCAGCGACCGGCGGAGGCCGGCATAGGAGGTGGTGAGGCGCGGATTGACCTCCACCGCCACCGGGCCTTCCGCTGTGGCGATATAGTCGACCCCGATGAGGCCGTGCAGGCCCGGCAATGCCGCGCCGATGCTCTCCCCGAAAGACCGCAGCGCCTCGTCAACTGGGAACGCGCCGACGGTGACGCCGGTAAAGCGCAACGTCCCGTCGCCATGCGCGATGTGCTGGCGGTTGGCGGTCAGCACATGGGTGCGCCCATTCTGGCACAGCAAGGTAAGGCTTGCCGCCTCGCCCGCGACCAAAGGCTGGATGACATGGGCCGGCGGGTAGGGCGGCGTCGGGCGCTGGTCAATGACGCGCAGCCCGACACCGCCGGCGCCGTCATCCGGCTTCACAACGAAAGGGCCGGGAACTTCCGCCGGCAGCGCATCGAGCGGCCAGGTGGGCACCACCTTAACGCCCGCCTGCTCCAGCGCCCGCGCGGTTTCCAGCTTGCTGGCGCAGAGCGCAATGGTCTCCGGCTCCGGCGCCACCACGCGCCGGCACTGGGCGCGCAGGTCGCGGACCAGGCGTTCGAGCACGCCCGCGCTTTCCGGTGCGATCGGCCAGCAGCAATCGGCCTCCCGCGCCATCAGTCGCCACACCGAGGCGGGATCGTCGCCGAGGCGCAGCGCCGTGCTGGTGCCGCGCGGCGGGGCGGGGAAGCGCACATCATGGGTGGTGACCACCCGCACGCCGGGAAGATCTTCGAGGTCGCCGATCAGCGTGTCGCGCATCAACGCGCCTTCGGCTATCAGCGAGGCCGGCAGTTCCGCACCGAGGGCGCCGCCCCCGGTGACCGTTTCAACGACAAAGACCAGCATCTACCCGCGTACCAGAGAGGAAGGCC
Organism: Ancylobacter sp.; assembly: GCF_965229075.1. Classification (GTDB taxonomy): domain Bacteria; phylum Pseudomonadota; class Alphaproteobacteria; order Rhizobiales; family Xanthobacteraceae; genus Ancylobacter. The sequence continues at coordinate 175,705 of NZ_CBDDIO010000001.1, forward strand.
GAAGGTGGAACTTATACCGGTGATCGACCTGATGGGAGGTGCGGTGGTCCACGCACGGCGCGGCGCCCGCGACGCTTACCGGCCGATCGAAACGCCGCTCTCCGCCAGCGCCGCCCCGCAGGCCGTGGCCGACGGGCTGCTCACGCTTGGCCGCTTCCGCACGCTCTACATCGCCGATCTCGACGCCATCGCCGGGCGCGGGGGGCATGATGCGCAATTGCACGCCCTCGCCGGGCGCCATCCCGGGCTCACCCTGTGGGTCGATGCGGGGGAGGCCTCCCCCGAAGCGCTGGCCCGCCGTGTCGCCGGGGGGCCAGGCCGACCGGTGATCGGCAGCGAAAGCCTCACCGACCGCGCCCAGGCGGAGGCGGCGCTGGCCGCCGGCGCCGGGCTGCTCTCGCTCGACTACGGACCGGAAGGCCCGCGCGGGCCGGAGGGCCTGCACGACACTGCGGCGCTGTGGCCGGAAGCGGTGATCGTGATGACGCTGGCGCGGGTCGGTGCCGGGCAGGGGCCGGATCTGGAACGCCTTGCCGCTATTCTCGCACGGGCGGAGGGGAGGCGCGTCTATGCGGCGGGCGGGGTGCGCGACGTAGAGGACCTTCATCGTCTGGCCGGGCTCGGCGTCGCCGGTGTGCTGCTGGCGAGCGCGCTGCATGACGGGCGCCTGTCCAAGGCGGATATCGCGGCGTTCATGGGCTGAGCAGCGCTCGCGCGAACAGCGTCGCGACGGTGAGGTCGGCGCTGGTGCCGGGGTTGAGGCCGCGCGCCTTCAGGCTTGCGTCGAAGGCGTGGAGCGGCGCGCGGCGGGTCGCGGCCGGGGCGCGGAAGTCGACGGTCTCCGCGACGGACATCGCCTCGCGGCGCACCTCTTCGGCGGCGGCGTCGCCGAATTTGCGGGCGATGTGGCTGTCTGGGAACGCCGCCATGAAGGCAAGATGCACCGCCTCGGTGCGCGCTTCAGGTTCGGCATCGGCGAGGGCCGCGAGGCGGGGGAGGCCGATCTCGAACACATCGGCAAAGCCGGTGACATATTGCCGGGCGATCCGGTCGCGCCCCGCCGCCTCCGCCATGGCTTCGACCAGGCCGATACGGGCGGGCGCGCCGACGTCATGCGCCCCGTGCCGGCCGAGCCCGCCCGGATTGGCCGCAGCGATGGCGCGGAAGGCGGCCTGCGCATCGGTGATATCGAGACCGGCGAGCACGGCATCGAGTGACGCCCGCAGCGGGCCGGGCCTCTCCGCCGCCACCGCCAGAGGCGCGCAGAGCAGGAGGATGCCGAGATTGGTGTTGAGGCCCGTCGCCGCCAGCGAGGCCGCCACCGCATTCTCGATCCGCTCGCCCACACGGGTGCCGGGTGCGGTGAGGCAGGGCGCTGCCGCTTCGGCCGCGCGCTCGAAATGCGCGACCTCCATGCCGTGACCGGCGCTGAAGCGGTGGACATTACCGGCTTTCAGCGCGTCGAGCTCGGCATGGCAGGCAGCGCGGAACGCGGCCGCGATGGCGTTGGCGTTCATGCCGCCACCGTCACCGCCAGTGTCGCGGCCAGATGGCGTGCCAGAGCATGTGCGATGTCGAGCCCCGTCGCCTGCTGCAGTCCCTTCCAGGCCGGCATGGAATTGACCTCCAGCACCTGAAATTGGCCCCGCGCGTCCTCGATCAGATCCACCCCGGCATAATCGGCGCCGACCGCCGCCGTGGCGCGGATGGCGAGGTCATGCGCCTGGGCATCGCACGGTGCCGGCACACCGACGGCGCCCTGGTGGATATTGGTGATCCACACCGGCGAGCGGCGGAGCATCGCCCCCGTCACCGTGCCGCCGATGACGAAGACCCGCCAGTCCTGGTAGCTCTCGGCGGAGGGGGCGGCGACGAAATCCTGCAGATAGTAAAGGCCGCCGACCTTTTCCGGGTCGGGCAGCAGGGCGCGCGGTGAGAGGCGACGGATGCCGCGCCCCTGCGCGCCGAACAAAGGCTTGAGCACCATATCGCCCGGCGCGGCGTCGAGCAGCGCCTGCATCGCCGCCCGGTCCTCGCCGACGAAGCTGCGCGGGGTCGGCAGGCCGGCCTGGGCGATGAGGAAGCTTGTCATGGATTTATCGACGCAGCGTTCGATGGCGCGGGCATCGTTCATCACCTTCACCCCCAGCGCGGAGAGCGCGTGCAGCAGCCCGAGCCGCGCGGTGATCTGCTCGGTCGAGCCCTTGGCGATGAGGCGCACGAAGGCCGCGGCCGGAAGTGCGTCGCCGAGCCCCGGCAGCAGCAGCCCGTGGGCGGTGCCGCCAATGGCGAAGCCGCAGTCGTTGAGGGAGAGCACGAGAACGGGAAAGCCCTCGCGCTCGATCGCCGCCTTGAGGCGGCGCGTGTGCCAGTCGGCATCCTCGGTGAAGATGACGACCGTGTCGGAGCGTTCAACGCTCATGCGAAGGAGCGCTCCAGAATGTCGTCATGGAAGGCGCCGAAGGTGAAGCTGCGGCCGGTTTCCAGCGCCGTCACGGTGACGCGGGCGGGGCTGAACAGCATCGGGTCCATGGCGTAGAAATCGCCCTTATAGGCGGTGAAAATCTCCGCGAAGGTGCGACCATGGTCGCGCGAGGAAGAGCTGGGCAAGCCTTCCGCCAGCGCGCGGGCCTCGTCCTCCGGCCCGGTGACGAAGAGCTGCACGTCGCCGCCATAGAGCGTGGCGTCGTTGGTCCGGCCCATGGCGGTGACGAAGTCCGGCGCCGGCGGCGGCAGGGGCGAGGCGCCGATGCCGTCCACCACCCGGTCGAGCGGGAAATGCAGCGCATGCGTCTTGTGCAGCGCCACTTCCAGCACCCGGGCGACGATCTGCACCGTGCCGGCGAGGCTGGAGGTGGGGGTGAGGATGAGGGTGAGCTTTTCCGGCGCGATGCCGCATTCGTCGGCGATGCGCGCCACCAGCACGTCGGGCGGAAGCTTGTCGACTTCCAGCACGAGACAGGCATGATCGGCGCGGTCGCGATAGCCGAGTTCCTGGAAAAGTGCCTCCTTCGCCCACAGGGCGCGGGCGGGGCCGGAGCCGAGGGCGAAGAAGTCGCCTTCCGCGAGGCTCCAGCCGGCATATTGGCTGCCGAGACAGGCGAGGACCGGGTCGGTGGTGGTCACCGTCACCATCGTGCCCCAGCGCGCGAACCGCCCGCTGGTGGAGAGGCTGACCGAACCGAGGCCGCCGAGGCAGATTTCGGCGATGCGCCGGCCGGCTTCGAGCCCGCCGCGCGCGGCGATGCCGGCATCGACGAGGCGGGCGCCGCAGGGGCTTTGGCTCACAGCGAGCCGCAGCGTGGCGGCCTTGGCCAGCAGGTCCTCGACGAGCGGTGCCGACAATGCGGCCACGCTCAGTCCCGGCGCGTTCTGGAGGGGGGTCGACATGGGAGAGTTACTCCGCAGCAGCGCGGCCGGCTGTGCCGAGCGCGCGCGAAAGATGATCCATGCGCCGCGCCAGAACGGCGCGGGCGTCGGCAAGGTCGCGTCCGGTCGCCAGCACCGTGCAGACGGGGTCTCCCGCCGCGATGCGCGTGCCCGGGGCGGGACGGTCCGCCGCCCAGTGGGGCAGGGCGTCCCTCACCTCGATGGCGGCGGGTGCGTAAAATAGGCCGGCGGCCCGGGCTTCCACGCCCGCGCCGGGGACAAGGAGCGGAAGCTCCGGCAGTTCGCCCGCACAGGCGTCGAGGTGCAGGCGCAGAAGCGGCGGGAGCGGCGGCGCGTCGAAGATGTCGAGGGTTGCGCCGGGCCGCGGGTTGATCTCGATGAGGTGCCACGCCCCCGGGCCGAGGATGAGATCGGCGCTCGCCAGCCCCTTGAGGTCGACGCTGGTGGTGAGGCGGGACAGCGCGGAGTCCATTTCCGCAACAAGGCGAGGTTCCAGTGCGAGCGGGCCCGCGCAGCCGCCATAGCGGAAGGGCGCGGCCTCGGCCGGTGCGCACCATTGTTCGGAAAAGGCGAGAATCTGGGCTGCCTTTCCATTGCCGAGGAACAGGGCCGAGACGGCGCGCCCCTCCACCCGTTCCTGTAGATACCAGCCCGGCCCGCGCGCCTGTGGCGACGGGCGGACATGCCCCCCGCCGGAACCGCCGACGCGCTTTTCCAGTGTCGGAACACCGTCCGGGGCCGGGCCGGAAAACACCCGGGGATGCGGGATGCCGAGCGCGGCCAGGCGCTCGGCGAAATCGAAGGGCTGCTTGAGCGCGGTGATGGTCTCCGCCCCGCTGCCGGCGAGGCGATAGCGCGCGCCAAGCCGGGCAACGAGGTCGGGCGTGTCCTCGAAGCCGGTGCCGAGAACGAGCGGTGTGTCCGGACCCGCATGGCGGGCGAGCTGGCCGAGCACGTCGTCCGGGTCGAGCGCGAGCCCGTCCCGGCGATACAGCTGGAGGCTGCGTGCGGCCAGCGCGCGCGTGTCCTCGTCCGCGAACAGGTCGAGGACGAGCGCGTTGAGGCCGGCGCGACGGGCGCTCGCCGCCAGCCCGCGCGCGGCGATGCCGACAAGGACGACATCGAACGCGTCCTCAGGCCGTGAGCGATCGCGCGAGCAGGAAGGCATCTTCAAACCCGATCGTCATCGCCGCCGGGGCGACGCGCATGCGCTGCAGAAGTTCATGCTGCACGCGGTATTTGAGATGGCCGATGGTCAGGGCGCCGATGCCGAGCGCGCCATGGGCGAGCGGCGTGCCATTGGCATGGGCGTCGATGCCGGCAATGCCCGACGGCGGCACGGCGTTGACATCGGCGGCGACCTTGAGATGGGGCGCGCCGGCCAGCACGTCGGCCGAGAGGATTTCGACGCCGGCGCGGCCGCAGGCCAGCACCACCTCGGCCTCCGCCACCAAGGCCCGCTTGTCGTCCTCGCTCTTGCCGGAGGCGCTGGCGAGATCGACGCCAAAGCGCTGCTTGAAATCGCGCGCCTTGGCTTCCACCGCCTCGATTTCGCGGTGGCTGACCAGCGTCACCTCAGCACCCGCCTGGGCGGCGATGACCCCGGCGATGCCGCCGACGACGCCCGTGGCGCCATAGACCTGCACCTTCACGCCCTTGAGACCTTCCGGCCGCGCGGGGCGCAGCTTCAGCTCCACCTCGGCCACCATGGCGGCGGCGGTGGTGAAGGAGCCGGCGGGATCGACGAAGACGGAAATCTCGAAGGGCGGGAACAGGACGCTCTTCGCCTTGTTCGCCATGTCGAGCGCGAGGCCCGCATCCTTGCCGCCGATGAACAGGCCGGTGCGTGGGGCGGCGTCGGGATGGCGCGAGAACATCATGTCCTGCGTGAGGTCGCCGACCTCGTCCAGCGTGACGCCGGAATAGGGGAGAATGGTGGTGTAGCCGGCATCGACCGCCATGTTCACGTCGAACGGGCTGACATGGCGAAGCGGCGAGATGATGTGGAGGATGGGGGCGATATCCGCCATGGCGTGCGTTCCCTAGGTCAGAATCGGGCCTTGCGGCCTCTCTTGCGGAAGAGGAAGGGAGCGACGCGGGCGTTACGCCAAAACCGTCGCTAGCACTGCTCGACGCAGGCAAGCCATTCGATCCGCGCCCCGGCATTGCTGCCGCGCGCGCAGTCGAAAGCCAGAGCGGGCCGGTCGCCGAAGCGGACCCGGGCCTCGCTGAGAAGCTGGTCGGCCTCCTCGGGGCTGCCGACAATGGCGAAACCCGTGGGACCCCAGGAACTCTGGCCGAGGCCGCGCAGACCGCGCACCTCCAGCCACTCCATCACCTCGGCGACGGATGAACTTGTATAGCGGCCACCTTGGGCGCTCGCATAGTGGTCTCCGAGCAGTCGCTGCATTTCCCCGACCGCGGCGGCGAAGTAATCCACATCGCCTTCCGCCAGCGCCGGCAGCGCCACCATGACCGCGAGCCGCGCCATGTGCCCGGCCAGCGTGTCGGCGAAGGGCGGCAGCCCTGCCATCGCCTGCACTTCCTCGGGTCCGCTAAGTCCCTGATGGCCGTGGTCATATACCAGCAGGATGCGCCAGTTCTCGGGAAAGGGCAGGCGCGAGAGGATGGGCGGCGGGGCGTCGGAGCCGCGCTTCTTGCCGCCATCGAGGATCACCCCGCCCTCGGTGAAGGCGCCGATGCCGATGGCCGAGCGCGCGCCGCGACCCAAAGCCGCGCCGACCTCGCGCGGGGAAAGCTCCAACCCGTTGATGAGGCAGAGCCCGGTCGCCACGGCGAGGCCGAGCTGGGTGCCGGAGCCGAGGCCGGAATGCGGCGGCAGCGCCGCTTCGACCGTTACCTCCACCCGCGTGTCGAGGCCGAAGCGGGCTGCCGCTTTCTCAACGGCGACAAGGGCTCGACCGGCATCCGGCCCGCTGGCGGAAAGTGTGGCCGCGCGGCGCAGGCGCACGACGGTCGAGGGGCGGTCCAGCGTGATGCCGAGGCTGCCGAAACGCCGGCCGAGCGTGCCCGCGAGATCCAGGAATCCCAGATGCAGGCGCCCCGGCGCGGTGATGCGCACCGTCGCCCGGTCTTGGGGCTCGTTTGCCGAGCGCAATTGGCGTGTCGTGGTGTTCACCAGCGTTTCCTCGTCCGCCATCGTAAGGCCCGGACGCCGTCGGGGACAAGCGCGGTGATGATTTCCGGGTTTGCCGGATGCCGCGCTTGCGTGCTACCGAATCGTTAACCGACGCCCGCAGCAGAACGGGCACATGCCGCCAGGAGGACGCCAGGGATGGCGCTGGATCCCAAAAAGACCTTCACCGACAAGGAGGTGGAGGAACGCCTTGCCGCCTGCCTGCCGCAGTGGAAGCTGCAGGAGGGCTGGATTCGGCGTACCTATCGCATGTCCAGCTGGAAGGGCACGCTGATGGTGATCAACGCCGTCGGCCATCTGGCGGAGGCCGCCTGGCACCATCCTGACATCACCGCTTCCTATGCCTGGGTCGAGGTGCGGCTGATGTCGCACGACGCCAAGGGCATTACCGAGCGCGACTTCCAGCTGGCGAAGAAAATCGAGGAAGTCGTCGGCTGGCAGCCGGGGACCGAGCCCGACAGCGCGCTGGAAGGCACGCCGCGCGGCGACCTGCGTTTCGCCTACATCAAATACGACTGATTTTTCAGGTAATTAGCAATGGCCGATGTTCAGACGATCGAGAATGTGGCCTGCGGCTTCTGCGGGCTCGGCTGCGACGACCTGACCGTCGAGGTCGAGGGCCGGCAGGTGCGGGCCAAGGCCCCGGTCTGTCCCGAGGCGGCGCGTCTTCTGCGGCGTCTGGATACCGCCGATCCGGTGGCGCGCGTGGCCGGTGAGACCGCCAGTGAGACCGAAGCGACCGACGCGGCCCGCCAGATTCTGGCGGCGGCCCGCGCGCCGCTGATCGGCGGGCTCGGTGTCGACATGGCCGGCGCCGGGGCGGCGGTCGATCTCGCCATCCGCTTTGGCGGGGTGCTGGATCATTACGCCTCCGAGGGGCTGTTCCGGAACTATGCCGCCGCCCAGCGCACCGGCTGGCTCTCCACCACGCTGGCGGAGGTGCGCAACCGCTGCGACCTGCTGATCGTCGTCGGCGACGACCCCAGCGCGACCTGGGGCCGGCTGTTCGAGCGCTTCTTTCCCGCGACGCCGCTCTTCGCCGGCGCTAACCGCCGCGTGGTGTTTCTCGGTGCCGCGCCGGGGGAGAAGGCGCGCGGGCAGCTTGCGGGCGCGCAGGTCGTCCACCACGCCACCGAGGACCCGGTGGCGGCGCTGGAAGCGCTCGGCACGCTGGTGGCCGGCCGCCGCCCGCCGGGGGAAAGCTTCGGCGGCATCGGCGCCGACACGCTCGCCGCGCTGGCCGAGGATCTGCGCAACGCCCATTACGCGGTCGTGACCTGGAACGCGGCGGAACGTGCCGATGGCGATCTCGTCGCCACGCGCGCCACCGCGCTGGTCGACCGGCTGAACGTCACCACCCGGGCCGGCGTTTTTCCGCTCGGCGGGCGCGACAACCTCATCGGCGTCAACCAGCTGATGCTGTGGCGGCTGGGCTATCCGCTGCGCACCGCCGTGCGCGGGCAGGCGAGCACGCATGACGGCACGCTGTTCGCCACCGAGGCGGCGCTCGCCGATGCCGATGTGCTGGTGTGGATTTCCGCCTTCCGGCCGGAGCCGCCGCCGGCCTTCGCGGGCAAGATCATCGCTCTTGCCCATCCCGAGACAATATTCGACAAAGAACCGGATGTTCTGATCCCCGTGGGCACTCCCGGCGTCGACCACGCCGGCACCGTGTTCCGCATGGATTCCATCGTAAGCCTGCCGCTCGGCGCCTTGCGCGTCGCGACGCTCCCCAGCGTCGCCGAGGCTGTGCGTCGCATAGCGGAGGGGTAAATGAGACTGCGGCTGAAGGGCGGGCGTGTGCTCGACCCGGCCAATGGCGAAAACGGTGTCGCCAGCGGCGCCGTGCGCGATATCGAGATCGAGGATGGGCGCATCGTCGCCGCCACCGATCTCAAGGCCGATGCGGAATACGACCTTGGCGGCGCCGTCGTCATGGCGGGCGGCATCGATCTGCACAGCCATATCGCCGGCGGCAAGATGAACCTCGCCCGCCTGCTGATGCAGGAAGACCGGCGGGCCTTCCCCGAAATGCCCGGCAATTTCTGCGGCTGCGGCGGCGGCCGCGCGGTGCCCACCGCCCACGCCACCGGCTGCCGCTACGCCGAACTCGGCTACACCACCGTGTTCGAGCCGGCCATGGTCGGCGCCAATGCGCGCGGCGCGCATCTGGAAATGGCCGACATCCCCAATCTCGACACCGGCGCCTATCTGGTGCTGGGCAATGACGATTATTTCCAGCGCCTGCTGGCCGCCGGGGCCGCGCAGGAGCAGGTGAACGCCTATGTCGGCTGGATGATCGAGGCGACGCAGGCCTTCGCCATCAAGATCGTCAATCCCGGCGGCATCAACGCCTTCAAGTTCAATGCCCGCAAGATGGACCTCGACGAGGCCAACCCGCATTACGGGGTGACGCCGCGCAAGGTGCTGACCACGCTGATCCAGGCGGTGACGGAACTCGGCATTCCGCACCCGATCCATCTGCATGGCTGCAATCTCGGCGTGCCGGGCAATGACGACACGACGCTCGCCACCATGCTCGCCACCGAGGGGCGGCGGCTGCATCTGACGCATCTGCAGTTCCATTCCTACGGCACGGAAGGCGACCGGCGCTTCTCCTCCTCGGCGGCGCGCATCGCCGAGATGGTCAACGCCAACCCGAACATCTCCGTCGATGTCGGGCAGGTAATGTTCGGCCAGACCATCACGGCTTCCGCCGACTACATGTCGCAATACCGCAATCGCGGCCTCGCCAGCCCGAAGAAATCCATCGGCATGGATATCGAGCTGGACGCCGCCTGCGGCGTGGTGCCGTTCGAGTACAAGGACAAATCCTTCGTCAACGCGCTGCAATGGGCGATCGGGCTGGAACTGTTCCTGCTGGTGGAAGACCCCTGGCGGATCTTCCTCACCACCGACCATCCCAATGGCGGGCCGTTCACCACCTATCCGCACCTCATCCGCCTGCTGATGGACCGCGATTTCCGCAACGCCCAGCTGGCGACGCTGAACAAGGCGGCGCAGGCACACACGCTGCTGGGGCAGATCGCCCGCGAATATACGCTGGAGGAGATCGCCATCCTCACCCGCGCCGCGCCGGCCCGCATTCTCGGGCTGACCGACAAGGGCCATCTCGGCCCCGGCGCGGTGGCGGACATTGCCGTGCACACCGAGGACGCCGACCGCGAGGCGATGTTCTCGACCACCCGCATGGTGTTCAAGAACGGCCGGCTGATCGTCAAGGACGGCGTGGTGGTGGAACTGGCGCAGGGCACCACCCATGTCGCCCGCCCCGAATTCGACCGCTCGGTTGACAAGGACATGCAGCGCTGGTTCGACGAGGCGGTGGGGCTGAAGGCGCAGCATTTCCGTATCAGCGACGGTGAGCTGCGCAATGGCGCCGGCCCGACCATCCTGAAATGCGAAGGGGGTGCGTCGTGAGAGCGATCGACGGACTTCTCACCTCTCCCCGTGGGGGAGAGGTCGGCGCGGAGCGCCGGGTGAGGGGGCACGCGCTCCGCACGTCCGGGCGTCCCGGCCCCTCACCCCAACCCTCTCCCCGTCGCGGAGAGGGAGCAGGGCGGAATGATTGCCGCGTGCTGTCGACGCTGCGGGAGGGCGCCCGATGATCCTCAATGGCGTCGAAATCCGCGACACTTTCGCGGAAGCCTTTCCGATGGTGGGCACGCGGCTCATCGTCACCGCCGACACGCCGGAATGGGCGCTGATCGCCGGGCGCACCACCACGGGCTTCGCCACTTCCGTCATCGGCTGCGGCTGCGAGGCCGGAATCGAGCGCACGCTCGCGCCCGAGGAGACGCCAGACGGGCGGCCGGGCGTGTCCCTGCTCATCTTCGCGATGGACTTCGGCTCGCTGAAAAAGGTGGTGCCGCTGCGGCTCGGCCAATGCGTGCTGACCTGCCCGACCACGGCTTGCTATGCCGGCATCGAGGGCGGCAAGCGCGTGCCGCTGGCGAAGACCATCCGCTATTTCGGCGACGGGCACCAGATTTCCAAGAAGATCGGCGATAAGCGCTTCTGGCGCGTGCCGGTCATGGAAGGCGAGTTCGTCTGCGACGAGGACACCGGCTCGGTGGAAGGCGTCGGCGGCGGCAATTTCCTCGTCCTCGCCCGCTCGCGCGGTGAGGCGCTCAAGGCCGCCGAGGCGGCGGTGGCGGCCATGGTGCAGGTGCCGGGCATCATCCTGCCCTTCCCCGGCGGTGTGGTGCGCTCCGGCTCGAAGGTCGGCTCGAAATATAAGGGCCTGTTCGCCTCCTCGAACGATGCCTATTGCCCGACGCTGCGCGGCACGGTGCCGAGTCAGCTTCCCCCCGAGGTCGGCTCGGTGCTGGAGATCGTCATTGACGGGGTGAGCTTCGAAGCGGTGGCGGAAGCGACAAGGGTGGGCATCACCGCCGTCTGCGCGCTGGGCGCGGAAGCGGGGGTGGTGGCGATCGACGCCGGCAATTATGGCGGCAATCTCGGGCCGTTCCATTTCAAGCTGCGCGAGATCATGCAGGGCGCGGGAGAGACGGCATGAGCGGGGTTTCTCTCAAGCCGCGCGCGCCTTTCGAGGCCCGCGTCGACCTCTCGGGCCTGACGCCGGAAGTGACCTGCCCGCTGCCGCTGCGCGAGCTGGAGCACCTTGAGGTGCCGTGCGGCGGGCGCAGCGTGAAGCTGGCGGAGCTGTTCTTCATCGAGGGCGCGCCTGACGGCGTGCTGCTGATCGAGATCGGCGATATCAGGCTCGACGGCGTCGGCGCCGGCATGACGACGGGCGAACTGATCGTCGACGGGCGGGTCGGCGCCTTTGCCGGGCGCGGCCTGAGCGGCGGCGTGCTGCGCATCGCCGGCGACGCCGGGGATTTTCTCGGCAGTGAAATGTCCGGCGGGCGGATCGAGCTGGCCGGCAATGCCGGCTCGCATGCCGGCGCGGCGGGATCGGGTTCGCGGCGCGGGCTTTCCGGCGGGGTGCTGGCCATCGGCGGCGATGCCGGCCCGCGCGCGGCCGAGCGGCAGCGCGGCGGGCTCATCACCATCGCCGGCCAGGCCGGGGAAGGGCTCGCCACCGACATGATCGCCGGCACGGTGAGCGTCGGCGGCGCCATCGGCCCGTTGATGGGGCGCGGCATGAAGCGCGGCACGATCTTTGTCGACGCCGTGCCGGAATTGCCGGCCGGCTTTGTCGACACCGGCGCGCATGAACTCGTGGCGCTGCGCCTCATCGCCCGCCGCGTGCCGGAGCTTTCCGCCCGGCTGGAGGGCTGGAACTATGCCCGCCGCATCGTCGGCGACACGCTGATCGGCGGGCAGGGCGAGGTGCTGGCGCGGGGGTGACGAGCCGGGCGCCTGACGATGCCGGGCGAACCCACACTCTCCTCATCCCCGGGCTTGACCCGGGGATACCTTATTGCGTCGGAGGCCATCCGTCTCTGGGTGACCGGGACAAGCCCGGCCATGAGGGCGCGCCTTACAGCAGCGTGCCCTTGAGGATGACCAGCGCGACGGTGAAATAGATCACCAGGCCGGTCACATCGACGAAGGTCGCGACAAAGGGCGCCGAGGCGCTGGCGGGGTCGAAGCCGAGCCGGCGCAGCACGAAGGGTAGCATCGAGCCGATCAGCGAGCCGAAGGTGACGATGGCGATCAGCGCCGCGCCCACCGTTGCCGCCACCAGCATCCAGCGCTCGCCATAATCGTGGAAGCCGGCGACCTGCCAGACGGTGATGCGGGTGACGCCAAGCACGGCCAGCATGGAGCCGAGCGCGAGGCCGGAGGGCAGCTCGCGCAGGGCGACGCGCCACCAGTCCTTCAGCTTGATCTCGCCCAGCGCCAGCGCGCGGATGATGAGCGAGGTCGCCTGCGAGCCGGAATTGCCGCCGGAGCTCATGATCAGCGGGATGAACAGCGTGAGCACGATGGCGCGCTCCAGCTCGTCCTCGAAATGCTGCATGGCGTTGGCGGTGAGCATTTCGCCGAGGAACAGGATGGACAGCCAGCCGCCGCGCTTCTTCAGCATGTTGAAGAAGCCGATTTCCATATAGGGCTCGTCCAGCGCTTCCATGCCGCCGAATTTCTGCGCGTCCTCGGTGCCTTCCTCGATGATGGCGTCGATCATGTCGTCGACGGTGACGATGCCGAGCACATGCTCGTTGGCGTCCACCACGGGGACGGCGAGCAGGTCGTATTTGGTGATGAGGCGCGCGACATCCTCGCGGTCCATCAGCGGGTCGGCGGTGATCGGGTCGTGCTTGGGGGCGACGGAGAGAATGGGGTCGTCGGGCTCGCCGGTGATCAGGCGGCGCAGCGTCACCGCCTTGAGCAGCTTCTGCGTCGCGGGGTCGAGCACATAGATGGCGTAGATGGTCTCGCGCGTGCGCTCGATCTCGCGCAGATGGCGCAGCGTCTCGCCCACCGTCCAGCTCGACGGAACGGTGACGAATTCCGTGGTCATCAGCCCGCCGGCGCTGTGCTCGGGCCAGGCCAGCAGCTTGTTCAGCTCGACCTGCGTCTCGTGCGGCAGGCGGGCGAACAGATGCGAGCGGGCCGGCTCGTCCATCCAGCGGAACAGGTCCGCCGCGCGGTCGGCCGACATGTCGGAGACGAGGCGCACCGCCTCCTCGACCGGCAGCGCCTCGATCAACTCGCTGGTGAGATCGACATCGGGGCCGTCCAGCACCTCCACCTGCTGCTCGCGCGGCAGGCTGGCGAGCAGGGCCGAGGCGGTCCTCGGCTCGTGCTCGTCCAGCGCTTCGGCGATATCGGCGGGGTGTTCCTCGGCGAGTTCCGCCGCCAGGGCCGCGGTATCCACGAGCGCGTCGTCGCGGCGGTCTTCCGTCCGTTCGTCCATTTCGGCTCTCTTTCCGCTGTCCGGCCCTTGGCGGGCGGCGCGGGGAGCCGAAACCGGGTCAGGCCCGATGCCGGATCACAGCGCCGGCCGCGGCCGGCCGGACAATCGACTGGTACTGTCGCTGGGCATGGTTAGGGGATTCCAATTGCGCCGCGGTGACACGCGGCGGGCGGGGGAATGAACCTGCAAGGTGGTAAAGTCAAGGCGGCCGCGTCATCACCCCGCGCCCTGACCGAGCCGTCATCCCCGACGGTCCGTCAGGGCCGATCCGGGATCGCGTGCCGAAAACGATTGGTGGACGATCCCGGCTCTCCGCTGCGCTACGGCCGGGATGACGGCGCCGCGCTAATGGTCGCTCGGTTCGCGCAGGCGGGCGTGGACCTGGCCGAGGCGCGCGGGGTCGAGCGTGCCGGTGCGCCCGCCCTCGCACAGCGCGCCGCGAAAGCCGAGATAATCGGCGCCGACGCCCACCAGCGCCGGAATGTCCTCCAGCCGCAGCGAGCCGGCGAGGCCGGTCATCAGCCCGTGCCGGCGCGCCTCGGCGACGAATTGGCCGAGGGTGAGCGGGTCGAGATGGGCGGTCAGCGGGCCCGCCTTCTTGTCGGCGGTGTCGATCATCACCCCGGCGAAACCGGCACGCCCCAAGGCGGCGAGCACGGCGAAATCCGGCGCTTCGTCGGCGAACAGCACGCCGATCAGCCGCACTCGGCTGGCGAGCGGGGCCAGCGCCTCGATGCACTCATTGGCATGGGGGGAGACGAACAGGCCGACCTTGACCAGCGGCACGCCGGTGTCGGACACACGCTCGGCGGCGGCGCGGATGAGGCCGGGCACCATGGGCTGGTCGCCCACCGTGGCGCTGAGCGCCGGGCGCCCGGCCGTGCCGAGCTGCTCGCCCCAGGCGCTCCACAGCATGACGGCGGCGGTGAGCGCCTGCGTGCTCCAGGCCCCCAACGCGCCGAAGGCCGGCTGCTTGAGATCGACGATATCGGCGCCGCCGGCCCGCGCCAGCTCCATTTCGTGCAGATCGGTGACGCTGGCCAGCAGGCCGGGCGCGGCCGGGCTCACGAGGCGCGCCGGCGGCGGTGTTCCGCCACGGCCTCCAGCATCCAGCCCCAGGCTTCCAGCTCGTCCGGCCCGGCGGTCTTCTCCACCGCGATGGCGAGATAGGCCATCTCCTGATCGACCTTCTCATCCGGCAGCATGTTCAGCCGGCTGACCAGCACGGCGGCTTCCAGCACCGCCGCCTTGGCGCGGTTCATGCCGTCGAAGCGGGTGTGGCCTTCGGAATGATAGGTCTTGCAGAAGAATTTCGGCCGCTGCGGGTCGTCCTCCGCGCGCTCTACCGTCACCTCGTCATGCGAGAGGGCGTCGGCGAGGCGGGGGCAATCGATATAGGTCGCCTTCTTCACATCCACATTCAGCCGGCGGCCGACGACGCAGCTGGCGAAGATGCGCACATCGTCGGTGAAATTGACCACGGCGATGCGGGTGCTGGCGAGATTGTCCAGCGTGCGCGAGGGGCGGAAGGGCATGAGCAGATAGCCGCCCTCGATCACCGTCGCGCCCATTGGGGCGATGTGCGGCTCGCCATTGAGCGAGCGGGTGGTGACGATGGCTTCACGGATCACGGCGTCTCTCCGGCTTTCGGCGCGGCCTTGCTGCTCGCTTTGGCCTGCAAGGTCGTGCCGGCCTCCTTGAATGTCAAACGGTGAGCCGCCTCCGGGCTGCCGGCGATCTCGCCCGCCGCGCCCCATTTCAGCCCCTCATCCTGCGCGTAGCGCTTGCCGAGCTTGGAGGCAATTTCCGCCCGCGCGGTCTCGACGCCGAGATAGAAGGCATGCGCGCCGTCCGCCTCCACGCCGAGATGGGGAAACAGCGCGAAGGGCTCGCTGGCCACATGGTGGCCGTCGCGGTTGTAGATGTGGATGCCCGCCTCGGTGACATCGATGCGGAAATTGCGGTCGCGCACCTCGCCCGCCAGCCGGGCGATCTCCTCGGGCGAGGCGGCATAGGGCTTGCGGTCGCGCAGCGCCATCAGCCCGCCACCGAAGCCTTGCGGCAGCGCGCCGGCCTGGCGGGCGGCGAAATATTCCCGCCGCGCCCGGTCGAATTCGCGCACCGCCGTGCGGCAATGCGGGCTTACCTGCACCGCCAGCACCGCTTGAATGCGCAGCTCCGAAATCATCCCCATGAGAATGGCGTTGATGCCGGTCGTATCGGCGTCCGTCAGCTCGGTGACATTGCCGATGCCCATGAGCATGGGAATGTCGGGGTAGCGGCGGCGCAGCTCGGCATAGCGCACCACGGAGGCGGTGTAGCCGTAATGGATCGGGTCGAGGATCGGGTCGGCATAGAAGCGCTGGCCGGAGGAGAGGCAGGCGTCCACCGCGCGGCAGAGCGAAGAAAGATCGCCCTGCGTCGCCGGCACGAGAATGGGAATGGCCGGGCCTTCCTTGGCCACATCGAGCGTAGTCTCGTTGAGGCTGAGCAGATAATCCGCGCCGGCGCGGGTGGCGCGGGTGAGTTCCGTGAGATCGAAGGAATCGACGCTGACCTTCAGCCCCTGTTCGTGCAGGGCGGCGATGGCCTCTTCCAGATGCGGGAAGGGCGTGTCCGGCAGGCAGCCGAGATCGATCACATCGGCGCCCTCGCCCTTGAGGAACAGGGCGCGGGCAATGAGCGCGTCGATATCGAGCACGGTGGCGTCGACGATCTCGGCGAAGATGGTGACATCGTGCTGCGAGAGGTCCGCCGCGCGGCGCTTCTGACCGAAATAATCCGGCAGGTCGGCCATCTCGTCCGGGCCGCGGGTGAAGGGCACGCCGAAAAAGCGCTCCAGCCGGTCGAGATCGCCGCGGAAGCGGCCGGGCATCAGCACGCGGTCGGTGCCCTCGGGCAGCTTCAGCCGGCGCTCGACGATCTCCGCCGTCATCAGCGCCGCGACCTTGACCCCGACATTGACCACCACCGGGTGCAGCGTCGCGTCGGTAATCTCGCCGGCGATCTTCGTCAGGCGCGGCTCGGCCAGCGAGCCTGTGACGAGGGCGACCTTTTCCGGCCGGCCGGGCGGGGCGGGGTTCTCCGCCATGTCAGGTGGCGGCCTTTTCCGCGAGGTGGAGGCGCCGCGCGGCGATGGCGGCTTCGAGATCGCCGATGGATTCCACCACCACCGTGTCGTCGAATTCCTTCAGCTTGGCGGTGTTCTCCAGGTCGATCCGGCGGGGATAGACCGAGACGGGGCCCTTCGGCGCCATGGTGATCATCTCAGGCGCGGTGTCGCAGGCGAAGACGATAGCGTGGACGCGGCACTTGCCGGCCTGAGCGAAGCAATTGGTCACCAGCGTGTCGGAAATGCCGAACACCGCCTTCGCCACCGTGTTGGAGGAGGCGGGGGAGACGATGAGCGTGTGGTACAGCCCCTCGTAGAACCGCCCGACCGGGGCGGAACTGGCCGTCGTCTCCTTGAAGATGCGGGTGTCCTTGGGCAGGTCCTGCTTGTACATGCGCAGCACCTCGTCCGCCGCCTTCGAGACGAACAGGTCCACCGCGTCCAGCGCTTTGATCAGGGCGATGGATTCGGTGAAGTAATGGCCGGAGCCGGTGAGCGCCCAGGCCCAGCGCGGATAAAGTCCCTTGGTCGCGCTCATGCGGCGATGTCCTTCTGGGCGGAGGCGGCGGTGAGCGCCGCCGGCAGGGTCACCTCGACCGGGCCGCCGAGGCGGGCGGCGAAGGCGGGAAACAGCGGATCGACCAGCCCCGCCGCCGCCCAGTCCGCCGGGCCGCTGCCGGTGGGGGCGGGGGCCGACTTCACCAGCGTCAGCCGCGTGGCGTTGAGGGCGTGGGCGAGCCAGGCGGCGAGGCTGTCGGACGTCAGCTCCCAGCTTTCCGGCAGATCGCGGGCGGCCAGCGCCATCGCGGCGGGCAGCCACAGCGCGGCGCGGCCTTGGGCGTGCGCCTGCGCGATCTCTGCCGGCGTGGCGGCAAGAGCGAGGCCGGGTGCGAGATCGGCGAAGGCGTGGGCGGTCTGTTCCATGGCGAGGATCGCCATGCGGTGGCAGGCGGCATCGGACAGGCCGAGGCGCGGCTGCAGCGCCCGCACGCCATCCGCCAGCGGGCCGCCGCCGGCGACGAGAACGAGCGGCGCGCCCCGGCCGGCCAGCGCCGCCAGCAGCGGCGTCAAGGCGGGGTCGCGGACAAGGCTGCCGCCGAGCTTGATGACGGCAGGGCGGGGAGGGGGGAGGTGGTCCGGCATCGTTCAGCTTCCGTTCGGGCCGTCGGGCCGGCCGCGTCGCTCAGGCGTCAGCCTAAGCGGTTCCGCCGTCCGGCCAAGGGCACGCCGCGCATCTGCCGCCATACCAGCAAAAGCGCTGCTGCCAAAGCGGGCGGGGCCAAGAAAAAAGGCCCGAGGACATGCCTCGGGCCTTTGGAAGTTGACGATCAATCAGACGGCGTGCCGCCTGTAGAAGTGCAGCTGAGGATGCGCCTCGGCCCCCGAATTGTCGAGCGTTGATTCGCTTCTCACGCGTGGTTTACCGGCCACGCGCAAGCGCGTGTAGCGCGATACCGCTCGTTGTCGCGACATTGAGGGAATCGAAGCCGCCGCGCATGGGGATGCGGATCGTGCGGGTGCGGGCGAGGATGGAATCGGGCAGGCCCGGCCCTTCGGCACCGAGCAGCAGCGCGGTGCGCCGGGCGGGGCGCACCTCGTCCAGCGTCGTCGTCCCGGCGGGGCTGAGCGCCAGAATCGCGAAACCGGCGGCGGCGAGGAGGTCGAGCAGCGCTTCGGCCGAACCCTCGCGGGCGAAGGGCACGATCAGGCTGCCGCCGACCGAGACGCGGATCGCCTTGCGGTACAGCGGATCGCAGGAGGCGAAATCGAACAGCGCCGCATCCGCCCCGAAAGCGGCGGCGTTGCGCATGATGCCGCCGACATTGTCATGATTGGTGATGCCGAGCGGCACCACGACCAGCGCCTCGTCCGGCAGGGCCGCGATGGTGGCCGCCATGGACGGCATCTCGCCGCGCAAACCTATGCCGAGCAGCCCGCGATGGATGTGAAAGCCGGTGATGCCGTCGAGGATCGCCTGGCTGGCGGTGTAGACCGGCAGGTCTTGCGGCGCCTGCGCCAGCAGCGGGCCGAGCGCCTCGATCCGGCTTTCCGCCAGCAGCAGCGATTCCAGCGCGAATCGGTTGCGGGCGGAGAGCGCGACATCCAGCACCGTGCGGCCCTCGACGATGAAGCGCCCGCCGCGCCCCACCAGATCGCGCTCCTTGATGACGCGGTAGGCGTCGATGCGCGGGTCGTCGGGGGAGGTGAGGGGGATGAGGCGGGGCATGGCGGGTTCGGGCGTGTTCGACAAAGACGCCTGCGCGGGGGGCAGGCGCGGGAAGGGTGTGCGTCCTTCGAGGCCCGGCTGCGCCGGGCACCTCAGGATGACGAAGAAAGCTCAGGTCTTGTAACCCGCGCTCGTCATGCTGAGGAGCGGCGCGCCGCGCCGCGTCTCGAAGCACGCCGGCTTCAGGCCCCACGCAGAGGGGTTCACCCCTCCAGCTCTTCGCGCCGCATTTCCAGTTCCAGCCATTCTTCCTCGGCCTTGGCGAGTTCGGCCTGGGCCTTGGTCAGCTCGGCGGTGGCCTTCTGGAAGCCGGCGGGGTCGCGGGTGTAGAAATTCGGCGTGTGCAGCGTGTTGTTGAGCCGGGCGATGTCCGATTCCAGCTGCGCCATGCGCTTGGGCAGCTGGTCCAGCGCGTGCTTTTCCTTGAAGGAGAGCTTGCGCTTGGTGCCGGAGGCCGCCGGGGCGGCGCCCGCCTTGGCGGGGGCGGCTTTCGCGCTGGCCGCCGCGGCCGCCGCCTTCGCCTTCACCCCATGGCCGCGCTGGGCCACCATGTCGGAATAGCCGCCGGCATAGACTTCCCAATGACCGTCGCCCTCATAGGCGATGGTGGCGGTGACGGTGCGGTCGAGGAAGTCGCGGTCATGGCTCACCAGCAGCACCGTGCCGGCATAATCGTCGATCATCTCTTCCAGCAGGTCGAGCGTCTCCAGATCGAGGTCGTTGGTCGGCTCGTCCAGCACCATGAGGTTGGACGCCTGCGCCAGCGCGCAGGCCAGCAGCAGCCGCCCGCGCTCGCCGCCCGAGAGCTTGGAGACGGCGGTGCCGGCCTGTTCCGGCGTGAACAGGAAGTCCTTCATATAGCCGATGACATGACGCGGATTGCCGCCGACGAACACCTGGTCCCCGCGCCCGTCGGTGAGCGTGTCGCGCACCGAACGGTTGGGGTCGAGCGCGGCGCGGCGCTGGTCCAGCGTCGCCATCTCGATGTTGGTGCCCATCTTGGCCTTGCCGCTGTCGGGGGCGAGTTCCCCGGTCAGCATCTTCAAGAGCGTGGTCTTGCCGGCGCCATTGGGCCCGACAATGCCGATGCGGTCGCCGCGCTGGATGCGGATGGACAGATCGCGCACGATGACGCGATCGCCATAGGCCTTGGAGATGTGCTCGGCCTCCATCACCAGCTTGCCGGAGACTTCCGCCTCGGTGGCGGTGACGGAAATGGTGCCGACGGCGCCGCGATGCTCGCGGTATTGCGCGCGCAGGGCGGCGAGCTCGCCGACGCGACGCACGTTGCGCTTGCGCCGTGCGGTGACGCCGTAGCGCATCCAGTGCTCTTCCGCGACGATCTTGCGGGCGAGCTTCTGCTGGTCGCGCTCTTCCTCTTCCAGCACCTGGTCGCGCCATTCCTCGAAGAAGCCGAAGCCGCGCTCCATGCGCCGCGTGCGTCCCCGGTCGAGCCAGACGGTGGCGCGGGTGAGATCCTGCAGGAAGCGGCGGTCATGGCTGATGAGCACGAGGGCGGAGCGCAGCGAGGCGATCTCCGCTTCCAGCCATTCGATGGCCGGCAGGTCGAGATGGTTGGTCGGCTCGTCGAGCAGCAGAATGTCCGGCTCCGGCGCCAGCACGCGGGCAAGCGCTGCGCGGCGGGCCTCGCCGCCGGAGAGATTGGCCGGGTGCTCCGTGCCGGTGAGGCCGAGTTCGCCGAGCAGATATTGCGCGCGGTACTCCGCATCGCCCGGCCCCATGCCGGCCTCGACATAGGCGAGCGTGGTCTCGAAGCCGGAGAGGTCCGGCTCCTGCGGCAGATAGCGCACCGTCGCACCGGGCTGCACGAAGCGCGCGCCGCTATCGGCGGCGACAAGGCCGGCGGCGATTTTCAAAAGGGTGGATTTGCCCGAGCCGTTGCGGCCGACAAGGCCGACGCGCTCGCCGGCGGAAACGGAAAGCTCCGCCCCCTCCAGCAGCGGCGTGCCGCCGAAGGTGAGCTTGGTATCTTGAAGCAGAAGGAGAGGAGGCGCCATGGCGCGGGGATAGGGGCAAAGACGCGCGGGGGCAAGGGGTGGGGGCGCGGCGGGGCGACAATGGAGCCATGTCCGCGATGAGCGTCGCACCGGGCGGGCGCGCGCGCCTTGCCATTGCGGGGCAATGATGTACATAAATCATGTACATGTTTCAGGAGGCAGGCTCATGAACGCAAGGATCGTCCCGGCTGCGCAGTTCAAGGCCGAATGCCTGCGCCTGATCGACGAGATGAACGAGACCGGCGAGCCGGTGACCATTACCCGCCGGGGCAAGCCGGTGGCGGTGCTGAGCCCGGTTCCGGCCTCGCCGGCGCGGTCACTGATCGGTGCTTCCCGCGGGGTCGTCACCCGCTATGACGATCCGTTCGCCCCGGTGTCGGAACCGGGCGACTGGGCCGCCGCTTCGTGATCCTTCTCGACACGCATGTGCTGATCTGGGCGCTGGACGATGACGCCCGCCTCGGCAGGCAGGCACGCGCGGCCATTGACGAAGCGGGCGAGGCTGGCGGCGTTTTCGTCTCCGCCATCACGCCGTGGGAAATCGCCATGCTTGTGCACAAGGGCCGGCTGGCGCTGGCCGACGATGTGGGCGCCTGGCTGCAAACGGTTCTCGCCCTGCCGGCCCTGCGGCTCGCCGCGCTGGAGCCGGCCATTGCCGTCGACTGCGTGCGTCTGCCCGGCACGCTGCATGCCGATCCCGCCGACCGGCTGATCATCGCCACGGCGCGGCATCTGGGTTTTCCACTGCTCACCGCCGACCGTGCCATTCTCGATTATGGTAACGCCGGCCATGTCCATGTCATCGACGCTTCCCGCTAGCTCCAGGGTTCTTCATGTCCCCCCTCTCCCCCCTGCTTGCCACCCTCGCCCAGCGCATCGGCGCCGCGCATGTGCTCACCGATCCGGCCGACATGGCGCCCTATCTGCACGAGGAGCGCGGGCTCTATAAGGGCGAGGCGCCGGCGGTGCTGCGGCCCGGTTCCACCGAAGAGGTGGCATTCGTGGTCGAGACCTGCGCGCGGGCCGGCGTGCCGCTGGTGCCGCAGGGCGGCAATACCGGGCTGGTGGGCGGGCAGATGCCCTTCGGCCAGATGCTGCTCTCCCTCTCCCGCATGGATCGCATCCGCGCCGTCGACCCCGTCGACATGACGATGACGGTGGAGGCCGGCTGCATTCTCGACAAGGTGCACGCGGCGGCGGAGGAGGTGGGCTGCCTGTTCCCGCTGCATATCGCTTCACAGGGCTCCTGCCGCATCGGCGGTAACCTCGCTTCCAATGCCGGCGGCACCGCCGTGCTTCGCTATGGCAATGCGCGCGAGCTGGCGCTGGGGCTGGAAGTGGTGCTGGCCGACGGGCGGGTGTGGAACGGGCTGAAGCGGCTGCGCAAGAACAATGCGGGTTACGACCTCAAGCAGCTTTTCCTCGGCAGCGAAGGCACGCTCGGCATCATCACCGCCGCCGTGCTGAAGCTGTTCCCGCAGCCGGCGCAGCGCGCCACCGCCTTCCTCGCCGTGCCGGACCCGGCGGCCGCGCTCGCTCTGCTCAAGCGGCTGCGCGGGGAAGCGGGCGACGCGCTCACCACCTTCGAACTGATGGCCGCCTTCGGGGTGGAGACGGTGCTGAAGCATATGCCGGGGACCGTGCGTCCGCTGCGCGAGACCTATGACTGGTACGTGCTGGCCGAGCTTTCCTCGCCCACCCGCGCCTTCGACCTCGCCGCGCTGATGGAAGAGGGTCTCGGCGCCGCCATGGAGGCGGGCGAGGTGCTGGACGCCGCCATCGCCACCAGCGAGGCGCAGGCGGCGAATATGTGGCGGCTGCGCGAGGACATGTCGGAAGCGCAGAAGCATGAGGGCGGCTCGATCAAGCACGATGTCTCGGTGCCGGTCTCGCGCGTGCCGGAATTTCTCGAGCGCGCGCTGCCCGCTTGCCTCGCGGCGCTGCCGGGACTGCGCCCGTGCCCGTTCGGCCATGTCGGCGACGGCAACATCCATTTCAACCTCAGCCAGCCCGTGGGCATGGAAAAGGCCGCCTTCCTGGCGCTGTGGGAGCGGTTCAACCGCATCGTCCACGACATCGTCGACGATATGGACGGCTCCATCGCCGCCGAGCATGGCATCGGCCTTTTGAAGCGCGAGGAACTGGTGCGCTACGCCGACCCCGTGGCGCTCGACCTGATGCACCGGCTCAAAGGCGCGCTCGACCCCGCCGGCACGCTCAACCCCGGCAAGGTGATCGGTGTCTCGGTGGGATGAAGTCTTAGTCTAGAATAATGTAAAATTGTACAATCCTGCTTAACTCCAGTTTTGAAGGGTTCTACATTTGTATTTGTGAAGGATTTTGTGTTGTCGACTTAGTCGTCGCAGGTTTATGGAAGCCGGGACTGAGGACGTCCCCGTGGACATCTCCGCCTGTGGGCTGGAGCGCCGGGGAAGACCGGAGCTTCGGGAAGCCATGCCGACGACACCCAAGACCACCGCCCTGCGCCGCGCGCTGAACCTCGTTCTGGCGCTGGCGCTGCTGGTCGCCGCCCCGGTGGGGGCGTGGGCGCAGGAAACGGCACCGGCGTCGCCCGCCCTCTCGGCGCCGCCGGCGGCGACCACACCCTCCGCCCCGGCGTTTGATCCGCTGGTGCCGCCGGCCAGCGAGGCCACGCCAGTTGCCACGCCCGCCGACGCTCCCTCGGCCGCTATTCCTGCCACCGGGGATGCGGCCGCAGACCCGGCGGCGGGCGTTGCGCCGGAGGTGGGCGAGGATTCGAGCGTCGCCGCCCAACTCCCGCATGACCTGTCCCCCTGGGGCATGTTCATGGCGGCGGATTGGGTGGTGAAGGCGGTCATGATCGGCCTTGCCTTCGCCTCGGTGGTGACCTGGACCGTGTGGCTGGCCAAGACGATGGAACTCGCCGTCGCCAAGGGCCGGCTGCGGCGGGCGCTCAAGGGCTACCTCGCCAGCGCGACGCTGGAGGAGGCGCGCCGCGTCGATCCGCGCGGCCCGGCAGGCGCCATGCTGCGCGCCACCGATCTGGAACTGAAGCGCTCCGGCCCCTTGCCGGCCGACGGCATCAAGGAGCGCGTGTCGATCTCGCTCACCCGTATCGAGGTGGCGGCCGGGCGGGCGATCACCCGCGGCACCGGCCTGCTCGCCACCATCGGCGCCACCGCGCCCTTCGTCGGCCTGTTCGGCACGGTGTGGGGCATCATGAACTCGTTCATCGGCATCTCGAAGGCGCAGACCACCAATCTCGCCGTGGTGGCGCCGGGCATTGCCGAGGCGCTGCTCGCCACCGCCATCGGCCTCGTCGCCGCCATTCCGGCGGTGGTGATCTACAATCATTTCTCGCGTCAGGTGTCGGGCTATCGCGTCCTAATGGGCGATGCCTCGGCCGAGGTGCTGCGGCTGCTCTCGCGCGATCTCGACCGCCGCGACGCCGCCCGCGCGGCCCCGCAGCGCGTGCGCGCGGCGGCGGAGTGACCCGCCATGGGCGCCAAGCTGCAGAGCACGGACACGGACGACCTCGTCGAGAACCACGAGATCAACGTCACCCCGTTCATCGACGTGATCCTGGTGCTGCTGATCATCTTCATGGTGGCGGCGCCGCTTTCCACCGTCGATGTGGCGGTGGACCTGCCGGCCTCGAATGCGCAGGTGCAGCCGCGCCCGGACAAGCCGGTCTATCTCACCGTCAAGAGCGACCTCGTGCTCGCCATCGGCAATGACGACGTGGCGCGCGAGACGCTGGGGGCGACGCTGGACCGCACCACCGAGGGCAAGCGCGACACCCGCATCTTCCTGCGCGCCGACAAGAGCGTCGACTATGGCGCGCTGATGGAGGTGATGAACCTGTTGCGCGCCGCCGGCTATCTCAAGATCGCGCTGGTCGGCATCGAGATGGCGGGCCAGCAGGCTGCCGCCGCGCCGGTTCCTGCCGCGCCCGCCACCGGGACCGCGCCCGGCACCGCGCCTCTGCCGGCCCCGGCCGCACCCGGAGCGCCGGCACCCGGAGCGCCGGCGCCATGAGCCTGCTGCTGGTTCGCGGCGGTGGCGGGCATCGCCTGCGTGAGGCCGGGCTGTGGCTCGGCTGCGGCGCCGTGGTGCTGGTCCTGCATGGCGGCGCGCTCGGCTATATGCTGACCGACCCCCCGACCGTCATGACCGAGGAGCCGGCGGCGATCATGATCGAACTGGCGGAAATGCCGGTGGCGCCCGCGGCCGAGCCGACCGAACTGCCGCCCGGCCCGCAAATGGTCGAGGCGCAGGAGAAGGTGGAGGAAGAGACCCCGCCCGACCCGCTGGCCGAGGAAGTGGAGGACACCCCGCCGCCCGAGCCGCTGCCGCCGGAAGAGCCGATACCCGAGGTTGCCGAAAGCCCGGCCAAGGATATCGAGGTGCCGCTGCCGCCGCCCCCGCCGCTGGTGCAGGAAATTCCCCCGCCGGAGGAAAAGCCGGATCCGCCCAAGGAGCAGCCGAAGCCCAAGCCGAAGCCGAAGCCGAAGAAGGAAAAGAAGAGCGATCTTCCCCCCGCGCCGCGCACCTCGGCCGCGCCGGCGATGGACGCGCAGAATTCCGAGCGCATCGCCGCGCCGACGGCGGGCGCGGCGACCTCCAACAGCCGGGTACCGGCCAATTGGCGCTCGCGGCTGATGGCGCATCTCAACCGGCACAAACGCTATCCCGGCGGGGAGAGCGCCAGCGGCAAGGCGCGCGTGGCGTTCTCGATCAACCGGGCGGGGCAGGTGCTCTCGGCGCGGCTGGCGGGCTCGTCCGGCAATCCGCGCTTCGACGAGGAGGCGGTGGCCATGGTGCGCCGCGCCTCCCCGGTGCCGCCCCCGCCGCCGGAAGTCGCCGGCAGCACCATCACCTTCACCGTCCCGGTGCTGTTCAGCCTGCGGTGAGTGAGGGATTGGCGGCCGGCGCGTCGGCGCCAGTGACCCAGCAGGCGACGCGCTGCGCGCCCTTGGCGGCCAGCGGCGGCATCTCCACCCGGCAGCGCTCCACCACCAGCGGGCAGCGCGGGTTGAAGGGGCAGCCGCGCGGCGGGTTGAAGGGCGAGGGCAGTTCGCCCTCCAGCACGATGCGCTCCTTCTTCGCTTCCGGGTCGGCGACCGGCGTGGCCGAGAGCAGCGCGCGCGTATAGGGGTGCAGCGGCGCGTCGAAAATGGCGTCGCGCGGCCCATGCTCGACGGCGCGGCCGAGATACATCACCAGCACCTCGTCCGCCATGTGCCGAACCACGCCGAGATCATGGCTGACGAAGACATAAGCGACGCCGAGCTGTTCCTGCAGTTCCGCCAGGAGGTTCAGCACCTGCGCCCGTACCGACACGTCGAGCGCCGAGACCGGCTCGTCCAGCACCAGGATTTTCGGCCGCAGCACCAGCGCGCGGGCGATGGCGATGCGCTGGCGCTGGCCGCCGGAAAACATGTGCGGGTAGCGGCCATGGTGTTCGGGCCGCAGCCCGACCCGGGTCATCATGTCCAGCGCCCGCGCGCGGCGCTCGGCGGCGGAAAGCGACGTGTTGACCAGCAGCGGCTCTTCGATCGCCTTGCCGATGGTCTGGCGCGGGTTGAGCGAGCCGAACGGGTTCTGGAACACCATCTGCACTTCGCCGCGGTAGCGCCGCAGCGTGCG
The DNA here is from genome assembly GCF_965229075.1 of Ancylobacter sp. Taxonomy (GTDB): domain Bacteria; phylum Pseudomonadota; class Alphaproteobacteria; order Rhizobiales; family Xanthobacteraceae; genus Ancylobacter. The sequence goes on from NZ_CBDDIO010000001.1 coordinate 202,090, forward strand.
GGCATCGGCCTCGGCGACATCGACGTCATCAAGCCGCAGCGAGCCGGCGCCCGGCCGCTCGATCAGGGTGAGCATGCGGGCCAGCGTCGACTTGCCGGAGCCGGATTCGCCCACCACCGCCAGCGTCGAGCGCGGGGCGAGGCGGAAGCTGATGCCGGCCACCGCCTTCACCGTGGCGGATTTGGCGAACACGCCGCGCGAGACCTCGTAGCTCTGGGCGAGATCGATGGCTTCCATCACCGCCTCCGCCGGCGGGGTGGCGTGGGACAGGGGCGCGTTCATGCCGCGAACTCCCGGCGCTGGGGCACACCGGCAAGGAGCGGCGTGTGGCAGAGGGCGAGGCCGAGTTCCGCCCCCGCGCGCGGCGGCGGCACGGTGCGGCAGGTCTCGGTGGCGAAGCGGCAGCGCGGCGAGAACAGGCAGCCCGCCGGCCGGTCCGCCAGCCCCGGCACGATGCCGGGAATGGAAGGCAGCAGCCGGCCCTGCGCCCGCTCCGGCAGTGCCGCCAGCAGCGCGGCGGTGTAGGGGTGGTGCGGGTCGCGGAACAGGCCGCGCGTGTCCTGCATCTCCACCTGCTGCCCGGCATAATGCACGCAGACGCGCTGCGCCGTTTCGGCCACCACGCCCATGTCATGGGTGATGAGCACGAGGCCGACGCCGCTCTCCTTCTGCAGCTTCAGCAGCAGATCGAGAATCTGCGCCTGGATGGTGACATCGAGCGCGGTGGTCGGTTCGTCGGCGATGATGAGCTTGGGGTTGCAGGCAAGCGCCATGGCGATCATCACCCGCTGGCTCATGCCGCCGGAGAGCTGGTGCGGAAACGCCTTCAGCCGCCGCTCCGGCTCGGGAATGCCGACGAGCTCCAGCAGTTCCACCGCGCGCGCCTGACGCTGGGCGCGGGAGAGATCGAGATGCGCGGCCATGGCTTCGCGGATCTGGAAGCCGACGGTGAAGCACGGGTTGAGGCTCGACATCGGCTCTTGGAAGATCATGGCGAGGTCGCGCCCGATGATCTTGCGCCGTTCGCGGGCGGAGAGGGCGAGCAGGTCGCGCCCGTCGAACATCATCCGGTCGGCGGTGACGGTGGCGATCCAGGGCAAAAGCCCCATCACCGCCAGCATCGCCACCGACTTGCCCGAGCCGGATTCGCCGACAATGGCGACGAGTTCGCCCGGGGCGACATCGAGATCGACCTTGTCCACGGCGCGGAACGGCCCGCGCCCGGTGGCGAAGGTGACGGAGAGATTGCGGATGGAGAGCAGGGACATCAGCTCCGCCTCAGCTTCGGGTCGAGCGCGTCGCGCAGGCCGTCGCCCATCAGGTTGATGGCGACCACGGTGACGAGAATGGCGAGGCCGGGCAGGGTGACGATCCACGGGGCGGAGCGGATGAATTCGCGCGCATCGGCCAGCATGGCGCCCCATTCCGGCGTCGGCGGCTGCGCGCCGAGGCCGAGAAAGCCGAGCGCCGCCGCTTCCAGAATGGCGTCGGAAATGCCCAGCGCGGCCTGCACGATGAGCGGGGCAAGGCAGTTCGGCAGCACGGTGACGAACATCAGCCGCAGCCGGCCGACGCCGGCCACCTGCGCGGCGACGACATATTCCTTCGACAGTTCCGCCAGCGCCGCGGCGCGCACCAGGCGCACATAGCGCGGCAGATACACCACCGTCACCGCCACGATGGTGTTGGTGAGGCTTGGGCCGAGCACGGCGACGATGAGGATGGCGAGCACCAAGCTCGGGATCGCCACCACCATGTCCATGACGCGCATGATCACCACCTCGACGAGGCCGCGCAGGAAGGCGGCGGCCAGGCCAAGGACGATGCCGAGCGCCACCGAGACCACCATCACCGACAGGCCGATGCCGAGCGAGATGCGCGCGCCATAGATGAGGCGGGAGAGCACGTCGCGCCCCACCGCATCCGTGCCGAACGGGAAGGTCCAGTTGCCGCCGGCCCAGACCGGGGGCAGCAGCACGCTCTGGCGGAACTGCTCGATCGGCGAATGCGGCGCCACGAAAGGCGCGAACAGCGCCAGCAGGGTGATGAACACGACGACGGCGAGGCCGAGAACCGCGCCGCGATTCTCGCTGAAGGCGGACCAGAAGGCCCGCAGCGGCGAGGGCTCGGCGCCCACCGGCTCCACCTCCGCCACGGCGGCGGCGCTGAGGCTGAGGCCGGAATCGCTGACCAGCAGCCGCTCGGGCGCGGTCGGCATCGGATCGTCGATGGCGTTTTCCTCAGCCATGCCGGATCCTCGGGTTGATGGCGACATAGAGCATGTCGACAATGAGATTGACGAGGATGACGATGGCGGAGATCAGCATGATGCCGCCCTGCAGCGCGGGATAATCGCGGCGGGAGATCGATTCGATCAGCCATTTGCCCACCCCCGGCCAGGCGAAGATGGTCTCGGTGAGCACCGCGCCGGCGAGCAGCGTACCGGTCTGCAGGCCAACCACGGTGACGACGGGGATCAGGGCGTTGCGCAGCGCGTGCAGCCCGACCACGCGCAGCGGCGAGAGGCCTTTGGCGCGGGCGGTGCGCACATAATCCTCGCCCAGCACTTCCAGCATGGAAGACCGCGTCATCCGCGCAATCACCGCCAGCGGAATGGTGCCGAGCACGATCGTGGGCAGGATGAGATGCGCCACCGCCGCGCTGAAGGCGCCGTCCTCGCCCGACAGCAGGCTGTCGATCAACATGAAGCCGGTCACCGGCTCGAAATAATAGTTGATGAGGTCCATGCGGCCGGAAACCGGGGTCAGGCCCAGATATTCCGACATGAACATGATGAGCAGCAGGCCCCACCAGAAAATGGGCATGGAATAGCCCGCCAGCGCGACCGCCATCACCGAATGGTCCAGCACCGAGCCACGCCGCACCGCCGCCAGCACGCCGGCGGGCACGCCGAGCACCACGGCGAAGACGAGGGCGCAGAGCGCGAGTTCCAGCGTCGCCGGGAACAGGATGAGGAATTCGTGCAGCACCGGCGTCTTGGTGACGATGGAGACGCCGAAATCGCCGTGCAGCAGGGCGTATACGTAATCGAGGAACTGCTTCCACACCGGCTGGTCGAGGCCGAGCTCATGGCGCAGCGCCGCCAGCCGCTCGGGGTCGATGCCGCGTTCGCCGGTGCGCGCCTCGATGGGGTCGCCGGGCACGAGGCGCACGGCGACGAAGGTGACGAACATCAGCGCCACGAAGGTGGGCAGCGTCAGCGCGACACGGCGGAGGATGAGTTTCAGCATGTGCGGGGCGTACCCATGGGTCGGGCCTGTCCCGGCAAGGCGTCATCGTCCCGGATACCGCGCGGCGGTGATCCGGGATCGCGCGACGGAAATGCGCCTTGGCGGGTGGCGATCCCGGAACGCGGCTTGCCGCGTCCGGGAGGCGGGGCGTGCCGGGGCTTGCGGCCCCGGCCGGCCGGTCACTTCAGGTCGACGCCGTAGAATTCGTGGCGGCCGAGCGGGCTGACCTTGTAGTCCACCACTTCCTTGCGGGTCGGCTCGTACACCACCGAATGGGCGATGGTGAACCAGGGCGCCTCTTCCTTCACGATGACCTGCGCCTGCTCATAGAGCTTGGTGCGCTCGGCGGTGTCCGAAATGGTCTTCGCCTTGTTGATCAGCGCGTCGAAGTCCTTGTTGCACCATTTGGACAGGTTCTGGCCGCCGGGACGGGCCGCAGCGCAGCCGAGCAGGAAGAAGAAGTTGTCCGGGTCGCCATTGTCGCCGGTCCAGCCGAGCTGGCCGGTCATGTGCTCTCCCTGCTGCAGCCGCTTGCGGTATTCGCCCCACTCATAGGAGACGAGCTTGGCATTGACGCCGATCTTGGCGAGGTCCGCCTGCATGATCTCGGCGATGCGCTTGGCGTTCGGGTTGTAGGGGCGCTGCACCGGCATCCACCACAGGTCGATGTCGAGCGGCGTCTTCACCCCCGCATCGGCCAGCATCTTTTTGGCCTTCTCGGGATCGTAGGGATAGTCCTTGATCGCGGTGTTGTAGGACCAGATGGTCGGCGGGATCGGGTTGATCGCCGCCTGGCCGGCGCCCTGATACACGTCCTTGATGATGGCGGCCTTGTCGATCGCCATGTTGAAGGCCTGCCGGACTTCCTTCTTGTCGAAGGGCGGCTTCTGCGTGTTGAAGGAGAGATAGCCGATATTGAGGCCCGGCTGGGAGATCAGGTTGACCACCGGGTCGGTCTTCATGCCGGCGATGTCGGCCGGGTTCGGCGCGATCATCACATGGCACTCGCCCTTCTTCAGCTTGGCGTAGCGCGCGGTCGGGTCCGGGGTGATGGCGTAGACGAGATTGTCCAGCGCCGGCTTGCCGGCGAAATAGGCCGGGTTGGCCTTGTAACGGATCACCGCGTCCTTCTGGTAGTTGACGAAGGAGAACGGGCCGGTGCCGACCGGGATCTGGTCATACTGCTCGGGCGTGCCCTTCTTGAGCAGGAAGTCGGCATATTCCTTCGAGGTAATAGTGCCGAAATCCATGGCGAGGTTCGCCAGCATCGGCGAATTCGGCTCGGTGAGGACGAATTTGACGGTGTAGTCGTCCACCTTGTCGATCGACTTGAGCAGGTCGGGCATGCTCATGTCGTTGAAGTAGTCATACGCGCCGCCGGTGACCTTGTGGTACGGGTTTTCCGGCTTCCACTGGCGCTCGAACGAGAAAAGCACGTCGTCCGCGTTGAAATCGCGGGTCGGGGTGAAACCGTTCACGCCGGAATGAAACTTCACGCCCTTGCGCAGCTTGAAGGTGATTTCCTTGCCGTCGTCGCTCACCGTCCAGCTCTCGGCGAGGGAGGGAACGACCTTGGTCGTGCCACGCTCGAACTCGACGAGCTGGTTGTATACCGGGCGGGCGGCGTCGAAGCTGGTGCCGGTGGTGTTCAGGGCGGGGGTGAAATTCTCCGGGCTCCCTTCGGAGCAATAGACCAGCGTCTTGGCGGCGTAGGACGGCGCGCACAGCGCCACGAGCATTGCAGCCGCAAGGGCGGCCTTGGCAGGAAAAGCCGACATCTCTGAATTCCCCTCTCATGAACCGCGCGAGGCGTGCCCATTGTTTGGGCCGGCCTATTGCGTCATCGCGACGGTCCGATTTCACAACTGAAACACGTGTCCCATTATTGCGCAATCGTACCCCACCCCCCGACCTAAGTCGTATTCCCTAACGTCACTCACGGGATCGCGGCTTCCGTCGAAGGGCGGATGCACAGCGCCGCGCGACGTTGTAAGAGAGGCGGCCGGCCTCGGGTGCCGGTACGTCCGGGAGAAGTCGCATGAGTGCCGCGCCGTCCGCCGCCAAGGTTTCCTTCGACTGGGCCGATCCGGTCGATTTCGATGCGCAGCTGACCGAGGAAGAACGTCTGGTGCGCGACACGGCGCGTGACTATGCGCAGGAAAAGCTGCTGCCGCGCGTGACTGCCGCCTATATGGAGGAGCGCTTCGATCGCGAGATCATGAGCGAGATGGGCGCGCTCGGTCTGCTCGGCCCCACGATCCCCGAGGAATATGGCGGGGCGGGCCTCGGTTACGTCTCCTACGGGCTGGTGGCGCGCGAGGTGGAGCGGGTCGATTCGGGCTATCGCTCGGCGATGAGCGTGCAGTCCTCGCTGGTGATGCACCCGATCAACGCCTATGGCAGCGAGGAGCAGAAGCGCAAATTCCTGCCGAAGCTCGCTACGGGCGAGCTTGTCGGCTGCTTCGGCCTGACCGAGCCGGATGCCGGCTCCGACCCCGCCGGCATGCGCACCCGCGCCGAGAAGATCGACGGCGGCTACCGCCTCTCCGGCGCCAAGATGTGGATCACCAATTCGCCGATCGCCGATGTCGCGGTGGTGTGGGCCAAGTCCGCCGCCCATGGCGACGAGATTCGCGGCTTCCTGGTCGAGCGCGGCATGAAGGGGTTCACCACCCCGAAGATCGAGCACAAGCTCTCGCTGCGCGCCTCCATCACCGGCGAGATCGTGCTGGATGGGGTCGAATTGCCGGAAGAGAACCTGCTGCCGAATGTCTCCGGCCTGAAGGGTCCGTTCGGCTGCCTCAACCGCGCCCGCTTCGGCATTGGCTGGGGAACGATGGGGGCGGCGGAAGCCTGCTACAGCGCCGCGCGCCAGTACACGCTCGACCGCAAGCAGTTCGGCAAGCCGCTGGCGGCGACGCAGCTGATCCAGAAGAAGCTCGCCGACATGGCGACCGAGATCACGCTCGGCCTGCAGCTCGCCCTGCGCGCGGGCCGGCTGTTCGACGCCGGGCAGCTGCCGGTGGAGACCATCTCCATGCTCAAGCGCAACAATTGCGGCAAGGCGCTCGACATCGCCCGAGCCGCCCGCGACATGCATGGCGGCAACGGCATTTCCGGCGAATTCCCCGTCATGCGCCACATGGTGAACCTGGAAACGGTGAACACCTATGAGGGCACGCACGACATCCACGCGCTGATCCTCGGCCGGGCCATCACCGGGCATCAGGCGTTCTTCTGAGCGCGACTTGTTCGTCATCCGACAGCCGTCATCCCGGAAGGACCGACAGGTCGTCTCCGGGGTGACAGGCGTGAGTGCAAGGCGGCCGGAGGCCGCCTCCGCTCAGATGCTGTACATCAGGTCGGCATTGGGGGCGTGGGAGAAGATGACCATGTCGTGCAGCGACATTCCGTCGAGAATGTCCGACATGGCGTCGCGCACCTTGCTCATGGTGATGCGCACCGAGCAGGTGGCGAGGTCCTCGCAGTCGTCGCAGGCCACATAGGCGCTCTTGCTGGCGCAGCTGAGCGGGGCCAGCGGGCCGTCGAGCACGCGGATGATATGGCCGATGCGGATCTCGCGCGGGGTCTTGGCCAGCGCATAGCCGCCACCCGGCCCCTTTTTGGAGCGCAGCATGCCGGCGTTGCGCAGTTCCAGCAGAATGGCGTCGAGGAATTTCTTCGGAATGTGGTTGGCGGTGGCGATCTCCTGCCCCATCGCGCTCGCGCCGGGTTCGAGCCGGGCGAGATAGAGCATCGCCTTCAGGCCGTATTTGCCCTTGTTGGTCAGCATGTCCGCTTCGTCATGTCGCCGCCCCCGGGGTTGGATGGAAGGGCGGGCGGAGCCGGGCACCGCCGTCCTGCCGGCAAAATGCGCGACCGGCGCCGATTCGGCCAGTGCCGTGCCGGCGGTCAGCGCGGGGCGGCACCCGCCTCGACATTGGCCGCGAGCTTTCCGGCGTCACGCGCTTCCGGCACGGGATGCAGGAACAGCACGGCGGCGATGACGGCGCCATAGGCCAAGGCGAATAGCAGCTTGTCGCGGGTGCGGCGGAGGCCGGTCTGGCTCATGGTCACTCTCCAGTCGGAGAGTAATCTATCGACCATATAGGAATATGTAAAGGGTCAGTCGTCGTCGAGGCCGCGCGCGGCGGTCATCAGATTGCCATTGCCCTCGAAGGCGGCGGTGAAGGCGGCGACGCGGCGGTCGATGCGGATGTCGGAGGCGCGCAGCGGCCGGGCCAGCGACAGCCCTTCCAGCGAGCGGGCGCGCGAGAGGGCGACATAGGCCTGGCCGGCGGCGAAGGCGCCGGCGTCGAAGTCGATCCGCACATCTTCCAGCGTCAGTCCCTGCGCCTTGTGCACCGTCACCGCCCACGCCGGCACCAGCGGCAGCTGGGTGTAGGTGCCGACCACCTTGGCCGCGACCTTGCCGGTGGCCTCGTCCCAGTCATAGCGGATGCGCTCCCAGCTGGTGCGCTCGATCTCGACGATGCCGCCACCGTCGAGCCGGACATAGGCGCGGTCCGGGGCAAGGCCGGTAACGGTGCCGACCGAGCCATTGACCCATTGCCGCTCGGGGTGGTTGCGCACCGTCATGACGCGGGCGCCGACCTTCAGCGCCAGCGTTTCCGGCACCGGCAGGCGGTCATTGGCGAGGTCGAACTCGCCCTCGCTCTTGCCCTCGAACAGTCGGCCGTCGTCGTACAGCGCTTCCATGCCGCGCCGGTTATAGGCGTCCACCCGCGCATTGGTCGGGGCGAGCACGACCGGGATGCGCCCGGGCCGGTGGTCGCGATGCGAGGCGGCGTTGATGGCGGCGATGGCATCACCGACAAAGCGGCCGGTGCGCAGTTCCGCCAGATGCTGGACGAAGGTGTCGTCGGTCTGGCGGTAGACGGTGAGGAAGGGCAGCCGCGCCGGCTCCACCTCGCGCAGCACGCGGGCATCGAAGGCGAAGGGGCCCTCATAGCCGAGATGGCCGAGGATTTCCCGTTCGGCCTGCGGCACGACCGGCGGCAATTGCAGGAAATCGCCGACCAGCACCACCTGCACCCCGCCGAACGGCTCGGGATTGCCGCGGGCAATACGCAGGCTGCGGTCCACCGCGTCGAGCACATCGGCGCGGACCATGGAAATCTCGTCGATGACGAGGCGTTCCAGCTTCTTCATCAGCGTGCGCTTCGGCGAGCGCGGGCGCACCTGGTCGGGGTCCATCAGCCGGGGCGGCAGGCCGAAGAAGGAATGGATGGTCTGTCCGCCCAGTTGCAGCGCCGCGACGCCGGTGGGGGCGAGAAACGCCTGCTTGCCGCCGCCATGCTTGCGCAGCGCGTGCAGGAAGGTCGTCTTCCCCGTGCCGGCGCCGCCCAGCACCATGATGAGCGGCGCGCCGGAGCCGACCAGCGCGAGCGGCCCGGCAAAGGCCTCGGCGGGGAGGGAAGGGCGAATCGGCAGGGCGGCTTTCTCGTTCATCGGCGCAATGGAGCACAGGAGGCCCGGCGGGGCGACTGGCGCGCGCGGGCGGTCAATCCGAGGCCGTCAATGCAGCTTGATCAGGACCAGCCCGGCGACGATCAGCGCGGCGGCGATCAGGCGTTCGCGCCGCAGCGGCTCGTGCAGCACCACGACAGCGATCACCGCGCCGAACAGCACGCTGGATTCCCGCACAGCCGCGACGAGCCCGATCGGCGCCTTGGTCATCGCCCAGATGGAGATCCAGTAGGCGGCGAGCGACATCGCCCCGCCGGCAAGGCCCGGGCCGAGGAAGGAGAGAGTGGGCGCCAGCGCGCGCGGCCCCTTCCAGGCGAGGCCGAACAGGGTGATGACCAGGCTGTCGGCGACGAACAGCCAGGAGGTGTAGACATGCGCCGAGCTGGCGCTGCGGGCGCCGAGCCCGTCCACCAGCGTGTAGGCGCTGATCGACACGCCGCACATCAGCGCGAGGCGCAGCGCGGTGCGGTCGATGGCGGCGATGCCGGCGCGGGGCCAGGCGAGGGACAGGATGCCGAGCGCCAGCAAACCGACCCCGAGAAAGCCCTGCGCATCCACCGCCTCGCCCACCAGCGTTACCGAGAGCACGGTGGTGAGCAGCGGCGCGCTGCCGCGCGCCAGTGGGTAGACCTGTCCCATATCGGCGCGGCGATAGGCGCCGGAAAGCGTGAGGTAATAGACGAGATGGATGGCGACGGAGGCGGCGATCCACGGCCACACATGCGCCTCCGGCGGGCCGAGATGCAGGGCCACCGGCAAGGCGAGCACGCCGCAGGCGGCATTGACCAGCACCACGGCGAGAAACGGATCGAGCCGGATCTTCAGCACCGCATTCCAGCCGGCATGCATCGCGGCGGCGGCGATGACGGCGAGGAAGACGGAAAGGTCCATGGGGCGACCGGCCGGAGGAAGGAGGCCGGGCTCTAGCCGATTCCGTCCGTCCTGCCGAGAATTATCGCGCCATGCCGCTTGGTCAGCGTCACGCCGGCGACGACGAGGGGCGCGCTGTCCGAGCCCGTCAGGGGCTCGGCTCCGGCAGGCGGAGCAGAGCCTTCAGCCGCTCGAACGCCGCATCGGATGACTGCGCGCTAAGGGCGGCGACGCAGAGCGGGTGGTAGGAGTCGCGCCACAGCCACGTCCAGGGGTGGAACGTGGCGCCCGAAGCCCGCACCTGCCCGTCGATCCTCTCCGCCGCATCGAGCCAGGAACCGTTTATCGGGATGCCGTCCCCCACATGCGCGACGGTGCCGTCATCGAAGGTGACATTGTAGATGATGCTCTCTTTGACGCCGTGCTTGTCCGATATGTGGTTGCATCCCGTTTCGACCGAGACCGCCGAGGTCCATTCGCGCGGCGGCGATGCGTTCCAGGGAAGGAGAGGCTCCACGACATAGGCCGTCGGGGTGTAAATTTCATAGGCCCGCGTTTCGCGATGGGCCACCCAGGCGCTGATCGCCAACAGGAATGCCGCGATGGCTGCGCCGATCAGAACCGGATCAAGAACGACCCTTCGAACATAGCGCGCGGAGTTGCACTCGAATCTTAAATGATGCAGCCGCTTTTCGGTCATCCACTTCGACGATAGAGAGTTCTTTGGGTCCAATATCGCTAGAACAAAAAACTTACCATTGCACGCCGAGACAGCAGTGCTGTCAAACCCACTATGGCGAAAGCTGGAAAGAGCATGCCGAAGATGGAGATGATCAGCCAGATGCCAGGACTGAGGTGATACAGAATGCCGTCGGTGGACGCAGCGACGGAGCGAGCATTTTTACGAGCGGCGACATTTAGTATACTCATAAAGTATAAAGATATACTGAGGCCGGCTATTTGAACAGCTGCGAACAGCAATACGAAAAACCAACGATGGATCGGAATGGCTCGGTAACGCGCGACATAGTCGATGACATGGCGGGGGACGCCGGCGTCGCTTAACGCGCGCGCGGTGTCGTCACTTTGTTGCGTTCCCAAGTCGTGCCCCCGCAGATGCTAGCGCCTCAACCCTAGCGCCACCTGTCAAGCGCCGGCAACGCTGCGTGCGTGCTTGGGCACCATCTGGCGGGGCGGCAGTCCTTTCCTCAATGCAGCTTGATCAGCGTCACCCCGGCCACCACCAGCACGGCGGCGAGGAGGCGTTCGGGGCGCAGCTTCTCCTGCAGCACCCAGACGGCGAAGCCGGCGCTGAACAGCACGCTGGCCTCGCGCACCGCTGCCACCAAGCTGATCGGCGCCCGCGTCATCGCCCAGACGCACAGATAATAGCTGACGAACAGCATGGCGCCGCCGATCAGCGCCAGAGCCCAATGCCGCCGCACCGGCGCGAAAAAGGCGGTGCCCTTCCACAGCATCAGGCCCAGCGCCACCAGCACGGCGTCGGCGACGAACAGCCACGCCGTATAGACCGAAGGTGAGCCGAGCCGCCCCGCCGTGCCGTCGATGAGCGAAAAGGCGGTGACCGCCACGCCCGAGCCGAGCGCCAGCGCGAGCGCGGCGGCCTGCGCGGCTTCGCCCCGGCTACGCCAGCCGGTGACCAGCACGCTGGCGGAAAGAAGCGCGATGCCGGCCACGCCGATGGGACGCACCGGCTCGTGCAGCACGAGAATCGCGACGGCGGCCGTCATCAGCAGCGCGCCGCCGCGCGCCACGGGATAGACAAGGCCGAGATCGGCCCGGGCATAGGCGCCGACGAGGCAGCCATAATAGGCAAGATGCGCGCTCATCGAGCCCGCCATCCACGGCCACAGCGCCGGCTCCGGCGGGCCGAGCGCCAGCGCCACCGGCAGCGCCACCACCCCGCCGCCAAGCACGACGAGGGTGAGGGCCGAGAGCGGATCGAGCCGCAGCTTCAGCAGCACGTTCCAGCCGGCCTGAAGCAGGGCCGACAGCAGCACGACGAGAAGAACGGTGAGGTCCATGACAGGGCCGCGATGGGGACACTACGTCGTTACCCCACATCGCGGCCGCTGGCGAGGGCGCGTCAGACCCCGAGCTGGGTGACGAACTTGGTGTTCACATAGGCTTCCATCGCCTCGGTGCCGCCTTCCGAGCCATAGCCGGAATCCTTGATGCCGCCGAACGGCACTTCAGGCAAAGCGAGGCCGTGATGGTTGATCGACACCATGCCGCTTTCCACCCGGCGGGCGAACTCGTCGGCACGGGCGGAGGAGGTGGTGTAGGCATAGGCCGCCAGGCCATAGGGCAGGCGGTTGGCCTCGGCGATGACCGCCTCGGTGGAGGTGAAGGGCATGATCGGCACGACCGGGCCGAACGGCTCCTCATTGAGGATGCGCGCATCCGGGGAAAGGCCGGTGAGCACGGTCGGCGCGAAGAAATAGCCCTTATTGCCGATGCGCGACCCGCCCGCGTGCAGGGTGGCGCCCTTGGCGAGGGCGTCGGCGGTCAGCGCCTCCATCGCCTCGACCCGGCGCGGATTGGCCAGCGGACCCATGCGCACGCCGTCCTCAAGCCCATTGCCCACCTTCATCGCCTGCACAGCCTCGGTGAAGCCGTCGACGAAACGGGAATACAGGTCCTCATGCACGAGGAAGCGGGTCGGCGAGACGCAGACCTGGCCGGCATTGCGGAACTTGGCGCCGGAGAGCAGCTTGATCGCCACTTCCACATCGGCATCCTCGAACACCACGGCCGGGGCATGGCCGCCCAGTTCCATGGTGACGCGCTTCATATGCGCGCCGGCCAGCGCGGCCAGCTGCTTGCCGACCACCGTGGAGCCGGTGAAGGAGATTTTCTTCACCACCGGGTGCGGGATCAGATACTGCGAAATCTCCGCCGGCACGCCGAAGACCAGATTGACCACGCCCGCCGGCACGCCGGCATCGGCATAGGCGCGCACCAGTTCGGCGCAGCTCGCCGGGGTTTCTTCCGGGCCCTTGAGGATGACCGCGCAGCCGGCGGCCAGCGCGGCCGAGACCTTGCGCACCGCCTGGTTGATCGGGAAGTTCCACGGGGTGAAGGCGGCGACCACGCCCACAGGCTCGCGGTGCACCACCTGCTGCACGCCGGCGGCGCGGGCGGGAATGAGCCGCCCATACTGGCGGCGCCCTTCCTCGGCGAACCAGTCGATGATGTCGGCGGCGGCCAGCGTTTCCACCCGTGCCTCAGGCAGGGGCTTGCCCTGCTCCAGCGTCATCAGGGTGGAGATCGCCTCATGGCGCTCGCGCAGGAGTTCCGCCGCCTTGCGCATGATCTTGTAGCGCTCATGCGCCGGCGTGTGGCGCCATACCGCGAAGCCCTTCTCGGCGGCGTCGAGCGCGGCGTCGAGATCGGCGCGGCTGGCATGGGCGAGCGTGCCGAGCACCTCTTCGGTCGCCGGGTTGATGATGTTCTCGCTGGCGGGCGCGCCGCCATGGTCGCTGCCCCCGCGCCACTGGCCGTCAATAAAGAGCTGAACCTCGGGGTAGGACACGGAATGGGGCATGGCCGAACCTTTCGCGACAGGATGCTGGCCGCATACCTAATGCTCGCGACGCCGGACGGGAAGGGGGCGCGAGGTCCTGCCGTGGGGGCATGCGGCCGGGCGAGGGAGGCTCAGCGTAGCCAGGCGCTGAGCCGTGCGGCGCGGCGGGGGCGGGCGAGCGAGGGTGGCGTCGTGAACCGCCGCATCACTCTCAGGCGCAGGAAGCGCCTCAGCACGTCGTGCCACAGCGCCGCATAGGCGATCGGCCCGGCGCGGTCGTCCGCCACCGCCAGGCGCGGGGGAAACAGCTGCCGGCGCAGCACCCGCCAGCGCACACGCCACGGCGTGGAGGCTGAGGTCAGCAGCACCAGATCAGGGCTCGGCTCGTCCGCCGGCGTGGACGGGTGCCGCCCGAGATTGGCGACCACGTCGGGAAGCAGCGCGCTCACTTCCGCCGGCAGCGGTGCCATGGGGGTGGGCAGGGCGAGGCAGGCGGTGGTCAGATGCAGCGCCGCCTGCGCGCCCTTGCGCAGGCCGAAGCGGTCGCACAGGCGTCCGAATTCTGGCGTGCCGATGTTGCCGCCGGCCTGTTCCAGCACCTCGGCGAGGTCCCAGACATGGGTCAGCGGCGTGTCGAAGAGATGCTGTTCGAGGTGGTGGCAGAGATAGAGCGGCAGAAGCCGCCGGCTCGGCACGAGGAAGGGGGCGCCGCCGATCTCGGCCGTCTCCGCCTCCGCCCACAGCGCGTGCAGAAGAGCAGTGCGGTCGGCCTGGCCGACCCTGTCGCCCAGCGCCCAGTGCAACTCCACCGGCAGGCCGGCCGGCAAGGGCGAATGGAAAACGCGATGATAGGTGGTCTGGCGCCGCGTGCTGTCGCTGCGGAAACCCTGCGCGCCCAGCGCCGCCGCCATCGCCGCCACATCCGTCGGACGCACCAGAATGTCCATGTCGCCCATCGGCCGGCTGCCGAAATCGCCATAGATCCGGCCGGCGAGGTCCAGCCCCTTCAGCGCCATGACCGGCACCCCCGCCGCCGCGACCGCCGGCGCGAGCAGCGACAGGCCGGCGAGGGCGCGGATGGCGACATCCAGCTTGAAGCGGTGCAGTTCCTGCGCCACCTCCTCCGGCACGGCGATGTCCGGCGCGCGGGACAGGCGACGGGCAAGCAGGGCCTGCCCGTCGCGGGCGCGTACAAACTTCATGATCTGCGCCCAGCCGGCTGCGTCGAGGCCGCGCAAGGCAAGGTCGCCGGCCGCGTCCCAGCGCAGGCCGGCGTGCAGGAGATCGAGGCCGGGGGCGGGCGTCATGTCAGGCTGCAACGGGCACGCAGCCTCGTGCGAGGGAAAGCAGCGTGGCCCGGTCCATGCCGGTGGCGCGCAGCGAGAGCCAGCGTTCCGCCGGCAGTGGCACGATCAAGGTGAGCGCCGTCGCGCCGTCAGCGGCATTTGCCACGTGCAGAAGGGCGGTGCGCCCCTCGGCGAGCACCACCGCCTCGCCCACTCTCCCCTCGACGGCAGGGGGCGGCGAGGAGCGGTGCACCTGTTCCAGGACCAGCGTTCCCGTGGTGCCGTGGATCCAGTAGCTCGCGGTCTGGAAGGCGCCGTGCAGATTGTACCATTGCAGGATGCGCTCGAAGCCGAGGCCGGGCTGCGCGGCGGGCAGCAGCAGCGGCTCGCCGGCAAAGGCGGCCGCCTCGGCCGGGCTTGCGGGGATATAGGCGCGCATCTGCGCCGTCGGGTTGGCCGCCCAGCCGCCGCGCGCCTTCTCCCGGCGCGCCCGGCGCAGCAGCGCCTGCGCGGCTTTCACCATGCCGGCCGGGCCGAGCAGGCGCGCGACCCGGAACAGCAGGGCGGTGCCGCTGAGCACGCGCTCATTCTCGCCCTCGCCGAGGATCAGATAGGGACGGATCGCCCAGCCCTGCGGAAAATGCCGGCGCAGCAGGATCTGCGCCCTGGGCGAATAGACGCTCACCCGCGCCATATCCGGCGCGCGGGCGCCGATGAACTGCGCCAGGGCCGAGCAGGCGACACACTCATCGTCGAAGATCAGCGTCGTCCGCATGACCATGGGAGCGGGTCAACCCTCGGGTGTTGTGCAATAGCTGACCCAAACGCATTGCGGGAGTGCCATGCACACTGGCTCCGAGAGGCCACTGCACGAATCCCCCGACGCCGCGGCCTGTCGGGTCGGCATCATCACGCTGAGCACGAGGCCGGCGGCGAGGCTCTTGGCGGCGGTGGCGCCCAGGGCACGGCGGTCGAGCGAGGCGGCCGCCTGCAGCAGTTCCAGCTCGGTGAAGCGGTCGAGCGCGGCATCGACGAGATCTCCGGCCTCGCCTGCCGTCAGCCCGCCTTCCGCCGCCAGCGCCCGCACCATGGTGTCGCGGTCGTGGCGGCCGTCGCACAGGTTCCACACCTTCAGCGCCTGCGGGTTGAGGCAATGGGTCTGGCGGCTGGCGGAATCATAAATCACTGCCTGCCCGTCCACGAGGGTCGAGAACAGGCCGGTCTTACGCATCGCTGGGGGCACGACGGTCACTCACACGTCTGACAATGAACGAGAATTTTCCGGGCCGCTGCGTCAGCCTCGCCCCGCTCTCCGTGCACGCACCATGCCGGGAGAACGGCGGCGGCGCAAGACGGGAGTACCGTTCCCGGCTGATGTCTCCGATTCATCGCACCCGCGCTGAGGGACCTCAGGTCGAGCGGCGGAGCCCCGTCGCGATAGGCGGGCGATCGCACCGCGCCGACCAGGGCCGTGACCGCGTGCAGAACAGCGCTTTCGCTGGCACCGGGCCGAGCGCCCTTTTCCAGCATGCCGGCGCAGCAGGATCTACGCCTTGGGCGAATAGACGCTCACCCGCGCCATGTCAGGCGCGCGGGCGCCGATGAGCTGCGCCAGCGCCGATCAGGAGACGCCTTCATCGTCCAAGATCAGCGACGCCCGCATAACCATAGGCGAGAGTTAGATAGGGGTTGCAACGCATAGGCCGATCCACGTGCAGCCCGAGGTTGCACGGCAGTTATCTTCATCGAGGGCTTCGCACTAATCCCCCGAGGCAGCCGCCTGCCGGGTCGGCATCATCACGCTGAGCACGAGGCCGGCGGCGAGGCTCTTGGCGGCGGTGGCGCCCAGGGCACGGCGGTCGAGCGAGGCGGCCGCCTGCAGCAGCTCCAGCTCGGCGAAACGGTCGAGCGCGGCATCGACGAGCTCGCCGGCTTCGCCTGTCGGCAGCCCGCCCTCCGCTGCCAGCGCCCGCACCATGGCGTCGCGGTCGTGGCGGCCGTCGCACAGGTTCCACACTTTCAGCGCCTGCGGGTTGAGGCAATGGGTCTGCCGGCTGGTGGAATCATAAATCACCGCCTGGCCGTCCACGAGGGTCGGAACAGGCCGGTCTTACGCATCGCTGGCGGCACGACGGTCACTCACACTTCTGACAATGAACGAGAATCTGCCGCGCCGCTGCGTCGGCCTCGCCCCGCTCTCCTTGCGCGCACCATGCCGGGAGAACGGCGGCGCCGCAAGATGCGAGTACCACCTCGGGCTGATGTCTTCCGTTCATCGCATGGGCGACGAGCCGCAGCACCGCCTCGCCGGCGCTGAGCGGCCTCAGGTCGACCGGCGTTGCGCCGTCGCGATAGGCGAGTGCCAGCACCGCGCCGAGCGGGACGGTGCCCGCGCGAAGAAGGGCGGCGTCGGTAGTGCCCGGCAGGGCATCCGCTCCCGCCATGTCGGCGCGCAGAGTGAGGGGGCGCGTGAGCAGGCGCGCCCGCCCCTCCCGATCCAGCACCGCCACATCGTCCGAGACATAGGTGGCGCCGGCGCGCACCAGCGCTGCGGTGAGCGTGCTCTTGCCGGCCCGGCTGGGGCCAGGCAGCAGGATCGCGTGGCCTTGATAGAGCACGACACCGGCGTGGATGAAGGCGCAGTCGCGGGCGAAGGCACCGAGCTGGTAGTCCATCCGCTGGGCGAGCAGCGCGGCGAGCTGTGCCGTCGTGACGCCGTCGCCAAGCCGCGTGCCGTCCTCGACGAGGAGGAAACGGGGCGCGCTGTCCTGTGTGGGGTCCGATACGGTGAGGGTGAAACGCACATCCGGAGCGACGCCGTCAGCGGGTTGCCAATAGGCCGGCAGCGCGTTCAGGCAGGCGAGGCGCGCGGTGGGGTCGGCGCAGTCGATTTCCATGACGGCGCCGAAGGCCGACAGGCGCAGGACAGGGGAAGCCGGCATGCGCCTGTTCCGTCGGTGGGCGCCCGGCCAATGCGCGGCCGGGCGAGGGAACTCAGCGGGCGTCGCGCAGGATGTCGCGCTTGCCGGCGTGGTTGGCCGGGCCGACGATGCCTTCGTTCTCCATACGCTCCATTAGCGAGGCGGCGCGGTTATAGCCGATCTGCAGCCGGCGCTGGATGTAGGAGGTTGACGCCTTCTTGTCGCGCAGCACGGTGGCGACCGCCTGGTCGTAGAGATCGCCGGTGTCCTCAGCGCCCATGGCCGACTTGTCGAACACGGCGGTGTCCTCGACCACCGGCTCCTCGTCCTCGTCGGCAGTGACCTCTTCCAGATATTCCGGCCGCGCCTGGCTCTTGAGGTGCTCGACGACGCGCTCCACCTCCTGGTCGGAGACGAAGGGGCCGTGGACGCGGGAAATGCGCCCGCCGCCGGCCATGTAGAGCATGTCGCCCTGGCCGAGCAGCTGTTCGGCGCCCATTTCGCCGAGAATGGTGCGTGAGTCGATTTTGCTGGTCACCTGGAAGGAAATACGGGTCGGGAAATTGGCCTTGATGGTGCCGGTGATCACGTCGACGCTCGGGCGCTGCGTCGCCATGATGAGGTGGATGCCGGCGGCGCGGGCCATCTGGGCGAGGCGCTGGATGGCGCCTTCGATCTCCTTGCCCGCCACCATCATCAGGTCGGCCATTTCGTCGACCACGATAACGATGAAGGGCAGGGGAGCGAGATCCATGATCTCCTCTTCCTCGATCAGCTCGCCGGTTTCCTTGTCGAACCCCTTCTGCACCGTGCGGGTGATGATCTCACCCTTGGCGTTCGCCTCCGCAACGCGGGCGTTGAAGCCGTCAATGTTGCGCACGCCGAGGCGGCTCATCTTCTTGTAGCGGTCTTCCATCTCCCGCACCGCCCATTTCAGGGCGACGATGGCCTTCTTCGGGTCGGTCACGACCGGGGTCAGCAGATGCGGGATGCCCTCATAGACCGAGAGTTCCAGCATCTTCGGGTCGATCATGATCAGCCGGCACTGGTCCGGGCGGTGCCGGTAGAGCAGCGAGAGGATCATGGTGTTGATGGCGACCGACTTGCCGGAGCCGGTGGTGCCGGCAACCAGCAGATGCGGCATGCGGGCGAGATCGACGATGACCGGCTCGCCGCCAATGGTCTTGCCGAGGCCAATGCCGAGCTTGGCGCGGGCGGCCTCGAATTCATGGCTGGCCAGCATCTCGCGCAGCCACACGGTCTCGCGGCGCTGGTTGGGCAGCTCGATGCCGATGACGTTGCGCCCTTCCACCACGGCGACGCGGGCGGAAATCGCGCTCATCGAACGGGCGATGTCGGCGGACAGGCCGATGACGCGGCTGGACTTGATGCCGGGCGCGGGCTCCAGCTCATAGAGTGTGACCACCGGGCCGGGATTGGCGTCGATGATCTCGCCGCGCACGCCGAAATCATGCAGCACCTGCTGCAGCTTCACCGAATTGCGGTCGAGGAATTCTTCCGACAGCTCATAGTCCGGCTCGCTGTGCGGCGGCTCGGTGAGCAGTTCCAGCGGCGGCAGTTCGTAGCCGTCGCTTGCCTCGGTCTCCGGGCGGGGGGCGGGACGGGCCGCGCGCGGCGCCGGCGCCACGGGGGCGGCCACCGGAGCGGCAGCGGGAGGCGTCGCGACGGGTGCGGGCGGGGTGACAGGCGCGGGCGCTGCGGAGGCTTGCGCCTGCGGGGCGGTGGAGACCGCCACCATGCCGAACATCGGCCAGGAGAAGGAGAGATCGGCCGGCGTGGCGCTGTAGCCGGAGAAACCGCCGAGGATAGCGGCCGGCGCGGCGGGCTCCTCGCTCACGGCCTCGTCCGCGTGGCTGGCGTCGGCGAGCAGGTCTTCGGCAGCTGCGGAGGCCGCGACGTGCGCGTCGTCCTCAGCCGCTTCGTCCTCGAACACGTCTTCGTGGGCGGTATCGTCCTCGGCATCGTCGGAGAGGTCCTCGTCCGTCTCCTCGGCGAAGTCCTCGTCCTCGAAGCCGTCATCCTCGGACGCAAACTCGTCCGCCTCGTCCTCCGCGACGAAAGCCGGTGCGGCGAAGACGGGGGCGTCTTCCGCGAGGGTGTCCTCAACCGCCGGGGCTTCAGACGGGAGCGGCGTATTCTCGGCCGTGGGCGCGGCGGGAGCCCGCACGGCGCCATAGCGCGCGGCGAGCAGGCGCTCCTCCTCGGGGAATTCGTCCTCATAGGCGCCGTCTTCCAGCGGGACGAGGTCGTAGACATCCGCGACATCATTGGCGGCGGTGAACGGCGCTTCCGGCACCCAGGCGGCGGCGGGCGTGACCGCGGCCGGGATCACCGGCGGGGTGTCGTAGCCGAACTGGATCATGGAGGCGACCGGCGTCGCCACAGGCTTCGCCGCCGGCGCGACAGGCGGCGGGGCCACGCTCTTGGTCCCGGTCTGCGCGCCGATCTTCGCGGCCGGCCCTGCCGACGGCGCGGCGGGCATCGGCTTCGTGACAGGCGCGGCCGGCACCACCTCGGGCTGGGCCGAGAGTGCGCGGCGGGCATGGGCGACGATGAGCGGCTTCGGCGCGGCGCCAAGCGGCGGCTTGCGCGGCGGCACGCGCAGCACCGGCGTCTGCGAGGGGCGCGGCGGGGCGACGATGGCGGTCGCGGTCGCCGGCGCTTCCGGCTGCGGCGCCGCCACCGGCTGGCGCATCAGATAATCCGGCGTGCGGGTGAAGCGCGTATTGGGCGGCATGGTGAAGGGCTGCAGCCAGCTCGGCACCATTTCGTGTTGCGGCGCGACGATGGGCGCCTTGGCCACGGGGGGCGCCTTCGCCACGGGGGAGGCCGACGGCTTCGGCGCCTTGGGCGGCGGCGGGGCGTAGGTCACCTGCGGATTGGCGCGGGAGAACACATGAGTCTGGGCGCTCGCCTTCGACTCGGAAGCCTTGTCCGCATTCGGATCGGAGGGACGCGCCGGATTACGCATGGGACGCTGAAACCTTTGCCACTACTGCCGTTGAGCCTGCCCCGCCCGGCGCGCGAGGCGCCGTCGAGGCCGTGCCATATGGTTAGGCGAACAGCGTTAACGAACGGTATGAGGCGGCAGATTTCCCGGCGGTAAAGTGGCGGCTCCCCCGGCGCTGTGGCTACCGGGGGAGCGGGGCGTCAGGCCGGCAGGCCGAGCGTGGCGCGGATTTCCGCCGGCATCAGGTCATGCGTCTCGGGGTGCTTCATCATGTAGCGTCCGAACACCGAGCAGCGCGGCACCACGGCGAGGCCACGCTGGCGGGCGCTGGCAAGCCCGGCTTCGACCAGCTTGGTGGCGAGCCCGCGCCCGCCGAGTTCCGGCGGCACTTCGGTGTGGGTGAAGATGATGTGGTCATGCGCGAGAATATACTGCGCAATGGCGAGCTGGCCGTCCTGCTCGATTTCGAACCGGTCGGCGGCGCGGTTGTCCCGCACCGGGATTTCGCCGTTGATGCTCATGCTGGTCTCCTTGGGGGCGCCCGGTTCGGGTTCGTGAGCGTATGCCGTGATTGGGTGGGCGCCGGTGGGATATTGTCGACCAAAACGGACGCAGCGTCGCCCCCCGTTTCGGCCTGCGGGGTGAAATTATCGGCTGGCTCCGATATAGCGCAGGCTCCTTCGCAGGGAAGAGAGTGCCCATGATCGCGCCAAGCCGCCGCCCGCCGTCACCGGAAACGCTCGCGCTGCTGGAGACCCGCCGCTCGGTTGCCGCCGCCGCGCTGCAGGCGCCGGGGCCGAATGCGGACCAGACGCAGCTTCTGCTGACCATCGCCGCCCGTGTGCCCGATCACGCCATGCTGGTACCGTGGCGCTTCATCCTCATCGAAGGCGCGGCGCGCGCCGAGATCGGTTCGCGACTGGCGCAGGCCTATCGCGACAACAACCCGCATATGCCGGAGGAGAAGCGGGAAAAGTTCGCCGCCATCATGGGCCGGCTGTTCCCCGCCCCGCTGGCGGTGGTGGTGGTGAGCCGCCCGGTGGCGGGCAGCGCCATTCCCGCCTTCGAGCAGGAGCTTTCCGCGGGCGCCGTGTGCATGAACCTGCTCACCGGCGCGGCGGCGATGGGGTTCGACGGCATCTGGGTCACGGGCTGGGCGGCGACGCATCAGGCGGCGCTCACGATCCTCGGCGTGGGCGATGGCGAGCGGGTGGCCGGCATCCTTCACATCGGCACCGCTGCGGAACCCCCTGCCGAGCGGCCGCGCCCGGATGCGGCGGCGCTCACCACGCGCTGGTCGCCGCCGGGGTAAGCGCGCATAGTCCGCCTACATGAGCAGCCTCACTTGGCCACCTTATTGGCCGGACTGATCGCGCGAATAGAGGTGGGGAGCCGATGGCGGAGTGGACCTGTGTGCCATGGGACGATGTTATCTCTCGCCTTGATTGGATCGTCGCGCAGGCACCAGAGCCGTTTGACCAGGACACCATCGATAACGGCCGCGAGCTGATCCACTATCTCCGCGAGCACTTCGCCCCGCCGGATGCATTTGACAAAGGCTGCTGGAGTACCTTCAGCCTGGTCTGGGACAATTTCGAGATCGAAGTGTTCGGCGAGAGGTTTGAAATCTATCGATTTTTCGAGGGTGCGACGGACATTCTGCATTTCTCACATCGGCCGGGCGAGACCTTCACTCCTGAATTCCTCGCCCAGCTTCGAATGCCGCCCCTTCGGGATTCGCCGCCCGCGCCATGAAAAAGGCCGCCCCGGCGCACCGGGACGGCCTCTTCTTCGGCGCTTGGCGTTTTGGCGCTTCCTCGAACGGTGGATCAGGCGGCGGCCTGGGCCTGGGCCTGCGCGCGCTTGGCCTCGCGGCGGCGGCGGGTGAGCACGAATTCGGTGTAGCCGTTGGGCTGGGCGCGGCCTTCGAAGACGAGATCGCGGGCGGCGCGGAAGGCGAAGCCGTCATAAGACGGGGCCATCGGCACATAGGCGGGGTCGCCCGCGTTCTGGCCGTCGACCACCTTGGCCATGCGGCGCAGCGTCTCCTCGACCTGCTCGGCGGTCACCACGCCATGCATCAGCCAGTTGGCGACGTGCTGGGAGGAGATGCGCAACGTGGCGCGGTCTTCCATCAGCCCGACATCGTGAATGTCCGGCACCTTGGAACAGCCGACGCCCTGGTCGACCCAGCGCACGACATAGCCGAGAATGCCCTGGATGTTGTTGTCCAGTTCCTCCTGCACCGCCGCCGGCTCCCAATTGCCGCGGTCGACCACGGGGATGGTGAGCAGGTCGCGACGCGAGGCGCGCTTGCGGTGGCGCAGTTCCGCCTGCCGCTGGAACACGTCCACCTTGTGGTAGTGCAGCGCATGCAGCGTGGCGGCGGTGGGCGAGGGCACCCAGGCGGTGTTGGCGCCGGCGAGCGGATGGGCGACCTTCTGCGCGATCATGTCGGCCATGCGGTCGGGCATCGCCCACATGCCCTTGCCGATCTGGCCGTGGCCGTCGAGATGAGCCTCCAGGCCGGCATCGACATTGTTGTCCTCATAGGCCTTGATCCAGGCCTGCGCCTTCATCTCGTTCTTGCGCACCATCGGGCCCGCTTCCATCGAGGTGTGGATCTCGTCGCCGGTGCGGTCGAGGAAGCCGGTGTTGATGAACACCACGCGCTCGCGGGCGGCGCGGATGGAGGCGGAGAGGTTGGCGCTGGTGCGGCGCTCCTCATCCATGATGCCGATCTTCAGCGTGTTGAGGTCGAGCCCCAGCGCCTGCTCGACACGGGCGAACAGATCCACCGCGAAGGCGACCTCCTCCGGGCCGTGCATCTTCGGCTTGACGATGTAGACCGAGCCGGCGCGGCTGTTGCGCAGCTCGCCTTCGCCCTTGAGGTCATGCAGCGCGATCAGCGAGGTAACGGCGGCATCGAGAATGGCCTCGGGAATCTCCCGGCCCTGCGCGTCCAGCACCGCGTCCGTCATCATGTGCTGGCCGACATTGCGCACCAGCATCAGGCTGCGCCCGTGCAGGGTGAGTTCCTCGCCGGTGGGCGCGGTGTAGCGGCGATCGGCGGCGAGGCTGCGCTCCACCGTCTCGCGGCCCTTGGCGAAGCTGGCGCTGAGCGTGCCCTTCATCAGGCCGAGCCAGTTGCGATAAACCAGCACCTTGTCCTGCGCATCGACCGCCGCGACGCTGTCCTCACAATCGACGATGGTAGTCACCGCCGCCTCGATGACGATGTCGGCGATGCCGGCGGCGTCGGTGGCGCCGATGGGGTGGGTGCGGTCGATGACGATGTCGATGTGCAGGCCGTGATTGACCAGCAGCACGGAAGACGGCGCCTCGGCCGCGCCATCGAAGCCGGCGAATTGCGCGGGGTCCTTCAGTGCGGTGCGGGTGCCGGAGGCGAGTTCGACCTCCAGCGCGCCCTCGGTGACGCGGTAAGCCACGACATCGGCATGGCTGCCGGCGACCAGCGGCACGCTCTCGTCGAGGAAGGCGCGGGCGCTCTCGATCACCCGCCGGGCGCGGACCGCGTTGAAGCCGTTGGAGCGGGTGGCGCCGCCGTCCTCGGGGAGCGCGTCAGTGCCGTAGAGCGCGTCATAGAGGCTACCCCAGCGGGCATTCGCGGCATTCAGCGCGTAGCGGGCATTGGTGACGGGGACCACCAGCTGCGGCCCGGGAATGCGCGCGAGTTCCTCATCCACCTTGTCGGTGACGACCTCGAAGGCGTCCGGCTCCGGCAGCAGATAGCCGATCTCCGCCAGGAACACCTCATAGGCGACGGGGTCGATCGGCTTGTTGCGGTGGGCGCGATGCCAGGCGTCGATCTGCGCCTGCAATTCGTCGCGGCGGGCGAGCAGTTCGGCGTTGCGCGGGGCGAAGTCGCGCACAATGCCGGCGAAGCTTTCCCAGAAGGCGGCCTTGTCCACCCCGGTGCCGGGAATGGCTTCATTATTGATGAAATCGACAAGGGAGGAATCGACCTTCAGGCCGGCGACGTCGGTATGAGTCATAACGGGTCCCTTCACGCGAGCGGATGGCCGGTTGCCGCGAGCCGCCGGCACAGCTGTCCATTCACATAAACAAAAGTGCGGGTGCGGCGCAACATCGCAGATAGTCGGATGCGGCCGCGATTCACGGGGCAATCCTTGCCGGATAACGCCTCTCGCTGCGTTTGCGTTGCAGCGAAGGGTGAAACTCACCCTGGGTTGACCAAACGTCATTTGGCGCGAGGAGGCCCGGAACAACGAAAACGTCACCCCGGGGAATGACGAAAGCGTCACCCTAGGGGATGACAAAGATGTCACCCCGAGGATGTCCGGCTCGCGCCGGACCCGGTGGCGGTTTTCCCCGAACCGCCACCGGGCGCGCGGCATGCGCCGCCCCGGGGTGACAAGGTGGTGCGCCTCAGAACTGGGCGGTCTCGGTCGAGTCCTGCATCGCCGTGGTGGCGCTCAGGCCTTCGCTCAGCACGGTGGCGATGGCGTCGAAATAGCTGGTGCCCACTTCGCGCTGGTGGCGCGTGGCGGTGAAGCCCTGCGCCTCGGCAGCGAACTCGCGCTGCTGCAGCTCGGAATAGGCGGCCATGCCGTCTTCCCGGTAGCGCCGCGCCAGCTCGAAGGTGGTGAAGCACTGGTTGTGGAAGCCGGCCAGCGTGATGAACTGGTACTTGTAGCCCATGGCCCCCAGTTCGGCCTGGAAGGTCTTCATCTGCGCCTTGTCCATGTGCTTGGCCCAGTTGAAGGACGGCGAGCAGTTATAGGCGAGCATCTTGCCCGGATGCACACGGTGCACGCCTTCGGCGAAGCGGCGGGCGTCGTCGAGGCTCGGGGTCGAGGTTTCGCACCACAGAAGATCAGCATAGGGCGCATAGGCGATGGCGCGGGCGATGCCGGCCTCGAAGCCGCCATTGTAGCGGTAGAAGCCCTCCTGGGTGCGCTCGCCGGTGATGAAGGGCCGGTCCAGCTCATCCACGTCCGAGGTGATGAGCCGGGCCGATTCCGCATCGGTGCGCGCCATGATGACGGTCGGCACGCCGAGCACATCGGCCGCGAGGCGGGCGGCGTTCAGCGTGCGGACGAATTGGCGGGTGGGCACCAGCACCTTGCCGCCGAGATGGCCGCACTTCTTCTCCGAGGCCAGCTGGTCCTCGAAATGCACCGCCGCTGCGCCGGCCTCGATCAGAGCCTTGGTCAGTTCATAGGCGTTGAGCTGGCCCCCGAAGCCGGCTTCGGCATCGGCGATGATCGGCACGAAGAAGTCGTGCTGCGGGCCCTTGGTGCCGTCCGCGCGCTCCATGGTCTGGATCTGGTCGGCGCGCATCAGCGCCTTGTTGATGCGCCGGACCACCGCGGGAACGCTGTCGACGGGATAGAGGCTCTGGTCGGGGTACATGTCGCCGGCGGAATTGCCGTCCGCCGCCACCTGCCAGCCGGAGAGATAGATCGCCTCCAGCCCGGCCTTCACCTGCTGCATCGCCTGGATGCCGGTATAGGTGCCCATGGTCGGCACGAAGGCCTGGGTCTGCAGCAGGTCCCAGAGACGGCGGGCGCCATTGGCGGCGAGCGTGTGCTCGATGCGCAGCGAGCCGGCGAGACGGGCGACGTCAGCGGGAGTGTAGCTGCGATGAATGCCGCGCCAGCGGTCGGGCGCCCAGCTCGGGGCGGGGAAGCTGTCGGGCGAGTGGGGGCGAGTCTGGTCCAGCATGGTCGTTTCCTGAAGCAAGATCGGAAGAAGAGAGAGACGCGGGGGCCGAGGAGGGGGCGGCTCCCGCGCCGGCCACGCCGCGTCGCGCGTCCTCGACGCGGGCGGGCCTGAAGTCGCGCGGCGCGAGGTCGAGCGGGGCGAAGCGGGGCGGGCGAAAGCGGGGGCGGGCGGCCATTCGCCTAGCGCGCGCGGCGGGTGTAGGTCGCCGCCACCAGACGGCCGCCGAGCAGGGCGCCGACAAGGGCGTTCATGTCGTCCTGGCCGGGGGCCATGGCGATGCGGTGCCGGCCGATGCGGTGGACGATGGTGAAGTCCTTCGCCGCCAGCCCCTGGTCGCGGAAGACCTGGCCGATCTCCTCGGCGTCGCCGCCGATGATGGTGATGAATTCCTCTTCACCCATATTGGTGCGGGTGTCGGTGCTCGCGCTCATGTCAATTCCTCCCTGCGGGTGTGATGTAAAGATTTAACACTCGACTTCGAAAGGCAAGAAAGATAATGATTTGAGCGTGTTAAGCTGATAAGACTTGTAAAGTTTACAGGTCGATTTTGTAAAGCCAGCAAAGGGCCGGGCCATGCTCGCCACCACTGAACCGCGTATCGGCAGCCGGGTGCAGAGGCTGCGCCGCGCCAAGCGCATCTCGCAGGCGGACCTTGCCGGCGCGCTCGGCATTTCCGCGAGCTATCTCAACCTCATCGAGCATAATCGCCGCCGCATCACCGTGCCCCTCTTGATGAAGCTGGCGGGCTATTTCGGCATCGAGCCGGGCGAGCTGGTGGAGAATGACGAGACCCGCCTCGTCGGCGATCTGATGGAGCTGTTCAGCGACGAATTGTTCGCCGAGAACGCGCTGACCAATCAGGACATACGCGACCTCGCTTCCTCAAATCCCGCCATCGGTCGGGCCGTGGTGCGGCTCTATGACCAGTTCAAAACGCTGCGCGAGGCACACCGCACCGGCGCCACAGGGGCGATCGAGGGGGAGGGCGGCTATCACTCCTCCACCGATGCCGTCTCCGATTTCATCCAGGAGAACGCCAACTACTTCCCGACGCTGGAAGCGGAGGCGGAGCGTATCCGCCACGATATCGACTTCGCCTCGGATTCCTTCGAGCACGGGCTGAAGACCTACCTCGCCAATGTCTTCGGCCTCAACTGGCGCTCCGCCTCGCTGCCGGCCGGCATTGCCCGGCGCTATGACGCCGGGGCGCATGAACTCATCACCGCCGAGGTTCTGCCGCCGGAGTCGGCGCTGTTTGTCGTCGCCCACCAACTCGGCCTGCTCGCGGCGTCGCGGCAGATCGACGAGCTGATCGCCGCCGCCAACCTGCCGGACGACGCGCCCATCGTCACCCGCAACGCGCTGGCGAGCTATTTCGCCTCGGCGCTGGTCATGCCTTATGAGCCATTCCTCGCCGCCTGCCAGGAGACACGCTACGACATTGAGCGCATCCAGCGCCGTTTCCGCACCAGTTTCGAGCAGGTGTGCCACCGCATGACCACGCTGCAGCGGCCGGGGCGCAGCGGCATCCCGCTGCATCTCGTGCGCACCGACATTGCCGGCAACATCTCCAAGCGCTTCTCGCTGTCGGGCATCCATATTTCCCGCCATTCCGGCGCCTGCCCCCGCTGGAATGTCTATGCCGCCTTCTTCCACCCGGAGCGGATCAATGTTCAGCTGAGCCAGATGCCGGAGGGCCAGCGCTATTTCTGCATCGCCAAGTCGATCACGAAGGGCGGCCACCGGCACAACGCGCCGCGCCGGCACCTCTCCATCGGGCTGGGCTGCCATATCAGCCATGCGCACCAGATGGTCTATTCCGACGGCATGAACCTTTCCGACCCCTCGCAGACCGTGCCGATTGGGGTCGGTTGCCGGATCTGCCCGCGGCTCGACTGCGAGCAGCGCGCCCAGCCGCCGACCGACCACCGCTTCACGCTGAACGAGATCGACATGTCCGAGAGCTTCTATGCTCCGGCGCGGCGGGGACTGTGACGCTCACCCGATCTTCTCGCCCGTGACCTCGCTGAGCCGCCGGCGCATCTCGTCGCTATAGCGCTTCACCGCCTGTGCCTCGCTGAGCACGCCGGCCACCGTGCCGTCGGGCAGGGTGACGGCGAGCGCGTCGGCCTCGCTGCGCTCGAACAGGTCCAGCGCCTCGCGCAAAGTGGCGGTCGGGCGCAGCGCGGTGTCGGTATGGCGCAGCAGCGGGCGCAGGCCGGCGGGCGCGTCGCCCTCCACCGGCTCGAACAGCGCGGCGGGCGCGATCATGCCGGCATAGCGGCCGTTCTCGGTGGCGACGAGAGCGGCGGTGGCGCCGGGCGGGTAGCGCCGACGGGCCTCCATCAGCGGGGTGTCGACCTCGATGAGCGGCACCTCCCGGCGCATCAGCGTGGCGACAGTGAGTTCGCGCAGCCAGCCGACATCATGCGCGCCGCGAATATTCTCGCCGCGCAGATGGAAGCGCCAGGTAGCGAAGGAGAAGCCGAACAATAGCCGCGTCGCCAGCGAGGCGGTGCCGGCCGCCGCCAGCACCGACAGGGTCAATTGCAGATTGTCGGTCATTTCCAGCGCCAGCAGCGTCATGGTCATCGGCCCGCCGACCACGGCGACGGCGAGCGCGCTCATGCCGATCAGCGCGTAGAAGGCGTGGGCGGTGACAAGATCGGGCAGGATCAGGCTCATGCCCCCGGCGAAGACACGTCCCGCCATCACCCCCATCAGCAGCGAGGCGAAGAACAGGCCGCCGCGAAAGCCGGCACCGATGGAGACGGACGAGGCTGTGACCTTCGCCACCAGCAAAAGGGCGGCGAGCATGAGACCGGTATCGGCGGCGAGGAAATGATAGACCGCGCCATGCCCGGCCGAGAGCACCGCCGGGTTCCATAAAGCAAGTGCGCCGACGAGGAGACCGCCCGCAGCCGGGCGCAGCCAGGCGGGCAGGGAGGAGCGGCGAAAGCCCGCTTCCACGAGCGTCGCCCCGCGCATCACCGCGATGCCGACCAGCGCGCAGAACAAGCCGAGCAGCAGCACCGAGGGCAGATCGGACAATTGCGGGGCATGCAGCGCCGGCAGCGGCGTGTGGTGCGGCGGCGCCAGCAGCTGCTGGGTAAGGGAGGCGGCGAAGGTCGCGGTCATCATCGGCACGAAGGCGGGGATGGCATAGGTGCCGAGCACCAGCTCGAAGCCATAGAACGCGCCCATCAGCGGCGCGTCGAACGCCGCGCCGATGGCCGCGCCGGCGCCGCAGCCGACCAGCAGGCGCAAATCCCCGCGCCGGACATGAAACACCCGGCCGAACCAGGAGGCGAGGCCGGCCGCCGCCTGCGTATAGCCGGCCTCCAGCCCCACGGAAGCGCCGACCCCGCTGGAGAACAGCGTCTGCAGCGCGACAATGAGGCTGTCGCCCGGCGACATGCGCCCGCCATGCAGCGCATTGGCTTCGATGGGGTCGACCGGCGGGCTGGCCCGCGTGCGCAGAAAGGCCCGCACGCTCAGGCCGAAGGCGAGGCCGCCAAGCGTGGGAACCAGCAGAAGCATCACCGGCGCTATCCCGGCCGTGGTCGACAGATGCGCGGCGGTGGGAATGCGGAACAGCAGTTCGTGCAGGCCCTGCAGCGCCATGTTCATGGCGATGACGACCAGCCCGGCGGCCACGCCGACCAGCGCGGCGAGGGCGACGACGCCG
Source organism: Ancylobacter sp. (assembly GCF_965229075.1). Classification (GTDB taxonomy): domain Bacteria; phylum Pseudomonadota; class Alphaproteobacteria; order Rhizobiales; family Xanthobacteraceae; genus Ancylobacter. Next base: position 231,823 of record NZ_CBDDIO010000001.1, read on the forward strand.
AGTTCGCTCGCCCGCACCAGCCGGCGCAGGCCCCGGGGCATTCCGTCCTCGCCGCTGGTGCTATCGGAGGTCACGTCCCGCTCGCCCAAATCCCTTATGCCTGACTAGGCAAGGACGCGGCCGGGCGCAACGCCTGACCTTGGGTCGCGTCGCCGCGATGTGATGGGCGTGGGGATGACCGCGCCGCCGGGCCGGCTAAAGTCACGCCCGACGTCCCACGGATTCGGCGCCGCCTGCGGGCCGGCCGCCGCGCATGGAGAACCCCTTATGTCCGATACCTACACCCCGCCCAAGGTCTGGGTCTGGAACCAGGCCAATGGCGGCGCCTTCGCCAATATCAACCGCCCGACCGCCGGGGCGACGCATGAAAAGGCGCTGCCGGTCGGCAAGCACCCGTTCCAGCTCTATTCGCTCGCGACGCCGAACGGGCAGAAGGTGACCATCCTGTTCGAGGAGTTGCTCGCCGCCGGCCACACCGGGGCGGAATACGACGCCTGGCTGATCAAGATCGGCGAGGGCGAGCAGTTCGGCTCCGGCTTTGTCGAGGTCAACCCGAACTCGAAAATCCCGGCGCTGATGGACCGCTCCGGCGACACGCCGATCCGGGTGTTCGAATCCGGCGCCATCCTGCTGCATCTCGCCGAGAAGTTCGGTGCCTTCCTGCCGACCGAGCCGGCCAAGCGCGCCGAGTGCCTGTCCTGGCTGTTCTGGCAGATGGGCAGCGCGCCCTTCCTGGGCGGCGGCTTCGGCCATTTCTACGCTTATGCGCCTGTTAAGATCGAATACGCCATCGACCGCTACGCCATGGAGGCCAAGCGCCAGCTCGACGTGCTGGACCGGCGGCTTGCCGAGACCCGCTATCTCGCCGGCGAGGACTACACCATCGCCGATATGGCGGTGCTGCCCTGGTATGGCGCGCTGGTGAAGGGCTGGGCTTATGGCGATGCCGGCACCTTCCTCTCCGGGCACGAATACACCAATGTCGTGCGCTGGGCGGATGAGCTGTTCGCCCGGCCGGCGGTGAAGCGCGGGCGCATGGTCAACCGCATGACCGGCGAACCGCACGAACAGCTGCGCGAGCGCCACGACGCCGGCGATTTCGATACGCGGACGCAGGACAAGCTGGAAGCCGCAGGCTAACGCCACGCATGAAAAAGGGCGCCCCGGGGCAGGGGGCGCCCTTCCTCGCGACGGGGCGGCGTCAGGCGCAGAGGCGCGTGAGCTCGCGGATATCGCGCAGCTGTTCCAGCCGGCGCACCGTCTCGACGATGGATTCGGTCTTGGCCTTGTCCCATTTGGCGAATTCGGCGCAGCCACGGAACTTGTCGGCGGCCTCGTCATACGTCATCGGGTTGGCCGGGCTGCCCTTGCCGAAGTCGGAGCGGCCGGAAATAGTGCGGCCGTCCTTCATGTGGATGTCGATGATGGTGGTCATCTTGTCGTAGCCGGCGGCTTCCGCCTCCGGGTGGACATGGAAATTCACCCGCTCGATCATCGCCTTCACATCGTCCCGCTCCACCGTCTCGTCGGTGAATTCCGGCAGGCTGCCGCGCCCGTCGAGCAGCAGGATGGCCATGCAGAATTCCATCGAGAACTTGGCCTGAAGCTCGTTCTTCGGGCGGTGATGGATCAGCGCGTTCGGCATGTTCTGGTTGGTGCCGACATCGACCCGCTCGACATCCTCGGCCTTGATGGAATGGGTGCGGATCAGTTCCAGCATCTTGGTCATGCCGGGATGGGTGAGCGAGCCCGACGGATGCGGCTTGATGGAGACGCCCGGCGAGGCGAAGGTCCAGGGCTGGCCTAGCTTGCCGACGATGGCGGTCGGATCGAAGCCGCCGCCCGCCGCCTGGAAGAAGCCGCGCGGCGCTTCCAGAATCTTGTCGGTGGTGGTCCAGCCCAGCGCGGCGAAATCGGCCGCCACCACGCCGCTCTCCGAGGAGCGGCCGGCGTGGAACGGCTTCATCATGGTGCCGAAATTCTCGCGCAGTCCGGCCGACTGGCTGCCGGCGCAGCCGAAGGCACGCACCATCTGCTCGACATTCAGCCCCTTGAGCTTGCCGGCGGCGGCGGCGGCGGCATAGGTGCCGCAGGTCGCGGTGGCATGGAAGCCGTGCTGATAGTGGCGCGGGTTGATGGCCTCGGCGATCTTGCACTCCACCTCGACGCCGAGATGATAGGCCAGCATCATCTCCGTGCCGGAGGTGCCGGCGGCTTCCGCCACGGCGAGCGCGGCCGGCAGGGCCGGCGCAGTCGGGTGGGTCAGCAGGCCATAGACGCGGTCCTTGGCGACCGCGAGCTGGGTGTCGTCATAATCATCGGCATGGATGCCGACGCCATTGGCGAAGGCGGCGAAGCGCGGCGGCACCTTCAGCGACGTGCCGATGACGGTGGCCGGCCCTTCCTGGATGCCGAGGCTCCTGAGATAGGCCTGAATGTGCTCGCCGCTTTTCGCCACCGAGCCGGAGAGCGCGAGGCCGATGCCATCAAGGATCGACTTCTTGCCGAGTTCGACCACGTCGGCCGGCAGGTCGGCATAGGAGGTGCCGACGACGAATTCGGCCACGTCCTGGGTCAGTCCCTCGACGATGGGCTGGGCCTGGGCGGGATTGGTCTGGTGCAGCGTCATGGGGCGTTTCCTTTTTATGTCGGGCGTCAGGCGGCTGGGGCGCGGGCGGCGACGGAAGGCAGGGCGCCGATGATGGCGTCGGTGAGTTCGCGCGTGCCGGCGGTGCCGCCGAGATCGCGGGTGAGGCTGTCGCGGCGGGCGAGCACGTCCTCGATCGCCTTTTCGATGGCGCTGGCGGTCGCTTCCTCGCCGAGATGGCGCAGCATCATTGCCCCGGACCAGATCTGACCGATGGGATTGGCGATGCCCTTGCCGGCGATATCCGGCGCCGAACCGTGCACCGGCTCGAACATGGAGGGGTAGTCCTTCTCCGGATTGATGTTGCCGCCGGGCGCGATGCCGATGGAACCGACCACCGCCGGGCCGAGATCGGACAGGATGTCGCCGAACAGGTTGGAGGCGACCACCACGTCGAACCAGTCCGGGTTGCGGACGAAATGCGCGGTGAGAATGTCGATGTGGAACTGGTCGGTGGTGAAGCCGGGATATTCCTTCGAGATCGCGGCGAAGCGCTCGTCCCAATACGGCATGGTGTGGCTGATGCCGTTCGACTTGGTGGCCGAGGTGACGTGCTGCTTGCGGCCCTTGGCCAGCTCGAAGGCGTAGCGCATCACCCGGTCGCAGCCGCGGCGGGTGAAGATGGACTGCTGCATCACCAGCTCGTCCTCCAACCCCTCATAGAGCCGGCCGCCAATGGAGGAATACTCGCCCTCATTGTTCTCGCGCACGACATAGAAGTCGATCGAGCCGGCCTCGCGGCCCTTCAGCGGGCTTTCGACGCCGGCGAGCAGCTTCACCGGGCGCAGATTCACATATTGGTGGAAGCTGCGGCGGATCGGGATCAGCAGGCCCCAGAGCGAGACATGGTCCGGCACGCCGGGAAAGCCGACGGCGCCGAGGAAGATCGCGTCCTTGCGGCGGATCTGCTGCAAGCCATCGGCGGGCATCATCGCCCCGGTCTTGGCAAAGCGCTCGCAGCTCCAATCGTAATGGGTCCAGTCGAAGGAGAAGCCGCCAATGCGGCTCGCCGCCTCTAGAACGCGCTGCGCCTCCGGCACCACCTCATTGCCGATCCCGTCGCCGGGAATGACCGCTATGGAATAGGTCGTCATGGGAACTCCTTGGAGATCAGGCGGGATTTCGGCGGCGGCACCGCGACATGTGCGGCAGGACAGTGTTCAAGGTCTCGCCAACTGTCAACAATTTTTCAATGAGTGGTGGCAGGTCCCGGGCGGGAGGCCGCTGCGGAGACAGCGGCTGTTTGTGTAGAAAAGCGCGATTTTTCAACGCTTCACCTGCGGTGCCGCAAGAGGGTGCGGGCTTTCCTAGCGGCAGCGCGGCACTCCCGCCTGCGCCGTCATTCAGCGTATTTTGGCTATCATTGTTGACAATTGGCGATTCTGGCGGCGAAATGGCGCCATGCTACGCCCCGTCGCTCCTCCCCCGCGCACGCCCCGCACCGCCTCCTTCGTGCCGCTGATCCAGCGCGAGATCGAGCGGATGATCGGCACCGGCGAGCTCACCGGCGGCACGCGCATCAATGAAAGCACGCTGGCGCTGCGGCTCGGCATCAGCCGGGGCCCGGTGCGCGAGGCGTGCCGGGCGCTGGAGCAGATTGGCCTGCTGCGCAGCGAGCTCAATCGCGGCTTCTTCGTGCGCGAGGTCTCCACCAAGGAAGCGCTCGACCTCTACGACATCCGTGCCGGCCTGTTCGGCACCGCCGGGCGATTGGCGGCCGCCATCATCACCACGGTGCAACTGCGTGAGATGGCGGAACTGATCGCGCAGATGGACGCGGCGATCGACGCGCCCGACATCGCCACCTTCTACACGCTGAACAACGAGTTCCACCGCCAGGTCGTGCTCGCCTCCGACAATGACAAGCTGATCGAGCTCTACCCGTTGCTGGAAGCGGAGCTGCATTTGTTCCGCCGGCGCGGGCTGGTGCTGCCCGGCTCGATGCGCACCTCCAATGACGAGCACAAGGCCATTTTCGAGGCCCTGCGCCAGAGCGACGGCACCGGCGCCGCCCGGCTGCTGGAGCGGCACATCCTCGCCGGCAAGGCCCGCTTCCTGCGCACGTTGGAAGACGACAGCGCCACCGAGGCGCGGCCCGGCCCGCTCGACCCCCGACAGTCACGCCCCAAGGACAGGTAGTTTCATGACCGCGCACCCGCTCCCCATTCTCGCCCTCACCCCCGGCGATTGCACAGGCATCGGCCCGGAACAGACCGCGCGCCTGCTGAGCGAGGGCGGCTTCGACGGTGAGGCGCGGATCGTCGTGGTGGGCGACGCGCGGGTGATGGAGATGGGCGCGCGCCATGCCGGGGTGAGCCTGAACCTTGTGCGCTACGCCTCGCCCGGCGCGGTGGACTGGAACGCGCCCGGCATTCCCCTGGTCGATCTGGGCAATACCGACCCCGACCTGTTCCCGCTCGGCGTCGCCAATCCCGAGTCCGGCCGGCTGACCGGCGACACGCTGGCCCGCGCCATCGACTTCGCCAAGGCCGGCGAGGTGGACGGCGTGTGCTTCGCCCCGCTTAACAAGCAGGCCATGTTCAAAGGCGGCTGGCGCTTCCCGGACGAGCACAAGATGTTCGCGCATCTGCTCGACCATAAGGGCCCGTTCAGCGAGATGAACGTGCTGGAAGGCCAGTGGATGACGCGCGTCACCTCGCATGTTTCGCTGCGCACGGCGCTGGACCAGGTGACCTATGACAGCATCTGCGGCGCGCTGCGGCTGGCGGATGAGACGATGCGCAAGGCCGGCATCGCCCGCCCGCGCATCGCGGTGGCCGCGCTCAACCCGCATGGCGGCGAGGGTGGTTTGTTCGGCACCGAGGAGATCGACTTCATCCGGCCAGCGGTGGAGGCGATGGCAAAGGAGGGCATCGCCTGCGAGGGGCCGTTCCCGTCCGACACCGTGTATCTCAAGGCCTTTGCTGGCGCCTATGACAGCGTGCTGGCGATGTATCACGACCAGGGCCAGATCGCGACCAAGCTCAAGGGCTTCAACAAGGGCGTGACCATCACCGCTGGGTTGGAGGTGGTGTTCACTACCCCGGCGCATGGCACGGCGTTCGACATTGTCGGCAAGGGCGTCGCGGATATCGGCGCGTTCCAGTCCGCCGTCCGCCTCGCCGCCCGCGTCGCCGCGCGCAAGATCGAGGCCCGCGCCGCCGCGGCGTGAAGTGCCTTTTACCACTTCCCTCTCCCCATTGGGGAGAGGTGGCCCGCGTAGCGGGTCGGTGAGGGGACGTAACGCGGGAAGGTCGGCGAGACCCCTCACCCCACCCTCTCCCCGACGGGGAGAGGGTGCGCGTCTGTCGGGGGGAGGTCAGCGTCGTCAGTCGTGCCGCGCCGGGCCGTCGACGGCAGCGATGAGCCGGCGCTTGGCCAGCGCCACATGTCGCCAATGCGTCATCTGCGCCCGGTCGCCATCGCCGGAGGCGAGCGCTTCCAGCATCGCCCGGTGCTCGCGATTGGAAACGGCGAGGCCGCCGCCCTGCACCAGCGCGCGGGCGCGGAACAGGTGCAGCTTGTTGACGAAGCGGTGATACTCCGCCTGCAGCGTGCGGTTGCCGCAGGAGCCGACGATGAGATTGTGGAAGCCGAGATTGAGCGGGTAATAGTCGTCAAAGCTGCCGCGCTCGGCGACCGCGTCCATCTCGTCCACCATGCGGGTCAGCTCGGCGAGCAGGCCGTCGGTCATCCGCTCGGCCAAAAGCCGCCCGGCCTGGCCGAACAGCGCAGCCCGCACATCGTAGATTTCCACCGCGTCCTCGACGGAGAGGCGCCGGACGAAGACGCCGCGATTGCGGACGACTTCGACCAGCCCCTTGGCCTCCAGGCTGCGGGTGGCCTCGCGGATCGGGCCGCGGCTGGTGCCGAAACGGTTCGAGAGGTGGATCTCGTTGATCCGCACCCCCGGCTCCAGCTCGCCCGTCAGAATGAGGCGCTCGAGTTCCTTCTCGAGCGCGCTCGTGAGCGAGACGCTCTTCACAACTGACAGATCGCTGAGGGGCGCGGAATCGCTGATAATGCTCATCGGTCAATTGTAAACAATTCGGCGGTGGAACGCTTCCAGATTTTACGCCACGCTCCGGGTTGTATCGGCTTCTGCGACACTTTGACGTTGAAGGGTCGCGATCACCGCCGCCGTCACCTCGGCCGTGCCCGCCGTTCCGCCGAGATCGGGCGTGAGCGTGGTGCCTTCCGCCGTGACCTGTTCGATGGCCGCCATCAGCCGCGCGGCAGCGGCAGTCTCGCCGAGATGTTCCAGCATCATCACCGCGCTCCAGAAGGAGCCGATCGGGTTGGCGATGCCCTTGCCGATCAGGTCGAAGCCGGAGCCGTGGATCGGCTCGAACATGGAGGGGGTGGAACGGTCCGGCGCCAGATTGGCGGTGGCGCCGATGCCGAGGCTGCCGCTCAGCGCCGAGGCGAGGTCGGAGAGCACATCGGCATGCAGATTGGTGGCGAGCACCGTGTCCACCGTGCCCGGCCGCAGCACGAGGCGCATGGTCATGGCGTCGACCAGCATCCAGTCGACATCGAGTTCGGGAAAGTCCTTGATGACGCCTTTGCACACCTCGTCCCACAGCACCATGCCGTGGCGCTGGGCATTGGACTTGGTGACGATGGTGAGCTTCTTGCGCGGGCGCGACATGGCGAGTTCGCAGGCGAAGCGGCAGACGCGCTCGATGCCGGTGCGGGTGAACACGGACACATCGATCCCGACCTCGATCGGCAGGCCGCGATGCGCCCGCCCGCCGGCGCCGGCATATTCGCCCTCGCTGTTCTCGCGCACGATGACCCAGTCGATATCCTTGCCGAGTTCCGGCCGCAGCGGGCCGGTGATGTTCGGCAGAAGGCGCGAGGGGCGGACATTGGCGTACTGGTCGAGCCCCTGGCAGATGGCGAGGCGTAGTTCCCACAAGGTGATGTGGTCCGGAATCTTCGGGTCGCCGACGGCGCCGAAATAGATGGCGTCGAAGCCGCGCAGCGTGTCGACGCCATCGTCCGGCATCATCTTGCCGGTGCGGCGGTAGCGGTCCGAGCCCCAGTCGAAGCTTTCGAAATCGAGGCCGAAGCCGCCATCGCTGGCGGCGAGGGCGTCCAGCACCTCGCGACCGGCATTGATGACGTCGGAGCCGATGCCGTCTCCGGGAATGAGCGCGATTTTATGCCGGCGCATGGGTGTGGGTCTCCAGATGGGAAAGAATGGCGCGGGTCATGTCGGCCTGGGTGCCGGTGCCGCGAATGTCGGGGGTGCGGGTGGCGGGATCGGCGAGCGCGGCCTCAATGCCGGCCTTCATCAGTTCCGATGCGCGCGCGGCGGCGGGGATGCCCCGGCGGCGGCCGAGCCATTCGATGAGCATCCGGGTGGATTCGATCATCGCATAGGGGTTGGCGAGCCCCTTGCCGGCGATATCGGGCGCCGAGCCGTGGGTGGCCTGCGCCATGGCGATCTCGCCGCGCCCGATGCACAGGCCTGGCGCCATGCCGAGCCCGCCGACGAGGCCGGCCGCTTCGTCGGTGAGGATGTCGCCGAACATGTTGGTGGTGACGACGACATCGAAGCGCTGCGGCTCGCGCACCAGCTTCATGGCGAAGGTGTCGACGATGACTTCCTCGATGGCGACATCGGGGAATTCCTTGCCGGCCTCGTAGCACTCTTCCACGAACATGCCGCAGCCGAGTTTGAACACCGTGTTCTTGTGCACGACGGTGAGCCGCTTCTTGCGGGCGCGGGCGATCTCGAAGGCGGCGCGGGCGACCTTGCGGCTGCCCTCGCGGGTGATGACGCGCACCGAGATGGTGGTGTCGTGCGTCGGGCGGAACTCGCCGGAGCCGGCGACCACGTTGCGGTCCGGCTGGAAGCCCTCATTGTTCTCGCGCACGATGACGAGGTCGATGTCGTCATAGAGGCAGCCGAGCCCGGGGTAGGAGCGGGTGGGCCGCACATTGGCGAACAGGTCGAAGCTCTTGCGCAGGATCGGGTGCGGGTTGATCGCCTCTGGAACCTTCGGATAGGCCTGATGGCCGATGGGCCCGAGGATGAACCCGTCGAGCGTGCCGAGGGTCTCCAGCGTGCCCGGCGGCATGGTGTGGCCCAGCTCGTCCAGCGCCTTGCGGCCGAGCGGCATGGGGCGCCAGTCGATGGCGAGGCCGCTCGCCCGCGCCGCCGCATCGGCGATGGCATGGGCGGCGGGGACGATCTCATGGCCGATATCGTCGCCATTGAGAACGCCGATGCGCAGAGGTGCGTGCGTGGTCACGGCGCTCACTCCGCCGCGTCGCGCAGGCTGGCCGGCACCGAGGCGCGGGCGATCTCGCCGGCGTCGGTCAGTTCCGGCAGGCGCCAGCACAGCGCCATCAGCCGCTCGGTCACCTCGTCGCCGACCACAAGGGCCGACTGGTGGGCGAATTTGCGCGCGAGATGCTCGTTGCTCAGCGGCTTGTCATGGCTGCCAATGGCGCGGTCGATGGTCTTCTCGATCGTGCGGCCGTCATTGAACTCCACCTCGATCACCACCGAGGCTTCGTGGATGGAGGTGTCGGACGTGGCGTCGACCTTGTCGCGCAGGGCGATGATCTCGGGCGCGTTGGCGGCCTCGTCGGTGAAGGCGGTGGGCGAACCGTCGCCGCGCAGCAGGGCGCAGGCGGCGGCGTGGAAGACGCTGAACTTGGTCTCCAGCCCGGTCTTCGGCGTGCGCTTGCCGGTGAGTTCCAGCACCAGCGGATGGGTGCGCAGGCGCACGGCGGCGATGTTGTTCACCGCATCGCCCAGCTCCTCGCGCAGCTGCTGGCAGCCGTCGATGGTGGGGTGGATGACGATGCCGCAGGCGAACGGCTTGTAGGAGTTGAGCCCGGCTTCCCAAGTCTCGCCCAGCCCGCCGAGGATCTCATTATAATCCTGCTTGGTGGAGAGCACATTGGCGAAGCCGCGCGGCGCCTCGATCGCCTGCAGCGAGCTGTCGAAGCCGGCCTTGGCGAGGAAGGCGGCGAGCGCGCCGTTGCGGGCGGCCGCGCCGGGATGAAGGCTCTTGCACATGGTGCCGAACATTTCGCGCAGGCCCGAGGCCTGCGTTGCGGCGATGCCGAGCGCCCAGGTCATCTGGGTGGCGTCGAGCTTCAGCATGTGGCCGACGGCGGCGGCAGCGCCGAACACGCCTGTGGTGCCGGTGATGTGCCAGCCGCGATCATAATGGGCGGGATAGACGCTGTTGCCGATGCGGCATTCCACTTCCACGCCGACAATCAGCGCATTGAGGAAGTCGGCGCCGCTCATCGGATGATATTCCGCCGCCGCCAGCAGGGCGGAGGCGACCGGGCCGGCGGGGTGGATGATGGTCTTCAGATGGGTGTCGTCATAGTCCAGCACGTGCGAGGAAATGCCGTTGATCAGCGCCGCGTTCGGCACATCCAGCCGCTCGCCGCGCCCGATGACGGTCGCCTGCGGCTTGCCGGCGAAGGGCGAGATACCGGCGAGAGCGCGGTCCACCGTCTCGTGGCGGGCGCCGCCGACGGCGCAGCCCATCCAGTTGAAGAAGGTGCGCACGCCCTCGGACTGAACCGAGGCGGGAATGTCAGCAAGTTTGCAGCCGACGATCCAGGCGGCGAGCTGGCGGGTGACGTCTTTGTGGGACATTCTGTTCTCCTTTAAACGAGGCCGCGCGCGATGCCGCCGTCGACATTGATGGATTGGCCGGTGATGTAGCTGGCGAGCGGGCTGGCGAGCCACGCGACCATGACCGCGATCTCTTCCGGCTCAGCGAAGCGTTTCAGCGGGATTTCGTGCGAGAATTCCGCGTAGATCTCGTCCACCGGCACGCCGCGCTCGGCGGCCATTTTGGTGGCGCGGTTGATCCACAATGCGGTCTTGGTGCGGCCGGGGCCGACCGCGTTGATGCGGATGCCCTTCTCGCCGAGTTCGAGCGCCAGCGTCTTGACGAGGCCGAGCAGCCCGGCCTTGTGGACATTGGTCATGATCTGGTGGGCATAGGGCATCTTCGCCGCCGCCGCGCCGAGCGTGACCACGGCCGGGGCGTCGCCCGCCGCCAGCAGGGGCAATGCGGCGCGCACGGAGCGCACGGTAGAAAGCACGTTGAATTCGTAGCTCGCCAGCCAGTCTTCATCGCTCAGCGTGTCGAAATCCGCCCGCACGCTGCCACCCACCGCGCCGATGAGGATGTCGAGCGCCCCCCAGCGGCGGCGGGCCTCGCCCATCAACGTCTCGGCGGCGGCACCGTCCTTCACAACGTCGGCGACGCACACGTCCGGCGCGCGGCCGGTGGCGGTCTCCAACCGGGCGCGGGCGGCGTCGAGATTTTCGCGGCTGCGCGAGGCGATCAGCACCTGCGCGCCCTCGCGCAGCAGGATGGCGGCGGTGGCCTCGCCAATGCCGTAGCTGCCGCCGACGATGACGGCGCGGCGGCCGTCAAACCCCAGATTCATAATGGCTCCTCAGCACGAAGCGGTAGACGCGGAACACGATCAGGATGGTCGACGAGATCACCGCGATGCGGACGATGTGGAAGGCCGTCACCAGTTCGGCATCGGCGTGCATGGCCTTGGCGGTGAGGACCATTTCGGTGATCGCCGCCGGGGCGAGGGCGAGGAAGCTGGTGGTGAGCGGCAGGCCGGTTGCGAGCGAGAGCGCCTCCGCCCCGACGGCAGCGGCGAGGATGAGCAGCACGCCGATCAGCAGGCCGGAAGCGGCGACGCGCGGCAGGCGCACGAACAGGTCGCGCCGGAACCGCATGCTCAGCCACACCCCGATCATGATCTGCGCGGCGATGATGAGGATGCCGGGTACCGCGACATTCATGAGCCCCGACGCGCCCAGCGCCGCGCTCGGCAGCAGCGACCCGAGCAGCCAGGGATTGGGGATCACTGTCGGGCGCAGCGCCTGCGCGCCGAGATAGGCGATGATGAGGCCGAGCCCGAGCAGCAGCAGGTCCTGCGAGGCGGTGGGATCGACGGTAGTGACGTTGCCGGCCTCGCCGAAGGCGAACACCATGAACGGCACGATGCTGACCACCGTCGTCACCCGCAGCGCGTGGACGATGGAGACGGCATTGGTGTCGCCCCCCCGCGCCGCCGCCACTACCGCCATGTCGGCCATGCCCCCGGCAGCGGTGGCGAAGAAGGCGGTGGTGGCGTCAATGCGCGCCAGTGGGCGCATGATGAGCGCGCCGATGAAGGTGGCGAGGATGATGTAGAGCGTCGCCACCAGCATCGCCGGCAGCAGCTCCAGCGACACCAGCAGCAAATGCGGGGTGAAGCGCATGCCGATGGCGAGGCCGACAATGACCTGCCCGATCTCGCGCAGATGCCAGCCGGCCTGCAAAGGCACGCCGGAGACGTTCAGCAGGCCGCAGACGAAGAGCGGGCCGAGCATCCAGGGCAGGGGGATGTGGATGAGCGAGGCGGCATAGCCCGCCGCGGCGGCGACGGCATAGGTGCCGATCAGCCGCAGCCAGGCGACGTGCCACGGGGTGCGCGGGCTCGGCGCAGGTGCTTTGCAATCGGCCGCCATCAGCTGCGCCCGGCGGGCCGCGCGCAGCTGGTCGGCATGATTCGGGCAAGGTGGGAGACCGGATTCCGGCTCGGGCGCGGGCATTCGGACATGGCGGCCTCCCAGTTTGGCGCGGCGGTTATTGACGCCTGTCTCGCAGCGGCGGGTGCCGTCGGCAGGGCATGGGGCGATAGAGACACCGAGAATGAAAACTGTCAACAGATGCCGGCCGTGCTCTCCCGTCGCGTGCGGGCGCCGATTGCAGCGCTTGCGCTGCGTTCCCTAGGGTTTTCAACGGTGCAGGGGCGTCATGCTACCGGGCGACACTGGGGCGTGCCGCCATGCCTCGTCCCTTGCGTCCCGACGGGGGAGGGAAAGTTCGCCGCAAATCTGTTGACAGTTGACGGGAGGCGGGACAGTCTTTCCCCGCCTAATCCACACGGGTCGGCCCGCTCATGGCTCGCCGGCCGAACGCATCCAGATGGAACGGCGGGAGGAAAACATGACCCATTTCACACGCAGAGACCTGTTTAAGATTTCGGCCGGCGGCGTCGCCGTCGCCTCCGGCATGGTCGCCATGCCGTCCATCCTGCGCGCCGCGGCCTATCCCAGCCGTCCGATCAACGTGATCGTGCCCTTCGCCACCGGCGGCTATAATGACCGCCTGTCCCGTGCCTTCATGCCCTATCTGGAGCAGGAGCTCGGCCAGCCGCTCGTCATCGTCAACAAGCCCGGCGCCGGCACCCAGCTTGGCAATTCCTATGCGCTGAACCAGCCCGCCGACGGCTATTCGATCCTGTGCACCTCGGCCGCGCCCTATATTCCGCTGACCGTGCTGCTGCAGAACGCGCCGTACAAGGTGGAAGACTTCACCATGATCAACCTGCCGTCGCGTGACTACACGCTGGCGGCGACCTCTTCCGGCGGGCCGGTGAAGACTTTCGCCGAGGTGATCGAGAAGCTGAAGAAGGACCCGTCCAGCCTCAGCATCGGCGTTCAGCCGGCCTCGGCGGACTATGCCAACATGGTGCTGGCCTTCCAGGCGGCGGGTATCGACCCCTCCAAGCTGCGCATCGTCACCTATGATGGCGGCGGCCCCGCCCGCAACGCCACCGCCGGCGCGCAGGTCGATGTCGGCTTCGTCGGCGGCGAGGGCTTCCTGCCGCTGAAGTCGAAGATCCGTCCGCTCGCCATCTTCGCCGCCGAGAAGGTGGAGTGGTTCCCCGACGCGCCGCTGATCGGTGCGACGCTCAAGACCGACTTTGTCGAAGGCTCGCAGCGCGGCTGGGCGGTCTCGACCAAGCTGACGAAGGAGCAGCCGGAGATCTTCAAGATCCTCGTCGCGGCAACGGAGAAGGCGAGCAAGAACCCGAAGGCGATCGAGACGCTGAAGCTGCAGGAGCTGGCCACCACGTGGTACGGGCCGGAAGCCTCCAACAAGGCCTATCTCGACAACGCCGCCAAGATGGCGAAATACGTCGACCTGCTGAAGTAGGCCGCCGCACCGCATGGGGCGGGCCGCTCCGGCGCCCGCCTCTTCTCTCCTTCCTCTGACGTCTGGAGATGAAGATGCGCATCGGTCGGCACAGCTATGCCATCGACTATGGCCATCTCGCGCTCATCACGTTCATCGCGGCCGTGGTCTTCTGGTATCTTCTGGATGCCCGCAGCGTTTCGCTGAGCATTAACAACCTTCTGCTGGTGCAGCCTGTCGCGCTCTTCGCCCTGGCAATGTACCTGTTCATCCTGCCGCAGTGCTTCCGCAAGCTCGATGCGTCCGAGGCTGCCACCCCCGATTCCGACAAGGATTTCCTCGACGAGAGCCTTCCCATGGAGCGCTCGGATGTGCTCCGCATCGCAGCGCTCAGCGTCTCGCTTGGCCTGATGGTCTTCCTGCTGGAGCCACTCGGCTTCGATCTCGCCATGTTCCTCTTCGCCGTCGCGGCGATGGTAATCTGCGGCGAGCGGCGACCGGTGAGGGTTGTGCTCTATTCGGCCGCCGTGACGCTGGTGGCGATCTACGGCTTCCGGGCCATGATCCCCTATCCCATGCCCACCCTGCTTCTGTGAGGCGCGACGATGATTGACATTTCCGCCTTTCAGGAGGCGCTGGGCATCATGTTTTCGTCGGTTGGGTCGTGGGGGTGGATCGTCCCCGGCCTGATCATCGGTCTGGTCTTCGCGGCCATTCCCGGCATCTCGATCACCATGGCGATGGCGATCGTGCTGCCCATGTCGCTCTACATGGATTTCTTCTCGGCGATCGTCTTCCTCACCTCCGTCTATACAGGCGCGGGGTTCGGCGGTTCGGTGCCGGCGATCCTGATGAACATACCGGGCACGCCATCCTCCTTCGCGACGACCTTCGACGGCTATGCCATGTCGCAGAAGGGCGAGCACAACGAGGCACTCGGTTACGCCCTGTTCGCTTCCACGCTGTGCGGCATCTTCGGCTATGTGCTGCTGCTGCTGGTGCTGGAACCGCTCGCGGACATCGTGCTGCGCATCGGCCCGCTGGAGATGTTCGCGGTGGCGATCTGGGGCATGCTGCTGCTGGGTTCGCTGGGGTCCACCTATATCAGCCGGGGCCTGCTCGCCGCCGCGCTCGGCATCCTGCTCGGCACGGTGGGCATGAACACCGCCGGCTTCACCCGGGGCACGCTGGGCATACCCCAACTGCTGGACGGCATCGCGCCGATCCCGGCGATGATCGGCCTGCTCGCGGCGAGCCAACTGCTCGGGCTCGCCGGGCGCGACTACATCATCGAGGCCGACGGCGCGCGCGATGTCAGCCTGCGCAAGATCCTCAAGGGCTGCTGGGGCACGCTGAAATATCCCGGCGTGCTGTTTCGAGGCTCGGTCATCGGCATCGTCATCGGTGCCGTGCCCGGCGTCGGCTCGTCCATCGGCAATCTGATCTCCTACGCCGAGACCAAGCGCACCGCCAAGGACAGCGCGACGTTCGGCAAGGGCAACCCCAAGGGTGTCATCGCAGCGGAATCGGCGGTGGCGAGCGGCGAGGGTGGCTCCATGGCCACCATGCTGGCGCTCGGCATTCCCGGTGGCGGCGCGACCGCGATCCTGATCGCGGCGTTCATGATGCACAATATCGTGCCTGGGCCGAGCTTCATCGAGACGCAGAAGCCGATGGCCTACGCCATCATTCTGAACAACATGGTTCAGGCCGTGGTGCTGCTTGTGGTCGGTATCGGCTTCATCTACGCCGCCACCAACGTCATGAAGGTGCGCACCCGCTATGTGCTGCCGGCGATCCTCGTCATCGCCACGCTCGGCACCTATGCGGTGACGGGCGAGGTGTCGGGGCCGATCACACTGTTCGTCTTCGCGATGCTCGGCTTCGCTCTCAACCGCTACCAGTACCCGGTGCCGGCCGTGGTGGTCGGCATCCTGCTGGGACGGATGCTGGAGACGGAGTTCCTGCGCTCCTACCAGCTCTCGGCCGGCCACCCGCTCTATATTCTCGAGCGGCCCGGCGCGATGGCGATCTTCGGCATCATGCTCGTCTCGCTCGCCATGACCGCTTGGGGCAAGCGCAAGCAGAACCGGGCGGAATTAGCGGAGGCTCTGGCCATGGAAAAGCTGCGCGACGAAGCGGCCGCGAACGGAGCCCACACGACGCCGAGCAAGGGCTAGGGGTTTCCACTCTTCCACGACGGCCGAAAGGGCGGGTGCGAACCCGCCCTTTCTCGTTGCGCCCGGCAGGCAGGGCTTTCCGACGTTGCGTGCCATCCGGGCCGCCATGGAAAAGCCCCACCATCGAGGATGGCGGGGCTGGGAAGACCGGGCGAACGGCGGCGAAGGTACTGGCCGCGAAGGCTCAGGGCGCGGCGCCGATGGGCACCCAGCCGAAGGCGGCGCGCTCGGCCTCGTCGAGTTGGTTCACGAGGCCCATCTCCCAGGCGAGATATTGCCGGGACGCTTCCCGATTGCCGTCATGGCGGTCATGCACGAACCAGACACGATCGCGGGCCTCTTCCCGGCCCATGCGCCGGCGCGCGCGGTCCACCGGCCAGCCCGCCTGCGCGCAGGCTTCCGCATCGGCCGGCAGCCAGGCGGCGGCGATGCCCGCCTCGCGCAGATCGACGGCCGCTGCCGCGACGGCGGCCGCATCGCCGAGCAGGATCGCCCGTCGCACGCCCTTGGGGAGGGCGCCGGGAATGTCGCCGCGTAGCAGCCAGCGCGCCGCGTCGAGCCGCCACGTCTCCCATTCGGTGGAGGCACGCAGATCGAGCACCGGAACGCCGCTCTGGGCGAGGTTCCATGCCGCGCGTGCCTCGACCACCGGCGGCGGCGCGGGAGGCGTCAGCGCCGGGGCCGGAAGACGGGGAGCGGACGCGTCCGGCGCCTCGTCGAGCGCCAGCACCAGCACCTCGAAGCCCAGGGCGCGCAGGAAGAGCCCGGCGAGCGCGGCGCGCAGCCCGGTATCGTCCATCAGGATGAGCCGCGCATGGCGCACGCCGATATACTGGTCGGTGGCCTGAATGAGCTGGCCGGCAAGCACCGGCACCGCCCCGGGCGCCGGCCGCGCGTCCCGCTCCTCGGCGCTGCGCAGGTCGAACAGGAAGGGTGTGCGCCCGGGCTCGGCCAGAAGCCGTTCCGCCTCCGCCACGGTGATGCGCGGAAGCTGCGCGGCGCGGGCGAGGTGGCGGGCGCGGTCACGGCTCGCCTGCGCCTGCGCTTCGTCAAGCGCCGGGAGCGGGTCGGCGCGCGCGCCCCGGTCGAGCGGCAGGCCGGCGAGTGCCCAGCCCTGCGTGCCGTTCTCCAGCGCGTAAACCGGATTGGAAACGCCGATGGCGCGCAGCGTCAGCGCCCCGACAATGCCGCGCGTGCGGCCGGCGCAGGTGATGACGATCGGCGTTGCCGCGTCCGCCACCGCCGCACCGAGGCGGTGGGCGAGCTCGCCATTCGGCAGGCAGCGCGCGCCCTCGATCCGCATCTTGGCGTATTCCGCCGGCGGGCGGGCGTCGAAAAAGGCGTGCGGGCGCCCCTCGCCGCGCCAGCCGGCGAGCGTGGCGGCATCGATCATCGCCGGGCGGTGGTCGTGCTCCAGCAATTCGCCCAGCGTCTTGCTCGGCACATTGACACCGGCAAAGACGCCGAACCCCGCCGCCGCCCAGGCGGGCAGCCCGCCCGCGACATAGGAGAGGTCGGTATAGCCGCAGGCGGTGAGCCGCCGCGCGGCTGTCTCGGCGGTGCCGTCGCCATCGTCGACCAGCAGGATCGGACAGTCGGCGCGCGGCACCAGCGCCACCGCCGCCGCTTCCAGCCGGCTGAACGGGCAGGGCACGGCGAAGAGCGGATGCCCTTCGCCGAACGCCGCGGCCTCTCGAATATCGAGAAAGGCGATTTCCCCGCCTTCATGCAGGCGCGCTTTTGCCGCCGCCGGCGTCACGGGGGCGCCGCTCATGTCACGGGCTCACCGCGGAAGAAGCGGTAGAAGGCGGCATAGATGAGGTCCGGCCGATGTTCGGCGGGGTAGTGGCCGGTGGGAACGGGAAGACCGACGAGATCGTCCGCCCATTCCGACCACGCCTCCACTGGCTTGAAGTGCCGGCCGCAATGGCTGTTGGTGCCCCAGATGACCATTGTCGGGCAGGCGATCTTGCGCTTGCCGTAGTCCGCCGTGTCCATGTCGAGATCGACGGTGATGGTGGCGCGGTAATCCTCGCACACCGCGTGGATCTGCTCTTTGGTGGCGCAGCGTATATATTCCGCCATCGCCTCGGGAGTGAAGATTTCCAGCCCCACGCCCTTCTTGTTGAGCTTGTAGCGCATGTAATAGTCGAGATCGGCGCCGAGCAAATTCTCCGGGAAGGGCGCCTTCTGCGCCATGAAGAACCAGTGATAGCTCTCGCGCGCCCAGCCGAGCGTGATGTTGTTCAGCACATGGTGGGTCGGCACGATGTCGAGCGCGGCATAGCGGGTGATGCGCTCCGGCCGGTCGAGGGCCATACGGAAGCCGACACGGGCGCCGCGATCGTGGCCGGCGACGGCGAAGCGCTCATGGCCGAGCGCGTCCATCACCTCGAACGCGTCCTCGCCGATGGCGCGGAAGGAATAGCCGGAATGGTCTTCGCCGCCATCGGGCTTGGAACTGTCACCATAGCCACGCATGTCGATAGCGACGACGGTGAAATCGCGCGCCAGCGACGGCGCCACCTTGTGCCAGCTGACCAAGGTGAGCGGGTTGCCATGGATGAGCAGCAGCGGCGGCCCCTCGCCGGCGGTGGCGACATTGATCTCGGCGCCGCGCGTCTTGATGCGCTGGAAGGTGAACCCCTCCATCAGCCGCGTGGTGGAAACGAGTTCGGGAACGGCTTCGGCAACATCCATTGGGGCACTTCCTCGCAGCGATCGGACTTCACTGTCCGCATTGTGCCAACTGTCAACAATTTGGCGTGCAAAGGCAAGGGTGTCGCGTCGGTTTCCCTGCATTCTCTCCGAACTGCAGGCAAATCTGGGATTGTCGACCACGCGCTCGGCTGACCTGCGCCCTTGGGCACGCCAGAGGCGGCGAGGGAGCAGCCCCATCAACCGCCCTCGTCGCCTTGCTGAAGACGCTGACCAGCGAGCGGCTGGAGCCTCTGTCGCCCCGCTGGAGGGGCGCGGAAGCGACAGGTGGGAAGCTTACGTATTTTTACTTGCGATATAACGATTGCAATGTAATGCAATCGTTATAGATAGGGAGTGGCAGGAACGGACCTGCCCGCTCTCCGGAAACCCGCCATGACCCGCAACATCGGACCCATCGACAAGGCTGTTCGCATCGTGCTCGGCCTCGTCCTGCTTTCGTTGATTTTTGTGCTGCAGGGCGAACTGCGCTGGGTCGGCCTCATCGGCGTCGTGCCGCTGCTGACCGCGCTGGTGGGCAACTGCCCGCTCTATTCCGTGCTCGGCCTTTCCACCTGCTCGCGTGCCGGGCGCACGTAAGGTCGGCTGGCGCCGCCGACGCGAAAGATCCTGCCATGAATCAAAAACCTGAAGTCACCGGCTTTTTCGATCCGCGCACCTGGTCGATCCAGTATGTCGTCGCCGATCCGGCGACGAAGGCATGCGCCATTATCGACCCCGTGCACGATTTCGATGAGAAGTCCGGCCAGACCGCCACCTTCAACGCCGACCGCCTGCTCGCCTTCATTTACGCGCGCGGCTACGCGGTGGAGTGGATTCTCGACACGCATCCGCATGCCGACCATTTCTCCGCCGCGCGTTATCTCAAGGGGAAGACCGGCGCGCCGACGGCGATCGGCGAACGGGTGAAGGAGGTCCAGACACTCTGGAAGGGCTTCTACAACTGGCCGGACTTCCCCGCCGACGGCTCGCAATGGGATCGGCTGTTCGCGGAGGGCGACACGTTCAAGGTCGGCGACATCGGCGCCCGGGTGATGTTTTCACCCGGCCATACGCTGGCCTCCATCACCTATGTCATCGGCGATGCCGCCTTCGTCCACGACACGCTGTTCATGCCCGATAGCGGCACGGCGCGGGCGGATTTTCCCGGCGGCAGCGCGAGGGTGCTGTGGAACTCCATCCAGGCCCTTCTGGCGCTGCCGGACGAGACCCGCCTGTTCACCGGGCATGACTACCAGCCGGGCGGACGGCCACCGATGTGGGAATCGACCGTCGCCGAGCAGAAGGCGGGCAACATCCACGTGTCCGATGGCACCACGAAGGACGCCTTTGTCGCCCGGCGCGAGGCGAGGGACCGAACGCTGGCCATGCCGAAGCTGATCCTGCCCTCCTTGCAGATCAACACCAATGGGGGCCAACTGCCGCTGCCGGAATCGAACGGGGTGCGCTATCTCAAGATTCCGCTCGATGTGCTTACGGGCGCGGTGTGGGACTGACGCCCTGCGGGAACGACACGATGCTCGACATGCCGTCCACCGAGATCACGGACATGAAGGCCCGGGTGGGGGAGGCTTCGGCCTTTCTGAAAACCCTGTCCAACCCTGACCGGCTGATGGTCGCCTGCGCGCTGGTACAGGGCGAGCGCTCGGTGCGCGAATTGGAGGATCTGCTCGGCATCCGCCAGCCCGGCCTGTCGCAGCAGATCGCCGGGTTACGGGAAGCGGGGCTGATCGTCGGCCGCAAGGAGGGCAAGCAGGTATTCTATCGCCTCGCTGACCCGCGGGTGGAGACCTTCATCGCCACCATGCATGCCCTGTTCTGCGCCGCTCCCGCAACGCCCTCGCCCCAACCCGCGAGCGCGCCATGACCGCGTTCACGCCTTTTGCCTCCTTCATCGGCGGCACCCTCATCGGCCTCAGCGCCGTGCTGTTGCTGCTGGCGGAAGGCCGGATAGCCGGCATCAGCGGCATCGCCAGCCGGCTGTTTCCGCCCTATGGCGACGGGCTGGTCGCCGGGCGCCTCGCCTTCATCGCCGGCCTCGTCGCCGCGCCCTTGCTCTATGCCGCCGTGACCGGCGAAGGCGTGGTGCAGTCCGTGTCGTCCAATCTGGTGCTGATGGCGGTGGCCGGCCTGCTGGTTGGCTTCGGCTCGGTGTGGGGTTCGGGCTGCACCTCCGGCCATGGCGTGTGCGGGTTGGCGCGGCTGTCGCGGCGCTCCCTCATGGCCACCGGCGTGTTCATGGCGGCGGGCGTCGCCACCGTCTTTGTCACGCGCCACGTCATCGGAGGCTGAGGCGATGTCGATCCTCGTCAATCTCGCCCTCGGCCTGCTGTTCGGCGTCGGGCTCATCGTGTCCGGCATGAGCAACCCCGCCAAGGTGCTGAACTTCCTCGACCTCGCCGGCACGTTCGATCCCTCGCTCGCCTTCGTCATGGGCGGGGCGGTGCTGGTCGCCTTTGTCGGTTTCCGGCTGGTGCTCGTGCGCGAGAGGCCGTTGCTGGCGCCGCGCTTCCAACTCCCCACCCGCACCGATATCGACGCAAGGCTGATCGTCGGCCCGGCGCTGTTCGGCATCGGCTGGGGGCTGGGCGGTTTCTGCCCGGGCCCAGCCTTCACCGCGCTCGGCCTCGCAGCACCGGGAACTTTGGCCTTCGTGCCCGCGATGCTGGCCGGCATGTGGGCGGCGCGTCTTCTTGCCGAGCGCTGGGCCTGAGGGCTCACGCATGCTTAGGGGGCCGTCGGCCCGTGCCGCCGCTGGACGGCGGACGGGCGGAAGGCTAGACCGCTCGCATGCGGCCCGCGCTCCTCATCTTCGATTGCGACGGCGTGCTGATCGACAGCGAGGTGCTCGCTGCCCGCGCGCTGATCGACGCGCTTGCCTGTCACGGCATCGCCGTCGACTTGGGCTTCGTCGCGCGTCATTTCATCGGCCGTGCCCACACTGTCATTCGCGCCGAGGTGAAGACGCGCTTCGGCATGGAACTCGCCGCCTCCTTCGAGGATGACTACCGCCAGCGCCTGCTGGCCTCCTTCGACGCCGGGCTGGTGCCGATGCCGGGCGCAATCGAGACGCTGGCGGCGCTCGACGTGCCGTTCTGCCTCGCCACCTCGTCAAGCCCGCCGCGCCTTGCCGCCTCGCTGCGGCTCGTCGGCCTCGACGGCGTGTTCGCCGGCCGAGCCTTCACCGCCTCCGAGGTCGCGCGCGGCAAGCCGGCGCCGGACCTTTTCCTGCACGCCGCCGCGCGCATGGGAACCGACCCCGCCGCCTGCGTGGTGGTGGAGGACAGCGCGGCCGGTGTGGCCGCCGGGCTTGCGGCCGGCATGGAGGTTTGGCATTTCGTCGGCGGCGGGCATTTCGCTGTGATGGACATGCCGCTGCCCGACGGGGTAACTCCGCACCGACGTTTCGACAGCTTCGCGTCCCTCCGGGTGGCGAGGGCCGACCTTTTCCATGCGCCGGCCGGCGCGGCAGACGCGAACCGAGCATGACGAGCGACCTCGATGCCCCGATCGACGACCAGGCCGCCCGCGCCGCCTGGCTGTATTATGTCGGCGGCCTGACCCAGGACCAGATCGCGGCCGAGATGGGGCTGTCGCGCCAGCGCGCGCAACGCCTTGTCAGCCGGGCGGTCGCGGCGGGCCTGATCCATGTTCGGCTCAACCATCATCTTGCCCGCTGCGTGCAGCTGGAAGCGGCGCTGCGCGAACGTTTCGGCCTCGTGCGCTGCCGGGTGATGCCCGGGCTTGGCCCATCGCGCGATCCTGTCCGCTCGATCGCCCCGGCGGCGGCGGAGGAGATGGAGCGCGTGCTGGCGGAAGCGGGGTCGCGCGTCATCGCTTTGGGCACGGGCAGGGCGCTGCGCGGCATGGTGGACGCGCTGAGCCCGGTAGCGGCGCCGCAGCACCGGCTCGTCTCGCTGCTCGGCAATATCGCGCTGGACGGCTCGGCCTCCTATTTCGAGGTCATCATGCGGCTCGCCGAGAAGGTGCGGGCGCCGCACTACCCGATGCCGGTGCCGGTGCTGGTCGACACGGTGGAGGAAAACCGCACGCTGCAGGCGCTCGGCGCGGTGCGCAAGGTGCGGGAACTGGCGCAGGCGGCGGACGTGACCTTTGTCGGCGTCGGCCAGATGAGCGAGGACGCGCCGCTGATGACCGACGGCTTCCTCACCGCCGACGAACTGCACGAGATCCAGAACGCCGGTGCCGCCGGCGAGGTCGCCGGGTGGATCTATGATCGCCAGGGGCGCTATCTCGACCTCGCGCTCAATGCCCGTCTCACCGGCGTGCGGGTGGAGATCGCGACGCCGTCGCGGCCGGTGATCGGCATCGCCGCCGGCGCCGCCAAGACCGTCGCCCTGCGGGCGGCGCTGACCTCCGGCATCATCAACGGCCTCGTGACCGACGAGCCGACCGCCGCCGGGATTCTCGCCGGCTGAGCCCCGCCGCCGCGCCCTCCCTCTCACCTACGCATACGATCCAGTTGACGCATCGGCAGTGTGCCGAAGCGGCGGCGGTGTGCGCGCTAAGTAGCGTAAATAGCTGATATAATACCAGAATTTTCCACGCCTTCGACCGAAGGAGGGCCGGATGTTCGCGGTTGCAGCATCGAAATCGCTTGACGCTCGCCGGGACGCGCGTGAGTATTTGCCCATACGGCGATTATTTGCTCATAGAACGCCGAACGGGAGGACAGCCATGACCGTGATATTCCGCCCCCTCGCGGGCGCCTCGCTTTTGCTGGCCCTGATGGGTTCAGCCTCGGCGCAGACCACCATCACCGTCGCCACCGTGAACAATGGCGACATGATCCGCATGCAGCGCCTCACCCCCGAATTCAACGCGCTTCACCCGGACATCAAGGTCAATTGGGTGACGCTGGAAGAGAACGTGCTGCGCCAGCGCGTGACCACCGACATCGCCTCCAAGGGCGGCCAGTACGACGTGCTGACCATCGGCAATTACGAAGTGCCGATCTGGGCCAAGCAGGGCTGGCTGATGCCGCTGGAGAACCTTGGCGCCGATTACGACCAGGCCGACCTGCTGCCTCCGGTGGCGCAGGGCCTCACGGTCGACGGCAAGCTGCATGCCGTGCCGTTCTACGCCGAAAGCTCCATGCTGATGTACCGCACCGACCTTCTGGCGAAGGCGGGGCTGAAAATGCCGGAGAATCCCGACTGGGATTTCATTGCCGAGGCGGCCCAGAAGATGACCGACAAGGGTGCCGGCATCTATGGCATCTGCCTGCGCGGCAAGGCCGGCTGGGGCGAGAACATGGCGTTCCTCACCTCGATGAACAATTCCATGGGCGGCGCCTGGTTCGACATGGAGTGGAAGCCGCAGTTCAACGGCCCCGAGTGGAAGAAGACGCTCGACACCTATCTCAGCCTGATGAAGCAGTACGGCCCTCCCGGCGCCTCGTCCAACGGCTTCAACGAGAACCTCGCCCTGTTCCAGACCGGCAAGTGCGGCATGTGGATCGACGCCACGGTCGCGGCCTCCTTCATCTCCGACCCGAAGGAATCGCAGGTCGCCGACAAGGTGGGCTTCGCGCCCTCGCCGGTGCGCAAGGGCGGCTCCAACCACGGCAACTGGCTGTGGTCGTGGAACCTCGCCATTCCGGCGACCTCCGCCAAGGCCGAGGCCGCCAAGACCTTCGTCGCCTGGGCGACCTCGCCGGCCTATATGAAGCTGGTGGCGGAGAAGGACGGTATCGCCAATGTGCCGCCGGGCACGCGCACCTCGCTCTACAAGAACCCGGAATACCTCAAGGTCGCGCCCTTCGCGCAGATGACGCTGACCGCCATCGAGGCCGCCAACACCCAGAAGCCGTCCGACAAGCCGGTGCCCTATACGGGCGGTCAGTTCGTGGCCATTCCGGAGTTCCAGGCGATCGGCACGGCGGTGGGGCAGCAATTCTCGGCCGCGCTCGCTGGCACCGCCACCGCCGATCAGGCGCTCGCCGCCGCGCAGGCGCTCACCGCCCGTGAGATGACCCGCGCCGGCTATCCCAAGAAGTAGCCGCTTCCCGGGAGGCCGAGCTGCCGGCTTCCCTCCAGGCCCGCCCGGCGCCCGCCCGCGCCGGGCTGTTTCCCGGCACGGCGCGGGTGTCTCCCGCTCCGGCGCCGTGCCGGGACCTCCCCCCGCCAGGGAGTTTTGCCCGGGCGCAAGCCTGAAGGGCACGGTATCGGCGCGGCAGGCGCCGCCCCTCATCATTCGTTCCGCTTTCGAGCCCCCGGCGCGCGGCGCCGATGGCCGGCTCCGTCAAGGGAGGCCCCAGATGGCGACGCAAGCCTCGCGCATGGCCGGCCGGCTGATGCTCACCCCGGCGGTGCTGCTGCTGTTCCTGTGGATGATCGTGCCGCTGGGCATGACCATCTATTTCTCCTTCCTGCGCTTCAACCTCTTGATGCCGGGGACGGAAGAGTTCACCGGCTTCGAGAACTACCATTACTTCTTCACCGACCCGGCCTTCTGGCCGGCGCTGGTGAACACGCTCACCCTCGTCCTCGGCGTGCTGGTCATCACCGTGGTCGGCGGCATCGCGCTGGCGGTGCTGCTCGACCAGCCCATGTGGGGGCAGGGGATCGTGCGCATCCTCGTCATCGCCCCGTTCTTCGTCATGCCGAGCGTCTCCGCGCTGGTATGGAAGAACATGCTGATGAACCCGGTGAACGGGCTGTT
Organism: Ancylobacter sp.; assembly: GCF_965229075.1. Lineage (GTDB taxonomy): Bacteria > Pseudomonadota > Alphaproteobacteria > Rhizobiales > Xanthobacteraceae > Ancylobacter. Next base: position 257,031 of record NZ_CBDDIO010000001.1, read on the forward strand.
CGCCGCGCTGGCGCGCGCGCTCGGCCTCCAGCCCATCGACTTCTTCGCCACCGCCCCGCTCGCCTCCATCACAGCCATCGTCGCCTGGCAATGGCTGCCCTTCGCGACGCTGATCCTGTTCACCGCGCTGCAGAGCCTCGACCGCGAGCAGATGGAAGCGGCCGAGATGGACGGCGCCGGTCCGGTCTGGCGCTTCGTGCACCTGACCCTGCCGCATCTGATGCGGGCGATGACGGTGGTGGTGCTGATCCAGACCATCTTCCTCCTGTCGGTGTTCGCCGAAATCCTCGTCACCACCAATGGTGGGCCGGGCACGGCGTCCACGACGCTGACTTTCCTCGTCTACATGCAGTCCATGCTGCAATTCGATGTCGGCCTCGGCTCGGCCGGCGGCATCGTCGCGGTTCTTCTCGCCAACATCGTCGCGATCTTCCTGATGCGGATGATCGGCAAGAATCTGGAGGCGTGAGATGGCACGCGAGGTCTCGAAAGGCCGCAAGGCCGCCGTCACACTCCTCGCCTGGGGCGTGGCGCTGCTGATCTTCTTCCCGATCCTGTGGACCTTCCTCACTTCGTTCAAGACCGAGGGCGAGGCGATCAATTCGCACCCGTCCTTCCTGTTCTTCGACTGGACGCTGGAGAACTACGAGACGGTGAACCAGCGCTCGGATTACCTCGCGCATTTCTGGAACTCGGTGGTGATCTCGCTCGGCTCGACCGTGCTCGGCCTCATCATCGCGGTGCCGGCGGCGTGGTCGATGGCCTTCGTGCCGGGCAAGCGCACCAAGGACCTCTTGATGTGGATGCTGTCCACCAAGATGCTGCCGGCGGTGGGTGTGCTGGTGCCGCTTTATCTGCTCGCCCGTGACACCGGGCTGCTGGACACCAAGACCGGCCTCGTCATCGTGCTCACCCTGGTGAATCTGCCGATCATCGTCTGGATGCTCTACACCTATTTCAAGGAAATCCCCGGCGAGATCCTCGAAGCGGCGCGGATGGACGGGGCCACCCTGTCCTCGGAAATCCTCTATGTGCTGACGCCCATGGCGGTGCCGGGCATCGCCTCGACGCTGCTGCTCAACGTCATTCTCGCCTGGAACGAGAGCTTCTGGACGCTGAACCTGACGGCGGCCAATGCCGCGCCGCTCACCGCCTTCATCGCCAGCTATTCGAGCCCCGAGGGGCTGTTCTACGCCAAGCTGTCCGCGGCCAGCACCATGGCCATCGCGCCCATCATGATCCTGGGCTGGTTCAGCCAGAAGCAGCTCGTGCGCGGGCTGACCTTCGGCGCCGTGAAATAGGGAGAGACTTATGGGCGAGATCGTTCTTTCCGAGGTCCGCAAGTCCTTTGGCGGCGTCTCCATCATCCAGGGCATCGACCTTGTCATCCCCAATGGCGAGTTCGTGGTGTTTGTCGGCCCCTCCGGCTGCGGCAAGTCCACTTTGCTGCGCCTGATCGCCGGGCTGGAGGACACCACCTCCGGCACCATTTCCATCGATGGCAAGGACGCGACCAAGCTGCCGCCGGCGCGGCGCGGCCTCGCCATGGTGTTCCAGAGCTACGCGCTCTACCCGCATATGAGCGTGCGCAAGAACATCGCCTTCCCGCTGCGCATGGCCGGGGTTTCCGCCGAGGAGCAGGAACGCAAGGTGCAGGCGGCGGCGAAGGTGCTGAACCTCACCCCCTATCTCGACCGCAAGCCGAGCCAGCTTTCCGGCGGCCAGCGCCAGCGTGTCGCCATCGGCCGCGCCATCGTGCGCGAGCCGGCGGCGTTCCTGTTCGACGAGCCATTGTCCAATCTCGACGCGGCGCTGCGCGTCTCCATGCGGCAGGAAATCTCCGAGCTGCACCACACACTCAAGACTACGATGATCTACGTCACCCACGACCAGGTGGAGGCCATGACCATGGCCGACCGCATCGTGGTGCTGAATGCCGGCCGCATCGAACAGGTCGGCAGCCCGCTGGAGCTTTACCGATCCCCCGCCAACCTGTTCGTCGCCGGCTTCATCGGCAGCCCGAAGATGAACCTGATCGAGGGAACTGAGGCGCAGAAGCATGGCGCCCACACGCTCGGCATCCGCCCCGAGCATATCGACCTCGCCGAAGACGGGCCGTGGAAGGGCACGGTGGGGCTGTGCGAGCATCTCGGCTCCGACACCTTCCTCAAAGTCGAGGTTGAGGGCGTCGGCCAGATCAATGTCCGCGTCGGCGGCGACGTGCCGCTGCGCCACGGCGCGCGGGTGAGCCTCGCCCCGCAGGCGGACAAGCTCCACCGCTTCGACACGGCGGGCAAGGCGCTCGTCCCCGCGCTCTGAGCCCCTGCCGCCTTCGTCCCGAGATCACGGCCGTTCGCCGGCCGCGCCTTCAACGTCGCCTGCTTCAGCGGTGCGACAACCGGAAGACCTGAGAGATGACGACCCCCGCCCATCCGTCCGCCCTCACGCTCCCCGCCTATGACCGCACCCGCCTGACGCCGGGAATCGTTCATATCGGACTCGGCAATTTTCACCGCGCCCATCAGGCGGTCTATCTCGACGATCTGTTCGCCCTCGGCGAGGGGCATGACTGGGCGATCATCGGCGCCGGCGTGCGCCCGGCCGATGCGGCGATGCGCGAGGCGCTGAAGGCGCAGGACTGCCTGTCCACTGTGATCGAACTCGATCCCACCGGCCGCCGGGCCCGGCGCATTGGCGCGATGATCGATTTTCTGCCCGTCGAGCGCGGCAATGGTGCGCTCATCGCCGCCATGGCGAAGCCGGAAATCCGCATTGTCAGCCTCACCGTGACCGAGGGCGGCTATTTCATGGATTCGGCCGGCCGGCTCGACACCGGCGCGCCGGATATTCAGGCGGACGCCGCCAGCCCCGACGCGCCGGAGACCGCCTTCGGCGCCATCCTCGCTGCCTTGAAGCGGCGCCGCGCCGCCGGCGTGCCGCCCTTCACCGTGATGTCCTGCGACAACCTTCCCGGCAATGGCCAGGTGACGCGGCAGGTGGTGGTGGGGCTGGCGCGCCTGTCCGACCCGGACTTCGCCGATTGGGTGGAGGCGCATGTCGCCTTCCCCAATGGCATGGTCGACCGCATCACGCCCGCCACCGGAGCGCGCGAGCGTGCCATGGCGGCGGCCTTCGGGCTCGACGATCCTGTGCCTGTCACCTGCGAGCCGTTCCGGCAATGGGTGCTTGAGGATCATTTCCCCGCTGGCCGTCCGGCGCTGGAGGAGGTGGGCGTGGTTTTCACCGAGCATGTCCACGCCTATGAAGCGATGAAGATTCGTATCCTCAATGGCGGCCACGCCATCATCGCCTATCCCGGCGGGCTGATGGATGTCGATCTCGTGCATGAGGCGATGGAGCAGCCGCTCATTTCCGCCTTCCTCGACAAGGTGGAACGCGAGGAGATCATCCCCATCGTTCCCCCGGTGCCGGACACCGATCTCCACGACTATTACGCCGTCATCCGCGAGCGCTTCGCCAACCCGGAAGTGGCGGACACGGTGCGCCGGCTCTGCCTCGACGGCTCCAACCGCCAGCCGAAATTCATCGTCCCCTCGATTCGCGACAACCGCGCCGCCGGGCGGCTGCCGCTGGGACTGATCCTCGAATCCGCCCTGTGGTGCCGCTACTGCGCCGGGACGAGCGACAGCGGCACGGTAATCGCGCCGAACGATCCCAACTGGGCGGAACTCTCGGCCCGCGCGCAACTGGCCAAGGACGACCCGGCCGTCTGGCTCGCCATGAGCGAGGTCTATGGCGACCTCGGCAGCGATCCGGAGGTCGTCGTGGCTTTCGCACAGGCGCTGCGCGCGCTATGGGCGAAGGGCGCCCGCGCGGTCCTCACCGACTATCTCGCGGGCTAAGGTCAAACGTTCCCAGAGGTTGCCCATGTCCGCGCCCATTCCGCCCGCCGCGCCGGTTCTTCTCTGCGCCGGCGAGGCGCTGATCGACATGGTGCCGCGCCAGACGCCGGAAGGGCAGGCCTTCCTGCCGCTGCCAGGCGGGGCGGTGTTCAACACCGCCATCGCGGCCGCCCGGCTCGGTGTGAAGACGCAGTTCTGGTACGGCCTGTCGAGCGACATGTTCGGGCAGCAGTTGCGCGCCGCGCTCGATGCCGCCGGTGCCGATGCCAGCCTCTGCCCGCCGATCGACCGGCCCTCGACGCTTGCCTTCGTGACGCTGGTGGAAGGGCAGGCGCGTTATCTCTTTCTCGATGAGAACACCGCCGGGCGCCTGCTCACCCCGGCCGACCTTCCCGATCTGCCGGACGAGGTCGGCCTGCTGTTCTTTGGCGGCATCAGCCTGGTCAATGAGCCCGTCGGCTCCGCCATGGAGGCGCTGGCGGCGCGCACGGCGGGCGACGGGAGGCGGCGGCTGATCATGCTCGACCCCAATATCCGCCCCGGCTTCATCCGCGACGAGGTGGCCTATCGCGCCCGCCTGTTCCGGCTGATCGCCCTCAGCCATGTGGTGAAACTTTCCGACGAAGACCTGTTCTGGCTCACTGGACCCGGCGACATCGCCACCCAGGCTGAGCGCATCCGCGCCATGGGACCGCGCCTCGTGCTCATCACGCTGGGGGCGAAAGGCGCGCGCGGCTTTGCCGAGGGGATCGATATCGCGGTGCCGGGGAAAGCGGTGACGGTGGCCGACACGGTGGGGGCCGGCGACACCTTCAACGCCGCCTTCCTCTGCGCGCTCGTCGAACGCGGGCGGGCGGCGCCGCAGGCGCTGGCTAACCTCTCCACCGAGGTGCTGGAGGAGGCGCTGGGCTTTGCGGTGAAGGCGGCCGCGCTTTCGGTGACGCGCGTCGGCGCCAACCCGCCCTGGCGCCACGAGGTGGCCGGGGAGCGCTGAGCGGACGGAACTCTCCGGAACCCCCAGCCGCGGGCCGCGTTGGCCCGGACAGGCAAATGGGAGGAGAGTTGCATGACCCTCAGCCAGACCCCTATCGGGCAAGCGCATTTCGCCGTCATCGACCCTGCCACGCCCGGCACGCCGGGTGTTCCGCCGATGCCGGATGTCCAGCCGGTTCCGGACGTGAACCCGACCCCCGATCCGGCGCCGATCCACGATCCCGTGCAGCCGCCGGTGCACGACCCCGACGTGCCGGGAATCCGTGATCCCATTCCCCCCGATGTGAGCGACCCGTGGCCGGCGCCGCCCCCGCCTCGTCGGGCGGGCGCTTCCGGCATCGTCATCGCCGTGGCACCGCCGCGCGAGCCGCCGTCGGATCGGCCCGAACCAGGCATTGATGAGCCGACGCTGCCGCCCGACCAGGATCCCGACATCACACCGGCGGTGGAGGAGCCGCTCGACGAGCCCAGTGCACCGCCGATGGACCTGCCGCCACGCGACCCGGTGCCGGCGCCGATGTGACGCCGACAGCCGCGCTCGAATCCAAACGTGGAACGTGGCTTCATCTCGCGTGTTCATTCAGTAGAGCGCGGCGATAGCGCGCCACGCGGGGGTTCCGGCTACCAGGGCCCGACCCTTTTTACCTTTCCGCAAGGAGGAAATGACCATGGGCTTGTTTTCCAAGGACATCAAGACGATGGACGATCTCTTCGTCCACACTCTGCGCGATATCTATTATGCGGAGAAGAAGATCGCTTCGTCTCTGCCCAACATGATCGAGAAGGCGACGGATCCGCAGCTCAAGGCCGGCTTCCAGCAGCATCTGTTGGAAACCGAGGGGCACATTCTTCGCGTCGAGGAAGTGTTCAAGATGCACGGCGTCGAAGCCAAGGCCGTCACCTGCCCGGCGATCGACGGCATCATCGATGAGGCGGAGGAAGTCTCGGGCGAAGTCGCGGACAAGCAGGTTCTGGACGCCGCGCTGATCGCGGCGGCGCAGGCGGTGGAGCACTATGAGATGACGCGCTACGGCACGCTCATCGCCTGGGCCAAGCTGCTGGGCCGGCCGGACTGCGCCAGCGTGCTCGCCAAGACGCTCGACGAGGAAAAAAGCACCGACGCCAAGCTGACCAAGTTGGCCGAGGCCCGCGTCAATCTTCACGCCGCCGAATAGCCGGCGCTCCCGCCTGGCTGGCGGGGACGGTCCGGAGGAGGTTTGCCATGCCCGCCAAATCCAAAGCGCAGCAGAAGGCCGCCGGCGCGGCGCTCTCCGCCAAACGCGGCGAGACCAAGAAGAGCGACCTCAAGGGCGCTTCCAAGTCGATGGAGAAATCCATGACCGAGAAGCAATTGGACGAACTCGCCAGCACCAAGCGAAAGGGCAAGCCCGAACACGCTTGAAGCCGAAGCGAGACGACCGATGGCGGCGGGGGAACCTCGCCGCCATCGGCGCGTTTCACCGCCGCTTGAAGCGAAAGGTGGGGCATATGCGTTCGACGGACGGGAAACCGAAACGTTCGTTTTTCACCCGCTTCTCGCAATGGGTCGCGGCCCAGGCCGGAAAACCGGCGGTGTTCGCGGCTGCGGCGGGGCTGATCGTGTTATGGGGGCTTACGGGCCCCCTTGTCGGCTTCGGCGACACCTGGCAGCTGATCATCAACACATCGACCACCATCATCACCTTCCTGATGGTGTTCGTGATCCAAAACAGCCAGAACCGCGACACGGCGGCGCTGCATATCAAGATCGATGAGTTGATCGCCCGCACCAAGGGCACGCGGCACGTGCTTCTCGACCTTGAGGAGCTGGACGACACGACCTTGGAAAAAATCCGCGCCGATTACGAGGAGCTGGCCCGTCGCGCCCGCGAGGATGGGGAAAGCGAGCGCGGGGGCGCTTCCGTGCCCCCGGCTGCGTAGCGGGCGCGGACCTCAGTCCTTGCTCTCTTTCTTGGCCGCACGCGGGCGGTTGGTGAAGCGCGCATTGCCGAGGCCGGTGCCGATGGTCAGCACGCCCCAATGCGTCACGTCCTGCATGAACGGCACTTCGCTCAATCCCTGCACCACGGCGTCATTATGCATCACCACGGTGGTCTCGTTGCCGCCGATGGCGGGGATCGCCTCCCACAGCGCCGCCGGCAGGTGAAAGCGCGAACTCTGCCAATTGCCGGGCAGGTTCTGCGCGCCGTTCTCGATCGACCCGTCGCCGGCGATGGAACCGGGACAGCCGACGCCGATGAAGGGGGCGAGCTTCAGCTCGTGCTTCTCCGCATCAGCGATGAGCGTCTCCAGCATGGAGACCAGCTTGCCGACGGCTTCCTCGCGCCCGGGGTCTTCATCGCCATGGCGCCAAAGCTCGAAGCCCCGCACCCGCGCCTTCGACAAATCGTCTTCCTTGTCGAGGTTCAGCTTGACGATGCCGCAGCGTATATTGGTACCGCCAATATCGACCGCCAGGATGTGATCGAAGCTGGCGAACATCCAGCTCGGCGCGAGATGGGCTGCTCCGAGGAGCCCCGCCTCGTCGGGATCGTTGCGAATCGGGCGCATCTCGATTGTCAGGCCGGCTTCCCGCGCCAACAATTCGGTGCGCGCCACCGCGATTTCGGCGAAGCGCCCCGCCTTCAGGCCGCCGCCAATGACGATACGCTCCGTGTCGCGCCACTCCTTGGTGCGCATGAAGCGGCGCACCACGGCGAAAAGCTGCTGGGCATATTCCTCGATGGCGCTGTGAATGATCGCCTGCTCGTGCGGCTTTCCCTCGCGCAGCGCCTCGTCGATCGCCGATTTCGACAGCTCGGCCGTCGGCGTTTCGCCGAGCACCGACAGTTTCCTGTCACCGAGGTCGCGCCAGCGGTCGAAAATCTCGAAGAAGGCGGCCCGCCGCGCGCGGTCGCCGACGAAGCCGCTGTCGTCGCGCAGCTGGGCGTTGAAGGCGTCGACAGTGACGCCGGTGAGCGTCGCGGCGCCATGCACCGCGACATTGGGCGGAACCTGCGGCGCGGTCTCCGCCGTCGCCTTGCGTGCTGCCGATTTGGCCATGGATATCGCTCCCCATCTGTCCCGTCTTGTTCGGACGAGAACGGCGGACGGGCAGGGGACGTTCCATCGCGACGCGCGGAAAGCGGGCCGCTCAGCTCCGCTTGCGGCGGCCGGCGGGCACAGGGGCGACCGGGGCCGGCTCCGGAGCGACCACTACGGGCGATTCGGCCGGCTTGGCCTTGGAGGCCTTGGCGCGGATCGGCTTCGGCGCGGCGGTCACGGGTTCTGCCGCCGGGGCGCTCGCCTTGGCCTTGGCGCGGCTTGGCTTCGGCGCCGCTTCGAGATCGGCCGCAGCGGCCTCCACTTCCGGCTCCGGCCGGGTCTCGATGCCGGCCTCTGGGGCGGCATCCTCCTGAAGGACGATTTCAACCGCCCGGTACCAGTGTTCGCTGTCGCGCCCGTGGGCATAGCCGTCCTGTTCCCACAGCCGGTAGGCCCATTCACGGATACGCTGTTCTCGATCGTTCATGTCGTCTCCCGCGTCAGACTGGTGTCAGCGTGAACCCTCAGCGCCTGCTTCGCTATCGCAAAGGTGTCGCAGGGGTGTGAAAAGCGGAAGACGGAAGATGACGTAGGCGCTTCACGTTGCAGCGACGCGGCAGCCGCGTCGCTTGCCGTCAGTCGCGCAGGCTGCGATAGGCGCCCTGCAGCCTTTCAAAAGCATGGAAGCGGCGTTCATGCCAGTGGCGCGTGGACGTGCTCGGCGAATAGACCACCTCGATCTCGGACATGGCCGACATCGCCCCGGCGAAGCTGTCATAGCGGCCGGCAGCAACCGCGCCGAGAATCGCCGAGCCGAGCAGCACCGGCTCCGGCGCTACCGTGGCGGCGATGTCCACCTGCGCCGCATCCGCCAGCACCTGACGCACCAGCGCGCTTTGGCCGGCCCCGCCGGAGATGACGACCATCTGCGTGCGCGCGCCCTTGGCGGCCTGTGCGTCGAGAATCTGCCGCAGCCCGTAACCGATGCCAGCGAGGCCCGCCATATAGAGGCCGACGAGGCTGTCCAGCCCCTCATCCATGCCGAGCCCGGCGACGATCCCGCGCGCCAGATGGTCGGCGAAGGGGGCACGGTTGCCGAGAAATTCCGGCACCACATGCAGGGTGCCGACCAGCGCGGCGATGGCGCCGGCCCCGCCGGCCGCCTCGGCGCGACGCGCGAGCCAGACATTGAGGCTCTGCCCCGCTGCCCGCGCCAGCTCGGCGGCCTGCGGCGCGGCCGGGTGCAGCCGCACCAGCCGGTCGATGGCGGCGCCGGCGGCGGACTGGCCGCCCTCATTGAGCCAGAAATCCGGCACCATGGCGGAGTAATAGGGGCCCCACACACCCGGCACGAAGGCCGGTTCGGGTGTTGTCAGCAGGGTGCAGGCGGAGGTGCCGAAGACATAGGCCATGCGGCTGAGCACATCGCCGCTGCCGCCGCGCGCGCCCACCGTGCCGATGCCGCCGGCATGGGCGTCGATCAGCCCGGCCGCCACGGCGGTGCCCGGCGCGAGGCCGAGTTCATCCGCCGCCTCGACCGTCAACCCGGCGCCGAGCGGCGTGCCCGCGGCGACGATCTCGGTCCCGATACGGGCAAATCCCTCATCCGCCAGCGCGCCAAGGCCGATCTTGCGAAAATAGCTCTCATCCCAGCGCTGTTCGTGGGCGAGATAGGTCCATTTGCAGGTGACGGTGCAGACGGAGCGGGCAAGGCTGCCGGTGGCCTTCCAGGTGAGGAAGTCGGCGAGGTCGAGAAACTGCCAGGCACCGGCGAAGGTGGCGGGGAGTTCCTCGCTCAGCCACAGCAGCTTTGGCGTCTCCATTTCCGGCGAAATGGTGCCGCCGACATAGTCCAGCACCGGGCTGCCGAGCGCGTTGATGCGGTCGGCCTGGCCGGTGGCGCGGTGGTCCATCCACACGATGATGTTGCGGGCGGGATCGCTGTGCTTGCCGACGGGGAGGGGGCGCCCCTCCGGCCCCAGCACCACCAGCGAACAGGTGGCGTCAAAGCCGATGCCGGCAATGTCTTCCGGCGCCAGCCCGGCAGCTTCGCGCGCTTCCCGGACGCAGGCGCAGACGCAGGCCCAGATATCATCGCTCGACTGCTCGACGATATCTCCCGCTTCCTTCCACATGCGGATGTCGCGCTTGGCGACGGCGAGCTGCCGCCCGTCCGCATCGAAAATGCCGGCGCGCACGCTGCCCGTGCCGACATCGATTCCCGCGAAGCATCCGCCCATGGCCTAGAGGTCCGTTCCGTTCGGCACGATCACCAGATCGCGTATGGTCACGTTACGCGGGCGTGTCAGCATGAAGATGACGCAGTCCGCCACTTCCTTTGCTTCCATCAGGGCCCCGGAGGCAAGAGCCTCGTCGAGCTTGGCCTGCGGCCAGTCCTTGATGAGGGCGGTCACGACCGGCCCGGGCAGAACCGCGCCGACGCGGATTCCGTGCTTGGCCACCTGCCGGCGCGTGGTGTGGACGAAGGCCTGCACGGCGAATTTCGACGCGGTGTAGATCGGCTCCCACACCACGGGCACCACGCCAGCAATGGAGGAAGTGAACAGCACATCGCCGGTTTTTCGTTCGACCATATGAGGCAGCACGGCCTGCACGGTGCGAAAGGCGGCGTTGATGTTGAGGTTCAGCACCCGGTCCCACACGTCGGGGTCGCCTTCCACCACGTCGCCACCGATATAGGCGCCGGCATTGGCGTGGAAAATGTCGAGCTGGCCGCATTTTTCCAGGATCTGCGGCAGCATGGTGGCGACGCTCGCGGGGTCGAGCAGGTCGACCACGACCGGCACCGCCTTCGGGCCGAGCTCAGCGCAGAGCGCGGTGAGGTTGTCGGCGGCGCGGTCGACCAGGGCCACGGTGGCGCCCTCAGCGAGCATGGCACGGGCGCATTCGAGCCCGATGCCCGACGCCGCGCCTGTTATGGCGGCCACCTTGCCTTCAAGCCGGTTTGCCATAGGGAAACTCCGATGGGGTTGGCAGGCGCCCGGTCGAGCGGGCGGAAGAAGCTTGTCACTTTCCTCTCCCCGTCGGGGAAAGGTGGCCCGCGAAGCGGGTCGATGAGGGGGCGTTGCCTGCGAATCCGTCCGCGAACGGGCCCCTCACCCGAACCCTCTCCCCGGCGGGGAGAGGGAGGCGGTCGACGCTTTAGCCTGGCATCACGATCTGCAGCTTCACGTCGGTCGGCAAGCCCTTGGCGGCCCGGTCGAACGCCTCGATGCTGCGGGCGAAGTCGAAGGTCTCGGAGATCAGCGGCTTGAGGTCGACCTTGCCGGAGGCGATGAGGTTGACCGCGCGGTCGAAATTATTGGCGTAGCGGAACACGGTCTCGATCCGCGCTTCCTTAATGATCGCCGCCGCCACATCGAATTTCGTCGTCTCCACCGGCATGCCAATCAGCACCAGCGTGCCGCCGGGGCGGACGATATCGAAGATGCCCTCATAGGCGCGCGGCGAGCCGCTGGCCTCGAACACCACATCGGCGCCCCAGCCCTCGGTTTCCTCCGCGACGACCTCGGCCAGCGGGCGCTCGGTGATGTTGACGGGGTGGACGCCCGGATACTGGCCGGCAATGGCGAGCTTTGGCGCGGAGAGGTCGGAGATGTAGACGCGCGAGCAGCCGCCGGCGAGCGCGGCGAGCGCGGTCATGATGCCGATCGGGCCGCAGCCGATCACGACAGCCACGTCGCCGGGGGTGATGCGGGCGCGGGTTGCCGCCTGCAATCCAACGGCGAAGGGTTCCACCATGGCTCCCTCGGCGAAGGAGACATTCGCCGGCAGCTTGTAGGTGAAGGCGGCGGGGTGGACGACCTCGGGGGTGAGCACGCCATGGATCGGCGGCGTCGCCCAGAAGCGCACATCGGGATCGACATTGTAGATGCCGAGCTTGGTGGCGCGCGAATTCATGTTCGGCACGCCCGGCTCCATGCAGACCCGGTCGCCGACCTTGAGGTTCTTCACATTGGCGCCGACCGCCGTGACCGTGCCGGCGGCCTCATGGCCGAGCACCATAGGTTCGCGCACCACGAAGGAGCCGATGGCGCCATGTGTGTAGTAATGCACGTCGCTGCCGCAGACGCCGACCGTGTGGATGGAAATCTTCACGTCGTCCGGGCCGACCTCAAGCGGGAGGTCGATGTCGCGAAGGGAAAGCTCGCCCTTCTTTTCGAGAACCAGTGCCTGCACCATGGGGCGTGTCCTGCTGGAGTGTGCCGTCGCCGGGGCGCTCAGAGAGCGAGGCCGGCGGCGTCGAAGAGATAGATGTGGGAGGGGTCGATGCCGAGGGTGAGCGCATCGCCCGGCTTGAGGTTCGGCCGGCCGGCGGTGAGCGCGATGATCGGCTCGCCCTCCGAGCGGGCATAGAGCTGGGTCGAGCCGCCGAGGCTCTCGGCGAAATCGAGGGTGAGCGCCAGCACCGGGTTGGCGGCCCCGACCGTGAGATGTTCCGGCCGCAGCCCCACCGTCACCGCCGCCCCGACCTTGGTGCGCGCGGCGGCCGGCGTGTCGAGCGTCAGCGTGCCGCCGGCGAAGGTCGGGTGCGCCAAAGTGAGCGTGTTGCCCGCGATCGACGCCACCTTGGCATTGATGAAGTTCATCTTCGGCGAGCCGATGAAGCCGGCGACGAAGGTGTTGGCGGGGGTGTCGTAGAGCTCGGTTGGCGAGCCGATCTGCTCGACGAGGCCGGCGCGCAGCACGACGATACGGTCGGCCAGCGTCATCGCCTCCACCTGGTCATGCGTCACATAGACCATGGTAGCGCCGAGCGAACGGTGCAGCTTGGCGATTTCCACCCGCATCTGCGAGCGCAGTTCCGCGTCGAGATTCGACAGCGGCTCGTCGAACAGGAACAGCTTGGGATGGCGGACGATGGAGCGGCCGATGGCGACACGCTGGCGCTGGCCGCCGGAGAGCGCGCGCGGCTTGCGCTCCAGCAGCGCTTCCAGCTGCAGGATGCGGGCGGCCTCCAGCACCTGAGCCTTGATCTCGGCCTCCGGCTTCTTCGCCATGCGCAGGCCGAAGGCCATGTTCTCGAACACGCTCATATGCGGGTAGAGCGCATAGGACTGGAACACCATGGACACCTCGCGCTTGGCGGGCTCCTCATAGGTGACCTCGCGGCCGTCGATATAGAGTTCGCCCGAGCTGACATCCTCCAGCCCCGCGATCATGCGCAGCAGCGTGGACTTGCCGCAGCCCGAAGGACCGACGAAAACCACGAACTCGCCCTTCTCGGCCGCGAAGCTGACGCCCTTGATGACGGCGGCATCGCCGTAATTCTTCTTGATGTTGTCCAGTCGCAGGAAGGTCATCGTGCAGTCTCCAGAGTGGCCGGCCGCAAGGGTCCGGCGGCCGTCCATCAGTTCGTGAGCAGCGCCGCGGCGCAGCTTTCGTCCGTCACCAGTCGTTTCACATAGCCCGCGCGCAGGATCGCCCGCACGATCGGCACCTTGTAGAGCCCGCCGGAGGCCAGGATCGAGTGGCGCACCGGCTTTACCTCATGCGGGGCCAGCGACAGCACGCGCTCGTTCAGAGGGTGGTCCACCGGTCGCCCGTCGGCGTCGAGAAACATGCCGAGCAGGTCGCCTACCGCCCCGGCCGCCCGCAGGCTGTCGATGTTCTCGGAGACGGTCTGTGTCTGCACCAACAGGGAGCGGGTCGTCATGTCGCCGCAGGAGAGCAGCGCCACGTCGACCGTCCGCGCCCGGCGCATGGTCTCGCTGATCCCGTGGTGCGAGAGCAGCATGGTGCGGCTCTCCGGGGTGGGGAAATAGAGCGGGGCGGCGAGATAGTAGCATTCGGCCGAAATGGCGCGGGCATAGCCGGTGGCGACCTCGAAGGTGCTGGAGCCCGAGCCGCGCGTGAGCCCGCCCATGACCGAGGTCACCCAGCTCTCCGTCATCGGCCGGGCGGTGACGCGCTTCAGCCCGGCGGCGAGCGTCTTGCCCCAGCCGACACCGAGGCCCATGCCGTTCTCCAGCAGCGTGTCGAGCATGCCGCCGGCGGCTTCGCCGATGACGCGCTGCTGTTCGGCCTCGTCAGGCAGGGCAGGGACCACGGTGACCTGTTCCAGTCCATACTGCGCTTTCAGCTTCTGCTCGGCCTCGATGCAATCGGCCATGGGCAGGCGGATATCGATGAACACCGACCCGTCCGAGCGCACCTGGCCGAGGATCTTGTTGGTGCGCAGGCGCGTGAGGCCGAGCTGATCGGCGATCTCCTGCTGAGTCAGGCCGCCGATGAAATAGAGCCAGGCGACCCGCGCACGGATCTGCGCCGCCTCCATCTCCTGCGTGCCCACCGGCCTGCCGCGCTCGCGCCCGCCCCCGTTCATCACCCGTGCCTTATGCCAGAGCGTGCTTGAGGCGCGCGCAACTGGTCTCCAGCGCGGCGAGGATGGTGCGGCTGTCTTCTTCGAAGGGGTAGAACACTTCGAGTAACACCGGGCAGGTGTCGGTGCCGGTGCGGCGCAGCAGGGCGGCGGCCTCCACCGGATCGACCTTGCCGGGCACGGTGAAGTCCCAATGGCGGTCGAAGGCGAAGTCGGTCTGCTGGATGTGAACCGCGGTGGTGACGTCGGCGAGGTCCCGCAGCCAGGTTTCCATGCCGTCTGCCACGTCGCCATAGAGCGGCGCGAAGGTGGCGTGGCCCCAGTCGATGCAGAGGCGCCATGGCACCGCGCTGTCGGCCACGTCGTTCATCATCTGCCGGGCTTGGGCGATGGTCCACGGCCATTCGCGGCGCAGCGGCGTCGGCTCGACATAGAGCTCGCTCAGGCCCTCGGCGGCGGCGCGTTCGCCGAGCCGGTGCATGCGGGTGACGAGTTCGGCATAGTCGGCCGGATCGAGCGCCGCAGCCTCGGCTCCGTCCAGCCTCGCCGGCAGGGCGCCGAGAGGGCCGCCGACGCGGGGAATGCCCGCCAGCGCGGCGAAGCGATAGGCGCGGCCGAGCCAGTATTCGGCGTAGTTGCGCACCGCGGGATCGGGATGCAGCAGCTGGTTGAAGCTGTAATGGGCGAGGCCGATGAAGGCGCTGTGGATGGTGATGCCCGCCGCCTCCGCCGCGCGCCGCACCTCGGCGGCGTGGCGGTCGACGATGGCATCCGGCCACATCGGGTCGACCAGATCGAACGAGAACTGGACGAGGTCGAGGCCGAGCCGCTCGCGCACCACGCCCGTCCACAGTTCGGGCGTCACCCAGCGCTTGGTGCAGAAGCCGAGATTGATGCCGAAGCGGATCGGCGCCTGGGTCCCGTTCACTTGGTCGCTCCCATGGTCAGGCCGCGCACCATGTGCCGCGAGACGATGAGCGCGAAAATGGTGACGGGCAGGACGATGACGGTGCCGGTGGCCATGATCTTACCCCAGGGCAGCTCATAGCCGGACATGAAGCTGGTGGCGACGACCGGGGCGGTCTGCACGGCGCGGCGCGTCAGCACCAGCGCATAGAGCAGCTCGTTCCAGGAAAAGATGAAGGAGAAGATCGCCGACACCGCGATGCCCGGCGCGCCGAGCGGCAGATAGATCTTGCGGAAGATGGTGAACTGGCTCGCCCCGTCGAGCCGCGCCGCCTGTTCGAGGTCCGCCGGGATCGACTTGAACTGATCGGTGACGATCCACACCACGATCGGCAACTGGAAGGTGAGATAGATCAGGATCAGCACGAGATGCGTGTCGAGCAGCCCGGTCTGGATCGCCAGCAGATAGACCGGCAGCGCCAGGACGATGGGGCTGATCATGCGGTTGGAGATGAACCAGAACCACAAATCCGACTTGCCGCGGAACTCGTAGCGGGCGAGCGCGAAGGCCGCCGGGGCGCCGAGGACGACGGCGAGCAGGGTGGAGCAGGTCGCCACGATCAGCGAATTGATGATCGCGCCGCTGACCTTCGTGTCGGCGAAGATCTCCGCATAGTTCTGCAGCGTCGGGGTGAAGAACCACACCGGCGGCGAGGACAGGATGTCGGCCTGCGTCTTGAAGCTCGCCGACACCATCCAGAAGAACGGAAACAGCGTGAAGATGACAACGGCGGTCAGGCCGAGGGCGTGAAGCAGCTTGCCGGACGAGATACGCATCAGTGAACCTCGCGGTAGAGCAGGCGGATGTACAGCCGGCTGATGATGATGGTGAGGATCAGCAAGAGGATCGCCTGCGCCGACGCGGTGCCGAGATCGAAGATGCGGAAGCCCACGCGCTGGATGTAGATGGAGATGAGGTCGGTGGCCGAGCCCGGGCCGCCGCGCGTCATCACGAACACCATGTCGAACAGCTTCAGCACATCGGCCGAGCGCAGGATCATCACCGCGGTGAGGCCGGGCAGCAGATAGGGCAACTGCACATGGCGCAGCAAAGCAAGCTTTGACGAGGTTTCCAGCCGCGCCGCCTCCTCGATTTCGCCCGGCACCATGGAGAGGCCGGCGAGGAAGATGAGCGCGCAGAACGGCGTCCACTGCCACACATCCATGATGACGATGGCGGCGAAGGCGCCGTCGGGGGTGGAGAGCCAGTCGATGGGGCCAAGCCCCACAACGCTCAGCGCCTGGTTAGCCACACCAAAGTCTCGATTGAAGATGAGTCGCCCGATGAGGCCGACCACGGCATAGGTCGTGGCCAGTGGGACGACCAGTGTGACCCGCGCGAGCGATTTGAGCAGGCCCATGCCGGGCTTGTGCAGCAGCAGGGCGATGGCGAGGCCGAGCACCACCTGGATCGGCAGCACGGTGACGTAGAACTTGGCGGTGAGAAACAGCGAGGACCAGAAGGTGCTGTCGGTCAGCACGTTCACATAGTTCTCGAAGCCGATGAAGGGAAAGCCCTCGCGCGGCCGGGTGATGTTGTAGCGCCGGAACGAGGTCACCAGCGCGAAGATCGTGGGGTAGATGCCGATCACGAACAGCGTCAGCACGGCGGGCGCCAGGAACCAGAGCGGCGTCCAGCGTCCATAGCCCCGGTTGGGCCGGCGTTGTGCGGGGGATGTCGCGGTGTCGCTCATGGCGTCTTCCTGTGGTGCCTACCGGGAGAGGGGAGCCCCCCGGTCACTCCAGATTCGTATGGTTGGCGCGCATCTGCGCCGGGGTCACGCCGAGCCGGTCGCGCAGGCCGAGGATCAGGATCTCGAACAGCACATAGAGCGCGCCCTCATAGAGCGAGCCCATCGGCAGAACCGAGGTCGCGGCCGCGCCCTGGTCGCTGGCCATGGTCTGCGCGGGAACGGTGAGCACCCGGTCGGCGCGGGCGGCGGCGGCCCCGCCCGCCTCGGCGGTGACAACCAGCGTGCGGGCACCGGCCGCGCGCGCCTCGCCCATCAGCGCGGCGACGGTGGAGAAGTCCCCCGGCCCGGCGGACACTACCAGCACGTCGCCGCGGCCGACCGGCGGCGTGGTCATGTCGCCCACCACGGCCGCCTTGAGGCCGAGATGGAACAGGCGCATGGCGAGACCCTTGATCTGCAACCCTTCGCGGCCGACGCCGTAAAGCGCGATGCGGCTGGCGCCGGCCAGTTCCGCGATGGCGCCGTCCAGCTCGTCGGCGCTGACCTGATCGAGGCAGGCGCGGATCTCATCCAGGGCGCGGGCGTGAAGCGTGGTCATGGCATTGGCTTTCGCAAGGCTTGAGAGCCCGACATTCTTCCGAGCAACGTCATCCTGAGGTGCCCGGCGGCAGCCGGGCCTCGAAGGATATTCATCCCGGCGGGCCAGAAGGGTCATCCTTCGAGGCTCGCTACGCTCGCACCTCAGGATGACGCCGCTTCCGGCAAAACGCTTGGGGGATGGCGATGCGCGGGGCAAAGGGGGGGCGGATGCCGCTTCGCGGGTTGCAGCATCCGCCCGGAGGCCGGCGGCGCGGGAGAGAGGCCCCGCCGCCGGCTTCAACTCACTGCAGCAGCTTCTTCTTGCCGTCGTAATAGCCGTCCTTGCCGAGAATGGCCTCCATGCGGGTGCCGATCTCCTTGGAACCGCCCTCGACGGTAACTTCACCCAGCATCATCTTGGAGCCCCACTCGGCGACGATCTCGGAGATCGCCGGCCAGGCCGGGAAACGGGGACGATACTCGGGAACGCCGGCCTGCCAGGAGGCGACCATCGGCTCGACGAACTTGTACTTCGCCTTGATCTCCGGGTCGTTATAGACCGCCATGCGGCCCGACACGCCGCCCGCCTCGACATAGGCCTTGGCGATGGCTTCGGAGGTCGCCCACTGGATGAACAGCCAGGTGGCCTTCTGCTGCTCGGGGGTCGCCTGCGAAGCGACGGCGAGCGAGAAGCCGCCCAGCGCGGGCAGGCGGCCGGCCGGGCCGGCAGGCTCCGGCGCCACGGCGAGGCAATCGCCGAGCTTGGAGGTCGCGGGGTCGGCGAGGGTGGAATAGAAGGCCGACCATTCGGTGATCATCGCCACCTGGCCCTGCGCCAGCGCATTGACGGCCTCGGCATGGTCGAAGGAAACGACGCCCGGCGGCTGATACTTGAGCAGGTCCTGACGGAACTGCAGGCCGGCCTGGCTCTCCTTGCTCATCAGGTTGGACTTGAACTCCTTGTTGAGGAGCGAGCCGCCAAAGGGCCAGAGGAAGCGCATGAAGCTGTCCGCCGACTGGGTCTCGCCGCGGCGCGACTGCAGGGCGTAGGCGTACTGGTTCTTCGACTTGTCGGTGAGCTTGGGACCGTAAACGGTCATCACCTCTTCCCAGGTCGCCGGCGGCTTGTCGAAGCCCGCTTCCTTGAGCTTGCAGGAATTATAGAACAGCAGGCCGGAATAATTGTCGAAGGGCAGGCCGTAGACCGTGCCGCCCCAGGAGCCGAACGCTTCGAGCAGCAGCGGGAAGAAGCCGTCGAGCTTCAGGTTCGGGTCGGTGATCGCCTTGTCCTTGGCGAGTTCCTCGACCGGCACCAGCCAGCCATTCTCGGCGAATTCGCCGATCCACACGAGATCGACCAGCGCCATGGTGAGGTCGCCGCGCGAGGTGAAGTTCAGCACTTCCTTCTCGCGGGTGTTCTCATAGGGGACGATTTCGTAATTGACCTTGATGCCCGTCTTCTTCTCGAACTCGGGCAGCAGCTTGATGATGGCGCGGTAGCCCGGGCGGTCGAGGAAGATGCCGTTGACTTCGGTGCCCTTCAGAGGCTTGGCCGCCTCTTCGAGCCAATCGGCCATCGCCGCGACGGGCATGGCCGCCGTTGCCGCCGCAAGGGCGACGACGCTGGCGCAGATTCTCAATGCACGCTTCATGGTTTCCTCCTGAAATGGCGCAGCGCCACGGTTTAGGGCGAGGCCGGCATGCGGGACGGTTCAACCGTCTCTCGTCTTGGCGGCGGGGCGGGCCGTTACCGGCGCTGCCTTCCTCCGCGGAAATGCCGGACGGGCCGGCCTCAACCTTGCACCGGCACTTATCGTGAAGCCCGGCGACGGCGACGGGGGTAAAGCCATCGACGACGAAAGCGATACATTTGTAATCTGGAATATGCAATAGCATCGAGATCGGGCAAGGTGGCCGATGCGTGGCAGTCAACAAGCGTGGAGACGTGCAGAATGGCAGCGGAGCATGACGACGGAATGGACCCGCTCCACGCCCGGCACGCCCTCGCCGAGGCCTTGGCGCGCAAGGCGGGCGCGCGGGCGCGCGGCTTCTTCCTGCAGCGCGACACCCTGCATCCGGAGCTGAAATCCGCCTCGCAGGACCTCGTCAGCGAGGCCGACCGCAGCATCGAAGCGTGGCTGCGCAAGGCGATTCGCCGGCGCTTCCCGCAGGACGGCATTGTCGGCGAGGAAGAAGCGGCGAGCGCGGGCACCTCCGGCTTTGTCTGGGTCATCGACCCGATCGACGGCACGATGCCCTTCCTTGTCGGCCAGCCCAACTGGACGGTGTCGATCGGGCTCGCCCGCGACGGGGAGGCGGTAGCCGGCGTGATCTATGCGCCGATGCTGCGCGAGCTGTACTCGGCCGTTCGCGGCGGCGGCGCCCGGCTCAACGGGCGGGTGCTGACGATGAACCCGGACTGGACGGTGGCCTCCACCACCACCGGCTTCGGCGCCACGCAGAAGGCGCCGGCGCCCGAGGTGGGCGCCTTCGTCGAGGCGCTGTACCGCGCCGGTGGCGTGCTGTTCCGCGTCGGTTCCGGGGCGCTGATGCTGGCCTATGTGGCGGCGAACCGGCTGGCGGGCTATTACGACCCGACGCTGCATTGCTGGGACTGCTGGGCCGGCATGGTGCTGGTGCGCGAGGCCGGCGGCCTCGTGACCTTCGAGGGCGATTTCACCCGGCCGGGGGCGCTGTGGGCGGGCAATGCGACGGTGCATGCGGAACTGAGGCAGCTGAGCGGGCGCGACTAGGCATCCGGGAGGGGCTTCGGCTGCGCATTCGGTCATCTCAGCTTCGAGCACGGTCAATCAGCCGGCGGCTCCGGCGATAGGCTTTCCCCTGCGGTGCCGGTCCTGCGGCAGATCGCCAACAGAGGGAACAGCCATGATCTCACGCCTGCTCGTGACATGCGTCGCCTTGTCCGCCACGCTCATCTCCTCCTCCGCCTTCGCTGCCGACCCCGCTTCCTGCGCCAAGCCGCGCTTCTCCGATGTCGGCTGGACCGACATCACCGCCACCACGGCGGTCGCGAATGAGTTGCTGATCCATCTCGGCTATCAGCCGAACGTCGCCGTGCTCTCCGTCGCCATCACCTTCAAGGCGCTGGAGAATGGCGACCGCGACATCTTCCTCGGCAACTGGATGCCGTTGCAGGAGCCGACGCAGGTGCCGCTGGTGAAAGCCGGCAAGGTCGAGGTGGCGGCGACCAATCTCGAAGGCGCGCGCATCGGCTTCGCCACCTCCAAGGCCGCCTATGAGGCTGGGCTGAAGACCTATGCCGACATCGCCAAGTTCAAGGACAAGCTGCAGGGCAAGATCTACGGCATCGAGGCCGGCAGCGGCGCCAACGCCACCATCTCCAAGATGATCGCCGACAATAGCTTCGGGCTGAAGGGCTTCGATCTCGTGGAATCCAGCGAGCAGGCGATGCTCACCCAGGTCGGCCATCGCATCAAGCAGGGCGAGCCGGTGGTGTTCTTCGGCTGGCGCCCGCACCCGATGAACGTCAACCTGCCGATCGCCTATCTCACCGACGGCAAGGACGTGTTCGGCCCCAATGATGGCGGCGCCACCGTGCTGACCCTCACGCGCCCGGGCTATTCGAAGGAATGCCCGAATGTCGGCAAGCTGCTCAAGAACCTCGTCTTCGACGTGGCGATGGAAGATCGGCTGATGAGCGACATTCTCGACAAGGGTATGCAGCCCGATGCTGCGGTGAAGGCGTGGATGAAGCAGAACCCGGCGGCGGTGGACACATGGCTCGCCGGTGTCACCACGCTCGACGGCAAGCCCGGCCTGCCGGCGGTGAAGAGCGGCCTCGGCCTCTGATCACAAGCGCTTCTGGCGCGCCACCGAGGGTGGCGCGCCGAACTGCCGCCGGAACGCCCGCGACAGCGAGGCGATGGCGGAGAAGCCCGTGCGCTCGGCAATGTCGGCAATGGGCAGATTGGTATCGAGCACCAGCCGCCGTGCCGCCTTCAGCCGCAGCGTGACGTAATAGGCGCCGGGCGACACGTTCACCGTCTTGACGAACAGCGTCTCCAGCCCCCGCGTCGACACCCCCACCCGCCGGGCGATGGCGGCGATGGTGAGCGGGCGGTCGATATGGGTCTCCATCATGCGGATGGCGTCCGCGACGCGCGGCTCGTGCTGGCGGATGCGCCCGAGCGAGACGATGGGCTGCACGTCCGAACCGGTGCGCACCTCCTCATAAATGTACAGGCTCGCCACATCGAGCGCGGTGGAATAGCCGTGCCGGGCGCGGATCAGCGCCAGCATGCAGTCGAGCGCCGGCGTCGCGCCGCCTGTCGTGAAGACAGGCTCGTCGATGACGAAGCGGTCCGGCTGCACGTCCGTCTCCGGGAAGCGGGCGGCGAAATCCTCCAGATCCTCCCAATGGGTGGTGGCGCGGCGCCCGTCGAGCAGCCCGGCGAAGCCCATGAGCCACGAGCCGGATTCGATGCCGCCCGTCGCCGCCGCGCGCTTGGCGCCGGCGCGGATCGCCTTGAGGATGGGCGGCGTGGCGAAGCGGGAGGCCTCGAACGCCGCCACCAGCAGCAGCACATCCTGCCGCGCGCCGGCATCGAACGCGCCCTCGACCGGGATCGGCAGGCCGCAACTGGCGGTGGGCATCGCGCCGTCCATCGACACCAGTTTCCAGCGGAACGCGGGCCGTCCCAGCACGCGATTGGCGCCGCGCATCGGGTCCAGTGTGGCCGCCAGTGAGAGCAGCGACAGGCCGGGAAACAGCAGCAGGGTCACGTCGAGCGGGTCGTCGGCGGGGGCAAAGATCATCGCTGCGCAGAATGGAAAATGGGTTGCGCAAATAGTTGCGTCACGACTTCGCTTTGCCGTCAAGCTCCCTTCATGAGTTCAGGAGCCTTCCCATGCCCTTGTCGATGAATCGCGATGTCTTCATCACCTGCGCCGTCACCGGCGCCGGCGACACCACCGGCCGCTCGTCGCATGTGCCGGTGACCCCGCAGGAGATCGCCGTGAGCGCGATCGACGCGGCCAAGGCCGGCGCGGCGGTGGTGCATTGCCATGTGCGCGATCCCGAGACCGGCGCCGCCTCCCGCCGCCTCGATCTCTACCGCGAAGTCACCGACCGCATCCGCGCGGCCGAGGTCGACGTGGTGCTGAACCTCACCGCCGGCATGGGCGGCGACCTCGTCTTCGGTAATGTCGAGGCGCCGTTTCCGCTGAACGAGAAGGCCACCGATATGGCCGGTGCCACCGAGCGCGTCGCCCATGTCGCGGACTGTCTTCCGGAGATCTGCACGCTCGATTGCGGCACGATGAACTTCAATCTCGGCGACTATGTCATGACCAACACGCCCTCCATGCTGCGCGAGATGGCGCGGCAGATGACGGCGCTGGGCGTGCGCCCCGAGATCGAAGCCTTCGACACCGGGCATTTGTGGTTCGCCAAGCAGCTGGCGGAGGAAGGGCTGATCGAGGACCCGGTGCTGATCCAGCTGTGCATGGGTATCCCTTGGGGCGCGCCGGACGACCTCAACACCTTCATGGCGATGGTCAACAATGTGCCCGCCAGCTGGACCTTCTCCGCCTTCTCCATCGGCCGCAACGCCATGGCCTATCCCGCCGCCGCCGTGCTGGCGGGCGGCAATGTGCGTGTCGGGCTGGAGGACAATCTCTATGCCGGCAAGGGCCAGCTCGCCACCAATGCCCAGCTGGTGGAAAAGGCCGCGAATGTGGTGACGAATATGGGCGCGCGGATCATCGGCCCGGCCGAGGTGCGTGAGAAGCTGAAGCTGGTGAAGCGCTGAGGAGATGCCGATGCCCGCCCTTGCTCCCATCTCCCGCGCCGCCTGCATCGGCGGCGGCGTTATCGGCGGCGGCTGGATCGCCCGCTTCCTGCTCGCCGGCATCGACGTGAGGGTGTTCGATCCGCATCCGGAGGCCGAGCGCATCGTCGCCGAGGTGCTGGCCAATGCCGAGCGCGCCTATGGCCTGCTCACCGGTGCGCCGCTGCCGAAGCGCGGCACGCTCACCTTCTGCGCCAGCCTGGCCGAGGCGGTGGCGGGGGCGGAATGGGTGCAGGAGAGCGTGCCCGAGCGGCTCGATCTCAAGCGCCGCGTGCTGGCGGAAATCGACGCCGCCGCGCCCGCCGACGCGCTCATCGGCTCCTCGACCTCCGGCCTCAAGCCGAGCGAGTTGCAGGCGGGGCTGTCCCATCCCGGCCGGCTGTTCGTCGCCCATCCCTACAACCCGGTCTATCTGCTGCCGCTGGTGGAGATCGTCGGCGGGGCGGAAACCGCGCCGGAAACGATCGAGCAGGCGAAGGCCGTTCTCGACGCCATCGGCATGAAGGGTGTGGTGATCGCCCGCGAGATCGAGGCCTTTGTCGGCGACCGGCTGCTGGAGGCGCTGTGGCGCGAGGCGCTATGGCTGATCAAGGACGACATTTGCGATGTCGAGACGCTGGACGACGTGATCCGCTATTCCTTCGGTCTGCGCTGGGCGCAGATGGGGCTGTTCCAGACCTACCGCATCGCCGGCGGAGAGGCCGGCATGCGCCATTTCCTCGCCCAGTTCGGCCCCTGCCTGCAATGGCCGTGGACCAAGCTGACGGATGTAGTCGATCTTGACGACGCGCTGGTCGAGAAGATTGGCGCGCAGTCCGACGCGCAGGCGGGCGGCCTCTCCATCCGCGAGCTGGAGCGCATCCGCGACGAGAACCTCGTCGGCATCGTGCAGGCGCTGAAGGCCAGCCGGGGCGGGGAGGGCTGGGGCGCGGGGCAACTGCTGAAGGACTTCGAGCAGCGGCTATGGGCGCTGGCGGGCACGCCGCCCGTTGCTATCGACCGTGCCGCGCCGCTCGAACTGCTGGAGACGCGGGTCTCGCCGGCCTGGCTCGACTATAATGGTCACATGACCGAGTTCCGCTATCTCCACGTCTTCGGCGACACGACGGACGCGTTCTTACGGCTCATCGGCGTCGATCTCGCCTATGTCGAAGGCGGGCACAGCTACTACACGGTGGAGACGCATCTGCGGCATCTCGACGAGGCGAAGCTGGGCGAGGCGCTGCTGTGCACCACGCAGATCCTCAGCACGGACGAGAAGCGCCTGCACCTGTTCCACCGGCTGTTCGCCGGCCCGGAGCGTCGCGAAGTCGCCACCGGCGAACACCTGCTGCTGCATGTCGACAGCAAGGCCGGCCGTGCCTGCCCGGCGCCGGCGTCGATCCTGGCAAAGCTGGGTGCGCTCGCCGCCGCCCATGCCGGGCTGCCCCGGCCCGTTGAGGCCGGCTGGGCGGTCGGCGCCAAGGCGCGGGCCACTGCGCCGGAGTGACACACGCGCGCTAAAAATACCGGCGCCGGCCGCGCCACGCCGGGAACGGCCCGCCGGCCCATGCGTTTTCTCAGCGTTCCAATCGGGGTTCTGGGAGAAATCGCATGGAAGACGCACAGATTGGCTGGATCGCCGCCATCATCATTGGCGGTCTGGCGGGGTGGATCGCTTCCGCCATCATGAAGACCGGCACCGGCATCTTCATGAACATCGTGCTCGGCATCATCGGCGCGGCGGTGGCGAGCTTCCTGTTCGGCCTGATTGGCGTCGGCTTCGGCGGCTGGATCGGCTACCTCGTCGCCGGCGTGCTCGGGGCGTGCATACTGATCGGGCTGGTGCGCGCGATACGAAACTGACGCGCGACGGCCCGTTCCTTCCGTGGAAGGCGCGCTCGCAAGGGCGCGCCTTTTGCGCATCTAGAACCCGCTTTTCACCCGCACATGGGTGTGCGCGTGCGGGGAGCCGTGGTTGTGGACGTGGTGCGACGTTTCCTCGGCCACGGGGATGAGGCTGAGCGCGCCGTGCATCACCCCGCGCTCCAGAAACAGAGCCTGCGCATAGGCGGCGATGTCCCCGACCTCGCCGCGCATGACCGTGACATCTATCGAGGTCGTGTGGTCGAGCGGCACGGAGAGGGCGGCCACCGTCTGGTCGTGCCGCTCCAGCCGCCCCTGCGGTACGCGCGCGGCGAGGTTGCGCACCGACTGGTCGATGGTGCAGCTGACGACGCCGAAACAGGCGGCGGCGTCCGGCCCGTCCGGCCGGGTGGACAGGCCCCGCCGTACCATGTCGCGTATGGCCTCCGAGCGGCTCGCCGCGCCGCTCTGCTCGATGAACGCATCCAGCTGCGCGGCCAGATCGTCGTCGATTGCGATGGTGATCCGCTGCATGGAAGCGCCCCTCCCGGTGCGCTGGAAGCTAGGTTATCACCTTGATTTTCGCAAGACTTTTCGGTTCTCGCCTATTTTTTGTGCTTGCCGCGCGTCGTTACGGCTGTATGATTTTTTATCCTTTTATTCATACAGGAGGTGCCGCGTGTCCGCCCCCCACCGTTCCGGCCTCATCGCCGCTCTGTTCGCCCTGCCGCTGATGGGGCTGCCGGCGCAGGCGCATTTCCAGGAGATCATCCCCTCCGCCGACGTGCTGCCCGAGGGCGGCGCGGTGAGCGTGGAGATGGTGTTCACCCATCCTGTCGAGGGTGGGCCTGTCATGGAGATGAAGAAGCCGGCAAAGCTGGGCGTGCTGGCCGGAGGCAAGGCGACCGATCTTCTCGGGCGGATCACCGAAAAGCCGGTGGACGGCAAGAGCGCCTGGACGCTGGCCTATGAGCTGAAGGAGCCGGGCGCGGCGATCTTCTATGTCGAGCCGCAGCCCTATTGGGAGCCTTCCGAGGGCAAGTATATCGTCCATTACGCCAAGGTGACGGTGGATTCCTACGCGTCCGGCGAGGGCTGGGACGCGCTGGTGGGCCTGCCGGTGGAAATCCAGCCGCTCACCCGGCCGACCGGGTTGTGGACCGGCAATGTCTTCACCGGCGTGGTGCTGAAGGGCGGCAAGCCGGTGCCCTTCGCCGAGGTCGAGGTCGAGTTTATCAATGATGGCACGGTGATCCCGCCCAACGACGCCTTCGTGACGCAGGTGATCAAGGCTGACGCCAACGGTACCTTCACCTACGCCATGCCGCGCGCCGGATGGTGGGGCTTCGCCGCGCTGCTGGAAGGCGACACCCCGATGACCTCGCCCGAGGGCAAGGAGGTGCCGGTGGAAGAGGGTGCGCTGATCTGGGTGAAGGCCACCGACATGGGCGGCGCCGCGGCGGGTGGAAAATAGGCGCATGGCGCATATCCCGGACGGCCTCCTTTCCGCACCCGTGCTCATCGGCGGCGGTTTCCTCGCCGCCGGCGGCGTGGCGCTGGGGCTGCGGCGGCTCGATGAGCGGATGATCCCGCGCACGGCGCTGCTGGCGGCGGCGTTCTTCGCGGGCTCGCTGGTAGCGGTGCCGGTGGGGCCGTCCAGCGTGCATCTGCTGCTGGCCGGGCTAATGGGGGTGATGCTCGGGCCCGCCACCTTTCTCGCCGTGCTGGTGGCCCTGTTGTTGCAGGCGCTGCTGTTCGGTTTCGGCGGGCTGACGACGCTGGGGGTGAACACGGTGAACATCGCGCTGCCGGGTGTGCTGTGCGGCATGGCGCTGGGGCCGGTAATCCGTTCCACGCCGCGCGCCTCGCTGCGCTTCGCCGCCGGGGCGGCGGCGGGAGCGCTGGCGGTGCTCGGCACCGGGGGCATGGTGGCGCTATCGCTGTGGCTATCGTCGAGCGATTTCGCCCCGGCGGCGCGCGTGGTCATCGCCACCTATCTGCCGCTCGCGCTGGTGGAGGCCTTCGTCACCGGCGCCGTGGTGTCCTTCCTCGCCCGCGTGCAGCCCGAGGCATTGAGGCCCGTCACGTCATGATCCGCCTGCTGCTGCCGCTCCTGCTGGTCCTGGCCTTCGCCGGCCCGGCGCAGGCGCATAAGCTGAAGGTCTTCGCCACGGTGGAGGGCGGGGAGGTGACGGGCTACGCCTTCTTTATCGGCGGCGGCCGCCCGGCCGGGGCGGTGTGGACGGCGAAGGACCCCGCCGGCACGGCGCTCGCCTCCGGGACGACGGACGGGGAGGGGCGCTTCGCCTTCCCCGTGCCGCAGCCGCCCGTCGATGCCACGGTGACGGTCGACACGCGCGAGGGTCATATCGCCGCCGCCACCCTGCCGGCGTCGCGTTTCGGTGGCGCGGCCGCTTTGGCTCCGCCGCCCGCGGACGGTCCGGCGCCGGCCGTGGAGGCGGAAGGCGAGGCCCGGCTGGCCGCGCTGGTCGAGGCGGCGGTGCAGCGGCAGGTGACGCCGCTGATGGAGCGGATCGAGCAGATGGACGACCGCCTGCGCATCTCCGATGTGATGTCCGGCATCTTCCTCATCCTCGGCCTCGCCGGCATGGCGCTGTGGGCGAAGGGTCGGCGGGCATGAAGATGGACGCCGCCGCGACCGGCGATCTGCGCCTGCGCCTCGTCGCGGCCTTCGTCCTCATTGCCTGCCTGTCGCAATTGCACCGGCTGCCCGTCGCGGTGGCGGCGCTGGCGGTGGTGGTCCTGGCGGTGGCGTGGTCCCGGCCGCCGGCGAAGCTGTGGCGGCGGCTGCTGCATGTGGAAGGCTTCCTGCTGCTGCTTTTCGCCACCTTGCCGTTCACCTTGCCGGGACACCCGCTTTTTTCGCTCGGCCCGCTCACCGCGAGCGTCGAGGGGGTGGCGCGCGCGGCGCTCATCGCCGCCAAGGTCTCGGCCTCGGTGCTGGTCCTTGTCGGCCTGCTCGGGGCGGTGGAGCCGGCCGGGCTCGGCGGCGCGCTGCGCGGGCTCTATGTGCCGGAGACGCTGGTGCGGCTGTTCGTGCTCACGGCGCGCTATCTGGGGCTCATCAGCGATGAGGGGCGCCGTCTCCTGGAAGCGATGCGGGTGCGCGGCTTCCGCCCGGGCTCAAACCGCCACAGCTGGCGCAGCTATGGCCATCTCGTCGGCATGTTGCTGGTGCGGGCACTGGCGCGGGCGCAGCGCGTGGAGGAGGCAATGCTGTGCCGGGGCTATGAGGGCCGCTTTCCGCGCCTCGCTCTGCCGCCGCCGACACGCCGCGACTGGGCAGGGGTAACCGCCGTGCTGGCCTTCGGGCTCGCCCTCACCCTGGCGGACCGGCTATGAGTGCGCTGCTTTCGCTTGAAGAGATCACCGTCGTCCGCGACGGCGCCGCTGTGCTCAGCCGGGTGAATCTCGCTTTGGCAGAGGGGGAGCGGCTCGCCATTGTCGGGCCGAACGGCGCGGGCAAGACCACGCTGCTGCGCACGCTGGTCGGGCTGGAGCGTCCGAGTGCCGGGCAGATCCGTCTGTTCGGTACGACCTGCCACCGCGAGCGCGACTTTCGAGCCCTGCGCCCGCGCGTCGGCTATCTCTTCCAGGACAGCGACGACCAGCTGTTCTGCCCGAGCGTGATCGAGGATGTCGCCTTCGGCCCGCTCAATCTCGGCTGCACCCAGGCGGAAGCGCTTCGACGCGCCGAGGAGGTGCTGGCAATGCTGGGCATCGCCGCGCTGGCGCCGCGCATCAGCCATCGGCTTTCCGGCGGCGAGAAGCGCCTCGTCTGCCTCGCCGGGCTGCTGGCGATGAAGCCGGACGTGCTGCTGCTCGACGAGCCTACCAACGGCGTCGACGCGGCGAACGGAAAGCGCCTGCGAGCGGCCTTGCACGCCTTCCCCGGCGCCATGCTGCTGGTGTCGCATGATGACGCCTTCATCGCCGAACTGGCGACGCGGGCGATGGCGATCGAGGGAGGGCGGTTGATTCCGGCCGCGCTGCACAGCCACCCGCATAGCCATACCCATTCGCACCCGCACATCCATCCCGGGGCCGAGAGCTAGGGAAGGATGGGGTGCTGGCGTACCCCTGCCTAACCGGGAGGCGGAGGCTGCCCCTAAACGAGCGGAAGCCGTGCCCTCCGGCCAAGGCGCGGGCGATGGGCACGCTATGGATCGCGTCGCGCCCTTTGCTGTCGGGAGGTGGTGCGTGACTTGCAGGCGGGGCGCCTGCCGGCGGAGCCGCGTCCCCCCAACCCAGCCAGCGAGGCGTCCATGCACGAATTCGACACGGTCATACGCGGAGGCACGGTGGTCACCGCCTCGGACACGGTGCGCGCCGATGTCGGCATCCGCGACGGGCGCATCGTGGCGGTGGCGGAAAGCCTCGCCGACGGCGCGAAGGTGATCGACGCGGCGGGACTGCTGGTCATGCCCGGCGGCATCGACAGCCATGTCCACCTCGCACAGCCGGCCTTTGGCGGCCCGGCCATGGCGGATGATTTCGAGAGCGGCACGCGCTCCGCCATTGCCGGCGGCAACACCACGGTGCTGCCCTTCGCGCTGCAGCCGCGTGGGGCGAGCCTGCGCCAGAGCGTGATGGAGTATCACAAGGAGGCCGAGGGCAAATGCTATTGCGACTACGGCTTCCACCTCATCATCTCCGATCCTTCGCCGAGCGTTCTTGGGCAGGAACTGCCGGCGCTGGTGGGCGATGGCTACACCTCGTTCAAGGTGTTCATGACCTATGACGATCTGGTGCTGAACGACCGCCAGCTGCTCGACGTGTTCGACTGCGCGCGTGGCTGCGGTGCCCTCGTCATGGTTCATTGCGAGGGCTATGACGCCATCCGCTTCATGACGCAGAAGCTGGAGGCGGCCGGCAAGACGGCGCCCTACTATCACGGCACTTCCCGTCCGCAGTCGGTGGAGCGCGAGGCCACCCACCGCGCCATCAGCCACGCCGAACTGACCGACGTGCCGATCATGGTGGTGCACGTTTCCGGGCGCGAGCCGATGGAGCAGATCCGCTGGGCGCAGCAGAAGGGGCTGAAGGTCTATGGCGAGACCTGCCCGCAATATGTGGCGCTGACCGCCGAAGACATGAAGGGCCTCAACATGGATGAGAGCGGCGGCAAATATGTCTGCTCGCCGCCGCCGCGCGACCACGCCAGCTGGGATGCGATCTGGGAGGGCATCCGCACCGGCGTGTTCCAGACCTTCTCCTCCGACCACTGCGCCTTCTTCTACGAGGGCGAGATGGGCAAGCTGAACCCGAAGGCGCGCACCTCGTTCCGCTGGGTGCCGAACGGCATTCCCGGCGTCGAGACGCGGCTGCAGATCCTGTTCTCGAAAGGCGTGGTGGAAGGACGGATCACGCTGAACGAGTTCGTCGCGCTCACCTCCACCAACCACGCGAAGATGTACGGCCTCTACCCGAAAAAGGGTTCCATCGCCCCCGGCTTCGACGCCGACATCGTGCTGTGGGACCCCAACCGAAAGGAGACGATCCGCCAGGAACTGATGCATCACGGCGCCGACTACACGCCCTATGAGGGCATGGCGGTGACGGGCTGGCCGGTCATGACCCTGCTGCGCGGCAAGGTGATGGCCGAGGACGGCCGCATTGTCGGGGAGCCCGGCGATGGTGGCTTCCTTAAGCGCGAACTCTCGCCCTATGCCGTGCCGGCCGGGGGAGCCTGAACGTGCGGGCGCTCGGAGATGAGCCCGGCAGGGCAGGGGTGCAGTCTGTGAGGCAGGCGTGAACAACAACAGCGAGACTGAGCCGTGGCGGACGCTAGCCGCGGTCGCCGCTACCACGGCGCTTTTCCATCCCTACGGCCACCTCGTCGCTGCCGGCGGCGACGAGCCGCGCTCGGCGAATGCCGGCACGGCGCGGCGCCACGACATTACCCCGTTCGAGACCGACACGCGCTCGGGAAGCCGGCTGATCGCCTCGCTGTTCGAGACGGCGCCGCAGGCGCTGCCGCTCACGGTGAGGCTGTTGGAGCGCCATGCGTTTTCGCAGCAGGCCATCGTCGCCATGCAGGGGGAGAGTTTCGTCCTCGCCGTCGCTCTGGACGACGGGAAGGGATATCCCGACCTTTCCACGTTGCGGGCCTTCGCCTTCACGGGCGGCGGGGTGGTCTATGGGCGCGGCGTCTGGCACACGCCGATCATCGGGCTTGGCGGGGCGGGGCGTTTCTTCGTGCAGTCCTGGCAGGCCGGCACGGCTGAGGATTGCGAGGAGCGGATCGTCGGTCCCTTTGTCGTCCGCGCGGGGTGAAGGCGTCGCGGTGGGAACGCTCCTCGCGGGGCGGCGTTGTTCCGGCAGTTCATCTCAGCAGGAGCATTCCCATGGCCGACGCCAACAAGATCAACGAGAACCTTCCTTCCAGCGCCGACGCGCTGGTGCGCGAGACGGGTCGCAACGTTTCCGCCGCGACCGACACCGTGCGCGAAGGTGTGCATGAGGCCGCCGAGCGGGCCTCGGGCCTCTATGCCGCCGGTAACGCGGCGGTCGCCAACCGCATCGACGTGCTGCCGGGCATGGTGACGGCAGCGCTGGCGGGCGTCGTGGTCGGTTACTTCATCGGCCGTGATCGTCATACCAGCCGCTGGTGAGCGCAACGGCAGTCGAGAGCAAACGGCATAGAAGGGGCAGGCGGTGCGCGCCTGCCCCTTTTGCGTCGTGGGGGCGTCACGGTGGCGGCGGATCGGAGTCGGCGGTGGCGCCCAGCGTGGCGAGGAGGAAATCCGCCCGCGCCTCAACGGCCAGCTTGGGCAGCAGCGTGATCTCATAGCCGAGGGCCGGGTAGGCGGTGAGCAGGCGCTCATACTCGGCCGTGGCGGCGGCGAGGTCGTGTCGGCGTGCGTCATCGCCGGCATAGATTTCCGGCCAGGGCGGCGTCAGGAACACCTGCCTATGATAGCAATGTGCGTTGCAAAGCGCCGCGTCGAAGGGGGCTCCCGTTGCGAAGGCCAGGGCGGCAGCGGCGTCGACCAGCCCGCGATCGAAGAACACCCAGCCGCTCCGGTTTTGCGCCGCCACCTGGTCCTGCTGCGCGAGGCTGACGGCCCGGCGGGCAAAGCCGGCGAGGTCGACCCAGGGTAGGTCCGTCCCGCCCGCGCGCAATTCTTCGGCGACGATGCGGCGGCCGGGTTCCTCGACCGTCGCGAAGCCGCGACGCGCGAGTTCGGCGAGCAGAGTCGACTTGCCCCCGCCCGAGCAGCCGGAAATGACGACGAAACGATCCATCTGCCCTCCCGGCGTCAGGGCGTGCCCTGAAGCGCTGCCACCTTCTTCTTCAGCGCCTTCATTTCCTCGAAGCGGGGGGTGATGTCCCGCAGCACGGCGGCCATGCCGGTGACCGTGCCGGCCGGGTCCTTGATGAGGGCGATGGTGAATTCCAGCGAGATGCGTCGCCCGTCGCGGGTCAGCCCAGGCACGGCCAGCATGTCGCCGGCGCCGTAGCGGCTCTGGCCGGAGGCGACGGTCTCGCGATAGCCCTCCCAATGCCGGGCGCGGAACGGCTCGGGAATGATGATGTCGAGCGAACGTCCCAGCGCCTCCTCCTCGGTGAAGCCGAAAATCCGCTCGGCGCCGGGATTCCACAGCACGATCGCCCCCTCGGCATCGCTGACCACGACGGCGTCGGCGGCGCTGTCGAGCAGCGTGTCGCTGATCGCCGCGCGGGTGATGTCGCCGACCGTGCGCGAGTGACGCTCCGCCACGGTGGAGGGCGGGGAGGACGGGGCGGCGCTCGCCGCCGGTGGCTCCTCGAACAGGTCTTCCACCGCGCCGAAGAACTCGTAATGCAGCCGTTCCGGCGGAACCCCCGCCTTGGCGAGGGCGGGCACGAAGAGCCTTAGAAAACGGGTCGGGCCGCAGATAAAGTACTCCGCCTCCGCGACAGCGGAATGAGCCAACAGCCAGTCGGGCGTCAGGTGACCGGCGACGACATCGTCGTCGACCTCGCCCTCATTCGCCCTTGTGTGGAAGAAGGCGGTTTCGGCGCCCAGCGCGGCGGCGAGACCGCGCAGATGGCCGCCGAAGGCCTGGGTGGCGCGGCTCTGGGTGCAATGGATGAACTGCAGCCGGGGCCTGCGATGGTCGGCGGCCAGAGCCTCCAGCATTGCCACCATCGGCGTCAGACCGACGCCGGCGCTGAGCATGACCAGCGGGCGCGTATCGTCCGCCGGAAGCACGAAGCTGCCGGAGGGCGCGGCGATGTCCAGCGCCGTGCCCTCGCGCGCCACGTCATGCAGCCATCTCGACACTGTTCCTTCCGGCTCGCGCTTCACCGAGATGCGGTAGGTCTCGCCATTGGGCGCGGAGGAGATGCTGTAATTGCGCTTCTGCCGTCCTGCGCCGGGAAGGTCGGCGAACAGGGTCAGATGCTGGCCGGCACTATGCGGCGCGGGCGGGCGGCCATCACGCGGGCGCAGCACGAAAGAGGTGATGACATCGCTCTCCCGCTGGCGGCTCTCGATGACGAAGGGCCGCACGCCCGATTCCGGACCCCTCATCCCCGTCTGCCCGCTGCCGTCGGTCATCACTTGCCTCCCCTTAAATCATGTATACGCTATACATGTATCCTCCGACTGGAAAGCCTCCAGACAGCCATGCAGCTGACGCGCTATTCCGATTACGCCCTGCGCGTGCTGATCTACCTCGCGGCGCGGGACGACCGGCTCTGCGCGATTTCCGAGATTGCCGCGGCCTATTCAATCTCGCAGAACCACCTCATGAAGGTGCTGCACGACCTCGGCAAAGCGGGCTATGTCGCCAGCGCGCGGGGGCGCGCCGGCGGTTACCGGCTGGGCCGGCCTGCCGCGATGATCCGCGTCGGCGAGCTATTGCGTCATACCGAGGGGGATGACTGCCTGGTCGGCTGCGAGGGCTGCGCGCTCGCCGGCGGCTGCGGGGTCCTTCCCGTGCTCAACGAGGCCATGGACGCCTTCTTCGCCGTGCTGGACAGCTATAGCGTGGCCGATCTCGTGGAGCGAAAACCGGGCTTTCAACGGCTGATCCTGTCCCTCGGCATTCCCCCACCGGGTGTCGGAGCCAACTGATGGTGGAAGACCCGCCCCACGTCCTCGCCGTTTCGCCCCGGTCGGCATAGGGCCTACCCCTCGCGGCGCCGCCGCTCTGCCGCAACCCCTCGTCTGGAGGCCGCCTTGTCTGTCAATTCCCGCTTGAGACTGTTCCGCCCCATCCTCGCCGGCGCGAATTTGCGGGATCGCCTTCTCGCCTGCGGTGGTGCGCTGGTCGGCATCGCACTCACCGGGCTGATCTGTTCCTTCGCCGCAACCGAGCCGCACCATCTGCTCTGGCTGGTGCCGCCGATGGGCGCGTCGGCTGTGCTGCTGTTCGCGGTGCCGGCGAGCCCGATGGCGCAGCCCTGGCCGGCAATCGGCGGCAACACGCTTTCCGCGCTCATCGGCGTTCTGGTGGCGCATGTCATGCCGCTGTCGCCGCTCGCTGCCGGCATCGCCGTCGGCGGCGCTATCGCCGTCATGTCGC
This sequence comes from Ancylobacter sp., assembly GCF_965229075.1. Classification (GTDB taxonomy): domain Bacteria; phylum Pseudomonadota; class Alphaproteobacteria; order Rhizobiales; family Xanthobacteraceae; genus Ancylobacter. The sequence continues at coordinate 291,706 of NZ_CBDDIO010000001.1, forward strand.
TGACACGCTGCCTGCACCCGCCGGGCGGTGCTGCGGCACTGGTCGGCCTGTTCGCAGGCGCGTCCTCCAGCTACGCCTTCCCCTTCTTGCCGGTGGGGGCGAATGCGGTGGTGCTGGTGGCGTCCGCCTGGGTCTATCATCGCTTTTCTGGCCATGCCTATCCGCATGTCCCCGTTCCGCCGGCCAAGCCGGCGAAGGAGATGCCGTGGACCTTCCGCAAGGCGGACCTTGCCGCCGCCCTGGAGCGCACGGGCGAGACCTTCGACATCGACGTGAACGATCTTGAGCGGCTGCTGCGCGACATGGAGCAGGGGGCGCTGGCGCGCTCCTACCGTGATCTCTCCTGCGCCGATGTCATGCATGCGGGCGTGATCGCGGCGCGTCTTTCCATGACGCCGGACGAGGCGCGCGCGCTGCTGGTCGAACACGATGTGCGCCGTCTGCCCATCCTCGACGATGCAGGACGGATCGTCGGTGCCGTGGGCCTGCGCGAACTGGCCGTGCCGGCCACGACCTTGGCGGAAACGACGCTGGCGGAGGCGATGACGCCGGCCAGCACGGCCGCGCCGGACACGCCGGCCATTACCCTGCTCGACCGCTTCGCCAATGATCGCGTTCATGCGGTCTTCGTTGTCGATGCCGCCGAGCGCCCGCTGGGCGTGGTGACGGAGGCGGACTGGCTCGCCATCCTCCGACGCGGGCTTGCCTGAGCAGTCTGCCGCGCGCAAACCGGGCTTTTCGCCCGGTTTGGGTAGGGTTTTGCCGGGAAATGGGTGTGGAGTACCGCGCCGGGATTTGACCGGGTTTCCGGCCCTGTAAGGCCGGAACGTCTAGCAGATTTGGGGATTAGCCCTCGCAATCAGAGGACGAGGAGCCCCCCATGAAAGCGCTGACCTGGCACGGCAAGGGCGACATTCGCTGCGAGAGCGTGCCCGATCCCACCATCGAGGATGCCCGCGACGCCATCATCAAGGTGACGGCCTGTGCGATCTGCGGGTCGGACCTGCATATCTATGGCGGCATCATCCCGGGCATGCAGCATGGCGATGTGATCGGCCATGAAACCATGGGCGAGGTGGTCGAGGTCGGGGCCGGCAACAGCAAGCTCAAGGTCGGCGACCGGGTGGTGGTGCCGTTCACCATTTCCTGCGGCGAGTGCTTCTTCTGCAAGCGTGGCTATTTCTCCGGCTGCGAGCGCACCAATCCCGACCGTGCCAAGGCGATGAAGCTGTGGGGCAATTCGCCCGGCGGGTTGTTCGGTTATTCGCATCTTCTGGGCGGCTATGCCGGCGGGCAGGCGGAATATCTGCGCGTGCCCTACGCCGATGTGGGCCCGATCAAGGTGCCGGACTCGCTCACCGACGAGCAGGCGCTGTTCCTCTCCGACATTTTCCCCACCGGCTACATGGCTGCGGAGTTTTGCGACATCCAGCCCGGCGACACCATCGCCATCTGGGGTTGCGGTCCGGTCGGGCAGATGGCCATCCGCTCTGCCTTCCTGCTCGGCGCCGAACGGGTCATCGCCATCGACACCGTTCCCGAGCGGCTCGCCATGGCGCGGGCGGGCGGGGCGGTGACGCTCGATTTCCATGAGGAGGATATCTATGACCGCCTTATGGAGCTGACCCATGGGCGTGGGGCGGATGCCTGCATCGACGCCGTCGGCACCGAGGCCGACGCCACCGCCAGCGCCGATTCCGTGGTCGACCGGGTAAAGACCGCGCTGTTCATGGGCACCGACCGCCCGCATGTGCTGCGTCAGGCGATCCATTGCTGCCGGAATTTCGGAACGGTTTCCATTGTCGGCGTCTATGGCGGCTTCCTCGACAAGGTGCCGATGGGCTCGGCGATCAATCGCGGGCTGCGCTTCCGCATGGCCCAGACGCCGGTGCAGCATTATCTCGCGCCGCTGATGGAGCGCATCGAGAAGGGCGAGATCGACCCCTCCTTCGTCATCACCCACCGCGCCTCGCTGGAGGACGGGCCTGACCTCTACCAAACGTTCCGCGACAAGCAGGACGGCTGCATCAAGGTCGTGCTCAAGCCCTAGGGGAGACCGCCATGGCCTATGTCACCCGGCCGCTTGCGGTCGTTACCGGAGCTTCTACCGGCATCGGGTTCGAACTCGCCCGCTGCGCCGCCGAACGCGGCTACGACCTCGTTATCGCCGCCGATGAGCCGCGCATCGAGAAGGCCGCGCAGGTGCTGCGCGGACTCGGCAGCCATGTGACTGCCATCGAGACCGACCTGGCCCGGCGCGAAGGGGTCGATGAACTCTATGAGACGGTCCGCGCACTCGGCCAGCCCGTCGACCTGCTGATGGCCAATGCCGGCCTTGGCCTCGGGCATGGCTTTCTTGACCAAGATTTCGAGGCGTGGAAGCGGGTGGTGGACACCAATGTCACCGGCACCGCCTATCTCATCCACCGCGTCGGCCAGGATATGCGCGCGCGCGATTCCGGGCGCATTCTCATCACCGGCTCGATCGCCGGCTTCATGCCGGGCGCATTCCAGGCCGTATATAACGGCACTAAGGCGTTCCTCAACTCCTTCTCCTTCGCCCTGCGCAACGAGCTGAAGGACACCAGCGTCACGGTCACCTGCCTCATGCCAGGCCCGACGGATACCGCCTTCTTCGCCCGCGCCGACATGCTCGACACCAAGGTCGGTCAGGACGACAAGGATGATCCGGCCGAGGTCGCGAGGGCCGGTTTCGACGCCATGATGAAGGGCGAAGGCGATGTCGTCGGCGGCTGGAAGAACAAGCTGCAGACCGCCGCCGCCAATCTCATGCCTTCCGGAATGCTGGCCGAGCAGCACCGCAAGATGGCCGAACCCGGCAAGGGGCGCCCATGAGCATGCCTTCCCACATTCTGCGCCTTCTTGCCGGCCGCACGCTCCGCTCGGGCAGCGCCGCCGCCATTGCCACCACGGTCGTGCTCGCATTACGGGCACGGGCGGAAGGGCAGGCTCTGGTGCAGCCGGTGAACGCCACCAGCCACTGGTTTCTGGGCGAGGCCGCCGGCCGCTCGCGCGCGGTAGACCTGAAGCACACGCTCGGCGGCTATGCCACCCATCATGCGGCCTCGCTGCTCTGGGCCGGCGTTTATGAGGCGCTGCGCCTCTGGCGTCCGCAGCGCAACCCGTTGGGCGACGCGGCCGCCGTGTCGGCCCTTGCCGCTGTCGTTGACTACGCCGTGGTGCCGAAGCGGCTGACGCCCGGCTGGGAGCTGGTGGTGCGCCCGCGCTCCATTGCGCTCGCCTACGCTGCCATGGGCCTGGTTCTCGCCACCGCCGCTGTCGGCCGGAGGAGCGCGCGATGAAAGCCGGCGACCGCCTGGTGCTGGGCGCCCTTGCCGGCGTTGCCGCGACGCTGCCGATGACCATGGCGATGCGCCGCCTGCATGGGCGCTTGCCCAATAAGGAGCGCTACCCGCTGCCGCCGCGCGAGATCAGCGCCAACCTTCCGCATCTCGGGCTCACCGCGCCCACCGCCACGCTTCTGCATCATTTCGCCTATGGCGGCGCGGCAGGGGCGGCTTTCGGCCTTCTGCGCCCACGTAGCGCGCGGTTGGCCGGCCCGCTTTTCGGCATCGGCGTGTGGGTGGCGAGCTATCTCGGCTGGATTCCCGTGCTGGGCATTCTCCGTCCTGCGACGCTTCATCCTGCTCGGCGCAACGCGCTGATGCTCGCCGTGCATCTGGTGTGGGGCGCGGGCTTGGCCACCGGCCTGCGCGAGTTGGAACAGGCACGGCGTACCAGTTTTTCCCGCGTCGCGAGCCCGGCACCGGTCTTGAAGGATCGCTTGGCGGAGGGTGGCTGAAAGCCTGTGTTGCAGCTTCAACCGAGCAAATGGATTTCCGGCCGGGCGATCATCAGCCACACTATGCCGAGAATGGCGCCAAAGGCTGGGAAGCCGAAGGCGAACCAGGTCCAGAACAGCCGGTGATAGGCGCGCGGCAGCGCTGCGCCGGCGGCTTCCGCAGCTTCGGCAAGGTCGCGCATCCGCATCTGCATATAAACTACCGGCAGCCAGAAGGCGCCGATGACGAGGTAGAGGAGGATCGACAGCACGATCCATCCCTCCGTCAGGGGGTAGCCGACATGTCGCGCCAGTAGCACGCCGGTCACGGGCTGGGCGACCACGGCGGTGGCGGTGAACAGGAAATCGGCCGTCACCACGATCCTCGCCACACCGGCGATTTTGGCGACATGGCCGGTGCGATGGGCCATCACCATGAAGAAAGCGATGCCGGCGCCGGTGCCGATCAGCACCACCGCGCCGATAAGGTGCAGGAATTTCAGGATAAAATAGGTCATCACCGGTCCCTCAGCGTGGCGAGGGCGACAAGATGCAGGGCGATCACCGGCGCGATCTTCAGCAAGGGCGCCAGCGGATCGAGCCACAGCCAGGGCGTGAGCACGCTGCCGGCCAGCGCGTAGAACAGCGCGAGGGCGATCCCGACGAGCAGGGCGAACGGTGCAGTGAGGTGGACGATGAGGCCGACGCCGACCAGAAGATCCGCCAGCCCGCCGCCGATCACCGCCAGCGGCGCGAGCGCTTCGGCGCCGCCCTCGCGCATCAGCGCGACCCCGCCTTCATAGCCCGGCCCCAGCGAGGCGACGCCCGAACCGACCCAGAACAGGGCGAGGCTGAGCAGGATGACCGGCTTGAGCAGATAGAGCCCGGCGAACCAGCGCTCCTGCACCGAGGCCGGGCGCGCCGCCAGCATGGCGGCGATCGCCTGCGGCGTGAGGCCGGTGACCCGCCGCCAGGCGGAGGTGTCGCCCACCGCCCCGCGCGCGATTTCCCGCTGCGCCGTCGAGCGCACCGGCGGGCGCCAGCCGAGCCGGCCGGCGAGGTCCCCCAGCCGGTAGAACAGCCCCGCCACCGACGCCGGCAGCGCGATCTCCCGCGCCGGCCGGTAGCCCAGCCAGCGCCGATAGAGCCCGATTGTCGCGTTGAAGGTGAGCCTGTCCGGCCCCGCCAGTTCCAGCGCGAGCCGGGCTGGGGCGTCGGGCGCGACGAAGAAGGCGACGGTGGCGACCACATCCGCCAGCGCCACCGGCTGCAAGGGCGCCGTCGCTGGCATGACGGGCAGGAGCGGCAGCGCCGCCAGTCCCCGGATCAGCGCGCTGGCGCCATAGGCGGCCGGCCCGAGCACGACCGAGGGCCGCAGGATCACCCAGTCCAGCGCGCTGGCCATCAGTACGTCGTCGCCCGCGCGCTTGCTGCGGGAGAACTCGGTCGGCGTCGCCCCGTCCACGCCCATGGCGGAGAAATGGAGGACGCGACGCACGCCCGCGCTTTCGCAGGCGGCCACGAGGGCGGCGAGGCCGCGCTCATGCGTCCCGGTCACGTCATCGGCGGGCCCGCTTTGCAGCGCGCCCGCACAATTGATCACCACGTCGATTCCCGCCAGGAGCGGCGCCCAGTCCGTGCTCGACGCACGAGCGAGATCGACCGCCCGCCAGCGCAGCGACGGCATCGCCCGCGCGGCCGCATCGACCCTTCGCGCGACCCCGGTCACATCATGGCCGGCGGCCGCCAGATCAGCCGCCACATGCGCGCCGATCAGCCCGGTGGCGCCGATGATGAGGATACGGGCCATGCTGCCTCACCCCTCACAGCGGCCCGGACCGGGGCGCGGCTGGCTCACTTGTCGAGCTTCTTGGCCATGTCGAGATGGTGCTTGAGTTCGGGGAGCATCTTCGCCGCCCACGCCTTCAGCGCGGCATTGTCGCCGCCCTCGGCATAGCGCTCGAACAGCGAGACGGCGTCTTCATGCGCGTCGACCTGCTCGTCGATATATTCCTCATTGAACTCGGCCCCCTGCAGCTTGCGCAGATCGTCCATCGTCTCCTGATGCGCGCTGTCGAGCGTCGCCGGCAGGGTGACGTTGATATTGGCGCTCGCCACCAATCCCTTCAGCTCCTCGGAGGCCTTGCGGTGCGCGGTGATCATCTGCTGCGCGAACGCCTTGGTGGCGGCGTCGCCGCGCTCAAGCGCCAGTTCGCTCGACTGGATCTCGAACATGCCGCTGATCGCCGCCTGGGTGACGAAATCGGTGGTGGAGGGGCTGACGCCGAGCACGGCATTCACCCCGGTCTGCTCGCCGACCGACTGCGCGGCGGCCGGAAGCACGGAAAGCGGGGCAGCGGTGATGAGCGCCACGGTGAGCAGCTTGAGGGTATTCATGGTCGTCTCCATTTCCTGGAAGCGCGGCGTGTGGCGCTGTGGCGCCAGCTCGCGCTCTACCCCTCGCTAAGTGGCAGTAACCCGTAAGGTTCCGTTGCGTGGCGGCAGCCTTCGCCGGCTCCGTAGGCAAATACTTTCGGCGATGTACCAGGTCACCGCCGTGTTCTTTTCTGAATAAGGGTCTTCGTTTTCTCTTGTGCTGCCATTTGCGCAGGCGTCCGCCATGCGCGGTGGCGCACGCGCGGCCCTGCAACAGGGGGTATTCGCTCGGCTGGGGCGACTAGGGCGCCGCCGCCACGGCCTCAATGGCGGCCGTCCGGCGGCGGGCAACGCTCTTTCCGGCGCAGGCCGGGCGGCAGCCTTTGCTGCGCAGGAGTTCGGAGAGCAATTGCATCCGCGCGAGGGGCGAGCGCGCTTCCGGGCCCGTCTTGGCGAGCTTTCCCGTCTCGAAAGCCGAGATCACGCTGTCATGCACATAGCTGGTGCGGCAGACCGTGAGCGTGTTGGCGAGTTCGTCGGCGAGGGGGGCGATGGCCTGACGGATCTGCTGCCGCCGGCCGCGCTCGCTGCCCGCCGGCTCCAGCCGCCCCAGCCGGTCGAGCACGCCCAGCGACGCCGTCAGGGTACGAAAATCCTTTAGCGATATGGCCTGCCCGCTGATGGCTTTGAGAAAGACATTCACGTCCGCGCCGCGCACCGCGTAAATGCCGCCATCCTCGCCCCGGTATTTGAACAGGCGCGCGCCGGGAATCTCCTTCAGCTGCGCCAGCGCGCGCGCGAGATCGGCGTCGCGGCACTGCTTGCGGATGGGTTTGCCGCCCTTGCCTTTGAAGGCCAGCGCCACCTCGTCATCTTTCAGCCGCAGATGCGATTTGAGCAGCGTCGTCGCCCCGCGCGTGCCGTGCTCCAGCGCATATTCCTCGCTGCCGGCGCGGATCGCGGTGAGCGCCACAAGCTGCACCACGGCTGCGAGGGCGAAGCGGCGGGGGGAGGAGGGCTGGCGCAGTTCCCGGCGCACGCTGCGCAGGATGCGGGGCAGCGCCTGCGCGAGGCCGGATAGCCGGTCCGCCTTCAGCGTCTCGCGCACCAGCGTCCAATCCGGGTGATAGCGGTATTGCAGCCGTCCGGCGGCATCCTCGCCGACGGCCTGGAGATGGGCGCGCGGATCGGCGGCGAAGCACACATTACGGTAGGCCGGCGGCACGGCGAGCCGCCGCAGCCTGGCCAGTTCCTCCGCATCCTTCAGCGCTGTGCCATCGGCGGTCTCATAGCTGAAGCCACGCCCGCGTCGCTTGCGGCGGATGGTGAGGCTGGTGGGTGAGACGATCTTGAGATCGAAGCGGCGCGCCAGGCGCCTTATGGTGGTTTTTTCGGCCATGTCGATGAACGCGCCTCCGGGGCAGTGACGCTCAACGTGCCGCGCTGTCGCCGGTTCCGGCCGGAACGGTCCGCCTCTCCGGCGCGTTCTGGCTCGACAAGCGGGAGGAACTCCATGGACGAACGAGAAGACACCATACGCGCGCGGGCCCACCAGCTGTGGGAGCAGGAAGGCCGCCCCGAAGGCCGGGCCGAGGACCACTGGGTGCAGGCCAAGGAGATTGTGGCGATTGAGGAAGGTCGCCCGGAGACCTTGCTGTCGGTAGAGGAAACGGCGTCGCCGCCGGTCGAGCCGATCGAAGCGCTGATCAATGCCGGCGAATTTCCCACCCTCACCGATCAGGGCGAGATGCAAATCCCCCACCGCCCGGACGCGGCGACCGCGCCGGCGGAAGCCGGGGCGGGCGGACGAGCTTCCGGCCGCAAGAAATCGCGCAACTGAGCGACGACATGGCGATGGAGAGCGGGGCGGCCATCGGCCGCCCCTTTTTCCTACAGCCGGCGCTCGATGGCACCTTCCACCTGGCCGAGCAGCCCGCCCATGCCTGATTTGGAGACCTGCCCGGTCTGCGCGCCGCTGTCGGGGCGCGCCGGCGCGAGGCTGGGCTCGTCGCCGAGCGGCTTCGACACCTGCCCGGTGAACTCGGAGCGCCCGTCCATGCTCGGCCCGGACGACCAGCGGCCCTCGGGAATGGTGCCGTCGGTCCTGTGGCCGAGATAGACATAGGAGAAATCGCGGTTCTCCTGCTCCTGCGGGAAACTGTCGGGGATCGGCAGCGCCGCTGCGCCGCCCAGTTCCTCGATGGCCGCCAGCCATTGCTGCTGGTGCATGGTGTCGCGGGCGATCAGGAAGGACAGCATGTCCTTCATGCCGGGATCGTTGGTCATGTTGTAGAGCCGCACCGCCAGCACGCGGCCGGAGGCTTCCGCCGTCACATTGGCATACATGTCGGCGGCAATGTTGCCGGAAGCGTAGACATGCGAAGCGCAGAACGGCACGCCATTGGCGTCGGCCGGCAGCGCGGCGAGGCCGGTGGAGAGAAGATGGCGGAAATCCATGCCGTTCAACACGCCCCCGCCCACCGCATCGGCGGAGATTTCCTCCTGCAGCGACAGCGGCGCGTTCTCAAGGTTCAGCGCCACGGCGGTCGCCAGCATCTCGATATGGCCCAGCTCTTCCGTCGCGGTGTTGAGCAGCATGTCGCGGTACTTCACCGGCCCACGCGCGCCGAAGGCCTGGAACATGTACTGCATGGCCACGCGGATTTCGCCTTCCACCCCGCCAATCGCCTGCTGCAGGGCGCGGGCGAAGACCGGATCGGGTTTCTCGACGCGCACCGGATATTGCAGCTTGCCGTCGGTGTAGAACATGTGAACCTCCAGGATATGCCGGGGCGGCCGGTCCCGGGTCGGGAGCCGCCGCGTGATGGCTGTAAATGTTGGCGTGGCGGCGCGCTGAAAGCAGGTGCACGCTTGTGGACCAACAGGCAATCCCGGCCATCGTTCCGATATGATGTCGGTATTCGACATCTGCGGCAGCCAAGTAGTGGGGTGAGGTAATTCTATGCGAAATCGCGCGTTTTACCTGTCGATCCCGGCGGATTGACCGTCTCGATGGCGTTCCTCGGCGTGTATATCGGGCGTTGTCGGGGAGCGACCCTTCGGTAAGGCGCGCTCAGGCCGGCTCCATCCGCGCGAGGTGGAGCTTGACCCCGCTCTTCTCGGCGACGCTGGCGAGGTCGCCGACGGGCGCGGCTTCGGTGACCAGCAGATCGATGTCGCGCAGCGATCCCAGTCGCACCAGCCCGCGCCGGCCGAACTTGCTGCTGTCGATGGCGAGGATCACCCGCCCCGCCTGCATCATCGCCGCGCGCACGGCGGCGACTTCGGCATAGTCGTCGTCGCCGATATCGCCATCCTCGTCGATGCCGCTGACCGAGATGACGACGAAGTCGAATTTGAACGCCTGGATGAACTCGGCCGAGGTCTGGCTGAACACGCCGCCATCCACCTGTCGGACGAAGCCGCCGGGCACGGCGATGGTGAAATCGGTGCGGTCGCTCAGCGTCGAGGCGACGCGCAGGCTGTAGGTGACGACGCGCAGCGCCGTGTGGTCGATGAGCGCGCGGGCCACCGCTTCGCAGGTCGTGCCGGTGTCGAGGAACACCGAGGCATTGTCGGGCACGAGCCGGGCGACGGCGGCGCCGATCGCCTCCTTGGCCTGCGCATTGGCGATGCGGCGCTGGCGGTAGACGGTGGGGTCGATCGGGGTCGAGGCGACCGCGCCGCCATGCAGCCGGCGCACCTTGCCCTCCAGCTCCAGCGCGACGATGTCGCGCCGGGCGGTCTGGGTCGTCACCGAAAAGCGGCTCGCGATCTCCTCGATCGAGATGTAGCGGTTCTGGTCGAGATACTGCACCAGAAAGGCGCGGCGGCGCGCCTTCTTGCCCTCGTCGTCCCGCTCGTCGTCGCGCATCAGCATGTCGGCTCTCGAAAGCACAGCGTCAGAATAGTCAGCGACCCATGCGGCGTCCATCAGGCGCCGCATGGGTCGAGACGGCTCGGGGCCGGCCGGACGCTTGTCCCGGCCGGCGGAGGATGAAGCGGAAGGCCGTGCGTCAGAACTTGACGCTCAGCGTCCCCGTGAGGCCGTTGTCGCTCTGGCCGGAGCCGAACTGCCCGTCATAGCCGATGCTGATGGTAGCATGTTCCGTGGCGGCGAACTCGATCCGCGCGCCGAGCACCGCGACATTTTCCGCGATCGGCGCGCCGGCGACCGAGAACACATCGCCGCCGACGAAGGCGAGCGACGCGTCGGGCGTGATGTCGCCCGAGGCGTGCTGCCAGCCGACCGTTCCGTGCAGCGTGGCCTGCATGCCCCCGACGGTGAAGCGGGTGGAGGCGCGCAGCCCCAGCGTGGTGAAGAAGGTGGCGAGGCTGTCACTCTGCCCGCCCAGCGCGGTGACGCCGCCCTGCTCGGCGAAGGCGTCGTTGCTGAAGTGGACATAGGCGAGATTGACGAAGGGTTCGAACACCGCCGCGCCGTTCTCGAAGCGGTAGCCGAGTTCACCGAAGACCTGCGAGGTCGCGGCATCGTAATCGCCGATGAGCCGCTCGCTGATGGTCGGAATGTTGACCTGACGCAGGCTGTCGATGGTGTGCCAGGTATAGGCGGCGCCGAGGCGCACGCCGACCGGGCCTGCCTGCGTGCCGGCATAGAGACCGAGATGCACGTTGTCGCTGTCCGCGCTGGCGGCGAGGTCGTCGAGGCTCACCGAGGTCTGGCTGTAGCCGGCCAGCATGCCCACGCGCCAGTTGCCGGGGAGGCCGGCATCGAGGCCGCCGAGGACACCGCCGGTGTTGCTGGTGAGGCCGTCGGCGTTGCTGTCGCCATCGACGTTGTTCCAGCTGCCGAAGCCGCGCATCCACATGGCGACGCCCTTGGTGTCCGCCGCCACCGGGCGGGGCGCCTTGGTGTCGAGGCTGGCCACGGCCATGTCGGAGATCAGCGTCTCGCCCGCCGAGGCACGCAGCCGGTCATCCATCGCGTCGCGGACGAAGCGGCTGGTGCTGACCAGCACGCCGGCGGTGGAGGCATGCACCTCGCCGCCGATCTGGCTGAAGATGCCCCGCGCCGTCGCCGCGTCCTGCATGACGATGGCGTTGTAGAGCGCATTGCCATAGCCGAGGCTTTCCGCCCCGCGCGCCGCCGCCTGCTGGTTGCGTGTATAGCCCACCTTGTCGAAGGCGGTGTCGTTGCGCGCCATGGTGAGCCGGATGTCGGTCGCGCCATAGCTCAGCGTCGGGTCGAGAAAGGCGAGGTTGGAGGTCACGTCGGCGAATGCCCCCTCGATGCCGCCGGCCGAGGTGAGGATGGTGTAGGCGGTTTCGGGCAGGTAGTTGCCGCCGGCCGCGATGCCGATGACGCTGCCGCCTTCGATGGTGGTGGCACCAGTGACGGCGACGAGGTCGCTCTTGCCCTCGGCGTTCAGCTCCACCTGATAGAGGGAGCCGGCGGCGAAGCTCAGATTGCCCGCCACGTTAAGCGTCCCGATGGACTGGCCGGGGGCGAGCGTGCCGCCGGAAGCGACGCGCAGATGGCCGACCGTGCCGGTGCCGGCCAGGGCGGCGCCGTCGAACACGGTGGTGAGGGACGAGGTGGCGATCGACCCGTTGAGCACCAGCAGGCCCGCTTCGACCTTGGTCTCGCCGGTATAGGTGTTCTGGCCGAACAGGCCGAGCGCACCCTCGCCCAGCTTCGTCAGGCTGCCGGTGCCGGAAATCACCCGGCCGATCGCTACCGCATTGTCCGCCGCGGCGACCTCGATGCCGCCGCCGCCGGCTTCCAGCACGACGGCGCGGTCGAGCAGCGTCATGGCCGTGCCGGCAATGCGCAGCGTGCCGTTGTCGAGATGCAGGCTGGCCGCCGAGGTGCCGAGCGCGGCGTCCTCGTCGACGATGAGCGTGCCGCCATCGGTCACCAGCGTCTGGCCGATGAAGCTGTGATCGTCGATGCAGTAGTCGCGGATCGCCTGCTGGAAGCGCGGGTCGGTGCTCGTGCAGTCGAGCAGCGTCTTCTTTTCTTCCAGCGTCAGGCCGGTGAGGATCGGATTGCCGTTCTCATCGGAGATCTGCCCGAGATAGACATCGGTGCGCATATTGTTGCGCGTGAGGTAGAATTCCTTGTTCTTCTCCGCGAACACGGTGGCCTCGGAGCCCCAGACGAGGCGGGTCTTCTCCACGTCCTTGCTGTCGACCGTCTCGGTATAGGTCTCCAGCGCCGGGCCGATCCATTTCAGCGTATGGGCCACCGGCTCATGGTCGGCGAGCGGGGCGCTGCCGTCATTGATGAAGCCGACATCGTCAAGCACGCCGGTATAGGCGTCCTTGGGATCGTCGACGATGGTGTACCACTTGCCGAACGGACGGGAGACCATGAAATGGTCGATCGTCACGCGGTCCCAGCTGGTCCAGGTGTTGGTGGCATCCTCGCCGGCCGAGGGCCAGGTGGTGGTGCCGTCCTTCAGTTCGTGCGGGGCGAAAGGCTCGCGCTCCGCTGCGGTGGTGAGCAGCATGTACTGCTTCTTCAGCACGTTCATCGTCACCGGCGTGTTCGAGGCCACCGGATAGGTCTCGTCCTCGAAGGTGATGCCGTTCTGCGCCATGTCCTTGGCGATGATCTGTTCCCACTGGCGCCAGCTGAGCTGTGAGATGCTGGTCTTGCCGGGGAACTCGCTGCGGTTTGCGTCGAAATAGGCCTGGATCACGTTGCGGTAATGCACCGTGCCGTTGCCGTCCACCACCTGCATCGAGGCAGCATAGGCCTCATACTGGCTCGCCTTGCCTTCCGGGGTGTATTCCTTGGCCAGTTGCTTCCACAGCGCCGAGGACCCGCTGTCGACGATGGTGCGGGCGAAGAGATAGGATTGCTGGTCGGCATTGTGCAGGCCGCGCTCGGAAACGTCGCCGGCATTGAAGTCACCGACAAGGATGATCGGCGTGTCGGAGCCGGCGGCCCAGCTGTTCATGCCCTTGACCTCGTTGAGGCGGGCATTGGGCTCGTCGTAATAATTGAGATGCACCGAGCCGATGATGGTCTGCGGCACGCCGTTCTGCGCGTCGATCTTCTGATAGGCCACCGCGTCGCCAAGCGTGCTGGAGCCGAAGCTGCCGGACAGCCGGCTGAGCACGCTGACATCGCTGATCTGCGTGCCGGCATAGGTGCCGACGCCGGCATCACCGAGAATCTGCGTCAGGCCGGGGATGTACTTGGTATTGGTGCGCGATTCCTGCAGGGCGATGATGTCGTAATTGCCGTTGATGAAGAAATCCGAGGTAACGCCGAGATTGTTGGCGTATTGGTCGCCCCAGGTGTTCAGCGTCAGGATGCGGAGCGTTCCGTCCTCCGCCTGGGCGGCAACGGTGCCGAGCACCGTCATCGCCGCCCCGCACAGGAGGCGGGAGGTGAGTGTGGCGAGGCTGAAGTCACGTCGGTGGCGGGTTTTCCCAAGAGTCATCATGCAGTCCCCATGCGCCCGGAGTGCCGCGCCCGGCCCGGAAAGCGACACTGGCTCCCGGATTTCGGTCGGCGTTGATCGAGGACTGTCGATTTGGCAGATCAGTATGTCACTTAGATTACATTTATCGGCAGCCTGACGAGGTTGCGGTGCTTGGGAACCGTTGGGTGAGGCGCCCGGTGCCCTGTGTGGTTTTTTTGCCAACACTGGGGCCGCCGAGCCTGACGCGTCATTGGGTCTCATCGCTGGCAGGGACGAAAGAAGGCCTCCGTGCAAGAAGTTATCTATCTGATAAAATTACTTTTTTGAGGCGGGAGCACATCGCGCGCCTCAGTGGGCAGGCCGTGCCGGGGTGCTCCCCCGGCTCGCTCCCAGCACCCGCATCATTCCTCGCGGCGCCCGGCGATATGTCTGTAGTGCTTCCCATCAAAGCGGTGCGATGTCGGGTGTGTGCATCACTTCTGAGCGTTTCTGTAAAAAAATGTCGATAAAGCGACATTTTAGCCATTCGCGGCACCGCGCGGTCAGGCGCGGTCGGGTATCCGGGCGGGCGGTGTGATGGACAGGCGCCGCACTTCCGGACGGTAGGTCTGGTTCTGCTGCCGGCGCAGCGAGGTGCGGAAGTCGCGCGGCGTCATGCCGAATTGTGCGTGGAACGCGCGCGACAGAACGCTGGGATAGGAAAAGCCGCAGGCGGTGGCGACATCCTTGATGCCGAATTCCTCATAGAACAGCATGTTGCGGGCGGCCTGCAGGCGAATGCGCAGGTAAAGCCGCATCGGGGTCTCGTCGAAGGAGCGGCGGCACTCGCGCTGCACCGTCTTCGGCGACACCGCCAGGGTTTCCGCGATCTCGTCGAGCGGCAGGGGGAAATCGAGATTGCGCTCCATGAGCGCCACGATCCGGTCGGACAGGGCGGGGGCGACCGCGGCGGCCGGCGTGTCGTCGAGCCGCTGCGGGGTGGCGGCGGGGCGGGGCGCGTAGACCAGCGCATTGGCGACCTCGCTCGCCAGCGTCGGCGTCTTCAGCCGCCCGATGAGATCGAGCATCATGTCGAGCGTGGCGATGCCACCGGCACAGGTGAGGCGCTGGCCGTCGATCAGGTAGATCTGTCCGTTGACGCCGACCCCGGGGAAACGCTCGCGGAAGGCCGGCACCGCCTCCCAGTGCAGCACGACCTCGCGCTTGTCGATCAGCCCGGCCTGGGCGAGGGCGAAGGTGCCGGTGTCGACCGCGCCGATGGAGGCGCCGAACCGGGCTGCGGTGCGCAACTGGCTGAGCAGCTTCGAGGAATTGCGCTGCATCGGCAGATTGCCCTCGAAGACGAGGTAGAAATCGGCGGCCGGCATGGACTGCAGGCTGTCATCGGCCGACATCCATAGCCCGTTGCTGGCCCGCACCGGCGCCCCATCCTCGGAGACGAAGCGCCAGCGGAAAATCTCCCGTCCGCTGTTCTGGTTGGCGATGCGCAGCGCCTCGCTCGCCAGCACCAGCGCGTTCAGCGGGAATTCCGGCTGCAGGATGAAATTGAACGCGGGCACGCCGCCCTCGCGCAGGCCGGGGGAGGCAGTGGCAGGCGAGGGGGTGGGCATGGCAGGTCTCACCGACATCGGGACTGACCAGAAACATCAAAAATGAGACCAGATATGTCAACTCGTTCGGCGTTTTACCGGCACTATGAGGCCACGGAATGATCCGGGGAACCGCTGGCGGGCCCCTCGGCACCGGGATTTGTTGACACGACATTTGAGTGGGCACGCGACGCTTTCGTCCGTGAACGTCTCCGGCCGTCGGCCGTGGGCGTGGGATGACGCGTGGCTGCCGCGAGCCGGGAGTGGTGACGTGCAGACGGAAATTCTCAAGAAAAAGCTCGAAGGCTGCTATGTCACGGTGCCGACGCCGTTCCGCGACGAGGAAGGGTTTCCCGTCGACGAGGCCGCGCTGCGCACCTATGTGCGCTTCCTCATCGATGGCGGGCTGACCGCCGAGACGGCCGTGTTCCTCGCCGGCGGCGCGGCGGGCGATTTCTCCACCATGACCTTCGACGAGCGGGTGCGGGTGGCGGAGATCGTCGTCGACGAGGTCGGCGGCCGGGTGCCGGTGGCCATGGGCGCGCAGACCACGAGCACGCTCGAACTCATCCGCCTCGCCAAGGCCGCGCAGCGCATCGGCGCCGACTTCATCCAGGTCTCGTGCCCGTTCTACTTCAGCCACACCGAGGCGGATTTCGAGGCCTTCGTCCGCGCGGCGGCGGAAGCGGCGCCCGAAATCGGCATCATCATCTACAACACCTTCTGGAACACGACGAACATCTCGTTCCGGATGGTGGAGCGGCTGGCGGAGATCCCGAATGTCGTCGGCCTGAAATGGGCGACCCCGCGCACCGACGCGATGGAATTCGAGAGCGTGGCGGCGCATTTCTCCCACCGCTTCACCATCATCGACAACAATCTGTTCTTCGCCTTCAGCGCCATGCCCGCGCTCGGCGCCAAGGCGTTCGAGGTGCATCTGTGCAATTTCTGGCCCGAATGGGGGCTGAAGCTGGTGCGCGAGATCGGCGCCGGCCACTACACCGAAGTGGCGCGCATGCTCGTGGAAGAGGCGATGCCGTTCTACAAGCTCTGGGTCGAGATCGAGCGCGATTTCACCAGCGGCGACGGCTATCTCGACAAGCTGTGCATGGAACTCGTCGGCCTGCCCTCCAGCCGCTGCCGTCCGCCGACCCGCGACGTCCGCCCGCTCTACCGCGCGGCGGCGCTCGACATGATGCGCCGCATCGGCACCCCCAACCTCGTGGCCGGCTGAGAGGCACCATGGCGGGCGCGGCGAACCTCATCATCCTGGCCGCCGGTGACAATGTCGGCATCGCGCTGCGCGACATCCGCGCCGGCGAGCGGGCCGCGACGCTGACCGGCGTTTCGCTACAGGCGCTGGAAGACATCCCCCAAGGCCACAAGCTGGCGTTGGTCGACATCGCCGAGGGGCAGGACATTGTGCGGTTCGCCATGAAGGTGGCGGTCACCCGGGCGGCGATCGGGCAAGGGCGTCTCGTGCACATTCACAACGTCGCCAGCCGCTACCTCACCAATGACGAGGACCATTATGAGTAGCCTCGCCACCTCTGCCCCGCTTGCCGGCATGCGCGGATTTTTGCGCCAGGATGGCCGCAAGGGTATCCGCAACTATGTGCTGGTCGCCTATCTCGTGGAATGCGCCCACCATGTCGCGCGCCTGATCGCGGCGCCGTATCAGGCGGAGGGCGCGCAGCTGATCGGCTTTCCCGGCTGCTACCCCAGCGACTATGCCGAACGGGTGATGACCGCCCTCGCCACCCATCCCAATGTCGGCGCGGTGCTGCTGGTCTCGCTCGGCTGCGAGGAGTTCCAGCGCAGCCGTCTCAAGGCGGCGATCGCCGCCAGCGGACGGCCGGTCGAACTGCTGACCATCCAGGCCTGCGGCGGCACCGCCGGCACGGTGGCGCAGGGGCGGGCCTGGGTGAGCGAACAGCTCACCGCCCTCGCGGCCATGGAGAGCGTGCCGCTGGCGCTCAGCGATCTCGTCATCGGCAGCAAATGCGGCGGTTCCGATGGCCTGTCCGGCGTCACCATCAACCCGGCGGTCGGCCATGCCAGCGACCTGCTGGTCGATGCCGGCGCGACCGTGATGTTCGAGGAGACCTGCGAACTGATCGGCTGCGAGGAGCATATGGCCCGCCGCGCCACCACGCCGGGCCTCGCCGAGGCGTTGCGCGGCGCGGTGCGCAAGGCGGACGACTATTACACCGCGCTCGGCCATGGCAGCTTCGGCGGCGGCAACATCAAATACGGCCTGTCGACGCTGGAGGAAAAGTCGCTCGGCGCCTATGCCAAGAGCGGCTCGCGGCCGATCCGCGGTCTGCTGAAGCCGGGCGTGCGCCCGCCCGGGCCGGGCCTTTATCTCATGGACACGGTGAATGACGGGCCGGTGCGCTTCGGCATTCCCAACATCAACGACACCCAGACCATCACCGAGATGGTGGCGAGCGGCTGTCATCTCATCCTGTTCACGACCGGCGCCGGTTCGGTGGTCGGCCAGGCGGTGGCGCCGGTCATCAAGGGCGTGTCGAACTCGCGCACCTATGGCCGCATGCAAGGCGACATGGACGTCAATGGCGGCACCATCGCCGATGGCGTGGAGACGGTGGAGGAGGTCGGCCGCCATCTGGTGGACGCCGTCATCGCCGCGGCTTCGGGCGCGCCGACCAAGTCCGAAGCGCTCGGGCACCAGGAATTCGTTCTGTCCTACAAGACTTACGAAGCGCTCGGTCCCGGCTGCCTGCCGGTCTGAGCGACCCCAGTATCGCACAAGCAATAACCAGAGCGGGGATCGCAATGATCATGTCTGCAACACTCGGAAAGCGACTTGCCGGCGCGGCGCTTCTTGCCGTCAGCCTGTTCGGTGCCGGTCAGGCCAAGGCCCTCGACGATGTGAGGCTTCGGCTCAACTGGATGTGGTACGGTTCGCACGCGGCCTTCGCCCTCGGCAAGGACCGCGGCTATTTCAGGGATGCCGGGATCAATCTCGACATCCGCTCCGGCAACGGCTCGGGTTCGGCGCACCGGCTGGTGGCCAATGGCGACAGCACCTTCTCCTATGGCTCCTGCGCCGGGCTGGTGAACCTCGCCTCCAAGGGCGCGCCGCTGATCTCCGTCGCGGTCATCGACGCGATGGGCACGGAAGCCATCATCGTGCGCCCGGATGCCGGCGTCTCCAAGATCGCCGACCTCAAGGGCAAGAAGCTGCTCACCACCTCCAATGCCGGCGTCAACACCTTCTTCCCGCTGGTGCTGAAGAATGCCGGCCTTGCCGAAGGCGATGTCGGCATCATCAACGTGCCGGATGGCGCGCTGGTGTCGAGCTATCTGCAGGGCGCGGGTGGCACGGTCGGCATGCTCGGCGGCCTTGACGACAAGCCGGCCGAGATCAAGGCGGCCGGCGGGGCGCAGCCCATCACCTTTCCCTATTCCGAATTCGGGGTGAATCAGGTCGGCTATTGCATCGTGACGTCGCGGGAAACGGTGGCGAAGAACCCGGATCTGGTGCGGCGCTTCCTCGCCGCGACGGTGAAGTCCTACAAGGCGGCGGAGGCCGACCCGCAGGCGGCGGTCAACGCGATGGGCGACATCGTCGGCGGCACCATGAACGAGGAAGCCGGAAAGAAGCAGGCGGCGGAGGTGCAGAAGGTCACGCTCGACGTGCTCTACTCCAAGGCCAACACCGGCAAAGTGCTCGGCATGAACGTTCCGGCCGACTGGAACGACATGATCGCGCTGATGAAGACGTATAACGGCCTTGAGACCAAAGAGCCGGCGAGCTTCTTCTACACCAACGATTTCCTGCCGAAATAGAGCCTTCCGACCCCGCGCGGGCGGGGAAAACCTCTCCGCCCGTTCCGTATCTCAGGGAGTGCAGACGCGTCATGGGAGCAACGATCGACATCCGGTCGCTGACAAAGACGTTCGGCGTCGGTCCGGCGGCGGTGCACGCCTTCGGACCGGTCGACCTGACCATCGAATCCGGCAGCTTCGTCTCGCTGCTCGGCCCGTCGGGCTGCGGCAAGTCCACCCTCATGCTGATGATCGCCGGCCTGCTGGACGCGAGCCGGGGCGAGATCTTCTTCGACGACCGCAAGGTCGAGGGGCCGCGCACCGATATCGGCATCATGTTTCAGGACAACACGCTGGTGCCCTGGCGCACGGTGGAGGGCAATGTCGCCCTGCAGCTCGAACTGCGCGGGCTCGACCCGCGCGACTATGCCGACCGCATCCGCGACCTGCTGCGTTCGGTGAAGCTGGACGGTTTCCAGCGCCGCCATCCCTATGAGCTTTCCGGCGGCATGCAGCAGCGCGCGGCCTTCTGCCAGGCGCTGGTGCACGAGCCGGACACGCTGCTGTTCGACGAGCCGCTGGGCAAGCTCGACGCCATGACGCGCGAAAGCATCCGCACCGACCTGCAGACGCTGTGGATGCAGAAACGGCCGACGGTGGTGTTCGTCACCCATTCCATCGAGGAGGCGGTGCAGCTTTCCTCCACCGTCTGCGTGGTGACGCCGCGGCCGGGAAGGATCGAGCGCCGCATCGACATCGACCTGCCCTGGCCGCGCAACCTCGAAGTGAAGGCGAGCGCCCGGTTCACCCAGTATGTCCGCGAGATTCAGGGGATCTTCCATGACTATGGTGTCCTCTAGCATGCCGCCCGAACCCGGCCTCGCCGCACGCCTCGCCACGCGGGCTGCCGCCCGGCTTGCCCTGGCGCTGCGCGCCTCCTGGCCGTTCGCCGCCTTCTTCATCGGCTTCTTCCTGGTGTGGGAATATTCCGTGGTGATCTTCAAGATCCCCGGCTACATCCTGCCCACACCCTCGCAGATCGCCGCCAATGGCTGGGCGGATATTCCCCGGCTGCTGGACTACACGCTGATCACCGGCGCGGAGAGCCTGATCGGCTACGCGCTCGCCATCTGCGTCGGCGTGCCGGTGGGGCTTGCCATCGCCTTCTGGAAGCCGCTGCAGCGCACCGTCTACCCGTTCCTCGTCAGCCTGGAGATGGTGCCGAAGATCGCTTTCGCGCCGCTGTTCATCGCCTGGCTCGGCTTCGGCCTGCTGCCCAAGGTCGTGATCGTGGTGCTGGTGTGCTTCTTCCCCGTCGCGCTGAATTCGATCCACGCCTTCGGGTCGCTGTCCGACGAGCTCACCCGCTTCTGCCGTTCCACCGGCGCCGGGGCGCTGCGCACCTTCTGGAAGGTGCGGCTGCCCGCCGCCCTGCCGCAGTGCTTCGTCGGCTTCAAATATGCCGCGCTGAACGCGACGGTGGGCGCCACGATTGCCGAGTTCATGGGCTCCGACCAGGGCCTCGGCTTCTACATCCAGATCGCGACCGGCAACATGCGGCCCGATCTCGCCTTTGCCGGCATCTTCTTCCTCACCTTGCTCGGCCTCGCCTTGTTCGGCGCGGTTTCGCTGGCGGAGAAGCTGCTGATCCCCTGGCACATCACGCTGCGCCGCCACTGAGCGCAGTCTCCCGAAGGGCCTTTCATGACGCCGCGTTTCGCGTATCGCGACCTTCTCTCCCTTGCCGAGGCGGTGCTGGTGCAGGCCAGCCTGCCCGCCGAGCCGGCCGCCTCGGTGGCGTTCGGGCTGGTGGAGGCGGACCTCCTCGGCCACACCACGCACGGGCTGGCGCTGCTCGCCGATTATGTCGAGGAACTCGACAACGGAACCATGGAGCGCGCGGGCCGGCCGGCGGTGATTGCCGATCAGGCCGCCGTCGCGACCTGGGACGCCCGGCGGCTGCCCGGCATCTGGACCACACGTCTGGCGGTTGAGGAAGCCGTGCGCCGCGCCGGCCTTTACGGCCTCGGCGCCATCGCGCTGCGGCGCAGCCACCACATCGCCTGCCTCGCGGCTTTTCTGGAGGCGCCGGCGCGCGCGGGAATGCTCACCCTCGTCTATTCCTCCGACCCCAGCGACGCCCATGTGGCGCCGTTCGGCGGGCTGACCCCGGTGATGACGCCAAACCCCATCGCCGCCGGCATTCCCGCCGAGCCCGATCCGATCCTCATCGACGTGTCGACCTCGATCACCACAGCCGCCATGTGCGGGCGGGTGCGGTCCGCCGGCGGGCGCCTCAACGGCGCGTGGCTCAAGGACAGCGACGGCAACGCCACCGACGACCCTGTCGCGCTCAAAGAGGGCGGCTCGATCCTGCCGATCGGCGGGCTGGACCATGGCCATAAGGGCTATGGCCTGTCGCTCATGGTGGAGGCGATGACGCAGGGCCTCAGTGGCTATGGCCGCGCCGACGCGCCGCGCGACTGGGGCGCCAGCGTGCTGGTGCTGGCCCTCTCGCCGGCGGCGTTTGGCGGGCTCGACGGCTTCACCCGCCAGACCGGCTGGCTTGCCGACGCCTGCCGCGCCTCCCGTGTGCTGGAGGGCGCGCCGCGCGTGCGCCTGCCCGGCGAGGCCGGCCTCGCCCGCAAGCGGCGGGCGCTCGACGAGGGCGTCGCGCTGCATGATGGCATCGCCGACGCCCTCGCCGGGCTGGCCGCGCGCTTCCGCCTGCCCGCCCTCGTTCCGCTTGCCGCCTGACCGCCCCCATCCCCCGGAGACCCGCCCGATGAGCGCCTATAAATCCGCTGAGCAGTACCGCACGATCGCCGGACGCCTCACCCTTCCCGGCCACGCCTTCATCGACGGCGACTGGACGGCGGCGGCCTCGGGCAAGGTGTTCGAGAATGTCGACCCAGCCACCGGGGCGCTGCTCGGCACGGTCGCGGCCTGCGACGGGGCGGATGTGGACCGTGCGGTCGCCTCGGCGCGCCGTGTGTTCGAGGCCGGCGACTGGTCGCGCGCCGCGCCGGAGGCACGCAAGGCGGTGCTGCTGAAGCTCGCCGATCTCGTGCGCGCCAATGCCGAGGAACTGGCGGTGCTGGAGAGCGTCGACAGCGGCAAGACCATCAAGGACTGCTTGAACGAGATCAGCCACGAGGTGCCGACCTTTTTCCAGTGGTATGGCGAACTCGCCGACAAAGCGTTCGGCAAGGTGGCGCCGACCGCCGAGAAGGTGGTGGCGATGATCGTCAAGGAGCCGATCGGTGTCGTCGGCCTCGTCCTGCCCTGGAACTTCCCGCTGCTGATGGCGGCGTGGAAGCTGGCGCCGGCGCTGGCGGTCGGCTGCTCGGCGGTGCTGAAGCCGGCCGAGCAGACCCCGCTCTCCGCGCTGCGCCTCGCGGAGCTCGCCATTGAGGCCGGCCTACCGCCCGGCGTGCTGAACGTGGTGCCCGGCTTCGGCGAAACCGCCGGGCAGGCCATTGGCCGCCACAACGACATCGACGCGGTGTCCTTCACCGGCTCCACCGAGGTCGGCGCCTATTTCCTGAAATATGCCAGCGAAAGCAATCTGAAGCCCGTCGGGCTGGAAATGGGCGGCAAGAGCCCGATGATCGTGCTCGACGATGCCGACATCGACGACACGCTGGTCTCCTCGGCCATCAATGCCGCGTTCTGGAATGGCGGGCAGAACTGCTCGGCCAATATGCGCCAGATCGTCGACCGCCGGGTGAAGGACGCCTTTCTCGATCGCGTGCTGGAAAAGACGCGGGCGCTGGTGGTCGGTGACCCGCTCGACCCGGCGACCGATCTCGGCTCCATGGTCAGCACCGAGCACAAGGAGCGGGTGCTCTCTTACATCGAGATCGGCAAGGCGGAGGGCGCGCAGACCCTTGCCGGCGGCGGCGCCAGCGAGGGGCTTGCCGGCGCCTTCGTCGATCCCACGGTGTTCGACAATGTCGACCCGGGCATGCGGATCGCCCGCGAGGAAATCTTCGGCCCGGTGCTCGGCGTGATCCCGGTCGATGGCGTGGACGAGGCGCTCACCATTGCCCGCGACACCGATTACGGCCTGCACGCCACCGTTTTCACCCGCGACATCGACAAGGCCTTCCACCTCGCCAAGCGCCTGCCGTGCGGAACGGTGGCGATCAACGGCTTCAGCGAAGGCAATGTGACCACCCCCTTCGGCGGCTATAAGCGCTCCGGTTCCATGGCGCGCGACAATGGCACCGAGGCCATCGACCAGTATCTGCAGACCAAGACGATCTGGCTGTCGCTGAAGTGAGGGGAGGGGTCCTGTCCTTTAGTCGGGGCAAAGGAAGCGGTGAGGCCGGCCCGCCCGGGAACGCCGGGCGGCGTCACCGCGCGACCAGCGCCACCACGAAGCGCAGCCCGACGATGAGCAGATAGAGGCCGAACCCGACCTCCAGCTGGCGCTTGGTGAAGCCATGCGCCAGCCGCGCCCCCAGCGGCGCCGCCAGCGTGGCGATGCCGCCCACCAGCACCAGCCCCGGCAGCGAGACATAGCCGAGCGAGAAGGGCGGCAGATCGTCGAGATGCGGCATACCGCTGATGATGTAGCCGAGCGTGCCCGGCACCGCGATCAGCGCCCCGAGCCCGGCCGAGGTGGCGATGGCGGTGTGGATCGGCACCCGGTAGAGGGTCAGCACCACGGTGGCGATGCCGCCGCCGGAAATGCCGATCAGCGGCGCCGACGCGCCTATGCCGAAGCCATAGAGCGTCATCGGCAGGCGGCCCGGCAGCGTCTCCGCCAGCACCCAGTGATCCCGGCCGAACAGCAGCTTCGACGACATCAGCGCCGCGAACAGCACGAAGGCGATCTTCAGCACCACATCCGGCGACACTGCCGCCAGCGCGGTGCCCGCGACCACGCCGGCGATCAGCGGGGCCGCCCATTGCCGCATGATGGAATTGTCGATCTTGGTGCGGCGCCGATGCGCGAAATAGGAGCGCAGCGCGGTCGGCACGATGATGGCGAGCGCGGTGCCGACCGAAAGATGCATGCGCTCGGAATCGTCGACCCCCACCGCGCCGAACACCTCGTACAGCACCGGCACGACGATGGCGCCGCCGCCAATGCCGAAAAGGCCGGCGAGAATGCCGGTGGCCAGCCCCGCCACCAGCAGCACGCCGGACAGCCACACCAGATGTTCGAGAGGAATCGCCTGTACCATCACGCCACCACGTCACGCCGTCGCATCGGGCTGCCGTGATGGCACGGATTCACGCCACAAGCGACCGGCGTTCTTCGGCCCGGCGGACCTCATTGACGGCAGTTCGCAGCACATCGAGCCCCGCTTCCGACTTGACACCCTCCATGGCGAGGTGGCGGCGATAGGCACGCGCGCCGGGACGGCCGGGAAACAGGCCGAGCATGTGGCGGGTGATGTCGTGCAGCCGCCCGCCCGTGGCGAGATGGGCGGCGATGTAGGGCTCGAACGCCTCCACCGCCGCGAAGGCGTCGGCATGTGGGTCCGGCTCACCGAAAAACAGGCTGTCGACCCGCAGCAGCAGTTCCGGCTGCTGATAGGCGGCGCGGCCCAGCATCACACCATCGACATGGGCGAGCTGTGCCTGCGCCGTCTCCAGCGTGGTGAGGCCGCCATTGAGGCTGACGGGCACGCCGGGCAGGCGGGCCTTGAGCCGGTACACACGGTCATAGTCGAGCGGGGGAATGTCGCGGTTCTCCTTCGGGGAGAGCCCTTGCAGCCAGGCCTTGCGGGCATGGACGATGAGCCCGTCCGCCCCCGCTGCAAGCACGGCGTCCGCGAGCGCATCGAGCGCCGTTTCCGGGTCCTGCTCGTCGACGCCGAGCCGGCACTTCACCGTGACAGGGATCGCCACCGCCGCCTTCATCGCCGCGACGCAGGCAGCCACCAGCGTGGGATCGCGCATCAGGCAGGCGCCGAAATTGCCGCCCTGCACGCGGTCCGAGGGACAGCCGACATTCAGGTTGATCTCGTCATAGCCCCAGTCGGCGCAGATCGCCGCCGCCTTCGCCAGCGCCTCGGGGTCCGACCCGCCGAGCTGCACGGCGATGGGGTGCTCCTGCGGGGAATAGCCGAGCAGCCGGTCGCGATCGCCAAAGATCACCGCATTCGCCGTCACCATCTCCGTGTACAGCAGCGCGCGGGCCGAGAGGACCCGATGGAACGCCCGGCAGTGCCGGTCGGTCCAGTCCATCATAGGGGCAACGGCAAATCTAAATGATTGATTTTTCGGCATTATTTTTGCAGCTTCAAGGAGTTGGGTCTCGTCGTGTGCACTCGATGTTTCGCCACGATACGCCCCAAATTCCGATTTTCGACGCGTGAGTGCACACGGAGCGCGCACGGATTGGCCCTTCACTAAACTAAAATCCGGCTCCTGGAGAGCCCAGATCGGTCGGAAGGGGCCGTAGGGCAACGCCGAGCTCGACCGCGAGCGCCTCATCAAATACGGCAAGGACCGCGCGAAGGACGGGGCTGGCCCGGTCACGGTCAGCATGGACTTTGGATATATCAAGACCGTGCTCTCCCACGCTGCGGCGGTCCACGGCGTGACCCTCTCGACCGAACCCCTCGACCTCGCGCGCATCGCCCTGAAGCGGCTCGGCCTGATCGGGAAAGGCAAGGAGCGGGATCGCCGGCCGACGCAGGATGAGCTTGACCGCATCATCAAGGCGCTGGACGAGAACCCTCGGCGGAACATTCCCGTCGGAAGGATCAGCATCGTTTTAGGAGTAGCCGCAGTCCAACCCGGATGGTCGGATCACGCTTGCAACCTCATGCACCCACCGTCCCATCCATCTCGTGTCGCCAAGGCGGGTTGGCCCCCGCGCGGGTGACCGACATTGCTGCGGCGCGTACCGCGAAGATGAGCGCGGCCTCGATCGCATCAGCGTCCAGCGCTGCGAGCCTGGCAGGGGACAGCGCGTCGCGCCGCGCCAGCGCCGCGAGGAAGGCCGCGTTGAAAGTGTCACCGGCACCCACTGTGTCGGCAACCGTCACCGTGGGCGCCGGCGCGGCGACATCGAGGCCAGCCCCGAAGGCACGCGCACCGCGCGATCCCTGCGTCACCAGAACGAGATGCGGACCCATCGCGTGCACCGCCCGCACCATCTCATCCATGTCCCGCTTCCCCATCAGCCAGACGAGATCGTCGTCGGAGAACTTCACCACATGGGCAAGGCCGATCAGCCGGCAGATGCGCGCGCGATAGGCCGCTTCGTCGCGAATGAAGCCGGGGCGAATGTTGGGGTCGAGCATGATCAGCCTCCCCAGCCCGTCGCCAGCGATGCGTGCCGCGAGCGCTTCCATGGTAGAACCGACCGGCTCGCCGACAAGGCTGATGCCGCCGACGAACAGCGCCCTGACGGAAGACGAAATCTCCGGCAGATCGGCCGGAGTGACCATGCGACCGGCCGTATTCTCGTCGACGAAGAGATAGCGCGCCTGCCCCTCGACCAGCGTGACGAAGGCGAGCGTCGTCGGCCGGTCGAATGGTCGGCACAGCGCGATGTCGACGCCCGCGCGGACCAGTTCCACGCGCAGCTGGTCGCCGAACAAGTCGGTGGAGAGGCCATACCAGAAGGCGGTCGGCACGCAGAGCCGGCCGGCCGCAATGGCGGTGTTGAACACCGCGCCGCCTGGCAGCGGCAGGAAGGCCGGCCCCTCTGCCGTCTCCCGCGGTACCATGTCGATCAGCGCTTCGCCCGCGCACAGCAGAACGGGCGTATTCGGAGAGCGTTTAGCCATATACCAGTCCTGCGACCGACGGGGTCCGGTCGGTGAGAGTGAGGGGCGGATCCTCCGGCACGGCTTCTAGCCAGGATGTTCGATTATCCGGCTCTCGCGCAGCGCGCCCTGTTGCTCGAGAATGGGATAGGCGACCGAGGCGATATGGGCGTTGATGCGCTTCAGATCGCGCAAGATGTCGAGATGCAGCGCGCTGGTCGAGACGCTCTCAACCCGCCCATCGCGCAGGCGCTCATAGTGGCTCTGGGCAGAATTCTGTTCGAAGCGCCGGACGTCGACTTTCAGTTCGACGAGCTGACGGGCGAGCTCGGGATCGCGAGCCAGAAACAGGCTTTGGGCGAGGCGCAGATTGGCCAAAGTGCGTTCGTAGAAAGCCTCGATCTCGGCCCGCCCCTCGGCGGAGAAGCTGAGATGGTGGCGGATTTTCTTCGAGACGATCTGGCGCAGGTTGCGGTCGATGATGTCGCCGATATGTTCGAGATTGACCGCGTAATCGGCAATTTCGCTCGCGCGGGCTGCATCGGTCTCGCTGAGTGTGGGGCGCGACAGGCGCGCGAGATAGAGCTTCACCGCCTCATTGAGCCGGTCCACCTCGTCATCAAGCGTGGCGGCCGCGGCGCAGAGCCTGGCATCGTCGCGGCGCAGCGCTTCTAGATTTCCTTCCAGCATGGTGGCGACCCGATCGCCGATGCGCAGCGTCTCGCGGGCCGCGTTGGCGAGGGCGATCGCCGGGGTGTCGATGCCAGCGGGGTCGAGATGGCGCGGGCCGTCCGGCGCGGCCGGCGCATCAGGGACCAGCCGCAGCATCACGGCGGCCATAGGGTCCAGCAGCGGCAGACCGACAATGGTGAGAGCGAAGTTGAACAGAATGTGCGCATCGACCACGA
This sequence comes from Ancylobacter sp., assembly GCF_965229075.1. Classification (GTDB taxonomy): domain Bacteria; phylum Pseudomonadota; class Alphaproteobacteria; order Rhizobiales; family Xanthobacteraceae; genus Ancylobacter. The sequence continues at coordinate 319,309 of NZ_CBDDIO010000001.1, forward strand.
ACAGGCCGGCGTCACCCACGTGTGGGGCGAGCCACGTCGACAGCGGCCCGGCGATAGGGAGCACCAGAGCGCAGCCGGCAAGACGCATCGCGAGATTGCCGAGGGTCACGCGCCGCCCGGCCGGCGTGCCCTTGAGGGTGGCCAGCACCGGCGGCACGGCGCCGCCGAGATTGGCGCCGAGAACAAGCGCGACTGATAGCGGCGGCGCAAGGCTGCCGCCATCGGCCAGCGCCATCACCAGCAGCACCACGGCAAGGCTGGAGGAGGCCGCGCAGGCCAGCACGGCCGCGACGAGCAAAGCCAGCACCGGCACGGCCCCGAGTGCCGCCATTAGCGCGGCGAGCATCGGCGCGTGGCGCATCGGCTCCGTCGCCTGACCGAGCAGATGCAGCGCCAGCAGCATCAGCCCGGCGCCGAGTATGGCGCGCGCAGCCGAGCGCCATGCGCGCGTGCTCGTCAGCGTGAAGGTGGCGACGCCGACGGTAATCAGCATCGGCGCCAGCATCTCCATGCCTGACGACAGCAGGCGGGCGACGAGGCTGGTGCCGAGATTGGCCCCGAGCATCACCCCCTGCGCCATCGCGCCGCTCATATAGCCGCTGCCGGCGAAGGCGGCGGTCATCAGGGCGGTCGCCGTGCTGCTCTGCAGGGCGAGCGTGGCGACCAGCCCGATGCCGCAGGCGAGGAAGCGATTGCGCGTGCCGGCGCCGATCCAGCGCTGCAGACGTGTGCCGAACGCCCGCTCGACGCCGGTCTTCACCATGCGCAGGCCCCACAGGAGCAGCGCCACCGCGCCTAACAGGTTGAGCATGGTTGACCTCGCAGTTTCAAGCGATAGCGGCGGGCGGCTGCCTGATCCGGTTGCCGGATCAGTTCGCCAGCCTCTCCAGCGCGGCGGGCACGTCGGTCCAGCGCTCGACCGTTGTGGACGCGCCGTGCTCGCGCAGCCGCTCGGCGTGATTTGGCCCGCAATGCGCCCCGCCCGTGAAGCCGATGACCTCCATCCCCGCCGCCCGGGCTGCCTTCACGCCGGCAACGCTGTCCTCAATGACGCAGCAGCGCTCCGCCGGCGTCTCAAGCGCGCCGGCGGCGTAGAGGAACAGATCGGGAGCCGGCTTGCCGTGCTCGACGAGAACCGAGCTGAAAATGTGCGGCGCAAACTGGTGCTTGAGCCCGGTGACGGTGAGCGCGAGATCGAGCTTGGCCGGCGCGCTGCTCGACGCCACGCATTTTGCCAGCGGCAGCGACGCCAGAACGGTCCCGGCGTCTGGCAGGGGCTGCAGTTCCGTCCGTAGCAACTCCTTGACGCGTGAGGCCACGGCCTCGGCGAAATCCTCGCCTAGGGAGCGGCCGGTCTCCTGCTCCACCGTGGCCATGAAGTCCGCTTGCGAGACGCCGGTGAACCGCCGGAGCACGGTTTCCAGCGTGTAGTCGGCAAAGCCACGTCGGGCGAGTTCTTCCGCGTCCACACGGCAAGCCAGCACTTCGCTGTCGACCAGCACTCCGTCGCAATCGCAGATGAAAAGGGAAAAAGGCATCGATGCACTCATGACTTAGACGTTTCTGAAGATGTCGAGGGTGCCGGGTCCGCCGTCGAGATCGGCGACTTCGCGGGCAACCGGTGTCTCGCCAGGCTGGACCTGCATGTGATGGAGAATGACCGTCTCGCCCTCGAACAGGATCAGTTCGTAGGAGGGAGGGCGGTCAACATAGTCGGTCGCCAAGCCGGTGAAGGGCGGGAGCATCGGATGGCAGGTGCCGCGCGCCGCGGAGAAGGAGCGGCCGCGCCGGCGCCCGAACACAGGAACATGGACGTGGCCGAAGGCGAGATGGATGACCTGCGGGTGCCGGTCTAGCAGCGCCTCCAGCTCCGCCCCCTCGGCGAGGAGCATGTAGCGGAAATACTCCATGCCGAGATCGAAGGGCGGGTGATGCAGCGCGAGCATGGTCGGCGTGGTCGGCTCTGCTTTGAGCGTTTCCTCAAGCCAGGCGAGGCGACGCGTGCACAGACGCCCGGCGCTTGGAAACGCCTCGTCCAGCGTGTCGAGAAAGACCAGCCGCTGATCGCCGAGGTCGATCACACCCTGCACGAAGCCCGCCCCGTCGTCGTGCGTCCGCGGAAACACGCGGCGGAAAGGGGTGCGACTGTCGTGATTACCCAGCATCAGGCAGAGCGGGATCGGGAAGTCTGCCAGAAACGCCCTCAGTCGCAGATAGGAGGCCTCGTCCCCACGATCGGTGAGATCGCCGCTGACAAGGCACAGGTCGGCATCCGCATGCTCGCGCCGCACCGCATCGAGAACCGCCCGGAGCCGTGCTTCGGGATCGAAACCCACGACGCGCTCGCCCTCCGGGCAGAGATGGAGATCCGACAGCTGGATGATCTTGCTCATTGGTGGCTCCTGCATCCGAAGAGGCGCGCGAGCGTTTGCGCTCGCGCGCCGTATCGCTAGGGAACGTCAGTTCTTGGAAAGCGCGAGACGGCTCGTCAGCTCGACAAGCGAGGCAAGGCCCTCGTCCGGCGTCACCTGGCCGCGCATGATCTTCGAGAGCACGACCTTCTGCTCGTCCCAGATGCGCGGGCCGGAGCCGCCGGGATAGCCGAACCAGGGCTTGGCGATCGGCCATTGCTTGAGGCTGGTCGTCCAGTCCGGGTTCTCTTTGTAGAAAGCGCCGAGATAGTCGGTCTCGGTCGTGCGAAGGTTGGTGGGCATGTAGCCCGAGCCCAGCACGACGATCTTCTGGCCTTCCGGGCCGGTGACGAACTTGATGAACTCCCAGGCCGCGCGCTGCTTGGCGGCGTCCTTGGTCAGAACGACCGCCGCGCTGCCGCCGGTCGGTAGTCCGCCCTCGCCCTTGACGGCCGTGGGGTAAGGCGCCGTGCCCAACTGGAACTTGCCGCCGATGGTCTGGCCCATGACGCGGACTTCGGCGGTGGAGCCGATGAAGATGCCCAGCTTGCCGGAGGCGAACTGCTGGATCGCCTGATCCTCGTCAAGGAAAGGCATGCCGGTCTCGACCACGAAGCGGCGCAGCAGCGTCACGGCGCTCTTGCCGCTGTCGTCGCCGAACGTCACCTTGGTGCTATCGGCGTTCATGATGTGGCCGCCCGCATTCAGGATGAGCGCCTGCCACAGCCAGTCGTCGCCCCATTCATTGGCGGCATAGGACATGCCATCCGCCTTGCCGGCGGCAGAGATTTTCTTTGCGGTCGCGACGATGCCGTCCCAGTTGCTCAGCGCATCGGCGGAGGTGCCAACGGAGTCGAGCAGGTCCTTGTTGTAATAGACGATCGCGGTAGAGGCGGTGAAGGGCAGCGCCCACTGCTTGCCCTGAACCTGGCCGAGACGCAGCGTCTGCTCGGAATAGTTTGCCTTCACCCAGTCGCCGCTTTCCTTGCCGAGGAAGTCAGCAACGGGAAAGATCTCACCGCGCGGCTCCAGCGTGCGGACCAGTTCGTTCAAGTAGCTGTAGCCGGAGTACCAGACATCCGGCAGGTTGCCGGTGACGGCGCCGCGCAGAATGCGCTGCTGGCCATCGGTGTAGCTCGCCGCCGGCGCCAGATAATTGATCCGGATATCCGGGTGCGTCTTCATGAAGGCTTCCGCCAGCGGATCGTGAAAGCGCTTATGCGAGGGCCACGCATATTGCACATTGAGCGTGATCGGCTCGGCCAGCGCCGGGCCAGCCACGGTGGCCGCGAGGCAGCCCGCCGCAAGGAACTGCATCCATTTGGACATGGTGGATCGTCTCCTGAGCAGAAGATGAAGAGGAATGTGGGAAGGATGGGGCAGGGGCAGCCGCCTCCGCGGGAGGCGGATGTCTAGGTCATTTGAGGCCCGTCATGGTCAGCCCCTTGATGAACTGACGCTGGGCGATGAGGAAGATCACCATCACCGGGGTCACGGTGACGATCGCTCCCGCCATCAGGGCACCGTAGTCGGTGCCGAGGTCACCATCGCGGAAGTACAGCATGCCGAGCGGCGGCGTTGCCATATCCTGCGACGAGACGACGATCAGCGGCCAGTAGAGATCGTTCCAGTGCGCCGTTATCGAGAACACCGCGAAGGCGGCGATGACGGGGCGCGCGCTCGGCACGATAAGCTTGAGCAGGATCTCGATCTCGCTGAAGCCATCGAGCCGCGCCGCCTGGATGATCTCGTCCGGGAACGCCTTGAACTGCTGCCGAAGCATGAAGATCGCGAACGGCGAGAAGAGGAAAGGAAAGATCAGGGCGAAATAGCTGTCCAGCGCTCCGGCATAGGCAAGAGCGATGTAGATCGGCAGCATCGGCACCTGAATGGGCACGCAGAGCGCCGCGACCACCAGCCCGAACAGCAGATTGCGACCCGAGAACGGGAACTTCGCCAGCGCATAGGCGGCAGGTATCGACACAGCGAGCTGCAGGAACAGCAGAACCGATACCACGATGGCGCCGTTAAACAGGAAGCGCGCCATCGGCACCGTGGTGAACGCGCGGTGGAAATTCTCCACGACGATGCCGAATCCCTGCGGCAGGCCGAACGGATCGCTGAAGATCTCCGCGGGCGACCGCATGACCGTCAGCATCATCCAGGCGAAGGGCAGCAGTATGATCGCGGCAATAACAATGAGAACTGCATTGGCGCCGGCACTGCGCAGCATATCTCTTGAAGCATTTGGCGCGCTCATGAGTAGTGCACCTTCTTCTCCGCGACGAAGATCTGGAACATCGACAGCGCCGCGATGAATGCGAGGAAAAGGATCGACAGAGCCGAGGCGTAACCCATGTTGGTGTACTGGTAGGCCTCAAGATAGATCTTATAGAGCAGCGTTTCCGTCGAACCGGCGGGTCCGCCCTGCGTCAGGGCCGCGACGCCGTCGAAGGCCTGGAACGAGGTGATCGTCGTGGTAACGACCACGAACAGCGTCGTTGGCCCCAGCATCGGGAAGGTGATGCGGATGAATCGGTCCCAGCCTGCCTCCATCCCGTCGAGGGCGGCCGCGTCGTAGATATCGGACGGCACGGAGGAAAGGCCGGCGAGGAACAGGATGGTCGTCTGGCCCACCAACTGCCAGGCGCCGATGACCGCCAGGGTCGGCAGGGCCGTTGCCGGGTCAGTGAGAAAATCGACCCTGCCCAGGCCGACCCACACCAGCCAGTCATTGATCGGTCCGATCCGCCCATGCAGCAGGAATTGCCAGACCAGCGCCATGGCGACGAACGTGCTGGTGGCCGGCAAGAAGAACAGCACCTCATAAGTGTGCCGCAGCCGCCGGCGCTGCTGGATCATGAGCGCGAGGAACAGGCCGAGCAGCACGGCAATCGGCACCACGATCGCGACATAGACCAGCGTGTGGCCTATCGCCCCCAGCGCGCGGGCATCGCTGGCGATCTGGAGATAGTTGCCCAGGCCGATGAAGGACACGTGGATGGCGCCGAGGCTGTAGTCGGTGAAACTCAGCCCGAACACCACGAAGATCGGGGCGACCATCAGCAGGGAAAGAAAGAGGATGGCGGGCCCGGCCAGCCAGAGACCATGGACGGCGGACCGGTTCACGGTCGGCCGGCGGCCGGAAAGCGGAAGCACAGAGGTGGCGCTCATCACGACGCCTCCGCGATAGATGGCACCGTCGCCCCGTCGCGGCCAGTGGCGATGTGGTTCAGCCGCGCGCCGCTCGCGTCGAACAGCTTGAGGGCGGCGGGATCGAACCCGATCGCCAGGCGGGCATCGGCGGGCACCGCGAAAGCCGCGAGTTGCGGGCCGGACAGGCGGACGATGACGCGTGGCCCGTCATCCATGCGTGCATGGATCAGTGTCTCGTGTCCGATCGGCTCCAGGCGTTCGACCGTCGCGATCCATGACGGGGCCATGGCGCTTCCCTTCCCGCCGACGTGGATCGCCATGTCCTCCGGTCGCACGGCGATCTGCACCTGACGGTCGGCAGGTTCGGCCGTGGTAACGGGCAGTTCGCGGCCAAGGCACCTGACCCGACGCCCCGCCATGTCCCCCGGCAGGATGTTGATCGCCGGCGTGCCGAGAAACTGGGCTACGGCGATGTGGCGCGGATCATGAAAAATCGTCGTCGGCGTGCCGATCTGCAGCGCCCTTCCATCCATCATCAGCACGATACGGTCGGCCATGGTCATGGCCTCGGTCTGGTCATGCGTGACATAGATCGTGGTGATCCCGAGGCGGCGCTGGAGGTCGACGATCTCGCCGCGCATCTCGGTCCGCAGCGCGGCGTCGAGGCTGGAGAGCGGCTCGTCCATCAGGAACAGCCGCGGTTCGCGGATCAGGGCACGGCCGATGGCGACGCGCTGTTTCTGCCCGCCGGAAAGCTGGCCGGGCTTGCGCGCCAGCAGATGCGAGATACGCAGCTGCGCCGCGACGCGCTCCACAGCACTGGAAATCTCGCCGCGAATGGCACGGCCGCGCGGCAGGAGGGCGCCCAGCAGGGGTTGCCTTTGCGCCCACGACATCTGCCGCATCACCAGCGGGGCGGCAATGTTGTCGTGGACGCTCATATGCGGATAGAGCGCGAAACTCTGGAACACCATCGCGATGTCGCGACGGCTCGGCATGACGCCGATGAGACTGGCGCCATCCTCGGTCTCGATGGTGCCTTCAGTCGGCTCCTCGAAACCCGCGAGAATGCGCAGCAGCGTGGACTTGCCACAGCCTGAAGGGCCGAGCAGGCAGAGAAATTCTCCCGGTATCACATCGAGGTCGAGGCCTCGAAGAACGGTGGTATCGCCGAAGTGCTTGCCGAGGCCCCTGATTTTCAGGCCACGCGATGATGTCCCCATTGGCACGGTCGCCCTCTGTTTATGGTGCCGTTTAGTTGCCTGCGCCATGGAGCAAAACTCCACGCATGCGCAGGATCCAGCCCGAATGGGCGCGACGTCCTCATGAGCGGGACGTTAATGGAGCATTACTTCATTTTTATGACGCCATCAATGGAGAAAAACTCCATCAAGCGTCGTTGTCAGACCCGCGAGGAGCGGCGAGGGCGGCGAGCGCCTCCGCGATATAGACCGCCCGCGGCACGGCATTGATGTAGCCGCCATAGGCCGGGATGTTCAGTTTCGCCATGGGCAGCACCACATCGGCGTGGCGCGCCAGAGCGCTTTTCGGGTGGCACGTCACGGCCACGCAATAGGCCCCGGCGGCCCGTGCCGTGCGCAGGAAATCGACAGTGTTGAGCGTCACGCCGGATTCGGAAATGGCGATCGCGGCGGAATGCGGGCCGAGGCCGTTCGCCACTTCATGGGCAAGTGTGACATCGCGAAAGGCATGCGCATTCAATCGAGAGCGCAAAAGCCTGTAGGAGAACAGCTCGGCAATGATGCCTGAGACGCCCGAACCGTAAATGTCGATGCGATGGAGCGGGCGCAGCCGATCGGCGACCTTCTGCACGAGGGCGAGATCGAGCCCTTCCGCCGTGCGCGTCACCGAGCGGGAAAGTTCTCCCGCGAGCGTCAGCAACTGATGCTCGTCCTTCGGCACCGCCTCCGTACCGACCGTGTCGCGTATAGCCAGCTCGCCAGCCAGTGCCAGCTTGAAATCGGAGAAGCCGTTGAACCCTGACATCTGGCACAGGCGAATGATGCTGGCCTCGCCGGCCCGGCACAGCCGGCTGAGTTCCTTCAGCGAAAAGCGAACGACCTTTTCGGGGTTCTCGACGATGTAAAGCGCCGTGCGCGCCAGAACATTCGGCAGGCTCGGCATGCTGGCTTCGAGATAAGCGAGAGGGCCGGAATATCCGGTGCCCGCTTGGGAGTTGCTGGTCGTCGGGGAGTGGCTGTCACGCGGCATGCTGGTGTTTTACTCCATGCCCACAGCTCTGCCACCCTCCATTTTCACTGAGTTCAGCTCTCGCTCTCCGCCTCGTTTCTTGTGCCCTCCGCGCTGCGGTAATGCGGATTGAGTAGCGCGAGGATCGGCAGGGTGGCCGCCCCACGCGCCACGGCGTCCGCGCCGAGATCGGGCCGCATGAGGCGCGGCAGATCACGATGACGGTGCTGTGCGATCGACTCATGGAGCGGCTCGACCGTCCGGATGAGGGCGTCGATCAGCCAGGCCGGCGCGTTGCCGCCGATCATGATGGTTTCGGGATCGAAGAGATTTTCGAGTGTGTTGATGCCATCGCGCAGCGGCGCTACGGCTTGCTCAATCCACTCCGCCACCACCGGATCGTCGGCCGCGACGGGGTCGCTGAGATCCGGCACAGGATCGGCCTCCTGCCAAGCCAGGAATTGCCGCAGCGCCTCGACGCTGACATAGGTCTCCAAGCATCCCTTCTTACCGCAGACGCAGGCGTGCCCACCGGGAACCGCGATCGTATGCCCGAGTTCGCCGGCATTTCCGCGAGAGCCGGCCAGCACCGCCCCATTGATCATGATGCCGGTGCCGAGCCCGTCGCCGATATAGAGATAGACGAAATCGCGCAGCTGCCGCGCGGCGACACCGAAACGCGCTTCGGCGGTGACGGCGCATTGTCCGTCATTGGCGAGTGCTACGGGATGGCTCGTCGCCTCAGCCAGCGCGCGCTGCAGGGCGAGACCGTCCCAGCCCGGCAGGCGGGGCGGGCTCATGCGAGGTACGTTGAATGGTCCGGGCGTCGCGAGGCCTATACCGAGAAACCGTCCGGTCCCACCATGACCCAGAAGCCGGGGAACCATCGCGGCGAGCGTCTGCGCCACCATCGTCACGTCGACGCTGCCGAGTGGATGCACCTCCTGATGAAGAACCGCGCCGCCCAGATTCATCACCACCGCGTTCGCCATGCCGAAATCGACGTGAAACCCGAGGGTGAAAGCGCCATCCGCACGCACCGCGATCGGCTTCGGCGGCTTGCCCACCCGCCGTTCGCCCGCCTTTTCCTCCTGCACGAAGCCGAGGGAGAGCAGTTCCTCGACGAGATCGGACGTCGCCTGCTTTGACAGGCCGGTGACCTCGGAAATGGCGATGCGGGGGATAGGCCCGCGAATGCGGACGGCTTCGAGCACCACCCAGAGATTGAGCGATTTGGATTTCACCGCATTCGTCGCGGACAGCATATCGACACCACTCAAATTAATAAGTCAGTTTGACGGAATAATTATTGACAGGGCAAGGGGCCCCTCGCACTCTGACGGCAAGGCCTAAGTCAAAAGCCAGAAGGGGTCCATCAATGTCTGTCCTGCTGTCGCGTCGCGACATGCTGCTGGCCGCCTGTGCGGCCGGCGCTGCCGCCAGCTTTCCCTTTGACATGGCCCGCGCGGCCGAGGCGCTGAGCGTCTTCGGCCCCCTGCCTCCGGACCCCGCGCCTCCGGGCGCGGCAAAGTTCGCCGAAGCCGCCTTCGAGGCCTGGAAGCAGGCGCATAACGCGCAAGTAAGCTACGATCTGCTCGCCTGGCCGCAACTGCATGACCGCATGGCCACCGCTTTCGCGTCCGGCTCGGCACCCTGGAACGTGCTCTATATGTGCGGCTGGGTGCCGGAATTCGCCGCTTTCCTCGCCCCGTTCGCCGACGACCTGCCAAAGGCACTCGTCGACGATCTACCCGCCTCCAGCTTCGAGACCGTCACCTGGCAGGGCAAGCGCTATGGCGCGGTGTTCACGCTGTCGCTCCTCACCTTGTTCTACAACAAGGAGCACCTCGCCGAGATCGGCTTCAGCGCCGCGCCGAAGGACTGGGACGAGTTCAAGCGCGCCGCCAAGGAACTGACGCGGGCCGGCCGCTACGGCTTCGTTGCCAATTATGGCGACCCGGCCGGCATTGGCGGCACCGCCAGCTACTGGATGGCCTTCCTTCAGCAGGCGGGTGGGAAGATGTATGGCGAGGACGGCCTGCCCGTCTTCAAGGGCGATGCCGGCGTGGCGGCGTTGCAGATGATGGTGGACCTGATGCCGGGTTCCGATCCGGGTTCCATCTCCTATGCCGGCATTAATGATGCCACCAACGTGCTGATGGCCGGCCGCGCCTCGATGATGATGAACTGGCCCTTCATGTGGAACGCGGCGCAGGACCCGGCGCAATCGCAGATCGTTGGCAAGCTCGGCAGCGCGCTCCTGCCGGCCGGTCCCGCCGGCAGCGCTTCCATCGACGGAACCGATGCGTGGACCGTGAGCAAGGCCAGCGCCGATCCCGCTCTCGCGCGTCAGCTCGTCGAGTTCTATCTCGATGCCGACGTGCAGAAGCGGCAGGCGCTCGATACGGGTTGGCTGCCGATCCGGCTCTCTGTGCTCGCCGACCCCGAGGTGCAGCAGAAGCTGCCCAACGCCGCCGTGGTGCTGGAACAGGCGAAGCACCCCTATAACAGCTTCGTCACGCCCGATTTCAATCAGGTGACGCAGGCGCTGGGCACGGAAGTACAAAAGGCCCTTCAGGGCCAGAAGACGGCGGCGCAGGCCATCGCCGATGCCTCCGAACTTGTCACTGCCATCGTGAAGCGCCGCGGCTGATCGCCCCGATGCCGTCACACGCCACTTATGAACAGCGCCGGCGGACCGCCGGCCTGTTTCTCCTCGCGCCGGCCATTGTCGTGCTGCTGGCGATCCTAGGCTATCCGATCGTGGAATCGCTGCTTCTGGCGTTCCAGAAGGTTCAGCTCGCCGCCGGCGGCATCGACCGGCACTTCGTGGGACTGGCCAATTTCCAGCGCCTTGTCGCCGACGAGACGTTTCGCCGGGCCCTTGTGAATACGCTCTACTTCGCGGCGGCCGAGGTGGTGCTGGTGGTGCTGATCGCCTTCGTCATCGCGTTGCTGCTCAACCATCCCTACGGACGCAGCGGGCTGTTCCGTATCCTGCTGGTGGTGCCGTGGGCGATCGCGCCGGTGGCCAATGCCGTGCTGTGGAAGTGGATCCTCAACGCCAATTACGGCGTGCTGAACGGCCTCCTCCAGTCGCTTGGGGTCATCGACCACTATCAGGTGTGGCTCGGCACGCCGGGCTCCGCGCTCACCTTTCTGCTGCTGGTCGATGTGTGGAAGTCCGTGCCGTTCGTCGCGCTGCTGCTGCTCGCCGGTCTCCAGCGCGTACCCTCGGTCCTTTACAAGGCCGCCTATATGGATGGCGCGAACCGCCTGCAGACACTCATCCACGTCACGCTCCCCTCCATGCGTGCCGCCCTCGCGGTGGCGGTGGTGCTGCAGACCATCTGGTCGCTGCGCATCTTTGATCTGGTCTTCGTGCTCACCCGCGGCGGGCCGGCGGATGCGACGGTGCTGCTGAACTTTCTCGCCTATCGCGTCACCTTCAATTTCCTCGACCTCGGTTATGGCGCGGCCATCGCCAACGTCATCTTCGTCATGACCATCCTGCTGGCCATTCTCTACATTCGGCTGGTGCGCCCGGCGGGGGAGGCCGCGCGATGAGCTATGCACATCACCGCCGTGGCGGCGCCTGCCTGCGGCTGCTCACCGGCGTCGGCCTCGTCCTCTTCGTCGTCTGGTCGGCGGCGCCGATCCTTTGGCTCGCGCTGTCGAGCGTGCTGGAACAGCAAGCGCTGATCGCCCGGCCGCCCGACCTCTCCCCGCATAACCTGACCTTCTCCAATTTCACCACGGTAATTGGTTCAGCGGCGGCGCTCGGACGCGGCATGTTGAACTCACTCATCGTCGCGCTGTTCGCCACCTTGGCTTCGCTGGCGCTGGGCGCGCCGGCGGCCTATGCGCTGGCCCGGCTCTCCGTGCCGCGCGCCAGTGCCATCGCCTTCCTCGTGCTGGCGACACAGATGCTGCCAAGCATCGCCATCGCCATTCCGCTGTTCCTGGTCATCAGCCGGCTCGGGCTGATCGACAATCTGTTCTCGCTGGGCGTCGTCTACCTGTCGTTCAATCTTCCCATCGTCATCTGGATCCTGCGCAATTTCTTCCTCGGCATCCCCGAAGGGCTGGAAAAGGCAGCGGCGATCGACGGCGCCGGGGTGATCGGGACCTTCTGGCACATCGTGCTGCCCATTTCGCTGCCCCCGCTCGGCGCGGCAGCCGTCTTCGCCTTTGTCGAGGCGTGGAACGAGTTCTTCTTCGCGCTGATCCTCACGCGCCAGTCCGCGCAGACCGTGCCGCTGGTGATCGCCGCCTTTGCCGGCCAGTACCAGACCGTGTTCGGCCAGATGATGGCGGCGGCGCTGATCAGCGTCGTGCCGGTAATCCTGCTGGCGGTGCTGTTCCGCGACTGGATCGTGCGCGGCTTCGCCGACGGGATGATGAAAGGATGACCCACGGTATGAGCCCTTCTCCCGCGTCCACGCCACCGGCCATCGAGTTGCGCGGCGTCGCCAAGACGTTTGGCAGCGTGCAGGTCTGTCGCGATGTCGATCTTGCCATCGCGGCCGGCGAATTCGTCACGCTTCTTGGCCCCTCCGGCTGTGGCAAGACGACGACGCTCAACATGGTCGCCGGGCTTGAGGACTGCACGAGCGGCGACATCCTGCTGGCCGGGCGGCGCGTGAACGAGCTCTCGCCGGTGGAGCGCGACGTCGCCATGGTGTTCCAGAACTACGCGCTTTATCCGCATATGACGGTGGCGCAGAACATCGGCTTCACCTTGCGCATGCGCGGCACGCCGCGCGCCGAGATCGACCGGCGGGTGAAGGACGTGACCACGGCGCTCGAACTGTCGCATGTTCTGGAACGCCTGCCGGCTCAGCTTTCCGGCGGACAGCAGCAGCGGGTGGCGATCGGCCGCGCCATCGTGCGTGAGCCGCGCATCTTCCTGTTCGACGAGCCCTTCTCCAATCTCGACGCCGCCCTGCGCGTGAAGATGCGGGCCGAGGTGAAGCAGTTGCACCGCCGGCTGGGCGTCACCTCGCTGTTCGTCACCCACGACCAGGAAGAGGCGATGTCGATTTCGGACCGGATCGCGGTGATGAATCGCGGCAGGGTCGAACAGTTCGGCACGCCGGAGGATATCTATGCCCGTCCGGCGACGCGCTATGTCGCGTCCTTCATCGGCAATCCGCAGATCGAGTTGCTGACCGGAGTCGTGGAGGCGCACGAGGGCGGCCACGCGGTGCGGGTCGGGAGCGAACTGGTGCGATTGGCCTCGTCCATCACCACGCGGGCCGGCCACGTCGTCGATATCGGCGTGCGGCCGGAACATGTGAGGCTAGGTTCAGGGACGCTCGCCGGCCGCGTCCGCCTGGTCCAGCCCGTGGGGCCATCAAGCCATGTCGTCATCGGTGGGACGGCGGATCGCTGATTGCCGGCCAGCCGGGATTCTGCAGGCTTCAGCCCGGCGAGCGCATCCAAGCCGAGATTTCCGCAGCCGACGTGATGGTCTTCGACCACGCAAGCGGGGCACGGCTTTCCCAGTGACTGCCGAGACCGCGTTAATAAGTCCGTTTGACGGAATAATTATTGACAGCGCGGCGGGCTCTCGGCAATCTGGCCATGACAGCAATCACGAATGAAGTAAGGCATTCATGGCCGCCGTCCCGGTCGGCCGGTCGATCATCCCAGCGACCCACTAGGACACCGAACCGTCATTCGCTCTTTCGCGCGGGGAGATCGTCTCCCCTCGGCGGCCGGATGCGATCGAACGTCTCTTCGCACATGCATGGCATCGGCCTGCTGCGGCATTGCGCGCAGGCCGGGCGCCCGCACGCCATCAACACACGACAGGTGACCCATGAACCAGCCCGTGCTGCCGAACTCGCTCGAAGGGCGCGACGTCGCCTTCCATTTGCATTCGCAGACCAACCCGCGGCAAATGGAAGAAAACGGGCCGATCGTGGTTACCCGCGGCGAAGGCATCCGCGTCTACGATGCCGCCGGAAAGCCCTATATCGACGCCATGGCAGGGCTGTGGTGCGCCTCGCTGGGCTTTGCCAATGAGCGCCTCGCCGCGGCGGCGAGCCGGCAATATACCGAGCTCGGCTTCTACCACACCTTCTTCCAGCGCACCCTGCCGGGGGCAACGCAGCTGGCCGAAAAGCTGGTCGACCTCACCGGCATGACCGGCGGCAAGGCCTATTTCGCCACCTCCGGCTCGGAGGCGAACGAGACCATGGTGAAGCTCGCCTGGGTCTACCACACGGTGCGGGGCAAGCCGACCAAGCGCAAGGTGATCGCGCGCGACCGGGCCTTCCACGGCTCCACCATCGCGGCGGCTTCCATGTGCGGCCTCGGCTTTATGCATCGGGAATTCGGCCTGCCGCTGCCGGGTTTCCTCCACACGCTCTGTCCCGACGCCTATCGCGGCATGCGGGAGGGCGAGGACGAGGCCGCCTTCGTCGAGCGGCTCGCGCGCGAACTGGAATCCCTCATCCTGCGCGAGGGGCCTGATTCCATCGCCGCCTTCATCGCCGAGCCGATCAATGCCGGCGGCGGCATCATCCTGCCGCCCGCCGGCTATTTCTCGCGGATCCAGCAGATCCTGAACAAGTACGACATTCTCTTTCTCGACGACGAGATCGTCTGCGGCTTCGGGCGCACGGGCGAATGGTTCGGCAAGGATACGGTCGGCGCCAGCCCTGACATGATGGCGCTCGCCAAGGGGTTGTCCTCCGCCTATTTCCCGATCTCCGCCGTGGTCCTGGCACCGCACATCTATGAGGCGGTGAAGGAGTTCAACAAGGCCGGCGGCAATTTCGGGCACGGCTTCACCAATTCCGGTCATCCCGTGGGCGTGGCGGTCGCACTCGAAGCCCTCGCCATCTATGAGGAAATGAACGTCGTCGAGCACGTGAGGGCGATGGGCGCGCGCCTTCGCGGTCATTTCGAACGCATCGGCCGCGCTTCGCCCATCGTGGGGCAGGTGCGCGGTGCCGGCCTGATGCTGGGCATCGAGCTCGTGGCGGACAAGACGAGCCGCACGCCCTTCGATCCGCATCTGCAGGTGGGCATGGCGTTCGACCGGATCGCCTATGGCAACGGCCTCGTGGCGCGCTGCATGGGCGACGTGCTGGGCTTCTCACCGCCGCTTATCGTGACCGAGAGCGACGTGGATGAGATCGCCGAACGTTGCGAGACAAGCCTTCATCAGCTCGAGCGGCACCTGGGTTGCTTACCCTGATGTGAGCGGCTTCCAAGCTGGACATCATATCTGTGAGGCCATGTCACGCAGGTGACCGTGAAGTGTCACGCTGTGTGATGGGCCCTCACAACCCCAGCCCCCTCTGCCGGCCAATCTCCCATTCGAACCCGCCGTCGCCGCGCCTGACCCCGGAAAGGTAGCGGCCGATCTGCTTATCGGGGATGGGCTGCCAAAGCACCAGCTGGAAGCCGAGCCCATCCTCCAGCATGGCAGAGCGGCCGGAGACGAGCTGAAGCTGGAGGCTGACGGTGCCGACATATTCGCCGCGAGCGGAGAGCCGGTAGGCCAGGCCGGTGGACTTGGCGAGGTCGGCGGCGACGCGCTCCACTTCGCGGCGCTGGAGGCGGCTGAGGAGATCGGGTGCTTCGATGCCACCAGGCTATGCGGAAATTGGGACCTTCGCCCGCGAGGGAGCGGTCATAGGTGAGCCCGCGCACGGGGAGATCCTTCGGGATGGTCCAGTGCTCGGCATGAACCCGCTCGACCTGACCGGCGCGTCGCAGAGCTTCCAATCGCCGGACATGCGAGCGGATATAGGCCTCGGGATACGGTTCAATTAAAACATGAAACGCTCTAGGCGCCTTTGGCGCCCCAGCAGACATAACGAGTGTAGAGCGTTGTGCGTGGCCGTTCGTCTGGCAGCGCGTCGACCCACTGTCCTCCCGATTTCAGGATATGGACGATGCCGCTGATCACGCGGCGGTCGTCAACACGCGGCTTGCCGCGCGTATCCGTTGGCAAATGCGGCTCGATCCGAGCGAACTGCGCATCCGTGAGCCCGAAACGATCCGGATTCATCCGCGCCTCCTCCCGGAAGCCGTGCATCACACCAGGCCAAAAAAGCCAACCACTCTATGGGCTGAGCCCTAACAGGGCAGACGGTCCGAGTGGAATTTCTTCCAAACCACCTTCGCAATCCCGACAGAGGTTCGCAATCCCGATTTCAGCGCCTGCGGGTCCATTTCAATACTCCCGCACAAGGCGATTTGAAAAAGGGCAGCGGTTATGGGTGGATTCAACAATGCGCGCGTCGGGCGGGGGAACACGCGACCGGGCCAGGTCGCGATGCAATCCTCCGCTCGTAATGAGACGCCGCGTTGCATCGGACACCTGAAGGGTCTGCTGCTGGCGTCCGCTGCCTTCATTTCCGCTGCGACTTCTTTTGCCAGCGCCGAAACGATCAACAACACCACCCGGACGGTCACCACGGCTGTCACCTATCCCGACTATCTGTTCATTGCCACGACCGGCACCGGCACGCTGACCATCTCATCCGGCGGGACGGTCTCGCACCCGAAATATGGCGATATCGGTCAGAAGGCGGGTAGCTCTGGCACCGTAACCGTCACCGGTACAGGCTCCCAATGGACCAGCGGCAGCTCGATCACCGTAGGCGACGCCGGCGTTGGCACGCTGGATATCCTGCAGGGCGGCGTCGTCAGCGATACCGTCGGCTATGTCGGCTACACAAAAGGCGGTTCCGGAACGGTGACGGTCGATGGCGACGGGTCGCTGTGGACCAACAGCAGCATTCTCTACGTCGGCGGCCTTTACGGGTCCGGCTCGCTGACAATTCAGAATGGCGGCTCGGTCGAGGCCGGCACCAGTTCCGGCTATACGAGCATCGGCTATTCGAGCACCAGCGAGGGCACCGTGACGGTAACCGGCGAGGGGTCGAGCCTCGTCAGCCACGGCCAGCTCGGTGTCGGGTCCTATGGCAAAGGCACGCTGAACGTCGAGGACGGCGCCACGGTGAGCGACACGCAGGGTGTCATTGCCACCCAGGCCGGCAGCACCGGCACCGCGACCGTGACGGGTGCGGATTCGAGCTGGACCAACAGCACCTATCTGTTTGTCGGCTACAGCGGCAACGGCACACTGAACGTCGAGGATGGAGGCACGGTCAGCAACACCAATTACGGCGTCATCGGCAGCAATGCGGGCAGCGTCGGCACTGTCACCGTCACCGGTGCAGGGTCGAGCTGGTCCAGCGAGAGTTCAATGACCGCTGGCGATTCGGGTAACGGAACGCTGACTATCGAAAAGGGCGGCTCGGTCACCGATACCACCGGCTACATCGGTTACTCCGCGAGCGGATCGGGCTCCGTGACCGTCACCGGGGCGGATTCGACCTGGACCAACAACGCCAATCTCTTCGTCGGCCGTGCAGGAATGGGCGAGCTCGACATACTGGAAGGCGGCTCCGTCACCAACATCTATGCCGCCTATGTCGGCTACAATGCTGGCAGCACCGGTACTGCGACGGTCAGCGGCGCGAATTCGAGCTGGATCAGCAGCAGCCTGATCTATGTGGGCTTCAACGGCAACGGCACGATGACCGTCGAGGCCGGAGGGTCGGTCAGCGACACAGAAGGGCGGATCGGGCAGGAAATCGGCGGCGTGGGCTCGGTGAAGGTCACCGGCGCAGGGTCGGAATGGACCAACAGCTCCTACCTGACCGTCGGCTATTCCGGCGCGGGCGACCTGCTGGTCGAGGAGGGCGGCAGCGTTACCAGCCTCGACGGTTATATCGGTTACAAGGAAGGTAGCGTCGGAACGGTCACGGTCAGTGGTGCAGGCTCGGAATGGACCAGCAGCGCCAGCATCCTGATCGGCGATGCCGGGGAGGGATCGCTGACCATCGAGAAGGGCGGGACGGTGAGCGACACGGTCGGCTTCGTCGGCTATGAGGCGGGCGAGGCGGCCAGCGGCAAGGTCGTCGTCACCGGTGCCGGTTCGACCTGGACCAACAGCGCGGCGCTTCTCGTCGGCGTCTATGGGACCGGCACCGTGGTGATCGCGGACGGCGGGACCATCGCGGTGGGGGCGGTGCTGCCCGACACAAGCCATGACGGCACGGTGACGCTGGCCAGCGAGGTCGGCTCCGTCGGCACGCTGGTGCTCGGTGCGGCCGCCAACGCCAGCGCGGTGGCGCCGGGTACGCTCGACGCGGCGGCCCTAGAGTTTGGTCCCGGCACGGGCACCGTGGTGTTCAACCACACGTCGGACGCCTTTATCTTCAGGCCGGGCATGTCCGGGGCTGGAACCATCGACGTTCTCGCCGGCACCACACTGCTGACCGGCGATTCGGCCGCCTTCACCGGATCGACCACCATCGCAGCCGGAGCCACACTATCTGTCGGCAATGGCGGTACCTCCGGCAGGCTGGGCGGCGACATCGTCGACAATGGCGCGTTGATTTTTGATCGCTCCGACAACCTCGCCTATGCCGGCGCGCTCTCGGGCACCGGCACGTTGACCAAATCCGGCGCTGGCGTGCTTGACCTGACCGGCACCTCCGCCAGCTTCTCAGGCGCCACGACGATTGCGGAGGGCCAACTCAAGGTCAGCGGTTCGCTGGCCGGTTCGGTGGTCACGGCGCTGGATGGCACCACGCTTTCGGGTTCCGGAACGGTTGGGGGCGTCGTCGCCAAGGCCGGCTCCACCATTGCGCCGGGCAACAGCCCGGGCACGCTCCACGTGGCCGGCGGCTATGTGCAGGAGGCGGGATCGATCTATGCCGTCGAGGTGGTACCCGGCAGCGCGACCTCCGATCTCGTTTCGGTCGCCGGCGCCGCGACCCTTGAGAGCGGGGCCATCCTCAACGTCTCCAAATGGGTCGATGGCGGCTATCCGATCGACGCGCACTACACCGTCCTGTCGGCCACGGGTGGTGTCTCCGGCACCTATGAGGTGACCGGCGATACGGCGATCTCGGCCTTCTACGACCTGATGGCGACCTATGACGAGGACAATGTCTATCTCGACGGCGTCCAGACCCGCAGCTTCGCCAGCGCCGGCGTCACGCCAAACCAGCGTTCGGTCGCAGCCGGCCTGCAGACTCTGCCGGGAGGCAGCGACCTGCGCTTCGCGATCGGCTCGCTGCAGAGCGACGCCGAGGCACAGGCCGCCTTTGACGCGCTCTCCGGCGAGGTGCACGCCTCCATCAAGGGCGCGATGGTGGAAAACAGCGGCATCACCCGCGAGGCGGCCATCAACCGCCTGCGCAGCGCCTTCGCCGATTCCGCCTGCGGGAAGGTGGACACGCTGCCGGTGAAGGCGCCGCAGCCGGCGGAAGCCGCGTGTTCTGCCGTGTGGACGCAGGGCTTCGGTGCCTGGGGACATATGGGTGGCGATGGCAATGCCGCGCGGCTTTCCAACGACACCGGCGGTTTCCTGATCGGCGCGGACACTCCCGCGCTCAACACCTGGCGCGTCGGCCTGCTGGGCGGCTACAGCCGCTCGACCTACAGTGTCGACGCCCGAACCTCGTCAGGTAATTCTGACAACTACACGATTGGGGCCTATGGCGGCTCGCAATGGGACGATGTCGGCCTGCGCGTCGGTGCCGCCTACACGCTGAGCGAGGTGGAGACGCAGCGGAGCGTCGTCTTCCCCGGCTACGCCGACGCCTTGGCGGCGAGTTACAACACCGGCACCACCCAGATCTTCGGCGATATCGGCTACACCATCACATTCGGCGCGGCCTCGTTCGAACCGTTCGCGGGCCTCGCCTATGTCAACGTCAATGCCGACAACTTCAGCGAGCGTGGCGGAGCGGCCGCGCTGATCGGCGCTGGAGACGATACCGGCGTCACCTTCTCGACGCTTGGCCTGCGGGGGTCGACGAACCTTGCCGCCGGAAGCGCCGACATCGCGGCCTTCGCGACGCTTGGTTGGCGCCACGCATGGGGCGACATCACCCCGACCTCGACCTTCAGCTTTGCCGGCTCGGAGAGCTTCGGCGTTGCCGGGACGCCGATCGCCGAGGACGCAGCATTGGTGGAGGCTGGGATCACCGCCGCCCTGTCGCGCAGCATCTCGCTCGACGTAAACTATAGCGGGCAATTCGGCGACGGGGTGGAAAGCCAGGGCATTCACGGCGCGCTCACCGCGCGGTTCTGAAGCCTCTCGATGAGTGTTTCGGTTACCCTGCGCTTGGAAGGATGGTGCGAAGGAGGGGCGCCGGGCGATCCGGTGTGTCCTCATGAGCCTATACGAAGCCAGGTGGCGACCCGGCACTCCGCCCGGCCTCTGGCCGAGAATCGCTCATCTCAGCCGACGGGAGGAGACGTTTTTGAGTGTGTCCGACGGCAGCTCGCCGAACCGCTCCCGGTACAGGCGGGCGAATTCTCCGAGATGACTGAAATACTCGCCGGCGATCCAGGTGACGGTCGCGCCCTCCGGGGCGGCAAGTATCTGTTTGCGGACGGCATCGAGACGCCGCTCCGTCACCCATTGTCCGGGCGTTTTGTCGAAGGTGGCGCGAAACGCATATTGCAGCCGACGTGCCGAAAGTCCGCTCACGCGCTCAAGGTCCGTCAGCGTAATCCGCGACGTGAGATTGGCCTCGATGTAGTCGCAGACAAGATCGACCGTCGACTTTTTGCGATCCAGCGGTTCTGCAGGCCCGGACAACAGATCCGGGCACAGATACAGGATCGCGGTTCGCAAGAGGGCGTCGTCCAGGCCCGACCTCTGGATGAGCTGAGGATCGCACCCGAGGGCATCGAAGCAGGCGACGTGACGCAGCAGGACATCGGCAAGATCCGGCCGGCGCCCTCGGCGCCGCGGCAGCAGGCGAGGGGTCGCGTGGTCGATGGCGTTCGCGATGGTCTTCTCGGCGACATCACCAAGCATCGCGCGCAGGACGCGCTCGGTAACCACAGGATCGATATCGATGCTCACCAGCGACCGCGTGCTCGTGCGGACGACGCAGCGGTCCGATGGAAGAAACGCCGCGCCGAGGGCTGCGCCCCATTCGACGGTCCGTCGGCCATACTCCACCCTGGTCGCGCCGGTGAGTGGCAACAGCAGGACACCGATCGATGAGGGCGCGTAGGCGTCCGCCTCGACGGCCGAGGACGCGCTCGTCACGACGCGCGCGCTCTGCGTCACCACCGCCGAGGCGCGGCTGAAGAAGGGGGTGCTGCGGTCGATTGATCGATAATTCAGCGTGGCCCGCGCACTGGCAGCCAATCCCGCCGCCATTCTCTCGGGATCATCGAAATCGATGGCAAGCCGATTGCCGAAGGCAAGCGCGGGAATGGGGCGGCCAGACTTCATGTTGAAGGCAGTCTCCAAGGAATGGCGACAATGTATGAATTATAAAATTTATTTGCACAATTGAAATTGCGACGAAGTTTGAATACATCGAGTCGGATACATACAATAAGTTGTATTTAACGTCCGATCTGTTGTAGTTCTGATTTTCTAATCAGGGCAATTTCGCTAGCGCTCTACAGCGCGCCGGTGCTGCGGGAGGCTTGATGTATTTGGTTGACACCGAGAAGTGAGCCCTGCGCGTAGAGTTTCGTGATGTAGAAGTGGCGATGTCTCCCCCACTTTTCGCGAAATGACGGACGGGTCGGTTGGGGGAGGCGACGACGTGATCGACATGGAATGATCGAGCTTTGTGGGGGCAGGCTCGTCGGCGACAGCAGGTCCTCGCCTCACGTCAGGTGCGCGATCCGCACGCAAGCGAAGGAGCCGGTCGAGATCGGCGATGCGGCGCCTTCATGCGCAGCGCGTCTTGGCACGCTTGCTGGGCCTGCGGGTCGGAGCTGCATCCGTTGACCACCCCACGCCGGCAAGGGTTGCTGCGACCACCGACGCCCAACCACGGGTCGTCTGGCGACGAGCGCTGTCCCTCAAGGCATAGGTGCGCGCGCCGCAGGGCGCATGGCCCCAGTGCTCGAGACGGGGACCCAAGTACAACCCCATTGATCTGCGCCGGCATTAACTTGACCTAAGACGATGATGCTCATTACCTCTTGGGCTCGATCGTGTTCACTCACTTGGTGGGAGCTCCCGTTTACCACTAATGAGAAAACAGGCTACCGCCCCTCTCATACCGCCGCTGGCTTTTGGCAGCCCCCACGTGGTCGAATTCACGGATGCCGACCACATGTCGGAAACGCTGACCCGGGCCGGGACGGCGCGAACTGTCTACAGACCTGCAAACCGCGACGTTCCCTTCCTCAGTCGCGCGGCGATGATCAAGGCGGGGCATGCGCGGCTCGTCGCTGCCGCCTCGTCCCCAGTGATATTCGATGCAGACGGCGCCAGCGTCGGCATATTGCTCCTGCCCTTTCACGGCATGGTCCAGACGAGATGCGAGGGGCGCGGGCTCGAATGGGGGGCGGGCCGGAGCGCGGTTCTTCTGCCCCCCGGCGGATGCGCGGGACACGCATCCGCCCGCTCGGTGGTGGGGCTGGATATCGAGCCGGCGCAGCTGGACGGGATTTTGGCCGGCATGCGCGGCCAGTCTCCCGACGATCGAGGCGCGAAGCCGGACTACACCACGCCCCGCACCTTGAAGCTCGCCTTCGGCGGCGTCGATTTCGCCCAGTTGCTGTTCCAGCAATTGGCCATCTTGAACGCCATGCAGGGCGATGCCCAGCTCATTGCCCGCTCCGGCCTCGACGACATGCTGCTGCGTGCCGCGCTCCTGCTCATGCACCCGGACCTATTCTTCGGCCAGCGGGCGCCGCCGGCACGCAACACGACCGGCCTGAACAGGGCTTGCGACTATATCGACGCGCATCTGACCGGACGCATCACCCTCAGCGACCTGGAAAAGGTCAGCGGGCTGTCGGCGCGCAGCCTGCAATATGCGTTCCGGGCGGCGTTCGACCGAACGCCGCTGCAATGGACCACCGACCGACGGCTGGAGAAGGTGCGCGAGCGCATCCTCGCGGCTCGCCCCGGCGCGACGCTGACCGCCATCGCAGGCGAGTATTTCACCAATATGGGTGATTTTTCGCGACTCTATCGGCAACGCTATAGCGAACGGCCGTCGCAGACCCTGCAGGATGCCCTGTCACAACCCTTGCGCGACTGATGCTCCGGCCGCGTGTCGCCGGAAAGCGACACCTCCGGCAATGCCGCCGACCTTTTCGTAATCCCGATAGCCCGTGCGCAAAGCCGGTTGCGGGGCGGTGCCGCGGCGGCCCATCTCTGCGACATCCACCTGCGTCAGCGGCGGGGCGCCTCTCTCCAAACCGAGCCCGGGGACGGTGCGCCGGACGCCTGACGATCTGCCCATCGCGGGGAGGCCCAATGCCGCAACGTGATGGGCAGACTCTTTGCCGCCGCGAGCCTGCACACCAAGGGACGACAATGACCTTTTCTGCCCGGCCGCTTCCGCGCTTCCGTGACTCCCGGACCGCTGGGCCGTTTTCCCTCCGACTGCTGCTGACCGGGGTGTCGGCCCTCAGCTTGGTCGCCGCCGGCTGCGGCATCGCCGCGGCGCAGGGGGGCAATGGCCCCGGAATCGGCCTGACGGCGATCGGCGGGGCTGACAGCGCGACCGGTGCCGGCGGTGATGGAGA
Source organism: Ancylobacter sp. (assembly GCF_965229075.1). Lineage (GTDB taxonomy): Bacteria > Pseudomonadota > Alphaproteobacteria > Rhizobiales > Xanthobacteraceae > Ancylobacter. Next base: position 342,651 of record NZ_CBDDIO010000001.1, read on the forward strand.
GGACAACGAGTCCGGGTCCAATGGCGGGGCGGGCGCTGGCGGCGGCGCGGGCGTGACGGGCGGCGCTGGCGGCTATGGCAATCGCAACGGCACTCACTGGCTGGGCGGCGCCGGCGGCGCGACGCCCGGCGCGGCGGGCGAAGATGGCGAGGGAACGCCCGGCGGTCCCATGGCCGGCTCCGGCGGCGGCGGCGGCGGCGGCGCCCATGGCTATGTCGGCGCGGCTCTGCCTACGGAAGCGGTCAGCGGTGGCCATGGCGGCGCCGGCGGGGTCGGCGACTATTATGGCGGCGGCGGCGGCGCGGGCGGCTGGGGCGCCGTGGTGACCGGCACGGGCGCCGGCACGCTGACCGTGGACGTGGCCGGCGGTGCCGGTGGTGCTGGCGGCGAGGCGGTCGGTTCAGGCGGCGATGGCGGCACGGGAGGTCCCGGCCTTTACTTCACCGACCCCAGCGGGTTCGCACTGACGGTGCGCAGCCATGTGAGCGGCGGTAATGGTGGCGCGGGCGGCGATGCCTATTTCACGGACGGGGTCGCCGGCGCCGGCGGCGCGGGCATTGTCGGGCAGAATCTCTCCCTCATTCTGGGCTCCGGCGGCAGCATTAGTGGCGGTCTGGGCGGAGATGGCGTCACCCGCGCAGCGGCGGTCGACTATACCGGCGGCGTGAACAGCTTCGAGCTGCAGGCGGGGGCCACCGTCACGGGCAATGTCGTGGCCTACAGCGGGGCGGATACGTTTCGCCTCGGCGGTGCCGAGTCCCTGGACTTCGATGTGTCGCGCCTCGACGGGGATGGCAGCGCCGACGACGGGGAGCAATTCATCGGATTCGGCACGTTCGAGAAGGTGGGCACGGGCGTCGCCACCCTCACCGGAACGAACACGGAGGTCGCAGCCTTCGCCGTGCTCGGCGGCGGCGCCTATGTGAACGGAACCATGGCCGGCACCGCCTTCTCCGTGGCGGATGGCGCGCGGCTGGGCGGCTCCGGCACCGTCGGCGCTATCAACGCCCTTGCCGGCGCGGTGATCGCGCCCGGTGCGGAGGGCAGCGTGGGCACGCTCAACGTGGCAGGCAACGTCACCTTCGCCGCGGGCTCCATCTACCAGCTCGACATCAATGCCGTGGACGGGGCGGACAAGATCGTTGCCACCACCGCGACGCTGAATGGCGGACTGGTCACGCCGATGGCGGGCACCACCTTCACGCCCGGGGCCAGCTATACCATCCTCAGCACGTCGGGCGGCGTCATCGGCGATTTCGCGGGGGTGGACATCGAGCGGGTGTTCCTCGACGTCGCGCTGGTCAATGACGGTTACGATGTCGACCTCGAAATCAGCCGCAACGGCCGCAGCTTCGCCTCCGTGGGTGCGACGCCGAACCAGCGCGCCGCCGGTGCGGGCACGGAAACCCTGGGGCCGGGTAACGCCATCTATGACGCCGTGCTCGGCCTGCCGACGGTGGCCTCGGCACAGGGCGCGTTCGACCAGCTCTCGGGCGAGATCCACGCCTCGATCCAGACCGCGCTGCTGGAAGACAGCCGCTTTCTGCGCAAGGCGGTCTGGGACCGTCTGCGCGAGGCACAGGCGGCGCCGCCGGGCCTGTGGGTGCAGGGCTTCGGCTCCTGGGGCACGTTCGGCGGCGACGGCAACGCAGCCGAACTCAGCCGTGCGCTCGGCGGGGTGTTCCTCGGCGCCGATACGGTGGCGTTCGACAGCTGGCGCATCGGTGCCGTGGCCGGCTACAGCCAAAGCGATTTCGATGTGAACGGCCGTTCCTCATCGGGTTCCAGCGACGACTATTCTCTCGGCATCTATGCCGGGACGAGCTGGGGGCCAGCCGCGTTCCGCTCGGGTCTTGCCTACACATGGCACGACATCGAGACGGAGCGCGGCGTGGCCTTCCCCGGATTTGCCGACGCGCTCTCCAGCAGCGCCAATGCCGGCACCTTCCAGCTGTTCGGCGAGCTGGGCTATGGTTTCGCCGTGAACGGCGCAACGCTGGAGCCGTTCGTGAACCTCGCCTATGTCAGTCTCAGCGCGGACAGCTTCACGGAAACGGGTGGGGCGGCGGCGCTCTCGGGCGCCAGCGAGACGATGAACACCGGCTTTTCCACACTCGGTCTGAGGGCCAGCAACAGCTTCGAACTAGGCACGCTCACCGCTACCGCCAAGGGGCTCGTGGGGTGGAGCGCGGCTTTCGGAGACACGGATCCGACCACGACGATGAACTACGCATCCGGCAGCGTTCCGTTCGCGGTGTCCGGCGTGCCGCTGGCCGAGAACGCACTGGTGGTGGAGGCGGGGCTGGACCTCGCCCTCTCGCCCATCGCGGCTCTCGGCGTCGCCTATGGCGGGATGTTCGGTTCCGATCTCTCGGACCAGAGCTTCACCGCCAAGCTGGACATCAAGTTCTGATGCGCTCCGGCCGACAGCTAGCCCGTGCCAACGTCTGAGACGTCCGTGACGGGCGGATCCGACATCAAGCGTCCCATCCTGTTTGTCGATATCGTGCAGGACTACCCCGCCATGGGCGGGGTGGCGCGGGTCTCGGAGCAGGTGTTCCGGCTGCTCGCGCGGCAATTCAGCCCGCGCGTGCTGTCCGCGCGCGCGCTTGCCCGGCACCGGGGACTGGATGCACCCGATCTTGCCTATCTCGACCGCGAGCGGCACGTGGCGCAGGCGCTCGCCCGCCAATTGCCCGAAGCAATTCTGTTCTTCCCCAATTTCCAGTCGCCAGTGCCCGGCCTGCTGCGGGGGGGCACCTCGCCGGTGGTCAACCTGATCCACGACCTGCAGTTCGCCTTCCTCACTCAGCATTTCTCGCCGCAGCGGCGCGACTGGCTCTCCGGTGCCTTCGCTGAAGCCGGCACGCATTCCGATTGCCTCGTCTTTGTCAGCCAGACGACGCGGCGACACTATCTGAAACGCTACGGCGCGCCTCGCAACCACGCCGTGATCTACAACCCCGTCGAGGTGCATTCCCCCGGCCCGCGCCCGCCGCAGGCCGGATCCGAACCGTTTCTCCTGGCCTCCATGCATGCCCACCCGCACAAGAACTTCGCCGGGCTGTTCCGCGTGTTCGACGCTCTGGCCGCCCGCCTGCCGAACCTCCGCCTGCTGCTGACCGGCCATGGCCGCGAAACCTTATCCGAACTGGCAGCGGCGGGGCGCGTCGCGCCGGGGCGCGTTGTGCATCTCGGTCATGTCGAGGAGCGGGTGCTTCAGTCGCTCTCCTACCACGCCACGGCCTTTGTCAGCCTGTCGGAGTTTGAGGGCTTCAACATGTCGGCGGCGCTGGCCGCCTGCCACGGCACGCCCCTGATCCTCTCCGATCTCGATGCCCATCGTGAGCTGTTCGGGCAGGAGACGCTCTTCCTGCCGGCGCATGTCGGCCCGGAGGATGGCGCGCAGCGTATCGCGCAATTCCTGGGGCAGCCGCATTCGCGCTATGCCTGGAAGTGGCGGCCAGCTTGCAGTCCCGCCCGCGTCGGCGCGATTTACGCCGAGGTGATCCGGCATTTCGGCGGCTGACCGACGCGCCGGCAACCGGCGGCAGGAGCAATCCGAGCGTCGCCGCGAGCACATCGCCGAACTGAACAAGCGGGCCACCGAATCGGAGCTACGTCTCAAGCGTCTCTACGACGCCATCGAGGGGGCGTGGCGGACATTGACGATCCAGCCCTGGAAGACCGTATCGACGGCCTCAAGGCCATCCGCGATCAGGCGAAGGCCGATGCGGAGCGCGCCCAGACCATGCTCGACAACTCCGGCTCCAAGGCCATCACCCCGCAAATGGTCCGCACCTTCGCCAAGACAGCCCGCCAGCGCATCCACCTCGAAGGCGGCGGCTATCGCCGCGATCACCTGCGCGCGCTCGCCTAGCGTGTCGAGATGGCGGACGGCGAAGTTCGGAGAATGGGATCGAAAACCCGGCTGCTTCGGGCGCTGGTATCGGATGATGGCGTAAACGCAGTGCCCGGTTTGGGACTGAAATGGTGGAGCGAACGACCCAAAGGCAAGGAACCGAACCAATAGGTGCGACGGCACGCGCATTGACATTATGATAGGGGTCACGGACGGCGCAGAACACAAAAGAAAAGCGCGGAGAAGTGAGCCTCAAGTGCACAGAAATTTCACATGCCAGCCGCTCAAATTATTGAAAAATAAAGAAAACTTCCGCCATTCATCACGGGCGCGACTGAGAATGTAAGCGGCGGATTCTTCGACATAAATCGTTGTTTCACGCGGTTTCGCCGGCCCTGCGGCCGGGTATTCGGAACATCTTACGTAACCGCAGCCGGTTTTTCGATGCCGGCGCGCGGAGCGGATCGCCGGCCCCTAGTCCACCACCTTCGCCCGCATCACCAGTTTTTCCCCGCGGATTTCGAAGCTGCCGAGGCGGGAGAGGAAGGTCATGCCGAGCAGGCTGTGCTTGAGCGTGCCGGGGCTGGCGACGAGGGCCGGCACGTCGCGCTCGTCGATCGAGCCGGCGATGCCGATGCGCTGAAGCACCACCGCCGCCGCGCGGCCACGCCCGTTTGCCGTGTCTATGGGTATGTCATAGCTGAGGAATTCCAGCGGCAGGCCCACCGCCACCGCATCCTCCGGGGTCAGCACGACACTGGACGCGCCGGTGTCCACCAGCATGGGGATCCGCGTGCCGTTGATCTCGACGCGCACGTTGAAATCGCCGTCGCGGGCGCGGGCGACTTCCACCGCCGGGCCGTCGCTGGCCAGTGGGACCGCGTAGCCCGGGGCGAGTTCCGCCAGCACGCGGTAGGCGACGGCGTGCAGCTCGATTCGATAGGTGTAACCCACGGCCAGAAAAGCGAAAATCGCCAGCCACAGCCCGGCCGCGCGCAGCGCTTCGCCCAGCCTGCCGGTGAAGGTGGCGAACACGCTGGCGCCGACCACGAGCAGCAGCGAGCTGTAAAACACAAGCTGCGCCAAGTCGTTAGCGCCAAGACCCGCGACATCGCCATAGCGGGAGGCGAAAAACACCAGGCCGATGCCGGCGGCGAGGCCGATGACGACGATCCACATCAGGCGGTCGGCGTTCATGGCGCTTCTCCTGCCGGCCGGGCGGACAGGCGGGCCATGATGGCGCGCCGCTCGGTTTCGCTGAGCGCTGGCCACGCGCCGATCTCCTCCAGGGTGCGGCCGCAGCCGAGGCAAGTCCGCCCGGCGGCATCCAGCGTGCAGACGGAAACGCAAGGTGTGGAAAGGGTTTGCGGCATGATTCGGTACGCTAAGGGACGTCTCATCCTGACGCATTTTCCTGTCCATCCGGTTAAGCCCGGGCGGGCGGAAGGGGTCAATGCGCGACGATAAGCAGGCCGAGGAGGAAGGCGATTTCGACGAGAAGCGTCGCGGCGCCCGCGACATCGCCGGTCTGTCCGCCGAATTGGGCACGCGCAAGGCGCACCACGCCAAGGAAGATCACGACCGCGAAAGCGCTGGCGACGAGCAGACCGATGAGGCCGATGGGGTGGACGATGAGACCGAATGCGATGAGGAGACCGACGCCGAGCGCGCCCCACCGGCTCGTCGCGCTTGGCACCCCGGCGCTGCGGGCGAGGCCGTCCGTCCGCGCGAAGGGGAGGGAGGCCAGCATCCACAGTCCGGCGAGGCGGGAGACGCTGACCGCCGCGACGAGCCCCGCCGCCGCCACGGCCGGACCGGCGGCGAGCAGGCCCGCCAGCGCGCCGATGCGCAGGGCGAAGGCGAGGATGAGGGCGCACACCCCGAAGGCGCCGACGCGGCTGTCCTTCATGATCGCCAGCCGCCGCTCGACGGTCCAGCCGCCGAGCGCGTCGGCGACATCCGACAGCCCGTCCTCATGCAGCGCGCCCGTGATCGCCACCAGCACGGTGACCGCCAGCGTGGCGGCGAGAAAATCGCCCAGCCCCACCGCATGGGCGAGCAGCAGCACGATGGCGGCGATCAGCCCCAGCACCGCGCCGGCGAGCGGCAGAGCGGGGCCGAGCCGGTCGAGGTCCGGCGGGCCGTCCTCGCGGGGCTCGGAGGGCAGGCGCACCGGCAGGCGCGAGAGGAAGCGCAGCGCGGCGGGCACATCGGAGAGTATCGGCATCGGCATGCGCGTTCGCCCTCAGCGTTCGACCAGAAGCTCGGCCAGCGGCCGGCGGCGCTCCCACCCCGCGCGCTCCAGCTCCGGCACGGGAGACGCCTCGGCGGGAGAACCGAGGCAGAGATAGCCGACCAGCTGCCAGTGCGCCGGCACCTCCAGCGCCGCGCCCACCGCCTGCGGGTCGAGGATCGACACCCAGCCGACCCCGATGCCGCGCGCCGCCGCCGCCAGCCACAGCGTATGGATGGCGAGCACGGCGGAATAGGCGACGGTTTCCGGCATGGTGGCGCGGCCGAGGCCGTGGCCGGTGGCGGGATCGGGCTCGACGAAGACGGCGAGATGTTCGGGCGCGTCGTCCAGCCCGGCGAGCTTCAGCCGCGCGTAAAGGCCGGCGCGCTCGCTTGGCTGCTGCGCCAGCGCCTGCGCATTCGCCGCCTCGAACAGGGCGCGGATGGCGGCGCGCCGCCCGGAATCGCGCACCCGCACCAGCCGCCAGGGCTGGCTGTAGCCGACGCTCGGCGCGCGGCAGGCGGTGGCGAGCAGTGCGTTCACCGTTTCCTCGTCCAGCGGGTCGGTGCGGAAGCAGCGCACATCCCGCCGCCAGGCGAACAGCGTGTCGAGCCGTTCGCGAAACGCCGCGTCGAAGGCCGGCGGCGTGGCGGCAGAGGCGTCGAGAGGCGCGGCCAAGGGGGCCTCCTTACGGGCTTCCATCCGGGGTCCCCTTCTTGCGCGTCCGCGCGCGTCCATGCGCCTTCCTGAGGCGGCGGCTGCAATGCTGAGGGTTGCGCGTCCCTCGGCGAGGGTCTACCCCGCCTTGGCGCCCGAGGCGACACTTCTTCGCCCCGCCTCGTCCGTTTTGGCGCCGCCCGTTCTGCTGCTGAGGCTCCCCCATGCTGCGCTCCGCCACCGGCCTGCCCTTCGACGACATCCGCAACCTCGTCGCCCAGATGCCCAGCCCGGACGCGGCCGCCCGCGCCGCGGCGAGCGCCCGGCAGGGGCAATTGGTGAAGCCGCCCGGCGCGCTCGGCCGGCTGGAGGAAATCGCGGTCTTCATCGCCGGCTGGCAGGGGCGGGAGATTCCGCAGGTGAACCGGCCGACCGTCGCCGTGTTCGCCGCCACCCATGGCGTGGCGGGCAGAGGCGTCTCGCCTTACCCCTCCGAGGTGACCAAGCAGATGGTCGCCACCTTCACGGCGGGGAAGGCGGCGGTGAACCAGATTTGCGGCGTGTTCGGCGCTGGGCTCAGGGTGTTCGACCTCGCGCTCGACCTGCCGACGCCGGATATCGTCGACGAGGACGCGCTGACGGAGGCCGAATGCGCCGCCACCATGGCCTTCGGCATGGAAGCGCTGGCGGGCGAACCGGACCTGCTGTGCCTCGGCGAAATGGGCATCGGCAACACCACCGTGGCGGCGGCGATCTTCCATGGGCTTTATGGTGGCGACGCCGCCGACTGGGTCGGCCCCGGCACGGGGGCGACGGGCGAGGTGCTGGAGCGCAAGATCGCGGCGGTGCGGGCGGCTGTGGTGCGCGCGAAGGGCCATCTCGACGACCCGCTGGAAGTGCTGCGCAAGCTTGGCGGGCGGGAAGTGGCGGCGATGGCCGGTGCCATCCTCGCCGCCCGGCTGCAGCGTGTGCCCGTGGTGCTCGACGGCTATGTCGTCACCGCCGCCGCCGCGGTGCTGAAGGCGCTGGACCCGCGCGCGCTCGACCATTGCCTCGCCGGCCATGTCTCGGCCGAGCCGGCGCACCGAAAGGTGCTGGAGCGGCTGGGCCTGCGCCCGCTGCTCGATCTCGACATGCGGCTGGGGGAGGGCTCAGGCGCGGCGCTGTCCATCGGCATCATCAAATCCGCGCTCGCCTGCCATGGCGGCATGGCGACCTTTGCCGAAGCCGGCGTGGCGGGGGCGTGAGGGCGATAACCGGCCGTGGGTTCGCTGTCATCCCGGACGGCCGCAGGCCGATCCGGGTGATCCACCGTCCCTCATCCCCGGGCTTGACCCGGGGACCCAGAGCTTGCCAGTGGGTGCGCGAGAGAAGTCTGGGTGGCCGGGTCAAGCCCGGCCATGAGGGCAAACGAACCGGCGAGCGATCCCGGCTCTGCGCTTCGCTTCGGCCGGGATGACGGTCGCGCGCGGGCCCTTCACCGTCCCTCATCCCCGGGCTTGACCCGGGGACCCAGAGCTTGACAGCGGGTGCGCGGGAGAAGTCTGGGTGGCCGGGTCAAGCCCGGCCATGAGGGCTGGCAATGAGCACTGGCAATGAGCTTCACACTTTCACGTGCGCGACGACCTCGCCCTCCACGCGGCGGGCGACCGCAAACCTGGCGCGGCATCCTCCTCGCCGCCGGGCTCATCGTCGTGGCGCTGGTGGTGGAGCGGGTCATTCCTCCGCTCACCGGGCAGGTGCGGGTGGCGGATGGCGACAGCCTGGAGGTGGCGGGTGAGCGGGTGCGTCTCGACGGGCTCGACGCGCCGGAACTGCACCAGAGCTGCGGCGAGGGCGAGCGCAGCTGGCCCTGCGGGCTGAAGGCCCGGGAGGCGCTGCAGGCGCTGGTCGCGCAGGGAGAGGTGACCTGCCGCCCGGTGGACGAAGACCGCTATGGCCGCGCCGTTGCCCGCTGCGCGGTGGACGGCGCCGATATTGGCGCGCAGCTGGTGCGCAAGGGCTGGGCGGTGGCGACCAGCCTTGCCTATCGCGGCGAGGAGCGATCGGCCCAGGCGGCCGGCGCCGGCATCTGGGCCGGCCCGTTCGAGATGCCGGCGGACTGGCGGGCGCGGCACCCAAGGCCGGCGGAGTGAGGCCCGTGCGCGGCATCCTTCGAAGCTGGCCTGCGGCCAGCACCTCAGGATGACGGCGATCGGGGCGGGATGACGGATGGTCCGGCCGCGCCTATCTAACCGCCATGCCCGCCGACGACCTCGACACCCTTCTCGCCGCCATCCGTGCCTGCCGCTTCTGCGTGGAGACGCCACGCGGAAGGCCGCTGCCGCACGAACCGCGCCCGGTGCTGCATGTCGGGCCGCGCGCCCGCATCCTCATCGCCGGGCAGGCGCCGGGCACGAAGGTGCATGCTTCCGGCCGCTCCTTCACCGATGCGTCCGGCGACCGGCTGCGCGACTGGCTGGGGGTGACGCCGGAGACGTTTTACGACCCCGAGCGCTTCGCCGTGGCGGCCATGGGCTTCTGCTTTCCCGGGCAGGACGCCAAGGGCGGCGACCTGCCGCCGCGCCGGGAATGCGCGAGCCTCTGGCACGACCGGCTGTTCGCGGCGCGGGCGCCGTTCGATCTCGTGATCGCGGTGGGGGCGGCGGCGCAGGACTATCACCTCAAGCGGCTCGGGCTGGTGCGGTTCGCCGGCGGCGGGCTGACCGAACGGGTGGAACGCTGGCGGGAAATCTGGGACGCGCGGCAGGCGCCGCGCCTGCTGCCGCTGCCGCACCCTTCCTGGCGCAACACCGGCTGGCTGAAGCGCCACCCCTGGTTCGAGGCCGAGCTGGTGCCGGTACTGCGGGAAGAGGTGGCGCGGCTGGTGGGTTGAGCCTCATTCATGAGGGGCATCCTCATGGAGTGGCACCCTCATGCCCGGGCTTGACCCGGGCCCCAGCGACCGGGCGGCCGGCGTGGCCTGGGTCCGCGGGTCAAGCCCGCGGATGAGGGATGGTGAGGAAGGCGGGCCGATCCCGGATCGCCTGCGGCGTCCAGGCTGACGCCCTATTCAGCGCGACACCGCCAGATGCCGGTTCAACCGGCGTTCCAGCACGTTCCACACCCGGCGGATGATCTCGACCATCAGCAGATACAGCACCGCCGCCCAGAGATAGACCTCCATGTCGTAGGAACGGGAGAAGGCGAGGCGGGTGACACCCATCAGATCATAGACGGTGATGACCGAGGCGATGGCGCTGGCCTTGATCATCAGCACCAGCTCATTGCCGAGCGGGCGCAGGCCGATGGCGAGCGCCTGCGGCAGGATGATTTTGCGATAGGCCAGCACGCGGGAGAGGCCGAGCGCCTGCGCCGCCTCCATCTGCCCGGCCGGCAGGCTCTGTATGCCGCCGCGCAGGATCTCCGACTGATAGGCGGCGGTGTTGAGGGTGAAGGTGAACACCGCGCAGTTGAAGGCGTCGCGGAAGAACCACCACAGGCCGATATCGGTGAGCTGTTCGCGGAACTGGCCGGCGCCGTAATAGACGAGGAAGGTCTGCGCCAAGAGCGGCGTGCCGCGGAAGAAATAGGAATAGGTCCAGGCCGCGCGCGCCAGTACCTTGCCGCCTTCCACCCGCGCCAGCGCCAGCGGCACGGCGAGCAGCACGCCGAGGAAGACGGACAGCCCGACCAACTGCAGCGTCACCCACACGCCATCGAGAAAGCGCAGGCCGTAGCGGGCCATCAGGTCGGTGTTGAGCCCGATCAGGCCCATCAGCCACAGGAAGCCGTCGGCGAGGGCAGCGAGGATCGTTTCCATCAATGGCCTCCCACCCGCTTGAAGCCGCGCGAGGCCCGGTTTTCCAGCGCGGTGAAGACGAGGCTGGAGAGGCCGGAGAACACCAGATAGATCAGGCAGGCGACGAGATAGAAGAAGAAGGGCTGCTTGGTCACGCCCACCGCGATCGAGGTCTGGCGCATCAGATCGCTGATGGCGATGACCGAGACCAGCGAGGTGTCCTTCAACAGCACCATCCAGTTGTTGGACAGGCCGGGCAGGGCGACGCGCCAGAGCTGGGGGAAGGTGATGAGCCGGAAGGTGCGCCAGCCCGACAGGCCGAGCGCGTGGGCGGCTTCCTTCTGGCCCTTGGGCACGGCGCGGATGGCGGCGAGCAGCACTTCGCTGGAGAAGGCCCCGAGCACCAGCCCCAGCGCCACCACGCCGGCGACGAACTGGTTCACCTCGATATGCGCGCCCTCGACCAGCGCGCCGGCGAGGCGGGTGAGCAGCATCTGCCCGCCATAATAGACGATGAACAGGGTGAGCAGTTCCGGCAGGCCGCGAAACACCGTGGTGTAGAGATCGCCCACAGCGCGCAGCACGCGCGAGGACGAATCCTTGGCCAGCGCCACGGCGAGGCCGATGGCGATGCCGACGGGGAGGGTGACGAGGGCGAGCTCGATGGTGAGCAGCGCGCCCTGCAAAATCTCGTCGCCCCAGCCATTCGGACCGAAGGAGAGCAGCTCAAGCAGATTCAGCATGACGGACGGCAGGTCCCCCGGTCAGCGGACGAGAAGGCGCCGTCCCCGAGCGGGGGCGGCGCCGCGGCGGGGCGTCAGTAGACGCTGAAGGGGAAATACTTGTCGTTGATGGTCTTGTAGGTGCCGTCGGCGACGATCTCATCGATCGCCTTGTTGAACATGGCCACCAGTTCCGGGTCGCCCTTGCGGATGCCGACACCGACGCCCTCGCCGAAATATTTCGGGTCGGTGTGCTCGGCGCCGGTGAACTTGCAGCACTTGCCCTCATTGGTGCCGAGCCATTCCAGCAGCACCACCTTGTCGGCGAGCACCGCGTCGAGGCGGCCATTGGCGAGGTCGAGATTGGCCTCGTCCTGCTTGCCGTAGAGCTTCACCTCGGCGCCGGCCTTGGCGTACACGTCTTCGAGATAGTTGGAATGGATGGTGGAGCCCTGCGCGCCCAGCACCTTGCCCTTCAGCGCCTGCGGCGAGGTCTCGGTGATGGCGGAACCCGTCGGCACCACGAAGGTGGCGGGGGTCTTGTAGTATTTCTTCGAGAAGGCGATCTGCTGCTTGCGCTCCTCGGTGATCGACATCGAGGCGACGATAGCGTCGTATTTGTTCGCCAGCAGCGCCGGGATGATGCCGTCCCAATCCTGCGCGGTGAAGGAGCATTCCACCTTCATCTTGGCGCAGAGCGCCTTGGCGATGTCGATGTCGAAGCCTTTCAGCTCGCCATTCTCGATATAGTTGAAGGGCGGGTAGGCGCCTTCCGTGCCGATGCGGACGGTCTTCCATTCCTTGGCGGAGGCGCCGCCGGCCGGGGCTAGGGCAAGAATGGCCACGGCAAGGGAGGCCGCCGCCGCGAACCGGGTGACGAGGCTCATGATGTTCCCCTCTGAACGAGTACGCTGCGCCGGTTTGTTCTGTCGTTGCCGGCAACCCATGCTGGCACTATTTGCGAAGGATGCGCAACGGGGTGCCGCATCCCTCATCACAAAGTCGAACTGACCCTTTTGTGTGCAGCGCAGCGCCATAGCGGGCGCCGATCACCCGACGGCGCGGCACGGGTTGACGCTGCGCGCGCGCTGGTGTGTCTCAGCTTGAAACAGCTCTATTGAGGAGAAGCGCGCTATGGCGACGGCAGACGATGTGAAGGCGCGGCTGGCGCAGGTTTCCGCCCCCGATGGCCGTCCCGTGACCGAGGCCGGCGTGCTCTCGGAAGTGCTGGTCTCGGACGGCAAGGTTTATCTCTCCCTCACCGTCGATGCCGCCGAGGCCCGCGCCTGGGAGCCAGTGCGCGCCGCCGTGGAACGCACCGTGCGCGGCACGCCGGGCGTGACCTCGGCGCTGGTGGCGCTGACCGCCGAGCGCAAGGCCGGCCTGCCGCCCATCGCCTCGCACACGCCCGCCGCCGCGCGCGCCCCGGCCGCCGGCGGCCACTCCCATGCCGGCCACAGCCATGCGGGCCATTCGCATGCCCAGCCGCCGGCTGATCCGCAGAAGGAGACGCCGGGCCTGCCGGGCGTCGGCGCCATCATCGCGGTGGCCTCCGGCAAGGGCGGCGTCGGCAAGTCGACCCTTGCGGCGAATCTGGCGCTCGGCCTCGCTGCCTCCGGGCTCAAGGTCGGCCTGCTCGACGCCGATATTTACGGCCCTTCCGTGCCGCGCCTGATGGGGTTGAAGGGCCGGCCGGAGGTGAACGGCCGGATGATCACGCCGATGCAGGCCTTCGGCCTCAAGGTGATGTCCATCGGCTTCCTGGTGGAGGAAGAGACCCCGATGATCTGGCGCGGGCCGATGGTGATGTCGGCGATCAGCCAGATGCTGAAGGAAGTGAACTGGGCGCCGCTCGACATTCTCGTGGTCGACATGCCGCCCGGCACCGGCGACGCGCAGCTGACCATGGCGCAGCAGGTGCCGCTCGCCGGCGCCGTCATCGTCTCCACCCCGCAGGACCTCGCGCTGATCGACGCGCGGCGCGGAGTCGCCATGTTCCAGAAGGTGAACGTGCCGGTGCTCGGCGTGGTCGAGAACATGAGCTACTTCATGTGCCCGCATTGCGGCACCCGCTCCGACGTGTTCGGCCATGGCGGGGCGCGGCATGAGGCGCAGCGGCTCGGCGTGCCCTTCCTCGGCGAGGTGCCGCTGCAAATGTCGATCCGCGAGACCTCGGACGCCGGCCTTCCGGTGGTCGCTACCCGGCCGGACAGCGCGGAGGCCGGCATCTACCGCGCCATCGCCAATTCGGTGCGCGAGGCGCTGGCCGGCCGGCGCAGTGCGGCGCGCCCGGCGCCCCGCATCGTGATGGAAGGCTGAGGCGAACCGGCGAGGGGAGGCGGCCCGTGCCGCCTTACCCTTCCGCGCTCAACGCGGCTGCGCCGCGAAGGCGGTGAAGAACGCCTCGATCTCGGCGAAGCCCATGGCGCCGTCGACAAAGTCGAACCGCCCTTCGCTCTGCATCGCCTGCGCGGCGCGGGCGACGGCGCCATAGGCGAGGCGGGCGAGACTTGAGCCGATGCTGATGCGCCGCACGCCGGCTTCGCCCAGTTCCTCGCGGGTGAAGCGCGTCTTGCCGATGCCGACCACCACATTGACCGGCCGGGAGACCGACGCGCACACCGTGCGCACCGCGTCGATATCCGGCAGGCCCGGCGCGTAGAGCACATCCGCGCCCGCCGCCTCGAACGCCTGCAGCCGGCGGATGGTGTCGTCGAGGTCGGGCCGGCCCCAGAGAAAGTTCTCCGCCCGCGCGGTGAGCACGAAGTCGCCGCTCAATCCGTTGCGGGCCTCGGCCGCCGCCGCGATGCGCTCGACGGCGAGGGCGAAATCATAGATCGGCGCGTCCCGCCGGCCGGTGTGGTCTTCCAGCGATCCGCCAGCCAGCCCAAGCGCGGCGGCGGCGCGGATGGTTTCGCCCGCGCTTTCCGGGCTGTCGCCCAAGCCCATTTCCAGATCGGCCGACACGGGCAGCGGCGTCGCGGCGACGATGCTGGCGCAGTGGGCGAGAAGGTCCGCGCGCGAGGTGGTGCCCTCCGGGACGCCACGGGAAAAATCCATCCCGGCGCTGGTGGTGGCGAGCGCGGGATAGCCCAGCGCCGCGAAAATGCGCGCCGTGCCGGCATCCCACGGGTTGGGCAGGATGAAGGCGCCGGGCCCTTCATGCAGGGCGCGGAAGCGGGCGGCCTTGTCGGTCATGGCGATCATCTCCGGATGCGGGCGAAACGCTAACGGGCGTGCGTGAACATATCAAGAACATTTCAGCGGCGAGGCAACAGCCGGTTGCTCTGCGGGCCGGGCTGCTGCAAACATCCGCCGCCCCCTCGGAGCCAGCCCCCGGAGCTCTGCCTGCCCATGAAGCGCCGCGAATTTCTCCGCACCGCCGCCCTTGCCGCCCCCGCCGCCACGCTCGCCGCCCCCGCCTTGGCGCAGGGCGCGCCGCAGGTGCGCTGGCGGCTCACCTCTTCCGTGCCGAAGGTGCTGGACGCCATTTTCGGCGCCAATGAGCTGGTGTCGCACTATGTGAGCGAGGTGACGGAAGGCCGCTTCGTCATCCAGAACTTCGCCGCCGGCGAGATCGTGCCGGGCTTGCAGGCGCTCGACGCGGTGCAGAACGGCACGGTCGAGGTGGCGCAGACGCCGCTCTATTACTACACCGGCAAGGATCCGGCCTTCGCTTGCTTCACCACCATGCCCTTCGGGCTGAACGCGCGGATGCAGAACGCCTGGTTCTACCATGGCGGCGGGCGCGAATTGCAGGACGAGTTCCTGGCCAAATACAACCTTGTCGGCTTCCTCGGCGGCAATACCGGCACCCAGATGGGCGGCTGGTTCCGCAAGGAGGTGAAGGACCTTGCCGATTTCCGTGGGCTGAAGTTCCGCATCGGCGGCATTGCCGGGCAGGTGGTGGCCAAGCTCGGCGTGGTGCCGCAGCAGATCGCCCCCGGCGACATCTATGCCGCGCTGGAAAAGGGCACGATCGACGCCTGCGAATGGGTCGGCCCCTATGACGACGAGAAGCTCGGCTTTGTCCGGGTGGCGCCCTATTACTACTATCCCGGCTGGTGGGATGGCGGGCCGACGATGAATGTCGTGGTCAACCGCGACAAGTGGAACGCCCTGCCCAAGGCCTATCAGGCGGCGTTCGAGGCGGCGGTGGCCTATGCCAACAGCGACATGCTGGCGAAATACGACGCCTTCAACCCGGCGGCGCTGCGCCGGCTGGTGGCGGCGGGTGCGCAGCTGCGCACCTTCCCGCAGAGCTTCCTCGACGCCTCGTGGAAGGCCTCGAACGAGCTGATCGCCGAGATCAGCGCCAAGAATGCCGGGTTCAAGAAAATCATGGACGCGCAGATCGCCTTCCGCAACGAGGAGTATCTGTGGTGGCAGGTTGGCGAATACCCCTATGACGGCTACATGATCCGCGCCCGCACGCGGGGGTGAGGTTTCTCCCTCTCCCGTCGGGGAGAGGGAATAAAGAAAACACAGAGGAAACGCCGATGCCGCACTCGCCTTCCCGCCGGGGCCTGATCACGGGCGCCGGCCTCGCCACCGCCGCCGCCGCGTCCACGCTGGCGGCGCCCGCGCTCGCCCAGAGCCTGCCGACGCTGCGCTGGCGGCTGACCTCCAGCTACCCGAAATCGCTCGACACCATCTATGGCGCGGCGACCCTGCTGTCGAAATATGTCGGCGAGGCCACGGATGGGCGCTTCACCATCGACGTGTTCGCCCCCGGCGAGATCGTGCCCGGCCTGCAGGCGTTCGACGCGGTGCAGAACCGCACGGTCGAGGTGTGCCAGACGGCGCTGTATTATTACATCGGCAAGGACCCGTCCTTCGCCCCCTTCACCACGCTGCCTTTCGGCCTCAACGCGCGCATGCAGACGGCATGGCTCTACCATGGCGGCGGCAACGAGCTGCAGGCGGCGTTCCTGGCGAAATATGGCGTGGTGGGCTTCGCCGGCGGCAATACCGGCGCGCAGATGGGCGGCTGGTTCCGCAAGGAGATCAAGTCGGTCGCCGATCTCAAGGGGCTGAAGATGCGCATTCCCGGCATTGCCGGGCAGGTGCTGGCGCGGCTCGGCCTGGTGCCGCAGAACTTCGCTGGCGGCGACATCTATCCGGCGCTGGAAAAGGGCACGATCGACGCCGCCGAATTCGTCGGCCCGGTGGACGACGAGAAGCTCGGCTTCGTGCGGGTGGCGCCCTATTACTATTATCCCGGCTGGTGGGAAGGCGGCCCGACCATCCACTTCATCGCCAATTCCAAGGCGTGGGAGGAACTGCCCAAGGCCTACCAGGCGGCGTTCGAGGCCGCCTCCGCCTATGCCAATGCCGACATGCTGGCGAAATACGACGCCCGCAACCCGGCGGCGCTGCGCCGGCTGGTGGCTGGCGGCGCGCAGCTGCGCCCGTTCCCGCCGGAGGTGATGGACGCGGCCTATAAGGAGAACATCGCGCTGATGGCGGAGATTTCCGCCAAGAACGCCGATTTCAAGAAGATCTACGACTCGATGCTCGCCTTCCGCAACGAGGAGTATCTGTGGTGGCAGGTCGGCGAATATCCTTACGACGGCTACATGATCCGCGCCCGCCAGAAGGGCTGAGGCTCAGCCGCCGGCGCGGGGCCCCTCGCAGGCGGCCTCGCGCGGCGCCGGGCGGGCGGCGGTGAGGGCGCGGGCGCTCATATGGTGGTGCATGGTGTAGAGCCCCGCCGCCATGATGAGCGCCATGCCGCCGATCGAGACGAGATCGGGCATGTCGTGGAACACCACGGCGGAGAGGCCCACCGCGCAGACCACGGCGGCATAGCGGAACGGCGCCACCACCGAGATGTCGGCGCTGCGCATCGCCGCGATGGTCAGCAACTGGCCGATCACCAGCGAGATGCTGCCGCCGACGAGATAGGCCAGCGTCCGCGCATCGACCGCCTGCCAGGGCTCCACCGAACTGCCGGCGAAGCCGAAGCCCATGCCGACCACCGCCGTGGTGAAGGTGACGACCAGCGTCGGCACATGCGCGCCGATGCGGCCGGTGATGAAATCGCGCAGCGCCATCAGCAGAGCCGCGCCGAGCGGCAGCAGCGCCATGGTGTCGAAGGCGGAGCTGCCGGGCTTGACGATCAGCGTCACGCCGAGAAAGCCGATGCCGACCGCCACCCATTGCCGCCAGCCGATATGCGCGCCGAACAGCAACACCGCCGCCGCCATGGTGGCGAGCGGGGTGACCTGCAGGATGGCGGTCGAATCGGCGATCGACATCACCGAGATCGAGGTGATGAACAGCATCGCCACCCCGGCCTCGGTGAGCGCCCGCAGCAGCACCCGCCGCTCCATCATGTGGCGCAGCGCCGGCAACTGCCCCATCCAGCCCAGCACCGCCAGAAGCACCAGCGCGGCGAGCACGCCGCGCATGGCGAGGATCTGCGAGGTCGGGATGTGCGCCACCGCCAGCTTGGAGAAGGCGTCATTGGTGGAGAAGATCGACGAGCCCGCGATCATCAGAAGGATGCCGCGCTTGGCGCTTTGGGCGTGCATGAGGAGTATCCGGAGGCAGAAGCGCCCTTAAGCCATGCAAAGGCGGCGCAATCGCGACTTTGGCGACGGCGCCGGAAGAAAGTCGCCCCCGGGGAAAGGGGGCGGCTCAAGGCCGGTTCAGCACTCCTCGCAGGCGACCTCGCCAGCCAGCTCGTCCGCCTCCACCAGCCCGCCGGTGCGGCGTTCCAGCGCTTGCGAGGCGACGCACAGGCCGAGCGCACCCACCGCCAGTCCGGCCCCGACCCAGGGCAGGTCCGCATAGCTGATGCCGAAGGTGATCGCCGCGCCGCCGATCCAGGCGCCGGCCGCATTGCCGAGATTGAACGCGCCTTGATTGAGCGTCGAGGCGAGGTTGGGCGCGCCTTCCGCCGCGTCCACCACCCGCATCTGGATCGGCGGCACCACGGCGAACACCAGAATGCCCCAGACGAAGACGGTGGCGACCGTGGCGGCGGCGAAGCCGCTGAGGAAGACGAAGGCCACCAGCACGGCGGCCAGCCCGATGAAGCTCGCCATCAGCGAGGGCATCAGCCGCCAGTCCGCCAGCTTGCCACCGAGCAGATTGCCGATGGTGATGCCCACCCCGAACAGCAGCAGCACATAGGTCACAGCGTGCGGGGTGAAGCCCGTCACGTCGCGCAGCAGTGGGGCGATATAGGTGAACACCGAAAACAGGCTGGCCGAGGCCAGCACGCTCATCAGCATGGTGAGGATCACTTGCGGGCGCTTCAGCACCGCGAATTCGCGCAGGATGTTGCCCGAGGCATGGGGAATGTCGCGCGGCACCCACAGAGCGATGGCGCTGACCGCGAGAATGCCGATGAGCACCACGGCCCAGAAGGTGGAGCGCCAGCCGGCGGCCTGACCGAGCGCGGTGCCGAGCGGCACGCCGAGCACATTGGCCAGCGTCAGCCCGGCGAACATCAGCGCGATGGCGCTGGCCCGCTGATTCGGCGGCACCAGATTGGCCGCCACGACCGCGCCGATGCCGAAAAAGGCGCCGTGGCAGAAGGCGGTGACCACCCGCGCGCCCATGAGGAACCAGTAGTCCGGCGCGATGGCGCAGAGGAAATTGCCCAGCACGAACATGCTGGCAAGGCCGATCAGCGTGCCCTTGCGCGGCAGCGAATTGGTGATGATGGCGACGATGGGCGCGCCCACCACCACGCCGAGCGCATAGCCAGTGACCAGCAGGCCGGCGGCGGGGATGCTGACCGAGAGATCGGCGGCGACCTCCGGCAGGAGGCCCATGATGACGAATTCGGTCGTGCCAATGCCGAAGGAGGCCATGGCGAGGGCCAACAGCGGAAGCTGCATCGCGAAACGCTCTATGTCGAAAAAGAAAGTGTTCGCTGCTATTTAGCAGCGCGATTCCGCCAATCCTATGCACGTTGTATTGCAACGCAGCAACATGGCGGGGCGCGCGGCAGCCATGCGCAGGGCTTGAACCGCGCCGGGTTCAGCCGCCGGTAAGGCTCATATGCCGGCGCACCGCCGGGGCCTGTCCGGGGCGGTCGATCACGAAATCGTGCCCCTTGGGCTTGCGGAAAATGGCGTCGTCCAGGGCGGCGTGCAGCGTCTCGTCGCTCTCGGAGGCGCGCAGAGGCGCGCGCAGATCGGCGGCGTCGTCCTGGCCGAGGCACATATAGAGCGTGCCGGTGCAGGTGACGCGGACGCGGTTGCAGCCCTCGCAGAAATTATGCGTCAGCGGGGTGATGAAGCCGAGCCGGCCGCCGGTTTCCTTGATCGAGACATAACGCGCCGGGCCGCCGGTGCGGAACGGAATGTCCT
The DNA here is from genome assembly GCF_965229075.1 of Ancylobacter sp. Lineage (GTDB taxonomy): Bacteria > Pseudomonadota > Alphaproteobacteria > Rhizobiales > Xanthobacteraceae > Ancylobacter. The sequence continues at coordinate 362,233 of NZ_CBDDIO010000001.1, forward strand.
CCAGCGTCCAGCGCTCGGCGAGGCGCGCGCGCACGGTGGAGAGGGGGAGATACTGGTCGATGCGCTCGGCGCCGGTTTCGCCCAGCGGCATCACCTCGATGAGCGACAGGTCCATGCCGCGCCCATGCGCCCATTCGATGAGGCCGGGGATCTCGTCCTCGTTCTCGCCGGCCAGCGCCACGGCGTTCAGCTTCACATGCAGCCCGGCCTGCTGCGCGGCGTCGATGCCGGTGAGCACCTTGGAAAGGTCGCCCCAGCGGGTCAGCGCCCGGAAACGGTCGGGGTCGAGCGTGTCGAGCGAGACATTGATGCGCTTGACCCCGCACTCGGCGAGTTCGCGCGCGAAGCGGGCGAGCTGCGAGCCATTGGTGGTCAGCGTCAGTTCTTCCAGCGCGCCGGAATCCAGATGGCGGCCGAGCGAGCGGAACAGGGTCATCACATCGCGGCGCACCAGCGGCTCGCCGCCGGTGAGGCGCAGCTTCTTCACGCCGCGCGCGACGAAGGCCGAGCACAGGCGGTCCAGCTCCTCCAGCGTCAGCAATTCCGGCTTCGGCAGGAAGGTCATGTGTTCGGCCATGCAGTACACGCAGCGGAAATCGCAGCGGTCGGTGACCGAGACGCGCAGATAGGTGACGGCGCGGCCGAACGTGTCGACCAGAGGCGCCCGCGGGGTCTCGCGCTGAAAACGGTCGATGACGGCTTCGCTGGTGCTCACGCAGTCGCTCCCGCGCCGAAGGGCGCTGTTTCTTGCGTCCATTTCTAAAGGCCGGGGCCGGGCCTGCCAAGCCGCGCAACCCTATCGGCCGATAGCCTAACCCATTCGTGACACGGGTTTTGCGCAAATGCCGCCACGCAGAGGAGGACCCGGTGCGGGGGGATTGGCGAAGCCGCGCGCTCTGTCTATGTGGGGAGGAACGCGAGAAGAGGAAGACGCCCGTGACCGACGCCGCCAACTGGCCGACCGAGATCAAGGTGCACAAGGACCGCCGTGTGCTCACCATCGCCTTCGAGGGCGGGGCGAGCTACGCGCTGCCGGCCGAACTGCTGCGGGTGGAAAGCCCTTCCGCCGAGGTGCAGGGCCATTCGCCGGCCGACCGCCAGCTGGTGGCGGGCAAGCGCGAGGTGCGGATCGAGGAAGCGATCCCGGTGGGGAATTACGCCGTGCGGCTGATCTTCGACGACGGCCATTCCACCGGCATCTACACCTGGGACTGGCTATACGAGCTCGGCCGCGACCAGGAGGCGCGCTTCAAGCGCTATCTGCAGGAGCTGGCGGCGAAGAACCTGTCGCGCGACGCCCCCGGCGCCGTGCGCCGGCACTGAAAGACTGGGCGGTGCGCCGGCACTGACGAACCGCGCGGTGCGCGGGCGACCTTCCGGCCGCCCGGCGAGAGGCGCGTCGCTCAGTTGAGCACGACCACCGTGGTGCCGACCCTCACCCGATCATAGAGATCGGTCACGTCGTCATTGGTCATGCGGAAGCAGCCGGACGACACCGCCTGGCCGATCGTCTCCGGCTCGTTGGAGCCGTGGATGCGGTAGAGCGTCGAGCCGAGATACATGGCGCGGGCGCCGAGCGGGTTGTCGATGCCGCCGGGCATGTAGCGCGGCAGGTCGGGGCGGCGCTGCAGCATCTGCGGCGGCGGGGTCCAGCCCGGCCATTCGGCCTTGCGGGTAATGGTCTTGATGCCGCCCCAGCGGAAGCCGTCGCGGCCGACGCCGATGCCGTATTTCAGCGCCGTGCCATTGTCCTGCACCAGATAGAGCCGGCGCTCGCCCGTGTTCACCACGATGGTGCCCGGCTTGTAGGGGCCGTTATAGGCCACGGTCTGGCGCCGGATCGAGGACGTGCCCTTCACCGGGCCGTTGCCGAAATTCGACGGGCGCGGGAAGAAGCTGAAAAAGGAAGGTGTGCTCGCGCTCTGCGCCATGGCGGGCGCGCTGCCCGCGATGAGCGCGGCGCCCAGCACCAGGGCGGCCATTGTCTTCAGTCGCATCGTAAGCCTCATCTCATGCCCCGTTCGTCGGCCCGCCGCGGAGGGGGACCTCCGCCCGGCCGGCATTCGGGACGCCGGCGGCCGCCGGTGCAGTATGCGGCGAAAATCCGGCGGGCGCCTTGGCCTAAGGCGCAATCCCGCCGCATTTGCGCAAGCCTATGGCGCGAAAGCCACAGCGGGCTATTTCGCCGGGCTGCCGAAGATGAGTTCGCTCACCGGCCGGCCGAAGAAGCGCGCGCCGGCCATGGTGAAATGCGAGCTGTCATGCTGCAGCGGTTCGCCCTCCACCATCAGCGGGCAGTCGGCGCTGCCGCAGGCGGCATCGAACACCGAGATATAGGTGACGCCCGGCATGGCGGCGAAATGCGCGGCCAGGGCCTTGTCGGATGTGCGGGCGCCGGGGAGGGCGTCGCTGCCGGCGTCGGTGGATCTCTCGCCCGCCTCGATGCGGCGCGCGAGCAGCTTCGGCACCGCGTCGCGGTACAGCGGCACGGGACCAACCACCACGACCCTGATGCCAAGGCGCACGAACTCCGCGATCGCCGCGTCGAGATCGGGCGTCGCCACGCTGAGGCCGCCCAGCACCAGAATGTCCGGCTTATGCTCCTCGACCCATTTGCGCGCGAACAGGTTCATGTCGCGGCAATAGGGCACGACCCGGGCAAAGCGCTCGCTCACCGGCGGGCAGGCGGCGCCGGTGATCTGGCCGACCTCATAGCCGCGCGCCTCGCCCGCCGCGATGATGGCGGTGATGAAATGGGCGATATGGCTGCTGCCCCAGACCATGACCGAGGGATGGCCGGTGGGCAGGCATTCCGGCTTCGCCTTGTAGTCGGCGAGGAAGAAGGGGGTGAAGCACACGCCCTGCCGAAAAACCGGGTCGCCGTTGTAGAAGGCATAGGCGGCGAGGCGCTGCGCCTCGGGCGAGAGCCGCTGCGGCAGGCCGCGCGTGGCGATGGCGACCTGGGCGAAGACCGCGAGCACCAGCGTGCCCGCGAGCGTGGTGCCGACGAGAACCTTCGCCGTGAACAGCCGCCGGTTGACACGCACCGGCTGTTCGACGAAGCGCCAGGACAGGAAGCCGAGCAGCAGCGACAGCGCTACGCCGCCGATGAGGAAGTGCAGCGGCGCCACCGGCCCCAGCCACTCCTTGCCCAGCGCGACGATCGGCCAGTGCACGAGATAGAGCGAATAGGAGATCTTGCCGACGAAGACCATCGGCCGGCTGCCGAGCAGGCGCGTGCCCAGCGTGGCCACGCCTTCCCCGCCCCAGATCACCAGCGCCGCGCCGACGCAGGGCGTGAGCGCGCGCAGGCCCGGGAAGGGCGAGGAGGCTTTCAGCATCAGCATCGCGCCGAGGATCATGGCGCAGCCGCCCAGCACAGCGGCGGCGCATTCCACCGGCTTCTGCGAGAAGCGCACGCCCGGCAGCGCCAGCGCCGCGCCGATGAGCATCTCGAAGGCGCGGAAGGGCAGGAGGAAATAGGCGGCGGCGGGATCGCGCGTCAGCATGAGCTGGCTGGCGGCGAGCGAGGCGACGAACAGCGCCAGCACGCCCACGACGAGGGCGCGGCGGCCGAAGCGGTTCAGCAGCAGGACCACGGCGGGAAACAGGAAATAGAACTGCTCTTCCACCGCCAGCGACCAATAATGCAGCAGCGGCATTTCCTGCGCCGCCGGGGCGAAATAGTCGGTGCGCTGGTAGAAGAAGATGTTGCCGACGGCGAACACCGACCACAGCACGGAGCGGCCGAAAATGAGCATCTGGTACGGCAGCAGGATCAGCGCGGCGGCGATGGCCGTGACCGCCGTAACCGCGAGGAAGGCCGGCGCGATGCGGCGGATGCGCCGCTCATAAAAGGCGAGCAGCGAGAAGCGGCCCTCCGCCACGTCGGCATAGATCGACTTGCAGATCAGATAGCCTGAAATGACGAAGAACACGTCGACGCCGACAAAGCCGCCCGGCAGCCATTTCGCACCGAAATGATAGAGCACGACGCCAAGGACGGCGATGGCGCGCAGGCCGTCAATATGGGCGCGGTAGCGAAGCGAGTGGTGCACGAGACATCATCGACGGCTGGGGGGAGGCGGAACGGCGCGGGCCGTGCCGCACCATTTGTGGGAGTAACGACCTAGCATCGACCTTCGCCGAAGTAACGCCCGTGCGCGGTGCCGACCGTCGATCTTGGCTTGGATGTGGCGGCCGGGCCATGGCGCTGCGTTAGGGCGGGTTCACGGCGCGGGCGGCGCGGTAGTAGGCGCGGGCGCGCCCGCCGAGATCTCGCCGAAGATCAGCGCACCGAGCCGGTCGCCGTAATAGGCGACGCCCGCGCGGGTGAAATGCGACGGGTCGAATTGCAGCGGCACGCCGTCGACCGTCATCGGGCAGTTCCCCTCCGGGCACATGCTGTTGAGGATCGACACGAAGGTGACGTTGGGATTGCCGGCGAAATGCGCGGCCATCAGCCGGTCGGCACGGCGCGTGCCCTCGGTGAGATCGTCATCGGCCATGCGGCTCGGCTCGTTGCGGTACATGCGCTCGGCGAGAATTTCCGGCGCGGGGCGCCCGAACTGCGGCACCGGGCCGAGCAGGATGACGCGGATGCCGGCGGCGTGCAGTTGCGCGAGCTGGGCGTCGAGCAGGCGGAAATGGTCCTCGGAGACCAGCGTGTCGCCGCCGATCACCAGGATGTTAGGCTTGTGCGCCAGCAGCCAGTCGAAGGCGAAGCGGTTCAGCTTGTCGCACATCGGGCTGGACGGCGCCTCGACCAGCGGCAGGCAGGCGGCGCCGGTCATCTGGCCGACGGCATAGCCATGCGCCTTGCCGATGGGTTCTAGCGCGCCGATGAACTGGGCCACATGGCTGCTGCCCCACAGCACGAGGCTCGGATGCGTCTGCGGCAGGCATTCCGGTGCCGGCGCCTCGCGTGGGCGGTTGCCGTTGATGAAGCAGGTGCCGTCGCGCACCACCTCGCGGAAGGGGTAACGCGTATAGCTGAGCACGCGCTGGATCTCCGGCGCCAGGCGGCCGGGAAAGCCGCGCGTGTCGGACGCCGCCGTGCCGAAGGCGATGAGCAGCGCCGCGCCGACCGCCGTGCCGCCGAATACCCACCGGCGGGAGAACCGCGCCCGGTTCTGCCGCACCGGCTGTTCCACGAAGCGCCAGGACAGCCAGCCGAGCAGGGTGGAGAGGGCGACCCCGCCGATGAGAAAGGCCGGCGCCGGCAGGTTCGGCAGCAGCGGGCGGGCAAAGACCACGATCGGCCAGTGGACGAGATAGAGCGAATAGGAGATGGCGCCGAAGAAGACGAGCGGCCCCACCCCCAGAAGCCGCGCCGGCAGGTTCATGGCCCGCTCGCCGCCCCAGATGGCGAGCGCCGCGCCAAGGCAGGGCACCAGCGCCAGCACGCCGGGGAAGGGCGCGCGCTCGGTGATGAGCAGCATGCCGGCGAGGATGAGGGCGAGCCCCGCCCCCATCGCCGCGCCGCCGGCCTTCGCGCTTTCGGCAAAGCGCACCCCCGGCAGGGCAAGCGCAGCGCCGATCAGCAGCTCGAAGGCGCGGAAGGGCAGCAGATAGAACGCCGCCGCCGGGTTGAACGGGCGGACGATCTCGCAGGCGATGAGCGAGACCGCGAGCAGGCCGAGCACCAGCTTCGCCCGCGCTTTCGGCGCGAAGCGGGCGATGAGCAGCAGCAGGCCGGGGAACAGGAAATAGAACTGCTCCTCCACCCCCAGCGACCAGTAATGCAGCAGCGGCGTCTCTTCCGCCGACGGCCCGAAATAATCGGTGCGCAGGTAGAAATAGACATTGCCGAAGGCCAGCACCGCCCAGATGAGCGAGCGGCCATAGGTCATCAGCGGATTGGGGAAGAAGATCAGGAAGGCGCACAGGCTGGTGACCGCCGTCACCGCGAAGAAGGCCGGCGCGATGCGCCGCATCCGGCGCTCATAGAAGCCGAGAATCGAGAAGCTGCCGGCATCCACATCGGCATAAAGCGACTTGGCGATGAGGAAGCCCGAAATGACGAAGAACACATCGACGCCGATGAAGCCGCCCGGCAGCCAGTGCGCGCCGAAATGGAACAGCACCACGCCGAGCACGGCGATGGCCCGCAAGCCGTCGATATGGGCGCGATAGCGCAGGGGGTGATGCACGGGAAGCTGATGACCTTGGAGCGGACAGAAAGGTGGCGCCGGAGCAGCCTCGTTTACGCCAAGCCGAGGCCCGCTGGCCATACGGATTGTGCGGGGCGGAGCCGGGGTGGTCGCACATCACCCACGTTGCTACGGTGCCGGGATGCTTCCGATTCTCCTGCGGAGGCCGATTGAGGATGTACCAAGCGTGGCCATGCTGAAGCCGGGGCCGGGACCCAGACTGGTCCTCACTCACATTCCCAAATCGGCGGGAACGGCGCTGCGCTATTCGCTGATTACCGCCACCCAGGCGGAGCACGTGATGGCCGGCTTCGACCGCTCCCTGTTCGGCGGCTTTCGGGGCTTCGACGCGTTCGAGCCGCAGGTGCGGGCGATCGTGGCCCTCGCGCCCGAGGAACTGCCGGCCGCACCGGATATCGTGTGCGGCCATTACGCCCCGAGCACGACCCGCGCGCGTTATCCCGGCGCGCCGCACATCACCGTTCTGCGCGAGGCGCGCGCGCGCCTGCTTTCCCATTGGACCTATTGGCGCTGCGCGTCCCCCGGCCACGCTCCGGGCTGGGGTGGATGGGAGAGCTATGTGGCCAAGGCCACCGGCACCCTCGTGGATTTCCTGACGGATCCCCTGCTCGCCGGGCCGGTCGACAATGTCGGGCTGCGCATGCTGCTCTGGCCGCATCCGCTGATTCGGGACGAAGCGTTCATCGACGAAAGCGACGACGCCGAGCTGCTCGCTCTGGCGATCAAGGTGCTCGATGGCTTCGACTTCGTCGACTACATCGAAAATCCGCTTTTCGAATCGCGGCTGGCGCAGTGGATCGGCGGCGACTTCCGTCTTCAGCGCGTGAACGAGACCATGCCGGTCCCAGCCGAGCTGTGCGCGCCGCTGGAGCGCATGTTCACGCCCGAGGCGATGACGGCGCTGGCGCAGCGTTCGCGGCTCGATGATGCGCTGTGGCGCTATGTGGTCGGCCAGCACCTGGCGCCGGCGGCCGTCGAGGCGTTGCGCGAGGCCGCCTTCGCCGCCGCCATCGCCCGCCATGCGCGGCTGATGGAGGGGCCCGCCTTTACAGAAGCGAAAGCTGCGCCGGCCCCGGCCCCGGCCCCGGCCCCGCCTCCGCCTGAGCCTGCGTCTGTGCCTGAGCCTCCGGCTTCGCCTCCGCCCCGCCCGTCGCGTCTGGCGGGTCTTCCTTGGCCGTTCCGCGCGCGACGATGACGAGAAGCGCGTCGGCGAGCGGGCGCTGCAGCGCCTTCGCCTCGCTCCAGGGCGCGCGCAGCCAAATCTCCCGCTCCTCGGCGGTGGTGAGAATCACCGGCATCGCTTTGGGGTGAATGGGGGCGACGACCCCATTCGGTTCGCAGGTGAGAAAGCCGAACAGCTCGTGCTGCCCTTCCACCGGCGCGGCCTTGGTGCCGCGCGTGCCGGTCCAGCGCGTCCACAGCCCGGCGAAGAAGGCGAGGGGGCGGCTCTTATCCCGCGCGAACCACACCACATCCTTGCGGCCGGTGGCCGGGTTCGGCACCGGCGCATATTCGGAAAAGCTGGTGAAGGGCACGAGGCAGCGATGCGCCGGCCCGCTCCACGCCCGCCAGTGCGGCGAGGCAAGGTTGCGGATGTTCGTCACCGGCGGCCCGGCGACGGAGGGCGGCGAGGGCATGCCCCAGCGCGCCAGCGCCAATTCGCGCGCGCCGTCGTCGCCGGTGCGGACGATGGGGGCGGGGTAGTCGGGGAAGATGCCGGTCTGCGGCGGCAGATTGCCGGCGAGATTGCGCAGCGTGCCGACGAGATCGGCAATGGCGTGGAGATTGGAGTGGTGGCTGTAGAGGTTGCACATGGCGGCCCCGCTGGCCGGCTCCCGGCCTGCCGTCTCCCATGGGAGCGGTGATAGGAGGGAAGCGATGATGGTGGGCGATGCAGGGATTGAACCTGCGACCCCTCCCGTGTGAAGGGAGTGCTCTCCCGCTGAGCTAATCGCCCGTTGGCCCGGTAAAGCTTCCGGGCCAGCGCCATCGCGGCGGGGTTTAGTGTGTCCACGCCCCGGGTGTCAAGCGCCGCGCGCAGCTACCCACGGGAGAGTAGCTGCTCCACCGTCTCCACCAGCCGGTCGTAATGGTCGATGAACACGTCGCCGCCCAGTTCCTCGGCCGGAATCTCGGTGTAGCCGAACGGCACGACGATGGAGGGAATGCGGGCATTCTTGGCGGTGAGCACGTCGGTCATGCTGTCGCCGACCATGATGGCGCGGGTCGGCACGCCGCCGGCGCGCTCGATGGTGCCGAGCAGATGGCCGGCATCGGGCTTGTACACCGGAAACGTGTCGGAGCCGGCGATGACGGCGAAGCGGTCGGAGAGTTCCAGCCGGTCGAGCAGCAGGCGGGACAGATATTCCAGCTTGTTGGTGCACACCGCCAGCACATGGCCGCGCGCCGACAGTTCGTCCAGCGCCGCGATCAGGCCGGGGAAGGGCGTCGACGAATCGGCGATGTGGGCGGCGTAATGGTCGAGGAAGCGCGCATAGAGCGCGTCGAATTCCGGCGGGGTGACGGTGAGGCCGGCGGCGGTGAGGCCGCGATTGACCAGCGCCTTGGCGCCGGCGCCGATCATCTTGCGGGTGTCCTCGCGCGGCAGGCGCGCGGCGCCGGCCTCGTCGAGCACGATGTCGAGCGTGTCGAGCAGGTCCGGGGCGGTGTCGACGAGCGTGCCGTCGAGGTCGAAGGCGATCACGGCAGGGGGCGTGGAGGGCATGGCGATTTTTCCGTGGAGGGTGACGGGAAAAGGGCGGCGACCCGCCGCCGCGAGACGGGCGTGCCGCTCTAGGCCTACAATCCTGCCGCTTTTGCTGTCCAGCCTTCCGCGTCCATCGGGCGCACGCGGGCGAGGCTGCGGCGGCGGTGGACGAGAAAGACGCAGGATGATCCGGCTATGAGGATGACGATGCAGAACGGGCACAGGGCAATCGCGGCGGCCGTCTTCGGGCTGGCCGTGCTGGCGGCCGGGGGCGCGCTGGCGCAGGAGGGCAAGCCGGACGGCGGGGCCGAGGCCACAGGCGCCCCCGGCGAGGGTGTCGGCTATGTCTTCGCGTCTCCCCCGGCGGCGCAGGCCAACCGGCTCTATTCCGTGAATGTGCGCACCGGCGAGGTGAATGCCTGCCAGTTCGAGCGCCCCGAGGGCAGCCTCGTCGGCGTTACCCGCTGCTTCCACCGCGATGCCAGCGCCCAGGGCACGACACCGGGGCGCTACGACATCATGTCCACCCGCTATTCCGGCGAGACCGGCATCTTCCGGGTCAATGCGACGACCGGGCAGATGAGCGTCTGCTATGTCCGCGACATGCCCAAGGACGGCGGCGGCGTCGAGCCGGCTGTGGTGTGTACGCCGCCTTCCAGCCAATGATCGCCGGGGAGGCGCGGCCGGCGGGCTTGTCGGCGCGCGCCAACGGCGCTACGCACGAGCTGACGATCGAGAAGTCCTAAAAACAGGGGCCCCGGGGACGATCATGTCCGACGCAGAGACGCTGAAGAGACAGGCCGCCGCGCAGGCGCTGGAATATGTGCGCTCGGGCATGAAGCTCGGCCTCGGCACCGGCTCGACCGCCCGGCATCTGGTCGATCTGCTGGCGCTGCGGGTGAAGGAGGGGCTGGAAGTGGTCGGCGTGCCGACCTCCGAGGCCACCCGCGCCCAGGCGGAGGAACTCGGCGTTCCCCTCGGCACGCTCGACGAGCACCCCGTGCTCGACCTGTGCATCGACGGCGCCGACGAGATCGGCCCGGACCTGACGCTGATCAAGGGCGGCGGCGGCGCCCTGCTGCGCGAGAAGATCGTCGCCTCGGCCGCCAAGCAGATGATCGTCATCGCCGACGGCTCGAAGAAGGTGGAGGTGCTCGGCACCTTCCCGCTGCCGATCGAGGTGGTGGATTTCGGCGTCGCCGCCATCCGCCGCGGCATCGACCGCGCCGCCCGCGCGGCGGGCTGTCATGGCCTGCTGACGCTGCGTCGCCGCGCCGACGGCCATGTTTTCGTCACCGATCAGGGACACCTGATCCTCGATGCCGCCTATGGCAGCATCACCAACCCGACCGCGCTTGCCGCCGAGCTCTCCAATGTGCCGGGCGTGGTCGAGCACGGCCTCTTCATCAATCTGGCGAGCCGCGTCATTCTCGCGGGCGCCGGCGGCGTGACGGTCATCGACCGCGCGTGAGCAGTTCGTCAGGAGACTTTCATGCAGCTTGATATTGCCGCACCGCGTGTCGCCCTGCGTGCCACGCCGCTGGCCGCCGCCGCGATAGGCGTCGCCCTGTTCGTCGCCGGCACCCCGGCGCTGGCGCAGGACACCGCCCCGTTCCAGCTCGCCCAGGCGGCAACCGCGCCGGCCGCGGCCGCCAAGCCGCCGCAGCCCAGCGCCGAGCAGCTTAAGCTCGCCAATGAGCTGCTGGTGGCCAATGGCGAGGCCAGCAGCTTCGATGCCGTGATCCCCAATGTGGTGGAGCAGACGGCGGCCGGCTTCGTGCAGTCCAATCCGGACCTGATTCGCGACCTGCGCGAAGTCGCCAAGCAGCTCTCGGCGCAGTATGAGAGCCGCCGCACCGAGATCGTGCAGATCCTCGCCACCATCTACGCCACCGAGTTCACCACACAGGAGCTGCGCGAGCTGCTGGCCTTCTACCGCTCGGAAGCCGGCAAGAAGCTGGTGACCAAGCGCGAGGAACTGCTCAAGGTCGGCTTCAGCAGCATCCAGGCCTGGAGCGCCCAGTTCGCCCGCGAGATGGAAGTCCGCGTGCGCGAGGAGATGAAGAAGCGCGGCTTCACCATCTGAGGCCGAAGCGCTTTCCCGAAATGAAAATGCCCGGCTCGCGCCGGGCATTTTTGTGTCTGGAGGTCGGCGCGCTCAGTCCTCGTCGCCGCCGACCGGCGCCTTGCGGCCGGTGATGACGTAGAACAGCAGCGGCCCGAACAGAGCGAGGGCGGACAGCGCATAGAGCGTCAGCGCCACCGGGCTCTGGAACAGCACCACGGGATCGCCGACGCTGATGGCGAGCGCCCGGCGCAGCTGCTGCTCGGCGAGCGGGCCGAGGATGAGCCCGACCACGACCGGTGCGATGGGGTAGTCGTAGCGCCGCAGCACATAGCCCAGCAGGCCGAAGGCCAGCAGCATGCCGAGTTCGACCAGCGAGGGGTTCGCCCCCAGCGTGCCGAGCGTGGCGAACACCAGAATGCCGCCATAGAGCCACGGGCGCGGAATGGCGAGCAGGCGCACCCACAGCCCGACCAGCGGCAGGTTCAGCACCAAGAGCATGCCATTGGCGATGAACAGGCTGGCGATGAGGCCCCAGACGAGGTCCGGGTTGGTGGCGAACAGCAGCGGGCCGGGGTTCATGCCATATTGCTGGAAGCCGGCGAGCATGATGGCCGCCGTCGCCGAGGTCGGCAGGCCGAGGGTGAGGAGGGGCACCAGCACGCCGGCCGCTGCCGCATTATTCGCCGCCTCCGGCCCGGCGACGCCCTCGATGGCGCCGTTGCCGAACTCGTCCGGCTTGCGGCACAGCCGCTTTTCCAGCGCATAGGACAGGAAGGTGGGGATTTCCGCTCCGCCCGCCGGCATGGCGCCGATGGGGAAGCCCAGAAACGTGCCGCGCAGCCAGGGCTTCCAGGAGCGTTTCCAGTCCTCCTTGTTCATGAACACCGAGCCCTTCACCGGTTCGATGACCTCGTCCGCCCGCGCGCCCGCCGCCACCACGGAGAGCGTTTCGCCGATGGCGAACAGCGCGACGGCGAGCGTCGTCACCTCGACGCCGTCGAGCAGGTCCGGCACGCTGAACGACAGCCGCGCCTGCCCGCTCTGCAGGTCGATGCCGATGAGGCCGAGGGCGAGGCCGATGAACAGGCTGGTGAGGCCGCGCGTGACCGAGGAGCCGAACGCCGCCGACACGGTGGTGAAGGCCAGCACCATCAGCGCGAAATAGTCTTCCGGGCCGAAGGAGATGGCGAGGTCGACCACGGTCGGCGCCACCAGCGCCAGCCCGATGGTGGCGATGGTGCCGGCGACGAAGGAGCCGATGGCGGCGGTGGCGAGCGCCGGCCCGCCGCGCCCGGCGCGGGCCATCTTGTTGCCTTCCAGCGCGGTGACGATGGAGGAGCTTTCTCCCGGCGTGTTCAGCAGGATGGAGGCGGTGGAGCCGCCATACATGCCGCCATAATAGATGCCGGCGAACATGATGAGCGAGCCGGCCGGGTCGAGCTTGAAGGTGATCGGCAGCAGCAGCGCGACGGTGAGCGCCGGGCCGATGCCCGGCAGCACGCCGACCGCGGTGCCGAGCATGACGCCGACGAAGGCGAACAGCAGGTTCATCGGCTGCAGGGCGACCATCAGGCCCTGGCTGAGAGCGGCGAACGTATCCATGGCGGCGCCCTCAGATCAGCCGTTCGAGGGGGCCGGCCGGCAGGGCCAGCTGCAGCCCCTTGGCGAACACCACATAGATGAGGAAGCACATCGCCGCCCCGGCGAGGAAATGGCCCCAGAGCGGGCCCTTGCCGAAGCCCTTGGCGGTGGCGGCGAACAGCCAGCCGGTGGCGAGGGCGAAGCCGGCGCCGAAGGCCAGCAGCGCGATCTGGCCGATCAGCCCGGCCAGCACCCAGGCCATGGGGCCGATCTCGTCGCGCGGGCGGTCCTGCGCGCCCTCGCGCACGGCTTCGACCGCATTGGCCAGCGCCAGCAGAGCGAGGCCAGCGGAAATGAGCGCGGGGAACACTTCCGGCCCGACGGCCGAATAGGAGTTGATCCCGGAGAGCCGCCACGCATCCCAGCCGATCACGAGGGACAGCACGGCGAGGGCGAAGGCGATGACGAAGCGGGCCTTGTCGGGGCCGTGGGTGGAGGCGGGGCGGGGATCGCTCATCGGCGAGGCTCCGGGGTGGGGCGGAACGAAAAGGCTCCCCCGCGGCATGCCGCGAGGGAGCGGGGACAGCTGCGGACGGCGCGCGCCTTACTGGGCGAGGCCGATGTCCTTCAGGATGGTCTGGGTGGCGGCGATGTCCTTGGCGAGCTGGGCGTCGAAGGCCTCACCCGAGAGATAGGTGTTGGCCCAGCCCTTCTGCGCCAGCATGTCGGTCCACGCCTTGGACTTCACCATCTTCTCGATGGTGGCGCTCAGCGCCTGCTTCTGCTCCGCCGTGATGCCCGGGGCAGCGGCGATCATGCGCCAGTTCTGGATTTCCACGTCGACGCCCGATTCCTTGAAGGTCGGCACATCGGGGGCTTCCGGCAGGCGGGCGGCGCTGGACACGCCGAGGATGCGCAGCTTGCCGGCCTTGGCCTGCGCGTCGAACTCCGACAGGCTGGAAATACCGACCGTGACCTTGCCGCCGAGGATGGAGGCGAGCGATTCGCCGCCGCCGGAGAAGGCGATGTAGTTCACCTTGCGCGGATCGACGCCGATCGCCTTGGTGAACAGCCCGGCGGTGATGTGGTCGGTGCCGCCGGCCGAGCCGCCGGCCCAGGACACTTTCTGCGGGTCCGCCTTCAGCGCCGCGACCAGATCGGCCAGCGACTTCAGCGGCGAATTCGCCGGCACCGCGATGGCCTCATACTCGCCGGTGAGGCGGGCGATGGGGGTGACCATGGACAGGTTCACCGGCGACTTGTTGGTGATGATGGCGCCGACCATGACATAGCCGCCGACGATCATCACATTCGGATCGCCCTTGCTGCCATTGACGAACTGGGCGAGGCCGATGGTGCCGCCGGCGCCGGGCACGTTCAGCACCTGGACGTTCTGAACCAGCTTGTCGGTCTGCAGCACATGCTGGATCGACCGCGCCGTCTGGTCCCAGCCGCCGCCGGGCGCGGCGGGGGCGATGATCTTCAGCTCGTTGATCTCGGCATAGGCCGCACCGAAAGGCGCGGCAGCGACGGCGGCGGCGAGCAGCGCCCCGCGAAACAGATGCTTCATGGTTTCCTCCGAGGACTGGGCGACGGCACGTTGGACGCTGGCCGACGCTTTGGACGCACTAAGGGAAGCTAAGGCCGCCGGGCCCTCGCTGTCGAGTTCCCCGCAAGTATGAGTTGCCCTCGCCCCCACGAATTCGCACGGGAGCCATGCCGATGCTTGACGGAGGCGGCGCGCGGGGCGACATGCGAGAGACAGCGCAGCGCGGGGAGCCTCACATGGACCAGTTCGACGTCGACCTTTTCGTCATCGGCGGCGGCTCCGGCGGCGTGCGCGCCGCCCGCATCGCGGCAGGCCACGGGGCCAAGGTGATGCTAGCGGAGGAATACCGGCTCGGCGGCACCTGCGTCATCCGTGGCTGCGTGCCCAAGAAGCTGTTCGTCTACGCCGCCCGCTTCGCCCATGAATTCGAGGACGCCGCCGGCTTCGGCTGGAGCGTGGAGGGCGCGCGCTTCGACTGGCCGACGCTGATCGCCAACAAGGACAAGGAAATCGCCCGGCTGGAAGGCGCCTATACCGCCAATCTCGGCCGTTCCGGCGTCGAGATCGTGCGCCAGCGGGCGAGCCTTGCCGGCCCGCACAAAGTGCGCCTCGCCGATGGAACCGAGGTGAGCGCGCGCACCATCCTCATCGCCACCGGCGGGCGGCCCAATCGCGGGCTGGATTTCCCCGGTTGTGAGCTGGGCATCTCCTCCAACGAGGTCTTCCATCTCGAACGTTTCCCCGAACGCATCGTCATTCAGGGCGCGGGCTATATCGCGCTGGAATTCGCCAGCCTGCTCGCCGGGCTCGGCGCCAAGGTCACGGTCATCCATCGCGGCGACAAGCTGCTGCGCGGCTTCGACGGCGACATTCGCGACCGCATCGTCGACGAGATGGCGCAGACCGGGGTGGAATTCGCCTTCAACGTCACCATCGAGGGCATTTATGCCGAGGGCGGCGAGAAGCGCGTGCGGCTGAATGACGGGCGCGACCTCTATGCCGACGAGGTGATGCTGGCCATCGGCCGGGTGCCGAACACGATCGGCCTCGGCCTCGACGCGGCCGAAGTGCATCTCGACGAGGCCGGCGCCATCGCGGTGGACGAGCACTCCCGCACCAACATCCCCTCCATCTACGCGGTGGGCGATGTCACCAACCGGGTGAACCTCACCCCGGTCGCCATCCGCGAGGGCCACGCCTTCGCCGACACGGTGTTCGGCCAGCGGCCCTGGCAGGTGAGCTACGACAACATCCCGACCGCCGTGTTCACCGAGCCGGAGATCGGCACGGTGGGGCTGACGGAGGACGAGGCGCGGGCGCAGGGCCGGCGGCTCGACATCTACAAGACCGATTTCCGCCCGCTCAAGGCGACGCTGTCGGGCCGCACCTCGCGCGTGTTCATGAAGATCGTCGTCGACCAGGCCGACGACCGGGTGCTCGGGCTGCACCTCATCGGCGAGGGCTCGGGCGAGATGGTGCAGATGGCGGCGATCGCGATGAATATCGGCGCCACCAAGGCCGATTTCGACCGCACCATGGCGCTGCACCCCTCCAGCGCGGAAGAACTGGTGACGCTGCGCTCCAAGCACACGAGCAGCGACCCGCTGCCTGAAGCCTCCGCCGAGGCGACACCGGCGCTTTAGATCAGAAATAGCGTTCCTGACGACCCCTCATCCCCGGGGCTTGACCCGGGGACCCAGCCACGATGCCGGGCGGCGCGACGCCTGGGTGGCCGGGTCAAGCCCGGCCATGAGGGAAGGGGGCTTCGGTGGCCGCGAAGCGACGGTACGGGGAGGGGCATGCGCAAGGGCGCGCGGGGGCATGTCTGCCCTTGCGGCGGCGCACTGGCGCGGCGGCGAGGCTTGGGTGTATAAGGCCGGCCTTTCCGCCGGGAAGAGCCCGGTGTGTGTGGAGCTTGTGGAGGCCGTCATGTCTGATCGCTGGACGCCGGATAGCTGGAGGGCACTGCCCGTTCAGCAGGTGCCGGAATATCCGGACGCCGCCGCTTTGGCGGCGGTGGAGCGTCAGCTGGCCTCGTTTCCGCCGCTGGTTTTCGCCGGTGAGGCGCGGCGCCTGAAGCGCGAGCTGGCCAAGGTCGCCAATGGCGAGGCCTTCCTGCTGCAGGGCGGCGACTGCGCCGAGAGCTTCGCCGAGCATTCGGCCGACAACATCCGCGATTTCTTCCGCGTCTTCCTGCAGATGGCGGTGGTGCTGACCTATGCCGGCGCCTCCCCCGTGGTGAAGGTCGGGCGCATTGCCGGCCAGTTCGCCAAGCCGCGCTCGGCGCCGATGGAAACCGTGAACGGGGTGGAACTGCCCTCCTATCGCGGCGACATCGTCAACGACATCGAGTTCACGCCGGAAGCGCGCATCCCCGATCCGCGCCGCCAGCTGGAAGCGTACCGCCAGTCGGCGGCGACGCTGAACCTGCTGCGCGCCTTCGCCAATGGCGGCTATGCCAGCCTCGGCAACGCGCATCAGTGGATGCTCGGCTTCATCAAGGATAGCCCGCAGTCCGGCCGCTACCAGGCGCTCGCCGACCGCATCACCGAAGCGCTCGACTTCATGCGCGCCATCGGCATCGACCCGGAGCACCATCCGGAGATGCGCTCGACCGAGTTCTTCACCTCGCATGAGGCGCTGCTGCTCGGCTTCGAGGAAGCGCTGACGCGGGTGGATTCGACCACGGGCGACTGGTACGCGACCTCCGGCCACATGATCTGGATCGGCGACCGCACCCGCCAGGCTGACCACGCGCATATGGAATATTGCCGTGGCGTGAAGAACCCGCTCGGGCTGAAGTGCGGCCCGTCGCTGAAGCCGGACGATATGCTCCGGCTCATCGACACGCTGAACCCGCAGAACGAGGCCGGCCGCCTCACGCTGATCGCCCGCTTCGGCGCCGACAAGGTGGGCGACCACCTGCCGGCTCTGGTGCGCGCGGTGAAGCGCGAGGGCCGCACCGTGGTGTGGTCCTGCGACCCGATGCACGGCAACACCATCAAGGCGGGCTCGGGCTACAAGACCCGGCCGTTCGACCAGATCCTCAAGGAGGTGAAGGACTTCTTCGCCGTCCACGCGGCCGAAGGCACCTTCGCCGGCGGCGTGCATCTGGAAATGACCGGCAAGAACGTCACCGAATGCACCGGCGGCGCGCGCGCGATCTCGGATGCGGACCTCAAGGACCGCTACCACACCTATTGCGACCCGCGCCTCAATGCCGAGCAGGCCATCGAAATGGCCTTCCTCGTCGCCGAGCTGCTGAAGCAGGAACGTTCGAACCGGGTGCGCCCGGTGATCGAGGCCGCCGAATAGGCCGGCGCCGCCCCGCGCGGGCGGGCGTCCGGAAAGCAACGCACCGCGGTCTCCGGGCCGCGGTGTTTTCGTGAGGAGGATGCGTGTCGCAGCCTGAGACCGCACGGCATGTCCTGCTTGAAACCGAGAATGTGCGTGTCGTCCGCACCGGCGGCACCCGCAACGATGTGGTGTTCGTCACCTTCGAGCCGCATGTGCTCGACAAGAACCCCGAGCGCCAGGCCTTCGCCGAGAAGTTCCTGCGCGACAATGGCTTTCCCGCCTACCACTTCTTCGCCAACGATAATTTCTGGTTCCAGTACCCGGAAATGGAAGAGGTGCTGGCCAAGGTGCGGGCCGATATCGCCCCCGGCACCGCGATCGTCGCCTATGCCGTGAGCATGGGCGCCTATGCCGCCATCCGCTTCGCCGGACGGCTCGGGGTGACGCGCATCCTCGCCTTCTCGCCGCAATACAGCATCGATCCGACGAAAGTGCCGTGGGACAGCCGCTGGGATCGGCTGTTCGACCGCCCGCGCCAGATCCTGTGGGAGCATTTGATGGCCCCGCGCGGCGTGCCGATCTATCTGTTCTACGACCCGCACAACCGCGACCGCCGGCATGTGCGGCTCTATGCGCGCGAGGCCGATGTGGTGCCGGTGCGGGTGCCCTATGTCGGCCATGGCTCGATCACCGCCGTGATGCAGAGCGGCCTGCTCGCCAAGGCGGTGCTCGCCGTCGGCGAAAACCGCTTCGACGCGGCCGGCTTCCAGCGGGAACTCGCCGCGCAGCTCGACCGCTCGCCGCTCTACCGCGAGAAGCGGGCGCTGAAGCGCCGGCGGTTCCACCGCCGCCTCATCGCCGACATCATCGATCGCTTCGGCCTCTGACGCCGCACCGCGCCGGCGGGCTCAGACATAATCGCGCAACCTTCGGAAATTGTGATTGTCCGCGGGCGGCGCCTCTGGCTAGTTTGCCCTCGCATGAAGGGGCCCCTGCTGGCGGCCCAGCGAGGCAGGCGTGCGTGAGCTCATCTTCGAGAGCGAGAACCTAACGGTCGTCAAGGTTCCCGGCGAACAGGGCGACACGGTCTTCGTCACCTTCGAATCGATGCGGGCGGATTGGCCCGAGGGCCGCAAGGGCTTCGGCGAGGTGTTTTTCGCCAAGCGCGCCCACACGGCCTATCATTTCCTGCCCTCCGGCAATTGCTGGTATCAATATCCGGAAATGTCCGAGGCGCTGGCGCGGGTGCGGGCCGATGTTCCGCCGGGCACGCGCATCATCTCCTATGGCATGAGCATGGGCGGCTATGCCGCCTACCGCTTCTCCGCGCCGCTCGGCGCCGATGTAGTGATCGCCTTCTCGCCGCAATACAGCATCGACCGCTGGCGCGTGTGGTGGGAGCGGCGCTGGCGCTCGCAGAGCCGCTCCGTCATCTGGGACCGGCAGAAGCCGCGCGCCGAGGCGGTGAAGTACGTCTTCTACGACCCGTTGAACCAGGACCGGCGCCATATCCGCGCCATGCGGCGGGAGGCGCCGCTGGAACTGGTGCGCATCTATTTCAGCGGCCATGCCTCCATCGCCTATGTCAATGAATGCGGCCTGCTGGAATCGGTGGTGATGGACATCGCCGAGGGCTGCTTCGACGCGACCGGCTTCGAGCGGCGCATCTGGCAGCGGCGGCAGGTGTCGGAGACCTATGCCAAAATCCGCCAGCGCAAGCGCACGGGTCTTTTCCGCCGGCTGCGTTACCTCGTGATCGAGCATCTGCTCGAACGCCGGCTCGGCAGCGGCCGGGGGTCCGAGCCGGCGGGGCTGACCCCCGACCGTGCGCGCTGAGGGCGGCGCGGTGCGGCAGGTCGTGTTCCAGTCCGACAATCTTGAGGTCGTGAAGGTGCCGGGGCGCGGCGACGGCCCGGTCTTCGTCACCTTCGAGCCGATGCTGGAGGCGCGCGCCCCGGACCGGCGCGGCTTTGGCGAAGCCTTCTTCGCCAAGCGCGGCATCACCGCCTATCACGTGCTGTGCCGGGGCAATGACTGGTACCACTACCGGGAGATGCAGCCGGCCCTCGCGGCGCTGCGGGCGGACATCGCGCCGGGGGCGCGGGTGATCCTCTATGGCTCCAGCATGGGGGGCTATGCCGCGCTGCGCTTTTCCGGCTGGCTCGCCCCCGACACCATCGTCGCCTTCGCCCCGCAGGCGAGCGTCGATCCGGCGCGCGCGGGGTGGGAGAAGCGCTGGGCGCCGCAGACGCCGGCCCTGTTCTGGGACCGGCTGGCGCCGCACAGCCAGGCGACCTGCTATGTCGTCTACGATCCCTTCAACATGGATCGCCGCCATGTGGCGC
This sequence comes from Ancylobacter sp., assembly GCF_965229075.1. Lineage (GTDB taxonomy): Bacteria > Pseudomonadota > Alphaproteobacteria > Rhizobiales > Xanthobacteraceae > Ancylobacter. Next base: position 381,953 of record NZ_CBDDIO010000001.1, read on the forward strand.
TGCTGCGCCGCGAGGTGACGCTGGTCCCGCTGCACAGCCATTTCAGCGACCACCACGTCACCGAATATGTGCTGGAGAGCGGCCTGCTGGAATCGCTGCTTCTGGGCATCGCGCAGGGGACGTTCGATGCGCGCGCCTGGCAGGCCGAACTCTGGCGGCGGCGCGCCGCGATCTCCTATTACCGCACCCTGCGCCCGCGCAAATGCCGGGGCCTGCTGCGCCGCTGGCGCTATGGCCTCATCGAGCGCTGGCTCGATTTGCGCTATCGCCGCGGCGCCGGCGACCGCCCCCGGCCGGGCGTGCCGGCAGGGGCGGTGCCGCGCGGAGACTGAACCTCAGTCCCAGCCTTCCAGCACGATCTTGCCGATGGTGCTGCCGCTCTCGATGGCCGCATGGGCGCGCTTGAGGTTTTCCGCGTTGATCGTGCCGAACGCGGCGCCGGCCGTGGCGATGAGCGTGCCGGCATCGACGAGGCGCGACACCTCGGCAAGGATCTCGTGCTGGCGGATCATGTCGGGGGTGGCGAACAGCGAGCGGGTGAACATCAGCTCCCAGTGCAGCGACAGGCTCTTGGCCTTGAGCGGCAGCGCGTCGAGGCTGGCCGGGTCGTCGATGAGGGCGATGCGGCCCTGCGGACGCGCGGCCTTGACGATCTCGCCCCAGTGCCGGTCGGTCTGGGTCAGCGAATAGGTGTAGTCGATCGGCCCGAGACCCGCGGCGGCGATCTCCTCGCTGAGCGGGCGGGAATGATCGATCACTGCATGGGCGCCGAGCCGCTCCACCCAGGCGCGGCTTTCCGGCCGCGACGCAGTGCCGATGACAGTGAGGCGGGTGAGCTGGCGGGCGAGCTGCACCACCATGGAGCCGACGCCGCCGGCGGCGCCGACGACGAGCAGGCTCGCGCCTTCGCCCCCGTCCATCGGCACTTGCAGCCGGTCGAACAGCCCTTCCCAGGCGGTGAGCGCGGTGAGCGGCAGGGCGGCGGCCTCGGCGAAGCCGAGCGAGGCAGGCTTCGGCCCGACGAGGCGCTCATCGACGAGGTGCAGCTCGGCATTGGTGCCGGGGCGGTTGAGGTCGCCAGCGTAGAACACCGCGTTGCCGGGCCGGAACAGCGTCACCTCGGCGCCGACGGCCTCGACGATGCCGGCGGCGTCCCAGCCGAGGATGACCGGCGCCTCCGCGCTGCCCGCGCGGCGCCGGCGCACCTTGGTGTCGACGGGATTCACCGACACCGCCTTCACCCGCACCAGCAGGTCGTGCGGGCCGGGGGTCGGGGCGGCGGTCTCGAAATCGAACAGTGCCTGCGCCTCGGTGATGGGAAGCGAGGTGGTGTAGCCGATGGCCTTCATCTGAATTCTCCTGCGTCGCGCCGCCAGCCGGGCATGTGGGGTGGCGCGTGGGGTGACGATCTGTCACCAGATGTCGCGATGCGCGCGGCGGACGCAAGAACGCACGAGAATGTCGGCTGCTATCGAAAAGGATACGCCCTTTCCCCCGCGCCCTCGAAATCCTAGATTTGGCGCGCCCGGAGCGGAGACGGACGATGGCGAAGCGGCATCAGGATTATGCGTGCGGCGAGGGCTGCCCGGTGGAGGCGGCGCTGGAAATCATCGGCGCCAAATGGAAGGGCGGCATCGTGTATCACCTGCTGTCCGGCGAGGTGCGGTTCGCCGAACTCGGCCGGCGCATGCCCAATGTCACGCCGCGCATCCTTGCCAAGGCGCTGCGCGAGCTGGAGGCGGACGGGGTGATCGCCCGCACGGTCTATCCCACCGTTCCGCCGCAGGTCGGCTATCGGCTCACCGACGCGGGGGAGAGTCTGCGCCCCGCCATTCTGGCACTGCACCGCTGGGGCAGCCGGCGGCAAGGCGCCCGTGGCGCCACGCTGGCGGTCGCCGCCGAGTAAGTTTGGCGCCAAGGGTCTGGCCTTCCCCGGCCGCGCTCTTTAGAACCCCGCAAGCGCCGGGCGGCGCCGCGCTTCCCGCGGGAACGCCCGTTTGCCCCTTCCGCTGATCCGCATCGGCCCGCCGGAGTGTCATGACCCGTCCCGAGTCTTCCCTGCCGGAACAGGCCCTGCCGGCGACCGATGGTGTGTCCACCGACCGTCCGGCCAAGCGCGCGCGCTACTATATGCCCAAGCAGCGCAGCCCGCTGCGGCGCGCGATCACCGTTCACACCCAGAAAACCGGCCGGTGGCTGGGCCAGCTGCTGTTCGACGTGGAGGGGCGTCCGCGCGCCTTCCTGCGCGCGCTGCTGTTCGATGCCTATCAGCGCCCGCGCCCCGGGCTGGAAGGCGTGATCTTCAAGGAACCCGGACGGCCGCGTCGCCCCTTCGCCGGCTGGCTGACGCAGGCCGATGCGACGCTGGCCCCGCTCGCCGCCGGCTTCGCCTTTCCCCCGCCCGTCGCGGACCGGCGCACCGTGTTGGTGGTGGTCGAGAGCAGCGCCAAGTCCGCCGCGCCACTGCTGCGCGCGCTGGCGCGGGATCACGCCGTGGTGGTCGCCGTGCTGGATGGGGGCGAGGATGCGGGCGACAGCGGCGCGGTCGAGGTGCCGGTGGCGGTCGCCCGCTCCCGCGTGCCGCGCGCGGTGACGCTGGACGCGCTGGCCTATCGCGCCCGCGCGGAGCGGCCGCTCTTCGCCGTCACCGTGGGGCTTTCGACCATCGACGCCGCCGACGCGCTGGAACAGCGCAACATTCCGGTCGTCGCGGTGATCGGTGCGACGGAGAGCGAGAGGGCCGGGCCGCCGGCGCAGGACCCCGCGCTCGATCTCGCGATCGACCCCGTCCTCGGTCCGGCGCTGGAACGGGCGCTGGACCGGGCGAGCGCGCTGGTATTTCCCTCGCCGGCCGCGCGCGACGCGGCGCTGGCGGCCATGCCGCGCTTTGCCGCCCGGCGCCGGCTGGTGGCGGCCGAAGACCCGCTGGGGGGCGGCGTCGACGAGGTCGTCGTCATCGGCCGCGAGATCGGCGAGGAGCTGGACCGGGAAGTGGCGCTGGTGCTGGCGACCGAGCCGGAGCGGCTGGAAGTGCTCGACATTCCGCGCGAGAACGACCCGCCGGGCGATTTCACCGTGGTGGAGAAGCTGGAAGCGCGAATCGCCGACTGGCGGCGCAAGGCGCTGTTGAAGCGCCACCCCAACCGCCCGCCGCTGCGCCGGCCCTATTCCGGCTTCCACCCGCTGATCTATGCCGAGCATCACCCGGTCGCGTGCTTCGACCAGCGGCGCTACCCGCTCGCGCACTGGATTGAGCGCGGACGCCCGGCGGGACCGTGGGCGATTCCCGTCTTCGGGCCGCTGCCGGAGCCGCGCGCGAGCGGGCTGAGGAGCGCGCTGCACGGGCATTTCTTCTATCCCGATTTGCTGCCGGAGCTGCTGGAGCGCATCGCAGTGAATGCCGCGCGCCCCGACCTGTTCCTCACCACCGACACGCCGGCCAAGGCGGCGGAACTGAAGGCGCTCACAGCCACCTATCCCGCGCCGGTGCGGATCGACGTGGTGCCCAATGTCGGGCGCGATGTCGGGCCGTTCCTTACCGCGCTGCGCGATGCGCTGACGGGTGGCGGCTATGACGTGTTTCTGCATGTCCATGGCAAGAAGACCAAGGGAAGGCGCCGCGCCATTGGCGACCCGTGGCGCAACTTCCTGTGGGAGAACCTTATCGGCGGCGCCCATCCCATGCTCGACGCCGTGCTCGCCCATATGGAGGCGCAGCCGAGGGTCGGCCTCGTCTATCCCGAAGACACGCATCTGCTCGACTGGGCACGCAATGGTCGCATCGCCGAAGAGCTGCGCGCGGATCTGGACCTGACCGAGCCGCCCGGCACCTATGTCGATTTTCCCGTCGGCAACATGTTCGCCATCCGGCCGGCGGCGCTGGGGCCCTATCTCGCGCTCGGCCTCGACTGGGCGGATTATCCCGCCGAGCCGATTCCCGATGACGGCACGCTGATGCACGGGCTGGAGCGGCTGCTGCCGATGGCGGTACGCAAGGCCGGCTTCACCACGGCTGCGGTGCGGGTGCCGGGCACGGACTGGGACTGACGCGCGGAAACGCGGTACGGCCGGCGGCGATTGCCGCCGCCGCAGGGGAAGGCTACATCACGCCGCATGTCCAGCACGCTCTCCTCCGCGCCCGCCGACCAGCTGCTCATCGCCTTTGCCCAATTGAACCCCGTGGCCGGCGACATCGCCGGCAATGTGCGGCGCGTGCGCGAGGCGCGGGCGCTGGCGGGCGGGCAGGGGGCCGAACTGCTGGTGTTCCCCGAACTGTTCCTTTCCGGCGGCCTGCCCAAGGACCGCGCGGCGCCGGACGTCATTGCCGCCTGCCGGGGCGCGGTGGAGGAACTGGCACGCGACACCGGCGAGGACGGGCCGGCACTGGTGATCGGCGCGCCGTGGGTCGAAGGCGGCAAGCTCTACAATGCCGCTCTGCTGCTCGAAGGCGGCGCGGTGGCGGCGAGCCGCTTCAAGGTGGAACTGCCTGAGGACGGCGCTGAACGGGGCGTGTTCACCCCCGGCCCGATGCCGGGGCCGATGGCGTTTCGCGGCGTGCGGCTCGGCGTGCCGGTGGGCGACGACATCGCCGCACCCGACGTGGCCGAATGCCTGATGGAGACGGGCGCGGAAATCCTGCTGGTGCCGAGCGCCTCAGCTTATCACCGCGACGCACAGGACGCGCGGCTGAACCGCGTCGTGGCGCGGGTGGTGGAGAGCGGGCTGCCGCTGGCCTTCGTCAACGGGCTGGGCGGGCTGGGCGAGGCCGTGTTCGACGGCGGCTCCTTCGTGCTCAATGCCGACCGCGCGCTGGCGGTGCAGCTGCCGAACTTCCAGCAGCGGGTGCGCATCACCCGCTGGGAGCGCTGGGCCGATGGCTGGCGCTGCGAGGAGGGCGCGCGGGCCCCGCTGCTGGCCGGCGACGAGGCGGACTATGCCGCCGGCGTGCTCGGCTTGCGCGACCGGGTGGAAAAGAGCGCGGCGCGCGGGGCGGTGCTTGCCGTGTCCGACAGCCTTGATGACGCGCTTGCGCTGGTGATGGCGGTGGACGCGCTGGGGCCGGAGCGGGTGCGGGCGGTGGCGTTGTCGTTTGACGCGCCCGCGGCGGAAGCCCTCACCGACGTGGCGGACCTCGCCGGGGCGCTGGGCGTGCGCGTCGACCGCGTGCCGCTCGACCCGGCGGTGGCGGCGCTGGAGGCGCTGCTGACGCCGCTCGCCGGCCCTGCCGAGGCGGAGGCCGCCGCCGCGCTGGCGTCCGGCCTCCGCGACGCGCTGCTCAGCGCTCTGGCCGAACGACTCGGCGCGCAGCGGGTGACCGCCGACGGCGCCCTGCGCCACCTTGACCCCACCCGACGGCACGCTCTGGCCGCGCTGCGCACCCGCTGGAAGCCGGCCGGGGCGCTCGGCCCGGATGGGCCAGTTATCCCGACGCGACTGCTCGTCACGAATGACGCGAAACCGGCGGGGGCGGACGACCTGCCGTCCGCCTGATCGCTCACGGTGGCCCCGCTCACCCCGCGAAATGGCGGGCCAGCGCGGTCCACAGCGGCGCGGCGACGGCGAAGCCGATCACGCTGACGATCAGCGTCGAGGAGGCGAGGCCGACATAGGTCTGCTCGCGCCCGGCGATGACGATGCCGGAGAAGGCCGGCGGCAGCGCGGCGAGCAGCACCACCTGTTCGAGATGGGTGGGGCTGACGCCCGTCATCACCGCGAGGGCCAGCATCGAGGCCGGCATCAGCCCGACCTTGACCAGCGAATTCCACAGCACTTCGGTATTGAGCTGGAACTTGTGCGCCGACAGCACCAGCCCGGCCGCGAACACGGCGACGCCCGAGGTGGCGTGGCCGATCAGCGCCAGCGGCGCCTGGAAGAACTCGGGCATGCGCACGCCGGCCAGCACCAGCGCCACGGCAATCATCGGCGCCAGAACCACCGGCTCCTTCGCCGCCTTGACCAGTGCCGCCGCCGGCTTCGTGCCCTTGGGCGCGACGAAGAACATGCCGAGCGGCACGAGGATGACGTTCACCACCAGCGCGACGATGGCGACACTCAGTGCCGCCGTGCCGCCGAACAGCGGCGAGAGCACCGCCATGCCGAGAAAGCCCACGGTCGGCGCGCCGGCGCTGAGGCCGGCGATACCCGCTTCGCGGCGGTCATGGCCGAAGACGAACAGCGCCCCGGCAAAGGCGACGAAATACCAGAACAGCAGCACGATGACGGAGATCGTCAGCAGCCGCGTGTCGGAAAACAGCGCCTCGCGCGAGGAATTGGCGATGGAGACAAAGAGCAGCGCCGGCAGGCAGTAGGTGAGTACCAGATGATTGAAGCCGGAGGCCTGGGCCTGATCGAAGCTGGAGCGTTTTCCCGCGACATATCCAAGAGCGAGGACGAAGAAGATGGAGAAAATATCCTGGATGATCGGGGTCACGCGAAACTCCACTAATCAGCGCCGCAGCGCCTCATGCATATTGTCGACCAGCGCAATCTCTCATTTGCGGCTGCTGAGGTAAAGCTGTGCGGTACCGGCGCGTCTCGGCCGCTTGCTCCGGGGGGCCGTCCTCGGCGATAAGACGCCATGTCTGACACCGCTCCCGACACCCCGCCCGTCCTGCGCTTCGCGCCTTCGCCCACCGGCCTGCTGCATGTCGGCAACGCCCGGACGGCGCTCTACAATGCCCTCTATGCGCGGCAATGGGGCGGGACGTTCATCCTGCGCTATGACGATACCGATACCGCCCGCTCCACGGCGGAATTCGCCGACGCCATCGCCGAGGATGTCGCTTGGCTCGGCCTTTCCCCGGACCGGGTGGAGCACCAGTCGCGGCGGCTGGCGCGCTATGACGAGGCGGTGGCGCGGCTGAAGGCGCAGGGCCGGCTCTACCCCGCCTATGAGAGCGAGGAGGAACTGGAGGCGATGCGCCAGTCGCGGCGCCGGCGCGGGCTGCCGCCGGTCTATGACCGCGCGGCGATGAAGCTCACCGACGCCGAGCGCGCCGCGCGCGAAGCCGAGGGCCGCCGCCCGCACTGGCGCTTCCGTCTCGATGGCCGGCAGGTGGTGTGGGACGATCTGGCGCGTGGGCGGCAGGGCGTCGACACCGCCACCCTCTCGGACCCCGTGCTGGTGCGCGAGGATGGGTCCTATCTCTACACGCTGACCTCGGTGGTCGACGATATCGACATGGGCGTGACCCATGTGGTGCGCGGCGAGGATCACGTGACCAATACCGGCGTGCAGATCGAGATCATCGAGGCGCTGGGTGGGTTTGTGCCGCGCTTCGGGCACCACAATCTGCTCGTGCTGCCGAGCGGGGAGGGGCTGTCCAAGCGGCTCGGCCATCTCTCGCTGCGGGCGCTGCGGGCGGAAGGGGAAGAGGCGCTGGCGGTGGCGAGCCTCGCCGTGCTCACCGGCACCTCGCTGGCGGTGGAGCCGGTGGCCTCGCTCGACGCGCTGGCGGGCAAGATCGACTTCGCCAAGATTTCCCGCGCCCCGGCGCGCTTCGACCCGGCCGAGCTTTCCGCGCTCACCGCCGCGACGCTGCACCATCTGCCCTATGAGGCGGTGGCCGCGCGGCTGGAGGGGCTCGGCGTCGGCGGCGGCGAGGCGTTCTGGCTGGCGGTGCGCGGCAATCTCGCCCGCCTTTCCGAGGCCGCCGACTGGTGGCGCGTGGTCGAGGGGCCGCTGGCGCCGGTGACAGATCCGGAGGATGCCGATTTCCTCATTCAGGCGGCGGCGCTGCTGCCGGAGGAATGGGGCGGGGATGTCTATTCGCGCTGGATCGCCGCGTTGAAGCCGGCGAGCGGACGCACGGGGCGGGGCCTGTTCCACCCGCTGCGGCTCGCCCTCACCGGGCGCGAGAGCGGGCCGGAAATGAAGGCGCTGCTGCCGCTGATCGGCCGCGACAAGGCGGCGGCGCGGCTGCGGGGCGAGAGCGCCTAGGCCGGTTCGCCGGGCACGGCGCGCCGCCTTTTGGGGAGTGGGTGCCGGCGATCAGGGCTTCTTGGTCGCGGGCGGCGCGGCCGGACGCGGCTGGGACATTTCGCGCGAGGCATCCTCGGTCACGACGATGTCGCCCTTGCGCAGCGTCGGGTCTTCCGCGCCGGAGAGCGCCTGCGCCCAGTTCATGCCGGCGGGACGGCAGGAGCAGGCGGCGACGAATTGCTTCTTGAACAGCAGGGCGGTGGGCAGCGACATATAGGGCTGGCCGTTGATGCCGACCGCCTGGTTGATGTCCTCGCCGGGGTTGCGATAGGCGAAGAGCCGCGCCTCGGTGCCCGGGCACTGGCGCTGGCACTGCGCCTCGTCCGAGCCGAATTTGGCCGGGGTGGCGGCGTAGGAAATGGGGAAGAAGAAGCCGTCACAGGTGCGCACGCAGACGGTGCGATAGGTCGAGACCTTCGGCATTTCCAGCGGCTGCACGTCGAGCGGGCCGGTTTCCTCCGCCGGGACGCCGAACAGCTGCTCGATGAAATTGCGCGGGCGGCGATTGGCGTTGCCGTAGTTCCCGCCGCCGCCGCCACCTTGGCCGAGGGCGGCCTGATATTGCGGGCCGCAATTATTCTGGGCGAGGGCGTAGATGAGCTGGCGGCGCTGCTCGTCATTGCCGCTCTGCTGGCCGCGCGCCTGCATCATGGTGCGGTCGAGCGTCGAGCGGGCCTGGGTGAGGCGCCGGTTGAGCGATTCGCACTGCGGCGGCAGCTGCGGCTGGAAGATGAGGAAGCCGCGCTTGTCGCAGCCGAGCTGGCGCACCTGCGCGGACAGGTTGGCGATGTCCTGCTGCTGCTGGGCGATGGCGGCGCCGTAATCCGGCTGGCCGCCGCCCTGGCCGCGATCGAGCCCGGCAAGCTGGCCTTCCAGCCGGATGCAGGTCGAGCGGTCGCCGCTCTCATAGCCGCCGCCGACGCTGCCGGGCGGATAATCCTGCGCGACCGCGAGGCCGGCCGGGGCGAGGAGAGCCGCGGCGACGAGGAGGCGGACGGCGAAGCGGGGACGGCGGAACATCATCAAGGGGACTGCAATCGCGATGGCGGACGGGAGAGGGTGTGCCGGAATCGGGCGAAGGGCGCAATGAGCATGGCAAGCTTGTCGAAAGTTTGAACCCGCTTTCGGCCGGACGTGCGGCGCGCGCCGTGATGCGCAGGGCGGTGGGAGGGGCGTTGCGCGCGGGCCCGGCCTCCCCATATGCGGGGCGTTCCGACCGGAGTTCACATCGGCATGATCCGCGCCCCCCGCCTTTCCGTCTTCCGCAGCGCCGCCCTTGCCGCCCTGGCGCTGGCCGCCGGCCTCGCCGTCGCGCCTGTACAGGCGCAGGAGCCGGACCTGATCTTCCGCAAGTCGACGGTGTGGAAATTCCTCACCCCCGACGACAAGCTCGCGACCTATGGCATCGACGATCCCGTGGTCGACGGCGTCGCCTGCCACTACACCGTGCCCGAGCGCGGCGGGGTGAAGGGCATGCTGGGGGTGGCGGAGGAGGTGTCGGACATTTCCATCGCCTGCCGGCAGATCGGCCCGATCAGCTTCAAGCGCAAATTCGAGCAGGGCGATATCGTCTATCGGGAGAGCCGCTCGCTGATCTTCAAGAAGATGCAGATCGTGCGCGGCTGCGACACCAAGCGCAACGTGCTGGTCTATCTCGTCTATTCCGACAAGCTGATCGAGGGCAGCCCGAAGAACTCGACCTCGACCGTCCCCATCATGCCGTGGGGCGCGACCAACGAGGCGCCGAAATGCGCGGATTTTCTCAGCTGAGAGAGAAGGGGCGCGCCCGCTGCGGCACGCCCGGCGGCGTCAGCGCGCGCAGGTGATGGCGACGGCGCCCTGGCAGGCGTTGCCTTCGCAGGCGGCGGTGCGCACGGGGGCGGTGACCTCGCCGAGGCTGGCCTGTACGTCGGAACGGGCGACGCCGAAGCTGGTGGCGCGGGTGAAGCCGTGCACGCGGCACCACGCGTCCGCCATCGCCTGGCCGCAGCTCGCGCCCGAGGCGATGCAGGTGTCGATGCCGTAGCCGTCGGAGAGATCGACGCTGAAGATTCCGGTGTTCTCTTCCGCCTGCGCAAGGCCGGGGGCCAGCATCAGGGCGAGGGCGAGCAGGGACAGGCGCAGGCGCGGCATCGCGTTCATGGGGGTGCGTTCACTGGTGGCGACAAGGTGGCGGTCCGACAACGTGAATGTGGCGAAAAGGTTTGAACCGACCCTTAAAATTTCGCACTGCCATCGTCGCGGCCGGGGGATAACCCCGCCTTCTCGCTGCGTCAACAGTGGCGATGCGGCCGCAGCGGGCGTTGCGGAAAACCGCGCGTGCGGGGGCGTTGTCGCCGGCTCGGCTTGACGCGGCGGGCCAAACGGACGACAGACGCCACGCCGCGCCTTACCTCGCGCGGCAGGATCGAGAAGGCACACTCATGTCGGGCATACAGGCGCTTCCCGAGCTGAAGCTCTACAACACGCTCTCGCGGACCAAGGAGGTGTTCACGCCTCTCGATGCCGCCAAGGTGCGCATGTATGTCTGTGGCCCGACAGTCTACGACTTCGCCCATATCGGCAATGCGCGCCCGGTGATCGTGTTCGATCTGCTCTACCGGCTGCTGCGCCACCTCTATGGCGCCGACCACGTCAAATATGTGCGCAACATCACCGACGTGGACGACAAGATCAACGCGCGCGCGGCGGCGGAACATCCCGGGCTCGACCTCAACGAGGCGATCGCCAAGGTTACCTTCACCACCGAGGCGCAGTTCCACGACGACCTCGAAGCGCTCGGCGTGCTGCACCCGGATGTGGAGCCGCGCGCGACCGAGCACATCGCCGAGATGCGCCAGCTGATCGAGATGCTGGTCGCCTCCGGCCATGCCTATGTCGCCGAAGATCATGTGCTGTTCTCGGTGCCCTCCATGCCCGATTACGGCAAGCTCTCCAACCGCCCGCTCGACGACATGCTCGCCGGCGCGCGGGTCGATGTCGCGCCCTATAAGCAGGACGCGATGGACTTCGTGCTGTGGAAGCCCTCCAAGCCGGGCGAGCCGGGCTGGGCTTCGCCGGCCGGCATCACGGCGCTCGGCCGGCCGGGCTGGCACATCGAGTGCTCAGCCATGAGCTGGAAGCATCTGGGCGAGACCTTCGACATTCATGGCGGCGGCATCGATCTTGTCTTCCCGCACCATGAGAACGAGGTGGCGCAGTCGCGCTGCGCCTTTCATTCCGGGTTGATGGCCAAGGTGTGGATGCATAACGGCTTCCTGCAGGTGGAAGGCGAGAAGATGTCGAAATCGCTCGGCAACTTCATCACCATCCGCCAGCTGCTCGCCGACTGGCCCGGCCCGGTGCTGCGGCTCAACATGCTGAAGACCCATTACCGCCAGCCGATCGACTGGACGGTGAAGGGGCTGGAGGAGAGCGCCAAGACGCTGGAGCAGTGGTTCGACGCCGCCGCCCCGGACGCCTATCCGCGCCCGGCGCCCTCCGTGCTGGAGGCGCTGGCCGACGATCTCAACACGCCCAAGGCGATTGCCGAGATGCACGCGCTACGCGACCATGCCGGCAAGAAGGCGCTGGCGGGCACGCTGGCCTTTCTCGGCTTCGAGCCCGGCCCGCTGGAAGCCTGGGCGGCGGCCCGCGTGCCGGCGCTCGCCATCGCGCCGGAAGAGGTCGAGGCCCGCATCGCCGAGCGCATCGTCGCCCGGCAGAACCGCGACTGGGCGGCCTCCGACCGCATCCGCGACGAGCTGCTCGCGCTCGGCGTGGCGCTGAAGGACAATAAGGACGGCACCACCAGCTGGGAGCCGAAGCGGTGAGCGGCGCCAACCGGCCCCCCGCCGCCGCGCTGCGCCCGGCGCTGCCGGGCGACCTGCCCATGCTCGCCGCCATCGCCGAGGCGGCGATCCTCGAACTGACGGGCGAGGACTACGACAGCGACCAGCAGGAAGCCTGGGCGGCGGCGGCCTCCGACGTGGAGGCGCTGGCGGCGCGGCTGAAGGACCACCTCACCCTCGTCGCCACCCGCGATGGCGAGCCGGTGGGCTTCATCGCGCTGGCCGACAACAAGCTCGTCGACATGCTCTATGTGCGGCCGGATGTGGCGGGGGAGGGCGTCGGCGCGCTGCTCTATGACGCCATCGAGCGGCTGGCCGGCGCGCGCGGGGCGAAAAGCCTCACGGTCGACGCCAGCGACACCGCGCTCGACTTCTTCAGCAAGCGCGGCTTCCAGCCCAAGCAGCGCAACACGCTCTCACTCGGCGGGGTGTGGCTGGCCAACACGACGATGGAAAAGCTGCTCGCGGCGCCGGAAGGCCCGGTGCACTGAGGGGGGCGGGCAAGCCCGCCGCCCCGCCCGCTCACATCCGGTCGAGCACCCGCTCCTCGGCCTCGCCATGCAGTTCCCCCTCGCCGAGATGGGCGACGGCGGTATGCAGCTTCGGCAGCACGGCGCGCACATTATGCGCCACCAGCAGCTTTACCGGCCGCGCGACATTGACGAAGCCGGTCGCCTGCATGTGGTCGAGCAAAGTGAGCAGCGGGTCCCAGAAATTGGCGACGTTCAGCACCATGACCGGCTTGGAGTGCCGGTTGAGCTGCACCCAGGTGAGCTGTTCGATCAGCTCTTCCAGCGTGCCGATGCCGCCGGGCAGGGCGATGAAGGCGTCCGCCCGCTCGAACATCAGCCGCTTGCGCTCATGCATGTCCTTGGTGACGATCAGTTCGTGAGCATGGTCGAAGGCCTGCTCCTTGCCGATCAGGAAATCCGGGATGATGCCGGTCACCCGGCCACCCGCTTCGGCGCAGGCGCGGGCGGTGGCGCCCATCAGCCCGACGCCGCCCCCGCCATAGACGAGGCGGATGCCCTCGGCGGCGAGCAGGCGCCCGAGGGCGATCGCGGTGTCGAGATAGACGGCATCGGCCCCGGTGGCCGCGCCGCAATAGACGCAAATGCTCTTAATCTTTGTCATGGCCACCATGGTGCACTGCAGCACGAGCGGGTTCAAGCGGTCTTGTCTTCCTCACATGGCATTGCCAGCCGCCCGGTGCAAATGGCAAGGCCGTCAGCGCCTGCTCCCTTGGGCGCCACGCCTCTTCCAACAGCGCCGCCTTGAATCCATCGTCAATCGACGATAGACGATGGCGATGAATGTTCATGAAAGCTCTACCGACCCGGACGAGGTGCTGGCGCTGCGTCTGCGGGCGCTGGCGCATCCGGCGCGGCTCGCCATCGTCCGGGCGCTGGCGCAGACCGGGCGCTGCCAGTGCGGGCAGATCGTGCGCGGGCTCACCCTCGCCCAGTCCACCGTCTCCCAGCATCTCAAGGTGCTGAAGGAGGCGGGGCTGATCACCGGTACCATCGAAGGGCCGCGCTCCTGCTATTGCCTTGACCGCGCCACGGTGCAGGCACTGGCGGACGACCTGCTGCCGCTGCTGGCGCGGCTCGCGGCCCCGCCGACCGAGGCCGAGGCCTCCGACGAGACCGACGCGCCCGGCAACCCTGATCCGCGCGAGGGCGCTCTGGCCTGAGCGCGCCGCATCACCATCTGGACGACGACTGACCCGCCCGGGCCGCCGCCGCCCGTGCTTGAGAAGAACGGAAATCCGCATGTCCGCTGCCCAGGGCGTTCCCGCCGTCGCCCGCCCGTCCAAAGCGTCCGAGATCAATCCGCGCGGCAGCCTGCTGATCGCGCTCAAGGGACTGTGGCCCTATCTCTGGCCCGCCGACCGCGCCGATCTGCGCGCCCGCGTCGTCTGGGGCCTGTTGCTGCTGGTGCTCGCCAAGATCGCCACCCTGTCCACGCCCTTCTTCTTCAAATGGGCGACCGACGCGGTGGCGGAGGGCGAGGGCGCGCGCATTTCCACCGACGCCATCGCCTGGCTAGTCGCCGGCCCGCTGATGCTGACGCTGGCCTATGGCCTCTCGCGCATCGTCATGGCGGCGCTGACCCAGTGGCGCGACGGGCTGTTCGCCAAAGTGGCGATCCACGCCGTGCGGCGGCTGGCGCTGGAAACCTTCCAGCACATGCACGCGCTGTCCCTGCGCTTCCATCTGGAGCGCAAGACCGGCGGCCTGACCCGCGTGCTGGAGCGCTCGCGCGAGGGCATCGAGACCATCGTGCGCATGCTGGTGCTGCATCTCGGCCCCACCATCCTCGAATTCGCGATGGTGATCGGCGTGCTGTTCTGGCAGTTCGACTGGCGCTATGTGGCGGCGACGCTGGGCATGATCGTCGGCTACACCGTCTTCACCTTCGTGATGACGGAGTACCGCATGGGCATCCGCGCGGCGATGAACGAGAGCGACACCGAGGCCAATGCGAAGGCGGTGGACAGCCTGCTCAATTACGAGACGGTGAAGTATTTCGGCGCGGAAAAATGGGAATCCGAGCGCTATGACCGCTCCATGGCCCGCTATGAGCGCGCCACCGTCTCCACCCACACCTCGCTGGCCTGGCTGAATGCCGGGCAGGCGGCGATCTTCACCCTCGGCCTCACCGCCGTGATGGTGCTGTGCGTGCTGGATATCCGCGCCGGGCGTCAGTCGGTCGGCTCCTTCGTCATGGTCAACGCCATGATGATCCAGCTCTACCAGCCGCTGAACTTCCTCGGCATGATCTATCGCGAGATCAAGCAGTCGCTGATCGACATCGAGGCGATGTTCGCCATCCTCGCCCGCTCGCCGGAAATCCGCGACCGGCCCGGCGCGCCGGCGCTGGCGCTGGCCGGCGGCACGGTGCGGTTCGAGGAGGTGCGCTTCTCCTACGACCCCGACCGCGAAATCCTCAAAGGGGTCAGCTTCGAGGTGCCGGCCGGGCGCACCGTGGCCATTGTCGGGCCGTCGGGCGCGGGCAAATCGACCATTTCGCGGCTGCTGTACCGCTTCTACGACGTGAATGCCGGCCGTATCCTCATCGACGGGCAGGACATCCGCGAGGTGTCGCAACAGACGCTGCGCGCCGCCATCGGCATGGTGCCGCAGGACACGGTGCTGTTCAACGACACGCTCGGCTACAATATCCGCTACGGCCGCGCCGGCGCTTCGGAAGAGGAGGTGGTGCGCGCGGCGGAACTGGCGCAGATCGACGGCTTCGTGCGCCGCACGCCCAAGGGCTATGCGACCGAAGTGGGCGAGCGCGGGTTGAAGCTCTCCGGGGGCGAGAAGCAGCGCGTCGCCATCGCCCGCACCATCCTGAAAGACCCGCCGATCCTCATTCTCGACGAGGCCACCTCGGCGCTCGACAGCCACACCGAGCGCGAAATCCAGGACGCGCTGGAGCGGGTCTCGCGCGGGCGCACCACGCTCGTCATCGCGCACCGGCTCTCCACCGTGGTCGGGGCGGACGAGATCATCGTGCTGGAGCATGGGCGCATCGCCGAGCGCGGCACCCATGGCGAACTGATGGACCGGGGCGGGCTCTACCATTCCATGTGGGAGCGCCAGCGCGAGGCCGAGCGCGCCCGCGAGACGCTGAAAGAGGCCGAGGCGGAGGAGGTGGACGCGCCGGATACGGCGCTCGCCTGAGCCGGGGCGCCGGCCGGCGGGTGCCGATGCGGAACCATGTCGCGCATCCGGCATTTGACGGCCGGGCCGGCTGGCCCTACCTCTCGCCGCAGGACCCGGCGCAGGCCCCAGGGGCGCCGGGCAGAAAGGCCAGTTGATGTCCGTCCTCGATTCGATCCGCAGCGGTCTCGCCCCCGTCCACCGCGAGGGCTACCCCTTCATCCTGATCGGCGCCGCCGTGGCGTTGCTGTTCCTGTGGCTGTTTCCGCCGCTGGGCTGGATCTGCGTGCTGATCACCGCCTGGATCTGCTATTTCTTCCGCGATCCCGAGCGGGTGACGCCGGTGCGCGAGGGGCTGGTCGTCTCCCCGGCCGATGGCCGCGTCTGCCTCGTCGGCCCGGCCGTGCCGCCGGCCGAGCTCGGCCTCGGCGATCTGCCGCTGCCGCGCGTGTGCATTTTCATGAACGTGTTCGACGTGCATGTGAACCGCGCCCCGCTGGCCGGCCGCATCACCCGCATCGCCTATCGCCCCGGCAAGTTCCTCAACGCCGATCTCGACAAGGCGAGCGAGGACAATGAGCGCAGCGGCATGGTGCTCGACACCGCCATCGGGCCGGTGGGCGTGGTGCAGATCGCCGGGCTGGTGGCGCGCCGCATCGTCAGCTTCGTGCGCGAGGGCGACCTCCTGGCGCCGGGCGAACGCTTCGGGCTGATCCGCTTCGGCTCGCGCGTCGATGTCTATCTGCCGCTCGGCACCCGTCCCGCCGTGGCCGAAGGCCAGCGCGCCATCGCCGGTGAAACCGTGCTGGCGGATCGCGCGGCGTTCGGCGCCGAGCCGACCTTCCGCGTCGACTGAGTTCCTCAAGCCGCGAGCGTGCGATGGCCGATCCTTTTGCGCCTTTTGAGCCGAATGCCCCCGAGCCGCCGCGCCGCCGTTTCCAGGCGGTGCCGCTGCGCGTGCTGCTGCCCAATCTGGTGACGCTTCTGGCGCTGTGCGCCGGCCTCACCGGCATCCGCATGGCGATCGAGGGACGGCTGGAACTGGCGCTCGGCGCCATCGTGCTGGCAGCCGTGCTGGACGGGCTCGACGGAAGGCTGGCGCGGCTGCTGCAGGGCACGTCGCGCTTCGGCGCGGAACTGGACAGCCTCTCCGACTTCGTCTGCTTCGGCGTGGCGCCGGGGCTGGTGCTGTATATGTGGGGGCTGGAGACGCTGGGCTCGGTCGGCTGGATCGCCGCGCTGGCCTTCGCCATCTGCGCCGCGCTCCGTCTCGCCCGCTTCAACGTGATGCTGGAAGACCCGAACAAGCCGGCCTTCGCCGGTGATTTCTTCACCGGCATTCCCGCGCCGGCGGGCGCGATCTGCGTGCTGCTGCCGGTCTATCTCGAACTGATCGGCCTGCCGCGCCTCGTCGCCTCGCCGGCGGTGGCGGCGGCTTACTGCCTGGTGATGGCGCTGCTGATGGTCTCCAAGCTGCCGGCCTATTCCGGCAAGCGGCTGGGCGCGCGCATTCCCCGCGACAAGGTGCTGCCGCTGTTCGTCTGCGTGGTGCTGTTCGTCGCGGTGCTGGTGACCTGGCCCTGGGCGGTGCTCTCGGTGATCTGCGTCGCCTATCTCGCCGCGCTGCCCTTCTCGGTCATGCGCTACAACAAGCTGTCGCGCGAATATGAGCAGCATCGCGCCCGTGACCACGCCGCCGCGCTCCACGCGGCCCCGCTGGCGGGCGGGGCGCATGAGGACCGTCCGGGTCCGCTGAACTAGATGATCTTGACGCCCGCCGCTCAGCGGGCGCGGGCCTTCATCGCCTCGACACGGGCCGACAGCGGCACGGCGGGAAAAGCCTGCCGCAGCAGGCGCAGCGCTTCGGCGTCCGAATCCGGGCGGGCGAGGTCGAGATGCTGCGACATCATCTGCGCCGCGTTGGCGGCGTCAGGCCGGCCATAGGCAAGGCGGGGCTCGGCCGCGCGGAGCGGGGCAGGGGTCGGAGCCGTCACTGTCACGCGCGCTGACTGCAGCATCACAACTTCCTCCGATCGCCGTCACGAATCAATCGGCTTTGCTCATGCATAAGATGAGCGCGCCAGACGCCAAACGCACGAACTAAATCCGCGTTCCCGTGATGTGAGCGGACCTGTGGCGACGTTCTCACAGCCGCACCCTGTCCGCCATACGAGACAGTACGAAGACGCGCACCAGCTTATCCCCGCCTTGCGGCGGGGTTTTCCGGAGTGAACGTCGAGGAAGGCGGTGAGCGCGGCGCCCTTTCAGGGCGCGGGCGATCAGGTGCGGGTCAGCGTCACCTTGGCGCCGTCACCGGTGGCGACGCCGTCATACTGGCCGGCGCCGGCGGGCTGCAGCCGGGCGGTGACCTTGCCGACATGGTTCTGCAGCACGATCTCGCTGCCCCACACGTCCCAGCCCTTGGTCATGAAGATATCGTTGGGGCAATCGACATCGGCCGTGGCGGCGAAGCCGGACATGCCGCGATCGGTGGAGAGGGTGACCTTGCACTTCTTCTGGCCGCCGTCCCAGCTGTAGTTCCAGGTGCCGGCGAGCTGGGTGCGGGCGGCGCCCGGCTCGGCATAGGCGACACCGCCCGGCGCGGTGGCCGCCGGCGGGGCGAGCGCGACCGGCGTGGCGGAACTCGGGCTGGTTGGGGTGACGGCGGCGGCGGCGGTGGCGGCCGAGGCGCCATAGCCGGCGGGGGCCGCGACGGGCGAACTCTCCACCGAGCCGGACGGGGCGGGGGTGATCTGGCTGGTTTCGACGGGACTGGGCGCCTTATCGCCGAACCCGTCGAGCACGGTGCTGCACCCGCCCAGAAGCAGGGCGGTGGCGGACGTGAGGACGAGGGCGCTGCACTTCATCAACTCGTACTCCTCGCCCGGCATGGCGGCCGGGCGTCTTCTGCAACTTACACGCGGCAGGGGCGGGTGCGACATGCGCATTATCCCTGCTGCCGACCCCGTCTCCACGCGGAAACAGGGTGGCCCTGTTTCGGTGGGGAAGATGGCATCAGCGTGACCCTAACGCCCCGGAACGGGGGCACGGTTTCGTCCGAGCGACATTTGGCGCGGTTATGCTCAAGGAAGGCTTAACGCGGCGCACCGTCAAGGCAATAAGATACCGCGCAGCCGCTCTGCCCTCAGCACCGTTCAGTTTTGCCTCGAACTGGTCTATGTGCGTTGCAGCGAAGAGGAGCTGCGCCATGTATGAGATGCTGGATCCCGCCACACTGCGTGTCCTTGTCACCGGAGCGACCTCCGGCATCGGCGCCGCCACGGCCCGGCGCTTCGCGCTGGCGGGCGCCCGCGTGGTCGGCACCGGCCGCCGCGCCGACCGGCTGATCGCCCTACGCGACGAACTCGGCAGCCATTTCCACCCGCTGGAAGTGGATGTGCGCGACAATGATGCGCTGGTCGCGGCGCTGGCCGGCGTGCCCGATGCCTTCGCCCCGTTCAATGTCGTGTTCGCCAATGCCGGCCTCGCCCTCGGGCTGGAGCCGGCCCATGCCGCCAGCCTGAAGGACTGGGACGACATGGTGGAGACCAACATCAAGGGCCTGCTCTACACCGTCCGCGCCACGCTGCCGGCCATGGTGGAGGCGAAGGAGGGGCATGTGCTGTTCACCGGCTCGGTGGCCGGCGACTATCCCTATCCCGGCGGCAACGCCTATGGCGCCAGCAAGGCCTTCGTGAAGCAGTTCGCGCTCAACCTGATTTCCGATGTCGCCGGCACCGGCGTGCGCGTCACCAATATCGAGCCGGGCATGGTGGAGACCGAGTTCTCGTTGGTGCGCTTCCATGGCGATGCCGCCAAGTCCGAGAGCGTCTATGCCGGCACCGAGGCGATGACCGCCGAGGACATCGCCGAGCAGGTGTTTTTCGCCGCGACCCTGCCGCGCCGGGTCAACATCAACCGCATCCAGGCCTTCGCTACCTGCCAGAGCTTTGCCCCGTTCAAGGTCTCGCGCGGCTGACGCCTTTGTAGAGGGAGGGCGCCGCCAAGGGCGGCCGGTTCTTTCCAGAGAAGAATGGCGCCGCCTAAGGCGGCGGGAGTCCTTCAGAGAAGAATGGCGCCGCCTAAGGCGGCGGGAGTCCTTCAGAGAAGAATGGCGCCGCCTAAGGCGGCGCCGGCGACCACCGCCCAGGCCGGCACCCGCCAGAGCGCCAGGGCGAGATAGGCGAGGAGCGCCAGCGCAAAGCTGCGGCCTGAGGTGACGCTGGACGTAAACACCGGGTCCCATAGCGCCGCGCCGAGCAGCCCGACCACCGCCGCGTTGATGCCGGCAAGGCCGTCGCGCACCCGGCGGTTCGCCGCCAGCCGGGTCCAGAAGCGCAGCGCGGCAAAGACCAGAAGTGCCGAGGGAAGGAAGGCCGCCACCAGCGCCAGCAGGCCGCCGGCAATGCCGTTGGGCGGCGCCGGCATGACGGCGCCGACATAGGCGGCGAAGGAGAACAGCGGCCCCGGCACCGCCTGCGCCGCGCCATAGCCGGCGAGAAACACCTCCCGCGTCAGCCCGCCCGGCTTCACCAGTTCCGCCTCGATCAGCGGCAGCACCACATGGCCGCCGCCAAACACCAGCGCCCCGGCGCGGTAGAGCGTGTCGAACAGGGCAATTCCCGCATTGCCCGTCGCTTGCGCGACGAGGGGGAGGCCGACGAGCAGCAGCGCGAACAGCGCGAAGGCGGCGAGCGAGGCGATGCGGCCCGGCAGATGGTGCCGCGCCGGCTCGGTCACGGCCACCCCATCGAGCCGGATGACGGCCAGGCCGATGAGGGCGCCGCCGGCGATGATGCCGATCTGGCCCACAGCGCCCGGCACCATGGCCGCGGCGGCCGCCGCCACAAGGGCGAGGCTGCGGCGGGTGCGGTCGGGGCACAGGTTCTTGGCCATGCCGAGCACCGCGTCGGCGACGATGGCCACCGCCGCCACCTTCAGCCCGGCGAGCCAGCCGCCGCCGAGGCCGGCCTTGTCGGCATGCGTGACCCCATAGGCGAAGGCGAGCATCAGCAGCGCCGAGGGCAGGGTGAACGCCACCCAGGCCGCCGCCATGCCGAGCGGCCCCGCGCGCATTAGCCCCACCGCCATGCCGACCTGGCTGGAGGCTGGCCCCGGCAGGAACTGGCAGAGCGCGACGAGGCTGGCATAGCTCTCCTCGCTCAGCCAGCGGCGCCGCTTCACCAGATCCTCGCGGAAGAAGCCGAGATGCGCCACCGGCCCGCCGAAGGAGGTGAGGCCGAGGCGCAGGAAGGTGAGGAACACCTCGCGCGGCGTTCCTTCATGCGGCGAGGCGGTGGAGGCGTGTGTGTCGCTCATGGCGCGGCTTTACCGCGCCCGCGCCCGCGCTGCATGTGAATTTTTGACGACGCGGGTGACGACACCGGCCCTGCGGCGTCTCTCGCCGCATCGCCGCGCTTCAGGCTAGCCCTGTCGGGCGACGCGGCCGGCCATCAGGGTTTCGAGATAGGTGCGCGTGCTGGTGAGAACGGCGCGGTCGATGCGGTCGACTGGCTGCGTGCCGTCCTTGCCCACAAGGGCGTCATAGGCGGCGATGACGTAGTCGAGCACGGCCATGGCCGCCTCCAGATTGCCGCTGTCCTTCAACTGGCCGACGAGCGGGTACAGGCGCATGTCGCGTGCATCATAGGCGGTGACGAAGTCGCGTGCGTCGGCAAGGCGCAGCGGCTGCCAGTCGCGCTCGCTGCCGCCTCGTTCGAGAACAGCGCGCAGGGCAGAGGCGAGATCGTCGTCATAGGCGAAGGGCGAGATCGGCTGCACCGCCTTGACCAGATACAGATTGGCCTTGAGCCAGCCCTGCAGCGCGGCGCGCCGGGTGATGCCGATATCCTCGGGATTGGCGACCGCCGCGGCCTTGCAGGTGAAATACATCTGGAAGGCATGGGGAACGCTGGTGACCGAGGATTGCCCGCACTGCTTCTGAATGGCGGCGTTTGAAAGCCGGGTCGGCGGATCCTTCACGAACAGTATCTCCGCCTTCTGGCCGGCGAGGCTGTGCACCAGCATGATGGGATAGGCGGAGAAGTCCTGCCCCTCATTCCAGTCGGCCACCAGCCAGAGCCTTTCCGGCAGCGGGGGTGAAAGCTCGATGCGCAGCGGGCCGGTGTGCCCCTCCGCCAGGGTGATGCCGCTGCCATTACGCGAGATCGACACGCGGCGGATGGCGGATTCGGGATTCGCCGTCAGGTTGAGCACGAAGTGCGGCGTGCCGGCAGGCGTGTCCTCCGCCCAGGCGGAAGGCGCCGTCATCGCCAGTGCCCCGGCGATCGCGGCCGTAATGAGCCCGATGCCCAAGCCTGAGAGTATGGGGGCGGTCATAGTTTCAAACCCACGAGCAGCATGACGTAGACGGCCAGCGAGGAGGCGATGTCGACGAAGAACGCCCGGTTGACTGCCGCGTCGTCCCAGTG
Organism: Ancylobacter sp.; assembly: GCF_965229075.1. GTDB lineage: Bacteria > Pseudomonadota > Alphaproteobacteria > Rhizobiales > Xanthobacteraceae > Ancylobacter. The sequence continues at coordinate 403,863 of NZ_CBDDIO010000001.1, forward strand.
ATCGGGCGCGAACAGGGTGCTGCCGACCAGGCTCGCCAGCAGCGCCAGGGTCGACACCACCACGAGTAGGCCGAACAGCAGCCTTGTGTGTGGATTGAAGGCCAGCAGATTGGCGGTCAGAGCCGCGAGAAGGGGCAGCAGGACCTGGCGCAGGATGTTCAGCGTGCCAGCCGAATTCTTCGCGAAATCGGTGACGTTGGACAGGATCGTCCTGTCTTCGAGCTCCCAGGTCAGCGGGTTCATCTTCAACGCCGCGTAGACGGTGACGATGATCAGCGGCACGCAGTAGGCGAGCAACATGAGGGTGGCGACGATCTGGCGGAACGTCTGCACGGGTCCATCCGTGGTCGTCGTCGTCGACATATCCGGCCCCCTCCCAAAGACGGGGGAAACGGTAATACAGTCCTAAATATATGTAAATCAATTCATGCAATTCACGGTTACATTCAGCGCGCGCTGATAGCCCCACGCGGCGCCCCGGCGGGTGGAGGCGGAAGGCCGAGGCGTCAGGCGGCTTCCACCACCGGCATGGCCATCGCCGCGCGCAGCATATCGGCAAGGCGGCGGGCGGCGGCGGAGGCGGCGGGGGCGAGGAACAGCGCCACTTCGATGTCGGGTAGCGGCGGCAGCCCATCGGCCGGGCCGAGACGGCGCCAGTCCGCCGGCGCGGCGCATTCCGGCAGGGCGGTGATGCACAGCCCGGTTTCGATCGCCGCATGGATGCCGCCCTGCGACGAGGAGGTGCAGGCCACCCGCCAGCTCAACCCCGCCTTGTCGAGGCTGGAGGCGATGTGCGGGCGGGCGCGGCAGCCGGTGGGAAACAGCGCCAGCGGCAAGGGCGAGCTGCGCTCCGGGCGGTAGCCGCGCGCGGCCAGCCAGAGCAGCTTTTCGCGCTTGATCAGTTCGCCGGTCGGGCGGGTGCTGTCGCGGGTGAGCAGCGCCACGTCGATATGCCCGCGATCGACCTCCGGCTCGATATGCTTGGAGAGATCGGCGCGGATGGAAATCTCGACGCGCGGATAGGCGGCGGCGAAGCGGGCGATGGTAGGGGTGAAATAGGCGTCGACATAATCGTCGGGCATGCCGACGCGCACGCTGCCCTCCGGCGTGCCGCCCTTGAGATCGGCCAGCGCCTCGCTCTCATAGGCCAGCAGGCGGCGGGCATGGGCGACGAGCCGCTCGCCGGTCTCGGTCAGCGAAATGCCGCGCCGCGAGCGCTCCAGCAGCCGCACGCCGAGATTGTCCTCCAGCTGGGCGATGCGGGCCGAGACCGCGGACTGGGTGCGCCCGACGCGCTCGGCCGCCGCCGTGAACCCGCCTGTGTCGACAATGGCGATCAGCATGCCCAGCGATTCGGTGTCGAGATGTCGCATCGCGCCCCCCGGTCCAGCGGGATGAGAATGGTCCGCGCCCAGACCGGCGCGCGGAAGTTATATCAGAAACGATGATGGAATGACAAAATAAACTCGCTTTGGCGATTTCAGCCGGTGGGTTAGACATCCTGTCATGGGCCTGTCGACATAGGCCCGCCCCGGCCGCCGCGCCGGTGCGGCCCGGTCGGGTGCAGGCCACGTCACCTGTGCACCTGTCGAGTTCGGCAATGTCTCCGCCCCCCGCCGCCGCCATCGAGCCTTCGCTCGGGGGGCTTCCCCTCGCGACCCCTTCCGTGCTGCGCGAGACGCAGCTGCGCCGCCAGGCCTTCTTCGCCGTGGTCATGGCCGCGATGTGCATTGGCTGCTCGGCCCCGCTGGTGCGGCTCGCCGATGCCGGGCCGGCGGCGATCGGTTTCTGGCGCCTGTTCTTCGCGCTCGGGCCGGCCATGGTGTGGGCCTATGCCGAGCATCGCTCTCGGGCGCACCAGGCGCGCCGTGGCGGCGCCACGGCTCTGCGCCCTTCGCTGCGGCAGGTGCTGCTGGCGATGCTGGCCGGCGTGTTTTTCGGCGCCGACCTCATTGTCTTCCACAAGGGGCTGGCCCTGACCAGCACCGCCAACGCGCTGCTGCTCGGCAATCTCGCCGTGGTGTTCGTGTTCCTGTTCGGCTGGCTGATCCTGCGCGAGCGGCCGACCCGTGGGCTGCTGATCGCGCTGGTGCTGGCGCTGACCGGAACCTTTATCATCATCGGGTCGAGCGCGGCGGGCGGCGGGGCGTCCGGGGCTCGGCCGGTGAGCGTGATCGGCGACCTGCTCTGCGTCGGCGCGGCGCTGGCCTATGCCGCCTACATGCTGGCGACGCGCGCGGTGCGCCGGGCCGGGCGCGGCGATGCGGTGCCGCTCGGTGGCGGCATGGTGTCGCTCGTCGCCAGCGCTACCGGTGCCGTGGTTTGCCTCGCCTGGGCGGTAGCGGCGGGTGAGGTGCTGGTGCCGCAGTCGGTGCAGGGGCTGCTGGCGGTGATTGGGCTCGGCCTGATCCCCCACGCCGCCGGCCAGGGGCTGGCCACCTTTGCGCTTGGCCGGCTGCCGGCGGGCGTGATCTCGGTGGTGCTGCTGCTGCAGATCGTCGTCGGCGTGGCGCTTGCGGCGCTGCTGTTTGCCGAAGTGCCGTCGCTCATCGTGCTCGCCGGCGGGCTGCTTGTGGTCGCGGGTGTCACCACGGCGCGGCCGAATTGACCGCGAGCTGACGGCAACGGACTTGCGCGCTCCGGCTCAGGGCACTACGTCGTCCCCTGAGCCAAGGAGCATGACGATGCAGCCCAACCCGTTCGGTGGCGTTATCGAGAATTTGACGGTCGAGCAGGTGAAGGCCGGTCTTGAGGACGGCACCATCCTTCTCGTGGATGTGCGCGAGCCGAACGAACTCGCCGCCGAGCGCATACCCGGCGCGGTCGATTTTCCCTTGTCCACCTTCGACGCCGCCGCCCTGCCGGACGCCGGCGCGAAGACTCTGGTGTTCTCCTGCCGCTCCGGCCAGCGCTCGCAGAAGGCCGCCGCCGCCGCGCAGGCCGCCGGGCTCGATCTGCACCGCCACATGGCGGGCGGCATTCTCGCCTGGAAAGCCGCCGGCTTCGAGACGACGCAGGGCTGATGGGGCCCCCGCGCGCTCTTCGCCTTCCCAGCAAATGGCGCGACGCGCTGGCCAAAAGGCGTGCGACGGCGCGTGCCGCGCGCGAGCCGGAGCCGCGCGCCCGGCGCCTGCTGCTGCATGTCGGCGGCCCCAAATGCGGCAGCTCGGCGATACAGGCGGCGCTCGCCGCCAATAGCGCGGCACTGGCCGCGCAGGGTGTGATGCTGGCCTCCGACCATATGGACGCGGAGGGCGACCTGATCCACGGTCAGGTCGGCTATTTCGACGAATTGAAAGGCCGACCGGACAGCGCTGCGGAACTCGCGGGCCGCTTCCGGCAGCTGGCCGTCGCCATGGACGAGCGCGCCGCCGACACGTTGGTGATCAGCGCTGAGAATCTGCTGCTGCGGACCGGCGCGGCCGATATGCTGATCCCGCCGGCGCGCGCGGCCGGGTTCACGCCTGAAATCGTCGCCTATGTGCGCCGGTGGGACGACTTCCTGATTGCGGCCTGGCAGCAATGGGGCATCAAGACCCATGACTCGCCCGAGGCCTATTGCAGGGATCACGGTTTCCCCAGCTGGTTTGCGGGGCTGCGAGCGTGGGAAGATCAGGCCGGGCTGCCCACGCTGAAGGTCTTTCCGTTCCGGCGCGACATCTTCCCCGAGGGCGACGTGGCCGCGCACTTCTTCGAGGTCAGCGGCCTGTCCTTTGCCGGCATGGTGCGCCCGATGCCGGTCAATCCCAGCACCAGCGAGCATCTCTCCGATCTGATGAACCGCGCGCGCGACCTGTTCGCGGATGAGAACGACAATGACGTGCTCGGCACCGCGCCGCTGTTCCCGCCGTTGCGGCCGGAGCAGGTGACGGAATGCTCGGACATCGAGAAATTGCGGGCCGAGAACGCGCTGCTGCTGCGCGCGGTGCACACGCTGGGCCAGCGCCTCTCGGCGCTTGAGACCCGAACGGCCAAAGCCGCGCCGTGGCGCCGCTGGCGGATCAAACTCTAGCCGGCCAGCCGCTCCACCACATTGCGCGTGGCGGCGACGAGATTGTCGACCTGCGCCTCCGATGTGGCGGGCGAGGCCAGCATCATGTCGTGGAAGGGCGAAATCAGCACCCCGCGCACCAGCAGCGAAAGGTGGATGGTCGCTTCCAGCGCCGGGAAATGCGCGCCCTTGGCCTGGCGGCCATCGGTGAGGGGAGCGGGCGCGCGCACCACTTCCACCCGGGCGCCGCAGCGGGCGACGTGCCAGGGCAGGCGGGCCTCGCTCAGCACCTGCGCCAGCCCCGCCTCCATGCGGTCGGCGAGGTGGTTCATATGCACATAGGCCGCGTCGGTAGCGACGTCTTCCAGATTGGCGCGCAGGGCGGCGAGCTGCAGCGGGCTGCCGGACAGGGTGGTGCCCATGCCGGAATGGCCATCGGGCCGGTTGATGCGGGCGGTGCGGAAGCGCTCGGCCACCTCCGCCGTCATGCCCCAGACGGCAGCGGGAATGCCGCCGGCCACCGCCTTGCCGGCGACGAACATGTCCGGCTCCAACCCATGCGCGCGCGTATAGCCGCCCGGCCCGGTGGAGAGGGTGTGGGTCTCGTCGATCAGCAGCAGCGTGCCATGGCGGCGGGTGATTTCGCGTAGCCCCTCATGGAAGCCGGGGCGCGGCAGCACCATGGCGCAATTGGTCATGACAGGCTCGGTGATGACGCAGGCGACGGTGCGGTCGGCCAGCGCCGCTTCCAGCGCGTCGAGATCGTTGAACGGCACGACGCGGGTGAGCTGGGCGAGGTCGCGCGGTTCGCCTATCAGCGCCGGGCGGTTGGCGGCGCGGCCGTCCGGGCCGATTTCGACGAAGGTCTCGTCCACCGCGCCATGATAGGCGCCGTCGAAGACAAGAATGCGCGGGCGTCCGGTGGCGGCGCGGGCGGCACGCAAGGCGAAGCGGTTGGCGTCGGTGGCGGTGGTGGCGATTTGCCAATAGGGCAGGCCGAAGCGCGCACTCAGGAGATCGCCGACGATGGCCGCATCCGGGCTCGGCAGCATGGTGGCAAGGCCGCGCTGCCCCTGACGCGCCAGCGCCTGCGCGACCGGCGCCGGCCCGTGGCCGAACAGCGAGGCGGTGTCGCCGAGGCAGAAATCGTCATAGCCATGGCCGTCGACATCCACCAGACGGGCGCCCGACGCCTCGGCAATGACAAGCGGCACCGGCGTCGACCAGTCGACCATCCAGTGCATCGGCACGCCGTCGAGCAGATGCGCGGCGGCGCCGGCGGCGGCGCGGGTCTTCGGGCGGGTGCCGAGATAGAGCGCTTCCGCCTCGGCGCGCAGGGCGGCGGTGCGGGCCGGGCTGACGCCCGGTCCTTCGGCGAAGGAGGTCACGGCATTCATGTCCGGGCTCGTGCGTTGTCTCGGCGCCAGCGCGCCCCTTGGGGCGCATTTAAGCACGTTTCGGTGTGAGGCGCCGCGACTAGCGCACCCAGCCCCAGCGCTTGAGCTCGGCGAAGGTGTCGTCCAGCGTCTTGCGGACCCGGGCGACCAGCGCGTCGCATTCCTCATGCGAGATGACGAGCGGCGGGGCGATGATCAGCCGGTCGCGCACGGCGCGCATGACGAGGTTGTTCTTGAACGAGAAGTCGCGCGCCAGCGTGCCGACCTTGCCGACATCGGGGAATTTGGTGCGCCCAACCTTGTCCGGCGTCAGCTCCAGCGCGCCGACGAGGCCGAGCATCGGCGCCTCGCCGACCAGAGGGTGCTCGGCCAGCGCGTTCCAGCGGGCCTGGAGATAGGGGCCGACATCGTTGGCGACGCGGCCGACGAGGTCCTCGCGCTGCATGATGGCGAGATTGGCCAGCGCGGCGGCGCAGGCGGCGGGATGGCCGGAATAGGTGTAGCCATGGTTGAAGTCGCCGCCTTCGTGCAGCACGTCCGCCACCCGGTCCGCCACCATGACGCCGCCGAGCGGCATGTAGCCGGAGGTGATGCCCTTGGCCATGACCAGAATGTCCGGCTCCGTGCCGAAGGTCTCGCAGCCGAACCAGCTGCCGGTGCGGCCGAAGCCGCAGATCACTTCGTCGGAAACGAACAGGATGTCGCGCTCGCGGCAGATGCGGGCGATCTCCGGCCAGTAGCTGGCGGGCGGAATGATGACGCCACCGGCGCCCTGCACCGGCTCGGCGATGAAGGCGGCGATGCGGTCCTCGCCCATGGCGTCGATGGTGGCTTCCAGCGCCCGGGCGGTGCGCAGGCCGAATTCCTCCGGCGTCTCGCCCTGGCGCGCCTCGCCCCAGAAATAGGGCTGGGCGATGTGCAGGATGTCAGGGATGACCGCGCTCTGGCCGTGCATCGGCGCCATGCCGCCAAGGCTGCCGGCGGCGACCGTGGAGCCGTGATAGGCGTTGCGGCGGGAGATGATGATCTTCTTCTCCGGCTTTTCCTTGATCTGGAAATAGCGGCGGACAAGCTTGATCACCGTGTCGTTGGATTCCGAGCCGGAGCCGGTGAAGAACACCTTGTTGAACTGCGGCGGCGTCAGTTCGGCGAGCTTGGCCGAGAGCTCGATGGCCGGGCGGTGGGTGGTCTTGAAGAAGGTGTTGTAATAGGGCAGCTCGCGCAGCTGCGCGGCCACCGCCTCGACGATCTCCTCGCGGCCATAGCCGACATTCACGCACCACAGGCCGGACATGCCGTCGAGGATGCGGTTGCCGTCGGAATCGGTCAGCCAGACGCCCTCCGCCTTCACCACGATGCGGGAGCCTTCCGCGTTCAGGGACTTCATGTCGCTGAACGGATGGAGGTGATGGGCGGCATCGAGCGCACGCAGCTCGGCGGTGGTTTTCGGCAGGGTCATGACGCGCACTCGCGAGAGTTATGAAGCTGAGCGGCACAATGTGATCACATTTTGCGTGCGTCAAGCCTTGCCGCGTGTCACAAGTGCGCTCGGCGGGCCGGGGGCCGGCCTGCCCCCGACGCGCAAGCGGGGGGTGCTTGACCGAGGCCCCCGCGCCGTGACCAGAATTGACGTGTCGACTTATACCAGGTGGATCATGCCATTGCCCGAAGCCGTGGGAGACGCCACGGCGGCTGCCCGCGAAACCGTTCCGCAGATTGACGAATTCGGCGCCTATGTCGCCGCGCACGGCGCGCCGGAGATCGTCGAGGTGCTGTTGCCCGACACCCATGGGGTGCTGCGCGGCAAATGGATTCCCGGCGGGGCAGGGGGCAAGATCTGGGGCGACGGCGTCGCCATTCCGCTTTCCATCTTCGGTCTCGACATCTGGGGCCGGGAGGTTGAGGAGACCGGCATCCACATCGAGACCGGCGACCGCGACGGCATCTGCCGCCCCGTGCCGGGCACGCTGAAGCCGGTGCCGTGGTCGCCGCGCCCGGCGGCGCAGGTGATGCTCACCATGAACGAGCCCGACGGGCGCGGCGGCGAGCGGCCCTGGGACCTCGACCCGCGCCATAAGCTGGAGGCGCAGGTGCAGCGCCTCGCCGCGCTGGGGCTGACCCCCTGCGTCGCCTTCGAGCTTGAATTCTACCTGCTCAAGCCGGCGCCGGGACCGAATGGCCTGCCCGAGCCGGTGTTTCCCGCCTCTTCCGGCGGGCCGGCGCGGCAGAACATGTATTCAATGTCTGACCTCGACGCCTATGCGCCGCTGCTGCACGACATTCGCGAGGCCGCGCGCATCCAGGGCCTGCCGGCCGACACGGTGATCTCGGAAGCCGCGCCCGGCCAGTATGAGGTGAACCTCTATCACCGCCGCGACCCGATGGCGGCGGCGGACGACGCCATTCTGCTGCGCCGGCTGATCGACGGCGTGGCCCGAAAGCACGGGGTGCGGGCGAGCTTCATGGCCAAGCCCTTCCTCGATTTCGCCGGCTCCGGCATGCATGTGCATGTGAGCCTGACCGACGCCGCCGGCCACAACGCCTTCGGCGCCGGCGAGGCGGGCGACCGGCTGCTGCGCCATTGCGCGGCCGGGCTGCTCACCACCATGGCCGACACCGCCGTGCTCTATGTGCCGAGCTATAACGGCTTCCGCCGGCTGGTGCCGGGCAGCTATGCCCCGACCAGCGTCTCCTGGGGCTATGACAACCGCGCCGTGGCGGTGCGGGTGCCGAACGGCCCGCCCAAGGCGCGCCGGCTGGAGCACCGCATCGCCGGCGCCGATGCCCATCCCCATCTCGTGCTGGCGGCGATCCTCGCCGGCATGCTGGAAGGCATCGAGCGCGGCGAGGAGCCGCCGGCGCCGCTGACCGGCAATGCCTATGAGCAGGGCGCGCCGGGCCTGTCCTACGACATGGGGGAGGCGATCCGGCTGTTCGGCGCCTCTGACTTCGTTGGGCGGGCCTTCGGCACCGAATATCAGCGGGTGTTCGCCATCATGAAGGAAGCGGAGCTGTTCGCCTTCGAGCGTCGCATCAACCCGCTGGAATACGAGACCTATTTGTAAGCACGGCCAAGGGTTGAGCAAACTGCGGGTTGAGCAAAGCCCGTCGACGCTCTAGCCTTGGTATGATGAGGCTGCGAACCTCAGCCGAACAACGCTTTCCCGAGGAGAATAGGATGTCCCGCCTCCTGACCACCATCGCGGCCGGCTTGCTGACCGCGCTGGCCATCGCGCCGGCTGCGGCGCAGGAAAAGGTCGTGAACGTCTACAACTGGTCCGACTACATCGACGAATCGGTGTTGGAGGAGTTCACCAAGGAAACCGGCATCAAGGTCCGGTACGACGTGTTCGATTCCAACGAGGTGCTGGAGACCAAGCTCCTCGGCGGCAAGACCGGCTATGACGTGGTGGTGCCCACCGGCTCCTTCCTGCAGCGGCAGATTCAGGCCGGTGTGTTCCTCAAGCTCGACAAGGCCAAGCTGCCCAACCTGCAGTATCAGTGGCCGCTGATTTCCGAGCGCCTCGCCGTCTATGATCCCGGCAACGAATATGCCGTGAACTATATGTGGGGCACGACCGGCATCGGCATGAATGTCGACAAGGTGAAGGAGCGCCTCGGCGACACCCCGCTGAACAGCTGGGACATCATCTTCAAGCCGGAGCTGCTGGCCAAGCTGAAGGATTGCGGCGTCTACATCCTCGACGGGCCGGAAGAGGTGATCCCGACCGCGCTGCGCTATCTCGGCAAGGACCCGAACTCCAAGGACCCGGCCGATATCGAGGCCGCCGGCAAGCTGCTGGCGCCGATCCGCAAATATGTGAAGAAGTTCGATTCCTCGGGCTACATCAACGCGCTCGCCGGCGGCGACATCTGCATCGCGCTCGGCTGGTCCGGCGACGTGTTCCAGGCCAAGACCCGCGCCGAGGAAGCCGCGCAGAAGACCGGCAAGAAGCCGATCAACATCGAGTACGTCATCCCGAAGGAAGGCGCGCTGATGTGGTTCGACAACTTCGCCATCCCCAAGGATGCCCCGCATCCGGAGGAAGCGCTGGCCTTCATCAACTACATGATGAAGCCGGAAGTGGCGGCGAAGAACGCCAATTTCATCTCCTATGCCAGCGGCAATCTCGGCGCGCAGCAGTTCATCGACAAGGCGATCATCGACAACCCCGCGATCTACCCGGACAAGGAGACGCAGGCGAAGCTGTTCACCGTCACCACCTACCCGCAGAAGGTCCAGCGCGTGGTCACCCGCACCTGGAACGACTTCAAGCGCGGCAAGTGAGCTTCAGGCAGCGTCTCAGCTGATGCGAAAGGCCGGGCCCAGCGCCCGGCCTTTTTGTTTGTGGGCACCGAACATCGGGCCGATTAATCTCGCTTCTGGTCGTCGGGAGGAGCGTTACAATGCTCGAAAACAAGCTCATGAAGCCGGAGTATCGCAACCTCAATGTGACGCTCGCCGATATCGCCCGGGACGGTGTTATCGGCCCGATCGCGCTCGGTGCTGACCTGTCCGATATTGGCGACATACTGGGGCCGCCGCGATACTGGGGCTTTCCGGGATACGAAGATTTCGATGCTTATATGGGCTTCGGTGAAGCCGAAATCGGATTTGAAACCAAAGACAATAAGGTCCTTGTCCGCCGCATTCAGGTGGATATGCTCTCGTGCGAAAAGGTCAAAATCCCGATCTGTCGCGGCGGCAGGCTTGGAGCCAAGATATCGATCAAAGCGCCGCCCTATGATGATCGGCGACCTGAGCCGATAAGGGAGCTGTTGCGAGCGGCGGGGCTGCGATGGAGCGAGGAAATTCAGTATCGTATAATAGAAGATACTGTTGTGGTTATGTCTTTTATGTCAGGTGTTCAATTCTATTTCCGAGAAATGGATGGCGTTTTCCTGGAGGGAATATTAATACAAGATATGTCGTGGTATAAATTTCGTAGTTTTGTTGATTAGTTTCTGATTTCCAATAACGGAGTCGTACAGAACGATTTCCATCGCGCCTATCACGGGGACATATTCCGAGATTACATCCGCCAGCGCTTGTAGAACCAGGTCCACTGTTCGGGATATTCGCGCACCCAGCCTTCGACCACGGAGGTGATCATCTGCATCGCCCCGTCCACGTCGATGCGCCCGCTGGCGTCGCGCGGCAGGTTGAGCGCCGGGGTGCACTGGATGCGGAAGCGGCCTTCCGGCAGGCGGATGACCCGCACGCCGTGCACCGGGCACTCATAGAGCCGGGCGAGGCGGGCGATGGTGGGGTTGGCGGAGCAGGGCTGGCCGAAGAACTGCACGGTCGGCCCGCCACGGCGCGCCTGATCCACGAGAATGCCGAGATGTTTGCCCTGGTCGAGCACGGCGGCAAGCTCGAACACCGCCACATGCGAGGCGGCGACCAGATTGCCCATCACCCGGCTGCGCGCCTCGAACAGGAGGTCGGCGAAGAAGGAATTGTCCGGCGCGCGGAACAGCACGGCGCTGTCCAGCCCCTGCGCGGCGGCGGCGATGGCCGGCAGTTCCCAATTGGCGAGATGCGCGGTGAACACCAGCGCCGGCTTGCCGTCCACCCGCATGGCGACGAAGTTCGACACGCCCGTGGTTTCGATCCGGCTCTTGGCCGGCTCCCACATATTGTACTGCCAGATGCGGTCGAGATGGACGAACTCGCCGGCCATGCGGCCGAGATTGTCCCACATGCCGCGCGCGATCGCCTCGCGCTCGGCCTCGGTCTTCTCAGGGTAGGCGCGGCGCAGATTGCTCAGCGTCACCCGATGGATCGAGGTGTAGGGGCCGATCAGGCGGGCCCAGAAGCCGCCATTCCACGAGGCGAAGCGCGGCGGCTGCAGCCGCATGACGCGCATCAGCGTCCACACGCCGGCCGACAGCGCGGCATCGCGCAGGCGCGTGGTCCAGGGGCGGGAAGGGGTCATCGCGTTTACGGCCCGAACCTCGCCGGCGTTCAGAAGGTGATGACGACCTTGCCGAACACGCGGCGGGTTTCCAGCCGTTCCAGCCCGGCGCCGAACTGCTCCAGCGGGAATTCGGAATCGATCACCGGCTTCACTCCGCGCTCCATCCGCTTCAGCCCGTCGGCAATGGCGCGGATCGGCGCACCGAAGGAGCCGATGATGCGGTACTGGCGCTGGAACAGCTGCATCAGGTTCATGTTGACCGACACGCCCGAGGTCGAGCCGCAGGTGACGAGACGCGCGCCGGGCTTCATCGACAGCAGCGAGCCGTTCCAGGTCTCGGCGCCGACATGCTCGAACACCACGTCGACACCCTTCTTCTTGGTGATCTTGCGCACCTCGTGCTCGAAGCGGTCGGTCTTGTAGTTGATGACGTGATCGGCGCCGAGGGCCTTCGCCTTGGCGCATTTCTCGTCGTCGCCCGCCGTGGTGATGACGGTGCAGCCGATCTCCTTGGCCATGCGGATCGCCACCGTGCCGATGCCGGAGCCGGCCGCGTGGACGAGAATCGTCTCGCCCGGCTCAAGCTTGGCGTTGTCGAACAGCATGTGCTCGACGGTGGAGAAGGTGACGGGCGCGGTGGCGGCGTCGGTCCAGGAAATGCCGTCCGGGATCGGCACGCATAGGCGTTCCTTGATGTTGAGCTGGTCGCGGGCGAAGCCGTCGACATGGAAGCCCATCACCCCGGCGACTTCCTCGCAGAGATTGTCGCGGCCCTGCCGGCACATCTTGCACTGGCCGCAGGTGAGCGCGCCATACATGGCGACCTTGGAGCCCGGCCGGAAGCGAGTGACGCCCTCGCCAATGGCGGTGACCTCGCCCACGGCCTCGGCGCCCACCACCAGCGGCATCTTGCGCTTGGCGAAGGCCATGCCGCGCCAGCCCCACACATCGATATGGTTCAGCGCCAGCGCCTTGATGCTGACCTGCACCTCGCCCGGTTCCGGCGCGCCGGGGGCGGGCAGGTCGGTGAGGATGAGTTCGCGGTCGGAGACCAGCTGAAGCGCGCGCATGAACAACTCCGGACAGACGGCGGCGGCAGGACGCGCCCCGCAACCCGTCGATACGGGAAAGGGGCGCGCGTGGATGCCGTCCGCGAAAGGACGAGGGTGGATAACGAAATCAGCGCTGTATGGCTAGTGCGGCGGTGAGGCCGCCATCCACCGGCAGGGTTGCGCCGGTGACATACGCGGCGCCGGGCGAGAGCAGGAACGATACCACGCCCGCCACATCCTCCGGCGCGGCGAAGCGGCCGGCAGGGATCTGCTTCTCGACATTGGCGCGGTAGGCGGCATAGGGCGCCAGCATCGCCGTATCGACGAAGCCGGGGGCGACGACGTTCACCGTCACTCCGCGCCGGGCGCTCTCGATCGCCAGCGTGCGGCAATAGCCGGCCAGCGCGGCCTTGGAGCCGGCATAGATGGCGTTGCCGGCATTGGCGACATCGGCCGCGATGGAGCCGATGGCGACGATGCGCCCGGCCCGCGCCCGCGTCATCGGCCGCACCAGCGCCCCGACCAGCTTGACGAAGGACCAGTAGTTCACCTGCATTAGCTGCTCGGCGCGGTGCTGGTCGACCAGTGCCGCGAGCGTGTCGTAGCTCATGCCGGCATTGTGGACGAAGCCGAAATAGGTCGGCTCCTCCGCGAGCACGGCGGCGAAGGCTTCCACCGCGCTTTTGTCGGCGAGGTCGAGCGACCGGGCCTCAACACGGGCGTCCGGCTTCTCGGCCGTGATGGCGGCGATCAGCGCCTGCGCTTCGGCCTCGGCCGTGCGCACGGTGAAGACGACCTCGAACCCTGCGAGCGCGAGGGCGCGCACGATGGCGGCGCCGACGCCGCGCCCGCCGCCGGTGACGAGGACGCGCTGGCTCACGCGGGTTCGCCCGTGAGGATCAGGCACACATTCTGGCCGCCGAAGCCGAACGAGTTCGACATCACCCGCGTGACCTTGGCGTCACGGGCGACGTTGGGCACCACGTCGAGCGGGATGGCCGGGTCGGGGATCTCGTAATTGATGGTCGGCGGAATGCGGCCATTGGCGATGGTCATCAGAGAGACCACCGCCTCGATGGCACCGGCGGCGGTGAGCGTATGGCCGATCATCGACTTGTTGGACGAGATCGGGATGCCCGCCAGCCGCTCGCCGAACACGGCGCTCATGCCGGTGAACTCCATGCGGTCGTTCTCCGGCGTCGAGGTGCCGTGGGCGTTGATGTAGTCGATGCTGTCGGGATCGACGCCGGCATCGGCCAGCGCGTTGCGCATGCAGCCGATCACCGGCTTGGCGTCCGGCGAGGAGCGGGTGCGGTGGAAGCTGTCGGCCATTTCGCCGACGCCTTCAACGACGCCGAGGATCTTCGCCCCGCGCGCCAGCGCGTGCTCCAGGCTCTCCAGCACCAGCGCGCCGGCGCCCTCGGCGATGATGAAGCCGTCGCGGTTCTTGGCGAAGGGGCGGGAGGCGGCTTCCGGCACGTCGTTATTGGTCGACAGTGCCGAGAGCAGCGAGAAGCGGATCAGCGCTTCTGCCGTCACCGAGCCGTCGGTGGCGATGGACAGCGCCGCCTCGCAATCGCCGCGCCGGATCGCCTCGACGCCGAGCTGGATCGAGGTGTTGCCGGAAGCGCAGGCGGTGGACAGCGAGATCGGCTGACCCTTGGTGCCGAAGCGGTCGGCGAGGTGGTCGGCGATCGAGCCGTAGAGGAAGCGCTCGTGCCAGGCATCGTGGCCATGGGCCTCGGCCGCGCGAAGCAGATCGTCATAGGAAACGGGGGCGTTGGGCGCGGCTTCCTGGGCGAGGATGCGGCGCTGCGGCCATTCCAGCTCGATCGGCGGCACGGCGCAGAACAGCGGGCCGGGGAAGGCACCCTTGCCGCCAATGCCGGATTCGGCGATCGCCTCTTCCGCCGCCAGCGTCGCCAGTTCCTCGGAAAGGTCGGGCGCCGTGCTCTTGCTCTTGGGCAGATAGTCCACCGTGCCGGCGATGGTCGTGCGCATCGCGTCGATGGGGAAGCGGGTGATGCGGTGAATGCCGGACGTGCCGGACGTCAGCTTCGCCCAGTTATCTTGCTTGCCCTGGCCGAGCGAGGTGACGAGCCCCATGCCGGTGACGACGACAATCGGCCGGCCGGCCTTGTCGGTATAGGAAGCCATGATCTGCTCCTCGGAAGCGATATGCTCCCGGCTGGTGGGTCAGTCGGCGCGCTCGACCAGCGCGACGCCTTCCCCACGCCAATGCCCCACTGCGGTCACGATGGCACGGGAAAGCGGGCCATCGAAAGGCTTTTCAAGCGTTTCGCCGTCAAGCGGCGGGAACAGCTTGCCCTCGGCGACGCAGAGCGCGGCCAGCGCCAGCGCCACCGGCATCTGCGCTTCCAGCCCATGGCCGACACGGTCGGTGACCGAGCGCACCGGCAGGCCGGAACGGGCGAGCACGGCGGCTTCCGCCTGCGTCGGCTCGGGCGCGCCGCTGGCGGCGGAGAACAGCGCGGTGGCGTCCGAGTCCGTGGCGCCGGCGGTCTTCAGCAGCTCGTCCAGCACGGCCTCGACGGCGCCGGGCTCGTTGCGGCGGGCGCGCTCGGACCATACTCCGGAAAGCTTGGCGATGGGCTTGGCGCCGCGGGCCGTGGCATGCTCGGGCGATTCCAGCACCAGGAAGGCGCCGGCCGAGCCGGTCGGCACGCCCTTCGGCTCCGCCAGCACCGGCGCCCAGGGCGCATGCATGGCGAGGCGCTTGAGGGCGAAGAGCAGCAGCATGTCGCGCCGCTCGGCATTATAGGCGCCGCCCACGAGGGCGATCTCGCTGGTGCCGGCGGCGATGCGCGACCAGCCGATGCGCACCGCGTCCGTGCCGGAGCTTTCCTCGCCCATGAAAGTGCGCGAGGAGCCGGTGACGCCATGGACGATGGAGATGTTGCCGGCGAGCAGGTTCGAGAGCTGCGCGAGGAACAGCGTCGGACGCAGATTCGACTGCAGCTGCTCGTTGAGGAACACCTCGGGGTTCGGCTGCTTCTCGATGTCGGTGAGAATGGCGCCGTCGACCGCCTGGTCGCGCTCGCCGCCGCCCGCCGCCACCACCATGTCGGTGGCGGAGAGAATGTCCTTGTTGCCCTTGATGCCGGCGGAATCCAGCGCGAGGCCGGCGGCATAGGTGCCGATGCGCTGCCAGGGCTCCATCTGCCGCTGGTCGCCCTTCTTGGGGATCTGCGCGTCGAAGCTGATCGGGGCGAGCGGATGCACGACGTAGGGCGCGAAGCCCGATTCGTCGATCACCGGGCGGGCGCCGGAGGACAGCGCCTGCCAATGGGCCTCAGGCCCTTCACCGAGCGAGGAAACAAGCCCGATGCCGGTGATCCAGACGTCGCGACGATTAGACATGCGTGAGATTTCCTGCGGCTTCCGCCGTGTCGAACACGGCCTCGCCCATCGGCATGCCGATGCGTTCGGCGGTGGAAAGCAGATAGCCGCGCAGCTCCGGGGCCGGGAAGGGCATGGTCTTGAGCGTCACGTCGGCATTGCAGACGAGCTTGCCATCGACGCGCCCCTCGGCCTTCAGCCGGGCGAAGCCGGAGCCGTCATGGTCGAGGCGCGCGAACACCTCGATCACCTGGCCCGGCGTCACGAAGGTCCGCAGCTTGCCCTTGTCGACCGAGGCGAGGAACGCCATGCGGTCGTAATTGTGCAGCCGCAGCAGCAGCATGCCACAGCTCTGCGCCATGATCTCGAACAGCAGCACGCCCGGCAGCAGCGGGTGCCCGGGGAAATGGCCTTCAAAGATCGGGCTCTCGCACGGGACGGTGTTGGCAGTCCGCAAGGTGCGAGCCTCGAGGTCGAGCTCAACCACCTTGTCGATCATCTGAAAATATTCGAGGCGCATTACCCGTCCCGCTTCTACGTCGCCCTTCCGCCGGATCAGGCGGACTTGGCCGCGATCAGCTCGTCGATGCGCGCGCAGAGATTCTTGAGCACGAAATACTGCTCGGTCGTCGCCTTGCCTTCGTTGACTTCCTGGGTCCAGCTTTCAAGCGGCAGCTTGATGCCGAACGCCTTGTCGATGGCGAAGGCAATGTCGAGGAAGTCCAGGCTGTCGATGCCGAGATCGTCGATGGCGTGGCTCTCGGGCGTGATGTTCTCGCGCGGGATGTCGCACGTTTCGGCAATGATGTTGGCAACGGTCTCGAACGTGGTCGACATGAAAGGCCTCTGATCTCGCAGCCGCGTCCGGCCACAGTTGAATGGGTTCGCCCGGCGCTCCCGCGTCGCAGGCCCCCGAATGGATGTCGGCCCGTATACCTAAGCGCGACCGGCGATTCAATGGCGCCGGCACGGCAATCCTCGGCAGTGTGACATCCCTGCCGTCGCGCTTTGGCCGGCCCGGCATCCACATGGGTTGCGCGGCGTCATGGCGAGGTGATCGATTTCGTCCTATCGTCCCCCGCGTCGGTCGGCAGTCACGTTGCGGAGCAGGTGTCATGAACCCTTTTAGTTCGGCCTTTTCATGGCTCGGAAAGGGGGCGGCGCTTTCGCTCCTCGCGCTCTCGCTCGCCACAGCCGCCCACGCGCAGGCACCGAAGCCGGCGGCGACCAAGCCGGGCGCTGCCGCCGCTGGGGCGGCTGCGGCTGCCGCGGCCACCACCGCGAAGCCCGCCGCCGCCACGCCGACCGCCGCCGCCCCGGCGAAACCGGCGCCGGACGCGCTGCCGAAGACCTATGCGCCGCAGGAACTCGTCGAGGCGGCCCGCCGCTTGCAGGCTCTGCTGCAGCGCGAGCGCGGCCCGCTGCCCAAGCCCGCCGCCCAGCTGCGCAAGGATGCCGACGCCGCGCTCGCCGCTGGCGATGCCCGCACCGCCGCCGATCTCTACGGCAAGCTGGCGCAGGCGAGCCCCGGCGATGCCGGGCTGTGGCAGCGCCTCTCGCGCGCCCTCTCGCGCATCAAGCCGAACGACGATGAGAGCGCCGACACCTTCCTGGAGCGGGCGCAGGCCGCCGCTTTCCTCGCCTATCGCGCCGCGACGACCAAGGCGCAGCAGGCCGATGCGCTGTTCGCCATCGGTCATCTCTACGACCAGCGCTCGATCTGGCGCCCGGCGCTCGACACGATGGCCGCCGGCCTCACCTATGTCGACGTGCCGGAGCAGCGCGCATTCTACAACAAGCTGCGCGAGGAGCGCGGCTTCCGCATCCTCGACTACAGCGTCGATTCGGACGCCTCCAACCCGCGCATCTGCGTGCAGTTCTCCGAGCCGCTGGTGAAGGGCGGCAAGGACTATTCCGCCTATGTGACGCTGCGCGGGCCGCAGGGCCCGGTCGACAAGCCGGCGGTGACGGCGGAGGAGAGCCAGCTCTGCGTCGAGGGGCTCAAGCATGGCGAGAGCTATGACGTGACCCTGCGCGCCGGGCTGCCGTCCTCGATTGCCGCCGAGCCGCTCGCCGCGGCGTCCGAACTCACCATCTATGTGCGCGACCGCAAGCCGGGCGTGCGCTTCACCGGCCGCAATTATGTGCTGCCGCGCACCGGTCCGCGCGGCATTCCCGTGGTCTCGGTCAACACCGCGCGTGTCGCGGTCGATCTCTACCGCATCGGTGACCGCAGCCTGATTCCCACCGCCATTGACGGTGAATTCCGCCGCGATCTCGGCGGTTATGACCTGCAGCAGCTCAAAGACGGCAAGGCCGAACTCATCTTCAAGGGCGAGCTGGAGACCGCCTCGCCGCTCAATGAGGATGTCACCACCTCCTTCCCCGTCGATGAGGCGGTGAAGACGCTGGCGCCCGGCGTCTATGTGCTCGCCGCCCGCCCGGGTGGCGATGCCGCCGACCCGAATGACGAGTGGCAGTCGCGCGCCACACAGTGGTTCGTCGTCTCCGATCTCGGCCTCACCGCCCTGTCCGGCAGCAATGGGCTGACCGTGCTGGTGCGCGCCCTCGGCACCGCGCAGCCGCTGGAAGGGGTGGAACTGCGCCTGCTCGCCAAATCCAACGACGTGCTCGCCACCGCCCGGACCGATGCCAGCGGCAGCGCCGCCTTCGACGCCGGGCTGATGCGCGGGAAGGAGGGCTTCGCCCCGGCGGTGATCGTCGCCCAGGCGAAGGAGGGTGACTATGCCTTCCTCTCGCTGGCCGACCAGGCCTTCGACCTCACCGACCGCGGTGTCGGCGGGCGCGCGGCGCCGGAGCGCTATGACGCCTTCGTCACCACCGAGCGCGGGGTCTACCGCTCTGGCGAGCAGGTTCATGTCACCGCGCTGCTGCGCAGCCCGCAGGTGAGCGCGGCAGCGGGCGTGCCGCTCACCGTCATCTTCAAGCGGCCGGACGGCGTGGAGGAGCGCCGCGAACTGGTCGCCGATCAGGGGGCGGGCGGGCGCACGGTTACCTATGCCCTCATGGGCGACGCAATGACCGGCACCTGGCGGGTCGAGGCCTATGTCGATCCGCGCGGCGCGCCGGTGGGGGCCACCACCTTCCTGCTTGAGGACTATGTGCCCGAGCGGCTCGCGCTCGATCTCTCCACCACCGCGACCACGATCGCGCCGAACGCGCCGGTGACGGTGGCGGCGGATGGGCGCTGGCTGTTCGGCCCGCCGGCGGCCGGGCTCGACATCGACGCGGAGATCGAGGTGCGCGTCGCCGATTCCCGTCCCGGCCTGCCGGGCTGGCGTTTCGGCCGCACTGACGACGGCTTCACCCCGGTGCGCCAGCCGCTGGCCGACGCGCCGGTGACGGATGCGCAGGGTAAGGCAAGCCTTTCCGTGCTGCTGCCCACCGTTCCCACCACCGCGCGGCCGCTGGAGGCGGAGATCTTTGTCGGTCTGAACGAGGGCGCGGGCCGCGCGGTGCGCCGCTCGCTGGTGCTGCCGGTGCAGCCCGCCGGCAACGGCATCGGCGTCAAGCCGCTGTTCGACAAGGCGGGGCCGGGCGAGAACGGCAATGCCGGCTTCGAGGTGCAGGGCTTTGACGCTGCCGGCCAGCCGGTGGCGCTGAAGGGCGCGCAATGGGCGCTCTACCGCATCGAGACCCGCTATCAATGGTACCGCCTCGGCGGCAGCTGGGATTTCGAGCCGGTCGAATCGGTGGCGAAGGTCGCCGACGGCGCGCTCGATCTCGCCGGCGGCGCGCCGGCACGGCTGAGCGTTCCCGTCGCCTGGGGCCGCTACCGGCTGGAAGTGACCGACGGCACCCGCGCCACCGCCGTGCCGTTCAATGCCGGCTGGGGCGGCGGCGCCACCGCCGACGCGCCGGACCGGCTGGAAGTGGGGCTCGACAAGGCGCAATACGCCGCCGGCGACACGCTGAAGGTGAACCTCACCAGCCGCTATGCCGGCTCCGCCACCGTGCTGATCGTCGGCGACGGCGTGCTGGCGGCGAAGACGCTCGACGTGAAGGCCGGCGACAACGCGGTGGACTTCAAGGTCGCCGCCGGCTGGGCGCCGGGCGCCTATGCGCTCGCCTTCCTGCACCGACCGCTCGATGTCGCGGCGGGCCGCAATCCCGGCCGCGCCATCGGCCTCGCCTGGTTCGGCGTCGACCGCGCCGAGCGGGTGCTGGCGGTGAAGCTCAGCGCGCCCGCGCTCGCCCGGCCGGAGACGACACTGTCCGTGCCGGTCGAAGTGGCGGGCAACGGACAAGGCGAGGCCTATGTGACGCTCGCGCTTGTCGATGTCGGCATTCTCAATCTCACCGGCTTCAAGGCGCCCGACCCGGATGGCTTCTATCTCAGCCAGCGGGCGCTGGGCACAGAGGTGCGCGACTTCTACGGCCAGCTGATCGACGGCATGCTCGGCAGCCGGGGGCGCCTGCGCGCCGGCGGCGACGCCATGGATATGGGCCTGCAGGCCGAACCGCCGACCCAGCCGCCGCTCGCCCTGTTCTCCGGCCTCGTCAAGCTCGACGCGCAGGGCAAGGGCACCGTCGACTTCACCCTGCCGCCCTTCGACGGCACCGGCCGGCTGATGGCGGTGGCTTGGTCCGGCGCGGCGGTGGGCCATGCGCAGGCCGATGTGGTGATCCGCGACCCCGTGGTCATCACCGCCACCCTGCCGCGCTTCCTCGCCGCCGGCGACCGCTCGACACTCAACCTCGCCCTCGACAATGTGGATGGCGAGGCGGGCGACTACGCGCTGGAGATCGTCACCGACGGCCCGGTCACAGTGGCCAGCGCGCCGAAGACAGTGCCGCTCGCCAAGGGCGCACGCCAGTCCTTCGCCGTGCAACTGAACGGGACCGGCATCGGCGAGGCGAAGGTCTCGGTGCGGCTGTCCGGCCCCGGCGGGCTCGCCATCGTGCGCGACTATGCGCTCAATGTCCGCCCGGCCTATCCCGCCATCTCCCGTCGCAGCGTCGAGACGCTGGCGCCGGGCGCGGCACTTACGCTGAGCGCCGATCTCGTGGCGGATCTCGTGCCGGGACGGGGCGGGGTGAGCGTTTCCGCCGGGCTCGACCCGGCCTTCGATGTGCCGGCGCTGATCGGCGCGCTCGACCGCTACCCCTTCGCCTGTTCCGAACAGCTCACCAGCCGGGCGCTGCCGCTGCTCTATCTCAGCGATTTCGGCCCGCCGAACCGCTTCCGCCTGACCAAGGACCCGGCGGAGACGATCCGCAACGCCATTGCCCGGCTCATTGCCCGGCAGGGCTCGGACGGCTCCTTCGGCCTGTGGGACGCGGGCGGCAACGATTTGTGGCTCGACGCCTATGTGAGCGACTTCCTCACCCGCGCGCGCGAGCGCGGCTACGCCGTGCCCGAGCAGCCCTTCACCCTCGCGCTCGACCGGCTGCGCAATTCGCTGGCCTATGCCGGCGACGGTGCTACCGATGACGGGACCGCCTATGCCATCTATGTGCTGGCGCGCAACGGCCGGGCACCGCTGGGCGATCTGCGCTATGTCGCGGATGCCAAGCTCGACGCGGTGACCAGTGCCATGGCGCGCGGCCAGCTCGCGGCGGCGCTTGCCATGCTCGGCGACAAGGGGCGGGCGGAGAAGGTGTTCAACGCGGCGCTGGAGATTCTCCCCGACGCCTCGGAGACGCTGACCACCGGCCGGCCGGATTTCGGCTCGATCCTGCGCGACGCCGCCGGCGTGGCCACGCTCGCCTCGGAGGCCGGCTTCACCGCCACCGCCCGCACCGCGCGCCAGCGCGTCGCCACCGCCTTTGTCGAGGCGGGGCCGACTTCGACGCAGGAAGACGCGTGGCTGCTGCTCGCCGCCCGCGCGCTGCGCGAGGGCAAGGGCATCGCGCTCGACATCGACGGCCGGGCGCATACTGGTCTCTATGAGCGCAGCCTGACGCCGCAGGAACTCGCCAAGCCGATCATCCTCACCAATCGCGGCATCGCCCCGCTGGATGTCGCGGTGTCCATCGACGGCCCGCCGGTGGCGCCGGAGCCGGCGGCGGCGGATGGCTTCACGCTGACCCGCAGCTATTACACGCTGGCCGGCGTGCCCGCCGATCCCGCCAAGGTGGCGCAGAACCAGCGCCTCGTCGTGGTGCTGGAAGCGACGGAGGAGGAGGCCGGGCCCAGCCATGTGCTGCTGGTCGACCATCTGCCCGCCGGCTTCGAGATCGACAATCCGGCGCTGGCGGTGGGCGCCGACACCGGGGCGCTGGCCTGGCTGGGCGACACCTCGCAGCCCGACCATGCGGAGTTCCGCGACGCCTTCTTCGCCGCCGCCTTCGACCGCACCCAGGGCGGCGAGGAGCCGGGCCTCCTGCGCGTCGCCTATATCGTGCGCGCGGTCTCGCCCGGCCGCTACGCTCATCCCCCGGCCATCGTCGAGGACATGTACCGCCCCGGCCGCTTCGCCCGCACCAGCGCCGGCCAGACCGAGGTGACGGGGCCGGCCCGATGAGAGGGCGGCAATGAGGGGCGCGCGGTGAGGCGCGGGCTGCAGCGTCTCGCGGCCGGGGGCCTGCTCGGCGCGATGCTGCTGGGCGGGGGCGCCACAGCCTGGCTCGCCGGCGTGCGCGCCAGCGCGCCGCCACCGCCCCTTCTCGCCCTCTCGGTGGAGGTGCGCGACCGCGAGGGCCGGCTGCTGCGCCCCTTCGCCCTGCCGGACGGGCGCTGGCGGCTGCCGGCGCAGACGCGCGACATCGACCGGCGCTTCCGCGACATGCTGATCGCCTATGAGGACCGGCGCTTCTACACCCATGGCGGCGTCGATCCGCTGGCGCTGCTGCGGGCGGCCGGGCAGATGCTGCGCCATGGCCGCATCGTCTCCGGTGGCTCCACCCTCACCATGCAGGTGGCGCGCCTGCTGGAACCGCGCGAGGGCAACGGGTTCAAAGCCAAGCTGGGCGCCAAGCTGGCCGAGATGCGCCGCGCCATCCAATTGGAGGCGCGGCTGAGCAAGGATGAGATCCTCGCGCTCTACCTGACCCTCGCGCCCTATGGCGGCAATATCGAAGGCGTGCGGGCGGCGAGCCTCGCCTGGTTCGGCAAGGAGCCGCGCCGGCTCTCGCTCGCCGAGGCGGCGCTGCTGGTGGCGCTGCCGCAGGCCCCCGAATCGCGCCGGCCTGACCGTTTCCCGGAACGGGCGGCGCGGGCGCGGGAGAAGGTGCTGACGCGGCTTGGCGAAGCCGGGCTGTTCGGTCCGGCGGAGGTGGAGTACGCCCTGCGCGCCCCCGCGCCGGGCGGCCGTCTCGACCTGCCGAAACTCGCCCCGCACGCGTCGGAGGAGGCGCGGCGCCAGCAGCCGGCCCTGCAGCGGCACGATCTGGCCATCGACGGCGCGGCGCAGGCGCGGCTGGAAGAACTGGCGGCAGAGCGGGTGCGCGAACTCGGCACCGGCGTCTCGCTGGCGCTGGTCATGGTCGACAATGCCACCGGTGAGGTGCTGGCCCGGGTGAGCGGCGCCGACCCGCTGGACGCCACGCGCGCCGGGGCGGTGGACCTGACCCGCGCCATACGCTCGCCCGGCTCGACGCTGAAGCCCTTCATCTACGGCCTCGCCTTCGAGGACGGCATCGCTCATCCCGAAACGCTGATCGAGGACCGGCCGGCGCGCTTCGGCGCCTATCGCCCGCGCAATTTCGACCGCGACTATCAGGGCACGGTCTCGGTGCGGCAGGCGCTGCAATTGTCGCTGAACGTGCCGGCGGTGGTGCTGCTGCAGGCGGTGGGGCCGCAGCGCCTCGCCAGCCGGCTCGGCCAGTCCGGCTTCGCGCTGAAGCTGCCGCCGGGCGAGGTGCCGGGGCTGGCGGTGGGGTTGGGCGGCGTCGGCATGAGCCTCGATGCGCTCGCCGGGCTTTATGCCGGCATCGCCAATGGCGGGCGGGCGCAGGCGCTGCGCGAGCGGCTGGACGGCGCTGCCTCCGGTCCCGACGGGGCGCGCGAACTGATGAGCCCGGTGGCGGCGGCCTATCTCGCCCAGTCGCTTGCCGGCACGCCGGCGCCGCGCAATGAGCGCGCCGGGCGCATCGCGTTCAAGACCGGCACGTCCTTTGGCTATCGCGACGCCTGGGCGGTGGGGTTCGACGGGCGGCGGACCATCGCCGTGTGGGTGGGGCGGCCGGACGGCCAGCCGGTGCCGGGCATGATCGGGCGCGAGGCCGCGGCGCCGATCCTGTTCGAGGCCTTCGCCCGGCTGGTGACGCGGCCTGCGCCCTTCGCGCCGGCGCCGCGCGAGGCGATCGAGGCGAAGAACGCGCAATTGCCGCCGCCGCTCCGGTTTTTCGGGCGGGCGTCGGGGCAGGGCGGTGCGGAGGATGGGCCGAAGATCGCGTTTCCGCCCGATGGGGCGAATCTGGAACGCGACGGCGACGAGCCGATGGTGCTCAAGGTGAGCGGCGGAACAGGCAAGCTGACCGTGTTTGTCGACGGTGTGCCGGCCGGCCAGCCCGCCGGGGCCGCCACATTGTTCTGGCGGCCGGCGGGCGCGGGCTTCGTGCGTCTGACCGTCATGGACGCTGCGGGATTATCCGACAGCGTCACCTTGCGTATTCGCGGAGCGGCCGAGGAGGAAGCGGCCGCTCAGAGCGGACGTCTCAGCGGCCGTTGACGGCGGCGCGGGCGATGTCCTGGCGGGTCAGGCCACGCTTGGCGAGGGCGGCGTCGGACAGGCGGGACAGGGCTTCATAGCGCTGGGCGATGCGACGGCCTTCACCGATGGCTTCGAAGAAGCTGGTGACGTTCTCGACGAAACGCGAGAAGAAATCGGACGAGGTGTGGTTCAGGGTTGTGGTGGTCATCTCTGGCTCCTGTATTCTGTATGCCAGCGAATATAGAGATTTCACCGCAGCGCAAAAGGTGGAATGCTGCATGGCAGCACTGAGGTGCGTGCATGCCTATCTCTGCCTGTTAAGCCGGCATTAACGGTGGTGGGGTGGCGCGCGTCAACCAAAATGGTTGGAAGTGTTCCAAAGCCGACGAATTTGCCGCCCATATCTTCGCCTTTTGGTGGATAAGCTATGCCAAAAGCGCTGGTCTGCATGCCTGCCCTTCCTTGGCGGCATGGCTTAGTCCTGGAACGCTCGACGCCGCGCCGGGCGCGGCCTGGTCGGCGCGGCGACCATTGATGCGGCGCGGGGCGAGAGTGTCGTCTGGCAGCCGCCGGTGACGGGCGGCCTCCTCCGCCGGGCGCGGCGGTGCCCATCTGGGGAGGACGGTGGAAACTGCGCGAGAGGGGGTAGACCGGGCCAGCGGGAGCGTCTATAGAGCGCGCCACTGCCGCTGCCCCGCGCCCCGACATCCCAAGGTCGACGCGGAAAGCCCTGGAAGCGTCGCTCGCGACGCTCTGGTGGGGGATAGTTTAACGGTAGAACTGCGGACTCTGACTCCGTTAGTCCAGGTTCGAATCCTGGTCCCCCAGCCACTTCCGACAGGGCGTTGAAATCCGAGGCTCGATGCCCCGGCGGCCACAGCCCACGTAACGGCCACAGCCCATAGGCCGGATGAAAGACCCTTCCCGGATTGGTCATGACAGCAAAGCCGCGAGTCTATGTGTTTGGCGCCTCCTGTTCCGGGGTTTCAACGCTGGGCCGCGCTCTGGCCACGCGGCTCGGCGTTCCGCATCTCGACGTGGACGATTTCTACTGGATGCCGACCGATCCGCCGTACAGCCTCAAGCGTGCGCCGGAGGACCGGGTGCGTCTGATCGCGCAACGGCAGCGGGAAGCCGATGGCTGGGTGCTTTCCGGCTCGTTCATCGGCTGGGGTGAGGCGCTGGTTGAGGCCGTGGACCTGATCGTGTTTCTCTCCACACCGACACTGGTTCGGCTGCAGCGTCTGGATGCCCGGGAGGAAGAAAGGCACGGCGCGCGCATTCGCCCCGGTGGCGACATGCACTTGGCCAGCCGTGCCTTCCGCGAATGGGCCGCGCGTTATGACGATCCGTCTTTCGACGGCCGCAACCGGGCGCAGCATGAGCGCTGGCTGGCCGAGCAGGGCGCCCCGGTGCTGCGCCTCGACGGCGAGCGCCCTGTCGAAGAGCTGGTGCTGTCCGTGGCCGAAGCGCTTTCCCGTCGCTGAAGCGCTTTCCCGCCGGTCCGTTCGCCACTCATTGAGCGGAACGTGCGCGGGGGGCGTATCCCGTCCGCCGCGACGGCTGATCTGTCCGTCGCGGCTTCGGGAGCCTCAGCTGCCGCTATCCTCGGAATGGTCCGCCTTTGGCGGGCGGCGTGGGAAGATGCGGTAGACCGTGGCCGGCGACACGCCGAGCGCGCGGGCGACATCGGGCACGGCATTGCCGCTCGCCAGCAGGCGGTGGGCTTTGGCAATATCCTTGTTGGACAGCGATTGCGGCCGCCCGCGCCGGCGCGGGCTTCCGCTCGTGGCCGCCGGGGCGGGGACCGGCTCGCTGAGCTGGGCGAGCGCGCGGCAGGCGAAGGCGAGGGCTTCGCCGGAGGGGATCATCATATCCATCGGCATGTGGCCGAGCTGGATGGTGACGCCCTTCCGGCTGAGCGACGCCACGATGCGCACCACGGCCTCCACATCCACGCCGAGATGATTGAGCGCCGGCACAACAAGCACATCGCCCACCCGCGCGAAATCGAGCGCTGCCCGCAGGCCGGGCCGGTCGATCCGGCGGTCGTCGTCAATGTCGCTGAACACATGTTCGCAGCCCAGCGCCCGCAGCGCGGCGGCTTCGGTGGGCTCGGATCCCGCGGCCGGCGGCAGCGCGTCCCGACGCGGAAGTAGGGTGAAATCGGTGGCGGAACGGGACGTTCCACCACCTTCGGATTCGACCAGACAATAACCGATGAGCATCTTTCCCCGCAGGCTGGATGCGCCTCCCGCAACGGCGCGCATGATCGGAACCGCTCCGATTTTACCGCCAGCCTCCCCTTACTAGGTGCAAAAATAGCACACCTCGCGAGAACCGCTAGGACGCGGCACTTGAAATTCCGGGCGGTAACATTTTGGCGAAAATTGTGAGAAATGAGGCGCTCGGTAATTTTGGTTTATAAAACATTGAATTTCCAAGCATCCTCGTAAGATGGCGAGGTTGCGCGTCGCAAATGTCTTTTTTTGCGCCATTTTTGCGAGATTGCGGCAACGCTGCGGCGGTCTTGTGGCCCTGATCAAGACCGGACTAGGGTGCCGTCGACTCGAACCGTCATGCCCTGCGGATGCTGGCGGATTCGAAAAAAGCACAGATTGCGGCAACGCCGTAAGTGATGGGATCGGGGGCATTTATGTCGAAGAAGTTTGCCATTCCGCGCCGGGGCGCCGGCAAAGCCAAGCTTGTGATTCGCCGCAAGGTGGCGCCCGTGGCGCCTGTGGCTGTCGATCACAGCAAGGTCGCCCTTTTCGGCTCGGCTTCGTCGGTGGCCCTCGGCCTTGTGCTCGGTGCGCTGGCGACCGCTGTGTCGCCCCAGTCGGCTCAGGCGACGAACTGCACGGGCAACAACACCAGCACTGTTGTCTGCGACACCACCGGGGCGGGTGGCTGGAGCACGAACATCGCCGGCACTGCTGACAAGGACACCATCACGATCCTGGGCGGCTCGTACGGCTACGATCTTTCCTACAACCCGAGCCCGATCACCCTGCAGGGTTTGGGCAAGGACGACACCATCTCCATCGGTGCTGACAATGTCTCGTCCAATGTCGGCAACGTTCAGTTCAACGGCTCGGTCGACGGTGGGGACGGTAAGGACACGATCACCATTGGCAGCTCCAACAGCACGAATTCCTATTGGGTCACCATCGAACAGAACGTGTCCGGCGGAAAGGATGACGACAAGATCTTCCTGAACGCCGTCTACGGCGACACGGAAGTCACCGGCACCGTCGATGGTGGCGATGGCAAGGATGAGATCAGCGGCTTTGCCTCGGGCAAAGGCAATGTTCTGACCATCGGCAAGTCCATCACCGGTGGAAATGGTGACGACAAGATTTCCTTGTCCATCGATAAGTCCGGCTCGATCTCTGCCGCCGATATCTCGGGCGGCGACGGCAAGGACACGATCACCATCATCGGCAAGTCGGACGGAAGCATCACTGCGAAGAACATCGACGGTGGCGATGGCAAGGACACGATCACGCTGACCGCGTCGGACAAGAGCAAGATCGAAGCCGGAGAGATCAAGGGCGGTAAGGACGACGACACGATCGAACTGACCGCTGAGGATGACGGGTCGATCAAGATCGGCGCCATCAAGGGCGACGAAGGCAACGACAAGATCACCGTTACCGCGTCATACAAGTCCAAGATCACCGTCTCAAAGAACATTGAGGGCGGCGATGGCAAGGACACGATCGAGCTGACCTCTTCCGACAAGAGCAAGATCGAAGTCGCCGAGATCAAGGGCGGCAAGGACGACGACACGATCACGCTGACCTCCGAGGACGAGGGCTCGATCAAGATCACCAAGATCGATGGCGAGGACGGCAAGGACACGATCACGCTGACCTCGACTGACAAGAGCAAGCTCGAGATCGACGAGATCAAGGGTGGCAAGGACGACGATTCGATCGCGCTGACCGCCAAGGACAACAGCGAGATCAAGGTCAGCTCCATCAAGGGTGACGAAGGCAACGACTCCATCACCATCACCGGCTCGGGTAATTCCAAGATCACCGTCGACAAGAACATCGAAGGTGGCGACGGCAAGGACACGATCGAGCTGACCGCGTCGGACAAGAGCAAGATTGAGGCCGGCGACATCAAGGGCGGCAAGGACGACGATTCGATCGCGCTCGCCACCAGCGGCGACAGCTCGATCAAGGTCAGCAAGATCGATGGCGAGGACGGCAAGGACACGATCACGCTTACCGCGTCGGACAAGAGCAAGATCGAATCCGGCGAGATCAAGGGCGGCAAGGACGACGACACGATCACGCTGAGTGCCGACGGCAGTAGCTCAATCAAGGTCAGCGCCATCAAGGGCGACGAAGGTAGCGACAAGATCACTCTGACCTCGTCGGACAGCGCCAAGATCACCGTCGACAAGAACATTGAGGGCGGCGACGGCGAGGACCTGATCGCGCTGACCGCGTCGGACAAGAGCGAAATCCGCGCCAACGACATCAAGGGCGGCAAGGATAACGACTTCATCATCCTGACGGCCTTTGACGGTGGCGACATCACCGTGAAGAACATCACCGGTGACGAAGGCAACGACACGATCATCGCCGGAGCCATTGGTCGACGCAGCGACGTCACCATCAATGACATCAATGGCGGTGACGGGAACGATTTCATCGGCGTCTACGCCCTGCTGGGCGGCGAGGTCGCGGTCGACGACATCAGGGGCGGTGACGGCAATGACGTCATCGGGCTGCTTGCGGCTGCGGGCGGCGAGATCCATGTCGATGGCGACATCGAGGGCAATGACGGCAACGACATCATTGGCCTGGTTGCGCTGGCGGGCGGCGACATCCGCGTCGATGGCGACATCGAGGGCGGCGATGGCAATGACTTCGTTGGGCTGCTCGCGGCAGCGGGCGGTGATATCCGGGTCAATGACATCGAGGGCAATGACGGCAATGACATCATTGGCCTCGCTGCGCTGGCGGGCGGCGACATCCGCGCCGACGACATCGACGGCGGCAATGGTAATGACTTCATCGGCCTGTTCGCCGCTAGCGGCGGCGATATCCGGGTGGATGACATCGACGGCGGCCGTGGCGACGACGTTATCCTCCTTGCAGCGACGGATCGGCGCAGCGACATCCGCGCCGACGACATCGACGGTGGTCGGGGCGATGACTTCATCGGCCTGTTTGCGTCCCGCGGCGCGGAAGTGCGTGTCGACGATATCGACGGCGGCCGGGGCGACGACTTTATCGGGCTTCTCGCGACCCGCGGCGGCACGATCCGCGCCGACGACATCGACGGCGGTGACGATGACGATGTCATCGCTCTGATCGCCACCAAGGGCGGCAGGATCCGTGCGGACGATGTTCGGGGCGGCGATAACGACGATTATATTGGAATCCTCGCCACTTCCGGCGGCGACGTCCGTGTGGACGACATCGACGGTGGCTCGGGTGAGGACAAGATCCGCATCTACGCCGACGGCGGTCAGATCAGCCTCGACGACATCGACGGCGGCAGCGGCCACGACCGCATCTTCCTCGGCGCCACGGATGCGGAGGGGAGCTTCATCTCCGTCGACAACATCGATGGCGGCCGCGGTGATGACGAAGTCAAGCTCTCCGGGCTGAACAACATCGGCGACATCGCCAACTTCCGCATCGACGGTGAGATCGACGGCGGACGCGGCTTCGACACGCTGATCGTCACCAATGGCAGCGCCCTGTCGCTCGACGAGGTGAGGCGCTTCCAGGAACTCTACGTCACCGGCGGCTCCTATCTTCAGCTCAACCAGCGCTGGGTGAACTTCAACGGCAATGACGAGAAGGACGGGCTGGTGGCGGTCGATGCGACCTCCTACCTGAAGCTCTCCGACCCCGATGCCGACCTCGATACCGGCAATGTCGTCCTGGAAGCTTCCGGCGGCGAGAATGGCTACCGTTCCATCTACACCGGCCGGGATGCCGGCTGGCTCAACCAGACGGGCGGCGTCTTCGACGTCTCCGGCAACACGGCCACCGGGACCGCCTATACGCGTGTGGAACTGTCGGACACGCCGGACAGCATCCCCAATCCGCTGCTGCCGGACGCGACCTTCATCAACCGCGGCACGATCGCCCTGCATAACGGCATCGATGACGTGGTGGGTGATCGCTTCACCATCAACGGAAACTACCAGGGCGGCGGCAATCTGCTGATCGACACCTATCTGGGCGCTTCCAACAGCCCGACCGACATCCTCGTCATCAATGGCGATGTAGCGCCGGGGGCGACCACCACGATCTATGTCAACAACACCAATGCTGGTCAGGGCGTCTACACTGGCACTGGCCTCGGCCAGGGCATCAAGGTGGTGGATGTTTCCGAATGGGGCACCTCGCCGGACGACGCCTTCCAGCTGGCGCGCAACAGCGTCAGCGGCCAGCGCGAAGTGATGGCGGGCGCCTATTCCTACCGGCTGCTCCAGGACCCGGACAACGAACTGACCCTTGGGTTCGGGCCCATGTACGCGCCGGAGGACACCGGCGCGGGCGACTGGTATCTGCGCGCGGGCTACACCGCCCAGGCGACGGGCTATGCCACGGCGCCGTCGGCGATCCAGCGCCACTTCTATGCCGGCCTCGACACGCTGCATAAGCGGCTCGGCGAGGTGCGCCAGCAGGACCAGCTGGAAGGTCGCAATGCCGATCTGGCCGTATCGGCGACCAAGGCCCCGGCCTATCAGCCGGTGCCGGCGCCGAAGTTCCAGATGTGGGGCCGCGGCGGTGGATCGGACCTCAGCTACGACGTCAGCAACGGGTGGGACTTCTCGCAGCAGAGCTGGGGCCTGCAGGCGGGCGGCGATTACACGTTCGACTATGACAGCTGGCGCATCACGGCCGGCGCCTTCGGTGGCTATGGCTGGTCGGATGTCGATGTGGACGGCGACTGGACGTCGTGGGGCGGCAGCTCGTCTCTCGACATCAATGGCTGGAATGCTGGCATCTACGCCACCATCCGCCAGGTCGGCCTGGTGCGTGGTGCGGGCTTCTATACCGACCTCGTCGGCAAGGTGGATGTGCTCGATCTCGACATCACCTCGACCAGCAACGTGACGGCGAATACCAACGCCACGGTGTGGGGTGGCTCGATCGAGATGGGCTACGGCTTCGAGCTGTCGAACAGCTGGGTGATCCAGCCCCAGGCGCAGCTGGCCTATGTCAGCGCCAACCAGGATTCTTACTACGACTCGATCGGGACCTACGTCTCGCCGGGTGACGCGGAATCGCTGATCGGTCGCCTGGGTCTGCAGGTGCAGTCCACCTTCGTCATGGCCACTGGCCAGACGGTGACGCCCTACGCGATCTTCAATGTGAACTCGGAGTTCCTGGGCGACAACAAGACCAATGTCGCGGGCACCGTCCTCACCAGCGACATCAACGGCACCTGGTACAATGCCGGCATCGGCTTCACCGCCGATCTGAATGGCAGTGTGGCCCTGTTCGGCAACGGCGAATACAATTCGGCGATGTGCAGGGCTGGGCCGGCCAGGGCGGCTTCAAGGTCCGCTGGTAAGCTCTTGTGCGTGGCGCGCGGCCTCTGCCGCGCGCTGGCAGGAAATAGCTGGGCCGGCCCTCGTGGTCGGCCCATTGCTTTTGGGCTTCGTCACGCCGGCTGTCGCCAGCCCTCGCCAAGCGCTGTGATCGGTGGCACAGACGGAGCCGTGATTTTAAACCCGTGGCGTGCCATGACGGCACTTCGCCCCTCGCTCATGCCCGGGACCGTTCCGGAGGACCTCATGCACCGTTTCGCCCGCCGTGCCGCCGCCCTGATCCTCGGCCCGTGCCTTCTCGCCGGCGCCCCCGCCGCCTTCGCCCAGACCGCGCCGGCGGCGCCGGCCGCACAGACCGCGCCGGCCGCGGCCAAGGCGCCCATCCGCACCGAGACCACGACCTTCGACAATTGGGTCGTCACCTGCCGCGCCAGCCTGGAGAAGGGCGCGAAGAAAAGCTGCGTCGCCTCGCTCAAGGTAACGGAGTCGAAGTCGAAGAAGACCGTGATGCTGTGGCAGATCGGCCAGGACAAGGCCGGGGCGCCGACCTATCTGGTGCGCACGCCCCTCGGCGTCCGGTTGAAGGACGGGGTGCAGATCACCATCGGCAAGGGCAAGCCGCGCAAGATCGACTACGCCTCCTGCCATTCGGGCGGCTGCGAGGCCATCGGCCCGTTCGAGGAGGCGTTCGGCAAGGAACTGCTCACCGCGAAAGACGTGGTCGCCAGTTTCGTGCTCGCCAATGGCCAGACGGTGAATGTCACCCTGCCGATGGCCGGCATTGCCCAGGCGCTGCCGGCGCTGAAGGGCTGAGCGGGCGCCCCTCTCGGTCGCGCGTCCAGGGTCAGCGGCGAATCGCTGATGGGCGCGGACGCCGGGCGGCCCATGTCGTTCACGTGACCGGCAGGACGGCCGATGCGCCCTTGTCCTGCCGGGGTTTGCGCCTTGACCAGCCCTGCCTCCCGCGCCGGGCTGCCATGAAGTCGATTGCGCCAGCGCTGGCGAATGTTACATTTCATTCGAGATGTTGAACAATGCGCGCCTGGAACCGCACTTCGCGCGGCCGGCACGACGGCTTCGGCCGGGGAAGTTGAAATGGTCGACGAGACCCAGATATGGGCCGGGGAGCGGGTGACGGAAACGTCCGCCGGCGACGAGCGGCCCTCTGTGCGTGTGCGTCCGAACGGTCCGCCCTATGCCGGGGCGTCCGGTGCGGCGGGCCGCGACCCGCGGCAGGCGGCGCGCCCGCGCAACAACGACCCCTGCTATGCCGCGCTCGACCTCGGCACCAATAATTGCCGCCTCCTGGTTGCCCGCCCCACCGGCAGTGGCTTTCGTGTCGTCGATGCCTTCTCGCGCATCGTCCGGCTGGGCGAGGGGCTGATCTGCTCCGGGCGGCTCGGCGCGGCGGCGATGGACCGGGCGGTCGAGGCGCTGAAAGTCTGCGCCGCCAAGATCGAGGCGCGCCACATCGTCGATCGCCGGCTGATCGCCACCGAGGCCTGCCGCTCTGCCGTCAATGGCGCCGAGTTCATCGATCGTGTGACGCGCGAGACCGGGCTCGAACTGGAGATCGTCGACCGCGAAACCGAGGCGCGCCTCGCCGCTTCCGGCTGCACGCCGCTGGTCGATCCCACCTCCGACGGGGCGGTGCTGTTCGATATTGGCGGCGGTTCGACCGAAGTGGTGTGGCTCGACCGGGTGGAAACGCGCGATGGCGGCCCGCCGGCGGCGGTGATCCGCGCCTGGGTCTCCGTGCCGCTCGGCGTCGTCACCGTGGCCGAACGCCATGGCGGGGTGAAGGTGACCCGCGACGATTTCGAAGCGATGGTCAATGAGTTCACGCCGCATCTCGCCGGCTTCGTGCAGGCGGTGGGTCCGCATAATTGCGGCCGGCTGCACCTGCTCGGCACATCCGGCACGGTGACGACTATCGCCGGCGTGCATCTCGACCTGCCGCGCTATGACCGTTCGCAGGTCGATGGCACCTGGCTCGGGGCTGAGCAGGTGCGGGTGGTGGTGGACCGGTTGCTGGCCATGCCCTTTGCCGAGCGCGCGGCCAATCCGTGCATCGGGGTGGAGCGGGCCGACCTGGTGCTGGCGGGCTGTGCGATCCTCGAATCGGTGCGCCGGGCGTTTCCCTGCGACCGCCTGCGCGTGGCCGATCGCGGCCTCAGGGAAGGAATTCTGGTGGAACTGATGCGTGCCGATGGTGTGTGGCGGCCGAGAGGCGGAGCCTCGACGTGATTGACAAGCCCCAGCCCGGCAAGGGCGGCGAGGCGCGGCCGCTGAAGGTGCGCCTGAAAAAGGCCCGCTCGCTCAGTTCCTCCTCGCAGAAATGGCTCCAGCGCCAGCTCAACGATCCCTATGTCGCCCGCGCCAAGCGTGAGGGCTGGCGCTCGCGCGCCGCCTTCAAGCTGATCGAGATCGACGAAAAGCTGAAGATCCTCAAGCCCGGCCTGCGCGTGGTCGATCTCGGCGCCGCCCCCGGCGGC
The DNA here is from genome assembly GCF_965229075.1 of Ancylobacter sp. Classification (GTDB taxonomy): domain Bacteria; phylum Pseudomonadota; class Alphaproteobacteria; order Rhizobiales; family Xanthobacteraceae; genus Ancylobacter. The sequence continues at coordinate 438,231 of NZ_CBDDIO010000001.1, forward strand.
TGGAGCCAGGTGGCGGCGAAGAAGCTGAAGGTGGACGAAGGCCGCGGCAAGATCGTCGCCATCGACCTCTTGGAGATCGACCCCATCCCCGGCGTCGATTTCACCCAGATGGACTTCCTCAAGGACGAGGCGCCCGAGCAGCTCAAGGCCATGCTCGGCGGCGAAGCCGATATCGTCATGTCCGACATGGCCGCCAACACGACGGGGCACCGGGCGACCGACCATCTGCGCATCGTCGGGCTGGTGGAACTCGCCATCGATTTCGCCCGCCAGGTGCTGGCGCCCGGCGGCTGCTTCATCGCCAAGGTGTTCCAGGGCGGCACGGAAGGCACGCTGCTGGCGGACCTCAAGCGCGATTTCACCGCCGTGCGCCACATCAAGCCGCAGGCGAGCCGGGCGGATTCGGCGGAGCTCTACGTGGTGGCAACCGGGTTCAGGCGATCAGCGGCGACAGGAACCGCCGAATAGCGGCAAAGGCGGCTTCGCCCTGCGGTAGCAGCCTGGGGAAGAAATAGAAACCGTGCGGCATGGCGGGCTCGACATGCAGCGTCACCGGCCGGCCGGCCGCTTCGAGCTTCTGCGCAAAGGCGCGGTTGTCGTCCACAATGGGATCGACACCCCCCGCGACGATCACTGTCGGCGGATAGGTGGAAAGATCGCCAAAAGCCGGGCTCGCATGCGGGTGCGACCACAGCCGATGGTGCACGACATAGGCGCCGCGGATGTAGCCGAGAAAGGCCGTGTCATAGATGATGCCGCGCGGCGCCAGCGCCTCGAAGGAGGCATGGCGCTCCACGTTGAAATCGGTGATGGGGCAGAGCAGCAGCGCCGCGTCCGGCGCCCTTGCTCCTTCGTCATTGGCCTTCAGCGGCAGCGCGGCCGCCATGTTGCCGCCCGCCGAATCTCCGCCCACCGCGATGAAGTCCGGATCGCCGCCGATCTCTGCGCCATTGATGCGCAGCCATTGAAGCACGGCCAGCGTATCCTCCAGGCCAGCGGGGAAAGGCCATTCCGGCGCCAGACGGTAATTGACGCTGACGACCAGCATCCCGTTTTCCTCGGCGATGCGGCTGGTGATGTAGGCCGTGTCTTCGGAGGCGCCGACGGTGAAGCCGCCACCGTGCAGATAGACCAGCAGGGGCAAGGCCCCGGTCCTGGCGCCGGGCGCAAAGGTCTGGCAGCGTATCGGTCCGAGCGGCGAGGGAATGAAGAGGTCACCCACGCGCACGTCCGGATAGAGTTCGGCGGCGGACGGGGGCAGACTTGCCGGGTCGATCGGTTCCGCCTGGCCGATATAGCCGCTGCGCACGCTCTGGATCATGAGCTCGCGCAAGGTGAGCGGTGAGCGCAGGCGCGCCAGAAGCTTGAAATAGGCCGCGGCCGGATCGGCCTCGTCGATGGTGGACGCAGCCGCGCCCGGCGTGAGCTGGTCGACAAACACAGGCGTCTGCGGCGGCGTGGTCATGTCCGGCACTCCCTGACGTGGCATGCCATCATCACGGAAATTGCCTCATCCCGCACTCCCCATCTCCCCCGGTGGTTCGGGTATCTGCGCGGGCTTGACCCGTCGCTGCGCCAGTTCGGCCCCGGCATCGGGCGGCAGGCGCAGGAAGAAGAACACCGAGCACACCGCGATGCCCGCCACGACCAGGAAGGCGACACTGAAATCGCTGAGCGCGATAGTGCCGTCGCCGCGCCAGCTGCGCAGCCCGTCGAGCACCAGCGCCGCCACCGCCACGCCGGTGGAGATCGACACTTGCTGCGCCACGCTGGCGAAGCTCGTCGCCCGGCTCATCGCCTCCGACGAGACATCGGCATAGGAGAGGGCGTTAGTGCTGGTGAATTGCAGCGAGCGGAAGAACCCGCCCAGCAGCAGCGCCCCGACCAGCACGAGATAGGGCATGCCCGGCCGGAACAGCGCCCCTACCGCGATGAACGCGGCGGCGATGACGCAGTTCACCACCAGCACCCGGCGGAAGCCGAAGGCGCGGATGATGGGGGCGGCGGTGAATTTCATCGTCATCGCCCCCGCCGCCGAGGCGAAGGTGATCATGCCGGAGGCGAAGGGGCTGAGCCCGAAGCCGAGTTGCAGCAGCAGCGGCAGTAGGAAGGGCAGGGCGCCGATGCCGACACGGAACAGCGAGGCGCCGACGACGCCGGCGAAGAAGGTCGGGATTTTCAGCAGCGCCAGATCGAGGATCGGTTTCACCGTGCGCCGGGCGTGCCGGATATAGAAGCCCATCGACACCGCGCCGACGACGATGACGGCGAGCGCGAGCGAGGGCGCCACCGCGTGCTGGCCGAGCAGCGCGAAGCCGAAGACGAGGCCGGCGAGGCCGAGCCCGGACAGGCCCATGCCCTTGAGATCGAAGGGCGGCACGTTCGGTTCGCGGATATCGGGAATGAAGCGGCTCACCAGCATGAAGCCGAGCAGGCCGATGGGCAGATTGAGGAAGAAGATGTAGCGCCAGTCGAAATAGGTGGTGATGAAGCCGCCGAGCGGCGGGCCGATCACCGGTCCCAGCAGCGCGGGAATGGTGAGCCAGGCGAGCGCGGAGACAAGCTCCTCCTTCGGCACGGTGCGCAGAATGACCAGCCGCCCCACCGGCACCATCATCGCCCCGCCCATGCCCTGCAGGATGCGGTAGGCGACGAAGTCTGGCAGCGAATGGGCGAGACCGCACAGCAGCGAGCCGGCGGTGAAGATGGCGATGGCGGCGCGGAACACGGTGCGCGAGCCGAAGCGGTCGGCGAACCAGCCGCTCGCCGGAATGAACACGGCGAGGCTGAGTAGATAGGAGGTCAGCGCCAGCTTGAGCGAGATCGGGTCCTCGTGCAGATCGGCGGCGATGGCCGGCAGCGAGGTGGCGATAACGGTCGAATCGAGCTGCTCCATGAACAGCGCGCAGGCGACGATGAGCGGGACGAGACGTTCGGAGCGCACGGGCCGTTCCGGGATGGCGGGCGGGGGGAAACGAGCGACTTTCCGGCTATAACGCCGCAATTGCGCCCCCGCGACCACAAACGCACGCACAAATCTGTCATCCACGCCCGTTACGCAGGGGCTTGCTGGCGCGCATCGGCATTGCGTTCTGCACAGAGATAGACGCCTAGGAAAGCGTACAAGGCCATGGTATGAGCCCTCGCCAACTCGAAGCGCGCGGGCGCTGTCACAAAGGCCCGGTTCGCTTCGTTTCATCCATCCATCGGGCGGGACGGGAGCCGTGTTCCCCTTGCCCCTAATCGGGAGTTGGCGATGTCGGTCTATGACGGCCTCGCGCGGGAAGCGCTCACCTTCGACGACGTGCTGCTGAAGCCCGGCCTGTCCGATGTCATGCCGGGCGAAGTCGATATTCGCTCGCGGGTGACGCGGAACATCTCGCTCAACATCCCGATCCTGTCCTCGGCCATGGACACCGTCACCGAATGGCGGCTCGCCATCGCCATGGCGCAGGCCGGCGGCCTCGGCGTCATTCACCGCAACCTCGATCCCGAGGTGCAGGCCGAGCATGTGCGCCTCGTCAAGAAGTTCGAGAGCGGCATGGTGGTGAACCCCGTCACCATCCATCCCGACCAGCCGCTGGCCGATGCGCTGGCGCTGATGAAGAACCACGGCATTTCCGGCATCCCGGTGGTCGAGCGCGGCCCGAACGGGCGCGGCGGCAAGCTGGTGGGCATTCTCACCAACCGCGACGTGCGCTTCGCCACCAATCCGGCGCAGCCGATTTCCGAGCTGATGACCAAGGAACGGCTGATCACGGTGCGCGAAGGCGTCGATCAGGCCGAGGCCAAGCGCCTGCTGCACAGCTACCGCATCGAGAAGCTGCTGGTGGTGGACGATGAAGGCCGCTGCGTCGGCCTGATCACCGTCAAGGACATGGAAAAGGCCGTCACCAACCCGAACGCCGCCAAGGACGAACAGGGCCGCCTGCGCGTCGGCGCCGCCACGACGGTGGGCGAGGACGGCTATCGCCGCGCCGAACTGCTGATCGAGGCCGGCGTCGATCTCGTCGTGGTCGACACCGCGCACGGCCATTCCCGCAAGGTGCTGGATCAGGTAAGCCGCATCAAGACGCTGTCCAACAGCGTGCAGATCCTCGCCGGTAATGTCGCCACCGCCGAGGCGACGCAGGCGCTGATCGACGCCGGCGCGGATGCGATCAAGGTCGGCATCGGGCCGGGCTCGATCTGCACCACCCGCATCGTCGCCGGTGTCGGCGTGCCGCAGCTCACCGCCATTCTCGACGCGGTGGAAGCCGCGAAGAAGAGCGATGTCCCCGTGATCGCCGATGGCGGCATCAAGTTCTCCGGCGATCTCGCCAAGGCGCTGGCCGCCGGCGCCGACTGCGCGATGATCGGCTCGCTGCTGGCCGGCACGGATGAGAGCCCGGGCGAGGTCTATCTCTACCAGGGCCGCTCCTATAAGTCGTATCGCGGCATGGGCTCGGTGGGTGCCATGGCGCGCGGTTCGGCCGACCGCTATTTCCAGGCCGAGGTGAAGGACACGCTGAAGCTGGTGCCGGAAGGCATCGAGGGTCAGGTGGCCTATAAGGGGCCGGTGGGCGGCGTTCTGCACCAGCTCGCCGGTGGCCTGCGCGCCGCCATGGGCTATGTCGGCGGCGCCACGCTGCAGGATTTCCGCGAGAAGGCGCAGTTCGTGCGCATCTCCGGCGCCTCGCTGCGCGAGAGCCATGTGCACGACGTGACCATCACCCGCGAGAGCCCGAACTATCCGGGAGCCGTCTGAGCGCCGGCCTTCCGCCGGCGCCGCACCGATGAAGGAGGGCGGATCCATGTACGTCACTGCCACGCTGTTGCCCGTGTTCGTGCAGGTCGCCCTTACCTTCGCCGTGCTGTTCCGGCTGGGGGCGGTGCGCCTTTCCGCTATCCGGGCCGGCGGGCTGGTGCGCGAGGAGGTGGTGATGGGCGACACGGGCTGGCCGCCGATCGTGCGGCAGGCCAGCAACTGCTTCCGCAACCAGTTCGAACTGCCGGTGCTGTTCTATGTGCTGGCGGTGCTGGCGCTGGTGACGCGCCAGGCAAGCGACCTGTTCCTCGTGCTGGCGTGGCTGTTCGTCTTAAGCCGCATCGTCCACGCCATCGTCCACACGACCAGCAATGATGTGCGCTGGCGTTTCGGCGCCTTCGCCTTTGGCGCGCTGGTGCTGCTGGCGATGTGGGTGCTGTTCGCACTCGCAATCCTGCTGGCGCCGGCTTTGCCGTAAACCTTTGTTATTGGAGTTGAAATGACGCCGGCTGCCAGGCTTTCCGCCGCTATCGAGGTGATCGGCACGATCCTCGCCGAACGCCGTCCGGCCGCCGACGTGCTGAAGGATTGGGGCCGCAGCCACCGCTTCGCCGGTTCCGGCGACCGCGCGGCGCTGGCCTCACTGGTCTACGACACGCTACGCCGCCGCGCCTCCGCCGCCTGGATCATGGGCGAGCGGGTGGGGGAGGAGAGCCCGCGCGGGCTGGTTCTCGGCATGCTGAAGGTGGCGCGCGGCCTTGATGTCGAGGCCATCGCCGCCTTGTGCGACGGCGGGCGCTTCGCCCCCGCGCCGCTGAGCAAGGCCGAGCATCAGCGCCTTTCGCAGGCAAACCTCGACGACGCGCCCGCGCCGGTGCGCGGCGACTACCCGGAATGGCTCGACGCCCCGCTCGCCGCCGTGTTCGGCGACGCGCGTGCCGAGGAGGGTGCGGCGCTTGCCGAGCGCGCGCCGCTCGACCTGCGGGTCAATTCGTTGAAGGGCGATGTGGAGAAGGCGAGCGAACTCATCGCCCATCTCGCGCCGACGCCCGGCGCCTGGTCGCCGCTCGCTCTGCGCATCGCGCTGGAAGCCGACGGCAAGGCGCCCCCGCTCACCTCGGAGCCAGCCTATCTCAAGGGGCTGGTGGAGATACAGGACGAGGGTTCGCAGATCGCCGCCATTCTCGCCGCCCCGCCGCGCGGCGGTCAGGTGCTGGATCTGTGTGCCGGCGGTGGCGGCAAGACGCTGGAACTCGCCGCGCTGATGGATGGTGCCGGCCAGCTCTACGCCTATGACGACGATCTGCGCCGCCTCGCGCCGATCCATGAGCGGGTGCAGCGCGCCGGCGCGCATAATGTCCAGGTCCGCTCGCCGCGCGGCAAGGCGGATGTGCTGGAAGACCTTGCCGGCCGCATGGACCTCGTTCTGGTCGATGCGCCCTGCACCGGCACCGGCACCTGGCGCCGCAACCCGGATGCGAAGTGGCGCATGCGCCCCGGCGCGCTGGCCGAGCGGGTGAAGGAGCAGGCCGCGATCCTCGATGCCGCCGCCCATTATGTGAAGCCTGGGGGACGGCTGGCCTATGTCACCTGCTCGCTGCTGGATGAAGAGAATGTCGACCAGGTGCGGGGCTTCCTCGCCCGCCATCCCGGCTTCCGCGTGGTGCCGCCGGCCGAGGCCGCGCTGGCGCTTGGCGAGCGTGGCATCACGCTGCGCGCCGCCGCGCTGGAGCGGCCCGAGGGCCTGCTGCTGACCCCGCGCCGCACCGGCACCGATGGCTTCTTCATCAGCCTGATGGTGCGTGCCGACCAAGCCGGATAAATGAACGCCACCGAGACCGCCCGCGCCGCCGAGAGCCACCAGATAGAGCCCGCCATGACCCAGTTTGAACCGACCGCCGCCACCGCCGAGCACGACACCATCCTCATCATCGATTTCGGCTCGCAGGTCACGCAGCTCATTGCCCGCCGCGTGCGCGAGGAGGGGGTCTATTCCGAGATCGTGCCGTTCCAGAGCGCGGCGGAGGCGGTGCGGCGGCTCAACCCGGTCGGCATCATCTTCTCCGGCGGCCCGGCCTCGGTGATGGACGAAGGCAGCCCGCGCGCCCCGCAGGAGGCGTTCGACCTCGGCGTGCCGATCTTCGCCATCTGCTACGGCCAGCAGACCTGCGCGCTGCAGCTTGGCGGCGCGGTGGAGGGCGGCCACGCCGCCGAATTCGGCCGCGCCGAGGTGACGGTGCACAAGCCCAGTGCGCTCTATGACGGCGTGTGGGAAGTGGGCGAGCGCTATCCCGTGTGGATGAGCCATGGCGACCGCGTGACCCGCCTGCCGGAAGGCTTCGAGGTGGTGGCCACGTCCGAGAACGCGCCCTTCGCCGTGGCGGTGAATGAAGAGCGGCGCATCTACACCACCATGTTCCACCCGGAAGTGGTGCACACGCCGCATGGCGCGGCGCTGATCCGCAATTTCGTCCGCAAGATTGCCGGTGCCCGCGGCGACTGGGGCATGCGGGCCTATCGCGAGGAATCCATCCGCCGCATCCGCGAGCAGGTGGGATCGGAAAAGGTGATCTGCGGCCTGTCCGGAGGCGTCGATTCCTCGGTTGCGGCGGTGCTGATCCACGAGGCGATCGGCGACCAACTCACCTGCGTCTTCGTCGACCACGGGCTTCTGCGCCTCGGCGAGGCGGAGAAGGTGGTGACGCTGTTCCGCGACGCCTACAACATCCCGCTGGTGCATGTGGATGCCTCCGAGATGTTCCTCAGCGCGCTGGAAGGCGTCACCGACCCCGAGGTGAAGCGCAAGACCATCGGCAAGCTGTTCATCGACGTGTTCGAGGCGGAAGCGAAGAAGGTCGGCGGCGCCGCCTTCCTCGCCCAGGGCACGCTCTATCCTGACGTGATCGAGTCCGTCTCCTTCACTGGCGGCCCCTCGGTGACGATCAAGAGCCACCACAATGTTGGCGGCCTGCCTGCGCGCATGAACATGAAGCTGGTGGAGCCGCTGCGCGAACTGTTCAAGGACGAGGTGCGGGCGCTCGGCCGCGAACTCGGCCTGCCTGATGTGTTCGTCGGCCGCCACCCTTTCCCTGGACCGGGCCTCGCCATTCGCTGCCCCGGCGAGATCACCCGCGAGAAGCTCGACATCCTGCGCCTCGCCGATGAGATCTACCTCGAAGAGATCCGCCGCCACGGGCTTTACGAGGAAATCTGGCAGGCCTTCGCCGTCATTCTGCCGGTGAAGACCGTAGGCGTGATGGGTGATTTCCGCACCTATGACTATGTGGTCGGCCTGCGCGCCGTGACTTCGGTGGACGGTATGACGGCGGATTTCTACCCGTTCGACATGGCCTTCCTCGGCCGCGTCGCCACCCGCATCGTCAACGAGGTCAAGGGCGTCAACCGCGTGGTCTACGACGTGACCTCGAAGCCGCCCGGGACCATCGAGTGGGAGTGACGCGGGACGGGATCGGCATGGGGCTGAGGCTCGGCCTTACCGGCCGTCTCGCTCAGACTGTGCTCCCAGTCGAGGTCGCCGGCGTAGCGCCATGCCATGCGGCCTTCGCGGTCCAGGGTGAACAGGTGCAGCCAGCGATTGTCGAACAGCGCGCGGACCCCCGGGTGACGTTCCAATATGCCGGCCACCGCCTCACGCGGAGCCTCGATCAGCACGGAAAGGCGCAGGGGTTCATGCGTCAGCCGCTCGCCATCATGCACAGACTGCCAAGGCAATCCCGCCCGCAGCAGGCCGCCATTGCCTTCGACCACGCCAATGCCGCCGGTCACGTTGTGCAGCAGCTTGTTCCCCGCTCCGAGGACTTCGGGTGCGACGGTTGATCCGTAATATTGCAGGCTGATCCAACTGGCGACGACCACGGGTGCGGTCAGGATCAGCTCCAGCACGCCAAAGCCTTCGTCCCGCCGCCAGTCATAGTCGTGGAGAAAGGCTCTTCCGGCGAGATCCAGCCCGGCCGTGCGCGACCGTGGCGCGGCGATAAAGGCCTGGCACCCGGCCAGCGCCCATTCGGGGCGCAGTTCGGCCCAGTTCCGGGCGCGATGCGAGATGTCTCCAGCGCGCTGTGCGCGGGGCAGGCGCAAGGCCCGTTCTCCCCGCGCGAGCACGCCGGCGGATGCCAGCCAGAGCTTCGCCCGGTCGATATCTTCGCCATGGGCATCCGTGGGATGCTCGGCGGTGTAGATGGTCACATCATCCGTGGTCGTGTCGTGCAGGGCGGCGAGGAAAAGCGTGTCGCCGGGGATGGCGATGCCGCGCTCGACCAGACCCGCCCTTACCTCCGGGTCATTGAGCAGCGAGGCCAGCAGCCGCGCATTCACCTCGCCCGAATAGCCACCGCACGCGCCGCAGTTCAGCGCGCTGGCATGGGGATTGTTGACCACGCTGGCCCCGTGGCCGGCGAGGAGAACGAGCCGTGCAAAGCCCGTGGTGAGCGACATCGCCTTGAGCACGCGCATGGCCATCGTCACCCTTGTGGGAAGGTCGAGACCCTGCACCGGGCGCGGCGCGGGATCGTCGGGCGCATGATTGCTCGTCAGACCGAGCCCATCCCGCAGGAGCTTGGCGACATAGATCGGGCCGGTGGCTTCGACGAAAGCGAAGGAGGAAATGGCGGCCAGCTTGAAGCGTCCCCACGCGCGATGGGCGCGGGCGGTGATCCGCGCGGCCAGGTCCGCCTTCGCGACGGCCGCCGACGCGTCGCCCGCGCAGGTGAAAACGCCCGGAGACAGCAGCACCGGCAGGCGCGCCTCGACAATGTCGGAGGCGAAGCGGCGATGGCCGATGCTCAGCCCGAAGAACCCGGCGAAACCGAGGGTGCGGATGCCGGGATCGAGGCTCTCCAGCGCGCGGCGGAAAACTTCCGAGCGCACGTCGATGCAGAACGCCATTTGCAGCGTCGGACGTTCGCCTTCTGCGGGAGACGGCGCGCGTCCCGCCAACAAGGTGGCGAGCCGCCTCTGCGCCGCGCGTTCGCTCGCTTCCTGCAACAGAGCGTCGATGATGTCGTCCGGGGAGGCGGAAACCGGCTCGGCATAGGCCGCGCGAGCGGCCTGCCACTGCGGCACGAGCGCAGCGCCGAAATGGCGCAGCAGAGCCACTTCCCAGATCAGGCGGATGGCGAGGAGGTCGGAGACGGACGCGTCGGTGCCGCCGCCCAGTTCCGCCTGCCAAAGCCGATAGCGGGCGAACTGGCTCCAGCCCCCGAGCGACGCCAGCAGCCGGTGGAAATAGCCCTCCAGCGCCGCCCCTGAGAGGCCAAGGCGGGCGACACAGTCGGTGATCGCGTCTTCGGCCTTGGGGGGCGCCTCCGCCACTTGCCGTGCGAAGCCGGTGGGGCCGGCGATTTCGGGCGTCAGATCGCGCGTCGCGATGATCCGCCACGCGCTGTAGGCGCCGTCCGTCCGCCCAGCGGCCCAGAGCGCCTGGCCTTGGTCGAAATGGCCCGCAGCCCAGTGGCTTATGCGCTCAGATACCACGCCCGGCCAGTCGATCGCATCGGTATCCCGGGCCAGATCGGCGACGGTTGGGAGCGCGTGAGGGGCGGGGCGTTCGGATTGGATGGCCTCCATGAGCGCGGCGAAGGTCGCCGGCCGGCCGGCCGCGGGCGCGCTCCGGAAGGCCGCGTGTAGATCGTCCTCGGTCATCTCGCCGGACCGCAGCCGCTCCGTGTACCAGCTCCGTGGCATGGTGAGCGCGATGCCGGCCGCGCGGCGGAGGCGGGCGGCGGCAGTCGCGAGGGGCTCGCCGGTTTGGCCCAGAAAGGGATTGACGGCAACGCTTGAGGCGAGGGGCCAGAGCGGGGGAATAGCGCGCGCGGCCCGGTCGGCCGCCTCGAGGACGGCATCAGGCGACAGCAGCGGCGGAGTGATCGGGGTCATCAGCATGGGCTTGTCCTGGAACTTGTTTCTTCACGACGCCTTGGAGACGGACCAGCCGCCGAGGATGCGATCGAGGATGGCGTTGACATAAAGGCCATTGGAGAGATGGACGCGCAGGCCGGCGGCGGCGGGATGCGAGGCCCAGAGCGGGAACAGCGCCTGTGCGACGGCCACCAGCCCGGAGCTCAGTACGGCGAGCGCCATCAGTGTCCATTCCAGCCGTCCTGGCGCCGGCGTCGATGGAAGAAGCCCCCGCGTCAGCCATTCGGCCGTAGTCTGGAGCGCGAAGTACCCAATGGCGGCGGCACCGGCGAAGAGCGCGGTCTTGCGTGTCAGCGGTCGCGGAGCGGCGTCGGCCAGACCCTGGGCGAGCAGGTAGGCGACGCCGAAGATCAGGATGGCGCCGAGCGCGAGCGCTTGGGGCGACTTATGCTCGAAGCCGAAGGTGGCGCCGAACGCCGCCCCGATCACGGCATAGATGGCGAGCGCGATCAGGAAGGCGCGGCCGACCGCAAGCCCGTCGGGGACGGCGACCGGTCCCGGGCGCCGAAGGGCGGCGACCTGCTCGACCGCTCCGCCGGAGGCAAGAAACGCATGCGCCTTGTAGAGCGAGTGGGCGACGATATGGAGTAGGGCCAGCGGAAACAGCGCCAAACCGCACTGCAGCATCATGAAGCCCATTTGCGCCACTGTGGACCAGGCGAGCGAGGTCTTCACCGCCGGCTGCGTCAGCATCACCAGCGCGCCGAACAGCGCGGTGAACCCGCCGATCATGGCCAGCACGGCGAGCACGCCGGGCGCTGCGAGCATCACGTCGGCGAAACGGATCAGCAGGAAGCCGCCCGCATTGACCACACCGGCATGCAGGAGGGCCGAGACCGGGGTCGGGGCCTCCATCACCTCGGTGAGCCAGCCATGGGTCGGGAACTGCGCCGATTTCAGCAGGGCGGCGAGTGCGAGCAGGGCGGCCGCCGTGACGATGAGCCAGGAACCGTTGCCCTTGCGCGCCAGCGCGTTGATGGTGGCGATATCGCTCGTGCCGGCATTCATCCACAGGAGAGCGCCGGCGATCACCAGCGCGGTGGCGCCGATCGCGGAGAAAAGGCGCTTCTTGCGGGCGGCCCGCTGCGCTGCCCGGCGTTCGGGATAGAACAGAAGCAGGCGATGCAGTGCGGCGCTGGTGGCGATCCATGCCGCAACCAGTTGGACGACATTGCCCGCGAGGACGAGAGCCAGGACCGCCGCGAGCGTCGCGCACAGCCAGCCGAGGAACAGGCCCTGCCGTGCCTCGCCATCGAGATAGGTGCGCGCGTATCGTACCACGATCCAGCCGATGAAGGTGACAAGCAGGAGCATGGTCGCGCTGACCGCATCAAGCCGGATCGAGAGGCCGATGCCCGCCCATCCGATAAGCCTGCTGTCGCCGGGGCCGCGAAGGATCAGAACCGCGAGTGACGCGAACGCGATTAGCAGCGCGCCGAACGCAGCGCCCTCCGCGAGAATGGGCACAAAGGGCGGGCGCCTGCCTTTGCGCGCGAACCCCCCAAGGGCGGCGAACAGCAGCAGGAGCGGTGCGATGAGTGGGAGCAGATAGAGCGACAAGGCGGGGTCCCCTGCACGAGTGGCGGTTGGCGGCCTTGGTTAGCGATGGGTGGAATGGAAGAAAAATTCATTGTCGGCGCTATATCGTTCGCTAATATCGAACGTCATGTCCTCGCTGAACTACAACCATCTGCGCTATTTCTGGGCCGTCGCGCATGACGGCCATCTCACCCGCACCGCCGAGCGGCTGAATGTCACCCAGTCGGCGCTTTCGGTGCAGATCCGCAAACTTGAGGAACGGCTGGGTCATGCGCTGTTCGAGCGGCGCGGGCGGCAGCTGCATCTGACGGAGGCCGGCAAGATCGTCCTCGATCATGCCGACGCGATTTTCGCGACGGGCGATGAACTGCTGGCGACGCTCCGCCAGACGGGGGCGGCGCGGCAGGCGCTGCGGGTCGGTTCGCTTGCCACGCTGTCGCGCAATTTCCAGATGGAGTTCCTGCGCCCGGTGCTTGGCCGCACGGATATCGATCTCGTATTGCGCTCGGGCAGCGCAGGCGAATTGCTGTGGGCGCTGGAGGCGCTCAATCTCGATGTCGTTCTGCTGAATCAGGCGCCGGCCGGTGATGCCCTCACTCCTTTCGTCACCCATCGTCTGGCGGAGCGTCCGGTCAGCCTGGTCGGGACCCCGGACCGGCTGGGCCATGCCGCGAGCTTCGCGGAGCGTCTTCGGCGCCATCCCATCATTTTGCCGACGGTGGACAGCCCCGTGCGCATCGGCTTCGACGCCTTCGCCGATCGCCTCGGCGTCCGGCCGCAAATCGTGGCGGAAGTCGAGGATATGGCGATGATGCGCCTTCTCGCCCGCGAGGACATCGGGCTGGCCGTTCTTCCGCCCATCGTCGTCAAGGACGAGATCGCGGCGGGCGTGCTCGTGGAAGGCGATCAATTGCCGGGCATCGTGGAGACGTTCCACGCCGTCACCATGGCGCGACGTTTCCCAAATCCCCTGGTCCGGCTTCTGCTCCAGCCAGTGCACATGCCGGCCCCCGCCGAGATCTAGACGATTGCCCGCAAGCTGAGGCCGACATGAGCGCCGTTGTGCGACCGAACGAAATTCCCCTGCGGGCGGAACTCGCTTGCCTCAGGCGCGTTTAGGCACGTCGAGGTCCCTTCCGGCGGGAGGCAGGGCCCACTCTTGGGTCATGGGGTGTGAAGTGCGGCTGGACGAGAGCGTCGTAAACACCGATCGCGCATTCATTGCCGGCGGTGGTCCCCTTGCGCGACGCATAGCGGCGTTCGACTGGTCCGCAACCCCCATCGGTCCGCTGGAAGGCTGGCCTGCCAGCCTTCGCCACACCGTCAGCCTGATGCTTGCCAGCCCGGTGCCGCTCGTCCTGCTGTGGGGCGAGCACGGGGTGATGATCTACAACGATGCCTATTCGGTCTTCGCTGGCGGACGGGACAGCCGGCTGCTGGGCTCCAATGTCCGGGAAGGCTGGCCCGAAGTCGCCGATTTCAACGACAATGTCATGCGGGTCGGCTTGGCGGGGGGCACGCTCTCCTATCGCGACCTGCCGCTGACCCTGCACCGCGACGGCCATCCCGAACAGGTCTGGCTCAACCTTGATTATTCGCCGGTGGCTGGCGACGACGGGGCGCCCGCCGGCGTCATCGCCATCGTGGTGGAAGTCACCGAGGCCCACCATACGCGGGTGGCGCTGGAAGAAAGCGAGACGCGGCTTCGCTTTCTCGACGCGCTCGGCCGCGCCGTGGCCGGCTCGCATGATGCGGCCGACATTCTCGCCATCACCACACGGATGACCGCCGAGCACCTCCACGTCTCCATCTGCGCCTATGCGGATATGGACGAGGACGAGGACGGCTTCACCATTCGCGGTGATTGGCACGCGCCCGGCTCACCCTCTATTCTTGGCCGCTACCGGTTGAGTGATTTCGGCAGTCATGTCAGCCATTACCTCCGGGGCGGGCGTCCGCTGATCTTGCGCGACACGAATGTCGAACTGGCCGCGCAGGAAGCGAGGGCCTTCGCCACTCTGGGGATCGCGGCGACGATCTGCATGCCGCTGGTCAAGGATGGTCGCCTGATCGCGCTGATGGCCATCCACGACCAGCGCCCCCATGACTGGTCGGACTATGAGCTGAGCGTCATCCGCGAGGTCACGGAGCGCTCATGGGCCCATATACAGCGTGCCGGCGTCGAGGGCGTTCTGCGCGAGCGCGAGGCGCATCATCGGCAAATCCTCGACAGCGCCATCGACTATGGCATCGTCTCCACCGATCTCGACGGGTTCTGCACCCTGTGGAACCGGGGTGCAGCCGAGATGCTCGGCTGGAGCGAGGCGGAGATGCTTGGCCAGCCCATGGACATCTTCTTCACCGCGGAGGACCGGGCGGCTGGCCGTCCCGCGGCGAAGCGGCGCGAGGCGCTAGAGTCCGGGCGGGCGCATGACGCGCGTTGGCACCTGCGCAAGAATGGCGAGCTCTTCTGGGGCCTCAGCGAGATGATGCCGCTACGCGATGAAAGTGGCCGGCCGATCGGCTTCGTCAAGCTCATCCGCGACCGGACGGCCGAGTATGAGGCGCAGGAGGCGCTCCGCCAGAGCGAGGAGCGGCTGCGCCGTGCCCAGGCGGCGGGTGGCGTCGGCCTGTTCTCCATCGATCTGCGTACCAATCTCATCAGCGCGACTCCTGAATTCTGCCGCCTGTTCGGCTTTGCTCCGACCCCGGAGATGCCGGCTGAGAGGGTCGAGGCGCTGGTGGTCCCCGAAGATGCCGGCATCATCTCCAATGCCGCGAGCCGCGCGGCCGGCGTCGCCCTGCTCGATGTCGAGTACCGCATCCGCCGCCACGACACCGGCGAGGAGCGGATCATGGCGCGCAAGGCCGCCTATGACCGCGACGAGGCGGGCGTGCCGCTGCGGCTGGTCGGCGCCGTGCTCGATGTCACCGAGAGGCGCCGCACGCAGATGGCGCTGGAAAAGAGCGAGGCGCAGTTCAGTGCGCTGGCGCAGAACATGCCAAATCAGGTCTGGACGGCGCGGGCCGATGGCGGGCTCGACTGGTTCAACGACCAGATCTACGCCTATTCCGGGACGGAGCGCGGCAGTCTCGACGGCGATGGCTGGACGCAACTGGTGCATGCCGACGACCTGCCAGGCGCCCGCGAACGATGGGCGCAAGCGCTTGCCTCGGGCGACACCTATGAGGCCGAGTTCCGCCTGCGCGCCGCCGATGGCAGCTACCGCTGGCATCTGGCCCGTGCCGTGCCGCTCATCGATGCGCGCGGAGCCATCACCGCCTGGGTCGGCACCAACACCGACATTGAGGCGCAGAAGCGGGCGGAGGAGGCCTTTGCCCAGGATCGCGACCGGCTCTGGCGGATCAGCCAGGACCTGATGCTCGTTTGCGACTTCGAGGGCGTCATCACCGCCGTCAACCCTTCGGCCGAGCGGCTTCTGGGATGGGACGAGGCGGAGATGGTGGGGCGCAGGATCGCCGAGTTCCTGCATCCCGAGGACTTGGAAGCGAACACGCGCGAACTGCAGAAGTGCTCGGACGGCCGGACCACGGTGGCCTTTGAGAACCGCTATCGCACCAAGGCGGATGAGTACCGCCTCCTTGCGTGGAGCGCGGTACCCGGCAATGGCCGTATCCATGCCGTGGGGCGCGATATCACCGAACAGCGGTCGGTGGAGGAAGCGCTGCGCCAGAGCCAGAAGATGGAGGCGGTCGGCCAGCTCACCGGCGGCATCGCGCATGATTTCAACAATCTGCTGCAGGGCATCACCGGCAGCCTCGACATTCTCGGCAACCGCATCGCGCAGGGGCGGACGGATGATCTCGCGCGCTGGGTGGGCGGGGCGAAGACCTGCGCCGACCGCGCGGCCTCGCTGACCCACCGGCTGCTCGCCTTCTCGCGCCGCCAGCCGCTCGACCCGCGCCCGGTGCGGGCCAACCCCCTCATTGCCTCGCTGGAGGACATGCTGCGGCGCACATTGGGCGAGCGTATCGAGCTGGAGCTGGTGCTGGGCGGCGGTCTGTGGCTGACGCGCTGCGACCCAAATCAGCTGGAAAGCGCCATTCTCAACCTCGCCATCAATGCGCGCGATGCGATGCCGGAAGGCGGCAAGCTGACCATCGAGACCTGCAACGCCCATCTCGACAGCCACTTCGCCGCCCGCCAGCGCGAGGTGAAGCCCGGCCAGTATGTCTGCATCTGTGTCACCGACACCGGCACGGGCATGAGCCGGGAAACCATTGCCCGCGCCTTCGAACCCTTTTTCACCACCAAGCCGATCGGGCAGGGGACTGGGCTCGGCCTTTCCATGGTCTATGGCTTCACCCGCCAGTCCGAAGGCTATGCCCGCATTTACTCCGAACTGGGGCAGGGCACGACGATCAAGCTCTATCTGCCGCGTTATCGTGGCGAGGAGGAGGTCGAGGAGGGCGGGAGCAGCCTCAGCGAAGCCCCGGGTTCGGAGGATGGAGAGGTGGTGCTGGTGGTTGAGGACGAGCCCGTTGTGCGCGGCCTCATCGTCGAAGTGCTGGGTGAGCTCGGTTATCGCGCCATTGAGGCGGGGGACGGGCCGAAGGGACTGGAAATCCTCCAGTCCCGCCAGCGCATCGACCTTCTCATCACCGATGTCGGTCTGCCCGGCCTCAACGGGCGGCAGGTCGCCGATGGCGGGCGGGTCTCCCGGCCCCACCTCAAGGTGCTGTTCATGACCGGCTATGCCGAGAACGCGGCGCTGGCTTCCGGCTTCCTCGAACCGGGCATGGCGATGATCACCAAGCCTTTCGCCATGGACGTGCTGGCAACCCGCATCCGCGAGATTATCGAGAAATAGTCGCACCTTAAGTCGAGTGAGGCCGTGGGCCGCGAGGCGCCATCACGGCCCAATATGTTGCGCAGCATGGATGCAGCGAGGGTTGTCGACATGCGTTTCCCGCTCACGCCCAGGCGACACCCCTTGTTTTTGTGCAGTGCAGCAACGATCTGGAGGGAGGGGCGTTAGCCTTCGCCGTCCAGATACTGGGCGCCGCAACCAGGAGACTTCCCTTGCGGACAATGTCGGACACCATGGCCCAGCTCGCCGCCTTCGGCGCGCGTCAGGGCTCGCTTTACACGCCGGGCTCATCGCCTAGCCGGCTCGAATCTCTCGCCGATTTCGGCTCCAATCCCGGGCGGCTGCGGGCGCATGGCTATTGCCCGGCGGGGCTTCCGAAGAACGCGCCGCTCGTCGTCGTGCTGCACGGCTGCAAACAGAATGCCGGCGACTATGACCATCGCTCCGGCTGGTCGCAACTCGCCGATCGGGCCGGCTTCGCGCTGCTCTATCCCGAGCAGAGCCCCGGCAATAATCCCAATCTGTGCTTCAACTGGTTCCGCCCCGGCGATACGCGGCGGGACTCCGGCGAGGCGCTGTCGATCCGCCAGATGATCGACGCGATGATCGCGACCTATGGCCTCGACCGCGACCGCGTTTTCGTCACCGGCCTTTCCGCCGGTGGGGCGATGGCGAATGTGATGCTGGCGACCTACCCGGAAGTGTTCGCCGGTGGCGCGATCATCGCTGGCCTTGCCTATGGCTGTGCCTCGAGCGTGCCGGAAGCGTTCGACTGCATGCGTGGGCAGGCGCCGGCGTCGGACGAGGAACTGTGGGCCCAACTGCGGCAGGCTTCGCGCCATGCGGGGCCGTGGCCGCGGGTGGCGATCTGGCAGGGTATGGCCGATCACACCGTGGCGCCGTCCAATGCCGAGGACATCGCCGCGCAATGGCGCACGGCGCATCGGCTCGATGACGCGCCGTCGCAGGAGGAAATCTCCGGAGGCCGGGTGCGGCGCATCTGGAGCAATCGGGCCGGGGAAACGGTGGTCGAGTTGAACACCGTCGCCGCCATGGGCCACGGCACGCCGCTGGCCAGCGATCTTGGTGCGCCTGGGCCTTACATGCTCGATGTCGGTATTTCCTCGACGCGGGAAATCGCCGTTTTCTGGGGTATTGCGGACGATGCGGCCGGAGCCGGTTCGGCCCACCACGTCCCGCCCAAGTCGGTATCCCTGAAACCTGCTCCCCGGAGCGGCCCGGCCCCGAAAAGGCCGTCGGCCGCGCCGCCACCGCGTGAGTCTCGGCTCACCGCGAAGCCTGACTCCGCCTCGCCCACGAGCCACGCGTCCGTTTCCCGCATCAAGGGCGTCATCGAGCAGGCGTTGCGGGCGGCGGGCTTGATGAAATAGCGCAGGTGCGCCCGGCGCCTCATGAACGGCGCCGCCTTGTTGCGGCGCCGGGTTCGTGCTTGTGATCCCTAGGGCGCCGCCGCGCGCCACGCTTACAAGGGTTGGGGAAACGCATGATCATCGAGATTGCCGAACTACGGATCAAGCCGGGCGAGGAAGCCGCCTTCAAGGCAGGCGTGGCCAAGGCCGCGCCGCTGTTCCTGCGCGCCAAGGGCTGCCATGGCGTCGCCCTGCACCAGGTGATCGAGACGCCGAATGTCTACCGGCTCGTCGTGCGCTGGGAGACGCTCGACAACCATATGGTGGATTTCCGCAACTCGGAGGATTTCCAGCTGTGGCGCGGCCTGGTCGGGTCCACTTTCGAGGCGCCGCCGGCGGTGACGCATGAGCGCATCGTCGATCTCGGGCCGGCCATCTGAGATATTGCCCGGCGACCGGGCGCATTCGAAAGGGCAGCCCGTTCTACCGGGCTGCCCATAGGCTGACTACAGCAGGCTGACCTTGCCCGTAGCAAGATCATAGATGCCGCCGACGACCTTAAGCTTCCCATTTGCGACGTATTCGGTGATGATCGGCGTCGCCTCGGACAGTTCCTTTACATTATAGCGCACATTTTCCACGATCGCCGCGTTGAGCGGGTCCTGCGGGTTGGATTTCAGCGCGGTCTGGACGGCGGGCTTGATGCTGTCGATCAGCTCGTCGAGATGTCCCGGCAGGCTGATGTTCTCTTTCACCACCTTGATCGCCGCGTCGACGGCGCCGCAATTGGTGTGGCCGAGCACCATGATGAGCG
The DNA here is from genome assembly GCF_965229075.1 of Ancylobacter sp. Classification (GTDB taxonomy): domain Bacteria; phylum Pseudomonadota; class Alphaproteobacteria; order Rhizobiales; family Xanthobacteraceae; genus Ancylobacter. The sequence continues at coordinate 457,470 of NZ_CBDDIO010000001.1, forward strand.
GCACCCCCAGAAACTTCACGCCATATTCCAGGCTGGCGAGGCCGTCGTCATTGACGAAGTTTCCCGCGACGCGGACCACGAACAATTCGCCGGGGCCCTGGTCGAAGGCGAGTTCCGGGGCAACGCGGGAATCGGCGCAACTCACCAGCCCGGCAAAGGGGTATTGAGCCGTGGCCCGGGCGGCGCGGCCCGCCGAGAAGTCGCGGTTGTTGAGAGCGTTCGAGGTGTAGCGGCCATTGCCTTCCATCAGCCGCTTCAGCGCCTCGTCGGGGCTGATGGCGTTCGGCGGCGCTTCCTGCGCGAAGGCGCCCACCGGCAGTGCCAGACCACCGAGGAAGGCCGCCGAGGCGAGCCCCAGACCGGCGGCCAGCGTCATGCGGCGCGATGGGGCAAAGGCGTGATCGTTGCACATGGGCGATTCTCCCGGGCGTGTGATGGGTGGTGGTGACGGCGTGCAGCTGCCAACGAAGGCGCCCCGCTCAGGCTACCTCCGCTCTCAGGTCCGTTCCAAGTATTTCTAAGTCGATCGGGCCGACCAGCCCAAACTTTGCAGGTATCACTTGTGGCGCGGCGCACGCTGGAGCAGGGAACACGCGGCCCAACTGGCCGGCCAGCGGGACTTCCCGCCGAACTTTCCGCGCGCGCGGACGAACTGCTGCGCCATCCCGGCCTGCCGGTCGCCTTGGCTGAGTACTGCGCCGGGATGGCGGCGGGCCCGCCGGTGCGCTGGCCCTATTACAAAATGTTCGATCAGCTGGGGCGCTATCTCGTCTGCTATATGCTGATCCATAATTACTACCAGTGGCGCCACCGTGCTGGGCCGCCGCCGACGCTCTCCGCCTTGCAAAAGGTAGCGGGGGTGAGCCCGCGCCAGACCGCCGGCTTCGTTGCGGCGCTCAGGGCCGGACGATTGGTGACGGTGGAGGCCGACCCTGCCGACCGCCGCGTCACCTTGCTGCGCCCCTCTCCGCTGGTGATCGCCGAAATCGGTCGTTCGCTGCGGCTGTTCGTCGAGGCCCTCGATCGGCTTGATCCGCCCTGCGAGCCCGCGCGCCCGCGCCGCGCCGCGCGTCTCGGCGATGCCGACGCCCTCGGCGATCTCATCGCCCGTTCAGCCGCCTATGTGCTGGCCCATGGCACGCTGCTCCACCCCTTCCCCCGCGTGCTGTCCTTTGCTCAGCGCGATTGCGGCTACCTGCTGCTGACCGTCGTGATCGGCAACCATTACGCGCAGAGTATCCACGGCGCCGCCCCGAATGTGCCGCTGCGGCGGCGCGATCTCGCCGACCGGCTTCAGGTGTCGACGGCCCATATCGGTAGCCTCCTTGCCGATGCGGAGGCAAACGGCTGGTTCAGCGTGGGCTCTGGCGGGCGTCTCGCCGCTCTTGATGCGGCGTTTCTCGCCGAATTCGAGCGCTGGTGCGTCTGGCAGATGGCCCATTTTGAGTGGCTGTTGGATTTGGAGGCCGCTAAGGCGCTGCAACTGGAAGTGTCATAGCGCCATCGTTCGATGGTATCCTGTAGCTTGCCGTGGCAAGCTCGGTACCGGCGAATTCACGAGGTGGCGTCATGAAGCTTCTCTCCCCCGCATGGCAGAGCGCGCTGTTGCTCTGCGCCGTTCTTGGACTGGCGGGTCATGCCAAGGCGCAAACGCCGGCGGCAGGCGATCCTGCCGTCGTGATGACGCAGCAGGGTGCGGTGCGCGGCGTGGTCGCGGAGGGGGTGAGGGCGTTCAAGGGCATTCCCTATGCGCTGCCGCCGACCGGCGAGCGGCGTTTCGCCCCGCCGGAGCTGGCGGCATCCTGGAGCGGCGTGCGCGACGCCACCCGCTATGGTAGCGCCTGCCCGCAGCTGGAACGCTACGGCATTCCGGAATCGAGCCGCGATGAGGACTGTCTGTTCGTCAATGTTACCGTCCCGAACCGCCCGGGAGACGCCGCCGCCGCGCCGCGCCCGGTGCTGGTGTGGATCCATGGCGGGGCCTTCGTCGGCGGATCCAGCGGGCTCTACCCGCTCGACGCGCTGGCGAAGGACGGCGATCTCGTGGTCGTGTCGTTCAATTACCGGCTCGGCGCCTTCGGCTTTGTCGCCCACCCCTCCTTCGCCGCCGATTACAATGGAGGCTATGGCCTGCTGGACCAGCGCGCGGCACTCGCCTGGGTCAAGCGCAACATCGCGGCCTTCGGCGGAGATCCCGGCAATGTGACAGTGGCGGGCGAATCGGCGGGCGCCGGTTCCGTCTGCATGCACCTGCTGGCGCCGGATGAGACCACGGGCCTGTTTGAGCGCGCCATCGTGGTGAGCGCCGGTTGTGCCAGTTGGCTGCCGAGCGTGGCCGAGGGCGAGAAGGTTGGCCTGGCGATGGCCGCCAAGGTCGGCTGCGGCGATCCCGCGAGCGCGCTGGCCTGCCTGCGGGCAAAGCCGGTGGACGAACTGCTGAAGGCAGCGGCCGACATTGCCGGTGCCAATATCCTCACCTTCACGCCGCTGATCGGTGCCAAGACCGTGCCGCTGCCGGGCGCCGAGGCGTTTCCGGCCGGCAAATTCGTCAAAGTGCCGGTCATGAATGGGGGCACAAGGGATGAGCAACGGCTCTATGTCGGCTATGCCGCCCTTGAAGGCGAGGTGGTCACAGCGGCGAATTATCCCGACGAAATCCGCAAGGTCTATGGCGACAAGGCCGAGGCGGTGCTGGAAAAATATCCGCCGACCTACGCTTCTTCGCCGCCGGCGACACTGGGCTCCGTCTGGTCGGATTTCCGCCGGGATGTCGGGATCAACAACTGCGCCTATCTGGAAGCGGCCAAGCTGATGGGCGCCTTTGTGCCGGTCTATGAATTCGTCTTCGGCGATTCGGACGCGCCGCCAGTGACCCCGTCCGATCCCGGTTTTGAGATGGGGGCGGTGCATTCGTCCGAGCTACCCTATGTCTTCCCGCATTTCGACAACACGATGAAACGCGCCGGACCCGATCTGAAGCCGGCGTCGCAGCAACTCGCGGCGATCATGACCGCCTATTGGTCGAGCTTCGCCCGCACCGGCACGCCTGCCGCACCGGCGGCGCCCGCATGGAAGCCCTTCCGGACCGATGACGACGTGATGAATCTGGAGCCGGGAAAGCTCAGGCTTTTCAATGCCTCGACGGCGCATAACTGCGCTTTCTGGCAGTCGCTTTATCCGGCCGATCTCACCCGCTGAACCGGCTGCCGCGACGAAATGCGCCGGGCGTTTCGCGGCCAGCGGGCTGGACCTTTCGCCCTCTAGGATCATTCTAAAGGTAGCGCTATCATCCGCGCCCATCGCAAGCGCCTCGCATAAGGGCGCCATTCAATGATCACCGCCTGGAGGGACGCCATGAATCGCTTCGTCACCACTGCCGCCCTGCTCGTTCTCGGTACCACGGCCGCGCTGGCCCAGAGCCCCGCCGGCGATGCCGAAAAGGGCGCCAACGTTTTCAAGAAGTGCATGGCCTGCCACGCCGTCGGCGAAGGCGCCAAGAACAAGGTCGGCCCGGAGCTGAACGGCATCATCGGCCGCAAGATGGGTTCGGTTGAAGGCTTCGCCTATTCCGATACGCTGAAGGAGCACAACGCCAAGGGCGACGTGTGGACGGCGGAAGTGCTGAGCGCGTATCTGGAAAACCCGAAGGGCTACATGCCGGGCGTCAAGATGGTGTTCGCGGGCTTGCCCAAGGAAAGCGACCGCCTGAACCTTGAGGCCTATCTCGGCCAGTTCAACGCCGACGGCACCAAGAAGTAGTCGACGTGCCTCCTGAAGGGGGCATTGCGTGAGGTGCGGCGATGGCGGACCTGCCGCGACTGCATAGGCGCCAATTGCTCGCGGTCGGTGCCGCTCTGGCACTCGGGAGCGGGCGTGCCGCGTGGGGGCAGGTCGAGCCGGCGAGTGTCGGCCATCCCTTCGCCCTCGAAACCGTAGCGCCGGGACTTCACGTGTTCCGCGCGCCCTATGAGCTGGTCGCTCCGTCCAATGACGGGGCGATCGCCAATATGACGCTGATCGTTGGCGATGATGCCGCCGCCGTGATCGACACCGGCAACAGCTACCGTGCCGGTGCTTTGATGCGCGATGCCATGCGCACGGTGACGGACAGGCCGCTGCGCTATGTCATCAATACCCACATGCACCCCGACCACACGCTGGGTAACGCCGCCTTCGCGGAGGACGGCGTTCGCTTCGTTGCGCACCACAAGATGCCGCGCGCGCTTTCGCTGCGCGCCGAGACCTATCTCGCCCAGGTCGAGCGATTGCTGGGGCCCGCAGGGGAGGGGACGCGGATCGTGCTGCCGGACCTCTTGGTCGAAGACCGCCTGACGCTTGATCTCGGCGGCCGGCCCTTGGAACTGCGCGCCCACCCCACGGCACATACCGACAACGACCTCACTATTTTCGATTCGACGACCGGCACCTGGGTCATGGGCGATCTGCTGTTTATCGGCCACATCCCCACCCTCGATGGCAGCCTCAACGGCTGGCTCAGCCTACTCGACCGGCTGGCGCTGGATTCGGTCGCGCGCGCGGTTCCCGGCCACGGCCCCGCCAGCGTCGCCTGGCCGCAGGGGGCGGAGGCAGAGCGGCGCTATCTCGCTACGCTGCGCCGCGACATTCGCCAGCTTCTCGCCGCCGGCCAGCCGATGAGCGAAGCGCCGGCGCACGCGGTTGTGTCCGAGCGCGAGGACTGGGCGCTTTTCGCCGAGTTCAACGCGCGTAACGCGATCGCGGCTTATCACGAGCTGGAATGGGAATAGCGTGCTGCATTGCAGCAGGCTGTCGGAGGTAAAACTGCCCGGCAAGCAGTGCTTGCTTATGGTATTTTGTATATCTTTTCGCTCTTGCAGCAAAAATATAATAAGAGCGATTTCTCATAAGAGTTCTTATTGCCAGTCCGAGGGATTCGGATTAGCGTAACCTCGTCTTCGGCTTCAACGGCAATCGGGAAGAAGTTCCCGGGTCCGGTTCGTAGGCCAGCTTGGGGCGGGAGCCCCCGTGAGATCCGGCTGTTTCTCCCTCCAGCCGGTCGTGACACGCTGTCGAAGACAAAAAGGTCAGACGGCAAACAAGCCGCGGCGGGTCGTCCGTGCATTCGGTCGGTCCCGGAGGATCGTTCACGAGGAGAATAAGCATGCGCAAGTTTCTTGCGACAGCACTGTTGGGTGCTGCGGCGCTCTATGCTTGGCCCGCATCGGCCAATGACGGGCTGGTAAGCATCATCAAGGACCCCAAGCAATGGGGTATCCAGACCGGCGACTACGCCAATACCCGCTATTCCAAGCTCGACCAGATCAATGCCGGCAATGTCGGCAAGATCCAGGTGGCCTGGACCTTCTCGACGGGCGTCCTCCGTGGTCATGAGGGCGGCCCGCTCATCATCGGCGATGTGATGTATGTCCACACGCCCTTCCCCAACATCGTGTACGCCCTCGATCTGAACAATGAGGGCCGTATCCTTTGGAAGTACGAGCCGAAGCAGGATCCGAACGTCATTCCGGTGATGTGCTGCGATACCGTCAACCGCGGCCTTGCCTATTCCGACGGCACGATCTTCCTGCATCAGGCCGACACCACCCTCGTCGCGCTCGACGCCAAGACCGGCGCCAAGAAGTGGTCGGTCGTCAACGGCGACCCGAAGAAGGGCGAAACCAACACCGCCACCGTTCTCCCGGTGAAGGACAAGGTCATCGTCGGTATCTCCGGCGGCGAATTCGGCGTGCGTTGCCATGTGACGGCCTACGACACCAAGACCGGCAAGCAGGTGTGGCGCGGCTATTCCATGGGCCCGGACAATGAGATGCTCATTGACCCGGAGAAGACCACGGCGCTCGGCAAGCCGGTCGGCAAGGACTCCTCGCTGAAGAGCTGGGAAGGCGACCAGTGGAAGATCGGCGGCGGCTGCACCTGGGGCTGGTATTCCTACGACCCGGAAACCAACCTCGTTTATTACGGCTCGGGCAACCCCTCGACCTGGAACCCGGCTCAGCGTCCTGGCGACAACAAGTGGTCGATGACCATCTGGGCTCGCGACGCGGATACGGGCGTGGCCAAGTGGGTCTACCAGATGACCCCCCATGACGAGTGGGACTTCGACGGCGTCAACGAAATGATCCTCACGGATCAGCAGTTCGACGGCAAGCCGCGCAAGCTGCTCACCCATTTCGACCGTAACGGCTTCGGCTACACCCTTGACCGCGTGAGCGGCGAACTGCTCGTCGCCGAGAAGTTCGATCCGGTGGTGAACTGGGCCACCAAGGTCGACATGGACAAGAACAGCCCGACCTATGGTCGTCCGCTGGTCGTGGCCAAGTATTCGACTGCCCAGCAGGGTGAAGACGTGAACACCAAGGGCATCTGCCCGGCCGCGCTCGGCACCAAGGACCAGCAGCCGGCGGCGTTCTCGCCCAAGACCAACCTGTTCTACGTGCCGACCAACCACGTCTGCATGGACTACGAGCCGTTCCGCGTCAGCTACACTGCGGGCCAGCCGTATGTCGGCGCCACCCTGTCGATGTATCCGGCGCCAAACAGCCATGGCGGCATGGGCAACTTCATCGCCTGGGACAACACCAAGGGTAAGATCGTCTGGTCGCTGCCGGAGCCCTTCTCGGTGTGGTCGGGTGCTCTCGCCACCGCCGGCGACGTGGTCTTCTACGGCACGCTCGAAGGTTACCTGAAGGCGGTTGACGCCAAGACGGGCAAGGAGCTCTACAAGTTCAAGACCCCGTCGGGCATCATCGGCAACGTCACCACCTATGAGCACAAGGGCAAGCAGTACATCGCCATCCTGTCGGGTGTCGGTGGCTGGGCGGGCATCGGCCTGGCGGCCGGCCTGACCGACCCGAATGCCGGCCTCGGTGCAGTGGGTGGTTATGCCGCCCTGTCCAACTACACCAACCTCGGTGGCCAGCTGACCGTGTTCGCTCTGCCGAACTGAGCCAAGGAACGGCGGGCGTCTTACCGCGCCCGCCGGTTCGAGACAAAAAGGGGCCTGGCCGCCGGCTTGTCCGGTGCGCCGGGCCCTCACGTCTCGCAGCCCCGGCGTTTATGAGACTCTTAGAAAAATTCAAAGCCGTGGAGCGGCGTCCCGCGTGACGCTGCCCGGACGCCAGAATGGCCCCTGCGGCGCCTTGAGGAGACTGCTTCATGACGAAACCTGTTCGCGGATGGTTTGTTTCCGGCATGCTGCCGGCATCCGCCGGCGCTGCGGCGCTCATCCTGGCGGCCGCCCTGTCCCTTCCCGCTCCGGTCCTCGCGCAGGAACAGGCTCCGGCCGCCGCCGCCCCGGCTCCGGTCGAGAAGGAGAAGGACGAGCTCGGCAAGTACACGCTGCCGGACGGCGATCCGACCTACAATATTCAGGCCGACGGCACGATGGACTGGTACACCTATTCCGGCTATCGCCGCTACCATGCCGAGTGCCATGTCTGCCACGGCCCGGACGGCATGGGCTCCAGCTACGCGCCGGCGCTCGCCAACTCGCTCAAGACCATGACCTATGCGCAGTTCATGGAAATCGTCGTCAACGGCAAGCAGAATGTCGGTGTCGGCACCGCGGACCAGGTCATGCCCGCCTTCGGCGAGAATAAGAACGTTATGTGCTATCTCGACGACATCTACGTCTATCTCAAGGCCCGCGCCGACGGCGCCCTCGGCCGCGAGCGTCCCAGCAAGCGCGAGGACAAGACCAAGGCGTACACGTCAAATGAAAACCAGTGCTTCGGACGGCCGAGCTGAGCCCATGGCGGACAGGGCGCAGCCGGGACATTGCCATCGCTCGGCGCGCCGGAAGGGGAGGGGTGTCGCGGTCTGCGTGACGCTCCTCGCCCTCGCCGCCTTTCCCCACGCGGCCTCGGCCCAGGTGGCCGATCTGGTCGACCGCTCGACATTGCGGGTCTGCGCCGATCCCGCAAACATGCCTTTCACCAATGAGGAAGGGCAGGGCTTCGAGAACAAGATCGCGGAGCTCATGGCCGAGAAGCTCGGCCTCGCCCTCGATTACACGTGGTTTCCGCAGGCAACCGGCTTCTACCGCATGACGCTCGGTGCGAAGCGCTGCGATGTGGTGATGGGTTATGTTGCTGCCGGCGACCCGATCCTCAACACCAATCCCTACTACCGCTCGGCCTGGGTGCTGATCACCAAGAAGGACGGCGATCTCGCTGGCGTCGACACGCTGGAAGACCCGCGTCTGAAGGGTCGGCGGATCGGCGTCATCGCGGGGACGCCGCCGGGCGATCTCCTCACCCGCAATGGCCTGATGCCGCTGGCGCGGCCCTACGCGCTGATGGTGGATCGCCGCTTCGACAGCCCGGCCGAGGCGATGATTGCCGATCTCGACGAGGGTGAAATCGATGCCGGGATCCTGTGGGGCCCGATCGGCGGCTACTACGCCAAGAAGTCGACTGTCCCGCTCTCGGTGGTGCCGCTGGTGAAAGAAAAGGGCGACCCCTCGCTCATTTACCGCATCACCTTCGGCATCCGCCCCGGCGAGCTGAACTGGAAGCACCAGCTGAACGGCTTCATCCAGAAGGAGCAGGGCGCGATCAACCGTATCCTGCTCGATTACGGCGTGCCCCTTCTCGACAATCAGGACCGCCCGATCGAAGCAGCGCCTTAGATGTGCAGGAGGTGGCGGTGAAGCGCTATCGGCCCGATTCCACCCTCCACCGGCTGGCCTGGCTGGGCATGGCCGGGCTCGCCGCCGTTCTCTATGTCTTTGCCCCTGCCGCCGGGCGGGGCGACGAGGTTGTGCCCGAGCCGACGGCCTACCGCATGGAGGCTTACCGTGCCCCGACGCCGGCCACCCTCCAAGGCGCCCAGGTGATCGACACGGCGCAGGCCGAAAAGCTCTGGCGCGCTAAAGCGTCGATCTTCGTCGATGTGATGCCGCGGGATGTGAAGCCGGCCAACCTCCCTCCAGGCACGCTGTGGCGCGACAAGAGGCGCGATCATCTGCCCGGCAGCGTCTGGCTTCCCAATGTCGGTTATGGTGCCCTTTCGGCCGAGACCGACGCCTATTTCCGCACCCGGCTGGAGGCCCTTGCCGGCGGCAACCGCGCGGCCCCGCTGGTGCTTTACTGCCAGACCGATTGCTGGATGAGCTGGAACGCCGCCAAGCGCGCCATCACCGAATATGGCTACACCAACATCGCCTGGTATCCCGCCGGCAGCGATGGCTGGGCCAAGGCCGGCCTGCCGCTGGAAGAGGGCCAGCCGACGCCCTGAGCGTCGCTTTCTTCCCTGAACGTCGCCTTGAACTTGGCGCGCTACACCTCGCGGCTCGTCGGGGGACGCCCCGGCCGCATAGGCCGGGGCCACCTGTTTACGGCAGCTTTTCCTGAATGGCGCGGGCGAGGGCGAAGATGCGCTGTTCCAGCAGCACCGGGCTCTCGCACACCGCCGTCATCGACTGCTGGCGCGCATCATAAACCCGCGTATCCCACAGCAGCTGCTTCTCCAGTTCCAGCGCCTTGGTCTTGTCCTCGTCGGTGGTCGCGGCCTTCTTGGCCTTGGCGAGGGCGAGGCTCTCGTCCTTGATGCGCTTGGAAAGCTCGATCTGGTGCTCGGAGTAACGCTCGATGCCGCTCATGATGCGGCTGCGGCGGGCATTGATCTGCTCGAACACGCCGGCGAACAGCAGGGTGAGGCGCTGTTTGTCGTTCGGCCCGAGCGTGCTGGCGAAGGCGTCGATCTGCTTCGTCGCTTCCTCAATGGGCGTGCGCTGGGCGGCCAGCACCGGCACAAGATCGGCGACCTGCCGGTCGTCCTGCCATTGCAGGTTTTCGATCGGAGGGCCGGACCACATCTGACCGACCGCAAGCTCGGGCACTTTGCGCTGGATGCAGGGCCAGAGCCCCCCACTGGGGGCGGCGGCGAGGGCGGGGGCGACGCCCACGAGCAGGAGAGGCACGGCGAGGCTTAGGCGACGCAAGGCGGGGTGGGATGTGGGCATGGGCTTTTCCTCGAGATATTGCCCGGAAGCTCTCCGGCTTCCGTTTCGACAGGGCCGTGCAGGGGCCGGCTCATTTGGCCGTTTCCGGTCCGCCGCGACGGGCCATGACGCCAGCAGAAGGATCATAGGCCAAGATCGAGGCGGCGAGGAACAGCGCCGCGCAGCCAGCGACCACCAGCGCGGCAAAAGGCGTAAACTGGCCGTAAAGCGCGAAGCGGATCAGCTCCACGGCATAGGTGAACGGGTTGAAGGTGCAGATCCACCATAGTGCGAGGCTGCTCTCCTGCACCCGCCAGAGCGGGTAGAGCGCCGAGGAAGCGAAGAACATCGGAAAGATGACGAAATTCATCACGCTGGCGAAGTTCTCCATCTGCCGGAACAGTGAGGACATGAGCAGCCCCATGGCGCCGAGCATCAAGCCGGAGAGAAGGAGTGCGGGGATAACGGTGACATAGCCGATGGGCGGCAGTTCGACCTCCCAGAACCAGGCGACGGCGAGGAAGGCATAGACCTGCAGCAGCGACACGCCGATGCCGGCGATGAGCTTGCACACCAGCAGGTACCAGCGCGGATAGGGGCTCACCAGAAGGATACGCATGGCGCCGACTTCGCGGTCGTGGACCATGGAGAGCGAGGATTGCAGCCCGTTGAACAGCTGGATCATCGCCACAAGCCCCGGCGTCACATAGACCTCGTAGAGCACATAGGTCTCATAAGGTGGGATGATCGAGACGCCGAGGACCGAGCGGAAGCCGGCGGCGAAGATGAACAGCCACACCAGCGGGCGCACCAAGGCGGAAAGAAAGCGGCCGCGCTGGTTGAGGAAACGGAGCGCCTCGCGCCAGCAGATGCCGGTGAGGGCGATGACATAGCCGGTCAGCGGCAGGCGGAATCGCGACGGTGTCATGCCGCTGCCTCACCCCTGTCGTTCACCAACTGCAGGAAGGCTGTGGACAGGTCCTCGCCGCCGGCGCGGGCGCGGATCTCTTCATAGGAACCGCTGGCGCGGATCTGTCCGCGGTGCAGCACCACGACGCGGTCGCCGGGGCCGATCTCCTCGATGATATGGGTAGCCCACAGCACGCCGATCCCTTCATCTGCCACCAGCGCGCGGACGAGGGCGACCACGGCCGCGCGCGAGGCGATGTCGAGGCCGACGGTCGGCTCGTCGAGCAGCAGCAGGCGTGGGCGGTGCATGAGCGCACGCACGATTTCCACCCGGCGCATCTGCCCGCCCGAGAGGTCGCGCACCTTGTCGCGCGCGCGTTCGGCCAGGCCATCCTGCGCCAGCAGCTCCATCGCCCGGCGGCGCCCGGCGCCGAAGCCGATGCCGTGCAGCGTGGCGTGGTAGAGCAGATTGTCGAGGACGGAGAGTTCGAGGTCGAGCGTCCGGGCCTGGAACACTACGCCAAGCCGGCTGAGCGCTTCGGCGGGCCGGCGCCGCACATCGGCCCCGAGCACATGGATCGCGCCGCTGCGGTTGTCGTAGAGTCGGGTGACCAATGAGAACAACGTCGTCTTGCCGGCGCCATTCGGGCCGAGGAGGGCGGTAAAGCTGCCGGCGGGCACCGTGAGGCTGACATCGTCCAGCGCCTTGCGCGCACCAAAAGCATGGCTGACCGCGCGGATATCGAGTGCCGGCACACCATCGGCCGGGCCGGAGGCGTGGGGCGAGGAGCTGGTCGGTTCCGTCATGGCATCTCCCGTACCGAGAGAAGAAAGTCCCCGGCGGGGCCGGGGACAAGGGTCACGAGGATCGAAATACAGGCCTAGTCGAAGCTATTTGACGATGAACTCGCCCTTCATGCCCCGCTCTTCCATGCCCTTGCAGTACCAGGCGAAGGTGCCGGGCTTGAGGGGCACGAAGAACAGCTCCGCCTCGCCTTCCTTCTCGAACTCGATCTCGGTCAGGGCGACGGCCTTCACCTCGACCTCCTCGACCTCCACCTTACGCAGGAAAATGCTCTTGAAGAATTCCGGCGCCTGCCAGGCGCATTCCTTCTTGCCCGTGGAGCTGAGTTCGAGGCTATAGGCCTTGCCGGTTTCCAGATTGTACTTGGTCTCCGAAACTCCATAGCCGGCATTGCCGAGTCCGAGTTCGAGCGGCTTCAGTTCGGTGGGCTTCAGCGTCAGGTCACCGGCCGCGATGGCGGCGCCGGAAGTGGCGAGAAGGGCGGCGAGGGTGAAGGAAAGAGCGGCTTTGCGGCGCAGAGTCATGAGGGGTTCCTCCCGATATTGCTTAGTTTTCTGGTGAAAATGGCGGTCACGGCACCACGACCACGCCCCAGGGCAGGCGGCCGACCGTGACGGATTTGGTGACCTTCTCGTCGGCAACGTCGATCACCGAAATGTCGTTGGAATTGCCGTTGGTCGAGAGCAGGAACTTCTCGTCCGGCGTGAAGCCGAGCTGCCAGACGCGCTGGCCGACCAGCAGATATTTCTCGACTTCCAGCGTCTTGGCGTTGACGACGGCCACCCGATTGGCCGGGCCGAGCGCGATGAAGGCCTTCGACCCGTCCTTGGTGATGCGCACGCCGACGGGCTGGATGGCGTCGTCCGCCACGCCGGGGATCTTGAACGAGATTTTCTTGACGATCTTCCAGGTCGCGGGATCGATCACCGCCACCGTGCCGCCGACCTCCGCCGACACCCAGAGCTGCTTGCCGTCCTTGCTGAACTCGGCGATGCGTGGGCGGGAATCGACCAGGATGTTCTCGATGATCTCATTGTTCGAGGTGTCGACCACATGCGCCATGTTGGTCGTCTCGGACGTGTTGACCATGTATTTGCCGTCGGGGCTGATGCCCATGCCTTCCGGCTCGACGCCGACCGGGATCTCGGCGATCAGATCGTTGTTCTCGACATTCACCACCGTGACCATGTTGTCGTCTTCGTTGGCGATGTAGAGCGGGTTGCCCGAAGGGTGCAGCACGAACAGCTCCGGGTCGGGGCCGGAGCGCAGCGTCTTCACCAGCTTCAGGGTCGCCGCGTCATAGACCTCGACGCGGTTGTCGTCGGAGGCGCAGACATAGATCAGCTTGCCGTCAGGGCTGGCGATGATGCCGCGTGGGCGACGCCCGGTCTTGATGGTGTTCGTGACCTTCAGCGTCGACATGTCGACCACGCTCATCGTGTGGTCGCGCTCATTGGTCACGAAGGCGCGCGGAGACGCCTCGGCCGGCAGGGCATCCACCAGCATCAGCCCCGCTAGGGTGGCCAGGCCGGTGGACAGCAGCATCTGTCGTTTCATCGTTTCCTCCAGGCAATTGTTTGATTTTATTGGAATTTGCAGAGCGTTTCGGGTCTGTCGAAGCCCAGCGTATCAAGCGGCGAGGTCTGGTGCAGGAAGCCGGCCTGCGGCGAGAGCGTCACCGTATTGGTGGCGTGGGTCAGCAGGATCGGCTGGCGCAGCTGATGGTCCCAGCTGCGGAATGACGCAGCGACACCCTTGAACACCGGCAAGTCGTAATCGTGCGACAGCATCTGCGCTTCGATCTTCGTCGGGTCGCTGTTGCGCGTCTTCAGGCTGGCCGAGCCGACGGCGAACACGCCCTGCCACATCTGGAAATCTAGCGGCTGCATCATTCGCTTGGACTGCTTGAAGAACCGGCTCTGCAGCTGCGAGGCGCCCCAGTTTTCCATCGTCGGATGCCAGGAAAGCGCCATCAGCCCCTGGGTGCCGGCGATCGGGCGGGGCAGCCAGGTGTTGTAGGGCAGGATGTCGCCGAACTCGCCGAGCTCGTCGGCGACGATCAGCATGTCGTACTCGCCGACCTGTGTGCCGCGCGGCACTTCGGACTGGGCGGTGGCGCGCGCGTCCGGCCCATAGTCCCAGGTCTTCTCGGCGACGATCTTGGCGCCAAACTTCTTGGCCGAGCGCTTCACCGCCTCGCTATAGAGCTTGTCATTGTCGGTGCGACCGACCATCAGGAACCAGTTCTGCCAGCGCTTGGTGACGAGGAACTGGGCCAGCGCGTCGGTCAGCATGGAGCGGCTGGGGGCGATGTGGAACACATTGGCCCGGCAGTCCTTCTGCCGCAGCCGGTCGTCCGTGGCCCCGACATTGATGAAGACGATGTCGCGATCCTTATAGGTATCGGCGATCTTCAGTAGCGCATCCGGCGGCACGTCCAGCAGGATGAAGCGATTCCCGGCCTCGACCAGCTTCGCCACGGCCGGCAGCGTGTCGCCATCCGTGGGCACGATCTCGCTCGACAGTTTGTAGTCGAGCTTGAGGAAGCGGCCGCTGGTGAGGTTGTCACGAATGCCGAGCTCGGCGCCAGCGATGCCGAGGTCATCGGGCGGCATCTGCAGGGGCGCGATCCAAGGCGGCGGCTCCGGAAGCTGGCGCACCACGCCGATCAGGAACGTCTGTTCCGGACCGATCGCCGCCGCCGGCTTGGCGGCCAAGGGCGGGGAGGCAGGGGGAGCGGTGGGCGCCGCAGCTTCCTGCGCTCCGGCGGGGGCAGAGGCGTATACCATCGCCATAAGCGTCGCGCCGACGGCGCCTGCCATCCTCATCATCGGCTTTCCATCCCGCGGCTTGCGTTCTCGAGGAGATGGTCCTCGGAACTTTTCTCGTGAGCCTTGGGGAAAACTCTACGCAAACAAAATCAGGCATTCAATAAAATTGAGTGCATAAGAAACTAATAAGAGAATGTAACGCTGCTATTGTCGCAAGCATAGACGAAATATTTCAATCGGGAACTTTTTCCCGGTGGGTTGCAGGAGGAGTTCTTGTCGATATGATTGCGCAGGCCGGGAAGAAGTCGCCCATCGAGGAGGCAAGCCGAATGAGATTTCCAGTTCGTGCCGGCCGCTTTCTCGGTTTGGCTCTTGCCGTGTCGATATCGCTGGGGGCCGGCCCCGGGGTGGTGAACGCCGCGCAGGCCGCGACGCGCGTTGCGGTGTTCGACTTCGAGTTGCTCGACACCAGCAGCGAGGTCGACATTCGCGGTCCGAAGCCGGAGGAGAAGCGCAGGCTCGATCTCATCACCGAAGAGGTTCGGCGCCGGCTGCAGGAGGCAGGCTATGACGTGCTGGACCTTTCGCCCCAGCAGGCGCAGATCACGGAAGCTACGCCGTTTCGCAACTGCAACAGCTGCGAATTGCCGATCGCCCAGGCACTCGGTGCGCAGATCGAGGTCATAGGGTTGGTGCAGAAGGTGTCGAACCTCATCCTCAACATCAATTTCCAGCTGCGCGATGTCGCCACCGGAGAGGTGCTGCGCGCCGGCAGCGCCGATATCCGCAACAACACGGACGAATCCTGGCTGCGTGGCGTCTCCTATCTCGTGCGCAACCGTTTGCTTGATCCGCCGCTTACCGGGAAGGCCGCCCCATGACCCGTGCCCCCCTCTCGCCGCTTTCGCGCCGGGCTTTGCTCGCGGCAGCGGCGGGCCTCGTCGCCACGCCCTCGCTGCTGCGCGCCCAAGCTGGGCCGGCATTGGCGCTGCGTGTCGGGACGCTGAAATTCGGCACGCTCAACTGGCTGGTGGAGACCATCCGCGCCGAGGGGCTCGACCAGCGGGAAGGGCTGGCGCTGGAAAGCGTCGATTTCGCCAGCGGGCAGGCGACCACGGTGGCGCTGCAGGCGGGCGACATCGACCTCATCGTCAGCGACTGGCTCTGGGCGATGCGGCGCACCAGCGATGGTGAACGCATGCGTTTCGCGCCGTTTTCTAGCGCGCTGGGTGCGGTGATGGTGGCGGCGAAGGGGCCGGTGAAGACGCTGGAGTATCTGCGCGGCCGACGCATCGGCGTTGCCGGCGGCGCGCTCGACAAGAGCTGGCTGCTGCTGCGCGCCTATGGGAAGGCGAAGCTCGGCGTCGATCTCGCCAGCGCCGCCGAGCCGGTCTATGGCGCCCCGCCGCTGGTGAGCGAGCAATTGCCGCTCGGCCGCGTCGATGCGGTGCTGACCTTCTGGCCCTATGCCGCGCGGCTCGACGCCCGCGGCTTCGCCCGGCTGATCGATGTCAGCGAGATGGTGCGGGGGCTCGGCATCGACCCGGTGCCGCCGCTGGTCGGTTTTGTCTGGCGCAACGCCGTCATGGCGGAACGCGGCGCGGCGATTGCGGCCTTCCTGCGTGCGGCGGCGGCGGCCAATCGCGTGCTCGCCACCAACGATTCGGCCTGGACCCGTCTTCGCCCGCTGATGCAGGCGGCGGACGATGCTGAATTTGCCCGCCTGCGCGACTATTACCGCGCCGGCATTCCCGGCGCGTTCGGCGAGGCGGAGCGGGTTTCCTGCGCCAAGCTGTTCGAGGTGCTGGCGCAGATCGGCGGTGAGGAACTGGTGGGGCCCGATCCCCGTTTCGACCGTTCGCTGTTCGGCCCTATCGGCGAGTGAGACCGTGTCCACGTCCCGGCGTCTGCTGCTGACGGCCGCCTCCTTGCTGGCGCTGCTGCTGTTCTGGCAAGTCGCCGCGCTGTGGGCGCAGTCGCGCCTGCTGCCCGGCCCGCTTGACGTGTTCGCGGCCATGCTGCGCGCCACGCGCACCGGCGTTCTGCCCGAGAGCGTCGCCATCACGCTCGCCCGCGTCGCCGCGAGTTTCCTCATCGCCATGACGCTTGGATCCGCCATCGGCATCGTATTGGGCCGGTCGGTGGCGCTAAATGAACTGTTCGGACCGTGGCTTGTCGTGCTGCTCAACCTGCCGGCGCTGGTCGTCATCATTCTCTGCTATGTCTGGTTCGGCCTCACCGAAGTGGCGGCGATCACGGCGGTGGCGATCAACAAGATCCCCAATGTCGCGGTGACGATGCGGGAGGGCGCGGCGGCGCTGTCGCGCGATCTCGACGAGATGGCGCAGGTCTACCGGGTGCCGCGCCTGCGGGCGCTGCGCGAGGTGGTCCTGCCGCAACTGGTGCCGTTCTTCGCCGCCAGTGCCCGTTCCGGCCTGGCGCTCACCTGGAAGATCGTGCTCGTGGTGGAGTTGCTCGGCCGCTCCAACGGCGTCGGGTTCGAGTTGCAGACCGCGTTCCAGCTGTTCGATGTCGCCGGTATCCTCGCTTATGCGCTCGCCTTCACCGCGGTGGTGCAACTCATCGAAATCGGTCTTCTTCAGCCTTGGGAGCGCCGCTCCAACAGGTGGCGGCGATGAGCGCGATCACGATCGCGATCGATGAGAAACGCTATCCCGCGCAGGCGGGAGGGGCTGGCCGTGCGGTCTTTCACAGCTTCCATCTCGATATTGCGGAAGGCGCCTTCGTGGCACTGCTGGGAGAGTCCGGCATTGGCAAGACCACGCTGCTCAACATCGTCGCCGGGCTGGACCGGGATTTTCGTGGCGCGATCGGTTTCGGCACTGCGGCGCCCCGCCTCGCTTATGCGTTCCAGAACCCTCGGTTGCTGCCATGGCGCACAGTGCTTCAGAACGTCGCCCTGCCGCTGCCGGCGGGGGGCGCGGGGCGCCGGCAGGCGGAAGAGATGCTTCAGGAGGTTGGGCTGGCCGATCTCGCGGGGGCCTATCCCGAGCGCTTGTCGCTCGGCCAGCAGCGGCGCGTGGCGCTGGCCCGCGCCTTCGCCATAGCGCCCGACGTGCTGTTGATGGACGAGCCCTTCGTTTCGCTGGATGAGGCGGGTGCGGCGCGGCTGCGGGATCTGCTACGTCGCCTGCTCGCCCGTCGTCCGGCCACCGTGCTGTTCGTGACTCATGACCGGCGCGAGGCGGTGGAACTGGCGAGCCGTATCGTCGTGCTGGACGGTGCGCCGGTGCAGGTCGTCCGCGACATGCCGATCAACCTGACGCCGGAGGAGCGGGCGACGCCTGCGTGCCTCGACGCGGTGCGCCTTAGCCTGGATGCGGCCTAGCCGAACGGAACGTACCTGGTCTTCGGTCGTCTGACTTGTCGGCAGCGTTGGCCGGCCATCCGCGCGCTTTCGGCACGCCCCGAATGAAAAAGGCCCGGAGCGATGAAGCCCCGGGCCAAAATGATCTGCGTCGGCGTGAGAGGGCGGAAACCGCCGCCTCCGTGGCGCAAGCAAGGGCGTGTGCGGCCCTTACTTGTTCAGGAAGATCGCCGCCAACCGCTGGAGCAGGCCCTTCGGGTATTGGGCCGCGGGCGGAGCTGTTGTCTGCCCAGGGTTGCTTCCGATCTAAGCGGCGAAGGGGTGCTTGGCCGAAGCGGCCTGAGCGAGAACTTCCTTGACCGTCGGCTGGCCTTCCACGGCGCGCTTGAGCGCTTCCTTGGTGGCTTCATAGTTGAACTGCTGAATCTTGGCGTCGTCCGCCGCTTCCCAGTGAATGAACACGCCGACCGAGATGAACAGGTCGTCGGCTTCGTCTTCCGGGATCACGCCTTCAGCAACGCTGTCGACCACGGCCTTGGCGACCGCGTACTGGGCCGGGCCGAACATCTGGACGGCCTGGCGGGCGTCCTTGATGGTCACTTTGTTGAAGAGGATGGTGTTCGGCTTGGCGAGCAGGTTCGGAGTCACGACCGCGAGCAGCGAGGTGAAGCCGTCCTTGTTGTTGGTCAGCGCATTCAGGAAGGCGCTTTCGGCCGCGGAGCCGCGCGGTCCGATGATGAGGTCGATATGGGCGACCTCGTTGCCGTCGCCCACCAGCGACTCGCCGATGAGTACCTTGTTGATCTTGGCCATCTATTCCTCCCAGAACGGGGTTGCATGACAAGGGACGGGAATTGTCCCCCGATGTCCCGGCTATCTTTGTTGCAGCGTTTGGAACACCAAACCGGTTGGCCCGATAGCGCGACCAGACACGTTACGGCGAGAGACTAGGCCCGCTTCGCCTTTATCTGCAAGGGATTCTTCATTCGTATGACGCAGGCAGGCGCGCTTGCCCCACGGAATATTGTCGCGCATGCCTAATGGTCGCAACTTGAGGAAACTGGCGGCACGACCAAAAATGCGGCATAGTTCGCCGGCTGTGAGCGCGGGACGCGCATACGCGCCGGGAACGCGGGCGCCGGCCCCGCCGGATGCAATTGGCAAGGTTCTTGCTGCGTTGCAGCATTCATGAGTGATCCGACTGCCGCGTGCGGCGTAGAGATCAAGGCCGGCCTTCGGGGGAGCGTTCGGACGGCGTTGCACTCACGCCACGAGGAACAACATGGAGCTCATTCTTTCCATCTGCCTCATCGCCAGCCCCGGCACGTGCCGCGAGGAGGCGGTGTCTGTCGGGCTCGAAGCGCCGCCCGCGCCCATGCAGTGCATGATCGGCGCCATGCCGGTGATTGCCGAATGGACCGAGACCCACCCTAAATGGAAGGTGCTCAAATGGCGCTGCGCGCCTCCCGGCGCAGGCGGGCGCGATATCTGATCGCGGCGTAGCTTGCTGCCATCGCAAACTCGGCCTGTTGCATCGCAGCGTGCGCACGGGTCGCGTCCGTGAAATCATTGGGACGCCATCGCATGGGGTGGCGTCATCCGGTGAGGCGGGATGGGGCGCGGCTTGTTCTCATCGCTCAGAGCGCGCATGGCGCTCTTGCTTTCCGTTGCCGTCTTCGTGACGGCGGCGTCGACTCTGGCGCTTGTCCTCGCGCTGGGGGCGGTCAGCAGCCAGCTGGATCGGCTCGTTTCCGCGCAGACCCGGCTGGAACTCCTCTCCACGATTTCGGGGCGCATCGGCGATTACGCGCTTTTGGCGTTGCAGGCCGGGCACGAGTCGCCGCAGGCCGAGCGTACCCCCGCCCGCGCCGGCCGCGTCCTCGCCGCCGAGCGGACGCGGGAAGCCTTCGCGCGGCTGGAGGAGGCGCTCTCGTCCTATGTCGGCCGGCTGGTCGGCGAGGAACAGCGGACCTTGATGGCGGCGCGCAGCCGCACCATCGCCCGGTTGCGGGCGCAGTTCGATGTGCTGGACCGGCAGGTCGACCTGGCGCTGAGGACGGAGGAGCCCGCGACGGCCGCCCGCGTCGCGCTCGACGTGTTCGCCGCCGGCTTCGGCGCGCCGCTCAGCCAGGCCATGGAGGAGGAGCGTACCACCGCCCTCGACGCCTATAATCAGGTGCGGGAACTGCGTGAGCGCACCATCCGCTGGGGGCTGGCCGGCGTCGCGTTCGCCTTCCTGCTGGCGGTCGCTCTTTACCATCTCCTCGGCCGCACGCTGGTGAACCGCGTCGCGGATGTCGCGGCGGCGGCGGCGGCGATCGCGCGGGGGCGATCGGACACCCGTGTCAACGTGACGGGACATGACGAACTGAGCCTCGCCATGGCGCGGTTCAACCGCATGGCGGCGCATCTCGCCCGCCGCGAAGCCCGGCTGGTGGCCGATCAGAAACAACTGCAGCAAATCGTCGAAGCCCGAACGGCCGAACTGCGCGCCGCCAATACTCGGCTTGAAAATGTCGACATGGCGCGCCGGCGCTTCTTTACCGATGTCAGCCACGAACTGCGCACGCCGCTGACGGTGATCCTCGGTGAGGTCGAGATCACCTTGCGGCCACAGAAGCCGCGCGAGGAAGATTTGCGCGCGGCCCTGCTGGTGATCCAGTCGCGCGCGCGCCGTCTACATCGACGGGTGGAGGACCTTTTGCGTATCGCGCGGTCCGAAAGCGGCCAGATCGAACTCGACCGCTCGCTGTTCCTGGTGTCGGACCTGTTGACTGAGGTCTGCGAAGGCATGGCGCCGCTGGCGCGGGCGAGCGGGCTGGTGCTGGAGGCGGAGGAGGGGGCGGAAGGGCTGGCCGTAGATGCCGACCGCGAATGGCTGCGTCAGACCTTCGATGGGCTCGTCGCCAATGCGGTACGTCACTCGCCTCCCGGCGAGAGCGTGCGGCTCGGCGCGCGCCGGGAGGGCGAGGAGGTGGTGATCGAGGTGCGCGACCATGGCACCGGCATTCCACCCGACGAATTGCCGCATGTGTTCGAGCGGTTCTGGCGTGGCTCGACCGGCACGCGCGAAGGGACGGGTTTCGGTATAGGTCTCGCCCTCGCAAAGTGGATTGTCGACCGCCATGGGGGTCGAATCGCCATTGAAAGCAGTACGGGAGAGGGCGGCGGGCGGCGCGGCACCTGCGTCGCGGTGCGTCTGCCGCTCCCGCTCCCGGACATCACACTGGAGGCCGCCCAATGAACATTCTGGTCGTGGAGGACGATCCTGATATCGGCTCGCTGCTGCGGCGGGGCTTTTCCTCCGAGAGTTACGACGTGGAACTGGTCGGTGACGGCGAGGCGGCGCTGCGGGTTGCCACGGGCAAGCCGTGGGGAGCGATCATTCTCGACGTGATGCTGCCGGGTCGTTCGGGCATCGAAGTGTGCAAGGCGCTTCGGGCCGGCGGCCAGACGGCGCCGATTCTCATGCTCTCCGCCCGTTCCAGCGTGAATGAGCGTACCGAGGGGCTGATGGCAGGGGCGGACGACTACATCGTCAAGCCCTTCGCCTTCGAGGAATTGCTGGCGCGGGTGAAGGTGCAGGCCCTGCGCCGCAGCAGTGCCGGGAGTGAGCCCCGCACGCTGGAGGTCGGCGCGCTCTCGCTCGATCTCGACACCCGGCAGGCGCTGCTTGGCGGCGTCCGTGTGCGGCTGACCGAACGCGAGGTGGAACTCCTGGCGCTGCTCATGCGTCATCCCGGCGAGCCCCTGTCACGTGCGGATATCTTCGCCGCGCTCTGGGCTGGCCATGGCGGCGCCTCTCTGAACGTCGTGGATGTGTATGTCGGCTATCTCCGCCACAAGCTGGCGGAGGCTCTGCCGGAAGGGGCGCACCTCATCGTCACGGTACGGGGCCGTGGATTCATGCTGGACGCGGACGGGAATTGAGATGCAGCGTTCGCGATCACATCACCGTGGTATAATGTGTGCCTGAGGGAAAGATGGTCAGGTGTTCTTGACGGATGACCAAAGGATCATCACATTATTCAAGCGGTGAAATATCCGCAAAGCAACTCAATCTCTTATAATCTTCTTATGAAGTAAAGAGGGATTGGACAACATCAGGAGGACGATATGGCCTGGACTGCTCCTCGCATTGTTGAAGTCTGCGTCGGCATGGAAGTCAACGCCTACTATCCGGCTGACTTCTGAGCCTTCTGGGGACGGGATGGCATGAAATCGCTTTGCCGATGACCACGCCCCCGTCCCACTTCAAGCTTGTGATCCTCGGATCAGCCGCGGGCGGTGGGTTCCCTCAGTGGAACTGCCGCTGCGCGGTCTGTTCGCTTGCCTGGGCGAACGATCCCCGTGTCCGGCGGCGAACGCAGGCATCGATCGCCGTGACCGCCAATGGTCGCGACTGGGCGCTGGTGAACTGCGCGCCGGAAATTCTCGCGCAATTGCAGGCGACCCCGGCCTTGCATCCCCGCGAGGGTCTGCGGCATTCGCCGCTCAAATCCGTGCTGTTGACCAATGCCGATATCGACCACGTCGCCGGGCTGCTGAGCCTGCGCGAGGCGCAGCCTTTCAGCCTGCTGGCGACGCCGGGCGTGCAGGGAGTGCTCGCGGGCAGCAGCGCCTTCGATGTGTTGGCTCCTGATGTCGTCGCGCGCCGCCCGGTGCAACTGGGCGCGTCCTTTGAATTGGTCGCAGGCGTGCAGGTGACGATTTTCCCGGTGCCGGGCAAGATCGCCCTCTATCTTGAAGCGCGCGAGCAGGCCGAGCAGGGATCGCTCACCACCGATCGCGAGGGCGAGCAAACCATCGGCGTCGAACTCACGGCCAGCGGCAGGCGCGTTCTCTATATCCCCGGCTGCGCGGCCATGACTGACGCCTTGCGCGCGCGGCTGGACGGGGCGGATGCGGTGCTGTTCGACGGCACGCTATGGCAGGACGACGAGATGGTGCTCGCCGGAGTCGGCACCAAGACCGGGGCGCGGATGGGGCATATGTCGATGTCGGGTCCGCGCGGTTCGATCGAGGCTTTGCGCGAGGTCAACGTCGGGCGGAAAATCTATGTTCACATCAACAACACCAATCCGGTGCTGGTTGATGGCTCAGATGAGCGGATCACGGCGAATAAAGCCGGATGGGAAATCGCTCACGATGGGATGGAGATTGCCCTATGACCACGCTTCTTTCGCCAGAAGAGCTTGAAGCGCGCTTGCGCGATGTTGGTACGCGCCGCTATCACAGCCTGCATCCCTTTCACAAATTGCTGCATAATGGCCAGCTCACCTTTGGTCAGGTTCAGGCCTGGGCGCTCAATCGCTATTACTACCAGGCGATGATCCCGGTGAAGGATTCCGCCATTCTCGCGCGCATGGAGGAGCCGGAACTGCGCCGCGTCTGGCGCCAGCGCATCGTCGATCACGATGGCGACCATGAGGGGGAGGGCGGCATCGCCCGCTGGCTGGTGCTGACCGACAGCCTCGGGCTCGACCGCCATACCGTCACCTCCCTGCGCGGCCTGCTGCCGGCGACCAAGTTCGCGGTCGACGCCTATGTGCATTTCGTCCGTGAGAAGACGCTGCTTGAGGCCATCGCCTCCTCGCTCACGGAGATGTTCTCGCCCGGCATCATCGGCGAGCGTGTCGCCGGCATGCTGAAGAACTATGATTTCGTCTCCAAGGAGACACTTGCCTATTTCGACAAGCGCCTGACCCAGGCGCCGCGCGATGCCGACTTCGCGCTCGACTATGTGAAGCAGCACGCCCGCACGCCGGAGCAGCAGGAACAGGCGATCCGCGCGCTGGAATTCAAGTGCGACGTGCTGTGGGTGCAACTCGACGCGCTCTATTTCGCCTATATCGACCCGAAGATGGCCTATCCGGGAGCCTTCGTCCCGAAGGAGGGGTGATGACAGCGACTCTTGCGGCGAACAGCGTTCCTAGGCTGGCGCGCGGCGTGCGCCTTCGGCATGACGAGGCGCGGGGCCAGTGGGTGCTGCTGGCGCCGGAGCGGGTGCTCAATCCCGATCCGGTCGCAGTCGAGATCCTGAAAAAGGTGGACGGTGCGCGCTCCATCGGCCTCATCGTCGACGAACTCGCCGCCGCCTTCACGGTGGAGCGCCAGACCATCGCGACCGATGTCGATGCCTTCCTCGCCGGGCTGGCCGAGAAAGGGCTGATCGAGGTCACTTCCCCCTTGGTCGGGGATGCCGCATCATGAGCCTGATCGACGAACCTCGCCAGCAGTTGGAGGTGCCGGCACGCCCGGCGCCTCCCATTCCCTATGGCATGCTGGCGGAGCTGACCCATCGCTGTCCGCTGCAATGCCCCTATTGCTCCAATCCGGTGGAACTGGACCGGCGCAATGTCGAACTCGAAACCGAGACCTGGCTGCGGGTGTTCTCCGAGGCGGCGAAGCTCGGCGTGCTGCAGGTCCATCTCTCCGGTGGTGAGCCGACGGCGCGGCGTGATCTCGAACAGATGATCCGCCACTGTGTGGAGGTGGGGCTCTACACCAATCTCATCACCGCCGGCGTGGGCGTGACGGCGGAGCGTCTACAGTCAATTTCCGATGCCGGTATCGACCATGTGCAGCTGTCCTTCCAGGGCGCGACGGCGGATATGACCGACAAGGTCTCGAATTTTCGCGGCGCGCATGAGAGGAAGCTCGCAGTTGCCCATGAGGTGCGCCGGCTCGGCCTGCCGCTCACCATCAACTCCGTGGTGCATCGGGCCAACATTCACCAGATCCCGGACTTCATCGAGCTGGCATTGTCCCTCGGCGCCAAGCGTATCGAGATCGCCCATTCGCAATATTATGGCTGGGCGCTGCGCAATCGTGGCGCGTTGATGCCGACGCGCGACCAGGTGTTCTGGGCGCTCGACGTGGTGGAGGAGGCGCGCGCCCGGCTCAAGGGCACGCTTACCATCGATGCCGTCGTGCCGGACTATTACGCCAAGTACCCCAAGCCTTGCATGAATGGCTGGGGCCGGCAGTCGCTCAATGTCACGCCCTCCGGCAAGGTGTTGCCCTGCCACGCGGCTGAGACGATCCCGAACCTCGATTTCTGGAATGTGCGCGACCATTCGCTCAGCGATGTCTGGGTGAATTCTCCTGCCTTCAACGCCTTCCGTGGCACGGACTGGATGCCGCCGCTGTGCAAGAGCTGCGTTCGCAAGGAAATCGACTGGGGCGGCTGCCGCTGTCAGGCCATGGCGATTGCCGGCGATGCGGCCGCCACCGATCCCGCCTGCCATTTGTCGCCGCTGCACGCCGACCTGCTGGCGCTGGCGGAGGCCGATGCCAACGGCTCCGAGATCTATGACTACCGACGCTATTTCCAGCCCGACCGCGCCGGCTGACGGAGACGTTCCATGTTGCGTATTGCCCGCACCCTTGCCGCCGCGGCCTCGCTGGCGACCCTTGCGACGACCGCCGCGTTTGCCGCGCCGACGGCTGCAGAACTCTTCTTTGAGCGTCCCTATCTTGCCCAGGTGCAGCCGGGAACGACGCTGACCTATGCCTATAAGCACGTGACCTCCGAGGCCAAGCTTGGCGACGGCTTCGAGGAAACGCTGGACATGAAGGTCGAGGCGCCGGCCGACGATCCGGCCAAGCGGATCGCGGATGTCATCATCCATCGCGGCACGCAGGAGGGTGAGGCTGGCCCGTTTCCGACCATGAACGGCAATCCGATCGCGCTGATCCTTCTGGAACGCGACGTGAAGGAAATCGCGCAGCTGACCAAGGGCAGCCCGTTCTATCTGCGCAACCGCGTGCGTGAGCATCTCTCCACCGGCACCGTTACGCCGGCGCGCTTTTCCTTTGATGGCCGCGAGGTCGAGGGCTGGAAGCTCACCATGCTTCCCTTCGCCGAGGACCCCAACAAGGACAAACTGCTGGAACTGGTGGGGCGGCGCTACGAATTCCTGTTCGCCGATGCGGTGCCCGGCGGGCTTTATTCCATCGATGTCGTCACGCCCAAGGCGGATGGCAGCGCCAACATGATCGAGACCAGCCTTACTCTGACCGGCGTGACCAACACGCCGGCGGTGAAATAGGCGGCCGCCCCAGGAGAGGAATAACCATGGCGAACACAGGCTCCACGCGAATTTCGAAGGCGGGCCGCCTCGGCGCCGTCCTGACCTTCACGCTGCTGGGTGCGGGCGGCGTGCTGGCACAGGAGATGCTGTCCCCCGGCCTCACCGCCGGCGCCCGCAAGCCGGCGCCAAAGGCGCCGAATTCAGGCCTTATCAATGATTACCCGACGGCGGCGCGGGCCGATTATGTGTTCGCCTGCATGATCGTCAACGGCCAGACCCGGCAGGCGCTGGAGAAGTGCTCCTGCTCGATCGACACCATCGCGACCATCATGCCCTATGAGCGCTATGAAGAAGCCGAAACCATCATGAGCGTGAGCCAGGTGGCGGGGCAGCAGGCGGAGCTGTTCCGCAATACCGGCCTGTTCCGCGACATCGTGGCGGATCTGCATCGGGCGCAGGCGGAAGCGGAAGTCACCTGTTTCTATTGATCGAAAGCGCGAGAGCCGCGAGGCGCGGCTCCCGCCTGTCGCCGCTCCGGCGGGTCAACTTGCCGGCTTCAGCTCCCCCTCGAACTTGCGCCCGTCCGTGTCGCCGGCGTCGACATGAACTTCCTTGCCGTCCGGGTCGTAGGAGACGCGGATCGCAGGATCCTCACTGAGCGAGATGCCGCCGACCATGGAGAAGATCAGCTCGTCGCCCTGGGTCACGCGGATATTGTCGACGAACTTGGCGGGGATATAGGCCCGCGTCAGCGGGTCCATCTGCAGGCCGGAGTAGTTGGGGTGACGGATCATCAGCTGCAGCTGCGAGACGCGGCTCGCCTGGCTGGCGTCACCCATCCCGTCCGCCTTCACCGATTTCAGCTTGAGCTGGCCGAGATTCTTCAGCTGTGCTTCTTCGTCCTTCATCGCCGGGGCGGAGCAGCCTCCGGAGGCCTTCACATAGCGCTCGGCCATGTGGAGAGCGCCATCGCTGGTCTCCGCGATGGCGCGCACATAGGAATAGGAGTTCACCCGCAGCCGGGTGCCGAGCGCTACATCGCGGCGACTGCCACCGAAGGTGAAGGTGGCCGCAAGCGGAGCGGGGTTCTCGTCGACGATCAGCGTCAGCTTGGAAACGGTGCGCGGATCGCCTTCGGGCAGCACGATCTCGACATCGATCGGCACCATGGCGGCGTCCTCCGCCCGCTTCGGGGCGGTGAGACGAACGAGCGGGCTCGCCTCCTCGATCGGCCGCTCGCCGAAGATATCCGGCCGCAGCGACTTCCAGGTGGCATCGGCTCCCGGCTCCTGCGCGGCGGCGGCGCTGACGGCGAGGGCAGAAAACAGCGTCACGGCGAGGAAAAGACGTAGACGGCGTTGATAGCGGTGCATGGCGACCTCCCGGCCTGCCGGATCGTTGTCCGTCCGGCGGTTGGCGCCATCATACACCTTTCCGACGTTGAATTGCAGGCCACGATACCGCGAGGCCGTGACGATTGCGCCGGCCGCGCGCGGCGGTCATCATCCAGCTTCGCGACCCCCACGCCCTGCTCAAGGCTTGGCTGTTGCGGTACCTCTTCAAGCTGGAGTGAGTTTGATGCTCTCGCGCCGATCCCTTCTCAAGGCCGCTGCTGCTCTTGTGTCCGTGCCTCTCGGCGTCGCGGCGCATCAAACGGCACAGGCGCAGTCCGCGCCGACGAGCCCTCCGCCGGCTCCCCGCCGCGAACCTCGCCCGGCGCCACGCCGGGGTTACACCTGGGTGCCGGGACACTGGGCCTGGTGGCCGGGGCGGGGATGGGTCTGGTCGGCCGGCCACTGGGAAGAAAACCGCCGTGGGTTTGAATATGTCGGCCCGCGTTGGGTGCTGCGTCGAGGTCATTGGGTCTACGAACCCGGCCGGTGGGTGAGAAGCTGGCGCTGACGGTCTTCGCTTCTGGGTTGCCCTCCGTGCTTATGCTTAGTCGAGCGCGATTGTGAGGGTGACGTGGGGGAGGTACTTTCAGCCATCGAATCCTGGGGAGAACGCCAATGTCCAAAGCCATCGCCACGAAGCTTACCGTCATCGCCGTCGCCGCGCTCCTCGTCGCGGGCTGCACCACCACCCAGCGTCGGGCAGGCACGGGTGCGGTGATCGGCGCCGGCACGGGCGCTGTGATTGGCGGCATCGCCGGCGGCGGCACCGGCGCGGCCTGGGGCGCGGGCATTGGCGCGGTTGCCGGTGGCGCCATTGGTGCCGCGACGGCCAAGTAGATCGCAGCCTTCGGTCTTCAAACGCCGTGCCGTCCCCGCTATCACGGGGGCGGCATTGCGGAGGAGACGAGCGTGAGCGTCACGATCTACGGCATCAAGAACTGCGACACGATGAAGAAGGCGCGCGCTTGGCTCGACGGGCACGGCGTCGCCTATGCGTTCCACGATTACAAAGCTGCCGGCATCGACGCGGCACGGCTTGAGAACTGGGCCGGAAAGGTCGGATGGGAAATCCTGCTCAACCGCGCCGGCACCACGTTCCGCAATCTGCCCGATGCCGAGAAGGGCGATATCAATGAAGCGAAGGCGCTGGCGCTGATGCAGGCCCAGCCCTCCCTCATCAAGCGGCCGGTACTTGATGCCGATGGCACGCTGCTGGTGGGCTTCAAGCCCGAGCTTTACACGAAGCAGTTCGGCTGACGGCGGCTTTCCCGTCACCACGAAAGCCCGCCCACCTCTTGATCCGCCGCAGCTTCCCTGCCACATCGGCTCGCATGAACGCACTCTCCAATTCAGCAGCCTCACCCATCGCCACCGAGGTTGCGCGCCGCCGCACCTTCGCGATCATCTCGCATCCCGATGCGGGCAAGACCACGCTGACCGAAAAGCTGCTGCTCTTCGGTGGCGCCATCCAGCTTGCCGGGCAGGTGCGGGCGAAGAAGGACCGCCGCTCAACGCGCTCGGACTGGATGGCGATCGAGCGCGAGCGCGGCATTTCCGTCGCGACCTCGGTGATGACCTTCGAGTTCGACGGCCATGTGTTCAACCTGCTGGACACGCCGGGCCATGAAGATTTCTCGGAAGACACCTACCGCACGCTGACGGCGGTTGACGCGGCGGTGATGGTGATCGACGCTGCCAAGGGCATCGAGGCGCGCACCCGCAAGCTGCTGGAAGTGTGCCGCCTGCGCGACATTCCCATCATCACCTTCATCAACAAGATGGACCGCGAGAGCCGCGATCCGTTCGAGATTCTCGACGAGATCGAGAAGACGCTGGCGCTCGACACCACGCCGATGACCTGGCCGGTGGGGCAGGGGCGTGATTTCGTCGGCACCATGGATGTTGCCACTGGCGGCATGCGCCTGCTCGATGGCGACGAGGGCAAGACCGGCCCGCTGCGGCAGATGAGCATGGCGCAGATCGCCGCCCTCAATGTCACGCTGGACGAGGAGAATCTGGCGGAGGAACTCGGCCTCGTGCGCGAGGTCGGCAATTCCTTCGACATTCAGGCCTTCCTTGAGGGGCACCTGACGCCGGTCTATTTCGGTTCGGCGCTGCGCAATTTCGGCGTCGGCGACCTGTTGGAAGGGCTCGGCCGTTACGCCCCTCCGCCGCGGGCGCAGCAGGCGGACAAGCGCAAGGTGGAAGCCGAGGAAGCGCGGATGACCGCGTTCGTGTTCAAGATCCAGGCGAACATGGACCCGAACCATCGCGACCGCATCGCCTTTGCCCGGCTGTGCTCGGGCAAACTTCAGCGCGGCATGAAGGCGAAGCTGGTGCGCACCGGCAAGCCGATGAGCCTTGCGACGCCGCAGTTCTTCTTCGCCCAGGACCGCCAGCTGGCCGAGGAAGCCTATGCCGGCGACGTGGTGGGTATCCCCAACCACGGCAATTTGCGCATTGGCGACACGCTGACCGAGGGCGAGGACATCAACTTCGTCGGTGTGCCGTCCTTCGCCCCGGAGATTCTTCGCAGGGTGAAGCTGCCCGACGCGATGAAGGCGAAGAAGCTGAAGCAGGCGCTGCAGGAAATGGCCGAGGAGGGTGTGGTGCAGGTGTTCCGCCCCACGGACGGCTCGCCCGCGCTGGTCGGGGTTGTCGGCCCGCTGCAGCTCGACGTGCTGAAGAACCGGCTGGAGGCCGAATATGGGCTGGAGGTCGGCTTCGACATGTCGGAATTCCAGCTGGCCCGCTGGGTGTCGTCGGAAGACCCCAAGAAGCTCGCGGATTTCGCCGCCGGCAATCGGCTGTCGACGGCGGAAGACCTGGATGGCGATCTGGTCTTCCTCAGCCCGTCGGCCTTCATGATCGGCTACACCGGCGATCGCTGGCCGGGCATCGTCTTCACCGATGTGAAGGATGTGAAGAAGGCGGCGTGACCTACGCCACCTTCTGGCCGGTTCTCAGCGGCTGACGGTGATCTGCGTGTTGGCGCGGCCATGTTCGCTCACAAGGGCGAAGAGGGCGCGCGCATTGTTCGGGTGCAGGCGGACGCAGCCATGCGAAGCGGGGCGGCCGAGCCGGCCGACGGCGTCCGTGCCGTGGATCGCCCAGCCCCGGTGGAAGAAGATCGCGTAGGGCATCGGTGCATTGTCATATTTGCGCGAGAAATAGCGCTTGTGCATCCGCTCGGGCCGGTAAGTTCCGAGCGGGGTGCGGTAGCCCTTGCGGGCGGTTGAGACCGCCCAAGCGTAGCGCTCCTTGCCGGCGACCGACACCACCATGCGCTGCTTGGACAGGCTGATCATCACCTGCACCTCGGGCGGTGGCGGCGCTGCGGCTTCCAGCGGGGTGGGGAGGGGAGCGACCGCTGCCGACTCGATCGGTGGCGTGGCAACCGACGGCGCGGCCGCAGGCACAGCGCTGTCTGGCGTTGTGGAAACGGCGGGCGCGGAGAGCGCGGCCGGGGTGGCCGTGGAGGGCGGGCTCATCTCCGGCGGCGCTGCGATCGTTGCCGGCGGCGCGTCGACGGCCGCCATCGTCATTGACTGGGCGGATGCCGGCTGCACGAGAACCGACGCAAGACCCAGCGCAAGAAACGCCAGCACGGCTTTCATTCCGGTTCCTCCCACCAATGGTGTCATCATTGTGACACGCGCACGTCGCCGGTGGGAGAGCAGACGCGCCCTATGGTTTACGCATCGCCACGGATCCCCCAGCATCGGCGGGGCGGGACAAAAAGTCGGCCCTTGCCCGGATGGCGCGGCGGTTGGAAAGTCTCTAGCGTGCGCGCCGTCACACGGGGAGGACGATCATGATCCTGATGCTGGCGGGGCTCGCCCTGTTCGTTGCCATTCACATTGTTGCCGCGCGCCGCAAGATGGCCGCAGCGGCCACGGCGCAGCTGGGCGCCACCACCTATCGGATCGTGCATGGCGTCCTCGCCATCGCCGGGGTGCTGATGATCGCCTATGGCTTCGGCCAGTGGCGGGCTGAAGGGCCGGCCCAGCTCTATGATCCGCCGGTGGGTCTGCGCCATCTCGCTCTGTTGCTCATGCTGTTCTCGTCCATCTTCGCCGTGGCGGCGCTGGTGCCGAGCCACATCAAGGCCTGGCTGAAGTTCCCCTTCCTGGTCGCCATCAAGACTTGGGCGCTGGCGCATCTTCTCGCCAATGGCGACGCCGCGACCGTGACCTTGGCCGTGGTCATCCTCGCCTGGGCGGTGGTGCTGCGGATCATGGCGAAGCGCCGGAACGCGCCGCTCCCCGTCGCGCCGACCCACTGGTGGGGTGATCTCATTGCGGTGGGCTTGGGTGTCGTGCTTTATGCCTTCCTCTCTTTCTGGTTCCACCCCTACATCGTCGGGGTGCCGGTCATGGGCTGAGCAAGCCCATGCAGGAAAACGAGGAAATCGCCTGACATGTCCGTTCAGTCCGCTGTCCGCCGCCTTACCGCTCCGGACATCCGCGCGAAGAAAGGCGGCGAGCCCATTGTCTCGCTGACCGCCTACCACGCCCACACCGCCCGCCTGATCGACCCGCATGTCGACTTCATGCTGGTGGGCGATTCGCTCGGCATGGTGATGCACGGCATGGAGACCACCGTGCCGGTGACCGTGGACATGATGATCCTGCAGGGTCAGGCGGTGATGCGCGGCTCGGCGCGGGCGCTGGTGGTGGTGGACCTGCCCTTCGGCTCCTATGAGGGGTCGCCGCAGCAGGCCTTCGCCACCGCCGCCCGGGTGCTGAAGGAAAGCGGGGCCGGCGCCGTGAAGCTGGAAGGCGGGCGCCGCATGGCGGAGACGGTGCGTTTTCTCGCTGATCGCGGTGTGCCGGTCATGGGCCATGTCGGTCTGACGCCGCAGGCGATCAACACGCTCGGCTCGTTCAAGGCGCTGGGCCGCGATGAGGCGAGCGCGGCGCTGATTCTCGACGACGCCCGCTCTATCGCCGATGCCGGCGCCTTTTCCATCGTGCTGGAGGCTATCTCTGAGCCGCTGGCCCGCCAAATCACCCAGGAGGTCGCGCCTCCCACCATCGGCATCGGCGGCTCGCCAGCCTGCGACGGCCAGATTCTCGTGCTGGAAGACATGCTCGGCCTGTCTGACCGCGTCCCCCGCTTCGTCAAGAAGTTCGCCGAAATCGGGCCTGCCATCGGCTCCGCCGTGGAAGCCTATGCCAGCGAGGTGCGCGCGCGCAGCTTCCCCGGCCCGGAGCATGTCTACGCCCCCAAGAAGGGATAGGCGGCCTCTTTCCGGGGCAAAGCGCGGCGCCGCCCGGTCCGCCGCTCGATTTGCCTTGTTCAAGCCGCATCGGTAGTTTACGCGGCCCTTTCCAGTACCGGCCCCGCCTCGCTGCGGCGGCCCGCGACGAGTTGCTCACGGACGTTTCATGGCTGACATCTTCAACGAGATCGACGAGGACCTGCGCCGCGAGCGTTTCGGCCGCCTGTGGACCCGCTATGGCGGCTTTGTCATCGGCCTGGCCGTGCTCATCGTCGTCGCCGTCGCCGGCTGGCGCGGCTATGAGTGGTGGAAGCTGAAGCAGGATCAGGCGTCCGGCGCGCAATTCGAGGCGGCCCAGAAGCTCGCTTCCGAGGGCAAGACGGCGGAAGCCGAAGCCGCTTTCGTCGCCCTGGAGAAGGACGGCACCCGCGGCTACCGGCTCCTCGCGCGCTTCCGCGCGGCTGACGAACTTGCCAAGACCGATGCCGCCGCCGCCGTTGCCGATTACGATGGGCTGGCGAAGGACCCTTCGGTCAGCACGTTGATGCAGAATGTCGCCCAGGTTCGCGCGGCGATGCTGCTGGTCGATACGGCTTCGCTCGTCGAGATCGAAGGCCGGATGAAGCCGCTCGACACGCCCGAGGGGGCGTTTCGCCACTCCGCCCGCGAGATCATCGGCCTCGCCCAGTACAAGGCCGGCGACTATAAAGCGGCGACCGAGACCTTCACCGCGATCCTCAACGATGGGCAGACGCCGCCTGGTCTGCGCCGCCGCGCCGAGTTGATGCGCACGCTTTCGGCCTCTTCGATGCCGGTGCCGGCAGCGGCCGCGCCTGCGGCGGCCACTCCTGCCTCCGCTGCCACGCCCGCCCCTGCCGAGCCCGCGCCGGCCACGCCGCCGGCTTCCGCTCCCCCCGCGCCGTGAGGAGGTGCTGATGCGCCCTGACACGTCCTCTACTCGTTCCCGCCTGCGCCGCGCCCTGTTTCTGCTGCCGGTTCTCGGTCTGACGCTGGCAGCCGCCGGCTGCGAGACGCTGGACGCGATCAACCCGTTCAATGAACGTGAGAAGCCGCTTCCGGGCGCGCGCCAGCCGGTTTTCCCCGAAGGTGTTCCGGGGGTCGACTATAATCAGGCCCCGCCGCAGCCGGCGAACTCGGCCTATAATCCCTACCAGAACGAGCCGCCGGCGGCCGGAGCGGCGGGCGCTGCTGCGCCGGCCCGGTAAAGCTGACGGGCGCGGAGGCCCCTTTTTCCCATGACGATGACCGTCGCGATTGTCGGCAGGCCGAATGTCGGCAAGTCGACGCTGTTCAATCGTCTGGTTGGCAAGCGCCTGGCGCTGGTCGATGATCGCCCCGGTGTGACCCGTGACCGGCGCGAGGGTGACGCGCGCCTTGGCCATCTGTCCTTCCGCGTCATCGACACGGCGGGGCTGGAGGAGGCCAAGGCGGAATCGCTCGAAGGCCGCATGCGCGCCCAGACGGAGGCCGCTATTGCCGATGCCGATGTGCTGCTGTTCCTGATCGACGCCAAGGCCGGTGTTACGCCGAGCGACCGGGCCTTTGGCGAATTGGCGCGACGTTCCGGCAAGCACACCATTCTCGTGGCCAACAAGGCCGAGGCGAAGGGATCTGAAAGCGGCACGCTCGACGCTTATGCGCTCGGGCTCGGCGAGCCGGTGGAGCTTTCCGCCGAGCATGGCGATGGCATGGCTGACCTGCTTCGGGCGCTCGCGCTTTGCGTGCCGGACGAAGAGGATGAGGACGATGGGACCGACCCGGAGGCCGGGCGACGCATTCGCGTCGCCGTTCTCGGGCGGCCGAACGCGGGCAAGTCGACCCTGATCAACGCCCTGTTGGGTGAGGACAGGTTACTGACCGGCCCTGAAGCCGGCATCACACGCGATTCCATCGCCGTGGATGTGGAACGCCACGGCGTGGAACTGCGCGTCTTCGATACGGCCGGCATGCGCAAGCGCGCGCGCATCGACGACAAGCTGGAAAAACTGTCCGTCGCCGACGGGTTGCGCGCCGCGCGCTTCGCCGAAGTCGTCATTGTGCTGATGGACGCGACCCATCCCTTCGAGGAGCAGGATGTGCGCATCGCCGACCTCGTGGAGCGCGAGGGGCGGGCGGTGGTGCTGGCGATCTCGAAATCCGATCTGGTGAAGGACCAGCAGGGGTTCGTCACCCGCATGCGCCAGGAGGCCGACGACCGGCTGCCGCAGGTGAAGGGCGCGCCGGTGGTGCTGGTCTCGGCCCTCACCGGGGAAGGGCTCGACCGCCTGGTGCGGGCGGTGCAGCAGACACATGAGGTGTGGAACCGCCGCGTCTCCACCAATCCGCTGAACCGCTGGCTGATAGAGACCACCGACCAACACCCGCCACCGGCCGTGTCGGGCCGTCGCATCAAGCTGCGCTACATCACCCAGTCCAAGGCGCGCCCGCCGAGCTTCGTGCTGTTCTGCTCGCGCGCCGATGCGCTGCCGGAGAGCTATGTGCGCTATCTCGTCAACAATTTGCGCACCACCTTCGACCTTCCCGGCGTTCCGATCCGCCTGACGCTGCGCGAGAAGGACAATCCCTACGCGGAGAAGGACTGAGGCAGTTTTCGCATTTTGTGTAGGCCCTTGCGGGCGGTGTGCCGCGTCCAGTGGCGCCCGGCCGCGAGCCAACGGCGCACGGAGTGTCTGAAGCTTAGTCCCTGCCGCTGCTGGTTCTGCGCGTTGCGCCAGTGCTCGCGTAGATCCGCGGCCAGAAGTCGCTCCTGCGCGATCATAGGGTCGAGGGCCAGCTTTTCCGCACGTGCGGCGTTTTGGGAAGCCGGCACGGCGAGCATGGCGTCGAGATGGGGCTCCAGCCGGTAACGTTCGATCACTAATTCGCCCAGGTTCCGGGCGAACGCGTCCGCTGCCGCGTAGCCTGCGATAATCTCGCTGACGAGGTCACCCGGGCCCAGCCGCCGCTCGCAGCAGCGGCCGGTAAAGTTGAATCGCGCTGCCAGGGCGAAGTTGTCGGCCGTGAGATAGCCCGGGCCGCCGAAATGGTCGTAGACATAGACCGGCACGCGCGCGGCAAGCGCGTAGGGGATCGTCTTGCCGATGCTGATGACGAGGTCGGAACGGCCGATCAGTTCGGGGGTCACCAGCCTTTGGCGGAACTGGAGTCCCACGCGCTCAATCTCGATGTCGAGTGAGAGCTGGTCCAATGCGGTAGCCAGAGCCGGATCGAGGTGGTTGGTGATGACGGTGATCCTCCCCAGCTTTCGCGCGGCTTCGGGAGGTCGCCGGAAATAGGCCGACGGCGCGGCGTTGTAGAAGACGGAAACGGGAGCGGTAACCTCAAGCTCCTTGAGCCTTCGCGCGGTTTCCACGGAATTTGCGAAATAGGCGTCGGCCAGCAGGCGATCAAACCGCCAGCCACCGCTTTCCATGAACGTTCGCCGGCCAAGTTTGCCGAACACAAAGGCCGTGCGCTCCCGCGAAGCGGAGTCCAAGCGGTAGTCGAACAGGCCGGCGACATGATGCTGGAGATAGACGAGATCATAGGAAAAAGGCGCGATCGCCCGTGGGTCGGTGACGATTCCCAGCCCAAGCAGCGACTTGAACATGCCCGCCATCGGGTCGGACGCGACATTGGCGAACAGCGTGACGCGATGTCCCAAGCTGCGGAAGTAATGGGCCAGTTCCAGACATATCAGCTCAGAACCGGCCATCAGCGCCAGATGGTTGGTGCCGATCAAAATCTCCAAAATTCCAACCCTCAACCGTTCGCCTGTTCAGGCAGGTATCGGGAAACCCTTAAAGCTGCGTGTCGGAAAATCATAGAGCTGACCC
Source organism: Ancylobacter sp. (assembly GCF_965229075.1). Lineage (GTDB taxonomy): Bacteria > Pseudomonadota > Alphaproteobacteria > Rhizobiales > Xanthobacteraceae > Ancylobacter. The sequence continues at coordinate 493,716 of NZ_CBDDIO010000001.1, forward strand.
GTTTCCACGACACTCGGCAGGCACAGCGCGAGGATGGCCTGCGCCAGCTCTTCCGGGCTCGGCAGCGTGTCCGGATCTTCGCTTGGGAAGGCCTTGGCGCGCATGCGTGTGCGGATCGGGCCGGGATTGATCAGGTTCACCCTGAGGCTGGAGATGTTCTCCACCTCCGCGGCCCAGGTGCGTGCGAGTACTTCAACAGCCGCTTTGGTGACGGCGTAGGCGCCCCAGAACGGCCGGGCCTTGTGTGCGGCACCGGAGGACACAAGCACGGCGCGCCCGGCCGTGGAGAGCCGCAGGAGCGGATCGAGCGAGCGGATGAGGCGCCAATTCGCGGTCAGGTTCACCGCCAGCGTGTCGTTCCACTCCTTCGGCTCGATCTGCGCCAGCGGGGTCATCGGGCCCAGCACGCCGGCATTACCGACGAAAATGTCGAGCCGACCGAAACGCTCATAAAGCGCGCCGCCGAGCCGGTCGATGCCCTCGCCGTCCTTGATGTCGAGCGGCACCAGCGTCGCCGTCGAGCCCGTGGCGATGATCGCGTCGTCGAGCTCCTCCAGCGCGCCGCTGGTACGACCCACCGCCACGACATGCGCACCGGCGGCGGCAAGAGCGATGGCCGCCGCCCGGCCGATGCCACGCGTGGCGCCGGTGACGAGGGCAATGTGGCCATCGAGCGGGCGCAGGGCAGCTTCGGCCGCAGGAAGGTCGGACATGGCGTTTCCTTGAAGGTTCAGTTGTCGTCGGTCATGACCACGGACGGCGCGGAGCGCCGGGCCGGACCGTGGAAGACCGCTTCAATGTTGTTGCCTTCGGGATCGAGCACGAAGGCGGCGTAATAGCCGGGGTGATAGTCGCGCAGCCCCGGCGATCCATTGTCCCGGCCGCCATGGGCGAGGGCGGTGGCGTGGAATCGGCGCACCGTCTCCTCGTCGCCCGCCTGGAAGGCGATATGCGCGCGCCCCGTGGTCGGCACGCCGGGCGAGACGAAGAGCTCGTCGGCGAAGAAGTAGCCATCGCCTTCCACGAGGGGCACATCAAGCACGGCAAGCACCGCCGCATAGAAGCGGCGGCAGGCCTCATAATCGGCCACGACCAATGAGATATGGTCGATCAGCCGGCCGCGATGCCATTCGCGCAGCTCGACCATGCCGCTCAGCTCGCCTCGGCCAGGAGCGAGAGCTGGCGCGGCGACACTTCGCCGTCGCGATCCGACAGCGGGGTGGGGTACTCGCCGGTGAAGCAATGGTCGGTGAATTGCGGCCGGAGCGGGTCGCGGCCCTCATAGCCCATCGACTTGTAAATGCCGTCAATGGACAGGAAGGCAAGGCTGTCGGCGCCGATATAGCGGCGCATGCCTTCGAGGTCATGCGTCGCCGCCAGCAGCTTGTCGCGGTCGGGCGTGTCGATGCCGTAATAGTCGGGATGGGTGATGGGCGGTGAGGAGATGCGGAAATGCACCTCGCGCGCGCCGGCTTCGCGCATCATGCGGACGATCTTCACCGAAGTGGTGCCGCGCACGAGGCTGTCGTCGATCAGCACGATACGCTTGCCCTCGACGACGGCCCTATTGGCCGAGTGCTTCATCCGCACGCCCTGGTCGCGCACCGACTGGGTCGGCTGGATGAAGGTGCGTCCGACATAGTGGTTGCGGATGATGCCCAGCTCATAGGGCAGGCCCGACGCCTGGGAATAGCCGATCGCCGCTGGCACGCCGGAATCCGGCACTGGCACCACGAGATCTGCGTCGGCGGGGGCTTCCGCCGCGAGCTGCATGCCCATGGTCTTGCGCACCTGATAGACCGAGCGACCGCCAACCACGGAGTCCGGGCGGGCGAAATAGATGTACTCGAAGATGCAGGGGCGCGGCGGCACGCTGCCGAAGGGGCGCAGAGTTTCCACCTTGTCGGAGGAGAAGACGATCACCTCGCCGGGCTCGATGTCCCGCACGTGACGCGCACCAATTATGTCGAGGGCGCAGGTCTCGGAGGTCAGGATCGGGTGGCCGTCGAGCTCGCCGAGCACCAGCGGGCGGATGCCGAGCGGGTCGCGGGCACCGACCAGCTTCTTGTTGGTGAGGCCGACAAAGGCATAGGCGCCTTCGAGCGAACGCAGCGCGTCAATGAAACGCTCGGTGAAGCGCGCGCGCTTGGAGCGGGCGACGAGATGGAGCATCACCTCGGTATCGGAGGTCGACTGGCAGATCGCGCCGTCGCGGATGAGCTGGCGGCGCAGGGTGAGGCCGTTGGTCAGGTTGCCGTTATGGGCAATGGCGAAGCCGCCGCCATCGAGTTCGGCGAACAGCGGCTGAACGTTGCGGAGGATGGTTTCGCCCGTGGTCGAATAGCGCACATGGCCGACCGCGATATGACCCGGCAGACGCTTGATCGCCTCGCCGTCAGAGAAGGCGTCGCTCACCAGGCCAAGACGTCGCTCGGAGTGAAAACGCCTGCCGTCATAAGTGGTTATGCCAGCCGCTTCCTGGCCGCGATGCTGCAGCGCATGCAGGCCGAGGGCGGTGATCGCCGCCGCGTCGGGGTGGCCGTAAATGCCGAACACGCCGCACTCTTCGCGCAGCGTGTCCCCGTAGTCGTCGTAGAAATCGTCCGGCTGCGCCGATTTCGACGCCACGTGATCACCCATCAGATCGGCCATAGGGTCTTCGCTCCTCGGCGCAGGTCAAGGCTGCGCCCGCTCCACTCTGCTCAAAAGCAACTGTGCCCGGGACGCTTGGCGCACGGGCACGGTCGAATTAAGGCGCCGACGGCGTCACCGGGCTCGGCGTGGCCGGCGCGCTGCCCGGTGCGACGGGCTCTGGCGGCGGCTCGGTCGGCTCGGCGTCCTTCGAGCTGCGCATCTCGCGGATGAGGCTCTCGGGGTCTTCCGGCAGGATGGAGATGAGCCAGTCACCCGCACTTTGCAAGACCAGCTTGGTCCGCGCGTCGCGAATCCACTCAGGCTGGCCCTGCTCGTTCTGGACCAGCCAGTTGAAGAACAGGAAGGCCACAACCATGATCAGGAAGCCGCGGGCCAGGCCGAACAGGAATCCGAGGGTACGGTCGAGCGCGCCGATGCGGCTGTCGAGCACGAGGTCGGAAATCCGCACCGTGATGATCGAGACGATCAAGAGGGTGACGATGAACAGCGAACCGACGGTCGCCGCCATCGCGAAGGTGTCGTTGCTGATGTACTGCTTGGCAAAGGGCAACGCGTGCGGATACGCGTAAAGCGTGACCAGCGCCGCCGCCACCCAGGAGACGATGGCGAAAACCTCGCGCACAAAGCCTCGCACCATGGCGAGCAGGCCGGATACGACCATCACAGCGATCAGGATGATGTCGAGGAGCGTCAAGACAATCTCACCGTGGTGGGGCTGGGCTTCACACGAAAGCGCAGCGAATCTGGACTGATCCGGCCCCGCAGCGGGCCGCGCGAGGTATAGCGCGGTGAGGCCCGCGCGTCATCCCTCTTGCGGCTTGCCGCTGCTGCGGCGCGATCCCTTGGCCGCGATGGTGGCGACGATATCCCCAAGAGAGGTGATGGCATCGACCGCCAATGGCGCCTCGCCGGTGTCGCGTCCGTTGGCTGACGATCCCTTGGCCACCGTTCCCTTGGCCGCCGGCGCGACGGCGCGGGTGAAGCCGAGCTTCGCCGCCTCCTTGAGCCGCGCCACCGCATGCGGCACGGCGCGCACCGCGCCGGTGAGGCTGACCTCGCCGAAATAGACGCTGTCGGGCGGCAGCACCGCGCCGGAGAGCGAGGATATGAGCGCCGCCGCCACGGCCACATCCGCCGCCGGTTCGCTGATGCGGAAGCCGCCGGCGACGTTGAGATGCACATCATGCGCACCGAGCTTGATGCCGCAGCGCGCTTCCAGCACGGCCAGTACCATGGACAGGCGGCTGGGGTCCCAGCCGACCACCGCCCGGCGCGGTGTGCCGAGGCTGGTCGGCACGACAAGCGCCTGGATTTCCACCAGCACGGGCCGCGTACCCTCCATGCCGGCATAGACCGCCGTGCCGGGCGCGCCGCTGTCGCGGTTCGACAGGAACAGCGCGGACGGGTTGGCGACTTCCGCGAGGCCGAGGCCGGTCATCTCGAACACGCCGATCTCGTCGGTTGGCCCGAAGCGGTTCTTCTGCGCGCGCAGGATGCGGAAATGATGGGCGCCATCGCCCTCGAAGGAGAGCACGGCGTCGACCATATGCTCGACCACGCGCGGGCCGGCGATCTGGCCGTCCTTGGTCACATGGCCGACCAGAATGACGGCGGCGCCGGCGCGCTTGGCGTAGCGGATAAGGATCTGCGCCGAGGAGCGCACCTGCGTCACCGTGCCGGGCGCGGATTCCACCGTGTCGGTCCACATGGTCTGGATCGAATCGATCACCACCAGCGCGGGCCGGCGGCCTTCGGAGAGGGTGGCGACGATGTCCTCGACATTGGTCTCGGCGGCGAGTTCCACCGGTGCGCCGGAGAGGCCGAGCCGCTCCGCGCGCAGGCGCACCTGGGCGACGGCTTCTTCACCGGAGACATAGATGATGCGGTGCCCGGCGCCAGCCAGCTTCGCCGAGGCCTGGATCAGCAGGGTCGACTTGCCGATGCCGGGATCGCCGCCGATCAGCAGCACCGAACCGGGCACGATGCCGCCGCCGGCGACGCGGTCGAGTTCGGAAATGCCGACCTGCACGCGGGGAGCGTCTTCCGAGGTGCCGGTGAGGCTTTCCAGCGCAATCAGCCGGCCACGCCGTCCGCCGCGCAGCGTGGCGGGCATCGTGTCGGCCGCCGTGGTTTCCTCGGCGATCGAGTTCCACGCGCCGCAGGCATCGCACCGGCCCTGCCAGCGCGCATGCACGGCGCCACAGATCTGACAGAGAAAGCTGGTGCTGCGTTTGGCCATGGAGAAGCGGTCCCGCGCTGAAAAGGTCCAGCGCTTCTAGCGCGGGAACAAACCGGGATCAAATCTCTTGCGTCGCCGGAACGGTTCGCCGGTGGTAGCGGCGGCCGAGCGAGGTGAGGATTTCGTAATCGATGGTCTGGGAATGGCGCGCCAGATTGTCGAGCGTCAGCCCGTCACCGAGCAGGGTCGCGAAGTCGCCGAGCTGAACCGCATCTTCGGGCAGTTCGGTGATGTCGACGGCAAGCAGGTCCATCGAGATGCGGCCGATCAACGGGCAGCGATGGCCCGCCACCACGGCCTCTGCTCCGGGGCGCAAGTCGGAGGCGCCCGCGAGACGCGGGATGCCGTCGGCATAGCCGGCGGAGAGAATGGCGACGCGCGAAGGCCGGATGGCGGTGTGTGCGCCGCCATAACCGACCGTTTCACCCTCATGCACGTGGCGGATGCGGGCGATACGCAGTTCGAGCCGCACCACCGGCCGCAGCGGCGCGACATCCGCCCGCGGGCGCCCGCCATAGACGGCGATACCCGGTCGGACGAGATCGAAATGATAGGCAGGATCGCCCAGCGCTCCGGCGGAGTTGGACAGCGAGGCACGCACGCCCGGGAACAGCGCGGCAATGGCGCGGAAATCCTCCAATTGGCGCGCATTGAGCGGGTGGTCCGGCTCGTCGGCACAGGCAAGGTGGCTCATCAGCAGGGCGAGCGGAAAGCCGAGTTCGTCGCGGCCTTCCGCAACGTTCACCGCCTCGGCCGGGGTCAGGCCCAGCCGGTTCATGCCGGTGTCGACATGGATGGCGGCCGGCAGGGCTTGGCCGATGCAGTCACAGAAATCGCGCCAGCGCGCGATCTCGTCCGTGCTGCCGAGCACCGGCAGCAGACCGTTTTCCTGATAGGCAGCCTCGGTGTCGGGAAACAGGCCGTTGAGAACGAAGATTTCCGCGTCGGGGAGAAGGGCGTGCAGGCGCCGGGCTTCGCTCAGCAGGGCGACGAAGAAGCTGCGGGCGCCGGCCTGCCAGAGTGTGGTGGCGGCCGCAGCGAGGCCGATGCCGTAGCCGTCGCCCTTAACCACGGCGGCGCAGACGGCCGGCGCGACGCGGCGCGCCAATTCCTGATAGTTCGCCGCCAGGGCTGAGAGGTCCAGGGTGAGAAGACCGCCGGCCTCGGCGAGCGGGAGGGGATCAGAACTCACAATGGGCGCTCACGGCTCAGGCAGCCGGTCCGACTGCACCAGATTGGAGAAGCGGGTGAACTGCGGCTCGAACGAGACCTTCACCGTGCCGGTCGGTCCGTGGCGCTGCTTGCCGATGATGACTTCAGCGATGCCTTGCGCTGCCTTCATATCCTGGTCCCACTTGAACCATTCCTCGGTGCCTTCCTTCGGCTCGCGGCCCTTGAGGTAGTATTCCTCACGGAACACGAACATCACCACGTCGGCATCCTGCTCGATCGAGCCGGATTCGCGAAGATCGGACAATTGCGGACGCTTGTCGTCGCGGGCCTCGACCTGACGCGAGAGCTGCGAGAGCGCCATGATCGGCACGCCGAGTTCCTTCGCCAGCGCCTTCAGGCCGGTGGTGATCTCGGTGATCTCCTGTACGCGGCCCTGCGATGAGCTCTTGGACGAGCCGGTGAGCAGCTGGAGATAGTCCACCACCATGAAATCGAGACCGCGCTGGCGCTTCAGCCTCCGGGCGCGGGCACGCAGCTGGGCGATGGAGATGCCGCCGGTATCGTCGATATAGAGCGGGATCGTCTGCATCATCTGGGCGCAGCTGGCGAGCTTGTCGAATTCGTGCTCGGAAATGTCGCCGCGCCGGATCTTGTAGGAGGCGATCTCGGCCTGCTCGGCGAGAATACGGGTGGCGAGCTGCTCCGCCGACATTTCCAGCGAGAAGAAGCCGACCACGCCGCCATCCACCGCGCGGATCGAGCCGTCGGGCAGGGTTTCCGATGTGTAGGCCGCCGCGACGTTGAAGGCGATGTTGGTGGCCAGCGAGGTTTTACCCATCGCCGGACGGCCGGCGAGGATGATGAGGTCGGAGGGCTGCAGCCCGCCCATCATCTGGTCGAGATCGTCGAGGCCCGAGGCGGTGCCGGACAGGTGGCCGTCGCGCTGGAAGGCGCGGCTCGCCATGTCGACGGCTTCCTTCAGCGCGTCGTTGAAGCGCATGAAACCGCCATCATAGCGGCCGGTTTCGGCCAGCTCGTAGAGCCGCTTCTCCGCTTCCTCGATCTGCTCCTGCGGTGTGGCGTCGATCGGGGCCTCATAGGCCTCGTTGACGATCTCCTCGCCGATCTGGATAAGATCGCGCCGCACCGAGAGGTCGTAAATGGTGCGGCCGTAATCCTCGGCATTGATGATCGTCGTCGCTTCCGCCGCAAGGCGGGCGAGATATTGCGGCGCTGTCAGCCCGCCGGCGTCGAAATCGGCCGGCAGAAAGGTCTTCAGCGTCACCGGCGTCGCCACCTTGCCGGCACGGATCAGCGCGGCCGCCGTCTCGAAGATGGCGACATGGATGGGCTCGAAGAAGTGCCGCGGCTCCAGAAAGTCGGACACGCGGTAGAAGGCCTCGTTGTTGACGAGGATCGCCCCCAGCAGCGCCTGTTCGGCCTCGATATTGTGCGGGGCGGTGCGATAGGACGCATCGGTCTCCGCCGGTGGGCGGTTCGGAGAATCGAGCATGGCTGTTCCGGGTGCAGGTGGGTCGACGCCACAGCTAACGCCGCACCGGGCAGATGTCCGGGGCGAATCGCGCGCGGCCTATTTTGTCCTGTGGAGCGCCTGTGGAAAGCCGAATCTCGCTTGACGGGATTCCGCCGGCTCCCGGCCGGCGGTCAGAGGTTTCTAGCTACTCACCAGCCAATCGCAGACCGGGCCGGTTCTGGTTCTCTATGCCCCGCAGCGCCGCTTCGCCCTGCGCGATATAGCTGCGCGTCATCGGCACTACGCCCTCGCGTTTGGCCAGCTGCACCTGGAACACCATCATCCCCTGATGGCGGAAAGCCATCTCGGACGAGGCGAGGTAGAACTCGAACATCCGCACGAAGCGCGCATCGTAGAGTCGCTCCACCTCCTCGCGATGGGCGAGGAAACGCTCCCGCCAGGCTTTCAGCGTCTCGGCATAATGCAGGCGCAGGATTTCGATATCGGTGACGAGCAGCCCCGCCTTCTCGATCGCCGGCAGCACCTCGGAGAGGGCAGGGATATAGCCACCGGGGAAGATGTATTTGGCGATCCAGGGATTGGTGATGCCGGGGCCTTCCGAGCGGCCGATCGAATGGATGAGGGCGACGCCGTCCTCCTTCATGAGCCCCGCCACCTTGGCGAAATACTCCTCGTAATGGCCGACGCCGACATGCTCGAACATGCCGACCGAGACGATGCGGTCGAACGGGCCTTCCACGTCGCGATAATCCTGCAGGCGGAAATCGGCCCGCCCGGCGAGGCCCCGTTCCTCGGCGCGGCACCTCGCAACGCCATGCTGTTCCTGCGACAGCGTCACTCCGGTGACCTTCGCTCCCGCATGGGCGGCGAGGTAAAGCCCCATGCCGCCCCAACCGCAGCCAATGTCGAGCGCGGAAAGACCCGGCCGATCAAACAGCAGCTTGGCGGCGATATGGCGCTTCTTGGCCAGTTGGGCATCGTCCAGCGACTGGTCGGGCGTCTCGAAATAAGCGCAGGAATATTGCCGGTCGGCGTCGAGGAACAGTGCATAGAGCCGGCCATCGAGATCGTAATGATGGGCGACGTTCTTCTGCGAACGGTCCGGCGGGTTGAACTGGGCGAGGCGCCGGAACAAAAAGCGCAGCCGCAGGAAGAACTGCGCGCTGGCGCTGGGCACCTCAAGGCCGACCTGCGCCATCAGCAGCGCGAGCACCTCGGCGATGTCGCCCTGCTCAACCACCATGCCGCCTTCCATATAGGCCTCGCCGAAGCTCAATTCGGGATCGAGGACGATCTGGCGCTGCCAGGCATGAGAGGTGAAGCGCACCGTGAGGGGTGGTCCGCTGCCATCCCCGAATACGGCGTAATCGCCGGAGGCGAAGACCACGGAGAGGGAGCCACGGCGCACAATGCGCGCGAGGACCTTGGCGAGCAACCGTTCCATCGGCCAATCCCAAAGTACGGGCAGCCGGCGAAGACAACGCGAATAGGCCCGTCTCCGCACGAAGACTGCCTGCCCATGCGCTGGGCATGTGGTTTATCTGCCGATCATTGCATCACAAGCTTCCGAGCCTCGCAACCACCTGAACAGCTCCCGCTATGCAAAAAAGCCCGGCCAATGCTGGCCGGGCTTCGACTTTACGCCGATAACGCAAGGTAAAGTATCAGGCCTGTTCGGCTTCAGCGTCGTCGCCGTCTTCGGCAGCGGCCTCTTCCAGGAACTCTTCCTCGTCCTCGTCATCGCGCACGACGCTGAGATCCTCGCCGCGCGACTGGCGCTGCGCTTCCTCGGGGCTGCGGGCGACATTGGCGCGAACCGTAACCTCGACCTCCGGGTGGAGGGTGACCGGCACCTCATGCACGCCGATGGTCTTGATCGGGTGGTTGAGGACGATCTGGCGGCGCTCCACGGAGAAGCCGGCAGCGGTCAGTGCGTCGGCGATGTCGCGGGTCGACACCGAGCCATAGAGATAGCCCGTCTCGCCAGCCTGGCGGACGAGAACGACCTCGGTGCCCTTGAGGCTCTCGCCGACCTTCGCCGCCTCGGACTTGAGTTCGAGGTTGCGGGCTTCGAGCTGGGCCTTCATCGACTCGAAGCGACCCTTGTTCTCCTTGGTGGCGCGCAGCGCCTTGCCCGAGGGCAGAAGGAAATTGCGGGCATAGCCGTCGCGGACGCGGACGACTTCGCCCATCTGGCCGAGCTTGGCGACACGCTCAAGCAGAATGACTTCCATTTTAGTTCTCCATTCAATGCGTCAATGCGGAAAGGTGGGAAATTCAGATGTCGTTGGCGGCCGGCGGGCGTCCGGGCGGCCCGCCCCGGCGGAACCGGTAGCGCACGCCGAACAGCGTTTCCGCGAGGCCGAGCAGGGCGAGGATGGCGAAGGGCCAGCCCAGGGCCAGCGCCGCGATCCAGACCGTGGCGATCACCAGGGCGCGGCCGGCGGCACCCCGCGTGATCCAGTGGATGACGGCCAGCCCGATGAAGGCGAACACCATGACCAGGGTGGAGGCGAGCAACTGCGACAGCAGGCCGACGAAACCACCTGCCAGATTGGCGGCGATGAACGCGCCCACGAGCACGACGGCGACCGGACGCGGCACCGAAATAGCCGCGAGATCGGGCCAGGGGCGCATAAGCCGGCCGGAGAGACGAGCGGCATGGGCGGCCAGCCACAGATTGCCGATCTGCGTCACCATGGTCACGACAGCGGCGGCCGGCGGCATGATGAGGACCAGAAGGTCGATCATCCGCTCCAAATCTGCTCCGCCGGCGCCCGGCGTCTCCTCGAACATCGCCTGGAACAGCGCGCGCAGAGCGGCCTGATAGCCTTCGACACTACCGGCCACGAGCGGGATCAGTGCCGCTACAGCGAGGCAGCCAAGAATGCCGGAGGCAAGGACGATGCGCCCAACCGGGAACCATTCCAGCGGCGCGCCCGGCTGCGGCTCGCGGGCCATCAGCGCGAGATAGGCCAGCACATAGGCCGGCAGGCCTACGCCTGCGACATACGCGGTCAGCAGTTCAAGGCCGAAGAACACGCCGATGGCGACGGCCGCCGCCGATGTGGCAACCAGCGCGGAAACGTGCGTCCAGCCGAGGCCGACAATGAGGACGGGCAGGGGGGCGAGATAGAACAGCGGGAGCGCAAGCGGGCTGCCCGTGGAGACGGTCGCCACGAGAAGAGCGGACGCCGCGCCGGCGCCGAGCGCTATGAGCCAGTTCTGTATCATCGACGCGCTGTCCCGCCTTTAGCGGTTAGGGGCGGATCATCGTCCGTCCCAGCCAAGATCCCCGGAAGGCCGGCGACCTGTCGGAAATGGGGTTCAGAAAATGTCCCCGGCCATGGCCGGGGACGGAAACGTCACGCGATCAGCGGATCACGAAGGGCAGAAGGCCGAGGAAGCGCGCGCGCTTGATCGCCTGGGCCAGTTCGCGCTGCTTCTTGGCCGACACGGCCGTGATGCGCGAGGGAACGATCTTGCCGCGCTCGGAAATGTAGCGCTGCAGCAGACGCACGTCCTTGTAGTCGATCTTCGGCGCGTTGGCGCCGGAGAACGGGCAGGTCTTGCGACGGCGGAAGAAGGGGCGACGAGCGCCCGAGGAGTTCGCGGCTGCGCCGCCGGTGCCACCGAAAGCCATCACTCAGTCTCCACGTTGGCCGGAGCTTCTTCACGGTCACGGCGCGGGCCGCGGTCGCCACGATCGCCGCCGAAGCCGCGTCCGCCACCACCAAAGCCGCGATCGCCGCCGAAGCCGCGGTCACCGAAACCGCGGTCGCCGCGGTCATCACGGTCGCGCTTCTGCAGCATGACCGACTGGCCTTCCTCAAGCTCCTCGACCCGGACGGTGAGGTAGCGCAGGATGTCCTCGTCGATGCGCATCTGGCGCTCCATCTCGGCCACGGCGGCCGGGGGGGCGTCGATGTTCAACAGCGAGAAATGCGCCTTGCGGTTCTTGCGGACGCGGTAGGTGAGCGTCTTCACGCCCCAGTATTCGGTCTTGGAGACCGTGCCGCCATTCGCCTCAATCACGCCCTTGAAGCGTGTCGTCAGTTCCTCGACCTGCTGCGCCGTCACATCCTGGCGCGCGAGGAACACGTGCTCGTAAAGAGCCATGTTCATGCCTTTCCATATGTTCCGCACTATTGCGGCCATCATCCCGACGCCGAGCCCTTCGAGCCCGGAAAGGCTCGAATATTCTCGAAGGCGGGGACACGGGACGACGCGAATCCGCGGATTCACTGCTGCGCAGCGCCAAAAGGCCATGCGCAACCGTCCGTTCAGCCCCCGGCCGGGACTGACAGTGCGCGGGCTTATACGCGAAAAACGCGGGAAATCAAGGCGCGGGGAGAGGAGAGGCGGGCTTTGCGCCGCGCTCCCCATCCGTGCGCCCCCGCCACACTCTATATACGCGAGGCGTGGCGGCATCGCGTCGCTCCGGACATCGGCACCGCCGCCCACAGAATAGCGTGCCGTCGAGCCGGCAGGAATCGCACGTCTGCCCACAGGGCCGCGCCGCTGCAACTTGACATGTAACGCAGGGCGTTGTTCCTGCGCCCGCCAATTCTCAGCGTATAGGTTCTTCCAACGTCATGAGCATCGCGTTCGTTTTCCCCGGTCAGGGCAGCCAGGCCGTCGGCATGGGCAAGGCCCTCGCCCACCAGTTCCCGGTTGCGCGCGCCGTGTTCGAGGAAGTGGACGCCGCGCTTGGCGAGAAGCTCTCCGCCGTGATGTGGGACGGTCCGATCGAGACGCTGACGCTGACCGCGAACACCCAGCCCGCGCTGATGGCCGCTTCGCTCGCCGCGCTCCGCGTCCTGGAAACCGAGGCGGGGCTGGACCTCGCCCGGGACGCGGCCTTCGTCGCTGGACACTCGCTGGGCGAATACTCGGCGCTTGCCGCCGCCGGTTCGCTTTGCATTGCCGATACGGCGCGCCTGCTGCGCCTGCGCGGCACCGCGATGCAGGCAGCGACCCCGGTGGGGACGGGTGCCATGGCGGCGATCCTGGGTCTCGACTTCGATAAGGTGGCCGCCATTGCCGCCGAAGCGGCGCAGGGCGAGGTTTGCGACATCGCCAACGACAACGCGCCCGGTCAGGTGGTCGTCTCCGGCAATGCGGCCGCGGTCGAGCGCGCCTGCGAGATCGCCAAGCGCGAGGGCGCCTCACGCGCGATTCCGCTCACGGTTTCCGCTCCCTTCCACTGCCGTCTCATCGCCTCCGCCGCCGACGCCATGCGCGACGCACTAGCAGGCGTGGAGGTGCGGGCGCCGAAGGTGCCTCTTGTCGCCAACGTCACCGCCGCGCCTGTCAACGCGCCGGATGATATTCGCGCTCTGCTGGTCCAGCAGGTGACGAGCACGGTGCGCTGGCGCGAATCCGTCGCGTTCATGGCAGAGCAGGGCGTGAACCGGCTGGTCGAGGTGGGAACTGGCAAGGTGCTTTCCGGCCTCACCAAGCGTATCGCCCGCCAGGTGGCAGCGACAAGCGTTGGCGCGCCCGAGGATGTTGCCGCCTACGCCGCTTCCGCAGCCCAGGCTTGAGACAGCAATTCAGGAGTTTCCCATGTTCGATCTGACCGGGAAGACGGCGCTCGTCACCGGCGCCACGGGCGGGATCGGTGGCGCCATCGCCAAGGCGCTGCACGCGCAGGGCGCGACGGTGGCACTGTCGGGCACGCGGCGCGAGGTGCTGGAGGCGCTGGCCGCCGAGATGGGCGAGCGCACGCATGTGCTGCCCTGCGACCTCTCGAACATCGAGCAGGTGGAGCAGCTGGTACCGCAGGCCGAGGAGGCCATGGGCGAGCTGGACATTCTCGTCAACAATGCCGGCATCACCCGCGATGGCCTGTTCGTGCGCCTTACCGACGAGATGTGGGACACGGTGATCGCGGTGAACCTCACCGCCGGTTTCCGTCTCACCCGCGCCGCCGCCCGCTCGATGATGCGCCGGCGCACCGGCCGCATCATCGGCATCACCTCGGTGGTCGGGGTGACCGGCAATGCCGGCCAGGGCAATTATGCCGCCGCCAAGGCCGGCATGATCGGCATGTCCAAGGCGCTCGCCAAGGAAGTGGCAGCGCGCGGCGTGACGGTGAACTGCATCGCGCCGGGCTTCATCGCCACGCCGATGACCGACGTGCTGAACGACAAGCAGAAGCAGGCGATTCTCTCCGCCGTCCCGGCCGCACGGCTGGGTTCGCCCGAGGATATTGCCGCTGCCACCGTCTATCTCGCATCCGCCGAGGCCGGCTATGTCACCGGCCAGACGCTGCATGTGAATGGCGGGATGGCCATGATCTGACGAGGCCCGCCCAAGCGCCTTTAACCGGACCTTAACGGTGCTGGTTTTGGCGTTTGAAGTGTGCTAACAGCCGCCTCGGCTCACAGGGTTGAACACCGCATTTCCATTGCGGAATCGTTCGGGACATCCTGTAATCGGGGCAAAAAAGCAGGCCGCCAAAGCCGCGTTCGCGCGGGGGCCAAATGGTACAACGTAGCAACCTCCGGATACGGACGAGGGTGAACCGATGAGCGATATTGCCGAGCGCGTGAAGAAGATTGTAGCCGAGCATCTGGGCGTCGAGCCCGAGAAGGTTACCGAGAATGCGAGCTTCATCGACGACCTCGGCGCTGACAGCCTCGACACTGTCGAGCTGGTCATGGCCTTTGAAGAAGCCTTCAACTGCGAGATTCCCGACGACGCCGCCGAGACGATCCTGACCGTCGGCGACGCGATCAGCTTCCTGGAAAAGAACGCGGCCTGAGGGCTGCTCTCGCGCGCTGCGGCGGCTTGTCCGTCGCGGCGCACACTGGTGTGACGTTTCCGGAGATATCGGATGAGGCGCGTCGTCGTTACCGGCCTCGGCATGGTGACGCCGCTCGGATGCGGTGTCGAGATCACTTGGCAGCGTCTGCTTGCCGGACAGAGCGGGGCCCGTCGCGTCGAGAGCTTCGATGTCTCTGACCTCCCGGCCAAGATTGCCTGTCAGCTACCCCGCGGCGATGGCTCCGACGGCACGTTCAATCCCGATCAGTGGATGGAGCCGAAAGAGCAGCGCAAGGTCGACGATTTCATCGTCTATGCGATGGCTGCGGCGCGTCAGGCTCTGGATGATGCCGACTGGCATCCCGCTTCCTATGACGACCAGTGCGCCACCGGCGTGATGATCGGCTCCGGCATTGGCGGGCTTCAGGGCATCGCCGAGACCGCGCTGCTGATGCAGGAACGTGGCCCGCGTCGCGTTTCCCCCTTCTTCATTCCCGGCCGCCTCATCAATCTCGCCGGGGGCTATGTCTCCATCGAGCACGGCCTCAAGGGCCCGAATCATGCCGTCGTCACCGCCTGCTCCACCGGCGCGCATGCCATTGGCGATGCGTCCCGCCTGGTTGCCTTCGGTGATGCCGATGTGATGGTGGCGGGCGGCACCGAATCCTCGATCAGCCGTCTCGGTTTGGCCGGCTTCGCAGCCTGCCGTGCGCTGTCCACCAGCTATAACGACACGCCCGAGAAGGCCTCGCGCCCCTATGACAAGGACCGTGACGGCTTCGTCATGGGTGAAGGCGCCGGCGTTGTCGTGGTCGAGGCGCTCGATCACGCTCTGGCGCGCGGCGCCAAGATTTACGGCGAGATCGTCGGCTACGGCCTGTCGGGCGACGCCTACCACATCACCGCGCCGTCCGAGGACGGCGACGGAGCGTTCCGCTGCATGAGCGCGGCGCTGAAGCGTGCGGGCATCACTGCCGCCGAGATCGACTACATCAACGCCCATGGCACCTCGACTATGGCGGACGAGATCGAACTCGGCGCGGTCCAGCGCCTGCTGGGTAATAACGCCGCCAAGGTCTCGATGTCGTCGACCAAGTCGGCCATCGGTCATCTGCTCGGCGCGGCGGGCGCAGTGGAGGCGATTTTCTCCCTGCTCGCTATCCGCGACCAGATCGCCCCGGCGACGATCAATCTCGACAATCCCTCGATCGACACACCGATCGACCTTGTGCCGCACACGCCGCGCAAGCGTGAGATCGAGTACGCGCTGTCGAACTCTTTCGGCTTCGGCGGCACCAACGCGTCCGTCGTGTTCAAGCGCTACGCGAACTGAGCGAGACCGGCAAACGGCGGGTGAGCGGCGCCCTGGAGTGGTCGCTTTCCCGCTTTCGCCATTTTTCCGGGTAGTCTGCCAGTGCGTTGCGCTGCCCGCGAACGCGAGGCGAGGCATCCGATGACCGATCCGACTTCTCCGACGCCTAACGGCGCTGCCGCTCCCACGCCCCCCGGCAAGGAGCGCGACCGGCATCGGGCGTCGCGTCGTGCGAATCATCCGCTCGTCGTCGCCGGCAGCATGGTGTTCACCCTGCTCATTGTCGCCATTGTCCTTGGCGGCGGCGCGCTGTGGATCGGCAAGACGCGCTATTACGCGCCCGGTCCGCTGGCCCAGGAGAAGGCGGTCATCATCCCCAATGACTATGGCTTGATGGACATTGCCGATCTCCTGCTCAAGCAGGGGGTGATCGACGACAAATGGGTGTTCGTCGGTGCGGCAGCAGGCACGCGCGCCTCCAGCAAGCTCAAGGCCGGCGAATATGCCTTCGCCGCCGGCTCCTCCATCCAGCAGGTGCTGAACACCATCGTGTCGGGCAAGGTGATCGAATATGTCGTCACCATCCCTGAGGGGCTCACCAGCGACCAGATCGTCGAGCGGGTGCTGGCGGTGGAGGAATTGTCCGGCAGCGTGCGTCAAGTGCCGCGCGAGGGTAGCCTTATGCCGGACACCTACAAGATCACGCGCGGCACGTCGCGCGAGGATCTCCTGCGCCGCATGGCGCGCACGCAAGATGCCGCCTTGAAGGAAATCTGGGAGAAGCGTGACCCCGATCTCCCGCTGAAATCGCCGCAAGAACTGGTGATCCTCGCCTCCATCGTCGAGAAGGAAACCGGCGTTCCCGAGGAGCGGGCGCAGGTGGCATCCGTCTTCATCAACCGGCTGAACAAGAAGATGCGGCTGCAGTCGGACCCGACGATCATTTATGGTCTGGTGCGGGGCAAAGGCCGGCTGGAGCGGGCGCTGACCCGTACCGACATCACCACCCCGACGCCGTTCAACACCTACACGATCCCCGCTCTGCCTCCGGGACCCATCGGCAATCCCGGTCGCGCCTCGCTGGAAGCGACAGCGCGTCCCGCCAAGAGCGATAATCTCTACTTCGTCGCCGACGGCACCGGCGGGCACGCCTTCGCCCCGACGCTCGACCAGCACAACAAGAACGTCGCGCGCTGGCGGCAGATCGAGCGCGAGCGCAAGGTCGATCCGGCGGCGCAGCCGGCCGGCACGTCGGGCACGACGGGCGCCACTCCCGTCGACTGAGCCGGTGAGGGGCCTTTGCCGGCTTGAGGCCGGAAGCGCCCGCCGTTATGGTCCGCCCGCCGTCTGGGGACGGGGCAGGGGGAAGGCATGACGCTGGCCAGCATGACGGGGTTCGCACGCGCGCAGGGCACCAGCGGTGCCTGGAGCTGGGCCTGGGAGCTCAAATCCGTCAATGGCAAGGGCCTCGACGTTCGGCTGCGGCTTCCGGGCGGCTGGGAGGGGCTTGAGAACGGCCTGCGGCAGAGCGCGGCTCGCGTCCTCGCACGCGGGAACGTGAATGCCAATCTGTCGCTCACGCGCTCGGATCCCGAGGTTAGCGTGCGCGTCAATGAGGCCGTGTTGCGCAGCATCGCACAATCGGTGCGGCGCGTGGCCGAGGATCTCGGCGCGCCCCCTGTTCAACTGGAAAGCCTCCTCGGTTTGAAGGGCGTGCTTGAAATCAGCGAGGCACAGGAAAGCGACGACGCGCGGGCGGCGCTGGAGACGGCCATCATTTCCGGCTTCGAGCAGGCGCTGGCCGATCTCGCCGCCATGCGGGTGCAGGAGGGCGCGGCGCTGGCGATCGTGCTGGGCGATCGCCTCGACGCGATTGCCAGGCTCACAGCTGCCGCCGAGGCCAATCCCGCTCGGCGGCCGGAGGCCATCCGGGCGAAGCTGGCCGACCAGATTCGCGTGCTGATGGATACCGGCGCCAATTTCGACCCCGACCGCCTGCATCAGGAGGCGCTGATGATAGCCTCCAAGGTGGATGTGCGCGAGGAGCTTGACCGGCTTGTGACCCATGTGGCGGCGGCGCGGGCCATGCTGGGAGAAGGTGGCGCCATCGGCCGCCGGCTCGATTTTCTTGCGCAGGAATTCAACCGTGAAACCAATACGCTCTGCTCCAAGGCCAATGACGTCTCGCTGACAGCCATTGGGCTGGAGTTGAAAGGCGTGGTCGAGCAGTTCCGCGAACAGGTTCAGAACATCGAGTGAGGGACAGGGTGAGCGACACCAACGAGAACGCCGCGACCCCAGGCGCCGCCATTGGCGGGCGGCGGGGGCTGATGCTTATCCTTTCTTCCCCCTCCGGGGCTGGAAAGTCGACGCTGGCCCGCCTGCTTCTGGAACAGAATCCCGACATCTATCTCTCCGTGTCGGTGACGACGCGGGGGCGGCGGCCGAGCGAAGTCGAGGGTGTGCATTACCACTTCCTCACCCGCGAGCGTTTCGAGCGGCTGCGTGATGCCGGTGACCTCCTGGAATGGGCGGAGGTACACGGAAACTTCTACGGCACGCCGCGCGAACCGGTGGAAGCCGCGCTGTCCGCCGGTCGGGATGTGCTGTTCGATATCGACTATCAGGGCGCCGAGCAGCTCTATGAGAAGATGCGCCAGGATATTGTCGGCGTGTTTATCCTGCCCCCCTCGGCAGCCGAGCTGAAGACCCGGCTTGAGCGGCGCGCCGAGGATGCCTCCGGCGTGATCGAGAAGCGGCTGCGCAACGCCCGTACCGAGATCGCGCATTGGCGCGATTACAATTATGTGCTGGTCAATGCGGACCTCAATTCGACCTTCGCCAATCTGCGCAACATCCTGCTCGCCGAGCGTCTGCGGCGCGAACGCCAACCTGGCCTTGAGCCGGTGATCGAGCGGCTGGACCGCGAGCTCGCCGAATTGGTGGAATAACAACGGAAGAGCGCGGGCGGCCGCGCTCACTCCCGCCCGGCGTGCCGCATCGCCACCCAGGCATTGGCAAGGGCGACAAAACCCTCGACCGTCACCCGCTCGGCCCGTTCCGTCGGGGCGATGCCGGCAGCCTCCAGAAGAGCGCCAGTGTCCACGCCCAGGCCCTTGAGGCTCTGCCGCAGCATCTTCCGGCGCTGGCCGAAGCCGGCCTCGGTGACGCGCTCCAGTGCGTTCAGCGCACAGGGCAGGGGGGCCTTGCGCGGCACGATATGCACCACGGAGGACGTGACCTTCGGCGGCGGCACGAAGGCGGAAGGCGGCACGTCGAAGGCGATATGCGCCTGTGCCCGCCAACCGGTCAGCACGGCGAGGCGCCCATAATGATCATCACCCGGCGCAGCGACGATGCGCTCGGCAACCTCGCGCTGGAACATCAGCGTCAGGCTCTCATACCAGGGCGGCCAGGGATCGGCGGACAGCCAGCCGACAAGCAGTGGCGTGCCAACATTATAGGGAAGGTTGGCGATGATGACGGCGCGTTCCCCCGGGGCGAGGAGGGCGCGATAGTCGGTCTCCAGCGCGTCGCCCTCAATCACCTCCAGCCGGCCGGGATAGTGCGCGGCGACCGCGCCCAGTGCCGCGACGCAACGTGTATCGCGCTCGATGGCGATCACGCGCCGCGCGCCCAACGCCAGGATCGCCCGGGTCAGGCCGCCCGGACCGGGGCCGACCTCGATCACGGTCAAATCCTCGAGGCGGCCAGCGGTGCGGGCAATCTTCGAGGTGAGGTTGAGATCGAGCAGAAAGTTCTGCCCGAGTGACTTCAGCGCCGAGAGGCCGTGCTCCCGGATAACGTCACGCAGCGGCGGCAGGTTGTCGATGGTCATCGCCTCGCCTCAGCGCTCTGCCCGAGCCGCGTCGCGCGCGCTGAGCCGGTGCGCCAGCCGCAGCGCCTCTATCAGGCTGGACGGGTCGGCCCGCCCCGTTCCGGCGAGAGCGAAGGCCGTGCCATGGTCGGGCGAGGTCCGCACGAAAGGCAGGCCCAGAGTCACATTGACCGCGCGATCGAAGGCCAGCGCCTTGGCCGGCGCCAGCACCTGGTCGTGATAGGCGCCAATGGCGGCGTCATAGGTGGCGCGGGCGGCTGCATGGAACAGCGTGTCGGCCGGAAGCGGTCCGCGCGCGTCGATTCCCTCCTGCCGCAACGCTTCGACCGCCGGACGGGTAACCTCCTCATCCTCGCGCCCCAGCGTGCCTTCTTCGCCCGCATGCGGATTAAGCCCGCAAATGGCGAGGCGAGGCGCCTCGATGCCGAAGCGGTGCCTGAGATCATGGGCGGTGATGCGGGCGGTCTCGATGATCAATTCGCGCGTCAGCAGGCGCGGCACATCGGCGAGCGGCACATGGATCGTGGCAGGAATGACGGCGAGTTCCGGCGACCAGATCATCATGACGGGGCGCGGCGCCGGCGTGCCGGCGAGATGCGCGAGATACTCGGTGTGGCCGGGAAAGGCGAAGCCGTCGGCGTAAAGCACCGCCTTCGAGATCGGATTGGTCACCACGGCCGTCGCACGTCCCGCCTTCACCAGGGCCACGGCGTCATCGATCGCCGCGCGGGCGGCCGGCGCGCTGGTTTCATCCGGATGGCCCGGCGCGGCGGTAACGGCCGGCCCCGCGCTCACGATCGGAAGCGCATCTGGAAAGAGGGCGGCGGCCTCCTCCGGGGCGCATTCGCGCACCGGCACGTCGAGGCCGAGCACGACGGCCCGTCGGCGCAGCACCGCCGCATCGCCGATGGCGAAGAACGCCGGCAAGGCGCGTTCCTGGCGCGTCAGCCAGGCCGCGAGGGTAATGTCAGGGCCGATGCCGGCCGGCTCGCCCACAGTGAGCGCCAGAGCGGGCGGGGGTGTCATGCGCCGCTCAGCGGTACTGGATCATGGCGGATTTGCGCGCATCGTCGAGGAGCTTGCGCGATACCGCTTCGAACTGCTTGTTCTCAAGGTCGGCGCGGACCTCGCGCTTCTGCGCGCTTTCACCGACCACCTCGCGTCGGTTGCAGATGGCGATCATCTCGATGCCGGCGCGGGTGACTTCCGGGGCGGTCAATTGGCCGACCGGCGTCTCGTCCATGATCTTGCGCACGGGCGCGCTCATATCGGCCGAGGTGCGAATGACGGGATCGCGGACGACCGTCTCGCGCATGCCGCGCGCCGTCTGGACGCCGGCCTCGCAATCGGTGAACTGCTTGCGCAGGGTGTTGGCTTCCGCCATGCGCTGGGACCGCTCGCCGGGGTTGGCGGTGCGCCCGACCACGAGGACGATCTGGCGCACGGTATACTCCGTGGTGCGCTGGGCACGGGTCAGGTCCTCACCCTTCGATTGAAGCGCCGCGAAGACGTCCGAATCCCGGATGGTGGCGACCGACGAGAAGCGGCCGCGCACATAGTTGTTCCAGACATAGTCGGCGCGCATCTTGGTCTTGAGCATGCCGGCGTCGAGGCCGGACTGCGCCAAGGCCTGGGTCAGCTGCTCGGGCGTACGCCCGCTGCGGCTGCCCATGCGGGCGAACATCTTGTCGACTTCGTCCTTGTCCGCCGTGACGCCGAAGCGCTCGGCGGTGACGATCTTGAGGCGCTCGTCGATCAGGTCTTCAAGCGCCTGCTTCTGCGTCAGCGTCTGCCGCTCGGTGAGCTGGGCGAGCTTAATGCGCTGGGCGACATCGAAGCTCGTAATCGGCTGGCCCTGCACGAGCACCAGTATCTGCTGGGCCTGCGCGGGCGCCGGCAGGAGCGGCGAGCAAGCGAAGAGCGCGCAGCCGAAAAGGAGCGCGCGAACGAACGGGCCGACGACCCGATGACGACTGGCATGCCAGCCATCCCGTATCAAAGACCCTGCCCGCATTTTCTCTCCATCCTGACGATCACACTGACGCTCGGTACATTCCGCCGAACGCTCGCCCGCTGTTCTTGTCGGCGGATGTGGCGTCAATGCGACCCCGCCGCTCAATTGCTGCTGCTGTTCGAACCGACATTGGTCGAGAAGCCCGCTTCACCCAGCGTTTTCAACGTGAAGGTGAGCAGCACCGTGTCCACGCGCTGTCGGTTTCCGCTCTCCGTGTAGTCCGAGCGATAGCTCAGCGCGATACCGAAGCACTCATCGATATAGGAGATGCCGAACAGGGTGAAATCGATCTCGTCGAGATTGAGATTGTAGCGGGCGGCCGCCTGCAGGCTCCAATTGTCGTTCAGCTTCAGCGTGCCCGTACCGAGGATGCCCTCGCGTTCCTCGTAATAGCCGAGCAGCGGCTGGGCGGTGTAGAGGCCGTACAGGGCGGAAACCGTCAGCTTCTTGTTGATGACGGCCCGACCTTCGACCTCGTAACGTTCGACCGACCAGTCGGTGTTGTTGAAGCGGAACCGGTTGACGAGCGAGAAGCTATCCGTCGGCTGGTAATAGAGCCGCGCCACATAGTCGGAGGCGTCGTCCTCAAGGCCGGATTCAGCACCCGTGTTCGCCATATCGTAATTGGCGTAGGAGTTGGTGCCGAACAGCTGGTAGGACTGCCCGAACAGAGCATTGATCTGGCCGCCGTCGTTGAAGTTGGCGGTGTACTGGATGCCGACATTGGCGCGGCCACCGCCTTCGACGCGGTCATAGCCGGAATATTTGTTGATCTCGAACAGGTTGGTGTCGTCGAAGATCAGGCTCTGGGCGTCTTCGTTCGGCAACTGGCCGATATGGGTTTCGTCCGGGCGGACGATGACCTGAGCGATTGGCTCGATGGTCTGCGTGCCCCAGCTCTGCACCGCGATGAAGGGGTAGCGGTATTCCAGGCCGACGGCGGGCATGGCGCGCACCAGCTGCGTGTCGCCACCGGTGCCGAGCCAGGGCTCGTCTTCCGCCTGGGCCTGCACCGAGGCGACGTCGAGCTGCATGTTGAAGAACGGGGTCCAGGTCTGGCCGGCCTGGTCGATGAAGGTGCGGCGCCAGTCGACCACGCCGGACAGGCGGCTATAGCTGCCAACCATGCCGCGCATCAGGCACGCATCACGAACGTCTGCGCCGGCTGCGGCAACGCGGGTCAGATCGCACTGATTGGTCGGGCCATCGTACAGCGTGGGAAGGAGCGGCGCGTAGGCGGCCGAGGTGGCGCGCAGATCGATCTCGTCGCGCGTCAGGCTGGTGAAGTTCACGTCATAGCTGAGCTGGCCGCCGAACACGGAATTGCCAAGCGTCTTGCTGTAGTCAAGCACCGGATGGATCACCGGCTGCTGAGCCTCGACGTCATAGGAGGTGAGGCCGGTGAAATACATCGCCCGAAGGTCGAAATAGGACCGGTCGCCCTGGCCGACCAGGTAGATCTGCGAGGTGACCTCGCGCGTGGTCGCGCTGATGAGGTTGTAGTCCTGGAGGAAGGTCTGGTCTGACATCAGCCAGCCGTCCCAGCCCCAGTACCAATTCTCGTTGATATTAAAGCGGCCATGCGTCTCGAACACGCCGCGCTGGTCGCGATCGCCGGGCTGACCATTGAACGCGTCCCTGTCCATCTGGTCGATGCCGGCGGCGCGGATGCTGTAGGTGCCGGTCTCCAGCCGGTGCCGGAACTCGGCGTCGAGCAGCACGCCCTGCTTGGAGACGATGAGCGGCGAGAACGTCACGTCCATATTGGGCGCGATGTTCCAGAAATACGGAATGGTGGCGCCGAAGCCGATCTCGGACGTGTTCACGAATTGCGGAATCAGGAAGCCGGACTTCCGCTTCACCGTCGGATCGGGCGCTTCGAGATAGGGAGCCCACGCGATCGGGATGCCCAGGAATTCGAGCCGGGCGTCCTCGAAATAGATCGTCTGCTCTTTTTCCTTATGGATGATCTTCGCCGCCTTAACCTGCCACATGGGCGGCTTCTGCGGGTTCTCCTTACAAGGTTCGCACGGCGTGTAGGCGCCGCTCGTCAGGATCGTGGTGTCGCCATTCTCGCGATCCGCGCGGGAGGCCACGAAATGCATGTCCTGCGGCGAATCAATGCGCAGAGAATTGACAAAACCGTTGCTGAAGTCCTGTGACAGATCGAGATTGTCGGCGGCGATGACGGTGCCGTCCTTGTCCTTCAGGCGGACGCCGCCTTCCGCACGCAGTCGGTTGGCGTTGCGGTCATAAACGACCCGTCGCGCCTCCAGCACGGCGCCGTCGTAATAAATCTGGACGTTGCCGTCAGCGATCACCTCGTTGCGGGTGTTGTCGTAGACGAGCTGGTCGGCCGTCACCAGCATCTTGGCGTTGGGATCGGTCTGGCGTGTGACCAGGCCGCCCGCCAAGCCTGCCGGCTGGGCGGCCGACGGCTGGGGCGAGGTTTGGGCCGCCGTGGGCTGGGCAGCCGTCATCTGGGCAAACGCAGGCGACGCTGGGCCGAGGGCGGCCAACGCAACGGAGCTGAACACAAACGCGCAGGCAGACTGACGCAGGCGACGTTTCAGTCGCGGGATCGCCGAATCTGCCTGGCCGGCTAGTGCAGTGCCGACCTTCATCCGTCCTCCCGGTGAAGCAGGATGAGAATACCCATCAATGCCCCTACGACCGCTGGAAACCACGCTGCGATAATGGGATGCACAATCCCGGCCTCACCGAGATCCTCGGCGAGCTTGGTGAAAACATAAAGCAGAAAGCCGGCGGCGACGCCACCGAGAATCGTCTGGCCGATGCCGCCGAACCGGAACACGCGCAGGCTTACCGAAGCCGCAATGAGCACCATCGCCAGCAACAGCGCGGGTCTGGCGAGGAGGCTTTGATACTGCAGCCGGTAGCGTTCAGCCCCAAATCCCACCCGTGTCGCCGCGTCGATGGCGGCCGGGAGATCCCAGAACGGGACGGTCTCGCTTTGCAGCGATTCCTGAACCTGGTTCGGGGTGAGATTGGTGGCCAGCATGTAGACGTCGTACTCCTGCAAACCTATTGCCGGAGTTAATACGTGCGCATTTTCCAGCCGCCAGGCGCCGGGATCAAGGATAGCGCGCCGGGCTTCGATGCGCTCCAGGAGCTTGTCCTTGTCGTCAAACAGGAACACGTTGACGCTGGTCAGTTCGCGCCCGCCATCGCTGGTCGCGGCCGCCTGGATGATAGCCTGCCCGTCGACGCTCTGCTGGCGCAGCCAGAAGCCGCTGCGACCGGCGGAGAAGAGACCGGTCTGGCGGTTGAAAATCTCCGCCTCCAAACGGCTCGCGCGCTCCTTGAAGACGGCGGACATCGGATTGTAGACGGTTGTGGAAAACGTGCCGAGCGCCACCGCGATCAGTGCCGCCGGGGCGATGAACTGCCAGGCCGAAATGCCGGCCGCGCGCGCGACGACGAGTTCCAGCCGACGTGACAATGTGAGGAACGTGCCTATCGCACCGAACAGTACGGCGAAGGGCAGCAACTGCTCAGTGAAGAACGGCATGCGGTAGAACACCAGCAGCAGCAGCGTGCCGAAGTCGACATCGCGCTCGCCCACGCGGCGGGAGAGTTCGAGCAGGTCGATGAGCATGATCAGGCTGGCGCAGCCGAGGAAGATGCCCATCACCGCCGAGATGAACCGGCGCCCGAAATAGAATCCCAGCGTGGGGCCGATCATGCCGCCGCTCCGGTGCGGGTAGTGGTATTTCGGTGACGCATCGGCGGCTCAGTTCACGGTAGCGCGTGCGACACGCTGGGCAAGACGGTCGATCCGGATGCGAATCGCTTCCGGCATCCGCGGCTTGAAACGCCCGCTCAGCGAGGCCATCGCTCCGAGGATGAACAGGATTGGCACGAGGTAGACGACCGGAATCAGGGCCGGCTCGCTGCGAACCTGGTTGATCAATCCGAAGCTCGTCACCTGCAGGAAGATGATGAAGGGCGCGGTGCCCGCCAGTGCGAGGCCGCGTCCCTCGCGCGTCGTGCGCGGTTCTGCAAGGGCGGCGCAGGCAATGGCGAAGAAGGCCAGCACGTAAAATGGCAGCGAGAGCCTGCGGTGCAATTCCTCGGTGAAGCGGCCCGTGCCTTCGAGCCGCACGACGATGTCCTTGGGGTCCGGGTTCCAGAGGTCGGCGAACGGTCTCTCCGGTGCCCGATAGACCGTGGTCTCGCCGCTCGTGGTGAACGGCGAGAGATCGAAGGCATAGCGCTGGAATTCGACGACATTGCTGTCGGGCTTTCCGGGCGTGCGCCGGTGGATCGCGCCATCTTCGAGTACGAGGAACGTGCCTTCGGCCGAGTCGATCACCTGTCCGCGTTCGGCGAGATAGGTGTTCACCTGCTTGGGATCGCGCGCGTCATTGATGAAGATGCCGCCCAGCACGCCATTGGCGTTGCGCTCGCGCACATGGAACACCATGCCTTGGGACAGTGTGGTGAAGCGGCCGGGCTGGGCGATGAAGGCGACCACATCGGCGCGCACGCGGGTGATCTCATAGCGGAACTGGCGCATTGCCGCCGGAACGAGTTCCATCGACAGCGCCGCGCACCCCGCCGCCACAAGCAGCGCCAGAATCACCAGCGGACGTAGGAATCGCCAGGTCGAGATGCCGGCCGCGCTCGCCACTACGATTTCGGAATCGCTGTTCATGCGGAAGAGCGTCTGCGCGACCGCCATGAACAGCGCCGCTGGCGCTAGGCCGAGGATAAGAGCGGGGAGGGCGAGGGCCGTGATGAGGATGAAGGCGAGGATTGTCTGGCCCTGCGTCGTCATGATGTCGAGTTCACGCAGGGCCTGCGTCACCCAGATCATGGCGGTCAGCACGAGCAGCGTCCCGAGAAACGCGGTCACGGCCGATCGGAACACATAGCGGTCCAGGCGGTTCATCCAGCGGCTATCCTGATCCCTGTCGACGATTGCCCGCTGCCCCGGCGTGGCCATGCTTGTGCACGATGCATAATTGCCTAGGCCTTCCGGCGCAAATCGGGCGGAGCCACGTCCCCCGCACGGCCCGTTTGAGGCTCGTGCCCTGTCGCTCATTCGGCTAAAGAGAAACGAACCGAGCCGCGACAACTCAAGGTGCCCCGATGCCCGACCATGTGAAGATCAGTTTTGCCAAGCTCCCGGCCCGCCTGGAAGGGCTTGTCGTCGTTCTCGCCGCCGAGCCCGTGGAAGGGGACGCGCCCGCCTTCGCCGGGTCGGTCGAGGCGCTGCTCGCTCCCGCTGCGGCTCAACTGACGAGCGCGATGCAGGCGGAGCGCTTCACCGGCAAGTCCGGCAAGGGGATTGATCTTCTGGCGCCGGCTGGTCTCGACGCTTCACGCCTCCTCGTCATGGGCGTTGGCAAGGCCGCCGACCTCAAGGCGTTCGATTGGCTGAAGCTGGGCGGAGCCATCATGGGCCGCCTGCCGGCAGGGGCGAAGGATGTGAGCGTCATCCTCGCGCTGCCGGGTGGCGAAGTGCCGGGCGATGCGGCGGCCGAACTGGCGCTTGGCCTGCGCCTGCGCGCCTACGCCTTCGACCGCTATAAGACGAAGAAGAAGCCGGACGAGGCGACCGCGAAGCCGAAAGTGACTCTCTATATAACGGACGATTCCGCCGCGAAGCGCGCGTGGAAGAAGCGCGAGGGCATCGGCGAGGGTGTGGTGATCGCCCGCGATCTGGTGAACGAGCCTGCCAATGTGCTTACCCCGACCGAATTCGCCAAGCGCGCGGGCGACCTCGCCAAGGTGGGCGTGGATGTCGAGGTACTGGGCGAGAAGGATCTGAAGAAGCTCGGTATGGGCGCGCTGCTCGGCGTTGGCCAGGGCTCTGGCGAGGAGAGCCGCGTCGTCGTGATGCGGTGGAACGGCGGCAAGGCGGACGAGGCGCCGGTGGCCTTCGTCGGCAAGGGCGTGGTGTTCGACACCGGCGGCATTTCCATCAAGCAGGCCGCTGGCATGGAGGACATGAAGGGCGACATGGCGGGTGCCGCCTGCGTCGTCGGCCTGATGCATGCGCTGGCCAGCCGCAAGGCCAAGGCCAATGTGGTCGGCCTCATCGGCCTCGTCGAGAACATGCCCGACGGCAAGGCGCAGCGGCCGGGCGACATCGTCACCTCCATGTCGGGCCAGACCATCGAAATCATCAACACCGATGCCGAAGGCCGGCTCGTGCTCGGCGACGTGCTCTGGTACGCGAAGGAGCGGTTCAAGCCGCAATTCATGGTTGACCTTGCCACGCTCACCGGCGCCATCATCGTCGCGCTTGGCACCGAGCATGCGGGTCTGTTCTCGAACAACGACACGCTGGCCGAGCGACTCACGGATTCGGGGCTGACGACGGGCGAGAAAGTGTGGCGCCTGCCGCTTTCCGCCGAGTACGACAAGCTGATCGATTCGAAGTTCGCCGACATGAAGAACACGGGCGGGCGCTTTGGCGGCTCGATCACCGCTGCTCAGTTCATCCAGCGCTTTGTCGGCGACGTGCCGTGGGCGCATCTGGACATCGCCGGCACCGCCATGTCCTCGCCCGCCACCGAGTTCAACCGCAGCTGGGGCTCGGGCTGGGGCGTGCGCCTGCTCGATGATCTCGTGGCCCGTCACTACGAATCGTGATCCGCACTGAGAAAGCGCGGCCGGATCAACGGGGGAGGGGACATTGAGCGACGTGTTCTTCTATCACCTGCAGAACCGGCCGCTCGACGCCGCCTTGCCCCAGCTTCTGGAGAAATGCCTGGAGCGGGGCTGGCGCTGCGCGGTGCAGGCGACCTCCACCGAGCGTATCGAGGCGCTGGACGCGCTGCTGTGGACCTATGACGACGCGTCCTTCCTGCCGCATGGCACCGATCGCCAGGGCGAGCCAGCCCGACAGCCCATCCTGCTCACCACGGACGAATCGAATCTCAACGGCGCCGTGGTGCGCTTTCTCATTGATGGCGCAGTGATTCCCGACACGGGCGGCTATCAGCGGGTGATCCATCTCTTTGACGGCAACGATTCCGACGCCGTCGAACCTGTCCGCCAGGCGTGGCGCGCGGCGAAGGCCGAAGGTCACGACGTGACCTACTGGCAGCAGGACGAGAGCGGGCGTTGGCAGCGCCGCTGATTGCGGCTCACGGGGTGGCGCCCCTCGCCACATTCTGTAGCGTCCACCGGCGAACAGTTCGGGCGCGTGCCCGTTAACCTCTGATTTACCAAGGCTTTTGACGGGGTTTCCGGCGGTCTCGCGGCCGGCTCGTGCGGCGTGAGAATTGTGTCTCGACAGCAACACATCGTGGCGGAATGGGCGCTGAGGGCCCTTTGGTACCACTTTGGCTTTGCACCGCCCGGTGGTTTCGAACAGTATCGCTGTGGGTGCCGCGCCGTGCGGCGGGTCCTGACAATCGAAAACCCAACATTGGTCCAATTTGGGGGAGAATGAAATTGAAGACGGTCATTAAGAATGTGCTGCTCGGCTCGGTTGCCGGGCTTGCGATGGTCGGGACTGCTGCGGCGGCCGATCTGCCTGTGAAGGCGAAGGCTGCGGAATATGTGAAGATCTGCTCCACCTACGGCGCGGGCTTCTACTACATCCCCGGTACCGACACCTGCCTGAAGGTCGGTGGCTACGTGACGGCCGACACCTACTACACCAAGGTTGAGCGCACCGTTAGCTTCGTTGATGCTAGTGGTGACGGGGTCGTTTTTGGTCGCTATAAGGGCGATCCGGACGGTCAGTTCGACTTCTACAGCCGCGCCGCTGTTCAGCTCGACGCCCGCACCCAGACCGAGTACGGCACGCTGCGTTCCTACATCGAAGCTCGCTTCGAGCAGGGCCAGAACTACGGCTACGGTCAGACCGACGACGGCACGACCTCGGCGGTCTTCTCGGACACCACGCGTAACCGCGCTGTCCTGAAGTACGGCTACATCCAGTTCGCGGGCTTCACCTTCGGTCAGGCCACCTCGGCCTTCGACTTCTGGGCCGGCGACGGTTGGTACGGCATCCGTCCGGGTAACTTCTACTCGGATCAGTCGCTCAACGTGATCCAGTACACGGCTGACTTCGGCAACGGCTTCTCGGCGACCATCGCCCTCGAAGACGGTCAGGCTCGCGAAGACGACTACGGCTTCGGCGACTTCACGCCGTTCGGTGGTTCGTTCACGACCCAGGGCCAGCAGGTTCCGGATATCGTCGCGAACATCGCGTATGAAGGCACCTGGGGCGCGTTCAAGGTCTCCGGCGCCTATCACAATATCGGCGACACGTATTTCACGGGCGCCCCCGTCTACGAAGAAATCTACGATGGCTTCGTGAATGGTGACGACTCCGGCTGGGCCGTTCTCGCTGGTGTGCGCTTCGACTTCGCTGAGACCACCACCCTGTACGTCGAAGGCGCGTATGCCAAGGGCGCTCCGGGCTATCTCGGCCTCGCTGGTGCTCTTCCGGTTGTCGACTACTACGGTGACGGCGTCGCCGGCTGGTACGTCGGTGGTTCGCTGACCCACTACTGGACCCCCGCGGTCTTCACCACCCTGGTGGGCAGCTACACCGCGTCTGACAACTATGCTATCGATCCGTTCACCAACATCGACTTCACCGGCTACAACGTCGGCGTGAACATCGGTTGGAAGCCGGTCAAGGGTCTCACCCTGGTCCTGCAGTACGACTACCTGTCGGCCGAGTACAGCGGCGGTTCGGCCGTGTACGCGACCACTGCCACCGACACCACCGAGCAGAACCGCGTCACCTTCTCGGCGAAGCGTTCTTTCTGATCCCTTCCAGGATCGGTTCTACGGAAAGCCCCGGCCTTGTGCCGGGGCTTTTTGCTTTTGGTGCTTCGGGCCGAGGTGGCTCACAGACAGAGCGACTGCCGGCAATGCTCTGCGAGCATGCGGCACCGCGCCGTGCGCGACGCCCGGCCTCAACCCATAGCCCTGTAAATAAAAGCAGACTTCAGCCCGACATCCGCCTCTGTGCGGCGGACTCCGGACTAGGAGGCCATAGCCTCGTCAAGCGCGGCCGAGGCGTCGAGCCAGTCTTCTTCTGCCTTCGCCAGCGTTTCCGCCGCCGCGCTGCGCTCACGCGCCAGACGCTGCGCCTCCAGTGGCGCGCGCGTATACAGCGTGTCGTCGGCGAGCTTGGCGTCGAGCATGCTGAGGCTGCGTTCCAGCTTCACGATCGCAGCTTCGAGATCCTTGATCCGCTTGCGCAGCGGCGCCGTCTCGGTACGCCGATCCGCCGCCTGACGCCGCTCCTCGGCGCGGCTGCCTGCCGCTTCCTTGCGCGACGCGGAGGCGGTGCGGCCGACGACGAGCCGCTGATATTCATCGAGATCGCCGTCATAGGGGCGCACCGTCCCCTCCGCCACCAGCCACAAACGCTCGGCGGAGGCGTCGAGGAGGGTGCGGTCGTGGCTGATGAGGATGACGGCGCCGGGAAAATCGTTGATCGCCTCGATCAGCGCCTGCCGCGCCGCGATGTCGAGATGGTTGGTCGGCTCGTCCAAAATCAGCAGATGCGGGCCGTGAAAGGCGGCGAGGCCGAGCAGCAGCCGCGCCTTCTCGCCGCCCGACAGCGCCGCGATGATCGTATTGGCCGTCGCGCCGGAAAAGCCCATTTCCGCCGCGCGCGAGCGCACCTTCGCCTCCGGCGCCTCCGGCATCAGCCGGCGCACATGGTCGTAAACCGTCTCATTGGCGACCAACTCGTCGAGCTGGTGCTGGGCGAGATAGGCGATGTCGAGCCCGGCCGCGCGCACGATGCTGCCGCCCAGCGGGGCCAGCCGGCCGGAAATCAGCTTGGCGAACGTGGACTTGCCGTTTCCGTTCGGCCCGAGCAGGGCGATGCGGTCGTCATGGTCGATGCGCAGGGTGAGATTGCGCAGTATCGGCTTGCCCGGCGCATAGCCGGCCGAAACGCCGTCCAGGGTCAGGATCGGCGGCGAGGGGATGCGCTCGGGATGGCGGATTGATATCGCCGCCGCCTGTTCGCTCGCGGCTTCCGCGATCGGCGCCATGCGGGCCAGCGCCTTCAGCCGCGATTGCGCCTGCTTGGCCTTGGTCGCCTTGGCGCGGAAGCGCTCGACAAAGGCTTCCATATGCTTGCGCTTGGCTTCCTGCTTCGCCCGCGCCTTCTGGTCGACCACCTGCTTCTCGGCACGCTGGCGCTCGAAGGAATCATACCCGCCGCGCCAAAGGGTTAGCTTGCCCTGGTCGAGATGCAGGATGAAGCCGACCGACTGGTTGAGCAGTTCGCGGTCATGGCTGACGATCAGCACGGTGCGGGGATAGCGGGACAGGAAGTCCTGCAGCCACAGCGTGCCTTCCAGGTCGAGGTAGTTGGTCGGCTCGTCCAGCAGCAGCAGGTCCGGCTCGGCGAAGAGCAGGGCGGCCAGCGCCACTCGCATGCGCCAGCCGCCGGAAAACTCCGAACAGGCGCGCTGCTGGGCGGCATCGTCGAAGCCGAGGCCGGCGAGAATGCGCGCGGCGCGCGCCGGGGCGGCATGAGCGTCGATGTCGACGAGGCGCAACTCGATCTCGGCGATCCGGGTGGGGTCGCTGGTATTCTCGCGCTCCGTCAACAGCTTGGCGCGTTCCGTGTCCGCCGCTAGCACCACGTCGATCAGCTTCTCCGGCCCGGCCGGCGCTTCCTGCGCCACCTGGCCGATGCGCGCAGCGGCGGGGATGCGGATATCTCCGCTTTCCAGCTCCAATTCGCCTGTAATGGCGCGGAAAAGCGTGGTTTTGCCGGTGCCGTTGCGGCCGACGAGGCCGATCCGCGCGCCTTCCGGCAGCGCCACCGAGGCGTGGTCGATCAGGAGCCGGCCGGCGATGCGGAGCGAGATATCGTCGAGAATGATCATGCCCGTCTTGTGCCGCGCCGGCGGTCTGTCGGCAAGAGTGCCGGCGCGCGGCGTCTAGCCTTGGCGGGAGAAGCCGCTCGCGCGCTGGAAGGCGATGAGGTCGAGCGAGGGCGCGGCCTCATTGCCGAGCAAGCCACTGATAAGACAGTGAATCTGGCCGCGGTGATGGGTCTGGTGATTGAACACATGGTCGAGAATCGTCGCCAGAACCTGGGTGAAGCGGGTGCCGTTGACGGTGACATAGCTGTGCTCGGCAGACAGTGTCGCCGCATCGAGACCTTCGACATAGGCGGCGATGCGGGCATCTTCAGCCGTCCGGGCCGGCGCCAATTCCGCGAGCGTTTCGAACAGGATAGCGTCGAGACCCGCTGGCTCCATGCCGGACCCGGTGAGCCGGCGCATCCATAGCCGGTCAGCGACCAGCAGGTGGTTGAGGGTGCCGTGCACGGAACCGAAAAAGGCGCCGCGAGCGGCCCGGTACTGCGCGTCGCTGAGCTGGGCGGCGGCCGCCAGAAGCCGTTGATTGGCCCATGCATTATAGGCGGCGAAGGTGCGGTAGCGGCGGGTGACGAGCTGTTGCAACGTCTCGGGCAGCGGCTGGGTCGACATGCGGAAACTCCGGGTCAAGGCCGGCGCATGGCGCGCCGAACCGGGCCGGCAGTCTGCAACAGCTTGGCGGGGCTGACTAATTCGGAAAGATGATGGCTGGCATCAGCACCCGCGACGCCCGGCAGCGGGAGGGGGAAACGCCCCGGCCGCGCGCAGCGTGGCCAGGGCGTTCCAGCCTTCAGCCTCCGCCGGGTCGGCGGGAACGGCGGTTGCCATCGGCTGTTTCCGTCTCCGGAATGCACCCATCCTGCATGGGGCGGCGCAACGCAGGCTGAACGCGCCGTTGGCTGTTGTTCATCCGGCCGCCGGAACGGCGGACAAAAAAGTGCCCCGGCTCCTTGGGGGAGAAGCCGGGGCTGATGGGCTCGCGTTGGGGCTTGGGGGAGTGGGGATGCCGCGAGCCTAACCTGTCAAACCAGTGGATGATGAGTGCGGTGAGGTGGAGTGTGTGTCCGACGAGACCGACGAACACCGCCTCGCATCACCGCCGCACGTCAGTAGCAGACGGGCCGCTCGACCTCGACCATGCGGCCGGCATCGGTGACCCAGCGCGACTGCATCACGCAATCGCCGGCGACCTGCTCGACGGGAATCTCGACCGTGGCGACGGGAAGCTGGCGCTTGAAGTAGCCGGTCGCGTCGGCCGCGCCGACGAAGAGCGCGGTGAAACCCATGACGGCGGCAACAGCACTGATGGCAATGGCCTTGTACATCTCGTCACCTCATCCACCTGCCGGTGGGGAGGCCACCGGGCTTCATTGCGTCCTTAACGCGCTCATCACTTCGACACGAAACTCCAGGCGCAGTATTCCCTGTGCCACGCCGCGTCGGATGACTGCGGCGGCAGCGGTAGGACACGTTACGGGTCCGTTCATTCGTATGCGTCTCGTTTCGTCCGTTAACGCCTACTTAACGTGCGTACTCCCGGAAGAGTTCCAAGAGGTAATCATGAAGTCGTGAACGGCGATTATTCCGCGAATACGCAGCGCGGCGCCTTCACCCAGCGCGGGGCACCGTCGGTGAACACGGCGCGGCGTTCGAGATAGCAGGTCTTGTAGCCCGCCGGCTCCCGCGCCGGGTCGGTCGTCGCGTCGGCAACGGGAAGAAAAGGCACGGCGAGAAAACCCACGAGCACGGCCACCATCCCCGCGATGGCCAGAACACATTTCTTCATCGGTAGCATCCCTGCGCTGCGGCACTCCGGCCGCTCTGTTGCCTAAACAGATGAGCGCCGCGGGGTTCCGCTGCAAGCGGGTTATTTCGTGTACGAACGATTCGGCCGGGGGTGTTGCCAAGGCGTGTCGAAAACGCCGCCCGGCCTTCTCTTGTCCGCGGACGGAGGCGCCGCTATAAGCCGCTGCGAACCTTTCGCCCCCACATTTCCAGGGATACAGACCATGGCGCTCGAGCGCACTTTTTCCATCATCAAGCCCGACGCCACCCGTCGCAATCTCACCGGCGCCGTCAACGCGCTGATCGAGAAGGCGGGCCTGCGCATCGTCGCGCAGAAGCGCATCCTGCTCACCCGCGCCCAGGCCGAGACGTTCTACGGCGTCCACAAGGAGCGCCCCTTCTTCGGCGAGCTCGTGGACTTCATGATCTCCGAGCCGATCGTCGTGCAGGTGCTGGAAGGCGAGAACGCCGTCGCCAAGTACCGTGAAGTGATGGGCGCCACCAACCCGGCCAACGCGGCCGAGGGCACCATCCGCAAGGAATTCGCCCTGTCCGTCGGCGAGAACTCGGCCCATGGCTCCGACAGCCTGGAGAACGCGCAGATCGAAATCGCGCAGTTCTTCTCCGGCAACGAAATCGTCGGCTGATCGCATGATCCGCCGCCCGTAAGGGTGGCAAGGCGTTGAAATCGCACCCCGTCCGGACCACCGGACGGGGTGTTTCTTTTTGCGAAGCAGCGTAGACTAAGCTCTCGCAACATCATTTGCTGAGAAAAATGCGGTATTCGGGCTTGGCCACCGCATGGATTATTATGTATGTTCCCCAAATGGGCGCTGCGGGGGTCCGGCCATGGAGAAGTGGCCCGCAGCGGGGATGCCGTTAATGGCGCGCCAAGAGCGCCCGGGAGTGGGCCCGCCGGAGCCACCTCCTCTTGCCTCACCTCAAATCATGGCGCGCCAACGCCGACACAACTGACTTGGAGTCCCGTCCGCATCCGGACGGGAAGGTGAGGGAATGACCGCAATGAGCTACCTTGAGCCGCTATTCTGGCTGGCACTTCTCAAAATCATCTGGATCAACGTCCTGCTTTCGGGCGACAACGCCGTGGTCATCGCCATGGCCTGCCGCTCGCTGCCCGACAACATGCGCCGCACCGGCATGATCCTGGGCGCCGGCGTCGCCGTCGGCATGCGCATCGTGTTCACCGCCATCATCGCCGTGCTGCTCGGCCTGCCCTGGCTGCGCATCGTCGGCTCGCTGGCGCTCATGTACATCGCCGTTGATCTCGTGCTGCCGGAAGAGGGCGAAGAAGGCGGCGTCGCCGCGCATGACAATCTGTGGCGCGCCGTCGGCACCATCGCCGTCGCCGATCTGGTGATGAGCCTCGACAATGTCGTCGCCATCGCCGCCGTGGCGGATGGCAACTGGACGCTCATCATCATCGGTCTCGTCATCTCCATCCCGATGATCATCGCCGGCGCGGCGCTGATCATGGGCCTGCTGGCCCGCTTCCCCTTCCTGGTGTGGGCCGGCGCGGCGCTGCTGGGCTGGGTGGCCGGCGAGATGTTCGTCTCCGACGTGAAGGTGCTGGACTATTTCGGCGAGGCCGTCGTCCACCACTATGAATATGCCGCCGCCGCCGCTGGCGCGGTGATCGTGCTGGCCACCGGCTGGGCGATCTCCCGCTTCAAGGGCGGGGCTCATGCGGCGGGCCCGCACGGCTCGTGATCTGACGGGGCTTCCCTCCCCCTCGGCGCCCGCGACTCGACATGAGCGCGGGCGTCGGGCGTTTCAGGGGCGATTTCTGGCGTAAATTATAATGTATGCCAGAAATGGGGCGGGTGTTCTGCCGTCATCTTGAACAAGACCTGACGACCAGAGAGGACATGATGGATTTCTCAAGCCCGATCTTCTGGGTGGCCTTGCTCCAGATCATCTGGATCGACCTGCTGCTCTCCGGCGACAACGCGGTGGTCATCGCGCTCGCCTGCCGTTCGCTGCCGGAGAAGCAGCGCAAATGGGGCATCCTGCTCGGCGCCGGTGCGGCGGTGGGCCTGCGCATCATCTTCGCCCTCGTGGTGTCGTATATGCTGGGCGTGCCGTTCCTGAAGGTGGTGGGCGGCCTGCTGCTGTTCTGGATCGCCATCAAGCTGGTGCTCGACGAGGGCGGCGAGGGGCACCATGTGGAGGGCGCCGACAGCCTGTGGAAGGCCGTGCGCACCATCGCCATCGCCGACGCGGTGATGAGCCTCGACAATGTGGTGGCGATCGCCGCCGCCGCGCGCGGCCATGCCGAACTGTTCATCTTCGGCCTGCTGCTCACCATCCCGCTGATCATCTTCGGCTCGCAGCTGATCCTGAAGCTGATCTCGCGCTTCCCGATCCTGATCTGGTTCGGCGCCGCGCTGCTCGGCTGGATCGCCGGCGAGATGCTGGTGGGCGACAAGGTGGTGCTGGAGGCGATGCAGGGCTGGGCGCCGTGGCTCGTCGAGGTGATCGCCGATCCCGAGGACCCGGTCGGCCTGAAGGCCTCGCCGCTGCCGCATTATCTCGCGGCTGTGGTCGGCGCGCTGTTCGTCATCAGCTTCGGCTGGATCGTGAAGAACCGCCGCCGCGAGGCGACCGCCCACTGAGCCTGATCGCAGCAGCGATCGGACAGGTGTAAAACCGAGGGCGCTCCGCTAGGATACTGGCGGAGCGCCTTTTTCATGAATAAGCACATCACGCCGACCCGCACCGGCTTTTCCGCCTGCCCGCATGACTGCCCCTCCACCTGCGCGCTGGAGATCGAGGTGGCGGACGGCCGCATCGGCCGCGTGCGCGGCTCGCGCGGCAACAGCTTCACCGCCGGTGTCATCTGCGCCAAGGTCGCGCGCTATGCCGAGCGGGCGAACCACCCGGACCGGCTGACCCAGCCTCTGCGCCGCATCGGGGCGAAGGGGGAGGGGCGCTTCGCCCCGATCTCCTGGGACGAGGCGCTGGACGAGATCGCCCACCAGTTTCGCGCGGCGGAACAGCGCCACGGACCGGAGACGGTGTGGCCCTATTACTATGCCGGCACGATGGGGCTGGTGATGCGCGACGGCATCAACCGGCTGACCCGCGCCAAGGGCTATTCGCGCTTCTTCTCCTCGATCTGCGTCAACCCGGCCTGGAGCGGCTTCCTCGCCGGCACCGGCAAGCTCGCCGGGCCGGACCCGCGCGAAATGGCGAAGAGCGATTTCGTGGTGATCTGGGGCACCAACCCGGTGTCGACCCAGATCAATGTGATGACCCACACCATCCGCGCCCGCAAGGAACGCGGGGCGAAGATCGCGGTGGTGGATGTCTATCGCTCGCCCACCATGGAGCAGGCGGATATCCCGATCCTCATCCGCCCCGGCACGGATGGCGCGCTCGCCTGCGCTGTCATGCATGTGCTGTTCCGCGACGGGCTGGCCGACCGCGCCTATCTCGCCGCCTTTGCCGACGACCCGGCCGGGCTGGAAGCGCATCTCGCCACCCGCACGCCGGAATGGGCGGCCGACCTCACCGGCCTGCCGGCGGAGGAGATCGCCGCCTTCGCCCACGCCATCGGCCGCACCAAGAAGACCTTCATCCGCGCCGGCTATGGCTTCACCCGCTCGCGCAATGGCGCGGTGGCGATGCATGCGGTGAGCTGCATCCCGACCATCACCGGCGCCTGGCAATATGAGGGCGGCGGCGCCTTCCATTCCAACAGCGCGATCTATGGCTGGAACAAGCGCATGGTGGAGGGGCTCGACCTCCCCACCACGGCGCGCGAGCTCGACCAGTCGCGCATCGGCGCCATCCTCACCGGCGATGCCGAGGCGCTGCTCGGCGGGCCGCCGGTCACCGCCATGCTGATCCAGAACACCAACCCGGTCTCCGTCGCGCCCGACCAGGAGACGGTGCGGCGCGGCTTTGCCCGCGACGACCTGTTCGTCGCCGTGCATGAGCAGTTCATGACCGAGACGGCGGCCATGGCCGACATCGTGCTGCCGGCCACCATGTTCACCGAGCATGACGACCTCTATCAGGGCGGCGGCAATCAATATGTCATCCTCGGCCCCAAGCTGGTGGAGCCGCCGGGCGAGTGCCGGACCAACCACGAGGTGATCGTGGCCCTCGCCGAGCGGCTCGGCGCGTCGCATCCGGGCTTCGAGATGAGCCCGCGCGCGCATGTCGACTGGCTGCTGCAGGCGAAGGGGCGCGGCACGGTGGAGGAGCTGGAGGCGAACCGCTTCCTCGACGTGCAGCCGGATTTCGACAGCGCGCATTATGTGAAGGGCTTCAACTGGCCGGACGGCAAGTTCCGGCTGAGGCCGGACTGGGCGCATTCGCGCTATGCCTCGCCGGGCAAGTTCGGCCCCTACCGCGACATGCCGCAATGGCCGGACCATTGGGCGGTGACCGAGGAGGCGAATGCAGAGTACCCGTTCCGCCTCGTCACCGCGCCGGCGCGCTCCTTCCTCAACTCCACCTTCACCGAGACCGAGGGCTCGCTCGCCCGCGAGAAGCGGCCGGAACTGCTGATCCACCCCGAGGACGCGGCCGGGCTCGGGATCGGGGAGGGCGACCTGCTCGATGTCGCCAGCGCGCGCGGCGCGGTGCTGCTGCATGCGCGGCTGTTCGACGGGCTGCGGCGCGGCGTGGTGGTGGCGGAATCGATCTGGCCGAACCGTGCCCATGAGGGCGGGCGCGGCATCAACAGCCTCACCGGCGCCGACCCCGTCGCCCCCGTCGGCGGCGCGGCGCTGCATGACAACCGGGTGCGGATCGGCAGGGCGTGAGGTGTGCTCCAGCGGCGTTCAGGGTCAGCGACCGTTGGACAATGCGTTGTCGACCCAGGACACCAACCCGCGCTCTTCGGCGCGACGATGGAGTTCACTGAGCACGCGGCTGAAATCGCCACCGGCCGCCGCTTCGGTTTTGATGGCGCAGGGAATGTTGTGCATCAAATCCGCCAGCCAGAAGGCGACGTTGTTGTTCTTCTCGTAAGCGTCGACGCGGATGTCGATGAAGGCCCGATACAGAATGGTGCAGATCTGATCCAGGTCTGTCACGTCGTTACCCTTATCCCGTGGTGGATGGATCTCAGTCGGCGGCGCGGCGCTGCACGATAACCGGGTGCGGATCGGGAAGGCGTGAGGCCCTTTCCGCCGACTCTCCGGGTGCGCCGTCATTCCCGCCGCAGCCGCAGGCGGAGAGCCGGGATCGCCCGCCCGGATCGGATCGCGATCCCGGACAGGACGGCAGCCACCGGGCTGAGATCTTTTACTACATCATCTGGACGGTCCACGTGCCGTCCTGATTCAGCGTGACATTGATGGTGGAATAGCCGCCCGTGAAGTCGCACAGGGCCGCGCTGACGCTCGATTGGGTGAAGTTGATCACCGAGCCGGGGATGTAGCTGCCGGTCTGCACGTAGTATCGGAGGATCGGCTGACAATCGGTGGTGTTGGCCGGGCTGGCGACGACGAAGTTCGAGAGCATGACG
Organism: Ancylobacter sp.; assembly: GCF_965229075.1. Taxonomy (GTDB): domain Bacteria; phylum Pseudomonadota; class Alphaproteobacteria; order Rhizobiales; family Xanthobacteraceae; genus Ancylobacter. Next base: position 533,348 of record NZ_CBDDIO010000001.1, read on the forward strand.
CTGCCGTTCGCCTGCACCGCCGAGCCGATATTGTACATGTATGGCGGCTGGTAGGTCGGCGTGATGATGCGGAACGCACCCGGCTGCACATACTGACCCACTGTGGGGGGCGACAGGCCGAGGGGATTCACCGACGCAGTGGTGCTGTCATTGGCGGTGCCGGACACGGGCGCGAGATCGATCGCGCGGACGGCAGAGGCGAAGCCCGAGGGCTGGCCGATCTGCGGCTCATTGGCCGTCTGCTGAATGCAGGCATAGGACTGGATGTTGACCTGGAACGTCAGCACGCTGCCGGTTGAGTCGTAATTGCCGAGGGACTGACAGTAGAGAGAGTTGCTGTAGACCCTCGATCCACCTGTGTAGATGGAAGGTTGCTGGAAGAAATAGAAATTCTGCGTCGCAGATATACGGTTCGTTACGTTGATCGTCAGGAGTGTGGACATGATGAGTACCCCATGAAAGAAATTTGATTTTGTTGGCGATAAGGATCGTCTGGCCTGCCTGTGTGGCGAGGTCGGAGTGCAACCAATAGTATGTAAATTATCTTTATTTGCAATCTTAAGATGCTTGTCGTCGCTCGGATGACGCCGAGCCGGCCGCCTTCAGCGCAGAGGCCAGTCCGAGATCAACCCGTCCACGCGGTCGCCCAAGGGCGAGGGTCCGGGTTTAGCCGGGGCGGCCACAAGCCCGGACAGGGGCTTGCAGTCCATTCGGGATCACACAGCCCCACGCACGCCCCGCGCGAATCCTGCGGTATTGGAGGGAACCGAACCGCGCGGCGCGCGTCATAGGGGCACGTCCTCGCACCGGAACCGCCCCCATGAAATTCAACGTCGCCTCCCGGCTCGCCTATGAGGTGCGCGACACCACCGTCTTTCTCCTCAACATCGAGGCGGCGGCGCTGCGCAACCAGAAGATCCTCTCCGAGCGGCTCAACCTCACCCCCGCCGTCGCCGTCGACCGGCACGAACTCGACGGCGGCACCCGGCTGGTGCGGGTGGTGGTCGAGCCCGGCACGTTCGAGGTCGACTATGCCGCGACCATCGACCTTTCCATGTATGACGCCGACCCCGCCAGCCTCAGCGAAACGCCGGTGGCGGAACTGCCGCTGGAGGTGACGCCCTTCCTCAACCCCAGCCGCTACTGCCAGTCCGACCGGCTGGCCCGCTTCGCGCTGCGGGAATTCGGCGCCCTGCCGCCGGGGCACCAGCGGGTGACGGCGATCTGCAACTGGATCTACGACCATGTCGATTATCTCAGCGGCAGCTCGACCTCCGAGACTTCGGCCTATGACACCATGGTGCAGCGCGCCGGCGTGTGCCGCGACTTCGCCCATCTCGGCATCGCCTTCTGCCGCGCGCTTTCCATTCCGGCGCGTTTCGCCAGCTCCTATGCCTGGCAGCTCGACCCGCCGGATTTCCACGCCGTGTTCGAATGCTATCTCGACGGCGCCTGGTATCTGTTCGACCCCACCCGCAAGGCCGCGCTGCAGGGGCTGGTGCGCATCGGCGTCGGGCGCGACGCGGCGGATGCCGCCTTCGCCACGATTTACGGCCATGCGGCCATGACCGATATGGCGGTGTCGATCGACCCGGTGGAGGAGGTGGCGGACGAAGAGCCTACCGTCCGCGCGGTGGGAATCGCCTGAGCAATTCCCGCAAGAGCGCATAGCGGTTTTGCGAGAGGAATTGCGTATGATCAAAGAGTTAGAGCCGTTCCGGTGAATGTGAATTCACCGGAACGGCTCTCGTCGCGCGCGAGAGCGCCGATGCGCGAGAGGGACGAGGCGTCAGTGCCCGTCTGTCGGGGCAGGCGCGGTGCCCTCCAGCCGGTCGGCGATCTTCGCCAGCAGGCGGAGCTGGCTGCCATCGATCATGGGGTTGAGCCACTCATTGCTGAGGAAACGGCCGCCCGTCGGGTCCCAGAGCGTGGACGACACATGGTCGGCATGGCCGACCAGCGGCGGAAACACTGTCCAGCAGCGCAGCGCCAGCGTTTCGAGATAGCGGTCGATCGTGTCCTTCATCACGTCCTCGCCCTCCACCCGGTAGCCGGCCAGCGCGTTCAGCGCCTTGGCACCGTAGACGCCGAACACCATGCCGATGACGGTGTCGAGCTCGACGAGCAGGTTTGCGCCATCGGCATGCACCGCCCGGACCTCGCCATGCGGCGAGAGATCGGTGATCAGGCCGGAAAACACATCCCAGGCGCCGGCCTGCGCCTCCAGCCGCGCCAGCAGAGCGGGCAGGCGGGTGTCGAAATCGGCGGGTAGCCGCGCATCGTCCTCCCAGATCACCAGCCGCTCGCGTCCCGCCGCCAGCGCGCGGCGCGCGAGATAGCGGTAGCTGAGCGCGGTGCCCTTCCAGCCCTCGACATGGCGCAGGCCGGGAAACAGCAGGGCGCCGTGGCGCTGGCTCTCGCGGGCGAGGGCGAAGCGTTCCGGCGCCTCCGGCAGGCAGAGCACGAGCGCCGGCGCGTCGAGCCGGGTCTCGGCGGTGGCTGCCTCGAAAATGGCGTCGTCCACCACGCCGCAGCCATGCAGCGCGCGCGCCAGCATGTGCGGCAGACCGAGCGGCGAGCGGTCCGGCCGCACCGGGTTGGGGGCGGTGAACGGCGTCAGCGGCACATGGAAAATCTGGTGCTGCACCACCCCGTGCGCCTGCAGCTCGGCGATGCGCGGCAGCACCGCCTCGAACACGGCGAGCGAGCCGTCGAGCCGGGCGTGAAACGCGGCGCTCCATTCCCCCGCCAACTCGCCGGATTCCACGAGCCACAGAATGCGCCGGTCCGGCGGCGGCAGCTCAGCGAACGCGCGCGGGCTGAGCACGAGATAGAGGTCGTCCGTGAAGGCGGTGGGCATGGCGGTGTGCACGGTGACGTGCAGCCCCATCGCCTCGATGAGATGCGCCGCCGCCGTCGCCGCGCGGCGCAGGCTTTCCGGGGCAACCAGCGCCACGCTGCGCGTGCGCGCCAGCTGGCCGGAGGCGCGCAGGGTGCGCAGGCGCACGCGATAGTCCGGCGCCCCCTCCGCCCCGGAGGCAAAGTTCAGGCGAGCGAGCCTCGCGCGCCAGCGGCGCGGCAGCAGGCCGCGCAGCGCGCGGGCGATGTGGCGCAGCGCCGGCGTGTCGGACAGGCGCGCTCTTCCCTCCGCCGAACGCTGCAGCGCCTCGCGGCACTCCGCCAGCTCTGCCGCCTGCTGCCTGATCTGCCGCTGAAGCCGGGCGAACTGCGCCTCCTGTGCCTGCAGCCGATCCTGAAAATGGCGAAGCGCGGCCCGCAGCGCCTGCGGCTCCGGCGGGGGCGGCATCTGGTGCGGGGGGACATTCATCATGGTGCCACGTCGGCGGCTTGGAGGAGCGCCTGCGGCAGAAGGTCTGCCGGCGCGGCGGGATACCGCACGGCTTTCGCGCGCAACTGCGCCAGATATGTGTCGTCGAGGCACAGGCGGCTGACCGCCTTGCGCCAGGCCGGCAGATCGCCGGGATCGAGCGCCGGCATCAGCCCGGCCGAGGCTTCGATCAAAGCGGGGTGGGCGGAGATCAGCACCGGCGTGCCGAGGGCGAGGCTTTCCGCCACCGGCAGGCCGAACCCTTCGGTGAAGGAGGGGAAGACGGTGAAGCGGGCATGGCGGTAGAGCCAGCGCAGCTGTTCGTCGCGCAGCGCCGGCACCACCCGCACATGCGGCGCCAGCCGCCAGTTGCGTTCCACCGCCAGCCGCACCGCGTCCACGCCCCAGCCCCAGCGCCCGGCCAGAACCAGCACCGGCAGGCGTTCCGGCGGCAGGCTCTCGCGCAGCTCCTCCCACAGATTCAGCAGCAAGATGTGATTTTTGCGGATCTCGATGGTCGAGCAATAAAGGACGAAGGGCCGGTCCTTCGGCAACCCCGGCGGCGGGCCGCCGGCGAGCGCACCCGCCGTGTCGAGGCCACCGGGTGGGGCGACGCGCAGAGGGGGAACCGCGCAGCCCTGTTCCGCTAGCGCCCGCTCCACCTGCCGCGCCGTGTGCTGCGAGACGGCGACGAGCGCGTCCGCCTGCGCCAGTGTGCCGAGCATGTCGGCGCTGTAACGGCGCGGGTCGCGGCCGGCGGTCCATTGCGGCGTCTCCCACACCATCAGATCGTGCACGGCGAGTACCAGCCGCACGCCCTGCGCCCGCAGCGCGGTGAAGACGGTGGGGGCCAGATAGTCCCACGGGTTGGAAACGCTCAGCAGCACATCGCCCGCCGCCGGTGTGAGGGGCGGGGCGGGCAGCGGCGCGCGGCGCAGCTTCGCCGTCAGGCGGCGTTCCAGCTTACGCATCAGCCGGCGCGGCAGCCGATGCGCTATCAACCGGCGCAGGCGCGGGTCGGTGAGCTGAAGCGAGGCGAGCGCCCGCGTCACCAGCCCCGGCGGCCGGGCGCGGGGCGGCGGCAGCCCGCCCTCCGCCAGCGCGGCATCGGCCAGCTCGGCATCGGCGATCCGCCCCAGGCCATCCGGCGTGCCGGCGAGAAATTCCAGCTCCTGCCCGGTGAGCCGGCGGTAGCCGCCCTGCTCCGGGCTGCGCCGCACCAGCTGCACCCGCACCGGCTGCGTCGCGATGTGGTCCGCCGTGTGCCGTTCCACACGCGACATGCCGACCGGGGAATGCCAGCCGTTTTCCAACGTCAGCGAGACATCCAGCAGCAGCGCCGGGCCGCTCCGCCCCTCTCCTGCGGGTGGAGCGAGGCGGCGCACGCACCAGCCCCCGTCGAGAACCGCCGTCCATTGCGCGAGAATCTGCGGCGTGGCGAAGTCGCGGGCCGCCCGCTCAAAGCCGTTGCGGCCGAGACGGTCGGCGAGGGCGGGATCGCGGTGCAGCCGCTCCATCGCCGCCGCCAGCCCCGCGACATCGCCTTCATCGACGAGCAGGCCGTCGACCTCGTGCCGGATCAGCTGCGCCGGCGCGCCGCAAGCGAAGGCGATGACCGGGCGCGCCTGCGCCCAGGCTTCGATGATGGCGCGGCCGAAGGTCTCCGGGCCGCCATGCTCGGAAACGGAGGTGACGAGCACCGCGCGGGCCTCGCGCAGCAGCGCCGACGGGTCGGGCACATGATCCTGCAGGTCCAGCGTGCCGGCACTGTCGGCCACCGCCATCTGTTCCCGCAACGCGCGCTCCAGTGCGGGAATCGGCCGATGCCCGGCCGAGACGATGCGCAGGCCGGGGCAGCGCGCCTTCAGCACGGCGGCGGCTTCGACCAGGGCGGCATGGCCCTTGAAGCCGTTCAGCGTCGCGAGGTGAAGGAAGGGGGCGTCGGCGCCCGGCTCGGCCGCCGGCGCTTCGGGAATGTCGACGGGGTTGGGAATCACCACCGCCCGCATCGGGCCGTGCGGCCAGACATGGCCGGCGAGATAATCCGGCCGTTCCAGCACCGAACGGTCCGGCACCACCAACGTCGCGCGGGGCACGTGCGGCAGCAGCGCGGCGTGATCGAACCAGAGGAAATCATGCGCGGCGACGCAGGCGAGGGCGTCGAGCCCCGGCAGCCAGTGCGTTGCCAGCGCGAGGATGCGCAGCGAATCGAGCGTGTTGGTCAGGAGGGCGCCGGGGCGCGCCGCCAAAACGCGCTTCACCAGCTGGCGGGCAGCGGTGGCGGCGAAGTCGCCCTGCGTCGCATCCACCACATGCAGGCTCAGCCCCGGATGGGTGATGCGCTGAAGCCGCTCCAGATGCAGCGGATTGCTGGCGAACACCTCGACCCGGCGCTGCGCCAGCAGCGGCGGCAGCAGCGTCTCGATGGTGCGCTCGGCGCCGCCATAGCCTGACGCGACCGAGACGATGAGCAGGGGGGGCGGATTCAGGCACGGGGCGTTCCGGCTCCATGGGGGAGGCAGAAGGGCGGGGGCGTGAGGCTGTACTGCGCGCGCAGGAGTTGCTCGCCCTCGCCGACGAGGCGGGCGCCGAGCGCGGGATCGGTCAGCAGTGCCGCGCAATGCCGGGCGAAGGGCTCGGCCTCATCCGCCACGAGCGCGTGTCGCCCGGCCTCGGCCTGTAGCCCGCGCATCGCATGCGAGGTGGCGACCAGAGGACGCCGATAATACCACGCCTCCAGCACTTTCACCTTGGTGCCGCCGCCGCCCCGCACCGGGGCGATGATGGCGCTGGCCTGCGCATAGAGCGGGCGCAGATCGGCGGGCGCATGCACATAGGTCATGCCATAGGCTGCCAGCTTGCGGCGCAGCGAGGGCCCGGCCGTGCCGGCGACGACAATCTCGACCTCCGGCACGAGGCGGCGCAGGCGCGGCAGCACGGCGCGGGCGAACCAGAGCACCGCGTCCTCATTTGGCGGGTAGAACAGCGCGCCGACGAACAGCAGGGTGCGCCCGCCCGCGGGTGGCGGGGGCAGGGCCGGCAGCGCATCGACAACGACGCGGTTGGGCGTGACGCGCACCTCGCCCATGCCCGGCCAGCGTCTGACGCGGGCGGCATCCTCGGCGGCGGCGAGGTGGACGACGCGGTAGCTTGGCAGGAACCGCCGCTCCAGCCGGCGATAGCGCCAGGCCTGCCAGAGCCGCTTTGCGGCGCGGCGCAGCCGCAGGCGCCGCAGCGCCAGCCCGGCGAGGCTGAGCCGCGTCGCCGATTCCCAGTCGTCGCAATCCATCTCCGCCACCGCGCGCCAGGCGGGGGGCAGTTGCGCGGCCATGTCGTGCAGATAGAAGCGGAAGACGACGACCCGGGCCGGCACCGGGCCGGGAAGGGTGGCCAGCGCGGCGGTGATTGTCGCATCCGGCTCGAACCAGTCCGCCAGTTGACGGCGGTGGAGCGCCGGGCCGGTGCCGCGCAGCACATGCAGCCGGCCCGGCAGCGGCACGGGCGGCAGCGGCGGATCGGCCTCGCGGGGAACCACCACGATGTCGAGTTCATGCGCCGCTGCCAGCTCGCAGGCCCAGCGCCACGCCCGCCGCACCAGCCCGACGCCCTGGGGTGAGGGCACCACATGGGTGAGCAGCACCGCCCGGCTCTTGGAGGGAGGGGCGGCGCTCATCGCCGCTTCATCCGGAACAGCCGCCGCAGCGCATAGACGAGCGCCGGGGAGGCGAGGCCGGGCGGCAGGTGCCGCCGCGCCAGCCGGGCATAGGTGGTGCGGGCATGGGCGACATAATCCGGCGTCAGCCGCCTATGGTTGAAATCCGACATGTCGCGCCGCTCCACATCCCACCACAGATGCGCCCATAGATGCAGGCTGGTCGCTTCCGGGGGCAGGCGGCGATTCTCCCGGAACAGCCCGGCGAGGCCGTCGCGAGTCCAGTCGAGCGCGAAGAAACGGCTTTCCGGCTCGATATGGATGGTGTCGGGAAACTCGCGGGCGAGCCGATAGGGCAGGAAGGTGGAGTGGTTGCTCCAGCTGCCATCGAAGGCGGCGGGCATGCGCTCGATCCAGCGCCGGATGAAAGGCGCGCCGGGCTCGGCCATGATGAGCGCGTTGCACAGCGAGCCTTCGGGCGCCGACGGGCCGCCGCGATCCACCCGCTCATGCCCCATGACGCAGGACTGCGCGAACAGGGCGGCGGGCGGCGTCGCCAGGAACAGCGTGTCCATGTCGGCATAGACGCCGCCCTGTTCCTCCAGCACGCGCAGGCGGATGAAATCGGACCGGTGCGCATAGGCGAAGCGGGCAATGGCCTCGTCGCGGTAATCCATGGCGCGGCCGCGCTCGTCCGCGCGGATCGGCTCCACCGCGATGCGCGGGCGGATCAGCTCCCAGAGCGGGCCGAAGGGCTCGTTGAGCAGATGCACCACCACGCGGTCCGGCCGGTTCACCTCCAGGCAGGAGGCGAGGCAGAGATAGTGCATGAGGTGAAACGGCTCCGTCTGCGGCAGCAAGCCGAAGACGAAGTGGTAGACATTGGGGATGCGCGTCGCGCCGGGTGAGGGCTGCGCGGGGGAGGCAAGATCGGTCACAGCGGCCGCGCCAGGGTTGAACATTCGTTGCCGGGCAGACGGTTAAACCTGCATTCAGGGTGACGCCGTCCGTCAAGCGACGCAAGGCTGATGTCGAATCGGGCGCAAGAACGAAATACCAGCGCTGCATTGTCGGCGAACCGCCGACACGATACGCGCGTGATCTTTGCGTTCATTCCCATTAAAGCTCGTTACCCGAAAGATTACATGATCTTACTCACCCGCGCATGGCCGCTTATGCCGGGCCGGAGAGCGATATACAGAGGACGCGACGGTTTCAATTCGCAATTCCCAGGGGACGGCGACTTTTCACTTTAACCTGCCGGCGTTGCAGGGCGCTGACAGGCGCGGCCAAGGCGGAGATGGTACCATAAGGGGTCGGTTGGCGGCTTGCCTTCGCCTTGCTGGGGTGCCACCTACGCGGCGCGTCGCGGGGCGATCCCTACGCCACACCATCCGGAGGAGCCGTTCAACCCATGCGTCGCCTGTTCTCACCCCGCGATGGCGGGGGCTGCGCATGAGCGTGCCGTCCTCCGTGTCGCCTGCCTCGCTGCGCTATATCGGCCTCGGCGATGTGAGCGGCTATGCCGTGGCGGCGGCGGCTCTGGTGCGCGCGCTTCGTGCGGCCGGCGTCCGCATCGCCTGGGAACCGCTGCTGCCCGGCGGCGGGCTCGGCCTCGGCTATGCGCCGGCCCGCGCAAAGGAGGCCGGGCCGGAGGATCTGCGCGCCCTGCGCAATGAGGCGGCGGCGTGCGACGTGGCGATCCTCCATCTCGTGCCGGAATATTACCCGCATTTCATCGCCCGCGAGCGCGGCCGGGGCACGCGCGCCGTGGTCGGCCAGACCGTGTGGGAGACGGATCGTTTGCCGGCTCATTGGCCGGCGCTGATCAATGCGCTCGACGCGGTGATCGTGCCGACGGAATGGAACCGGCAGGTGTTCCGCGACAGTGGCGTGGTGGTCCCGATCCTTGTCGTGCCGCATCTGCCCCGGCCGGCGCGGGCCGTGACCGCCGAGGACCGCGCGCATCTGCGCCAGCGCCTGCCGCCGCTCGCAGGACGGCGGGTGTTCTACACGATCTCGACCTGGCTGGAGCGCAAATCCATCGGCCCGCTGGTGGCGGCGTTCGCCGAGGCGTTCGATGAGAAGGACAAGGTGGCGCTGGTCATCAAGACCACGCCGCATGATCTGGAGCGGGTGCGGCGCGATCCCGGGCATGAGGGCGAGGCGCTGCCGGTGCGGCCGCAATTCGAGGCGATGATCGGCCGCGCCGTGCTGCGCCATGGCCGGCTGCCGCCGCCGATCTGCCTGGTGACCGACGATCTGCCGGACGGCGAAATCGAGGCGCTGCATGAGCTGGGCGATTGCTATGTCTCGCTTTGCCGCGCCGAGGGCTGGGGGCTCGGCGCCTTCGAGGCGGCGTGCGCCGGCCGCCCGGTGATCGTCACCGGCTGGGGCGGGCCGCTGGCCTTTCTGCGGCCGGAGGACGCCTATCTCGTCGACTGGGCGATGGTGCCGGTGCAGCCGGGCGAGCCCAATGCCAGCTACACGCCGGACCAGCACTGGGCCGAGCCGGATCCTGCCGGCGCTGTCGCGGCACTGCGGGCGGTGGCGGAGAACCCCGCCGAGGCGGCGCGGCGGGGCGCGCGGGCGGCGCGGCATGTCGAGGAGAGCATCGTCCCCGCCGCGGTGGCGCGCGATCTGCTGGCGCACCTCGCCGCCCTGCCGGGCGCGGCGGCGGCGGTGCCTCCCGCCGGCCCGCTCCGCCGCGGGCTGCACGCCGCCCGGCAGGCGTGCTGGAGTCTATTTGCCGGCAAATGACCTCGCTGAGGCCGGGCCTTACGCTGGCCGGCCAGAGCTGGACGTGCCCACGTCAAACGTGCCCGCGTCAGACGTGGCCGAGGTCCTCATAGCTGCCATGCAGCGCCCAATCGCCGTCGCTGAAGCGGTCGCGGGCGAAATTGTGCTGGTGCCAGTAGGGGTAGAGATAGGGCGGGCGGCTGACGAGGTTCAGCCGTTCCAGCTCCTCGGCGGTGAGGGTGATGTCGACGGCGGCGATGTTGTCGCGGAAATGGGCTTCCTCGGTGCCGCCGACCACCAGCGAGGCGATGCCGGGGCGGGACAGCGTCCATGCGATGGAGATCTGCGCCGCCGTCACCCCGCGCGCGCTCGCGATGTCGTTCAGCACGTCGACGATGCGCCACAGCCGCTCGCTGTCGCGGATCGGCGGCTCGCTCCAGCCGGCGGCCTGGCGCGAATCGGCGGGGAATTTGTCGCGGCCGAAGCGGCCGGAGAGCAGGCCGGCAGCCAGCGGGCTCCACACCATGACGCCGACGCCTTGATCGACGGCGATGGGCAGCAGCTCATATTCCGCCTCGCGCGCTTCCAGCGTGTAGTGAATCTGCTGGGTGACGAAGCGCGGCAGGCCCTTGGCCTCGGCGATGCCGAGCGCCTTCATGACGTGCCAGCCGGAATAGTTGGAGCAGCCGATATAGCGGATCTTGCCCTGGCGCATCAGCGCGTCGAGCGCCGAGAGCATCTCGTCGAGCGGGGTCAACCCGTCCCATTCGTGCAGGAAATAGATGTCGATATGGTCGGTGCGCAGGCGCTTCAGGCTGCGTTCGCATTCGCGGATGAGGTGATAGCGCGACACGCCCTCGTCATTCGGCCCGTCGCCGATGCGCATGCGCGCCTTGGAGGAAATGAGCACGCGCTCGCGTCGCCCTTCCAGCACCTCGCCGACGATCTCCTCGGAGCGGCCGAGCGAGTACATGTTGGCGGTGTCGATGACGTTGATGCCGCCATCGAGGCAGGCATCGACCAGCCGGCGCGCCTCGGGGACGCCGTGATTGGCGACCATGGCGAAGGCACCGACCCCGCCAAAGGAGAAGGTGCCCATGCTGAGGGCGGAAACCTTGAGGCCGGAACGGCCGAGCGTGCGGTATTTCATCAGGGCTCTCTCCCGGAAAGCGCGGTCGCTGGGGTGCGACCTGTCAATGTGGCCGCGACAGCGGCGATGCCGAGTTCGGGACTGGTGAGGACGGTGCCGCCCGCCCGCACGGCGGCCGGCAGCGCATCCGCCATCGACGCCTGCGCCAGCACGACCAGGTCGACCTGCGGCGCCACCGCCTCGAAGGCCTCGCGCACCAGCCGGTCATGCGTCTCCCGGTCGCCGGCGGCGAGGTGGCCGAAGGCCCCTTCGCAGAGCCGGGCGACCACCGTTACATCGCGCCCCGTCGCGGCAGCGGTGGCCTCGATGAGGCGGCCGGTCGGTTCCAGCGTGGTGGACAGCGTCGCCAGCACGCCGATGCGGCCGGCGCGGCGCACCGCTTCCTCCACCATGCCGCGATCGATGCGGAACAGCGGCACCGGCGTGGACGGGCGCAGCGCGTCCACCGCCTCGCCGAGGGTCGAGCAGGTGACGAGCACCGCATCGGCGCTGCCGGCGGCGTCGCGTACATGGGCGGCGAGACGGTCCCGCGTCGCTGCGGTGAGGGCACCCGCGCGGATGGTCTCGGAAAGCAGGCTTTCATCGACCGTGTGCGCGACGCTCCACCCCGGCAGCGCCTGCGCCGCCAGCTTTTCCAGCCGCGCGGGCAGGGCGGGCACGGTGTGAATCATCGCCAGAATCGGCATGGGTTCTCTCCTCACGCGGTCTGGGCGACGCCGCGCCGGCGCACGGCGCGCGGGGCGGGGCGGGGATCGGCCGGCCCGCGGTCGCTGGCGCGGGTGACGAGGCTGGCGCCGACGAGGATCTTCACCGGCCGCTGCGGTTCGGCGGCGTTGATCAGGTCGTCGAGAATGGTCACGGCGAGATTGCCGATCTTGCGCTTCGACACGTCGATGGTGGTGAGCGCCGGCTCCATGGTGGCGCTGAGCGGGAGATTGTCGAAGCCGATCACCCCGACATCCTCGGGGATGCGGATGCCGAATTCGCGCAGCGCCTTGATGAAGCCATAGGCGATCACGTCATTGGTGCAGAAATAAGCGTCCGCCAGTTCCAGCCCCTCGCTCAGCGCCTTCACCGTGTCGGTATGGGCGCCGTCGAAGGTGGATTCGACCGAGATTATATGGGCGGGGTCGATGGTCAGCCCCAGCCGCGCGGCGTTGCGATGGAACGCCTGATGGCGCAGCTGGAAATTCGTGGTCTCGACATGGCTTGCCACGAAGCCGATGCGCGAAAAGCCCTGCTGGCGCAGCCGGGCCATGACCTGATGCACCGCGTCCTCATTGTTCATATTGACGAAATTGGCTTCGACCACGTCGTAGAACGTGTCGATGAACACGATGGGCCGGCCGACGCCCTGCAGCACGCGGATGTCCGATTCCGACATTTCCGTCCCGAGCGCGATGATGCCGCTGACCGGGGCGACGGCGATCATGTCGGCCACTGCCGTCATGCCCTGGCCCTCATGGCTCACCACTTCCAGCGCATAGCCGCGCCTTGTCGCTTCCGCCGACATGCCGTCGATATAGTCGGAGACGAACACGCTGTGGTCGCGGTTCACGGTGTGGCCGTGCTTGGCGATCTTGAGGAAGCGGATGGTGCCGGTGGCGTCGGGCCGTGGCTTGGCGAGGCGGGGGACATAGTTGAGCCGGGCGGCGGCTTCCAGCACCCGGGCGCGGGTGAGGCCGGAGATTTCCCCCTTGCCGTTCAGCACCAGCGAGACCGTGGCCGGCGAGACGCCCGCCGCCCCGGCAATGTCCCGAATGGTGAAAGACGTTTTGGCTTTCATGTCCGGCTGCACGTCCCGATGGAACCCGATGAGGGTCGCGGCAAAATTTGTTTAGTAAACATTCGGGTCTCTTTTTGAGCGTTAAGCCAAATATCCCGGCCTTGCAACTGTCTTGCAAGAACGGTGCGTCCGGGCCGGCGCCCAACCGCAACCGCTGCCTGCGATTTGCGCAGGCGGCGCCCGGCGTCCGACGACGCAGGTGGCTGCCGGGCGCGGTGGGAAGGGCGGGTAAATGCGTCAGAGAGGCTGTCCCATATGGCTTTGGCATACGAAATCCCACGCGGTGGGTCGCCGCGCGTAGCAGCGTTGCCGTGCCGATTTTTTCATCTCGCCGCGGTTTGCGGCAGGGGTCGAACCGTCGCAGAAACGGTGTCGCAGGGGCGCCGCAGCCCGCTTGCGTCGCGCAAAAGCCTTTGCTACGAATTTAGTGAAGCCGGCCAGAGTTTACTAAATAGGTCGGTGCGACTCCGGGAGGAGACCATGCGAGCCACCGGCGGACAGCTGGTCATGCTCATCGCCATCAATGTGGCGGTGCTGGCGTTGGGAGCGGCCATTTCCGGCGGCGCCTTCCTGTCGCCGTTCAATCTCCAGTCCATGGCCGGGCAGCTGCCCGAAATCGGCTTCCTCGCCATCGGCGTCATGCTGGCCATGTGCGCCGGCAATGGCGGCATCGACCTCTCCGGCATCGCGCTCGCCAATCTCTCCGGCGTGCTCTCGGCGGTGGTCGTCGGCTCCTTCCTGTCGAGCGCCGACCAGCCGGCGGCCTATTCGCTCGCCTTCATCGCCGGTGCGCTGGTGACCGGGCTCATTGGCGGCACCTTCAACGGGCTGCTGATCAGCCGGATGAACATCACCCCGATCCTGTGCACGCTCGGCACGCAGATGCTGTTCACCGGCCTCGCGGTGGTCGCCTCCGACGGGCGCGCGGTGGCGGTGGGTACGCCGGACCTCTTGTCGGAGATCGGCAACGGCCTGTTTCTCGGCGTGCCGATCAGCTTCCTCATCTTTATCGGCGTCGCCGCCTTCATCGCCGCCCTGCTGAAGTTCACGCCGTTCGGGCTGTGGCTGATGCTGATGGGGACCAACCCCAAGGCCGCGCTCTATGCCGGCTTCCCCAAGACGCGGGTGCTGATCGCCACCTATGCGACGAGCGGCGTGCTCTCCGGCCTCGCCGGCATCATCATCGCGTCGCGCAACGTCAACGTGAAGTGGGATTACGGCACCTCCTACCTGCTCATCGCCATCCTCATCGCGGTCATGGCCGGCGTGCGGCCCGAGGGCGGCTATGGCCGGGTGATCTGCGTGGTGCTGGCGACCATCGCCCTGCAGCTGATGTCCAGCATGCTGAATTTCGGCGGGCTGTCGAACTTCGTGCGCGACTTCGCCTGGGGCGCGCTGCTTCTGACCTTCCTGGCGGTCGGCCGCTACGACGTGGCCGGCTTCCTGATGCCCAACAAGAGCAAACGGCTCGTGTGATGCGCCCCCCTCACGCATCGAAACTCGACATGAGGGAAGCAACAACAATGGAGGAAACGATGGGAGCTCTTTCCAAGAAGCTGCTGCTGGGCTCGGCCATGGCCGCAGCGCTCGTGGCGGGTTCGGCCGGCGCGCTGATGGCGCAGAACAAGCCGGTGATCGCCACCGTGGTGAAGATCAGCGGCATTCCGTGGTTCGACCGCATGGAAACCGGCGTGAAGCTGTTCCAGAAGGAAAACCCCGACGTGGTCGCCACTCAGTACGGCCCGGCAACGGCGGATGCCGCCCAGCAGCTGCAGATCGTCACCGATCTCGTCGCCAAGGGCGTGAACGGCCTCGCCGTGGTGCCGATGGACCCGTCCGTGCTGGAAGGCACGCTGAAGCGCGCTATGGACCGCGGCATCATCGTCGTCACCCATGAGGCCGATAACCAGAAGAACACCCATGCCGATGTCGAGGCCTTCGACAATGCCGATTACGGCAAGGCGCTGAACGAGCGTCTGGCGCAGTGCATGGGCGGCAAGGGCAAGTGGACCACCTTCGTCGGTTCGCTCGGCAGCCGCACGCATATGCAGTGGGTCGGCGCCGGCGAGGCCAACGCCAAGAGCCACCCGGACATGGTGCTGGTCGACGCGAACAATGAATCGTTCGACGACGCCAACGCCACCTATGAGAAGGCCAAGGAAATCCTGCGCAAGCACCCTGACATCAAGGGCTTCCAGACCTCGGCCGGCAATGACGTGCTCGGCGTCGGCCGCGCCATCGACGAGGCCGGCCTCTCCGGCAAGGTGTGCCTGGTCGGCACCGGCCTGCCGAACCCCTCGGCGGACCTGCTGGAGTCCGGCGCCATCACCGCCATCGGCTTCTGGGATCCGCAGAAGGCCGGCATGGCGATGAACTCGGTCGCCAAGAGCCTGATCGCCGGCAAGAAGATCGAGGACGGCGCCAATCTCGGCGTGCCGGGCTATGAGAAGGTGAAGGTCACCAAGGGGCCGGGCGAAGGCGTGCTGATCATCGGCAACGGCATGGTCCTGGCCGACAAGAACAACTACAAGGAATACCTCTTCTGATCCCCTGACCAACCGGACTTCCGCAGGCGCCGCGCGCGCCTGCGGAGGCTCTCCCACGCGCATCCCGCCGCGCCGCCCATCGACGAAGGGGTCCCCCGTGTCCCACGGTTCAGTGTCACAAGATCCGGTCTCGCGGGACACCGCGCCCCGCGCGTTCCTGGAACTGCGCGGCATCCACAAGCGCTTCGGCGGCGTGCATGCGCTGCGCGGCGTCGGCTTTTCCATCGTGCCGGGCGAGGCCTATCACCTCCTCGGCGAGAATGGCTGCGGCAAGAGCACCGTCATCAAGATCATGTCCGGTGCCCATGCCCCGGATGAGGGCGAGATCGTGCTGGAAGGGCGCAGCTTCCGCGCGCTCAACCCCATCCAGTCGCTCGCCGCCGGCATCGAGACCGTCTACCAGGACCTGTCCCTGCTGCCGAACCTGACCGTGGCGGAGAATGTGGCGCTGAACGAGCAGCTCGTCGCCCATGGCGGCCGGCTCGGGCGGCGGTTCGACCGCGCGCGCCTCACGCGCACAGCCGAGGCGGCGCTTGAGGTGGTGGGCCTGCCGACGGCGCCGGCCTATCTCTCCACCATCGTTTCCGACCTGCCGCTGGCGCAGCGCCAGCTGGTCGCCATCGCCCGCGCCATCGCCACACGGGCGAAGATGGTGATCATGGACGAGCCGACCACCTCGCTCACCCGCCGCGAGGTCGACAATCTCATCGCCGTGGTCGAGCGCCTGCGCTCGGAGAATGTCGCGGTGCTGTTCGTCACCCACAAGCTGGATGAGTGCTACCGCATCGGCGGCCATGCCATCGTGTTCCGCGACGGGCAATGCGTGGGGCAGGGGCCGCTCGCCGATTACAGCAAGCACCAGCTGACCGAGATGATGACCGGCCGCCACATTGACGGCGCCCGCTACCGCACCGGCGCGCCGCTGGCGGAAGAGCTGTTCGCGGCGGAAGGGCTGGCGCTGCCGCCGAGCCTCGGCCGCGTCAGCTTCAGCCTGCGGCGGGGCGAAATCCTCGGCATTACCGGCCTCGCCGATTCCGGCCGCAACGAACTTGCCACCGCCATTGCCGGGGTCACCCCGGCGGCGGAAGGCGCCATTCGCATCGACGGCAAGGTGCAGCGGATCACCCATCCCTCGCAGGCCATCCGCCTCGGCATCGGCTATGTCCCGGAGGACCGGCTGGGCGAGGGGCTGTTCCTCGACAAGTCGATCTTCGAGAACGAGATCGCCCTCGTCGTGCAGGACCTCGCCAATGCGGTGGGCGTCGTCGACCGGGCCAAGGGCCGGGCGCTGGCGGACAAGATCTCCCGGGATATGCGGCTCAACACCGGCAATATCGACCTGCCGGTCGGCGCGCTCTCCGGCGGCAACCAGCAGCGCGTGCTGATCGGCCGCTGGCTCTCCATCCTGCCGAAACTCCTCGTCCTGCACGGCCCGACGGTCGGCGTCGATGTCGGCTCCAAGGACACGATCTACAAGGTGATCCAGCAGCTGGCCGAGGCCGGCATGGGCCTCCTCATCGTCAGCGACGACCTGCCCGAACTGCTGCAGAACTGCGACCGCATCCTCGTGATGAGCAATGGCCGCATCGTCGCGGAGTGCGACGCCGCCAGCGCCACCGAGGAACAGCTCTACCAGGCCATGCTGGCGTCGCGGCCGCAGCCTGCCGCCGCGCCGGAGACGCTTTCATGAGCAGCACGACCCCCACCGATGTCGCGGCACTGCCCGTCGCCCCGCGCCGCCCGCTGCTGGAACTGGTGCGCCGGCGGCCGGAGGTCATCACCTTCGTGCTGCTGGTGGCGATCTGCGTGGCGGTGGCCATCGCCAATCCCGCCTTCCTGCAACCCTCCTCGCTGATCGATATCGGCCGCGCCAGCGTGGTGATGGGCCTGTTCGCGCTCGGCGTGTTCATCATCCTGGCAGCGGGGGGCATCGACGTGTCCTTCACCGCCATCGCCGCCTTCACCATGTATTCGCTCACCCTTCTGGTGAAGAACCACTTCCCCGACGCGCCGATGGCGCTGATTGTGCTGGCGGCGATCCTTGGCGGGGCGGGGCTCGGCGTGGTCAACGGCCTGCTGGTGCATTATCTGCGCGTGCCGTCGCTGATCGTGACCATCGGCACGCAATATCTGTTTCGCGGCATCCTGCTCGCCTTCATCGGCACGGTGTGGATCATGTCGCTGCCGCCGCAGATGGGCGCGTTCGGCCGCATGCCACTGCTGCAGTTCGACGCCGCCGACGGGCGCACCATCACCCTGCCGTTCTATTTCCTCGTGCTGCCCATCGCCGCGCTAATCACTTGGTGGATGCTGAACCGCACGCTGATGGGCCGCGCCATCTTCGCGGTCGGCGGCAATGCCAGCGTGGCGGAGCGGCTCGGCTACAATCTGCGGACCATCCACATCTTCCTGTTCGCCTATGCCGGCGGCCTCGCGGGCCTCGCCGGCATCATCCACACCTGCGCCAACCGGCAGGCCAACCCGTTCGATCTCGTCGGCAGCGAGATCAACGTCATCGCCGCCGTGGTGCTGGGCGGGGCGCGCATCACCGGCGGCACCGGCAGCGTGCTCGGCACGCTGCTGGGCGTGCTGCTGGTGGTGGTGGTGAACAGCGTGCTGGTCATGGTCGGCATTCCCTCCACCTGGCAGCGCGTGGTGGTGGGCGGCTTCATCCTGCTGGCCGCCGCCTTCTTCGTGTTCAGCCAGAAGAAGACCTGAAACAGACGCCAAATACTGAGCTCAAGAGGACCGCTATGAAGAAGTTTCTCAACGATCCCGCGCATTTCGTCGACGAGATGCTGGACGGCATCTACCGGGCTCATCCCCAGGTGACCTATGTGAACGACGACAAGCGCTGCCTCGTCGTCGCCGCGCGCAAGCCGGGCAAGGTGGGCATCGCCACCGGCGGCGGCTCCGGCCATCTGCCGCTGTTCCTCGGCTATGTCGGCGACAACATGCTCGACGGCTGCGCCGTTGGCGGCGTGTTCCAGTCGCCCAGCGCCGACCAGATGCACGAGGTGACCAAGTACATCGATCAGGGCGCCGGCGTGCTCTACATCTATGGCAACTACACCGGCGACATCATCAATTTCGACATGGCCGCCGAGCTGGCGGACATTGACGGCATCACGGTGAAGCAGGTCATCGGCAATGACGATGTCGCCTCCTCCGTCGTCGGCGAGGAGCACAAGCGGCGCGGCGTCGCCGGCATCTTCTTCGTCTACAAGGTGGCGGGCGCGGCGGCGGCCAACATGCTCTCGCTCGACGAGGTGACGCGCCTCGCCGACAAGGCGCGGGCGAATGTGCGCACCATCGGCGTCGCGCTGTCGAGCTGCGTGGTGCCGGAAGTCGGCCACGCCACCTTCTCCGTCGGCGAGGACGAGATGGAGATCGGCATGGGCATCCATGGCGAGCCGGGCATCGGCCGCACCAAGCTGGCCCCGGCCGATGCGGTGGTGGACGAGATGATGCAGCGCATCTTCGCCGAGCTGCCCGCCGGCAGCGGCGACGAGTTCGCGGTGCTGGTCAACGGCCTCGGCGGCACGCCGAAGGAGGAACTCTACATCCTGTTCCGCCGCGTGTCGCAGCTGTTCGAGGAACGCGGCTCCAAGGTGAAGCATGTGTGGATCGGCGAGTTCGCCACGGCGATGGAAATGGCCGGCGCGTCCATTTCGGTGCTGAAGCTCGACGCCGAGCTCGACCCGCTGGTCGCCGCCCCGGTCCACACGCCGTTCTTCTCCCACATCAAGGCCTGAGGTTTCCGCATGGACGCGCTCCGCGCCGACGATCTGATCGGCCTCTTCCAGCGCTGGCGCGACATGTTCGCCGCGCAGCGCGAATTCCTCATCGCGCTCGACGGCAAGGTCGGCGACAGCGATCTCGGCATCACCATGGCGAAGTCCTTCGCCGCCGCCGCCGACACGGTGACGGCGGAAGGGGCGGCGGCGGGGCTCACCAAGCTGCTGCGTTCCGCCGGCGCGATCATGGCCAAGACCGCGCCGTCCACCATGGGCACGCTCACCGCCACCGGTTTCCTGCGCGGCGCCAAGGCGCTGGAGGGGGCGGAGGCGATCGGCACGCCTGAGGCGGCCGCGTTCTGGCGCGCCTTCGCTACCGGCATCGCCGAACGCGGCAAGGCCAAGCTCGGCGACAAGACCATTCTCGACGTGCTGGACCCGGTGGCCGGCGCGCTGGAACAGGCGGCGGCCTCCGGCCTCGCTTTGGCGCCGGCGCTGAAGCAAGCCGCCGATGCCGCCGACGCGGCGCTGGAGCGCACCAAGACCATGGTGGCGCAGCACGGCAAGGCGGCGGCGTTTCAGGAAAAGACCGTGGGGCTGCAGGATGCCGGCGCCACGGTCGGCGTGCTGCTGGTCGGCACGATGAGCGATTTCGTGGCGGGATAGGCTAAAGCTCCCGGCCGGTCTGTCAGCCGACCGGGGGCACCACCAGAGCCGGCGGAGCGAGCACGAACTCGTCCAGCACCACGCGCCCACTTTCCAGCCGGGCGCGGCCATCGGCGACCATGCGCAGCGCGGCGGGATAGATCACATGCTCCTGCGCCAGCACCCGGGCGCCGAGCGTCTCCGGCGTATCGGCGTCCAGCACCGGCACGGCGGCCTGCATGAGGATGGGGCCGACATCCATTTCCGGCGTGACGAAATGCACCGTGCAGCCATGGATGCGCACGCCCTCGGCCAGCGCCCGCTCATGGGTGTGCAGGCCCTTGAAGCTCGGCAGCAGCGCGGGATGGATGTTGATCATCCGCCCGGCCCATTTCTCCACGAAGGGCGCGGTGAGCAGCCGCATGAAGCCGGCGAGGCAGACGAGGTCCGCCTGTTCCTCCACCAGCACCGCGTCGAGCGCGGCGTCGAAGGCGGCGCGGTCGGCATGCGCCTTGTGATCGACGGTGCGGGTGGGGATGTTGCAGGCCTGCGCGCGGGCGAGGCCGTGCGCCTCCGGGCGGTTGGAGATCACCACCGCGATCTCCGCCGGGAAGTCCGGCGCCGCCGCCGCCTCGATCAGCGACATCATGTTGGAGCCGCGCCCGGAGATGAGGACGGCCACGCGGGGTTTGGTCATGGCGTCGCCCGGCTCAGAGCGGCGCGTCGAGGGCGAGCGTGCCGTCATAGACGGTGTGGGCCGCGCCTTCGCCCGGCTCGATGGCGCCGAGATGCACCACCTGCTCGCCGGCATTGGCGAAGGCGTCCGCCACCGTCTCCGCGTCTTCCGGCGCGCAGACCACCACCATGCCGATGCCGCAGTTGAAGGCGCGCAGCATCTCCTCCGGCGCCACCTTGCCGATTTGCGCCAGCCAGCGGAACACGGGCGGCACGGGCAGGCCGTCGAGGTCGATACGCCCGACCGTATTCTTCGGCAGCACGCGCGGCAGGTTCTCGGTGAGGCCGCCGCCGGTGATATGGGCGAGCGCCTTGACCTTGCGGGTGGAGCGGATGGCGGCCAGCGCCGCTTTCACATAGAGCCGCGTCGGGGTGAGCAGCGCTTCGCCCAGCGCCTGCGCGGGAGCGAAGGGGGCGGGCGCTTCCCAGGCGAGGCCCGAGACCTCGACGATGCGGCGCACCAGCGAATAGCCGTTGGAATGCACGCCGGAGGAGGCGAGGCCGAGCAGCACGTCGCCGGGGCGGACATTCGGCGAGGGGAGCAATTCGCCGCGTTCCACCGCGCCGACGGAGAAGCCGGCGAGGTCGTAATCACCTTCCGCATACATGCCCGGCATTTCCGCCGTCTCGCCGCCGATCAGCGCGCAGCCCGATTCCTGGCAGCCCCGGGCGATGCCGGCGACGATGGTGGCGCCCACTTCCGGGGCCAGCTTGCCGGTGGCGAAATAGTCGAGGAAGAACAGCGGCTCGGCGCCCTGCACCACGAGATCGTTGACGCACATGGCGACGAGATCGATGCCGATGGTCTCGTGCCGGCCGGTCTCGATGGCGATCTTCAGCTTGGTGCCGACGCCGTCGGTGGTGGCGACGATGAGCGGGTCCTTGAAGCCGGCGGCCTTGGGATCGAACACGCCGCCGAAGCCGCCAATATCCGCATCCGCGCCCGGCCGGCGGGTCGCCTTGACCAGCGGCTTGATGAGATCGACCAGCCGGTTGCCGGCGTCGATGTCGACGCCCGCATCGCGATAGCTGAGTCCCTTGTCCGTACCGGTCATCGCATGCCCTCTAGGAATGGTGGCGGATTAGCCGCTTCTGCCGCGGCGGGCAAGCTCGCGCGCGGTTTTCCCGCTCACGCCCGCCGTCCGGCATGGTCGATGCCGAGCGCGATGAGGCCGGCGGCCAGCCCCCAGAAGGCGGAGCCGAGCCCGAACAGCGACAGGCCGGAGGCGGTGACGGCCAGCGTCAGAACGGCGGGGAAGCGCTTGGCCGCGTCGCCCATGGAGGCGGATAGCGCATTGACCAGCGGGCCGAGCAAGGCGAGCCCGGCGAAGGTCGCCACCAGTTCGCGCGGCAGCGCGGCGATCAGCGCCACCGCCCCGGCGCCGCAGGCGGCCAGCACGATATAGGTCAGCGCATAGAACGGCGTCGCCAGCCAGCGCTTGTTTGGGTCGGGGTGGGTGTCCGGCCCGGTGCAGATGGAGGCGGTGATGGCGGCGAGGTTGCTGGTGAGCGAGCCGATGGGCGCGGTGATCAGCGAGGCGAGGGCGGTGGAGGCGAGGATGGAGGGCGCTGGCGGCTTGTAGCCCGCCGCCTGCAGCACCGCGAAGCCCGGCAGGTTCTGCGACGCCATGGTGACGATGTAGAGCGGGATGCCGACGCCGATCAGCGCTTGCAGGTCGAAGTGCGGCACGATCAGCTCGACGCTCGGCCACGGCACGCCGTCCGGCAGTGGGCCGACGCGGCCGAGAATGAAGGCCAGCGCAATGCCCAGAACCAGCACCGCCAGCACCGCGCCGAAGGGCGAGATGCGCCGCGCCACCAGGAACAGCAGCACCAGCGGCAGCACCAGCAGCGGGTCGGCCTGCCCGGCGGTGAACACGCCGGTGCAGAAGCGGAACAGCACGCCCGCCAGCATCGCGGCGGCGATCGCCACCGGCAGGCGCTGCACCAGCGCGCCCAGCGGCTTCACCGCGGCGGTGACGAGAATGAGCACGCCGGCAACGAGGAAGGCACCCACCGCCGGCTCGATGGTGAGGCCGTGCGAGGCGGCGATCAGCGCCGCGCCGGGCGTGGTCCAGGCGGTGATGATCGGCATGCGGTGACGCCAGCCGAGCCAGGCGGAGGTGAACGCCATGGATAGGCACAGGCCGATGACACCGGACGTGATCTGCCCCGGCGTCGCCCCCAGCGCCTGCGCCGCCGCAACGATGAGGGTGAGCGTGCCGCCGAAGCCGACGAGCGCGGCGACGATGCCTGAGGTGACGAGCGAGGAACGCATGGGACCATCCGAACGCTGCGCCGGGCCGGCGCGACGCTGCCTTTTGGCATGCGCGGCCGGCGCCGTCATCAGGGCGCGGATGCCGGCGAAAGCTGCCCTAACGGAATGAACTCCGGGGTGTGCGGACCCGCAGCGGCGCCGTTCCAGTCGCCGAGCCAGCGCTCCACCGCCAGCCCGGCCTCGGCAACAAGCTGTTCCAGCGCGGCGCGCGGCGTGAAGCGGATGCGGCTCTGCGCGGAGAGGGTGCGCCCGTCGGCGAGGCGGTACCAGGTGCCATAGGTGACGATGCCGGTTGCCTCGTCGCAGCTGGCGCTGTTCCACGCCTCCACCCTGCCATGGGCGGGATGATCGACCCAGCGGCCCGAATTGTGCGGCTGCCATTCCTCCCATTCGCGCGATGCCGGGTTGCGGGCATCGAACACGAAGCGCCCGCCCGGCGCCAGATGCGCGGCGATGGTGGCGAGCGCGGCGCGCTGGTCGTCATCGGTGAGGAACACCTGAAAAGCGTGCCCGGTCAGCATCACCAGATCGAAGCGCCGGCCGAGGCGCAGCGTGCGGGCGTCCGCCTCGATCCATTCGGCGCCTTCCGCCCCCGGGCGGGAACGGGCCACGTCCAGCATCGCGCCCGCCGGATCGACGCCGACGCGCACCGGGTTGGAGAGCCCCGCCAGCAGCGCCCCGGTGCCGCAGCCGAGATCGAGCACCGATCCCACCCCGGCGGCGAGGGCGGCGCAGAAGGCGTGATCGGCGCCGCCGTCATTCTCGGCGTCGTAGAAGGCGACCAGCGACGGATCAGTATAGAGCGGATCTTCCATCCTGCGCCTCCTCTAGCGAACCCGCCTTGTGCCATGGCGGAACGCGCAGGGCCATGCCGGCGTTGGAGCCGTGCTGTGAATGGCGGGGGCAGCGATGGCCCTCGCGCCGCTTGTGCATCGCACGCGCGTCGTTTTTCTGTATGTATATGGGCGAAGCACCGCCGCGTGGCGCGGGTCGGGCGAGAGGCGGTTTGACGTATGGCGTGGCACAAGCAGGTGACGTTCTGGCTGACCATGCTCGGCCTGTTCATCGCGGCCGCCTGGCTGCTGTCCAGCGTGCTCCTGCCCTTCGTCGCCGGCCTCGCTCTGGCCTATTTCCTCAACCCGGTGACGACCTGGCTGCAACGGCGCGGCGTGAACCGTCTGGTGGCCTCGCTGGCGACGATCACCCTCACCCTGCTGCTCGGCATATTGCTCATGCTGCTGGTGCTGCCGATCTTCGGCTCGCAGCTGGCGGCGTTCATCCAGCGCCTGCCGGAATATATCGGCAAGCTGCAGAACCTTCTGACCGGCGAGGGCGAGAGCGCGGCGTGGCTGCGCGATTTCGTCGGCGACCGGCTGCCCAGCATCCAGTCCGGGGTGAACGAACTGGTGTCGCAGGGCGCCGCCTATATGCTGACCCTGATCCAGGGGCTGTGGACCGGCGGGCAGGCGCTGATCTCGGTGTTCTCGCTGCTGGTCATCACCCCGGTCGTGGCGTTCTACATTCTCAATGACTGGTACAGCATGGTCCACAAGGTGGATTCATGGCTGCCGGTGCGCCACCGCGCCACCATTCGCGACATTGCCCGGCAGATGGACGGCGCCATTGCCGGCTTCGTGCGCGGCCAGTCGCTGGTGTGCCTGATCCTCGGCAGCTTCTACGCCATCAGCCTGACCATGACCGGGCTGAATTTCGGCTTCGTCATCGGCTTCGTCTCGGGGATCATCACCTTCATCCCCTATGTCGGCTCGCTGACCGGGCTGGTGCTCGCCGGCGGCGTTGCCATCGTGCAGTTCTTCCCGGACTATTCGATGATCGCCATCGTCATCGGCATCTTCGTGTTCGGCCAGTTCGTCGAGGGCTACATCCTCTCGCCCAAGCTGGTGGGCGACAGTGTCGGGCTGCACCCGGTGTGGCTGATGTTCGCCCTGCTGGCCTTCGGCTATCTGCTCGGCTTCCTCGGCCTGCTGCTCGCGGTGCCGCTGGCGGCGGCGGTGGGCGTGCTGGTGCGCTTCGCCATCAACCAGTATCTGGAAAGCCCGCTCTATACCGGGGAGGGCGAGGACGAACGGCTCGGCGCCCCCGCGCCCGTTCCCTATCTCCCCGACAGCCGGGTGCGCTGAGCATGGGCAGCCGCCAGCTCGCGCTCGACCTGCCGCATGCCGACAGCCGGTCGCGCGACGATTTCCTGCCCGGCCTCGCCAATGAGGCGGCGCTGGCGCTGATCGATTCCTGGCCGGACTGGCCGGCCCGCTCGGTGGCGCTGGTCGGGCCGGCGGGGTCGGGCAAGTCGCATCTCGCCGCTATCTTCGCCGAAGCCTCCGGCGCGCCGATCCTGCCCGCATCCGCGCTCGACATCGCCGCAGTGCCCGGCCTTCTCGCCGGCGGCGCGCTGGTGCTGGAGGACCTCGGCAGCGGGCTGGTGCCGGAGGCGGCGCTGTTCCATCTGCTCAATCTGGTGGGCGAGCAGAAGGCGAACCTGCTCATCACCTCCGCGCGGCTGCCCTCGGCGCTGTCGGAGGGCCTTTCCACTGCCGACCTCGCCTCGCGGCTGCGGGCGCTGCCGGTGGTGCGGCTAGGCGCGCCGGACGAGGAATTGCTGGCGGCGGTGGCGGTGAAGTTGTTCGCCGACCGGCAGATCCTGCCGGACGAGGCGCTGCTCGCCTATCTGCTGCCGCGCGTCGAACGTTCCATCGCCGGGCTGCGCGACGTGGTGGCCGAACTCGACCGCGAGGCGCTGGCGCGCAAGCGCCCGCTGACCCGTGCGCTGGTCGCCACCCTGCTGCGCGAGCGGGCCGGCGCCGCGGGCGAGGCCGGGCCGGACGAGCGCGACATCCCTTCCACCGACTTGACCACGGGTTAATACCGACATGTCATCCAGCCGTCACGAAGCCCGGCGACCTTCGCGCCGGCCGAAGCGGGCCCCCCGCAAAGAGGATGGAGTGCCGACGGTGAGCGAGACGGAAACGCCGGTGGAACAGCTTGTCGAACTGACCGAAATGGCCATCCAGCCGACGGTGCCCCCGCGCCCGCTGGAGGACGAGCTGATGAAGTCGCCCGAGCGCTTCATCAACCGCGAACTGTCCTGGCTGGAGTTCAACCGCCGGGTGCTGGAAGAGGCGGCCAACACCGAGCACCCGATGCTCGAACAGCTGCGCTTCCTCTCCATCTCGGCCAACAATCTCGATGAATTCTTCATGGTCCGCGTCGCCGGCCTGAAGGAGCAGGTGCGCGAGGGCTACACGGTGCGCAGCCCGGACGGGCTGAACCCGGTGGAGCAGCTCGCCCGCATCGGCACGGCGGCGGCGGAACTCGCCGAGGACCAGCAGGCCCGCTGGCGCGACCTGCGCCAATCGCTGATCGGCTGCGGCATCGTGCTGGTGGACGGCGCCGATGTGGAGAAGGCCGACCGGGCGGTGCTGGACGACTTCTTCCTCGCACATGTGTTCCCGGTGCTTACCCCGCTCGCCATCGACCCCGCGCATCCCTTCCCGTTCATTCCCAATCTCGGCTTCTCGCTGGCCCTGCAGCTCGCGCGCATCCATGACGGGCGGGCGATGAACGCGCTCATCCGCGTGCCGGCCAAGATCGACCGCTTCATCCGCCTGCCGGACGGCGAGGGCGGGGTGCAGCGCTTCATCACCCTCGAACAGATGATCGGCCTGTTCATCGGCCGCCTGTTCCCAGGCTATCAGGTGAAGGGGCAAGGCGGTTTCCGCGTCATCCGCGACAGCGATCTCGAAGTCGAGGAAGAGGCCGAGGACCTGATGCGCCAGTTCGAGACGGCGCTGAAGCGCCGCCGGCTGGGGCAGGTGATCCGGCTGGAGGTCGACGCCTCCATGCCCGAGGAACTGCGCGTCTTCGTCGCCCGCGAACTCGGCGTGGCCGGGGACGAGGTGTTCCTGGTCGACGGCGTGCTGGCGCTGAACGAGTTCAGCCAGCTGGTTGGCATCGACCGGCCGGACCTGAAGTTCAAGCCGTATAACCCGCGCTTCCCCGAGCGCATCCGCGACCACGCCGGCGACTGCTTCGCCGCGATCCGCGAGAAGGACCTGGTGGTCCATCACCCCTATGAGTCGTTCGACGTGGTGGTGCAGTTCCTGCGCCAGGCGGCGCGCGACCCGAACGTCGTCGCCATCAAGCAGACGCTGTACCGCACCTCTTCCGACAGCCCGATCGTCAAGGCGCTGGCCGAGGCGGCGGAGGCCGGCAAGTCGGTAACCGCGCTGGTGGAGCTGAAGGCGCGCTTCGACGAGGAAGCCAACATCCGCTGGGCGCGCGATCTGGAGCGGGCCGGCGTGCAGGTGGTGTTCGGCTTCCTGGAACTGAAGACCCACGCCAAGCTCTCGCTGGTGGTGCGCCGCGAGGGCGGCGCGCTGGCGAGCTACTGCCATGTCGGCACCGGCAACTACCACCCGATCACCGCCCGCATCTACACCGACCTGTCCTTCTTCACCGCCGACCCGGCGATCGGGCGCGACGTGGCGCGCATCTTCAACTTCATCACCGGCTATGCCGAGCCGGTGGAGCTGGAAGCGCTGGCCATCGCGCCGCTGACGCTGAAGAAGCGCATCCTCGACCATATCCATGGCGAGGTGGAATTCGCCAAGGCCGGCAAGCCGGCGGCGATCTGGCTGAAGATGAACTCGCTGGTCGACCCGATGATCATCGACGCGCTCTACCGCGCCAGCCAGGCGGGGGTGCCGATCGACATCGTGGTGCGCGGCATCTGCTGCCTGCGCCCGGGCGTGCCGGGCCTGTCGGAGAATATCCGCGTCAAGTCCATCGTCGGCCGCTTCCTGGAGCATGAGCGCATCTATTGCTTCGGCAATGGCCACGGCCTGCCCCACGCCGATTCCGCCGTCTACATCTCCTCGGCCGACCTGATGCCGCGCAATCTCGACCGCCGGGTCGAATCGCTGTGCCCGATCACCAACCCGACGGTGCACATGCAGATCCTCGACCAGATCATGGTCGCCAATCTGCAAGACAACCAGCAGAGCTGGCGGGTGTTGCCCGATGGCTCGTCGCAGCGCATAGTTCCCGGCGAGGGCGAGGAAAAATTCAACGCCCAGCAATATTTCATGACCAATCCGAGCCTGTCGGGACGTGGTAAGTCGCTCAAGGAATCCTCGCCCCGAAACCTCCTGCGCCGTCGCGAGCGGACGTGAGCGCATGACCGAAGCCTTGCGTGATGCCGGACACGGCCTGTTGTCCGGCATGTCGATCGCCGTCATCGATATCGGCTCCAACTCGGTCCGCCTCGTCGTTTATGAGCGCCTGTCGCGCTCGCCGACGCCGATCTTCAACGAGAAGGCCTCGTGCGGGCTCGGCCGGGAGGTGCTGACCACCGGCCGGCTGAACCCGGACGCGGTGGAGAAGGCGCTCGCCGCCCTGCGCCGCTTCCGGGTGCTGTGCGACCGCATGGGGGTGGGCACGCTCTATGTGCTCGCCACCGCGGCGGCGCGCGATGCCTCCAACGGGCCGGACTTCGTCAATGCCTGCCGTGACATCTGCCGCACCGAGGTGGAGGTGCTCTCCGGCAAGCGCGAGGCGCAGCTTTCCGCGCTCGGCATTCTCTCCGGCGTGCATCATGCCAATGGCGTGGTCGGCGATCTCGGCGGCGGCTCGCTGGAACTGGCCGACCTGCACGGCCAGCGCATCGGCTCCGGCGTCACCTTCCCGCTCGGCGGCCTCGCCTTGCAGGACACGTCCGGCCGTTCGCTGAAAAAGGCCGACAAGATCGCCAAGGACCTGCTGGCCAAGGACCCGCATCTCGAACATCTGAAGGGCCGCACCTTCTACGCCGTGGGCGGCACCTGGCGCGCGCTGGCGCGGCTGCACATGTTCCAGCGCGGCTATCCCCTACATGTGATGCACGGCTACATCATCCCGGCGCGCGAGGCGCTGGAATTCTGCCGGCTGGTGCGGCAGGTGCCGATCGACACGCTCTCGCGCATCGACACCGTGTCCGATGTGCGCCGGCCGCTGCTGCCCTATGGCGCGCTGGTGCTGGAACATGTGATCCGCATCGGCAAGCCGGCCAATGTCTTCATCTCGGCGCAGGGCGTGCGCGAGGGTCTGCTCTATGAGCTGCTCAGCGAGGAAGACCGCAACCTCGACCCGCTGATCTCCGCCGCCGCCGAGCTGAACGAGGTTCGCGCCCGCTCCCCCGCCCATGGCTGGGAACTCATCGACTGGACCGACCAGTTCATGAAATCCAGCCATATCGACGAAAGCGTGGAGGAGAGGCGGCTGCGCCACGCCGCCTGCTTGCTCTCGGACATCAGCTGGCGGGCGCATCCCGATTATCGCGGCGAGCAGAGCCTGAACCTCATCGCCCACGCCTCCTTCATCGGCGTCGACCATCCCGGCCGCGCCTTCCTGGCGCTCGCCATCTATTACCGCCATGTCGGGCTGGTGGACGAAGACCTGTCGCCGCGCATCCGCGAGCTGGTCTCGGCGCGGCTGCTGGACCGGGCGCGCATTCTCGGCGCGGCGATGCGGGTCGGCTATATCCTCTCCGCCGCCATGCCGGGCACGCTGCCGCTGACACCGCTCACCGTGGAGCGCGGCAAGCTCTCGCTGCAGCTGCGTGGCGAACTCGCCCCGCTCAGCGGCGACCGCATCGCCAGCCGCCTGCGCACGCTCGGCCGGCTGATCGGGCGCGACTCGGTGGTGATCGCCGGCTAGCTCCGACGGTGGCGGGGTCTGGATTTGTCGACCCGGGACCGGTAGAAGCCCGCCGGATGCGCAATCTGCGCCGGCGGGGGCCGTTCCGTGCTTTCTTCTCCTGACCACGCCACGGTTCGGCCGGCCGGCGGGCGCCCGCCCGCGCGGGTGCTGCTGGTTGCCCTGGAGGCGCGGCACATTTCCAGCTGCCGGCTGCCGGCCGCCTTCGCGGCGGCGGGGGCCGAACTGGCGGCGCTGGCGGCGCCGGACAGCCTGATGTTCCGCTCCCGCCATGTCACCACGCGCTTTCCGCTTGAGGCGACGCTGAACGCTCGCCGCCTGCGGTCGCGGCTGGAGCGCGCCGTCGCCGCCTTCGCGCCTGATCTTCTCGTGCCGTGCGACGAGCGCACGCTGTGGCTGCTGGATCATCTCAGCGCCCAGGCCGGCCGCCCCGGGTGGGCGCCGCTTTCGCCGGCGCTGGCGGCTTGCCTTGTCCGTTCGCTCGGCCGGCTCGACACGCTGCCCGACCGCATCCTCAAGCCGCTGACCCAGCGCCTCGCGCGGGAGATCGGCGTGCGGGCGCCGGAGGACATTCCGGCGGCGACGCTGGAGGAGGCGAGGGCGGCGGCGCAGAGGCTCGGCTATCCCGTCGTCGTCAAGCGGCCGCGCAGCTGCGGCGGCAGCGGCGTCGCCATCTGCCGCACGCCGGACGAACTCGACGCCATCGGCGCGCGCTGGATGCGGCGGAAATCACGCTGGCCCCGCCTCAAGGCGCGGTTGCTGGCGCGCGACTGGATCGCCCCGCCGAGCGAGGTGAGCGTGCAGCCTTATATTGAGGGGCGGCTGGCGGTGAGCTGCGCGGCGGCGAGCGCGGGGCGCACGCTCGGCGTGCTGACCGCCGTGGCGGAGCGGCGAACGCGCGACATCCTGCCCGCCGACGTGCTGCGCTATGTCGCCCGGCCCGATCTCGTCGCCGCCTCGGCGGCGCTGGTGGCGGCGTTCGGCGCCTCGGGCTTCGTCTCGTTCGATTTCCTCATCGATGCCGAGGACCGCGCGTGGATGCTCGAATGCAATGCGAGGCCGACGCCCGTGCTGCCGTTCGGTGCCCGCGCCGGGCTCGATCTGGCGGCGCTGCTGCTCGCCCAACTCCGCGCCCCATCGGACGGGGAGGCGGCGTCGCCGCGCACCGTGGGCGAGGAGACGCGCGTGGCGCTGTTCCCGCAGGCGGTGATGCAAGGCCCGCCCGATGCCGAGCTACGGGCGGTCTGGCATTCCGTGCCCTGGGACGAGCCGGAACTCTTGCGCGCGCTGCTGGTGGAGCTGCGGCTCGCCCGGCAAGGCGAGGCGTGAGCCGGGCTCAGTCCGCCGCGCCCGCCTTTTCCAGTGCCGTCCGCTCGATGGCGATGACACGCCCGCGCTGCATGGCGAGCGCCAGCCGGCCGGATTTCAGCGCCATGGCGCGATCGCCGAACAATTCGCCCCGCCAGCCGCGCAGCGCGCCGACATCGGGCTCGTCCTCGGAGGCGATGCGCTCAAGATCATCCACCGTGGCGATGACCTTGGCGGCGACGCCGTGCTGCTCCGAGGTCATGCGCAGCAGGACCTTCAGCAGCTCCACCGTCGCCGAGGCGCCGTTGGACAGCGGGCGGTCGCGCTCGATGCGGGGCAGGGTCTTGGGGTCGCGGGCAAGGCCGGCCTTCACCGCCTCGACGATCATCTCGCCGGCGCGGGAGCGCTCGAAGCCTTTGGGGATGGCGCGCAGCTGGCCCAGCTTCTCGATGGTGGTCGGGTGCTGGGAGGCAATCTCGCCGATCACGTCATCCTTCAGAATGCGCGAGCGCGGCGTGTCGCGCGACTGCGCCTCGCGCTCGCGCCAGGCCGCGACCTCCATCAGCACGGCGAGGTCCTTCGGCTTGCGGGCGCGCGAGCGCAGCCGCTCCCAGGCGCGTTCGGGCTCCTGCCGGTAGGTCTCGGGCGAGGTGAGCACCGCCATCTCTTCGCCCACCCAGTCGGCGCGGCCGCGCTTCTTCAGGTCGGCGTCAAGCTTGAGGAACACATCGCGCAGATGGGTGACATCGGCCTCGGCATAGGCGACCTGCGCCGCCGAGAGCGGGCGGCGCGACCAGTCGGTGAAGCGCAGCGACTTGTCGAGCACTTCGCCGGTGAGGCGCTGCACCAATTGGTCATAGGAGATGGAATCGCCATGGCCGAGCACCATGGCCGCGACCTGGGTGTCGAAGACCGGGGTCGGGATGATGCCGGCGAGGTGCCAGACGATTTCGATGTCCTGCCGGCCGGCGTGGAACACCTTGAGCACGTCCGGATTCGACATCAGCGCGAAGAACGGCGCGAGGTCGAGCCCCTCGGCCAGCGCGTCGACCACCAGCGCCTCGTCCACGCTGGCCAGCTGCACGACGCAGAGCTTGGGCCAGAAGGTGGTTTCGCGCAGGAATTCCGTGTCGATGGTGATGAACGGATGGCGGGCGAGGCGTTCGCAGGCCGCGGCGAGGTCGTCGGTGGTTGTGATCATGTTCATGTCGATTTTTACATATCGGACTCGCGGCGCCGTTTCGACCCCGAAATCATGCCGTAATCTACGCCGACGATGATCGACGGCCGGCGACGAGTCGCCAAGCCTTTACGGCGGCATTGCCGCCATCTCCGGGGGATATCCATGAAGAAGACCGTCTTCGCTCTCGCCACCGCCGCTCTGGCGCTTTCCTTTGTGCCGGCCTCCGCCGCCGAGCGGGTGAATGCGGGCGTGCTGGTGTGCAATGCCGGCGCCAGCATCGGCATGCTGATCGAATCCAAGCAGGAACTGACCTGCACCTTCACGCCGGCCGACAACAGCCCCGAGCAGCGCTACGCCGGCACCATCAAGAATATCGGCCTCGAACTCGGCGTCACCGGCGGCGGCGTGCTCACCTGGGGCGTGCTGGCGCTGACCAAGTCGGTCGCGCCCGGCGCGCTGGCCGGCCCCTATGGCGGCGTGACCGGCGATGTGGCGCTGGGTGTCGGCGTCGGCGCCAATGTGCTGGTCGGTTCCGACCGGTCGATCGCGCTCAACCCGGTGTCGGTGGAAGGCAATGTCGGCGCCTCGCTGGCGCTGGGCGTCGGCGGGCTGAACCTGCGCTACGTGCCCTGAGGGCCGGCCGCCCTCCCTTGCGGGCGGCCGTCTCGTCTTGACAAATCCAAGCCTCGCAGGCACCCCTCCGCGCGCCCCGCGTGAGGGGTGTTCTGCTATGTTCCGCCTTCTTGCGGCGGCACCAACTCCGGGAAGACGCCATGCACCGCTATCGCTCGCACACCTGTGGCGCCCTTCGCGCCGGCGATGTCGGCACCACCGCGCGGCTGTCCGGCTGGTGCCACCGCATCCGCGACCATGGCGGCGTGCTGTTCATCGACCTGCGCGACCATTACGGCCTGACCCAGGTGGTGGTCGACCCCGACAGCCCGGCGTTCAAGCTGGCCGAGACGGTGCGGGCGGAATGGGTGATCCGGGTCGATGGCCGGGTGCGCCTGCGCCCCGCCGGCACCGAGAACCCGGAACTGCCGACCGGCCA
Organism: Ancylobacter sp.; assembly: GCF_965229075.1. GTDB lineage: Bacteria > Pseudomonadota > Alphaproteobacteria > Rhizobiales > Xanthobacteraceae > Ancylobacter. The sequence continues at coordinate 566,197 of NZ_CBDDIO010000001.1, forward strand.
GGTGGAAATGTACGCCACCGAGATCGAGGTGCTCGGCCCCGCCGCCGAGCTGCCGCTCCCGGTCTTCGGCGATGTCGAGTACCCCGAGGAGACGCGGCTGCGCTACCGCTTCCTCGACCTGCGCCGCGAGAAGCTGCACAAGAACATCATGACCCGCGGCGCCATCGTCGACGCCATGCGCGCGAAGATGAAGGCGCAGGGTTTCTTCGAATTCCAGACGCCGATCCTCACCGCCTCCTCGCCGGAAGGGGCGCGCGACTTCCTCGTGCCCTCGCGTCTGCACCCCGGCAAGTTCTACGCCCTGCCGCAGGCGCCGCAGCAGTACAAGCAGCTGATCATGATGAGCGGCTTCGACCGCTATTTCCAGATCGCCCCCTGCTTCCGCGACGAGGACCCGCGCGCCGACCGCCTGCCGGGCGAGTTCTACCAACTCGACCTGGAGATGAGCTTCGTCGAGCAGGAAGACATCTTCGCCGCCGTCGAGCCCGTTATCACCGGCGTGTTCGAGCAGTTCGCCGACGGCAAGCCGGTGACCAAGAACTGGCCGCGCATTCCCTATGCGGTGTCGATGCAGAAATACGGCACCGACAAGCCGGACCTGCGCAACCCCATCGAAATGCAGGACGTGTCCGAGCATTTCCGCGGTTCCGGCTTCAAGGTCTTCGCGCGAATGCTGGAAGACCCGAAGAACCGCGTGTGGGCGATCCCCGGCACCGGCGGCGGCTCGCGCGCCTTTTGCGACCGCATGAACTCGTGGGCGCAGGGCGAGGGCCAGCCGGGCCTCGGCTACATCATGTGGCGCGAGGGCGGGGAGGGCGCCGGCCCGCTCGCCAACAATATCGGCCCGGAGCGCACGGAAGCCATCCGCGCCCAGCTCGGCCTCAAGGAGGGCGATGCCGCCTTCTTCGTCGCCGGCAATCCGGAGAAGTTCGTGAAGTTCGCCGGCGCCGCCCGCACCAAGGTGGGCGAGGAGCTGAAGCTGGTCGACCATGACCGCTTCGAGCTGGCCTGGATCGTCGACTTCCCGTTCTATGAGTGGTCGGAAGAGGACAAGAAGGTCGACTTCTCGCACAACCCCTTCTCCATGCCGCAGGGCGGGCTTGAGGCGCTGAACAACCAGGACCCGCTGACCATCAAGGCGTTCCAGTACGACATCGCCTGCAATGGCTACGAGATCGCGTCCGGCGGCATCCGCAACCACCGCCCCGAGGCGATGGTGAAGGCGTTCGAGATCGCCGGCTATGACGAGGCGACGGTGCAGGAGCGCTTCGGCGGGCTCTACCGCGCCTTCCAGTATGGCGCGCCCCCGCATGGCGGCATGGCGGCGGGTGTCGACCGCATCGTGATGCTGCTGTGCGGCACCACCAACCTGCGCGAGATTTCCATCTTCCCGATGAACCAGCAGGCGCAGGACATCCTCATGGGCGCGCCCAATGAGGCGAGCCCGAAGCAGCTGCGCGAACTGCACATCCGCACCAACCTGCCGGAGAAGTGAGGCCCGGGCGGCCCCCATGCGCACCCTCATGGCCGGGCTTGACCCGGCCACCCAGAGGGGGTGGGGCTGGATCCCCGGGTCAAGCCCGGGGATGAGGGAGGATCAGGGTTGCGGCGCCGCGTTCAGGGCGCGGCGGGGGTGGTGACGTTGAGTTCGTCCACCAGCGACAGCGGGTCCTCGCTGTTCAGCGCCTCGACGATCAGCAGCATGGGCAGCGGCGGGTTGCGCGGAGTGACGCGCAGCGACAGCGTCCCCATCGGCTTCTGCACGAAGCGGATGAAGGCATCCACCGCCGGCCCGAGTTCCGGTCGATCCGTCACCGCCTGGCCGAGCAGCAAATCGGCGAAGCCGGCGAAGAGCTGGCGGATTTCCTCCGGCTTCAGCCCCTGTTCCTTCGCCGCCTCCTCCAGCTTCTGATCGTAGAGGCCGGCATCGGTCAGCGTCAGGTCGAGCGCGTCGAGATTGACCTCGCCCGCCCCCGCCAGCGCCTCGTCCGGCTCGGTGGAGAACACGGAATCGTCGACGCCGCTGAGGCGGAGCCGGAGGTTCAGCGAGAAGGCGTCGGAGACTTCGACATAGGCCGGCTCCACCACCACCGTATTGGCGGCCTCGTCCCAGGCGGCGCCGAAATCGACGGCGAGGCTCGCCCGGTTCAGCTGCCCCGGCACCAGCGCGAAGGCGGACTTGCCGCTGTTGACCAGCGCGGTCGGCCCGCTCATGCGCAGCGTGGCGGAGATGCGGGTCGGCAGCGCGTCCGGCTCGGCGGTCCAGGTGAGGGCGAAGCGGTCGATGTCGAGCGGCGAGCCTTCCTCGGTGGGGGCCTGCAGCTTGTCGATGGAAAGCGATTCGAGCGTGTTGAAGAACGGGGCCGGCCAGCGGCCGACCTGCGCCGGATGCTCGGCGGTGTCCGCCAGCAGCGTCATCAGCGTGCCGGCCCGCAGGCCGCCAAGGGCGAAGCGCCCCATCTTGAAGCTCTCGCCCGCCGGTCCGGTGCCGGCGAGCGTGTCCAGCGTCAGGCTGTCGATCCGCCCGCCTTCCACGGCGCCCAGAGTGAACGCCCCTAGGCTGAAGGCAATCCCGCCCGGGGCGGTGAAGTCGAGTGTGTCGACCGACACGCCGCCAATGCGGATGCCCTCGTCGTAAATGCTGGCGATCAGCCGGAACAGTTCGGCGGCTTCCTCCGGAGGGGCTTCGCGGCCGGCGGCGGCGAGCTTTTCCAGCTGCCCGCGCATGGCGAGGATCTGCTCGACCGGAATAGCGGAGGGACGGATCGCCACCTCCTTCATCGTGATGTTCTTGATACGCTGCGAGATGCCGCCTTCGAGCGTCAGCTCATAGTCGGCCATGGCAATGGAATCATGCACGGTGATGAACGCATCGCTGGCCTCGCGCAGTTCCGAATCCAAGAGGATCAGAACCGCCGCCACGTCGAACCCGGTGATCTCGACCTGTCCGACCGAGCCCTTGCCGTTGCCACCGGTGGGGCCGCTGAGGGTGAAGCGCGAGGGTTCGGCGGTCACGCGGGCGAAGCGGCCCTTGGCGAGCGCGTCGAGGCGGATCGCGCCGTTGGTCTCCTCGCTGACGATCCGCGTGTCGCCGGTGCCGCTGCTGCCGGTGTTGGTGGAGACCGGGATATCGACGCGCTCGGCCGTGACCTGGCGCAGGAAGCTGAGCGCGATCTGCGGCGGGGTGCCGTCCACCGGCGCGCGCATCGGGAATTCCAGCCCGGTAATCTCGGCGCGCGGGGCGCGGTACTCCGACGTATCGGTGCCGCCGAGGCCGAGCGGCGGGCTCAGCGCCACATCGGTAGGCGCGACATTGCGCGCGAACACCCGCTCATTGCCGCGCTGCTCGACGCCGTGGGCGACCAGCGTGCCGATCTTCAGCGCGCCCTGTCCGGGACCGGCGAGGGAGAGGCCGTGCATCTCGAAGCGGCCGGCGAACAGGTCGTAGCGCACATCCTCGACGCTCGCCGTCGCGCCGCCGGCCCGCAGCGTGCCGAGGGCCGAATCGACCTCGCTGCGCGCCACGTGGTTGACGTAGAGCCCGATGCCGAAATAGCCGCCAATTCCGAGGATGAGGAGGGCGACGAGAGCGATGAGTAACGGCTTGCGCATGCGAGGCTGACCTGGGGGCGGAGCGGGGACGGACGGGATTCGCCGCAGCGTGCCGGCGGCGGATTCACCTTAAACCAACCGTCCAAAGTACAGCACCAGAAAATCGGAAAGCCGTTGTGCGGCGGAACAGAATGCCTATGCTCCCCCGCCACGCTCCGGGGAAGGAAAAACGATGGCCTCTTACATCTCCGACGATCTGCGCTCTGGCGCGCTGTTCTATCACCGCAATCCGCGACCCGGTAAGCTTGAGATCCAGGCCACCAAGCCGCTGGCGAACCAGCGCGACCTCGCTTTGGCCTATACGCCCGGCGTCGCCGCCGTGTGCGAGGCGATCGCCGCAGACCGGGAGCTGGTGGCGGAACTGACGGCCCGGCAGAACCTCGTCGCCGTGGTGTCCAACGGCACCGCCGTGCTCGGCCTCGGCAATATCGGCCCGGAAGCCTCCAAGCCTGTCATGGAAGGCAAGGCGGTCCTGTTCAAGAAATTCGCCGGCATCGACGTGTTCGATATCGAGATCAACGCGCTCGAACCCGACCATGTGGTGAGCGTGGTGGCGGCGCTGGAGCCGACCTTCGGCGGCATCAACCTTGAGGACATCAAGGCGCCGGAATGCTTCGAGATCGAGACGCGCCTGCGCGAGAAGATGGCGATCCCGGTCTTCCATGACGACCAGCACGGCACCGCCATCATCGTGGTGGCGGCCATCGTCAATGCGCTGCACATCGGCGGCAAGAAGCTGGAAGATGTGAAGATCGTCACCTCGGGCGCCGGCGCCGCCGCCATCGCGACGCTGAACCTGCTGCGCTCCATGGGCGCCCGGCGCGAGAACATCTGGGTCACCGACATCGAGGGCGTGGTCTATGAGGGCCGCGAAAAGCTGATGGACCCCTATAAGGGGGTGTTCGCGCAGAAGACCGACAAGCGCACGCTGGCCGAGGTGATCGAGGGCGCCGACATCTTCATTGGCCTCTCTGCCGGCGGCGTGCTCAAGCCGGAAATGCTGAAGGCCATGGCCGACCGCCCGCTGATCATGGCGCTGGCCAACCCGACGCCGGAGATCATGCCCGATCTCGCCCGCGACGCGCGCCCCGACGCGATGATCTGCACCGGCCGCTCGGACTTCCCCAACCAGGTCAACAATGTCCTGTGCTTCCCCTTCATCTTCCGCGGCGCGCTCGATGCGGGGGCGACGACGATCAATGAGGAGATGAAGGTGGCGGCGGTCAACGCCATCGCCGAGCTGGCGCGCGAGACGCCCTCCGACGTGGTCGCCCGCGCCTATGGTGGCGAGACCCCGGTGTTCGGCCCCACCTCGCTCATTCCCTCGCCCTTCGACCCGCGCCTCATCCTGCGCATCGCGCCGGCGGTGGCCAAGGCGGCGATGGAGAGCGGCGTCGCCAAGCGGCCGATCGCCGATTTCGACGCCTATCAGGAACAACTCGACCGCTTCGTCTTCCGGTCCGGCCTGGTGATGAAGCCGATCTTCGCTCTCGCCAAGCAGGCACCCAAGCGGGTGATCTACGCCGAGGGCGAGGATGAGCGCATTCTGCGCGCGGCGCAGGTGGTGGTGGAGGAGGGCATCGCCCGCCCGATCCTGATTGGCCGTCCCTCTGTCGTGGAAACCCGGCTGCAGCGCTTCGGCCTGTCGATCCGCCCCGGGCGGGAATTCGACCTCATCAACCCCGAGGACGATCCGCGCTACCGCGACTATGTCACTACCTATGTCGAGCTGGCCGGCCGGCGCGGGGTGACGCCCGAACTCGCCCGCACGCTGGTGCGCACCACGCCCACCGTGATTGCCGCCCTCGCTCTGGTGCGCGGCGATGCCGACACCATGCTGTGCGGCGTCGAAGGCCGGTTCATCCGCCATCTGCGCCATATCCGCACCATTATCGGCCTGGCGCCGGGGGTGCGTGACGTGGCGGCGCTGTCCATGCTGCTGACGCAGAAGGGCGCGTTCTTCCTGTGCGACACCCAGGTGCAGACCGACCCGACAGCCGAGGACCTCGCCGAGATGGCGCAGCTCGCCGCCGCCCATGTGCGGCGCTTCGGCATCGAGCCGAAAGTGGCGCTGCTTTCGCATTCCGACTTCGGCAGCCGCGACGATGAGAGCGCGAAGAAGATGCGCCGCACGCTCGACCTCGTGCTGCAGCGCGCCCCCGATCTCATGGTCGAGGGCGAGATGGAAGGCGACAGCGCGCTGGTGCCGGAAATGCGCGAGCGCGTGCTGCCGGGCTCGCGGCTGCAGGGCGTGGCCAATATCCTGGTCATGCCCAATCTCGACGCGGCCAATATCGGCTACCAGATGGTGAAGGTGTTCGGCGACGCGCTGCCTGTCGGCCCGATCCTGCTCGGGCCGGCCAAGCCCGCCCACATCCTCACCCCCTCGGTCACCGCGCGCGGCATCGTCAACATGACCGCCATCGCCGTGGTCGAGGCGCAGCACGGCTGAGCCGGAAGCGACGGGGCGCGGCGCGCGGCGCGCTTCGTTCCGCTGCGGCTTCATGATACCCTTACGCTGGGACCGGTCGTGGCAGGAAACTGCCGCGAGTCGCCGGCCCCGGTCTCAGCGGGGCCCGGCAGGCGCGCCCGCGCCAGCGGAGGGTTTCATCATGCGTCTTGGTTATTCCTGTGCGGTCGCGGCGCTGGCCGGCGGTCTTCTCGCCGTCGCCCCCGGCATGGCGCGGGCCAATGACACCGCCGCCGGAGCGCTGATCGGCGGCGCGGCCGGGGCCATCATCGGCGGTGCGGCCACCGGCAAGGCCGGCGGTGCCGTGGCCGGCGCGGTGATCGGTGGCGCTACCGGCGCGATCATCGGCAACCAGAGCGACAAGAACAAGAAGAAGTCCTATTACTACTGGTCGAACGGCAAGTGCCTGTACCACTACCCCAATGGGCAGGTGGTGAAGGTTAGCAAGAATTACTGCTACTGAGCGCCCTGCGATCCGGCGGACGTGCCGGTTCGACCGGAAACGGCGCGCCATCCAGCGGCCGCCGCCATTTCCTGTCGCGACAGCCGGTCGGCTTTCACTGACGGCGGGGCACCGTCTCGCCCCCGGCATCGGGCGCGGGCGGAAGGAGCCTCGCGACCATGCTGGAGCGTTTTCGAGCGAAGTGGATACCGTTTCGCGTGAAGAAAACGCGACAAAACAAAGAACTAGATCATTTCACTGTTTCCGTGAACGGTGAAATGATCTGGCCAGGGCGACCGCGACGCTGCGGCGGGAGACTCTTGTGCGGTTGCGCTTTCACACGGTCGACGTGTTCACCCAGACCCGCTTCGGCGGCAATCCGCTCGCGCTCGTGCTGGATGCGGATGATCTGACGACCGCGCAGATGCAGGCGATCGCGCGGGAGTTCAATTATTCCGAGAGCAGCTTCGTGCTCCGCCCGTCCGATCCGGCCCATACCGCCCGGGTGCGGATCTTCACCCCCACGGTGGAAGTGCCGTTTGCCGGGCATCCCAATGTCGGCACGGCGTTCGTCCTGGCGAGCGCCGGCGTTGCCGGCATGGGCGAGACGTTCACCTTCGAGGAAGCCGCCGGCCTGGTGCGGGGGCACATCCGGCGCGAGGGCGACCGTATCGCGCAGATATGGCTGAGCGCCCCGCAGCCGCTGCGCCTCGGCCGGGCCTTGCCGGCGGACGCCATCGCCCAATGCCTGTCGCTGAGCCCGGCGGATATCAGCGGCGACCGGCATCCGCCCCGTGTCGCCTCGGTGGGCCTCGCCTTCGTCGTGGTCGAGATCGCCAGCCGCACCGCCCTATCGCGCGCCAAGGCGAACCTGCCCGCCTTCGCCGCGCTCCTGCCCTGCGACGGGGCGGATGCCATCTACCTCTATTGCCGGGAACGGAGCGCGGCGGACGGCGCCGTCGACGTCACCGCACGCATGTTCGCCCCCTTCGACAATCTGCCGGAAGACCCCGCGACCGGCAGCGCGACGGCGGCGGCGTGCGCCTGGTTTGCCGTGCTCGAAGGCGGGGTGCCGCGTCGGTTCGAGGTCGCGCAGGGTGTCGATATGGGCCGCCCGAGCCGGATCGCCATCGAGGTGACGCCGGATGCCGTGCTGATCGGCGGCGCCTGCGTGCCGGTCATGTCCGGCGAACTCGCGGTCTGACGGCGCGCGCCATTCCGGCATCGCCGGACGAGCATCCGGCGGTATGAGGCTGACGTAACGTAATTTTCTCGCCCTCTGGTTGCTTTATGGCTCGAATATGGCGACTTATGCCGTGGAAATGACATATTCTTGCCCAAGCTACCCTCAGCCCGAATTCGCCGGACGCCGGTTGCCGCAAGGCGGCGCCGGGCGGCGGGGGGGCGGCGCAGTTCGGCGGGTCCCGGTGAGGATTCGCCGGTGTCTCACTGGTCTCGAAGGTTGTGTCTGATGGCGGATACCGGCACGGTTAAGTGGTTCAACGAGCAGAAGGGCTACGGCTTCATCCAGCCCGATAATGGCGGCAAGGACGTGTTCGTCCACATCAGCGCGGTGCAGCGCTCGGGCCTGCAGGGGCTGCGCGACGGGGAGAAGGTGTCCTTCGAGCTGCAGACCGACCAGCGCTCGGGCAAGACCTCGGCGGTCAATCTGCGTCCGGCGTGAGCCTGCAGGGCCGATCCCGGTCGGTCGTATTCGATGAAAATCGAGGGAATGTCGTCGCTTTTCGGGGCGGCGACATTTCGCTGCGGAAGCCTTGCTTCTGCCACGCGCGCCTCTTGCAAACACAGCTATTCGCGCTAGTCTCTCGCGCAGACTTTGGCTGGACTCTGGGCCGTTTCACCTGCGGGTGCACGTTCAGCTTTTCTTCCAAATTCGACCCAGCGGCTTGGCCCCGGCCACGCCGGATGTGCAACCTCGATACGTGAGACTATCCTAATGTCTACCCAGACCGGCACCGTGAAGTGGTTCAACGATCAGAAGGGCTACGGCTTCATTCAGCCCGATGGCGCTGGCAAGGACGTTTTCGTCCACATCAGCGCGGTTCAGCGTTCGGGCCTCCAGGGCCTGCGTGACGGCGAGAAGGTCTCCTTCGAGCTGCAGACCGACCAGCGTTCGGGCAAGACCTCCGCGGTCAACCTGCGCGTCGGCTGAGCCAGCCCTCCGGGGCCGGCGGCCGCCGCCGGCTTCTGCGTAAACAAGGGAGAGCCGTCGGCCCCGCCGGGCCGGCGGCTCTTTCCTTTTGGCTGCCGCCCGGCCGAAAGGTGACCGAGGCCGAGGCGCGGGTGTCGGAGCTTCAGCCCGAACCGACGCGGCGGGCGTTCGGGCGTCAGTCCGTCACGCCCACGCCGGCAGCGCGTGGCGCGCGGGCCTGATTCTCACGGCGCGGGGGCGAGCAGGCGGGCGAGCTGGAGCGCGGCCTCCGTGCCGCCTGTGCCGAGATCGGCGACCAGGCTCATATGGTCCGCCCCCGCGACAGTGGCGGCGTCCACATCGACGCCGGCCTGTGTGAGATGCCGGGCGAAGGCGGCGGACTGCGCGTGGAACGGCGCGGTCTCGCGCTCCCCCACCAGCAGCGCCACATGTCCGCCCGGGCCATAGGCGTGGCGCAGCGGGCTGTACTGCGCGACCTCTTCATCGGTGAGGGCGATCAGCTCTTTGAGGAAGGAGCCTTGCAGCGGCGCGAGATCGTAGAGCCCGCTGAGCAGCAGGGCGCCGTTGATCGCGCCGGCGAGGCCGGGATCGGCACGCATCAGCGCGCCGAGATGGCCCCCCGCCGAATGGCCGGACAGGGTGAGGCGGGCTGGGTCGCCGCCAAATGCGCCGATATGGCCGCGCACCCAGCCGCAGGCGCGCCGCAGCTGGGCAATGAGGGTCTCCATCCGCACCGCCGGCATCAGCGCATAATCGACAATGACGGCGATCGCCCCCGCCTCTGTGACGGTTTCGGCGACGAAGGAGAAGTCCTCCTTGGCGAACATCCGCCAATAGCCGCCATGGATGAACAGGTGCACCGCCCCCGTCGCCGTGTCGGGGGGCGGGAAGAACAGGTCGAGCCGTTCCGCCGGCGTCGGCCCATAGGCGATGTCGGCGCACATCGGCAGACGGGCACGGGTGGCGGCGCTGCGGGTGGCGTAATCCGCCACGTGCCGGTCGAAATCCGGCACATGGTCGCGGGTGCGGAACGGATCGGGCGTGTGGGCCATAAGCGCGGCCGGGTTCAGAGCCCGGTGGCGATGTATTTCGCCTCCAGAAATTCCATCACGCCGTGATGCCCGCCCTCGCGGCCGAGGCCGGACTGCTTGGTGCCGCCGAACGGCGCGGCGGGATCGGAGACGAGGCCGCGATTGAGGCCGACCATGCCGGTTTCGATCCGTCGCGACACGCGCAGGCCGCGCGCGAGATCGCGTGTGAAGACATAGGCGGCGAGGCCGTATTCCGTGGCATTGGCGAGCGCTACCGCCTCGTCCTCGGTCTCGAACCGGCTGAGCGCGGCGACCGGGCCGAAAATCTCCTCGCACGCCATGGCCGCGTCGGCGGGCACATCGGCGAGCACGGTGGGCGGGTAGAAATGCCCCGGCCCCTGCGGGCGCGTGCCGCCGCAGAGCAGCCGCGCCCCGCGCGCGAGCGCGTCTTCCACCAGCCGCTCGATCTTGTCCACCGCCTTGCCGGTGATCATCGGCCCGCACTCGGTGGCGCCATCCACGCCGGGGCCGACCTTGAGCGCGGCCATGCGGCGGGTGAGTTCTTCGGCGAAGCGGTCGTAAAGCCCGGCCTGCACATAGATGCGGTTGGCGGCGGTGCAAGCCTCGCCCGCATTGCGCATCTTGGCCAGCATCGCGCCTTCGATCGCCACGTCGAGATCGGCATCGTCGAACACGAGGAGCGGGGCGTTGCCGCCAAGCTCCATCGAGCAGCTGATGACGTTCTTCGCCGCTTCGGCCAGCAGCGCGCGGCCCACCGGGGTGGAGCCGGTGAAGGAGAGCTTGCGCACGCGCGGGTCGGCCAGCATCGCGGCGGTGACCGGGCCGGGCGTGGAGGTGGTGAGCACATTGACCACGCCGGGCGGCACGCCGGCTTCCTCATACAGCGCGGCGAGGGCGTAGGCGGTGAGCGGGGTCTCGCTCGCCGGCTTCAGCACCACGGTGCACCCCGCCGCCAGCGCCGGGGCGATCTTGCGGGTGGCCATGGCAGCGGGGAAGTTCCACGGGGTGATGAGCACGCCGATGCCGATCGGCTCATATTCGACGATGATGTGGTTGCCGCCGGCGGGGGAGAGCGCGAAATTGCCGCTGATGCGCACGGCTTCCTCGGCGTTCCAGCGGAAGAATTCGGCGGCATAGGCGACCTCGCCGCGCGCATCGCGCAGCGCCTTGCCGTTTTCCAGCGAAATCAGTCGGGCGAGATCGTCGGCGCGGGCGGTCATCAGCTCGAAGCAGCGGCGCAGGATTTCCGAGCGGCGGCGCGGCGGGGTCGCGCGCCAGGCGGGGGCGGCGGCTGCGGCGGCGTTCACCGCCGCCATCGCCTCGGCCACCCCGGCATCCGGCACCTCGGCGAGCACCGCACCGTTCGAGGGATCGATGACCGGGATGCGCGCGCCCGCCTCCGGCCACGACCACTCCCCGCCAATATAGAGCCCGCGCGCGCCATCGGCCGGCGCGATACGAGGGGCAGCGCCGGCGGCGAGCGGGGCGGTGGCGATGTTCATGGCAGGACTTCCTGTTCGAGGGCGACGGCCGCCGCCGTGAGGTCGCCGACATAGGCGGCGTCCAGCAGGCGGGCCATCTCCGGGGCGGCGATGGGGCGGGGATTGTTGCGGATCAGCCGCTCGATGGCGAGCGCCTGCTCGCCGGTCCAGGCGAGCTGGTCGTGCGTGAGGCCGAGACCGGCGAGGGTCGGGCAGATGCCGATGGCGGCGAGGAGGCGTGCCACCTCGTCGATCGCCGCCTGGGCCAGCGCGGCGCGGGAACGCCCCTCGGCGGGCAGGCCCAGCGCCAGGGCGATCTCGGCCAGATCGTCCGCGGCAGCCTCGCGGTTGAAGCGCATCACATAGGGCAGCAGCGTCGCGACGCCGAGCCCGTGCGCGGTGTGGGTGAGGGCGCCGACCGGGTATTGGATGGCATGGGCGGCGGCGGTGCCGGCGGTGCCGAAAGCGCAGCCGGCGGCGAGCGCGGCCAGCATCACATCGGCCCGCACCTCTTCATCCGCGCCGTCGCGGCAGGCCCGCTCCAGGCTGCGGCCGAGCAGGCTTATGGCGAGCCGGGCGAAATGATCGGTGAGCGCGCTTTTGCCGATGAACACATGGCGCTGCGCCAGTTCCGGCGATGGCGCCCGGCGCCCGGCCGTGAATGCCTCGATGGCATGGGTGAGCGCGTCGGCTCCGGCAATGGCGGTGAGGGCGGGCGGGCAGGAAAGGGTGAGGTCGGGATCGCAGATCGCCGCGCGGGGCAGCAGGTGCGGGCTGGAAATGCCGACCTTCAGCGTGCGGTCGGGATCGGAGATCACCGCCACCGGCGTCGCCTCCGAGCCGGTACCGGCGGTGGTCGGCACCGCGATGATCGGCAGCACCGGGCCGGGCACCTTGAACTCCCCGTAATAGTCCGGCAGCCGGCCGCCATGGCTGAGGAGCAGCGCGGCGCATTTGGCCATATCGAGGCAGCTGCCACCGCCAATGCCGATCACCAGATCGGGGGCGAAGGCGCGCGCGGCCTCGGCGCACTCCGCCGCGCTGTCGCGCGGCACGTCCGGCAGCACGCGGTCATCGACCCGCACCGTCAGCCCGGCCTGTTCCAGCCCGGCGATCATCTGCGCGAGTTCGGGGGACGCGGACAGGCGCTCATCGGTACAGATCAGCGCCCGGGTGCCGAGGCGGTGGGCGACGGCGGGCAAAGCGTGGCGCTGGCCCTTGCCGAACAGGATTTCGCTGGGGAGCCGAAGGGCGGCGAAGGAGGTCACGGCTTTATCCATCTGAAAAGGCACGGCATTTCAGCCTGCCGGTGCGCCCTACACGAAATCGTATAGGATATCGTATTGAATGCGGCAGAGGATCATGCTAGCTCTGGATCATTGTCAAGGGGCAAAACCGTGCGCAGTCCGAAAGCTCTCGCCACTTCCGCTCTCTCCGCCGCACCGCGTGACGGTTCGCAGGCGATCCAGCGCAATGCCGGCCTCGCCGAGGAGGTCTATGAGGCCATTCTCGCCCGGCTGATGGCGCTGAAGATCCCACCGGGCTCGCGCATCACGGTCGACAATCTGGTGCGCGAACTCGCGGTGTCGCAGACGCCGATCCGCGAGGCGCTCGGCCGGCTGGAAGGCGAGGGGCTGGTGGTGAAAACCCACCTCGTCGGCTACAGCGCCGCGCCGCAGATCACCCGCACCCGCTTCAACGAGCTGTACGAACTGCGCCTGCTGCTGGAGCCGGACGCTGCCAGCCGCGCGGCGGCGGTCATGACGGATGACGCGCTGGCCGATCTGACCGAGGCCGCCGGGGTGATGTCGCGCGAGGGCGGTGCCGACGACCGGGCGCGCTATTCGCAATTCGCCCGCCAGGACGCGCTGTTCCATGACCGCATTCTGGAGGTTGCCGGCAACACGCTGATCCGCGAGACGCTGGCCCACCAGCACACCCACTTCCACATCTTCCGCCTGATGTTCCACGCCCGCGTCACCGAGGAGGCGCTGGACGAGCACGCGGCGATCCTCGCGGCCTTCGCCGCGCGCGATCCCGAGGCTGCCCGGCAGGCGATGCGCCTGCATATCGAGCGCTCGCGTGACCGGCTGCTGCCGGCGTTCGACCTATGACCGCCGCGCCGCTCGCCCTCGCCCCGGCCGAGACGGCCGCGCCGGTGCTGCGCGCCGAACATCTCGCCAAGGAGTTCAGCGGGGTGCGGGTGCTCTCCGACGTGTCGCTCGACCTGCGCGCCGGCGAGATTCACGCCGTCATCGGCGAGAACGGCGCCGGCAAGTCGACGCTGATGCGGCTACTGTCGGGTTATCTCAGGCCCAGCGAGGGGACGCTGTTTCTCGACGGCGCGCCCGTCGCCTTCCACGCGCCGAAGGAGGCGCAGGCCGCCGGCATCGCGCTGGTGCATCAGGAAATCCTGCTCGCCGACGCGCTGACCGTCACCGAGAACATCTTCATCGGCCGCGAGATCGCCCGCTTCGGCCGGCTGGACGAGCGCGCCATGCGTGCGGCGACGGCGGCGCAGCTGGCCGAGATCGGCTGCAAAGTGTCGCCGACTGCGCTGGTGCGCGACATCTCGCTCGCCAACCGGCAATTGGTGCAGATCGCCAAGGCGCTGCTCGGCACGCAGCGCGTCGTCATCTTCGACGAGCCCACCGCCGTGCTGACCCATGACGAGGTCGATCCGCTGCTCGACATCATTGCCGAGCTGCGGGCACGCGGCGTCGCCATTCTCTATATCAGCCACCGGCTGGACGAGGTGGAGCGGCTCGCCGACCGGGTGACGGTGCTGCGCGACGGCCGCATGGTCGGCACCTATGACGCGCAGGGCCTGACGCCGCAGCGCATGGCGAGCCTCATGGTCGGGCGCGAGTTTTCCAGCCTCTATCCCGCGCGGCAGGACCCGGCACGGCTCGCCGCTGCGGACGCCGCGCCCGCGCTGGAGATCGAGAACGCCCATGTCCCCGGCTTCGTGGCGGATGTGTCGCTGAGCCTGCGCGAGGGAGAAATCCTCGGCCTCGCCGGCATGATCGGCGCCGGCCGCACCGAACTGTTCGAGGGTCTGCTCGGTCTGCGGCCCGCCAGCTTCGGCGCGGTGCGGCTGCATGGCGAGCCGGTGCAGTTCCACTCCCCGGCGCAGGCGGCGGCGCGCGGCGTCGGCTATCTCACCGAGGACCGCAAGGGCAAGGGCCTGCTGCTGGACGAGAAGCTGGCGCCGAATCTCACCCTCGCCGCGCTCGACCGGGTTCATCCTGCCGCCGGGCTCGACCTCGCCGGCGAAGCCCGGCTGCTCGACCGCGCGGTGACGGGTTACGACATCCGCCTGCGCAGCCGCGAGGCGAAGGCCGGCCAGCTCTCGGGCGGCAACCAGCAGAAACTCTTGCTCGCCAAGGTGATGCTCAACGAGCCGACGGTGCTCATCATCGACGAGCCGACGCGCGGCATCGACATCGCCAATAAGAGCCAGATCTACGCCTTCATCCAGTCGCTGGTGCGCGAGGGGCGCTCCTGCATCGTCATCTCCTCGGAAATGCAGGAACTGATCGGCCTGTGCGACCGCATCCTCGTCATGCGCGCCGGCCGGATCAATGGCGAACTCGCCGGCGACGCCATGACCGAAAGCAATGTCGCGCTCTGCGCCACCAGCAGCGCGGCCAATGAACAAAATCTGGGAGGAACATAGATGGCTGACCTGGCCGCCGCGCCCCCGCGCGCCTCGCATGGCTGGTCGATCGGCTGGGGCGATGCGGGCCCCTTCCTGGCGCTGGCCGCGCTGGTGCTGATCGGATTCCTCATCAATCCCGACTTCCTGTCGGCCAACAACATCGCCAATGTCGTCACCCGCAGCGCCTTCATCGCCATCATCGCCATCGGCGCCACCTTCGTCATCGCCTCGGGCGGGCTCGACCTTTCCGTCGGCTCGATGGCGGCGTTCATCACCGGGGTGATGATCCTGTTCATGAACTGGGCGGCGCCGAGCGTCGGCACGGCGGCGATCCCGCTCGGCATGGCGGTGGCGCTGGTGACGGGGCTGGCCTGCGGCCTGCTCAACGGCACCATCGTCACCCTCGGCCGCATCGAACCCTTCATTGCCACGCTCGGCACGATGGGCATCTTCCGCGCGCTGATCACCTATATGACCGATGGCGGCACGGTGGCGATCGACCGCAGCCTGCGCGAGGCCTACCGGCCGGTCTATTTCGGCGATGTGCTCGGCGTGCCGATCCCGATCCTGGTCTCGCTCGCCGTCGCGCTCATCGCCGCCTATGTGCTCTACCGCACCCGCTATGGACGCCGCTGCGTCGCGGTCGGGGCGAATGAGGATGTGGCGCGCTATTCCGGCATCTCCGTGGCGCGGGTGCGCACCATGGCCTTCGTCATCCAGGGCGCCTGCGTCGCCATCGCCGCCATCTGCTACGTGCCGCGCCTCGGGGCGGCGACGCCGACCACCGGCGTGCTGTGGGAATTGCAGGTCATCACCGCCGTCGTCATCGGCGGCACCGCCCTGCGCGGCGGGCGCGGGCGGGTGTGGGGCACGGTCGCCGGTGCGGTGATCCTCGAATTCATCGCCAATCTGATGGTCCTGTCCGACTTCGTCTCCGAGTACCTCGTCGCCGCTGTGCAGGGGGTGATCATCATCATCGCCATGCTGATCCAGCGCATGTCGAAGAGGTAGCCGGCCTGAGAACCGCCCCGCGCGAGGCAGCCGCGACGGCCGCGATCAATCAAGACTGCCGCACCATGGAGGAAACAATGCTGAAAAATACCCTGATCGCCGCCGGCGTGACGACAGCGCTGCTGGCCGCCGGCCCGGCCCTCGCCGCCGAGAAGAAGACCATCGCCGTCTCCATTCCGGCCGCCGACCATGGCTGGACCGCCGGCGTCGTCTACCACGCCAATGCCGCCGCTAAGGAAATCAACAAGGCGTTTCCCGGCATCGAGGTGATTGTGAAGACCTCGCCCTCGGCCAGCGCGCAGGTGAGCGCCATCGAGGACCTGTCGGCGACGCGCAAGCTCGACGCGCTGGTCATCCTGCCGCACACCTCGGAGGAACTGACCACGCCGGTGAAGGCGATCAAGGACAAGGGCAGCTTCATCACCGTGGTCGATCGCGGGCTGAACGATCCGAAGATCCAGGATCTCTATGTCGCTGGCGACAACATCGCGGTCGGCTACAACACCGCGAAGTTCCTGGTGGAGAAGATGGGCGGCAAGGGCAATCTCGTCGTGCTGCGCGGCATTCCGACCGTGATCGACGATGAGCGCATCAAGGGCTTCCAGGACGGCATCGCCGGCACGCAGATGAAGATCCTCGACATCCAGTACGCCAACTGGAACAGCGACGAGGCCTTCAAGCTGATGCAGGATTATCTCGCCAAATACCCGCAGATCGACGCGGTGTGGGCCAATGACGACGACATGCTGCTCGGCGTGCTGGAAGCGATCAAGCAGTCCGGCCGCAAGGAGATCAAATTCGCCCTCGGCGGCAACGGCATGAAGGAAATCATCGAGAAGGTGAAGGCGGGCGACGCGGTGACGCCGGTGGAGACACCCTATCCGCCCTCCATGATCAAGACCGCGATCTACCTGACCGCCGCGCATTTCGCCGGCCACGCCCCGGTGCGCGGCACGCTGAAGCTCGACGCGCCGCTGATCACCAAGGAGAACGCGGACGAGTATTATTTCCCGGACTCGCCTTTCTGAGGCGCGGGGCTACGTCAGATTGATAAAACCACGACAACAGCTGAGGAAACCACCATGGCGGGTAAGAAAATCCTGATGCTCACCGGCGAGTTCACCGAGGAATACGAGATTTTCGTGTTCCAGCAGGGAATGGAAGCCGTCGGCCACACCGTGCATGTCGTCTGCCCGGACAAAAAGGCCGGCGACAAGATCCAGACCTCGCTGCACGATTTCGAGGGCCACCAGACCTATATCGAGCGCTACGGCCACCTCGCCGACATAAACAAAACCTTCTCCGAGGTGAAGCTGGAGGAGTATGACGCCGTCTACTGCGCTGGCGGGCGCGGGCCGGAATATATCCGCACCGACAAGCGCATCCAGGCCATGGTCCGCCACTTCCACGAGACCGGGAAGCCGATCTTCACCATCTGCCACGGCGTGCAGATCCTCATCGCCGTGGACGGGGTGGTGACGGGCAAGCGGGTCGGCGCGCTCGGCGCCTGCGAGCCGGAAGTGCGCCTTGCCGGCGGCACCTATGTCGACCTCTCCCCGACCGAGGCGCTGGTCGACGGCAATATGGTCTCGGCCAAGGGCTGGACGGCGCTTGCCGCCTTCATGCGCGAATGCCTGAAGGTGCTGGGCACCGAAATCCGCCACGCCGACACCGTGCCCGCCGCCAGCCGCGCGGCCTGACGCGCCCTGTCCCGCAAAGCTCTCCCGGCCTTCCGGCCGGGAGACGGCGTGCCGGGCCGCCTTGGGGGGCGGGTGAAGGCGGCCCGGCGCGTTTGCTTCGAGCCCGATCCGACCAGGTTGAATCGACCTGATCGGATCAGGCTCTAAATGAGTGATAGAGAACGTTTTATCGATCTGATTGCGCTGCGATCAGATCGCGACGTGCTCTAGCTGAGGTCGCCGCCGAGCACATCCGCCAGCGTCCGTGCGACGACCTTGGTGGCGCGGGTCAGATCAGCCAGCGGCAGGCGCTCATCGGCGCGGTGGGCGTTGGCCTCCTCGATGGAGCGCGGGCCGGCGCCATAGAGCACGGTCGGCACGCCGGCGGCGGCGTAGAGCCGGGCGTCGGTGTAGAGCGGCACGCCGACGGCCTTGATCGGCTCGCCCATCACCGCGCTGGCATGGCGGCACAGCACCTCGCTCAGGCGTTCGGACGCCGGGGTGGGGGTGAGCGGGGTGGCGAGCAGGATGCGGCGCACCTCGACCCGGGCCTCGGGGAAATCCTGCGCCGCCGCCGCGATCACCGCGCGCAGTTCCGCCTCCACTTCCACCGGGTTCTCTTCCGGGATCATCCGCCGGTCGAGGCGGAAGGTGATGCGGTCGGGCACGACATTGGTATTGATGCCGCCGCGGATCAGCCCCACCGTCATTTGCGGGCTGCCAATGCCGGCAATGGCCGAAACGCGGGCGGCCAGGCCCTTGCGCCAGGCATAGAGCGCGCTCAGCACATGGTTCGCCGCCTCCAGCGCGTCGATGCCGGTGAACGGCTTGGCGGCATGGGCCGAGCGGCCGTTCACCTCGACTTCCAGATGCAGGCAGCCATTATGGGCGTTGACCACGCCATAGGAGAAGCCGGCGGAAAGGGCGTAGTCCGGCCGACTCAGCCCTTCGCGCAGCAGCCAGCCCGGCCCGATCTCGCCGCCGGCCTCCTCGTCATAGGTGAAGTGCAGTTCCACCGTGCCGCCCAGCGCCGCGCCGCTCTGTTTCAGCGCGATCAGCGCCCAGAGATAGGTGGCGAAGTCGGATTTCGAGACGGCGACGCCGCGCCCATACATCCAGCCATCGACGATCTCGGCGCCATAGGGGTCATGGGTCCAGCCCTCGCCCGGCGGCACCACGTCGCCATGGGCGTTGAGCGCGACGACGGGGCCGTCGCCGA
Source organism: Ancylobacter sp. (assembly GCF_965229075.1). GTDB lineage: Bacteria > Pseudomonadota > Alphaproteobacteria > Rhizobiales > Xanthobacteraceae > Ancylobacter. The sequence continues at coordinate 584,997 of NZ_CBDDIO010000001.1, forward strand.
AGCGGTGGCGCACGATCAGATTGGTCGCGGACACCATGCCATTGGCGCGCACGAGCTCATCCGGCACCGCGTGGCGCTCGACGGTGAAGCCAAGCGCCTCGATCAGGCGCGCGGTGGCCTCGGCATGCGGGGTGCAGTCGCCGGCCGGATTGTCCGAGGGCATGCGGACGATCGCGGCGAGAAAGTCGATCTGGCGGTCGCGCTCATGGTCGATGATGTCGTTCAGGCGGTGGGCAAGCGTGGACATGGGGTACCCGTCAGCAGGCTGGGCGCCGGGGCGGCGCGTAATCGCGGAGAAAATCGAGAAGCACGGCGACCGCCGTCCCGGCATCCTCGACGGTGATCGACTCGGTGGGACTGTGGCTCATGCCGCCGGCGCAGCGCACGAACAGCATGCCGACCGGGCAGAGCGCGGCCATGGCGAGCCCGTCATGGCCGGCGCCGCTCGGCAGGTGACGGGGCGGGATGTTCTGCCGCTCCACCGCCCGCTGCAGCCGGGCCTGCAGTTCGGCGTCGCAAGCGACCGCCGGCGCCTCATAGAAGCAGGCCATCCCAACCTTGACGCCGCGCCGGGCGCCGATGGCGTTGAGGTGGCTGGACAGTTGCTCGATGGCGGCGCGACGCACCGCATCGAACGGGCTGCGGATATCGAGGGTGAGGCGCGCGCCGGCGGCGATCACGTTCACCGCTCCGGGCAGGGCGGTGAAGCAGCCGACCGTGGCGACAAGATCAGGCGTGCGCTGCGCCAGTTCCTCCACCGCGAGCACGATCTCCGCCGCCGCCGCCACCGCATCGTGGCGCAGGTTCATCGGCACCGTGCCGGCATGGCCGGCCTCGCCGTCAATGTCGATGGTGAAGCGGCTGGCGCCGCTGATGGCGGTGACGACGCCGACGGCGAGATCCTCGCTCTCCAGCACCGGGCCCTGCTCGATATGGATTTCGACATAACCCTCCACCGCGCTTGGCTCGTGCCGGGCGCTGGCGAGCGCGTCGGGGCGGCCACCGAAGGCGGCGAGCGCGTCGCGCAGGCGGACTCCGTCGGCGTCGACGGCGTCCAGCACCGAGGGATCGAGCGTGCCGGCGACGGCGCGGGAGCCGGAGAGGGTGACGGGAAAGCGCACGCCTTCCTCATCGCCGAAGGCGAGGACTTCAAGGGCGACGGGCAGGCGTTCGCCGCGCGCGTTCAACTCGCCGACCGCTTGGATGGCAGCGAGCACGCCGAGATTGCCGTCATATTTGCCGGCGTCGCGCACCGTGTCGATATGCGAGCCCAGCAGCAGAACCGGCGCGTCCGCGCTCTGGCCGGGATAGCGGCCGACGACGTTGCCGACGGCGTCCATATGCACGCTCATGCCGGCCTCTTCCATCCAGCCGGCGACGACGCGCGCCGCGCTGCGATGGGCGGGCGAGAGATAGAGCCGGGTCAGCCGCCCCGGCTCGTCGGAATAGCGGGCGAGTTCGTCAAGGCGCGCCATCAGCGCCGCGCCGCGCGGCAGGGTGGAGGGGGCGTCGTTCATGCCGCCACCGGCGCGTGCTCGCGGTGCCAGTGTTCGGCGATGTCGATGCGGCGGGGGATCCACACCCGGTCATGGCGCGCGAGATGGTCGAGAAACCGCACCAGCCCGCGGGCGCGGCCTGGGCGGCCGGCGAGGCGGCAATGCAGGCCGACCGTCATCATGCGCGGGGCGTCGGCGCCCTCTTCATAGAGCTGGTCGAAGCTGTCGCGCAGATAGACGAAGAAGTCCTCGCCATGGGCGAAGCCCTGCGCATTGGTGAAACGCATGTCGTTGGCGTCGAGCGTGTAGGGGATGACGAGATGCGGCCCGGCGCGGCCCTTCAGCCAATAGGGCAGGTCGTCGGCATAGGAATCCGAGGAGTAGCGGAAGCCGCCTTCCTCCATCACCAGCCGCTGCGTGTTCTCCGAGGTGCGGCCGAGATACATGCCGAGCGGCCGCTCGCCCGTGACCTCGCGGTGAAGGCGGATGGCCTCGCGCAGATGCGCGCGCTCCTCCGTCTCGGGGATGTTGCGGTAGTCGATCCATTTGAGGCCGTGGCTGGCGATTTCCCAGCCATCTTCCTTCATCGCCGCCACCTGCTCCGGCGAGCGCATCAGCGCGGTGGCGACGCCATAGACCGTCACCGGCAGGTTGCGCTCGCGGAAGATCCGCCGCAGCCGCCAGAAGCCGGCGCGCGAGCCATATTCATACATGCTCTCGACATTCATATGCCGCTGGCCCGGCCAGGGCTGGGCGCCGAGCACGTCGGAGAGGAAGGCCTCGGAGGCGGCATCGCCGTGCAGGAGGCAGTTCTCGCCGCCTTCCTCGTAATTGACGACGAACTGCACCGCGACCCGGGCCCCGCCCGGCCAGCGCGGATCGGGCGCAGCGTCGCCATAGCCGAGAAGATCGCGAGGGTAGGGCGGGGGATGGGCCATGCTCTGTCACCGGCGCTGCAAGATCATGGAAAATCGCGGGAGTTGCGGGGCCTGGCAAGGGGTGCGCCGGCCATCCGTTTCGTCCCTGTTTTCTTCGCATACGGTATTGTATCCAAAAATCTCCGTCAATGTTGACAATCCTGCGGGCGTGCCCTCTCATTACCTCAGAACGCGGGAGAACAGAGCGCCAAGCAAGGTCGCCGCTCGCGTCAAGTTCACAGAGGAAACACCCCGATGACCACGCGCCGCTCTGTCCTGATGGGCACTGCCCTCGCCGCCGTTTCCGGCCTCGCCCTTTCGGCCGGCCTCACCCCCGCCACCGCCGCCGAGAATGAGCTGAAGATCGGCTTCGTCGGCGTCACCAGCGGCCCCGCCGCCGCCTGGGGCACCTCGAATGTGCGCTCCATGCAGGTGCGCGCCGACTGGCTCAACGAGCTGGGCGGGGTGAAGATCGGCGACGACACCTACAAGATCAATGTCGTCACCTTCGACGACCAGAAGGACCCCAAGCGCGCCATCGCCGGCATGGAGAAGATGGCGCAGGAGGGCATCCACTATGTCGTGGGGCCGAATGTCGATGACGGCGCCGCCGCCGTGCGGCCGGTCGCGGAATCCAAGGGGATCATCTATTTCCCCTATGCCTTCCCCAAGGAGCTTTACACCAAGCCGGCGTCCAACGCCGTGCTGGGCATGATCGCCAACTATCAGTCCGCGCCGGCGATCTACAAATACCTCAAGGAGAACAAGGGCGTGAAGAAGGTGGCGTTCATCGCCGCCAATGAGTCCGACCCGCTGAGCCAGCGCGATGGCGGCGTGGCGGCGGCCAAGGCGCTTGGCCTTGAGGTGGTGGCGCAGAACGACACCTATCCCAACGACACCCGCGACTTCACCCCGGTGCTGACGCCGATCATCCGGCTGAAGCCAGACCTGCTGGTGCTCTCCGGCGTTTCGCCCGGCAATGCTCCGCTGCTGATCCGTGCCGCGCGCGAACTCGGCTACACCGGCCTCATCTCCACCGAGACCGCGCATGACGCGGCGGTGCTGAAGGAAGGCGCGGGCGAACTGGCCGACGGCTTCATCTCGGTCGGCGGCGCCTCGACCCCGGCGATCCGCTCCAAGACCATGGACGAGTTCATCGCCCGCTACACCAAGAAGTTCGGCGAGTATAACGACGAGTCCAACACCAAGGTCTATGCGCTCGACTACATCATCGAGACTCTCAAGGCCAATCCGAAGGCGATCAACGATGTCGCCGAGTTCAAGAAGACCGTCGACACGTTCAGCGCGCCCAATCCCTATGTGAAGGAAGGCACGCTCAAATATGTCGGCACCACCTCCTTCGGCCAGAAGCGCCAGCTTTCCGTGCCGATGGTGGTGACGCAGTACAAGGACGGCGCGTTCGAGACCCTGTTCGTCGGCGAAGTCGACTGAGGCTCCTTCACCCCCGTTGAGGCCGGTGCGCGCCTGCGTGCCGGCCTCTCACCGATGGAGATCCTCGGATGGAACAGGTTATCGCCAACGGGCTGTATCTCGGCGCGCAATATGCGCTGATCGCGCTCGGACTGACCCTCATCTTCGCGCTGATGAACGTGCTCAACTTCGCCCATGGGCAGATGTACGTTCTCGGCGGCTTCGTCACCTACACGATCTATGGCCAGCTCGGCCTGCCCTTCGTGCTGGCGCTCGCCTGTTCGGCGCTGACCCTCGCCATTGTCGGCGCGCTGGTGGAGAAATTCCTCTTCCGCCCGGTGATCCGGCGAAGTTCGCGCGAGGAGAGCACCATGCTGCTCGCCGCGGCGATCGCCTTCCTGATGGACGCCATTATCCTCATCCTGTTCGGCGAGAAGCAGCGCGGCGTGCCGAAGATCATCAACGGCGTGTTCGTCTCCGACAGCCTGGTCATGCCCTATGACCGCATCCTCGTCGGGGTGATCGCCATCGCGATGATCGCCTCCTTCATGGCCTATATGCAGTACAGCCGCACCGGCCGCGCCATGCGGGCGCTGGCGCAGGACCGCGTAGCGGCGCAGCTGATGGGCGTGAATGTCGACCGCTACTCGATGATCGGCTTCGCGCTTGGCGCGCTGCTCGCCGGCGTCGTCGGCGGCCTGCTCGTCACCATTACCGGCGTCAATTCCGGCATTGGCGGCCCGATCTCCATCAAGGCGTTCCTCATGGTGATGATCGGCGGCGCGGGCGTCGTCGGTGGCGCCATCGCCGGCGGGTTCATCCTCGGCATGATGGAATCGGTCGGCCTCAACGTGCTGCGCGAGTTCGGCGACGTGACCTATCTCGTCATCTTTGTGCTGCTGATGGTGTTCCTGAGCCTTCGCCCGAACGGGCTGATGGGCAAGCCGTGGGGCTGAACCGGTGAACAACGCAACCAAGCTTCTCCTCGCCGCCGCCTTCGTCCTGTTCCTGCTGGTCGGCGTGCCGGCCCTGATCGCCGCGACCGGCCGCAACGACCTGTATTACACCCTCACTTCCGTCGCCCTGCTCTCCATCATCAGCGGCGGCGTGTGGCTGACCTTCTATATCGGCCGGATCAATATCGGGCAGGGCGCCTTCGCGCTGCTCGGCGGCTATGTCTCGGCGGTGCTGGTCACGGCCTATGGCGTCTCCTTCTGGCTCACCCTGCCGGCGGCGGGACTCGTCTGCGCGCTGGCCAGCGTGCTGATCGGCCTGCCGATCCTGCGGCTGCGCGGGGTCTACTTCGCCATGGTGACTCTGACGCTGACCGAGGTGATGCGGCTTCTCGCTCTCGCCGTGCCGATCACCAATGGTGCCAAGGGCATCGTCTCCATCCCGCTGCCGGGCGGGGTGAGCCTGTTCGGACTGACGCTGATCCCGGATTTCGCCACGCTGGAAAATCCGCGCCTCGCCTTCTACCTCGCCTCCGTGCTGCTGCTGGTGCTGTGCTTCGGCGCGCTGTATCGGCTGGTGCATTCGCGCATCGGCCATATCTGCCTGTCGCTGCAGCAGAATGAGGAACTGGCCTCCTCCATCGGGGTGAACATCGCCTCCATCCGCGTGCTCGCCTATGCCGTCTCGTCCTTCCTCGGCGGGCTGGGCGGGGCGATGTTCGCGGCGATCTCGCAGTCGATCTATCCGTCGAGCTTTACGGTCGCAGATTCCGTCAACTTCATGCTGAACTGCTTCCTCGGCGGCTTGCATTATGTGCTGGGGCCGATCCTTGGCACCTTCGCGCTGTATTTCGGCTGGGACCTGCTGTTCCAGACCGGCGTCTATCAGCTTCTCATCTTCTCCAGCGCGCTCATCGTGCTGATGCTGGTGCTGCCCAACGGGTTGCTGAGCCTGCGGCTGCCGCGCAAGAAGGGAGCCTGAGCATGGACTACATTCTCGAAGTCTCCAATCTGACCAAGCGCTATGGCGGGCTGATCGCCAATAGCGGCATCTCCTTCGGGGTGAAGGAGCATGAAATCCTCTCGGTGATCGGGCCGAACGGGGCGGGCAAGTCGACGCTGTTCAAGCAGATCGCCTCCTTCGTCACCCCCACCGAGGGCGAGGTGCGCTTCCGGGGTGAACGCATTTCCGGCCTGTCGCCGCACAAGGTGGCGCGGCTCGGCGTGGTGCGGACCTTCCAGGAAACCACCATCTTCAAGACGATGAGCGTGCGCGACAACATCATCATCGCGCACCAGCTGCGCGCGCGCACCGGGCTCGCCGGCTTCTTCTTCGGCACGCGGACCGCGCGCGAGGACGAGGCGGCCTTCGCCCGCTCGGCCGACGAGATCATCGATTTCCTCGGTCTCGGCCACCAGCGCCACGAGATCGCCAGCAACCTGCCGCACGGCCATCTGCGCGCGCTCGGCATCGCCATCGGTCTCGCCACCAACCCGGCGGTGCTGCTGCTCGACGAGCCTTTCGCCGGCATGAACCATGACGAGACACGGCGCGCGGTGGAGATCGTGCGGGCGGTGCGGGCGCGCGGGGTCACTATCCTGCTCGTCGAGCACGACATGCCGGCGGTGATGAATATTTCCGATCGCATCGTGGTGCTCAATTTCGGCCAGAAGATCGCCGAGGGCACGCCGAAGGAAATCCAGGAAAACCAGAACGTCATCGACGCCTATCTCGGGGTCGAGGACGAGTCGATCGGAATGTAGCGATGACAAGCCTTCTCTCATTCGACGACGTTCATCTCTATTACGACCACGTCTATGCGCTGAAGGGCGTTTCGCTCGCGGTGAACGAGGGCGAGACGGTGGCGCTGATCGGCGCCAACGGCGCCGGCAAGTCCTCGATCCTGCGGGCCATCACCGGCCTGCGCAAAATCCGCTCCGGCCAGATCACCTTCGATGGCCGGCGCCTCGACGGCATGGCCTCCGACGACATTGTGCGCGCCGGCATTTCCATGGTGCCGGAGGGGAGGCGGGTATTCCCGCTGATGTCGGTGCGCGACAATCTGCTGATGGGCGCCTTCACCCGCTCCTCCAAGGGCGAGATTCAGCAATCGCTGGACATGGTGCTGACGCGCTTTCCCCGGCTGAAGGAGCGCTACTCCCAGGCGGCGGGCACGATGAGCGGGGGCGAGCAGCAGATGCTGGTGATCGGCCGCGCGCTGATGGCCCGTCCCCGCCTGTTGCTGCTGGACGAGCCCTCGCTCGGTGTGGCGCCGAAGCTGGTGCAGGACATTGCCCGCTCCATCGTCGCCATCAATCGCGACGACAAGGTGAGCGTGCTGCTGGTGGAGCAGAACTCGCGCATGGCGCTGCGTATTTCGCAGAGGGCCTATGCGTTGACCATTGGTTCCATTGCGCTGAGCGGCGATTCCGCCGACATGCTGAACGATGACCGCGTAAAGAAGCTCTATCTCGGCGGAGAGATCTAGGATCAATCGATGCGTATTCTTGTCGTCAATCCCAACACCACCGCGTCGATGACCGCCAAGATAGGCGCCGCCGCGCAGGGCGCCGCCGCGCCGGGCACGCAGGTGATCGCCGTCAACCCGCCGGACGGGCCGGTGAGCATCGAGGGCTATTATGACGAGGTGTTCTCGATCCCCGGCCTGATCGCGGAGATGCGCAAGCAGCCGGACATGGACGCCTATGTCATTGCCTGCTTCGACGATACCGGGCTCGACGCCGCCCGCTGTGCCACCTCGGCGCCCGTGATCGGCATTGGCGAAGCGGCGTTCCACATGGCGAGCCTTGTGGCGGGCCGGTTCGGCGTGGTGACGACGCTGGCGCGCTCCGTGCCGGCCATCGAGCACAATCTGAAGCGCTACGGGCTGATGGAGCGCTGCGCCCGGGTTCGCTCCTCAGAGGTGGCGGTGCTGGAGCTTGAGGAGCCGGGTTCGAACGCGTCCGCGCGCATTTTGGAGGAAATCCGCCGTTCGCTGGCCGAGGACCGGGCCGAGGCCATCGTGCTCGGCTGCGCCGGCATGGCGGACCTTGCCGGGCGCCTCTCGCAGGAGGTCGGCGTGCCGGTGCTCGACGGCGTCGCCTGCGCGGTGAAGCTCGCCGAGTTGCTGGTGCAGCTCGGGCTGCGCACCTCCAAGGTCGGCGGCTACGCGCCGCCGCGCCCCAAGACCTATACGGGGATTTTTTCCCAGCTGGCCCCCGGCGCTTGACGACGTGACGGACGGCACTCGATATTACGACTGATCGGGGGACCCGGATTCACGTTACGTGCCAATGCCGGAACGGCAAGAGCGAAGAAGATGCTTGTGACCGTTCCCGAAACTGAAAAGCCCGCCGCCCGCTGGCAAGGCGTCTACGCCGCGCTGCGCGAGGCCATTATCGGCCGCAAGCTCGCGCCGGGCACCAAGCTGCCGGAAGACGCGCTTGCCGCCATCTATGCGGTGAGCCGCACCGTGGTGCGCGCCGCCCTGCAGGCGCTGTCGCATGACAGGCTGGTGCGGCTGGAGCCGAATCGCGGCGCCTTCGTCGCCAGCCCCTCCACCAAGGAGGCGCGGGAGGTGTTCGAGGCGCGCGGGCTGATCGAGCCGCAGCTGGCGGCGCTGGCGGCGCGGACGGCGACGCCCGCCGACATCGCCCATTTGCGGGCGCATCTCGCCCGGGAGCGCGAGGCGCTGGCGACCGACGCCAATGCCGCCGAGGCCATCGCCCTGTCCGCGCATTTCCATGTCGAGATCGCCGAGATCGCCGGCCATTCGATCTTTACCGGGTTCGTGCGCGACCTCGTCTCGCATTCCTCGCTGATCATCGCGCTGTACTGGACGCAGCGCGAAACCACCTGCAAATGCGAGGCACACAAGGAACTGGTGGACGCCATCGCCGAGGGCGAGCCGCTGAAGGCGGCCGCGATCATGCGCGAGCATATTACCGAGCTGCTGCTGGGGCTCGACCTGGCGCGCAAGGACAGCCCGGCGACCAGCCTGCAGGACCTGCTGAAGTAGCGCCCGCCTGGCAGGGCTGGCGCCGGCGCGCGGGCGCGGCTGCCGGCACTCATCTGCGCGCGCCCAGAGCGGCGCTTTCCCACCACATAAATCGGTATCGCGGCGGCGGACCCGTTGACGAACCCGTGCGGCCTGATCAACATTGGATAAGTGGATACACTCATCCAATCGGGCGCGGAATGACCGGCTTCTCTTCCATGGCGACAACCAGCACCGCTGAAGGCGAAGCCTATCGCTTCATCCTCGCCGGCATCCGCACCGCCCGCTTCAAGGCGGGTGAGCGGCTGATTCCGGAGGAGATCGCCACCGAGATCGGCATGAGCCGCATGCCGGTGCGCGAGGCCTTCCGCCGGCTGGCGACGGAGGGGCTGGTGCTGATCCGCCCCAATCGCGGCTGCGTCGTCGCCGGGCTGACGGTGGAGGAGATCTTCGAGGTGTTCGAGATGCGCTCGGTGCTGGAAGGGCTGGCGGTGCGGCTCGCCGTGCCGCGGCTCGATGCCGACGCCTTCGCCGAACTCGACCGGCTGCTCGACCGCATGGAACGTTCCGGCGATGGCGGGCAGGATTGGGTCGCCCGCCACCGCGAGTTTCACGAATATATCTGCTCCTTCGCCAACCGGCCGAAGCTGCTGCGCCAGATCGCGTCACTCCACGTGACTATCGAGCCCTATCTGCGCATCTGGTTTCATCACGCCGCCAAGCCGCTGACGGCGCGCGAGGAGCATCAGGCCATCATCGACAGCCTGCGCGCCGGCGATGCCGCCGCCGCCGAGGCGCTGATGAGCGAACACATTCTAACAACAGCCCCGACCCTGACCGGCTTCGCGCTCGAAACGCGCGGAGGCGGCTGAAACGGGGCGAACCTTTCCAGCACACCGCAAACCTGACAGAGGGAAGATCATGCGACACATCTTCAAATGGCTGGCCGCTTCCGCGCTCAGCCTGGCGGCCGTCACCGGCGCGCAGGCGCAGACCGCGCCCAAGGCGATCACCATTGCCACGGAAGGCGCCTATGCGCCGTGGAACTTCACCGGTCCCGACGGCAAGGCGGCGGGCTTCGAGGTCGATCTCGCGAAAGATCTGTGCGCGCGGATGAAGATCGAGTGCACCGTCGTCATCCAGGACTGGGACGGGCTCATCCCCGCGCTGACGGTCGGCAAGTTCGACGTAATCATGGCGTCCATGTTCATCACCGACAAGCGCCTGGAAGTGATCGATTTCTCCCGTCCCTATGCCATTGACCCCTCCAGCTTCGCCGTTGCCAAGACCAGCGCGCTGGCCAAGTCCGGCCTCGGCGGCAAGTTCGACCTGAACAAGGAAGGCGAGGCGCAAACCACCATCGACAAGATCAAGCCGCTGGTGAAGCGCCAGACCATCGGCGTGCAGGCCGCCACCACCAACCAGCAGTTTCTGAAGAAGTATTTCGACGGCGTGGTCGATATCCGCGAATACAAGACCACCGAGCAGCACGACCTCGACCTCGCCGCCGGCCGCGTCGACGGGCTGTTCGCCCAGCAGACCTCGCTGGCCGCCACCCTCGCCAAGCCGGAATATGCCGAGTTCGAGATCGCCGGCCCCGGCTTCCTCGGCGGCGTGTTCGGCCGTGGCACCGGCGCCGGCTTCCGCAAGACCGACACCGCGCTGCGCGACCAGTTCAACACCGCCATCGGCGAAGCGATCGCTGACGGCACCATCAAGCGGCTGTCGGAGCAGTGGCTGAAGTCCGACGTCACCCCTCCCCAGTGACGAGGCGCGGCCCCCGTCGCTGAGGCGGGGGCCGTCCGGCTTTCGGAGCACCCGATGGACCTGCCCGCTTTCGTCTCCCTGCTCGGCTTCAGTGAAAAGGGCTGGGGACCTGCGCTGCTGACCGCCGCCGGCATGACCGTGCTGCTCTCGGCCTCCGGCGTCCTGCTCGGCGCGCTGTTCGGCGGCCTTGCCGCCTTTGCCCGCCTTCGGGGCGGCCGGCTCGCGCGCGGCACCGCCGATGCCTATTGCACGCTGTTTCGCGGCGTGCCGGACCTGTTGACGATCTACCTGCTGTATTTCGGCGGCAGTTCGCTGCTGACGGCGGTCGGGCGGTTCTTCGGCGCGCAGGGCTTTGTCGGCCTGCCGACCTTTGCCACCGGCGTGCTGGCGCTCGCCATCATCTCCGGTGCCTACCAGGCCGAGGTCTATCGCGGCGCCTTCCTCGCCATTCCCGCCGGGCAGATCGAGGCCGCGCGCGCCCTCGCCATGCCCGGGCCGCTGATGCTGCGCCGGATCATCCTGCCGCAGCTGCTGCGCTACGCCATTCCCGGGCTCGGCAATGTCTGGCAGCTGATCCTGAAGGATTCCGCGCTGCTCTCGGTGATCGGGCTGGTGGAACTGATGCGCCAGTCGCAGATCGGCGCCGGCTCCACCCGCCAGCCCTTCGTGTTCTACATCGCTGCCGCCGTGCTCTATCTCGTCATCACCTTCATCAGCGGCGCCCTTATCCGCCGCGCCGAAAAGCGCAGCCTGCGCGGCGTGAGGAGGGCCTGATGGATTTCGCCTTCTTTCAGGAAGTCTTCCTCCGGCTGCTCGGCGGCGTGCCGTTGACGCTGCAACTCGCCGGCATCTCGCTGTCGATCGGCTTCGTTCTCGCCGTGGTGCTGGCGATCGCGCTGCACAACGCGTCGCCGCTCGTCGTCCTGCCGCTTCGCGGCTATGTCGCGCTGTTTCGCGGCACGCCGCTGCTGGTGCAGATCTTCCTCATCTATTACGGCCTCGGCCAGTTCCGGCCCTCGCTGCAGGCGATGGGTGTGTGGTGGCTGTTTCGCGAGCCCTATTGGTGCGTGATCCTGGCGCTCACCCTCAACACGGCGGCCTATGGCGCGGAAATCCTGCGTGGCGGGCTGCAATCCGTGCCGGCCGGGCAGGTCGAGGCGGCGCTGGCCTGCGGCATGTCGCGCGGGCTGCTCTACCGGCGCATCGTGCTGCCGCTCGCCTTTAGGCAGGCGCTGCCGGCCTATGGCAACGAGATCATCCTGATGGTGAAGGGCACCTCGCTCGCCTCCATCGTCACGCTGCTGGAAGTCACCGGCATCGCCCATCAGATCATCTCGCAGACCTACCGCGCCATCGAGGTCTTCATCTGCGCCGGGGCGATCTACCTCATCCTCAACTTCGCCATCACCCGCGCCCTGGCGTGGCTTGAACACCGCTTGTCGCCGCATCTGCGCCCGCCGCCGGCCGCGCGTTCCGCGACGCTGAAGGGAGAAGCGGCATGACCGCCCCGCAACCCTCCGCCCCGCAATCCTCCACGCCGGGCGCCGCCGCCGCGCCCGCCCGGCCGGACGCCATCGCCGTCCATGATCTGCACAAGAGCTTCGGCAGCCTGGAAGTGCTCAAGGGCATTTCGCTCACCGCCCGCGAGGGCGATGTCGTGTCGATCCTCGGCTCGTCCGGCTCCGGCAAGTCGACCCTGCTGCGCTGCCTGAACCTGCTGGAAACACCCGATGCCGGCACGCTCGCCGCCGCCGGGGAGACGCTGCGCTTCGGGCGCGACGCGGCCGGCCGCGCAGCGAAGATCGACCACCGCCGGGTGGAGCGGCTGCGGCGCTCGGTCGGCATGGTGTTCCAGAACTTCAATCTCTGGTCGCACATGACGGTGCTGGAGAACATCATCGAGGCGCCTGTCCATGTGCTGGGGCGCCCGCGCGCCGACTGCGTCGCCGAGGCGGAAGCGCTGCTCGCGAAGGTCGGCATCGCCGAGCGCCGGCATTATTACCCCGCCCATCTCTCCGGCGGACAGCAGCAGCGCGCGGCCATCGCCCGGGCGTTGGCGATGAACCCGCAGGTGCTGCTGTTCGACGAGCCGACCTCCGCGCTCGATCCCGAACTGGTGGGCGAGGTGCTGCGGGTGATGCGGGCGCTGGCCGACGAGGGCCGCACCATGCTCGTCGTCACCCATGAGATGGGCTTTGCCCGCGATGTCTCTTCCCGCGTGCTGTTCCTGCATCAGGGCGCGGTGGAGGAGGACGGCGCGCCGGCCGAGGTCTTCGCCGCCCCCCGCTCCGAGCGCTTCCGCCAGTTCATTTCCGCCCAGCGTTAAGACCGGCTGCCCGCCGGCCCGTGCCCCGACCCAAGAGGTTGCCGTGACCATTCGTCCGAATTCGCTCGAAGCGCGTGATATCGCCTATCACCTCCACCCCTACACCAATGCCGCCAAGCACCAGACCGAGGGGCCGCTGGTGCTGACCGGCGGGGAGGGCGTCTATGTCACCGACGCCAGCGGCCAGCGCTATATCGAGGGACTGGCCGGGCTGTTCAGCGCCTCGCTCGGCTTCAGCGAGCACCGGCTGGCCGAGGCGGCTTATCGCCAGATGAAGACGATGCCGTTCTACCATGCGTTCGGCCACAAGGCGACGGAGCCGGGCATCGCGCTCGCTGAGCGGCTGATCGCCATGGCGCCGGTACCGATGTCCAAGGTGTTCTTCGCCAATTCCGGCTCGGAGGCCAACGACACCGCCGTCAAGCTGATCTGGTACTACAACAACGCGCTCGGCCGGCCGCAGAAGAAGAAGATCATCTCGCGGCTGCGCGGCTATCACGGCGTCACCGTGGCGTCCGGCAGCCTCACGGGGCTGCCCTATGCGCATCGCGATTTCGACCTGCCGCTGCCGGGCATCTTGCACACCCTATGCCCGCATTACCGCCGCCACGCCGAGCCGGGGGAGAGCGAGGAAGCCTTCGCCACGCGCTGCGCGGACGAGCTCGAAGCGCTGATCCTGCGCGAGGGGCCGGAGACGGTCGCTGCATTCTTCGCTGAGCCGGTGATGGTATCGGGCGGCGTTGTGGTGCCGCCGAAGACCTATTTCGCGAAGATCCAGGCGGTGCTGAAGAAATATGACGTGCTGCTGGTGGCCGATGAGGTGATCTGCGGCTTCGCCCGCACCGGCAACATGTTCGGCACCGAAACCTATGGGCTCAAGCCCGACATGATCACGCTGGCCAAGCAGCTTTCCGCCTCCTACCTGCCGATCTCGGCGCTGATGATCAGCGAGAAGATCTACAGTGCCATCGTCGCCGAGAGCGAGAAGATCGGCACATTCGGCCATGGCTACACCTATTCCGGCCACCCGGTTGCCGCCGCCGTGGCGCTTGAAGCGCTGCGCATCTACGAGGACGACAACATTCTCGACCATGTGCGCACGGTGGGGCCGCGCTTCCAGGCGCATGTGGCGCGGCTCGGCAACCATCCGCTGGTCAGCGAGGCGCGCGGGGTCGGGCTGGTGGCGGGGCTGGAACTCTCGCCCGACAAGACCACCGCCTTCGACCCCAGCCTGCTGGTGGCGAGCCAGGCGGCGCGCTTCGCGCAGAACCACGGCGTCATCACCCGCGGCATGAACGACACGCTCAGCCTCTGCCCGCCGCTGATCATCACCGAGGCCGAGATCGACGAACTGATGCAGCGCATCGAGCGCGCGCTGGACGACACGCGCGACTGGGCGCGCAGCGCCGGCCTGATGGCGTGAGGGAGACGAAGACGATGCGTGATTTCCAGAAGCCCGGCCGCTCCACCGTCTATGCCCGCGAGGCCATGGCGGCGACCTCCCATCCCGCGGCGACGCTGGCGGCGACCGATATCCTCAAGGCCGGCGGCAACGCGCTGGACGCGGCCATCGCCGCCTGCGCCGTGCAATGCGTGGTCGAGCCCGGCTCGACCGGCATTGGCGGCGACTGCTTCGCCCTGCTCGCCGGCGAGGACGGCAAGGTCCACGCCTATAATGGCTCCGGCCGCGCGCCCGCCGCGCTCACCGCCGCCTTTCTGCGCGACAAGGGGCTGACCCAGATTCCCCGCCAGTCGCCGCATGCCGTCACCGTGCCGGGGGCGGTGGATGCCTGGACCCGGCTGCATGCCGACCATGGGCGGCTGCCCTTCGCCGAACTGATGGCGCCCGCCATTCACCTCGCCCGGCACGGCTACGCCGTGGCCCCGCGCGTGAGCTATGACTGGGGGCGCGAGGCCGCGCTGCTGGCGGGCGATGCCAATGCCGCGCGCGTGTTCCTGCCCGAGGGGCGCGCGCCGATCGCCGGTGATGTCCACCGCCAGCCGGAACTCGCCGACACGCTGGAGGCCATCGCCCGTGAGGGGCGGGACGGTTTCTACAAGGGCGCGGTGGCGGCGGATATCGTCGCCTATCTCAACGGTCTCGGCGGGCTGCACACGCGCGACGACTTCGCCACGGCGGCGGGCGAGTATGTGGAGCCGATCCACACCGGCTTCCGCGGCCATGACGTGTATGAGTGCCCACCCAACGGGCAGGGCATCATCGCGCTGATGATCCTCAACATCCTCTCCCGCTTCCCCGCCGAGGGCGACCCGCTGGCGGTGGACCGGCTGCATGTCGAGATCGAGGCGACGCGCCTCGCCTATGCCGCGCGCGACCGCTTCCTTGCCGACCCGGCGCAGGCCGGCGTGCCGGTGGACTATCTGCTTTCCGACACGCTGGCGGACGAGCTTGCCGGGCTCATCCGGCTCGACCGTGCGCTCACCGACATGCCCGCCTTCCCCGGCGGCGAGCACCGCGACACGGTGTATATCTGCGTGGTCGACAAGGACCGGAACTGCGCCAGCTTCATCAACTCGATCTTCCATCCCTATGGCGCCGGTCTGCTGGCGCCGCGCTCGGGCGTGCTGCTGCACAATCGCGGCCAGAGCTTCGTGCTGGAAGCCGGGCACCCCAATGAGCTCGCCCCGCGCAAGCGGCCAATGCACACCATCATCCCCGGCATGGTGCTGAAGGACGGCAAGCCGTTCATGCCCTTCGGCGTGATGGGCGGCCATTACCAGGCGATGGGCCACGCGCATTTCATCAGCAAGGTGCTGGATTTCGGCCTCGACCTGCAGGCCGCCATCGACCTGCCGCGCCTGTTCCCTATCCCCGGCACCAACGACATCGAGGTCGAGAACAATTTCGCGCCCGAGACCCTCGCCGAACTGCGCCGGCGCGGCTTCAGCCTGGTGCCCTCAGGACGGCCCGTCGGCGGGGCGCAGGCGATCCGCATCGACCGCGCCAATGGCACGCTGGCCGGCGCCTCCGACCCGCGCAAGGACGGCTGCGCGCTCGGCATCTGAGGGAAGGGACGGACCATGACCATTCTCGATCTCGACGAGCTGCGCGCGCGTTACGCCTCCGCCTCGGGCGCCGACATCTTCGACCCGGCCTTCCGCGCCGTGGCGGAGGGCGTGTTCAAAGACGGCGACAAGCGGCCGGCGCCCTATTGCGGCGTGCCCACGCTGCTGAAGGCGCCGTATCGGCCCGAGGCGCTGGCGAACCTCGCCGCTCTCGACGTGGCGCTGCTCGGCATCCCCATGGATCTCGGCGTCACCAACCGTTCCGGCGCGCGCCTCGGCCCGCGTGCGGTGCGCAATGTCGAACGCGTCGGCCCTTATGAGCATGTGCTGAAAGCGGTGCCGACGGCGCGGCTGCGCGTGGCCGATATCGGCGACGTGCCGTTTCGCAGCCGCTTCGACCTCGCGACCTGCTACGAGGACATTGAGCGCTTCGTCGCGCATCTCGTCGCGGCGGGGGTGGTGCCGCTATCGGTCGGCGGCGATCATTCCATCGGCCTGCCCCTGCTGCGCGCCGTCGGGCGGGAGCGGCCGGTGGGCATGATCCATATCGACGCCCATTGCGACACGGGCGGCTCGTTCGAGGGCTGCAAGTTCCACCATGGCGGGCCGTTCCGGCAGGCGGTGCTGGACGGGGTTCTCGACCCTCGCCGCACCATCCAGATCGGCATTCGCGGCAATTCCGAATATCTCTGGGAATTCTCCTTCGCCTCCGGCATGACCGTCATTCATGCCGAGGAGGTGGATGATCTCGGCATTCGGGCGGTGATCGCCAAGGCGCGCGAGGTGGTGGGCGACGGCCTGACCTATATTAGCTTCGATGTCGATGCGCTGGACCCGGCCTTCGCGCCAGGCACCGGCACGCCGGAGGTCGGCGGGCTCACTTCGGCGCAGGCGCTGGGCATTCTGCGCGGTCTGTCCGGCGTTCAGGTGGTGGGCGGCGATGTCGTGGAGGTGGCGCCGCAATACGACCCGACCAGCAACACTGCGCAGATCGCGGCGCAGGTTCTGTTCGAGATATTGTGCCTGACGGCGGCCGCGCGCGGGTGAGGCCAAGGCCGACGGATACCGCGCTGGCCCCGGCGCGGTGTCAGATCACCACGTCTTCGTGTGGCACGACGATGCGGCAATGCACGCCGCCGGGCTCGAAATTCAGCTCGGCGCTGCCGGTGGCGGAATAACGCAGGCTGTGGCTGATCACCGTGCGGCCGAAGCCCCGGCGCGTCGGTACGCCGACCGGCGGCCCGCCACTCTCGCGCCATTCGATGATGAAGGGCGCATCCTCCGAAGCGCGCTCGGCGGCGAACACCGTCACCTTGCCCTGATCGTTCGACAAGGCGCCATACTTCACCGCATTGGTGGTGAGCTCGTGCAGGATGAGCCCCAGCGCCACGGCGGCGCGCGGCACCACGGAGAAGGTCAGCCCTTCCGCCGCGATGCGGTCGGCGCCGTGATCGAGATAGGGCGCGAGTTCGGCGGCCAAGAGATCGCCGATCTGCAGGTTCGACCAGGACCGCACCGCCAGCAGATTATGCGTGGCGGCGAGCGCCTGCAGCCGGCCGGAAAAGGCGACCTGATAGCCTTCCAGCGTGTCCTCGGCCGAGAGGGTGCGGCTGCTGATCGACTGCACGAGGGCGAGCGTGTTCTTCACCCGATGGTCGAGCTCGGCCATCAGCAGCAATTGCTGCTGCTCGGCGGCCTTGCGCTGGGAGAGGTCGACCATGGTGATGACGCAGCCGCTGATCTGGTCGCCGACCACGCGCAGCGGTGCGATGCTGACCAGATAGTCCTTCACCTTCGGCGCCTGCGGCGCGACGGCCTCGATGCCCTGCACCGGGGTGCCGGAAAGCGCGAGGGCGATGAAGTCCTCGCTCTGCATCAGCCCGGTGGCGCCCGGAAACACCAGGGTGACGACATCGGCGAAGCGGTGGCCGACCAGTTCCCCGTCATGCACGCCCGCTGCCGCCGCATTGGCATGGGTGACGATGCCGGCGCGGTCGCACACCAGCACCGCCTCATTGGCCGAGGCGATGACCGCGCGGGCGATGCGCTCATTCTGCTCCGCCACTTCGGAGCGCACCCGCTCGGTCACATCGGTGAAGGTCACGGCATAGCCGGACACGGTGCCGATCCGCATCGCGCCGATGGAGATGTCGAAATGGCTGTCGCTGCGCCCGGCAAAGCGCGCGCCGGCCACGGGCTGGCCGGCGGCCGCGGCGGCGAGCAGGGCTTCGAAGCGGGCGCTGTTCTCCGTGCTCAGCGTTTCGCTGAAATGGCGGCCCTGCAGCTGGTCGAGCGGCACGCCGAGCAGGGTGGCGACGCGCTGGGTCGCGTAGAGCACATGGCCATGGCTGTCGAGCGCGACCGCGCCAGGGTCCATCGCCTCCATGAAGTCGCGATAGCCGGCTTCGCCCTCGATGGTAAAGATTTCGTCCGCATGCGCCCCGCGCACCACGAGCGCGTCGACCTCGCCGAGGCGGATGGCGGCGAGGGTCTCCTCGGCCTCCGCCAGACGCCGTTCCAGTTCGGCGATGACGGCGCTGGCGTCGTCCGCGGGCGCGTTCATTCGTCACCGATCCTTAAGTGGACCAGCACCTTCTGCTCATCGGAGAGGTCGCCGATGATCTTGCGGATCGGGACGGGGAGTTCGCGCACCAGGGTCGGAATGGCGACGATGCTGTGCGCCTTGGCCAGTTCCGGGTTCTTCTTCAGGTCCACCACTTCGACCTCGTACCGGCCCGGTGCCTTCTCGGCACAGATGCGTTGCAGATTGGAGATCGCCGCCAGTGACTTGGGCGTCTGGCCGGCGACGTACAGAATAAGCTTGCGCGGGCGCGCCGGTTCCTCGGTCATGTCGATACATCTCCCCGCGCTTGGGCCTTGCGGCTTGCCATGAGTGCAGCCTGGTTTTCCGCGCGTGAGCGCAGATAGTCTTCTTCCGCCCGCAGCAGGGCGCTGAGGTCCGCCTCATCGGCTTCGAGATCGGCGCGCAGCGCTTCCATCTGCGCCGCCGTGCGCCGGCGGCGCTGCTCGATCTGCTGGCGCAGCCGGTCGACTTCCGCCAGGCGCCGGGTCTCGTCCTGCCGGGCGCGGGCTTCTTCCTGCTTGCGGGCGGAGCCGGTGAGGGCGCCGTTGACGCCGAGATAGGGCGGCAACAGCCGGATGCCGTGATCCGTCATGACGAATTCGCGCACCTGGTTGGAATGGGCCATGCCGCGCGCCTTGAGCAGGTAAAGCTCGCGGTTGAACTCGCCGCCGGCCTCGCGGTTGAGCAGCAGGATCCAGCCGTCCATCAGCGAAGACAGGCCGGCATCGGTGGCGGCGGTGCCGTCCTGGCCGTGCATGAGATGGGTGAAGATGCCGGTGATGCCACGATTCTTCAGGAAGTCGACCATGCGCAGCAGCATGGCCTGCACCTCGAACGGGTCGCCGCTTTCCATGAAGGCGGAGATCGGGTCGAGCACCACCGTCGCCGGGCCGAAGCGCAAGATCTCGCGCAGCATCACCGCGAGATGCATTTCCAGGCTGTAGAAGGTCGGCCGCGCGGCGACGAATTTCAGGCTGCCGGTGGCCAGCCAGTGGCCGACATCGGTGCCGACCGAACGCATGTTGCGCACCGCCTGATCGGCCGATTCCTCGAAGGAGAAATAGATCGCCCGCTGCCCGGCCCGGCAGGTGGCATCGATGAAGCTCGCCGCCACCGAGGACTTGCCGGAGCCGGCGACGCCGGAGAGCAGGATGGACGAGCCGCGGTGGAAGCCGCCGCCGGACATCATGGCGTCGAGATCGGGAATGCCGCTGGAGATGCGCTCCTCGAGCGCCTTGTGGTTCAGTCCCAGCGCGGAAACGGGCAGGACGCTGAAGCCTTCCTCATCGATCAGGAACGGGTATTCGTTCGTGCCATGCGCCGTGCCGCGATATTTGACGATGCGCATGCGCCGCGTCGAAATCTGGTTCTGCACCCGGTGATCGAGCAGGATCACGCAGTCCGAGACATATTCTTCCAGCCCCTGGCGCGTCAGCGTGCCATCGCCGCGCTCGGCGGTGATGACCGTAGTCATGCCCTTTTCCTTCAGCCAGTCGAACAGCCGCCGAATTTCGGCGCGCAGGATGGCCGGATTGGAAAAGGCCGAGAACAGGCTCTCGATGGTGTCGAGCACCACGCGGCGGGCGCCGATCGAATCAATGGCGAGTTCGAGCCGCAGGAAAATCCCTTCGAGATCGTACTCGCCCGCCTCCGCGAACTCCGAGGGGTCGATGGCGATATGCTCGAAGGCGATTTTCTGCGCGTCGACCAGTTCGCCCATGTCGAAGCCGAGCGAGGCGACATTGTCGACGATGTCGGCGGGACGCTCCTCGAAGGTCACGAACAGGCCGGGCTCGCCGAAGCTGCGGGCCCCGTTGAGCAGGAAGGTGGAGGCGAACAGGGTCTTGCCACAGCCGGCCGAGCCGCACACCAGCGCCGGACGGCCGGTGGGAAGTCCGCCATGAGTGAGTTCATCAAAGCCCGTTATGCCGGTGAGCGATTTCGCAATTCCGAGGGACGAGGCCATGGGCTTATGATCGCAACCGGTGGGAG
Organism: Ancylobacter sp.; assembly: GCF_965229075.1. Classification (GTDB taxonomy): domain Bacteria; phylum Pseudomonadota; class Alphaproteobacteria; order Rhizobiales; family Xanthobacteraceae; genus Ancylobacter. The sequence goes on from NZ_CBDDIO010000001.1 coordinate 605,488, forward strand.
CCGCGCGAAACATCGCAAGGGCAGCGCCGCGTGCCAAGGGCCGAGCACTGCTGCGCACCAGTACTTTTGCCATAGCCCCCGCACGCGAGGCCCGGCTTTGACCTGGCGTCGGTGTCTGACGGCAGTGCGAACAGGAAGCCTTCCGAGCCTGGCATTACCCCGCCTGTGTTGAGCCTGCCCCGAGCGCGGAATCGGCGAATGTCACCCTTCACCAAGATCAGAAACGCCGGCCCGGCTCATTAACACAGGATAATCGACGGCGGAGACGGGGCGAGGCGGCGGGGATGTCAGCGGGAACGCCCGCGCCACCCCGGCGTTTGTCCCCAGATATCCATCGGTCGAGAGCGGGTCCGCCGTGCCGAAATTCGCTTTCCATTGGACGGGAGAAACCGCTCCCGCGCTTGTCGACCTGCCCGATGAGGCCGCGGCATGGGGGCAGGCGGTGGCGACGACGGGCGAAATCCTGCGGGATCTGGACGGGTCGCTTCCCGTGCCGGGCGAATTCGAGATGACGGTGCGCGACGCCACGGGGGCGGTTCTGCTCGCCATTACCATCCGCACCCGGCAGCGCCTGGGGGACGGCGAGGCCTAGGTAACGCGCCCGATTAGCCTATGTAATAGTACACCCGACTTCTGCCGCGTAGAGGGCGAGCCGATGGCTGAAAGTGCGGAGCTTCCGCCCGGCATGGTGGAAGCTACAATGATCGCCAATTCCGACCATGTGCTGCGCAAGCTCGACTATGGGCGGCGCTTCACGCCGGAGGAGCAGGAGGTGCTGCGCCGGCTCCCGGTGCAGATCGCCTCCTTCCGCGCCGGCCACCATCTGGTGCGCGAGGGCGACCGACCCAAGCGCTGCTTCGTGCTGCTCGACGGCTTCATCTGCGCGTCCAAGCATCTCGGCGAGGGGCGGCGGCAGATCGCTTCCTTCTATGTGCCGGGCGATATTCCCGACCTGCAGAGCCTGCATCTAAAGGTGATGGACATCGCCTTCGACACGGTGACGCCGTGCACGGTCGCGCTGGTGGCGCACGAAGCCTTGCAGCAATTGTGCAACGACCATCCGCGCCTCGCCTCCGCGCTGTGGCGCGCGACATTGGTGGACGCGGCGATCTACCGTGAATGGGTGGCGACGGTCGGGCAGCGCAGCGCCGATGCGCGGCTCGCGCATCTGTTCTGCGAACTCTTCCTCCGCCTCAACGCCGTCGGTCTGACCGAGCAGAATTCCTGCGAATGGCCGATGACCCAGGCCGAACTCGGCGATGCCGCCGGCATTTCCGTCGTTCATGTCAACCGCACGCTGCAGAAGCTGCGGGCGGACAAGCTGATCCAGCTTAGCAACAAGCGGCTGACCATCCTCGACTGGGACCGCCTGTGCGCGGTCGCCGATTTCGACGCCACCTATCTGCACCTTGACGACTGACGCCGCCGCGCCTGTTCACGGCAGGCTGGCGAGAAAGGCTGTGGCGTCGGCGACGATCTCCGCCCGCTGCTCCGCCGGCATGCGCGCCAGCGTGCGATAGGGCATGGCCAGGCGCGGATTGGACGAGAGCGTGTTCTCGTTCTCGATCAGGAAGTTCCAGTAGAGATAGTTGAACGGGCAGGCGCCCGGGCCGCGCTTGATCGCGGGGTCGAAGGTGCAGCCGCTGCAGTAATCCGACATGCGGTCGATATAGGCGCCGGAGGCGGCATAGGGCTTGGAGCCCAGTCGCCCGCCATCGGCATGCATCACCATGCCATGCACATTGGGCAGTTCCACCCACTCAAAGGCGTCGGCATAGACGGCGAGGTACCATTCCTCGATCTGCGCCGGCGCCACCCCGGCGAGCAGAGCAAAGTTGCCGGTGACCATCAGCCGCTGGATATGGTGGGCATAGGCGTGGCGGCGGGTGGCGCCGATGCAGTCGGCCATGCAGCGCATCGGCGTTTCGCCGGTCCAGTACATCGCCGGCAGGTCGCGTGTGGCGCCCAGATGGTTGCTGCCGGCATAGGCCGGCATCTCCGCCCAATAGAGGCCGCGCACGAATTCGCGCCAGCCGAGGATCTGGCGGATGAAGCCTTCCACCGCGTTGATCGGCGCCGCGCCGCTGCGAAAGGCCTCCTCCGCGCGGGTGCAGACCTCACGACCCGTGAGCAGGCCACAATTGAGATAGGGCGAGATCAGGCTGTGGAACAGGAAGTCCTCGCCCGCCTTCATCGCGTCCTGATAGTCGCCGAAGCCGGGCAGCGTGTCCTCGATGAAATGGTCGAGCGCCCGCAGCGCGTCCGCCCGCGTCACCGCCCAGCCGAAAGGTGCGAGATCGCCGAAATGCCCGCCGAAGCGCGCGGCGACGAGATCGATCACTTCGCGCGTCAGCGTATCCGGGGCGAAGCGCCGGCGCGGCGGAACGCGAAGGCCGCGCGGCAGCGCCCGTCTGTTCTCCGGGTCGAAGTTCCACTGGCCGCCTTCCGGTGCGTCACCCCGCATGAGAAGGCCGGTGCGCCGGCGCATCTCGCGATAGAAGAACTCCATCCGCCCGGTCTTGCGCGCCCGGCCCAGCGCCGCGAACAGCGCATGCGAGCAGAAGAAGCGGTCATCCTCGCGGATATGCACCGGCACCGGCAGGGTCTCGGCCCAGTCGGCCATCATCTCCCGCACCCGCCATTCGCCGGGCTCGGTGACGATCACCGAGGCGGGGGCGTGGCGCTCGACCGCGCGGGCGAGTTCCCCGGTGAAGCTCTGCGTGTTGCCGGTCTCATCGAGCCGGACATAGTCGACCCGTATCCCCTCCGCGCGCAGCGCCTCGGCAAAATGGCGCATGGCGGCGAGCAGAAAGGCGATCTTCTGCTTGTGATGCGGGACATAGCGGGCTTCGGCCTCTACCTCGACCATCAGCACGATGTCGCGGGCGGGGTCGAGATCGGCGAGCGAGGAGACCTCCCGGGTCAGCTGGTCGCCGAGCACGAAGCGCAGATGCCCGCTCATGCGCGGTCCTCCTTGGCGCGGCCGCTGGCCCCGGTGGCGCGGCAGCGGTCGGAGCAGTAGAGCACCCGCTCCCAGTCGCGCGCCCATTTGCGCCGCCAGGCGAAGGGCCGGCCGCAGGCGCGGCACGGCTTGGTGGGCAGATCGGCCTTCTTGCGCATGCGCGCCATGGCGTCGTCGTCTCCTGCGGCCGCGAGGGGCAGTGTCGGGGTGGGGCTCAGAAGGGCAAGGGCGCGCCGTGCCGGTCGAAGAAGCCGCCGCTATCGGCAGGTCCCAGCCGTGCCAGCCCGGCGAGAAGCTCCCGCGCCGCCGTCTCAGGCGTCAGCGGCTGCAGCCCCACTTTGGCGAAGGGCCGCGACAGCGGCGTCTCCACCGTTCCCGGATGAAGCGCGACGCACACCGCCTGCCGATGGGTGCGCGCCAGCTCGATCGCGGCGGTGCGCACCAGCTGGTTCAGTGCCGCCTTGGAGGCGCGGTAGCTGTACCAGCCGCCCAGCCGGTTATCGCCGATGCTGCCGACCTTGGCCGACAGTGTCGCGAACACCGCGGGCGCGTCGCGCGGCAGCAGTGGCAGGAAATGCTTCATCAGCAGGGCCGGCCCGATGGCGTTGATGGCGAAGGCGCGCGCCATCGCCGCCGGGTCGAGCGTCTTCAGCGCCTTTTCCGGTTGCAGCGTCGCGTCGGACAGCAGGCCGGTGGCGTCGATGATGAGCGTGGGGGCCCCGAGCTGCGCCACATGGGCGGCGGCGTGGGCGATGGAGGCCTCTTCGCACAGGTCGAGCGCGGGGGTGGAGCGGCGCGACAGGGCGATGACCGCCTGGAACGCCCCCTGGTCCCGCAGTGCCTGCGCCAGCGCCGCGCCGATACCGCCCGAGGCGCCGATCACCACGGCGCGGCTCACCGGGGCGCGCCTTCCAGCCGCCGGGCGAGGCGTTGCAGAAGTGGGCGCAGCCGCAGGAAGCCGAGATAGGCGCGCTCCAGCACGGTGAGCACCCATGGATGCCGCGCCGCGAGGCCGAGCGGCCGCAGCAGCGGAATCTGCCGCCACATGGCGGCGAAGGCGGCGGCGCCGGAACGCAGCTCGCCATCTTCGCGGGCGTGCAGCCGTGCCAGCATCGTCGCGCGGTCGGTCGGGCAGGTTGCGGCGGTGTCGAGATCGACGAAGGCGATGCGTCCGCGCCGGTCGAGCCGCCGCATCAGGGCGATCTCGCGCCGGCACAGCGGGCAGGCGGAATCGTACCAGACGGTGACTGTGACGGTGGCGGGTGCGGCGCGCGCGCTCATGCCACCGCCCCGATCACCAGGCAGGCGCCGACCACGACGGCGGTGATGATGCCTCGCAGGCGCCAGAACCACAGCGGCCACAGCCTCGCCCGCCACAGATGACGGTCGACCAATAGGAGGGCGGCAAAGAGCACGGCGAGCAGCAGAAAGCCCGGCCCGGCCGGCAGCAGCGCCGCTACCCAGCCGAGCAAAGCGGCGATGTTGCTGATGAGAAACAGCCGCAGCGCGAGCCCCTCGGCCGCGACCAGCGCCGCGCCCCAGTGAATGCCGCAGACGAAGGAGGCGATGACGGCGCCATAGATCTGCACCGCGCCGAGCCATTCCCCGTTGCGCAAAACGACATCTACGGCACCGGCGAGAAAGGGCAGGGTGCCGGCCCCGGCCAGCAGCCAGGCCGCGATGAGGGCGGGTCGTTGCGCGGGGGATAGGGTGCATGCGTCGGGCATCGCAGGCTTTACGCCGGGCGGTGGGGTCTGGATCAGCGAGACGCCCCAAGGGGGCACCACGCCGGCGCCGAATCGGCATCTGGCGGAGGGCTCGCAGACGCCGCGTGCGTGGACGTGGTGAAGCGCCGTGCTGCCGTCGGCCGCGCCCGAAGAGGCTGCCCCTTCTGCCGGCCGCAAGCTGTAGAAACGTGGCTGAAAGAACACGCCCCGCTCGCTTACACTCGGAAATACAACGAACGGCCTGCTGCGGTGTTGTGAGCAGGTGCCCCAGCGTGGAATCGTACAAAGATACCGTCGCTCCGTCGGTAGGTTTTAGGCTGGGGTGCCCATGCGTCCGTCAATTGTCGTTGCCACGCCCGGCCCTTCGTCCGGTCGAGCGGTGTCCGGCCTGCGCGCCACGCTGCTCACCTCCGCCGCGCTGCTGATGCTCACCGCGTCGGCTGGCGCGCTGGACCTCAACATCGGCGGCGATGGCGGCAAGGGCGGCGAAGGCACCGCGGGCGGCAAGGCTGGTTATACGACGGCAGGCGGCTCCGGGTCGGATGGATCACTTAACGGGACGGAGGGTGGCGGCGGCGGCGGCGCCGGTTCCAGCGGCGGCCAGGGCGGCGTCGGCGGCGGCGATGAGGGCGGCGGGACTGCCGGTATCGGTGGAACCGGACCCGGCGCCAATGGCGGCGCCGGAGGGGATGGTGCGGCAGCCGGTGGCGGTGGTGGCGGTGCTGCACACGGCTATGTCGGCACTGCGGCCGGCGTCGATAACCCGTCCAGCAGCTTCACAGGCGGCGCGGGCGGGAAGGGCGGCGATGGCGGTGGCGGCGGCGGTGGCGGCGGTGGCGGCGGCTTCGGCGCGGTGGTCTCGGTTGGCGGCGGAGCCACGACCATCGGTGCCGTGTTCTCCGGCGGCGCCGGCGGCGCCGGTGGCGGGGGTACAAATGGTGGCTTTGGCGGCGGTGGCGGCGCCGGCCTCGTGCTTCAGATCCTTGACGAAGACGCCAATGTGACCTTCGCCGCCACAGGCTCAGCCAGCGGCGGTGTCGGTGGTGATGCCGGTTTGGGTGCTGACGCGTATGACATCGCGGCAGGAGGGGCGGGCGGCGCGGGCCTGGTCTTCACCAATCAGTCGTTCAGTCCGGCGGTTCTGACGTTGCAGGGCACAGCGACCGGCGGAGCCGGCGGTGACGTTATCTCGGGCGGTTATCAGGGTGGCCAAGGCGGAATGGGGCTCTATGTCCAAACCGTCGCAGGCTTCGGCACGTCCACAATAAATGTAAACGCGGCCGTGTCTGGCGGTGCGGGCGGCGCGGCCGACAACGCATTCGCGTTCAAAGCCGGATCGGGGGGGATCGGTATCTTCGCCGGCAACGGGGCTGATCTCGCTGAATCCGGGACCTCCATTCTCAACATCAACGCGAATGTGACGGGCGGCGCTGGCGGCACCCTCACTCAGGGCTTCAACGCCGCGGCTGGCGATGGCGGCACCGGTGTCCTCGCCTACACCTCCACGATCACCGTCGCCAGCGGCGCCACCGTTTCCGGTGGTGCCGGGGGGGTGGCGGACCCGTCCTTTATCGATGGTGCCGGCGGTGTCGGCATCGCGGCCACCAATTCCAAGATCATCCTCGACGGCGCCGTCACCGTGCAGGGCGGCCTCGGCGGGGACGGAACGACCCGCGCCGCCGCCATCTCTTTTGGTACAGGCACCAACTCGCTCGAACTGCGCGGCGATGGGGAGGGTGACCTCGCCGATCTCCTCGGCGGCATCACCCATTTTGGCAATGCCGACACGCTCATCCTTGGCGGCACCAACAATGTGACCATTGACGCCACGACGCTGGGCGGCTTCTCCGGCGGTTTCGGCCTGCTGGTGAAGAGCGGCACCTCGACCTGGACCCTGACCGGTGACCTCTCCGCCAGCACGGTTCCCTGGACGCTCCGGGAAGGCACGCTCTCGATCAGCGACGACAAAAGCCTCGGCGATGTCTCGGCGGCGGTCGCGATGGAGGGCGGCACGCTGGCTGTAACCGAAACCCTCACCACCTCGCGCGGCTTCACCCTTGGCAATGATGCCGGCGAGTTGGGCGGCACCTTCTCCGTCGCCGCCGACAAGACGCTGACGATCGAAAGCGGGCTCAACGGCAGCGGCACCTTGACCAAGAGCGGGGCCGGCACGCTGGTCCTTACCAAAAACAACACGAAATACGACGGCGCCGTCACCATCGAAGCCGGCACGGTGGCGCTGGTGAATCAGGGCAGTCTCAACGACGCCAGGAGTGTCACGCTAGGGAAGGCGACGCTGGACATTTCGGGCACCAAAAATGGCGCACGGATCAGGAACCTCGCCAGCACCGAGGCGGACAGCCGGATCGTCCTCGGCGCGAAGACCCTCTCGGCGGACGTGACGGCGGCCACCAGCTTCGCAGGTGTCATCGAAGGCACGGGCGGCGTGACGGTGATTGGCGGTGGCGAGTTCACGTTGAGCGGAGACAATACCTATACCGGGACGACCGAGGTCAACGGGGCCTCTCTCTATATCGGCGCCGGCGGCACCACCGGCTCGGTGGCGGGGGATATCACGGTCGACGGGTTGAGCATGCTGGTCTTCAACCGGTCAAACAGCACCACGATCGCCAATAATATCACCGCTTCGGCGGGGACGGTGGTGGCCTTCAGCGGCGGCGGTACGTTCACCTATACCGGTGCCACCGGTATCGACAGCTATGTGTCGGTGCAGAACGGGGCGACGCTGCACCTGGCCGGCGACCAGTTCGCCGGCGCCAACACCTTGACGGTCGACGATGGCTCGGTCCTCAGCGGCAACGGCACGGTCAACATCGTCGCCATCAACCCCGGCGGAACGCTGGCGCCCGGCAATTCCCCGGGCCAGATCAATGTTTCCAGCCTCAGCTTTACCGTTGATTCCACCTACCGCGTGGATGTGACCCCGTCCGGGGAGCATGATCTCGTTATTGCCAGCGGGCTCGTGGACATCGATCCGGGCGCCAAGGTGGAGCTCGTCGCCGCGCCCGGCAAATATGCGGCGGACAGCCGTTACGCCATCATCACCGCGGCGGGCGGCGTCACCGGCACCTTCGGCAGCGTGACCGAGAATTACGCCTTCCTTGACGCTGCGCTCGAATACGACCCGACCAATGTCTATCTGCTGCTGACCACCAACGACGCCAGCTTCGCCTCCTATGCCCGCACGCCGAACCAGTTCAGCACCGCCGTGGCGGCGCAGGCGCTGGGGAACGGCAATGCGATCTATGACGCGCTGCTGCAACTGCCGGAAAACGCCGTGCCCGCCGCCTTCGACGCGCTGTCGGGCGAGGCCTATGCCTCGGTGAGCAGCGTGCTGCAGCAGCAGTCGATCTATGTCCGCGACGCGGTGAGCGGGCGGCTGCGCCAGGCGCTGACCGCGCCGGGCGTCTCCCCGCTCGCCTATGGTCCCGGCCCGGTGAAGGCGCAACTGGCGGAGGGCTACACGCCGACCCTGTGGGCGCAGGGCTATGGCGGCTGGGGCAACACCTGGTCCAATGGCAACGCCGCCAGCATTTCCAACACCCTCGGCGGCTTCCTCATGGGCGCGGATGTGTCGGTGGCGGACAATGCCCGCGCCGGCCTGTTCGGCGGCTATAGCCGCTCGACCTTCGATGTCGACGGGCGTTCCTCGTCGGGCTCGGCGAATAATTACGATCTCGGCCTCTATGCCGGGGCGCAGTTCGGCGCCGTGGCGCTGCGCGGCGGCGCCGCCTACACCTGGCACGACCTGACGATGTCGCGCAGCGTGGTGTTCCCGGGCTTCGCCGAGTCGCTGAAGGGCAGCGACACGACCGGCACGGCGCAGGTCTTCGGCGAGATCGGCTATGATGTCGAAGTGGGCGCCATCGCCTTCGAGCCGTTCCTCGGCCTCGCCTATGTCAATGTGTCGGGCGCCTCGCTGGGTGAGCAGGGCGGGGCGGCGGCGCTGTCCGTCTCGACCGACGAGATGAGCACGTTCTATTCCACGCTCGGCGTGCGGCTGGCCACCACGCTGGAAGTCGGCGGGCGCACGCTGACCCCCTATGCGACGCTGGGCTGGCAGCATGCCTTCGGCGATGTGACGCCGAACTCGACCATGCAGTTCGCCGGTGGGCTGACGCCGTTCAGCGTGTCGGGCGTGCCGGTGGCGGAGAATGCGCTGCTGCTGGAAGCAGGGCTCAGCTACGCGCTCTCGCCCACCGCGCAGATCGGTGCCACCTATGCCGGCCAGCTCGCGGGTGACGCCTCGCAAAACGCCTTCACCGCCCAGTTCTCGCTGAAGTTCTGAAGCCGGAGCGGGCGGGCGCGGCGCGGAGTTCTTCTTCCGCGCCGAACACGCTGCGCCCGCCATAGCGGGGCGACGAGTCGAGTTCGTCAGCGACGATGGCGTCCCAGTCGCGCCCGTCGGCGACGCGCTCGATCTGGCGCGCCTGCTCGTCGAGCCGGCGGATGGCGGCCAGCTCCTCCGACTGCCCGAGCTTGGCCTTGCGCACCGCCGCTTTCATCACCGCGATGGTGTGGTCATAGACCTTGAGCGGCACCGGAAAGGGATGCCGGTCCTTGCCGCCATGCGCATAGGAAAAGCGCGCGGGATCGGAGAAACGGCACGGCGCCCCGTGCACCACTTCCGCCACCAGAGCGAGCGCTTCCACCGTGCGGGCGCCGACGCCCGGCACCAGCAGCAGATCGGTGAAATCTTCGGGGCCGCGATCCGCCGCCGCCGCCAGCGCCGCCTGCAGGCGCGGCAGCACCACGTCCTTGGCGCGCACCTCGTGATGCGCTGGCAGAATGAGGTGCGGCAGCTCCAGCTGGGTGCTGGGGGGCGTGGTGGGTGCTGCCGCCCCGTCGAGACCCGCGTAAGCGCGGGCGATGCCGTCGGGGCCGAGGCTCTCCAGCAGGTCCAGCTGGCCGCTGCGAGAGCGTGCGGCGCGGGCATCGGCGAGGTTGACGATGTTGCCCTGCGGCGGACCGTCGACGGCGGCATGCGGGTCGTCGAGAAAGCCCTTCAGCCCCTCCGAGAGCCAGTGATAGCGCCGCGCCTGCCGGGAGACGTCGTTCATCCCCTGCTGCACCACCACCCAATGCCCGTCATCGGTGACGATGAACCCGTGGAGATAGAGGTCGAAGCCGTCCTGCACGGCGGCGCTGTCGATCTTGGCGACGAGGCGGCTCGCCTTTCCCAACGCCTCGCCGTCGCAGCCGGTGCGCTCGCCCACAGTCATCAGCTCCTGCGGCGTCTGGCGCGAATGCCGGCCGCGCCCGCCACAGACATGGATGCCCAGCTCGCCGGCGAGCGGCTGCAGGCCGCGCTTGAGCGCACCGATGACGCTGGTGGTGATGCCGGAGGAGTGCCAGTCCATGCCCATGACGGCGCCGAAGGACTGGAACCAGAAAGGATGCGCCAGTCGGCGCAGCAGCTCGTCGCGGCCATAGTGATGGACGATGGCCTCGCTGATGACCGCGCCGAGTATAGTCATCCGCTCCGCCAGCCAGGGCGGAACCCGGCCGGTGTGAAGAGGAAGGTCGGCGCTTCCGGTGCGGCGGGACATGGCTCTCTCGATTCGATGTCCCAGCCTAGCCGGAAGCGATGGTTGGGGCAGTAACGACGGTTAGGCCGTGCCGAGGCCGCGCGCCAGCAGCCGGAACAGCCGTTCCGAGAAAGCGGCGGCATCGCTTGGCCGCTCGCCATCGAGCACGCGCGCCGTGTCGAGCAGCAGATGCGCGGCATCCGCCCGCGTGGCGGCGTCCGTGCTGCCGGCGAGACCGACGATCATGGCGTGGCGCGGGTTGATTTCCAGGATCGGCTTGGCCGCGCTGCCGAGGCGCCCGGACGCGGCGAGGAAGCGCTCATATTGCCGGTCCGGTCCGCTTTCCGAGGCGACGAGGCAGACGGCGCTGTCAGTGAGGCGGTCGGAGGGGCGCACATCGGCGACCTCCTCGCCCAGCTCGGCCTTCAGCGCGGCGATGAGGGCCGTCACCTCCTCGCTCGCCGTGTCGACCGGCGCGGCCTGCGTGTCCAGGAGCGGAATCAGCCCGAGATCGGCGGCGCCCTGTGTGATCGACTTGAACGGCTTGCCCTCATAATCGAGGCCGTTCGCCACCCAGAAGGCGTCGACGGGATCGGCCAGCAGCAGCACCTCGATGCCGCGCGCGCGAAAGCCTTCGAGATGCGGAGAATGGGCGATGCGCGCCGCGTCGTCGCCGGCGATGTAATAGATCGCGGTCTGGTTCTCCTTCAGGCCGGCGGCGTAGTCCTTGAGGCTGCGCGTGCCCTCGCCGGAGGCGGTGGTCTTGAAGCGGGCGAGGTTCAGCAGCTGCTCGCGGCGCTCGAAATCCTCATACAGACCTTCCTTGATCACCGCGCCGAAATTCTCCCACACCTTGCCGAACGCCTCGGCATCAGTGTCGGCGAGCTTGGAAAGCTCCGTGATCACCCGGTTGGTCACGCCCTTCTTGATCGCGCCGAGCAGCGGGCTGTCCTGGATCATCTCGCGCGAGACATTGAGCGGCAGGTCGGCGCTGTCGACCACGCCGCGCACGAAGCGCAGATAGCGCGGCAGCAGCTCGGCGTCGTCGGTGATGAAGACCCGCTTCACATAGAGCTTGATGCGGCCCTTGCGATCGGCGTCGAACAGGTCGAAGGGGCGCGCGCCGGGCACGAACACCAGCGCCGTATACTCATGCCGGCCCTCGGCGCGGAAATGCACGGTGAGCGCCGGCTCGTCATACTGGCCGGCGACGCTGCGGTAGAAGTCGGTGTAGTCCTGCGGCGAAATCTCGGAGCGGGCGCGCGTCCACAGCGCCGCGCCGTCGGAGAGGGCAGCCGCTTCCGCGCCGGGCTTCTCGATGAAGCGGATCGGCACCGGCACATGGCCGGACTGCTCCTTGACGAAGCGCTCCAGCGTCCAGCGCTCGGCATAGGCCTTGGCGTCGTCGGCGAGATGGAGCGTGACCGTCGTGCCGCGCGCCGGGGCCTCGTCCAGTGCCACGGGGGCGACGGTGAAGGCGCCCTTGCCATCGGAGGACCACAGCCAGGCTTCCGCGCTGCCGGCGCGGCGGCTGACCACATCCACCTTCGCCGCGACCATGAAGGCGGAATAGAAGCCGACGCCGAACTGGCCGATCAGCTGGGTGCCTTCGGTGGCGCCTTCCTTGGCGCCTTCCTTCCCTTCCGTCTCGGCGATGCGGTCCATGAAGCTGCGCGTGCCGGAGCGGGCGATGGTGCCGAGCGCCTCGATCAGTTCGTCGCGGCTCATGCCGATGCCGTTATCGGCGATGGTGAGCGTGCCGGCCTCCGGATCGGCCGAGAGGGTGATGGCGAGGGCGGGATCGGCGCCGAGCAGTTCCGGTTGGGTGATCGCCTCGTAGCGCAGCTTCTCGCAGGCATCGGCGGCGTTGGAGATCAGCTCCCGCAGGAACACGTCGCGGTCGGAATAGACCGAATGCACCATCATGTGCAGCAGACGGGAAACATCGGCCTCGAAAGGGCGGCTCTCAAAGGTCTCGGTGGTCATGGCGAACCGTCACATGGATGAACGAGGCGCCTGAGATGGCAAGACCGGCGCCAGAGATCAAGACGGGCGGGTACTCCGCAACGCTCCCTCACGATGCCGCTCCCGGCGGGGCGATGGAGGAGCCACCGGAACGAAAGCTCCAAAATGGAAGTAGTTGCAATGTAAATGTTCGTAGAACCCATTATTGGTGTGAGGGTAGGGCCGCCAGTTGAATAAACGGACAATGCAATGTTCGCTGCGAACAGCAAACGCAAGCTCGAAGCCATTGGTCGGACGCAGGCTCTTATCGAATTCGACACGCACGGCATTATTCGCGATGCCAATGCCAAATTTCTCGAACTTATGGGCTATTGCAAAGCCGAGATCATCGGCAAGCACCATCGGATGTTCGTCCTTCCTGAGGAGCAGGAGAGCAACGACTATCAGGATTTCTGGCGGTCGCTGCGCGCGGGAGAGGCGCAGGCGCGTCAGTTCGTGCGAGTGACCAAAGACGGACGGGAGGTATGGATTCAGGCGGCCTACAACCCGGTTCTGGACCGATCCGGCCGTGTCGCCTTCATCATGAAGGTCGCCACCGACATCACCGAGAAGAAGAAGGCCGAGGCCGAACTCCAGAGCATGGCCAATGCGGTGAACCGCGCGCAGGCGGTCATCGAGTTCGACCTCGACGGCAATGTCCTCGCCGCCAATGAGAATTTCCTGGCGGTGATCGGCTATGGGCTCACAGAGATCCAAGGGCGCCATCACAGCATGTTCGTCATGCCGGAGGAGCGGGAAACCTCGGCGTACCGACAGTTCTGGAACGAACTGCGTCAGGGCAGATACGTCGCCGGCGAGTTCCACCGGGTGGCGAAAGGCGGCCGCGATGTGTGGATCATGGCCTCCTACAATCCAGTCTTCGACCCGAAGGGCAGGGTGTACAAGATCGTCAAGTTCGCCACCGACATCACGCGCGAGGTCGAGGACCGCAACCGCCGCAACCGGCGCCGCCAGATCGGCGCCGAAATCAAGGAGATCGCCGACGCGCTGGCGGTGACCAGCCAGCAGGCCGTCGGGGCCGTCGCGGCCTCGACGCAGGCATCGAACAGTGTCGAGAGCATCGCGGCGGCGGTGGAGGAGATGGCGAGTTCGATCGGTGAGATCACCCAGCAGGCGTCGCGTTCGGTCACCATCGCCCGGGAGGCGTCGACCGAAGCGGAGCGCACCAGCGCTGTGATAGCCGGTCTGACAGCGGCGGCGCAGAGGATAGGCACGGTGGTCGAACTCATCAATCAGATCGCCGGCCAGACCAATCTGCTCGCCCTTAACGCGACCATTGAGGCCGCGAGGGCCGGCGAGTCCGGCCGGGGTTTCGCCGTGGTGGCCACGGAGGTGAAGACGCTCGCCGCGCAGACCTCGCATGCAACCGGAGAGATATCGGCGCAGATTTCGGCCGTCCGCGACTCCACGCTGAGCGCCGTTGCGGCGATCACAAGGATCGCGACCACCATTTCCACCATCAACGACGTGTCCGCCAGCATTGCCAGCGCCGTGACCGAGCAGGCCGCCGTCACCAGCGAGATTTTCGCGCAGCATGCACGGCGCCGCCAGCGGCGTGCGGGAGGTGGCCGACCGGCTGCAGTCGATCTCCAGTTCCACCCAGCAGATCGAGGCGGCGAACCGCAAGGTGCGGGAAGCGCAGCTCGAAGCGGCCTGACCGCTCACGTCACGCAAATGGCCGCAGCGCCATCCCTGGCGCGGGGCGCGGGAGCATGATGCCGTGCCGATACGCGGCGGGTATGGCCCTAGGCGTCGACCTCCAGCGGCTTTTTCGGAAAGCTGGCGGGGATGTGCGAGAAATGGTGCAGGGAAATGCCCCAGCCCTGGGCCGAGCGGGTCATCACCAGCGAGGTGCGAACGCGCGAGGCAACGACGAGGCCATCGCATCGCGTGTTGCGGATATCGCCGAAACCCTGCGCGGCGATGATCGTGGGCGAGATTTCGCGGACCTCCTGATCGACGAGGCTCAGTGTGACCCCGCTATAGAGGCCGACATAATAGGAAAAATACGCCTCGATCGCGGACCGGCCGACGAAGAATTCGGGGAGAAGCCCGAAGAACAGGGCGTCATCATTGTAAAGGCCGGCCAGTGCGACAGCGTCCCAGGGCGAGGCGGCCGCGTTCCAGCGGGATTCGACCTCTTTGGTGACCGATAATGGCGACATGATCTCTCCCGTGAATATGTGCTGATGGCGCAAAGCCTCCCGCGCGGAAGACGGCATGGGCTGCCGCCGCGTATCGGGAACGTCAGTGGTGAAGGCACGCTCCGCGCGGACGCTGGCGTGTCAGCGCCGCCGGGTATCGGTTTCAGGCGGCCCTGTTTCCCCGCGCACCGCCGGCCTCGCCGGCTGTGTTGGTCTCGGCGTCGCGCAGAATGAGATCGGACGCCTTTTCCGCGATGACATAGACCGCCGCCTGGGTGTTGCCGGAGACGATGGCCGGCATGATGGAAGCATCGGCGACGCGCAGCCCGGCGAGGCCGATCACGCGCAGGGTGGGATCGACCACGGCGGCCGGGTCGGTGCCCATCTTGGCGGTGCCGCTCACATGGTAGATCGTCTGCCCATTGCTGCGGCTGAAGGCATCCCACTCGCCTTCCGTCCGGCAGGCAGGGCCCGGGCTCATCTCATGGGCGACGAAGGACTGCAGCGCCGGCTGCTCGACAATGTGCCGCGCGATCTCCATGCCGCGCCGCATCGTGTCGCGGTCGACCTGGGAGGCGAGGAAGTTGGGACGGATCGCCGGCGGCACGAGCGGGTCGGCGGAGCGGGCATGGATGGAGCCGACGCTTTCCGGGCGCAGCTGGCTGACGCCGATCGTCATGCCGGGCGCGCGGTCGAGGATGCGCTTGGACGCGTCGGCATAGCTCGCGTGCATGAAGTAAAGCTGCACATCGGCATCCTCCAGACCCGGCCGGGTCTTGACGAAACCGAAGGCCAGCCCGGTCCCGAGCGAGAGAATTCCACGGCCGGAAGCGAAATATTGCAGCACGGAGCGGGCGAGCGGCAGGCCGCGCGACTGCTCGTTCAGGGTGATGGGGCGGTTCACCCGCCAGTTCATGCGGGTGCAGAAATGGTCCTGGTAGTTCTCGCCCACCCCGGGCAGCGCCTGCACGACCTCGATGCCGAGTGGCTTGAGAAGGCCGGGATGGCCGATGCCGGAAAGTTCGAGAATGTGCGGCGTCTGCACGCCGCCGGCGCAGAGGATGACCTCACGCCCCGCCCGAACGCTGACCGTCTGCCCGTGCCGCCGGAAGGTAGCGCCCACCGCGCGGCGGCCCTCCACGTCGATTTTCAGCACATGCGCGTCGGTGACGATGGCGAGATTGCGCCTTCCCCGTGCCGGATCGAGATAGGCGGACTTGGCCGACACGCGGCGGCCACGGCGCTGGGTGGCCTGATAATAGCCGAAGCCTTCCTGATGCCCGTCATTATAGTCGCGGTTGAGACCGTATCCGGCCTGCTGGGCGGCGGCGATGAAGGCGTCGGCGAGCGGCGGGCGCAGCCCCACCTCGGTGATCCCTAAGGCGCCGTCGCCCCCGCGCGTCTCGCCCGCCGGGCCGTCGAACGCCTCGACCTTGCGGAAATAGGGCACGAGCTCGGCGAAGCTCCAGCCGGAGGCGCCGCTCTGCGCCCATTTGTCGAAATCACCGGGCTGGCCGCGTACATAGATCATGCCGTTGATCAGCGAGGAGCCGCCAAGGCCCTTGCCGCGCGGAATGGCGATGGCGCGGCCGTCGGTTCCCGCTTCCGGCTCGGACACGAATTTCCAGTTGAACTTGGTATCGACCAGCAGCTTGGAAAAGCCGGCGGGAATCGGAATCCAGGGACTGCTGGGCTCGCCGCCGGCTTCCAGAAGCAGCACGTCGTGGCGGCCATTCGCCGAGAGGCGGTTGGCCAGCACGCATCCCGCCGTGCCGCCGCCAATGATGATGTAGTCGTAGGTCGTCTTCATGGGACTGGACCGGTGTGGAGTTGCCCGTTCGGTCAGGAACGGCCGGACGGCGTGCGCCGTGAATGGCGCACGCCCGCAGGCTCAATCCGCGCGGCCTCCCGGTCAATGCCGGGGGGCGCGCGGCGTCAGGCGGTGATCGCGCCGGTCAGTCGTAGAAGTCGGGCGCCTTCTTGAAGCTTGGCCAGGAATCGGGGTCGTGCCCCGGCACCACCATGGCGTTCTCCCGCTCGGCGATGCGCCGCAGCTTGCGCACCGAGGCCGCCACTTCGATGGCCGAGGTGAGGGCGCCCGGCAGGCACTTGTCGTTCCAGTGCTCGAAGGTGTAGGCGGCGTCGATGACGAGCAGGATCGGGCCGGAATTGGGCAGGCGCACCATGATCGACTGGTGGCCGGGGCTGTGGCCGGGCGACTGATAGGTCTGGATCACGCCGTCGCCATAGAGGTCGAAGCCGTCCTCGTCCTCCAGGAACTCCCATTGGATGCCCGGCTTGAGAATGTCCTTCATCACATAGCCGAGCTTCATGTACCAGTCGGCGCTGAACGCCCACTCATACTCACGGCGCTGCACGATGTGCTTGGCGTTGGGAAAGTTCCCGCAGGCGCCGGTGTGGTCGAGATGCAGGTGGGAGTGGATGACGTATTTCACATCCGCCGGATCGAAGCCCGCCTGTTTCAGCCGGTTCACGCAGCCATCCTCGGGGTCCATCAGCGGGTAGTATTTCTTGGTCAGCTCGCCCCAGTGTCCTTCGGGGTCGCGGGCCGCTTCCACCGCCGTTCCGCCGTCGATCACCACATTGCCGCGCGGATGGGTGATGAAGAACCACGGAATCGGGGTGAAGAAGTCCTCTTGGCCGTGGCCAAGCTTGATGTCGACTTCCTTCTGGCGAATGCGCCCGGTCTGGAAAAAATACAGTCGAATGTCGTCGCTCATTGGCGTCCTCCACGCGTGTCGGTTTGTCGTGCCGCAGCGTCGGGACGAGCCCGCGCCACCGGCTGATTGTTGGAAGCGCCGGGGCGCTTCGTGGGGTGAGGTCGTGCTCTCCTGTCGCCGTGCTCAGTACAGGCCGTAGACGCGCATATAGGCCGCGAGCGGTGGTCGGATGTGGGTCACGGTCAGCTCTTCCAGCCGGGCCATGTCGCGCGCCCGCATGGCCGCAATGATGTCCCAGTGGTCCTGCAGGGATTTCAACGACGAGCCCTGTTCGATCAAGGCGCGGGAGATGATGGCCGAGGCGCGCAGCCAGTAGTTCAGCTGCAGCGCCGCCAGTTCCGCGTTCTTGCAGTAATCGAACTGGGTGGTGTGGAAGAGGTCGTTGGCGTCGACCGCCGCCTCGATCCGCCCCTCCTTGAGCGCCTGCTCATAGGTGGTGTTGATCGCGGTCAGCCGGTCGGCCAGTTCGTCCAGCCGGTCGATGTCGAGCCGGCGCACGCCCTCGGCCTGCAGCATGGCGCGGATGTCGTAGAGGTCCTGCAGCTCGCGCGCCGACAGAGCCCGCACCTCGACGCCGCGATTGGCCTTGCGATCGATGACCCCGATGCGGTCGAGCAGATCGAAGGCCCGCCGGACATTGTGGTTGGTGGCGCCGAAACGCTCGCAAAGGTCGCTCTCGACCAGCCGCTGGCGCGGCATCAGTCGCCCGAGTGCGATGTCACGGCGCAGGATCTCATAGATCTCCTCGGCGCTCATCGCGCTGGGCCGCCTCACATTCTGGGACGACGACATCAAAACCTCCATTGCCCGGCGACGCTAGCGAGAAGAACCATCGGTTGTCAATTCGCTCGATAATAACATCGAGTGCATGATGAAAAAAATTATAGACGAGATTATCGATAATCCGTATACCGATCCGCAGAGGCTTTGCAAAAGCCCGGTTCGAGCGCCGTGAGGGCATTGGGAGGAACCATGAAACGCCATCAGACAGACAGTGACGCCCCGGTGGATGCCGCGGGAGAGACTTCGGATGCGACGACCGCCACGGCGGTGGGCGTGACCCGCCGCGGCCTGCTGGGCGGCGTCGGCGCGGGAATCGGCCTCGCCACCCTGGCGGCGTCCGGCGTCGCCATGCCCGGCATCGTGCGTGCCCAAGGCGCCAAGGTGCGCGTCGGCCTCGGTCTGAATTACGGGCCGTTCAACCAGCCCTGGCGGCGCGGCTGCTGGAAGATCGCGCAGACCGTGACCGAAGGCGGCGGCGAGCTGGTGACGGTGCGCGGCGAGCCTTCCAAGAATTCCGAGCAGAGCTCGGCGCTGGCGTTGCTCGACCGCGACATCAATGTGCTCGTGCTCGGCATCTATTCGCTCGAATCCGAAACCGCCTACATCGTCGACGAGGCCCGCAAGCGCGGCATCAAGACGGTCGGCTTCGTCGTTTCGGTCAAGGATTCGCCGGCGGTGAGCGAGAATACCTGGGCGACGGCGATGACCATCGGCTACCAGATGCAGAACATGCTGGGCCGCCAGGGCACCATTGCGCAGACCGCCGAGGCGCGCGGCTTCTATACGCCGTTCGACATGGAAGCGGACATGCTGTCGCTGATGACCTCCTATGAGCCGCGCATGAAGATGTTGCCATTCATTTCCGGCTCGGTGTCGACGGAAGACCAGATCTCCAAGGGCAGGGACAACATGCTGGCCCTGCTTCAGGCCAATCCCAAGCCGGGTTCGATCGCCGCCTTCATGTCCTGGTGGTGGCCGCTCACCATCGGCGCGGCGCAGGCGATGCAGCAGATGGGGCGCGACGAGATCAAGCTGTTCAACCACTACACATCGGATCAGCTGCTCGCCGGCATCGCCTCCGGCAACGTGCCCGTCGCCTTCTCCACCGACGTGCCCTACCACACCATCGGCGAGCGCGTCGGCAAGCTGGCGCTCCAGCTCGGCCGTGGCGAGAAGGTGCCGAACAACGTCGACTATGTGCCGGTGCCGACCATCCTGCCGCAGGACGCCGCGAAATATCTCGACGAGATCCGCGCCATGGATGCCGCGGCCATCGCCTATCTCAAACCCTTCGGTGGCTGAGGCCGTCGCCGCGAAGGCCGAGGGCGACCCGCCTTCGGCCTTCGCGGCCCACTGGCCTTTGGTTGAAGCGCAGACTTTCCGAGCGCCACGGCGTGATGCCGCTGCCCCGCGCGCACCTCGTGCCGGCGGGCATGGCCCGCTCCGGCGGTAACGCCCCCGACACGCCGCCCCGTCGGGACAGACGGCTCAAGAGGAACGATCATGAGCATAGCTGAGCAGCAGGCCCCGGCATCGGGGACGTCACCCTCTCGCTCCGAGGCGGCGGGACGCGACACCTCCCACCCGCTGGTGCGGTTCCTGCGGGTGTGGGGGACGATCCTCGTCATCCTCCTGGTCGCCGTGGCGTTCTCCTTCGCGTCGCCCTATTTCCTCACGGTTTCGAACATCAACAACATCCTGTTCTCGATGTTCACCTGCGCGCTGCTGTCCATGGGGTTGACCTTCGTGGTGGCGGCGGGCAGTTTCGATCTCTCGATCGGTACCATCGTCACCACCTCCTCGATCGTGTGCGCCCTTTGCATCCCGATCCTCGGCGCGCCCGGAGCCATCGTGGCGGCGCTGCTGGTGTCGATGCTCATCGGCCTGACCAATGGCGTGCTGGTCACGTGGTTCCGCATTTCCGGCATCGTCGGCACCATCGGCGTGATGTTCCTGCTGGAAGGCGCGAACCAGTATCTCACCGGCGGCTATCAGGTGGCGGTGGGCTATGACGAGCACTTCTTCCGCTGGCTGGGTCAGGGGCGCTACGGCTTTATCGCGGTGAAGTCGGTCTTTCTGTTCGTCTTCTTCATCATCGCCTTCATCGTCGCCAACCGGCTGCGCATCGGCCATTACATCAACGCGGTGGGCGACAACCCGCTGGCCGCCTATTACTCCGGCATTCCGGTGTATCGCTGGGTGATTTCGAGCTTCGTCCTCAGCGCGCTGTTCTGCGGCATTGCCGGTGTTTTCCTCGCCTCCACCTCGTCCTCGGCACAGCCGACGGGAGGGGCCGGTTATCTCCTCGAAGCCTTCGCCGCCGTGTTCCTCGGCGCCACCATTCTCGGCAAGGGCAAGCCGCATGTGCTCGGCACGCTGCTCGGCGTGTTCTTCCTCTACATGGTGTCGAACGGCATGACCCAGTTCGGCGTCGACAGCTCCGCGCGCAACATTTTCAACGGCTTCGTCCTGCTCGCGGCCGTGGGCACGAATGCGCTGCTCAACCGCGAAGAACTTCACCTTCGGTTCATCTGAGGTCGGTCATGGATGCGCGCCCCATCATCGAAATCCGCGACCTCCGGAAGGATTTTTCCGGCGTCCATGTGCTCAAGGGCATCGATATGTCGCTTGAGCGCGGCGAGATCCACGGCCTTCTCGGCGAGAACGGCGCGGGCAAGTCGACACTCATCAAGATACTGACCTGCGTCTACACCGCTTCCAGCGGCGAAATCCGCATCGAGGGCGAGTCCTTTCACGGCCACTCGCCCAAGGCGGCCAATGAGGCGGGGGTCGGCGCGGTCTATCAGGACGCCGAACTCGCCTGGAACATGACGGTGGCGGAGAACCTGCTGCTCGGCAGCGAGCGCCGCTGGATCGACCGGCGGGCGATGGAGCGGGAGGCGGGACGCATTCTCACCCGCATCGGTCTCGATATCGACCCGGCCGCCCGCGCCGGCGCGCTCACCGCCGCGCAGATGCAGATGCTGACGCTGGCGACGTTGTTTCACCGCAAGTTCAAGGTCATCATCCTTGATGAGCCGACGGCCCGGCTCTCCGGACGCGAGAGCGAATTGCTGTTCGCCCTCATCCGTCGCTTCAAGGCGGAAGGGCTGACCATCGTCTACATCTCACACCGGCTGAACGAGGTGAAGCTGCTCTGCGACCGGGCGACCATTCTGCGCGACGGCCGCGTCGTCGCCACGCTCGCCCGCGGCGAGATCGACGAAGCGGAGGTGACGCGGCTGATGGTCAACCGCTCGGCCTCGGACCTTGAAATCACCAATCCCGGCCACGCCCGCCCGGAGGTGGCGCTGGAGGTGAAGGCGCTCGGCACCGCCAAGCTGAGCCCGACCAGCTTCCGCGTGCATCGCGGCGAAATCCTCGGCATCACCGGCCCCATTGGCGGCGGCATGGAGCAGATCGAGAAGGCGCTCAGCGGCCTCATCGCCTATCACGGCGACATCTGCGTCGACGGGCGCCCGGTCCGCATCGACAGCCCGTCCGATGCGCTCGACATCGGCGTGGCGCTGATCCCGGAGGACCGGCGCAAGCAGGCGCTGTTCCCCAACCTGACCATGGCCGAGAATGTCGCGCTGCCCATCCTCGACCGGCTCTCGCGTCTGGGTATGGTCGGCGCCGCCGACATTTTGGCCAGCGGCCGAAAGGTGATCGAACGGCTGCAGATCTACCCCGCCGCGCCGGGCACCAAGATGCGCTACTTCTCCGGCGGCAACCAGCAGAAGGCCGTCATCGGCAAATGGCTGAGCCGGGACCAGAAGATCTACATCTTCTCCGAGCCGACCTCCGGCGTCGATGTCGGCGCCATCCGGCAGATCTACGAGATCATGCTGGAAATGGCGCGCGGCGGTGCCGCCATCATCCTGATGTCGACCTCGTTCAACGAACTGCTCTCGCTCAGCGAGCGCATCATGGTCGTGCATTCCGGGCGGGTGGCAGTGGAGCGGCCGCGCGCGGGCTTCGACCGCGACTCGCTACTGGCGGCGACCTTGGCGTCGGAGGTGGCGTGACCGCGTCGCTGCCGGAGGCCCGCGCGGCTGCCGCGAGCCCCGTCCGTGCCGATCTCACGGCCCACGCGCTGCGGCTGCTCGCCCGCAAGACGCCCAGCCTGCGTGCCTCGCTTCGCATGCGCGCCGTCGCCCATGTGCTCGCCGGGGCCAGCCTGACGGAGGCGGCCGCCTGCGCCCACATACGTCCGCGCACGCTGCTGAACTGGATCGCCCGCTACAATGCCGAAGGCGTCACCGGGCTGGCGGATCGTCCGCGCCTGTCATCAAGGCCGGAGTGACAGGGCCGGAGAGGTGGCGCGACACGTCAGGGGCGCCACTTGGTGCCCTGCGCCGCCCGCGCTATCGTCTGCCCATGGACCCGATCCGCATTCTTCTGGTCGACGATCATCCGATTGTGCGCGAAGGCTATCGCCGCCTGCTCGGACGCCAGCCCGGGCTTTCCGTCGTCGCCGAGGCTGGCGATGGCGCGGCGGCGCGGGCGGCGTTCGCCGAGCACCGGCCCGACATCGTGCTGATGGACCTCTCCATGCCGGGCGGGGGTGGTTTTCCGGCGGTGGAGGCGATCCTCGCCGACGATCCCCGGGCGCGCATTCTCATCGTGTCGATGCATCAGGGGGCCGTGTTCGCTCAGAAGGCGATGGCGGCCGGGGCGCGCGGCTTCGTCTCGAAGTCCAGCCCGCCGGACGAGCTGGTCCGCGCCATCGCGACGGTGATGGGCGGGCGGCGCGCCCTCTCCACCGACGTGGCGCAGGATTTCGCCCGCAGCGTGGTCGAGGACGACCCGACTGCCGGCCTCACCCCGCGCGAGCGGGACATTCTCCTCATGCTGATGCGGGGCATGAACGGGCGGGCCATCGCCCGTGATCTCCAGCTCTCGTCCAAGACCGTCCAGAACAACCTGTCGCAGATCCGGGCCAAGCTGGGCGCGTCCGGCGACGCCGACCTCGTGCTCAAGGCGCAGCGCGCCGGCCTCGTGCCCGTGCCCTGATGCGCGGCCTTGTTCCGCAGCTCGTCGTGCGGGTGTTGGCCGCCGGGCTGCTCACCCTCGTCGTCGCCGCGGGATGGGTGCTGTGGGACACGGCGCATGCGGCGCGCCGCGACGCGCAGACGACGGCCACGCTCGTATCCGACGCCATCGCCGCCCGCCCCAGCTTCGAGGGGCTGGCCTTCGGCGGCGTGGCGCCGACGCCGGTGTTTCGTGACTGGCAGCAATTTCCGGCCTGGAGCCTCATTGCGCCGGGCATCTGCGTCGAGCTCGGGCCGCGCGACCAGCCGGTACAGCGCCGCTGCGGGCCCTATCTGGCGGCGGCTACGCCGCCGGACTGGTTCGTCTGGTTGGCTGACCGGCTCGGCCTGGTGCCGGCGCCAGTCGCCGTGCCGGTGCGCACACGCTACGTCACCGACGCCTATGTGACGGCGATCGCCGATCCAGGCGTCATCGTCACTCGCGCCTGGGCCCGCACCCGCGACCTGATGCGGGTGGCGGTGGGCATGGCCATCGGCGGCGCGCTGCTGACCGGCCTGCTCATGATCCGCCTGCTGGCGCCGTTCGCAATCGTGGTGCGCGGGATCGAGCGCTTGCAGCATGGCGACTTCGCCGCCCGCCTGCCGCGGCTGCGGGTGACGGAATTCGATCGGCTGAGCCGGGCGGTGAACGACACCGCGGTGGCGCTGCAGGAGGCGCAGGCGGTGCGGGCCGAGCTGACGCGCCGGCTTTTCGCGGTGCAGGAGAATGAGCGGCGGGCGCTGGCGCGTGAGCTGCACGACGAGTTCGGCCAGTGCCTCACCGCCACCCGGGCCATGGCGGCGGCAATCGCGCAATCGGGCGAAAGCACGGCGCAGGACGGGGCGCGCATCGCCGAAATTTCCGGTCAGATGATGGACAGCCTGCGGGCCGAGCTGGCCCGGCTGCGGCCGCCGGACCTCGATGATCTCGGCCTGCGCCCGGCGGTTGAGCGCATGATTGCCAATTGGCGAACGCGCGTGCCGGGGGTCCGTTTCGATCTCACGCTCGCCGGTCCGCTCGACGCCGTGCCCGACGCTCTGGCGCTCAGCCTCTACCGCATCGCCCAGGAATGCGTGACCAACGCCGTTCGGCACGGCACGCCGACGCATATTTCGCTGCACATCGAGGTCGGCGACGCCATCACCCTGACCACCGTCGATGACGGTTCGCCCCGCCATGACGGCGCGATCGACGACGGCTACGGCCTGCTCGGCATCCGTGAGCGGGTCGATGCGCTTGGCGGCAGCTTTGAGCTGTCCCCGGTCGAAAACGGCATGCGCGCGGTCGCCCGTCTGCCGCTCTGACCCGGGTGATCTTCCCGGATCGGGCGGGAGGCTGTCTCTGGCGGCTTCGGCCGGGTCCTCCATGCTGGCGGAGGTGTCTGCCAGGGGAAGCCGCCGCATGAACGAGATGAGCCATCCGGTCGCGCAGCTCGGCACCGCCGTTGCCGCCGGTCTGATAGGTCATGAAGAACTGGTGGAACGGCTGCTGATCGCCCTTCTCGCCGGCGGCCATGTGCTGATCGAAGGACCTCCCGGTACCGCGAAGACGCGCGCGGTCAAGCGGCTCGCCGCGCACCTTCCCGGCAGCCATGCGCGCATCCAGTGCACGCCGGACCTGTTGCCCTCCGACCTTACGGGGACGCAGGTATTCCTCCCCGAGAGCGGCGGCTTCGCCTTCGTGCCCGGTCCGCTTTTCCACGCGCTGGTGCTGGTGGACGAGATCAACCGCGCCCCGCCCAAGGTGCAGTCGGCGCTGCTGGAGGCCATGGCCGAGGGCCAGGTGACCACCGCCGGCGTTAGCCGCGCGCTGCCCGAGCCCTTCATGGTCGTGGCCACGCAGAACCCGATCGAGCACGAGGGCACCTTTCCGCTGCCGGAGGCGCAGATGGATCGGTTCCTGCTGCATCTCTCGCTCGGCCTTCCGCAGGCCAAGCAGGAGCGCGCCATTCTCGATCTGGTCTCGGCCGAGCGCATCGACGCCCCCGCCTTCCTCGCCCTCCCACTCGACGCGGATGCGCTTAGGACCGCGAAGGACGAGGTGGCGCGGGTGCATCTGGCGCCGGCGCTGAAGGACTTCATCGTCCGGCTGGTCATGGCGTCGCGGCCCGGCGGCGCGGTTGCGCAATGGGTGGAGCATCCGATCTCGCCGCGCGGCACGCTGGCGCTGGCGGTGGCGGCGCAAGCGCGCGCCTGGATCCGGGCGCGTGACTATGTGCTGCCGGAAGATGTCATCGCGCTGGCGCCCGATGCGCTCGCCCACCGGCTGATCCCGAGCTGGTCGGCCATCGGCGAGGGGCGGACCGGGCGAACGCTCGTCGCCGACATCCTGCAGCGGGTCGAGCCATGGTGAACCCCGCTTTGGCGGCGCCGGGCCTTCGGCTTGAGGCGCGCGAATTGCTGGCGCTGCGGGAGGGGGTACCGAGGACCGGGCGCGCCCAGCCAGCGTCCCGCCGTCCCGGCGCCGTTCCCGCCCGGCCGCCGGGCGCGGGCATGGATCTGCGCGAGATTCGCGCCTTTGCCGAGGGCGATGACGCCCGCCGCCTCGACCCTTCCGCCACCGCCCGCACCGGCATTCCGCATATCCGCAGCTTTCACGAGGACCGGGACGATACGCTGCTGCTGATCGTCGATTTCCGCCGGCCCATGTTGTGGGGCACGGGCGCCGCGCTGCGCTCGGTGCGCGCGGCGCGGCTGGCGGCGCGGCGAGGGTGGCAGGCGGTGGCGCGGGGGGGCTCGCTGGCGGCGATCGGCGTCAGCGCCGAGGGTCTGGCTATCGTACCGCTGGCCGGCGGCGTCCCGCAGATGGTCCGCATCAGCCACATGCTCGCCAGTTGCCACGACCGCGCGCTCGGGGGCGGCGGCGGGTCGCCGTCGCTGGATGAGGGGCTGACCCGCGCCGTGCGGCTGTGCCCACCCGGCGGCGAGGTGCTTGTCGCCACGGGGCCGGACGGCGTTGCGCCGGAGGACGAGCCGGCCTTGGCCCGGCTTGCCCGCCGCCGTCTGGTCCGGGTCCTGTTGCCACTGGACAAGATCGAGACCGCGCCTCCCGCCTTGGCGCTGCCGCTCAGGGCCGGCGGGCTTGCCCGCCTCGCGCGGCTGCGCCCGTTCGACCACGCCGCGCTGGCGCAGCGTCTCCGCGTCCTGAATGTCGGCCTCCAGGTGATCGCCGATGACGCAGGCTGAACTCATTGCGGCCCTGCCGGAAGGGCGCCTGCCGCCGGCACTCATGCAGATGAGCGCCGCCGACCTGCTGCTGCTGTTCGGCGCCGGGCTGCTGGTCGCGGCGCTGCTCGCGCTGCTGGCGGCCCCCTTCGTCAAGCGGCGTCCGTCGCGGCGCACGCTCATTCGCGCCACAAGGGGGCTGCCGCCACAGGAGCGGGTGCTGGCGATCGGCCGCCTGCTCGGCCATCTGCCGGAGGAGCTGCGCGCCATGGCCTATGGCGGCGCCCCGCCGCTGTCGCCGGAAAC
The DNA here is from genome assembly GCF_965229075.1 of Ancylobacter sp. Classification (GTDB taxonomy): domain Bacteria; phylum Pseudomonadota; class Alphaproteobacteria; order Rhizobiales; family Xanthobacteraceae; genus Ancylobacter. The sequence goes on from NZ_CBDDIO010000001.1 coordinate 631,923, forward strand.
GGTCGAGCGCATCGCTCTTAAGGCGCGGCGGGCGCGGCGATGATCGGCTCTGTCTCTCTCGCCTTTCCGCTCGCCCTGCTGCTGCTTCCCCTGCCGCTGCTGGTGCGCCTGCTGCCGACGGCGCGGGCGCCGGGGGATGCCGGACTGACTGTGGCGCCCGCCACCTTCGCCGCGGCGCTGCCAGCGCGGCACGGCGAGGATCGGGCCGGGCAAGCGGTTCTCCTCGCGGCCTGGAGCGCGCTTGTTCTGGCGCTCGCCGGCCCGCAGGTCGCCGCGACGCGCGATCTGGTGACGGCGTCGGGCCGGGAAATCCTGCTGGCCCTCGACCTCTCCGGCAGCATGCTGAAGGAGGATTTCGTTCTCGATGGCGCCCCGCTCTCGCGGCTGGAAGCGGTCAAGCGCGTCGCCGCGCGTTTCGTGGCGGCACGCCAGGGCGACCGGATCGGGCTGGTGATCTTCGGCGACCGGGCCTCTGTCGCGCAGCCACCGACCTTCGATGTCGCGTCCGTCGCCCGCGCCATCGAAGTCGCCCAGATCGGCATTTCGGGCCGCTCCACCGCCATTTCGGACGGGCTGGGGCTGGCGTCGCGCCGGATCATGGGCAGCGACGCCACCACCAAGGTCGTGGTCCTGCTCTCGGACGGGGTGGATACGTCGGGCAAGGTTCTGGCGTCAGATGTCGCGCGGCTGGCGGCCGGCCATGGGGTGCGGGTGCATACCATCGCGCTCGGTCCCGAGGATCTCGAACATCAGCCGGCGTCGCGCGATGCCGTGGACGCGGTCGCCTTGCGGGAGATCGCCGAGGCCGGAGGGGGCACCAGCTTCCGCGTGCGCAGCATGGCGGATCTCGAAGCGATGGCGGCGACGCTGGATGAGCTTGAGCCGAACCCGATGAAGCGCCCGCCGCTGCGCTATTGGCGCCCGCTCTGGATGTGGCCCGGCGGCGCGGCGCTGGCACTGGTGGTGCTGCTGGCGGCGTGGAGGCGAAGATGAGCGATCTCGTTCTCCTGCGTCCCGGGTGGCTCCTTATACTGCCGGTGCTCGCCGCCCTCGCGCTGTGGCACTGGCGGCAAGGACCCGCCGCCGGCGGCTGGGAACGGGTGATGCCACCGGTGATGTTCGAGGCGATGCGGGCACTGGGGCATTTGGGGGGAGGGGCCCGCCGCCAGGGCGTCGCCTTGTTCGCGGCGGCGCTCTTGCTCAGCCTCGGCCTGTGCGGTCCCGCCGTGCCGCGCGCGGATGCGCCGGTGCTAGCGGGCAGCGGAGCGGTTCTCATCGCCCTCGACATGTCGCCATCGGTCGCGCAAGGCCCGGCTCTTGCCGACGCGCAGGCCGCCGCCGCCGCTCTTCTGACGGCCTTATCCGGACGGCCGGTGGGCATGCTGCTCTATTCCGGCGAGGCGTATGAAGTGGCTGCGCCCACGGCCGACCCCGCGACGCTGGAAAGCCAGATTGCCGTGCTTGCCCGCGACACGATGCCGAGCGGTGGCAGCCGCCCCGCGAGTGCGCTGGCGCTGGCGCGGCAAATGCTGAGGGCGAGCCCGGACGCCGATCTCGTGCTGATTTCCGATGGCGGCGGTGTCGACGGTGCCGCCCAGGCGGAGGCCGAGCGTCTCGCCGGCGATGGCGTGCGGCTTTCCGTGCTCACCTTGACCGGATCGGCCGGCGGCGTGAGCGATCTCGCGGCGCTTGAAGCGCTGGGAAGCCTCGCCGCGCCTGCCCGTGCCCCTTCCCCCGTTCTGGCCCGGCTGGCGCAGCGGGGCGGTCTGGAGCGCGATCCGGCACTCTCGACGCTGGCCTATCTCGATGTCGGCCCGTGTCTCGCGGCGCTGGCGGGGCTGCCCTTGCTGGTCCTGTTCCGGAGGCGCGGATGAACGCCGGCCTGCGCCCGCGTCTCGCTCTCGTCGCCGTGCTCGGGCTCGCCTGCGTGCTTGCTGCCGGCCCCGCTGCCTGGGGGCGCCTTCTGCTGAGATTCGGCGCGCCGGGCACGGCCGCGCGCGTGCTGGACGATCCGGCGGCGCGGGGGCTCGCTCTGTACCGGGCGGGCGACTATGCCGGCGCCGATGCCGCCTTCGCCGAGGCGGGGCGAAGCCAAACCTTCAATCGTGCGCTGACACTTGCCGCCACCGGACAGCACGCGCTCTCTGTCGCCTATGTCGATGCGGTGCTCTTCGCCAACCCGTCCGACGACGAGGCGCGCCGGCTCCGTGATCTGGTCGACGCGATGGTGCCGAAGACGACGGGTGAGACCACCGTGCCGGGCCGGTTGCCCGGCGCGGGCGGCCTCGCCCCCGGCGACCCGATGGAGGCGCCGATCATCGCCAGCACGCCCGATCCCACCTGGAAAAAGCCGATTGAGGCGCGCGGGTTCGCGGCCTCGGATGCGTGGCTTGAGACGCTGGCCGACGATCCCGGCGAATTCCTGCGCTTGCGTCTGCGCAAGGAGTATGAGCGGCGGGCCGGCCTCGGCCTGCTGCGACCCGAGGAGGCCGAAACATGGTGAGGTGGGTCGGCCTGTTGCTGCTTCTGATCGCCGGCGACGCCTATGGCGACGGCCTGCGCCTGCTGCTGCCGGAGGGCGCGCGGCCCGTCGTCGGCGAGATGATCCCGGTGACGCTGAGGGGCGAATACACCAGCCGCATCGCGCTGGAGACGCTGACATTCCCCAGTTCGGAGGATTATGACTGGCTGCAGCTGGCGCGCGACCAGTGGCGCGACGAGGAGATTGCAGGGCGCACCGTTCGGGTGTTCGAACGGCGCCTTGCCGTCTTTCCCCGCCATGCCGGAACGCTGACGCTCGGCCCGGTGACGCACCATCTCATCGTTGTCGATGAGAAGAACCTGCGGGCCCCGCTCGACGTCGTGGCGCCGCCGGTCAGCCTCGCCGTTGCGCCGTATCCCGGCGAGGGCGCACCGTTGTCGGCCCGCCAGCTGACGGTCGAGGATGCCCTGTCGGCCGCGCCGGGCGCGCTGCGCGATGGCGAGACGCTGGTGCGCCGCGTCACGCTGACGGCGGAGGGCACGCTGCCGCACAGGCTGCCGCCGCGCCCCGTGCTGCGCGCGCCATGGCTGATCAGCTTCGCCGCGCCGGAACAGCGCGACATGCGGCCGACCCCCGCCGGCCCGGTGACGACGGTTGTGTGGGAATGGCATCTGCGGCCCACGACCGGGGAGCCCGGCGTGCTGCCACCTGTCCCCATCCCGTGGTTCGACACGGCAAGCCGTACGATGAGGACAGCGGAAATCCCCGCGCTGCCTTTCGGCTATGCCAGCTTCCACGACAATCGGAGCGGCACCGGCCGGCTGCCGGCTGGGTCTACGGCGGCCGGTGTGGCAGCCGGGATCGCGGGGGCGCTGACCGGGCTCGGCCTGTGCCTTGCCGGACTCGCACCGCGCCGGCGACCGCAGCTGCTGCGCGCGCTTCGCCGGCTCTCGCCCATTGATCCGACGCGGCAACAACTGAAGCGCGTGGCCCGCTCCGGAGACCTCTTTGCCCTTCGCCGGGCGTGCGACGCCTATCTGCGCCGCCGCCGCGACCTCGGGCTGAAGGTGAGCGGATGCGAGACCGCCGCTCTCGATGCCGCGCTCTATGGGCGCGATGCCGGGGACGGCGCATTCGACCGGCAGGCCGCCGTGGACGCCGTTCTCGCGGGGAAAGCAGGGCAAGGGAGAGCCCGCGCGCACCCCTAAAGGGCGTCACGGCCCTGTGCCCTGCTGTCGCTTTCCCGCGTCAGGCCGCGTAGCGCGCCAGCGCCAGATCTTCCGCAGCGATTTCCGGCGCGCGGTCGCTGATGAGATCGGCCAGCACACGGGACGACCCGCAGGACATGGTCCAGCCCAACGTGCCGTGGCCGGCATTGAGGAACAGGTTCGGGTAGCGCGTCCGGCCGATGATCGGCGTGCCGTCCGGCGTCATCGGCCGCAAGCCCGACCAGAACGACGCCTTGCTCTGGTCTCCGGCGCCGCCGAACAGGCTCTCCACCGATTGCACCAGTGTCGCCTGGCGGGAGGGCGGCAGGCTGGTGGAGAAGCCGGCGATTTCCGCCATGCCGCCGACGCGGATGCGATCGCCAAGACGGGTGATGGCGACCTTGTAGGTCTCGTCCATCACCGTCGAAACCGGCGCCAGCCTCTCTTCCACGATCGGCACGGTGATCGAATAGCCCTTGACCGGATAGATCGGCAGGTCGAGGCCGAGCGGGGCGAGAAGCTGCGGCGTGAAGCTGCCCAACGCGGCGACGAAGCGATCGGCGTGAACCTCGCCCGCCGCTGTGTCCACGGCGACGACACGCCCGGCCGCGGTTTTGATCCCCCGAATATCGACCCCGTAGCGGAAGCTCACCCCCAGCGTCTCGGCCCGCGCGGCCAGGGCGGTGGTGAATTTGAAGCAGTCGCCCGTCTCGTCGCCGGGCAGGCGCAGGCCGCCGACGATCTTCTCGGCCGCGCGCGCGAGTCCGGGCTCGGCGGCGACGCAGCCGGCACGGTCCAGCACCTCGAACGGAACACCGTCGGCCCGCAGCACCTCGATATCCTTGCCGATGCCGTCGAGCTGCTTCTGGGTGCGGAACACCTGGAGCGTGCCCTGCATCCGCTCGTCATAGGCGATGCCGGTTTCCGCGCGCAGCTCGGCCAGACAGTCGCGGCTATATTCGGCGAGGCCGACCATGCGCCCCTTGTTCACGGCATAGCGCGCGGCGGTGCAATTGCGCAGCATCGCCAGCATCCAGCGCCAGGTCGCGACATCGAAGCGGGGCTGGATGATCAAGGGCGCGTGCTTCATGAACAGCCATTTGAGCGCCTTCATCGGGATGCCCGGCGCGGCCCAGGGCGAGGCGTAGCCCGGCGAGACTTCGCCGGCATTGGCATAGCTGGTTTCCAGCGCCGGGCCCGGCTGCCGGTCGAGCACCGTCACCTCATGGCCGGCCTTGGCGAGGTAATAGGCGGAAGTGACGCCGATCACACCGGCGCCGAGTATGACGATCTTCATCGGAAGGTGCCTCTGGTCTGTTCCTGCCCGCGCTTTCAGCGATAGACGCGATGATAGCGCCTGCCGAGCGCGGTGAGGATTTCGTAGGGAATGGTGCCGGCGTCGCGCGCCACGTCTTCCAGCGTCTGGTGCGGGCCGACGATCTCGACCAGCGTGCCGAGCGCGAGCGTGCCGGGGGCAAGCGCGGTGGCGTCCACGGTGAGGCTGTCCATGGACACGCGGCCGACGATCGGCAGCCGGACATCGCCCTGATAGACCGCGCCGCGATCGCTCAGCGCGCGCGGCAGCCCGTCGGCATAGCCCACCGAGACGGTGGCGAGCCTGCGCTCGCCGGAGGTGACATGCACGCCGCCATACCCGACCCGGGCGCCCGCCGGCACAAGCCGGGTCTGCACCACGCGCGCGTCGAGCCGCACCACCGGCCGCATCGGGTTCGGCACGCCGGCGGTCGGCGCGCCGCCATAGAGCGCGATGCCGGGGCGCACGAGCACGCCGTGATAGTCCGACCCGAGAAAGATGCCGCCGGAATTGGCGAAGCACGGCTCGATGCCGGGGAACGCCGCCGCGAAACGGCGCATCGTTGCCAGTTGCTCGGCATTCTGCGGGCTGTCCGGCTCGTCGGCGCTGGCCAGGTGACTCATCACATGCAACAGCCGCACGCCTTCCAGCCGCGACGGCTCCTGAAGCAGGGTGTCGACTTCCTCCGGCGGCAGGCCGAGGCGCGACATGCCGGTGTCGAACTGCAAGAGCGCCGGCAGTTCCGTTCCACGGGCGCGGGCGCAGCGGGACCAGTTGGCGAGCTGGTCGAGGCTGTTGAGCACGGGAATGATCCCCGCCTCCGCGCAGGCGCGCTCGGCGCCGGGTTGCAGGCCGTTGAGCACATAGAGCCGCGCGTCGCGGCCGAGGGTGCGAACGATGGCCTGCGCCTCGCTGAACTGGGCGACGAAGAAATCGCGGCATCCCGCGGCATAGAGCGCCGGGACGACGCGCGCCGCGCCGAGCCCATAGGCATCCGCCTTGACCACGCCGGCCACGCGCGCGGCCCCGACCCGGTCCTTGAGCTGCCGGTAATTGGCGGCAAGCGCCCCGAGATCGATGGTCAAGATTCCCGGCGCGGTGTCGACCGCCGTCTGGTCATTGGAGATGTCGCCGAACATCGCCCGCCTCATCCTCGCTTACCCCACGAGGATGCAGTATAGCGGAGCAATCATGCGCATTTTCCGCGATCTGTGCATGATTGCCGCATGGATGCGCCATTTTGCACGTATCAGCGAAGTTTTCGAAGGAACCACCGTGAGTGCTCTGGATTCGATCGACCGCAACATTTTGCGCCTGCTGCGTCTCGATGCGCGCATGCCGAGCGCGCAGATCGCCGCCGAGGTCGGGCTCTCCCCCTCCAGCTGTCAGCGGCGCATCAAGGCGATGGAGCATAGCGGCGTCATTCGCGGCTATACCGTTCTGGTCGACCATTCCGCGCGCGATGCCGCCATTGCCGTGATCATCAACATCACGCTGGAACGACAGACGGAGGACTACCTCAACCGCTTCGAAGCGGCGGTGCGCCGGCACCCGGAAATCCGCGAGTGCTTTCTCATGACCGGCGGCTCGGACTATCTGCTGCGCGTCGAAGTCGAGACACCGGCGGAGTTTGAACGCATCCACACCGAGATCCTGTCGACCCTTCCGGGCCTCTCGCGCATCCATTCGAGCTTCTCGATCCGCAACGTGCTCGCCAATGGACGCCGCGCGCGCTGATCCGGCTCACGCCTATGGCGCGGACGCGTTCGCCGCCGCGCGCCGCTCCAGCAGCACCACCGGCCGGCCGGCATAGAGCCCTTGGGCGAACCGGGTGAAGCCAAGCTTGCCGGCGACATGGAGCGAGGCCGCGTGGTCGGGCTCGATCATGCAGGTGAAGCGGGCGCCGTGGCGATGCGCCTCGCCCCAGGCGAGCACCGCGCGCATCGCTTCTTCCGCCAGCCCCTTGCCCTGTGCCTCTGTGCGCAGCGCCCAGCCGGCCTCCATCGTGCCCTCGATGGAGGGTTCGAGCGTGCGCTTCATGTCGTGGAAGCCGGCCTCGCCGAGCAGGGCACCGCTGACGCGGTCCTCAAGGACGAAGAAGCCGAAGCCGAGATGATGCCAGAGACCGGCCTGGCGCAGGAAGCGCACCCAGGCCGCCTCGCGGCTCAGCGGCTGTCCGCCGATGAAGCGCACCACCGCCGGCTCTGCCCACATGGCGGCATAAGCCTCGAAATCCGCCATCCGGTGCGGACGCAGAAGCAGGCGAGGGGTGGTGAGAGCGGGGGGAAGGTTCATCGGGGATCCAGATTGGCGTGTGTCGGCCCGCTCGGGCCGGAGACGGGCTACCGTCCGAGAATCCATCCCTCCCAGACGTTTGCCTCTGGCCAAGGATAGCTCATTTCTTTCCGACGACCTTCGACCACCTCGATCATCTTGACCATGCCCGCAAAGGCATCAAAAGCATCCTCGCCCGTCTTTCTCGGCCCGAAACCTGCGTCGATCTGAGCGATAAGTGATGGGGACAGTTGCACTGAGTTGGTGTTTGCCCAGCGATGAATGGAAGGAGCCTTGCCTAAGCGATCAGCCTGCTGGCTCTTGCTTTCTCGTCGAAGAAAGCGACCCTCAAAAATGGCATAGGCCTCGGCCGGATAGGTCTCAGCAAGAACAACTCCGGCACGCCGAGACAGGTCTGCCAACGTGCCGTCAAATGGCCAAAGTAGCGCACCGTCCAGCATGGCCGGGCGGATTACCCCGTGCCAGCCGTTCAGTGCGGCTTTGCCAACCTGGTTGCCGCCGAGTGTCCAGAACAGGGCACAACCTTCAGGGCCATGTTCGGTCCTTCGTTCGCATTTCCGTAACAGGTCGGCGAACGTCAGGACGCCGAGGCCGGTCGTGAGGTCAGTCCGTGTCGACCCTTTCCGGGAGATACGGGGATAGAACGGTCGCTGTAGGGAAATCTCTGAGGGAGTGTCGGCGACCCTGAAAAAGTCGGACCAGTCGCCCTCCCCAAAGTCTCTCAGTGCGGCCGGAAAATCAGCAAAGCCGGTTTGCACGCCATAGGCCGATGGAACGCCGATCGGAAAGTCGAAGCCGACCAGAACGCGTCCATTCCGGCCAATCTCCGCGAGCTGTTGAACAAAGACAGAGGGAGAATCTGCCTTAAAGGCGGAATCGATAAGCCACCCGTCAGAAAGACGGGTGGCCATCGTCATCCACCTCTTCCGTTCATCCATGCTCCAGTCGGCATGGATGAGGTGGTCGAACATGAGCCTGACCTTGCTCAGCTGCACCCCGTCGTGCTTCCGCAGGTCTCGCACTTCAGGCAGGTGCCGTTCCGCACCATGGTGAAGTTCTGGCACTCGGGGCAGGATTCGCCCTCATAGCCCTTGGCGCGGGCGATGGCGCGGGCTTCCGCCTTGGTCGGACCGCTCGTCGCCGGGGCCGGGGTGGGGGCGGACCAGGGCAGGGCGTCGGTGCTGCCCAGCTCCAGTTCCTCCTCGTCCATCGGCTCGGCCTTCAGCGCCGTGGCGCCCTGGATGCCGCCGCGCAGCGCGGTGACATTCGAGGTCGCGCCGGCGGGCGCCGTCGGGGTGCCGGCCGGCACCACCATCAGGCTCACATTCTTGCCGCGCATCAGGCCCTTGGAGACCATGCGCGAGGCGGCGGCGGTCGGCGAGGCCTTGCCCTCTTCCACGCCCTTGCCCAGCGCGTCGAAATGCGACTCGCTCGGCTCGACATGGCCGAGCTCGTGGCGGCCGAGATAGGACACGGCGAGCTCGCGGAAGATGTAGTCGAGGATCGAGGTGGCGTACTTGATCACCTCATTGCCCTGCACCGGGCCGGCGGGCTCGAAGCGGGTGAAGGTGAAGGCGTCGACATACTCCTCCAGCGGCACGCCGTACTGGAGGCCCAGCGACACCGAGATGGCGAAGTTGTTGATGAAGGAGCGCAGCGCCGCGCCTTCCTTGTGCATGTCGATGAAGATCTCGCCGAGGCGGCCATCATCATATTCACCGGTGCGCAGATAGACTTTGTGCCCGCCGACCACCGCCTTCTGGGTGTAGCCCTTGCGGCGGTCCGGCATCTTCTCGCGGTCGCGCAGGGCGACGACGCGCTCGACGATCTTCTCCACCACCTTCTCGGTGATCTGGGTGGCGCGGGCGGCGGCGGGCTTCTCCAGCAGCGCCTCGACCGCGTCCTCCTCGTCGTCCTCGTCGGCGATGAGCTGCGAGTTCAGCGGCTGGGACAGCTTGGAGCCGTCGCGGTAGAGCGCGTTGGCCTTCAGCGCGAGGCGCCAGGAAAGCAGATACGCCTCCTTGCAGTCCTCCACTGTCGCCTCGTTCGGCATGTTGATGGTCTTGGAGATGGCGCCGGAGAGGAAGGGCTGCGCCGCCGCCATCATCAGAATGTGGCTGGTGACCGAGAGGTAGCGCTTGCCGATGCGCCCGCACGGATTGGCGCAGTCGAACACCGGATAGTGCTCGGTCTTGAGGAACGGCGCGCCCTCAAGCGTCATCGCGCCGCAGACATGGATGTTCGCCGCTTCGATGTCCTTCTTGGAGAAGCCGAGGAAGGGCAGCAGCTCGAAGGTCGGATCGGCCAGCTTGTCGGCGGGCACGCCGAGCTTGGCCAGCGCCTCGTCGCCGAGCGTCCAGCGGTTGAACACGAACTTGATGTCAAAGGCCGCCTTCACGCTGGCGTCGATCTTCGCCAGCATGGCGTCGTCGAAGCCCTTGGTGCGCAGCGTCGAGTGGTTGATCGCCGGCGCCTGGGTGATCGAGCCGTGGCCGACCGCATAAGCCTCGATCTCGGCGATCTGGCTCTCGGAATAGCCGAGCGTGCGCAGCGCTTCCGGCACGGCGCGGTTGATGATCTTGAAGTAGCCGCCGCCGGCCAGCTTCTTGAACTTCACCAGCGCGAAATCGGGCTCAATGCCGGTGGTGTCGCAATCCATCACCAGGCCGATCGTGCCGGTGGGCGCGAGCAGCGTGGTCTGGGCGTTGCGGTAGCCATGCGCCTCGCCGAGCGAAAGGGCGAGGTCCCAGGCGGCCTTGGCGCGCTCGACGAGCAGTTTCTCGGGCACCTTGGCATGGTCGAGCGGCACCGGGTTGGTGCTCAGCCCCTCATAGCCGGCCTTCTCGCCATAGGCGGCGCGGCGGTGGTTGCGCATCACCCGCAGCATGTGGGGCGCGTTGGGGGTGTATTCCGGGAACGGGCCCAGCTCCTTGGCCATCTCGGCCGAAGTGGCATAGGCGACGCCGGTCATGATCGCGGTGAGCGCGCCGCAATAGGCGCGGCCTTCCTCGGAATCATAGGGGATGCCGGAGGTCATCAGCAGGCCGCCAATATTGGCGTAGCCGAGGCCGAGCGTGCGGTAGTCATAGGAAAGCTGCGCGATTTCCTTCGAGGGGAACTGCGCCATCAGGATCGAGATTTCGAGCACCACGGTCCACAGCCGGCAGGCATGCTCATAGCTCTCCACGTCGAACGTGCCGTCCGCCTTGCGGAACTGCAGCAGGTTCAGCGAGGCGAGGTTGCACGCCGTGTCGTCGAGGAACATGTATTCCGAGCACGGGTTGGAGGCGCGGATCGGGCCGCCGGCCGGGCTGGTGTGCCAGTCATTGATGGTGGTGTGGAACTGGATGCCGGGGTCGGCGCAGGCCCAGGCGGCGTGGCCGATCTTCTCCCACAGCTCCTGCGCCTTCAGAGTCTTCGTCACCTTGCCGGTGATGCGGGAGGTGAGGTTCCAGTCCGCATCCGCCTCGACCGCATTCAGGAACGCGTCATCGACGCGCACCGAATTGTTCGAGTTCTGGCCGGAAACGGTGAGATAGGCCTCCGAATCCCAATCGGTGTCGTAGACCGGGAACTCGATTTCCGTGTAGCCCTGCTTGGCGAACTGCACGACGCGGCGGATATAGTTCTCCGGCACCTGCGCCTTCTTGGCGGCGCGGATCTCGCGCTTCAGGGCGGGGTTCTTTTCCGGGTCGTAGCAATCGTCACCCTCGCCCTCGCAGTTCACGCAGGCCTTCATCACGGCCTTCATGTGCTTGGCGACGGTCTTGGAACCGGTGACGAGAGCGGCGACCTTCTGCTCCTCCTTCACCTTCCAGTCGACATAGGTCTCGATATCGGGGTGGTCGACATCGACCACCACCATCTTGGCCGCGCGGCGGGTGGTGCCGCCGGACTTGATGGCGCCCGCCGCGCGGTCGCCGATCTTGAGGAAGGACATGAGGCCGGAGGAACGGCCGCCGCCGGAGAGCTTCTCGCCCTCGCCGCGCAGCGCGGAGAAGTTGGAGCCGGTGCCCGAACCATATTTGAACAGGCGCGCCTCGCGCACCCACAGGTCCATGATGCCGCCTTCGTTCACCAGATCGTCGCCGACGGACTGGATGAAGCAGGCGTGCGGCTGCGGGTGCTCATAGGACGACTTGGAGCGGGTCAGCTCGCCGGTGACATAGTCGACATAGAAGTGGCCCTGGCTCGGGCCATCGATGCCATAGGCCCAGTGCAGGCCGGTGTTGAACCATTGCGGCGAGTTCGGCGCGGCCATCTGCATGGCCAGCATGTAGCGGTGCTCGTCGAAGAAGGCCTGCGCGTCCTCCTCCGAATCGAAATAGCCGCCCTTCCAGCCCCAATAGGTCCAGGTGCCGGCCAGCCGGTCGAACACCTGCCGGGAATCGGTCTCGCCGACATAGCGCTCCTTTTCGGGGAGGGCGCTGAGCGCCTTCTCATCGGCGACGCCGCGCCAGAGGAAGGAGGGAACGGTCTCCTCCTCGGCCTTCTTCAGCCGCGCCGGCACACCCGCCTTGCGGAAGTACTTCTGCGCGATGATGTCGGTGGCGACCTGCGAGAAATGCTCCGGCACGTCGATGGCTTCGAGGCGGAACACCACCGATCCGTCAGGATTGCGAATCTCGCTCGTCGCCTTGCGGAACGCGATGTCCGCATAGGGTGAACGGCCGGCCTGCGTGTAACGGCGCTGGATGCGCATTCTGGTTCGTCCCCGGTTCGGGCGGACCTGTCCGCGGCCCGCGTATCGATCTTCAAAGCCTCGGACCTGCGTCCGCATACCCCGTCATCCGAAATCGCACGGCCAGGCCGCATCGTTCCGGTGTGTTGTTGGTACGCACGTGGAACGCATAAACGCCCCGCCGGAAGGTGGTACCGGCGATGGAGTCCGATTCAATCTGGATGAGCCGGCCCGCCAAAATCACGCTGCGACCGACGGCGCCAAACTGTCCGACTCCTTCGTGCCCGTCAACCTTGCGTCACAAACTCTAGTGTGGAGTGTGTGAAAAAATCGCTAAATCTAGATGGGGGCACCACACGTCGCCCGCCAGGGGCAAACCCCAATCGAGAGGGGATTCGGTCACTGAGTCCAGCGCCAATCCGCGTCTTCCGAAACAGCCGGTGAACAGTGGGGATGACGGGCATCACCGCACTTTGCGCTTTTGCCATTTTCCCTTCGCACGCCGGCAAGGGCGCGCTGACCCATCGGCATCTGGACAGCAGCGGCCCCGGGTCCCCAAATGACCGGCGACACCGTTCTTCCAACCTGGCATGCCCCGATGACCTCGATCCCCGACGCGCGCCCGGCCGCCGGCGCCCCGACCTTTTTCCTGCTTGCGCTCGCGGCGGGGCTCGGCGCGGCCAATCTCTATTACGCCCAGCCGCTGATCGCGCTGATCGCCGACGATATCGGCCTCGACGAGACACTGGCCAGCCTCGTCGTCACCGTCGGGCAGCTCGGCTATATCGCCGGCCTGCTGCTTCTGGTGCCGCTGGGCGACATCGTCGAGAACCGGCGTCTCATCTCCGCGATCCTGCTGTGCGCCGCCGCCGGTCTCGGCTTGGCGTTCCTCGCGAACGCGCCGGCCGTGTTCCTTCTGGCGGCGTTGGTGTTCGGCATCGGCTCGGTGGTGGCGCAGGTCGCCGTGCCCTTCGCGGCGCATCTGGCCCGGCCGGAAGAGCGCGGCCGCAAGGTCGGCAGCGTGGTGAGCGGGCTGATGACCGGCATCCTGCTGGCACGGCCGGTGTCCTCCCTGCTCGCCCACTGGTTCGGCTGGCGGTCGGTGTTCCTCATCGCCGCGCTGGCAATGCTGGCGCTGGCGGTCGGCCTGCGCCTGGCCTTGCCGCCCCGCCACCCCGGCGGGCGCACCAGCTACGCACGCCTCGTCGGCTCGCTCGGGCCCTTGCTGCGTTCGCAGCCGGTGCTGCGCCGCCGCGCGCTCTATCAGGCGGCCATGTTCGCGGTCTTCACGCTGTTCTGGACGGCGGTTCCGCTGGAGCTCGCCGGGCCGGAATTCCGGCTCGGCCAGCAGGGGATCGCGCTGTTCGCTCTGGCGGGGGCGGCCAGCGTCGCCATCTCGCCCGTCGCCGGCTGGCTCGCCGACCGGGGATGGTCGAGGATCGCGACAGGCGCCGCGCTGGCGCTGGCGCTAGTCGGCCTCTTATTGACCGAACTCGGCAGCGGCACGGCCTCGCTGATCGTGCTGGCGCTCGGCGCCATCGTGCTCGACTGCGCGGTGACGGCCAATCTGGTCTTCGGCCAGCGCGCTATCTTCATGCTGGCACCGGAAATCCGGGCCCGGCTGAACGCCCTCTATATCGCGACCTTCTTCTTCGGCGGCGCTCTGGGCTCCGCCGTGGCGAGCCCACTCTATGAGCTCGGCGGCTGGGGGGCGGTGACGGTGGCCGGCGGCGCCGTACTGCTGCTGGCGCTCGCCTATTATGCCACGGAGTTCCGCAGCCGTGGTTAAGCGCCGCGCCGGGCCGCGCGCGGCTGGACTTCGCGCGGAGCGGGTGGCATGTTCCGCGCGAGATCGACGGCCGGCGCAGGGACGAATTCCGTGAAGATTTCCGACTTCATCACCGAGACCTTCACCTGGTGGAACGCCCAGACCATGGGCACGCGCTTCCACACCTGGCGGCATGGGGAGTTCGTCGGCACGGACGAGTTCGGCAACCGCTACTACCGCACCAAGGGCCGCAAGATCGACCCCTCGCTCGGCTTCGAGCGCCGCTGGGTGATCTATAATGGCTATGCCGAAGCCACCGCGATTCCGCCCGGCTGGCACGCCTGGATGCACCAGCGCTCCGACGTGCCGCCGAGCGAGGAAAGCTATGTCGCGCGCGAGTGGGAGCAGCCGCATCGGCCGAACCCCACCGGCACCGTCAATGCCTATCATCCGCCCGGCTCGGCCATCGGCTTCGGTCATCGCCCCGCCGTGACGGGCGACTACAAGGCCTGGACGCCCGAGTGACGCCCGCCGCGCCGGCGGGGCAGGCGGGGCTGCGCGCGCCATTTTCGCGCCCGCCCCGACATCGCCGCATTGCCCGGCATCTTGGCCCCCTGCGCGCGCCGGAGGGGCAGTGCGCTTCGCGAGGCTTTCCGGTGCACGGCATTTCCGCTTTCCGACCGTTCCTGCGCTCCGCGCTTCTCGCCGGGGTGATGCTGGCGGGCTTTGCCGCCGCGCCTCTCGCTGCCCAAGGGTGGCAGGGCGGGGTGGAATCGCAGCCGCTGGCACCGCCGCCGCAGATGGAAGGGCCGGTCGAGGACCCCGATTCGCCCCCGGGCGGAGCGGGTGTGCCCTCCATCATGGAGGACCCTGACGCCGGTGCGCCGCGCGCGCCCGCTCAGGCGCCGGCGGAAGTGCCGGGGCAGGCGACCGTCGGTCCGAGCGGCGACATCGAGGTGATTCAGCCGCCGGAGCAGAAGATCGAGAACCGCACCGCCGAGTTCTCCGGCCTCGACAAGATCACCGGCCGCATCACCAGCTTCGACGTGGCGATCAACGAGACGGTGCAGTTCGGTGCGCTGCGGATCACGCCGCGCGCCTGCTATACGCGGCCGGAAAGCGAGCAGCAGAACACCACGGGCTTCGTCGAGATTCAGGAAATCGCGCTCGACGGCAAGGTGCAGCCGCTGTTCGGTGGCTGGATGTTCGCCTCCAGCCCCGGCCTGCACGGGGTGGAGCACCCGATCTATGATGTGTGGCTGACCGACTGCAAGCAGACCGCCCCGGTGATCGCCTCGCCCGGCGGCCAGCAGTAGAAATCGCCTTCACCCGCTTCCAGCGCCTGTCCCAGCAGCCGGCTGTACTGGCGCTTGGGCACCTCAATGGCGCCGAAGCTGCGCAGGTGGTCCGTGACGAACTGGGTGTCGAGCAGCACGAAGCCGCCCTTTTTCAGCCGCGCCACCAGATGCACCAGCGCCACCTTGGAGGCGTCGCGGGCGGTGTGGAACATGCTCTCGCCGAAAAACGCCCGCCCCAGCCGGACGCCATAGAGGCCGCCGACCAGCACGCCATCCTGCCAGGCTTCCACCGAATGGCAGTAGCCGCGCGCGTGCAGGTCGCAATAGAGCTTGCGGATGCGCCGGTTGATCCAGGTCGAACCGCGCCCGTCGGCGGGGGCGGCGCAGCCATCGATCACCGCCTCGAAATCATGGTCGATACGGATCTCGAAGCGGTCGGCGCGCACCGTACGGGCGAGGCGGCTGGTAATGCTGAAATCGTCCAGCGGAATGATGCCGCGCCGCTCCGGTTCGATCCAGTAGAGGCCGGGGTCGTCGGCGCTCTCGGCCATCGGGAAGATGCCGCAGGCATAGGCCTTCAGCAGCACGTCCGGGGTGATCTCGACCTGATGTTCGCGCGGGTGTGACATGACGCCAGCATGACCGAGATGCGCAGCGCTGTGAAGGCGCCGTGCCTTTTGGCACGGCGACGGCGGACACGAAAATGGCCGGGACGTGCCCGGCCATGATGTCGTCGAAGAGCTGATCTGAAGGCGCCTCAGGCGCCCGGCTCGCCCTCGGCGAGGAAATGCTCCAGCCAATGGATGTCGTAGGCGCCGCGCTTGATGTCGTCATTCTCGACCAGTTCGCGGAACAGCGGCAGCGTGGTTTCGATGCCCTCCACCACGAACTCGTTCAGCGCCCGCTTGAGCCGGGCGAGGCACTCCTCGCGGGTGGCGGCGTGGACGATGAGCTTGCCGGCGAGGCTGTCGTAATAGGGTGGGATCGTATAGCCCTGATACACCGCCGAATCGATGCGCACGCCCGGCCCGCCCGGCACGTGCCAGTAGTCGATCCGCCCCGGCGAGGGCCGGAAGGTGCGGGGATGCTCGGCATTCACCCGGCACTCGATGGCGTGGCCGTCGAGCTTAATGTCGTCCTGCGTCACGCTCATCGGCAGGCCGGCAGCGACGCGGATCTGCTCATTGATGAGATCGACGCCGGTGATGGCCTCGGTCACCGGATGTTCCACCTGGATGCGGGTGTTCATCTCGATGAAGTAGAACTCGCCATTCTCGTACAGGAACTCGATGGTGCCGGCGCCGAGATATTTCAGGTCGCGCATGGCCTGCGCCACCGTCCCGCCGATG
Source organism: Ancylobacter sp. (assembly GCF_965229075.1). GTDB lineage: Bacteria > Pseudomonadota > Alphaproteobacteria > Rhizobiales > Xanthobacteraceae > Ancylobacter. Next base: position 648,319 of record NZ_CBDDIO010000001.1, read on the forward strand.
CGGGCGCGCTGTTCCGGCGTGAGGATGGGCGAGGGGGCCTCTTCCAGCACCTTCTGGTGACGGCGCTGCAGCGAGCAGTCGCGCTCGCCGAGATGGATGGCGTTGCCCTTGCCGTCGCCCAGCACCTGGATTTCGATGTGCCGGGGCGTGCCCAGATACTTCTCGATATAGACCGCGTCGTCGCCGAAGGCGGCGCGGGCTTCCGAGCGCGCGGTGGAGAGGGCGGCGGACAGTTCCTGCTCCGAGCGCGCCACCTTCATGCCGCGCCCGCCGCCGCCGGCGGCGGCCTTGATGAGCACGGGATAGCCGATCTCATTGGCGACCTTCATCGCCTCGTCGTCGGAGGTGACGCCACCATCCGAGCCGGGCACGCAGGGAATGCCGAGCCGCTTGGCGGTCTTCTTCGCCTCGATCTTGTCGCCCATGATGCGGATGTGCTCGGGCTTCGGCCCGATGAACTGCACGCCATGGTCGATGAGGATTTCCGCGAAGCGCGCATTCTCGGCGAGGAAGCCATAGCCGGGATGCACGGCTTCGGCCCCGGTGATCTCGCAGGCGGCGAGCAGGGCCGGAATGTTGAGATAGCTGTCGCGGGCCTGCGGCGGGCCGATGCACACGCTCTCATCCGCCAGCTTCACATGCATGGCGTTGGCGTCGGCGGTGGAATGAACCGCCACGGTGGCGATGCCCATTTCCTTGCAGGCGCGCAGCACGCGCAGGGCGATCTCGCCGCGATTGGCAATCAGAATCTTGCCGAACATCAGGCGCGCCTCACTCGATGATCAGGAGTGGCTCGCCATATTCGACCGGCTGCGCATTCTCCACGATGATACGGGTCACGGTGCCGGCGCGGGGCGCGGGAATCGCGTTCATGGTCTTCATCGCCTCGACGATGAGCAGCGTCTGGCCTTCCTTCACCACCGAGCCGACGTCGACGAAGTACTTCGCGCCGGGCTCGGGGCCGAGATAGGCGGTGCCCACCATCGGCGAGGTGACGAGGCCGGGATGCTTCGACAGGTCGGCCACGGGCGCGGCAGAAGCCGGCGCGGCGGCAGCCGGTGCCGGGGCGGCGGCGGCCACGGGGGCCGGCGCGACCGCGACCGGGGCTGCATAGACGGTGGGCGCGGCGCGGACGACGCGGATGCGCAGATCCTCGTGCTGCACCTCGATCTCGGTGAGGTCGCTCTCGGACAGCAGGTTGGCGATCTCGCGCACGAGCGCGGGGTCGATGTTCGGCTTGTTGGTTTTCATCATGATCCCGTGACGGTCGCTCGCCCGTCTCCCTCAGCTGATCTTGCCACCGGCGGTGGCGAGCGCATCGATGGCGAGCCGGTAGCCGTCGATCCCCAGGCCGCAGATCACCCCACGGGCGACCGGCGAAATATAGGAATGATGGCGGAAGGCTTCGCGCGCGAAGACGTTGGACAGGTGGACTTCGACGACAATGAGGCCGGCCGCCTTGATGGCGTCGGCGATGGCGACGGATGTGTGGGTATAGGCCGCCGCGTTCAGCACAACGCCGCGCGAGCCGCGCGCTTCCTGCAGGAAGGTGACGAGCTCGCCCTCATGGTTGGTCTGGCGGAAGACGAGGTCGAGGCCATGGCGCTCGCAGGCGGCGCGGCAGGCGGCCTCCACATCGGCGATGGTCGCACGGCCATAAATCTCCGGCTCGCGCGTGCCGAGCAGGTTCAGATTCGGTCCGTTGAGAACATGCACCGTGTCGGGCATCGCGCCTCGTTGAAGCCAGCCGCCGGCGGCCCCATGCCGGGACGGCCGCGGGTTTATAGGCAATGGCTGGCCTCGCGCCAAGCCCTGCCGTGCTTTCCCTTGGATTATCCCCGGCCGGCGGACCTCGCGGCGGGGCCGCGTCTGGCGCGGTCCGTTCGTGCGGTCCGCGCCGGAGGTTCAGCCATGGATGGTCAGCACTGGGTCTTGCCGCACTTGCGCACGGAAGCAATGGCGTCCTTCAGCTGGTCATGGCCGACCGCACCGACCACCACCTGGTCGCCCAGCACATAGCTCGGCGTGCCATCGATGCCGAGCGCCTCGGCCAGTTGCAGGTCGTCCTGCAGCGTGGCGTTGACTTCCGGGTTGTCGAGCGCCTTCTCCAGCGCCGCCTTGTCGACACCGGCCGCGACGGCGGCCTCGATCGCCTTGTCCTTGTTGGCCTGGCCCCGTTCGCCGAGCAGCTTCTTGTGGAAGTCGAAATACTTGTCCGGCGCGGTAAGGCGCACGGCGACCGCTACGCGTGCCGCTTCCACCGAACCCGGTCCGAGCACCGGGAATTCCTTGAGGATCACCTTGAGCTTGGGGTCGCCCTTGATGAGGTCGACCATGTCGCCCAGCGCGCGCTTGCAGTAGCCGCAATTGTAATCGAAGAACTCGACCAGGGTGACATCGCCCTGCGGATTGCCGACCACGACGCCGCGCGTGGTGTCGTAGATGCGGGGCTTGAGTTCGGCCACCGCCGCCTCGCGCTGCTTGGCCGCAGCCGCGGCCTGGCGCTGCTGCAGCACCATGATCGCTTCCTGGATCACCTCGGGATTGTTCACGAGATAGTCGCGGATGACGCTCTCGAATTCCTTGCGCTGGGCATCGTCGAGCGCGGAGGCCGGTGTGTGCGCCGCGCCGAGCAGCAGGCCGGTGGCAAGGCCGAGCGCGAGGGTCGCGCGGCCGGCGCGGCGGAGCAGGCGAAGGGGCTGCATGGGAGTCTCCAGCGGGAAAGAGGCGGTGCCGGCTGTCACTGGCCGGCCTGCTTGCGGCGGGCGTTCGGGTCCACCGGCGGCTTGTAGTTGACGATGTCGTCCGCCTTCAGCCAGCCCGGCGAGCCGAGCTTGAAGCCGTTGCGGGCGCGGGTCGCAAGCTCGCGCGACAGGCGGAAATCGCCGCTCATATAGGCGGCCTGCGCCGAGGCAAGGTCGGCATTGGGAATGTCGCCCTTGCGGCCATAGGCCATGGCGAGATACCGCCAGCCGGCGGGCGAGGTCGGCTCGCGCTGCAGGCTGAAGGTGAGTTCGCGCACCGCTTCTTCCATCGACGCCTTGTCGTCGCTGGCGACCAGCGCCTGGCCGAGCAGCATGCGGATCAGCGGGTTGCCATCGGACAGCGCGACGGCGCGGCGCAGCGGCGGCACCGCCTCCCGCGCCCGCCCGGCCTCCAGCAGGGCCTGGCCCTTCAGCTCATGGAAATAGGGATTGTTCGGCTGCTCGGCGATGAGCGAATCAATCTGGTTCAGCGCGTCCGAGATGCTGCCGAAGCGGTAGCCGGAAATCGCACGGGCATAGCGGGCCGGCAGCGAGGTGTCGGAACGCGAATAGGTGCGGTTCACCGTGTCCGGCGGCTGGGTGAAGCCCACCAGCTTGGCCCGCATCATATCGTGCCGCGCCTGCAGGGCGGGCGGGTCCTTGGCGTCGAAATAGGGGCTCTTATGCGCCATCTCCGACAGGAGCGCGATGCGCTCGGTCGCCATCGGGTGGCTGAGCACATAGGGGTCGACACGCTGGCTGAGGAAGATCTGGTCGTTCTGAAAGCGTTCGAAGGTCGTCAGCATGCCCTTGGCGGACTGCTTGGTGGCGGTGAGGTACTTCACCGCCGCCTGGTCGGCCGAGGCTTCCTGACCGCGCTGATAGGAGAGCAGCGTGCGGCGGACGACTTCCTGCGGCGCCATGATCGCGCCTGCCGCCGCCCCGCCCATATTGGCGCCGGTCGCCGCGCCGGCTGCGACGCCGCCGGCGGCGAGCAGCATGCCGACAATCGCGGCGGTCTGTGCCGATTCCAGCTGCTGGCGCATATTGGCGAGGTGACCGCCGGCGATATGGCCGGTCTCATGGGCGAGCACGCCGATGATTTCGTTCGGCGTCTTCGACTGCTGCAACGCGCCGGTATTGATGAAGATGCGCCTTCCGTCGGCGACGAAGGCGTTAAAGCTGTCGCTGCCGACCAGCACCACCTGGATGTTCTGCTGCTGAAGGCCGGCCACCTTGAAGATCGGGCGCGTGTAATCGCGCATCAGCGTTTCGATCTCGGCATCGCGGATGATGCCGGGCTGGCGGCTCTGCGCCTGCGCCGGTGCGGCGGGGACAAGCAGCGCGGCGGCGGCAAGAAAGGTGGCGCCGCGCGCAAGGGCGGTGCCGATGCGCGCGACAGGGCGACCGCTCGGGCGGCGGGTGGCGCAGGAGGGGTTGTCAAGCAGCAGCGAAGGCATCATCCATCGACACGATATGTTTCCGGGGGAACTGACGCTGTCGTGACGGCGGGGTCAAGCCTGCCCGTTATCATCTTCTATTGAACGTCCGCCGACACGCGCGAAACAATGCGGCACGGGTGCGGCGCCTGGGCAAGGTTCGGCATCATGGATACATCTTTCCCGTCAGATCGCCTCGCAGTCGCCGCGCGGCTCGCCGGCGCCTCCCGCCGCAGCGAGATAGCCCCCTTCATCGTCATGGACGTGATGGAGCGGGCCGCGCGCATCGAGGCGGCGGGCGGCCATGTCATCCATATGGAGGTCGGCCAGCCGGCGGCGCCGGCCCCTTCCACCGCGCGCGAGGCGGCGCGGCGCGCGCTCGACCATGGCCGCATCGGCTACACCACCGCGCTCGGCATACCCTCGCTGCGCGCCCGCATCGCCCGACATTATGGCGAGACCTATGGGCTCGACCTCGATCCTGGCCGGGTGGTGGTGACGACCGGCTCGTCATCCGGCTTCCTGCTCACCTTCCTCGCCCAGTTCGAGCTCGGCGACCGGGTGGCGATCGCCAATCCCGGCTACCCGCCCTATCGCCACATCCTCACCGCGCTCGGTTGCGAGCCGGTGCTGATCGAGACCGATGCCGCCTCGCGCTGGGTCATCACGCCGGAGGCGCTGCTCGACGCCCACCGCCGCGCCCCGCTCAAGGGCGTGCTGGTGGCGAGCCCGGCCAACCCCACCGGCACGATGATGCGGCCCTCGGCGCTGGCGGAATTGATCCGCACCGCCGAGGAGGCGGGCATCCGCTTCATCTCCGACGAGATCTATCATGGGCTGGACTACGCCTTCCCCGCCACCACCGCGGCGGCGGTGAGCCCGGAGGCCACCATCATCCATTCCTTCTCGAAATACTTCTGCATGACCGGCTGGCGGGTCGGCTGGATGGTAATGCCGGCAGGTCTCGTGCGCGCCGTGGAGCGGCTGCAGCAGAACCTCATGATCTCGGTGCCCACCCTCTCGCAGATCGCCGCCGAGGCGGCCTTTGACGGCGCCGGCGAGATGGAGGCGGTCAAGCACGGCTATGAGGAGAACCGGCTGATCCTGACGCAGGGCCTGCCCGCCGCGGGCCTGCCGGAATTCCTGCCCGTCGACGGCGCGTTCTATCTCTATGCCGATGTGGCCCGCTTCACCGACGATTCCGCTGCCTTCGCCCGGCGGCTGCTCGACGAAGCGCATGTGGCGGCGACGCCAGGCGTCGATTTCGACCCGCATCGCGGTCACCATTATCTGCGCCTCTCCTATGCCGGCGCGCCGGACGAGATGCGCGAGGCGGTGCGGCGGATTGGCGATTTCCTGCGCAAGGGATGAGGGCAGGGCGGCGCGGGCCTGCGCCCTTCGCGGCTTGCTGCGCGCCTCGGGGTGACGGGCCACTGCCCTCTTGCCCGGGCTTGACCCGGGCACCCAGCGGTCCCGCTGCGCCGCACAGTCTGCGTCCCCGGGTCAAGCCCGGGGATGAGGGAAGCGGGGGCGGCGTCTACCCGGAGTTTACCTTTCCGCCAGCGCGGCGTCATAGGCGGCCTGGGCGGCGAGGATGGCGTCCATATTGTGCTCGGCCCAATGGGTGAGGGCGGCCGCCGTTTCCCCCAGCGCGCGGCCCAGCAGGGTGAGGGCGTATTCCACGGTGACCGGCACGGTGGGAGTCACCGTGCGCGTCACCAGCCCGTCGCGCTCCAGCTTCTTCAGCGTCTGCGACAGCACCTTCTGCGAGATGCCCTTGATGTCGCGCCGCAGATGGTTGAACCGCACCGGCCCGTCCTCCAGCCGGTCGAGGATCAGCAGCGCCCATTTGTCGGCCAGCCGGTCGAGCACCATCCGCGTGGGGCAACGGTCTTCATAGACATTATAGGCGTAGCGCATCGCGGTCTCCCTCGCGGCTGACCCCGGCAGGCCGGTTTCCTCGACGCCACCATGTGAGCGCAAAGTGCTCTCTTGCGTACATGGAAGACGGGCGTAGGTTGTCATCCGAAACATGGTTTCCATTAGATACTACGGAGACAGACGATGGCAGGCAAGATTCTGGTTCTCGGCGCGAGCGGTCATGTTGGGCGGCCGCTGGTGAAAGAACTGCTGGCGCGCGGCGAGGCGGTGAAGGCGGCCTCGCGCGGCGGCGCGGCGATCGAGGGCGCGGAAGGTGTCGCCTTCGCCTTCGACCGGCCGGAGACCTACGCGGCGGCGTTCGACGGCGTCGACCGCGCCTATGTGCTGCTGCCGGGCGGCGTCACCACGCCGCGCGAATGGCTCATCCCGGTCATCGAGGCTGCCGCCGCCCGTAAGGTGAAGGTGGTGCTGCAGACCGCGCTCGGCGTCGATGCCGACGATTCCATTCCTTATCGCCAGGTCGAACTGGCGCTCATCGCCTCCGGCACGCCCTATGTGATCCTGCGGCCGAACTGGTTCACCGACAATTTCCTCAATTTCTGGAAGCCCGGCATTGACCATGCCGGCGCTATCGCCGTGCCGGCGGGCGAGGGCAAGTCGAGCTTCATTGACGGGCGCGACATCGCCGCGAGCGCTGCGAGCGCGCTCACCACCGACGCCTTCGACAACAAGGCGTTCAATCTCACCGGCCCGGAGGCCCTGAGCTACGCCGAGGCGGCGGCGATTCTCGCGGAGGCAATCGGCAAGCCTGTCGCCTATGCCCCGGTCGACGACGACACCTTTGTCGGCATCCTGACCGGCGCTGGCATCGGCGAGGACTATGCTCGCTTCCTCGCCAGCATCTTCTATCCCGTGCGCGAGGGCTGGACGGTCGGCGTGACCGACGCGGTGAAGACGCTGACCGGCAAGGAGCCGCGCAGTGTGGCGCAGTGGGCGCAGGACCGCGCGGCGGCGCTGCGGGGCTGACACCGGGCACTTCTGGGCGCGGGCGTCAGGCCGCGATCTCTTCGGTGATCACCTCGAAGCGCTGCAAAATATGCGGGCCGAAGGTGTGCAGCATCGGGATATCGGCGGCATCGCGTCCGCGCGCCACCAGCACCCGGCCGATGCGCGGCACGTTGTGGCGGGCATCGAAGGTGTGCCAATGCCCGCCAATATAGGCTTCGAACCACGCATTATAGTCCATCGGGGCCGGGTTGGGCGGCACGCCGACATCGCCGAGGAAGCCATTGCAGTAGCGCGCCGGTATGTTCATCGCCCGGGTGAGCGCGACGGCGAGATGGGTGAAGTCGCGGCAGACGCCGACCCTCTCGTTGAACGCCTGCGCGGCCGTGCGGGTGCTGCGTGCGCACTGATAGTCGAAGCGGATCTGCGCGTGGACGAAATTGCAGATCTGCTGCACCCGGTTCCAGCCGGGGGCATAGCTGCCGAACAGGCCCCACGCCGTATTGGACAGTTCGTCCACCTCACAATACCGGCTCGGCAGCAGGAATTGCAGCACCTCGGGCGGGAGCTCGGCCGGGTTGTGCTCGATGGCGTTGAGGTCGAACACATCAAGCGTGCCGGGATCAGCGACGTTGATGCGGCTCTCGAAGCGCGCCCCGCCGGGCGGGATGACCAGCCGCCGGCAAATATTGCCGAAACCGTCTTCGTAGGTGTCTGAGGGAACCGGGCTGCCATCGCCGAGCGCCACGACGCTCATGGTGACCACATCAAGGATGTCGACCTGTCGTTCCGGGTGCGGATCGAGCAAGGTGATGGCGGCGGTCGGGCGGTCGCACGCGACCTCGATCCGGTACCCGCATTGGAGGGTGATCATTCAAGGCCCCGCGTCGCTGTGATCCCAGAGCAGAACACCGCCCAGGGACGGAGGTTCCGGCCGGCAGGAGCGCGGGCAGGTGGGAAAAGAAAAACGGCGCCGCGAGGCGCCGTTCCCAGTGTCGAGACGAGGTGGGCGCGCCTGCGCGCGCCCTGTCGCCGAATTGCCGATCGAAGCTTCGCTCCGGCGATCACTCGCCGAAGATCTTGCGCTGCCACCAGCCGGTACGGCGCGGGCGGTCGGGCTCCGGTGCCGGAGCAGGCTCGGCGGCAGCGGGCGCCTCCTCCGCAGTCGAAGCCTCTACCGGCGCCGACTCTGCGGCAACGGTCGGCTCCGGCTCTGCGGCAACGGTCGGCTCCGGCGCGCTTTCCGCGACCGGGGCCTCCGGCGCGGCCGCTTCCACGGGCGCCTCGCTCACGCTTTCGCTCACCGTATCGCCTTCCACGGCGGCCGGTGCCTTCTCGCGTACCGTCGAACGGCGGCGGCGGGGCTTGGGCTTCGCCTCGGCAGCTTCCGCGGCCTCAGCCGGCGGGGCTTCAGCTGCGGGGGCTTCTGCGACAGGAGCTTCGGCAGCCGGCACGGCCTCCGTGCTGGCCTCGGCCGCTGCCGCCTTGGTACGGCGTCCGCCGCCGCGACGGCCGCGACGCGGCTTCTCGTCCTCGACAGGCGCGGCGTCCGCAGCGGGCTCAGTCACGGCTTCAGGGGCCGGCTCCGCCGCAGCGATCTCCTGCGCTTCGGCCGGGGTGATCGCCGCGCTCTCGGGCAGAGTCTCGGCCGGCGCGTCGGTTGCCGGGACCTGGGCGACGGCTTCCGCCGTCACCTCGACCGCGACCCCGGTGGTCTCGGCAGACTCGTCGCCTTCGCCGTCCTCGCCGTCATCCTCGAACTCGACGCCGGACATGTCTGAACCGGCCTCGCCCTCGGCATGGCGCTCGCCATTCTCGCCATTGCCGCCACCGCCGCGCCGACGCCGGCGCCGGCGGCGCCGACGGCGTCCACCTTCGCCTGACGTGTCGCCCGAGGCAGCAGGCGCCGGGTCGCGGCTCTCGCTGGCCTCCGGCTCGGCGGCGGCTTCCACCGGCGCCTCGGTCTCGACCTCGTCCTCGCTCTCCTCGCCGACGATCTCGTCCTCCGGCTCGAAGACCAGCTCGGGCGGACGCGGCAGCGGGATCGGGTTCGGCACCGCGTCGCCCTTGTCGATGGCGAACGGGGTGAGCCCGGTCAGCGACGGGTCGGCCGCGATGGTGATCAGCACGCCGAAGCGCTCTTCCAGCTCGTGCAGATGCGCGCGCTTGTGGTTGAGCACATAGAGCGCGTTCTCCGCACGGGTGCGGATGATGAGGTTATGCGTGTTGGAGCGCTGGAGAATGTCCTCGGCGCCGCGCAGCATCTGCAGCGCGACGGACGCGGACGAGCGCACATGGCCGGTGCCGCCGCAATGCGGGCAGACCTCGGTGGAGGATTCGAGCACGCCGGTGCGGATGCGCTGGCGGCTCATCTCCATCAGGCCGAAATGCGAGATGCGGCCGAGCTGGATGCGGGCGCGGTCGTTCTTCAGGCAGTCCTTGAGCTTGCGCTCCACCGCCCGGTTGTTGCGCTTTTCGTCCATGTCGATGAAGTCGATGACGACAAGGCCGGCAAGGTCGCGCAGGCGCAGCTGGCGGGCCACCTCCTCGGCGGCCTCCAGATTGGTCTTCAGCGCCGTATCCTCGATGTTGTGCTCGCGGGTCGAACGCCCGGAGTTCACGTCGATGGAGACCAGCGCTTCGGTCGGGTTGATGACGAGATAGCCGCCGGAGCGCAGCTGCACCTGCGGCAGGAACATCGCATCGAGCTGGCTCTCCACTCCGAACCGGGTGAACACCGGCTGCAGGTCCTTGTAGATCTTCACGTTCTTCGCATGGCTCGGCATGAGCATGCGCATGAAGTCCTTGGCCTCACGGTAGCCGTCCTCGCCGGCCACGAGAACTTCGTCGATGTCCTTGTTGTAGAGGTCGCGGATGGAGCGCTTGATCAGCGAGCCTTCCTCATAGACCAGCGACGGCGCGGTGGAGCCCAGGGTGAGCTCACGCACATTCTCCCACAGGCGGAGGAGATATTCGAAGTCGCGCTTAATCTCCGGCTTGGTGCGGTTGGCGCCAGCGGTGCGCAGGATGACGCCCATGCCCTCCGGCACTTCGAGGTCGGAGGCGACCTCTTTGAGCCGCTTGCGGTCTTCGGCCGAGGTGATCTTGCGGGAGATGCCGCCGCCGCGCGCCGTGTTGGGCATCAGCACCGAATAGCGGCCGGCAAGCGAGAGATAGGTAGTGAGCGCCGCGCCCTTGTTGCCGCGCTCTTCCTTGACCACCTGCACCAGCATCACCTGCCGGCGCTTGATCACTTCCTGGATCTTGTAGGTGCGGGCCCGGCCGCGCGGCGGGGCGCGCTCCGGCATTTCTTCCATGGCGTCGTCGGAGCCGACCTCGTCGACGATCTCTTCCTCGTCGGCGATCTCCTCGACCTCGCCGCCCTCGCCACCGCCCTCTTCATCGGACGAGCGGCGACGGCGCGAACGCCGCGCCGGGGCGGCGTCGCCCTCGGTCTCGCCGGCGGTTTCGGTCGTTGCTTCCTCGGAAACGCTCTCGTCGCCCTCGGCGGACTTGGCGGCGCCGCGCGGCCGGCGGGGACGACCCTTGGGCTTGTCCTCGTTCTCGGCTTCGGCGTCGCGCCGCTGCTGGCGCTCTTCCTCGGCCAGCAGGGCCTGCCGGTCGGCGACCGGGATCTGGTAATAGTCGGGATGGATCTCGCTGAAGGCGAGGAAGCCATGCCGGTTGCCGCCATATTCGACGAAGGCTGCCTGGAGGGAAGGTTCTACCCGCGTGACCTTGGCGAGGTAGATGTTGCCGCGCAGCGGCTTGCGGTTGGCGGCCTCGAAGTCGAATTCCTCGACTCGGTTGCCGCGCACCACCACCACCCGAGTCTCCTCGGGATGGGTGGCGTCGATGAGCATCTTGTTGGCCATTGAACTCTCATATGGGGCAGCGGCCGCGTCGACGTCGCCAACGACGCCGGACGGCTCGGACCGTGCCAGTAAGCGGAAACTGAAAGCGCGAAGGGGATGCGGCGGGCAGGACGGGGAGCCTCGCAGGCGGGGCGCCGACGTGGTGCGCAGGTCGCGGGCCTGCGGGCAGGTGCGCAGCGGTAAACCGCCTTGCGCACGAGACCCACACTTGCCGGCTGACGCATCATCGTTGGTTGCCGTCCTTACACGACCGAACAGGGCGAGCCGCGACCGCGCGCGGTCCGGCTCACGTCAGATGGCCACGAAGACCGTGGAACACGACACGGCGAAAAGCACCGCGCGGGAGCCCCACGTCCAATCGTCCGTGAATGACGAAACCGGACCGCGTTCCCCGGGCGCGCAGTCATGACGACCGCCGAGGCACGGCTACGGGTCCTGAACGGAATTCGCGCCTTGTGCCGGGCCCACCATCGCTGGATAGCCCTTCGCCGCAGGGGCCGCGAAAGCCGGACGTCGACGAGCGACCGGAATGCGAACCATATGCATGCTCTTAATAGCGGCACGCATGGCGATTTGGCAAGGATCGCGTCCGACATGCTGCGCGCCGGGCGTTGCCCGCCGGCCACGCCCGCCGGGCGAAACGGGGCCGGGCGCAAGGGCTGGTTAACCCTTCCTGCGTAATTCGCTAGAAAGGCGGGGCACGCGCCCCAGCTTCGTGCGGACGACCGGGACATGAGGAGACACGGGCAGCCATGGCGTGGCCAAGGGGTATGCGGACGATCTGGCTCGCGGTGGCGCTCGCGCTGCTGCCGGCGTGGTTCTCCACGTCCCATGCCGCCGGAGCCGGCGAGCCGGTGGTGGCTAGCGATGCGCGCCTGGCCGGTGACGACCAGCGCACAAGGCTGGTGATCGACCTCTCGCGCTCGGTGCCGCTCGGCGCCTTCACTCTGGCCGACCCCTATCGCGTCGTCATCGACATTCCCGATGTCATCTTCGCCCTGCCGGCCTCGGCGGGGCAGGAGGGGCGGGGCCTCGTCTCTGCCTATCGCTTCGGCCTTTTCGCACCGGGCAAGGCGCGCATCGTGCTCGACGCGACCTCGCCGGTGAAGGTGGACAAGGCCTTCGTGCTCGACCCCATGGACGACCAGCCGGCGCGGCTGGTGATCGATCTCGTCAAGACCGACCGCGCCAGCTTCCTGCAGGCGGCCGCTGCCCCGCAGCGCGCCGCGGAGCAACCGGACATGCCGCAGGCCGAGGCCGCCGTCGCCGGCGATACGCGCCCGGTCATCGTCCTCGACCCCGGCCATGGCGGCATCGACGCCGGCGCGGTCAACGCCAAGTTCGGCGTCAACGAGAAGCAACTGGTGCTCGTCATCGCCCGCCAGCTGGAGCGGCGGCTCGAGGAGACCGGCCGCTACCGCGTGCTGATGACGCGCACCAAGGACACCTATGTGTCGCTCGGCCGGCGCGTGCGCTTCGCCCGCGAAAACGGCGCCCGGTTGTTCATCTCGCTGCACGCCGATTCGCTCGGCTCGAAAGATGGCGATGTGCGCGGGGCGACGATCTACACCATCTCCGACCGCGCCTCCGACGCCGAATCGCAGCGACTGGCGGATTCGGAAAACAAGGCGGATCTCATCGCCGGAATCGACCTTTCCGAGGAGCCAGCGGATGTCGCCGGCATCCTGTTCGACCTCGCACAGCGCGAAACGCGCAACTTCTCCTCACTTTTTGCCCGCAGCCTGGCGGGGAGCGTCAGCGGCGTGGCGCGGATGCACAAATCGCCGCTGAAATCGGCCGGCTTCAAGGTGTTGAAGGCGCCGGACGTGCCTTCCGTTTTGTTCGAGCTCGGCTATCTCTCCAGCGCCAAGGACCTCGAACTCATGACATCGGCCTCGTGGCAGGCTAGTGTGACCGAGGCCATGGCGGCGGCGATCGATGCCTATTTCGCCGCTCAGGGACCCGTCGAGGGTACCCCTGTGGCGCTGCCGGCCAGCGCAGGCCGGACAGGCGGCGATCCCCTGGCCGCGACCGTGCCTTGAACGGTCGCGATTAGGCCATAGTTGCCGCGCACACGCTGCCCTTAGGGCGACGACGGACACTGGACTCGCATCGTGCTGGCGCGCGGTGGCGTCCTCAGCTTATGGGGGCCTGGCCGCATGCGGCTGCTTCTGCGGTTTCTGGGTTTCATGTTCGCGCTGGGCACGATCGTCTTCGTGGTCGGCGGCGCGGCAGCGGGCTATTTTGCGTGGAAGTTCTCGCAGGACCTGCCGGACTACAGCCAGCTGCAGAATTACGAGCCGCCGGTGATGACCCGTGTTCACGCGGCGGACGGCTCGCTGCTGGCCGAATATGCCCGCGAGCGCCGGCTCTATCTGCCGATCCAGAACATCCCGCCGCTGGTGAAGGAAGCCTTCATCTCCGCCGAGGACAAGAACTTCTATTCTCATGGCGGTATCGATCTCACCGGCATCGGCCGCGCGGTCTATGCCTTCGTGCAGAATTACGGCTCCGGCCGCCGCCCGCAGGGCGCCTCCACCATCACCCAGCAGGTGGCGAAGAACTTCCTTCTCACCAATGAGGTCTCCATCGACCGCAAGGTGAAGGAGGCGCTGCTGGCGCTGCGCATGGAGCGCGCCTATTCCAAGGACAAGATCCTCGAACTCTATCTGAACGAGATCTATCTCGGCATCGGCTCCTACGGCGTCGCCGCCGCCTCGCTGCTGTATTTCGACAAGTCGGTTTCCGAGCTGACCATCGCCGAGGCCGCCTATCTCGCCGCCCTGCCCAAGGGGCCGAACAATTATCACCCGTTCCGCCGCCACGACGCCGCCGTCGAGCGCCGCAACTGGGTGATCGACCGCATGGCCGAGAACGGCTACATCACCGAGCAGCAGGCCGAGGAAGCCAAGAAGACCGACCTCGCCGTGACCGTGCGCCCGACCGGCGCCCACATCTTCTCCGCCGAATATTTCGCCGAGGAAGTGCGCCGCGAGATCTTCGAGCGCTATGGCGAGGACAAGCTCTATGGCGGCGGCCTGTCGGTGCGCACCACGCTCAACCCCAAGCTCCAGCAATATGCCAAGCAGGCGCTGCTCGACGGTCTGACCCGCTATGACGAGCAGCGCGGCTTCCGTGGGCCGGTGACCCGTATCGAGACCACGGGCGACTGGGGCGCGCGCCTCGCGGACGTGCGCACCTTCACCGACATTCCCTGGCGCCTCGCCGTGGTGCTCGATTCCGACGCCAAAGGCGCGCGCATCGGCCTGCAGCCGCAGCGCGACCGTTCCGGCGTGCTCAGTTCGCAGCGCGATGTCGGCATGATCACCGCTGACGGCGCCAAATGGGCGATCCGCAACGCCAAGGGCGGCGTGGCGGGCGTGCTGAAGCCCGGCGATGTCGTCTATGTCGAGCCGGTCGACGGCAAGCCCGACCAGTGGCGCCTGCGCCAGCAGCCGCAGATCGAGGGCGCGCTGGTGGCGATGGACCCCTCCACCGGACGCGTGCTCGCCATGGCGGGCGGCTTCTCCTTTGACGAGAGCCAGTTCAACCGCGCCACCCAGGCCCAGCGCCAGCCCGGCTCGTCGTTCAAGCCTTACGTCTATGCGGCGGCGATCGACAATGGCTACACGCCGTCCAGCGTCGTGCTGGACGCGCCGTTCGAACTCGCCCAGCAGGGGCAGGCGACGTGGCGGCCGGAGAATTATTCCGGCAAGTTCTACGGGCCGCAGACCCTGCGCTTCGGCATCGAGCAGTCGCGCAACGTGATGACGGTGCGGCTCGCCAACGATCTCGGCATGCCGCTGATCGTGGAATACGCCAAGCGCTTCGGCGTCTCCGACAATCTGCTCCCCGTGCTCTCCATGTCGCTCGGCGCCGGCGAGACCACGGCGCTGCGGCAGGCCGGCGGCTATTCCATGTTCGCCAATGGCGGCAAGCGTATCAAGCCGACGCTGATCGACCGCGTGCAGGACCGCTACGGCAAGACCATTTACCGCCATGACGAGCGCGAGTGCCGCGGCTGCGACGCCGCCGGCTGGCAGGGCCAGAGCGAGCCGGTGCTGGTCGACCGGCGCGAGCAGGTAATCGATCCGATGACCGCCTACCAGATCACCTCGATGCTGGAAGGCGTGGTGCAGCGCGGCACCGGCACGGCGCTGAAGGTGCTGGGCAAGCCGATCGCCGGCAAGACCGGCACCACCAATGAGGAGAAGGACGCCTGGTTCGTCGGCTACACGCCGGAGCTGGTGGTGGCCGTCTATCTCGGCTTCGACACGCCTAAGCCCATGGGCAAAGGCTCGACCGGCGGCCTGATCGCCGCCCCGGTGGCGCGCGACTTCATGAAGCTGGCTCTGGCCGACCGCCCGGCCGTGCCGTTCCGCGTGCCGCCCGGCATCAAGCTGATCCGCATCAACCCGAAGACCGGCCTGCGTGCCGGGCCGGGCGAAGCGTCCATCCTCGAAGCCTTCAAGCCGGGCACCGCGCCGCCGGACAGCTATTCGATCATTGGGGCCACCGATGCGGCGGGCAACCCGATCGGCATCAACCCGGATGCTGACCGCGCCGTTGGCGCCAGCGGCACGGGCGGGCTCTACTGAGCCACGCCCGGTGGTGCCTCAGCCATCATAGGGCCAGGCCTTGAACGCCTCCTGCGCCTCGGCGCGGGCGGCAAGCCGGGAGACGGCCGGGAAGGCGTCGGCCGGCATTACCTCGGGGATCATCCGTGTGGTGAAGGTCCAGGCGATGGCGGCGGTGATGTCGGCCTGTAGCGGGCGAGCCCCGAACAGCCAGCCTTCTGTGGTGCCGATCTCGTCTTCCAGCAGGCGATAGGCGGCGAAGAGCTGTTCCGTCACCCGGTCGAGCCAGGGCTGGTGCAGCTTCTCCGCCGGGCGCAGCTGATGCTCATAGACGATCTGCACGCTCTTCTCGCAGGCGGCGAGAGCGAGGCCGATGATGCGCTGCGCGCGGGCATGCTCGGCCAGATCGTTCGGGGCGAGCGAGCGGCCGGGCGCCGCCAGTCTCTCCGCATGTTCGAGGATGAGGGTCGAGTCCATCAGCACCACGCCGCCGTCCGTCACAAGGGACGGGGCTTTCACCACCGGGTTGATCTCCTGGAAGCGGGGGTAATGGCGGAACACCGACACGGATTCATGGGTGAAGGGCAGGCCGAGAGTGGTGAGCGACACCGCCACGCGGCGCACATAGGGCGAATCGAGCATGCCGACGAGGTGCATCGGAAGTTCCTTGTTGCAACGAGGGCCGCATCCTAGAACTGCCGTTGGCGCCTGCAAGCCGTCCGCAATACAGCCCTAAGCCGCCAAGCCGGGGGCGGGGCGTTTACACCTAGGGGCAACGCCTCTATTTTCCGCCGCCTTCAACGTCCTATCGAGAGTAGCCAATATGCGCGCCGAGCTCGCCGCGAGCGTCGACGAAATCCGGGAAGCCGCAAAGTTGCTGCGGCAGCACATCGATTTCGACCGTTCCAAGGCCCGCCTTGCCGAGCTGAACGCGCTCGCCGAGGACCCCAATCTGTGGAACGACCCTGAGCGCGCGCAGAAGCTGATGCAGGAGCGCGGCACGCTGGAGGACGGTCTCGGCGCGTTGGAGCGGATCGAGCGCGAACTGGCGGACAATGTCGAACTGATCGAGATGGGCGAGGCCGAGGGAGACGATTCCATCGTCGATGAGGCCGCCGCGGCTCTGGTCAAGCTGAAGGCCGAGGTCGCGCGCCGCCAGCTCGAAGCGCTGCTGTCGGGCGAGGCGGACGCCAATGACAGCTATCTCGAAGTCCATGCCGGTGCCGGCGGCACCGACAGCCAGGACTGGGCGCTGATGCTGCTGCGCATGTACACGCGCTGGGCGGAAGGGCGCGGCTTCAAGGTCGAGCTGGTGGACGAGCAGGCGGGTGAAACCGCCGGGCTCAAATCCGCGACCATTCTGGTGAAGGGCCACAACGCCTATGGCTGGATGAAGACCGAGGCCGGTGTGCACCGGCTGGTGCGTATCTCGCCTTTCGACTCCAATGCCCGTCGTCAGACGTCTTTCGCCAGCGTCGACGTGTATCCCGTCATCGACGACCGCATCGTCGTCGACATCAAGGAAAGCGACCTGCGCATCGACACGATGCGCTCCGGCGGCGCGGGCGGTCAGCACGTCAACAAGACCGAATCCGCCGTGCGCTTCACCCATATTCCCACCGGCATCGCCGTGGTGGCGCAAGGCGACCGCTCGCAGCACAAGAACCGCGCCACGGCGTGGGAGATGCTGCGCGCCAAGCTCTATGAGATGGAGCTGA
The DNA here is from genome assembly GCF_965229075.1 of Ancylobacter sp. GTDB lineage: Bacteria > Pseudomonadota > Alphaproteobacteria > Rhizobiales > Xanthobacteraceae > Ancylobacter. The sequence goes on from NZ_CBDDIO010000001.1 coordinate 665,558, forward strand.
AGAAGCGCGAGGCGCAGGCCGCTGCCGATCAGGCCGCCAAGACCGATATCGGCTGGGGCCACCAGATCCGCTCTTATGTGCTTCAGCCCTATCAGCTGGTGAAGGACCTGCGCACCGGTGTCACCTCGGGCACCCCGCAGGAGGTGCTCGACGGCGATCTCGATCCGTTCATGGAAGCGGCGCTGGCGCAGCGCGCCTATGGCGGTGGTCCGGCCAGCGTCGAGGATGTGGACTGAGGGCGGAGGCGGGGCGCACGCGGCGCCCCGCCGCGCCTCACAGCGCCTGCGCTGCCGCCAGCACCTCCTCGGCGTGGCCGGCGACCTTCACCTTCGGCCAGAGGCGGGCGATCTTGCCCTGGGCATCGATCAGCACGGTGGTGCGCTCCACGCCCATATACTTCTTGCCGTACATGGATTTCTCCGCCCACACGCCATAGGCTTCGAGCATGGCGTGGTCCTCATTGCCGGCGAGCGGGAAGGTCAGCCCCTCCTTGGCGCGGAACTTGGCGAGCGCCTTGTCCGGGTCGGGCGAGACCCCGACCACGAGCGTGCCGGCCGCGTCGAAATCCGCCTTCAGCCGGTTGAAATCATGCGCCTCCACCGTGCAGCCGGAGGTGCCGGCCTTAGGGTAGAAATAAATCACAAGCTTTCGGCCCCGGCAGCCGGCGAGCGACAGCACCTCGCCCGAATCGGTGGTCAGAGTGAAGTCAGGTGCAGGGGCGCCTACGGCAATCTCGGTCATGTGCCTTCCTTTCGGCGTGTTTGGGGGTGATCGGCAGGGGAGAAACGGTGCTGAGGGAGAGGCCCATGCCGCGCCGGCCGCCGATTGTGCCGGGCGAACAGCACGATGTCAGCATGGGCGTGGATAAGCTGTCGCCGCCCGCCGCGCACACGGGCATTATGCCTCGAAGTCAAGGATTCGTGCCGTAGATGAGAGAGCAGACGACGCACAGGTCGCCAACGGCCGGCAAGCGCCAGGTGAAGCGCCTTCGCGTCAAGCGGCCGCCCAGGGCCTGCGCGGCGCCGGCGCGCCGGCGGCGCTGGCTGCGGCTGTGCGCCTGGTCGGGCGGCTCGGCCTTTCTCATCGCTGCGGCGACCATCGCCGGCGTCTATCTGCTGTTCAGTGCCGGCATTCTCACCGTCGACATGGCGCGGCCCTATGTCGAGCGCACGCTTGAGGCGCGTCTCGGCGCTGGCCGCACGGTGCAGATCGGCGCCATTATCGCCGAGCGGGCGAAAAGCGGCGGCATCGTGCTTCATGCCAACGACATCACGGTGCGCGACGACGATGGCGACCTCATTGCCACCGCGCCACAGGCCGAAGTCGCGCTGCAGGATAGCTGGCTGCCCTGGCTGATGCAGCCGGAGCGAGTCGATCTGGTCGGCGTGCGGCTGAACGTGTTCATCGACGCGGAGGGGCAGCTCGCCATCTCCACCGAGGCCAACGCCCCGGACGGCGCCCGCGCGCAGCCCAAGCTTCTCGCCACCGTGCCGACGGCCGAACCCGCCACGGCCGCGCCCGCCGAGGCGACGGCCACGACCGAACCCGGCGCGCCGGACGTTGTTCCGCAAGCGCAACTGGACACCCCGTTCGGCCCGCTCCGACTCGCCAGCCTCGCTGCGCTCGCCCGCCAGTTCGATCAGGGTGGGCTCGATGGCGGCACGCTGAGCGAGATCGGCCTCAAGGAAGGCATCGTCGTCATCCGCAACGAGGTGAGCGGGCGCGAATGGACCTTCGATGACATCGACCTCTCGCTGTCGCGGCCGGCGGAGGGAGGGGTCACCTTCGACATCACGGCCGGCGGCATGGACGGGCCCTGGTCGGCGCGCGCCACGCTCGGCGCGCTGGTGGAGGGCCGCCGCGATCTCGAATTGCAGGTGCGGGACCTCGCGCCGCGCGATCTCCTGATCGCTGCCGGCAAGGCGGGAGGCGATATTCTCGCCACCTCGCCGCTGTCGGCGGACCTTTCCGCGACCATTGATGCGCGCGGCGTGGTGCTCGCCACCAGTGGCCGGCTGGCCGCCGGTGCCGGCGAATTGCAGCTCGGCTCCGACGCGGAAGGGCGGATGCTGATCGATGAGGCCGTGGTGGCCTTCACCCTCGATCCAGCGGCTCGGCGGATCAACCTCACCTCGGTGACAGCGCAGGCGGGCCCCTTCGCCATGGACCTTGCCGGAACGGTGGAGATTCCCGCCGATCGTGCCGGCCTGTGGCGGCTGCACACCCAGTCCGCGCGCGCCAGCTTCCTTGGTGGCGGGCCGCACCAGAATGAGGTGCCGCCCTTCGTGCTGGACGATATCGTGATCGATCTCTCCTTCGATCCGGTGGCGCAGCGCGCCAGCATCGACCGTGGCGACCTCAAGGGGCCGCAGGGCGGGATCACCCTCGGCGGGGCGCTGGAACTCGCCGGGCCGACACCCTCGCTGTCCATGAACGTCAATGCGACGCCGATGACAGCCACCTCGCTGATCCGGCTCTGGCCGGCCGTGGCCGCGCCGGCGCCGCGCAAATGGGTCTACGATCATCTGGTCTCCGGCGATGTCAGCCAGGCCAGCATCTTCTTCAACGCACCGCTGGATTCGATCGGCAAGAAGGACAACCCGCTCGCCGATGACGGGCTGAACATCGCCATCACCGGCACCAAGGGGCGCTTCATTCCGGTGCCCGGCCTGCCGCCGGTCATCGATGCCGATGTGGTGGTCAAGATCACCGGCCGCACCGCCCACGTGTCGGTGGCGAAGGCGGCGATGGAGACGCCCGGCCAGCGGCGGCTCGAGATCGCTGAGAGCATCTTCGACATCTCCGACACCGCTCCGCCCAAGCCGGAGGCGAAGGTCCAGGTCAAGGTGAGCGGTCCGGCGGCCGCGGCCATTGAACTGGCGGGCATCCCGCCGCTGCGCGGGCCGACCTATGTGCCGATCGATCCGCAGGCCGTCTCCGGTACGGTCGACGGTACGGCGCAGATCAGCGTGAAGCTGTCCGACAACATCCAGCCTTCCGATATCGACTATGCGTTCGACGCCACGCTGGAGGATTTCGACGCCGCCAAGATGGTGTTCAACCAGAATCTCACCGACGCCACGGTGCGCGCCTTCGTGACCCAGGCGGCGACGGTGGCGCGCGGCGAGGGCAAGTTCGGCGGCGCGCCGGCGAGCTTCGAGTACAACCGCCCCGCCACGGGGGATGTCACGTTCGCCGTTGCCGCTTCGCTCGACGATTCCGCGCGGCAGAAGCTCGGCTTCGAACTGCCGGGCATGGCCGGCCCGCTCGGCGTCAAGCTCGCCGGCGTGGTCGGCGCGAAGGCGAAGACGGTGGATGTCGAACTCGACCTCACCAAAACCAAGCTCGTCGACCTCGTGCCCGGTTGGACCAAGCCCGCCGGCAAGGCGGCCAAGATGACCGCCAAGGCGCACATCACCGACCGCCTTGCCCGGCTCGACGACCTCGTGGTGAGCGGGCAGGGGGTCGACATTCGCGGCACGGTGGATCTCGATCCGAAGGGCGGGGTGCTGAGTGCCAACCTGCCGACCTTCAAGCTCGCCGATGGCGACAAGGCCAATCTGAAGCTTGAGAATGTCGACGGCACCTACAAGATCACCGTGCGCGGCGAGGTGATCGAGGCCCGCGCCTTCCTCAAGCAGCTGACTGACACGCCCCCGAGCGGCCCCGGCACGGTGCGGCCGCCCGATGTCGACCTCGACGTGAAGCTTGGCGTGGTCGCCGGCAATAATGGCGAGACCATGCGCGACCTCGTGCTGGTCCTCTCGCGCCGCAGTGGCGAGCTGCGCAGCTTTTCCCTCGGCGCGCTCGTCGGCCGTTCCGGCGGCGTGACCGGCGAACTGCGGACACAGGGCAATGGCCGGCCGCAACTGCGCGTGGCCACCAGCGATGCCGGGGCGCTGCTGCGCTTCATCGATCTCTACCCGAAGATCCAGGGTGGTGACCTCTGGGTCGATGTCGATGCGCCCGGTGGCGGCCGGCCGCAGAGCGGCGTGATCAATGTGCGCGATTTCGTCATTCGTGGCGAAGCCGGTCTCGACCGGCTGATCGCCGCCGCGCCGCAGACCGTGCGCGACGGGCGCCCGCAGCCGGGATCGGCGATCGCCTTCCGCAAATTGCAGGTCAATTTCCAGCGTTCGGCGCAGCAGATCACCCTGCGCGACGGCGCCATCTGGGGGCCGTCCATCGGCTCGACCTTCGACGGCACGCTCGATCTCGCCAATGACCGCGTGTCGGTCCGCGGCACCTATGTGCCGGCCTATGGGCTGAACAATCTGTTCAGCCGGCTGCCGGTCGTAGGCTTTTTCCTTGGCGGCGGGCCGAATGAGGGGCTGGTCGGCGTGACCTATGAGATCGTCGGCCCGGTGTCCGGCCCGACGCTCCGCGTCAATCCGATCTCGGCGGTGGCGCCGGGCTTCCTGCGCAAGATCTTCGAGTTCCGCCAGGCGCCGGACCCGACCCCGCCGGCAGTGGTGCCGACGCGGTAGGGATCGTTCCTACACCCCGCATGGCGTCATCCCGGCCGGAGGCGAAGCCGTAGAGCCGGGATCGATCTCTCAACCGGGCACGATCCCGGATCGGCCTATGAGCCGTCCGGGATGACGTGTGGAGGCGAAGCCCTCACACCGGCTTCAGCAGCACATGCTTCTTCTTGCCGAGCGAGAGCTTGATGACACCCTCCGGGGTGAGGTCGCGCTCGCTCAGCACCGCCTTGTCGTCGGTCACGCTGGCGTCGTTCACCTTCAGCCCGCCGCCCTTCACCTGGCGCCGTGCCTCGCCATTGGAGGCGACGAGGCCGGTCTTTTCGGCGAAGGCGGCGAGCACACCGATGCCTGCGGCCAGTTCCGCCGCCGGCACTTCCACGGTCGGCAAGTCGGCGGCGATGCCGCCCTCTTCGAAGGTCTTGCGCGCCGTTTCCGCCGCCGCCTCTGCCGCCGCGCGGCCGTGGAGAAGGGCGGTAATCTCGGTGGCGAGGAGCTTCTTCACCTCGTTGATCGCCGAACCCTTCGCCTCCTGTGCCAGCCGGGCGATCTCGTCCATCGGCAGCGTGGTGTAGAGCTTGAGGAAGCGCTCGACATCGGCGTCTTCAGTGTTGCGCCAGTACTGCCAGAACTCATAGGGGCCGAGCATGTCGGCGTTCAGCCACACCGCGCCATTGACCGACTTGCCCATCTTGGCGCCGGAGGCGGTGGTGAGCAGCGGCGAGGTCAGCGCGTAGAGCTGCTTGGTGCCCATGCGGTGGCCGAGGTCGATGCCGTTGACGATGTTGCCCCACTGGTCGGAGCCGCCCATCTGCAGCCGCACATCGTAGCGCTTGGCCAGTTCGACGAAGTCATAGGCCTGCAGGATCATGTAGTTGAATTCGAGGAAGGACAGCGACTGCTCGCGGTCGAGGCGCGTCTTCACGCTGTCGAAGGACAGCATGCGGTTGACCGAGAAATGCCGGCCGACATCGCGCAGGAATTCGAGGTAGTTGAGATCGCGCAGCCAGTCGGCATTGTTGATCATCAGCGCGTCGGTCGGGCCCTCGCCATAGGTGAGGTAGTTGGAGAACACGCGCTTGATCGAGGCGATGTTGGCCTCGATCGTCTCCACCGTCATCAGCTGGCGGGCATCGTCCTTGAAGGAGGGATCGCCCACCATGCCAGTGCCGCCGCCCATCAGCGAGACGGCGCGGTGGCCTGTCTTCTGCAGCCAGTGCAGCATCATGATCTGGATGAGCCCGCCCGCATGCAGGCTCGGGGCGGTGGGGTCGAAGCCGATATAGGCCGTCACCGTTTCCTTGGCGAAGAGAGCGTCGAGCCCCTGTTCATCGGAGATCTGATGAATGAAGCCGCGCTCGCTGAGGGTGCGGAGGAAATCGGATTTGAAGCTGCTCATCTCGGGCCTGCGGACATCAACGCCATGTTAGGATCGGCCGGTCATGTATCAGCTTCCCGCCGCGAACGCACCCCGGACGGTGGGCGGAGGAAGCGGGAGAGCGCGCGGTGAAGGCGATCGGGCTGATGAGCGGCACTTCGCTCGATGGGGTCGACGTGGCGCTGATCGACACCGATGGCGAGACCGTCGCCGCCTTCGGTCCCGCATCGACCTATCCCTATAGCGCGGAAGACCGCGCCCTGTTCGTGGCCGCGCTGGAGCAAGCGCGCACGCTGACCGACCGTGACGCCCGCCCCGGTGTCCTCGCCGAGGCGGAGGTGCTGCTCACCGCGCGGCACGCGCAGGCGCTGGACGCCTTCTTCGCGGCGCATAAGCAGCATCGGGACGTGGAGGTCATCGGCTTCCATGGCCAGACCGTGCTGCACCGGCCGGAGATCGGCCTCACCGTGCAGATTGGCGACGGGCCGGCACTGGCGCGGGCGGTGCGCGCGATGACCGGCGCGCCGGGGCCGACGCTGGTCTACGACCTGCGCGCCGCCGATGTCGCAGCCGGCGGGCAGGGGGCGCCGCTGGTGCCGGTCTATCACCGTGCGCTGGCGCGGGGACTGGCGGAAAAGGGGCCGCTGCTGGTGCTCAATCTCGGCGGCGTCGCCAACATCACCTATCTCGACGGCGACGCCGACCCGATCGCCTGCGACACCGGCCCGGCCAATGCGCTGATCGACGATTTCATGCAGGCGCGCACCGGCGCGCCGCTCGACCGCGACGGCGCCATGGCCGCCGCCGGCACGGTGGACGAGGCCGCGTTGGCCCGGCTGCTCGACCACCCCTTCTTCGCGCAACGTCCGCCTAAATCGCTGGACCGCAATGAATTCCGCGCCTGGGTGGCCGAGCGGGGCGGTTTGGAGGCGATGAGCACCGCCGATGGCGCCGCGACGCTGACGGCGCTGAGCGCCGCTTGTGTCGCCGCCGTGCTGCCGCAGCTGCCGCGCCGCCCGGAGCTCCTGATCGCAGCGGGGGGAGGGGCGCATAACCCGACGCTGCTGCGCATGCTTGGCGAGCGGCTTGGGTTGCGCGTGCTGACCGCGGAGGCTGTGGGCTGGTCCAGCGACGCGCTGGAGGCGCAGGCCTTCGGCTTCCTCGCAGTGCGGGCGTTGCGCGGCCTGCCGCTGAGCTTTCCCACCACGACGGGCGTCGTGGCGCCGCTGAGTGGCGGCCGGGTGATCGCGCCAGCGTGAAGAGAAGCTGAAAGCGTCATTCAGAAAAAATGAATATTCGACACAGAATGTCGCAGTATTCCTGAAATGCAATGGTGCGATGCGCAATCTGATGATGCGGTGCACAATATTCCATGTAGTTTGAGGGCTCCCGGAAGTCCGGCTCGCCAGGCAGGCAGCTTCCTCTTCAACACGCCTGGACAGAAACTTTGGAGCCTTCGACATGCGCAGCCTCAGCCGCGATATCCTGCCGCTTGCCGTCGCCGGCGGCCTCATTGCCGTCGCCGTCATCGCCCCCGTCCGTGCCGCCGACAAGGTTGCCGGCCTGAAGCCGGCCACCGCCCAGACGATCAATATCGGCTATGTGAATGGCGTTGCGTATTACACCCCGCAGAATGACGGCTATCACGTCGTCGCGACGCTGAGCGTCGCCGGTGGCGCCCCGGTTCGCGTCGCCGCCACGCTGAAGCCCGACCAGGCGGTCAGCGTCTCCGTACCCGGTGCCGTCGACACGGCGGCGAGCATCGTCGAGATCGCCCGCGAGGGTGACGTGGTCACCCTCACCAACCCGCCGCGTCTCGTGCTGAACTGATCCCCAACCGTCTTCCGCAAAAGCAAAAAGCCCGGCGCGTGCTGCGCCGGGCTTTTTCGTGTCTGGGCCGAGAGCGGCGCTTCAGGCGGCGCTGGTCTTCTTGGCGGTGTCGGGCAGGCGCTTGTCGAGATAGGCGCCGACGACTTCCATCAGCTCCTCGGTGCGGCCGTCGAAGAAGTGGTTCGCGCCCGGCACGGTCTGCTGGTCGATGACGATGCCCTTCTGCGTCTTCAGCTTCTCGACGAGGCCGGTGACGGCGGAGAACGGCACCACCGCGTCCTTGTCGCCATGCACGAACAGGCCGGAGGACGGGCAGGGGGCGAGGAAGGAGAAGTCGTAGAGATTCGCCGGCGCGGCGATGGAGATGAAGCCTTCCACCTCCGGGCGGCGCATCAGCAGCTGCATGCCGATCCAGGCGCCGAAGGAGAAGCCGGCGATCCAGCAGGCGCGCGCATCCGGGTTGATCGACTGCGCCCAGTCGAGCGCAGCGGCGGCATCCGCCAGCTCGCCCTGACCGTGGTCGAACGCGCCCTGCGAGCGGCCGACGCCACGGAAGTTGAAGCGCAGCGTCGAGAAGCCCCGGTTCACAAACTGGTAATAGAGGTTGTAAACGACCGGGTTGTTCATCGTGCCGCCGAACTGGGGGTGCGGGTGCAGGATGATGGCGATGGGCGCGTGGCGCTGCTTGGCCGGCTGGTAGCGGCCTTCCAGCCGCCCCTTCTCGCCGGTGAAGATGACCTCAGGCATGAAGTTCGAGACCTTGACTGCGGCGGGGCAAGGCGAGTGTGGTCCGGTGGGCCGCTGAACCCGTACCGGATTGCGTCCCGAAAGACAGCCTTACCGCATGCGCCTTGACGACCTGGGGCGGGAGCCCTAACTTATTAGAATAATTCTAAACATCTACATCAAGTTGCAGTTGCGTCGCAGTCAACCAGCGCGCGACCGACAGCCCAACGAAGAAGACGGGACGGTCAGCTATGACGGACGGCGCCTGAATTTGCAAGCATTAGCCGAAGGGAAGGGGCAGACGCCGCCGCGCCTTCCTATATAGGAGACGGAAAAGGAACTGCGAGCCTCCGAACCCATGAACGCACGCACCTATCTCGATCATAACGCGACCTCGCATGTGCGCCCGGAAGCGCGGGAAGCCCTGCTGGCGGCACTCGACGCCATCGGCAACGGGTCTTCCGTGCATGCCGAGGGTCGCGCCGCGCGCGGCACGATGGACGGGGCACGAGGGCGGGTGGCGGCTCTGGTGGGTGCGAGTCCGGCGGGGGTGGTCTTCACCTCCAGCGGCACGGAGGCGGACGCTTTGGCGCTTACGCCCGATTACCGGCGCGGTGAGACGCCTCTCGTCTTCGACGCGCTGCTGGTGAGCGCGGTGGAACATGCCGCCGTTCTGCGCGGTCATCGCTTCGCGCCGGAGCAGGTCGAGGTTCTTCCCGTGGATGCGCGCGGGCGCCTGCGGCTCGACGGCCTCGACGCGGCGCTGGCGCGCCACGCCGCCGCCGGGCGTCGGGTGCTGCTGTCGCTGATGGTGGCGAATAATGAGACGGGCGTGTTGCAGCCGGTGGCGAAAGCCGCTCGCCGCGCCCATGAGCAGGGCGCCCTGGTCCACACCGATGCCGTGCAGGCGGCGGGGCGCATTCCGCTCTCCATGGCCGCACTCGGCGTCGACCTCATGTCGGTGTCCGCGCACAAGCTCGGCGGCGCGCCGGGAGCGGGGGCCCTCATCCTCGCCGACCCGGATTTGCGTCCCGCTCCGCTGATCGGCGGCGGTGCACAGGAGCGCGGCCGGCGGGCGGGCAGCGAGAACGTGCCCGCCATCGCCGCCTTTGGTGCGGCGGCCGAGCGCGTGGGCGCCTCTGTGGACGCCGACGGCGTGCGCATCAATGGCTTGCGCGATCGGCTTGAAGACGCTCTAAGGTGCGAGTTTCCCGAGCTTGTCCTGCTCGTGGGCGATGTCGACCGGCTGCCGAACACCTCGTGCTTCGCGCTGCCGGGCGTGCCGGCCGAGACCACCGTGATCGCCCTCGATCTCGCGGGCCTCGCGGTGAGCGCCGGCGCCGCCTGCTCGTCGGGCAAGGTCGCGGCCTCGCATGTGCTGGGGGCGATGGGCGTGCCCGAGCGTATTGCGCGTTCCGCGTTCCGCCTGTCCTTCGGCTGGTCGAGCGGGGAAGAGGATGTCGACCGGGCACTCGGCGTGTTTCGCCGGGTGTTGCCCGGTCTTTTGCGTCGCCGCGCGGCGGCGTGAGGCAAGGCGCCGCCGGTGGGCGGCGAGACGGCGCGGGAGCGGCTTCGGCAGCTTCTGCGGAGTGGTTGACCTGACCCGCGGGCCTTGACCCCGCGTGGGAGAGGAGATGAGACGATGCCGGCCGTACAGGAGACAGTGGACCAGGTCCGCTCCCTTGATGTCGATCAGTACAAGTACGGGTTCTTTACCGAGATCGAGTCCGAAAAGGCCCCCAAGGGCCTGACCGAAGATACGGTCCGCTTCATCTCGGCGAAGAAGAACGAGCCCGAATGGCTGCTGGAATGGCGGCTCGACGCCTTCCGCCGCTGGCAGACCATGCGCGAGCCGGACTGGGCGCGGGTGAGCTACCCGCCGATCGACTATCAGGACCTCTATTACTATTCCGCGCCCAAGGCGAAGGAAGCGCTGTCGATCGACGATATCGACCCGGAGATTCTCGCGACCTACGAGAAGCTCGGCATCCCGCTGCGCGAGCGCGACGCGCTGCTCGGCATCGAGAGCGGCGCTACCAAGGTGGCGGTCGACGCGGTGTTCGATTCGGTCTCGGTGGCGACCACCTTCAAGGAGGAGCTGGCCCGGGCCGGCGTCATCTTCATGCCGATCTCGGAGGCGGTGCGTGAGCATCCCGAGCTGGTGAAGAAGTATCTCGGCTCGGTCGTTCCGGTGACCGACAACTACTTCGCCACGCTGAACTCGGCGGTGTTCTCGGACGGCTCCTTCGTCTATGTGCCCAAGGGCGTGCGCTGCCCGATGGAGCTGTCGACCTATTTCCGCATCAATGAGCGCAACACCGGCCAGTTCGAGCGCACGCTCATCATCGCCGATGAAGGCGCCTATGTGAGCTATCTCGAAGGCTGCACCGCGCCGATGCGCGACGAGAACCAGCTGCACGCCGCCGTGGTCGAGCTGGTGGCGCTGGACGACGCCGAGATCAAATACTCGACGGTGCAGAACTGGTATCCCGGCGACAAGGACGGCAAGGGCGGCATCTTCAACTTCGTCACCAAGCGCGGCGACTGCCGCGGCGACCGTTCCAAGATCTCCTGGACGCAGGTGGAAACCGGCTCGGCCATCACCTGGAAGTACCCGAGCTGCATCCTGCGCGGCGATAATTCCCAGGGCGAGTTCTACTCCATCGCCATCTCCAACGGGCGCCAGCAGGTCGATAGCGGCACCAAGATGATCCATCTCGGCAAGAACACGTCGAGCCGCATCATCTCCAAGGGCATCGCCGCCGGCTATTCCGACAACACCTATCGCGGGCTCGTCACCGCCCACCGCAAGGCCACCGGCGCGCGCAACTTCACCAATTGCGACAGCCTGCTGATCGGCGACAAATGCGGGGCGCACACCGTGCCTTATATCGAGTCGAAGAACTCTTCCGCCCAGTTCGAGCACGAAGCCACCACCTCGAAGATCTCCGACGACCAGCTGTTCTACTGCCGCCAGCGCGGGCTTGACCCCGAGGAGGCGACGGCGCTGATCGTCAACGGCTTCGTCAAGGACGTGCTGCAGCAGCTCCCGATGGAGTTCGCGGTGGAAGCGCAGAAGCTGATCGCGGTGAGCCTCGAAGGCTCGGTGGGCTAAGAGCCCCGCACTCGTCATCCCGGACGCGCCGCGCTCCGGGATCGCTCGCAGATTTCAGCGCGCTCCCGGCTTGACCCTCCCGCCGGTCGACGCGCCCAGACACGGAACAGATGACATGGCTATGCTCGACATCGACAATCTCCACGCCAAGATCGACGGCGAACACGGCAAGGAGATCCTCAAGGGCCTCTCGCTGAAGGTGAACCCGGGCGAGGTCCACGCCATCATGGGGCCGAACGGCTCCGGCAAGTCGACCCTCTCCTACATCCTCGCCGGCAAGGAGGATTACGAGGTCACGGACGGTTCGGTCACCCTCGACGGCGAGGACCTGCTGGCCATGGAGATCGACGAGCGCGCCGCCAAGGGCGTGTTCCTCGCCTTCCAGTACCCGGTGGAAGTGCCCGGCGTCGCCACCATGACCTTCCTGCGCGCCTCGCTGAACGCGCAGCGCAAGAAGCGCGGCGAGGCCGAGGTCTCCACGCCCGACTTCCTGCGTCTGGTCAAGGACAAGGCGGCCCATCTCGGCATCAATCAGGACATGCTGCGGCGCGGCGTCAATGTCGGCTTTTCCGGCGGCGAGAAGAAGCGCGCCGAGATCCTGCAGATGGCGATCCTGGAGCCGAAGATCTGCGTGCTGGACGAGACCGATTCCGGCCTGGACATCGACGCGCTGAAAGTCGTCTCCGAGGGCGTCAACGCCCTGCGCTCGCCGGACCGGGCGATGATCGTCATCACCCACTATCAGCGCCTGCTCAACCACATCGTGCCCGACTTCGTGCATGTGATGAACAAGGGCCGCATCGTGCGCTCCGGCGGCAAGGAACTGGCGCTGGAACTCGAAGCCAATGGCTATGCCGAGTATCAGCAGGACGCGGCGTGAGGTGGCTGACATGAACGCTGACATCCGTCCGATCCGCACGCCGGCCGAACAGGCGATCCTCGCCTCGCTCGGCACCGTGCCGGAAGGCGGCGACCGGCTGGCCGATCTGCGCCGTGCCGCCGCCCGCGCCTTCGAGGAGAACGGCCTGCCGCACCGGCGGGTTGAGGAATGGAAATACACCGACCTGCGCAGCCTGATGCGCGAGGCGGTGCCGGTTGCCGGCGCGGCCGCCGTGGCCGAGGCGGATGCGCGCGCGCGCCTGCTGCGCGGCGTTGAAGCCCGCCGCATCGTCGTCGCCAATGGCGCCGTGGTGCCGGAACTGTCCGATCTCGCCGATCTGGAGGCGGGGCTCACCGTAACCACCCTGTCCGCTGCCATTGCGGCAGGCGACGAGGTGCTGAGCCGTCTCGGCGGCATCCAGCCCGGCCGCTATGACGCGGCGCTGGCGCTGAACACCGCGCTGGCCAAGGACGGCGTGGTCGTCACCGTCGCGCCGGGGGCAAAAATCGAACGTCCGCTGCATGTGGCGCATGTGTTTGCCGGCACCTCGGCGGCGGCGAGCTATGCACGCTCGCTCGTTGTGGTCGGGGCGGGCGCCGCCTTCACCTATGCCGAGAGCTTCGAGGGGCCGGACGGACTCGCCTATCAGGCGAACGCCGCCACCGAGTTCGTGGTCGGCGACGAAGCGCATCTCGACGTCGTGCGGCTGCAGGAGGATGGCGCGGGCGCCTTCCACCTCGCGACGATGCTGTTCGCGGTCGGCCGTGAATCGAAGGTGCATACCTTCAGCTTCTCGCTCGGCGCCGGGGTGGCGCGGACCTCGCTCTATGCCACGCTGTCCGGCGAGAACAGCCATGTCGGCTTCAACGGCGCCGCGCTGTTGAAGAACCGCCAGCACGCCGACACCACGCTCTATGTCGATCATCAGGTGCCGGGCTGCGAGAGCCGCGAATTGTTCAAGCATGTGCTGGACGATTCCTCCCGCGGCGTGTTCCAGGGCAAGATCGTCGTCCGCCAGGCGGCGCAGAAGACCGATGGGCGGATGATGAGCCGCGCGCTGGTGCTCGGCGACGAGGCGGAGATGGACAACAAGCCGGAGTTGGAGATCTTCGCCGACGATGTGCAGTGCGGCCATGGCGCCACCTGCGGGGCGATCGACGATGAACTGCTGTTCTATCTGCGCGCCCGCGGCATCCCGATGAAGGAGGCGCAGAGCCTTCTGGTGCAGGCTTTCGTCGGCGAGGCGGTTGAGACCGTCGAGCATGACGGCTTGCGCGAGGCGCTGGTCGAACGCGCGGAAGCCTGGCTCGCGGCGCGGGCGTAAGGCGGATTGGACGGGGCGAGCATCCTTCGAGGCTCGCTTCGCTCGCACCTCAGGATGACGTTGCCCCTGTGCACCACGTAATCCTGAGGCGCCGGCCAAGGGCCGGCCTCGAAGGATGTTCGCCCGTGTGGCGCCAGAAAGGTCGACCGATGACCATCACCCTTCATCCCGCCGTCACCGACGGCACCTATGACGTTGCCCGCGTGCGGCAGGATTTTCCCATCCTGTCCAAGCAGGTCTACGGCAAGCCGCTGGTCTATCTCGACAATGCCGCCTCGGCGCAGAAGCCGGTGCAGGTGCTGGACCGGATGCGCTTCGCCTATGAGAACGAGTATTCCAACGTTCATCGCGGCCTGCACTTCCTCGCCAATGCGATGACCGAGGCCTATGAGGAAGCCCGCGAGCGCTGCCGCGCCTTCCTCAACGCCCCGACGCTGGACGAGGTGATCTTCACCCGCTCCGCCACCGGCGCGCTCAACCTTGTCGCCTCCTCGCTCGGCCAGTCGATCGGCGAAGGCGACGAGATTGTGCTCTCGATCATGGAGCACCATTCCAACATCGTGCCGTGGAACTATCTGCGCGAGCGCAAGGGCGCGGTGATCAAATGGGCGCCGGTGACCGAGGATGGCGCCTTCGACCTCGACGCTTTCAAGGCGCTGCTCACCGAGCGGACCAAGATCGTCGCCATCACCCATATGTCGAACGTGCTCGGCACCGTGACGCCGATCAAGGAGATCGCGCGCCTCGCCCATGAGGTCGGCGCGTTGGTCGTGGTGGACGGCTCGCAGGCCGCCGTGCACATGCCGGTGGACGTGGTCGACCTCGATGTCGATTTCTACGCCGTCACCGGCCACAAGCTCTACGGGCCGACCGGCATCGGCCTGCTCTATGGCAAGCGGGCGCTGCTGGAGAAGATGCCGCCTTACGAGGGCGGCGGTGAGATGATCCGCACCGTCACCGAAGAGGGCGTCACCTATGGCGAGCCCCCGCACCGCTTCGAGGCGGGGACGCCGCCCATCGTGCAGGCGATCGGGCTCGGCGCGGCGCTGGCCTATCTGGAAAGCCTTGGCCGCGAGCGCATCGCCGCGCATGAGGCGTCGCTGGGCGCCTATGCCCGCGAGCGGCTGGCGCAGATCAATTCGGTGCAGGTCTATGGCGATGCGCCGGGCAAGGGCGCCATCTTCGCCTTCGACGTGAAGGGCGCGCATGCGCACGACATCGCCACCGTCATCGACCGCGCCGGCGTGGCGGTGCGTGCCGGCACCCATTGCGCGATGCCGCTTCTGGGGCGATATGGTGTGACGGCGACGTGCCGGGCGTCGTTCGCGCTCTATAACACGCATGAGGAAGTCGACATTCTCGCCGACGCCCTCATCAAGGCTCAGGATCTTTTCGCATGAGCGAAGCCCAGACCTCCGACACGCCGAACACCCCGGCCGTGAACGCCGCCATCCCGGAGGCGGAGCTTGAGCGCCTGACCGACGACATCGTCGCGGCGCTCAAGACCATCTATGACCCGGAAATCCCCGTCGACATCTACGAGCTCGGCCTCATCTACAAGGTCGACATCGCTGATGATCGCCAGGTTGCCGTGGAAATGACCCTGACCACGCCCAACTGCCCCTCGGCGGCGGAGCTGCCGGGCATGGTGGAAGGCGCGGTGGCCAGCGTCGGCGGCGTCGCCGGCGCCACCGTCAATCTCACCTTCGATCCGCCCTGGGATCAGGGCCGGATGTCGGAAGAGGCGCGGCTGGCGCTGAATCTGTGGTGAGCGAGACCCCTGTCGCGCCGCCGCTGTCCGGCGTTCTGGAAACCGGCCTCTATGTCGACGACATGCCCCGCGCCCGCGCCTTTTATGAGCGGGTGCTGGGGCTGGAGCCGATGGTCGCCGATGACCGCTTCTGCGCCTATCGCGCCGGGCCGGGCAGCGTGCTTCTGCTGTTCCTGCGCGGCGCAACGCGGGAGCCGGTGGTGATGGCGGAAGGCACAATCCCGCCGCATGACGGCAGCGGTGCGCTGCATTACGCGCTGGCGATCCCCGAAAGTTCTCTGGCGCATTGGGAGCAGCATCTCGCCGCCCATCGGGTGCCGCTGGAAGGCCGGGTGAACTGGAAGGGGGGCGGCGTCAGCCTGTATTTCCGCGACCCCGACCATCACATGGTCGAACTCGCCACGCCGGGGCTCTGGCCGAACTATTGACGCTTCTACTTGCTCTCGTAGGCTAAGGGAGCAGGGTGGCAGGTTGGCTGTTCCCATGTCTGCAGGCACGCAGGACGAAAGTGGGGCGTTTATGTGGACACTAGCGGCAGTATTTATTGCAAGCTTGATCGCCTATCTCGCCGGTCGCGCAAATGAGCGCGACCGGCCTATCTATGACGGCTCTGATGTCTTGAATCGCGACGCTATGATCAAGCTTCATATTCGGCAGGACCTCAGGTTGATTTCCTTCCTACTTTTCGGGGTTATTGTCATGTTAGGCGTGGCCGCAGATCGACTGTGATTGCCAAAGTTCATTGGCTCGCTCGCCAGCAGTGATGGAGCGCCCTTGCCGGAGCCCGGCGCATCCCCCACATTAGGCTGACCGATCCGCCGGCCTTGAACCGGCGTCGATGTGGAGACAGTGAGCATGACCCAACCCCGCCCCCGCCCCAAGGTGATGACCTTGACCGATGCCGCCGCCGACCGCGTGCGGCAGGTGATCGCGCGTTCGGAAAAGCCGGTGGCCGGCCTTCGCATCGGCGTCAAAAATGGCGGCTGTGCCGGCATGGAATACACGATGGAGTTCGCCGAAGAGGCGGGCAAGTTCGACGAGGTGGTCGAAGACAAGGGCGTGAAGGTGCTGATCGACCCCAAGGCGATCCTCTATCTTCTCGGCACCGAAATGGACTTCAAGGCGGACAAGTTCGCTGCCCAGTTCGTGTTCAACAACCCGAACCAGACGTCGGCCTGCGGCTGCGGCGAATCCGTCGCTATCACCCCTGTACGGCCCGAGACCGCTGGCGCCAGCGCCTGATCCCTCGCGTCGCGCGATGGACGAGGCCGACATTGCCGATCTCTTCGCCGCCTTCGGGCCCGTGCGCACCCGCCGCCTGTTCGGCGGGCAGGGGCTTTACGCCGACGGCGTGATGTTCGGCCTCGTCATCGACGGGCGCCTCTATCTCAAAACCGACGCGGCCTTCGCCGCCGATCTCGCCGCCGCCGGAGCGGAACGGTTCACCTATGCGCGCAAGGATGGCAGGCGGGTAAGCGTCGGCTATTGGTCGCTGCCCGAACCGGCGCTCGACGATGGCGAACTCGCCGCCGCGCTCGCCCATCGTGCCCTAGCCATTGCCCGCGCGGCGGGTGCTGCCGCCGCCCCGCGTCGCTCCCGCCAGCGCTGAAACATGCCCGCAGCGGGAACCCGCCCGCTTCGCACGTGTTTGCCGAAGGTCCCGGCGGTGCCGGGCTCCTGGACGCGCACGGAGCGATAAATGATGGATCTCGACAGCTATGGCGGCCTGAACGGGCTCGGCGACCTCATCGTCCTTTACGGGCTGAACATTCTCTATGCCGTCGCTCTGCTGGTCATCGGCTGGTGGCTGGCGAGCGTGGTGGACCGGCTGGTGACCCGCGCGCTGAACGCCACGCATCGTGTCGACCCGACCATTATCGGCTTCCTCTCAAGCCTCGCCCGTTACACCGTGCTGGTGTTCGTCGGGCTCGCCGTGCTGCAACGCTTCGGCATCCAAACCACCAGCCTGATCGCGGTGCTGGGCGCCACCTCGCTGGCGGTGGGCCTCGCCCTGCAGGGCACGCTGTCCAATGTCGCCGCCGGGGTGATGCTGCTGCTGTTCCGTCCGTTCAAGGTCGGCGATTCCGTCGAGGTCGGCGGGCAAAGCGGCACGGTGAAGGCCATAACCCTGTTCACCACCGAACTCGCCGCCGGCGACAATGTGCAGGTGCTGATGCCGAACGGCCGGGTGTGGGGTTCGCCGATCATCAACCGCTCGGTTTATGGCGCCCGCAGCTTCAGCTTCGCGCTGGAACTGAAGCCGGATAGCGACATCGAGGGCGTGATGGAAAAGGGCCTGGCCTTCCTGAAGAACGACCCGCGTGTGTCGAAGGAACCCGGGCCATCCGCCTCCATCGCCAAAATGGCGCTGGACCGGGTGGAGATCGGCTTCTCCGGCTGGGCCGCGTCGGGCGATGCCGGTGGCGTGCGGGGCGACCTGATCAAGCATCTGCGCGGAATTACCCGCGCGCCGGTCGCGCCGATGGAGGCGCCAGCCGCGTCATCGCCGCGGCGTGTGCGCGCGGCGAAGCCGGCGGATCAGGCGGAAGCCGCTTCCGCCCTGCCGCAGCCCAAGGCCGGCGAGCCGTTCAGCCGGCCTTGATCTTCACCGGCCGCAGCAGGAAGGCCGGGAGGTGCGAAGTGTCCGCCGGCTCGTCCATCGGCGCCCGGTCGGGCCGGCGATGCGTGAGCGGGGTGACCGGCGCCCGCGCCGGAGCGGGGGCCGTCTTCTCGCGGCCACGCCCACGCGGGGCGTTCGCCGGAGCCGAGGCAGCTACGGGCGAAGCGGCAGGCGCGACGGCGGCCGGAGCGGCTTCCGCCTCGGCCGGCCGGGACCGACGACGCGCGGGCTTGGCCGGAGCCTCAGCCGCGACCGTCGTCTCCACGGCCTCGACCGGCGCGCTGGCCGGCTCGGCCTCGCGGCGGCGGGCGGGACGGGCGCCACGGCTCTCGCCGCCATCTTCCCGCTCGCGATTGCGGCCGCCACGGCCCTTCTCGCGCGCGGGCTTCTCGCGGCTCGTCTTATCACGGCTCGGCCGGGCGCGCGTCTCGACTGCCGGCACGGTATCGAGCCCGGCGCCGTCCTTCCAGTCGATCGGACGGCCGATCAGCTTCTCGATCGCCGCCAGCGACTTTGAATCGGCCGAGGTGACGATGGTGAAGGCCGCGCCTGCACGCCCGGCGCGGCCGGTGCGGCCGATGCGATGCACATAATCTTCCGCGTGATGCGGCGTGTCGTAGTTGAACACATGGCTCACGGCGGGAATGTCGAGCCCGCGCGCGGCAACGTCGGAGGCCACGAGCAGCGTGGCCTCGCCGGTGCGGAACTGGTCGAGCGCCTGCATGCGCGAGCGCTGGTCCATGTCGCCATGCAGGCACACAGCCTTGTAGCCGTGGCGCAGCAGCGATTTGTGAACGATCGCGACTTCGCTCTTGCGGTTGCAGAAGATGATGCCGTTCTGCAGGTTCTCGGCGCTGTCGATCAGCCCACGCAGCACTTCGCGCTTGGCGAAATCCTCCTTGGGGGAGGCGACCAGCAACTGGGTGATGGTCGAGGCGGTGGAGGAGGGGCGAGAGGCCTCGATCTGCACCGGGTTCGACAGGAACTGCGCGACGAGACGCTGGATTTCCGGCGGCATGGTCGCGGAGAAGAACAGCGTCTGGCGGGTGAACGGCACCAGCTTACACACGCGCTCAATGTCCGGGATGAAGCCCATGTCGAGCATGCGGTCGGCTTCGTCGATGACGAGGATCTCGATGCCCGAGAGCGGCAGTCGGCCGCGCTCCACATGGTCGAGCAGCCGGCCCGGCGTGGCGATGAGGATATCGACGCCGCGCAGCAGCTTGGCATCCTGGTCGCCGAAGGACACGCCGCCGATCAGCAGGGCGACGTTCAGCTTGTGGTTCTTGCCGTAGCGCGTGAAGTTCTCTTCGACCTGCGCCGCGAGTTCGCGCGTGGGTTCGAGGATCAGCGTGCGCGGCATGCGGGCCCGGGCGCGCCCCTGCTCCAGCAGGGTCAGCATCGGCAGGGTGAAGGCGGCGGTCTTGCCGGTGCCCGTCTGCGCGAGGCCCAGCACATCGCGGCGCGCGAGCACATGCGGAATGGCCTGCGCCTGGATCGGCGTCGGCTCGGTGTAGCCGGTATCGGCAACGGCCGCGAGCACCTTGTCGCTCAGGCCCAGTTCGTTAAAAGGCATCTGGATCAATTCTGCGGCTGCGCACCGCACACCGAACCCCCGAGCCGTAACCGGGGATGGTTGCATCGTCGTCGCGCGGAGCGCCTCAGTCGGATATGGTATGACGACGCGTTGCACCATAGGCATAACGCTCGGAAAGTCAACGTATTCGGCCGCTGTCAAGGGCTTTTCGGCATGTTCCGGCCCGGCGCGGCCCCGCAGGGGAAGGCAGGTCGCGCGATGAGCCGCGCTTTCGTGAAAGAAGACAGCGGCGCGGATACGCTCCCCGAACGGCCCGTCAGCCCGAATCGCAATCTCGTGACCCGCCGGGGCCTGGCACAGATCGACGCGGAAATCGCCCGCCAGCGCGAGGCACTGTCTGCCGCTGGCGCCCGGGGCGAGCGCGATGCCGTGGCCGCCGCCTCGCGCGAGTTGCGCTACTGGTCGGCGCGCCGTGCCAATGCCGAGCCGGTGGACCCGCCGCAGGAGGGCGAGGCCATCACCTTCGGCATGGCGGTGACGCTGGAGGATGAGAAGGGCGGCCGCCGCACCTTCCGCATCGTCGGCGAGGACGAGGCCGATCCGGCGCTGGGCCGTATCGGCTGGGTGTCGCCGGTGGCGCGCGCGCTGACCGGCAAATGGATCGGCGACGAGGTGACGCTGCCGGGCGGGGTCATGGACATCGTCGCCGTCGACCCGCGTCCCGAGCCGGTGGAGGGGTGAACGCCATGCCGGTTTCGCTGGAAACGCTGCTGCTCTTCGTCCCGGCGGCGCTGGCGCTGAATCTCACGCCCGGCAACGACATGATGTTCTGCCTCGGCCAGGGGATGAAGTCCGGCCCCCGCGCCGGCATCGCCGCCAGCTTCGGCATCGCCGCCGGCGGCTTCATCCATGTGTTGGCCGCCGCGCTCGGCCTTGCGGCGCTGCTCGCCGCGCATCCCGGCGCGTTCGATGTGCTGCGCTGGGTCGGGGTCGTCTATCTCGTCTGGCTCGCGGTGCAGGCGCTGCGCAGCCCCGGTCTGGTTCTGGAGCCGGGGCAGGGACGCCGGCACACGCCCTGGCGTGCCTTCCGCGAGGCGGTGTTGGTGAATGTGCTGAACCCGAAGGTCGCGGTGTTCATCCTCGCTTTCCTGCCGCAATTCGTGGATCCCGCGCGCGGCTCGGGCTTTCTGCAGTTCCTGCTGCTCGGCACGGTGTTCAATGCCGGCGGCACGGTGGTGAACGCGCTGGTCGGCGGCTTCGCCGGCGGGATCGGCGGCTGGCTGCGGACGCGCGAGCGGATCGCCCGCGGTTTTCAGCGCCTCACCGGCCTCATCTTTCTCAGCCTGGCGGCCCGCCTCGCCTTTGAGCGGCGCTAGAACTCCGCTCAGATATCCAGCAATTCCTCGCTGGCGAAGGCGGCGCGCTCGGAGATGAAGGTGAAGCGGCTTTCCGGCTTGTTGCCCATCAGCCGCTCGACAATATCGGCCGTGGCCGCGCGCTCGGCCTCCTCCACGGTGACGCGCAGCAAGGTGCGCGTCTTGCGGCTCATAGTGGTTTCCTTCAGCTGAGCCGGCATCATTTCGCCAAGGCCCTTGAAGCGGCCGATCTCGACCTTGCCGCGCCCGGAGAATTCCGTGCGCAGCAATTCGTCGCGATGCGCCTCGTCGCGGGCATAGAGCGTCTTCGCGCCCTGGCTGATGCGGTAGAGCGGCGGCACGGCGAGGAAGAGATGCCCGTTCTCGATCAGCTTCGGCATCTGCCGGTAGAAGAAGGTGACGAGCAGCGAGGCGATGTGCGCGCCGTCGACATCGGCGTCGGTCATGATGATGACCCGCTCATAGCGCAGATCTTCCTCGCGATACTGCGCCCCGGTGCCGGCACCGAGCGCCTGCACGAGGTCGCCGAGCTGCTGGTTGGCGGCGAGCTTGTCCCGCCCGGCGCTGGCGACGTTGAGGATTTTACCGCGAAGCGGCAGCACCGCCTGGGTCTGGCGCTCGCGCGCCTGCTTGGCCGAGCCACCGGCCGAATCGCCTTCAACGATGAAAAGCTCGGAGCCCGCCGCCGAATTGTTCGAGCAGTCGGCCAGCTTGCCCGGCAGGCGCAGCTTGCGCACGGCGGTCTTGCGGGAGATTTCCTTTTCCTGGCGGCGGCGCAGCCTCTCTTCGGCGCGCTCGACCACCCAGTCGAGCAGGCGGTTGGCCTGCGCCGGGTTGCCGCCGAGCCAGTGGTCGAACGGGTCGCGCAGCGCCGCCTCGACGATGCGGGTGGCCTCGGCAGTGGCCAGCTTCTCCTTGGTCTGGCCCTGGAATTCCGGCTCGCGCACGAACACCGAGAGCATGGCGGCGCAGCCGGCCATCACGTCGTCGGCGGTGACGATGGCGGCGCGCTTGGCCGCGCCGGTGCGCTCGGCATGGTCGCGCAGGCCCTTCAGCAGCACCGCGCGCAGGCCGGTCTCATGCGTGCCGCCCTCGGCGGTGGGGATGGTGTTGCAATAGGAGGAGATGCTGCCATCGGCATCGCCCAGCCAGGCCACCGCCCATTCCGCCGAGCCATGGCCGCCGGGGCGCTGGGTCTTGCCGGAGAAGATGTCGGGATGGACCAGCGTGTGGCCCTCGATGTCGGCCGCGAGATAGTCGCGCAGGCCGCCGGGGAAGCGGAACACCGCCTTGTCAGGGATGTCGGTGCCGGCGACGAGCGAGGCGTCGCAGCTCCAGCGGATCTCCACCCCACCGAACAGATAGGCCTTTGAGCGGGCCATCTTGAACACGCGGGCCGGCTTGAAGCGGGCATTCTCGCCGAAGATCTGCGCGTCGGGATGAAAGCTCACCCGTGTGCCGCGGCGGTTGAGGATGCGTCCGACTTCCTGGATGGCGCCCTGGGGCACACCGCGCGAATAGGTCTGGCGGTACAGCGTCTGCCCGCGTGCCACTTCCACCACCAGCACGTCCGACAGCGCGTTGACCACGGAGACGCCGACGCCGTGCAGGCCGCCGGAGGTCTCGTAGACCTTGCTGTCGAACTTGCCGCCCGCGTGCAGCGTGGTGAGGATGACCTCCAGCGCCGACTTGCCGGGATATTTCGGGTGTTCCTCGATCGGGATGCCGCGCCCATTGTCGGTGACGGTGAGGAAGCCGTCCTCGGTCAGTTCCACCTCGATGAAGCTGGCATGGCCGGCCACGGCCTCGTCCATCGAATTGTCGACCACTTCGGCGAAGAGGTGGTGGAGCGCCTTCTCGTCCGTGCCGCCAATATACATGCCCGGCCGGCGCCGCACCGGCTCCAAGCCTTCCAGCACCTCGATATCGGCAGCCGTGTAGCCGGCCTCGCCGGGCGTGCTCTCGCGCGGCGCGGCGGGGCGTGCGCTCGCACGCGGACGCGGGGCGGGAACAGCGGCGAAGAGGTCGTCAGAATTCGACATGGGCGCGGGCGGTCTCGTCAGGGTCAGGAACCGATTCGGTTTCCTTAGCACTATGACAGCGCCAGCGCGAAACCGGAACGCTCCGTGAACATGGGCGCCATGCGCGCTGGCGGCTCAGCGCTTCAGCCGCTTGCGATTGGCGCGCACCTTGGCGCCGTACAGCGCGACGATCTCCGGCCCGACCGCACCCAGCCGGCCGGCCGCCGCCGCCTTCATAAGCCGCGCATTGACCTCGCCCAGCGCCAGCGTCTTCTCCGTGACCATCCGCATCGCCTCGACGCCGGCAGCGGCGTCGCCCCGCGCGAGGCGTGTGAGCCGCTCAGTGATCACCACCTGCATGTCCATGCCGAGCCGGGTCATGGCGAGGCCGGTTTCAAACCAGGCGAGGGGATCGTTCATGGCGGGGCTCCTGCTGTCCGAGGAGAGGCCGGAGGAGAAGCGGCGGCGCTTCCATCCGGTTCCCGCCCGACGCGCGCAGCCGCCATGCGCCAGCCGGGGCTGCTCTTGTCTTTCGTCGGACATGCGAAAGGTGTAAGGGCGCAGCTCCATGCGCGTCCCCGGCTCGTCACGGCGGGCGCGCCAGCAGGAAGGGTCGCCACCATGACGGACAGCAAGGCGCGGATCGCCATCCTCGGGGCCTCGGGCTACACCGGCTCGGAACTGCTGCGCCTGCTGCTGCGCCATCCCCGCGTCGAGATCGTCGCGCTGACCGCCGACCGCAAGGCCGGGCAGGCGGTGGCGGATGTGTTCCCGCAATTCGCCCCGTTCAAGCTGCCGGACCTCATCACCATCGACGAGGTGGCGTGGAAGGACGTAGACCTCGTCTTCTGCGCCCTGCCGCACGGCACCACGCAGCTCGTGATCAAGAACGTGTTCGAGACTGCGCCGCATGTGAAGGTGGTCGATCTCTCCGCCGATTTCCGGCTGCGCGACGATGGCGCCTATGAGCGCTGGTACGGCCACCCGCACCAGGCGCTGGAATTGCAGCAGGAAGCGGTCTACGGCGTGGTCGAGCTCTACCGCGACGACATCCGCAAGGCGCGGCTGGTCGCCAATCCCGGCTGCTACACCACCACGGCCATCCTGCCGGTGGTGCCGCTGATCGAGGCCGGCGCCATCGAGCCCGAGCACATCGTCATCGACGCCAAGAGCGGCGTCACCGGGGCGGGGCGTTCGGCGAAGGAGAACCTGCTGTTCACCGAGGTGACGGAGGGCATGCACGCTTATGGCGTCGGCGGCCACCGCCACATGGCGGAACTCGACCAGGAATTCTCCAAGGCCGCCGGCCGCAGCGTGGCCCCGAGCTTCACGCCGCATCTGGTGCCGATGACGCGCGGCATCTATGCCACCATCTACCTCAAGACCGGCGCCGGCGTCGGGGCGGAAGGCGTGCACCGGGTGCTGGCGGACTTCTACAAGAACGAGCCCTTCGTGCATGTGCTGCCGCTCGGCCAGGTACCGCAGTCGCGCTTCGTCAAGGGCTCCAACATGGCGTTCATCGGCGTGGTGAAGGACCGCGCGCCGGACCGGGTGATCGTGATCTCCACCACAGACAATCTGGTGAAGGGCGCGTCGGGCCAGGCGGTGCAGAACATGAACCTCGTGCTCGGCTATCCCGAGACGCTGGGCCTGGAGCAGATCGCGCTGTTCCCGTAAGCGACCGGCGAGGGCCGGTCAGCCACGCCGCAGCAGGCTGTAAGCCTTGCCCAGCGTGCGGGCCGGCAGTCGCCGGAGTAGCGGCTTGAAGGCGATCTGATCGTAGGAGGCGATCGCCTCGTAGCGTTCAGGGTGAACGATATCGACCGGCAGCTGGTTGACCCGCTGTTCGCGGATATAGGTTTGCACCCGGTCGATCAGTTCACCCCGCGAGCGCCGGACATAGAGCAGCATGTTCTGCTTGTACCAGAAGCTGACCTCCGGCAGGTCCCAGATCTGCCCGCGAAACGGGTCGAACAAGTGGTAGCCCTGGGCGTCGAACAGCGCTGCCCAATAGGATTGCCAGCGTTCGTTGATATGGCGGAAGCCGCCTTGATAGGGGATGGCGGCGCCGAACAGGACGATGTCGGCGTGGCGTGTGAGATTGTCGACGAATTGCCGCGCGCACTCCGCACTGACATGTTCCGCCACTTCCAGGCTGACCGCCAGATCGAAACGCCGGCCGAGGTCGAGGCGGGACTCAAGGTCGGCGATGCGGAAGCTCTCAGTGGGGATCAGCAGGCGGCTCTGGTCCGTCCACGGCCCATCGAGACCGACAATGTCCGTGCCCGCCGGAAAGCCCGCAAGCCATCGCCCGTCGCCGCAGCCGACATCGAGCACCGATGTCGGATCATGAAACGCGCGCAGCAGCGCGATGACGATTTCCGCCGAGCGGGAGGTCTGCCGGCCATGCGACTTGTGCCACTCGAAATCATACATGGCGGCGCCTGAAGGAGGGGGCTGGAAACGGGGAGAGGGCGCCACGGCGCCTCATGAGCGCACCTTCACATAGCTGCCCGGCGCGTCCTCGATCGCCTTGTACGGACCTTCGCCCGGGATGCGGGTGCTGCCGGCCACGCGCGCGCTGCCGCGTTCCTCGATCCAGCCGCGCCAGTCCGGCCACCAGGAGCCGGGATGCATCTCCGCCTTGGCGATCCAGTCTTCCAGCGTCCCCGCCGCCGGTCCGCCGGTCCAGTACTGGTACTTGCCCCGCGCGGGCGGGTTGATGACGCCAGCAATGTGGCCGGAGCCGGCCAGCACGAAGCGGCCGGGGGTGCGGTATTTCTGCAGGCCGAGAAAGACCGAGGCGGCCGGGGCGATGTGGTCCTCGCGCGTCGCCACGCTGTACATCGGCACGTCGATCGCCGTGAGGTCGAGCGTTTTGCCGGCGAGCATCAGCCGACCTTGCGCCAGCTTGTTGTCGAGGTAGCAGTTGCGCAGATAGAAGGAATGGTTGGCGGCCGGCAGCCGGGTCGAATCCGAATTCCAGTAGAGAATGTCGAACGGGAACGGTGCCTGACCCTTCAGATAATTGTTCACCACATAGGGCCAGATGAGATCATTGGCGCGCAGCATATTGAAGGCGTTGGCCATCTTGCTGCCTTCCATCACCCCCGCTTCCAGCATCTTGCGTTCGAGGCTGGCGACCTGCTCCTCGTCGATGAACACTTTGAGGTCGCCGGCATAGGTGAAGTCGACCTGGGTGGTGAGGAAAGTCGCGCTGGCGAGGCCGGGCTTGGTGCCCGTAGCCGCCAGCCAGGCCAGCGTCATCGCCAGCATGGTGCCGCCGACGCAATAGCCCACCGCGTGGAAGTCCTTGGAGCCTGCCGTCTTCTTCGCCACCTCGAAGGCGGTGAGCACACCGTCCTTCATGTAGTCCTCGAAGCCCTTGGCCGCGAGTTCCGGGCCTGGATTGACCCAGGACACCATGAACACGGTTAGCCCGCTTTCCACCGCCCAGCGCACGAAGGATTTCTCCGCCGTCAGGTCCAGCACGTAGAATTTGTTGATCCAGGGCGGGATGATCACCACCGGCGTCGCCAGCACGCTTTCGGTCTGCGGCGTGTACTGGATGAGCTGCATCAGCTCGTTCTGGAAAATCACCTTGCCGGGCGTGACCGCGAGATTCTCGCCCACCCGGAACTTGGAATCGTCGGTCTGGCGGATCTTCAGGTCGCCGCCGCCGGCCTCGATGTCCTCGGCCAGCATCTTCATGCCGCGCACGAGATTCTCGCCATTCGAGGCGAGCGTGGTGCGCAGCAGTTCCGGATTGGTCAGCACGAAATTGGAGGGCGAGACCGCGCCGGCGATCTGGCGCACATAGAACTCCGCCTTGTGCTTGGTGCGGGCGTCGATCTCGGCTTCCTCGACCATGTCCGCCGCCCAGTTGGCGGTGAGGAGATAGGCCTGCTTCAGCGCATCGAAGAACGGGTTGGAGTTCCATTCCGGGTCGGCGAAGCGCGAGTCGCGGGTGGCGGGCTCCACCACCGGCCGGGTCTTCTCGCCGCCGAGCCGCTTCAGCGCCGTGGTCCAGAGTTCGAGATAGCCGCCGATCAGCCGGGATTGCGCTTCCACCGTGCGCTGCGGATCGGCAAGCCAGTATTCCGCGACATTGCCGATGGTCTTGGCGACCTCGGTCAGTTCTTCCGCCACATCGTCGCGAATGCGCCCTTCCTCGCGCGGGCGCAGATAGGCGGCCATGGCGCGCCCACCTTCCTCCATCATCCGCGCCAGATTGGCGGCGAAGGCTTCGAGGTCGATCGCGCCGGGGCGTGGCGTCTCCGGCGCGGCGGCTTCCGGGGCCGGTTTGGACAGCGAGGGCTTCGAGGGAGCCGGTTCGGCCTGGGTGGGCGGGGCCGCCGCTTCCGGCGCCTTGGGTGCCAGCGGCGGCGTTGCGGGAGCCTGCTTCGGCGCGGCGGGTGCAACCTTCACCGGGCGCGCGCGGGGCGCGGGCGGTTCGGCGGCGACGGGAGCGGGCGCCTTCTTGCTCGCAGACTTCCGCGCCGGTGTGGAGGCCGCGGGCTTCTCGATCACCACCTTGGGCTGCGCCGGGCGCTTCGCCGCCGACCTCTTCGCCGCCGGGCTCTTCGCTGCTACGTCCGGGGCCGACGCTTTTGGCGCTGCCGCCGGTGCGGCAACGGTCGGGTGCGGGGCCGCGGCCGTCTTGGTCACCCGCTTGCGCGCCGCCGGCTTCGGCGGAGGTGCCGGCGCGTCGGTCGGCGCCGTGCGCTGCGCCTCACTCGTTTTTGCCGGCGTGGATTTTGCCGGGGCGGACGGTATCGATCTGCTGCGTCGGCTGCTCACCGCTTGTCCCCGCGGGTTGGTACGTTCATAGGTGGCCATAATAGACGCGCCATCCGGTGCTAGCGAGTGCGTAACGGCCGGTTCCGCGCGGCAGCGGAAGATGGCCGACGCCTGAGGGGAGGGCATGGTGGATCACGGTCAGGGCAGGCAGGGCGGCAGGTCCGCCGCGCGCACATTTCTTCTCGCCGGCGCCGCGCTTGCGCTCGCCGGCTGCGCTTCGCTGGAAAGGTCCACCAGTGGCTCCGGCGCGGCGGCGACCTCCGGTTCGGGCGAATCGGCGGCGGCCTCGGCGGATTCGTCGCGGGCCGCGACGACTCCCGCCGGTCGGCAGAAGCTGCCGGAGCCGGCCTATCCGACCTTCGGCGCGCCGGCACAGATTGGCGACCGGCCGGTGATGACACCGCAGCAGCAGCAGGCCGTGCAGAAGAACCTCGAAAATCTCGCCAGCCAGCGCGAGAAGGAGATGCTCCGCCAGATCGAGGACGGGCAGGACGGGCAGGCCGGCCAGTAGGCGCGACGGGCAGCGCGAATACCTTCCTTCTGCCCCTTTAGGCTGACATCCCTCGCTGTGCGGGCGCGCGAGAGGTGATATGAAGCGCGCGTGACGCCGTCTCCTAGGAACGGGGCGGCCTGGAGCTTGAGACCCATGACCGATTTCCATCGCATTCGCCGGCTGCCGCCTTACGTGTTCGAGCAGGTCAACCGCGTGAAGGCTACCGCCCGCAATGGCGGTGCCGACATCGTCGATCTCGGCATGGGCAATCCGGACCTCGATGCCCCGGACCATGTGGTTGAAAAGCTCAAGGAGACGATCGGCCGCCCGCGCACCGACCGTTATTCCGCCTCCAAGGGCATTCCCGGCCTGCGCCGCGCCCAGGCGGCCTATTACGAGCGCCGTTTCGGGGTGAAGCTGAACCCCGACACTCAAGTGGTGGCGACGCTCGGCTCCAAGGAAGGCTTCGCCAATATGGCGCAGGCCATCACCGCCCCCGGCGACGTGATCCTGGTGCCGAATCCCAGCTATCCCATCCACGCCTTCGGCTTCCTGATGGCTGGCGCGGCGATCCGTTCCGTGCCCTGCGAGCCTGGCCCGGAGTTCTTCCACGCGCTGGAGCGCGCGGTGGCGCATTCGATTCCCTCGCCGCTGGCGCTGGTGCTCTGCTATCCCTCGAACCCCACCGCGCAGGTGGCGGACCTCGATTTCTACCGCGATGTCGTCGCCTTCGCGAAGAAGCACGATCTGATCGTGCTCTCCGACCTCGCCTATTCCGAGGTCTATTTCGACGACAACCCGCCCCCGTCCGTGCTGCAGGTGCCGGGCGCGATGGACGTGACGGTGGAGTTCACGTCCATGTCCAAGACCTTCTCCATGGCCGGCTGGCGCATGGGCTTCGCGGTCGGCAATGACCGGCTGATCGCGGCGCTGGCACGGGTGAAGTCCTATCTCGACTATGGCGCCTACACCCCGATCCAGGTGGCGGCCACCGCCGCGCTGAACGGGCCGCAGGAGTGCATTGCCGAGATGCGTAGCGTCTACAAGAAGCGCCGCGACGCGCTGGTGGACAGTTTCGGCAAGGCGGGCTGGGAAATTCCCGTGCCCACCGCCTCCATGTTCGCCTGGGCGCCGATTCCGCCGAAGTTCCGTCATCTCGGCAGCCTCGAATTCTCCAAGCTGCTGATCGAGAAGGCGGATGTCGCCGTCGCGCCGGGTGTCGGCTTCGGCGAGCATGGCGACGAGTATGTGCGTATCGCCCTTGTGGAGAATGAGCAGCGCATCCGCCAGGCCGCGCGCAACATCCGCCGCTTCCTTGAAACCGGCGCGGAAACATTGCACAACGTCGTCCCTCTCGCCGCGGCGCGCTAAAGGCCCGGCCCTTTCGGGCGGCGCCGCAATCGGAACGTTTGTTGAGTTCGGACACATAATGGCGCCGCCGCTGAAAATTGGCATCGCCGGCCTCGGTACGGTCGGCGCGGGTGTGGTGCGCATGCTGGCCCGCCGCGCGGAAGCGATTGCCGCGCGGGTGGGACGGCCGGTCGAAGTGGTGGCTGTCAGCGCCCGCGACCGTTCGCGCAACCGGGACTGCGACCTTACCGGCCTGCGCTGGTACGACGACGCGGTCGAACTGGCGCGCGACCCCGAGATCGACGTGTTCGTCGAACTGATTGGCGGGCCGGACGGCATCGCCAAGACGGCGGTCGAGACGGCGATCGCCGCCGGCCACTCCATCGTCACCGCCAATAAGGCGCTGCTCGCCCATCACGGCGTGGAACTGGCCCGCGCGGCGGAAGCGGCGGGCGTCGCCATTCATTTCGAGGCGGCGGTCGCCGGCGGCATTCCCGTCATCAAGACCCTGCGCGAGGCGCTGCTCGGCAACGAGATCGCCCGCGTCTCCGGCATTCTCAACGGCACCTGCAACTACATCCTCACCCGGATGCAGGAAGAGGGGCTGTCCTTCGACACCTGCCTCGATCAGGCGCAGCAGCTCGGCTATGCCGAGGCCGACCCGACCTTCGATGTCGACGGCTTCGACACCGCCCACAAGCTCGCTTTGCTCGCCTCGCTGGCCTTCGGCGTGAAGCCGGACCCGGAGGCGATCCATATCGAGGGCATCCGCTCGATCACGCTGGCCGATATCGAGGCGGCGGACGAGCTCGGCTATCGCATCAAGCTGCTCGGCGTCGCCGCCCGCATCGGTGCCCAGGTGGAACTGCGCGTGCACCCGACCATGGTGCCGAAGCATTGGCCGATCGCGCAGGTCTCGGGCGTCACCAATGCCGTGGCGATCGACGGCGATGCGGTGGCGCTCACTCTCGTCGGGCCGGGCGCCGGTGGCGACGCCACCGCCTCGGCGGTGGTGGCCGATCTCTGCGACGCCGCCGCCGGCAAGGCCGGCGCGCCCTTCGGCTGGACGGCCGAGAGCCTGCAGCCGGCGGAAAAGGCTGCTATCCGGCGTCATGAAGGTGGCTATTACATTCGCCTCGCCGCGGTTGACCGGCCGGGAACGGCCGCCGCCATTGCCCGCCATATGGCCGAGCAGAACATCTCGCTCGAGTCCATAATGCAGCACCGTCGCGGCCGTCCCCATGGGGGCGACCGGGCGGAGAGCGCGGAGGATCCGGCACCGGTTGTGCTGATCACCTACGCCACCAATGAGGACGCGGTGCGCCGCGCGATTTCCGCCATCGAAATCGATGGCGTCATCGCCTCGCCGCCGCAGGTGATACGGATCGAGAAGGACTGAGGGGGCACGGACGATGTCGGGGATCACGGTCAAAGAAGACCAGGTGCTGGAGCGCATTCTGACGCTCGAACTGGTGCGGGTCACCGAGCGGGCGGCGGTGGCGTCGGCCAGCCTTCGCGGCCGGGGCGACGAAAAGGCGGCGGACAAGGCGGCGGTGGACGCCATGCGCCGCGAATTGAACCGCCTGCCCATCGCCGGCCGTATCGTGATCGGCGAAGGTGAGCGCGACGAGGCGCCGATGCTGTTCATCGGCGAGGAAGTCGGCACCGGCAAGGGGCCGGCGGTGGATATCGCCGTCGACCCGCTGGAAGGCACCACGCTCTGCGCCAAGAACATGCCCGGCTCCATCGCTGTGATGGCGATGGCCGAGGGTGGCACCATGCTCTACGCGCCCGACGTCTACATGGACAAGATCGCCATCGGCCCCGGCTACCCCAAGGGCACGATCGACATCGACGCCAGCCCCGAGGACAACATTCAGTCGCTGGCGAAGGCCAAGGGCGTGAAGCCCTCGGAGATCAGCGCGCTGATCCTCGACCGTCCGCGCCATGCCGCGATCATCGAGGCGGTGCGCCGCACCGGCGCCGCCGTGCAACTGATCACCGATGGTGACGTGGCCGGCGTGATCCACACCACCAACCCGGACGAGACCGGCGTCGACATCTATCTCGGCACCGGCGGTGCGCCCGAGGGCGTGCTGGCGGCGGCGGCGCTGCGCTGCATCGGCGGCGAGATGTACACGCGCCTCATCCTCGACAGCGAGGCCAAGCGCGAGCGCGCCAAGAAGATGGGCGTCACCGACCCCAAGAAGATCTACACCATCACCGACATGGTGCGCGGCGACTGCCTGATCGCGGCCACGGGCGTGACCACCGGCAATCTGCTCAAGGGCGTGAAGTATGAGAAGGGCGTGGTGAAGACCCACACCGTCGTCATGCGCTCCGCCACCGGGACGGTGCGCTGGATCGAGGCCGAGCATCGCGACCTCTCCAAGTTCCATCTCGGCTGAGCTTTTGCGACGCGGATGACACGCGGACGGGGCGCTCAGGCGCCCCGTTTTCATTTCGCCCGGGGCGCGCGAGCCGGCACCCCCACGGCATCAACTGGGCGCTTTGGCGTCGGCTCGGTGTGCTGTATACCAGAGCGGTGCCGAGGCGCGCCCGTCAGGGGCGCCCCGCACCCGAACGCCAAGCCAATTGCCAAGGGAACGACCCATCATGACCGCTCCTCATTCGCTGCTTCCGCCCCTGCTGTCCCAGATCGACGCGCTGATCGCCGCCGAGAAGTACCAGGAGGTCGCCGAGGCCTATACGGCTTTCGTGAAGGAGCACCCGACCACCAACTATCTCGCTTCCGAGCCGATCCCGTTCAAGCTGAACGTGGCGTTCTCGAAGAAGTACGGCTCCTCGGCCACCAACACCTTCACCCTGCGCAACACCACCTGGGCGTCTGATGTGAAGGCCGCGCTGAAGGCCAGCCCGGCCGAGTTCGCCGCCAAGGTCGCGACCTATGAGGGCGAAGTCGCCGAGATCGCCAAGACCGCGAAGAAGGTGGCGTGAGCCACGAGAGCACGCGCCGACCCGCTCGCGTCGCGAGCTGATCGGATCGCACTCTAAGGCTGCGCATATACTGCGGAAAGGCCGGCATCTTGCCGGCCTTTTCTTTGGGCCGCTTCCGTCTTCGCGCGGGCCGGCCTTCCGTGCCACCTGCCCGTCGTCCCGGCCGAAGTGCAGCGGAGAGCCGGTATCGCCCGGGACCGGCTTGCGATCCTGCGTCAGCCTTCGGCTGTCCGGCATGACGCGGTAGCGGGGCCGCTCATCCCGCCTTTGCCACGTCCTTCAGGAAATAGTCGACGCCGAGCTGCACCATGTCCGGCTGCGAGGCGTGCGGGCCGGGGTGCTCGATATAGGTCAGCTCATAGCCCGCCGGGCGCAGCTTGGCGGCGTGTGAGCGGCCGGCGGTCGCGATCGGCGTCTGGGTGTCGTTCTGGCCGTGGGCGATGAACACCTTGGGCGCGCCTTCCTGCGCCAGCACGGTCATGAAGCCGGCGGAGAAGGCGAGGATATGGGTGACGATCCGCCCATTGCTCAGCCCGGTGGAGAGCGAATAGCTGCCGCCGTCGGAATGGCCGGCAAAGGCGAAATGGGTGGGGTCGAGCGCAAAGCGCGCCGCCACCTCGGCCAGCGCCGTATCGAGCCGCTCCAGGTCCGGCCCGTTGCCGGCGATCACGATGTCCCAGGTCGGCAACAGCGATTGCGGCACAAGCAGCAGGAAGCCGCGCGTCTCGGCGTGCCGGCGCAGCATCGGCAGGATCTTCTCGGCGCTGCCGCCGCCGCCATGAAAAAGCGTCACCAGCGGCGTCGGGCGGGCGGGGTCGATGCCCTCCGGCACGATCAGCACCGCGTCGCGAGTCTCGAACAGGCCGAGATCGTGCCGGCCGGGCGGCAGCGCGGGCTTCAACGGCGCAGCATGGGTGAAGGCGAGGCGACCGAGCAGGGACAGGTTCAGCATGGCGCGCACCATAATGGGCCGGCGCGCCGGCGCAAGCCGTGGCCGGCGCGCCTCATGAAAGCGGCGCAGGGCAGGCATGGCCGGCCGGGGCTTTGCAGCGTCGCGGCCGTGGCCTATCAGCGGACGGGCCGGCGACTCGCTGGCGCATGCTGCCCGTTTCCGGGTCGTCTCTCCGTTTTCTGTCGTCCCGGTCCCATGCCGTTCAAGCACAAGCTGCTCGCGCTCACCGTCATTTGCGTGTGGGCCCTCAACATGATCGTCATCAAACAGGGCATCGCGGAGATTCCGCCGATGCTGATGAGCGCGCTGCGCTTCACGCTGGTGGCGGCGCTGCTGTGCCCGGTGCTGCGTCTGCGCCGTGACCAGGTGCCGGGCGTGCTGCTGGTCTCCTTCACCTTCGGCACCGTGCATTTCGGCCTGCTCTTCGCCGCGCTGGCCGATTCGGAGGCCGGCACCAGCGCCGTGATCATCCAGCTCGGCGCGCCGATCGCGACGGTGCTTGCCTGTCTGGTGCTGAAAGAGCCGCTCGGCCGGGTGCGCCTCGCCGGGCTGGCGGTGTCGGTGGCGGGCATCTTCGTGCTCGCGCTGGGCCCCACGCTGCCGCCGCCGCTGGCGCTGTTTCTGCTCGTGGTGAGCGCCACCGGCTGGGCGGTGACCAATCTCATCATCAAGCAGCTCAAGGACATCAAGCCGATGACCATCATGGGCTGGTCGTCGCTGTTCGCGATCCCGCAGATCCTGCTGATGTCGTGGTTCTTCGAGGGCGATCGCTGGGGCATGGTGGCGAGCGCGGGCTGGCATGGCTGGTTCTGCGTCGCCTACAGCGCCATCGCGTCGTCGATCCTCGCCTATGGCATCTGGTACTGGCTGCTGCAGCGCCATTCCATCAACGCCGTTGTGCCCTATTCGATGCTGAACCCGCTGCTCACCGTCGCCTTCGGCATCCTGCTGATCGGCGACGATCCTTCGCCGCTGAAGGTGATCGGCGGTCTCGTCATGGTGGCGGGCGTGGCGCTCATCCTGCGCCGGCCGCGCAACCTGCCGGACCCGACCTTGCCCGACACGGCGTGAGCGAGCGAAGGCCGGAGCGTCGCCGCCCCGGCCCGTCTTTCGGCGTTCGGCTTACTTCGCCTTCAGGAACTCGCCCACTTCAAGCAGGATCAGCTCATTGTCGTCCGCCTTTGCGGGATCGCGCGAGGAGGAGAAGGGCAGGTTGTTGTCGTTGCCGACCACGATGTGGGTGGCGTCGACCACGTCGACATTCTCGATGGTGAAGAAGGGGAAGGTCAGCACGCCGTCATTGAGCGGCTTGCGCGCCTTCTTGTTCGGGTCGGCGATCTTCATCAGGTCGATATGGCCGATCTTGCGCACGCTCTGGCCGGCATCGGCGTCGGTCAGCTCGATCTTGTAGATGCGCTTGAACGTGGCGAGGTCGTGGAAGCAGTCCGGCCCCTTGGTCCCGGCGGCGCAGGCCTTGTCGGCCGTGCCCTCGCCATTGTCGCGCTCGATGATCAGGCCGGTGGTGCCGTCGATCATGTTGAAGTCGCCGATGGCATTGCCGTTCTGTTCCAGAACGTACTGCCACATGCGGCCCGTCCACTTCTGGTTCGCCACGTCGAATTCGAGGATGGGCAGGAATTCCTTGCCGTCCGCGGTCTTCTGCCAGTCCTTCTTGTCGGCGTCCCACAGCGGGCCTTCGAGCAGGGCGTAGAGATATTTGCCGTCCTTGGAGGCCGCCATGCCCTCATAGCCCTTGGAGCGGCGGGCGTTGAACGCGGCGGGCGCGTTCGGGGCGGCGGGGGAGGCGACGGCGTAGTGATCGGGCGAGCGCACCGGCGTCTCGCCGGCCACGGTCTCAAACACCGCCTGCACCCGGCCGGACTTGTCGGCCTTGATGAGATAAGGGCCGAATTCCTCGCCGATCCACAGGTCGTCGCCGATGATCTGGAAGCTCTCGAGGTCGAAATCGGCGCCGGTGAGATAGCGCTTTTCCGTCCCCTCATGGACGATGCGGAACGGCACCTTCTTGTCGGGATCGGTGAGGAACACGGTCTCGATCGGCTGGAACGTGCCCGTGGCCCAGTCCACCGTGTAGTGGCGCAGGAACAGCGCGGCGTCCGGGCTGTTGGCCTTGGAACCGAAGCCGTTGTCGGTGATGATCCAGAAGCTGCCGTCCGGCATCACCTTGATGCCGGAATGGCCCTGCACCGGCTGGCCCTTGAAGGGCAGCTTCACGCCGGTGGGGCGGCCGGCGGACTTGCCTTCCACCGTGCCGACCGCATCGACGCGCGTGCCGGTCGTGAACTTGCCGGAGACCTTAAGGTCTTCCGGCGCGTCGTCCGGCATGGCGATGAAGGTTTCCGCCGGGAGCACGGCATGGCCGGCGAGGGTGGCGGGAAAGGTCTGGTCGGCGCGGGCGCCGGTGGCGAGCAGCGCGAGCGCGGCGCCGGCGAGCAGGGACAGGCGGAGGCGGCGGTTCATGGGGGCTCCTTGTCAGCAGCATGCGGCGCGAGGCCGGAGAACGCCTTCTGCCCGCCGCCCATGTCCCTCGCGTTACGGCAGCGTGACGGCGCGATGACGCCCCCGCGCCCGTCTTTGCGTGCGAAGCTCTCGACGCGGGCGCGTTGTTCGGGCTTATCCTGCGCGCCATGAGTCTCGTCCTTCCCACCGCCGCCCCGCCGCCGCGTCCCTTTCTCGGCGTGAACCGTTCGGCTTCCGGCCGCTTCTGGCGCGAGCGGCTGGACGTGCGCGGTGCCCAGACCACGCTCGCCATCGTCCAGCGCCACGGCGTGCCGGAAATCCTCGCCCGCGTTTTGGCCGGGCGTGGCGTCGCCATCGACGAGGTCGAGGCTTGGCTCGACCCGACGGTGAAGCGCCTGCTGCCCGATCCCGACACGCTGACCGACATGCCGGCCTGCGTCGCCCGCCTCGCCGATGCGGTGATTCGCGGGGAGAAGGTGGCGGTGTTCGGCGATTACGATGTCGACGGCGCCACCGCCACCGCCTTGCTGGTGGAAGTGCTGCGTGCCGGCGGGCTCGATCCGGCCTTCCATATTCCCGACCGCATCTTCGAGGGATACGGGCCGAACATCCCCGCTATCGAGGCGCTGGCCGAGCGTGGCGCCACGCTGCTGGTGACGGTCGATTGCGGCACGATGAGCTTCGAGCCCTTCGCCCGCGCCCGCGCCATCGGGCTGGACGTGTTGGTCATCGACCATCATCAGGCCGGCGAAGCGCTCCCCGAGGTGGCGGCGCTGGTGAACCCCAACCGCGCCGACGATCTCTCCGGCCTCGGCCATCTCTGTGCCGTCGGACTGGTCTTCGTCGTCGCCGTCGGGTTGCTGCGCGAACTGCGCAACCGCGGCTGGTGGACCAAGGAGCGCCCAGCGCCGGACCTGCTCGCCAGCCTCGATCTCGTCGCGCTGGGCACGGTGGCGGATGTGGTGCCGCTGCTGGGTCTCAACCGCGCCTATGTCACCAAGGGGCTGATCCAGCTGCGCAAGCGCGAGCGGCCGGGGCTCACCGCTCTGATGGACGCCGCACGCCTCTCCGGCCCGCCCAAGGCGTGGCATCTTGGCTTTCTGCTCGGCCCGCGCATCAATGCCGGCGGGCGCATCGGCAATGCGACGCTCGGAACCAAGCTGCTGCTGACCCGCGATCCCATCGAGGCGCAGGCGATTGCTGCCGAGCTCGACCGCCTCAATACCGAGCGCCAGCAGGTGGAGCGCGCCATCGTCGCCGAAGCCGAGGCGGAAGCCGATGCCGCGCTCGGCCATGCCGGGGCGGGGGCGGTGGTGCTCTCCAGCGGGCAGGGCTGGCACCCCGGCGTTGTCGGGCTGGTGGCGGCGCGGCTGAAGGAGAAATTCGGCCGCCCCGCCTTCGCTATCGCCTTCACCGGCGAGACCGGCGCCGGCTCGGCCCGGTCTATCCCCGGCGTCGATGTCGGGCGGGCGGTGCGCGGGGCGGTGGAGGCCGGCATATTGGTGAAGGGCGGCGGCCATGCCATGGCGGCGGGCCTCACCGTGGCACGCGAGCGGCTGGGCGAATTGCGCGCCTATCTCGAACAGGCACTGGCGGCGACGGTGGAAGAGGCGCGGGCAGTGGATGAACTGCTGATCGACGGTGCGCTGTCCGCCGCCGGGGCGACGGCCGAGCTGGTGGAACTGGTCGAGCGCGCCGGGCCATTCGGCGCCGGCAACCCGCAGCCCATCTTCGCCTTCCCCGCCCATCGCGTCGTCTATGCCGAACCCGGCAGCGCCGGGCAGATGCGGGTGCGGCTGCGCGGCAGCGATGGCGCTGTCATCTCCGCCGTCGCCTTCCGTGCCGTCGACACCCCCCTCGGCGCGACGCTGCGGGAGGCGAGGGGGCAACTGCTCCATGTCGCCGGCACGCTGGACCTCGATTCCTGGCAGGGCCGCACGCAGGTGAGCCTGCGCATCACAGATGCCTGCGCGCCGGAAATCGGGTGAAGGATCATGAGGTTGGCGAGCCTTTCGGAATCAGATCGCGAGTGGGACGGCCGAACGCCTCCCGCGCTGAATCGGACTGTCAGCCGGTGACCGCAGAACCTTGCCGCGACTCGGCAATTCCCCATGTCGCCATCATCGGTGCCGGCCCTGCCGCGCTGATCGCCGCTGAGGGGCTGGCACAGGCCGGCTGTCGCGTTTCCCTGTTCGAGCGCATGGCCTCGCCGGCGCGCAAATTCCTCATCGCCGGGCGCGGCGGGCTGAACCTCACCCATTCGGAAGCCCGCGCGCCCTTCCTCGCCCGCTATGCCGACGCCGCCGACTGGCTGGCGCCGATGCTCGACGCATTTCCCCCCGGCCGACTGCGGGACTGGGCAGAGGGGCTAGGGGAGGCGACCTTTGTCGGCTCCTCCGGCCGCGTCTTCCCGCGCAGTTTCAAGGCCTCTCCCCTGCTGCGCGCGTGGCTGGCGCGGCTCGACGGGCTCGGCGTTGTGCTGAACCGAAGCCATCTGTGGCGCGGTTGGAGCGAAGCCGGGGGGCTGCGCTTCGCCACGCCGACGGGCGAAGTTGAGGTGGCGGCCGACGCCGTGCTGCTCGCGCTCGGCGGCGCCAGCTGGCCACGCCTCGGCAGCGATGGCGGCTGGGTGGAGATTCTGCGCGGGCAGGGCGTGGAGATCGCCCCACTCCGCCCGGCCAATAGCGGCGCCCGCATCGGCTGGTCGGAACCGTTCCGGGCCCGCTTTGCCGGAGTGCCGCTCAAGCGCATCGCGCTGTCCCTCGGCGCGCGCCGGGTGCGGGGCGAGGCGATGATCGACGGCGCGGGACTTGAGGGCGGCGCGGTCTATGCGCTCTCCGCCGTTCTGCGCGAGGCGATTGCGGTCAAGGGCCGCGCCACGCTCCTTGTCGATCTGCGGCCGGATTTGAGCGAGGTCACGCTGGCCGCCCGCCTGGCCGCCACCCGCAAGGGCGAGACCATGGCCAATCGCCTGCGCAAGGCGTCCGGCCTTTCGCCCGCCGCCGCCGGCCTGCTGCGCGAGGCGGGGCCGCTGCCGGCGGAACCGACCGTGCTGGCCGCGCGGATCAAGGCGGTGCCACTCAACGTCACCGCCATGGCCGGGCTGGAGCGTGCCATTTCCACCGCCGGCGGCGTCACGCGCGCCATGGTCGACGACCGGCTGATGCTGCGCGCGCGCCCGGGCGTGTTCATCGCCGGCGAAATGCTGGATTGGGAGGCGCCGACGGGCGGCTACCTGCTGCAGGCGTCGTTCGCCACCGGCCATGCGGCGGCGTGCGGCGTGCTTGCGCGGCTCGGAATGCCGCTACCTGCGCCCTGGGCGGGGAAATGGGGGGCGGGGGAGACGGTGGCGCCGGCCGCGGAGGAGACGCGGGACGACGGCTGAGGGAGCGCGTGCCGTCGTCCCGCGTGGTTCACGAGACCTGCCGGGAAGTGGCCTCGCGAAATCGTCACCGGCAAGATCAGCGGCGCTTGATGTATTCGCGCCTCGTCTGCGGTGTTGTGAGTGTGGATACTCTCGTTTCTGCGCACTCACAACACATATCTTCCGGTATTGTTACATTTCTAAACTAGAGTGGGCATCTTTTACTTGTAACGCACGCCATGCCGCCCGCGCCGCTTGCGCGGCCTGGCAAGCGGGCTTACCTGCTGTCAGGCGGGCCTCCGGGGGGATGCAACACGGCCGCAGGGAGTGACGATGGCACGTCTTTTTTTTCGCCGTGGCGCCAGCGCGGAAGCCGCGCCCGACGCCGCCCGGGAACTCGCCGCCAAGGCGCGGCAGATTCTCGGCGTGGATGAGGACACCACCATTTCCATCAGCGAGATCGCCTGTGGCGACCCCGCCTGCGGTGGCGCGGAGACGGTGGTGCTGGTGATGCGCCCGGGCCGCCGCACCGAAGCCGCCAAGCTGATGAAGCCGCTTGCGACCGTCACCGACGACGAACTTGCCGAAGCCTTGCACCCGCTTCGTGACGTTGCGTCATCCGTGGCGGGTTAAATGCAAGTATTCTTCCGCGCGCCTGCGTCGCGCAACCAGATTTGGATTGTTGTTTCAAAGTGAAACAATTCCAATCTGCGGCCGAACACTTGCGGGCGATTTCGGCGGTGGCGTAGGAGTCTCCGGCTGAGGCGCCCCTGGGGCGCGGGAGGAGACCAACGATGCGAGTCAGATCACTGTTCGCCACGCCGCTCGCCGCGGCCATCGCGCTGGGAGCGGCCTTCGCCGTCGGTCCCGCCGCTGCCGACACCCCGGCGCCGAAGGTGCGCGACATCGTCGCCACCTATGCCGACATCGCCGAGGCGATGTACACGGACAGCCTGACCACCGCCAAGGCCCTGCAGAGCGCGGTGAACACCCTCATCGCCGCCCCGACCGAGGCCAATCTCGACGCCGCCAAGGCCGCCTGGAAAGCCGCCCGCGTGCCCTACCAGCAGACCGAAGGCTTTCGCTTCGGCAATCCCATCGTCGATGAATGGGAAGGCCGCGTGAACGCCTGGCCGCTGGACGAAGGCCTGATCGACTATGTCGACAAGAGCTATGGCGACACCTCCGACGAGAACCCGCTCTACACCGCCAATGTGATCGCCAACACCAAGATCCGCGTCGGCAAGAAGACCATCGACGCCACCACTATCACGCCGAAACTGCTGGACAGCTTGCAGGAGGCGGGCGGCGTCGAATCCAACGTCGCCATCGGCTATCACGCCATCGAGTTCCTGCTCTGGGGCCAGGACCTCAACGGCACCGGCCCCGGTGCTGGCAAGCGCCCGGCGACCGATTACGACACCAAAAACTGCAGCAACGGCCATTGCGAGCGCCGCGCCGCCTATCTCAAGGCCGCCACCGACCTCCTGGTGAGCGACCTTGAGGATA
Source organism: Ancylobacter sp. (assembly GCF_965229075.1). Taxonomy (GTDB): domain Bacteria; phylum Pseudomonadota; class Alphaproteobacteria; order Rhizobiales; family Xanthobacteraceae; genus Ancylobacter. Next base: position 706,524 of record NZ_CBDDIO010000001.1, read on the forward strand.
TGGCGAAGTGGTGGGGCAAGAAGGGCAAGGCCCGCGCCGCCGTGGTGAAGCAGAAGGACAAGACCGCGCTCGCCACCATCCTCACCGGCCTCGGCTCGCTGTCCTATGGCGAACTCGCGGGCGAGCGGATGAAGCTCGGCCTCATCCTGCACGACCCCGAGGAGGAGCATGACTGCTTCTCCGACAACACCCACAATTCGCACTATTACGACGAGGTCGGCATCGCCTCGATCTATCGGGCCAAGTACACCCGCGTCGACGGCTCCGTGGTCGAGGGCGCCTCGGTCGCCGCCTATGCGGCAGCCAAGGCGCCGAAGGCCGCCGAGGAGGCCGAGGCCAAGATCGACGCCGCGCTCGCTGCGCTCAAGGCGATCAAGGACGAGGCCGACACCGGAAAGCAGGCCTATGACCAGATGATCGGCGAGGGCAATGCCGAGGGCAACGCGCTGGTGCAGAAGGGCGTGGATTCGCTCGTCGCCCAGACCCGCGCCATCGAGGGCGTCGTCGGCGCGCTCAAGCTGAAGATCAAGGTCGAAGGCTCCGACAGCCTCGACGACCCGTCCAAGGTCGGCGAGTGAGACGGCCATGACCACCGGCGGCGCGGGTCTCTCGCGCCGCGCCTTTCTAGGCGCGGGCGTGGCGTTCGGCGGCATGGCGCTTCTTGCGCCGAGCCGCACCGGCGCCGCGCGCGCGCCTTTTGACGTTTCCGCCTTCAAGCCGACGCAGGAGGTGACGCTCACTGCCGGCGAGATGGAGCTGAAGCTGCTCGGCCCGGAAGGCCCGGCGACGCCAATCCTCGCCTATGACGGCACGCCCTTCCGCACCCTGCGCATGCCGCGCGGCGCGCGGCTGAAGGCCATTTTCGTCAATGGCATCAAAGAGGGGTCGACCCTGCATTTCCACGGCATCCGTATGCCGAACGAATTCGACGGCGTGCCCACCCTGACCCAGCCGCTGGTGCAGCCCGGAGGGCGCTTCGTGCATCTGCTGCCGCTGGACGATCCCGGCACCTTCTTCTTCCATCCGCATTGCGACGAGACCGGGCAGGCCGGCAAGGGCCTCGCCGGCGTGCTGATCGTCGAGGATTCGCGCGATCCGACTTTCGATGCCGAGCATGTGCTGTGCCTGAAGGACTGGCGGCTGAAGGAGGACGGCAGCTACCTGCCGCTCTCCGAGCCGGACGGCGCTTCCAAGGCCGGCACCTTCGGGGCCACCCGCACGGTGAATGGCGCGGCCTCGGTTGAGCTTAAGGCGCCCGCCGGCGGCCATGCGCGCCTGCGTATCCTCAACATCGATTCCACCCGCATCATGGATATCGGCGTGGAAGGCGGCGAAGCCTGGCTCATCGCGGTTGATGGCCATGCTCTGCCGCCGGTCCGGCTTGATGATCTGCCGGATGGCATCTGGCGCATGGGTCCGGCCCAGCGCATCGACCTCGACATCCGCATGCCGGCCGACGGTTCGCCGGTGACGCTGGGCGATTATCGCGCCGCCGACATCTATCACTTCGCCACCCTCACCGCCGCCGGCAAGGTCGGCAAGCCGCGCAAGGGTCCGCTCGCCCTGCCGAAGGCGGAACTGCCGAAGCCGGCGCTGAAGCAGGCGACGCGCCTGTCCTTCACCCTGCAGCAGGCGACCGACCAGGCGGTGAAGGACCTCGCTCTGCCGCCGGATGATCCGCTGGCCAAGGCGCTGATCGACAGCCTGTGCGTCGGCTCCACCACCTATTGGGGCATCCAGTCGGAATCCTGGCCCACCGGCACACGCCGCAACCTGCCACCGCCATTGGCACGGATGGAGGAGGGCGCCTCCTATGTGGTGGAGATCAAGAACGAAACGCGCTTTCCCCACCCGGTGCATCTGCACGGCCACGCCTTCGAGGTGATGTCCTCCAGCCTCGGCCGCCTGCCGCGCCATTTCGCCGATACGGTGCTGGTGCAGCCGGGCGAGGCGGTGGAGACCGCCTTCGTCGCGGCACGCGGCGACTGGGTGTTTCACTGCCACATCCTGGAGCATATGGAGACCGGGATGATGGGCTGGTTCCGGGTGGTGTGATGGACGCACGCGCGCCGGATCGCAGCGAAAGCTCACAAATGCCGCCGTGCCGTCATCCCGGCCACAGGCGAAGCATGAGAGCCGGGATCGTGTCCCGTATTCGGCTTGCGATCCCGGATCGCCCTCCGGGCGTCCGGGATGACGGATCGACCGTTTCCGGACAGGCCGCGCGCAGCGTGTCGTCCATCCGTCATCCCACGAAGACGGCGCGCAGCCGCCTCATGGGCGGCGTCGTCCTCCTCGGCGCCCTGTTGGCGGGCGCCGCCACCCCCACCATTGCCGAAGACGCCCGCCTCGACGCCGCCATCGGCAAGGCGCTGTTCGAACGACCCTGGGTGCCGGCGCCGAGTTCCACCCGCGCCAATGACGGGCTCGGCCCGCTGTTCGATGCGCGCTCCTGCTCGGCCTGTCACCCCGCCGGTGGCGGCGCTGGGGCGACGGCGCTGGACGCGGCCGGCCGCCCGCAAGGGCTGGGGCTGGTGCTTGCCCTGTTCCGCACGGATGGCGGTGGCGATCCGGTCTATGGCCACCGGCTGGAGACCATGACGCTGCCCGGCGTGCCGGCGGAGGGCACCTTCACCGTGACGGTCGAGCACGGCCGCCGGCTTCCGCATCTGGAATCGCCCGGCTATGGCCCGCTCGACGCCGCTACACACATGTCGCTGCGGGCGGCGCCGGATCTGCGTGGGCGCGGCAAGCTGGAGCTGGTGGACGATGCCGCGATCCTGGCGCTGGAAGACCAGGAGGATCGCGACGGCGACTGCGTGCGCGGCCGGGCCCGGCGGTTCGAAACCCCGGAGGGCGGCTCGTCCATCGGCCGTTTCGGCTGGAAGGCCAGCCACCCGACACTGGCCGGGCAGGCGTCGGAAGCCTTTTCGCTCGATCTCGGCCTGTCGACCCCGCTGCGCCCCGAGCCGTGGGGGGACTGCACCGAGGTGCAGACCGCCTGCCGCAACGCCCCGCATGGACGCGAGGGCGAAGGCGAGCCGGAAATTTCCCAGGCCATTGTCGGCCGTCTCGTCACCTATCTCAGGGCGCTGAAGGTGCCGGGACATGAGCCGGATGCGGGCGGCGCACGGTTGTTCGCCGCCACCGGTTGCGCCGCCTGTCATCGCCCGTCGCTGCCGACCCGTGACGGCGGCGCGGTGGCGCTCTTTACCGATGTGCTGCTGCACGACATGGGCGAGGGGTTATCCGACCCCGCCGGCGTTCCGGGCGCGGCGGCCGGCGAATGGCGCACCGCCCCGCTCGCCGGCGTTTCCGCCATGCTCCGGCGTGGCGTCGGGCTGCTGCATGACGGCCGCGCCGCTGATGTCGCCGAGGCGGTGCGCTGGCATGGCGGCGAGGCGTCCGGCGCCCGCGCGCGTTTCGACGCGCTGGGGCCGGCCGAACGCGCCCGGCTGATCGACTATGTCTCTTCTCTCTAAAGCGAGACCCTGCCCATGAGCCGTTCCCCCTTCGCCGTCGCCCTGGCACTGGCGAGCCAGATCGCGCAGGCGGCGCAGGGCATGCCGGCGGTCGCCGCGGCCGGCACCCTGCTCACCACCCTGTTCATCGGTCGCGCTCATGCCGCGCCGGTTTCCGCCCCTGATGTGGTGGAGAGCTGGCTGCTGCCACGCTACGATGCGCTGCTCGTTGCCGCCAAGGCGCAGCAGGCGGCATGGGACGGCTTCTGCGCCGCGCCTTCGGCGGCGGGTGTGGCCGAACTGAAAGCGCGTTTCGTCGCCGCTTCCGAGGCCTGGTCGGCGGTGGAGTTCGTCACCTTCGGCCCAATCATCCTGTCGCTGCGGCCGGACCGCTTCAACCTGTTCCCGGAGCGGCGCAACGCCGTCGGGCGCTCCATCGCCGAACTGATCGCCGATCCCACGGATGAGCGGTTGCAGCCGCAGCGCTTTTTCCGCCTCAGCGCCGCCGCGCAGGGGCTGCCGGCGCTGGAGCGCATCCTTTACGACCAGGGGGCGGAGGCGGCGCTGGTGGCGGGGCCGGAAGCGGCGCGGCGCTGCGCGCTCGGCCGCGCCGTCGCGCTCAACCTCGCCACCATCGCCGGTGAACTCCGCGCCGGGTGGGGCAGTCGCAGCGAGGGGCTGCTGGCGCAGCTCGTCGCCGGCAAGGCCGATCCGGTGTATTTCCCCGATCCCAAGGCGCTGCTCAGCCAGATCGTCACCGACCTCGCCGGGGCCTATCAGCGCGTGGTCGATCAGCGGCTGCTGGTGGTGCTCGGCAAGAGCGCCGACGAGGCCAAGCCGCTGCTCTCCGACCGTCGGCGCAGCGGGCTTTCCAAGGAAACCATCGTCGCCATCGTGACCAGTGCCAGCGCGCTCGGCGAAGCGCTCAGCGCCGGCCTCGATGCCAAGGACCGCGCCAGCTTCCAGGCGACGCTGCAGGCGGCGCAGGCGACCGCGCAGGGCCTGCCGGAGGGTATCGGCGCGGCGGCGACCACGCCCGAAGGCCGCAAGGCGCTGCAGGCGGCGGTGACAGTGTTCAAGGCGGCGCAGGCGGGTGTCGCCCGGCCGCTGGCCGCGGGCCTCGGCGTGCCGCTCGGCTTCAACGCCCTCGACGGCGATTGAGGGAGGGGCGGATGGGCCTCATCGATCTTACGCGACGCTCGATGGTCGGGGCGCTGGGGGCGCTGGCGGCCGGCCCGCGCGTGCTGTTCGCCAGCGGTGCCGCGCATGCGCGCGATCATCTCCTGGAGGCGGAATGGCTCGCCACCGCCGGCGTTGACGGCGGCTTCGCGCCCGTCGTCGTCGCCCCGGACTTCGCCGCCACGCCGGTCGGTTCCGGCGCGCAGCGCCTGCACTGGGTGGAGCCGAGCCCGGACGGGCGCACCGCCATCGCCGTGGCGCGCCGGCCCGGCACGACGGCCGTGCTGTTCGATCGCCGTGCGGGCGCGGTGCTGGCGACGTTCGAGCCGGGCGAGGGCCGGGTGTTCTCCGGCCATGGCCGCTTCATCGACGGCGGGCGGCGCTTCCTCGCGGTGGAGATCGCGCGAGCGGACGGGCAGGGCGTCGTCACCCGCCGCGTGGTGGAGGCGGGCTTCGCAGTGGAGGCGGAATGGGCCTCCGCGGGCATCGGCCCGCACGACATGCTGCCGGCCGGGGGTGCGCTCGTCGTCGCCAATGGTGGTATCGAGCCGCACACGCCGGAAGCGCTCGGCGCCGAGATTGCGGGCGCCAGCATCGCCCTGCTCGATCCCTCAAGCGGCGCGGTGCGCTCGGTGGCGGAATTGAGCGAGGACCTCGCCTCGCTGTCGCTGCGTCATCTCACCTCGGGCACGGACGGCTTCACCGTGGTGGCGGCGCAGGACCTGCTGGCCGACGGCGTCGCCCGGCCGCTGCTCTACGCGGTGGAGGGAGAGGGCTTACGGGCCTTCGACGCGCCGGACGAGGCGTGGCGCGGGCTGCGGACCTATGTCGGCTCGGTGGCGCTGGATGCGTCGGGCGCCTTTGTCGCCGCCGCCAGCCCGCGCGGCAACCGGGTGGCACTGTGGCAGCGCGACGGGCGCTATATCGGGTCGCTGCCGCTGGTCGATGGCTGCGGCCTCGCTCCGACGCGGGAAGCCGGGCAGTTCCTCGCCACCAGCGGCCTCGGCGAGACAGTTCTGATCGCCACCGATGGCGAGGGTGTCGGCGTCGTCGCCCGCCGCTCCGGTGGCCCGCGCTACGACAACCACGCGGTCCTGGTGAACTGAGCGCCGGGCAGGAGGCGCTTTTCTTTTCGCCTGCGGCGGATAAAACAGGGCCGACGCGTTCGACTGCCCTCTATCCCGCTCCGGTTCCGTGAAATGAACTCGCTCTTCGCCGCCCTGCCGACCACCGTGTTCGAGACCATGTCGGCGCTCGCCCGCCAGCATGAGGCGGTCAATCTCGGCCAGGGTTTCCCGGACGATCCCGGCCCGCGCGACGTGCGTGAGAAGGCAGCGGAGGCGGTCCTCGACGGCTGGAACCAGTACCCGCCGATGATGGGAACCCTCGACCTGCGCCGCGCTGTCGCGACCCACTACCGCGACTGGCAGGGGCTCGACCTCGATCCCGAGCGCGAGGTGATGGTCACGTCCGGCGCCACCGAGGCCATTGCCGGCGCACTGCTCGCTTTGATCGAGCCGGGCGACGAGGTGGTGCTGTTCCAGCCGCTTTATGACGCCTATCTGCCGCTGGTGAAGCGCGCCGGTGGCGTGCCGCGCCTCGTTCGGCTGGTGCCGCCGCACTGGCGGCTTACCGAGGAGGCGCTGGCGGCCGCGTTCACCCCGCGGACCAAGCTGGTTCTGTTCAACAACCCGCACAACCCGACGGGACGAGTATTCGACGCGGAAGAACTCGCGCTGCTTGCCCATTTCTGCACCCGCTCCGGCGCCGTGCTGGTGAGCGACGAGGTGTGGGAACACGTCATCTTCGACGGCCTTGCGCATCAGTCCGTTCTCGCCCTGCCGGGAATGCGCGAGCGCGCGGTGAAGATCGGTTCGGCCGGCAAGATCTTCGGCATGACCGGCTGGAAGGTCGGCTTCGTCTGTGCCGCGCCGGAGCTGATGCGCGTGCTGTCCAAGGCGCATCAGTTTCTCACCTTCACCACGCCGCCGGCGCTGCAGCACGCCGTCGCCTATGGGCTGGGCAAGGAGCGGGAGTGGTTTCATGCCATGCGCGCCGGCCTCCAGCGCTCGCGCGACCGGCTGGCGGAAGGGCTGACGCGAATCGGGCTGAGCGTGCTGCCCTCCGCCGGCACCTATTTCCTCAATGTCGATCTCGCCCCGCTGTCGCCGCAGCTGCGCGACGAGCCGTTCTGCCTGTCGCTGGTCGCGCGCGAGGGCGTGGCGGCGATCCCCGTCTCGGCCTTCTATGCGCAGGATCCGGTTGAGAGCGTGGTGCGGCTGTGCTTTGCCAAGACCGACGCCACCCTCGACCGCGCGCTGGAACGCCTCGGCACGCTACGGCAGGGCTGAGCGCGGAAGCGAGCCATTCCGTCGTCCCGGGCGGCACCTCTGGCTAGCAGGATATCAATAGGATTCGACGTTGAGGGGAGGTGGTGGCGTCCCTGTTCTCCTCCTCACGATGGGGAGGGGGCCATCGGCTACCGCATGTTCGGCTTTGAGCTGTGCCTCTTTGGGCTGCCGCCGACGGCGCAGGCGCAGGAAGCGTCGCAGCCGCTCATGCCGGCGAATGGCGTGTGCCGCTTTAGCCGAGCGCCGCTTTGATGTCGCCAAAGCAGGCTGTCCGGCTCCCCACCAATCTGCGCGCTCGTAACGTTGCGCCTTCAGCAAAGCGTCAGGCGGAACGAGAGGTTCTGCGCAAAAATTGGGCTATCCAGGCATGCGCTGGCTGTGATGTGCAATTTGCTGCAGTTTCGATTAAAAAATAGGCGAATAATCGCGCCAGTCTGGCGTTGGCTGCGACCTGAGCCGACGCATCGCCCGCCAATCGCCGCAATGCCGCCCTTGGCACGCGCGTTGCAGACAATTCCTTCGGCACGCGGACGGGGGTCCTGCGTGTGTACTCCAGAAGGGAATAAAGATGCTGAACATGTTCACGCATGCCCGGCGTATGGCCGGTCGCGCGCTTGTGGGTGCGGCTGCGCTGGCGCTGGCCGGAGGCGGCGTCGCGAGCGCCCAGGAGACGATCAAGGTCGGCGTGCTGCACTCTCTGTCCGGCACCATGGCGATCAGCGAGACGACGCTGAAGGACACCGTGCTGTTCATGGTGCAGGAGCAGAACGCGGCCGGCGGCGTGCTCGGCAAGAAGCTGGAAGCCGTGGTGGTCGATCCCGCCTCGAACTGGCCGCTCTTCGCCGAAAAGGCGCGCGAACTCATCGCCAAGGAGAAGGTCGCGGTCGTGTTCGGCTGCTGGACCTCGGTGTCGCGCAAGTCTGTGCTCCCGGTGTTCAAGGAGCTCAACAGCATTCTGTTCTACCCGGTCCAGTATGAGGGCGAGGAGAGCGAGCGCAACGTGTTCTACACCGGCGCCGCCCCGAACCAGCAGGCCATTCCGGCGGTCGACTACCTCATGGAGAATGAGGGCGTGCAGCGCTGGGTGCTGGCCGGCACCGACTATGTCTACCCGCGCACGACCAACAAGATCCTTGAAGCCTATCTGAAGTCCAAGGGCGTCAAGGCCGAAGACATCATGATCAACTACACGCCGTTCGGTCATTCCGACTGGCAGACCATCGTCGCCGACATCAAGAAGTTCGGCTCGGCGGGCAAGAAGACGGCGGTGGTCTCCACCATCAACGGCGATGCCAACGTGCCGTTCTACAAGGAACTCGGCAACCAGGGCATCAAGGCCACCGACATTCCGGTCGTCGCGTTCTCGGTGGGTGAAGAAGAGCTCGCCGGCATCGACACCAAGCCGCTGGTTGGCCACCTCGCCGCGTGGAACTACTTCCAGTCGGTCGACGTGCCGGAGAACGCCGCCTTCATCAAGAAGTGGCAGGCCTTCACTAAGAACGACAAGCGCGTGACCAACGACCCGATGGAAGCCACCGTCATCGGCTTCAACATGTGGGTGAAGGCGGTTGAGAAAGCCGGCACCACCGATGCCGACAAGGTCATCGACGCGCTCATCGGCGTGACCGTGCCGAACCTCTCGGGCGGCTTCTCGGCCATGATGCCGAACCACCACATCACCAAGCCGGTGCTCATCGGCGAGATCAAGGAAGACGGCCAGTTCGACATCGTCGAACAGACCCCCGGCCTGATCGTCGCCGAGGAATGGTCCCCCTATCTCGAAGGCTCCAAGGACCTGATCGCCGATTGGCGCAAGCCGCTCTCCTGCGGCAACTTCAACGTCAAGACCGGCAAGTGCGGCGGCGCCGGCCAGTGAGGTCGCGCCGCAGGCGGGGGCGCCCCTCCCGCCTGTCTCGCCTGATATCTCCGGCCGCCCTTGCGGCGGCCGGAGCCGACCCGGGTCCCCTAGGGCTCCAGGTCGCTCGGGAACCCCTCCCGCTTTCGCGTACCGCCGTCGCCGCCGGAGCCCGCTCCGGTCTTCCGCAGCGCCACATCGACGGACGATGATGACCTCACGCGCTCGCCTTTTCCGTTTCGCCCGCCTGCTCTGTGCGCTCGCCCTGCTGTGTGCCGCCGTCCCGTTTGGGCGCGCCGCCGCGCAGGGCAGCAGCGCCCCGGACATCAGCGCCCCGCTGGCCCAGCTCACCACCAACAAATATGACGACACCGAGGCCGCGCTCGGCGCGCTGGCGCTGAGCGGCAGCCCGGCCGCCGCCGGCATCGTCACGGCGCTGGCCGAGGGCAAGCTGGTCTTCGGCGGCACCCCGCCGCGCCTGTTCATCCAGGGCGAGGGTGGAGCGCTGCTCGATCCGCTGACCCTGCAACCGGTCGCCGACGCGCCCGCCGTCAAGCCGGTGCGCGTCAACAACCGCGTCCGCCGCGCCATCGACGCCGCCAATGGCGCCCTCTCGCTGGTGAGCCCCGATGCCGGCAAGCGGCGGGAGGCCGCGCTGGCGGTGGGCCGCTCGCGTGACGAGGCCGCCCTGCCGGCGCTGGAAGCCGCGCTCGCCAAGGAGAGCGATCCGAAGGTGAAGTCGGCGATGAACCTCGCCCGCGCGTCGATCCTCATCGGCAAGGAAGGCATCACCCCGGCCGAGCGCATCGCCGCCGTCCAGCTGGTGGGAGCCGAGGGCAATCAGGACGCGCTCGCCATCCTGCGCTCGGTGCCGGAGGGCGCGGCGCCGGAGGTGAAGCAGGCCGCCGCCGACGCGATCGCCGGCATCGAGCGCAACCTCGCTCTGTGGGGCATGGCGCAGAATGTCTGGTACGGCCTCTCGCTCGGCTCGGTGCTGCTGCTGGCCGCCATCGGCCTCGCCATCACCTTCGGCGTGATGGGTGTCATCAACATGGCGCATGGCGAAATGGTCATGCTCGGCGCCTACACCACGTTTGTCGTGCAGGAGGTGATCCGCACCTCCTATCCCGGCCTGTTCGACGTGTCGCTGCTGATCGCGATCCCGCTCGCCTTCGTCTTCACCGGTCTCATCGGCGTCCTCATCGAACGCACCGTCATCCGCTTTCTCTACGGCCGGGCGCTGGAGACACTCCTTGCGACATGGGGCATTTCGCTGATCCTGCAGCAGGCGATCCGCACCATCTTCGGCCCCACCAACCGCGAAGTCGGCGCCCCAAGCTGGATGTCCGGCAGTTTCGAGATCGGTCAGCTGGCGATCACCTCGGGGCGGCTTTGGATTATCGTCTTCTCATTGCTGGTGTTTTTCGCGCTGCTCGCAACGCTTCGGCTGACCCGCATCGGCCTTGAGATGCGGGCGGTGACGCAGAACCGCCGGATGGCCGCCTCCATGGGCATCCGCACCAACTGGGTCGACGCGATGACCTTCGGCCTCGGTTCCGGCATCGCCGGCATGGCCGGCGTGGCGCTGAGCCAGATCGACAACGTGTCGCCAAACCTCGGACAGAGCTACATTATCGACAGCTTCCTGGTCGTGGTGTTCGGCGGCGTTGGCAATCTCTGGGGCACGCTGGTCGGTGCGATGACGCTCGGCGTCGCCAACAAACTGCTCGAACCCTATGCCGGTGCCGTGCTCGGCAAGATCGCGCTGCTGGTTATCGTCATCCTGTTCATCCAGAAGCGCCCCAGAGGCCTCTTCGCCCTCAAGGGAAGGTCGATTGAGGCATGAGTAGCAAGGGCTTAGCCATGACCCGTCCGCCCGCCCTGCTCGGCACCAGCGGCATCGTTTTTCTCATCATCCTCGCCGTCGTCGCGGTGCTGGTGCCCGTCCTCAACCTTGCCGTGACGCCGGACTCGGCGGTGCATGTGCCGACCTATGTGGTCTCGCTGCTCGGCAAATATCTGACCTATGCGCTGCTCGCGCTCTCCGTCGACCTGATCTGGGGCTATGTCGGGATTCTCTCGCTTGGCCAGGGCGCGTTCTTCGCGCTCGGCGGCTATGCGATGGGCATGTACCTGATGCGCCAGATCGGCACGCGCGGAGTCTATGGCGACCCGGTGCTGCCGGATTTCATGGTGTTCCTCAACTGGAAGGAACTGCCCTGGTTCTGGTACGGCTTCGACATGTTTCCCTTCGCCGCGCTGATGGTGCTGCTGGCGCCGGGCCTCCTCGCACTGGTGTTCGGCTGGTTCGCCTTCCGCTCGCGCGTCACCGGCGTGTACCTGTCCATCATCACCCAGGCGATGACCTTCGCGCTGCTTCTGGCCTTCTTCCGCAACGATATGGGCTTTGGCGGCAATAACGGCCTGACCGACTTCAAGGACATTCTCGGCTTCAACATCCAGGCGGACGGCACGAGGCTGGTGCTGTTCGTGCTGTCGGCGGTGGCGCTGGGGCTCGGTTATGTGCTGTGCCGCTTCCTCGTCCGCTCACATTTCGGCAAGGTGCTGGTCGCCATCCGCGATGCGGAAACCCGCGTGCGCTTCACCGGCTATCGCGCGGAGAACTACAAGCTGGTGGCCTTCGTCGTTTCCGCCATGCTTGCGGGTATCGCCGGCGCGCTCTATGTGCCGCAGGTCGGCATCATCAACCCCTCGGAATTCTCGCCGGCCAATTCCATCGAAATCATTGTCTGGGTGGCTGTCGGCGGGCGCGGCACACTGGTGGGCGCGGCGCTGGGGGCGGTGCTGGTGAACTACGCCAAGACCTATTTCACGTCAGGCATCCTCGCCCCTTACTGGCTGTTCATGCTCGGCGGCCTGTTCGTCGCCGTCACCCTGTTCCTGCCCAAGGGTATTGTCGGCACCTATTACGACTGGCGCGAAAAGCGCCGGCCGCATGACGACATACCGGGCGCACCCATAGCCGCGCCCGGCCCGGCCGAGTGAGGGAGAGCGACATGACCGACACCGCGACGCTCGAACCCATTGCCGAGGCGGCACCTGCCGCGAAGAAGGAACTGACCGAGGCGCTGCTCTACCTCGACGCCGTCACAGTCACGTTCGATGGCTTCCGCGCGCTCAACGCGCTGTCCTTCACCGTCGATCCCGGCGAGATGCGGGCCGTCATCGGCCCCAACGGCGCCGGCAAAACGACGATGATGGATGTCATCACCGGCAAGACCCGTCCCGATCGGGGCGACGTGTTCTTCAATGGCGGCACCACCGATCTCACCAAGCTTGACGAGACGCAGATCGCCACGCTTGGCATCGGTCGCAAGTTCCAGAAGCCGACCGTGTTCGAGAGCCACACGGTGCTCGACAATCTCCGCCTCGCGCTGAAGGGCCAGCGGCGCGCTCTGCCCAACATCTTCCGGCGCGAAAGCGCGGCCGAGCGCGAGCGCATTGACGAGATCTTCGAGACCATCCGTCTCACCGAGCATCGCGATCGCCTCGGCGGTGCGCTGTCGCACGGGCAGAAGCAGTGGCTGGAGATCGGCATGCTGCTGGCACAGGATCCCAAGCTTCTGCTGGTCGACGAGCCGGTGGCCGGCATGACCGACGCGGAGACCGCCCAGACCGCCGAGCTGCTGCGGGCGATCAACGCCAACGGCCATTCGGTCGTGGTGGTCGAGCACGACATGACCTTCGTGCGCGACCTAGGCGTCCGGGTCATGTGCCTGCATGAAGGTTCGGTCCTGGCCGAGGGCACGCTCGATCAGGTGAGCGCCAATGAGCGCGTCATCGAAGTCTATCTGGGGCGCTAGGGCTCATGCTGGAAGTTCAGGACATCAACCTCTTCTACGGTGCGGCGCAGGCCTTGCGCGGCGTCTCGCTGACCGCCGAGCCCGGCAAGGTGACCTGCGTGCTCGGTCGCAACGGCGTCGGCAAGACCAGTCTGATGCGCGCCATTGTCGGCCAGGCGCCCGTCGCCAAGGGCACGATCCGCTTCAATGGTGAGGACATCACCGCGATGGCGCCCTCGGAGCGGGCGCGGCGGGGCATTGCCTTCGTGCCGCAGGGGCGCGAAATCTTCCCGCTGCTCACCGTGGCGGAAAATCTGCAGACCGGTTTCGCTCCCCTGAAGCGGGCCGAGTGCTTCATCCCCGACGACGTGTTCTCGCTGTTCCCGGTGCTCGATTCGATGATGCGCCGGCGCGGCGGCGACCTCTCGGGCGGCCAGCAGCAGCAACTGGCCATCGGCCGGGCACTGACCATGCGGCCCAAGGTGCTGGTGCTGGACGAGCCGACCGAGGGCATCCAGCCCTCGATTATCAAGGATATCGGCAACGCCATCCGCTATCTGCGTTCCAAGGGCGACATGGCCATTGTACTGGTCGAGCAGTATTTCGATTTCGCCAAGGAACTCGCCGACCATTTTATCGTCATGGAGCGGGGCGCTGTGGTGATGTCCGGCGATGGTGCCGCGCTTGAGGATCCCGATGTTCGTAACCGCATTGCCGTCTGACGCAGCCGCCACCATCCCGGTCGAGCGGCGAGGGCAGGGGCGGTTGCGGGTCGAGGCGCAGACGTTGGATGGACGCACGGTGCGCGGGCGGATCGAGGAGGAGGGTTTCGCGCGCGTGCGTTTTCCGCGCTCCGGTCGCCGGGGGCGGGCACTGGAAGCGGTGATGATCAACACCGGGGGTGGCCTTGCCGGAGGCGATGCCTCGCAGAGCTGCCTTGTTGCTGGGCGTGATGCCCAATTGGTGGTCACCACCCAGGCGGCGGAGAAAATCTATCGCTCGGATGGCGCCACCTCGCGCATCGACGTCGAACTGGTCGCGGGAGCGAGCGCCAGCCTGCACTGGCTGCCGCAGTCGACCATCGTGTTCGACGGTGCGCGGGTCGAACGCTCCATCGTCGCCGAGGTGGCGCCGGATGCGCGGCTTCTGCTGGTCGAGCCGGTCATTCTCGGTCGCACCGCCCGCGGTGAGCGCCTCTCCTATGGCAGCCTGAGGGACCGCTGGCGCATTCGACGCGGCGGCCGGCTCGTCTATGCCGACGGCCTTCAACTCGATGGTGACATCGCTGCCACGCTCGACCGCCGCGCCACCGCCGGTGGCTGGGCCGCTTTCGCCACGCTGCTTCTGGTAGAGCCCGATGCCGAGAGGCGGCTCGACGCCGTGCGCGGCGCCCTCGGCCTCGCCGCGGGGGAGGACGAATTCCTGCCCGCCGAACTGCCTGATGGCCTCGACGCCGGCGCCAGCGCGTGGGACGGCATGCTCTCCGTGCGGCTGCTCGCCCGTGATGGCGCGCCGCTGGAAAGTGCCATCCGCCGCGTGCTTGGCGCGCTCGGTGTCGGCGAGGTGCCGTGCATTTGGCATTCCTGATGCAAGTAAGGCGGACTTTTGCCGCGACCATCGCCTTTGCAGAGCCGGAGACGCTTCAATGAACCTCAGCCCGCGCGAGAAGGACAAGCTGCTCGTCGCCATGGCGGCTCTAGTGGCCCGCCGACGCCTGGAGCGGGGCGTGAAGCTGAACTATCCCGAGGCGGTGGCGCTCATCACCGATGTGGTGGTCGAGGGTGCGCGCGACGGCAAGACAGTCGCTGAGCTGATGACCCTCGGCACCACGGTGCTGACGGCTGACCAGGTAATGCCGGGCGTCGCGGAAATGATCGTCGAAATCCAGGTCGAGGCGACCTTTCCGGACGGGACCAAGCTCGTCACCGTGCATGAGCCGATCGCCTCCGCCCATGCTGCCGGGGCGCCGGGCGAGATGCTGCTGGAAGAGGGCGAGATCGAACTGCTCGCCGGGCGCGACTTCGTCTCCGTCACCGTCGCCAATACGGGCGATCGGCCGATACAGGTCGGCAGCCACTACCACTTCTTCGAGACCAACCCGGCGCTCGCCTTCGAGCGGGAGAAGGCGCGGGGCATGCGGCTCGCCATTCCCTCGGGCACCGCGGTGCGCTTCGAGCCCGGGCAGAGCCGGGAGGTGACGCTGGTCGCTCTTGCCGGCAAGCGCGAGGTCTATGGCTTCCGCCAGGACGTGATGGGCAAGCTCTGAACCCCCCCACGAGATCGCCGCCGCTCGTCTTACCTGACCGCCTGAAACGGATTGCCGCCATGTCCCTGAAGATGTCCCGCGCCTCCTATGCCGAGATGTTCGGCCCGACCAAGGGCGATCGGGTGCGCCTCGCCGACACCGCCCTCGTCATCGAGGTGGAGAAGGACCTCACCGTCTATGGCGAGGAGGTGAAGTTCGGCGGCGGCAAGACCATCCGCGACGGCATGGGCCAGTCGCAGGTGATGCGGGCGGAAGGGGCGGTGGACACCGTCATCACCAACGCGCTGATCCTCGACCACTGGGGCATCGTTAAGGCGGATATCGGCATCCGCGACGGTCGTATTTGCGGCATCGGCAAGGCCGGCAACCCGGATATCCAGCCCGGCGTCACCATCGTCATCGGCGCCTCCACCGAGATCATCGCCGGCGAAGGCAAGATCATCACCGCCGGCGGGTTTGATTGCCATATCCATTTCATCTGCCCGCAGCAGATCGAACACGCGCTGATGAGCGGCGTCACCACCATGCTCGGCGGCGGGACCGGGCCGGCGGCGGGCACCAACGCCACCACCTGCACGCCCGGCCCTTGGCACATCGAAATGATGCTGCGGGCGTTCGACAGCTTCCCGGTCAACCTCGCCCTGTCGGGCAAGGGAAATGCCTCGCTGCCGGGCCCGCTGGTCGAGCAGATCGAGGCCGGAGCCTGTTCGCTGAAACTGCATGAGGACTGGGGCACGACGCCGGCGACGATCGAAAATTGCCTGTCGGTGGCCGACGACTACGACATCCAGGTGATGATCCACACCGACACCCTCAATGAGAGCGGCTTCGTCGAGGACACCATCGCCGCCTTCAAGGGACGCACCATTCACGCCTTCCACACCGAAGGCGCCGGTGGCGGCCACGCCCCTGACATCATGAAGGTGGCCGGCCTGCCGAACGTTCTGCCGTCATCCACCAATCCGACGCGGCCCTTCACCATCAACACGCTCGACGAGCATCTCGACATGCTGATGGTGTGTCACCACCTCGACCCTCTGATCGCCGAAGACCTCGCCTTCGCCGAGAGCCGCATCCGCAAAGAGACCATCGCGGCCGAGGATATCCTGCACGATCTGGGCGCGATCTCGATGATAAGCTCCGACAGCCAGGCCATGGGTCGGCTGGGCGAGGTGATCACCCGTACCTGGCAGACCGCGCACAAGATGAAGCTGCAGCGCGGCCTGCTGCCGGGCGACAGCGAGCGCAACGACAATGTGCGCGCCAAGCGCTACATCGCCAAATACACGATCAATCCCGCCATCGCCCACGGCATTTCCCGCCATATCGGCTCGGTGGAGACCGGCAAGCTGGCCGATCTCGTGGTCTGGACGCCGGCCTTCTTCGGCACCAAGCCGGACATGGTGATCAAGGGCGGGACCATCGTGGCGGCGGTCATGGGCGACCCCAACGCCTCGATTCCCACTCCGCAGCCTGTGCATTACCGGCCGATGTGGGGCGCCTATGGCAAGGCGCGCACCGCGACCTCGCTCACCTTCGTCTCGCAGGCGGCGATGGATCTGAACGTCGCGCATAAGCTTGGCCTGGAGAAGCGGACGGTGGCGGTGGAGAATGTGCGCGGCGGTATTTCCAAGGCGTCGATGATTCACAATTCCGCGACACCGCATCTGGAGATCGACCCGGAAACCTATGAGGTGCGGGCGGATGGCGAATTGCTGACCTGCGCCCCTGCCACCGAGCTGCCCATGGCGCAGCGCTATTTCCTGTTCTAAGGGTTGGGGAAGGACGCCCAGACCGCGCGTCGCCCCACCGGAGTTGTCCCATGATCCGTGCCCGCACTGTGCTTCCCGCCGGCAGCTGGGATGCCGCCACCGCCGCCGACCGTGTGGTGCTGCCGCATGACGGGCGCTACCGCCGTCGTATCGCCATGCGCGGCGAGGGCGATGTGGCGTTCCTGCTCGACCTCGTCGAGGCGACGCGCCTGAAGGATGGTGACGGCCTTTCGCTCGAAGACGGGCGCATCGTCGGGGTGGTTGCGGCCGAGGAGCCGGTGGCGGAGATCGTGGCGCAGGATGCGCATCATCTGGCGCGGCTCGCCTGGCATCTGGGTAACCGCCATGTGCCGGCGGAGCTTCTTGCCGATCGCATCCGCATCGCCCGCGACAGCGTGCTGGAGGAGATGGCGCGTGGCCTTGGCGCCACCGTCGAGGTGGTCGACGCGGCCTTCGAGCCGGAGGGCGGTGCCTATGAAGCCGCCGAGGCGCACGGGCACCACGCTCACTGCCACGAGCACCATCATGACCACGCCCATGGCGAGGCCTGCGGCTGCGGCCATGACCATCATGATCACGACCACCACGCTCATGGCCACCACGACCATGCGCACCATGATCACGAACATCACGACCATGCGCATCATGACCACCATGGCCATGAGCACCATGGTCATGAGCACGCCCATCACGCGCCTTCTCGCGAGCGCGATGTGCTGCAGGTTCAGGACGGCAAGCCGGCCGCGCATGAGCACGGTCCTGACTGCGGCTGCGGCCATGACCATGCGCATGAGCACGGCCACGGCCACAAGCATGACCATGACCACGAACATCACGGCCATGATCACCATCATCACGGCCACAAGCACGGGCACTAGGGCGCGGCGATGAGCGAGGCACCTGTGGCGCCGCCTGGCGCCTCGCCCGATCTCCTGGCGCTGTTCGTCTGGCTGTCTCCGGCTTATCCCGTGGGGGCGTTCGCCTATTCGCACGGGCTCGAATGGGCGGTGGAGACGCAGGAAGTCTCCGATCTGGCCTCGCTGACCAACTGGGTTGACGATCTGCTGTGCCATGGCGGGCCCTTTGCCGACGCGGTCCTGCTGGCTCATGCCTTCGAGGCGGCGCGAGAGGGCAACGACGCAAGGCTGCGCGAGGTGCTGGAACTCGCCTCCGCCTTTGCGCCCTCGCGCGAGCGGCAAATGGAGACGCTGAACCAGGGGGATGCCTTTCTCTCCGCCACCCGCGCCGCGTGGCCGGCGCCGCTGCTGGAGCGGCTGCCGGCGCTTTGGGACGGGCGTGTCGCCTATCCCGCTGCCGTGGGCCTCGCGGCGGCGGCACATGGCCTTCCTCTGACGGCCACGGTTTCGGCCTTCCTGAACGCCGTCGCAGCGAACCTCATCTCTGCCGCCGTGAGGCTCGTGCCGCTCGGCCAGACCGACGGCAACCGGGCGCTGGCCGCGACCCTGGCCACCGTGCGGGAGGTTGCTCCCCGCGCGGCCGAAGTGCCGTTGGACCAGCTCGGCGGGGCGGCGCTCAAATCCGATATCGCGTCGATGCGTCACGAGACGCAGTACACGCGGCTGTTCCGAAGCTGAAGGCGAGGAGAGTTTCATGGCAGGCGAGACGAGCGGCCCGCTCCGGGTCGGCATTGGCGGGCCGGTCGGTTCGGGCAAGACGGCGCTGATGGAGGCGCTGTGCCGGACATTTCGCGAGCGCTACGACCTCGCTGCCATCACCAACGACATTTACACCAAGGAGGATGCGGAAATCCTCACCCGCGCCGGGGCGCTTCCGGCCGAGCGCATCATGGGCGTGGAGACGGGCGGCTGTCCGCACACAGCCATCCGCGAGGATGCCTCGGCCAACCTCGCCGCTATCGCCGAGATGCGCGCGCGTTTTCCCCGGCTCGACCTGATTCTCATCGAATCCGGCGGCGACAACCTCGCCGCGACTTTTTCGCCCGAACTAGCCGATCTCACCATCTATGTGATCGACGTTTCTGCCGGCGAGAAAATCCCACGCAAGGGCGGGCCGGGCATCACCCGCTCCGATCTCCTCGTCATCAACAAGGTGGATCTCGCCCCGCTGGTGGGCGCCTCGCTCGACGTGATGGACCGGGATTCGCGCCGCATGCGGGGGCGTCGCCCCTTCGTCTTCGCCAATGTGCGGGCAGGCGACGGTGTTGCCGAGGTGGCGCGCTTTATCGAGGAAGCAGGCGGGCTCACAGCGACGGCGGGTGCGGGCGGAGAGAAGGTGCCCGCCTGACCTGACCACGCTGCGGGGATCGGCGGCACTCCCAGATGCGGGGGAGCGGCTCTGTCTGCTAAGGTTTCATCGAGCCGGGAGGGATTCCATTCGATGAAGTCATTTGCTTCGGGCCGCAAGGCACGTTCCGCCCCGCTCTATTCCGCGCGGGGACCGCGCCTTCCGGATCGCATCGTCGCGCTGTTCGAGGCGTGCTGCCGCACCGACCGCCGAGCCTGCCTGTTCCTCATTGGACTGTGCCTGGTAGCGTTGCTGCCCGGTTTCTTCTCGATCCCGCCCGTGGACAGAGACGGCGCGCGGTATGCGTTGATCAGCCGCCACATGGTGGAAACGGGCGCACTGACGGAAACGAGGCTCGGCTGGGAGCCCAAGCGGACACAGGCGCTGGGGCTGCACTGGATGCAGGCCGGACTGGTCAAAGCAGCCGCTTCCATCGGCGTCCCGGATGCGCCGACCCGCGTCTGGCTTTACCGCCTGCCGTCTTTGGCGGGGGCGATCGCGGCCGTGCTGCTGACCTTCTGGGCGGCACTGGCCTTCACGCACCGCCGTGGAGCGCTGCTGGCCGGTAGCCTGCTGGCCAGTAGCGTTGCCCTTGGTGTCGCCGGGCGGCTCGCCGTGCCGGAAGTGTTCCTGATCGCGGCGGTCGCGGCAATGCTCGGAGCGATGGGCCGGCTCTATCTTGCCGAGCGCCAGAACGCAGTGGCAGGCGCCTGGCACCAGTCCGCTTATGAGTCGCGCGTGGCGCTGGTGTTCTGGGCGGCGCTGGCGTTTGGGCTGTTTACCAAGGGGCTGATGACACCCCTCTACGTTGTGCTGCCGCTGGTGACGCTGGTGGCGGTGGACCGCTCGGCACTTTTCCTGCGGCGCGCGCGTTCCTATGCTGGGCTGGGTCTCCTCCTGGTGGTCGTCATTGGCTGGGTTGTGTTGCGCCGCTATGGGCCGACGGAGACCCAGCCGGAATTGCTCGCGCGCACGCTCTTGGGTCCGGTGGCGCGTGAGTACCAGGGGTTCACGGGTCTGCCGGGCGTGTACCTGTTGTTGTTCTTCGCCCTGTTCTGGCCGGCGGCGCCGCTGGCTCCCCTCGCGGTTCCTATTCTCTGGAAAGCCCGACGCATCGGCTCCGTGCGCTTTTTGCTGGCCTGGGTCGTGCCGGTCTGGGTTCTCTTCGAAATCCTGCCGACCAAGATTCCGGCCTATGTGGCGCCCACGCTGCCGGCTATCGCCATACTGATCGCTCTGGCGGTGGAGCGGGGAGCCTTGGCCATCGGCAATACGCGGCTCACGCGGGTGCTCTGGCTGTGGCCAGTGATCGGCGCGGTGATCGCGGTGGGAGCGCTGCTAGGCATGGCGGTGTTCGATCGCACGACCAGCGTGCTGGCATGGCCGCTGCTGCTGATGGGCTTCTTCGCGTTGGTGATCGCTGCCGCCTCCGTCCGCGACTATGGCGTGGAGAAAGCGGCGCTGGTCGCCATTGCCGGCATGCTGGTATCCGGCTTGGGCGTGATGCAGCTGGTGCTGCCGAACATTGAGAGCTTCTGGATGGCGCCGCGCGTGGTGGCCGCGACCGCGCGCGAGTCCTGCGGCTCTGAGTCAGGCCCGATCGAGGTGGCCATAGCCGGCTATAATGAGCCGAGCTTCGCGCTGCTCCTGCCCAATGCACCGCGCTTTCTGGACGGTGCTGCGGCCGCAGACTTCCTCAAGGCCGGCGGCAGCTGCCGGGTGGCCTTCGTCGAGAAGCGGCAGGAACCACGCTTTGCCCGCCGGGCGGAGGCCATCGGCTTGCGCATCCAGCGGGGGGCGGATCTGCGCGGCTTCGACTATAACGGGCTGCGCGAGGTGCGGCTGGCGCCTTATCGTCCGGGCTGACGGCAAGCCGCCGCCCGGACGTGGCAAGGCGCTCAGCGCGCCGCCGCGAGGGCCGTGAAGCCGGAATCGAGGTCGGCGATAAGATCGGCGGGGTCCTCAAGGCCGATCTGCAGACGGATCGCCGGGCCGCCCGGGTTCCACGGCGTTGCCGTGCGATAGGCGCTGCAATCGAACGGTATGGCGAGGCTCTCATAGCCGCCCCAGCTATAGCCGAGGCCAAAAAGGGCGAGGCTGTCGAGGAAGGCGTCGACGGCCCGCTTCGGCACCGGTTCGAGGATGATGCTGAACAGGCCCGACGCGCCCTTGAAGTCGCGCTTCCACAAAGCGTGGCCGGGGTGCTCCGGCAGGCCGGGATGCAGAACCTGTCGTACTTCCGGCCGCGATGAGAGCCAGCGGGCCACGGCAAGCGCCGATTGCTGGTGGCGTTCGAGCCGTATCGCCATGGTGCGCAGGCCGCGCGACGCGAGGAAGGCATCCTCCGGCGCGACGGTGATACCGAGATCCCCATGGGTGGTGAGGATGCGGCGGAACGTGCGCTCGTTGGCGGAAATGGTGCCGATATTCAGGTCCGAATGGCCGCTGAGATATTTCGTGCCGGCCTGAATGGAGACATCCACGCCGAATTCATGCGGGCGGAAAAACAGCGGCGTTGCCCACGTATTGTCCATCAGCGTCATGATTTCGCGCGCGGAGGCGGCAGCGACGATGGCGGGTATGTCCTGGATCTCGAAGGATTGGGAGCCTGGCGACTCAAGGAAGATGGCGCGGGTGTTCGGACGGATAAGGCCGGCGATGTCGCCAGCGATGAGTGGATCATAATAGGTGGTTTCGATCCCGTAGCGCGTCAGCACCTCGTCGCAGATGCGGCGGGTCGGCTGATAGGCGCTGTCGACCATCAGAAGATGGTCACCCGTCTTCAGTACGGAGAGAAGCGCGATGCTGACGGCGGAGAGGCCGGACGGTGTCAGCACGACGCCGGCACCGCCTTCGAGGCGGGTCAGGGCGGATTCCAGGCTCTCCACCGTTGGGTTGCCGCGCCGGCCATAGGTGTAGCGGCCGGTATGGCCTTCAAGATCCGCGACGCTGGGCGAGAGAACGGTCGAGCCTCGGACGATCGGGGTGTTCACGAAGCCGTCATGGCGAAACGGATCGCGTCCGGCGAGGACGAGTTCGGTCTCCACGGAGAGATTTCCGGGGAGGGTCGTTTTTGCCTTGTTCGCCATGGTTGTAGCCTGCTGAAGCGAGAATATCGAAGGTCGCATAGGGAAGGGACGGACGTTGCGCCGTCAAGCGCTTGACCGGGCTTGATTGCGGCGCTCTGATGACGCTGCGTTCGCTGCAACGGTGCCCGAGGGGGTCTTCTGGGCACTATAAGACGAAGGACGCAGGCATGACACGTTGCCGGAAGTCCTCCGCGGCATGCGAATTGCCTTTTCTGTCGCCCGTTCCGTCCCGCACCGTTGCGGCGGAAACGTCAGCTCCAATCGAATGAAGAAGGCTGCCATCATGAAACGCCTCCTCTCCACATTCGCCCTTGCGGGTGCCATGGGCCTTTGCGCCTTCGGCGCGCAGGCGGCCACCAAGCTTGAGCAGGTGAAGTCGAAGGGCTTTGTCCAGTGCGGCGTCAGCCAGGGCCTGCCCGGCTTCTCCAACCCCAATGACAAGGGTGAGTGGAGCGGCCTCGATGTGGAATTCTGCCGTGCGGTTGCGGCTGCCATCTTCGGCGACGCCACCAAGGTGAAGTTCACGCCGCTCTCGGCCAAGGACCGCTTTACCGCGCTACAGTCCGGCGACATCGACATCCTGTCGCGCAACACGACCTGGACCATCACCCGCGACACGTCGCTCGGCCTGAACTTCACCGGCGTCACCTATTATGACGGCCAGGGCTTCATGATCCGCAAGGACAAGAAGGTGAATTCGGCGCTTGAACTGTCCGGCGCCTCGGTCTGCACGCAGACCGGCACCACGACCGAGCAGAACCTCGCCGACTATTTCCGCGCTAACAACATGACCTATGAGGTCATCGCCTTCGCCACCAATGACGAAGTGGTCAAGGCCTACGACGCCGGGCGCTGCGACGTGCTCACCACCGACCGTTCCGGCCTCGCCGGTGAACGCCTCAAGCTGACGAATCCCGACGACCACGTGGTGCTGCCCGAGATCATCTCTAAGGAGCCGCTCGGTCCGGTGGTCGCCCATGGCGACGACCAGTGGTTCGACATCGTGAAGTGGGTCCTGTACGCCCAGCTCAACGCTGAAGAACTCGGCGTCAACTCCAAGAACGTCGACGACCAGCTCAAGAACGCCACCAACCCCGAGATCAAGCGTCTGCTCGGCACCGAGGGCAAGTACGGCGAGGGCATGGGCATCGGCAATGATTGGGGTTACCTGATCATCAAGAATGTCGGCAACTACGCCGAGATCTATGACCGCACCGTCGGTCCCGACACGCCCCTGAAGCTCAGCCGCGGCCTCAATGCGCTGTGGAACAAGGGTGGCATTCAGTACGCCCCGCCGATCCGCTGACACATGGACATAAGGAGGCTCCCGCGCGTCGGGAGCCTCCCCGCTCCGGAGAAGCTGGCAAAAGTCCGGCACCGGAACATTTCGGGCCTCGATCCGAGGCGAGGGGGACTATGACGGATTTGGCTGGGCCCGCCGGCGGGCACGAGAAGACTTCATTCATCAATGACCCGAAGGTCCGCAGCATCGGCCTTCAGCTTGTGGCCCTCATCGTGGTCATTTTTCTCGGCTGGAGCTTCGCCGAGAACGCGCGCGACAACCTCGCGGCGCAGAAGATCGCCACCGGATTTGGCTTTCTGGACAACACGGCAGGCTTCGGCATCAACCAGACGCTGATCCCCTATTCCGAAACCTCGACCTATGGTCGCGCCTTCATTGTCGGCCTACTGAACACTATCCTGGTCGCGGTGGTCGGCATTTTTATCGCCACGATTATCGGCTTCCTGGTGGGCATAGGCCGCCTGTCGAAGAACTTCATGGTGCGCACGATTTCGACCGTCTATGTCGAAGTACTGCGAAACCTGCCGCCGCTGTTCCAGATCCTGTTCTGGTACCTTGCCGTTCTGAGCGCCATGCCCGGGCCGCGCAACAGCATCAGCGTGTTTGGCGAAGTCTTCATTTCAAATCGTGGCATCATCATCCCGCGCCCGCTGTTCGGGGAGGGCGCCGGCATCGTCGTCTGGGCGATCGGCCTCGCCATCCTTGGCGTTATCCTGTTTCGCCACTGGGCGGCGAGCCGGCAGGAGGAGACGGGGCGCCGGCTGCCTGTGTTGTGGGTCTCGCTAGGCCTGCTCATCGGTCTGCCGCTCGTTGCTATGATCGCGACCGGCTTCCCCATCAGCTTCGAGGTGCCAGAACTCAAGGGCTTCAACTTTGTCGGCGGCGTGCGGGTCATTCCGGAATTCGTCGCCCTGACGCTCGCGCTGGCCACCTATACGGCGGCCTTCATCGCCGAGAACGTCCGGGCCGGTATCCAGTCGGTCAGCCACGGGCAGACGGAGGCGGCACATTCGCTCGGCTTGCGCCACGGCCAGACGCTGCGGCTAGTGGTCATTCCGCAGGCCATGCGGGTGATCATTCCTCCGCTTACCAGCCAGTATCTGAACCTTACCAAGAACTCGTCGCTTGCCGTCGGCATCGGCTATCCCGATCTCGTCGCGGTGTTCGCCGGCACGTCGCTCAACCAGACGGGTCAGGCGATCGAGATCATCGCCATTACCATGGGCGTCTATCTCCTGCTCTCGATCATCACTGCGGTCATCATGAACGCCTACAACAAGCGCGTCGCGCTGGTGGAACGGTGAGCCGGCCATGAGCATGACCTTCGACGACGGAACCTTCATCCGCAACGAGATGGCGCCGGTCCTGCCGCCGCCGAAGTTACGCATCGGTCCGGTGGCCTGGATGCGTGAGAACCTGTTCTCCGGCATCTTCAACACCCTGCTGACGCTGCTCGGCGTCCTGCTTGTGATTTCGGTGGTGCCGCCCTTTGTCCGCTTCATGTTCGTCGACGCGGTGTGGACGGGTGAAAACCGCGAAGCCTGCCTCGGCCCGGAAGTCGGGGCCTGCTGGCCCTTCATCCATGCCAAGTTCGGCCAGCTGATTTATGGCTTCTACCCGATCGCCGAGCGCTGGCGCGTCGACATCGTCTTCGCTCTTGGCGCGGTACTGCTGGTGCCGCTTCTGGTGCCGAGCCTCCCGTTCAAGCGGACCGGATCGTTCCTCTTCTTCGTGGTCTATCCCGTGGTGGCCTTCGTGCTGTTGACCGGCGGCAACATCAACGCCTCGGCCTTCCTGTTGGAACGCTTCGGCCTGATCCGGCCCTTCATCGGCGATGCGCGGGTGGCGGGCATCAACCTCGCCTTCTGGGTCGACTTCGGGCTGACGGTGCTGCTGTTCATGGCCGCCATCGGCGGGTTTATCGCGCTGTTGGGGGGTAATGGCCGTTCCGCTGCGCGCACCACCCTGTTCGTGTTCCTGGCGTTAGGCGCCGTGATTTTCTGCTGGGATGTCGATGTCGGTCTCACCTATGTCGAGACGCGGCAGTGGGGCGGGCTGCTAGTGACACTGGTGATCGCGGTGACCGGGATCGTTGCATCCCTGCCGCTCGGCATTCTGCTCGCGCTCGGACGGCGCTCGCAAATGCCGGTGGTTCGACTGCTCTCGGTGATCTTCATCGAGTTCTGGCGCGGCGTGCCGCTGATCACGGTGCTGTTCTTCGCCACCTACATGCTGCCGCTGTTCCTGCCGCAGGGCACAAACCCGGACGCCTTGCTGCGGGCGCTCGTGGGCGTCGCTCTGTTCTCCGCAGCCTATATGGCGGAGGTGGTGCGCGGCGGCCTGCAGGCCATCCCCAAGGGCCAGTATGAGGGAGCGATGGCGGTCGGGCTCACCTGGAGCCAGATGATGCGCCTCATCATCCTGCCGCAGGCGCTGACCCTCGTCATTCCCGGCATCGTCAACAGCTTCATCAGCCTGTTCAAGGACACGACGCTGGTGCTGATCGTCTCGATCTTCGACTTCCTCGGCCAGCTGCGCGCCGCCTTCACCGACCCCAACTGGGCGACGCCGGTGACGCTCTATACGGGCTTCGCCTTTGCCGGCGTGGTCTATTTCTTCTTCTGCTTCGGCATGTCACGCTACTCGCTCTTCGTGGAGCGGCGGCTCAACACCTCCCACCGGCATTGAGAAACGGAGAAACCAATATGAGTGAACTTCATTCGACCGTTTCCCCTGACGAACTTCCCGCAGTCCACACGCGCCCGGGACGGGAGGTCGCCGTCGATCTCGTCGGCGTGCACAAATGGTACGGCGAGTTCCATGTGCTGAAGGACATCAATCTCAGGGTGCATCGCGGCGAGCGCATCGTCATTTGCGGGCCGTCGGGCTCCGGCAAGTCCACCATGATCCGCTGCATCAATCGGCTGGAGGAGCATCAGCAGGGCTCGATCATCGTCGACGGCATCGAACTAACCAACGACCTCAAGCGCATCGACGAAATCCGCCGAGAGGTGGGGATGTGCTTCCAGCACTTCAATCTGTTCCCGCATCTCACCATTCTGGAAAACCTGACGCTGGCGCCGATCTGGGTCCGCAAAATGCCCAAGAAGGATGCCGACGAACTGGCGATGCACTTCCTCCGCAAGGTGAAAATCCCGGAGCAGGCGAACAAATATCCGGGCCAGCTCTCCGGTGGCCAGCAGCAGCGCGTCGCCATCGCCCGTGCGCTGTGCATGAAGCCCAAGATCATGCTGTTCGACGAGCCGACCTCCGCGCTTGACCCGGAGATGGTCAAGGAAGTGCTGGAAACCATGGTGAGCCTGGCGGAAGAAGGCATGACCATGCTGTGCGTGACCCACGAAATGGGCTTCGCGCGGCAGGTCGCCAACCGGGTGATCTTCATGGATGCCGGGCAGATCATCGAGATGAACGAGCCGGAAGCGTTCTTCTCCAACCCGCAGCACGAGCGCACCAAGCTGTTCCTCAGCCAGATCCTGCACTGACGCGTGCGGGCGAAACAGAAACGGCCGGAGCGCTCTGGCGCTCCGGCCGTTTTTCATTTGGGGTGAAGCGACTGCGGCCGGTGGTGCCTGCTCAGGCCGCTGGGCCCGTCGCCACGGGTTTGTCGGAGGAACCCCACTCGGTCCACGAGCCATCATAGAGCGCGACCGGTGGCTTCCCGATCGTATCCAGCGCCAGCCACAATATCGCAGCGGTGACGCCCGAGCCGCAGCTGGTGACGACGGGCTGGGAGAGGTCGATACCTGCCTCCTTCACCGCCTGGCGGATGGTCGCGGCGTCCGCCAGGCGGCCATCCTTCACCACCTCGGACACCGGAAGATTGCGGGCGCCGGGAATGTGCCCCGGACGGACACCGGCGCGCGGTTCCGGCGCCTCGCCGCGGAAACGTTCCGCCGCGCGCGCATCGAGCACCTGTGCGCTGCGGTCGGCAAGTCGGGCGGCGACATCGTCGATGGAGGCCACCCAGTCCGTGTCCAGCTTCGCGTCGAAACGGGCGGGAAGATAAGGAACCTCCCCCGCCTCGGTCGGGCGGCCTTCGGCCAGCCATTTGGGAAAGCCGCCATCGAGAATGGCGACATCGACCGCGCCGAAGGCACGCAGCGTCCACCAGACGCGCGGGGCTGAGAACAGGCCCTGCGTGTCATAGACGACGATCTTCATCTGCCGGCCGATGCCGAGCGATTCCATCGCCGCGCGGAACAGTGTCTCGGAGGGCAGCATGTGCGGCAGCGGGCTCGTCAGGTCCGAGATGCCGTCAATGTCGAAGAACACCGCGCCCGGAATATGCGCCTTGAGATATTCCTCCCGCGCCTTCCGGCCCGTGGCTGGCATGTGCCAGGAACCGTCCACCACGACGAGGTTGGGCGCCCCGAGATGGGCGGCGAGCCATTCGGTGGAAACGAAGCGGCTGACATCAGGCAGATCGGATTCGGGCATCGGGCACTCCGGAACCGCGCGCGGACATCAAGCCCAGGCCAGCCGCACGCGGCGGTTCTGCTGGCCCTTCTTTTCGATTTTGGTCACCTGCACCGCACCGATCTCGTCGAGGCTGCGAACATGGGTGCCGCCGCATGGCTGCAGGTCGATCCCTTCGATGTCGACCAGGCGAACCTTGCCGCTTCCCATCGGTGGCTTGACCGACATGGTCTTCACCAACCCGGGATTGGCAAGCAGTTCGTCATCCGAAATCCAGCGTTCGCTCACCCGGGCGCCGGTGGCGATCATCTCCGCCAGCTTGGCGGTGATGGCGTCCTTGTCGAGGCCGGCATCGGGAATGTCGAAATCGAGGCGGCTCTCCTCCTCGCCGATCGACCCGCCGGTGACTGGAAAAGGCAGAACGACGGAGAGCAGGTGCAGCGCGGTGTGCATGCGCATCCGCTTGTGGCGGGTCGGCCAGTCCAGCCGCAGCGTCACGGCCTCGCCCAGTTCCGGCACCGTGGCTCCGGGAGCCGGGACATGGATCACATCGACCTTGGAGGGGCCATAGACCGCCGTCTCGATGCCAATCTCGCAGCCATCCGCCCGGATCAGCGTGCCGCGATCACCCGGCTGGCCTCCGGCGCTGGCGTAGAACACCGTCCTGTCAACGACGATACCTCCTTCCGGCGTCAGCGCGGTGACAACGGCAGAGGTTTCCGTCTGGTAGGCGTCGTCGCGAAAGAGCAGAAGCGTTGCCATCACACCAGCACGTTGGGCACGTCGACGCTGCGCTCAAGCCAGCCCGGAACGGGCAAGCCCTTCTCGCGCAGGAAGTCGGGGTTGAAGAGCTTCGACTGATACCGGGTGCCGAAGTCGCAAAGAATGGTGACGATGGTGTGGCCCGGCCCGAGCTCCTTCGCAAGGCGGATGGCACCGGCGATGTTGATGCCGGACGAGCCGCCGAGGCAGAGGCCCTCATGCTCCAGCAGATCGAACACGATCTGCACCGCTTCGGCGTCGCCGATTTGATAGGCGCAGTCGATTGGTGCGCCCTCTAGATTGGCGGTGATGCGGCCCTGGCCGATGCCCTCGGTGATCGACGAACCTTCAGCCTTCAATTCCCCCGTGGTGTAATAGCTGTAGAGCGCCGCGCCGAACGGGTCGGCGAGGCCGATCCGGATCGCCGGGTTGCGCGCCTTGAGCGCGATGCCGGTGCCGGCCAGCGTGCCGCCGGTGCCGACGGCGCAGACGAAACCGTCCACCTTGCCATTGGTCTGCGCCCAGATTTCCGGTCCGGTGGTTTCGATATGGGCGAGGCGGTTCGCCACATTGTCGAACTGGTTGGCCCAGACGGCGCCGTTCGGCTCGGTTGCCGCCAGCGCCTCAGCGAGCCGGCCGGACACTTTCACATAGTTGTTCGGGTTGGCGTAAGCGACGGCCGGCACTTCCACCAGAGTGGCGCCGGCGAGGCGCAACATGTCCTTCTTTTCCTGGCTCTGAGTCTCGGGAATCACGATCACCGAGCGATAGCCGAGCGCGTTGCCTACGAGCGTGAGGCCGATGCCGGTATTGCCCGCCGTGCCTTCGACAATGATACCGCCTGGGCGGAGCTGGCCGCGCGCCACGGCGTCCTGAATGATGAACAGGGCCGCACGATCCTTCACCGACTGACCGGGGTTGAGGAACTCGGCTTTCCCGAGAATGGTGCAGCCCGTAGCCTCGGAGGCGCGCTTGAGCTTGATGAGCGGCGTATTGCCGATCGCCTCGACGAGACCGTTGCGGATTTCCATGGACCTGTTTCTTTTTGCCGAATTGATGGTCCACAAAGCTAGTCATCCATCCCCGTCTCGGCAACCGGGCGGCCAGCTAATCCCCGCGAATGGCCTGAAAGCGGTCGAGTGCGCGGTCGCGGGCGGCGGCATGGTCGACGATGGGGCGGGGATAGGTTTCCCCGAGCCGCACACCTGCCCGGCGCAGCATGTCGGGGGATGCTTCCCAAGGACGGTGGATGACGTTCGACGGCAGCCCCGTCAGTTCCGGCAGGTAGCGGCGGACATAGTCACCATCGGGATCGAACTTCTCCCCCTGGGCGACGGGATTGAAGATGCGGAAATAGGGGGCTGCGTCGGCGCCGGACCCGGCGACCCATTGCCAGCTCGCGGGATTATTGGCGGGGTCGGCATCCACCAGCGTGTCCCAGAACCACGCCTCGCCTAGGCGCCAGTCTGTCAGGCAATGCTTGATCAGGAGGGAGGCGGCGACCATGCGCACGCGATTGTGCATCCAGCCCGTTTGCCAGAGCTGGCGCATGCCGGCATCGACGATTGGGTAGCCCGTCATGCCGCGTTGCCAGGCCCGCAAGAGTGCGGGCGCATTCTGCCACGCGAAGGCATCGAAACGGCCGTTGAAATTGGCGGTTCC
Source organism: Ancylobacter sp. (assembly GCF_965229075.1). Lineage (GTDB taxonomy): Bacteria > Pseudomonadota > Alphaproteobacteria > Rhizobiales > Xanthobacteraceae > Ancylobacter. The sequence continues at coordinate 736,729 of NZ_CBDDIO010000001.1, forward strand.
GATATCCGGATAATGGAACAGCAGATGATAGCTGAACTCGCGCCAATAGATCTCGCTGACAAACTTCTCCGCGTCGCGCGGAGCTGCGCTTCCATCCGCTTCCGCGTGCTGCAGGGCGGTAAGGATCCGGTGTGGAGAGATCTCCCCGAAGCGGAGATGCGGAGAGAGCCGAGAGGTCGACGGCCGGTCCGGCCGGTCGCGCTCATCCGCGTAGCCCGCGATCCCGCCATCGAGGAAGCGAATGAGTGCATCGCGCGCGCCTTCCTCCCCGGGCGACCAGGCGTCGCGCAGCCCGCCGGCCCAATCCGGCCCGGAGGGCTCCAGTGACCAGCTTTCCAGACGCTCCCCCTCGGGTCCACAGGCGAAGTGCCAGGGCAAGCGGGCCCGCGCCGGCGTGCGCGGCGCTTGCATTCTCGCTCGTCGATAGAAGGGGGTGAAGACGCGGAAGGGGCCGCCTGACTGCGTTGCCACCGTCCAGGGCTCGTGCAGGAGGTTGCCGCCGAAGCTCTCGACCGTGACAGCCGCAGCGGCAAGCGCGGACTTCACCGCCTTATCGACGGCGATCTCGGCCGCGCCATAGCGCCGATTCCAGTAGACCGCCTGCGCATTCACGTCTCTGACGAGGCGAGCCAGTGCGGCGAGCGCCGCCCCGCGCCTCAGCAGCAATTGCCCACCCTTGGCCTCGATGGTCGCCGCCAATGCTTTGAGGGAGTTGCCGAGCCACCAACGCGCGGCTCCCCCAAGCGGGCGCAGGCCGGGGCTTTCTTCGTCGAGAAGGAAGACAAACAGCAGCGGGCGCCCGCTCGCCTGTGCCGCCTCGAGGGCGGGATTGTCGTCGAGACGGAGGTCGTCGCGAAGCCAGACAAGGGCGGGGCGTTCAGTGGAGGAGGGCATGGGCATTCCGGGCGTTGCGCGGCTTTTACGGAACCGCACGCAGAACCGATCAGCCCCTCTAGCGCAAGCGTGTTCGATTTAATAATGATGATCGTCATGAAAAACGGTCTGATGCGGGCCGCGAGAGATGGGAAACCTCCACGATGACCTCCTCCCTGAACACCGCGCTGGTGACGGGCGCTTCCAGCGGCATTGGTCGGGTCTATGCCGAGAAGCTCGCCCGTCGCGGTCATGACGTTGTGCTGGTGGCCCGCGATGGCGCCCGGCTTGAATCGCTCGCGGCAGCCATTGCCGGCGAGACCGGCCGACGGGCGGAAGTGCTGGCGGCCGATCTTTCCCGCAGCGAAGGCATCGAGACCGTTGCCGCCCGGCTCGCCTCGGATCAGAGGATCACCGTGCTGGTCAACAATGCGGGCATAGGTACGGAGGGCCCGTTCGTGGGCGCTGCGGCGGAAAAGACCGATGCCATGGTGCAGCTCAACGTCGCCGCGCTGACGCGCCTCTCGCTGGCCGCTGTCACCGCCTTTGCCCAGCGTGGCGAAGGAGCGCTGGTCAACATCGCGTCCGTGGTCGCCCTGGTGCCGGAGCATTTCCCTGGCGCCTACGCCGCCACCAAGGCCTATGTGCTGGCCTTCACGCAATCGCTTCAGAGTGAATTGAGGGACGGGCCGGTGCGCGTGCAGGCGGTGCTCCCGGGCTATACGCGCACGGAGTTCTTCGACCGTGCCGGCATCGATGCTACGGCACTTCCGGCTGAAATGGTGATGTCCGCCGAGGATCTGGTCGAAGCCGCGCTGCGCGGACTCGAGGCGGGGGAGGCCATCACCATTCCTTCCCTACCCGACATGGCAGCCTGGCAGGCGCTGGTCGACCACCGGATGCGGATGATGCCCGGCTTATCGCTCAGCCGGCCGGCCGCGCGCTATGGGCTGGGCGAGGCTGTGCCCGCCTGACCGCTCAATAATCCCACTGAGCGCCGATGCCGACTTCGGCCGCGCCATCGGCGCCTGTGGCGCCCTGCAGGCGAATGTTCCGGGTCACATCGACATCGACGGTGACTCGACTGGATCCCGCCGACGTGCCCTGACGCACGCCGAGATAGATGTTGTCGTTGAGCCGTCGTCCAAGGCCGACCTGTCCGCCGGTGCCAGCGGCATCGGTGCCCAGCTCAAGACTGTCGACGCCAAGCGAGCGCCGCACATTTTCCAGGACGCCGGCACCGCCGGAGAACTGGGCGGCGGCCTGGGCCAGTTGCAGCGCCTGGCCGCCATTGAGCGAACCGGCGGAGCGGCCGAACAGCAGACGCGAGATCACCTCGTCCTGCGGCAGGGTGGGGGTCGACGAGAAGCTCACCACTGGGCGGGAAGCCGGTCCCGACACCAGAACCCGGGCGGTGATGTCGGTCGTAGTTGTCTCGGCGATGAAATCGAGCTCCGGGTCGGTGTTGCCGGTGAAGGTGATGGTGCCGCGCGTGAAGGTGAGGCGGCGCCCGCCGAAATCGAACGAGCCGCGCCGCAGTTGGAAGGCGCCTAGCGTTACCGGCGCTCGCGTGGTGCCGGTGAGCTTCAGTTCGCCGCCGAGTTGCGCCTCAATGCCGAGGCCGCGCACAAACACATTGTTGTTCGGTGCCGACAGCACGAGGTCGAGCGCGACGCCGTTGCGCGCGGGCGGCGCGGGGCCCTGTTGGCGTTGCACGGTCGGGCTCTTGCGCTTGAATTCGGCGCTGGCATTGACGTGGCGGACATTGAGGTCTTGCACGCCGCCGGGGAAGCGGTCCGGAACGTTGATGTCGAGCGCGCGTAGCACCAGCCGACCGGTCAGGCGGGGGCCGTTGAGGAACGCGCCTTCAACGCCGAGGCGGCCTTCCGCTACCAGGCGCATGAGGTCGCTGTTCACCAGCGCGGCGTTGACGAGATCAAGGTCGATGCGGCCGGGATAGCCGGCGCCGGGGTCGAGCGCGACATTGCCGCGGCCGGTGATGCTGCCGCCATTGGTGGTCGCGGCGCGGAAACTGGTGATCGTGACCGAGCGATCGGTGCCGGTGAGCACGGCGTCGATGTTGCTGAGCGCCGCGCCATTGACGGAGTCGTCGAAGCGTCCGCCATTTATTCGCACCGTGCCGCCCGCGCGGGGCGCGGCGGCCGTTCCGCGCAGCGTCGCGTCGACATTCGCGATGCCGGTGATGCGGGCGCCGGTGGCGGCGAGCATCGGATTGGCGATGGCGAGATTGATCGCGCCGCGCAAAGCGAGGTCCAAATCGCCGGCCCCCAGCGGAACCGAGCCGCTGACGGTGAAATTCTGCAGATTGGCGCCGGCGATGGTCGCCCTGAGCTGCGCCCGGCCATTGCCGAGCGTGCCATTGGCCGCGATGTCGAACGGCCCGGCGCCGGAACTGGCGAGGTCGGGCCGGCTAAGGCGGGCGATCCGCAGGTCAAACGGTCCCGTCGGGGCCGAGGCGGTGCCGCCGAGGCGCGCGGTGCCGGCCAGCGAGCCCGACAGGTTCGTGTCGGGGGCAACGATATTGAGCAGCGAGAGCGGCAGAGCGCGGAGGTCTACGGCGAGGTCGAGCCGCTCCCCCGCAGTGCCCGAGACCGTGGCGGTGCCGCCGCCGGCGGCGAGCGCAAAACGGTCGACCGCGACGCTGTTGCCGATGAGCGTAAAGGTCGCTGGCGCGCTCAGGGCCGCATTCAGCCCGGGGCGGGTGGCGGTGAGCCGGTCGAGCCGCAGACGGGCGCCGTCCGGCCGTGGCTCTAGCCGGCCGCCGGCACGCAGATTGGTGCCTTGCGCGAGCGCTTCCACCGTCAGATCAGTGCCGGTAGCGTTACCGGTAGCCCGCAGGGTCGCAGTCTCGACTGCAACGCCCGCTACGGAGACGGCGCGCAAGGCCGCCGTGCCATCCAGCATCGGCACGCCGCGCAGATCGAGGACGCGGCCATTGATATCGGCCGAACCGACGCTCTGGTCGAACGCTCGCAACTGCTGGGCGCTCGCGCGTATGTCGGCGTTCTGGCGGCCCTGCGCGACGCTCAACGTGATATCGGCGTTCAGCGCGCCTGCCATGTCGGTGAGGGTGAGGGCCGCGATATCCGCGAGGTCGCCGGCGACGATTGTGAGCCGCCCCGTGGCGAGCCCGGCGGGATCGAGCGCGAGGTCACCGCGCGCGGTGACTGAGCCGATGGCGAGATCGAGGCTTGACAGCTGGCGGGTGCCATCCGGCTGCGTCCGCAGCGCGGCGGTTCCACGCGCCGGCTTGCCGCCGATCTCGCCGGCGAGGGCGAAACTGCCGGAGGTTTCTCCGGTGATGTCGGCAGCGGTGATATCGACGGTGACATCGCGCAGCGGACGGCCTTCCGCCATGCCATTTGGAACGCTTAACGTGGCCGTCACGCCGAGTGCGTCGAGCGTTCCGGAGAAGGCGGCGTTGGCTTCGGCGCCGCCGGCGAGGCGCGGGTCGAGCCGCGCGAGATCGTCCAGGGTAAGCGCGGCGGTCAGGTCGGCGACATCCGTGGCGAGGCGGCCATTGACGGTCGCCGAGATGCCGTCGGTATCGATCTTCAGATTGTCCACGGCCAGTGCATTGGCGCCGTCGCGGGCGAGGGCACCGTCGATGCTGACGCTGCGGCCAATCAGTGCGTCGAGGCGCTCGATACCTGTCTCAAGCTTTTCCGCGCGACCCTTTACGACGGCGCTGGCGCGGCTGAAATCGGTTGAGGCGGAAAGCCGGGCGTCAACCACGGCTGAACCCGCGAGCGGACGGCCGGCGAGCGGTGAGAAGGCGGCGAGGTTGAGCCGGCTGACATTGAGATCACCGTCGATGGCGCGCGGGTCGGCACGCCCGGCGAAACGTGCCGTTATCGCCGCGAGATCGGCGGAGGCCGCCTCAAGCACAGCGTCGCCATTGGCGGGGAGAGTTCCCGAGGCCGAAAAGCGTGCGTCGCTGCCAAGCGCGGCGGCAACGTCCGGGTCCGGCGCCGACAATCCATTCGCCGTTCCCTCAAGGGCGAAGGCGAGGGCGCCTCCCGCATCCGGCAACGTCCGGAGCGTGGCTGTCACGGTGGCGGCGCGGTAGTCTTTTCCCGCCAGCTGAGCGGCGCTGATTCGCGCCTCAACGGTTGGCCGGAGCACGGAACCTTTGAGCGTGCCTGCCAAGCCGAGTTCCTGCCAGCTCATGCCCGGGGCAAACCCAGCATAGCGCGCGGCATCGTCCAATTGGGCCTCGAAGGCGAGATCGGCGGACTGGTCCGCCATGAGCGAGCCGCTCAAGCGGGCCTGGAAGCCTGCGGTGCGGGCGGAAAAGCTCTCAATGCCGAGATTCAGCCCGGGATCAACCGTTGCTGAGCCGGCTAACTCGCTGCGACCTTCAAAGAGCGGAGATATATGTGCCGGCAAAATACGCGCCATGTCGGCATCAAGCGCGAGGTTGATTTTGTGCCCGTTGGCAACGGCGCGAATGCCCGCGGCGCCGCTGGCCTCAGCCAAATCGCCGACGTGCAGGCGTAGATGCCCGTCCCAGGCATCCAGCGGTCCGGCGCCGTTCACCGCAGCGGAAATTTCCGGCAGACCGTCGAAGCCAGCGGCGCGGGCCATCAATCCACCCGCGGGTTCGCGTGCGGTGATGTCCAGATTAAGGAAGCCGGCCTCCGGTGCGTAGCCGGCAGAACCTTTCAGCGAGCCCGGCGCGTCCAGCCGCTCAAGTACAAAGGTCAGCGACAGGCCGTGTGCCAACGAAGCGAGGTCGGCGGATCCATTGAAGGACAGTCGCGCCGCGTGGTCGAGCACCGGTTCGGCAAGAGCTATCTCTGTGATGGCAAGCGACTGGATCCGCACGGGGAGGGCGAAGCTGGAACCGCCATCAGCATTAACTGGCGCGGTCGGCAGTACCGGGCGGCGGTCCAGGCCGACGCGGGCGGCGGAGAGCGACGTGACTTCCACGCGCCCGGAAAGAAGGGCTAGCGGCCGCCAGTCCAATCGCGCGTCCTCGATGCGGGCGAACGTGCCTTCGGCATCGGCGAGTTCGATAGCCTCGACGCTCATGTCGAACGGCACGAAGCCGCCGAGGCCGCGTACGGAGACGGTGAGGCCCGGAGACGAGGCCAGCGACGAGGCGATGTTGGCGAGCAGCGCTTTCCCCGGCGGCGTCTGCAGCGCGCCGAAGAGGCTCACCAGCACCAGCAGCAGCGCGAGCAGAACCATTCCGAGCAGTTTGAGCGCGCGCGTCATCAGAAGGCCTGCCCCAGGCTGACATAGACTCCGAAATCACCGTCCTCAGGGCCGGGATTGAGCGGGAAGGCGAGGTCCACCCGCAGAGGACCAATCGCTGTGTAATAGCGCAGGCCGATGCCCGCCGAATATTTGATGCTATCGAAGTCCGGCCATTCGGAGGCGAAGGCCGAGCCCATGTCGAAGAAGGGCACGATGCCGATGGTTTCGGTGACGCGCAGGCGGGCCTCGACCGATGCTTCGAAAAAGCTGCGGCCGCCGATGATGATGCCGTCCTCATTGCGCGGGCTGGCGGATTGGTAGTCATAGCCGCGCAGCGAGCCACCGCCACCGACATAGAAGCGCCGCTGCGGCGGCACGTCATAGAGACCCGCGCCGACGATGCTACCGGCGGCCATGCGTCCGGCGAGGATGAAGCGCTTGTTCTCGTCGAAGGCGTGATAGGTCGAGACGGCGCCGCGGAACAGCGTGGGGCCGGCGCCGGCATCGCCGAGATAGGCGAAAGGCTCGACCGTCGCCGTGGCGCGCCAGCCGCGCGACGGGTCAAGCTTGCTGTCGGTGCTGTCATAGGTCAGCTCGATCGGCACGCCGACTATGCCGTAATCATTGGTGCCGGTACTGTCTTCCACCTGCGACTGCTCAAGGTCCAGGCTCACCTGCAGCGTGAGGTCGTCGCTGTAACGGTGACGAATGCCGGCGAGCAGGGTCACCGCCTCACGCACATAGGCATTGGTCACTTCGCGCAGTACCGCGGCATTGGCAACCAGATCATCCTGCGCAGTGTAAATGCCTGGCTTCACGAAGGTGGCGGCCAGCTTGTAACCGAACGGATCGGCGTTCGGCACCGCTTCGGATTTCTCACCAAACCACGATACTTGCGCGTCGAGCCGCAGAGTCTCACCGCCGCCGAACAGGTTGCGATGCCCCCAATAGGCGTTGATGGCCGAGCCGTCCGTGGAGGAATAGGTGGCGCTGAAGCCGACATAGCGTGGCAGACGCGCCGAGACTTCGATGGTGATCGGCAGGCTGCCATCGGGTGCCAGCCTGTCCGCCTCGTTTATGCGCACACTGGCGATGGCTTCATATTCCAGCAGGCGACGGCGCAGACGGTCGAGCACCTCCGGTGAATAGGGCGTCCCCGGCGCGATCTCGATACGCTCTTCGATGAAGCCCGGGGTGAGGAAATCGGCGCCCACGACGGTGAAACTGCCGAACGTGGCCACTGGGCCGGGAGCGATGAGGAAGGTGACATCCACCTTGTTCGTCTTGTGATCAGCCACCACCTCCTTGTCCGCCACGCGCGCGAAGGGATGCGCCAGGCGTCGCCAGTGGTCGACGATTGCGCCTTCCGCGCGGAGAATGGAGGTGGCGAGGGCCGGTTCCCCGGGTTCCAGCCGCAGCCGTGTCAGGGACGGCGCTTCCGTCAGCGGGCGGCGGTTCGCGGCGTCGAGCAGTTCTACACGTCCGAACTGGAACAACGGGCCGGCCTGCACGTCGATTTCCACCGGCACGGGACCGCGCGCCCGCGCCGCCTCAACGCGCTGGAAGATATCCGGCGCGTCCGGCGCGGTGCCAGCGAGGCGGATGCGAATGACGCCGCCATAATAGCCGGCCGCGTACAGAGCGGCGTTGATGTCGCGCCGATCGGCCAGCGCCCGCCGAACAAGCCCCGCCGCGCCGGAGGGAGCGCGCTCGCTGAGCCGCTCAAGCGCGGAAGCCGCCTCAATGCGGTCCTTTAGCGCGCTGTCGCCCCCGGTCACGGTCAGCGACACAGTGTAGGGCGTGGCGTCCGGCGCCGGAGGGGCTGACGTCAGCGGCTTGGGGCTGAAAAGATTGACGATCGGCCCGAAGAAGCCGCCGGCGCTGCCGTTCTCGCTTGTTTCATCCTGCGGGCCGCCAAACAGCTGGGCAAAGGCCGGAACGGGGAAGGCAGACAGGACCAGCGCCGCGCAAAAGGCGAGCACAAGCCAGAGCCGCTTCGTCCGCCTTTCAAACGCCAACCCGTTTCCTCCCCCTCAGTGTTTCCGAGCCCAAGTCGTTGGCACGGTCTTCTGCCAGCGTGACCTTAACGCAGCGACAATGAACGCCAGCTTTCCATAGGAGAGCCTTCCCCCTGATTGCCGTGTCAGACCGGCAAGCGTCAACCTTGTCAGCCGAAGAATGCAAATTTCCGCGCACAAGCCCGGCCGATTTCCAACATGAGGCAAGGGCTTGTCGATTCCCACCCCGCTTGGCACCGCCCTCACAGACGCCCGCCCTGACGCGCGGGGCCTTCCTACCCGCCATGACAGCCGAGGCGACAAAAGGTTCCGTTTTCGCCGCCGTCGGGAGGGTGGGTGATGGCTGGCCAATGGCCGTGCGCCGTCCGTTTGGGTGAATGATGGAAGCGCGGAACAATTCTGTGGTTCCGTGCTCGCCATTGCGGAATGGCGACGCCGCCGCCCTGCGCGCGTATGCGGAGCCCGCCTCCGGCCTGTGAGCGGATTCTCCGTCTCATCGCTTCTACCGTCCGCCGACGCGCTGGAGCGCACGCTGCTATGCGACGCGCGAAGCTGCACGGTGCCGAGAGGGGGGCCGGTAAGGGGCCCGTGTCGGCGACCTGCCCGTAGCGGGCCGTTCGAGCTGTCGATACCCAATCCGTAAAGGGTCGTTTATCCAGCCGAAGCTGATTGGACGCACTTGTGCGTCGCGCTGGACATGAGGCGCGTGTCGCCAACCTCCCTCCAAGGCGTGCCTAGCTGGACTGGCGCAGCCCTTCGACCTTGGGCGGCAGGTGTCGATCCGGCCTCTTTCGCTCAAGCCGTCTTACGACTGCGGAACCAACCGCTGGGTGGATTCGCGTGCGATTGATGCCCGTTATAGTCCGGATCAGCGGCGCGCCTCAGGCGCCTCTTCCTGTGTCCCCTCAAAAATGGGGCGGCGGCGAGACACCGCCCCCCTTGCTGCAGCGGCTCAGTGAGTGCTTGGGCGTGCGCAGCGTGTCGGCCACATCCGTACGCCCAGGAACGGCCTTGCGAAGGCTTTGATAGAGGCACCTCTGCTTGCCCATTCATCCCTGTAAGCAGCATTAAGCGACATCGCCTGGACGCGGTCGAGAGCCCCCTCACCGGCGCCAAGCGCGCCGCGACCCAGGCGACGCCGATCGAAACGCTGAGGGGCGATGTCGCGACGGCCCGCGTTCGCTTCCCATTGATCTCGGCCGCACCCTGCGGATACCGCGGCCCGGGCACGCCGAACGGCTGCCATCGAACGGGAGAGCGCGGAGCAGCTTATGGCAGATCGGCGGCCGCGCAGTCGTTGCCGGATGTTCGTGGAAGCGGGGATCCCGGAGATCAGCCGTCAACCACCGCTGCCGTGCCTGTGCGAAGGGCCGCTTGTATGAAGGCAATGATCCAATCGATCGCATCTCCAAAGGAGACACGGACGGCGCCGGAGGGAGCTCTTATCTGCCGTTCCGAGTGGCACGGTTCCGGGGCGTCGTAGCCAGCCGTGAAACCAACGCCCGGACGGGATTTCGGCCACAGCTACCCGCGGAGGAGAGCGATAAACTCCGCTGCCAGCGCCTCCACTTCCAACGCGCCCTTGGAGCCTGGCTCCGTTTCAAGCAGCGTCAAGCCCTGACCCATGCTGGCGGCGAAGCCAACACGATTGCCGAGCCGTGTGTGAGCAGCAGGATGCGCGAGAGCTTCGATGGCGGAGGTGATCTCCTTGGTCAAGGCGGCTCGGGGTTGAGCCCGATTGATGATGAGAAGGCAGGCGGCTCCTTCCTTGTTGATCATCTCCAGCGTCGGACGTGTGGCCCATAGATCAACAGGAGTCGGCTGGACAGGCACCGCCACCAGATCGGCCACCTCGATGGCCGGACGCGACTCGACGTCCGACTTCGGGGGGGTGTCGATAATGGTGAAATGGTGATCGCGGGCGAGACTGCGGGCCTCACGTCTGGCCCCCCAGCCTGAAGCGGTACGGAATGAGAGACCGGTCGCATCGTCTCCCAGATTCCCCTCCCGGACCTCGAACCACTCGCCGAGGCTCCCCTGAGGGTCACAGTCCAGGAGGGCTACGCGGGTTGGCGCTCCTTCTAGACGGCTTTGTGAAAAAGCCACAGCGAGATGGGCGGCCAGCGTTGTCTTGCCGGACCCGCCCTTCTGCTGCGCGATAGTGATGATTTTGCCACTCATCTAACCGCCTCTGGAGCTGGCTGCGCCACTAATGTGTCACTCAAATACCACGAAACGTGCCGCCTAAGGCTTGGGGAAGAGGTGCGTCGTCGATGCGCGCGGAGATTGTACGGAATATGCCAGCCAAGCGGGCTCAGCTGGCGGGCTTTGAGCCGAGCACGACGACCTTCGTGCCCACCCCTACACGCCCATAAAGATCGATGGCGTCCTGGTTGATCATGCGGATACAGCCCGAAGAGACATTTGTGCCGATGGTCTCAGGCTCCAACGTGCCATGGATGCGATAGAGTGTGTCTTTCCCGTCCTGCCAGAGATACATCGCCCTCGCGCCCAGTGGGTTGGACAAGCCTCCCGGCACGCCGTCGCCACCCTGCAGCTTAGTGAGTTGCGCCTGAATGTCCGGGCGTCGCTGGATCATCTCCTTTGGGGGGTACCAATCCGGCCACTCCTGCTTGGAATTTATCGTGGCCACTCCCGACCAGCCAAACCCCTCCTTGCCGACACCAACCCCATATCGCATGGCGGTGCCACCGGGCTGGATCAGATAGAGGAAGTGCGCGGCTGGATCGATAACAACCGTCCCCGCCGGATAGGGTGATTGATAGGCCACCTCGCGGCGGAGGAAAGTGGAGTTTATCTGGGAGACATCGACAGCCGCAATAGGAAATTTATCCGCAATAGCGCCATACCGATCGGAGAACATTGCGGTCGGGTTTGTGCTGGCTAAGGGCAGGGTTGTGCCGGTAGCGGAGTTTCGCTTGCAGCCTGCTATGGCGACCGCTGCACCAGCCATGCAGAACGCAAGAACGGCACGACGATCAAGCGCAGCCATAGCGCAACCCCTTCAATCTGATCTCCCGAATCTTAACGCAGGTTTGGTAAACAAGTCGTTGCTTTGGGGCCAACATCGGTTTCATCGCCTTCGAAAGGAGCATCGATATGCGGGCGAGGCGTCAGTGCTGATTGGTGCCTATCTCTGATCATAGACCTCCTCAGGCAGATCGTTGCGGCATACAGTGGTGACATTTGCACTATGTACCAAACGAGTCAGTAGCGACAATTTCAAAAGCTGCCTGCAGAAAGCCACTTTAAAGAAAGATCGAAAACTCCATCTAATCAGCGCGTTAAAGCGGAAATATCAATCAAGGCGTCGTGTGCTCTGGCCGCAGATCAATGTAACTCCGCAGGAGTAAATGCAGACCGATAATGGCCGACGAATTTCCGATCCAATTGCTCACGAGGTTCCGTTTGGGGGCGGCGCGGTACCATTAAGTGACTCCAACCCGTATGTACGAAGCTGGCAGCGCCTCTGCCAGTTGAGCTCGTCCTACTCGCTTTCGGCTTATCGAGGTATCTGGACCGAAGGTGAAATTCTTGCGCCCACAAGAACACAAATTATGTATGTATCAAATAGATTCTACTGATGTGGAGGGGCTGTGAGTCGGGCGTTCTCGTCCGATTCTTTCGTACAAAATTGTATAAGATATCAAAAGTTTGCGGACAAAAACGAAGAAATAAGATGATGCGCGTCATTGTCTAGTGTGTGTTTTAGTGAGATAGAAATAGTAGCATTTCATGGTATCATAATGCTCCAATCCTGGTTGGTGGTGGGTGCTCGTAAGGTGTGATGTTGGGGCGGATCGCGGGTGCTGTCTGGGAGTCTCTAGCCGATATGTCGCTCTTGAATATTCAAGGGTGATTTAGTAACTTATGTATGTGACAAATGCGGGGCTGATTGGGGATATAATGATGTCAAAGTACAGCTCGTTGACGACGTTCCTAGCGAGTCGCACGCAGCCGAAAATATCGATGTCGTTTGAAGATATAGAACGGATTGTTGGATCAAAACTTCCGCAATCCGCGTTCAATCATAGAGCTTGGTGGAGCAACAACCCAACCAACAGTGTGATGACCAAAGCGTGGCTGGCAGCTGGGTTTCGTTCAGAGGACGTGGACATGACGGCCCGGAGGCTGGTGTTCTCCCGTAGCGTTCCCCAACTTTCGAGGGGCGATGCGACTCGGGTTGCGCCAGCGTCAACGGGTTCTCCTTTGGCCGGGTTGTTCGGTGGTTTGAAGGGCACGGTGCATATCGAGCCGGGAACTGATCTGACTCTGCCCAGTACGTCCCCGATTTACCTCTATGATGGGGGCGGTGAAGGGACGCCCATTCATCAAATCGAACCGTCACACGATGCCTGGCAGACGGAGCCCCTACCGTCGTCGGAAGATGCGACACAGGAATATAATCCGTCAAATGGCCGCGACTGGACTGAGGAGAATTAGTCATGGGCATGCCGCTTCTTCTCGATACCTGCGCCGCGCTTTGGGTGGCGCAAGGAGCACCCATCTCCGACGAGGCCAGGGGTACGCTGATCGAAGCTCGGCTGCGGGGGGGCGCCGATTTCGATTTCTCCAATGTCGGCTTGGGAACTCGGTCGGCTGGTAGAGCAGGGCCGGGTGCGGCTGGCGATGGAGCCGGCGAAGTGGTTTGCGGCGCTTGCCGGCTTGCCTGGGATGAGCATCGCGCTCATGAGCCCGGAGACGTTGATCGCGTCATCCTTCCTGCCGGGCCTGCCGCCTCTCGACCCTGTCGACCGTGTTCTGATCGCGACAGCACGTGACCAGGGCTACCGGTTGATGACCCGCGACAGAGTGATGCTGGATTACGCCGCTACCGGATACGTGCAGGCGGTTGCCTGCTAGCCCCCGCAGACTTTGGTGGAAGGGCACGCGGGGACGGCGTACGGCGTTGGCTGCGCACACACCGGATGGCCGTTAGCGGGGACGTGGCACGGATGTGACAGTGTCGATCCACGAGTAGTCGAAGTAGCCGGCACGAGAAAGTATCTGCAACTTTTCGGTGCAGACACGTCCCTCCTCAATGAATCGATCATCGATATGGGTGCCGACAATCTCGCCATAGGTGACGTGATAGCCGGCCCGCTGGCCGTGACGATCGGCCATTTCGACTGTGTCAATCCAGACACATTCGAGAGCGCAGGGCGAAGCCGCGACGCGTGGTGGGCGGACAAGGCGGCAGGGCGCTTGGGCCAGTCCCGCTAATTGGAATTCGCTCTCGCCGGGCGGCAGCGGAGTCGAGGTGATGTTCACCCGATCCAGCAATTCGCGCGTGGCGAGATTGCAGACAAACTCCCTGGTCGCCATCGCGTTGCGCACGGTGTCCTTCAGCCCCGCGCTGGAGAACATCACGATATCCGGGCTCTCACTGACGATGTTGAAGAAGGAGTAGGGGGCGAGATTGGGCCTCCCCTCCGGAGACAATGTCGAAATCCAACCTATCGGTCGCGGCGCCACAATCGCCTTCAGCGGATTGTGCGGCAGGCCATGATTGCCGAGAGCAGGTTCGTAGAACATGGATCAGTACCGTGTGACGAGATCGGCGAGGGCGGGCCGGGGGCGATCTTCCTGCGGACGGGCGAGCGTGCCGATATGGACAAAGCCGATGAAGCGCTCCTCGTCAGACAGGCCCAGGGTGGCGCGTATGCGAGGGTCGTAGCTGTACCATTCGGTCAGCCAGGTGGCGGCATAGCCATGCGCGTGGGCGGCGAGCAACAGGAGTGTGCAGGCTGCCGCGCCCGACAGGGTCTGCTCCCATTCCGGTATCTTGGCGTGCGGCGCCGCTCGCGAAACGACGGCGATGACGAGTGGCGCCCGGCAGAGCCGGGTGCGTTCAAGGACGATCCGCTCCGGCTCCGCTCCGGGATTGTCGAGGGTGAAGACGGTCGCGATGGCTTCGCCCGCGCGCGCCCGTGCCTCGCCCTCGAACACGATGAAACGCCACGGCGCGAGTTTCCCGTGATCCGGTACGCGCGTCGCTATGGTCAACATAGACTCGAGCTCGATCGCACTCGGGCCCGGGGAGGCGAGGTCGAACACCTTGGGACTTTTGCGTGTCCGGAGCAGGTCGAGGGCGGAGCTGTCGGCAGTCATGGGCAATGTTCCACAGTGAGCGCGCTGGAAGAGCGACGAGGCAGCCGGGTGGGCCAGCTCGGGGAGGGACGGGACCGGCAGTTCACTGGCGCGGGAACGCGGCTCGGAGAATCACAACGTGATTATACCAAGGCTTGGTCGCTCTCCCGAAGGAGGGGCCATCTGCCGACCGAGAGGCGTCCTGCCGGGGGATCGGAGAGATGACAGTGTCGCCCTTCGCGTCCGACGACGAATGACGTTGCCAGATGTGCCGTCTGATCAGGTTGTTCCTGCGAGGGCTGAACTTGCGCTCGTCGGCCGAGACTCGGCACTGCCCTCCCGCGTCGTGCTAGACTCTCTTTGCCGGTCCGCGGCTCTTCGATGGAAAGACCGGGACAGGTATAACAGGCCGCAGCAGGAATTCGATGAAGTGCTCAGCCTCGCCCTTGGTCTTCGGCGTGTGGTGCCCGGTGCGAATATGTTGGATGCCCTCATGCGACGCACTTCGCGGAACTGTCTGGCGATATCTGGTTCGTGGTCTTCGGCCATCCGGTGGATTGTGCGCCGCGTGCCCGGGGCCGGGGTGGTTTGATAAGGCGCTTCGTCGTGCCACGCGGTCATCGAGCGGCATCTCCACATGGGCGAGACCGGCGCAGTCGTCTGCATGCGGGTGCAACAGCTGGTCGCCGACGCCCTCGCCGGCTCCGCTCCTGTTGCCGTTGATGCGGGGACCGATGCCTTCGAAAGCGGGCGAGATACAGGGCGCATCCGGCCGTTCCCACTGATGGGGCCGCGCCGGCTCCCTCGGCGTGGGCGCGGCGAGCACGACGAGCGCTTTCGCATCTGGCGTCCAACCACTGTGGAGCGGCTCATGCTCCGCCGGACGGCGGCCTCGCGTCGTTCCGCGGATAGGCACTTAGAGGGGAGGCGCGACTTCCCGCCGGAACTGGCGGTGACGGCGCCCAGGGGTATGCGGCGGATCGGAGAGCGATCCTGACGATTGCGAGGCACCTTTGCGGAGGGCTCTATTCATGCGCGATCGGAACATCATTGCCTGCAAGTTCCGGGGAAACAGCGGAATACCGGCAGCGCTCCTGCGTCAGGCGGAGGTCGCGGGCGCCTCTTCGTTGTGCCTTTGCGGCTCGGATCTGGGTGGCGCCAAGCGCGGCGCGGGCCCTTGGCGGGTGTCGCGCAAGACGTCGTGGCGGCTTAAGGGCGTGACACGGTCTATCCCACGCGGCAGGCCGCGTTCGGTAGGTCTGCGACAGCGGGGGTACTCGCTCTTTTCTGCGTTTCAGGATGGGCTCGAAGCAGCGATTCCGACGATCATCGGGCATTCCGATGACTTGAATTCGCCTCTGTTTGAAGGCACCTACAGCGGCTATGTCGCAACGTGTCCTTCCCCTCCTGCTACGGTTCCTTAGCCATACCCGGCGAGCGCTCAGGCTTGGGTCCGGCGCACCCATTCGTCCCTGTGCGGCGGTGCTGAGCCTGGCCGCCATTATCATTACCGGCGGCGGTGCCTTGGCGCAGGTGACGCTTTCCTCGCCGACGGGGAACGTTGCGCAACTCGCCCCCTTTCAGGCGCCATCCCCAGCGCGATCGCCCCAGCCTTTCACGTCGGCGCCGGTTCAGCCATCTCGCGCCATGCCTTTTGTCGGCGCTCCGGCACCGTCTCCCCCGCCTTCGGGCGCGGCCGGGCCGGCGGCGCGCATACCCGCCACCGGACGCGCCGAAGGTGGCGACCCGCACACGATCCTGCCGCAGCCGCCGGCAGGAAAGGTGGCGATCGGCATGAGTGCCCGTTTCGGCGACAAGGACGGGTTGATTCCGCGTGGTCTCGTCTGGCGCGTCTTCGCCGACCGGCCGGAAGCGTCCGGGGCCTATCCGCTGGTGGCAGAAGCGGCCGACCCCGCCCCGGTGTTCTTCCTCTCGCCCGGCGGCTATGTGGTGCATGTGGCCTATGGCCTGGCCAGCGTCGCGCGGCGCATCGTGGTCGGCGAGGAATCGCGGCGCGAGCAGCTCGTCGTCCCGGCCGGAGCGGTGACGCTGCACAGTGATGTCGGTGACAAGCCGGTGCCGGCGGACAAGGTCACCTATGATCTGTTCGAGGGCAGCTTTCTGCAGGGCAGGGCGTCGAGCCGCCCCTATTACCGTGGGGCAAATCCCGGAGATCTCATTATCCTGCCGGCCGGGGATTATTACGTCGTCTCGACCTATGGCGACGGCAACGCGGTGATCCAAGCGGATCTCGCGGTGGCGGCAGGCAAAGTGACGGATGCGACCCTGCACCACCGCGCGGGCGAGGTGACGCTACGCCTGGTGAAGGTGGCCGGAGGCGATCCGATGCCGGAGACGCAATGGTCGATCGGCACGCCGGGCGGCGACAGCGTCAAGGAATCGATCAATCCCGAGCCGACCTTTGTGCTGGCTGAAGGTGAATACACGGCAGTCGCACGTTACCAGGGCAAGACCTACTCGAAGGTGTTCACGGTAGAGACCGGCAAGAACGAATCGGTCGAGGCGCGTGTGGGCGATCAGGTGACGCCGGATGCGCTGGATGGGCAGGACGGCAGCGGCGACTGAGAGAAGGCCGTCCCGTCGTCTATGGTCAACGCTTTCTTAAGTTGCTGCGATGCACGATCGCTCTCGTGATGAACCGGGCCGGGAGTGCGCGATGATCGTGCGGCAGTTTCTGGATTGGGCGCGGACCGCTCCGGAGGATGCGCGAGCCAAGGCGGTCGCGGCTCTGGCCCGCGCCTATGTTCGCCCCGAACTTGGCGCGACCGAGCGGGCCGAGATCGATGAGGCCCTCCCGGCACTGGTGGCCGACCCTTCGCCGATGGTCCAGTTTCAGCTCGCTTCCGCCCTGTGCCGCCACCCTCTCGTGCCGGCCGATGTGGCGCTTCAGCTTGCGCGGCTTCCAGGGGCGGCCGGTGAGACGATGCTGGAACACTCAGCCGTACTCAATGTGCGTGAACTCATTGCTCTTTGTGCGGATGGCGACGCCGATAAGCAGCAGGCGATTGCGCGGCGGGCGAGCCTGCCGGCGCCGGTCGCCGCCTTGTTGGCGGAGGTCGGTAATGTTGAGGTCGTGCTGGCACTGGTGAGCAACCCGACGGCGGACGTGCCGGGCTTCGCTCTCGGTCATATCGTGTCGCGTTTCGGACGGGTGCCGGAAGTGCGGGAGGCGCTGCTCGGCCGGCCGGACCTGCCGGCGGCGGCGCATCAGGCGCTGATCCGTGTTGTGGCCGGCGCGTTGTCGGCCTTTGTCGAAGAGCGCCAGTGGCTGTCGCCGCAGCAAGCGGCACGGCTGGCGCGCGAGGCTGCTGACCAGGCCACGGTGACTCAGGTTGCGGCCACGGATTTTACCCAGACCCGCGCTCTTGTTCAGGACCTGCAGGCCAGGGGCGAACTGACCTCCGCGCTGGTGCTGCGCTCGCTGCTGTCGGGCCAGATGCGGCTTTTCCTCGAGGCGGTCTCCGTCCTCTCCGGTATTGGGGTCAACCACGTCTCGGCTCTGGCTGCCGATCGTTCGGGCGAAGCCTTCCGCGTGCTCTATGACCGGCTGGGAATGCCGCGCGGGGCGTTCATTGCCTTCCGCACCGCGCTCTGCGTCGTTCAGTCCGAAGCCTATGTTGACGATCTCGACGAGGAGCCGGGGCTACGTCTGCGCATTCTCGACGAGGTGCTCGCGGCTTATGAAGAGGCCGGTGAGAGCGCGCAGGGCAATCGCATTGTCGGCATGCTGCACCGCTGGCAGAGCGAGGCGCGCGAGCGTTCGGAACGGCAAACCCTAGCGGCGTGAGCGCTCGTCAGCCGAATTGTTCGGCCAGTATGCGTTCCTCAATCGAGTGATCGCGGTCGACCAGCATGGTCATCGAGGAATTGGCGTCGAGCCGTGCGCGCACCGCCACCACGTCGCGCACTTCGAAATGATCGGCCGTGGCATTCACGGGACGCTTCTCGAACTCCATCACCGCAATGTCGACGCGGGCGCGGTCAGGTACCAGCGCCCCGCGCCAGCGGCGCGGCCGGAAGGCGGAAATGGGGGTGACCGCCAGAAGCGGCGTGCCGATGGGAAGGATCGGGCCCTGAGCGGAGAGGTTATAGGCCGTTGATCCAGCCGGCGTCGCCACGAGAACGCCGTCGCAGATCAACTCTTCCATCCGCACCTTGCCGTCGATGGCAATGCGAAGCTTTGCCGCCTGATAGGATTGGCGGATGAGCGACACTTCATTTATGGCCCAGGCGCGGTGCTGGCGCCCCTTTATGTCGGTCGCTTCCATCATTAGCGGATGGATCACCACCCGCTGCGACGCGGCGATACGCGCGGGCAGGTCCTCCTCGCGAAAACTGTTCATGAGGAAGCCGACCGAACCGCGATTCATACCGTAGATCGGCGTGCCGCTATCGCGGAAGCGGTGCAGGGTTTGCAGCATGAAGCCGTCGCCGCCGAGCGCGACGACGACATCGGCGTCTTCCGCCGGCACGGTGCCATAGCGCGCCGCGAGTCGGCTTTGAGCCTGGAGCGCGTCCGGCGCCTCACTGGCCACGAAGGCAATGCGGCTCAAGGCGGTTGACGCGTCAACCTCGGCGTGGTTCGGACCGGCGGGGCGGGCGACTTCGTTCATGCGGACTGCCCGATGGGATGAGATGGCAAGGCCCGAAGGCGGCGACGGCACGGCGCTGGTCTACACGCACGCACCGTGCGCCGTCGAGACGCTCACTCGTCCGGGGTGCGCAGATAGGGCTCTACCGGGCCCACCAGCTTGACCGTCATCGGATTGCCGGCACGGTCCTTGGCCTTGCCGACCGAGACCCGGATCCAGCCCTCGCTGACGCAATATTCTTCTACGTTGGTCTTCTCCGCGCCCTTGAAACGGATGCCGACGCCGCGTTCCAGCAGCTCCGCATTGTGGAACGGGCTGTTCGGGTCGCTCGACAGGCGATCGGGAAGAGTGTCGGACATGGACGGTCCTCGGTTCATAAACAGGTGAGGCGAGACATAGCCCCGCCCCGCCGGTCTTGCCAAGTCGCGACCTGCCGGCCGGCGTCAGAGCACCGGGCGCCACAGCGCCGGAACGACGGCGTAGCCCTCGCCTTCCTTGCGGATAAAGCCCGTGGCGGGGAAGGGGTAGTGGTAGCCCGTGAGCTGGAGCCGCTCCGCCGCCACCATGTCGTAGATGCGACGGCGGGTCTGCACGGCCTTGGGCCCGTCCATATCGAACTGCACCTGCCATTCCGGATGCGGAGCGAACAGAATCGGTGTGTTGGTTGTGTCAGACTGGATGAACAGCCGCTCATTGCCCGAGGCGAAGATGAAGGCGGTGTGGCCGGGCGTATGGCCGGAAGCGTCGACACTCGTCAGGCCGGGGGCGATCTCCTTGTCCCAGCCATAGCGGCTCACCTTGCTGTCGATATCCTTGAACACCCGGCGGACATTGGTGAAATTGCCCTTCAGCGCGTCCGGCGCGCGGCTCATCTCGCCTTCGTCCATCCAGAACGCCCATTCCGCTTCCGGTACCAATATCTCCGCGTTGGGGAAGGCGAGACCGCCATCGGCGGTGCGCAGGCCATTAATGTGGTCGCCGTGGAAGTGGGAAATCACCACGGTCTCGATGTCCGACGGCTTGACGCCCGCCCAGGCCAGATTGGCCTGCAGACGCCCGACCGGCGCATTGCCGGACTGCGGACCATTGCCGGTGTCGATGAGAATGAGCTTGCCGCCATTATTGATGAGCAGCGGATTGAACGGGATCGACATCGTGTCCTTCGGCTGGAAGGCGGTTTCCAGCGCGGCATTGATCTCCTCGCGGGAGGCGTTGCGCACGAATCCGTCGGCCAGGGGGAAGGTCCGCATGCCGTCATTCACGGTGGTCATCTCGGCCGTGCCAACACGGTAGCGATAGAGCCCTGGTACCTGCTGGCCTGTGGCGGTTTGCGCTGCGGCTGGAGAGACGGTGGCGAGCAGCGGCAGGGCGGCGGGCATCGCGGCGAGGCCTGCGGCACCGGCAAGCGCATGGCGGCGGGACATCTGGCTCATCGCTGGCTCCGTTATGTTGGCGTGAGGTCGTGGGGGATGCCGCAGGCTAGTGCCGCAGCGTGAGCCCGTCACGACGAGTGCCATCACGTTCGGGTGATGATAGCCGGCTTAGTATCGTTCGGAGAGTCTGCCTGAGCTCAATGGCTGGGGTGGCAGCGGAATCTAGGCCTTGGGCTTCTTCTGCAACACGACATAGGCGATGGCGGCGACAAGCGTCAGCGCGACGAAGATCACGCCGACCACATTGATGACGGGCGAGAGGCCGAAGCGCAGGCGCGAGGCAATCTCGGTCACCAGCGTCCACTCGCCGCCGATGGCGAACACCGTGGTGTTGTAGTTCTCGAAGGACTGCAGAAATGCGACCACGGCAGCGGTGAAGCAGGTCGGCGCCAGGAAGGGGAGGGTGATGCGCCGGAACACCAGCGTGTGGCTGGCGCCGAGATCGAGTGCGGCTTCCTCCAATGTGCGATCCTGTCGCTGCAGGCGGGCGAGGAAGAGCAGCATCGCGTAGGACGCGATGAAGCTCGATTGCGCCATGACCGCGACGAACAGCCCGCCCGGCACGCCGAATTCCCGCCAGAAGATCAGGCTGGAAATGCCGAGGATGATACCGGGGGTCAGCACCGGCGACACCAGCACGGAATAGAGCATGGTGCCGGAGCGTTGGCCGAGCCGGGTCAGTATCAGAGCCCCAGACAAGCCGGCCGGGATCGAGACCACGATGACCCCCAGCGCCACCAGCACGGAGTTCACCAGGCCTTGCAGCAGCCGCTGATCATGGGCGAGAGCGACGAACCATTTGAGGGTGAAGCCCTGCCATTGGGTGACGGAGGGATAATCGAAGGAATTGAACGCCGCCGCCGACATCACCGCCAGCGGCAGGAAGAGGTAGAGGACGAAGAGGCCGATATAGATGTTCAGCACCAGCCGCGCGCCGGCACTCTCCGTGGCGGTGCTCATTTCGCGATGTCCCTCAGCCCGACGCCGAACAGGCGCATCATCAAGAGGATGAAGGCGGTGCAGACCACGAGCAGCGACACGGCATAGGCCGAACCCATGTTCCAGTTGTTCGCCTCATAGAACTGCCGGTAGACGAGCTGGCTGAACCAGTCGCCGCCCTGGCCGCGCGTCATGATCGCCGGCACGGAATAGGAGCCGGCCGACAGCATGAAGGTCATAATGCAGCCCACCGCGATGCCCGGCTTGGCGTGCGGGATGATGACGCGGCGGTGGATGCGCAGTGTCGAGGCGCCGAGGTCTCGTGCGGCCTCGATCTGGTTGCGGTCCAGCGTCTCCAGCGTGTTCACCATCGGGAACACCATGAACAGGACATAGGTGTAGATCATCGCCAGGAAGACCGCGGATGGATTTTCCAGGAACGGAATCCACTCGCGGGCATCGAGGTTGATGAACCCCATCCATTGCAGCACGCCATTGATGACGCCGCGATAGTCCAGGATCATCAGCCAGGCATAGACCCGCAGCAATTCGTTGATTGCGTAGGGGACGATCAGCGCGACCATCAGGATGATCGCCTTGCGCGGGCCACTCGCCAGCGCCACGACATAGGCGACGGGGTAGCAGACGATGAGCGCCAGTGCCGTCACCAACAGAGCGTAGAAGATGGTGCGCACGAAGATGTAGAAATGCAGGCCGCTCATGCGGGTGAAATTGGCGATACCGTAGGTTTTCGGCGGGTTCTTCTCCTGCGCCTCCAGCGTGGCGATCTCGGCCTGCTTCTCCGCGACGCTCTGGTCGAGGCTTGCCTGCTTCGCCGGGTCGGTTTCGCTTTGCCGGTCGAGCTCGATCAGCGAGATGTCGTTGTAGAGCCGATCAATGGTGAGCGACACGTCGCCCTTTGATTCCCGCCACCACAGGGACTGCTCGACCATAGCCCCCAGCGGCACCAGAATCAGCACGAGTACCCAAGCGATGGCGATGCCGACAATGACAGCGGCGAGTGGCCGGCCATAAGCGCGGGCGAGGCTACCCATGGGCGAGTGCTCCCACGGGGTAGATGAGTGCGTCATCGATGCCGAAGGATAAGGTCAGTTCGTCCGGCAATTCGCGCACGGAGGGGCCGTTCGGTACGGTGACGGTGAGCGTCTGGCCGGCGGCAGCGCATTGCAGATGCACCGATGCCCCTTCCAGGCTGCGGGCCGCGAGGCGGACAGCCACGGTGTTTGCATCCGTGCCGCCAAGGGCGATGCGTTCGGGGCGGACCAGGAGCAGGGCCTCCTCGCCGACGCGAAGCGGGCCTTTCACTCGCCCCTCCAACCGGCCGATGGACGTGTCCACCACCGCCCGTGTGTCGGCGACGCCAGCCACTGTGCCGCGGAGCACGTTTTGTTCGCCGACAAAGGTAGCGACGAAGGGCGTCGCGGGATCGGCATAGAGCGTATCGGCGTCCGCGACCTGTTCGAGCTTTCCGCGGCTCATCACCGCCACGCGGTCGGACATGGCGAGCGCTTCGCCCTGATCATGGGTGATGTAAATGAAAGTGATTCCCACCCGCTTCTGTATGGCGCGCAGCTCGCTGCGCATATGCTGGCGCAGCTTGAGGTCGAGCGCGGAGAGCGGCTCGTCCAGCAGCAGCACTGCCGGCTCGACGGCGAGCGCCCGGGCGATGGCGACGCGCTGGCGCTGGCCGCCGGAGAGGTCGGCGGGCTTCTTTTCGCCATAGCCGCCAAGCGCCACGAGTTCGAGAAGTTCCTGCGCGCGCTTCAGCCGCTCGGCCCTGCGGATGCCGCGTGCTTCCAACCCGAAGGCGACGTTTTCGGCGACGCTCATCAGGGGGAAGAGGGCAAGATTCTGGAAGATCAGCGCGGTGGGGCGCTCATTCGGGCCCTTGCCCGCCATGTCCTCGCCGCCGATCAGCACCCGGCCGGCGGTGGGCTCGATGAAGCCGGAAATGGTGCGCAGCAATGTGGTTTTGCCGCAGCCGGAGGGCCCGAGGATAGAGAAGAACTCGCCCGCGTGAATGGAAAGATCGGTCGGTTGCACGGCAGTGGAATCGCCGAAGCGGATCGACACCTTGTCGAGACGCACGTCTTTGCCGCGCAGCGAGGTCGCATCAGCCATGGTGGGGTCCGTTCTGGCCGTTCTGTTCGGCCGTCCACGTCATACAGGCATTCCGCCGGGCGGCGGGCATCCCCGAGCGAAGCCCGGAGATGCCGTGGTGTCGTGTGAGAGCGCCGTATCAGCTGTTGGTCAGCTTCTCGACATACTCGCCGCGCAGCTTGGCGTAGAAGTCCGTCTGCATCGGCCACCAGAACAGATTGTCGATGGTGCCGGCCGGATAGGCCGCATCGAACGCCGCCCGGGCTTCCTCGGAGAGGAACTGGCCGGCGCCGGCCGCAGCGCTGTTGTAGCCGGTGGTGTTGGAGAAGCGCGCGCCGACTTCCGGCTGATAGAGGAAGTTGGCGAAAGCGTAGGCCTGCTCGACATTCGCGGCGCCCGAGGGGATGCCAAGCGTGTCGGTCCAGGCAAGGCCGCCTTCCTTCGGCATGCCGTAGCTCCACTTCTTGTCGGTGTTGCGGTGGAGCAGGATGCCGGTCGTATCCCAGGTCTGGCCAATGGTGCAGCCAGCGTCGGTGAAGGCGGCGGTGGCCTCGGTGGCGTTGTTCCAATAGGCGCCGATATTGCCCTTATGGGCGAGGATGTATTTGAGCACGCCCTCGAAGACGCGGCGCGAATCAGCCTCGGACTTGTAGAGGTCGAGGCCGCGGTCCGACTTCAGCTCGCCGGTGGCGTCGAGATAGAGCGCGACGCCGTTGAACACCGACTTCTGGCGGATGGCGGTCTGCTTCGGGTGGTCGGCGAGCCACATGTCGCCATAGGAGATTTCACCGGACTTCTTGCCGGGGAACTTGGTGGAATCCCAGGTGATGCCCTCGGTGCCCCAGTCGAACGGCACGAGATAGCGCTTGCCGCGATAGGCCGCGCCGAGCTTGAGCGAGTTTCGATAGATCGAGGGAATGATCAGCGAGGACTGGAACTTCGCCTCGTCGATCGGCTGGAGCAGGTTGTCCTTGTAGTAGTTGGGGCCGGTGTCGACGGACGGGAAGATGATGTCGAAGCCCTTGCCGCCGGCGGCGCGCAGCTTGTTCTCGCATTCTTCGTTGGAACCGTAGGTCGACAGGTTCACCTTGACGCCGGTCGCATTGGTGAAGTCGGCCAGCAGTGTGTTCTTGTCGAAATAGTCGCCCCAGGCATAGACGTTGAGCGAGCCGGAGGTGGCGAGCGCGTCGTGGGCGCGGAGCACGGCGGGCGCGGCGATCGCGAAGGCGCCGGCCTTCATCAGGTCGCGACGAGAAAAGCGGGTCATCAGTACCTCCCTTTGCCCCCGGGGGGCGAAACGGCGTTCGCTCTAGTTCGGGGCGATGAACGGACGATGACACGGTAAATCCGCGCGTGGAAGCCACTGTCGCAAATAACCAATGCGAGGTAGTGGCTGTTCAGGAGAGGCAACCAAAAGCGGCATTCTGGTGCCCCATCAACCTGTCGAGGGTGCGACAATCTGTCATGCAATGGACGGCTGGCTTTGATGCGCGCCTGCCTTACTTTCTCACGACCCGTTGATCCGGGCCCCTCTGACGCGAGCCGCCGGCGTTCGCGTGATGTCGGATCGCTTTCCGACGTCGCGCCGGCAGGATTGTCTCGCAGATGATTATTTTACCCCCGTCTCGATCCGAAGGGCCCGTTGGTGCGTTAATGCGCCGCGCGGCCATGGCTGCGCCGACCCGTCTCTTGGCGATCTCTGGGGAGTGATCCGGTGGAATATTTGATGGAACTTGCCGCCAGCCCGGCGGCCTGGGCGGCGCTTGTTACGCTTGTCGCCATGGAAGTCGTGCTCGGCATCGACAACCTTCTCTTCATTTCGATCCTGACCAACAAGCTGCCTGAAGATATCCGGCCTCGCGCCCGGCGGATCGGCATCGGTCTGGCGCTGGTCATGCGTCTCGGCCTGCTCAGCACCATCGCCATCATCGTCACCCTGGTCGAGCCGGTGTTCTCCGTCTTCGGCCATCCCTTCTCCTGGCGCGACATCATCCTGATTGCCGGCGGCCTGTTCCTGGTGTGGAAGGCGACCAAGGAGATCCATCACAGCATGGCGCCGCATGACGAGCAGGAGGCTTCGCTTGGGGGCACTCTGCAGGTCAGCTTCAGCGCTGCGATCGTGCAGATCCTGATCCTCGACCTCGTCTTCTCGGTGGACAGCATCATCACGGCGGTCGGCATGACCGAGCACATTCCGATCATGGTCATCGCCGTCGTGTTTGCGGTGCTCACCATGCTTTTCGCTGCCGGCCCTCTGGCGAATTTCATCAACCGCAACCCTTCCATCGTGATGCTTGCTCTCGGCTTCCTGCTGCTCATCGGCACGACGCTGATCGCGGAGGGTTTCGGCGCCCATGTCTCGAAGGGCTATATCTATGCCGCCATGGCCTTCTCGGCTTTGGTCGAAGGCCTGAACATGCTGCAGCGCAAGCGCCGGCCGACGGCGGCGGGGCAGGCCGTTGCGGGGCATCATCACAGCCCCGCGCCGGACGCGCCGCCTGCCCAACACGGCCGCGCGAATGCCTGAATGTGAAGCGGCGGCGTGGGAAAGGAAAAGCCCGCGCCGCCGGACACTGCTAGGATCGGGCGTCCCTCCAGAGAAGGAGCCCGGTCCATGGCTGACACACCCGAGCCGCATCTCCCCGCTGACGAGGGCGGGGACCTCCCGCCCGACAGCAAACTCACCCGCACCAAGCGTGCCTGGGCTCGGTCTGGCAAGTTCCTCACCGGTCGCGTCGCCCGCCCGGAAGAGGACCGGCTGCCGCCCGGCCAGCATCTCGTGCGCGATTGGCCGGTGCTCGACCTCGGTATGCAGCCGCGTGTAGCTCTTGATCGCTGGCGGCTCGACGTAACCGGCGAGGTAGAGAATCCCGTTTCCTGGGACTGGGCAATGTTCCGATCGCAGAAGCAGACCCGGGAAACGACGGATATTCACTGCGTCACCACGTGGTCGCGCTACGATAATCACTGGGAAGGCCTCGCCACCCGCGACCTGCTCGACGTGGTGATGCCGCGGGAGACCGCGCGCTTCGTGCTTCTCCACTCCTATGACGGCTACATCACCAATCTGGCGCTGGAGGATTTCGCGGCAGAGGATGCTCTCATCGTCCACAGCTGGGAGGACAAGCCGCTCACCATCGAGCATGGTGGCCCGGCGCGGCTGGTGGTGCCGCATCTCTACTTCTGGAAAAGCGCCAAATGGCTGAAGAAGATCGAGTTTGTCGTCGCCGACAAGCGTGGCTTCTGGGAGGAGAACGGCTACCACAACCACGCCGATCCGTGGAAGGAAGAGCGCTATTCCGACGAGGAATGAGAGTAAAAAGGAGCGCTCTGGCGCGCGCCTGCCGTTGGGTGGTGAATGGTGCCGGCTGAGGGGATCGAACCCCCGACCTTCGGTTTACAAAACCGCTGCACTACCGCTGTGCTAAGCCGGCCCCGGTTCGGCATCTGCATGGTCCGCCCGAACGACGGAAACACGGTCGATGCCCTTGGTCGCGCCGGCCATCGTGCCGGCGGCGACCGTTTCTCTTCGCCGATGGCCGCCGTCCGGTCAAGACGGACGCATGGTCGGCCTCGGGTATAGCACTCACCTCGGCCCGCTGAAGCTCGTCATCTTGCCGCCGCGGAACCGGCATTCAACATTCCAGAAACCCAGTTTGCCGGGGGACTTGATGACGCTGAAGGAGAGCGTCGCCACCTTTTCCCGACCGGGACGCACAGACTTCGCGGCAAGCTTCACAATGGGGTAGGCCGGCGCTGTCCGAGCAGCCTTCTCGCAATAACTGAGGGCGTCCCGGTCGGAAATTTCCAGTGGACCCGGCCCGGGACCCGGACCTGGCGGATAGGGATAGGGATAGGGCGGCGGCGGGGGCGGCCGATTCTGATCGAGCGTGATCCGGCAGTCGGAATAAGCGCGTGTACCCGGCACCAGTCCCCAGGACCGGCACTTGGCATCATCGGCCTGGTCCGGCGTAGGGTAGGGTGGTGGATAGGGAGCCGGATGAGACGGCGCGTAGGGCGGCGGATAGGGCGCAGGCGGCGGATAATACTGGGCGAGGGCGGGAGCGCTGGTGATCAGCACCGCCGTCACGGCTGAAAGCAGCTGTTTCAAGATTCGTGATCCCCCTTGAATACACCTCTGCCTGCGGCGGCCCAACGGAGCTGTCAAGGCGCCTGGTGTGGTGCCACGGTGCAACGGGTACCGGCGGATCACGCTTATTCAGCGCCGGTAGAATGGTCCATCCTGACAGGTAAAGAGATGGGAGGCCGCATCCACCCCTTAAATACCGGCAATCTGCCGGAAACCGACAAAATACGCCATTGCGCCAAGCGCGGCCTTCTGCGAGAAGAATCCGTGGGAAATCGTTCGCACCGGCGCGTGCCGAATCCCCCCGGGGTGACGACCACCGCGGGCACGCCATTTGGGAGGCTGGACTATGAAGCGATTTTTGTTCGGACTGGCGGCGATGCTGCTGGCCGGCATGGCCGGCAGCGCGTCGGCCCAGACGATGAGCTATGCCGAGGCCGGGGCGCTGATCGCCAAGAACTGCGGCCCCTCGATCGAAAAGTTCTGTGCCAAGGCCAATCTCGGCACGGGTGAGGTTCGCAACTGTCTGATGGCGCATCAGGATCAGGTGCCGCAGCAGTGCTTCGACGATTATGCCGCCGCGCGGGCTTCTATCGCCAAGCGCATTGCGGCGCAGGGTGACGCCTGGAATGTGTGCAACGCGAATATCCGCCAGGCCTGCGCAGGCGTTCAGCCGGGCGATGCCAACATCCTGACCTGCCTGCAGTCGGCTAGCAAGGTGATCCGGCCGGCCTGCAAGGACATTCTGGTCGATGCCGGCTGGTGGCAGTGACGGAACGGCGAAACGCTAGGGAAAGAGACAGATCATGACCCGTATCACCCGTTTCGTCGGCGGGCTCGCCCTCGCCGCCGCGCTCGCCGCGCCGCTGGCCGGTGCCGCGACCGCGCAGACTTCTGACTCTGACGCGCAGATCATGCAGGGCCTGTCGCAGGCCACCATGTTCGACCCGTCGCTCACCGCCCAGGTCCTGCGCCAGATGGCGCAGGACGCCGTCACCAAGAACCAGCCGCTGACGCTCGACAAGTCCGAGATCGCCAAGCGGCTCGACAAGCTGGCGCAGATCACGGTGCAGATCCAGTTCGCGCTGGGTTCGGACATCATCCGTCCGGAATCCTACGCGACGCTCGGCTCCATCGCCGACGCCATGCACCACCCGATCCTGGCGAACTACAAGTTCATCGTGGTCGGCAACACCGATACGACCGGTACGCGTGCCTTCAACCTGAAGCTCAGCCAGGAGCGCGCCAACGCCATCGTGCAGGCGCTGGTCGTGGTGTTCGGCATCTCGCCGGATCGCCTGGAGGCCGTCGGCCTCGGCCAGGAGGCGCTGCAGGTGCCCTCCAAGCCGCAGGACCCGATCAATCGCCGCGTGCAGATTTTCACGATCGGCACGGTCGGCCCGATGGGCAATCCGGTGCCCACCAGCGCTCCCTGAACGGGACGCTCGCATCTTCCTGTGATAGGAAGCCGGCCGGTGCCCCCTCGCACCGGCCGGCTTTGTTTTGGCCGCCCCGTTTCCCGTCACATCCAGAGTTTCAGCAGATGAGCATCACCAGAATCGAAGTCGGCCCGCGCATGAGCGAGGCCGTGGTCCACGGGTCCGTCGTGTACCTCGCTGGCCAGGTTGCCAAGGGCGACAGCGTGACCGCGCAGACGCAGGCCGTTCTCGGCCAGATCGACGCGCTGCTTGCGAAGGCCGGCACCGACAAGACCAAGCTGCTGACCGCCACCATCTACCTCGCCGACATTTCCACCTTCGCGGAAATGAACGCGGTGTGGGACGCGTGGGTGTCGGCCGGCAATACGCCGGCTCGCGCCACGGTCGAGGCGGCGCTTGCGACGCCGGAGTACAAGGTGGAAATCGTCGTCGCGGCCGCGATCTGAGGGGCCGCCGACAATCATCGCCGGCGATCTAACTAAGTACAAAAAAGGCCCCGTCGCAGGACGGGGCCTTTCGTTTCTGGGGCTCTCCGAGCGGAACCGGGAGCCTTGCTCTGGCTCAGTGCCAGTTTTCGAGGTCGCGCTTATTGGTTTCCGGCGCCAGCACCAGGCCGATGACGAAGGTCGCCAGGGCAACGATGATCGGGTACCAGAGGCCGTAATAGATGTCGCCGGTAGCTGCCACCATGGCGAAGGCGGTGGTCGGCAGGAAGCCGCCGAACCAGCCATTGCCGATGTGATAGGGCAGCGACATGGCGGTGTAGCGGATACGGGTCGGGAACAGTTCAACCAGCCAGGCGGCGATCGGGCCGTACACCATGGTGACGAACAGCACCAGGATGGTCAGCAGCGCCACCACCATGGGCGTATTGATCGCGGCCGGGTCGGCCTTCGCCGGGTAACCGGCGGCGCGGATGGCCTCGGTCATGCTGGCGGTGAAGGCGTCGGTCTGGGTCTTCATCGCCGCCGCGTCGAGGCCGACGCCGCTGAACGACGGGATGACCTTTTCGCCCACCTTGACGCTCGCCACGGTGCCGGCCGGCGCCGCCTCGTTGGCGTAGTTCACCGAATTGCGGGCCAGGAACGACTTGGCGATGTCGCAGGAGGTCACAAACTTCGCCGTGCCGACCGGGTTGAACTGGAACGAGCACTCGGCCGGATTGGCGACGACGGTGACCGGCGAGGTAGCCTGCGCCCGCTCAAGCGCCGGGTTGGCGTAGTGTGTGATCGCCGCGAAGATCGGGAAGTAGGTGAGCGCCGCGATAAGGCAGCCGCCGAGAATGATCGGCTTGCGGCCGATTTTGTCCGAAAGCCAGCCGAATACGATGAAGAACGGCGTACCGATCAGCAGCGAGATGGCGATCAGGACGTTGGCGGTCCAGCCATCGACCTTCAGCGTCTGGGTGAGGAAGAACAGGGCGTAGAACTGGCCCGTGTACCAGACCACCGCCTGGCCGGCCGTGCCGCCGAACAGCGCGATGAGACCGACCTTGGCGTTCTCCCAACGGCCGAACGCTTCGGTGAGCGGCGCCTTCGAGGTCTTGCCCTCTTCCTTCATCTTCTTGAAGACGGGCGATTCGTTCAGGGTGAGACGAATCCAGACCGACACCGCCAGCAGAAGGATCGACACCAGGAAGGGAATGCGCCAGCCCCACTCCGCGAATGCCGCTTCGCCGAGATAGGTGCGGGTGCCGAGAATGACGAGCAGGGAGAGGAACAGGCCCAGCGTCGCAGTGGTCTGGATCCACGACGTGTAGAACCCGCGCCGACCATTCGGCGCATGCTCGGCGACGTAGGTGGCAGCGCCGCCATACTCACCGCCCAGCGCGAGGCCCTGAAACAGACGCAGAATGATGAGGATCACCGGCGCGGCGATGCCCCAGCTGGCGTAGTTGGGCAGAATGCCGACGACGAAGGTCGAGGCGCCCATCAGCAGAATGGTGATGAGGAAGGTGTATTTGCGGCCGACGAGATCGCCGAGCCGGCCAAACACGATGGCGCCAAAAGGGCGCACGGCGAAGCCGGCAGCGAAGGCCATGAGGGCGAAGATGAAGGCAGCGGTCGGGTTAACGCCCGAGAAGAATTGCGCCGCGATGATCGCCGAGAGCGAGCCATAGAGGTAGAAATCGTACCATTCAAAGACGGTGCCGAGCGAAGAAGCGAAGATGACCTTCTTTTCCTCGCGGGTCATGGGAGCCGCCTTCCCGGCGGGCCCCGCAGTGGTTACGCTCATGTGTTTCCCTTCCCCAAAGTAAAGTCGCGCCAATGCAGTGACGTGCGAGATCGATCGCACGCGCGATGAAGCCAGCTCGCGAGAGCCGCGTTTGTGATGGCCGAGTTTGGGAGTCCCTGCGGGGAACGCCTTAGGCTCGGGCTGTCTCCTCCCGGAGGCGGCCCGCCACGATGGGCATGATGCCTTTCCCCGGTGTCCTGGCGCGCGGAATTCTCCGATTCCGTCGCTTGCCTCAGTGGAGAGTGGCGAAAGCGGGACGTTTTGACGATTGGCAATTGGTCGTAAACTGCCGCGTATGTTGCAATGCAGCAGAAGAGCCGGCCTTTCTCAAGTAAAGCCGGAGCGACACCATGCCTTGGCTCAGGCCGGAGCTCCGATCGCCCGACGGGCGATATAGAGCGCGAGCACGGCGGCGTTCGACACGTTCAGGCTGACGATGGCGCCGGGAAGATCGATGCGCGCCAGCGTGTCGCAGGTTTGCCGCGTCAGCTGTCGCAGCCCCTTGCCCTCCGCGCCGAGCACCAGCGCGACGGGAGAGGAGAGGGGGGTGTCGACCAGATCAGCCGGCCCCTCGCTGTCGAGCCCGACGACCTGCACGCCGTTCTGCTTCAATTCGTCGAGCGCGCGCGCGAGATTGCCCACAAAACAAAAGGGCACATGTTCCAGCCCACCGCTCGCGCTCTTGGCGAGCACGCCGGTCGCGGCGGGGCTATGTCTGGCCGTGGTAACGATGGCGCCGACCTTCAGCGCCGCGGCCGAGCGCACAATGGCGCCGACATTATGCGGATCGGTGATCTGGTCGAGCACCAGCAGAAGATCGCATTCCGCCGCCTTGGCAAGGCTGAGCGACGGCAGAGGGTCGCACTCGGCGAGCATACCCTGGTGCACCGCGTCGGGGTCGAGCAGCCGGTCGATCTCACCGGGCCGGACGATTTCGGGGTCGAGCCGGTGCGGGATTCCTTCTTCCTGCAGACGCCGCGCGGCGTTTTCGGTCAGCATCAGCCGGCGCAGCTTGCGGCGTGGATTGCGCAGCGCTTCGACGACGCTGTGCCAGCCATACAGAATCGCCACATCGTCCGGCCACGCGCCGAAAGGCCGGCCGGCGGGACGCGGGCGGGGCTGGCGCGGACGGGCAGCGGAAGGCTTGGGGCGGCCGGGCGGGCGGCTGGGGCGATCGTTCATGCGCGCGTTCTGTCACGGCGTGCGCCGCTTGGCAATTTGCGGCGTCGCGGTCACCGGTCCTGCACGCAGCATGCGACTTTCTTTCGCCACGTCGCGGGCGAAATGGCCGCGTGATCCACAGCCTTGAGAGCCGTCGAACGGAGCGGGGTTGACAGGGCAGGGGCACCTCACCATAAAGCCGGCCGCACGGGAGCCGCATCGCGTCGGTTCCCGGTCAGGTCGACAAGCCGATGCATTTCGACGCATGGCAGATCGGCCGACGTGCGAGGGGGAGTGTCCCGAGCGGCAAAGGGGGCGGACTGTAAATCCGCTGGCTATGCCTTCGTAGGTTCGAGTCCTACCTCCCCCACCACGTCGCCTTCCGCTAATCTATGCCGACCTCGCGGGTGTAGCTCAATGGTAGAGCAACAGCCTTCCAAGCTGATGACGAGGGTTCGATTCCCTTCACCCGCTCCACTTTTCGCCCAAGCCCCTATATGAGGCGACGGCGCGGTCCTGCGCCGAACCAGCCCGAGGGCGATGCGATTGTCCCTACCGCAGCTGCGGCGCAACGCAGCACTTGCGGAAAGCCGGGAAACCGCCTATCCCACGGCCCGATTTTTCGCGGCCCGTATGCCGCTGAAGGAAACGAGTTATGGCCAAAGAGAAGTTCAACCGTTCGAAGCCTCACTGCAACATCGGGACGATTGGCCATGTTGACCATGGCAAGACGTCTCTGACGGCAGCGATCACGAAGGTTCTTGCGGAGACGGGCGGCGCGACGTTCACGGCGTACGACCAGATCGACAAGGCGCCGGAAGAGAAGGCCCGCGGCATCACGATCTCGACCGCTCACGTTGAGTACGAGACGACGAACCGCCACTACGCGCATGTCGACTGCCCCGGCCACGCCGACTATGTGAAGAACATGATCACCGGCGCGGCGCAGATGGACGGCGCGATCCTGGTTGTGTCGGCGGCGGACGGCCCGATGCCGCAGACCCGCGAGCACATCCTTCTGGCGCGTCAGGTCGGCGTTCCGGCTCTGGTGGTGTTCCTCAACAAGTGCGACATGGTCGACGATGAGGAGCTGCTTGAGCTGGTGGAGCTCGAGGTTCGCGAGCTTCTGTCGAAGTACGACTTCCCGGGCGACGACATCCCGATCATCCGTGGCTCGGCGCTGGTGGCGCTTGAGAACGGCGATCCGAAGCTCGGCCGCGACGCCATCCTGAAGCTGATGGAGTCGGTGGACGCCTACATCCCGCAGCCGGAGCGTCCGGTTGACCTGCCGTTCCTGATGCCGATCGAAGACGTGTTCTCGATCTCGGGTCGCGGCACGGTGGTGACCGGTCGCGTCGAGCGCGGCGTGATCAAGGTCGGCGAGGAAGTCGAGATCGTCGGCATCCGCCCGACGGTGAAGACGACGGTGACGGGCGTGGAAATGTTCCGCAAGCTGCTCGACCAGGGCCAGGCCGGCGACAACGTCGGTATCCTTGTCCGTGGCACGAAGCGCGAGGACGTTGAGCGCGGCCAGGTGGTGTGCAAGCCGGGTTCGGTGAAGCCGCACACGAAGTTCAAGGCCGAGGCCTACATCCTGACGAAGGAAGAGGGCGGGCGCCACACGCCGTTCTTCACCAACTACCGTCCGCAGTTCTATTTCCGCACGACGGACGTGACGGGCATCGTGACCCTGCCGGAAGGCACGGAAATGGTGATGCCGGGCGACAACATCACGGTTGACGTGGCGCTGATCGTTCCGATCGCGATGGAAGAGAAGCTGCGCTTCGCCATCCGCGAAGGTGGCCGCACCGTCGGCGCCGGCGTCGTCGCTTCCATCATCGAGTGACGCAAAGACAAAGGGGTGCGCGGGTCGCATCCCTTTCCGGCAACGAAGTTTTTCGCGCTTTGCTGCCGAACTGTTGAAACCGGGCCTCGCGCCCCTCGACGTGGGCGCGCGGCCGGTTATAGTGCCTCGCGATTCGAGAGTCGGACGATCCGGGCATCGCCCCGTCCGACTCTTCTAGGAGTGTAGCTCAACTGGTTAGAGCACCGGTCTCCAAAACCGGGGGTTGGGGGTTCGAGTCCCTCCACTCCTGCCACTTTCCCTGGAAGTGGCAGGCAAGAGCGCCAAAGGTTCTTTGACGCGAGGCGGCTTTGCGGGCTATACGCCCGCTTCGTGCATTTTTGGAGGGTCGTGTTGCCGGGACGCTGAAAGGCGTGCAGGG
This sequence comes from Ancylobacter sp., assembly GCF_965229075.1. Lineage (GTDB taxonomy): Bacteria > Pseudomonadota > Alphaproteobacteria > Rhizobiales > Xanthobacteraceae > Ancylobacter. The sequence continues at coordinate 771,207 of NZ_CBDDIO010000001.1, forward strand.
CGGGACCCGCAGGCGGCGCGCCGCGATCAGCCGATATCGGCGCGGGCCGCATCAGAGGCGTTTCGAGACGAGCATGGCGAAGACGAACCCGGTCGAGTTCTTTCAGCAGGTCCGCGCGGAAGCCCGCAAGGTCACCTGGCCGACCCGTCGCGAGACGCTCATCACTACCGCGATGGTGTTCGTCATGGTGGTGCTGGCCTCGCTGTTCTTCCTGGTCGCTGACCAGATTCTGAGCTTCGCGGTTGCTCAGATCCTGCAGATCGGCCGTTGAGGAGAGACGCGATGCCGATGCGCTGGTACATCGTCCACGCCTATTCCAATTTCGAGAAGAAGGTCGCGGACTCCATCAAGGAGCAGGCTGCGCAGCGTGGACTCACCGACCTGTTCGAGCAGGTGCTTGTGCCGACCGAGAAGGTTGTCGAATTACGCCGCGGTCGCAAGGTCGACGCCGAGCGCAAGTTCTTCCCCGGCTACGTGCTCGTTAAGATGGACCTGACCGACGAGGCCTTCCATCTCATCAAGAACACGCCGAAGGTCACCGGTTTCCTCGGCGCTGACAACAAGCCGATGCCGATCGCCGAGAAGGAGGCCATGCGCATCCTTCAGCAGGTGCAGGAAGGCATTGAGCGTCCCAAGCCCTCGATTACCTTCGAGGTCGGTGAGACGGTCAAGGTGTCGGATGGCCCGTTCGCGTCGTTCAACGGCGTGGTCGAGGAGGTCGACGAGGGTCGGTCGCGTCTCAAGGTGGCGGTGTCCATCTTCGGCCGCGCCACGCCCGTCGAATTGGAATTCGGTCAGGTCGAGAAGGTCTGACGGCCGATCGGCTGCCGATCGAGGCTTTGGAAGGGCGCGGCTTCGGCGGCGCCCTTTTTCATTGGCCTGCGCGTTAACGGGTTAACACCCTTCCGCTCCCCCGCCGTTCTAGTCTCTCCCCAAGACCTGCCGCCGCCCGCTGCGGACGGCGGCGCAACCCGGGAGGAGAGAATGGCAGGCAAACGCATTCTGATGATCGTCGGCGACTTCGTCGAAGACTACGAGACCATGGTGCCGTTCCAGGCGCTGCTGGCCGTCGGGCACACGGTGCATGCGGTCTGCCCGGATAAGCGATCCGGCGACAGTGTCGCGACCGCGATCCACGATTTCGAGGGTCAGCAGACCTATTCGGAAAAGCGCGGTCATAATTTCGCGCTCAACGCGACCTTCGCCGACGTCGATCCCGCCCGCTACGACGCGCTGGTGATTCCCGGTGGCCGGGCGCCGGAATATCTGCGGATGAACGACCGCGCCTTGGAAATCGTTCGCCACTTCTTCACGGACGACAAGCCGGTCGCCGCTATCTGCCACGGCGCCCAACTGCTCGCCGGCGCCCGCGTTCTCGAAGGACGGACCTGTTCGGCCTACCCGGCGTGTCGCGCCGAAGTGGAGCTTGCAGGCGGTACCTATGCCGACATCGCCATCGACGCGGCGGTGACGGACGGTAATCTGGTGTCCGCGCCGGCCTGGCCGGCCCACCCGGCGTGGATTGCCCAGTTCCTTGCCGTCCTCGGCACGACCATCGCCCATGGCGAGGTGACGACCGGGGCGCGCGAGGCGGCCTGACCGACGCTGCCTGCCCCGATCTTCGCCTCTCCGGGGTTCGGGGCTATGATGCGTGTGGCGGGGAGGGTGCCCCGCCGCCGAGGAGGCGCTCCATGTGCAAGCTCTTCATCGAGGCTGATCCGAGCCTGTGGCAGACGCGGCTCAAATCGCTGAGGCTCAACGGCTTCTCCACCAGCGTGCGGCTGGAGAACCTGTATTGGCAGGTGCTGGAGGAGATCGCCCTGCGCGACGGCATGAGTCTCTCGCAACTGCTCGCCAAGCTGCATGAGGAACTGACCTTCGCCCATGGCGGCGTCGAGAACTTCGCGTCCTTTTTGCGCGTGTGCTGCGGGCGCTATCTTGCGCTCCAAATGGAAGGCGACGTGCCGCGCGATCTCAGTCAGCCGATTCGCAGCCTTGATGCCGACGCGATCCTCGCCCGCGAAGCCCATCGCCGCCGGCGGGCGCTGCCGTCGGCGGCGTAAGCCGGCCGCAACGCAGCCCAGCGGAAATGTCGGCCCGGTTGCATTAAGCCGGTTGATCCTGTATGCGGAGCCCTGCAAGCAGGAGGCGTCGGCCTCCGGCGTGCATTCATACGCGGGAGGCACGGCCGGTTCGCCAGCCAGCATTGTGAACGTGCCGCTACCGCGATCCTCCATTTACACCGCACGCGATGAAGCCGTCGCGACGGCGTGCTTTGGCGTTTGCGACTGGCAGTCGCGCCGCCGAGGAGTTCACTATGGCGAAGAAGATCACCGGCTACATCAAGTTGCAGGTGCCAGCCGGCTCGGCCAACCCGGCCCCGCCGATTGGCCCGGCGCTCGGTCAGCGCGGCCTCAACATCATGGAATTCTGCAAGGCGTTCAACGCCCAGACCGGCCAGCTCGAAAAGGGCATGCCGATCCCGGTCGTTATCACCGCCTACCAGGATCGTTCCTTCACCTTCGAGCTGAAGACCCCCCCGGTTTCCTACTTCCTGAAGAAGGCCGCTGGCCTTGAGACGAAGAAGAAGCCCGGCTCCGGTTCCAAGACCCCGGGCAAGGGCGGCTTCGTCGGCAAGATCTCGCAGAACCAGATGCGTGAGATCGCCGAGAAGAAGATGAAGGACCTCAACTGCGATACCGTCGACGCGGCGGTGCGCATGATCGAGGGCTCCGCCCGTTCCATGGGCCTCGAAGTGGTGGGTTGAGCTGATGGCCAAGATTTCCAAGCGTGTTCGCGCCGTCCGCGAGGGCATTGATCCCGCCAAGCTGTACGGCCTCGACGAGGCGATTCAGCTGCTGAAGGATCGCGCCAACGCCAAGTTCGATGAGACCATCGAAGTGGCGCTGAACCTCGGCGTCGATCCCCGTCACGCCGACCAGATGGTCCGCGGCGTGTGCAACCTGCCGAATGGCTCGGGCCGCACCGTGCGCGTCGCCGTGTTCGCGCGCGGCGCCAAGGCTGACGAGGCCAAGGCCGCCGGTGCCGACATCGTTGGCGCCGAGGATCTGCTCGAAACCATTCAGGGCGGCACGATCGATTTCGATCGCTGCATCGCCACCCCGGACCTGATGCCGCTCGTCGGCCGTCTCGGTAAGGTGCTGGGCCCGCGCGGCCTGATGCCGAACCCGAAGGTTGGCACCGTCACCATGGACGTGAAGGGCGCGGTCGAAGCCGCCAAGGGCGGTGCTGTCGAGTTCCGTGTCGAGAAGGCTGGCATCATCCACGCCGGCATCGGCAAGGCCTCGTTCCCGGTCGACAAGCTCGCCGAGAACATCCGCGCCTTCGCCGACGCGGTGGTCAAGGCCAAGCCGACCGGCGCGAAGGGCACCTATGTTCAGCGCGTCGCCGTCTCCTCGACCATGGGCCCCGGCCTGAAGGTCGAGCCGGCGTCCGTGCTGGTTGCGGGCTGATTGTAACTGCGCGCGCATCACGGGGCCGGTCGCGGTCCCGTGATTGCGACGGTGTGGATTTGTCAAGCCCTCGGTGCTATCAGGGGTGACAAATCCCACGCGACTCACTATATGGGCGGTTTCGTTGCCGACATTGTCGGCCGCGTGCCGATGAATTTTCAGCTTTCGCCCGCTTAAAACCGGGCGGAGAGGCCGGCAAGGTTCGCCTTGCCGGCTTTATGTCCTGTCCGAGACTGCCGGTGCCCCTCCTAGAGGCGGCTTAATCCCACTCCGGGGCCAGCATAGACGGGGTTACGACCGATGCACGGTTCCGGTTCGCCGGGTCCTGGCTTTCGGCTCGAACCAGCGCCTTGGCCGGTTTTCCGGTCCCAGGGGACAGGATACCACCGCCGTCGCTCCGTAAGGAGGGGCGGCAAGGCGCAAACCCGGCGGGGAAGTCATCCTTCCTCGCCACCGGAGAGCAAGTGAAGTGGATCGAGCACAAAAAGAAGAGCTCGTCACGTCGCTCACCGAGGTGTTCAACAACACGTCGGTTGTCGTCGTGGCCCACTATTCCGGCCTCACCGTCGCTCAGCTGCAGACCCTGCGTCGGCAGATGAAGGCGAATGGTGCGACCGTGAAGGTGGCGAAGAACCGCCTCGCCAAGATCGCTCTCGAAGGTTCGGACGTTGCACATGTCGGTTCCCTGCTGAAGGGTCCGACCATCATCGCTTATTCGAGCGATCCTGTTGCGGCTCCGAAGGTTGCCGTCGACTTCGCCAAGGCGAATGACAAGTTCGTCATTCTCGGCGGAGCGTTCGGCACCACGGCCCTGAATGTGGATGGTGTGAAGGCTCTGGCCACCATGCCGTCCCTTGATGAACTGCGTGCGAAGCTGGTCGGCCTCATCCAGGCCCCGGCGACCAAGATCGCGCAGCTCAGCACCGCGCCGGCGGCCAAGCTCGCCCGCGTGTTTGCGGCCTATGCCAAAGAGAACGAAGCCGCGTGAGGCTTCCCGGTAATACTGGTTCGAACCGAAATCCAAGGACTTAAGTAAAATGGCTGATCTGTCGAAGCTCGTTGACGAGCTGTCCGCCCTGACCGTTCTCGAGGCCGCCGAGCTCGCGAAGCTCCTCGAAGAGAAGTGGGGCGTTTCCGCCGCCGCCGCCGTGGCGGTTGCTGCCGCTCCCGCTGGTGCCGCTGCGGCTCCGGTCGAAGAGCAGACCGAGTTCACCGTTGTCCTGGCCGCGGCCGGCGACAAGAAGATCGAGGTCATCAAGGAAGTCCGCGCCATCACCGGCCTGGGCCTCAAGGAAGCCAAGGACCTCGTCGAAGGCGCGCCCAAGCCGATCAAGGAAGGCGTGACCAAGGAAGAGGCCGAGAAGATCAAGGCCCAGGTCGAGAAGGCCGGCGCCAAGGTCGAGCTCAAGTGATCATCTGATCATGCGAGGCCGCCGGTCCGCCGGCGGCCTCTGCCTTCACATCGAAGGCGAACTTCAGGAAGCCCGACGGCTTCCCCGACGATCCGGAGCGGGTCGTCTGGCGAGCCGTCGGTTACGGAATGGTCGGAGGCAGGCACGGAGAGTGCCTCAACCTTGTCGGATTGTTTTGTGATCTTAAGCCTCCACGCAAGGCCACCGGCCCTCCCGCCGGGTTCGTGGATGGCGCTGACGGATACTCGGACGGAGCGAGGAGCGACATGGCGCAGACGTTCACCGGTCGTAAGCGGGTCCGCAAGTTTTTCGGCAAGATCCAGGAAGTGGCTGAGATGCCGAACCTCATCGAGGTTCAGAAGGCATCCTACGACCAGTTCCTGCAGATCGTTGAGCCGAAGGGCGGTCGCGCCGACGACGGCATTCAGGCGGTTTTCAAGTCGGTTTTCCCGATTTCGGACTTTTCGGGCGCTGCCATGCTCGAATTCGTCCGCTACGAATTCGAGCCGCCGAAGTACGACGTTGACGAGTGCCGCCAGCGCGGCATGACCTTCGCTGCGCCGCTGAAGGTGACGCTCCGTCTGATCGTGTTCGATGTCGATCCCGACACCGGCTCCAAGTCCGTCAAGGACATCAAGGAGCAGGACGTCTATATGGGCGACATCCCGCTGATGACGATGAACGGCACGTTCATCGTCAACGGGACCGAGCGCGTCATCGTCTCGCAGATGCACCGTTCGCCGGGCGTGTTCTTCGACCACGACAAGGGCAAGACGCACTCCAGCGGCAAGCTGCTGTTCGCTGCGCGCATCATTCCCTATCGCGGCTCCTGGCTCGACATCGAGTTCGACGCCAAGGATATCGTCTATGCGCGTATCGACCGCCGCCGTAAGATTCCGGTGACGAGCCTGCTGTTCGCCCTCGGCCTCGACGGCGAAGAGATCCTCAACACCTTCTACGAGACCATCACCTTCGCCCGCACGAAGGACGGCTGGCGCATGCCTTTCGATCCCAAGCGGATGAAGGGCTACAAGGCCGTGGCCGATCTCGTCGACGCCGACACCGGCGAAGTGGTGATCGAGGCGGGCAAGAAGGTGACGGTCCGTCAGGCCCGCCAGCTTGCCGAGAAGGGCCTCAAGGCGCTCAAGATCTCCGACGAAGAGATGGTCGGCCAGTATGTGGCTGAGGACATCGTCAACCCGACCTCGGGCGAGATCTATGTCGAAGCCGGTGAGGAAGTCACCGAGAAGATGCTGAAGCAGCTTGTCGAGCTTGGCTACGACGAGGTGCCGATCCTCGACATCGACCATGTCAATGTGGGCGCGTATATCCGCAACACGCTGGCCGTCGACAAGAACGTGACCCGCGAGGACGCGCTGTTCGACATCTACCGCGTGATGCGTCCTGGCGAGCCGCCGACGCTCGATTCCGCGCAGGCGATGTTCCACTCGCTGTTCTTCGACGCCGAGCGCTACGACCTTTCCGCGGTCGGCCGCGTGAAGATGAACATGCGTCTCGACCTCGACGCCGAGGACACGGTGCGTGTGCTGCGCCGCGAGGATATTCTCGCGGTCATCAAGACGCTGGTCGAACTGCGCGACGGTAAGGGCGAGATCGACGACATCGATCACCTCGGCAACCGCCGCGTCCGCTCCGTCGGCGAGCTGATGGAGAACCAGTACCGCGTCGGCCTGCTGCGCATGGAACGCGCCATCAAGGAGCGCATGTCGTCCGTCGACATCGATACCGTGATGCCGCAGGACCTGATCAACGCCAAGCCCGTGGCGGCAGCGGTGCGCGAGTTCTTCGGCTCGTCGCAGCTCTCGCAGTTCATGGACCAGACCAACCCGCTGTCCGAAATCACCCACAAGCGCCGTCTCTCGGCGCTTGGACCGGGCGGTCTGACGCGCGAACGTGCCGGCTTCGAGGTGCGCGACGTGCACCCGACGCATTACGGCCGTATCTGCCCGATTGAGACGCCGGAAGGCCCAAACATCGGTCTGATCAACTCACTGGCCACTTTTGCCCGCGTGAACAAGTACGGCTTCATCGAGGCGCCCTATCGCCGCGTGAAGGACAGCCAGGTTCAGGACGAAGTGGTCTATCTCTCCGCCATGGAGGAGGGGAAGTACTACGTCGCGCAGGCGAACATCCCGCTCGACGCTGAGGGTCGCTTCACCGAAGACCTGATCGTCTGCCGTCATGCGGGCGACGTTCTTCTGGTCACGCCGGACCGTGTCGACTTCATGGACGTGTCGCCCAAGCAGCTCGTCTCGGTCGCCGCCGCGCTCATCCCGTTCCTTGAGAACGACGACGCCAACCGCGCGCTAATGGGCTCGAACATGCAGCGCCAGGCGGTGCCGCTGGTTCGCGCCGATGCCCCCTTCGTCGGCACGGGCATGGAGTCCGTGGTCGCCCGTGACTCCGGCGCTGCCATCGGCGCGCGCCGCACCGGCATCGTCGACCAGGTGGACGCGACCCGTATCGTCATCCGCGCGACGGAAGAGAACGATCCGTCGAAGTCGGGCGTCGACATCTACCGGCTGCAGAAGTTCCAGCGCTCGAACCAGTCGACCTGCATCAACCAGCGTCCGCTGGTGCGGGTGGGCGACCGCGTCCGCAAGGGTGACATCATCGCTGACGGTCCCTCGACCGATCTCGGCGATCTCGCCCTCGGCCGGAACATCCTCGTCGCGTTCATGCCGTGGAACGGCTACAACTTCGAAGACTCGATCCTGCTGTCGGAGAACATCTCCAAGGGCGACATCTTCTCCTCGATCCACATCGAGGAATTCGAAGTGATGGCCCGCGACACCAAACTCGGCCCTGAGGAAATCACGCGTGACATTCCGAACGTGTCGGAAGAGGCGCTGAAGAATCTGGACGAAGCCGGCATCGTCTATATCGGCGCCGAAGTGCAGGCGGGCGACATCCTCTGCGGCAAGATCACGCCGAAGGGTGAGAGCCCGATGACGCCGGAAGAGAAGCTGCTTCGCGCCATCTTCGGCGAGAAGGCGGCGGACGTGCGCGACACCTCGCTGCGCGTTCCCCCGGGTGTCACCGGTACGGTTGTCGAAGTGCGCGTGTTCAATCGTCACGGCGTCGACAAGGACGAGCGTGCTCAGGCGATCGAGCGCGAGGAAATCGAACGCCTCGCCAAGGACCGCGACGACGAGCAGGCGATCCTTGACCGTAACGTCTTCGGCCGCCTGGCCGAGATGCTGGACGGGAAGACCGGCATTGCCGGCCCCAAGAGCTTCAAGAAGGACACGGTGCTCACCCGTTCGGTGCTGACCGAGTTCCCGCGCAGCCAGTGGTGGCAGTTCGCCGTCGCCGACGATCAGCTGATGAGCGAGCTGGAGGCGATCCGCAACCAGTACGACGAATCCAAGAAGCGGCTGGAACAGCGGTTCCTCGACAAGGTCGAGAAGCTGCAGCGTGGTGACGAACTTCCGCCCGGCGTGATGAAGATGGTCAAGGTCTTCATCGCGGTGAAGCGCAAGATCCAGCCGGGCGACAAGATGGCCGGCCGGCACGGCAATAAGGGCGTGGTCTCGCGCATCGTCCCGGTCGAGGACATGCCGTTCCTTGAGGACGGCACCCCGGTCGACATGGTGCTCAACCCGCTCGGCGTGCCCTCGCGCATGAACGTCGGGCAGATCCTCGAGACTCATCTGGGGTGGGCTTGCGCCGGCCTCGGCCGCGTCATCGACCGCGCCATCGAAGGCTACCGGCAGACGCAGGACATCGCGCCGCTCAAGGATGCGTTCGGCAAGATCTACGGCAAGGACGAGACCATCGCGTCGCTCGACGAGGAAGGTCTGGTCGAGTTGGGGTCGAACCTGCGTCGTGGTGTGCCGATCGCAACGCCGGTGTTCGACGGTGCCCGCGAGGCGGATATCGAGCACATGCTGGAACTGGCCGGCCTCGACAAGTCGGCGCAGTCGACCCTGTTCGACGGCCGCACCGGCGAGCAGTTCGACCGTAAGGTGACGGTTGGCTACATCTACATGCTGAAGCTGCATCATCTTGTCGACGACAAGATCCATGCCCGTTCGATCGGCCCGTACTCGCTCGTCACCCAGCAGCCGCTGGGCGGCAAGGCGCAGTTCGGTGGTCAGCGCTTCGGCGAAATGGAGGTGTGGGCGCTCGAAGCCTATGGTGCCGCCTACACGCTGCAGGAGATGCTGACCGTGAAGTCGGACGACGTCGCGGGCCGCACCAAGGTCTACGAGGCCATCGTGCGTGGCGACGACACCTTCGAGGCGGGCATTCCCGAGAGCTTCAACGTTCTCGTCAAGGAGATGCGTTCGCTCGGCCTCAATGTCGAGCTGATGAACTCCAAGACGCTCTCGGCGGTGCCGACGCCGGGCGAGAGCCTGCCAGCGGCCGAATGACCGACTGAGACCAGAGGCGGGCGCGCAGGTCGCGTCCGCCTTTTCGATCGCGCGACAGACCAGACTTTTCCGTGACCCCAGCAAGCCGCGGCGGCGGAGGCGGGGTCCAGCCGAAGGAGACGGCGATGAATCAAGAGGTCATGAATCTCTTCAACCCGGCGGCGCCGGCGCCGACTTTCGATCAGATCAAGATCTCGATCGCGAGTCCGGAGAAGATCCTGTCGTGGTCCTTCGGCGAGATCAAGAAGCCCGAAACGATCAACTACCGCACGTTCAAGCCCGAGCGTGACGGCTTGTTCTGCGCGCGCATCTTCGGTCCGATCAAGGACTATGAGTGCCTGTGCGGCAAGTACAAGCGCATGAAGTACAAGGGCATCATCTGCGAGAAGTGCGGCGTTGAAGTCACGCTGTCGCGCGTGCGCCGCGAGCGCATGGGCCACATCGAGCTTGCCGCCCCTGTCGCGCATATCTGGTTCCTGAAGTCGCTGCCGAGCCGCATCGGCCTGCTGCTCGACATGACGCTCAAGGACCTCGAGCGTATCCTGTACTTCGAGTACTACTGCGTCATCGAGCCGGGCCTCACCCCGTTGAAGGAGCGTCAGCTCCTCTCGGAAGAGGACTATCTGCGCGCGCAGGAAGAATATGGCGACGACTCGTTCACCGCTCTGATCGGCGCGGAGGCGATCCGCGAGATTCTGCGTGGCATGGATCTGGAGAAGATCGCCGGCAATCTGCGCAAGGAAATTGCCGAGGCCACCACCGAGCTGAAGCCGAAGAAGCTGGCCAAGCGGCTGAAGATCGTCGAGGCCTTCCAGGAATCCGGCAACAAGCCGGAGTGGATGATCCTGACGCATGTGCCGGTGATCCCGCCGGACCTGCGCCCGCTCGTCCCGCTGGACGGCGGCCGTTTCGCCACGTCGGACCTCAACGACCTCTACCGCCGCGTCATCAACCGCAACAACCGTCTCAAGCGGCTGATCGAGCTGAAGGCTCCGGACATCATTATCCGCAACGAGAAGCGCATGCTTCAGGAAGCGGTTGATGCGCTGTTCGATAACGGCCGTCGCGGCCGCGTCATCACCGGTGCCAACAAGCGCCCGCTGAAGTCGCTCGCCGATATGCTGAAGGGCAAGCAGGGTCGGTTCCGCCAGAACCTGCTCGGCAAGCGCGTCGACTATTCCGGCCGTTCGGTGATCGTCGTCGGTCCCGAGCTGAAGCTGCACCAGTGCGGCCTGCCGAAGAAGATGGCGCTGGAGCTGTTCAAGCCCTTCATCTATTCGCGTCTCGACGCCAAGGGCCTGTCCGCGACCGTGAAGCAGGCGAAGAAGCTGGTCGAGAAGGAGCGTCCCGAGGTGTGGGACATCCTCGACGAGGTGATCCGCGAGCATCCCGTGATGCTGAACCGCGCGCCGACCCTGCATCGCCTGGGCATCCAGGCGTTCGAGCCGGTGCTGATCGAAGGCAAGGCGATCCAGCTGCACCCGCTGGTTTGCTCGGCCTTCAACGCGGACTTCGACGGCGACCAGATGGCGGTGCACGTGCCCCTGTCCATCGAGGCGCAGCTGGAAGCGCGCGTGCTGATGATGTCGACCAACAACATCCTGCACCCGGCGAACGGCGCGCCGATCATCGTGCCGTCGCAGGACATCGTTCTGGGCCTCTACTATCTCACCATGATGCGCGAGGGTGAGCCCGGTGAGGGCATGGCTTTCGCCAATATGGGCGAGATCGACCACGCGCTGGCGGCCAAGGCCATCACCCTGCACACCAAGGTGCGCGGGCGGTACATCGGCGTCGACGAGGACGGCAATCCGGCCCCGAAGATCTACGAGACCACCCCCGGCCGCATGAAGCTCGGCGAACTCCTGCCGAAGAACCCCAAGACCCCCTTCGACGTCGTCAACAAGCTGATGACCAAGAAGGAAATCTCGAACATGATCGACACCGTCTACCGCCACTGCGGTCAGAAGGAGACGGTCATCTTCTGCGACCGCATCATGACGCTCGGCTTCTCCAACGCCTTCCGCGCCGGCATTTCGTTCGGCAAGGATGACATGGTGGTGCCGTCCAAGAAGTGGGACATGGTCGAAGAGACCCGTGCGCTCACCAAGGAGTATGAGCAGCAGTACAATGACGGCCTGATCACCCAGGGCGAAAAGTACAACAAGGTCGTCGATGCGTGGGGCAAGTGCTCCGCCCGCCTCGCCGATGAGATGATGGCCGAGATTTCGGCGGTGAAGAAGGACCCGGTGACGGGTCGCGAGAAGCAGATCAACTCGATCTACATGATGGCGCATTCCGGCGCGCGTGGTTCGCGCGAGCAGATGCGTCAGCTGGCCGCCATGCGCGGCCTGATGGCGAAGCCGTCGGGTGAGATCATCGAGACACCGATCATCTCGAACTTCAAGGAAGGCCTCTCCGTGCTCGAGTACTTCAACTCGACCCACGGTGCCCGTAAGGGTCTGGCTGACACCGCGCTGAAGACCGCCAACTCGGGCTACCTGACCCGTCGTCTTGTTGACGTCGCCCAGGACAGCATCATCACCCTGCGTGATTGCGGCACCACCAACGGTATCGCGATGCGCGCCATCATCGACGCGGGCAACATCGTCGCCACGCTTGGCTCGCGTGTTCTCGGCCGCACCGCGGCTGAGGACGTGATCGAGGGCGCGACCGGCAATGTGATCGTGCCGGCCGGCCACATGATGGACGAGGCGGATGTCGAGCGCATCTCGAAGGCCGGCGTGCAGGAGATCAAGATCCGCTCCGTGCTGACCTGCGAAGCCAAGAATGGCGTCTGCGGCACCTGCTATGGCCGTGATCTGGCGCGCGGTACGCCGGTCAACATGGGCGAGGCGGTCGGCGTCATCGCGGCCCAGTCGATCGGCGAGCCGGGTACGCAGCTCACCATGCGTACCTTCCACATCGGTGGCGCGGCGCAGCTGTCCGAACAGTCCTTCATCGAGGCCTCTTTCGAGGGCACGGTGAAGATCCGCAACCGCAACGTCGTGCGGAACTCGGATGGCGAACTGATCGCGATGAGCCGCAACCTGTCGGTTCTGATCGTCGATCACGACGGTTCGGAAAAGGCGGCGCACCGCATCCAGTTCGGCGCCAAGCTGAAGGTGGATGATGGCGACGCCATCAAGCGCGGCCAGCGCATCGCGGAGTGGGACCCCTATACCCGTCCGATCCTCACCGAGGTCGAGGGTATCGTGGGTTACGAGGACCTGGTCGAAGGCGCCTCGCTCAGCGAGACGGTCGACGAATCGACCGGTATCGCCAAGCGTGTCGTTACCGACTGGCGCACTGGGCGTGGTTCGGAACTGCGTCCTTCGCTGGTGGTGAAGGGTGCGGATGGCAAGGTGCTGAAGCTGCAGCGCGGCGGCGATGCCCGCTACACGCTGCCGGTGGACGCGATCCTTTCCGCCGATCCCGGCTCGACCATCAAGGCGGGTGACGTGCTCGCACGTGTGCCGATGGAGTCGGCCAAGACCCGCGACATCACGGGCGGCCTGCCGCGCGTGGCGGAGCTGTTCGAGGCCCGTCGTCCGAAGGATGCGGCGATCATCGCTGAAATCTCCGGCACGATCCGCTTCGGCAAGGACTACAAGAACAAGCGCCGCGTGAGCATCGAACCGCAGGACTCGAACGACGATACGGCCGAGTACTTGATCCCGAAGGGCAAGCACATCCACCTGCAGGATGGCGACCTCGTCGAGAAGGGTGACTTCATCGTCGACGGCAACCCGGCGCCGCACGACATTCTGGCGATCAAGGGCGTCGAGGAACTCGCGGCCTATCTCGTGAACGAGATCCAGGAGGTCTACCGGCTGCAGGGCGTGCTCATCAACGACAAGCACATCGAGGTGATCGTTCGCCAGATGTTGCAGAAGGTGGAGATCGACGACGCCGGCGAGAGCGACCTGCTCACCAATGAGCAGATCGACGCCTCGGAGTTGAACGAGATCAATGAGCGGCTGATCGCCGAGGGCAAGAAGCCCGCGTCCGGTCACCCGGTTCTGCTCGGCATCACCAAGGCGAGCCTGCAGACGCGCTCGTTCATCTCGGCCGCCTCCTTCCAGGAGACGACGCGCGTGCTCACCGAGGCGGCTGTCAACGGCAAGTCCGACGACCTCGCAGGCCTCAAGGAGAACGTCATCGTCGGCCGCCTCATCCCGGCGGGCACCGGTGCGCAGATGGCGAAGCTCCGTGTGACGGCTACCACCCGCGACGACCTGATCGCCGCGCAGAACGAGCAGGACGGCGTCGCCTCCAATGCGCCGCGCCTCGAAGGTCCCGCCGCCGCCGAGTGATCGCTGCGGCAAGACCTGGCAGAATCGAAAGGCCGCCCCTCGCAGGGCGGCCTTTTTCGTGGATTCGGAAATCGCGGGCGCGGTGCACGAGTCGCCTGTATGCCGACGCGATTCCCTTTAATGGCGCTCACTGCCAGCGACGTAATTTCGAGCATCTTTGTTGCGTAGCGGGCGTCATGGATGAAATCTAACGACGGCAACGCCTCGCACGGGGCTGTGAGCGGCCAAACTCGCGGTTAAGGGTTGACGAACGGCGAGTCGCCGCGTAGAAGGCGCGTACTTTCACGGCAGGCGGTTGATGTTGCCGCGTTCGGACACCCTGTCTGGACACAGAACGTCAAGACGCTGCCGGAACGCACGCACGACCAAATCCGGCGCATGACCGCGCAACTGACAGATTTAATTTCTGTCGCGTGGTCCTCTGAACGTACAGCGCCCTCGGCCAGATCCTGGCCGGCGGCGCTTCTTTCGTTCGCAGATAGCTCGGTATGTGCTGACTGTTCCGATCCGTCGAGAGAAGAATGCGGTTGTGGCCGCGGAAATTGGGTTAGCGCGGGACATTCCTGTTCCAGCGCAGCGAGACGAAGGCGAGACACGTGCCGACGATCAACCAGCTGATCCGCAAGCCGCGGGAAGCCCAGAAGGCCCGGAACAAGGTTCCGGCGCTGCAGGCCAGCCCGCAGAAGCGCGGCGTATGCACCCGCGTCTATACGACGACCCCGAAGAAGCCGAACTCGGCGCTTCGTAAGGTCGCGAAGGTTCGTTTGACCAATGGCTATGAGGTCATCGGTTACATCCCCGGCGAGGGGCACAACCTGCAGGAACACTCCGTGGTGATGATCCGCGGCGGCCGCGTCAAGGATCTTCCTGGCGTGCGCTATCACATCCTGCGCGGCGTGCTCGATACGCAGGGCGTCAAGAACCGCAAGCAGCGCCGGTCGAAGTACGGCGCCAAGCGGCCGAAGTGAGGATTTGAGCGATGTCCCGTCGTCATCGTGCAGAGCGCCGTGAAGTCACTCCCGATCCGAAGTTCGGGTCGGAAGTGCTGAGCCGCTTCATGAACGCCGTCATGTATGACGGCAAGAAGTCGGTCGCCGAGGCGATCGTGTACGGCGCGCTCGACCTCGTCGAGACCCGTGCCAAGTCGGAGCCGCTGGGTGTGTTCACCCAGGCGCTCGACAATGTGAGCCCGGCCATCGAGGTGCGTTCCCGCCGTGTCGGCGGCGCCACCTACCAGGTGCCGGTCGAAGTGCGCCCCGAGCGCCGTCAGGCTCTTGCGATCCGCTGGCTGATCACTGCCGCCCGCGCCCGCAATGAGAAGACGATGGTCGAGCGCCTGTCGGGCGAACTGCTCGACGCCTCGAACAATCGCGGCACCGCCGTGAAGAAACGTGAAGACACGCACCGCATGGCGGAGGCCAACCGGGCCTTCTCTCACTATCGCTGGTGATGACGAGAGCCGGTACGAGGATCTGATATGTCGCGCACGCACGCTATCGAAGACTACCGCAACTTCGGCATCATGGCCCACATTGATGCCGGCAAGACCACGACCACTGAACGGATCCTCTATTACACCGGCAAGAGCCACAAGATCGGCGAAGTCCATGATGGCGCCGCCACCATGGACTGGATGACCCAGGAGCAGGAGCGCGGCATCACGATTACGTCGGCCGCGACGACCGCTTTCTGGCAGGGCAAGCGCCTGAACATCATCGACACCCCCGGCCACGTCGACTTCACCATCGAAGTCGAGCGTTCGCTGCGCGTGCTCGACGGTGCGGTGTGCGTGCTCGACGGTAACCAGGGTGTCGAGCCCCAGACGGAAACCGTGTGGCGTCAGGCCGATAAGTACAACGTTCCGCGCATCGTGTTCGTCAACAAGATGGACAAGACTGGCGCCGACTTCTTCCGTTGCGTGGAGATGATCGTCGACCGCGTGGACGGCAAGCCGGTGTGCTGCCAGCTGCCGATCGGTTCCGAGAACAACTTCAAGGGCATCATTGACCTCGTCCGCATGAAGGCGGTCGTGTGGGACAATGAAGAGCTCGGTGCGAAGTATCACGACGAAGAGATCCCGGCCGAACTGCTCGACCAGGCGGTCGAGTATCGCGGCAAGCTGCTCGAAGCGGCGGTCGAGCTCGACGACGACGTGCTGTCGGCCTATCTCGACGGCGTGGAGCCGGACGAGGCGACGCTCAAGGGCCTGATCCGCAAGGCGGTTATCGGTCGCGTGTTCAATCCGGTGTTCTGCGGCTCCGCCTTCAAGAACAAGGGCGTGCAGCCCCTGCTCGACGCGGTCGTGGACTTCCTGCCGTCGCCGATTGATCGTGGCGCGATCAAGGGTATCGACTTCAACACCGAAGAAGAGACCGATCGCAAGCCGTCGGACAGCGATCCGCTCTCCGTGCTCGCGTTCAAGATCATGGACGACCCCTTCGTCGGCACCATTACCTTCTGCCGCGTCTATTCGGGCAAGCTTGAGACCGGTATGGGTCTCCTGAACTCGACCCGCGACAAGAAGGAGCGTGTCGGTCGTATGCTGCTCATGCATGCGAACAACCGTGAGGACATCAAGGAGGCCTATGCGGGCGACATCGTCGCTCTTGCCGGCCTCAAGGAAGTCCGCACCGGCGACACGCTGTGCGACCCGGCCAAGCCCGTCATCCTTGAGAAGATGGAGTTCCCCGAGCCGGTCATCGAGATCGCGATCGAGCCGAAGTCCAAGGCCGACCAGGAAAAGCTGGGCCTCGCTCTCGCGAAGCTCGCCGCTGAGGATCCGTCCTTCCGCGTGTCGACCGACTTCGAGAGCGGCCAGACCATCCTCAAGGGGATGGGTGAACTGCACCTCGACATCAAGGTCGATATCCTGAAGCGCACCTACAAGGTTGACGCCAACATCGGCGCGCCGCAGGTCGCTTATCGCGAGACGATCACCCGCAAGACCGAAGTCGACTACACCCACAAGAAGCAGACCGGTGGTACAGGTCAGTTCGCTCGGGTGAAGTTCGTGGTCGAGCCGAACGAAGTCGGCAAGGGCTTCGCCTTCGAGAGCAAGATCATCGGCGGCGCCGTGCCGAAGGAGTATATCCCCGGCGTCACCAAGGGTCTGGAAAGCGTGCTCGGTTCGGGCGTGCTGGCCGGCTTCCCGGTGGTGGACGTCAAGGTCGACCTGATCGACGGCGCCTATCACGAAGTCGACTCGTCGGCGCTGGCCTTCGAAATCGCCTCGCGTGCCGCTTTCCGTGAAGCCCTGCAGAAGGGCGGCGCGGTGCTGCTGGAGCCGATCATGAAGGTCGAGGTCGTGACCCCGGAAGACTACACCGGTTCGGTCATCGGCGACCTCAACTCCCGTCGTGGCCAGATCCAGGGCCAGGACATGCGTGGCAATGCGAACGTCGTGAACGCGATGGTCCCGCTCGCCAACATGTTTGGCTACGTCAACACGCTCCGGTCCTTCTCGCAGGGCCGCGCTACCTTCACCATGCAGTTCGACCACTACGAGCAGGTGCCGTCGAACGTCGCTCAGGAGGTTCAGGCCAAGTACGCGTGAGCGTCGGCCTGAGTTTCTGAAGCGATTTCGTATCCACATCGATAAGACCGACGGAGAGCCCCGTGGCCAAAGAGAAGTTCAACCGTTCGAAGCCTCACTGCAACATCGGGACGATTGGCCATGTTGACCATGGCAAGACGTCTCTGACGGCAGCGATCACGAAGGTTCTTGCGGAGACGGGCGGCGCGACGTTCACGGCGTACGACCAGATCGACAAGGCGCCGGAAGAGAAGGCGCGCGGCATCACGATCTCGACCGCTCACGTTGAGTATGAGACGACGAACCGCCACTACGCGCATGTCGACTGCCCCGGCCACGCCGACTATGTGAAGAACATGATCACCGGCGCGGCGCAGATGGACGGCGCGATCCTGGTGGTGTCGGCGGCGGACGGCCCGATGCCGCAGACCCGCGAGCACATCCTTCTTGCGCGTCAGGTCGGCGTTCCGGCTCTGGTGGTGTTCCTCAACAAGTGCGACATGGTCGACGACGAGGAACTGCTTGAGCTGGTGGAGCTCGAGGTTCGCGAGCTTCTGTCGAAGTACGACTTCCCGGGCGACGACATCCCGATCATCCGTGGCTCGGCGCTGGTGGCGCTTGAGAACGGCGATCCGAAGCTCGGCCGCGACGCCATCCTGAAGCTGATGGAGTCGGTGGACGCCTACATCCCGCAGCCGGAGCGTCCGGTTGACCTGCCGTTCCTGATGCCGATCGAAGACGTGTTCTCGATTTCGGGCCGCGGCACGGTGGTGACCGGTCGCGTCGAGCGCGGCGTGATCAAGGTCGGCGAGGAAGTCGAGATCGTTGGCATCCGTCCGACGGTGAAGACGACGGTGACGGGCGTGGAAATGTTCCGCAAGCTGCTCGACCAGGGCCAGGCCGGCGACAACGTCGGTATCCTTGTCCGTGGCACGAAGCGCGAGGACGTTGAGCGCGGCCAGGTGGTGTGCAAGCCGGGTTCGGTGAAGCCGCACACGAAGTTCAAGGCCGAGGCCTACATCCTGACGAAGGAAGAGGGCGGGCGCCACACGCCGTTCTTCACCAACTACCGTCCGCAGTTCTATTTCCGCACGACGGACGTGACGGGCATCGTGACCCTGCCGGAAGGCACGGAAATGGTGATGCCGGGCGACAACATCACGGTTGACGTGGCGCTGATCGTTCCGATCGCGATGGAAGAGAAGCTGCGCTTCGCCATCCGCGAAGGCGGCCGCACCGTCGGCGCCGGCGTCGTCGCTTCCATCATCGAGTGACATCGACAATCCCGAGGGGCGCGGGAACGCCTGCGCCCCTTTTTCGTGGAGCTCGTTACTGAGCCCGACTGACGAGCCCTCTGGGAGCCTGAAGTCAATGAACGGCCAAAATATTCGGATCCGCCTCAAGGCGTTCGATCACCGCATCCTGGATGCCTCGACGCGCGAAATCGTTTCGACGGCCAAGCGCACGGGCGCCCAGGTTCGCGGGCCTATTCCGCTTCCGACGCGGATCGAGAAGTTCACGGTCAATCGTTCTCCCCACGTGGACAAGAAGTCCCGTGAGCAGTTCGAAATGCGGACGCACAAGCGTCTGCTGGACATAGTCGACCCGACCCCCCAGACGGTGGACGCGCTGATGAAGCTCGACCTCGCCGCGGGTGTCGACGTCGAGATCAAGCTCTGAGAGAGGCGAAGGGACACGGCCATGCGGTCAGGCGTCATCGCCCAGAAGGTCGGCATGACCCGCATCTTTAACGATGCAGGTGAACATGTTCCGGTCACTGTGCTGAAAGTCGATAATTGCCAGGTGGTTGCCCACCGTACGCTCGAGAAGAACGGCTACACGGCCGTCCAGCTCGGCGTCGGACAGGCGAAGCCGCAGAACACCACCCGCGCTCTGCGCGGCCACTTCGCCGTGGCGAAGGTTGAGCCGAAGCGCAAGATGGCGGAATTCCGCGTCGAGGAAACCGACCTCATTCCGGTCGGCGCCGAACTGACGGTCGATCACTTCGTGGTCGGTCAGTTCGTTGACGTGACGGGCACCTCCATCGGCAAGGGCTTTGCCGGTGGTATGAAGCGCCACAATTTCGGTGGTCTTCGCGCTACGCACGGCGTGTCGGTTTCGCATCGTTCGATCGGTTCGACCGGTGGTCGTCAGGACCCCGGCAAGACCTTTAAGAACAAGAAGATGCCGGGCCACATGGGTCACGAGACGGTGACGACCCAGAACCTCAAGGTGGTGCTCACCGATGTCGAGCGCGGCCTGATCGCGGTCGAGGGTGCGGTTCCCGGCAACAAGGGTGGCTGGATCATCGTCGCTGACGCGGTGAAGAAGAAGCTGCCCGACGCCGCGCCGAAGCCGGGCAAGTTCCGTCTCCCGGGCGCGGAAGCGTCGAGCGAGCCGGCGGCTGACGTTGCGCCCGCGACCGAGGCTGCGGCCGAGGAGAACGTGTGATGGAACTCGCCGTCAAGACTCTCGAAGGGGCCGAAGCCGGCTCCGTCACCCTGTCGGACGAGATCTTCGGTCTCGAGCCGCGCCAGGATATTCTGCACCGCTGCGTGGTGTGGCAGCTGTCGCGTCGTCAGGCCGGCACCCACCAGACCCTTTCGCGCGCCGACGTCAACCGCACCAAGCGGAAGATGTACAAGCAGAAGGGCACCGGCGGCGCTCGCCACGGTGCGGCTTCCGCGCCGCAGTTCCGCGGCGGCGCCAAGGCGTTCGGTCCGGTCTCCCGCAGCCATGCGAGCGACCTGCCGAAGAAGGTGCGTGCGCTCGCTCTGCGGCATGCTCTGTCATCGAAGGCCAAGGACCAGCAGATCGTCGTCCTCGACGACGCCGTGCTGTCCGAGCCGAAGACCAAGCTGCTCAAGGAGCGGCTGGCGGGCCTCGGCCTGTCGAGCGCCCTGGTCGTGTCCGGCGCCGAGGTGGATGCCAATTTCGGCCTCGCCTCGCGCAATGTCACCCATCTCGACGTGCTGCCCGTCCAGGGCATCAACGTCTACGACATCCTGCGCCGCCAGACCCTGGTGCTGACGAAGGCGGCTGTCGACGCTCTGGAGGCGCGCTTCAAATGAGTCTCGATCCGCGCCACTACGACGTGATCGTGTCCCCGGTGATCACCGAGAAGGCCACGATGGCGTCCGAGCACAACAAGGTCGTCTTCAAGGTTGCTCTGACGGCTACCAAGCCGCAGATCAAGGAAGCGGTCGAGAAGCTCTTCGACGTGAAGGTCGAGAGCGTCAACACGCTGGTCCGCAAGGGGAAGACGAAGTTCTTCAAGGGCCGCAAGGGCGTGCAGAGCGACGTGAAGAAGGCGGTCGTGACCCTCGCCGAGGGGCACTCCATCGACATCACGACGGGTCTGTGAGCCGGAATTAAGGGACCAGAGACATGGCGCTCAAAACCTTCAAGCCGGTAACGCCGAGCCTCCGCCAGCTGGTCATCGTCGACCGCTCGGCCCTGTACAAGGGCAAGCCGGTCAAGACGCTGACAGAGGGCAAGTCGGAGGCGGGCGGCCGCAACAACACCGGCCGGGTGACCGTGCGCTTCCGTGGCGGCGGGCACAAGCAGGCCTATCGCCTCGTCGACTTCAAGCGCACCAAGCGCGATGTGGCGGCGACGGTGGAGCGGATCGAATACGATCCCAACCGCACGGCCTTTATCGCCCTCATCAAGTATGAGGACGGTGAGCTCAACTACATCCTGGCGCCGCAGCGCCTCGCGGTTGGCGATCAGGTGATCGCTTCCAAGAGCGTGGACGTGAAGCCGGGCAACGCGGCTCCTCTCGGCAACCTGCCGGTGGGCACGATCGTGCACAATATCGAGCTGAAGATCGGCAAGGGCGGCCAGATCGCCCGTTCCGCCGGCTCCTATGCGCAGATCGTCGGTCGCGATCAGGGCTACGTCATCGTTCGCCTCAATTCGGGTGAGCAGCGGCTGGTCCATGGCGAGTGCATGGGTACGGTCGGCGCCGTGTCGAACCCGGACCACATGAACACCAATCTCGGCAAGGCTGGCCGCAAGCGCTGGCTGGGCCGTCGTCCGCACAACCGTGGTGTCACCATGAACCCGGTCGATCACCCGCATGGCGGCGGCGAAGGCCGCACCTCGGGTGGACGTCATCCGGTCACGCCCTGGGGTTTCCCCACCAAGGGCAAGAAGACCCGGAAGAACAAGTCGACCACGAAGTTCATCGTGTCCAGCCGGCACGCCCGCAAGAAGTGAGCGAGGGAAACTGAACTATGTCTCGATCGGTCTGGAAAGGTCCGTTCGTCGACGGCTACCTCCTCAAGAAGGCGGATGCCGCGCGCACGTCGGGTCGTCACGACGTCATCAAGATTTGGAGCCGCCGTTCCACCATCCTCCCGCAGTTCGTGGGGATCACGTTCGGCGTCTATAACGGCAACAAGCACGTCCCGGTTTCGGTTTCCGAGGACATGGTGGGCCACAAGTTCGGCGAGTTCGCCCCGACCCGTACCTATTACGGGCATGCGGCGGACAAGAAAGCCAAGCGGAAGTAGAGGCAGGGTCATGGGAAAGGCAGCTCGTCCGCGCACGCTCGCGGATACGGAAGCCAAGGCGGTTGCGCGTAACCTTCGCGTCAGCCCCCAGAAGCTCAACCTCGTCGCCGGTCTCATCCGGGGCAAGAAGGTCGCGACCGCTCTGGCCGACCTTCAGTTCTCGCGGAAGCGGATCGCCGGCGACGTGAAGAAGTGCCTGGAGTCGGCCATTGCCAATGCCGAGAATAATCATGAGCTCGATGTCGACGATCTGATCGTCGCCGAGGCGCATGTCGGCAAGGGCCTGGTCATGAAGCGCTTCGCGGCCCGCGCCCGTGGCCGTGCGAGCCGGATCGAAAAGCCGTTCTCGCATATCACCATCGTGGTGCGTGAAGTCGAGGAGAAGGCCTGATGGGTCAGAAGGTCAACCCGGTCGGGCTCCGGCTCGGCATCAACCGCACCTGGGACTCGCGCTGGTTCGCGGGCAAGGGCGAGTACGGCCAGCTGCTTCACGAGGACATCAAGATCCGTGAAGCGCTGCAGAAGCTCTTGAAGCAGGCCGCGGTCTCCAAGATCGTGATCGAGCGTCCGCACAAGAAGTGCCGCGTTACCATCCACTCGGCTCGTCCGGGCGGGGTGATCGGCAAGAAGGGCGCGGACATCGACAAGCTGCGCAAGAAGGTCGCCGAGATGACGAACTCGGAGGTCTTCATCAACATCGTCGAGATTCGGAAGCCCGAAATCGATGCGCGGCTCGTCGCTGAGTCGATTGCGCAGCAGCTCGAGCGCCGTGTGGCATTCCGCCGCGCCATGAAGCGCGCCGTCCAGTCGGCGATGCGTTTGGGCGCGGAAGGCATTCGTATCAACTGCTCCGGCCGCCTCGGCGGCGCGGAAATCGCCCGCCTCGAATGGTATCGTGAAGGGCGTGTGCCGCTTCACACCTTGCGCGCGGACGTGGATTACGGTACGGCCACCGCCTTCACGACCTACGGCACCTGCGGTGTGAAGGTCTGGATCTTCAAGGGCGAGATCCTGGAGCACGATCCGATGGCGCAGGACAAGCGCCAGGCGGAAGGCGATTCCTCGGGTGGTCGCCCGTCGCGTCGCGACGCGGCGTGAGCAGATTGATAAAGGAATAAGAGGCGCGACATGCTGCAACCAAAGCGCACGAAGTTCCGCAAGCAGTTCAAAGGCCGTATTCACGGCGTTGCGAAGGGCGGGACTGACCTCAATTTCGGCCAGTTCGGGCTGAAGGCCATGGAGCCGGAACGCGTTACCGCGCGTCAGATCGAAGCCGCGCGTCGCGCGCTCACCCGTCACATGAAGCGTGCGGGCCGGGTGTGGATTCGCGTTTTCCCCGACGTGCCGGTGTCTTCGAAGCCGACTGAAGTCCGCATGGGTAAGGGTAAGGGCGCGCCCGATTATTGGGCCGCCAAGATCAAGCCCGGCCGCATCATGTTCGAGATCGATGGCGTGAGCCAGGATATCGCTCGTGAAGCGCTTCGGCTGGCGGCGGCGAAGCTGCCGATCAAGACGCGTTTCGTCGAGCGCATCGCTGAGTGACGGAGGAACAGATGACGAAGGCTTCCGACATTCGGACGAAGACCGCCGACGAGCTGCAGGACCAGCTGCTGGGCCTCAAGAAGGAGCAGTTCAACCTGCGCTTCCAGAAGGCGACCGGCCAGCTCGAAAACACGGCGCGGGTGCGTCAGATCCGTCGCGACATCGCGCGGGTCAAGACGATCCAGGCGCAGAAGGCCGCGTCCGCGGCCAAGGCTAAGTGAGGAGAGGGCGATGCCGAAGCGTTTGCTGCAGGGCGTCGTGGTGAGCGACAAGCAGGACAAGACCGTCGTGGTCCGGGTCGAGCGCCGTTTCACCCATCCGCTGCTGAAGAAGACCGTCCGCCGTTCCAAGAAGTACCACGCCCATGACGAGGCGAACGCTTGGAAGGAAGGCGACACCGTCTGGATCGAGGAGCACCGCCCCTTGTCCAAGCTCAAGAACTGGATCGTGGTCCAGGGCGAGAAGCGGGCTGAAGTCTGAGCGCCCGGAAACGGGATTGAGGGGCGCGCGCCGGTGACGGCTGCGCGCGGTTTTTGCGAGAAATAGGTGCGTCATGATCCAGATGCAGACCAATCTCGACGTGGCGGACAATTCCGGTGCGCGTCGCGTCATGTGCATCAAGGTGCTTGGCGGTTCGAAGCGCAAGTATGCCCATGTCGGTGACATCATCGTGGTGTCGGTGAAGGAAGCTATCCCGCGCGGCCGCGTGAAGAAGGGCGACGTGATGAAGGCGGTTGTGGTTCGCACCGCCAAGGACATCCGTCGCGTCGATGGTTCGGTGATCCGCTTCGACCGCAATGCGGCCGTGCTGATCAACAACAACAAGGAGCCGGTCGGCACCCGCATCTTCGGGCCGGTTCCGCGCGAGCTCCGCGCCAAGAACCACATGAAGATCATCTCGCTGGCGCCGGAGGTGCTTTGATGGCCGCTAAGATCAAGAAGGGCGACAAGGTCGTCGTTCTCACCGGCCGCGACAAGGGTCGCACGGGCGAGGTTTTCGAGGTGCTGCCGAAGGAAGGCACCGCGCGCGTGCGCGGCGTCAACCTCGTGAAGCGGCACCAGCGGCAGAGCGCGAACCAGGAAGGCGGGATCATCTCGAAGGAGGCCCCGCTCAACCTGTCGAACATCGCACTCGCCGATCCGAAGGATGGCAAGCCGACCCGCGTCGGTTTCCTTGTGCAGGCGGACGGCACCAAGGTGCGCGTCGCCAAGCGCTCGGGGGAGAAGATCGATGGCTGAGACCAGCTACAGCCCGCGGATGAAGGCCTTCTATGAGGCTGTCGTCCGCCAGAAGATGATCGAGCAGTTCGGCTACAAGAACCCCATGGAAGTGCCGACGATCGAGAAGATCGTCATCAACATGGGCGTTGGCGAAGCGACTGCCGACACCAAGAAGGTGCAGACCGCTGCCGGGGACCTCGCGCTCATCGCCGGTCAGAAGCCGGTCGTGACCCGCGCCCGCAAGGCGATCTCGAACTTCAAGCTGCGCGAGAACCAGCCGGTCGGCGCGAAGGTCACCCTTCGCAAGACCCGCATGTTCGAGTTCGTCGACCGCCTGGTGAATATCGCCCTGCCGCGCGTCCGCGACTTCCGTGGCCTGAATCCGAAGAGCTTCGACGGCCGTGGCAACTACGCCATGGGCATCAAGGAGCACATCGTGTTCCCCGAGATCAACTACGACAAGGTTGATCAGATGTGGGGCATGGACATCATCGTCTGCACGACGGCGAAGACGGACGAAGAGGCGCGCGCGCTTCTGAAGGCCTTCAACTTCCCGTTCCGTCAGTAAGCATCCCCTTCCGGCTGTGGGGCGGAGCCCCAAACGCGGAGACTAGGAGCAAGATCATATGGCCAAGAAGAGCTCGGTCGAAAAGAACGAACACCGCCGCAAGCTCGTGAAGAGCTATGCCGGCCGGCGTTCGCGTCTGAAGGCCCTGGTGAGCAACAAGGAACTGCCGATCGAGGAACGCTTCGCCGCGGTTCTCAAGCTGGCGGAACTGCCGCGCAATTCGGCGAAGGTGCGCATTCGCAATCGTTGCGAAGTCACCGGCCGCCCGCGCGCCTATTATCGCAAGCTGAAGATGAGCCGTATCGCGCTGCGCGAGCTCGGTTCCCAGGGCCAGATTCCTGGCCTCGTCAAGTCGAGCTGGTGAGGAGGGTCGATCCATGTCCACGACTGATCCGATCGGCGATCTGATTACCCGCATCCGCAACGCGCAGATGCGCCGCAAGGAAAAGATCTCCACGCCGGGTTCGCGTCTGCGCGCCAGCGTGCTCGAGGTTCTTGCGGCCGAAGGCTACATCCGCGGCTATTCGGCTTCCGAGCCGGTCAATGGCCGTACCGAGTTCGAGATCGAACTCAAGTACTTCGATGGCGAGCCGGTGATCCGCGAGATTTCGCGTGTCTCCAAGCCGGGTCGGCGGGTTTATTCCTCCGTCAAGACCCTTCCCCGCGTCGCCAACGGCCTTGGCGTCGCTGTCGTCTCCACGCCGCAGGGCGTGATGGCGGACCACGAAGCCCGCGAGAAGAACGTGGGCGGCGAGGTCCTCTTCACGATCTTCTGATCGGGGAGGAGAGAGAGCACATGTCCAAGATCGGTAAAGCCCCCATCACCATTCCGGCCGGCGTCACGGCGTCGATCGATGGTCAGACGGTGAAGGTCAAGGGTCCCAAGGGGACGCTGGAGACCACCGTTGTCGACGAGATCTCGGTCAAGATGGAGGACGGGGCCATCCTGTTCGCCCTCAACGGCGAGACCAACCGCCACAAGGCGATGTGGGGCCTGTCCCGCACGCTGGTGGCCAATCTGGTCGAAGGCGTGACCAAGGGCTTCGAGAAGAAGCTCGAGATCAGCGGCGTCGGCTATCGCGCGGCCGTGCAAGGCAAGAGCCTGAGCCTGGCGCTCGGCTTCAGCCACGACGTCAACTATCCGATCCCGGAAGGGATTCAGATCGTGACGCCGAAGCCGACCGAGATCGTCATCAGCGGCATCGACCGTCAGCAGGTCGGTCAGGTCGCTGCCGAGATTCGCGACTATCGCGGTCCCGAGCCCTACAAGGGCAAGGGCGTGAAGTACGCGGGTGAGTTCATCTTCCGCAAGGAAGGCAAGAAGAAGTAACGGACCCGAACCATGGCACAGTACAAGGACGCTACCGAGCGCCGTAAGGCGCGTGTCCGTCGTGCTCTCCGCACGACGGCGAACGGGCGGCCGCGCCTCTCGGTGCATCGCTCGTCGAAGCACATCTATGCGCAGATCATCGACGATGCGCGTGGCGTGACGCTTGCGTCCGCCTCCACGCTCGAGAAGACCCTGCGGGAAAGCCTCAAGACCGGCGCGGATATCGCGGCGGCCCAGGCGATCGGCAAGCTCGTGGCGGAACGCGCCGTCGCAGCCGGTGTGAAGGACGTGGTCTTCGACCGCGGCGCCTTCATCTATCACGGCCGCGTCAAGGCGCTCGCCGAGTCCGCCCGCGAGGGCGGTCTCAACTTCTGAGATCACGAGCGGGATCCCCCGCAGAACGAAGGATATGATCATGGCTCGTGAACGTGAGCGTGAACGCGAGGATCGCGACAACACGTTCGTGGACAAGCTGGTCCACATCAACCGTGTCGCGAAGGTTGTGAAGGGTGGCCGTCGCTTCGGCTTTGCCGCTCTTGTGGTTGTCGGTGACCAGAAGGGTCGCGTCGGTTTCGGTCACGGTAAGGCCCGTGAAGTGCCGGAAGCGATCCGTAAGGCGACGGAAGCTGCCAAGCGCGCGCTGATCCGCGTGCCGCTGCGCGAAGGCCGTACGCTGCATCATGACGTGCATGGCCATCACGGCGCTGGCAAGGTGATCCTGCGTGCGGCTCCGGCCGGTACCGGCATCATCGCCGGTGGCCCGATGCGCGCGGTGTTCGAGACGCTTGGCATGCAGGACGTGGTGGCGAAGTCGTTTGGCTCGTCCAACCCGTACAACATGGTCCGTGCGACCTTCGAGGCCCTGAAGAACCAGGACAGCCCGCGTCTCGTCGCGGCGCGTCGCAGCCTCAAAGTCTCGCAGCTTCAGTCGCGCCGTCGTGTTGACGACGCCGAAGCGACCGACTGACGCCTGAGAGGTAGGGAAGCTAATCATGGCGAACAGCACCAATACGGTCACGGTCGAACAGACCGGCAGCCCGATCCGCCGCCCCGAGGCTCAGCGCGCGACGCTGATCGGTCTCGGCCTCAACAAGCTCGGGCGTCGCTCGACGCTTGAAGACACCCCGGCCGTGCGTGGCATGATCTACAAGGTCCGCCACCTCGTTCGCGTCGTCGAAGCGTGACGGCGCTGTAGGAGACTGGCGATGAGCAGCCTTAACGAGATCAAGGACAATTCCGGCGCTCGCAAGAAGCGCATGCGCGTCGGCCGCGGCATCGGTTCGGGCAAGGGCAAGACCGCGGGTCGCGGCGTGAAGGGTCAGACCTCGCGCACCGGCGTTGCGATCAAGGGCTTCGAGGGCGGCCAGATGCCGATCCATCGTCGTCTGCCCAAGCGCGGCTTCACGAACATCTTCGCGCTGGACTGGAACGAGGTTTCTCTCGGCCGCATCCAGACCGCGATTGACGCTGGTAAGCTGGATGGCAAGGAGACCATCACTCAGGCGTCGCTCGTCGAGGCCGGCGTCCTGCGCCGTGCCAAGGACGGCGTGCGCGTGCTGGGTTCCGGCGAGCTGACCGCCAAGGTCACGCTGGAAGTTGCCCACGCGACCAAGTCTGCGGTCGAAGCGATCGAGAAGGCCGGCGGCCAGGTGACGCTGCTCGCGTCCAAGGCCGAGGCTAGCGAGACGGCGGCCTGACGCTTAAGTCAGGCCGTACTAAACTTACAGGGCACAGACGAGGAGCGGAGCCACCATGGCCTCGGCAGCAGAACAGCTCGCGGCAAACCTCAACTTCGGTGCTCTGGCAAAAGCCGATGAACTGAAGAAGCGCATCTGGTTCACCCTGGGTGCGCTTCTCGTTTATCGGCTGGGCACCTACATTCCGATGCCGGGGATCAATCCCGACGCGCTCGCCGACGTGTTCCGTACGGCGCAGCAGGGCATCATCGGCCTCTTCAACATGTTCTCGGGCGGCGCGGTCTCGCGCATGGCAATTTTCGCCCTGAACATCATGCCGTACATCTCCGCCTCCATCATCATTCAACTGCTGACCACCGTCTCGCCGACGCTGGAAGCGTTGAAGAAGGAGGGCGAGTCCGGCCGCAAGCAGATCAACCAGTACACGCGCTACCTCACGGTCGTGCTGGCTGTGTTCCAGTCCTACGGCATTGCTGTTGGGCTCGAAGGCTCCGGCGCCGTGGTTTCGGATCCCGGCTGGTTCTTCCGCATCTCCACGGTGATCACGCTTACCGGCGGCACTATGTTCCTGATGTGGCTCGGCGAGCAGATCACCTCGCGCGGCATTGGCAACGGCATTTCGCTGATCATCTTCGCTGGCATCGTGGCGGAATTGCCCTCGGCGATCGCCAACACGCTCGAGCTGGGTCGCCAGGGCGCGCTGTCCACCGGCATCATCCTCGCGGTGATTTTGATGGCCGTCGGCATCATCATGTTCATCGTGTTCATGGAGCGGGCGCAGCGCCGGCTGCTGATCCAGTACCCCAAGCGTCAGGTCGGCAATAAGGTGTATGAGGGTCAGTCCTCGCACCTGCCGCTGAAGCTGAACACCTCGGGCGTGATTCCTCCGATTTTCGCCTCGTCGCTGTTGCTGATCCCGACCACGGTTGCGAGCTTCATGCAGAACTCGGGGCCGGCCTGGCTGACGACGGTAACGACGTTGATCGGACACGGGCAGCCGCTGTTCATGCTGCTCTATGTGCTGCTGATCGTGTTCTTCTGCTTCTTCTACACCGCGATCGTGTTCAACCCGACCGAGACGGCCGACAATCTGAAGAAGCATGGCGGCTTCATTCCGGGCATCCGCCCGGGCGAGCGGACTGCCGAGTACATCGACTATGTGCTGACTCGCATCACGGTCATCGGTGCGGCTTACCTTGCGATTGTGTGCCTCTTCCCGGAGATTCTGATCTCCTATGCCGCGGTCCCGTTCTACTTCGGCGGAACCTCGCTGCTTATCGTGGTCAGCGTGACCATGGATACGGTGGCTCAGGTTCAGGGTCATTTGCTGGCGCATCAATATGAGGGGCTGGTCAAGAAGGCCAAGCTCAGGGGGAAGCGCCGATGAGGCTTATACTGCTCGGACCTCCGGGCGCGGGGAAGGGCACGCAAGCGCAGCGACTGGTGGCGCGGCACGGTATCGTGCAACTGTCTACCGGCGACATGCTGCGCGAGGCGGTTCGTAACGAGACGCCGATCGGCCTGAAGGCTAAGGCGGTGATGGACGCCGGGAATCTGGTCTCAGACGAGATCGTGATCGGCATCATCTCTGATCGGATCGATCAGGCGGATTGCGCGAAGGGGTTCATCCTCGACGGCTTTCCGCGCACGGTCGCACAGGCTGAGGCACTCGACCGCATTCTGGCGGAGAAGGGTCTGAAGCTCGACGCGGTAATCGAACTGAAGGTCGACCAGACCAAGCTGGTCGACCGGATCGTCCAGCGCGCCAAGGAGACGGCGGCGCGGGGTGAGCCGGTTCGTAAGGACGACGATCCGGAGGTCTTCAAGACTCGGCTCGAGGCCTTCAATCGCGATACCGCCGTCGTCGCCCCCTATTATGCGGAGCGGGGGATGCTGGCGACCATCGACGGGATGAAGCCGATTGATGAGGTTACCAAGGCGATTGCCGACGTCCTCGAATTGGCGTGAGGACTCTTGTGCGGCTTGACATTGGAGCGGAATCGCTCTAAGTGCCGCGCTTCACTCAAGCGGGTGCCGCCGATCGACATCACGTCGCGGATGTCGGGCGGCCTCGTGCGTATCTCCGCAAGGGCCGGCCTCCACCGGCGCGGAGCATTCCAAATCACCGGTTCGCCGGTCCACATGGAGAGAGCGACGTGGCTCGTATTGCAGGCGTTAACATCCCGACCAACAAGCGCGTCATCATTGCGCTTCAGTACATTCACGGCATCGGTGCGAAGAACGCAGCCGATATCGTTGAGAAGGTCGGCATTCCCCTTGATCGTCGCGTGAACCAGCTCACCGACCAGGAAGTGCTGCAGATTCGCGAGACGATTGATCGTGATTATCTCGTCGAGGGCGATCTGCGCCGCGAAGTATCGATGAACATCAAGCGCCTGATGGACCTTGGCTGCTATCGTGGCCTGCGTCATCGGCGTGGCCTGCCGGTGCGCGGTCAGCGGACCCACACCAATGCCCGCACCCGCAAGGGTCCGGCCAAGGCGATCGCCGGCAAGAAGAAGTGAGGGGAGCGGGCGCGAGCCCGCTTTTCCGCGCCGGCGCCGCGTGCGGCCGGCGCATTCGTTCCTACTGATGTCCCGAGCGCCTGGAATGACGGGCGCGCCCGAAGGATCCAAAGTCTATGGCTAAAGAAGCTGCCCGCATTAAGCGCCGTGAGCGCAAGAACATTGCCTCCGGCGTTGCGCATGTGAATGCGTCGTTCAACAACACCATGATCACCATCACCGACGCGCAGGGCAACACCATTGCCTGGTCCTCGGCGGGCGCCATGGGCTTCAAGGGGTCGCGTAAGTCCACGCCGTATGCGGCGCAGGTCGCGGCCGAGGATTGCGCCCGCAAGGCCGCCGATCACGGCATGCGCACCATCGAGGTCGAAGTTTCCGGTCCCGGTTCGGGGCGCGAGTCGGCGCTGCGGGCTTTCCAGGCGGCGGGTTTCACCGTGACGTCGATCCGCGACGTGACGCCGATCCCGCACAATGGCTGCCGTCCGCGCAAGCGTCGGCGCGTCTGACGCCTAATCATCCAGCGGCGCCTCGGGCGCCGCAGGGGCCGCTGCTTCGGGCCTTCCCTTCGCCGCTGAGGGGACGTTGCCGGGCAGGGAGTCCGGGGCACCGTCGAAACCAAGGGTGACGTCGTGATTCAAAAGAACTGGCAAGAGCTGATCAAGCCCGAGAAGCTTGAAGTCTCGCTCGGCAGCGACCCGAAGCGCCTGGCGACTGTCGTCGCCGAGCCGCTCGAGCGCGGCTTCGGGCAGACGCTCGGCAATGCGCTGCGCCGCATCCTGCTGTCGTCGCTCCAGGGCGCGGCGGTGACGTCCGTGCATATTGATGGGGTGCTGCACGAGTTCTCGTCGATCCCGGGCGTGCGTGAGGATGTGACGGACATCGTCCTGAACATCAAGGACATCGCCATCAAGATGGCTGGCGATGGCCCTAAGCGCATGGTCGTGAAGAAGCAGGGCCCGGGCGTCGTCACCGCTGGCGACATCCAGACCGTGGGCGATGTGCAGGTGCTGAACCCCGAGCTTGTGCTGTGCACGCTCGATGATGGTGCCGAAATCCGCATGGAATTCACCGTCGACACCGGCAAGGGCTATGTGGCGGCTGACCGCAACCGTCCCGAAGACGCGCCGATCGGCCTCATCCCCGTCGATAGCCTCTATTCGCCGGTCAAGAAGGTCTCCTACAAGGTCGAGAACACCCGCGAGGGCCAGATTCTCGACTATGACAAGCTGACCCTCACCATCGAGACCAACGGTTCGGTCGGTCCGGAGGACGCGCTCGCCTATGCCGCGCGCATCCTGCAGGACCAGCTGGAAATCTTCGTCAACTTCGAAGAGCCCAAGCGGGAGACGGAAAGCCCTGTTATGCAGGAGCTGCCCTTCAACCCGGCGCTGCTCAAGAAGGTGGACGAGCTGGAGCTCTCGGTGCGTTCGGCGAACTGCCTGAAGAACGACAACATCGTCTATATCGGCGACCTGATCCAGAAGACCGAGGCGGAGATGCTCCGTACCCCGAACTTCGGCCGCAAGTCGCTGAACGAGATCAAGGAAGTGCTCGCCAGCATGGGCCTGCATCTCGGCATGGAAGTGCCGGGCTGGCCGCCGGAGAACATTGAGGATCTCGCCAAGCGGTTCGAAGATCATTATTGAGCATTGAGCGCGGCGTTCGAGCCGTCATCCGTATCTCCCGGCTCGAAAGCCGCCGCATGTAGGAATTTTGCCATGAACCACGGCAAGACGTATCGTAAGTTCAACCGCACCGCCGAGCACCGCAAGGCGATGTTTGCCAATATGGCGCAGGCGCTCATCACCCATGAGCAGATCGTCACCACCCTGCCGAAGGCGAAGGATCTTCGCCCGGTGGTGGAAAAGCTGATCACCCTCGGCAAGCGCGGCGGCCTGCACGCCCGTCGCCAGGCCATCGCCGAAGTCCGTGACGTCGCCGTCGTGCGCAAGCTGTTCGACGTGATCGGCCCGCGCTACAAGGAGCGCAATGGCGGCTACACCCGCATCATCAAGGCGGGCTTCCGCCATGGTGATTCGGCGGCCATTGCTGTGATCGAGCTGGTCGATCGCGACGAGTCGGCGAAGGGCGCTGCCGATCTGGCCCGCCACGAGGCGGCCAAGGCGGCGGAAGCCGCTGCTGCCTGAGCGGGAAGCTTCGACATTGAATGCGGAAAGGGGCGGTTTGACCGCCCCTTTTCTTTTTGGCGATGCGTGGGGATAGCGAAGGGGCCGCTGCCCTTTCTCCGCCGCAGGGCGGGGGTTATATCTTGCGCCATGAAACGGATCGCTCTCCTCGTCGCTTCCACTCTCCTCGTCACTCCCGCTTTGGCGCAGGCGCCGGCTGCCGGCGGCCCGCGCGTGCCGGCGTCGCGGGCGGAGATCGGCCTCAGTTTCGCGCCCGTGGTGGCGCGCACCGCGCCCGCCATCGTCAATGTCTATGCGCAGAAGACGGCGCCGCGGAACAACCCGCTGCTCGACGACCCCTTCTTCCGGCGCTTCTTCGGTGATCGGGGTTCGCCGGATGTGCCGGGCTTCGACCGGCGCCGCGAGCGTGTCGAGCAGTCGCTCGGCTCCGGAGTATTGGTCGATCGGTCGGGAATCGTCGTCACCAACAACCATGTCATCGACGGTGCCGATGAAATTCGCATCGCACTATCGGACAAGCGAGAGTTCGATGCCGAAGTGGTGCTGCGCGATGCCCGCACCGATATCGCTATTCTGCAGATCAAGGGTGGCAAGGGCGACTTCCCGTCCGCCACGCTAGGTTCGTCGGATGACCTTCAGGTGGGCGATATCGTACTCGCCATCGGCAATCCGTTCGGCGTGGGGCAGACGGTGACCCAGGGCATTGTCTCCGCGCTGTCCCGCACCCAGCGCGGGATCACCGATTATGGCTTCTTCATCCAAACGGACGCGGCGATCAATCCGGGTAACTCCGGCGGCGCGCTGGTGGACGGCGCGGGCCGTGTGGTCGGCATCAATACGGCGATCTTCTCGCGATCGGGTGGGTCGCAGGGGATCGGTTTTGCCATTCCCGCCGATATGGTGCGGGTCGTGCTGCAATCGGCGCTTTCGGGTAGCAAGGTCGTGCGCCGGCCGTGGCTGGGGGCGGATCTTCAGCAGGTCACGCCGGACATTGCCGAGGGGCTCGACGTGACACGGCCAACCGGCGCGCTGGTGCAGAGCATTTTCCCCGGCAGTCCGGCGGAGAAGGCGGGGCTGCGGGCGGGCGATCTCATCGTTGCCGTCGCCGGTCAGGAGGTGGACGATCCCGACGCCTTCGGCTTCCGCTTCGCCACCCGTCCGCTTGGCGGTTCGGTCGACCTTGGCATCGTCCGCCAAGGCAAGCCGGCGACGCTGAAGGTGGCGCTGGAAACCGCGCCGGAGACGGTTCCGCGCGATGAAATCACGCTCACCGGCCGCTCGCCGCTCGCAGGGGCGAAGGTCGTCAACGTTTCGCCGGCGGTTATGGAGGAAATGCGCACGCTGGATGCCACCAAGGGCGTCGTCATTGTGGCGGTTGAAGAGGGATCGCCTGCGGAGCGAACCAGTTTCCGCGTCGGCGATGTCATCATGGATATCAACGGCACCGCCATCACCACCACGGCCGATTTGCAGCGGATCACCCGCACACCGGTCCGCGCGTGGCGCGTGACCCTCCAGCGTGGCGGGCGGGTTATTTCCGCCCTGCTGCCGGGCTGAGGCGACCTTGGCTGATCTCTTTGCCTCCGCCGGGCTCGATAGTGCCGCTCCTCGGCCGCTGGCCGACCGGTTGCGGCCGCAGAAGCTGGGCGATGTCGTCGGGCAGGAGCACCTGACCGGGGAGGGCGGGGCTCTCACGCGGATGATCGCGAACCGCTCGCTCGGCTCGCTCATCTTCTGGGGCCCGCCCGGAACCGGCAAGACGACGGTGGCGCGGCTGCTGGCGCGGGAAACCGACCTGCATTTTGAGCAGGTCTCGGCCATCTTCACCGGCGTCGCCGAGCTCAAGAAGGTCTTCGAGGCGGCGCGGGGGCGGCGGGCGATCGGCCAGGGCACGCTGCTCTTCGTCGACGAGATCCACCGCTTCAACCGCGCCCAGCAAGACGGTTTTCTCCCCGTGATGGAAGACGGCACGATCACGCTGATCGGCGCCACGACGGAGAACCCGTCCTTCGAGCTGAATGCGGCGCTGCTTTCGCGCGCGCGTGTGCTGGTGTTCAAGGCGCTCGACGCCGCAGCGATCGAACGTCTGCTCCAGAGGGCGGAGGCTCTCGAGGGCCGTCGTCTCCCGCTCGATGCGGAGGCTCGTGCGGCGCTGGCTGGCATGGCCGATGGCGATGGGCGCTATCTTCTCGGCCTTGCCGAAGAATTGCTTTCCCTCCCGGAGGGGCCGGACCTCGACGTCAAGGCTCTTGCCGCGACGATGCAGAAGCGCGCGCCGATCTATGACAAGGGGCAGGACGAGCATTACAACCTGCTCAGCTGCTTTCATAAGAGCCTGCGCGGCTCGGATGTGAACGGCGCCATGTACTGGGCCGCACGCATGCTGACAGGGGGCGAGGACCCCGGCACCGTGTTCCGCCGGCTGTGCTGCGCGGCGTCGGAGGATGTGGGCATGGCGGACCCGCAGGCCATGCCGCAGGTGGTGGCGGCCTGGACGGCGTTCGAGCGGGTGGGCTGGCCAGAAGGGCGCCTGTTCCTCGCCCAGGCCATCGCCTATGTCGCGACGGCGCCGAAATCTAATGCCGCCTATTCCGCCTTTAATGCCGCTCTCGCCCTGGCGCAGAAGACCGGTTCGCTGGCGCCGCCGAAACACATCCTCAACGCCCCGACAAAGCTGATGAAGGAGCTCGGCTACCACGCCGGCTACCAGTACGATCACGATTATCCCGATGCGTTCGCCGGGCAGTCGTTCTTTCCCGAAGAGCTGGCCGGCGATGCACGTGTAGATTTCTACGCACCGAACGAGCGCGGCTTCGAGCGCGAGGTGAAGAAGCGTCTGGAGTATTGGGCGCGGCTGCGCCAGGAGCGGCAGGGCGGCGGCTAGACGGAAACGAACGGGGCAAGCGGCGTGCAGAGCATTCTTCTCATCTTCATCGGCGCCGGAATTGGCGGGGTGCTGCGCAACGCGTTTGGAATGACCGCCATGCGCCTGTTCGGCATGGGCTTTCCCTATGGCACCCTAGCGATCAACGTGATCGGCAGTTTCACCATCGGTCTCGTGGCGGGGTGGCTGACCTTCCTGGCCAGCGGCGGCTGGACCATGCATGCCCGCGCGTTCATCATCACCGGCATTCTTGGTGGCTTCACCACCTTCTCCACTTTTTCCCTCGACACAGCGTTGCTGGTGCAGCGAGGCGAGATCGGGTTGGCAGCCCTCTATGTGGCCGGCTCCGTCGCTCTTGCGCTGGTTGGCGTGTTCGCAGGCCTTGCGATCATGCGCGCTCTCGCGTGACGTAGCGCTCCGTCTCGGCTATGTGCAGGGGTAAGGAGTACCCACATCATGGCCGTTGAGACACGCCGCGTCGACGCGGATGAAGAGGGCATGCGGCTCGACCGCTGGTTCAAGACCCATTATCCCGACCTTTCCTTCGGCCATCTGCAGAAACTGCTGCGCAGCGGGCAGGTGCGGGTCGAAGGCGGGAGGGTGAAAACCAATACCCGGCTCTCCGCCGGTCAGGCCATCCGCATCCCGCCGCTCGAGGAAAAGCCGCAGCTTTCCGCCGCGGAGCATCTGGAAGCGGAGGAGGCCATCGCACGCGGCGAGGTGCCGCCCGCCCGTGCTCCCCGCGCGGCTCGTCCGGCCGAGGGCGAGGAACTCGCCGCCCCAGCCGTGCGCCGCGCCAGCTCGGACGACAAGGATGCCCGCGCGCTCAAGGACATGACGTTGTTCGAGGACCGCGACGTGCTGGTCCTTAACAAGCCGTTCGGTCTCGCCGTTCAGGGTGGGTCCGGCACCTATCGCCATGTCGATGGCATGCTGGAGGCCCTGCGTGGCACGGACGGGCAGAAGCCCCGTCTGGTTCACCGCATCGATAAGGACACGTCCGGCATCCTGCTGGTGGCGAAGACCCGTCTTGCGGCGTCGACCCTCGCCAAGACCTTCCGCTCGCGGTCGGCCCGCAAGGTGTACTGGGCACTGGTTCCCGGCGTACCTCGCCCGTCGCAGGGGCGCATCTCCACCTACCTAGCCAAGGACGAGGCGGCGGAGAAAATGCGTGTCGCCCGCCACGGCGACGACGAGGCGAGCCACGCCATCTCCTATTATGCCGTTGTCGACCATGCGGCGCAGAAACTGGCGTGGCTGTCGATGAAGCCTGTGACCGGGCGCACCCATCAGCTGCGCGCCCATGCCGCCCATATCGGTCACCCCATCGTCGGCGACCCGAAATACTTCAATGTCGAGAACTGGCCGCTGCCCGGCGGCTTGCAGAACCGGCTTCACCTGTTGGCGCGGCGGCTGGTCATTCCGCACCCGCGCGGCGACCGTCTGATCGATGTTTCCGCCCCGCTGCCGCCACACATGCAGCAGAGCTGGAGCGTGCTCGGCTTTGACGCGTCGCAGTACGACCCCATCGTTGACGCGCCGGAGAGCTGACCTTCCCAGCTGGCGGCTACACCCATCATGCGGCAGGCGGAGAGCAGGGGAGCGCGGCACGCGCGCCTCGCCGGATGGCGCCGCCGCGCGCAATCCGCTAGGCAGAGGCCGCTTTCTCACTCGGGGTTTTTCACCATGCTCAATGTCGTCCGGCTCGCGCTTGTTCTGACGGTGTTGATGGGGGCGACAGCCGTGCGGGCCGGTGAGTGTGACGGCAAGCTGGGCACGTCGCGGGTGCTTGTGGTCGATCCCGTGGGGCTGCAGGTGGGCACCAAGCATTTTCCACAGACGCTCGACCTCGCCGACCGCGAAGTGGTGCTCACCTTCGACGACGGCCCGCTGCCAGCCACCACCCCGTCGGTGCTGAAGACGCTGGCGCGCGAATGCGTGCGCGCCACTTTCTTCGTCATCGGCCGCAATGCGGCCGCGCATCCCGATCTTGTGCGTCGTGAGATCGCTGAGGGGCACACTGTGGCCCATCACAGTATGACGCATCCGATGACGCTGGCCGATATCCCCTATGACAAGGCTGTGGCCGACATCGAGAAGGGCTTCAAGGCCGATGACGGGGCAGCCTACGGCGCCAGCAGCGCCAATCCCCGCGTGCCTTTCTTCCGCTTTCCGGGCTTTGGCGCCTCGCCCGAACTGCTGGACCATCTCAAGCAGCGAGGTGTCGGCGTGTTCGGTGCCGATCTGTGGGCATCAGACTGGAATCCGATGACACCGGAGGAGCAGTTGACCCTGGTCATGACCCGGCTCGACCATGCGGGCCGGGGGATCATCCTCTTCCACGACACACGCGGGCAGACCGCGAAGATGCTGCCGGCCTTCCTCTCTGCGCTAAAGGACAAGGGATACCGGGTGGTCCACATCGTGCCGGCGCCGCCGCGCACGGCGGGTGTTCATTAGCGCTGGCGGGGCCGGCAGATCGGCGACCTTGACGGCAGCCTGCTGAAACGGCTCTTGCTGAAACGACAACGGCGACCCGAAGGTCGCCGTGTGCTCCGAAACCGGAAAATCTGGTGCGGTCGAGAGGACTCGAACCTCCACGGTGTTACCCACTGCCACCTCAAGGCAGCGCGTCTACCAATTCCGCCACGACCGCATCGCCAGCGCCAACTGCTTCGTGAGAGGCAAGCGCGAGCGGGGCATCGTCTAGCAGATGGAATAGGGGTCTACAAGTGCCGGCGCGGATCGGGCCGGGCCTGTGGACAGTTCCGCCGCAAGGTGGAGGCGACAGGAAGGGTAGCAGCCATTATGTATCGACCATGAACGAGATGCGCCCCTCTTCGACGGTTCCCATAGCCCGTGATGCGCTGAGCCCGCTCCTGCCGCCGCAGCCGGGCGCGGCACCTGTGCGCTGGCGCGTGTCCTCATCGCCCGTCGCCTATCCCGAAGCGCTGGCGGAGATGGACCGGGTAGCGGGGGCCATCGCTTCCGGGGAGGCGGATGAGTTGGTGTGGCTGCTGGAGCATCCGCCACTTTATACGTCGGGCACGAGCGCCCGGCCGGAAGACCTCGTCGATGCCGATAGGTTCCCGATCTTCCAGACCGGGCGGGGAGGGCAGTTCACCTATCATGGGCCCGGCCAGCGCGTCGCTTATGTCATGCTGGACCTCAAGCGGCGTGAGCCGGATGTCCGCCGCTATGTCGCGGCCCTGGAGGAATGGCTGATTCGAGCGCTCGATTCGTTCAATGTGCGCGGCGAGCGGCGCGAGGACCGCGTGGGAGTATGGGTCCGCCGCCCTGAGAAGGCCGGGTCCGGCGAAGACAAGATCGCCGCGATCGGCATAAGAGTGCGCCGCTGGGTGACGCTCCACGGCATCTCGCTGAATGTGGAGCCGGATCTCTCTCATTTCGGTGGCATCGTTCCCTGCGGCGTGCGGGAGCATGGTGTGACCAGCCTGGTCGACCTTGGCCTTCCCGTGACGATGGACGACGCCGATCTGGCCTTGCGCCGGTCATTCGAGACCGTCTTCGGGCCGACGGTGACCGAAGATGCTCCGCCCTAGACAGTGGGGCGCAAGGTGAATCCGTTTTCGGCGTCGCTGGCCGATATCGTCTCGTCTTGGGTTACAAGGTCGGTGACATCAGCGGCGGCCGGGCCGATCTGGCAGAGGGCGAGAAAAGCCGCCAGCGCGTCCGATGGGGCGAGGATCAGCGCTTCGACGGAACCGTCCTGCCGATTGCGCACCCAACCGTGCAGGCCGCGCTTCCCGGCCTCCCGGGCGAGCCAAGCCCGGTAGCCGACGCCCTGGACGCGTCCGCGAACGAATAGCCGGGTGGCGGTCACGGTCGACATGGTGAAATCCTGCAACAAAGTTCCGGTAGTGCGAAACCGCACGGCTCTTAAAGAATTGTCCCCCGGCCGACTCTTCATTAACACCGGCTCGTCAGCGAACGTGCATCGTTTCCGCTAAGGTCGAGCCGTTTCCCCTCACCACCCCGTCCGGAGCAGGGCATGCGCGAAGAGGCCGAGTTCGCCACCCCCTCGCGTGGCTCGGAGCATGATAGCGACCCGACCGAAGCCCCTGGCTTCGTCGATGCGGTGGTCGGCGCGATCGACGCCGGCGATGTCGAAGCGCTTCGAACCATTCTTCGCGACCTGCACGAAACGGACGTGGCGCGGCTGTTGGAAGCGCTGCCCGCGCCGGACCGGCCGAAGCTGATCGAACTTCTCGGCAGCGACTTCGACTTCACGGCACTGACCGAACTGGACGAGACGGCGCGCGTCCAGATTCTGGAGGCGTTGCCGACTCAGACCGTCGTCGAGGGCATGCGGGACCTCGATTCCGACGATGCGGTCTACATCCTCGAAGACCTCGACGATGCCGACAAGCAGGAGATTCTCTCCAACTTCTCCATCCCGGAACGCGCGGCGCTGCAGCGCAGCCTCGATTATCCCGAGGAAAGCGCCGGCCGGCGCATGCAGACCGAGTTCATCGCGCTACCGCCCTTTTGGACGGTCGGCCAGACGCTGGACTATATCGGCGAGACCGAGGGGCTGCCGGAAACCTTCTTCGAGGTGTTCGTGGTCGATGCCACCTATCGCCTCGACGGTTCCGTGCCGCTGGACCGGTTGCTGCGCACCAGGCGTGGCGCCAAGCTTGGCGATGTGGTCACGCCGGATCGCCATGTCGTCAACGCGACCGACGACCAGGAGGACGTGGCGCGGGTTTTCGAGCGCTACAACCTCATCTCCGCTCCCGTCGTCGACGAGGCCGGCCGGCTCGTTGGCGTGCTCACCGTCGATGACATCGTTGATGTGATCCAGGAGGAGGCGGACGAGGACCTGAAGGCACTTGGAGGCGTGGCCGGCGACGAGGAGCTTTCGGACAGCTTCTGGTACATCGCCCGCAGCCGTTTCTCCTGGCTGCTCCTGAACCTCATCGCTGCCAACATCGCCTCCTTCGTCATCGCGTTGTTCGAGGGAGAGTTGCAGCGCATGGTGGCGCTGGCGGTCCTGATGCCCATCGTTGCCAGCCAGGGCGGCAACGCCGCGACGCAGACCATGACGGTCGCCGTGCGTGCGCTCGCCACCCGGGAACTGCGGCCGAGCAATGCGCGCCGTGTCATCGCGCGCGAATTGCTGGTGGGTCTGTTCAACGGCGTGGTGTTCGCGGTCATCATGGCCGCAGTGGTGTTCGCCCGGTTCGGCCTTGCCGATCTCGGCTTCGTCATCGCGCTGGCGATGATCATCAACCTAGCGGCGGCAGCCCTTGGGGGAATCCTCGTTCCATTGGCGTTGGACCGCCTGAAGGTGGATCCCGCCGTGGCGTCGGGACCCTTTGTGACCACGATCACCGATGTGGTCGGCTTTTTCGCCTTCCTCTCGATCGCGTCGCTCTGGTTCTGAAGGGAGCGCACGCGACGTGTTCTTCACTCTGTCCAAAATCTTCTGGATGGTGGCGGCGCCTTCCACCCTGCTTAGCTTGGTCGCCATCGGCGGACTGATCCTCAGTCTGCGCTGGCGTCGGTTCGGGCTGACGCTGGCCGCCATCGGCGCTGGGGGGCTGTTGCTGATCGGCCTTGGTCCGTTCGGACGGATGATGCTGGTGCCGTTGGAGAACCGCTTTCCCGTCTTTGTCGATGGTGGC
Source organism: Ancylobacter sp. (assembly GCF_965229075.1). Taxonomy (GTDB): domain Bacteria; phylum Pseudomonadota; class Alphaproteobacteria; order Rhizobiales; family Xanthobacteraceae; genus Ancylobacter. The sequence continues at coordinate 812,416 of NZ_CBDDIO010000001.1, forward strand.
CGGCGTATTGACGGCATTGTGGTGCTTGGCGGCGCCGAACTGCCCGGCATCACGGCCGCGCGCGGGCAGCCCGCGTTCCAGGAATCGGCGGAGCGGATTCTGGCGCTTGGTGAGCTCGCCCGCCGCTATCCCGAGGCGCGGATCGTCTTCTCGGGCGGCAGTGGCAAGCTCCTGAAGCCAGCGATGCAGGAGGCGGACGTGGTGCGCCTGGCGCTGCCGCAAATCGGGCTGCCTGAAGGGCGGGTGATGTTCGAGCAGACCTCGCGCAACACCGCCGAGAACGCCCGGTTGACAAGGGCGCTCGTCAATCCGGCACCGGGCGAGAACTGGTTGTTGGTTACCTCGGCCTTTCACATGCCGAGAGCCGTGGGCTGCTTCCGCGCGGCGGGCTTCCCGGTCACCGCTTATCCCGTCGACTTCCGCACGACCGGGGATCCCGGCTATTTTCGCCTGTTCGGTTCGGTGGCGGAAGGGTCAGGCTTCTTTGAGCTGGCGCTGCGTGAATGGATCGGGCTCACAGTGTATTACTTCACAGGCCGTATCGATAGCCCGCTGCCGGCGCCAGCGGCTCCGGCAGTCCTCCGGTAGCTAGCTCAGGAAGGGGATCGCGGAGGCCCTAAGGCGCCGTTATCTCATCGCCGGCGGGCGGCAGCCCAAGGCGATAGACGCCGCGCAGATCTGCCGGCGCGACGGGCTTGCCCTTGCGATAAAGCACCAGTCGGCCGGCTGCGGCGAGACGCAGGGCGCCGCGCCGCACGGAGGGGAGCAGGCTCTGCCAGTCGGTACCGGTGGCGACGCTACGCGCGATCTCTTCCGGTGTCACCGTCCTGGCGGCGCCGGGCTGGCTGGCGACTGCGAGAATCGCCGCCTCGACGGCTTCCTCGGAAGGGCGGGAAATATCATCCGTCATTGTCGAGCACCCACTGCGAGTCACGGCCCAACTGCCGGTTAATCATGACGAGGAAGATGGCAAAGGTCGCCGCCATCAGCGCCCAGCCATTGATATACCAGCCGAGATAGGCAATCGCGAAGAAGAACGCGCGTTGCCCACGGTTGAAGTGTCGGCCGGCAATGGTGGCCATGCGTGCAAGCTTGACCACATGGGCCTGCGCCTGCGGCGTTGCGGCTTCTGAGGGAGGCGGCGTCGAGCCCAGCAGAATGGTTGAGTAATTGAACAGCCGGTAGGCCCAAGCGAATTTGAAGAACGCATTGGCGAAGATGAGCGTCAGGCCCAGTGTCTTCAATTCCCAGCTGGTGCGGTTCTGGACGCCGAAGGGCAGGTCGCGGAAAAGCGCCATCACCGCTTCGGTGGATTGCAGAATGGCCAGCGAGGCGCCGATTGCTAGCAGCGATGTGGAAGCGAAAAACGCGGTGCCGTTCTGCAGGGCCGCGACGATTTGGGCATCGACGATGCGGTTTTCGCGTTCCAGCATGCGGAGCATCCACTGGTAGCGATACGCGTCCATGCGGCGGTTCAGCGTGCGCTTTTCCGCCCAACCGCCTTCCATGACCATATGATAGGCGACCCAGGACAGGCAGAAGGCGGCGAAGGCCATCCCATCGATGAAGGTGAACCCCAGCATGGCGCTCTCGATTGCTCCGGCGGTCAACGCCCTGTTGGCCCGCGCTGCCGTGAGGGTGCGCGCGGTGGAGAGAGCTTTCAACCGATCTCAGTTCGACTTGTCGAGGGCAGTGGGCATGCGCTTAGGGCAGGGCAGTGCTGCGTGGAGCGCCCGGGAATGTGGCAATTTCGCGGTTGCGAACGTCGTAACGATTTATTAAATACTGTTTCAGATCGCGCCCCTACGCCGACGGTCGGCGGGCGCATCGCGGTGAACGTATCGTTCCGAGGTCATCATGAATTCCATTCCCGAGCGCTCCTGTTGGGGAGTCGCCCGCTGGGCTGTGGCCGCGTTCCTGACGGCGATTGCCCTTATCTATCTGTTCGGGGGCTTCCAGGCAGCGCAGATCGCCGCAGGGTGATCCCCACGGCGTTGGTCTCCAAGGTGTCAGTTCTAGGACACGGCTCGGCCCGCAAGGCCGGGCCGTTGTCATGTCGGGTCATGACTTGCCACGATCAACGGGATTGATGGGCGACATCACGGCCCTTCGTTTGCACGTCCGCCCGAGATGACGGAACCTGTCAGTCGAATGGACCAGGGAGCGGCGACGTGGTGCTGAGGCTGATCATCGGAAACAAGAACTACTCGTCGTGGTCGCTGCGGCCTTGGCTGGCGATGACCGCGCTGGGCATTCCGTTCGAGGAAGAGCTGGTGCCCCTCGATGCACCGGATTTCAAGGAGCGTATCTGGGCCCGCTCACCTGCCGGCAAGGTGCCAGTGCTGATCGACGGTGAAGCCGTGGTGTGGGAGTCGAGCGCCATTCTTGAGCACTTGGCCGAGCGCTTTCCCGAGAAGGGCGTGTGGCCGAGCGATCCTGTCGCCCGCGCCTATGCCCGCTCGCTCGCGACCGAAATGCACAACGGATTCGGCGCGCTGCGCAGCGTGGCGCCGATGAATCTCTGGCGCCCTGTCGAGGCCCGCTCCTTTCCGGAGGAAGCGTTGCAAGACGTGCGCCGCATCACCCGGCGCTGGGGCGAGGCCCGCGCCCGTTTCGGCGGCGGCGGTGACTTCCTGTTCGGGGCGTTCTGCGCCGCTGACGCCATGTACGCGCCGGTGGCGACGCGGCTGCGGACCTACGCCATTGAGGTCGATCCTGTCGCTGCCGCCTATGTCGAGGCCGTTCATGCCCACCCGGCTTTTGTTGCCTGGAAGGAGGCGGCCCTGCAGGAAACGGGAGCGCTCGCCGAGGATGAGGTCGACTGGCCGGTGGTCAAGCGGGTATAGAGCCCAGATCGCGTCTCGGACCCTGCCATGCCGCTCCACCTGCTGAAATTGTGCGTCGGCGCCGTGTCGGTCGAGGACCTGGAAGAATGGATCGCCGAATCGCTGGCCGGAAAGGCGGCGCGCGGTGAGGCGGTCGAGCAGGTGCACACCACGCGCATGGTGCCGACCCGGACGGCTGAGCTTCTGTCCGGCGGATCGCTCTACTGGGTGATCAAGGGTGAGGTCGCCTGCCGGCAGGCTCTGACCGGCATCCGTCCCTTCGTCGATGGAGATGGCATCCGCCGGTGCCATCTCGTGCTTGATCCGACGGTGCATCGCGTCGCACCCCGGCCGAACCGGCCGTTTCAGGGATGGCGGTACCTCAAGGCTGCCGAAGCGCCTCCAGACCTTGGAGCGGCCGGGGCGGCTCCCGCCCTGCCGGACGAACTCCGCCGCGAACTCCGCTCGCTGGGACTTCTCTGAGGCGAGGCAGGGACCCGAAGTGCCTTTCGCACGTTATTCCCGTACGGAATGAGCGAAAGGAACACCGGCATGAGCCAGACGAACCCCGAAGGTATGACCCACGTCAATTCCGACGATCGACGCGTTGTTGATAATGGCGAGGTGGTGGTGAAGGCCAAGACCGAGGAACGTCAAGCCGTCGAAGTGAAGCCAATGCGCTATGTTCTTGGCATCAGCCTTGGCTTGGTCATCGTCGGAATGGCGGTGGCCTATGTGACCATGGGCTGAGGCCGTTAGTTCAGCGTAGGCACGGACACATTGTCGATGAGGCGCGTCGCTCCGATGCGGGCCGCCACGAGCAAGCGGATGGGGCCGTCACCCGCACCGTTAATGGGGGCGAGCGTTTCGGCATGGCGCGCCTCGACATAGTCGAGGTGGAAGCCAGCGGCGGAAATCACGGCGCGCGCCTCTTCGACCGCAGCCTCCACCTTGCCATCCCGCGCGATGCGCTCTGCGGCCCCGCTCAGAGCACGGTAGAGGATGGTGGCTGTCGCGCGATCTGCCGTCGAGAGGTAAACATTTCGCGACGACATGGCGAGGCCGTCGGGCTCTCGTACCGTCGGCACGCCGACGATCTGCACTGGCAGATCGAGGTCGCGGGCGAGGCGCGTGACGACCTGTAGCTGCTGGTAGTCCTTCTCGCCAAACAACGCGACGTCCGGGAGCGCTTGGAGAAGGAGCTTAGCCACAACCGTAGCGACTCCGGCGAAGTGAGTCGGGCGAAAGGTGGTTTCCAGGCCTAGTGCCGGGCCGGCCAGCGAGATGATCGTGCAAAATCCCTCCGGGTACATCTCGCCGACATCGGGCACGAAAGCCACGTCCACTCCCGCGGCTTCGGCCTTGGCGAGGTCGGCCTCCAGCGTTCGCGGGTAGCGCGACAGGTCCTCGGTCGGTGCAAATTGAGTGGGGTTGACGAAAATCGTCACAATCACCCGCTCCGCCCGCTCCCTGGCAGCGGCCATCAGCGCCACGTGACCCGCGTGCAGCGCTCCCATCGTTGGAACAAGTGCGACTTTGTCCCCAGCGGCGCGCCACCCTTGAATCTGCGCTCGCAGCGCGGCAACGGTGTGGACGGTGCGGATCGCGCGGTCGCGTGTCATGGCGAAATCTCGTTCTGTCGGGGCGCGGAAGCTAGCAGAGCCGGACCGAGCGTCAACGCCGGCTGCATGTTCAACCCTTGGCGAGCGGGCTGTTGTCGAAGGCCACTCCCCCGATACACTTGCGCCGAATCCGTAGCAGGACCCCGCATGGCCGCCGACAAGACAACACCCGCGAGGACCGCGCCGCACGTCCCGGCGGGTCACTCCGCCGATACGGCATCCTTTCTCGCCGAGTTGGAGCGCCGCGCGCCTCTGACTGCAGAGAAGCGCGGGCGACTGATCTTCGGTCTCGACGCGACGATGAGCCGGGAAGCGACCTGGGACCTTGCCTGCGCCCTGCAGGCGGAAATGTTCGAGGAGGCTGCCCGCATCGGCGGGCTGGATATGCAGCTCGTCTATTATCGTGGCTCCGGCGAGTGCCGGGCCTCGCCCTGGCTGAATGAGGGGACAAAGCTGGGCGCGCTGATGGACCGTATTCAGTGCCAGGGTGGACGAACCCAGATTGGCCGGGTGCTCAGCCATGCGGCAGCGCAGGCGGCCAAGGGGCCCGTCGGGGCGCTCGTCTTCATCGGCGACGCGATGGAAGAGAATATCGACGCACTCTGCGCAGAGGCTGGCACACTCGCATTGCGCGGGGTGCCAGCCTTCATGTTCCAGGAGGGGGCTGATCCGCAGGCCGAGCGCGCGTTTCGCGAGATCGCACGGCTGACGAAGGGCGCGTTTTGCCGTTTCGACGCGGGCGCTTCAGCCGAACTGCGGGCGTTGCTGCGGGCCGCCGCGTCCTATGCCGCTGGCGGCACCAAAGCGCTTACCGCGTTGGCCGGCGCCTCGCCTGGAGCGCGCCGGCTCATTTCCGCCATGCAGGATACGCGATGATCAATCTGCTGATCGGGGCGGCGATCGTCGCGCTGCTCTATTACGGCCTCAAGGCGTTTGGCCGTGCCAATCCGGCGGTACTCGCTCAATTCGGACGCAGAGTGGGAGGCGGCGCGCTGATCCTCGTCGCCGGTTTTCTCGGCATGCGAGGGCATATCGAGACGGCGCTTCCCCTGGGAATTTTCGGCCTTTCGCTGTTCGGGTGGGACATCCGCAAGGCGTTTACGTCCGGCCGGAGTGCGCCGACCGAAGGGCGAACTTCCACGGTGCGCACCGCCTTTCTCGACATGGAACTCGACCATGACAGCGGAAGGCTGACGGGGAAGGTGACCAACGGCCCCTTCGCCGGGGCGGCGCTTGACGCCCTCGATGTCCCAAGTGTGGCCCGTCTCGCCCTCGACGTTGATGTCGAGAGCCGCCAGCTACTCGAAGCTTATCTTGACCGCCGGTCGGCCGGCTGGCGTGAGAACGTGGAGGGACAAGCGGGCGGGCGGCGCGCTGACCCGCCGCGCCGCGGCGCGATGACGGAAGAGGAGGCCTACCAGATCCTGGGGCTTGAGCCGGGGACGGGGGCGGACCAAATCCGCCAGGCTCACCGTTCCCTTATGAAGAAACTCCATCCCGACCAGGGCGGGTCGAACTATCTCGCTGCCCGGGTAAACGAAGCGAAGGATGTCCTGCTCGACCGCCATTGACGCCTCCCCCGGATCAGTTGCGGAACACCATGCAGCCGAAGTCGCTGCGCTTCAGGGCATCGCAGGCCTTGCGCGCGGCGGACTCGGCATCGAAGCCGGCGAACCGGGCGCGGACGATCCGGGTCGACCCCTTCACCGCCTGCTCTGTGTAGGCATCGGCCTTCGCAAGGGCCCGGCCGGCCTTCTGCTGCGCCTTGGCGAGCTGTGCGCGCGCATCGGCCTCGCTGCCGAAAGCGCCGATCTGGATCGCCCAGCCCGAGCGCGGAGCCGTGGACTGCTCGGCGGTCTCGGCTTCCTGGCGCGGAATTTCGATCGGGCCTGCGCTCGCCACCTGCACCTGCTGGCGGATGGCGTGCTGCGCCGGAGCGGCAGCTGCGGTCTCCGAGGATTCCGCGATGAAGCCGTTATTGGTGAAGGAGAGCGTACCCAGAATGCCCGGCTGGTTGCTGAAGGTGGCAACCGGCTGGCTCGGACGAGCCACCGCGACGGTCTTGACCGCAACCGGCACGATCGGGGCGGCGGATCCAACGGGGGGCGTGTTGGCGGCGGGGGCATTCGTCGCAGCCCGGGCCGGGCGCGCCGGAGAGGGGGCGGGTGTCGGGACGGAAGCGGTCGGCTCCATATCGGGAACGGCCGAGGCCATGGCGACGCGCGGGCTGGTGGTCGGCACCGGAATGGTCTTGGGGGCCGCCGGAGCCTCTTCCGCCATGGCCACGGGAGCGGAGGCGTCGTCGGCAGAAGCGCCAGGCGGCGGGCTGCTCATGCGCGCCACCATCTGTCGGCCAGACTGAGCCTTGCCGAGGTTTTCGCCGATCAGGGCCACCATGCGGTCATCGCGCGAGGCAGCGCTGGCGCCGCCCATCACGACGGCGATGACGTAACGACCGTTCTTCTTCACGCTGGTGAGCAGGTTGAAGCCAGACGCGTTGGTGTACCCGGTCTTGATCCCGTCGACGCCATCGACCCGCCCCAGCAGGCGGTTGTGGTTGCGAATGGCGACGCCGCGATACTGGAAGCTGCGAATCTCGAAATAGGCGTAGTACTTCGGAAAGCGTTCCTGAATGGCGCGGCCGAGGGTGGCGAGATCGCGGGCCGTGGTCACCTGCTCGGGGTTGGGCAGACCGTTGGGATTCTTGAACACCGAGCGCGACATGCCGAGCTGGCGAGCCCGCCGCGTCATCAGATTGGCGAAGGAGGAGGAACTGCCGGAGATGTTCTCGGCGACCACCACGGCAACATCATTCGCGGAGCGGGTGATCAGCGCCTGGATGGCGTCCTCGACCGAAATCGTTGAGCCGGCCTTCACGCCCAGCTTGGAGGGCTGCTGTGCAGCGGCATAGGCGGAAACGCGAAGCGGGGTGTTCAGCTTCATCCGGCCGCTCTCCAGCTGCTCAAACAGCAGATAGAGCGTCATCACTTTGGTGACCGAGGCCGGATGGCGTAGCGCATCGGCATTTTCGGCGTCGAGAACGCGACCGGTATTGGCATCGACGACGATGTGCGAATAGCCCCGTTGCCAGTTGCCTGTGCTGGCGACGGCCCGGGTCGCCGCGGGCTTCGCCCGAACCGTCTTCTTCTTCGGCGCGGCCTCTGCAAAGCCGGCTCCGAGGATGGAGACCGCCAACACCGCCACGGCGGCACGCATGAAAGTGGTGCCGACCATTTCCGGAACCCGCATCTGTTCGTCCCGCTACTCGCTGCCGGCAGGTGATGCCGGAACTCAACCCATTCGTCAGGAAAAAGGCCGCTGCGGCGCGGCGTTGCTGCCGCTGCGAAGGCCTAGACCGTTAAGGAACCCTGCCGAACCATCACTTCCCAAAGCTTAAAAAGGGCAGGGTTACAGAGTCGTAAAGAAGGCTCATCAACGCTGTTGATATGGCATGAAGATGGTGCGGAGCCTGCGTCGTGGCGGCAATGTTGCGTCGCACAAATTTCTTGACCCCCTTGGTGCGGTGCATTACAAAATTTGGAGGGAGAATTCCCGGGCGGGCGCGAGTGGCCAAGTGAGCGACGCGCGTTTTGGAACACCAAGGAGCGGGCTCATGCTGCAGAATTTTGACGACATCCAGAAGGTCGGTAAGGACAACCTCGAACTCGCGGTCAAGAGCTTCGGCACCGTGTCCAAGGGCGTCCAGTCGATCGCGGTGGAAGTGGCCGATTACTCGAAAAAGTCCTTCGAGGAAGGCACCGCTGCCGCTGAGAAGCTGTTCGGCGCCAAGACGCTCGACAAGGCGGTTGAGATCCAGTCCGACTATTTCAAGAGCGCCTATGAGAGCTTCGTCGCTCAGGCGACCAAGATGGGCGAGCTGTACGCCGATCTGGCTAAGGAGACGTACAAGCCCTACGAGAGCGTTCTCGCCAAGGTCGCCGTCACCAAGTGATCCGCGCTCATTGAGCGATCGCGGGCGAGGCCGGGTTCCGGCAATCGCCTGACGCGATGGACGTGGCGAAACGGGAGTTTGTCTCGTCCCGATGTTTCTAAAGGCCCGGCCGTAGCGCCGGGCCTTTTTCATTGCGACGACGCTTTCCTCGGTTCGCTTTCACCGGCCGCGCGCGTGGCCCGGCGGATGCCGCCTCATGGAATTGTCACCGTAATGCGACAGTCGGTTCCGTCCGCCCCTCTGGCGTGAGCGGGGGTGCATACATATTATAGCTACCGAAGGCCGGTTCGCCGGTTAGGGAATGCATGAATGTCCGACCACGCTGAAAGTCAGCTGCGTGCAATGATGATGGCCGACGATGAGCGCCGACGCCGTGGGGACAACGCCCCCGGCACGGCGGTGATCACGCGCACCAAGCCGCAGGTCAAGCGGCCGAATCTCTACCGGGTGCTCCTTGTCAACGACGACTACACGCCAATGGAGTTCGTCGTGCATGTGCTGGAGCACTTCTTCAGCAAAAACCGGGAGGAAGCCACCCAGATCATGCTGCATGTGCATCAGCATGGCGTGGGGGAGTGCGGTATCTTCACCTATGAAGTGGCCGAGACAAAGGTCACGCAGGTGATGGACTTCGCGCGCAAGCACCAGCATCCTTTGCAGTGCGTCATGGAGAAGAAGTGACGCCCCGCGACGGCTAAACGAAGAGGTCCCGATGCCCACCTTCTCCCGAAGCCTCGAGCAGTCGCTGCACAGGGCCCTCGCGCTCGCCAACGAACGCCACCATGAATATGCGACGCTGGAGCACCTGCTGCTGTCCTTGGTCGATGACCAGGACTCGGCGGCGGTGATGCGGGCCTGCAATGTCGACATCGACAAATTGCGGCGCAATCTGGTCGAGTATATCGACACCGAGCTCGACAATCTGGTCCAGGACGCCGGCGAGGATTCGAAGCCGACGGCCGGTTTTCAGCGCGTCATTCAGCGCGCCGTCATTCATGTTCAGTCCTCCGGCCGCGAGGAGGTGACCGGCGCCAATGTGCTGGTCGCCATCTTCGCCGAGCGCGAGAGCCACGCGGCCTATTTCCTGCAAGAGCAGGACATGACGCGCTATGATGCCGTCAACTACATCAGCCACGGCATCGCCAAGCGCGCCGGCATGTCGGAAAGTCGCCCTGTTCGCGGCGCCGAGGAGGAGACGGAGACGAAGACCGGGGAGGACACCAAGAAGAAGGCCGATGCGCTCGACGCTTATTGCGTGAACCTCAACAAGAAGGCACGTGAGGGCAAGATCGACCCGCTGATCGGCCGCGACAGCGAGATCCAGCGCACCATCCAGGTGCTCTGCCGCCGCTCCAAGAACAACCCGCTTTTCGTGGGCGACCCCGGCGTCGGCAAGACTGCCATCGCGGAAGGTCTGGCGCGCCGCATCGTTGCCGGCGAGGTGCCGGATGTTCTCGCCAAGGCGACGGTCTTTTCGCTCGACATGGGCGCGCTGTTGGCCGGCACCCGCTATCGCGGTGACTTCGAAGAGCGCCTCAAGCAGGTGGTCAAGGAGATCGAGGCCTATCCCGACGCCATCATGTTCATCGACGAGATCCACACGGTGATCGGTGCCGGTGCGACCTCGGGCGGGGCGATGGACGCCTCCAACCTGCTCAAGCCTGCTCTCGCCGCAGGCACGCTGCGCTGCATCGGCTCGACGACCTACAAGGAATACCGCCAGTATTTCGAGAAGGATCGCGCCCTCGTCCGCCGCTTCCAGAAGATCGACGTGCCGGAGCCGACCGTCCCGGACGCTATCGAGATCCTCAAGGGCCTCAAGCCCTATTTCGAGGATTATCATCGGCTGCGCTACACCAACGACGCCATCAAGGCGGCGGTGGAATTGTCCGCCCGCTACATCCATGACCGCAAGCTGCCGGACAAGGCGATCGATATTATCGACGAGTCCGGTGCGGCGCAGATGCTGCTCCCCGAAGGGCGCCGCAAGAAAACGATCGGCGTGAAGGAGATCGAGGCGACCATTGCCACCATCGCCCGCATCCCGCCAAAGTCGGTGTCGAAGTCGGACACCGAGATTCTTTCCGCGCTGGAAACGACGCTGAAGCGCGTGGTCTACGGCCAGGATAAGGCCATCGAGGCGCTGGCGTCGGCAATCAAGCTGGCCCGGGCCGGACTGCGCGAGCCGGAGAAGCCAATTGGCTCCTATCTGTTCTCCGGGCCGACCGGCGTCGGCAAGACCGAAGTGGCGAAGCAACTCGCGTCCAGCCTCGGCGTGGAGCTCCTGCGCTTCGATATGTCCGAGTACATGGAGCGGCACACCATCTCGCGGCTGATCGGCGCGCCTCCCGGCTACGTCGGTTTCGACCAGGGCGGCCTTTTGACCGACGGTATCGATCAGCACCCGCATTGCGTGCTGCTGCTCGATGAGATCGAGAAGGCGCATCCCGACCTGTTCAACATCCTGTTGCAGGTGATGGACCATGGGAAGCTGACCGACCACAACGGCAAGCAGGTGGATTTCCGCAACGTCATTCTCATCATGACGACCAATGCGGGTGCCGCCGACCTGTCGAAGTCCGCCTTCGGCTTCACGCGCTCGAAGCGCGAGGGCGACGATGTGGAGGCCATCAACCGTCTCTTCGCGCCGGAGTTCCGCAACCGGCTCGACGCCATCATTCCCTTCGCCCACCTCACCAACGAGATCATCGCGCTGGTGGTGGAGAAGTTCGTGCTCCAGCTGGAGGCGCAGCTGGCGGATCGCAACGTCACCATCGAGCTGTCCGATGAGGCCACGGCCTGGCTGGTGGAGCGTGGCTACGACCAGCAGATGGGCGCGCGTCCCATGGGCCGGGTGATCCAGGAACACATCAAGAAGCCGCTTGCCGACGAAGTGCTGTTCGGCAAGCTGCGTAATGGTGGGCATGTGCGCGTCGTCCTGAAGACTGACGACGAGGGCGAGAGTGCTTTGGCTTTCGAATTCCCGGAGGGGCCGATCACCCCCAAGCCGGAGAAGATCGAGGCGCCCGAGACCAAGCGCGCGCCGCGTCGCAAGACGCCGGCGGCAAAGGCCAAGAAGCCCGTCGCCGCTGCCGCCAAGCGGGCAAAGCCCGGAACATCGAAAGTGCCGAAGGTGCCTCTGGTCAAGGCGTGAGCTGGACGCTTCCAGCGTTGCCAATGAATGAGGAGCCGCCCGCGACATTGTCGCGGGCGGCTTTTTTGGGCCCGGCTTTTGGAGGCGACCGTCTCTCATGGCTGCTATGCAGCAGGGCGGCGCCCGTTTCGCTTGACGCCAGGGGGAGGGCGCCGCAAAAGGCCCAGGCGAGTTGACATGCAATCCCCCCAGGTTTCGCTCCCTTCCGACCCTGTTCCACCCGCGCGCTGGTTCCTGCGCGGGATGCGCGGCGCCGTATCCACGCCCGGTCTAGTGCTGGTGGCCACCTTTATCGGCTTTGGCGGGTTGCTGCATGACCTTGCCTTTCCCATCGGCGCGGGCCTGCTGTCGACGCTTCTGGTCTGGGCCTTGCCGGCGCAGGTGATCCTGGTCGGCGGACTCGCCACTGGGGCATCGCCGCCCGCGCTCGCCGTGGCGGTCTGCCTTTCCGGCGTGCGGCTGCTGCCGATGGTGGTGTCGCTGATGCCGCTCATGCGGGGGCCTCGCCCGCGCCTCGGCTGGGAACTGCTCTGCGCTCATTTCGTCGCCATGACGGTGTGGGTTGAGGGCTTCCGGTTGCTGCCGAAGGTACCCGAGGAAGGGCGCCCGGCCTATGCAGCGGGGCTGGGGCTCGGCCTCACTCTGCTGAGCATGGCCGGCACCGCGATCGGCTTCTATCTCACGGGGGCATTGCCGGGGCCGCTGGCGGTGGCGTTGCTGCTGCTTACGCCGATTTCATTCGCCATTTTGTTGGTGCGCAACGCACGGCAAAGTGTCGACTGGCTGGCCATCGGGCTTGGCGCGGCGATCTCGCCGCTCGTCGCCAACTCGCCCGGCGGGCTGGACCTGTTCTGGGCCGGTGTGGGCGGCGGCACGCTGGCCTTCTTCATCGCCCGTCACCTGCCGGAACGGCGCGCATGAGCCTTTACTCGACCGAACTCGGGGCCATGTTGGTGGTGATCTTCGTCGGTTTCCTGCCCAACGAGGTTTGGCGGGTGCTTGGCGTGCTGTTCGGGCGGCGGATCGACCCCGGCAGCGTGTGGATGCAATGGGTGCAGGCCGTGGCCACGGCGCTGCTGGCGGCGGTGGTGGCGCGGTTACTGCTGGTGCCCAGTGGCGCGCTGGTCGCCCTGCCGCTCAGCCTGCGCATCGGCGCGGTGGCGAGCGGCATTGCCGGCTTCCTCGCCCTGCGCCGCTCCGTGCTCGCCGGCGTGCTCACCGCCGAGGCCGTTCTGGTGGCCGGCGCCTGGTGGCTGGGCATCAGCCCTTAAGCGCTGCTTTCAGCTGCGCCGCCTGCTGCGCCAGCACTTCCGATGTTTCCTTGTAGGAGAGCGGCGGGCGCAGATCGATCCCGGCATGGCGCGGAATGACATGAACATGCAGGTGGAACACTTCCTGTCCGCCGGCCTTCTCATTGTGCTGGGTGATGGTGATGCCCTCGGCGTCAAATACCTGCATCTGAGCCCGGGCGACGCGCTGCGCCACGGCCATCACGGCGGCCAGGTCACCAGGTTCGACATCCAGCAGATTGCGCGCCGGCGCCTTCGGGATCACCAGCGCATGGCCGGCGGCGCGCGGCATGATGTCGAGGAAGGCAAGCACGCGCTCGTCCTCATAAATCCTGTGGGCGGGAATGTCGCCGCGCAGGATCATCGCGAAGATGTTGCCGGGATCGTAGGCCATGGGTTCCTCCCTGTCGGCCTGATCTGATCGCAAGCCCGCCTCCGCCGGTCAAGGCTCTCCGCTCGTGTCAGGGACCACTTGCTGACGGAACGGGCCCAACTCGCTGAGTTCGGCGCCGGCCTCAGCGACATAACGGCGTTCGCGGTCGAGATAGTGAACGACGGCGGCGCGGAACTGCGCATCGGCGATGTAGTGGGCCGAGCGGGTGATGACCGGCATGTAGCCGCGTGCCAGCTTGTGCTCGCCCTGCGCGCCGGCCTCCACCGTCCGCAGCCCGTGCGCGATCGCGTAGTCGATGGCCTGGTGGTAGCAGACCTCGAAATGCAGGAAGGGGTGATGTTCGATCGCGCCCCAGTGCCGGCCATAGAGCGTGTCGGCGCCGATGAAGTTGATCGCGCCGGCGATCCAGCGCCCGGCGCGCTTGGCCATCACAAGCAGGATGCGCTCGGGCATGCGCTCGCCGATCAGCGAATAGAAGGCGCGGTTGAGGTAAGGCCGCCCCCATTTGCGCGCGCCGGTTTCCATATAGAAGCCGAAGAAGGCATCCCACACTTCCTCGGTCAGGTCTGAGCCGGTGAGCCAGTGAACAGTGATGCCGTTCTCAAGCGCTTCCCGGCGCTCGCGACGGATCTGCTTGCGCTTGCGCGAGGCGAGGGCGTCGAGGAAGGCCTCGAAATCCCCATAGCCTTCATTGCGCCAGTGGAATTGCTGGTCCGTGCGCGGCAGGAAACCTTCCCCTTCCAGTGCCGCCGCGTCTTCCTCGGTGAGGAAGGTGGCATGCACCGAGGACACCTTGCGCAGCTTCGCGAGCGCCACCAGCCCGGCCGCTAGTGCCTGCCGCACCGTCTCGGCCTGCGGCCCAGTGCCCGCGAGCAGGCGCGGCCCGGTGGCGGGGGTGAAAGGCACGCTCACCTGAAGCTTGGGATAATAGCGGCCTCCCGCGCGCTCATAAGCCTCGGCCCAGCCATGGTCGAAGACATATTCGCCCTGCGAGTGCGACTTGAGATAGGCCGGGGCGACACCCAGCACCTCGCCGTCGTCCCCCTCCAGCACCAGATGCTGCGGCAGCCAGCCGGTCGATGCGGCGACGCAGCCGGATTCCTCGAGCGCCGAGAGAAAAGCATGGCTGACAAACGGGTTAAGCGAGGGTCTTGATTCGGCGCCGAAGGGTGTAATGGTTGCGCAGGCATCCCAGGCATTGGCAGGGAGAGCGCGGATATCGCTCTCGACGCGCAGGCGGAACGTGTCGTCGGACATTCGGCAAGGGCTCGCGGAAGGGCGGCGCAGGGATTGGCCCAATGGGGCGCCATTGTGCGTCGCACCCGGTGGGAACAGCAAGAGCGCTCACGCGATCGGGAAGCAGTGTTCCCGGCTCAGGGCAGAAAGCCCTCGAAGATCATCTGATCGGCATGGCGGGCGGCGGTTTCCCGATCCTCGGCGGTTCGGACGGTCCAAGTCAGCAGCGGCATGGGGCGCTGCTGGCGAGCGGCGTCGACGGCTGCCGACGGCAGTTCCTTCACATAATGGGCGATGAAGTCGGGTTGCGTGCGCTGCAGATGCAGCAGGTTGCCCCATTCATGCTTGGTCTCATGGCTGAGCATGTCCCATTCCGGGTCGTCGTAGCGGTACTCCATCGTGATGCCGCGCGGGATATGCGGCGCGAGCGCCCGCACCGCAGTGACGAGGTCGGGATCGAACGACATCAACGCCGCTGGCCCCCCATAATCGGCCAGCACGTCCGCCGCCCGGGCAGCGACCGCCGTGTCGCCGTTGAAAGCACTCTTCAGCTCGATAACCAGCGGCACGCGCCCGCTGACGCGGCCGAGGAGTTCGCCCAGCGTCATCATCCGGTCGGCCGTGCCACGCATCTCCACCGCCTTCAGCTCCTCAGCGGTGAGGGCGTTGGCCGGCCCTTCCGCCAGGGTCAGACGCTCCAGCGTGTCGTCATGGAATACCATGGCCTCGCCATCGGCGGAGAGCTGGATGTCCACTTCGATGGCATAGTCGCGCGCCAGAGCGGCATCGACCGCCGAGGGCGTGTTCTCGATCACACCGCGCGCCGCAGCGTGCAGCGCGCGGTGTGCGATCGGCCTAGCGGTGAGCCAGGCCGGCGCATTGGCGGTGGAGATGTTTGGAGCCATGGTGGGCCTCAGGCGAATTCGATCACGGCCTCGACTTCGACACTGACATTGAAGGGCAGCTGCGCCACGCCCACGGCCGAGCGCGCATGGCGGCCAGCATCGCCGAAGACCTCCACAAACAGGTCGGAGCAGCCATTCACCACCTTCGGCTGATCGGTGAAGTCAGGTGAGGAGTTGACGAAGCCGACCAGCTTGACCACCCGTTTCACTCGGTCGAGATCGCCGAGCGCCGCCTTGATCTGGGCGATGAGGTTGATGGCGCACTGGCGGGCGGCGGCGCGGCCGGCCTCGATGTCGCCCTCGCCGGCAAGCTTGCCGGTCATGAAGCTGCCAT
The DNA here is from genome assembly GCF_965229075.1 of Ancylobacter sp. Lineage (GTDB taxonomy): Bacteria > Pseudomonadota > Alphaproteobacteria > Rhizobiales > Xanthobacteraceae > Ancylobacter. The sequence goes on from NZ_CBDDIO010000001.1 coordinate 828,127, forward strand.
TGGCCATGGAAATCTGGCCGGAAATCCAGAGCTGGTTGCCGCTGATGACGAAGGGCACATAGTTCGCCGCCGGGGCGCTGGCCGCGGGGATGGTAATGCCGAGGGCCGCAAGCTTGGCCTCAACCGTTCCGGTCATGGAATTCTCCTGCTATCGTGGGTGCGCTGCCCGTCTCGGCATGCGACGGCCAATGGGCGGCAACCGACCTGCAATTGCCATCTTCGATGGGTCATGTTTGGCGGATCGGTTCGCCATTCGCAAGCTGCGACTGACGTCTGCGAGGAGCCCGTTACCTATGCCGTCCGCCTGTTTTCGCCGCTCTGTCCTCGCCACGCTCTTGCTGGGAGCCTCCGCCCTGCCAGCAATGGCGATCCAGCTCTCGCCACACCGCGCCACCTACGCGGTCTCGCTCGACGCTTCCAAGTCCGGCACCCGTATCAATGGGGCCGAGGGGCGTATCGTTTATGAGATGCGGGGCAGCGCCTGCGCCGGTTATTCGGTCCAGCTGCGGCAGGATACCCAGCTGGCGACGGAAGGGGGCAGGGTCAACAGCGCGGTGTCGACGGCGACATGGGAAGATGGCGACGGCAAATCCTATCGCTTCCGCGTCTCCAACCGCATTAATGGTGAGACCACGGAAGAGGCGGACGGCGTCGCCGAGCGCAAGGACGGCGCCTTGACGGTGACGGCGACCAAGCCGGAAGCGCAGACGGTGACGCTCGGCGAGAACGTGCTGCTGCCGACACAGCATGTTCTGCGCCTTATCGGCAGTGCGGAGAGCGGCGAGGCGATCGTCGAAGCGCCGGTATTCGACGGTTCGCCCGATGCCAAGAAGGTCTATGACACGCTGGCCGTGATCGGTCGTGAGACGCGCGACGCCAAGGGCCTGGAAGAAGCCGCGACGGCAGGCGATCTCGCCGGGCGGGCGCGTTTCCCGGTGACGATCAGCTATTATGAGCGAGGCGGCAGCAACGAGACGCCGGATTATGTCATCAGCTTCGACATGTTCGACAATGGTGTGAGCCGCAAGCTGAAGCTCGACTATGGCGAGTTCGCGCTGAACGGCACCCTCATTTCCTACGAGGCGCTGCCGAAGGAAGAGTGCGCGAAATAGGCGCATCGGGCTCGCCTTCGTCATCGGGGCGGTTGCGGTGGGGCTGTTCGGACTCGCGCCGTGTCGGCGCGTCGAGGGTGATGCCGCGGTCGATGATCGTTTTGCCGAAGCGGGCGCGCAGCGAGTCCGTCGCCAGTTCCGCAAGGCCCCGCTTGGTGGCCGAGGTGTCGATGAGATCGGCGGGGTCGGCCAAGGCCGGGTCAGCGAGTTCCGAGACGCCGACGCCGATAAGCCTGAAACGCCGCCCATTGGTCTCGCGGGCCAGCAACTCCCGCGCATGGTCAAAGATGCGGTGGGCGAGGCGGGTTGGGTCCTCTAGCGAGCGGGCGCGGGTGATCAGCCGAAAATCGGCGGTCTTCAGCTTCAGAGTGACCGTACGGCCGGCGAGATCCGCGGCCTTCAGCCGATCGGAGAGCTTGCGGGTGAGCCGGTAGAGTTCCCGTTCCAGCGTGCGGTAGTCGGCAATGTCACTGTCGAAGGTGGTTTCCGTCGACACGCTCTTGGTCTCGCGCTCAGGGTTCACCGAGCGCGTGTCAATGCCGCGTGCCAGGCGCCACAGCCGCAGCCCCTCATTGCCGAAGCGGCGGGCGAGGGTGGTCTCGTTCGCCGCTTGCAGGTCGGCGATGGTGCGGAAGCCCTCGCGCGCAAGCCGCTCCTGCGTCGCCTTGCCGACCCCCCAGATCGCGCCGACGCTCCGCTCCGCCAGGAAGGCCATGGCCTCCTGTGTCCCGATCACCGCGAAGCCGCGCGGCTTGTCGAGTTCGGAGGCCATCTTTGCGAGGAATTTGTTTGGCGCGAGGCCGACGGAGATGGTGACACCAATTTCCGTCTCGACCGAACGGGCCAGCCGGGCGAGCGCCCGCGCCGGGCTCTCGCCATGCAGAAGTTCGGTGCCGGCAAGGTCGAGAAAGGCCTCGTCGATCGAAAGCGGCTCCACCAGGGGGGTGAGGCGCAGGAACCGCTCGCGAATCTGCCGCCCGACCGCGACATATTTCGCCATGTTGGGCTTGATGACGGTGGCTTCCGGACACAAAGCGAGCGCCTTGAACATCGGCATGGCCGAGCGTACGCCCTTGACGCGCGCGAGGTAGCAGGCGGTCGAGACCACGCCCCGCTTGCCGCCGCCGATAATGACGGGAACGTCGCGCAGCGCCGGGTCATCGCGCTTCTCCACCGAGGCATAGAAGGCGTCGCAGTCGATATGGGCGACGTGCAGCGTGTCGAGTTCGGCATGGCGCAGCAGCCGCGGGCTGCCGCACTGCGTGCAGCGTCTCTCCTCGCCGGCATCGGTGAGGCAGTCTCGGCAGAATGCCGGCAGGCGCGCCATCGCCCGAGCTCCGTATGCTCCCTCAGTCCTCGCCTATATCGGCGTGGAAGAGGATTTCACGCGCTGCCACGACATGGCCGGGGTCGATCTCCGCCTCGCCGGCATGGGCGATCAGCAGATCCTGCCGGTTGATGAGATAATCGAGCAGGGCGACATGGAAGGCGGCCGCCCCCGCGACCCCGCGCAGATCGGCCGGCGACAGCCCACTCTCCGCCAGAAATGGGCCGATGCGCTCAGGATCGCCGGCGAGAAAGGCGAGGGCGCCCAACGCGACCTGCCGGGCCGCGTCGATCTGGGAAGGGGGGCGGGAGTTGCGGCGTTTCATTTCCGGTTCCGTAAGGAATGGGTGGGTAAAGCTAACGCATCGACGGGCGGAAGGGTGAGTGATTCCAGCTTGCCCGGTGTGCCGTCGTTGCAGGGACAGTCGACCGATGCCCAAGACCGTTCTGATCGTTGAGGACAATGAGCTCAATATGAAGCTCTTCAACGATCTGCTCGAAGCCCATGGCTATATCACGGTCGGGACGCGCAATGGCGTGGAAGCCCTCGATCTCGCGCGCCGTCATCGGCCGGACCTCATACTGATGGACATCCAGCTCCCTGAGGTTTCGGGCCTCGATGTCACGCGCGCACTGAAGGCCGATCCAGAACTCAAGGCCATTCCCGTTATCGCGGTGACCGCCTTCGCCATGAAGGGCGATGAGGAACGCATTCGCGAAGGTGGCTGCGAGGCCTATCTTTCCAAACCGATTTCCGTCGCCAAATTCCTCGAAACCGTTCGCCAGTTCGTGCCGGTGTCCTGAACGGTATCACAGGCGCGCGGAGCTTCGCGCTCCGGTGCGAATCTGCGGCGAAACCCCGTTGCATTTGGCTGCGTTTGGGTTAGCTTTTCCTCGGTATCCGTTTGCCCTACGGAGTGCTCGGGTCCGCCGCATCTCCTGGGTCCGTGGGGTCTGGTCGGCGGGCGGTGTCTACGGATGGCCTCTCCGTTCACCGCTCGCCGATTCCCGCCCGCCAGCCGGTACCTGTTCCTCGATCAAAAACGTCCTTGATCGCTGCAGCGTCGCTTAAGATGAGCGAGGAACGTATCTCGATGTTTCGCCAAAGAAAAAGGCGCCAAACGGCGCCTTTTCGCGTCAAAAGCCGACGGGGCTCAGATCACTTGATCTTGCCTTCGCGGAACTCGACATGCTTGCGCGCCACCGGGTCGTACTTCTTCACGACCAGCTTGTCGGTCATGGTGCGCGAGTTCTTCTTGGTCACGTAAAAGAAGCCGGTGTCGGCGCTCGACACGAGCTTGATCTTGATGGTCGTTGCCTTGGCCATGACCGGGTCTCCTGGAGCGTGGCTCTCGAACGTGGGGCCGCCACGCCGAAGAAATTGGGTTCGCGCGGCAAAACCGCCGCTCGTTGCGCGTCCGTATCCGTGATCGGCGCGCGAATGTCAAGGAAGCGTGGTCAGCGATCGCGCCAAATCTGTGCTGCCACCACCAGCACATAGAGCACCAGGAAGGCGGCGATCACCCAGGCAAAGCCGTGCGGATCAATCAGTTGCATGCCGCCCCCTACAGCCGTGGGGCCGACGGTGAGGCCGATCGAGTACAGCATCACGAAAGCCGCATTGGCGGTGGCGAGTGCCGCACCGTCGAAGCGGGCGCCGAGCAAAGCCAGGCCGACCGTATAGAGGCCGGCGACGATTCCCGTGGTGAGAAAGGCCACGGTCCACAGCGCCCAGCTGTCTATGGCGAGATAGGGGATAAGCAGCGCGCCGCCGAGGCTGACAATGCCACAGCCCAGAAGAAGGCGCCGCCGGTCCACCTTGTCGCTGAGCAGGCCGAGCGGCAGCTGCAGCGCGACATTGCCGAGCTCGGCTATGGTGAGCAGCAGAGCGGCGTCGCCGGCATCAAGCCCACGGCGCAGGCCGTAGAGCGGCAGGAAATTGATGATGCCAGTTTCCACGGCGCCGAAGATGAACGCGGCGAGGGTGGCGGCGGGGGCGATCCGCATCAGTGTCCACACGCCGCCGGAGGTGCTCTCCTTCTCGATGGCGGGTGCGCTCGAGGCGCCGATCAGCACCGGAATTCCGGCGAGGCCGAAGAAGGCGGCGCCGCACAGATAGGGCGCCCATCCCTGCGTGCCGACGAGGCTCAAAATGGCCGGGCCGCCGGCGAAGCCGATCGACAGCACCGTGCCGTAAATGCCGATGACCAGCCCGCGCCGGTCGCTCGGCGCGGCGGCGTTGATCCAGAACTCGCTGACCACGAACAGCACGCACAGGGCCGCGCCATAGATGAAGCGCAGCGGAAACCACAGCACGAAGGACGCTGTGACCTTGAAGGCGACGAGGCTGATCGCGGCGCTGAGGATGGCCGCCAGCAGCAGCGGGCCGGCGCCGAGACGACGCACCAGATTCGGCAGAAACGGCGCCAATGCTATGGTTGCGAGGCCTCCGACCGCCGTGTTCAGCCCGATCCAGGTGGAGGAGACGCCGCGGTCGTGCAGCTCGAAGGCGAGGAGCGGGATCGACAAAGCAAGGCCGAGGCCGACGGCGGAGATGGCGGCAATCGCGGCGGCGATGGAGGCGATATTGACAGGGCGGGAGGCGGCGGGGGCATGCATGGGGTCACCTGAGGTCGGGAAGCGCCTCCCGGGTCGCCCGCTCTAGCCCATGGATGACAAAAGTCGAATGACTTTTGGGAATGACCTCATGCGGCGCGTTTCTGGCCCGCGCCCCGTTCAGGCCAGCGCCTCGCGGTAGACCTTGGCGCCGCGCGAGAAGAAGAACGGCACCGGCTGCCACGGGCGATGGCCGCCGGACAGGCGCGGGGCGACCTCGCCGAGGATCGCCCGGGTGATCTCAGGCACGTCCGCCCGCAACGCCTCGTCGAGCGTAAACCATTGAGCTTCCACGAATTCCGCCTCCGGCCCCACCGTGCCGTCAAGGCGATGGGCGACCTGCGACAGCTCCGCCATGAAGAAGCGCGTGTCGAAGCGGCGGGCGAGGCGGGGCGGGGTGACGGCGCGGGCGACGAAGGTCAGCGCCTCCAGATTGGGAAACAGTCCGGCCGCGCCGAAGGGCGCCCAGGCGCCGGGAAGGGGGCCCGGATCGCCGGCCTCCTGCGTGCCGATGAGCAGGCCGACCTCCTCCGCCGTCTCGCGGATGGCGGCGAGCGCCAGCGCGCGGGCGCGGCCGGCGCTGGGGCGGGTGACGCGGGCTAACAGCCTGCGTTCACTCTCGCAATCCAGCATGCCATAGACCGGCACGCGCCGGTCCACCGCGTCCACGCGCCCGCCGGGAAAGACGAATTTGCCCGGCATGAAGCGCAGTGCCGGGTTGCGGCGGCCGAGCAGAAGGCGCGGCGTCTTCTTCGAGCGGTCCACCAGAATCAGCGCCGCCGCGTCCACCGGGCGGATGACCGGGTGCGTCGCGTCGAGCCTTTCGCGGGGAAAATGGGGGGAAACGTCGGTCAGGCTCATGAGGGCGATGCGGTGCGGTGAGGCCGGCCGAAGCGACTGACCGATGAGGACGATGAGGTGGAGTGTGAGACCGACGAGACCGATCAGGAGTTAAGACCGGTCAGGAGCCCTTGGCCGCCGGCAGCGCGTCCGTCCGGTGGCTCGGGGGCAGCGCCTCGCGCTCGGAATCGTTCGGATCGAATCCGTGCATGCGCACCGCCCACTGGAACCCGATCAGCGCCCCCTTCACGGGGGGCAGCAGCACCAGCGAGAGGATGAGGGTCAGCGGCAGCCACAGCACGAGGTGGATCCACACCGCCGGGTGCAGCGCCATTTCCACCGCCAGCAGCAGCGGCACGACGATGTGCCCGACAATGGTGATGACCATATAGGGAGGCGCGTCGTCGGCGCGGTGGTGCCACAGCTCCTCGCCGCATTCCGGGCAGTGCTCGTTCACCTTGAGATAGGAGCCGAACATCGCACCCTTGCCGCAGGCGGGGCAGCGCATGCGGAACCCGTTCATGATCGCGGGGCCGATCGGGCGGTCGGGCGGGGACTTCTGTGTCTGCATCGCGCTGCGCCTCCGGCGCTGTCTCTGAGGCGCCTGCGGCGCTGTCTCCATGCGCCTGTGGCGCACTCTCCGATGCGCCTCTCGGCGCTATCTCCGCTTGCCGAAGCGCTTGGGTCCGTGCGGACGCTCCGTGCTGCGGGCCGGTCGCCCGCGGCCGCCGGGGCGGCGCCGGTCGGGCGCTACGTAATTCCCCTCAGATAGTAGCTCGAAGCGCAGCGCGCCAGCCACGGGGGCGGCTTCGACAAGCTTCACTTCGACGCGGTCGCCGAGCCGGTGCATCTCGCCGCTGCGCTCGCCCACCAGCGCGTGGCGGGCCTCGTCATAGCGGTAATAGTCCTGCCCCAGCGTCACGGCAGGAATGAAACCGTCGGCCCCGGTCTCGTCGAGCGCGACGAAAAGCCCGGCCTTGGTCACGCCCGATATGCGGGCGCGGAAGGTGGCGCCGATCTGCACCGCCATGTGATGGGCGATCAGGCGGTCGATGGTTTCGCGCTCGGCGGCCATGGCCCGGCGCTCGCTGGCGGAAATGCGGGCGGCGATCTCGGCCAGCTGCTCGGGCGTCGTCGTCTCCGGCAGCCCGTCGGCGCCGAAACCCAGCCCGCGCACCAGTGCCCGGTGCACGATCAGATCGGCATAGCGGCGGATGGGCGAGGTGAAATGCGCGTAGCGGCGCAGATGCAGGCCGAAATGGCCGTAATTCTCATTGGCGTATTCCGCCTGCGCCTGGCTGCGCAGGATCACCTGATTGACCAGCGGCGCCATCTCCGTGCCCTCGACCCGGGCGAGGATGTCGTTGAACTGCGCCGGGCGCACGCTCTCGGTCTTCGGCAGCTTGATGTCGAGCGTCTGCAGGAACTCGCGCAGCGCCGACATCTTCTCCAGCGAGGGCTGGTCATGCACGCGGTAGATCAGCGGGATGCGCTTTTCCTCCAGCGTCTCGGCGGCGGCGACATTGGCGAGGATCATGAATTCCTCGATCAGCCGGTGCGCGTCGAGCCGCTCCGGCACCACCACCTTGTCCACCGTGCCGTCGGGCTTCAGCAGGATCTTGCGCTCGGGCAGATCGAGGTCGAGCGGGGCGCGGGCATCGCGTGCCTTCTTCACCGCGCCATAGGCGGCCCAGAGCGGGCGCAGGACGCCTTCCAGCAACGGATCGGTGACATCGTCCGCCCGGCCGTCGACCGCCGCCTGCGCCTGCGCGTAAGCAAGCTTGGCGGCGGAGCGCATCATGATGCGGTGGAAGCTGTGGCGCTTCTTGCGGCCATTGGCGCCCACCACCATGCGCACGGCGAGCGCCGGCCGGTCTTCCAGCGGGCGCAGCGAGCACAGATCGTTGGAAATGCGCTCGGGCAGCATCGGCACCACCCGGTCGGGGAAATACACCGAATTGCCGCGCGCCAGTGCCTCGCGGTCCAGCGCCGAGTTCGGCCGCACATAGGCGGCGACATCGGCGATGGCGACGGTGAGGATGAAGCCGCCCTCATTGTCGGGGTCGAGGTCCGGCGTCGCGTGCACCGCGTCGTCATGGTCCTTGGCGTCCGGCGGGTCGATGGTGACCAGCGGCAGATCGCGCCAATCTTCGCGCCCGCGCAGCGAGGCCGGCTGGGCTTCTTCCGCCTCCGCCAACGCCTCGCGGCGGAAGACGCTGGGAATGCCGTGGGCGTGGATGGCGATGAGGCTGATCGCCTTCTCCGTCGCCACCGAACCCAGGCGCTCCTTCACCTTGGCGGTGGGCAGGCCATAGGCGTGGTGGCGGATGATCTCGACCGAGACCAGATCGCCGTCCTGCGCCTCGCCGGTGAAATCCGCCGGGATGGCGAGCTCGCGCCCCATATTGCGCTTGTCGATCGGGGTGAGCCGCCCGCCGCCGGTCTGCAGGTCGCGGCGGAAAATGCCGAGCGTGAGCGCGCGGGCCTTTTCGATCACCTTGAGCACGGTGCCGTTATGGCGGATGCGTCCGTCGGCTTCCGGGATTTCCTCGGTCTTGAGCAGCACCCGGTCGCCGACCGTCGGCGCCGGGCCGGCGAGGCGGCCGCGCCGGGCGAGACGCACGAGAATGCGCGGCGCTTCCCCGCTCTCCTCCTCGTCCCAGTCCACCGGCGTGGCGATGAGTTCGCCGTCCTCGTCGCGCTCCACCACTTCCGACAGCACGACGGCGGGCAGCGCGCCGGGCAGATGCAGCTTGCGCCGCTTGCGCCCGAGCAGTCCCTCGTCCGCCAGTTCGCGCAGCAGCTCCTTCAGCGCGATGCGGTCGCTGCCGTCGAGGCCGAAAGCGCGCGAAATCTCCCGCTTGCCGACATCCCCGCCCTGCGAGGCAATGAAGGCGATCAATTCCTCGCGACCGGGCAGACCCTTGGTCAGGCCGGCGGGAAGGGCAGGGCGGGCGGGCTTGCGGCCCTTCGGCTTGATAGGTTTACGCACGATTCACCGCGTTTGGAGGGCTGTGCTGACGCTATCGCCTCCGGCGCGCCACGTCGACCGGGCGAGGGGGCTGACGTTGCGGCACGGGCGGCCGTTCGCTTGCAATTGACCGCCAACAGGCGGAATTTGCCGCGCTTTCGCGGCGCGCTTTTGGCGCCGAGCTGGATTCGTATCATGGATGCCCGCACGCCGGAGGCGACCGACGCGTCGCTGTCCCATAGCGAGATTCGCGTCATCGTCACCGGCGTGATGGTGGCGATGTTCCTCAGCGCCCTCGACCAGACCATCATCGCCACCGCCCTGCCGACCATTGGCGGCAGTTTCGGCGATCTGGAAAACCTCACCTGGGTGGTGACCGCCTATCTGCTCACCGGCACGGCCATCACGCCGCTGGTGGGCAAGTTCGCCGATATTCACGGCCCGCGCCCGGTGCTGCTGGCCTCCATCGGCACCTTCCTCATCGGCTCGGTGCTGTGCGCCACCGCGCAGAACATGCCGTGGCTGATCGTGGCGCGCGCCGTGCAGGGGCTGGGCGGCGGCGGGCTGATCGCGCTGGCGCAGACCATTATCGGCCTGCTCATCGCCCCGCGTGAACGCGGGCGCTACCAGGGCTATTTCGCCATCGTCTTCATCACCTCCAGCATTGCCGGGCCGATCCTCGGCGGCTTCTTCGCCGAGCATCTGCACTGGTCGCTGATCTTCTGGATCAACGTGCCGCTCGGCCTCATCGCGGCGCTGATGAGCGACCGCTCGCTGCGGCGCCTGCCGGCGCATCATCACCCGCACCGGCTCGATATTCTCGGCGCCTTCCTCATGTGCGCCGGCACGGTGGCGCTGCTGATGGCGCTGAGCTGGGGCGGCACCGAGTTCCGCTGGTTCTCGCTGCCCATTCTCGGACTGCTGGCGCTGGCGGTGCTGCTCTGGGTCGGCTTCGCCTTGAGGGTCGCCACCGCGGCCGAGCCGCTGGTGCCGCTCGCCGTGCTGTCCAACAAGGTGGTGCGCACGGGCGTGCCCGCCGCCGCCTTCGCCATGGGCACGCTGGTGGGCCTGTCGATCCAGATGCCGCTCTATCTTGAAGGGGTGATGGGGCTCACCGCCTCCGAATCCGGGCTGGCGCTGATACCGCTCATGGCGGGCGTGGTGGTGGGGGCGACCGGCGCCGGGCGGGTGATGGGCCATATCGTCCATTACAAGCGCCTGCCGATCCTCGGCCTGCTCGCCAGTATCGCCGCGCTCGGCGCGCTGGCGCTGTGGCCGCTCGGCCTGCCGATCGCGGTTGTGGGGGTGGCCATGGGCATTGCCGGCATGGGGCTCGGCACCGTGCTGCCGGTGACCACGGTGGCGGTGCAGAACGCCGTGCCGCTGCCGCAGATGGGCACCGCGACCGGGGTGGTGAACCTGTTCCGCTCGCTCGGCTCGGCGGTGCTCACCGCCGGCTTCGGCGCCATCGTCATCGGCCTGTCGGGCATCGAGACCAGCGCGCTGCTGGAGCGGCTGCTGGAAGGACGGGCGCAGGTGGCGCCGCTCGCCGGCGCCTTCCGCTGGGTGTTCGTGGCGGCGGCGGGGGCGCTGGGCGTGTCGCTGCTCGCCATGCTGGCGATGGAGGAGCGCCCGCTGCGCTCCGGCCATCCCCCCGCGCCGCTGCCGGAATAGGCGCCGGGGTCAGCCGGCTGCCGTCTTCTTCGCCGCCGCCTTCTTGGCGGGAGCCTTTTTCGCCGCCGGCTTCTTGGCGGTGGCGGCCTTCTTGGCCGGCGCCTTGTCAGTGGCGGGCTTCGCCGCCGCGCGGCGCGCGGGCTTGGCCGGGGCGGAGCCGGCCTTGGCGGTGATCAGCTCCACCGCCTGTTCCAGCGTCACCGCTTCCGGGTCCATGTCCTTGGGCAGGGTGGCGTTCACCTTGCCATGGTTGACATAGGCGCCGAAACGGCCCGGCCGCACGGTGATCGCCCCGCCGAGCGTGGGATGCTCGCCGAGCTCGCGCCCGCCGACCGCGCCGCGCCGGCCGGGGCCCTTGCTCTGCTTGTCGGCGATCAGCGCCACCGCCCGGTTGAGGCCGATGGCGAGAATGTCGTCGCCCGGCTCGATATTGGCGTAGGTCTTGCCGGTCTGGACATAGGGCCCGAACCGGCCGATGCCGGCGAGGATGGGTTCGCCGGTCTCGGGATGCAGGCCGATCTCGCGCGGCAGGGAGAGCAGCGCCAGCGCGGTGTCGAGATCGACATCGGCGGGCGCGAGGCCCTTGGGCAGGCTGGAGCGCTTGGGCTTCTCGCCGTCCTTGCCCTCGCCGAGCTGGAGATAGGTGCCGAAGCGCCCGGCGCGGATGGTCACTTCCAGCCCGCTCACCGGATCGGTGCCGAGCACGCGGGTGCCGTTGGCGTCGCCGCCATTGGCCTCGTCCGCCCCCTGCGCCGCCAGCGGGCGGGTGTACTTGCACTCGGGATAGTTCGAGCAGCCGATGAAGGCGCCGAACTTGCCGACCTTCAGCGACAGCCGGCCGGTGCCGCAGGTCGGGCAGATGCGCGGGTCGGAGCCGTCTTCCTTGGGCGGGAAGATGTGCGCGGTGAGCATGCCGTCGAGCGCGGAGATGACATCGGAGACGCGCAGCTCCTTGGTCTCGCCGACGGCGGCCATGAAGTCGCGCCAGAAGTCGCGCAGCACGTCCTTCCACTGCAACTCGCCATTGGAGATGCGGTCGAGCTTCTCCTCAAGGTCGGCGGTGAAGTCATATTCGACATAGCGGTCGAAGAAGCTCTCGAGGAAGGCGGTGACGAGACGGCCCTTGTCCTCGGGCACCAGGCGGCGCTTGTCGAGCTTCACATATTCGCGGTCGCGCAGCACGGCGAGCACGGAGGCATAGGTCGAGGGCCGGCCGATGCCCAGCTCTTCCATGCGCTTGACCAGCGACGCCTCGGAATAGCGCGGCGGCGGCTCGGTGAAGTGCTGGTCGGCCTTGATGCCCTTGCTGGCGAGCGCTTCGCCCGCCGCCATGGCCGGCAGGCGACGGCTCTCCTCGTCGTCCTCGTCGTCGTCGCTGCCCTCGCGGTAGAGGGTGAGGAAGCCGTCGAACTTGATGACCGTGCCGGTGGCGCGCAGTTCCAGCGCCCGGCCGCCGGCCTTGGCGTCGATATCAACCGTGGTGCGCTCCAGCTCGGCCGATTCCATCTGGCTGGCGATGGTGCGCAGCCAGATCAGCTCATAGAGCTTGGCCTGGTCGGGCTCCAGCTGGCGGATCACGTCCTTCGGCCGGCGCGACAGATCGGTCGGGCGGATCGCCTCATGGGCTTCCTGCGCGTTCTTCGCCTTGGCGGTGTATTTGCGCGGGGCGGAGGGCACATAGCGCTCGCCATAGTCGCGGGCGATCACCGAGCGGGCGCCGGCCACCGCTTCGGGGGCCATGTCGACGCCGTCGGTACGCATATAGGTGATGAGGCCGACGGTCTCGCCGCCGACATCGACGCCCTCATAGAGCCGCTGCGCGATGCGCATGGTGATGGCCGGGGCGAAGCCGAGCTTGCGGCTCGCCTCCTGCTGCAGCGTGGAGGTGGTGAAGGGCGGGGACGGGTTGCGGCGGGCCGGCTTGGCCTCCACCGAGCGCACCTTGAAATCCGCCTTTTCCAGCGCGGCGCGGAAATCGGCCGCCTCAGCCTCGGTGCCGACATCCAGACGGGTGATCTTCTTGCCGTCGGCGCCGACTAGGCGGGCCTCGAAGGTCTCCTGCCGGGGCGTCGCCAGCTGGGCGGCGATGGACCAGTATTCGCGCTTGACGAAGGTTTCGATCTCGCGCTCGCGGTCGCAGACGAGGCGCAGCGCCACCGACTGCACGCGCCCGGCCGAGCGGGCGCCGGGCAGCTTGCGCCACAGCACCGGCGAGAGGGTGAAGCCGACGAGATAATCCAGCGCGCGGCGGGCGAGATAGGCATCGACCAGCGCCGCGTCGATAACGCGCGGATGCTGCATCGCCTCCAGCACCGCCTGCTTGGTGATGGCGTTGAAGACGACGCGCGAGACCGGCTGCGCCTTCAGCGCGCGCTTTTCCTTCAGCACTTCCAGCACGTGCCAGGAAATCGCCTCGCCTTCGCGATCCGGGTCGGTGGCGAGAATGAGGCCGTCCGCCTCCTTCACCGCGCGGGCGATATCGGACAATCGCTTCTGCGCCTTGGGATCGACATCCCACAGCATGCGGAAATCGTCGTCGGGATTGACCGAGCCATCCTTCGCCGGAAGGTCGCGTACGTGCCCATACGAGGCGAATACCTCGTAGCCCGAGCCGAGATATTTGTTGATCGTCTTCGCCTTGGCAGGCGATTCGACGATGACGACCTGCATGTGCGCGCCACGTCCTTTGAGGGGTCCAGCCCCGAGAGGCCGGGAAAATGGGGTAGAGGCCCCGGTGTGTCAAATGCCAAGCACACGCCGTGCCGGAGACGGACGCGCGGGGCGCGGTTTAACCGTGGTTTCAGCCCGCCGTTCGGAGCCCTTGGCGGGGGCCTCGCGCCCTGCTCGGTAAGGTTGTGTAATATTCATGAATGCACGCATTTGGCGTGACAAGTCCCGGCGCTGTGGTACGGTGTTCCGTGCCGCCATCAGCAACGGGCGCCTGACGTGACCGACAATGTTCCTGCGCATCGGACGGTGAGGGAAGCGGCGGAGTACATCGCCGCCCTCTCACGGGAACTGGCGACCCTCGCCGCCCGCAACAAGCTGGACATGCTGTCTTATCTGCTTGAGATGGCCTATGCCGAGGCCCGTGACACGGCCCACCGCGAGACCGAGACGCGCCGGGTCGGGCGGCGAGGGGCAAGCTCCATCGAGGCACCCTAGAGCACGCTCCGATCTGATGGCGCCGCAATCAACTCGGTTAACGGTTCTCTGGGCATGACTTGGGGGCTGATTCACTGATCAGGGGGCTTCAACCTGGGCGGATAAGGCTTTAGGCGGGCGAGGGCGCGCAGGCCGCGGCTCAATTCAAAGCAGCAGCGAGACGCTGCCGTCGCGGTGGCGTTCCAGCCGGCCGGCGAGCTCCAGTTCCAGCAGCAGGATCTGCACCTCGCTGACCCGGGCGCCCGACAGCGCCACGAGATCGTCGACCGCCAGCGGCGAGGGGCCGAGCAGGCTCAAGATCCGCGAGCGCACGTCGTCGCTCGGCTCGGCCGCCTCCATGCCCGGCGTGTCTTCCTCCATATCCAGCACGGGCGGCCGGTCGCGCAGCGCGGCGAGCGCTTCCAGCACGTCTTCCGCCCCGGTGACCAGAGCGGCGCCCTGCCGGATCAGCGTATTGGTGCCGCCGGCGCGCGGATCGAGCGGCGAACCCGGCACGGCGAGCACCTCGCGCCCCTGCTCGGCGGCGAGGCGAGCGGTAATCAACGAGCCGGAGCGCTCTGCCGCCTCCACCACCACGACACCGAGCGAGAGGCCGGACACCAGCCGGTTGCGGCGGGGAAAATCGCGGGCACGCGGCTCCCAGCCCATCGGCATTTCCGTGAGGATCGCGCCTTCTTCGGCGATGCGCGCCATCAGCGGCTCGTTCTCGCGCGGATAGGGGCGGTCATGCCCGCCGGCGATGACGGCGATGGTGCCGGTGGCAAGGCTCGCCTCATGGGCGGCGGCGTCGATGCCGCGCGCCAGCCCGGAGGCGACGGCCCAGCCCGCCAGGCCGAGGCCGCGCGCCATGCGCGCCGTGATCATCCGGCCGGCGCCGGAGGCGTTGCGCGCCCCGACAATGGCGACGGTGGGCTGCGCCAGCACCTCCGCCCGGCCGCGCAGGGCGAGGAGCGGCGGCGCATCGTCGATAGTGCGCAGCAGGGCCGGGTATTCCGGCTCGCCCAGCGCGATGAAGCGCCCGCCCATCCGCGTCAGCGCCGCCATCTCCGCCTCAGCCTCGGCAATGGACGGCACGCGCGGGGGCAGCAGCCCGCCGCCGCGCCGGGCCAGGGCGGGCAGGGCGTCGAGTGCGGCGGCGGCGCCGCCGAAACGGTTGATCAGGCTGCGGAAGGCGCGGGGGCCGACATGCTCGGCGCGGATGAGGCGGAGCCAGTCGCGGCGCTGTTCAGGGTCGAGATGAACGCCGCGCCCGCTCACGCGCTACCCTTTCTTGCCGATGCGCCCTTCGGTGCCGTCGAGGAGGCGGCTTATGTTGGCCCGGTGCATGAACCACAGCAGCGCGGCGAGAAGGCTCAGCAGCACGCCGACCGGGGTGGAGGCGAGGAAGAACGCCGACAGCGCGGTGGCGACGCTCGCCACCAGCGCGGCGAGGGAGGAGTAGCGGGTGGCAAACGCCACGCCGAGCCACACGACCGCGAAGACCAGCGCCGCCGGCCAGGCCAGCGCCAGCGTCACGCCGAGAAAGGTGGCGACGCCCTTGCCGCCCTTGAACCCCAGCCAGACCGGGAAGAGATGGCCGAGAAAGGCGCCCAGCGCCGCCGCCAGCGCGGCCTCGGGGCCGAGCCACGCCAGCGCCAGCAGCACGGCCACGGTGCCCTTCAGCGCATCGCCCAGCAGCGTTGCCGCCGCCAGCCCCTTGCGGCCGGTGCGCAGCACATTGGTCGCGCCGATATTGCCGGAGCCGATGCTGCGAATGTCCTGCGTGCCGGCCATCCGGGTGAGCAGGAGGCCGAACGGGATCGAGCCGAGGGCGTAACCCAGCAGCAATGCGGCGAGGCTCGACAGAGCGGGCAGGGACGGGTTCATGCCTGCGACCTTACAGACTTCCGGGCGGTTGCACAGAGGGGCGCGGGCGCGCGGTGGCGCCCGTCACACATATTCATATACGGTGCGGCCGGCGACCAGCGTGCGCACCACCCGGCCTTCGAAACGCGCCTCGTCGAAGGGCGTGTTGCGGCAGCGCGATTTGAGCGTGAGCGGGTCGAGAATCCAGGCGTCGTCCAGCGCGAGCAGGGCGATATCCGCCCGCGCGCCGGGGCGCAGCGTGCCGGCGGGCAGGCCGAGGCGTTCCGCCGGCTTCGTCGACATGGCGCGGATCAGCGTCATCAGGTCGAGCCCGCCCGAGGTGACGAGGCGCAGGCCGGCCGCGAGCATGGTCTCCAGTCCCACCGCGCCGAAAGCGGCCTCGGAGAAGGGCAGGCGCTTCACCTCCACATCCTGCGGGTTGTGGTCGGAGACGATGATGTCGACCAGCCCCTCCGCCACCGCCTGCACCAGCGCGAGGCGGTCGTCCTCCGCGCGCAGCGGCGGGGTGAGCTTGAAGAAGGTGCGGTAGCCGACCACGTCGCGCTCGTTCAGCGTGAGGTGGTTGATGGAGGCCGAGGCGGTGACGTCGATGCCCGCATCCTTGGCCCGGCGCAGCACTTCCAGCGAATCGGCGCAGGTGAGCGAGGCGGCGTGGTAGCGCCCGCCGGTGATGGCGGCGAGCCGCACATCGCGCTCGAACACGATGGTCTCCGCCGCTTTGGAGAGGCCGGCGAGGCCGAGGCGCGAGGCGAGTTCGCCTTCATTCATAACGCCTTCGCCGGCGAGGCTGGCATCCTGGGTGTGATGGACGATGAGCGCGCCGAAATCGCGACCATAGGTCAGCGCGCGGCGCAGCACCTGCGCCGAGCCGATGGAACGGGTGCCGTCGGTGAAGGCCACCGCGCCGGCGGCACCGAGCAGGCCGATCTCCGTCATCTCCCGCCCTTCCAGCCCCTTGGTGAGGGCGGCCATGGGGTGGACATTGACGATGGCGGTGTCGCGCGCCCGGCGCAGGATGAAGTCGACGATGGCGGGATCGTCGATGACCGGATCGGTGTCGGGCTGGCAAATGATGGTGGTGACGCCGCCCGCCGCCGCCGCCTGGCTGGCGGAGGCGAGCGTCTCGCGGTGCTCGGCGCCGGGCTCGCCGATGAAGGCGCGCATGTCGACGAGGCCCGGCACGGCGACCAACCGGCGGCAGTCGACGATCTCCGTCTCCGGCGGCAGGCCGTCGGCGAGGTTCGGGGCGATGTCCTTGATCACGCCGTCGGCGATGAGGATGTCGCCGCGCGTGTCGAGGTCGCGCGAGGGGTCGATCAGGCGCGCCTTGGCGAGCAGGATGGGGCGAGGCTCATGCATTGGGCAAATTCCGCGACAGCGCGTCCAGCACGGCCATGCGGACGGCGACGCCCATCTCGACCTGCTCGCGGATGAGGGACTGGGCGCCGTCGGCCACCGCCGAATCGATCTCGACGCCGCGATTCATCGGGCCGGGATGCATCACCAGCGCGTCGGGCTTGGCGAAGCGCAGCTTGGCCTCGTCGAGGCCCCAAAAGTGGAAATATTCTTTCACCGAAGGCACATAGGAGCCGTTCATGCGTTCGCGCTGGAGGCGCAGCATCATCACGATGTCCACGCCGGCCAGCCCCTCGCGCATGTCGCGATAGACGGTGACGCCGAAGCGCTCGATGTCCTTGGGCAGCAGGGTCGGCGGCGCGATGACCCGCACCTGCGCACCGAGCGCCTGCAGCAGCAGCATGTTGGAGCGGGCGACGCGCGAATGGGTGATGTCGCCGCAGATGGCGACGGTCAGCCCTTCGATGCGGCCCTTGTTGCGGCGGATGGTGAGCGCGTCGAGCAGCGCCTGGGTCGGGTGCTCATGCGCGCCGTCGCCGGCATTGACCACGGCGCAGTCGACCTTGCGGGCGAGCAGTTCCACCGCGCCGGAGGCGCTGTGACGGACGATCAGCACATCCGGGTGCATGGCGTTGAGCGTCGCGGCGGTGTCGATGAGCGTCTCGCCCTTCTTCACCGAGGAGGTGGAGACCGACATGTTCATCACATCGGCACCAAGGCGCTTGCCGGCGATCTCGAACGAGGCCTGGGTGCGGGTCGAGGCCTCGAAGAACAGGTTGATCTGGGTGCGCCCGCGCAGGGTCGCCCGTTTCTTCTCCACCTGCCGGTTGAGAAGCACGAACTCTTCGGCAAGATCGAGCAGGCCGATGATCTCCTGGGGAGACAGGCCCTCGATGCCGAGCAGGTGGCGGCGCGGAAGGGTGAAGCTGGCAGTCGGGTTCGATGTCATATCGAAGTCGGCTGGATAGAGGCGGCGGGGGGCGACGGCAAGCAGTTTAGCGCCGCAGGGCGCATTTCTCCGCGCCTTTCCCTTAGAGATGAGCGACGGCGGCGATGACCAGCGGCATGGTGACGGCGGCGAGCAGCGTCTGCACGGTGAGGATTTCCGCCAGCAGCGGCGCGTCGCCGCCCATCTGCCGGGCCAGTACATAGCCGTTCGGCGCCGAGGGCACGGCGGTGCTCACCGCGACGACGAGCAGGTCGACCTCGCGCAGGCCGAGCATGAGGCCGATGGCCACGCCGAGGGCGGGCAGCACCGCCAGCTTGACGAGGCAGGTGAAGCCGGTGGCAAGGCGCGGGCGGCGTAGATTCTCCAGCCGCAGCCCGGCGCCGACGACCAGCAGGCCGAGCGCCAGCGAGGAACGGCCGAGAATGTCGCCGAAGGTCATCAGCACCGCCGGCACCGGCAGGTGCAGCGCGTTGATCAGCGCGCCGATGCCGCAGGACCAGATGAAGGGGTTGCGCAGGATCTGCAGAATCAGCGCGCGGTTGCTGGCGCCGCCGTTCTCGCCATGGCGCGCCAGCACGATGACGCTGAGCGTGTTGAGCACGGGAATCATCACCGCCAGCCCGACGGCGGCCACCGCCAGCCCGCGCGGGCCGGCGAGCGAGCCGGAAATGGCGAGGACGATATAGGTGTTCCAGCGCAGCGCGCCCTGGAACACCGAGGTGTAGCTCGGCCCGGCGAGGCCGAGCGCCCGGCAGAGGGTGGGGCGGGCCAGCGACAGCGCCACCCCGACGATGGCGATGGCGCCGAGCAGGGCGGTGGACACTTCCAGCACCGCCACCTCGCCAAGGTCCGCCCGGGCGATGCTGACCACGAGCAGCGCCGGGAACAGGATGAAATAGGTCAGCCGTTCCAGCGCGATCCAGTGCGAATCCTCGGGCAGCAGCCCGCGCTTGAGCACCGCCCCGAGCGCGATGATGAGGAACACCGGCACCAGCGCGCCGAGCACAGCGGACATGTCGGCGCAGCTCCCCTGAACGCCTCAGCCCGGACCGGCGAGGAAGCGCAGCCGGTCCAGCGCGCCCTGCAGGATGAAGGCGGCCGCCTGCTGGTCCACCACTTCGGCGCGGCGGGCGCGGCTCATATCCATGGCGATCATGTCGCGCTCGACGGCGGCGGTGGACAGCCGCTCGTCCCACAGGATGATCGGCAGCTCGGTCAGCCGGGCGAGGTTGCGGGCGAAGGCGCGGGAGGATTGCGCGCGCGGGCCTTCGCTGCCGTCCATGTTCACCGGCAGGCCGAGCACGATGCCCACTGCGCCCCGCGCGGCGCCGAGGGAAAGAATGCGCGCGGCATCGGGGGTGAATTGCTTGCGGGCGATGGTTTCCACCGGGGCGGCAAGGCGCCGGTCGGGATCGGACGAGGCGACGCCGATGGTCTTGGTGCCGAGGTCGAGCCCGATCAGCCCGCCACGGGGCGGCAGGAGCGGGGCGGCATCGGTGATGGTGAGGATCGGGGCGGCCATGGCGGCATCGCCTAGCATGGCCGCGCGCGCCGCGCCATCGCGGCCGGCGGCCCGGGCTTGTGCGGGCGGGTTCCTGCCCTATCTTCCCCGCGCTCCCTGCAATGAAAGAGGCACGGCGATGAAGATCACCTGGTTCGGCCACGCGGCGTTTCGGCTCGATTTCGCCGGCACCTCGGTTCTGATCGACCCCTTCCTGACCGGCAACCCGGTATTTACCGGCGATTTCGGCGCCGCCATCGCCGGTGTGTCGCATGTGCTGCTGACGCACGGCCATGGCGACCATGTCGGTGACACGGTGGCGATTGCCCGCACCAATGAGGCGACCGTGGTGGCGAATGCCGATCTCGCCAGCTGGCTTGGCCATCAGGGCGTCGCCAAGCTGGAGCCGATGAACACCGGCGACACGATCCATCAGGACGGCTTCACCGTGTCCATGGTGCGGGCCGATCATTCCTCGGGGATGATGGAGGAGGGGCGCACGGTCTATCTCGGCAACGCCAATGGCCTTATCGTCAAGGCGCCTGGCGAGCCCACCGTCTGGCACATGGGCGATACCGACATCTTCTCCGACATGGGTCTGATCGCCGAGCTGCACAAGCCGGATGTGGTGATCGTGCCGATCGGCGACCGCTTCACCATGGGGCCGGAACTCGCCGCCGTGGCGGTGTCGCGCTATCTCGGCGGGCTGACCATCATTCCCGCGCATTACGCCACGTTCGGCCTGCTGGAGCCGGGCGCCGAACGCTTCGTCTCGCTGGTGGGCGAAGAGGCGACCGTGGTGGTGCCGGACAAGGGCGTGCCGGTGACCCTGTCGCGGGGTTGAGCCGGCGTCAGGCGGCTTCGCGGCCGTCGAGGGCCGCGATGCCGGCGCGCACCGCCACCATCTGGCGGACCAGCGCGACGGCGATGAAGTGCTCCAGCGCGTCCATCAGTTTGGGTTCGGGCAGCACGCCCGGACCGCGCGCGCCTTGATCCTCCACGCGCCGCACCAGTTCCAGCGCGGTGGCTTCCTGCACGATACCGACGACATGCGAGCGGGAGATGCGGAAGGAGCGCGCCAGCTGCGAGATCGACAGCGGCGGGCCGTTGAGCCCGGTGCCGAACAGCGCCAGCGCGATCAGCAGCCCGCCATCGCGCTCGGCAAAATGGCCGATGGCGGGAATGTCGAGCGCCGGGCGCCAGCCCGCGCGCAGCGGCTGCAACAGGGTGCGCACGAACGGCACGAGGAAGACCGGGTCGTCGAGATGGCGCAGCCCGCGTTCGCCCTCTTCGGGCATGACGAGGGCGAGCGTCTTGAGCATGGTGCGCCAGCGCTCACGGTGGATCGCCATCAGCTTCTCGGTGACGACGAGCCGCCGCCGGCGCCCGTCCGCATCCGGCGCGGGGGCGATCATGCCGAACACCCGGAACGCCGCGAGGATGGCGCTGACGCGGCCGGGGCTGCACAGTTCGAGCGCCACCGCCTCGTTCTTCAGCCGGCCGGTGGTGAGGCCGGGCGCGCCGGGCTCCTCGAAATGCATGTCGAGAATCAGCAGTGCCAGCACGAATCGGCCGCGATCATTCAGCAGCCGGGTCAGCAGCACATTGCCGCGATAGGCATCGCTGAGCGAGACCGCCGCCTGCCGCGCGATCCAGGGAAAATCAGGGCGTGCCCTCAGCCGGGCGCGCTCCTGGACCTCGCCGGGCATCAGCGTCGCCCAACGGCAAACGGGGGAATCGACGGAGCGGGTCGTGGCCGAACTGCGCGCAACCATTCTTCTCCTCGTGGGCATTCGGTTCGACCAATAATCGACATTGCGGCAGGGCTCAAATGGACCAAAGTACCGTTCGGGTCTCCGGGCGAGATCCTGAACAGGATGTGATCATATGAGCCTCCCCTCTCGCTTCGTTCCGCTCGCGCGGCGCCTTGTGCCGGCTGCCTTCTGCGGCGGGTTGCTGGTCGCTCTCGCCGTGGGCGGTGCCGCCCCGGCCGAGGCTGCCGTCGTCTATTGCACTGGACCGGGCATCCCTGTGGGATGCGTGGTTCGTCCGACTCCTTATGCCGCGCCTGCGGCCCGCGCCGCCGTCGCCTGCACGCGCCCGGGATATCCCGTCGGTTGCACCGCCGGGGCGAATGTCAATGCGCGCGCTGTCGCCCGGCCGGGCCCGGGCGTCAACGTGAACGGCGGTGTCAACCGCGCGGGCGTGCGCTGATTATTAGTGTACCATGGAGACTGTCATGAAGCTTGCTTCCTTTGCGCGCCTCGGCGCGCTGTCCACCTCCGCCTGCGCCGCGCTCGTGCTGCTGGCCGGCGGCGTGGCCCAGGCCGACCAGGCCGCCGGCAATGCCTGCGCCGCCTCGCTGACCGCCGATGGCAAGGCGATCTATTCCGCTGTGATGGCGGCCGGCGACAGCGGTGACCTGCGCACCATCGTCACCGACACCACCAAGTCGCTCGCCATGTCCGGCCAGATCGACCGTGGCAATGCCCGCTCCAACGCGCAGGCGGCGGCGCAGTGCCTGGAGCAGGCGCGCTCCTGACGCCCGGCGTCACAGGCGAGGGCCGGTCGCCTCGCGCGGCCGGCCCTTTGCTTTGGCGGGCCGGATCGCCTGGTGTCCGAATCCCCACCGCTTGAGCGCGAGCGCAGTGCCGCGCGTTGCGGGGCGCGGTGCGTGCCTGCTATACGGCGCGCATCGGTTTCAGCGGATTGGGAATTCGGATGTCGGTCGATCAGGCGACGGTCCGGCGGGTGGCGCATCTGGCGCGCATCGCCGTGACAGAGGACGAGGTGGCCCACCTCCAGGGCGAGCTCAACGCCATCCTCGCCTTCGTGGAACAGCTCGGCGAAGTCGACACCGACGGCGTCGAGCCGATGACCAGCGTCATTCCCATGACCCTGCCGCTGCGGGCCGACGTGGTGAGCGACGGATTCTACGCCGAGCGCGTGCTCGCCAACGCGCCGGCGGCCGAGGATGGCTTCTTCGCCGTCCCGAAAGTGGTGGAGTGAGCCTCATGACCGATCTCACCCGCCTTTCCCTCACCGCCGCCCGCGAAGGGCTGGCCGAGGGCCATTTCACCGCCACCGAGCTGACGCAGGCCTATCTCGGCGCCATCGAGGCCGCCGGGGCGCTCAACGCCTATGTGCTGGCGACGCCGGAAAAGGCGCTCGCCATGGCCAAGGCCAGCGATGACCGCTACGCCAAGGGCGAGGCCGGGCCGCTCGACGGCCTGCCGCTCGGGGTGAAGGACAATTACGCGGTGGAGGGCGTGCGCACCACGGCCGGCTCCAACATCCTCAAGCACTTCGTCCCGCCCTATGAATCCACCGTCACCTCGCGGCTGTGGGGCGACGGCGCGGTGCTGCTGGGCAAGCTGAACCAGGACGAGTTCGCCATGGGCTCGTCCACCGAGACGAGCGCCTTCGGCCCGACGGTGAATCCGTGGCGGCGCGCCGGCTCGACCCAGCCCCTGGTGCCGGGCGGTTCGTCCGGCGGCTCGGCGGCGGCGGTGGCGGCGCATCTGTGCGCCGGCGCGGCGGGCACCGATACCGGCGGCTCGATCCGCCAGCCGGCGGCGTTCACCGGCACGGTGGGCATCAAGCCGACCTATGGCCGCTGCTCGCGCTGGGGCATCGTCGCCTATGCCTCCTCGCTCGACCAGGCCGGGCCGATCGCCCGCTCGGTCAACGACGCGGCGCTGCTGCTGCGCTCCATGGCCGGCCACGACCCGAAGGATTCGACCAGCGTCGACCAAGCGGTGCCGGACTATGAGGCGGCGGTGGGCGCCTCGGTGAAGGGCAAGCGCATCGGCATTCCGCGCGAATACCGCGTCGACGGCATGTCGCCGGAAATCGTCGCGCTGTGGGACAAGGGCGCCGACATGCTGCGCGCCGCCGGGGCCGAGATCGTCGACATCAGCCTGCCGCACACCAAATACGCGCTGCCCTCCTACTACATCGTCGCGCTGGCGGAGGCTTCCTCCAACCTCGCGCGCTATGACGGCGTGCGCTATGGCGAGCGCGTGCCCGGCCGCGACATTGTCGAGATGTATGAGAAGACCCGCGCCAGCGGCTTCGGCGCGGAAGTGCGCCGCCGCATCATGATCGGCACCTATGTGCTCTCGGCCGGCTATTACGACGCCTATTACCTCAAGGCGCAGAAGGTCCGCACGCTGATCAAGCGCGATTTCGAAACCGTCTTCGCCGATGGCATCGACGCCGTGCTGGCGCCGGCCACCCCGTCGCCGGCCTTCGGCATCGGCGAGAAATCCGGCGCCGACCCGGTGGCGATGTATCTGGAAGACGTGTTCACGGTGACGCTGAACATGGCCGGCCTGCCCGGCATCGCCGTGCCGGCGGGGCGCTCGGCCGAAGGGCTGCCGCTCGGCCTGCAACTGATCGGCCGGCCGTTCGGCGAGGAGACGTTGTTCTCGCTCGGCCAGGTGATCGAGGAGGCCGCCGGCCGCTTCGAGGTCTCCGACCGCTGGTGGGAGTGAGCCATGCCGCGCCTGCCCGCCAATGAGCGTTCGCTGGCGCCGTTCCGCGCCGAGATCGACGCCATCGACGCCGAGATCGTCGAGCTGCTCGCCCGGCGTCTGGAGGTGGTCAAGCACGTCATCGCGGTGAAGAAGGTGGAAGGCCTCGCCGCCTTCCTGCCCGAGCGGGTAGAGGACGTGATCGACAAGGTCAGCGCCCATGCCGAGACCAAGGGCGTGCCGCCCGAGCTGGTGGAAAAGCTCTGGCGGCAGCTGATCGAATGGGTGATCGCCTATGAGAATGAGCGGCTGGGCTGAGCCCCGCCGCTTACGCCTTCGCGCCCCGCCGCAGGCGCGGTGACGGCTTCAGCGGGCGAACAACCGGCGCAGCAGCGCCTCGCCGCGCATCAGGCGCTTGCGCCAGGACACGGTGAGCCGCCGGCGCAGCAGCGTGACATAGGCCTTGGAAAGGTCGGCGGTCGAGTTGCGCAGCCGCGCCAGTTCGGATTCCAGCGCGTTGCGCTCATTCACCAGCGCGCGCAGCGTCGCCACCGACATGTCCCCGCCGGCCGCCGTGGCGGCGCTGACCACCTGATCGCTCAGCGCCGCGCGGTCGATGAGGCTGTCCATGAGGCCGGCAAGCTCGGCATAGGGCTGGGGCACGGCGAGTTCCGGCCAGGCGAGCGCCCCGCGCCGCTCGGTGAACGGGCGGTGCCGGCTCTTCGCCGCCATGTCCGGCGGCAGATAGGCGTCCAGCACCGGCGCGTTGGCGCTGACATGAAAGCCCGGCTCCCGCTTCAGCGCGTTGACCGCGGCCACCGCCTGGCTGGCCATGTGGGCCTTGTAGTCGCTGCGGCTGCGCCAGCCGACATAATGCTTGAGGCATTTGCTGACGATCTGGTCGGGCGAGCGCACGGCGAAATGGGCGAGCTCGACGCCCGCGAGCCGCTGCACCGGCACGCTGGACCCGCCGAGCAGCAGGGCGTGGTTGCCCTCGACATAGGTGAGGGCCGGATCGGCGAACAGCGACGCGGGGGCGATGGCCTTGAAGATGTGGCCGGCCGGCGGTTCCAGCGCCGTGGTCAGCCGCACCAGCGGGTCGCGGATCGACATGTCGTCGGCGGGCGTCCAGCAATAGAACAGCGCGCCGACCCCGGCCGCGACCCCGTGCGGAACGGCGGACAGGCTGGCCTCGAAGGCGGCCCGGTCGGGCGCGCAGATCAGTTCATCGGCGTCGAGGGGCGCGATGAAGTCCCACCCACCCTGCGCCGCCACCTGATGCAGCAGGGCCGTGGTGCGGCGGCTCTGGTGAAAGCCGCCGGTCCAGCCATCATCGACCAGAGTGACGGTGGAGGATTCGGCCGCGAGGCGGCGCAGGATCTCGCTGGTAGTGTCGTTGGACCGATCGTCGACGACGAACATATGGTCGACGAAGTGAAGATTGTGCCGCACGAAGCCTTCGATGATGTCGGCTTCGTCCTTCACCAGCGAAATGGACGCAATACGCATTCGTGTCACCTCGGCCAACGGTATGCGGCCGGAGGCGACCCAATAGCAAGGTCACCGCGCGGGGTCGACCAGCGGCGTCGTCTTGGGGAGCTATTCGGCTTTCCAAAGATTGAACTGCGCGGCGTTGCGGCAGAAGCCGGGAACCGGCGCGGGCGCATCGTCCGATGCCGCCGCCTGCGTCTCGAACCAGCGGTGGCACTCCTCCGAATCGCGGCAGCCGAGGCAGCGCTGGGCGGCGGCCCGTACCTCCTGCGGCACGTCGGCGGACAGGGTCGCGAGGTCCACGCCGGCATGGCCGGCCATGGCGCGGAAGAGCGCCAGGCGCTCGTCAATCGTATCGACATCCATGGCATCTCTCCCTGTTGGCGGAGAGAGGGTGCCGGCGCGCGGGCGCGACGGCCTTGATTTCGCGCAAGGCGCGGTGCCGGAGCCGTGGCGCGGCTCCGGCACGGGCCCTCAGCGCCCGACCAGCGGGTCGGCGAGACCGACGACATAGAAGCCGAGCAGCAGCAGCGTGCCGGCGACGAGGAGATAGTACAGCGTCGGCAGGATGGTGATGCGCAGCGTCGCCCCCTCGCGGCCGAGCAGTCCGACGGTGGCCGAGGCGGCAACGACATTGTGGATGGCGATCATGTTGCCGGCGGCAGCGCCCACCGACTGGCCCGCCACCATCAGCGCCGAGGAGATGCCGAGCCCCTGCGCCACAGAGAACTGGAACTGGCTCAGCATGAGGTTGCTGACCGTGTTCGAGCCGGCGAGGAAGGCGCCGAGCGCGCCGATGGTGGGGGCGAAGAACGGGTAGACGGCGCCAACCTGCTCCGACACCCATTCGGCCACCAGCACCGGCATGCTGTCGAGATCATTGGCGTTGACGCCGGAATTGATCATCACCCGCACCATGGGCACGGTGAAGATCAGCACGAAGCCAGCGCCGATCAGCGTGCCGCTGCTCTCGCGCACCGCCGCGCCGAAGCCGGACAGCGACATGCGGTGCAGCACGACCGTAATCAGGCAGATGATGACGAGGAGCCCGCCGGGGGAGAACAGCAGCGGGAAATCGCCATTGATGCCCTGCTCACCGAACAGGTTGGTGAAGCTCAGCGTCGCGGATTTCAGCGCGTTGCCGACCGCCGGCACCATGCGGCTCACCACCAGCACCAGCGCCAGCAGCACATAGGGCGCCCAGGCCAGCGCGAGCGGTATGGTGCGCTTGGCGAGGCTGTCGAGGGTGATGTCGAGCTGGCCGAACCATTCCTTCGGCCATTCCGAGGCCGGCGCGAAGTCCCAGGAGGTCTTCGGCACCAGGAAGCCGGCGCGCGCCGCCAGCGTCATGATGGCGAGGCCGATGAGGCCGCCGAGCAGCGAGGGGAATTCCGCGCCGAGGAAGGTCGCCGCCAGCACATAGGGCACCGTCATGGCGAAGGCGCCGAGCAGGGCGAAGGGCAGGGCGGAGAGGCCCTCGGTCCAGGATTTGTTGCGGCCGAAGAAGCGGGTCATCACCATGATGAGGAACAGCGGCATCAGCGTGCCGCAAATGGCGTGGATGACCGCGACTTCCGTAGTGATGAGATGGAAGAAGGTCGCCCAGGTCGAGCCGGCCTGCGTCAGCTGCGCGGTGATCGCCGCCTGGTCGAGCCCGGTCTGCACGCCGACGATAAGCGGGGTGCCGACGGCGCCGAAGGACACGGGCGTCGACTGGATCATCATGCCGAACACCACCGCCGCCATGGCGGGGAAGCCCACCGCCACCATCAGCGGCGCCGCGACCGCCGCCGGGGTGCCGAAGCCCGAGGCGCCCTCGATGAAGGAGCCGAACAGCCAGGCGATAAGGATCACCTGCACGCGCCGGTCCGGGCTGATCGAGGTGAAGCCGGCGCGGATGGTGGAGATGGCGCCGGAGTGCTTCAGCGTGTTGAGCAGCAGGATGGCGCCGAAGATGATCCAGAGCAGCCCGGCGGTCTGCAGCAATCCCTGCAGCGTGGAAGCCATGACGCGGTTGGCGCTGACGCCCCAGAACAGCAACGCGATGACCACCGCCATCGCATAGGTGATCGGCATGACGATGCGGGCGGCGATGCGGAACCCGATGAGCAGGACGCCTGCCGAGAGAATCGGCAGAAAGGCAAGGAAAGCGAGCAGACCTGTCGACATCCCGGTGTTTCCTCCTGTGTCTCCCGCCTTTGCCGCCGGGAGTACGGACGGAACGGGGACGTTATTTGCTGGCGTTGCTCCTCCCGAGAGCGCTGGAACTGGTAAAATGTTCTTACCAGTGTCGCATTGCGGCCATGAATAAGCGAGACACATCGACGTGTCCTCTTGGTCATTGGTCTAGGAGGGGCGCAAAAACGTTGCGTCAGGTGGGGGCGGGTCGTTTGGCTCCGGCGCCCGGAGACAAGCGGCGAGGGACGGCGGCCGATGGCGGCAGCGCCGCCGCCGGGCCGCGTCATTGGCCGGACACGGCAGCGTGGCGCGCGAAACGGTTGTCAGGACCGGCAGGGGCGGGGTAGGGAACGCACACCGCGCTTTCGTGCCCGCGCACGCCAGAACAGGTCCGTCCGATGAACATGCATTCCCGCCCCGCCGACCCGAAGAAGCTGATCAAGGGTGCCACCGGCGACTGGGAGGTGGTGATCGGCATGGAAATCCATGCGCAGGTCACGTCGAACTCCAAACTGTTCTCCGGTTCCTCCACCGAGTTCGGCGGCGAGCCCAACAGCCATGTGTCGCTGGTCGACGCGGCGATGCCGGGCATGCTGCCGGTCATCAACGCCGAATGCGTGAAGCAGGCGGTGCGCACCGGGCTCGGCCTGAAGGCGCAGATCAACAACCGCTCGGTGTTCGACCGCAAGAACTACTTCTACCCGGACCTGCCGCAGGGCTACCAGATCAGCCAGTACAAGAGCCCCATCGTCGGTGAGGGCGTGGTGCTGGTCGACACCGCCGACGGGCAGATCGAGGTCGGGATCGAGCGCCTGCATCTGGAACAGGACGCGGGCAAGTCGATCCACGACCAGCACCCGACGCTCTCCCTGGTCGATCTCAACCGTTCGGGCGTCGCGCTGATGGAGATCGTCTCCAAGCCGGACCTGCGCTCCTCGGAAGAGGCGAAGGCCTATGTGACCAAGCTGCGCACCATTCTGCGCTATCTCGGCACCTGCGACGGCGACATGGAAAAGGGCTCGCTACGCGCCGACGTGAACGTCTCCGTGCGCAAGCCGGGCGAGGATTTCGGCACGCGCTGCGAGATCAAGAACGTCAACTCCATCCGCTTCATCGGCCAGGCGATCGAGACCGAGGCGCGCCGGCAGATCGGCATTCTGGAGGATGGCGGCAAGATCGACCAGGAGACTCGCCTGTTCGACCCCAACCGGGGCGAGACGCGCTCCATGCGCTCCAAGGAGGAAGCGCATGACTACCGCTACTTCCCCGACCCGGACCTGCTGCCGCTGGAATTCGACGACGCCTTCGTCGCCGAGCTGAAGGCGCATCTGCCCGAACTCCCCGACGAGAAGAAGGCCCGCTTCGTCTCCGCCTATGGCCTCTCCGCCTATGACGCCGACGTGCTCGTCGCCGAGAAGGAGACGGCGGCCTATTATGAGGAGGTCGCCAAGGGGCGCGACGCCAAGGCGGCGGCGAATTTCGTCATCAACGAGCTGTTCGGCCGGCTGAACAAGGAAGGCAAGGACATCGGCTCCTCGCCGGTCTCCGCCGCGCAGATCGGCGCCATTGTCGACCTGATCGCCGACGGCACCATCTCCGGCAAGATCGCCAAGGACCTGTTCGAGATCGTCTTCACCGAAGGCGGCGACCCGCGTGCGCTCGTCGAAGAGCGCGGCATGAAGCAGGTGACCGACACCGGCGCCATCGAGGCGGCGGTGGACGCCATCATCGCCGCCAACCCGGACAAGGTGGCGCAGGTGCAGGCCAAGCCGACCATGCTCGGCTGGTTCGTCGGCCAGGTGATGAAGCAGACCGGCGGCAAGGCCAACCCGCAGGCGGTCAACGACCTGCTGAAGGGCAAGCTCGGCATATGAGCGGCGCGGCGCCCGACGCTCCCGAGGCGGGCGCCGTCCGCATCGAAGAGGCGACGCGCGCCGACCTGCCGTCCATCGTCGGCATTCTCGCCCGCGAGACGCTGCTCGGCGTGCGCGACAGTGCCGACCCGGCCGACCTGCCGGATTATGAGCGCGCCTTCGCGGAGATCACCGCCGACCCGCGCGTCACCCTCTATGTGGCGCGGCTGGACGGGCGGGTGGTCGGCACCTTTCAGCTGGTGTTTTTCCGCGCGCTGCTGCGCCACGGCATGCTGCTCGCCCATGCCGAGGCGGTGCAGGTGGACCCGGAGGTGCGCGGCCGGGGCGTCGGCCGGGCGATGATGGATTTCGCCATCGCCGAGGCCCGGCGCCGGGGCGCCGGCTCGCTGCAGCTCGCCTCCAACAAGCAGCGCCTCGACGCGCACCGCTTCTATGAGCGCGCCGGCTTCGAGAAGCGGCTCGACGGCTTCAAGATCGACCTCTCCAACCACTGAGCGCGCGACGCCTCACGGCAGGCAGCGGGCCATGAACACGTGCCAGGCCTTGGCGCCGGTGAGGTTGTGCCGGGCCTTATAGGCCTGCCATTCGGCGTTGCAGCGGTTCAGCGCCTCGCGGTCGCTCTCCTGCGGCGCACGGGTGAGGGCGGGAGCGGGCTCGGGCGCCGGTGTCGCCGCCGGCCGCGGCACGGACGGCACCGAGGTTTTCGGCGGCGGATTTTGCGGCGCGGGGGGCGCGGCGGGCGCGGCTTCCTTCGGCGCGGGTGGCGGCTCCGCCGGCTTGCCGTCCAGCACGCCAGTGCCGGCGAGGCATTCCTGCGCGAATTCGCGATAGGTCTGCTTGCCGGTCTGGTTCTTCGCCTTCATCTCGTTCCACAGATCCGCGCACTGCTTGATCGAGGGCTGGGCGGCGGCGGCGGAGGCGCCGGTGGGGGTCGCGTTGCGCCGGGGCGCCGGCGCGGCAGCGGGCTCGCCCGCCGGCTTCGTCTCCGTGGCCGCCGGCTTAGTCTCTGGCTTGGCCTCGGGCGCGGCCGGCGCCGGGCTCGCGGCCGGCGCACCGCTCGCGGCCTCCTTCAGGCACTGGGCGGAGAACTCGCGAAAATTCTGCGCGCCGGTCTGGCCGGCTTCCTTCAGCGCGTTCCAGCGGTCGGCGCAGATTTTTGCCGGCGAGGGCGATTCCGGCGCCTGCGCACGCGCCGCGCCGGCGAACGAGGTGGCCAGGAGAACAGCGCCGAGCAGGCGGAACAGGACGGCTGGTTTCACGCGCACGGTCTCGCTTGGGGGAAGGCGCTCGGCGCCGGGCGGGCAAATCTAGCCGCATCCGCCGGATGAGGCGAGCGCCCGCCGCCGCGCAAGACCGTGCGCGGTGGAAAGGGCCGCCCTGCCGCGCTTGCCAGCGGTTCGGGGCGGCACTAGTTCTGGTGTCCTGCGCCCCATGGAGGGCGAAGGGGGAGCGCCTCATGTCCCAGCTGCAGACCCGCCCGATCCAGCTCTATTACTGGCCGACGCCGAATGGCTGGAAAATCTCCATCATGCTGGAGGAATGCGGGCTTCCCTATGAGGTGAACCCGGTCAATATCGGCCGTGGCGACCAGTTCAAGCCCGACTTTCTGGCGCTGTCGCCCAACAACAAGATACCGGCGATCCTCGACCCCGAAGGGCCGGACGGGGCGCCGCTCTCGGTGTTCGAATCGGGGGCGATCCTGCAATATCTCGGCCGCAAGACCGGGATGTTCTATCCCGCCGACGAGCGTGGGCGGGTGGAAGTGGACCAGTGGCTGTTCTGGCAGATGGCCGGGCTGGGGCCGATGGCAGGGCAGGCGCACCATTTCCGCATCTACGCGCCGGAGAAAATCCCCTACGCCATCGAGCGCTACACCAAGGAAGTGCACCGGCTCTACGGGGTGCTGAATGCGCGCCTCGCCGACCGACCGTTCCTCGCCGGCGATTATTCCATCGCCGACATCGCCTGCATCGGCTGGGCGAAGCTGTGGGAGCGGCAGGGGCAGGATATCAAGGAATTCCCGCATTTCGCCGGCTGGCTGGAGCGCGTGCTGGCTCGGCCGGCGGTGAAGCGGGGCCTCGCGCTGAACGCGGAGGACCGCACCAAGATCGACTTCGCCACCGACAAGCAGGCGCAGAGCGTGCTGTTCGGCCAGCGCCCGCCCGGCTGAGCGGCGCGCCCCCCGTGGCCGCGCGGGCCAAGGCCGTGTGCCAAGTCGGTGGTCCGGGTGCGTGGTCGGCTTCTGGGGGCTGCGCGGGCCTCCGCCTGGCATCGCCGCGCGCCAAGTCGGTGGATCGGATGCGTATTCGGCCTTGACCGGGGGGCGGTGGAAACCTAGACAGGTCGCCGGCTCGCAACGCGCCGCCGCAAGGCGACCTACGCAGCCGGCTGGAGACGTGGCCGAGAGGCTGAAGGCACTCGTTTGCTAAATGAGCAGGCCCCCAAAAGGGCCTCGAGGGTTCGAATCCCTCCGTCTCCGCCACCTATTTTTCAATCGAAATAACCAAGCAAAATCAATCAGTTGGCAGTTGCGCCAGCTTGTGTTGCCCCACACGCTACCCCACACATTTTACCCCACACGTTTGGGCTTGAGGTGCGGGGCATCGAGTGCGGCGCGCCGTCGCGGCTCTCGCTTGATGGCGTACGGGCGAGTCGCGGGGCCTCTGCCGTTCTCCACACCGCCGCTTGTTCTCTTTTCGTTCTCGTGTTTCGATCCGGGCACGAGGAGAGGCCGCCATGCAGACGAAACCCGACAGCACCCCCGAAGAGCAGCCTGACGCCCCCGAGGCGCCCGCCTTCGACATCTCCGAGGCGGACATAGACGAGGTGATAGCGACCTGCTCAGGGGACCCTAGGGCGGCCATACGCGCCCTTCTGATAGGCCAGCAGTTCCTAGAGGCAGCGCTTGAAGAGGCCCGCAAGGAGGCGTCTTGGGGCTACGTGAGGGGGCGCCCTTCGCGTTGGACGAAGGATGCGCCGGAAGGGTGAGCTAAGCCCCGGAATGATTCTCATGGGGCACCCGTGGTGCGTGGTGTTCCCCGAAGCGGAAGTGAACCACGACCACATGCGGGGCGCCGGGTTTTATCGCTCACATGCCGTTCGGAGCGTGGGGCGCACGAGGAATGGTGTGCGGGAGGTGCTCATATGCTTTGCTGACAGGGCCGATGCGGTGGCCTTTCAGCGGCACGCGGGCGGGGTTTTGGAGGGGGAGTGAATGGCTGAAGAAGAGAAGGGAGATATTTGGGCGAGGCGCGCACTCGATGGACATCGGGAGCGGAAGGAGAACCAGCTTCTGGCCGCAACAGAGTCTGCGAATATAGCCCTTAAAGGGCTTCTCTTGTTGAACGGAGGGGCTGCCATCGCGCTACTGGCGTTCCTCGCAAACGTCGTGAAGGAAGAGGCCACATCTGCCGCCGCTCAGAAGTTGGTCTTTTCGATACACGCTGCAATGGGTTCGCTGGCGTATGGAGCTGCGGCTGCAGTTGGCGCGGCAATGTTCGGTTACTTGACCAACAGAGCTTATGCCGAATGTATCGGTACGAAGCATGAAAGCTTAGAGCGCCCATATCTCAGGGAGACATGCGCCTCGAAATTATGGGGCGCGGTCGCGGGAACTCTGAACGTTTTGGGAGTCTTAAGCGCGGCAGCGTCTCTGTACTTCTTTGTCATTGGGGTATCTGGAGTTCAGATAAGGTAGCCGCGCCGTCGCCCTGACCTCCACGCCCGCCGTGTACACCCGAAACGGCACCGCTTACGCCTCCAGCCGAGACGTTGCGGCGTTCTTCGGAAAGCAGCACGGGCACGTCATTCGCGACATTGAGGCGCTCATCGCGGGTGCGCCCGCATGTGCCTCCAATTTTGGAGAGACATCGGAAACCGTTGCAATGCCTCGCGGCGGCACCCGCCAGTCCCGCACCTACGAGATGACCCGCGACGGCTTCACGCCCCTCGCGATGGGCTTCACCGGGAAGACGGCGCTCGCCTTCAAGGTCCGCTACATCGAAGAGTTCAACCGCATGGAGGCGCAGTTGAAGATGCCTCAGGCGCCCCAGCTCCCGAACTTCATGGACCCCGGAGAGGCGGCCACTTTGAGTTCACCCCTGCGTGGGCGAAACCATGGGTGGAGCCCACCACGGTAGACCAAGCGCGTGCGTCGCTTTGTCATTAACTCCCTCTTCAACGCAAACTAGCGCCTTTTCCTTTGCCTCTTCCAGTGAATTAAGCCAGCGCCCGAAGGGCGGGCTGTAGTCTTCTGCTCTAGTGCCATGCCGGCACCACAGAACCCATCGCCCTCGTGTCTGCGGAGCAATGTGAACGTACCAATCATCGACTTTGCTATACCACACTCCATTCGGCATTTGATGCCACTGTAAGTCGGCGTATTTTAGCTTCAAGCGCCTCCGCTGCCGCAAAAGCATTCCGACGATTGCCAGCAGTTCACCAGATACGCGGGTCTCTCCAGATAGAGCACGTTGAATGCCTCGGACAGTGGCGCTTATGTCGCGATGGTCGCCATGCTTCGCCATGTGGTTCGCCAGATCACCGGGCGTCATCCAAAGTTCTTTAAGAGCACCCCGGAATTGTTCGGTTATCGCCTCAGGCGTGGGCTTGGAGGCGAACAACCCCGGATCATCAGTGGTCTCAATCATATCATTCTCCATTTTGTCGCACACTGGACGACAGAATGTCGTGTGTAAAGTGTCGAAATGGCTGATGACCGACCCCATCACCCGCAACGGCAACGCAACGACCACCTACCGCATCCGCGCGGTCCCGCTGGAGGGGAACCCGTGGTTCGCTTTAGCTGATATCCGCCTTGTCCTCGGGCGGCAGCGGGGAGGAGATGAGACCGCCGCGCTCGGCGGCGACGAACAGCGGGTTGTCCGTGAGTTGAGCGGGGCTCCACTCAAAGGGCACGGGCTGAAGCTGGTATCCGAGAGCGGCCTCTACAAGCTCATCATGAGCAGCAAGAAGCCGGAGGCGCGCGCTCTTCAGGAATGGGTGACGCGCGAGGTTCTTCCGACCATCAGGAAGACGGGCGGCTACGTCCTTCAGGGCGCCGACCGGGCGACCGTTGGCGAGGGCACGGTGGCCGAGATGCCGGACGTTGGGGGAGAGCTTATGCCTCCTGTAGAGGGGGCGGGGGCCATTCCTGAGGGAGCGCCGCCGTCCCCTTCAAAGGCACCGAGACCCTCGCCATCGACCACCCGGAGAAGGGGGACCTGATGGCAGCACGCGACTTGCTGGAGCGTTGCGGCTACGACCTCACGGTGGCGAGCGCCACGAGCATACTCAACAAGCTCGGCGTGCCTGACGAGGCGCGCGTCCTTGTGAAGCGCTCTAACGTGGCCAATTGCCACCTTAGCCGCTTCCCCAATCGTGGCCTCATCTTCCTCACCCGCGCCGGCCGCAACCACGTTCTCATGGCATCCACAAAGCCGGAGGCGAAGGAGCTCCGTGAGTGGCTCGCCGGGGAAGTGGTGGTCTCTCCGCGCCGTCTTGACCGGGAATCTCCCACGGATTCATAAATCTGCGGCACACGTGGGGACCCGCTGACGGATGCCGAAGATTGCCACAAACGACCTCCTCAAATCGCTCTTCCAAATCCGCAATACGTTCCCCGAGATGCCGCTTCCGCTGGCGATAATGCTTCTCACCGTGGCCGAACATGAAGGCGCCACGGCTTCCGAAATCGGCAAGCTGGTGGGCGTCGGTCGGCAGCACTTCCGGCAACTTCTTCGGCTCGGCAAGGGGGACTTCAAAGGGCCGGGGCTGAACCTCGTAGCTCACTTGCCCCACGAGGACGGGCGGTCGGCGCGGATATACCTGACTAAGGCGGGCCGCCGCGTTGTTGCGGAACTTCGTGCCGGAGTGGCGCGGCAGGCAGAAGCGGCCGGGTGAAATCCATCACCACCGTGAATCCAAACGCCGAATGGATTCAAAAAACTCATTGGACGCTGGATTCATCGCTCCCTTACTCAGGTGCCCTCACCACCACCCAAAGAAAACTGAGGGCACCCGCCGTGGAATTCACGATCCGAGCTTTTGAACTCAGCATAACCCGCAGCTCCTTCTTCCTTGCCGCCCCGTTGTTTGGAGAGGTGTTCATCGAGCCCAACTATGCACGCCGCCCCGGCCGCCCGTGGATCGAATGGGAGAGAATCGGGAAGAGCGTCCAGATTTGGGCCGGGCGCGCTTATCTGTCATGGGGCCGGTGACATGGCGGCGCTTGAAGCCGAGGTAGAGCGCCGTCTTGCCCTTCGCCTCGCGTCCCTCGGAGCGTGACCCATGCGGGACCTCATGGAACGCCTCGGCTCCTTCGGGGCATGCGCCCTCGTGCTCGGCTACATCGCCAGCGCGCCCCTCGGGATGATCTATTGGGGCGCGAAGGGTTGGCTCTTGGGCGTCGTGCTTTCGCTCATCCTGCCGTGGTTCGGGGCCGTGAGCGTGCTGGTTCAAATCGTTCGCTGACAAGAGTTTGGGGCTAACCCCTCACTATCGCTATTACGGATCGTTCGCCCGCCTCGCCTGCCCAGTAGGGGCTAACCCCCCACTATCGCGAATACGGATCATTCGCCCGCCCTTCTGCCGAACCCTTCGGTGGTCGTGGCGGGCGTCTTCCGTTCTGGCGACAAGCCCAACCCCGGAGCGCGCGAATAGCCGCCCCGCTACCAGCACCCCCGCGTGAGGCCCTCACCATGACCACAACCATTGAACCCGTCATTGACCTCCCGTTCCTCGCCCGCGAGATCAATGATGCCCACCGGCAGGTACTCTTCCACGGCAAGTCCATGCTGATGGAGGCCAAGCGGGCCGGAGAGGCGTTGCTAGACGCCAAGAGGACGGTCGAGCACGGAAAGTTCAAGGCGTGGATCAAGGCGAACTGCGGATGCTCCTACGAGTCCGCAAAGGAGTACATGCGTGTCGCCAAGCACAGCAAAAGGGTGGACCTCCACCTTTTTGACGGCGGCATCCGCGCCTTCCTCGACGCCATTGCGGCCGAACGCCAGTCCGAGCCCTCCACCCCTCGCGAGTTCAGCCGAGAGGACGCCGAACGCGCCCTCAAATTCCACGCCCTCGCCACCCGAGGCGCCACGGAAGGGGAACAGGCGGCAGCCTCCAGCAAGCTCGCCAGCTTCGCCAAGGAGTTCGGGATGACCCCGGAAGCGGCGGTCGGTGAGCGTCCCTCCCATCGTCTCGTTACATACCCAAGAGAGGCATAACTATCTCGGCCAGCGTCTCGACCCTTTCATACAGGCGGTAGAGAACCCACGCCCTGTGACCCCAAACGAGGCACAGGTGGAGATAGCGAACGAGAGTCGGTTCACGAGGAGTGCAATTCCTCATGGCCAATTCTCCCACTTCGACCGGATTGAACCCCGGTGGCCCGTCTGTCGCAGAATTGCGCGACGGCATCTGGCGATGCCCGAAGGACTTCAGCCTTGATCGTGTGGGAGGGACACCCACGACATTTCAACACCAGCCTGAGGCCGCACTCAAGTAGCCCCCAACGATATCTGTCCGCACCCCCTCACGCCCCCGTTCAGCCCCCCTGAGCGGGGGCTTTTCTATGTCCGGCCGGTCCCCCTCGCGACCCGCCTAACGAGCCCCTGAACATCACCATGAGCAACGAACTCGCAGAAGCCATCCGCGCGTCCTCAAAGCGCCTCGGGGTGGACCCCATCCACCTCGCCACGGCCATGTCCTACGAGACGGGCGGCACCTTCGACCCTTGGAAGAAAGGCCCCACCACCAAGTGGGGCGAGCATCGCGGCCTCATCCAGTGGGGGGAGCCGCAGCGCGCCAAGTACGGCGTGACGCAGGATATGCCCATCACGGCACATGTTGAGGCCGCCGAGCGCTATCTCAGGGACGCCGGGGTGAAGCCCGGCATGGGCCTCCTCGACATCTACAGCGCCATCAACGCCGGCCGGGTGGGCCTCTATGACCGCTCGGACGCAGCCGCAGGCGGCGCTCCGGGCACCGTGAGGGACAAGGTGGAAACGCAGATGGCGGGTCATAAGGCCAAGGCTGCGGTCCTCTTGGGAGTGCCCGATATCGACAGCTCCGATTACGCACCCACGCGGCCTGTCCTCACTGCCACGCAGATGGCCCTTGAAGCCGCCCCCGGTCCCGGCATCGGGGAGACGATAGGCGCGGCGGTGCGGGAGCATTCCCTCACCGGGTGGCTCGTTACCAAACCGTGGCTTCTGCCTCGTGACCCGGAGTTCCGGCTCACCCCGGAACGCCTTGATGGCCTCATCAAGGGCATCCCTCAGGACCGTTGGGCGGCTTTCGAGAGCGCCTATTCTGATGCCGAGGCGGAATCCATCCGCCGCGAACTGCTCGCTCAGATGGACCGGCAGCGTACCCTCGCGGCGGCCGGCATCACGGGCACCCTCGCGTCCGTCACGGCGGCCATCGGGGACCCCATCGGCCTCGGTGTGGGGCTCGCATCGGGTGGCGTTGGCAGCGCCGTCCTTTGGGGCAGCAAGCTCACCCGTATGCAGCGCGTCCTCAGCGCAGCGGCCTCGGGGGCGGCGATCAATACCGGCCTCACGGCGGCGGAAGAGAGCCTCAAGCCAAACCCGGAATGGGACGCCTTGCTCTACTCGGCAGCCGGTGGTGCGGCCGTGGGGGCTCTCTTCGGGGCGCTCTCCAAGATGCCGCATATGAAGGAGGAGGCGGCCCTCATCGGGCGCCGCGCGAAGCAGGACGTGGAAGGCGTGGAGGCCGCCTATGGTGTTGTCCCGGTGCGCCCGAGGGACACGTCGGTAGGCGCCGCTCAGGGCATTGAGCATGTCCCGCTGCGGCAGGACGCGAACGACTTCATCCGCCTCGCTGATGGGGAGAATGCGCCGAAGACGGCCATGTCCGCGCTGCGTATCGACAGCACGGCGGCCACCAAGTCCTCCGAGAACCAGCTCACCCGGATGCTCGGCAACGCCCTCGGGGAGGACGGTACGGGCAATCTGGACCGTGACATTCCCGCGTTCTGGACGGCCTCGCAGGAGCAGGCCCGCCTTCAGCAGGTCATGGACACCCGCCGCGCCCTCGCCATTGAGCCCCACTTCAATGCCTGGGCGGAAGCTCGGGGCCTTGGCCGTGTCGCCAAAGAGCGGCGCCGGGCGGAATTTCAGGTTGAGGTGTCGCGTGCCCGGCGCAACCTCGACCCCACGCGGAGCTTCGACCCGAACGCGATGGCAGCGGTCAAAGAGGTGGATGCGTGGTTCAAGGACTACCATACCCTCGCGACCGACCCCGGCCGTGGCATCGGTCTCTCAGGCCAGCGCCTCCCGGTCCCCGGCTTCAGCCCCACGGTGCCGGCGCTGCCGAACTACCTGCCCCGCATCGTCTCCCACACCAAGCTCAACGCGGCCCTGCGTCGCCTTGGGCACAACGGTGTGGCCGATGTCATCGCCGCAGCGGCCCGGCAGATGCACCCGGACATGGACCCGAGGGCCCTTCAAGCCTTCAGCCGGGGGTATGTCAGGGTTCAGCGGGAAGCGAGCCGCAAGCTCAACACCCGTGCGGCAGACGGCCTCTTCTCCAATGACCTTGAGGGACTTCGGGGGCTGCTTCAGGACCTTCCGGGCATGGACCCGGAGGCGGTGGAGAATGTCATGGCGCAGCTCACCCGGCCGGTGGACAAGGGCTCCGTCACCCGCGCCAAGCACCGCGCCTTGCTGGACGAGAGCCTTCGCGTCCAGTTGCCGGACGGCACCGTGACCACGCTTGCCGAGCTGCTCCTTGAGGAGGACATCGGCAAGCTCATGGCCTCCTATAACCGCACCATGTCGGGACAGGTGGCGCTCGCTCAGGTGCGGGTGGAGAAGGTCGTGGAAGGGCAGCGGCACGTGCTCATTGACGGCCTCGCGGGGCCGGGGGCGCTGGAGAACCAGCTCCAGAAGATGGCGG
Organism: Ancylobacter sp.; assembly: GCF_965229075.1. GTDB lineage: Bacteria > Pseudomonadota > Alphaproteobacteria > Rhizobiales > Xanthobacteraceae > Ancylobacter. The sequence goes on from NZ_CBDDIO010000001.1 coordinate 867,439, forward strand.
CGGTCGCGGATGAAATCGACCAGCCGCAGGCTGCGCTCATGAAGGACCAGCGGCACATTGAGGCGCTCCACAAGGGCACCGCAGGCGTGCCGCTATACGATGAGAGCACGGCCTTTGCGCAATGGCTTCGCCTCCTTCGGGAGTACGGCCTTGCGCGCGTCGGTGGGCAGCTCGGTTTCGCCCAAATCCCCGAGATTGGGGCCATCTTCACGGCCGGCTTCAAGGCCGCGATGGCGGGCATGCCGAGCTATCGGGCGTTCGTGCGCGATGCCCGCACGGGGAAGCTGAAGGACGGCTTTGCGGCGGAGATTGAGTCCGTCTTCGGTCGCGGTGCCGAGCGCATCCGCACGGCCGGAGACTGGCGCCTGTCCACGGAGGGAGAATGGGGGACGGCCTTCGAGATGAGCCCCCGCATGCGGAAGGTTGAGACGGCCCTCGGTGTCGCCAAGCGCGTCACCATGGAGATATCCGGCCTCAACGCCCTGAACACCCTCCTTCACCGCTGGTCCACCTCAGCAGTCCTGCACTGGTTCTCTCGCTCCGCCTCGGGGGAAGCCACGACCTCCGTTCAGCGGCTCCGCAACATGGGCCTTACGGACGCCATGGCGGAACGTGTGTTCGCTCAGATGCGCAAGTATCGGACGCTGAAGGAGGGCTCCACGTTCAAGCTGGAGCGGCTGAACCTCGACCAGTGGGACGACCTTGAGGCCCTCGCTCACTTTGAGCACGCGGTGCATGTGCGGGGCAGCCGCATGGTGCAATCGAACAGCCCCGGCCTCTTTGCGCCGTGGATGTCTCACCCGGTGGCGAAGACGGTGCTCCAGTTCCGCACCTTCGTCATCGGCGCCCACTCGAAGCAGATGCTCCACAACATCCACATGTGGGACCGGGAAAGCCTCACCAACTTCCTCGGCTCCATGGTGGCGGGGCAGCTCGGTCATATCGCGCAGACGGTGGCGAATGCTCCGATGCTCTCCGAGAAGCAGCTTGAGGAACGCCTGTCGCTTCAGGGCATCGCCATGGGCGGCTTCCAGCGCGTCGGCATGGTGGCGCTTCTGCCGCTGATGGTGGACACGGTGGCGCGGGTCTTCGGACAGGGCGTCTTCAACAGCCGCTCCACCGACCAGACCTCAGACCTGTGGTTCGGCAACCCCACCACGGGGCTCGGGGATGACATTCCGAAGGCCCTGCACGCCATCACCGCGCCGTTCTCGGATGGGCGGCCGATGTCGCGCGGGGAGATGCGGGCCATCCTTCGCCCGCTCATCTGGCAGAACACGCTCCCCATGACGACGCTCTTCGGCCTGATGTCGCAGGGGCGGCCCGATACGGCACGCTCTTCCGCCCCCTGAACACACTTCCCGCGACGGCTTGCGAGCCGCCTCGGTCACTCTCCCCGCCCATCTCGCGCCCTCGTTCGGACCACCCTTGCATGCCGCAAGGGCGGCACTGAGCGGGGGCGTTTCCTTTTCTCGCGCCGCGCCCTGAGGGGCGCCCAAGGAACATGACCATGGCACAGAAACTCTCCGGCCTGTCCCCGGTGAACGAAGACCCCATCAACGCCGTCAAACGCCTCCCGCGTGCTCCGCGCCGGGTAGCTCCCGAGATTGTCGAAGCGCGGCCCCTGCGGCCCACGGCAGCCCCGGTGAACACCTATGTCCGCCCCTCCGAAGTCCCCCGTAGCAACGACTTGCTGGATGTGGCGGCGGCCCTGCAATCTTTCTCCCCGGTGCTCTCCGAGGCGTTCGCGAACATGGAGGCCAAGCAGGCTGCCAGTGCGGAGGCCGCTGTTGCTCAGTCCACAATGGAGGAGCTTCAGGCCCATGTTCGGGCCGGCACGTCTCCCATCTCCTCCAGCCCCATCGCCGCCAAGGCATACGCCAAGAGCGCCGCTCAGCAGCTCGCGGTACGGCGCCTCTCCGAGGCCCAAGCGGCGTGGGATAGCGGCGACTTCGACCGGGACAATGGCGACTTTGACGCCTTCCTCGCTGAGGCCGCGCGCGGGGACCTTGAGGGCATCACTGACGAGGACGCGAAGAACGCCTATGGCGGCGTCTTCAACAAGTTCTCCCCGCGCCTTCGCGCTCAGGCCACCGAGTACAAGGTCAAGCGAGAGAAGGACGCCGCGCTCACGGCGGTGGGCGACACGTGGTTCGCGGCGGTGAGCGCCGGCATCACCGAGGGCAAGACCCCGGCCGAGCTTCAGGCCGCTCTCCGGGGCCAGTATGGGCAGTACAAGGACACCATGGGGCTCCAGCCTCAGGAGCTTGATGCCGTGGTCTTGGGCGTAACCCGGCGCCTCGCAGAGAACCCGAACAACGAGGCGTATGTCGAGCACTTCCTGAACGACACGCGCGGCGGCGTGGGCTCCATCGCTGCCAAGCAGGACACGGGGCCTGCCGCTCAGGTCATCATCAATCGGGCTCAGGCGTCCACGGCGGCCTACCAGAAGGAGCAGCTCCGGCTCCAGAACAAGGCCGCTGCGGATGCCGATCAAGCGCGCGTTCAGGCGTCCCTTGAGGTGGCAGCCGAGAACGGCACGCTGGCCTTTATGACCCCCGTGGACGTGCGGACGGAGAGCGGCGACACCAAGACGGTTACGGCCGATGAGCAGCAGAAGCAGGGCGTGGAGCTAATCCGCAAGAAGGCCGAAACGATGGCCGCTCAGGGTGACGCCGAGGGCGGCATGAACTTCCGCCTCGGGGCACTGATGAAGAACGGCCTCGTGGATCCTCAGTTCAAGTCCATCCTCAAGGCAGGGGTGTCGTCGGCGTCTCAGGAGGCGCTTGCCAAGGGGGACGTGCCGGCTGCCCTGAAGGCCGGGGCGGGCCTCTACGAGACGCTCTATGCCCGCAATCCGCGCCTCCTCGCGCAGACCGTGGGGGACTCGGAGCAGTTCTTCTATGAGGCGTATCGGGTGGCCCGGCAGGACATGGGATATGACGAGCACGCCGCGTTCCAGACTGCCACCCGCTTCACCGACACGGCCAATCCCGAGGCGGTGCCTGCGAGCTTGAAGCCGAACCTCACCAAGGTCCGGGAGAAGCTCGGGGAGCTTCAGACGGGGACGTGGGAATGGCTCTCCCCCTCGACATGGCCCCTGCCGTTCAGGTCAGGCAATGGCGTCGGTGCCATCACCATGACGGACGACGTGGCCCGCAAGCTGGAGCAGTGGGGGGAGTTCTACGTCCGCCTCGGCAAGTCCCCGGACGATGCCGTTGAGCTGGCGAAGGAGCGCATTCAGGCCGGCCACGCCATCGTCAACGGCAACCCTGTCCCGACCACCGATAGGGCCGTGCCGGAGAACTTCCGGGCCATTGCCGAGCACAAGCTCAAACAGTGGGCGGACACCTACGGGGCCAGGTACGGCTATGAGGCCGGGGATTTGACCGTGGAGCCTGCCGGGGACGGTCAACAGGGCGTCTGGACCATCGTCCGCGCCCATGGGGATGGCCCGGTGCTGTTGGAGGAAGAGGACGCACGGAGTGCCCTCAACTTCTCCCTCAGGGCGGCCAAGGTGGAGCAGGAAGCCGCCGCGAAGGCCGCCATCGTGGAAGCGCAGCACGCCAAGCAGCAGCGCCGAAATGCCCCCGCCAATGCCGGCCGGGTGCGCCGGAACGGGCCTCAGTAACCACGAACGACCGCACGAACGAACTCAGGGGCGGTGCTTCGGCGCCGTCCCTTCCGCATGCCCATATCACACCATCAGAAAGAGACCGACGACATGAACACCACCACCCTGCCGACCCTTCCGAAGGCCGCGCGCACGGACTTCTTCGACGCCGATATGATCGCCAAGGCAATGAACTACGATTTCCCGTGGAAGGTTCGCGCCCTCATCAAGCGCAACATTCCCACGCTGCGGACCCTTGGTCCCGTCATCACCCGCAGGGTCCATGTGACAGCCGAGGACGGCAGCGTATGGGAGGTTGACGACTACGAAATCAACCGCACTCAGGCCGCCGTGATCGGGGCGCTTGTGCCGACCCCGAAGGGGACCCTGTCCGGGGCCTACATGGCCGAACTGGAGGAGCTCTTCCACGCGGGGCACCTCGTGGTGGCGGACACCCCGGAGGCCAAGGAAGCGGTGCAGCGGGCCGCCGAGCGGCACCGGGAGCGGCAGCGCGCGGCCATGGGCGGGGTGCGGTGAGACCATGACCGACATCACCAGCGCGCCCCCGGAAACCGTCCTCCCGGTCACGGAGGAGACCACCATGCAGGACCTCCAGCTTGCCAGGGTTCTTGGCTACAAACGCCTGACCAACATCCGCAACCTCATAGGCCGCCACCGCGCCAGTCTGGAGGCCATCGGATCATTGCTTCAGCGTGAAGCGATGATCGAGACCGGCAAGGGGGCGTCCCGTGAGGTGACGGAATTCCACCTCACGAAAGCTCAGGCGACCTTCCTCATTGCCAAGGCGGGGACGAAGGAGGCCGATAGCGCCCTTATCCTCGTGTCCGAAGCCTTCGCCATGCTCATGGAAGGCAAGCTGGTGGCGGTGGATGAAGCCGCTCAAGCCGAGCTGGACGCCGCTGCGGAGCGCGCTGCCGAGAGGCGCCGCCTGATGCGGGAGGAGAAGGACGACTTTTCCCGCATCCTGAAGGGCTTCAGCAAGTCGCCCTCGCGCTCCGTCATTGGCCACAAGCCGGACGGTACGCCCATCCTCCGGGAGCTGACGCCCTTCGAGAAGCAGCGGGAGGAGAGGCAAGCCGCGCAGAAGCGTCGGTCTCGCTGGGCGGCGCAGGGCCGTAAGAGCCGGAACCCCGGCGACCCTCTCTAGGGTCCCGTTTGGGGCTGCCGATCATTGCGCCATAGTGGCGCGAAGATGGGGGGACCATTGCTGCGTTGTGAAGCGATGGTCCCGCCTTTCCGTGGAGGGACCCGGATAAAAATACCGGAAAAATTCGTGCGCCCATCTGAATTAGAACAAAGCCGCGATTCCCCCCTCGGGGGCCTCCAGTCTCGCATTCCGACCCCTTCAGGGGCGCCCCTGCGAGGCCCCCACACGGGCGCTCAGTCCCGCCGCTCCACACCCTGCCGGACGCCGCAGCCGGCCGCTGGTGAGTCAATCTGACTCGCCCTGAGCGCCTTCCTCGGTGCCGCCTCGCGCGGCATCCTCGTGGGCATCATGACACCCGACACGCCCGACGAACCACAGCCCCAACGCTCACCCACCGAGCCCACCCCCGAGCAGCGCGAGGCGTTCCTCGACCAGCTCCGCACCTACCTCGCGGCGATGTACCCCTCAGCGGGCTACAGGACCCGCCGCAGGCTGCTCAGACGCGCCCACAACAAGGGGCATTACGGCCGCCTCGGGGAAGTCGCGGGCATCCTCGTGAGCAACTATGTCCGGCATGAATGCACGGACTACGAGCGCCTCTTGCGGGTCAACGGCGGCAATGAGGGGCTGACGCGGGAGGGGGCCCGCATGGTCGTAGCGCAAGAGGTGGAAGACATGGCGAACCGCTGGCGGCAAGGCTCGGCTGAGACCGATGAGGGCTATGTCCAGCTCCGCAGGCAGCTCAGGGGGCGGCGCCGCAAGAAGGGCAAGCGCAAGGATAATGCGGGCGTCATCGCCACGCAGAACGCCGCCATTGCCGAGTATCTCAGGGGATGGCTGGAGCGGCAGAAGCCGGCCTAGGTTCATTTCAGGCCGGGTTGTGGGCGTGGGTAATAGACCTCGGCAAACCGCGAGGCCACCACCTTGAGCAACTCAACGAGACCCGAAACAGACATCACTCATAACCCGCCGATTTCTCATCGGAAGTTATGCCTCCTATAGATGGAGCAGAGCCGTCCCTAGAGAGAGCCCTTCCGCGTCCCCGGAGCAAGGGCGTATGGGTCCCGCGTCGGGGAGAGGTTCACGCCTATGGAGCGCTGATGCCATTCGGGGAGGGGTTCTCGGAGGCGGCCTCCACCATCAACCCCACCTCAGAGACCCCACGCCTCCAGCGCCTTCGCCTGTCCGGTCGGGTCGTCCTTGATCCGGTAGACCGTCTGGCGCGTGAGGCCGGTGTGCTTCGACACGTCGCTCACGCCCGCGCCCTGTGCCAGCATCTCAGCCACGCGGGTGAACTGCTCCCGGCTGAAGGTCGGCTTGCGCCCCTTGTACTTCGTCGCCCCCTCAGCGGCCTTGGCATGGGCGATACCGGCCTTCTGCGCTTCCTTGGTCGCCTCTGCCTGAGCCTGAGCGGTGGCCGCCATGAAGCCGATGAGGGCGTCTCTCACGGCCATCTGCACGGGGTCCTTCGTGGCCCCGTCGAAGGTCATGGCGTTGATGATGGTCTTCACCACCACGCCCCGCCGCATGAACTCGCGGATGGTCTCAGTGACATCGGCGTAGTTGCGGCCTAGGCGGTCCACCCAGCGGACCACGAGGGTGTCCCCTGAGCGCAGCACGTCGAACAACCTGCGGCCCTCGGGGCGGTCCCTGAGGGACACGGAGACGCCCGACACGCCGTCATCGGCAATCACCATGTCGAAGCTGTAGCCGGCCGCTTCGGCCTGCGTGCGCTGGTGGGCGAGGGTCTGGTCGGCAGTCGAGACGCGGGCGTAGAGGATGGTGGACATCGGCCTCTCCGGTGTCGGCAAGGATGGTGTCCGCAGATAAGATGTACGCAGAGCCGATGTCAACCCTAGCGTACAAGGTTTCTGGTGTCGCCAGAGATGTACGCTAGGGCATACCTATGAGGACGCATGCTTCTGGAGGACCTCCGCCGCCCTTGCCGCGTAGGCATCAGGATAGAAGTTCGCCATCCACATGTTGCAAACCCGCGCGAACTGCTGACGTGCTGCGCTCCCGTGCTGCCAGTCTGTCGGATAGAAAGGCACAATGCAGTTGCCGACTTGAACCGCCAAGCGGCCAAGTTCAGAAACCACCGCTTCAAGCGTCAGTGCCGACATGAAAGGTCCGCTCACAGCGTCAGCCTCGGGCGCTGGTCGCAGCATTAGATGGCTGGTCATGTTTGGGTGGCCGGCTAGATCACAAAACAGGTCGTATGCCTGCCGACGTTTTTGGCTGGTGAAGCCGTCCCTCTTGTCGAGCGCCTCTCTTACTGCGGCGGGCTTAAAATGCTTCCAGCGTTCGGCCTTTGGAGCGTTCCGCCATGCAGTTATGAGAAGCTGCTCGCCGGCAAATAAATCGACCAGAAACACCGTCTCCAGTATGTCCCGCATAACGAGCGCTGCTGTTTGCGAATAGCCGGACAGTGATAGCTTCAATGATGTTCCAAGCGCATTGAACATGCGGATGGACATTATTTGAACAACCTTAAGGTCCTCGTCGTCGGTAATATGCTGCCGAAAAACGTCACAGACATTCATGGCCTGCTCAGTGATTTGAAGCTGGAGCAGTAGACCCTGATTTGCAGCGATAATCTCTAACGCTCGCGCGCGTAAAACCTCCTCTTGGTGGTGGAGGCTAGTCAGATTCTCGGGAAATTCTGATAGCGCCATTTCTTTCAGTCCCCCGGCCATGAAATCTGCTGTGGCCTCTCTTCAGTCTAACTTCACTCAGGAAGCAACGCATCATGACCGATGCCACCCCTACGCACGCCCCAACGTCCCCCATCCTCGCCAAGCTACGCTTCGGTGAGAAGACCATCCGCGCCGCCCGGCACCCCGCCCATGGCCGCATGCTGATGGCCCACGATGTCCTCCTTGCCATCGGCTACACCCCGAAGCCCCCGCACGGCGCCCGGCCCATCCTTGCGGGCCTGAAGGTCTCCGATGCGAACCGCGTCACGCTCACCCGCGAAGACTTCGACACCACCGAGGGCCGCCCGGAGCCGACCTTCTCCAAGGCCACCTTCCTCACCCGCGCCGGGCTGGACGAACTGGTGGTGGGGGCCGCCGCGAAGAAGGTGAAGACCTTTGGCCCGTGGATGGTGGACGTGATGGAGAACGGCGCCCCGAAGCGTAAGCCCAAGGCGGTGCCCGAAACGGCCCCGGAAGTGCCGGCTGAAGGGCTGCCTTGGGAGGAGTGACAGGCCCGGTGCGATGCCCGGCCAACCCCTCACACTATAGGAAGCCCCCAGCGGCCTCAGGGCGCCGCGTGGAGGGCCGCTAAGCCCCCACTATAGGAAGAGCTGAGGTCAGCGCGGGGGGCGCTCCCGCCGCTCTTAGGCGTCCCCCCTCCTCGCGCGTTCATCCCCGATCACATCCACACCCCGAAGAGCCTCCTGTGGATATCTCGGTGTGGGCGTGTGAGGGGGCGTCTATCCCCTTTGCGGCCCCCTTCACACCCCCGAAACGCCCCTTGAACGCGGACTCCGGTGCCGCAGAGAGTCCCCATGAACAAGCATTCCCAACCCCCAGAGCGGCACCGCTGGTTTGACGACTGGCGCGGCGCAAAAGGTCCGGCCCTCCGCAAGCTGGTGGCGGACATCACGGCTGAGGTGGAGGCGTTGGAGCGGGCCACGGGTGCGCGCAAGCGGTCCCGGAAGGCAGTTGACCAGCGGCATTTCGAGGTGGCCGTGGAGGTGGTCGTGAGCAACCTCGCGCATGAGGTGCTGGTGCCGAGCGAGACCGGGCGGCTCGCCATCCTCACGGGCAACGGCCCCAAGGGCGCCACCCGTTACGACAACAGGGCGCTTGGAGAGCCGCTCAGGAATCTCCTCGGCAGCCTTCAGGAACTTGGGCTAGTTGACTGGCAGTGGACCGGCGAGCGCGGCGTTGCCTCGTCTCTGGCGCCTACAGCAGCGCTCAGCGGGCGGGTGCGTGAAGCGGGCATCTCCATGTCCACCTTCGGCCGCATCGCTGGGGAGGAGACCATCATCCTCTCCACCAAGTTGCCGATAGGTGGGGAGGGTTCTGGTCTTCAGCGGCGCGAAAGGCTCGATTACCCCGACACGCCGGACACGATGGCGATGCGCGCTGCCGTGGAGGCCCTGAACGGCTTCCTTGCAGACGCCGACATCAGCTTCATCAAGGATGGTCTCCGTGACGTAGACACATCAGAGCGCAGGATGCGCCGGCACTTTGTGGTGAGGGCAGGGGCCAAGGGCGAGGCTCCTCCGGTCTCGTTCGACCGGGGCGGGCGGCTGTTCGGCGGCTTCTGGCAGAACCTTCCATCCTCGCGGCGCGGCGGCATACGGATCAACGACGAGCCCGTGGCGGAACTCGATTATGGACAGATGGCCGTCAGGCTCGCCTATGCAACCGTTGGGGCGCCACCTCCCGAGGGGGACATGTACGCCATTCCGGGGCTGGAGGGGCACCGGGCGGCGGTGAAGACAGCCTTCAACACGCTCCTCAATGCGGGGCCGAAGATGACCCGGTGGGGCTACGAGCGGGCAGGCAATGGTGAAGACGCGGACGCCAGCGAACGCCTTCCGGCAGGCTGGACCGTGAAGAGGACAAGGGCCGCTATCCTAGACCGTCACCCTGCGCTCGCCTCCTGCCTCGGGTCCGGCATCGGCCTCAAGCTCATGCACATGGAGAGCGAGATACTGGTGGCCGTGCTGATGGAAATGGTGCGGCGGGGCGTCGTTGGTCTCGGCATCCACGACGGCCTCCTGACGCAGGCCTCCAAGGCAGCCGAGGTGCGTCAGATCATGGAGAAGACGGCATTGGTGAAGGCCGGGGCCGAAATCCCGGTCTCCGTTGAGCCGTTCTCTCTATGTTGACCATGCTCCATCTATAGGAGGCATAACCCCGCCAGTAACGCCATGTTTCTACGCGGTCTCGCATGCGGCCTTAGCGTGCTTTAGGATTGCTTCCGCGACAGCCGTAAGCGGATCATCCGTGGTGTGATGAGAGGTTATGGCTTTTCCATCGCTTGGCAACGCTTGCAGCTTACCAAATGGTGCATGATGCCAGAGGCACTGTCGAGCAATAACCGGAAAAACAGTGGCTTCTTTATTTTCATGACGCTCCATTGCGCGAGTCATTTCTTTACTATAACAGTAATCAGAGTTTATAAAATCTACACTAATCAATAGAATAATTATATCTGCTGAATCTAGCTTGTCAGATATGGCGGCTTTCCACTCCGATCCGGGTTTTATTTGGCGGTCATCCCATATTTCAATGTATCCAAGTTGAGCTATGGGCGTGATGTGTTTAACAAGCTCTCTTTTGATATTTTCATCGGCGTGAGCGTACGAGATGAAGGCTTTGAGAGCTGTCGGCTTGATGGGTTGAGCCGGTGTCGGAGGTGCTTGAAGCTCGATCAAACGCACGGCCCCGCCGGGTCCTTGAGCCGGGCGAATCTTTCCTTTTCTAATCAGCGACGCCTTGGTTTTTTCATACCTGTCATCCTTCCAACCAAGCTCCTGCCTTAATGCTGGGTTGGAGATGGACCTGTCCTCGCCGGCGGTGAGCCTCTGAAGGCGCGCTATAAAACGGTCTTCAAAGGAGCCTACCTGTTTTTGGTTTCGTGCCATGCGGAATCCATTGGAAGGAAGCAGAATCAGGCTAACTGTTAACTTAATACGTCTGCAAAACAATGCATCAGATCAGTGTCGCGACTGCCCGCTTGCAGATGGTTCCCACAGGTGCTGATGTCCTTGCTGCACAGGCTTTCACGCTTGTTGGCAGTCGCCGGCAGGATGGCCGTTCGGCTCCTACCTATCCTCGCGGCTCGCACCGCTCTTGCCCTGTATTTTCCTTCGCCAACTCTAAGGATGGTAGCTTCACGGCTTCCACACAGGCCCTCATCTGGTCGGACGGAGAGGGGCCTCCCGAGTACCTGTCGAGCAAAAGGCTGCCACGCTTGTGGCCGATGACCGCTTCAATGACATGCGGGGACTGGCCGGCGCGCTCAGCCTTGGTGGCGAACCAGCGCCGGAAAGAATGGAAGTTCACCAGTGACCGGCGCTTTCCCGGCACCATCTCCTCCAAGCCCAAGTCGCGCAAATACCGCCCGAAGCGTTTGCTCACGGGCATGGAGCGTTCGCGTCCGCTCCCCTCGGGGGGCGTTGCCACATCGTCGAAGATGAAGTCGTCAGGCTGTTTGCCTTCAACCCGGCGCGCTACCAAGGCCGTCAGGTCCGAGTGGATGGGCACGACGCGCGCGCGCTTCTCGTTCTTCTGCGGTTTGAACCGGAAGTAGCCATCCATGCAGTCCTTCGCCCGAAGGCAGATAATCGGGTCAATCCGCGCACCGCTCAGCGCAGCAATGCGCATGGCATCAGCAAGGATGGGGGCGGCATCCCCCGCAAGCAGCTTCGCCAGTTCTACGTCCGTAAACGGGCGCTCTTCGGTCGCGTCCCCATCGCGATGAGAAGCCTTCGGCGCTGGCGGGGCCTGCTCCGACCAAGGGTTCTCGACTGTGATTTTCCCCTTGCGGCGCATCCAGCGCCAATAGGAGGAGAGGGCAGAAATGTATTTCACGACGGTGGCGTGGTCGCCGCTCCACGTTGCGTCCCGGCTCTCCATCATGAACGTGACGTACTCGCCCGCCTTGACGCGGTCTACGCTTTCGATGGTCCTGCAACCCCAATCCATCAGTCGGGCGATTGCGCGCCGTCTGTCCCCGGCCGTCCGGGGCTTGAACCGTTGCTCGGCAAGCCACGCGTCCAGATGGGTGTCCAGCGGCGTCTCTGCGCCCGTGGCAATGGCCGCATAGGCGAGGGCGTACTCATAGCCCTTCCGCTCTTCCAGCGCCTCCACATGGCGATAGAGGGCATAACGCGCGTCGTTCTCCTCCGTCCGGTCTCCAAGAATAGCCGTGCGGTGCCGCAGGGCCTCCTCCACCATGCTCGGGGTGGCGATAACGCCCTTCTTGGCGTCCTCAATGATCTTCTGGAGTTCCGCTACAACCGCCCAACGGCGCTCCCGTGCCGTCGCGAGGTCCCGCGTTTGCAGGGACCGTATGAGGCGCTTCTTGCCGACCTTCTCACGGAGGGAGGGGGCGACCTCGACAACGGCGTAGTAGGTTTGACGGCGACGTTCGATATAGCGAGGCATGGTCGGGCAGGCGGCTCCAAATCAGTGGATACCCCACACGCTACCCCACACGCTTTACCCTACACAAGCTCTTTCAGAGTGGCGGAATATATAGCGTTAAATGCTTTGAGGGGTGGGTGTCAGACACTCCCTCCGTCTCCGCCATTTCAGTCCCAAACTGGGCACGCCGAGCGTAGCCGATTTCCCTCCCGAGACGGCAGCCAGCGTTCGGAGCAGGTCTCCCTTCGATCCAATGATGCGAACTTCCTTGGCTCCGACCTCGACTCGCTGGGCCAGGGCACGCAAATGATCGCGTCGATAGCCACCGCCTTCGATGCGCATGCGCTTGCGGGCAGTGTCGGCGAAACGCGCCACCATGGCCGGCGTGACAGTGTCCTCGCCTGAGGTGGCGAGAGACGTTTGTGCGCGGGCAACATCGGCCTGGGCTTGGTCCCGGATCGACTTGAGACCGTCGATGCGATCCTTCAGCGCCGGATCGGTGATGTCGGCGACGCCTGATTCGATGGCGTCATAGAGCCGACGCAGCCTCTGATCCGCCTCTGTCCCGCGCTTGTTGAGCTCAGCCATGTGCTCGCGGCGGCGCTCAAGCCGCTCCTGGCGGTGCGTGAGCATGGAAGCGAGGATTTCTTGTAGCCGCTCGGGCTGAAGGAGGCGCTGCTCGATATGGCTCGCCACAAGCGTGTCGAGCGTCTCCATCGGAATGGCGCGGCCGGAACAGCCGGTCTCGCCCTGCCGAGCCTTGATCGAGCAGGCATAGTAGCGGTAGCGCCCGCTCTTGCCGGTACGGATGGTCATGGCCCCGCCGCACTGCGCGCAATAGCAGATGCCGGTGAGCAGCGTCGGACCGCTTACCACGCGCGGCGGGATGATCTTGGGATTGCGCGCCTGAAGCTGCTCCTGCACGGCGTTGAAGACCTTCGTGTCGATGAGCGGCGGCACGGCGACGACCACCACCTCGCTCTCGGGCTTCTTCTGCTTGCTCTTGGAGCGGCTGTTGAACTGGTGCTCGCCGACATAGGTCCGGCGGGTCAGCACCCGGTGAAGCTGGCCGATGCCCCAGCGGCCGCTTTCGCGGGTGTAGATCCGATTGCGGTTGAGATGACTGACGATCGCCTTCACGCCCATCGGGCCGGAGCGGCCGTCGCCATTGAGGGCGAGGTCGAAGATCAGCCGCACCGTGTCGGCGTGTAGCGGATCGATCTCCAGCTTCTTCTTCACCTTGGCGCCGCGCTGTTCGGCCTCGACCACGCGATAGCCGATCGGCGGGCGAGCACCGTTCCAGAAGCCCTGCCGGGCATTCTCCTTCTGGGCCCGCAGAACGTGCTTGGCGTTTTCCTTGGACTGGTACTCGTCGAACAGCGCCATGATCTGCCGCATCATGACGTGCATCGGGTCGTCGCCCATCTCCTGGGTGATCGACACCAGCCGCACCCCATTGCGGGCAAGCTTCCGGACATAGAATTCCAGCTCGAAGTGATCGCGGAAGAAGCGCGAGAAGCTGTGCACCACCACGACATCGAACGGCGCGGGCTTCAGCGTGCCCGCTTCGATCATCCGCTGGAATTCGGGCCGGCGGTCATTGGTCGCCGAAGATCCCGGCTCGACATAGGTCTCGACCAGCTGATAGCCGCGCGCCTGGCAATATGCCTCGCCCTGCCGGCGCTGGTCGGGGATGGAGACATCGTGCTCAGCTTGCCGGGCTGTGGAGACGCGCAAATACAGGGCGGCACGCAGCGGAGCGGTCATGTCGGAGCCTTTCGTGTCAGGCGATCATTCCCCTTGGATCAATTCCTCCAGAATATCCCCGAACCATGCCTCGAAAACAGCAATCTCCGCTTCTGTCACCGGAATGTATTCCGGCCAGTCATCAGTGACGGTCATCGGGGCGGGAACTGGCGATGGCCGCGTCCTGCGGCAGGGCGGCGGCGTGTCGGCGTAGGTGTAGAGGTTGCCCGGCAAGCGGCTCGGCGCCAATCGATAGGCCGGGTATCGAGTGGGGGAATGTGAGCGTCTGGTCATTCCTAACACTGACGCGACGGCGACGGATGCCCAACAGCCGATCTATGACCGGAAATACGCAAAGCTTCCTTGATCCGAAGCGGTTACCTCGGCACGCCCATGCGAACGGCGGCTTTGCGCCGCCGAAGCGGACATTCCAATTGAACCGACGAATGCATGAAAAGGCCGTTCACGGTCTACAGCACGGCGCCCCAGTCTTCCTCGACGACCTGCTTGTCTTTGAGGAGATAGCCGGAGCGGTCCACGGCATACTCGCCCAGGTTGTGTTCCGTCGTTAAGGCCTCGGCTGCCTCGCGTGGGGCGCCGCTCATAGATCGTCCCAATCATCTTCGACCGGCGCCGTGGCCGGCGCCGGTCGGCGCGAGCGCACCAATGGCGGTATGCTTCCCTCCCCGGGGGTGAAGTGATTGCTATAGGCGTCGATCAAGCTTTTCTCGCCCGTATCGACACAGGCTTTCCACACGTCCAAGGGGCCGCGAAGGTCGATCGTGTAGCGGCTGGGTTTGATCGCCGCTTTGGCGTTTTTGAACAGTGCGAGCATCTCTTCGCTGATCGGAGCGCTTGTCCAGAATTCAAAGTGAGCGGGCAGATTTTGCCATTCCGGGTGCTGGCGAATATAGGCGTAGGCAGTCGGTACATTGTGCTGGAGCCAACGCTTGAACAGATCGTCCGGGATGATAGCATGCGGGCTGTAGCCCTTGCACTCTATCGCGAAGACCTTCTGGTTCTGCTGGATGGTAAGGACGTCGATTTCCGCTTTACCCTTATCAGGTACCTTGAAGACACGGTTCGTCGTGACGTCGCCGAGGTTCGAGCGTTTCACGATGTCGGCGACCATATACTCGAACAGGGCGCCCCGCAGTTGGTTGGTCGCTCCACTAATTTTGCCCAGCGTACGGAAGAGGTGACCGAACTGCTCCGGATCGAAGGTGGAATAGGCCGCGCTCGTCAGGACGCTGGTCAGTTCACGCAAGGCGTCCGCGATGTCCTGCCCGAAGAGCGACTTTGGCGTGGCAGCGATGATGCCGGCACTGCGCAGCGCTAAAAAGGCGTCCTTCTGGAAGCGGTCGGCGACCAAGAGCTGAATGCAGGAGCCGACATTGCGCAGGGCGCGCAGGGTCGCGCACTTGCGGATGAAAGGTGCGGCGCCGTCGAGCGTAATGTCGGAGGCGAGGTTGACATCGCAGGCGACAAAGCCCGGCTTGGGCTCGCCCTCGCGCGTAAAGCGAACGACTGCACCTAGATAGGAGGGGGCACTTAGGTCCCAAACAAAGGTGCCGACCTGCGGCAATTTCTGATCGGTACGGGTGCTTACCAAGTTGTAGCTCGCGATCCCCAGCTTGCGCAGCCAGTCACGAACTGCGGAGAGAAGAATCTCCTCTGTGATGAGGCGGGCACGCATCTCGGCGGTGCCGACAGCGTAATATTTCTCCTCCTGTACGAGCGCCACGCACTCGCCGATACCAGGTACGGCTACGGTCCTGACCAGGCCCGCCTCGGTCAAGCGCTGGAGCACTGTCTCGGCAGCAAGATGCTTGAGTTGGCGGACGGGAGACCCGCTGATGATCGGGAATTGCCGGGCTGGCACCATGCCGCCGTGCTGGCGGAGCGCCGCAATCGCGTAACCCAGTGCTGAATTATTCGCGGTCAAGGCGTTGGCGAGCCGGTGCCAGTATTCCGCAGATCCGAACTGCTTCTCCAGATACATGAAGCGCGCGTTTCGTGGGAACGGAATGCCGGACAGCCGTCGGACATTGCCGCGCGCGCGCGAAAGGCGTTGGCGTGCAGCGACCGACGAAATCTTCAGACGGTCAGCAACCACGGCAGCAAGCTCACTGGAGAGCGAGGGGCCGAGTTTGGCCAGGATTTGTTCAATCGGGTCAGCCATCGAGCGCCTATGTCACACTGCGCATTTAATACCATGAGTACATGGTCAGGGGCATCATTTTGCGAGGCGTGCTCTAGCCTTTGAATCGCTTGGAGAATTTTTGATCTAAAGCACGTCGATCAGGCCGCTATGTCACAGTCGCACGTCACGCAGGTTTAAAATCGGTGTATGGAGCGCTGTCTGTTTTTTTAGTGGCCATGCTATCAACGCGACAAACGCTGCCCGAAGCACCTGCTTGGACTGTAGGGCTTATACTTGGGACATTGACGCGTCTGCCAAGCCAACCCGTTGGAAACCGGCAGTTTGGAGTTCAGGTTCGAGCTCCGCCAGACAGGCTTCGGGAACCGCCAGCACAAAGATGTCACGTGCCCTTGTCAGCGCGACATACCCAATCCGGCCTTCCTCCGTCGACGGACCGTCGAGGAGGGCGCGAACATGCGGTTTCTTAGCGACATAGAGAACCGCGTCGATGCTTTCGCCCTTCACTTTGTGGACCGTCGATGTTCGGAAGTTGAATTCTGGGTCGGCGGCTAGGTCGGAAATTTCCAAAAGCGGCCGTGCTTCCAGCTTCTTCTTCGACAGGCGCTGGCCAAGATTGTCGGCGACTTCCAGTCCAAACTCACTCGCGAGCCTGCCAGCCAGCGCTTCCGCTCGGGACCGGAGCAGCGGGTGCCAAGCGGTGTCCGCAATAAGCGTCGATACGGGAAGGCCTTCCGCAGGATCGCGCACGAACGACCAAATGATCCTGCGAAGCCGGCGCCCCTTCTCATCCGCGCGCCGGTCGAGCTGCGACAACAGCGCCCCGTCGCGTGCTGCCAGGAGGCCGGCAAGACCGATGCAGGCCTGCTTGAAGGCCTGGTGATAGTCCTTGCGTTGGTCCCGGCTGAGTGCCGCATCGGCAAAGCAGCGGACCACGCCGGCGCCCTGGCCGTCCATTTCGCCGCTCCACTCCGCGGTCCAGTCCGAGGACCGGAACAGAACCACGCCCTTCGATGGTTCGATATCGGCGGCAGCGAGCAGGCTGCGAAACGAGCCTAGCGCCTTGTCCCGCTCGGTCGCCTTGAACGGCATATAGTAGCAGACCGGCCGCCCATCCTTGGCCGACCGCTTGGCGGTATCGGACTGGCCGGTGAGCTTATTCGCGAGCGCGACAATGCCCGGCAGCGAGCGGTAATTGACTGTTAGCCGGTGCGGGGAGGTGCCGGAGCGTGTGGAATAGTTTTTGAGGAAAGCACCGTCGGCGCGAGCGAACTCATAGATTCCCTGATTGGGATCGCCGATCAGTGACAACTGCGTTCCGGCGCCGATCAGTAGTTCCAGGATAGCCTGGTGCTCGGGTCCGATGTCCTGCGCCTCGTCGACCATGATATGCGGATAGCGCCGTGCCATCGCCCGTAGCACGAACGGCTTTTCACGAAGTACGCGTAGCGCCCAATAACGGCCGGCCGAGTGGCTATATGCGCCGACGGCACCCAGCTTGGCCAGCGCCGGGTGGGCCCATTTCGTAGGAATGTCGGTATGGGCGCGGCCGATCGTATAGTGGAACCCATTGCCGTCGAATAGAATTTCGATATTTGTGGTTGGCTGCGATTTTTTGCCATCAAAGACGGTGAAGCCGCTCAGGAAGCCCTCGCGCCCTTCGACCAGAAACGGCGTGCGCGGGCATTCCATCACCCTGTGGCCGTGCGGCCGCATGATGTTAGCGGTGATGAAACCGTCCATCGTGTCTATCTCGACACGCGACGAGCGGCCCATCGTCGGCAAACTGCGCAGCAGTATTGCATATTCTTTCTTAAACGTTTCGACCGCCACGTTGGAGAAGGATAGCAGTCCGATCAGGCCGGGCCCGTCGTAGCGCTGGCGCATCGACAGCAGCCTATGTACCGCGGTTCTCGTCTTGCCGCTGCCGGCGCACGCCATCACCGCCAGCGGCGCGAGCGGCAATGCGACGATATCGCGTTGTTCCTTCGACAACTCGACGGTCATGCGCAAACGTGCCTGATCGCATCGAGGATATAGCCGGGCGCTGCGATCTCGGCATTGTTGTCCTCGATCTGCGATGCCAGCGCCTGGGCGAACCTTCCCTTTGAGACGTTGGCGCTCTTGCGTTCGAACATGCCGCGAAACAACGTCTCGGCCTTGGCCTGGTCGCCGGCAGCGGCGGCGACAGCGGTCGTCAGTTCTGCGCCGATATTGGGATGGATATCCTTGAGGGCCGCCAGCATCGTCGCCCGGTTTTTCGCGATCAACGCAAGGTCATATTCGAAGGTCTTCTGGCCGAGGAACACCTTCACCAGATCGTCCTCGCGCTTGATCATCGCCTTGGCAGTGTCGGACGGATCGACGGTGTCGCCGGTCGCGGGATAGATACCGACCGTCTTTCCGTCGATCTTGGTGGTCGGATCAGCGTCGGTGATGATCGCGACCGGCACGGTGATCGCCTTCTTCCCAAACAGCGGCATGAAACAGTCGAAGTTGAGGCCTTCTACGCTGATCAGGCTGACACCGTGGTCGCGCAGATCATAACCGTGCTTTTTGGCCAGCACGCTGACCATCAGCATCTCGGCGGCGCCCTCGACGAAAAGCGCGCGCCGCGCGAAGAACAGTTCGGCGCGGGTGACATCGAGATAGCGCGCCAGCTTCTGGCGCTTTCCCTTATCGAATTCGACTGAGCGCGGATGAAAGGCCACCGCTTCATGCCCGGCGTCGAGCAGGCAGACAATCGAATCTAGGTCCGCGATGCTGGCGAAGTTCGGGGAATGGCTGGTGACAAACACCTGCACCGGCTTCTCGCCGGGCTCGCCTTCATCGATACTCGACAGATAGCGCAGCAGCACCGCTTGGAGCTGGGGGTGAAGATGCGCCTCGGGTTCCTCGACGATCAGACTGCGATAGGCAGCATCGGCATTTTTGGCGAGTTCGCTCAGCACCACTGCCATGAAGATCAGGTTGTTGTAGCCCGAGCCATTGCGCTCGATATCGAACGCATCGACGATGATCGACAGCCGTGCCGCCAGCTTGCCGAAGTCCGTGCCGGCGAGGCCCACGTCGAGCGCCTGGGCCAGCTTTGGGCCGAGCATGCTGCTGTGCCGACCCGAGATCGCATCGTGCGTATCCTTGATCGGTTTGTGCGCCTTAAGTTCGCTATCGAGCTTGCGCAGCGCCTCGGCGATTTTGTCCTTTCCGTCGTCGTCTGAGAGCAGGTGCAGCAGCCGCGACAATTGGCTGTTCCGGCTTGGGCGAAGACCCTGCTCGGCGTCGCGCAGCGGCTGGAGATAGACGCTGCGCAGATTCTCGAGCATCGACGATGTCATCGAGATTTCGTCGAAATCGCCGCACCAGCGCCGCGGCTTGAGCCGCTTTGATTTGTCCGGGTCGCCATAGGTCACGCCCATGACCGCCTCGATCTTACCGTCGTCGCCATCGCGAAGTGCGTGGAGGAACTCGGCTTCGTCGTCGTGGCTGAGCCCCTGGAAAACATATTCGAACCGGATTTCTCCGGTCGCGGTGCCGCCGGCCGGCATATGGATGTCGTCGCAGGTAAAGCGCGGATAGGGATCGTCGGCGCCCGCCAATAACGCGCGCAGCGCATCTACCACTGCTGTCTTGCCGATATTGTTCGGGCCAACGACAACGTCCAGGCCGGGCCGGAATTTCAGCATGGCGTCCGAGATTCGCCGGAAGTTTCTGATCCTGAGTTCCGCCAAATGCACGTCCACCACCCCCTTGTTAATGGTCTCTTCTTACCGCGTGTTCGGCTGTGCCGAAAGCGGAGCGCTCCGCTCGCATTCAAAACGGGGGCCTTGCGAAGATACTTTTTGATGTAGGCGAGGCTCCGTGCTGCGCCTAAAGCGACCGGGCGGCTAGTGGTCCAGTTGTAGCCAGCGCATTACCGCCCACAGCGATATCCGCTTTGCGCGGGTCGTTCGCCAAAACCCGCCAGTCCGCAAGCGGCCCCAAACTAGCCTTTCGTGGGCCCGCAGCGAGCTTCCGCTTCCGGCGTGCCCCAACCGTCGGCGCCTCCCACTCGGGGAGCAAGTCGCTCACACTCCGCCTTACGCGATGGCTAGCCCCAGCCGGTCCGTCGCGACTGGGTCAAGGCCGTAGCCGCGTGAGCGGTGGCGCGAAGCGCCAGCCTTGATGTGGCTGCGGCGGACCGGCCTACTGGTTCTTCGCGGAAGTTCTTTTCTTGTGAATGGCTTTGGTCGGCAGGCGGGGATGTCATCGATCGGCGATAGATTGCAGGCTTCCCGTTGACGTTGCCCGCATATCCGCATGGTTGCCCATATCACCCGCCGAGAGATGTACGATCTCGTTTGGGCCGAGCCGCTTGAGGCCGTCGCCGGCAAGCTCGGCATCTCGCATTGGCGGCTGCGGGACTTATGTGTCCAGCATCGCGTGCCGCTGCCGACAGCGGCCTATTGGCGTGACCGAGCGGCCGGCAAGAAGCCTAGGCAGACAATCTTTGCCTCCTCGGTTGATCCTGCTGTCGAACTCATCAGCCTCGATCCGACGAGCCCGTCAGATCCCGTCATCGAGGAGCGCCTCGAAAGCGCGCGCAAGGCAGCGATCGCACCGCGCCGGCTGATGAAGCCACGAGAGCCGAACACACGGACGATCGAGTGGAGCCGGATCGACAAACCCCACACGGCCGTATCGCTGACCGCCCATACGCTGCGCCGCGCCAAGCCGGATCATGACGGCATCATCGCGATTAGCGGGGAAGGCCTGCTGTCTATGCGACTGGGAGCCGGTTCGGTCGAGAGGGCGATCTTCATTCTCGACAGCATCGCGCGCGGGATGGAGGCGCGGGAAATTTACTGCACCCTCGCGGGCAAGCACGTCGAAGTGCGCCGGGGCGTCGACAAGGTTCCCTTCATCCTGGCGGAGACGATAAAGCGCCGAAAGCACGATCCGACGGTCGATGAGTTGAAGGCGGAGGAACGATATCGGCGCTCGGCTCGCTACCGTGATTGGGATTTCACCTACGAACGCCAATATCCCGAGTTCGATTATATCCCGACCGGTGAGCTGACGATCTCCATTGAAGCCTGGAGCATGGACCAGCGCCGACGCAACTGGCGGGACAACAGCCGTGCGACCCTGGAGGCCCAACTCGACTCTATCATCGAGGAACTCCATGGCTGGATCGATTACCGGCGTGATGACCGCCTCAAAGATGAGCGCAACGCACGCCTCCGCCGCCGCGCGGAGGAAAACCGGACGCGTACAGAGGCGCGCACGAAGCGCGAGGAGGAACGCGACGAACTGCTCGACGAGATCGTCGAGATGGGCCGCAAGGCCGAACAACTGCGCTCCTGGATCGCGTGGGCGGCGAATATCGAGGATGCCGAGACGCGGCGCATGCTGAGTTGGGCGCGCCAGCGCCTTAGCGAACTGGAGCGTGCGCTCGATCCCGCCTCGTTTGGCGATTGGCTGCGCGAGCGCAAGCTGTTCCCAGAGACCGATCCCTTCGCGCCGCTGCCGGCCGACCCCGATCTGGAGACACCGCCACCGCCGGGCAGCGAGGCCTAAAGCCCCAGGCCGCGATTGCGGCCAAGGCTCCACTCAACACCACCATCGCGAGAGACACCGGAGATGTGCCGGCCGATCTGTTTCTCCAGCACAGGCTGCCAGGGCACGAGCTGGAAGCCGAGCCCGTCGTCGATCATGGCGAAGCGCCCGCTGACCAGATTGACCGAGCCGGCGAGCCGGCCGGACACATATTCGCCCGGCTGGCTCGGGGTGTAGGCAAGGCCGCGCTCTGCCGCCATGGCACGGCCGACGCGGCCCACCTCGATGGCCTCAAGGCGGGCGAGGATGTCACGTGGCGCCCGGACGTTGCCGTTTTCCAGTCGAACGGCATGACCCTGATCGACCAGGCTCTGGCGGCGGCGCTCCAGCGCCGCGCTGACTTCGCCGCCAAAGCCGGCGTCGGAAAGCTCGGTGCGTTGGCGCGAGGCCAGTTCTCGGTCGAGCCAGGTGGCGCCATCACTGCCCACCTGCTGGTCAAGATCGACGGCAGAGAGCGTGCGCACCGCGAAGTCCTTCCTCGCGGTTCGTGCATCATGGGCAATGCCGCGCTCAGGCAGGTCCTCTGGGATCTTCCAATGGTCGGCGTCGATGCGCTCGACATGGCCGGCCCGGCGCAGCGCTTCCAGCCGCCGCACATGGGCGCGGAGGAAGGCATCTGGATCGCCGCGCTGCTGCTCGATCGCCGGGCGGGCCAGCTCCAGATGCTCGCTCGGCCGATATATGCCACCGCTCCTCTCGGCCATGGTGGCGATGTTGAGGTCCGCCGGACGTGGGTCTGATCCTGTCGGCAGCGGGTCGAGCGCGACGATGTGCCCTCGCTTGATATCGTCCAGCCGGGAGGAGTCGCTGGTCTCGACATGATGGGTGCGTCCGTCCACGCCATCGATGACCAGATAGAACCGCTCGCCCATCTCATCGCCCGCCAATCCCTTGTCGAGCACGCGGCCGACGAGGGCATGCGAGATGCGGCTGCCATGGGTGACGTACTGCGCGGCGCCGCGCTCTTCCGCGAGCCCGTGATCGGCCAGCGCGCGGTGCATAGTGCGCAGGACGTCTTCGCGCTCGCCCATGGCCCGGAGGGTGCTCTCGGCCCGCTCGGCAATGCTCCAGCGGCCCGGCTCGATCTCCTCGGCAATGCCGAAGCCCTCCAGCCGCTTTACCCGGTCGATGAGAACATGCCGGTTGGTTCGCACCAGGTAGGTCTCGCCAGCGTCCGGCCGCAGATCGAGGACACCATGCTCACGCTGCTCGGCGATCATCATTCGGTCCAGTCGGGTGAGACGGTCGGCGTCCACCTCATGGCGCAGCTTGTTCTGCAGTTCGACCTCGGTCTGCGGGCCGAGCTGCAGCGTCATCAGCTCGCTCGCCCGATGTCGTATGCCGTGGGCGATGTAGTCACCGGCGATGTTGAGGATGCGGCCATCGTCGAGCACGCCGCGCACGAGGATATGGCTGTGCGGGTGACCGGTGTTGTGATGATCGACAGCGATCCAGTCGAGCCTGGTTCCGAGGTCACTCTCCATGCGTTGCATCAGATCACGGGTGAAGCGCTTCAGGTCGCCGAGCTCGGCTGCATCCTCCGGCGCTACGATGAAGCGGAACTGGTGGCGATCCTCGCCACTCCGCTCGACGAAGGCCTTGGCGTCGACCTCGTCACCGAGGGCTGAGTATGCCCGGCCCTTCTCACCGTCGTGGGTTACACCGTCACGTTCGAGGTAGCGCAGATGCGCGCCCACTGCGCCGACCGACACCGCGCCGCGCAGCTTCGGGCCGCGACCGCCTTCCACCTTCCCGGCAAGCTTCACCACCCGTGCCTTGACCACGACGCGGCGCGAGCGGAACCGGCCTGACGCACCGCTCTGCCAGCCGCCGCTATCGCGCGGCAGCGACGCCATCGTCTTCGCGCCGCGGCCCCGTGCGTTGAACCGGCCGCTGCCGCCACCCTCGCCGGCGGACCCACTACCGATCCGCACACCGCCACCGGCATGGCGCGCGGCGATCAGGGCCTGCTGGACGAACGGCAGTTCGTGCGTCTTCAGACGCGTCCCCCGGCTTCGGGGACGGCCCGGTTTGATGCGGAAATCATCGTCGTTGCGACGTGTCATGACCGCAGGTTTGGCCGCGCAAACGCTTCCCGCAAGTCGAAATTCAACTGATCAAAGTATAGCGTTGAAACGTCGGCTATGGCGTGCCAGTGGCGGAGCACACATTGCACGTGCAAACGAAAATGATAGCTGTGTCAACCACTTGAACAACGTCAGCGCGAATCAGCACCTTCAAAACTGCAACTGAGACTCGTTTTCCGAACGGAAAACAACGTGCAGACAACATCTTACGGGCACAGCCCGCGCGGATTGAAAATCCGCTTTATCTTGCCATCAATCCCTTCTAACCTGCCGCGATCGCACATAAACTAACAAAGCATGTAGAACATACTACGAAGGAGCAAGCGAGCAACGCTGGCGGCGGCCCTAGCCAACCTATGACGCGCTAACGCCGCCCCGGCTGCTACAGCCGGCCTGGTAGGGTGACTATCGATGATGCCGCGAGTTGGCGGTCAGAAGGCCGATTAGGCCGCAGTCGCGCTGCCGTCGAACCTGCACTGAAGATACCAATCAGCGTCCGCTGCCGTGCAGAAACGCTGCAACGAACCTGCCGTCGAGCTGCGTTGATCCCGCAGTTTATTCACACGTCTGCTGCGGCTGATGCGGCGTCAGTCGGACGCTGACGGCTTACGAAAGCGGACACCTATCCCACCGTCAAACTCGGAAATGAACTCGATGCCGGCGCGCTCCAGGGCGCTGCGGAGCTTGTCGTTCGTCCTTCGACGTCCGCCTAGCTTTCCGTCTTCAGCTTCCAATCGTGCAAGCGTCGGTTCGGACACATCTGCCGCCCTCGCCAAGTCGGCCTGCGACCAACCCAACAGCGCTCGGGCCGCCTTCACTTGTCGCGTCGTGATGAGCTCAGGTCCCGGTTCTTCATCCTGAGTTGACACGAGTCGGGCCCTATTTGATATTATTTCTATCGTTTCGACGGCCGGACTAAGTGCGGTAACACTCAGCCCGGCCTGACCACAACCCAAGCTGCTTGGAGCTCGGATCATGGCTGATTCTGAGATTAGCACGAGTCTGTCCCGGCCATCCCGGAGGGACATTCTCTCTGCCGCCCTGCTGACGGTCGGCGGCTCTTCCTTCAACAGTTCGGCTGCCGCCGCACCGCTGGATGACAGCGAAACGGATGCCACTGTGCTCGCGTGGAAAACGTGGCGCGCCGCGCATCGGCGCACGCTCGCCCTTTGCCGAAAGCAGCAGCGCCTGGAGTCCAAACTCGCGCGGACGATCGGCTTTCCGCAGGCGGTTCTTACTGCGGCCGAGTTGCCGTCCCCGATGCGGGTGAGCTCTCTGCGGCAGTTCGACGAGCTTGCGGCCGATGTGCCGTCGCTTCGCACTCGGCGCGCCGAAGTCGCGGAGGCGCTGCGCGCACATCAGCAGCGCTGGGACGACGCGGATCGCGCCATCGGCTACTCCATCGCCCGGCAGGAAGAGGCGGCGGCGTCCGCCGAGGAAGAGCAACTGAATGCGAAGCTCTTTGCGGCAGACGCCACGTCTCTGCGTGGCCTCTCCGCGAAGCTCGACGTGCTGATCGCCGTCGGCGCTGACGGAGCCGAGGGGCGGCATTTCCCGTGGCCCGAGCTGCGACGCATCCGCAGGGATGTTGCACGACTAGTGCAGTTGCAGCCGCAACGGGAAGCCACCTTCACTGCTTGACGCAGTGCTCGCGCCAGCGCCGGGAGGGCGGACGCTCGTCCGCCCGTTCCGGGGCGACGGCCCCTCCGCTTTGGTTGACGCTTCTCACTATCATCGTGGGTGCGGAGGTCCCTCGGTTGGGCGCTGGAGGACATCGACGCGACCGCATCCGGATGGAGGTGTCGAACCCACGTTCGCTGCTCGATCTGGCGCTGGCCGGCGCCTGGCAGGTCGTGCTGCCGT
Organism: Ancylobacter sp.; assembly: GCF_965229075.1. Taxonomy (GTDB): domain Bacteria; phylum Pseudomonadota; class Alphaproteobacteria; order Rhizobiales; family Xanthobacteraceae; genus Ancylobacter. Next base: position 892,781 of record NZ_CBDDIO010000001.1, read on the forward strand.
GCTTCGTCGGCGCTGCGCATCAGAGCCTGATCAGGACGGGGCCGGTGATCGAGGAAATCTCCCACGACCAATGGCTAGTCGTTCATGGTGAGGACCGGAATAGGCGCGGTGTGCGCGAGACAATCGACGCCATCGCCCGTCTGATCGCTGCAAATCGCGCTCTGTTCGCTCCAATGCAGGACGCCTGATGGCATAATGCGCCAGAAACAGAACGTTCGACGACTGCGAATGGCCGTTTCGGGGCCGTATCCAGACGGTCCTCTCTCGGGTGTCGCGGGTCGGATAGCCTCCATTGAAAGCGAGCTGATCTCGATGACGGCTTACGACCCCATTTCGGTCCTTCAGTTCGCTTCGACACTTCACCGGAAGCGGACGCAACAATGTGATGCCTCACAACTCGAGATCGTCAAGCTTTGAAAAGCTCGCGGTGCATCTCTACAAATTCTGTTCGGCTAAGCCTATTGGTCGCGTTTATATCAATCTCCAGGTAATTTTGCCTCACAAAGGATACCAGCTTCCTGATATCCTCTTTCAATAGGTCGCGTGCAGTAGCTATGGCCTCATAGGCCTTTTCTTCTTCTTGGCGCGTCTCGTTGTCGTAAGAGGTGCCGCCAAAGACTAGGCGCATCCAGCTTGCCGTTTCCCGATAAAATCGATCGTAAGAAACCGTTTGGTGCAGGTGCAACTGTAAGTCACGCATGATCGCTTCGAGCTCGGTGTCAAAAAGGCGAAACTCTGATGAGGCGACAACCTCGCTCAGACCATCTGAAATGTGAACCGCCTCCACATCCAGATAATCCGGTATTCGCTCAACATGAGCGTCCAAAGCGCTCGTGTTCATGTTTCTCATGAACCATCGAATGTTGCGCAAGTCCCGTTCTCTCTTGATTTCGCCTTCCGGTCTATTCTCCAACTCGCGGGGGCGTTTGGGATTTTCAGCGACGATTAATTTGAGTGCGTCGACCAAGAGTTGGGTCAGTAATTTCATGTCGGACTTATTGTTATAATCCGTTCGCACTGAAAATTGAGAGATTCTATGTCTGTCGAAATCAAACGGCAGTTCTTTGAGATCAGAGATGTCACTGTTGATCAACATGATCACCCGACTCCATCCCAAATGCGCTACTGCGAGACCCAACTCAAAAGTAACATTCGGGTTGGGGCATTTCTTGCCTTTCGCTGAGGTCACCACTGGTGTGATGTCGCCGATGAAGACGTCAGACTTCCGGATTTTTTCCGCGATTTCTCCGGGGATATAAGGAGATCCAGGCGAATTGCTGGTGGCCTCCGAAATATAAACATCAACATCACCGTCATCCATGGCATAGACCGCGCCTTTCAACGCTCTCCTTATTGGTTTCGTCGTGACCTTGCCTTCGAGGTCACTCTGCCATGAGAAAAAGACCTTTAACTTTTGATTCTCGGTCACTCTTAGGGTCCATGTTGTTACTCGCTCGATGGTTAATGTTCGTCGCTCTTAGCTCCAACGTCAATTCGCTGAGTCAGAGCTTTCCCTCGCCTTGCCGTTAGGCGTCATGAGGTGTCTAACCGTAAATCGTAAACACGGGTGGACGTCTCCACCGCTAGGGAACACCAAAGAAGCAATCGACGAGTGTCCGCACTTGTAATGGTTACGCTTGATAGTTGACTGACCGCTTCCCACCTTTTGCCGGTCATTGCCGCGGGCGTTAGCTCCGTTCATCCGGCTAATGTTCTCGATTTCCCACTTCAACGCATGGTTCGGTGTACCGATTTCCACTTTGTACGCGAACAAGGGGAATTTCATGTATTTCGAGATGTCGCGCGGTGGTCTATCAGATTACAACATGTTGACGGCCCAGAACATCTCCAACGCTCAGGAGATGTTGATATAAGAGTGCGTTCGAAGCAGCTTCTGGCGTGCAACCTATCGGCTTCCGATGAAGTCTATCAGCGTCGTCATTAGTTCAACCAAAATCTCCGGGCGAGCGCATGCGGGTGTCACTGCCCTCTTTCGCCAATCAGAATTGTGATATCCTGTCGCTGCTTTGGGGAAATCACAATGTGGCAAACTTGGGCCTACGCGGGTGCGGTTGTTGTTCTGCTTCTAGTCAACTGGAGATACCAGTTGCTCCGGCGCGGCTTCGATAGCATCGTCCGGCCCAAGAACCGCGACAGCACTACCAGCTTATATTGGTTGTTCGTGGCGGGCCTGATTGTCCTGGTCGCGGTGTTGGGGCTCGCCCTCTACCTCGAAGCCTGGAGATCTGGCAACGACCTCACGCTTGGGACCTTCGGGGACTTTGTGGGTGGCGTTGTAAACCCGGTTTTGACCTTCCTGACTTTCATGGGCCTGCTCATCACCATTTTGCTCCAGCAGAAAGGCCTAGCGGACGCCAAGAACGGCGCTAAAGAGGCAACTTTCTTCGAAATGCTGAACCTACACAACTCCATCGTCAACGCGATGGACGTGCACCGTAAGGACAGGGAAGTGATGCATGGCAGGGATTGCTTCCGGTATTTCGCCAAGCAGATCAAAGAAGGTTATGACAACAGCCTCAACCCCACCGAACGACAGAAGGCGCTGGATGGGCACGAGGCTCTCTGGACAGATTTCTCAGGCGATCTCGCGCACTATTACCGCTATCTATACAACCTCATCCGTTTCATTGATGAGAATTTTGACGACCGAATGCGGTATATCCGCATCCTGCGAGCGCTGATATCTAACGATGAGTTGGTCGTGCTATTTTATAACGGGCTCACGGACAGGGCGGACAAATTCAAGGCTTACATGGAAAGGTTCGCGCTGCTCGACAATCTGCCGCCAAATCGCTTGTTCCATCCGACCCACCAAACATTCTACGCTCCAGGCGCGTTTCATGAGGCTTAGAATGTTCTGGACGCTGCCGCGTTTGCCGCCCCACCGCCACTCGTGTCGCGCGAGCTGCGGCCGTCATGCGCTTAAGGTTGTCCTGCGCTAAACACGACTATCAGGCGAGCCAGCCAGTCGCTCTGCAGGTCACGGCGGTCTGGTAAGATGTCAGTTGTTGCGAATGGTTGAGCCTTGATTCGCAGTTTGCTCCCCGCATGGCCGATGACGGCGTCCGCGAGGCAACTGCGAGCCCGAACTCTGCGGCCGAGATCAGTGCGCATTGCTGTCGAAGTGCAGTGATCACCTGAATGGCCGCTTTCCCAAGTCTGCCGCCCAGAAGCGGTCAGGCAGGACTCCACCCCCAGCCGGTCATGGCCGCGGGAGATCCGCTACACCAGCGCAACGGCGCGATCGGGGCCGGAAGCTGACGGGCCGCTCTCGACATTTCGACTTGCCAAAGCGGACGTAAATTCGACCTCGCTTTCGATGCCATACTTATGGGGGTAACCAGCACGCTATCGCAACGATCGCAGCCACCCTGACAATATCGCTCCGTCTTATAGCGAAGCCGCGTCGCCTTTCTCCAATTGGTCCAAGAAGCTACGGTAGAGCTCAGGATCGATCGGGACATGAGCTTCACGCGCAAGCCACTCGTCGGGAAGACCAGCGATAGCCCGAAACCGCGGGCGAAAATCGCGTCTCCGGTCGGCATCAATCTCCTCAATTGCGCGTCTGGCGTGCTTCGACAGGCGATGTGGTATCCAAACCTCGCCGCGCTCGTTGATGATCGCGAGGAGCGATCGATGTGTGAACGCGCTAGTGTCGCCGGCTTTGCCGCTCGATTTGCCTCGGTGATATTTCTGCAGCTTCAACGCGACGACGAGGCGCTGATCCGTCGCCGTGAGGAACGACGTTAGCGCCGAGCGACTGACGAATATTCGAGAGCCGGCTTCGCTCCACGCTTGTTCGCCGCGCCCGCCCTCAGCGCCCCAAGCCTCCGCGTAGAATGCCTTGGCGTTTTCGATCCGCCATTCTCGGACGACCGGATCGCCTGGGGTTGCGCTCAACACCTGAACGGTGGCGCCTGTAGGGAACGGCCTGTCGAGCGCGGAGATGCAGCCATAGGGATCGTGACGATCCAGTTGCCGCTGCGTGTTGGGAGTTTCCGCCACCCACGCTTTGACGCTGTGACCTTCCTGTCCAAAGTGGCGAGCAATTTCCTCTTCGTCGTCCGGTAGCCAACGGAAAAATGGCTCGTCGGAAAGGAGGGTCATCACGGTCGAGCGGGCATCGCTCGCGTCTGCCGCGACGCTGCTAAGGGTCAGCGTCGTATCCGGGTCGATCGACCAGCGACCAGCGGCTGGAATCCAGTCAGATGCAATTTTTCCATCCCGTATGCCCAGAACCGGGGCCAGCAGGCGGATGTCTTCGCCGACCGGGCGTCGAGCAGCGCCGCTGTCCGACATCGGGACGTCCGTGTCCTTGGGAAGATCGAGCGGAAACGGATCGGTCAGGTCTGCAAGCCACAGCCCGTCATCGCGCGACAGGCGATATTCGTTGAGAAAAGCGCCCCAAGCGTCCCCGCTCCAATCTTCGCCAATGACCGGACGCTCGGCCAGGAGTTCACCTGCGACGAGCATAAGCGCATGCCAGCCGAGATAGCCTCCGTAAAGATCGCGATCGGGGACATAACCAGATGACCAGGTTTCGTTGTATTCGCTGCTGCGCGGGCATTCGTGCATCGCGCGTATGGAAGGGTCCCACCCGCGAACCCGGCGCCCAATGCGGTCTTCGATCTCCCAGCCGGGACATCCGAAGACCCGACAAAGGCCTTCGACTTGATACTTGTTAAAGTCGTAGTCCAAGTGGAATGGGTTGTCGGGACGGGGCGATATGTGCGGGCGCGAGACGTACCGAAACTCGGTATAGTCGGCTCGGGGAGCCTGCGGGTGTGGCGACACGTTCGTGGATGAGATTGAGGCCAGCATCTGCGCTTGCTCTGCAGACTCCAGCACTGGCGCGATCATGCCGAGAGCATCTTTTGCGAAGGAGCGCATGACGACATGGGGGAAGTCGATCGACATAGCGATCCGTTCGAGAAAATCTCGGTGCTGCACCAAAGATGCAGGAGAATCCTTGGCAATTCGGGCGAGAGCGATCAGTAACCAAAGCCGTGAATGCAGCGTGTAGAATGGCAATTTTGCGTCGGTGAAGGGCGAGCCCGCTCTATCGTCAAAGCGCTCGATCAGCTTGCCGATGATGTCGTACCGCCCAGTTTCAGCCATGCGCCGCACGGCATGCGCGGCGCGCCACCGCATTCCCGCGACGGGATGACCGAGCCTTACCGATAAAAGGCCAACTATCAGATCCGTCTCATCATTCGGGACTGCGAGAGACGAATTCCAAGGGCCATCGCCAACTTCATCCGGCAACTTCACCGCGCTTTTCGCGAGGAATCGCTCAAGACCCTCGGCGATCGCCTCATTGCTGACGTCAGCAGCGAGCCGGGCCGCCAGCGCCAGCCATGCATTGCCACCAAGATTTCCGGCGTCGCTGCGCAGCCCCGCCACGACGTGCTCGACCAGAGCAACCCGGCCAGCCAGGAAATACCGTTCAAGTCCTCGCCACCCGCCCCACGCGTCCGTGCTGGAGCTAGCCAGTTCAGCCGCGTGTTTTGAAGCCAAACGCAGCCCGAGCTCCGGTAGCGCATCGCGCATGGCTGCCGATGATGCGCTCCAGCCTTCGAGGTGGTTGTCCAGCGCGCTTATCTTGTCGGCCAGCGACGCGGCCGTGGCTTCAACGACGGCGCGAACGAATCCAAGACGCTCCGCTGGGGTGGCCGTCCGTTGTGCAAGGGCGAGCAATGTGCGCACCGGCCATCGACGTCCGGTTTGGTCGACTTCCTCGCTGAGTATCCGACGGTCAATCTCATCCGGGTCGTTGAGATCGACCGGGAAGGGCTGTGCCTCAGGTTCCGGCCGAGCGGGGGCCACGGCAGGGCTAAGATCGTCTCGCGGGCCGAGGCGAGACAGAAGTCCTTCGATCCGAATTCGAGCTGCCGAGGCCTTGGGCAGACGTTCGGTTGCGAGGCGAGCGAGGCCTTCAACCGTATCGCGCGCCGGGGTCAATTGGTCGTCTCGATCGATCTCGACCAAAAGGAGGTTGAAGAACCATTCGTGGCGCTCCTGAGGGAGTTGCTTGACCACCTCAGTCGCAAAATCCGAGATATTCCAAGTCCAAGCCTCTCCCGGCGGGGCCAATCCGAAAAGCGCCGCTGCCGTTTCGGGCGAAAGCTTCGATTGCCGCACTAGGACGGTGAGCGCGGGACCGAGCGAGAGTCTCAGGCGCGCAACGTCACGATCATCCAGACGGTTGATCATCGCCAGCGTTGCCCGACCGGCAATGGGCACCATCGTGTTCGCATACTCGATCCACGGAAAACGACCGTCTTCGCCCTGGTTCAGTTCGAGGATGCGAGCGAGCGTGTGCGATGCCTCCGGAGACAGCTCGGCACCTTTGTAGTGCGCGGTAAGCTCCAACAGATGGTTCGTCCGGTCGAAATCGTCGGATCCGATAGCTTCCGCAAGATCGAGTGCCCGGCGAAAGTATGCCGCGGCCTCCTCGGTGCTTACCCGCCATACGGCGCGGGCAAGGCCGCCGTAGGCCGTAACCCGGGACCCGACATCGGTGTCGAGTTGGATCTTTCTAGCGACATGAGAGGCGAGGACGAGAGCTGCATCGTGACATTGAGGTACACGGGACAACCGTGCGACGAAGTCGGTGAGTTCCGGTGTGAAGAGTCCGGGCGCGGTTGCGAGCCAATCGACCATCTGTTTGACGAGGGCAACGTCGAATGCTCCCAGCGCGTCAGCCAAATAGAAGACCGCCCGAAAACCGATCCTGGCGAGATAGGCTTTACCGTCGCGATACGGATAATTCGATGACTTCTCGACGTCGGTGATTACACGATTAACCGCTAGGGCGAGCATCTCGGAACGCGTCGTTCGAAGCGGCGGGCGAATGATGTTTGCCAAGTCCTGCGCAAATGGCAACAACGGCATGATCCGGCCGCTGAGCGCGCGTGAATAGTTGGACCGCTTCTCGCCATTCAGGCTATCGCGACGCCGCCTCTGACGCCGACCAGGTTCGTATTTCGGTTCCGCCAGCCTTCGCTCCAGCGCACGAGCAAACGCCGCGGGTCCGCGCGTCCGCAAACTTCTGGGCACCAAGTCGATCAACTCGGCCGGGACGATGTCCAGCAGCGTGGCGGGCCGACCTCGCAGAGCGGATCGCACGCCTGCGGCAAGCACCGCTACATCAACGGTCCGGTCGATCGGGAAATAGCTCGAATAGTCATGGATCGATTGAACTTTGAACCCGGCGCCGGCGAGGAGCAGCGAGGCTTCATGATCGAGCCCGACATCGGCGGCGCGGGCCGATGCAAGAACGCTTGCCATCGCCAGGCTGCCGTCATCTCCCGTGGGGGCTGGAGCAGAAGCCATCGCGGCGACCAGCTTCTTATCACGGGTGGCGTCGCGGTCACCGAATTTGAGCGCGGCGGCAAACAGGGCACGGGATGGGAGCGTACACCGCGCCAGACGGGCGAGGACACGGGAGGTGGGCGGATGACTGGAGAGACAATGACGTTCCAACAGGTCGAACAAGTCGCTGAACTTTGCGTAGGCCGCTCCGTCTTCGCGACGAGCGAAAAACTCAGCGACCCGTACGTCGTTGCCCAACAGCATCTCGACATAGGCAAAGCCGATGTCATCCCACTCTCGCGACGCATTCGTGTTGCTGAACCGCGTGGTACGTTGCGAGCGCGCGGCCCAATTGTGCCAGTCGATAGATCGACGGGCATGCCGGCGGGCTTCATCGTGATCGCCGGCGAACGCGTTTGCCAACGCCAGCGCCGCGTGCTTTCCTCCCGGCCAGCCGACATAAGTTGTCGCAAGTCTGCGCAAAGCCTCCGGATCGCCGGATACCGCAGCAAGATCGGGATGCTCGTAGAGAAAGCGGTCCGATCGTTCATGGCCGGCCGCGACCAGCGAGGCCTCGAGCAGCAGGCGAAACAGATCGTCGCGGCGCCCAAGGTCTCCCGCTAGCGTAATCGCTGCTGTGATGCGGGCCAGTCGAATGTCGCGGACACTGACCTGCGAGGCGCCGGTCGGAACACGCAGACTATAGGCCAGTTCGATGAGCTGATCTGCATCGCGAAACGAGGTCAGCAATGCCGGCAACGCCCTCGCTGCGTAGTTCGATGAAACCTGACGCTCTTGCAAGGCCGCGATGACACGGTCTCGGCCAGTGTGGTCGCTACCGTATGTCGTTCGGATCAAGGTTTCGGTCGGCTCATCGCGGAACATCAGGCCGTGCGGCGTTCGTTCGAGCAGTGGCGCCAAGTCGGCAGCGAAGCTTTCCACCTGCTCGGCGATCAAACCGTGCGCCGCAGCGAGCTCTTCAATTGGCACGGGCGGCGCAAGCAAGGCTATCCCGGTAAGCAAGAGATCGATGTCAGCATCGCTCGCGCCCCGAGCGCGGGCCGTTTCTCGGGCGTCTTCCAGTCGCTTTCGCAAGAGCGCGTCCAAAAGATCGCCAGGTTCGGTCGGAGAATCCGGGAACGAAATCGGGTCGAAAGGCCGACCCGCCACAATGAGACTATCCAGGCAGCGGGGATTGCGGCCCGACCGCGTCAACAGCGCAGCGATTTCAGCTTGAGAGCAATCGGTCGCTCGGCTCGCGATTAGGGTGCGAGCCTCGAAATCCGTAAACAGCGGTATTGGAAATTTCCGATGGAAGCTACCGCCCGTTGCGAGAGCAAGCCGCTCAGTCCGGCAAGAAGCAATGATCCGGACGCCATCGATCGGAGTTGTGCTGATGCTGCGCAGAAGCAGGTGGGCAAAAGATTGAGTGGCTGTCTCCTGTGCAGCGAGCCCGGCGTGATCGATGGCGTCCAGTACCAAGGATAAATGGGCGTCCTGGCGCGTGTTGCGCGCGGAAGCGACTGATTGTGCAAGGCGTCGGCGGAATGCCTTCAGCAGTACCGTGACGTCGGCAATGGGCAGAAGGATGTCGCAGAGGCCATCTCCCGCCAGCAAATTTGCCAAGTGAACCAAGGTTCGCTCGGGGAGGTGGCGGTTGTCCGAGGGATCTCGCCACCGGCCGGCACCGAAACCGTCGAACAGGACGACTGGCCCATCAGCTTTGAGCTGCTCGGCCAAGCCCTGCATCAACACCGTCTTGCCCATCCCCCCTGCCGCATGCACGACAAGCGGAAAGCCAGGTTGGCGCGCGAGCTGCAACACGTCGGCCATGACCTCCCGCTGGACCATTTCCCCAATATCGGGAAACGCGTCGGGCGTCGGATACAACCTCTCCTCGTCCTCCACCTCGAGTTCAGCCAAGACGGCAATCCGATCGATTCGCTTGTCCGCCTCGCTGCCCGGACCGGCTTTGAGCCTGATCAGATTCCGCAGCTTGAGCAGTCGCTTTTCTGCATCTGGATCGCCGGGCTCGCCCCAGGATGCAAGGGTCGCGGAAATCCCGCGTTCGGCGTCGACCAGGCTACCCTTGCTGCCAACCAGCTCCAGTCGTTGAAGCAATTCGGCTTGCGAATGCGGGTATTCGCGCAGGGCTTCCGCGATCTGGCTCGCTTGACGGGCCACGTCGTGCTCAGGTTCCGAACCGGTAAGGAGGGCCGATATGGCCTTGCCAAGGTTGGCGTGGATGGGCCGGTTGGTCGCGAACTCGTACCTGACCACTTCCACGACATGGCGGTCACCATGGGCGACTCGCAGTTCAGCGTCCGAAGCCGCAAATTTTCTCAGCGTGGAAGCGAGGTCGGACGCCCTCACCGCCTTATCGGCACTCGCGATCGAGTATTTGAACTGAACGACGATCACACGATGCGCGTGGGCGACATCGGTACCGCCATGATATCGGACCAGATCGGCAATCTCGACCGCACCCGTTCCTAGCTCTTGCTCGTCCTCCTCATCGAATCCCTCGAGGGTGATGCTGATAAGGTCGGTCGAAGGCGGAAGAAGTTCGAGAGCCGTGCGCGCAGCCCACGCCTCATGGTAAGCGTGTCCAGCCTTCGACGCTCGAACTTTGTCAAGCGCTATCGGCGTGACCGCCCCATCTTCGCGGTTATCTGTAATCGGCTGATCTGCCAATGGAGTGGTCCCGCCCTGAGCGCATCCTTCCAGGCTATACCGCTAGCATGGACTTCGCGAGGGGACGGATTTCACTATCCCCGCGGTTCGCGAGCACCCCATCATGGTGTTGCAGGATGCGAAGAGCATAAATCTCGGCGATGCGTGTTCCCGCGCTCCAAGCGGAAGCTCGTCCGCTTTTGGGGCGGCCGAGGCGCGGTCTCGAATGGCCGATTTGGCGGCGCAAAGCGGACGTCGCTGAAAGACGGCGAGGGACAGGTATGGGCCAACGCGCGTCATAGGGTTATAGCGAACACATAGTTCTCTTCTTGGTCGCTCGCGGCCCGCCATTTCGGCCTCGATCCGGCATCTCCGGCATTGCCGACCCGCCTTATGCGACCGATGATGCGCGTGGAGCGACGCGCCTTCCGGAGACGGCGCGGGCGTGGCGCGATGCGGCCTCCGCATGCCGTGACGGCGCGCAGCTGATCGCGCCGCAGTTCTGAACTTCCCGCCCGTTGTTCTCTGCCGGCGCGCCACATCGGTGATGTCGCGGCGCTGATTCGAGGTGGCCTGAGGGCCGGGGAGCCGCCGGTCGGGCTGGCGGCTCCGGTGCAATCGGCACCGTGCCGGCCGCGTTCATGCCGCTTCCGGCGCCGCGTGCACGGGACCCACCCGCCGCTCAGCCCATCAGGTCGATGATCCGGCGCAGGACCGCCGGGCGCTGGGCCATCACAGCCTTTTCCCAGCCATGCGCTTCGGCGAGGCGGGCGCGCAGGGCCGGGCCCTCGGCCCGCACCCGGTCGAGGGCGGCGTGGATGCCGGCCACCGTGGGGGGCGCGCCCGGCGCTGGGGTGAGTGGCACGGCGAGCCCCAGCGCCTGGCAGCGGGCGGCGAGCTGCGGCTGATCGCCGAAGAACGGCACGGAGAGCATCGGCACTTCGTGGATGATGGCCTCGTGCGTCGAGTTGAGGCCGTTATGGCAGACGAAGGCGGTGGCGTGGCGCAGCACTGCGGTCTGGTCCACCGCCGGCTCGACCCGGACATTGGGGCGGGTGAGCCGTTCGATATCCGCCGGGGTCACCTGCTTGCCGCCCAGCGTGATCAGCCCGCGCGCGCTCGGATAGGTGGCCAGCGCATCGGCGACGGTCTCCAGCACCATCATCGCCAGATCCGGGCACTCCAGCCACACCGCCGTGCCGAGCCCGGCATAGACCTTGAGGCCGTTTTCCGCGCCGGGGCCGAAGGGATCGGGCGTGGTTGGTCCGGCATGGTCGGCCGGCCAGTAGGAGCCGAAGAAGGCGAGCGGTTCGAACGGTGCCCGCTCCTCCGGCAGCAGGAATTCGGGCGGCTCTGAATAGATGTTGAGGTCCGCGCCATCATCGATGAAGAACGAGAAGGGCGAGGCGTCGGCGACGCCGTGGCGCGTGCGTAGCGTCTCCACCGCCGCCTGGCAGGCGTCGGAAATGTGCAGCCCGGGATGCGCGCGCAGGGCGGCCAGCGCCCGCTCCGGCTGGAGGTTGTGGCCGGCCCGCATATTGACCCGGGGCACCTTCAGGTGAAAGGCGGCGATCCGGCCCAGCACGGCGAAGGTGTCGTGAAGAATGAGGCTAGGCTCCAGCGGCGCGATCTCCCGCACCACGTCCTCGCCCCAATAGCCGGCGAAGCTGACCGCACGCAGCGCCATCGGTGTCGAGGTGCTGTCGGGCGTCATCATCGGGCGGTTGGCATAGAGGTCGATGAACCGCGCGCCGGTGCGCTCGATTTCCGGTTGCGCCCAGGCATGGGCGAAGAAATCGACCGGGATGCCCTGCTCGCACAGGCCGGCGACAAGCGGCAGCATGCGGTTCACATGGCCCTGACCGGGAACGGTGAAGGCGACGACACGACGCTTCTTAATCATGGTTTCAGGCTCTCGGGCAGGGGATCGGCTGCGGCGATCCCGATCAGGCATTGGATGGGTTCGGCGAGGGTCGGGTCGGCCATGCGCAGGCGAAGCCGGGCGCTGAGGGCCACCGCGGCGATCCGCCAGAACGCTTGATCGGCGAGCGCCTCCGCCTGGCCGCCCGCGCCGGTATAGGTGTAGCAAAATACCTGCCATTGAGCGGTATCAAAATCCTCCCGATAGAGGCCCCAGCGATACCAGCTGCGCGCCAGGTCCATGCCGGGCGGGCCGATGCGGAAATGCTCGTTATCGATCACATGCAGCCGGCCGGCCGGATCGACGACCATGTTCTCGCCGCAGAGATCCGTGTGGATCAGCGTCAGCCCGGCCGCGGCCGGTGCCGTGCGTCGCACCCGGTCGGCCAGCCGCGCGGCGATCCCCGCCGGCAGGGCGCCAGCCGCCGCCAGTTCCCCGAGATAGGCCAGCACCTCGTCCGCGATTGCGCCGAGCGGCGCGCGCATCGGCAGGGGCCGCCCGGCTGCCTCGGGCACGGCGTGCAGCTCTGCCAGGATCTGTGCCGCCGCTTGCAGATGCTCCGTTGCCGGCGCGCCGGCCGGCAGCGGGCGGCCCTCGATCCAGGCTTCAATGAGGATTTTGCCGAACCGGCCCAGCACCGGCGTGAAGGCCGGCGGCACTGCGCTGCGCAGCGCCTGTTGCTGCTGTGCCGCGGCCTCTGTTTCCAGCCGGCGCAGCTTGATCACCGTGCCGCCGTCGAGGTCGACGCGAAATGACGCCCGCGCATCGGTACGTTTCGCCTCGGGGTTCAGCGGAACGATCCGGCTGGCACGTGCCCCGAAATCGGCCAGGGCGGCCAGGATGTCTGTGTTCGCTTCCGTTTCCGTCATGCCGGCATCTCCACCGTGGCAAGGGCGTGCAGCCAGCACGTTGCCGGCTGGCGGTAGACATCCGGCCCCAGCCGGAATCGATAGACCGGAACTTGCGACACCAGCCGGCCCAGCTGGTCGCCGACCGGCGGCAGGGGCGAGGCGTCGCCCCGCATCAGCGCCGTGAAGAAGGTCGGCGCCTCGCCGCCGACGCGACCGCCATGCAGGCAGCCCGCCAGCTGCGTTGCCGCCGCCGCTTCCGGCAGCCGCTCCAGCACCCAGCCGTCCTGATCCTCGGCAATCTCCGGCAGCAAGATCGCCCGCAGCGGCGCGCGGGCGATCTGCGGCGCGCCCAGCCGTCCGGCGAGTCGCGCCAGCGTCAGCAGCAGGCCGGCGGGCTCGGGCGATGGCGAGCCCGGTGGGCCGGTGTCGGCTGGCCCGTCGAGACGCGGGAGCGGGGCAAAGGTCGCGGACGCTTCCCGCAGGCGGGGGAAGGTGTCGAGCGTGCCTTGCCGCAGGGCTGCCACGGTCGGAATGCCGCAGGCAACCGGCGGCGCGGCATCGAGATGCACGAAGACCCGGTCATTGGCGATCAGGGCGCCACCGCCGGAAAGCAGGGCGTGGCACAGCAGCGAGGTCTTGCCGGCCCGCTTGCGCCCCGTCAGCACGATGGCCTGACCGCCGACCGCGAACGCCGCCGCGTGCAGGTCGAGCACGCGGCCGGCGGCGGCCACGGCGCCGGTGAGCGCCTCGCGTATCATGCCCGCCAGAAACAGCTGCCCGGCATGGGCGCCCTCGGGCGCGATGACATCGACCCGGCGGCCGGTGACGACGAACTGGCAGCCGGTGAGCGGGTCGGCGAGCCGCCAGCCGGCGGTGCCGGCCCAGCGGTCGAAGGCCAGGGTGCGTGTCTCAAGGCGGATACACGGCGTCGGCTCCGGCTGCGGCCCATGTTGCCGCCTCTCGGTCCATTCATCCGTGAGTTCCCGCGCCCGGCGGTTCGAGCGGATCATGCGGACCTGCAGGGCGCCCGTTCCCGAGGCGGCCCGCCCACACCACGGTGTCAGGAACTCATCGAGCCATGCGCCGTCGGCGGGATCATTGCCGCACACGTCCACGCCCGCCGTGCCGGTGGCGTAGGTCGCCGACCAGGACGGGTCGAACCCATCGTCACACGCTGCTGTCACCGCCCGCCTCGCTGATGCGGCCGAGCCGCCGACGTGCATGCGTCTCCGGATGCGGCGGATCGGGCATGGGAACCTCGCCGCCGCGCAGCCAGAGCTCCAGCTTCTGCTGCTGCCGGGTCGGTTCATGTTCGAAGAAGATGAACCGGTCCCGCCCGCGTCGCCGCATCAGCCAGATCGTCGCATAGGCCACGCTGTCGCGGCCGTGCCGGGCCAGCATCAGCACCAGCCTGACCGGGTAAAGCAGCCGTACCCATGGATTGGCCGGCGCCAGTCCGAAGCGGGCTGCCAATTCGGCCTGCGGGATGAAGACGCGCTGGCAGATGGCCGCGGCCCGGTCGCGCCAGCTCGGACTGCGCCACAGGGTCCGCAGGGCCTCGCCCATATCCGGCGCGGGCTTGGCAGGGCCGGCGTTCGGGTCGGCGGACGGCCAGCGCCGCTGCGCCATGATCAGCGCCCTTCGGCGCATCTGCGCTTCCGCCGCCGCCGACAGGGGGACGAGATCGCCGGCGAGCGGCCGCAGCGGCCCGGCAGCCCCCTCCGGCAGGGGATAGCCCAGACGATCACGCACCAGCGCCAGCGTGAGCGCGGCGGATCTTGAGACTTGCCAGTTCCGGGCGAGTTGCCAGAAAAGCGGCCAGTCGAGCCGCTGCTTCTCCTGGTCGAGCAGCAGCGGTATGTCGCACAGGCTGAGCAGCTTCACCCCGAACAGATGGTTCAGGGCCGCGTGCATGCAGAGATGCAGCAGCGTGTCCTCGGGCGACAGCACGAGAACCTCGGCCCCGCAGATCCGCGCCGGCCGGGCCCGCTGCCAGAGACGGTCGAGATCGCTGGCGGGAAGATGGGTCGGCATCGCCAGATCGTAATGCAGCTCGATCGGCGGCCCGTGCGGATGCCAATAGCGCTCCAAATGGTGCAGGCCGGCATGCGCCTGCATCGAAGGCGTCTCGCCTTTCTGATGGAAGCCGCAGGCTTCGAGAATGCCGGCCGCCGCCGCCAGATCCTCGCGCCGGACCAGCAGGTCGACATCGGTCATCGGCCGTGCCGCGGCATCGGGATAGACAAGCTGCGACAGATACAGGCCCTTGAGGACGATGACCGGCAGGCCCGCAGCGGCAAAGGCCGCCAGGACCGGTGCCATCACCGTCTCGCTGCGCCGTGCCCGGGCCCGCGCGAACAGGTAAATCCGTTTGAAGCCGCGCCAGATGGGCGCCGGAACGCCGAGCGCCTCGCGATGCGGCGCCAGCGTCCGGTAGAGCAGCGGGGTGCACCAGTGCAGTGTGGCTTCGGCGAGGAGGGCTTCCCACTCCGCCGGCGACAGGCCCGCCAGAAATCGCCAATCGTCGCCCGGCCGCTGCCCGACCGCCCGGCACAACCGGCTCCAGGCGGCTCCCGTGCCAGTGGCGGGAGGTGCGAACAGCTGTTCCAGCTTCTGCCAATCCCGCGGCACGTCCGCTCGACTCCCTCGTGGCCGGTCGGCTCACCTCGTCGCCCGCCCGCGTCTGCGGGTCAAGCCGGTTTTACCACCGCGCAACCCCTTATGCCGTAGCCGCGATCCGGGCATCGGCAGGCTGGAAAACGCGCCGCCGCGTGCGCCTAGGGGTCTTCGCTCGCGTCGCCGTCGGGCTCATAGTGGAGAATATCGCCCGGCTGGCAGTCCAGAGCGCGGCAGATGGCCTCCAGCGTGTCGAAGCGTATGCCTTTGACCTTGCCCTGCCTCAGCAGGCTGAGATTGGCTTCGGTGATGCCGATGGAGGCGGCGAGTTCCTTAGACTTCACATTGCGCCGGGCCAGCACCGCCGCGAGGCTCACTTTGATGGGCATGGCGTTCAGACGAACTGGCTGTTTTCTTCGGCGAGAACAGCGGCTTTCTCCATCGCCCAGGCCAGCGCGGCGATGACGCCGGCGAACAGCGCCAGGATCATCACGTCGGAACTGATGTCGAGGACGATCTGCATGCGGCCGCCGTGCCACCCCAGCGCCAGCGTGAACAGCATGCCCGCGACCGGCTTGGCCAGAGCGCTGGCGCTGGCGCCCAGCGCGAAATCCCGCAGCCCGGCAATGCCCTCGGGCGCGAAGGGATGGCCGGCCGCGAACTGCGCGAGGCAGGCGCGCAGCCGGATCAGGCCCCAGCTGAGCGGCAGCAGATGCAGCAGCGCGGTGGCGATGCCTACCAGCCGCAGGGTCGGGCCGAAAGCCGCGTCAGGGGCGCCGGCCAGCCAGTAGAACACCGCCAGCGCCGGCAGCAGAATCGCGAGCGCCAACGCCACACTGTTCAAGGCGCGGAAGCCGAGACGCGCGGCCGGCGAAAGGCCGAGGATGGCCGCCGAACTCATGTCGCGGGCTTCGGCCGGGCTGCGCTGGCTTTTCATGCTTTCCCCCTGGGTCGGGCTTATTATGTCCAAAAATTATCGTTTGACAATAATTTCAGAAAGCCGCTAGGCTTCAATTATCGTCTTACAATAACGGAGCCGCCCCATGAAAGCCACATCGTTTGCGCTGCTGACACTCTCCGTCGGCCTCGCTTTTCCCGCTCATGCCACCCCCTCCACGCCCAGCGGGACGATCTCGGTCGCCCAGGTCGTCGAGCTCCTCCAGCGCGCGCCGAAGGACAATGCCGCCCGCAACGCGGCGTTGGCCTATCTCGCGGGTGTCGGGGAGGCCACCGGCCTGCTGGTGGCGGAGGCTGGGCGGCGGGGCGGCGTCACGCTCACCTGTGCGCGGCCGCTCGGCATTTCCAGCGCGGCCGCGCTCGCCGCGCTTTCCAGCGTTGATCAGGCGAGCCGGGACAAAACCGCCGCGACGCCAATCCTCATCGACGACATGCTGAGCCGCGCGGGCTGCCGCTAGCGGACACAGGCGGGTGGGCGCCGCGCCTCACCCCTCCCGCAGCCGGTAGCCGACGCCCGGCTCGTTGAGAATGAAGCGCGGATTGGCGGCGTCGTCGCCCAGCTTGTCGCGGATATGGCCGATGGCGATGCGCAGATAATGCGTGTCGTCGGCATGCGCCGGGCCCCACACCGTGGTGAGGAACTGACCGTGGGCGATGAGCCGGCCGGGGTGGCGGGCGAGCAGGGCGAGCACGTCGAACTCCTTGCGGGTCAGCTTCACCTCGCGCCCGTCCACCCGCACCGTGCGGCTGGCGAGATTGACGGTGAGGGCGCCCAGCACCTGCTCGGCCGGCTCCGCTCCCCGGTCCCGGCGCGCGCGCAGCAGCGCCCGCAGCCGCGCCATCACTTCGCCGACGGAGAACGGCTTGGTGACATAGTCGTCGGCCCCGGCGTCGAGCGCGGCGATCTTCTCGGTCTCCTGGTCGCGCACCGACAACACCAGAATCGGCACACGCGACCATTCGCGTATGGCGGCGATCACCGCCTTGCCGTCCATGTCGGGCAGGCCGAGATCGAGCACCACGCAGTCCGGCGCCGAGGTGGCGGCGAGTTCGATGCCCTGCCGCCCGCGCTCGGCCTCGGTGATGTCATAGCCGCCGCTGCCGAGCGCGATGCGCAGGAAGCGGCGGATCGGGGCGTCGTCTTCCACCACGAGGATGCGGGCAGGGGGCGTGTCGGGCTCGGTCATGTGCTGTCGTCGGTGGGCGCCGTGGCGAGGGGCAGGCGCAGCGCGATGGTCGTGCCGCGTCCGTTCGGCCCGGGCAGCGCGCGGGCCGTGCCGCCGTGAGCCTCCACCAGACCGCGCACGATGGCAAGGCCGAGCCCGGTGCCGGCCGGGCGCCCGTCGCCCTGGGTGACGCGGTGGAA
Source organism: Ancylobacter sp. (assembly GCF_965229075.1). Lineage (GTDB taxonomy): Bacteria > Pseudomonadota > Alphaproteobacteria > Rhizobiales > Xanthobacteraceae > Ancylobacter. The sequence continues at coordinate 910,500 of NZ_CBDDIO010000001.1, forward strand.
CAGATCGAACACCTTTTCCTGCTCGCTGTCGGGAATGCCGGGACCCTCATCGCTTATCGCGACCAGGGCCTCCGGCCCTTCGGCATGGGCCGACACGGTGATGGCGGTGCCGGGCGGGGCGTATTTGGCGGCGTTCTCGATCACATTGGTCAGCGCCTGGCCGATCAGCACCGGGTCGACATCCAGCATGGGCAGGTCGCGCGGCAGGTCGACCGCGAGATGATGGCCGGCCAGCGAGCGCGCGAGGTCGGCGCGCACCCGGCCGACGATTTCCGCCAGTTCCACCGGCGCGCGGCGGGGCGTGAGCGCGCCATGGCCGAGGCGCGTCATGTCGAGCAGGTTCTGCACATAGCGGTCGAGCCGGCGCGCCTCGTCGAGTGCGGTGCCCGCGAGTTCCCGCCGGTCGGCGCGGGATAGCCCGTCGGGATCCTCGGCCAGTGCCGAGACCGTGCCGATGACAGTGGCGGGCGGGGTGCGCAGATCATGGCTCACCGAGTTGAGCAGCGCCCCGCGCAGCCGCTCGCTCTCGCCGGACACACGGGCATCCGCCAATTCCTCGGCGAGGCGCACCCGCTCCACCGCCACGGCGACCTGATCCTCCACCGCCAGCAGCAGGCGGCGGGTCTCGGGATCGAGGCTGCGGCTGCGGTCCTTGAAGCGCACGCCGATGACGCCGAGCGTCTTCTCGCCCGCCGCCAGCGGCACGAACAGCCATTCGCTCATCGGCAGGGTGGCGGTGCCGGAACCGGCGGGCTCGTTGCGCTCGAACGCCCAGCGCGCCGCGCCTTCCGCACGCGGGTCCAGCTCCTCGATGGACGGATGGCCCTGCACCTGTTCCAGCGCGCCGGAGGGGTCGGGCATGAGGATGAGCGAGCGGCAGTCCAGCGTCGCGGCGATGTGGTAGGCGCCGGCCCACAGCACATCGTCGGCATTGCCGGCGGAGGCGATCTTGCGGGCGAAATCGTACAGCGTCTCGGTGCGGCGCTGCGCCACCCGCAGCCCCTCAACTTGCGCCTTCAGCCGCCCCGCCAGCGAGCCGGTGAACACCGCGCCGACGAGGAAGACGAGGATGGAGACGATGTCCTCGGGGTTGTTCACCGCCAGCGTGTAATAGGGCTCGGTGTAGAGGAGGTTATAGGCGAGCGAGCCGAGCAGCGTCGCCACCATGGAGGGGCCAAGGCCGAAATTGGCGCCCACCACCAGCACGGCGGTGAGATAGATCGCGGATATGGCGCCGCCGGGAATCGCGTCCCAGGCGCCGACCGGCCAGGCAATGAGGCTCGCCACGGCGGTCGCCGCCACCGCCGCCACATAGCCGCGCCAGTCGGGATCGAGCTTCGGCCAGACGAAGCCGCCGCGCCGGGCGGGCGGCCTGGGGTCGCTGACGATCGTCACCTCGAAATCCGTCGCCGCGTCGAGCAGCCGCTCGGCCACCGGCTCGCGCAGCAGCCGCGCCAGCCGTCGCCAGCCCGCCCCATGGGTGCGCGGCCGGCCGATGACCACGCGCGAGACGTTGCGGCTGCGGGCGAAGCGCAGAAGCTCGGCCACCGCGTCGGATTCGGCGTGGAGGGTGACGGTCTCCGCCCCCAGCGTCTCGGCGAGGCGAAGCGCGTCCAGCGTGGCAGCGCGCGCGTCCGCCGGCAGCGTCTCATGGCGCGGGGTGAGGACGGTGGCGACGATCCAGGGCAGGCGCGCACGGTCGGCCATGCGCCGCCCCGCCCGTACCAGCGCCTTGGCCACCGGCGCCTCATTGACGCAGACCAGCAGCCGCTCCTGCGTCGGCCACGGGCCTTTGACGGCGTTCGCCCGCATATAGGCGAGCATTTCCGCGTCCACCCGGCTCGCGGCGGTGCGGAGCGCGAGTTCGCGCAGGGCGGTGAGGTTGCCGCGCGAGAAGAAGTTCTCCAGCGCCCGCCCCACCTGCTGCGGGACATAGACCTTGCCGTCCTTCAGCCGCTTGATCAGCTCGTCCGGCGGCAGGTCGATGAGTTCGATGCCGTCGGCGCGCTGCAGCACATGGTCGGGCACGGTCTCGGCGACGCGCACCCCGGTGATGCGGGAGACGATGTCGTTGAGGCTCTCCATGTGCTGGATGTTGAGCGTCGTCGTCACGTCGATGCCGGCGTCGAGCACCTCCAGCACATCCTGCCAGCGCTTGGGGTGGCGCGAGCCGGGGGCGTTGCTGTGGGCGAGCTCGTCGATGAGGGCAAGGCCGGGACGGCGTGCGAGCAGGGCGTCGAGGTCGAGCTCGCTGAGGCTCTGGCCGCGATACTCGACGACGCGGCGCGGCAATTGCTCCAGTGTGCGCAGCAGGGCGGCGGTTTCCGCCCGGCCATGGGTCTCCACCAGCGCGACCACCACATCGACGCCGGCCAGCTGGCGGGCGCGCGCTTCCTCCAGCATGGCGAAGGTCTTGCCGACGCCGGGGGAGGCGCCGAGGAAGATTTTCAAGCGCCCCGGCGCGCCCCGCCCGCGCGCCTCGATGCGGGCTTCGTCGAGAAAGGCTTCGGGGGCGGGGCGTTCCTCGGCTTGGGTGGGCATCGCAGCACGCAGATCCGTTAGCGCTTCAGATCGTCAAGGGCGAGGTTCAGCGCCAGCACATTGACGCGCGGCTCGCCGAGAACGCCGAAGCTGCGGCCGAGGATAGAGCGGTTGACCAGCGCGCGCACCTCGTCTTCCGGCAGGCCACGCGCCTTGGCGACGCGGGCGACCTGCAGCGCCGCCGCCGCCGGCGAGATGTCGGGATCGAGGCCCGAGGCCGAGGCGGTGACGAGATCGGCCGGCACCGGTCCGCCGCCGAGCGCGGCGACGCGCGCCTTCACCGCCTCGGCGAGGACGGCCGAACTCGGCCCGAGATTGGAGCCGGTGGAACTCGCCGCATTATAGGGGTCCTCCACGCTTTTCGCCGGATCCGCCGGATCGGCGCCTGTCGTGGCGGAGGGGCGGCCGTGGAAATAGCGCTCCGCGGTGAAGGACTGGCCGATGAGCGCCGAGCCGACCACGCGGCCGCCGACTGTGACCGGCGAGCCATTGGCCGCAGCGGGGAAGGCGAGCTGGGCGATGCCTGTGACGGCGAGGGGATAGGCGAAGCCGGTGAGTGCGGTGAACAGGGCCAGCAGCACCAGCGCCGGGCGAAGAGCTTGGGTCATATGGCGGCCTCCTCTCAGGCCAGATGCAGCAGGTCGACGACAAGGTCGATGGCCTTGATGCCGAGGAAGGGAACGATGAGCCCGCCGAGCCCATAGATGAGCAGGTTGCGGCCAAGCAGGGCGGAGGCGGAGGCAGGCGTGTAGGCGACGCCCTTCAGCGCGATGGGGATCAGCGCCACGATGACCAGCGCGTTGAAGATGACGGCGGACAGGATGGCCGATTGCGGTGTGCCGAGGCCCATCACGTCGAGCACGCCGAGGCCGGGATAGGCGGCCACGAACAGGGCCGGCAGGATGGCGAAATATTTCGCCACGTCATTGGCGACCGAGAAGGTGGTGAGCGCCCCGCGCGAGATGAGCAACTGCTTGCCCACCAGCACGATCTCGATCAGCTTGGTCGGGTCGCTGTCGAGGTCGATGAGGTTGCCCGCCTCCTTGGCCGCCGGGGTGCCGGTGTTCATGGCGACGCCGACATCGGCCTGCGCCAGCGCCGGCGCGTCATTGGAGCCGTCGCCGCACATGGCGACCAGCCGGCCTTCCGCCTGCTCGCGGCGGATCAGTTCCAGCTTCTTCTCCGGCGTCGCCTCGGCGAGGAAGTCATCCACCCCCGCCTCGGCGGCAATGGCGGCGGCGGTGAGCGGGTTGTCGCCGGTGATCATCACCGTGCGGATGCCCATGCGGCGCAGCTCGGCGAAGCGCTCGCGAATGGCGGGCTTTACCACGTCCTTGAGATGAATGACGCCGAGCACGCGCCGGTCCTGCGCCACCACCAGCGGCGTGCCGCCGGAGGCGCCGATGCGCTTGACGATCTGGTCCACCGCCGGGCTGAGCGGCGCGCCGGACAGCGCCGCCATGGCGTCGGACGCACCCTTGCGCAGCGCACCGCCGCCGGGCAGGTCCACCCCCGACATGCGGGTATGGGCGCTGAACGGCACATAGGTGGCGCGCGCATCCAGCGTCGCGGCGAGGCCGAAGCGGCGCCGGGCGAGATCGACGATGGACTTGCCCTCCGGCGTGTCGTCGGCGAGCGAGGCGAGCAGGGCGGCTTCCGCCAGCTCCTGCTCGGTGACGCCCGGCGCCGGCTCGAACGCATCGGCCATGCGGTTGCCGAAGGTGATGGTGCCGGTCTTGTCCAGCAGCAGCACGTCGATATCGCCGGCCGCCTCCACCGCGCGGCCGGATTTGGCCACCACATTCGCCTTCACCAGCCGTTCCATCCCGGCAATGCCGATGGCGGAGAGCAGGCCGCCAATGGTGGTGGGGATGAGGGTGACGAACAGCGCCACGAGATAGATCACCGGCAGCGTGGTGCCCGACCAGGAGGCGAACACCGGGAGCGTGACCACGACCAGCAGGAAGACGAGGGTGAGGCCGGCCAGGAGGATGTCGAGGGCGATCTCGTTCGGCGTCTTCTGCCGCTTGGCGCCTTCCACCAGCGCGATCATACGGTCGAGAAAGGTCTCGCCCGGCTTGGCGGTGACGCGCACCACCAGCCAGTCCGACACTAGCCGCGTGCCGCCGGTGACGGAGGAGCGGTCGCCGCCGGATTCGCGGATGACCGGCGCGCTCTCGCCGGTGATGGCGCTTTCATCCACCGAAGCGGCGCCTTCCACGACCTCGCCATCGGTCGGCAGCGTGTCGCCCGCCTCGACGAGGATGAGTTCGCCCACCTCCACCCGCTCCACGTCGCGGGCGCGGAAGGCGGTGCGGTCGCGCGCATCCGCCAGCACCTTGGCTTGAGCCGAGGATTTGGTGGCGCGGAACGCGTCCGCCCGCGCCTTGCCGCGCCCTTCGGCGACGGCTTCGGCGAAATTGGCGAACAGCACGGTGAACCAGAGCCAGATGGCGATCTGGATGCCGATGGCGGCGTTGGGCCCGCCGGTGAGCGCCTCGCGGAGCGCCAGAACCGTGGCGACAAGGCTCACCAGCGCGGTGGAGAAGATCACCGGGTTGCGGGCGAGGCTGCGCGGGTCGAGCTTGCGGAAGGCATGGAGGACCGCCGGGCCGAGAATGGCCGGGGCGAACAGGCCGAAAGCGGGGGAAGAGTGCTTGCTCATGGCAATTCTCAGAAGGTCCGGCCGGCCAGCAGGGAGACGTGCTCCGCCAGCGGACCGAGGGCGAGGACGGGGAGGAAGGTCAGCGCGCCGACGATGAGGATGGTGGCGACCAGCAGCGCGACGAACAGCGCGCCATGGGTGGGGAAGGTGCCGGCGGTTGGCGGCGCGGTCTTCTTCGCCGCCAGGCTGCCGGCAATGGCGAGGATGGGGATGATGTAGCCGAAGCGGCCGAGCATCATCGCGATGCCGAGAAACGTGTTGTGCCAGACCGTGTTGGCGGTGAAGCCGGCAAAGGCCGAGCCGTTGTTTCCGGTGGCGGAGGAATAGGCGTAGAGCAGTTCGGAAAGCCCATGCGGGCCGGCATCCTGCACCGAGCTCTGCGCCGTGCCGGCGGCGATGGCGAGGGCGGGCAGGATCAGCGCGCCGAGCGGCATGACCAGCAGCGTGAGCGCCGCCAGCTTCACCTCCCGCGCCTCGATCTTCTTGCCGAGATATTCCGGCGTGCGGCCGACCATCAGCCCGGCGAGGAAGACGACGAGGATGACGAAGAGCAGCATGCCGGTGAGGCCGACGCCGACGCCGCCGAACACGACTTCGCCGAGCTGGATGTTGAGCATGGCGACCAGCCCGCCAAGCGGCGTGAAGCTGTCATGCATGGCGTTGACCGAGCCATTGGAGGCGGCGGTGGTCGCGGCGGCCCACAAGGTGGAGCCGAGAATGCCGAAGCGGACCTCCTTGCCTTCCATATTGCCGGCGCCCGCCTCGACCAGCCCCGCCTGCAGCGGGTTGCCGGCCTGCTCGCTGGCATAGAGCGCGGCGAAGCCGGCGAGGAACAGCAGCGCCATGGCGGCGAACAGCGCGCGGCCCTGCCGGCGGTCGCCGACCATGCGGCCATAGGTGAAGCAGAACGCCGCCGGCAGAGCGAGGATGGCCAGCGTGGAGAGCAGATTGGTGATCGCCGTCGGATTCTCGAACGGGTGGGCGGAATTCACATTGAAGAAACCGCCGCCATTGGTGCCGAGCTGCTTGATGGCGATCTGGCTCGCCACCGGCCCGAGCGAGAGTGTCTGATGCGCGCCTTCCAGCGTGGTGGCGTCAAAGGCGCCGGCCAGGGTCTGCGGCAGGCCGCAAGAGGCGAAGACCAGCGCCAGCACGAGCGCGGCCGGCAGCAGGATGTAGAGTGTGCCGCGGGTGAGATCGACCCAGAAATTGCCGATCGTCTTGCCCTGCCGTGTGGCGAAGCCGCGCGCCACGGCGGCGGCGACCGCCATGCCGGAGGCCGCGGAAACGAAATTCTGCGTCGTCAGCCCCACCATCTGGCTGAAGTTCGAGAGCGTGGTCTCGCCGCCATAGGACTGCCAGTTGGTGTTGGTGACGAAGGACAGCGCCGTGTTGAAGGCGAGAGGCGGCGACAGGCCGGCAAAGCCTTGCGGATTAAGCGGCAGCCGGTCCTGGAACAGCAGGATGAGGTAGAGCAGCACGAAGCCGGCGGCGTTGAAGGCGAGCAGCGCCAACGCATAGCCGGTCCAGCGCTGCGGCTTCTCCGCCGCAGGGCCGGCGGCCGTGAGCAGCGCCCGTTCCACCGGGGCAAGGAACCGGACATCGCCGGCGAAGGTCGCCGCCATGTAGGCGCCGAGCGGGACGGCGAGGGCGATCAGCAGGCCGGCGAACAGAAGGAATTGCAGGAGATCGGCGTCCATGCCGTCCTCCCCTAGAACAGCTCGGGGCGCAGCAGCGCCACGAGCAGATAGGCGAAGAGGACGAAGGCGGTCGCGAGCCCCAATGTGAGTTCAAGCGTCATGGCGCGCCTCCTCACACCCTGTCGGCGGCGAGGACGGCGAGGGAGGCGAGCGCGAACAGCGCGAGGCCCCCGGCCAGGAAGGACATGTCGGCGATCATGATGAGCTCCGGTTCAGACTGACCCGGAGCTACGCCTCACCCGCATAAAGCCGATAGGTGGAACCGGCCGACACGCATAAAGCCGGCGTAAAGTCCGCCCGCGCCCCGACCCTCGCCGGGGCGCGGGCGGCTGTCAGGCGAGGTCGATGAGGATCTTCAGCTCGGTGCCGGCGGGGCTCAGCAACTGCTCGAAGCCTTCCGCCACCACATCGTCGAGCTTGATGCGCCTTGTGACGACCTTCTCGGCCGGCAGAAGCCCGGAGCCGATGAGCGCGGCGACGCGCGGCCACATCAGCGTCGAGTAGCACCAGGAGCCGCGCAGATCGATGTCCTTGAAGGTGAGGGTGAACCCGTCCACCGCCGGCTTGCCGACATGCAGGCCGACCTGCACCACCACGCCCTGCCGACGCACCGCCTCGATGCAGGTGGCGGTGGCGGCTTCCGCGCCGACGCATTCCAGCGCCACATCCACCCCGACATGGCCTTCGGTCTGGTCGCGGATCGCCTCGACCACATTGTCGCTTCTAGGGTTGAGGGTGATCACGTCGGGCAGCACCGCGCGGGCCATGGCCAGCCGGTTGTCATTGGTGTCGGACAGAAAGATCGTCGTCGCGCCCGCCGCCCGCGCGGCGAGGATCTGCAGCTGGCCGATGGGCCCGGCGCCGGTGACGAGCACGGAGGAGCCGGGCCGCACCCCGCCGCGCTCGGCGGCGTAGACGACGACGGCGGTGGGCTCGATCAGCGCTGCCTGTTCGTCTGTTACATTATCCGGCATGGCGAAGACGTTGTAATCATTGACAACGGAATATTCCGCCATGCCGCCCCACGGCCACATGAGGCCGACAATGCCGAGCTTGTCGGAGAGCTGATAGAGGCTGCGCTTGCCGTAATGGTCGTCGCGCGGGGAGATCAGCGGCTGGATGGACACGCGGTCGCCGGGCTTCACATTGGTCACCTCGGCGCCGATGGCGACGACGGTGCCGCCATATTCATGGCCCAGCGTCTGCGGCAGCTGGGCGCCGGTGTAGGGATGCGGCGCGGTGGGGATGAAGATGGGGCCGGCGGCGTATTCGTGCAGGTCGGTGCCGCAGATGCCGCAAAAGCGGTTCTTGACCAGCACGTCGCGCGGGCCGAGCCGGGCGCGGTCCGGCTTCGGCACGTCCTCGATGCGCACATCGCGCTTGCCGTGGAAGCGGGCGGCTTTCATGGAAATGTCCTTGAAACAGGGGGATGGGCGTCAGCTTTTGGCGGCGAGGGCGTCGAAGGCTTCCAGCGCCCGGCTGGCATAGACGGCGGAAGGACCGCCGCCCATTTCCAGCGCGACGGCGAGCACCTCGATGAGTTCCTCGCGGCGGGCGCCGTGGCTGGCGGCGTTGGCGACGTGGAACAGGATGCAGTCGGCGCAGCCCTGATGCACGGCGAGGGCGACGGCGATCAGTTCCTTGGTCGCCGCGCTAAGCGCGCCGGGGCGGGAGGCCTCGCCCATCAGCGAGCGGAAGGCGCCCATCGGGCCGGGCGCCGCCTTGGCCAGCGCGCCGAAGCGCCGGTTCATGTCCTTGAGCTGGTCGTGGATGTTTTCACTGCCGGCCATGACCGTTCCTCAGATGAAGACCATGCCGCCATCCACCATCAGGGACTGGCCGGTCATGAAGTCGGAATCGGTGGAGGCGAGGTAGCGGGCGACACCCACGAGATCGTCCGGCCGCGAGGCGCGGCCGAGCACGGCGGTGGCGGCGAAGGTGTCGAAGGCCTCGTTCTCCTTGGTGGTGAGCTTGTTGTCGCGAAAGCCCTTGTCGATCACGTCCCACATCGGGGTGGCGACGACGCCGGGGCAGAAGCAGTTGGCGGTGATGCCCTCCTTGCCGAAGGCGCGCGCCGCCGCCTGGGTCATCGCCACCACGGCGAATTTCGAGGCGCAGTAATGGGCGAGCGGCTCATAGCCCTGCTTGGCGGCGATGGACGCGGTGTTGATGATCTTGCCGCCGCCCCCTTGGTGCCGGAACGTCTTCACCGCCTCCTGCATGCCGATGAGCACGCCGAGCGCGTTCACATCGGTCACGAAGCGCCAGTCCTCCTCGGTGATGTCGAGGAAGGGCCGGGTCTGGGCGACGCCGGCATTGTTGAACAGCACGTCGACGCGGCCGAAGGCCTCCGCCGCCTTGTCCAGCATGGCGCGGACCTGCGCGCGCTCGCGCACATCCACCGCCACGCCGATGGCCTTGCCGCCAGCGGCCGTGATCTCGCCCGCCAGCCTATCGGCGGCGTCCTGCGCGAGATCGGCGACGGTGATGGCGGCACCGTCGGCGGCGAGCGCCCGGGCGATGGCGGCGCCAATGCCACCGGTGGCGCCTGTTATGACGATGCTCTTATCCCTGAGTTTGGGCATGATTCCTCCTTCGCCGTCCGCGACCGCGCGACGGCGTTGTGATGTCTGGGGGGTGGGTCAGGCGATGTGGGCGAGGATCAGTTCATTGACCCGTGCGGCCTTCTCCATCTGCACCATGTGGCCGGCCTCTTCGATCACCTCTACCGTCGCGCGGGTGCCGAGCGCCTGCGCATGGGCGGGCGGGATCACCTTGTCGCTGGCGCCGAAGATCACCAGCGCCGGCACCTCGGTGGCGGCGAGGGCATCGGCCAGCTGATCGGCCTGCCGGCCGCCGGCGAACAGCGCGGCGGAAAGGGAGGTGAGCGCTTCCGCCACCCCGTCGAGACGCTTGTATTTCAACAGGTCATCCACCAGCTGGCGGGTGACGGTGTCGGGATCGTGGAACAGCTGTTCCAGCACGGGTTTCAGGTCGCGCCGCGAGGTCGCCTGAACGAAGCCGTCGGTGTAGCCGGCATTGATCGCGTCCCCGAGGTCGGCCGAGCCGATCAGCGTCACCGAGGCGACGCGGTCGCGCGCGTCGAGCGCGGTGCGGCCGGCGACGGCGCCGCCCATGGAATGGCCGACGAGATTGGCGCGCGGAATGTCGAGCGCGTCCATGAAGCCGAGAAGCGCGGCGGACAGCCCCTTGAGCGAGGGATCGGCGAGCGTCTTGTCGGACTGGCCGTGGCCGGGAAGGTCGAGCGCGTAGACGGTGGCGGCTTCCGCCAGCGCGTCGATGTTGAACAGCCAATTGTCGAGATCGCCGCCGAAGCCGTGGATGAGGATGACGTTCTCCGCCCCCTCGCCGCGTTTGGCATAGCGCAGGCGTCCGGTCGGCGTGTCGATGAAGTGGGTGCGCGGCGCCTCCTCCTCCGCCGCCTCGGCCGCCGCCTGCGTCGCATATTCCGCGACATAGGCGTCGATCTCGGCATCCGGCACCTCGTCATCGGCGATGACGCCGATCAGCGCCTTGACGGGGTAGACCGTGTCCGGCTCGCCGATTACCCGGCGCAGCGTGCCGGTTTCATGCGCCTCGACCACGCCGGCGATCTTGTCGGTTTCAACCTCGACAATCTCGTCGCCCGGCGCGACCGGCGAACCGGCGGGCTTGAGCCAGCCGGTCACCTTGCCTTCCGACATCGACAGGCCCCATTTGGGCATGACGATGGGCTTGATGCGTTCATTCATCGAGAAGGCTCCTTACGCCGCCGACTTCACGGGATCGGTGGTCTTGTGGACCGCCGCGACGATGGCGTCGGCCGAGGGGATGTAGAGGTCTTCCAGCACGGGCGAGAACGGCACCGGCGTGTGCGGCGCGGTGACCATCTGCGGCGCCGCTTTCAGCGCGCCGAAGGCGTTCTGCGCGACATAGGCGGCGACATCGGTGGCGATGGAGCAGCGCGGATTGGCCTCGTCGATGACCACGAGCCGGCCGGTGTTCTCCACGCTCTCGATCACCGTGTCCCAGTCGATCGGCGAGAGGGTGCGCAGGTCGATCACCTCCGCCGAGACGCCGGAGCGGGCGAGCGTGTCGGCGGCCGCGAGCGCGCGCGGCACGGTGAGGCCGTAGCCGACCAGCGTCACATCCTTGCCGTCGCGCACGATGTTGGCTTCGCCGAAGGGGATGGCGTAGCTCTCTTCCGGCACATCGGCCTCCGAGCCGTAGAGCGCCTTGTGCTCGCAGAAGATCACCGGGTCGTCGTCGCGGATCGCCTGAATCAGCAGGCCCTTGGCGTCATAGGCGTTGGATGGACATACCACCTTCAGCCCCGGAATATGGGTGAAGAGCGGGGTGAGCATCTGCGAGTGCTGCGCGGCGGCCCGGAAGCCGGCGCCGACCATGGCGCGGATGACCACCGGGGTCTTGGCCTTGCCGCCGAACATGTATTTGAACTTGGCGGCCTGGTTGAAGATCTGGTCGAAGCACACGCCCATGAAGTCGAGGAACATCAGTTCCGCCACCGGGCGCATGCCGCAGGCCGCCGCGCCGATGGCGGCGCCGATATAGGCGCTCTCCGACAGCGGGGTGTCCATCAGCCGGTTGCCGTGCTTGGCGTGCAGCCCCTTGGTGACGCCGAGCACGCCGCCCCAGGCGTCCATCTCGCCGGGCGCGCCGGCGCCGCCGACAATGTCCTCGCCGAGCAGGATGACGGTGGGATCGCGGCGCATTTCGAGGTCGAGCGCCTCGTTGATCGCCTGCTTGTAGCTGATCATGCGGGCCATGGGTTTTCCTCCGGTTCTTGGTTGTTTGGCTCAGTAGGCGACATAGACATCGGTGGTGAGGTCGCGGGCGCCGGGCAGCGGCGCGCCCTTGGCGGTCTCCACCGCATCGTCGATCAGCGCCGCCACTTCGCGGTCGATCAAAGCGAGGTCGGCCTCGCTCACCACCCCGGCGGCGGTGACGCGGGCGCCGAACAGCTTCAGGCAGTCGCGGTGAGCGCGGTTGTAGTCGTTCTCGCCCTTGGCCTTGTAGGTCTGGGCGTCTCCCTCGAAATGGCCGAAGAAGCGCACGGTCTTGCATTCGAGCAGCGCCGGCCCGCCGCCCTCGCGGGCGCGCTTGATGATCTCGCCCGCCGCCTCGTAGACGGCGAAGAAATCGGTGCCGTCCACCGTCACGCCGGGCAGGCCGAAGCCGGCGGCGCGGTCGACATAGGAATCGACGGCGGTGGCGTATTCGACCGAGGTCGATTCCGCGTAGCCATTGTTCTCGACCACGAACACGACCGGCAGGTTCCAGATGGCGGCGAGATTCATGCTCTCCAGCACGGTGCCCTGATTGGCCGCGCCGTCGCCGAAGAAGGTGAGGCCCACCCCGCCATCGCCGCGGAACTTGGCGGCGAGGCCGGCGCCGCAGATCAGCGGCGCGCCGGCGCCGAGAATGCCGTTGGCGCCCATCATGCCCTTGGAGAGGTCGGCAATGTGCATGGAGCCGCCCTTGCCCCGGCAGCAGCCCGTCACCTTGCCGTAGATCTCGCCCATCATCTCGTGGACATCGACGCCCTTGGCGATGCAGTGGCCATGGCCGCGATGGGTGGAGGCGATGCGGTCGATATCGGTGAGGTGCATCATGATGCCGGTCGCGCAGGCTTCCTCACCGGCATAGAGGTGGACGAAGCCGGGAATGTCGCCCTTGGCGAATTCCACATGCAGCCGCTCCTCGAAATCGCGGATGGTGCGCATGGTGCGGTAGGCGGTCAGCAATTCGTCCCGGGAGAGGGGAAAGGGATTGTTGGTCATGGCGTCGTCGTTCCTCCTTGGGATGCCGGGCGTTGCCGGCGGTTATTGTCGGGGCAGGGCGTCACGCGCCCGCCAGCAGAGGGGCGTGGTGCGGGGCAGGGTGCGCGGTGCAAGCGGCGTGGCGCAGCAGCAGCTTCTCGCGGGCGGCGAAGCCCATGACGGCGGCGACATCGACGGTGCGGAAGGCGGCGTCGCGCAGGCAGATCGTCACCTGCTGATGCCCGTCGAAGAAAAGCTCGCGCTCGCCGTCGAGCGCCACCGAGCCGGCGGCGATATCGGGTGAGAACACGGTCCCCGAGGGCATGCGGCGCCAGCTCTCGACGCCGACGGGCGTGACGAGGCCGGGCGCGATGGGTGCGTGCACCACCATCGGGGCCGTTGCCGCCGGGGCGAGGGTGAGGGTGAGCCCGCCCGGCGCGCGCCGGCTCACCGGCTCGATCAGCCCGGCAATGGCGGCCATGCCGATGACTTCCGGATCGGCGAAGGTGACATAGAGCTCGCGAAACGTCTCCGCCCGCCACAGGGCGCGGGCGCCGACGAAGCGGTCGGTGACGAGGGCGACATCAACCAGCGCGATGTCCGGCGGCCCGCCGTCGATGCGCACCTCGATCAGCTTGTTGGCGGCGAAGGCGAGGGCGCCCGGCACCTGGCCCATGGCGGCGAGGCCGGTGGCGAGGCCGGTTATGGTGGGCTCGCGATGTTCGGGAAAGGCGTTATTGGTGCCGGTGGAAATGCCGGCGATCGGCACCTGCCCGCACTCCGCCACCACGGCGCGATGGGTGCCGTCGCCGCCCAGCACGATGATGGCGGCGATATCGCCGGCCTCGCGCATCATCCGCGCGGCGCGGCGTGTGTCGTCCACCGTGCCGGTGACCGGCATGGCGAGATGGGTCAGCCGGGGAAAGCGCGCCTCGCCCTGCGCATTGGAGCGCTCCATGCCGCGCAGCACATGGGTGGCGATGCCGCCGCGCTCGGGCATCATCACCACCTCCTCGATGCCGCAGGCGGCGAGCGCGGCCAGCGCGCGCAGCACGATGTTGGCGCGGTCCGCCACCTGCACGCTGTTGGCGCTGGCGACGACGCGGCGAATGTCCCGCGCCGAGATCGGATTGGCGATGATACCGACCTTCGGCGGCGTCGATGACGTCATCCGGCGTCCTTCCCGTGGCGTTCGTCCCTGCGGGCCGCTCCTTGCCGGGCGGCCTCGTTCTGTGGGCTCTCCCTCCGCAAGCGGCGGGCCAAGTGGCGTTATCGCTCCAAGTCTTTGAAATCGTTGATGCCGGGAAGTCGGGGCGCCGGCAGCAGGGTGCGGCGCCACCGCCGCACCTGTGGCGCCCGACGCCACAGCTGTGGCGCGCGCCGCACTTCGTGACGGGCGGGGGCGGGCGGGCGCTTGCACCGGCCCGCCAAGGGGACGACACTGCCGGCAAACGGGAGGTCACATCCCGATGCCGGCACGCTCCGGCGCCAACATTCCGGGAGGACGCCGATGAGACGGGAACAGGCCGCTCATATCGACGAGCTCGTGCGTGCCGCCAGCGGGGCGACGACCCGGCGCGACGCGGTGATCCAGGATTCCTGGCGGCGCTGCGTGAGCGAGCACCGCCTCGACCCCGAGGTGCTGCGCGAACCCTGCATCCTCACGCCGTCGCGGCTGCGCGAGCACCGGGACGCGATGGAGGAGTTCACCCACACCGCCCGCTTCGGCGTGGAAACGCTGTACCGGCAGGTGGCCGGGCTCGGCTATGTGCTGCTGCTCACCGACGCCAAGGGCATCACCGTCGATTTCATCGGCGATCCCACCTTCGACAATAATCTGATGCGGGCGGGGCTCTATCTCGGTGCCGACTGGAACGAGCAGCATGCCGGCACCTGCGCGGTCGGCACCTGTATCCACACCGGCGAGGCGCTGGTGGTCCACCAGACCGACCATTTCGACGCCACCCATATTCCCCTCACCTGCACGGCGGCGCCGGTCTACGACCCCTCCGGCGCGCTGGCCGCCGTGCTCGACATTTCCGCACTGCGTTCGCCGGAGCCGAAGGAGAGCCAGTTTCTCGCGCTGCAGTTCGTCAAGGGCGTCGCCAACAAGATCGAGACGGCCAATCTGGTGAACCGCTTCCGGAGGGAATGGATCATCAAGCTCGCCGCCTCACCGGAATTCGTCGATGTCGAGCCGAGCTATGTGCTGGCGGTGGACGGTTCCGGGCGGGTGCTCGGCTTCAACAACGCCGCCCGCCAGCTGCTGCTGCGCGAGGCCGGGGCAGAGGGGGCGGGCGCCCCGCTTGGGCTGGTGGGGCGGCGGCTGGGCGATTTCTTCGAGCTCGACGTGAACGATCTGCCGCGCTTCTCACACGCCCTGCCGGCGGGGCAGCGGCTGCTGCGGCTCGCCCGTTCCGGCACGCCGCTGTTCGCCGCGACCCTGGCCCCGCCGAGCCGGCCGGGGCGGCCGGTGGCGGAGCCGCCGGCGCCCGCTTTGCCGGCGCCGCTCGCCGGGCTGTTCCGCGACGACGCCGCCATGCGGCAGGTGGCGACGCGCGCGGCCAAGCTGGTGAACACCCAGATGAGCCTGCTCATCAGCGGCGAGACCGGCACCGGCAAGGAATATCTCGCCAAGGCGATCCACGCCGCCAGCGCCCGCGCCGCCCGTCCCTTCGTCCCGGTGAACTGCGCCGCGCTGCCGGAATCGCTGGTGGAGGGTGAACTGTTCGGCTACGAGGCCGGCGCTTTCACCGGTGCGGCGGCGCGCGGCAAGAAAGGCCTGGTGCTGGAAGCGGATGGCGGCACGCTTTTCCTCGACGAGATCGGCGACATGCCTCTGCCGCTGCAAACCCGGCTGCTGCGCGTGCTGGCGGAGCGCGAGGTGACGCCGCTCGGCCGCTCCAAGCCGGTGCCGGTGAATATCCGCGTCATCGCCGCCAGCCATCGCGATCTCGTGGCGGAGGTGAAGGCCGGGCGCTTCCGCGAGGACCTGTATTTCCGCCTGTCGGGGGCGGTGCTGGTGCTGCCGCCCTTGCGCGAACGGCGCGATCTCGACTGGCTGGTGGGGCGGCTCATCGCCGGCCGCAGCCATGCCGGCGGGGCGCGCTTCAACCTCGCCGAGGAGGCGATGGCGGCGCTGAAGGCGCATGACTGGCCGGGCAATATCCGCGAACTCGCCAACGCTCTGGACTATGCCTGCGCGGTGGCGGAGAGCGGGATGATCGGCGTCGAGGATTTGCCCGACCGGCTGCAACCGCGCGCGCCGGCCCGGACGGGTGGCGAGGCGGCGCTCACGCGGGTCTGGGCCATGCCGCCGGGCGAGGCGCTCGTCTGGTCGGCGGATCGCCCCTGCGCGGCGAACGGCACCGGCGGGCGCGAAGAACTGATCGCCGCGCTGGCTGCGCATGGCTGGAACGTCTCGGCTGCGGCGCGTGATCTCGGCCTCGACCGCACCACGGTACACCGGCGCATGCGCCGCTTCGGTCTGGTCACTCTGCGGCAGGGAGCCAGCCAGTTTTCCTGATCGCGGGCTGCTCAGCGCCCGCCTTCTTCCGCGCGCTTGCGGGCATAGAGCGCGCCGCCGATCCCGCCCATCAGTGCGCTGTTGGCGTAGATCACCAGGAGTGGGGTGAACGAGTCGAACAGGCCGAACCGCACCGCCGCCAGGGCCGCGAGCACGGCGAGGAGGACGATGGTCAGCGCCGCCGGCACCAGCTGGCGCACGCGGAAGGCGATAAGGGCGGAGGCGCCCAACAGGGCGAAGCCGGAGATCAGGGCGAAGGGGTCGATCATCAAGGGTTCCTGCGCGGGTGCCCTTGGGGAAGGGCGCGGTCCCCCTATAGAGGAGGCGGGCCGCGACTTCCAGAACATGCGCTCAAACGCTGTCGCCGGTTTCGGCATGCGCCTCGGCCGGCGCCTGCGGCCCCGGCGCGCGGATCATCAGCCAAGAGGGGCCGTTCTCGCCGGCTGGCACGAAGCCCTTGCGCCGATAGAGCCGCTGGGCGGGATTGTTCTTCTCGACATGGATGGAGACGGGGCGCCCGAGCCGGGCAGCCTCAGCGCAGGCCATGTCCAGCAGCGCGCCGCCGATCCCCTGGTTGCGCGCCTCGGGCACGAGGCTGATGTCGACGATGCGGTGGTCACCCGAACTGCGGTGGATATAGAGGCGGCCGATGGGGACGCCCTGCCGCTCGACGATCAGGAAGGCCGCGCCGGCGTAGTAGCGGGTGTAATGCGCCACCTGGAGGCGGAACTGGTCGGCCAGAAAGGCAGACCGGACCGCGTCGGGCCAGCCATTGCCCTCGAATTCCGGCCCGCGCACGCTGGCGAACAGCGCGGCAAGGAACGGGGCGTCCTCGGGGGTTTCGGGGCGAAGGGAGAGGCCGAGATGGCCAAGGCCAGCGGGCAAGGGCGACTCCAAGGGTACTCGCGTTCCGGGCCGTTCGTCCATGGCCAATAGCAGGGACGGTTGGAAGCACAGCGCATAGGGGCCTTTGCCCCGGCGATGGACCTAGACGGCACCCGAAGACCGCGCAGCGTGCGAAGAGACGGCGCGGGACGGAGCCCACACACAGGTTAGTCTTTATCGGGGTACACGCCCATGAGCGCGATGCAGTATCTTATGGCGAGGTAAGGCTGCATGTTCTCGTGCGGCTCGCTTGAACCGACGTAATCAACAGCCTTGCCGGAGAGCTTTGTGTCGAACGCCGTAGACTTCGCCACAAAGCTCTCGACGACGGATGTGGAATTCTCGACAAGATGTCGAGCGATGAAGGCAGAGGTCGGTACGTCAGTGAATTTCGGCTTGTCCTTGGTCAGGCCGTTGTAGGTCGCGACCATGTGCGTGTGGCTCGGCATCTCGGTCACTTTCAGGGTCGTCTCCACGGCGCCTTCCGTGTCGCCCCATGCTGCCGGGGAAAGGTCCTTTCCAGTGCCACTTCCCCGCGGCGCGCGGCCCGTCAGATTGGGCAGGGCGAAGGTCTTATTCCCATCCCCGCCGAAACGATTGCTTATGATCGAAAACAGCGCTGGATTTTGCTCGATCGGGATGAGAGCGCCATTGCAGTCGGACCAGTATTCCGGGGCGTATTTGAACGCCACCATCCTGATTTCGCCCATAAATGGATCCATTCCATCCTCCTCAGCCAAAAAACGGATAAGATCCCGTAAGGGCTATGATGAACATAAGGTTGAGAGTCGGCATGCAATTATTGTGAGGCGTGCAGCTGTCTTTCGGCCCATTGCTTGAAAGGCCGAGCGTATCGTCGGCAAGAAGCCTTTGTTCAAGACCCGTCTTATCGGCGACATAGGGCAGCCCCTTGGGCGGGGCGGGGGTGGCTGGGGAGGCTGCCTTGGCAAAGACCACTTTCGGGCCCGGCACGGCGCTGGTGGCCGGTGCTGTTGAGCCCAGGAATGCGTGCTGATGTGGAGGGAAGTTCTTCCCGTCCAACGTGACGTGTTCTGTCCCGCCTGTTTGGCCAGGCCAGCGCCCGGTCAATCCGGGCCCTTCGCCGCTTCCGATCGGCACACGGCCGCGCAGATCGGGCAGGGCGAACGTCTTCTCGCCATCGCCTCCCCAGACCGATCCTATGACCGAGAAGAGGGCGTGATTCTGGGCAATGAGCAGCAGGCTGCCGTTGCAGGGGGCCCAGCCCCGGGGGGCGTAGGCCCCCGCGAACAGGCGAATCTCGCCGATACAGCAATCAACCATTCGCATCCTCCCATAGTCGTCTTGGCTTGAAGAGGGCGCCGGGAGCGATCAATGGCAGCTCCGTCGATGACGCCCAGGTGCTGCTGCTTGCCTGCGGGTTGGGCGGGGCCTGAACGTGGCCTGTCGCCACCGCCACTCTGTCGCGGGCAGGGTTTCACCACGGCTGTTCTGGCCATAACCCGTACGTGCAAATGCAGCAGTGCATCACGGCGAAAGGCTGCATGTTGTTGTGGGGCAGGGCGGTGCCGGCGGAGGTTCCGCCCCAGGTCTCGATGGACTCGACGTTCATCTGCGTCAGGCCGCTAGCGGCATCGGTGCCGAAGGCGTAGCGAGCGTTCTTTGCGGGCAGGTCGTCACTGTTGTAGGCGGCGACATGGGCGTTCTGGGCGTTTCCCATGGTTCCGACCATGGTGCAGGCATTGAAGGAATGGGAGTGTCGCGGCATCTGTTTGGTGGTCAGCGTGACGTTTTCCGCTCCTCCCGCCTTTCCCAGGTTAAAGTCGACATTCAAGGCCTTGTCCGTTCCGAAACCGATCGGTACACGCCCCCGCAGATCCGGAAGAGCGAAGGTCGAGCGGCCATCGCCCCCGTAGGTGTTGCCGAGAAGGGCAAATAATGGCTGATAAGTCGCAACATTGAGCAACCGGCCATCGGCAATCAGCCAATTGTCGGGAATTCTTTTGTACGCGAAGAACCGAATCTCTCCGAAGAAACCTTCACTCATCATGGCTCTCCGCTAACAGCCGACATGATCGCGAGGTGGAGCAAGCGATGGCTGCTACGACCCCGAACTACAACTAGAAGATCACATTTTTTTAAGTACGCAAGTGAAAGTTGTGGTCCGTTCTGAGGTGTCCTGTTGCCGCTCGGGCCCTTGCCTTGATCGGGGAGGGTGCTACAATCCTGAGCTGAGTAGCGAGGTGTGGTTCGCGCCGCGGGGCGAGGGGGTGGCAATGGAAATTGACGATCATCAGGGCTGTCCGGCCGCATCGGCGCAGGCGACGGTTCCGCCCGAGGGGCCGCGCAAGATGTGGGAATCCCCGCTCATCTCGATCATCCCCGCCGCTTCGGCACAAGGCTCGCCGTCGGGCAACAGCGACGGCACCGGCGGCACCTCGTGAGCACCGCCTGACAGACCGGGATGGGTTTTGTCGGAAGCTACGGGCAACGGCTGGATATCGCGGCAGTTACCGCCGTGTCCATTCGCACGCGCAGTGCCGGGATGGTCTTTCAGGGGAACGATTTCGCCGGTGGGGTGTGCGACGGGTCTGTCGGCGCGGGGGATGGCCGGTTCAGCCTACTCTTCGACGGGCGGCTGGATAACCGTGACGATCTCTGCCGTGCCCTCGCCGCCCCGCATCTGCGCGAGGCCGATGATGCCACCCTGGCGCTTGCGGCCTTCGCCGCCTGGGGGGCCGGGTCCTTCGACCGGCTGATCGGCGATTATGCCTGCGCGGTGTGGGACGCTGGCGAGCGGCAGGTCTACCTCACCACCGATCCCGGCGCCTTGCGGACGCTGTTTTTCTGGTCCGATCGCGACCGCCTGCTGTTTGCCACCGAGCAGCGGGGACTTTTCGCCTCTCCGGACGTCCCGCGCGAACTCGACCGGGACCAGATGGCGGCCTGGCTCTGCATGCTGCCGCGCGAGCCATTGCGCACCTTCTTTCGCGGCATCAACCGTGTGCCGCCCGGCCACCTCGTGCGCTGGTCGGCGGGAAAGGTCACGCTGGAGCGCTGGTGGCGTCCGGAGGACATACCCGCGCTTCACCTGCCTCGTGACGAGGATTATGAGGAGGCGCTGCGCGAGGTTTTCAGCGCGGCGGTGCGCGCCCGCATTCGTCCCGGCGAGCGCATTGGCAGCCACCTGTCCGGCGGGCTCGACAGTTCCAGTGTCACAGCCTTCGCCGCGCGCGAATTGGCGGCGCACGGGCGCGGCCTCATCGCGTTCACGGCGGCGCCGCGCCATCCGCAACCGGCCAGCCGCAACCGCTTCACTGATGAATGGCCGCACGCCCGCGAGGTGGCGTCGCTTTATCCCAACATCGAGCATGTGCGGATCGACAACGATGCCGAGCCTCTGCTCGATGCCCTCGATTTTCGGGAAATGG
Source organism: Ancylobacter sp. (assembly GCF_965229075.1). Classification (GTDB taxonomy): domain Bacteria; phylum Pseudomonadota; class Alphaproteobacteria; order Rhizobiales; family Xanthobacteraceae; genus Ancylobacter. Next base: position 931,007 of record NZ_CBDDIO010000001.1, read on the forward strand.
GCACGGACTGGCCGCTCCTGAACACCAACAACACCGTGTGGGGCAATGGCATCAACCGGGAAGCCCGCCGGCGCGGCCTGCAGGTGATGCTGCAAGGCGCCGTCGGAAACATGACCATCAGCTATGATGGTCATGAGCGGCTCGCGAGCCGCCTGCGTGACGGCGATATTGGCGGCAGCCTGCGGGTTATGCGGGATCTGCGCAAAGGCGGCGGACGTTCGTGGATGGGGATTGCCGGAATGGCGGCCGACGCGCTTCTCCCCATTAATCTTCGGCGGCAGCTGCGGCGTGCGGTGGGCAAGAAGGAACCGGAGCTGTTTGACTACTCCGCCATTCGTCCCGAGTTCCTGCGGCGGTCGGGGCTAGAGGCGCGCGCGATGGATATAGCGTGCAACCTTCGCAATGTGGCCGGCCGTGACAGCCGTGCGCTTCGGCTCGCGTGCCTGGATCGTGGCGATCATCGCGGCCATGCCGCCATGGCGACGCGCCGGCTTTTCGGTATCGACGTGCGCGATCCCACCAGCGACCGGCGCGTGGTCGAACTGTGCCTGTCCATTCCCGAGGAACAGTTTGCGCTGGGCGGCGTGCCGCGTTCGCTCATTCGCCGGGCGATGCGGGGCGCCCTACCGGATGTCGTGCGCGACGAGCGACGCAAAGGTCTTCAATCCGCCGACTGGCGGGTGAATTTCGATGCGGCGATCCCCGGGCTGCGGGCGGAAGTGGCGCGGCTGCGTAACAGCCCCTTCGCCAGCGAGTGCCTGGATCTCCACCGCATGGACGCGCTGCTGGATGCCTGGCCGGGCATGGCGGATGCCAACCCGCAGTCGAACTACGAGTACGTTCTCGCCTTCAGCCGGGCGCTCACCGCCGGCCGGTTCATCCGCCGCGTCGAGGGCGGCAACGGGTAGGCTGCCCCGCGTGAGGGTGCCGGCGGCGTCAGAGATAGTCGAGGCGTGCCATGACCCGGCCCTGATCCGAGACCAGGCGCTCCACCAGTTCTGGCGCCAGTGCCGTGCGCCACCCCCCGACGCGCCCCTCGCGGAAAAACGGCGCGGTGGAGCCCCGGTACCTCTCGCGAAACCCCGTGCGACCTTCCTGGCCGGCAAGCACGCTGAAGCGGCTGGCCTCCAGGCTCCGGCTCACCACCTCGCGTGTGTCGTCGAGATCGAGAAACCGGCACAGCGCGGTGAAGCGTCTCAGCGGGTCGGCCAGCAGGTCCTCATAGCGCAGCGGCAGCAGGCGCAAATCCGGGGCGTCGAGCCAGCTCTCGATATGGGCGCTCCAGGACGACACCCACTGCTCGATATTCATGTTGAGCCGGTGCGACGAGCCGCCCAAGCGAAAGCTTGCATCAGCCATGCGGTCGACGGCGGTCGCGGGCGACCAGCCGAAATGATGCGATGCCGACACCGCCACGTCGCGCGGGTCCCGCACGATGTAGATGACACGGTTGATCGCAACAGCCGGGATCGCCGGCTCGCGGGCGCCGGGCGGGGCGAGATTGGAATCGTGCGTCTTGTAGAGGCCTGGCAGCTCTTGGGCGATGCGACGGCTGGTGAGGGGGCGAAGCAGGGCGACCTCCTGCGGATTCAGGTCCGCATGTTCCAGGCCGGCATGGAAGTCCTGCAGGGACCGCGAGGTGAGGTTCCCGATCCGGGCCAGATCGGCATTGAGATCGATCGGCTGGCCGCCGCGCAGATGGCTGGCCAGGAAAGCCCGCAGCCAGGTGTTGCCGGACTTGGGGTAGGAGGCGATGAGGGTCAGCCCGCTCATCCGCGCACGGTTGCGGCAATGGCGTCCAGCCAGCGCTCGGGCGGCGCATCCGGCTGGCGTCGAAGGGTGTAGACCGGCACCGTGCCGGCGATCAGGGCACGCACGTGGAACATGGACGTCTCGGCCCCCAGCGCCCGGCCGATCTGTGGCCGAAATGTCTCGGCTTCCACCGCGGCGAGGATGTCGAGCGGCGCCGACAGACGCTCGATACCTTCCGGCTCGCCACGAGCGGCCCAGCGGAGCAGAAAGAGGGCGCGCAGGGGGACGGGAGCGCGCACCCCCGCATCCGCCTCGATGAAGTGGAACTTGTTCTGCCCGCGCCGGTTGCGCTCCAGGCCTTCCGTGGGGAGCGCCGCATCTTCAAGCGCATCGCGCCACAGTTTCAGCCGCGGAAAGGAGGGCCGCACCCGGGCGGGAGTGCCGGTGTCGAGAACGCAGACATCGTCCGACACGACCGCGTGCCCGCGCCGGGCGAAGCGCAGCGCCAGCGTGGACTTACCCATGCCGGAAGGACCGCAGAAGGCGACCGCGCCACCCTCGATCACCACGCTGGAGGCGTGCAGTGGCAGCAGGCTTCGTTGATGGCAGACGAGGCCGAGCACCGAGCCGAGCAGGAACAGCCGGATTTCAGATTCGCTCGCCTCCGGCTGCGGCGCGATGGTGATGTCGCCCGACGGCTGCACAAGGAACCGCCCCACCATCGGCACCACCAACAGGCCGGTGCCGGTGCCGTCGATCTGCAACCATGGGCCGATCATCCGCCCGCCGGGCAGGGTGTCGTCAACCTCGCCAAGCCGAACCGTGAGGTCTGGCGGCCGGGCGTCGCCCTGCCACTCCAGAAGCTCGGGCAAGGCGATGGCGGAACGGACGCGCCAGCCGCAGAGAAGGCGATCGGTCATGAGTGGCGCCGTCACCCACTGACATCGATGAGGTTCTGAGCTTCGAGCTGCGCCAGAAAGGCGAGCACCTCCCCGTCGATGCGGGCTTCCTCGCCGTCATATTCGGCCTTGAGCGACCCACAGAGGTCACCCACCCGGACAGGGCGTTCGAGCCTTTGCCAGATGCGCGAAGCGATCGGGTTGAGACCGAAATAAAGGCCCTGCTCGACATCCAGCAGAACCTGCGTATCGCCGATGGCGGCCTCGAGCGGTTGAGATCGCCGAACGACCTCCGAATTGGGCGACAGGGGCATGGAGCGCGCTCAGGTTGCCACGATTTCTCCTACACCTATCGCGACAGAATGCTACCGTCTAGTGCAGGCCGACGGGACGTACACAACGTGCGGTGGGCGCATCGCGAGGGACAGGCAGGGGCACATGGACATTGCCGCGTTGACCATTCAGCATTTCACGCCACATCTCGGCGAGCGTTTCGCCGTCGAGGTGGGGCTGGCCGCGCCACTGCACATCGTGCTGCGCGCTGCCGCGGCACTGCCGGCGCAGAAAGGGCCCGGCCCGCAAGACGGTTTTCAGCTGCTGTTTGAAGGCGAGGGCCCCTATCGTTTGGGCCAACTCACCCATCGCCTGCATCATGAGGCGCTGGGGGAGCTGGAGATGTTCCTCGTCCCAATCGCCGCGGATGGCGGGAGATTCACCTATCAGGCGATCTTCACCTGAAGCCGCTCGTTGCGGCGCCGGTCAGCGCGGCGCCGCGCTCGTCTGGGGCAGACGCGCAATGACCTTGATCTCGAAATCGAAACCGGCGAGCCAGTTTACGCCGACGGCGGTCCATGCGGGATAGGGCGCGGCGGGAAAGGCCTTCGCCTTCGCCGCCAGGATCGTGTCGAACTGGCGCTCGGGGTCGGTGTGAAACGTGGTCACGTCGATGACATCGTCGAAGCTGGCCCCGGCGGCGGCGAGAACCGCTTCAAGATTGCTGAAGGCCTGGTCGACCTGGCGGGCGAAATCCGGCTCGACACTGCCATCCGACCGACTGCCGACCTGGCCGGAGACGAACAGCAGATCGCCGGAACGGATGGCGCCGGAATAGCCGTGCTTTTCATAGAGGGCGTGCCGGCCGGCGGGGAAAATGGCGTCGCGCATGGGTCTGTCCTGTCGTTCAACCCGCTCCGGCACTTCCCGGCGCGAGACGATGTGATATACGGTTCGTATGTGAAATTATCGCATACGAGACGTATGTCAACCGCAACGCTTCGGGTAAGGGGGAGGGCGCGGCATGGCCGTGGGACGGCGGGCGGAGAAGATGGAAGCGACGCGCGCCAAGCTGATCGCCGCGGCGCGCAAGGCCTTCGCCGAACAGGGCTATGCCGAGGCCTCGATGGATGAACTCACCGCCGCCGCCGGGCTGACGCGCGGCGCCCTCTATCACAATTTCGGCGACAAGCGCGGCCTGCTGGCGGCGGTGGTGCAGCAGATCGACGGCGAAATGGCCGCGCGGGCCCAGGCCCTCGCCGTCCGCGAGGCATCGCCATGGGAAGCCCTGCTCGCCGAGGGGGCGGCCTATATCGAAATGGCGCTGGAGCCGGAGGTGCAGCGCATCGTGCTGCTCGATGGGCCCGCCGTGCTCGGCGATCCCTCGCAATGGCCGAGCCAAAATGCCTGCCTCGCCACGACGCGGCGGACGGTCGAGACGCTGGTGGCCGAAGGTGTGCTGAAGTCGGTGGACCCGGAGGCGGCGGCGTGCCTGCTCAACGGGGCGGCGCTGAATGCGGCGCTGTGGACGGCGGCGAGCCCCGAGCCGGCGCAGGCGCTGCCAAAGGCGCTCGCGGCGTTTCGCTGCCTCGCCGAGGGGCTGAAGGCGGCGGGCTAAGCCGCGCGCGCGGCCTATTTTGCGGGGTGGGCCCCGGTCTGCTCGTCCAGCAGCGATTCGACGGCGCCGATGGCGACCTCAAGGGTGGCGATCTTCTGCAGCGTCTTGTCGGAGGGCAGGGCGTCGATTTCGGCGGCGCGGGTGATGAGGTCGCGCTGCTCGGTCAACAGACGGTTGCGCAGGGTCTTGAGCTTGGTGGCAAGAGAATCGGGCATGGGGGCTTTCGGGCAGGCTAGCGCTTGACGGTGCGGCGGGCGGGCTTGGTGGGGGCGGGCGCGGCGGCGCTGTCCGCGGCTTCCCGGGCGAGGCGCGCCTCGCGCAGGCGGGCGATCTTGGCGTCCCGGCTCACTGTGTCGCTTTCGATCATCGACATGGCGATGCGCGACACCGTTTCGGCCTTGCTCTCGGATTGCGAAAGTTTGGGCACGAAGGGTGTTTCCGGTGCTTTTCTCGCCATGCGCGACATCCCTTTGTAAACGCGAAAAAGGCCGGGTCTCCCCGGCCTTCCCACTTCTGCCTCAACGGTCCGCGCCAGTACATCCGTGGTCACTGACCGGAAGCAGTCTCGTCACGCAGCCTTGAGGCTGCCGGCCGAGCTCTTGCCGCTGCGGCGGTCGGTCTCGAGCTCGTAGGAGATCTTCTGACCCTCGTTGAGGCCCATCAGACCGGCGCGCTCAACCGCCGAGATGTGAACGAACACGTCCGGGCCGCCGTTGTCCGGCTGAATGAAACCAAAGCCCTTCTGGCCGTTGAACCACTTCACAGTACCTGTCGCCATGACTAAATCCTTTCAGTCGACATAGAGATTTGATGGCGCGTCGGAACGCGCGCATCAGGTTGACATCGATTTGAGAGGAAGTTCGCTACGGCGCAAAGCTGCGCAAAACAAAGTTCAACGTCCAAGATCGATATCTGATCGTACCGGGGTTGCGGAAATCTCACAACCCCTGGCAAATTTATTTTTATTCGGCCACCGGGGCGGCGGGGCGGGGGGCGCCACGGCCAACCATCGGCTTCTTCTTCGGCGCGGCGATCAGCCCTTCGCGGATGGCCTGCTTGCGGGCGGCCTTCTTGCTGCGGCGAACCGCTTCGGCGTCTTCGCGCACGCGGCGCTCGGAGGGCTTCTCATAGGAGCGGCGCGCCTTCATCTCGCGGAAGATGCCTTCGCGCTGCATCTTCTTCTTGAGAACGCGCATAGCTTGTTCGACATTGTTGTCGCGAACGAGGACCTGCAATTCGTGTCCGATCACATGCAGCGAGGCTGCTGGTTGAGCGGTTCGTGAGAACCGGCGCGGTCGCCTGTCGTGGGATGACGGGGGCGAGGGGAGACGCGACCCCACGGGGCGCGGCATTGAAGGCGACTTCATAAACCCTTCCCGCCCTTCGCGACAAGCGGCAAGAACGCGACGAGAACTTCGGATCTTTGCCCGTCCGCCGTCGTGCGTCACGAAAATGTGGCATGGCAGGAACGGGATCATTCTTCGACATGCCGCGTTGCCGCTCGCCATGGCATTGTGCCTTGTGCAATGCCGGGGGTTTTCGACGATGCAAATCGCAGTGCTGGTGGTGGAAGACGAGCCGCTGGTGCGCTTCGACATTGCGGACTATCTCGCCGAAAATGGGTTCGAAGTGCATGAGGCCGCCAGCGCCGACCAGGCCCTGGCGATTCTGGAGGCCATCCCCGCCATCCGGCTGGTGTTCACCGATATCGACATGCCCGGCAGCATGGACGGGCTGAAGCTCTCCGCCGCCGTGCGCAAGCGCTGGCCGCCGGTGCAGATCATCGTCACTTCCGGCAACCGAATCGCTGGTACGGCCGAAATGCCGGAGGGAAGCCTGTTCTTCGCCAAGCCCTATCGCCCCGCCGACATCGCCCGCTCGATGCAGGGCCTGCTGGCGGGGCACGCCTGAGCTACAGCGGGCGCCGCGCGCGGCTCAGGCCGGCACGCGCTCCCAGGCGGGGAACGGATCGGGCAGATGCTTCAGCGGCTCGGGGTCGAACAGGGTCGGCCGCAGCGGGCCGACCAGGCATTCGTCGAGCGCCGCGCGGATGCCGGCCTCGTCAAGATTGACGCCGATAAACACCAGTTCCTGCCGGCGGTCGCCATAGCCGGGCGTCCAGTGCTGGCGCAGCCATGAGCGCCAATCGGCCTGAGTCGGCCAGTGCTCGGTCGGAATCGCCGCCCACCACTGGCCGATCGAGCCGGTGCGGCAGATGGCGCCGGCAAGCGACATCTCGCCAACCCGGCGCGGCCGCGTCGCCAGCCAGAACAGCCCCTTGGCCCGCACCAGCCCCGGCCAGGTGCGGGCGAGGAAGGCGTTGAACTTCTCGGGGTGGAACGGCCGGCGCGCACGGTAGACGAAGCTGGAAATGCCGTACTCCTCGGTTTCCGGCACATGGTCGCGAAAGCCGTTCAGCTCCTTGAACCAGGTGGGGTGCTCGTGGGCGCGCTCGAAATCGAAGCGGCCGGTGCCGAGGATGTCCTTGAGCGGCACATGCGCCTGATCGGTCTCGATGATCAGCGCGTCCGGGTTCAGCGCCTTGACCACGGCGCGGACTTGCCTGCGGCGCGCGGGCGCGACATCGGACACCTTGTTGAGCACGATCACGTCGGCGAACTCGATCTGGTCTGTGAGCAGATCGACCAGCGTGCGGCTGTCCTCGTCGCCGGCGACTTCGCCGCGATCCCGCAGGAAATCGCGCGAGCCGAAATCCTTCAGGAGGTTGGCCGCGTCCACCACCGTCACCATGGTGTCGAGCCGGGCGACATCGGAGAGCGAGAAGCCATCCTCGTCGCGGAACTCGAAGGTGGCGGCGACCGGCAGCGGCTCGGCGATGCCGGTGGATTCGATGAGCAGATAGTCGAAGCGGCCCTCCTCGGCGAGGCGCTTCACCTCGGCGAGCAGATCGTCGCGCAGGGTGCAGCAGATGCAGCCATTGGTCATTTCGACCAGCTTTTCCTGCGTGTGCGAGAGATTGGCGTCGCCCGCCCGCACCAGCTCGGCGTCGATGTTCACCTCCGACATGTCGTTGACGATCACCGCGACGCGCAGCCCGTCGCGGTTCGCCAGCACATGGTTGAGCAGGGTGGTCTTGCCGGCGCCGAGAAAGCCGGAAAGAACCGTGACCGGAAGACGTGTGTCAGGCATGGCGGCGCTCCACATGCAAAGTGATACAATGTATCATTTGCATGTGGGGCACGCCGATGCAAGCCGGTCAGTGGGCCCTGCTAGGCCTCGATATCCACGTCGCGCGTCTCCTTGCCGAGCAGCAGCGCCAGCAAGGTGAGGCTCGCCATGGCGGTGAGATAGACGCCGACCCAGAACGGGCTTCCGCCGCCCCACGCCCACAGCGCGACGGCGATGAAGGGCGCGACCGCCGCGCCGAGGATGGAGGAGACGTTGTAGGCGATGCCCGAGCCGGTGTAGCGCACATTGGCCGGGAACAGCTCCGGCAGCAGCGCGCCCATCGGGCCGAAGGTCATGCCCATCAGGCTGAAGCCGAGGATGAGCCAGGCCATGACCCCGAAGGTGCCGCCGGCGAGCATCGGCACCCAGAGAAGGCCGAACGCCATGATGGCCAGCGTCACGCCGATCAGCGTGCGGCGGCGGCCCCAGCGGTCGGCCCACGGGCCGGAGACCATGGTGAAGACGCCGAAGAACACCACGCCGATGATCATCATGATCACAAACGTTGTGTAGTCGTAGCCGAGGCCGGGAGTCTTGGCTTCCACACCGGCGCGGCCATAGGTCAGCGAGAAGGTGGTCATCAGGTAGAACAGCACATAGGTCGCCAGCATGTAGAACGTGCCGAGCACCAGCTGGCGGAAATGCGTGCGGAACACCGAGGCGAGCGGCAGCTTGTGCACCTTGCCGTCCGACAACGTCTTCTTGAAGGCCGTGCTTTCCACGAGGTGCAGTCGCACCCACAGGCCGACCGCCACCATGACGATTGAGAACAGGAAAGGGATGCGCCAGCCCCATTCGAGGAAGGCGTCGGACGGGCGCGTCGGGTCTTCCGAGGGCAGCAGCGCGGCGATGATGAGGAACAGGCCGTTGGCCAGGATGAACCCCAGCGGCGCGCCGAGCTGCGGGAAGGTGCCATAGACCGCACGTTTGCCGGGCGGGGCGTTCTCCGTCGCCACCAGCGCCGCGCCGCTCCATTCGCCGCCAATGGCGAAGCCCTGGGCGAGGCGCATCACCACCAGCAACGCCGGGGCGAACCAGCCGACCTGGTGGAAGGTGGGCAGCAGGCCGATGAGAAAGGTGGCGATGCCCATGGTGAGCAGCGCCCCGACCAGCGTCACCTTGCGCCCGCGCTTGTCGCCGAGATGGCCGAAGAAGATCGCCCCCAGCGGCCGTGCCACCATGGCGGCGCCGAAAATGGCGAAGGAGGCGAGCAGCGCGGTCGTCTCATTGCCGGGCGGAAAGAACAGGTGCGGAAACACCAGCACCGCCGCCGTGGCGTAGACGTAGAAATCATAGAATTCGATGGTGGTGCCGATCAGGCTCGCGAGAATGACGCGCGAGCGGGGATTGGCGACGGCGCCGGCGGACCCGGCGGCAAGCGTGGATGACATGACGGCACTCCGAACGGCAGCGTGAAGCGCGAGAGACGGCGCAGCTGGGGGATATCGGAGGCGCTTTTAGAGCGTTTTCGAGCGAAGTGGATACCGGTTCGCGTGAAGAAAACGCGACCTAAGCTGAAATGATCCAGAGCATCGGGCCGGGAAAAACAGCCGGGGCGCCGGCAAGACAGCCAGGCGCCCCGCAGGCGGAGGAGCGCGTTCAGCCCGGCGGGTCGACCTTCACGCCCTGCGGACCCACTTCGATCTGCAGCGAATTCTGGTCGCGCTCATAGGCGCGGTAGGCGAAGAAGCCGGCCACGCAGGCGAGCACGACGACGGCGACGGTCAGGACAGTTCGGTTCATGATTTTCCCCGTGGGCCTGCGCCGGCCGACGATGAGCCGACCGACGAGCGGTAACAGAACGCGGCGACCGGCCTCCCGGTTCCGTGAGGTGAAAGCGCCGGTGGCCCGACGATGGCGCGCCCGGCCCGCTTCCTCTGCGGCGTCCGTAGCGGATCGCCGGCTTGCGAACGGTGTGTCGCCCGCCGGCTGAAGAGCTTCGACCGAACAGAGAGCCGCGTGCTGCGCCGGGACGCTGGGGCAGGGCGCTTGTCATCTCCTTGCCGCGAGCTGTCTCAACGGCTGTCATCGTGACAATAGGAGGCGAAAGCTTAACTCGTCTTATCCGAATAAAGTTATGTTTGGTGCGGGGTGTTAAATAAAATCAATTGGCGTTACGTCACTATACGTTGGTATATTTCATGTTGAATCCGCTGATAGTGGTGATATCTATCGTATCAATCTTGTGACAACGTCCGGCGCGGCATTGGTTGTTTACGCTGCGTCACGAGAGGGCGCTCGGTAGTCTCGTTCCGCTCATTTTTTGGGACGGCGCGTCGGTCCTTTCCCATTCGAGAGGGACGATTACCGCGTTTCGACTGGTCCGGCGGGGCATGAAGCAGCCACGAAGAGCTGTGCGGCATTCATCAGGTTGAGGAGACGTCAATGGACACCAAGACGACGGCGGTCCGCCCCTGGGAACCCTGGTTCCAGCTCGGCTGCGGCATTCTCTGCATGGCGATGATCGCCAATCTTCAATATGGCTGGACGCTGTTCGTCGACCCGATCGACCAGGCGCATGGCTGGGGCCGCGCGGCGATCCAGACCGCGTTCACGCTGTTCGTGCTGACCGAGACCTGGCTTGTGCCGGTCGAGGCCTGGTTCGTCGACCGCTACGGCCCGCGCGTGGTGCTGAGCTTCGGCGCGGTCATGATCGCGCTGGCCTGGGTCATCAATTCCTATGCCGGCTCGCTCACCATGCTCTATGTCGGTGCGGTCTGCGGCGGCATCGGTGCCGGCTCGGTCTATGGCACCTGCGTCGGCAATGCGCTGAAATGGTTCCCCTATCGGCGCGGCCTTGCGGCCGGTGCCACCGCCGCCGGCTTCGGCGCCGGCGCGGCGCTCACCGTGGTGCCGATCGCCAACACCATCGCCGCGCATGGCTACCAGACCGCGTTCTTCTGGTTCGGCCTCGGCCAGGGGCTGATCGTGCTGATCGCGGCGCAGTTCCTCTACCCGCCGTCGTTCAAGATCGCCGCGCCGAAGAAGGCGCTGCGCATCCCGCAGAGCAAGGTCGACTATCCGCCGTCGCAGACGCTCGGCAAGCCGGTGTTCTGGCTGCTCTATCTCATGTTCGTCATGGTCGCGTCCGGCGGCCTGATGGCGGCGGCACAGATTGGCCCGATCGCGCACGATCTCGGCGTCGCCGACACGCCGGTGAGCATCTTCGGTATTTCGGCCGCGGCGCTGACGCTCGCCATCTCGCTCGACCGCATCTTCGACGGCTTCGGCCGCCCGGTCTTCGGCTATGTCTCCGACCGAATCGGCCGTGAGAACACGATGTTCATTGCCTTCGGCACGGCGGCGGTGATGCTGCTGGTGATGGTGTTCCACGGCTCGAACCCGCTGGTGTTCGTGCTGGCCACCGCCTGCTTCTTCGGCGTGTTCGGCGAAATCTACTCGCTGTTCCCGGCGACCTGCGGCGACACGTTCGGCTCGAAGTTCGCCGCTACCAATGCCGGCATGCTCTACACTGCCAAGGGCACGGCGGCGCTGCTGGTGCCGCTCGCCAGCGTCGTGGCCTCGATCTATGGCTGGTACGCGGTGTTCGCCATCGCGGTCGGGCTCAACGCCGTCGCCGCTCTGCTCGCCCTGTTCGTGCTGAAGCCGATGCGCGCGCGGCTGATCGCCCGCAGCGCGGTGGAGGCGGAAGCGGCACCGGTCGCGGTCGGCCGCGAGCAGCCGGCGCACTGAGCGCAGCTCTACGCAGTAAGGGACTCCCGGACGGTCGAAAGGCCGCTCCGGGAGTCGTCGTTTTGAGGGGGTGACTAGAGCCGCCCGTAGACTTCCGGCCGCCGGTCGCCGAGATGGGTGCTGAGACGGCGGGCCTCGCGCAGCCGGGCCGGATCGAGATCGGCGAAGATGAGTTCTTCACCATCTCCCGCCAGCACCAGATTGCCGCCCATGGGATCGCCGACGCAGCTCAGGCCCATATAATCGAGATCGCCCTCGACGCCGCAGCGATTGGCATAGGCGACATAAAGCTCGTTCTCGAAGGCGCGGGCCGGCACGACATAGAGCGACACCGCGTCATAGGGCTTCATGTTGGCGGTCGGCACCAGAACGAGGTCGGCGCCCGCCAGCGCCAGCGCCCGCACCGCTTCGGGGAATTCCACGTCGTAGCAGATGAGCATGCCGACGCCGTAGCCCGCGAAGCGGGCCAGTTCCGCCGTGCCCTCGCCGGGGGCGAACATCGCCCGGTCGAGATCGCCGAACAGATGCGTCTTGCGGAAATTGAGCAGGCGGGTGCCGTCCTTGTCGAGCAGTAGGCAGGAATTATAGATCGCCCCGCCATCGCCGCGCTCGGGATAGCCGTAGCAGAGGCCGATTCCGTGGGCGCGGGCGATGTCGGCGGCGCGGCGGGCGCTGGGGCCCTCCGCCGGCTCCGCCTTCGCCAAAGCCGCCTCGCGGCCGATATTGTAGCCGGTGAGGAACATTTCCGGCGCCAGCAGCAGGTCGGCACCGCCTTCCGCCGCCCTCGCGGCCGCCGCGTCCAGCCGGTCGAGATTGGCGGCGGGATCGTTGCCGGGATCGCCCGCCGTTTGCCAGAGAGCGAGGCGCATCAGGAACCCTTCCGCGCCTTGTGCGCCGTCACCGCCAGGCAGAAGATTTCGAACAGCACCTGCGCCGCCGCATGGGCGGTGTTGGAGGTGGCGTCATATTGCGGGGCCACTTCCACCACGTCGCCGCCGATGACGTCGAGCCCGTTGAGCCCGCGCAGCAGCTCCAGCACCTCGCGCGAGGTGAGGCCGCCGATCTCAGGCGTGCCGGTGCCGGGGGCGAAGGCGGGGTCGAGGCTGTCGACATCGAAGGAGACATAGACCGGCCCGTCGCCCAGCACCTGTTTCGCCTTGGCGATGATGGCGGGCACGCCGAGGCCGGTGACCTCCTCGGCATGGATCACCGTCATGCCGCTCTCATAGGAGAACTCCCACAGGAACTCCGCGCCGCCACGAATGCCAATCTGGATGGTGCGCGCAGGGTCGAGCACGCCGTCGAGCACCGCGTTGCGGAACGGGCCGCCATGGTGGAACTTCGCGCCCTCATAGGTGCCGGAGGTGTCGCAATGGGCGTCGATGTGGAGCATGCCCACCGGGCGCTTCTCGCCCACCGCCTTGAGGATGGAGCCGGTGATGGAATGATCGCCGCCGCAGGAAAGCGGAATCACCCCGGCCGCGACGATCTTCTTGTAGAAGGCCTCAATGTCCTCATGGCAGGAATCGAGGCTGAAGCGCGAGCGGAACGGCACGTCGCCAATGTCCGCCACCTTGGCCTCGGCGGCGGGGACCATGCCGAGCACATGCTCATACGGCCCGACGCGCTCGATGGCGCGCACGGCGCGTGGGCCGAGGCGGGCGCCGGCGCGGTTGGTGACGCCGAGGTCCATCGGCACGCCGATCAGCGCCATGTCGAGCCCGGCGAAATCGGCCAGTTCCTGCGCGTCCGGGCGATAGGGCGCGTCGAGCAGCGTGGCGGCGCCGGCCCAGGGCCAGACGCGCTTTTCGCCGTCCTTGAACTGCATTTCGGCGACGCGCTTGAAGGTTTCGTCATAGACGACGCCACCGCCGACGCCGGCATATTTTGCGCGCAGCGCGGCGAGCTTTTCCTGATCGGACATACGAGCCTCTTGGTGAGCCTTCGGGCTTCTGGAAGTCTCGTCAGGCTAGCGGCTGCCGGGGCCGGCGGGAAAGGGGGCGTGGACCTTTCCCCGCCGGATGAGGTGGGGGTGTGGCCCGGCGGGCTCAGCGGATGTTCAATAACAGCTCGGCCACGGCCTCCGGCGCGCTGAAGAACGGCGAATGGCCGGTGTCGAGCGCGTGGACATGCGCGCCCGGCACCGCCGCCTGCATCTCCCGCTGCACGGCCAGCGGCAGGCCGCGGTCCTGCAAGCATTCGATGTAGTGCCGGCGCAGCTTGCCGAAGCGGTGCGGGGTGATGGCCGAGATGGCGGCGAAGGGCGCGTGCGGGGTGAGGCGCACGAGATTGGGCAAGGCGCGGTCGATGTCATGCGCGCTGCAATCGGAATAGAGCGAACGGGCGATGAGGTCGCGGCGGGAGAGATCGAGGCCGAGCCCCTCCTTGCCGAGGCGCAGCATGCCCTGCGTCTCCACGATCGCCGGGTCCTTGAGATAGGTCGGCGTCATGACGAAGTCGCGCGCGCTCTTGGCCGCCGGCGCCATGAAGCCGGTGAGGTAGACCAGCGCCTCGATGCGCTCGGGCATTTCTTCGCCAAGCCAGGTGCAGGTGGCGCCGCCGACGGAATGGCCGACGAGGATCGCCTTGCCCTCGATGGTTTCCAGCGCCGCGCGCACCGGCGCGGCATAAATAGAAATGTCAGTGACGGCGGCGGTGGGTGTGGGGTCGAAGCCGTGGCTGGCGAGGTCGGGCGCGATCACGGCATGGCCGGCGGCGCCGAGCAGGTTCGCCACCTTCTGGAAGCAGCCGCCCCAATGCCAGGAGCCGTGAATGAGAATGAAGGTGGCCATGGCGTTTCCTCCGAGGATTTCCGGTGCGTGGTAACGGCCGGCGAGGGCGGCGTCCAGCGTGGCATGCCAGCGGTGCGGCGCCGAGAGGGGACGACCGAAGTTGCACTTTGCCGGCGCGCGGCAGCAGGGTACATTTTGCTCATGGCGCCATGTTGAGCACGGGCGCCCAAGGAACCTGCCCATGGCCTACCGCACCGTCGCCGGATCGCATGTTTACGCCTTCGCCGATCTGAGGGACCTGATGGCGAAAGCGACGCCGCTACGCTCCGGCGATATGCTGGCCGGCATCGCGGCCGCGACGGCGGAAGAAAATGTCGCCGCCCGCATGTGCCTCGCCGACGTGCCGCTGACCACCTTCCTTAACGAGGCGCTGGTGCCCTATGAGGAAGATGAGGTCACCCGGCTCATCATCGACACGCATGACGCCGCCGCGTTCCGCCCGATCTCGCACATGACGGTGGGCGATTTTCGCGACTTCCTGCTCTCAACCGGCGCCACCAGCGAGGCTCTCGCCGCTCTTGCCCCGGCGATCACGCCGGAAATGGCGGCCGCCGTTTCCAAGCTGATGCGCAACCAGGACCTGATCGCGGTCGCCAAGAAATGCCGGGTGGTGACGCGGTTCCGCAACACGATCGGCCTGCCCGGTACCATGGCGGTGCGGCTTCAGCCGAACCATCCGACCGACGATCCCGCCGGCGTCACCGCCTCCATCCTCGACGGGCTGCTCTATGGCTGCGGCGACGCGGTGATTGGCATCAACCCGGCTTCCGACAGCGTGCCGGTGCTGAGCGAATTGCTGAAGCTGATCGACGGCATCATCCAGCGCTTCGACATCCCGACGCAGGCCTGCGTGCTGACCCATGTCACCACCTCTACCGAGGTGATCAATCGCGGCGTGCCGGTCGATCTCGTCTTCCAGTCGGTGGCGGGCACGCAGAAGGCGAACGCCTCCTTCGGCATCGACCTCGCCACGCTCAAGGAAGGGCGCGAGGCGGCGCTGTCGCTCAAGCGCGGCACGCTCGGCGACAATGTGATGTATTTCGAGACCGGCCAGGGTTCGGCGCTTTCCGCCAACGCCCATTATGGCGTCGACCAGCAGACGTTGGAAGCGCGCGCCTATGCGGTGTGCCGGCCGTTCAAGCCGCTGCTGGTGAACACGGTGGTTGGCTTCATCGGGCCGGAATATCTGTATGACGGCAAGCAGATCATCCGCGCCGGGCTGGAGGACCATTTCTGCGGCAAGCTGATGGGCGTGCCGCTCGGCTGCGACGTCTGCTACACCAACCATGCCGAGGCCGACCAGGACGACATGGATACGCTGATGACGCTGCTCGGCGCGGCGGGCGTGACCTACATCATGGGCATTCCCGGCTCGGACGACGTGATGCTGAACTACCAGTCCACCTCGTTCCACGACCAGCTTTACCTGCGCGAGGTGCTGGGGCTGAAGCGGGCGCCGGAATTCGAGGCGTGGCTGCAGCGCATGGGCATCACCGATGCCGGCGGGCGGTTGAAGACGCAGCGCGGCAGCCATCCGCTGCTCGCCGCCGCGCCGGAGTTGGCGGCATGAGCGAGGTGCGGGAAGACGCAGTCGCCGCCGAGCCCATCGACGCGGCGGTGATCGAGGACAGCTGGCGCCGGCTCGCCGGGATCACGCCGGCCCGCATCGCGCTTGGGCGCGCCGGCACCGGCCTGCCGACGCGCGAGGTGCTGCGCTTTGCGCTCGCCCATGCCCAGGCGCGCGATGCGGTGCATCTGCCCTTCGATTCCGCCCGCATGGCGAGCGAAGTCGCGGCGCTCGGATTCGAAACTTTGGAAGTGACCTCCGCCGCCCCGGCCCGCGACGCCTATCTGCGCCGCCCCGATCTGGGGCGCCGGCTCTCCGACGACAGCCGGGCGCTGCTGGAGGCGCGCGCGGGAGCGCCGGTCGATCTCGCGCTCGTGGTGGCGGACGGGCTCTCCT
Source organism: Ancylobacter sp. (assembly GCF_965229075.1). Taxonomy (GTDB): domain Bacteria; phylum Pseudomonadota; class Alphaproteobacteria; order Rhizobiales; family Xanthobacteraceae; genus Ancylobacter. The sequence continues at coordinate 947,186 of NZ_CBDDIO010000001.1, forward strand.
CCACCGCGATCCACGCGCAGGCGGTGCCGTTCCTTTCCGCCTTCAAGGCGCGGATCGCCGAGGCCGGCTGGAGCGTCGGGCCGGTCTGTGTCGCGTCGCAGGCGCGTGTGGCTCTGGGGGACGAGGTGGGGGAACGGCTGAACGCCAGCGCCTGCGTGGTGCTGATCGGCGAACGGCCGGGCCTGTCCTCGCCGGACAGTCTCGGGCTCTACCTCACCTTCGCCCCGCGCGCCGGCCGTTCCGATGCGGAGCGCAACTGCATTTCCAATGTGCGCGGCGAGGGGCTGTCGCATGAGCACGCCGCCTTCAAGCTCGCCTGGCTGCTGAAGGAGGCGCTGGCGCGCCGCATCACCGGGGTGACACTGAAGGACGAAAGCGACCTGCTGCTGGTCAGTGGCCGCCCGCCGCCGGTGCGGATCGGCTGAGCTGGCTGCTACTTCTTGCGCCCATATTCGCTGTCGAGCCAGCTATCGGCCGCCGCCATGCGTTGGAAGATGTAGGGCACCGCACGCAGGCGCTTTACCGTCGGGCCGATTTCCCATGTCTCGCCATGCTCGAACCCCATGAGGATGACGTAGCGCGGCAGGGTGATGAAGGGCAGGCGCAGCCGCACCTCTTTCACCACGACAAACTCCATATGGAGCGAGGGCGCGGCGAGGTAATAGAACCCCTCGGACGGCTCATATTTCGCCGACAGCTTCGGCGCCACCGCCGGTGTGCCGGAGCGGATCACGGCGAGATCGGCTTCCGTGAAGGGCAGGCGCTTGAGATGGCGGGCCGTGGCCAGCATCTCGCTCGGGGTCATTCGGGTGGCCATCTCGCCTCTTGCCTTAGCGTGAGGGGCCTATCTGCCGCAAAGCGCCGGCCGTGGGAAGACGGCAAGGCGCAGCTAATTGGCGCTGTCGCCTTCCTCATAGCTCTGCTCGGCGCCCTTATAGGGATCGGCGAGCGCGGCGGTCGGCTCGCTCACCGGGACTTTGCCGCCCGAGGTCATAGCCGCGAGCTTCTGCGGGCCGGAGCGGCGCAGAATGTCGCGGAAGCTCGGGTGCATGCCGCCATCTACATAGGAGGCATTGGCCGGCGGGCGGCTGGCGGCGAGGGCGGCGATGGTCTGCTCGTCCTGCGCCTGCTTGCTCGCCGCCGCCACGAGGGCGGCATCGGGTGCGATCGCTGGGCAGGGCGCAAGCGGATCGGTCAGGGCCGGCGCCGGCTGGGTGCCGGGCGTGAAGCGGTAGCGCCCGCCGCAGGCCGAGACATTGGGCGGCACGCGGGTGACTGCGAACAGGTCGGTGCCTTCCTTCAGGTTCCGCCAATAGGCCATGTTCGGGTTGGCGCGGTGCTCGGCCAGATTGGCGGGCGTCATGCGGAAGGGCAGGGACTGCACCTGGAAGCCCGGCTGGCCGGCGGCGAGCGCGTCGCGCGCCAGCGCATAGACCTCGCCGACGCCGTCATTGGTCATGGCGTAGCAGCCGGCGGAGGTGCAGGCGCCATGCACCATCAGCGCGCTGCCGCTGTAGCCGAGCGCCTGTTCCAGCGCGTTGGGATAGCCGAGATTGAAGGAGAGGTAATATTGCGAGCGCGGGTTCAGCTGGCCGCGCGTGACGGTGTAGAAGCCTTCCGGCGCCTGCCGGTCGCCTTCGCGGGTCTTCGGCCCGAGCTTGCCCGACCAGCGGCAGAGTGGATAGGTCTTGAGCAGGGCATAGCGGCCGGAACGGGTGCGCTTCCACACCTCCAGCTCGCTCTCCTGCTTGTAGATACGCACCATGATCGGGTCGTCGGGCGTCATGCCCTTGGCCGCCATTTCCTGCATCAGCTTCTGCGGAATGGGGATCGAGCCGCGATCGTCCCCGTCCATGCTCGCGCAGCCGGCGAGGAGCAGGGCGAAGCCGAGCAGGAAGAAGGTGCGCAACAGGTTCATGGCAGCTCGGCTAGCGTCGCATCAAGGCGGATCGACGGCAGGTGGGCGAAGAGAGTGCCCAAGCGTGCCGATCGTTTCCGATTAATGCCCGCATGGTTTCCAGAAGGTTAGCCCGGCCACCCTTCGCGAAGCTGTGACCGCCTCTCTCACGCCGCGTGCCGGCACTCGACCGTGACGTGTTTCAGTTCATGCACCGGCGCCAGCCGGGCGCGGATGGCGTCGCAGCTGACGCCCAGCGGCGCGACGACGCTGATGATAGCGGCATGCGCCTCCGGCCCGATGCGCCAGACATGCAGATCGGCAATGCGGACATCCCCGGGACCCTCGACGGCCTCCGTCACCTCGCCCGCCACCTCCGCATCGGTGGCGTCGAGCAGCACGGCGGCGGTGTCGCGCATCAGGCTCCACGCCCAGCGGGCGATGACGAGGCCGCCGATCACGCCCATAGCCGGGTCGAGCCACACCCAGCCGAGGCTGCCGCCGGCGATGAGCGCGAAAATGGCGAGCACCGAGGTCAGCGCGTCGGCCAGCACATGCAGATAGGCACCGCGCAGATTATTGTCGCCTCCGGCGACCGCGTGGTGGTGCGGGTGCTCGTGTCCATGATCGTGGCCATGAGAATAGGCATGGCCATGCGAATGACCGTGCGCGTGGCCGCCGCCGAGCAGGAAGGCGCTGACCAGATTGACGATCAGCCCCAGCACCGCCACCAGCGCGGCCTCGCCGAACGCCACCTCCACCGGCTGGTAAAGCCGGAGCAGCGATTCGAACGCCATGGCGGCGGCGACGATGGCGAGGATCGCCGCCGAGGCGAAGCCGGCGAGATCGCCGACCTTGCCAGTGCCGAAACTGTAGCGGGCATCCGCCGCATGCCGGCGGGCATAGGAATAGGCGAGGGCGGCGATGCCGAGGGCGCCGGCATGGGTTGCCATGTGGAACCCGTCGGCCAGCAGCGCCATGGAGCCGGTGGCGAAGCCGGCCGCGATCTCCCCGACCATCATCACCGCCGTCAGCAGCACGACGAGCCGCGTGCGCCGCGAACTGTCGTCATGGCGGGCGCTGAGAAATTCGTGCGGGTGGGCGAAGACCTGCGGATCCGGCAGCGGGGCCATGGCGGGACCTATTTGCTGTAGCGGCGTATGGCGTCCATCAGCTCGCGCGCGCCCTCGGCCCGGGCGGCGGGGGTGAGGTCGGGATCGGCGACATGGGCGTGGAGATGTTCCTCGACGATCTTCTCCATCAGGCCGCCGATGGCGCCACGCGTGGCGGCGACGAGGTGCAGGAGATCGGCGCAATCGGCGCCCCCGGCCAGGCTGCGCTCGATCGCCGCCACCTGCCCGGCGATACGCTGGACACGGGCGAGAAGAGCCGGATTGGGCGTCATGAGGTGCGGCATAGGATAGGGGGGTATCCTATCGGCTGCCGACGAGCAAGGGGAAACGTCTGGGCGTCGCGGAGCGATACGAACCGCCAACATCGCCTTCTGTCGCCTGTTCGGGCGAACGCGCAGCCAACTGCTGCGTGCCGACCGCCAGGCGGCGCTCGGCGAAATGGCGATGGCGCTCGCGCACGAGATCAACCAGCCGCTCGGGGCGATCGTCAATTTCGCCGGTGCCGCCCGTCGCTCGCTGACCGGTCGGGCGGTGCGGGCCGGGGAACTGGACGAGGTTCTGATCAATATAGGTTCAGAGGCGGCCCGCGCGGGCGACGTGGTCAAGAGCCTGCGCTCCTTTCTGAAGGGAGCGCCGCAGCCCTCCACCGATGCGTGCGTCAATGCGGCGGTGAAAGTGGTGCTGGGGTTTGCCGAGCCGGCAATGCGCGAGCAGTGCATCGACTTCCGGCTGAATCTGGCGCCGGACCTGCCGACCGTGCAGGGGGACCAGATCATTCTGCAGCAGATCATTCTCAACCTGGTGACAAACGCCATCCAGGCGATGGGCACCCAGCCTCTCGGCCATCGTCATCTCGACATCCGCACGACGCGGGAGGGAAGGTCGAAAGTCCGGGTTGATGTGCGCGACACCGGCATTGGCCTGCCGGCGGAGTTGGGCGAACGCATTTTCGAGCCCTTTATCACCACCAAGGTGAATGGTTCGGGGCTGGGGCTGTCCATCGCCCGCACCCTGGCCCAGCGGCTCGGCGGCAGCATCGAGGCTGCCGCGGAAGGCGCAGAGGGCAGCCGCTTCACCATCCGCCTGCCGTGCCGTGGCGGTGACGAGGTGGCCGATGCGTGAGCCGGCGGTCTACATCGTCGACGACGACCCCGGTCTCAACGCCTCACTCGCCGCTCTCTTCCGGTCGGTCGGCCTGCGGACCGAGATGTTCCAGCACCCGCAGCCCTTCCTCGAACTCGCCCATATCAGCCGTCCTTCCTGCCTGCTGCTGGATGTGCGGCTGCCCGGCATCAATGGGATCGATGTGCTCGAGCAGGTCGGACGGATCGGCTGGACTATGCCGGTGGTGATGATTAGCGGTCATGCCGATGTGGTGATGGCGGTGCGGGCGCTGCATGCGGGGGCACGCGACTTTCTGGAGAGGCCGGTCAACGACACTGTGCTGCTTCAGCTGGTGCAGCACTAGATCCGCTGGGATTCGCAGAACTATGCCTGCGAGGTCATCTGCGACAGCATCCGCGCCAAGCTCGCGACCCTGACCGAGCGCGAGCAATCGGTGCTGCAATGCATGCTGCGCGGCCAGCCTAACAAGGTGGCAGCGCACGCGCTCAATCTCAGCGTCAAGGCGGTCGAAGGCCATCGCATCAACCTTCTGCACAAGATGGGCGTGCAATCGCCGGTCGAACTGGTGCGCATGGTCAGTTCGTGTCCCAAGGCGACGCACAATCCGATGCGGTGTTCGCGCGAGCATGGAGGGCGCGGCGGGGCGGAATATGGCTGCCCGCTGGTGCGCAAACCGCGCTAGGCGCATCCTGCGACGAGGACCACGCCGCCCGTCTCGATTAGGCGGCGGCGTGGTCTTGCGCGTGACACGAAAGGGCGGGATAGCGTAGCCGCGCACCTCAGATCCGGGCCGTCGGCACCGGAGCCTTCAACCGGATGAACGCCATGTCACTGTCTCACCTGAAGGCCGTCGTTTTCGACTGGGCCGGTACCGTCGTGGATTTCGGCTCGCTGGCCCCGATGGGCGCGTTCGTCGACGCCTTCGCCGCCTTCAACGTCGCGATTAGCATCGACGAGGCGCGGGTGCCGATGGGCATGGCCAAGCGGCCGCATGTGGCGGCGCTGCTCGCCATGCCGCGCATCGCCGCCGAGTGGCAGCGCGTGCACGGCCACGCGCCGGGCGAGGCGGATATCGACGCGGTCTATGAGGTCTTCGTACCGAAGAACATCGCCGTCGCGGCCGATTATGCCGACCTGATCCCCGGCGCGGCGGACATGGCGGCGTTTGTGCGGGCGCAGGGGCTGAAGATCGGCAGCACCACCGGCTACACGCGCGAGACAATGGCGAAGATCACGCCGATTGCGGCCGCGCAGGGCTTCGTCGCCGACGCCATGGCCTGCACCGGCGACGTGCCCGACGGCCGCCCGACGCCCTTCCTGATGTGGAAGGTGCTTACCGACCTTCAGGTCTACCCGCCCTCCGCCGTGGTCAAGATCGACGACACTGAGGTCGGCATCGCCGAAGGTCTGAACGCGGGCGCCTGGACGGTGGGCGTCGCCGTCTCCGGCAATGTGTTCGGCCTCTCGCGCACCGATACCGAGGCGCTGCCGCCCGCCGCATTCGCCGCCCGCCGGGCGCTTGCCGTGGCCAAGCTCGCGGGGGCAGGGGCACATTATGTCATCGACAGCGTCGCCGACCTGCCGGCGGTGCTGGCCGTCCTCAATGGCCGTCTGGCGCGGGGCGAACGGCCCTGAGCGGGCCGGCGTGGCGGCGGGGCCTCAGCCCCGTGCGTCGTGCTCCTTGAGGAAGTCGGAGACGGTGGCGAGGCAGGCTTCCGTCTCCTCCACATGCGGCATGTGGCTGGAGTTGGCGAACAGCACCCAGCGAATGTCCGGCACCTTCTCGCGATAGGGGCTCACCACTTCCGGCGTCGCCTCGTCATGCGCGCCCGAGATCAGCAGTGTCGGCGCGGCGATCTGCGGCAGCCGGTCCTCGATGGTCCAGTCCTTCATCGTGCCGATGACGTGGAACTCGGTCGGCCCGTTCATGTGGCGATAGACCGTGTTGTCCGCGTCCATCGCCGCGAAGGTACGCGCGACCTCTGCCGGCCAGGGCGTCACGCGGCAGACATGGCGGTCATAGAAGGCCATCGAGGCCTTGATGTAATCGGGATGGGTGAGGGTGCCGGCCGCCTCGTGCGCGAGCAGAGTTGCCTGCACCTCTTCGGGCAGGTCGCGGCGCAGCCGGTTCGCCTCGGCGACCCAGGTGTGCATGTTGGCGGGGGAGTTGGCGATGATGAGCGCCTTCAGCCCTTCCGGCCGCCGCACCGCGTGCTCGGCGCCGAGCATGCCGCCCCAGGACTGGCCGAGAAAGGCATAGCGCCCGGCAATGCCGAGATGGGCGAGCAGGGCGTCGAGTTCCGCCAGGAACAGGTCGACGGTCCAGAACTCCGGGCCCTTCTGGGGCAGATGGGTCGATTTGCCATTGCCGAGCTGGTCGTAATGAATGACGGTCCGGCCATCGAGCGCGGCAATGCCCTTGAAGGCGTCGACATAATCATGGGTGCAGCCCGGCCCGCCATGCGCCACCACCAGCGGCAGGCGCGGCCCGGCGAGATCGCCGGTCACGCGGTACCAGGTCTCATAGCCCCGAAAGGGCATGAACCCTTCCACACTGGCGGCTGCGCTCATGCCGATTCTCCTGCGGCTGTCCTTCGATGGCCGAGGAAAATAGAAAGCGGCGTCCCGGCGCGGCAGCTATCAGAAGTGATAGGCGGAGGTCGTGCGTGCGGGCGCGCCTCAGTCGAGCAGTCGCAGCCGGGCCGCGCGCACCGCCGCCTGGGTGCGGTTCTTCGCCTCCAGCTTCCGCATGGCGGCGTTGAGATGCATCACCACGGTGGGCACCGAGCGGCCGAGCGTGCGAGAAATCTCTTTGGCCGAGAGGCCGTCGGCGGCGTGGCGCAGACATTCGCGCTCGCGGGCGGTGAGGCGCGGCAGGCCGTCGAGCCGGCGGTCGCCGCGCAGCCCGTCCGCCGCCGCGTGCTGGAACATATGCGCCAGCAGGCCGAAATCGCCGAGGCAGCCGGGCGCCTCGTGCTCGGCAAAACGATGGTCGCCGCAGCGTATGCCGGTGACGGTCGCGTAGTCCCCGCCGGGCAGATGCACCGGCACGGTGACGCCGGCACTCATGCCGCGCTCCGCGAGGAAGGTGGCCACGGGGGCGCTGTCCTCGTTCATGAAGGCGCGGATCACCGTTTCCGCGTGGGAATCGTAGTTCCACACGAACGGCCTTGTGGTGCCGAGCGCGACTTTCTGCACCGGATCGAGCCGGAAATAGCCGCGGCCGAACCAATAGTCGCGCATGGTCTCGTCGACATTGCGCAGTTCCAGCACGGAAGGAAGCATCTGCTCGCCGCGCAGATCGTAGCGCGCGGGGGTGTAGTCGTAGATCAGCGCGTCGAAGCCGAAGCCGGCCATCGCCTCGAACAGCAGGTCGATTTGTGCGCCGAGCGTCGCCGCCGCGCCGAAACGTTCCTCCATCGCCGCAATCTGGGCGCCCATGGCTGCGTCCTCTCCGCTTCGCACCAGGAACCCTATCACTTCTGATAGCTGGATTGGACTCCCGATTTCTCTAGGAATTGAGCATGCCTTAATGTTGAGCAGGGACGGCCGGGGCGATGTGGCGGGAAATCGAGCCGCAGGAGCGGCGGGAAGTGAGCATCGGCGAGCACCGCGTGGTCGCCTACAGCTTCGGCGCCGGTGAGGAAACGGTTCTGCTGCTGAATGGCGGGCCGGGCCTGCCCTGCGACTATCTGCGCGAGGCGCATTCCTGCCTAATCGACCAGGGCTACCGGGTCGTCGCCTTCGACCAGCTCGGTACCGGCGCCGCCGACCGTCCGACCGATCCGTCACTGTGGACGATCGAGCGCTATGTCGAGGAGACGGAGACGGTGCGCACCGCGCTGGGGCTCGGCAAGGTGCATCTCCTCGGGCATAGCTGGGGCGGCTGGCTCGCCATCGACTATGCCCTGACCTACCCGGAAGCGCTCAAGAGCCTGATCCTCGCCGACACGGTGGCGGACATGCCGCATCTGGTGAGCGAGCTGGAGAAGCTGCGTGCTGCGCTCGGTCCCGAGACGGTGGCGATGATGCAGAAGCATGAGGCCGCCGGCACGTTCGATCATCCCGAATATCAGGCGGCGATCACCATCCTGAACTACCGCCATGTCTGCCGCCTGCCGGAATGGCCGGCGCCGGTGCTGCGCTCGCTCTCCGATTGGAACATGGGTCCCTACATGACCATGCAGGGGCCGAACGAGTTCCTCTACATCGGCAATCTCAAGGACTGGAACCGCATTCCCGATCTGCCACGGATCACCGTGCCGACCTTCATTGTGGTGGGCGAGCGCGACGAGCTTACCCCGGCCTGCGCGATGAAGATGAAGCACGCTTTGCCGGATGTGCGGCTCAACGTCGTCGCCAATGCCAGCCACATGCCGTTCTATGAGAACCCGGCCGGCTATTACCCGCCGCTGCTCGATTTTCTCGCCAGCGTGTCGCGCTAGAGATGCGCCGCTACGCCTTCATCCTGACGCGCCCGCTGCAGTTCGTGCCTGTGGTGTTCGGCGTCAGCCTCGTCACCTTCGTGCTGGTGCGGATGATCCCGGGCGACCCGGCCCGGGTGCTGCTGGGCGCGCGCGCCACCCCTACGGCCATCGCCAATATCCGCGCGCAATACGGGCTCGATGAGCCTATCTGGCTGCAATATCTCTATTTCCTGCGCAATCTCGCCCATGGCGAGATGGGCATGTCGATCGTCTACAAAATCGACGTGCTTCGCCTCATCGGCACGCGCATCGAGCCGACCTTCGCGCTGGTGCTGTGCAGCGTGCTGCTTTCCATTCTCATCGCCGTGCCGCTCGCCGCGCTCGCCGCGCGCAACCAGGGGCGGCCGATCGACCATGCGATCCGCTTCGTCTCCACCTTCGGCATCGGCTTTCCCCCGTTCTGGCTGGGGCTGATGCTGATGATGCTGCTGGCGGTCAAATTGCCGCTGCTGCCGGTTTCCGGCTATGGCGACTCCCTGGGTGAGAAGCTCGCCCATCTCGCGCTGCCCTCGCTCACCATCGCGCTGTCGCTGTCCACCGTGCTGCTGCGCTCGCTGCGGGCGGCGATGGTGGACTGGCTGAAGTCCGATGTCGCCACCGCCGCCCGCGCGCGCGGCATGCCCGAATCCATCGTGTTCTGGCGCCATGTGCTGCCCAATTCCATCGTGCCGACCATCAATCTGCTGGCGGTGAACATCGGCTGGCTGATCGGCGGCACGGTGGTGATCGAGAGCATTTTCGCGCTGCCCGGCATGGGGCAATTGCTGGTGCGCGCCATTTTCTCGCGCGATTACATGGTGGTGCAGGGCGTCGCCATGGTGTTCGCCTGCGCCACGGTGCTGGTGAACTTCCTCGCCGACATCGCCACCGTCGCCGCCGACCCGAGGGTGAAGCTGTGAGCGCGGCGGTTTCCCGCAAGCGGATGAACCGCACGCTGGTCGCCGGCCTCGTGCTGCTCGGCGGCTTCGTGTTCGCCGCGCTCGCCGCGCCGGTGATCGCGCCCTATGATCCGATCTTCCAGGATGCGGCGGCGCGGCTGCAACCGCCCTCCTGGGCGCACCCGTTCGGCACCGACAATTTCGGCCGCGACATCCTCTCGCGCCTCATCTTCGGCGCCCGTGTCGACCTGCAAATGGCGCTGATCGGCGTGTTCTTCCCGCTCGTCATCGGCACGGTGATCGGCGCCATCGCCGGCTATCTCGGCGGGATCGTCGACGCGGTGCTGATGCGGCTGATCGACATCATCCTCGCCTTTCCCTTCCTCGTGCTGATGCTGTCCATCATCGCCATTCTCGGGCCGGGGCTTTCCAGTTTCTACATCGCCATGGCGCTGGTCGGCTGGGTGTCTTATGCGCGGCTGATCCGGGCGCAGATTCTCGTGCTGAAGAACGCCGATTACGCCGTGGCGGCGGTGAGCCTCGGCTTTTCGCGCACGCGGGTGCTGTTCCGCCATCTGCTGCCGAACTCGGTGGCGGGGTCGCTGGTGTTCTGCATGTCGGACGCGGTGCTGGTGCTGCTCTCCGGCGCTGCCATCTCCTATCTCGGGCTGGGCGTGCAGCCGCCCACCGCCGAGTGGGGCATCATGGTCGCGGAGGGGCAGGCGTTCCTGTCGCAGGCGTGGTGGATCACACTGTTCCCCGGCCTCGCCATCGTATTGCTGGCGTTCGGCTTTTCCATGATCGGCGACGCGCTGGGCGAAGCGATGGGAGTTCACGAATGAGCGCCCCGTTGCTCTCCGTTCGCGATCTCTCCGTCGCCGTGCACGGCGATGATGGCCAGCGCACCCTGCTCGACCATGTCTCGCTCGACTTGTCGCCCGGCGAAATTCTGGGGCTCGTCGGTGAAAGCGGCTCCGGCAAGAGCCTGCTCTGCCGCACGCTGCTGCAACTTCTGCCCTCACGCGCGCTTTCCGTCACCGGCGGGGCGGCGATGATGGGCGGGCGGGACCTGCTGGCGCTGAGTGAGCCGCAGATGCAGCAGGTGCGCGGCGCCGAAATAGGCATGATTTTTCAAAACCCTAGCAGCCATCTCGATCCTGTCATGCGGGTCGGCGACCAGATCGTGGAGGGGTTGCGTTTTCACCGGCGGCTGGACCGGGCGGCGGCGAAGGCGGAGGCGATTGCGCTGATGCGGCAGGTCGGCTTCACCGATCCGCCGCGCCAGTTCGGCGCCTATCCCCACGAATTCTCCGGCGGCATGCGCCAGCGCGCCATGATCGCCGTGGCGCTGGCCTGCGACCCGAAAGTCCTCATCGCCGACGAGCCGACCACCGCGCTCGACGTGACCATCCAGGCGCAAATCCTGCGTCTTCTCATGGAGTTGCGTGAGAAGCGCGGCCTGTCCATCATCCTCATCACCCACGATCTCGGTGTGGTCGCCCAGACCTGCGACCGGGTGGCTGTCATGCGGCAGGGGCAGGTGGTGGAGGTCGGCGAGAAGCGCGCCCTGCTGGCCCATCCCCAGCATCCCTATACCCGCGCGCTGATCGCCAGCCACCCCTCCATGCCGGTGGACGATGAGGCCGATGAGGTGGACGATGTGACCGATCCGGCCGCTCCGGCCAAGCCGGTGCGCGCGCTCGCGCCGCCGCCGCGCCCGCTGGTCGAGATCGACGATCTCGAGGTGCGGTTCCCCGTCGCCGGCGGGCTGTTCGGCCGGCGGCGCAGCTTCAGCGCGGTCGCCGGTGTGTCGCTACAGATTCGGCCCGGCGAGACGGTGGGCATTGTCGGCGAGAGCGGCTCGGGCAAGTCGACGCTGGCGCGCGCCATGCTCGGGCTGACGCCGATTTCCGACGGCCATGTCACCTTTGACGGCCTGAGCCTGCGCGGGCAGCCGGGGGTGGCGCTGGCGCGCATCCGCCAGCAGGCGGCGATGGTGTTTCAGGACCCGTTCAACTCGCTCAATCCGCGCCTCACCATCGGCGAGACGCTGGCGGAGGTGCTGCGCGTGCAGGGCAAGGTGGCGCCCGCCGCCATTCCCGCCCGCGTCGAGGAACTGCTGCGCCTCGTGGAACTCGATCCCGCCCTTGCCGGCCGCCGTCCGCGCCAGCTTTCCGGCGGCCAGTGCCAGCGGGCGGGCATCGCCCGGGCGCTGGCGGTCGATCCCCGGCTGATCGTCGCCGATGAATGCGTCGCCGCGCTCGATGTCACCATCCAGGCGCAGATCGTGGCGCTGTTCCAGCGGCTGGTGGCAACCATGGAGCTGACGCTGGTGTTCATCGCTCACGACCTCGCCATCGTGCGCCATCTCTGCACGCGGGTGGTGGTGATGCATCACGGGCGCATCGTGGAGGAGGGGCCGTGCGCCGAGGTCTTCGAGCGCCCGCGCGAGGCCTACACCGCCGCCCTGATCGCCGCCATTCCCGACATCGACCCTGACCGGCGCCTCATCGCGCCGCCGCCTTCCCTTGCCGTCTAACCACCAGAGGAAAAAACCGTGAAGACCGCACTCCGGACGTCCCGCCTCGCGGCTTTGGCCGCACTCCTCTCGCTTTCCACCAGCCTCGCCCATGCCGCCGGCGTGCTGACCATCGCCCGCAACGAGGATTCCACCACCTTCGACCCCATCAAGTCGGCGCAGAATGTCGATAACTGGGTGTTCTCCAACGTGTTCGACGTGCTGGTGCGCGTCGATGCCAGCGGCACCCAGCTGGTGCCCGGCCTTGCCGAGAGCTGGACCATCTCCGAGGACGGGCTCACCTACACCTTCAAGCTGCGCGAGGCGAAGTTCTCCGACGGCGCGCCCGTCACCGCCGAGGACGCCGCCTACTCGCTGACCCGTATCCGCGACGACAAGGGCTCGCTCTGGTCCGACAGCTTCAAGATCATCGACACCGCGACCGCCACCGACCCGAAGACGCTGGTGGTGAAGCTGAAGAGCAAGTCGGTGCCGTTCCTCTCCATGATGGCGCTGCCCAATGCCTCGGTGCTGCCGAAGAAGCTGGTGGAAGGCGCCGCCGCCGACACTTTCGCCGAGAAGCCGGTGGGCTCGGGTGCCTTCAGCGTGGTGGAGTGGCGCCGTGGCGACCGCATCATCCTGAAGAAGAACCCCAATTACTGGGACGCCGGCAAGGTGAGCCTCGACGGCGTGGAATGGCTGGTCATTCCCGACGACAACACCCGCATGCTGAAGATCCAGGCCGGCGAGGTGGATGCCGCGATCACCGTGCCGTTCTCGCGCGTCGCCGAGCTGAAGACCAATCCCGCGCTCAAGGTCATCAGCGATCCCTCCACCCGCGAGGACCACATGCTCATCAACCACGAGCATGGCGCGCTGGCGAAGAAGGAGGTGCGCGAGGCGCTGGACCTCGCCATCGACAAGAAGGCCATCGTCGAGGCGGCGACCTTCAATCTCGGCGAGGTCGCCTATTCCTATGTGCCCAAGGGCTCGCTCTACCACTATGCCGACAATCTCCAGCGCCCCTATGACCCGGAAAAGGCCAAGAAGCTGCTGGCCGATGCGGGCGCCTCGGGCCTGACGCTCAACTACATCGTCAATGCCGGCAAGGAGACGGACGAGCAGATCGCGGTTCTGGTGCAGCAGCAGCTGGCCAAGGCCGGCGTGAGCGTGAACCTGCAGAAGGTGGACCCCAGCCAGAGCTGGGACATGCTGGTGAGCGGGGATTACGACATCTCGGTCATGTACTGGACCAACGACATTCTCGACCCGGACCAGAAGACCACCTTCGTGCTCGGCCACGACACCAATCTGAACTACATGACCCGCTACAAGAACGATGAGGTGAAGGCGCTGGTGGAAGCCGCCCGGCTGGAGACCGACCCGGTCAAGCGCGAGGCGATGTATGTGACGCTGCAGAAGACCGCCAAGGGCGACGTCAACTGGATCGACCTCTATTACAGCCCCTATATCAACGTCACCCGCAGCAATATCGAGAAGTTCCACCAGAACCCTCTCGGCCGCTTCTTCCTGGAAGAGACGGTGAAGAACTGAGTCCCTGCGACAGAGGCGGCGGCGGTCTCCGCACCGCCGCTGAACATACCGGCCCCGGTGCGGCGGGCATAAAAAAGGGAGGGCCGGCGGCCCTCCCTCGGTCGTTGTCAGATGCTGCCGATCACTTGTTGATGTCGGTCCAGATGCGGGCATAGAGCTGGGAGACTTCCGGCGCGCAGGTCTCCAGGAACTCGCCGGCCTTCTCGAACTGCGGCGGCACGTTCAGCTCCGGCGCGCCCTTCATGTTGTCCGGGAAGAAGGCTTCCGAACCCTTGATGCCGTTGGAGTACTTGGCGAAGGTCGAGATCATCGCCGCGTTTTCCGGCTCCATGATGAAGTTCATGAAGGCCTTGGCGTTTTCCGGGTTCTTGGCATCCTTCAGCACGGCGACGCTGTCCATGAAGATCGGATAGCCTTCCTTGGGATAGCCGAAGGCGATGTCCGGGTTCTTCAGGCGCGAGCGCAGGATGGCGCCGTTCCAGTAATACACGCCGGCATAGTCGCCCGACGGCAGCTTCTCGGTGACGGAATAGTCCATGGCCAGCCATTTCGGCTTGGCTTCCAGCAGCTTGTCACGCACCTGCTTCAGCAGCGCCTTGTCGGTGGTGCACCAGTTGCCGCCGAGGTACTTGATCGTGGCGTAGAGCACGTCGTTCATTTCCGGCTCGACATTGATCTTGCCGATCAGCTCCTTCGGCGGATCGAGGAAGATCGCCGAGGTGTTGATGTCGCCGCCATAGACCTTCTTGTTCACGCCGATGCCGCTGACGCCCCACTGCCACGGCACGGAATAGTGCCGGCCGGGATCCCACGGCACGTTCACCCAGCGCGCGTCGACATTCTTGAAGTTCGGCATCTGGTCCGGGCGGGCCTCCAGCAGCAGGCCTTCCTTGATCCAGATCGGCATATAGTTGGCCGAGGGGACGACGATGTCGAAGCCATGGCCGCCGGCGCGGATCTTGGCCAGCGCGGTGTCGTTGGAATCGTAGTCGGTGACGGTCACCTTGACCTTGTGGGTCTCCTCGAACTTCTTGATCAGTTCGGGGCTGGTGTAGTCACCCCAGTTATAGATGTTCAGCTGCCCCTCGGCGCAGGCCGCGCCCGCGCTGACGAGCAGGGCGAGCGCCGCCACCATCGTCGATTTCAGTGTCATCGTTCCACTCCGTCCGGTCCGTTGTTTCTGGCGTGTCGGATTAGGTTTGTCGGTCAGGCTTTCTTGCGGTTGATGAAGAAGAACACCGTCACCAGCGCCACCGACAGCACCAGGAAGGCCGCCGCAATCGCATTGATCTCCGGCGTCACCGCCCGGCGCAACTGCCCCAGCATGTAGGTCGGCAGCGTGTCCTGCCCGCCCGATTTGACGAATTCGGAAATCACCACGTCGTCCAGCGAGATGACAAAGGCCAGCATGAAGCCGGCGATGATGCCGGGCCGCAGCAGCGGCAGCGTCACCCGCCGGAACACCTGCCAGGGCGGGGCGTATAGGTCCGCCGCCGCGCGTTCCAGCGACTGGTCCATACCCTCCAGCCGCGCCCGGATGGGCAGATAGGCGAAGGGGATGCAGAAGGCGGTGTGCGCCAGAATGAGGTAGCCGAGGCCGGAATAGCCGGTCCACACCTTCACCTTGGCGAAGACGATCAGCAGCGCCACGGCGGTGACGATTTCCGGCACCATCAGCGGCAGGTTGATGAAGGCGTATTTGAACGACAGCCCGCGATAGGGCCCGGTGCGGGTGGTGGCCAGCGCCGCCATGGTGGCGGCGATGGTCGCCATCGTCGCCGCGCTCACCGCGATGACCAGCGAGCGCCATGCCGCATCCTGCACCGACTGGTTTTCCGCCGCCTCATAGAACCAGTGCAGCGAGAAGCCGCCCCAGCTGGACAGCGAGTCGCTGGCGTTGAAGGCGTAGACCACCAGCGTCGCGATCGGCAAATAGAGCATCGCGAAGGTGAACAGCGCGACCGTGCCGAAGCCGGGCTGCGCGCGTATGTCGAAGCGCGGCTTAGCCATGCCCGCCTCCCGAGCGCGTGGCGTTGCGCACATAAACCAGCATGGCGACCATGACGAGAAGCATCAGCGAGATCGACAGCGCCGCGCCGAGCGGCCAGTTGCGGCCGGCGCCGAACTGCAGCTCGATGAGATTGGCGAGCATCAAATTCTTGCCGCCGCCGAGCACGCGCGGAATGACATAGGCGCCGAGCGAGGGGACGAAGACCAGGATGGAGCCGGCGACGATGCCGGGCTTCACCAGCGGCAGGATGATGCGCCGCAGCACGGCGAGCCGGCCTGCATAGAGATCGTACCCCGCCTCGACCAGGCGGAAATCCAGCTTCTCCATGCTGGCATAGAGCGGCAGCACCATCAGCGGCAGGTAGACATAGACCATGCCGAACAGGATCGCCCAGTCCGTGTACATGATCGGGATCGGCTCTTTGATCACGCCGAGCCACATGAGCAGCGTGTTCAGCACGCCCTCATTGCGGATCACCTGCTGCATGGCGAAGGTGCGGATGAGCAGATTGGTCCAGAACGGGATGGTGATGAGGAACACCCACACCTCGCGCGTGCTGCGCGGCCGCGTGGCGATGAAATAGGCCGTGGGGAAGCCCAGAGCCAGCGTCGCCAGCGTGGTGATGACCGACAGCCGCACCGAGCGCCAGAGGATCGACAGATGCGCGTCGGCCAGCGTCACCGTGTCGTCGAAGATGTCGCGCTGGAACAGCACGGAGAACCAGCCGTCGAGCGAGAACTCGCCGGGCTTCACGTCGCCATAATCGCCCTTGGCCATGAAGGAATAGGCCAGCATGACGAAGAGCGGGCCGATGGCGGCGATGAAGACGATGAAAAGCGCCGGCAGCGACAGCAGCCAGCGCGCGCGGGTTTTCGACTGTTCGTCGCGTCGGGCGATCTCGGCCGCGCTCGCCATCGTTCAGTCCCGCAGCACTTGCGCCGCATCGGACGCGATGTCGATGCCGACGCGATCGCCGACGCTGGCGCCGCAGGATTTGCTGCGCGAGTTCTGCTGCCGCACCATGAAGGTGGAACCCTGGTCCAGCTTCACATGGATATGGGTGTCGGTGCCGAAATAGACGATGTTCTCCACCACGCCGGACAGCTGCCCGCCGGTCGTGACCATGCGTGCATGTTCCGGCCGTACCACCACCGTGGCCTCGCCGGCCGGGCGGTAGCCTTCCGCCAGGCTGGCGGAGATTTCGATGCCGGAGGGCAGGCGCACCCGCGCCACACCGGCCTCGATGCCGACCATGGCGGCGGAAAGGAAATTGGTCTCGCCGATGAAGTCGGCGACGAAGCGCTCGGCCGGCTTGTCGTAAATGTCCCAGGGCGTGCCGACCTGCAGCACCCGGCCCTTGGACATGACCGCGATGCGGTCCGACATGGTGAGCGCTTCTTCCTGGTCATGGGTGACGAAGATGAAGGTGATGCCGGTCTCGCTCTGCATGCGCTTGAGCTCGATCTGCATCTCCTTGCGCAGCTTGTAGTCGAGCGCGGAGAGCGGCTCGTCGAGCAGCAGCACCTTCGGCGCCGGGGCCAGCGCCCGGGCGAGGGCGACGCGCTGGGCCTGGCCGCCGGAAATCTGGTCGGTGCGGCGCTGCGCCAGCTCCTCCATATGGACGAGCGTGAGCATCTCGGCCACGCGCGCCTCGATCTTGCCCTTGGCCCAGCCGAGCATCTGCAGGCCGAAGGCGACGTTTTCCCACACGGTCAGATGCGGGAAGAGGGCGTAGCTCTGGAAGGCCGTATTGATGGGCCGCTTGAACGGCGGCAGGCCGGCGATGTCCTCGCCATGCAGGCGGATCGTCCCTTCGGTGGGGTATTCAAACCCCGCGATCATGCGAAGCAACGTCGTCTTGCCGCAGCCGGACGGTCCTAGCAACGTGAAGAATTCATTCTCGCGAATGGCCACCGAGACATTGTCGAGCGCCCGAAGGGCGCGTGGGCCATCGCCGAATTGCTTGACGATGCCCTGGCAATCGACGGCGATGCGGGCGTCCGGTACAGGGGAAGGCTCCGGCATTATTCACCCGTTGCTAGAAAAGGGGCCCCGAAAGGGGTGTCGAACACACCGCAGGCGGTGCCATCGAACAGCAGCCTAAGTGAGCCCTCCTCATCCGGCAAGCGGCGAGGAGGGCAATGTGATCATATTTTTGGCCGGTCCTGTTTAAAGGCAATCGGCGGGCGGCGCGCGGCCCAGGGGGCGGCTTCCTCAATGCGCGCGCACAGGCCGAGCAGCGCTTCGTCATGGCCGAACGGCGCCGCGAGGTGGATGCCGACCGGCAGGCCTTCGGGCGTCCAGTGCAGCGGCAGCGAGGCGGCGGGCTGGCCGGAAGCATTGAAGGCGGCGGTGAACGGGGAATAAGCGAACACGCCGTCCGGCCCCATGCGGTAGGCAAGGTAGTCGCGGCCGACATGGTCGAATCGCCCGAGCTTGGCGGGAGGCTCGGCGAGGGTCGCGGTCAGCAGGAAATCGGCGTGCTGGAAGAAGCCGGCCATTTCGCGCCCATAGGCGTGCACTTTGTTGACGGCTTCGAGATAGTCGGCGCCGCTGATGCCGCGCGCGTATTCCACCGCCGAGCGGGCGACGCTCTCGATCTCGCCGTCCTCCAGCGGCCGGCCGCGCCGCCGCACCGCGCTTTCCACCGTGAGCGCGGTGCCGCAGCCGACGATCTTGGTCCAGGCCGCCATCATCCCGGCGGTGTCGGCCTGGGGGCGCGACTCGACCAGCCGATGGCCGAGGCTCTCCAGCAGCTTCGCGGCGGATTCCACCGCCGCCCGGCATTCCGGCGCGATGGGCTCGCCGGTCAGCGTCGTGGTGGTGAAGGCGATGGTGAACGGCCCGTCGCGCCGTGCCAGTGCGGCGGCGAAGGAGGCTTCCAGCGGCGGCGCGACGTAGGGGGCGCCGAGATCGGGACCCTGCGTCACATCAAGCAGCACCGCTGTGTCGCGCACGGAACGGGTGAGAAAGCCGTCAATGGCCATGCCGGCCCAGCCTTCGCCGACATAGGGGCCATCCGGCGTGCGGGCGCGGGTGGCCTTGAAGCCGAACAGGCCGCAGGAAGAGGCGGGAATGCGCACCGAGCCGCCGCCATCCGAGCCATGCGCCGCCGGCAGGATGCCGGCGGCCACCGCCGCCGCTGCGCCGCCGGAGGAGCCGCCGGGCGTGTGGTCGAGATTCCAGGGGTTGCGGGTCGGCCCGCCATAGACCGCCGCCTCGGTGGTGGGACCGACGCCGCCTTCCGGCGAGGTGGTGCGGCCGAAGGTGACGAGCCCGGCCGCCCGCAGCCGGGCATAGATGGCCGAATCCTGGCCGTAGCGGGTGTTGGCGAACAGGCGCGAGCCATTATTTGAGGGGAACTCCATCGCCTCGGCGCCGAGATCCTTGAGCAGGAACGGCACGCCCTTCAGCGGCCCTTCCGGCAGCCCTTCCTCGATCATCCGGCGCGCCACGTCCTCGCGCAGCAGCGTCACCGCGTTGAGCTGCGGGTTGAGCGCGGCAACGCGGGCGAGCGCCTCGTCGAGCAGTTCGCCGGGGGTCACATCGCCCTTGGCGACGTGGTCTGCGAGAGCGACGGCGTCGCTCGCGTCGTAAAGTTCGCTGATGTCCATGAGGCGGTGTCCGCTACCACAGGGGGGTGGAGATGTATCGCCCCCCGGCCAGCGGGCGCGCAAGAGCCGCCCGGTTGCGGAACGCCGGGCGAGAGCTGTTCCGGTGAATTCACCTTCACCGCAATCGCTCCACCCCTTTGGTTGGACGTAATTTGTCCCGCAAGGCAGCTCTGCACTCTTACGGGAATGGCTCTAGCGGCCCGGCGTCGGCGCCGCCCGTTCGCGCGCGACCGCGTGAGTTTCCGGCAGGGGCGGGGCTTGCTTCGCCAGCTTTTCGCGATAGGCCGGTACAACCTGAAGTGCGAAGGCGACGAGGCGCTCCTCATCCCGCTCGCCAAGGCTGATCGCCTCCATCAGCGCGGAGGCGAGGCGCACCCGCATGACCTCGTCGACGCCCTCGCGATGCAGCTGGGCGGCGGCGTGCTGGGCCTGGGCGATGCAGCTGTCGAGGAGGCGGACGGTTTCCGGATCAAGACGAAGGTAACGCGACGACATATTCATTCCCCATGCGACCATTCGCGGCCTGCGCGCCAGATGTAGGAGGCAGGGACTCGCCGGCAAGGGGAGGGCGGCGCATCTGTCGCGTGGTAGGCGAGGGCGGCCGGCGCAACAGTGTAGT
This sequence comes from Ancylobacter sp., assembly GCF_965229075.1. Lineage (GTDB taxonomy): Bacteria > Pseudomonadota > Alphaproteobacteria > Rhizobiales > Xanthobacteraceae > Ancylobacter. Next base: position 967,022 of record NZ_CBDDIO010000001.1, read on the forward strand.
AAGCCGGCTATATTATGATGGTTGCTGTACGTCGAGACTGACGAATCCCGCGCACGAGACAAGAGCACAGTCGGCTAATTATTGAGGCATGGCATGCCGTACCGATCGGTGCGCTTCACTCGGTCGGAGCGGCGGGAATGCGGCGGAGCACGTCGTCATAGGCGACGAGATCGAGGAAGGCGTTGACCTCGACCGCCTTGCCCTCTTGCATGCGCAGGATCCAGGCATAGCGATTGACGTAAGGCTGGCCATCCGCCGCCGTTGCCTCGCCCTGCCAGGCGACGATCACATGCTCGCCATCCGCCCACACCGTCTTCGCCACCGGGCGGATCGGGGTGGCGAGGCGGCTGGTCAACGGACGCACGCCGCGTGCGATCAGCGCGTCGCGGCCCTCGTGGCGGCCGGCGGTGGGGCCGGAGCCCTCGATGGTCCAGACGACATCCGGCGACAGGACCTCGCTGAAGAAGCCGGTGCCGCCGGCCTGCCAACGCTCGAACGCCTCGGTGACGATCTGCCGGTTGCGGGCTTCGGTGTCCGGGCCGGCGGTCGCGCTAGCGTCGGCCGGCAGGGAGACGGTTGCGGCGACGGCGAGCGCCAGCAGCGCGGCGGGGAGGGGGCGTGTGGGCATGGGGGTGCTCCTTGGTGGGGTGGAAGGTCTGGCGGCGGGCGGCATCGTGGGAGAGGAACGCAAGCCGGCTATGTAAAAAGCGCGGTCGGAGACGAGCTGACGTCCGGTTTGCCGCTGTTGCGCTCCGGACATGACGTTAGGGGAGGCTCGCCCTGCTCGCAATCCGGCCAATCGTGACCGGCGAGGTAAGTTCATCTAACCAATCGGCAGCGTGCTTTGCGGTGCGGATGTGCCGCGTCGCTGTCGCGGCCTAATGCGTGTGCCCCCGGGGTGCGCCGGACGGGCGCCAGCGTGCGGCGCGACCTGATCCGCCGCCGCTCTGCCCGCGTAATCCGGGCACTGCTGCGGAGGATTCGATGAAACGCCTGCTCCTTCTTGCCGGAATTTTCGCCTTTGCTGGCCTTGGCACGTCGGCCGTGCAGGCCAGGGATCTGGTGCTCGAACAGTATTTCGCCGGCCGCACCGTCGCGGAGGGCTCGTTCTCGGCCATTAACGGCGTGCGGCGCAGCTTCACGGTGGACCTCACCGGCCGCTGGAACGGCAACGTCCTCACGCTGGTGGAGGATTTCCACTTCGCGGACGGCGAGAAGGACCGCAAGACCTGGCGGTTCGAGAGGCTGGGGCCGGGGCGCTATCGCGGCACGCGCGAGGATGTGCGCGGCGCCACCGAGGTGACCGTGAAGGGCGATACCGCCACCTTCAGCTATCTCCTCGACCTCGATCCCGGTGCCGGGGAAAACCTCGTCCGCTTCCACGACAAGATGGTGCTGCGCGACGACGGCACGGTGCTGAACACCGCCTGGGTGACGAAATACGGGCTCCCGGTCGCGCTCACCCGCGTCACCTTCCGTCGCCCTTGAGGCGAGCCCGCGACCTTCTCTCCCGATGTCACAGGAGGATTCCATGCGCTCCCGCGAGAAGACACTCTGCTTCGCCCTGCTCCTGGCCGCCACCGCCGCACCGGCGCTGGCCGAGCCGCTGAGCGGCCCGGAGATCAAGGACAAGATCGGCGGCGAACTGGTGCGGCTGAGCACGCCCTATGGCATCACCCTGCCGCTGGTCTATCGCGACGACGGCGTGGTCGCCGGCGATATTTCCGGCTTCTCCATCGGCTCCATGCTGGCCCCGAGCGAGGAGGGGCGCTGGTGGGTGAAGGACGACCGGCTGTGCCAGAAATGGCCGACCTGGTATGAGGGCCGCACTTATTGCTTCACCATCACTTCGCTCGGCCCGAAGAAGATCGCCTGGACGCGCGACGACGGGCTTTCCGGTACCGCCACCATGGGCCGCTGAGATGGGCGAGGCGCCGGCGGGTCCGGCCGTCACCGGCCGGCGCCTCGCGCTCTATGCCCTGCCGGCCCTGCCGCTGGCGGCGCTGGCGCTGCCCTTCTATGTGATCGTGCCGAGCTTCTATGCCGAGGCGCTGGGGCTTTCGCTCACCGCCGTCGGCGCCGCTCTGCTGGCGATCCGTCTGATCGACGCCCTTGCCGACCCGCTGCTCGGCTGGGCGGCGGACCGGATCGCGCCCGGCTTCGGCCGGCGGCGGGCGCTGATGGCGCTGGCGGCGCCGGTCACCGCGCTCTGCGCCCTCATGGTGTTCTGGCCCGGCGCGGGAGCGGGCATCGCCCATCTCTTTCTCTGGGGTCTCGGCCTTTCGCTCGGCTATACCGCGCTGAGCCTCGCCTACACCGCCTGGGGCGCGGAGATCACCTCGGATTATCGCGGCCGCGCCCGGGTGGCGGCGGCGCGCGAGGGGGTGACGCTCGCCGGCACGCTGGTCGCCATCGCGCTGCCCTTCGCCATCGGGCTGGGCACGGACGCCACGGGCTTTCACGGCCTGGCGGCGATGGGTCTGTTCGTGCTCGTCACCCTGCCGCTGTTCAGCGGCGCCTGCGTTGTCGGCGTGCCGGAGCCGAAGAATCTCTCGCGGGAGAAACTGTCCCTCGCGGCGGGGCTGCGGCATTTGCGGGCCAACGGCCCATTCCTGCGGCTGATCGCGGCGTTTCTGCTCAACGGCATCGCCAACGCCATCCCGGCGACGCTGTTCCTGTATTTCGTCGCCGACCGTATCGGCGCGGCGCAGCTGCAGGGGCCGCTGCTGTTTCTCTATTTTCTCTGCGGTGTCGCCGGCCTGCCGCTGGCGCTGCGCTGCGCCAGCCGCTTCGGCAAGCACAAGGCGTGGTGCGGGGCGATGCTGGCGGCGTGCGTCGTCTTCGCCGGGGCCGGTTTTCTCGGTCCGGGCGATGTGGTGGCGTTCGGTGTGATCTGTGCCACGACGGGCGTGTTGCTGGCCTTCGACGTGGCGCTGCCGCCGGCTATCCAGGCGGATGTGATCGATATCGACACGGCGGCGTCGGGGGAACAGCGCTCGGGGCTGTATTTCGCGCTCTGGGCGCTCGCCACCAAGTTGGCGCTCGCGATCGCCGTCGGCGTCACGTTTCCACTGCTGGATTGGGCGGGTTACCGGCCCGGCACCGGGGCGCCGACCGAACAGGCGGGGCTTGCCCTCGCTTTGCTCTATGCCTGGCTGCCGATCCCGGCCAAGCTCGCCGCCATCGCGCTGATGTGGCGCTTTCCGCTCGATGAGGCGGCGCAGCGTCGGCTGCGGACGGTGATCGAGACCGCAGCGGCGCCGACGGCAGGAGCGCGCTGAGCGCTCCTGCGGGCTGGCGGTTCAGCCGATCTGTTCGATGATGATGGCGCGGATCTGCTCGCGCGTGAGACCGCAGGGCTCCGGCTTCCACTCCGGGCTGGAGCGGATGATGGCGGGCGTGGGCGGGGTGAGAGTGTAGTTGCGCATAAATCCTCTTGGCCGCTGCGGCCTGTGGCCGGCGGCTGACGCTGGTGCGTCCATGTCAGGTGAAAAAGCCCGGCATCGCGGTGATGGGGCTGGCCGCAGAGGCGGCACCTGATGACGTAACGTCCTATTGCGTCGCCAATAAGGCGGGGCGCCGCCGCCGTTGTCTCGTCGGCGGTGCGCAGATCGCCGGCCGCGCACCTTCCCAAACGGAAGTGTCGCGGCCGACGCAATGCTGAAACGACTAGAATGCCGTCATGATCGCCGCGCCCGCTGTCGCGACCGTTGCAGCAAGAAGACCCCACTTCAACGCCTGGCTTTCCATCTCGAACGTCCTCCGTTTTTGTTTCTGAGCCCATGAGCGGGCACACGGATATTAAGAGGAGGAAATGGCGCTTGGGTATTATGTATTAATAACACCTTCGTGAACGGCCTGCCGGTGGGCGTCTGGACCTGCGGCCGGGCCTTTCGCGATGTTCGTCGCCAGGTCCGGCCGCGTGTTTGGCGCGCGCGGGCCGCTATTCGGCGGCGGCGGGCAGCGGCGTGCGGGGGAAGGCGGCGTGCGGCGCGCGCAGGTCTTCCTCCTCCTCGTCCGTGGGAAGTTCCATCGGCCGCCCGGCCAGCGCGGCGTCGAGCCGTTCGCGGTCGAGCTCACCCTCCCAGCGCGCCACCACCACGGTGGCCGTGGCGTTGCCGATGAAATTGGTCAGCGCCCGGCATTCCGACATGAAGCGGTCGATGCCGAGGATCAGCGCCATGCCGGCGACGGGGACGGCGGGAACCACGGAGAGGGTCGCCGCCAGGGTGATGAAGCCGGCGCCGGTGATGCCCGCCGCGCCCTTGGAGGAGAGCATGGCCACCAGCAGCAGGACGATCTGGTCGGTGAGGCTCAGTTCGATGCCGGTGGCCTGGGCAATGAATAGCGCCGCCAGCGTCATATAGATGTTGGTGCCGTCGAGATTGAAGGAATAGCCGGTGGGAATGACGAGGCCGACCACCGATTTGCGGCAGCCCGCCTGTTCCATCTTCTCCATCAGGCTGGGCAGCGCCGCCTCCGAGGAGGAGGTGCCGAGCACCAGCAGCAGCTCTTCCTTGAGGTAGCGGATGAGCGCGAGGATGGAGAAGCCATTATAGCGCGCCACCGCGCCCAGCACGACGAACACGAACAGCAGGCTGGTGAGATAGAAGGTGCCGACCAGCATGGCGAGATGGGCGACCGAGCCGATGCCGTATTTGCCGATGGTGAACGCCATCGCGCCGAACGCCCCGATGGGCGCCGCTTTCATCAGGATTTCCACCAGTCGGAAGAAAATCTGCGAGGCCGAGTTCAGCACATGCATCAGCGGCTCGGCACGCGGGCCGACGCCGGCCATGGCGATGCCGAACAGCACGGCGAAGAACAGCACCTGCAGGATGTCGCCCGAGGCGAAGGCGTTCACCGGCGTGGTGGGGATGATGTTGCTGAGAAAGCCCACCAGAGTCTGCTCATGCGCCTTGGCGGCGTAATCGGCGACCGCCTTAGCATCCAGCGAGGCGGGGTCGATGTTCAGTCCGGCGCCGGGACGCACCACATTGGCGACGACGAGGCCGATGACGAGGGCGAGCGTGGAGAAGGTGAGGAAGTAGAGCATCGCCTTGCCGGCGACGCGACCGACCTTGCCGAGATCGCGCATATTGGCGATGCCGGTGGCGACAGTGAGGAAGATCACCGGGGCGATCACCATCTTCACCAGCTTGATGAAGGCATCGCCCAGCGGCTTCATATCGGCGCCGAGGCTTGGGTAGAAATGGCCGAGCGCGATGCCGGCGGCGATGGCGACCAGCACCTGGACATAAAGCTGGCGGTAGAAGGGACGCGGCGCGGCTTTCACCGAGGCCGGGGCGAGGGCGTGTTTCATGGCGCTTCCTGCGGTTGGCCCCTTCGACGCCTCGTAATGCGGGCGGCGTGTGAAGCCGGGGTTGGTTGGGACGCGGCAGACATGCCGCAGCCCCCATTCCGCAAGCGCCGTGCCAGCGGGCGCTCGTCCCCAACATGGCTGCTAAGTTATTGTAAAATAAAAGGTGGCGGGCGCTGGTTCGGCAGGCTCTCGACAGAATGTGCGAAATGTCGCACAGATTGGCGGGCGGTTCGTGCGGATTTCCACACAGGAGGCGCTGCGTGCGATCCATCCCCGGCCTGATCCGTCTCCGCCTCTGGCTCCGGCGCGGGGGACGCGCGCGCTATGTCGTGGCGCTGCTTACCGCGCTGCTCCTGCTGGCGGCGCTCGACCAGATGGCACGGCGCGGCGCCGAGGCCTGGGTGATGGCGCAGCTGGGCCGCGAGGCGGAGGCGGCCGCCGGGCTGCGGGCGGCGATGCTGCGCAGCGAGATCGAGAAGCAGCGCTCCCTGCCGGTGGTGCTGGCGCAGGATCCCGATGTGCGTACGGCGCTGACAAAGCGCGACCCGGCGGTGCTGCGCGGGCTCGACGCGAAGTTCGAGGCGCTCGCCGCCGGCACGCGCGCGAGCGTGATCTATCTGCTCGACCGGCAGGGCGTCGCGCTCGCCGCCAGCAATTACCGCGACCCGACCTCCTTCGTCGGCAATGACTATGCGTTCCGGCCCTATTTCCGCCAGGCGCTGGCGGAGGGAGCGGCCGAGCACTTCGCCTTCGGCACGGTGAGCCGGCAGCCGGGGCTTTATCTGGCGCGCCGCATCGACAGCCCGGCGGGGCTGATCGGCGTCATCGTGGTGAAGGCGGTGTTCGCCGAGGTGGAGGCGGAATGGCGGCGGCTCGACAGCCCGATCTTCGTCACCGACACGCGCCAGATCGTGCTGGTGACCAGCGTGCCCGGCTGGCAGTTTCGCGCCACCGCGCTGATCCCCGAGGCCGAGCGGGCGCGGATCCGCGCCAGCCTGCAATTCGGCGACGCCGCGCTCAGCCCTCTGCCGATCACCGCCGAGGGCGACGACCGCGTCCGGGTGAGGATGCCGGACGGCGGCGCGGCGCAGACCTTTGTCGAGGCGGCGGCACCCGTGCCCACCACCGGCTGGACGCTGCACGTGCTCAGCCCGATCACCGCCGCCGCTCAGGTCACCATCGCCGCGGCGCGGGTGCTCGCCGTGCTCGCCGGCGCGCTACTGATGAGCGGTCTGGCGCTCATCGGGTCGCGCCGCCGGCAGGCGCTGCGCAAGCGCCGGCGGGAGACGCGGGCGCGGCGGGAACTGGAGCGGCGGGTGGAGGCGCGCACGCTGGAACTGAGCGCGGCCAATGACCGGCTGCGCGAGGAAATGGACCAGCGCCAGCACGCGCAATCGGCGTTGCAGGGGCTACAGGACGAACTGGTGCAGGCCAGCAAGCTGGCGGTGCTCGGCCAGATCGCCGCCAGCGTCGCGCATGAGGTGAACCAGCCGGTGGCGGCAATCCGCACCTTCGCCGAAAGCGGGGCGATGCTGCTGGCGCGCGGCGACACGGGCAGCGCCTCGGGCAACCTCGCCACCATTGTCGGCCTCACCGAGCGCATCGGCGCCATTACCGGCGAACTCCGGGCCTTTGCCCGCAAGGCGCCGGGCCAACTCGGCCCGGTGTCGCTGCGCGCGGCGGTGGAGGGCGCGCTGCTGCTCGTCGGCTACCGGCTGAAGGAGCAGGAAGTGGCGCTGGAGCTCGACATGGGGCCGGAGGATTTCCTCGTCCGCGCCGAGCGGGTGCGGCTGGAACAGGTGCTGGTCAATCTGCTGCAGAACGCGCTGGAGGCGCTGGCCAACCGGCCCGGCGGGCGGGTGCGGCTCGCGGCGCGGGCGGAGGGCGAGCGGGTGCTGCTCACCCTTGCCGATAATGGCCCCGGCCTGCCTGCGGGGGTGCTGGACGCGCTGTTCATTCCCTTCACCACCACCAAGCCGGCGGGGCTCGGCCTTGGGCTGGTGATTTCGCACGACATCGTCGCCGAGTTCGGCGGCACGCTTGCCGCCGCCAATCAGGACGGGGCGGTGTTCACTCTCAGCCTGCCGCGGGTGGTGTGATGGATGTGGCCTTCATCGACGACGACGCGACGCTGCGCGCCGCCAATATGCAGGCGCTGATGCTCGCCGGCCATGAGGTCGTGGCCTATGCCTCCGCCGCCGCCGCGCTGGAAGGGCTCGACGCCTCCTTCACCGGCGTGGTGGTGAGCGATGTGCGCATGCCCGGCATGGACGGGCTCGAACTGTTCCGGCGGCTCAAGCGCATGGACCCGGACCTGCCGGTGATCCTCATTACCGGCCATGGCGACATCACCATGGCGGTCGAGGCGATGCGCGAGGGGGCGTATGATTTCATCGCCAAGCCCTATCCGCTGGACCGGCTGCTCGGCACGGTGCGCCATGCCCTGGAAAAGCGCCGTCTCGTGCTCGACAACCGCGCCTTGCGGCAGGCGGCGGAGGAGGCGAGCGCGGACATGCCGCTGCTCGGCACCACGCCCGCCATGGAAAAGCTGCGCCAGACGCTGCGCCAGCTCGCCGATGCCGATGTCGATGTGCTGGTGGAAGGCGAGACCGGCACCGGCAAGGAAGTGGTGGCGCAGGCGCTGCACCGCTGGAGCCGGCGCGCCGCCCGCCCGCTGGTGGCGGTCAATTGCGGCGCGGTGCCGGAAACGGTGATCGAGAGCGAATTGTTCGGCCACGAGCCCGGCTCCTTCACCGGCGCGGTGAAAAAGCGCATCGGGCGCATGGAGCATGCCCATGGCGGCACGCTGTTTCTCGACGAGATCGAGGCGATGTCGCCGGCGCTTCAGGTCAAGCTGCTGCGCGTGCTGGAAGCGCGCGAGATCGCCCCGCTCGGCACCAATGAGGTGCGCAAGGTCGATATCCGCGTGGTGGCGGCGTCGAAGATCGATCTGCTCGAACTGGTGCGGCGGGGAGGTTTCCGCGAGGACCTGTATTACCGCCTGCACGTCGCCACCGTGCGCATTCCCCCGCTGCGCGAGCGCCGGGCCGACATTGCGCTGCTGTTCGGGCATTTTCTCGCCCGCTCGGCCAAGCGCTTCCGCCGCCCGGTGCCGATGGTGACGCCGGCGATCCGCGCGCATCTCGCCACTCATGACTGGCCCGGCAATGTGCGCGAGCTGGTGCATTACGTCGAACGGGTGGCGCTCGGCCTGGTCGAGCCGGCGCCCGCGGCCGTGGTGGCGGACGAGGAGGCCGGCGCCAGCCTGCCCGAGCGGGTGGAGGCCTTTGAGGCGGCGCAGATCCGCGACGCCCTCGCCGCCACGCGCGGCGACATCCAGGCGACGCTGAAACGCCTCGGCATCCCGCGCAAGACGCTCTACGACAAGCTGCGCCGCCACGGCATCGACCAGTCCGCCTATCGGCAGGAGGCAGAGCCGGGCGCGGGGAGGGGATAGGCGAGGGGAGTGTCGGCCCGGCCTTCGACCGGTGCCCCCCTTCAGGGAGTTCTCGGGGCTGAACGTCACGAGCGCGTGGCAGCTCGGCGAACCTGCGGTTCAGCAACCCCACCCTGGTCCTCGCGGATGACAGGCCGAAGGTCATGCGGCGTTGATCGCGGCGTTATCGCAGGCCTAGCGCATGTCGCATGGCGAGGCGGTGACGTCCTCCGGCCGCTTATCTGGGAGAACACCTTGCCATGGTGACGATGTTCGGCGCCATGACTCGGGTGCGCCCAGACGGCCGAAGCTATCTGCACTCCGACAGAGGGCGACCAAGCGCAATGATGTCTTTGCCTCTGGCTAGGCAGCCATGACGCCAGTTTCCGACGAACCAACCGCTTTGAGCGTTGAAATACTTGCCATTGCCGTGCGGCAGATTATCCCGATATCCGCCCTCGTAACGGCCGCCATCGGCCCAGACAAACGTACCCTTGCCGTGGCGCTTGCCTTTTAGGAAGTCGCCCTCATAGCGGTTGCCATCGGCCCAAGCGTATACGCCGTGACCGGTACGCTCACCTTTGAGGAAGTCGCCTTCATAGCGATTGCCATTAGACCAAGTATAGATGCCGTAACCCGTCCGCTTGTCGTCCCGATACTCGCCTTCGTAGCGGTCACCGTCCGCCCAGACCATGACGCCACGCCCGTGCCTTTCGCCGTCCCAGAAGTCGCCATCATAGCGGTCGCCATTCGCCCAGATGAATGTGCCGCGTCCAGTTCGCTTGCCATGCTCGTATCTGCCGCCGTAAGTGTTTCCGTTTTTCCAGACGTAGAAGCCATATCCATGCCTGTCACCGTCTCGAAAATCTCCCTCGTATCGCTCTCCATCGGCCCAGATAAAGACGCCATATCCGGTGCGTTGCCCGTCTTCGAAGTTTCCCTCGTAACGATTTCCATTAGCCAAAAATAGTCTTCCGTAGCCATGGGGCTTGCCACTTCGATAGCCGCCTTCGTAGCGCTCGGATCTTATTTCTTCTTCTTTCTTATAGGTCCAAACGGCAATTCCCTCGCCATCGGCCCGGTCTTCTTTGCAGCCGCCACTCCAAGTGACGTGTTCATCCGCGTTAGGGAAAGGATTCCACACCCAGCAGCCGGACGGCTCGCTGACGCTCCAGCCCGGTTTGCCGAGAGAGGCCATTTGATCGGACGGGGGCGGCGGAGGGCGCGTGCCTTCGGCCTGTCCGGGCGTCGGTCTGACAGGCGAGAGGAGGTCTCCTTTGCCGGGATTGTCGGCTGCGCTCTGCCCCCATGCTAATGAACCGTGCCAGAACATTGCCGTCGCGATCAGAAGCCACCTGCTCACGTCACACATCCTTGCCCGACCTCTGGCGCAGCTGCGATATCGCGACAATCCCGTACCAGTCGTCATTCATGCCCCCGCGCTGTGTCGAAGCATCGCACGCAGAGGTAGCAAGAACACACCCGGAATATCTTGCCAAAAAGAAATCGGAGCGCCCATCTGAATTTGAGGCAGCGCGCGATGCCCCTCTCCCGAGGAGCCTCCACGTAAAGAACGCGCTTGGCCTCGGCGACAAACGGGTTGCCGTACCCGGCGAGCACGTCCGCCTTCGGCAGGCCGAACACACCGTTGCCCATCGCCACGTTGTGCGTTTGGCCATGACGAGCGCCGGGGCGAATCCCGTTGCAACGGGCTTATAAAACCGGATAGACTTTGAAAGTGGAATTTAGTTCCACAAAGAGTGATGGCGTGCCCGCGCGCGCCTGTCGGAGGGAGACGACCCCCAGAGATCGCAATCTTCTCGGTTTGCTCGGCAGCGCCTGAGAGCGGCGGGCGTCAAGCGCCGCATGCGCGGCCTCTGACGTTCCTCGCGTGCCGGGCCGGGTAGAGCGCCGCGGCCGCCTCCTGGGCGGGTCCGCAGCAAGCGAGCCAAGGCAAGTATCTCCATCAGCAGAGGAGTCATGGATGGCTGAGGCCTATATCTGCGATTACGTCCGAACCCCGATCGGCCGCTTCGGTGGTTCGCTGGCCTCGGTCCGGGCCGATGATCTTGGGGCGGTGCCGCTGCGGGCCCTGGTGGAGCGCAACCCGTCCATCGACTGGTCGGCGGTCGACGATGTGCTGTTCGGCTGTGCCAATCAGGCCGGGGAGGACAATCGCAATGTCGCCCGCATGTCGCTGCTTCTGGCCGGGCTGCCCGAAGGCACGCCGGGATCGACCATCAACCGACTCTGCGGTTCGGGCATGGACGCGTTGATGTCAGCCGCTCGCGCCATCAAGGCGGGCGAAGCCGAGCTGATGATCGCCGGCGGCGTCGAGAGCATGAGCCGTGCGCCCTTCGTCATGCCTAAGGCCGAAACGGCCTTTTCGCGCCATGCTGAAATCCATGACACCACCATCGGCTGGCGCTTCGTCAATCCGCTGATGAAACAGCAGTACGGCGTCGATTCGATGCCCGAAACCGGCGAGAACGTCGCCGAGGCGTTTTCGGTCTCGCGGGCCGATCAGGATGCCTTTGCCGTGCGTAGCCAGGACAAGGCCGTTGCCGCGCAAGCGAGCGGACGCCTGGCGAAGGAAATCGTGCCGGTAACGATCCCGCAGCGCCGGGGCGATGCCATCGTCGTGGCCAAGGACGAACATCCGCGCGCCGGCACCACCCTTGAGGCGCTGTCCAAACTGGCGACGCCGTTTCGTCAGGGTGGCACGGTCACCGCCGGCAATGCCTCCGGCGTCAATGATGGCGCGGCCGCCCTCATCGTCGCCTCCGAGGCGGCGGTGACGAAATATGGCCTGACGCCGATGGCGCGCGTGCTGGGCGGCGCCACGGCCGGTGTCGCCCCCCGCCTCATGGGCATCGGTCCGGCCCCGGCGACGCTGAAGCTGTGCGGCCGGCTGGCCATCACGCCGGCGGATTTCGACATCATCGAACTCAACGAAGCCTTTGCCTCCCAGGGCATCGCCGTGCTTCGCCAGCTCGGCATCGCCGAGGATGCGGCGCATGTGAACCCCAATGGCGGCGCCATTGCCCTGGGCCACCCGCTTGGCATGTCGGGTGCGCGCATCGCAGGTACCGCGGCTCTGGAACTCGCCCTGCGCGGTGGCAAGCTTGCGCTGGCCACCATGTGCATCGGCGTCGGCCAAGGGATCGCGATCGCTCTCGCGCGGGCGTGAGCGCGCTGATGTCTGGAGCACCTTCCGATCGGATCGGCTCGCAATCCGATCGCCAGCTCCCGACCACTGGCCGAGCCACGTCACACGCCGTCACATGTCCTGACAGGCGGCCACCTGACCGCCCTTGCCTGTCACGAAGGCGGCCGCCGGGAGAGGAACATCGGTCCGCCATGCTTGCGCGGGAAACCGTATCCATGGACTTCCACCAGATCGATATCGGCCGGCGAGCCCGCAATGCCCTCGTCCAGTATCGCTTGACCCTCCGCCGCCATGGCGTCGATGAGGCGTGAGACGATCGCGTCGGCGCCCAACTCACGCGGTGCGCCGACAAGAGGCGCGATCAGCCGGGCGGCCTCCGGCGAAGGAAGCGGCGTGCGGTTGCCGGGGGCGTAGTCATACCAGCCCGCCCCGCTCTTCTGCCCCTTTCGGCCTGCGCGCACCAGAAGGTCGCCGGGCGTCTCCGGTATCGCCTCGCCGCGGGCGCGGGCGGCCTCGCGATGCAGGAAGGAGATGTCGAGGCCGGCCATGTCCTGCATCTCGAACGGCCCCATCGCATAGCCGAAGCCGCGCATGGCGGCGTCGATGGCGGCAGGGGTGACGCCGTCGCGCAGCATGGCCTCCGCCTCCGCACGATAGCGGCGCAGGATGCGGTTGCCGATGAACCCGTCGCAGATGCCGGAGCGCACGGGCACCTTGCCCAGCCGGCGGGCGAGTTCGAAGCAGGTGGCGAGCACCTCGGGCCGGGTTTCGGGGATCGGCACGATTTCGAGAAGCCGCATCACCTGAGCTGGGCTGAAGAAATGCAGGCCGATGAAGCGGTCGGGATGAGGCAGGCCCTCGGCGATCTGCCTCGGGTCGATATAGGAGGTGTTGGTGGCCAGAACGGCCTCCGGCCGACACACGCGTCCGAGAGTGGCAAAGACCTCACGCTTGACGGCGAGGTCTTCGAACACGGCCTCGATGACCAGCTCGCAGCTGGCGAGAGCCTCGTAGCCGACCGCGCCGGTGACGCCTCGCATGCGAGCCTCGGCTTCCTCGTCGCTGAGGTTCGCTTTCTTTCGGGCGGCGTCGAAGATGGCCTTCAGCGCGGTCAGGCCGTGCTCCAGGCTTTGTTCGTCGCGCTCGACCAGCACGACCGGGATGCCGGCGTTGCGCAGCGCCGCCGCGATGCCGACGCCCATCGTGCCGCCACCGATGACGCCGGCGCTTGCCAGCGGCAGTGCGGGGATGCCGCGCAGGTCGTGCGGGCGCGGCGCGGCGCGCTCGGCGAAGAAGAGGTGGCGAAGCGCGGCCGCTTCCTCGCTGGCGCGCAATTCCAGGAAGATCGAGCGCTCCCGGGCCAATCCAGCATCAAAGCCGTTCTCGACGCCGAAACGCAGCGCGTCGAGCGCGCGGGGTGGGGCGGATGCGCCACGGGCGGCGCGGCGCACCCGCTGGGCGGCCTCTTCCCACAGCGCGGGCTCCGGAGCGGCAAGAGGGCGGCGCGACACGGGCGCCGGCAGCGGGCGGCCGAGGGCTTCCAGAGCGAACGCGACGGCGTTGTCGACGAGCGGCTCCGGCACGAGACGATCGACGAGGCCGAGGTCTGCGGCGCGTGCTCCATCGAGAGCCAGGTTTTCGGCGGCCACCCGGATCGCGGTTTCGACACCGATCAGCCGAGGCAGGCGCTGCGTGCCGCCGGATCCGGGGATGATGCCGAGATTGACCTCGGGGAGCGCGAAGGTGGCATCAGTCGTGGCCACCCGCAGGCGACAACCGAGCGCCACTTCGAGCCCGCCGCCCAGGGCGGCGCCGCGCACCGCCGCGATCCACGGCTTGGCGGCGTTCTCGATCCGCTCGATCACCGCGGGCAGGGCGGGCATCTCCACTGGGCGGCCGAACTCCGTGATGTCGGCCCCGCCGACGAAGAGCTTGCCAGCACCTGTGAGGACCACGGCCCGGACGTGATCATCGGCGTCCAGCTCGTCGACAAGGGCCAGCAGCCGCGTGCGCACGGCCATGTTGATGGCGTTGACCGGCGGATTATCGATGGTGACGACCGCTATCGCGCTGCGGCGTGTGACATGGACGCTCATACCGTTTCTCCGGCGGGTGCGAGCGGAGCAATGGACGCGGCGTTGCGGCAGCCAATGATGCCGGAGGCGGCAAGGCTGTCGATGCGGTGATCGTCGAGGCCGAGAACGTCACGCAGCACGAGGCGCGTATCCTCGCCGAGCAGCGGCGGCGCCTTGGGCGTGTGCGCACGCTGGGCCGCCATGCCGTGCGCGGCGCGGATCAGTGAAATCGGGCCGAGTTCGGCATGATCCAGCTGCTGGACCACGCCCCGTTCCACCACGCTCGGGCTCCTGAGGGCTTCGGCGACCGTCTTCACCTGTCCGGCCGGCACACTCGCCTTATGGCAGGTTTCGATCCAGTGATCGCAGGTGTTCCCGCGCAGGATCTCCGCCAGCATCGGCAGAAGCTCCTCCCGGTGCAGCGCCCGCTCGTGCGAGGAGACGAAGCGCGGATCGCGGGCAAGCTCCGGCCGGCCGATCACCTGCTCGCAGAAATCGACGAACATCCGGTCATTTCCCACGGCCAGCGCAAAGACGCCGTCGGCGGTTTCGAAGACCTGATAGGGCACGACGGTGGGATGGGCGTTGCCGTAGCGCTGCGGCTCGACGCCGGCGTTCAGATAGCCGGTGCCGACATTGATCAGCATGTTGAGGGTCGAATCGAGCAGGGCGACGTCGATATATTGCCCGAGCTCGGTCTCACGCCGCTGGTAGAGCGCGGCGAGCACCGATTGCGTGGCGATCATGCCGGCAACGATGTCGGTGAAGGCGACGCCCAGGCGGCTCGGTGGGCCATCCTCCTGGCCGGTGATCGACATCAGGCCGCTTTCCGCCTGCATGATGAAATCATAGCCGGGTCGCTCCCGCTCGGGCCCGGACTGCCCGTAGCCGGAAATGGAGCAATAGATGACGCGCGGGTTGAGCTTGCGGATGTCCTCGTAGCCGATGCCGAGCCGCTCCGCGGTGCCGGCGCGGAAGTTCTCGACGATCACATCCGCTTTCGACGCGAGGTCGAGCACGAGCTGGCGTCCTTCGGGCGCCTTCAGGTCGAGCGCGATGCTGTGCTTGCCGCGATTGGCGCACAGATAATAGGTGCTGACGCCCTTGTAGTTCGGCACCGACCAGGCGCGGGTGTCGTCGCCGCCCTTGATGTTCTCGATCTTCCACACCTCGGCGCCGAGATCGGCGAGGCTCATGGTGGCCCATGGCCCGGCCAGCACGCGGGTCAGGTCGAGCACGCGAATGCCCTTGAGCGGCAGTTCTTGTTCAGTCATGTCGTCCTCCCTGCTCCGCGTCAGGCGCGGGCCGACAAACCCGGATCGATCGCGGTTGGGAAATGGCAGGCGACCGAATGGCCGTCGCCAAGCTCCGCGAGCGGGGGCTCCTGTTGCGCGCAGACCGGCTGCGCGATCGGGCAACGGGTGCGAAAGCGGCATCCCGACGGCGGGTTGAGCGGGCTTGGCAGATCGCCCTTCAGCACGATGCGCGAACGCGACCTCTCCAGCTTCGGATTGGCGAGCGGAACGGCAGACATCAAAGCCTGCGTGTAGGGGTGCATGGGCGCGCCGTAGAGCCGCGACTTGGGGGCGATCTCGACGATCTTGCCGAGATACATCACCGCCACGCGGTGCGAGATGTGCTGCACGACGGACAGGTCATGGGCGATGAAGACGAAGGCGGTGCCCATGTCGCGCTGGATGTCCTTGAGCAGATTGAGCACGCCGGCCTGCACGGAGACATCGAGCGCGGACACCGGTTCATCGAGCACCAGCAGTTCCGGCTTGAGCGCCAGCGCACGGGCGATGACCACGCGCTGGCGCTGCCCCCCCGAGAGTTCGTGCGGGTAGCGCTGCCCATGCTCGGGATTCAGGCGGACGAGTTCCAGCATTTCCGCCACGCGATCCTTCCGCTGCGCGGCGTTCAGGTCGCTGATGCGCAGCGGCTCGGCGATGTTCTCGGACACCCGCATCCGGGGATGGAGCGATGCGTAGGGGTCCTGGAAGACGAGCTGGATCTGTCGCCGCAGTCGCCGCATTTCGGCCGGCGTGGCCAGGTTGATGTTCCGGCCGTGGAAGAGGGTCACACCGCTCGTGGGTTCGATCAGCCTCAGGATGCACCTGCCGAGCGTGGACTTGCCGCAGCCGGACTCGCCGACGAGACCGAGGGCCTCGCCGGCGTTGACGTCAAACGACACGCCGGCCACCGCATTGACGTGAGCGACCTCGCGCTCGATCAGCAGGCCGCCCTTGATCGGGAAGCGCTTCGTCAGGTCGCGGACAGAGAGAAGGACCTGCGGCATCAGGCTGCGCCCTTGGCTGGAACGCCGGCAAAGTGGCAGGCCGCACTATGGCCTTCGACCTTCCGCAGCACGGGTGCCGTCGTCCGGCAGATGGGCTGCACCTGCGGGCAGCGCGGATGGAAAGCGCAGCCGCCGGGAAGGCGGCCCAAAGGGGGCGGCGCCCCCTCAATCGAGAACAGCCGCTCCTTTTCCTCGGCCATGTCGGGGATGGAGGCGATGAGCCCGCGCGTATAGGGATGGCTCGGGCGCTCGAAGAGATCGTCGATGCCCGCCTGTTCCACCACTTCGCCGGAATAGACCACGGCGACCCGGTCCGCGTGGCCGGCGAGAACCCCGAGATCGTGGGTTATCAGGATCAGGCCGAGGTTCAGCCGCCTCTTGAGATCGTTCAGAACCTCCATGATCTGGGCCTGCACGGTCACGTCGAGCGCCGTGGTGGGCTCGTCGGCGATCAGCAGATCCGGGTCGTTCGCAACGGCCATGGCGATCATCACGCGCTGGCGCATGCCACCGGAAAACTCGTGGGGGAACTGGTGGATGCGCCGGTCAGGCTGCGAGATGGCGACAAGGGCCAGCAGCTCGACCGCGCGATCGAGCGCGGCCTTCTTCGATGCCGCCGGGTTGTGAAGGAGAATGGTCTCGGCAATCTGGGCGCCGACGGTCATCACCGGATTCAGCGACGAGAGAGGGTCCTGAAAAATCATGCCGATGCGCGAGCCGCGGAGCGTGCGCAATTCGCGCCGGGGCATGCCGACCAGCTCGCGCCCCTTGAACTTCGCCGACCCGCGAACTTGCGCCGTCTTTGCCTGCAGACCGAGCGCGGCCAGCATGCCGACCGACTTGCCCGAACCGGATTCGCCGACGATGCCCAGCACCTCGCCGTGATCGACGTGGAGGTTGATGCCGCGTAC
This sequence comes from Ancylobacter sp., assembly GCF_965229075.1. Taxonomy (GTDB): domain Bacteria; phylum Pseudomonadota; class Alphaproteobacteria; order Rhizobiales; family Xanthobacteraceae; genus Ancylobacter. The sequence continues at coordinate 984,235 of NZ_CBDDIO010000001.1, forward strand.
AGCCTCGAAATGGTGGCCGAGACGGCCGAAGGAGACACGCAGGTCTTGCACGGAGAACAGCGGTTCGTGCCGCATGTCGCGCCTCATCTGGACTTCGGATCGAAATAGTCGTGCAGGCCGTCGCCGACGAAATTGAAGCCGAGCACAATCGTGAGGATGGCGAGGCCCGGTCCCAAGGCGACCCACCACGAATAGAACTGGGACGCGCCGTCGGAGATCATGGATCCCCATTCCGGGGTTGGCGGCGCGGCGCCGAGACCGATGAAGCTCAGCGAGGCGGCGAGCAGGATCACCTGCCCGAGATCCATGGTGGCGCTGATGAGAACCGGGGTCCAGCAGAGCGGCAGAATGTGCTTCAGCAGCACGCGCGGCTTGCTCGCACCGGCGGCGATGGCCGCCTCCACATGCTCGCGCTCCCGGACCTCCAGCACCTGGGCGCGCATCAGGCGGGCATAGACCGGCCACCAGACGATCACCATGGCGATGGCCGCATTCTCAAGGCCTGGGCCGAGCGACGCGGCGACCGCCATGGCGAGCAGCATCGGGGGGAAGGAGAGGGTGACGTCCACCAGCCGCATGATGGCCGAGCCACCCAAGCCGCCGACGAAGCCGGAAACGGCGCCGAGAAGCGCACCGATGGCGACGGACAGCGCCACCACGATCACGGCGATGGGCAGCGAATGGCGTGCGCCATGCAGCGTGCGGCTCAGCACGTCACGCCCGAGCGCATCGGTTCCCAGCCAGTGGTCCCAGCTCGGCGCCTGCAGACGGCGTCCCACCATGTCGACCGGATCGTAAGACGACATGAAGGGCGCCAGAAACGTCACGGCCAGCCAGAACAGGACGATGGCCAGGCCGATGGCCAATGGCAGCGATATCCAGCCGACCCGTCTGAGCGAGGAAAAGGAGAGTGCGCTCATGGCCCTACCCGAGACGGACGCGGGGGTTGGCGATGACATAGGCGATGTCGGTGAGCAGATTGGTCACGAGGAAGACAATGCCGCCGACAATCGTCACGCCAATGATGGCCGGAAAATCGAGACCGCGGGCGGCATCCACCGCATAGGATCCCATGCCGGGCCAGGAGAAGATCGTTTCGGTGAGCACCGCGCCGGTCAGCAGATAGGCGAAGGAGTAGCCGATCACGGTCAGGGTCGGCACGAGCGTGTTGCGAAGCGCGTGACGGGTGACGACCCGGAATTCGCCCGCCCCCTTGGAACGGGCGGTGAGGATGAAGTCGCGGTCGAGGACTTCGAGCATGTTGGCCCGCACCAGGCGGGAGATCGTGCCGGCGACGGCCCAGCCCAGCACGAAGGCCGGCAGGATCAGGTGCCATACCGCGTCCGCGAAGAGCTTGAAATTTCCGGCCAGCAGCGTGTCGATGGTCATGAAGCCGGTAATGCGCGGCGGCAATGCCGCGCGCGGATCCAGCCGGCCGGGTCCGGGCAGGATGCCGAACTTGACCGAAAACACATAGAGCAGGGCCAGACCAAGCCAGAAGACCGGTACCGATGAGCCGATGAGGGCGAAGAAGCGCGCCAGATGATCGGTGGGTGTGTTGCGGAAATAGGCAGCCAGCACCCCGAGCGTGATGCCGATGGTGGACCCCACCAGCATGGCCGCCATCACCAGTTCCATCGTCGCGGGGAGACGAAAGAGAACATCCTGCGCCACTGGGCGGCGGGTGATGAAGGACGTTCCCATGTCGCCGCTCAGGAGATTGCGGACATAGATCACGTAGCGTTCGGGCAGGCTGCGATCGAGGCCCCAGCGTGCCTTCGCGGCCGCGACGGCCTCCGGGTCGTTCATCTGGCGGTCGGAAACGATCGAGGCCAGCGGGTCTCCCTTGGTCACCGTCGTCAGGAGAAAGGCGAGGGTGACGATGCCGAGCACCAGAAACGGCATCGCGATGAGGCGTCGCAGTATATAGCGTGTCAAGAAGACGTCCCCTCTGCCTGATGCCGGTTCTGCGGGCGCGGATATGCGGGCGGTCGCTGCAACGTCATTATTGACAACAGCCGCGGCGGCCGTCAACGTAAATGAAATTATATTCCATTTGTGCCGCAGCGGAGGGGCCGCTAGTGCTTTGACCGGTAGGATGGGACGGGGGAGACGGACAGATGCGCAAACGTACCAAGCCGGCCGAAGGGGGCGAGGCCGGGGAGGGCAGCAACCCAGCGGCCTCGTTGACGCGCGGCCTGGAAATTCTGCGCGCGTTCACGGCCGATGACGGCACGCTCGGCAACCAGGACCTGCTCGAACGCACCGGGCTGCCCAAGGCGACGGTGTCTCGCCTGACCGCCACGCTCGTCAATCTCGGCTATCTCACCTATGACGAGACGCTCGGCCGCTACAGCATCGGCCCGGCGACCGTGTCGCTGGGCTATTCGGCGCTGAGCTCCAATCCCGTGATCTATATGGCGCGGCCGCTGATGCAGGAGCTGGCCGACAAGACCGGCGCGGCGGTGGCTCTTGGCACACGTGACGGATTGGAGATGGTCTATCTCGCCAATTGCCGCTCGATGTCGCCCGTCACCCTCCGGCTGAACATCGGCTCCAAGGTGCCGATCTGCCGTACGGCGATGGGCCTCGCCTATCTCGCCGAGATGAAGCCGCCGATCCGTGCCTCGGTGCTGGAGCAGGTGTCCGCGGTCGAAAAGGACCGGGCCGCGCTGGCGGCGCTCGTCGACAAATCGGTCAGGGACTATGAGCGCGACGGCTTCGTCAGCGTCTTCGGCACGTGGCACAGCTACATAAATGCCGTCGGTGTCGCGTTTCGGCCGACGGATGGTTCGCCGCTCGTGGCGCTGACCTGCGGCGGCATCGTTGACCTTCTGCCGCAGGAACTGTGCCGTGACGTGGTCGGCCCCGAACTGGTGCGGCTGACGCAGCGCCTGCGCGCCCGTCTCGCCGGGGAGCCCGACACGGCGCCTCTCCCGCCCGCCACGTCCGACTGGACCACGTCCGCCGAATAGGCCTCGCTCCCCAAGGACCCGCCATGCCCGTCAATGTGATTTTCCCGAAAGTCAGCCTGGAAATGGCAAGCGGCAGCATCTCGCGCTGGCATGTCCGGGACGGCGACACGGTCGTCCAGGGGCAGGTGCTGTTCGAGATCGACAATGACAAGGCGGCCGTGGAAGTGGAATCGCCGGCCGCCGGCATCATTCGCGATCTGGTCGGCAGCGATGTCGAGGTCGATGTGGGTGCGGATGTCGCCCGGATCCTCGCCCCCGATGAGGTGGCTGCCGATGCGCCGCCGCCGGTGCAAATGGCGCCTGCGCAGGCCGCAGCGCTGCCTGTGGCCGAATTGAATGCGCGGGCGGCGGTCGCGACCTCGCGGCGGGACATTCCGAACCCGACTCCCCTCGCGCGGCGCCTCGCCCGTGAGCACGGGATTTCGATCGAGGGATGGCAGGGAACCGGCCCGCGCAATCGCGTGCAGAAGAAGGATGTTCTGGCCGGGCTCGCCCGGACGGCGGCGGCGGGCGCGCCGGACTCTCGGCTCGCCTACGACCCGGTCGCGCCGGCGGCGCCGTCGCTCGCGCCCGGCCAAGGGGGCAGCCAGCTGCTCAACGCGGCCTGGCTTCGCCGGGGGGAGGGCCTTCCCGTCGTCCTGCTGCATGGTTTCAGTGGCGACCTGAACAATTGGCGCGGCCTGTTTGCGGGCGGTCGCAGCGCATTTCCGGCGCTGGCGCTGGATCTTCCCGCGCACGGCCAGTCGCCGCGCGGGGTGCCCGGTGACCTCGACGAAATGGCCGAACTGGTCGAGGCGACGCTGGCCGCCGAGAAGATCGGGCCGATGATTCTTGCCGGCCATTCCTTCGGCGGCGCGCTGGCGGCGCGACTGGCACGGCGGGCGCAGGCGGATATTCGTGGCCTTTGCCTCTTCTCGCCGGCGGGGCTGGGGCCGCAGATCAACGCGCCGTTCACCGAAGGTATCTTGAGAGCCCGCAGCGCCGAGAGCCTGCGGCCTTGGCTGGAACTGCTGGTTCACGATCCGGCGACGATTTCCGACGCGTTCGTGCGGGCCGTTGTGCTCCAGCGCAAGGACGAGGATCTGACGAGGGCGATGGCAGCTTTCGCCAATCGCTTCTTTCCCGATGGCACGCAGAGCTTTTCGGTCGCCGCGGACATAGCGCGATTGCCGCAACTCGTGCGGGTCGTCTTCGGCCGGCAGGATCGGGTGCTGCCCTTCGGCTCCACGCGCGGTCTACCCGATAATGTGGCGCTGCATGCCTTCGACGCCTGCGGGCACATGCCTCATCTGGAGAAGCCGGAGCTGGCGCTGCGCATCCTCGGCGAGGTCTGGCGCAGTGCCTGAGGGCCTTGAGCCCACCTATTGCTGGCCGTAGCTGCTGTAGCGGCTGTGTACTTCTGCCAGCTCGTCCGGCGTCAGCAGGACCGGCTCGCCCCCCATGCGCGCCAGCAGATATTGGCGGGCGAGCATTTCGAGCTTCTCGGCGCGCATAAGGGCGGTGGCGAGGTCGGGGCCGATGGTGACGATGCCATGGTTCGACATGAGGCAGGCCGAATAGGTCGTGCCCATGGCCTCGATGACCGTCTCCGCGAGCGCCGGCGTGCCGAAGCAGGCATAAGGCGCGCAAGGAACGATATCGCCGCCGAAGCTGGCGATCATGTAGTGGAACGGCGGAAGGGGACGCCGGAGCGTGGCCAGAGCCACGCTGTGGTCGGGATGGGCATGAACGACAGCTCCAGCAGACGTCGTCTGGTAAAGACGCGCATGGATGGCCCATTCGGAGGATGGCTTCCAGCGGCCCTGCCAGTTGCCGCGAAGGTCCATCTCGACGATCTGCTCGGGCGCGAGTTCGTGCGGGGGAATGCCGGTCGGCGTGATCAGCATGCCTTCTCCATGCCGCAGGCTCAGATTGCCCGCCGTGCCGCTGTTCAGCTTCAGCGCGAGGGTCTTCAACGTGGCGTCCACCAGCGCGACGCGCGGGGCGGATGGGCTGGACATGGGCCGATCTCCTAGGTTGGCGCCTGCATGAGATCCAACGCGCGCAGAAGCACGTCATCGCCCCCGAGCTTGCCCGGCTTGAGATAGAGCGAGATGGGGCGCGGGCCTTCCGCGACGCAGAAGCCGGTGCCGAGCGGCCCTTCGGGAAAGGCCCGCACGGCGCCGATGCCTAGCGCCGAGACGACGGCGCCCGAGGTCTCGCCGCCGGCGACGACGAGGCGGTTGACGCCCCTTTCGTGCAGGCCCCTGGCGATGGAGCCCAGCAGATATTCGGCACGCCGCGCCGCACCGAGCGGGCCAAGCAGACGTTGCACGCGCTCCACGCCCTCGCCATCCGTCGCGGTGGAAATGGCAAAGGGCTGCGCACCGATGAAGGGGAGGGCCCATTCCAGCGCGGCCGCGATCGTCCCCGCGTCGCCACGTGGGTCGAGAAGATCCAGTGTGAGGACGGGATGGGCTTCGCCAAACACATCGAGCTGCCGGAGGATCACCGGGCCGACCGTGCCGGCAATAACCGCCGCCGGGCCTTCGGCGTGGCGCGGCGCGGGCTTCGGGTTTGCCGGTTCGGAGCGGGCTAGCCGGCAGGCATAGGCGATGATCAGAGGATCGCTCGCCACCACGACGCTGGGCTGCGAACAGGCGATCTCGGCGGCGATCTCGGTGTCGTTGTCGTCGCTCAGGTCGAGCAGGACATGGCCCGCCCCTTCCGCCGCCAGCGCCTCGACGGCCGCGCCGGCTGCGCCGGCCCCCTTCAGCAAGGTCGCGTGGTTGACCAGTGCGACGGGATGCGGCGTCTGCCGCGACAGGAAGCGCACGAGATCGGGGTCGGGCATCGGGGTCAACGGATCGAAGCGCTTGATCGAGTCGGAGACCAGCCGGCCGCGATAGAAGAGATAGCCCTGATGCACCGTCGTGCCATAGCGGGGAAAGCCGGCACACATCAGTACGGGTCGCAAGCCTTGCCGGTCCGCCAGGAAATCGGCCGCCGGCCCGATATTGCCTTCCGCGGTCGAATCGAACGAGGCGCAGGCCTTGTAGGCGAGCCGCGCATAGCCGGCCTGCACGAAGGCGTCCGTCATGCGGGCCAACTCGCCAAGCGCCTCCGAAACGGGAATGGTGCGGGTGCGGGTCCCCGCCACGACGACCGGCGCATCCGCCACGATGGCGGCCGCATCGAAAACAACCGGACAATAGATGCCGGCGGCCTCGATATAGCCGGCGACCATGAGCGCACCCGTGAAGTCGTCCGCTACGACACCGAGGAATCGGCCCATATTCGACCTCAGGCGTTCATCATTTCGCGCGCGATGATGATCTGCTGGAGCTGTGAGGTGCCTTCATAGAGCCTGAACAGGCGGACGTCGCGGTAGAAGTGCTCGACCGGATAGTCCTTCATGTAGCCGGCGCCGCCGTGGATCTGTACCGCACGGTCGGCGACACGCCCGACCATTTCCGAGCAGAAGAGCTTGGCGCTGGCGGACTGCTGCACGATGCGTTCCCCCGCATCGAAAAGGCGGGCGGCTTCCAGCACCATGGAGCGGCCGGCAAAGGTCTCGGTCGCGCTGTCGGCCAGCATCGCCTGGATGAGCTGATGCTCGGCGATCGGCTTGCCGAACTGGACGCGGGTTCGCGCATAGTTCACCGATTCCTCGCAAAGCCGCTGGGCGACGCCGACGCACACCGCCGAAATGTGCAGGCGCCCGCGATTGAGCACCTTCATCGCCGTCTTGAAGCCCCGGCCTTCGACGCCGCCGATGATCGCGTCGGCCGCCACGCGGCAATTCTCGAAGATCACGTCGCACGTATAGGTGCCCCTTTGGCCCATCTTCTTGTCGATGGCGCCAAAGCTGATGCCAGGTGACGCGCGTGGCACCAGGAAGGCGGTAACGCCCGCCGATCCCGGGCCGCCTGTGCGCGCCATGACGGTGAAGACATCGGCTACCGGTGCGTTGGTGATGTAGCGCTTGGTGCCGTTGAGAACATAATGGTCGCCCTCGCGGACGGCGCTGGTCTTGACCGAGCCGGCATCCGAACCGACGTCCGGCTCGGTCAAGGCGAAGGCGCCGATGACCTCCCCGGTCGCCATGCGCGGCAGCCAATACTCTTTCTGCGCAGCCGTGCCGTCCACGATGATGCCTTGGGAGCCGATGCCGTTATTGGTGCCGATGACCGACCGGAAGGCCGGCGAGGTGTAGCCGAGCTCGAAGGCCACGATCACCTCTTCTTCCATGGTCAGGCCGAGCCCGCCGAATTCCTCCGGGATGGACATGCCGAAGAGGCCGAGGTCGCGCATTTCATCGACAAGCTCCGGCGGGATCGCATTTTCCTCTTCGACCCGCGCCTCTGCCGGGACCAGCCGCTCGCGCACGAAACGCTGCACCGTCTGTGCCAGCGCTTCCAGCAGATGGGCGTCCCTGATCATGCCGGATAACCTTTCAAATGCTGTGAAAATTCCTGTTGCATCCGAAGGCTGGCACAGCTTAGTGTGCCGTTCAACAGAAAATCGGAATTTATTTCCATAAACAAGAAGAGCCGCTCGGCTGAGCGCTGACCGTCTCCGAGGGCTATCTCCGGGAGCAACCATGGTTCGTCAGGTACCGCTATCTCCTTCAGCCGCCTGGTTTCGCCTTGAGCTCGAAGAGTCTGACTGGCGTGAGGAAGCGGCCCAGGATCTGATCCACTGGTATGGCCAGATGCTGCTGATCCGACGTTTCGAGGAAAAGCTGCTCGATCTGGAGAAGGCGGGGCTCATCCACGGCCCCGCGCATGCCAGTATCGGCCAGGAGGCGGGCGCGGTCGGCGCCATGTCCGTGCTCGGCGCCGGCGACAAGATCAACGGCACACACCGCGCCCATCACCAGGTGCTGATGAAGCTCGTCAACACTGAGGTGCCGCACGATTTCGATATCCGCCGGGATGCGTTCACGCCGGGCATGGATGACGCCGTCTATCGCTTCATGGCCGAGATCATGGGCTTGGCGCCGGGGTACTGCGGCGGGCGCGGTGGCTCCATGCATATGCGCTTCGCGGATGCGGGCGTGGTCGGCACCTCGGCCATTGTGGGGGGCAACCCGCCCCATGCGGTCGGCTACGCGCTGGCCGACAAGATGCTGGAGCGCGACCAGATCTCCGTCGCCTTCTTCGGCGACGGCGCCACCCAGAATGGTGCCAGCTACGAGTCGATGAACATCGCGGCGGCCCAAAGCCTGCCGGTGATTTTCTTCATCGAGAACAATCTCTACGGTGTGGCCACCCGCATTTCCGATGTCACACGCGAAACCCGCCTTTCCTCGCGCGGCGCCATGCTTGGCATCACCTCGATCGAATGCGACGGCATGGATGTGGTGGCCGTCCACCGTGCCATGGCCGAGGCGCGCCGGCGCATCCGCGAGCAGGGCGGTCCCGTTGTGGTCGAGGCGCTCTGCTACCGCCACTTCCATCAATCGGGCAGCCGCAGCGGCAGCGATTTCGGCTATCGAACCCCGGAGGAAGAGGCCGAATGGCGTGCGCGCGATCCGGTGGCACTGGCCAGGGAGCGGCTGACGGCGCTCGGCCACCTGTCGGCCGAGGAGTTCGCGCGCATCGACCAGCTGGTAACCGAGCGCGTCGCGGCGGCGGCCGCGCGGTTGACCGAACCGGTGCCGGGGGGCAATGCGCTGCGCATTCCCGACGCTCTGTGGCCGGATGCTGGAAACCCGGACCGGGGCATTCTGGGGGATCTGTCCGAGCTGGCCGGCAGGCGGATGCTCGATCATGACCGGCTGAACGGCCTGCCGCTCGAAAAGGTGAAGTTCGTCACGGCGGCGTCGGAGACGATCGCGGCAGCGATGGATCGCGATCCGACCATCATCGTCATGGGCGAAGACGTCCACCAGATGCGCGGCGGCGTCAGCGGCTTCACCAAGGGCGCGCTGGAGCGCTGGCCCGGCCGGGTGCTGCCGATGCCCATCGCCGAAAACGGCTTTACCGGCGTGGCGCTCGGGGCGGCGCTCAACGGGCTTCGTCCCATTGTCGAGATCATGTTCGGCGATTTCTGCTTCACCGCCGCCGACCAGATCGCGCATGGGGTGGGCAAGGTCCGCCACATGTTCGGCGACGGGTTTCCGGTTCCGCTGGTCATGCGCGTGCGCGTCTCGCCGCACACGGGTTACGGCTCCCAGCACTCAAGCGATCCGTCCGCGCTCTTCGGCCTTTTCCCCGGCTGGCGCATCATCTCGCCGTCGACCGCCTTCGACTATATCGGGCTGATGAATGCGGCGCTCGCCTGCAACGATCCGGTCGTCGTCATCGAACATACCGAGCTTTACCAGCGCGAATTCGTGGTTCCACAGGGCGACCGCGACTACTGCATCCCCTTCGGTTCGGCCCGGATCGTCCGGCCGGGAACCGCCTGCACCGTGCTGGCGACCTCGGTCATGGTCCAGAATGCGGTCAAGGCGGCGCACGATGCCGGCGTCGATGCGGAGATCATCGACCTGCGCAATATCGACCATCACGGCCTGGACTGGGACCTGATCGGTGCGTCCATCGACAAGACCGGGCGCGTGGTGATCGCCGAACAGACAGCCCGCAGCCTTTCCATGGGCGCGACCTGGGCGGCCGAGATTCAGGACCGTTTCTTCGACAGTCTTGACCACGAGATCTTGCGCGTCGCCGGCGGCCTTGCTGCGCCGACGGTGTCGGCGGTTCTCAATCGTGCGGCGCTCGCGGGCGTCGGCGATGTGAAGAGCGCCCTGCTGAGAATTGCGGAAAACCAATGAAACACGAGCAGCCGCGGCTCAACCTTCAGAGAGGTGTAACCACGATGAAACGATCAGACCTGAAAAAGTCCACGATGGTTCTTCTGTCGATGGCGCTTGCCGCGACGGTATTCGCGGCGCCTGTCCGCGCGGAAGAGCGTGCGCTGGTGATCGCGCGCGACATGGACGTCAACTCGCTCGATCCGGCGCGCGCATGGTGCGACACCTGCCAGATCTACAACACCTCCGTCTACGAGCAGCTCGTCACGCTCGACAAGGACAACAAGGTGGTGCCTCTCCTGGCCAAGAGCTGGGAAGCGAACAAGGAGCAGACCCAGTTCACCTTCAAGCTCGATCCCGCCGCCAAATTCTCCGACGGCACGCCCGTCGAAGCGAAGGATGTGAAGTGGTCCTTCGAGCGGCTGAAGAACATCAAGGGCAATGGCTCGTTCCTGGCGGACCCGATCACATCGATCGACACGCCCGATGCCCAGACGGTCATCATCCACCTGTCCGCCCCCAATTCCGAATTCCTCAACCAGGTCGCGGCTGGCTTCCTTGCCGTCATCAACAGCGATGTCGCGTCAGCCGCCGGCGCGCTGTCGGACGAGACCGCGGCGAAGAAGGACACGTCGGAAAACTGGTTCCTGACCCATTCGGCGGGCAGCGGCCCGTTCGTGCTGGGCTCGTATGAGCCGAACGCCGAGCTCCGCCTCAAGCGCAACGAGAAGTACTGGCGCAAGGCGCCAGCCGTGCCCGAAGTCGTTTTCCGGCAGGTGAAGGACGCGGTGGCGCAGGCGCAGATGCTCCAGTCGGGCTCCGCCGACATCGCCATGCAGATCGACCCCGAGACCGCCAAGACGCTTGCCGGCTCGCAGATCGTCGTCGAGCAGGTGCCGTCCTACAACTTCGTCTATGTCGCCCTGTCGCCCGGCGCGAAGGCCAACACCTTCAAGCTGACGCCGGAGGTGCGTGAGGCCATTTCCCTCGCCATCGACCGCACCTCGCTGATCGACTTTACGCTGGCCGGCGCGGGCCGGCCGATGGCGACGCCGATCCCGCTCGGCTTCCCCGGTGGCGATGGCCACAAGATTCCGGCCTATGATCCCGCACGCGCGAAGGAACTTCTGGCCAAGGCCGGGGTAAAGAGCGGCGCCACCTTGAAGTCGATCTATCCCGACATGAACGTGTACGGCGTCGACCTGTCGCTGATGATGCAGAAGATCCAGCAGGATCTGTCGAAGGTCGGCCTCAAGGTCGAACTGTCGCCGATGCCGTTCGCCAACTGGCGTGAAGCCGCCAATGGCGACCACATTCCGCTGACCGCGGTGTTCTTCGCGCCCGACTTCTACGGCACCTCGCAATATGTCGACGTGTTCGGCCTGTCCGAAGGCTCGGTCTGGGCCAAGCGCGCCGGCGCCGCGACCGATCCGAGCATCATCAACAAGGAAAACAGCACGCTGATGAAGCAGGCCCTTGCCGCCCCGACCACGGCTGAGGCGGACAAGCTGTGGTTCGAAGCTGGCGAGCAGATGGCCAAGGATCGCATCATCATTCCAATGGTCAGCCCGAATCTGATCCTGGCGCACAGCCCGAATGTGAAGGGCATGCGCTACAGCGCCTGCTGCAACCTGCCGCTTGCGGAAATCTCGAACTGAGGGCTGCGGGAAGGGAGGCGCGCAGCCTCCCTTCTTGCCCATGGAGGACATCATGACACGCAGCCTGCCCAACAGCCGCGACGCCGAACTTCTCGCGCGTGCGCAGCGCGTGGTGCCGAACGGCATGTGGGGTCACATGGCGACCCGCGCCATCGGCCCGGGCTACCCCCAGTTCTTCGCCAAGTCCGAGGGATGCCGGGTGTGGGACGTCGATGGCAATGGCTATATCGACTTCATGTGCGCCTGGGGCCCCAACGTCCTCGGATACCACCATCCGGACGTGGACGCGGCCGCACTGGCACAAATGAAGAATGCCGACATCAGCAACGGGCCGACGGAGGCCATGGTCGCGCTCGCGGAGCTGGTGGTCGACACGCTCGACTACGCCGACTGGGCGATGTTCCAGAAGAACGGCACGGACGCCACGACCGCCTGCGTGACGATCGCGCGCGCGGCGACCGGCAAGCGAAAGATCCTGGTGGCGCGCGGCGCCTATCATGGCGCGGTGCCGTGGTGCTCGCCCTCGCTGGTGGGCGTGACCGCGGAAGACCGGGCGCACCTCATCACCTTCGACTTTAACGACACGGCGAGCCTCGACCAGGCCGTCGCCGCCGCGGGCGATGACCTTGCCGGCATCCTGCTGGCCGCCTTCCGTCACGATGTCGGCCGCGATCAGGAACTGCCCGACACGGCCTTCCTCCAGCATGCGCGCGCGGTCTGCGACCGGACCGGAGCGGCGCTGATCGTCGACGAGGTCCGCGCCGGGTTCCGTCTCGATGTGCGCGGCAGCTGGGCGAAATATGGGGTGAAGCCCGACCTCGGCGCCTACTCCAAGGCCATCGCCAATGGCTGGCCGCTCGCCGCCGTGGCGGGGAGCGAGCGCATGCGCGAGGGCGCCGGCAAGATCTTCGTGACGGGCTCGTTCTGGTATGGCGCGGCGGCCATGGCGGCCGGCCTGAAGACCATCGAGATTCTGCGCGACAGCGACGCGCTGGCCCACACCGAAGCGATGGGCCAGCGCTTCCGCAAGGGCCTCGACGCGGCCGCCGCACAACACGGCTTCCGCCTGCGCCAGACCGGGCCGGTCCAGATGCCGATGGTGCTGTTTGATGGCGACAAGGACCTCCAGATCGCGAATGCCTTCTGTTCGGCGGCCCTGCGCCAGGGGGTCTATATGCACCCCAAGCACAATCTGTTCCTCTGCGCGGCGCACCAACCGGAAGACATCGACCGTGCCATCGACGGCGTCGCGGCGGCGATGAAGGAGATCGCCACGCTCGGGCTTCAGCCCGGCTGACCGCATGCTCGCGCTCCTGACCGAGGATTCCGCATGTCCTACACCGACCACATCTTCACGGAGTATCGTAAGCGGGTGGAAGCGCTGGAAGCGAGCGGCAACCCGTTCGCCCAAGGCGTTGCCTATGTCGAGGGTGAGTACGTGCCGCTCGGGCAGGCGCGCATTCCGATCCTAGACCAAGGCTTCCTGCATTCGGACCTGACCTATGACGTGCCGGCCATCTGGGACGGCCGTTTCTTTCGTCTGGACGACCATCTGGACCGCTTCGAGCGCAGCTGCGAACGCTTGCGCCTGAAGAGCCCGCTGTCGCGCCAGGAGATCCGCGACCATCTGGTCGGGATGACCGCGAAAAGCGGCATCCGGGATGCCTTTGTCGTGATGATCGTGACGCGCGGTCTGCGCTTCATTCGCCAGTACGCGCCCGAGGAGTGCGAGAATGTCTGCTATCTCATGGTCATGCCCTATCTCTGGGTCATGAACGAGGAGACGCAGAAGACCGGCGGCAGCGCGGTGATCGCGCGTACCGTGCGCCGCGTGCCGCCCGGCGCCATTGATCCGACGGTGAAGAACCTGCAGTGGGGCGATTTCACGCGCGGTCTGCTGGAAGCGCGCGACCGCGGCTCCATGTATCCGATCCTGACCGATGGTGACGCCAATCTGACCGAAGGCTCGGGCTTCAACATCATCCTGATCAAGGACGGGAAGCTCTTTACGCCCAAGAAGGGCGTGCTCGAAGGCGTCACTCGCAAGACCGTGCTCGCGGCCGCCGAGAAGCTCGGCTACCCCTACACGATCGACGACGTGCCGGTGGAGCTTGCCTATCATTGCGACGAACTGCTCTTCGTGACGACGGCGGGCGGCGTCATGCCCATCACCACGCTCGACGGCAAGCCGGTCGGCAATGGCGAGGTGGGGCCGATCAGCAAGGCGTTGTGGAAGGCGTATTGGGACGCCCATTACGATCCCGAGATCAGCTTCGGGATCCCCTATCGCGACTGACGTAGGGGCGGGGCTGCGGCCCCGTCAGGCGCGCCATCCGTTCCTCACCGGCAAGGCCCTTGTGCCGCACGTGATCAGGAATGGCTGGGCGCGCGTCGATCTGGCGTGCGCGACGGTATTTTCTTATGAGCGAGCCGTGGACAAGCTCGGGCCGGCCGCAGAAACTCGGCGCCGGCTCATGGCCGTAACGCCCCGCTAGCGGGTGCTGCCATGACCGGCGTTCGGGAGCCTGCATGACGACCGCGACCAGCCAGCAACGATGGTGCGCCGTGTTTGCCGGCAGCGGCGCGCTGGGCATGATCATGATCGACGCGACCGGCACGGCGGTGGCGCTTCCCTCTATCCAGCGCGACCTGATGCTGAGCCACGGCGCCCAGCAATGGGTCATCACCGTCTACGCGCTGACCGTGGCGGCCGCGATCGCCACCGGGGGGCGGCTCGCGGATGTCTTCGGCGGCGAACGCGTCTTCCGCGCCGGCGTGGCGCTGTTCGCGACCGGCTCACTGCTGAGCGGCCTCTCGCTGAACCTGCCCATGCTGCTGACCGGCCGCGTTCTTGAGGGCCTGGGCAACATCCTCATGGCCCCCGCCGCCGCGCTGCTGGCCACCGAGGCGTTCGGCCCGGCGCAGCGCGGCCGGGCCATGGGCATCTATAGCGGGCTTGGCGGCCTTGCCCTGGTGTTCGGGCCCATCATCTGCGGCGCCCTGGTTCAGCTTGGGGGCTGGCGTTGGCCCTTCTTCGTCAACCTGCCGTTGGCCGCCGCCACGCTCCTGATGCTGCGCGCCGCAGGACCCGCCGCAACCAGCCCGCGCGACGGCACCTTCCGGCCGGCCCACAGCCTGCTGCTGGCGGCGGCGCTGGTGCCGATCGTCCTCGGCCTCCAGCAAAGCCATGTGTGGGGCTGGACATCGCCGCTGACGCTCACCCTCGTTGTTCTTGGCGGTGGTCTTCTGGCGCTTTTCATCCTCGGTCAGCGACGCGCCGTCGAACCGTTGGTCGATGTGCGTCTGTTTGCCGACCGGCAGTTCGCCGCTGACAGCATCGTCCTGTTCTGTGCCCAATGCGCGCTTGTGGGGCAGTCGGCCTTCGGGGCCATCTATCTCCAGCGGGTCCTGCACTTCACGCCGCTGCAAACCGGCCTCGCCATGCTGCTGTTCCTCGTGCCGCTGATGGTCTGCGCGCCCTTGGGCGGCCTGCTCTATGACCGCCATGGCGCGAAGCTGCCCGTGGTCGCCGGCATGACGCTGGGGACGCTGGGCCTGTTGTGGGAAACGCAGGCCCTGCCGCGCGCCGATTTTGTGTTGATGATGCCTGCCCTCGTCGCCACGGGCGCCGGCATGGGGCTCGCCTTGTCGCAAACCTATACGGACGGCTCCGCGCGCGCCGCCGAGGGGCAGCGCGGCCGTGCCTTCGGCGCTCTCGACACGGTGCGGCAGATGGGAGGGGCCATTGGCATGGCGGCGATCGGCACGGTGGTCGCCGGTATGGAGCGCGGCCGGTTCCTCGACATCGCGGCTGGCGCGACGCCGGAGGGCGAGGCGCGCCGGGCGCTCGAAGGCCTCATGGCGCAGGCCGTCTATGGTCGGCCGGAGGCTGTGGAGGCGCTGGTGGCGCAATGGCCGGCGGTCGCGTCTGCGCTGCGTCTCAGCGCCGCCCGAAGCATTGGCGACGGCTATTATGTCGGAACCGGCATGATGGCGCTGGGCCTGCTGGCCGCTGTGGTGCTGATGCGCCGCAAGCCCGCCGCGACGACCATTGTCGAGGGGGCGTCGTGATGCGGGTCGTCCTTGCCATGCTGGGATCGTTTGGCGATCTCTATCCCATGCTCGCCATCGGACAGGCGCTGCGTGCGCACGGCCATGACCCGATCATCGCGGCGCCGGCTGTCTATGGTTCTCGCGTGGCGGCGCTCGGCCTGCCCTTCCATCCCCTGCGGCCGAACTTTCCCCCTGACGTATTGATGGGGATCTTCGGCGACCCGGTGCATGGCGGGCGTCGCCTGCTGCTCGACCTGGTCTTTCCCCATGCTCGGGAGACCTATGCCGATCTCATGGACGCCACCCAGGGCGCGGATGCGCTGGTGGTGGGCGAACTCATCTATGTGGCCCGGCTCGTCGCCGCGCGGCGCGCCCTTCCATGGGCCAACACCATGCTGGCCCCCGCCACCATGATGTCGGCGCTCGATCCCAGCGTGCTGCCCTGGTTTCCCGCGGGCTACCACCTGCGCCATCTCGGGGCCTGGCCGCAGCGCGTGCTGTTCCGCCTCCTGCGTCGTCAGACGAACCGGTGGGCCGAGCCCCTGCTCGCCCTTCAGCGTGAGGTGGGCGTCGGCACCGGCGACATCATGTTCGCCGACAAGTTCTCGCCGGATCTCGTGCTGGCACTGTTCCCCCGCGCCTTCGGAACCCCCCAGAGCGACTGGCCGGCCGCTTCCGTGCAGACGGGCTTTCCCTTCTTCGCGCAGGAGGCAAGCCCGGGCACCGCCGCCCGTATCGACGCCTTTCTGGCGGCGGGAACACCGCCGGTGGTGTTCACCCTTGGGACCACCGTGGTCCATCTCGCCCATGATTTCTACCAGATCGCGGCGGATACCGCGCGCGCGCTCGGGCGCCGTGCCATCCTCCTGATGGGCAACAACCCGCCGCCGGACGCGCCCGCCGATGAGGTGCTGGCGCTCGATTACGCTCCGCATTCGCTCGTGTTTCCCCGTGCAGCCGCCATCGTTCAGCACGGCGGGGTGGGCGGCTGCGCCGAAGCCTTGCGGGCCGGCGTCCCGGTGCTGACCATCCCCTTCGCCTTCGACCAGCCCGACAATGCGATGCGGATGAGCCGCATGGGCGTGGGCGTGGTGCTTCCGCACAAGAAGGTCACGCGCGAGAGCCTCGCCCGATCCCTGCGCGCGGTGCTGGACGATACGGCGCTTGCCGCGCGCGCCAGGGCGATGGCCCGCGAGATCGATCCCGAACGGGACATGGCGGCAACCGTGGCGGCCATCGAGACGCTTCAGGTCAGCCCGGCGCAGTCTACGCGGCGCATGGTGCCGTCCTCCGACCGCTAATGCCGCCGGCCCAAGGAGGCCCCATGCCCGTCAATGAGACCGCTCCCGCGCTGAAGACCGTCGAGCTGAAGACGCCGAGCGGCCCGGTGCGTGCCGGCTGGTTTCCCGGCGCCGGTGCGGAAGCGGTGCGGGAGGCCGTCCGTAGCGCCGCCCGCCTGCCGGCCGGGGCCGCCTTCCATGTGGAGACGGCGGACGGGATCGTGGTCGCGCTGGATGACAGTGTTCCCGACGGCACGCAGCTCACGCTGGTGGTGGGCGACGCCGCAGGGGCGGGGAGGCACGAGGCCATCCCCGGCCCCAAGCCCTATCCCATCGTCGGGAACCTGCCTGAATTGCACCATGCGGATGGCCTTGTGGGCGCCATGGCCGATCTCCATGCCCGGTATGGCGACTTCTTCGCCTTCAAGGCCCCGGGCGGCCGGGCCTATTTCTGTGCCGATGCCGATATCGTCTCGGAGATGACCGCGGCGCCCGACATATTCGCCAAGGTGGTGGAGGGGCGTGGCGGCCTCGGCAATCTCGCGGCAAAGAGCGTGGGTAGCGCGCTGTTCACCGCCAGTGACGATGATCCGCTATGGCATCGCGCGCACCGCATTCTTGCCCCTGCCTTCGGCACCACGGCGCTGAAGAACTACTATGGCCGCATCGTCGAGGTGGCGGACGACCTGCTGGCCCATCTCGACCGGCTAGGGCCGGATGACAGCTTCCTCGTCACCGATCTGATGACGCGGATGACCTTCGAGGCCATCTCCTACGCCGCCTTCAACAAGCGCTACGGTGCCATCGACTCCCCGGCGCTGCCGCCGTTCGTTGAGGCAATGAATCTGGTGCTGGTGGATGCCATGCAGGAGCCCAAGCGCCTGCTGCCGGAAGTCTTGTACCACGAGGTTCGCCGCCAGCGCGCCGCTGCCGACAAGATCATGCTGGACGATGTGAACGCCATCATCCGCGAGCGGCGTGCCCTGATGGAAGCAGGTGCCGCCGTGCCGACGGACCTGCTGCAGGTGATGCTCACGACGCCGGACCGCGTGACGGGGATGAAGCTGCCCGACGACAATATTCGCGGGCAGTTGATCGTTCTGCTGATCGCGGGGCATGAAACCACCAGCGGCATGCTCTCCTACGCCCTCTATTATCTCTGGAAGAACCCGGAGGCGCTCGAAAAGCTGATCGCCGAGGTGGATCAGGTGCTTGGCCGGGACTTCTCCTATGTCCCGACCTATGAGGATTGCGGCCGGTTGGACTACACTCAGCGCGTGCTGAAAGAGGCCCTCCGGCTGTGCCCGCCGGTGCCCATGTTCCCCCGCTACGTGACGCGCGACACGACCGTCGGAAACGGGCGCTACGAGGTGAAGGCGGGTGAGCGCGTGTTCGTGTCGCTGACGACCTTGCACACCAATCCGCGCTTCTGGGGGGCGGATGCGCACTGCTTTCGGCCCGACCGTTTCCTGCCGGGCGAGGAGAGCACGCACCATCGCGATGCCTATCATCCCTTCGGCATGGGAATCCGCTCCTGCATCGGCTTCCAGTTCGCCTTCCTCGAAGCGCGCATGGTGCTCGCCCGTTTCGTTCAGCGCTACACGGCCCGGCCGCGTGACCCGCACTACGTGCTGCACCACAAGCAGGCGTTGACCGTGAAGCCGGACCATCTGGAAATGCTGCTGGAACGGCGGCCCGAGGTGAAAGGCCGGTTCCCGACGAGAGCGGACACGCCGAAGGATCAGCCGGTTCCTGCCGCGACAAGTGCGGCGGGCCGGCCCATGAGCGTGCTCTATGGCTCCAACATGGGCGGCTGCCGCGACATCGCCCTCGCGCTGGCGCGGGATGCCGCCAGCCGGGGCTTTGCCGCGCGCGTGGCGGAGCTGGACGCGCAGGCGGGGGAACCCTGGCTGACAGATGGGCCGGTGGTCGTCGTCACATCCACCTATAATGGCGCGCCGCCGGACAATGCCGCCCGCTTCGCCCGCTGGCTGGAAACGGCCCCGCCGGATGCCTGCGCGGCCGTGCGCTTTGCGGTGCTCGGCTGCGGCAACGCCCAGTGGCGGCAGACCTTCCAGAAATTTCCTCGCGCCATCGCCGACGGTCTCGCGGCGCGCGGCGGCACGCCGCTTCTGGAGCCCGGCGCGGCCGACGCTGACGGCGACTTCGAGGCGGCCGTGGAAAGCTGGACGGCGGGTCTGTGGCATGCGCTCGACGCCAGCTTCGCCGGATCTCCTGGGGAGGAGGAGCCGGCCGCAACGGCGGCGATCAAGGTGGAGGTGGTGAATTTCGCCGGCCCGGCGACGGGGGCCACGCCCCGCCGCCGCACACCCCTCGACCAGAACGCCGTGCCAGGCACGGTGCGCGTTAATCGGGAACTGCAGGCGCCCGGCGCCCGGGGCTCGACCCGCCATCTCGAATTGTCCCTGCCGGGCGGCACCACCTATGCCGCCGGCGATCACCTCGGCGTCTTCCCCTGTAATCCGCCGGCCCTCGTCGCCGCAGCCGTGGCGCGTTGCGGCCTCGCGGCGGAGACGACGGTGCTTCTCACCGCATTAACGCCGGAGGCGGAGCAGGAGAGCGGCTTGCCCTTCGGCGTGCCGATGCGGCTGGGCGAGTTGCTCGCGGACCACGTCGACCTCGCCGGGCCGGTGACGCGGCGCGACCTGCGCGCCTGGGCAAAAGCCGCCCGATGCCCGCCCGACCAGGCGCGGATCGCCCAGTGGCTGGACGATTTTCCCAACCTTGCCGCGCGCAAGCCATGCGTGATGGAACTCCTCGCGCAACTTCCCTCTGTCACGCTCGATCTTGCCACGCTGCTCAGTGTGCGGCCGGCGCTGAAACCCCGCTACTATTCCATCTCGTCCTCGCCCTTGCTGTCGCCGGACACCTGCACCCTCACCGTCGGCGGACACCATTTCGAGGGCGCGGACGGATCGGTGCATGACGGGTTATGCAGCGCCTATCTGGCAAACTGTGCCGAGGGCACGAAGCTGCGCGTGGTCGTGAAGGACATGGGCAGCGCCTTTCGCCTCCCACAGGATCCTTTGGTGCCGCTCGTTCTTGTGGGCCCCGGCACCGGCCTCGCCCCTCTGCGCGGCTTTATCCAGGAACGGCACGCGCTGAAGCAAAGCGGCGCTGAGGTGGGACCGGTCCTGCTGTTCTTCGGTTGCCGGAACGAAGATGACTACCTCTACCGCGAGGAACTGGAGGTGTACCGGGACGAAGGCACGCTGGACCTGCTCGCGGTCGCCTTCTCGCGGCGCGAGGGCGCACCCAAGACCTATGTGCAGGATCTGCTGCGGGCCCATTCCACCACGGTCAAGGAATTGGTCGCGCGCGGGGGCTCCATCCTGATCTGCGGCAATGCCCGCACCATGGCTCCCGCTGTCCGCGCAACCCTGACCGACATCCTCGGCGCCCCAGCCGTCTCCGAGCTGGAAGCCGCGCATCGCTACCTTCAGGACGTTTGGGCGGCGGACTGACGACGATCCCACCTGTCGGATGGGACGCCCGCTTAAGCAAGTGAAGTTAACGCCGCGCGCACTATCGCGAGGCGGGCTGCGTCATGCCGGCGGGAAACAGCGAAGGATCGACGATACTGGCGCGCCGACCAAGGTGAAACTGCGAACACTTATGTTATTGAGGTCGCGTGGGTTTAGGCCAAATCAAGAAAGCGCCCAGCAGAAGGCGATGAATAAATCGGACGTGAATCAAGCAGTAGCCCCCTCACGTTTTGTCCCACCTGCACATGCTGTTACGAAGAGTTACTCAGCCATTGGGGTGAAGCTGCGTGTGCGCAGAGTCACCGCTTCGTCGAGAACCCATGATCGGAAGATTTGTACCCGGCTATCCTCCATCCGAGATTCATGGATGAGCAGGTAATATTCTCCGGCGCTCGCAATCTCGCTGGAATAGGGAATGCAAAGGCCCCGCGCACCTTCCTCCTGCGCCAGGAGGATATCGGGCACCAAGGCGATGCCGCGGCCCTGCCGTGCCGCGTCGAGCGCCATGAAGAAATGCCCGAACTGCAGGTGCGGATCGCTCTCCGCCTCGTAGCGCACGCCATTGGCCCGCAACCAGTCGGGCCAGGCATAACGTCGCGTTGTGGTGTGGATCAGCGGATAGGCGAGGAGATCGGCAGCCTCGCCCACGTCGCCGGTCAACAGCGCCGGCGCGCAGACCGGTACGAGCCGATCCGGGAATAGTTCGTCCGCGTGCACGCCGTCCCAGCGCGTGACCATGGGCAGCTCGATGCGAGGCTGGTTGCGCTCATAGCGGCGGCCCGGCAAGCGACCGACCCGAATGGCGATGTCGGCATCGTGGGCGAGTAGGTCCGCCGCCTCGATCGAGGAAACGATACGCGCCTCGATCTCCGGATGGCGGGCGATCAGCAGGTGCAGCCGGGGCATCAGCCAGACCGTGGCGATGGTCGGCAGCGCGCTGATGGTGATGGCGGGATCGCTGCGCCGGCGCGTCAGGCGCAAGGCGGCGCGCTCCAACTCGTCGAACACCCCTTCGACGACGCGGTAGAACTGCTCGCCCTCAGCGGTGAGCTCGATGCGCCGCGTATGGCGCACGAACAGGTCCTGGCCGAGTTCGACCTCGAGTTCCTTCACCTGCCGGCTGACCGCGCCCTGGGTGAGATGAAGCTCGTCGCCCGCACGGGTGAAGGAGAGATGACGCGCGGCGGCCTCGAACCCCTTCAACGCATTCAAAGGCGGCAGTCGCCTCTTTCTCATCCAGCACCTCCGTCATGCATGAACGTAGATCATGCATGAGTGCCGAACAAATCGTTTGTGACAGCCCCACCCGCCCGGCATCGTAGCGGCATCCGATTTCCACCGGCCAGCCACCAGCGTCGCACGCACCCCGGACCCACGGCGTCCGGGCGAGGATTCCCATGCCCGCATCCGATGAA
The DNA here is from genome assembly GCF_965229075.1 of Ancylobacter sp. GTDB lineage: Bacteria > Pseudomonadota > Alphaproteobacteria > Rhizobiales > Xanthobacteraceae > Ancylobacter. The sequence goes on from NZ_CBDDIO010000001.1 coordinate 1,005,861, forward strand.
GTGCTCCTCGCCACCGGCATCGCCAAGACCTATGGCGCAACCTGCGCGTTGCGCGATGCGCGGCTTACCCTGCGGCGCGGGCGCGTGCATGCGCTGCTTGGCGAGAACGGCGCGGGAAAGTCCACACTGGTAAAGATGCTGGTCGGCGCGGTGACGCCTGATGCTGGCCGGCTAGATCTGGACGGCGCACCCGTCGCCTTCGGCTCCGTGACGCAGGCGATCCGCGCCGGCATCGTGCCGATCCACCAGCATCTGAGCCTGTTCCCGGAATTGAGCGTGCACGAGAATCTCTCGGCCTTCGCTCTTGCCGCGGACGGTGGCGGGCTGTGGGCGGGGCGTCGCCTCGTCGATCCTTCCCGCGCCCGCGGATGGCTTGCCGAGGTCGGGCTCGATGTCGATCTTGCCGCGCCGCTCGGCGCATTGTCGCTCGGTGAGCGACAATTGGTCGAAGTGGCCCGCGCGCTCAGCCTCGATTGCCGCGTGCTGGTGCTCGACGAGCCGACCGCCGCCCTCAATGCCGACGAGGCTGACCGGCTGTTCGCCGTGGTGCGCCGGCTTTGCGCCAGCGGCACAGCAGCCCTGTTCATCTCCCACCGCTTCGACGAGATCGAAGCGCTCGCCGACGATGTCACCGTACTACGCGACGGCCGGACTGTGATCGACGCGGCGCCCATCGGTTGCCACAGCCGCGAAGAATTGACCCATGCCATGCTTGGCGCCGGCGTAGAGCCCGGGCCGGAGCGCCATTGTGCCCGCGCCGAGCCGGTATTGGTCGGACGTGGCTTTGCCGGTCATCGCGAGGCACGCAGCGACACCGACGTCACCGTCCATGCCGGCGAGATTGTCGGGCTCGCCGGACTTATCGGCTCCGGCGCGCTCGCGCTGGCCGCGTGGCTGGCCGGCGCACGGGCCGGCGCGGGAGAGCTGTCGGTGGCGGGCCACGCCTTCACGCCCGGTGATCGCCGGAGTGCGGCGGCACTCGGCGTCGCCTATGTTCCCGCCGATCGCCATGTCGAGGGCCTTTTTGCCCCGCTTTCGGCCCGTCGCAACGTCTCGGTCTCGGTGATTCGCCGTCTGGCGCATCTAGGCTGGCTGCGCGGGTCCGACGAGATGGAGCGGATCGACCCGCTGCTGCGCCGGCTGAAGCTGCATCCCCCGTGCCCCGAGGCGGAAGCGGCCACCTTCAGCGGCGGCAACCAGCAGAAACTGCTCATCGCACGATGTCTTGCCCTTCCGGGGCTGAAGACGATGGTCTTGCTGGAGCCGACACGTGGTGTCGATGTCGCCGCGCGCGGCATCATCCATGATGCCATCCGCGAAGCCGCCGCCTCCGGCGTCGCGGTGTTGGTCGCCACCAGCGACCTCGACGAGCTCATGGTGCTCGCCCATCGCTATCTCGTGGTGCGCGACAACAGGCTTGCCGCCGAGTTGCCGCAGGGCGCCCCGCGTGCAGCGCTGCTGTCAGCGCTGTCGGGGAGCATCGCCGCATGATGACGAAGCGTCTATCCGGCTACCCCTCGTATCTGCGCCTGCCCCGCCCGCCAGCGGTGGCCTTGGTCTGCCTCGGCTTGTTCCTGCTGTGCTGCCTGTTCGTGCCGCGCTTCGCCAGCTTCGGCAATCTAGAGAACGTGCTGCGCATCGCCGCCATTCTCTGCATCGTCGCCTGTGGGCAGGCCATCGTCATCATTCTTGGCGGCATCGAGTTCTCGTTCGGTGCCTCGGTGGCACTGGCGAGCGTCGTGACCGTGATGGTGCTGCCCGCGGCAGGGCCGATCGCCGGCTTGGCGGCGGGAGGCACGGCCGTCATCGGCATCGGCGCGGTGAATGGGTGGCTGGTCGGGCGCATGGGGCTGCCGCCGGTCATCGTGACCCTCGGCACGCTGATGATGACTTCCGGCACGGCGGCCTGGCTGGTCGGCGGCCTGCCGCTGGATGCGCCGCCATCCGCCGTCTTCTCCTGGCCGGCGCGGGGACGCGTTTTCGGCATCCCCGTGCCGATCCTCGCCGCCATGCTCGCCTGCGCCGCGCTGCATGTGCTGCTGGCACATGGGCGGCTCGGCCGGCTCTGGTACCATGTCGGCGCCAACCCACTCGCCGCACGCCTCGCGGGGATCGATGTCGCCCGCGTCACGCTTCTCGGCTACGCGACCGCTGGCACCTTCTGTGCCGTCGGAGCGATCATCCTGACGAGCCGTGTCGCTTCGGGGCAACCTGCTCTCGCGCCGAACCTGGCCTTCGAGACCATCGCGGCCTGCGCCATCGGCGGCTTGCCGCTGTCCGGCGGGCGGGGGCATGTGCTGCAGGTCGTGTTCGGCGTGCTCACCGTCGCCATGCTCAACAACGCCGTGGTGCTGATCAACCTGCCGGTCGCCTGGCAGCTGGTGCTGCTCGGCCTCGCGGTGCTGGCGGCGGTCGGCCTGCAGAAGGACTGGGCCGCGCTGAAGCGCCTCGCCGGGAGGGCCGCCCGATGAGGCATTTCAGGGACGGTAGCGCCCGCTTCCTCGTCGCGCCGGCCTCCATCCTGGCGGCGATGGTGCTGTTCGGCCTCGCTACGCCGGGCTTCATGACGCTCGACAATGGGCTCAACATTGCCGGCCAGATCTGGATCCTCGCTTTGCTGGCGGTCGGGCAGATGTTCGCCATTGCCGTGCGCGGCTTCGACATCTCGGTTGGCGCGGTTGCAGCGCTGTCGGGGACGCTGGGAGCGATGGCGGCGAACGCCTTCGGGTTGCCGGCACTGCTTCTCGCCGTGCCGGTCGGCCTCGTTTGCGGAACCGTGAATGGCTGGCTGGTGGGCCGCGCCGGCTTCCAGCCGATTGTCGCCACGCTCGGTACGCTGCTAGCGGTGAAGGGGCTCGCGCTTCTCGTCACCGGTGACGGTCAGGCCGTGCCCCTCCAGGCGGGCGACACGGCCGGGCTGGCCTTCGATGCGGTGCTCGGCCTGCCGCCGCTCGGCTGGGCGGCGCTCGCCTGCATCGTCCTCGCGCATGTCATGCTGCGCCATCTCGTCATCGGCCGGCGTATCTTGATGCTCGGCTCGAACCCGGAAGCCGTGGCGCTGGTCGGCGGGTCGCCCTGGCGCATCGAGATGCGTGCCTACCAACTCTGCGGCGCCTTCGCCGGGCTCGCCGGCGCGCTGATGACGGCCCGCGCCGGCGCCGGTCTGCCGACCGAGGGCGCCGGCATGGAGCTGCAATCCATCGCCGCAGCTGTGATCGGCGGCACCGCGCTGGCCGGCGGCCGCGCCAATGTATGGGCGGTGCTCGCCGGCGCCTCCTTCGTTCAGGTGGTGCTTACCGGACTGAACCTCTCCGGTGTCTCGCCCTTCTTCGCCCAGATCGCCGTCGGCGCCGTGATCATCGCCTCCGGGCTGATGGATACGGGCCTGCGCTTGCTGCTTTCCCGCCTTTCCAGAGCCTTCCAACAAAAAGGGACATTCCAATGAAACTGTTCCGTGCCGCTTCTCTCGCCGCCCTGCTCCTGTCGACCGCCTTCGCGCCGGCCTTTGCCGCCGAACCCGTCATCGGGGTCTCAGTGCCGAATCTCGGCTCGTCCTTCTGGATTTCCGTGCTGTACGGCGTCGACAGCGCCGCCAAAGCCGACAAGGCGAAGCTCGTCACCCTCAGCGCCGGCGGCGACGCCAATTCCAGCCAGCAGATCTCGCAAATCCAGGACCTGATCCAGCGCAAGGTCGACGCCATCATCGTCGGCGCCACCAATGGCGACGCGGTGAAGGCGATCGTCGAGCGGGCGGTCGCCGCCGGCATTCCCGTGGTCGGCATTTCGTCTCCGCCGAACACCGACAAGCTGGCCGCCATGATTAGCGCCGACCATTACGACATGGGCAAGCTCCAGGCAGAGTGTCTGGCCAAGGCGATCGGCGGCAAGGGCGAGGTGGCGATGATGGCCGGCCCGAGCGGCCAAGCGTGGTCGGATCTGCGCGCGCAGGGCTTCAAGGACACCCTGGCCAAGGTGGCACCGAACGTGAAAATCGTCGCGGAATCGCGCCTCGCCGACAACCGCAACGCCGCGCTGACCACCGCCGACGACTGGATCCAGCGCTTCCCGGACCTCTCCGGCGTCTACAGCGCCACCGACGACATGGCAGCCGGCGTTGCCGCCGCGCTCAAGAGTGCCGGGAAGGGCTCGGTGAAGGTGTCGGCCTCCAACCTCTCGCCCACCGCCCAGCAGATGCTGAAGGACGGCGACCTCGCCTGCACCTCGATCCAGCAGATCGTTGCGCAGGGCAAGGCGGCGCTCGATCAGGCGGTCGCGGCCGCGACCAAGGGCAGGGTGGACGCGAAGGTGGTCACGCCCGCCGTGCTTGTCACGCCGGACAATGTCGGCAGCATCGACCTCAGCCTCGTCGTCGCCCCCGCCGACTATCGACCCTGATCGACTGGAGCCCTTTCATGCTGCCGTCCCATGACCGCTTCGCCTATTCGCCCATCACCGCCCGGCCGGACTTCTCCTGGCCGGACGGCAAGCGCCTCGCCGTCTATGTCGCGCTGTGCGTGGAGCACTTCTCCTATGGCTCCGGGCTCGGGCTCGCCTATTCGCCGGGGCTCAGCCATCCGAATTCCTACAATTGGGGCTGGCGCGAATATGGCAACCGCGTCGGCGGCTGGCGGCTGATTGAACTGTTCGAGGAGTATGGTCTTCCGCTGACCGTGCTGCTCAACAGCGCCTGCTACGACCATTGCCCGGAACTGGTCGCCGCCCATCGCCGGCGCGGCGACGAGATCGTCGCTCATGGCCGTACCAATTCCGAACACCAGAACGGCATGGACGAGGCGAGCGAGCGCGCGCTCATCGCCGAGGTCACGGCCCGCATCGGCAACGAGGAGGGCAGGCCTCCCGCCGGCTGGATGAGTCCCGGCGCGCATCCCAGCGCGCGCACCGAGGACCTCCTGGCGCAGGCCGGCTACGACTACACGCTGGACTGGCCGATCGACGACCAGCCGGTGTGGATGAAGACTGCTGGTGGCCCGCTGCTCGCCATGCCCTATCCGCACGAGGTCAACGACGTGCCCATGGTTGTGCTGCATGACGGCACCGCCAATGCCTTCGCCGACATGGCGATCGACAATCTCGAGGAGATGCTGGCGCAGTCCGAACGCCAGCCGCTCGTCTACGGCATCACCATTCACAGCTTCATCGTCGGCCAGCCCTTCCGCCTCCGGCAGTTCCGCCGAGTGATGGACGCGCTTGCCCGCCATCGCGACCGCATCTGGTTCACCACGGCCGGTGCCTGCGCACAGCATTACGCGACGCTGTTCCCCGCACCCGGCGATCTTTCCACGCAAGGCACGCAGTCATGAGTTCTCCCCGCACCGAGCCGGCATCCGCGCCGGTCACGCCCGATCACAGCAGAGGCGTGCTTCGCGTCGCCATAGCCGGCCTCGGCGCCGTCGGCCTGCGCGTGGCTCATGCACTCGACGAGGGCATGCCCGGCTGCGCGCTCGTCGCGGTCTCGGCGCATGACCGCGTCCGCGCCGCCGAGCGGCTAGCGCATCTGCGGCGCGCGGTGCCGGTAGTGCCGGTCGAGGAGTTGGAGGCCCTTGCCGACATCGTCGTCGAATGCGCACCAGCGGCACTGTTGCCCACCATCGCCGAACCCTTCCTCAGGGCGGGCAAGACGGTGATCGTGCTCTCCTCCGGGGCGATCCTGTCGCATCAGAACCTCGTCGAGCTGGCCCGCACCCACGGCGGCCAGATCGTGGTGCCGACTGGCGCCCTGCTGGGGCTGGATGCGGTGACGGCGGCGGCGGAGGGCGACATCCGTTCGGTGCGCATGATCACCCGCAAGCCGGTGAGGGGACTGGTCGGGGCGCCCTATCTGGTCGAGCACGACATCGCCATTGACGACATCACCGAGCCGCTTCGCATCTTCGACGGAACCCCGCGCGAGGCGGCGATCGGCTTTCCCGCCAATCTCAACGTCGCCGTGGCGCTGGCACTGGCCGGCATCGGGCCGGACCGGACCCGGCTGGAGATCTGGGCCGATCCCACGCTCACGCGCAACACCCATACGATCGAGGTCGATGCGGATTCGGCGAGCTTCACCATGTCGATCGCCAACATACCGACCGACAACCCCAAGACCGGGCGCATCACCGCGCTCTCGGTCATTTCCTACCTGCGCAAGCTAACCGCGCCGCTGCGGGTCGGATCGTAGAAAGTCATTCCCATGGATCTGGAACTGAACGGACGCACGGCGCTGGTTCTCGGTGCCGGGGGCGGGCTCGGCCGTGCCATCGCCCGGACACTGGCGGCGGAAGGGGCAAAGGTCGCCCTCGCCGACATCGACGCCGAGGCGCTGATGGCCACCCAGGCCGCCATCGAGGCGTCGGGCGGTGTCGCGCTGCCACTGATATGGAACCTCGCCGACATCGACTCCTGCAACGGCCATGTGGCCGCGATCGAGGCGGCGCTCGGCCCGGTGGACATCCTCGTCAACAACACCGGCGGGCCACCGCCGAGCCCCGCCCATGGTGTCGCGCCGCCAAGCTGGGAGACGCAATTCCGCGCCATGGTGCTTTCGGTGATCCATCTCACCGATCGCGTGCTGCCGAACATGCGGGTGCGCAAATGGGGCCGCATCATCACGTCAACCTCATCCGGCGTGGTGGCGCCCATTCCCAATCTCGGCGTCTCCAATTCGCTGCGCTCCGCCCTTGTCGGCTGGTCGAAGTCGCTGGCACGAGAAGTGGCGCCGGACGGCATCACCGCCAACGTCATTCTTCCCGGCCGCATCGCCACCGCCCGCATCAGGTTCCTGGACGAGCAGAAGGCCGAGCGCGAGGGGCGGACCGTCGAGGCCGTCATAGCCGAGAGCACGGGCTCCATCCCCGTGGGGCGCTACGGCACGCCGGAGGAATATGCCGACGCCGTCGCCTTTCTTGCCAGCGCTCGCGCCGCCTACATCACCGGCTCGGTGATCCGCGTCGACGGCGGCTATCTGCCGAACATCTGACCCAGGGAGACACCCCGATGACCGCCACGGACAACGCACCAACCCTCACCCCGGAACAGAAGGCCGATATCCGCCGGCGCTACCTCGCCGTCGACACCTCGAACGTCGCCGACGTGCTCGATACGCTCGGATTCATGGACCAGAGCCTTGCCGCCGACTTCGCGCCCTATCCCGCGCAGAACAACCGCATCGCCGGATGGGCCTACACGATCCGCGGGCAGAAGACGCCTTACCCGCTCGGCGGCGACGCTGAGAAGATGAAGGCCTGCCACGGCGTCGGCCCCGACGAGATCACCGTTTGGAGTGGCGACGGCGAGGGCGTGTGCTATTTCGGCGAACTGATCGCGCTGGGCATGAAGGAGCGCGGCAGCGTCGGCGCGGTGATCGACGGGGGTATCCGCGACATACGCTGGATCGGTGAGCACGGCTTTCCGGTCTTCGCGCGCTACCGAACGCCGACCCAGTCGATCGGCCGCTGGAAGGTCAATGCCTGGCAGGTGCCGGTGGTCATGCGCGGCGCCACCAGCCGCACCGTCGAAGTTTCGCCGGGCGACTTCTTGCTCGGCGACGAGGACGGGGTGATCGTCATCCCCGCCAGCATGGTCGAGACCGTGCTCGTCGAGGCCGAGCGCCTCACCCGCACCGAGGTCGCCATCCGTGCTGAACTGGCCAGCGGCCTGTCGCTTGCCGATGCGCTGGCGAAGTACGGCCACGTCTGACACACAGGAGACAGCTCCCGGCCGGGATCATCCCTTGCCGGCCGGGAGCTTCCCACGACGCCGGAGCCGAGCATGCCCGAGAGTCTCGACGATCTTGCCGCCGACCTCGCCACGGGTCGAACCGAGCCGGTCCAACTGGTCGAGCGCGCGCTGGAGCGGGCGCGGGCGTCCGACGCCGTGTTCATCACGCTGATAGAAGAAGCCGCGCTCGCGGAAGCCCATGCTGCCCGCCGGCGCTGGACGGAGGGGTCGCCACTCAGTCGCCATGACGGCGTCCCGATCGCGTGGAAGGACCTGTTCGATATCGTCGGCACGCGCACCAGCGCCGGTTCGCGCACCCGCGACGAGGCGCCGCTGGTGACGGTGGATGCGCCCGCGGTCGCGGCGACGCGGCGCCTCGGCTTCATCCCGATCGGCAAGACCAATCTCAGCGAGTTCGCCTTCTCCGGTCTCGGCGCCAACCCGCATTTCGGCACGCCGACGTCGGACCTGCCGGGGAGCGCGCGCATGCCGGGCGGCTCCTCCAGCGGCTCGGCGGTTGTCGTGCAGCGTGGGATCGTCCCGGCGGCAATCGGAACGGACACGGCCGGTTCGGTACGGGTGCCCGCCGCCTTCACCGGCTGCGTCGGCTACAAGGCCTCGCAGGCGCGCTACGACATGGCGGGCGTGTTTCCTCTCGCAAAGAGCCTCGACAGCCTCGGGCCGCTCGGCCGCAGTGTTGCCGATTGCGCCACGATGGATGCGGCGATGCGCGGCCTGGCGCCGCTGCCGCTGCCGGAGCCGGCACTTCATTTCGTGATCGACGATTCCATACTCGATGACCCGGCGGTTACAGCGCCTGTCCGGTTTCACTTCGAGGAGGTTCTGGCGCGACTCTCCCGTCACGCGACGGTGCGCCACCAGCGCGTCGAGGCCTGGCACCGTGCCCGAGAGGCCATTACGAGGCTCGGCTGGCTCGGCGCTTATGAAGCGCGCCAGTTGCACCTCGACACGCTGACCGGTCCGAAGCGCCCCCTTGTCGATGCCCGCGTGCTGAGCCGGCTCGACGGAGCCGCCTGCATCTCGGCCGAGGCGGCGGCGGAACTCGTCTCGATACGTCAAATAGAAATGCAGCGACTGCGCAGCGAGCTCGGTGGCGCGACGCTGATCCTGCCGACCGTCAAGCATATCCCGCCGCTGCTGGCACCGCTGGAGGCGGATCCCGCGCACTTCGCTGAGGTCAATGTCGCGACACTGGCGCTGACGATGATCGCCAGCTTTCTTGATATGCCGAGCGTGGCCTTGCCAACCGGATGGACAGCAGAGGGACTGCCGCTCTCGACCCAGCTTTGCGCGGTCTCGGGACGAGATGACCTGGTGCTGGCACAGGCGAACTGGCTGGAGCATCTTCTACGGGCCTAAAGGCACAGACCGCCTCGTCTCGCTCCACGGCGACAATACCAAGCTTTTATAAACCTGGATGCTGAAACGCATATTTCGGATAGGGACGGTTGTCTCGATCTTGCGCCAAGGCGCTCCATCGCCGCCGTAGGGCGAAGCAATAACCTCAGACTGAAGTTTCAGAATGAAGCCCTGGGGCCGAGCGATCTGCTGGCCAGTCAAGCGACGTATGTCTGTATTCGGCGGCAATATCGTGATGTAGCGGTATATCGACGGTATTTGGCGCGCCGACCAAGGTGAAACCTCGAACAGCTATGTGAAATTGCGTCGAGATAGAAGGCGCCACGGTGTCACTTAGGTTCTGCAGGGAGAGGGGGCACCGGACACTAGGTCGACAAGATAGCTCGCAGATCTCACGTCTTGATCCCTTCGCAGCCGCCACGCTCCGCCAAAGGGGTGCCCGTGAAAGCTCGTGATTTCGGAGCCTCATCGGTCAACAAAGCTGCGACTGCTGACGCCTCCATCCCCGATCTGCTGGATGACATCCGCGAGTTTCTCGGCGAACCGCAGGGTGAGGCCGGAAGGCTGGGCGCTGGTCCTGTGAACGATGACGAGCGTCTGCCAGCTGATCTCCTCGGAGATGATCGGAACGAACGTCAACGTTCCGCCGAGGCGTTCCAGTTCCACATCTGCACGGGTCAGCACGGTGGCGAGACCGCTCAGGCGAGCGAGGCGCTTGAGAAGGTCGATCGAGTTGCTCTCGACGATCGGCTCGATGGCGAGGCGCGAGCGCCGCGTGAGGCGGTCGAAGATGGTCCGCAAGGTGAGGCCCGGTGCCGGCAGGGCGAAGGGGTGGCCGGCGAGATCGCTGGCTCGCACGCTGCTGCGGCTGGCGAGCGGATGATCCGGGCCGACCACGAGGCCGACGCTGCAGCGGGTGGAACTGTAGACCTTGAGGTTCGGTTGCGGCGGCAGGTCGAAACCCAGGCCGAACTGCGCCTCGCCCCCACCCACCGCCAGCGCGATGCTGTCCGCCGGCATCGCCATCAGCGTGATGTGCGTCAGCGGATAGGCCATATGCCAGGCGCTGACGACGGGCGCCAGCACATCTGCGGTCAGCGCTTCCAGCGTCGCGACGTTGATCCGCGTGCGCCGCAGCGTCTTCAGGTCGCTGATGCGGCTGATCGTGCGCGAATGATCCTTCATCGTCGCCCGGATGTGCTCGACCAGCAACTCGCCGGCGGCGGTGAGGCGCACGCCGTTCGACAGGCGCTCGAACACGGCGACGCCGAGTTCCTGTTCGAAGGCAAGGATCTGCCGGTTGATCGCCGAGGAGGCGATGCCGAGCCGCTCGGCCGCCTGCCGCATCGAGCCGGCGCGAGCGACCTCGTCGATGTAGCGCATGAGACGGGAATGCAGCATGGGCGCCTCCGTTACCCGCTGCCAAAAAGGCAGCGCTTGCCTGAGTTAATGATGCTAGCGGGCGGACGCACGCACTCCTAGCCTGTTCGCACCTGCACAATGCACGACGGGCTCAAAGGAGACTGGGATGATCAAAAGGAGCTGCTGGCGGCTGGCCAGCGTCACCGCGCTTGCCCTGACCGCCCTGTGCGCGGGCTGGTCGGTGAAGGCGGATACGCTAGCGACCATTCTGGCGCAGAAGAAGGTGACCGTCGGCACCGAAGCCGCCTTTCCGCCCTTCGAATTCATCGAGGACGGCAAGATCGTCGGCTACGGCAAGGACATCCTCGATGTGGTGATCGCCGATCTCGGCGTCGAACTGATCCAACTCGACGTGCCTTTCCAGGGCATTCTGCCGGGCCTCGACGCCAAGAAGTTCGACTTCGTGGCGACCTCCGTCGGCATTACCCCGGAGCGCGCGGCCAAATACGCCTTCACCATGCCGATCGCGGTGAGCAGCGAAGTCATCCTCAAGCGGGCTGACAGCCCGATCTCAAGCGTCAAGGATCTTGAAGGCAAGGTGGTGGGCACCCAGCTCGGCACCACCACCGAGCAGGAGGCCCGCAAGGCCGATGCCGCGCTCAAGGCCGCGGGCGGCAAGGGCTTCAAGGAACTGAAGCTCTACCCCTCCTTCCCGGAAGTCTATGTCGCGCTCGCCAGCGGCGAACTGGACGCCGTGGTGCAGAGCGGGCCGAACGTCGCCACGCTCATCAAGGAAAAGCCGGGCGTCTTTGCCGTCGGCGAGACGATCAGCCAGACGCCGCGCTACATCGCCTGGGTCACGCGCCCGGCCGATCCAGACCTGCGGGCGCGGATTTCCGCTGTCATCAAGAAACTGCGCGACAGCGGCAAGCTGGCGGAACTCCAGAAGAAATGGTTCGGCTTCACAATGGAAATTCCCGATGCCGGCTACCTCCCGCCCGGCGCGCTGTGACCGCGCGGTAACGGCAAGGGCCGGGTAAGAGGGACGAGTGATGGCGTTTGACGGGTCCGCCTATGTCGACGCGCTGCCAAGGCTGCTCGCCGTCAGCTGGATCAGTCTCGCCATCGCCGGCGCCGCCATGGTGGCGGCACTCATTGGCGCGGTCGGGTTGCTACTGCTGCGCGTGCTGAAATGGCGCCCGCTCAGCCTGGTGCTGGCCGCGCTGCGCAGCATCGTCTTCGGCGTACCCGTGCTGGTGCTGATCCTTTTCGCCTATTACGTGCTTCCGGCGGCCGGGCTGAACCTGTCGCCGGCCGTTGCCGGGACGCTGGCTCTGGCGCTGTGCAGCGCCTTCTTCATGAACGAGATCTTCGCGGGCGCGCTGAGCGCCATTCCTCCCGGGCAGATCGAGGCGAGTGCCGCGCTTGGGCTGCGGCCGGTCTGCGTGTGGACGCGGGTGCTGCTGCCGCAAATCCTGCGGCTCAGTATCGGCCCCCTGGTGAACGAGTTCACCATCCTGCTGAAGGCGACGGCGCTGCTCTCGGTGATCACCGTTACCGATATGATGCGTACCGCCCAGCAGATCTATGCGGTGAACTATCACCCCTTCGAGACCCTGCTTGCCGCAGCCACCATCTATGTCGCCCTTAACATGCTGGCCAGTCGGATCGGCGGCGTGCTCCAGTCCCTGATGCGCGCGGGGAGTCGTTAAGACCATGGCCACGTTCGATCTCGCGCTCCGTTACTGGCCGATGCTGGCAGATGGCCTGCTGCTCACCGTGGGAGTGTCGCTCGCCGGCATCGCGCTCGCACTTGTAGCCGCGATTCCATTGGCGGCGTGCAAGCATTCCCGCCAGACGCTGCGGCGATTGCCCGCCTCTGGGCTTATCGAGGTGCTGCGCAACGCGCCCTTCATCATGGTGCTGTTTCTCGTCCATTTCGGGCTACCGAGGCTGGGTGTGCGCCCAACTGCGTGGGAAAGCGGCATCATTGCGCTCGCGCTTTACGGCTCGGCCTATTTCGCCGAAGTTCTGCTCGCCGCCTACCGCGCGGTGCCGATGGGGCAGACCGAAGCCGCCCGAAGCCTCGGACTATCGCGATGCGTCACTCTGCGCCGTGTCATCGCCCCGCAGATGGTCAGTGTGGGTCTCCCGCCCGCGCGGGTCATCGCGATCATGCTGCTCAAGGATTCCGCGATCCTGTCCGTCATCGCCGTCCCGGAGCTGACGCATGCGACCCTGCGGATCCAGGCTGAGACCTTCGATACGCTCGGCACCTTCATCATCACCGCGGCGCTGTACTGGCTGCTGGCGGCCGCGCTTGGCGGCCTGCTGGACCAATTCGACCGGGGCGCGAGCGAGCGCCGCCGGAACACGCTTCGCGGCAGCCCCGTGGCGCGCCGCTATCTGGCGCTCGATGGCTTTCGCCATTGAAGCCCGCAGGTCCGCCATCCAACAAGAAAGGAACAAACGCCATGGACCCGTCGCTCGATGCGCCCGGCCGTCTCTCGGAGCTAAGCGGCCTTCCCGGCGAACCGGGGGCGCGCCGTTGGGAGCGCGTTTTGGAGCCGAAGGGTCGGATCGCGTTCGAACTCGATCGGGGCGAGACGCTGCGCATCGTCGACCTCGATGGGCAGCAGGTGGCGGATTTCATCTGCTTCAACCGACACAACCTCGTCGAGAAGATCTCCCACAGCACCACCGTCATGGTGAAGGGTAATATTCATCTCACGACCGGCGACTACATCCGCTCCGTCGATGCCTATCCCATGCTGAAGATCACCCAGGACACGGTGGGGCGGCACGACATCCTCGCCGGCTCCTGTTGCCCCGGGCTCAACCGTTTGCGTTATGGTGACAAGGCGGCGCATCAGCCCAACTGTCGCGAGAACCTCGCCGCCGTCATGGAGCCCTATGGCGTTCGGCTGAGCGAAATTCCTTACACCTTCAACATCTTCATGAATGTCCCTGTAAGCCCCGCCGGCGACATCGAGGTGATCGCGCCGATCTCGAAACCCGGCGACTTCATCGATCTGCGGGCCGAGATGGATCTGGTCGTGGCGATCTCCAACTGCCCGCAGGAGCGCAATATCTGCAACGGGTTCAAGGCGACCCGGCTCGGTCTCGTCGTCTACGACACCGAGGCCGCGTGATGAGCAACCCGGTGCTGGACGATCTGTTTCGCGGCCTCGTCTTCTACGGAACCGGCGGCGGAGGGCGCGCCGAACCCGGCCTTGCGCTGCTGCGCGCCCATTTCGGCCCGGGCTGGACACCGCGCTTCACCGCGCCCACGGATCTACCGGCGGACGCCTATGCCTGCGCGACCATCGTGATCGGCGGACGCGACCCCGCCGATGACATGCCGCTCGCCCTGCGTGCCGCGCTGGGCGGGCCCGAAGCCGACCTGTCCATGCCGCTGCGTTTCGCCCGTGCCATTCAGGCGCTGGAACGGGCGACGGGCACGCAGATCGCGGCCCTCGCGGTCGTGGAACTGGGCAGCCTCGGCATGGCCGCGACCCTCGTCGCGGCGGATATTCTCGGCAAAGCGGTGCTCGAATGCGACGGAACCGGCCGCTCCATTCCCGAACTCGGTCTTGCCAAGCTCGATCTCTCCGGCCTCGCGCCGGCGCCGGCGGCACTGGTCGACCGCTTCGGCAACGAGACCGTGCTCTTGAAGACTCAGGGCGCGGCCATAACCGACCGGCTGGCCCGGCAGATCAATGCTGCCGTCTATGGCCGAGGCCTCGCCTGCGCTGCCTATCTCGCGCCCATCGGCTCATTCGCCGCCGGGCTCGTGCCAGGTAGCGTCGCCGTGGCGCAAGAGGTGGGGGCGATCCTCGGCGGCATCGATCCGGTCGATGAACGGCTCGCGGCGCTGTTCACGCGTACGGGCGGACGCCAGCTGTTCACCGGCCGCACCACGGAGGTGCGCTGGCGCAGCGCCGAGCCTTACCGCTTCCGCGATCTCGACTATTACTTTGCGGGCACGGAAACGCAGGCGGGCGAGACGTTCCGCATCTGGGTAAAGAACGAGCACCACCTAGTCTGGCAGGGCGACCGGATCATCGCCAACAGCCCCGACCCAATTGCCGTGCTGGATGCGCGCACTCTTGAACCGCTAACGACCCTGGGGGATGTCGAGCCGGGCCGGGAGGTGGTGGCTGTCGCTGTGCCTGCGCTTGATCCGATCTGGCGGACGCCGGCGGGCCTTGAACTGTTGGGCCCCGCCCGTCTCGGTTTCGACGCGGGTTAGCGCCGGATGCCTGCTGATTGAATTGGACGGCTGCACATCGCCGTCCGGCATGCTTCGCGCCATAGGGCCGCACGATGTCCGCTGTGAGTGGGACGCCGTGATGCTGCGGTGCTCTATGGAAAAATCGACTTACTAATCTTGGCGTGCACGCCCCAATTGCCATCGGCGACTTGCGTCACGCCGAAATCCACCGCCACCGACATCAGCGAGATCGCCTCGTCCTCGTCGAGCCCGTAGCGCTCCATCAGGAATTTTCGGGTGGCGCGGAAGGCGCTGCGCAGGGCGCGGCTGAGCGAAGAACGCTTGAACACCTCGGACTGCGCGTTGCGGCCAAGTTCGCGCAGGTAGTTCGTGTAGCTGAAGCCGTGCAGCAGCCAGGCATCGGGCGTCTCGATCAGCGGCGCACCGAGCCCGTTGAGGAAGGTCTTGTCGGTCTCCCCGCGCTTGTGCAGCACGAGGCGGATTTCGCCGGTGAGCGAACATTCCAGCGCCGTGCCGCTGATTTCGCCATCGCCCTGCGCCAGATGCGGGTCGCCGATGGAGAGCAGGGCGCCGGGCACGGCCACCGGCAGATAGACGGATGAACCCGTGCCGGCGCGCCAATTGTCGATATTGCCGCCGAAATAGCCGGGCGGCACCGAGTCGACCATGTCGCTCTCGCGCGGAGCTACCGCGATGAAGCCGAAATGCGGGCGGACGGGGATCCGCGCGCCCGTCAGCACCTTCTCGCGCTTCTCGATCCGGCGATGGTCGACGGGTACGCCGGGGTAGTCGATGGTTTCGTGCACCACGCCGAACGGGTCGGTTTGCGGTGCCCAGCGAAAGGAATAGACCGCTTCCGCGAACCCGCTCTCCCCGGCGGCGTCGGTGCGGTAGATGGTGATAACCTCGCGCTTGCGCGGCTCGTCCAGAACGTCGTCATGATGAAAGCCCCACGCTGCCGCCGCGTTGGAGCCGAAGGCGTAGCCGGCATGGGCCGGGTTAGCGCTCGGGCGCGGCTTCAGGTCAAGAATCTCGACTTCCAGCACATCGCCGGGCTCGGCGCCGTGGACGAAGATGGGGCCTGTGCAGATATGCACGCCAAAGCCCTCGCCGGCCCCACGCCCGAAGATGGATGCGTTGACCGGCCCTGCGCCGCGACGGTCGACGGCCTTGTAGTCGGCGGTCCAGCGAAAGACGCTCTCGGCGCCGGGATCGCCGGCGATCATCCGCTCATGATCGTCATAGGCATGCTGGGTCAGGGTCTCGATGGTTACGCGAGCGCCGGAGCGCACGCGCAGGGCAGGGGGAATGGTGCGAGAGAGGTAGCCCCAGTGTACCGTCTCGCGGGACACCGGCAGGTGATGATGGCCGGGTGCGACGACCTCGCGCGGGCGCACCGACGCCGGCACATCGGGGGCCCCTGTGGCGGGCGCGGCCGCCGGCGCCGGACGGGCGGGCCGGGCCCCCGAATGCATGGGGCGGCCTCGCGTCCACCGCGTCTCCACGGTCGCGCCGGAGGATTTGCGGTAGTCGCGCGGCGAGATGCCATAGGCGGCGCTGAACACCCGGCTGAAATGCGCCTGATCCGCAAAGCCCCAGCGAAAGCCGATCTCGGCGATCGAGCGGTCGGCGTGCTGCGGGTTGACCAGATCGAGCCGGCACTGTTCCAGCCGGCGATGGCGCACATAGTCGGAAAAGGAGCGGTCCTGCCCCTCGAACAGCCGCTGGATGTAGCGGGCCGACAGCCCCTCCGCGCCGGCGATGTCGTTCACCGAGAGATCGGGCTCGCGCAGGCGCGCTTCGATCTGGGCGCAGATGCGGGCGAAATGCGCCGCCTGCACCTGGGTCGCGTTATCCTCTTCCGGCCGGGCCTCGGCGAGCAGGGCGGAGAGCACGAGTTCCGTCACCGCCGGCTCGGCGGCCATCACGTCGCCATCCTCCATGACAGCGAAATGCGAGGCAAGCGCCCGCATCAGGGGGCGTGCCGCCGCCGCCGACACGGTTTCGCCGAGCACCAGCGTCGGCACGGTGGCGGCGCGGCTGAAGCGGCCGACAAGCCGCTCGCGCGGTAGGCACAGCAGCAGCAGCTCGAAATCCTTGCGGAACTGCACCGAGAAAGGGGTGGCGGGATCGCAGACCCAGAGGTCGCCATCGGCGAATTCGGCGGCGCGCCGGCCGGAATCGGTGAGATGCCCGCGCCCATAGGTGACGAAGCCGATGAGGATCGGCGGTTCGCTGCTCGTCGGCTCCCGGGTGTTCCGGGCGGCCTGATCCAAGGCGGTGAGCTTCTGCGCGGCCGAGCGCAACAGGGCGAAGGTCGCCCGGGTCGGCGAGCGCTTGATGGACACCTCGCCGAAATGGAAGGCGTCGGTGTCGGAGAGCTGCGCGGCAAGCCCGAGCGAGGCCAGCGTCTCCCGCCACGCCGTCTCCTGCTTGGAGGCGGGAAAGGCGTTGATCGAGATGGGAACGGCGCGGTTCATGGCAGCGGAACTCATGGGCCGAGGAATGGCGCAGGCGGCGCCGGATCGCCAGTGAAGCACTTTGACGAATGGCGCACAAAAACTTGTCGCGCTTCAACCTGGCCCCGCTGCGCAATTTTTCGTCAGAGTGTAATAACCTACGGAAATCACGCGGTTTTTACGCCTGACTTCTGAATCGCTAAACGCACTCAGTCACCCGTCTGCCTCTTTAGGGGCATTGCCGATACGGCATGACGGCGGCTTAGTGGCGCCCGATCACGGCGCCGCATGTGGCGCTATCCGGACAAAGGGGAACAACAATGGATCGTCGTGGATTCCTGGGCGCCGGTCTGGCGGGTACGGCCGCCGTCGCCACCATTGCCGCGCCGCATGTCGCGCGCGCCCAGCAGAGCTTCAGCTGGAAGATGACCAACGCCTATGGCCCGGGCGCGCCCTTCTATGTCGCCGGGCCCGGCAGCCCGACCTATTTCTGCGATCTCGTCGGCAAGATGTCGGGCGGCCGGCTGACCATCCAGCACTTCGCCGCCGGCGAGTTGATCCCGGCGCTGGAAGGCTTCGACGCGGTGTCCTCCGGTACCGTCGAGATGAACGCGGCGAATTCCTATTTCTGGGCGGGCAAGGTGCCGGCGGCGCAGTTCTTCACGTGCGTGCCCTTCGGGCTGAACTTCCAGGGCCAGAACGCCTGGATCTATCACGGTGGCGGGCTGAAGCTGTGGGAGGAGCTTTACGAGCCCTTCAACCTCGTGCCGATGCCGCTCGGCAATACCGGCGTGCAGATGTCCGGCTGGTTCCGCAAGCCGATCGAGAAGGTCGAGGACTTCAAGGGCCTGAAGATGCGCATTCCCGGCCTTGCCGGTAAGGTCTATGCGCAGCTTGGCGTCGACGTGAAGCTGCTGCCCGGTGGCGAGATTTTCCCGGCGCTGGAGCGCGGCGTGATCGACGCGGCCGAGTTCGTCGGGCCCTATCAGGACCGCCGTCTCGGCCTGCAGAAGGCGGCGAAGTACTATTACACCACCGGCTGGCACGAGCCGAACAACGTTACCGAGCTGGTCATCAACAAGGCCGCCTGGGAAAGCCTGCCGGACGACCTGAAGGAGATCGTCCGCGCTGCCGCCATGGCCTGCAACGTGCTGAGCCACACCTGGTGCGAAGCGACCAATGGCGAGGCGATGACCGACCTCGTGAAGAACCAGGGCGTGATCGCCGCGCCTTATCCCGCCGCGGTGGTCGACAAGCTGCGCGAGGTCACCACTACAACGCTGCAGCAGCTCGCGGATTCCGATCCGAAGATCAAGAAGGTCTACGATTCCTTCAGCAAGTTCGCGGCCGAGCACAGCCAGTGGGCTGGCCTCTCCGAGGCCGTGTACCAAACGCAGATCCGCCGGGGCTCATAAGTTCGGATCCATGACCTCAATGCTCGAAAAATTCGCCCGCGGCCTCGACGTGATCGTCGAGGCCTGTGGCTGGATAGCGGCGTGGACGGGCCTCGCGCTCGTCCTCGTCATGGCCGGTAATGTGCTGATGCGCTACGCGTTCAGCACTGGCTCCGTGGCGATGCAGGAACTCGAATGGCACCTGATGTCGCCACTCACCCTCCTTTGCATCGCCTACACCATCAAGCATGAAGGCCATGTGCGGGTGGACATTCTGTTCGCCCGGCTGCCGGTGCGTGTGCAGCAGGCGATCGACCTGTTCTCGGCCATCGCCGTGGTAACGCTCTCAGTGATTATTATCCTGCTCTCCTGGCGGTACATGATGCAGTCCTACCGCATGGGGGAGGGCTCTCCCGATCCCGGCGGCTTGCCCTATCGCTTCATCCTGAAGGCGATGATCCCGGCAGGCTTCGCGCTGCTGCTGCTGCAGAGCCTTTCGGCCACGGCACGCGCCCTCGCCGCCATTCTTTCCCCGGTCCGCGTTCCGCCCGTGCGGCAGCCGGAGCAGGTTTCCGCCAATGCCCTATAATGAAATTCTGGCGATCGCCTGCATCGCCTCCTTCTTCGTCATGCTGTTCGTCGGCGTGCCGGTTGCGCTGACGCTCGCGATCAGCGGCTTCTTTTTCGGCTGGCTCGGCTTCGGCACCACGCTGTTCAGCCTGCTGCCGGCGCGTATCTACGGCGTCACCGCCAACTACACGCTGATCGCCATCCCGCTCTTCGTGTTCATGGGCGTGATGCTGGAGAAATCGCGGCTTGCCGACGAGCTGATGGAAGTGATCGGCCATCTCTCCGGCAGCCTGCGCGGCGGCATGGGGCTGGGTATCGTCCTCGTCGGCATGATGATGGGCGCGACAACCGGCATCGTCGGGGCCACCATCGTCACGCTCGGCCTGCTCACGCTGCCGACCCTACTGCGGCGGGGCTACGATAAGAGCCTGTCCTGTGGGGCGATCTGCGCGTCGGGCACGCTCGGTCAGCTTATCCCGCCCTCGACCATCCTGATCCTGCTCGCCGACATTCTCGGCGAGTCGGTCGGCACGCTGTTCGCCGCCGCGCTTATGCCCGGGCTGCTGCTCACCGGCATCTTCTGCATCTACATGATCGTCGTCGGCATCGTCTGGCCGGAGAAGGTGCCGGCCATCCCGCTTGAGGAGCGGCGCGCCATGCCGCGCAAGGAGCTGTGGCTGAAGGCGCTCAAGGTCGGGCTGCCGCCGATCGGCCTGGTGTTGGCGGTGCTCGGCTCGATCATCGGCGGCATCGCCGCGCCGACGGAAGCCGCCAGCATGGGCGCCATCGGCTCCATACTCGTCGCGGCAGTCGCCGGCCGCTTCACGCTGAAGACGCTGGTGGACACGGTGCAATCCACCGCGCGCATCACCGCGATGATGTTCTTCGTGCTGATCTGCTCGCAGGTCTTTGCGCTGTCTTTCCGTGGCCTCGGCGGCGAGCGGCTGGTGCATGATGCCTTCGCGCTGGTGCCCGGTGGAACGGACGGCATCCTGATCTTCATGCTGCTCATCATCTTCGTGCTCGGCTTCTTCATCGAGTGGATCGAGATCAGCTACATCGTCGTGCCGATGTTCCTGCCGCTGATGCAGAATGCCGGGGTGGACCTCGTCTGGGCGGCGGCGCTGATCGCCACCGTGCTGCAGACCTCCTTCCTCACACCGCCCTTCGGCTGGGCGCTGTTCTACCTGCGCGGCGTCGCTCCGCCGGAGGTGCGCACGGCCGACATCTACCGCGGCGTCCTTCCCTTCATCGCCCTGCAGTTGATGGCGGTCGCCCTCGTCTTCACCTTCCCTGCGGTGGCCACCTGGCTGCCCAAGGCGATCGGCTGGTAGAGGACGCGTGACATGCTGAACACGGTGCGTGCCCGCCGGGGCATGGTGACCTCACCGCATCATCTGGCGAGCGAGGCGGGACTGCGCGTGCTGCGTGAAGGCGGCAATGCCGTCGAGGCCACGGTGGCGATGGCGGCCACGCTGGCGGTGGTCTACCCGCATATGACGGCCATCGGCGGCGATGGCTTCTGGCTCATCGGCGCACCGGGCGAAACCCCGGTCGGCATCGACGCCTGCAGCCGCGCCGCCGGTGCGGCGACGCCGGAGCTTTATGCGCAGGCAGGTCTGACGGCGATCCCGCAGCGTGGACCTCTGGCCGCCAACACGACGGCCGGGACCGTTGCGGGCTGGGGCGAGGCGCTGAGGTTGAGCACCGAACGCGGCGGACGCCTGCCGTTCGCCCGCCTTCTGGAAGACGCGGTCTGGCACGCCCGCAACGGCTTCGCCGTGACCGCCAGCCAGAGCGAGCTCACCGCCGCCAAGCTGCCGGAGCTCGCGGATGTCTCGGGCTTTGCCGACGTGTATCTGATGGATGGTGCCGCCCCGGCCACCGGCGCGACGATGACGCTGCCGGCCCTGGCACAGACGCTGGAGCGGCTCGGCCGCGAGGGCCCGGAGAGCTTCTATCGCGGCCCGCTCGCCCGCGACATCGCCGAGGATCTGGCCGAAGCGGGCGCGCCGGTGACGCTCGATGATCTCGCCGCGTGCCATGCCACGCGTGTCACCCCGCTGCAGGTCGATCTGCCGGGCGTCCGGCTGTTCAATTTCCCGCCGCCGACGCAGGGGCTGGCCTCGCTGATGATCCTCGGGATTTTCAGCCGGCTAGGCGTGCGGGAAGCGGAGGGCTTCGCCCATCTGCACGGGCTCATCGAGGCGACCAAGCAGGCTTTCCTGGTGCGCGACCGCGTGGTCGGCGACCCCGGTGCGATGAGAGAGGACCCGCGCGATTTCCTTGCCGACGGCGTGCTTGACCGCCTGGCGGGACGCATCGATCCCGCGCGGGCGCTGCCCTGGCCCGCGCCGCCTTCCGCCGGCGATACGGTGTGGCTCGGCGCCATCGACGGCAACGGCCTCGCCGCCAGCTTCATCCAAAGCATCTATTTCGAGTTCGGGTCCGGCGTCGTGCTGCCGCAGACCGGCATCGTTTGGCAGAATCGCGGCTCAAGCTTCGCCCTTACGGGCGACGGTCCGCGCGTGCTGGCGCCCGGCCGCAAGCCGTTCCACACGCTGAACCCGGCCATGGCCAGCTTCAAGGATGGCCGCCACATGGTCTATGGCACGATGGGCGGCGAGGGACAGCCGCAGACGCAAGGAGTGCTGTTCTCCCGCTACGGCCTGTTCGGCCAGGAACTTCAGGCGGCGATCACCGCTCCGCGCTGGCTGCTCGGCCGCACCTGGGGGGCGGAGACCGTGACGCTCAAGCTCGAGGATCGCTTCCCGCCCGACCTTATCGCGGCCCTCCGGGCTGCTGGGCACGATGTGGAGATGGTGCCCGCCTTCGACGCGATGATGGGCCATGCCGGTGCCATCGTCCGTCGCTCCGACGCCACGCTCGAAGGCGCAGGAGACCCACGCAGTGACGGAGCTGCGATGGGATTCTGACCTGTCCGAAGCTCATGACCGCGCCGTGTAGCAAGATGCCAACGAATTCTTGCAGTGGCACATCCGCGGTGATGACGAGGCGATGTCGCGGCTGCATTCGGCAGCTGGTTCGCACTAGGGAGTGCAATCGACGATGCTGGCGCGCCCTAGGGGAGTCGAACCCCTCTCTCCACCGTGAAAGGGTGGCGTCCTAACCGATAGACGAAGGGCGCGCAGGCGGGTGCCTTATAGGGTGACGCGCGGCGGCGCGCAAGATGGGGGCGGCGGCGTCATCCACAGGCCTGCGCGTCAAATCGCAAAACGCCTATGCCGCGCACGGGCTACCGGTGAGGGCGGGCATCCCCGGCGCCCACGCGCAGGCGCCGGGGTCGAACTGGGCCGCGGCCAACCGACCCTGCGCCGCTGTCAGCCGGGCAGGGCGGTGCCTGCCCGCCTGGCTCAGCATGCGGTCACCACTTGCCGGTGTTTGCCATCGAGGCCCACGGCTCCAGCGGCGGCAGCGCGTCGCCCTTCTGCAGCAATTCGATCGAGATATTGTCGGGCGAGCGGACAAAGGCCATGCGACCATCGCGCGGCGGGCGGTTGATGCTCACGCCACCGTCCTGCAGCTTCTGGCAGGCGGCGTAGATATCGTCGACCTCAAAGGCGAGATGGCCGAAATTGCGCCCTTCGCCATAGGTCTCCGGGTCCCAATTATAGGTCAGCTCGATTTCGGCGACGCCTTCCTGACCGGGCGCAGCGAGGAAGATGAGCGTGAAGCGCCCCTGCGGCGATTCCTTGCGCCGAACCTCGGTGAGCCCCAGCTTGTTGCAGTAGAAATCCAGCGAGGCGTCGATGTCGGTGACGCGCACCATGGTGTGAAGGTACTTCATGAATTCCTCTCGAGGGCTGAAGCCGCGATGTCCACGGATCGGGTGAAGGCAACATATGATGGCGGGCGATGACATCAAGGCGGCGGGTGAGGCGCTGCGTGCCGTGCTGGAGTCGATGCAGGCCGGCGTCGCCTTTACCGGCGCCGGAATTTCCACCGAATGCGGCATTCCCGATTTCCGCTCGCCCGGCGGGCTGTGGGCCCACAACCGGCCGATCGACTACCAGGATTTTCGCGCCAGCGCGGCGATGCGGGCCGAGGCCTGGCGGCGGCGATTCGCCATGGAGGTCGCCTTTGCCGGCGCCCGGCCGGGGCGCGGACACCGGGCGCTGGCGCACTGGCTCGCCGAGGGGCGGCTGAGCGGCATCATCACCCAGAACATCGACGGCCTGCACCAGGCGTCCGGCGTGCCGGAGACGCATCTGGTGGAACTGCACGGAAACAGCACCTATGCCACCTGCCTCGACTGCGGCGCGCGCTATGAGCTCGGCTGGGTGCGCGCGCGCTTCGAGGCGGAGCACGAGAGGGCGCCCGACTGCCCGGCCTGCGCCGGGCCGATCAAGAGCGCCACCATCTCCTTCGGCCAGCCCATGCCGGCGGAGGCCATGGCGCGGGCGAAGCGGCTGAGCGGGGCCTGCGACGTGTTCATCGTCCTCGGCTCCTCGCTGGTGGTGTGGCCCGCCGCGGGCTTTCCGGTACAGGCCAAGCGCGCCGGCGCCCGGCTGGTGATCATCAACCGCGAGCCGACCGACCTCGACGATCTTGCCGATCTGGTGATCCGCGCCGATATCGGCGCGGTGTGCGATGCCGCGTTGCATCGGTGAGACGGGAATCGCGCTGCGAATCGATTTCGGTGTTTTCGTGGCAGCGCCGGGTGCTATGCTTCGTCCTCGGAATCATGGGTTTCGCCGGATGGGGCGAGCGGGTTTTCCTGGAGGTTGGCAGCCGATGGTATCGGACGGGTCTCTGCCGCGCACGGGAACGGATTCGCGCGCCCAACCGGAGGAGAATTCCGGGGCGGGCGAGGGCCAGGAGAGCAAGGTCCTTCTCATCGCCGGTGCCATCAAATGGTTCGACCTGTCCAAGGGCTATGGCTTCGTCGTCCCGGACGATGGCAGCGGCGACGTGATGCTGCATGTCACCTGCCTGCGGCGCGGCGGTTTCAATACGGCGCAGGAAGGCGCGCGCGTGGTGTGCGAGGTCGTGGCGCGTGAACGCGGCTTCCAGGCGCTGCGCGTGCTTTCCATGGACGAGACCACCGCCGTGCATCACTCGCAGCTGCCGCAGGCGCGCACCCATGTGACGGTGCAGCCGGTCGGCGGCTTCGAGCGCGCTTGGGTGAAATGGTTCAACCGTCTGCGCGGCTTCGGCTTCCTGTCGCGCGGGGAGGGCACGGAGGACATTTTCGTGCATATGGAGACGCTGCGCCGCCACGGCCTCGCCGAGCTGCGGCCCGGGCAGATGGTGCTGGTGCGCTTCGGGCCGGGGCCGAAAGGCCTTATGGCCGCCGAAGTGCGGCCCGATGGTGCCGCCACCCCGTCGTCTCACTAGGGAAGGCGCCCCGGCGTCGTTTACGCATGACCATCGCCCGCATAAGCTACGCCTTTGCCCTCACGGGCCGGTCCTTCCGTGGGCTGGCACCGGTTCTCGCCCTCGCCGCCTTGCTTGTGGCGAACCTCCTGCCGGCCGGCGCGGCGGCGGAAAAGCTCAACATCCTCACAAAAGCCGGGCCGTTCGCGGTGAATATCGAACTGGCGGTGACGCCGGCCGAACGTTCCAAGGGGCTGATGTACCGGACCGAGCTGGCACCCGATGCGGGGATGCTGTTCGATTTCGGCGTCGAGCAGCCGATCTATATGTGGATGAAGAACACCTATATCCCGCTCGACATGCTGTTCATCCGCTCCGACGGGCGGATCGCGAGCATCGCCACCGACACGGTGCCGCTGTCCACCGAGACCATCTCGTCCGGCCCGCCGGTGCGGGCGGTGCTGGAACTGCCCGCCGGCACGGTGCGCGCCAAGGGGATCGCCGTCGGCGACCGCATCGAGTACCGGCTGTTCCGCGAGCGCTAACCGGGCGGCCGGCGACGCCTCGGAGTGCATTTTCGCGCCTATCCGAATACCATTCCGTCCTGACGCCTTATGTGGTAGCAACCTTTGCGGGTAGGGGTTGCAGAGAGGGGGGGCTGGCCAGAAACGTCCGAAGATACGTGCTGTCGCGGTTTCCCGGTGTTGCCCGGCTCCGTGGCACGGCGCGCCAATATCTCAGCGACCTGCGACTGCCCTCGCTCGCGGCCGACCGGCGCACCTTCGCGCGCGGCAGAATGAAAGTCTCGCCGCCCTCACCGTCGCGGGCCAAGCCTCGGCGCCGACCAATGAGGTGACGCGGCGGCAGGAGCTTCCGCCGCTCGCCTGGCTGTGCCCCCGCGAGGGTGGGCGTTTCGCCTTCAGCGTCGGGCAGGGGGTCGAAGTGTTCGATGGCGGCCTGTTCGAGGGCGTGTGGACAGGTGCGTTCGGCGATATCGGGGGGCTGGAGCAGGCCAGCCATTTCGGTTCCGGTGTCCTGTTCGGCGCCGTTCCGCTGTTCCTGCCGCCCAAGCAACTTCTGGAAGCGATCTATCTGCTGCGGGACAATCGCAGCGGGGTGGATCACATATCCAACTCGTTGTGCTTCTGCCTGACCGACGCCGGCATCGTGCCCGAACACCCCTTTTTCGCCGTCGTGGAAGCGGAGGCGGTCGCTAACACCCATGCGACCACCCGGCTGGGCGCGGCCTGGGGCAACCCGGTGATTGCCTCCAGCAGCGATTTCGTGCTGCTGCGATTGTGGCACAATAATTTCACCGTCTCGGCCGCCGGCCAGATCGTCATCACCCAGCGCTATACCGGGCAACGTTACCGCGACTTCGTTTCCTACCGCCGCATGCTCGGCGATGCCGTTGCCGCGCTGCGGGAGAACGCGGAATCGCCATTGCGACGCGGGCCGCTGGCGCCGGTCGTCACGGTTTCGTGCGGCTATGATTCGCCCACGGTGGCGGCGCTCGCAGCGGAGCGGGGCTGCCGGGAAGCGTTGACTATGCGGGTGGAGGTGGCCGGCGGCGACGATTGCGGCACCAACATCGCGCAGGCGCTGGGATGCATGTCCGGGAACTCGGCTACGCCGCCGGGAGCCATATCCCCAGATTGCGCTTCGCTTATGAGGGCGAACTGCGGGCGAAGGCGCGGGAGTTCGTCGCCACCGCCGGCCACGGCGACGATATCGCCTTCCTGAACTTCGAGCCGCACCTCGGAAATACCATGCCTTTCACCGGCGCGTGGGGGGACCGCATCTGGGAGAGGGAGTCGAATGTTCCCTCCGGCCTCCCGGTGCGGACGCTCTTCGGCAAAAGCATGGGTGAGTTCCGTCTGCGGGTCGGCTTCGCCCATGTTCCTCTGCCATGTATCGGAGCCTTCTACCCGCATTCGATCGCGCGGCTGTCGCGCAGCAGGGCCATGGCTCCCTATGCGACGGGTATGGAAGGCTATGACCGCCCGATCTGCCGCCGCATCGTGGAAGGTGCGGGCGTCGCGGCATCGGCTTTCGGCCAGAAGAAGGTCGCCACGGCGCCGAATCCGCTCAACCGTGCCGCGTTATGGGCGGAGGCAGTAGCGAGCGTGATGTCGCGCTATGGCGCGGCGGCCGAAAATGTCACGGGTGCAAACGGCGGCGAAGCGACCACTGGCGGGGGGGCGTCACCTCGCTGACAGGGTGGTCTGGTCGGGGCAGCAGGATTCGAACCTGCGACCTGAAGTACCCAAAACTTCCGCGCTACCGGGCTGCGCTATGCCCCGACAAGGTGTGTTCCCGCCGGACGGGACCCTTCTTTGCAGCCCGGAAGGCCGGGCCGCTGTCAGATGGCACAGAAGGGTCCCGTTCGGCAAGATGGCGCGGCGCGGTTAGCTGCCGGTCCCGCCTCAGCGCGCCGACGTTGCCTTGCGCTTGACGGGTGCCGGCTTCGCAGCGACGGCCGCGCGCTCGCTGGCTTCCTTCGCCAGACGCGCCGCCCGGAGTTGGGCCGTCTTGGCCTCACGCCGGGCGACTTCCTGCTGGATCGTTTCCATCGCCGCGCGCGAAATCGCCTCGGCCTTGCTTTCCATCCGGGTCATGGCCGGGCGGGCCACCGGCTCATCGGCGGCGGGGTGGGCGGAGGCGGGGAGCGGATGGCTCATGGTCGTTTCCTTTCAACGTCGAGAGGCGAAGGACGGCACGCGCCGCTAATCGGCAGCCGGCGCCGGGGCAGCGGGTGCGCGGGCGGGGGCCTGGCGGGTCGAGGGTTTCTTCTTCGGCGCGGCGATCAACCCCTCGCGCACGGCCTGCTTGCGCGCCACCTTGCGGGCCCGGCGAACGGCTTCGCCCGCCTCGCGGTTGCGGCGCTCGGAGGGCTTCTCATAAGCACGGCGTGCGCGCATCTCGCGGAAAATACCCTCGCGCTGCATCTTGCGCTTCAGAACCTTCAAAGCTTGGTCGACATTGTTATCGCGTACGAGAACCTGCAAATCCTGTCCAATCCTATGGTCTGGTCGAATGGTAAAAATCGCCGCCGCGAACGACGACGCTCCTCCTATATAGGACGACGGACAGCAAAAGTCAGGGCTGGTTACGTTTTTGACGCGAGGCAACGCCCGCGCAGCACGCCAGCGGAGGGCGTGGGCACAAGGTGGAATGCTGTACCGACGATCCCGATGTGCTGTCCGCGCGCTGGCGAATGCTATGCGATGGCGAGGTACCACCATCCTGCCGGATGCTTGACCTCCGCGTGCCAGACCCGAAGGTCGCCCGCGGATGGGGGAAGCCCGCGGGCGGCCATTGCCAGAACGTTTGGAGCGCCTTAATCAGGGCGAGCAAGGCGCGGGCCCGCCACGAGCCGGAACGGCGGAGCGGCGGTCGCGGCAAGGGAGCGAGGGAAATGGTCGCACGCATCTACAAGCCGACCCGGACCGCCATGCAGTCCGGCAACGCCCGGACCAAGCTCTGGGTGCTCGATTATGAGCCGGAACAGCCCCGTCTGGTGGAGCCGCTGATGGGCTATACCAGCTCCGGCGACATGAAGAGTCAGGTGCGCCTGCGTTTCGACACCAAGGAAGAGGCAGTCGCCTATGCCGAGCGCCACGGCATTGCCTACCAGCTGCAGGAGCCGCAGGAGCCGGCCCGCCGCCGTATGGCCTATTCCGACAATTTCAGCTTCCGCCGCGTCGGCCAGTGGACCCACTGACCACGAGCCCGGCGGGAGCGAGTGGGCCGCGTAGCTCAGCTGGATAGAGCAGCCGCCTTCTAAGCGGCAGGTCGCTGGTTCGAGCCCAGCCGCGGTCGCCATCCTCGCAGCGCGCGCTGTCCCCGCGGCGCGCCTCTCCCGAGTTTCCCATGCCCCGGCTTCTTCGTCTTTATCTCGCCGGACCGGACGTGTTCCGTGCGGATGCCGCCGAACAAGGGGAGCGGCTTCTGGCGCTTTGCGCCGCGGCGGGTGCCGAAGGGCTTTTTCCGCTGCACGCCGACGGCGTCGACATTCGCCGCGCCTGCCTGGAGATGCTCGACGCGGCGGATGCCGTGATCGCCGACATTACCCCGTTTCGCGGCACGCATATGGACCCGGGCACGGCGTTCGAGATCGGCTATGCCGAGGCGCGCGGCACGCCGGTGTTCCTCTGGTCCGCCGATCCCCGTCCGCTAAGGGAACGCCACCCGCCCGGTGCCGATGGGCGGGACGGGGAGGGGTTTCTGGTCGAGGACTGGGGCAAGACTGAAAATCTGATGATCGTGCCCGATGGCCGCGCCGTCGGTTCCAGCGCCGAAGATGCGATCGCCGAAGCCGTCGCGGCGCTTGGCTTCACCGTGCGCAATCGCGATCTGCAGCGGCGCACGCGCCGCGCCGTCGCGGTCGCCCTCGCCGTCAGCCTGGCCGCCGCCCTGCTCGCCGGCACCGTCGCCAACCGTTTGATCGGGTGGTAGCACGGGGCGGGCGGCATGCATTCGCCCTCTGTTGTCTTGGGCGTTTGCCTGCGCGCAAAGTCGTGAACGGAACCTTTTTCGCTGCGTCGCCGTTGTCAGCCCGAACGGATCGGAATTCACGTTCCGGTCTAGAAGCAAAAGCCTGCAGACGACGGAGATAACATCATGCGCAAGCTGCTTCTTGCCTCTGCTACTCTGGGCATTCTCGCCGCCGGCGCGGCCGGCACCGCCTTCGCCGACCCGAATTATCGCGGCCAGGTCTATGAAGGGCGCAACGCCTATGTGGGCGAGCGCTATTATGGCGAGCCCGTCTACAACGCGCCGGTGCGCGCGCCGCTTGGCCCGTCCTATGGCTACGAGCCCTCTTATGCCGATCCGTGGTACATGCGCGGCGATCAGGCCATCATCAATCAGGAGCGGGTGAACGATCGCAGCGAGCGCTGATCCCCCTGCAAATAGTCACGGAACGGGCGAGCCATGGGCTCGCCCGCTTTCGTTTGTAAGCCGATGCGGCTTGACGGGCGGTGTCGCGGCTTTCTTCAATGGCGCCGGGCCACCCGCGCCTTTCGGAGACCAGCATGACCAAACACGCCGCCACCCCAACGGAACTCCTCTCGCATGAGGAACGGCTCGATCGGCTGGGCGCCGTCGCCGTCCATGTCGGGCTTGGCCTGCAGCCCGGGCAGGAACTGGTGATGACAGCCTCGCTCGACGCGCTGCCGCTGGTCCGCCGAATCACCGAGCACGCCTACAAGGCCGGGGCCAGCCTCGTCACCACGCTGTTCAGCGACGAGGAGGCGACGCTGATGCGCTTCCGCAACGCGCCCGACGACAGTTTCGACGCTGCCTCGGCCTGGCTCTATGAGGGCATGGCGAAGGCCTTCGGCGCCGGCGCGGCGCGGCTCGCCATTTCCGGCGAGAATCCCTCGCTGCTGGCCAATGAAGACCCGGACAAGGTGTCGCGCGCCAACCGCGCGCGGTCGAAGGCTTATATGCCGGCCCTCTCCCATATCGCCAATTTCGACATCAACTGGACCATCGTCTCCTATGCCTCGCCGGCCTGGGCCAAGGCGATGTTCCCCGACGACCCTGAGGACATCGCGGTGGCGAAGCTCTGGCACGCCATTTTCGCCGCCTCGCGCGTCGACGCGCCCGATCCGGTGGCGGCGTGGACGGCACACAACGCGGAACTGCAGGCGCGCACCGCGCGGCTCAACGGCCAGCGCTACGCCGCCCTGCGCTTCCGGGGGCCCGGCACGGACCTCACCGTCGGCTTGGCCGATGAACATGAATGGGCGGGCGGCGCCTCGCAGGCGAAGAACGGCATCGTCTGCAACGCCAACATCCCGACCGAGGAAGTCTTCACCACGCCGCACAAGGGCCGGGTGGACGGCTATGTCGCCAGCACCAAGCCGCTGTCCTACCAGGGCACGCTAATCCAGGACATTGCCGTGCGCTTTGAGGGCGGGCGGATCGTCGAGGCCCGCGCCCGCACCGGCGCCGACGTGCTGAACAAGGTGCTCGACACCGACGAGGGGGCCCGCCGGCTGGGCGAGGTGGCGCTGGTGCCGCATTCCTCGCCGATCTCCAAGAGCGGGCTGCTGTTCTATAACACGCTCTATGACGAGAACGCCGCCAGCCACATCGCGCTTGGCCAGTCCTATTCCAAGTGCTTCATCAACGGCGCCAATCTGACGCCCGACGAGCTGGCGGCGCGCGGCGCCAATGCGAGCCTCATCCATATCGACTGGATGATCGGTTCCGGCGAGGTCGATGTCGACGGCATCACCGCCTCCGGCGCCGCCGAGCCGGTGATGCGCGCGGGCGAGTGGGTGTAACAAGACGCCGGCAGGAGGGGGCCGCTTCCTGATGTCGTGGAACTATGGTCAAGTCCCCCGGCCTGGTGGCCGGCCGATTCCGGTTGCCGGACGGGGGAGACTATGATGTGTCGTTGGCGCGCCTGGTGGAAAGGGCTTCCCGCCCTTGCCGTGCTGGTGGCGCTCGCCGTTACGTTCGCGCGGGCGCCGGTGGAGGAGGACCTGACGGAGCGGGCGGAGACGCTGCTGTCGGTCATCGGCGAATCCTGGGCTCATGCGCGGTTCGAGGGCCGCAACGCGCTGCTCGAAGGTGAGGCGCTCTCCGAGGAAGCACGGATCAAGGTCCGCTATGAGCTTGCCCGCCTCTCGGGCGTGCGCGTGGTGGAGGATCGCACGACGCTGCTGCCGGAGCGCCGTCCCTTCACCTTCAGTGCCATACGCGACGGCAGCAAGCTGCATCTCGAAGGCTATGTGCCCTCCTCCTACGCCCGCCGGCGCATTGCCGAGGCCGCCGCTGCCATGGCGCCGGGCGTGGTGGTGACGGGCGAGAAGGAACTGGTGCGGGCGCGCGGCGTGCCGGCCGGCGACTTTATTGGCGTCGTGGCCTTCGGCATCGAGCAGCTCGCCAAGATGCCGGCGGGCCGCATCACCCTTTCCGACAATGCCTTTTCCATTGAGGGGCGGGCACCGGACTTCGCCAGCTATGACGCGCTGGAAGTCACCGTGCGCAGCGAGCTGCCGAAGGATTTCGAGCTGGCGCGCTTCGCCGTGCTGCCGCCCATCGTCTCGCCCTTCATCTGGTCGGCGGCGCGCGAGCGCGACGGTGACGTGACCCTCTCCGGTTACATTCCGCTCGGCGATGCACGGCGCGCATTGCTCGATCTCGTGCGCGGGGCCATGCCGGGTGCGGCGATTTCCGACCGGCTGCGCCTTGCCGACGGCGCACCGCCGACCGAAGGCTGGCTCAAGGCCGCCGCCTTCGCCCTCGCTCAGCTGGGGCGCCTGCCCAACGGCACGGTGACGCTCTCGGGCACCACCATCGCCATCGAGGGCACCGCGCCGGACTTCGCCGCCTATGACGCCATGTCGGCAGCGCGGCGCAACCTCCCCGAGGGCTATACGCTCACCCGTTTCGCGGTTGAGCCGCCGCGCGTCGATCCCTTCGTGTGGGGCGTGCAGCGCACGGCGAACGGCCTGCGACTGACCGGCTTCGCGCCGTCCGAGGAAGCCAAGCGGCTGGTGTTCGACGCGGTGCGCGGCGATTTCCCCGGCGTGCCCGTCAGCGACGAGATGCGCATCGCCATGGGCGGTCCGCCCGGCGAGGCCTGGGTGGCGGCGACCAGCTTCGGCATCGACCAGCTGTCGCGGCTGCGGCAGGGCTCAGTGCGCGGCCATGGCACGACGCTCGCCATTTCCGGCGAGGCGCTCGACGCGGCGGCGTTCCTCACGGTGCGGGCGGCGCTGGAACAGTCGCCGCCAAAGGGCTTCACCCTGCGCAGCGATGTGCGGCCGCCGGTCGTCTCGCCCTATGTATTCAGCCTGCGCAAGGACGCGGACGGGCTTACCCTGTCGGGTTTCTTCCCGTCACCCAGCGAGCATGAGCGCCTGGTGGAAGCGGCCAAGATCCAGTTCCTCGGCGACCGGCTGAACGACGTGTCGGCAATCGCCCAAGGCGCGCCGCAGGGCTTCACGGCGGCGGTGATGACGGCAATGCGCCAGCTCTCGCGGCTCGACAGCGGCGAGGTGCGCTTTGACGACGCCCAGTTGAAGGTGACGGGCACGGTGCTCTACCCCGAGGCGGTCGCCTCGGTCCGCGCCAATCTGGCGGCGGGGCTGCCCTCCGGCTTCACGCTGGATGTCGTGCTCAGTGTCGCGCCGCCGGCGCCGCCGCTGGATGCGGCAGCGTGCCAAAGCCTGATCAGCCATCTCATGGATAAGGGCAGCATCTCCTTTTCCGCGAGCGATGCCGCCATCGAGCCTGCGAGCTTCGGCCTGCTCGACCGGGTCGCTGCGGCGGCGGCGCGCTGCCCGGAGGCGCTGATAGAGATTTCCATCCGCCAGCCGGACACGGATGCGGCGACGGCGACCGCGCGGGCGCAGTCGCTGGTGCAGTATCTTGCCGCCGCCGGCATCGCCCCGGACCGGCTGACCACCGGCGAGCGGCCCTCGCTCGCCGCGCAGAGCCCGGACGCGGCGGTCCCGCCCGTTGCGGCCGGTGTGCAGCTGATCGTGAGGTGAGCCATGCTGTTTCTGGCGTTTGAACTCTGGCCCTATCTGGCTGCGTCCCTCGCCCTTGGCCTTGTCACCGGCTGGTGGAGCGGCTGCAGCCCCGCGCGCCGGCGCGCGGACGCGGCCAACGCCGGAAAGGACGCGGCATGACGCCCTTCGCCATCGACGTGACGATACTGATGGTCACGACCTATCTGGGCGGCTGTGTCGGCGGCTGCTGGCTGCGCCGCCTGCTGCGCGGGCGCGGGCCAGCCTGAAGCCGGCGCCGCCTCTCGATCAGAGCCGCGAGCCGCGCAGATCCGCCTCGATCTGCAGCGGGGCGCGCGAGCCGAAGCGCGACTTGTAGACCTGCGCATTCTCCATCACCCGCTGCACATAATTGCGAGTCTCGGAGAAGGGGATGCGCTCCACCCAGTCGATCGGGTCGACCGAGGGGTCGCGCGGGTCGCCATAGGCGGCGATCCACTTCGCCACATTGCCGCGCCCGGCATTATAGGCGGCGAAGGTCAGCACATAGTTGTTCTGGTAATTGTCGAGCAGGCTGCGCAGCTCGGCTGCGCCGAACTGCACGTTCACCGCCGGCACGGCGAGCCGCTTGGGGTCGAGCGTGGTGCCGGTGCGCCGGGCGATGGTAGCGCCGGTGGCCGGCATGACCTGCATCAGGCCCGTGGCCCCGGCGCTCGACCGGGCGGAGGGGTTGAACATGCTCTCCTGCCGGGCGATGGCGTAGACCAGCGAGCGGTCGACATCCTCGGTGATCGGCCGGTACTCGGGAATGCCGAAAGTGGGATAGGCTTCCGCCTCCAGCGGAATGCCGCGATTGAGCGCCACCTTGCCGATCATCGTCACGGCGCGAGCGTCGCCCTGCTGCTTGGCAAGTTCCGCCAGCAGGCCGAGCTGCGCCGCATCCGGCAGGCGTTCGGCGAGGTCATAGCCGAGGGCGATGGAGAGGTTCGACTTGTCGAGCTTCTCCAGCAGGCGGAAGATCATCACGCCTTCGTCGCGGTTGAAGGCGTTGCGCTGGGCGGCATTGGCGGCGGGCGCCGATTCTACCTTTACCTTGCTGTTGCCGAGACGTGATGCCGCCAGCTGTCCGTAATAGGCGGTGCCGTATTGCGCGGCCGTGGCGTATTGCGAGCGGGCATTGGCGGTGGAGCCCAGCGCCTCATAGGCGCGGCCCTGCCAGTAATAGCCGCGCGACACCGTCGCCGGGTGGGTCTGGTTCTCCGGCACCTTGGAAAAATGCGCCAGCGCGGCCTTGGGATCATTGAGGTAGCGCAGCGCCAGCCAGCCGGCGGTGAAATGCGCGTCGGCCCGCATATGCTCGTCTTCGGGCACGGCAGCCTCGCGCGCCACCTTATAAGCGGTGCGGGCATCGCCCTTGTCGAGCAGGCCCCGCGCCACCAGCCGGCGCTCCACCCACCACTCGTCGGGATCGACCAATAGGCCGGGGTCCTTCGGCGCGCTGGAAAGGGTGCGGGCGGCGGCGGCATGGTCGCCATTGCGCCGCTGCATCTTGGCGAGGGTGTAGAGATAGGCCGGGTCGGAGCGCAGCGAGGCCGGCACGGCGGCGAGCAGCTTCGCCACGTCGCCCTTGCCGGTAGAGAGCGCGATGCGCGCCCGCGCCAGCGCCGTCACATCGTCGCCTGCCCGCTGGGCGGCGCGCAGGCCGCGCTCGGCATCCTCGTTATAGAGCAGCTTGTCGGCGCGGTATTTGTGGTCAGTGCGGGTCAGCAGGCCGCCGAACTCCACCATGACCGTCGATTCGGTGTCGGAGGCGAGCGGGTCTTCCTGCCAGGCGTTGCGTAGCCAGGCCGCGCCGGCCTTCTGGTCGCCGGCGGCGAACAGAGCGCGGGCGAGCGCGACCTTGCCTTCGCCGGAATAGGGCGCCTGCTCGGCGAAGAAATTGAGAATCGTCTGCGGGTCCTTGTTCTCGACATAGAGCAGATATTCGAGCCGGCGGCGCAGCACGATCGGTGTCGGCAAGGTGGGATGGGCGCGCAGGATGGCGACGGCGCGGTCATAGCCGACATCGCGCGCGGTGACGCGCAGCGCCAGCCAGCGCACTAGCGCCTGCGCGCCGGGGTCGCGCATCTGGTCGGCAATGGCGAGCGCCTGCGCGCTCTGGCCCTTGTCGATGAGATCGG
This sequence comes from Ancylobacter sp., assembly GCF_965229075.1. Lineage (GTDB taxonomy): Bacteria > Pseudomonadota > Alphaproteobacteria > Rhizobiales > Xanthobacteraceae > Ancylobacter. Next base: position 1,040,964 of record NZ_CBDDIO010000001.1, read on the forward strand.
TCGCGGTCTTGATGTCGCCGGTGACACCGGCAAGGGACGAACTCGCCGCCCCCGCCGCCATCGCCATGCCGCCGGCAGCGGAGGCGGTCGTGACCTTCGGAGAGACGTTGATCTTCGGCTTGGCGGCCGGCGTCGGCGCGGGCTTCTTCGCCGCCGTCTTCTGGTCCTTGGCGCTGGCGGGCTTCGGCGCCGGGGTCGGCGTCGTCGCCTCGGCGACTGACGGCAGGAAGGCGGCCGAGCCGAGCAGCAGCGCGGTGGCAAGAGTCAGGGCGCCGCGCGGCCGGCGGCGCGTCCCGTTCGCGGAACGCGGCGAAAGCGGATGATCATTCGCGCACTCGTTCATGACGGCGGACTCTCCTGACAGACGGAACAGACCCCGCGCGGGCCGTTTCCGGTCGGCTGGGCAGCTTCAGTTGTCGCGCGATCTTATTGACGAAACGCTAACCACAACCGGCGCGTCATGTCGCCCGCTCCGCAGCCCAAGCGGCAATCTAGCCGCGCAACCCGGCAAAACGGGGGCAGGGCGCCCGCGCCCGGCGGGGTTTGCCGGGCTTTGCCACGCGAAGTGCCAACAATGCCCTTCCTTCGGCCGCGTCGACGCGATATCTGATGCCCCCTCGCCGCATTGTGCCAAGGGCATGCTGCGCGACAAGAAAGATCGAGCTTCAGGAGCGCTCCATGTCCCACCCGCTGCCCTTCCGTGGATCCTTTACGGCGCTTGTGACGCCGTTCCGCGACGGCGCCGTGGACGAGAAAGCGTTCCGCGACCTCGTCGACTGGCAGATCGAGGAAGGCATCCACGGCCTCGTGCCGGTCGGCACGACCGGCGAGAGCCCGACCGTCTCCCACGACGAACACAAGTCCGTGGTCGAATGGACCGTCGCCCAGGCGGCGGGCCGGGTGCCGGTGATTGCCGGCGCCGGCTCCAACAACACCATCGAGGCGATCGACCTCGCGCGCCACGCCGAGAAGGCCGGGGCGGACGCGGTGCTGGTGGTGACGCCCTATTACAACAAGCCCGGCCAGGAAGGCCTGTATCAGCACTACAAGGCCATCAACGACGCCATCGGCCTGCCGATCTACATCTACAACATTCCCGGCCGGTCGGTGGTCGACATGTCGGTGGAGACGATGGCGCGGCTGGCCGAGCTGAAGAACATTGTCGGCGTGAAGGACGCGACGGCCAATCTCGCCCGCGTCAGCCAGCAGCGCCAGGCGATCGGCCCCGGCTTCAACCAGCTGTCGGGCGAAGACGCCACGGCGCTTGCCTTCATGGCGCATGGCGGCGATGGCTGCATCTCGGTGGCGTCCAACGTCGCTCCCAAGCTCTGCGCCCAGCTGATCGAGGCCTGCATCGCCGGCGACTACACCAAGGCGCTGGAGTTGCAGGACCGGCTGTTCCCGCTGTTCCAGGCGCTGTTCGTTGAAACCAACCCGAGCCCCACCAAATATGCGTTGAGCGTTCTCGGCAAGATCGTCGATGAGGCGCGCCTTCCCATGGTGCCGGTCACCGAGAAGACCAAGGAAACCGTGCTCGCGGCGATGCGCCACGCCGGAATCCTCAACTGACGTCAGATCGGGGCGCGCGCTCCGGTTCGGAGCAAAGCGATGGCTGAGAAAAAGACAGAACAACGCAAGGTCGTCGCCGACAACCGGCGAGCGCGTTTCGACTATGAGATCGGCGAGGTGTTCGAGGCGGGCATTGCGCTGTCGGGCACCGAGGTGAAGAGCCTGCGCGGCGGCCGCGCCACGGTGGCGGAGAGCTATGTCTCCGCCAAGACCGGCGAGGCGATCATCTACAACACCTTCATCCCGGAATATCTGCAGGCGAACCGCTTCAACCACGAGCCGCGCCGGCCGCGCAAATTGCTGCTGCACAAGCGCCAAATCGCCAAGATCTGGCAGGCGGTGGAGCGCGAGGGCATGACCGTGGTGCCGCTGCGCATCTATTTCAACGAGCAGGGCCGGGCCAAGGTGGAGATCGCCATCGCCCGCGGCCGCAAGGCGCACGACAAGCGCGAGGCACTGAAGGCGAAGGACTGGGCCCGCGACAAGCAGCGCCTTCTGCGCGACCGGGGCTGACACCCGCTCCCGCTCATAAACAAAAGAAAAGCCCGGCGCTTGGCCGGGCTTTTTGATTCGCTCTGTCGGGCCGCTCAGTCCTTGGCGCGCTCGACATAGGAGCCGTCGGCGGTCATGACGACAATGCGGGTGCCGACCGCGATGTGCGGAGGCACGGCCGAGCGCACGCCGTTGGAAAGAATGGCGGGCTTGTAGGAGGAGGACGCCGTCTGGCCCTTCATCGCCGGCTCGGTTTCCACGACTTCGAGCACCATGCGCTGGGGCAGTTCGATGGCGATGGCAACGCCCTCATGCACCGAGAGATGCACCTGCATGCCGTCGCTCAGATAGGCGGCCTGCTCGCCGATCACATCCGGCGACACCGCGATCTGGTCGTAGTTCTCCGGGTTCATGAAGTGGAAGCCTTCACCGTCCGAATAGAGGAAGGTGTAGGGCCGGTCCTCGACGAGCGCACGCTCCACCTGCTCGGTGGTGCGATAGCGCTCGGAGACTTTGGTGCCGTCGGAGATGCGGCGCATGTCGAGCTGGGTCACCGGGGTGCCCTTGCCGGGGTGGATGTTGTCGGCGGTGAGCACGACATAGAGCTTGCCGTCGATGTCGACCACGTTGCCCTTGCGCAGCGTGCTGGCGATGACCTTGACCATTGCGGTCCTCTGGCTGTTGGGTGCGCCGCCTCGCGCGGGGCACCGCTGGGATTCCGTTGGGGCCTCCTATACAAGCGCGCCCGTCTTCCGCCAACCCCGCCGCAGGCGCATCCGCGCGCCGGAGAGCCGTCATGTCCGTTGCCGCTTCCCCCTGGTGGTATCCCGCGCGCCATGCCGACCGGCGCCCCTTCCTCATCGCCCGCCAGCGGCTTCAGGCGGCGCTGCGCGACTTTTTCGCGGCGCGGGACTTCATCGAGGTGGAGACGCCGATCCTGCAGGTGTCGCCCGGAAACGAGACGCATCTCAAGGCCTTCGCCACCGAGCTGGAGCGCCCGGATGGGGAGCGCACGCCGCGCTATCTCCACACCTCACCCGAATTTACCGCCAAGAAGCTGCTGGCGGCGGGCGAGGCGCGGCTGTTCACCTTCGCCCGCGTTTTCCGCAATGGCGAGCGCACAGCGCTGCACCATCCCGAGTTCACGATGCTGGAATGGTACCGCGCCCGGGAGACCTATGAGGCGCTTATGGCCGATTGCGCCGCGCTGCTAGCACTGGCGGCGGAGACCGCCGGGGCCGACGCTTTCCATTACGGCGGCAAAGCCTGCGACGTTACCCACGAGCCGGAACGGCTAACCGTTGCGGAGGCGTTCGACCGGTTCGCCGGCATCGACCTCATGGCGACGGTGGGGGTGGATGCGAATGACCGCGACGCTCTCTGGCATGCGGTGCGGGAGTCGGGCATCCGCGTCGCGGCGGACGACACATGGGCGGATGTCTTCACCCGCGTCATGGTCGAGAAGATCGAGCCGCATCTCGGCGTCGGCCGGCCGACCATCCTCTGCGAGTACCCGATTTCGGAAGCCGCGCTGGCGCGGCCGAAGCCGGCCGACCCGCGCGTCGCGGAGCGCTTCGAGCTTTATGTCTCTGCGGTCGAACTCGCCAACGCCTTCGGCGAACTCACCGATGCCGCCGAACAGCGGCGCCGCTTCGTCCAGTGGATGGATGAGAAGGAACGACTTTACGGCGAGCGCTATCCGATCGACGAGGATTTCCTCGCCGCTCTCGCGCAGATGCCGGAAGCCTCGGGCATCGCGCTCGGCTTCGACCGGCTGGCGATGCTGGCCTCCGGCGCGCGGCGGGTCGAGGACGTGCTGTGGGCGCCAGTCGCGCCCTGACCGCTCAGCCCAGCGTGTCGATATGCGCCCGCACCTTGGCGAAGACGGCGTGGAACATCTCCGTCGTCAGCACGCCAGTGTTCGTATTGTAGCGGGAGCAGTGATAGCTGTCGAAGAGCACGAGATCGCCCAGCCGGTGCACGGCGCCATGGGCGAATTTGTGGTGCGACAAGCGCTCGCCATGCGCCGCCAGCACCTGGTCATGGGCGATCTTGCCCAGAGCGACGATGGCACTGAGGCTCGGCAGCAGCCCGATGGTGGCAGAGAAGAAGGGGCGGCAGGTGCGGATCTCGTCCGTGGTCGGCTTGTTCTCCGGCGGCACGCAACGCACGGCATTGGTGAGCCGCGCATCCACCAATCTCAGCGAATCGTCCGGCCGGGCCTCGAACCTGCCGGTGGCGAAGCCGAACTTGATCAGCGTCGAGTAGAGCAACTCGCCGGCATAATCGCCGGTGAACGGGCGGCCCGTACGGTTGGCCCCACGCAGCCCCGGCGCCAGGCCGACAATGAGCAGGCGCCCATCCTCCGGCCCGAAGGAGGGCACCGGAGCGTTGTGCCAGCCGGGCTCCTGCGCGCGCCAATGGTCGCGAAAGGCGACGAGGCGCGGGCAGAGCGGGCAGTCGCGCGGCGGCTCCGGCGCCGCCACTACCGGTGAAGCGTCGAGAACGGCGCCCATAGGCGTCAGGAGTCCGCTGCGTCGTCATCCGGGGCGGGCGCGGGCGCGCGGCGTTCCAGAAAGCGCGGCGTCTCCTGCATGCGGCCGGAACGGTCCGCCGGGTCGCGGCCAACCTTGGCCTGCAGGTCCACGAGATCGAGGAACACGTCGGCCTGACGGCGCAACTCGTCGGCGATCATCGGCGGCTGGGTATGGATGCTGGACACCACCGTCACCCGCACGCCCTTGCGCTGAACCGCCTCCACCAGCGAGCGGAAATCGCCATCGCCGGAGAACAGGACGATATGGTCGACATGGTCGGCGAGCTCCATGGCGGCGACCGCCAGCTCGATATCCATATTGCCGCGCACCCGGCGCCGACCCTGGCTGTCGGTGAATTCCCGCGCCGGCTTGGTGACGACCGAGTAGCCATTATAGTCGAGCCAGTCGAGCAGCGGACGGATCGAGGAATATTCCGTGTCTTCGACGAGCGTGGTGTAATAGAAGGCGCGCAGAACATAGCCGCGCCCCTGAAACTCCTTCAAAAGCCGCTTGTAGTCGATATCGAAACCGAGAGACTTGGTGGCGGAGTACAGATTTGCCCCGTCAATGAAGAGGGCGATCTTTTCCATGCCGTTGACCATAATGAGAAAATACCCGGACTGATAAATGTGCGATGACCCCCGCCGGCAAGCGCCGATGCCGGGAACCGTCCACTCCATAGACATAACCGATTTATGGCGGCGGCGAGACGACGGTGGCGCTTGTCCGCCAATTTTGATCGAGGGAAGGTGAGGGCAGGGCGGCGCATGCGGGCCGGGAGCGCTTGCCCCTTCGGCCGGATTGGTTTAAGGACCCGGCTTCCTTTTCCCGTCAGGAGTGCCGAAGCATGGCTCGCGTCACCGTCGAGGACTGCATCGACAAGGTCGACAATCGCTTCGAGCTGGTCCTTCTTGCCGGCCATCGGGCGCGCGCCATCGCGTCCGGCGCGCCGATCACGGTTGACCGTGACAATGACAAGAACCCGGTCGTCGCCCTGCGCGAGATCGCCGACGAGACCGTCTCGCCGGAGGATCTGCGCGAGGAACTGATCCACTCGCTCCAGAAGTTCACCGAGGTGGACGAGCCGGAGCCCGAGACCGTTCCGATGATCGCCTCCCAGTCGTCGAGCGGCGACGATTCCGATGTCATGCTCGACCGCATGACCGAGGAAGAGCTGCTCGCCGGCCTGCAGGGGCTGGTGCCGCCTGAGCCGAGCGACGACGACGAAGGCTGATACGGCGTTCGGGCGATCGCCCTTATCCCACCGTCACGGCCCGGCCCTGCGCCGGGCCGTTTCCGTTTTGCCTGCCATTTCCGCGACATGCGGCTTGCGCTGGCCGGCCTTGCGGATGATATCTAGCTCAGCGGCCACCCCGGCCGATCCTTCTCGCGAGTCCCTGTCATGATGCGGCAGTACGAGCTCGTCGAGCGCGTGCGCCGGTACAATCCCAATACCGACGAAGCGCTGCTTGACCGCGCTTACGTCTATGCGATGCGCGCCCACGGCACGCAGAAGCGCGCCTCCGGCGATCCCTATTTTTCGCACCCGCTCGAAGTCGCCGCCATCCTGACCGACCTCAAGCTCGACGACGCCACCATCGTAGCGGCGCTGCTGCACGACACGATCGAGGATACCGACGCCACCCGCGACGAGATCGACAAGATCTTCGGCCACCAGATCGGCGCCTTGGTCGAGGGCCTGACCAAGATCAAGAAGCTCGACCTCGTCTCCAAGCAGGCGAAGCAGGCGGAGAACCTGCGCAAGCTGCTGCTCGCCATCGCCGACGATGTGCGGGTGCTGCTGGTCAAGCTCGCCGACCGCCTGCACAATATGCGCACGCTCAAATGGGTGCCGGAGGAGAAACGCTCCCGCGTCGCGCAGGAGACGCTGGACATCTATGCGCCGCTCGCAGGGCGGATGGGCATGCACGACATGCGCGAGGAGCTGGAGGATCTCTCCTTCCGCCAGCTTTCGCCCGAGGCCTATGATTCGATCCTCGGTCGGCTGCAGGCGCTGAAGGAAAGCAATGGCGAGCTCGTCGCGGCGATTGAGCGAGAACTCTCCGACGCCATCGCCCAGAAGGGCATCGGCGCCCTCGTCACCGGCCGGCAGAAGCGCCCGCACTCCATCTGGCGGAAGATGGAGCGCAAGTCGGTCGCCTTCGAGCAGCTGTCCGACATTTACGGCTTCCGCATCATCGTCGAGACGGTGGAGGAGTGCTACGCCGCGCTCGGCGTCGTTCACACGAAGTGGCCGCTGGTGCCGGGGCGGTTCAAGGACTATGTGTCGACGCCGAAGCAGAACGATTACCGCTCCATTCACACCACCGTCGTCGGGCCCGGCCGCCAGCGCGTCGAGCTGCAGATCCGCACCCGGCAGATGCACGAGATCGCCGAATACGGCATCGCCGCGCACGCGCTCTACAAGGATACAGGCGGGTCGGACCCGCTGACGCGCGAATCCAGCGCCTATGCTTGGCTGCGCCGCACCATCGAGTTGCTGGCGGAGGGTTCAAGCCCGGAAGAGTTCCTGGAGCACACCAAGCTCGAACTGTTCCATGACCAGGTGTTCTGCTTCACCCCCAAGGGGCGGCTGATCACCCTGCCGCGACGGGCCACCCCGATCGACTTCGCCTACGCCGTGCATACCGGCGTCGGCGACCGGGCGGTGGGCGCGAAGATCAATGGCAAGATTTCGCCGCTGGTTTCCGAACTGCAGAATGGCGACGAGGTGGAGATCATCACCGCCGCCGGGCAGACGCCGCCGGCGGCGTGGGAATCCATCGTCGTCACCGGCAAGGCGCGCGCCGCGATCCGCCGCGCCACCCGCGCCGCCGTGCGGGCGCAATATGCCGGGCTCGGCAAGAAGATCGTCGAGCGCGCCATTGTGCGGGCCGGCAAGGTGTTTTCCGAGGAAAAGCTCGCCGCCTCGGTCGGCCGTCTCGCCCGCGCCTCGCTGGAGGATGTCTATGCTGCGGTCGGGCGAGGGGAGATGCGCTCCGACGATGTGGTCAAGGCGGTTCACCCGGAATGGACCGGCCCGCGTCCCGAGGAGCGCGCGGCGTTGAAGGGCGAGGGCTGGTTCGAGCTGGAGAAGGGGCAGAGCCTCAAATTCAAGATCCCCGGCATCGAGAGCGATCCCGATCCGCAGACCGCCATTCCCATTCGCGGCATCAACCGCGAACTGCCGGTGCGTTTCGCGCCCAATGGTGGCGCCGTGCCGGGTGACCGCATCGTCGGCATCCTCTCGCCGGGCGAGGGGATCACCATCTACCCCATCCAGTCGCCCGCGCTGCAGGATTTCGAGGAGGAGCCGGAGCGCTGGCTCGATGTGCGCTGGGATGTGGAGGAAGACGACCCGCAGCGCTTCCCGGTGCAGATTGTCGTCGTCGCCACCAATGAGCCGGGATCGCTGGCGCAGATCGCCCAGGTGATCGGCGAACGCGACGGCAATATCGAGAATCTGCGCATGTCCTCGCGCTCGGCCGATTTCACCCGGATGGTGATCGACATCGGCGTCTACGACCTGCGTCATCTCAACGGCATTCTCAGCGATCTGCGCGCCCGCCCTGTCGTGTCGAGTGTCGAACGCGTGAACGGCTGATAAAGGAACTGTTAACCCTGATCGGCGTTTCCTCGGCAGTCCCATGACGCCATTGCAGGAGACACCGATGACCGAACAGATTCAGGCCAATGTCCGTATCGTGTCGGGTGCCGCCAAGGCGTTCTGGGGGCGGCTTGCCGGCGATGCGCACCGCGTCGCCAGCGCCCGTGTCGAGCAACTCGCGGGCGAAGCCGCGCTTGCCTGTGCCAAAGCCCGCAGCCGCGCGGGACGCGAGGGTGCGGTCGCCCGCGCCTGAGCGTGACGGACGGGTGACGTGACGAGCCTTATGGGCTATCACGCCACCCATTCCGTAACCTGCTCCGGGCTTTCGCGATGACACAAGACGAGGTGGTGGCCGAGTTCCGTGCGGCGGGTGCGCTGCTGGAAGGGCATTTCATTCTCTCCTCCGGCCTGCGCAGCCCGGTCTTTTTGCAAAAGATGTTCATCTTCCAGGACCCGGTGCGGACCGCGCGCCTGTGCAAGGCGCTGGCGGACAAGGCCGAAGCCGCGTTTGGCAAGATCGATTATGTGGTCTCGCCCGCTGTCGGCGGCATCGTGCCCGGCTATGAGACGGCGCGGCAGCTTGGCGCCATGGCGGTGTTTGTGGAGCGCGAAGGCGGCACCTTCCAACTGCGCCGCGGTTTCACCATTCCGCCCGAGGCGAAGGTGCTGATGGTCGAAGACATTATCACCACCGGCCTGTCGTCGCGCGAATGTCTCGCGGCCATTGCCGAGCACACCTCCAATGTCGTCGGCGCCGCCTGCCTGATCGACCGTTCCAACGGTAAGGCCGACCTTGGCGTCCCGCTGGTGGCGCTGGCGAAGCTCGATATTCCCGCCTATCCCGCCGATGCGCTGCCGCCTGAACTGGCGGCGCTGCCGGCGGTGAAGCCGGGTTCGCGCGGCATTCAGGGGGTGAAGGCGTGATCCCCCTCGTTCCCCCCATCCGCCTCGGCGTGAATGTCGACCACGTCGCCACCATCCGCAATGCGCGGGGCGGCGACCTGCCTGACCCCGTGCGCGCCGCTCAGCTGGCCTGCGCTGCCGGGGCCGACGGCATCACCGCGCATCTGCGCGAGGACCGTCGCCATATTCGCGACAGCGACATGCGTCGCCTGCGCGAGCAGCTGACGGTGCCGCTGAATTTCGAGATGGCGGCGACCGACGAGATGGTCGCGATCGCGCTGGAACAGCGCCCGCATGCCGCCTGCCTGGTCCCGGAGCGGCGCGAGGAGCGCACCACCGAAGGCGGCCTCGACGTCATCGGCGGCGGCATCGATCTCGCCCACAAGGTGGAAAAGCTCGGCGCGGCCGGCATTCGCGTCTCGCTGTTCGTGGCCCCGGATGCCGAGCAGATCGCCCGCGCCGCCGATATCGGCGCGGCGGTGATCGAGCTTCACACCGGGGCGTGGTGCGAATTCCTTGCCGCCGGTGCGGCCGACAAAGCAGAGGCCGAACTGGCGCGGCTGATCGCGGCCGCGGGGCAGGGCAGCGCGCTGGGGCTGGAAATCCATGCCGGGCACGGGCTCGACTTCGCCACGGCGGAAGTGATGGCGGCCATCGAGCCGATCCGCGAACTCAATATCGGTCATTTCCTCATCGGCGAATCCATCTTCATCGGGTTGGAAGGCGCGGTGCGCCAGATGCGCACGGCGATGGCGCGCGGGCGGGCCCGTATCGGGGCGCCGCAAGCGGCGTGAGGGAGAGCAGGGCGTGATCCTCGGCATTGGCTCGGATATCACCGACGTGCGGCGCGTGGCCGAAGTGCTGGAGCGGCACGGCGAGCGCTTCCTTGACCGGGTGTTCACCCCGGTGGAACGCGCCAAGTCGGATCGCCGGGCCCGCCGGGCCGAGAGCTATGCCAAGCGCTTCGCCGCCAAGGAGGCCTGCGCCAAGGCGCTCGGCACCGGGCTGGCGCAGGGCGTGTTCTGGCGCGACATGGGTGTCGTCAACCTGCCCTCCGGCCGGCCGACCATGAATCTCACCGGCGGCGCCAAGGCACGCCTCGACGCGATGACGCCCGCCGGCCATGAGGCGCGCATCGACCTGACCATCACCGATGACGGCCCGCTGGCGCAGGCCTTCGTCATCATCAGCGCGGTGCCGATCTCCAGCGGCGGATAAGCCGCCCTGCCGGCGCGTCACCTCGTGCGATCGTGAGCGGGGCGCGTTGCCGCCGCTGGTTTGAGCGGCTATAGGAGCCGCACGGCCGCCTCGCGCGGCGCATGCCGTGCCGCTGAGCGCACCGGAAGGCAACATGACGTCCACCACCGAACCGAAGAAGCAGGAAGGCGGCCTCGGCGAAACCGTGAAGGTCATCCTTCAGGCGTTTCTGATCGCCCTGCTGATCCGCACCTTTCTGTTTCAGCCCTTCAACATCCCCTCCGGGTCGATGAAGGAGACGCTGCTGGTCGGCGATTATCTCTTCGTCTCCAAATACAGCTATGGCTACAGCCGCTTCTCCCTGCCGCTGTCGCCGCCGCTGTTCGACGGCCGCATTCTCGGTTCCACGCCCAATCGCGGCGATGTGGTGGTGTTCAAGCTGCCGCGCGACGAGAGCACGGATTACATCAAGCGGGTGATCGGCCTGCCCGGCGACGAGATCCAGATGATCGGCGGGCTGCTGCACATCAATGGCGTGCCGGTGAAGCGCGAGGATGCCGGCTACTGGATGGACGACGAGGGCAATGGCCGGGTGGAGCGCGTGAAGCGCTGGACCGAGACGCTGCCCAATGGGGTGAGCTACTACACGCTCGATCTCGTCGAGAACGGCTTCTACGACAATACCGATGTCTACAAAGTGCCGCCCGGCCACTATTTCATGATGGGCGACAACCGCGACAATTCCACCGACAGCCGCGTGCTGAGCCAGGTCGGCTATGTCCCCTATGAAAACCTGATCGGCCGCGCGCAGATCATCTTCTTCTCGGTGAAGGAAGGCGACGCGGCCTGGCAGTTCTGGAAATGGCCGTGGACGGTGCGCTGGGACCGTCTGTTCTCCTTCGTGCGATGACGCGCGGCAAGAACCGCGTCACCGACGACGCCGGCCTGGAGACGCTGGAAGCGGCTCTTGGCCATGTCTTCGCCGACCGCGCGCATCTGCGGCTCGCGCTGACGCACATCTCCTCGGTGACGGGCGTGCAGGGCTCGAAGGCGCGGGTGCGCTCCTATCAGCGGCTCGAATTCCTCGGCGACCATGTGCTGGGGCTGATCGTCTCCGACATGCTCTACCGCGCTTTTCCGCAGGCGGAAGAGGGCGAGCTGTCGCGGCGCCTCGCCGATCTTGTCTGCGAGGAAGCCTGCGCCGAGGTGGCGCTCGCCATGGGGCTCGGCCCGCATCTACGGCTCGGCGCTGGCGAGGACCGCTCCGGCGGGCGCGAGCGCCCCGCCATCCTCGCCGATGTGGTGGAGGCGGTGCTGGCGGCGGTCTATCTCGACGCCGGCTTCGCCGCGGCGGAAGCGATGGTGGAGCGCTTCTGGCGCGCCCGCCTCTCCACCCCCGGAAGCTCCGCCCGCGACCCCAAGACCGCCTTGCAGGAATGGGCGCAGGGGCGGGGCCTGCCACCGCCGCATTATCGGCTGGTCGAGCGTTCCGGGCCCGACCATAATCCCGAATTCCGTATTGCCGTCGACGTGCCGGGCTTCGAGCCGGTCGAGGCGACCGGCTCCTCCAAGCAGAACGCTCAGAAGACCGCCGCTGCGGCGTTTCTCCAACGGGTCACAGCATGAACGACACCATCGAAGAAACACCCGAAGCAACGGCCGAGACCACACGCTGCGGCTTTGTCGCGCTTATCGGCACGCCCAACGCCGGCAAGTCGACGCTGACCAACGCGCTGGTGGGCACCAAGGTCTCCATCGTCTCGCACAAGGTGCAGACCACCCGCGCGCTGGTGCGCGGCATCGCGATCGAAGGCGCGACGCAGATCGTGCTGGTGGACACGCCCGGCATCTTCGCGCCGAAGCGCCGGCTGGAAAAGGCGATGGTGCGCTCCGCCTGGAGCGGGGCGGGCGACGCCGACGCCGTGGTGCTGCTGATCGACGCCCGCGCCGGCCTGACCGAGGACGTGCAGGCCATCATTCGCGGGCTGGCGGATGTGAAGCGACCGCGCGCGATCCTGCTCAACAAGATCGACCTGGTGAAGCGTGAGAGCCTGCTGGAACTCGCCGCCAAGGTCGCCGAACTCATCAGCTTCGACCGGCTGTTCATGGTCTCGGCGCTGGCCGGTGATGGGCTGAAGGAACTGCGCCAATGGCTGGCGCAGCTGCTGCCGCTCGGCCCCTGGCTCTACCCGGAAGACCAGATTTCCGACGCGCCGATGCGCTCCCTCGCGGCCGAGATCACCCGCGAGAAGCTGTTCCACCGGCTGCATGAGGAGCTGCCTTACCGCTCCACTGTCGAGACGGACTCCTGGCAGGAGCGCAAGGACGGCTCGGTACGCATCGAGCAGACCATTTTCGTCGAGCGCGAAAGCCAGCGGAAGATCGTGCTCGGAAAGTTGGGCGAGACCATCAAGGCCATCTCCATGGCGGCGCGCAAGGAACTGACCGAGATCGTCGAGGCGCCGGTGCACCTGTTCCTGTTCGTCAAGGTGCGCGAGAACTGGGCGGACGATCCCGCCCGCTACCGCGAGATGGGGCTGGAATTCCCGCAGGAGTGAGGCCGCCCGATGGAGTGGTCCGACGAGGGCATCATTCTCGGCGTGCGGCGGCACGGCGAGGCCAATGCCATCGTCGAACTGATGACCGCCGCACATGGCCGGCATCTGGGCCTGGTGCGCGGCGGCGGGTCGCGCCGTCAGGCGGCGGCGCTGCAGCCAGGCAATGAGGTGCGGGCGAACTGGCACGCCCGACTGGACGAGCATCTCGGCACCTTCGCGCTGGAAGTGACTGCCGCCCATGCCGGCCGGCTCATGGCCAGCGCCCATTCCGCCTTCGCGCTCAGCCACATCGGCAGTCTTGTTCGCCTGCTGCCCGAGCGCGATCCGCACCCGGCGCTGCACGCCATGCTCGCCACCATGATCGCCCATCTCGACCATGAACGGCTCACCGGCATGATGATCGCCCGCTTCGAGCTGACCATGCTGGCCGAACTCGGCTTCGGCCTCGATCTGGAGCGCTGTGCCGCCACGGGCGGGCGCAACGACCTGCTCTATGTCTCGCCGAAATCCGGCCGGGCGGTGAGCCGGGACGCCGGCGCGCCCTGGCAGGCGCAGCTGTTCACCTTGCCCTATTTCCTCATCGCCGAGGTCGCCGAGCCGCCGCTGCCGGAGGACGTGGAGGCGGCCTTCGCGCTGACCGGCCATTTCCTCGCCCGCCGTGTGTTCGATCCGCGCGGCCTGCCACTGCCCGATGCCCGCGCCTCGCTGCTCGCGGCGCTGAAACGGCCCGGTGGATAGCTTTGAGGCCGCGCGTTCGCGTCTTGTTCCCGCCTGCGCTTCGCGGTAGCAAGGGGCATGGGTGAGCCACCGATTCCGACCGATGATGGCACGATCGAGCCGATCGGGCTGAAGGCGGCGCTTGAAGAGCGCTACCTCGCCTATGCGCTGTCGACCATCATGCACCGCGCCCTGCCGGATGCGCGCGACGGGCTGAAGCCCGTGCACCGCCGCATTCTCTACGGCATGCGCCTGTTGCGGCTCGACCCCGGCGGCGGCTTCCGCAAGAGCGCGAAGATCGTCGGCGACGTGATGGGCTCGTTCCACCCGCACGGCAACGCGGCGATCTATGACGCCATGGTGCGTCTCGCCCAGGATTTCTCCCAGCGCTACCCGCTGGTCGACGGCCAGGGCAATTTTGGCAATATCGATGGCGATAACGCCGCCGCTGAACGCTACACCGAAGCGCGCCTCACCGAAGTGGCGCGGCTGATCCTCGATGGGATCGACGAGGACGCGGTCGATTTCCGCCCGAACTATGACGGCACGACGGAAGAGCCCGTGGTCATGCCGGGCGCCTTCCCCAATCTGCTCGCCAACGGCTCCACCGGCATCGCGGTGGGCATGGCGACCTCGATCCCGCCGCACAACGCGGCCGAGCTGATCGACGCCAGCCTGCACCTGATCGAGAACCCGAACGCCACCACCGATGACCTGCTGAAATTCGTCCAGGGTCCGGATTTTCCCACCGGTGGCGTCATTATCGAATCGCCGTCCTCCATGGCCGACGCCTACGCCACTGGGCGCGGCGGCTTCCGGCTGCGGGCGCGCTGGGAGAAGGAAGAGACCGGGCGCGGCACCTATGTCGTCGTCGTCACCGAGATTCCCTATGGCGTGCCGAAATCGCGCCTCGTGGAGAAGATCGCCGACCTGCTGAACGAGAAGAAGCTGCCGCTTCTCGCCGATGTGCGGGACGAGAGCGCAGAGGATGTGCGCCTCGTGCTCGAACCGCGCGCGCGACATGTCGACGCCGAACTGCTGATGGAAAGCCTGTTCCGCGTCACCGAGTTGGAGACGCGTTTCCCGCTCAACATGAACGTGCTGGTCGGCGGGCAGGTGCCGAAGGTGGTGAGCCTCGTCGAGGCGCTGCGCGAATGGGTCGACCATCGCCGCGAGGTGCTGCTGCGCCGCTCCCGCCACCGCCTCGCGGAGATCGAGCACCGGCTTGAAGTGCTGGGCGGCTACCTCATCGCCTATCTCAATCTCGATGAGGTGATCCGCATCATCCGCGAGGAGGACGAGCCGAAGCCCGCGCTGATGGCCCGGTTCGCGCTGACCGATGTGCAGGCCGAGGCCATCCTCAACATGCGCCTGCGCAGCCTGCGCAAGCTCGAGGAATTCGAGATCCGCAAGGAGCATGACGCCCTGTCCAAGGAGAAGGACGGGCTGGAGAAGCTGCTCGGCTCGGAAGCGCGCCAGTGGAAGGCGGTTGCCGGCCAGCTGGCGGAGACGCGCAAGCGCTTCGCGCCCGACACGCCGCTCGGCCGCCGCCGCACCACCTTCGGTGAGGCGTCCGCCCACAAGGCAGACGCGGTGATCGAGGCGCTGGTCGAGCGCGAGCCGATCACCGTCGTGGTATCGGAAAAGGGCTGGATACGGGCGCTGAAGGGCCATGTGGCCGATCTTTCCGCGCTTGTCTTCAAGGGCGATGACCGGCTGAAGATCAGCTTCTTCACCGAGACGACGGCCAAGCTGCTGGTGTTCGCCACCAACGGCCGCTTCTACACGCTTGACGCTTCGAAACTGCCGGGCGGGCGCGGCCATGGCGAGCCGCTGCGGCTGTCCATCGAGCTGGAGCAGGAGGCGGACATCCTCCACGTGCTGCCCTATGTCGGTGGCCGGCGCCTGCTGGTGGCGGCGAAGGAGGGGCGGGGCTTCCTCGTGTCCGAGGATGACTGCCTCGCCAATACCCGCAAGGGCAAGCAGGTGCTGGGCGTCGACGCGCAGGAGGCGGCCAAGGTCGTGGTGGCGACGGGCGATAGCGTCGCGGTGATCGGCGAGAACCGCAAGCTGCTGGTGTTCCCGCTGACCCAGATCCCGGAAATGACACGTGGACGCGGCGTGCGGCTGCAGCGCTACAAGGACGGCGCGATGAGCGACGTGAAGGTGTTCGCCGCCGCCGAAGGCCTCACCTGGACCGACACGTCCGGCCGCACCTGGACCGTGACCGATCTCACGGAATGGCGCGGCGAGCGCGCCGGCGCCGGCCGCCTGCCGCCCAAGGGCTTTCCGCGCAACAACAGGTTCGGCTGAGGCGGCGCGGACGCGGCACCCGTCGTCAAACCGGAAGAACGACTTACGGGAAACGCCCTCTCCTCGTCGGGAGAGGGCTTCCGTCCAGCGGTAGGGCTCGGTTCACGAGCCGATGACGCCGCCATCCTTCTTGGTGATCACCATGACGGCCGGTCGCACCGGCATGTCCTCCTTGAAGTCCGGCCAGCGGGTAGAGAGGTCCTCGTAATAGGACGGCCGGCCGAACGGCGCCCAGTCGGTGCCGCCATCGCCGGGGTGCTGCACGGCGACGAAGGCGGTGCGGTCATCCGGGGTGAACAGCGGGCCGCACAGCTCGGCGCCCACCGGCACGCGGAAGAACAGCTTGGAGGTCGCGCGCGCGCCACCTTCCGTGTCTACCGCCCACAGACCATCCGTGCGGCCGGTGTCCTTCGGGCTGTTGCCATCGGTCGACACCCAGAGCCGGCCGGCGGAATCGACCGCGCAATTATCCGGCATGCCGAACCAGCCATTGCGGGTGGTGTCGGTGGAGAAGGACGCGCCGACGGAGGCGACCGAGGGGTCGCCGCATTTCAGCAGCACTTCCCATTTGCCCTTGGTGGCGGCGAAATCGCCGTCCGCCTCGGCGATCTCGATGATATGGCCGAAGGCGTTCTTGGCGCGGGGATTGGCGGCGTCGACCTGCTCGTCCTTGCGACGGGTATTGTTGGTCAGCATCACATAGACCTTGCCGTTGACGCCGTTCGGCTGAACGTCTTCGGGGCGGTCCATCTTGGTGGCGCCGAGCAGATCGGCGGCGCGGCGGGTCTCGATCAGCACGTCGGCCTGGCTGGCGAAGCCATTGGCGGCGGTCAGCGGGCCTTGGCCGAACACCAGCGGCATCCATTCCAAAGCGCCGTCGGCGTCGAACCTGGCGACATAGAGGGTGCCGGAATCCAGCAGGTCCATGTTGGCGGCGCGGTCATTCGGGTTGAACGTGCTCGAAGTGACGAATTTGTAGACATAGTCGAAGCGCTCATCGTCGCCGAGATAGAACACGACGCTGCCATCCCGAGCAACGATCGACTCGGCGCCCTCATGCTTGAAGCGGCCGAGCGCGGTGCGCTTCTTCGGCACCGAATTGGGGTCGTTCACATCGACTTCGACAATCCAGCCGAAGCGGTTCGGCTCGTTCGGTTCCTTGGCGAGGTCGAAGCGGGGGTAAATTTTGCCCCACTCATAGGCGCCCTCCGGCACGCCATAGCGCTTGTAATTGGCGGCCTCCTTGTGGCCCTCGGGCAGCTTGCCGAGGAAGTAGCCGTGGAAATTCTCCTCGGCCATCACATAGGTGCCCCAGGGCGTGACGCCGCCGGCGCAATTGTTGAGTGTGCCGAGAACCTTGGTGCCGGTCGGGTCTTCCGTCGTCATCAGCCGTTCGCTGCCGGCAGCCGGGCCGGTGACCTGCATCGGCGTGGTGGCGGTGATGCGGCGGTTGAGCGCGCCGTCGCGCACCACCTGCCATTTGCCGTCGACCTGACGGATTTCGACGACGGTCCCGCCATGCGCGGCCATTTCGATGTCGACGCGCGCCTTGTCCGCCGGCGCCGCCTTCAGCTTGCCATCCGTGACGCTGACGATGCCCGGGAACATGAGGTGCTCATTGGTGTATTCATGATTCACCACCAGCAGGCCATGCGCGGACGAGCCGCCGAGCGGGATGAAGCCGACATAGTCGTTGTTGTAGCCGAACTGCCGGCGCTGGGCCTCGGCGCTCTGGTTCTTCGGGTCGAAGGCGGGGGAGTCCGGGAAAAGCGGGTCGCCCCAGCGCAGCAGGACCTCGGCGTCATAGCCTTCGGCCACATGATGGGTTTCATCGACGCCGGCCTCAACCTCGACGAAGCGGAAGGCCGAACCATTGGCCGCAGCGCCATCCATGGCTGCCTGCGCCTTCTCGGCGGTCAGCAGCGCCGCCGGGCCGACAGTGGCAGCGATGGCGGAAACGGCGAGCGAACCCTTCAACAGCCCGCGACGGGAGAAGCGGAGCGAGATCAGCTCGCCCATGGTCGGGTTCAGCGTCGGGTTGCTGCCCGCGCCGTCGGCCTCTTCGAGCAGGCTGGTGCGGAAGGGCGATTCGTGTACGGGGGCGAGGGAGTTGTCGGTCATGGGGGGCTCCGGCAATCTGTCACGCTCCGGGTTGGAAGCGTTCCAGACAGCTAGTTCCGCAACGTCACATACCGATGACGCCGGCGCCGCACGAGCATCAGTCTGTCATAGGATAGCCCGGTGACCTACTCTTCTACCCGCAGCCAGCCCGACGGGGCGAGGCGTTCTTGCGGCAGGAAGCGCCGCTTGTAGCTCATCTTGTCCGACCCCTCGACCCAATAGCCGAGATAGACGAAAGGTAGCCCCATCGCCTTCGCCTTGGCTATGTGATCGAGGATCATATAGGTGCCGAGCGAGCGGCTGATTTCTTCGGGATCGTAGAAGGAATAGACCATGGACAGGCCGTCCGCGAGCACGTCGGTCAGCGCCACCCCGTAGAGCGCGCCCTGGCCGCGCCCGCTGACCGCCGTGCCCGCCCCGTGGCGGCGATATTCGATCAGCCGGGTGCGAACATGGCTGTCCTCCACCATCATGGCGTAGTCCAGCACGGTCATATCCGCCATGCCACCATCGGAGTGGCGGCTGTCGAGATAGCCGCGGAACAGCGAATACTGCTCGGCGGTGGGGATGGCGGCGCGGATGTCACCGATGAGATCGGCATTGGCCTGGCGCACGCGGCGGAAGCTGCGCGTCTCGCGGAAATCATCGACGCAGACGCGCACCGAGACGCAGGCGCGGCACTGCTCGCAGGCAGGACGATAGGCAATGGACTGGCTGCGCCGGAAGCCGCCATGGGTCAGCACGTCATTGAGCTGCGTGGCGCGCTCACCGACCAGATGCGTAAAGACCTTCCGCTCCAGCCGGCCCGGCAGATAGGGGCAGGGCGAGGGAGCGGTCAGGTAGAACTGCGGTGTGTCGCGCGAATGTTCGGTCACGGCGGGTTCACATTGCGAAGGCGGCAAGGATCGCGCGACGCGGGCGCGACGTCAAAGCCTGGCTGCGCCCTTCAACGCGAATGTCAGCGATAGCCGCGCAATTCGCCGGCCCGTTCGTCATTATTGGTGACGACGGTGCCGATGATGAAGTCGTGCGCCAGCCGCTTGCGGCGGTTGAGCAGACCAATGACGGTGACGAAGGGCGTGAACACGCTCACCGACACCCAGAACAGCACCAGGCTGACCACCGCGAGCATCGGGGTCATCGGCGCGCCGTGCCACAGCCGCATCTCAAGGCCCATGGCCCGCATGCCGATGGTGGCGGAGCGCGGCCCGCCGAGCGTGATCCCGACATAGACGAGCGCCCAGACCACATAGCCGGGGCCCAGCAGGCTGAACAGGAACCAGCCAAGGCCAAACGTGAGGAAGCCAAAGACGAAGATGAGCAGCGCCGCCATGCCGACCGGCACGCAGATCAGCACCGTGTCGATGATGAAGGCAATGAAGCGCCGGAACAGCACGCCGCGAAAATATTCCGGCTCGACGAGCGGATCGAAGGCATAGGGCCGCACCGCCCCGTCATCGCTGGTGTCGAACATGCCGGTTTCCTCCCGGAGCGTCAGGTGGGGGCCGTTTGCGGTGCCGACAAGGTCACCGCGCCGCTCGCGGTCAGCTGGCGGACTGCCAGTCCACCCGCACCACATCCATGCCGTTCTCGATCAGCGCGCGGTACACCTCGTCGGCATGGGCGCGGTCGCGCGTTTCCACGGTCACGTCGAGCCGGGCGCCCTTGGCGTGCACGTCGAGGAAATGGCGCTTGTGCTCCACTTCGAGAATGTTCGCCCCGAGGCCACCGAGCAGGCTGGCGATGATGCCGAGTTCGCCGGGCCGATCGAGCATGGAGAAGCGGAAAGAGACGATGCGCTCCTCACGCTCCAGTTCGCGCATCATGATGGACGCGACAATGCGCGGGTCGATATTGCCACCTGAAACAACCAGCCCGACCTTGCGGCCGCGATAGCGGTCGGGATCGGCGAGCAGAGCGGCGAGGCCTGCCGCGCCAGCGCCCTCGGCCAGCGTCTTCTGCTGGGTCAGGAACAGATTCACCGCCCGCTCGATGGTCGGCTCGCCCACCAGCACCACGTCCGACACCAGAGCCGAGACAAGCTCGCGCGTCAGCGTGCCCGCCTGCTTCACCGCGATGCCTTCCGCCAGTGTCGCGCCCTCACAGGGCAGCGACTGCTGGTGCAGCGCGTTCCACATGGAGGGGTAGAGCCGGGTCTCGACGCCGACGATCTCGATGTCCGGCCGCATGTCGCGGGCGGCGACCGCCATGCCGGAAATCATGCCGCCGCCACCGACGGGCACCAGAAGCGCGTCCAGATCGGGCGCATCCTCCAGCATCTCGGCGGCGATCGAGCCCTGACCAGCGATCACATGTCGGTCATCATAGGGGTGGACCCAGACCAGATGTTCGGACTGGGCGATGCGGTCGGCTTCTTCCGAGGCGTCGCCGACGGATTCGCCGTGCAGCACCACGCGCGCGCCATGCGCTTCGGTGGCGGCCACTTTCACGATTGGCGTGTGTTTGGGCATCACGATGGTGGCGCGGATGCCGAGCCGGGCCGCGTGATAGGCCACCGCCTGCGCATGGTTGCCGGCCGACATGGCGACGACGCCGGCGGCGCGCTCCTGCGGCGAGAGGCTGGAGAGCTTGGTGAGCGCGCCGCGCTCCTTGAAGCTCGCCGTGACCTGCAGGTTCTCGTACTTCACATAGACATGCGCGCCCGTAATCGCCGAAAGGCGCGGCGCCGGCAGGGTAGGCGTGCGCAGCACCGCGCCATCCAGCAACTTGCGTGCGGCGGCGACATCGGCGGGGGTTACGGGCAAAGTCATCGAACCACTCAGAATTCTCGCGGCGAAGGTGCCGCACGCTGGAGAAGGCCTCCCGGCCGCAGAATGAGAACGGCCACCAGAAGGGAATAGATCACCACATCGCGATACGCGATATCGAAGGCGGACGACCACACGATTTCGACGCCGGCGACGAGAACGGCGCCCAGCAGCGCGCCCGGCACGGAGCCAATGCCGCCAATAATTGCCGAAATCAAGGCTTTGAGCGTCATTGACAGCCCGTCGCCGGGTGTAATCGTTCCATAGGCCACGACCATGGCCACTCCCGCAAGCCCGGCGCAGCCTCCCGCCAGGGCAAAAGTCGCCGCCACGAGACGAGGAACGTGCACGCCGACCATCGCCGCCATTAGCGGATCGTCGGCATGGGCGCGCCAGGCACGTCCATAGCCGGTGAAGCGGATGAGGCCGAGCAGCAGCGAAATGCCGCTGAGCGTCAGCCCGGCGGCGAGCAGCTGCGCCGGCGTCACGGTGGCGATGAAGCCGGCTTCGCCCGCCAGATAGATCGGCCGGTTGAACAGGGCCGGCAGCCAGTTCTCGCGCCCGGTGGAGGTGAGGCGGAACAGCTCGGTTAGCACGATGGCCACGGCCAGCGTCGCGATCAGCACCGGCTGCGGCGACCGGGCGCGGGCGATGATCGGCACGATCACGATGCGTCCGATCACCCAGCTCAGCAGCGCCGCCCCGGCGACACCGGCGAGCAGCGCCGCCGTCAGGCCTGCCGGATCGATCCGACCAAGGGCGCCCGCAAGGCTGAACGCCACCAGCATATAGACCCCGCCGGCCACGGCGATCTCGCCAAAGGCCAGGTTGATCCGGCCGAACAGCCCATGCACCAGCGCGAAGCCAGACGCGATGAGCCCATAGACGCCCATCATCACGATACCGCCCAGCGCCTGCTGCAGCCAGTACGCCCCCTGCGGGCCGACGCGGAGAAGCGGGCGTCCACCGACCTCGCTCCGATTATCCTCCAGCCACCAGCGCTTGAGGATGTAGAGCTTCACCTCACCCAGCGGCCGGCCATCGGCAACGAGCGCGACGAGATCGAAGCGGCCGGCGCCGGTTTGCGCGGCGAAGTGGCAGAGGAGTTCATGCGGGGCGCTGCCGAGGGCGGAGCGGGTACGGTAGCTGTAGCGCAGCGCCGCCGGATCGCTGCGCAGCGGCGCCAGCTGCGTCTCGGTGATCTCGGTGTCGTCGTCATGCAGCGCGACCGCCGCCGCCCGGCAGAGCCGGGCCTGATCCGCGTCGATCACGGAGCCGCAGCCCGCGAGCAGCAGGGCGAGGCCGAACATCATCAGTGACAGCCGCAAGCAACCCTGCGGGTGGCCGACCATGGCGGCGGCGCCCGCCGCCGTCAGGCTTCGCGGGCGAGCTTTTCCGCCACGCGCGGGGCAAAATAGGTGAGGATGCCGTCGGCGCCGGCGCGCTTGAACGCCATCAGGCTTTCCATCATTGCCTTCTCGCCGTCAAGCCAGCCATTGCGGGCGGCGGCCTCGATCATCGCGTACTCGCCCGACACCTGATAGGCGAAGGTCGGCAGGCCGAAGGTCTCCTTCAGCCGGTAGACGATGTCGAGATAGGGCAGTCCGGGCTTGACCATCAGCATGTCCGCGCCCTCCTCGATGTCGAGCGCCGCCTCGCGCAGCGCCTCCATGCCGTTGGCGGGGTCCATCTGATAGGTGCGCTTGTCGCCCTTGAGGCAGCCGGTGGAACCGACCGCGTCGCGGAACGGGCCGTAGAAGGCGGAGGCGTATTTGGCGCTGTAGGCGAGGATCTGCGCGTCGTGGTGGCCTTCGCCGTCGAGCGCCCGGCGAATGGCGCCGACGCGCCCGTCCATCATGTCCGAGGGGGCGATGACATCGGCGCCGGCTTCCGCCTGCACCAGGGCCTGCTCCACCAGCACGGCCACCGTCTCGTCGTTGAGGATGCGGCCCTGCGTGTCGAGCAGGCCGTCATGACCATGGCTCGTGTAGGGGTCCAGCGCGACATCGGTGATGAGGCCGATCTCCGGCACGGCGTCCTTGATTGCCCGCAGGGTGCGGCAGACGAGATTGCCGGAGTTGAGCGCCTCGCGCCCGTCGGCCGTGCGCAGCACCGGGTCGGTATAGGGAAAGAGCGCCAGCGCCGGAATGCCGAGCCGCGCCGCCCGCTCCGCCTCGCGCACCGCTTCATCGACGCTGAGTCGTTCGACGCCCGGCATGGAGCCGATGGCGGTGCGCTCGCCATGCCCGTCCTTGACGAAGATCGGCCAGATAAGGTCCGCGACGGTGAGCGTGTTTTCACGCAGCAGCTGGCGCGCCCATTCAGATTTGCGGTTGCGCCGGGGGCGCTGCAGCAGATCGAGCTTCGACGAGGAATCCGGCCGGCCGGAGGGCTCGGGATGGACGGGGCGCGGACGGGCGAAGGGAATGGTCATGGACATGCTCGCGAAGACGCTCGGCGGTGAACCGGATCCCGCCGCGTCGCCTCCGGCGCGGCACTTTCGAATGGTTATAGCTCCATACGACGCCGCGCGCGACCTCTTCACCCGTGTGATTGCGTATAAGCCGGCTTTCAAATCGCGGGGCATGTTGACGCGGCGGGGGCGCCAGGGGACGTGCGGCTTTGCGGACGGCGCGGAAAAGCCTAAGTGGCAGGGCACGGAAAGCGGCGAGGCAGGATCGACGTGACAACGGATATCGGCATCAGCTTCGAGCAGCGCGGCGCCCTCGGCCTCGTGACGCTCGACCGTCCCCGGGCGCTGAACGCGCTCGACCATCCGATGGTGCGCGCCATGGACGCGACGCTGCGCGCTGGATCGATGATCCCACGATCGCCCATGTGGTGCTGCGCTCGGCGCATGAGCGGGCGTTCTGCGTCGGCGGCGATGTGCGCGCCATGGCCAAGCTCGGCCGTACCGGCCGCAAGGAAGAGGCGCGGCAGTACTGGCGCGACGAATATGCGCTCGACTATCTCATCGCGCGCTATCCCAAACCCTTCGCCTCCCTGGTGGATGGGCTGTGCTTCGGCGGCGGATTCGGACTTTCCGGCCATGGGCGCTACCGCGTGGCCGGCGAGCGTCTCGGCTTCGCCATGCCGGAGGTCGCTATCGGCCTGTTCCCCGATGTCGGCGGCACCTTCGTGCTGCCGCGCCTGCCGGGCTGGAGCGGCACCTGGCTCGCCATGACCGGCGCGCGCATCGGCATGGCCGATGCGGTGGCACTGGGTCTCTACACCCATCACATTCCCGTGGCGCGCTGGCCCGGGCTTATCGATGCGCTGGTGGCCGGAGACGTGATGGAGGCGGTCCTCGCCCGCGAGGTGGTACGCCCGCCGGCGCCGGACCTCGCCAGCCTCTACCCGCATATCGACCGCATCTTCGCCGGCGGCTCCGTGGCGGCGATCGTCGTTGCCCTGGAGAAGGTAGGGGAAGGCGAGGGCGAGGTGGCAGACTTCGCCCGGCTGCAACTCGAAACCATCCGCCGCGCCTCGCCGACCAGCGTGCACATCGCCTTCCAGCAGATGCAGCGCGGGCTCGGTTGCGATCTCGCCGGCTGCCTCGGCCTCGAATTTCGGCTGGTGACGCGGCTGCTTGACCGGCCGGACTTCTTCGAGGGGGTGCGTGCGCTGCTGGTGGACAAGGACCAGAAGCCGCTCTGGCAGCCGTCCCGGCTGGAGGAGGTCGACTCGTCCGCCATCGCCGCGCTGTTCGATACGCCGCTCGACGACGAATTGCTGCTTGCCTGAGCGCGATTTGGAGTATGCAAGCGGAATGAGTTCACCCTACGACCCCATCGACGCCACGCTCGGCCCTGCCGGCGCCCGCATGCCGCTGTGGCAATCGCGTGTGATCCTCTATCTGCGCTGCCTCGCCGGCTTCCTCATGGTGAAGACCGTTTACAGCTGGACGCTGATCTGCGGCGTCTGGGACGGCGACATGAGCCGGTTCGAGATGATCTCCCTGGCCGCCAAGTCAGCGGTGATCTGGGCGGCGATCATGAACCCGGTGGCCGCCGTCGGCCTCTGGCTCGGCGCCTCCTGGGGGGTGGTGCTCTGGCTGGTGACGGCGATGGTGCAGATTCTCATCAACGCCTCCGCACCCGAAGGCGTCGGCCGGTTGATGATCGTGGCCGCGCTGGAGACCATCCTCGTCGCCGGCTACGCCTTCCTCACCTACAAGGCCGCGCGCGAGAGCGAGCGCTGACGCCCGCTCTTCATCTTTCGTTAACCCGTTGCGGTGACGAAGGATTCAGCCTGTCGCTTAAACCGATCTTAGCTCCGCCGCCGCGAGACTTGCCGCCTCACGAGAGGGAACCAATCCCCACATCTGAGACCGGGGTACGAGCCATGCGCGCAGGTCAGGCGGCCAATGTCGTCAGCATCAACGAGGCCGGGGAGGAGCGTCGGGAATCGATCCGTCCGCTCTACCGGGAAGCCGTCACGCTGGTGGAACGCCTCCACCGCCGGCTGCTGGATGTCGTGAAGGACGAACTTGACCGGCGCGGCCGCGAGGACATCAACGCCGTGCAGGCGCTGCTCCTGTTCAACATCGGCGATTCCGAGCTGACCGCAGCCGAGCTGCGCACCCGTGGCTATTATCTCGGCGCCAATGTCTCCTACAATCTGAAGAAGCTGGTCGAGACCGGCTTCCTCGACCACCGCCGCTCGCGGGTCGACCGGCGCGCGGTGCGCATTCGCCTCACCGAGAAGGGCGTGGAGGTCCGCGACATCGTCGAAGGTCTCCACGCCAAGCATCTCGTCACCATCGAACAGATCGGCGGCATCGGCCCGCAGGAGTTCCAGCAGCTGAACAAGGCGCTGAACCGGCTGGAGAGGTTCTGGACCGACCAGATCCTCTATCGGCTCTGATCGGCCCTTCACCGGCTAGCGCTGAAGGAAGCCTTCCAGCGTGTTGGCGACATTGACGCCGATCGCCTCGACCGCATAGCCGCCCTCCATCACGAACAGGGTCGGCCGGCCAAGGGCGGCGATGCGGGCACCAATCTTCAGGTAATCCGGGCTGTCGAGCAGGAACTGCGAGATCGGGTCTTCCTTATAGGTGTCGACGCCCAGCGAGACGATCACCACATCCGCGCCGAAGGCCTCGATCCGCGCGCAGGCCGCGTCCAGCGCCGCGCTCCAGCCGATATAGTCCGTGCCCCAGGGCAGCGGGAAGTTGGCGTTGAAGCCCTCGCCCGCGCCGGCGCCGGTCTCGTCGGCAAAGCCGAGGAAATAGGGGAATTCCTGCAGCGGATCGGCGTGGATGTTGCACACCAGCACATCCGGGCGATCATAGAAGATCGCCTGCGTGCCGTTGCCGTGATGGTAGTCGACATCGAGGATGGCGACCCGCGCCGCGCCACGGTCACGGAAGCTCTCCGCCGCGACGGCGGCATTGTTGATGAAGCAATAGCCTCCCATCGTGCCGGCATGGGCGTGGTGGCCCGGCGGGCGGCACAGGGAGAAGGCGGACTTCTCGCCGCCGGCGACGAGATCGACGCCGGTCAGGGCGATATCAGCCGCAGCCTGCACCGCGTCCCAGGTTCCTGCGACGATGCAGCAGCCGGCATCGAAGGAATAATGGCCGAGCTTGCCGTCAATGGTCTTCGGCACGATGTCCGTGCGCATGCCGGGCGCGCGCCAGAAGCTCGGCAGGGCCGGAAAGTCGCGCCCGTCTGCCGTCCACAGCTTCCAGGCCTCACCGAGGAAGCGCACATAGTCCTCGTCATGCACCTTCATCAGCGGGTCGAGACCGTGCGCCGCCGGCTCGATCAGCGTTCCGAAGGGCCGCTCGCCGATGGCGTTGAGAATCATCGCCACCCGCTCGGGCTTCTCGAACGCCGGCACCACCCGGCCGTTCATCAGTTCGACATGGCCGGAATGGCCGAGATGGCGCGGCGAGTGAATGATCTTCATGGCAGGATCCGGATTCGCGGAAAGATGAGGGCGCGACGATACGCGCCGGTCCCGCGCGCTGTCATCACCTCAGGACGCCGGTGTCGCGCCCTTCCGCTGCGGCTGCCGCCTCAGTGCAAGGCACCCTTGCGGCCGCGTGCTTTGAAAGACGGGGGTGCTGTGCTAAGCGACCCGCCTCGATTTCGCGGTCGGCACGCCGCCGGCCGGGAGGCATCGCCACCGCCCAGGGAGGCCGGTCTATGTCGTCCGAAGCTCACGCTTCTTCCGCTGAATTCACCAACCGTTTCTTCTCGGCGCCGCTCTCCGAGACCGATCCGGAGCTCGCCGGCGCCATCACCGCCGAGCTCGGTCGCCAGCGCGACGAGATCGAGCTCATCGCGTCCGAGAACATCGTCTCGCGCGCCGTGCTCGAAGCGCAGGGCTCGGTGCTCACCAACAAATATGCCGAGGGCTATCCCGGGCGCCGCTACTATGGCGGCTGCCAGTATGTCGACGTGGCCGAGCAGCTCGCCATCGACCGCGCCAAGAAGCTGTTCGGCGCCGGTTTCGCCAATGTGCAGCCGCATTCCGGCGCGCAGGCCAACACGGCGGTGTTCTTCGCCCTGATGCAGCCGGGCGATGCCTTCCTCGGCCTCAACCTCGCCGCCGGCGGTCACCTGACCCATGGCGCGCCGGTCAGCCTGTCGGGCAAGTGGTTCAAGCCCATCCCCTACAATGTGCGCCGCGACGACCAGCGCATCGACTATGAAGAGGTCGCCAAGCTCGCCGACGAGCACAAGCCGAAGGTGCTGATCGCCGGCGGCTCGGCCTATCCGCGCCATATCGACTTCGCGAAAATGCGCGAGATCGCCGATTCGGTCGGCGCCTATCTCATGGTCGACATGGCGCATTTCGCCGGTCTGGTGGCGGGCGGCGTGCATCCGAACCCGGTGCCGCACGCCCATGTGGTGACCACCACCACCCACAAGACCCTGCGCGGCCCGCGCGGCGGCATGATCCTGACCAATGACGAGGACCTGGCGAAGAAGTTCAACTCCGCCATCTTCCCCGGCATCCAGGGCGGCCCGCTGATGCACGTGATCGCGGCGAAGGCGGTCGCCTTCGGCGAGGCGCTGCAGCCGGAGTTCAAGGTCTACGCGAAGAACGTGGTCGAGAACGCGAAGGCGCTGGCGGAAAACCTCAAGGGCCACGGCTTCGAGATTGTCTCCGGCGGCACCGACACCCACCTCATGCTGGTGGACCTTCGCCCGAAGAAGCTGACCGGCAAGGTGTCGGAAATCGCGCTCGGCCGCGCGCACATCACCACCAACAAGAACGGCATCCCGTTCGATCCCGAGAAGCCGTTCGTCACCTCGGGCATCCGTCTCGGCACGCCGGCGGGCACGACGCGCGGCTTCGGTGTGGCCGAGTTCCAGCAGGTCGGCGACATGATCGCCGAAGTGCTCGACGTGCTCTCGCAGAAGGGCGTCGACGAGGATAGCCTCGTGGAGGCGGCGGTGCGCGGCAAGGTGGCCGATCTGCTCGCCCGCTATCCGCTCTACAGCTGAGGCCCAACGATGCGCTGTCCTTACTGCGGAAGCCTCGACACCCAGGTCAAGGATTCCCGTCCCACCGAGGACAGCGCCGCCATCAGGCGCCGCCGCATCTGCCCGGATTGCGGCGGCCGCTTCACCACTTTCGAGCGCGTGCAGCTGCGGGAACTCACCGTCCTGAAGCGCTCCGGCCGCCGCGTGCCGTTCGACCGCGACAAGCTCGCCCGTTCCATCGAGGTGGCGCTGAGGAAGCGCCCGGTCGAGCCGGAGCGGGTGGAGCGCCTGGTCTCCGGGCTGGTGCGCCGGCTGGAAAGCATGGGTGAGAGCGAGATCACCTCCGAAATGATCGGCGAACGGGTGATGGAGAGCCTGAAGCAGCTCGACGATGTCGCCTATGTCCGCTTCGCGTCGGTCTACCGCAATTTCCGCGAGGCCAAGGATTTCGAGACCCTGCTGGGCGAGCTGGAGCCGCGTCTCGTGGAAGGCGGGGCGAGCGACGATGTGGCCGCCCGCCGCCCCCGCGACCCCGGGCTCGACGACTGATGCCCGATCTTCGAGTCCGCTGCGCCGCGCCATGACCGCATCCGCCACCGACGACTCTCTGATGGCGGCCGCGCTCAGCATCGGCCGGCGCGAGCGGG
Source organism: Ancylobacter sp. (assembly GCF_965229075.1). Lineage (GTDB taxonomy): Bacteria > Pseudomonadota > Alphaproteobacteria > Rhizobiales > Xanthobacteraceae > Ancylobacter. The sequence continues at coordinate 1,069,832 of NZ_CBDDIO010000001.1, forward strand.
GGCACACCTGGCCCAATCCCGCCGTCGGGGCGCTCGTCGTGCGCGAGGGTCCGCGCGCCCCGCTGGTGCTGGGCCGGGGCTGGACCTCGCTCGGCGGACGCCCCCATGCCGAGCCGCAGGCGCTCGCACAGGCTGGGGAGGGCGCGCGCGGCGCCACGCTCTATGTCACGCTGGAGCCCTGCTCGCATCATGGCGGCACGCCGCCCTGCGTCGATGCGGTGCGCGCGGCGGGAATCGCCCGCGTGGTCGCGGCGGTGCAGGACCCCGATTTCCGCGTCGCCGGCCGGGGCTTCTCCATCCTGCGCGAGGCGGGAATCACGGTCGATGTCGGCACTGGCGCGGCGCAGGCGCTGATCGACCATGCCGGCCATATCCGCCGCGTTACCGAAGGGCGCCCGCACATCATGCTGAAGATGGCAGTGTCCGCCGATGGCAAGGTGGGGCTCGCCGGGCGTCGGCCGGTCGCGATCACCGGCCCGCTTGTGCGTGACCGCGTCCACATGCTGCGCGCCACCCATGACGCGGTGCTCACCGGTATCGGCACGGTGCTGGCGGACGATCCGCAACTCACCTGTCGCCTGCCGGGCATGGCGCACCGGTCGCCACTGCGCATCGTGCTCGACGCCGACCTGCGGCTCTCCCCGACCAGCGCGCTCGCCCGCAGCCTCGCCGTCGCGCCACTGTGGATCGTCGCCGCCGAGGACGCTCCGGCGGCACCCGAGGCGATGCTGGGCGGAATGGGCATCGAGGTGATGCGGGTGCGGCGCCGACCCGAGGGCGGATTGGCGCTCGACGAGGTTGTGAAGCTGCTGGCTCTGCGCGGCCTCACCCGGATCATGATCGAGGCAGGCCCACGTATTGCCGCCTCCTTCCTTGCCGCCGGGTTGGTCGACGAGGTGAACCTGTTCGAGGCGCCGACGCTTCTGGGGTCGGACGCGCTGGACGCGCTGGAGGGACTGCCGCTTTCCGCGCTCGATGACTATCTCTGCACGGTGGATGAGGAACAGCAGGGCGGTGACCGCCTGCGCATCATGAGGCGTCGCTAGAATGTTCACCGGCATCGTCACCGACATCGGAACCCTGCGGGCGGTCGAGCCGCGTAACGACGTGCGGCGACTGACCATCGCCACGCGCTACGATACCGCCAGTATCGACCTCGGCGCCTCCATCGCCTGTTCCGGCGTCTGCCTCACGGTCGTGGCCCTGCAGCCGGACGCTTTCGAGGTCGAGGCGGCGCCGGAGACGCTCGCGGTCACCACGGCAAGCGGCTGGAGCGTCGGCGGGCGTCTCAATCTCGAACGCGCGCTCAAGATCGGCGACGAGTTGGGCGGCCATATCGTGCAGGGTCATGTCGACGGGGTGGCCGATGTGGTGGCGCGCGAGGACCTCGGGGAGACCACGCGCTTCACCTTCGAGGCGCCGGAGACGCTGGCGCCCTACATCGCCATCAAGGGCTCGGTGACGCTCGACGGCACCTCGCTGACCGTGAATGAGGTGGATGGCACCCGCTTCTCGTGCCTGCTCATCCCGCACACGCTGGCGCACACTACCTGGGATGCGGTGCAGGCGGGAAGCCGTGTCAATATCGAAGTCGACATGATGGCCCGTTACGCCGCGCGGCTTGCGGAGTTCCGTTGACGCCTGTACGTCGTCGGCTCTGTCAGTTCATGAGGTAACACCATGGCGAGCCCCCGCCCGCCGCGCGCATCCGATGCCGCCGAAACCGTTCCGCTGTTCGGTGAACGCATTCTCATCGTCGAAGCGCGCTTCTATGACGATATCGCCGACGAGCTTCTCGCCGGCGCGCAGGCCGCCATCAAGGCCGCCGGCGCCCATGCCGATGTGATCTCCATGCCCGGCGCGCTGGAAATTCCGGTCGCGGCGGCTATCGCGCTTGATGCGGCCGCCGCCTCCGGCAAGCCCTATGATGCCGTCGTGGCCCTCGGCTGCGTGGTGCGTGGAGAGACCTACCATTTCGAAATCGTCGCCGGCGAGTCGTCGCGCGCGCTGATGGACCTCGCCGTTGCCCGCAAGGTGCCACTCGGCAATGGTATTCTCACCGTCGAGAATGACGAGCAGGCCTGGGTTCGGGCCCGGGTTTCCGAGGGCAACAAGGGTGGCGGTGCGGCCGAGGCAGCGCTGGCGCTGCTCCGACTCAAACGCCGGGTCGGGTGAGCCGCATGACCACCGACGACAAGCCGAGCACCAAGGCCGCCGGGCACAAGCCGGTGCGCAAAAGCGCCGCCCGCCTCAACGCCGTGCAGGCGCTTTACCAGATGGACCTGGCGGCGACGCCGCTGTCGGAAATCCTCGCTCAGTTCGAAAGCCACTGGATCGGGCAGGAGATCGAGGGCGACGAAATTGCCAGCGCCGATCTCAACCTGTTCCGCGACATCGTCAGCGGCGTCGTGCGCGAGCAGAGGAGTGTCGACACGCTGCTCGACGCCGCGCTGGTGCATGGCTGGCCGCTCAAGCGCATCGAGGCGGTGCTACGCGCCACGCTGCGGGCCGGGACCTATGAACTTTCCGAGCGGCCGGACGTTCCTGCCCGTGTAGTCATCGCCGAATATGTGAATGTCGCCGGCGCCTTCCTCGACCGCGAGGAGACCGGCATGGTGAACGCGGTGCTCGATGGCATCGCGCGGGAGAAGCGGCCGGCCGATTTCACCGGCTAGAGGGGTGAGGCGATGGGCGATGGTTCAGGCGCGGCGAATCCGTCCGGCGAAGAGGCGCTGATCGCCCGGCTGTTCACCCCCATCGCCACCCATCCCGGCGCGCTGGGGCTCAAGGACGACGCCGCCCTCCTCGCGGTGCCGCCCGGCCATGAACTGGTGCTGACCAAGGACGCGCTGGTCGCCGGCATCCACTTCTTTGCCGATGATCCGCCGGAAGCCATTGCCCGCAAGGCGATGCGGGTGAACCTCTCCGACCTTGCCTCCAAGGGCGCCCGCCCGCTGGGCGTGATGCTGGCTTTCGCCATCCCGCCCGATATGGATGCCGCCGCGCTCGACGCCTTCGCCGCCGGCATCGGCGCCGATGCCGCGCATTACGAGGCGCCGCTGCTCGGCGGTGACACGGTGCGCACGCCGGGTCCGTTCACTGTGTCGATCACCGCCATCGGCGCGGTGCCGAGCGGCACGATGGTGCGCCGCACCGGCGCCCGGCCAGGGCAGGCGATCGTGGTCAGCGGCACCGTCGGTGACGCCGCGCTCGGGCTCGCCCTGCGGCTTGCACCTGACAGGCCGGGATTTGCGGCACTGACCGATGAAGAGGCGGACTTCCTGCGGGAGCGCTATCTGCTGCCGCGTCCGCGCCTGTCGCTCAGCCGCGCGCTGCGCGAACATGCCAGCGCCGCCATGGATATCTCCGACGGGCTGGTCGGGGACCTCGCCAAGATGCTGGAGGCCTCCGGCGTGGGGGGCGAGATCGAGACGGCGCGCGTGCCACTCAGCCCCGCCGCGCGGCACGCGGTGGAGGCGGAGCCGGCGCTGCTGGAGATCGCACTGACGGGGGGGGACGATTACGAAGTCCTCGCCGTCGTGCCGCATGAGGCGCTGAGCCGGTTCCAGACGGTCGCCACCACGGCGGGAATCGGCGTCGCGGTGATCGGGCAGACGCGGGAAGGGCAGGGCCTCACCGTCCGCGATGGGGAAGGCCAGCCAGTCTCCTTCGCCCAAGGCAGCTTCAGCCATTTCTGACAAGCCCTGCCAAAGAGTGGGGATTTCTCCGATTGCCTGCGACCCGGCATCGACCTAGCCTCGCAGCCAGACGCCGGAATACCCGGCGCTGGTTACGGGAACAGCCACATGAAAATCGCCAGGATTCTGCTCGCGGCCGCCGCTCTTGCCATTGGCGCCGGCGCCGCGCAGGCCGAAATAAAGAAGGTGCGCATCGGCACGGAGGGCGCCTACCCGCCCTTCAACTCCGTGGATACGGCCGGCAAGCTCGTCGGCTTCGACATTGAGATCGGCGAGGCGCTGTGCGCCAAGATGAAGGTCGAGTGCACCTTCGTGGCGCAGGATTGGGACGGCATCATCCCAGCGCTTCTCGCCAAGAAATACGACGTCATCCTCGCCTCCATGTCGATCACCGACGAGCGCAAGGAGAAGGTTGCGTTCACCATTCCCTACTATCTGACCCCCGGCAACTTCATCGCCCCGAAGGACACCAAGATCACCGAGATCACCCCGGCGGCGCTCAAGGGCAAGACCATCGGCGCGCAGTCCTCGACCACGGGCGCCACCTATCTCGAAGACAAGTACAAGGATTCCGAGATCAAGCTCTACCCGACCCAGGACGAGGCCAATGCCGATCTCGCCGCCGGACGCCTCGACGCGGTGCTGGCCGACAAGTTCGTGCTCTACGAATGGCTGGAGAAGTCCACCGACGGCAAGTGCTGCAAGTTCGTCGGCCCCGACCTGAAGGACGTGAATCCGCAAGGCACCGGCATTGCCGTCCGCAAAGAAGACAACGAGCTGCGCGAGGCGCTGAACAAGGCGATCCAGGAGATCAACGCCGACGGCACCTTCGCTAAGATCAACGCCAAGTACTTCCCGTTCCCGATCAACTGACCGACGCTCGGGCGGCGTTCCGCGCCGCCCGAGCCCCCTGATCGACGCCCCCCATCCTCCCGCAGGTTCACCATGAAGACCGACACCATCGTGCTCGGCGCCGGCATCGTCGGCACCAGCGTCGCTCATCACCTGGCGCAGCGGGGACGCTCCGTCGTGCTGGTCGACCGACGCGGCCCTGGCGAGGAGACGTCCTATGGCAATGCCGGGCTCGTGGAGCGGGCGTCGATCTATCCCGTCGCCTTTCCGCGCAAGATCTCGGCGCTTCTCGATGTCGTGCTGGGGCGCAATCCTGCGGCGAACTACCATTGGGACGCCCTGGCGCGCCTCGCGCCGTGGATGTTCGCCTATTGGCGCGCCTCTTCGCCCGCGCGGCTGCTCGACTATGCCCGCCACATGGAGACGCTGCTTGCCTTCACGGTGGACGAACATGACCGCCTGGCGCGTGCCGCCGGCGCGACCCATTTCTTCCGCGACGGCGGCTGGCTGAAGCTCTACCGCACCGCGGCGGGCCTCGATGTGGAACGCAGCGAGTTTCCGCTCGCCCGCTCCTATGGCTTGAGCGCCCGCGAGGTCAGCGTCGACGACGCACTCAAGATGGAACCCTCGCTGCGACCGGTGTTCACCGGCGCGGTCATCTGGTCGGACCCGCACTCGGTGTCGAGCCCCGGCGGGGTCACCCAGGCCTATGCCGCGCACTTCGCCGAATTGGGCGGCGAGGTGCGCCGGGGCGATGCGCGCACACTGGCGCGACTCGGCTCGGGCTGGATGGTGACCACGGAGGAGGGACCGGTCGAGGCGCCGGAAGTGGTGGTGGCGCTCGGCCCCTGGGCCATGGACCTGTTGCGCCCCTTCGGTCTGCGCCTGCCGCTGGAGGTCAAGCGCGGCTACCACATGCACTACCACGCCGAGGGCAATGCGGCGCTGTCGCGGCCCGTATTGGACGAAGAGGGAGGCTATGTCATCACGCCGATGGTTGGCGGCATCCGCCTGACCACGGGCGTGGAGTTCGCCCGCCGCGACGCGCCGAAGAGCCCGGTGCAGCTGGCTAAGACCGAGGCGCTGGCGCGCGACCTGTTTCCGCTCGGCGCGCGGGCCGAGCCTGAGCCGTGGATGGGGAGCCGCCCGGCCTTCCCGGACATGCTGCCCGTCATCGGGCCGGCGCCGGGGCAGAACGGGATGTGGCTCGCCATCGGCCACCAGCATCTCGGCTTCACGCTGGGGCCTATCACCGGCCGCCTGCTCGCGGAAATGATGAGCGGGGACGTGCCGTGCACCGACCCCGCGCCGTTTTCCGCCGAACGCTTCCGCTGATCCGGAGCCGCGCCCGGATCAGATGCCCGGGCGGAAGTTCGTGGCGTTGAAGATCTGGCCGACCAGCGAGACTTCCGACCCGCCCGTCGGCGTGGTGCGGCTGATGAAGTCGAACACCTTGCCGTCCTTTAGGCCATAATCGGCGATCCGGGTGACGCGCTTGTCCTTCGGATCGAAATAGACCGCGATGACCCGCTGGTCGACGATCTCGGGCCGAAGGAACATGACCTTCTTGGCCTTTTGCGAGATGTAATAGAACACCTCGCCGTCGACCGTGGCGATGGTGGAGGGGGTGCCGAGCACCAGCAGCACCTGCTCCTGGCTGGAGCCGATCGGCACCTGCTGCAATGCCTCCGGGGCGATGACGTAACCGCGCTGCCGTTCCTGCACGAAGCTGGTGGGCGTGCGCGGCAGGCCCATATTGGCGGTCGCCATGGGCATGTCGCCGGAACAGCCGGTGAGCCCGACCACTCCCACGCCGGCCATCGCTATCGACGCCCAGGTCGCCATCCGGGTGCCGGGAGCCTTGTTCCGCGTCGTGTGCGTCGATGCCATCCACTCAACTCCGAAGCTCGTGCCGCCCTCGCCGGAAAGCGTTGCGGCAGGGGCAGAAAGCACAGGGCGGGTCCCTGATGCAACCATCGAGGCCGCCGCCGGTCATGGCGCCGTCGCAACCGGCCGCCGGGGTTGCCAGCGCCGGCCGCCCGCGCTACCTCGCCAGCCGGGCCATGCCGGCCATGGCAATGAGGCAGGAGCCGTCGATGATTCTGCGTTTCTTCCGCCGGAATGACGGAAGCGAGACCATTCAGCGGCTCTATGGCGCGATCGTGGCGCATTCGCGCCAGCCCGTATTTTACACCGATTACGCCGTTCCCGACACCATTGAAGGCCGGTTCGAGATGATCCTCGTCCATGCCTTCCTGCTGTTCCATCGTCTCAAGAGCGAGGATGAGGAACGCCGCGGCCTGGGACAGGGCGTGTTCGACGCCTTCTGCACCGACATGGACGCCAATCTCCGGGAGATGGGGGTAGGCGACCTCACCGTGCCGAAGAAGATGAAAAAGGTGGCCGAGGCGTTCTATGGCCGCATCGCCGCCTACGAGCCGCCTGTCGAGGCGGGCGACGTCGGCGCGCTCGCCGAGGCGGTGCTGCGCAATGTCCATGGCTCCCGCACGGCGGATGCACAGGAGGCGCGCACCTTCGCGCAGTATATGATAGGGGCGGCGGCCGCATTGCGAGCGGTCCCTTTCGCCCGCTTCGCCGCTGGTGATTTCCCGCTGGCCCCGCCGGCCGCTCTCGGCTCCACGGAGACAGACCCGTCATGACCGACGCTTCACCACTTTCCAAACCGGTCCTCGTCGCCAGCCTGCCCGAAGACGGGCTGACCCTGAAACTCACCCCGGACGCCGCGACGCGCGCGGCGCTGGCCAAGGATTTCGGCATCCCCGGCATTCCCGCGCTGACGGCCGACGTGACGCTGACCCCCGGCCGGGGCGGTACGGTTCATGTCACCGGCCGCGTGGATGCGGTCGTCACTCAGACCTGCGTGGTGACGCTGGAGGATTTCGACAGCAAGGTGTCGGAGCCGATCGACCTGCGTTTCGCCCCGCCGGAGAAGCTGCCGGAAATTCGACCCGGTGCCGAGATTGATGTGTCGGAGCTCGACCTGCCCGACCCGCTGGTCGATGGCACTATCGACGCCGGCGCAGTCGCGGCGGAGTTTCTCGCCCTCGGGCTCGATCCCTATCCGCGCAAGCCGGATGCGGAGTTTCAAGGCCCGGCCGAGCCCGGACCGGCGGAGGCGTCTCCCTTCGCGGCGCTGGCCAAGTTGCGCGGGGACGGTGGAGGCGATGCCGATTAAGCCGGTGCAGGGCGGGGAAATGCAACGTCGCTATTGTCAGGACGGCTCAACTCGGGCATGCCGTCAGCGCGGCGCTGGCGTCGCTCCGCCGTCCACCCGACCAATGAGACCCCGCCACTAGATGTCTTCGCCCGTTCGAATAGCGCTCGACGTCATGGGCGGCGACCATGGACCGGAAGTGGTCCTCCCCGGCGCCGAGATTGCGCTTACCCGCCATCCCGACATCGCCTTCCTGCTCTATGGCGACGCCCCCCGCATCAACGAGTTGCTCAGGACGCGCCCGAAGCTGGCGGCGGCCAGCACGGTGGTGCACACCGATGTTGTCGTGCGGATGGACGACAAGCCGAGCCAGGCGCTACGCCAGGGCCGGCGGGTCTCGTCCATGTGGCGCGCCATTGATGCGGTGCGGGTGAAGGAAGCCGATTGCGCCGTCTCTGCCGGCAATACCGGCGCGCTGATGGCGATGGCCAAGGTCAACCTCAAGATGATGGCCGGCATCAGCCGCCCGGCCATTGCCTGCCTGTGGCCGACCATGCGCGGGGAGAGCGTGGTGCTGGATGTCGGCGCTTCCATCGGAGCGACGGCGCAGCACCTCGTCGACATGGCCGTCATGGGCGCGGCCATGGCCCGAATCGTCTTCGACATCGAGCGCCCGACCGTCGGCCTGCTCAATGTCGGCGTCGAGGAGATCAAGGGCGTCGAAGAGGTCAAGGACGCGGCCGGCGCGCTGCGCGCGGCCAACCATCCGGGCGTCGCCTATCATGGCTTCATCGAGGGCGACGACATCGGTCGCGGCAGTGTCGACGTGGTCGTCACCGAGGGCTTCTCCGGCAATATCGCGCTCAAGACCGCCGAGGGCACCGCCAAGCAGGTGTCGGAGTTCCTGCGCGGCGCGATCAGCCGCAGCTTCATGGCCAAGATCGGTTATCTGCTGGCGCGCGGGGCCTTCCAGGCGCTCCGCGAAAAGCTCGATCCGCGCAAGTCGAATGGCGGCGTGTTCCTCGGCCTCAACGGCGTCGTGATCAAGAGCCATGGTGGCACCGATGCCGAAGGCTTCGCCTCGGCCGTCGATATCGGCTACGACATGGTCCGCTACCAGCTTCTCTCCCGTATTGAAGCGGGAATGAATGATCGTCCGCAGGTCAGCCATGTCGGCGCTGCGGATGCCTCCGTCTCTGACGAGCTACAGGTTCCATCGTGAGTGCAATCCGTTCCGTCGTGCGTGGTGTCGGCTCCTATCTGCCGGCCCGCTGTCTGACCAATGCCGACCTCGCGCAGATGGTCGACACATCCGATGAATGGATCGTCCAGCGCACGGGCATCCGCACGCGGCATATCGCGGCGGAAGGCGAGGTGACCTCCGATCTCGCCATCCACGCCGCGCGCGCCGCGCTGGCCGATGCCGGGCTGACGCCGGACGACATCGACCTCATCGTCCTCGCCACGTCGACACCCGACAACACCTTCCCGGCCACCGCGGTCAGCGTGCAGGCGGGTCTCGGCATCACCCATGGCGCAGCCTTCGATCTCCAGGCCGTGTGCTCGGGCTTCGTCTTCGCGCTGGCGACGGCCGACAACTTCTTGAAATCCGGCGCCTATCGCCGCTGCCTGGTCATCGGCGCGGAGACCTTCTCGCGCATCCTCGATTGGTCAGACCGCACCACCTGTGTGCTGTTCGGCGACGGCGCCGGCGCACTGGTGCTCGAGGCGGTGCCGGACGAGGAGGAGGGCCGTGGCGTCCTGACCTCACATCTGCGCTCGGACGGCCGTCACAAGAACAAGCTCTATGTCGATGGCGGCGTGTCCTCCACCCGGAGCGTCGGCTTCCTGCGCATGGAAGGCCGCGAAGTGTTCCGCCACGCGGTCGGCATGATCACCGACGTGATCGTCGATGCCTTCGAGGCGACGGGTGAATCGGCCGACACGATCGACTGGTTCGTTCCGCATCAGGCGAACCGCCGCATCATCGACGCCAGCGCCGTCAAGCTCGGTATCGCACCGGAAAAGGTGGTGATCACGGTCGACCAGCATGGCAACACCTCGGCCGCGTCGATCCCGCTGGCGCTGGCCGCCGCACACGCCGATGGGCGCATCAAGCGCGGTGATCTGGTGCTGCTGGAGGCCATGGGCGGCGGCTTCACCTGGGCGTCGGCGCTCGTGCGCTGGTAATCCGCGCCACAGGCGCGAAGCGCCGTTGACCGGCACGGGCGACGGCGCCTAGTTTGGCGTTTAGTAACATCGGCATCGACGGGACAGGGAATACGGCAATGGCAGGTCGCACCATCACGCGCGCCGATCTGTGCGAGGCGGTTTATCAGCGGGTCGGGCTTTCGCGCACGGAGTCGGCGGCGCTCGTCGAAACCGTGCTGTCCGAAATCGCTGATTGCGTGGCGCGCGGCGAGACGGTGAAACTCTCTTCCTTCGGCTCCTTCGTGGTCCGCCAGAAGGGCGAGCGCATCGGCCGCAACCCCAAGACCGGCGAGGAAGTGCCGATCGCCCCGCGCCGCGTCATGGTGTTCAAGCCCTCCAACATCCTCAAGCAGCAGATCAATCGGGCCTCGCCGGAGTCGTGAGCGCGCGACAGGACCAGCCGGGGGCGGAAAAGGGGCCTGACGCCTTCCGCACGATCAGCGAGGTCGCCGAAGACCTCGATCTCCCCCAGCATGTCCTGCGTTTCTGGGAAACCCGCTTCCCGCAAATCCGCCCGCTCAAGCGTGGCGGTGGTCGGCGCTATTACCGGCCGGACGATGTGGAACTCCTGCGCGGCATCCGCCACCTTCTCTACGGGGAAGGCTACACGATCCGTGGTGTCCAGCGCATCCTGAAGGAAGAGGGCCCGCGCTACGTGCAGGCTCTCGCGCGTGAGGTCGACGGAGAGGAACGGGCGCCCCCCGAGCCGGAACGGCGCGAAGAGCAGGAGGTACCACCGGCGGCGGACGCGTTATTCGGCCGTGACGAGCCGTCGACGTACCCGGCGCCTCCCGGCGCCGAGGCGGGCGCCGACAAGGATGGTGGCTTGCTCGATCTTCTGCCCGGGCGCTCCTACGGGCCCGCCGAGGATGCCTCGTCGCGCCGCACGCGGCGTCGGCCGGACAGCGAGCCCACCCCGTTCGACTTGCCGCTGCTAGCTGATCTCGAACCGCCACCGCGTACCGTGCGGACGGATCCGTTCTTGAACGGGGATCCCTCGCTCTTCAGCCCCCGTCGGGGCAACCGGACGGACGACACGCCTGCCCCTGAGCCGCACCTGCCGCAGGAACGTGCAGCCCGAGAGCCGATGCCGGACGAGGCGCGGCCGGCTTTTCCATTCCGCCGCATGGAAGCCGGTCCGGCGACGCTGGCGGAGGACGAGGTGAGTTTTGGGCCGGAGCGGGTGCGTCCTGATCCGCCCCGTGCCGAGAACGAACTGTCAGGCAGCGTCCATATGGGGGCGGTAGCCTCGACGCCCCTACGTGGCGATGACCTGAAGCGGCTCGAAGCGGTGCTGCATGAATTGCAGGATTGTCAGCGGCTGCTGGACGCCGCGCGGGACCGGGACAACTGAACGCACGTCCCGGTCCGCGATCGGCCTCTCTTTTCAGTCAACCACGGCGATATCGACCTTGGCCACGCCACGGCTGCGGAAGCCGAGCTGATCGGCGACGGCGGTCGACACGTCGATAATGCGCCCCCTCACGAAGGGGCCGCGGTCGTTGATCCGCACCACGACCGAGCGGCCATTGGCCTTGTTGGTGACGCGAACCCGGGTGTTGAAGGGCAAGCTGCGATGCGCCGCCGTCATGGCCTTGGCGCTGTGCCGCTCCCCATTGGCGGTGCGGCCGCCATAGCCGTAATAGGACGCCATGCCGGACGTCGCGGTGATGTTCGTCTTCTTTGAACTTGCAAGGGCAGCATTGCCGCCGGCGAGAAAGATGATCCCCGTCGCGAACGCCGCGCCGGCGACCCGTCCCATTCCCCAAGCCGTCAATACCTTCGTCCTTCTCCTGTTAGCGAGGAGGCGATGCATGAAAAGGAATTGTGGCGGGGGCATCACGACAATGTGGCTATAACGCGCAGCGGCGAAGCATGTCGTTGTTTGCATCATAATAAAGCGTACCAGAAGAGCAACGCTCCATTTGCGCTTATCCCAGATTAGATGCTGGCCCGGACGGGCGGCCAGGCGCTCTGTAGCCTGTTCGCCAACATGTTGAATTCAGGTGGCAATCGCTATTTGTGAGACGGCGTCGGGCTCATCTGAGGCTGGCGTCAGACAGCGCCGTCATCCGAAAGCCATGATGGATTTCGGAGGCTACGCGGTGCTATTGAGCGGACGGGCTGCGGCCATTTGTCGAGGAGCGTGAGAATGGCGACGAACGAAACTGGCGCGATGAAGCCGGTCGCGGAAGAGGTGGTCGGTCTTCTGCAGGGTCTGGGCGTTCCTGAAGCGCATTGGCGCGGCGGCACGCGGGCCGTCCACTCGCCGATAACGGGCGAGACCGTCGCTCACGTCGCCGAAGCGAGCCCTGCCGAGGCGGGGGCGGCGGTGGAGCGTTCGGTCGCCGCGTTCGAAGCGTGGCGCACTGTACCGGCGCCGCGACGGGGCGAGCTCGTGCGTCTGCTCGGCGAGGAACTGCGCGCCCACAAGACCGACCTCGGCCGCCTCGTGACACTGGAAGCCGGCAAGATCCTCTCCGAAGGCCTCGGCGAGGTGCAGGAGATGATCGACATCTGCGACTTCGCTGTCGGCCTGTCGCGCCAGCTCTACGGCCTCACCATCGCCTCCGAGCGCCCCGGCCATCGCATGATGGAAACCTGGCACCCGGTAGGACCCGTGGCCATCATCACCGCCTTCAATTTCCCGGTCGCTGTCTGGTCGTGGAACGCTGCCCTGGCGCTGGTCTGCGGCAACAGCGTGCTGTGGAAGCCGTCGGAAAAGACCCCGCTCACCGCGCTCGCCGTGCAGGCGCTGTTCGAGCGGGCCGTGCGCGCCTTCGGCGCGGCGCCGGAAGGCCTTTCGCAGCTGCTGATCGGCGGCGCCGAGATCGGTGCGGCACTGACCGACGACGCCCGCATTCCCGTCGTCTCTGCCACCGGCTCGACCCGTATGGGGCGCATCGTCGGCGAGCGGGTCGCACGGCGCTTCGGGCGCTCCATCCTGGAACTCGGCGGCAACAATGCCGCCATCGTCTGTCCCTCGGCGGATCTCGACCTCGCTCTGCGTGGCATTGCCTTCGCCGCCATGGGTACCGCGGGCCAGCGCTGCACCACGCTGCGCCGTCTCATCGTGCATGAGAGCGTGTACGACACACTGGTGCCGCGCCTCGCCAAGGCCTATGGCTCGGTCGGCATCGGCGACCCGCGCGAGGCCGGCACGCTGATCGGCCCGCTGATCGACAAGGCGGCCTTCGAGGCGATGCAGGCCGCCCTCGACGCCGCCCGTGCGGCCGGCGGGAGCGTGCATGGCGGTGAGCGCGTGCAGGTCGGCGGCCATGCGGACGCCTATTATGTCCGCCCGGCGCTGGTGGAGCTCGACGAACAGATCGACATCGTCAAGCACGAGACCTTCGCGCCGATCCTGTATGTGCTGCGCTGCACCGGCCTGCCGGAAGCGATCAAGCTGCACAATGGCGTGCCGCAGGGCCTGTCTTCATCGATCTTCACCAATGACCTGCGCGAGGCCGAGACCTTCCTGTCGGCGGAAGGTTCGGATTGCGGCATCGCCAACGTCAATATCGGTCCTTCGGGCGCGGAAATCGGCGGCGCCTTCGGCGGCGAAAAGGAAACCGGCGGCGGCCGTGAATCCGGTTCCGACGCCTGGAAGGCCTATATGCGGCGTGCGACCAACACCATCAACTACTCGCGCGCCCTGCCGCTGGCTCAGGGCGTGTCGTTCGACATCGACTGATCCGGCGTCCAAAAGGACACCACGTCGTCGAGGGCCGGCCTTGGCCGGTCCTCGGTGATGCGCGTTGGCCGGCCGATATGGATGAAGCCGGCGATCCGTTCGCCCGCCCCCACGCCGAGCAGAGCGGCGGCTTCCGGGTCGCGCCCGGGCCATTTCAAGAGCCACTGGGTGGCAAAGCCCATTGCTGCCGCTCCCACGGTGAGCGCCATGCCCGCCGCACCGGCCGAGAGCACCTGATTCCACTCCGGCACCTTGGCGGTCAGATCGGGTCGGCTGACCAGCACCACCGTCACCGGCGCACGCAGCAGATATTGCGTCCACATACCGCCCTTGGCCGGCGGCACTTGCGGATTCTGCCGCGCATAAAGCGCATCGAGCCGCTCACCAAGGGATTGGCGTGCCACGCCGGCCACCACCACGAACCGCCAGGGGCAAAGCCGTCCATGGTCCGGAACGCGGCTGGCGAGGGCGAGCAGGCGCCGCAGCTCGTCCTCCGTCGGCCCCGGCTCCACCAGCCCGCGCAGCGGCGGCGAGCGCCGCCTCTCCAAACGCTCCAGCATCTCCGCGCTGGCGGGCACGTCCAGCGGCGCGGTGGGTGCCGCGTCGGCGGCAAGAGCGTGCGCATGGGAAGGGTGATTCATCCGTCCGCATCCTTGAGAAGGGGCGGCCATCCTAGCGCGCGCCCGGCCCGGCGTCGTCTCTGTCGTCCACAGGGCACGGCCCGGCTTGCATAAGGGCCGGCAAATGGCTAGACAGACGGCGCCTCACGGCGTCGGAGCGTAGCGCAGCCTGGTTAGCGCACTAGTCTGGGGGACTAGGGGTCGGAGGTTCAAATCCTCTCGCTCCGACCATTTTCACCGGCACCCCCAATAGCCGGTGACACTTCCCGATACGTCGAGACGCTTTAACACGGTGGAAACCATGGCGGTGCCTAATAGGCCCCATGATCGACCCCCGCGAAAGCACTCCGCCGATGGCTGCCGGCACCGTCTCCGAGGCGGACGTCGCGGATTCCGGGAATCGGTACGTGCCGGCGCGCCGCTTGCTGCGAGGACTGATCCTGCCGACGCTTGCCGCTCTCGTCATGGCCGGTATCGCCGGCGAGGTCACCGCTCCCCGCTACGAATCCCGTGCGCGGCTGTGGATCGACGGGCGCGACGCGGCGGCGGGACGGGACAGCCTGAAGGTTCTCACCTCGCGGGACTTTGCCCGTCAGGCCATTGAAACGCATCGCCTGACGGCGCGCCTCGCCGCTCCCACCGCCAGCGGCGCCGGCGTGCTGTCCGGCACCGCCCTGCAACTGGCCGGTTTCGCGATGCCTGCCGACGCGGCGCCGCTCTCGCGCGAGACCCTGGCCTTGCGCAGTCTGGAGCGCGGGCTGGACGTGCGGCAGATCGGTGGAGGGCAGGTGGCGATCGATGTCGTCTCGCCCGACCCGCGGCTCTCTGCCGATGTGGCCAATGCCCTTGCTGCAACCTATGTCGAACTGCGCCAGTCACGCGGCGTCCACCCGGCGGAGCCGGAGGGCCCCGCGCCCGCGCCCGCCCGAATCATCGCCAATGCCGCACCGGCCACGGTTGCGCGCTGGCCGACACCGCTCCTCTCCAGCCTTCTCGCCGGTATCGGCACTTTCGCGCTGGTGTTTGGCCTGCAGAGCTGGCTGCGCCGGCGCCAGGGCGCCCCGGGCCACGAATATGGTGCCGTGCCGCTGCCGGAAACGACGCCGCGCCCGCGCCAGCACCTTCCCTGGATCGGCGCGCACTCCAGCGAATCCCCGAGTTCCGCCGAACTGACCAGCCCGCTGCGTCTGCTGTCGCGCGAACGCGAGCAGGCCGACCTCGCCCGGCTGATCGAACTGCGCGGAACGGCGGCGCGGCTCGTCACCGTCACCGGCGGCCGAGCGCACGAATCCATCGCCCGCTGCGCGCTTGCCCTCGGCCGTTCGCTGGCCGGGACGGAGCAGCGCGTGGTGGTGGTCTGCCTCGACGTCGCCTCGCCGACCCTCGACGGCCTGACCGCCGATCCTCGCGCACCGGGGTTGACCGACCTTCTGTCGGGTGTCTGCGGTTTCTCGGACGCCATTCACCGCGAAAGCGCGTCGCGCTGCCACGTCATCCCGCCGGGACGCGGGGCGCGCGAGGCGGACGGCTTGGTCACCGCCGACCGGCTGCCGCTGATCCTGACCGCGTTGAAGCAGACCTATGATCACGTGATCGTGGCCGCGCCGCCTCTGGGCGGCATGGCGGGCGCGGAGCGTCTCGCCTCTCTGAGCCCGACCACCATTCTCGTCACCCAGCCGGGCGGGATGGCGACCGACGCGGTGCAGGCCTTCGATGCGCTCGCGTCTCTCGGCTTCGGCGAGATTGCGATGGTGACCTTTACGCCGGAAGCAGAGCCCCGCGCCTTGTCACGCGCCGCCTGACGCAACGGTTCAAAGCGTTTCTGACCGGCGGTCGTGCCGCTGCATCCAGCGGATCAGCAGGCCCGCGGGAACGATCCAGCCAACACCCAGCACCACATAGGCGACGAATTGCCCGAGGGCCGGCAGGGTGGTGACGCGCCCCTGCGCCAGCGCCATCGCCGCCAGCGCCCAGCCGAGCACCAGAAACACCAGCAGCACGGTGCCGACGAATTTGCGCGAGCGAGCGGAAAGGCCGGGACGAGGGGCGGACATGGGCGGCTCCGGTCTGGACGGTCGGGCGCGAGACAATGAGTCCCGTTGCGCGCGGGCAGCGGCCTCTATATCGCTCGCGACGCCCGGGCGGAAGCGGCCCGGCGCGGGGTGGCCGATGGGGCAGGCGGCCGCCAATGCAGGGAGCGCCCGCTTATGGTTCAGGATCACGTCGCCACCGACGTCCCCCGTCACCTCGCCGTGCCACGCGCCGGCGAACCTTCCGCCGGCGACCGTCTGCGGCCGGTGCGGCTCTGGCTCTATTTCGTGGCGGCGCTGGTGGTGCTGATGGTCGTGGTCGGCGGCGCCACGCGGCTGACTGAGTCGGGCCTTTCCATCACCGAATGGAAGCCGGTGACCGGCACGCTGCCGCCGCTGAGTGACGCGGCGTGGCAGGCGGAGTTCGACAAGTACCGGCAGATTCCGCAGTACCAGCAGATCAACCGGGGCATGAGCCTCGCCGAGTTCAAGTACATTTTCTGGTGGGAGTGGGGTCATCGGCTGCTCGGCCGCGTCATCGGCTTCGCCTTCCTGCTGCCCTTCCTGTTCTTCCTCTGGCGCGGCATCCTCGACCGGCCGCTGCGCTGGAAGCTCGCCGGCCTATTCGTGCTGGGCGGCCTTCAGGGGGCGGTCGGCTGGTGGATGGTCGCGTCCGGGCTGGTCAACCGCGTCGATGTCAGCCAGTACCGGCTGGCGACCCATCTCACCCTCGCCTGCGTCATTCTCGCCGCTATCGTCGCGGTAGCGACCCAGCTCAAGCCGCCCCAGGAGCGGCGCGCGTCGCCGGACTGGTTGCGGGGCTATGCGCGGATACTGTTCGCGGTGGTGCTGCTGCAGATATTCCTTGGCGGCCTCGTCGCCGGCCTCGACGCCGGGCTGACCTACACCACCTGGCCGCTGATGGACGGGCATCTCGTGCCGCCGCTCGACAATCTGTTCGTGCAACAGCCGGCCTGGCGGAACCTGTTCGAGAATGTTCTCACTGTGCAGTTCAACCACCGCCTCGTCGCCTATGTGCTGCTGGCGCTGGCGCTCGGCCACTGGCTGAGCGCGCGGCGGATCGGCGGCGCGGTGCGCCAGCGGGCGACACTGATCCTGCTGCTGGTCTGCGCCCAGGCCGCGCTCGGCATCCTGACCCTGATTCACCAGGTGCCGATCGACATCGCGCTGACGCACCAGTTCGGCGCTACGCTGGTGCTGATCGCGGTGACAGTGAATCTGGTGCGTCTGCGGGAAGGCGCCTGAGGCGCCAGCGGCGCGACCCGAAAGGGCCGCGCCCCTATTCCGCCGCGCTGCGCGGCTTCAGCGGTCGGCGGGCCAGCACCTCGGCGAGAAACCGGCCGGTATGGCTCCGGTCAGTCTTGGCAATCACTTCCGGCGGCCCGGCCGCAACGATCTCGCCGCCGCCATCGCCACCTTCCGGGCCGAGGTCGATCACCCAGTCAGCGGTCTTGATGACTTCGAGATTGTGCTCGATCACGACGACCGTGTTGCCCTGCTCGACCAGCTCGTGCAGCACTTCCAGCAGCTTCGCCACATCATGGAAATGCAGGCCGGTAGTCGGCTCGTCGAGGATGTAGAGCGTGCGCCCGGTGGCGCGCTTGGACAGCTCCTTGGAGAGCTTCACCCTCTGCGCCTCACCGCCGGACAGGGTATTGGCCTGCTGGCCGACATGGATATAGCCGAGGCCGACGCGGGCGAGCGTTTCCAGCTTGTCGCGCACCGCCGGCACCGCCTTGAAGAACTCCGCCCCCTCGTCGACGGTCATGTCGAGCACGTCGGCGATGGATTTGTTCTTGAAGGTAACTTCCAGCGTCTCGCGGTTGTAGCGCTTGCCTTTGCAGACATCGCAGGTGACGTAGACATCGGGCAGAAAGTGCATCTCGATCTTGATGACACCGTCGCCCTGGCACGCCTCGCAGCGGCCGCCCTTGACGTTGAACGAGAAGCGCCCCGGCCCATAGCCGCGCGCTTTCGCTTCCGGCAGGCCGGAGAACCATTCCCGAATCGGAGTGAAGGCGCCGGTATAGGTTGCGGGGTTCGAGCGCGGGGTGCGGCCGATCGGCGACTGGTCGATGTCGATGACCTTGTCGAGGTGCTCCAGCCCTTCCAGCCCATCATGTGGGGCCGGCGGCTCGGAGGCGCCGTTCAGCCGCCGCGCCACCGCCTTGTAGAGCGTGTCGATCAGCAGGGTTGATTTGCCGCCGCCTGACACGCCGGTAACCGCCGTGAACAGCCCCAGCGGGATCGAGGCGGTGACGTTCTTCAGATTGTTGCCGCGCGCGTTCACCACCCGCAGCATGCGCTTGGGGTTCGGCTTGCGGCGCTTGGGCACCGGCACTGCCAACTCGCCGGTCAGGTACTTGCCGGTGAGCGAGTTCGGGTTGGCGAGGAGTTCCTTCGGCGTCCCTTGCGCCACGATGCGCCCACCATGCACGCCTGCGCCGGGGCCGACATCGACCACATAATCGGCGGCGAGGATGGCGTCCTCGTCATGCTCGACCACGATCACCGTGTTGCCGAGATCGCGCAGCCGCCGCAGCGTGCCGAGCAGGCGCTCATTGTCGCGCTGGTGCAGGCCGATCGACGGCTCGTCCAGCACATAGAGCACGCCGGTGAGGCCCGAGCCGATCTGCGAGGCGAGACGGATGCGCTGGCTCTCGCCGCCGGACAACGTGCCGGAGGCGCGGGCGAGGGTGAGATAATCCAGCCCGACATCCAGCAGGAAGGCGAGGCGCTCGCGAATCTCCTTGAGAATACGCGCGGCGATCTCGTTCTGCTTGTCGGTGAGCTGGCCGGGGAGGGTGGCGAACCATTCCAGCGCGTGGCGCACGGAAAGCTCCGCCGCCGCGCCGATATGCCGGCCGGCGATCTTCACCGCCAACGCCTCGGGCTTCAGCCGGTAGCCATGGCAGGAGGCGCAGGGCACGGCGGAGAAATACTTCCCGATCTCCTCGCGCGCCCAGTCGCTTTCCGTCTCCCGCCAGCGCCGTTCCAGATTGGTGACGATGCCCTCGAAGGTCTTCACCGTCTCATAGGCGCGCATGCCGTCATTATAGACGAAGCGGATGGTCTCGGCCTTCGAGCCGTGCAGAATCACCGCGCGCACATTCTCCGGCAGCTCCGCCCAGGGGGTGGTGAGCTTGACGCCGTAATGGCGGGCGATCGCTTCCAGCGTCTGGCCGTAATAGGGCGAGGTCGATTTCGCCCAAGGCGCGATGGCGCCCTGCTTGAGCGAGCGGGCCGCGTCCGGGACGATGAGGTTCGGGTCGATCTTGCTTTCATGGCCCAGCCCGTCGCAGGTGGGGCAGGCGCCGAACGGATTGTTGAAGGAGAACAGGCGCGGTTCGATTTCGGCAATGGTGAAGCCGGAAACCGGGCAGGCGAATTTTTCCGAGAACACAATGCGGCGGGCGTCGCCGCTCTCTTCCTTCTCGTCGGCGAACTCGATCACCGCGATGCCGTCAGCCAGACCCAGCGCGGTCTCGAACGAATCCGCCAGCCGGCTGGCGATGTCCGGCCGCACGACGAGGCGATCCACCACCACGTCGATATCGTGCTTGAACTTCTTGTCGAGCGACGGCGCGTCGGCGATCTCATGGAATTCGCCGTCGATCTTGACCCGCTGGAACCCCTTTTTCTGGAATTCGGCCAGCTCCTTGCGGTACTCGCCCTTGCGACCCCGGACCACGGGCGCGAGCAGGTAAAGGCGGGTTTTCTCCGGCAGGGCGAGCACCCGGTCGACCATCTGACTGACGGTCTGGCTTTCGATCGGCAATCCGGTGGCCGGCGAATAGGGCACGCCCACGCGCGCCCAGAGCAGGCGCATATAGTCATAAATCTCGGTGACGGTGCCGACCGTCGAGCGCGGATTCTTCGAGGTCGTCTTCTGCTCGATGGAAATGGCTGGCGAGAGGCCGTCGATCTGGTCGACATCCGGCTTCTGCATCATCTCCAGAAACTGGCGCGCATAGGCCGAGAGGCTCTCGACATAGCGGCGCTGACCCTCGGCATAGATGGTGTCGAAGGCTAGAGACGACTTGCCCGATCCGGACAGGCCGGTGAACACCACCAGGCTGTCGCGCGGGATTTCGAGATCGACATTCTTGAGGTTGTGCTCGCGCGCGCCCCGGATCGCAATCGTGCGGGCATCGCGGCGCGGGAGATCCACGCGGTCCTTCATTCCGAACTCTTCTCGCCGGTTTCTACGGGCAGCTACGCCGAACAACAGATTTTGCAGGGCGGCACATTACGGCGACGAGGCCCGCCCGGCGAAGGGATCAGCCCCCGACGCCGTGCAGCGCTGCCAGACCCGCCGCGACAGCAAGTGCGCCGGCTACGGCCAAAAAGGCCCGGCGGATCAACGCCTGCCGCGCCTCTTCAGCACGGATGGCGATGGCACGGGCGCGCGGGGGGCGGCGCATCTGGGTCATGATGGGGACAGGCTCCCTTTTAGAACACAGGGTAAACATAGTCCGGCGCGCGCGCTTCGCAATGTCGACTCAGCACTCTTGCAGCAGCTTAGACACAATGCTAGGAACAGAACAAGAACAATGTTCCTGATCGATGCTTCACTGCGCCGCGTGACCGCAAAGCAGTGGACAATCACAGGCCCCAGGCGCGCGGCCGGGCGCGGGCTGGTCTACTATGCGTTCCCTTTCACGAGCGCGCGCCAGAGCGGGCGTCCGGCAGTTTCGGAGGACAAGATGGCGGGCAGCGTCAACAAGGTGATCCTGATCGGCAATCTCGGCCGCGACCCCGAAGTGCGGACGTTCCAGAATGGCGGACGCGTGTGCAATCTGCGCATCGCGACCTCGGAAACGTGGCGCGACAAGGCCTCGGGCGAGCGTAAGGAGCGCACCGAGTGGCACAGCGTGGTGATTTTCAATGAGAACCTGCTGCGGGTCGCGGAGCAGTATCTGCGCAAGGGTTCCAAGGTCTATATTGAAGGCCAGATCGAGACCCGCAAGGCCACCGACCAGAATGGCGGCGAGCGCTATTTCACCGAAATCGTGCTGAGGCCCTTCCGTGGTGAGCTCACCATTCTCGACAGCCGCGGCAGCGGCGCGGAAGGCGCCAGCGGCGACGACTACAGCGCCGGGAGCAGCGATTTCGGCTCCGGCGGTGGCTATGGCGGCGGTTCGGGCGGCGGACGCTCCTTCGGTGGCGAGCGGCGTCCGGCGCCGGCGAGCGGCGCGGGCGGCGGCAAGTTCGGCGGAGGTTCGGCCGGCGGCTCCGGCGGTGACCTCGACGACGAAATCCCCTTCTAAGTCAGGGCTGCCGCGCTGACGCTGGGCAAAACGCCCACCCGTCAGCGCTTACGTCTATTGGCGCGAGCCGCCTTGCTGTCGCGCGGCTTGCGGAAACCGGCGGGGGTCGACGCTATGGTATGATGCGACACCCGAGGCCCGCGCGCTTCAGGTGAGGAACGACGCCCGAATCCCGTCGATCACGAACTGCACCGCTAGCGCGGTCAGCACCACACCCAGTAGGCGCGAGAGGATGGCGTTGCCGGTGACACCGAGCAGCCTGTCCATCCGACGGGCTGCGAGGAAGACGGCGAGGCAGCTCGCGATCACCAGCGCGGTGATGGTAAACAGCGCCGCGAGCCGTGCCGGGTCGCCATGCGCCTCGCCCGCCAGCAGCAGCATGGCCGTGATGGCGCCGGGGCCTGCCATTAACGGGATGGCGAGAGGAAACACGGCCAGGGTGCGCAGCAGCTTTTCGCGCTGCGCCACTTCCGAGGCATCGAATTTGCGCTCGGTCCGTCGCCCGAACACCATCTCGAAAGAGATCGCGAACAGCAACAGCCCGCCGGCGATGCGGAAGGCGGGCAGGGTGATGCCCAGCGCGGCCAGAAGCGGCGCGCCGACAAGGCCGAACGTGACCAATATCGCCAGCGCAATGGCGGCCGAACGGAGCGCCACCAACCGACGTTCCGTCGCCGTCAGGTCTGATGTCACCGCCAGGAACAGAGGCGCGAGGCCGATCGGGTCGATCACAACCGCCATGGTCACGATTGCCGAGAACATATAGTCGAGCACGTCGCCACCTTCCGCCTTCCGTCATGGCGCCCCGCCGACGGTAGCATCCTATAAGATCGCCCCCGCGCGGGCCTGCCAAGGCCCCTCAAACGACACGGCTTGGCCAGACGCGGCGCCACGCTTTCGCCACCTTCCCGCGGGGTTGTGGAATTGAGCCTGTAAGGCATTGGCAGATAAAGTGTTTTGGCGTCGTCGAAAACGCCACCGTGCTGGCCTTTCCGGGCGGAATCGTCTAAACAGACACACACGTTCCGCAACCACGGAAAGACGATTCCTTGTCCGATTCCGACACGTTCAACCCGGAGGGCGGCGGCCCTTCGGATATCCGGCCCGTCTCGATCACCGAGGAGCTGTCCCGCAGCTATCTCGACTATGCGATGAGCGTCATCGTCTCCCGCGCGCTCCCCGACGTGCGCGACGGTCTGAAGCCGGTGCATCGCCGCATCCTGTTCTCCATGCGCGAGAACAACTACACGCCCGAGCGTCCCTACAATAAATCGGCGCGTGTGACCGGCGATACGATGGGCAAGTACCATCCGCACGGCAACCAGGCGATCTATGACGCGCTGGTGCGCCTGGCGCAGGACTTCTCGATGCGCCTGCCGCTGATCGACGGCCAGGGCAATTTCGGTTCCGTCGATGGCGACCCGCCGGCGGCCGAGCGCTACACCGAGGTCCGGCTCGCTAAGCCGGCAATGAACCTGCTGGACGATCTCGACAAGGACACGGTCGATTTCCAGGACAATTACGACGGCCGCGAGCAGGAGCCGACGGTCCTGCCGGCCCGCTTCCCCAATCTTCTGGTCAACGGTGCCGGCGGCATCGCGGTTGGCATGGCGACCAATATTCCCCCGCACAATCTTGGTGAGGTGGTGGATGCGTGCGTTGCGCTGATCGACGATCCCTCGCTCGATGTGGAGCGGCTGCTCGACTATATTCAGGGGCCGGACTTCCCCACTGGCGCGCTCATTCTTGGACGCAGCGGCATACGCCAGGCCTATCTCACCGGCCGTGGCTCCATCGTCATGCGTTCGCGCGCGACGATCGAGGAAATCCGCAAGGACCGCGACGCCATCATCGTCACCGAAATTCCCTATCAGGTGAACAAGGCGACGATGATCGAGCGCATCGCCGAGCTGGTGCGCGAGAAGCGGCTGGAGGGCATCGCCGAGATTCGCGACGAATCCTCCCGCGAAGGCATGCGGGTGGTGTTCGAGATCAAGCGCGACGCCCAGGCGGATGTCGTGCTCAATAATCTCTACCGCATGACCGCGCTGCAGACGTCCTTCGGCGCCAATATGGTGGCGCTGAACGGCGGCAAGCCGGCGTTGATGAACCTGCTGGACCTGCTGACCGCCTTCGTCGCCTTCCGCGAGGACGTGGTCAGCCGGCGGACCAAGTTCCTGCTGCGCAAGGCCCGCGACCGTGCGCATGTGCTGGTCGGCCTCGCCATTGCCGTCGCCAATATTGACGAGATCATCCACACCATCCGCACCTCGCCCGATCCCGCTTCGGCGCGCGAAGCGCTGATGACACGGCATTGGCCGGCGATGGATGTTGCCCCGCTGATCGCGCTGATCGACGATCCCCGTCACCGTCTCGCCGAGGACGGCACCTATCGCCTCTCCGCCGAGCAGGCGCGCGCGATCCTCGATCTGCGCCTGCAGCGCCTCACCGCGCTGGGACGCGACGAGGTGGCGGACGAGCTCGACAAGATCGCGGTGGAGATTCGGGAATATCTCGACATTCTCGCCAGCCGCGAGCGCATCCGCGGCATCGTCAAGGATGAATTGCTGGCGGTGAAGGCGGAATTCGGCACACCGCGCAAGACCGAGATCACCGAAGCCGAGGGCGATTTCGAGGACGAGGATCTGATCGCCCGCGAAGACATGGTCGTCACGGTTTCCCATGCCGGCTATGTGAAGCGTGTGCCGCTGTCGACCTATCGCGCGCAGCGGCGCGGCGGCAAGGGCCGCTCGGCGATGCAGACCAAGGACGAAGATTTCGTCACCCGTCTCTTTGTTGCCTCGACCCATGCGCCGGTGCTGTTCTTCTCGTCCAAGGGGCAGGTCTACAAGCTGAAGGTCTGGCGCCTGCCCATGTCGGCGCCGCAGTCGCGCGGCAAGGCTCTGGTGAACATTCTGCCGCTCACTGAGGGCGAGCGCATCACCTCGATCATGGCGCTGCCGGACGAGGAGGCGTGGAGCCGGCTTCAGATCATGTTCGCCACCAATTCCGGCACGGTGCGGCGGAACGAGCTGTCCGATTTCACCAATGTGAACCGCAACGGCAAGATCGCGATGAAGCTGGAAGTCGGCGAGTCCATCGCCGGCGTGCAGCTCTGCACCGAGGCCGATGACGTGCTGCTGACTAGCGCCAATGGCCAGTGCATCCGCTTCCCCGTCACCGAGGTTCGCGTCTTCAAGGGGCGCGATTCCATGGGCGTGCGCGGTATCCAGCTGGAAGAAGGCGATCGGCTCATTTCCATGGCCATTATTCGCCATGTCGAGGCGACGGCGGAAGAGCGCGCCGCCTATATCAAGCTCGCCAACGCCATCCGCCGCAGCCAGAACGGCGTGGAGGCGAATGGCGAGGAGGGCGAGATCGTTGAGGCCGAGATCGTCGAGCCGGACGCGGAAGAGGCCGTTTCCGGGCCGGCGGATATCGACCAAGCGCGCTATGTCGCCATGGGCGCGGCTGAGCAGTTCATTCTGACGCTCTCGGAGAATGGCTACGGCAAGCGCACCTCGTCCTACGAGTACCGGACCACGCGGCGCGGCGGTAAGGGCATTGTCGCCATGGCGGTCAATGACCGCAACGGCCCATTGGTCGCCTCCTTCCCCGTGGAGGACGCCGATCAGATCATGCTCGTCACCGACGGTGGCCAGCTCATCCGCTGCCCCGTCAACGGCATCCGCACCGTGGGGCGTGGCAGCCAAGGCGTGATCGTGTTCGACACGGCGGAGGACGAGAAGGTCGTTTCCGTCGAGCGCGTCACGGAGGAAGAAGGCGACGAGGCGCTGGGCGGCGAGGCGGCGGGCGAAGACGCAGCGAGCTGAGCCAAGGCCATGATGAGAACACGGAACGGCGCCAGAAGGCGCCGTTCTTGTTTCCACGCCTCATATCGTGACCCATCCGAGTGTCATCGCCCATGCGCCCCCTTATCCTCCTTGTCGCGCTTGCCTTCATGGTGATCAGCGCTGGAGTCGCGCGCGCCGACAGTGTCGGCTTTCGCCGACTGAGCCTCGTTGAGATGCCGGAGCGCCCGCTGGAAGCGGCGGTCTGGTATCCGACATCGGCGTCGGGCCCTGAGACATTGATCGGCGACAACGCGGCATTGGTGGGCGAATCCGTCATCGTCGACGCCGCCCCGGCCGCTGGCCGCCACCGTCTCGTGGTGCTCTCGCATGGCTTTGGCGGTAATCTCGGTAACCAAGCCTGGCTGGCGGTCACGCTTGCGCGGCATGGCTATGTCGTCGCGGCGGTGAATCATCCCGGCACCACCAGCCGCAACCTCAGGCCCGATACTGGCGCACGACTATGGGAACGGCCGCGCGATCTGTCCCGGCTGATCGACCGGATCACCCGCGACCCCGCCTTCGGTGCGGATGCCGACAAGGTCGGCGTCATCGGCCATTCTCTCGGCGGCTGGACGGCAATGGCTCTCGCTGGCGCGCATTTCGATCCGGTCCGTTTCGCGGCGGACTGCGAGGTTCATGCCCAGCTCGCGGCCTGCGAGATATTTGGTCGGCTTGACGCGGGAAGCACGGCCGAGGCGCGCGCGCTGCTGGCCGGTGATCTCGCCGACCGGCGCGTCGGTGCGGCGGTAGCGCTCGATCTCGGGCTGGCGCGCGGCTTCACGCCGGAGAGCCTTGCCGCCTTGAAGGTGCCCGTGCTGGTGATGTCGGCGGGCGAGGGCGACGCGCAGGTGCCCGCCGCCCTGGAGTCGCGTTATCTCGCCGCTCATCTCCCTTTCGGCCTGGGACGCTATATCGCCTTGGAGGGCGCGACGCATTTCACCTTCCTGCCCCTCTGCAAGCCGGGGGCGGTCGCTTTGCTGGAGGCGGAGAAGCAGGGCGATGGTCCGGTCTGCCAAAACGGCACCGCCGCGGAGGGGCGCGCTGCCCTCCACGCGCAGGTGGCCGACGCCGTACTGCATTTTCTCGATACCGAGCTCGTCGCCCCCTGAGCGGAGGCGACACAGTCACCGGTGGCGAGGTGGAAACCACCGCGGCTTGCGTCCGGGCCGCGAGACCGCTAACCCTTGCCGCGCACCGAGAGGCCCGAGATGAGCGCCATGCGCACCGCCTTCTACCCCGGCTCCTTCGACCCGCCGACCAACGGCCATGTCGAGGTCGCGCGTGCCGCCGCGCGGCTGGTGGACCGGCTGGTGGTGGGCGTCGGCATCCATCCCGGCAAGGCGCCGCTCTTCGCGCCGGCCGAGAGGCTGGAGATGTTGAGCGAGGTGTTTGCGCCCATCGCCCGCGAGGAGGGCGCCCGGCTCGACTGCGTCACCTTCGATACGCTCGTCGTCGATGCCGCCGAGGCCCATGGCGCCAGCCTCCTCATCCGCGGCCTGCGCGACGGCACCGATCTCGACTATGAAATGCAGATGGCCGGAATGAACGCGACGCTGAAACCCGGCGTGCAGACCGTTTTCCTGCCGGCCTCTCCCATTGCCCGCCCCATCACCGCCACGCTGGTGCGGCAGATCGCAGCCATGGGTGGGGATGTTTCCGCCTTCGTGCCCGGTCCCGTTCTCGTCCGCCTGCGCGGTCGGTTCGGGCGCGGGGCCTAGCGGCGGGCGGTCCCCGCCATCGCTCAACGGAGTTCATGCCCATGATCCGACGCCTTCTCGCTGCCTTCTCCGTCGCCTGCGCGCTGGCCATGGTCGCCGCCGCTCCGGCCTCGGCGCAGGCGCCCAAGCTGCCGCCGAATGTCGACCCGCAGAACGCCATCATCATGCAGACCACCAAGGGCCCTGTGGTGTTCGTGCTGCGCCCGGATATCGCCCCCCAGCACGCCGAGCGCATCAAAACGCTGGCGCGCGAAGGCTACTATGACAACGTGCCGTTCCATCGCGTCATCGAAGGCTTCATGGCGCAGACGGGCGATGGCCAATATGGCAACGGCACCGGCGGCTCGCGCTATCCGAACCTTCCGGCCGAGTTCTCCAACGTGCCGTTCAAGCGCGGCACCGTCGGCATGGCACGCGCCTCCAGCCCGAACAGCGCCAACTCGCAGTTCTTCATCACCTTCGGCGATGCGCCCTTCCTCAACGGCCAGTACACCGTGATCGGCCAGGTCGTGTCCGGCATGGAGAACGTCGACAAGCTCAAGCGCGGCGAGCCGGTGCAGAACCCCGACAAGATCATCTCGATGAAGGTGGCTGCGGACGTCAAGTGACGCCGTCAACCTTCCAATAAAGGAGAGACACATGACCGACACCGCTGAAACCACGCTGCTGCTCGAAACGACGCAGGGGCCGGTCAAGATCCGCTTCCGCCCGGACCTCGCGCCCGGCCATGTCGCGCGCATCAGCGAACTCGCCAAGCAGGGCTTCTACGACGGCGTGGTCTTCCACCGCGTCATCGACGGCTTCATGGCCCAGACCGGCGATCCCACCGGCACCGGCCGCGGCGGCTCGGGCAAGAATCTGAAGGCTGAATTCAACAAGGGACGCCATGTGCGCGGCACCGCCTCCATGGCCCGCGCCCAGCACCCGGATTCCGCCGACAGCCAGTTCTTCATCTGCTTCGCCGATGCCGGCTTCCTCGATGGGCAGTACACCGTGTGGGGTGAGGTGATCGAAGGCATGGAGAATGTCGACAAGATCAAGCGCGGCGAGCCGGTGCAGAACCCGGACAAGATCGTCAAGGCGACCCTTTCCGCCTGATCACCGCGACGTTGAGGCATAACGCTGTCCCGGATGCGCGTGAGCGCGTCCGGGATCGCCTTTTGTAAGAGCCGGGCCTTCCATGCGTGTCGACCTGTTCGATTTCGATCTGCCGCCCGAGAGCATAGCGCTGCGGCCCGTCTCGCCGCGCGATGCGGCGCGGCTGCTCGTTGTGCGCGCCGGCGCGGACCCGGAACTGACCGACGCGCAGGTGCGCGATCTGCCGGAACTGCTGGCACCCGGCGACGCACTCGTCGTCAACGACACCCGCGTGCTGCCGGCACGTCTCGACGGCATCCGCCGCCGTGCCACCTCACAGGGCGAAGGGGTGCAGGTCGAAGCCATGCTGCATAAGCGCCTCGGCCCGGACAGGTGGCTGGCGCTCGCGCGTCCCGGCAAGCGGCTGGCGCCCGGCGACACCATAGAGTTCACCGCCGCTGACGGTAACACCACTCTCGCCGCCCGCATTGAGGCGAAAGGCGAGGGGGGCGAGGTCACCGTTCGCTTCGCGGCCGCCGGTCCGGCGCTCGATGCCGCTATCGCCGCCATCGGACATATCCCGCTGCCGCCCTACATCGCCGCGAAACGCGCCGACGACGCGCAGGACCGGGCCGACTACCAGACCATGTTCGCCGCCCATGAGGGTTCGGTCGCCGCGCCGACAGCGGGGCTGCACTTCACCCCCGAGTTGATCGAGCGGTTGGCCTCGCGCGGCGTCGAGACCCATCGCGTCACCCTTCATGTCGGCGCTGGGACCTTTCTTCCTGTCAAAGCCGACGACACGGCCGACCATCGGATGCATGCCGAATGGGGCGAGGTTTCTCCCACAACTGCGGCCGCGCTGAACGCGGTGCGGGCGCGGGGCGGCAAGGTCGTCACCGTCGGCACCACGGCCACCCGCCTGATCGAGAGTGCCGCCTCGCAAGAGGGAGTTCTCAGCGCCTGGCGCGGTGAAACGGATATCTTCATCACCCCCGGCACACGCTTCCGCTTCATCGACGGGATGCTGACCAATTTTCACCTGCCGCGTTCGACGCTGGTGATGCTGGTCGCGGCGTTCATTGGTCATGAGACGCAGAAACGCGCCTATGCCCACGCCATCGCCAGCGGCTACCGCTTCTATTCCTATGGCGATGCCTGCCTTTTGCTGCCACAAGCCCGGCCATGACCCATCTCGACACGTCTGATCCGACCGATTTCCACTATCGCCTGCACGCCACCGACGGTGCCGCCCGGCTCGGCGAGGTGGTGACGCCGCGCGGTGTGGTGCGCACGCCCGCCTTCATGCCAGTGGGAACCGCCGGTACTGTGAAAGGTATGTATCCCGAGCAGGTGCGCGAGCTCGGTGCCGACATCCTGCTCGGCAACACCTATCACCTGATGCTGCGCCCCGGCGCCGAGCGCGTCGCCCGGCTCGGCGGGCTGCATGAGAT
This sequence comes from Ancylobacter sp., assembly GCF_965229075.1. Taxonomy (GTDB): domain Bacteria; phylum Pseudomonadota; class Alphaproteobacteria; order Rhizobiales; family Xanthobacteraceae; genus Ancylobacter. The sequence continues at coordinate 1,099,506 of NZ_CBDDIO010000001.1, forward strand.
GATGCGCTGGCCGCATCCCATCCTCACCGATTCCGGTGGCTTCCAGGTCATGTCGCTGGCAGGGCTGCGGAAGATGAGCGAGAAGGGCGTCACCTTCCGCTCGCATATCGACGGCGCCTATCACGAGCTGACGCCTGAGCGTTCGATCGAAATTCAGGGGCTGCTGGGTGCGGATATCCAGATGCAACTGGATGAATGCGTCCGGCTCCCGGCCTCGAAGGACGAGATTGCCCGCGCCCTGCGCCTGTCGCTGCGCTGGGCGGAGCGCTCGAAGAAGGCTTTCGAGGCACAGCCGAAGGGCCGGGCGCTGTTTGGCATCGTGCAGGGCGGCGACGACACGGAGTTGCGGATCGAATCGGCGCGGGGCCTGATCGACATTGACTTCCCCGGCTATTCCATCGGCGGCCTCGCGGTCGGCGAACCGCAGGATGTGATGCTGGCGATGCTGGAGGTGGTGACGCCCATACTGCCAGCGGAAAAGCCGCGTTATCTCATGGGCGTCGGCACGCCGGACGACATCATCGAAAGCGTGGCGCGCGGCGTCGACATGTTCGACTGTGTGATGCCAACCCGCGCCGGGCGGCATGCGCAGGCCTTCACCCGCTTCGGCAAGATCAACCTGAAGAATGCCCGCCACGCCGAGGACCCTCGCCCGTTGGACGAAGAGAGTGACTGCCCGGCGGCGCGGGACTATTCGCGCGCCTATCTGCATCACCTCGTGCGCTGCGACGAGATGCTGGGCTCCATGCTGCTCACCTGGGTGAACCTCGCCTATTACCAGAGCCTGATGGCCGGCATCCGCGCCGCCATCGCCGAAGGCCGGTTCGAGGCGTTCAAGGCCGAGGTGAAAGAGGGGTGGGCGCGCGGGGATATTCCGGCGCGCTGACGGCACTCAGCGATCAGCACATGCCACCGGGACGTGCTCAGGCAACACGCGTGAGCCCCAAGGGGATTTCGAAAGTCATCCCGGTACGAAGTCTCACTTCGGCCGGGATGACCACTCTATACGTGCTCAGAACACGTGTGATCAGGCCAACTTGGCCGCAATGGTGGCGACGTGCTTGCCTTGGAAGCGGGCACCGGCCAGCTCGACCTCGGAAGGCTGACGCGAACCGTCGCCATTGGCGATCGTCGACGCGCCATAGGGCGAGCCGCCCTTGATCTCATCAACACCCATCTGGCCCTGGAAGGCGTAGGGCAGGCCAACCACCACCATGCCATGGTGCAGCAGGGTGGGCACGAATCCGAGAATGGTGGATTCCTGTCCGCCGTGCTGGGTGGCGGAGGAGGTGAACACCGAACCGACCTTGCCCACCAGCGCGCCGGTGAACCACAGTCCGCCGGTCTGGTCGATAAAGCTGCGCATCTGCGAGGCGACCGTGCCGAAGCGGGTCGGGGCGCCGAAAATGATGGCATCGTAGTCTTTGAGTTCGTCCACCGTGGCGACCGGCGCCTTCTGGTCGAGCTTGAAGTGGTTCTGCCGGGCGATCTCCTCCGGCACCGTCTCCGGCACCCGCTTCACCACCGCCTCGGCGCCCGCCTCACGAACGCCTTCGGCAACGGCTTCCGCCATCGTCTCGATGTGACCGTAGGTCGAATAATACAGCACCAGAACTTTGGCCATGTGTCGTCTCCTTGCCCCAGGGAGGGCCGGCGGCCCTCCCGAATGTCATGGCTGCACGCTAATCGTGCCAAAGCCGCACCGGAAGCGGCATGATCGACGTGTCGCTCTTGCATGCGTGCAATATGAAACATTTGGCGCGGTCATCAGGCTCTTGATAGGTGCCGCCGCGACGCGCCGTCCGCTTGCCATCGCGGTGCGAAACCCTTAAGTCCGCTTTTCGTGGGGGCCCGTAGCTCAGCTGGTTAGAGCGCGTGACTTTTAATCATGAGGTCCTGGGTTCGAGTCCCAGCGGGCTCACCACGCGCAAAGGCATATTCTGGAAGCCGTTTCCGTAGCAGGAGTTGAGATGTCCTACGCACCGTTTCTCCCGGCCTCGGTTTTCGCTCTTGCCCTGGGGGCGGCGCAGCCGGCTCTCGCGGCCGGCGCTTTCGAGTGCCCGAAGAGCACGCTCGAAGCCGCGCAGGCGGCGACGATCAAGTCCGTGCTGCCCACGGGCGATGGGCTCGACAAGCCGGAGGCGCTGGATGCGGCGGTGGATGGTCTGCGCGCCGCCGGCTTTTCCTCCGGCCTGATCATCGACGGCGTCATTACGGCCTACTGCCCTACAGTTGCTGCGAAATCCGGCCTCTCCGACGCGCAGAAGACCCAGGCTGTGACGAGCTTCGCCTCGCGTGTCGTGCGCACCGTCTATTCGCTCGACAGCGCCGACGCGGTGATTCTCGACGTTCCCTTCCCGCCGGAAATCCTCAACGCCATCAACACCAAGGCGGCGGCGGCGAAGATTTCGCCGGAAGCCTTCGTGCGCCAGGCGGTCGACGCCGCGCTCAAGTAAGTCCTTGCGCCGGCTCTCTTTTCGGGAGCCGGCGGTCTAGTTTCCGGTGAGGCTTTCCAGCCGCGCGATGACGGTCTGGTGGAACTGGGTCCATCGAGTCGATGCTCGTATGGTCGATGCCCGGCTGGCCGGAAAGATCAATGTTTTCAAGGTCGCCGGTGTAGCCGGGCGACGCCTCGACCGGCTCGCCGAAGCCGTCGGCGGCCCAGAAATTGATCAGAATCGCGACATTCTCCGGCACCGGAGCGGGGTCGGTGGCGTCGAACGTCACCGCGAGATCGACCGCAATCCCCTGATTCTGCAACGTGTTAGCGACATTTATCACCGCGTTTGCGCCGAGCGAGTGGCCGATGAGAATCGTCGGTCCCTCATGGCCTTCGACCTCCCGCCGCTCGATCAGCGTAATCACCTGCTGCGCCTCGTCCCAGCCATAGAGCTCGGCATGGCAGCCCTGCGCCACCAATTCCTGCGCCAGCGCGTCAAGTCCTTGCGAGAACACGCCAAATAGCCCGCGCAGCAGATAGACATGGGTGTCGGCGCGCGACGGCAGCGGCGCAGCGGCGGTCTGGCCATGATGCGGCGCGTGCGCCGAAGTGGCGTGACCAGTGAGTGCGGTGAGGTGGACAGTGAGGCCGACGAGGCCGGTGAGAGTGAACAGACGGCGCGTCAGCTTCATTGGCAAACCCCGGGGCGGAACCAGCGCCGCTAGATAGCCGTGCCTCCGGCGGAATGACCATCCCCCTCGCGCGCCGCTGGCGCTTCCCGCTTGCGAATTTGAAAGCTCAGCATCGCGCCCTGCCGCTCCTGCGCCACCAACTCATGGCCGTCCTGGCGCACGAGATGGGGTATGTCGATGGCGGCCATCGGGTCGGTACACTCGACGACGATCACGGCCCCCACTTGCGCGCGGGCCAGCGCCCGGCGCGTGTGCAGCGCCGGCAGCGGGCATTTCAACCCTTTGAGGTCGAGAAGCAGCGGGGTCTCGTCGGCAATGGGCGCAACCATGGCGCGCGGGTTACGCCGGGACGGCACGGGAGGCAAGCGCTTCCGCCCCGAACCGGCGCAAGCGTGATCGCCGCACCCGCCGGGACGACTTGACGCCGGGGCCGCGAGGGCCGAAGTGCTGGGAAAAGGCGCGGGGAGGCGAGCATGCGGCTGATCGGATTCGCGGGGTGGAGCGGCGCGGGCAAGACGACGCTGCTGGCGCGGCTTATCCCCGTTCTGGTCGGACGCGGGCACCGCGTCTCCACAGTGAAGCACGCGCACCATAATTTCGATGTCGACAAGCCGGGCAAGGATTCCCACACCCACCGCAGCGTGGGCGCGAGCGAGGTGCTGATTTCCTCCGCCAATCGCTGGGCGCTGATGCATGAGCTGCGCGGCGCGCCCGAGCCCGACCTGCCGGAACTCGTCGCGCGCCTGTCGCCGGTCGATCTCGTGCTGGTGGAAGGCTTCAAGCAGGACCACCATCCCAAGATCGAGGTGCATCGCGCGGAACTCGGCAAGCCGTTGCTCTATCCCGATGACCCGTTCATCCTCGGCCTCGCCTCCGACCGGACGGTGCCGGGCTGCCCGCGCCCGGTGATCGACCTCGACGATATCGAGGCCATCGCCGATTTCGCCGATCAGCACGCCGCGCCGGTCGATTCCATCGCCTGGCGCCCGGCGGCTCACAGTGCGGGATAGGCCGTGAGCAAGCGCTCGGCGACCAGGAGGTCGTCGGGCGTGTTGAGGTTGAGGAACGGGTCGAGCGGCGCCGCCGGCCATTCCACCGGCACGGCGCCGACGTCACGCACCCAGCGCATCATCCGCCGCTCGTCCTCCTCCACCAGCAGGCGGCGCAGCGCCGCGCGGGCCGCCACCGGCCACAGCCCGACCACGGGATGCGCGCGCCCGCCGGAGGTCGCGTAGGCCGCTCCCGCTTCCCCGGCGGCGGCGGCCAGACGGGCGGCGAGATCGCGCGGCAGGAACGGGCAGTCGCTCGGCACGGTGAGCAGGTGGCGCGCGCCCGGCACCGCGCCTGCGGCATGGTCAAGCCCGGCGAGCAGGCCGGCCAGCGGACCGGGATGGCCGGGCAGGGTGTCCGCCACCACAGGCAGGTCGAGCCCGAAGCGCGCCGCCGGGCCATTGGCATTGAGCAGCAGCGGGGAGACCTGCGGCGCCAGCCGGGCGGCGATGCGCGCCAGCACCGTCTCGCCGCCGAGCCGCTTCAGCCCCTTGTCGCCACCGCCCATGCGGCGCGACAGGCCGCCGGCGAGGATCAGCCCGGCGGGTCGGGCCGCCTCGCTCATGCGGTGGGCCGGGTGAGCAGATAGGCGCAGCAGGCGACGAAGATGGCGCCGATGATCGCCAGCACCGGCACGGAAAGGCCGATGACGACCAGCAGCACGAAGCTGCCGGCCATGCTGGCGGTGGCGGTCAGCTGCGCCCAGCGCGGCACCACGCCATTCGCGCGCCACGCCACGACGGAGGGGCCGAGGCGAGGATGGGTGAGCAGCCAGCGCTCGAAACGCGGGGAGGAACGGGTGAACAGCCAGGCGGCGAGAATGAGGAACACCGTGCCGGGCATGACGGGCGTGACGAGCCCGATGATCCCCAGCCCGACGCAGACCCAGGCCAGGGCAAACATTGCCCAGCGCACAGGTGCCGCAAGGGAAGAGGTTTTCCGCTCAGGCTCCGTCATGCAGGGGTGCATCATCGCATCGCCAAGTCGTTGGAGCCTCATCCCCTAGTCATTACCCCGCGCTCAGCAGCTTCACCGCCACGTCGCGCTCAAACACATGTAGCAACAGCCGCAGGGCCGCGCCACGTGGGCCCCGAAGATCAGAATCGTTCTTGACGATCTCCAGCGCCTCGGCCCGCGCCGCGACGAGAAGATCGCCATGCACCTCAAGCCGCGCCAGCTTGAAGCCGGGAAAGCCGCTCTGCCGCGTGCCGAGCACGTCGCCCTCGCCGCGCAGCTTCAGATCCTGCTCGGCGAGGAAGAACCCGTCCTCGGAAGAGCGCAGCGCCTCCAGCCGCTGGCGGGCGATCTCCCCCAGCGGGCGGCGGTAGAGCAGCACGCAGGTGGAGGCCTCCGAACCGCGTCCGACGCGGCCACGCAGCTGATGAAGCTGCGCGAGGCCGAAACGTTCCGCATGTTCGATCACGATGATGCTGGCCTCGGGCACATCGACGCCCACCTCGACCACGGTGGTGGCGACGAGAAGCTGCGTTTCCCCAGCGGCGAAGGCGGCCATGGCGGCGTCTTTCTCCGCCCCCTTCATCTTGCCGTGGACGAGGCCGACACGGGCGCCGAAATGCGCCGCGAGATCGGCAAAGCGCGCCTCGGCGGCGGCGAGGTCGGAGGTTTCCGACTCTTCCACCAGCGGGCAGATCCAGTAGGCGCGCCGTCCTTCCGCCAGCGCGCGGCCGAGCCGGGCGACGATCTCGTCGATGCGGTCGGAGGGAATGGCGCGGGTGTCGATGGGCTGGCGGCCGGCAGGCTTCTCGCGCAATTCGCTGGAATCCATGTCGCCGAAATAGGTCAGCACCAGCGTGCGCGGGATCGGCGTCGCGGTCATAACAAGCACATCCACCGCCTCGCCCTTGGCGGCGAGGGCGAGGCGCTGATGCACGCCGAAGCGGTGCTGCTCATCGACGATGGCGAGCGCGAGGTCGTGGAAATCCACCCCCTCCTGAAACAGCGCATGGGTGCCGATGACGAGGTCGATCTCGCCGGCCGCGAGCCGGGCCAGCAGCTCCGCCCGCCCGCGCCCTTTCTCCCGCCCGGTGAGCAGGGCAACGCGAAGCCCCGCCGCTTCCGCCAGCGGGGCGATGGTCTTCATGTGCTGGCGGGCGAGGATTTCCGTCGGCGCCATCAATGCCGCCTGCCGGCCGGCCTCGATGACGGTCGCCGCCGCGAGCAGCGCCACCACGGTTTTCCCTGAGCCGACATCGCCCTGCAGCAGGCGCAGCATGCGGTCCCGCGAGCCGAGATCGGCGCGGATGGCTTTGAGCGCCTCGGTCTGCGACCCCGTGAGCGAGAAGGGCAGGGCCCTGAGAATGCGCGCCGAAAACCGTCCATCGCCAACGCTCGGCCGCCCGGCCTGCTTCACCGTGCTCGCCCGCAGCAGAGCGAGGGCGAGCTGGCCGGCGAGCAGTTCGTCATAGGCAAGGCGCTGCCAGGCGGGACCTTGCGGGCTCGCATCCAGCGTCTCGCGCGGCTGGTGCACTTTGCGCAGCGCATCGAGAAAGCCGATGCCGGGCGGGTCGGCGCGCCATTCCGGCAGCTCCGACACCTGGGTGAACGCGGCTTCGATGGCGCGGCGCAGATGGCCCTGGCCCAGCCCCTCGACGAGGGGATAGAGCGGCTCGATCGGCGGCAGCTTGGCGAGGCCGGCGGCGTCGACCACCCGGTCGGGGTGAACCATCTGCGCCATGCCGTCGTAGAGCGTGACGGTGCCCGAGACCCAGCGCGTCTCGCCGACGGGCAGCAGCCGCTCCATCCAGCTGCGCTCGGCCTTGAAGAAGGCCAGCGTCAGGTCGCCGGTGGCGTCGTGGCCATAGACACGGTAGGGGGCGCGCGAGCCGCGCGGGGTGGGGACATGGCGGTCGACATGGATTTCCACCGTCACCACCGTGTCGGGCACGATTTCCGCCAGTGTCGGGCGGGCGCGGCGGTCGATGGTGGAGGCGGGCAGGTGCAGCAGGAGATCGAGCACGCGCGCGCCCTCCTCCCGCCCCAGCAAGCGGTTGAAGGGCCGGGCCAGCTTCGGGCCGATGCCGGGAAGGCCGGTGATTTCGGCGAAATAGGGATTGAGAAGGTCGGGCCGCATGATGCCGGGAAGGTGGACGATAGGCGCGCGGCGCGCAATCGCTTCCCGGGCGTTCTATCAGCCATGCCGACAAGCCACCTGACAGCGGGCGCCACCCGCGCTAGAACCGGCGCCTCTTGCGCGGCCGCGCTGGCGTCACCGCGAAACCGAGACCTGGACATGACCGGAACCACGCGCTCCAGCGCGGGCCTCGATGCCCGCCGCCGCCGCATCCTCTACCGCTCCTGGCATCGCGGCACCCGCGAGATGGACCTGCTGATGGGCCGCTTCGCCGATGCCTGCATCGGCGAATTGAGCGAGGACGAAGTGGCCGATTTCGAGAAGCTGATCGAGGTCGAGGACCCCGACCTGTTCGGCTGGCTCGGCAGCGGCGTGCCGTCGCCGGATTTCGACACCCCCGTCTTTCACCGCTTCCGCCAGTTCCATCTGTCGGGCGAGGGCCTGCCGCCGATATGAAGACCGCGTTCGCCACCCTGACCTCGAAGCTCGCGCCCGGCCGCACGGTCACGCTCGCCAATGTGCCGGGCGGGATGGAGGGCCTCGTCGTCGCCGATCTCGCCCGCGCGCTGGCGGCGCAGGACAAAGCGCCCTGGCCGACGCTGATGGTGATCTGCCGCGACAGCGAGCGCATGGCGGAGCTGGAGCGGGCGCTCGGCTTCTTCGCGCCGGGCGTGGAGGTGCTGCCCTTCCCGGCCTGGGACTGCCTGCCCTATGACCGCGCCTCCCCCAACAGCGCCATCATCGCCCGCCGCATGACCACGCTGGCGCGGCTCGCCCGGGTGAAGGGGCGCGAGGCCGGCACCATCCTGCTCACCACGGTAAATGCCGCGCTGCAGCGCGTGCCGAGCCGTGCGCTGATCGCCACCCAGTCCTTCTCCGCCGCGCCGGGCAACGCGCTCTCGCTCGACGAGGTGGTGGGCTGGGCGGAGATCAACGGCTTCCAGCGCACCTCCACCGTGCGCGACACCGGCGAATATGCGGTGCGCGGCGGCATTGTCGATCTGTTCCCGCCCGGGCTTCCGGCGCCGGTGCGGCTGGATTTCTTCGGCGACACGCTGGAATCGATCCGCTCCTTCGACCCCGAGACCCAGCGCACTGCCATGCAGATGCGCGCGCTCGATCTGGTGCCGATGAGCGAGGTGCAGCTCACCAGCGAGACGATGAAGCGCTTCCGCATGGCCTATGTCGCCGCCTTCGGCGCGGCGCAGCGCGGCGACATGCTCTATGAGGCGGTGAGCGAGGGCCGGCGCTATCCCGGCATGGAGCACTGGCTGCCGCTGTTCCATGAGGGGCTGGACACGCTGTTCGACTACGCCCCCGACGCGCCCATCGTCATGGAAGCGCAGGACGACGAGGCCGCCGCCTCCCGCCTCGACCAGATCGCCGATTATTACGACGCCCGCCGCCACGGCATGGAGCATGGCGGCGGCACGCCCTACAAGCCGCTGCCGCCGGAGGCGCTCTATCTGACCGCCGAGGAATGGAAGGCCCGGCGCGAGGCGGCGAAGAACGTCGCGCTCTCCGCCTACGCGCTCCCCGAATCGAAGGACGTGATTGACCTCGACGGCCGCCCGGCCCGCTCCTTCGCGCCCGAGCGCGCCGACCCCGAAGCCTCGCTGTTCGAGGTGGCGGCCGCCTATCTGCGCGACCTCGCCAAGAAAAAGCGCACCATCCTCGCCGCCTGGTCGGACGGCTCGCGCGACCGGCTGTCCACCGTGCTCGCCGATCACGGCCTCAAGGGCACGCAGACGGTGGGCTCGCGCGACGCGGCGGAGGCGCTGCCCAAGGGCACCATCGCGCTGGCCGTGCTCGGCATCGAAAGTGGCTTCGAGACCGACAGCCTCGCCATCATCGGCGAGCAGGACATTCTCGGCGACCGGCTGGTGCGCCCGAAGCGCAAGGCGCGCCGGCCGCAGGACGTGATTGCGGAACTCGGCGCGCTCACCGCCGGCGATCTCGTCGTGCATGTCGACCACGGCATCGGCCGCTTCATCGGGCTGAAGACCATCGAGGCGATGGGCGCGCCGCACGACTGCCTCGAAATCCACTATGCGGAAGGCTCCAAGCTGTTCCTGCCGGTGGAGAACCTCGAACTCCTGTCGCGCTACGGCTCGGAGGACACCGAGGCGCAGCTCGACCGGCTGGGCGGTGGCGGCTGGCAGGCGCGCAAGGCGCGGATGAAGAGCCGCATCCGCGAGATGGCGGCCGAGCTGATCAAGGTGGCGGCGCAGCGCCAGACGCAGGAGGCGCCGCGCCTCGTGCCGGCGGCGGGCCTCTATGACGAATTCCGCGCTCGCTTCCCCTATGAGGAGACCGAGGACCAGGAAGCCGCCATCGAGGCGGTGTTCGACGATCTCGGCTCCGGCCACCCGATGGACCGGCTGGTGTGCGGCGATGTCGGCTTCGGCAAGACCGAGGTGGCGCTGCGCGCCGCCTTCGCCGTGGCACTGAACGGCAAGCAGGTGGCGGTGGTGGTGCCGACCACGCTGCTCGCCCGTCAGCATTTCAAGACCTTCTCCGAGCGCTTCAAGGGGCTGCCCGTCGTGGTGCGGCAAGCCTCGCGGCTGGTGACGGGCAAGGAGCTTTCCGACACCAAGAAGGGGCTGGCCGACGGCACGGTGGACATCGTGGTCGGCACCCATGCGTTGCTGGGCAAGACGATTTCGTTCCGCGATCTCGGCCTCGTCATCGTCGACGAGGAGCAGCATTTCGGCGTCGGCCACAAGGAGCGGCTGAAGCAGATGCGCGCCGAGGTGCATGTGCTGACCCTCACCGCGACGCCCATCCCGCGCACGCTGCAGCTGGCCATGACCGGGGTGCGCGAACTCTCCATCATCGCCTCGCCGCCGGTGGACCGGCTGGCGGTGCGCAGCTTCGTCACCCCGTTCGATCCCTTGATCGTGCGCGAGGCGCTGCTGCGCGAGCGCTACCGCGGCGGGCAGAGCTTCTATGTCTGCCCGCGCATCGAGGACCTCGCCGAGGTGAAGGACTTCCTCGACAAGAGCGTGCCGGAGGTGAAGGTCGCGGTGGCGCATGGCCAGATGGCGGCGACGCAGCTCGAAGAGATCATGTCCGCCTTCTATGACGGGCAGTTCGACGTGCTGCTCTCCACCACCATCGTCGAATCCGGCCTCGATATTCCCACCGCCAACACGCTGATCATACACCGCGCCGACATGTTCGGCCTCGCCCAGCTCTACCAGCTGCGCGGGCGCGTCGGCCGCTCCAAGACGCGCGCCTATGCCATCTTCACCCTGCCGGCGGAAAAGCAGGTGACGGCGCAGGCGGACCGGCGGCTCAAGGTTCTGCAATCGCTCGACACGCTGGGGGCGGGCTTCCAGCTCGCCAGCCACGACCTCGACATTCGCGGCGCCGGCAATCTGCTCGGCGACGAGCAGTCCGGCCATATCAAGGAAGTGGGCTACGAGCTGTATCAGGAGATGCTGGAGGAGGCGATCGCCAACCTCAAGGCCGGCATCACCGCGCCGGCGGCGGACAAGTGGTCGCCCACCATCTCCATCGGCACGCCGGTGCTGATCCCCGAGGACTATGTGACCGACCTGCATGTCCGCCTCAGCCTCTATCGCCGGCTCGCCGACATGGAGACCGACGCCGAGATCGAATCCATGGGCGCGGAAATGGTCGACCGCTTCGGCACGCTGCCGGAAGAGGTGGAGCAGTTGCTCAAGCTGGTGGCGATCAAGGCGCTGTGCCGCCGCGCCAATGTGGAAAAGGTGGATGCCGGCCCGCGCGGCATGGTGCTGACCTTCCGCGACGGGCGCTTCCCCAACCCGGCCGGTTTCATCACCTATGTCGGCAAGCCGCATGTGGTGGCGAAGATGCGCCCGGACGGCAAGGTGGTGTTCTCGGAGGACTGGCCGAGCGCCAATGCGCGGCTGAAGGGCAGCGCCGGTATTCTGAAAGAGCTGGCGAAGATTGCGGAGCAGGGGGCGAAGGCCGCCTGAGAGCGGCCTCGCGGCGAAGGCGGCGTGACGGCCGCCTCGCGCTCACGCCGCGCGCGTCATCCCGGAAGGACCGCGGGTCCTATCCGGGATCGTGGCGGCATTCCGGACGACGATCCCGGCTCTCCGCCTGCGGCTGCGGCCGGGATGACGGTGTTACCCGGCGCGCGGCTTATTCCAGCGGGCTTTCATAGGCGCCGTCGGTGTCGGGCATCACATCGGCATCGACATCCGAGCCCGGGCCGCTGAGGTTTTCATAATTGCCGCCGGCCTGGTCCATATAGTCCTGGCTCTTGTCGGAGCCCGGCTTGTCCGGCAGCGGGCCGTAATCGAGATAATTCGGGTCGTTGATCGGCGGAATGGTGATCTCCAGCCCGCCCTGCGCCGGCTGGTTCGGGTGCACCTCGATCGGCTGCTGCGCCCCGGCGGACAGGGTGCCCGCCACGAGCAGGGCGGCGGAGAGGACGGCGTAACGCATGGACATGGCTCCAGCACTTCATTCCTTCGCGGGTCAACCGGTTCAAGCCGGCCCGCCGCGCGCATTCCGCCCCTAAGGAACAGGTGACGGCCCGGCTGTCCAGCGGTTCATGCGCCGGGCGACGCGGAATTGACCATGCGACAGCGGGCGTCTGGCCGGTTTTCGCTGCCCGGTTCCGCTAGCCCTTGGCCTGCCACCAGCTTTCGGCCAGCGTGCCCTGCAGGGCCAGCGTCTGCGGCCGTTCCACCTTGCGCCAGCGCGCCACCCATTGCCCCGGCGTGTAGAACAGCGGCACGGAGAACTGCGCGGAAATCAGCACCCGGTCGAGCGCGCGCACGGCAGAGACGAAATCCTCCTTGCCCTGGGCCGCCAGCAGCGCCTCGATCATCGCGTCCGCCGCCGGGCTCTTCAGCCCCATGAAGTTGCGCGTGCCGGGCGTGTCGGCGGCGGCGGAGCCGAAATAGAACGCCTGCTCATTGCCGGGGGAGAGCGACTGGTCCCAGATATAGGGCACCATGTCGTAGTCGTAAGTCTGCTTGCGCGCCTCGAACTGCACATTGTCGACGAGGCGGATGTCGAGCCGGACCCCGGCGCGGCGCAGCATGTTCTGATAGGCAAGCGCCAGCCGTTCCTGGTCCTTGGAGCCGACGAGCAGCTCCGGCGCGAAGGGCTGGCCGGTGCTGCGGTTGCTGAGCGTGCCGGCCTTCAAATCCCAGCCCGCGGCGGCGAACAGGTCCAGCGCCTCGCGCAGCCTTGTGCGGTCGCGGCCCGTGCCGTCGGAACGCGGCGCCTGCCAGGTGCCGTCCATGACCGCCGGGAGCACCGCGTCGCCATAGGGGGCGAGCAGCGCCCGCTCGCGCGCATCGGCGGGGCGGCCGAGCGAGGACAGTTCGGAATCGTCGTAGAAGCTGCCATTGCGGCGATAGAGGCCGAAATAGAGGTTCTGATTCGCCCATTCGAAATCGAACAGCGCCACCATCGCCTGCCGCACCCGCAAGTCGGAGAACAGCGGGCGGCGCATGTTGAAGATCAGCGCCGAATAGGGCTTGGGCGTGCCGGTGGCGATCTCTTCGGTAACGATGCGGCCGTCGCGCACGGCGGGAAAATCATAGCCGGTCTTCCAGCGGCCGGGATCGGTTTCGAAGCGTATGTCGTAGAGGCCGCGCTTGAAGGCTTCAAACTGCGCATTCACATCGCGGTAGAAGTCGTAGCGCAGGCTGTCGAAATTGAAATTGCCGCGATTGACCGGCAGCTCCGCGCCCCAATAGGCGGGCGCGCGGGTGAGCAGCACGCTCTCGCCCGGCTTCACCTCGCTGGCGATGTAGGGCCCGCTGCCGAGCGGGGCCTTGAAGCTGGTCTGTTCGAAGGTCGCGGGATCGGTGGCGTGGCGGGCGAGCACCGGCATCAGCGCGAGGATGAGCGGCAATTCGCGGTCGACCACAGCGAAGGTGAAGCGGATGGCGAGCGGGCCGGTGACCTCGGCCTTCGCCACCTTGCCGTAATAGGTGCGGTGGTTCGGCCGCCCCTTCGCGCGCAGCAATTCGTAGGAGAACAGCACGTCGTCGGCCGTCACCGGCGTGCCGTCGGAAAAGCGGGCGCGCGGGTCGATCTCGAAGGCAACATAGGAGCGGGCGGCGTCGGTTTCCACGCTGCGGGCGAGCAGGGCGTAGCAGGTGAACGCCTCGTCCGGGCTGCGCGCCATCAGGCTTTCGACGATATTCCAGCGCACGAAGGGCGGCGCCGTGCCGCGCACAATGAACGGGTTCAGGCTGTCGAAGGCGCCGACCGCGCCCTGCACCAGCCGCCCGCCCTTGGGGGCGTCGGGATTGACGCAGCGGTAATGGGCGAAGCCGGGCGGATAGAGCGGGTCGCCATGCATGGCGAGTCCGTGCCGGGGGCCGGGCGGCGGGGCGCTCTCCTGCGCGCGGGCCGGTACCGCATAGGGGTAGCCCAAGGCCGCGCCGCCGGCGATTAAGACGTTGCGCGCAAAGGCCCGCCGGGTGATACCGCTCACGCATCGGCTCCTGTTCGAGATTCGGGGCGTAGTCGCCCCCCACATCTAGCATGAACCGGACACCGATATGTCCCGGGGTCACTCTGTCGCCTCAATTGCGCTTGAGACAGCCCCACGATCGCGTTATGGCGGCGAGGCGTCCGCTGTTGTCTCTACCCGGTTCGCTCGACAGGAACTCGACATGATCCACCGCTCCACTCTCGCGCGCAGCCTGGTTGGCGCCGCCCTGGCGCTGGCCTTCGCCAGCGGCGCCGCGCTCGCCCAGACGGCGCCGGCCAAGCCGGCTGCCAAGCAGCCGGCCGCTCCCGCCGCCCAGCCCGCCGCGCCGGCCAATGGCCAGCAGGCCGCTGGCGCGCAGCAGATCCCGGCGATTCCGATTCCGTGGATGAAGCGCTGCCGGCAGGAGCCGTCGATCAACAAGGAGGTCTGCGAAATGGAGCAGACCATCATCACCGACACCGGGCAGTTCCTCGTCCGCTTCGGCGTGTTCGAGGTGCAGGACGACCCGAAGAAGGCGTTCACCGTCGCCTTCCCGACCGGCCTGCTGCTGCGCAATGGCTTCCGCGTCGCCCTCGCCAACGAGCAGCCGATCCTCGGCACCTTCGTGATGTGCGACGAGCGCTTCTGCCGCGGCGACATCCAGGTCGACCAGGGCTTCATCGACCGCATGAAGAAGGCCCCGGGCCTGACGCTGCAGGTCGCCAATGCGGTCGGCCGGCTGATTTCCTACCCGATCGGGCTCGGCGATTTCGCCAAGGTCTATGACGGCCCGCAGACCGACCCGAAGGTGTTCGAGGCGCAGATCAACAAGATCCAGGAGCAGGTGAAGGCCCGCCAGGATCAGCTGAAGGCCGAGGCCGACCAGCGCGAGCAGCAGACCAAGGCCGGTCTCGAAAAGCTCGGCGCCGAAAAGCTGAAGACCGCGCCGGCCCAGTAAGGCCCGCATTCCTCCCGATACAGAAACGCCCGGCGATGAGCCGGGCGTTTTCGTTTGGGGCAGGTGGGCAACAGCCGCGAGCTATTGCAGCCTCTCGCTGCGCACGCGCCAGCCGCCGTCACCATCGGCCGCCAGCATTTCCGGCAGCTGCGGGTGGCGCAGCGGTTCGCCCGTGGTGTCGAGTTCCAGATTCTGCTCCGAGACATAGGCGACGTATTCCGTCTCCGCGTTCTCGGCCAGCAGATGATAGAAGGGCTGGTCCTTGGTCGGGCGGATATGTTCGGGGATCGATTCCCACCACTCATCGGTGTTGGAGAATTCCGGGTCCACGTCGAACACAACGCCCCGGAACGGGTAGTGCCTGTGCCGCACGACCTCGCCGATCCGGTATTTGGCGTTGCGCTCTTTCATCCTGGACCCGTCCGCCATACTGAAATGTCCGCCATAGGAGTGGCGCCCCCGTAGCGGGCGAGGCCGGCGCCTGTCAACGCCGCTCATGCAACCCGTATGCCTGACCGCGCCCGGCGCGGGCACGCCACGTCGCCATTGACCGGGGCGCGGCGAGCCGGTAGCGAGCGCTTATGGACGAGGTCCTCGCGCTCGCGCTTCCCTTCTTCGGCGTCATTTTCCTGGGGCTGGGATGCGGCCGGCTGGCGCGCATCCCGGAAAGCGGCCTCGCCTGGCTGAGCTTCTTCATCATCTATGTCGCCCTGCCGGCTTTGTTCTATTCGCTGGTGGCGCGCACGCCGTTCCACGAACTGACCAATGGCCGATTCATCCTCGCCACCACGGCGACGACGGCGGTGTGCTTCACCCTGTCGCTGCTGGTCGGGCTGTGGCTGCGGCGCGGCAATTTGCCGGAAGCCTCCATCGCCGCCATTGTCGGCTCCTATTCCAATGTCGGCTATATGGGGCCGGGGCTGACGCTGGGCGCGCTCGGCGCGGCCGCCTCGGTGCCGACGGCGCTGATCTTCGTCTTCGACAGCCTGTTCTTCTTCACCATCGTGCCGGTGCTGATGGCGATCGGCGGGCGCGACCGGCGCGGGCTCGGCCACACGCTGCTGCTCGTGGTGCGCCGCGTGGTCACGCACCCCTTCAATGTCGCGACCTTCCTCGGCGTGCTCTCGGCCTATGCCGAATTCCATCCGCCCGCCGCGATGGAAAAGACCATGGAGTTCCTGCGCAACGCCGCCGCGCCCTGCGCGCTGTTCACGCTCGGCGTCTCGGTGGCGCTGCGGCCCATGGGCAAGATGCAGAGCGAGGTGCCGTGGCTGCTGGCAATCAAGCTCGTCATCCACCCGGCGCTGGTGTGGCTGGTGCTGAGCCTCGTCGGCGGGTTCGATCCGGTGTGGATCGCCACCGCCGTGCTGATGGCGAGCCTGCCGCCGGCGCTGAACGCCTTCATCATGGCCAAGCAGTACGACACCTATGTCGCCGGCGCGTCCGGTGGCGTGCTGGTCGGCACGGTGGTCTCGGTGGCGACCGTCACCGCCATGCTCTATGCCCTGCAGCACGACATGCTACCGCACGGGCTGCTGCAATAGCCGAGAGGGCGACTGACCGATCTGCGCGGCTTTAAAGCGGCGCCCCGGCCAGCAGGCGCGGCACGTCGCTGGTCGGCCCCACCCCCTCGCGCATCACCAGCCGCCGCAGGCCCGGCGAGCGGCCGAGCATATAGAGGCCGAGCCCGCGCAGGCCGGCGACGGGGAGAAGATCGGTGAGCAGCGAGCGGTTGAACAGATCGATGGCAAAGCCGCGCGCGGCGACATCGCGGCGGCGGCGGCGCTCATAGGCCTCCGTCACTTCGGCGCCGCCAATGTCGCGCCCGGCGCGCACCGCGTCGCTGGCGATCTCGGCGAGGGTGGCGGCGTCGCGGACGCCGAGATTGAGCCCCTGCGCGCCGATGGGAGGAATGATGTGGGCGGCTTCGCCAATCAGCGCGATGCGGCCACGGGCGAAATGCGTCGCGGTGCGCTGGCTGAGCGGGAAACTGCCGCGGGGCGAATCGAGCCGCATCGTCCCGAGCAGCGAATGCGCCTTGCGCTCCATCTCACGCGCGAAGGCGGCCTCATCGAGCGCCGCCAGCGCTTCCGCCTCCGCCGCCGAAACGACGCAGACGACGCTGGAGCGATTCCCGGGCAGGGGCACGAGGGTGAACGGGCCGGTGCGGGTGTGGAATTCGGTGGAAATGTCGCAATGCGGGCGGCTATGGGCGAGGGTGGCGGTGACGGCGACCTGGGGATAGGCGCGCGTGGTCACCTCGATGCCGGCGGCCTGCCGGCAGGGGGAATTGCGCCCATCCGCCGCCGCCACCAGCGCGGCGTCGACCGGTTCGCCGCTGTCCAGTTCCAGCGTCGCATGGGTGGGGGTCTCGGTGACGGCGGAGACGGCGGCCTCACGCCGTGTGATGCCGGGCGTCGCCGCGACGGCGGCGTCGAGCGCGGCGAGCAGCGCCTCGTTCTCGACATTCCAGGCGAAGCCGTCGAGCCCCAGCTCGCCGGCGCGGAATTCGACCTCGGGGGCGCGGATCAGCCGGCCGGTATCGTCCACCAGCCGCATGACCCGCAGCGGCGAGGCGCTCGGGCGCAGGCGCGGCCACACGCCGAGCGCTTCCAGCGCCTTTACCGAGCCGTCCATCAGCGCCGTGGCGCGCGGATCGACCGCGCGGGGCGGGGCGATGAGGGTGACAGGGATGCCGCCCGCCGCCAGCGCCAGCGCGGCGATAAGGCCGCTGGCACCGCCGCCGACCACCGCCGCCCGCTGTCCTGTGTGCAGTTCGGATGACATGTGAACCTCCATGTGCATCACCGGGACTATAAGCCGGACCTGGAGTGTGGGATAAGCAGCCCGGCGTGGTCTGGCAATGCGGATCGCGGCGGGCGCATGTTATATGTCAGATGTTGAAGAGGCAGGCGGCGATCCCACGGGTCGCACGGTCGGGGGAGGAGAGCCGGTGGCGATGACAACCAAGTCGCTCAGTGCGGGGCCGGCCGGACGACGCACGCTTGCCTTCGCCGTCCACATCTTCACCGCCTCCGGGGCGGTGTGCGGCCTTATGGCGCTGATGGCGGCGGTGGAAGGCCATTGGGCGATCATGTTCGCCTGGCTCGGCATCGCGCTGTTCGTCGACGGCATTGACGGCACCATGGCCCGGCGGGCGAAGGTGGGCGAGGTGCTGCCGCGCTGGTCGGGCGACACGCTGGACCTCGTGGTCGACTACCTCACCTATTGCCTTGTGCCGGCCTTCGCGGTGGCGAGCGGCGGGCTGATGCCGTTCTGGCTGGCGGTGGCGGCGAGCGCCACCATCCTGCTCACCAGCGCGCTCTATTTCGCCGACACCTCGATGAAGACCGACGACCTGTATTTCCAGGGCTTTCCGGCGGTGTGGAACGTGGTGGTGTTCTATTTCTTCCTGGTGCCGCTGAACCCGTTCGTGATCGCCGGCATCATCGCGCTGCTCGCCGTGCTGACCTTCCTGCCGATCAAGTTCGTGCATCCTTTCCGCGTCGTGCGGCTGCGGCTCGTCACCCTCGCGCTGCTGGCGCTGTGGGCGGTGCTAGCGGTGATCGCGGTGCTTGAGGACATGCGGCCGGATGTGTGGGTGACGGTGGGGCTGTGCGCCTGCGCGGTCTATTTCGCGCTGTTCGGGGTGATTCCGGTGCGCAAGCGCGCGGCCGGCCCGCAGAGCTGAGCCCCGGCGGCCTTCCCCTTTCCCTTCTCGTCAGGAGAGCACGATGGTCGTGGCGATTCGCATCCATGAAACCGGTGGACCCGAGGTCCTCCGGCTGGAAGAGGTGACGCTCGGCATGCCCGACCCGGGCGAGGTGCGCCTGCGCCACACCGCCATCGGGCTCAATTTCATCGACACCTATTTCCGCAGCGGCCTCTACCCGGCGCCGGGCGGGCTGCCCTTCACCCCCGGCAATGAGGCGGCCGGCATCGTGCTGCAGGTCGGCGAGGGGGTGAGCGGGTTCAAGCCGGGCGACCGCGTCGCCTATGGCTCCTCGCTCGGCGCCTATTGCAGCGAGCGCATCATCTCCGCCGCGCCGCTGGTGAAGCTGCCCGATTCCATCGCCGACGAGACCGCCGCCGCGATGATGCTGAAGGGCATGACGGCGCGCTATCTGCTGCGGCAGACGCACAAGGTGAAGGCGGGCGACACGCTGCTCGTGCATGCGGCCGCGGGCGGCGTGGGGCAGATCCTGTGCCAGTGGGCGACGCATCTCGGCGCCACCGTCATCGCCACGGTGGGCTCGGCGGCGAAGGCGGAGATCGCCAAGGAATGCGGCGCCGCCTATGTCATCAACTATTCCGAAGAGGATTTCGTCGCGCGGGTGAAGGACATCACCGAAGGCGCGCTGTGCGATGTCGTCTATGACGGGGTGGGGCAGGCGACCTACCCGGCCTCGCTCGACTGCATCAAGCCGCGCGGCCTGTTCGCCAGCTTCGGCAATGCCTCCGGTGCGATCACCAATTTCAGCCTGCTGGCGCTGTCGCAGAAGGGCTCGCTCTACGCGACGCGGCCGACCCTCGCCACCCATGTCGCCACGCGCGAAGACCTGCTCGCCAATGTCGCCGACCTGTTCGAGGTCGTGTCGTCCGGCGTGGTGAAGATCCCGGTCAATCAGCGCTACCCGCTCGCCGATGCCGCCGATGCGCATCGGGACCTGGAGGCGCGGCGCACCACCGGATCGACCGTGCTGCTGCCGTGACGGTATCTCGATCCGGCAGACTGACGCAAAACGCGCCAGTTTTCGAAATTTTCGGACCAGACTTTAGGCTTGCCCCGCGTGCCCGCCATGCCATGCTGCCGGCTCGTAACCCCTACAGCGTGCTGCGCATGACACTTTCACGCCGCCTCGTTTCCCCGACGTCATGCCCGCGCGGTGCCCGGCACCGCGGCTGCGGCCGCTAGAACGGGGCGCGGGGATGGGGGAGGCGCCGCACCAGCCGGAATCGCTTCTTGAAGCGGTGGAACTCACCAAGCGCTTCGGCGCGCTGGTGGCCAATGATCATGTGAGCCTCGCCATCCGCGCCGGCGAGACGCATGCGCTGCTCGGCGAAAACGGCGCCGGCAAGTCCACACTGGTGAAGATGATGTGCGGCCTGCTGCAGGCCGATTCGGGCGAGCTGCTCTATGAGGGCACGCCGATCGTCTTCCCCGACCCGGCGAGTTCCCGCGCCAAGGGCGTCGGCGTCGTGTTCCAGCATTTCGCGCTGTTCGACGCGATGACCGTGGTGGAGAACGTCGCGCTGGGGCTGCCCGGCCACCAGCCGCTTTCCGTGCTCGCGGCCCGCATCGACGATTGCGTGCGCCGCTATGGCCTTGCCGTCGAGCCCTATCGCCGCGTCGGCGAACTCTCCGTCGGCGAGCGCCAGCGGGTGGAAATCGTCCGCTGCCTGCTCGGCGACCCGCGTGTGCTGATCCTCGACGAACCGACCTCGGTGCTCACCCCGGACGAATCGGAAAATTTGTTCCGCACCGTCGATGTGCTCACCGGCGAGGGACGGGCGGTGCTGTTCATCAGCCACAAGCTGGACGAGGTGCGCCGGCTCTGCCACCGCGCCACCGTGCTGCGGGGCGGCAAGTTCATCGCCGAGGTCGATCCCAAGCGCGAATCCTCCGCCAGTCTCGCCCGGCTGATGGTGGGGGCGGAAGTGCCGCGCACGCCGCGCGTGACGACCCACGCGCTGGGCGAGCCGCGCCTCTTGGTGCGCCACCTCAACCTTCCCGGCGACGGGTCGCGCGGTTCGGCCCTGCACGACATCAATATCGAGGTGCGTGCGGGCGAGATCGTCGGCATCGCCGGCGTGGCGGGCAATGGCCAGACGGCGCTGTTCAACGTGCTCTCGGGCGAAACCCTGGTCGAGGACCAGGAGAGCATCGTCATCGACAAGGTGGCTGCCGGCGGGCTCGGCCCCACCGAGCGCCGGGCGCTCGGCGCCGGCTTCGTGCCGGAGGAGCGACTGGGCCATGCCGCCGCTCCCGATATGCGCCTGTCCGACAATGTGCTGCTGACCACCCATGGCGACGGCGAGATCGTCACGGCGGATGTCATTCGCCGCACCACCCTGTTCGGCCGCTTCCAGAAGATCGTGAAGGGCTTCGACGTGCGCTTCGGCGGCAAGGACCCGAAGGCGCGGCGGCTGTCCGGCGGCAATCTGCAGAAATTCGTCATCGGGCGCGAAGTGCTGCGCAACCCGGTCCTCATCGTCGTCGACCAGCCGACCTGGGGTGTGGATGCCGCGGCCGCCGGCTTCATCCGCACCACGCTGCGCGAGCGCGCGGCGCAGGGCTGCGCCGTGCTGGTGGTGAGCCAGGATCTCGACGAGCTGCTGGAATTCACCGACCGCATCGCCGTGATGAGCGAGGGGCGTCTCACCGCCCCGGTGCCGGTGGAAGAAACCTCGCGCGAGGCGATCGGCCTCGCCATGGGCGGCGCTCATGGCGCGCATGATGCCGACGCGGAGGGGGAGGGCCACCATGCCGCTTAGGCTTGAACGGCAGGAGAACATCTCTCCCCTGCGCCACGCGCTGGCGCCGCTGGTGGCGCTCCTCGTCACGCTGGTGGTCGGGGCCTTCATGTTCGTCGTGCTCGGCCACGATCCGGTACGCGCCTTCGCCATCTATTTCATCGAGCCGCTGGGCGACCCCTACACGCTGCAGGAGCTGGTGGTGAAGGCGGCGCCGCTGCTGCTGATCGGCGTCGGCCTCGCCTTCTGCTACCGCGCCAATCGCTGGAACATCGGCGCCGAGGGCCAGTATGTCGCCGGCGCCGTGCTCGGCTCCTGGCTGGCGCTGGCGACCAATGGCACTGAGGCCGGGCCGTGGGTGCTGCCGGCCATGCTGGTGCTGGGCGCCATTGGCGGGGCGCTGTGGGGGCTGATCCCCGCCTTTCTGCGGGTGCGCTTCGGCTCCAGCGAAATCCTCACCAGCCTGATGCTGGTCTATGTGGCGCAGCTCGGGCTGGATTATCTCGTGCGCGGCCCCTGGCGCGACCCGCAGGGCTTCAACTTCCCGCAAAGCGTCACCTTCGACGATGTGGCGCTGATGCCGCTGCTGATAGGCGAGGGGCGGCTGCATGCCGGCATCGTCATCGCGCTGCTGGCGGTGATCGCCGCCACCTTCGTGCTCGGGCGCACGCTGGTGGGCTTTTCCATCGAACTGGCCGGCTCGGCGCCGCGCGCCGCCGCCTTCGCCGGTTTCGACGAGAAGCGTGTGACCTATGGCGTGTTCGCGGTGTCCGGCGCGCTGGCGGGGCTGGCCGGCATCATCGAGGTGGCCGGGCCCATCGGCCAGCTGCAACCGACGATCTCGCCCGGCTATGGCTTCACCGCCATCATCGCCGCCATGCTCGGCCGGCTGCACCCGGTGGGCATCCTCATCGCCAGCCTCGTGCTCGCCCTGACCTATATTGGCGGCGAGGCGGCGCAGATCAGCATGCGCCTGCCCTTCGACGTGACCCGGGTGTTTCAGGGCACGCTGCTGATCGCCATTCTCGCGGCCGATGTGCTGGTGCGCTACCGCATCCGCCGGGTGGAGGGAGCGACCCATGCTTGACGTGGCCATCCTCGGCGCGGTGCTCGCCAGCATCGTGGCGGCGGCGACGACGCTGCTCATCGCCTCGCTCGGCGAACTGGTGGCGGAACGCGCCGGCACGCTCAATCTCGGCGTCGAGGGCATGATGATCGTCGGTGCCGCCGTCGGCTATGCCACCGCCTATGGATCGGGCAGCCTGCTGCTCGGCACGCTGGCGGCGGTGCTGGCCGGGGTGCTGCTTTCCCTCGTCTTTGCCGGCCTTGCCATCTGGCTGGCGACCAACCAGGTCGCCTCCGGTCTCGCCACCACCATTCTCGGCCTCGGCGTCGCCGGGCTGATCGGCTCCAATTTCGTCGGCACACGGCTCGACGGCGCGCCGGAACTGGTGATCCCCGGTCTGACCGACCTGCCGATCATCGGCGAGGCGGTGTTCGGGCAGAATGCCTATGTCTACGCCTCGCTGGTGCTGCTCGCGGCGGTGACCTACACGCTGGCGCGCACCCGCATCGGCCTCGTGCTGCGGGCGGTGGGCGAGAACCACGCGGCGGCGCATGCGCTCGGCCACCCCGTGCGCGGCATCCGCACGCTGGCGGTGATGTTCGGCGGCGCCTGCGCCGGGCTCGCCGGGGCGCATCTCTCCCTCGCCTATACGCCGTTCTGGGCCAGCGACATGACCGCCGGGCGCGGCTGGATCGCGCTAGCGCTGGTGGTATTCTCCGCCTGGCGGCCGCTCTGGCTGCTGGGCGGCGCCTATCTGTTCGGCGCGGTCTCGATCTTGCAGCTGCATGCGCAGGGGTTCGGGCTGGGCATTCCCTCGCAGCTCTTGTCGTCGCTGCCTTATCTCGCGACGATCGCGGCGCTGGTGGTGATCTCGGCGCTGAAGCACGGGCAGGGGGCGCCGGCCTCGCTGGGCGTGCCCTTCGTGCCGGACCGCTGACGACGACAGACCCGGCCGCGCCACGCGGCCTCCCGGCGCGCGAAGCGGTCGCGCGTGCCGGTGATCCCTCCGGCCGCGACTGACGGAGCGGAGACGTTCATGCGCAAGATTCTCTCCATGGCGGTGGCCATCGCCTCGGGCCTCGCCCTCGCCGGGGCGGCGGCGCCGGCCAAGGCGGCGGAGAAACTGAAGGCGGCCTGGGTCTATGTCGGACCGGTCGGCGATTTCGGCTGGTCCTACCAGCACGACCAGGGCCGGCTCGCGGTCGAGAAGAAGTTCGGCGACAAGGTGGAGACCACCTTTGTCGAGAACGTCTCCGAGGGGCCGGACGCCGAGCGCGTGATCGAGCAGCTGGCGCGCGCCGGCAACAAGATCATCTTTACCACCTCCTTCGGCTTCATGGAGCCGACGCTGAAGGTGGCCAAGCGCCACCCCAACGTCTATTTCGAGCACGCCACCGGCTTCAAGCGGGCCAAGAACGTCTCGACCTATGCCGCCAAGTTCCATGAGGGCCGCTATGTCCTCGGCCAGATCGCGGCCAAGATGTCGAAGACCGGCACGGTGGGCTACATCGCCTCCTTCCCGATCCCGGAAGTGATCTCCGGTATCAATTCGCTGATGCTGGGCGCGCAGTCGGTCAATCCCGACATGAAGATCAAGATCGTCTGGGTGAATTCCTGGTTCGACCCGGCCAAGGAAGCCGACGCCGCCAAGGCACTGATCGACCAGGGCGCGGACATCATTTCCCAGCACACCGACAGCCCGGCCGCCATGCAGGCCGCCGAGTCGCGCGGCGCCAAGGCGTTCGGCCAGGCCTCGGACATGATCAAGTTCGGCCCGAACGCGCAGCTCACCGCCATCGTCGACGACTGGGCGCCCTATTACATCGAGCGCGTGCAGGCCGCCCTCGACGGCACCTGGACCTCCACCGACACCTGGGGCGGCATGAAGGATGGCGAGGTGGTGATGGCCCCCTACACCAACATGCCCGACGACGTGAAGAAGATGGCCGAGGCCACCCAGGCCGCCATCACCTCCGGCGCGCTGCACCCCTTCAAGGGCCCGATCCTCAACCAGAAGGGCGAGGTCGTGGTGAAGGAGGGCGAGGTTCTCGCCGACAAGGACATCCTGTCGATGAACTGGTACGTGAAGGGCATCGACGACACCGTGCCGGGCAAGTAGCCCCGCGCCGCCCATTGTGCGGAGCCTTTGGCGGCGCGGCTCCGGCCGTGCCGCCGCAAGGACCGAACCCGGCGGCACCGGCGATGGCGTTTCCCGTGGACAGCGCCGACGCCGGCGCCTTCCCTTTTCCCCCGCTTTTTCCCGATCTTCGCGCCGCCGCGCCCGGACGCTATGCTGTGGCACCGGCGCTCTCTCGGCGCGCGGTTTCAAAGGCCTCCGACAGTGGCGGCCCAGACGGAGCGGTGAGGTGAGCATGTCCGGCGACGATGACGGGCTGGCGCGCGAGGTCGAATTCCTCAAGGCGCTGGTGCGGGTTCCCAGCGACAACCCGCCGGGCGACTGCGCCCCGCATGCGGAAGTGGCGGCGCGGCTGCTGGAAGAACTCGGCTTCACCGTCGAGCGCCACGCGGTGCCGGAGCCTTTTGTGCGCGCGCACGGCATGAAATCCGTGGTCAACCTCATCGTCCGCGAGCGTTTCGGCAGCGGCGGCGGCCCGGTGATCGCCCTCAACGCCCATGGCGACGTGGTGCCTCCCGGCGAGGGCTGGACCTATGACCCCTATGGCGCCGTCGAAAAGGGCGAGGCGATCTATGGGCGCGGGGCGGCGGTGTCGAAATCCGATTTCGCCACCTATGCCTTCGCGCTGCTGGCACTGAAGCAGCGGCCGGAAGGGCTCGACGGCACGGTCGAACTGCATTTCACCTATGATGAGGAGGCCGGCGGCTTTGTCGGGCCGCAATGGCTGCTGGGGCAGGGGATCAGCGCGCCCGACCTCGCCATCTCCGCCGGCTTCTCCTATGCCGTTGTCGTGGCGCATAATGGCTGCCTGCACATGGAAATCGTGGTGCGCGGCCGGCAGGCGCATGCGGCGATGCCGGAAACCGGCGCCGACGCGCTGGAAGCCGCCACCGCCATCCTCAGCGCGATCTATGCCGAGCGCCGGCGGCTCAGCAGCCGCATCAGCGCCACGCCGGGCATCGGCTCGCCGAAGATCACCGTCGGCCTCATCTCCGGCGGCATCAATACCAATGTGGTGCCCGACCGCATCGTGCTGCGGGTCGACCGGCGGCTGACGCCGGAAGAGCATGGCGAGAGCGTCGAGGCGGAACTGCATGCGCTGGTGGAGGGCGCCGTAGCGGGGCAGGCGGGCATCGAGATCGAATGCCGCCGCCTCATCCTCGCCGAGCCGCTGCGCACCTTGCCGGGCACGGAGCGGCTGGTGGAGACGATCCAGCGCCACGCGACCGAAGTGCTGGGCGAAACCCCGCCCGCCACCGCCGTGCCGCTCTACACCGATGCCCGCCACTACACGGCGGCGGGCGTGCCCACCGTGCTCTACGGCGCCGGGCCGCGCTCCATTCTGGAAGCCAACGCCCATGCCGCCGACGAGCATGTGCGCATCCGCGACCTCAAGGCGGCGACGCAGGTGATCGAAGCCGCGCTACGCGACCTCTTGAAACCCCAAGCCGGAGCCGCCGCGTGACGTGGACCCGCCTCTTCGTCAGCGACTATTTCCCGCTGTTCGTGGCCTTCGTCGCCATCGTGCCGCTGCTGGCGGGATGGGCCTGCTACCGCGTCGCGATGCACCCGCGTCTCGTCGCGGTGTTCGTGCCGCGCGACCTGCAGACCTCCTATCTCGGCGCGCTCACCCTGCCTTTCGCGCTGTTCCTCGCCTTCATGGTCAGCGATATCTGGAACCGCGAAACGCTCTACGCCAAGACCGTGCTGCAGGAAGTGCAGAAGCTCGACGCCATGCTCGACGTCGCGCGCGTGTGCGGTCCGGTCTGCGCACCGATCGACGACGCGGTCGGCGTCTATGCCCGCGCGCTCGCGCGCTATGAATGGGACGAGGGGTGGGTGCGCCCGCAGGCGGAGGTGTCAGCCACCTTCGAGGCGCTGGTCGATGCCATCGGCCGGGCCGAGGCGGATTCCGCCATTCCAACCTATATCCGCTCGGTGCTGCTGGCCGGCCAGATCGAGCTGCGCCGGCTGCGCACGGATCGCTACTTCATTCTGCATGCGGATCTGGCGCCGCATCGCTGGATCGTGGTGATGGTGCTGGGCCTGCTGTCGCTGGTCGGGCTGGCGGCGCTGCATGTGGGCAAGCCCTACCAGCTCATCCTCGGCCTCTCGACCTTCGCCATCGCCTTCTCGATGACGCTCGCCTACACGGTGGTGCTGGCCTGGCCGACGGTGGACGAGAGCATCATTCCTTCCGAACAGCTGCGCCGGGTGCTGGAATAGCGCCGCCCGGCGCCACGCGGGCGGGTCTCAGTACCCGACCGCCGTGCCGTGCAGGTCATAGGCGTCGGCGCGCTCGATCTTGACGGTGACGATCTCGCCGACGCGCAGCGGACGGCGGGCGGCGACATGCACCACGCCGTCGATTTCCGGCGCGTCCGCCTTGGAGCGGCCGATGGCGACGGTGGGGCCGACGCTGTCGATGATCACCTGCTGGCGGGTGCCGACCTTGCGCTTGAGGCGGCGGGCGCTGACGCGCTGCTGCACCTCCATGAAACGCTTCCAGCGCTCCTCCTTCACCTCGTCCGGCACCATCTCGGCGCCGAGCGCATTGGCCGGGGCGCCGTCCACCGGCTCATATTTGAAGCAGCCGACACGGTCGAGTTCCGCCTCTTCGAGGAAGGCGATGAGTTCCTCGAACTCCGCCTCGGTCTCGCCGGGGAAGCCGACGATGAAGGTGGAACGCAAAGTGAGGTCCGGGCAGGCGGCGCGCCAGGCCTGCACGCGGGCGAGCGTCTTCTCATTGGAGGCCGGGCGCTTCATACGCTTGAGCACGGTGGGGGAGGCGTGCTGGAACGGGATGTCGAGATAGGGAAGGATCACGCCATCCGCCATCAGGCCGATCACCTCGTCGACATGGGGGTAGGGGTAGACATAGTGCATGCGCACCCAGGCGCCGAGGCCGCCAAGTTCGCGTGCGAGATCGAAGAAGCGGGCGCGCACCTCGCGGTCCTTCCACTGGCTCGGCGCGTAGCGCAGATCGATGCCGTAAGCGGAGGTGTCCTGCGAGATGACGAGAAGTTCCTTCACCCCGGCATTCACCAGCCGTTCCGCCTCGCGCAGCACATCCGCCGCCGGCCGGCTGACGAGATCGCCGCGCAGCTTGGGGATGATGCAGAAGGTGCAGCGGTTGCTGCAGCCCTCGGAAATCTTGAGATAGGCGTAATGGCGCGGGGTGAGCTTGATGCCCTGCGGCGGCACCAGATCGACGAAGGGATCGTGCTGCGGCGGAACCGCCTGATGCACGGCGGCCAGCACGCTTTCATATTGCTGCGGGCCGGTGACGGCGAGCACGCCGGGATGCACGTCGCGAATCTGCTCGGGCTCGGCGCCCATGCAGCCGGTGACGATGACCTTGCCGTTCTCCTTCAGCGCGTCGCCGATGGCGGCGAGGCTTTCGGCCTTGGCGCTGTCGAGAAAGCCGCAGGTGTTGACGATGACGAGATCGGCGCCCTCGTGATGGCGCGACAGCTCATAGCCTTCCGAGCGCAGGCTGGTGATGATCCGTTCGCTGTCGACCAGCGCCTTCGGGCAGCCGAGCGAAACGAAGGAGATGCGCGGCGCCTCACCGCGCGCGGGGGAGAAGGCGTCGGAGGACGCGATGTCGGCCATGATCGTGGGGGTACCCGGCATTTCAGGATCGCGAGGCGTTACGGCACGCCGCCCGATCCGTCAACTGCGCTGGGCGCGGCCCCGCCATGCCGAGCTCCCTCTCATCGGCGTCCCCGACGCGGCTCTCAGGCCGCCTGGTCTTCCACCGACTGGGCGAGCACGCTCTCAAACAGCTCGACCTCGGGATGGCCGAGATAAAGCGGCTTGTTGGCGCCGGCGCTGCCATGCGCCTTGCGGAAGGCTTCCGAGCGCGTCCACGCCTCGAAATCCGCCCGCGACGCCCATTCCGAATGGGAGGCGTAGAGGGTGTGGTCGTCCTTGGTGGGGCCGCGCAGCAGATGGAACGACTTGAAGCCCGGGACGGTGCGCAGATGGCTGTCGCGCTCGCGCCAGACTGTCTCGAAATCGGCTTCCGAGCCGAGCTTTACCTTGAATCGGTTCATTGCGAGGAACATGGCGCTCTCCTGTGTTTGACCCGGCAGGGCACACTTAACCCAAGGTCGCGCCTAGGTCGATGCGGCGCGCGGCCCCGGAGACCGCGCAAAAAGAAGGGCGGCTCGCGCCGCCCGCCAATATCCGGGAGAGACACATCCGGAACTGGGCTTACTTCAGCTTGTCGACATCGATGCCGAAGGTGACGGCGCCGATGGCCACGTCCTTGTCGGAAATGGTGACGCTGACCTGGGCGATCTTCTTGCCGTCCTCTTCCTCGACCTTGTCGACGAAGATGGTGCCGGGCCCGACCGCATAGGTCTTCTGCCACTTCGCCTCATCGGCCTGCCAGAGGTCCGAGGTGCCGTCGGTCTGGCCCACATTCAGACCGCGATTATCCATGACGAAGGCCTCGGTGATCACGCCACCGGAGGCATCCTTCTTCTGGATCAGGAATTCGGACAGCTTGTTCTTGCGAACCGGATCGACCACCGCCGGGTCCTTGGCGACCCACGCCTTGTCGAGGGCGATGATGTCTTCCTGCATGAGGCGCTTATGCGCCTTGTTCGACTCGATGATGGCGGTGATGACCACCGGATCGTTGAGCCACGGGGTGATCTTCTCCTGCACATAGGCCGTCGCCGGCTTCACATGCGCCGCCTGTTCCTGCGCGAAGGCGGGGGCGACGGCGAAAAGGCTCGTCGCCGCGGCGAGGGCGGCGAAGGTGCTGCGGATCTTCATTGGCGTTTCCTCCTCAGGACGGTCTTCTGCCGTCCATCCGCAGCGTAGCATGATGTATCGGCGGGCATGCAAGAGGTATTCGACGCTGCATGGCAGCATGAATAATGCCGTATATTCGCATAAGCGAAATATTTCAGGCACGAATAGTATAATTTTTACTTATCCGGCCACAATGGCAACAGTTCGACCCCGCACGGCGCTGGAAAAACGCCGCGCAGCCTCGACAGAAGGTCGCGACAGCTGACCAAGGGGAACAAGCACGCTCGCGACGCTTTTCTATTGGCTCGCGCACCGCCGGTGCCCACGCACTAACCATGAGCCATCGTCTGGAATGCCGCATTACATGTACGATGTTCGGTATTCTTCATGGGGGACATCACCATTTCACGCAAAAGTGTGAACGCCCTCGCGCCCTAATTCGCGCGATCCGCCATGGTCGTGCCCCGATACTTCTTGACTGCGTCATTTGGGTGCCAAGATCGTAAGCCTAGGATGTGCCTGCCCGTCGAGGGTCACGGCCCCACCTCCGACGGGTTTCACAAAAGGCCGAAAACGGGAGGTTCACATGACCAACATTGTTGAAGGCCCCGCCTTTCGCCCCGACCCGCTGCACCTGCTCATCGGGCAGGAGGACCTGACCGTCGCCTCGCTGGACGAGGCCATCGGATTCATCCGTTCGCTGCGTCACGACCGGCTCGGCCGTTTCGCGGAAATGCTGCTCACCCAGCTGGAATCGGCCCGCCTGCCGCAGCAGAAGAGCGACGCCTGGGTCGCCTTCGCCACTTGGACGCAGGCCTGCCAGCTGCGCAACGACGCGCACCACTGGAGCCGCGCCGCCTAGGCGGCGGTATCCCGTTGGCGCGCGGAAAGACATATGCACTTCCCGCGCGCGAGCATCCCGGCAAAGCGATGGCGGCGACCGCGCGCTTGGGGTAACGGTGGCGATGGGGGAAGAGCGATCCGTTAGTCGAGCAACCGATTTGAAGCCTGTCACTGCCACCGTCGCCGCGCTCGCCGTCGGCGCTGCCCTCATCGCCCCACCGGCCGCGCTGGCCCAAACCAGCCGGCGGACCCAGGAACCGGAACCGGCCTCGCCTGCGGCGGCCTCTCCGCCTGTCGTCCTGCTTCTGGACGGTCTCGGGGTCTATGTCGAAAACGACTATATCGGCGTCTCCGCTCTGACCCGGCCGCTGGCCCGGCAGGGCTTCCAGACCCGCACCGATTCGCATCTGATGATGAAGTCCAAGGGCATGGTGCCCGATGTCATCATCGGCCATTCCATGGGCGGGGAGAGCGCCCTGCGCTACGCCAGCGAACTGGCGCGCGCCGGCTACAAGCCGCCTCTGGTCATCACCATCGACGCCGCGCCGGCCCCGCCGGCCTGCACCGTGCCGCGCTGCATCAACATTGCCGGCCCCGGCTTCGCCGATGTGCGCGGCGCCCGCAACATCAGCGCCTGGGACGCCGGTGCGCGCTTCGTCAACCACGCCCAGCTGCCGACCCACGCCGCCGTGCAGGAGCTGATCCTGCGGGAGACCGGCGCCTTCATGGCCGCGTGGAAGGCCGGCCAGCCCAAGGTCGCGCGCAGCGCCAAGCCGGCCGCGCGGCCGAGCGGGGCGGAAGCCGCCGCGTCGGCCGAGCCGGTTCCGCCGCCGGCCGCGCCGAAAATGTGGACCATGCCGGGATGGACCGTGCCCGATTGGGCGACGCCGAGCGGAACCGGCACCCGCCAAGGCGGCTGAACGGCGCCAGGGGCCGGGCAGGGCGCGCGTCAGCCCTTGCCGTAGCGCAGATGGTCGATCAGCGCCCGCAGCTTGGGCGCGAGATTGCGCCGGCTCGGATAGTAGAGATAGAACCCCGCAAAGGGCGGGCAATACGCCTCCAGCAACGGCACCAGCTCGCCGCCGGCGATGTACGGCCGGAAGGTCTCCTCCATACCGAAGGTGAGACCGCCCCCGGCCAAGGCGAGCTTGATCATCAGCGCCATGTCATTGGTGGTGATCTCCGGCGCCACCGCGACGGTGAAATCCCGGCCGTCTTCCGTGAACTCCCAGCGATAGGGCGCCCTCTGCGGCGCCGCCCGCCAGCCGATGCAGCGAAATCCGGCCAGCTCGCGCGGATGCGACGGCGCACCGGCGCGCGCGAGATAGGCCGGTGCGGCAACCACGATCTGCCGCTGTTCGGCGGAGACCGGCACGGCGATCATGTCCTGCTCGATCACCTCGCCGAGCCGCACGCCAGCGTCGAAGCCTTCGGCAACGATGTCGAACTCCTCATCCGTCACCGTCACATCGAGCTGCACCGCGGGATGGGCATCGGCGAAACCCGCCAGCAGCGGGCCGGCGAGAAAGCGCTCGGCGATGGAGGAGACGGCAAGGCGGAGCTGGCCGCGCGGCCCGGCCGCGTGATCGCCCGTGCTCTCGACCGCCGCCTCGATCTCCGCCAGCGCCGGGGCCAGCGCGGCATGCAGCCGCTCGCCGGCCTCGGTGAGGCTGACGCTGCGCGTGGTGCGGCGCACCAGAGCGAGCCCCATCGCCGCCTCCAGCCGGCTGATGGTCTGGCTCACCGCCGAGCGGGTGACGCCGAGACAGTCGGCGGCGGCACGGAAGCTGCGCTGCTGCGCCACCAGCGTGAACACGGCGAGGGCGTTGAGATCGGTCGGCATTGGTAAGCTGCGCTTTCCTCTGTGTCGCCCGATGGGCGGCTACTGGCGACAATGCCTTCTCGCTACCTTCCTGCCAACGCCAAACGCACGGAAGGAACAGCAACATGGCTTTGGAAAAAACGACTTTCGACAAGGTGGTCCTGATCACCGGCGCCTCCAGCGGCATCGGTGCCGGCATCGCCCGCGAGCTCGGCCGCGCCGGCGCCCACCTCGCGCTGGGCGCGCGCCGCACCGATCGCCTCGACGCGCTGGCGGAAGAGATCGCCGCGGCGACCGGCACTGAGGTGATGACCCGCCGGCTCGACGTGACCGACCGCGCCGATGTCGCCGCCTTCGCCGAGGCCGCGCGGGCGCGCTTCGGCAAGATCGATGTGCTGATCAACAATGCCGGCATCATGCCGCTCTCGCTCATGGCCTCGCTGAAGGTGGAGGAGTGGGACCGCATGATCGACGTCAACATCAAGGGCGTGCTCAACGGTATCGCTGCCGTGCTGCCGGAGATGACGGCGCGCGGCGCCGGCCACATCGTCAACATCGCCTCCATCGGCGCGCTGTCGGTGGTGCCGACGGCGGCGGTCTATTGCGCCACCAAATTCGCCGTCCGCGCGATTTCGGAGGGGCTGCGGCAGGAGAACCGCCAGTTGCGCGTCACCTGCATCCATCCCGGCGTGGTGGAGAGCGAACTCGCCGACACCATCACCGACCCGGTCGCCGCCGAGGCGATGAAGAGCTATCGCGCCATCGCCCTGACGCCCGACGCCATCGGCCGCGCGGTGCGCTTCGCCCTCGAACAGCCCGCCGATGTCGATGTGAGCGAGATCGTCATCCGCCCCACCGCCAGCACGTGAGGGGCGGGCATGTCCGACACCGTTCGTTTCCTGACACGCCGCGCCGCCGTGAGTGCGGCGCTCCTCCTCACCCTCGCCGGAGCCTTTCCTGCCATGACCCAACCCGCGCCCACACCGCCCACCGTCCGCCACACCGCACCCGACCGAGATCACCCCTATGTCGGGCTGTGGGTCACCGCCGATCGCTATGTCAGGCACGAATTGCTGCCCAATGGCCGCTATGACGAAGCGCGGGGTCAGCGCGAGAGCGCCTATCGCGGCCGCTACGAGGTGCGGGGGACGCAGATCGATTATTGGGACGACACCGGCTTCACCGCCGACGGCGTCTTCGTCGATGAGAACACGCTGCACCATGGCGGCATGGTGTTCCGCCGGGTGAGGTGAACCCCGCGGACCTTGCCGCAACTTCTATCCGACGGTGAGTTCGTTGGGGCGGATGGATGTGCCCTTCGGACGAGCGAAGCGGCGGGGGCAGGCGCGGCGGCGCGCCCGCCACACCGCCCGCCATGCCGATCTGCCGGGGGAACAGCTTGACGAGCAGGCACCGGCTGGGGCATGGCTCGCCGGCGATCACGACCGGCATGCCGGGCACCCGATCCCGACGCCTGACGGGCGGCGTGCCTGGCGGGGTGTCTACTGGCGTGTCTGTCTCTGGCGAAGCTGCGTCATCGGGACGGACGGAGCGCGGTGCCGATCCGGCGCCAGGTTCGGAACGGATCGCCGATGATGTCTGCCGCAACGGCCGATGTCGTCACGGGGAAGGGTGGCCGAGTGGTTTAAGGCAGCGGTCTTGAAAACCGCCGTGGGTGCAAGCCCACCGTGGGTTCGAATCCCACCCCTTCCGCCATTTCAGTCCCAAACTGGGCACGCCAAGCGTAGCCGATTTCCCTCCTGAGACGGCAGCCAGCGTTCGGAGCAGGTCTCCCTTTGATCCGATGATGCGGACTTCCTTGGCTCCGACTTCCACGCGCTGAGCCAAGGCGCGCAAATGGTCGCGCCGGTAGCCGCCGCCTTCGATGCGCATGCGCTTGCGAGCGATGTCGGCGAAACGCGCCACCATGGCCGGCGTGACGGCATCTTCGCCTGAGGTGGCAAGCGAGGTCTGCGCTCGGGCAGCATCGGCCTGTGCGTGATCGCGGATCGCCTTGAGCCCGTCGATCCGCTCTTTCAGCGCCGGATCGGTGATGTCTGCCACGCCTGATTCGATGGCGTCATACAGCCGGCGCAGCCGCTGATCGGCTTCGCTAGCGCGCTTGGTGAGTTCAGCAATGTGCTCGCGGCGGCGCTCAAGACGCTCCTGACGGTGGTCGAGCATGGAAGCGAGGATCTCCTGCAGCCGCTCGGGCTGAAGAAGCCGCTGCTCGATGTGGCTCGCCACCAGCGTGTCGAGCGTCTCCATCGGTATGGCGCGGCCGGCACAGCCGGTCTCGCCCTGCCGCGCCTTAATCGAGCAGGCATAGTAGCGGTAGCGCCCGCTCTTACCGGTGCGGATGGTCATGGCCCCGCCGCACTGCGCGCAATAGCAGATGCCGGTGAGCAGCGTCGGGCCACTCACCACCCGCGGCGGGACGATTTTGGGGTTGCGCGCCTGAAGCTGCTCCTGCACGGCGTCGAAGACCTTGGTGTCGATGAGCGGCGGCACGGCGACCACCACCACCTCGCTCTCGGGCTTCTTCTGCTTGGTTTTGGAGCGGCTGTTGAACTGATGCTCGCCCATATAGGTGCGGCGGGTCAGCACCCGGTGAAGCTGCCCGATACCCCAACGCCCGCCCTCGCGGGTGTAGATCCGGTTGCGGTTGAGATGACTGACGATGGCCTTCACGCCCATCGGACCGGAGCGGCCATCGCCATTGAGGGCGAGATCGAAGATGAGCCGCACCGTGTCGGCGTGAAGCGGATCGATCTCCAGCTTCTTCTTCACCTTGGCACCGCGTTGCTCGGCTTCAACGACGCGATAGCCGATCGGCGGACGGGCGCCATTCCAGAAGCCTTGCCTGGCATTCTCTTTCTGCGCCCGCAGGACGTGCTTGGCGTTCTCCTTCGACTGGTACTCGTCGAACAGCGCCATGATCTGACGCATCATGACGTGCATCGGGTCGTCGCCCATCTCCTGGGTGATCGACACCAGCCGCACGCCATTGCGGGCGAGCTTCCTGACATAGAACTCAAGCTCAAAGTGATCGCGGAAGAAGCGCGAGAAGCTGTGCACCACCACGACATCGAAGGGCGCCGGCTTCAGCGTGCCAGCTTCGATCATCCGCTGGAATTCGGGCCGACGATCATTGGTCGCCGAGGCGCCCGGTTCGACATAAGTTTCGACCAGTTGATAGCCGCGAGCTTGGCAGTACGCCTCGCCCTGCCGGCGCTGATCGGGAATTGAGACATCGTGCTCGGCTTGCCGGGCTGTGGAGACGCGCAGATACAAAGCGGCACGCAGCGGAGCGGTCATGGCGAAGCCTTTCGTGTCAGGCGGTCATTCCCCTTGGATCAACTCCTCCAGAATATCCCCGAACCACGCCTCGAAGACAGCAATCTCCGCCTCTGTCACCGGAATGTATTCCGGCCAGTCGTCGGTGATGGTCAGGGGGGCGGAGGCTGGGGGCGACCGTGTCCGGCGGCGGGGCGGCGGCGTCTCCGCGTAGGTGTAGAGATTGTCGGGCAAGCGGCCGGTCGGGAGGCGGCGCGTGGAGTCGAAAGTGGGTGGACGCTCGTATCTGGTCATCCCATAGATTGCGATGACAAGGGGCAAGGCCACATAACCGCTCTGTATCCGGCGATACGCAGCGCTTCTAAGGCCTCTATGGAAGGCCCGAGATATTGCCCTTACACTGCGAGGTTAAGAGTCTTGGGAGCCCTGATGGCACTTGAGGAGGCAGGACGTAGGGACTTTCGCTAACGGTCCGAGACCGATCGAACGGTGGTAATGCTGCCTTAGACAGTCTCTGAAGGGCTGCGTGATTAAGACTTCCGCTCCCCCCGTCATTTCGCCGCACTCGCCGGTGCGGTACCAAAATAGCGCGGCCCTAGCGGCGCATTGAAACACCTAAGTGCAATAGCTAAATCACTATCGTACCCAATCTTTTCCATCCTGGGTACGATTGACATTGCACCCCAATGGCCAGCATTTTTGCCCTACGTTTGTTTGGGGGTGATATCTGGAATGGCCCATGGCGATGACGTTCTGGTGCGGCTGCGCGAAATAATCGATGACGTCAAAGACCGCTCTCTTAACGAAGCTGATACCCGGCACCGGGTAATCGACTTCGTTTTGCATGACGTTCTCGCGTGGCCGCGCAATCGAACGGCTGTGGAGGAGTATGTCGCCCCGGGTTATGCCGATTTCGTATTGAAGCGCGCAGATGGGGACCCACTGATTCTCGTAGAGGCCAAACGGGATGGCTCGTATTTCAATCTTCCAAATCCCGTGAACCAATCCGAAACGTCCGGATATATTTCTATAAAAAAGTTACTAACAGATAACAATATCAAATCTGCGATGCAGCAAGTTCGATTTTACTGTCAAGATCTTGGCTGCGAATTCGCGGCCATAACCAATGGGCACGAATGGATATTTTTTAAAACGTTCGAGCGTGGAAAAAAATGGGAAACGTTGCAAGCTTTTGTAGCGCGAAGCGTGTCTTTCTTTGATATTGAATATACGCGCGCCTATAATTCATTTTCATATACAGCTATTTCAGAAAGCTTTTCACTTCAAACCGTCCTAAATAGCTCTCCCCCGCGAGATAGGACAATCTACTACGCGAAAGATCGTATTCCCTCATATTCGCATCCAATTACGGCGAACAAATTAGCTTCTGCTCTACGACCTATTGTTAATCATTATTTTGGTGTTATTGAGGATAGCGATACGGAATTTATGGATCGCTGCTATGTATCTCATAGAGACTATCATCATACATTTGATGGGATGAGGACTTTAATTGAAGACTCCCTTTCACCTTACTTGAAATCGTATGGTGTCCGGCCCTTAGACGAAACCGGAAAGGGCGGGCAACTTGGAGGGCGTCTGACTAAAAACATCAAACGAGGACGCAAGGGAGAGGTTCTCGTCCTGTTTGGTGGCAAGGGGGCCGGAAAGTCGACATTTATCAAGCGCCTCCTGCACCACACGCCTCCGCGCTGGTTGCGCGACCACTCGGTGATTGCGATCGTCGACCTTCTTAAGGTGCCAGAAGAGCCCGAAGTAATTCGTCGAGCGATCTGGGACGGGCTCGTCGCCGGCCTTGACACAGAAGGGCTCTTGGCCGCCGACCGAAGCGCTTTGCTGGACAAGCTTTTTACAGATCGCTTCGAGATTGCGTCGCGCCAGGAACTGTCAGGGCTTTCAAGGGCATCGGACGCGTACAATGCACGCCTTAATGAACTTGTTTCAGGCTGGAAAGCTGATAAAAAATATTGCGCCAAACGTCTAATGAATTATTGGAAATGTCAAGACGTTGGACTTATAGTTGTAATCGATAATACTGATCAATATTCTGGCCCAAATCAGGATTTTTGTTTTACTTCGGCTCAAGAGATTGCTGACGAACTTGAATGCGTCACCTTAATCTCAATGAGAGAAGAGCGGTTTCATAATTCGAAAATCCATGGCCTGCTGGACGCGTTCCAGAACGCGGGCTTCCACATAAGCTCCCCGAAGCCCGCAGAGGTATTCCGAAAGCGACTGGAGTACGTTGTGTCACTCCTATCGAATTCATCGAGGAACGAGGATCTGACAAATGGAGCTCCTGAGGAACTCGTCAATGACTGCATAAAATATCTGAGCATCATTAATCGGGATTTTCATAACGAAAAATCACCTTTGAATAATTTTCTTACAGCGTGCGCTCACGGAGATATAAGACTATCTCTTGATCTTTTCAGAGCATTCCTTCTATCAGGGTACACCAATGTCGAAGAAATGCTCGCCGCTGGAAAATGGAACTTCCTGATACATCAGGTCATAAAACCTGTAATGATACCTACTAGGTATTATTATGACGAAATGTTAAGCGACATACCAAATATATATCAACTACGAGATAACCGCAGAAGTTCACATTTTACCTCAATGCGCATTCTTAGAAAACTCGCGCACAATGTGGAAAGCGGCGTGGCGACGTACCTATCAATGGCTGAACTGAAGTCGTACTTCTCAGAAACGTTCGCCATGATAGATGACTTCACAAAGAACGTTGATGTTTTGCTGAAACACGGATTCGTAGAGGCCGACAATCGGCTCGATGTATATTCGACAGATGTCGACCGCATAAAAATAACGGGATACGGCCTGTATATGATAAGTGAACTGGCTTACTCGTTCACGTATCTTGATCTTATCTGTACGGATTGCGGCGTCTATGACGAGCCTGTCAGTAATTATCTGGTTGAGGCTGCGAAATCTGAGTATGGACTATTTAATCAGAATGAGAGATTTGAGCGTGTTAAGTTGCGCCTTGAGAGAGTTGATAGATTCCTGCAGTATCTTGAGAAGGAGGAACGCGAGGAGCGCACCTTTTTTGGATTGCGCTTTCCGGACGAAGAGCTTTTTACGTTCAAATGTCGTGAGGCATTTAAAGTTGAAAGTGCGCGTGTCGTTGCTAGCGCTACCAAAAATCGCGCAGTCAATCGACCGCGTAGTCGTCGCGCTCCTGGCCGCTGATTGTCGAAGCAGTTGCGCCAAAGTATGCTTAAGACTATGATGGCAAGAGCGTTGAGCGGAGCAGCCGTATTAGATATGGCGCCGGCGGTCCGACTTTTTGCAACGGCTGATTTTGATTATAACCCCAGCCCTCGCGATCTTCCGAGATCCCACTCGATACCGCCATCTCCACGCATGACACCGGAAAGGTGGCGGCCGATCTGCTTGTCGAGCACAGGCTGCCAGGGCACCAGCTGGAAGCCGAGCCCGTCTTCCAGCATGGCGAAGCGACCGGAGACGAGTTGTAGCTGGCGGGTGACAGTGCCGGAGACATATTCGCCGCGACCGGACGGCCGGTAAGTCAAGCCTGTGGACCTGGCGAGGTCGGCGGCGACGCGCTCCACCTCGCGGCGCTGAAGCCGGTTGAGGAGGTCGGGCGCCTCGATGCCACCGCCCGGCTGCCGCGTGGCGAGTCCCATGTCGACGAGTGTGTTACGGCGCTGGTCGACGGCAAGGCTGACATCCAGGCCAAAGCCGTCGGTAGAGCGGGGCGTGGGTGAGATGATCTCCTGATCGAGCCAGGTGGCGCCCTCGACACCAATCTGCCGGTCGAGCGAGAGCTGCGAGGCGATCCGAATGTTGGGGCCTTCGCCCGCCAGCGCGCGGTCATAGGCGAGGCCGCGCTCGGGGAGGTTCTTCGGGATGGTCCAGTGCTCCGCATGAACCCGCTCGACATGACCGGCGCGCCGCAGTGCTTCCAGTCGCCGGACATGCGAGCGGATATAGGCCTCAGCGTCCTTGCCCTGTTCTGTGAAGCGGTCGCGGATGTGGGCGAGGTGCGTGCTCGGGCTATAAATGCCATCCGCGTCCGCGTTTTGTTGGATGTTCAGATCGACCGCGCGGGGCTGAGTGATCGGCGGCGTCACCTCGACGATCATGCCGCGCTGGAGACCTTCGAGCCTGGCGGCGTCCGGGAACTCGACATGGTGGACGCGAGCGTCGATGCCATCGACCACGAGATAGGTAGTCTCGTTCAGGCCGTCTCCGGCCAGTCCCTTGCCCAGCACCCGGCCGGTGAGTGTCTGCTCCGGCGCGTGCCCATGGCGGACAAATTGGCTGGTGCCGCGCTCGTCGCCGAGGCCATTGTCTTCGATGGCCTGGTGCATGGAGCGGATGACGTCGTTGCGGGCTTCGATCTCGTTGAGAATCGCTTCCGTGCGTGGCGCGAGGATCCACTCGCCGGGGAGGTCCTCGGTGGCGAGGCCATAACCCTCCAGCTTGCGAAGCCGGCCGATGAGGAGGTTCTGGTTCTCCCGGATCAGCCGGTTGCCGCTGGTGAAGAGGTCGACGACGCCCTCGCGCTCCTGTTCCTGGATCAAGATACGATCCAGCCGGGTAAGGCGCTCTGCCTCGACCTCGGAGGCGAGCTTCTGCTGCAGCTCCACCTCGCTCTGCGGGCCGAGTTCACGGGTGATGATGTCGCTGGCGCGGTGGCGTATCCCATGGGCGATGTAGTCGCCCGCTATGGTGAGGGTACGTCCCTCATCGGTGACGCCGCGCACCAGCACATGGGTGTGGGGATGGCCAGTGTTGTGATGATCGACCGCGATCCAGTCGAGCTTGGTACCGAGATCATTCTCCATCTGCCCCATGAGCTCACGCGTGAAGCCTCTGAGGTCGCCGAGCTCCAGCCCATCTTCCGGCGCGACGATGAAGCGGAACTGGTGGCGGTCCTCGCGTCCGCGCTCCAGGAAAGCTTTGCCATCGGCCACATCCTCGAACGCCGAATAGCAGCGACCCTTCTGCCGGTCGGGCGTCACACCGTCGCGCTGGAGATAGCGCAGATGGGCGTCGACCGCCTTGGCGGAAGTGCCGACCGTCTTGCGACCGCCGCGCCCCCGCACGACGCCGAGTTTCACCACCCGCGCCTTAACCACCACGCGGCGAGAGCGGTGTCGTCCACCGGCATCGACCTTCCAGCCGCGGTCAACACCGGAAAGCGCGCCCGCTGCCCGGACGCCGCGACCGCGGGCGTTGTAACGCCCGCTTCCTTTCCGGCCTGACCAGCCGCCGGCCTCGCGCGCGGCAATCTCGACCTGGCGCCGGAACGGTAGCGTCGCAA
Source organism: Ancylobacter sp. (assembly GCF_965229075.1). Taxonomy (GTDB): domain Bacteria; phylum Pseudomonadota; class Alphaproteobacteria; order Rhizobiales; family Xanthobacteraceae; genus Ancylobacter. Next base: position 1,139,911 of record NZ_CBDDIO010000001.1, read on the forward strand.
GGCTGCTCTGTCGCATGCCGCGCTGACGAATCCGGCCGGGGCGGACCCTGAACCTGTCGCTGTTGTCCTGTGCCATGCCGGCACGATGAGGGGCATCACCTTAGAGTATCAAGCGTAGAAAAGGCGAGTTCGCAAAGCAGCGTGAAAAGACCTGCCATGGCGGGCTAAGGGCGGAGCGCACATTGCGGTTTAGGTCAATCAACCCCAGTCCGATCAGAGCCTTAGATCAACCGACCGGCTTGCCAGCACCCTGCGATTCACGCTGGGCACCGTACCTCAACCTGCTGAAACCAATGTGCAGACAAACATATAATGTCGCCAGACATTGCGATCGGCAGATCGCTTTATCTTGCCCTCAATTTCCTAAGCCTCACTGTCAATAATCTAATTCCGACAATACCCGCCGAATATACTAATAGGTAATGACCGAGAAGACCACGTTCTGGCCAGCGGGAGCCGCTGATACGCTGCCGGCACCGAGGCTACCACGACCGCCGTCGGATGCGAGATCAGCGATGCAGTGGATTGACGGTCAAACGCCATTCAAGCGGCAGCCCAACCCGCGCCGAGGTCTGCACTGGTGATGCCAATGGATGTCCATCGCCGTGCAGAAACCTTGCAGAGAAACCGTCGTCGAACTGCACAGAGGTAGCGGCCTTTTGTGCACGCGAGCAGCAATGCTGGGAAGCATGAGGTGCTGGCGGTTGATCGTAGAAGTTCGCCGATCTCGGTATCATTTGCCGCGCTTAGGCTCGGTAACCTCTTGCGATTTTTCGGCGACGGAGATGCCGCGACGCTCGGCATATTCGAGCAACGCAACTTCAATCAAAGCCGTAATGGATCGCCGCTCCGCGTCAGCAAGCTGGCGCGCCAGCGCGAGTACGTCAGCATCAATGCGGGTAGTGAAGGGCTGTTTCGTCATCGGCCTTATTGCTTGCGATCCGGCATAGTTCGAGGCAGAGTCATGCACGTGCAGTGCACGTACAACGGCCGGGGTGAGTGCGCGAACACCCAACCCGGCCTGACCACAACCAAGCTGATTGGAGCTCGGATCATGGCTGATTCTGAGATTAGCACGAGTCTGTCCCGGCCATCCCGGAGGGGCGTTCTCTATGCCGTCCTGCTGACGATCGGCGGCACGTCATTCAACAGTTCGTCTGCGGCGACGCCGCAAGATGACAGCGCAACGGATGCCGCCGTCCTCGCGTGGAAAGGGTGGCGCGCCGCGCATAGGCGCACGCTTGCCCTGTGTCGGAAACAGCAACGTCTGGAGTCCGAACTCGTGCGGAAGATCGGCTTTCCACAGGCGGTTCTGGCTGCAGCCGAACTACCGTCACCGGTGCGGATCGCCTCCTTGCGCCAGTTCGATGAGCTTGCGGGCAATGTTCCGTCGCTTTGCGCGCGGCGCGCCGAAGTCGCGGAGGCGCTGCGCGCACATCAGCAGCGCTGGGACGACGCAGATCGTGCCATCGGCTACTCCGTCACCCGGCAGGAAGAGGCGGCGGCATCCGCCGATGAAGAGCGCCTGATCGCGGGGCTTTTTGCGGCAAACGCGACGTCTCTGCGCGGCCTCTCCGCAAAGCTCGACGTGCTGATCGCCGTCGGCGCGGATGGCGCCGAGGGGCGGCATTTCCCGTGGCCCGAACTACGGCGCATCCGCCGGGATGTTACGCGCTTGATGCAGCTGCAGCGTCACGATGCAGTCGGCTTCACTGCTTGAAGCAGTGCTCGCGATGCCAGCGCAGGAAGTGGGGATGCGGACGCTCGAACGCCCGTTGCGGGGCAATTGCGCGCCCGCTCCGATTGATGAAGGCGCGCACGCCGTCGGGATCGTTGGCGTGCCGGGAGATCAGCACGTCGAGATCGTCCGTCAGACTGATCAGCCCCCGGTCAAACATCCAGTGTGCCGTACCTGACAAAGCCAATCCATTGCTGACGATATCCGGACCGTTCGCCTGAACCGGCTGAATATGCGCCGCCGCGACCTCGGCCCGCCCGCCGCCATTGATGAGTTTCAAGCCACTGATGGCGCACCGCTCATCATAGGCGCGCAGCACGATGCGGCGGAAGACACGATCCCGCACCATCCGCGACGAAAGATAGCTGACGCGCTCCCTGCTCTCCTCGTACGCGAACGGAGCCTGTTCTTCGCTGAATCCGTTCGGACGCACATCGGTATCCGTGCGCGGAAGCAGCGGCTCGCGGTCATCGAGGCCTCGCGCGACGATGCGGTCGAAATCACCCGCGGAGAGCGGTCGAACCGCAGCCTGGGCACGGCCGGAAATCCGCCCATCTTCGTTCAGAACGCCACGCTCAATGACGCCACCATCACCGCCAAAGGGCACCGGGCTGACGAAGTCGAGATAACTACCCGGCTCGATCAGCGCGAGAAACATGCCCGGCGCCGTCGGATCGGGAACAACGCGCTCCACCTTCGCGATGGCGAAGTAACCCCGCGTGTCCGCCACCTTCCGCGGCTCGTAATAGACGATCCAATCGCCAACGCAGGCCTCGACGCGGCCGAGATACTGCCGAGGGAACTGGTACCGCTCAGCCGGGCTATCGTCATAGATCGAGTCTGTACGATGGATGAAAACGCCGAATCCCATGACACGATCTTACCGCGCTATCCCGCGCTGGCGAGCGCGTAAGGAGCCGTTCGCTCCAGGAGACAGTACGCTGTGGCGAGGACGAATGCCCGGTTTGGGGCCGGTAGCCGACTGTCCGCTATTGGGGATCTCAAACGAGAAGCGGACATATCGCCAAATAATACCCGAGGCCGGAGCTGACCCTTTGCTGACATTGGGAGAGTCCGCTCTGCGTACATAAGCCTATCCTCAAGTGTAGTTTCAAGTTGTGGCTCCACCCCTCAAAACCCGCCTGCAGTCTTGAAAGTAACCTTAGTCTGGCTATCTCTGCTTCCACCTCAGTCCTGGCCGTTCGTAGTTCGGACAAGCGAGTTTGCAACAGCCTGAGCTGATCCGGCCACTTCTTGGTTTCGAAGGGAGTGTGGCGGCGACTGAAGTTGGATGGGCGTCGCGTGACGCTATCGGTTCCAATCGACGGCGTTTAGCTGCCGGTACAGGGTTGCCCCGTAGTCCTTGTCTACCTGATGGGCGAAAGCGATTAGCCCCTCGATATGGCGCCGCATGCCAATGGTCGAGGCGAACCCCCGCTTCGCTCTGTGGGCGGCGGCGCCGACCTTCGGGTTCGCGAGCGCGAAAAGATGAGTTTCGACGTTGTTGCGGAACTCGCGCGTCAGCCTCGGCTGCTCCCGGTCGACCAGCACGCCGAGCAGAACCTTTCGGGCACCCGGCGGGACGATCGTCGTCTTTTCGCGATTGTTGATCAGCCCGAACTTCACCAGCTCATGCTCCACCGCCTTCGCCAGATGCATTGCCTCTCCCCTGGCCGAGGCGTTGCGGCGGGAAAAGGCGAGATCGTCTGCGTACCGCGTGTAGGTCCAACCGCCCCGCGCTGCCAAGGCTTCGATGCGGCGATCCAGCGGCCACATAACGAGGTTCGCGAGCATTGGGCTCGTCGGAGCGCCCTGCGGCAGATGCCCTTGCCGATGTCGCCGGTATGGGAGACCCGTGTCCCCGCGCCCTTCCTGCAGCCTGACGTCACTGGTCTGATGTTGCGCCAGGCGCGTGCAGACACGCGCCATCTGGAATGAAAGCAACGCCCCGTAACCGAGCGACCGGAACACCCGATAAACCCGACGCTCGGGGATGGACTCGAAAAAGTGGCGGACATCCATCTTCACCAACCACTTCGCTTCGACATGCCGCTTCGCTGCACCGACCAAGTCGCGACCAGGCGCGAACGCGTAGCTTGCGGGGTGCGGCGGGACGGCGTTCAGGATGTTCTGTGCGATCCAGCGCTGCGCCCGCATGAGGTCCTGGTGGGGCACGCATATCGTCCGGTAGCGCCGTGGTGGCGCCGCCACGCCGTTGGGCGTACCGCGCTTCTTCACCCGGAACACGCGGTATGAGTCCTCCTTGCGGAAGGCGACGGCCTGCAAGGCCTCGATCGGTACTCCGGCCAAATGTGCGAGGTGTCCTAGGGTCAGGATAACTGGAAGGTCGGGATTGGTCCGCTTGATCGCGTCTGCAGCGGCTTCGGCGGCGGCGATCAGACCCTCGCTTCGCCCTTCAGCGCGCGCCCCCTCGCGGAACCGTTGAGAACTCCACGGGTGCTTCATCTACTTGAGTCCAGCCCTGGTGGGCGTCGCTTCCACCATCGAACCGAGCCCCCGAGGAGGTTCCCGATAGGGAACGATGGCGGAAGCGACGTGGACCTGCGATCAGCAGCTCTAACAGTGGCGACCGGAAGCCCGGTCCCCCTCGACAATGAGTTCGTACCCATCATCACGGCCGCCCAAAAGGACGGCGGGTGCTAGACGAAGCCCGCGGAGTTCTCAGTTCGGACGGATAATATGGAACGGTAGAGGTTGCAATACTCGGCCGTTTTCGCTCAAGCCGCCGCGCAGCTTCCAGCATTTGATGCCCGGCGTCTGTGAGGCGCCCTTGTTTGGTGATCAACTTTGCGCGCAGCGCTCTCAGCACGATCTCCATCACGTCCGGCGTGGTCATTCCGGTCCGCTCAGAGAGCGCGATTTCCTTTCCGCGCCACCAGCGTCCACGCATGGCGGACAAGACGAGAACCGTCGCAGCATCCGCCTCAGCCAACCCCGGCGTGATCCGAATGCCCATGCTGGCCGCCGCGGAGGTGATGACGTCGCTCATCCGACGGAGGCCGAATGCCGGGCGCAGGTCGTCGGGCGCCGGCCCGTCGTAGAGCGCGCGCCAGGTGCTAGTCGACTTATGGAGCAGCGCCGGCGTGTTATTGGGGAGGCGGTAGTTGAATGCCGCCAGGGCGGAGGTGTTTCCGAAGCCCCACCGGCTCGCACCGCGTCCCGTATCCGGGCCGTAGCGGTTAATCAGTGAAAACCAGCGGTCCGCTTGGCGCCAGTCGCCTGCCTTTACGATGGTCGGTGCGACGTGCTCGACACGCACATCCGGCCGCAGGCGGTGGCGCCGAACGCTCGTGATGCCGGCGTCTGTCCCTGCCGCGGCCACAACGCAAAAATCAATCCATCCTCGGGAGCGCCACGCACGGATGGTGGGGACCGCCCACAAGGCGTCGAGCATCGACCTCACCCGGCTGCCGGATCCGATGAAGTCCGTGACCAGCGCTATAGTCCCTGCGGGCGCGGTCTTGCCGCGCAGCAGGTTGGGCCCTGGGTGGTTCATAAAGATGGCCGGCCGCGCCTCCTTAGCCTGAGAGATGACAAAGCCGACGAGGCCCTCGCTGCCGACCCGCGTCCCGCCACGAAGGGGTTTGACTGCCGGAGGTCCAGCCCGACCAACGGCGCGGTAATGGCGTCGGCCCTTCGCATCTAAAGTTACGGTGCTCTGGAAGAAGGCTGCTTGCCCCATCTCGCGCTCGGCGTAGAGCGCGACCCGACGTCGGAAACCGGAGCGACCGTCCGCCAGCGCGTAGAGTTGAGAGCGGATCGCTGCGCTGACCTGCTCTTCGTTTAGCAAGAGCATGGCGTCCAGCAACGCCGCAGCGTCGACCGCGTCGGCCGCCAGGAACTGCCGTAGCCATTGCTGCGACGTCTCGTAAGACGACAGCGGCGCTCGCGAGCTCAAATGGCAATCCCTTCTACGATAGCTTCGCCGAACCACGCCTGGACCTTGCCCATCGCCACGGGCGAAAGCTGCTGGGTGAACAGCAGCGCCAACCGCTTCTTCGGCCTGGAGCACGCCACGTAGAAGAGATTGCGGTTGCGCTCGAACATCTCTGCGCGGGCCGCCGGCACGCCATTGACCGCCAGCTCCAGCATCTCCCCAAAATTGTACTGGTTCCACCCGCGTCCGATCACGACGAGCACATTCTCAAATTCCTGTCCCTTGACCCCGTGCTTCGTCTCGAACGGCGAGTGTCCGCAGAGATAGGCGCGAAGGGCTTTGATCTCGGCATACTGCACGCCATGCAGGGCCTCTGTCTCCGTTAGGTAGCGCGGCATGGGTTCGCCAGCGTCCGGATCAAAGGCGCGCAGGTCGCGCTCACGGTCTGCGACGGCATCGGGGGGCCGCGGGCGCCGGGTCTGCATCAGGTGACCGATAACCTCCCCGACGGTCCCGTTGGCCCTCAGCTGATCCAGCGCCTGAAAGGACGCCCCCCACGCCGCCTTGTCCGCCGTTCGACGCAGGTGCGGGGCGGTGCCCAGGACATCGAACATCTCGCCAAACCGCCGGGCCGCAAATGCATCGCAAGCGGGCTCCAGCACATCGACCAGGTAGGCGATGTGTGGATTCTCCTTCTTGGTGAAGGCGTCATTGAACTGGAAGACGCCTGGGAGGCTGGCGTAGCCCTGCTCAGCCGCCAACACCCGGTGGGTCAGCATCAGGACCTTGGTCCGGCTGGCGTCGAAGTCCCAACCATCCGCGACCAGCCGGGTTTTGACCCGGTCCAACGCCTGGTGAGCCACGGGCCCAGGCAGATCGCCACCCCAGTGGGCGCCGCCCTGTCGCTGTCCCACCCAACCGTTGGAATGGAACACCCTGACCGAACCAGCCACAGTCGGATCGTCCACGAACTGCGGCAGCTCGGGTCGCATCCGGTTCAAGCAATCCACTACGACCTGCACAGACCGGAAATTGGCCTCCTTGCCGATCTCCTTGACCGCGGGATGTTCAAGCTTCCCGCATCCACCGTAGATTTTCTGCCAGTGGTCGCCGAAGAAGCCAAACTGCGGCGCGCCCGCCACGCCGAGGAAGTGGGCCTTGATCGCCTCCACCCAATCGGCGTCAGTATCCTGATACTCGTCGACCAGAATGACCGGATAGAGTTCCGACATCCGCTTCCGGAACTTGGCGTTCTCCATGAAGCGGATGGTCAGTGGCAGGATGTCGTCGTGGTGCAGGGACAGAACCCCGTCCCTGATGGACCGATGGCCAAGGGTATACTCCACCGTGCGACCACCGATGCCGCCGACTTCGGCCAGACGGTCCTGCCATGTCGGGAGTTCGCTGACATAGGTGCGCAGATGCGCCTGCAGACCGTTGATTAGCGACCAACAGAACGCGTGATTGGTCTCGCAAAACACCGCCGGGTGGCGGTCGGTTCGCGCCTCGATCTCATCCTTGGCCACGTTGGTGAAGGTGATGCAGGCAACCTTCTGACTGCGGCGAACGAAAACCCGGCTCCGCTTCTCGATCAGCCAACCCAGCGCTTTCACGAGCGTGTAGGTCTTACCGGCGCCGGCGCCGGCTTCCAGTCTGAAGCTCTCGCCGTTTTCCAAACAGCCATAGACGGCTTCAAGGGCGACGCGGCTTGCCCTCTGTGCAGGAGTCTCGCCATCAGGCACCGGTCTGCTCCTCAGCCGTTGCCTCATCGACCGCCGCCATTACGACGGCCAATGCCTGGTCTGGCACAATGGCGTCGCTCGCCGCCAACCATCGAATGCCCTCCACGAGGTATCGAGGTGCCGTCCAGTTCGTGTCGGCGATCGAGAATTCGATGGCAAAGTCGGACTTCTTATAGCCGCCAGCCAGCGTCCTGGCTTCGAGTTCGCGGGCCGGGGCGTCGGCGCCCACCAAGCCGAACTTTTCGCCGTTGGCCAAGATAAACGCATCTTCAAGTGTGCGTCCACAGGGGCCGTTGGCGGCCTCGGGACATTGGTAAGCCAGACGTTTCAGGCCTTTAATCTTGTCGACGTCGGTCTTACCGGCGAAGCCGGCCAGGGGATAAGGCGCGTCGCCAGCGAACCAGGATTTCAAGCACACATTGCTGGTGGTCACGCCCTGGTGCACCGCGCAGGCGGTGCCGCCTGCCGCGACCACGGCGTCGAGGTCGGTGACGATCAAGGTCCGCAATTCTAGGAAGTCCAGGAGATCCACGAAGATGTGGGCGTAGGCGCCGCCGACCTCCAGAGTGGTGATGAACTGGCTCGACAGTTTCGGCGCCTCCGGCTCCATAGCCTCCAGCTTGCTGACCACCACTGGTAGGATCATCCGTTCGCCGAGACCTTCGACCAGTATCGCCTTGTCCGCGAAGAATAGGTCGCAACGGGTCAGCGTCAGATATTTGTGTAGGAATTGGCGGTCGGGCGCGGGCTTGTCGGCCATGCCCTTGCTTAGGTCCTTGACGCGGGTCATCCGGACGCCCGGAGCCGCACCTGGCGTGTCGACCGACAGGAAGTACCTGATGGCCTCGAACCCTGCCTCGTTCGCGACATGCGACGAGTGGGTGGAGACCACGAATTGCACTGGCCACGGGATGCCGTCCTCGGCGCCCTGGACCAACTGCTGGGCGATCTTCGCAAGCTGACGAATGAAGACCTCCTGCATCTGGGGATGCAAGTGGGCCTCCGGCTCCTCTATGAAGATCAGGTGTACTCCAGCCGCGGTCGAGTCCGCCCGGAAGGATTTGTAGAAACCGACCAGTTGCAGGAGGATGAAGATCAGGTTCCTGATCCCCAGCCCGTTGTAGGACTCGGGAAGGGAAACTCCGCTGTTGCCAGCGTAGCGAACGCGCGTGAAGTTGGACAGCAGGCGCCGGACGTCCAGCGTCGTTTCCGTGTGCAGTTCCTGTCCGCCAAGACCGGGGTATCCGAAGCTCTGCAAGGTCGGCATCAGCTTCTTCAGTTCGGAGCCGACGTTGGCGTCGATCTGCTGCTGAATGTCCTGTACCGCGGCTCCCAGGGCATCGGCCACAAGCTTGTCGCCGTGGTCAGCCTGATCCGAACTCGCGGTGGAGAACAGGTTCTCCAGAACCTTAGCCAGCACGTCGGACTCGCGAGACGTCACGTCGTCGAGGCCGCGTTGGGCGTTGATGAAGCCCGGTTTCACGAGATGGCGCAGCGCGGCGTTCGTCAGCTCGCGACGGTTAGCCGGGTCGGTGGGGTCTTGCGCCCAGATCTTCGCTGTGAACATCTTCGGCACGCGTTCGCGCAAAACCTTGAAGACCGCTATGCGGGCTGCGTCGTCCAACTCTCCGGCGGGCTGATCAGCGAAGAAGGCGGCGACGGCGCCATCCTTCAACTCGTAGCGAATGGCTGCTATCGCAGTGGTGCACGCTGGGTCGAGGTCGATGACGAATGGGCTGAGCGGCCCCAGCTCCGGGTCGGCCGCGTCGTATTCAAAATGGACATCTAGTTCGATCGACGGAAGCAATGCGCGAACGGCTTGGTCTCCAGCCCCGTCACCATGCGCTCTCAGGGACGCGCAAAACCCATCGTAGCTCGCGCTCGAGAAGTCCTCGATCTGGAAGATGGGCGTACCCTCGCCGAGCAAGCGCCGCATGATTTCCGACAGAGAGGTCTTGCCGCTGTTGTTGCGTCCCACGATCAGGGTGGTTTTGGGATCGAGCGCAAGGGTGACGTCAGCAAGCAGCCGGAAGTTTTTGATCCTGACCTGGCTAATGTGCACGGCGTCCCCTCTAAGCAGCGGACGTCTCTGCGTCCTATTAGTGTGCCGACACTACCTGAAAGAGTGCTGTGGTGCAGCTTGCGTCTCGGGGGAAATTCAACGATCACGTTCCGGCCACAGCACGACCTTCGCCGATACCGGCATCGGGCCGCTGCAGCGTGGCGTTAGCAGCCTGTAGTTCTCGCGCGAGTGCCACCGGCTGTTCGGCTGCGGCATCCCATTCACGAGCCCCTCTTGGCCTGGTCGGCCGGGTCAGACGGCCGCTGTAGAGTTACGGATGGTCGGCGTCGATGTGTGTCGCGAAGACGTGATCAAACCGGTCGGCGAAAATCTCTTGGACGACGCGTCGCGCGGGACGGCGCGAATAACGATTTTTTGCAGGTCACGACGGGCGGCGCAGGGATTGGCTCAACGTCCGCATTCTGCCCCTAAGCCAATGTCTTTTCATGGCGCAACCATGACCTCCAAGGCGGAAAGAACCCACGTCTGCTCTCAGGAATCTGCAAATCCGATTTCTACGGCCGAGATGGCGGCGCAAAGCGGATATCCCTGAAAGGCGGCGAGGGACAGGGACGGGCCAATGCGCGTCATAGGGTTATAGCGAACACATAGTTCTCTTCTTGGTCGCTCGCGGCCCGCCACTTTCACCCCGCCCGCCTTCAACCCTGGCACAATGCTGCGCCTCGTCGGACGGGCCGGTCCTGCCATTCTCGCAAACAGAAAGCCCGGAACCGTCTCCGGTACCGGGCTTTGATTTTCTCGGTGACAGGATTGGTCGCTGACGGGCGCTGCCGTCCCTGCCGCGTCAGGCGGCGCGGCTGATCGCGAGATTGAGCTCGCCGCGCACCTCGACCTCGATTTCGAGGATCGACATCGGCGTCCCGCGCTCGAGGCGGACCTTCACATTGTCCTGCTCGCAGGGCACATGCCGGGCCACGACGGCGAGGATATCCTCGCGCAGACGCGACAGCAGGTCGTCCCCGCCCACCACCTGGCGCTCATGGGACAGCAGAATCTGCAGCCGTTCCCGCGCCTGCGGGGCGGTACCCTGCGAGAAAAGGCGCTTCCACAAGGTCATGCCGCCCTCCGCAGGAGCTTGCTGAACAGGCCGCCACGCGCACGCGGCGTTTCCATGGCGATGTTCTCGCCCTTCAGACGCAGCGCCGCGTCGTGATAGGCGCGGGCCGGGGCGCTGTTGGGGTCGTGGATCGAGACCGGAACGCCCATATTCGACGCCTTCAGCACGTCCGGGCTCTCCGGCACGATGCCGAGCAGCGGCAGCGACAGGATTTCCAGCACGTCCTCGGTCTTCAGCATGTCGCCACGCGCCGCGCGGACGGGATCGTAGCGGGTGAGCAGAAGGCGCTTGTCCACCGTCTCGCCGCGCTCGGCCCGCAGCGTCTTGGCGTCGAGAATGCCGACGATGCGGTCGCTGTCGCGCACCGAGGAGACTTCCGGGTTGGTGACGACGATGGCGATCTCGGCGTGACGCATGGCCAGCGTCGCGCCGCGCTCGATACCGGCGGGACTGTCGCAGATCACCCAGTCGAAATGCTGCGACAGCATGCCGATGACGCGGTCGACGCCTTCCTCGGTCAGGGCGTCCTTGTCGCGGGTCTGCGAGGCCGGCAGCAGGAACAGCGATTCCAGCCGCTTGTCCTTGATCAGCGCCTGCGGCAGGCGGGCATCGCCCTGGATGACGTTGACGAAATCGTACACGACCCGCCGCTCCGCCCCCATGATGAGGTCGAGATTGCGCAGCCCCACGTCGAAATCGACGACGACGACCTTATCGCCGGTGCGGGCCAGGGCCGCGCCGATGGCGGCGGTCGTCGTCGTCTTGCCGACCCCGCCCTTTCCCGACGTGACGGTGATGATCTTGGCCATGACTTGCTTCGCTCCTAAAGCGCGGTAATTCGCAGGGTCTCGTCTTCGGTCGACACGCGCACCGCCGTGCCGCGAAAGGCGTCGTCAATGTCCTCGGCCGTGCGGTAGATGCCGTCCACGGCGAGCAGTTCGGCTTCCAGCTTGCTGCAGAAGATCTGCGCCGAAGCGCCGAAGGTCGCGCCGGCAATCGCCCGGCCGGCCAGCGTGCCATAGACATGGATCGAGCCGCCGGCGATGATCTCCGCCCCGGCACCGACCGAGCCGATGATCGTCACGTCGCCTTCCAGGCAGACGATGGACTGGCCGGAGCGCACGCGCCGCTCGACGATCAGGTTCACCGGCTCGACCGGCTTGCGCGGCTCGGGCGCCGGCTCCGGCGCGGCCACGTCGTTGATGGCGAGCGTGGCGTCGCGCCCGCCGCGCAGGATGGGCGGCATGGCGGCGTCGACGAGGCTGGGGCGCACGCCCTCCAGCCCGACCAGCCGGACGCCGCGTGTGGCGAGTTCGCTGATCCAGCCTTCGACCTCGGCCTTGCTCTGCGCCGTGCCGGCGAGATCGAGCACGACGGTGCGGCCGGTGAAGAAGCCGGGGGAACGCTGCAGCCAGACATCGAAATCGGCCAGCCAGGCCGACAGCGGCACGTCGGCCACCAGCGTCATCGCCATGAACGAGCGTCCACGGAAACGGATGGAGGGGCCGGTCTGACTGACTGCGTTCACGGGTCGAATCTCCCTAAGTGATGGATAGATTCAGTTAATTTTGGTTAACGAGTGGTTAATTCCGGGACGTTTGGCGCCGCCCGCGGGCGCCTTGTCCCCGGCGATGCCCGCGCACCGGCGACGCGCGCCGAAGGGGCGCGCCGGTGTCGCTTGGGGCTTCGCGCCGTTGCGGTATCAGAGACTGGTGAGGAAGGCCGGCAGCAGCTCGCGCTCGCTGGTGATGTCCAGCTTGTCGTAGATGCGCAGCTTGTGATTCTTCACCCCGCCGACGGTGATATCGAGCTGGCGGGCGATGGAGGCGTTGTGGTGTCCATCGAGGGACAGCCGCACGATCTGCTTCTGACGCTCGGTCAGCCCGTAGAGCCGGGCCAGCCGGTCGAGGCGGCTGGCGAAGTCCTGTGCCTCTTTTCGCAGCACGAACACCTGTGCGTCGCGCAGAAGCGGGTCCGTGCCCTCGCTTGCCGGCCGCAGCAGGCACCAGCCGCCATTGCCGAGAATGACCCGGCGGTCGCCCCGCAGCACATGGTCGGGCACGCCCGGCCGGTCGAAGGCCTGACGCGCCGCCTCTCCCCAACCTTCGGACTGGAACAGGCGAGCGCCATCGGCGCTGAGGATCAGGATTTCCGCCGGCGCGTCACCCGCCAGGCTCGACGTGCGCGTGACCTGCCGCTCCACCGTGAGGGTCACGTGCTGGCGGTGCATTTCCAAGAGGATGTCGAGCATTTCCGAGGCGAGGCGCAGTTCCCCGTCGTCGAACGCCTCCCGGTGCCGGTCGAGGCATAGGGCGAGGAAGCTGCGCTCGTTCAGCGGCAGGAGCAGCGCCAGTTCGTCGGCGATGCCGAGATCGACATCGAGATAGCGGGCATAGCTGCGGTCGAGCGGGCCATGGGCGCACAGGTTGCGCAGGCTGACGGCGCGATGACCGTCAGCGGCGAGCGGGGCGGAGGCCAGCGGATCGAACCGCCACAGCCGGTCCGCATAAGCGGATTTGGCGCGCGCGGCCATGCCGGAGTCGGAGATGATGCAGGGCTTCGCCGCCTCCTCATAGCGGGCCATGATCCAGAAATCGCACGGGATCAGCGGGGCGATAGCGTCGATGACGGTCTCATAGAAATCGTCGCGCCCCATGCGCGACAGCACGCGCGCCATGGTCTTGCCGAAGCCGGCCGGCAGATCGTGAACCCGTTCGTGGCGACCCATGCCGGCCGTGCTTTCCTGCTGTTCAAGACGCGGTTACAGGCAAGATTCATGCCCTGCGCGCCCCACGCAGCGGCGGAGCGGTGACTGCAGTCACTATCGGAGGACCGTCCCGCGCGGGGATATACATTCTGGCATAAACAGCGGTGGTCGTCCTCCGCGCCAAGAGGGAATGGTCGCATGTCCGGATCGCGTTTTCTTACCCCGCCCCACCCCAGCCGCCGCGACGTGCTGCGCTTCGGCGCGCAGGCGGCGATGTTCGCGACCATTGCCAGCCAGGTCGATTTCACGCGGCCCGCCTATGCGGGCGAGGCCAAGCTCACCGGGCCGCTCAATGTGCTGGCCTGGGCCGGCTATAACGACCCGGAGCTGATGCGCGGCTTCACCGAGCTCACCGGCGTCGAGCTCAACATCAAGGAAGCCGAGAGCAACGGCGCGCAGCTGAGCCTCGTCCAGGCCGGCACCACCAAGTTCGACGTGATCAACCCCGACGCGGTGTGGACCTCGAAATTCGCCGCCGCCGGCCTCACCTTGCCAATCGACACCGCCAAGCTGCCCTCGCTCGAGGACACGCTGCCGGCGTTCCGCAACCGGCCGGAGACGATGTTCGACGGCAAGGTCTACGCCATCCCGACCCGCTTCGGTGTCAACGGCTTCGTCTACTGGCCGGACAAGATTTCCGCCGAAGCCGCTTCCAATGCCGAACTCGCCTGGGACCCGGCGCTGAAGAACCGGGTCGAGATCATCGACTGGCCGGAGCTCTACCTCTGGATGACCGGCAAGTGGATCGGCCAAGCAAAGCCGGAGGAAGCGACCGGCGAGGCGCTGCAGAAGATCCTCGACAAGATGATGGCCTTCCGTCCCAACATGCGGGCGCTGCAGGCCGATATGGGCACGGTGAAATCCGACCTCACCAACCGCGAGGCGTGGATGGTGTGGGGCTCGTCCAGCGACAATGTCCGCACCACGGCCCGTCTCGCCGGCGCCGATGTCGAATTGTCCATTCCCAAGCAGGGCGGCGCCATGTGGATGGAGACGCTGCAGATCGTGCGCGGCACCGAGCATCTCGCCTCCGCCATGGCCTATATCGACTACATGACCAGCGCCAAGGCGATGAAGCAGATGGCCTGGGGCGCGGACAAGTTCGCCGTCACCAATGCCAAGGTGAAGGACCTCCTCACGCCTGAACAGGTCAAGGCGCTCGGCCTCGACAAGATGGAAGAATGGGTCGCCAACTGCCAGATGAGCCTGGCGCCGTTCGATGAGAACGCCTGGGCCGACGCCTGGCAAACCTTCAAGATGGGCTGAGGCGCGGGTCGATGCATATACGCGTGATCGTGCCGGTGCTGGATTCCAAGGAGCTGGTGGGCAAGGCCGAGGCCGAGTACCGCTCCTTCGCCGGCGAAGGCGTCGAAATTTCCGCCGTGCCGCTGGGGCGCGGCACCAACTCCATCGAGGCGGAATTCGACTCCGCACTCGCCGCGCCCGAAGTGATGCGCCTCGCCCGCGAGGCCGAGGCGGATGGGGTGGATGCCTGCACCATCGCCTGTTTCACCGATCCGGGGCTGGCGGGCGCGCGCGAGCTGGTCTCCATCCCCATCGTCGGGGAAGGCGAGGCGGCGCTGCACATGGCAGCGATGCTGTCGAACCGCTTCACCGTGTTCATCACCGAGAAGCCGCTGTTCCCGCTCATCCGCCGGGTGGTCGGGCGCTACGGGCTGGAGCGCCATCTCGCCTCGGTGCGGGCGGCGGGCGCCAGCGTGCTGGCACTGGACGAGACGTGCCTCGCCCACATCATCGCCGAGAGCATCGACGCGGTGGAGCGCGACGGGGCGGAAGCCTTCGTGATGGGCTGCACCGGCACCGGCTTCGACATGGCGCAGGCGGTGGAAGAAGCGCTGCACCGGCATTTCGGCGTCTCCATTCCGGTGATCGACCCCGGCAAGGTGGCGCTGCACTTTGCCCGCGCCATGGTGGCGACGGGGCTGCGGCCGTCGAAGCTCGCCTATCCCACGCCGGCCTTCGCCCGCGACGAATACGCCTTCGCTTCATGAGCGCGGCGCGTGACATCCCGCGGCGCCGGTCGCTTCTGAGGGCGGCGCTGCCGGCGGCCGGGCTGCTGCCGCTGGTGCTGTGGCAGATCGTGTTCTTCGTCGTGCCGGTGGCGCTGATCCTGGGGCTCAGTGTCTGGCGGACCCAGAGCTACCGCCTGATCCCCGCCTTCACCTTCGACAACTACATCGCCATCTTCGCCCGCCCGGCGATCTGGCGCGCGCTGCTGCTGTCGGTGGAGACGGCGGCCTTCGTCACGGTGGCCTGCGCGGTGCTCGCCTTTCCCGTCGCCTATTTCATCGCCAAGAAGGCGGGTCGCTGGCGCGGGCTGCTGCTGGTGGCGGTGATCGCGCCGTTCTGGATCAGCATCGTCATGCGGGTGGCCGCGTGGCGGCTGCTGCTGGGCGAACGCGGTGTCATCAACCAGCTGGCGATGACGCTCGGCCTGACCGACGCGCCGATGAGCTTCCTGCTCTATTCGCCGGTCTCGACCGCCATCGGGCTGATCTACGCCTATCTGCCGCTCTATGTCCTGCCGCTCTACGCCGCCATCAGCAACATCCACGACAACTGGATCGAGGCGGCAATGGACCTCAACGCCAGCCCCACGCGCACCTTCTTCGAGGTGATCCTGCCGTTGTCGGCGCCCGGGCTGGTGGTAGGGGCGGTGTTCTGCTTCGTGTTCGGGCTCGGCGAATTCGTCACGCCGGCGCTGCTCGGCGGCGGCAAGCAGCTGATGTTCTCGCAGGTGATCCAGGACGAGTTCCAGCGCCGGCTGGACTGGCCGAGCGGGGCGGCGATGGCCGTGGTGCTGCTGGCCCTCGTCTTCGCCGCGCTGGCGCTGTCGATGAAATGGATCCGCCGCGCCAGCGGGGAGACGGGCCTATGAACCGCCTCTCCTTCGGCTGGACGCTGCCGGCCTATTCGGTGCTGCTCTACGCCTTCCTCTACCTGCCCATCGTGGTGATCGTGCTGTTCGCCTTCGACGCCAAGGCGATTCCGGGCCTGCCGATCGACGCCTTCACCACCGACTGGTTTGGCGCCAGCCTCGGCGATACGCGCCTCGTCGGTTCGCTTTTCACCAGCATCCGCCTCGCCTTGATGGCGGCGGTGCTCTCCACGGCGCTCGCCATGCCGGCGGCGATGGTGCTGGCATGGCGGCCGGTGCGGATGAAATCGCTGCTGCTCTGCCTGGTGCTCGGCCCCGTCGTGCTGCCGCAGCTTGTGCTGGGGCTGGGGCTCATCGTGCTGTTCCGCGCCGCGCCGGATCTGATCGGACCACCCGCCATCGTGCTGGCGCACACGACGATGACGTCGAGCTACGCGACGCTGATGCTCTATTCGCGCTTTCTCGGTTTCCGGCGCAGCTATATCGAAGCGGCGATGAATCTCGGGGCGGACGAGTTCACCACTTTCCGCGAGGTGGTGCTGCCGCTGGTCGCGCCGTCGCTGATCGCGGTGCTGCTGCTGGCCTTCACCGATGCGTTCGGCGAGTTCGTCGTGGCGTGGTTCCTCGCCGGCTTCACCGAGACCCTGCCCATCGCCATCTGGACCTCGCTGCGGCAGGTCATCTCGCCCAAAATCTACGCGCTCTCCGCCCTGGTGATCCTGGTCACGCTGTTCGTCAGCGTTTCGGCGCAGGTCTGGATCCTCGGCCAGAGCCGCCTCGAACGTGAGTGCTGAGTGATGACCGAGCTTTCCCCCAATGCCGTCGAACTGCGGGCCGTCAGCAAGGTCTATGGCGCGTCGGCGGCCGTGCGCGACGTGTCGATGGACATTCCGCGCGGAGCCTTCGTTACCATTCTCGGGCCGTCCGGCTGCGGCAAGTCCACCCTACTGCGGATGATCTCGGGCTTCGTCACGCCCTCCTCGGGCGATGTGCGCATCGACGGCGTCTCGGTCCTCGGCGCCGCGCCCTATGAACGCGACACCGCCATGGTGTTCCAGGACTACGCGCTGTTCCCCCACCGCACCGTGGCGCAGAACCTCGCCTTCGGACTGCGCATGCGCAGGATAGCGAAGGACGAAATCGCCCGGCGGGTCGAGGCGATGCTGGAGCTGGTGAACCTCAAGGGCTTCGGCGACCGCCGGGTGAGCCAGATGTCGGGCGGGCAGGCGCAGCGTGTGGCGCTCGGCCGGGCGCTGATCGTGCGGCCGGCGGTGCTGCTGCTGGACGAACCGTTGGGCGCCCTCGACCTCAAGCTGCGCAAGCAGATGCAGGCGGAGCTGAAGACCCTGCACCGCGACCTCGGCCTGACCTTCGTGGCGGTGACGCATGATCAGGAAGAGGCGCTGACGCTCTCCGACCGGATCGCCGTGATGAATGGCGGGGCGCTGGAGCAGTTCGACACACCGGAAAACCTCTACCGTCGGCCGGCGACGCGCTTCGTCGCGGATTTCGTCGGCAACGCCAATCTGTTCGACGGGCGCCTCAGTGCCGGGGGAAGCGTAGTGGCAACTTCGCTGCCGCTCACGCTGGACCTCAGCGCCGCGCAGCGCGGCGGGCGGGGCGAGGGGGCGCGGGTGGCGCTGGTTGTTCGCCCGGAAACCATCGCCGTGGGCGCGGTCGCGCCCGCGCACCATGACTGCCGCGTCGAGGCGCGGGTGGATGAAATCATGTTCTCCGGCGCGGTGCAGCAGATCACCGGCCACCTGCCGGACGGCACGCGCCTCACCGCGCATCAGAGCGCGGCGCTGCCGGCGCCGGAGCGCGGCGCCACCGCCATTTTCTCCTGGCCGGGCCAGTCGGTCTGGCTGGTCGACGGCTGAGGCCGTTCAAGGGCATTTCCATGCGTGAACTCGACTATGACGAACTGGAGGCGCTCGCCATCGGCGCGGGCGTGCTCGGCACGGGCGGGGGCAACCATCCCCATCTCGAACTCATGTGCGCGCAGGCGGAGTACCGGCGCGGCCGGCGCATTCGCCTGATCGACCCGGACGAACTCGCGGACGATGCCCGCGTCGCCGTGGTGTGCATCATGGGCGCGCCGCTGGTGACCAAGGAGCGGCTGCCGGAGCCGCAATCCATCTGCCGCGCCGTGCGCCGCATGGAGGCGCATACCGGCCAGCGTTTCGACGCCATCATGTCGATCGAGATCGGCGGGGAGAACGCCTTCTTCGCCATGCTGGTGGGCATGGAACTCGGCCTGCCGGTGGTGGATGCCGACACGATGGGCCGCGCCTTCCCGGAAGCGCAGATGGCGAGCTTCGCCATTCGCGGGCTGGAGGTCGCCCCCTTCGCCATCGCCGACATACGCGACAATGAAATTCTCATCGCTCGCGCCGAGAGCCCGACACGGGTGGAGCGGATCGGCCGCCGCATCGTGGTCGAGCTTGGTTCCATCGCCGGCACTTGCACCGCCCCGCGCTCGGGCGCGGAGGTGAAGGCGCACGCGATCCTGCGCTCGGTCTCGCGCGCCATCGCCATCGGACGCTCGATCCAGGCCGCCAAGGCCGCCGGCCGCGATCCCGTCGCCGCCGTGGTCGAGGGCGCGCTGGCGCGGCTGGTGTTCACCGGCAAGGTGGACGACGTGTCGCGCCGCACCGAAGGCGGCTTCGTGCGCGGCACCGTCCGTCTCACCGGCACGGGCGCCTGGCAGGGGCGGGAACTTTCCATCGCGTTTCAGAACGAGTTCGCGGTCGCCCACCGGGACGGGGCCCTCGTCGCCAGCGTGCCGGACCTTATCACCGTGCTCGACGAGGAAAGCGCCGAGGCCATCGGCGCCGAGGTCATCCGCTACGGCCAGCGCGTGGCGGTGATCGTGCTCGGCGCCGACCCGATCATGCGCAGCACTGAGGGGCTCGCCGTCGTGGGGCCGCGCGCCTTCGGCTACGATTTCGACTACCGCCCCTTCGAGGAGCTGACCCCATGAAGCGCATCGGCATCGATGTCGGCGGCACCAATACGGACGCGGTTCTGCTCGACGGCAGCCGCATCCTGCGCGCGATCAAGAGCCCGACCACGGCGGATGTGACCAGCGGGGTGCGGGCCGCGCTCGCCCATGTGCTGGCCGACACCGACGGCACGACGCCCGATGTGCGCGCGGTGATGATCGGCACGACCCATTTCACCAATGCGGTGATCGAACGGCGCGGGCTGTCCAAGGTCGCCGTCATCCGCATCGGCCTTCCCGCCGCATCCTCCATCGAACCCATGGCCGACTGGCCACAGGACCTGCACCGCGCAGTGGCCGGCCCCGTTTTCCTGCTGCAGGGCGGGCATGAATTCGACGGAAGGCCCATCGTCGCCTTCGACCGCGACGGCATGCGCCGGGCGGCAGAGGTGATCCGCGACAGCGGCATCGCGGCGGCCGCCATCACCGCCGTGTTCTCCCCGCTCATCGCCGATTGTGAGCGGGAAGCCGCCGCCATCCTCGCCGAGGTGGCGCCGGACGTGTCGATCACCCTCTCCAGCGATCTCGGCCGCATCGGGCTGATCGAGCGCGAGAACGCGACGATCCTCAACAGCGCCCTGCACGGGCTGGCGCGGCGCACGGTCGCCGCCTTCCGCCAGGCGATCACGGAGACGGGCCTCACCGGCCCGCTCTACCTCACCCAGAATGACGGCACGGTGATGCGGGCCGAGGAGGCCGAGCGCTTCCCGGTGCTGTGCTTCGCCTCCGGCCCGACCAACAGCATGCGCGGGGCGCATCTTCTGTCCGGTCTCAGCGACGCCGTCGTGCTCGATGTCGGCGGCACCACGACCGATGCCGGCATGCTGCAGGCCGGCTTCCCCCGGCAAGCCAACACGCAGGTGGATATTGGCGGGGTGCGCACCTTCTTCCGCATGCCGGACGTCGTGGCCATCGCGCTCGGCGGCGGCACCGTGGTGCGGGAGGCGCCGTTCACCGTCGGGCCGGACAGCGTCGGCTTCCGGCTGCTGGAGAAGGCGCGCATCGCCGGTGGCGACACGCTGACCCTCACCGATGTCGGCGTGCGGCTGGGCCTGCTGGAACTGGGAGACGCGGAGCGGCGGAGCGACATCCCGCTCGACCTCTCCGAGGCGGCGCAGATCTGGATCGGGCGCCGGCTCGCCGATCTCGTCGACCGGATGAAGACCAGCGGCGCCGATCTGCCCGTCATCGCCGTCGGCGGCGGGGCGTTTCTCGTGCCGGATCATTTGCCCGGCGTCTCGCAGGTCATCAAGGTGGAGAATGCCGGCGTCGCCAATGCGGTGGGCGCTGCCATGTCGCAGGTCAGCGGCGAGAGCGACCGTATCTTCTATGGCGTCCCCCGCGACGAGGCGATCGCCGAGACGCTGCGCGCGGCGCGCGAGCAGGCGGTTGCCGCCGGCGCGGCACCGGATACGCTCGCCGTGCTGGATGTCGACGACACGCCCATGTCCTACATTCCCGGCGATCCGCTGCGGGTGAGGGTGCGGGTGATCGGCGATCTCGCGGGCTAGCTACGGCCGCAGCACTCCACAGACCTATCGGGGGAAGGCGCATGGCCATCTCGGCGCAGCAATTCGCGAGCGACAATTATGCCGGCATCTGCCCGGAAGCCTGGGCGGCGATGGCGCGCGCCAATGACGGCTCCTGCGTCGCCTATGGCGACGACGAATGGACCGCCCGCGCCGCCAACGCGTTTCGCGACCTGTTCGAGACCGATTGCGAGGTGTTCTTCGTCTTCAACGGCACGGCGGCGAACTCGCTGGCGCTGGCCTCGCTCTGCCAGTCCTATCACAGCGTGATCTGCGCGGCCTCCGCCCATGTCGAGACGGATGAATGCGGGGCGCCGGAATTCTTCTCCAACGGCTCGAAGCTGCTGGTGGCCCCGTCGAGTTCGACCAAGCTGACGCCGCAGACCATCCGCGCGCTGGCGACCAGCCGCTCCGACATCCACTTTCCCAAGGCGCGGGTGGTCACGCTCACCCAGCCGACCGAGACCGGGCTCGTCTATAGCCTGGACGAGATCACCGCGATCTCGGCGCTGTGCCGCGAACTCGGGCTCAAGCTGCACATGGACGGCGCCCGCTTCGCTCATGCCTGCGCCAGCCTGGGCTGCACACCGGCGGAAATGACATGGAAAAGCGGCGTGGACGTTCTGTGCTTCGGCGGCACCAAGAACGGCATGGCGGTGGGGGAGGCGGTGATCTTCTTCGACCACGCGCTGGCGGCGGATTTCGACTATCGCTGCAAGCAGGCGGGCCAGCTCGCCTCCAAGATGCGCTTTCTCTCCGCCCCCTGGGTGGGGCTGCTGGAAAGCGGCGCCTGGCTCGCCAATGCCCGCCATGGCAATGGCTGCGCGGCGCGGCTCGCCAATGCCCTCAGCGGCTGCCCGGGCGTGGAGCTGCTGTTCCCGGTCGAGGCCAATTCCGTGTTTCTGAAGGCGCCAGAGCCGGTGCTGGAGGCGTTGCGGCAGCGCGGCTGGCGCTTCTACACCTTCATCGGCGGCGGTGCCCGGTTCATGTTCGCCTGGGACGCGCGGCTCGACCGGGTGGATGAACTCGCCGCCGACATCCGCGCGGCGGCGGCGCGTCACGTCGGGGCGAACGAGGCCCGCTAAAGCAGCGGCTCTAGCCGGCGGGCGAGCGCGAGGAGTGCCGCGTCCGCGCCGGGCTTGCCCGTGAGCTGAAGCCCGACGGGCAGCCCGCTCTCGCGGCCGCAGGGCAAAGAGAGGCTGGGCGCGCCGGTGAGATTGGCATGGGTGAGGGTGAGGATTTCATCGTCGCCCTCGGCGCTGAGGGCGGGATCGGTGTCCGGCGCGACGAAGGGCACGGTCGGGCTGATGATGGCGTCGACCGCGTCGAACAGCGTCCCCAGCTCGGCAGTCCACTGCTCTTGCTGCCGCTTCGCATCGAGATAGCGCACGGCCGGCAGGACAAGCCCTGCCTCGATCTGCGCGGCGGTTCCCGGCGCATAGCCGGAGGCGGCGTCCCGGTAGGTCTGCGCATGCACCAGCGCCGCCTCGGGCAGCAGAATATCGAGCAGGGCGGCTGCCATTCGCTCCGGCGAGGGCAGGGCGATATCCACCATCGCCACGCCGGCACTTTTGAGCCGACCAAGGGCGGCATTGCCGGCCAGCCGCACCTGCGGACGCAGCGCCGGCGAATCCCATTGGCTGCGGCAGACGCCGAGACGAACCGGCGTCACCTCGCCGACGACGGCGGCTGGCGCGGGCGCCAGCGCGGCAAGGCCGAGCGCCACATCGGCGACGCTGCGGCCGAGCAGTCCGAGATGATCGAGGCTCGGCGACAGCGGATAGACGCCCTCCAGCGACAGCAGGCCGAAGCTCGGCTTCAACCCCACGATGCCGCAATAGGCCGCCGGCGCGCGCACCGAACCGCCCGTATCGGTTCCCAGCGCCAGAGGCACGATGCCGGCCGCGACCGCCGCCGCCGAGCCGCCGCTGGAGCCACCGGCGGTGCGGGAGGGATCGCACGGATTGTTGGTCTGGCCGAATGCCGGATGGGCGATGCCATAGGCGAATTCCAGGAGATTGGTCTTGCCGAAGAGGATCGCCCCCGCCTCCCGCAGGCGCCGCACGCAGTCCGCATCCCGGGCGGCGCGGCGCGGGGGCAGCGCCCGTGTGGCACAGCTCGTCTCCACCCCGGCCACGTCGATGATGTCCTTGATGGCGACGGGAATGCCGTGAAGCGGGCCCTTGTCCTCACCCCGCGCCAGCGCGCGGCTGGCCTCGTCGGCCTGCCGCATCACCTCGTCGGTCATCGGGTCGATGAAGGCGTTCAGCTTCGGCTCCCACTCGCTCAGCCGCGCCAATGCCTGCGCGCAGATATCGCGGGGGGTGAAGCGGCCGGCACGGTAGCCATCCGCCAGAGCGGTGACAGACAGGAGGGATAAGGGGTCGGCCATGTCGGGCACTCCGGCTGAATGCCGCCACAGCTAGGACCGTCCCTACAGGCGCGCAATGAGGACCGCAGTCACCAGGGACCGGCCCGGGTCCGGGGCAGCGGGGCGCCCGGTCACGGACGGACGGCGTCGCGCCGACATTGCTTAATGTCGCTAGGTCCATCAGCATCGACACATGGATCAACATGAGGCCCCGCAGGCTTCGCCGCCATGGATGTCATCGTTTATCACAACCCGGAATGCGACACGTCGCGCAACACGCTGGCGCTGATCCGCCATGCCGGCATCGAGCCGCATGTGATCGAGTACCTGAAATCGCCGCCGGCCTCCGCCCTGCTGGCGCAGCTGGCGGAGCGCATGGGCTGGACGCTGCAGGCGCTGCTCCGCGAGCGGGGGACGCCCTTCCGGGACCTCGGGCTGGACGCGCCTGACGTAGACGACGCCGGGCGGCTCGCGGCCATCGCCGCCCATCCGATCCTGCTCAACCGGCCGATCGTGGTGACGCCGCTCGGCGTGAAGCTGTGCCGCCCGTCCGAGACGGTGCTGGACCTGCTGCCCATCGTCCCGCGCGCCGACCTCGACAAGGAGGATGGCAGCCCCTTCCTGCGCGACGAGCAGGTCGCTGCCGCAGAGCCGCGCCTTGCCAAGGCGCTGCGCCAAGCCGGCCTGCCGACCCAAGACCTGAGAGGCTCCCCCGGCCGCTTCTTCAGCTACCGGACCCTCGGCGGCTCGCTGGTGGGCTATGGCGGCTTCGAATTGTATGGGGACGACGTGCTGCTGCGCTCGCTGCTGGTCACACCTGCCGCGCGCGGCAGGGGTGTGGGGCGCAGCATCGCCCTGCTGCTGATGAGCCGGGCCTTCGACATGGGCGCACGGCAGGCGTGGCTGCTGACCGACGGCGCCTCCGCCTTTTTCGAGCGCATCGGCTTCGCCGCCACGCCGCGCGCGCAGGCGCCAGAGGCCATCCGTCAGTCGCCGCAGGCGACGGCGCTTTGCCCCGCCTCAGCGCCGCTTCTCACCCGGCGAATCCAGCTCTGAGGCACCCGTTCGAACGGGACGGGCGGCGCCTTAGGCCTTGCGCGGAAAGCGCGTGCGGAAATCGGCGGCGGTGGCGTAGGAGCGCTGCGTGCCGCGCCGCGTGATCGAATCCGCCGCATAGGTCGCCGCCTCGCCCAGCGCCTCGAACACCGGCAGGCCCTGGGTGTGGAAATGGGCGAAGGCGCCGATGAAGGCGTCGCCAGCGCCGGTCGTGTCGACCGGCTCCACCTTGACCGGGGCGACGCGGCGCACCTCGTCGCCCGACACCAGCAGCGCGCCGCGCCCGCCCATGGTCACCACCACCGTGCCGATGCCGCGCGCGGTGAGGGACTTCGCCGCCGCCTCCACCTGCGCCTCGGTCTCGACCGGCAGGCCGGTGAGAGTGGCGAGTTCGGTCTCATTCGGGGTGAGGAAGGCGAGGTCCGCCAGCCGCGTGACATCGAGATCCGGCAGGGCCGGCGCCGGGACCAGCAGGGTCGGCACGCCCCATTCCTTCGCCCGCCTCACCGTGTGGTAGACGGTCTCGACCGGGATTTCGAGCTGCATCAGGATCAGCGCGCAGCCCGTGAGCAGATCGGCGGCGGCGTCAACATCGGCAGGCGCGAGGTGCGCATTGGCGCCCTTGACGATGAGGATCGAGTTCTCGCCCGAGGGCTCGACGAAGATCGGCGCCACGCCCGAGGGCGCGCCCGGCGTGCGCAGCACATGGGTGGTGTCGATGCCGTTGCGGGTGAAATTGGCGAGGGTGGCGTCGGCGAAGGCGTCCTCGCCCACCCGCGTGACCATGACGACGGGGGAGCCCAGCCGCGCGGCGGCAATGGCCTGGTTGGCCCCCTTGCCGCCATGGCCCATCTCGAAGCTCGGCGCCTCGACCGTCTCGCCGCGCAGCGGCATGTGGTCGACATAGGTGACGAGGTCCATCATGTTGGACCCGACGACGGCGATCTTCGACATCTCAACCTCTCCCGCCGTCCCCTGCCGGGACGGTCATTTCCGTTTCAACCGCCGAGCCCCGGCGCGAGCGCGGCGCATTCGGCCGCGTCGAGATGGCCAAGCTCGACGCTGTAGCGCGCCGTGGCACCGGCCTTCAGGCGGATGACATTGCCCTTGGCGGCCTCCGCCGCGTAGCCCTCGGGCTCGCAGGTGGCGGGGAGGGCGAACGCGCAGACCGACTGGTCGTGCCCGGCCAGAATCCAGCGCACGGTCTTGGGGAAGTCCGCCGCCCGGTAGCGGGCGAGGAAGGCGTCACCCTCCGGGCGGCGCAGCAGCATCGTCGTCGCGCCCTGCGCATCGGTGGCGAGACCGTTGAGATAGAACACCTGCTCCGGGTCGAAGCCGTCCGCCTGGCGGATCACGCGGCTGCCGGAGGGGGCCGCCGCCAGCGCCTCGATGCGGGCGAGATAGGCCGGGTTCGGCGTGACATGGGCCGGAACCGCCCGCCGGACGACGGTGTGCGCGGCGTCGAAGGGCGCCTGCTGCAGGATTTCGCCGCCCTCGACGAAGGCGTAGTTCACATGCGCCATATACATGAGGTCCATCGCGTCGCCGGCGGAGAGGTTGGTCACCTCCATCGCCATGTCGAAGCGGGCGTCAGCGGCGTGCAGCGTCACGCTCGGCCGGGCCATGTAATGGGCGCCGAAGCCCATCGCGTATTCATAGGCGCCGAACAGCCGCATCCACGGCCCGCGCGCGCCCGTGCCCACCTCGATGCCGGCACGGTCCATCGGCGCGCACGGCATCTCGCCATGGGCGGGATGGGTGTCGGTCGGGCCGGGCACGCCGTTGCGCAGCAGGCCGGAATGGAAGGCGAAGCAGCCATAGGTTTCGGCGATGGTGCGCGCCGGGCGCGGCGCCCTGAACATGCTGCGCATGGTCAGGTCGACGCCGTCGAAAGCGGCGGACCAGATCATCTGCCCGAGATAGGGCAGCACCACCAGCGCGCCACGTGCATTGGCGAGCCGGACCGCCTCCACCCCGGTTGGGTAGCGGAACAGGCTGGCGGTCAGGCCCTCATGCTCGACAGCGAGCCGTTCCGTGTCGCCGAAGCTGCGGCGGTCGAGATGGATGCGGGTCATGCGCGGTTCCTGAAAGCGTTCAGCACCATGACGAGCAGCAGGAAGCCGCCCCAGATGAAGTCGATCAGATGGTTGGAGAAGCGCATCATCTGGAAGCCGGAGGCCAGCAGCATCAGCGCGATGACCGCGATGGAAATGCCGAGCACCGTGCCCTTGCCGCCGGCGGGATTGGTGCCGCCGAGCACGCAGATGAGCACCGCCTGCAGCAGATACGACGTGCCGTAATCCGACTTCGCCGCATTGGTGCGGCCCGAGAGCATGATGCCCGCCAGCGCCGCCAGCGTGCCGCTCAGCATGTAGGAGGCCAGCACCATGCGGTCGCTCTTCAGCCCTGCGAACACCGCCGCGCGCGGGTTCGTGCCGATGAGAAACAGGTTGAGGCCGAAGGAGGTGCGCGTCAGCATCACCGCGATCACCATGGCGACGGCGACGAAGATCAGCAGCGGCACCGCGACGCCGAACAGCTTGCCATTGCCGATCAGCCCCCAATAGGCGGGGAAGCCGACAATGGCCGGCCCGCCGGTCAGCACCATGCACAGGCCGGTGAACACCTGGCCGGTGCCCAGCGTGGCGAGGATGGGGGTGATCTTTGCCCGCGTGATCAGCAACCCGTTCAGCGCGCCGGCGATCAGCCCGACGCCGAGCGCCAGCATCACCCCGGCGGCGACACGGGCGATCTCGCCCGCCGCGCCGGCCGTGGGATCTCCAGGGAACAGCTTGGTGAAGAACACCCCGGCGAGGATGCCGGCGAGATTGGCGATGCCGATCACCGACAGGTCGATGCCCCCGGTGAGCATGGCCAGCATCATGGCGATGGCGACGATGCCGAGCTCGGGGAAGATGAAGCTGATCGACTCGAAATTGTAGTAGCGCAGGAACTTTGTGGGTTCGAGCCAGCTCATCACCGCGAAGATGACGACCGTGATCAGAACCAGTTGTAGGATGTTGTTGTCGCGGTTGATGAAGCGCGAAAGGTCGAGACGCTTTTCCATGGTGCCCATTCCCCTCACGCCAGCGTCTTGCGGTCGCGCCAGGCGGTGAGCGCGGTGGCGACGACGATGACGCCGCCGACGACCACGCCCTGCCAGGTATTGTCCACGCGCATGATGATGAGGCTGTTCTTGATCAGGACCAGCAGAAACACGCCGAGCAGCGTGCCGAGCACCGAGCCGCGCCCGCCGAAGATCGACGCCCCGCCCAGCACGACGGCGGCGATCACGTCGAGCTCATAGCCGACGAAGTCGCGCGGATTGGCCAGCCAGATCATCGAGGCGTGCAGCAGGCCGGCGAAACCCGCCAGCGCGCCGGCGAGGCCATAGGCGACATAGACCGTGCGCCGGGTGTTGAAGCCGACGCGCTTGGCCGATTCCGCATCGTCGCCATAGGCGAAGATCGAGCGGCCGGTCATGGTGCGGCTGAGGAACCACCAGACCGCGCCGGCGATGGCGAGATAGACGAACACCATCACCGAGAGCTTGGCGCCGCCAATCTCAACGCTGGACCGGCCGAAGGCGATCAGCGCCGGCGGCATGCGGTCGATATTGACGATCGACGTGCCGACCAGCCCCAGCAGCAGGCCGCGAACCACCGAGGCGGAACCGAGCGTCACGATCAGCGGGATCATGCGGAAGGTGTGAATGAAGAAGGCGTTGGCGAGGCCGCAGATGAGCCCGATCAGCGTCGCACCGATGAAGGGCAGCAGCACACCCTCATGGCCATAGGCGTTCATCGCCAGCACGGTGAGATACATGGCGGCGGCGGCGAAGGCCGGGAACGACACGTCGATGCCTCCGGAGATCATCACCACCAGCACGCTGAGCGCCATGATGCCGATGATGACATTGGCGCGCAGCAGGTTGAACAGATTGTCCGCCTGCCAGAAGGCGGGATTGATCAGCCCGATCACCACCATGATCGCGGCGACGATGAGGAAAACCGCCGTCTCGGAGCGGCGCATCAGCTTGGCGAGGGTCATCATCAGCGCAGCGTCTTCAAGCGGGAATGGATGTCGTCCTCCTCAAGGCCGCGCGGGTCGAGATCGTCGAGGATCGCGCCGCGGTGCATGAGGAGGATGCGGTTGCAATTGTGCAGAAGCTCCGGCACGTCGTCCGAGATCATCAGCACCGCCAGCCCGTCCTTGACCGCGAGTTCGCGGATGCGCCGGTGGATTTCGGCCTTGGAGCCGACATCGACGCCGACGGTGGGGCCGTTCAGGATCAGCACGCGCGGCCCGGTGAGCAGCCAGCGCCCGATGATGACGCGCTGCTGGTTGCCGCCGGAGAGCTTGCCGACCTCCTTCTCCACATCGGTGGTGGCGATCTTCATGTCGGCGACGGTGCGCTCGGCCAGCGCGGTCATGGCGTCGTCGGAGAGGAACGGCCCGCGCGTCGCCCGCTCGATGGCGCTCGCCACCACATTGCGGGCGATGGACTGACTCATGAACAGGCCTTCGGACAGCCGGTCCTCCGGCACATAGGCGATGCCGGCCTCCACCGCTTCCGGCACGCTGGCGAGGCGGAGCGGCCTGCCGTCGAGCAGCACCGTGCCGCGATGCTCCGGCTCCATGCCGAACAAAGCGAGGGCGAGTTCGGTGCGGCCGGAGCCAAGCAGGCCGGAAAGGCTGACAATCTCGCCGGCGCGCAGATCGAACGACACCTCGCGCACCGCCTCGCCGACGCTGAGGTCGCGCACCCGCAGGCGCGGCTCGGCCGCCGCATCGCCCGTCCAGCCATAGCGCTCATGGCCGAGATCCTGCCCGGTCATGGCGCGGGTGATGCGGGCCTCGGTAAAATCGGTCGTCGGGCCTTCCTCGACCTTGCGGCCGTTGCGGAACACGCAGATGCGGTCGGAAATCTCCAGCATCTCCCGCATCTTGTGGCTGACGAACAGCACGGCGATGCCTTTGGCGCGGATTTCACGCACCAGGGTGAAGAGCCGTTCCACCTCGCGCCCGGTGAGCGCCGTGGTCGGCTCGTCCATGATCAGCAGGCGCGTCTCGCTCATCAGCGCCCGGGCGATGGCGACGATCTGCCGGTCGGCGGTGGAGAGATCGCCCACCCGCGCGTCGAGGGCGATGGCGACATCGAGCCGGGCAAGCGCCTGCGCGCCGAGGCGGCGACACTCGGCGGGGCTGACGAGCCGGCGCCCTTCGCTGAGCAGCCGGCCCATGGCAAGGTTCTCCGCCACGGTCAGGCTCGGGAACAGCGAGAAGTCCTGATAGATGACCTGGACACCGGCCGCGATGGCGGCGCGCGGTGAGAAGCCGGACACCGGCGCGCCGTCGATCAGCAGCGCGCCTTCGTCAAAGTCATAGACGCCCGAAACGATCTTGATCAGCGTCGACTTGCCCGAACCGTTCTCGCCGGCAAGGCAGAGGATTTCGGCCGGGGCGATGGCGAAATCGACGCCGTCCAGCGCCTTCATGCCGGGAAAGCGCTTGGTGACGCCGCGCAGTTCGATCAGGGGTACGGCCATGGGATGCGCCCGTCGGGGAGGGAAAGCCGGCACAAAGTGCCGCCCGCCCACGCCTTTGTCAGCGAAATTTGGGGGACCTTCGCAAGCCGGGGAGGGGCGTCCGCGCCCCGCCGCCGCTCGCCCTGCGGGAGCGGCGCGGGACCTCTAGGACCCCGCGCCGCCCGCCGTCAGAACTTGTACTGGTCCATGTTTTCCTTGGTCACGCCGACCCAGCCTTGCCCATAGAGCAGGTTCGGCGCGGCGCCGGCCGGGGTGGTGAGGTTCTCGTAGCCCTTGAGGCCGAGATTGAGGCCAGCCTTGATCTGGTCCTTCTTGCCCGAGAGCGCCATCACGGCGAGCTCGTTCATGGCATAGCCGGCGACCGCCGGGTCCCAGAACTGGATGTACTGAATGTCGCCGTCGGCGAGGTACTTGCCGGCGACGGAAGGCAGGCCGGTGCCGGAGAAGAACACCTTGCCCTTCAGCCCGCGCTCGGCGATCAGACGGCCGGCGCCGGCCGAGGTCGGCATCGGGCCGCCAATGATGCCGTTCACGTCGGGATAGGTGGTGAGGGCTTCCGACAGCCGGTTATAATCGGTGTTGGCGTCGTCATAGGTCTCAAGGCGCTGGGTGGCGAGCGCCATGTCCGGGAAGTGCTTCTTCTGGTACTCGATCGCGCCGTCGATCCACTCATTCTGCGACTGCGAGGTGAGGCTGCCCACGGTGGCGAGGTACTTGCCCTTGCCGCCCGTGTACTTGCCGAGCACCTCCATCAGCTGCGCGCCATAGGCCTTGTTGTCGAAGGCTTCGAGAATGTAGTCGGCGTTCTTGAGGTTCGAGGCCTCATGGGCGATGACCACGATGCCGCGGTCGCGCGCCTTCTTCAGCACCGGCTCGACCGCCTCGACCGAGAAGGGCACGATGCAGATCGCATCGACGCCCTGGGCGATCAGGTTCTCGATGAGCTGCACCTGGGCGGCGGCGTCCGCTTGGCTCGGGCCGACCTGCCACACATCCATGCCGGTGTCGGCGCCGAACTGCTTGACCCCGTCGCGCATGCGATCGAACCAGGCGATGCCGTCGACCTTCACCACGGTGGCGATGGAGAACTTCTTGCCGGTGGCGGCGGCGGTGATGTCCTTCGGCACCTGGCTGGTGTCGACCACGCCATCGGCGAAGGCCGGGGCGGCCAGCAGCGACAGGCTCGCCGCGAGGGTGATCAGGGTCTTTCTCATGGATGTCCTCCCAGACATTCGTTGATTTTAATGGCGTTGGCGAAGGTCCGAGGGGCGCGCCCCCGGTGGCACATTGGCCGGAAGGCTTAGTAGCCGGCGTTCGCGACAGGCGCGGCGCCCGCGACAATGGCGATGCTGGCGCTGGCGCCGATGCGGGTGGCGCCGGCGTCGACCATCGCCCAAGCGGTGGCGGCGTCCCGCACCCCGCCCGAGGCCTTCACGCCCATCTCCGGCCCGACGACCCGGCGCATCAGCGCGATGTCGGGCACGGTGGCGCCGCCGGTCGAAAAGCCGGTCGAGGTCTTGACGAAATCGGCGCCGACCTCCTGCGCGAGGCGGCAGGCGACTTCCTTCTGGGCGTCGGTGAGCAGGCAAGTTTCCAGGATCACCTTGAGCACCGCGCCGCGCGTGGCGTCGCGCACGGCTGCGAGATCGGCCCGGCAGCGCGCGAGATCGCCTTCCACCAGCGCACCGATGTCGATCACCATGTCGATCTCCTGCGCCCCGGCGGCGATGGCGAGACGCGCTTCGGCCGCCTTGGCCTCGGCCCCGCCGGCGCCGAGCGGGAAGCCGATGACGACGCAGGTCTTCACCGGCGTGCCGGCGAGTTCATCGGCGACGAAGCCGGCATGCACCGCGTTCACGCACACCGAGGCGAAGCCATGGTCGCGCGCTTCCGCGCAATAGCGCGCCACTTCGGCGCGCGAGGCTTCCGCCTTGAGAAGGGTGTGGTCGATGATCCCGGCCAGGGCGCGGGAATCGCGCAGGGCTGGTGCGTTTGCTGCCATGTGACGTCTTCACCCAATCAATTTTGTTATGATTATCACAAGATTTGTTGCGAACATTTCACGGCACTCTTGACGAGTCAAGGCGGACCGCCAATGAAGG
Source organism: Ancylobacter sp. (assembly GCF_965229075.1). Lineage (GTDB taxonomy): Bacteria > Pseudomonadota > Alphaproteobacteria > Rhizobiales > Xanthobacteraceae > Ancylobacter. The sequence continues at coordinate 1,171,706 of NZ_CBDDIO010000001.1, forward strand.
TGGGGGATGGGGAGCGACGTGAAGAAACCTGAGCGAATCCGGCGGCTGGACGAGCGGCTGCGCGCCGTGGGCGTGCTGCATTTGCGCGATGCCGCCCAGCATCTCGATGTGTCGGAAATGACAGTGCGCCGCGATCTCGCGAGCGCGCCGGAACTGTTCAGCTATCTCGGCGGCTATATCCTGCCCGCCGGGAGCGAACGGGCCTCAACCTACCGGCTCGATGCGGAAATCGACGCCCATGCCGAGGCCAAGGAGGCGGCCGGCCGCGCGGCGGCGCGTCTCGTCGAGCCGGACGACACGATCTTCATCGATTGCGGCACGACCACGCCGCGCATGATCGAGCATTTGCCGGTGACGGGCCGGCTCACCGTCATCACCTATGCGATGAACATCGCCACCCGGCTCGCGGGGCGGCCGAACACGAGCCTGATCCTGCTGGGCGGGCTGTTTCACGCCTCGTCGCAGAGCTTTTCCGGCGAGGAGGCGCTGCGCAGCCTGGAGCGGCTCGGCATCAGCAAGGCGTTCATTTCCGCCGGCGGCGTCCATGCCCAACACGGCGTCACCTGTTCCAACTTCCATGAAGTGCCGGTGAAGCAGGCGGCAATGGCGCGGGCGGCGGTGGCCTATCTCGTCGTCGACTCCAGCAAGATCGACAAGATCAAGCCCGCCTTCTTCGCCCGCCGCGACCAGTTCGCCCGCCTCATCACCGAGGCGGACGCGCAGAGCTGACGGGGCCGCTAGAAGCGGTAGGTCACACCCATGATGGGCCCCTGCATCAGCACGTCGTAGAGAAACGCGCCGTTCTGGTAGTCGACCGACAGCGCGCGGTATCCGGCGCGCAGGGCGAGGTTTTCGTTCCACTGGTAGTTCACGGTGGCGATGGCCTGCCAAGTGAGCTTGGAGCCGACATCGAAGCCGCCGATATCGCCCACCAACGTCAGGCTCCACGGCCCGCCAAGCTGGGCAAGCACACGGGCGGCGATGACCGGATCGATCCAGCTCTCGGCCTGACTGTATTCGAGCCCCGCCGGCAACAAGCCGGGATCGACGGTCAGCCGGTTGTTGAGGTGCCAGTAGCGCAGGCCCGCGCCGGCGTCGACGTCCAGCGTGTCGGATTCGTAGAGGCGATAGAGCACATCGCCCTGCAGCGTCAGGCTGCGCGAACGGATTTCGAAGCCGGCGTTGTAGGGGCCGGGCAGGGTGCCGGAGGGCGTCACCTGGGTGAACATCAGGTCGGCGAGGAAGCCCCAGCGCCCCACCCGCATTTCGCCCGAGCCCATGACCGCGCCGTTGAGGTCCTGCAGCACGTCGCGGAAGCTGAGGTCGATATTGGCGGCGGGCAATGGTGGCAGGGTGGAACTGGTGCCGTGCAGCGCGCTGGCCCAGAGATACATGGTGGCGGAGAAGGTGGGCGTATCCGCATCGACGACCGGCGCGGGCAGGCTCACCGCCGGCGGCGACGGTTCGAGATCGGCGGCGCCGGCCGGCGCGCCGCCGACAAGGGCGAGCAGCGCCGCGCCCAGAAGCGGTGCGGCGGCGGAAGGGCCAAGGACCCGCAAACGGGGCTCGCGCATCAATCGTTCTCCAAACCCATCTCGTAGAGCGCCTCGCCGGGCTGCGCCAGCGGCGCGGAAAGCGTAGCCTTGAGCGCCGCGCTGTAGAAGAGCGGCGGTGCCATGGTGCGGGCGAAATCCACCACGCGCTGCTGCAGCTGCGCCACCTTCTCCGGGTGAGCGGTAGAGAGGTCCGTGGTTTCCGACGGGTCCTTCGACAGATCGAACAATTCGACCTTCGGCGGCAGCGCGACATGCCACACCAGCTTCCAGTCGCCCTCGCGCACCCCCCCCTGGGTCGGGTCGACATTGTAGAGCAGTTCCGCCCGTCCCGGCTGGCCTGCGGCCAGTACCTGCCAGACATCGCCGCCATCGAGCGGTTTCGCCTTGCCGAGACTGGCGCCGGCGAGCTTGGCGAGGGTGGGGAGCATGTCCACCACATGCATCACCCCTTCCGCTGCGCCCGGCGCGATCCGTCCAGGCCAGTTGGCGAGGGCGACGACACGGGTGCCGCCCTCATAGAGCGTGCCCTTGCCCGCGCGCAGCGGCGCGTTGCTGGGCGGAAGGTCGCCTGCAACCGCGCCCTCGCCGGCGAACATCTTGTCGCGCGTGCCGCCATTGTCGCTGTGGAACACGATCAGCGTGTTGTCACGCATCCCCTGCGCGTCGAGCGCCGCCACCACCTTGCCGATCTGCTCGTCCATGGCGGTGATCATCGCCGCATAGGCCCGGCGCTGGGGATCGGCGATGCCCGCATAGGCATCGAGATAGCGCTGCGGCGCCTGATAGGGCGTGTGCGGGGCGGTAAAGGCGAGATAGAGGAACAGCGGCGTCTTCGGATCATGGCCGGCGATCTGGCGGATCGCGTCGGCACCGAACAGCTCGGTGTCGTAGCCCTCTTCCTTCAGCAGCGTGTTGTCGCGGTACCAGTCGGTGACGCCGTGCGCCTCGTGCTTGAAGTGGTCGATCTCGCCGACCAGCGGCCCGTAGAAATAATCGAAACCGCGCTGACGCGGCCAGTACTTGCGGTCGGCATGGCCGAGATGCCACTTGCCGACCAGGGCGGTGCGATAGCCGACCTCCTTCAGTGCCTGCGGCAGCAGGAATTCGTCGGTGGCGAGGCCGTAGCTGGCCCCGGAGGGGATGACGCCCACCTGCAACCCGTAGCGCAGGGGATAGCGCCCGGTCAGCAACGCCGCGCGCGTCGGGGTGCACATCGGCTGGGTGTAGAACTGGCTCAGCGTCGCTCCCGTCGCCGCCAGCGCGTCGAGATTTGGCGTGCGGATGTCGGAGCCCCGGAAGCCGACATCGGCGAAACCGAGATCGTCGGCGACGATGTAGAGAATATGCGGGCGCGGCGCCGCCTCTGCCCGCGCCCCGGAGGAGAGCAGCGACAGGCCGGAAACGGCGGCCAGGAAGCCGGCGCTGCCGGCCAGAACGTCGCGGCGGTTGGGCGCGCGGGCCGGCGCGGCGGGGGGGAGATCACGATCAGTCACGGCAGTTCCTCGGCTTCGGCTCGTCACAGAGGGCGGGCATCGGGGGCGACACGGCGGATGCAGCGGAAACCGATATGCACCGAGGCCGTGTCGAGGGTCTGGGGTTGGCGGGCGGCCGGGCGGTAGCGCCGGCAATAGCTGGGTGCGCAAAGATGCGAACCGCCCTTCAGCACCTTGCGCGGCGCCAATGCGCCCGCCTCCAGCGGATCGGCGCTGTCCTCGCGACGCGCGCCGCGCGGGTTGCGCGAGACGCAGCAGGCCTTTGCGGAGGGGAGGGACGCGGCATGGTTGGCGGCGTACCAGTCGTCGGTCCACTCCCAGACATTGCCGATCATGTCGAACACGCCGTAGCCATTGGCGGGATAGGCGCGGACCGGCGAGGTGCCGGCATAACCGTCCTCGGCGCTGTTTTCCCGCGGGAACGCACCCTGCCAGGTATTGGCGCGGTGGACGCCGCCCGGCACCAATGCGTCGCCCCAGGCGAATTCCGCACCCTCAAGCCCGCCGCGCGCGGCGAACTCCCATTCCGCCTCGCTCGGCAATTGCTTGCCGCACCAGTGCGCATAGGCGAGGGCGTCCTCATGCGCGACATGGACGACGGGATGATCCTCAAGGCTTTCAATTGTGCTGCCGGGCCCCTGCGGATGACGCCAGTCCGCCCCGGGCACGAAGCGCCACCACTGCGTCCAGTCTTCATGTCCCACCGCATGGTCAGGCGCGGTGAAAACGAGAGAGCCGGCCACGAGCAGGCGCGGATCGGCGTCGGGGTAATCCGCCGGGCAGGGGGCACGTTCGGCCAGCGTCCGGTAGCCGGTGGCGGCGACGAAGGCGGCAAAGGCGCAGTTTGTGACCGGTGTCGTGTCGATGAAGAAGCCGTCGACGCCGACGCGGTGGGCCGGCGCCTCTTCGGGATAATGCTGATCCGAGCCCATGGTGAACGTACCGGCGGGGATCCACACCATGCCGGGTGCCGTCAGCGCCTCGGCATCGGCATGCCCCTCGGCCAGAACTGTCAGCTGCATCGCGGCTCCGCTGCCTTCCCGCCGGTGCCGCCCTCGCGGGGTCACGCCAGCGTCGCGATCCGGAGAGACCGCGGATCAGGACCCTAGCACCGCCCCCTCGTCGCGCTCAATTGCCATTTCGCGCCACATCGACCGACGCCAATGGAGCGGCGCCACGCCTTCCCAGCGGTGGAAGGCGCGGATGAAATGGGCGGGATCGCTGTAGCCCAGCTGGCGGGCGATGGACGCGACGGGGAGCCGGCTCCCGGCGAGGCACTGCCGTGCCTGCCGCTGCCGCCACTCATCGACCAGAACCTCGAAACGCAGGCCGAGCGAGGCGAGACGCCGCTGCAGCGTGCGCGGCGAGAGGCCGAGGCTACGCGCGGCATCGATCAGCGACAGGGTGCCGGCGAGCGCCGAGACGGTGATGATCCTTTCAATCGCGGCGACCAGCGCGGCATCGTCGTGCCGCTCATACAGCATGACCGGTGTCGGGACGCTTTCGAACTGCGTCCATGCGGCGCCGAACATTGGGTTGGGGCGGTCGAGCCACGCCGCGTCGAAACCGATGACGAGCCCCTCGCCGTTGCCGAAGACGACATCGGCAGCCAAGGCATCCTCATAGGCACGAACCGGTGCCCGCGCCGGATGCGGAAGGCTCACGCGCAGTGGGCCGGCCTCGTCGCCGGCGACGGCGCGCAGCGCCCCAACCATGAAACCCGCCACCCCGTCATTGAGCACCGCGCTGTGGCCGGGATCGCTGTCCGCGAAACTGTGACGCCAGAACGCTCGCCCGCCATCTTCATCGAGCCGGAGACGCACGCCGCCCTGAAGTGTCGGCATATGCCGGGCATGGGCGGCCAGGCTTTCGCGCAGCGTACGGCCGGAGAACAGCGCCCGCCCGGAAAGGCCCAGCTGCGCCGGCTGGGCGCTGGCGGCGAGGGTGAGGCCCAGCGTCGGCTCGCCCGCCCGCCGCGCCGCCTCGCGCAGCACGGTCGCAATCTGCCCGCGCGCGACGATCTCCTCGCCATCAAGGGCGCCTGTTATGCCGGCCCGGTCGAGCAGCGGCGCAAGTCCCAAACCGCGCGCCTGCGCGACCTGCGGCAGCATGTGCAGCAGAGACAGACGGATCGGATGCCGGTCCCACATCAGCTCGGTTCCAACGCCCGTCCTCTACCGGAGATGGGCTTCAACTCCGCCCCGCAGCGGTCGAAACTACCATTCTCCTTAGCCGCTTGCCTAGCGCGGGGCGAGGGAGGGGACCGCTCCGTCACCGGGGCGCGGCTTCGGGTGCGGGAACCTGATCGAGCAGCCACTTGAACCACGGGTTCGGCTGGTGCGGATCATCCAACCGTACAGCATTGCGAAGAGCGGAGGCGGCGGTGGCGGTGTCACCTTGGCCGAGCGCCAGCTTGCCCTTCCAGAACCACCCATAGGGATTGTCGGGCTGCGCTGCGACGCACTGGTCGACCGCCTCGATCGCGGGTCGCGGGACCTCGTATTGCATGATCACGCCGGCCTTGACGCACGCGTGGGCACTCACGCCCTCGGTGTCGAGCAGTTCGGGAAAATTCAGTGCCTCGACAAGCGTGGTGCCGGAGGGCAAGGCCAGTTGCGCAAGCTCACCAGCCGCCAGATTCCGCACCAGCCGTCCATCGCGGCGCATGAGCCAGATCTCGTCATAGCCCTCAGGCGGACTGTCGAGCAGTGGCACGTAACGGGCCCGCGTGCCCTCCTCGTTTTCGCGCGGGACGAAGGCGACGACCGAGAAGGTCGCAGCCTTGTCGCCGAGAAGTTGGTCGAGAGAGCGAGGGAAAGGGAAAGGCGCGAAGGGCGCGGCCAGGCCGGTGATGAGGATGCGCGAGTGGCGGTCCGCCGGCAAATCGTCGATCTCCTCCCCCAGGCTGAGCCAGAGGTTCTTCAGCATCGCCTCCTGCTGCAGAACCCACCCCCCGGACGCATAGGCGGAGCGGTTGAGAACCGGATTGGCGATGAGGATGACGGCGACGGCACCGGCCAGCATTCCCCAGATCCAGCGTCGTTGGACGAAACCGGCCAGTAGCAGAATGGGCAGGAAGAACAGATAGGCCCCTCTCCATGAATAGCCGACAAAAAAATGATCCGGCAGCGCGGCATTCGGTACCCAGGCCAACGCACCCGCGCCCATAGCGGCGAGAGCCAGCCAAGCCGGCGAGGCCCTCCCCTCCAACCGCCGGCCCCACCATGCAGCAAGCACGAGGATCGCAAGGGCACAGATGAGCGCCGCGTTCACGCCCGTCGTCGCGTAACGCCACCATTCGCTGGCCACGGACAAGGGCGACAGATCGACACGATAGGCCCCCCCGCCGCCCTGGCCGATAAAGACCGATTTCGCCCGGACCGACAGCACCGCGGCGACAAGAGCGGCAGCGGCGAGCGCCAAACCGGGCAGCAACCGCCAGCGCCAATCCCGCCAGTCGGAGAGCACGAGAAACGCGAAGGCTATGCTGAGGCTGGTGAGAACATAGGTTTCTTTGGTGAGGAAAGCATAGGTCGCACCGACGAAGAGGGCGAACGAGGCCCCGCCGGCATGGCGGTTTTTGAGCGCGGCAAATCCGAGGCCCGCGAGCAGGAGCTGCAGGAACGACAGCTGCGCCATGCCGTCATGCGAATAGAATATGTAGAACCCCGGCGCCGTGAACAGCACGAAGAAGTAGAGCGCCGCCGATGCCGCAAACGCCGCTGTGTTTGGCAGGGCGAGAAGGCGACGGAAGATCACCACGCTGAGCGCGGCGTTCAGCAGGGTGACGAGAGCGATGATGCCAATTGTGACACGCATCGGTGCATTGCCGATCAATGCATAAAGATAGGTCCCGATGGGGCGCTGCCCGTGCAGATACCTCAGTGCCACGACGGGGTTTGCCCGCAGATGGTTGACCATGAAGAAATCGGTGTGATGCGGCCAGAACGGCGAGAAATAGCCGGGGAATACGAATCTGAGCGCAACCGCATAGATCAGCGCCGCCAGACAGAGATAGGCGAAAAGCTCCAAGCAACCACCCTTCAGGCGGGCCGTCGCCGCGCGCCCGCGGCCTTCTCGCTCCTCGATCAACACCTTCATGGATGCTGCACACCTTGATGGATTGTCGCCGCCGTCAGCTGACTTAGTGGACGCCCGTGCATCGATCGGGACCGGCTCGGGGGAGGTATCGACCGGTGAAAGCCGACTTGCGAGCAGCCTTTAGCGCCCCTTTCCTACACGTACGGTTCAAGAGCCGCGCGCATCCGTCTCTATTCCTGTCCGGACGCCGCCGCGCGAGACGAGGCGGTCAACGGACCCTGCGGCGACCTGCCGGCCGCTATTTCGGTGCGCCCGCCCGGCGCTCGTGACGGTTGAAGGCATTTCCTTCCGCCCATTCGCCATCGTCGAGATAGGGAAACTGGTCATGGATCGGGCGCCCCATCTCGACTTTGGGTTCGATAGGCGTGTGCGGATCGAGCATGATGTCGAGCAGCCGGAGTCCTTTGGGAGCCAGCATCTCCGGGCGGATGTCGCCGGGCCGTTCGATGCGGTGGTAGTCGATGCCGTAAGCGGCTGCGATACGCTCGAAATCCGGCTGGCTGTACCCCGTCGCGGTCGCGTGATGGCGACCGGCGAGATAGGCATCTTGAAACTGCTTGATGATGCCGTAGCCGGCATTGTTCATGACGATGATGGTCATGTCGATGCCGTAATGCACGGCGGTCTGCAGTTCCTGCAAATTGACCTGAAAGCCTCCGTCGCCGGTCATGCAGACCACCTGCCGCTCCGGCGCCGTCAACTTGGCGCCGATCGCGGCGGGGAGCGCGTAACCCATGGGCGAGTTGCCACCCGCAGTGAACAGCGCCTGTCCGGTGCGGTGAAACGCCTGGAACGCCCAGCAGACGGCCGCGCCGGTATCGTTCACCACCACCGCGTCGCGCGCGACAAGCGCATTGATCCGGCGGATCGCCTCATAGGGCGACTGGCTGCCATTCGCCTCGGCGAAGGTGCTGTGGCACTTGCCGACATAGCGCTGCTGCATCAGCCCCACATGGTCGAGCCACGCATTATTCGCCTCGGGCAAGGCGATCTGTCGCAGGACGGCCGGCAGGTGCTTGAAATCGAGGCGCTCGCAGACATAGCCGTCCGCAGCGTATTTCGCGAGTTCCTCGGCATCCACGTCCAGCACGATTACGCGCGCCTCGGGGGCGAAGGTCGCCGGGTTGCCGGTGCGCTGGCGGTTGTCGAGCCGGCTTCCGAGCACAAGCAGGGCGTCGCAATTCTGGATCAGGAGATTCCCGCCCCGGTTGCCATAGACCCCGACCGTTCCGCAGAAGCCGGGGAGATCGTGGTCGATATAGGTGGCACCCGCCCAGCTCGACACCACGGGCAGGCCGCTCGCGCGCACCCACGCTTCCACCTCCCCCTCGACCCCGGCCAATCCGACGCCAGCGCCCCAATAGAGAAGAGGGCGCCTCGCACCTTCCAGCGCCCGCGTCACCGTCGCGGCGATGCGGGACAGTTCCTCCTCATGTGGCGGAGGCGAAGGAGGTGATGGCAGGGGAGAAAACGCACCCATCTCGGCCTGCTGCAGGTCCATCGGCACGTCGACGAGAACCGGTCCCATGCGCCCCGTCGTGGCCTCGCGATAGGCGACCTCCAGCTCCCGCCGCAGGTCCTCGGGGGTATGAACCTGCACCGCGTATTTGGTGACCGGCCGGGCCATCTCGACGATCTTCGTCTCCTGAAAGCCGATCTGGCGGGGAGCGGCACCGCCGAGCCGTCGGCTCTCGCGCAGGTTCACCTGTCCGGTGATGTGCAGCGACGGGATGGAATCGAAATAGGAGCAGGCAATGCCCGTCAGCAGATTGGTGGCGCCCGGGCCCGATGTGGCCATCGCCGCCCCCACCGTGCCGTTCACCCGCCACACCGCGTCCGCCGCCATCGCCGCGGCCTGCTCATGCTGGACGCAGACATAGTCGATGTCGTCGCGCCGACCGATGGCGTCGATCATGAAGGTGGCGGCGCCCCCGGTCATCAGGAAGACATGGCGTATGCGCTTGCTGGCGAGGAAGGCGGCGATGTACTCGGCTCCGGTCATGGCACGCTCCCCGGATTGGCCGGCTGATCTGTCTTTGGCCCGCCCGCTGCGGCGGCCGCCTCACCGAAATTGAGGCGCTCCCGCTCGAAAACCACGGGTTTCTGGCGCACGCGGGCATAGATCGCCAGCACATATTCGCCGATGAGCCCCATGAAGAACAGCTGGACACCACCGAAGAAGAACAGCGCCACGATGAGCGTGAAGATGCCGGGCTCGGCGAGCCGCTGGTAAAACAGGAGGCCGACAAGAAGGTTGACGATCGAATAGAGGACGCTGAGCCCGGCGAGAACGAAGCCGGCGAAAAGCCCGATCCGCAAGGGCGCGGTGGTGAATGAGGTGATGCCGTTCATGCCCTGGTCGAACAGGGCGGACAGGCGGTTCTTCGACAGGCCGCGTTTGCGGGCCAGCCAGCGATAGGGCACGCCCACCGCCCGCCCGCCGCACTCAAACGTCATCATCCGCATGAACGGATAAGTGTCGTCGATGCGCCGCATGGAATCCACCACACGTCGGTCGACCAGCTGAAAATCACCGACTCCCGGGGGTATGTCGAACTCCGAGAAGCGCGTCAGCGCGCGGTAATAGACCTGACGAAGGGTGCGCATTGACCAGCTCTCGTCGCGGGTCGCCCGGATGCCATAGACGATTTCGTAGCCCTGCTCCCACAGGCGCACGAACTCGGGCAACAGTTCCGGCGGATCCTGGAGATCGGCCGGCAGGAAAATGAGCACCGCATCGCCGGAGGTCGCCATGACGCCATTATAGGTGTTACGGAGCGGGCCAAAATTGCGGGCGTTGACGATGACCCTGACGCTCGGATCCTCAGCGGCCAACCGGCGCAGGATCTCCCCCGTCGCATCGGTCGACGCATTGTCGCAGAAAATGTGCTCCCGCTCATAGCCGGGCAGATGCTCGTCGAAGATCGCCCGCACGGCCGCATAGCATTCAGCGACGTTGTCTTCCTCGTTGTAACACGGGGTGACGACGGAGATTTTCATGGGGCCCCCCGGAAGACGACAAGACGGTTCCCTAGGAACGAAAGAACCACGACGGCAGGCAAAACAAGCAACTGCCCCAACAGCGGCGCCACGCCTGCCGCGGCCAGCAGTTCGAGCGCACCGAGATTGAGCGCGAAGGTCAGAGCATAGATGCCGACGAACAGCGGCAGGCGGCCCCACCGGCTGTTTCCGAAGACCAATCGGCCGGTCGTGACGAAATTGAACAGCACACCCAGAACGGTCGCGACCAGCAGGGCGATCCTATGGTCGCCCGACAGCAGGAAAAGCACCGCGAACAGCGAATAGCCCACCAGCGTATTAAGCCCGCCGACGAGCACGAAGCGGACGAATTGCACCAGCCGCGCCTGACGCGTCGGGTCCGAGGTCAAGGGACAGCCGAGATGCCGGAACATGCTCATTGTCCACCTCGTCCGTTCCGCGCGCCGACATCGGAATGCTCCCGCCCTTGCGAGCCGTACCACCGCAGGGTGGAGGACAGCCCCTCCGCGAGCGTCAGGCGCGGCCGCCAGCCGGTGGCGCGGTGGAGGCGACCGATGTCCGCCTGCAGATGGATGAGTTGGTCGGGCCGGTAGGGCAGCGCGCCAAAACCGAGCGGCAAGGCGGGATCGATGAGGTCGCGCAACAGCGACACCGTGTCTGCGAGTGGCGGCGCCTCGCCCGAGCCGAGATTGAACAGTCCGGCCGCCGCCGGCGTCGTGGCGACGGCCACGATGGCAGCGGCCGCATCGTCCACGTGGAGAAAATCCCACTTCTGGGTGCAGGCGGTGAGGGAAGGGCACTCACCCGCCAGAAGGCTCCGCATCAGGGTCGGGATGAGAAAGGAGGGGTTGTCGCGCGGGCCATACGCGGAGAACAGCCTTATCCACGACCAGCGCAAACCGGCGCGGAGGCAAATCTGCTCCGTGGCGAGCGCGGCGGCCAGCTTCGCCACACCATAGAGCGAGGTCGGACGGGTGGGATGGGTCTCGTCGGCCGCACCGGTCATCGGACCATATTCGGCCTGCGAGCCGATACCGATGAAAGCACCCGCGCCAACTTCAGACGCCAGCGTGGCGAGGTCGGCGGCGACCACGGCGTTGCGCAGTTGCGCCGGCGCGTTCCGCCCCGCCCCGCTCACATCCGCCCACGCAGCGTGAATGACAACCTCCGGCGCAAAGGCGGCAAGCGGCGCGCGCAGGCTGGCCATGTCCTCAAGCGATCCCGAGACCAGGGTGAGGGTGTCCGCGACATCGCCAAAGCGCGCGGGATCCGTGTCAGGACGCACCAGGGCAGCGACCTCGTGGCCGGCGGCGACGAGCTGGCGCGCCGTGGGGCGCCCGAGAAAGCCGCTGGTGCCGGTCATGAAGACGCGCATGGCCGATACCGTCCTAACCGCGCACGAAGCTGCGGAGGGTATCAACCATGTAATCGATGGCGGGATCGCCGAGCCCCGGATAGACGCCGACCCAGAACGTCCCGTTCATCACGATGTCACTGTTGGCGAGGGACCCGACGGCACGATGCGGGCGCCCCGCCATATAGGGTTGGCGCAGCAAGTTGCCGCCGAAAAGCTGGCGCGTGCCGATGCGGTGCGCGTCGAGGTGCATCACCAGCGCCCGTCTGTCGAAAGGCGCACCTTCCCGAACCGTAAGGGGAAAGCCGAACCAGGAAGGATCGGAGTGGGCCGTGGCCTCGGGCAGAATGAACACGTCCTCAAGCTCGGCGAGCCCGGCCTTGAGGCGGTTGAAATTGTGCCGGCGGCTGGCGATGAAGCCGTCCAGACGATCGAGTTGCGAGAGGCCCACGGCCGCCTGCATGTCGGTGATCTTCAAATTATAGCCGACATGCGAATAGATGTACTTGTGGTCGTAGCCATGCGGCAGGTCGCCGAGCTGCCAGTCGAAGCGCTTGTGGCAGGTGTTGTCCGCCCCCGGGGCACAGTAGCAGTCACGCCCCCAGTCCCGGATCGACTCCATCGCTCGACGCAGCCGAGCATTGGCGGTGAAGACCGCGCCGCCTTCACCCATCGTGATATGGTGAGCGGGATAGAAGCTCAACGTGCCGACATCACCGAAGGTCCCGACCGGCTGGCCGCGATAAGTGGCGCCAAGCGCATCGCAGCAATCCTCGACAACCCACAGATTGCGCCGGCGCGCGATCTCCATGACCGCATCAAGGTCGAACGGATTGCCCAGCGTGTGGGCCACCACGATGGCGCGCGTGCGCTCGCTGAGCGCCGCCTCGATCTGATCGGGATCGATATTGTAGGTCGGCAGGTGGATATCCACGAAGACCGGTACCAGGCCGTTCTGCAGCACCGGGTTGATCGTCGTGGGGAAGCCGGTGGCGCAGGTGATCACCTCGTCACCCGGCTTCAGCGCCCGCTCCCCCAGCAAAGGCGAGGTCAGCGCCGAAACTGCCACAAGATTGGCCGATGAACCGGAGTTCACCGTCAGCACATGTTTCCGCTGCACCACCTTGGCCAGTCGCGCCTCAAAGGCGGCGTTGAAACGCCCGGTGGTGAGCCAGAAATCCAGTGCGCTGTCGACGAGGCTCTGCATGTCCCGGGCGTCGAACACGCGCCCCGAAACCGGCACCGGCGATCGGCCGGCGGCGAAGGGCGACGGGGCGTGCCGTGCGTCGTAATAGGCCTCGACCAGCGCCATGATCTGCGCGCGTAATTCCTCGGCGGTCGCAGCCGGCGTTTCGCTCACCATCACCCAATCCTCATTGCGGTCCGCCGTTGCGACACGTCACGTGGCCCTTCGCGCGGCGCTGTAGGCGTCGATTTGCGCAAGCGTGAACGCCCGCATGTCCGCCCCCGCCTGGCAGGCCTTGAACCAGTCCACCGTCAGCGCCACCGCCTCACCGAGATCGAGGGCCGGCTGCCAGCGCAGCTGTGTCCGCGCCTTGGTACAGTCGAGCGCCAGCGTTCGGGCCTCATGCAGGCCGGTCGTGTCGCCCTCGACCCGCCAAGCGGCCCCTTCACCCCAACGCCGCACCAGTTCGTCGGCCAAGCTCGATACCGGGACCTCACTGTCGGTCGCGGGACCGAAATTCCATGCCTGCGCGAAGTCCGCGGCGCGCGGCCCCAGCAGAGCTTCCGCCAGGATGAGATACCCGAACAGCGGTTCGAGCACATGCTGCCAGGGCCGCAGCGCCGCAGGATTGCGCACCGCCAGCACGCGGCCCTGCCCGAAGGCGCGAACCGCATCCGGGACCAGACGATCAACCGCCCAATCGCCGCCGCCGATCACATTGCCGGCCCGAGCCGTCGCCACCGCCGTACCGCCGGCCTTGAAATAGGAGGCGCGAAAAGCCTGGGTGACCAGTTCCGCACAGCCTTTGCTGTTGCTGTAGGGGTCGTGGCCGCCCATGGGATCGGTCTCGCGATACGCCCATATCTGCTCGCGGTTCTCGTAGCATTTGTCGCTGGTCACGATGACCGCGGCCCGCACGCCCCCTCGCCGGCGGATGACATCGAGCACATTCGCCGTACCCATCACATTCGTGGAGTACGTCCTGAGAGGATCGTCATAGGAGGGGCGAACCAGCGATTGCGCCGCCATATGGATGACGACCTCCGGTGCCGCCCGTTCGAACGCAGCTTCAACGGCCGCGAGATCGCGGATATCGCCGATGATGCTATCGAGCGTGCGGGCGTGAGAGAGGTGGGCAAACAGGCTGGGCTCCGTCGGCGGCTCAAGGGCGAAGCCGGTAACGATGGCCCCCAGTTGCTCCAGCCACAGGCCGAGCCAGGCTCCCTTGAAGCCCGTGTGCCCGGTGAGCAGCACCCGGCGTCCCCGCCATGCCGGATCGAGGCTCATGCCCACACCTTCCAGGGAGCCGTGCCGGACACCCAGCGTTCCTGCAAAAGCCGGCGATCGCGCGGCGTGTCCATGGGCTGCCAGAAGCCGTCGTGAAGGAAGGCCTTCAACTCGCCCTGCGAGGCGAGCGTTTCGAGAGGCTCCTGCTCCCATGCCGTTGAGTCGTCCGAAATCAGATCGAGAACCTTGGGCGACAGCAGGAAAAAGCCGCCATTGATCCGGCCCACCTCGTTCGGCGGCTTCTCGCGGAACGAGGCGACACGCCCGTCGGCGTCGATCTCAAGTACTCCGAAGCGGCTTGGCGGCGTCACCGCCGCGATCGTCGCCAGCCGGCCATGGGCTTGGTGAAAGGCCAGTTCCGCCTTGAGGTCGATGTCGGCGACGCCGTCGCCATAGGTCATGGCGAAGCACGGCTCGCCCCGCAGATAGGAGGCCACCCGTTTGAGCCGCCCTCCGGTATTCGTGCCGTCGCCGGTATCAACCAACGTGACCCGCCACGGCTCCGCGGTTTCCCTATGCACCTCCATCGAATTGCCTGCCATGTTGAAGGTTACATCGGACATGTGCAGGAAATAATTCGAAAAATACTCCTTTATGACGTAGCCACGATGGCCCAGGCAAATGATGAACTCATTGAAGCCGTGAGCGGAGTAGATCTTCATGATGTGCCAAAGGATCGGGCGCCCGCCAATTTCGATCATTGGCTTCGGCACGACCGTGGATTCGTCGCTGATGCGGGTGCCGAATCCTCCCGCGAGTATGACGACCTTCATCAGGCGCACATCCCTTCGATGGCCTGCACAAGTTGCCTGCGCATCGTGGCGCGGGAGAAGTGCTCCTGGGCATAGGCCTGCTGCGCGCTCGCCTGTCTTGCCCACAGATCGCCATCCGTAGCGAGCTGGCGCACCGCCTCGGCGAGTTCTGCAGGATTCGCGGTGACCGGACAGATGGTCTCCAGCCCCGGCATGCCTTGCGCCCCGACCGGTGTCGTAACCAGGGGCAACCCATACTGCAGCGCTTCCACCACTTTGGATTTAACCCCCGCTCCGATGCGTAACGGCACGATGGCGACGCGAGAGGTGCGATAGTAGCGCGTGAGATCTTCGGCGCTCACCCAGCCGCGAACGGTCACGCGCTCGGAGGCGAGAGCCTGGACCTCCGCGGTTGGATACGAACCGACAAGCGACAAGTGCAAATCGGGCATGGTTTGCCAGATCAGCGGCATGACCTCTTTCACGAGCCACACGGCGGCATCGACGTTCGGCGAATGCGCAAAGCCGGCCACGAAGAGCAGCCCCTCCCGGGTCTCGAAGTCGGGTGTCTGCGTCGGCAGCTCGGCGATGTAGGGAGAGACAAGCTGAACGGGTGTGGAAGGCTCCATCGCCTTCACCACCGCCACCTCGTCAACGGAGGGATAGAGCACGCAGTCCATCTGCGACCAGATCCACCGCTCCTCCTGCTCCTGCGCCTGTGCCGCCGCCAGGTCTTCAGGCACTCCCGTCGCCTGATGGGCGAGCCGGAGCCTTTGATGATGCAGATCGTGCCCGTAATAGACCGAGCGGGCCCGGGTGTTGATCCGGACGGTATCGATGTATTTCGCGGTGATGTGGGGCCGGCTGAACAGCACGGCGTGCAACTGCCCGCCGAACTCCTTCATCCACTCATTGAAGCCCGTCAGTGTGGACAGCGGCCCGTAGAGAATCTCGATGCCCATGTCCTGAATCAGCGGCGCGTAGTCAGGGTGAAGATAGCCGTTCTCAGTCAGGAACTTCACCACATAGCCGGCACTGAGAAGCTCGGCGAGGAACGCCACCATGGTTCGCGAACCAGCGTCCCGGTCCGGTTCGGGCAGATAGTGATCGATGACCAGTACGACCTTGCCGGTGAAGTTGCGCTCGCGGGCGCGGAATACATTCACCGCGTTGGGATAGTGGCGGGCTTCCAGATCCGCGCGCCACCGCTCGACCAGCCGTTGCTGGTTCCGAACCTGATAGGACTTGATGCCTTCGGACGTGTCGGTACCGTGGGAGACGCCCTCATAGTGGATGACCACGGAGCGCGGCTGGTACAACACTTTCCGAGAAGCCGCCCGCGCCTTGAACGCCAGATCGGAGTCCTCGCAATAAGCCGGAGCATAGGCGGTGTCGAAGCCGCCTTGGTCTCGGAAGAACCCGGCGTCGACGAGGATCGAGGCGCCGGAACAATAATCGACCTCGCGGGTGTAATTGTACTTGGGCAGCGCCGGATCGTCATTGCGCCCGAAATTCCAGGCCGAACCATCCCGCCAGACGATGCCACCGGCTTCCTGCAAACGCCCGTCGGGATAGACCAGCTTGGAGCCGACAATGGCCGCCGAGGGATGCAGAGCGAAGGCGCGAAGCAGCGTGTCGAGCCAGCCTTCGGTCACCTCGGTGTCGTTGTTGAGGAAGTGAAGGTAGCGCCCGCGCGCCTGCCCCGCGGCCTTGTTGCAATTGCTGATGAAGCCCAGATTGGTTTCGTTTTCCAGGAAGATCAGACCGGGAATGCGGCGCAGTATCGCCAGCGCCGGATCATGAGAGGCGTCGTCGATGACGATCACTTCAAAGGTCGCCGCGGGCCGGAAACGGTGCATTGATGCCAGGCACCGCAAGGTGTAGTCGACCTTGCCATAGGTCGGGATAATGACCGAGACGAGAGGCGTGTCCTCGCCAATGCCGAAATCGAGTCCTTCTGCCATCGGCAGCAACTCGATCCCCAGTCCTGCCGCAGTTCCGGGCAGCCCGGACTGCGACCTGCGGATGCCGAAAGCCGACTTCGCCTGCCCACGCAACTCCCGAAGCCGTGGCTTCACCGCGCGGTAGACGGCGGTCTTGCGAATCCGGTCTCTCATCCAGCGCCTAAGCGTGCGCAATGGCCGCCGACGCATCTCCTCGATCTGGCGTGCATAGGAGGCATGGAGTTCGTGCAGAGAACTCAAATGCGCAGCCTCAAATTGACCGCGCTCATATCTGCGGTCGCCGTCAACACGCACAAGCTCCGCCCTGAGCCCCGCGGCTTCCTCCTCCAAGCGGGTGACCTCGGCCGCGGCCGTCTCCCGCGCCTGGACCAGTTGGGCTTCAAGACGCACGGCAAGGGCGGCACCGACCGCTCGCGCATGAGTGAGTTCAGCCCCGAGACGGGCAATCTCCGCCTGAGCCGCCGCCTGCGCATGGACCAGATCGGTGCGAAGTCGCTCAATCTCGGCCTGCTCTGGGGACGCCAGGCCGTTTCCGGCCGCCAGCGGTGCCGCCGCACGCTGCCCCACGAAGTCGGCGTTGAGGCGGTCAATCTCCGCCTGCCCCGTCCGCCGCACATCGGTCAGTTCGGCGTTGAGCCGGTCGATTTCCGCCTGCCCAGCCCTATGGACGGCGGCGAGTTCGGCGTTGAGCCGGTCAATCTCGGCCTGTCCCCTGCGTCGAACATCGCCGAGCTCGTCGTTCAGCCGACCGATTTCGGACACGCCGGCCCGCGCGCTTTCCTCGGCACTGAGCCGGGCACCTTCGAGGGCGCGAAAGTGGTTCGGCGAATGGAGCACGCTGTGGCTCAGAGCCGGCAATTTTTCGTTTGAAGCGACCGCGATCAGATAGGGCGCCTCGGGCACGCCCACGCAGGAGGAGAAGTTGGTGCCATCATCGCTGATGAAGCCGGCGACGCCCCGCGCCCCCGTCGCCTCGTCGCCCAGGATCACCGACCCCCACAGGGCACGCTGTTCGAACAGCGCGATATGAGCAAAACGGGTCGCCAACAGGTCGCGCAGTTCCTGGCGGTCCAGTTCACGCACGTGGAAGGCGTTCTTGAAATCCCGCTTCTCCGAATAGGTGACGCGGTCCGGGGACGAAATCACCAGCATTCCGCCGGGGCGCAGGACGCGGAGGACCTCTCGGACAAAGGCTGGCTGGTCCTCAAAATGCTCCAGAGTCTCGAAGCTTACGACAACATCGACCGACTGCGCCTCAAGCGGCAGCGCCTCGGCCTTGCCCTCGCGGAACGAGACGGTCGCCGTTGCATGGTTGCGCGCCGCGAAAGCAACGGAAGCGGCGTCTATGTCGACACCCACCACGGAACGCGCGACCTGACCAAGGAGATGGCTTCCATAGCCCTCTCCGCTCGCCACATCGAGAACGTCTTTGCCCTCGCAGAATGGAAGGGCGAAGAGATAGCGGTGATAGTGCTCGTGCTGAATCTCACCCACCAGACCGGAAACATAGCGCTCCCCGGTGAAAGCCATGCTCTCTTCGGGAGACGGAAACCGGAACGTTGAAGGTCGGTGGGGAGAATCGGTCATGGATGCAATTCTAGATAGTGAACACGGGGTATTCAGATACAGGAGCCACCTGCCGGCGAGCAACTATGGATCGTCAGTGGATATCGGACCGGCGCTGCTCCCATGCCCCCTCAACCCGAGCAGCGACATGGATTTCGACGTGTTGGTATCCACGACACCATAGTGACGCAACGACGCCCACACATCAGTGTTCAGCTTGAGGGCGGTGTCACCGCCTTCGCCCACAAAGACACATCCGAATTTTCCCGACGCCAGTTGCCGGAGCATCGCGTCGCGATCTTCGACCGTCAGCATCTCCACATAGCCAGGCCCCTTCAGCGGCGACCGCAACCGCGCCGACGCGTAGTACAGTCCCTGCCGCTGCGCAAGGATGACGCATTCGTCCCCCGGCCGCGTGTGGCGGCGAATGAAGTCGAGTTCGTCCGCCACGAGAGGCGAGGCGAGGCGGCCCTGACCGTCGAGCGCCCGCTCCGCATCGCGCCAGAGCGGGCCGATGTTCTGGACGAACGGAAGGGCGCAGAACATCAGAACCGTGAGCGCCAGCGCGGGCAGGGCGAGATGGACAGGCCCCAGCCCGCCTGCGCGTACCATTCGGACGGTTCGGTCCGCCAGGATGGTCGCGATCGCCAGTGCCGGCCAACACACCGTGACAAGATTGAGGATGTGCGAACGGCCCTGATAATAGACGAACAGCCCCCATCCGAGCGCACTGAGGTAGAACACGACATCCACGCAGGGGGCGCGTGCCCCCCGGCGCCATTCGCTCAGCGCAAACAGCAGGCCCAGGAGATAGACCCCGAGCACGCTCATCCAAGGTGTGGCGACACCGAGCGGCAGGGGAAGCATGTTCAGGCCCAGCCGGTAGAAGAGGTTGGGATAGGTCATCAACCACTCCCAGTGAGGCGCCTCCGGTGTAACGGTTGTGAAGTAGGCAAACGTCCCCGCGAGCGTCACCGAGAGCACCGTCAGGAGCAGGAGCAGCGCCTGTATTTCATGGAAGGTGCGTCCTACCACCCCCCCAGGCGCCGCCGGCCGCAGGATCGCTTTCGCCGCGAGCAGAGCCGCGAAGGCACCGATCACCATCACGCCCGTGTCGGCATTCCACACCGTGCCGACGGCCGCGCAGAAGGAGACCATCGCCGCCCGACTCAGATCCGGACGATGGGCATAGGCATAGACCGCCAGCACCGAAAGTGCCGGCCAAAAGAACCGGATCGGCCAATACTGAAAATAGAACTCGGTTATGCCGTTGATCTTCAGCACGGTCTCGAAGGTGACGAGAACGAAGGCGAGGCCAAAGGTGACGCGAAACACGACGCTGCGTGTCAACCGCAGAACCACCCAATAGACGGCGACCATCGAAGCCACCTGCATCGCCGCAAAAAGCAGCGACAGCTTCAGGACAGAGAAGTCGGTCACCCGGAAGATCCGGCCGAGGAATTCCGGATAGAGGCCGTACTGAGAGGGGAGGTCGACCAGCAAGGTCTTCCCGGCAGAAACCTGGGCAATGGCATAAACCATTGCGTCCCAATGAATCGACCACGCGACATTGGGCTTCACCGCCTCTTCACCGACGAGGCGCCACGCGACGATCTGCAAGACCAACGCGCCAGCAAAGAGACCACCCGCCAGCCATGCCCCTGTGGAAGGTGAAAGAACGAACCTACGCGGCAAGAGATGCGCTACGGCAAGCACGGCAACGGCCGAAAGCCAGATCACAGCAAGACGCCGGGCTCCCCCCTCCTGCAACGCCGCCTCGCCGTACAGCAGCGACGGTCCGAAGTCGAAACGAGACAGCCCCAGGAGGACCAGAGCCGACAGGCAGAAATAGATCGCGAAATTGGCCAGCGCCGCGCTGGTGGGGCGCATCCAAGAAGGAAAGCGGGGCGGGACGGCCGCGACGAGGAGCGCCAGTACGCCGATGGCCACAGAGACCGACAGAAACACAAATCGTTCCGCCGGCTCCGGCCTAACCTCCCCGCTCAATTTCGGCAGGACAGTGAGATTGGCAAAATCGCCAGCCGCAAATCCGCCAAACGCCACATAAAAATGGTAACCCGCAACCGACAGAACAAGCGCGGCGACTATTAGAATACCTAATCCGGTACCAAGATACATAGCGCGACCCTCAGACTCGGAAAGCCGCTTGTCGCGAGTATTACTGTTTATTACACCCTTGGGTGAACGCATGAGGCGCAGTCACTAAGCCCATTTGATTTTTCTGCGCATTCTACATATTCGGCATCAGTGCCGTAAGCACCTGATTCTGCCGCCGGCCCACAAATGAATTCTTGCCATTGCGCGTGGGGCGGCTGGACTATGGCTTCTTCGACAGCCGCTTCGTCGGGCACGCCTGTGTCAGCAACGACACGGGAAAGATTCACCTTCTTCGACGGAATCCGCGGCCTGGGCGCGATACAGGTTGTCCTGGCCCATATGTTCTCGCTGTTTTTTCCGGTCGTGGCCCGCGTGCAGCCCGCCGCCGAGGACTCGCTGGGCCACTTCCTGGCTCATTCGCCCTTCTTCTTCGTCCTGGACGGTGGCGTCGCTGTTTTTGCCTTTTTTCTGATGAGCGGCTTCGTGCTCAGTCATACCTTCCTGAAGACCGATCTCTCCGCGGGGCGGCAGGTGGCAAAGCGATTTGTCCGCCTATACCTTCCGGTTCTTGCCGCGCTCGCGCTGGCGATCGTTCTGCTGACGATCTGGCCGGGAATGCGCGCGCGCATGGAAGTGCTGAACGCGTCCCAATGGATCCGGCAGCTTTATGTCTTCTCGGTTGAGCCAGGATGGCCCTTGCTTCAGGATGTTCTGCTCAATTCAATGCTCCTGGGCTATTCTGGAGCTTCCATCTTCGGTCAGCTGCAATCTTCATTTTTGGGCATCAAGCTCGTCGGGCTTTCCCAGGCGCTCGACCCGCCCTTATGGACACTGCATATCGAGTTCTGGGGATCGCTGCTCACCCTGGCGGTGGTCAAAGCCTATACCCATTTGCCGCGTATCGCCTTCTGGCCCTTGCTCGTGATCGTCTGTGTCTTGGTCGCGGATGCCCTTCTCAGCCTCTTCATTATCGGCTTCCTGGCGTATATCTGGCGCGGCCTTCTGCTGGGCGAGCGGGGCACACGCCCGCGTTCGTATCTCTCGGGGCTCTTTCTCGTTTCGGGGATCGTCCTGTCAGTCTACAATATCCTGCAGCCAAGCCTCGGCCTGCAGATTGAGAAGCAGATCGCTGCGCTGCTCATCGTCATGGCTGTCTTGGTCAGCCCTCGTCTGCGGAGGCTGTTTTCCTTGCGATGGGCGGCATGGCTCGGTCGGCTTTCCTTCAGCATCTATCTGACGCATTTCCCGATCCTGTTCACGATTGGTATCGCCCTCTTCCTTCCGCTGGAACCATGGCTCGGCTATATGCCGGCGGCGCTGATCGCGTGCGGGGCGAGCATCGGGGTTAGCCTTCTGGTTGCGATACCCTTTGAGCGCTATATCGACCGCCCCTCGATTCGCCTTTCCCACAGAGTGGGTGGACCGCATGCACATGACCGCAACCCGCGCCCAGCAGGCGACCTAACTTGATTGATCAGGCCGTCATCCTCTGCGGGGGCATGGGCACCCGCCTCGGCGCGCTGACCGAAGCGACGCCCAAACCCATGCTGGACGTCGCCGGGCGCCCCTTCCTCTTTCACCTCATTCAGGAAGTGGCCCGCTATGGTGTGAAGCACATCGTGCTGCTCGCCGGCCGTTTCGGTGAGCAGATCGTGACGGTGTTCCATGGGCGCAGGCTCTTCGGCGCGCAGATCGATGTGCTTGTGGAGCCGGGGCCGCTCGGAACGGGCGGCGCGTTGCGTTTCGCGGCCGATCACCTCGCGCCGCAGTTCCTGCTGTTGAACGGCGACTCCTGGATCGATGCCGACCTCTCACGCTTTGGACTTGGCTGGGAAAAGGCAAGGGAACGGGATCCCGAGCTCAAGGCCCAGATGCTGCTTCACCGCGTCCCCGATACCGCACGTTTCGGCCGGGTCACATTGAAAGGTGACCAAGTCGTCGGGTTCGAGGAGAAGGGCGCTCCGCTCGCGGATGCCTCAGGCCTCATCAGCGCCGGTGTCTATGCCATCGACCGGGCGATTCTCGATCTGATCCCGCGCCACGGCGCCTGCTCGCTGGAGCGGGACGTCCTGCCGCGCCTCGTGGCGGAAGGGCGCGTCGTCGCCGTGCAGGCGCGCGACGGCGTGTATTTCGTCGACATCGGGCTTCCCGAAACCTTCGCGCAGGTGCAAGTGGATCTCGTCGCCGCCCGTACGCGTCCGGCCGTGTTCTTCGATCGGGATGGGACGCTCAACCACGATGGCGGCTACACGCATCGGGTCGAAGATCTCGTCTGGATGCCGCAGGCACGGGAGGCCATCGCTCACATCAATGAGCGCGGCTATTTCGTCTTCGTGGTCACGAACCAGGCGGGCGTCGCCCGCGGCTATTACGACGAGGATGCGGTCGCGGCCTTTCACGGCGCCATGCAGGCTTCCCTGGCCGCGATTGGCGGCCATGTGGATGCGTTCGAGTGGTGTCCGCACCACCCCGAGGCCGCCATTGCCGCCTACCGCCGCCACTGCCCGCGCCGCAAGCCCGGCCCGGGGATGCTCGTCGACCTGATGGCGGCTTGGCCGGTGGATCCGCAGCGCAGTTTTCTCATCGGCAACAGTTCCGCCGACATGGAAGCCGCGCGCGCTGCGGGCCTGCGCTCCCTACGTTACGAAGGCGGCTCCGTCATCGACATCGTCGCCCGATTGCTTTAAGCGGTATTAGAATGTGGATTAGCAAAACCCCTCTTCGCGCCAGTTTTTTTGGCGGCGGCACCGATTATCCCTCCTATTTTCGCACCAGCCCGGGTGCTGTCCTCGGCGGCACAATAGATAAATACATCTATATCCAAGCGCTTCCCCTCTCGCCGATCGCAGAGCAGAGGTTTCGCGTGACCTACCGCACGACGGAAAGTGTGCAGCGGATCGAAGACATCCAACATCCGGTGATCCGCGAAAGCCTGAAGCTCTACGGCTGGGAGTGCCCGCTCAACATAGCGACCATGTCGGATTTGCCAGGCAATACCGGACTCGGCAGTTCGTCCGCCTTTACCGTCGGCTTCATCAACCTGCTTCACCGCATGCGCGGCATGCAGCTAACGCGCTATGAACTGGCGCGGCAGGCCATTCGCATGGAGCAGGACATTCTCCAGGAGAAGGTGGGCGTTCAGGATCAGATCCACGCGGCCTTCGGCGGCCTCTCGCGCTACGAGTTTTCCGGTGAGACCATTGCCATCGAACCGCTGACGCTAACCACCAGCCGCCTGGCGACCCTGAATGCCTCTCTGTTGCTCGTCTACACCGGCGCGCAGCGTCGCGCCGTCGACGCGCTTGAGAGTCAGCACCGCCGCACCGTCAGTGGCGACAACGCCGCCTATCTCGCCGAAATGTACGAGATGACGCGCATAGGAACCCGCCTGCTGGAGGAAGCCGGCGATGACAGGGCGAGTATCGCTCGCTTCGGCCATCTCCTGGATGAAGGCTGGCGCCTGAAGCGCAACCTGGGGGAGGGAGTGACCAGCCCGACAATCGACGGCCTCTATCGGCGCGGGAAAGAACTCGGCGCGCATGGGGGCAAGCTTCTGGGCGCCGGCGGCGCGGGCTTCATCCTCTTTATCGTCGAACCCGACCGCCACCCTCTCTTCGTGGAGCATTTCGGCGCCGGCAATGTCATTCCGATTTCGCTCACCGACGGTGGATCGACGGTGTCAAATTTCGACTGATGGCTCGCGTGTCGCCAGGCACGCACGCACCAGCCAGCCACGCACGTGCCTTCGAGCGTAAAGCCTGCAGGCGCGCGACTATCGACCGGGTGGGCAAAGCGCCGCTTCGGCGACGCCGCACATCACGTGCCCGATCGCGATATGGGCCTCCTGAATGTGGCTGGTCTGTTCATGCGGCACTGCCAGCAGAACATCCGCGAGCGCGCCCAGCGCGCCGCCGCTCGCCCCGGTAAAGGCGACGCAGGTGATGCCCATCGCCCGGGCGGCTTCGAAAGCCTTCACCACATTCACGCTGTTGCCACTGGTGGACAATCCGACCAGCACGTCACCTTTGCGGCCGATGCCACGGACCTGGCGCGCGAAGACATGCTCAAAGCCATAGTCGTTGCCGATCGCCGTCAACGCCGACGTGTCCACGGTCAGCGCCAAGGCCGGCAACGGAGCGCGATCCGCCAGGAATCGCCCCATCAGTTCGGCCGCAAGGTGCTGTGAATCGGCGGCCGAGCCGCCATTGCCGCAGAACATCACCTTGCCGCCGCTCGCCAAGGCATCGATCCAGGTGTCGGCCGCCCTGCGGACATCTGCCGCGATGGAATCGAGACGGCCTAAAAGGCGAGCGGATTCAGCGAAATAGGCGGAAATACTGTCGGTGGAATTGATCATGGCTTTGGCTCGGAAATGCAGCGACGGTGTCCGCCCGCTACCGTCCCGATCGGGAACTCGTCGATGGCTGGCTCAGAACGCGGGCAGACTTAGGTGGTCAGCCCGTAACTGTCCACACCACCAAGCGTCATTGGCCGAACAGGCTGGCGTCCGACGCTTCCCAGTGCAGCCGCAGGCGGGTGCCGATGGTCACATCGTCGGCTCGCACGAGGCTCGCGGGCGTGCGCATATCGACGCTCGCGCCCCATCCCGTTGCCAGCACGAAGTGGTAGGTTTCGCCGATGAAGGTGGCA
The DNA here is from genome assembly GCF_965229075.1 of Ancylobacter sp. Taxonomy (GTDB): domain Bacteria; phylum Pseudomonadota; class Alphaproteobacteria; order Rhizobiales; family Xanthobacteraceae; genus Ancylobacter. The sequence continues at coordinate 1,196,733 of NZ_CBDDIO010000001.1, forward strand.
TCGGACAGGACGACGTCGATGCCAGGCCCACTTCCAGTTCCGAGCGGCGACAGATGGAGCCGATCCGGCCGGATCATCAGGCCGCCGTGCCCGCCGGCCGTTGCGGCGCCGTGCACCGCGACGCTCTCCAGCGCACTGCCATCGGGAAGCGTGATGTCCGCGAACCCGCCCTGGCTGCGAGTGATGGTACAGTCGAGAAAATTAGAATGACCGATGAAGTCAGCGACGAAGCGGGTTCGGGGCGCCTCATAAAGCTCACGGCCCTTGCCGAGTTGCTCGATTTTTCCGTGGTTGAACAAGGCGATGCGGTCGGAGAGGCTCAGCGCCTCCTCCTGGTCGTGGGTGACATAAAGGATGGTCACCCCCGTCTGCTGGTGGATGCGGCGGATCTCGTCCTGGATTTCCTCGCGCAGCTTCTTGTCCAGAGCGGACAGCGGCTCGTCCATCAGCAGCAAGGGTGGGTTGTAGGCGAGCGCGCGGGCGAGGGCGACGCGCTGCTGCTGGCCGCCCGAGAGCTGGGCGGGCATGCGGCCGGCGAAACTATCCAGCCGCACCAGCGCCAGCATTTCCTCCACCTTGCGGGCGATCTCCGCCGCCGGGCGCCGGCGCACGCGCAGCGGAAAGGCGACGTTCTCGGCGACGGAGAGATGCGGGAACAGCGTGTAGCGCTGGAACACCATGCCGATATTGCGTTTGTTCGACGGCTCGGAAAGGATGCTGCGCCCTTCCAGCCGCACATCCCCGCGCGTCGGCTCGAAGAAGCCGGCAATCATGTAGAGCGTCGTGCTCTTGCCCGAGCCGGAGGGGCCGAGGAAGGTGACGAACTCGCCGCGCGCGATGTCCAGGGACACGTCGCTGACGGCGGTGACATTGCCGAATGTCTTGGAAATATTGGCTATTTCCAGAAAGCTCATGAGCGGTCGTCCTTGCGAAGGAGGGCGGCGGCCGCCATGAGGGCGGCAGTCAGGGCGATGAGCAGCGTCGAGACGGCAGCGATGACCGGGGAGAGGTCCTGCCGCAGCGTGCCGTAAATGCGCACCGGCAGCGTCTGCAGGTCGGGGCTCGCCATGAAGATGGCGATCACCACCTCGTCCCAGGAGGCGAGGAAGGAGAAGATCGCCGCGCTGATGAGACCGAGGCGGATGCCGGGCAGGGTGACGCGGATCTTGGCTTCCAGCGGGCTGGCCCCGCACACGATGGCGGCGGTTTCAATATCGCGATCAAACCGTTCCAGCGCATTGGAAATCGCGATGATGGAGAAGGGCAGGGCGATGACCAAATGCGCGAGAACGAAGCCCAGAAAGGTGCCGTTGAGATGCAGCCGCAGGAAGAAAGCGTAGAGCGCCACTGCCAGCACCACCACGGGCAGGATCATCGGGGTAAGAAACAGCGCCCGCAACGCTTGCCGGCCGCGAAACGTGCCGCGCGTCAGGCCGAAGGAGGCCATCAGGCCGATGCCGACCGACAGCACCGTCACCACGGCGGCGATCTTGAAGCTGATGAGGAAGGAGGCGATCCATTCGGGATCGTCGAACAGGTCCTCGTACCAGCGCAGCGTCCAGCCGGGGGGCGGGAATTGCAACCATTGCGAGGAGCCGAAGGACAGCGCGACGATGAGCAGGATCGGCAGCAGCAGATAGGCGCCGACCAGCAGGGCGATGAGGCTGAGGGCGACCCGCCAGGGGCCAAGACGGGCGAAATCGAGCAGCATGGCGCCTAGCCCCTCGCCTGACCAAAGCCGAAAACGCGCAGCTGTACCATATAGATGGCGAGCGTGATCACGAGGAGCACCAGCGCCGCCGCCCCCGCCAGCCCCCAGTCGAGCAGCGATTGCACCAGCTGCGCGATCAGCTCCGCCAGCATCATGTTGGCGGTGCCGCCGAGCAGGGCCGGGGTGATGAAATAGCCGAGCGCCATGACGAAAACCATCAGCGCGCCGGCGGCGATGCCGGAGGCGGTGAGGGGGAGCATCACCCGGGTGAAAGCCTGAAAACGGCTGGCGCCACAAAGGGATGCTGCCTGGAAGATGGCGGGGTCGATGGAGCGCAGCGTGGCGTGCAGCGGCAGGATCATGAAGGGCAACATGATGTAGGTCATGCCGATGGTGACGCCGACAAGGTTGTTGATGAGCGGCAGCGGCTCGGAGATCAGGCCGAGATCCATCAGCGTGCGGTTGATGATGCCGGTGCGCTGCAGCAGCACCATCCAGGCATAGGTGCGGGCGAGCAGGTTGGTCCACATCGACAGGATGACGATGGCGAACAGCAGCCGCGACCAGAAGGACGGCGCGATCGCCAGGAACCAAGCCACTGGAAAACCGAGGAGAACCGTCACCAACGTGACCGTGAAGGCGACGAGGAAGGTGTTGCCCAGCACCTTGAGATAGGTCGTCGAGCCGAAGAAGGCGGCGTAGTTCTGCAGCCCCGGCGCGGGTTCCAGCACGCTGCGCAGCAGCAGCGCCAGCACCGGAATTACGAAGACGAACACAACCAGAGCGAGCGCCGGCAAGACGGGCGCGATCCCGCCGGCGCGCGGGCGCGCGGCGGCGGGAGGGCGGACGATCGGCGCGTCGGTCACGGTCATGAGGGCTCGATCAGGGCGGTTCGATGAGTGCAGTGAGGTGGACGATGAGGCCGACGAGGACGGAATGATGCGCCCGTCCTCGCCCGGCGCCTTTCCGCGCTCCCTGGTGACGGGAGCGCGGCTTTCATCCGGCAAGGGGCCGCCGGCTCACTCCGCCTGCCAGGCGTACCAGCGCTTGCCGATCTCGTCGCGATGGGCGGCCCAATAGCCCATGTCGAGATTGATCTGCGAGGCGGTGTGCTTGTCGGGCAGGTTGGCGGCGACGTCCTTCGGCATCAGCGCGGCGGACTTCACATTCACCGGGGCATAGCCGCTCTCGGTGGCGAAGCTCGCCTGCCCCTCGGGGCTGGTCGCCTCGGCGATGAACTTCATCGCCGCTTCCTTGTTCTTCGAACCCTTGGGCACGACCAGCATGTCGGCGGCGGTCAGGTTCTGCTCCCAGGACAGGTCGACCTTCTCGCCGCTCTGCTGCAGGGCGAAGATGCGCCCGTTCCAGAACTGGCCGATCGGCGCCTCGCCGGAGGCGAGCAGCTGCTGCGACTGCGCGCCGGTGCCCCACCAGACGATGTCCTTCTTGATGCTGTCGAGCTTCTTGAAGGCGCGGTCGAGGTCGAGCGGGTAGAGCTTGTCGGCCGGCACGCCATCCGCCAGCAAGGCGATTTCCAGCACGCCCGGCGCCGACCATTTGTAGAAGGTGCGCTTGCCGGGGAAGGTCTTGGTGTCGAACACATCCGCCCAGCTCTTCGGCGCCTTGCCCTTCAGGCTCGCCGGATTGAAGCCGAGCACGAAGGAATAATAGAAGCTGCCCACCGCATGGTCGGTGACGAAGCGCGGGTCGATCTCGCCGCGCTTGACGATGGAGAAGTCGATGGGCTCGATCAGCCCATCCTTGGCGGCGGCGGCGGCGAAATCGGCCTCCACATCCACCACGTCCCAAGAGACGTTGCCGCTCTCCACCATGGCTTTCAGCTTGCCATAGTCGGTCGGGCCGTCCTGCTTGACGGTGATGCCGGTTTCCTTGGTGAAGGGCACGGCCCAGCTCTTCTTCTGGGCGTCCTGGGTGGTGCCGCCCCAGCTGGTGAAGACGATGGAACCCGACTGCGCCACCGCCGCACCGGCAAGGCCGGCGGCGAGGGCGAGGGCGGCGATTCCGAGGGCACGGGATGTGCGCGACATGGTGGTCCCCTTTGGTTGGCGTTCGGTGTGGAAGGCGGCGCGTTTGGCGCTCGTGTCGTCTTGCGTCGGGCGGCGGCGAAGCGCCGTCAGTCGAGCGGCGAGAACGCCGTCGGCAGCAGGATCTTGTTTTCCATGGTCTCGATCAGCGCCTGGATCTTCGGCAGGAAGGTGAGCCAGGCGGGATCGGCGTTCAGCCGCGCCCGGCGGGCGGCGCGGTCATCGAGGCTTGCATAGGCCCAGATATGGACGATCTCGTTCAGCGGGCCGATCTCGCTGGTGAAATAGCCGACCAGCTGGCCGAGATGGCTCTTCTGCAAGGCGATGCCTTCTTCCGCCACCAGCTTCACATAGGCGGGGACGGCGCCGGTCTTCAGCCGATAGGTACGCATCTCGTAGAGCATGGCGGGGCCTCAGCGCATGACGAAGGGATCGTCGATCGGCGCGTCGGAGGTGCGCAGCCAGACCGATTTGGTGCGGGTGTAGTCGCGGATCGATTCCGCCCCGCCCTCGCGCCCGAGGCCGGAGAGGCCATAGCCGCCGAAGGGCACGATGGGAGACACGGCGCGGTAGGTGTTGACCCAGACGATGCCGGCGCGCAGCCGCCGGATCAGCCGGTGGGCGCGGGTGAGATCGCGGGTGAACACACCGGCGGCGAGGCCGAACGGGCTGTCATTGGCCTTGGCAACGGCATCCGCCTCGTCCACGAAGCCGATGACGCTGAGCACCGGACCGAACAGTTCCTCCGCCGCGCAGGGCACCTCATTGCCGGCGCAGGCGAGGATGGTGGGGGCGTAATAATTGCCGGCTGTGAACCCCTCCGCCCGCTGCCCGCCGGTCACCAGCGCGGCACCGGCTTCGAGGCTGGCGGCGACGACCTGTTCGATATGCGCGAGCTGGCGCGCGGTGGCGAGCGGACCCATCTCGGTCGCCGGGTCCTGCGGGTCGCCGATGCGGATGCGGCGGGCCTTCTCGGTGAGGATGGCGAGCAGCTTGTCGCGCACGCTTTCCTCGACAAAGAGGCGGGAACCGGCGACGCAGCTCTGGCCGGAGGCGGCGAAGATGCCGGCCACCACGGCGTTCGCGGCGCTGTCCAGATCGGCATCGGCGAACACCAGCACCGGCGACTTGCCGCCGAGTTCGAGCGTCGTATAGGCGAGGTTCTCCGCCGTGTTGCGCACCACATGCCGCGCGGTCGCCGGCCCGCCGGTGAAGGCGACGCGGGAGACGAGCCTGTGCGCGGTGAGCGTCTTGCCGCACTCCTCGCCGAAGCCGGTGAGGATGTTGACGACGCCGGGGGGAAAGCCAGCCTCATGCACCAGCCGGGCGAAGGCGAGCAGCGGGGCGGGGCCTTCCTCCGAGGCTTTCAGCACGACGGTGCAGCCCGCCGCCAGCGCCGGGCCGAGCTTCACCGCCGAGAGGAACAGCTGCGAATTCCACGGCACCACGGCCGCGACGACGCCGATCGGCTCGCGCCGCAGCCAGGCTTCCATGTCCGGCTTGTCGACGGGCAGATGCGCGCCTTCGACCTTGTCGGCGAGGCCGCCGAAATAGCGATAATATTCCGCGACATAGCCGATCTGCGCCCGGGTCTCGCGGATGATCTTGCCGGTGTCGCGGGTCTCCAGCTCCGCCAACTCCAGCGCATGGGCGGCGACGAGATCGCCGAGCCGCATCAAGAGCTTGCCGCGCGCCGTGGCGGTGAGGCTGGCCCATTCCGGCGCCTCGAAAGCGCGGTGGGCGGCTTCCACCGCGCGGTTCACGTCGTCCGCCGTGGCCGCCGGCATCACCGCCCAGGGCTGGCCGGTGGCGGGGTCATAGCTCTCGAAGCTGCCCCCGCCGGTGACGAAGGCGCCGTCGATATAGAGCCGGAAATCGTCGCGCAGCGCGGTCATCGCTTCATCCTCACGCAAAGGCCGGCATCACGTGGCGGATGAAGCGGTCCAGCGACTTCGCCTTGCGCGCGTGGCTGATGCCGGCGTCGATCCACAGCGAGAACTGGTCGAAGCCGAGCGCCTCATAACCTTTCAGCCGCGCGATCACCTCGTCGGGCTCGCCAATGACGAGATTCTTGCGCACCACGTCAGGGGCGAAGTGCGGGGCGGCGGCGCGCTCCTCCGGGGTGAGCGGCGCCATGATCGCCTGGTGGATCGGCCGCTTATTGGCGAACCAGGCGCCGAACAGCCCGTACCAGGCGGACAGATCGTCGGCGAGCTGGTCGGCCTCATTAGGGGAATCGGCCACGAAGCAGTGCTGCAGCAGCATGATCTTGGGGCGCGGCACCTGCGGGTGATCCGCCACCGCCGTGTTGAAGCGCTCCATCAGGCTCGCCACCTCGCCATCGCCCGAGGCGAGCGGCGTCACCTGCACATTGCAGCCATTGGCGACGGCGAAAGCGTGGCTGTTGGGGTCGCGCGCGGCGATCCAGATCGGCGGGCCGCCTTCTTGCACGGGTTTGGGCGAGGCGGTGGAGGTGGGGAAGCTCCAGAACTGGCCCTCATGGGCGTAATCGCCCTCCCACAGCTTCTGCACCGCCGGCACCAGCTCGCGCATGCGCAGGCCGGCGCCCATGGCGTCGAGGCCGGGCAGCAGGCGCTCATATTCGAAAACATAGGCGCCGCGCGCGACGCCGAGATCGAGCCTTCCGTCGCAGGCGAGGTCCATCATCGCGGCCTCGCCGGCGAGCCGGATCGGGTGCCAAAACGGGGCGATGACATTGCCGGTGCCGAGGCGGATGGTTTTCGTCTTGGCCGCGAGATGGGCGAGCTGGATGAAGGGGTTGGGGGCGATGGTGAAATCCATCGCGTGATGTTCGCCGATCCACACCGTCTCGAAGCCCGCCCCCTCGGCGGTGAGTGCCAGCTCCTCCAGCTCGGCGAACAGCCTTGCGTGGGGAATGGCGGGATCGGTGCGCTCCATATGGACGAAGAGGGAGAACTTCATGGCAGTGATCCCGGTGACTCAGTGCGGCGCGGGGGTGGCGAGGGGATGGACGACGCCCTGCGCGGCATCGCCGACATAGATGCCGAACGTGTCCTCGCGGCGCTCGCGCAGATAGCGCGCGAGCATGGAGCGGGTCGCCTCATCAGGCAGGCGGGCAAGATCGACCGCGTCGAGCGGCACAAGCACCGCGCCCGCCGACGCGGAGGGCACGCCCTCGAAGCTGCCGCGGTAATAGAGCGAGACGGTGGGCGGACCGTCGCCCGTGCCTGGCGTCTCGAACACCGCGAACAGGAAGCCGAGCCGTCCCTCGACGCCGAGCCGGGCCAGCGCGCCGCGCAGGCTGCGCGGATTGGCGGCGGGCTCCAGGCAGGAGCCGGTGGGCAGGCTCAGCCCGCCCTTGCCGTCCTCGACCATCAGCAGCGCGCCGTCCGCTTCCAGAATGGCACCGACGCGGGCGGGTTCGTCGCGCTTGGCCAATGCCTGCAGGCCGAGCGAGACATCGACATAGGCGCCGCGGCAATAGCCGAGCGGGGCGACATCATGCGTGCCGAAGCCGCGGACATGGCCGATGAGGATAACATGGTCGCCCGCCTCCACCACCTCGTGGCGCGTGCAGTCGAACCACGCCGCCGCGCCTGTAATGACCGGGCTGCCGGCCGGGCCGAGCTGCCACGGCGCGCCGGAAAACTTGTCGGGCGACTTGGAGGCGAACAGGGCCGACACGTCCTTCTGCTCCGCCGCCAGCACGGAGACGGCGAAGTGATCGGCGGCGGAGAATACCGGGAAGCTCGACGCGGTTTTCGCCAGGCAGACGAGGATCAGCGGCGGATCGAGCGAGACGGAGGAGAAGGAATTGGCGGTGAAGCCGCGCATCTCGCCCGCCGCATTGCGCGTCGTCACCACGGTGACGCCGGTGAGGAAGGCGCCGAGCGCGCGGCGGAAGGCTTTGGCGTCGAAGGGCGCGGCCGGCGTATCGAGGAAGGCGAGGAGCCGCGCGTTCACCTCGGCCGGATGGGTCAGCGTCATCATATGGCGCGCGCCGGCCAGCACCTCGGCGGCGCCCTGCGGGGCCAGCGCGGCCATCGCCCGCGACATGGCGGGGGTGGAGTTGGGATCGCCCTCGGCGGTCATGAACAGCGCCGGCATGGCGAGGCTGGCGAGCCGGTCGCGATGCGCCGCGTCCGAGGCGGCGAACAGCGCATAGGTGCGGGCATAGCCAAGGGGGTCGCCGGACGCGAGCAGGGCCGATACCTGCGCCGCGCTCGCCTCAAGCTCCGCCGGCACCGGCGCGCCGAACCAGCGCGCCACGGCGGCTTCGTGCGAGGCGGCGCGGCCTTCCGCCTCCAGCGAGCCGGCGCGGGCGGTGACCACCGCGCGCTGTTCCGGCGTGCGGCAGAACACGGCGTTGAGCGCGGCGACGGCGCGCACCCGCGCGGGATGCGCCAGCGCCACCTCCAGCGCCACCAGCGCGCCCATGGAATGGCCGACCAGCGCGGCCGAGTACAGGCCCAGCCCGTCCAATAGCGCGACGACCTGATCGGCGTAATCGGAGAGCCGCGCGTCTTCCGGCGGCAGGCTAGAGCCGCCATGGCCGGGCATGTCGAGCGCGATCACGTCATGGAAGGCGGAGAGCGCGTCGATCTGCGGTGCCCACACCTCGCTCGCCATGCCGACGCCATGGATCAGCACCACGGCCGGCGCGCCGGCCACGCCCGCGCGGCGATAGGCGACCTGCGCGGGGGCGCCGTCGCGGCCGGCATAGGCGAGGACGCGCCGCTCAGCCATGGGAGGCGTCCGCCGGGGCGGCGTCGAGGCCCTGGGTGGAGCCGAGCTCCTTGAGATCCTGATAGCGGTCGCCGATGCGGTGATGCGGGCGCCCGCCAATGGAGGCGCCGAGCGCGACGACGATCTCGTCCGGCGCCGGGGCGTCGTTAATGGCGAACTGGATGGTGAGGTAGTGCGAGCGGCGGCCCTCATCCAGCTTGTCCATCAGCGGAATGGCGATGGAAGCATTCGGCCCGCCGCGCGTATTGGTGAAGGCGAGATAGCTCTTGGCGCCGACCGCCTTGCGGTAGTGATTGCCGAAGCGCAGCGTGTGGATCAGCGCCGAAGCATACTCCACCTCGCCGGACGTACCGACGATTGCCGCCTTGCCATAGCCTTCCACCGCCTCGCCCGAGCCGGCCATGCGCAGGATTTCCTCGGTCAGCAGCGCGCCGAGCTGGGGGGCGATGTCGTGAATCTCCGGCTTCAGGTCCTCGACGAAGCCGCGCCCCGCCCACGGGTTGGTGAGCACCGCCGCCGCCGCATAGAGCCGCAGCGGCGAGGCGGCGGCGCGGCCGCCCTCGATGAAGGTGGTCTCGGCATAGGTGACGAGCTTGCGCAGCTGCAACGGCATGATCTGTCTCACGAAAGACGGGCTGAGCGGCGCCGTGCGGGCAGTCGTTCAGCGACGATGGCCTCAAGTTCCGTATGATGGTATACCATAAGACAACCGAGTCAATTGTCATCCCGCGCCGCTCGGGCGACAAGAGGCGGGAACGGAGACAGCCATGGTCGCGACTACCGAATCCAATGCTGCCGGCGAAGAGATGAAGGTCGAGCGCAGCGTGCCGACGCTGCGCAGCCTGACGCTGGAGAAAATGCGCGACGCCATTCTCGATTTCCGCTTCAAGCCCGGCGAGCGGCTGGTGGAGCGCCAGCTGTGCGAAAGGCTGGGGGTCAGCCGCAGCGTGGTGCGCGAGGTGCTGCGCCATCTCGAAGCCGAGGGGCTGGTGGAGACGATTCCCCATCAAGGCCCGGCCGTGACCAAGCCCGACCCGGCGCAGGCGGCGCAGATCTACGAGATCCGCGCGCTGCTGGAGAGCGAGGCGGCGCGGGCCTGCGCGCTCAACGCTCCCGAGGCGGCGATTGCCGAGCTTGGCGGGGTGATCGACGAGATCGACGCCGCCTTTCGCACCGGCAGCCCGCGCGAGGTGCTGCGGCGGACCACGGAATTCTACGAGAAGCTGTTCGTCGCCGCCGGCAAGGAAGTGGCGTGGGATGTGGTGCGCTCGCTCAATGCCCGCATCAACCATCTGCGCTCCATGACCATCGCCCAGCAGGGCCGCCACGCCGACGCCATCGCCGAGATGCGGCGCCTCCATGCCGCGCTGATGCAGCGGGACGGGGAGGGTGCCTATGAGGCGAGCCGCGCCCATGTCGCCACGGTCGCCCGGCTCGCCGGCGCCATCCTCGCCCGCATCTGAGCGCGCCTCGCCCGAACGCGACGGCTTGCCAGCCGTGCCGCGCGCCGGCTATCTCCCCCGGCCCGCGCGAGGGCAGGGGAAGAAGGGCGGCACGCATGGACCCGATCAACCGCGTACTCGGCAGCCTGCCGGCGGAACTCACCGTCACCGACCCGGACGTGGTCGCGCGCTACCTCACCGATTTCCGCCGCTTCCGCACCGGCACCGCCCGCGCCGTGCTGCGCCCGCGCTCCACCGCGGAGGTGCAGGCCATCGTCGCGCTGTGCGCCGAACACCGCGTGCCGCTGGTGCCGCAGGGCGGCAACACCTCCTATTGCGCCGCCGCCACGCCCTCGTCCGAGGGCGGGGAACTGGTGCTGAGCCTGGAACGGCTGAACGCCGTGCGCACGATTGATGCCGCCAATCTCTCGCTCACCGCCGAGGCCGGCTGCGTGCTGAGCGTGGTGCAGGACGCCGCCGACGACGCCGGGCTGATGCTGCCGCTCGACCTCGGCTCGCGCCAGTCCTGCCAGCTGGGCGGAACGCTCTCGACCAATGCCGGCGGCATTTCCGTGCTGAAATACGGCATGGCCCGCGACCTCGTGCTCGGGTTGGAGGCGGTGCTGCCGGACGGGCAGATTCTCGACGTGCTGCAACCGCTGCGCAAGAACAACACCGGCTATGACGTGAAGCAGGTTCTGCTGGGCGCCGAAGGCACGCTCGGCATCATCACCGCCGCCTCGCTGAAGCTGGCGCGCAAGCCGGCGCAGACAGTGACCGCCTTCCTCGCCACCGAGGAGATCGGCGCACTGACCACGCTGCTGGCCCGCGCGCAGGTGCTCACCGGCGAGAACATCACCTCGTTCGAATATGTCTCGCATCACTCCCTCAGCCTTCTGCTCGCCGCCCAGCCGGGGCTGCGGCATCCGCTGGAGACGGCGGCGCCGCATTATGTGCTGATGGAGGCGCAGAGCTGCTCGCCGCTGCTGGGACTTGAGGAGGCGATGGCCGCCTTTCTCGAAGAGGCGATGGGCGAGGGCTGGGTGAGCGACGGCACGCTGGCCAATGGCGGGCAGCAGCGCGACCAGCTGTGGTACTTACGCGAGCATATTCCCGAGGCGGAAGTCGCCAATGGCGGCTCGCTCAAGCACGACATTTCCGTGCCGACCTCGGCGCTGCCGGACTTCATCACGCGAGCCAGCGCGCTGGTGGAAGAGCACGGCGCCGGCGGGCGGCTCTCCATCTATGGCCATGTCGGCGACGGCAATGTGCATTTCAACGTGGTCGCCCCGGGAGCGGAGCCGTCCGTCTACAAGCCGTGGTTCGAGCGCGAGGTGTCGCCGCGCGTTTACGACCTCGCCGTGGCGATGGGCGGGTCCTTCGGGGCCGAATATGGCATCGGCACCGTCAAGCTCGACCTGCTCGATCGCTATGGCAACCCGGCCAAGCTCAGCCTGATGCGGGCGCTGAAAGCCGCGCTCGACCCGGCCAACATCATGAACCCCGGCAAGGTGGTGCGGAACTAGCCGGCGGTGCCGGCGCCGGGCTGCCAGTCGGTCATGGCAAGCACATGGCCGCCCAGCTTCTGGAAGGCGCGCTGGCGGCAGGAAAAGACGATGATCTGCTGGTCGCGCGACTGGCGGTGCAGCGCGTCGAACATGCGCTCGATGCGGTCATCGTCGGAATAGACCAGCGCGTCGTCGAGAATGACCGGCGCCGGCCGGCCGTCGCGGGCGAGCAGACGGGCGAAGGCGAGGCGGGTGAGCACGGAGAGCTGTTCGCGCATGCCCCCGCTCAGCCGCTCCACCTCTTCCTCATGGCCGTTGCGGCGCAGCGTCTGCGGCAGCAGCGTCTTGTCGTCGAAGGTGATGGCGGCATCGTCGAACAACAGGCCGAGCAGCGGCGAGAGTTCGGCCATGACCGGCCTCAGATAGAGATCGCGCGCCTGCGCCCGCGCCACCTCCAGCGCGGTGGCCAGGCGCTGCAGCACCCGCACCTCGGCCTTGAAACCCTCCACGCGGGCGGTGGCGGCGGCGAGCGCCTCTTTCGCCTCGCCCCACATTTCCTCCACCGCCTCATCCGCGCGGGTGCCGATTTGCGCATTGAGCCCGGCGAGGGTCTCGCGCAGCGTCGCCGCTTCCCGGGTCGCGGCCTCCTCCACCGAGCGGGCACGGCGCAGCGCCGCCTCGGCGGCTTCAAGATCGACCGCCCCGGCGCGGTGGCGCTGCACCTGCGCTTCCGCCTCGGTGAACAGGCGTTGCAGCTCGTCGCGCCGGCGCGCCAGTGCGTCCGCGCGTGCCGGGCGGGCGTCCTCCGGGCCGAGCAGGGCCGCGATCTGCGCGTGTTCGGCCTTCAGCCCGGCGAGCGCGGTCTCCGCCTCGACGAACGCCTCGTCGGCGCGGGCGCGCAGCGGCTCGGCCGCCCGCAGCGCCTGCCGGGCGAGGGCGCGCCGCTCTTCCGCCGCTGCGAGGGCGGCGCGCAGCGCGGCGGGGTCGTCCTCGGGCTCGGGCAGCTCCGCGCCGAGCCCGGCCCCGGCGGCCACCTCCTCACGCAGCCGCGCCAGACCTTCCGGCGCGAGCAGAGCGAGGCGGGCCTGCCCCTCGCGCCGCTCGGTCTCGATCTGCTGCGCCCGCATCTGCCGGGCGCGGGCGGCGGCGAGATCCTCCACCCCCAGCGCGGCGAGCAAGGCGCGGTGGCGCGCCTGCGCCTCGGCGAGCTTGCTGTCGGCCGGCGCGGCGCGGTTGGAACGCAGAGTGAGCGTGCCGAGGCCGGGCAGGGTGAGCCGCGCCTGCCCGTCATAGCCGCGCTCCTCGCCCGCGCCCAGCGGCACGGCGTCCATAAGGATGGGAGCGGCGCCGGGTGCGTAGTCGATGGTCACCGACGGCCGCGCCGCCTCCTCCACTGCGCGGCGTTTGGCGATGTCGATTTCCAGCGCCTGCAATTCATCGAGACGGCCGGGCGGAACCTTGGCGAGGGCCAGCGCCGCATCGGCGGCTTCCAGCGCCTGCCGGGCCGCTTCGGCGGCGGCGAGCCGCTCGGCCAGCGCCGCCTGCCGTGTGCGCGCTTCGCGCGCCTTCGATGCGGCGTCGGCACGGGCGAGGCGCTGGCGCGCCGCGTCCTCCGCCGCTTCGGCTGCGATAAGCTCGGCCTGCACCCGTTGCAGTTCCGCCCCGGCGGACTGGCGCCGCGCCACCGCCGCCGCGCGCCGCTGCTCGGCCTCGGCCATCGCCGCCGCATGCGCCTGCGCCGTGGCGAGCACGTTGCGATAGGCGGTGAGTTCGCGCTCGGCGGCGTCGCGGCGCTCAAGCGCCAGCCCGGCCTCGGCCTCGGCGGCGCGCAGCGCCTCGCCCTGCGCCTTGGCGGCGTCGAAAGCGGCCTGCGCACTTTCCACCGCGCGATGCCGCGCCTGCCGCTCCTCCTGCTGCTCCAGCTCGGCGAGCCGCTTGAGCGTCTGCGCGCGCCGGTCCAGCGCCTCGCGCAGCGCCCGCACATCGGTGGCCAGCCGCTGCTCCTGCTCGATCAGCGCGTCGCGGGCGTCGAGCGCGGCGGCGTAGCGCCCGCCCGCCTTGGGCCGGCCGGTGGCGGTGACGAGATCGGCCAGCGCCGCCTGCGTCGCTGCCATGATCTCCGCCATGCGCCGCCCGCCGGTGACGGCCTCGACCTCGCCCTGCACCGATTCCAGCAGGCTGGCGCGCACCTGCTTCTCGCTGTCCTCTTCCGATTTGCTGCGCTTCTCGATGCCGGTGAGCCCCTGCCGCACCCAGAGCAGCCCGGCCGGGCCGGCGGTGCCGCCACGGATCAGCCCGGCGATGAAGGCTTCCGCCTCATCCGCCTGCGCCAGCAGCCGGCCGGTGGCGAGATCGGTGACGCGGGCGAAGCGGCCGCCATAATATTGCTTGGTCAGGCGAAAGCGGCCCGCCCCGGTCGAGATGTCCGCCTCCACCAGCGGGCTGCCGCCGCTATAGGGCCGCAGCCGCTGCACATCGCCCGGCGTGCCGGAATGCGGCTGGAAGAACAGCGCGTGCAGCGCCTCGAAGCTGGTGGACTTGCCGAACTCGTTCACCGCGCACAGCACGTTGACGCCGTCGCCGATGTTCTCGATGGCGACGCCGCGCTGGGCGAAGCGCTTCACATTGAACAGCCGCAGCGCGGAAATCTTCATGGTGCGCTCGCCTGTGCCAGGGAATAGAGCCGGCCGAGAGCGGCGCGGGCAATCTCCCGCTCCTCGGCCGAGCGGGCGAGGTCGCCCGATTCCGCCAGCAGTGCGTCGGCCGCCGCGCGCAGCGCGCCGCCCCGGTCGATGCGGTCGAGATCGTCCGGCGCGCAGGCGGTGGCAAGGCCGGCAGCGTCGAGGTCGAGAAAGGCGAAATCCGGCGCAGCGGTAGCAACGGCGCGCTGCAGCGCCGCCTGCCCTTCCAGCCCGGTGCGGCCGGTGGCGACGAGCCGCGCGAGCGTCTGCCGGCGCACCCGCTCTTCCGGCAGCAGCGCCGCCAGCGCCGCTATCGGGTCGTCGCCCTCCAGCAGATGCAGGTCGAGTTCGCGCCAGGCGAAGCTCGCGGTCGGCAGCGCCTGCACCTCGGGAAGGGCGTCGGCACCGGCGAGGCCGACCGCCAGAGCCGTACCGGGCGCTTCGTGCTTGAAGCGGTCCGGTTCCGGCGTGCCGCTGTAGCGGGTGCGTGGGTCCACCTCCACCGCGCCATGCCAGTCACCGAGCGCGAGATAGGCGAGGCCGGCGCGGCGGGCACGGTCGGGCGCGATCACCTCGCCGGCCACCGCGTCCTCAGAGAAGGAGCGGATGGCGCCATGGGCGAGGCCGAGACGCAGCGTGCCCTCCGGGGTGGGGTGGGCGTCCATCCATTCGGTGAGGTCGCGGCCGGGCCGGCGCGTGGTGCAGGGAGCGGGCAGCAGCACCACGCCCGGGGCGAGTTCGAGCGGCCGGGGCTCGGTGGCGAGGATGACATTATCCGGCGCTTCCGCCTTCAGCGCCGCCCAGAGCGGCGCGGCCTGGAGCGAATCATGATTGCCCGGCAGCAGCACCCAGCGCAGCGGCGCGTGGTGGCGCATCTCCGCCAGCGCCTGCCGCCGCACCTCCGGCGCGGGAGTCTCGGTGTCGAAGCTGTCGCCGGCGAGCAGGATGGTGCCGGCGCCCTGCTCGCGCGCGTGCTGCGCCAGCCGGGCGATCACGCCATGGCGCGCCTCGCGCAGCCGGCCGGGCAGATCGCCGGCGAAATTGCCGAAGCGCTTACCCAGATGCAGGTCGCTGGAATGCAGGAAGCGGAACATGGCGCGCCGGGTGTGACGAGGGATGCGGACAACCGGGGTCCCCCAGCGCGCCGCCCTTGTCAAGCGGCGGGAAGGCGGCCCGGCCGCCCCCAGAGCATTTCACTGTTTCATGGAAACAGTGAAATGCTCTGACTCTTTCTTTTGTCGCGTTTTCTTCACGCGAACCGGTAGCCACTTCGCTCGAAAACGCTCTAAAGGCGACCGGGCGTTGCGCGCTCAGGCGCGGCGCTGGTTGTAGACGTCGAGGCAGACGGCGCCGAGCAGCACCAGCCCCTTGATCACCTGCTGGTAGTCGATGCCGATGCCCAGAATCGACATGCCGTTGTTCATCACGCCCATGATCAGCGCGCCGATGACCGCGCCGCCGACACGCCCGACGCCGCCATAGGCCGAGGCACCGCCGATGAAGCAGGCGGCGATCACGTCCAACTCGAAGCCGAGGCCGGCTTTCGGCGTCGCGGTGTTGAGCCGGGCGGCGAAGACGAGGCCGGCCAACGCCGCCAGCACGCCCATATTGACGAAGGTGAGGAAAGTCAGCCGCTCGGTTTTGATGCCGGAGAGCTTGGCCGCCTTCTCATTGCCGCCGACGGCATAAATCTGCCGGCCAATGGTGGTGCGGGTGGTCACGAAGGCATACAGCGCGATCAGCGCCGTCATGATGACCAGCACATTGGGCAGGCCGCGATGCGAGGCGATGAGATAGGCGAAATAGAGAATGACCGCGAACAGCAGCGCGTTCTTGGCGAGGAAGAAGCCATAGGGCTCGGTGTGGATGTGGTGCGCTTCCTGCCGGGCGCGGCCGCGGAAGTTCAGCCACACCATCGCCAGCGCCAGCGCCGCGCCGATGGCGAGCGAGGTGGGGTAGAGGTTGCCGGCGTCGGGGATGAGTTCCGGGATGAAGCCGGAGGACAGCTTCTGGAAGGTGGGCGGGAAAGGACCGACCGACTGCCCCGCGAGGATCGCCAGCGCCAGCCCCTTGAACACGAGCATGCCGGCCAGGGTGACGATGAAGGACGGGATCTTGAAATAGGCGACCCAATAGCCCTGCGCCGCGCCGATCAGCCCGCCCAAAGCGAGGCAGATCAGCGTCGCCGGGATGAAATGCAGGTCGAACTTCACCATCAGCACCGCCGCCACCGCACCGATGAAGCCGGCCACCGAGCCGACCGACAGGTCGATATGACCGGTGACGATGACCAGCAGCATGCCCAGCGCCATGATGACGATGTAGCTGTTCTGCAGCACGAGATTGGTGAGGTTGAGCGGGCGCAGCAGCGTGCCGTTCGTCACCACCTCGAAAAAGATCATGATGGCGAAGAGCGAGATCAGCATCCCGTATTCGCGCAAATTGTTCTTCAGGAAGCCGGCGTGGCTCGCCTTGTCCTTGAGAGCGGTGTCGCTCATGCCAATGCCTCCATGGGGCGTTGCTCTCCCTTGCGCATGATGGCGCGCATGATCTTTTCCTGCGAGGCCTCCGCGCCGGGGAACTCGCCGACAAAGGCGCCCTCGTTCATCACGCAGATGCGGTCGCAGATGCCGAGCAGTTCCGGCATCTCGGAGGAGATCACCACCACGCCCTTGCCGGCATCCGCCAGCTCGTTGATGATGCAATAGATTTCATATTTGGCGCCGACATCGATGCCGCGCGTCGGCTCGTCGAGGATCAGCACCTTGGGGTCGGTGAACAGCCATTTCGACAGCACCACCTTCTGCTGGTTGCCGCCGGAGAGCTTGCCGGTTTCCTGATAGACGCTGTGGCAACGTATGCGCATGCGGGCGCGGTAGTCGGAGGCGACGCGCAGCTCCTTCAGATCGTCGATCACCCGGCCCGGCGCGACGGCGGGCAGATTGGCGAGAGTGACGTTCTTGCGGATGTCCTCGGCCAGCAGAAGGCCGAGCTGCTTGCGGTCCTCGGTGACATAGGCGAGGCCGGCATCGATGGCGCGGCGCACGGTGGAGAGGTCCGCCGGCTGGCCCTCCATCTCCGCCCTTCCGCTGATCTTCTGGCCCCAGGAGCGGCCGAAAATGCTCATGGCGAATTCGGTGCGGCCGGCGCCCATCAGCCCGGCAATGCCGACGATCTCGCCGCGCCGGACCTCGAAATCGACATTCTTGATCACCTGCCGCTCGGAATGCAGGGGGTGATAGGCCGACCAGTTCGTCACCTTGAAGATCGGCCCGCCAATATCAGGCTCGCGCTTGGGGTAGCGGTGTTCGAGGTCGCGATCGACCATCTTGGAGATGATGCGGTCTTCCTCCACCGCGCCGTCATGGCAGTCGAGCGTGTCGACGGTGCGCCCGTCGCGCAGCACGGTGATGCGGTCGGCGACCTTGGAGACCTCGTTGAGCTTGTGCGAGATGAGGATGGAGGCGATGCCTTGCGCCTTGAATTCCAGCAACAGGTCGAGCAGCGCGGCGCTGTCCTTTTCCGACAGGCTGGCGGTGGGCTCGTCGAGGATCAGCAGGCGCACCTTCTTCGACAGCGCCTTGGCGATCTCCACCAGCTGCTGCTTGCCCACCCCGATATTGGTCACCAGCGTGTCCGGGGATTCGTCGAGCCCGACCTTGGCCAGCAGTTCCTTGGTGCGCCGGTGGACCGCGCCGCGGTCGATGACGCCGAAGCGGCCGGGCGGATTGGCGATGAAGATGTTCTCAGCGATGGAGAGCAGCGGAACCAGCGCCAGCTCCTGGTGGATGATGATGATGCCCAGCGCTTCCGAGTCGGTGATGTCGCTGAAGCGGCGCTCCTCGCCGTCGAAGACGATGGCGCCCTCATAGGAACCGTGCGGGTAGACCCCGCTCAGCACCTTCATCAGCGTCGACTTGCCCGCGCCGTTCTCGCCGACAAGGGCATGGATCTCGCCGGGCCGGACGGCGAAGGTGACATCGCTCAGCGCCCGCACACCCGCGAAGTGCTTGCTGATGCCCTGCATTTCCAGAAGAGCGTTCATGGATCGGTCCAAAGGCCGGGGCCGCGCCGGCGGGGTGCCGGCGCGGCGTTCGGCGGGTAGGGGGATCAGTTGATCTGGCCGGGCTTGTAGTAGCCGGAGCCGATCAGCACGGCTTCCCAGTTGCCCTTGTCGACGACGACGGGCTTGAGCAGGTAGGACGGCACGACCTTGACGCCGTTATTGTAGGTCTTGGTGTCGTTGACGGTCGGCTCCTTGCCGGACAGGGTGGCGTCGACCATGTCGGCCGTCACCTTGGCGAGTTCGCGCGTGTCCTTGAAGATGGTGGAGTACTGCTCGCCGGCGAGGATCGACTTCATCGACGGGACTTCCGCGTCCTGGCCGGTGACGACGGGCATCTTCATCTTGCCGGAGCCATAGCCGACGCCCTTGAGCGAGGACAGGATGCCGATGGACAGGCCGTCATAGGGCGAGAGCACGCCGTTGAGCGTCTTGTCGGAGTAGTAGGCGCTGAGCAGATTGTCCATGCGGGCCTGGGCGGTGGCGCCGTCCCAGCGCAGGGTCGAGACCTTGTCCATGCCCATCTGGCCGGAAGCGACCTTGAGCGTGCCGTTGTCGATCAGCGGCTTCAGCACCGACATGGCGCCGTCGTAGAAGAAGTAGGCGTTGTTGTCGTCCGGCGAGCCGCCGAACAGCTCGATGTTGAACGGGCCCTTGTTCTCGGGATAGCCGAGGCCCTTGAGCAGCGACTGCGCCTGCAGCACGCCGACCTGGAAATTGTCGAAGGTCGCGTAATAGTCGACATTCGGCGTCTCGCGGATCAGGCGGTCATAGGCGATGACCTTGATGCCCTTGTCATGCGCCTGCTTCAGCACGTCCGACAGGGTGGTGCCGTCGATGGAGGCGATCACCAGCACCTTGGCGCCCTTGGTCACCATGTTCTCGATCTGCGAGAGCTGGTTGGGGATGTCGTCCTCGGCATATTGCAGATCGGTGTTGTAGCCGCGCTCCTTGAGCACCTTCACCATGTTGTCGCCGTCGGCGATCCAGCGGGCGGAGGATTTGGTGGGCATGGCGATGCCGACCGTGCCCTTGTCCGCCGCCGAAGCGGGGAGGGCGAGGGCCAGCGCGCCCAGCGCGAAGGCGGTTGCGGAGAAAAGCGTCGTCAGGCGTTTCATCGTCAGCTCCTTGAGCGTTTCAACTCGGGTGTTTTCAACGGCCGCCTTGGGCGGTCCGGATTTTTGGCGGGGAAGCCCGCAGGAAGGCGCGCGGGTCATCCGCTGCCTCGTGTCTCGGTCGGAAAGGCCGCGTCATAGGCCGCGACCATGGCCCGCGCCTTCGCCCGCACCTCGGCGGCGGTGGCGCCGGGCCGGTACAGGCTGGAGCCGAGGCCGAAGGTGCGGATGCCGGCGCGGGCATAGGCGGCGAACTCCTCTTCGCCGACACCGCCCACCGCGCCGACCACCGTGCCCGGCGGCAGCACCACGGCAATCGCCTGAATGATCGACGGCCCGAGCAGATTGGCGGGGAAGAATTTGAGCCCCGAAGCCCCGGCCTTCAGCGCGGCGAACGCTTCCGTCGGGGTCAGCACGCCGGGCATCGTCACCATGCCGTGGCGCGCGGCACGGGCGATCACCTGCGGATCGACATTCGGGCTCACCATCAGCCGCCCCCCCGGCATAGTTGAGCAGGTCGACCTCCTCCACGCTGAGCACCGTGCCGGCGCCGATGAGCACGCCCTTTGGGGCGAGGCGCGCGGCGGTCTCGATGGAGGCGAAGGGGTCCGGCGAGTTGAGCGGGATCTCGATCGCCTCCAGCCCTTCCTCGATCAGCGCGCCGACAATGGCTTCCGCCTCCTCCGGCCGCAGGCCGCGCAGGATGGCCACCAGCCCGCGCCGCAGCTGCGGCCAGGGCACGCGGGGAGCGAAGGGGGCGTTCATGCGGTGATCCTTTCCAGCCGGAACGCCTTGAGGGCGGCGGCGTGCAGCCCGGCGCGCACGCAGTCCTCGGCGTCGTGAAGGGTGACGGCGGCGAAACCGGCGCGTGCCAGCGCCGTGCGGTAGAGCGCCGCCGCCGCGCCGGAGGCGATGAGCGCGACCGGGCTGGCGCCGGCAAAGTGCCGCGCACCCGCCAGCTCCGCGCCGATGAGCAGGCCGGACAGCCGCGCCAGCGTCGCCTCCGGCGACGTGCCGTCCAGCAACCAGCCGGCGCGCAGGCGGAACAGGTCGCGGCCGAGCAGCTCCGGCGCGGCGAGGCCGTTATCGACGCCCTGCGCGAAAGCCTCGGAGTCCGGGTCCACCGCCGCCGCCCCGTCCACCGCCGGCGCGACGACGGAGGCGCTGCGCAGCAAATGGAACAGTTCGCCGGTGAGAAAGGTGGCGAAGCCAGCGACCGTGCCGCCTTCCACCCGCACCCATTTGCAATGGGTGCCGGGCAGGCAGGCGACGCCGTGGAAGCCGTCGCGGATCAGCGGCAGCAGCTGGGTCTCCTCGCCGCGCATCACGTCGGCCCCCGCCGCGCCGCGCTGGGCGATGCCGGGCAGGATGCGGATGAGCCGCCGCGCGGAAGGCACATGCGCCGCCTTCTCGGTCAGCCCGTCCAGCCCGGCGGGGGTGGCGACATAGGCCGCCTCCACCCAGCCGGCGCGCGAGCCGACCATGCCGCACATCATGACCGGCACGCGGTCCGCTATGCCCAGCACGTCGAGATGGGCGTCGAGCACGCGCTCGAAGCCCTCAGTGCCCGACGCCGCCAGCCCCTGCGTGCTGCGCCGCTCGGCCAGCACCGCGCCGTCGCGGTCCAGCGCCCAAAGGCGGAAGCTCGACGTGCCCCAGTCGACGACGATGTGCGAGACGCCGCCCATCACCGCGCCCCCAGAAGGACGCGCGGCTCGGCGCGGCCGGTGGCGCCGATGTCGAGGAGGAAGGTGCGGCCATGCTCCGGGTCCGCCGCGCGGGCGTCCGCATCCATGTGCTGCCAGGCGGAGGTGACGAGCACGCGGTCGAAACCCGGCCCGACAAAGACCGGGCAGCTGGTCTGGTGCGCCGGGGTGGGCACGCTGCGGACGAGATCGCCCGCCGGGGAATAGGCGTTGAGCCGCCCCCCGCCCCAGATGGCGCACCAGATCAGCCCCTCGGCATCGGTGACGGCACCGTCCAGCCCGCCTTCACCCGGATGCCGATGCAGCAGGGTCGGGGCTTCCAGCGGCAGGCCGGATCCGGGATCGAGCCGCACCCGGTAGAGTTCGCCAATCGCCGTGTCGGCGAAATAGCCGAGCGACCCATCGGGCGAAAAGCAGATGGCGTTGGGAATGGTGACGGCGGGAAAAAGCGGGATCACCGCGCCGGCATGGAAGGCATAGACGGTGCCGGCGCCGGTCTCCGCGTTGCGGCCCATGGTGCTGAACCAGAAGGTGCCGGAGGGGTGGACGCGGGCGTCGTTGGAACGGGTGCCGGCCTTGTCCGCCTCCACAGGGACGAGCGTTTCCAGCCGGCCCGAAGCGACATCGCGCAGCATCAGCCCGGCCTCGGTGACGAGCAGCTGGCGCTCGGCATCGACAACCGCCAGCGCGCTCGCCATGACCGGCAACGTATGCACGGCGATATCGCCGGTCGCGAGCCGCGCCTCATAGAGCCGCTTCTCCACGATGTCGAACCACCAGGCGGTGTCGCGCGCGGCGTCATAGGCCGGGCCCTCGCCGAGATGGCAGCGCTCGGCGCAGATGAGGGTGCTGGAGGTTGCCTCGGGAGCGGGCGCGCTAATGGTTGTCACGCGGCATCCCCTTGGTCTGGGCGATGCGCTGGTAGCGCACGGCGTTTTCCAGCACGGCGCCGGTTTCCAGCTGGCCGACCAACCCGCGCTGGATTTCCTGCCACGGCGTCTGGCTGGCGGGGTAGGCATAGCCGCCGGCCGCGTCCAGCTCGGCGCGGCGGCGGGCAAGTTCCTCCTCCGCCACCAGCATGTTGGCGCTGTTGCGCTTCAGATCGATGCGCACCCGGTCGCCGGTGCGCAGCAAAGCGAGGCCGCCGCCGACCGCCGCCTCGGGCGAAGCGTTAAGGATGGAGGGCGATCCCGACGTGCCGGACTGGCGCCCGTCGCCGATGCAGGGCAGGGCATGCACGCCGGCCTTGATGAGGTAGTCCGGCGCGCGCATGTTCACCACTTCCGCCGCGCCGGGATAGCCGATGGGGCCGGCGCCGCGCATGAACAGGATGCAGCCATCGTCAATGGCAAGTGCGGGGTCGTCGATGCGGGCGTGGTAGTCTTCCGGCCCGTCGAACACGATTGCGCGGCCCTCGAAAGCGTCCGGGTCGTCCGGGTTGGAGAGGTAGCGCACGCGGAATTCCGCGCTGATGACGCTGGTCTTCATGATGGCGGAAGAGAACAGATTGCCGCGCAGCACGCGGAAGCCGGCCTTTTCCTTCAGCGGTTGGTCATAGGGGCGGATCACCGCCTCGTCCTGAATGCCGGCGCCGGCGCAGTTGGCGCCGAGCGAGCGCCCGTTCACGGTGAGCGCGTCCTCGGCGATGAGGCCCTGGCCCATCAACTGGTTGACCACCGCCGGCACGCCGCCGGCATGGTAATAGTCCTCGCCGAGATATTCGCCGGCGGGCTGGAGATTGACCAGCAGCGGCACCTCCTCGCCATAGGTCTGCCAGTCGTCGATGGAGAGTTCCACCCCGACATGGCGGGCGAGCGCGTTGAGATGGATCGGCGCGTTGGTCGAGCCGCCAATGGCGGAATTCACCCGGATGGCGTTGAGGAAGGCGTCGCGGGTGAGGATGTCGGAGGGTTTAAGATCCTCATGCACCATCTCGACGATGCGCAGGCCGGTGCGGTAGGCGATTTCCTGCCGGTCGCGATAGGGGGCGGGGATGGCGGCGGAACCCGGCAGCTGCATGCCCAGCGCCTCGGCGAGCGAGTTCATCGTCGTCGCCGTGCCCATGGTGTTGCAATAGCCGGTGGAAGGGGCGGAGGACGCCACCAGCTTGACGAAGCCGGCATGGTCGATCTCGCCGGCCGCCAGCAATTCGCGCGCCTTCCACACGATGGTGCCGGAGCCGGTGCGCGCGCCCTTGTACCAGCCGTTCAGCATCGGCCCGACCGAGAGCGCGATGGCGGGAATGTTCACCGTCGCCGCCGCCATCAGCAGCGCCGGGGTGGTCTTGTCGCAGCCGATGGTGAGCACCACGCCGTCGAGCGGGTAGCCATAGAGCACCTCGACCAGGCCGAGATAGGCGAGGTTGCGGTCGAGCCCGGCGGTGGGGCGCTTGCCGGTTTCCTGGATGGGATGGACGGGGAATTCGATGGCGATGCCGCCGGCCTCGCGAATGCCGTCGCGTACCCGCTTGGCGAGTTCGAGATGGTGGCGGTTGCAGGGGGAGAGGTCCGAGCCGGTCTGGGCGATGCCGATGATCGGGCGGCCGCTCTGCAATTCGTCCTGGCTGAGCCCGAAATTGAGGTAGCGCTCCAGATAGAGCGCGGTCATGTCGATATTGTCGGGGTTGTCGAACCAGGCGCGGGAGCGCAGGGGCCGGTTGCTTTTGCTGGCTTTGTCCATGCGTCTCTCCTTAAGGCTCAGTCATGGAATGGCGCGACGTCAACGCGCCGACCCAGCAGGAAGGCGTCGGCGACCAGTTGCAGCGGGGCGAGGTCGACATCCGACCCCCCCGTCTGAACCAGTTCGACGAAGCGTTTGTAGATGTTGCGATATTCCGCCTCGGTCTGCGCGCTCAGCACCTGGCCGTCGAGCGAGAGTTCGGCCCCGCCCTTGGCGAGCAGCAGCGTGCCGCGGTCGGTGTCGACCTCGATGTCCCAGCTCTGCGGCCCGGTCTGCAGGAAATCGAGATCGGCCTCTACCTTCAGCCCGTGCGCATCCGCGAAAGAGACGGTGGCGGCGATGGGCGCGGCACAGTTGGAGGGGAAGGAAAGCTCCGCGCCGGTGACGAACACCGGGCGCGGCAGAATCCGCGTGAGGATCGACAGCGCGTTGATGGCAGGGTCGAACACGCCGAGCCCGCCCGGCTCCCAGATCCAGCGCTGGCCGGGATGCCAGACGCGCACATCCTCCTTCCACGTCACCCGCACCGCGCGCGGCGCCACCTCGGCGAGGAAGGCGCGGGCCGGTTCCACCGCCGGGGCGAAGCGCGAATGCCAGGTGGCGAACAAAGTGCGGCCGGACACCTGCGCCGCGGCGACCAGCGGGCCGAGCTCGCTCACCGTGGCGCCGGGCGGCTTTTCCAGCAGCACATGCTTGCCGGCGGCAAGCGCCCGCGCCGCCAGGTCGTGCCGGCCCTGCGGCGGGGTGCAGAGCGCCACCGCGTCGATCGGCTCGCCGCTCGCCAGCAGATCGGTGAGCGTGGCGAAATGGGCGACGCCGTCGAGCGAGGCGTTGCGGCTGGCTACCGCCACCAGCTCGATACCCTCCGTGGCGGCGATGGCGGGGAGGTGCTGGTCGCGGGCGATCTTGCCGAGGCCGACAAGGGCGAGGCGGATCGGGCTCATGGGCGGGCCTCCCCGGGGAGTGCGGGCGTGCCGTCGACAAGGCGCGGCAGGCCGAGCGGATTGCCCGTCTGCACGGCGGCGGGCAGCAGCGCTTCCGGCAGGTCCTGGTAGCAGATCGGGCGCAGGAAGCGGCGGATGGCGAGCGTGCCGACCGAGGTGGAGCGCGGGTCGGAGGTGGCGGGGAACGGCCCGCCATGCACCATGGCGTGGCAGACCTCCACCCCCGTCGGCCAGCCATTGGCGAGAATGCGCCCGGCCTTGTCCTCCAGCACCGGCAGCAGCCGGGCGGCGAGGGCGTGGTCGGCGGCGTCCAGTTGCAGCGTCGCGGTGAGCTGGCCTTCCAGCGCCCCGGCCACCGCCGCCATGTCCGCCTCATCGGCGCAGCGGATCACCAGCGAGGAGGCGCCGAACACTTCGTGCGACAGCACCGGCTCGCGCAGGAAGTGTTCGGCGTCGGTCACGAACAGCGCCGGGCGGCAGGCATTGACGCCGCCCTCGCCGCCATGGGCGAGCTCGCTGACATCAGGCTGCTCCGCCAGCGCCGCGACGCCCTTGGCATAGGCGCCGGCAATGCCCGGGGTGAGCATGGTCGCGGCAGGGGCGGCGGAAACCGCCGTGGCGGCGGCCGCGATGAAGCGGTCGAGCGCCGGGCCGGCCATCGCGATGACAAGGCCCGGATTGGTGCAGAACTGGCCGGCGCCCATGGTGAGCGAGCCGACGAAGCCGGTGGCCAGCGCCTCGGCGCGGGCTTCCAGCGCGGCGGGAAGCAGGAACACCGGGTTGATGCTGCTCATCTCGGCGAAGACCGGGATCGGCTCGGGCCGGTTGGCGGCGATGCGGCACAGAGCGAGGCCGCCGCCGCGCGAGCCGGTGAAGCCCACCGCCTTGACGCGCGGATCGGCCACCAGCGCGGAGCCGAGTTCATGCGACGTGCCGGTGAGCAGCGAGAACACGCCTTCCGGCAGCCCGGCCTCGGCCACCGCCGCGCGGATGGCGCGGCCGACCAGTTCCGATGTGCCGGGATGGGCGGGATGACCCTTGACGATGACCGGGCAGCCCGCCGCCAGCGCCGAGGCGGTGTCGCCGCCGGCGACGGAGAAGGCCAGGGGGAAGTTCGAGGCGCCGAACACCGCCACCGGCCCGAGGCCGATATGGCGCATCCGCAGATCGGCGCGCGGCAGCGGCGTGCGGTCGGGCAGGGCGCTGTCGAGGCGCGGCTCGTCGGCCCCGCCCGCCCTCACCCAGCTGGCGAACAGCCGGAGCTGGCCGGTGGTGCGGGCGCGCTCGCCGTTCAGCCGGGCGACCGGCAGGCCGGTCTCGCGCGCGGCACGGGCGATCAGCGTGTCGCCCAACGCCTCGATGTTGGTGGCGATGGCGTCGAGAAAGGCCGCGCGCGCCTCCGGCGTCGTGGCGCGGTAGAGCGGGTAAGCCTGCGCCGCCAACGCCGCCGCCTGCGCCACCTCGGCCGGGCCGGCGTTGAGGAAGGCCGGCTCCAGCGTAGTGCCGGTAGCGGGATCGATGGCCTGGAACGTCGCCGCGCCGGTGAGGTCGCGGGACCCGAGAAGAGCGGCTCCGGTAAGCTCGGTCATGGCCATCGCGCTCACTTACCCCACCTCAATACCAGCGGATCGAGCCGGCGGGCAAGTTCGAGCAGGCCGGCCCGCGTCGCCGGATGCACCGGCGGCAGCGGCGCGCGCAGCGTGTCGTGGCGGATGACCCCGCCCTCCTGCATCAGGATTTTCGCCGTGGCGAAGCCCGCCTGTCGGTTCTCGTAATTGATCAGCGGCAGCCAGCGCTGATAGGCGTCGAGCGCGGCCGCGCGGTCCCCGGCGAAATAGGGGTCGATGATCTCGCGGATACCGTCGGGGAAACCGCCGCCGGTCATGGCGCCGGTGGCCCCCGCATCGAGATCGGCCATCAGCGTGATCGCCTCCTCGCCGTCCCACGGGCCGACGATGGATTCGCCGCCGGCCTCGATCAGCGCCCGCAGCTTGTTCGCCGCCTGCGGCACCTCGATCTTGAAATAGGCGAGGTTCTCGATCTCCTGCGCCATCTTGGCGAGGAACGGCACGGAGAGCGGCGTGCCGGCGACGGGCGCGTCCTGCACCATGATCGGGATGTCGATGGCGTCGGACACGGCCTTGTAGAAGCCGTAGACGGAAGGCTCCGGCACGCGGAAGGTAGCGCCATGATAGGGCGGCATCACCATCACCATCGCCGCGCCCGCCTCCTGCGCCCGGCGCGAACGCTCGGCGCAGATATGGGTGGCGAAATGGGTGGTGGTGACGATGACCGGCACCCGGCCCGCCACATGTTCCAGCACCGTGGCCATGACAAGATCGCGCTCGTCATCGGCCAGCACGAACTGCTCGGAGAAATTGGCGAGGATGCACAGGCCGTGCGAGCCGGCATCGATCATGAAGTCGATGCAGCGCTTCTGGCCGTCGAGATCGAGCCGGCCGGCGGCGTCGAACACGGTCGGCGCGACCGGGAACACGCCCTTATACGGGCCGGCGGCGGAAAGGCGGGTCATCCTGCACCTCAGTGATTGTCGCGGGGAACGGGCGAACCCGAACGCCCGACCAGAAAGTCGAAATCCGCGCCGCGATCGGCCTGCAGCACGTGGTCGATGTAAAGCCGCTGGTAGCCGCGCGCGGCGTGCGGCGCCGGCGGCACCCAGGCGGCGCGGCGGGCGGCCATTTCCTCCGCGCTCACATGCAGGTGCAGCGAGCGGGCGGCCACGTCGAGCGTGATCAGATCGCCATTCTTCACCAGCGCCAGCGGCCCGCCGGCGGTGGCCTCCGGGGCGACATGGAGCACCACGGTGCCATAGGCGGTGCCGGACATGCGGGCATCGGAAATGCGGATCATGTCGCGCACGCCCTCGCGCAGCAGCTTGGCGGGCAGCGGCATGTTGCCGACCTCGGCCATGCCGGGATAGCCCTTGGGGCCGCAGTGCTTCAGCACCATGATGCAGGAGGCGTCGATGTCCAGCGCCTCGTCATTGACCGCGTGGTGCATCTCCTCGACGCTCTCGAACACCACGGCGCGGCCGGTGTGCTGCATCAGTTCCGGCGAGGCGGCGGAGGGCTTGATGACGGCGCCGTCCGGGGCGAGGTTGCCGGTGAGGATGGCGATGCCGGCTTCCGGCTTGAACGGCGCCTCGAAGGGGGTGATGACCTCGGGGTTCCAGTTCGGCGCCTTTTGGACATTCTCCCACAGGGTGCGGCCATTCACCGTGCGGGCGTTCCTGTTCAGCAGACCGCGCTCGCCCAGCGCCCGCAGCACCGCCGGCAGGCCGCCGGCATAGTAGAAATCCTCCATCAGGAAGCGGCCCGACGGCATCAGGTCGACGAGGCAATGGATGTCGCGCCCCAGCCGGTCGAAATCCGCCAGTGTGAGATCGACGCCGACGCGCCCGGCGAGGGCGAGCAGATGCACCACCGCGTTGGTCGAGCCGCCAATGGCGGCCAGCGCGCGAATGGCGTTCTCAAACGCTTCCCGCGTGAGGATGTCGGAGGGCTTCAGGTCCTCCTGCACCATCTCGACGATGCGCCTCCCGGCCATGCGCGCCAGCAAATTGCGGCGGGCGTCGACGGCGGGAATGGCGGCGTTCTCCGGCAGGCCGATGCCGAGCGCTTCCACCATCGAGGCCATGGTGGAGGCGGTACCCATGGTCATGCAGGAGCCCGACGAGCGGTTCATGCCCGCTTCCGCCTCATGGAACTCGGCCATGGTGATCTCGCCGGCGCGCAGCTGCTCGCTCATGGAGATGATGTTGGTGCCCGAGCCGATGATCTGGCCACGGTAATTGCCGCGCAGCTGCGGCCCGCCGGAAACGCCGATGGCCGGCAAATCGGCGGAGGCCGCGCCCATCAGCAGCGCCGGCGTGGTCTTGTCGCAGCCCATCAGCAGCACCACGCCGTCGAGCGGGTGCGCGCGGATCGCCTCCTCCACGTCCATCGAGGCGAGGTTGCGAAACAGCATGGCGGTGGGGCGCATCGTCACCTCGCCGAGCGAGGAGACGGGGAATTCCAGGGGATAGCCGCCCGCATCCAGCACGCCGCGCCGCACATGCTCGGCGAGGTCGCGGAAATGGATGTTGCAGGGGGTGAGTTCCGACCAGGTGTTGCAGATGCCGATCACCGGCCGGCCGTCGAAACGGTCCTGCGGCTGGCCGGAATTCTTCAGGAAGGAGCGGTAATAGAACCCCATCTTGTCCTGCCGGCCAAACCAGGCCTGGCTGCGCAGAGGCTTCTTGTTGTTGGTCGATCCGTCATCGCTCATTTCGGCACCCGGTCAGCCCGCCGCGCCGTGGCGGCGCAGGCCGTTGAAAATCACATTGGTCATGGCGGCGGCGGCGGCTTCCGCGTCGGCATCGGCGATCGCCTCGACGATGCGCTCATGCGCGGCCACGGCGATGTCGTGCTCGCGCGCGTCGGCCGGGGCGGAGAGCACGAAGGAGGCGCGCAGCGCCGCCTCGATGACCGCGCCGACCGAGCGCATGAACGGGTTGCCCGAGGCGGTGGCGACCTCCACATGCAGCGTCAGATCGGCCTCGGCGAAGCCTTCGGAGGCGCCCGGCTCGTCCTTCATCTGCGCGACGGCACGGCGCATCACCGCGAGCTGTTCCGCGCTCCGGCGCTCGGCGGCCAGCGCGGCGGCGCGCGGCTCCACTGCGAGGCGGATTTCCGAGAGATCGCGCAGGAAGCGCTTGTCGATGCCGGCATCGAGATGCCAGGCCAGCACATCGGCGTCGAACATGTTCCAGGCCGCGCGCTCGCGCACCACCGTGCCGACACGCGCCTTGGTGGAGAGCAGGCCCTTGGCCACCAGCGTCTTCACGCTTTCCCGCAGCACCGGCCGCGACACGCCGAAGAGCAGCGTCAGCTCGGCATCGCCCGGCAGCTTGGCGCCCTCGCCATAGCGGCCGGCGATGATGTCGATGCCGATGGTGCGCGCCACTTCCGCATGGTTGGAATGCGAGCGGCGGGTGGGGATGACGATGATCTGCGAGGTGTTGGGCGCGCTCATGGATGGGCTCCGGCCGGGGCGCGCCGCGAGCGGCGGGCCAGGTGCAAGGTGAGCTGCTGGAAGGCGATGAAGGCGAACAGCAGGAGCCCGGTGGCGATCTTCGCCCACCAGCTCGACAGCATGCCGTCGAAGCTGATGTAGGTCTGGATCAGGCCCTGGATCATCACGCCCAGGAAGGAGCCGAAGATGAAGCCGTACCCGCCCGAGAGCAGCGTGCCGCCGATCACCACCGCCGCGATGGCGTCGAGTTCGACACCGACGGCGGAGAGCGAATAGCCCGAAGAGGTGTAGAGCGAGAACACGATTCCCGCGAGCCCGGCCAGAACGCTGGAGAGGGTGTAGATCAGCACCGTGGTGCGCGCGACATTGATGCCCATCAGCCCCGTGGCGGTGCGCGAGCCGCCCAGCGCATAGACATTGGCGCCGAAGCGGGTGAGGTGCAGCAGCACCATGCCGGCGAGCACCACCGCGAGCATGATCATCGCCGGCACGGTGAGCCGGGCGCCGCCCTCGAAGCGGAAGGCGTGGTCGGAGAGATGGGCGTAGAGATCGGCGGTGATGGGGAGCGATTCCGTCGACAGAAGAAAGCTCGCCCCGCGCGCCAGAAACATGCCGGCCAGGGTGACGATAAAGGCCGGCAGCTCGAAATACTGGATGATCGCCCCCATACAGGCGCCGAACAGTGCGCAAAGCACGAGGATCAGCACGAAGGCGGCGAGCGGCGGCACGCCCCAGCGCTCGATGGCCAGCGCCAGGAACACGGTGGTGAAGCCGATGACCGAGCCGACCGACAGATCGATGCCGCCGGAAATGATGACGAAGGTCATGCCCACGGCGACGATGACCAGGAAGGCGTTGTCGGTAAGCAGGTTCATCACCACCCGCAGCGAGGCGAAGTTGGGGTAGATGAGCGCGCAGACCACAAATCCGGCAAGGAATACCGCAGCGGTGGCGAGCACCGGCGTCAGCCGGCTCAGGGAGCGGATCATCGGCGCTTGCCTCCCGATTTCGACCGGCTGAACAGCACGCCGAGCCCGGCCAGCGCGCCGCCGAGCCGGGGCGACTGGGCGAGCAGCACGGCGAGCACCACCACCGCCTTCACCACGAGATTGGTCTCCGGCGGAAAGCCCGAGAGCAGGATGCCGGTGTTCATCGCCTGGATGATGAGCGCGCCGACCACGGCGAGCAGGATCGAGAACCGCCCGCCGAACAGCGAGGTGCCACCGATCACCACGGCGAGGATGGCGTCGAGTTCCAGCCACAGCCCGGCATTGTTGGCGTCGGCACCGAGAATGTCGGCGCTGGCGACGATGCCGGCCAGCGCGGCGCACAGGCCACTCCACACATAGACCGCGACGGTGATGAGGCGGGTGCCGATGCCGGCGAGCGCGCTGGCGCGGGGATTGCCGCCGGTGGCCTCGATCATCAGCCCGAGCGCGGTGCCGCGCACCACCAGCAGCGTCAGCGCCATCATGCCGAGCGTCAGCACGACCGGCGTCGGCAGGCCGAGCACCGATCCGCCGCCGAGAAAGGCGAGCTGCGGCGAGGTGAAGGTGACGATGCGCCCCTCAGTGATGAGCTGGGCGATGCCGCGCCCGGCGACCATGAGGATCAGCGTCGCGACAATGGGCTGGATGCCGAGCACGGCGACGAGAAAGCCGTTCCACAACCCGCAGAGCAGCCCGGCGCCGAGCGCGGCGGCGAGCACGACGGGGAGGGCGTGACTGTCGGCGAGGCTGGCGGCGATGGCGCCGCAGATCGCCATGACCGCGCCGACCGAGAGATCGATGCCGCGCATGGCGATGACCAGCACCATGCCGATGGACAGCAGCGCCACCGGCGCGCCGCGATTGAGCACGTCGATCAGGCTGCCGAACAGCCGCCCGTCCTGCACGCGGATATCGAAGAACTGCGGCGAGACCATCCAGTTGGCGAGGAGAATCACGCCGAGCGCGAGCAGCTGCGAGGTGCCGATGCGGGGGAGACGCAGAGCCATCAGCCGCCTCCTCACGCCGCGACCGGCGCGGCGGGCGCTTCGGCAATGGCGGCGAGGATGGACGCCACGTCGATCTGCTCCCCGCCGAGCCGGGCGACATGGGCGCGGTCGCGCAGCACGATCACCTCGTCGGCATAGGTGACGAGTTCCTCCAGCTCGGAGGAGACGACGAGCAGCGCCATCCCCTCCGCGCACAATTCGCGGATCAGCCGGATGATCTCGGCATGGGCGCCGACATCGATGCCGCGCGTCGGCTCGTCGAGGATGAGCAGGCGCGGGGCGGTGGCGAGCCAGCGGGCGAGCAGCGCCTTCTGCTGGTTGCCGCCTGAGAGCAGGCCGATGGGCCGTTCCGGGTCCGGCGGGCGGATGTCGAGCAGGCGGATGAACTTCGCCGCGATGGCGTCCTGTTCGCGCCGCGACAGCGGGGCGAGCGCACCACGCCGGGCCTGCAGCGCCAGCACGATGTTCTCGCGCACGGTGAGATCGGCGACGATGCCCTCGGTCTTACGCTCCTCCGGGCAATAGCCAAAGCCGAGCGCCATCGCCTCGCGCGGCGAGCCGATGGAGGCGGCATGGCCGGCGACCTCCGCCGTGCCGCAATCGGCGCGGTCGGCGCCGAAGACCAGCCGCACCGTCTCGGTCCGCCCCGAGCCCAGAAGCCCGGCGAGGCCGACGACATGGCCGGCGCGCAAGGTGAGGTCGAACGGGGCGACGGCGCCCTCCTTGCCGAAGCCGCGAAAGGCCGCGACCACCTCGGCGGGCGTGTCGTCGGTGCGCGGCGGGCGCTGGGTCGTCGCCTCGCTCAGTTCGCGCCCCAGCATCAGCCGCACCAGATCGAGCCGCTGCATCTCCGCGATGGGGGCGCTGCCGGCGAGGCGGCCATTGCGCAGCACGGTGATGCGGTCGCAGATGGCGTAGACCTGATCGAGGAAATGGGTGACGAAGACGATGCCGATGCCGCGTGCTTTCAACTGCCGCATCACCGCGAAAAGCACCTCCACCTCATGCGCGTCGAGGCTGGCGGTCGGCTCGTCGAGAATGAGCACGCGGGCCGACTGGTCGACCGCGCGGGCGATGGCGACGATGTGCTGCACGGCGACGGAATAGCTCTCCAGCGGCGCGGCGACATCGATGGACAGGCCGAATTCGGCCAGCAGAGTTCGGGCGCGCCGGCGCATCTCGCCTTCGCGCACCAGGCCGAAGCGGGTCGGCTGGCGGCCGAGGAACAGGTTCTGCGCCACGGAGAGATTGGGCGCGAGATTGACCTCCTGATAGACGGTGGCGAGCCCCATGCGCACCGCCTCTTCCGCCGAGCGCGGGGCGATCTCGACGCCGTCGAGCGCCATCGTGCCGGCATCGCGGGCCACCACGCCGGTCATGGTCTTGATCAGGGTGGACTTGCCAGCGCCGTTCTCGCCGAGCAGGGCGTGAATCTCGCCCGGGCGCAGGGTGAAGTCGACCCGGTCGAGCGCCACGAAGCCGGCAAAGGACTTTGAGAAGCCGGTCACGGCCAGCAGCGGGCGCGGGAGCGTTTCGGTGGCGTGCATGACAGCCTCGGAAGCGGCGGGAAAGCGCGCGAGCCGGCCGGAGGAGGAGCCGGCCCGCGCAGGGCAGGGGCTGCGGGCGAGGACCGCCGCGTCACCTGCTGGAGGATCGAGCAGAGCCTGTATGTGCTGCGAAAGTCTGCCTACTTTCGCGCCCAAGGCTCAGTAGCCGAGGTCCTTCTTGGATTCGTAGACCGCCTTCGGATTGTCGGCCTGGGTGTAGAGCTTGGATTCCGTCTGGATCCACTTCGGCGGCACGGTGCCCTTTTCCTTATAGGCGATCACCGCGTCGAAGGCGGGGCCGGCCATGTTGGGGGTCAGCTCCACCGTGGCATTGGCTTCACCCGCCGCCATGGCCTTGAAAATGTCAGGCACGGCGTCGATGGAGACGGTGAGGATCTCCGTGCCCGGCTTCAGCCCGGCTTCCTTCATCGCCTGGATGGCACCAACCATCATGTCGTCATTATGGGCGTAGACGGCGCAGATGTTCTTGCCGCCGCCTTCCGCCTTGATGAAGCTCTCCATCACTTCCTTGCCCTTGGCACGGGTGAAGTCGCCGGTCTGGCTGCGCACGATCTTGACATTGGAGGCGCCGGCGATGCCGTCCTCGAAGCCCTTCTTGCGGTTGGTGGCGACGGAGGCGCCGACGGTGCCCTGAAGCTCCACCACATTGCACGGCTTGCCGGCGACGGTCTTCACCAGCCACTCGCCGGCGACCTTGCCTTCATGCACGCTGTCGGAGGTGACGGCGGTGAGGTAGAGCTCCTTGCCGGAGGGGTCGATGTCGCGGTCGAGCAGCACGACCGGGATCTTCGCCTCCTTGGCCTCCTTCAGCACCGAATCCCAGCCGGTGGCGACCACGGGCGCGAGAAAAATGGCGTCCACGCCCTGGGCGACGAAGGCGCGGATCGCCTTGATCTGGTTTTCCTGCTTCTGCTGGGCGTCGGCGATCTTGAAATTGATGTTCCGCTTCTTGGCCTCGGCCTTGGAAACGGTGGTCTCGGCCGCGCGCCAGCCCGATTCCGAGCCGATCTGCGAGAAGCCGATGGTCAGGTCGGCAGCCTGCGCGCCAACCGAGAACAGCGCGCCGGACACGGCGGACGCGAGCAGCAAGGCCCTGAAATTCATTGGCGTTTCTCCCGTGAGGTATCACCGTCGCGCCACTTGCGGGCGCTTGCCGGCGGGGAATCTATGCCACAGTCTTTCGAAGCTGAATAGTCATACTGTTTGACTTTTTAACATGCGCCTTGCCCCCTCGGCCCCTGCCGGCAAGACCGCCTGTCCCAATCCGCGCGGAGGCGCCCGTAGAACTACGTAGGCGACGGCAAAACCAGCCTGACGCAAGCCCCTGCACCCCAACGGGGTGATGAAGGGCGGCTGATTCATCGCCCCGCAGACCGACGGCCGGGAGAGCATCCTCGCGCCGCTGCCCTACATCGTTCAGGGCAAGCCGGTGTTCCTTGCCGCCATGTCGGCAGTCCCGCACCTTGCGGTCGGTGATGAACGAGTTCCTGGAGACGGTCCGCGCCGCCTGAGCCCGCGCCGACCCGCCCGGTGTCTCCACGGACCGGGCGGGAACGGGCGGGGGACCGGGAAGTTGTTCCCTCAGCCAAGATGCATTGGCAGGAGGAACGCCATGAAACTGTTCGCAAATACCGCTATTCTTAGCCTTGCCGGGGTGCTGACCCTCGGTGCTGGCGCCGCCGTCGCCGGCCCCTGCACCGACCGCCTCGCCCAGCTGGAGAAGAAGGTTTCCGCCAGCGACGCCGGCTCCGGCCCGACCAATTTGCCGGCGGCCGGCACTACCGCCCCAGATGCCAGTACGCCGCGCGCCGGCGAGGCGCCGGGGACCGGCGGCACCACCGGCATGAACGACACGCTGGCCGGCAAGGCCGCTTCGCCCGCCGATGTCCGCGCCCAGACCTCGGGCCAGAAGACGGCGGCGGAAGGCGGCGCTGCCACCGCCGACCAGCTCGACGGCGCCATGAAGCGGGCGCGCACGGCCGACGCCGCCGGTGACGCGGCGGCCTGCGGCCAGGCGCTCGACGAGGCGGAAAAGCTCATCCCGGGCTAAAAAGAAAACGGCCGCCTCCACGGGAGGCGGCCGAACTGTTTCGCGCCGTACGACGTGCCGCGTCAGAGCGCCGGGCCGTCGATCACGTCCCCGGCGCCAAGGGTGAGCGGACGCGGGCTGCCGGCCTCACCCATCTTGCGCAGCGCCGCCGCTTCGATGCGCGGGCGATGCTGCTCGAACCGGGCGAGACGGTCGGCACGGCTGGCGAGCGGGCTGTTCTCCAGCCGCTCCAGCGCGTCCCAGCCGACGAGGCATTCGACGATGTCGTCATCGCCGCGAAAGAAAAACCGGACCACCTTCTGATCGGTAACATCTTCCGCCGGTTTGGCCGAATGATGAAGTGTCATGGCTACCTCCTTGCTGACAAGGACAACCCGGTCGGGCGGTAGAAGTTCGCAGGAAGTTGGCCACACGCTTCGCTTTAGATCACGCGGACGGACGTTGGCCATCATGCATCCACAATGACATTTCATACCCGGATGCCTCGGGCACGGATGAGAACGATGCGATGATTTCATCAAACGACGTGACACCACGCGACGTAACGCCAAGTTACGTGACACCCAGCGACGTGACACGTCGGATCGCCGAGACGGTGGAGGCCCGCCTCGGCCGCATCGACAACCGCGATGTCGGCATCTATCCCGTCGAGGCGCCGGGCGACGCCCCGAACTGGGCCGCCCACATCGCCCGCTCCGCTGGCGGCGGCCCGGCCTACCGGCAATGGCGGCACGACCAGCTGCGCGCCGCCGTCCATGCGGTGCAGCGCGAGATGCCACGCATCAACTGGGAAGGGTGAGCGGGGGGGGGGCTCAGCGGCCGCCGGGCAGGGCGATCAGATTGCGCGGGCTGGTGCCGACCTTGATGCGGCCGAGCAGGGCGCTTGTGCCGATGTCGATCACCACCACCTCGTCCTCCGCCCAGTCCACCGCCGCCGCGCGGGTGGGGGAGGCGACCGCGATGCCCTCGGGAAAGCTGCCGAGCCGAGGCTGCTCCGGCACCACGGCAAGCGTGCCGGCATCGAGCACGGCCAGCCGGCCGCTCTGCTGGTTGCTCACCAGCACGCGGCTTCCATCCGCCGTCACCGCCACCCCATAGGGCATGAGCCCGATCTTGACCCGGGCGATCTCGCGCGGCGCGGCGCCGGTGTCGAGGATGGAGAGATCGCCGCTCTGCACATTGGCGACATAGAGCCGGTCCCCGGCCGGCGACAGCGCCAGAGCGAACGGCGCGCGCCCGACCGGTACGGTGGCGAGGCGCGTCATGTCGGCGACCCGCACCACGCTGACCTGATTGCTCTCACGGTCGGCGACATAGGCGAGGGCGCCGGCGGCATCCAGCACCAGCCCCGCCGGCGCCTTGCCGATGGCCACGCGGCCGGTCTCGGCGCCGGTGGCGGCGTCGAGCCGGAGCAGGGCGTCGCCGCTCCAGTCGCTGACCAGCAGGGCACGCCCATCCGGGGTGACGGCGATACCGAACGGCTGCAGCCCCGCCTTGAACGTCGCCGTCACCCGCCGCGCGGCAAGGTCGATGCGGCTGACGAGGCTGAGGTCGGGATGGGTGACATAGAGCGTCGCCCCATCCGGGCTGGCGGCGAGGCCGGCGGGCACGGCGGGGACGGCGATAACCGCCCGTACCGCGCGCGCGTCGATGTCGACCAGTGCCACCTCCGCCGCCTTCTGCGACACCACCGCCATGAGCGGGGAAGGCAGCGGGGAGGGCGGTTCGGCGCGCGAAGGGCCCGCCGCGAAGGGCACAGCGAGCGCGGAAATCGCGAGCGCGGAAATGGCGAGCGCGAGCACGGCGCGCCGAGACGCCGCACTCACCGCGCGCGCCGCGCCTCTCACTTCCCGGTCACCTTGGCCTGCAGCCCTTTGAGGCCCTGCTGGATGAAATCGGTCATCGCCGCCACGGCGGCCTCGTCATTGCGGTCCTCCGGCGGCTCGTTGGTGGTGTCGGCGCGGTAGAAGCGGGCATCCCATGTCACCAGACTGCCGGCGCCGTCCGGCTTCACCTCGATGGTCTGTGTGTAGAAGCTGACCGGGATCGCCTCGGCATTCTCGGTGAGCAGGCGATAGGAAATGCGGTGGGCGGCGGGGTCGATCTCGTCCAGCCCCTCCTTGATCTCGCCCTTCTCCAGCGTCACCACGCGCTCGGCGCCAGAGGCGTCGCCGCCGGTGGCCTCCAGCTTCTTCACCAGCGGGTGCCATTCGCTAAGGCTGCCGAAGCGGGAGAGCACCGCCCACACCGCCTCCGGCGGGGCGGCGATCACCAGCGTCTCGTCGGCCCGCTGGGGCGTCGGCCCATGGGCGAAGGCCAGAGCCGGGGCGAGGAGCAGCAGGCAAAGCGCAAACGCACGTCGTTGAAGCATGGTCGTGTCCTTTAGCGGGTGGGAAGGCGCTCGGGGCGCCGCGAGGTGGTGGCACCGAGGCCGAACAGCAGCGCCAGGCAGAACAACGCCAGCGCGGCGGGGATGGCGGCGGTGTCGACGCGCATTTCCACCGGGCGGGGCCGCGTATCGGCCTCGACGGCGGCGATGAGCCCGCCGCCGGCGCCGAGCGCGACGAAGCCGAGCCCGGTCTGGGCGGCGAGCGCGCGCAGATGCTCCTCGCGCATCGCGCTCAGATGCTCCGTCCCGGTGGCGGCCTCGCTGCCCCAGGGGGCGTTGCGCGGGTTCCAGCCGGCGCGCGAGGCGGCATCCTCCGGCGGTGGGCCCATGCGGTTTTCCTGCGGCACGTCCTGCTCCTCGTAGAAGCCGACCTCGCGCCCGTCCTGGTCGAATTTCGGAATGGGGGCGGGGTCCGCGCCGCCAATGCCGACCAACAGCCCCGCCACCTCGCCCACCTTGCCGTCGAAGCTGGGCAGCGCGCCGCCGGGCAGAGGCGGCGCCTCGTGCCCATCGGTCATGAAGATGAGGTCGGCCTTGAGACCGGCGGCGAGGTCGAGGCCCGAATGGACGCCGCGCGCGACATAGCTGTCGCCCTCCCAGGCCATGCGCCAGTCGAGATCGTCGATGGAGCCGGCGATGGCGGCGAAATTCCCGCAGACTTCCGCCGGCTCGAACAGCAGGAAGCTGCGCCGCTCGGTGAAGATGGCGAGGCCGAGACGCGAGCCGCAGGGCAGGCCGGCGAGGATGTCGCGCGCCGCGCCCTTGGCGGCGGCGAGGCGGGTGGCCGGACGCCCCTCGCTTTGCGCATCGCGCACATTCATGCTGCCGGTCACGTCGACCACCACCAGCACGTCGCGCACCGAGCCGGTTTGGGCGATGCGCGGGGCGAACAGCGCGGCGAGGATGGCGAGCAGCGCCGCCAGCAGCAGCCAGAACCGCCAGTCCCGACGGTGGCCGAGGCCATAGCCACCCGCTGCGCCCCCGCTCATGGCAACCCCCGTGGCAGGCCGGGAAGGTCGGTCCACAGCTTCTTCACCGCTTCGGGCGGGAGCTCCTCGCCCTCCAGCTCGATCTGCGGAAAGTCGCGCACCAGCCGCATGGCGATGTCGAGATTGTATTTCGCGTCCCAGAACCCGGGATCGAGGGTGAGGGCGCGGCGGTAATTGTCCTTGGCGAGCCGCACCAGCGGAATGGCGGGGTCGATGCGATTGGATTCGAGATGGTTGAAGGCCACGCGCAGCCGGGCATTGGCCATGTCGTACAGCGCGGCGACGGCGAGGCGCCGGTCTGGCCCGCCGGCCAGCTGGTTGAGCAGAGGCTGCGCCTCGTCCAGCCGATCGCGCGTGGCGAGGAAATGCAGCCGGGCGAAGACGAGTTCCGGTGGGTCCTCGGCGCTGATGGCGAGGTCATGGCCGGCATTGAGCGACGCGATGAGCCCATTGTCGCGCTCGACGACAAGGAGCCGCGCGCCGAGCCAGGAGGCGGCGGCGAGGCTGGCGAACAGCAATGTGCCGGTGGCGAACAGCGCCAGGCGCCTCACCCTCATGCGGCCCTCCTCAGATCGACGGCGGGAAGCGGTGTCGCCCCCGCCGGCCGGCGACCCGCCGGGCGCAGCTGCCGCTCGGCCAGCTTGGCGGCCAGCAGCAGCGCCACGGCGAGGGCGGCCACGAGAAAGGCCGGGCGGGCGAGATCGCGGCGGGGAATGCGCTCGGCATAGCGGATCGGCCGGGTTTCCTGCCGGTCGATCTCGGTGATCGCCTGCGCCACCGCTTCCGGGCTGGTGGCCTCGAAGGCGCGATAGGGCAGGCCGAGGCTCTGCAGGAACAGGTGCAGGTGCCGCTCCGGATTGGCTTGCGCGGAATCGTCGCCCGAGGCCGGCACGTCGTAAATGCCCTGCGCCCCGCGCGTGCGCAGGAACAGCCAGTAGAGATGCAGCGGCGTGCGTGCCGCCGCGTCGCGCAGCGCCTCCTGCACCCGCCGGTCGATCAGCGCCGCGCCGTCCGACACCAGCAGCACGGCGCGCGAGGCTTCGTCCGTGTCCTCGGCGAAACTGGAGAAGGCGAGCGCCAGCCCGCGCCCGACATCGGTGAAGGCGAGCCCCGGCCGGTCGATGGCGTCGATCGCCGCGTCAATGACTTCGTGATGGTCGGTCAGCGGCAGCACCGGCATGGGCGAGGTGGAGAAGGCGGCCACCGCGATGCGGTCATGCGGGCGGCGGGCGACGAATTCCGCCAGCAGGCGCTTGGCGGCGGCGGACTTCGATTCTTGGTCGCCCGTGGGCGCACGGCCGGCGAAGCTGTTGTCCATGCTGGAGGAACGGTCGAGCAGCAGCACGAGATGCGCTCCGGTGCCCTCGCGCTCGACGCTCTGCTCGCGCCGGTGCAGGCCCGCGAGCCCGAGCACCAGCGCCACCATGGCCACGACGCCGGCCAGCCGCAGCCCCACACCCATGATCCGCGACAGGGGATCGTCCGGGATCAGGCTCGTGGCGGCGATCCCGCGCCGGCGGAAGGGCGTGGCGAGCAGCGGCAGCACGGCGAGCAGCAGCAGCGCCAGCATGGCGGGGTGATCGACGCCCCAGCCGCGCGTCAGCCCGTCCCAGACGGCGCCGGCGGCGTTCATGCCGTGCCCCGCTCGACCGCGCGCAGCCGCTGCGCCAGCGCCACCAACTCGGCCGGCGGCAGTTCGCGCTGGGCCCCGGCGGGATCGGCGCCGAAAAAGGCGCGGCGGGAGGCGGCGAACAGGCGGCGCACCTCGGCCTCCGCCGCCCGGAAGGCGGCGTGGCGCTCGAAGAAGCCGGGCAGGTCCTCGGCGAACACGCCCTTGCCGTCGGTGGCATCAAAAGCCCGGTGCAGCGCCTGCAGCGCCCGGGTGTAGCGCGGGTCGGCCAACGCGGGATCGCCCGCCGGCGCGGCCAGCCCCGACGGTATCGCCCGCGCCGCCCGCGCGAAGGGGCGCGACCGGCGCCGGCCGAACGGTCCCCAGCCCATCTGCCAGGCGAGGAGCAGCAGTGCCAGCAGCGCCGCGCCGAGCGCCAGCAGCAGCCCGCGCCGCAGCGGCGCCGTGGACAGCGGGCGCGGGGCGATGTCCGGACGCAGCGCCATGGCCGGCCCCGGCCCGGTGGCGACGATCTCGCGCAGCGGCGACATCAGGAACGACCAGCTCGGCACGTCCACCGCCACCCGCCGCTCGCCATCGACCGCGAATAGGGCGACGGCGGGGATGGTGAGCCGGCGCGGCTCCAGCGGGGCATAGAAGGTCTGGTAGACGAGATCGAGCGTGTAGCGGTGGACGCCGTCACGCACGCCCTGGTCCGTCACCCGCACATCCCTCAGGTCGAGCCAGTAATTGAGCGCGCGCGGGGTGGGCAGCGAGGCGGAATCGAGCACGAAAGGCGCGTCGATCGCGATCTCGGCGGTGAGGGTGAGCGTGTCGCCGATGACATGGCCGAAGCCGCGCGGCGCGTAGAGTTCCACGCCACGCAGCTGGGCCAGGGCCGGGGAGGCGGACAGGGCCAGCAGTACCAGCGTGGCCAGAATGCGCGCGCGCCACCCCATTCAGCCCTCCATCAGCCGCAGGGCCAGCGCGTCGGTATCGAGCGCGTCC
This sequence comes from Ancylobacter sp., assembly GCF_965229075.1. Taxonomy (GTDB): domain Bacteria; phylum Pseudomonadota; class Alphaproteobacteria; order Rhizobiales; family Xanthobacteraceae; genus Ancylobacter. The sequence continues at coordinate 1,237,998 of NZ_CBDDIO010000001.1, forward strand.
TTCAGCGTGACCCGGCGCAGCCCGCGCCGGGCGAACAGCGCCGCCAGCGCCGCCTGCCGCTCGCGCGCCGCGCGCAGCCAGCGGGCGCGCAAGGCCGGGCGCATGAAGACGAGCCGCGCCGCGCCGCTCTCCAAATCGCCGAGTTCGATCAGCCCCCAGCGCGGCAGGTCCTCTTCCAGCGCGCCGTCGCGCAGCACGACGGGGACCACATCGTGCCGCCACAGCGCGTCGAGCAGCCGCTCGATCTCGCCCGCCGACATGAGGAAATCCGACAGCAGGAACACCAGGGAACGCCGCGCCGGCAGGCGGCCGGCGGCTTCGAACAGGCCGGCCGCACCGGCGCCGCGCGGTTGGGCCGCCATAAGCCGCTCGCGCACCTCCGCCTCCAGCCCGCGCCGGCGCGACAGCGGCAGGCTGGCGGCCTCGTTCACGCCGTCGTCGCAGCCGAACAGCGCGAAATTGTCGCCAGAGCGCACGGCGGACAGCGCGAGCAGCGCGCCGAGTTCCGCCACAGGACCGGCCACCGCCGCGCCGAAGCGCATCGAGCCGGAGAGATCGACCAGCATCGCCACCGGCACCGCCCGGCGCGGCGCGAACTGGCGCACATGCAACTCACCATAGGGATCGCGCAGCGAGACGCGCAGGTCGATGCGGCGCGGATCGGGCTGGCGCAGCAGCGAGACATGGCGGCGGAACTCGCCTTCCGCGCCCTCGCCCCGCCCGGGATGGGCGCCGGGAAAGATGCCTTCCGGCCGCCAGCGCAGACGATAGGGTAGGGGGCGCAGATCGTCCGCGGTTGGCGTGTCGCGCGGCGTCGCCGTCATGGCGCCGGCACCCGCGCGAACACGCCGGCGATGAGCGCAGCGACGATGGGCTCGCGGCGCATTTCATAGACCGGATCGGTGAAGATGCGGTGTGCCATGACTTCGGGGAACACGGCGCGCAGATCCTCCGGCACCACCATGTCGCGCCCTTCCAGCCACGCCCGCACGCGGGCGGCGCGGATGAGGTAGCTCATGCCGCGCGGGCTGGCGCCGCCCTGCACCACCCGGTCCATCGACACGCCCTCGATGGTGAGGCCGAGCGCGCCGGGATGGCGCACGCCTTCCCACAGCGCCAGCGTGTAGGCTTCCAGCGCCGGGCTGGTACGCACGCCGATCTGGATGGCGCGGGCGACGGTGCCGAGCGCCTGCGGGTCGAGCACGCCGCTCTCCACATCCATCAGCAGCGTATCAACATCGTGGAAACGCGGGTCGAACACCAGCGCGCGGCGCGCCTCCTCCGCCTCCGGCATCGCCACCTGCACTTCCATCAGGAAGCGGTCGCGGGCGGCGGCGGGCAGTTCGAAGGTTTCCTCGCGCTCCACCCGGTTGCGGTCGGCGAAGACCTGCACATGCGGGAAGCGGTATTCGCGGTTGAAGGCCGAAACCGAGCGCTCCGCCATCAGCCGCAGCAGCAGCGAATGCACCTGCGGACGGGCGCGGTTGATCTCATTGAAGAAGAAGATGGAGAGGTCCTCGCCCTGGCGCAGCAGCGGGCCGGGGTCGATGCGCGGCTTTCCGTCCTCGCCGAGATGGGCGTGGTAGACGAGATCGCCCGGCATGAGGTCGATCGTGCCCTCGATGCGCTCGAAGGCGCCGCCGATGGCCCGGGCCATGGCCCGCAGCAGCGTGGTCTTGCCGACACCGACATCGCCTTCCAGCAGCACATGGCCGCGCGCAAAAGTGGCGATGGTCAGCAGGCGGATCACCCGCTCCTGCCCCAGCACCACCTTGCCGATCTCGCGCTCGAAGCGCAGCGCATGGGCGTGCCAATCCGCCAGCACGGAATCGGGATCGCGGACGAGATGCATGGGGAAGGCCTCTCAGGCGGCGGGCGCGGGTCGCTTGTGCCGGAAAAGGGCGCGGCCCACGCCGGACGGAGGGGACCCCGTTCGGCGTCGGCCGCGCCAGTTGCCCACAAACCGGGCGGCTTGCCCGGAGGATCGCGGGGCGGACAGGAGAATATCGTCCGCCCGCAAGTGGGTTCTCGAAGAACAGAGCCGTGCGGCCGGGGGGGTCAGTTCGGGATCTTGCTCACGTCGTAGACCCACTTGCCGGTCTTCTCGAAATTGGCGACGCGCTGGGCATTGCGCGCTTCCATCGCCTTGATCGATTCCGACTGCTTGTTCAGTTCCTTGGGATCGTGCTTGGGATCGTATTTGGAACCCGCCACCTTCTCGGGATAGCCGGGCTTGGGCTCCCAGCAATTGCCGGGCGCCTTGCAATTGGTGCCGTCATAGGCGCTGGCGCCGCCCACCAGAGCGAGGGACAGCACGCCGGCGCCGGCGAGGGTCATGGCGAAGGTGAGGCTGCGGTCGATGATGCTCATGTCAGTCTCCTGGTCGTTTTCCACCCGTCATCAACCGGCCGGTTCAGCCGGCCGGCCCGCCGCACGCCGCGGGCAGCTCTTCGGCTGGCTCAACGTGCTTGGCGTTCGCGTCGAAGGGTTTGAACTTGCTGCGCTGCTCATCGGTGAGCCACACGGCGCCCTTCGGATCGTCCTTGTAGAGATGCCGGACCCAGGCCATGGCGAGCAGCATCTCGTTCATGTTCAGCGCGCCATACATCGGGCCCATCTGGCCGTTGGCGCCGCCGAAGATGGTCTCGAACAAGCCCTGGTCGGTCTCGTTCTTGGGATAGGTCCAGTAGGAATCGTTGAGGCCGGGGCCAATCTTGCCCTCGCCATAATGGCCGTGGCAGCCCGAGCACATGGACAGGAAGATCTCATGCGCCTTGGGCAGGCAGACGGGGTCTTCGTTGTAGATGTTCTTGCCCGTTTCCAGGAAGACCTTCACCGCCTTGGTGTCGCGTCCCTCTTCCGGCGCCTCGGAAAGGTCGAGCGGCTGCCCGGTGACGGTGTTGCTGAGCATGATCGCGGCGCGGGCACCGAACCCGACCACACCGGCTCCGAGCGCTCCGGCGAGCAGCAGCGTGGCCGCCTTCTTGGTGAAAATCGTCTTCGTCATCGAACCTTGTTCACATCCAGAGATCAGGGGCGCACCGCGGCCCGGCAGACACGCGGTGCGTCGGAAGCCGTGGGTCAGGTATTCGGCTCAAGCAGCGGAATGCCTTCCTGGGTGAGGATCTGCTCGATCTGCGGGCGCGCCTTTTCCAGCGCTTCGTTGATCTGCTTGACCAGTTCCGGGTCGTTCTTGCGCACGCCGATCGCCTGGTCGTAATGCATCGGGATCGGTGCATCGTTCGGCCGGTCGATGTCCTTGGTGATCACCGTGATCCGCAGCGGGGTGGACGACGCCTTCACATAGCGCGCCACCTCGGGAGCGAAGGCGATGCCGACATCGGCCTCGCCGGTGGCGACTTCGGAGACGATGCGGTCACCCGGCACCTGGACCCACTGGTTACGGCGGGATTTGAAATTGACCAGCGAGTACATGTAGGCCGCGTTGTCCTCGAACCGGCCGATGCGCTTGAGCATGGTTTCGGCCGGCGAATAGAAGCGCACCGCGAAACGGGCCTGGTCCTTGATCTGCTGGTCTTCCCAGTCACTGGCGGTGATGTTGCGGTCGGTCTTGGTCACCAGCACATAGCCGGTGCGGTAATAGGGCTTGGAGGCGAGCACGCGCTCGTCGCCGACATCGACGCCCATCACGACGTCGCAGTTGTTCTTGTCGAGCTGGTCGCGCACGAGATAGATGCCGGGCTGGTCGGTGCGTACGAACACCGGCTTGCGGCCCATGGCCTGCGCCAGCACGATGGCGATGCGGTCCTCGAAGCCGCTATTGTCGGCGGCGGAGAACGGCGCTTCGGCGTTCGAGGCGCAGATGCGCAGCTCGTTGGGATTGCGGCCGGCGGCCTTGTCGGCCTCGACGGTCGCGGCGCGGGCGAGCCCGGCAAAGGCAAAACCGGACAAGGCGAGACCGGCGGCAAGGGCGAGCCGGCTGACGACCTGTCGTGTGGACATCGGGGAGCCCATGGCGAGTCCTCCTGGACGGGATTTCGGGTGCGGAAGGTGCTGAGAGGCAGGGGCGGGCAGGGGACGCGGCACCGGCAGTGAGCCCTTGTCGGCGCGCGTCCCCTTTCCCTGGGCGTCCGGCGGCGGGGCAGCCGCCGGACGCCCGGCCTTCGGGGACAGCGCCGCCCGCCGCGCTGTGCGGCCGGCGGCGTGTCAGGCGAAGGATCAGCCGCCGCCCTGGATCACGTTGGTCGAGTATTCGCCAACGTTCGGGTCGCTGTAGGGGCCGTCGCCATTGAGCGAGAACACCATCACGCCGCCACCCATCTGGGTGTAGTGCTGGAGCTGCTTGAAGGCGCCCACCGAGCCGAGGCCGGCGGTCGGGTCGTTGAGGTCGAACACCAGGCCGACGCCCGGCCAGCCACCGACGCCGTAATAGATGGCGACGAACTGCTTGCCATTATGGGTGTAGGTCATGGGGTGGCCGATCACGCCCGAGGGAAGCTTGAACTTCCACAGCAGCTCGCCGGTGTCGCTGTCGCGCGCCTTGATGAAGCCGTCCAGCGTCCCGTAGAACATCACGCCGCCAGCGGTGGCGAGCGTGCCGCCCCAGGCCGCGAAGCGTTCCATCACCTGCCACTTGAACTTGTTGTTGATGGCGTCATAGGCCTTCACCTGACCGAGACCTTCATAGGTCTGGCGGTCACCCTTCGGGCCCGGATACATCCACAAGGTCGCGCCGACGAAGAACTGGCCGGCACGGTAGGGAAGCATGAAGGGCTCCCAGTCCATGCAGATGTGGTTGATGCCCATGAAGAAGGACTTGCGCTCCGGATCGTAGGAGTCATGTCCCTGGTTGTGATAGCCCATGGCCGAGGGGCAGATGTCGCGGCCCTTGTGGTCCATGCGCGTGCCGAATTCCGGATCGCGCTCGGGCAGGCCGGTCTTCAGGTCGACCTTCTTCACCCAGTTGACCGTGTCGTCGATCTTGTCGGCCGAGACGAGGTCGCCATTGGTGCGGTCGAGCGTATAGACGATGCCGTTACGGTCGGGATGGGTGAGAAGCTTGCGCATCTTCCCTTCCTTGTCCTGCTGCTCGGAGAGCATCATGACGTTGACGCCGGCATAGTCCCATTCGTCGTGCGGGGTCTTCTGGTAACCGAACTTGGCGTTACCATTGTCGATGTCGCGACCCCAGATGGTCATCGTCCACTTGTTGTCGCCCGGACGCATCGTCTCGTTCCACGGCGCCGGGTTGCCCGAGCCGTAGTAGAAGAGATTGGTGTCGGGGTCGAAGGCGTACCAGCCCCAGTTGGTGCCGCCGCCGATCTTCCAGGCCTCGCCTTCCCAGGTCGCCTTGCCGAGGCCCTTCTGGCCGTACTGCGGGTTGGCGCTGTTGAAGTCGTCGGCGAGGCGCACTTCCTCGTCCGGGCCGGTGGCATAGGCGCGCCACTTCTGGGCGCCGGTGGGGATGTCGTAGGCGGTGACATAGCCGCGCACGCCGAGTTCGGCGCCCGAGGAGCCGATCAGCACCGAATCCTTGACCACGTAAGGGGCGATGGTGAGCGTCGAGCCGACCTTGATGTCGGAGTTTTCGAGCTTCCAGTATTCCTCGCCGGTCTTGGCGTCGAGCGCGACCACATTGCCGTCGAGCTGGGTCTTGATGATCAGCGGGCCGACCTTGCCGTTGCCCGGCCAATAGGCGAGGCCGCGATTGACCACGTCGCAGCACGCCACGGCGCGGGCGGTCGGGTTCTGCTTCGGCTTGTGCTGCCAGAGGATCTTGCCCGGATCGTCCAGCCCGACCGCGAAGGTCGTGTTGGGGAAGGGCGAGTGGATGTACATCACGCCGTCGACGACGAGGGGGGTGCCCTCATGGCCGGACAGCACGCCGGTGGAGAACGACCAGGCAGGACGCAGCTGCTTGACGTTCGCCTTGGTGATTTCCTTGGCTTCGCTGTAGTTGTTGGCGTTGTAGTTCTTGCCGGTCATCGGCCAGTTGTCGGTGCTTTTCGACAGCTCGACGAGCTTGTCGTTGGCCACCGCCGGCGCCGAGGCGCCGAGGCTCATCGCGGCCGCCATGACGGCGGCGACGGAGAGCGCGGACACCGAAGTGTGCAGTCGGCTCATTGGGTCTTCCCTCGCGTTTCCTACTTCCCAAGCCGCCCCGCTGCGCCCCGGCTTTGCCGTCGACGTGCGGGTCTCTTTTATCCCTCGCCGTGCCCGCTCATGCGTGGGCAGTTCCATGAGATTGTCTTAGGGAACGGCGGAGAATTCTTATGATTTTCTAAGAACATTGACTGTTCTGGGAGTATTGTTCGCCGCGCTCGGATTTATTGTCTTTAGGCAGAATGGAAATTCGAGGCGGGAAGTTTTTCCCGTCGCCGGAGATAACTCACCCCTCCACGCCGGAAGCCTTGCCCAAACGCCATGAAAATGCTTCGCTTCCAGCAGGTTGAGGCCTTATGCTGCAACCCGGACGGAGGTTTCGTCGATGATGCTGGCGCCGGCACGACCGGAGCGGTACTGTTACGGAACGCTGTTTGCGGCCGTTCTCATAAGAAGTTCATAAGTATAGATGAGCAGCTCGCCCTTTTCCCTTCTGCGCCTGTCGCTGAGCGCGGTCCTCGCTCTCGGCCTCGCCGGCTGCCCGGGCGAGAGCGAGCCGGAGACGCGCGAGCGCGTGGCCGCGCCGGAGGCCAGCGCCATCGCCCGCAAGACCTGGCTTCAGCCGACCGACGACACCGATCCGGAGGTCTGGCTCGCCAGCCGCGACGCCGGGGCGGATGTGGCCGCGACCGCGCCGGCGGCGAAGGCGTGGCACGATGTGCTCGACGCCGCCGATGACCGCTTCGGCGAGACTGGGCGGATGATCGCCAATCGCGCGGTGCAGCTGGAGACCATGCTGTCGGAGATCGGCATCCGGGAGACGGCGCGCGAAATCATCGCCGATTTCTCCACATTGGCGGGGAAGGGGTCCCGCGCCGGCTTCAGCGATCTGTGCCAGCACTACTACAATCTGCGCAAACAGGGCCTCGACCGCACCGCCGCGCTGGCGGCGCTGGCAGAGCAGCCCGCGCTGAAATCCGGGAACCCCGCACCGTGACCGCCTCCGGCACCGCCGCACCTCCCCCGCCCTCCTTCGGCCTGTGGCAGCGCCGCTCGCTGCGCTGGCAGGTGCTGGCCGCCATCGTCGCCATAAATCTGTGCGCGGCATTGGTCGCGGTGGCGGTCATCATCGCCAATGCGCGCCGTGCCACCGAGGCGGAAATGCTGTCCTCGCTCGCCGTCGCCGAGCGCTTCGTGCAGGAAACGGTGGAGCGCCTCGCCAGCGAACAGGGCGCCACCGGCTCGCTGGCGCAGCTGCCGCTGCACATTAGCGGGCTGCGCCATGTCCGCATCCGCATCGAGGACCGCGCCGGCACGGCGCTGGACATCGCCCCGGCGGGGAGCGAGCCGCATGAGGGTGAGGTGCCCGGCTGGTTCACCTGGCTGGTCTCGGCGGAAGGGCAGGAAATCGTCGTGCCGATCGTCGAGAACGGCGCCACGGTGGGGCAGGTGCGGGTCGCCGGCGAAGCCTCCGACGAGATCGCCGAAGTGTGGGAGGACATGTCCGACCTCGCTCTGCTGGCCGCGGCGGTGAACATCGCCATTCTCGCCGCGCTCTATCTCGTGCTCGGCCGGCTGCTGATGCCGCTGCGCACCCTTTCCGCCGGCCTGTCCGAGCTGGAAGCCGGCCGGTTCGAGCACCGGCTCGACCCGCCGCGCATCCGCGAGCTGGCGGTGATCGCCGAGCGCTTCAACGCGCTGGGCGCGGCGCTGAAGGCGGCGCGGGAGGACAATGGCCGGCTCAATGAGCGGCTGGTGAGCGTGCAGGATGACGAGCGGCGGCAGATCGCCTCCGATCTCCATGACGAACTCGGCCCCTGCGTGTTCGGGCTGCGCGCCAATCTCGAATCGATCGAACGCCTCGCCGCCCGTGCCGAGCCGGCACTCGGCCAGCGCATGGGCGAGCGCATCGCCACCATGACGGAGATTCTCGACCGCATTCAGGGCCTCAACCGCCGCCTGCTGCGCAAGATTCGCCCGATGGCGCTCGGCCATGTGCCGCTGGCGGCGGTGCTGGCGGACCTCGTCGCCGATTTCGAAAGCCATTCGCCCGGCCGGCGCATCACGCTCTCCGCCGAGGGCCTCGCCGAGCGCTATGGCGACAGCGTCGACATCACGCTCTATCGCTGCATCCAGGAAGCGGTGACCAACGCGCTGCGCCATGGCGCTGCCCGCAACATCGCCATCCGCCTGCGCGCCGACCGCCGCGCCGGAAGGATCGACCTCGCCATCGAGGATGACGGCACCGGCATCGCCGCCGGGGCGCAGCACGGTTTCGGGCTGATCGGCATGGAAGAACGCATCAGCGCGCTGGGCGGCACATGGCGTATCCTGCCCGTCGTGCCGAGCGGGACGCGAATCGAGGTGACGATTCCCGCCCAGCCCTATCAATTCGGCCTGTCGGCCGCTCCGGAAAGGCTTGCCGCCCAATGACCTGCGCGCTCGTGATCGACGACCACCCCATCGTGCTGCAGGGCTGCCGCCGCCTGCTGGAAGATGCCGGCGTGGAGCGCGTGCTGGAAGCGAGCACCGTGCTGACCGGCTACCGCCTCTTTCGCCGCGAGCGGCCGGATGTGGTGATCGTCGACCTTGCCTTGCAGGGCAACGGGCTCAGCGGGCTGGTGCTGGTGCGGCGCCTGCGCATGCAGGACCCGCGCACGCCGATCCTGGTCTTTTCCATGCATGGCGACCCCGTCATCGCCAGCCGGGCGCTGGAAGCCGGCGCCAATGGCTATGTGCTCAAAGACACCTCCTCCGGCGCGCTGCTGGAAGCCTTCGAGCGGGTGCGCAAGGGACAGCCCTATATGAGCCACGACCTCGCCTTGCAGGTGGCCATGCTCGGCTCGCGCAAGACCGCGCCGCTCGCCGACATCACCCCGCGCGAATTGCAGACGCTGTCGCTGCTCGCCGAGGGCAAGGACTACACCCTCATCGCCGACGAACTGGGCATCAGCTACAAGACGGTGGCCAACACCTGCTCGGCGCTGAAGGCCAAGCTCGGGGCGAACAGCCTGCCGGAGCTGGTGCGCTGTTCGATCCAGTATCTCTCGACCTCGCCCGTCGGCGCCAGCGGCCGGCCCCGCGTGATGTGAGGGCACGCGAACCGCGCGACATGACGGTTCCGTAATGTGCCGGGGCCGAACTGTGGCGGGGGTGCCTCGGCACCGATGGCGGCGGTGCCGGAATATCGTTGCCGCTTCGTCACTTACACTTCGTTCACCATGCCGAACGATGCGCCGCATTTTCGCCCCACTCGGACAGCCTCCTGAGAGACACCAAGTCGGATTGCCGGTATCTTGCCGGAGATCTTGAGTGCAGCGCGTCGGCCCTCGCCGGAATTCTTCCGCCGGAGACGGCGCTCACAGACGGTTCGGGGTGAATGGGGACATATCCTGCTCTTGCCGAGGCTTGCCGCCGCCGCGTGGCGGACCAGGCCTTTGTCCGGTTCGGCCGGGTCGCCGCCCTGTGCGGCATCGGCCTGCTGGTGGCCAACTGCACGGGCGGCCCCAGCCTGACGAGCAAGATCGATCCGAAATACGGCGTCTCCGCCAGCCCGCGCGTGGTGCAGCCCGGCCAGCCCGTGCCCAAGGGCGGCGGCACCTACCGGGTCGGCAAGCCCTATGTGGTCGCCGGCAAGACCTATGTTCCCGCCGAGCCGGACAAGTACAAGGCCGAAGGCCTCGCCTCCTGGTATGGCGACGATTTCCATGGCCGCCTGACCGCCAATGGCGAAGTCTTCGACATGAACTCCATCGCCGCCGCGCATCCGACGCTGCCGATGCCGTCCTATGTCCGGGTGACCAATCTCGACAATAAGCGCTCCATGGTGGTGCGCGTGAACGATCGCGGCCCGTATCACGACAACCGCGTCATCGACGTGTCGCACCGCGCGGCCGATCTGCTCGGCTTCAAGAACAACGGCACCGCCCGCGTGCGTGTGGAGTATGTCGGGCGCGCGCCGCTGGAAGGCTCCGACGACATCCAGCTCGCTTCCACCCTGCGCATGAACGGCAAGCCCGCCGATGCCTCCACCGTCATGGTGGCGTCCGCCGGCCCGATGCGCGGCCTGACCGCCGCCAATGTGCCGGTGCCGCCGAGCCGCCCGTTCGATCTCGGCGAGCCCGTGGAAGAGCAGCAGGTGGCCGAGGTGGCGACACTCTACAAGCCCGTTCCCGCACCGGCCGCGCCCGCTCGCGTCGCCGCTGCGCCGCGTCCCGCCGCGGTCGCCGCGCCCCGCCCGGCGGTGGTCGCCGCCGCCCTGCCGGCGCCGCGCCCGGCCGCGCCAACCAAGAACGTTGCGGCGAACAACGCCCCGGCCAAGAGCGCCAAGACGGCCAAGCCCGCCGCCGCTCCGGCAGGCGCGGTGCAGGTGGCGAGCCTGCAGCCGGCCCGCACCGCCCCGGCGCCCTCCACCGGCGCACCCGCCGGCTGGATGGTCGGCCCGCAGCCGGTGATGGGCTATGCGCCGTCGGAGGGCACGGGCCCGGCCGATATGGGTCGCGGGCTGTACTGACGCGCTCCAGGCGCCTGCGTTCCGGCAAAGCCGGCGTCGCTGTCGCATTGCGGTGGCGACCTCCGGCTGTTAACTCTGCCCGGAGCCGGGGAGGACCGACCGTGAAGCTGTTGCGCATCCTGTTCCCGCGCCGCCATCCCGTCCAAAGCGGACCTGCGACCGGCGGACATGCGGGCGGCACAATCGCCGCCACCCTTCTGGCCGCGCTCCTCCTTGCCGCCGGCTTTTCCCCCGCTTCGGCGCAGACCGCGCCTGACATCGCAGCGCCGCAGGCGATCCTGCTCGACTATGACAGCGGTTCGGTGCTGTTCGAGCGCGCC
>NZ_CBDDIO010000002.1:0-1420000 GCF_965229075.1 Ancylobacter sp.
GGCCGAACCGGCCGCGCGCCGCGCCGCCGCCCCGCCCGCTCCCGCCTTGCTCGCGCCCGCCCCGCCGCCGCCGGATGTGGCGGCACTGGAAGCGCGCGAAGCCGCCGCCTCCGCCCCGGACCTCGACGCGCTGCGGGCGCTGCTGGAGAGTTTCGACGGCTGCCCGCTCAAGCACACCGCCACCCGCCTCGTCTTCGCCGACGGCAATGCGGCGGCGCGGCTGATGCTGGTGGGCGAGGCGCCGGGGCGCGAGGAGGATATCGAGGGCAAGCCTTTTGTCGGCCGCTCCGGCAAGCTGCTCGACCGCATGCTGGCGGCGATCGGCATCGACCGCACGAGCGCCTACATTGCCAATGTCGTGCCCTGGCGCCCGCCGGGCAACCGCACGCCGACCCCGCAGGAAACCGCCATCTGCCTGCCCTTCATCCGCCGGCAGATCGAGCTGGCGAACCCGGACATCCTCGTCTGCCTCGGCGGCCCGTCGGCGCAGACCCTGCTCGGCATACGCGACGGAATCACCAAGGCGCGCGGGCGCTGGATGGAGTACGACACCGGCCACCGGGTCATTCCCGCGCTCGCCACCTTCCACCCCGCCTATCTCCTGCGCACGCCGCTGGGCAAACGCATGGCCTGGCGCGACCTGCTCGCCATCGAGGCGAAGCTGGCGGAAAAGCCTGACGGCGCCTAGCTTTCGCGCCCGCGCCGGCGTGCACCCCAGACAATTTGACCATAGCGTGGCTGATTTGAGTCATTCCATTGACGCGCCCGGAGGCTTACCCTGCCGGCGTCACCCTCGCTGGTGGTGACGGCGGAGGTTGAGCGATGGAACTAGATCCCACAATGTTGGCGCGCATTCAGTTCGCCTTCACTGTCTCCTTCCACATCATCTTTCCCAGCTTCACCATCGGCCTCGCCGCCTATATCGCGACGCTGGAGCTGCTGTGGATCGGCACCGGGCATGAGCGCTATCACCGCATCGCCCGCTTCTTCACCAAGATCTTCGCCGTCTCCTTCGCCATGGGCGTGGTGTCCGGCATCGTGCTGTCCTACCAGTTCGGCACCAATTGGAGCCATTTCTCCCGCGTGGTCGGCAATGTCATCGGCCCGCTCATCGGCTATGAGGTGCTGACCGCCTTCTTCCTGGAAGCGACCTTCCTCGGCATCATGCTGTTCGGCTGGAACCGGGTGCCGCGCGGCCTGCACGTGTTCTCCTGCGTCATGGTCGCGGTCGGCACCACGCTTTCCGCCTTCTGGATTCTCTCCGCCAATAGCTGGATGCAGACCCCCGCCGGGCACGAGATCATCGACGGCGTCGCCCATCCGGTGGACTGGCTGGCGGTGATCTTCAACCCGAGCTTCCCCTACCGCCTCGCCCACATGGTCACGGCCTGCTACCTCACCACCGCCTTCGTGGTGCTGGCGGTGGGCGCGCGCTATGTCTATTCCGGCCGCTACCCGGAAGACGGGCGCACCATGATGCGCATGGCGCTCGGCCTCATCGCCATTCTCGCGCCGCTGCAGGCCTTCATCGGCGACGCGCACGGGCTGAACACGCTCAAGCACCAGCCGGCCAAGATCGCCGCCATCGAGGCGCATTGGCAGAACGAGCCCGGCGCCAGCGGCGTGCCGCTGGTGCTGTTCGCCTGGCCCAATGAGAAGGAAGAGCGCAACGACTACCAGATCGCCATCCCGCATCTGGGCAGCCTCATCCTCACCCATAGCTGGGACGACACCTTCAAGGGGCTGAAGGAATACCCGCGCGACGAGCGGCCGCCGGTCGCCGTGCCGTTCTTTGCCTTCCGCGTCATGGTCGGGCTCGGCATCGTGATGATCCTCGTCGGCTGGCTCGGCGTGTTCCTGCTCTGGCGGCACCGTCTGTTCGAAACCGACTGGTATCTCGCCCCGCTGCAGCACATCTGGCCCATCGGCTTCGTCACCATCCTGTCCGGCTGGTTCGTCACCGAGGTCGGCCGCCAGCCCTGGGTCGCCTATGGCATCCTGCGCACGGCGGACGCGATCTCGCCTGTCGAGGGCTGGGCGGTGGCCACCACGCTGGCGCTGTTCGTCTTCGTCTACGGCATCGTGTTCTCCGGCGGCATCTACTACATCAACCGCCTGATCGCCCGCGGCCCGCAGGGTTCCGCCGTCGAGACGCCCGAGGGCGTGCCGAGCCGTCCGCTCACCTCGGCGCACAAGGCGACGCGCGCCGCCATCAACCATCCGGGGGAATGAACATGACCGGCGTTGGTATGGAATGGTATCTGCCCGTCATCTGGTCGCTGCTGCTGGCCGTCGCCATCGCCATGTATGTGGTGCTTGATGGCTTCGACCTCGGCATGGGCATTCTCTTCCCCTTCGCGGCCAGCGAGACCGAGAAGGACCAGATGATGAGTTCCGTCGCCCCGTTCTGGGACGGCAACGAAACCTGGCTCATCCTCGGCGGCGGCGGCCTCTTGGTCGCCTTCCCCCTCGCCTACTCCATCGTCATGCCGGCGCTGTATCTGCCGGTCATCTTCATGCTGCTGGCGCTGGTGTTTCGCGGCGTCGCCTTCGAGTTCCGCCATGTCGCGGACACCAGCCGCTTCCTGTGGAACATCGCCTTCGCCGGCGGTTCGACACTCGCCGCCTTCTTCCAGGGCGTGCTGCTGGGCGGGTTCGTGCAGGGCATCAAGGTGGAGAACAACGCCTTCGCCGGCGGGCCGCTGGACTGGGCGACCCCCTTCGCCCTGCTGTGTGGCCTTGGCGTGGTGGCCGGCTATGCGCTGATCGGCTGCGTGTGGCTGGTCATGAAGACCGACGGCGCCGCCGCCGCGCGTGCGCGGGCGCGGGCCAAGCTGCTGCTGCCAGCGGTGCTCGTCTTCATGGGCATTGTCAGCCTGTGGACGCCCATCGCCTTCCCGCGCATCGCCGAGCGCTGGTTCACCACGCCGAACCTGTTCTATCTCGCGCCGGTGCCGCTGCTCACGCTGGTGCTGGCCTATGCGGTGTGGCGCTGGCTGGAGAAGGGCCACGACAATCTGCCGTTCTTCGGCGTCATCGGCCTGTTCCTGCTCGGCTATGTCGGCATCGGCGTGTCGATCTTCCCCTATCTGGTGCCGCCCTCGCTCACCGTGTGGGATACCGCCGCCGCTCCGGCGAGCCAGGTGTTCATGCTCATCGGCACCATCTTCATGCTGCCGGTGATCCTCGGCTACATCGCCTTCGTCTACTGGCTGTTCCGCGGTAAGGTGCGCGAGGGCGAGGGCTACCACTAGAGCCTGATCCGATCAGGTTGAATCGACCTGATCGGTGAATCAGTCTCTAAAGTATTGATAGAGAACGTTTTACCGATCTGATTGCGATGCAGTCAGATCGGAACGTGCTCTAGCCGATGCAGGGAGGCGACCCGCTGCCGCCTTCCCCGCCACAGCTCAGCCGCGACGGCTCAGCCGCGCAGCACGTTCGGGCCGAAATAAAGGAACTGCCGGTCGTAGCCGGCGATGGACGCCGGATCGAGCGCGAGGTTCGGGCCGTCGAGCCGCTTCGAGGCCTTCTGGGCATCCACCCACGCATCTGCCGTCTGCAATGTGCTGAGCGTGGAGGAGGTGCCGGCCGCGAGATAATGCGTCGGGATCACCACTTTCGGCTTGAGCCGGTCCACAACGCCGTTCGCCTGCTCATAGCTGAGAATGTGCTGCGAGCCATCGACCGGCAGGGTGAGCACGTCGACCCGGCCCCATTTCTTCCACACGTCGTCCGGCGGATTGTGGCGGTTGTCGCCCCAGATGAGGATGCGCAGGCCGCCGGTCTCGACGAGATAGGTGACGTTGTCGAGATGCCCGGGATTGTTCGGGGGATAGGGATCGGCCCCGAACTCCCTCACCGCATCGATCCACTTGTACCAGCCCGGCGCATCGGTCGCGTGCTTGTCGGCCACGCCGGTGATGGTCACGTCGGCGAAGCTCCAGGTTCCCGGCACGCGGTCGAGCAGCGCGGTCGCCTCCAGCCGATCGAGCGCGTCGTGGTCGAAATGTGCGTGCGTGGAAAGCCCGACATCGACCTTGAGCTTGGGAAACTCCTTCGGGAACCACAGGCCCCAGGCGCCCGAGGGGTCGTTGCGCCAGGGGTCGAACACCAGCGTCAGCCCGGCCGGCGTGGTGATGCGAAAGGCCGTGTGCCCGAAATAGTCGATCTGCACCTTGCCGGCCGTCTCCGGCACGGCCTTCTGCAACTCCAGCACATGGTTGTTGTTGCCGGCCTGCTTCCAGGCCACGGACTGCGCCGCCGCTTTCTCGGGCCGCAGCAGTTCCGCGCCCACCGCCACCGCCGCCGCCGAGGCTGCGGCCGCTTTCAGGAAGCCGCGCCGCCCTTCACGCCCGCCACCTTCATTCTCACTCATGGAAACCTCCAATATGCTAATAATCTATAGACTATTAGATTAATTGGTCGAAGCTAGAGCGTCGTGATTGCAGGCCTTCTCACATTACAATTCTGAGGAGTAACCAGGCACCGAAAGGAACGGCACTCAGCCCGTGCGGTGGCGGGCGGTCTACTCCGCCGCGGCCAGGCGCGCGCGGACAGGCGCGAAGGAGGTGCGGTGGTGGCGGCACACGCCGAGCGCCGCCAGCGCCTGCTGATGTTCGGGCGTGCCATAGCCCATATGCCGCTCGAAGCCATAGCCGGGATGCGCGGCGCCGAGCGCGCCCATCAGCCGGTCGCGCGTCACCTTGGCGACGATGGAGGCGGCGGCGATGGACGCGACCAGCCCGTCGCCGCCGATGATGCTGCGGGCGGCGCAGGGCACGGGCGGCAGGTCGTTGCCGTCCACCAGCACGAGGCGCGGGGTGCAGGCGAGGCCGGCCACCGCGCGGGCCAGCGCCCACAGCGTCGCCTGGCGGATATTGTGGCCGTCAATGCGGACCGGCGGCGCGAAAGCCAGCGACACATCGGCCGTGGCGCAGATTTCCTCGAACAGCTTTTCGCGCTGGGGTGCCGACAGCCGCTTGGAATCGTCGAGGCCCACCGGCACCCGCGCGGGGTTTAGCACCACGGCGCAGGCGACCACCGGCCCGGCCCAGGGGCCGCGCCCAACCTCATCGACACCGGCCACCGGCACCTCGCCCGCGCGGTGGGCGTCCTGCTCCCGCGAAAAATCCGGTTTCTGTCGCGGCTCCGCCATGATGCAGGGTCTCTCATACGATTCGCCGGCGCCGGCGCGCCGGCCGGCACCATGCCCACGGCCCGTCCGCGATGCAACTTGGCGCCGTCGCAGATCCCGCTATAAGGCAGCGGCGAACGGGTGGGCGGATCATGAATTGGGCGGAACGCATTCAGGAGTTCGTCACCCTGTGGGTGGTGATCGATCCGCTGGGCACGCTGCCCGTCTTCCTTGCCGTTACCACCGGCTTCAGCGTGGCCGAGCGCAAGAAGGCGGCGGTGCTCTCGGTGATCATCTCCTTCGGCGTGCTGGTGTTCTTCGCCTTGGCCGGAAGCTGGCTGCTGCGGGCGATGGATGTGTCGATCGACTCCTTCCAGATCGCCGGCGGCATCGTACTGTTCCTGTTCGCCCTCACCATGATCCAGGGCAAGAGCCACGCCGACCCGCACGCACCGGCCGAGATGAACCCGATGGAGATCGCGGTCTATCCGCTGGCGATCCCCTCCATCGCCAGCCCCGGGGCGATGCTGGCCGCCGTGGTGCTCTCCGACAATGCACGGCACGATTTTCCCGACCGGATGATGACCATCGTCACTTTCAGCCTCGTGCTGCTGGTGACGCTCGCCATCATGCTGGCGGCGGGCCGGCTGGTGAACATCATCGGCCGCGGCGGCGCTTCCATCATCAGCCGGGTGATGGGCATGATCCTGGCCGCGATGGCGGTGGATCTCATCCTGAGCGCGGCGGCGAAGTGGCTGAACCTCCCGCCGATCTGACGGGTACTGCGCCCCCGGGGCCGCGCCCCGGGAGCCGAACGCGCGGGAACCGGCCTATTGTGCCAGTTCGGGCCGGTCGCGGAACAGCTCCAGCGATTCCGGGTTGGCCAGCGCCTCGGTGTTCTTCACCGGCCGGCCATGCACCACGTCGCGCACGGCGAGCTCGGTGATCTTGCCGGAACGGGTGCGCGGAATGTCGGCCACCGCGAGGATGCGGGCCGGCACATGGCGCGGGCTGGCCCCGGTGCGGATCTGGGTGCGGATGCGCTTGTCGAGTTCGGCGTCGAGCACCGCCCCCTCGCGCAGCCGCACGAACAGCACCACGCGCACGTCATTGTCCCATTCCTGGCCGATGGCGATGGCCTCGACGATTTCCGGAATCTGCTCGGCCTGGGCGTAGATTTCCGCCGTGCCGATGCGCACGCCCTGCGGGTTCAGCGTGGCGTCGGAGCGGCCATGGATGATCAGCCCGCCATGCGCCGTCCATTCCGCGAAGTCGCCATGGCACCACACATTGGGGAAGCGCTCGAAATAGGCGGCGTGGTACTTCGCGCCCTCCGGGTCGTTCCAGAACATCACGGGCATGCAGGGGAAGGGCTTCACGCAGACCAGTTCGCCGCGCTCGCCGGTGACCGGCCGCCCGTCGTCCGACCACACCTCGATCGCCATGCCGAGGCCCGCCGCCTGGATCTCGCCCTTGTAGACCGGCGCAGTGGGGTCGCCGAGCACGAAGCAGGAGACGATGTCGGTGCCGCCGGAGATCGAGGCGAGGTGCAGATCCGGCTTGATCGCCTCATAGACGAAGGCGAAGCTCTCCGGCGCCAGCGGCGAGCCGGTGGAGGTCACCGCCTTCAGCGCGGAGAGGTCGTGCGTGTCGCCCGGCCGCACGCCTTCCTTGCGCAGCTGGTCGATATATTTCGCCGAGGTGCCGAACAGCGCGAAGCGCTCCTTTTCGGCATAGTCCCACAGCACCGAAGCATTGGGCGCGAAGGGCGAGCCGTCATACAGGCACAGAGTGAGGTCGCTGGCGAGGCCGCTCACCAGCCAGTTCCACATCATCCAGCCGCAGGTGGTGAAGTAGAACAGCCGGTCGCCGGGGGCGAGGTCGCACTGCAGCCGGTGCTCCTTGATGTGCTGGAGCAGCGTGCCGCCGGCGCCATGGACGATGCATTTCGGCGCGCCTGTCGTCCCGGAGGAGAACAGGATGAACAGCGGGTGGTTGAAGGGCAGCCGCTCGAAGCTCAGCGGCGCCGGCGCGAAGGGGGCGATGAAGGCGTCCAGCGTCACCCCGTTCGGCAGCGCAGCCGCCACCTCCTCGGCCTGGCCGAGATAGGGCACGATCACCGTCGCCACCACGCTCGGCAGCTGCGGCACGGCGGCCCGCAGCTTCTCGGCGATGGAGACCGGCTTGCCATTGTACCAATAGCCGTCGCAGGCGACATAAACCTTGGGCTCGATCTGGCCGAAGCGGTCGAGAATGCCGCGCTCGCCGAAATCCGGCGAGCAGGAGGAAAACACCGCGCCGAGCGAGGACGCCGCCAGCATCACCGCGATGGTTTCCGGCAGGTTCGGCATGGTCGCCGCCACCCGGTCGCCGACGCCCACGCCCGCCGCGCGCAGCGCCTGCTGCAGGCGCGAGACGAGGTCGGACAAGTCGCCGAAGCGTATGTGGCGTTCCACCTTGTCCTCGCCGCGAAACACCAGCGCGACGCTGTCTCGCGCGCGCGGGCGCAGAAGGTTCTCGGCATAGTTCAGCCGCGCCTCGGGAAAGAAGCGCGCGCCCGGCATGCGGTCGCCATCGACCAGCGACGGCCCGCTGCGGCTGCCGATCACCCCGCCGAGGTCCCAGATTTCCTCCCAGAAGGCGGCGGGATGGGCGATCGACCAAGCGTGCAGCCCGCGATAATCGGTGAGCGCGGTGCCGTGGCGGGCATTCACCCGCGCCAGGAAGGCGGCGATCTGCGTGCGCGCCACCCTTTCCGGGCTCGGCGTCCACAAGGGCGCGCTCCCCGCGCTGTCCTGCACCATGCCTGCGTTGCCGTCTGCCCCCATGGCCTTCCTCCCGTTTCAGGCGCCGTTTCCTCGGCGTTTTGCACTGCAACACTCATAGCGCCGGCCACGCCGCCTGTCAGGCCATCAAACAGACACAGAGCGCCGACATGGTGCGGCAACTTTCGGTACGCCCATCTGCGCGCGCCCCGTACCTCTCCGAGCGCCGCCCTTGCTTGCGCGGCCTGGCTGCGATGGGGTAGCGAGGGCGTGGAGCCTGACGACGCAATGAAGAAATACATTCCATTCCTCCTCGTGCCGGTGGCACTGGCGATGGTGGCGGGCGTGTTCGCGCCCAAGCTCGCCTCCGAGGAAACGCTGCGTGCGCAGGCGGGAGCGATGATCGCCGCCGCCACCGGCGTGGTGCCGCGGATCGATGGCCCGGTGTCCTTCACCGTCCTGCCCCGTCCCGCCTTCACCCTTGAGGGGGTGAGCCTCGACGACCCCCGCGCCCGGCTCGAAGCCCCCTCGGTGCGGGTGGTGCTGGATGTGCTGCCGTTGCTCGCCGGCCATGTGCGGGCCGATTCCCTCGAACTCCCCGAGGCCCGGCTGATTCTCGCCGATCCCGGCGACGGGCTGGCGGCACTTGGCGGATTCATTGCCGCTCTCGGCAGCGCCGATTCGCGCGGCGATCTCGTCGTCACCAATGGCAGCGTCGCCCTCGCCCGTGGCGACGGCACGGACATGCTGGTTCCCGACGCGGACCTCGCCATTGGCTGGCGCGGCGGGGCGAATGTCACCGTGGCCGGCACCGCCATCTGGCGCGGCGAGCGGGTGGCGATCGACGGCAAGCTCAGCAATCTGCGCGCGCTGGCGGCAGGCGAGGTCGGCGGACTCTCCCTGTCCCTCGCCGCGCCGCTGGCCACCGCCAGCTTCACCGGCGGCGCCCGGCTGGCGGGCGGGCCGGTGGTGTCGGGCGATCTCAAGATCGGCGCCGGAGAACTGCGCGAGGCGCTGGCGTGGCTCGGCATGGACGCGCCGACCGAGCGCGGCTTCGGCCCGTTCGCGCTGCGCGGCATGGCGCTTCTCTCGGCGCAGGGCGCCCAGCTCAGCCAGGCCAAGCTCGATCTCGACGGCAATACCGGCATCGGCGCCTTCAATCTGCGCATCGATGGCGCCCGGCCGATGCTGCAGGGCTCACTGGCCTGCGAGACCATGGACCTCTCGCCCTATGGCGAACTCAGCCTGTCCAACCCGCATGAGGGCAGCTGGAGCCGCGAGGCGCTCGATCTCGGCCCCGCCCGGGGGCTGGATGTGGAATTGCGGCTCTCCGCCGGCCAGGTGCGGCTCGGCGGCGCCAGCTTCCAGCGCATGGCGGCCGCGGCCACCGCCAAGAGCGGGCGTCTGTCGCTCACCATCGGCGAGGCCGAGGCCTGGGGCGGCGTGTTCCGCGCCGCCGTGCAGCTCTCCCCCCGTCCCGCCGGGCCGGGAATGAATGTGCGGCTCGATCTTTCCGCCGACGATGTGGCGCTCGGCCCGGCGCTGAGCGACCTGTTCCGCGTCCAGCGCCTGGAGGGCACCGGCTCGTTCCGCCTCTCGGCCATTGGCGGCGGCGCCAGCATCATGGACATCGCCGAGGGGCTCGGCGGCGCCTTCACCCTCAGCGGCAGCGAGGGCGCGCTGGTGGGCCTCGATGTCGGCCGCATCCTGACGCGGCTGGAAAAACGGCCGCTGTCCGGCGGCGATCTTCGGGGCGGTCGCACGCCCTTCACCGATATCGTGGTCGATGCCCGCATCGCCGACGGCATCGTCAAGCTCGACCGGCTCGATCTGTCGAGCAGCACGCTGCATGTGGCGCTGACCGGCGAGAGCCCCGTGGCCTCGCGCGGCCTCGATCTTTCCGGCGTCGCCCAGCTGGTGCGCGCCACCCCGGCCGGCAAGCTGGCCAAGGCCGCAGCGCCGGCGCCAAATCCCGCGCCGGTGCCGAATGCCGCGCTGGCGTCGGGTTCGCTGGCCGCCGCGAGCGCGGCAAGTGCGGAAAGTGCCGCCCCGTCCGTGGCCGGCGTGGCGGCAAGCCTCGCCGCCGACAATTCGGCGCTCACGGCCAGCGCCGCCGCACCGGCGGTCACGGTGGCGTTCGAACTGCCCTTCATCGTGCGCGGCGACTGGCTGCGGCCGATCCTTCTGCCCGACCCGCAGGCGCTGATCCGCCGCTCCGGCGCAGGCCGCGCGCTCCTCGCGCCGTCAGAAAAGCTCGAAGTCTCCGCCCCGGCACCCTGAGACTACTCCGCCAGCACCCGTGTCGAGGGGAAGATGCTTCCGGAGGGGTACCTTAGGTTATTGATCAGGCAGGATATTTTCGACTGTCGATGCGGTGCACTGGACCAAAAACTTGGAGTGAGGTCAAGCGAAGCGCGATGATTTTCGGCCAGCGGTGTGAGCGCGTATCTGAACTAGGCAGATGCAGGACTTTCCCCCTCTGGGGTAGGCGCTCCGTTTACCCGGCCATCGAGGTCGAGCAGCCAGCGCAGATAACTGGCGCCTTGGCTCACCATGAGCGCTCCCAAGCTCTGCGGCATATCGTGCGGTTCCTCACTGCCCGGCGCGTGCCGCTCGAAATGCGCCGCGTTGATCCAGTTCTTGTACCCGCGGAGGGCTGAAGTGGCCTCCAGAATAAGATGCCTATTACCAACGTATGCCGCTTGGACGAGAGGGGTGTAGACCTGTTCCGCCTTATCCGCCGCGAGGCGCGGTTGAGCCGGGTCGATGAGTTTGAACAGGATTTCGTTGGCCCGAAAGGTATGATACGTCGAACGAGACCAGTCAGGGTTGACGGCGGTCAGTGCGGCTTGCCCTTCCTCAAATTCCTTTCGGATAGCTCGATACCTGTCTCGATCCATCCGGGCCAATGCCGCTTGAATCGTGGCGGCAAACTCATTGTCGACCTTGGGACGAACCTCGCCTCGGGAGGTGACTTCGTAAGCGACATTCTCTTCCGCGAACGCGGCTGCAACCTCCTTGATATACCTCTCGCTCTCTCTGCCAGTGAGCATAACGACGCCTAGCGTCACAAAATCGAGAAGGTCTCTCACCTCGCACTTCAGCAGCCAGTCGCTGAAGTGATGGCCGTAGGCGCTAGAGGGAACCTCCACCCCAAGTTTCCGCCTAATCAGGCGCGCCATATCGTCGTGCGTCAGCTCAAATTGGCTTGCAATTGCGGCCAAGCGGACGCGCAGTCGGCGGCTGTCGGGAAGCAGCGCTTCGGGCTGCATGTAGGCTCGGCTGTAAAGCGTCGGCATGAAGTTCCCCGTGTGGGGATGAAAATACCACAAGGACCGATCTGTCCAATAGGCCTTGCCCATCCGGACACGTCCGCTTCCGTTCCCAGGTAAAGCCGCCAGCACGCGTTCTAAGCTCTTGTGTGCGTCCAGTTCACGGGCTCGCACTGATTTCGTCCGGACGGCCCCTTTCTTATCTCGCCACGTGGCGTGACGCGCAGGGCTACTCCGCCAGCACCCGCGTCGAGGGGAAGATGATCTCGACGATGGTGCCGACATCCACTGCGCTGCGGATGTTGAAGGCGGCGCGGTTGGCTTCCGCCAGCGCCTTGGTCAGCGGCAGGCCGAGGCCGGTGCCGCCGGAACCGGCACGGGCCGAGGTGGTGATCTGGCGGAACGGCTCCATCGCCACCATCACGTCGGATTCCGACATGCCGACCCCGGTGTCGCGCACCCGCAGCACCACTTCGCCTTCCTCCGTCAGCGTCGTCGACAGGATCACCTGCCCGCCGGGCTGGGTGAACTTGATCGAGTTGGAGACGAGGTTGAGCACGATCTGGCGGATCGAGCGCGTGTCGGCCACCACGGGCGGCAGATCGGTGGCGAGCGAGGAGCGGATGATGATGCGCTCGCGGTTCGCCTGCGGCTGCATGATGCCCATGCACTGCTGCACGACCTCGTTCAGCGACACGCTGGTGAAGGCGAGGTCGAGCTTGCCGGCCTCGATCTTGGAGAGGTCGAGCAGGTCGTTGATCAGCGAGACGAGGTGCTCGCCGGAGGCGTGGATGTCGCGCAGATAGTCGCGGTAGCGCTGGTTCTCCACCTGGCCGAAACGCTCCTCCATCATGACTTCGGAGAAGCCGATAATGGCGTTGAGCGGGGTGCGGATCTCGTGGCTGATCTTGGCGAGGAAGTCGGACTTGGCGAGGTTGGCGCGCTCGGCGAGCCGCTTGGCCTCGATCAGTTCCTCCTCGGCGCGCTTCCACTGGGTGATGTCGCGCAGCACGGCGCAGAACTTCGTGGGATCGTCGCCGACCCGGCCGACCGTCATGAACAGCGGGATCAGCCCGCCCTCACGCACGCGGCCGATCACCTCGCGCCCGTCATTGAGCACGCTGGCGACGCCGTTGGCGGCGAGGCCGTCGAGATAGTCGACCGCCGCGCGGTGGCTCTCCGGCGCCAGCAGCAGGGTGAAGGATTCGCCCTTCACCTCGCCGGCCGGGAAGCCGAACAGCGCCTCCGCCGGGTGGTTCATCGACAGGATGGTGCCGGCGGCGTCGATCAGCACCACGCCATCGGTGGCGGTGTCGAGAATGGCGCGCAATTCGCGGCTGGAACGCTCCGCCTCGCGCAAAGCGAGTTCGGCTTGGCGTAGCCGTTCATCGGCCAGCGCCTCGGCCGCCGCCGCTTCAGCGGAGAGGTCGTCCGGCGTCGCCGCCGGCGCCGTCGACCGGTGCAGCACATAGAGCATCGCCGGCCCGCCCTCCCAGGGGGAGGACATCAGCCGCGCCTCGACGCGGATCGGCGCGCCCTCGGCGCCGACGATGGTCAGCGGCACGTCCCCGCCCCCCGCCGCCGGGGCGGTGTCGAACAGGCCGGAAAGGCCGCCGGCCGCTTCCAGCGCGGCGAGGTCTTCATGCCCGGTCCAGTCGAGCAGCGCGCGGTTGGCATAGAGCAGCCGGTCGCCGCGAAAGGCGAGCAGGCCGAGCGGCAGCCGATCCAGCACCGGGCGCTCGCCCTCGGCGAGAACGCGGCGCAGGCCGGTGCTGTCCGTGGCGGCGGTCTCGACGGGGCGCGGGGTCTCCGGCGGCGTCTCGCGGGGGAGCGCCGGCGCCGGCGGCTCGATGACCGGCTCGGCGGGCGTGTCGTCGAGGTCGTCCACGCCTTCCAGCCGCGCGCCAAGGGCGCGGGCGATGTCGCGGAAGGCGTTGCGCTCGCCGGTCGACAGCCCCTCCCAGGAGGAGCGGGCGGCGTCGCGGCCAGGTTCGCCGCCGGCGCGCAGCGGCACCACATTGGCCGGCGACGGTACGAGGCTCAGCGTCACCCGCACCGGCGCGGCGGGCTCGGGCGCCGGGGGCGTGGCCTCGGGGAGACGCGGCGCCGGCGGGCTCACCGGGGGGGAAAGCTCCGGGCGGGCGGGCGTCTCGGCCCGCGCGTCCAGCGGCCGGCGGCCCTTGATCACGCCGAAGCCGCGCATGCCGTCGCCACGGATGGGCGCGCCGCCGAGCTCGATGGCCAGCCCCTCGCCGCGCGCGGTGGGCAGAAGCAGCGACAAATGGGTGAAGCTGCGCCCTTCCAGCACCGCGCGGTGGGCGTCCGGCGCACCGAGCGCGCGCCAGTCGCGGCCGGCGAGCTCGTCCGGCGTGCGCTCCAGCGCGGCGGCGAGGCGGGGGTCGATGCGGTTCAGCCGCGCATCCGGGCCGGTGCTCCAGGTGAAGCGGGCGGGCGCCGCTGCGGGCGCCTCCGGCGACGAAGCGCTCTCCGCCGGCGCGGCGGGGGCACGGACGGGCTTGGCGTCGAGCCCGACGAGCAGCAGCGCGCGGGCGCCGCCGGCCGCAATCAGCGAGCAGGCGAAGGTGACGGGGGTGAGCGCGCCCGCCACGCGCAACCGCTCCAGCCGCGCCGGACGCGACGGGCGCAGCGTGGCGGCAAGGCGCGGCGCCAGCGTGGCGAGAGTCGCGGCGTCGAGCAGGGCGCGGCCGGCGTCGTTGGCGTCGAGCACGCGGCCATCGGCGAGGGCGAGCACCGCCGGCGCCGCCCCGGCGAGCGCGGTCGCCGCCTGAGCACGCAGGTTCTGCGTCGCCAATGTGCCGATGTCGTCGGTGGTCATGTGCGCCCGAATGATCCCGCCGGTGAGAACCGGATGCCGCAAACGGAGGCCCCGCAAGGACCCGCCGCCGCATTCCAACAATAATGCGGGCCGGCGCCGCTTGCCATGCGCCGCCTGCCCTGTCGCGCCAGCTTCACCTTTTCCGGTTAATTGGTTGCCACCGATCCCGGTTAACCAAGTGCAACCGGCCGGCCCGCAGCGGCGCGAATTCGGTTGCGTTTTGCTTGTACCCTACTACTTTTGATGTAGGCATCCGGCCGGATAGAAGTGCCTTCCGTTGCGTCTACACTCCCACATTGTCATCCGGAGGAGTTTTCGCCATGGCCGACAATCCGAAACTCGACGTTCCCCCCGAGCTGCGCGCCATCGCCGAGCAGGGCGTGGGGCAGGCGCGCGCGGCCATTGATGGCCTGCTCGGCGCCGCGCACAAGGCGCTCGACGACGCCAGCCGCCATGTCGACACGGCGCAGGGCAATGCCCGCGAGTTCGGCCGCACCACGCTGGATTTCGTCGAGGCCAACATCGCCGCCGGCTTCGACTTCGCCTCCCGCCTCGCCGGCGCCACCACGGTGGACGAATGGGCCCGCCTTCACGCCGAATATGTGAAGGAACAGGCCGCTCGCCTCGCCGAGCAGGCCAAGGCGCTGGGCCAGCACGCCAGCGCCGCTTCGCCCTTCGGCAAGGGCGATAAATAGGCCTCCGCGCCGCTCTGCCGGGCGGCACGACGCCCGCTGAGTTAAAAAAGTGAAAAAATTCGCTCGTCAGGGCAAATTGTGCATTGCAATATGATGTTGCATTGCACAATATTAGGGGACAAGACAAGGCAGAGGGTCGGGTTTCACTCGGACAGGCCTTTGCCGGTCAGGGCGCGACCGCAGGCGCGGAGCGGTTGTCGCCAGTTCCCAATCCACCGCGACTGCGAGGAGAACCCCCATGGTCGACCCTGCCCCCGTCACCCCCACCCCGAAGAAGACCGCCAAGGCGGCCACCGCCGCTTTCGAGTCGTCGCTGCCGAAGTTCGAAATCCCGACGTTCGAAGTTCCGAAGTTCGATGTCGCTTCCGCCGTCGAAGTGCCCGCCGTGGTGCGCGAGCTGGCCGAGAAGAGCGTGCAGAACGCGCGCGAGACCTATGAGAAGTTCAAGGCCAACGCCGAAGAGACCACCGACCTCCTGGAAGACACCTATTCCACCGCGTCGCGCGGCCTCGCTGAGTACAACACGGCGGCGCTGGAATCCCTGCGCACCAATGTGAACGCCGCCTTCGACTATATGGGCGCGCTGTTCGGTGCCAAGAGCGTGTCGGAAGCGGTGGAACTCTCCACCGGCCATCTGCGCAAGCAGTTCGACGTGCTCTCCAGCCAGGCCAAGGAACTCTCCACCCTGGCGCAGAAGGTCGCCGCCGACACCGCCGAGCCGATCAAGGCCTCGGTCGAGAAGACGATCAAGAAGGCGTCCTGATCGCTGCTTCGCCGTTGAGATCGAACCCGGTCCGCGCCCCGCGCGGGCCGGGTTTTTTCATGTCTGGCGCGCCATTGAGTCCCCGCCAGCCGCGCATGACGATTTATGACAGCGCCACCCCTTGCCGCGCGCTTGACTCAATCCGGTACCATTCCTATCTCGGCGGCGGTTTGGCACTCACTTATGAAGAGTGCTAATACGCTTCTCACCAGCGCCGCACCGGCGCGCGACAGGAAGACCGAGGATCTACCGATGGCCCAGCTGAAGTTCCGCCCCCTGCATGACCGCATCGTGGTGAAGCGCCTCGACGCCGAAGAGAAGACGGCGGGCGGCATCATCATCCCCGACAGCGCCAAGGAAAAGCCCTCGCAGGGCGAAGTTCTCTCCGTGGGCCCCGGCGCCCGCGACGAAGCCGGCAAGCTCGTCCCCCTCGACGTGAAGGCGGGCGACAAGGTGCTGTTCGGCAAGTGGTCGGGCACCGAGGTCAAGATCGACGGTCAGGACCTCCTGATCATGAAGGAATCCGACGTGATGGGCATCGTCGGCTGAGCCGACCTTCGCTCTCCGGACGTAACGATTTTCAGGAGTAGGCCAGATGGCTGCCAAAGACGTTAAATTTGCCGGCGATGCCCGCGAGCGGATGCTGCGCGGCGTCGACATCCTCGCCAATGCGGTGAAGGTCACGCTCGGCCCCAAGGGCCGCAATGTCGTCATCGAGAAGAGCTTCGGCGCTCCCCGCATCACCAAGGACGGCGTCACCGTCGCCAAGGAGATCGAGCTCGAGGACAAGTTCGAGAATCTCGGCGCCCAGCTGGTGCGTGAGGTCGCTTCCAAGACCAACGACCTCGCCGGCGACGGCACCACCACCGCCACCGTGCTCGCCCAGGCCATCGTCCGCGAAGGCGCCAAGTTCGTCGCCGCCGGCATGAACCCGATGGACCTCAAGCGCGGCGTCGATATCGCCGTGGCCGAGGCGATCAAGGACATCGAGAAGCGCGCCAAGAAGGTGAAGAACAGCGACGAAGTCGCTCAGGTCGGCACCATCTCCGCCAATGGCGATGCCTCCATCGGCGAGATGATCGCCGGCGCCATGCAGCGCGTGGGCAATGAGGGCGTCATCACCGTCGAGGAAGCCAAGACCGCCGAGACCGAGCTCGACGTGGTCGAAGGCATGCAGTTCGACCGTGGCTACCTCTCCCCCTATTTCATCACCAATGCCGAGAAGATGACGGTGGATCTCGAAGATCCCTACATGCTCATCTTCGACAAGAAGCTCTCCGGCCTGCAGGCGATCCTGCCCGTGCTCGAAGCCGTGGTGCAGTCGGGCAAGCCGCTGCTCATCATCGCCGAGGACGTGGAAGGCGAGGCGCTGGCCACGCTCGTGGTCAACAAGCTGCGCGGCGGCCTGAAGGTCGCGGCGGTGAAGGCTCCGGGCTTCGGCGATCGCCGCAAGGCCATGCTGGAAGACATCGCCGTCCTCACCGGCGGCCAGGTCATCTCCGAAGAGCTCGGCATCAAGCTTGAGAGCGTCAACCTCTCCATGCTCGGCCGCGCCAAGAAGGTGGTGATCGAGAAGGAAAAGACCACGATTGTCGACGGCGTCGGCAAGAAGAAGGACATTGAGGGCCGGGTCGCGCAGATCAAGGCGCAGATCGAGGAGACCACCTCGGACTACGACCGCGAGAAGCTGCAGGAGCGCCTCGCCAAGCTCGCGGGCGGCGTCGCGGTGATCCGCGTCGGCGGCGCGACCGAAGTGGAAGTGAAGGAAAAGAAGGACCGCATCGACGACGCGCTGAACGCCACCCGCGCCGCGGTGCAGGAAGGCATCGTTCCCGGCGGCGGCATCGCCCTGCTGCGCGCCAAGAAGGCGGTCGAGAAGCTCTCCTCCGACAACCCGGACATCCAGGCCGGCATCAAGATCGTGCTGCGCGCGCTTGAAGCCCCGATCCGCCAGATCGCCGAGAATGCCGGCGTGGAAGGCTCGATCGTGGTCGGCAAGGTGCTGGAGACGAAGGACCAGAACTTCGGCTTCAACGCCCAGACCGAGCAGTTCGTCGACATGATCGCCTCCGGCATCGTCGACCCCGCCAAGGTCGTGCGCACCGCGCTGCAGGACGCCGGTTCGGTCGCCGGCCTGCTCATCACCACCGAAGCCATGATCGCCGACGCGCCCAAGCGCGACGCCGGCGCCCCCGCCATGCCGGGCGGCGGCGGCATGGGCGGCATGGACTTCTGAGGAAGTCCGTCCGCCCCTGCGGTTGGTTGAGTGCCTGAACCGGGCAAGCCCGGTTCAGGTGGCGGCAGGGACTTCCTCGGGGGTCCATCCGCCCCTGCGGTTGGTTGAGTGCCTGAACCGGGCAAGCCCGGTTCAGGTGGCGGCAGAGAACATCAAGGGCGCGGCGCGAGCTGCGCCCTTTTTGCTGGGGCAACGCGGCGTCATCCCGAGGTGCCCGGCAACGCCGGGCCTCGAAGGACGCAGACCCGCCCCGCTGGATAAGTGAGAGTTTGCCCTCAGCCCTGCCGGGGCCGGGAGAGCCGCGCCAGCAGGATCACCGGCAC
This sequence comes from Ancylobacter sp., assembly GCF_965229075.1. Lineage (GTDB taxonomy): Bacteria > Pseudomonadota > Alphaproteobacteria > Rhizobiales > Xanthobacteraceae > Ancylobacter. The sequence goes on from NZ_CBDDIO010000002.1 coordinate 18,028, forward strand.
CAGCCCGACCAGCACGATGAGCAGCGCCGCCAGCGCGCCGTCCTCATAGGTGCCGCGCGCCGCTTCGGAATAGACATGGCTCGCCAGCGTCTCGAAGTTCAGCGGCCGCAGCATCAGCGTCGCCGGCAGTTCCTTCATGCAGTCGACGAACACCAGCAGCGCGGCGGTGGCCAGCGCCGGCCGCAGCATCGGCAGATGGATCAGCCGCACCACGCCGCCGGGCTTCTCGCCGAGGCTGCGCGCCGCCATGTCGAGCGTCACCCCCACCTTGCCATAGCCCGCCTCCACCCCGCCGATGGGAATGGCGAGGAAGCGGATGACATAGGCGATGATCAGCGCCGCGCCGGAGCCCGACAGCAGCAGCCCGGTGGAAATGCCGGTCAGGCGCTCGGAGAGGTGCGAAACCAGATTGTCGAAGCCGGCCAGCGGCACCAGCAGCCCCACCGCCAGCACCGTGCCCGGCACGGCATAGCCCAGACTCGCGAGGCGCAGCGCCAGCCCGGAGCGGAGCGCCCCGGTGCGCAGCGCCACCACCACGGCGAAGCCGAGCAGCAGCGCGAGCGCGGTGCCGAGCGCGGCGAACAGCGCGGTATTGGCCGCCTCGTGCAGGATGGTCTCCGAAACGCCGTGGAAGGCCACGCGCTTCCACGCCGCCAGCGCCAGATGCCCGGCCGGCAGCACGAAGCCGAGCAGGATGGGGATGAGGCAGGCGAGGAAGGCGAGCACCGACGCCCCGGCGGAGAGCGTGCGCCGCGCCGGCGGACGGGCGCGCTCGCCCACCGTGCCGCTCTTCAGCTTGCGCCGCCCCCAGCGCTCCAGCAGCACCAGCGCGAACATCAGCGCCAGCATGCACAGCGCGATCTGCGCCGCGCCCGGCAGGCTGGAGCGGTTGAGCCAGGTTGAATAGATCGACAGGGTCAGCGTCTGCACGCCGAGGAATTCCGAGGCGCCGATGTCGTTCACCGTCTCCATCAGCGCCAGCGTCACCCCCACCGCGATCGCCGGGCGGGCGAGCGGAAGGGCGATGCGGAAGAACGCCTCCCCCGCCCCCGCCCCCAGCGTGCGCGCGGCGTCGAGCACGGAAGCGGTCTGCACCAGGAAGGCGGCGCGGGCGGAGAGATAGACATAGGGGTACAGCACCAGCCCGAGAAGGATGATGCAGCCCGGCAAGGTGCGCACCTCCGGCAGCCAGAGATCGCGCGGGCGCAGGCCGAAGCTGGTGCGGATCAGCGTCGGGATCGGCCCCAGCGGGTGGACCGCATCGACATAGACGAAGGCCTGGATGTAGGTCGGGATGGCGAGCGGGAGCAGCAGCGCCCATTCGAACACGCCGCGCCCGGGAAAGCGGCACACCGCCACCAGCCAGGCCGTGCCGGTGCCGATGATGGCGACGAACAGGCCGACGCCGACCACCAGCATCGTGGTCTCATACAGCGCGTGCGGAATCACATTGGCGATGAGGTGCGGCCACAGATCGGGTGCGCCCTGCAGCGCGGTCCAGGCCAGCGCCAGCAGCGGCAGCAGCACCAGAAGCACGACCGCCCCCGCCGCCGCCCGCACGAGGCGGGAACCGGTCAAGGGGGCGCGGCGCGGGCTGGGGGAAAGGACCAGGCTCATCTCGGCAAATGTCCCGGAGCGGCGAACCACCCCGGGACCCGTTCATGTCGGGGGAGAAGGCGGCGCGGGCGGCGCCGCCGGGTCGGTTCAGTTGTCGAAGCCGACCTTGTCGGCGAGATCGGTCGCCGCCTTGCGCGCCTTGGCGACCTGCACCAGATCGATATTGTCGACCTTCAGCGGGCCGAAGGCGGCGATGATCGGGTCCGCCGGAACGCCGGGCACCACGGGATATTCGAAATTCGCCTTGGCGTAGATTTCCTGCGCCTCCGGCGAGACGAGATATTCCAGCAGCTTGACCGCATTGCCCTTGTTCGGGGCGTTCTTGGCGACGCTGGCGCCGGAAATGTTCACATGCGTGCCGCCATTCTCGAAGGTGGGCAGCACGACATTGATCGCCTTGCCCCATTCCTCCTGCTCGGGGCCGCCCTTGCCGGAGCGCATCAGGCCCACATAGTAGGAATTGGCGAGGCCGATGTCGCAGATGTCGCCGAGAATGTCGCGCGCCACTTCACGGTCGCCGCCGGCGGCCTTGCGGGCGAGGTTCGCCTTCACGCCCTTGAGCCACTCCTCGGCCTTCGCCTCGCCGTGATGGACGATATAGGCGGCGATCAGCGCAGTGTTGTAGGGGTGCTTGCCCGAACGGATGCAGACCTCGCCCTTCCACTTCGGGTCGGCGAAGCTCTCATAGGTGATCGCCGTGTCCTTCACCCGGTCCTTGGCGGTGTAGGCGACGCGGGCGCGGGCGGAAAGGGCGAACCACTCGCCTTCCTTGCCGCGCAGATTGGCGGGAATGGCCTTTTCCAGCGTGTCGGAGCTGACCTTCTGCGTCACGCCCTGATCGACGAGGTCGAGCAGCGCGCCGACATCCACCGTCATCAGCACGTCGGCGGGGGAGGCGTCGCCCTCGGCCTTCACGCGCTCGGCAAGGCCTTCCTTGACGAACACGCTGTTGACCTTGATCCCGGTCTTCTCGCTGAACGCGTCGAACAGCGGCTTGGCGAGGCCCGGCTCGCGGGTGGTGTAGATGTTCACCACCTCTTCCGCCGAAGCGGCGAAGGGCGCGAGGGCGAGCGTCGCGGCAATGAAGCCGGAAAGCGCGTAGCGGGAAAGCGAGCTGCGGGCAGGCATGGGCGTCTCCTGTGTGCGCACCACCGTCAAGGGGCGGTTGCATGGTGGACGGTACGTCTGTCCGAGGCGGTAGCCGACGTGGCCCCGCCGGTCAACGAAAAGCGAAGTGAAGTCAATAGGTTAGAATAAGTCTAAGGAAAGGCGTCCGGCCTGTCTGGCGCCGGATCGCAGCGCCGCCGAGCCCCGGCGGAGACCGCCCGCCCGTTGCCGCCACCCGAAACGAAAAGGGCCGGTCTGACGACCGGCCCTCCGCTAAACCTCTGGCACAAGCGGCGAAACGCTCACTCCAGCTCGCCGATATGGTGCTGGGCGTAGAGCTGCAGGCCCAGGGTCTTGATCAGGTCGAGCTGGGTTTCGAGGAAGTCGATATGGCCTTCCTCGTCCGTCATCAGCGCCTTGAACAGATCGCGGCTGGGGTAGTCCTGCACGCTCTCGCAATAGGTCGCGGCTTCCTGGTAGAGCGCGCGCGCCTCGATCTCGGCGGCGAGATCGCACTCGATCACTTCCTTGATGTCCTGGCCGATGCGCAGCGGGTCCAGCACCTGCAGGTTCGGCAGACCTTCGAGGAACAGGATGCGGTCGATGAAGCGATCCGCGTGCTGCATCTCCTCGATCGACTCGGCGCGCCACTTGGCGGCGAGCTTCTTGAACCCCCAATTGTCCAGCATGCGGTAGTGCAGCCAGTATTGGTTGATCGCGGTAAGCTCCGAGCGGACGCCGCGGTTGAGATATTCGATGACCTTTGAATCGCCCTTCATGGCGCCGCCTCTCCTGTTGCGAGTAGCGGCATCTTTTTAGAAAACTTCTAAGGAGAAGGCAACCACTCTTCCACAGATCGCGCGCGAGAGACCGCGCGGCGCTTCACTCGGCCGCGATGGCCGGCACTGCCAGCGCGGGCTCGTGATGCGCGTGGCCGTGGGAATGGCCATGGGGATGGCTGTGATCATGGGCATGCGGCGCATGCCCATGCGGGAGATGGGAATGCGAGCCGTGGGAATGCGGCGCATGGGTGTGGGCGGCATGGGTGTGAGCCGCATGGCCTTGGGGCGCGTGGTAGTGCGGCGCCGCGGGGTGCGCGTGCGGGGCGGGCGCCCCCTCCCCCTGCAGGGCGGCCGGGCATTCACGCGGGCACACCGAACAGGCGCTGGCGTTCACATCGTCGAGCAGCTTGCGGATGGTGCGGGCGCAGCGGCCGCACTGCGCGCTGCAGCCGAGGCAGCGATACACCTGCCCCACCGTTCGCACGGGCGCCGTCGTCTCCGACACCGCGCTGCGGATCTGACGATCGGAAAGCACATTGCAGGAACACACGATCATCGCGACGCGAAACCGAAGTTTTCAGGCGTTTAGAATTATTCTAAATATCGCCTTTCTCTTCTCTTTTCGCGCTATTCCGCCCGAGCGTCAATCGGCAAATGCCAATCTGCCGATCATGTGAGGTGATCGACTAGTCTTCGTCGCGATAGATTTTAGAAGTTCCAGATTAAGCGCCGGAACTCATCTCATCTGCACTTTTGAATGGCACCAAACTGGCGCCCTCGAACCCCGGCACGCGCGCGATCGGGTCGCCGGCCAGCCGGGCATAGAGCACATGGTCCTGCCAGCGGCCGTCGATGCAGAGATATTCGCGCCCATACCCCTCGCGCCGGAAGCCGGCGCCCTCCAGCAGCCGCATGGAAGGGGCGTTGCTCGGCAGGCAGGCGGCTTCGATCCGGCGCAGGCCCAGCGTGCCATGGGCGAAGGGCAGCAGCGTGCGCACCGCTGCGCTCATATAGCCCTGCCCGGCGAAAGGGGCGCCCATCCAGTAGCCGAGGCTGGCGGTCTGGGTCACGCCCCGGCGCACATTGGACAGCGACAGCCCGCCCAGCAGCACACGGTCGGCGCGGCGGATCACCAGGAAGGGATAGGCCGCGTCCTCGCGCACATCGCGGGCATAGCGGCGCATGCGGCGCCGGAACGAGCCGCGCGTGAGGTCATAGGCCGGCCAGGTCGGCTCCCACGGGGAAAGGAACTCCCGGCTCTGCTCGCGCAGGGCCGCCCAGGCGGCGAAGTCCGACATGTTCGGCAGGCGCAGCAGCACGCTCGCCCCCTCGACGAGCATCGGGGGCTCAGACCAGGACACGGTGCGAAACAGGGCCATGTGCGCTGCCGGCGGGCGTTATGCTGCGCTTAGACGTTCCGCGATGCGCGCCGCCGATTCAAGCGATTTTCCCGGCCCGAGCGCGGTGAAGGTCGGCCGGCCGCGCCCGATCAGCGCCTTGCCGGCGGCGCGGGCGTCGTCCAGCGTCACCGCTTCCACCTTGGCGACGATCTCTTCCAGCGGAATCGGCCGGCCGAAGGCCAGCATCTGCCGCGCCAGCTGGTCCGCCCGCGCGCCGGAACTCTCCAGCGCCGCCAGCAGCCCCACCTTGGCCTGCGCCTTGGAGCGCGCCAGTTCCGCCTCGGTCATGGTCTCGATGGTGGCGAGGATCTGGTCGACGGCCACATCGACGAGTTCGCCGACATCGCCGCCATCCGTGCCGGCATAGACGCCGAACAGCCCGGTATCGGCATAGCCCCAGTGGAAGGAATACACCGCGTAGCACAGGCCGCGCGCCTCGCGCACTTCCTGGAACAGCCGCGAGGACATGCCCCCGCCCAGCACATTGGTGAACACCTGCAGCGCGTGGATGCCGGGGTCGCGATAGGAAAGGCCGGGCAGGCCGATCAGCAGGTGCGCCTGCTCCAGCTCGCGTCCGCCGCCAATCTCCACCCCGCCCTCATAGCGGGCGGGCACGACCGCCGGCTTGTCGGCGTCGGGGAAGGAGGCGACGCGCTTCTCCGCTTCCGCCACCAGCGCCTCGTGCGACACCGCGCCGGCGGCAGAAACGATCATCTTCGGCGCGCGGTAGGTGCGCCCGAGATAGGTGCGCAGCTTTTCCGGCCCGAAGGAGCGCACGCTGTCCGGCGTGCCGAGGATGGAGCGGCCGATGGGCTGGCCGGGAAAGGCCCGCTCCTGGAACAGGTCGAACACCAGATCGTCCGGCGTATCCAGCGCGGCGCCGATCTCCTGCTCGATCACATTGTGCTCGCGCGCCAGTTCCTCCGGGTCGAAGGCCGGCTCGGCGAGAATGTCCGACAGCACGTCGAGCGCCAGCGGCATGTCCTCGGCCAGCACCCGCGCATTGTAGGAGGTGTGCTCGACGCTGGTGGCGGCGTTGATGTCGCCGCCGACCGCCTCGATCTCCTCGGCGATGCCGCGGGCGGAGCGGCGGCGCGTGCCCTTGAACGCCATATGCTCCAGGAGATGCGAGATTCCGTGCTCGTCCGCCTCCTCGTCGCGCGCCCCGGCCCCGACCCAGATGCCGAGCGAGGTCGTGGCCAGATGCGGCATGGATTCGGAAACGACGGTGACACCGTTGGCGAGCGTGGTGATGCGGGGGCCCGGGGCGGTGGGGTTGCTCACGCGGCGGTCTCCGAGGCCCGCGCATGGCGGGTGATATAGGCTTCGATGGCGGCCACGTCGTTCGGCAGGGTCGGCGTGCGCTCGGGCCGCTCCAGCAGGTCGGCGAGGTGTGGCGGCAGCGCCGGGCGCTCGCCGCAGGCCCGCTCCACCGCGTCGGGGAATTTGGCGGGGTGCGCGGTGGCGAGCACCACCTGCGGCACATGCGGATCATGTTTCACGCGCTCGGCCACCGAGACCGCGACCGCCGTGTGCGGGTCGAGCAGATAGCCCGTCTCCGCCCGCACCCGGGCGATGGTGTCGAGGGTCTGCGCCTCGTCCGCCCGTCCGGCGTCGAAATCGGCGTGCAGCGCGGCCATGGCGGCGCTGGAGGGCGCGAACGCCCCGGACTGCGCCAGCGAGGCCATCAGCCCGCGCAGCGCGCCGGCATCGCGGTCCATCGCCTCGAACAGCACGCGCTCGAAATTCGACGACACCTCGATGTCCATCGACGGCGAGGAGGACGGATGCACGCCGGTCACCTCATAGTGCCCGGTCGCCAGCGTGCGGGCGAGGATGTCGTTCACATTGGTCGCCACCACCAGCCGGTCGATCGGCAGGCCCATGCGCTTGGCGACATAGCCGGCGAGCACATCGCCGAAATTGCCGGTCGGCACCACGAAGGAGGTCTTGCGCTGCGGCGCTCCCAGCGCGACGCCGGCGACGAAATAGTAGACCACCTGCGCGACGATCCGCGCCCAGTTGATCGAGTTCACCCCGGCAAGGCGCTGGCGGTCGCGGAAGGCGTGATGGTTGAACATCGCCTTCACATGCGCCTGGCAGTCGTCGAACGTGCCCTCGATGGCGATGGCGTGGACATTGGCGTCCGGCACCGTGGTCATCTGCCGGCGCTGCACCTCGGAGACGCGGCCGGCGGGGTAGAGGATGAACACATCGGTGCGCTTGGAGCCGCGAAACGCCTCGATCGCCGCGCTGCCCGTATCGCCCGACGTAGCGCCGACAATGGTGGCGTGCTGGTCGCGCGCCGTCAGCACATGGTCCATCATCCGGCCCAGAAGCTGCATCGCCACATCCTTGAAGGCGAGCGTCGGGCCGTGGAACAGCTCCAGCACGAAGCGGTTGGGGGCGATCTGCACCAGCGGCGTGGTGGCGGGGTGGCGGAAGCTGGCATAGGCCTCCTCCAGCATCGGCCGCAGCACGTCAGGAGCAAACGCGGAATCGACGAAGGGCGCGATCACCCGCCCGGCGACCTCGGCATAGGAATGGCCGGCGAGGCTGGAAATCGCAGTAGGGGCCAGCGCCGGGAAGACCTCGGGCACATAGAGCCCGCCGTCGCGCGCGAGGCCGGCAAGCAGGGCGTCGGAGAAGGCGAGCACGGGAGCCTCGCCACGGGTCGAGATGTAGCGCACGCGCGCCTCCGCTGGAGAAAGTGGCCGCAACCTAGTGGCGGGGAGCCGATGAGGCAAGCAAACGCTCACCTCCCGCGCTCACACCCGCCGCCGCCGGCTCCATACATAGGCGACGAACACGCCGGCGAGAGAGGCGGCGAGGCCGAACCAGGTCAGCGCATATTCGAGATGCCGGTTCGGGAACACGATGCGCGTCAGCCCGCCGCGCGGCAGGCCGCCGGGGTTCGCCGTCGCGTCCGCGTCGATGAGGAAGGGCGCCACCCGCACCAGCCCCTTGGCGCTGGCGATCGCCTCGGGGTCGCGCACATACCAGCTGTCCTTGGCCGCGTCGTTGGCGGGGGTGAACGGCCCTGCCTCTTCCGGCAGGCGCAGCAGGCCGGTGACGGTGACGGGACCTTCCACCTGGCCCTCGGCCCGCGTCGCCGGCGCCTTCCGCGCCAACGGCACGAAGCCGCGATTGACCAGAACGATGGCACCATCGGCCAGGCGGAGCGGCGTCACCACCCAATAGCCCGGCCCGCCGGAACCATCCGGCGCCTGATCCACCAGCGCATAGACCTGCACTTCAAGATCGTTGAGGAACCGCCCCTGCGCGGTGACGCGGCGATATTCGTCCGTGGCGAAGTCGATCTTGCCCCAGTCCGCTTCCGGCGGCAGCGGCGCCGGCGCCTCGTGAATGCGCGCCTCCACCTGGGCGATCAGCGTTTCCTTCCAGGCCAGCCGCTGCAGCTGCCACAGGCCGAGCCCCACCAGCACGGCGAAGGCGAGCAGCGCCGCGGCCGCGACGGGCAGCAGCCGGTGCCGCGCGGGGGCCAGCGCGCTCACCTCTCCCCCTTGTCGAGACGGCCTTCCTGCGCGCGCTTGGCATATTGCAGCGCGATCAGCGTCGCTTTGAGCGGTCGCAACAGGCCGAGCGTGGCGATCAGCACCAGCGGGGTCCAGAGCAGCGCATGCACCCAGAAGGGCGGCTGCCAAGTGAGCTCCACCCACAGCGCCAGCCCCACCACCAGCGCGCCGGCGGCGAGGATGATGAACACGACCGGCCCGTCGCCGGAATCGTCGAAGCTATAGTCCAGCCCGCAGGCGGTGCAGGACGGTGCCACGGTGAGGAAGCCGTTGAACAGCTTGCCGCGGCCGCAGCGCGGGCAGCGGCAGGTGAGGCCGGCCGTATAGGGCGAGACCCCGCTATCGTAAGGTTGCAGGTCCATGGCCGGTTTCTACTCCCATTCCGGGCCGAGGCGGCACGGGCATTTCGCCACATAAACGAAAAAGGGGCGGCCCGAAGCCGCCCCTTGCCGAAAGCTGTCGCCGGTTCAGTGCGGAGCGCCCGCGCTGCCCCAGACATAGATGAAGGTGAAGAGGAACAGCCACACCACGTCGACGAAGTGCCAGTACCAGGCCGCCGCCTCGAACCCGAAATGATGGGTCGGGGTGAAATGGCCGGCATAGATACGCCCGAGGCACACGGCGAGGAAGATGGTGCCGACGATGACGTGGAAGCCGTGGAAGCCGGTCGCCATGAAGAAGGTGGCGCCGTAGATGTTGCCGGAGAAGGCGAATTCGGCGTGGCTGTACTCGAAGCCCTGCAGCAGCGAGAAGATGAAGCCGAGGCCGACGGTGAGCCACAGGCCCCATTTGGCGCTCTGGCGGTCGCCATGCACCAGGGCGTGGTGCGCCCAGGTCAGCGTGGTGCCGGAGGTCAGCAGGATCAGCGTGTTGAGCAGCGGCAGGTGCCAGGGATCGAAGGTCTCGATGCCCGTCGGCGGCCAGACGCCGCCGGTCGCGGTGGCGCGGGCATAGTTGATTTCCTCGCCGACGAAGAGCGACGCGTCGAAGAAGGCCCAGAACCAGGCGACGAAGAACATCACCTCGGAGGCGATGAACAGGATCATGCCGTAGCGCAGGTGCAGCTGCACCACCGGCGTGTGGGCGTGCTCATGCTCGCCTTCGCGGATCACGTCCCGCCACCACACCACCATGGTGTAGATCACGCCGAGCAGGCCGGCGATGAACACCAGCGAGGTCAGCTGGCCGTGCATCCAGAACACCGCGCCTACGGCCATGATGAAGGCGAAGATCGAAATGACGAACGGCCACGGGCTCGGGTCAACGAGGTGGTAGTCGTGATGTTTGGCGTGGGCCTCGGCCATGGGTCGCGCTCTCCGTTCCGTCTGCTTCTCTAGAGCCCTTTCCGCGCCGGTGGAACCACCGAAGCGACGGGAAACGGCACCGTATTCACTGCGTCCGTTCCTCTCGACGCCAGGGTCGTTCGACCCTCGCGGAAAAGGCTCGGGCGGGCCGCGAGCGCGGCCGCAATTCTCACCACCGCCCGGTTAGAGCGGCGCCTTTCCGTCCTTCGCTGCCCCGGCGGCCAGCGGCGTCGCCTTGGGGAAGAAGGTGTAGGAAAGGGTGATGGTCTTCACCCCGCGCATCTCCGGATCCTCGGCAAAGGCGGGATCGACGAAGAAGACGACGGGCATGTCGAGGCTCTCGCCCGGCTGCAGCGTCTGGTCGGTGAAGCAGAAGCACTGCATCTTGGCGAAGTGGTAGCCGGACTGGGCCGGCGTCACATTATAGGTGGCGGCGGCGGTCACCGGCTTGTCGCTGCGGTTCTTCACCCGGTAATAGGCGAGCTTGGTCTCGCCCACCCGCACCTCAACCGAGCGCTGCTCGGGGGCGAATTCCCAGTCGAGGCCCGGCGCGGTGTTGGCGTCGAAACGCACTTCCACCACCCGCTCCAGCGCCGCGCCCGGCGCCGAGGCGGCGACACGGGTGGCGCCGCCGAAACCGGTGACCTGGCAGAACATCTGGTACAGCGGCACGGCGGCATAGGCGGCGCCGGTCATGGCGACGACGAAAGCGACGCAGCTTATCACCACGCCGCGATGGCTCACCGGCCGGCGCGGGGCGGCCGGGGCAGCTTCGGTGTGGGTCGGGTCTTCGCGGTCTGATGCCATGGCACCCTCACAGCGGACGGATCAGCACGGCCGGGCCGAGCTTGACGATGGTCACCACGTAGAACAGCACGCAGAGCGCCGCGAGCACCGCCGCGATGGCGATGGAACGGGCGCGCCGGCGCCGCTTCTGCTCCTCGGTCAGCACAACGCCTTCGGGCTCACCGCCGGGTCGCTTCGTGTCGTTGCTCATTCCAGCCCTCGCCGCCATGCGCTCACAGCCCGAAACCGGCCGGCGCGACCGCCTCGACGAGGAGGACCGCGAAGAGCAGGAAAAGATACAGGATCGAGAAGCCGAACAGCCGCCGCGCCGCGATCTCCGCCGGGGCGCCCTCGCGCCGGCGATAGACCTGCACCGCCAGCAGCAGCATCAGCGCCCCGGTGACGCCGGAAACGGCGCCATAGGCGAGGCCGGCCATGCCCAGGAAGAAGGGCGACATGGCGAGCGGCACCAGCAGCAGCGTGTAGAGCAGGATCTGGCGGCGCGTCTCGGACGGGCCGGCGACCACGGGCAGCATCGGCACGCCGGCGCGGGCATAGTCACCCGACTTGTACAGCGCCAGCGCCCAGAAATGCGGCGGGGTCCAGAAGAAGATGATGAGGAACAGCAGCAGGCTTTCCAACCCGATGCCGCCGGTGGCGGCGGCCCAGCCGACCATGGGCGGGAAGGCGCCAGCGGCGCCGCCGATGACGATGTTCTGCGGCGTCCAGCGCTTCAGCCACATCGTGTAGATGACGACATAGAAGAAGATGGTGAAGGCCAGCAGCGCCGCCGCGACCATATTCACCAGCAGGCCGAGCACGATCACCGAGCCTACGGAGAGCGTCATGCCGAAGGCAAGCGCCTCGCCCGGGGTGACGCGGCCGGCGGGAATCGGGCGGCGGCGGGTACGGCTCATCACCGCGTCGATGTCAGCGTCCCACCACATGTTGAGCGCACCGGAGGCGCCGGCGCCGATGGCGATGCACAGCAGCGCGGTAAAGGCGATCACCGGGTGGACCTCGCCCGGCGCGCGCACGAGGCCGACCAGCGCGGTGAAGATCACCAGCGACATGACACGGGGCTTCAGCAGCGCGACATAGTCGGCCACCGAGGCGGGCGACGGCATGTCGAGCGCGCGGGGCTCGCTCGGGGTCAGGTCGTATTCGCGCGAGGCGACGTCGCTCATCACTTCACTCCGGCGCGCCCGGGGGCGGCGCTTTTCTTCGGGACGGCCGCACGCGGCGCCGCCCCTCTTGTGGAACCGGCGCGGAGAACCGCGCCGGGTCGTCTCTCAAACGGCCGGGCCGCTCACTTGATCTTCGGCAGAACGTCGAAGTGGTGGTAGGGCGGGGGCGAGCTCAGCGTCCATTCCAGCGTGGTCGCGCCTTCGCCCCAGGGGTTGGCGCCGGCCGGCACCTTGGCGGCGAACATGCGCCAGATGCCGAACAGGAACACCAGCACCGCGAAGCCGGAGATGTAGGAACCGATCGAGGAGACGAAGTTCCAGCCGGCGAAGGCGTCCGGATAGTCCGCGTAGCGGCGCGGCATGCCGGCGAGGCCGAGGAAGTGCTGCGGGAAGAACACCAGGTTGACGCCGATGAAGGTCAGCCAGAAGTGCACCTTGGCGATGCCCTCGCTGTACATGTAGCCGAACATCTTCGGGGCCCAGTAGTACCAGCCGGCGAAGATGGCGAACACGGCGCCCAGCGACAGCACGTAGTGGAAGTGCGCCACCACGTAATAGGTGTCGTGCAGCGCGCGGTCGATGCCGGCGTTGGAGAGCACGACGCCAGTGACGCCGCCGACGGTGAACAGGAAGATGAACCCGATCGCCCACAGCATCGGCACGCGCATGGAGATCGAACCGCCCCACATGGTGGCGATCCAGGAGAAGATCTTCACGCCCGTCGGCACCGCGATGATCATGGTCGCGGCGACGAAATAGGCCTGGGTCGAGGAGGACAGGCCGACCGTGTACATGTGGTGCGCCCACACCACGAAGCCGACCACGCCGATCGCCACCATCGCATAGGCCATGCCGAGATAGCCGAACACGGGCTTGCGCGAGAAGGTGGAGACGATGTGCGAGATGATGCCGAAGCCCGGCAGGATCAGGATGTACACTTCCGGGTGGCCGAAGAACCAGAACAGGTGCTGGAACAGGATCGGGTCACCGCCGCCGGCCGGATCGAAGAAGGTGGTGCCGAAATTGCGGTCCGTCAGCAGCATGGTGATGGCGCCGGCGAGCACCGGCAGCGACAGCAGCAGCAGGAACGCGGTCACCAGCTGCGACCAGGCGAACAGCGGCATCTTGTGCAGCGTCATGCCCGGGGCGCGCATGTTGAGGATCGTCGTGATCAGGTTGATCGCGCCGAGGATCGACGAAGCGCCCGCAATGTGCAGCGAGAGGATCAGGAGGTCCATGGCCGGGCCGGGATGGCCGAGCTTGGAGGAGAGCGGGGGATAGATCGTCCAGCCGCCGCCGAAGCCGTTGCTGCCCGGCGCGCCTTCCACGAACAGCGACAGCAGCGCCAGCGCGAAGGCGGGCGGCAGCAGCCAGAAGGCGACGTTGTTGATGCGCGGGAAGGCCGTGTCCGGCGCGCCGATCATCAGCGGCACGAAATAGTTGCCATAGCCGCCGATCATCGCCGGCATCACCATGAAGAAGATCATGATGAGGCCGTGGCCGGTGGTGAACACGTTGAAGGTCTGCGGATCGGAGAAGATCTGCATCCCCGGCTCCTGCAGCTCCATGCGGATGCCGATGGAGAGGGCGCCGCCCACGATCCCCGCGACGATCGCGAAGATCAGGTACATCAGCCCGATGTCCTTGTTGTTGGTCGAATAGACCCAGCGCTTCCAACCCGTCGGATCGCCCGCGTGACCGGCTGCGTATGCCATGGAACCGTCCCTCATGCGCGCCCTTTAGGGGCACTTAGAAACTTCAATGCGCCGAACCGGCACTCTCAGCGGGCGGCGACGCCCGCCACCTCGCCCTGCGCGACACGCGCCGGCGCCGGGGCCGCCGCGAATTCCTGCTTGGCCTTCTCGACCCACGCCGCGAATTCCTGCTCGCTCACCACCCGGATGGCGATCGGCATGAAGGCGTGGTCCTTGCCGCACAGCTCGGAGCACTGGCCGTAATAGATGCCTTCCTTGGTCGCCTGGAACCAGCTCTCGTTCAGGCGGCCCGGCAGGGCGTCGATCTTCACGCCGAAGGACGGAAGAGCGAAGGAATGGATCACGTCGGCCGCCGTCACCTGGATGCGGACGATCTTGTTCACCGGCACGACCACGTCGTTGTCCACCGCCAGCAGGCGGGGCTGGCCGGGCTTCAGGTCGGCTTCCGGCACCATCAGGCTGTCGAAGCTGAACGCGCCATTGTCCGGGTATTCATAGGACCAGTACCACTGGTGCCCCGTCACCTTCACGGTGAGGTCGGCCTGCGGCAGGTCCAGTTGGTGGAACAGCAGACGGAAGGAGGGAATGGCGATCGCCACCAGGATGAGGACCGGAACCACGGTCCACACCACCTCGATCATCGTGTGGTGGGTGGTGCGCGAGGGGACCGGATTGGCCTTCTCGTTGAACTTCACCATCACCACGACCAGCAGCGCCAGCACCAGCAGCACCACGGCGACGATGATCACCAGCAGGAAGAAATGGAAGGAGTGCATGCTCTCCATGACCGGAGAAGCCGCCCCCTGAAGATTGATCTGCCAGGGCGAAGGCTGCCCGGTCCCCGCCAGCGCAGCCCCAGCCAGCGCCAGCATGCCGAACATCCCGCCGGCCAGGCCCGCGACCGTGCGCGCAGCATTGCGGATCCACGATTTCATCGCGAACGTCACTCCCATCAGCTTCCCCACGGCCCAGCCCAAGCGATAATGATCGCTCTCCGGGACAGCGGCATTTGATCTTCATCAAACACAAAAAGGACACGCGGGCAACGCGCCTGGGGCATCCGGCTCCTGCGACATGACGTCGGGTGCCTGGAACCGTTCTATCTCCATGCAGCGATGGATTGCCGCATTCTTGACATCACCCTCGGGCTTCTACCGCATCCTGCACTGGGAGCGGCCGAAATGGGGGCCCTGCACGATTCGCCTTGTCCCCTGCCGCCGATTCTTTAGAAGACATAGCGAACGACACTTTTCGGGAGACAGCCATGCCCGGCTTCGCGGCCCTCCGTTCAGCCATAGTCGCGGCGCTTGCCGGCGCGGCGCTGCTCGCCTCCCTCGGGGGGGCCTCGGCGCAGGGCGTCGTGCGCTCCGTCCATGGCGAATGGCAGATCCGGTGCGACACCCCGCCCGGCGCGCAATCCGAGCAATGCGTGCTGCTGCAGAGCGTGCAGGCCGACGACCGCCCCAATGTCGGCCTCACCGCCATCGTGCTGAAGATGCGCGACAACGGCAAGACCCTGCTGCGCGTGCTGGCCCCGCTCGGCGTGCTGCTGCCCTCCGGCCTCGGCCTCATCATCGACGACCAGCCGATTGGCAGCGTCGGCTTCGTGCGCTGCGTGCCCAATGGCTGCGTCGCCGAGGTGGAGATGGACGCGACGCTGATGGACAAGCTGCGCAACGGCAAGAAGGCCATCTTCGTCATCCGCGAAACGCCCGAGCCGGATGAGGGCATCGGCATCCCGCTCAATCTCAACGGGTTCGGCCAGGGCTACGACGCGCTTCCCTGAGGGCGCGGACCGTGAGCCTCCCCCCTTCCGACATGCCCCCTCCCCGCCTCGTCATCTTCGATATGGATGACGTGCTGCTGCGCTATGATGTCGAGGCCCGCCGGGCCGCCATGGGCGCCCCCGCCGGGCTCTCCGCCGCCGAGGTCGAGCACCGCGTCTGGCACAGCGGCATCGAGGACGCCTCCGATCTCGGCCATCTGACCCCGGACGCCTATCTGGCCGCCGTGGCCGAAGCGCTGGGCGTGCCCTTCGGCCGGCCCGAATGGCTGCGCACCCGCGCGCTCGCCATGACGCTGGACCCGGACATGCTGGCGCTGGTGCCGCGGGTCAGCGCCCGCGTGCCCATTGCCCTGCTCACCAATAATGGCCACATCATGCGCGAGCATTTCGACGCGCTGGTGCCGGAGCTGCGGGCCTTGTTTGGCCCGGCCATGCACGTCGCCTGCGAGTTCGGCGCCAAGAAGCCGACGCCCTCCGTATATAAAGGTGTGGCGGCCCTCTATGGCGTCGCCCCGCAGGAAGCGGTGATGATCGACGACAAGCCGGTCAATGTCGCCGGCGCCCGGGAGGCCGGCCTGCGGGCCCATTGCTTCACCCGGGCGGGCGATCTCGCGGCGTTTCTGGCGGAGGCCGGGCTGGGGGAGACCCTCTGATGCTGTGTCCCGTCTGCGAGGCCGCGTCCGCTCCCTTCCGGGAGGTCGACGGTTTCGCCTATTTCAAGTGTTCGAGCTGCGGCATCCTGCATTTGCCGCCGGACATTCTGCGCGACATCGACGCCGGCAAACCGCTCCGCACCTATGAGGTGGAGTATTGGGACACGGAAATGCAGGCCGCCGGGCAGAGGGCGGCCGGTCCCGGCATGGCGCGGCTGTGCGAGGCGATCTTTCTCGCCTCCACCCCGGTGCGCGCCGTGCTGGACATCGGCACCGGCCCCGGCGTGCTGCTCGATCACATGGCGCGGCTGATGCCCCATGCCGCCCCCGCCCTTCACGGTGTCGAGCTTTTCCCGCCGCCGGAGCGCTGGCGGACGACGTCGCCCAACTACCATATCGGCACGCTCGACTCCCTCGCCCCCATGACGTTCGAGGCCGGCCTGTGCATGGAAGTGATCGAGCACCTGACGCCGCGCATGGTCGCGAATCTGCTGCGGGCCCTCGCCTCGGTGGCGAGCGAGGGCAGTTGCTTCCTGTTCAACACCGGCCTCACGCCCTTCGTGGAACACGAGGACCCGGCCTATCTGGACCCGCTCGGGCGCGGCCACATCACCATCTGGACCGCCGAGGCGATGGCGCGGCTCGCTGCGCCCTTCGGTCTCACGGCCTCGCCCCTGCCCGGCCGCAGCTGGGCCTTCATCGTCGAGAAGGCGCCGCGTGCCATGGCGTTTGAACACCGCCTCTATCACCCGCTGCCGGAGAACCTCTCCTTTCTCTCTGGCGGCGACGCGGTCGATTCGGTGCCGAGCCTGCTGGCCCGGTCGGGGCTCGCCTGGTTTTTCTTCGCGGACATGGCGGCAAGCCGCACCGCCTGGGCCCAGTCCCTCGACCGGGAACTCGCCGCGCTGCGGGAAGCCCGTCAGCCCTGGTGGGCCGGCGGCGGCCGCCGTCCCTCGGAATGAGCGCCCATGCCGGAACTACCTGAAGTCGAAACCGTAAGGCGCGGCCTCGCCCCGGTCATGGAAGGCCGGCGCATTCTCGCCGCCGTCGCCCGCCGGCCGGATCTGCGCTGGCCGCTGCCCGAGCGCTTCGCCGAGCGGCTGACCGGGCGCACGCTGCGCCGGCTGGAGCGGCGGGCGAAATATCTCATGGCCGATGTCGGACCCGACGCCGACGGCGTGGACGAGGTGCTGGTCATGCATCTCGGCATGTCCGGTTCCTTCCGCATCGAGCCCGACGAAGGCCCACCGGAATTGCCCGGCGATTTCCACCTGCCGCGCTCGCGCCTCGCCGCGCACGATCATGTCGTGCTGCGGATGGCAGGCGACGGGACGACGGGCGCGGCGGAGGTGGTCTATAACGACCCGCGCCGCTTCGGCTTCATGCTGCTGCTGCCGCGCGCGGGGCTGGCGACGCACCCGCTCTTCAATGCCATCGGGCCGGAGCCGCTGGGAGAGGATTTCACCCCCGAAACGCTGGCCCGCGCGCTTGCCGGGCGGCGCACCCCGCTGAAGGCGGCGCTGCTCGACCAGAAGGTCGTCGCCGGGCTCGGCAACATCTATGTGTGCGAGGCGCTGCACCGTGCCGGCCTGTCGCCGGAACGCGGCGCCTTCACGCTCGTCGGTCTCACTGGCGGTCCCATCGAACTCACCGTCCGCCTGGTCGCGACCATCCGCGAGGTGCTGCAGGAGGCCATCGCGGCGGGCGGCTCGACCCTGCGCGACCACGCCCAGGTCGACGGCACGCTGGGTTATTTCCAGCACACCTTCCGCGCCTATGACCGCGAAGGCGAGCCCTGTCAGACACTTGGCTGCCGAGGTACCATCGCCCGGCTTGTGCAAAGCGGGCGCTCCACCTTCTACTGTGCCGCCTGCCAGACATAGGAGACGCGCTTGTCCTATGCAAAGCGGGCGCTCCACCTTCTATTGTGCCGCCTGCCAGACATAGGAGACGCGCTTGTCCTACGACACCATCCTCGTCGAAACCAATGGACGCGTCGGCGTCATCACCCTCAACCGCCCCAAAGCCCTGAACGCCCTCAACGCCGCGCTGATCGACGAGCTCAGCCAGGCGCTGGACGGGTTCGAGAGCGATCCCGGCATTGGCTGCATCGTCCTCACCGGCTCCGAGCGCGCCTTCGCGGCGGGGGCGGATATCAAGGAAATGCAGGCACTTACCTTCCCAGCCACCTATGTCGATGACTTCATCACCTCCTGGGAGCGGCTCTCGCGCTGCCGCAAGCCGGTGGTCGCGGCGGTGGCCGGCTACGCGCTCGGCGGCGGCTGCGAGATCGCCATGATGTGCGACATCATCCTTGCCGCCGACAATGCGCGCTTCGGCCAACCGGAGATCCAGCTCGGCATCATGCCGGGCGCCGGCGGCTCGCAGCGGCTCACCCGGGCGGTCGGCAAGGCGAAGGCGATGGAGATGTGCCTCACCGGCCGCACCCTGACAGCCGAGGAGGCGGACCGCTACGGGCTGGTGTCGCGGGTGGTGCCGCTGGCGTCGCTGAAGGATGAGGCGATGAAGGTCGCGGACACCATCGCCGGCCTGTCGCTGGCCTCCGTGATGATGACCAAGGAGAGCGTGAACCGCGCCTTCGAATCCTCACTGGCCGAAGGCATCCGATTCGAACGCCGCCTCTTCCAGGCGCTGTTCGCAACGGCCGACCAGAAGGAGGGCATGGCCGCCTTCGCGGCCAAGCGCGGCGCCTCATTCACCAACAATTAACCATTGTGCGGGCGGGCGCCCGTGCCATGGATGTTGACGCGGCGGCGCCCGCCGACTATAAGCCCGCCACTCGCGCGGAGCTCCTTCGGGTTTGTCTCCGCTTCAACATTTGCAACCGACATTTCGGCAAGGCGCGGTACGCGGCGTCCTTGCGACGATGAAGAGGATGGCCGATGGCCAATACGCCCTCCGCCAAAAAGGCGGCTCGCAAGATTGAGCGCCGGACCGAGGTCAACCGGAACCGCCGTTCCCGCATGCGCACTTTCGTGCGCAAGGTCGAAGAGGCGCTGGCCTCGGGCGACAAGGACGCGGCTGGCGCCGCCTTCAAGTCCGCCGAGCCGGAGATCATGCGCGCCGCCCAGAAGGGCGTCCTGCCCAAGAACACCGCCTCGCGCAAGGTTTCGCGTCTGGCGCAGCGTCTGGCCAAGCTCGGCGCCTGAACAGGCAGCCCTATCGGCCAGACGGCCACAGACAAGACGACGTAAAAGCCCGGCCTCGCGCCGGGTTTTTTGCGTTTGCGAGCCCGGCATCGCCAAGGCTACGCCGTGTCCCGCCTGTGTTCTGCGGGCACATCGGGACGGCGTTGCAAAAGTGTCACGGAACGGCGCGCCCACCGAAATCGGGCTTCGGGGAACCAGTTGTTTCTTGACTCTGCCGCCACTCCCAAGCAGCGGCAAAACCGGCCGAACCGACAGGGAAAACAGGCGCCGCCGCGCAGAATTTCTCGTTTATTTTTAAGCACTTATGACCCATGTCGACCACCACCCTCCGAATCGGCGCCTCATGCCCCCTCCACACCCCCCGCGGCACAAATTTAGCTGCGGAAAGACCCGCCAATGGCCCTCATTGAATCTTGCAAGTGACTCAGAGATTTGCCGACTGATGGCTCTTTTTTGGGCGCTCGAATCACTGCCCTGCGGCACCGGGATACAGACCCTGCGGCACTGACGGCGTTGCACCGCAGGGGGGGCCTGTGTATGTTGTCTTCATCCGGTTGGGCCGGGCACCTCAGCGAAATGTTGAGTTTTGGAGCGGTCCTTTGCGACGTGGGGAGGGTGGCGTGTGCTGTATTCATGACCCTGCCTCCACAACGATGTTGTCGCCGGGCGTTGATCGACAGGTCTTCCAAGAGGGAAGATCTTGTCCGCGTAATGCGTAGTGTTGGCGATTTTAGTTAAATCATAACAATTTAACTTTTGACGACGGCAATGATCTTGCCGTGAAGGGGCTGCTATGACTACGCGCAAGAACGCACAAGAGGGTGCGTGTTCCGTTCGCCCCGCTGCTCCTGCAGCGGAAGGCGTCTGCGACGACGATAGATCCACCCCTCGGATAAGGTGCGTTCTGCATGAGCCTCATGCCTTGGCCTTTTGGCCTGTTGAGGCGCTGATGCGGGTCGTCTAAAGACATCCCCCGCCCGACGGCCGAGAGGCAGCGTCGACCACTTCATTCGCACTGATGAGCCTGCCGCCTGCTGGAACGCGTCTGCGATCCGGCGGAGCGGCACGGCTCTCGTGTGTCCCAACAACCGCATAAGAAGCGCGGAGCCGATATGTTCAAAGATGGCATCGAATCCTCAGGCAAAACCCAGTTTCCCGGCGTGGCGGCAAGCGCCAGTGCGAGGGGTGGGCTGGACAGCGACGCGCGCGACGCCTGGGATCGGGTTCGCCGTCGGCTGCGGGCCGAGGTCGGTGAAGAAGTCTATTCGAGCTGGTTCCCGCGCATCGAACTCGATGGGATTAACGACGGCTTCGTGCGCCTGTCCGTGCCCACCCGCTTCCTCAAGACCTGGATCCAGCAGCATTATATCGAGCGCCTCGTCGCTCTGTGGCAGGAAGAAGCCTCGGCGGACCGCGTCGAACTGATCGTCCGCACCGCCGTGATGCGGACGCCGGGCGCCGCTCCGATGCCGGTGCGCGCGGCCATTACGCGTGTCGCGCCGCCCGTGGAAGCTGAGCCCACGCCGTCGACTCCGGCCTCGCTGGCCAATCCGGCCGAAGTCGCCAATGGCTCTCCGCTGGACCCGCGCCTTACGTTCTCAACCTATCATCTTGGCGATTCCAACCGCCTCGCCCACGCGGCGGCGCTGAAGGTGGCGCATGCGCCCGCCGGCAGCGGCCCGGTGTTCAACCCGCTCTATCTCCATGCGGCCGTCGGACTGGGCAAGACTCACCTGCTTCAGGCCATCGCCGCCGATGGCGCCGGCCACGGCCGCCGTGTTGTCTACCTCACCGCCGAGCGCTTCATGTACGGCTTCGTCGCCGCGCTGAAGAGCCAGTCCTCGCTCGCCTTCAAGGAGCAGCTTCGCGGCATCGACACGCTCGTCATTGACGACCTGCAGTTCCTGCAAGGCAAGAGCGTGCAGCAGGAATTCTGCCACACGCTCAATGCCCTGATGGATTCCGGCCGTCAGGTGGTGATCGCCGCCGACCGTCCGCCCGCCGAGCTCGACGCGCTTGAGGAACGGGTACGCTCGCGCCTCGCCGGCGGGCTCGTGGTCGAAATCGCGCCGCTCGACGATGAACTGAAGCTCGAAATCCTGAACGCCCGCATCGCGACCCTGGCGCAGCAGCATCCCGGCTTCGGCGTTCCGCACGACGTGCTCAACTTCATCGCCCGCCATTGCGGCCAGAACGGCCGCGACCTCGACGGCGCGCTGAACCGCTTGCTGGCCCATAACCAGCTCACCTCCCGCGCCATCACGCTCGAAATGGCCGAGACCGCCGTGCGCGACCTGGTGCGGTCGAGCGAGCCCAAGCGCGTGCGGGTGGACGATATTCTGCGCGTCGTCGCCAAGCACTACAATGTCAGCCGCGCCGACATCCTCTCCCAGCGCCGCACCGCCAATGTGGTGAAGCCGCGCCAGATCGCGATGTATCTCGCCAAGATGCTGACGCTGCGCTCGCTGCCGGAGATCGGGCGGCGCTTTGGCGGGCGCGATCACACCACGGTGCTGCATGCCGTGCGCAAGATCGACGGTCTCGTCGGCACCGATCGCGTGCTCGCCGATGAGGTCGAGACGCTGAAGCGGCTGGTCAACGACGAGTAGCTCCGGGCGCCGCGCACGGCGGTTTCCCCGATATACCCGCAGATTTCCCCATCATTTCGGCGCATCTCCTGGGTGCGCCGCTTGCCTTGATACGCGAGGGGCGGCAATGTCGGCGCCCCCGGCGGCGCGGTCGCGCCGCTGCCCGGGGCGCGTGGCCGGGGTCGTTCGGCCGCCCGTGCCTCGTGCACCTTTCCTTTTTCGTAAAGCCACGGGTGTCGCGGCCATGAAGGTCACTGTCGAGCGGGCCGAGTTGCTCAAGTCTCTGGCCCACGTCCATCGTGTCGTCGAGCGGCGCAACACCATTCCGATCCTCGCCAACGTGCTGATGCGCAGCGATCCGCGCGGGCTCGCGCTGCGGGCCACCGACCTCGACATCGAGATTGTCGAGACGATCGCGGCCGAGGTTCAGGAAGAGGGCGCGACAACCGTTCCCGCACATACGATCTACGACATTGTCCGCAAGCTGCCGGAAGGCGCGCAGGTGCAGATCGAGACATCGGGCGACCGCAGCACGCTCACCGTGCGCGCCGGCCGTTCGCGCTTCGCCCTGCAGACCCTGCCGGAGAATGAGTTCCCCGATCTGGCCGCCGGCGAGATGACCCATAGCTTCACCCTGCCGGCCGGCGAGTTGAAGCGCCTCGTCGATAAGACCCAGTTCGCGATCTCGACCGAAGAGACGCGGTATTATCTCAACGGCATCTATCTCCACGTGGCGGACGCTGGCGGACCCGTGCTGCGCGCTGTCGCAACCGATGGCCATCGCCTAGCGCAGGCGCAGACAACCGCGCCTACCGGCGCCAGCGGCATGCCCGGCGTCATCGTGCCGCGCAAGGCCGTCGCCGAGATCCAGCGGCTTGCCGAAAACGCGGATGCCGAAGTGACGGTGGAGCTTTCCGCCGCCAAGATCCGCGTGTCGCTCGATCGCGTGGTGCTGACCTCCAAGCTCATCGACGGCACTTTCCCGGATTATGGCCGCGTCATTCCGGTCGGCAACGACAAGACGCTGGTGGTCGACAAGGCCGATTTCGCTTCCGCCGTCGATCGCGTCTCCACCGTGGCCAGCGAACGGGGCCGGGCAGTGAAGCTCTCCATCGCCGATGGCAAGCTCACCCTCTCCGTCACCAACCCGGATTCGGGCAGCGCCACCGAGGAAATCGAGGTCGAATACGCGGCGGAGCCGATCGATATCGGCTTCAACAGCCGCTACCTCCTCGACATCACCTCGCAGATCGAAGGCAGCACGGCCGAGTTGAAGCTCGCCGATCCCGGTTCGCCCACTCTCGTGCAGGACCCGGACAAGCGCGGCGCGCTTTATGTGCTGATGCCGATGCGCGTGTGAGCGCGACCACGACGGTTACCGCCCGCCTCGCGCGCCTGCGGCTCACCGATTTCCGCAGCTACCCGTCTGCGGATATTCGCGTCGGCAAAGGGCCCATCGTGCTGCTGGGCCAGAACGGGGCCGGGAAGACCAATCTTCTGGAAGCGATCTCGCTGCTTGCGCCGGGTCGTGGCCTGCGGCGCGCCACGCTCGACCAGTTCGCGGCGCGTCGGCCTGGCGCCCAGGGGTGGGCGGTGTCCGCCGTGGTCGAAGGGGCGTATGGCGAGGTCGTGCTCGGCACCGGCGTCGAAGTGGACAGCGAGGCGCGAACCCGCCGCTGCCGCATCGACGGTGAGAGCGTGGGCTCGGCCGCCGCCTTTGCCGCCCATGTCCGCATCGTCTGGCTGACACCCGACATGGACGGGCTGTTTCTCGGCCCCCCTTCGGAACGTCGGCGTTTCCTCGACCGGCTGGTGCTGGCGGTCGACGCCGAGCACGGGGCGCGGGTCAACGCGCTGGAGCGGGCGCTGCGGTCGCGCAATCGCCTCCTTGAGGAGCCCACGACCGATCCGCGCTATCTCGACGCCGTGGAACAGGAACTGGCGGCGCTGGCGATCGCGGTGGCCGCAGCGCGGATGGAAACGGTGCAACGGCTTGCCGCCGGCATCGCGCAGGGGCGCGAGGCGGGTGACGACAGCGCGTCGCTTTTCCCCTGGGCAACGGTTGCGCTCGACGGCGAGGTGGAGCGTGCGCTGGCGACCGAACCGGCAACGGTCGTCGAGGATCAGTACCGGATGGCCTTGCGGGCCTCCCGCCCGCGTGACCGCGCGGCAGGGCGGACCCTGGAGGGGCCCCATCTGACCGACCTGCTCGTCGGCCACGGCCCGAAGGCCATTCCCGCCGGACAGGGCTCCACCGGCGAGCAGAAGGCGCTGCTGATCGGGCTCGGCCTCGCGCATGCCCGTCTGGTGACGGAGATGACGGGCGGGACGCCCGTCATGCTCCTCGACGATGTCGTCGCCTATCTCGACCCCGAACGGCGCATTGCCCTTTTTGCCGCGCTCGACGCGCTCGGCGCGCAGGTGTGGATGACCGGCGCCGACCCCTCGGCCTTCGCGGCGCTGGCTGGACGGGCGGAAACCTTCGCTGTAACGCCCGGCCATGTCGAGAGACTGCCTGAACCCTTGAAATAAAAGGGAAAACGCCCTAAATATTTGCCTATGCCGATGGGCTTGTCGGCGGGCTCCGCCGTCGTGGCCTTTCACCCGGGCCCCAGCCTGTCAAAGTGCTCGCGCCCCGCCACGAATTCACCGTGCGAGTGCGGTATAAATCCCAATCACGTCCTCGATTCGTAGAGCTTCATTCCATGGCCGACCCTGACAACGCTCCGTCCTCCGCCGCGAACACCGCGAACGGAGAAGACTATGGCGCGCAGTCGATTCAGGTGCTTCGTGGCCTCGACGCGGTGCGCAAGCGCCCGGGAATGTATATCGGCGATACGGATGACGGCTCCGGCCTGCACCATATGGTGTATGAGGTGGTGGACAACGCCATTGATGAAGCGCTGGCCGGCTATGCCGACGAAGTGACGGTGACGCTGAATGCCGACGGCTCGGTGACCGTGACCGATAATGGCCGCGGCATCCCGACCGACATCCATGATGAGGAAGGCGTCTCGGCGGCCGAGGTCATCATGACCCAGCTGCACGCGGGCGGTAAGTTCAACCAGAATTCCTACAAGGTCTCCGGCGGCCTGCACGGCGTCGGCGTCTCCGTGGTCAACGCCCTGTCGACGACGCTCGATCTCACCATCTGGCGGAATGGGCTCGAACATCACATGCGCTTCCGCCATGGCGATGCCGAAGCGCCGCTGGCGGTGAAGGGGCCCGCGCCCGAAGGCCGACGCGGCACGATGGTGACCTTCGTCCCAAGCCCGCAGACCTTCACGCATATCGAGTTCAGCTATGCGACGCTGGAACACCGGCTGCGCGAGCTCGCCTTCCTCAATTCGGGCGTGCGCATCGTCCTGACCGACGCCCGCCATGCGGAGGTGAAGCGCGAGGAGATGATGTATGAAGGCGGCGTCGAAGCCTTCGTGCAGTATCTCGACCGCTCCAAGCAGGCCTTGTTGCCCAAGCCGATCGTGATCCGCGCCGAGCGCGACGGCATCATGGTCGAATGCGCCCTCTCATGGAACGACAGCTACCATGAGAACGTGCTGTGCTTCACCAACAACATCCCTCAGCGCGACCGCGGCACCCATTTCACCGGTTTCGCGGCGGCCCTGACACGCCAGATCATCGGCTATTCCGAGC
Organism: Ancylobacter sp.; assembly: GCF_965229075.1. Taxonomy (GTDB): domain Bacteria; phylum Pseudomonadota; class Alphaproteobacteria; order Rhizobiales; family Xanthobacteraceae; genus Ancylobacter. The sequence goes on from NZ_CBDDIO010000002.1 coordinate 43,313, forward strand.
GCTCCGGCATTGCCAAGAAGGAGAAGGTCGACCCGACGGGCGAGGATTGCCGCGAGGGCCTCACCGCCGTGCTCTCGGTGAAGGTGCCGGACCCGAAATTCTCGTCGCAGACCAAGGACAAGCTGGTGTCGTCCGAGGTGCGTCCGGTGGTCGAAGCGCTGGTGAACGACGCGCTCGGCACCTGGCTGGAAGAGCACCCCGGCGAGAGCAAGGCGCTGGTGACCAAGGTGGTGGAAGCCGCTGCCGCGCGCGAAGCCGCGCGCCGGGCGCGCGAACTCACCCGCCGCAAGAACCCGCTCGATGTCGCCTCGCTGCCCGGCAAGCTCGCCGACTGTCAGGAGCGCGATCCGGCCAAATCCGAACTTTTCATCGTCGAGGGTGACTCGGCCGGCGGCTCCGCCAAGATGGGCCGCAACCGGGCCTTCCAGGCGATCCTGCCGCTGCGTGGCAAGATTCTGAATGTCGAGCGCGCCCGCTTCGACAAGATGCTCTCATCCGACCAGATCGGCACGCTGATCACGGCGCTCGGCACGGGCATCGGCCGCGACGACTTCAATGTCGACAAGCTGCGCTACCACAAGATCATCATCATGACAGACGCGGACGTGGACGGTTCCCACATCCGCACCCTGCTGCTGACCTTCTTCTTCCGCCAAATGCCGGAACTGCTTGAGCGCGGGCACATCTACATTGCCCAGCCGCCGCTCTATAAGGTGACGCGCGGCAAGTCCGAGCAGTATCTCAAGGACGAGCGTTCGCTGGAAGATTACCTCATCACCCAGGGCCTGGACGAGGCTTCCTTGCACCTTGCCACCGGCGAAGTGCGCGGCGGGGCCGATCTCCATCATGTGCTGGAAAGCGCCCGTTCCTTCCGCCATGTGATGAACGGGCTGCATCCGCGCTATAATCGCGCGGTGGTGGAACAGGCGGCGATCGCCGGCGCGCTGACGCCCGGCCTGCTGGTCGAGGAAGAGCGCGCCACGGAGATCGCCAATATCGTCGCCGGCCGGCTTGACCGGATTGCCGAGGACACGGAACGCGGCTGGGTCGGCGAGGCCGACGGCGCCGGCTTCCGATTCACACGAACCGTGCGCGGGGTGAAGGAAGTAGCCGTGCTCGACGCCACCTTTATCGGCTCCGCCGAGGCGCGCCGGCTCGACAGCCTGGCGGCCGACCTGCAGGAGGTGCATGCCGACCCTGCCACACTGCGCCGCAAGGGATCCGAAACCCTCGTCTTCGGCCCGATGGACCTGTTCGACGCCGTCACCGATGCCGGCCGCAAGGGCGTCGCGCTGCAGCGCTACAAGGGCCTTGGCGAGATGAACGCCGAGCAGCTGTGGGAGACGACGCTCGATGTCGACGCCCGTTCGCTGCTGCAGGTGAAGGTGAAGGAAGTCGCGGACGCCGACGACCTGTTCAACCGCTTGATGGGCGATGTGGTGGAACCGCGCCGCGAGTTCATCCAGGACAATGCGCTGCGCGCCAGCGTCGACGTCTGAGGCCAAACTCCGCGAAGCGCTGTTCTGGCGCAGATGTGAGGGGCGGACGGCTCGTCGCGGAGCCCGCCCGCCCCATAGTCTTGTGCGACTTCCCTTACGACAGGAGCCGCACCATGCCCACAGCCCTCCGCCCGCCCCGCACGATGCTCGGCGTCGGCCTTGCCGGCCTCCTTGCCCTCTCCGCCCCCGCTCTCGCCCATCACGGCTGGAGCTGGGCGGAGAGCGAGCAGTTGACGCTGGAAGGCACCATCAAGACCATCTCGATGGCGCCGCCGCACCCCTCGCTTGAGGTGACGGCCAGCGACGGAACGCTCTGGCAGGTCGATCTCGGCAATCCCCGCCAGACGGCCGCGTCCGGCTTCACCGGGGATACGGCCAAGCCCGGCGACGCCATCACCGTGCTGGGCAACCGCAATCGCGACAGCGCCAAGGCCCATATGAAAGCGGTGCGCATCACGCTGGCGGGTACGCATTACGACATGTACCCCGAGCGGATCGGCCGCAACTGAGGCCGCAGGTGGAGGATCCGGGAAGCCTTCTCGCCGCGCTTGGCGACTGGCCCGGCGCCCGCGCCTTGCGGGCGTCGTGGATCGCCTACCTCCTCGTCAATGCGGCCCACATTCTCGGCGTCGCGCTGCTGCTTGGCGCCATTCTCGTGCTCGACCTGCGGCTGCTTGGTGCCTTCGGCTCCGTGCCGCTTGCCGTGATGGGGCCGCTTCAGCTGCGGGTGGCGGCTTTTGGCCTTGGTCTCGCTGTGCTCACGGGGGCGTGGCTGTTCTCGATACGACCCACCGACTATGCCGCCAACCCCGCCTTCCAGATCAAGCTAGCCCTCCTGGCTGCGGCGCTCGTGAATATCGGGCTTCAGCACGCTAATACAGGCTTCCGGCGGGCGATGACGGACGCGCCTGTCACGCCCGCTGTGCGCGCCTGCGCCGCCGCGTCGCTTGTGCTCTGGATCGCCCTTCTCGTGGCGGGACGGTGGATCGGCTTCGCCTGAGGCGGGCTTGGCCGCAAGTTCACTCGCCTTCGCCGCCCGCTGGCACTAAGGTGCCCCGTCCTTTGCGTCGAGTTCTTGTCCATGACCTCCCTGCCCTCCCCTGCCCCCCGCACCGGCGCCCGCCTCCTCGTCGATGCCCTCCTCGCCAACGGCGTTACGCGCAGCTTCGGCGTGCCCGGCGAAAGCTATCTCGACGTGCTGGATGCGCTGTCCGACAGCGCCATCGACTTCGTGATCTGCCGGCAGGAAAGCGGCGCGGCAATGATGGCGGAAGCCTGCGGCAAGCTGACCGGGCGACCGGGAATCTGCTTTGTCACCCGCGGGCCCGGCGCCACCAATGCGAGTGCCGGCATCCATATCGCCCAGCAGGACTCGACGCCGATGATCCTGTTCGTCGGGCAGATCTCGCGCGCCATGCGTGGACGCGAGGCCTTCCAGGAGGTCGATTACCGCGCCGTCTTCGGTCCGCTCGCCAAATGGGCGGTAGAAATCGACGATGTGGCGCGCATTCCGGAAATCGTCTCCCGCGCCTTCCGCGTCGCGATGCAGGGCCGACCGGGACCGGTGGTCGTGGCCCTGCCGGAAGATGTGCTGAGCGCGCTCGCCGAGGTGCCGGACGCGCCCGCCGTGGAGCCGGCCGAAACGTGGCCGGGCCTTGCCGACATGATGCGGCTGCAGCGCCTGCTCTGGGCGGCGAAGCGGCCGCTGATGATCCTTGGCGGGGCGCGCTGGAATGAGCGCGCGGTCGCCTCCGTCGCCCGCTTCGCCGAGCGCTTCGACCTCCCCGTGGCGGTCAGCTTCCGGCGGCAGATGCTGTTTCCGGCGGATCACGCCTGTTTCGTCGGCGACATCGGCTTCTCCGTCAATCCGAAGCTCACGGCCCGGCTGAAGGACGCCGACCTCATCATTCTCGCCGGCGGGCGGTTCGGCGAGGTGCCCTCGCAGGGCTACAGCCTGCTCGGCATTCCTGATCCCGGCGTGCCGCTCGTGCATGTCCATGCCGATGCCGAAGAGCTGGGCCGGGTCTATCAACCCGCGCTCGCCATCAACGCCTCCTCCGGCGCCTTCGCCTCCGCGCTGGAAGGGGTGCAGCCGCCAAACACCATCACCTGGGGCGACTGGCGGGCGCAGGCGCGGGCCGATTATCTCGAATGGACCGAGACGCCTCCCGCCAATCCCGGCGCGGTGCAGATGGCGAGCCTCGTGCACTATCTGCGCGCCCTGCCCAAGGACACCATCGTCTGCAACGGCGCCGGAAATTTCGCCATCTGGGTGCACCGCTTCCATCGCTTCCGCGCCTATGGCACGCAGCTCGCGCCAACGTCGGGGTCCATGGGCTATGGGCTGCCGGCTGCGGTCGCAGCGAAAATCTCCCAGCCGGGGACGCCCGTGGTGGCTGTGTGCGGCGACGGGGATTTCCTGATGACCGGGCAGGAATTCGCCACCGCGGTGCAGTATGGCGCGCCCATCGTCGCCATCGTGGTGGACAATGGCATGTATGGCACCATCCGCATGCATCAGGAGCGCGAATACCCGACACGCGTCTTCGGCACCACGTTGAAGAATCCGGATTTCGCCGCCTATGCCCGCGCCTTTGGCGGCTTCGGCGTGACGGTGGAATCCAACGAGGCGTTCGTGCCCGCGCTCGACGCGGCCTTTGCGTCGGGCGTGCCGGCGATCGTGCACGTAAAGCTCGACCCGGAAGCGATCACACCGACCACGTCGCTCACGGCGCTGCGGGAAAAGGCGCTGGCGGGGCGGCCGAACGCCTAGAGCCTGATCCGATCAGGTTGAAACAACCTGATCGGTGAATCAGTCTCTAAAGTATTGATAGATAACGTTTTACTGATGATTGCGATGCAATCAGATCGGAACGTGCTCTAGCCGGACGGCGGCCGGGTCTGCGCGATCACGGTGACGGGCGCCTGCGCCAGACGGCGGCAGAGCCGCCGCTCCTGCACCAACGGCCACCAGTCGAACAGGAAGATCTCCATTGGCCGCCAGTTCGCCACCCAGCCGAGGATGACGAGGCCTTCCATGACCACGTTAGCGAGGCGTGAGTGAGGGAAGAGATTCACCAGCGATTGGCCGACCAACAGGCATAGACCGAGCACGATAAGGCCGATGGCCAAAGCCTTGCGGCCCTCGGCGAAAAGGTGGGTCAGCTCGCGGCTGCCCCGTTCCACCCGGTTCTGGAAATGCTGCCGGAAAACAGCCGGCAGGCCCTGGGCCAGCGGCCCTTCGACCTGCGCGGACGGAAGGTGGACGACAATGGCCAACGAGGTATCGGGCGCCACGTCGAGGGCGTGCTCGCGCACATAGTCGTCGACTTCCCGGTCGAGACCCCGCTCGCGGAAGGGAAAGGGGTCGAGCATGTCGAGCAACTGCTGCGGGTCATCCACCCGCAGGTCGATCTGCCCCTTGCGCCGTCTCGGCATGTCGTCCCCCCGTCGTGAGAGGCGCGGCTCCCGCGCGCCTCTCACCTCACCGACACTGGCTTGCGCTACGCCTTGGCGAGTTCACCGGAAAGCGCCCGCGCGATCAGGGCGCGGGTTTCGGGAATGCCGTAGGCGGCGACGAAGCCACCGAAACGCGGTCCTTCCTTCTCGCCGAGCAGAAGCTCGTAGAGCGCGCTGAACCACGCAAAGGTCACGCCCGGGCCGCCGGAAGGGCTTTTGCGCTTGTGGTCCTGATAGCGCGGCTCGGCCCGGCCAACATCGAGCACGGCGTTCTGGATCGCATCGCGATCCTCGCCATTCACCTCCGCCAGCGCCGCGTCGAGCCGCGCCAGAGCCTGCGCCTCGACCTCGTCGGGCAGGCGATAGCTCCGGTGCGGCTTCACCCGGTCGATGAAATAGCGCACGGCATAGCCGGCCAGCTGGTCGACGGTCGGGTGGGTTTCCGGCGAGGTGCCGGGCGCATAGCGCTCGATGAAGCGCCACAGCACGCCCTTGTCCTCGGCATTGGAAGCCGAGGCGAGCTTGAGCATCAGACCGAAGCTCAGCGGCAATTCCTCCACCGGCGGGTTGCCGGAATGGATGTGCCACACAGGATTGCCGAGCCGGTTCTTCCAGTCCTGCGTTGGATAGCGGGCGAGGAAGCTGAAATACTCATCCACCGCCTTGGGGATCACGTCGAAATGCAGCTTCTTGGCCGAACGCGGCGACTGGAACATATACAGCGCCAGGCTCTCCGGGCTGGCATAGGTCAGCCATTCGTCGATGGTCAGGCCGTTGCCCTTCGACTTCGATATCTTCTGGCCGTTCTCGTCGAGGAACAGCTCATAGACGAAATGCTCCGGCGCGATGCCGCCGAGGATTTCGCTGATCCGGTCATAGATCGGGGCGTTGGTCTGGTGGTCCTTGCCGAACATCTCGAAATCGACATCGAGCGCCGCCCAGCGGGCACCGAAATCCGGCTTCCATTGCAGCTTCACATGGCCGCCGGTGACGGGAAGGGTCTTGTCCACCCCGTCCTCGTCCGTGAAGGTGATGGTGCCGGCCTTCGCGTCGACGGCCTTGAGCGGCACGTAGAGTACGCGGCCGGAAACCGGCGAAATCGGCAGGAAGGGTGAATAGGTCGCCTGCCGCTCCTCGCCCAGCGTCGGCAGCATCACCTCCATGATGGCCTCGTACTTCTCCGCCGCCTTCAGCAGCACGGCATCGAGCTTGCCGGAGAAGTAGTAGTCCGTGGCGCTGGCGAATTCATACTCGAAGCCGAACGTGTCGAGGAACCGGCGGAGCATCGCGTTATTGTGGTGCCCGAAGCTCTCATAGCCGCCGCCAAACGGGTTCGGCACCTTGGTCAGCGGCATCTGCAGATAAGGCTTGAGCGCCGCCGGGTCCGGAACGTTTTCCGGAATCTTGCGCATGCCATCCATGTCATCGGAGAAGCAGAGCAGACGCGTCGGAATCTTGCCCTCGGTCAGGACGTGGAAGGCGTGACGCACCATGGTGGTACGCGCCACTTCGCCGAAGGTGCCGATATGCGGCAGGCCGGACGGGCCGTAGCCGGTCTCGAACAGAACCTCGTCTTTGGGTTTCCGCTTCAGACGCTCGACGATCTTGCGGGCTTCCTCGAACGGCCAGGCGCCGGCGGTCTCCGCCAGCGTGCGCAGTTCGACTGCAAAATCTTCGACCGGAGCGGTCGCCGTCATGATAGGCCCTCCTGGGATTGGCTTCACTGAAACGTCAAAGGCGGCCGCGCCGCCTCGGCCCATGCTCTAGGTAGTGCGGCGGTCCGCGTCAATAAACGCTGATCGGGAACCAGCGCAGGTAGAGGTCGGTGTACACCCCCTCCTCCCACAGCTGGGCCAGCGCATAGTTCAGCGACTGGCGCAGCGGGTCGTTGCCGCGCTTGACCGCAATCCCCATCCCCTCGCCGAAATAAAGGCTTTCGGTGAAGGGGCCGCCGACAAAGACACAGCAGCCGGCGGAGGCGGTGCCGTTGAGCCACAGGGCGAGCTGCACGCCATCGCCAAAAAGCAGGTCGATGTCGCCCTTCTGCAAGGCGGCCCGCGCCGCGTCCGCATCGGGAAAGCGGCGGATGGCGATCTCGTTGAAGAAGTCGCGCAGATACGCCTCATGCGCCGTATCGGCGACCACGCCGACCGATTTGGAGGCGAGCGCGTCCGGCGTGACCTTCTGCGCCGGATCGCCGCGACGGGCGACGAAGCGGGCGGGCGAGCGGAAATAGCGATCGGAGAAATCCGTGCGCTCGCGGCTGGCGGCGGAAATGGCGATGCCCGCGATGGCAGCATCCGCCTTGCCGCTGTCCAGCGCCTCGACAAGCTGGTCGAAGGGCAGGATTTCCAGCGTGCAGCGAATGGCCAGTTCGGTGCAGATCGCACGGGCGATGTCGACATTGAAGCCGGTCGGGCGCCCGTCCTCGCCGCGGAAGCTGAAGGGCGGATAGTCCTCGGTGGTGACAAAACGTATCTGGACCGGCAGGCGGGTGACGTCCGGCCGCTCCGGCCGCCGCTTCGGGTCCCAGAAGCCCGGAACCATCACCGCCGCCGGAGCGCTGGCGGCGGCTGTGGCCGGCCCCTGTTGCGCCCACGCCACACCCGCCTTCAATACCAGCGCAAGGACAGCCGCGCCGGTAAGCACCGTCATCAAACAGGACTTAACTGCCGGATAAAAATACCGCACACTTTCCTCGCGCTGGATCAGGCGGATGCCGCGCCTCCGCGATGTTCTACCGTCTTGGTGTGCACTAGGCGAGGGGCCGCGCGATGACGCAGTTGGCGCACTGGCGCTCATGGGGGCCGCTGGAGCCGGTGGAGGCACCCGGCATCCCCATCGAGATGCGTGGGATCGCTCAAGGGCTCGACCCGGCTGTACTGCATTACGCCCGGCGCCGGGCTGAGCGGCTGGGAACCGGGCTCGACGAGACGCTGCTTGCCACGGGTCATGCCTCGCCGGACACGCTGGCCCAGGCCGCGGCGCGGGATCTCGGGATCGATTTCGAGCCGCTCGACCCGGCGGGGTTCAAGGCCGTGCCAAAGCTCGCTACTGCCGATGTCTGCTCCATGCTGCGCAGCGGCGTCATGCGAACGACGGATGGACGGCTCGTCGCTGCGGCGCGCGGTGTGCAGCTGCGACGGCTTGCGGCGGCGCTGGCGGAGCGTCCGGGACTGCGTGGACGGGTGAGCCTAACGACACCGGAGCGGCTGTCCCGCTTCGTTCATGCACGCTTCGGGCGGCAACTCGGCAGCCTTGCCGCCTATCGGCTGCGGGATCAGCAGCCCCATCAGTCGGCAGGAACGCTCCGTGCGTCCCGCTATCTGTTCGGTCTGATCGCCGGCCTCCTCGCCGCTCTCTTCCTCACCACGACCGCCACCTCCTTTATCGGCGCCTGGATACTGCCTGGCCTCGTCGCTCTCATGCTCATCGGCAGCGCGACACTGAAGCTGGCGGCCTGCACGATACCGCCTCAGAGGCCTCCCCGCCCGGCACGCGACGACAAGTCCTTGCCCGGTTACAGCCTGATCGTTCCGCTCTACCGCGAGGCGAGGGTCGTGCCCCAGCTGGTCGACGCCTTGGACGGGATCGACTACCCCCGCGAAAAACTCCAGATCCTCATGGTCATCGAACCCGATGATGAGGCAACGGCAACCGCGCTCGCGCTCCACGCCCGCCGCCCCGGCTTCGAGATCATCGTCGCCTCCCCGGTCGGCCCCCGTACCAAGCCGAAGGCGCTCAACGCCGCCCTCCCCTTCGCGCGCGGGAGCGTGATCGGCATCTACGACGCCGAGGATGTGCCCGATCCGCTGCAGCTTCGGCACGTTTGCGGAAGGCTCAATGCACGCGGAAATCAACGTATCGGCTGCGTTCAGGCGCGCCTCGTCATCGATAATCTCGCCGATGGCTGGATTTCTCGGCAGTTCGCCGCCGAATATGCCGGCTATTTCGATGTCGTTCTGCCGATGCTCGGCCTCTGCCGGTTGCCGCTGCCGCTCGGGGGCACGTCCAATCACTTCCGCCGCGCCGCGCTTGACGACGTGAACGGTTGGGACCCCTTCAATGTCACGGAAGATGCCGATCTGGGCGTGCGCCTGGCGCGGGCGGGCTGGGGGACGGACGTCATCGCCTCCGCCACGGATGAGGAAGCGCCCCATCGGCTCGGTGCGTGGATGCGCCAGCGCACGCGCTGGTACAAGGGATGGATGCAGACGCTGCTGGTGCACATACGCCAGCCCCTGCGCATGGGGCGCGAGGCCGGATGGGCGGAAACGCTGACCCTGCTGTTCCTTCTCGGCAGCGGCACGGCGGCCGCGCTGCTTCACCCCGTGCTGTTCGCTTCCGTGCTCCTGGGGCTGTTTCTGGAGCCCGTCCACGAGCTGTCGTTCACGTCGACACTGCTCGACGGGGTTTGGTTCTGCGTGCTCGTGGCGGGACTTCTCGGCACCGTGCTGTCGACCTTGCTCGGCATGCAGCGGCGCCGGATTCCCGGCATGGCCGGCGTGGCGCTGACCATGCCGGTGTACTGGCTCATGATGTCGGCGGCGGCCTGGCGGGCCCTTATCGCGCTCGTCACCGCCCCGTCACATTGGGAAAAGACCGAACACGGGCTGGCGCGCACATCACGCCGACGGCAGGGATTGAGGCCGACGTTGCGGCTCAGAAATAGCGGCGCAGTTCCGCCGCGGCGTCGTCGGGCGGGCGCTTCAGGTTGAACGGGGCCACGAACCGGCCGTTCTTGTCCATGAGATAGACGATGGCCGTATGGTCCATCGTGTAATCACCCCCCTGGGTCGGCACCTTCTTGGCGTAGGCGCGGTAGGCGCGGGTGACAGCGGCAATCTGTTCCGGCGTGCCGCTCAATCCCTGAAGGCTCGGGTGGAAGCTGCCGAGATAGGACTTCATCACCTCAGGCGTATCCCGTTCGGGATCGACGGTGATGAACACCCCCGTGGCCTTGCGCGCATCCGGCCCCAGAGCTTCGAACAGTTGCGACATCTCGAACAGCGCGGTCGGGCAGATGTCCGGGCAGTGGGTGAAGCCAAAGAACACCAATGTCGGCCTGCCGAGATAGCTGTCCTGCGTCACCGCATTCCCGTTCTGGTCAACGAGTTGAAACGGACCGCCGATCGCCACCTCGTTTGATACGGTGCCCCGGCCAGACGGCAACAGAGCAAGGGCACTCGCGACGATGGCCACGGCACCGACGACGAAGGCGGCGAGGAGCAGGACAACACGACGGTTCGACATGGCACCACAGCAAGGCTCGGCGCCGCCCGACCGGCGCGCGCCAGGGATCAGTCTTCAAGGCTCAGAAACAATAGGCGAGACCTGCCGTCAGCATCTCGAAGAAAACGACGGCACCGTGGCGCGCCCACAGGCCGATCGCCGCACCGACGGCGAGGACCCCGGCAATCCCCGCACCCCAGGCCAAGACCCTGCTCCGCGAAGCCGCAATGTGTGCCATTGGTGTCGCCATCGTGCTCATACCTCCGGCACAGCCTAGCACGCGCGCGACCCGCGCGCCCGCGGTTCGGTCCCTCAATAGCCGCGGCGCGGGTCCACCTCGTGCAGCGGTGGCAATCCCTGGCGCACCCGGCGAACACTCTCGGCCACATCACGCGCCGCCAAGGCCGGCACGGTGATGCTGGCCACATGGGGCGTGATCAGCACATTGTCCAGGTTCCACAGGGGGTGGCCGTTCGGCAGCGGCTCGGTCTCGAACACGTCGAGCGTCGCCTCCGCGAGATGACCCGAGCGCAGCGCCTCGACAAGCGCCACCTCATCCACCAGCGGCCCGCGCGACACATTCACCAGCTTCGCGCCACGCGGCATGAGGGCGAGCTCGGCGGCGCCGAGCAGGTGATGCGTCTCCGGCGTCAGCGGCACCAGGCAGACCACGATCTCGCTTTCGCCGAGCACACGTTCCAGCCCTTCGCGGCCGGTGAAGGCGGTGACGCCGGGGATATGCTTCGGGCTGCGCGACCAGCCGGAAACCGTGTAGCCCATCCCCGCCAGCGCCTTGGCCGACGCCGCGCCGAGTTCGCCGAGCCCCAGCACACCGACCTTGATCTCGTAGAGGGGACGGGGATGCACATAGTCCCATTCGCCGCGCCGCTTGGCGCGTTCGAAAACCGGGATGTCGCGGGCATAGCGCGTCACCGCGAAGATGACGTAGCTCGCCATCATCGCCTCCATGCCGGGATCATTGAGCCGGGCGAATTTCACCGGCAGCAGATCGTCCCGCCGCATCAGCGAGTCGACCCCGGCTCCCAGATTGACCACGAGCTGCAGATTGGGAAAGCGCGCAAAGAAGCCGGCGGGAGGCGTCCACACCAGGGCGTAGCGAATGTCGGCGGGATCGCCGACATCCGGGTCGATCCGCACATCAAGCTCGGGAAATTCAGCGTTGAGCGCCGCCCGCCACGCTTCTCCATCATCCACCGCGCTGTAGAAGACCAGGGCATCCCCGCTCACGCGCATTCTCCGCTTTCAAAGCCGCCCGACTCGCCGGCCGCTGCATCCTACCGGCTCGGAGCCGCGCGGACATAGACGGCAGCAGCCGATGCCGCCCGAATGGAGCGCCCCGCCCACTGTCTTCACAGCGAGCCAACACGCGCGTGGATCACGCCACGCCCCGCGAGCCGTCGAGAGGCTTGCCGGGCGTGAAGGCGCCACGCGTGTCTCGCGTCTCGAAACAAATGCCGAGCCCCCGGCGCCGACCCCCTCGTTGCGGGCAGACAAGGGCTCTCACCGACACGCGGTGAGCACCTTCGAAATCGCTGAAAAGACTCAAGTCTCCCATCACCAGTTGCCGCAGCCGGATGGGAATTTGGAGCGGGCGAAGGGAATCGAACCCTCGTATGCAGCTTGGGAAGCTGCCGTTCTACCATTGAACTACGCCCGCTCAGGCCGGCGGCACATTAAGGGCGCGACGCAGCCTCTTCAAGCCCCTCGACACTCAAGCGCACAGAAGAGACGCCAACACGCACTGTCAGGCGGTGGATCATGGCTCCACCGTCACCGAAGCCGAGCCCGAACTGAGCGGAACAAGGGATTTGAGATAGGCGATGAGGCACGTGGCGCGCTCAAACTCCGCGCCGAAGTCAAGCGGGCGGGCATTCGCCTCGAGAAACCAGAGGTCGCCGTCTTGATCCAGAGCGAGGTCGAAGGCCCATTCAAAATGGTGTGCCGGGTCACTTTCCGTCAGCCGTTCGGTAAGTGCGAGCGAGAGGGCCTCGATCTGCCGTATCCGCCCGCCGATATCGGGCTCGCCGCGTCCGCGGAGATAACTTTCGACAGGCATCAACGCGCCCCCTTGCGAAATGGTTGATACCACTTTTCCCGGCGCCGAAATGCGGCCTGTGATGCGCACCACGGCCCACGCCCCGCCCGGCACACGCATCACTTCCGAGCGCAGCGTTCCGGGTCGGCTGCTGCCGTCGCGCGTGTCAATGTAACGTTGAACGATATAGTCGCGATAACCCATGCGCGCGCCTATCGCCGCGCTCAACCGCGCAATGGCCTCATCGGTGGTCACCACGTGGCGACGGTCGCCCTGTATCATCTCCCATCGACCATTCCCGGCGGGAATGAGGAAATGCACGCCTATGCCGCGCATGCCGTCATTCGGCTTGACCACGACCCCACCGCCCGCCAGCCATGCGCCCAATTGCAAGTGGGCGCGGCCGGGATCAAGCAATTCGGATGGGATGACATGCCTCTCCCACGGCGCGCCGACCAGAAGGTCAGCATTGCCAAGCTTATCTCGCCGCAGGGTACCGAGGGCCGTCGAGGAGGCGCGCAACCATTGCTCCACCTCTCCCTCTTCCCGCGTTGCGGGTTCATTGAGAATGACGACCACGGGAGGCAGGGGATGAGAAGATTGGCGCCACCCGTCGAGACTCCATCTCCAGGCGCGCACCCTTCCGGTGGCGGGCTCACAATCGGAGCTGTTCAGGAAGCAGAGATCCACTTTCTGCAGCGCCGCCTCGGCCAGCAAGGCCCGCAAGCGGACGGGACGCATCTTGGCGGGGTCATAGTTCCTGTGGCCAATCATGGCGACGGGTCCGACAGGGGCCGTCGAAACGGCAGAGCCGCCCAAGCCCCCGGCGACACCGGATAATCCGTCGGGCGCCCCCGTCATGTCCGCTCCCCCAGCATCTGACCAGCCAAACGGACGTACCAGGAGAGGCGTCGACCTCGGCACCCTCGCCGTTGCATGCGCCACCCCTTGTTGAAGCAGGCCAAAGCTACAATCGAACGCGAACGGCGGAAAGAGGTGCCATATTACAGCATTTTTTAGCGGCCCCTGGTGCGCGCAATCCGACGCCCCGGCGCTGCCGCAGGGATGGCCTGTCCGGAATGTGCGGCTCCCCCTTTGGGGATGCCAGCGGGTGACACCGCTGCGCGGTCGGGGCTCCGCGCCCGGCTGGACCCCGGAATGCGCTGGTGGCAGTAGCGCGGTGACGCCGGCACGATTAAGGAGAAGCCCAGAGATCTTCTCGGATGGCGCCTGTGCGCCCGACGACCTGCGATATAGGCGGACCTGCCGTGACATTCATGACGACCAACCCGGCGCTCGCCCGTGCGCTTGCCGAGCGGGAATACACCAGCGCAACGCCCGTTCAGCGCGCCGTGCTTGCGCCGGAGGCGGCGACCCGCGACCTGTTGGTGTCGGCGCAGACCGGATCGGGCAAGACCGTCGCCTATGGGCTCGCCATGGCCGAAACGCTGCTTGGCCCCGAGGAGCATTTTGCCCCCGCCGCAGCGCCGCTGGCACTGGTGGTGGCGCCGACGCGTGAACTGGCGCTTCAGGTGCAGCGGGAATTCGGCTGGCTCTATGCCGCGACCGGCGCCCGCATCGTCTCCTGTGTCGGTGGCATGGACCCTCGGCAGGAACAGCGCCTGCTGAACCAGGGCGCGCACATCGTCGTCGGCACGCCGGGGCGGCTGCGCGACCATCTGGAGCGCGGCCGGCTTGATCTCTCCGCGCTAAAGGTCGCGGTGCTCGACGAGGCCGACGAGATGCTCGATCTCGGCTTCCGCGAGGACCTCGAATTCATTCTCGACGCCACCCCGCCGGAACGGCGCAGCCTGCTGTTCTCAGCCACCATGCCGCGCGGCATCACCACGCTGGCCAAGCGCTACCAGAATGACGCGCTGCGCATCGAGGTGGCGAGCGCCGAAGGTGGGCACGCCGATATCGAATACCGCACCATCCGTGTGGCGCCGACCGAGATCGACCACGCCGTGGTCAATGTGCTGCGCTTCTACGACACGCCCTCCGCCATCGTGTTCTGCAACACGCGCGAGGCGGTGCGGCGGCTGCATGCCATGTTGCAGGAGCGGCAATTCTCCGCCGTCGCGCTCTCCGGGGAATTGAGCCAGAACGAGCGCAACCATGCGCTTCAGGCGCTGCGTGACGGGCGGGCGCGGGTCTGCGTCGCCACGGATGTGGCCGCGCGCGGCATCGACCTGCCCAATCTCGGTCTCGTCGTCCATGCCGAACTGCCCAATGATGCGGAAAGTCTGCAGCATCGCAGCGGGCGCACGGGTCGCGCGGGGCGCAAGGGCGTGAGCGTGCTGCTGGTGCCGCCCTTCCGGCGCCGGCGGACCGAGGAGCTGATGCGCGGGCTCGGTATCGCGCCGGTCTGGTCCGCGCCGCCGACGGCGGAAGAAATCCGTGCGCTCGACCATGAGCGCATGCTGGGCGATGCGCTGCTCACGGAAGAGCCGAACGAGGAAGACCTCGCCGCCGGGCGCACTTTGCTCGCCGCCCATACGCCCGAGCATCTGGCCGCCGCTCTGGTGCGGCTCTATCGCGCCGGCCTGCCGGCCCCGGAGGAAGTGGCCGATCCCGGCGAGCCGCGTGCCGTGCGCGACCGTGTGGCCGACCGCGAGTTCGGTGGCCCCTCGGGTGGCGGCAGCGCGTGGTTCCGGCTCAATGTCGGTCGCCGCAGCAATGCCGATCCGAAATGGCTGCTGCCGCTGATCTGCCGGCGCGGCAATGTGACCCGCAAGGACATCGGCGTCATCCGCATCCTCGACGAGGAAACCGCGTTCGAGGTGAGCCTTGCCGCTGCCGACCGTTTCGCCAAGGCGGCGCGCCGCATCGAGGGCGGCGACGTGGTGATCGAGCCTCTGCCCGGTGGCCCTCCGGAAGGTCGCTTCGTCCGCACGCCGCGCGAGCGGCCGATGCGCGAGCGGACGGACCGTCCCGAGCGTGAACGTCCCGAACGTGAACGTCCCGAGCGCGCGCGACCGGAGCGGGACAAGCCTGCTTATGAGGCGCCTGTCTATGAGAAGCCCGCACGCGCGCCGGCGGCGCGCCATGAGCGGTCGCACGAAGCAGCAGTCGATGGCCGGACGCGGCGTGAGGCGATCACGGGCGACAGGCCCGAGCGCGCCAAAACCGCTCATCGCAAGGGCGGGGCGGAAAAGCGCGAATGGAACCCGCTGGCGGACGCCGACAAGGAGCGTTCCACGCGGCCCGAGCGGCCGAAAACCTTCGAAGGCAAAAAGCCGGGCCGTTTTGACAGCAAGAAGCCCGAAGGCAAGCCGCGCTTCGACAAGGGCACCGAGGGCAGGAAACCCTATACCAAGCCCGGCAAGAGCAAGCCGCCGCGCCGGCCCTGACCGGCAACGGGCTTCGGGTTCGGTCCCGCACGCGAGAAGGGCAAACGAAAACGGGACGCAGCGATGGCGCTGCGTCCCGTTCATCCGCGCGTCGGCAGCACCCGATGCTCAGCATCGGGTGCTGGCCTGAAGCGGTTCAGACGACCTTGACGGTCAGCGTGCCGACGCCGTCGACGCCGCCTTCCATCACATCGCCGCGCACAATCGCGCCGACACCCGCCGGGGTACCGGACATGATGACATCGCCGGGCTGCAGTTCGAACAGGCCGGAGAGGTAGGAGATCATCTCCGGCACCTTCCAGATCATCTGGTTGAGGTCGCCGACCTGGCGCTGGGTGCCGTTGACGTTGAGCCACACCTTGCCGGCGGCGGGATGGCCGATGGCGGAGGCCGGCACCAGCGCCGAGCACGGGGCGGAGGCTTCAAAAGCCTTGCCCACTTCCCACGGACGGCCGAGCTTCTTGGCTTCGCCCTGAAGGTCGCGGCGGGTCATGTCGAGGCCGACGCCATAGCCCCAGACGTGATCGAGGGCGGATTCGACCGGGATGTTCACCCCGCCCTTGCCGATGGCGACCAGCATTTCCAGCTCGTAATGCACATCGCTGGACTTGTCGGGATAGGGGAAGGTGCCGTCGGTGATGACGTTGTCGGGGTTCTTCTGGAAGAAGAAGGGCGGCTCCTTGTTGGGATCATGCCCCATCTCGATCGCGTGCTCGGCGTAGTTACGGCCGACGCAGTAGATGCGGTGGATCGGGAACAGCTTGTCCGAGCCTTCGACGGGCAGCGTCGGAATGCCAGGAGGCGTAATCACATAGGTGGAGGTGTCGATAGGCGCGTTCATCAGCGTACTCCTGCGTAATAGTCGACGCGTTTTTCAATGCTTTCGATCAGGGCCGACAATCCCATCGCCGCCGCGAAGAGGATGATGGTGAGGGCCCAGAAATTCTCCATGTCGAAATTGCGCGAGTAGAGCTCGAACAATTCGCCATAGCCGATGATCGCCACCAGCAGCTGGCCGATGACCACGCCCTTGACGCCGCGCACCACGCCGAGGCGGATGCCGGCGAGGATTTCCGGCAGCGCCGCCAGCAGGATGATCTTGCTGTAGAGCGCGAAGCGGGAGGCGCCGTAGCTGCGGCCCATTTCCAGCAGCGAATTGGGCACGCTCTGAATGCCAGCGCGGGTGTCGAGCACGATGATCCACACCGCGAAGAGGAACACCGTCACCACCACAGTGGTCTCGCCCATGCCGAACAGGATCATCAGCACCGGCACCAGCGCGGAGAGCGGGGCGGAGACGAAGATATTGACCCAGATCCCCAGAAGGTTGTCGGCCGTGGCCGAACGCCCCATCAGCACGCCGATGGCAATGCCGACGACGATGGCGAAGAACATGCCGAGCAGGAAGCTGTTCAGCGTGGTGAGCGCCGCCGCCTGCCAGGTTCCGGTCTGCACCAGCGCCACGGCGGCCACCAGCACGTCGGAAAGCGGGGGAATGAGGAACATCGCGCCGGAACGCCCGACGATCTCCCAGATGACGCACCACACCAGCAGCGACGCCATCATCGGCACGCGAAATCCAAACACGGTCATCGCGCCCTCCCCTAGTCGACGTAGCGCTTCAGGCCCTGCCAGATTTCCTCGACCGTATCGAGGTAGCCCTGGTCACGGCGGATGGCGTCCGGCGTTGCGGAACGGTCGATCTCCGGCTCAATGATCTGCGCGATCCGGCCGGGGCGCCGCGAGAGAATGACGATGCGGTCCGAGCAATAGACCGCCTCTTCAATCGAGTGGGTGACGAAGATGAAGGTCTTCTTCTCCTTCTCCACCAGCTCCAGCAGATCCTCCTGGAACTTGCGGCGGTTCTGTTCGTCCACCGCCGAGAACGGTTCGTCGAGCAGCAGCACATCGGCATTCACCGCGAAGGCGCGGGCAAGGCCGACCCGCTGGCGCATGCCACCGGAGAGTTCGTGCGGGTATTTGTTCTCGAACCCCGCCAGCCCCACTTCGGCGATGTACTTGGCGGCAATCGCCTGGCGCTCATCCTTGCCCATGCCCTTGAGTTCAAGGCCGAAGGCGACGTTGCGCATCACCGTGGCCCACGGCATCAGCGCGAAGTCCTGGAACACGAAGGCACGTTCCGGGCCAGGGCCGGTGACGGTCTTGCCGTTCACGCGGATCTCGCCCGAGGTGGCGGGGATCAGGCCGGCGATGATCTTGAGCAGCGTGGTCTTGCCGCAGCCCGACGGCCCGAGCAGCGTCGTCAGCTTGCCCGAGGGAAAGTCGAGATCGATGCCGCGCAGGGCCTCCACCTCATTGTACATCTTGCAGACGCCGCGCACCTCGACCGCGACATCCGAACCGGCGGGACGGGAGGCAGCGCTCGCCGCCTGGGCGGTGATGTTGCGCATGGTCAGGACCTCTTCTTCTCGGGACGCAGCACGCGAAGCTCGAAAGCCTCAAGCGCGGCGAGCGTCAGGGTGGACACAAGGATGATGGAGACCACCGCCGCATACATCTCGGCATAATTGGCCACCGAGCGGTGATAGGTGATGAGGTCGCCGATCCCCGTCGGGGTGATGAGAAGCTCCGCCAGGATCACGCCGATAAAGCCGGCGGCAAGGCCGAGGCGTAGGCCGGCGAAGATCACCGGGCTGGCATCGGGGATGATGATCTTGGTGATGCGCTGCCACAGATTGCCCTGGAACGAGTAGCACATGGCGACCAGCGAGGGATTGGCGTTGCGCACCGCCTTGTAGCCATTGAGCACGATCACCGGCAAAGCGAGCATGATCACCGCCAGCGTCTTCGACACCAGGCCGATACCGTAGACGAAGGTGATCAGCGGGATCAGCGCCGCCATCGGCGCGGCCTGAAGCACGATGAACACCGGCGCCACCAGCCATTCCGCGAAGCGCGACAGGCCCATGACGATGCCGAGCCCGATGCCGATGACGGCGGAGACGGCAATGCCGATCACCAGGGGCTGCAACGTCTCGGCGTAGGCCGCAACGAAGGAGCCGTCGAGCGTCATCGTCACGAAGGCACTCAGCGTCTCAAGAAAGGTCGGGAAGGCGAAGCTGATCGGGATACGCCCGGCGATTTCCCAGATGAGGAAGAACAGCCCGACCGACGCCAGGCGCCAGAGAGCGGTGCGGTGCTCCGAGAGCTTCCTCCAGAAGAAGGAAGCTTCGGAGGGGGGAACGGCTCGCGAGGAGCCGTTCGCCTGGACCGGATAGGTCATCCCGCCGGCCTCAGTTCGTGCCGACCTTGGCGAGCGCGCGATTCAGCGGTTCGAGCGCCCAGAAATCCTCGACCTTCAGGGTCTTGGGGTCGCCCTGAAGCTGGCCGGAGAGCGTGTAGAAGGCGAAATCGTCCTTGGCCGCCGCCTCGCCGCCGCCATTGAGCGGGAACGCCTTACCCTCGGCAAGCTCGGTGAAATAGGGGGTGATCTCCGCCACCTGATCGGCCGGGAGATCCGGCAGCAGCTTGTACTTGGCACGCCACTCGGCGACGACCGCCGGGTTCTTGGTCACTTCGCGCCAGATGGTCAGCACCGACTCGACGATGATGTCCACGTCCTTGGGGTTCTTGTCGAGGAAGTCCTGGCGCGCGAACAGCGCCTCGTCGGTGGCGTTGATGCCGTCGAGCGGCAGGATGATGAACTTGCCCGGGGCCTTTTCCTGCAGCAGCCGACGGCCGGCCGAATCCACGATCGTCGCCTTCACGTTGCCCTGCAGAAGCGCGCCGGTGCGCACTTCGGAGCCGGGGATGTAGCTGATCTTGGAGAACTTGATGCCCTGCTTCTCCTCCATCAGCTTCATGATGGCCTCGGTGCCGGAACCGCGCGAATGCACGGCGACTTCCTGGCCGTTGAGATCCTTCCAGGTCTTGTAGAACTCGGCGTTGACAGCCGGATAGAAGCGCAGGGTGGAGAGCTGAAGGAAGATGCGCACCGGCACCTTCACCTTCTGCATCAGCGCATAGGGACCGCCGACGCCGATATCCGCCTGCCCGCTCACCACCGCCTGGGCGGCGATGTCCTCGGACTTCAGATAGGTCATCTCGATGTCGACGCCGCGCTCCTTGGCGAGCTCGAAGGCGGCGAGCAGGTGCAGGTTCTCGACCGAGGCAATGTCGCCATAGGCGACGCGAACCTTCGCCTCAGCCTGCGAGGGCGCGGACAGCGCAAGGCCGATACCGACCGCGACCGCCACGCCGGAAAGATCGCGCAGTTTTCTGGTGATTTCCTTGAGCATTTTCAGTCTCCCATGAGAGCCGAGCGGTTCAATCCGCCACTTGCCCGACCCGCGAGGTCGGATACCAATTTCATTTTGGTTTATATTGGCTGATGGGACGGGTCAAGGCCGGATCGGCTTGACCACACGACTTGATGGCGCCATAGAATGAACCAATTCGCAATTTGGTTGATCCGGACTCCCATGCTTAACCCTGCCGCTGACACCCACCTCGAAAAAGGTATCGTCACGCAACTGCGCGCCTATCTCGCCCAGATCGAGCTGCCGGACGATGGCCGCCTGCCGCCCGAGCGCGAGTTGTCGACCGCGCTGGGAGTCTCGCGGACCGAGCTGCGCAAGGCGCTGGACGTGCTGGAGGCGGAAGGGCAGCTCTGGCGCCATGTCGGCAAGGGCACCTTCATGGGAAGCCGGCCGCTGGACACCTTCGCCGACATCGCGGCCCTGGCGCGGCGCAGCAATCCGGCCGAAGTGATGCGGGCGCGCATTGTGATGGAACCGGAGATCTGCCGCGCCGCCGCCTTCACCGCGACCCCGGAAGACATCGCGGAAATGCGCATGTGCCTGACGCGCTCGCGTCAGGCGGAGACCTGGCGCCAATATGAGGCCTGGGACACGCGCCTGCACCGCACCATTGCCGAAGCGTCGCAGAACACCTTGCTTCTCGGCCTGTTCGACACGCTGAACGCCGTACGCCGCGCGGTGACGTGGGGCCGGCTGCGCACCGAGCCGGTAAAGCCCCTGCCCGACCATCACAGCTTCGCCGAGCATGAGGCGATCGTCGACGCCATCGAGCAGCGTGACATCGCCGCCGCCGCCGCCTGCATGCGCGCGCATCTGCAGACCGTGGAGCGCAAGCTTCTCGACCGGCAGTGAGGGCCGAACCGTTGCGGCGGGCTTGAGAAAGTTCCGACTTCGACGTTGGATGTGCTGTCGGCGCCGGGCCGACGGCCAAGGGCATCAAGGCACCCGATCGTGTGGAACCGCGAAAGTGCGAGACGGACTACCGCCTCCCTCTGCCGGCGGAACATCATCCCGTGAGCGGCGCACGCCGGCCAGCGACGCTTGCCGCCCGCTGGCGGCGTCTGCGTTGGCGTGACCGCGCGCTGCTGGCGGAAGCGCTGCTCGTGATCAGCCTCGCCCGGCTGGCGCTTGTCACCCTGCCCTTCCGCCATGTGGTTCGCCTTGCGGCCACACGACCGGCGACACTGACTGCCGGCGATCCACAGGCGCAGATCATCGGCCGCACCCGCTGGGCCGTCCGTGCCGTGGCGCGGCGTGTGCCGTTCCGGGCGATGTGCCTTGAGCAGGGCCTCACGGCGCGGGTGCTGCTGCGGCGGCGCGGCGTGGCGACGACACTGCATTATGGCGTCGCGAAAGACAGGGACGGCCGGCTGTCGGCGCATTTATGGGTGCGCGCGGGCGCCCTCGACGTGATCGGCACCGAGAATGCCGACCAGTTCACGCTGGTCGCCACCTTCCCTCCACCGGAGCGGGCGGGCGACACTCTCAGCGGCGGCCACGCGCACTAACCGCCACGCAACCGCTCAGTCCAGCGTCTGCCGGAAGCGCGTGACGGCAATCACCATCGCCACGATCATGATCACGCTCAGCCCGAGAATGCTGTGCGCCAGATCGAATGAGGTCGCCCCCTTCAGCAGAATGCCCCGCACGATGCGCAGATAGTGGGTCAGCGGCAGCGCCTCGGCGATCCACTGCGCCCATGTCGGCATGCCGGCGAAGGGAAACATGAAACCGGACAGCAGGATGTTGGGCAGGAAATACATGAAGGTCATCTGCACCGCTTGCAGCTGGTTCTGCGCCAGGGTGGAGAAGGTGTAACCAATCGCCAGGTTGGTGAGGATGAACAGGCCGGTCAGGACGGTGAGGAGGACGAGATTGCCCATGACCGGCACCTGGAACAGCACCACCGCCGCGCCAAGGATCATCGCCGCCTGCAGCGCCCCGACCATGACATAGGACGCGATCTTGCCCACCATGATCTCCACCGGCCGGATGGGCATCGCGAGCAGCGTCTCCATGGTGCCACGCTCCACCTCCCGCGTCACGGAAAGCGCGGTGAAAATGAGCATGGTCATGGTGAGGATGGTGCCGAGCAGGCCCGGAACGATGTTCAGCTGGGTGACGGCGGCGGGGTTGTAGCGGGGATGGGTGCGGAACTCGAAGGGTGGCGGAGCGGCTTCCAGCCCGCTGCCCTCGGGGGCGTCGTCAAGCTTGAAGCGCTCGCGGCGGACCGAGGTTTCCACCAGACGCCCCAGCGCCGCGAGTGCGCTTGTCGAGGCGACAGGATCGGTCGCGTCAGCCGAGACGAGCAGCGCCGGGCTCTCTCCACGCCGCACCGCGCGCTCGAAGCCGGCGGGAATTTCCACCACGAACAGCACCTGCCCCGAGCGCAGCAAATGCTCGGCCTCCGCCTCGTTCAAGGGATGGTGGGTGATGGCGAAATACTGCGTGTTCTCGATCGCGGCGAGGATGGCGCGGGTCAGCGCCGACTGGTCATAGGCGAGCACGGCGGTCGGCAAATGCCGCGGGGTGGTGTTGATGGCGTAGCCGAACAAAATCAGCTGCAGGAGAGGGATCGACACCATCGCGGCGAAGGAGACGCGATCGCGCAGCAGCTGGATGAATTCCTTGCGCATCATTGCGCCCATGCGGCGCAGGGAACCCGCCGCGCCTCTCACCGGACCTTGTCCTTCGAACGGTTGATCAGGTCGATGAACACGTCCTCAAGGCTGGGGCTGTCGGCACGCCAGACGAGATCATCCCGGCCACGGAGACCGGCGATGGCGCGCTCCAGCGCCTCCCGGTCGCGCCCGCCCACATGCACGCTCGTGCCGAAGGGGGCGACCAATTCGAAACCCGGCACCGCCATCAATTCGCGCGCCAGCGCCGCAGGATCGGGACCGGTGACACGCCACATATGGAGGGCCGAGCCGGCGACGACTTCCTCCACCGTGCCTTGGGCGAGCAACTCGCCATAGGCGATATAAGCGATCTCGTGGCAGCGCTCGGCCTCGTCCATGTAATGGGTGGAGACGAGCACCGTGACACCTTCCGCCGCCAGATCGTGAATCTGCGCCCAGAACTCGCGCCGGGCCTTGGGATCGACGCCGGCGGTCGGCTCGTCCAGCAAGAGTAATTGGGGCCGGGGCAGGATGCACGCCCCGAGGGCGAGACGCTGCTTCCAGCCGCCGGAGAGGTTCCCGGCCAGTTGCCGCTCGCGCCCTCTCAGTCCGAGCGAGGCGATGGCCTCTTCCGCCGCCGTCGCCGCATCGGGCACGCCATAGATTCGGGCGACGAATTCAAGGTTCTCCCGCACGGAGAGATCCGCATAGAGACTGAATCTCTGCGTCATGTAGCCGACATGGCGACGGATTCGGCGGCCTTCGGTGAGGATGTCCATGCCGAGGCAGGTGCCCCGCCCCTCATCCGGGGTCAGCAGCCCGCAGAGCATGCGGATCGTGGTGGTCTTGCCGGAACCGTTGGGGCCGAGAAAGCCATAGATCTGGCCGCGCCTGACGCGCATGGAGAGATCGCGGACGACGCGGTGGCCACCAAAGCTCTTGCTGAGGCCCTGCACGTCGATGGCGTAGTCGTCCTCGCCCTGCGCGGCCAGGGGCACGGCCGCCGGCGCCCTATCCGCGCGCGCGCTCATGGCGCGATCTCGACCGTGACCGGCTGCCCGGGGCGCAGCTTGGAAGGGTCCCGCGGCTTGGCTTCCAGCATGAACACCAGCTTGGAGCGCTCATCGAGACTGTAGATCACCGGCGGCGTGTATTCGGCGCTGCTGGCGATGTAGCTGACCGTGGCGTCGATCGGCTCCGCACAACCATCGCAACTCACCGTCACCGCGCGGCCCATGCGGAACTGCGGAAGGGCCGGTTCCGGCACGAAGAACCGAACCTTGATCAGATCGGGCGGCAGGATCGCCACCACGGGACGCCCGGCCGGCACCAGTTCGCCCGCACGAAAATACACCGTCTCCAACGTGCCGCTCACGGGCGCGGACATGCGTCGCCGGTCCAGCCGCACCTGCGCCACTGCCAGGGCGGCGCGGGCCGAATCCACCGCTTTCTCGGCGGCAGCGATTTCCTCGTCGCGGCCGGCGAGCTTCGCCGCCTCGATCCGGCGGCGCACTTCGTCCAGCGACGCCTCGTTCTGGTTGAAGGTCTGCTGCGCCGTGTCCAACGCCGCCTTGGACGAAACCTGCTTGGACTGCAGGTCCTTCTGGCGCTCCAGTTCAAGGCGAGACAGTTCGAGCGCCGCGGCGGCCCGCCTCTCCCCCGCCTCCAGCACGGCCACTTCCTCGGGCCGCTGGCTCGACGCCTTGATGTTGGCCAGCTGGGAAAGCGCCTGCCCAAGGCTCGCTTCCGCCGCCTTCACATTCGCCTGTTGAATGTCCGCATCGACGGCGAAAAGAGGCATTCCCGTGGCCACCACGTCGCCTTCATCCACGTTCAGCTCGACGATGCGGCCCGCCTCGTCCGGCCCGACAAAGATGAAATCGGCCTCCGCATAGCCCTGATACCCGCCGGGCCGGGAGACGACGAAGAGGGCCGCGAGTGAAAACAGGATGAGGGTGAGAATGAGGACGACGACATTGGTGGGCAGGCGGAAAGGCAACGTCATTCTACCCCCAGTGGCGAGGCCCGCGAGATCCCGTCTCGCGGTCAGTCCGGCGTTCCCCCACCCGACCGGCAGCCTCCGGAAAGTATCCGGGCGGCAAAATCTTGCGCGGACGCGCCGAGGTTAGAAGCTTCTTCATACGATCATTTTCCCTTTCGGATATCCAGAGGTACCGTCGCGCTTAGGCCTCCGCCATCCCGATCCGACCAAAAAAAATCACTGATCGACTCGCATTCTTGCGGTTTAATGAAGGACAGGTTTACGGGAATTGGCCCGGGAAATGCTTTGTAGTTGCTTCTTATGCATCGCCGGGGGGCGAAGGATGCCATCAGTTGCGGTTTTTCTGCCGGGTCTGTTTGCGGGTTCGTGGATCTGGTCCGCCCAAATCGAAATAATGAGAGAAAACGGGTACGAGCCTATCGTATTCGACGACCCTTTCGTCAAATTCGAAAAGAACAACAATACAGTCCCTAGCCTCATAAGCTTCGTCAAAGACGCCCTACATCAATACCGTTCGCAGGAAATAGTGGTATTCGGAAACTCGATGGGCGGTTACATCGGGCTAGCCTTGGCCAGCGACCCGGCGTTCAATGTAAGACAAGCCTTTGTCAGCGGCTGCCCCGGAGCGGGAGAGAACGTGACGCTCGGCCTCGGCGTCAGCCAGATCCTGTCGCTGGATTATGCTCATAAAATATCCCGTGAACTCTTCCACGACCCTTCACGCGTCGACCCGCAGATGGTCGAGACCACTTTTCGCGCGATCGCGAATCGGCAGTGCTTTATGATGGGCATCTCCATCCTGCGGTCGCTGCAGAAGATCGACGTACGCGAGTTCATCGGCGGGGTGGCGGTGGATACTCACCTGATCTGGGGTCTGCACGACCGGGTGACGCCCATCGACCCCTGGCGGAAATTGGCGCTGACCAATCCCTTCCTGCATCTGCACACCATCACAGACGCCGGGCACTGCCCGATGATCGAGACGCCTGCTGCCTTCAATGCCGTGCTGGAGCGCACGCTTTTCAAGGAGCGGCCGGCTCGGCCGTCGATGACGTCGGAAGCGCAGCCGGCTCCGTGACGGGTCGGCACGCTCCCTTGGGATCACCCCGTAAACGCGACTTCCTGCTTCTCGAAGCGCTGCGAGCCGAAATCCTGATAATGCGTACAGAAATACTGCCGGGCGATTTCGGCGACGAGGCGGGCGCGGGTGACATGCGAGCCGGGGATCGTCTTGTCGATCCAGCTGTCCGGCACGGTGAGCACCATTCCGGTCTCCAGCCGACACAGAATCGTCCGCAACTCCTCGCCCGCCATTTCGCGCCCCCATTCAAGCCAGTTCTCCTTGGCTATAGGCTGGGGCGCCAGCCAAAATCCAGCCCTTCATTTTGAGCGCATTCAGGGCTCGTCTTCTTTTCGCGGCGGGGAACGATCCGAGACCGCCGCCAGCCCCATGCACGCGAGAGGACGCCTGAAGAGAGCAGCGCGATTCGTCGCGAAAGCCGAACGCCAAGCCCGCGCGGGTCAAAATAGAAGCACTGTTGCCCTACAGGCACAGCGCGCGCGTCGACGTGTAAGGCATTGTAAGAAAAGACGAATTATATCGCGTTACGCGAACACGCGCGATCTGCAACCTACGAAAGAGGGAAAGACCCTCTTCTTATTCGTCCCCCTTTCCCAACGGTAGTTTCCTACAGAGCGATCTGTGTTATGAGGTGCTAGGGTTTGGCGGTGGCACTCTATGTCCTCGAAACTCAAGGGGCTCTGATGCGAATTGTGTTCTCGATGGCGGCTGTGGCTGCTCTTTCGTTCGGCGCGGTCGGTACCGCCGCCGCCCAGGATGGATGCCAGACCGCCGGCCGGTTGGCGTCGGCAGCCGGCTCGGTTCTGGTCGACAAGGGCAACGGCTTTACGCCGGGCGTGATCGGCACGTCGCTGAAGACGGGCGACAAGGTCTCCGTGCGCGGCCAGGGCAATGCCGTCGTCGATTTCGGCGACAATCGGACGATCACCATTCCCAGCTCCACCACCGAAACCCTGCGCGCTCCGGGCTGCGGCTTCGGCCTGACCAATTCGGGCGGGAACCCGGGCCTTGGTATTGGCGGCATGCTGGCGGCCACCGGCGGCATTGCCGCGGCGCTCTCCAGCATCGACAACGGCGGCAGCAGCGTCATCGTCATTCCCGTCAGCCCCTGAGCCTGAAACGCTGACCTCGGCGGCTTGGGTGCATCTCGGTGCACCCACCCATTCCTATGCCCCTTCAGTCCCGGTGCGCTCGTGTTGGGATGGCCGCCTCTATCCCCGAGGTGAAAAACGCCTCGGCCCGGACGGATCGCCAAGCGCCGCATCTTGCCCCAGCCGGCTCGGCTTGACCGGCCGCCTCGTCCGAAGGAGCATGATGTGCTCCGACCGCGCCACGACACAACAAGACGGCGGAGCGGGAGGATTGCATGCCTGCTCGCATGGGCGCGGCCATTGCTGCCGGCCTTGTTCTTCTGATCAGCGCGGCCTTGGCCGACCCCTCGGGTGATCCGTCCGCTGCCAGTTCCACGGATGGCCTGTACAGCGACGCGCAGGGCAACCCCACCTACCAGATCAGCAAGGACGGAACGGTCGACTGGTACACGTCGATCGGCTACCTCCGCTACACCGCCAACTGCCTGCAATGCCATGGCCCGGACGGGCTTGGCTCCAGCTTCGCCCCCTCGCTGACCGACGCGCTGCAGGCCCTGAACTACAGCCAGTTCATCGACACCGTCACCAACGGCAAGCAGAATGTGAGCGCGAGCCAGGATCTGGTGATGCCGGCCTTCGGCACCAATCCGAACGTGATGTGCTTCATCGACGCCATTTTCGTCTATCTCCGCGCCCGGTCGAACGGTGCCCTCGGGCGGGGTCAGCCCGCGAATAGCGCGCCGCGGCCGGCGGGCTACACCGCCCGCGAGGATGCGTGCCTCGGCTAGAGCGTTTTCGAGCGAAGTGGATACCGGCTCGCGTGAAGAAAACGCGACAAAACAAAGAATTAGATCATTTCACTGTTTCCGTGAAACAGTGAAATGATCTGGGCGCTCCTACGGTAGCCTGATGCCCAGGCCAGCCCGATGCTAGTCTTCGCCGCGTTCGCCGTGAGCGTCCGATTCGAACGGACCTGTGAGGCGAGGCTGCCTTTATCCGCGTCGCTACCGCCGGCGGGTCGCGTGGTCGCGTCCTTCACTCCATCGCCCGAGAGCCCCCGATGACCGCCGATCGCCCCGCTTCCCACCTCTTCTACCAAAGCCGCCTGCGCCGTCCGATGCTGGCCCATGGCGAGGGCGTCTATCTCTGGGACAGCGCGGGCAAGCGTTATCTCGACGGCTCAAGCGGCGCGATGGTCTCCAATATCGGTCATTCCAACCCCGCCGTGCTCGATGCCATGCGCCGGCAGATGGAGCTGTCCACCTTCGGCTATCGGCTGCATTTCGAGAATGAGCCCGCCGAGCGGCTCGCCACCCGCATCGCCGGGCGCATGCCGGAAGGGCTGGACCGGGTGTTCTTCGTCTCCGGCGGTTCGGAAGCGGTGGAGAGCGCGCTGAAGCTCGCCCGGCAATATGCGGTGGCGCGGGGGCAGGCCGAGCGCTGGAAGGTGATTTCGCGTTTTCCCTCCTATCATGGCTCGACTCTGGGGGCGCTGGCGGTCACCGGCATGTCGCTCATGAGCGCGCCCTTTGCGCCGATGCTGCGGGAAATGCCGAAAATCCCCGCCCCCACCTGCTATCTCGACCGCGACGGGCTGACATTGGAAGAGCGCGGCCTGCGTTACGCCCACATGCTGCGGGACGAGATCCTGCGGCAGGGACCGGAGACCTGCCTCGCCTTCATCATGGAGCCGGTCGGCGGCGCCTCCACCGGCGCGCTGGTGGCGCCGGACGGCTATTACGCCGCCATTCGTGCCATTTGCGACGAGTTCGGCCTGCTGCTGATCTGCGACGAGGTGATGAGCGGGGCGGGCCGCACCGGGCGCTATCTCGCCAGCGAACATTGGGGCCTGCGGCCGGACATCGTGGCGCTCTCGAAAGGCTTCGGCGCCGGCTACGCCCCCCTCGGGGCCATGGTGGCGGACAATATCATCGCCGAGACGGTGATCGACCATGGCGGCTTCGTCCATGGCCACACCTATGCCGGCAATCCGCTCGCCTGCGCCGCCGGCCTCGCCGTGGTCGACGAAATCGACCGGCTCGACCTGATCGCCGCCGCCGCGCGACAGGGCGCGGTACTGAAGGCGCGGCTGGAAGGGCTGATGACGCGCTTCCCCTTCATTGGCGACGTGCGCGGCAAGGGGCTGCTGCTGGCCTTCGAGCTGGTGGCCGACCGCGCGACGATGGCGCCACTGCCGGTGGAGCTGAACGCGCATCTGCGCCTCGTCGATATCGCTTACGAGGCCGGGCTGATCATCTATTCCCGTCGCACACGCGGCGGGCGCATTGGCGACCATTTCATGGTGTGCCCGCCGCTGATCGTCACCGATGAGCAGATCGACGAGATCATGGAGAAGCTGAGCGGCGCCTTGGAAGCCTTCGCCGCCGAGGTCCGGCTGCCGGTGGGAGGCGCGTGATGAGCTCACCCGTCATTCTCACCTGCGCCGTCACCGGCTCCATCCACACGCCGTCGATGAGCCCCTATCTCCCCATCACGCCCGACCAGATCGCCGAGCAGGCGATCGAGGCGGCGAAAGCGGGGGCGGCGATCCTGCATCTGCACGCCCGCGATCCCGCGACCGGCGCCCCCTCGGCCGATCCCGCGCTGTTCCAGGACATCGTGGAGCGCATCCGCGCCCGCTGCGATGCCGTGCTGAACCTTTCCACCGGCGGCTCCTCGCGCATGACGCTGGACGACCGGCTGGCAGCGGCACGCCTCATCGAGCCGGAAATGTGCTCGCTCAACATGGGCTCGATGAATTTCGGCCTGTTCCCTCTCGCCGATCGCTATGACTGGCAGCACGAATGGGAGCGCGGCTTTCTGGAAGCCACCCGCTCGGTCATCTTCCGCAACAGTTTCGAGGATATCGAGACCATTCTCACCGATCTCGGCGCGAGGCGCGGCGCGCGCTTCGAGCTGGAATGCTACGATGTCGGCCATCTCCAGACCGTCGCTTTCTACCTCAAGCAGGGGCTGCTCAAGCCGCCGGTGTTCCTGCAATTCGTGCTCGGCGTGCTGGGCGGCATCGACGCGGCGCCCGAACAGCTGATGCACATGAAGGCCAGCGCCGACCGGCTGCTCGGCAGCGACTATCAGTTCTCCGTGCTCGCCGCCGGCCGCCAGCAAATGCCGCTCGGCACCATGGGCGTCATTCTCGGCGGCAATGTACGGGTCGGGCTGGAGGACAACCTCGCCATCGCCCGTGGAGAACTCGCCACCTCGAACGCCGCGCAGGTGCGCAAGATGCGGCGGATTATCGAGGAACTCGGCCATCGCCTCGCCACCCCGGACGAGGTGCGCGCCCGGCTTGGGCTCAAGGGCACCCCCTCCACCGCAAGCGGGAGCGCCACCCCATGAAGGTGATCTTCGATGCCGCGCAGAAGAAGCACTATCCCGGCTTCTTTCTGACCAGCGGGGCGCGCGCCCCGAACCCGGAAGTACCCGCCCGCGCCGATATTCTGTTCGCCGCCGCCCGCGCCGCCGGCCTCACGCCGGAGGAGCCGCCCGATCTCGGCCTCGCTCCGGCCGCCGCCATCCACACGCCGGAATATCTCGCCTTCCTCAAAGGCATCTTCGCGCGCTGGCAGCGCATCGAAGGCGCGTCGGACGAGGTGATCCCCAATATCCATCCCAATGGGCGCGGGGGCTCCTACCCGCTCTCCGCCGTCGGCCAGGCCGGCTACCACATGGCCGACACCTCCTGCCCCATCGGGGCGGAAACCTATCAAGCCGCCCTGCGCAGCGCCCACGCCGCCGCCCACGCGGCGAAGCTTGTGCGGGAGGGTGCGGCAGCGGCCTATGCGCTCTGCCGCCCGCCCGGCCATCACGCCTTCGCAGATATGGCCGGCGGCTTCTGCTACCTCAACAATTCCGCCATCGCCGCGCAGAGGCTGCGCGCAAGCACCGCCCGCGTCGCCATACTCGACATCGACGTGCACCACGGCAATGGCACGCAGGGCGTGTTCTACGACCGGGCGGACGTGCTCACCGTCTCCCTCCACGCCGATCCGGCGCGGTTCTACCCCTTCTTCTGGGGCCATGCGGGGGAGCGCGGCCATGGCGCGGGCCTCGGCTACAATCTCAATCTGCCGCTGCCGCGCAAGACCGGCGACGAGGGCTTCCTCGCCGCGCTGGATCACGCCCTGGCGCGCATCGCCGCCTTCTGTCCGGGGGCGCTCGTCATCGCGCTCGGGCTCGACGCCTATGAGGGCGATCCCTTCGCCGGCCTCAGCGTCTCGACCCCCGGCTTCGGCCGCATCGGCGCGAAGATCGGCGAGCTGGGGCTGCCCACCGTGGTGGTGCAGGAAGGCGGCTATGTCTGCGACGCGCTGGGCGACAATCTTGTCGCCTTCCTCGACGGTTTCCGTGCCAGCCATCGCGTGGTGGCGGAGGCCGGCCGGTGACGGCGGCAGGCACGCGGCCGGCGCCGACGATCCGGCCGATGGAGCGGGACGACCTCGCCCCCGCCGCCGACATGATCGCGCGGCTGGCGCATCACGTCCGGCCCGGCTTCAAACCGGGCGCCGATGCGGCGAGCCTGAAACGCTACGGCCCGACCGGGCTGGGTCTGTTCGAGGCGGTCATCGCCCGGCGGGACGGCGCGGCGGTGGGGCTCTGCCTCTACACCTACGCCTTTTCCGGCTGGCGCGGCCGGCCCGGCGTCTTCATCGAGGACCTCTATGTCGCGGAAACGGAGCGCGGCAGCGGCCTCGGGCGCGCCTTGCTGGCCGCCGTCATCGCCCGCGAGGCACCGAAGGGCTGCAGCTTCATCAAGCTGCATGTCGACAAGGCCAATGCCGGCGCACAGGCCTTCTATGCACGGCTCGGCTTCGCGCCGGAAGCGCATGATGACACGCTCACCCTCGAAGAGGAGGGCTTGCACGCGATCAGCGCGACGTTGTGAAGGCGCCCGTTAGTTCCGCAGCCCCGGCGCTTCCTGCCCGGTGCGGGCGACATATTCGACATAGCCGCCGCCATATTGGTGGATGCCGTCCGGCGTCAGTTCCAGCACGCGGTTCGACAGCGCGGCGAGGAAGTGCCGGTCATGGCTGACGAACAGCATCGTGCCCTCATAGTCCGCCAGCGCGGCGATGAGCATTTCCTTGGTGGCGATGTCGAGATGGTTGGTCGGCTCGTCGAGCACCAGGAAATTCGGCGGATCGTAGAGCATGCGCGCCATGGCGAGGCGCGCCTTCTCGCCGCCTGAGAGCACCCGGCACTTCTTCTCCACATCGTCGCCGGAGAAGCCGAAGCAGCCGAGCAGCGAGCGCAGGGAGCCCTGCCCCGCCTGCGGGAAGGCGTCTTCCAGCGTCTCGAACACGGTACGCTCGCCTTCCAGCACCTCCATGGCGTGCTGGGCGAAATAGGCCATCTTCACGCTGCCGCCGACCGCGACGCTGCCGCCATCCGGCGCGGTCTCGCCGGTCACCAGCTTGAGCAAGGTCGACTTTCCGGCCCCGTTGACGCCCATCACGCACCAGCGCTCGCGCCGGCGCACATGGAAATCCAGCCCCTCATAGATGCGCCGGGCGCCGTAGCTCTTATGGACATTCTTCAGGCTGACCACGTCCTCGCCGGAGCGCGGCGGCGGCTGGAACTCGAACGCCACCGTCTGGCGCCGGCGCGGCGGCTCGACACGCTCGATCTTGTCGAGCTTCTTCACCCGGCTCTGCACCTGCGCGGCGTGGGAGGCGCGGGCCTTGAAGCGCTCGATGAAGGCGATTTCCTTGGCCAACATCGCCTGCTGACGCTCGAACTGCGCCTGCTGCTGCTTCTCCGCGAGCGCCCGCTGCTGGGCGTAGAACTCGTAATCGCCGGAATAGGAGGTGAGCGCGCCGGCGTCGATCTCGACGATCTTGTTGACGATGCGGTTCATGAAAGCGCGGTCATGCGAGGTCATCATCAGCGCGCCGTCGAAATTCTTCAGGAACGCCTCCAGCCAGATCAGGCTCTCAATGTCGAGATGGTTGGACGGCTCGTCGAGCAGCATCACATCGGGACGCATGAGCAGGATGCGGCCGAGCGCGACGCGCATCTTCCAGCCGCCGGAGAGACGGCCGACATCGCCCTCCATCATTTCCTGCGAGAAGCCGAGGCCGGCCAACACCTCGCTTGCCCGGCCCTCCAGCGAATAGCCGTCCAGTTCCTCGAAGCGCGCCTGCACCTCGCCATAGCGCTCGATGACGGCATCCATCTCGTCGGCACGGTCGGGGTCGACCATGGCCGCTTCGAGTTCACGCAGTTCGGCGGCGATGCTGCTCACCGGACCGGCGCCGTCCATCACCTCCGCCAGCACCGACTTGCCGGCCATGTCGCCGACATCCTGGCTGAAATAGCCGATGGTGATGCCGCGATCGACCGAGACCTGCCCCTCATCCGGGGCCTCTTCGCCGGTGATGAGGCGGAACAGCGTGGTCTTGCCGGCGCCGTTGGGGCCGACGAGCCCCACCTTCTCGCCCTTCAGCAGCGTCGCCGACGCCTCGATGAAGACGAGTTGCTTGCCGTTCTGCTTGCCGATGGAATCGAGCCGGATCATGCGCGCGGGAGGTCCTAGAGAGAAGCTCCCGCGCGTTTAAGCCATTCCCGGCTCCGGAGGAAGGGCCGGCGCCTCCGTCCTGCTGCGGTGCAGCGATCAGACCGGCGAGACGCGCCAGATGCAGTCGCCGACATCGTCGACGCACAGAAGCCCGCCGCGCTTGTCGACGATCACCCCCACCGGGCGCCCCAGCGCCTTGCCGTCGACGCGGAAGCCGCCGAGGATTTCCTCCGGCGGGCCGGCCGGCTTGCCGTCCTCGAAGGGCACGAAGATCACCCGGTAGCCGGAGGGCGGGTTGCGGTTCCAGGAACCGTGCTGGCCGATGAAGACGCCGTTGCGGAAGCGCGCGCCGAAACGGTCGTCATCGACGAAGGTTAGGCCGAGCGAGGCGGTGTGCGAACCCAGCGCATAATCCGGCTTGAGCGAGGCCGCGACCAGATCCGGCCGCTGCGGCTTCACCCGCTCGTCGACGATCTTGTCGTAGTAGCAATAGGGCCAGCCATAGAAGGCGCCGTCCTTCACCGAGGTCATGTAGTCCGGCACCAGATCGTCGCCGATCTCGTCGCGTTCGTTGACGCTGGTCCACAATTCGCCAGTCACCGGGTTCCAGTCCATGCCCACCGGATTGCGCAGGCCGCCGGCGAACACGCGGTATTTTCCCGTCGCGATATCCACTTCCAGAATGGCGGCGCGGTCCACCTCCTCCTCCATGCCGAACTCGGCGACGTTGGAGTTGGAGCCGACGCCGACATAGAGCTTGGTGCCCTCCTTGTTGGCGACGAGGCTCTTGGTCCAGTGGTGGTTGCGGCCGGACGGCAGGTCGCAAATCTTCACCGGGGGCGCGTCGATGCGGGTGGCGCCGGGCACATAGGGGAAGCGCACCAGCGAATCCGCGTTCGCCACATAGAGCTGGTCACCCACCAGAGCCATGCCGAAGGGCGAATAGAGGTTCTCGATGAAGGGCAGCTTGATCTCGGCCACCCCGTCGCCATCGGCATCGCGCAGCAGGGTGATGCGGTTGGCGCTCTTCACGCCGGCGCCCGCGCGCACCATCACGAAGCCCATCGCCCACCAGCGCAGGCTGAAGATGCCGGCCGGCCACGGGGGGCCGGCGGTCTCGGCGACGAGAATGTCGCCATTGGGCAGCTCATAGACCCAGCGCGGATGGTCCAGGCCCTCGGCGAAGAAGCTCACCTTGAAACCCGGAGCGGGCTTAGGCTTCTGGCCGGGCCCCCAGCCGACGGCCGGGGCGATCTTCATGATGGGGATGAGGGTCGGCTTGGGCTTGGGCAGCTTGGGCAGGTCGCCATAGCCGGCTTCCTCGGCAAGGGCGGGCGCCTTGCGCAGATCCGTGAGGAAATGGACGACGCCAGTGATGCAGGCGCCCAGAAAGCCGCTGATCTTCACGTAGTTGGCCATGACTGGCTCCGGCAGAGGGGGATGCGCCATCTCAGCCCGGAAAGTCGCGCCAGCGCAATAGCGTCTTCGGCTTATCCTGCCTCGGATAGGTCGGCGCTGCTGGCAATCGCGGGAAAGTCGACGCGCTGGCGCAACCCGACCGCCATGTTCTCCAGGATCAGGCTGCCGCCGCTGCGGGTGACAATCTGCTCGGCAATGGCAAGGCCCAGCCCCGCCCCCGGCGCACCGCGCGCCGGATCGACGCGGAAGAAGGGCTCGAAGACGTGGGGCAGCAATTCCTCGGGAATCCCCGGCCCGACATCCTCGATCACCACATGGCCGAGGCCCTCGACCGCCTCAACCCGCACATGGGCCTGCCGTCCATGGGTGGCGGCATTGATGAACAGGTTGCGCAGCGCGCGCCGCAGCGCCTCCGGCCGGGCCTGGATGGTCACCGGAGCGGCGCGCTCCAGAGACACGGCATAGCCGATCGCCCGCAATTCCGCGACCGTGTCGACCACCATGGCGTCGAGTGACAGTGTCTCGCCGCGGCCATCCTCCACCTCCTCGCGCACCAGCCGAATGGCGCTGTCGGCGATCCCGTCGAGTTCGTCGAGGTCGTCGATGAAGGCCGCGCGCTCCTCCTCCCCCAGGAACTCGGCCCGCAGGCGCATGCGTGTCATCGGGGTGCGCAGATCGTGACCGGCGGCGGCCACCAGCCGCATGCGACTTTCCATCACCTGATGCAGCCGCGCCGCAAGCTGGTTGATGGCGCGCGCCGCCGCCCGCACTTCGGCGGGGCCCTTCTCCGCGACGGGATGGAGACCGCTGCAGGGCGTGATGGCATCCGCCGTGCGCTGCAGCAGCGCCAGCGGTTCGGTGAAGCGGCGGACCGCGAACACCATGACCAGCGTCACGCCCACGGCCACCAGCAGGATCCAGCCCACCAGAGCCCAGCTCCTTTGAGGACCCGGCATCGGAATCCCCAGGGGCATGATGACCCAGCGCCCGTCAGCGAGCGGAGCCGAAATAACGGGCCAGCCGAAATCAACAGGTTCGGAGACAGCCACATGCAGCGCATGTCCACGGCGCGTCAGGACACCATTAATGGCATCGGTAAACGGCGCGATCGGGCGCCCGCCGGCAGGCGCGTCCGCAATGCGGCCATAGAGCCCCTCTTCCAGCGAGCCCTGGGTGCGTGCGGCCAGATCGGCAAGCATGCTGATCTGGGTCGCCGCCGCCTGGTCGATCCGAGCGAAATCAGGCTGCTTCAGGAGCAGCATCGAGAGGCCCGTCGCCAGCAGAAGCACGCCAAGAACGGACCCGACCAGAAGCGCCGTGAGCTTGGCGCGCATGGACTTCATCGTGAAGCCTCGCCCTCATCGGCCGCCGGCTCCACGCGCGCGGCAAGCTGATACCCACCATTGCGCAATGTCTTGATGATCTGGAAGCTGCCGGCATCCCCCATCTTTCGACGCAGCCGGCTGATGAGCACATCAACCGAGCGGTCGAAACCGGAGGGCACCCGCCCATGGGTGAGGTCCAGCAACTGCTCACGCGAGAGCATGCGTCCCGGGCGTTCAAGAAAGGCGAGGAGCAGGTCGAACTCGGCGCCGGTGAGCACGATTTCCCGTCCTTGCGAATCCCACAGCCGGCGGCTGGTGGAATCGGCGAGGAAGCCGCCGAAACGCAGGCGCAGGGCCGGCGCGGGCGCGGTGTCGCGCGGCGAGAGACGCCGGAGCACGGCGCGGATGCGCGCCACCAGCTCCCGCGGATTGAACGGTTTGCCGAGATAATCGTCGGCGCCGATTTCCAATCCGATGATGCGATCCACATCCTCCTTCAGCGCGGTGAGGAGGATGATGGGAACAGAGGAGCGCGTGCGGATGGTCCGGCACAGGTCGAGCCCGGACACGTCAGGCAGCATGAGATCGAGCACGATGAGATCGATCCGTCCCTCGGCGAGGCGGCGCTCGGCCTCCTTGCCATCGGCGGCCAGCGACACGCGGAAATTCTGCTCGGCGAGGTAGCGCCCGAGGAGCTTGCGAATCTGCTGGTCGTCGTCGACCACGAGTATGTGCGGGCCGCTGCCCGCTTCCGAACCGCGCATGTCGTTCATGCCGCCGCTATACGCGCCCGATGCGGCCTCCGCCGGAGAATTTTGCGAACCAGCGTTGCCGGGCCGCCATGGGCAACGTTGGGCAACAATTGTGGCGCATTTTACCGTCAGCGGGAAACATGCCCGAAACACGGGGGCACGTCGACACGCCGCCCTTTTACAGCTTCCGGGCGAGTCTGGATTCGCTTCAACGCACATGGTATCGCCTCGAAACCAAAGGTCATCGAGTGGCGTCCCTCATGCAGGCATCATTTGACAGCGAGCGCGTTCTCCGCTGGATCGTCGTTTATCTCGCTGTCATTTCCGGTGAGGACAGCGACACCATCGACCCGGACATGCCGCTTTCGCATTTCGACCTCGATTCCGTGGACGCCGTCGAAATGGCGCTGCAGTTCGAGACGACGTTCGATCGTCAGATCGGAGCGGAGTTCTTCCTCGCCGCGAACGCGACGGTGCGGGGGCTTGCCGACCTGATCATCGCCAATGCCGCCGCACACGCCGATTGATCCCGAGGCGCTGCGGCCGTCGCCGCGGATTCACGCGGCCTCGCGCCTCGACGCGTCCTATCTCGCCTATGCCAAGTCCATCGCGCACGGGAATTCCGACCCGGCGTTGCGCCTTGAGGTGTGCCGGCAGTTCGTCCGCTGCGGCATGATCGGCGAGACGGTCGCCATGCTCGCCACGCTCATGGATGTGCGCGATCTGCGGGGCAGCGTGACGGAGATCATGGGGGAGCTGCGCGCGCTGCGCCGGGCGCGCAGCGAGGATCACGTGTTCGCTCCCGTGGGGGGCAACGCCGCTGCGGGGTCGAAAGACCGCGGTTACTGGGTGGTGCCGGCCGATTCCGACACGACGCTGATCGCCTTCGCCGGCAAGGCACAGTTGCTGGGCCTGTCCATCTATTTCATGCACAGCCTGCTGGGTCGGCTGAATGCCAACCTGATCTATCTCTTCGACTGGTCGAACAACTTCTATTTCGGCGGCGTGTCGGGGCTGGGCGGCAGCGTCGACGCGTCGGTCGAACGGCTGCACGGCCTCTGCGCGGAACTGAAGTCGCGCCGGGTGCTCTGCCTCGGCCAGTCCGCCGGCGGCTTTGGCGCGCTCCATTACGGCGTGAAGCTCGGCGCCGATGGCGTCATGACCTTCAGCCCCATCCTCCTGCCGGTGACGCAGGGCAAGGTGCGCGAGCGCATCGGCAACCGGGTCGGGCGCCCGCTCACAGATGCCGATACGCAGCTGCGCGAGCAGATTGCCGCGGCCCCGAGGGCGCCGCATATCGAGATCGTCTACGGCACCGAAAACAAGGCGGACGTGGCCTCCGCGCGCTATCTCGCGGATCTGCCCATGGTCGTCGAGCATCCCCTGCCGGGGGTCAGCGACCATGGGACGATCCAGGTCACCGTCGCCAATAATACGTTCGGACCGCTGCTCGACAGCTTCGTCCGCGCCTCCGGCCCCGGCTCCTGGGGAACCGCGCTCAGTCGTTGAGCTGCGACAGCCAATAGGTCATCGCGGGCATCATCCGTTCGATCTCGGCGCCATTGGCGAGGGGGCGCTTGTTGGCTTCGAGAAACCAGAAATGCAAATCCTGGTCGACGGCAAGGTCGATGCCGAATTCATAACACGCGCCAAGGCCCGGCTGCTTGCACAGCGTGCTGGCAATTTCCCGACACAGCGCCTGGGCCTCGCAGACCTTGCCCTCGGGATCGGCCGCCCCCCGCGCGATGAAATAGGATTCCGCATCGATCAGCGCGCTGCCCTTGGCGCGGTTCGATATCAGCTTGGAACCAAGCGAGACGCGGCCCGTGAGGCGGAAGAAGTCCCAGCCATCGTCGGGCCGACGCACCATGTCCGCCCGCACTGTCGCCGGCTGGCCGGCCAGGTCGTGGGTGTCGATGAAGCGCTGCACCAGATAGGTGCGGTAGCCCATGCGCACGCGGATCGCGCCAATGACGCGGGCAATCGCCTCCGCGCGCGTGCCGCGCCAGGAGTGCTCATCCTTGTGGACGGCAATCTCGTCGCCCTGCGGAATGAGGAAGAAGATTCCGGTACCCAGCGAGCCGTCGGCGCGCTTGACCACGATGGGGCCGCCGGCCAGCCATTCCGCGAGCTGCGCCTCGACGCGGTCGGCGACCAGCACCTCTTCCGGAATGATGTGCGGCTTCAGATGCGGATAGGCGGCCAGCATCGCGGCCATCTGGTGCTTGTCATAGCCGTCAAAGGCGAGAACCTTGGTGCGCGCCCGCAGCCAGGCATCAACGACGCGATGCGCCGGCCGGGTCGGCGGCGCGGCCGCCACCACGAGGCGCGGCACCGGGACATCGACCGCCGTCCAGGCCCCATCGACGAACTCATGCGCCCTTATCCGCTCGGCATCCATGTCGCAGTCGGCGCTGCGGGCAAGAAGCACCCGGACGCCGCGATAGGCCGCCTCGCCCACGACGGCGCGCAGCCGGATCGGCGAATAGGATTGGTGAAGGGTGGTCTCATGTCCGAGAAGGAGGATCGTCGGCGTATCGGGCATCGCATGTTCCATTCGCAGCAACGCCGTTCTAGCGGGCGGCGACAGCGGCGGAAACTCCCGTACGGGGCTGGAGTCCCACATTTTCTCGGGCGCTCCTCCGCCCGAGGCGACACGAGCCCCACCCACGCCGGGAGCAGCCCACGGTCACGCCAGCCGATGGAACCAAGCCGCCGCCCCGCCGCTTAATCGCCGGAGGTGGGGATGGAGCACTGGTCATTGCCGACGTGGCTGCTTGGCGTGTGGGACCGCCTGCGGTCAAGTTTCTGGTTCTTGCCCTCGGCGATGGCCGCCGCGGCCACCGCACTTTCCTTTGCCCTCGTCTGGCTCGACACGTGGCTGGGCCAGCAGACGATCGAGCGGCTGGGCTGGCTTTACGGCTTCGGGCCGGAGGGGGCGCGCGCGGTATTGTCCGCCGTCGCCGGCTCAATGATCACCGTGGCGGGCCTCACCTTCTCCATGACCATGCTGACGCTGCAACTGGCTTCGCAGCAATTCGGCCCGCGACTGCTGCGCAGCTTCATGAGCGATCGCGGCAACCAGCTGGTGCTGGGAACCTTCACCAGCACGTTCCTCTATTGCCTTCTGGTGCTGCGCACCGTGCGCGGCACGGAGGAAGCGAACTTCGTTCCGCATCTGTCCGTCACCTTTGGCGTCGTGCTGGCCGCGCTAAGCCTCGCCGTCCTGATCTACTTCATCCATCACGTCGCCAATTCGATCCGCATCGAAACGGTGCTTGCCGATCTCTCTCACGAGGCACGAAGCACCATCGACCGTCTCTTTCCGGCCCAGATGGGCCAGGAGCCAAAGGGGCGCGACGGACACACCTCCTCCAGCCTGCGCCACACGCTGGAGGAGGATTCGCGTGCGGTCTTCGCTGAGGGCAGCGGCTATGTGCAGCGCCTCGACGAGGCGGCCTTGATGCGCATCGCCGCTGAACATGATCTGGTCATCGCCGTGGACTCGCCCCCGGGCCGGTTCGTCACCGAGCGGATTCCCCTGCTGCGCGCCGCACCCCGGGCGCGTGTATCGGAGGCGGTGATGGATCGCCTGCGCCAGGCTTTCATCCTGGGCGCGGATCGCACGCCCACGCAGGACCTGCAGTTCTCTCTTCACCGCTTTGTCGAGATCACCCAGCGCGCCCTCTCCCCCGGCATCAATGACCCAACCACGGCGCTGTACTGCCTCGACAGACTCGCCCAGGCCTTATGCCTGCTGGCCGAGCGCGACATGCCGTCTCCGGTGCGGGCGGACGAAGGG
Source organism: Ancylobacter sp. (assembly GCF_965229075.1). Lineage (GTDB taxonomy): Bacteria > Pseudomonadota > Alphaproteobacteria > Rhizobiales > Xanthobacteraceae > Ancylobacter. The sequence continues at coordinate 83,820 of NZ_CBDDIO010000002.1, forward strand.
GGGCGGCCGAGAGTGCTCGTCCCGCTCAACACATTCGAGGAATTCGCCTGCCCCGCGCTTGCGGCCATCGCACGCTATGGGATGAACGATGCCGATGTGGTGCGCCAGCTTCTCGCCAGCACCCGCGTGCTGGAAGCCCGGGCGGCACCCGATGCGCGCGACGCCTTGCGGCGTCTTGCCGCCACCATCGAATCCGAAAGCGGAGCCTCGCTCAAATCGTTCGACATCGGCGTTTCATCTTACCGGCCTACCTATCCCTATAGATGATGTCTCGCCCCCATTCCGGGGGCTCGCCAAGGCCATTGCCGGTGGTAACATCGGGGCAAAGACGCATTCACCGGGAGTAAACGCTATGTCACCGTCCGCCACCCAGCCGAGCCCCTTCGGCCCTTCGCTGCTGCATGATCCTGTTTTCAACCGCGGCAGCGCCTTCTCGACCGAGGACCGGGCGCGGCTCGGGCTTGAGGGCTTCCTGCCGCCGGTGGCCGATACGCTGGAGACGCAGGTGGCGCGCATTCACCTGCAGCTCTCGGTGCTCGACAATGATCTGCAGAAATATCTCCTGCTGAGCGACCTGCAGGCCCGCAACGAGACGCTGTTCTACGCGGTGCTGATGTCCGATCCGGCGGTGTTCATGCCGCTGGTCTACACGCCGACCGTGGGCGAAGCCTGCCAGAAATACGACCATGTGCTGCGCGCCACGCGCGGCATGTATCTGCCGATCACGTTCAAGGGCCGGCTGAAGGAAGTGCTGTCGCACTGGCCGCAGAAGGATGTGCGCTTCATCGTCGTCACCGATGGCGAGCGGATTCTCGGGCTCGGCGATCTCGGCGTAAACGGCATGGGCATTCCGGTCGGCAAGCTCGCGCTCTATTCCGTCTGCGCCGGCGTGCCACCGGAAATGACGCTGCCGATCACCCTCGATGTCGGCACCAATAACGGCACGCTGCTCGACGATCCGCTCTATCTCGGCCTGCGCCAGAACCGCGTGCGCGGCGCGGAGTATGACGCCTTCATCGCCGAGTTCGTCGAGGCGGTGACCGAGCTGTTCCCGCTGTGCTGCCTGCAATGGGAAGACTTCGCCAACATCAACGCCGTGCCGATCCTCGAGCGCTACCGCGACGCGATCTGCACCTATAATGACGACATCCAGGGCACGGCGGCGGTCGCCGTGGCGGGCATTTACGGCGCGCTGAAGCTCTCGGGCCAGAAGCTCACCGACCAGACCTTCCTGTTCCTCGGCGGCGGTTCGGCGGCGACCGGCATCGCCGAGCTGATCAGCGAAGCCATGGTGCTCGAAGGCGCGACCATCGAGGAGGCCCGCGCCCGCAACTGGCTGTTCGACGTCAACGGGCTGATGGTGAATTCGCGCAGCGACATCGCCGGCTTCCAGAAGCCCTTCGCCCATGACCACGCGCCGATCTCGAATTTCGTCGAGGCCATCGAGGCGATCCGGCCGACGGGCATCATCGGCGTCAGCACCGTGCCGAAGCTGTTCAACCAGGCGGTGATCGAGGCGATGGCGCGGATCAATGCCCGGCCGATCATCTTCCCCTATTCCAACCCGACCTCACGCTCGGAATGCACGGCGGAGGAAGCCTATAAATGGTCGAACGGGCAGGCCATCTTCGCCAGCGGCAGCCCGTTTCCGCCGGTGGAACTGAACGGCCAGCGCTTCGTGCCCGGCCAGGGCAACAATGTCTATATCTTCCCGGCCATGGGCATGGCGGTGCTCGCCACCCAGGCGACGCGTGTCACCGAGGACATGTTCATCGTCGCCGCCAAGGCGGTGGCCGAGCAGGTACGGCCGGAAGATCTTGAGGTGGGCCTGATCTACCCGCCGCAGCGCGACATCCGCAAAGCCTCGCTGCATGTGGCGGCGCGCATTGCCGAACTCATCTTCGACAAGGGCCTCGCCCGCGTGCCGCGCCCCGCCGATATCGAGGCGCACATCAACGAACTGGCCTACATCCCCCGCTATCCCGCGCTGTGACGGCGCGGGTCAGCTGCGCACCTGGCGGGTCACCGCCAGGATGGCATCGATGCCGGCGCCGGCTTCCTTATAGCCGGCGTCGCGGAGCGCGGTGAAAATGCGCCGGGCGGAAACGTAGTCGCGGAGATGGTAGTAGGACCAGGCGCGGATCGACATCAGGTCCTGCTGCTCCGGGGCGAGGTGGCTGCGCTCGTCCAGCGCCAGGATGGCCTCGACATAGCGGGCATCGCGATAGGCGGCGATCGCCCGCTGGGCCAGCAGGTCCGCGCTCAGCGTCACCGCCCGTGCCGGCGGCTGGGGCGTCTCGAGGGCGGCCAGCTGGGCCTCGTTGGTCAGGCCGAGCCGCAGATAGGCGAGCGACTTGCCATAAGCCGCGTCTTCCGCCGTCCGGCCGGCGCCGTCGCGGATGGCGATGTCGAAGGCATTTATCGCCTCCCGGGGGCGGTTCAGTTCCAGCAGGCACCAGCCGCGCGCGAGGCCGTCTTCGGGTGACACGCGGCCGGCACGGAACACCGCATCGCCGGCGCTTGAACAGGGAGCGCCGCGCGGGGCGGAAGCGCCGGGCGCCGGGCCGTCGTCGTTTCCGGCCAGCCTCTCCGGCAAGGCGCCAGTGAGAGGCAGGGGCGCGGCGACCGCTGCCGTCGGCCGGCTAACGGGCATGGGCGCGGCCGGCCGCGCGGCCACCATCGGCTGTGCGGCCGCCGTCGGCGCACCGCTCGCCAGCCGGCGGCGGACGGCCGGCGACACCAGGGCCAGGATGCGCTCCGACTTCCCCGCCCAGGTGGTAGCGATCGCGTCAAGGGTCGCGGTGTCCTTCAGGCGCTGGCTGACAAGCGCCAGCCCATAGGCGGACACCTCATCCGCCGGCGCCCATTGCACGGCGGTGCGGAACCAGGAGGCGGCGGTACGGATCTGCCCGGTATTGTAGGCGTACCAGCCCAGCGCCTGCGCCCCGGTGGCGGATTTCGCCTCCTGCACGACCGGGGCGAACCGGGCGACGACCGACTGCTCAAGGCGCGGCGGCGGCGCCGTGGCCAGCAGGCCGGCCATAAGGTCGATATAGGCCTTGCGGTTGCTCGCCCCGGCATCGCGCCACTGATAGGCGATCGGTTCCGCCTGCTGGGCGCGGCCGGTCGCGGCCAGCGCCAGCACATAGCCCTCGGCAGCCGAGGCCCCGCCCTGCCGGTCCAGCGCCAGCTTGAACCAGTCGACCGCCCGCGCCGCATCGCCGCGGCGGAAGGCGTACCAGCCGAGCACCAGCGCATCGTCGGCGACCGATCCACTGCGGGCCAGCTGCTCCAGCGCCGCGATGTCGTCGGGCGACACTGACAACGAGGTATCCTGCGCGGCGCGGCCGACACGCATGCGCAGGAGGTCTTCGCGCAGGCCGGCGAATTCGGGCGTGTTGTCCGGATTTGCGCGGGCGAGCACCGCGTCGAGATCGGGACCGTCGAGCAGTTGCAGCGCCTTCTGCGCCGTAGCGACGCGCTCCTGCGGATTGGGGCAGGAGGTGAGGATATAGATGAACAGATCCTTGGCGCGCTGGGGCGCCCCCGTCCGCACGAAGGCTTCCGCCACACGCCAGAGCACGTCCATATTGGCGCAGACAAGCATGCCGGGCGTGTCGGTGGCGATGCGCAGCACGGAAGCCCATTGCTTGGCCTCCGAGGCATTGACCAGCCGGCGGGCGGCCTCGCCCTCGCCGAGCCGCGCCATCAGATCGGCCGGCGGCTGCCAGCCAGGCTCCGACGCCTGGCGCTGGGCGATGGCGGCCCGGATGTCGGAGAACTTCCCTTCGGCGAACAGAGCCCACAAACGCGAAATGTCGGGGTCCTGGTCCGCCGTCGGGGCGAACAGGTCTTTGGGTGGCTGCCAGTTCGGATACAGCGCGCGCAGCCGTGCGATTTCGGCATCGAGCCGCTGCTTGTCGCCTTGCGCCGCGAAAAAGCGCAGCGCCGATTCATCGACCTTGGGCGTCGCGGCGGCGCCGGCAGGGGCGGCGCCATTGTCTGAGGGCGAGGCGAGTTGCTGGCCGATGGCCGGGACGGCGGCCGCCCCGACCACGATCAGCAAAAGCACCCTCAGCGAAGACATGTCGGATATTTCTCACTCACCAGCGACAGGCTTAGGAGATAAAGGGTCGACGGGTAGTACTGGCTCGGTTGCAGGCGCCTGAGATCTGCCGGAATCGCCGTGCCGTCGATGGCACAGGCCAGCGTTGCCGCCAGCATCCGGTAGCCGGGCTCCGACAGCCGGGCCAGGGCCTTGCCGGTCGGGATATTCACGATCGCCGGCATTCCCCCATTCTGCACCATCCAATTGTTGAGAATGGCTTTTTGAACGTCAGAGTCGGGGATCCCGGCGCGCAGAAGGTAAAGAACTATCCTTAACGAATTGTAACCAAAGACCGGCTCGAAGCCCTCCGCCGGCGCCAGCGGGCGATCGGCCGGGGCGGAAATCCAGTCAGGCGGCAGCTTGGCCGGGCCGAGGCGGGCGAGGGACAGCAGTTCCCGGCCGGAGGCGGCAAGACCCGCCCAGTCGACTTCGGGCGCGAGCCGGGCAAAGACCGGAAAGGCCTCGAAGATCCAGTAGGACAGGTTCAGCACCGGCCCGTCCGGCCGCTCGCCGACCGAGAAGCCGGTGACGCCCGGCAGCAGCACGAGCCGCCCGGCCTCACGCCGCACCACCTGCTGGCCGAGCGCTCGCGCGATGCGGGTCGCGCTGCTCACATAGTCCGGGACGCTCCATGCCTCCCCCGCGAGGGCGAGTGCATAGGCGATGAGGATGTCCCCGTCGCTGGCGGCATTGATATCGGTGACGTGCGGATCCGCGTCCGGGTCCCAGCGCCAGGCCGCGAGGCCATCGTCGCGGATCAGCAGTTCGGTACGGGTAAAGGTCCATATCCGCTCGAACCCCGCCTTGTCGCCGGCGAGATAGGCGAGCAGCATGCCATAGCCCTGCCCTTCGGAATGGCTGATCCGGCCGTTCGCGTCGTCGATGACCCGGCCGCTGGGGTCGACGAAGCGTGCGGAATAGGCGGCCCAATCGTCGCGCGAAATCATGCCGGCAGGCTCCTTGGCGAAGGCGCCCGGCGCGACGAGAAACGCCGCCGCCATCAGCATGGCGACGACGACGCCGGCACCGCGCCGCAAACGCACCATCGGGCGCCCCATCACGCGCGCCGCCCCGAGCGGCGAAGCAGCAGGCTGGTGACGAAGGCGAAGGCGATACAGCATAGAACGAGAACCAGGGCGTAAGTGACAATGTTGAGCGACAGCCAATTGGCCGCGATGAGCCGGAGGTTTGACGGGCCCAGCGGCTGGGTCACGATGAACCGCACGCTGCTCGGCATGCGAATGTCCATCCGGCCGGTGGCGGCGTCGAACGCCACCGCCTGACCATAACTTTTCGCCCAGTATTCCGGCAGGGTGAACTCATCGATGGCGGCATCGAGGCTCTCCGCCGTATGCCCGGCAATGAGCGTCCAGACCGCGTCGCTGTTCGGGGCAAACCCCTGCGCCACCAGCACCGAGGTGTTGTGCGGGGGATTGAACGGGTCGACATCGCCGCCACTGGGCAGGCCTAAAGACACGCCGAACGTGCCGGTGACCCATTTCTGAAAGTGGAGCAACTCGGCGCTGACGTTGCCTCCTGCCGCCACCTGATCGCGCCAGCGGTCAAAGATGGCGTCGTTGCCCGAACCGGAGCGGACGCGGACGCCCTGCTCCAGCATCGACATCGGTTCCGGCGGGGGTGCAGGGTCGCTACTCCAGAAGACGGGCGCCGGGCCCCGCACGCCCTTGTCGGCGTCCCGATCGGTGCGCCAGCGGATCTTGCTGGCATCCACCACACCCACCTGCCGCAGCACCTCGGGTGCGATCTGATTGATCTCCCCGACGAACAGGACCGGCCGACTGGCGAGCGACGCCGGCGGCGGCGCCGTGTCGACAGGGGCGATGTGCTGCTGGGCAAAGGACAGCCGCGCCATCACCGTCGCGGCGGCGGCAACCGTCGGCGCGTCCTGGCGCATCACCACCGCGACAGGCTGCACGGCGTTGAAATAGGGGAAGCCGCCGCCGAAAAACGCCGCCAGATTGGGGCTCGTGCCGATCCTGGCGAAATCGTCCATCACGAACTCGCTGGAATCGAACACGACAAAGCGCTTGTCATGCGCGAGCGTGGCGCCGGGACCGCAAATCTGGTCGCTATCGACATCCAACATCACCTCGATCCAGACCCGGTTTATGCCGGCCCGGAAATGCGTCAGCGGGACCTTGATGACTTTCCGTTCCATCAAGCCGCCATGCCGATCGGTGAGCATGTAGGAAGACGCGAGAGAACCGTTGACGTAGACCGAGAGCACGCTTCCGGGCCGCACGCTCGGCGCGTAGGCCGCGTCCAGCAGAATGCGTGCCTGGCCATTGGCGGAACCGTAGAAATCGGCGGGAAGGCCGATCGGAAAGCGCAGCTGCAGCCGGCGACCGGAAAATTCCTGCGTCATCACCCCCAATTCGGAGAAACGGACGCTACCCGCACCCGTGAAATAGGGCGCATCCGGCGCGAAGCGGCTGGAAATCGACAATCTGTTTGATTCGGACTGGCCGTTGCTGGCCGCGAGGCGTTCAATCGCGGCGTCGATGGTCCGCGTGGTCTCTCCGGCCAGCACGAGAACGGTGCCGCCCGCACGGCTATCGTTGAAAAAGCGCACCAGCGGCTGCCCCCCCCAAAAGGGCCGGCGGATTGGCCATCGTGGCGCGCAGGTCTTCGGCCATGCCCACGATCACGTTCAAGGTCCCCGGACCCGTCGGGCCGACATCCGGTCCCACGATCGACACGAGCGGATGGGCGTAGCGCCCGCGTTGGGTCAACGCCTGGGCGGCCGCGAGGAAATGCGCGCTCTGGTGGGGCTCGATCGGCCCACTATGGATGAAGCGGATATGGGTTGATCCCCTCACATCGATCCCCACGGCGGGAAGATCATCGGCCATGACGGGCGGCGACACGGGGCCGCCTGCGAACGCCACGCCAGTCAGCGCATTGTCGAGTTCCACCCAGAGGTCGTAGGTGGAATCAATGGAGCAATCGGTGCGGTGCACCGCCAGCATGTCGATACGGATGAGATTGCCGCCCGCCCGCAGCACACCGGCGGGAATGGCGGCCGTCACCTGGGTCGCCCCCTGCGGCGAGGCGATCGGAATCTCCGCCACAAGCTGGCCGTTGATGGTGACCCTCATCCGTGAGCGTTCCGGCATCACATAGATGGCGTTGAGATAGCCGATGAGCAGCGTCGCCGGGCGCTCCACCTCCTGCTGTGTGAACCAGGTCACCCAGCCGCGCGAGAGCGATTCCCCTTCCAGCCGCAGACGGGGCACCGGGACGATGAAGCGATCGGGAGTCTTTGGACCCGGCGCTTCGATCTTCGCCGGGGCTGCGGCCACAGGCTGACCCGGCACCATCTGGAACGGGGCCACATAGCCCGGCGCGCCCGGACCCGGCGCAGCCTGGGGCGCCGCTTCCGGCGCGGGCGGCGTCATGCCGAAGGGCGCGCCGGTCGGCCCCATGAGGGTGGGAAGCACGAGCGGATCGCCTTCCGTGTCCTCACCGTCCTGCATGTCGAAGGCGCGCATGTCATAGGCGGGTGCCGACAGAGCGCGGCTGGGAGCAGCCGCGTTCGCCGGCGTGTCGGCCGGTGGCTTTGCCACCGCGCCGACAGCCGCGAGAAAGAGGGCGGTAAGGAGGACACCGCCGGTCACGCCGATCCGAAGCGCTTTCATCGTCCCGTCGCTCCCGCGAACAGGCCGGGCGCGAAGCGGCGCGTCATCCTTTCCAGCAGCGTGACATAGGCGAGCCCGCGCAAGGTCTGGTAGCCCGCGATCAGGACGAACATCACGGTTCCTCTCAGCACACCCGGGTTTCGCCGCCTGCCCTCCTGGAATTTCTTCCATTCGTCGGCATTGGCGAAGATCAGATCGGCGATGAGCTGATAGTGCGCGGCGCACTTGGCGTTGAACTGGGTCCCCAGAACGATCACACCATCATCATGGGCGATGTTGCGCACCAGCACGGGCAGCGTGTCGCTGATGCACTCGTCCGGCGGCGTCAGCCGCACCACGGCGTGCATGCCGAGCCGCGCCTGAGCCTCGGGGGGAAGCTCGGTGCGCACACGCAAGCCGCCCATGGACACGTCATCGATGACGGCCGGCACCTCGACACCGTCGATCAGCAGGTTGCATCGCCGGCTGATCGTCATGCGCTGGCTGTGCCGCTTGGCCGCCTTCTCCGACACCACACCGAGCGCGCAGCCGGAGATGATGAGATTCAGCAGGTTCCACATGCCGACGACGAGGGTGATGTCGGCGGAGTACGGCCCGGTGGCGATCCGCCAGAACGTCACGAACACGGCGATGATCTGGACGACGAAGATGACGAAGAACGGAGTCCCGATTTCCGAGATGCGGTTCTCGTCAATGGTCTCGCCCTTCGAGGTCACCCGGAAGGTCGGCTTCTTCGGATCGATCATGACGGAAAGAAGCGCCGGAAGAAGATAAACCGTCTGGATATATTCATAAAGCTCAGAGAACCACGGCCAGCGGTATTTGCCGAAGAGATAGCTCTGGATAAAGAGATTTGTCAAGAGATAAACGGCCGTGTAAGCTACGAATTCGGCGCCGGAACCATTGAATATTTCCAGCGAGAAGAACAGGTAGCAGAAAGGCGAGATCAGGAAGATCGCGCGCGAGATCGGGAAGAACCAGAACAGGATACTGGACATGTAGCAGATGCGCTGCGCGACCGTCAGACCCGAGCGGAACAGCGGGAAGTGGAAGCGAAGGATCTGGTACATGCCCTGCGCCCAGCGGGAACGCTGGCCGATGAAGCTGGCAAACGTCTCTGGCTGCAGCCCGGCAATGAGCGGCGTGTCGACATACACGCTGTGCCAGCCGCGCGCATGCAGCGCCAGCGCCGTCTCGCAATCCTCGGTGATCGAGGAATGGGCGAAACCGTCGGTCTCCAGAAGCGCTTCGCGCCGCAGCACCGCCGCCGACCCGCAGAAGAACGCGCCACCCCAGCGGTCGAGACCGCGCTGGATGACGCCATAGAACATCTCGTTTTCCGACGGCATGCGGCGCCATGTGCCGAGGCTGCGCTCCACCGGGTCGGGATTGATGAAGAAATGCGGCGTCTGGACCAGGAACAGGCGCGGATCCTGTTGGAAATAGCCCACCGTCTCGCGCAGGAACGAGCGCGCCGGCGCATGATCCGCATCGAAGACAACGACGAGTTCCCCATGCGAATGGGCGAGGCCGTGGTTAAGATTGCCAGCCTTGGCAAATTCGTTGCGCGGACGGGTGAGATAGTTCACGCCGAGCTCCTCGCAGAGCTGGGTCAGCGTCGCCCGCCGCTCCTGCGCCTCGCGTGCGGCCGCCAGATCGTGCTGTTCGCATTTTTGATCGGTCCCGCCATCGTCGAGCAGCCACACGGTGAAGCGGTCGCGGGGGTAGTCGATCGCCATCGCGGCGGCCAGCGTCGTCGCGAGCAGTCCCGCATCCTCATTGTAGCTGGGAACGAAAATATCGACGGTAGGCTCGCTACCGGGCGCGATCGCCGGCGCGACGCGCGACGGCTGGGGCGCCGACACGACAAAAAGACTGAGCGCCATGAGCGCGACGCTGTACATCTCAGCGATGTAAAGCAGCACGGCAGGAATGAAATTCGCCAGTTCCTCTACCGGAGGTAGAGTTGACGTCGTCCGCCAATACACGTACCTTGATACCATTGCGACGCCGAGCGCAATTGCTACCATGCGCGGCACACCTTCCGGCGCAAACATTCTCAAAAAGACAATTAGTAGAATCACAATGCAGCCGGTAACAAGCTGCGCCTGCAAGTTAACCGGTAAGGTCACGATAAATGCGACCAGGGCGATTAATATTACCCAGATACCCGAAATCCATCTTCTATTCATAATTTTCGGCTGGTCTCCGCAGTCGCCCTTGCGGCGGCTCTTACGTGGTACGTGCGCTGATCGCAAGCCGCCTGCGAACACAAGTCATCGGCGTACGTTCACATCTTCTAACATCTTGTTCGATCTTTGACCGTTTCTGCCGCGGCGCTGGAGCGCTAGATTGCTTCTATGCGTGATTCGTTTTGCGAGATTGACAGGCCCGCCATGTCCCGCCCGCCCCAGGAAACGACAGGCGACCGTGCACGCCGCGCGTCTGTCCACCCTGGACAGTCAAGCGCCAAAAGCTTGCGTCGGGGTGCCTTCGCCATGGGTTGCCTGCTGCTGGCGGGGGGCTGCACCACGGGCCGGCCACCGGTCGTTGCCACCCTTTCGGCCGAGGTTCCCGCCGTCGAGGCGTTGGTGCTGCCGGAGCCCGGCGGCCCGCGCATCATCGGCGTGATCGAAACGCGCTATGCCAACGCACTGCAGCAGGAAGTAATGCTGGCGACCGAGGCGGCGACGCCGGGCCAGAATGCCTTCAGCGTCGTGTTTTTCGGGCCGGTGGAGGGACGAACCGGCCCCGAGAACATCAAGAACGACAGCTTCCTCAACGAATACGCTCTGGCGGAGGAGATGGAGCAGGCCCTGCCCGGCATCGACCTGCGCCCCTCGACCTATTTCGTCCAGAACCGCTACGGACCCTTCGGCTACGCCGTGGGGCCGGGACAGGGCCGCGACCTCTGCCTCTACGCCTGGCAGCGCATTCAGGGCCAGCAGCGAATGAATGCCCTGGCGGTGGATCGTGGCGTGTTGTCGGTGCGTCTGCGCTTCTGCCAGAGCGGCGCCAGCGAAGCCGCGCTGCTGCGGATCATGTACCGCTACACCATCAATGGCTATTTCCTGCCGCGCAGCTGGCAGCCCTATGGCCGCCCTCTCCCGGTCGCGCCGGAGCTTGGCCGGGTCGGCGGACCGGTCGTCTATCCCTCGACCGTGTTCGGCACGGGCGCGGCCACCGCGCCGCCGCCGGCACCGGCGCGCAGCACAGCCCCCTCCGCGCCCCGTTCCGTGCCGGCGCCCGTCGACACCGGGCCAAGCGTGCCGAGCGCACCGCTCGAAGGGTATCCGACCGTCCCCGCGCCTCAGCCCTGATCGGTACCGCTGAAATCGGTTCGGAACGCGCTCTAGCCGCGCGGGCGGTCGCCCGGGGGAAGCGCGATGCCGAGGCTCGCGGCGGGCGGAAGCTCCGGCAGGCGGAACGTGGTCGCCCCAGCCTTGGCCGGCTCGGTTTCCGCCATCTTCGGACCCTCGACCGGCTTTTCCGCCGCGCGCGCCACGGCCCCTGTCACCTCTGCCGCCAGCGGCTCGGCGGCAAGGGCCCCGAGACGCCAATGCCCGTCCACGGGCAGGAAGGCCATATCGAAGCCGATCCTCAGCGGCGCGGTCGGGAAATAGCCGCGCAGGCGCAACGCCCCATCGGGGCCGATGGAAGGCGCGGCCGAGAGCTTGGCGTCGAGAAGGGCGACGGCGGCGAAATCCAGCCGACCCTCGCGCCACTGGCGGAAGCGGTCGGCAAGCGCGGCACTGGAATTGGCGTCCCGGAAGGAGGGCGCCGCCAGATCGCGCAGCACCGAATAATTGCCGGTCAGATTGGCTTGGTTGAGCGCGATCATCGTGCCGCGCAGCAGGGCCAGAAGCACCGCCGGCGGCGGCATCGTATCGGCCGGCTGTTTCTGCGCGTGGGCGAGAGCCGGCGCGAGCAGGGCCAGCACAAGCGCGAGAACGGCAAGGCGGGCGGGGCTGCGCATCGTCGTCACCACGCGAACAGCAGGCCGGCCTTGCCGCCGACCGTGCCTTCGTTGAGGCCCACGCCGATGCTGCCGGTGACGAAGAAGGAATCGTCGGCGATCCGCGCAATGCTGGAGAGCGCGAGCGCATTCTGGCCCCCGAAGGTGCCCCACTGGGCGCTCACGGCCAGATTCTTGCCGTTCGGCAGGGTTGGCGTATCCATCGCCATCGCCATGGCCACGCCTTCGCTGACACGGTCGATCTCGGCCCAGACGGGCCGCAGGTCGAAAAGCTCCGCCGTGCTGGCGCTGGCGAGATTGCCGGCGGCGTCGGTGGTGACGATCTGCACCGCCCCGCTCTGGGCGGCGCGGCTGGCGCCCGAGGTCAGCCCGGCCATCGTGTAGGTCGAGCCGGCGGTGCCCAGCGCCATCTGGTTGGCCCGGCTGGTGGTCGCGCCGGCGCCAAGGGCGGTCGAACCTTCAAAGGAAGCGATGGCCCCATGGCCGAAAGCGGCGGCGTTGGTGGCGGAGGCGTTGGCGTTCTGCCCCAGCGCAACGGCACCGGCCCCGGCGGCGACGGCGTTCTGTCCCAGCGCCGTCGCGCCGGCACCATTGGCGGTGGCGCCGAAACCGACGGCGGTGGCGTTGGCGGCATTGGCGACGGCGCCCTGCCCCAGCGCGGTGGAACCGGCGCCATTGGCGGTGGCCGCCGTGCCCAGCGCGGTCGCGTTGCTGGCATTGGCGACGGCGCCCTGCCCGACGGCGGTCGATGCGGCGGCATTGGCCCGCGCGCCCTGGCCGACAGCGGTCGCGTTGGCGCCGTTGGCGAGCGCGTCCTGGCCGAGCGCGGAGGAGGCGGTGCCGTTGGCGCTCGCCCCGCTGCCGAAAGCCGAGGAGAAATCGGCATTGGCGGCCGCTCCCTGCCCGGTCGCGGTCGACTGCGCCCCATTGGCCGTCGCGCTCCAGCCAATGGCGGTGGAGGACACCCCATTGGCCACGGCGAGCTGGCCGAAGGCGCTGGCCTTGTCGGAAAAGGCGCGCGACCCCTGCCCCACGGCCGTCGTGCCGGCCTGCGTCGCCTGCGCATCATCGCCGATCGCGGTCGAATCCGCCCCGCTCGCCACGCCGCCGCACTGCAGGGCAGTTACGGTGAGGTCGCAACTGATCTCCTCGGCGGCCGCCGCCAGCGGTGCCAAGCCCGCCAGCAGGGCCCAGCCGGCCGATCCACCAATCCTCACAAGGCGCCGTCGCATAAAAAGGTCTCGAAACTCGTGCGACGCACCCGCAGCGCCGTGCCGGTAACATCGCGGCAACATGGTTAACGCCGCGTTAACCAGTTCGCGGAGCCGCGGAAATCGCGCACCTTATGCAAGCCGGCGCGGCGCCTCGCGCCGATATGTCTGGAGACCCGCACGGCCGGCCCCCACGCGGAGAAGGCGACACGCATTCCCACCGCCCGCGGCCGGCCGCCCTGATAAAGCCACAGCTTTGACTGAGTTTAGACAGTAATTTTCGGACACATTATTGTATAGATCGGAAATATTACCACCATACTCTCACCGGATTGACGCGCGACTGTACAGTCAACAAGTCGTTATCGCGGTGAGCAGCCCTTATGCTGACATGGCTCGTAAATATTTGGCACTGGCTGACAGATGCCTATGACCGCGATTGCCCTTACTGCGAAAGCGAAGAACTTTGCGAGGAATGCTTGGCGCTCTGGGCGATAAAGTAACTTCGCCCCGCCTTGTTTCACAGCCCGCTGCGGGACGCGCCGCGCTGACGCGCTCCCGCTCTACTCGGCCGGCGTATGGACGATGCCGGGGGCGATCTCGGCATGGGGCGTGTGATGGACCCGCCCGATCAGCGAATAGACCACCGGCACGACGAACAGGGTGAGCAGCGTGCCCAGCGTCATGCCGCCGACAATGACCCAGCCGATCTGCGACCGGCTCTCCGCGCCCGCGCCACTCGCCAGTGCCAGCGGCACGGCGCCCAGCACCATGGCGCCCGTGGTCATCAGAATGGGCCGCAGACGCAGCACCGCCGCCTCGATGACCGACGCGCGGCGGTCGAGGCCCGCCTCCTGCTGCTGATTGGCGAATTCGACGATCAGAATGCCGTGCTTGGTGATGAGGCCGACCAGCGTCACCAGTCCGATCTGCGAATAGACATTGAGCGATCCGCCGGTGAAATACAGCGCGGCCAGCGCCCCGGTCATGGAAAGCGGCACGGTCAACATGATGATGACGGGATCGCGGAAGCTCTCGAACTGCGCCGCGAGCACGAGATAGATGAAGCCGAGCGCCAGCAGGAAGATCACCACCAGGCTCTGGCCGGCGGCGCGGAACTCGCGGCTCTGGCCGGCCACATCGGTCTGCACGGTCTGCGGCAGCACCTCGCGGGCGGTCTGGTCGAGAAAGGCCAGCGCCTCGCCCTGCGAGAAGCCGGGCGCCAGATTGGCGGAAATGGTGGCGGAGCGCAGCTGGTTGAAGCGCTTCAGCTCCTGCGGCGCCACGCTTTCGCGCACGGTGACGAGGTTGGACAATTGCACCATCTCCCCGCTCGCCGAGCGCAGATAGATGGTGTCGAGCGTCGCCGGGGTCGAGCGGTCGCGGGCATCGAGCTGGACATAGACATCGTACTGCTCGCCGCCCACCTCGAAGCGCGTGACCTGCCGCCCGCCGAGCAGGCTCTCCAATGTGCGGCCGAGGACGGCGATGTCGATGCCGAGATCGGCCGCCTTGGCCCGGTCCACCGCGACGGAGATCTCCGGCTTGTTCAGCTTGAGGTCGCTGTCGATGCTGACGAGGCCGGGATAATCGCGGATGCGCTCGAGAAAGCGGTCGGTGTACTCGTTAAGCTGTTCATAGGTGCCGGAGGTCTGCAGCACGAACTCGATCGGCCGCGAATTGTTGGAGGCGCCGAGCGAGGGCGGGTTGTTGGCATAGGCATTGATGCCGGCGATGCGCCGCAGTTCCGGCGTCAGCTTGGCCACCAGTTCCTGCTGGCGCACATCCCGCTCCCCCCAGTCCTTCAGCCGGCCGATGACGAGAAAGCGGTGAACCTCGGGAAAACCGTTGATGATGAGGACGCTGTCGACCTCCTTCTCCTTGGAGACGATGGTGTCGATCTGGTTGGTGTAGCGCGAGGTATAGGCGAGGGTGGAGCCCTCGGGCGCGCTGCCGGTGACGCGGACGACGCCGCGATCCTCGATGGGCGAGAGTTCCGAGGGCAGCACGGTGAGGAAGAAGGCACTGGCACCCGCCACGCCGAGCGCGAGCAGCAGGATCAGCGGGCGGAGCTTCAAGGTCGAACCGAGCAGCCGGCGATAGCCGTTCTCCATCGCCCGCAGCCGCCCCTCGATGAAGGCGGACACCCGGCCCGGCTTCTCCTCATGCTTGAGCAGGCGCGAGCACATCATCGGCGTCAGCGTCAGCGCGACAAAGCCGGAGATGATGACGGCGCCGGCGAGCGTCAGCGCGAATTCGAGGAAGAGCCGCCCCGTGCGGCCGGGGGCGAAGGCGACGGGCGCGTAGACGGCGGCGAGCGTCAGCGTCATGGCGATGACGGCGAAGCCGATTTCGCGCGCGCCCTTGATGGCGGCGGGGATCGGCTTCATCCCGTGCTCGATATGGCGAAAGATGTTCTCGAGAACGACGATGGCGTCGTCCACCACGAGGCCGATCGCGAGCACGAACGCCAGCAGCGTCAGCGTGTTCACGCTGAAGCCCAGCGCGTACATGATGGCGAAGGTGGTGATGAGCGAGATCGGGATGGTCACGATCGGAATGATCGACGCCCGGAAGGAGCGCAGGAACACCACGATGACCAGCACCACCAGGACGACCGCCTCGAAGATGGTGTGAAACACCGCCTCGATGGAGCGCTCGATGAACACCGCATTGTCGTTGCCGATGGTGGCGCTCATGCCTTCCGGCAGGCTTTCATTCACCGCCGGGAGGATGGCGCGGGCGCCGGCGGAAACGTCCAGCGGGTTGGCCACGGCCTGCTTGATCACGCCGATGAAGATCGCCGCCCCGCCATCGAAGCGGCTGGCCCGGCGCTCATCGGCGGCGCCGAGTTCCACCCGGGCGACATCGCGCATATGCACCTGCGCGCCGTTCGCGCGCTTGACGACGATCTGGTCGAACTGGTCGACCGAGGTCAGGCCCGTGCGCGAGAGCACGGTGAATTCGCGGTCGACGCTCTCGATGCGGCCGGAGGGGATCTCGACATTCTGCGCCCGCAGCGCGTCCTCGACATCCTGCACGGTCAGTTCATAGGCGGCGAGCCGCTCGCGGTCGACCCAGATGCGCATGGCATAGCGCCGCTCGCCATAGATCTGCACATCGGCGACACCGTTGATGTTCTTGAAGCGGTCGACGATGTAGCGGTCGATATAGTCGGACAGTTCCAGCGCCGACATGCGGTCGGAGCGGAAGACCACGAACAGCACCGGCTGGGCGTCGGCCTCGACCTTGGAAATCACCGGCTCGTCGATCTCGTCGGGCAGGCGCTGGCGCACGCGGCTCACCCGGTCGCGCACGTCGCTAGCGGCGACATCGGGGTCGACCTCCAGCCGGAAGCGCACGGTGATGCGGCTGGATTCCGAACGGCTGGTGGATTCCAGCACGTCGATGCCGGCGATGCCGGCAATGGAGCCTTCCAGAACCTGGGTGACCTGGCTCTCGACGATGCTGGCCGAGGCGCCGGGATAGGTGGTCACCACCGACACCACGGGCTCGTCGATGTTGGGATATTCGCGCACCGACAGGCGGCTGTAGGAGACGATGCCGATGAGGATCAGCAAAAGGCTCAGCACCGTCGCGAAGACGGGGCGGCGGACGCAGAACTCGGAAATGCCCATGGCGCGGCTCAGCCCTGCGGCGCCGGCGGCGGCGGCACCACCTCCACCACAGCGCCGGGCTGCAAACGCCCCTGCCCCGCCACGACGATGCTGGCGCCGGGCGCCACGCCCTTCACCTCGACCTCGCCCTTGGCGCGCTGGCCAAGCTCGACTTTCAGCTGCTGCGCCTTGCCGTCGACAATCTGCCAGACGAGGCGCTCCTGCCCGCGCGGGACGATGGCGCTTTCCGGCACGAACACCGCGTCGCGCGCCTCGCGGCCCTTCACCACGACCCGGGCGAACAGGCCCGGGCGCAGGGTCAGGTCCTTATTGTCGAGACGGGCGCGCACACTGAGCGAGCGGCCGTTGACATCGACCATCGGGTCGATGGCGTAGATGGTGCCGGTGAAGGACCGGCCCGGCAGCGCGTCGAGCGTGATGGTCACGGTCTGGTTTTCGGCGATGCTGGAGAGCTGCGTCTCCGGCACTTTGAAATCCAGCTTCAGCGTGTCGATCTTCTCAAGATTCACCAGTTCCGTGCCGACGGCGATATAGGCGCCGTTGGACACGGTGCGCAGGCCGACGACGCCGTCGAACGGCGCGGTGATGGTGTGCTTGGCGATCTGCACACGCTGGGAATTGAGCAGAGCGCGGGCGGTGTTGAGTTCCGCCTGGGCCTCGTCCAGCGCCCGGGCGGTGCCGGAGCCCGATTTCTGCAATTGCTGGGCACGGCCGAAATTCGCCTGGGCCAGGTCCAGCCGCGCCTCGGTCTCGTCCAGCGAGGCTTTCACAAGAGCGGCGTCGAGCCGCACCAGCACATCGCCGGCCTTCACGTGCTGCCCCTCGCGAAAGCCGATTTCCTGAATGCGGCCGGCCACTTCGGAGGCCACCTGCACGGATTCGTCGGATTGGAGCGAGCCGATGGAGGAGATGTCCGTCGTCACCGAGGCGGCGCGCGCCGGCGCCACTTCGACCGGCACTTTTCGCGCCGCCGCCGGCTGGGCGGCCGCCTTCGCCTGGCTGCGGGCGCCGAACAGGCTGGTCGCGTCGACCCATCCCCGGTCATGCGCAAGCCATCCGGCTCCCGCCAGAACGGCGATGGTCATCAGCAAGGCGGATCGGCGTCGCATCAGGCCCCCTGAAGCTGCGGCGGAGCATGGAAATCCATGTTGCGACACAACAGATATGAGGCGGAGTTCCAACTTAATTATGTGTCATATTCCAAACCGCGCGATCACATTCGCGCGGCTGCCGGAACATCATACTCCCTCGAACCGGCCGGCGAAACCGGCGCGCGCTTGACGCGCGCAATCGCGCGGGGCCGCGCCGTCAGCCGTTCTTCACCATGACGTGGCGGACCACCGTGTAGTCTTCCAGCGCATAGGCGCTGAGGTCCTTGCCATAGCCGGACTGCTTGAGGCCGCCATGCGGCATCTCGTTCACCAGCATGAAATGGCAATTCACCCAGGTGCAGCCATATTGCAGGCGCGAAGCGGTGGCCATGCCGCGGCCGACATCGCGCGTCCACACCGAGGAGGCGAGGCCGTAATCGCTGTCATTGGCCCAGCCCACCGCCTCGTCGACATCGGTGAAGCGCGTCACCGACACGACGGGACCGAACACCTCGCGGCGGACGATCTCGTCCGACTGCAGCGCGCCGGCGACGACAGTCGGCTGGTAGAAAAAGCCCTTGCCGGTGCCCTCCCCGCCGGCGAGCTTGCCGCCGGTGGCGATTTCGATGTGGTTGAGTTCGGACGCGCGCTCGACGAAGGAGGCGACGCGGGCCCGCTGGCGGGCGGAGATCAGCGGGCCGATATCATTGGCGCTGTCATCGGCCTGGCCGAATTTGAGGCCGGAGACGGCGGAGGCGAGGTCCGCCACCAGCTTCTCATACACCTTGGACCCCGCATAGATGCGGCAGGCGGCGGTGCAGTCCTGGCCGGCATTGTAATAGCCGAACGTCTTCACGCCCTCGACCACGGCGTCGATGTCGGCATCGTCGAACACGATCACCGGCGCCTTGCCGCCGAGTTCCAGATGGGTGCGCTTCACCGTCTTGGCGGCGGCGGTGAGCACCTTCTTGCCGGTGGCGATGTCGCCGGTGAGCGAGACCATTGCCACTTTGGGGTGGTGGATCAGCGCATTGCCGACGCTCTCGCCGCGCCCGACGACGACATTCACCACGCCTTCGGGGAACAGATCGGCGATGATCTTCGCCAGCTTCAGCAGCGTCAGCGGGGTCTGCTCGGAGGGCTTGATCACCACGGTGTTGCCGCCGGCCAGCGCCGGGGCCAGCTTCCACGCCGCCATCATCAGCGGGTAGTTCCACGGGGCGATGGAGGCGACGACGCCGATCGGGTCGCGGCGGATCATCGAGGTGTGGCCGGCGAGATATTCGCCCGCCACCATGCCGTGCTGGGTGCGCGCCGCCCCGGCGAAGAAGCGAAAGCAATCGACCACGCCGGGAAGCTCGTCATTGAGCACCGCATGGCGCGGCTTGCCGCAGTTCAGCGCCTCCAGCGTGGCGAAGGATTCCGCTTCCGCTTCAATGCGATCGGCCAGCTTGAGCAGCAGCGTGGCGCGTTCGGCCGGCGTGGTGCGCGACCAGATGCGGAAGGCTTTGTCCGCCGCGTTCACCGCCGCGTCGATCTGGTCGACCGAGGCTTCCGGGAGGTCGAGCAGCGTTTCCTCGGTCTTCGGGTTCAGCACCGTTTCCGGCGTTTCCGTGCCGGCGACAAAGGCGGAGCCGATGAGCATCTGGGTGTCGGAAAGGGCAGTCATGGGCGTCTCCTATTTTCCCGAGCCAGCCACCGCCTCGCCATGGCGGGTGAGGTAATAGGCGGCGAGAATGGGCAGGAAGGTCACGAGGATCACGAGCACGGCGACCACATTGGTGACGGGCCGCTGCCGTGGGCGGATGAGTTCGGACAGCATCCATATCGGCAAAGTCGATTGCTGGCCGGCGGTGAAGGTGGTGACGATGACCTCATCGAAGCTCAGCGCGAAGGCGAGCATGCCGCCCGCCAGCAGTGCCGTGCCGATATTGGGCAGGATGACGAGCCGGAAGGTCTGGAACGCATCGGCGCCGAGATCCATCGACGCCTCGATCAGCGAGGGCGAGAGCCGCCGCAGCCGCGCCACCGCATTGTTGTAGACCACGACGATGCAGAAGGTGGCGTGGCCGAGCACGATGGTCCAGACCGAGAAGGGAATCTCCATCAGCCCGAAAGCCTGGCGTAGCGCGATGCCGGTGACGATGCCCGGCAGGGCGATGGGCAGCACGAACAGCAGCGAAATCGGCTCGCGGCCGAAGAAGCGCGCCCGCGCCAGCGCCCCGGCCGCCAGCGTGCCGAGCACCAGCGCCAGCAGCGTGGCGATGCTCGCCACCTTCAGCGACAGCCCGACCGCCGCCCAGATATCGGCCCGCCCCCACACCACGCCGAACCATTTCAGCGTGAAGCCGGGCGGGGGAAAGGCGTAGCTCTTCTCCTCCGTGGTGAAGCAGTAGAGCAGGATGAACAGCAGCGGGATGTGCAGGAAGGCCAGCCCGCCAAGGGCGGCGATCTTGAGCGAGAGCGGGGCGCGGGTCATGGGTGTGCCCTCGCGCACTCGAACGCCCCCTCATCCCCGGGCTTGACCCGGGGACCCAGATTGGCAGGCGCAGCACCCGGCCCTCTGGGTGCCCGGGTCAAGCCCGGGCATGAGGATACTACCACCCGGACGTCCGCGTCACAGCGCATCGAACGCTCCCGTGCGCTTGGCGAGGGTGAGGAACACCGCCATGACCAGGATCGGCACCAGCGAGAAGGCCGCCGCCAGCGGGATGTTCCCGGCCGTCCCCTGCAGCGTGTACACCGCCTGCCCCAGCACCAGCGCCGAGGTGCCGATGATCTGCGGCACGATGTAGTCGCCCAGCGTCAGCGAGAAGGTGAAGATCGCCCCCGCCACCACGCCCGGCATGGCGAGCGGCAGGATGATGGTGCGGAAGACCAGTGCCGGCGCAGCGCCGAGATCGCCGGCCGCTTCAATGAGATGCGGGGGCACACGCTCCAGCGCCGCCTGGACGGGGAGGATCATGAAGGGCAGCCAGAGATAGGTGAAGGTCAGCACCATGCCGGTATAGCTGACCGAGAGCGAAGGCCCGCCGACCAGCGGCAGCGCCAGCCACGCCTCCAGCGCGCCGGTGAGGCCGAGCTTGGCCGCGAACCAGCCGATGGCGCCCTCCTTGGCCAGCAGCAGCTTCCAGCCATAGACCTTGACCAGATAGCTCGACCACAGCGGCATCATGACCGCGAGATAGAACGCCGCCTTCACCTTCGGCCCGGCATAGCGGGCGGCGTAATAGGCGATGGGAAAGGCGATGATGGCGCACAGCACGGTCACCGCCGCGGCAATGCCGATGGTGCGCAGCACGATGTCGTAATTGGCCGGGCGGAACAGTTCGAGCAGCGTCGCGGTGGTCGGCTCGCGGACGATGGTGCCGGAGAACTCGTCGATCGAGAAGATCGACTGCCCGAGGAAGACGAACAGGCTGCCCAGATAGACGAGGCCCAGCCACAGCAGCGGCGGCAGCAGAAGCAGCAGCGTCAGCAGCCGGCCGCGCCGCACCAGCACGTCCGACAGACGGCGCAGCACGCCCTCGCGCGGGGCGGGAAGATCGAGGCTGAGGCTCATTCCTCGCCCTCCATCGGCCGCACCGCCCCGGCGGGCACGGCGAAGCGGATATCGGCGCCCGCCATCACCCCCGCCGCGGTGGCGGGAATAGCGGCGGTGAGGGCGAGCCCCTGCGCCGTGCGGGCGCTGATGCGGCGCACCGGGCCTTGATAGGAAATGTCGGTGACGCGCGCGTCCACCACCGCCGCGCCTTCCGGCACCGGGACGCCGGGCGCGAGCAGCAAAATCTTCTCCGGCCGCAGGCTGCAGGGGCGCGCCGGCCCGCCCAGCGCCTGCGCTTCCGTGGGCTCCAGCACATTGGCCGAGCCGACGAAACGGGCGACGAAGCGCGTCGCCGGCTGTTCGTAGACCTCTTCCGGCGGGCCGACCTGCACGATCCGCCCCTCATTGAACACGGCGACGCGGTCCGCCATGGACAGTGCCTCGCTCTGGTCATGGGTGACGAAGACGAAGGTGAGGCCGAGAGCGCGCTGCAAGCCCTTCAGTTCGCTCTGCATTTCCTCGCGCAGCTTGAGATCGAGCGCGCCCAGCGGCTCGTCGAGCAGCAGCACTTTCGGCCGCACCACCAGCGCACGGGCAAGCGCCACGCGCTGGCGCTGGCCGCCGGAAAGCTGCGCGGGCCGGCGCGTTTCCATGCCGGCGAGCTTGACGAGGGAGAGCGCCTCGCGCGCCAGCCGCTCGCGCTCGGCCCGGCCGACCCCGCGCACCCGCAGCCCATAGGCGACATTCTCGCCCACCGAGAGATGCGGAAACAGCGCGTAGTCCTGAAACACCGTGTTCACCGCCCGCCGGTAGGGCGGCAGGCCCTCCACCGTCTCGCCGAAGATCTCGATATGGCCCTCGTCCGGCTGCTCGAAGCCGGCGATGAGGCGCAGGCAGGTGGTCTTGCCGGAACCGGACGGGCCGAGCATGGCGAAGAACTCGCCCGGCGCGATGGAAAGATCGACCCCGTCAACCGCCCGCACCGCGCCGAAATGCCTGACGACGCGGGCGAAGCGGACGGCCGGCAAAGCGAGCGGGGCGGCGTGGGCATGCATGAGGAAGATCCGGGACGGCAGGGAAAGGGTTGGAAACAGGGCACGGCGGGCGTTCCGCCGTGGTCATGTGCTCCCGCGCCCTCAGGACCGGGCTTGACCCGGCCCCCCAGACGTTGAGAGCCAAGCGGCGGCGGAGCTGGGTCCCCGGGTCAAGCCCGGGGATGAGGGCATCGACAACCGCGCAAAGCGGCTCGGTAGCGGGAGGCAAGGGTGAGGAGCGAAAAGCCCCTCACCCCACCCCTCTCCGCGCCGGGGAGAGGGAGCAGAAACCGCGCGACGGGCGGGCGACCTACCGCCCGCCGAGCACGGCGATGTAGTCCGACACCCAGCGGTAATAGGGCACGCAGCCTTCCGCCTGGGTGGCGCATTTGGCCACCGGCGTGCGCCAGAAATGGATGCGCTCGAACTCGTCCATGCCGTTGGTCTTGCAGCCTTCCGCGCCGAGCAACTCATTGCCCTTGCAGGCGGCGGGAACGGCGGGCACCGAGCCGAACCAGGAGGCGAGATCGCCCTGCACCTTGGGGCTCAGCGAATGCTCCATCCACATATAGGCGCAGTTCGGGTGGGCGGCGTCGGCATGCATCATGGTGGTGTCGGCCCAGCCGGTGGCGCCTTCGCTGGGAATGGTGGAGGCGATCGGCTTCTTCTGGCTCTGCAGCAGGTTCACCTGGAACGGCCAGGAGGAAGAGGCGACGACGCCTTCATTGGTGAAGTCATCGACCTGGATCATCGCGTCGTGCCAGTAGCGCTGCACGATCTTGCGCTGCTCGCGCAGCAGGTCGAGCGCGGCCTTGTACTGCGCCTCGGTCAGCTCATAGGGGTCCTTGATGCCGAGTTCGGGCTTGTGGGCCATCAGATAGAGCGCGGCGTCGGCGATGTAGATCGGCCCGTCAAAGGCCTGGACGCGGCCCTTGTTCGACTTGCCGTCGGGCAGCGTCTGTTCCTCGAACACCACCTTCCAGCTCTTGGGCGCCTCGCCCTTGAACGCTTCCGTGTTGTACATCAACACGTTGGAGCCCCACTGGTAGGGCGTGCCGTAATGCACGCCGTTCACGGTGTGCCAGGGCGCGTTCTGCAGCCGCTCGTCCACCGTGCCCCAGCTCGGGATCAGCTTGGTGTTGATGGGGGCGACCTTCTTGCCGGCGATGAGGCGCAGCGAGGCGTCGCCGGAAGCGGTGACGAGGTCGAAGCCGCCCTCATTCATCAGCGCCACCATTTCGTCCGAGGTGCCGGCGGTCTTCACATTGACCTTGCAGCCGGTCTTCTTCTCGAAATCGGTGACCCAGTCATAGGCCTTGTCGGTGTCGCCGCGCTCGATATAGCCGGCCCAGGCGACGATATCGACCTGACCTTCGCCCTTGCCGACGGCGGTCATTTCCGCAGCAAAAACAGGGTTCAAGGCGAGAGAGGCGCTGGCGGCGAGCGCCGGCAGACGCAGATAATGCGAGAGTGTCGGCATGTCTGTTTCCCTCTGTTGCGCGGGCGCTTGCGGCCCTTTGGCGTGAGTGTGACGCTGCGTCCCGCCCCGCGCCACACCAAAGATCAGAACGGTAACATCGGAAAAACCGATGAGTAAGAGGTGAGCACGGCTCTGCCGTGAGGCTGGGCAATTTGATGAGGCATCAGCGGGGGTTAGCGGGCTGGGCGGCGTGGCGGGCGCGCGACAGTCGCTGCCCGCCCGCTCATCAATCACACCCTCATGGCCGGGCTTGACCCGGCCACCCAGCCTTGGCGCCGGGCGCGGGCGGAGACGCTGGGTCCCCGGGTCAAGCCCGGGGATGAGGGACGTTCCAGCGGAGCACCCACCCGGGATGAGGACCCGCGGGGCGCTGAAGTCCTTGGCCATCTCTAAGGCGCCCTCTCAACACCCCTGCTCCCTCATGGCCGGGCTTGACCCGGCCACCCAGCCTTGAAACCGAGCGCGGGCGGTGACGCTGGGTCCCCGGGTCAAGCCCGGGGATGAGGGGCGGTCCAGCGGGGCACCCACCTCGGGGATGAGGGCGCGCGCAGCGCGAAAGTCTTCGGCCATCTCTAAAGCGCCCTCAACACCCCAACTCCCTCATGGCCGTGCTTGACCCGGCCACCCAGCCTTGAAACCGGGCGCGGGCAGTGGGCTGGGTCCCCGGGTCAAGCCCGGGGATGAGGGAGGGTCCAGCCGAGCACCCGCCCGGGGATGAGGGCACGCGCGGCGCAAGACTCCTCAGCCATGTCTAAAGCGCCCTCAACACCCCAACTCCCTCATGGCCGGGCTTGGCCCGGCCATCCAGCCTTGACGCCGAGCGCGGGCGGGGGCGCTGGGTCCCCGGGTCAAGCCCGGGGATGAGGGAGGGTCCAGCCGAGCACCCGCCCGGGGATGAGGGCGCGCGCAGCGCGAAATACTTCGGCCATCTCTAACGCGTCCTCAACACCCAAGCGCCCTCATGGCCGGGCTTGACCCGGCCACCCAGCCTTGACGCCGAGCGCGGGCGGTGGGGTTGGGTCCCCGGGTCAAGCCCGGGGATGAGGGACGTTTCAGCGGAGCACCCGGCCGGGATGAGGGCACGCGCGGCGCACGAGTCCTCGGCCATCTCTCACGAGTCCTCGGCCATCTCTAAAGCGTCCTCAACACCCAAGCGCCCTCATGGCCGGGCTTGACCCGGCCACCCAGCCTTGAAACCGAGCGCGGGCAGTGGGCTGGGTCCCCGGGTCAAGCCCGGGGATGAGGGAGGTTCCAGCGGAGCACCCGCTCGCCGACTTCAAGCAATCCCCTCCACCACCGCACCCCTCCCGCCCGGCCGTGCGATCTGCTAGACCTGCCCGCCCCTGATCGAGACCCCGCCGAGCCTCCTCACCGCGCCTTTCCTGCCGAGACCCCCGCCGATGGCCCGCCTGCGCTCGTCCGTCTTCATCGTGCTGCTCGTCCTGTGGACGGCGCTGCTCGCCCTGACGATTCCCTATTACGCGCTGCGCAACGAACCGCGCCTCACCCGGCGCTTCTCCCGATTCTGGGCCGGCGGGGTGATGGTGATCCTGCGCCTCGTCGGGCTCGCCTACCGCACCATCGGCGAAGAAAACCGCCCGCCCGAGCCGGCGCTCTATGTCGGCAATCATCAATCCGCCTTCGAGACCATCGCCGCCGCCGTGCTCATTCCCGATGTCGCCATCGTGCTGAAGGAGGAGTTGTACCGCATTCCGGTGTTCGGCTGGTTTCTCAAGCGTTCGCCGATGATCGCCATCGACCGCGCGGGCGGTGCCTCCTCGGTGAAGAAGATGTTCCGCGAAGGCCGCGAGGCCAGCGAGCACGGGCGCAATCTGCTGATCTTCCCCGAAGGCACCCGCCGCGCGGTGGACGAGCGGGCGGAGTTCCATCGCGGCGTGCTGCTGCTCTACAAGGCGCTGGACCTGCCGGTCGTGCCGGTCGTCAACAATGCCGGCCTGTTCTGGCCGGCGCGCAGCTTCAGCATCCGGCCGGGCACCATCACCGTCTCCTACCTGCCGTCCATCCCCCCCGGCCTGCCGGACAAGGAGTTCATGGCCCGGCTGACCGAGGCGATCTATGAGGAGCGCGACCGGCTGGTGGCGCAGGAGCGAGGGCATTCATGAGCGCGGCGGGCACAAGCGAGGCGGGCATCGTCATTGTCGGGGCGGGGCAAGGTGGCTTCCAGGCGGCGGCCTCGCTGCGGGAAGCCGGCTATGAGGGCCGGCTCGTTCTGGTCGGCGACGAGCCGGGCCTGCCCTATCAGCGCCCGCCGCTGTCCAAGGCCTATATGAAGGGCGAGGCCGGCATCGAGCAGATCGAGCTGCGCGCCGGCGCCTTCTATGCCGATCACCGCATCGAGCTGGTGAACGCCCGCGCCATCGCCATCGACCGCGAAGGCCGGCGCCTCGTGCTGGAAGGCGGCGAGGCGCTGCCCTACGCCCACCTCATCCTCGCCACCGGCGCCCGCAACCGGCCGCTGCCCGTGCTGGGGCACGATCTCGCCGGCGTGTTCTATCTGCGCACCCGGGCGGATGCCGACGCGCTGAAGGACCGGCTCGCCGCCGCCCGCCGCGTGGTGGTGATCGGTGCCGGCTTCATCGGGCTGGAATTCGCCGCCGTCGCCCGCGCGCTGGGCCATGAGGTGACGGTGCTGGAGGGCGCCAGCCGCGTGCTGGCCCGCGCCGTCTCGCCCGAGATGTCGGCGTTCTTCGCCAGCGCCCATGCCGCCATGGGCACCGATCTCGTGCTCGGCGCGGGGGTGATCGGGCTGGAGGGCGAGGCCGGCCACGTCACCGGCGTCGCCACCGGCGACGGCACGGTCTACCCCGCCGATTTCGTGCTGGTCGGCATCGGCGTGGTGCCGAACGTCGAACTCGCCGCCGAGGCCGGGCTGGAGGTGGCGAACGGCATCGTCGTCGACACGCATCTCGCCACTATGGACCCCGCGATTTCCGCGCTCGGCGACGCGGTCGCCTATCCCAGCCGCTTCGCTGGCGGCAATGTGCGGCTGGAGTCGGTGCAGAACGCCGCCGACCAGGCGCGCAGCCTCGCCCATCGCCTCACCGGCAAGGGGGCGCCGTTCGACGCGGTGCCGTGGTTCTGGAGCGACCAGGCCGATCTCAAGCTGCAGATCGTCGGCCTCGCCGCCGCCACCGACAGCGCGGTGCTGCGCGGCGACCCCGCCTCGCGCCGCTTCTCGGTGTTCCGCTTCCGCGACGGCGTGCTCACCGCCATTGAGAGCGTGAACCGCCCGGCCGATCACATGCTCGGCCGCCGCCTGCTCGCCGGCACGCCGGCAATCACCCCGGAACAGGCGGGCGACGAGGGCTTCGAGCTGAAGACCCTGCTGGCGAAATAGGCGCGGCCGGCCACTTCGGTCTCATCGTCCACCTCATCGGCCTCATCGGTCAGTGAAAAAAGCGGGACTTGGCGGGGCGAAATCGGGCGTCTACTCTCCCGCTGGTCGCCCCCTCCCCCGGAGTTCCGATGGCCTTTTCGCTGCGCCAGCTCCAATATTTCGTGGCGGTGGCAGAGAATGGTTCCGTCTCCTCCGCCGCGCATACGCTGTCGATCTCGCAGTCGACGGTGACAGAATCGCTGCGCGAACTGGAACTTGATCTCGGCTTCAAGCTGCTGGAACGCCACGCGCGCGGCGTTGATCTCACCCTCAAAGGCCATCATTTCTTGCGCCATGCGCGCAAAATACTTGGCGATGTTGCCGATGCGCGGCGGGCGTTGGCGGGGCCGGAAACCGCGGCGCTCACCGGCCGGCTGGCGGTGGGGGTGACGCCGCTGGTCGCCGGCTACATCTATTCCGACCTCATCGCCCGCTTCCGCCGCGCCTTCCCCGGCGTCGCCGTGGAAGCCGTTGAAGATGCTGGAGATTATCTCGAGCATCTACTGGTGGGCGGTGAGCTCGATGTCGCGGTCATGGTGCTGCCACCCGGCCGGCATTCAGCTGCGCTGCAGACGGAGACGGTGGAAGTCTCGCCCTATCGCGTGTGGATGCCGCTCGGCCACCCCGCGCTGGTGGAGGAGCGGGTGAGCCTGCGCGCCTTCAGCGAGGAGCCGCATGTGCTTCTTACCATTGACGAAATCGCCGAGGCCTCGGAAATTGTCTGGCGCCGGCTCGGCATCCGCCCGCCGGTGGCGTTCCGCACCCGCTCGGTGGAGGCGGTGCGCTCGCTGGTGGCGACCGGCGCCGGCGTGGCGGTGCTGCCGGACCTCACCTACCGCCCCTGGTCGCTGGAAGGCGACAAGATCGAGGCGCGCACGCTGATCGATACCGTGCCGGCGGTGGAAGTGGCGACCGCCTGGCGGCGCGGCTCGCCGCTCTCCCCCGCCGCCTCCGGCTTCGTCGCCATCGCCGCCACCCGCACCCGCTCCACCCCGCACGCCCGTATGTGACGCGTGGAGTGATGCCTGGCTCACCCGTTCCCGGCGGGAGCGGGGGCGGGTTCCAGCAGGGCGAAGGCGTTGACATCGAACAGGCCGACATCGGTGATCTTCAGATGCGGAATGACCGGCAGCGGCAGGAACGCGACCTGCAGGAACGGCTCGGCCAGCACCACGCCCAGCGCCTTCGCCGCCGCGCGCAGCGGGATCAGCGCGTCATGCACCTCCTCGAAAGAGGTGTCCGCCATCAGCCCGGCGACGGGCAAGGCGAGTTCGGCCGTCACCCGGCCGCCTTCCGCCACGGCGAAACCGCCGCGCAGCGCGATCAGCCGGTTCACCGCCAGCGCCATATCGGCCTCATCGACGCCGACCACGGTGATGTTGTGGCTGTCATGCCCGACCGAGGAGGCGATGGCGCCGCGCTTCATGCCGAAGCCATGGACGAAGCCGCGCCCGATATTGCCGTTGCGCCCGTGCCGCTCGACGACGCAGACCTTCACCGCGTCCTGCTCTAGATCCACCCGCTTCTCCCCATCGACGACGGGCAGATCGAGCCGTACATCCTCGGTGATGATGCGGCCGGGCACCACGCCGATGACCCGGGTGGCGCTCTCACGCGCCGGAATGCGAAAATCCTCCGCTGTCACCTCGCGCGCCTTCACCGAATCGAGCCCCACCGGGGCGACGGGGCGGCGCGTGGCGAAGAGTTCGGGCGTCACCAGCCGCCCGGCGGAAATGACCTGCCGTACCGAACAGGCGTCAAGATCGTCGACCAGCACGATGTCGGCCCGCCGTCCTGGGGCGATGAGGCCGCGATCGGTGAGGCCGAAGGCGTTAGCCGCCGACCAGCTGGCAACGCGATAAACATGGTGCCGGGGCGCGCCGTGGCGGATGGCCTCGCGGATCATGTAGTCGAGATGGCCCTCCTCGGCGATGTCGAGCGGGTTGCGGTCATCGGTGCAGAAGGCGAGGAACGCCGAGGTGTCGGCGGAAATAAGCGGGATCAGCGCGTGCAGGTCCTTGGAAACCGAGCCTTCGCGGATGAGCACGGACATGCCCTTCATCAGCTTCTCGCGCGCTTCCTCCAGCCCCGTCGCCTCATGCTCGGTGCGGATGCCGGCGGCGATATAGCCATTGAGGTCGCGCCCACGCAGCAGCGGCGCGTGCCCGTCGATGTGGCCGTCGGAGAACAGCGACAGCTTGGCGAGGCACCCTTCATCGGCGAACAGCACGCCGGGAAAGTTCATGAACTCGGCGAGGCCGATGCCGGAACCGTGGCCGCGCAGAAGCGCCAGATCGGGCGCGGCAAGCTCGGCGCCGGCGGTCTCGAAGGCGGTGGCGGGCACGCAGGAGGAGAGCTGGACCCGCAGGTCCATGATCATCTCCTCGGCGCAGCGCTGGAAATAGGCGATGCCCTCCGCGCCCAGCACATTGGCGATCTCGTGCGGGTCGCAGATCGCCGTGGTGACACCGTGCGGCAGCACGCAGCGGTCGAATTCCAGCGGGGTGACCAGCGAGGATTCGACATGCAGATGCGTGTCGATGAAGCCCGGCACGGCGAACAGGCCGGCACCGTCGATTTCCTGCGCGCCGCTGTACGCGCCATAGGTGCCGACGATGCGGTTCCCCACCATGGCGATGTCGGTGCGGGTGAGAGCACCGGTGATCACGTCCAGAAGCTCGACGCCCTTGATCACGAGGTCCGCCGGCGCGGTGCCGCGCCCGGCTTCGATGAAACGCGCGATCTCGGCCGGGCTGCGGGCGGTCATCGGCTCACTCCTTCCAGGCGCTGGCCGTGTCGAGCCGGGCCATGTCCGCGCCGGTGAGGGTAAGGTCGACGCTGGCGATGAGGTCGGCGAGCTGTTCCACCCGCGAGGCGCTGGCGATCGGGGCGGTGATGCTGGGCCGCGCCATCACCCAGGCAAGCGCCACCTGGGTCGGCGTGGCGCCATGGGCAGCGGCGACCTCGTCCAGCGCAGCGAGAATGCCTTGCCCGCGCGGGTTCAGATATTTCGCCACCAGCTCGCCCCCGCGCACGCTTTTGCCGGCATCGGCGGCGCTGCGGTACTTGCCGGTGAGGAAGCCGGCGGCGAGCGAGAAATAGGGGATGACGCCGAGCCCGTTGGCGGCGCACACCGCCTCGACATCGGCCTCGTAGCCGGCGCGCTCGCAAAGATTGTATTCGGGCTGCAGCGTCTCGTAGCGCGGCAGCTTCTCGCGCGTCGACACCGCCAGCGCCTCGAACAGGCGGGGAGCGGTGAGGTTGGAGGCGCCGATGAGCCGCACCTTGCCGGCGCGGATCAGTTCGTCATAGGCGCCGAGCACCTCCTCGAACGGGGTGTCCGGGTCGTCCCAATGCGACTGGTAGAGGTCGATATAGTCGGTCTGCAGGCGCGCCAGCGAGGCGTCGACGGCGGTGCGGATATAGTCCGGCCGCAGGCAGACCTTGCCCTGCCCCATGTCGCTGCCGACCTTGGTGGCGATGACGAGCCGGTCGCGATTGCCGCGCGTCTTCATCCATTTGCCGATGATGGTCTCGGATTCGCCGCCCTGATGGCCCTCGGCCCAGCGTGAATAGACATCGGCGGTGTCGATGAAGCACAGGCCCGCGTCGAACAGCGCGTCGAGCAGGCGGAAGGAGGTGGCCTCGTCGGCGGTCCAGCCAAAGACATTGCCGCCGATGCACAGCGGCGGCACCAGAATATCCGAGCGTCCGAGGCGGCGCAGTTCCATTCGTCTCTCCTCCGGCGGTTTGGATAGGATGGGGGCGCCGCAGGCGGCTCGGGCCGTCAGGCCCGGCGCGCGCCGCCCCGCTGTTGCAGTGCGGGATCGCTAGAGTGCGATCCGATCAGATTGAACCAATCTGATCGGTAGATCGCCCTCTAACTCTAAGATAGAGAACGCGTTATCCGATCAGCTTGCGATGCAAGGCGATCGGGGCGTGCTCTAGAACCCGTCCTCGTCAAGCGAACCGACCTCGATCAGTTCCACCTGCTCGCGCTGGCACACATTGCGCAGTTCGGGCGACGATACCGTGTCGGTGACGAAGGTGTCGACCTCCGACATCGAGCCGATGCGCACCGGCGCGGTGCGCTCCAGCTTGGAGCGGTCGGCCACCAGAATGATCTGGCGGGCATTGTCGATGATGGCGCGGGCGACCTGCACCTCGCGATAGTCGAAATCGAGCAGCGTGCCGTCCTCCTCGATGGCGGACGCGCCGATCACGGCGTAGTCGACGCGGAACTGGCGCACGAAATCCACCGCCGCCGAGCCGATCACCGCGCCATCGGCCTGGCGCACCGGACCGCCGGCCATGATCAGCTCGATGCGGGGATGGCGGTAGAGCAGCGTCGCGACATTGAGGTTGTTGGTGATGACCAGAAGGTCCTCATGGTCGGACAGCGCGCGGGCGACCTCTTCCGTCGTGGTGCCGATATTGATGAACAGCGAGGCGCGGTTCGGCACCATGCTGGCGGCGGCCTCGGCGATGGCGCGCTTGGCGCCCTGCGCCATGGCGCGGCGGGCCTCATAGGCGAGGTTCTCCACACCCGAGGCGACGACGGCGCCGCCGTGCACGCGCGACATCAGCCGGCGCACGCACAGATCGTTGAGATCCTTGCGGATGGTCTGGGGCGAGACATCGAAACGGCCGGCGAGGTCTTCCACGCTCACCCGCCCCTGGGCGCGCGCGAGGCCGAGAATGTCCTGCTGGCGTGAGGAGATCGCGTTCATGCGGCCAACGGCCTTTCTCCCGAAATGAACGATCGTCTTCTGCGGACGATTCGAACCGCATCCTGCACAAGGAGGCCCGGCGCCGCAAACGCCTGTTTAGAGGCGGTGCAACATGAGCAGGCTGGCGAGCCCGCCCGCCGCCGCGATGGCGGAAAGGCCGAGCGCGCCCGACGCCTCGCGGGTGAGTTCATGGAACTGGCGCACGGCGAGGATCGCGCCGGACGCGCCGATGGGATGCCCGCGCGCCAGCGCCCCGCCGCCACGATTGATCGCGGCGGAGTCGAGGCCCGCGCGCTGGGCATTCGTCATCGCCTGCCCGGCGGAGGCCTCCATCAACTCGACGACGGGAATCGCGCGCCCCGGCGGGAACGGCGCCAGGGCGAGCGCACGGTCGATCGCCGCCGGCGGGTCGTCCGGCGCGGCGGCGAAGGAGCGGGCATGGGCCACCTCACACACCGGGCGACCGGCCTTCAGACGCCGCTCCGCCCATGCGCGCGAGGCCACCAGCACCACGGCGGCCGCGTCCGCTTCCACCGCCACGCCGGCGGCGTCGAGTTCCGTTTCGCTGTCGCGGTGGAGCACCGGCGCGCGGGCGCACAAAGCCGGGGTCAGCGCGCGGGTGAAACTGTCAAAGGCAAGGCCGGCCACCGGCACAATCTCCGCCTCCAGCCGCGCCCGCGCCGCCAACGCCTTGGCGTGGCTCGCAATCGCGAATTCCGCCTGCCGCTCGCGGCTGTAACCCTTCGCCGCGTGGGCCAGCACCTCGATCATGTCTGGATCGCGCGCCGGCCAAGGGGTGAAGGGCGGGCGGTCGTAGAAGAGCGGTGGCTCGCCCTTAGCCCTCGGCCGCACGGCGCGCAAAGGCGACCGGCTGAAGCTCTCCACCCCGCCGGCGAGCACCAGATCCGCCGCGCCCGATTCCACCATTCGCGCCGCCAGCTGGATGGCGTCGAGCCCGGAACAGCATTGGGTGTCGAGGGTCAGCGCCGGCACGGACTCGGCAAGGCCGGCGGCAAGCGCGGCGAGCCGGGCGACATTGCCGCCGCCGGACAGCGCATTGCCGAGAATGACGTAATCGACCGGGTTCGCCGCGACGCCCGCATCATCGAGGCAGGCGCGCAGCACCGGGGCGGCAAGGTCGTGCGCCTCCACCGCGCGGAAGGCGCCGCCGCGCGGGGCCACCGCCGTGCGGCGGGCGGCGAGAATGAAAGCCGGGTTCACCGTGCGAGCCTTTCGCGCGCGATTGCTTCCAGCGCCCTGAGATCCGCCTTGCCGCCGGAGGTGCGCGGCCAGTCCCCAAGGCTGAGGAAGCGGCGGGGAATCTTCGCCGCCGGCAGAAGTTTCCGGCAGGCGGCGCGCAGGGCGGGCTCGTCAAACGTGCCGCGCAGCACCGCCACAAGCTCGACGCCGCGCAAAAGGTCCGGCAGGCCGAAGACGACGGCTTCCTCAATGCCGGGTAGGCCGACGAGCACGCTCTCCACTTCCTCGGGATAGACGTTCAGCCCCGAGGTGACGAGCATGCGCTTCTCCCGCCCAAGCAGATAGAGAAAGCCGGCCTCGTCCAGCCGGCCATGGTCGCCAATGGTGAGGAAACCGCCCTCGCGGCGGGTTTCCGGGGCGTCGCCGCAGGCATAGGCATCGAACAGCATCGTGCTCTCGATCCAGATCGCCCCCGCCTCCCCGGCCTTCAGGTCGCGCCCGGCGGCATCACGGATGCGCAGGGTGACGCCGGGCGCGGCGCGGCCGACCGAGCCGGCGGGCACCGCCTCCTCCGGTCCGGCGAGGGTGATGAAGCTCGTTTCCGAGGCGCCGTAGAATTCAGCGATGCCAGCCTTCGGGAATAGAGCCGCCGTCGCCGCCCGTGTTTCCGCCCGCCATTTGGCGCCGGAAATCATGATGAGGCGGACGGACGGGAAGCTCGCGCCGCCCCCTGCCTCGATCAGCATCTGCAGCTGCGTCGGCGTGGCGTAGAGCGCGGTGACGCCGTGGCGGGCGATGAGCCGCAGCGCGCGGCGGGGGTGGAACTGGCGCATCATCACCGCCGTCGCGCCGATATGCAGCGCATGGGCGACGCCATAGAGGTGCAGCGACGCCGCCAGCCCGCCCGGCGCCAGCACGATATCGGCGTCGCACAGGCCGAACGCCGCCTCGCTGACTTTGAAACTGTCGATCCAGGAGCGGTGGCTGCGCCGGTAGCCCTTGGGGCTTCCGGTGGAGCCGGAGGTGAAGCCGACATAGAACGGGGCCTCCGGCGCGGGCGGCGGGGGGAAGGACGCGGGAGACGCGGGCGCCGCCTCAGTCGCCAGCGTTTCCAGCGTCAGCGCCGGGGCGAGCGCGGAATCGATGGCGGCGCGGTAGGGGGCCGGCCATGCGGGATCGTAGACCAGCGCCTGCCGGCCGCTGAGAGCGCAGGCGAAGAAGGCGTCCACGAGTTCCGGTCCATTGCCCATGGCGAGGGCGATGGCGGCGCCGGGCGCGGTGCTCTCCGTCAGATGCGCTGCGAGCGCACTGACGCGGGCCGTGAGATCGGCCCGCGTCAGCACCGTCTCGTCGCAGATCAGCGCCGGCCGCGCGGGATCGGCCGCCGCGAGCGCGGGCAGGCCGGCGCCGATGGTGCGGATCATCGCCTCAGGCGTTGCGCGAGAGCAGCGCCTCCGGCAGGCCGCGCGCCACGGTCTGGGCGATCAGCGCCACCAGCACCGCCTTGATGGCGTCGCCGGGAATGAAGATGAGGCAGGCCTTGGCCGCGTCCAGCACCGACAGCCCGCCGACCAGCGCCATGCCGGCAATGCCGAAGGCGTACATGACAACGATGCCGCCGGTGACGGCGGCGATGAGCGCGGCGGGGAAGACTGGCGCCTTGCGCAGCGTCTGCATGATCCAGCCGGCAACGAAGGCCACCGCGATCCAGCCGAAGATGAAGCCGACGGAGGGGGTGAAAAACACGCCCAAGCCCCCGCGCCCGCCGGCCAGCAGCGGCGCGCCGAGCGCGACCACGAACAGCAGCAGCACCATGGCCAGCGCCCCGCGCCAGGCCCCGAGCATCACGCCCGCCAGCATCGCCCCCATGCTCTGGGCGGTGATCGGTACGCCGGCGGCAAACGGCAGGTCGAAGCGCGGCAGCAGGCCGAGCACCGCGAAGATGGCGGCGTAGAGCGCGATCTGGACGAGGCTGCGGTCTTTCATCGGCGGTCTCCGCGGGGTGCGCCACCGCGCGCGGCTAGCGCCTCGGCGGTGTGATGGGACAGTCTCAGCGTCTGGATACAGAAAGGCGCAAGCAGGCGCCAGCCGCCGCGCTTGCCGGTGCGTGCGCGCCAGGAGTCGTTCAGCGCCTCCCACAGCGCGAACAGCAGCGGCACAAAACGGATCATCAGCGCCACGGCCAGCGCCACCGCGCGCGGCGACGCACCGAACAGCCGCAGCGGGGCGAGGAGCGGCTCAACCGCGTCCATCATCGCGTCCATGCGGGTTGTCATGGTCACCGCATTGGCGAGCAGCACCATGGCAAGGATGCGTGCCAGCACGACGAGGCCGGCGAGGAGGTCGCCATTCCACCAATGAAAAGCCAGCAGGATGAGGAAGAGCGGCCAGAGCGGGCGCAGCAAAGCGATTTGCCTGAGCGCCGCCTTGCCGAGAGAGGCATAGAGCGCCAGCACGGCGAGAAGGAGCCCGGCCATGATCGGCAGGCTGTCCAGCGGTGCGGCGAGAAGGCTGATCAGCGCCAGCGCCAGCAGCTTCCACCCGGCGGGAATGCCATGCAGCCAGGTACGCTGCGAGAGATAGAGCGAGATCACGGCAGTGACTCGGCGAAGGCTCGGTAGGCAGCGATCACCTCATCCGGCGCACCGTCGCCGCGCAGGCGCCCCTCATGCAGCCAGATCACCCGGTCGTATCGGTGAAAGGCGTCGAGCTCATGGGCGACGAGGATCACCTGTTGGTCCAGCCCCGCGATGAGCGCTTCCAGCCGCCGGCGGGTGGGCAGATCGAGGCTGGAGAAGGGCTCGTCGAGAACGAGCACGGCGGGTTTCATCACCAGCACGGCGATAATGCACAGGAACTGCTTTTCCCCTTCCGACAGCGCATGCACCGGCCGCTCGGCCCAATGGGCGCGCCTGAAGCGGGCGAGCGCGGGCAGCGCCTCCTTCGCCGCCTCCCGGCGCGCCATGCCCGCCTGTTCGAGGCTGAAGGCGATTTCCTCGGCCACGGTGGGGAAGATGATCTGGTGGTCTGGATTCTGGAAGATGAAGCCGACCTTGCGCGGCAGCTCGCCCGCCTGCGTCGCCGCGTCGAGGCCGTGCACGCGGACGTGGCCCTGCTCAGTGGCCAGCAGGCCGTTGAACAGGCGCACCAGCGAGCTTTTGCCTGAGCCATTGGTGCCGATCAGCCCGACCCGGCGCTCGGCGATGGCAAGCGAGAGGTTGTCGAGCACCGTCCGCCCGCCGCGGGTGAGGGTGACGTTTTGCAGTTCGATCAGCGGGGCGTGCGGCACGGGGACATCCGGCGGTGAAGAAGGCGACATCGGCGCTTAATCGTGGGAGGCGCCGGCCCCGCGCGCCAACGTGGAGCGCGCGAATTTACGGAAGCGGGCGAAGGCCGCCGGCCCGTCGCCGGCGCGGGCGCGGATCACCGCCCCCTCATAGAGGTCGATGAGATGCGCCGCCGTCTCGGCCGGGTCGAGCCCGCCATCCACCTCGCCTTCCTGCTGGGCCTCAGTGATAAGGGCGGCGAGATCCTGTTCCCAAGCGGCGAACACCTCCGCCAATTGGCCGCGCAGTTCCTCGCCGAGGCCGGGGGCGGCATGGGCGAGCGCGCCGTAAAGGCAGCCGGGCACCGCCGCCTCTGCCGAATCGAGCTCCACCTGCACGAGATGGCGCTCGATCCGCGCCAGCGGGTTGAGGCTGGCATCGGCAAAGAGTTCCAGCCGCTGCTGGCGATACTGTTCGGCATAGGACGTGAGCACCGCCGCGGCAAAATCCTCCTTGCTCGCGAAGAAATGGTAGAAGGAGCCCTTGGGCACCGCCACCGACGCCAGAAGCGGGCCGATGCCTGTGCCTTCATAGCCCTGTTCCAACATGGCCCTTCGACCTGCGACGACGATCCTGTCGCGCGTGGATGGCTTTTCCATGTACTAGACGACCGGTCTACTGTTGCGTATCCTGCGGCGGATCGGAACACACAGAGGCGCCCATGTCCATCGTGCCGAAGCCTAGCGTGCCCGCACCCGTCGCAACAGCGTCCGCGCCGCATGAGCCGGTTTCGTCCGGCATCTTTGTTTCCTGGCGCGCCCTCGGCCTTGGCGTGGTGCTGTTCTCGACCCTGCTGTGGAGCCTCGTGGGCCTGTTCGTGCGTATGGCCGATCTCGACGCGTGGACCGTCATCTTCTGGCGCTCGGTGTTCGCCGCGCTGGCGCTGGCGCCGTTCTGGCTGCTGGCGACGCGCGACAAGAGGCAGGCGCTTCGGGACATCGCCGCCCCCGCCGGCCTCGTCGCCATCGGCCTGGCAGTATCCGGCAATGTCGGCTACATCGCCGCGCTGCAGCTGACCTCGGTGGCGACTGTCATGACCGTCTATGCCACCCTGCCCTTCGTCACTGGGCTGCTCGGCCTGTGGTTGCTGCGTGAAAAGCTGAGCCGGCGGTTCGGCGCGGCGGCTCTGGTGGCGGCGGCCGGCATCGCCATCACCGCCGGGGCCGCGCTGTCGGCGGTCGATGCCGCCGGCATGGTCGTGGCCGCGCTGATGACGCTGAGCTGGGGCGGGCTGCTGGTGCAGGCGAAGAAGCATCCCGAGCTCGACCTGATGTTGATCAGCCTCGTCTCCGCTCTCATCGCGGCGGTAATCGCCCTGCCGCTGGCCACGCCCGGCCTGCCGCCGGCCGCCTCGCTCTGGGCCTGCGCGCTGCTCGGCGTGCTCACCTCCGGCCTTGCCAATGTGCTGACTCTGATGGGCGGGCGGCACATACGCTCCGGCGAGACCGGCCTGCTGCTGCTGCTCGACGTGGCGCTGTCCCCGCTCTGGGTCTGGCTCGCCTTTGACGAGAGAGTGGGCGCGCCGGCGCTGCTGGGCGGCGGGCTGGTGGTGGCCGCCGTCGCCGTCTATCTCTTCGCCGACGCGCGACGGCGGATGGTGGCCTGCCCGACGCCGTGAACAGCACGGCCGCCGCCCTACACCTGCCACCGAGGCGGGATCAGGCCGGCGGCGGAAAGCGCAACCCGCCGGCAATACGGTTCCAGGCATTGATGGCGGCGATGGCGACGGTGAGATGCACCACCTCGTCCGGGGAGAAATGAGCACCGAGCCGCGCCGGCGCGTCCTCCGGCACTGGGCCGCCCGCCATGGCCGCCAGTTGCTCCGCCCAGGCCAGCGCCGCCGTCTCGCGCGGCGTGAACAGGCCGGCGTCGCGCCACACCGTCACAAGGTCGATCTTGCCCGCATCGACGCTGAGCCGGCGGGCGAGCGCGATGTGATAGGCGGTGCAGAAGGCGCAGCCATTGATCTGCGACACCCGGATCTTCACCAGTTCGATCAGCCCCTTGTCGAGGCCGGCATCAACCGACTGGCCGAGCGCCAGCAGCGCCCGCGTCGCCGCCGGGGCGAGGCTTTGGAAGCCGGCATAGGAGAACGGCGCCACCGGGGCGCTTTCAAGCGTCGTCATGATGGAAGGAACCTGCGCGATGGAATAATATCAGGGCACGATCATTATATCAGAGCCCTGATAATGAACAATTCCCCCGACACCGTGTTGCCTGCTGCAGGCGAAGTCCCCGCCCCCGGCGAGGGCAAGCGCGGCGCCGATGGCCATCTCGGCTATCTGCTGCGCCAGGCCGCGCATGTACACCGCCAGCGCGTGGAGGCGGTGCTGGGCGATCTCCACCTCACCTCGGCGCAGTTCGCGGCGCTGGTGATGCTGGAAGCCTACCCTTCCCAGTCGGGGGCCGAGCTTGCCCGCCTCGCTCTGCTGACACCGCAGACCATGAGCACCATCATCGCCAATCTGCTCAAGGGCGGACTGGTGGCCCGCCGCCCGCATGCCGTGCATGGGCGCATCCAGCAGATCGCCCTGACCAAACAGGGCGCGGCCCGGCTCACCGCGGCCAAGGCACGGGTCTATGGGCTC
Organism: Ancylobacter sp.; assembly: GCF_965229075.1. Lineage (GTDB taxonomy): Bacteria > Pseudomonadota > Alphaproteobacteria > Rhizobiales > Xanthobacteraceae > Ancylobacter. The sequence goes on from NZ_CBDDIO010000002.1 coordinate 122,802, forward strand.
GAACCCGCCCTCCTCGCCGGCCTGTCGCCCGACGAGGAGAGGATCATTCGCCACTGGCTCGCCGGCGTCGCGGCCGGCGCGCAATGAGCGTTTAGAGCATTTCCAGCGCCCGCCGGCGCGAGGGCGGCGGGAAGGCGGCGTCGAGCGCGGCGAGGTCGTCCGCATCGAGCCGGATGTCGCGGGCGCCGGCGTTCTCGCGCATATGGGCGGCGCGCGAGGCCTTGGGTATGACGATGTTGCCGGGCATGCGCAGCGCCCAGGCCAGCGCGATCTGGTAGGGCCGGGCATTGTGCTTGGCGGCGAGATCGGCCAGCACGCCCGTGCTCTTCAGCCGCCCGCGCTCGATCGGGCTATAGGCCATGAGCGGGATTTCATGTTCCTGCAGCCAAGGCAGCAGGTCCCATTCCGGGCCGCGACGGGTGAGGTTGTAGAGCACCTGATTGGTGGCGCAGCCCTCGCCGCCGGGGGTCTCGTACAATTCGTTCATGTCGTCGGTGTCAAAATTCGACACGCCCCAGTCACGGATCTTGCCCTGGCTCTTGAGGTGCTCGAAGCCGATGATGGTCTCGGCCAGCGGCACGCTGCCACGCCAGTGCAGCAGATAAAGGTCGATATGGTCGGTCTTCAGCCGTCGCAGGCTGCGCTCGCAGGCGGAGACCACGCCGTTGCGGCTGGCATTGTGCGGATAGACCTTGGTGACGAGAAACACCTTGTCGCGCAGCCCGGCCAGCGCCTCGCCGAGAAAGCGCTCGCAGGCGCCCTCGCCATACATTTCCGCCGTGTCGACCAGCGTCAGACCAAGCTCGACACCAAGGCGCACCGATTCGGTCTCCTCCGCCCGCACTTCGGGGCGCTCGCCCATCATCCAGGTGCCGATGCCGAGCGCCGGAACCTTGTGACCGCCGGGTAGAACCACCTTGCCGCTCATCTGCGCCTCCGTTTCATCCTCTGCCGGAGTGCCACTCCCGCGCCCTCGGCGCAAGCCGCGCAGACGCCGTCGTGCTAATGTGCACGGCAAGCGCCCCGCCGACCCTCACCGCCCGGAACCCGATGCCGCCCTCGCCGACCCCCGACCCCCGCGCGCCCGCCCCCGCCCCGCCCGTGCCGGAGCCGGCGCTGGCCATCGGTCTGTCGGCGGTGATCGTGGCGGTGACCGGCGACGACCCGAAGGTGCTGACGCTGCGCCATGAGGACGGGCGCGATTCGCTGCCCTCCGGCCCGCTGGAGCGCGGGCACCGCACGCTGGAAATGGGCCTGCGCAGCTGGGTGGAGCGGCAGACGCTGCAGGAACTCGGTTATGTCGAGCAGCTCTACACCTTCGGCGACCGCGACCGTGGCGAGGACGGCACGCGCGCGCTTTCGCTGGCCTATCTCGCCCTGGTGCGCGAGGCGCGCCCGGCCGGCGACACCGATGCGGCGTGGCAGAGCTGGTACCGCTATTTCCCCTGGGAGGATTGGCGCGGCGGCCGCCCCGCCGTGCTCGACACGCTGGAGCACGGTCTGCGCTCCTGGGCGGCGGGCGCCGCGCAGGGACGGCTGAGCGAGCGGCGGGCCGAGCGCATCGCCTTGTGCTTCGGCGGGTCGAGCGGCAGCACGGAAGCCGGCTGGAATGAGGAGCGGGTGCTGGAGCGCTACGAGTTGCTCTATGAGGCCGGGCTGGTGGGCGAGGCGCTGCGCGAGCGCGGCTCCGACCGCGTCGCCGCCGCTCCCTCCGGTCGCGAAATGCGCGAGGACCATCGCCGCATGCTGGCGCTCGCCATTGCCCGGCTGCGCGGCAAGATCAAATACCGGCCGGTGGTGTTCGAGCTGATGCCGCCTGCCTTCTCGCTCGGCCAGCTGCAGCAGGCGGTGGAGGCGCTGTCCGGGGCGCGGCTGCACAAGCAGAATTTCCGCCGGCTGGTGGAGCAGCAGCGGCTGGTGGAAGAGACCGGCGAGAGCACGGCGGAGACGGGCGGTCGCCCCGCCCGGCTGGTGCGCTTCCGCCGCGAGGTGCTGCTGGAACGCCCGGCGCCGGGGGTGAGGTTGCCCGGTGGGTTCGGGCGGCGGTGAGGGCATCTGCGGGGGACCTCCATGGATGATAAAATGACGATCGAGGAGGCATATCGGGCGATGTTCCTGTTCCTGGAGAAGGAATGGGAGCTCACCGGCAAGCCAGACGAACTTGGCTCTCTGCTTGGCAGCCTGTCGACGCTGGAAGACGGATTGCCAGTCGACCCCGCCAATTGGGCGCAATGGCTTGAGGCGGTGAAGGCGGCGCGGGAGAGTACGGCCGAGGCGACCGCTCTGCGCATTTTAAGACCCGGCTGACACGGGTCGGCGGCTTTCTAGACGGCTCTGGGGTAGCTAGCATGAAGCGCAAGCCTACGTCCCGCGACATGGACCTTCCCCTTGTCGAGCGCGCCTATCTCGCCTTCGCCGGCGCGAGCCGGCCGATTGCCATGGAGCATTCGCCGTATCGAGACCCTTTGTGGATCAAGAGGATGGAGGCGACTCCCAAGAGGGATATCTCCGACGACGACATTCACTATTATGCCGGGACGGCCCTGACGACCGTCGGCGATGGCGAGGATTATCGATATTTCATGCCGCGACTTCTGGAAGCCGTTGTGAATGACAAAGTGGTGCACGCCGCCTATGTCATCGTGGATCGGCTTGAAATGGCCGGATGGACCGCATGGTCTGCCGAGGAGCGCGACATCGTCCTGGAGGTCGCCGAGTTCGCAGCCGCCCGAGAGGCCGCGAACTTCGCCCGCTATCTCGCGGACGACCCATGGGGCGGGGACGAGGCGGCAAATCCTGAGAACTGGATCATCCAGCTCCAGCGGCTCAAGGCGATGCCCGTTCCTCAGCCGGATAATGGCAAGCGGCGATAGCGTCAGGCGGCCCAGGGGTCGATGACCGGGGCCCCGCTGCCTCGAACGGGGCGGGCCCCGGGTAGCGACGCTAAAGCCCCGCCCAGCTGGTGCGCTTCCGCCGCGAGCTACTGCTGGAGCGCCCGGCGCCGGGGGTGAGGGAGCACTATTTCCGGCTGCCCTCTTGCCCGAAACTTTGAGCACTACACGCTGAGCGGGAAGTCCGATAAGGTTCCCGCACCGGCAGACAGGCCAGCGGGGGAGCGGGCATGGGCTATAATCTGATGATTTTCGAGCCTTCGGTCGCACCAAAGGAAGCTGCTCCGTTTCTGGCCTGGTACGCGCAGCAGACCGATTGGAACGACACCGACGACTACGATGACTATGAGGCGACCACGCCCCGGCTGCGCGCCTTCTTTCTCGACATGGTTGCCACTCACCCGCCGATTAATGGCCCCCTGGCGGCGGATGCGCTGGACGATTCCGACATCAGGCTCACCGACTACAGCATCGGGCGCGACATCATCTATCTCGGCGGCAGCTGGGAGACTGCCGACACCGCCCTGGCCCTTGCCCTCCAACTCGCGGAGAAGCATGGGCTCGGCGTGTTCGACACGACCTCCGACGTGGTTTGGCTGCCGGCGAAAGGAAAGATGGCGCCCGCCTTCGAAACGGCGCCCGCCCAGGGGGAACGCCCGCCTGCTCTTCTCGATCGGGCAATCGCCGCCGTGGCGAGATGGATCAAGCGCGGCCGTTGAGCAAGGAGCGGGGGAGAGGGGACATCACTTCCGCCCGTCGATCCACTTCGACATCACCACGCGCGGGGCGACCTCGAAGCCGAGCTTTTCGTAGAAGGCAACGACCGCCGTGTTGGTCTCGCGCACCAGAAGCTGAACCTTCGGCACGCCGCGCGCCTTCAGCCACGCCTCAGCTGCGGCCACGATGTCTGCGCCGATACCCTGGCGCTGGAGGTCGGGGTCGACGGCGAGATAGTAGATCCAGCCCCGGTGCCCGTCATGCCCGACCATGGCGGAGGCGCAGACGCGGCCGCCTTCGCGGCGCACCACCAACACGTCCGAATTCGCGCCACCGCGCGCGAAGCGGAAATCCGTCGCCGGGTCGTTATAGGGAACCGTGAGCCCGCAGACCTGCCAGAGGGCGATCACCGCCTCCTCGTCCGCGGCCCGCGCGGGCTCAATCTTCAGTGTCATTCATCACCCGGTCGATGCGGAAGCCATATCGCCCGATTTGTGACGAACTGTTGACAGCGACTTATACTCAGTCCTAGCATAAGAACGATCCGCCGGGCCTTGCTGCCCGGTCTTCTTTGGCCCTAGATATACTCATAACGAGCATAATGGAGAGGACGATGCTGGAATTCGATGTCGCGGCCCCTGCCGAGCGCACCGAATCCTTCGCGCCCGCGCAGGAGATTCCCACCCCTGCCACGCCGGCGCTGGGGCAGCTCTATGCCCGCGTCGCCAAGCACGTCACCCCGGCGGAATGGCCGCTGATCGCCCGCGAGGTCGAGGCGATCGAGCGCCTGAAGCGTGAGCGCAACGCCGTCGTGCTCGGCCACAATTACCAGGCGCCGGAAATCTTCAACACGGTGGCCGACATTGTCGGGGATTCGCTGGCCCTCGCCCGCGAGGCGGTGACGGTGGATGCCGATGTCATCGTCATGGCCGGCGTGCATTTCATGGCCGAGACCGCCAAGCTGCTGAACCCTTCCAAGACCGTGCTGATGCCCGACATGGGCGCGGGCTGCTCGCTCGCGGACAGCATCACCGCTGCCGATATCCGCCTGCTGAAAGAACGTTATCCCGGCGTTCCGGTCGTCACCTATGTCAACACGTCGGCCGAGGTGAAGGCCGAGAGCGATTATTGCTGCACCTCCGGCAATGCGGTGAAGGTGGTGCGCGCCGTGGCCAAGGAATGGGGCGTCAATCGCATCCTCATGCTGCCGGACGAGTTCCTCGCGCAGAATGTGCAAAAGGAAGTGCCGGAGCTGGAGTTGATCGCTTGGAAGGGCCATTGCGAGGTGCATGAGCGCTTCACCCCGCAGGACATTCGCGATCTGCGCGAGAACCATCCCGGCGTCGTGGTGCTGGCGCATCCCGAATGTCCGCCGGAAGTGGTGGCGGAGGCCGATTATGCCGGCTCCACCGCCGGCATGGCGGATTATGTCCGCGACGAAAAGCCGGCGCGGGTGGTGCTGATCACCGAATGCTCGATGGCCGACAATGTGGCGGTGAACCATCCGGACATCGAGTTCGTGCGCCCGTGCAATCTCTGCCCGCATATGCGCCGCATCACCCTGCCGAACATCCGCCGGGCGCTGGAGACGATGACCACGCAGGTGGAGATCGACCCCGCTATTGCCGACCGCGCCCGCCTGGCGGTCGAGCGCATGCTCGCCATTCGCTGATCGCAGCCCCCTCGCTCGTCGCAGCCTGGAAAGGCCACACCGTGAGCCATTCGCGTGAGAACATCGTCGTGGTCGGCGGCGGGGTGGCGGGTCTTGCCACCGCGCTGCGGCTGGCCCCGCTCCCCGTCACGCTGGTCGTCGCCTCGCCCTTGGGGGCGGAGGCCGCCACCGGCTGGGCGCAGGGCGGCATCGCCGCCGCGCTCGGTGCCGACGACCGGCCGGATCTGCACGCCATCGACACGCTCGCCGCCGGCGCCGGCCTGTCCGAGCCGGAGGTGGCGCGCCGCGTGGCGGCGGCGGCGCCGGAAGCGATCGACTGGCTGGTCGGGCTCGGCACGCCGTTCGACCGCGATGCCGAGGGCGGCCTCGCCCTCGGGCTGGAGGCCGCGCATTCCCGCCGGCGAATCGTCCATGCCGAGGGCGACGGCACCGGCCGGGTGGTGCTGGAAACGCTGACCCGTGCCGTGCGCACCTGCCCCTCCATCACTGTGATGGAAGGCTGGCGCGCGAGCGAGTTACTCCACGATGCGCAGGGCCATATCGCCGGCATTGCCGCCCGCGACCGCGACGGCCGCACTCTTACTCTTCCTTCTCGCGCCGTGGTGCTGGCCACCGGCGGGCTCGGCGGGCTCTATGGCGCGACCACCAACCCGCTCGGGGCGGTGGGCTCCGGCCTTGCCCTTGCGGCACGCGCGGGCGCGGTGCTGCGCGACATGGAGTTCGTGCAGTTTCACCCTACCGCCATGGCGGTGGGCGGAGACGCGGAACGGGCCGCCTCCGGCGGCCCTGCGCCCATGCCGCTCGCCACCGAGGCGCTGCGCGGCGAAGGTGCTCGGCTGTTCAACAGCCGCGGCGAGCGCTTCATGGCCGAGGTGCCGGGGCAGGAACTCGCCCCGCGCGATGTAGTGGCCCGCGCCATCTTCGCCCAGATCGCCGCCGGGGAAACCGTGGTGCTCGACGCGCGGTTGAAGGACATCGACCGCCGCTTTCCCGGTGTCGCCGCGCTGTGCCGCGCCCATGGGCTCGACCCGGCGGTGACGCCGATCCCGGTGCGGCCGGGGGCGCATTACCATATGGGCGGCATCCGGGTGGACGCGACCGGCCGCGCCAGTGTGCCCGGCCTGTGGGCCTGCGGCGAGGTCGCCTCCACCGGGCTGCACGGCGCCAACCGGCTCGCCAGCAATTCGCTGCTGGAAGCCTTGGCCTATGCGCGGTGGATCGCCGCCGACATCGTGGGAGAACAGGCCGCGCCCGGCACGCCGCGCGCGCCCTCAGCGCCGCGCCCGCGCTCCCCGGCGCGCGCGGAAATCCGCGCGCTGATGGACCGGCAGGTCGGCGTGGTGCGTGACGCCGAGGGGCTCGCCACTGCCGCCGCCCGGCTCGGCGCGCTTTCCGCCCGCGACGGCTGCGATCTCTCGCTGGTGGCGCTGGCGATCACTGAAGCCGCACAGCAGCGCTGCGAGAGCCGGGGCGGGCATTTCCGCGCCGACCATCCCGCGCCGGCGGCGGTGGCCCGGCATTCCGAGACGCGGCTGGCCGAGCCGGCATCGGACGCTGCCGAAGCGCGGCAGGTGGCGTGAGCACTGCCCGGACGACGACGCCATGCCCGGGCATGTCCCGGTCTTCCACTCCGGCGCCCGCGATGGGCTGCCATTGAACAACCTTCATCCCCGGTCCCGACCCGGGGATCCAGAAGACTGGGTGGCCGGGTCAAGCCCGGCCATGAGGGCCTTGAATGTGAAGCGAGCCGAGCGATGCCATCTGCCCTCCCCCCCCTTCCCCGCCTGATGGTCGAGCCGATCATGCGCGCCGCGCTGCTGGAAGATCTCGGCCGCGCCGGCGATGTGACGACGGACGCCTGCATTCCCGCCGGCGCGCGGTTCGAGGCGGTGATCGGCTCGCGCCAGCACGGGGTGATCGCCGGCGTCGACGCGGCGGTAATCGCCTTCGAGCTGATCGACCCTTCGCTCAAGGTCACGGTCGAGCGCGGCGACGGGGCCGAGGTGGCGCCGGGCGATGTGGTGCTGCGGCTGGAGGGCTCCGCCCGTTCCATCCTCACCGCCGAGCGCGCGGCGCTGAACATCGCCTGCCGCATGTCCGGCATCGCCACCGCCACGGCGGGGCTGGTCGCCATCGCCCGCCAGCACGGCAAGGCGCACATCGTCTGCACCCGCAAGACCACGCCGGGCCTGCGCGCGCTGGAAAAGCACGCGGTGCGGGCCGGGGGCGGCTCCAATCACCGCTTCGGCCTCGATGACGCGGTGCTGATCAAGGACAATCACATCGCCGTCGCCGGCGGCGTGGTGCCGGCCATCCGCGCCGCCAAGGCGCATGCCGGGCACATGGTGAAGATCGAGGTCGAGGTCGACACGCTGGCGCAGCTCGACGCGGCAATGGCGGAAGGCGTCGACGCGGTGCTGCTCGACAACATGACCCCCGCCATGCTGGCCGACGCGGTGGCGCTGGTGGCGGGCCGCGCGCTCACCGAAGCCTCCGGCCGCGTCTCGCGCGAGACGGTGGGCCCGATCGCCGCGACGGGGGTGGACCTGATCTCGGTCGGCTGGATCACCCATTCCGCGCCGATTCTCGACCTCGGGCTGGATGCGGCAGGGGTGTGAGGGCCTCAACACCTTGCGCCCTTATCCCCGGGCTTGATCCGGGGATCGAGCTTCTCCGCGCCGCACCGCGGAATTGGCGGGTGGCCGGGTCAAGCCCGGCCATGAGGGAGGAGAGGTGAGGTGCCGGCCCGGCTCGCCTTCCGCTGACGTTGCAGGCATCCGGGACACTGCCCCCGCCACCCGGCCCCTTCCATGGTCGCAGGCTCAACTCGGCGCGAGGTGCTACGACTGCACTTGAAGAAGGCATGCCGTTGTGCGATGCATATAGGCGTCTGCTAATGGTCATGCGGGAGAGATCGACCATCCTCCCGGATAAGCGTCGGCGCCGACGGAGCAACCCCCCAGGAAACTCTCAGGCACCAAGGACCGCATGATCAGGACGATCTGGAGAGAGGCGTCGCGCCGGGTTTTCCCGGGGTAGGACGCCCACCGAAGGGGAAGCCCGGGATGGTGTGACGGCGTCGCCGTCGGTCCCGGGGCGAGCTCTCAGGTACCGCGACAGATGGGGACAGCCGGCCGGACGCCAAGCGGGGCACCGCGCGTTCGGGCCATGTCGTCCTCAAGCGCGGGAGCCACCCATGCGCCACATCGTCGTCATCGGCGCCGGTATCACCGGCGTTACCACCGCTTATGCCCTCAGCCAGAAGGGCTATGACGTCACCGTCATCGACCGCCAGCGCTACAGCGCGATGGAGACCTCCTTCGCCAATGGCGGGCAGCTCTCCGCCTCCAATGCCGAGGTGTGGAACTCCTGGGCCACCGTGCTCAAGGGCATCAAGTGGATGTTCACGCCGGACGCCCCGCTGCTGATGAACCCCAAGCCCTCCTGGCACAAATATTCCTGGATGGCCGAGTTCCTCGCCAACATCCCGAACTACGAGGCCAACACGGTCGAGACCACCCGTCTCGCCATCCAGGCCCGTAACCACATGTTCGACATCGCCAAGCGCGAGGGCATCGACTTCAACCACGAGACCCGCGGCATCCTGCACATCTACCGGGACAAGGAGGCCCAGGATAATGCCCGCAAGGTGTCCGCGCTCTACGCCCGGGGCGGGCTGGAGCGCCGCGAGGTGACGCCGGAGGAAATCCGCGCGATCGAGCCGACGCTGCACGGCAAATACTATGGCGGCTTCTTCACCCCGTCCGATTCCACCGGCGACATCCACAAATTCACCTATGGGCTGGCGGAAGTGTCCCGGCGCTATGGCGTGCGCTTCATCAACGAGGCGAGTGTCGAGCGCGTCGCCCACACCGGCACGGGCCAGGATGGCACCGGGGTGGAGGTGACCTTCTCCATCGCCCCCGACGCTGAGGACGCGCTGCCGCGCCGCGAGACGCTCGCCTTCGATGGCGCGGTGATCTGCGCCGGTATCGGCTCGCGCGCCATCGCCGCCGGGCTTGGCGACCGGGTGAACATCTATCCCGTGAAGGGCTATTCCATCACCGTCATGCTCGACGATGAGGAAAGCCAGGCGTCGGCGCCTTGGGTGAGCCTCCTGGACGACAAGACCAAGATCGTCACCTCGCGCCTCGGCAAGGACCGCTTCCGCGTCGCCGGCACCGCCGAGTTCAACGGCGAGAACCGCGACATCCGCGCCGACCGCATCCGCCCGCTGGTCGACTGGACCCGCAAGCTGTTCCCCGGCGTCAACACGGCCCGCGTGGTGCCGTGGGCCGGGCTGCGGCCGATGATGCCGGACATGATGCCGCGCGTCGCCGCTGGCAAGAAGCCGGGCGTATTCTACAACACCGGCCACGGGCATCTCGGTTGGACGCTTTCCTGCGCCACCGCCGAGATCATCGCCGCCAAGGTAGCGGACGCACTGCCGGTGGAAGCCCCGGCCCCCATGCTGCGCATGGCGGCGGAGTGACGCTGCCGCTCCCGCCGCTCGCGCGGCGGGGTGCCAGCACCGCCCGTTTTCCGAACCCCCGCCCCGGTCCGCGTTTCCGCTCCGGGTCTTGTGAGAGCCGACCCTTCCGGCTCCCGCCCCGCCCCCGGACGAACGCCGGGGGCGGTTTTTTATGCGCGACGCGTTGAGGCGCTCGTGTGTCCCGGACGCCTGACGCGTCAGCGCAGGGCGCGCTGGAACCGGCATCTCGCATTCCCATTCCCATGGCCGGGCTCGACCCGACCACCCAGCGTTCCCGCCGGCGCCGCGCGGGGAGGGTGAAACCCGTGTCGAGCTCGGGGCTAAGGGCGCGCGATGCTGGCGACGCCCTACAACTTCACCGACCTGAGCCTGAGCGCGTTGCTGATGACGCTGACCGACGACAGCGCCATCGCCAGCGCCGCCACCATGGGCGAGAGCAGCAGGCCGAAGATGGGGTAGAGCACGCCCGCCGCGATGGGCACGCCGGCGCCATTATAGAAGAAGGCGAAGAACAGGTTCTGGCGGATGTTGCGCATCGTCGCCTGCGACAGGTGGCGCGCGGTGACGATACCGGTGAGGTCGCCATGCAGCAGCGTCACCCCCGCGCTCTCGATGGCGACATCGGTGCCAGAGCCCATGGCGATGCCGACATCGGCCGCCGCCAGCGCCGGCGCGTCGTTCACCCCGTCGCCGGCCATGGCGACCACCCGGCCCTGCGCCTTCAGCTTCTCGACGACCGCCGCCTTGTCCTCGGGGGCCACCTCCGCTTCGACATCGGTGATGCCGAGCCGGCGGGCCACCGCCTGCGCCGTCACCCGGTTGTCGCCGGTGAGCATGACGACGCGGATGCCCTCCTTCGCCAGCGCCGCCAGCGCCGCCGGCGTCGTCGCCTTCACCGGATCGGCGATGGCCAGCGCTGCCGCCAGCTTGCCATTGACCCCCAGCAGCACGACGCTGGCGCCCTCGCCGCGCAATGCGTCCGCACGCCCGGCGAGCGGGGCGGCGTCGATACCGAGTTCGCCGAGGAACGCCGCGCTGCCGATGGCGACGCGCTTGCCCTCGATGAGGCCATAGGCGCCCTTGCCGACGGGGGAATCGAAGCCGCGCACCTTTGGGATGTCGATGCCCCGCGCCTGCGCCGCGGTCACGATGGCATGGGCGAGCGGGTGCTCGGACGGGCGCTCGACGGCAGCGGCGAGGCGGAGAGCCTCCGCTTCCTCGAAGCCCTCCATCGGTACAATGGCGGTAACGGAAGGCTTGCCCTCGGTCAGGGTGCCTGTTTTATCGACCACCAGCGTGTCGACCTTCTCCATCCGCTCCAGCGCCTCGGCGTTCTTCACCAGCAGGCCCATCCGCGCCCCGCGCCCGACCCCGACCATGATCGACATCGGCGTGGCGAGGCCCAGCGCGCAGGGGCAGGCGATGATCAGCACCGCCACGGCGGCGATGAGCGCATGCGAAAAGCGCGGCTCCGGCCCGAACAGCGCCCAGGCGGCGAAGGCGAGCAGGGCGCAGGCCACCACCAGCGGCACGAACCAGCCGGCGACCTGATCGGCCAGCCGCTGGATCGGCGCGCGCGAGCGCTGCGCCTGCGCCACCATCTGCACGATGCGGGCGAGCAGCGTGTCGCGGCCGATCCTTTCCGCCGTGATGACGAGGCCGCCGGAACGGTTGAGCGTGCCGCCGATCACCGCGTCGCCCTCGCCCTTGCTCACCGGCAGGGATTCGCCGGTCACCAGCGATTCATCGAGCGCCGAGCGGCCTTCGACCACGGTGCCGTCGACCGGCACCTTCTCGCCGGGGCGCACCCGCAGCCGGTCGCCCACCACAATATCAGCGAGCGGCACTTCCTCCTCGCTGCCATCGTCATTGAGCCGGCGGGCAGTCTTCGGCGCGAGGTCGAGCAGCGCCTTGATGGCGCCGGAGGTCTGCTCGCGGGCGCGCAGCTCCAGCACTTGGCCGAGCAGCACCAGCACGGTGATGACAGCGGCGGATTCGAAATAGACCGGCACCGCGCCGTCCGGCCCGCGGAAGGCGGGCGGGAACAGGCCGGGCGCCAGCACCGCGACAAGGCTGTAGAGATAGGCGACGCCGGTGCCGAGCGCGATCAGCGTGAACATGTTGAAATGCCGCGTCGCCACGGACTGCGCGCCGCGCACGAAGAACGGCCAGCCCGCCCACAGCACCACGGGGGTGGCGAGCGCCAGCTGGACCCAGTTGGAGGTCGCGGGGGGCACGAGGTGATGGAGCGCGGGAATGAGATGCGCGCCCATTTCCAGCGCGAAGACCGGCGCGGTGAGGGCGAGGCCGATCCAGAACCGGCGGGTCATGTCGAGGAGTTCGTGGTTCGGCCCATCGTCGAGGCTCACCAACATCGGCTCCAGCGCCATGCCGCAGATCGGGCAGCTGCCGGGGCCGACCTGCACGATCTCCGGGTGCATGGGGCAGGTATATTCCGTACCCTCCGGCACCGGCTCGGCCGGCCCCTTGTCGCCGAGGTATTTTTCCGGGCTGGCGATGAACTTCGTGCGGCAGCCCGGCGCGCAGAAATAATAGGTGATGCCGTTGTGCTCCGCCTTCAGCGTCGCCGTGTGCGGATCGACATCCATGCCACAGACCGGGTCCTTGGCCATATGCGCGGCGGGGGCGTGTGCGTGATCGTGCGGATGGGCGGGGGCGCCGGCATGGTGATGATGAGTGTGATCGTGCGCGCCATGGCCGCCGCAACAGCCACCGGCCTTGGCCGGCGCATGCGTCGCTTGGTCGTGGGCCGCTTCACTTCGATCCGCCTGCCCGTGATGGCTCGCCGCCATGGCACCCTCCTTATACCCCCATGAGGTATCTGACCCTTGCGATATATACCCCATGAGGGTATATGGCAAGGATGCAGAACGACACCCGCAGCGCCTGCCTGAAACGCCTGAGCCGCATCGAGGGACAGGTGCGCGGCCTCTCCCGCATGCTGGAGGAGGACCGCTACTGCATCGACATCGTCACCCAGGTGGCGGCGGTGCGGGCGGCGCTGAAGAAGGTGGAGGAAGAGGTGCTGCGCGACCATGTCGCCCATTGCGTCGCCCACGCCATCCAGTCCGGTGACGCCGACGCCCAGCGGGCGAAGGTGGACGAGTTGATCGAGGTGCTCGGTAAGCTCAGGTGAGCGAGCGGCGCGCCGGCCCTGAACGCGGCACAGAGAGATTTTTGCCTGAGCGTTTTGCGCTGGCGCCCGGCTCGCCTTTCGCTGACGCTTCAGGCGTCCGGGACACGGATGCCCCTACCCCCCATAAAGCCCCTTATACTGCTCGCGCAGCAGGTTCTTTTGCACCTTGCCCATGGTGTTGCGGGGGAGGTCGTCGAGGAAGATGACGCGCTTCGGCAGCTTGTAGCGCGCAAGCCGCCCCTCCAGCGCCTCCACCACTGACTGCTCATCCAGCGCCGCGTCGGGACGGGCGATTACGACCGCCGTCACCCCCTCGCCGAAATCGGGATGCGGAACGCCGATCACCGCGCTCTCGATCACGCCGGGCAGCGCATCGATCTCGGTCTCGACTTCCTTGGGATAGACATTGTAGCCGCCTGAAATGACGAGGTCCTTGCCGCGCCCGACGATCTGCACATAGCCATCCGGCCCGACAAGGCCGAGATCGCCGGTGACGAACCAGCCATCATGGAACTCCGCCGCCGTCTTCTCCGGCATGCTCCAATAGCCCTTGAAGATGTTGGGGCCGCGCAGCTCGATCATGCCGATCTCGCCGGTGCCGAGCACCTCTCCGCTCTCGGGCGCCACCACGCGCAGTTCCACGCCGGGCAGCGGGAAACCCACCGTGCCGGCGATACGCTCGCCCTCATAGGGGTTGGAGGTGTTCATGCCGGTCTCGGTCATGCCATAGCGTTCGAGAATGGCGTGACCCGTGCGGGCGCGCCATTCCCGGTGCGTCTCCGCCAGCAGCGGCGCCGAGCCGGAGATGAACAGCCGCATGCCTGCTGCCGCTTCGGGCGTGAGTTCGGGCGATTTCAGCAGCCGGACATAGAAGGTCGGCACGCCCATCAGCACGCTCGCCCGGCCCATGAGCGCGAGGATGCGCGCCGGGTCGAACTTCGGCAGGAAGATCATCGACGATCCCGCCGCCAGCGTCACATTGATGGCAACGAACAGGCCGTGAGTGTGGAAGATCGGCAAGGCGTGGATCAGCACGTCGTCGGGCGTGAAGTGCCAGGCCTCGGCCAGCGCCTGCGCGTTGGAGGCGAGGTTCTCATGGGTCAGCATCGCCCCCTTGGAGCGGCCTGTCGTGCCTGAGGTGTAGAGCAGCGCGGCGAGGTCATCCGGCCCGCGCGGCACGTTCTCGAAAGTGGTGCGGCAGGCATCCGCGGCGCCGCGCAGCGTGTCCTGCCCGTTCGCATCCATTGTGACCACCTGCGCCACGCTGCGGGCGCGGGCGATGGGCGCCAGCACCGCCTCGCTGGCGGGATCGCAGATGAAGATCGCCGGTTCGGCATCGCCGAGGAAATAGTCGACCTCGGGCGGCGTGTAGGCGGTGTTGAGCGGCAGGAACACGCCGCCGGCCCGCACCGTGGCGAGATAGACGAACACCGCCTCCAGGCTCTTTTCCGCCTGCAGCGCCAACCGGTCGCCGGGTTTGAGGCCCATGGCCACCAGCGCATTCGCGTATTGCGCCGTGCGCCGGTCGAGCTCGGCATAGGTGAGGATGGCCCCTTCCGCCGTCTCGGCGAAGACACGGGAGGGGTCGGTGCCACCCGCGCGCAGGCGGTCGATCAGGTGATTGGTCATGAGCAGGGGATCACGGGCAGGAGGTCACGGCGGCGAGTTGAGCCTCTCCCGCCGTGGCGGCGGGTGGCGGCGCGGCCGTTTGAGGCGCGGCGGGCGCCGCAGCGGAGGCGAGACGCGGGCAGGTGGCGCTGAGGCCGAGCGAAGCCACATAGGACGCGCGGATCGTCGTGTTGGCGAAGCGCGCATTGGCGATGTACTCGCGCAGCGTCGCCGCCACCTGTTCGCGCGAGGGCTTTTCCATCGTCGGCCACTGGCTCTTCGGCACGCTGCCGAACAGGGCGATGGCGTCCCAGCCCTGCGGGCGGTTGATGGAAGAGACGGTAGAGGGCGTGTCGAGATTCTTGTAGGTCCAGAAGCTCCAGCCGAGGCCGAAGCGCTCATTCAGCGTGCGGAATTTCTGGTTCCAGTCGTCGTTCAGTTCGCCCGTCTCGCCGATGAAGATCGGCACCTGCCAGCGATTGGCGAAGTTGACATATTTCTGGATCGAGCTGCGCTGCGGGCCGGCCCAGAACATGTGGTAGGTGTAGCCGAGATTGTCGGCGAAGGGCTTGCCGAACACGTCGAAATTCGTGCTCCACTGCGCGCCCGCCAGCATGATCGGGTGGTTTGGATCGACCGCGCGGATCGTCTCCACCAATTCGCGATAGAACGGCTCCAGCCGCGAATTGAGGAAATCCGTGTCGTGATAGGGGGTGATCGGCTCGTTGAGCAGATCATAGCCCAGCACCGCCGTCTCGTCCTTGTAGCGCTCGGCGATCGCCCGCCACATCGTCAGGGTGCGGCGCTTGTATTCCGGCACATAGAAGGTGAGCGGGTAGCCGACGCCATCATCATGGTTCACGCCGGTCTGCCCGCCGGGGGCGGCGTGAATGTCGAGAATGAGCTTGATACCGTGCGCCTTGGCCCAGCCGACCAGACGGTCGATGCGGCCCCAGCCCTCGCCATCAGGGTCCACCTTGTCGGGGTTGGCGGGGTCGAGGAAGAACTTCCAGTGCAGCGGCACGCGGATGGTGGTGAAGCCGGAGGCGGCGAGGAAGGCGACATCCTCTTCCTGGATATAAGCCTCGCGGAAATCCTTCCAAAAGCGCGCGGCCTCCTCCGGGCCGGCGAGATATTCGATCACGTCCTCGATATCCTGCGGCGAGCGCTGGACCGTGAACTTGAACATATAGCCTTCCGGCAGCAGCCAGTTGCCGAAGCTCATACCCTTGATATTGAACGTCGATCCGTCCGGATTGACGAAGCCCGTGCCCTCCGCCCGGATGAAGCCGGGGGCGGCGGATGCTCCCGCCGGCGTCGCCGGGGCGACGGCTGTCGCGGCACCGGCCGGTGCGGCTGGCGTGTCGGTCAGCGCCAGAGCGGGGGCGGTGGCGAGAAAGAAGGCGGTGGCGAGGGGGAGAGCGCAGCGGATCATGGACGGCAACCTAGTAAAGCCCGCGCGCGGCGGCAATGGCCCGCGCAGGCGCTTGAGCCCGATCAAGCGCGCACGCCCCGCCGGCCGCTAGGCTGGCGGGCAGGAGGTGTGCGGCATGAACCGACGGCAGGTGCTGACAAGTGGGGTGGCCGTTGGCGCGGCGGCGGCCGGGTGGCTCGGCTGGCGCCAGGCGTTGGGCAGCACCGACGCTTACGAGGCCTATAGCCGGGAGCTGCGGGCGCCGCTCACCGACGATCCGCCGCTCACCGAGCTGATCCGCACCGCGACGCTGGCGATGAGCGGGCACAACACCCAGCCCTGGCGCTTCCGCCTTGGACCCGGTTCCGTCGAATTGCGGCCCGACCCGTCGCGGGCGACGCCGGTGGTCGATCCCGACGACCATCATCTGTTCGTCAGCCTCGGCTGCGCAGCCGAGACGCTCGCCATCGCCGGTGCCGCCGCCGGGCGGCCGGGCGCGATCGAGGCCGCGCCGGACGGCCAGTTGCACTACCGCTTCACGCCCGTCCCACCGCGCCCGGATCCGCTCGCCGCCGCCATTGCGCAGCGCCAGAGCACACGCGCGCTCTATGACGGTCGGCCGGTGCCCGCCGAGACGCTGGACGCGCTGGCCCGCGCGACATCGCAGCCGGGCGTGCGCTGCGTGCTGCTGACCGCGCGCCCCCGGCTCGACCAGCTGCGCGACCTCACCATCGCCGGGAACGAGGCGCAGATGCGCGACCCTACCTTTCGCGCGGAGCTGAAACACTGGCTGCGCTTCAACCCCGCCAGCGCCATCCGCCACGGCGACGGGCTCTATGCGCCGGCCAATGGCAGCCCGCCGCTGCCGGACGGACTCGGGCCCTACGCCTTCGACCTGTTCGTCACCGCCGCCAGCGAGAACGACAAATATGCGCGGCAGATCGATTCCTCGCCCGGCGTTGCGGTATTCTTCGCCGAACAGGCCGACCCGGCGGGCTGGACCGCCGTTGGCCGCGCCTGCCAGCGTTTCGCCCTCGCCGCCACCGCGCGGGGGCTGAAGCTCGCCTGCCTCAACCCGGCGGTGGAAGTGGCGGCGCTGCGCCCGGAGCTGGCGGCGCTCGCCGGCGAGGCCGGACTGCGGCCGGACATGGTGATGCGCTTCGGCTATGGGCCGGCCCTGCCCTTCGCGCCCCGCCGCCCGGTGGCTTCGGTGCTGGCCTAGATGCGGAGAGGTAGTGGGGCTGGCCGGCGGTAGTGGGGCGTGGCGGTCACCTTGCCGCCATCGCCCTTTCCGCCACGGTGACAGCGCGCGCGCGGCAGGCTAAGCGTGAGGCTCCCGCCTCCCCGCCCCGGCAGACCCTTACCTCCATGTCCTATCTCCTCTACGCCGCCATTCTGCTTGTCGTCGTGGCCCTGTTCGCGCTGGTGACGGCGCGCGGGCGCGTGCATCCCTTCCTCGCGCTGGTGCTGGCCGCCTTCGCCTTCAACCAGGGCGTCGGCTGGTCGCTGAGCTTCGTGGTGAAATCCTTCTCCGTCGGCTTCGGCCAGACGCTGGCGGCGCTGGGCATCATCGTGGTGACGGGGGCGCTGATGGCGGAGATCGCCGACGGGTCCGGCGCCACGGCACGGTTGCAGCAGATGGCGCGCGGCTGGCGCACCCGCTCCGGCCCGCTCACTCTGCTCGGGCTGATCGGCGGCATGGCGTCCACCCCGGCGGCGGCGTTCGCGGTGCTAAACCCGCTGCGGCGCGGCATTGGCGGCGACAGCCCGCGCTCGGCGCTCACCCTCGGCCTCGCCCTTTCCGCCGGCCATGGCCTGCTGATCCCCGCCCCCACCGTGCTGGCGAGCCTCACCATTCTGCGCGCCGATTGGGGGCTGGCGGTTGCCGTCGGCCTGCCTCTGGCGCTGATCGCCGCGGCCTTCGGTGCGCTGTGGGCGAAGGGCTGCGCCAGCGGCGCGCCCAACCCGAGCGACACCACCGCCGGCATCGCGGGCGCGACGATGCACGCGCCGCGGCGCGGGGCGCTGGCGCTATTCGTCGTCAGCCTGGCTCTGGTGGCGATGCTGATCGTCCAGGCGCTCGGTGACATCGCTTCCGAGCCCTTCGGCGGCGGCAATGATCGCCATTTCATCCTGGCGCTGGGCAGCCCGGCGCTGCTGCTGGTCACCGGCGTCGGCCTGCTGCTGCTGCTGAGCTGGAGCTGGGAAAAGGGCGGGCTCTCCGAAGCCGGCTGGGCCGGGCGGGCGGTGACGAAGGTCGCGCCGCTCCTCCTCATCCTCGGCGCCGCCGGCGGCCTCGCCAAGGTGGCGCAGGATGTCGGCATGGCGGAGATGACGGCGGAATATCTCATTCCCCTCGCCCCCACGTCCGGCGCGCTGGTGCTGGTGCTGCCCTTCGCGCTCGCCGCCACCATCAAGATCCTGCAAGGCTCGTCGCTGGTCGCTGCCATCACGGCTGCCGGCATGATGATGGAACTCGCCGCCCCGCTCGGCCTCGGCGACCCCATGGGGCGCGTTCTTGCCGCACTGGCGGTGAGCGCCGGCGCCATGACCGTGCCGCAGATCAATGACGGATTGTTCTGGCTGGTGACGCGGGCCGGGCGCTTCAGCCCGCCAGCGGCGCTGGCGCGGTTTTCGGGCGGGGCGCTGGTGCAGGGCGGGCTGATCCTGCTCTGCCTCATCGCCGTCCGGCTGGCCACCGCCTGAGGAACCGCCCGTTCAGGGACTGTCTGTTCGAGGAACCTGCGCCGATGCTGCGACGCCGTGACCTGCTGCTCTCCGCCCTTGCCGCCGCCAGCCTGCCCGCCCTCCCGCTGACTGCGCGCGCGCAAGCCGCCGCCGCGCCGCTGCCGCCCGCCGGCACGCCGCGCCTGCCGGCGCATTTCGTCTGGGGCGCCTCCACCTCCGCCTACCAGATCGAGGGCGCGGTGGCGGAAGGCGGGCGCAAGCCCTCCATCTGGGACGTGTTCTCGCACACGCCCGGCCGCATCGCCGATGGCACGACGGGCGATGTCGCCTGCGACCACTACCACCGCTATGCCGACGACGTGGCGCTGATGAGTGATCTCGGCTTCAAGGCCTATCGCTTCTCCCTCGCCTGGCCGCGGGTAATGCCCGACGGCACCGGCCCGGTGAACGCGGACGGGCTCGATTTCTACGACCGGCTGGTCGATAGCCTGCTGGCGCGCGGCATCGCCCCCATGGTCTGCCTCTACCACTGGGACCTGCCGCAGGCCTTGCAGGAACGCGGCGGCTGGCACAATCGCGACATGGCGGGCTGGTTCGCCGACTATGCCCGCACCGCCGTGCACCGGCTCGGCGACCGGGTAAAGCCGTGGGCGATGCTGAACGAGCCGTCGGTGCACGCCATTTTCGGCCATGGCTTCGGCAATCACGCGCCCGGCCTCACCGGCTGGGACAGCTATGTGAAGGCCCAGCACCACCAGAACCTCGCCCAGGGCGCCGGCATCGCCGCCGTGCGGGGGATGCACCCCGATCTCAAGCTTGGCACGGTTCTCTCGCTGCAGCCGATCTTTCCGGCCTCCCAGGACCCCGCCGACATCGCAGCGGCGGCGCGCTTCGACGCCTGCTGGAACACGATCAACCTAGATCCGCTGTTCCATGGCCGCTACCCCGAACTGTTTGCGGACGCCTTCGCACCGCTGGTCCAGCCCGGCGATATGGAGACGATCCGCGCCCCGCTCGATTTCCTCGGCGTGAACTATTACGGCCCGTCCTATATCCGCCACGACGCCAACGCCTTTCTCGGCCAGGCCAGCTGGGGGGCGCTGCCGCCCAACACGCCGCAGACGCTGCTGGGGTGGCCGATCAGCGCGCAGGGCATGGTCGAGGTGCTGGCCCGGCTGCGCGACACCTATGGCAACCCGCCGGTGTTCATCACCGAGAACGGCGCCTGCTATGAGGACCCCGCCCCGGTGGACGGGGTGGTGGCCGACCCGGAGCGGACGGAATATCTGCGCGCCCATCTCGTCGCCGCCGGCGAGGCCATCGCCCAGGGCTGCGCGCTCAAGGGCTATTATGTCTGGTCGCTGCTCGACAATTTCGAATGGGCGGAAGGCGAGCGCCGGCGCTTCGGCGTGGTGCGGGTGGATTTCGCCACCCAGCAGCGCACCCCGAAACAATCCGCGCGTTATCTGTCCAGCCTGATGAATGCGCAGGGCGGCGCTACGGCGCCCTGAGGTATCCTGTTAACAGACCGACATGCGCCCGACACATATGTCGGTCATTTGACGGCGGGTGCCCCACGGCCCTTTCTATGTGATACCTAACCTCATTGCCGGCTTGCGGGCCGACGCACGAGACAGAGCACAGACGCATGCAGACAGACGATCCCGCCGTCGCCGAAATCGTCGCCTTCATCTCCGGCGAGGTCGGTGTCGATGCGAGCCTGCTCACGCCGGACACGCCGGTGGCGGAGCTGGGCATCTCCTCGCTCGACCTGATCGAGACCATCTTCAAGCTGGAAAGCCGTTTCGGCATCGAGATTCCCAATGACGGCCCGCTGAGCGGCAGCGAGGTCACGGTCGGCACGCTGGTCGACCATGTCGCCGAATTGCTCGCGGCGCAGAAGGCGAAGACCGCCTGATGGCTGCACGCGTCGCCGTCACCGGCCTCGGCTCGCTCTCGGCGCTGGGCAATGATGTCACCGCCCATCTCGCCGGCCTGCGCGCCGGCACGGTGGGCATTGGCGAGACGCAGGGTCTCGATGTCTCCGCCATGAAGACGAAGATTTCCGCCGAAGTGCGCGGCTTCGTCCCGGAAGAGCATTTCGAGCCGCGCCAGCTCGGCCTTGTCGACCGCACCTCGCAATTCGCCGTGGTTGCCGCCCGGCAGGCGCTGGCGGATGCCGGCCCGGCCTTGGAAGGCGTGGCGCGCCACCGCGTCGGCGCCATCTTCGCCGCCTCGGTCGGATTCCATGCCGTCGATGACAGCTACCGCAAGCTCTATGCCGAGGGCGCGCCGCGCCCGCACCCCTTCACCGTGCCGCGCGCCATGCCGAGCGGGCAGGTGAGCCATGTGACCATGGATCTCGGCATCCACGGTCCGGCCTTTTCCATCGCCTCGGCCTGCTCCTCCGCCGCCCATTCCATCGGCACCGCCTTCCACATGGTGCGTTCCGGCATGCTGGATGTCGCGCTGGCGGGCGGGGGCGAATCGCAGATCACCTATGGCATGCTGAAGAGCTGGGAGGCGCTGCGCGTGCTCTCGCCGGAGGCCTGCCGCCCCTTCTCGAAGGACCGTTCCGGCCTCGTCATCGGCGAAGGTGCCGGCGCCGTGGTGCTGGAGAACATGGACCGGGCGCTGGCGCGCGGCGCCACCATCCATGCCGAGATCGTCGGCTTCGGCATGAGCGCGGACGGCATGGACATCACCGCCCCCGACATGGCGAGCGCGGCCGCCTCAATGCGCTTCGCGCTGGAAGATGCCGGGCTTGCGCCGGAGGCGATCGGCTATGTCAGCGCTCATGGCACCGCCACAGCGCTGAACGACAAGACCGAGGCCGCCGCACTGCGGCTGGTGTTCGGCGATCACCTCGCCAAGCTGCCGGTGTCGTCGTCCAAGTCGCAATACGGCCACACGATGAACGCCTCGGGCGCGCTGGATTTCGTCACCACCGTGCTCGCCTTGCGCGAGGGCTTCCTGCCGCCGACCATGGGTTTTCGCGAGGCCGACCCCGAGTGCGACCTCGACTGCGTGCCGAACGCGGCGCGCGAGGCGGCCATCGAAGCCGCGATCTCGTCGAGCTTCGCCTTTGGTGGGCTGAACGCGGTGCTGGCGGTGAAGCGGTACGGGTGAGCCGGCGGCAGCCTTTGAGGTCCGGCTGATGTCCGGCACCTCAGGATGACGTCGCAAGCCGACCTCCCATCGTCATACTGAGGTGCCCGGGCAACGCCCGGGCCTCGAGGCACGCACAGCCTCACCCCTCCACCCGGAACTCCTCCGCCAGCCCCTCCCCCACCAGCGCCGCCACGGCGCCGCGCTCCGCGGCGAGGCGGGCGCGGCAGAAGGCGGCAATCTCGCGCGGCAGGCGCCCCAGTTCCTGCCGGCGGGCGATGAGGGTGAGGTGGCGCGTCAGCCCCGGGCCGGGGAGCTTGTGGCAGGCGAAACCGTCGAGCTTCAGCCCGGCTTCCACCAGGCAGAGTGGCGTGGTGATCGCGAAGCCCGCCCCTTCGAGCACCGCGCTGGTGACGCCATAAGGCGTGTCGAATTCCAGCGGGCGCGGTAGATCCAGCCGCAGCCGGCGCAGATGGCGCTCCACCTCCATGCCCGTCTTGGAACGGGCGGAGAAGCGCACCAGCGGCAGGGCGCGGGCGAGGTCCTCCAGCGCGTCCACCGAAGCCGGGGCCCGCGCCGTCGTCGGCAGCAGCAATACATAGGGCTCGGTGAGCAGCGGCCAGCGCTCCAACCCCTCGATCTCGTCCAGCGCGTCGGCACCGACGAGCAGGTCGAGCTGGCGGGTCAGCAGCGCCCCGGCATGGGAGGCGGTGAGGCCCGACAGCAGCGACACCTGCTCCGCCTTATCCCCCAGCGCGCGGGCGAGCGGTGCCATCAGCACCCGCGCCAGCGAATCCACCAGCCCGGCGCGCAGGAGCGGCAGGCGGGCATGCTCGGCCTCGCGCAGCAGCGGCGCGATCTGCCGCGCTTCCGAGACGAGGGCGCTCGCCCGCTGGCGCAGCGCCCCGCCGGCGGCGGTGAGGCCGAGCGGGCGGGCGCTGCGGTCGAACAAGGCGACGCCGATGCGGCGCTCAAGGTCGGCCACCGCCTGCGAGATCGCCGGCTGGGTCAGCCCGAGCCGCCGCGCCGCCTGCGCCATGGTGCCGGCGTCGCAGACGGCGAGGAAGATTTCGAGCGCGCGAAGGTCGAAGGGCAGCGTGTCGGCGGGGGGCATGGCTCGTGTCTCCTTACATCCCACCGGCCGTCATCCTGAGGTCCACGGCGCTGGCGGGCCTCGAAGGATGTCAGAGTGCGCCCGGCTCCGTCCTTCGAGGCTCGCTTCGCTCGCACCTCAGGATGACAAGTCCCCTGGCTCGCCTATAACTAAAACTTATATTATCACCGGATCAGCGTTGATCTATAGCTTTTGGCGGTGTCCGGCAGCAACCTCCCCGGCCAGCCCCGAACGAGCCCCGTCCATGCGCTATTCCGTGTTTTCCCTGCTCGCCAATGCCCTGAACGGCCAGAAGGGCTGGGTGCCAGCCTGGCGCGACGCGGCGCCGAAGCCGGCTTACGACGTGATCATCGTCGGCGGTGGCGGGCATGGGCTGGCGACCGCCTACTACCTCGCCAAGGTGCATGGCATCCGCAATGTCGCGGTGCTGGAAAAGGGCGTTATCGGCTCCGGCAATGCCGGCCGCAACACCACCATCATCCGCTCCAACTACCTGCTGCCCGGCAATGAACCGTTCTACGAATGGTCGATGAAGCTGTGGGAAGGGCTGGAACAGGAGCTGAACTACAACGCGATGGTGAGCCAGCGCGGCATTCTCAACCTGTTCCATTCCGACGCCCAGCGCGACGCTTATGCCAGGCGCGGCAATGCCATGCGCCTCGCCGGCGTCGACTCGCAGCTTCTGGACAAGGCGCAGGTGCGGGCCATGTACCCGTTCCTCGATTTCGACAATGCGCGCTTTCCCATTCAGGGCGGGCTGCTACAGGCCCGCGCCGGCACCGCCCGCCACGACGCCGTGGTGTGGGGCTATGCCCGCGCCGCCGACCGGCTCGGCGTCGACATCGTGCAGAATTGCGAGGTGACCGGCTTCATCCGCGAGGGCGACGCCATCGTCGGGGTAGAGACCACGCGCGGGCCGGTGCGGGCGGGCAAGGTGGGGGTAGCGGTCGCCGGTTCGTCATCGCGCGTTGCCGCCATGGCCGGGCTGCGGCTGCCGATCGAGAGCCATGTGCTGCAGGCCTTCGTCTCCGAGGGATTGAAGCCGCTGGTCGACGGCGTCATCACCTTCGGCGCCGGGCATTTCTACATTTCACAGTCCGACAAGGGCGGGCTCGTCTTCGGCGGCGACATCGACGGCTACAATTCCTACGCCCAGCGCGGCAATCTCCCTGTGATCGAGGATGTGTGCGAGGGCGGCATGGCGCTGATGCCACGCATCGGCAGGCTGCGGCTGCTGCGCCATTGGGGCGGCATCATGGACATGTCGATGGACGGCTCGCCGATCATCGACCGCACGCCGGTGCCGGGGCTCTTCCTCAATGCCGGCTGGTGCTATGGCGGCTTCAAGGCGACGCCGGCCTCCGGCTGGTGCTTCGCCCATCTGCTGGCGAAGGGGGAGCCGCACGAAACCGCCGGCGCCTTCCGGCTGGACCGCTTTCGTACCGGCCATCTCATCGATGAGAAGGGAGTCGGCGCGCAGCCGAACCTGCATTGATGCTCCCTCCTCGCGTCCTTCCCCTCACCCCACCCCTCTCCCCGACGGGAAGAGGGGGCCGGCCGCCCTTCACCTCCCCCCGACGGGGAGAGGTCGGATCGCCACGCGGTCCGGGTGAGGGGCTTTATCCCGAAGGTGCCGCCTGATGCGTATCCCCTGCCCCTATTGCGGCGAACGCGACGCCCATGAATTCGCCTATCTCGGCGACGCGACGCTGACCCGCCCGGACCCCGCCGCGCCGGACGCGGAACAGGCGTTCCACGACTATGTCTATCTGCGCGACAACCCGGCCGGCGCGCATGAGGAATGGTGGTACCACGCCAATGGCTGCAGGCAGTGGCTGCGTGTCGCCCGCGACACCCGCACCCACGCCATTTCAGGCGCGGTCGCCGCGCGCGCGACGGGAGAGCCGGCATGAGCGCGCCGAACCGTAACCGCCTCGACGCCGGCGGTCTGATCGACCGCGCCCGCCCGCTCGGCTTCAGTTTCGACGGCACGGCCTATCGGGGCTATGAGGGCGATACCCTCGCCTCGGCGCTGCTGGCGAACGGCGTGCGGCTGGTGGGCCGATCGTTCAAATATCACCGCCCGCGCGGCATCGTCGCAGCCGGGGCGGAGGAGCCGAACGCGCTGGTGGAGCTGCGCAGCGGCGCGCGGCGCGAGCCCAACACCCGCGCCACCGTCACCGAACTCTATGACGGGCTAGAAGCCGCCAGCCAGAACCGCTGGCCCTCGCTCGCCTTCGACGCGCTGAGCCTCAACCGTTTCCTGTCGCCGTTTCTCGGCGCCGGCTTCTACTACAAGACGTTCATGTGGCCGGCCGCGCTGTGGGAGAAGCTCTACGAGCCGGTGATCCGCCGCGCCGCCGGGCTCGGCCGGGCGGCGGCGGAGGCGGATCCCGACCATTATGAGAAGGTCACCGCCTTCTGCGACCTCTTGGTCATCGGCGCCGGCCCGGCCGGGCTGATGGCGGCGCTCACGGCGGCGCGTTCCGGCGCGCGGGTGATCCTCGCCGATGAGGATTTCTTGCCCGGCGGCGGGCTCAATGCCGAGGCCGGCGACATCGACCGCCGGCCCGCCCCGGCCTTCGCCGCGCACGTCGTTGCGGAGCTGATGAGCCTACCCAATGTGCGGGTGATACGCCGCACCACCGTGTTCGGCGTCTATGACAGCGGCACCTATGGCGCGCTGGAGCGCGTGAGCGACCATCTGCCCGAACCCCGGCCCTTCCAGCCGCGCCAACGCCTGTGGAGGCTCATCGCCCGGCGCGCCGTGCTTGCGGCCGGCGCCACCGAGCGGCCGATCGTCTTTGGCGGCAATGACCGGCCGGGGGTGATGCTGGCGGGCGCGGTCGGCACCTATGTGCAGCGCCATGCCGCGCTGCCGGGGCAAAAGATCGCGCTGTTCGCCAATAATGACGGCGCCTGGCGGCAGATGCTGGCGGCGCATGCGGCCGGTGCGCCGGTCGAGACCCTCATCGACGTGCGGGCGGAGATCGACCCCGCTCTCGTGGCGGCGGCGCAGGCCGAGGGCCTCCGCGTGCTCACCAGCGCGCAGGTGATCGCGACCCATGGCAAGACGCTCAGCGGCCTCACCGTCGCCACGCCCTCGGGCACCGAGCGCGTCGCTGCCGACACGCTGGCGGTGTCGGGCGGCTGGTCGCCCGCCGTGCATCTCACCTGCCACCATGGCGGCAAGCCGGTGTGGGACGACGCCATCGCCGCCTTCGTGCCCGGCAGCTGCCCGCCGGGGCTCACCGTGGCGGGCGCGGCGCGGGGCGTGTTCGGCCTTGGCGCCTGCCTGAAGGACGGCGCGGCGAAGGGTGCCGAAGCGGCGGAAGCGCTTGGCTTCTCCGTGCCGGCGCCCGACGTGCCCGAAGTGGCGGATGCCCCCTTCGCCCTTACACCGTTCTGGCATGTCGAGGGCTCGAAGGGCGCGGCCTTTGTCGATCTGCAGAACGATGTCACCGCCAAGGATGTCGGCATCGCCCACAAGGAAGGCTTCCGCTCAGTCGAACTGCTCAAGCGCTACACCACGCTCGGCATGGCGACCGACCAGGGGCGGACCTCCAACGTCACCGGCCTCGCCATCATGGCGAGCCTCACCGGCGCCTCGATCCCCGAGACCGGCACGACGATCTTCCGGCCGCCCTATACGCCGGTGTCGCTCGGCGCGCTGGCGGGGCATCACCGGGGCAAGGACTTCCGCCCCGTCCGTCTCACCCCGACTCATGAATGGGCGCGCGAACAGGGCGCGGTGTTTATCGAGACCGGGGCGTGGCTGCGGGCGCAGTTTTTCCCCCGCAAGGGCGAGAAGGACTGGCTGGAGACGGTCTCGCGCGAGGTGACGGCGGTACGCGCCTCCGTCGGGCTGATCGACGTCTCGACCTTCGGCAAGATCGATTTGCAGGGGGCGGATGTCGGCGCCTTCCTCGACCGGGTCTACATCAACGGCTTCGCGGCGCTCGCGGTGGGCAAGGCGCGCTACGGCGTCATGCTGCGCGAAGACGGCTTGGTGATGGACGACGGCACGACGGCGCGCCTGGCGCCCGAGCATTATGTGATGACCACCACCACGGCCAATGCGGCCAAGGTGTTCCAGCATCTCGAATTCTGCCTGCAGGTGCTGTGGCCCAACCTCGACGTGGCGCTGTCCTCCGTCTCCGAGCAATGGGCGCAGATCGCCATCGCCGGCCCTCGCGCGCGCGACGTGCTGGCCCGTGTGGCCGATGGCGACGTATCGAACGACGCCCTGCCCTTCATGGGCGCCATTGAGGGCACGGTCATGGGTGGGGTGAGGGCGCGGCTGTTCCGCCTCTCCTTCTCCGGCGAGCTTGGCTATGAGATCGCCGTGCCCGCCCGGCAGGGCGCGGCGCTGGCGCGGGCGCTGATGGCGGCGGGCGAGGAATTCGGCATCACCCCCTATGGCATCGAGGCGCTGGGCGTGATGCGGATCGAGAAGGGCCACGTCTCCGGCAACGAGCTTTCCGGCCAGACCACGGCCGGCGATCTCGGCTTCGGCCGCATGGCTTCGACGAAGAAGGACTATATCGGCCGCGTGATGGCCGCCCGGCCGGGGCTCACTGACCCCGAGCGGCCGTGCTTCGTCGGCTTCAAGCCGGTGGACCGCGCGCGCCGGCTGCGAGCGGGGGCGCATTTCCTCACTCTCGGCGCCGCGCCCACAATGGCGAATGACCAGGGCTATATGACTTCGGTGGCCTATTCCCCCCATCTTGGACACTGGATCGGCCTCGGCCTGATCAAGCGCGGGCCGGAGCGCCTCGGCGAGCGGGTGCGCGCCTATGACCCGGTGCGCGGCGAGGAAATCGAAGTGGAAATCTGCGCGCCCGGCTTCATCGATCCGGAAGGAGTGCGTCTTCGTGGCTGACCTTTCGTCTCACGATCCCCTCGCGGGCCTTTCTTTCGACCGCGTGCCGCCCTCCGGCCGCTATGGCGCGACTGGGGAGCCCGGCGTCACCGTCTGCACCACGGAGACACCCTTCATCGCCCTTGTCGTCGCCCGCAACGGCTTTGCCGCCAGCGTCGCCGCCCGGCTGGGGCGTGCTTTCGGGGTCGAGGTGGCGGACCGGCCCGGCGCGGCGATCGGGGCCGCCTCCACCGTGATCGGCACGGGGCCGGGGCGCTTCCTCGTGCTGTCGACCCTAGAGCCGGACCTTGAAGGCACGCTGCGCGCGCTGCTCGGCGCCGAGGCGGCGGTGACGGAACAGAGCGACGCCACTGTCGCCTTCGACCTCACGGGCGCGAAGGTGCCCGACCTCCTCGCCAAGGGCGCGCTGATTGACCTCGACGCCCGGGTGTTCCGCCCCGGCGATGCCGCGACAACGGTGATCGCGCATATCGGCGTGACGCTGTGGCGAGTGAGTGAGACGGACTGGCGCTTTCTGGTGGCGCGCAGCTTCGAGGCCAGCTTCACCCGCTTTCTCGTCGCCAGCGGGGCGGAATTCGGCCTCGCTCTGGAGAACGGAACGGCGGGACGAGGTTGACGGCGGCGTGCCGCGCGCTTTCCCCTTCGCCCCTCTCCGCCAGAGCCGTTCCGGTGAATGCAACGCCGCCGGAACCCCTCTAACGCTCTGATCGCACGCAATTCCTATCGCGAAACCGCTAGGCACTTTTGCGGGAATTGCTCTAGAAGCCTGTCGGCGCGCGCATCACCGACGCCGCGACCGGCGTTTCGACGAGACCTGACATGACCGATACCCGCGACCCCTATGTGCTCACCCTCTCCTGCCCCGACCGGCCTGGCATCGTCGCCGGCGTCGCCGGCTTTCTGTTCGAGCAGGGCGGCAACATCCTCGAAGCCCAGCAGTTCGACGACACGGAAAGCGGCCGCTTCTTCATGCGGGTGATGTTCGACCGCCCCGCCGGCGCCGGCCCGCTGGAGGCGCTGAAGAGCGATTTCGAAGCGGTGGCGGGAAAGTTCGCGCTCGACTGGCGCATGCGGCCGCGTGGCCGGAAGCCGAAGGTGATGCTGCTGGTCTCCAAATTCGACCATTGCCTCGCCGACCTGCTCTATCGCTGGCGCATCGGCGAGATCCCCATGGACATCGTCGCCATCGCCGCCAATTACCCGCGCGAGACCTATGCCCATCTCGATTTCGCGGACATTCCCTTCCACTACCTGCCCATTACCAAATCGACCAAGATGGAGCAGGAAGCGCAGCTGTGGGAGCTGTTCCAGTCTTCCGGCGCGGAAGTGGCGGTGCTGGCGCGCTACATGCAGGTTCTGTCGGATGGGCTGTCGGCCAAGCTGTCGGGCCGCTGCATCAACATCCACCACTCCTTCCTGCCCGGCTTCAAGGGCGCCAAGCCCTACCACCAGGCGCATGCGCGCGGGGTGAAGCTGATCGGCGCCACGGCGCACTATGTCACCTCCGACCTCGACGAAGGCCCGATCATCGAGCAGGATGTCGAGCGCATCAGCCATCAGGACTCGGCCGAGGACCTCGTGCGCAAGGGCCGCGACATCGAGCGCCGCGTGCTCGCCCGCGCGCTGGCCTGGCATCTCGACGACCGTGTGCTGGTGAACGGGCACAAGACGGTGGTGTTCCGCGACTGAGGAGGCTTTCATGGTCGAGACCCGGCTGATCGACGGCAAGGCCTTTGCCGAGGCGATGCGTGCCCGGCTGAAGGGCGAGGTCGCCGCCTTCATCAAGGAGATCGGCGTGACGCCGGGCCTCGCCGTGGTGCTGGTGGGCGACGACCCCGCCAGCGCGGTCTATGTCCGCAACAAGGGCAAGCAAACGCTGGAGGCCGGCATGGCCTCTATCGAGCACAAGCTGGCGGCGGACACGGCGCAGGAGGACGTGCTGGCGCTGGTGCGGGCGTTGAACGCCGACGAGGCCGTGCACGGCATTCTCGTGCAATTGCCCTTGCCCCCGCATATCGACGCGCAGGCGGTGCTCGCCACGATCGACCCGGCCAAGGACGTCGACGGCTTCCATGTGGTGAATGCCGGCCGGCTGGCGGTGGGGCTCGACTCGCTTGTGCCCTGCACGCCGCTCGGCTGCGTGATGCTGTTGAAGGACACGCTCGGCAGCCTCGCCGGGCTGGAAGCGGTGGTGGTCGGGCGCTCCAACATCGTCGGCAAGCCGCTGGCGCAATTGCTACTGCGCGAGGACTGCACGGTCACCATCGCCCATTCGCGCACGAAGGACCTGCGGGAAGTGTGCCGGCGCGCCGACATCCTCATCGGCGCGGTGGGCCGGCCGGAGATGATCCGCGGCGACTGGATCAAGCCCGGCGCCACGGTGATCGATGTCGGCATCAACCGCATCACCGGCGCGGACGGCAAGGCCCGGCTGGTCGGCGATGTGGCGTTTGACGAGGCGCAGGGCATTGCCGGGGCCATCACCCCGGTGCCGGGCGGCGTCGGGCCGATGACCATCGCCTGCCTGCTGGCCAACACCCTCACCGCCGCGCGCCGCCAGCGGGCGTGACGCAGCGGCGCGGGTTCAGATCGCCTGCGGGAAGCTGAACAGATTGCCGGGGTCGACCGCCGCCTTGATGGCGGCGAGGCGCGGCAGGTTGGCGCCGTAATAGCGGGCGCGCCACTCGGCGAGCGAAGCGTCGGGGAAATTGACGAAAGCCCCGTGCCCGCCGGCCTGGTCGACCGCGCGGTAGAGCCCGTCCTGCCAGTCCTTGGCGGCGCGCACGATCTCCGGCCGCACCGTATCGTCCTCGCTCCAGCTCACCCCGACCACGGAAAGCCAGCGGCTGGCGCGATGGACGAAGGCGCTCGCCGCCGGCGCGGTCTCGTTGATGCGCCCGCCGGTCTGGAAGAAGAACAGGTCGCCATGCGCGCCGGTGCCGGGCCAGCGCACCAGATGCTCGAACGCCTTGTCGAGGAAGGCGTCGGTTGGGGCGGTGTCGAGAAAGGCCGAACGCTCGCGGTACCAGGCCGGCGCGCCGGGCTCCATGAGGAAGGCCTGCGCGTCCCAATAGGGCATTTCGCGAATATCGGTGAATTCGGGCGCCGCCACCGCCATAACCGGCTCCAGCAGCTTCTCCAGCCCCTGACGGTCGCCGGCGAACTGGCCGAGCAGGGTGATCGCCACCTGCCGCCCGCCGGCATGCAGGCTCGGCGTCACGCCGGCGAGGCTGATGCGGGTGCCGAGCGTCACCGGCGCATCGTCGAGGGCGGCAAACAGGGAGCCGGCGACCTTCCGCGTCTTCTGCCGCCAGACGATGCGGAAGGCGGTGAGCTGGGGATCGGCCGGCACGGTGTCGAAGGTGAAGGAGGTGCTCACCCCGAAATTGCCGCCGCCCCCACCCCGGATGGCCCAGAACAGGTCCGGCTCCTCGCTGGCGGAGAGGGTGCGCACCCTTCCATCGGCGGTGACGATCTCGGAGGCGACGAGGTTATCGGAGGCGAGGCCGAGCCGGCGCATGTTGAAGCCGATACCGCCGCCGAGCACGAAGCCGGCGACGCCGACGGTGGGGCAGCGACCATGCGTCATCATCCGCCCGGACTGGCGCAGCGCGTCATAGATCGGCTGGTTGATCGCACCGGCGCCGACCTTGGCCCGCCCGGTGGCCGCGTCATAGGCGATGGTGTTCATCGCCGCCATGTCGATAAGCAGGCCATGGGTGGTGGAGAAGCCGGCATAGGAATGGCCCCCGCCGCGCAGGGCGAAGGGTACCTCGTAGTCCTGGCACCAGCTCAGCACGTCGCCGATCATCTGCGGCGTGCGGCAGCGCACGATGCCTTCCGGGCGGACATGGCGGAAGCGCAGATTGTTCGGCAACGCCTCGGCGGTGAAGCCGGCATCGGAGGGGCGCAGCAGCGCCCCATCGGTGATCCGGGCCAGCGCCTGCCAGCGATCGACCGGCGGGCCGGGAGGCGGGACAGGCGCGGGGGTCGGCACCGGAGTCGATGCCGTGGTCGGCGCTTCTTGCGCCCGCAGCGGCGCGAAGCCGGCCAGCGCGGCGCTGGCCGCCGTGCCGAGGAGAAGACTGCGGCGGTTCAGCCGTGGCGCTGCGTTCATCTGGTCGCTCCCCCGAGGCGTAGCTACAGGGCCGTTCGCAAAGCGGCCCGCGCACCTTTTGCCCATGCGTCCCATATTGAGGACGACTTGTGAAGGGGACAGAGATAAATCTCAGGGTTGCGATAATCTACTCCTGATTGCAGCTATCGCCGCAAGCCAGCCGCCCGGCGGCGCCCCTCACACCCGGGTCATGCGGTTCCAGGCATCCAGGCCAGCAATCTTGTAGGCCTCGGCGAGGGTCGGGTAGTTGAACGTGTTCTCAATGAAATAGTCGATCGTGCCCTTGAGGTTGAGCACGGCCTGCCCGATGTGGATCAGCTCGGTGGCGCCCTCGCCGACGATGTGCACGCCCAGCAGGCGACGGGTCTTCACCGAGAAGATCATCTTCATCATCCCGCTGTTCAGCCCCATGATGTGACCGCGCGAGGTCTCGCGGAAGCGGGCAATGCCGCATTCATAGGGTATCTCGCGCTTGCGCACCTCCTCCTCGCTCATGCCGACGGTGGAGATTTCGGGGACCGCGTAGATGCCATAGGGGAAGAATTCCGGTGGCGGCGGCGGCTCCAGCCCGAAGGCGTGGCAGGCCGCGACGCGGCCCTGTTCCATCGATGTGGAGGCGAGGCTGGGGAAGCCGATGACATCGCCCGCCGCGTAGATGTGTGGCACGGCGGTCTGCAGCGTCTTCGGCTCGACCGTGATGCGGCCGCGATGATCGACGCTGAGGCCGGCGGCTTCCAGATTCAGCCGATCGGTGGCTCCGACGCGGCCGGCCGCGAACAGCAGCATGTCGGCCTGCACGGTGCGGCCGTCCGCCAGCTTGCACACCGGCCGCTCGCGCGCATCCAGCGTGATGGAACTGACAGCGGCGCCAAGGCGCAGCCCGACATTGCGGTCGCGCAGTTCGTGGGTGAATTCCTCGATCAGTTCCTTGTCGATGAAGTCGAGAAAGGTCGAGCGCGGCTCGATCAGCGTTACCGACACGTCGAGGGCGCTAAAGATCGAGGCATATTCCACGCCGATGACGCCGGCGCCGATGACGGCGAGGCTGCGCGGCAGGCGCGGCAGGTCGACGATCTCGTCGCTGTCGAACACGCTCATGCCGTTGAACGGCACATAATCCGGCCGGAACGGGCGGGTGCCGACCGCGATCAGCACATGCGCGCCGGTAACGGTGTCGACCTCGCCACCCTCGGCAGTGATCTCGATGGTGTGCGGGTCGAGAAAACGCGCCTCGCCGCGCGCGGTCTTCACCGCGTTGCGGGCGAACTGGTGTTCGAGAACCTCGACCTCGTGGTCGAGTGTCTTGTGCAGCCGCGCCATCAGATCGCCGGCGCCGATATCCTGCTTCACCCGGTAGGAGCGCCCATAGAAGCCGCGCTCGCGCCAGCCGGAGAGGTTGAGCACGGTCTCGCGCAGCGTCTTCGACGGGATGGTGCCGGTGTGAACGGAGACGCCGCCGACGCGGCGCCCCTTTTCCACCACCAGCACCGATTTGCCGATCTTGGCCGACTGGACGGCGGCGCGGCGGCCGGAAGGGCCGCTGCCAATGACAATCATGTCGAAATCATACATGGCGCGACGAACCGTCCTGTGGCAACGAGGTAGGGACACCGCCCTTCGATGCACGATGAATGCCAAGGCTCCATGACAGTGCCGGGCGGGCACATGACGGCGCGATCCTGCCCGGCGCGGCTTTCGGGGGGCTTGCTTTTGCCGGCAAACCGCGTCCCATCGGCAGGGTGAACAAGAGGGAAGCTGGCGTGACGGATGGACGGCGCAAGGCGCGCGCAACGATGGCCGAGGTGCCGACGGAGGATCTGACCACCGGTTCGGGCGCCCCGGTAGCGCGCGAGCGCACACTGGAACAGGCGCTCGGCCATCAGGTACGGGCGATCCGTCGGGATCTCGACCTCACCGTCTCCGATGTCGCCAGCGCCGCCGGCATCTCGGTTGGCATGCTCTCGAAGATCGAGAACGGGCTGATCTCGCCCTCACTGGCAACGCTCCAGTCGATTTCCACCGTGCTCAACGTGCCAATCTCCACCCTGTTCACCAGCTTCGAGGAGAAGCGCGACTGCTCCTTCGTGCCCGCCGGGGGCGGGGTGCGCATCGAGCGGCGCGGCACCAAGGTGGGGCATGAATATGAGTTGCTCGGCCATGCGC
Organism: Ancylobacter sp.; assembly: GCF_965229075.1. Lineage (GTDB taxonomy): Bacteria > Pseudomonadota > Alphaproteobacteria > Rhizobiales > Xanthobacteraceae > Ancylobacter. The sequence continues at coordinate 156,825 of NZ_CBDDIO010000002.1, forward strand.
TCGGCGGCGAGGTGGGGGTCGAGCCCTATCTGATCACGCTGAGCGAGGAAGCGGTGCCCTATACCGGCTTCCGCCACGCCGGGGTGGAGTTCATCCACATGCTCTCCGGCGAGGTGATCTACCGGCATGGCGATCGCACCTATCACCTCAAGCCCGGCGATTCGTTGCTGTTCGACAGCGCGGCCACCCATGGCCCGGAGGAGCTGCTGGTGCGGCCCATGCGCTACCTCTCCATCATCATGTACCCGCGCGAGAATGAACGTTGAGGCCGGAACAGGACACCGCAATATTTTCTTGAGAAGAAAATTATATTCATCCTGATTGACGCCCGCCCGCGCCGCTCCTACAAGAGGAGGCACGGCCTCATGGCCCTTGCCCTTCCCTTGCCTGCAGGAGTTCTCAAGCCATGTGCGGCATTGTCGGCCTGTTCCTGAAGCAGCCGAAGCTGGAGCCGGAACTCGGCGCCCTGCTTTCGCAGATGCTCGACATCATGTGCGACCGGGGGCCGGATTCCGCCGGCTTCGCGGTCTATGGCGGCGGCACGCCCGGCTTCGTGAAACTGACGCTGCGCGGCCCCGCCGGCACCGATTTCGCCGCGCTCGGCGAGGCGATCGGCCACCCCATCCTTCCCCGCGACACCCATGGCGTGCTGAGCGTGCCGGTGGCGGAGGAAGCGGCGGTTCGCGCCGCGCTGGCCCGCCTCGCGCCGGAGCTGCGCGTGGTCGGGGCCGGCACCCGCATGGAGCTGTACAAGGAAGTCGGCCTGCCTGCCGATGTCGCCAAGCGCTTCAAGCTGGAAGAGATGAGCGGCACCCACGCCATCGGCCATACCCGCATGGCGACGGAAAGCGCAGTGACAACCGACGGCGCCCACCCCTTCTCCACCGGGCCGGACCAGTGCCTGGTGCATAATGGCTCGCTGTCCAACCATGCCGGCGTGCGCCGCCTGCTGGCCCGCGAGGGACTGCCGGTGACGACGGAGAACGACAGCGAAGTCGCCGCGGCCTACCTCACCTACCGCATGCGCGGGGGCGATACGCTGGGTGAGGCGCTGGAGCATTCGCTGGGCGATCTCGACGGCTTCTACACCTTCGTCGTCGGCACCGAGAGCGGCTTCGGCGTGCTGCGCGACCCCATCGCCTGCAAGCCGGCCGTCATGGCGGAAGCCGACGATTATGTCGCCTTCGCCTCCGAATACCGGGCGCTGGCCGGCCTGCCGGGCATCGAGACCGCGCGGGTGTTCGAGCCGGAGCCGGCCAAGGTTTATTTCTGGGATCGCGCCGCATGAACCTCTCGCTGAAGCCTGCCGCCGCCGAGGGAGAAACCCTCGTCGACCTCGCCACCACCCCGCTGCGTGAGCTGAACGGCGCCCTGCACAAGCTGGCGCCCGACACCAACCAGACACTGTGGAAGATCGCCCATCCCGCCGGCCGCCATGCCATCGCCGCCGGGCTTGACGTGCCGGTCACCGTCGAGATCGACGGGCCGGTCGGCTATTACTGCGCCGGCATGAACAAGCAGGCGCGCGTCATCGTGCACGGCAATGCCGGCGTCGGCGTCGCCGAGAACATGATGAGCGGCTTTGTCCATGTGAAGGGCGACGCCAGCCAGGCCGCCGGCGCCACCGCCCATGGCGGTCTGCTGATCATCGACGGCAACGCTTCGGCCCGCTGCGGCATCTCGATGAAGGGGATCGACATCGTGGTGAAGGGCTCGGTCGGCCATATGAGCGCCTTCATGGCGCAGGCCGGCACCCTCACCGTGCTGGGCGATGCCGGCGAGGCGCTCGGCGATAGCCTCTATGAAGCCAAGCTGTTCGTGCGCGGCTCCGTCGCCTCGCTCGGTGCCGACTGCATCGAGAAGGAAATGCGCGACGAGCACAAGGCGCTGCTGGCCGAGAAGCTGAAAGCGACCGGCCTTCTGGGCGAGGTCGATATGTCCGAGTTCCGCCGCTACGGCTCGGCCCGCACGCTCTACCATTTCCACGTCGACAACGTGTCGAGCTATTGAGGGCGCGATGACCGACCACAGCAATACTCCGCGCACCACGCCGCGCTCCTCCGCCACCTTCGACGACTACACGCTCTCGGAAATCCGCCGCGCGGCGGCCACCGGCATTTATGACATTCGCGGCGGCGGCGCCAAGCGGCGGGTGCCCCATTTCGACGACCTGCTGTTCCTCGGCGCCTCCATGTCGCGCTACCCGCTGGAAGGCTACCGCGAGAAGTGCTCGACCGAGGTCGTGCTCGGCACCCGCTTCGCCAAGAAGCCGATCGAGCTGAAGATCCCGATCACCATCGCCGGCATGAGCTTCGGCTCGCTTTCCGCCAATGCCAAGGAGGCGCTGGGGCGCGGGGCGTCCGCCATGGGCACCTCGACCACGACAGGCGATGGCGGCATGACCAATGAGGAGCGCGGGCACTCCACCCAGCTCGTCTACCAGTACCTGCCCTCGCGCTACGGCATGAACCCGGACGACCTCAAGCGCGCCGACGCCATCGAGGTAGTGGTGGGCCAGGGCGCCAAGCCCGGCGGCGGCGGCATGTTGCTCGGGCAGAAGATCACCGAGCGCGTCGCCGCCATGCGCACCCTGCCCGTCGGCATCGATCAGCGCTCCGCCTGCCGTCACCCGGACTGGACCGGGCCGGACGATCTTGAGATCAAGATCGAGGAACTGCGCGAGATCACCGACTGGGAAAAGCCGATCTATGTGAAGGTCGGCGCCGCCCGCCCCTATTACGACACGGCCCTCGCCGTGAAGTCGGGCGCCGATGTGGTGGTGGTCGACGGCATGCAGGGCGGCACCGCCGCGACGCAGGAAATCTTCATCGAGCATGTCGGCATCCCGACGCTCGCCGCCGTGCGCCAGGCGGTGAAGGCGCTGCAGGACCTCGGCATGCACCGCAAGGTGCAGCTCGTCGTCTCCGGCGGCATCCGCAACGGCGCGGACGTGGCCAAGGCGCTGGCGCTCGGTGCCGACGCGGTGGCCATCGGCACCGCCGCGCTGGTGGCGCTGGGCGACAACGACCCGCATTACGCCGCCGAATATGCGGCGCTCGGCACCCGTCCCGGCGCCTATGACGACTGGCATGAAGGTCGCGACCCTGCCGGCATCACCACGCAGGACCCCGAGCTGATGAAGCGGCTCGACCCGGTGGCCGCCGGGCGGCGCCTCGCCAATTATCTCGCCGTGCTGACGCTGGAGTGCCAGACCATCGCCCGCGCCTGCGGCAAGAGCCATGTGCACAATCTGGAGCCAGAAGACCTCGTCGCGCTGACCATCGAGGCCGCCGCCATGGCCAATGTGCCGCTGGCCGGCACCGACTGGATACCGGGCCGCAACGGCGGATTCTGATCATCAACCCCGCGCCTCGGCGCGGGGTTTGCACGTCATGACGACCAACGAGCCCGAACGGGCCGGGGAACAGCGAAACCGGATAGCACCATGGCCACTGATCTTGCCCAAGCCGATCTGAAGCATGCCGCCAAAGAGCTCGGCATCAAGTACTTCCTGATCTCCTATGTCGACCTGTTCGGCGCGCTCCGGGCGAAACTCGTGCCCGCCAGCGCCATCAGCGGCATGCAGAAGTCCGGGGCGGGCTTCGCCGGCTTCGCCACCTGGCTCGACATGAGCCCGGCCGATGCCGACCTGTTCGCGGTGCCCGACGCCTCCAGCCTGGTCCAGCTGCCATGGAAGCCGGAAGTCGGCTGGCTCGCCTCCGACCTGGTCATGAACGACGAACTCGTGGCGCAGGCGCCGCGCAACGTGCTCAAATCCACCATGCTCGGCGCCGAAAGCCTCGGCTATGTCATGAAGACCGGGGTGGAATGCGAGTTCTTCCTCACCAATGCCGATGGCAGCAAGATTTCCGACGCCGCCGACAACGCCACCAAGCCCTGCTACGATCAGTCCGCCCTGATGCGCCGCTACGAGGTGATCAAGGAAATCTGCGACAGCATGCTCACCCTCGGCTGGCGCCCCTACCAGAACGACCATGAGGATGCCAACGGCCAGTTCGAGATGAACTGGGACTTCGCCGACGCGCTGACCACCGCCGACCGGCATGTGTTCTTCAAGTTCATGGCCCGCTCCATCGCCGAAAAGCACGGGCTGCGCGCCACCTTCATGCCCAAGCCTTTCATCGACCTCACCGGCTCGGGCTGCCACATGCACACCTCGCTGTGGAGCCCGGAGGGGGCCAATCTGTTCGAGGACGAGACGGGCGAGCTCGGCCTCTCCGCCCTCGGCTACGGCTTCATCGGCGGCCTGATCCACTCGGCCGACGCGCTGTGCGCCTTCACCAACCCGACGGTGAATTCCTACAAGCGCATCAACGCCCCGCGCACCGTTTCCGGCGCCACCTGGGCCCCCAACACCGTCACCTATACCGGCAACAACCGCACCCACATGATCCGCATCCCCGATGCGGGCCGTCTCGAACTGCGCCTGCCAGACGGCGCCGCCAACCCCTATCTCGCCCCCGCCGCCATGCTCGCCGCCGGACTCGACGGCATCCAAAACCGGCGCGACCCGGGCAAGCGGCTCGACATCAACATGTACACCGACGGCCACAAGGTGAAGGGCGCCAAGAAGCTGCCGCTGAACCTGCTCGACGCCATCCGCGCGCTGGAGAAGTCGAACGTGCTGCGCAGCGCGCTCGGCGCCCCGCTGGTGGACGGCTATGCCAAGCTCAAGCATGAGGAATGGAACGCCTATTCGCGCCACCTCACCCAATGGGAGCGCGACAACACGCTGGATATTTGAGGGCCTGCGTGCTTCGAGGCCGCCCGCCGGGCGGCACCTCAGCATGACGGGTGTTGCGCCGGCGGAACTCTGTGACCTGCCCCGTCATCCTGAGGCGCCCGACAAAGCCGGGCCTCGAAGGACGCACGCGGACGGGACCGGGCAGATCCCTCCTGCTGCCCCCCCTCACTCCCTGACCGAGAACGGCACCACGTCGCGACGGTCGGGATCGAGCACGATGGCGCGGTCGAGCGGGGGGAAGGCGCGCTCGGGGCAGGCGGTGCGCGGGCAGATGCGGCAATTGACGCCGAGCGGCGCGGGAGCGGCCGCCTTCAGGTCCAGCCCGTCGGCATGGACGAGTTCGCCGGCATAGGAAATCTCGCAGCCAATGCCGAGCGCGAAGCGGCGCTCGCGCGCGCCATGGCGCAGCGCCGGCTTGGAGGTGCCGCGCGCCAGGCACAGATAGCGCGCCCCGTCCGGCATCTCGCCCAACTGCACCAGCGTGCGAGAAGGCTGCTCGAACGCCTCGTGCACGTTCCACACCGGGCAGGCACCGCCATAGCGGGCGAACTGGAAGCGCGTGGCGCTGTGGCGCTTGATGACGTTGCCGGCGCGGTCGACTTTCAGGAAATAGAACGGCACCCCCTTCTCGCCCGGCCGCTGCAGCGTCGAGAGACGGTGGCACACCTGCTCCAGGCTCGCCCCTGTAAGGGCGGCCAGCCGGTCGAGATCGTGCCGTGTCTCCCGCGCCAGCCGGGCGAAGCGGCGATAGGGCAGCAGGAGCGCGCCGGCGAAATAGTTCTGCAGCGACAGCCGGCACACGTCGCGCGCCGTTGGGCTGCGGAAGCCAGCCTCCTGCACATGCTGATCAATGATCTCGCTCTGCTCAAAACGGGCGAGAAAGGCGGCGAGGCGGAAGGCGCGGCTCGCCGGATCGAGCGTGCGCGCCAATGTGGCCACCCGGCGGTGGCGGTCATAGGCCAGCAGCGGCGCGTCAAGCCGCGCGGCGGGCGCCATTTCCACCGTGATGTCGTGGCGCTGGCGCAAATGCGCTGCCAGCACGCGCACCGCATCGTCGCGGCCGAACAGGTCGAGCGCCGCGTTGCGCTCCTCGCCGGCGCGGTCGAGCCCGTCGACATAATTGTCGATGTAGTGGAAATGGTCGCGCACTTCCTCATAGGGCGCGAGATGGCGCGCCTCGTCCGGCGCCGCCCCGTCGACCTCGCGCGCCACCGAAACCCGCGCATCCTCCTGCGCGGCGCGGCGCTCCTCCAGCCGGCGCAGCGCCCCGTGCAGGCGCAGGAAGGCATGGGCGAAGGCGGGGGCGTGGGTGGTAGCGTTCTTCAGGTCCTGCAGGCTCGGCTCGATGCCGCGAAACACCGGATCGGCCAGCGCCTCGCGTAGATCGGCGACCACGCGGTCGAGGTCGTCGGCGCCGAAGCGGGTGATGTCGAGATCGAACACCCGGCTGATGGCGAGGAGCACAGCGGCGGTAACCGGGCGCTGGTTGCTCTCGATCTGGTTGATATAGCTCGGGGAAAGCGACAGGCGCCGGGCGAAATCCATCTGGGTCAGCCCCAGCCGCTCGCGCGCATGGCGCACCGCATGGCCGGCGAAGACTTTTCGGGACATGATGCCTCTTCCTTATCGTCCGCTCGCGAGAACCATCCTTCGAGGCCCGGCGTGCCGCCGGGCACCGCAGGATGCCGGCGAGAAAGCGGTTTCCGCGCCAGCGCTGCCCCCGTCCGCAACGTCATCCTGAGGTGCGAGCGCAGCGAGCCTCGAAGGATCGCCGCGAGCGCGCACCCGGACCAACGTCGTTCGAGGCCGGCCTCTGAGGATGAGACGGCCGCAACGAAGCATCCCAAACATCGATTTTTGTGAAATTTTTACAACTTCGCGATCCGCATTTTCACAGCTTATGTTTTCGGCCGCAAGCGCCTAGAACCGTTGCAACGGTCCGCATGCCGGCTGGGGGAACGCCATGAAGCCCATTCTCGACGAACTGGAACAGCGCCGCGCCCGCGCGCGAGCCGGCGGCGGCGAGAAGCGCGTCGCCGCCCAGCACACGCGCGGGAAGCTTACCGCTCGCGAGCGGCTGGAGCTGCTGCTCGACACCGGCTCCTTCGAGGAATTCGACACCTTCGTTCAGCACCGCTGCACCGATTTCGGCATGGACAAGGCCGAGAAAATCCCCGGCGACGGCGTCGTTACCGGCTGGGGCACGGTGAACGGGCGCAAGGTGTTCGTCTTCGCCAAGGACTTCACCGTGTTCGGCGGCTCGCTCTCGGAAGCGCACGCGGCCAAGATCACCAAGATCCAGGACATGGCGCTGAAGGTGCGGGCACCGATCATCGGCCTGTTCGATGCCGGCGGCGCGCGCATCCAGGAAGGCGTGGCGGCGCTCGGCGGCTATGGCGAAGTGTTCAAGCGCAACGTCACGGCGTCCGGCGTCATTCCGCAGATCTCGGTCATCATGGGCCCGTGCGCCGGCGGCGATGTCTATTCCCCCGCCATGACCGACTTCATCTTCATGGTGCGCGACACCTCCTACATGTTCGTCACCGGGCCGGAGGTGGTGAAGACCGTCACCAATGAGAGCGTGACGGCGGAAGAACTCGGCGGTGCCAAGGTGCACACGACAAAGTCCTCGGTGGCCGATGGCGCTTTCGAGAACGATGTCGAATGCCTGCTGCAGATGCGCCGGCTGATCGACTTCCTGCCGGCGTGCAATCGCTCCGGCGTGCCGGTCTGGCCGAGCTTCGACGATGGCGAGCGGCTCGACCCCTCGCTCGACACGCTGGTGCCGGACAATCCGAACAAGCCCTACGACATGAAGGAACTGATCGGAAAAGTCGCCGACGAGGGCGATTTCTTCGAGATTCAGGAAGGCTTCGCCAAGAACATCCTCACCGGCTTCGGCCGGATCGAGGGGCGCACGGTAGGCTTCGTCGCCAACCAGCCCATGGTGCTGGCCGGCGTGCTCGATGCGGATGCCTCGCGCAAGGCGGCGCGTTTCGTGCGCTTCTGCGATGCGTTCGAAATCCCGATCGTCACCTTTGTCGATGTACCCGGCTTCCTGCCCGGCACGGCGCAGGAATATGGCGGGTTGATCAAGCACGGCGCCAAGCTGCTCTTCGCTTACTCGCAGGCCACCGTGCCGCTGGTCACGGTGATCACCCGCAAGGCCTTTGGCGGTGCCTATGACGTGATGGCCTCCAAACACATCGGCGGCGATGTGAACTACGCCTGGCCCACCGCGCAGATCGCTGTCATGGGCGCCAAGGGGGCGGTGGAGATCATCTTCCGCGCCGACATCGACGACCCCGAGAAGATCGCGGCGCGGACCAAGGAATATGAGCAGCGCTTCCTCTCGCCGTTTGTGGCGGCCGAGCGCGGCTATATTGACGAGGTGATCACCCCGCGCGCCACCCGCAAGCGCATCGCGCGGGCACTGGCCATGCTCGCCTCGAAGAAGATCGAAGCGCCGCTGAAGAAGCACGACAATCTGCCGTTGTGAGGCTCGAATGAGCGATACTACCTTTCAGCGCATTGGATCTGTGAGCAACGCGCATGCAGGCGCAGATTTCGAATCCGTCGCCCAGCGGTTCTTTCGAACTCAAGGAATAATGTTAGAACGTAGTTTTGCAGCCCCAGTTGGATTAAATTCTAACAAAAAACTCCATAAATTCGACCTGGGAAGCAGAGAACCGCCCATTCTTGTAGAGTGCAAATCTCACAAATGGACTTCCGGCGGAAACACGCCGAGCGCAAAGCTTACGGTTTGGAATGAGGCGATGCTATATTTTTTATGTTCGCCACCTCATTTCAGAAAAATAATGTTCGCACTCAAGCATGATCGCAGAGATCAATCTCTCGCATCTTACTATATTCGTAGCTATCCGCATTTAATTCCTGACGATGTGGAGTTCTGGGAATATTGCGAGATTGAAGCTAGCGGCAAGCGGATAAAATAGGTGCATAGCTATGTTCTCCAAGATCCTCATCGCCAATCGGGGCGAGATCGCCTGCCGGGTCATCAAGACCGCCCGGCGCATGGGCATAAAGACCGTCGCGGTCTATTCCGACGCCGACCGCGACGCGCTGCATGTGGCGATGGCGGATGAGGCGGTGCACATCGGCCCCGCTCCGGCGGCGCAGTCCTATCTCGATGCGGAGAAGATCATCGCCGCCGCGAAGCAGACGGGCGCGCAGGCGATCCATCCCGGCTACGGCTTTCTCTCCGAGCGCGCGAGCTTCGCCGCCGCGCTGAAGGACGCCGGCCTTGTCTTCATCGGCCCCAATCCGGGGGCGATCGAGGCGATGGGCGACAAGATCGAATCGAAGAAGGCGGCGGCGGCGGCCGGGGTTTCCACCGTGCCGGGCTATCTCGGCGTGATCGAGGACGCGGCGCACGCGGCCCGCATCGCCGACGAGATCGGCTATCCCGTCATGATCAAGGCCTCGGCCGGCGGCGGCGGCAAGGGCATGCGCATCGCCCATTCCCGCGACGAGGTGCAAGAGGGGTTCGACCGCGCCCGCTCGGAAGCGCGCTCCTCCTTCGGCGACGACCGGGTGTTCGTCGAGAAGTTCATCGTCCAGCCGCGCCATATCGAAATCCAGGTGCTGGGCGATAAGCATGGCGATGTCGTCTATCTCGGCGAGCGCGAATGCTCGATCCAGCGCCGCAACCAGAAGGTGGTGGAGGAAGCCCCCTCGCCGCTACTGGACGAGGCCACGCGCCGGAAGATGGGCGAGCAGGCGGTGGCCCTCGCGAGGGCCGTGAACTATGACAGCGCCGGCACGGTGGAATTCGTCGCCGGGCAGGACAAGTCGTTCTATTTCCTTGAAATGAACACCCGCCTGCAGGTGGAACATCCGGTGACGGAACTCGTCACCGGCATCGATCTCGTCGAGCAGATGATCCGCGTCGCGGCGGGCGAACCGCTCGCCCTCCGGCAAGAGGACGTGAAGCTGAAGGGCTGGGCGGTGGAGAGCCGCGTCTATGCCGAGGACCCCTATCGCGGCTTCCTGCCTTCCATCGGCCGGCTCACCCGCTATCGCCCCCCGGCGGAAGGGGTGAATGACGGCGTCACCGTGCGCAACGACACCGGCGTTTATGAAGGCGGGGAAATCTCGCTCTATTACGACCCAATGATCGCCAAGCTGATCACTCATGCGCCGACGCGGGCGCAAGCGATCGAAGCGCAGGCGGACGCGCTCGACGCCTTCGCCATTGACGGAATCCAGCACAACATCCCCTTCCTCTCGGCGCTGATGACGCATGAGCGCTGGCGGGCGGGGCGGCTTTCCACCGGCTTCATCGCGGAGGAATATCCCGACGGCTTCCACGCCACCGCGCCGAGCGCGGCGCTCGCCCGCACGCTGGCGGCCGTGGCGGCGGTGATCGACAATGTCGGCAATGCGCGGAAGCGCAAGATTTCCGGCCAGCTCGCCGGGCGGCCGGTGGTGTTCGAGCATCAGCGCGTGGTGCGCCTAGGCGACCTCACGCTCGCCTGCGAGGTCGACCGGGCGGCGGGTGGCTTCATCGTCAGCTTCCTTGATGAGGCCGGCCGGCCGGTCTCTACCCATGAGCTGCGCTCGGGCTGGCAGCCCGGGGAACCGGTATGGAACGGCGTGTTCGACGAGGAGGCGGTGGCGGTGCAGGTGCGCCCGCGCCTCAACGGCGTGGCGCTGGCGCATCGCGGCGTCGCGGTGGAGGCGCTGGTCTATACAAGGCGCGAGGCGGAACTCGCCGCGCTGATGCCGGTGAAGCAGCAGGCCGGCAGTGGCAAGCACCTGCTCTGCCCCATGCCGGGCCTCGTCGTGTCCATCGCCGTCAGCGAGGGGCAGGAGGTGAAGGCCGGCGAGACGCTGGCGGTGGTGGAGGCGATGAAGATGGAAAATGTGCTGCGCGCCGAGCGCGACGCCACCGTCGCCAAGGTCCACGCCAAGGCCGGCGACAGCCTGGCGGTCGACGCCGTCATCCTCGATTTCGCCTGAGGAGAGGTCGATGGACCCGCGCCCGCTCGATCTCGACCTCGACAGCTTCCCGCCCGCCACGCGCGCGGACTGGCTCGCGCTGGTCGACGGCGTGCTGAAGGGCGGCGCCTATGACAAGCGCATGGTGACGCGCACCGCCGACGGCATCCGCCTCGACGCCCTGCCCGAACGGCGGCGCGCGGCCGCCCCCATTGCCGGCCGCCCGGCGGGGGCGCCGTGGAAGCTGATCGCCCGCATCGACCATGACGACGCCGCCAGCGCCAATGCGCAGATGCTGGCCGATCTCGACGGCGGCGCGGATGGCGTCGCGCTGGTCTTCGCCTCCGCCCCCTCCGCCGCCGGTTTCGGTCTGCAGCTGCGGCATGAGGAAATGGTGGCGGCGCTGGACGGGCTGCTGCCCGACATGGCGACGCTGCGGGTGGAAGCCGGCGCCTATCAGGGCCGCGACATCGCCCTCGCTCTGGCCCGGCTCTATGAGAAGGCCGACCCGGCCGCGCTGGACCTGCGCTTCGGGCTCGACCCCATTGGCGACTTCGCCGCGCTCGGCGCCGCGCCCATCGAGTGGGAGGCGCTGGCCGCCCGGCTCGGCCAGACCGTCACCGCGCTGTACGGGCGCGGCCTCACCGCGCCGATGGTGCGGGCGGATGGGCGCATTTACCACGCGGCCGGCGCCACCGACGCGCAGGAACTCGCGGCCGTGCTGGCCACCGCCACCGCCTATCTGCGCGCGCTGGAAGCCGCCGGCCTGCCGCTCGACGCGGCGGCGCGGCTGATCGAGGTGACGCTGGTTGCCGATGTCGACCAGCTCGGCACGCAGGCAAAGCCGCGCGCGTTCCGCCTGCTATGGCAAACCGTGCTGGAGGCGTGCGGGCTCGCCCCCGCGCCGGTCGCCATCCACATGGAAACCGCGTGGCGAAGCCTGACCCGGCACGATGCGCATGTGAACCTGTTGCGCGGCACCATCGCTGGCTTCGCCGCCGGGGTGGGCGGGGCGGACAGCATCAGCGTCCTGCCCTTTACCCAGGCGCTGGGCCTGCCGGACGCGGATGCGCGGCGGCTGGCGCGCAACACCCAGATCATCCTGCTGGAGGAATCCAACCTTCACCGCGTCGCCGATCCCGGCGCCGGCGCGGGCGCCATCGAGGAACGCACGGAAAAGCTGGCGGCGGCGGCATGGGAGCTTTTTCGCGCCATTGAGCGCGAGGGCGGCATGGTGGAATCGCTCGCCTCCGGCGCGTGGCAGCAGCGCGTGGCAACGGCCCGCCGGGCACGAGCGCAGGAGGTGGCGACGCGCCGGCTGCCGATCACCGGCACCTCGGAATTTCCCCTGCTCAGCGAAAGCGTACCAAGCGTGCTGGCCCCCGCCCGCCCACGTCCAACCGCCGCGCCGGCCGAGGGCGCGCTTTTGTGCGAGCCGCTGGTAGGCGAGCGGCTCGCCGAACCGTTCGAGCGGCTGCGCGCGACCGCCGCCGCCGCCCGACCCTCGGTGTTTCTCGCCGCGCTCGGCACGCCGGCCGATATCGCCGCCCGCGCCGGCTTCGCCCGCACCGCCTTCGAGGCTGGGGGCATAGCCGCGGCGGGCAATGACGGCTTCACCGACATGGCGGCGCTGGTCGAGGCGTTCCGCACCTCCGGCGCCCGTCTCGCCTGCCTGTGCGGTTCCGACGCGACCTATGCCGAGCGCGCCAATGAGGCTGCCCGCGCGCTGAAGGACGCCGGGGCCGTCACCGTCTATCTCGCCGGCAAGCCGGGCGAGGACGAGGTGGCCCAGCGCACCGCCGGCATCGACACCTATCTTGCTGCGGGCACGGATCTCGTCGCCTTTCTCGACGACGCCCAGGCCCGGCTCGGCCTTGGCCGCAGGAGGGAACCATGAGCCCGGCCATCCGTTGCCCCAGGGGTAGCTCTGAAGCTGCCATCAACCTAGGGACAGACCATGAAAACGCTGACTCACGGGTGGACGCTTGCCACCTGCGGCGCGGCGCTAGGGGGCGCGCTGCTGATGACGCCGGCAACGGCGCAGGAACTGGCCGCGCTGAGCCTGCACGACGGCATCTGGCAGGTCTCGGCAGAGCCGGTGTCCGGACCGTGCGACAAGCGGCTGGACTTCCGGCTGGCGGTGGAGGATGGCCAGATCAGCTATGGCGGGATGTGGCCGGTGGACGCCACCGGCACAGTGACCGCGCTGGGGCGGATCGAGATTCGAGTGGTGCGTGGCAGCGACACACTTTCCGCGCGCGGCGTGGTGCGCGGCGATGTGGCCACCGGCAAATGGCAATCGGCGGAGAAGAACTGCAGCGGCTCCTTCGTGGCGCGCCGGGCCTAGCCGTCGGCTCCTCTCACCGGGAGGACGCGCGATGAGCCGCATCCCGGATTTCGCCGCCCGCGACTGGCAGGCGCCGCGCGCCCCGACGCCGGCCATCGCCGCCAATGACTGGACAACGCCTGAGGGGCTGGCGGTGAAGCCGATCTATGGCCCCGCCGACATCACCGGGCTCGGCGCCGTCGACAGCTATCCCGGCATCGCGCCGTTCCTGCGCGGGCCCTACCCCACCATGTACGCCACTCAGCCCTGGACCATCCGGCAATATGCCGGCTTCTCCACGGCGGAGGATTCCAACGCCTTCTACCGCCGCAACCTCGCGGCCGGGCAGAAGGGGCTCTCGGTCGCTTTCGACCTCGCCACCCATCGCGGCTACGATTCGGACCATCCGCGCGTCGCCGGCGATGTCGGCATGGCGGGGGTGGCCATCGATTCCATCTATGACATGCGCACGCTGTTCTCCGGCATCCCGCTGGACCAGATGAGCGTGTCCATGACCATGAACGGGGCGGTGCTGCCGATCCTCGCGCTCTATGTCGTGGCGGCGGAGGAGCAGGGGGTAACGCCTGCCCAGCTCTCCGGGACCATCCAGAACGACATCCTCAAGGAGTTCATGGTCCGCAACACCTATATCTACCCGCCCGCCCCCTCGATGCGGATCATCTCCGACATTTTCGCTTTCACCTCCAAGGAGATGCCGCGTTTCAACTCGATATCGATCTCCGGCTATCACATGCAGGAAGCGGGGGCGACGCAGGATCTGGAGCTCGCCTATACGCTGGCCGACGGCGTCGATTATGTGCGCGCCGGGGTGGCGGCGGGCATGCCCATCGACAGCTTCGCGCCGCGCCTGTCCTTCTTCTGGGCGATCGGCATGAATTTCTTCATGGAGGTCGCCAAGCTGCGCGCCGCCCGGCTGATCTGGGCCAAGCTGATGAAGGATCTCGGCGCTCAGAACCCCAAGTCGCTGCCGCTGCGTACCCATTCGCAGACCTCGGGCTGGAGTCTCACGGCGCAGGACGTGTTCAACAATGTCATGCGCACCATGGTGGAGGCGATGGCGGCGACGCAGGGGCACACCCAGTCGCTGCACACCAATGCGCTGGACGAGGCGCTGGCGCTGCCCACCGACTTCTCCGCCCGCATCGCCCGCAACACGCAGTTGGTGCTGCAGCAGGAGAGCGGCACGACGCGCGCCATCGACCCCTGGGGCGGCTCGTTCTTCGTGGAAAGGCTCACCGCCGATCTGGCGCAGAAGGCGCTCGGCCATATCGCCGAGGTGGAGGCGCTGGGCGGGATGGCCAAGGCGATCGAGGCCGGCATCCCCAAGCTGCGCATCGAGGAAGCCGCCGCCACCACGCAGGCTCGGATCGATTCCGGCGCCCAGACCGTGGTCGGCGTCAACAAGTACCGGCCGGCGCGGGAAATGCCGATCGACGTGCTCAAGGTCGACAACTCCGCCGTCCGCGCGGCGCAGCTCGACAAGCTGGCGCGGCTGAAGGCCGAGCGCGATCCGCAGGCGGTGGCGCAGGCGCTGACCGCGCTGGAGAACGGTGCGCGCGGCAACGCCAATCTGCTCGCCCTCGCCATCGATGCCGCCCGGGCCAAGGCGACGGTGGGCGAAATCTCCGATGCGCTGGAGCGCGTCTTCGGCCGGCACCGGGCGGAGATTCGCGCGGTCTCCGGCATTTACCGGCGGGAGGCGGGTGCGATGGGCGACAGGGTCGCGCAGGTGCGGGCGCGCGTCGAGGCATTCGAGCGCGAGGAAGGCAGGCGTCCGCGCCTCCTCGTCGCCAAGGTCGGGCAGGACGGGCATGATCGCGGGCAGAAGGTGATCGCCTCCGCTTTTGCCGATCTCGGCTTCGATGTCGATATCGGTCCGCTCTTCGCCACCCCCGAGGAAGCCGCACGGCAGGCGGTGGAGAACGACGTGCATGTCATCGGCATTTCCTCACTCGCCGCCGGGCATCTCACCCTGGTGCCGCAGGTGAAGGCGGCGCTCGCCGCGCAGGGGCGGCCGGACATAATGGTGGTGGTGGGCGGCGTGGTGCCGCCGCAGGACTATGACGCCGTGCGCGCCGCCGGAGCGGAGGCGATCTATCCGCCCGGCACGGTGATCGCAGAGGCCGCCGGCGAACTGGTCGACACACTCGCCGCCCGCCTCGGCCATGCCAAGGACGCGGCGGAGTAGAGGGCGCCACCCTCAGCCCGGCGCCCGCACCGGCAGATGCAGCGCCAGCCCGGCGGGGCGGTAGGCGCCGCCAGAGCCGAACAGCTCCGCCACCCAGTCGACGAAGACGCGCAGCCGGCTGCTGAGATGCCGGTTCGGCGCGTAGACGACATGCAGCACGATGGGCCCGGCCTGCCACTCGGGCAGCACCCGCACGAGCGCGCCGGAGTCGAGATAAGGCCCCACCATCGCATCAATCGTCTGCGTGATGCCGAGGCCGGCGAGGCCGGCGGCGAGATAGGCGGTGGAATCGTTGGTCGCCAGCACATGCGGCAGGCGCAGTTCAAAGCTCTCCTCGCCGCGCACCATGTCGAATGCCATGGGCCGCCCGGTGCGGGCGCTGAAATAGCCAATGACGCGATGACCCTGCGCAAGGTCGCGCGGATGCTCCGGCAGGCCGTGCCGAGCGATATAGGCGGGCGAGGCGTAGTGCATCAGCGGCAGTGTGCCGATGCGGCGGGCGATCAGCGTCGGATCCAGACGTTCGCCGCCACGGATCGCGCAGTCGACATTCTCCGCCAGCAGATCCACCGGCCGGTCGGTGACGCCGAGATCGAGCTGGATGTCGGGGTAGCGGGCGAAGAAGTCCGGTAGCGCCGGAATGAGGGCGTAGAGCGCGAGTGAGGACGGCACGTCCACCCGCAGCCGCCCGGCCGGGCTCGCCTGCGAGCGGGTCATCGAGCCGTCGAGCTCGTCGAGATCGGAGAGCAGCGCCACCGCCCGCTCATAATAGGCGGCGCCATCGGGGGTCACCGCCACGCGGCGGGTCGAGCGGTTGAGCAGCTTGGTGCGCAGATGCGCCTCAAGCTGCTGGATATGTTTGGTGACGGTCGGTTTCGGCATGTCGAGCAGATCGGCGGCACGGCTGAACGTGCCGGCTTCCACCACCCGGACAAAGGCGCGCATCGCGGCGATCTGGTCCATGGCTACCGTGCGATTATTTCCATATGTGAATAATGTTATCGCCAATCGGCTATTTTTTCGAGCCCAGTGCAGGTCTAGTTTTCGCCGCACTGCAACAGCAACAACCGTTGGAATCGGGTGGGAGCGAAGGCTTCCTCCCGGTAGTGGGCGTCATGACCGCAGCGTGGACCGAGGCAAAGCTGGATATGGACGGCGAGGCGTTGGCCGCGCGCGTCTACCGCCCCGCCGTGCCGCTGCGTCCCGCGCCGCTGGTGCTGCATCTGCATGGCGGCTGCTTTGTCGATGGCGACCTCGATTGCAGCGCGCATCTCTGCCGCATCATGGCGGAGGCCGGTGCGGTGGTGGTGTCGATTGATTATCCGCTCGCGCCGGAACACCCTTTTCCGGCGGCGCTGAACCTCTCCTTCAAGGCGCTGGGCCGGCTATCGGCCGAACGGGCGAAATGGGCGGGGCGCGGGTCACGGCTGTTCGTCGCCGGCGAGGAAGCCGGGGCGAATCTGGCCACCGCCCTCAGCCTCATGGCGCGCGACCAGCAGGCACCACCGCTGGCCGGGCAGATTCTGATTTCGCCCATGGTCGATCCCAGCCTCTGCACCGGCTCGATCCACGCCGCCTCGGCCGGTGCGTCGGGCTGCAAATGGGCGGATGGCTGGCACCTTTATCTCGGCAGCGCCGACCGTGCCGCCCATCCCTATGCCGCGCCGCTCGGCTCACGCCGGCTCGGCGGTCTCGCCCCGGCGCTGATCGTCACCTCCGCCGATTGCCCGATCCGCGACGAGAGCCTCGCCTATGCCGAGCGCCTACGCGCCGGCGGGGTGTCGGTGGAAAGCCATCTGCTCGAAGGCACGAACTGTTCGAACCAGAGCATCGACGCCGCCATCGAAGCCGCCCCGGCCTGGGAAACGGTCCTGCGCGGCCTGTTCAGCACCTTTCTGGCGGAGAATTCCGCCGCACCGCTTCGCACCATTCGGGCCTGAGGCCCGGGAGACACGTCATGAGTGACAACCGCTTCGGCAACGATGCCGCCCCGACACCGATCGCACACGCCGTCATCGCCCACGACGCAACCGCCCCTCGTCCGCGTCGCGCCAAGGGCTGGCGCGAGGCCGGGCTGGCGCTGACCCTCGCCCTCATCGCCACCGGCGGCGCCGTCTTCGTCGCCTGGCCGAGCTCGACCGCGCTCGCCACCGACCCCGCCCCGGCGGAAGCCGCCGCGCCGCCGGCGATGCCGGTGGAAGTCGCCGTTCTGAAGACGCGCGACACCATGAAGTGGGACGAGTTCTCCGGCCGCCTGCGCGCCGTCGAGGTGGTGGAGGTGCGCCCGCGCGTCGCCGGCGCGGTGGAGAAAATCCATTTCCGCGAGGGCGCGCTGGTCAAGCAGGGCGACCTGCTGGTGACCATCGATCCCGCGCCGTTCCAGGCCGCGCTGACCCGCTCGGAATCGCTCCGCGAGGCCGCCGCCGCGCGTGTGGAGCTCACCCGCAGCGAGCTGGAACGCGGCAAGCAGCTGGTTGACAACCGCACCGTCTCGGTGCGCGACCTCGACCAGCGCACCAATGCCTATCGCGAGGCGGAAGCCAATCTGCGCGCGGCCGATGCCGCCGTGCAGAGCGCCAAGCTCGATCTCGGCTATACCGAGGTGCGCGCGCCGGTCGACGGCCGCGTCGGGCGGATCGAGGTGACGGTTGGCAACCTTGTCGCCGCCGGCGCCTCCTCGCCGGTGCTCACCAGTCTCGTCTCGGTCGATCCGATCTATGTCAGCTTCGACGCCGACGAGAACACCGTCGCCGAGGCGCTGGCCTCGGTCGGCGAGCATGACATCGCGCTGACCGAAATCGACCAGATCCCGGTCGAGATCACCACCGCCACCACGGCCACCCGGCCGGTGCGCGGCCATCTGCAGCTGGTCGACAATCAGGTCGATGCCGCCACCGGCACGTTCCGCCTGCGCGCGGTGTTCGAGAACAAGGACGGCCGCCTCGTTCCCGGCCAGTTCGCCCGGGTCAAGATGGGCCGCGCCAAGACCCAGCCGGCGCTGGCCGTGAACGAACGCGCCATCGGCACCGACCAGGACAAGAAGTTCGTCTTCGTGGTCGGCGACGACAACAAGGCCGTCTGGCGCAAGGTGACGCTCGGCCCACCCTCGGACGGGCTGCGCGTCATCACCGACGGGCTGAAGGAAGGCGAGCGCATTGTCGTCAACGGCCTGCAGCGCGTGCGCCCCGGCGCGGTTGTCGCGCCCGAGATCGTGCCCATGGAATCCGCTTCCGCCGCCTCTGCGACGGACCCGAACACCGCCGTCGCCGCGCGCTGATCGCAGCCCCGACGCTCTGCCTCCTTGGGGGAGGACGCTATGAATCTGTCCAAATTCTTCATCGACCGGCCGATTTTCGCCGGCGTCCTCTCCGTTCTGATCTTCCTCGCGGGGCTGCTGGCCCTGCGGGTGATGCCGATTTCGGAATATCCGGAAGTCGTGCCGCCGCAGGTCATCGTGCGCGCCACCTATCCCGGCGCCAGCCCGAAGGTCATCGCCGCCACCGTGGCGACGCCGATCGAGGAAGCGATCAACGGCGTCGAGGACATGCTCTACATGTCCTCGCAGGCGACGACGGACGGCGTGATGACGCTGACCGTCACCTTCAAGCTCGGCACCGACCCCGACAAGGCGACGCAGCTGGTGCAGAACCGCGTCGGCCAGGCCGAGCCGCGCCTGCCGGAAGAGGTGCGCGCGCTCGGCATCACCACCGCCAAGAGCTCTCCGACCTTCCTCATGGTCGTGCATCTCATCTCGCCCAATGACCGCTACGACATCACCTATCTGCGCAATTACGCGGTTCTGAACGTGAAGGACCGGCTGGCCCGCATCGGCGGCGTCGGCCAGATCGACATCTTCGGTGGCGGCGACTACTCGATGCGCGTCTGGCTCGACCCGCAGAAGATCGCCGAGCACGGCCTCTCCGCCGGCGATGTGGTCAACGAGATCCGCGCCCAGAACGTGCAGGCCGCCGCCGGCATCGTCGGCGCCTCGCCGGCGCTGGAAGGCGTCGACCTGCAGCTCACCATCAACGCCCAGGGCCGGTTGGAAACCGAGGAAGAGTTCGGCGACATCGTCGTGAAGACCGGCGCCAACGGGCAGGTGGTGCGCCTGCGCGACGTTGCCCGGCTCGAACTCGGCGCCGCCGACTATGCGCTGCGCTCTCTGCTCGACAACAAGCAGGCGGTCGGCCTCGGCGTGTTCCAGGCGCCGGGCTCCAACGCGCTGGAAATCGCTGAAAATGTCCGCGCCACCATGGCGGAAGTGAAGAAGACGATGCCGGAAGGCGTCGACTTCGACATCGTCTACGACACCACCCGCTTCGTCGACGCCTCCATCGACGCCGTGGTGCACACGCTGTTCGAAGCGGTGGCGCTGGTCGTCATCGTCGTCGTGGTTTTCCTGCAAACCTGGCGCGCCTCGATCATCCCGCTGCTCGCGGTGCCGGTCTCCATCGTCGGCACCTTCGCGGTGATGTATCTGTTCGGCTTCTCCATCAACGCGCTGAGCCTGTTCGGGCTGGTGCTCGCCATCGGCATCGTCGTCGACGACGCCATCGTGGTGGTGGAGAATGTCGAGCGCAACATCGAGAACGGCCTCACGCCACGCGCCGCCGCCTATCAGGCCATGAGCGAGGTGTCCGGCCCTATCATCGCCATCGCGCTGGTGCTGGTGGCGGTGTTCGTGCCGCTCGCCTTCATCACCGGCCTGTCGGGCCAGTTCTACCGCCAGTTCGCCCTCACCATCGCCATTTCGACGGTGATTTCGGCGATCAACTCGCTCACCCTCTCGCCGGCGCTGGCGGCGCTGCTGCTGCGCGGCCACGACACCCCGCCGGATGCGCTCCAGCGCGTCATCAATTTCCTGTTCGGCTGGTTCTTCCGCGGCTTCAACTGGGTGTTCGCGCGCGGTTCGCGCGGCTATGGCGGCGGCGTGCGCGGCACGCTCAAGGTGAAAAGCCTCGTCATGGTGTTCTACGCCGTGATGCTGGGCGCCACCTGGTGGCTGTTCCAGGCGGTGCCTCCCGGCTTCGTGCCGGCGCAGGACAAGCAGTACCTCGTCGGCTTCGCCCAGCTGCCAGACGGCGCCACGCTCGACCGCACGGAAGAGGTGATCCGGCAAATGACCGAGATCACGCTCGCCCAGCCCGGCGTGTCCAGCGCCGTGGCCTTCCCCGGCCTGTCCATCGCCGGCTTCTCCAACTCGTCCAATGCCGGCATCGTGTTCTCGGTGCTCGACCCGTTCGAGGAGCGCACGAGCCCGGAACTCTCCGCCGGTGCCATCGCCGGGGCGCTGAACCAGAAATACGGGGTGATCAAGGGTGCCTTCATCGCCATGTTCCCGCCGCCGCCGGTGCAGGGCCTCGGCGTGGTCGGCGGCTTCAAGATGCAGCTCGAAGACCGCGCCGGCCGCGGCTACGAGGCGCTGAACGAGGTCACCAACGCCTTCATGGCCAAGGCGATGGCGGCGCCGGAACTCACCGGGCAGTTCACCACCTACCAGATCAACGTGCCGCAGATTTTCACGAATGTGGACCGTACCAAGGCCCGCCAGCTCGGCGTGCCGATCCAGTCGGTGTTCGAGACGCTGCAGGTCTATCTCGGCTCGCTCTATGTCAATGACTTCAACAAGTTCGGCCGCACCTACTCGGTGCGGGCGCAGGCCGACGCGCCGTTCCGCGCCCGGCCGGAGGACATCGGCAAGCTGAAGGTGCGCTCGCTCTCGGGCGAGATGATCCCACTCTCCGCGCTGCTGACGGTGGAGACCACCGCCGGGCCGGAGCGCGCCCAGCGCTATAACGGCTTCCTCACCGCCGACTTCAACGCCTCCCCCGCGCCCGGCTATTCCTCCGGCCAGGCGCAGGAAGCGGCGATGCGGATCGCCGCCGAGGTGCTGCCGCCGGGCTTCGACTATGAATGGACCGACCTCACCTATCAGGAGATCCTGGCCGGCGACTCCTCGCTCATCGTCTTCCCGCTCGCGCTGCTGCTCGTCTTCCTGGTGCTGGCGGCACAGTATGAAAGCCTGACGCTGCCCATCGCGATCATCCTGATCGTGCCCATGGGCCTGCTGGCGGCGCTCTACGGCGTGTGGCTGGGCGGGGGCGACAACAACATCTTCACGCAGATCGGCCTCGTCGTGCTGGTCGGCCTGTCGGCGAAGAACGCGATCCTGATTGTCGAGTTCGCCCGCGAGCTGGAGTTCATGGGCCGCAACCCGGTGGAGGCGGCCATCGAGGCCAGCCGCCTGCGCCTGCGGCCGATCCTGATGACCTCCTTCGCCTTCATCATGGGCGTGCTGCCGCTGGTGCTCTCCACCGGTGCCGGCGCCGAAATGCGCCATGCCATGGGCATCGCCGTGTTCGCCGGCATGATCGGCGTCACCTTCTTCGGGCTGTTCCTCACGCCCGTCTTCTACGTGCTGCTGCGGCGTCTGGCGGGCAACCGCCCGCTCCGGCAGCACGGCGAGGCCCATATCGCGCCGCTTGCGGCCGAGTGAGCCTTGCTACCCGGCCGGGAGGCCGCTTCCCAAGCGTCGGTTGCCCCCTCGACGCAAGGGAGCGCGGTTCTCCCGGCCGGTCTCGTTCGACAGGAGCTGCGGGCGATGGCACATAGAGCCTCCAGCCGCCAGGATGCTAGCGCGCATGAAGCCGATCAAAGCCGACTGGACCGATGTGGTCCTCGTCTGCCGCAAATGCGCGAAGAAGCTCGACGGTGGCTTCGGCCCCGCTGCTGACCAGCCCCTGCCCAAAGCGCTGCGTGCCGCCATCGCCCGGCGCGAGGGCGGCAAGCCGATGAAGAAGCCGCGCCGCAAGGGCGCGGGAGTGGCGGTGGTCGAGGTGCCCTGCCTCGACATCTGCCCGAAGAATGCCGTCATCGTCATTCCCGCCGGCCGCCCCGGGCGCTGGCTCAGCGTGCCGCGCGGGACCGATCCCGACACGCTGCTCGACGCCATCGCCCCCGCGCGGGAGGAGGACTGATCAGGCGGGCTTCTTCGCCGGTGTGTCCGTGGGAGTTTCCGCCGAGGAATCCGCCTTGGCCGGCGGGTTGAACGCCCACACCAGCACGGTCATCAGGCTCACCCCGATGACGATGCCGATCAGCCGCTCGATCGGCGGAGCGAGGCTGTCGGGCGGCGAGGCGCTGACCAGCGTCACCAGATAGGCGATGGCGCATTGGGTTCCGATATAGGCCTGGCTGGACTTGCCCAGGTGGATGCGGGCGAATGAGAATACGCCGAGAAAAAGCATCGACGCCCACCACCACACATGCACCGCGTCGATCAGGATGACGACCAACGCCGCCGCCCCGCCGAGAATGCAGCCTAGAATGCGCTGAAAGCCGCGATGGCGCGTCGCCAGCGGATCGCTGTCGACGACGATGAGGCTGGAGATCAGCACCTGCGGCAGTTGCGGCAGATTGAACAGCGACCAGACGATGATGATGGTGAACGCCCCCAGCCCGGCGATCAGCGCCTGCCGCTCGGCGTTGAGCACGGTGGTCGCCGCCGCTTGGAGCTTCAGTCGGGCATGAAGCTCGCCGGCCCGGGGGCCTAGCGCCCAGCTCGACAGCGTGCCGCACACCACGCCGATGACGATCTCGAAACAGCGGTAATGCGCGAAGCCGTAAAGCTGTGCCGGCTGGGTCATGGTGTAGAGCATCACCAGACCGAAGGTGAGCCCGCCGTAGAACCAGGCATAGCCATAGGCGCTACGCTGCCGGCCATAGGTGCCCACCGCTGCGGCGATAGTGACCAGCGCCAGCTGCATGAGGTTGTACCCCTCCGCCCACTGGCCGATGTAATAGCCGCCGATCACCCCGATGAAGGTGCCGAGCACGCGCAGAACACCCTTGGTGAACAGTGCGTCGCGGTCGACATTGGCGATGATCATGACGCTGAGCGCCGCCCAATAGGGCTCGTCCAGCCCCATCAGCAGGGCGATATAGACAGCCGCGAGCACGCCGGTGGCGGTGGCGAAGGCCTGCCGGTCGATATCGCTGAAGCCGGTGCCGCCCTCCCTCGCCATGGCTCAGAACCAGATCAGCACGCGCGCATCCGCGCCGTTGAACAGGACGAGCCCCTCGGGCCAGGCGTCCAGCGTGACCTCGATGGGGAAACGCCGTGGCAGCCGCACCCAGTCCGTGGTCGGCTCGACATAGGGAATGACCTGCGGGTTGTTCGGCGAGCGGGCGACGCCGCCGGCAATGCCGCTCACCCGGCCCCAATGCAGCGCCCACGGGTCGGAACCGAGCGTCAGCAGCGCCGTCTGGCCGACCTTGATGCGGGCGAGATGGCGCTCGCTCACATTCGCCACCACCCGACGACGTTTGTCGGTGACGATGGCCATCACCTCGCTGCCGGGACGCAGATAATCGCCCACGCGGGTGACGAAGGGCGCGACGCGGCCGGCATCGGGGGCGTTCACCACCGTTTTCGAAAGGTCGTACCGCGCCTTCGCCACCGCCGCGGCGGCGGATTCGATCGCCGCCTGCGCCACCGTCACCCGGCGCACGGAAACCGCCAGCTGCGCCTCGGCGGCGCTGACATTGGCGCCGGCGGTGGCGACATCCCGGGTGGAGACATCAAGCGTCGCCTCGGGCGAATAGCCCTCCTTCTCCAGCGTCTTGACGCGCACCAGCTGGTCCTGCGCATTGGTCAGCACCGCCTGCGCCGAGGTGACGGCGGCCTTCGCGGCACCGACCTCGTCCTGCGCAAGGTCGAGATTGGCGCGTGCGGTGGACAGCGCCGCTTCCGTCTCCTGCACCTTCAGCGCATAGGGCGTACGCTCGATCTCGAACAAGAGCTGATCGGCCGCCACGCTCTGGTTGTTCTGCACCGCGAGCTTGGACACCGGCCCCTCGATCTCCGAGGCGAGCACCACGATGTCGCTGTTGACATAGGCGTCGCCGGTATAGGCGAAGAAGCGCACCGAAGTCTCGTACAGCAGGAACAGCCCGAAGATCACGCCGATGATCAACAACACCGGGTGGAGGAGAAGGCGGCTGAGCATGAATGCGCGGCTCCATGTCTTCCGGCATGGAGCCGGCACGATGCATCATCGCGGCTTTGACGCGCGCGCTCAATCCTCTCCCGTTACCGCCGGGCGGCGTTTGCGCAAAAGGAGGATCAAGGGTCCTTACTTAATCCCGCTCCGGGCTGTGTACAGCTTCGTCCCATAGTCGACCCGCCGGCGACACCGGACCCCCCTCACTATGGTAGGCATCGACACCGTGAGCGCCGGCGGCCGGTTTGGCAGAGAGGTGAGATGAAAGACATGGCCTTCGATGTCGCAAAGTTCCGAGCGGAGACGCCGGGAGTGGCTCATCGCGTCCACCTCAACAATGCCGGTGCCGGGCTCATGCCGCAGCCCGTGCTGGATTCCGTCGTCAGCCACCTCCGCCGCGAGGCCGAAATCGGAGGCTACGAGGCGGCCGGCGAGGCGGCTGACCGGGTCTCCGGTGTCTATGACAGCGTGGCGCGATTGCTCGGGGCGGGACGGGACGAGATCGCGCTGACCGAAAACGCGACGGTAGCGTGGCAACTTGCCTTCTACGCAATCGCCTTCCAACCCGGGGACCGGATCCTGACGGCGCGGGCGGAATATGCCGCGAACTACGTCGCATTCCTTCAGGTCGCCAAGCGAACCGGGGCGGTGATCGAGGTCATTCCCGACGACGGGGACGGCATGCTCGACCCCGATGCCCTCGAACGTATGATCGACGGTCGCGTCAGGCTGATCGCGATCACCTGGGTGCCGACGAATGGCGGCCTCCGCAATCCTGCTGCCGCAATGGGTGAGATCGCGCGCCGGCACGGCGTGACCTATCTGCTCGATGCGTGCCAGGCGGTCGGCCAAATCCCGACGCGCGTCGATCAACTCGGATGCGACGTGCTGACCGCGACGGGCCGCAAGTTCCTGCGCGGACCGCGCGGCACCGGCTTTCTTTACATCCGGCGAGACCTGATGCGTCGCCTGGAGCCGCTGATGCTGGACCATTTCGCGGCGCCATGGGTCGCTCCCGACCGCTACGAACTGCGCCCCGACGCGCGACGCTTCGAGACCTGGGAGAACAATTACGCGGCCCGGCTCGGGCTCGGCCGTGCCGTGGACTACGCGCTGGAGATCGGTCTCGATCTTATCGAGGCGCGCTGCCGCGCCCTGTCCGCGCGACTGCGCGACGGACTGCGGGGCTTATCCGATGTCACGGTGCACGACCTCGGACGGGATCCGGCGGCCATCGTGACGTTCTCGGTCAAGAACCGCCACGCGGCAGGGGTGCAGCAGGCGCTGACCCTTGCCGGCATCAATGTAAGCGTCTCCTCGCCCTCCAGCACGCTTCTGGACGCGACAGCCCGCGGGCTTCCTCCGCTCGTGCGGGCGTCTCCGCACTATTACAACACCGAAGACGAGGTCGACCGTCTCGTGTCGGTCGTGAGCGCGCAGGTGTCCTAAGCCACACTAATGCCGCCGCTCCTCGATGGCGGGCAGCACCGGCTCCTCATCCTCCTCGCTGCGTTCGCGCGCGCCGGGATGCTCCTCGATCATCGGGCCGGGCGTCGCCGCCGCGGCGCGCGCGGCGGCGCGGCGGGGACGCACGGGCGGGGCAAGCTCCTCCGCGCTCTGGTTTACCACCCGCAGCGGCGGGGCCATGCCCTTCTTGTCGGTGCCAAGATAGACCGTCTGGTGCGGGTACGGCATCTCGATGCCACGTACGTCAAAGGCGGCCTTGATGCGGCGGTAGAATTCGCGCCGCACATTCCACTGGCCCAGCGGCCGGGTCTTGAAGCGGCCGCGCAGCTGGATATGCGAGGGGTCCAGCGCCTCGACGCCCACCACCTCGAACGGCTCGATGATGGTTTCCGCCAGCGGCCCGTGCGCCGCCATGTCAGCGGCGACTTCCGCCATCAGCGCCAGCGCCTCGTCGATGCTCTCGCGATAGGCGATGCGGACATCGACGACCGCATAGGCGAAGTCCTTCGACATGTTCTTGACCGTCTGCACCTCGCCGAAGGGGATGGAGTGCACATTGCCGTCGAAGTCGCGCATGTGGACAGTGCGGATAGTGATTTTCTCCACCAGCCCGGCATGGGCGCCGACCTCGACTACGTCGCCCACCGAGATGGTGTCCTCCATCAGGATGAACACGCCGGTGATCACGTCCTTCACCAGCGTCTGCGCGCCGAAGCCGATGGCAAGGCCGAGCACGCCGGCGCCCGCCAGCAGCGGGGCGATGTTGATGCCGATCTCCGAGAGCAGGATCAGGCTGCCAAGGGTGAGCAGCACCACGCGGAAGGCGTTCTGCAGGAAGGGCAGCAACGTCTTCAATCGGGTGGAAGTGGGATTGGCCGCCCGGAGCCGCTCGGCGAAGGCGGTGGAGATTTCCCACAGCACGAGCCCGACCAGCACCACCACGCCAATGGAGATGAGCCGCCCCACTGCCAGCCGCCCGGCCTCCGAGGCCAGCCGCTCGAACGGGCGGGCGCCCCAGATTTCCAGCAGCACCAGCGCGGCGACCAGCATCACCAGCCCCTGCATCGCGCTGCGTAGCGCCGGCAGATAGCGGTTGGCGCGCGCCTCCAGCAGGGGGTAGCGCGTGCGCATCTCGGCATTGAGCTTGAACACCCGTTCGAAGGCCCGCAGCATCAGCGCGATGAGGAGCGACGCCAGGGCGAGGGTGAGCAGCGAGAGCAGCGTGGCGCGGGCGAGGAAGGCGAAGCCGCCATCGACATCGAGCGTCCACACCAGGAAGCCGGCGATGACATAGGCGATGGCGAGGACGTGCCAGAAATCGGCGACGGCGTTGCGCAGCCGCGCCACGCGGCCTTCGCGTGCGCCGAGGCGCCGCAGCCGGCGCGCCACCCCACCCCTGATCTGCAGCACGAACACCACGGCCATGCCGGCGACGAACAGGCCAAGCAGATTGCCGAAGAACCGGTAGGTGGGCAAAGCGAGGCCCAGCACCCAGGCGGCACGCAGCAGGAAATGGCCGTAGACCAGCGTATAGGTGAAGCGGCGGACCCAGAGATACCCATAGGCCGCGCTCTCATGATCGAGCGGAAACAGCCGCATCTGCGGCGCGTCCGGCGTCAGCGCCGCCCGCGCGCCAACCAGGATGAGCCGCGCCAGGACATTGGCATTGATCACGGTGACGACGGCGAGGCGGACGATGAAGTTCAGTTCCACCAGCGCCAGCACGCCGAAGGCTGCCGCCGCGAAGGCGGTGATCGGCACGATGTCGATCAGCGTGCGCAGTGCCAGCAGCAGCGCGCGCATGAACAGCCCGCGCGTGCGTCGGGCCTCGATCGCCCGCCGCAGCCCGGCCAGCAGGCGCGTCGCGATGTATTCCGCCAGCAGGGCAGCGGCGAGCACGGCGATGATCATCGTCACCGCCCAGCCGACGCGCTCCAGCACCAGCGGATCGGCGAGGTCGCTGAACAGCTTCTCCGCCTGCGCCGGCAATTGCTCGATCTCACCGACCAGCGAGAGCACGGAGCCGGAGAAGGCACCGAGCGACTGGGTGGCACCGGAGAGCCAGTCGTCGCGGCCCGGCGCGGCCTCCTCAGTGGTGCCCGCGGGCGTCGCCGCCTGCGTTCCGGCCTCGCTGTCCACCAGCGCCCGCAATTGCGCGAGGAAGCGGGTGCGCGCCGCCTCGTCGCTCAGCGTGTCGAGCAATGCCCTGAGATCGCTGGTGCGGCTATCCGGCACGGGGGAAGCGGCAGGTGCGGCCTCGACGGCGGTGGGGACACCGGCGGTCTGGGCCGCGAGCGGGCCGGCGAGGAGCGGAGTGAGGAGAAGGGAAAGGGCGAAGAACAGGCGGCTGAGAGCACGCAGCGGCATGAGGCCTTCCGTCGTTCGCGGCTCTTCGGCGGTGAGGCCCAGAGCTCGCCGAGGTGAGGGAGCCGGAATGGCGGGTGCGGCTCGTTTAACGCCCGGTGCGGCGAAAGGTTCCGCCGCCGCCATCAGGGCCGCAACGCAGCGGCGCAATGTCGCCCCGCCTTGCTCCCGTCACCTTCATCCGCACATTGGGGCCGTTACCTTGCGTCAGTGAGAGGCTATGGAAGCTTTATCCGCCGAGGTGGTCGCCTTTCTGAGCGGCCACGACTACCTGATCCCGCTGGTCATCGGCCTCATCGCCTTCGGCGAATCGCTGGTCCTCATTGGCATCCTCATCCCCGCCACCGCCCTCATGCTCGCCATTGGCGGGCTTGTGGGCACGGGGATCGTCTCGCCGCTTCCGGTCATCGCCGCCGCCATTGCCGGCGCCATTCTCGGCGATGTCGTCTCCTACTGGCTTGGGCGCTGGCTCGGGCCGCGCGTGGTGCACCGTCGGCCGCTGCTGCGCTACCGCGAGCAGGTGGCGCAGGCGCGGCTGTTCTTCCGCCGCTTCGGCTTCGCCTCGGTGTTTGTCGGCCGCTTCTTCGGGCCGGTGCGGGCCACCATGCCGCTGGTCGCCGGCATGATGCGGATGGACCAGCGCCGCTTCCAGCTCGCCAACGTCTCCTCGGCCATCGTCTGGGCGCCGGTCATGCTGGCACCGGGCTGGCTGGCCGGGAAGAGCGCCAGCGAAATGGGCGCCCATAGCCAGGGCGAATGGCTTGTCATGATGGTGGGCATCACCCTCGTCATGCTGATCGCCACCGTGGTGGTGCTGCGGGTGATCAAGGGCCGCATCGCCAAGCGGCCGCGCACAAGGCGCCGGCCCAGCGGGGTACCGGCGGGCTAAGCCGAGCCTTCGGCGCGGGCGCCGTCTTAACCATTTCGTAAGGATTCGTCCGCCCGCTTCCTGCCTTGCGCTACTATGGCCGGGAGCAAGCCTCCGGAGCGCCGCGCCGTTCGCGCGGCGGTGCCGGGGCGAAAAACCTGGCCACGGGCGGACGGGAACGCGGAATGATCGACAAGCTTGAGCCCTCCATCGGCCCCGTGCGGGCCCGTGCCGGCGAAGAGACCGGCGGCGCCCCGCGTGTTCCGGCGGCCCCGGCCACTGCTGCCTCGCCCAACCGTGCCAAAGGCCCGCCGCAGGACCCGGTGGCGTTCCAGCGCTGGCTCGGCATCGAGCAGCTGAAGCTGCAGATGCGCCGGCTGGAACTGGAGACGAAGCGCGCCGAGGCCCCCGCCCCACGCGCCCTGCCCCCGGTATTGCCGATTCTGTTCGGGCTGGTACTGGTGCTGCTGCTGGCCGGTGTCGCTTTCCTCACCGCCCAGGTGCTGAGCCTGCGCGATGAGGTTGCCACACTGCGCGGCGTCGAAGCCACGCTCACCGAACGTCTCGAAGCGCTGGAAGTGCCCCCGGCCCCGCAGGCCGTCGCGCCGGCCACGCCGCCCGCGGCGAGCACGACGCCTCCCGCGCCGGCGACGCCCTCACCCGCGACGCCCGGGCCCGCGACTTCCGCGCCGGCCGATCCTCTCGTGCCTCTGGCCGGCACAACGCCGACTCCGGCCCAGAATGCGCCCGCTGCGAACCCGCCCGCCCCGGCGACGGCGGCACTGCCGGGCGCGGGCTATACGGTGCGCATCTTCGCTCCGGTCAACACCGTGCCCAAGGCGCGGGTCGACGCCTTCACCGCCCCGCTGAAGGCGGCCGGCTTCGACGTGGTGGTGTCCGATACCGGGGTGGTGCAGACCACCAGCAACACGCTTTCCTTCCATGCCGGCAGCGCCGACATGGCCAATGACGTGGCGGAGATCATCCAGAAGCGCCGCCCCGCGCTCGGGGTGGAGTTGCGCGCCTCCCCGTCCATTCCGGACAGCGCGCGGCAGGTGCTGATCCTCAACCTGACGGAAGACGCCTTCAATTAACGGCGGGCGGCGACCGCGTCCCACTCAGGCGGCGGCGCGCCCGCGCCGGGCTGTGCGGCCGGCCTCGCGGATGGCGGCGATGTTGCCGGCATAGGCGTCGCGCCCACCCTTGAACACGGCCGAGCCGGCCACCAGCACGTTCGCCCCCGCCGCAGCGCAGAGCGCGGCGGTTTCCGGCGTCACCCCGCCATCGACTTCGAGATGGATCGGCCGCTCGCCGATCATCGCCCGCAGCCGGTAGATCTTCGGCAGCACATCGGCGATGAAGGCCTGGCCGCCGAAGCCGGGATTGACCGTCATCGGCAGGATGAGGTCCACCTTGTCCAGCACATAGGCGACCACGCTCTCATGCGTCGCCGGGTTCAGCGCCACCCCGGCCTTCTTGCCGAAGGAGCGGATGAGCTGGAGGCAGCGGTCGAGATGATGCGTCGCCTCCGCCTGCACGGTGATGATGTCCGCCCCCGCCTTGGCGAAGGCCTCGATATAGGGCTCCACCGGCTCGATCATCAGATGCACGTCGAACAGCTTGTCCGTGTGCGGGCGCATGGCCTTGATGACATCCGGCCCGAAGGTGATGTTCGGCACGAAATGCCCGTCCATCACGTCGAGATGAATCCAGTCGGCGCCGGCGCTGGCGACATCGCGCACCTCTTCGCCGAAGCGCGCGAAGTCGGAGGCAAGCATGGAGGGGGCGATGAGAACCATATCTGTGTCTCCCGTCATCCCGGCCGAGCGTAGCGAGAGCCGGGATCGTCATGAAGTATGGGGTGCGATCCCGGATCGGCCTGGGGCCGTCCGGGATGACGGTCACTTGAGCGGCGGGTAGCTGTCGATGCCGCCGGAGAAAACCCGGCTGGCGAGAATGTCCTCGGCGGCGAGGGTGACGAGGTCGTCCGCCGTCACCGGCCGGTCGGAATTGAACAGCCGGTTGGCCTGGCGCAGGCGGGCACGGTCCAGCGCGTTGCGGATCGAGCGGCCATTGGCGAAATGCGGCTGCTGCATGCGCAGCTCGATATACCGGCGGAACGCCTCCTCCGCTTCGCGGCTCATGCGGTAGTTCATGGTGTCGAGAATGCGCCCGCCAATGGCGTCGAGCTCGGCGGCGGAATAGTCGGGGAAATCGACGTGATGGGCGACGCGCGAGCGGAAGCCCGGATTGGCGGTGAAGAAGCGCTCCATCCGGTCGGCATAGCCGGCGAGGATGACGACGAGGTCGTCGCGCTGGTTCTCCATCACCTGCAGCAGGATTTCGATCGCTTCCTGCCCGTAATCGCGCTCGTTCTCGGGGCGGTAGAGGTAATAGGCCTCATCGATGAACAGCACGCCGCCCATCGCCTTTTTGAGGATTTCCTTTGTCTTCGGCGCGGTGTGCCCGATGTACTGACCGACGAGATCGTCGCGCGTCACGGTGACGAGGTGACCCTTGCGGACATAGCCGAGCTTGTGGAGGATTTCCGCCATCCGCAACGCCACCGTGGTCTTGCCGGTGCCGGGATTGCCGGTGAAGCTCATATGCAGGGTCGGGCTCACCGCCTCCAGTCCGAAGCGGCGACGGGCGGTGTCGACCAGCAACAGCGCGCCGATCTCGCGCAGCCGGCGCTTCACCGGCACCAGCCCCACCAGTTCGCGGTCAAGCTGGTCGAACACATCGGCGAGCCCGCTGGAGGCGAATTCGGCACGCAGGTCTATGGAGTCGGGGGCCTTCGGCGCGGCCTCGGCGGCGAGGGTCGGGTCGTCGATCACGGCATCCATGGGCGTTGCTCCTGCCGGCGTCTTCTGGCGCCATCCTTCGAGGCTCGCTGACGCTCGCACCCTGGGGATGACGTGGCTCTGGGAGAAGTCGAAACGACGTCATCCTGAGGTGCCCGGCGCAGCCGGGCCTCGAATGATGCTCGGAAAGAAAAAGGGGACCGATGCCGGGCGCGGCATTCCGACATCGGTCCCTCGCGGCCGGGGAGGAAACCGGACGACCGCGGTTCTCCGTCGGGGGAGTAGTGGGAGCCGACGGATCAGTAGCGCGCGCCCTCCGGGCGGTTGGCCGCATAGGCGCGCGTCGTGTAGCGGATCGACCGACCGTCAATTTCCTGGCGCTCCAGCGCGAAGCCGGGCTCTTCAGCAGGACGGTCGGTGATGAAGGAAAGGCGCAGCGACTCCCAGGTGTGGGTCGCGTCGAAAGCGCTGAGGCGGATGTACTGACGGCCGCCATAGACCTTGCGGCATTCGTTCAGCTCGAACATCACGCCAGCGGCGTCCGGCACGTCGAACATCGGCTGGCCCCACAATTCCCAATAGGTGTTGCGCGGGTGCGGGTCGTCGGTGAACTCGATGTTCACCGCCCAGCCCTTGTCGATGCAGTACTGGACCTGGCGGGTGATCTGCTCGTCGGTGAGATCGGGCAGGAAGGAGAAGGCTCCCTGAGTCAGGCGCATGGTGGTGTCTCGCTCTCGTCATCCCTGTCGGCCGGAGGCTGAGCCGGGATCGATTTCCGGAAAAGGGTTTCCACGCTGGTCTCGCGATCCCGGATCGCGCCTGCGGCGCGTCCGGGATGACGGAACTCACTCCGCCGCGGTGGCCTGCGGCACGAAGTCGGGCGTGTCGGTGGAGGAGTAGTTGAAGGTCACGTCCTTCCACGTCTCCAGCGCCTGCTTCAGCGGCAGGCAATGGCGCGCGGCGTCCTTCAGAATCTCCGGCCCCTCATTGAGCAGGTCGCGGCCCTCGTTGCGGGCGAGGATCATCGCTTCCAGCGCCACACGGTTGGCGGTCGCGCCGGCCTGGATGCCCATGGGGTGACCAATGGTGCCGCCGCCGAACTGCAGCACCACATCCTCGCCGAGCAGGTCGATGAGCTGGTGCATCTGGCCGGCATGAATGCCGCCCGAGGCGACCGGCATCAGCTTGCGGGTCGAGGCCCAGTCCTGATCGAAGAAGATGCCATGGGCGAGGTTCTGCGGCACGAAATCCTCGCGGCAGAGGTCGTAATAGCCCTTGGTCGTGTGGGGGTCGCCTTCCAGCTTGCCCACCACCGTGCCGGCATGGATGTGATCGACGCCGGCGAGGCGCATCCACTTGGTGATGACGCGGAAGGAGACGCCGTGGCTCTTCTGCCGCGTATAGGTGGAGTGGCCGGCGCGGTGCAGGTGCAGGATCATGTCGTTGCGCCGCGCCCACTTCGCCATGGACTGGATCGCGGTGTAGCCGATGATCAGGTCGATCATGACGATGGAGGAGCCGAGCTGCTTGGCGAACTCGGCGCGCTCATACATGTCTTCCATGGTGGCGGCGGTGATGTTGAGATAGGTGCCCTTCACCTCACCCGTGCCGGCCTGCGCCTTGTTCACCGCCTCCATGCAGTAGAGGAAGCGGTCGCGCCAGTGCATGAAGGGCTGCGAATTGATGTTCTCGTCGTCCTTGGTGAAATCGAGCCCGCCCTTCAGCGCCTCGTAGACCACGCGGCCGTAGTTACGGCCGGACAGGCCGAGCTTGGGCTTCACCGTCGCGCCGAGCAGTGGGCGGCCGAACTTGTCGAGACGCTCGCGCTCCACCACGATGCCGGTGGCCGGGCCGTCAAAGGTCTTCACATAGGCGACCGGCAGGCGCATGTCCTCAAGGCGCAGCGCCTTGAGCGGCTTGAAGCCGAACACATTGCCGATGATCGAGGCCGACAGGTTGGCGATCGAGCCGGGCTCGAACAGGTCGAGGTCATAGGCGATATAGGCGAACCAGGAGCCCGGCGCGTTCGGCACCGGGTCGACCCGGTAGCACTTGGCGCGATACTTGTCGCACGCGGTCAGGCGGTCGGTCCACACCACGGTCCAGGTGGCGGTGGAGCTTTCGCCGGCCACGGCCGCCGAAGCTTCGATCTCGTCGACGCCGTCCTGCGGGGTGATGCGGAACACCGCGATCACGTCCGTGTCCTTCGGCTCGTAATCGGGCTGCCAGTAGCCCATCTTGCGGTATTCCATCACGCCGGCGCTGTAGCGGCTGCGCTTCTCCTCGGTGGGCTTGGTCTTGTCGATCGCGTTCATCGATCTTCTCCCTGTGCGTTCCCATGGGCGCCGCGCGGTGGGCGCGCGCCTGCAATCTCGTTGAACAGCTCCCCGTCGCGGGAAGCGATTACTCCGCCGCCACCCGGGCGCCGCCGATCACCGGATCGAGGCTGCCGGCGGCGTAGCGCTTGGCCATGGCGGCCAGCGGCAGCACCTTGATCTGCGAGGCGTGGCCGGCCGTGCCGAATTCCTCGAAGCGCGCGCGGCAGAGGTCGCGCATCGCGTCCATGGCGGGCTTGAGGAATTTGCGCGGGTCGAACTCGGCCTTGTTGCCCTGCGCCACCTTGCGGAACTGGGCGGTCATGGCGAGGCGGCAATCAGTGTCGATATTGACCTTGCGCACCCCATGCCGGATGCCGCGCACGATCTCCTCCACCGGCACGCCCCAGGTCTGGGGCATCTCGCCGCCCGACGCGTTGAACAGATCCTGCAGCGGCTGCGGCACCGAAGAGGAGCCGTGCATGACGAGGTGCACATTGGGCAGGCGGCGGTGGATTTCCTCGATAATGTTCATCGCGAGGATGTCGCCATCGGGCTGGCGCGAGAACTTGTAGGCGCCGTGCGAGGTGCCCATGGCGATGGCGAGGGCGTCGACCTTGGTGCGGGCGACGAAATCCACCGCCTGGTCGGGGTCGGTCAGCAGCTGGTCATGGCTGAGCTGCCCTTCCGCGCCGTGGCCGTCTTCCTGCTCGCCGGCACCGTGCTCCAGCGAGCCGAGCACGCCGAGTTCACCTTCCACCGAAGCGCCGACCCAATGGGCGGCGTCGACCACGCGGCGGGTGATGGCGACGTTGTAGTCGTAATCCGCCGGGGTCTTGGCGTCCTCTTTCAGCGAGCCGTCCATCATCACGGAGGTGAAGCCGTGCTGGATGGCGGAGAGGCAGGTCGCCTCATTGTTCCCGTGGTCCTGATGCATGCAGATCGGGATCGCGGGATACATCTCGGTCAGCGCGTCGATCATGCGCGAGAGCATGATGTCGCCGGCATAGGAGCGGGCCCCGCGGCTGGCCTGCATGATGACCGGGGCGTCGACGGCCTGCGCCGCCTCCATGATCGCGATGCCCTGCTCCATATTGTTGATGTTGAAGGCCGGCACGCCGTAACTGTGCTCGGCGGCGTGGTCGAGAAGCTGACGAAGGGTGATGCGGGCCATTGGCTCTTCCTCTGGCTCAGGCGCAGGTCAGGAGGTCGCAGGTCGCGTCGACCACCGCCTCCGGGGTGATGTTGAAATGGCGGTAGAGATCCGCCGCCGGGCCGGAGGCGCCGAAGCCCTCCATGCCGATGAAGCGTCCGCGCTCGCCGATCCAGCGATCCCAACCGAGCCGGGCCGCCGCCTCGATGGCGACGCGCGGAGCGGTGCCGAGCACGGCGCGGCGGTATTCGTGGCTTTGCCGTTCGAACAGCTCCCAGCAGGGCATGGAGACGACGGCGGCGTCGACCCCGCGTTCGGCCAGCAGGTCCGCGCCCTTGAAGGCGATCTCGACTTCCGAACCGGTGGCGAGCAGCGTCACGTCGCGCCGGCGCTTCGGCTTGCGGGCGACATAGGCGCCGTAGCCGACGAGGTTCTCCTCGGAATGCTCGGTGCGGAAGGTCGGCAGGTTTTGCCGGGAGAGCGCCAGCACCGAGGGCGTGCCCTCCGCATGCAGCGCGAGCTGCCAGGCTTCCAGCGTCTCCACCGCGTCGGCAGGGCGGAACACATAGAGGTTCGGCGTCGCCCGCAGCATGGCGAGATGCTCGATCGGCTGGTGCGTCGGCCCATCCTCGCCGAGGCCGATGGAATCGTGCGTCAGCACATAGACGACGCGCTGGCCCATCAGCGCCGAGAGCCGCATGCCGCCTCGGGCGTAGTCGGAGAACACCATGAAGGTGCCGCCATAGGGAATGCTGCCGCGATGCAGGGCGAGGCCGTTCATGACCGCCGCCATGGCGTGTTCGCGGATGCCGTAATGGATATAGCGGCCGGCATAGTTGCCCGGCGTCACCGATTCCATGCCCTTGGTGACGGTGAGGTTGGAATGGGTGAGATCGGCCGAGCCACCAATGGTGAGATCGGTGGCGCGGTTGATGACGCCGAGCGCCATCTCGGAGGCCTTGCGCGTCGCCACTTTCGGCGCGGTCTGGGAGAGTTCGCGCTTATAGGCGGCGAGCTTCTCGTCGAAATCGGCCGGCAGGTCGCCTTCCATCGCCGCCTCGAAATCGGCGCGGCGGCCGGAAGCGGAAAGCCGCTTCTCCCAGGCCTCGCGCGCCTCGCGGCCGCGCCGGGCGATGGCGGCGAAGGCCGCGCGCACGCTTTCCGGCACCTCGAAGGGCGGGTAGTTCCAGCCGAGCGCCTCGCGCGCGCCGTCGATCTCGGCGGCACCGAGCGGGGCGCCGTGCACGGCTTCGGTGCCGGCCTTGGTCGGGGCGCCGTAGCCGATGGTGGTGCGGCAGGCGATCAGCACCGGCCGGTCGCTCGTCCGTGCCTCGGCGATGGCGTCGATCAGCGCGTGATGGGCGTGGCCGTCGACCCGCAGCACCTTCCAGCCGGAGGCCGCGAAGCGGGCGAGTTGATCGGTGGAGGTGGAAAGCGCGGTGCTGCCGTCGATCGAGATGCCGTTATCGTCCCAGAGCACGGTGAGCTTGGCGAGCTTGAGGTGGCCCGCAAGGTCGATGGCCTCATGGCTGATGCCTTCCATCAGGCAGCCATCGCCGGCGATGACCCAGGTGCGGTGATCGACCAGATCGTCGCCGAAGCGGGCATTGAGCATGCGCTCGGCCAGCGCCATGCCGACCGCAGTGGTGAGCCCCTGCCCCAACGGGCCGGTGGTGGTCTCGACGCCGAGCGTGTGGCCGTGCTCGGGATGGCCGGCGGTGACGGCGCCGAGCTGGCGGAAGCTCTTCAGCTGTTCCGTGCCCATATCGGCATAGCCGAGCAGATGGTTGAGCGCGTAGAGCAGCATCGAGCCGTGGCCGGCCGAGAGGATGAAGCGGTCGCGGTCCGGCCAGTCGGGGCGGCTGGGGTCCAGCGTCACAAAGCGGGAGAACAGGGCGGTGGTCACGTCCGCCATGCCCATGGGCATGC
Organism: Ancylobacter sp.; assembly: GCF_965229075.1. Lineage (GTDB taxonomy): Bacteria > Pseudomonadota > Alphaproteobacteria > Rhizobiales > Xanthobacteraceae > Ancylobacter. The sequence continues at coordinate 193,988 of NZ_CBDDIO010000002.1, forward strand.
CGGGATGGCCCGATTTGGCCTTCTCCACCGCGTCCATGGCGAGCGCGCGCAGCGCATTGGCCATGTCGTCATGGGGGATCTCGGCCGGGTCCTGCAGCGGACGCAGGGCTTCAGAATGGCTGGTCAACATGCTGTCCTCCCGGTTCACGCGGCGCGCCGCTTCTTTTCGACGATGTTGAGGATCATCGGCGTGAGGATGAGCTGCATCGCGATGTCGAGCTTGCCGCCGGGGATCACGATGGAATTGGCGCGGCTCATCCAGGAGCCCTGGATCATCGAGAGCAGATAGGGAAAATCGATCCCGCGTGGGCTCTTGAAGCGGATGACAACGATGGATTCGTCGGCGGTGGGGATCCAGCGGGCGATGAATGGGTTCGAGGTATCGACCGTCGGCACGCGCTGGAAGTTGATGTCAGTGTGGGTGAACTGCGGGCAGATGTAGTTCACGTAGTCCGGCATGCGCCGCAGGATGGTGTCGGTCACCGCCTCGGTCGAATAGCCGCGATGCGACCGGTCGCGATGGATCTTCTGAATCCATTCGAGATTGATGACCGGCACGACGCCGATCTTAAGGTCGGCATAGCGGGCGACATCGATGTTGCCGCTCGCCACCGCCCCGTGCAGCCCCTCGTAGAACAGCAGGTCGGTCGGGGTCGGGATCGGTTCCCAAGGCGTGAAGGTGCCGGGCGCGCCGCCATATTCCGCCGCTTCCTTGTCGTCATGCACATAATGCCGGTACTTGCCGGTGCCGGTGTGGGCATAGGAGCGGAAGGTCTCCTCCAACTCCTCGAACAGGTTCGAATCCGGCCCGAAATGGCTGTAGTGATGGTTGCCGCGCGAGGCCTCCTCGGCCATGACGCGCTTCATCTCGGCGCGGTCGTAGCGGTGATAGGCGTCGCCCTCGATATAGGCGGCGGTCACGTCCTCGCGGCGGAAGATCTGCTCGAAGATGCGCCGCACCGAAGTGGTGCCCGCGCCGGAGGAGCCGGTGACGGAGATGATGGGGTGATGGATCGACATGGGTCTCTCTCCGTCAGGCGCGCAGCAGGCCGCGACGGCCGAACAAAGGCGAACGCTCCGGCATCGCGGCGGCGTCGCGGTGATAGCGGGCGATGCGCTCGACCTCGGCGCGCGAGCCAAACACCAGCGGCACGCGCTGGTGCAGATGCTCGGGCACGATGTCGAGGATCGGCAGCACCCCATCGGTGGCGGAGCCCTGCGCCTGTTCCATCAGGAAGGCGACGGGATTAGCCTCATAGACCAGCCGCAGGCGGCCGTGGCCATAGCCCCGCCGGGCGTCGCCGGGGTAGAGATAGACCCCGCCGCGCACCAGGATGCGGTAGACATCGGCCACCATGGAGGCGACCCAGCGCGTGTTGAAATCCTTGCCGCGCGGGCCATCGGCGCCGGCCTGGCAATCCTCGACATAGGAGCGGATGGCAATGTCCCAATGGCGCAGATTGGAGCCGTTGACCGCGTATTCCGTCGTTTCCGGCAGCACCAGCGCCCGCTCTTCGCTGAGCAGAAAGGCGCCGCTGGCGCGGTCGAGGGTGAAGATCTGCGTCCCGTCGCCGACGGTCAGCACCAGCGCGGTCTGCGGCCCGTAGAGCAGAAAGCCGGCGGCGAGCTGCGCCCGGCCCGTCTGCAGCAGCGAATCGCTGCCGATATAGGGCAGGATGGAAAAGATGGTCCCGACCGTGGCGTTGGTGTCGATATTGGACGAGCCGTCCAGCGGATCGACCGCCACCGCGAGCGTGCCGGCGGGATTGAGCGGCACCGCCGTGTCGGCTTCCTCGGAGCCGAACAGGGCGACCGGCGCCTCCGAAAGCGCCTCGCGCACGAGATCGTCGGTAATGACGTCCAGTTCCTTCTGGCTGTCGCCATCGGCGTGATAGCCGCGCACGGTGGCGAGCGCCCCCGCCAGCGGACCGGCGGCGAGAAGCTCGGAAATCTGACGGCCGGCCTCGGCCAGCGCGAGAATGGCGCTGGCAATGTCGCGACGCATGGCGTCGGCCTGCGACCACCCCTCGAGGTGGCCCTGCAATGTCGGGCGTGTCATGGCGTTCCCCAGTTATGTTCTTGTGGGCTTGAGCCCTTTGGCGTGTCGTTTCCGTAGGCCTTCGGGCGGGGACCCGAAGCGGCGGACGCCTTTTGTTGAGATCACACTGCCTGATTTGCTGGCGTAAGGAAATTCGAATAAATTGACCTTCAGGTTCAATTTAGCTGAAGTGTAATGGTTTATGCGTAATGCCACGTTGAAGCAGCTGCGCGCCGTCGCCGCCATCGTCGAAACCGGCAGCGTTACCGGGGCGGCGAAGAAGCTGAACGTCACCCCGCCGGCGGTGACGATGCAGGTGCAACTGCTCGAACAGCATCTCGGCCTGCCGCTGCTCGACCGCGCGGGCGATCGTTTCCAGCCCAGCGCCGCCGGCCGGGAAATCTTGCTCGCCACCGCCCGTATCGAACAGGCGCTGGCCGATTGCGGCGCCGCGCTCGATTCGATGAAGGGGCTGCGCTCGGGGCGGGTGTCGGTGGCGCTGGTCTCGACGGCCAAATATTTCGTGCCGGCGGCGCTCGGCGCCTTCACCCGCGCCCATCCCGGTATCGACGTGGTGATCTCGGTCGGCAACCGCGAAGCGATCATCGCCGGCCTGCGGGCGGATGCGATCGATGTCGCCATTATGGGGCGACCGCCGCTCGACATCGAGGTCGACAAGACGCTGATCGGTGACCATCCGCATGTGCTGATCGCCCCGGCCGATCACCCGCTGCTCGGCCGCCGCATCGCCCCCTCCGCCATCGCCAACGCGACCTTTATGTCGCGCGAACCCGGTTCCGGCACGCGCGGGCTGATGGAGCGGTTCTTCCAGCAATGGGGGCTCGATCCGCGCATCGGCATGGAGATCGATTCCAACGAGACCATCAAGCAGGCGGTGATGGCGGGGCTCGGCCTCGCCTTCATCTCCGCCCACACCATCGCCGCCGAGGTGGCGGATGGGCGGCTCGCCGTGCTCGATGTCGAGGGGCTGCCGGAGGTGCGGCAATGGTTCGTGGTCAAGCGCTCCGCCAAGCGCCTGACCCCGCCGGCGGCGGCGCTCACTGAATTCCTGGCTCGGCGTGGCCCAGAATTTCTGCCCGACACGCTGCACCTTCCCGGCGTCGCCGAAGCCCGCGCCGCGCTGGAGGTGGAGCGGAAGAAGGCGGAGGAGGAAGCGCACGACGATGAGGCGCAGGACGGGGGCTAAGCCCCCTCCCGCCCCCTCAGCGCTCAGGCGCCGTCGGGCGCGGCCTTGGCCAGCCGGCTCTGGCGCCAGCGCAGCAGGCCGGCGAGGCCCGCGAGGCACAGCGTGCCGATGATGAGCAGGAACGCCGCCGCCGCAATCGTCGGGCTCACATTCTCGCGGATGCTGGCGAACATCTGCCGCGCCAGCGTGCGCTGGTTGGGTCCAGCGACGAACAGCGTGATCACCACCTCGTCCAGCGAGGTGGCGAAGGCGAACACCGCCCCCGACACCACGCCCGGCAGGGCGAGCGGCAGGGTGATGCGCCGGAACACCGTCGCCGGATTGGCGCCGAGGCTGCTCGCCGCCCGCTCGATCGAGCCGTCGATGCCGCCGAGCGAGGCGGAGACGCTGACGATGACGAAGGGCACGCACAGCACCGCATGGGCGACGATGACGCCGAGATAGGTGCTGGCGAGGCCGAGGCGCGTGTAGAGGATCTGCATGCCCACGCCCAACACCACCGCCGGCACGACCATGGGCAGCAGGAACATCACCCGCAGCAGATTGGCGAAGGGCAGGCGCGCATTACGCAGGCCGAGCGCGGCCAACGTGCCGATCACCGTCGACAGCGCCGTGGCGCCGCAGCCGATGATGAGGCTGTTAACGATGGCGCGCCGCCAGGTCTCGCTGGTCTGCAATTCCACGAACCAGCGCGAGGAGACGCTTTCCATCGGGTAGTTGAGGAACACGCTCGAATTGAACGCCAGCGGCAGGATGGCGATGATCGGCGCCACCAGGAAGAACACCACGGCAGCGCCGAAGACGATCTGCCCGGCGCGCAGGGCGGGAGGCTGTGCGGCCATGGTCAGGCCCCCACCATGTTGGGCGAGCGCGACAGCCGGCCATAGACGAGATAGAGCGCCGTCGTCGTCACCAGAAGGATCAGGCCGAGCGCGCCGGCCATGCCCCAATTGGCGGTGCCGGTGGCGAAGAAGGCAATGACCGAGGAGATCATCTGGTCTTCAGCCCCGCCGACCAGCGCCGGGGTGATGTAGTAGCCGAGCGCCACCATGAAGACGAGCAGCGCCCCGGAGGCAACGCCAGGCAGCGCCATGGGCAGCAGCACGTGCCAGAACGCCCGCAGCCGGTTCGCCCCCAGCGAGGACGCCGCCGGCATGAGATTGCGCGGAATGCCGAGCAGCACGGAGTAGATCGGCAGCACCATGAAGGGCAGCAGGACGTGCGTCATGGCGATGACCACGCCGGTGCGGTTGAAGATGAGCTGCAAGGGCTGGTCGACAATGCCGATGGCGATGAGTGCCTTGTTGATCAGCCCTTCATTCTGCAGAAGGATCACCCACGAGGCGGTGCGCACGAGCAGCGAGGTCCAGAGCGGCAGCAGCACGGCCAGCAGCATCACATTGCGCACCCACCCCGTGGCGGCGGCGGCGATCATCGCATAGGGCAGGCCGATGAGGGCACACAGCACCGTCACCAGCGCGGCGATGGTGAAGGTGCGCAGCATGATGACGCGGTTGGCCGACGCCTCCGCCGCGATGTTGCCCTCAGTGTCGCGCTTGAGATCGACGGCGGCGAGCAAATTGCGGTCGGTATAGTTCGGCATCGCCCGCTGCAGCGCCTGCCAGTAGCGCCCCTCGCCCCAGCGTGGATCGACCGCCGCGAGGTCCACGGGCTGGCCGGGCGGCGCATCGCGCACGGCGCTGGCGGTGCGGCTCAGCAGCGTGCGGAAGCCCGACACCTCGCTGTTGAGTCGGCGCACCGCGTCGCCGAAGGCCATCTGTTCGCTCGGCGCGCGCAGATCGGCGATAAGCGCCTGCTGCACCTCCGGTGGCGGCAGGCCAGTGCCGTCCCAATCGCCGATCACCTCGGCGGTGGCCGGCATCACCTGCCGCACCGTGCCGTCGGTGACGGAGACGGAGATCATCATCACCAGCGGCCAGACGAAGAACGCCGCCAGGAACAGGAACAGCGGCGCCACGAGAAGCAGCGCGGAGAGGCGGCCGCGTGTGAAGGACCCGCTCATGCGGCGCGCCCCGCCGCCACGTCCGGCGCGATCAGCGTGCATTCGGACGGCTCGAAACAGGCGAACGCCGTGCTGCCCACCGGCCCCACCGGCACGCGCCGCTGCACCTTGCCGACGAGTTCGATTCCCGGACCGGCGAGATGGGTGCGCAGATGGTCGCCCTGATACACATTGTCGGTGACGGTAACCGGGATCACATTGCTCGTCCCCGGCTGGTCCTGCAGATGCAGCCGCTCCGGCCGCACCGAGGCGAGGATCGGCGCGCCGACCTCGACCGGTCCGAGCTGGGTCGCCCGCACCGTCACGCCCTCGGCGATCGTCACCTCGGCAATGCCGTCGGCGACCGACTTCACCACGCCCTCGAACAGGTTGGTCTCGCCGATGAATTCGGCGACGAAGCGGGTGCGCGGGCGGTCGTAAATGCCTTCCGGCGTGTCGAGCTGCTCAATGCGGCCATGGTTGAACACGGCGATGCGGTCCGACATCGTCAGCGCTTCGGACTGGTCATGGGTGACGAAAATCACGGTGAGGCCGAGCGTGCGGTGCAGGTCGCGCAGTTCGAGCTGCATGTGCTCGCGCAATTGCTTGTCGAGCGCGCCGAGCGGCTCGTCCATCAGCACCACGGTCGGCTCGAATACCAGCGCACGGGTCAGCGCGACGCGCTGCTGCTGGCCGCCGGAAAGCTGGGCCGGGCGGCGGTCCTTGAGATGGCCGAGGCGCACCATGTCGAGCGCCCGTGTCACCCGCGCCGCCGCTTCCGCCCTGCCCACGCCGCGCATGGCGAGCGGAAAGGCGACATTCTCCGCCACCGTCATATGCGGGAACAGCGCGTAATTCTGGAACACCACGCCCATATTGCGCTTGTGCGAGGGCAGGCTCTCGATACGGGTGCCGTCGAGCCAGATGGCGCCATGGGTGGGCTGCTCGAAACCGGCCAGCATCATCAAGAGAGTGGTCTTGCCGGAGCCGGACGGCCCGAGCAGGCTGACGAACTCACCCTTCGCGACTTCGAGGTCGAGCTTGTCGACCACCTTCAGCGGGCCGAAGGACTTGGTGACCTGATCGAAATGAATGAAGGGCGCCAACCGCAATCTCCGAGTGATGGCCTTGGCCCTGACGTTACCCGGACGCGCCGCCCGCTCCAAGCGCGGGCCCGTCCCGTCCCCGCCTTTCGGCCCGGGCGGGCATCGTCCCGCCATTGTCGGTCAAGAGCTAGGCGAGAAGTGACCGGGCCGCGCCGGATGAGGGGCGCGGCCCGGAGGTCGCCGTGAGCGGGCCGCGCCGCGGCGCAGCCCGATGACGCGCTGTGCCGATTACTTGGCCAGCCAGGCGTTGAAGCGCTTGGTCAGCTCTTCGACATTGTCGACCCAGAAGGCGCCGTCCAGCGCGATGGCGCCGGTGAGGTTGGCCTGCGTAGTCGGCAGGTCCTTCTGCAGCGCGGCCGGCACCATCGCGGCGGCTTCCTTGTTGGGGAGGCCGTAGGCGATGTAGTCCGGCAGCTTCGACTGGTTGGCCGGCTCGCTGGCGAAGGCGATGAAGTCCATCGCTTCCTTGGCGTTCGGGCTGTCCTTGAGGATGACCCAGCTGTCGATGGCGTAGATGCTGCCCGGCCAGACGCCCTGGAAGTTCTTGCCTTCGGTCTTGTTGATGCCGGCGAGGCGACCATTATAGGCGGTGGACATCACCACCTCGCCCGAGGCGAGCAGGGAGAGCGGCTGGGCGCCGGCTTCCCACCACACGATGTGCGGCTTGAGCTCGTCGAGCTTCTTGAACGCGCGGTCGACGCCTTCCGGCGTACCGAGCACCTTGTAGACCTCTTCCGGCTTCACGCCGTCAGCCATCAGAGCGAATTCGAGCGAGTATTTCGGGCCACGGCGGAAGCCGCGCTTGCCGGGAAACTTCTTCACGTCCCAGAAATCCGCCCACGAGGTCGGCGGGGTCTTCAGCCGGTTGGCGTCATAGCTGAGCATGGTCGACCACACGATGGCGCCGACGCCGCAATCGCTCACCGCGGCGGGGAGGAACTTGTCCTTGCCGCCGAGCTTCGACCAGTCGATCTTCTCGTAGAAGCCATCGGCGCAGCCGAGTTCGAGTTCTTCGGTCTCGACCTGCACCACGTCCCAGTTCGGCACGCCGGCCTTCACCTTGGCGGCGATGACGCCGATGCCGCCGTCCCAGCTCTCGTCGAGCACGGGCTTGCCGATCTTCTTGGAGAAGGGCTCGAAATAGATCTTCTTCTGGGCGTCCTGGTAGTTGCCGCCCCAGGACACGACGGTGAGATCGCGCGCGGAGGCCGTGCCGCCGGCCATCATCAGGCCGAGAGCGAGGCCGGCACCGCCGATCCGCAGAAGAGTGGAAGTGGCCTTCATGGAAGTTCCCCCTGTTGTCGCTGGTGCCGCAGCAAAGCACGCTGCCGGCATGGGTAATAGAATGGCCGGGCCCCTTGGGGGTAATCTGGTTAATATAATAACCAGCCCTGCCTCTTTTGGTGGCGGCGCGGCGCTTAGTATGTGGGCGGATTGATCGCGCTGACAATCTCGCTCGGCTCGTCCGCCACATTGCGGAAGCGGTGCGGCAGCTTGCTGTCGAAGTAATAGGCGTCGCCGACGCGCAGCACCTTGGAATTGCTTTCCACCGTTACCTCTACCGCGCCGCGGATGACCATGCCCGCCTCCTGCGCCGTGTGGGAGAAGGCCTCGCCGGTATCGGCACCGACGGCATAGGTCTCGTGCAGAACCAGAATCTGCCGGTTGGGGTGGTTGATGCCGATCACCCGATAGGAAATCGCCTCACCGCTGCCCACTTCCGGCAGTTCCGAGGCTTCATAGAACGGCGAGTAGGACGACATCTGCTGCAGTTCGGAAAAAAAGCCCACCAGGGTCGTCCCCAGCGCCTCCAATATGGCGGCGAGCGTGTCGATGGAGGGGCTGATGCGGTCGCGCTCGATCAGCGAGATCGAGGAATGCGAGACGCCGGAGCGTAAGGCGAGGCGGCGGATACCGAGATTGCGGCGGCGGCGCAGTTCGCGAATACCAGGTCCGATATGCGGCATGGGGCCCCTCCGGCGCGCAATCCTTCAGCAAGTGGAGAATATAATAGACAGCCCTGCGGTCGCCAATTGCCGGCGGCACCGACGGGCCTCACCATCGCGCCCGTCCTCACAGGAAATCGCCATGTCCGCGCTCAGCTCCACTCTCCGCGACCAGATTCACCCCCTCAAGGCGCCGCGCCCGGATGATGGGCGCGACACCAACGAGATCGCCGCCACCGTCAAGGAGGTGTTGGATGCGGTGCGCACCCGTGGCGACGAGGCGGTGCGGCATTATTCCAAGCTGTTCGACAAGAGCGACGTGACCGCCATCGAGGTGAGCGCGGAAGAGCGCGCAGCCGCGCTGGCCGCACTCGACCCCCAGACTCGCGCCGACACCGAATTCGCCATTGAGCGGGTACGGGCCTTCGCCCAGGCGCAGCTCGCCACCATCCTGCCGCTGGAAGTCGAGGCGCTGCCGGGCCTGCATCTCGGCCACCGCGTCATCCCGATCGAGCGCGTCGGCGCCTATGTGCCCGGCGGGCGCTACCCGCTGCTCTCCGCGCCGATCATGACGCTGGTGCCGGCGAAGGTCGCGGGCTGCGACGAGGTGATCGCCTGCCTGCCGCCGACCGCCCACCCCGCCATGATCGCCGGCTGCCACCTCTCTGGCGCCGACCGCATCTTCCGCGTCGGCGGCGCGCAGGCCATCGCCGCCATGGCCTTCGGTACTGAGACCATTCCCGCCGTCGACAAGGTGGTCGGTCCCGGCAACGCCTATGTGAACGAGGCCAAGCGGCAGGTGTTCGGCCCGGTCGGCATCGACCAACTCGCCGGCCCCAGCGAGATCTTCATCGTCGCCGACGAGACCGGTGACGCCGAGATGATCGCCACCGACCTCCTGGCGCAGGCCGAGCATGACGTGCGCACCCGCGTCGGCCTCATCACCACCAGCCGCGCGCTTGCCGAGGCGACGCTGGTCGAGGTGGAGAAGCAGCTGAAGACGCTCTCCACCGCGCCGGTCGCCGGCAAGGCCTGGGAGGATTTCGGCGAGATCGTCGTCTGCGACAGCGAAGAGGCGATGATCGCCTATTCCGACCACATCGCCGCCGAGCATCTGCAGGTCCACACCGCCGACCCGCATGCCACCGCCGCCAAGCTGCGCAATTACGGCTCGCTGTTCATCGGCACGCTGGCGAGCGTGGTCTATTCCGACAAGTGCTGCGGCACCAACCACACCCTGCCGACTATGGGCGCCGGGCGCTACACGGGCGGGCTGTGGGTCGGCTCCTTCGTCAAGATCTGCACCCATCAGTGGCTGGACGCACGCGGCGTCGCCGCCGTCGCCCCGCCGGCTGTGCGCCAAAGCGCCAGCGAAGGGCTCGAAGGTCACCGCCGCGCCGCCGCCTTCCGCCTTCAGGGCTGAGCGGCGGCAGGTCGAGCGCGCCCCCGTCCCCCGAGCCCCGGTTCGGACAGGGGCGCGTCTCGAACCCTCACCTCCGATGACCAAAAGCCCCATGACCGGAAACGGCCATGGGGCTTTGTCGTGCGACAGTCACGCTGAAACGGGAGCGCCCCAAAAGACCTTCTGGGAAGAGCGGTTATAGCCTGCTGAGATAGAGAAACGCGGCCACTGCCGCGCTCAGTCCCGTTTGCCGCCAGTCAGCCAGGACAGCAGAGGATTGGCGGGTTCGGCCGATTTCGGCATTGCCTCGACAACCACGACCTCCTCGATCTCGCCCTTCTTGAAGGAGACGAGGAAGGCATCGTAATCGGCCAGCGAGATGCAGCCATTGGAGTCGCCGCGCGGCCCGAGAAGATAGGGGTGGAGCAGGAAGCCGTTGCGGCCATACATCTTGCCGTCGCCCACCGGCGTCATCCGCACCGCCTCCGTGCCATGGAACAACGCCTCGCGCATGCGGAGCTTGTAGCGGTTGGGCGGGGTGGGGCCGACCATCTTCACATGCACGTAGCGCGGGTCGTCGAACTTGTCGCCATAGCCGGAATGCGCCTCAAGCTTCTTGCCATTGGGCAGATAGAGCTTCTTGGCGCGGATATCGTAAATGGCGAACTTGTCCTCGCGCGTGGGATAGCGCAGTTCGTCCTTCGGCGCCTCGGTGGCGGCAGGCGCCTCCGGCTCGGGGACCAGGTCTTCCTCCATCGGCGGGGGAAGGGCCGCGACCTCCGTGCCCATGGCAGGCTTGCGCGGCGGGCGCGGGGCCAGGGTCAGCGTGTCCTCGGGCTCGTCGCCGGACATGACGCGACCGGCGAACAGCGGATTGGCCATGGGCAGCGGCACGGTGCTCACTGTCTCCGTCGGCGGCACCACCTCGTCCGGGGCGGCGGCGACGGCGGCCGGGCGCGCGACCATCGGCGCGGGATCGAACAGCCAGTGCGTCGGCGGCTCGAACACGCCGGCGGCGCGGAAATTGCGGATATCGTTGACCGTGTAGGTCGGAGCCGGCGACGGCTCGTCCACCACCACGCTCTCCACTTCCGGGGCAACATGGCTGGTCATCGGCGGAGGATCGACCCGCGCGGCATCGGCCGGGGTCGGAATCGCGGTGTTGGAAATCCACGCGACGGCGACCGCCACGCCAACAAACCCCGCCGAGCCGATAAGGAACGAGCCAACTAGCCGCATAGACATCTCTATACAGATGACGAACGTGCGCGCACGATCCGCAGATCGTCCACGCCCGGCGTCAGCCTTCGGTTGCACACGGCACCGGCGCCCAAGCCCTGGCTCGCCGGTGGCCCCCAAGCCAAATCGTTCCTAGCCAAGTTTAGGTAATATTTCATTAATGACGTGACGACAACCCGGCCAGGGCACCGACGCGGCCGGCGCGACGGTGGCAGGAAGACGCGGGCGGAAGGTGGCGTCCCGCCCGCAAAACAGCGATTTTGCCGATGGTGTCCCTCCCTTTTTAGAATTACTAAAGACAGAATTGGCGGTGGATCATCCCGGCGCCGAACCCGTGGTGTCTTTGTGCACGCCCCCGCTGTCGCCGGCCTTGCATCCCGCCTCGCCCCGCTGCGCAGCCTGCTGCTGCTGCCGGGGCTGCTGTTGGCGCTCGCGGCCGGGGGACTGGCCTTCGCCGGCGGGCAGACCATTTTGGCACAGCGGCTGTGGGCCGGGGCGACGGCGCTGGTGCTGGCGCTGCTGGTCTTCCACATCCTCTCCAGCCTGAAGCGGGGCGAGTTCGGGCTCGATCTCATCGCGGCGCTTGCCATGGGCACCGCCCTGCTGTTCGGCGAGAATCTCGCCGGCGGCATCGTCGCGCTCATGTTCACCGGCGGCGAGGCGCTGGAAGCCTATGCCCAGCGCCGGGCGGCGCGGGAAATGAGCGCGCTGCTCTCCCGCCTGCCGCGCAGTGCCGCGCGCTATGAGAACGGACGGCTCACCGAGGTGCCGCTGGAGGCGCTGCGGCCCGGCGACCGGCTGCTTGTGCGGCGGGGCGAGGTCGTGCCGGTCGACGGCACGGTGGAAAGCCCCCAGGCGAGTCTCGACCAGTCCGCGCTCACCGGCGAGCCGCTGCCGGTGCGCCATGCGCGCGGGGCGCCGGTCATGAGCGGTTCGACCAATGCCGGGGACGCCTTCGACCTCCTCGCCCGCCAGGCGGCGGCGGACAGCACCTATGCCGGCATCGTCCGGCTGGTGGAAACGGCACAGCGCTCCCGGGCGCCGATGGTACGGCTCGCCGACCGCTATGCGCTGGGCTTCCTGGCGCTGACACTGGCCATCGCCGGCGCCGCCTGGGTCTTCAGCGGCGATCCCGTGCGCCTGCTGGCGGTGCTGGTCATCGCCACCCCCTGCCCGCTCATCCTCGCCGTGCCGGTGGCGATCATTTCGGGCATCTCGCGTTGCGCCGGGCGCGGCGTTCTGGTGAAGGAAGGCGGGGCGCTGGAGCGGCTGGCGGCGCTGCGCACCGTGCTGATCGACAAGACCGGCACGCTCACCGGCGGGCGCCCCCGCCTCGTGGCCGTCGCCGCACGAGACGGGCTGGCGCCGGACGAGGTGCTGCGGCTTGCCGCCGCGCTCGACCAGGCTTCCGCCCATGTGGTGGCGAGCGCGCTGGTGGAGGCGGCGGGCGAGCGCGGCCTCGCCCTTCCCTCGCCGCAGCAGGTCACCGAAGAACCGGGCGCGGGTGTCACAGGAATCGTCGACGGTCACGTGGTCGCGGTGGGTGGCTGGGATTTCGTCACCGCGCAATTGACCGCCGCCATCGTCCCTGACATCGCCGCCGCGCGGGCGGAATGGACGGCGCGGCCGGGCACGGTCGTGGTCGCGGTGGCGGTGGATGGCGCGCTCGCCGGCGCGCTGCTGCTGGCCGATGCGGTGCGGGAAGAGGCGCAGGCCGTGCTCGGCGGGCTGCGCGAACTGGGCGTCACCCGCCTCATCCTCGCCACCGGCGACGAGCCGGCGCGCGCCGAGGCCATCGCTGCCGGGCTCGGCTTCGATGCGGTGCTGAGCAATATGACGCCACAGGACAAGGCCGCCGCCGTCGCCGCCGAACATGCCAATGGCCCGGTGATGATGATCGGCGACGGGGTCAACGACGCCCCGGCGCTCGCCGCCGCGGATATCGGCGTGGCCATGGGCGTTGGTGCCTCGGCGGGTGGCGCCTCCTCGGAAGCCGCCGGCATCGTTATCCTGGTGGACCGGCTGGACCGGCTGATCGACGCCATGCGCATCGCCCGCCGCTCCCGCGCCATCGCGCTGCAGAGCGTCGTCGCCGGCATCGGCCTCTCGACGCTCGGCATGGTCGCCGCCGCCTTCGGCCTGCTGGCGCCCGTCGAAGGCGCGCTGCTGCAAGAGGCGATCGACGTGGCGGTGATCCTCAACGCGCTGCGGGCGCTGCGCTGAGCCGCCTGACAAACCGATTCAAGTCAGCGGCGCGATGAGCGTCCACCAGCCCCAGGCGGTGAGCAGCGAAAGCGGCACGCCGAGGCCGATCAGCAGCGCCACGAGGTCCGGCTCCAGGTCATGGTCCATGGCGATGATGCTGGCGCCGAGCATGGGCGGCATCGCCATTTCCAGCATCGCCACCTTGGCGACGGGATCGCCCGCCTGGCCGAGCGCGAGATAGAAGCCGACGAGCAGCGCCGGCGCCACGAGAAGCCGATGGCACAGGCCGAGCGCCACCGGCCCGGTGCGGCCGGCCAGCCGGTCGAGCCGCAGCGCGAAACCCACCGCCGCCAGCGCGATGGGGGTAAGCGTATTGGCGAGGATCTCGATGAGCTGCGCCAGCCATTCCGGCCGGGCGAGATGGTTGGTCGCAAAGGCGATGAGCACGGCATAGAAGGGCGGAAAGGTGGCGATGCGGCGCGCCACAACCGCGAGGTCGAGCCGACCGGAGATCGCCACCGTAGCGACCGCGAGACCCAGCGTCGACACGGCGAGATAGGTGCCGAACAGATCGATGACGATGCCGAGCCCCAGCCATTGGCTGCCGGCAAAGGCGGCGATCATGGGCAGGCCGACAAAGGAGGTGTTACCCCAGCCGGCCACGAGCAGGATGGCGCCTGTGCGCTGGCGTGACCAGCCGAGCCAGCGGCAGATCGGCACCAGCAGGGCGATGGAGGCAAGCACGCCAAGCCAGGGCGTTGCCGCTGCCAGCCACCAGTCCGGGTGCAGCGTCACGCCCTGCACGCTGTTCAGCGCCGCCGCCGGCAGGGCGACATTAATCACCCAGCCGCCCAGCACCTTGGTTGCGCTCTCCGGCAGCCGGCCGGACAGGCGCAGCAGCACGCCGATGGCGAGGCATAGAACGATCAGCAGTATTTCCGACATTCCTGGCACCTTCCCCGGCCCGCCGCTCCCGGCGGTAGCGTAGTCAGGAGTGCCGGAAATCGGGCGGGCCGTCACGCGGCCGCTTTGCGAGATCGCCGCCTCCGCCCCGCGTCGCTCACTGGTGTTGCCGAACGGCATCACTATATGAGCCCTGGCCGGGCCCTACCTGAAAGGGAAAAAGGGACCGCCCCAGGAGAACCCCATGAAGAAAACTGACCCCCGCCTGTGGATGTGGTCAGACGCGGTCGAGATGCTCAACCGCGCCGACCGCCTGCACCGGCAGATGTTCCAGCCGGTCGCCCGCGCCGAGGCGCCGGCGCGCCATCGCGCGCCGTGCTGGGAGCCGCCGGTCGACATGCTGGAAACCGACCACGAGCTCTTGGTGCTTGCCGCCCTTCCCGGCGTCGACCCCGACCGCATGACGGTCTCGATCCAGAACGGCGTGCTCACCATTGCCGGTGCGCGCATCCTGCCGCCGGAGCTGCACAATGCCACCATTCACCGCATGGAACTGCCTCAGGGCCGGTTCGAGCGCCAGCTCGCTCTGCCGCCCGGCCGCTACGAGGTGAACCATCCGCGCGTCGTCAATGGCTGCCTCGCCATTGTGCTGCGCAAGGTTTGAGGAGGGGGAGACACAGCATGACACACCCCGATTTTGACAGGCTTTCCCCGCTCCGCATGGCCGACGCCGGCAACGGCAGCGGCAACACCCCCAACGCCAATGTGCCGGAGGATCAGCTGATCCTGCTGCCGGTGCGCAATCTCGTGCTGTTCCCCGGCGTGGTGATGCCGGTGGCAGTGGCGCGCCCGGCCTCCATCGCCGCCGCCCAGCAGGCGGTGCGCGAGGGGCGGCCGGTCGGCATCCTCATGCAGCGCGACGCCAGCGTCGACGAGCCCGGCCCGACCGATCTGCACCGCATGGGCGTCATCGCCAATATCCTGCGCTATGTCACCGCGCCGGACGGCACGCATCACCTCGTCTGCCAGGGCGAGCAGCGCTTCCGGGTCGATACGTTCGTGCGCGAAAAGCCCTTCCTCACCGCCCGCGTGACGCGGATCGAGGAAAGCGAGGAACGCTCCTCCGAGATCGAAGCGCGCTTCGTGCATCTGCAGGGCCAGGCCAATGAGGTGATGGAGCTGCTGCCGCAGGCCCCGGCCGAGCTGGTGGCCGCCGTGCGCGGCGCCAATTCGCCGACCGGCCTCGCCGATCTCATCGCCGCCTATGCCGACATCTCGCCGGACGAGAAGCAGGAGCTTCTTGAGACGGTCGACATCGCCGCGCGCATGACCAAGATCTCGCGCCTGCTCGCTCACCGCATCGAGGTGCTGCGGCTGTCGCAGGAAATCGGCAAGCAGACCAAGGCCTCGCTGGACGAACGCCAGCGCGAGGTGCTGCTGCGCGAGCAGATGGCGGCGATCCAGAAACAGTTGGGCGAGGATGGCGGCAACAGCCAGGAAATCGCCGATCTGGAAAAGGCGATCGCGGATGCCGGCATGCCGGAGGATGTGGAGCAGATGGCCCGCAAGGAGCTGGGCCGGCTGCGCCGCATGCAGGACGCCAGCGCCGAATATGGCATGATCCGCACCTATCTCGACTGGCTGATCGCCCTGCCCTGGACGCTGCCGGAGGCGGCGCCGATCGATATAGCCGAGGCGCGCAAGGTGCTGGACGAGGACCATTTCGGCCTCGACAAGATCAAGCGCCGCATCGTCGAATATCTCGCCGTGCGCAAGCTGGCGCCGAACGGCAAGGCGCCGATCCTGTGCTTTGCCGGCCCTCCCGGTGTCGGCAAGACCTCGCTCGGCCAGTCCATCGCCCGCGCCATGGGCCGCAAATTCGTCCGCGTGTCGCTCGGCGGCGTGCATGACGAGGCGGAAATCCGCGGCCACCGGCGGACCTATGTCGGCGCGCTGCCGGGCAACATCATCCAGGGCATCCGCAAGGCGGGCACCCGCGACTGCGTGATGATGCTGGACGAGATCGACAAGATGGGTTCCGGCATCCAAGGCGACCCGTCGGCGGCGATGCTGGAAGTGCTCGACCCCGAGCAAAACGGCACCTTCCGCGACAATTATCTCGGCGTGCCGTTCGACCTGTCGCGCGTGGTGTTCATCGCCACTGCGAACATGCTCGACACCATCCCCGGCCCGCTGCGCGACCGCATGGAGATCATCCAGCTCACCGGCTACACCGACCAGGAGAAGCTGCAGATCGCCCGCCGCTATCTCGTGCGCCGGCAGCTGGAGGCCAACGGCGTCACACCGGAGCAGGTGGAGGTGGAGGACGAGGCTCTCAAGGCCATGATCCGCGCCTACACCCGCGAGGCCGGCGTGCGCAATCTGGAGCGCGAGATCGGGCGCGCCATCCGCCATGTCGCCGTCGACATTGCGGAAGGCACCGCGGCTAAGGCGAAGATCACCGTCGGCACGCTGCCCGATCTGCTCGGCCCGCCGGTCTTCGAGGATGAGGTGGCGCTGCGCGTCTCGGTGCCAGGCGTGGCCACGGGTCTCGCCTGGACCCCGGTGGGCGGCGACATCCTGTTCATCGAGGCGACGCGCATTCCCGGGCGCGGCGGGCTGATCCTCACCGGCCAGCTCGGTGACGTGATGAAGGAAAGCGCGCAGGCGGCGTGGAGCCTGGTCAAGAGCCGTGCCGTCGAACTCGGCATCGACCCTGGTGTGTTTGCCACCAGCGACGTGCATGTGCACGTGCCGGCCGGTGCCACGCCGAAGGATGGGCCGAGCGCGGGCGTCGCCATGTTCACCGCCCTCGTCTCGCTGCTCACCGGCCGCACGGTGCGCAAGGACACGGCGATGACTGGCGAAATCTCCCTGCGCGGGCTGGTGCTGCCGGTCGGCGGCATCAAGGAAAAGGTGGTGGCGGCGGCGCGGGCGGGCCTCACCCGCGTGATGCTGCCGGCCCGCAACCGGCGCGACTATGAGGATATTCCTCAGGACGCGCGCGACCGGCTTGAGTTCGTCTGGCTGGAGCGGGTGGACGAGGCCATCGCCGCCGCGCTGGAGCCTGCACCGGTGGGCGACGCGCCCGCCCTCAAGGCCGCGAGCTGAGGCGGTAGCGATACGATGTGGGCCGCCCCGGTACGCCGGGGCGGCCCCCGGCCTCTGCGGGACGGAGATGACGCTGCGGAGGAAACCGGCTAGAGACGCCCTGCCTTAACCGATCAATGGGTGCCATGGAGAGTTTCTGGTCGACCTACTGGCCGCATGTCGTGCTGGTCACGAGCGGCACGGTGGGCGTGGTCGCGGCCATCCATGCGGCCATGACCAAGGACGATGTGCGCGCCGCCATCGGCTGGGTCGGCGTCATCCTGCTCTCGCCACTGATCGGCGCCTTCCTCTATCTCGTCGCCGGCATCAACCGCATCCGCCAGAGCGCGGCCGGGCGCCGGCGGGCGAGCCAGGAACGGCAGCACCGCCGGCATGAGCGCCCACCCGCCGCCATCGCCCTCTCTCCCAGCCTCTCGGCGATGAAGCGGCTCGGCGACCGCGTCTCCAGCTTCGCGCTGACGACGGGCAATGCGGTAACGCTGCTGGACAGTGGCGACGACGCCTATCCCGCCATGCTCGCCGCCATACGTGGCGCGCAGCGCCATGTCGCGCTCTCGACCTACATTTTCGACAATGATCCCGTTGGCGTCGAATTCGCCGACGCGCTGATCGCGGCGCATCGGCGCGGTGTGGCGGTGCGGGTGCTGATCGACGCCATCGGCGCGCGCTATTCCCGCCCCTCCATCGTCGGGCGACTGAAGGCGGGCGGGGTGGTCACCGACCTGTTCATGGGCAATCTGATCGGCCTGCGCCTGCCCTACGCCAATCTGCGCAGCCACCGGAAGATGCTGATCGTCGACGGCACGCTGGGCTTCACCGGCGGCATGAACATCCGCGCCCAGTTCACCACCGCCCATGCGGGCGACGACCCCGCCCGAGACACACATTTCCGCATTGAGGGGCCGGCGGTGGAGCAGCTGCTCACCGTTTTCACGCAGGACTGGGCCTTTTCCGCCGAGGAACATCTCGACGGGCCGGCTTGGGCGGAGGGTGATCATTCCGAGCCGCGCGGCCCGGTGGCGGTGCGGGTGGTGCCCTCCGGCCCCGACCGCAACCTCGCCTGCGCCCACAGCATGATCATGGGCGCCCTCACCATGGCGCAGAGCCGGGTGAGCCTGTGCTCCCCCTATTTCCTGCCGGACCAGCAGCTCATCGGCGCCTTTGCGGTGGCCGGGCGGCGCGGGGTCGAGGTAGACGTCGTCATCCCCTCGGCGAACAATCTCAAGCTGGTGGACTATGCGATGACGGCGCAGCTCGACCAGGTGCTCACCGGCGAATGCCGGGTGTGGCGGGCGGGCGGCATGTTCGACCATTCCAAGCTGATGGCTGTGGACGGGTGCTGGGCCTATGTCGGCTCGTCCAATCTCGACCCCCGCAGCCTGCGGCTGAATTTCGAGCTGGACCTCGAACTCTATGATCCCACCATCGCCGGGGAGATCGAGGCGCGGATCGGCGCCATGGCGACCGCCGGCAGCCGCGAGACGCTGGACACCCTCGCCGCCCGGCCGTTCCTGAAGAAGCTGCGCAACCGCGCCATCTGGCTCGCCTCGCCCTATCTGTGAGCGGCCCGGTTCTGCGCGTTCCACGCGCTGCGCGGGCGCGGAACGCTGCGCGCCAAAACAAAAGCCAGCCCCGGCGACGGGACTGGCTTGAAGGAGGCGGACAGCCCGCCCCGGGATGTGCGTTTCAGCCGAGGCTGGCGGCGGGAGTAACCCGCCGCCGTGATCCTCACGCAGCGGCAACGGCGGCGGTGTCGACTTCCGAGATCGTCTTCAGGACCTGGGAAGCGATCTGGTAGGGGTCGCCCTGCGAGTTCGGGCGGCGGTCTTCCAGATAGCCCTTATAGTCGTTGCGGACGAAGGAGTGCGGCACGCGGATGGAAGCGCCGCGATCGGCCACGCCATAGGAGAACTTGTTCCACGGCGCGGTCTCATGCTTGCCGGTGAGGCGCATGTGGTTGTCCGGCCCATAGACGTTGATGTGGTCGTGCAAGTTCTTCTCGAACGCCGCCATCAGCGCCTCGAAATAGGCCTTGCCGCCCACTTCGCGCATGAACTTGGTGGAGAAGTTGCAGTGCATGCCCGAGCCGTTCCAGTCGGTATCGCCGAGCGGCTTGCAGTGGAACTCGATGTCCACGCCGTACTTCTCGGTCAGACGGAGAAGCAGGTAGCGGGCCATCCACACTTCGTCGGCGGCCTTCTTGGAGCCCTTGCCGAAGATCTGGAATTCCCACTGGCCCTTCGCGACTTCCGCGTTGATGCCTTCATGGTTGATGCCGGCCTCGAGGCAGAGCTCAAGATGCTCTTCCACGATCTCGCGGGCGATGTCGCCGACATTCTTGAAGCCGACGCCGGTGTAGTACGGGCCCTGCGGCGCGGGATAGCCATGCTCGGGGAAGCCGAGCGGACGGCCGTCCTTGTAGAAGAAGTATTCCTGCTCGAAGCCGAACCAGGCGCCCTCGTCGTCCAGAATGGTGGCGCGGGCGTTGGACGGGTGCGGGGTCACGCCATCGGGCATCATCACTTCGCACATGACCAGAACGCCGTTCTTGCGGGCCGGGTCGGGATAGAGGGCGACCGGCTTCAGCACGCAGTCGGAGCTGCGGCCTTCGGCCTGCTCCGTGGACGAACCGTCGAAGCCCCACAGGGGCAGTTCCTCGAGCGCGGGGAAGTGGTCGAATTCCTTGATCTGCGTCTTGCCACGCAGGTTCGGTGTCGGCTTGTAACCGTCGAGCCAGATATACTCGAGCTTGTACTTCGTCATCGCGTGTCTCTCATCACTTTAGACCGGGCGGCGAACTGCCCTGGTCGTTGTGCCGGCCGTGCGACCGCCAACGGCTAGCCTCACACAAGCATATGCTGTGCCAACTGGCCCGCAGCGGGCGCTCGGGCCCGTCCAGTGCAGGAGGCGATGCGGGCGGAACGAAGCCGGCTGAAGACGTGAAACAGCGTGATTCGCGTTGATCCTGCGGCACTTGCGGCCGCGGATCGGCCGGCGCCGGGATGCCGCAGTGCAACCGCGGCTGCAACCTTCCGGGGGTCGGCGCCGTTACAGCGGCAGGGCTTGCGGGCGCGTGCGGCGGTGCACATATTCTAAGCTCATTGTGATTGTAAAATGTGCATCTTGCGCAAACGCCGAGCAAAAGCTGTTATATGTAAATGAAAGGCTGGCGCATGAACGCGCAGCCGGAAAGGAGAAACGTGCCATGAATGCCCATACTCAGCGCGAGAGCGCGCAGATCGTGCCCTTCCCCGTCGGCGGGCGTGCCGGCCTCGCTGGCCGTCGTCCGGACACCCTGTCTTCCGAAGCCCTGAAAGTATCGCCCCGCGTCGTCATCGGGAGCTGGTATCATGAAGAGGCGATCAAGGAAGACGGCGGGCGCAGCAACTGAGCCTCGTCCGTGTTTTGGCTTCGGACGTTGACCATGCCCCGTGCGTTTGATCACCCAGGTGCCTACCAAGAGGGCCGCGACTGACCGTCCGGCCCTCTTGCATGTCGAACCCCCGCCTAGCCGAAGATCGACCAGCCCATGCGCTGTGTCAGCCGCTCCAGCGCGAGGCGGCCGAGATGCGAATTGCCGCTGGCGTCCAGCCCCGGCGACCACACGGCGATCGAGGCCTTGCCCGGCGCCACCGCCAGAATGCCGCCCCCCACCCCGCTCTTGCCCGGCAGGCCGACGCGATAGGCGAACTCGCCCGATCCGTCATAATGGCCGCAGGTCAGCATGATGGCATTGATACGCCGCGCCCGCTCCGGCGACACCACGCTGAAGCCGGTGGCCGGGTTGCGCCCATTATGCGCGAGGAAGCGGCCCGCCATGGCGAGTTGGTGGCAGCTCATGGTGATGGCGCAGTGGTGGAAATAGACGCCGAGCGTGAAGTCGACCGGGTTCTCCAGCACGCCGAAGGATTTCATGTAGTTGGCCAGCGCGCGGTTGCGGAAGCCGGTACGCTGCTCTGAGGCCGCCACCGCCTCGTCGATGCCGATCGCCGGGTCTTCGGCGAGGAACTGGAGAAAGCGCAGGATTTCGCCCAGCGCCTCGCGCGGCTGGTGGCCGGAGAGAATGACATCGGTGACGGCGATGGCGCCGGCATTGATGAACGGGTTGCGCGGAATGCCGTGCTCGGCTTCCAGCTGGACGATGGAATTGAACGCGCTGCCCGAGGGCTCACGCCCAACCCGCCGCCACAGCCGGTCGCCCACCTTGCCCAGGGCCAGCGTGAGGGTGAAGACCTTGGACACGCTCTGGATGGAGAACGGCACCTCGGCGTCGCCCCCCGTCACCACCCGTCCCTCGCGGTCCACCACCGCGATGCCGAAGGCCTGCGCATCGGCACGCGCCAATTCGGGAATGTAGCTCGCGACCTCGCCCCGGTCGGGACGGGCGCGCATTTCTTCGGCGATGTCGCGGACGACGCTGTCGAGATCGGGCACGGGCTTCGGTCACCTTGGCTGGTCGCATCGGCCCCCGCCTTTAGCGCGGCAAGGCGGGGAAAGGCCAGCCCGTGCAAGCGGGGTGCCGACCTGCCGCGCGCGAGGCGGCGTTCTGGAAAGCTCGGAGCGGCGATCCGGGTGAGGATGGAAGCATGAACCGTCCTCGGCGCCCGCGGCGCCGCAGCCACCAACGGAGTGAAGCCCGTGCCCCGCACTTCCCAACGCGCCGCGCTGGCGCTCAGCAGCGCTCTCAGCCTTGCCTTCGCCTTCGCCCTCGGCCCCGCTACGGCCGACACGGCGAAACCGGCCGTCCGCAACATTGTGCTCGTGCATGGCGCCTGGGTCGACGGGTCGGGCTGGAAGGCGGTGTACGACCATCTCGTCGCCGACGGCTTCCACGTCAGCATGGTACAAGAGCCGGAAACCTCCTTCGCCGACGATGTCGCCGCCACCCGGCGCGTGCTCGATATGCAGGACGGGCCGACGCTGCTGGTCGGCCATTCCTATGGCGGCTCGATCATCACCGAGGCGGGCGTGCACCCGAAGGTCGCGGGCCTCGTCTATGTCGCGGCTCATGCGCCCGATGTCGGCGAGGATGAGGCCGCCCTCGGCAAGTCCATGCCCAGCGTGCTGGCGATGACCGCCGGCGCCATCGCCAAGACGCCGGACGGCTTCACCTATCTCGATCCCGCGTTGTTCCCCAAGCTGTTCGCGCCCGACCTGCCGCTGGCGCGGGCGGAATTCGAGGCGCGCGGCCAAGTGCTGGCCGCCGCCAGCATGTTCAGCACCCCGCTCACCGCCGCCGCCTGGCAGTCCAAGCCGAGTTGGGGCATTGTCGCGGGCGCCGATCAGATCATCAGCCCGGCGCTGGAGCGGTTCTATTACGAACGGGCGGGGGCGCCGATCACCACTATCCCCGGCGCCAGCCATTCCGTCTATGAGTCCCACCCGCGTGAGATCGCGGCCGTGATCGAACATGCAGCGGCGGAACTGGGCAAGGCAACGAACTGACGGCCCAGGGCGTCAGTTCGGATTCTGCCGCCCGATTGCCGGCTTGAGCAGGATCAGCGCGCCGCCGAGCGCGATCCACAGCGCGACGATGTAGGGCCAGAGATTGTCCGGGAAGGACGGCACCGGATAAACCGAATTATACAGCGGCCACAGCATGGCCAGCGTGCCGAGCGCGCCGAGCACAAGCCAGAGACGGCTGCCGGCGCGCACGGCATGTACCGCCGCCGCCGCCGTCACGCCGAGATAGGCGACGATCAGCGCCAGCACGCCGATGGTGCCGACGCTGTCATAATAGCTCGCCGGGCCGATGAACGGCGCCCAGGCGATCAACCCCACCAGCATGGCGAAGGCGACGATACTGACCGCGACCGAGGGCGTGCCATAGACGGGATGCACCCTGGCAAGCGTTGGCGACAACCCGCCCCGGCCGAGCACGAACAGCATGCGGGCGCCAGCCGAGAGTGTGCCGAGCACGCAGGACACCGCGGAGACGCAGGCCGCGAGGTCGAGCGCGGTGGCGATATGGACATTGCCATATTTCAGCGCGAGCGTGTTCAGCGGCGCCTCGCTGGCGGCCAGCGCCTTCATGTTGTCGAGCCCGAAGCCGATGACCTGGATATAGGAGGCGAAGACGAAGAACAGGCCCGCCGCCACCACCGAGCCGACCAGAGCGATGGGAATGGTACGGCGTGGTTGCCCCGCCTCCTCGGCCAGCGTCGCCGCCGCCTCGAAGCCGGCGAAGGACAGCACGGCGAACACGACGGCATAGCCGATCCCCCACCAGCCGACCGTCGGGTCGGGATGGAACGGGGCGAGGCTCAGCCCGCCTTCCGCCTGCACCGCCGAGAGAATGCGCAGGCCGAGATAGATGATGACGGCGATGGAGGAGAGTTCGAGGGTCAGCATCACCCGCGTGGCGAGGCGCACGTCACGCCAAGCGAGCAAGGTGCCCCCGACCAACGAAGCCACCGCCACCGGCAGCCACCAACTGCCGAGATGCACGCCGTGATCGTCCAGTGCGGCGCTGAGGAAATTGCCCACCAGCGCGGCGCTGCCCGAGCCGCCAGCGATGTAGAGCAGCACCATGCACCACCCGGCGATGAAGCCGGCGCGCGGCCCGAAGGTCTGGCCGATATAGGCATAGCCCGAGCCGGCGCTGGTCACCCGGCTGGCGAAGAACACGAAGGACAGTCCGACAAGGCCAACCACGAGCGTGCCAACGGCGAAACCGAGCGGTGCGGCGACGCCGGCCGCACCGACGGCCAGAGTGACGTTGAGCGCCATGCCCATGGTCGGGGCTATGACGGAGAGCGACAGACCCACCGCCTCCACGGGACCGAGTTCACGCCGCAGCCCGCCGCCCGTCTTCGCCATTGGTGCATCCCTTTACCCGCGCCGGTTTATCCGGCACGGGCAAAAGGCTGGCAACGGCTAAATTTGGTCTTATCGGGCGCCTTCTTCCGACGCTGCCGGCGGCGCGTAATGGGCGTCGCGCCCCTCGGGCTTGCGCTCGCGCTCGCCCGCCTTGTCGTCCTGTTGCGGATTGGCGCTGCGGGCGTGACCGGCCTCGTCAGGGGCGCGGTCCTTCTTCTCGACGCGGCGGTCGCCCGGCTTCGCCGGGCCCTTATTGTGTTGATCGGCAATGATCATGGAATTCTCCTGTCCAAGGGTCCAGTAGGTTTTGCGGGTGTTCCCGCAGGCTGCTGCGGGGCGGTCTTGTGCGGCTCCGCAGCGGCGGTGCCCTCCACTTCGTCACGCGGGCGCACCAGCCCGACATCGACGAGCAATTGAACGAGCCAGTTCCTCATGGCGCCCTCAGCGCCGCTTGCGGCTGCCGGCAAGGCCGCTCATTGCCCCCGCACGGTCATCGGCCGGGGCAGCGGACCCGCGCCGGCTCGGCGGCACTTCCAGCGTACGGCAAATGGTGTCGATCTCGCTGACCGGCGCGTTGCCACCCTGGCCGGGGTCGATGGCGGCATTGGGATCGGCTGCCGGAGACAGAGGCACGGGCGGGCGCTCCGCGCTCTCGATGCCGCCCTCGGCGGAGGGCGCCGGTCGGCCATCCGCCGTGCCCACCGGCTCGGGCGGGGCCTCCGCCGCGTCTACCGGGCGGAAGGCGCCGGCCGAGCCCCCGCCCATGGCCCGGCCCTCGGACACCAGCATGTCGCGGGCGAGAAACCAGTAATGGTCGGATTGCCCGTCTGGGCGTCCGTCGGCTTCCCACAGCCGGTGGGCGCGAGCCCTGATATCGTCGTCGTTGAGGCTCATGGACGTTCTCCCTGTTCCACGAGGTCAACGCCCCGCCGCGACGCCTGTTCCGGGCGACCGAACACCGGTGGCGGGGTGAGACGCGGGCTCAACTCGATGTCGGCGATAACGGGCAAATGGTCGGAGGCGTGCCGCGCCTCCGGGTCGGAGAAGCTGCGCACCAGCATGCCCGGCCGACTGCAATAGAGCCGGTCGAGCCGCAGCAACGGCCAGCAGGCGGGAAAGCTGCGCAGATTGGTGCTCTCAGGCAGCACCCGCGCGAGCGTGCGACGCACCGGCCGGAAGGCGAACCAGTCGTTGAAGTCGCCCATCATCACGGTGGGGGCGCCGCAGCCGTCGCGGGCCAGCCGGGCGAGCCGCGCCGCCTGGCGCCAGCGCTCGCCAAGGGCGAGGCCGAGATGCACCGCCACCACGCGGAGCATCCCCTGCGGCGTGTCCACACGGGTCTCGATCGCCATGCGCGGCTCGCGGCGGCGGACGGAGAGATCGTGCAACACCGTGTCGTGCGTCGGCCAGCGTGAATACAGCACATGGCCATAATGGCCGTCCGGCACGGCGATGGTGCGCGCTTCCGCAAGATGGCCGATGCCGAGCCCTTCCAACGGCGCGAGGCAGGCGATGCCGCGCCCGCGCGTATCGACTTCCTGCAGGGCAAGAATATCCGGTTGGTGGCGGGAGATCAGCGTGGCGATGCGGTCGAGATCGAAGCGCCGGTCGGGCCCGATGCCACCATGGATGTTCCACGTCATCAGCCGCAGGCGCGCAGGCGGCGCCGCGTTCACGCCGCCCTCCGCAGCCGGGCGACGAGGAATTGCAGCCCGAGCGAACAGGCGATCCACAGCCCGACAAAGCCGATCAGCAGCGCCACCCGTCCCAGCGTCGGGTTGGAGATCACCTCGACGATCTGGTGGCCCAGCGCACTCAGCACCACCAGACCGGGCAGCAGGCCCAGCGCCGTGCCGAGCATGAAATCCACCAGCCGCAACCCGGCCGCGCCGGCGACAAGATTGATGAAGGTGAACGGCGCCGCCGGTACCATGCGCATCGTTGCCACGGTCAGGATGCCCTGCTTGGCGAGACCTCGGCGGATGCGGTTGATGCGCGGCCCGATGAAGCGGCGGACCACGCCGGCGCCGAGTTGGCGGCCGATGAGGAAGGTCACCAACGCACTCGCCAGCGCCCCGAGCCCGGCCAGCAGCGCGCCGGTCCACCCGCCATAGACGGCGACGGTAGCGACGATCAGCACCGAGACCGGGAAGACCACCAGCCCACCCAGCACATAGATGCCGACCACGATGGCCGCGCCCCAGGGCCGGTCGGCCATGTTGTCGAGGGCAGAGATGATGCGGTCCGGCTCCGAGAAGGGGGAATTGGCCCAGGCGATCACCAGCGCCGCCAGCACGGCGAGGCCGGCCAAAGCGGCGGCGATCGGCCATTTCCGCCGCGCACCGCCTTCGGACGCGCGCTCGTCATAGAGCGGCTCCGGCGGGTCGGCGAGCGCGCTGATCTGCGGCAGAGCGAGATCAGCGGCGACGGGCGGCAGGTCGACGAGACGGCGGCCAGCGGCGCTCCGGCGCGAGGCGGCGATGAGCCCCTCCTGCGCCACGGCTTCTGCCACCTGTTCCGGCGCCTGGCCGCTATGCTCGCCGAGCAGCCGGTCGCGGATCGCCGCCACTCCTTGCCGCTCACGGGCGTCACCGGCTTCAATCACCAGGTCGCATTCACTATCAAAGCCCATGGAGCGGTTGCAGACATTTGCCGAGCCGATGCGCAGCAGGCGGTCGTCGACGATGAGCACCTTGGCGTGGACGAAGACCTCGACGGTGGCGTCGCCGACGGTCACCTGCGGGAACACCAGCCGCGCGCGTTCCGCCAGCCCTTCCTGCTCCAGCCGCGTCCGCAGTCGCTCACGCGGCACGCCCATCACCTGCTGCTCGATCCAGGAGCGGTAGATGTTCGGCGTCACCATCAGCGCTTCCAGCTCAGGGCGCGCCTTCATCCGCGCCACCAGCCGCTCGGTGAACCGCTCGCAAGTGATGAACTGGTTCTCGACGTAGATCGTGCGCTCGGCGCTATCGATCATGTCGAACAGCAGGGTCTCCACCTCCCGCGCACCCGCCGCGCCGTCATAAGACGGGAGGGTGCGGGCGATGCCGATGGCGACATCGGTGAAATCGACCGCCATCGCCTGCGGCCAGCGATCGCCACGTGCCCGCGCCGGGTTCAGCCGCTCCGAAGCGGCGCGCTGCCAGCGATCGCGGAACAGTGCGCCAAGCGCGGCAGCGGCCGCGCCGTCCACCGCCATCTGCACGTCGTGAAACGGCTCGTAGAGCGCGCCCTGCGGGTCGCGCCGCAGTGCGTCGCCGGGCGTGTGGTCGGGCGTGTCCCAGCGATGGCCGGTGATATCCAGCCCCCCGGAGAAGGCGAGCGAATCGTCGATCACCACAATCTTCTGATGGTGCGAGGCGCCAATCGGCAATTCGTCGTCGAGGCACAGCTCGATCTGCTTCGGCGTCGCCCAGAGAAAGGACAGGATCGGTGCCAGCTCCCGCTCCAGCGCGAACATGACAGAATAATCCCACAGCAGCAGGCGGATGCGCAGGCGCGGGTTACGTGCGACGAGGGCAGAAAGGAACGCCGACAACGTCTCGGGCAGCCCATCGTCGGCAGTGCCGCTCTCGCCCACCAGCTTCATCCGGCTGTCGAGGTCCCAGCCGGCAATGTGGATGGTTTCGCGCGCTTCCAGCATCGCCGCCCGCAGCGCGCCGAAATAGGCGGCGCCATCGACCAGCACCCGGGCGCGCCCAGCCTGCTCCACGCGCCAGACATTGCGCCCGACCTCCAGCACCGGGCCGGCCTCCTGCCGGCTCGGCGGGTTCGGCCCCTCCGGCACCGGCTGCGAGGCCATGGCGCTTTCGATCGCTTCGGGACTCTGGTCCCGGCGCACGTCTTGTCGCAGGTTCTGGCTGACGGACATCGGCTCGCATTCTCGGGGGCTAACGACCTGCGCTAACCGGGGAAGAGCCCCTGCGGTTCCCGACCGGAGGTAGGCCGGGGCGGGATTGGCGGGCGGAAACGTCTCAGCCCATCATCACGGCGGCGAAGACACCGGCGCCGAGCGCCACCACGAGCAGCAGACCGACGACTGCGGTGACGAAGGACACCCCGGGAACGGTCGTGCCTTTGTCGTCGATGGGACGGCCGCGTTCATCCGTGCCACCGCCGGCACTGGATGGGCCTACCGGCTGCGCGGCCATGGTCCGGCGCTCAGGCCCGGCCGGTGCCCCGGCAGCCTCGTCGTCCGTCCCGAGCGGTGCCGCTGCGGGATCGGGAAACGGCACCTTGTCGTGGGTTCGGCCCGCGTCGATGTCGCCGCGCAGGCGCTCGGTCTCGGCCATGGTGTGATCTCCTTGGCGCCGGGCAAAGGCAGGGCGTCCGACGATCAACGCGCCGTGGCGGGATCGGTTCAGCTTGGCACGCGGGCGGGAACCTCGGGGCGGCCCGGCGATTGTTGGCGGAGACACCACCTATCGGGGGACGTTCAGTGGCGCCGCGCGGCCTGTGGAAAGGCTATCTCAAGCTCTCGCTGGTCACCTGCCCCGTGGTGCTGGCCCCCGCCACCAGCGCCGCCGAGCGCATCCGCTTCCACACGCTCAACCGGGCGACCGGCAACCGGGTGGAAGGTCTCTATGTCGATGCCGAGACCGGCAAGACGGTGGCGACCGACGATCAGGCGCGCGGCTATGAGCGCGAGCCCGGCCGCTATGTCATTCTCGACGATGACGATCTCGATTCGGTGGCGCTGGAGAGCAACCGCACCATCGACATCGCGACCTTCGTGCCCGCCGATACGGTGGAGTGGATCTGGTACGACACGCCGCATTTCCTGATGCCGGACGACCCTGTCGGCGAAGAGGCCTTCGCCGTGATCCGCGAGGCGATGGTCGCCACCGGCAAGGTGGGGCTGTCGCGCGTGGTGCTGCACCGGCGCGAACGCCCCGTGATGCTGGAGCCCCGGGGGCGCGGCATCGTGCTGTGGACGCTGCATTATTCCGACGAGCTGCGCCGGCCGGAGGGATATTTCGACGACATTGACGAAAAGGCCGACGACGATCTCGTCACGCTGGTGGGCAAGCTGATCGACAAGCGCACGCAAGGCTGGGACGCCGCGCTGGTGCATGACCCGCTGCAGGACAATCTCAAGCAGTTGATCGCATCGAAGAAGAAAAGGCGCCCCTCCCGCCGCCGCGCCGCACCCTCGGAAGAGGAAGACACCCCGACCAACGTCGTCAACATCATGGATGCACTGAAGAAGAGCCTTGCAGCCGAACGGGGTTCCGGTAGCAAGCGCGGGCGCTGAGCCTGTCAGCGCGGCGGCTCGTCGTCTTCCTCAAGCCGGCGTGCGCTTCGCGGGGGCGACGGGCTGCGCGATTCCACCAGCCGCTCCAGCGGCAGCATGGTGACGAGAAGGCCGATCGTGGTCGCCAGCGCCAGAAACACCAAGTGCCAGGAGGCGATGGCGCAGGCGACGCCGAGCGCCGCCGTCACCCACACGGCGGCGGCGGTGGTGAGGCCGTGGACTTCGAGCCGCGTGCGGTCGCGCAGCACGACGCCGGCGCCGAGAAAGCCGATGCCGGTCATTACGCCCTGAACGATGCCCTGAATGACGCGGCTGGTGGCGTCGGGATGGCCTTCGATGCCTTCCACCTGTAGGGCGGACAGCGAGATGAGCGCCGCTCCCAGCCCCACCAGCCCCAGTGTGCGCATCCCGGTCGGCTTGCCGCGGAGGTCCCGGTTGATACCGACGATCATGCCGCAGGCGGCGGCTGCCATCAGCCGCAGCAGGTTCTCGATCTCCTCCGGCGTCAGCCAGAGCGCTTGCGGCAGCCTTTCCATCACGCTTTCCTCCCCCGCCCCTTGCCGGTGCGGGCTGTGGGAAGAGGCGCGGCGGCGGCACGAAAATCAGCCCAGGGGTCGACGTCGAGATTGGCGAGCCGGGCCGGCGCCTCGGTGAGGGTGAACTGCGCGCCGCCGCTGAGCGCGTCGAGTTCGTCCCACGCCACTGGCATGGAAACGCCGGCGCCGGGCCGCGCGCGCGGGCAATAGGCGGCCACCGCCGTCGCGCCGCGCCCATTGCGCAGATAGTCGATGAAGATGCGCCCCTTGCGGCGGGCCTTGGTGGCAACGGCGATGTAGCGGTCGGGGTCGTCGGCGGCCAGGGCATCGGCCAGGGCCTTGGCGAAGGGCTTGGCGATTTCCCAGCTAGCCTTCGGTTCCAGCGGCACCACCACATGCAGGCCCTTGCCGCCGGAAGTCTTGACGAAGGCCGGCAGACCCTGCGCCTCCAGCCGGGTGCGGATCTCCCGCGCGCCGGCGACCACGCCGTCCCAGCCCACGGCCTCGCCGGGGTCCAGATCGAAAATGAGCTGGTCCGGCCGTTCGATGTCGATCAGCGGTGCGCCCCAGGGGTGGATTTCCAGCGCGCCGGACTGGACGAGGGCGATCAGCCCGTCGAGGTCGTCAATATGCAGAAGCTCCTCGCCGTCCTTGTCTTTGGTGACCTTGATCGCCTTGTTCATGCCGCGCCAGGAGTGCTTCTGAAAGAAGGTCTGTCCCTCGATGCCATCGGGACAGCGCAGCAGTGCCAGCGGGCGGGCGACGACGAAGGGGGCAATGAAGCGCCAGATCTCGGCGTAATAGTCGGCGAGGCCCTGCTTGGTGATGCCCTCAGTCGGCCAGTAGATGCGGTCGGGATGGGTCAGCTTCACCCGCGAACGCGGCGCGTCGCTCTTCGCTGTCATGGCCTCGCCCTCCACGGGGGTCTCGCGGACGATCTCGCGCGCCGGCTTGTCCTCGCGCAAGCCGCGAAAAGCGGCGTGGCGCAGATGCTGGTCGCCGGTCCAGCCGCGAAACTCCACTTCGGCGACGAGTTCG
Source organism: Ancylobacter sp. (assembly GCF_965229075.1). Taxonomy (GTDB): domain Bacteria; phylum Pseudomonadota; class Alphaproteobacteria; order Rhizobiales; family Xanthobacteraceae; genus Ancylobacter. Next base: position 224,794 of record NZ_CBDDIO010000002.1, read on the forward strand.
GGTGCCACGAAGGTGACGCCGCGCCGTTCATCCGCCGTCAGCGTCTGGCCAAAGGGGCTCCGGTCGCGGGTGATCTTCGCCAGCCGGGCATGGAGATCGCGCGCCAGTTCGCGCGAGAAGCCGGTGCCGACCCGGCCGACGGACGTAAGTTTGCCCGCCTCATAGACGCCGAGAACCAACGAGCCGATGGCGTTCTTCTGCGCGGTCGACGGTGTGAAGCCGCCAATGACGAATTCCTGCCGGAAGGCGCATTTCGACTTCACCCACTCCTTGCCGCGGCCGGGCCGATAGGGTGCGTCCGCCCGTTTCGATACCAGCCCCTCCAGGCTGAGCCGACAGGCATGGCGCAGCATCGCATCGCCGTCCTCCGCCAGATGCTCGCTGTAGCGCAGGCCATCCCCGGCCCCGGCCAGCAATTGTTCCAGCATCTCCTTGCGACGCCGGAGCGGCTCGACTGTGAGGTCGCGTCCGTCGAGATGCAACAGGTCGAAGGCGTAATAGATGAAGCGGTCCGAAGCCCCTTCCGCGAGGTCCTTCTGCAGCAGGCTGAAATTCGACACGCCGGCGCTGTTCTCCACCACCAGCTCGCCGTCGATCAAAGCGTTCTGCGCCGGCAGCGCCTCCAGCGCCGCCACCAGAGCGGGGCCGAAACGCGGGGTCCAGTCGAGACCGGAGCGCGTGAGCAGCTTCACCCGGCCCTTGCCTTTGGCGCACTTGTCGATCCGCGCCTGCAACCGGTAGCCGTCGAACTTGATCTCGTGAATCCAGCTCTTGCCCACCGGCGCCTTGGTCACCAGCGTGGCCAGCTGCGGCTCGATGAAGGCGGGCAGAGGTTCCGACGCGGGCGTCTTTCTCGCGGCAGGGGCACGGGTCCGCACCGCCTTGGCCTTGGTCGGCGCGGGCGTTGCGGGCGGGTCGGCGGCGACAGTCTCACCCTTGGCGATGGCGTCCATGCTGCGGCCGGTCTTCACCGACTCTGGCCGTTCGTCTAGGATATCGGGCGCATCATCTGGCCGGGCGGCGGCGTCTTCCGCCTTGATAAGCAGCCAATTGTCCGCCTTCTCGCCCCGGCGCTTGCCCATCCGCACCAGATGCCAACGGCCGGTGAGCTTCTCGCCGTGCAGTGCGAATTCGAGGTGGCCCTTCTTATAGCCGCGCGCGGGATCGCCGATCGGCTCCCAGCTGCCGGTATCCCACAGCATGACGGTGCCGCCGCCATATTCGCCCTTGGGGATCGTCCCCTCGAAGCTGCCATAGTCGAGCGGATGGTCCTCGACATGCACAGCGAGGCGCTTCTCACCCGGCACCAGGCTGGGGCCCTTGGTGACGGCCCAGCTCTTGAGCACGCCGTCCATTTCCAGCCGGAGGTCGTAATGCAGGCGACGGGCGGCGTGTTTCTGGATGAGATAGGCATGACCGGCGACGGCGCTTTCGCTGCCCTCCGGCTCCTGCGTGCGGGTGAAGTCGCGCTTGCGGCGGTAGACCTCCAGCGCCATGGCGCTCACCCGGCCTTGCGGGTGGGCGCGCGGGCGGTCTTGCGGGCGGCCGGCTTCTTCGGCGCCGCCTTTGCGGTGGCCTTTCCGGGGCGGCCCTTCTTGCCAGTCGGCGGCTTGCCCCCGGAAACGCCGGCGCTCTCGCGCAGCGCGTCGAGCAGGCTCACCACCTTGGCCGCCGGCTTCTTCGGCGGGGCGATCTTGCGGCCTTCCATTTTGGCTTTGACCAGTTCGGCCAGCGCGTCGTCATAGCGGTCGTCGAAGGTTTCGGGCTGGAACCGGCCGGACTTGGTGTCGATGATGTGGCGGGCGAGATCGAGCATTTCCGGCTCCATCTTGATCTCGGCGATGTCCTCGAACGCCTCTTCGGCCGACCGTACCTCGTAATCATAATGCAGCGTGGTGGCGATGATGCCCTCGTCATAGGCGCGGATCAGCAGGCTGCGCGGGCGGCGGAACAGCACGGCGCTCGCCACCGCCGCCACCTTCTTCTTTCGCAGCCCCTCGCGAATGACCGCGAAGCTGGCTTCGGAGGCATCGTCGACCGGGCGCAGATAATAGGGCCGATCGAAATAGAGGTCGTCGACCTCGTGGCAGGGCAGGAAGCTCTCAATGGTCAGCGCCTTGTCACCCTTCGGCGTCACCTCGGCGATCTCGTCCGGTTCCAGCACGACGAAATCGCCGGAATCGACCTCGTAGCCCTTCACCTGTTCGTCGCGCTCGACGACGTCGCCGGTGTCGGCATCGACGAAGCGGCGGGAGAGGCGGTTGCCGGTCTTGCGGTTCACCATGTGCAGGCTCACCCGGTCGCTGGCGCTGACCGCCGTGTAGAGTCCGACGCCGCACACCAGCTCGCCGAGCCGGAGATAACCTTTCCATGTCGCGCGCGCGGCCATGCCTGCCTCTCTGCCCATAGGGTGCGGGTGCCTGGCGACTAACGCCGCGTGCGCCTGCGCGTTCCCCGGCCCGCACACAGCAAAGCGGGCGCCGCAGCGCCCGCTTGTCGATACTAATTCGGTCAAGGTCACGCCACCTTGCGTTCGTGGCGGCCCTCGCCGATCTCCTCGATGATCTTGGCGACGAAGGCCTTGAGATCGGCCGGCGAACGGCTGGTGATGATGCCCTTGTCCACCGCCACCTCGCGGTCGACCCAGTTGCCGCCGGCATTCTTCACATCGGTGCGGATCGAGGCGTAGGAGGTCACAGTGCGCCCGCGCACCGCGTCAGCCTCCACCAGCAGCCACGGCCCGTGGCAGATCGCGGCCACCACCTTGCCGCTGTCGAGGAAGGCACGAACGATCGACATTGCCTCCTTGTTGACGCGCAGCAGGTCCGGGTTGATCTGGCCGCCGGGAATGACCAGCGCGTCATAGTCCTGCGGCTTCACCGCACCGAGCGCGGTGTCGGCCTCGACGCTCTCGCCCCAATCCTCGCCCTTCCAGCCGCGAATGGCCTTGCCGTCCGGGCTCGCCACCTCGACGCGGGCGCCGGCGGCGCGCAGTTCGTCGCGCGGCACCATAAGTTCGGACTGTTCGAAGCCGTTGGCGGAAATGATGAGGATGCGCGCTTCGGCGATCTTCGCCATGGGAATGTCTCCTTGAAATGTCGTCGCCCCCAAGGCCCTTCAGGGAGCGAACGTCCGCCACCCGCCGAGGTTCCCAACAAGGCGGCGGCGGAGGCCGCTCAGCCCGCGGCCTCCGCCCCCGCCTCCCAGCGCATGCCCAGCATTTCCATCAGACGGCGGGCATCCTCGGGGGCGTGCCGCTTGTCGGTGTTGTCGAAGAACACGAAAACGTCGCGGCGGCGGTGATCCCTGGCCGGTGCGCCGGCGAAATCACCGTCCGGCGCCGCCCTCCCCTCGGCCCAGGCGGCGATGCGGCGCGCCCACAGGGAGAGATCGTCGTCGGAATAGCGCGAGCGATAGAGCTCGGTCGATCCGTGCAGGCGGCAATAGGCGACGTCGGCGGTGAGGTCCATCAGCCGCGGCCACTTCACCGTGTCAGCGCAGACGAGAGCGACGCCATGTTCGCGCAGCAGATCGACAAAGGCCGGCGTACGGAAGCTGTCATGGCGGATTTCCATCGCATGGCGCAGCGGCCGGTTGGTGTCGATATCGACGGCGGCGCGTCCGTCGACCCGCGCGTCATGCTGGCGGGCAAGCCCGGCGGCGGCGGCGGTGTCCTTCGGCAGCAAAGCGAGGAAATCGGCGATCAGCGCGGGATCGAAGCGTAGCGTCGGTGGCAATTGCCACAGCAGCGGCCCCAGCTTCGCGCCGAGATTGAGCAGGCCGGAGGCGAGGAAGTTCGCCAACGGCAGGCGCACGTCACGCAGGCGCTTGGTGTGGGTGATGAAACGCGAGCCCTTCACTGCGAAGACGAAATCGTCCGGCGTCGCCTGTGCCCAGCGCTCGAACACCTCCGGGCGCTGGAGGCCATAGAAGGTGCCGTTGATCTCCAGTGCCGGGAACTGGCGGGCGGCATAGGAAAGCTCGCGCGCCTGAGTCAGGCCCTTGGGGTAGAAATGGCCGCGCCAGGGGGCATAGGTCCAGCCGGAGACGCCGATGCGGATCGCCGCACGACGGCCGGCGGGGCCGGTGTTGGGCTCTTCTGGCGCGCCAGTCTCGGACATGGGCCTCCGCTCACAAGGGTTTGTTGCGTCCCTGCCAAGCCCCTGGTGCCGCCCCCGGTTCCGCCGTTCGGCCCGGAACCAACCCGCGCCGCCTTCGTTGGCCCTCACACCACTCATCACCGATGACAGCGAGAGGAGCCTTCCATGCTCGATCACCCGCGCCCGCCGTTCAAGGAACAGCAGCAGCCCATGCCCGGGCGGACCGAGGCGATGTCGCCGCGTCCCGACCATGGCGAGGAGAGCTATAAAAGCTCCGGCCGGTTGGCAGGAATGAAGGCGCTCATCACCGGCGCCGACAGCGGCATCGGCCGCGCCGTCGCCCTCGCCTATGCCCGCGAAGGCGCTGACGTGCTGATCTCCTATCTCGACGAGCATGAGGACGCCGAAGCCACCGCCGCGCTGGTGCGCGAGGCGGGCCGGCAGGCGGTGCTGGTGCCCGGCGACATCCAGCATGCCCAGCATTGCCGCGCGCTGGTGGACAAGGCGGTCGAGGCCTTCGGTGGCGTCGACATCCTTGTCAACAACGCCGCGCATCAGGCGACCTTCGACGACATCGCCGACATTCCCGACGAGGAATGGGATCTGACCTTCAAGGTCAACATCCACGCCATGTTCTATCTCACCAAGGCGGCGGTGCCGCACATGAAGCCCGGCAGCGCCATCATCAACACCGCCTCGATCAATTCCGACAAGCCGAACCCCAGCCTGCTCGCCTATGCCACCACCAAGGGGGCGATCCAGAACTTCACAGCCGGGCTCGCCCAGATGCTGGCGGAGAAGGGCATCCGCGCCAATGCGGTGGCACCGGGGCCGATCTGGACCCCGCTCATCCCCGCCACCATGCCGGCGGAGAAGGTGGCGGCGTTCGGCGAGCAGGTGCCGATGAAGCGCCCGGGCCAGCCGGCGGAGCTCGCCACCGCCTATGTGATGCTGGCCGATCCGCTGTCCAGCTACGTCTCCGGGGCCACCATCGCGGTGACCGGCGGCGCGCCGATGATCTGACCCAACCCGAAGGAGGACAGCGCGATGCAGACGCAAGGTTCCACCGGCTCCGCCACCTATGTTCTGCGCGGCAGCGAGGGGGCGTGGCGAGTCGAGACCGACGGCGAGGCGGGAATGGCCTATGCCAGCAAGGAAGCCGCCTTCGAGGCGGCGGTTGCCGCCGCCACCAACGCCATTCGCGACGGTTATGACGTGTCGATCACGGTTCCGGGCGCGGGGGGCAGCATGCTCGGCGTCGAGGACACGGGCCGGCCATCCCCGGCCGAAGGCTGACAGACCGGCGCGCGCCGGTGTCGCCGGCGCCGTCCCACCTCAACGGAAAGGTTTTGCAATGGAGATCATGTTCGGAATCGGCGTGCTGCTGCTGCTCGGCGCGCTCGCCTACGCGATGAACCAGTCGAAGCGGCGCCGGCAGGCGAAGGATATCGAGCTTCCCGAGGAGAAGGTCGATCGCAAGAGCCCGCTCTAGGGGGCGGCCATCTCGCGCCCGGCGCGGCCGCGCGCCAGTGCGAGCAAGGCGTCGAGCGCGTGGAAATCGCCGAGCGCCGCCGCTTTCTCGCGCGGCGTGAGTACCGCCAGCGCGGCGTCGAGGCTTTCCGCATCCGCGATCTTCGCCGTCGCGATGAGCCGTTCCGGCGCATAGTCGCCACGCGGCCTCTCGCCGTCGGTCAGCTGGGCGCAGTGGAAGGCCAGAAGCTCCGGCGCGGCCGCGAGACGGGCAACGGCTTCGCTCGGAGCCGCCAGCGTGCCGGCCCGCCGCAACTCTTGCGCCCGCCGCAGCACCGGCGGCGGCTCGCGCTCCTCCGGCGTGCGGAACAGGGCGGCCAGAGAGGCACGCGTACCGCCGGTCCACAGCACCAACGGAATGGCGAGGGCGAGGCCGATCACGACGGGTGTCATCCAGAGAAATAGCGGCAACGAGATGCTGAGCGCGGCGGCGCCCAGCAGCCATCCCGCCAAGGTGTGAGGCAGGAAGAACCGCACCACCGAGCCGGTGTCGATGCGGTCATCGTCGCGGCGCTGCGGCTGCCAGCCGCCATCGCGCCCCGCCAATATGCCGACCACCGCCATGGATTGGGTGAACATCGTCACCGGCGCCAACAGGCCGGAGATCAGCGTCTCCATCAGCAGTCCGGCCAAAGCGAGCGCCCCGCCGCCGAAGCCGCGGCGATCCGAACGCGTGGCGAGCAGCGCCGCATAGGCGAAGAGCTTCGGCAGCAGCAACACCGCCATCGTGCCGATGAATACCTGTACCGCGCGCACCGGGTCCTGCGCCGGCCACGCCGGAAACAGCGAGAAGCCGGAGGGGAAATAGTCCGGCGGCACGAAGCGCGCCTGCAGCGCCGTCGCCAGCCCGGCCAGCAGCATCACCAGCCAGAGCGGCGCGGTGAGATAGGAGCCGATGCCGGTGAGAAGATGCAGCCGGCTCACCGGATGGAGCCCGCGCGCCGGCAGCACGGCGATATGCTGGAGATTGCCCTGACACCAGCGCCGGTCGCGCACGGCGAGATCGGTCAGCGTCGGTGGGCCCTCCTCATAGGAGCCTTCCAGCCAGGGCACCATGTGCATGCCCCAGCCGCGCCGGCGCATCAGCGCTGCCTCGATGAAATCATGGCTGAGAATATGGCCTCCGAAAGGCTTGGGACCCCTCAGTTCCGGCAAGCCCGCACCCTCGGCGAAGGCGCGGGTGCGGATCATGGCGTTATGGCCCCAGTAATTGCTCTCCGGCCCGCTCCAGCTGGCGAGACCATGGGCGATGAGGGGGCCGTACAGCCTTCCAGCGAATTGCTGCAGCCGGGCGAACAGGGTGCGTCCGCCGACGATGACCGGCAGCGTCTGAATCAGCCCCGCGCGCGGATTGGCCTCTATCGCGGCGGCGAGGCGCACAATGCACCCGCCGGTCATCACGCTGTCGGCGTCGAGAATGAGGAAGCTCTCATACGCGCCGCCGAAGCGGGTCACCCATTCCGCGATATTGCCGGCCTTGCGCCCAGTGTTGCGCGGGCGGCGGCGGTAGAACAGGCCGCTAGCGCGGCCCCACTGCGCACGCAGCGCCAGAAAGCCCGCCTCCTCGGCAACCCAGACATCGGGATCGGTGGTGTCGCTGAGGATGAACACATCGAACTGCGCGCCGGCGCCGGTGGCGTCGAGCGATTCAATGGTTGCTTCCAGCCCGGCCAGCACACGGCCGGGGTCCTCATTATAGATCGGCAGCAGCAGCGCATGGTGGGCGTTGAGGGCGGGTAGCGGCCCCTCCGTCGCAATGCCCAGATATCCGTCCGCGCGACGCAGCAGGCTGGCGAGACCAAGCACCGCATTGGTGAAGGCGAAGCCGATCCAGGCGAACAGCAGCACGAACAGGCAGAGCACGAGATATTCGAGCAAGGTGACGCCGCCGACATCCAGCACGAGATACATCTCGTGCGCCGCCAGCACGGTCAGTGCCGCTGTGCCGCCGATGACGAAGGCGCGGCGGAGGAACAGCCCCAACGTGCGCGGCCCGGGAGACGGGGTGCGCGGCACCCGGCCGAGCGGCTGGACGGGCATGGCCAGCGGCGTTTCGGGCGGCAAGGCCCGCGCGGTATCTGCGCCGGCGCCACACCTCGTCGCGCGCGGGGCGGCCCGGCTCACGCCGTCCACCGATAGACCCAGGTTTCGGCCAGGCGTTCCTCGCCGCGCAGCAGATCAGCGCGCAGTTCGGCCAAAGTGGCGCCGCGCGGCTCCAGCACGAAGGAGATGCGCCAGCCGCCGGTCTCGGGATTGGGCTGCAACACCACATCGCGGATCTCGCCGCTGCCGGAGGTGACACGCGCAGCGAGATGCTCCTTCGGCAGGTCCTTCACCTTGTCGCCGACCACGTCGAGAACGAACAGCCGCCGGTCACCATTGCCGCCAACCCGGGTGGCGACGAACCGGCCGACATCCGAACGGTCCGGGCCGGACCAGCCCCAGTGCAGGCGATAGGTGGTGCTGTATTCGCGCCCCTTGCGCAGCGGCTCGCGCGGGCGCCAGAACGCGACGATGTTGTCGTGCACCTCTTCGGGAGTGGGAATCTCGATCAGCATCACCGAACCGTCGCCCCAGTCGCCGATCGGTTCGACCCAGACGCTCGGCCGGCGCTCATAGCGCGCCTCAAGATCCTGATAGTCGAAGAAGGAGCGCTGGCGCTGCATAAGGCCGAAGCCCCGGAGATCGGATACGGCGAAGGAGGAAATCTGCAGCCGCTGCGGATTGGAGAGCGGCCGCCAGAGCCGTTCGCCGCTGCCGGTGACAATGGAGAGGCCGTTGGCGTCGCACACCATCGGACGGAAATCATCGACGCCGTTGCGGTCATTGGGGCCGAACATGAACATGCTGGTGAGCGCGCCGATGCCCACCTGATCAATGTCAACGCGCGGATACACCGTCATTTCCACCGACATCAGCGTCTCGTCGCCGGGGCGGATCGTGAAGCGGTGCGCGGCGGTCGCGCTTGGGCTGTCGAGCAGCGCGTGGACCACCAGCGAGTCGACGCCGGGGCGCGGCCTTTCGAGCCAGAAGGCGCGGAAGGCGGGAAACTCCTCACCTCCGGCATCGCCGGTCTTCACCGCCAGCCCGCGCGCCGAGGAGCCGTAACCCTGCCCCTTGCCGACGGCACGGAAATAGCTCGCACCCTGAAAGGCGGCGATCTCGTCGAAATAGTCCGGGCGGTTGATCGGACCATGCAGGCGAAAGCCGGAAAAGCCGAGATCGGTGCGGTCCGGCGGCTGCGCCACGCCATGCTCGAAGCGGAACATGCCGGGGTCATAGGGAATGCGATGCGCCTTCCCATCGGCCACTTGGTACACATCCACGCGGTCGCGGAACAGGAAGCCCCGGTGAAAGAGCTGGGCCTGAAAGCCCGTGCCCTCCGTGCGCCACAGCGTCCGCTCGGCATTGAAGCGGATGTTCCGGTAGTCATCATAGCCGAGATTGTCGAGCGCACGCGGCATGCGCCCGTCGGCGCGCTGGTAAGGCTTGGCTGCCATCTCGCGCGCCAGCTGGCGGACGGTCTGCGCGTCGAACGGCGCGACCTGATCCTCCTCATCCGACAACGCTTCGCTGATGCCGAGGCGGGTGAACGGCACCGGCGCCATCGCCAGGAGCCCCAGTCCCAGCAACAGATGTCGTCGATGCATGCCTGACCTCGCGCGTTCCAGGGCGGCACGCCCTTCACGCGAGACAAGTGCCGACGGCGCCAAGGGTTCCCGGATTTGTGCGGTGCGGCAGATTCACGCGGACGGGTGGAGGGCGAAGGTGCATGCCGTCCCGCCGGAAGCCGAACGGCGGAGCCGCCCTCCAATCACGGCTCAGACGCGCGGGGAATCCTTGGCGGTATCGTCGACCTCCACTTCCGGGCGGTCGCCACCCTGCGCCACTTCCTCATGCCAGCGCCCGCTGCGGTCCTGATAGGCGATGGGCCGGGTTTCGCCGGAAATCGACTGGCGCGCCGCCGCCTCGCGGGCGGCGGCGAGGGCCGAGTCATGGGTGGGATGGGTTTCCGAGAAGACATCGCCGAGCTTGTAGGCCCAGCCCCCGTCATGCTCGACGATCTCGTAGCGAATGTGGCTCATGGATGATCCTCCCGCGAACTAACCGAGCAGCCGGGCACGCGGTTCCGGCAGTCCAGACCTTCATGCCTCGAAAGGGGCCCGCCAATCGTGCCACTTCAAACGATGATGTGGCTCGCTGCGATCATGAAAGCGGAACCTGTTGCCGGAAATCACACTGCCGCGATCCTGGTGCCCTTCTCCGTCGGGCCCGCCTTTCTGCAACTCGTTCGCAGTTGCAAATCCTGATGCGCGCCCTAATATGATTTTGCAACTCATTCGCAAGAGGAGACGGGCATGTGGCACGGGTCGAGACGGGCGGTTCTGCGGAGCCTGGCGGCGGCCGGTATCGTTGCCTCCGGCATGACCGGCCTCGCGGCGCAGGAAAGCGCGCCGGCGGCGCCGAAATTCAAGGCTGTGACCACCTTCACCGTCATCGCCGACATGGCGCGTAACGTGGCCGGCGACGCGGCGGTGGTGGAATCGATCACCAAGCCGGGCGCCGAGATTCATAACTACGCCCCCACCCCCGGCGACATACAGCGGGCGCAGGGCGCCCAGCTGATCCTCTGGAACGGGCTGAACCTCGAACTCTGGTTCGAGAAGTTCTTCCGCAATCTCAAGGATGTGCCGAGCGTCGTCGTCTCCGCCGGCGTCGATCCGATCAGCATCTCGCAGGGGCCCTATAGCGGCAAGCCGAACCCCCATGCCTGGATGTCGCCCGCCAATGCGCTGATCTATGTCGACAATATCCGCGACGCCTTCATGAAATACGACCCCGCAAACGCTGCGATCTATGCGGCCAATGCGAGCGCCTACAAAGCGAAGATCGAGGCCGCCGTCGCGCCGATCCGCGCCGAGCTCGACGCCATTCCCGCCGACAAGCGCTGGCTGGTGTCGAGCGAGGGGGCCTTTTCCTATCTCGCGCGCGATTTCGGGCTGAAGGAGCTTTATCTCTGGCCGATCAACGCCGACCAGCAGGGCACGCCGCAGCAGGTGCGCAAGGTGATCGACGCGGTGCGGGCCAACAAGATTCCGGCCGTGTTCAGCGAAAGCACCGTTTCCGACAAGCCGGCGCAGCAGGTGGCGCGAGAGACCGGCGCGCTCTATGGCGGCGTGCTCTACGTCGACTCGCTAAGCGAGGCGGACGGGCCGGTGCCGACTTATATCGACCTGCTCACCGTCACCACGGGCACGCTGGAAAAGGGCCTCGCCAAGGGGCTTTCGCAATGAACGCCCCGCTCAACCCTCCCCCCACCGCCGAGGGCCTCGCCGTCCGCCACGTCTCGGTGACCTATCGCAACGGCCACACCGCCCTGCGCGACGCCAGCTTCACCATCCCCACCGGCACCATTACCGCGCTGGTGGGAGTGAACGGCTCGGGCAAGTCGACCCTGTTCAAGGCAATCATGGGCTTCGTGCGCCTCGCCTCGGGCGAGATCCGCATTCTCGGCGCCAGCGTGGCCGAAGCGCTGAAGCGCAATCTCGTCGCCTATGTGCCGCAGAGCGAGGAGGTGGACTGGAATTTCCCCGTGCTGGTGGAAGACGTGGTGATGATGGGCCGCTACGGCCATATGGGCTTCCTGCGCATTCCTCGCGCCGCCGACCGGGCGGCGGTCACCGACGCGCTGGCTCGCGTCAACATGAGCGAATTCCGCAAGCGGCAGATCGGCGAACTCTCCGGCGGCCAGAAGAAGCGCGTCTTCCTCGCCCGCGCGCTGGCGCAGGACGCGAAGGTGATCCTGCTCGACGAACCCTTCACCGGCGTCGACGTGAAGACCGAGGAGGCGATCATCGCTCTCTTGCGCGCGCTGCGCGACGAGGGGCGGGTGATGCTGGTCTCGACCCATAATCTCGGCAGTGTGCCGGAGTTCTGTGACCGCACCGTGCTGGTGAAGGGCACCGTGCTCGCCTATGGCCCGACGGCCGAGACCTTCACCGAGGCCAATCTGGAGACGACCTTCGGCGGCGTGCTGCGCCATTTCGTGCTGAGCGGGGCGGGGCTGCACGCAGATGACGACAGCCGCCAACTCGCCGTGCTGACCGACGATGAGCGCCCGCTGGTGTTCTACGGCGAAAAGGGCGAATGCGCCCCCCGCACGCGGGAGAACGCCCCGTGATCGCCCTGCTGGCGGAACCCTTCGGCTACGAATATATGCGCAACGCCATGTGGGTCTCGGCCCTTGTCGGGGCGGTGTGCGCTTTCCTCTCCTGCTATCTCATGCTCAAGGGATGGTCGCTGATCGGCGACGCGCTGTCCCATGCCATCGTGCCCGGCGTCGCCGGCGCCTATATGCTCGGCCTGCCCTTCGCCATCGGCGCCTTCTTCTCCGGCGGACTGGCGGCGGCGGCGATGCTGTTCCTCAACCAGCGTACAAAGCTGCGGGAGGACGCCATCATCGGCCTGATCTTCTCCTCCTTCTTCGCGCTCGGCCTGTTCATGGTCTCGCTGTCGCCGACCTCGGTGAACATCCAGACCATCGTGCTCGGCAACATTCTCACCATCACGCCGGAGGACACGCTGCAACTGGCGATCATCGGCACGCTGTCGCTGGCGATCCTTCTGGTGAAGTGGCGCGACCTGATGGCGGTGTTCTTCGACGAGGCGCATGCACGCTCCATCGGGCTGAGGCCCACGGCGCTGAAAATCCTGTTCTTCACCCTGCTGGCCGCGTCCACCGTCGCCGCGCTGCAGACGGTGGGCGCCTTCCTCGTCATCTGCCTGGTCGTCACACCCGGCGCCACCGCCTATCTGCTGGCCGACCGTTTCCCCCGACTGCTGGCGATCGCTGTCGCCATCGGCGCCGGCACCAGCTTTCTCGGTGCCTATGCCAGCTATTTCCTCGACGGCGCCACCGGCGGCATCATCGTGGTTCTGCAGACGGCGGTTTTCCTCTCCGCTTTCGTCTTCGCCCCCAAGCACGGCATGCTGGCGGCGCGGCGGCGGGCGGCGGAAGCCATGAACTCGGAGGCGTCGGCATGATCGAGACGCTGCTCACGCCGTTCCAGTTTGACTTCATGGTCAACGCGCTCGTCATCTCCGGGCTGGTGGCGGTGCCGATGGCGCTGCTGTCCTGCTTCCTGGTGCTGAAGGGCTGGTCGCTGATGGGCGACGCCATTTCCCACGCGGTTTTTCCCGGCGTGGTGCTGGCCTACATCGTCGGCCTCCCGCTGGCGCTCGGCGCCTTCGCCGCCGGCATGTTCTGCGCGGTGGCGACCGGCTATCTCAAGGACAATAGCCGCATCAAGCAGGACACGGTGATGGGCATCGTGTTCTCCGGCATGTTCGGCGTCGGGCTGGTGCTCTATGTGAAGATCCAGTCCGAGGTGCATCTCGACCATATCCTGTTCGGCGACATGCTCGGCGTTTCCTGGCGCGATATCGGCGAAACGGCGCTGGTGGCCGGCGTGGTGGCGGCGGTGATCGCGGTGAAGTGGCGGGACTTCCTGCTGCACGCCTTCGATCCCGTGCAGGCGCGCGCCGTCGGGCTGCCGGTCGGGTGGCTGCATTACGGCCTGCTGTGCCTCATCTCGCTCACCATTGTCGGCGCGCTCACGGCCGTGGGGCTGATCCTCGCCATCGCGATGCTGATCGCACCGGGGGCCATCGCCTTCCTGCTCACCCGCACCTTCGGCGCCATGCTGGCGGCGGCGCTGGCGGTGGCGGTGATCGCCTCGCTGCTGGGCGTCTACCTCTCCTTTTTCCTCGACAGCGCCCCGGCCCCGACCATCGTGCTGCTGATGAGCATCGTGTTCATCGCCGCGCTGTTGCGCGCCTCGCTGAGGACGCGGCGGATCGAGGCGGGAGAGGCCGGCTGAGCGGGGCTCACCGGGAACCGAGGCCGAGCGTGGCGCAGGTCGCCTCGCTCTCGCGCGCCAGTTCCTCGAACTGTGCCGCCCGCCCGTTACCGGCGCGCCAAAAATAGCCCATCTCCCGGCTGGCCGGCCAGCCATCAAGGGTCAGCAGCGCGATGTCGTCCTCCATGCGAAATTCCGAGCGGGCGTAAAGCTCGGGAAACAGCGACATGCCCATGCCCATCAGCACCATCTGGCGCAGCGCGTCGAGGCTGGTGCCCTCATAATCCTCCCGCATCTCGGCGCCGCAGGCCGCCGCGAGCTGGCGCGTGCGCTCGAACAGATGATGCCCACGCCCCAGGGTGAGCAGCCGCTCACCGCGCAGCGCCTGCGGATCGACATGGCCGAGCGCGGCGAGCGGATGGTCCTTCGGCACGCCGAGAAAAATGCTCTCGCGGCATAGAAGGCGGAAGGTGACGGCGTGGCCGGAATCCGGCGCCGGCCCGAGGCCGCAATCGAGCGCCCCCGACACCACTTCGCGCAGGATCGCCACCGGGCGCTCCTCCTTGATGTAGATCTGCAGCGAGGGGAAACGGGCGTGCAGGGGGGACAGCAGATGCGGCAGGAAATAGGGACCGAAGGTCGGTGCCACGCCGAGCCGGATCAGCCCGCCGAGATTGCGCGCCCCGCTCGCCGCCACCGCCACGATGTCGTCCAGCGTCAGCAGCACGGAGCGCGCTGCCTCGATCACCCGCGTCCCGATGGCGGTGGGCTGCACCCGGCCGGGCGTGCGATCGAACAGCGGGGTGCCGAGCTGCGCTTCCAGCTGGGCGATTTGCACCGAAAGCGTGGGTTGCGAGACATGGCAGCGCCGCGCCGCCGCGCCGAAATGACCGGTCTCCGCGAGGGCCACGGCATATTCCAGCTGGCGATGGGTGGGACGGAAGGCCAAGCCTCATAGCTCCTGACTATCGATACTATTGAAATTATGCATTGGAACTATGATCGCGTCCACGCCATCTTCTCCCCGTTGAAAGGAGGTTGACGTGGACCAGTTCCTCAAGTCGTTGACGACCCGGAGCCAGTTGCTCGATGTCGAACTCGCGGCCGAACGCCGCCGCGAGCAGCCGGATGGCGAACGGCTGATGGCGCTGAAGCGCATCAAGCGCCAGATTCTCGCCCAGATCGACTATCTGCGCCGCGAAGGGCGCGAGAGGGTCGAAGTGCGGGCCACGCGCCGCCCCGGGCGGTTCACCGATCTGGCCCTGCCGCGCCTGCGCTGACCTTCCCCTTTCGCCCAACTGAGGTCCGGGTCCCTCTGACGGCACCGCCGCCATGTCGGCCCTCATTCCACCCATGCTCCCCGCATGTCCGCACGAACGGGCTGCGTCGCCCTCCGGGGCGCCGCAGCCCGGCGTGCCGTCGCGCGCCGTGGAGCCTGAACCGAGGACCCCATGGACACATTGGTTGCGCTAATCACCGCCGACATTGTCGGCACGCCCGCCTGGCTCTGGCTGAGCTTTCTCGCCGTCGTCTTCGTCCTGCTCGCCTTCGATCTCGGCGTGCTGAACAAGGGCGAGAAGGAACTGGGCATTGCCGAAAGCCTCAGGCTCTCGCTGTTCTATATCGCCGTCGCTGTCCTGTTCGGCGGCTGGGTGTGGTACTCGCGCGGCGCCGACGCCAGCATGCATTATTTCACCGGCTATGCGATCGAGAAGGCGCTGTCGATCGACAATGTCTTCGTCATCTCGCTGATCTTCAGCTACTTCGCAATCCCCCGCATCTACCAGTACCGCGCCCTCGTCTGGGGTATCATTGCGGTACTTGTGCTGCGTGGACTGATGATCGGCGTCGGCGCGGCGCTGGTGCAGGAATATGACTGGGTGCTGCTGCTGTTCGGCGCGTTCCTCATCGGCACCGGCATCAAGATGCTGATCGTCAAGGAGGGCGAACAGGACATCTCCAAGAACCCGCTGGTGCGCCTGCTCTCCCGCGTGCTGCGCGTGACCCCGCAGCTGCACGGCCAGCGCTTCATCGTGCGCCAGCCGCACCCGCTGACGGGCAAGATGGTGCTGTGGGTGACGCCGCTGTTCCTGGCGCTGGTGGTGATCAACATCGCCGACCTGATCTTCGCGGTCGACTCGGTGCCGGCGATCTTCGCCATCACCACCGACACCTACATCGTCTTCACCGCCAACATCATGGCGATCCTCGGCCTGCGCGCTCTCTACTTCGCCCTGGCCGCCATGGTTCACCGCTTCGAGTATCTGAAATACGCCCTGGCGCTCGTGCTGGTGTTCATCGGCGGCAAGATCTTCTGGAACTACTATTACGGCAAGCTCGACCCGGCGATCTCGCTCGGCGTCACGGTGGCGATGATTGCCGGCGGCATCGTCTTCTCGCTGTGGAAGACCCGCAAGAACGCGCTTGGCGCGCACTGACCGGGGAGGCCGGCGCTCACGCGCCGGCCTTTCCTGACGCCTCGAGGGGCTGGGCCGGAAGCCGCACAACGGCGCCGCGCCCGGCCCATGCGTTTCATTCCTGCGCTCCCCCGGCCTGCATCATCTCCGGCAGCGTGACCAGTTCCACGCCGGCGGCGCGCAAGGCGTCGCAGCAGGCCGCCGCCACTGCGAGAGCGGACGGCTCGTCGCCATGCAGGCACAGTGAATCGAACCGGGTCGGCATGCGCCGGCCGTTCACCGAGACGATCTCGCCTTCCAGCACCATGCGCATGGCACGCGCCGCCGCGACGGCGGGATCGCGGATCATTGCGTCCGCATGGGCGCGCGCGCGCAGATTGCCATCATCCTCATAGAGCCGGTCGATGAAGGCCTCCCGCGCCAGCGGTACGCCGAGATCGACCGCCGCCCGCTCCATCTCCGTGCCGGACAAAGCGAGATAATAAAGCGAGGGATCAACCACCTTGATGGCGCGGGCGACCGCGCGCGCATAGTCGCGCTCCACCGCGCACATATTGTTGAGCGCGCCATGCGGCTTCACATGCGTGACCTTCACCCCCGCATAGGCGGCCATGCCGGCCAAGGCGCCGAGCTGATAGGCGACGAGATATTCGAGATCGTCTGCACTCATACGAATCTGCCGGCGTCCGAAGCCCCAGAGATCGTTGAAGCCGGGATGCGCGCCCACGGAGACGCCATTCGCCTTCGCCTTCAGGCACACTTCGCGCATGATGCTTGCATCGCCGCCATGAAAGCCGCAGGCGACATTCACGCTCTTGACGATATCAAGGATCGCGTCGTCATTGCCGATCGCGTAATGCCCATAGCCCTCGCCGAGGTCGGCATTGATGTTGATGCGTTTTGCCACGGAAGCTCCCACAGGGCTGATGTCGGCACGTTGAACTCCTTATACGACAGAGCCTTTCAGGGCGGAACGCGGCGGAGGCGGGGATGGGGGACGACACGGCGACGACGGCGCGGCGCCTGGGCGCGCGGGCGCGTTTCCTGCCGGCCGGCGACACCGCCTTCGCGGTCGAGTTCGGGGAGCGTATCGACCCCGCGATCAACGCCCTCGTCCACCGCACCGCCGCGCTTTTGGCCGCCACTCCGCCGGTAGGGCTGGTGGAGACCGTGCCCAGCTTCCGCTCGCTGCTCGTCCATTACGACCCGCTCACGACAAATGCGCAGACTTTGCAAGAGCTTATTGGCCAGCTTGAGCTAGACGAGGCGCTAACCGCCGGCCCCGGCCGCATCTGGCAGGTGCCCGTCCTCTATGGCGGCGTGGGCGGGGCGGACCTCGCCGAGGTCGCGGCGACGACAGGGGTGAGCGAGGCGGAAGTGATCGCCCTCCATGCCGGCGCGCTCTACCGGGTCTACGCGCAGGGCTTCCTGCCCGGCTTCGCCTATCTCGGTGACCTGCCCGCTTCGCTCGACATGCCGCGGCGAACGAATCCGCGCGTGCGGGTGCCGGCGGGCTCGGTCGCCATCGCCCAGCGCATGACGGGCATCTACCCCGTGGAATCGCCGGGCGGCTGGCATCTCATCGGCCACACCCCCCTGCGCTTCTTCGACCCCGGCAAGGCGCCGCCAACCCTGTTCGCGCCGGGCGATGGGGTGCGGTTCGTACCGGTGGACGCCGACGCCCATGCCGCCATCGCCGAAGCGGTGGCGCGGGGGAGCTATATCCCTGACACCGAAGGGCTTTCCACGTGACCCGCCACCTGCGCATCCTCCAGCCCGGCCTGCAGAGCACGGTGCAGGACCTCGGCCGCGTCGGCTTCCAGGCCTATGGCGTGCCGGTCTGCGGCACGCTGGACGGCATGGCGTTGCGGCTCGCCAATGCGCTGGTGGGCAATGCGGCCGGGGCGGCGGCGCTGGAAATTCGCCTGCTCGGCCCGGCGTTTGAGGTCTCCGGTGCGCCACTGCGGATGGCGCTCGCGGGGGCGCGGGCGAATATCGAGGTGAGTATCGGCGGCGAAACGCAGCGCTACGGCGCGTGGCGGGCAGTCGATGTGCCGGAGGGCGCGCGGGTGCGGATCGGCGCGCTTGCCGGATCGGGCTGCGCGGTGCTCGCCTTTGCCGGCGGGATCGACGTTCCGCCTGTCCTTGGGTCGCGGTCAACCGATCTGAAGGGCGGATTTGGTGGCCATCAAGGGCGTGCGCTGGCGGCGGGCGACCGGCTGAACCTAAGCAATGTCAACGACTTGGGTCCCTGCCTTGTCCTGCCCTCCCCACCCCTCAACGACGGCGACGTGACGCTGCGCGCCGTGCCGGGCCCGCAGGCGGACGCCTTCACCGAGGCGGCGCTGGAAGCCTTCTTCCATACTCCCTACCGTGTCTCGCGCGAGGCGGACCGCATGGGAATGCGGCTCGACGGGACGCCGCTGACGTTCCGTGGCGGTGCCGATATCGTCTCGGACGGCATCGTCACCGGCGCCGTTCAGGTGCCGGGCTCGGGCCTGCCGATCCTGCTGCTGGCCGACCACCAAACCATTGGTGGATATGCGAAAATTGCCACCGTCATCTCTGCCGACCTGCCGCGCGCCGGCCGATTGCTGCCGGGGGCGACCCTGCGCTTCACGGCGGTGAGCGTCGCTGAAGCCGAACCGGCGCGGCGGGCGGCGGAGGTGGAGCTGCAACAGCTGATTGCCTCTATGACGCCGGTACGCGAGGGAGCCGGCCTCGATCTTGCGGCGCTCCATGGCGCCAATCTGATCTCCGGCGTCGTCAGCGGACTTTAGGGAAAACCCCAGTTCTGAAAAGGGTTTATGTCTGTCGGATATGCGCGATCAGCGCTTCCACGGCGACGCCATAGCCGCGCGGGCCGAGGCCGATAATGCACCCCGTTACCGCCGCCGCCAGCGGGGCATGATGGCGGAAGGGTTCGCGCGTGAACACATTGCTCACATGTACTTGAAAAGTCGGCCTTTTCACGGCTGACAGGGCGTCGAGCAGGGCGATGGAGGTGTAGGAGAGGCTGCCGGCATTGATGACGATGCCATCCGCTGCCATGCGCGCCTCCTGGATCCAGTCGACCAGCACGCCCTCATGGTTGGACTGGCGGAAATCCACTGTTGCGCCAAGGACTTGCGCCCGCGCGCGGCAATCGTCGGCGATGTCGTCCAGCGTCAGCGCGCCATAGGGGCCGGTAGGGTCGAGGCCGTAGAGATTGGTGTTGGCGCCGTTGAGGACGAACAGGCGGACGGGCGGCAAGCTCATGATAGTCAACGCCTTTTCAGGAAAAATCAGGCCGTGCGCTCGCGCGGGCGGGTGGCCGCCATGGCGGGGCGCGCATCGAAGCCGGCGAACCATGCCGCCGCCGCCGGACGCCCCTCCCTCCATTGCAAATTCGCATAGCGGAAGTCGAGATAACCAAGCGCGCAGCCGAGGCTGATGAGGCCGATGTGGTGGACAGTGTGTCCGACGAGGCCGGTGTGGACAGACTGCTCGATCGCATCGAGCGCGCCCGATATCTTCGCCATCTGCGCCTGCGACCATTCCGGCCAGCGCAGCGCCTCCGGCCGCATTACCGTCTCATAGCGATTGCCGACGGCGGCATCGAGCAGGCCGTCGCCGAGCGCCTGCAGGGTGAGTGCCGGCCAGCGCGCCGGACCGGTGGGGAAGATCGCGCTGTCGCCGGCGAGGTCGGCGAGATATTCGCAGATGACGGCGCTGTCATAGAGCACCGTGCCGTCGTCCAGCACCAGCGCCGGGATTTTGCCCAGCGGGTTGAGGCTCGTCAGCGCCGGGTCGCGCTGGAGGGGGCTGGCGGCGTTGAAGACGATCTCGATGCGGTCGGCGAGGCCGGTCTCCAGCGCGACCACCATGACCTTGCGCACGAAGGGGGATGTGGGGGCGTGGAGCAGCTTCACGGGATCTGGTCCTCCGCGCCGATGGCTTTGAGCGCGGCGCGCGCCACTTCGACATCCTCCGCCCCCTTGCCCGAGCCCACCCCGATGCCGCCGACGCAGACGCCGTCGATGACGATGGGCAGCCCGCCTTCCAGATTGGTCAGGCGCTGGCCGGCGGCGAGCGAGAGCTTGATCTCGTCGGCCGGGTTCAGCCGGGAGCTCGGCTGGCGGTGCGAGGCGGCGGTGATCGCCTTGGACAGCGAGGTCTCGCGCGAGAGCAGCTTGGCGCCGTCCATGCGCACAAAGGCGAGGAGGTTGCCGCCCTCGTCGACGATGTTGACGTTCTGCGGCACGCCCATCGCGCTCGCCTTGGCGACGGCGGCGGCGAGCATTTTCAGCGCCCCCTCATGGGTGAGCTTCAGGGCCGGTCGGGTGACGGACATGGGGCCTCGCTTGGGTGGCGTGAGGGGGCGGACGGAGAGGAACCGCGGTGGTCGGCTGCGTGCTTCGAGACGCGGGGCGACGCCCCGCTCCTCAGCATGACGAGGCCGCGCTTTGGTAAGATGCTGAACAACAATCGTCATGCTGAGGTGCGCGCGCACGCGCGCCTCGAAGCACGCAGGCGGCTCCCTGCCCTCACTCATCCCCCGGCACGCCATAGGACGGCGCGGTGGAGGGGTCGAGCGCGCGGGTGACATAGGCCTCCATCTGCGGCTTCCACAGTTCCCACAGTTCGGCCAGCGCGCCGATGGGGTCGCTCGCGTGCCAGTCGACGCGGAGGTCCGCCACCGGCCACGCCACCGTGTCGACGATCAGCATGCCCACCGAATGCACCGGCCCCTCCTCGCCGCCGGCCGCCAGCGCCGCCTTCATGGCAGCGACCAGCCGGTCGCCGAGGGGTCCCGAGGCGGCGGTGAAGGCATCGACCATCGCCTGCGGCACATGCGGCGAGGAGAGGAGGTTGCCAGCGGCGACCACGCCTTCGCCCTCGGCGATGTGGTGGGTGCCGAGCGTCCTCGCGCCGGAAAAGCCGGCGGTGCGGCCCTTGGCGTCCACAAGGGCGATCTGCCGGTAGTCGATATGCGCCCCCTCCGCCTTCAGCCGCGCCAGCGCTTCCGGCGCCGAAAGGCCGGAGGCCATCAGGTCCAGCCCCTTCGGCCCCAGCGTCGGGTCGGTGATGTTCTGCGTCGCCACGGCGCCGACGCCGGCGCGCGCATGGGCGCAGCGCGCCGCCACCGCCGGGGAGGAAGAAGACACCGCGATGCCGAACTGCCCGGTGCGCGGGCAGCGGGCGGAAATGGAGAAGGTCATAAGCGCGCCCTCACGCCGCGTCGGGAATGACGGCGGTAACCTCGATTTCGACAAGCCATTCCGGCCGCGCCAGCGCCGGCACGACGAGGCCGGTGGAACAGGGGAACACCCCCTCCATCCACTTGCCCATCTCCTGATACACCGCCTCGCGGTAGCGGATATCGGTGAGATAGACGACGATGCGGCAGATATGGCTCATCTCGCTGCCCGCCTCTTCCAGCAGCATCTTGATGTTGGCCATGGCCTTGGCGGTCTGCGCGCCGGCATCGCCGACATGCAGGCTCTCGCGCGTGTCGAGGTCCTGCGCCACCTGCCCGCGCAGGAACACCATGGTCCCCCGCGCCACCACCCCCTGCGAGAGGTCGTTGTTCAGCTTCTGCTCGGGATAGGTCTGCTTGGTGTTGAAAGGGCGGATGCGCTTATGCGTCGGCATGAAGGGGCTCTTTGCTGGGGAGGGACGGGACGGAAAGCGGCGCTCACGCGACCTCAAGCCGGCGGTAGCTTCGGTTGGAATAGACCAGCGGGTGTTCGGCATGGGTTTCCATCGCCACCACGTTACCGGCGACGATGCGGTGAGTGCCATGCTCGAACACATTGGCCAGCCGGCAGTCGAAGCGGCAGAGCGCGCCGCGCAGCAGCGGCGCGCCGGTGGCGAGGCCGTCCCATTCGCCAGCGCCGAACCGGTCCTCGCGCAGTTCCGGCACCAGCCCGGCGAATGAGTCCGCCACGCGCTGCTGGCCCTGGGCGAGGATGTTGGCGGCGAACACGCCATTGGCGAGCAGCACCGGCAGGCAGCGGCTGTCCCGGTGCAGGCAGAACAGCACCGAGGGCGGCTCCAGCGACAGAGAGGACAGGCTGGAGACGGTGACGCCGACGCGGCCATGCGCCCCGTCGCTCGTCACCACGGTCACGCCCGCAGCGGTGCGGCCCATGGCGTGGCGGAAGGCGGCGGAGTCGATGGCGTGCATCGGTGTCGCTCCTCAGTTTTTGCCGGTCACCTTGTCCGACAGCCCGGCGGCCTTGCGGACGAAATCCAGCGGGCCGGAGAAGTCGAAGGCGTTGTAGACGGCGTTCAGATGATTGAAGTGCGGGGCCTGCGCGAACTGCACGAAGGTCAGTCGGTGGCCGGCATAGTCGGAGTTGAGCAGGTCGCGGGCGAAGGCCAGCAGCTTGCGGCGGTCTTCCGCCTCCCACTGCTTGTTCAGCGTGTAGAACTTCTTCAGCCAGTCGCCCGAGCCGGCATTGTGGAAGGCGGCGGCGTTGGGGGTGACGCAGATCTGCCCGCCGCACAATTCGCGGGCGATGTGCATCATCGCCGGCAGGTTGGAACAGCCATGCACGCGGCCGGCATAGAGCAGCGACTGGTTGGGCATGAGCAGCCCGCCGGGGCTCTTC
Source organism: Ancylobacter sp. (assembly GCF_965229075.1). Classification (GTDB taxonomy): domain Bacteria; phylum Pseudomonadota; class Alphaproteobacteria; order Rhizobiales; family Xanthobacteraceae; genus Ancylobacter. The sequence continues at coordinate 247,296 of NZ_CBDDIO010000002.1, forward strand.
TCAGCCAGCGCGATGGAGGCGGTGAGATGGGCGTTGATGCCCTCGCGGTAGCAAACGAGGTCGGCCAGCTTCTCACGCACCGATTGCAGCTTGTCGAGGCCGGTCTGCTTGGCGTTCCACATCGCCGCGCCGATCATCATGTCGGCGACATAGAGCAGGCGATGGACGTAAGGAAACGCCGAGTAGCGATGCAGCGTGGCGCGGATGTACTGCGCCGCCTTGGTGTGGCGGTAGAAGAACACGTTCTCCCACGGGATCAGCACATTGTCGAAGATGACGAGGGATTCGACCTCGTCGAACTTGTTGGCCAGCGGGTAATCCTGCGGGTTGGTGCGGCCGGCGAAGGAGGAGCGGCAGATCTGCTTCACCCCCGGCGCGCTCATCGAGATGATGCCGCCCACGGCGTAGTCCGACAGCGTCTCGTTGGTCCAGGCGCCGACGGTGGGCTTGAGGAAGGCCTGGTCGGCATAGGCGGCGGCGGTCTCGTACTTCGCGCCGCGAATGACGATGCCGGCATCGGTCTCCTTGACCACATGCACCATCATGTCCGGGTCCTGCTCCTGCGGCGGCAGGGAGCGGTCGCCCTTGGGATCGGTGTTGGCGGAGATGTGGAAGATGTCGTTGTCGAAGATGTTCTGCACATGCTTGTCGACATTGTCGGCAAAGCGCGGGTCGTATTCGGCCAGCACGTCGCGGCCGTCGATGAGCGACCAGACTTCGCCGATGGTCTCGTCGCCGACGCGGGTGACGACGCCGCCAATGTCCTTCATCACGAGATCGACCGCCTCGACCTTGTCGGTCCAGTCCTTGGTCTCGCGCGGCGGCTTGTAGAAGATGGTGTTGCGCTTGTTCTCCTCGACATAGGTGAGGCGGTCCTGATAGGCCGCCTCATGCGCCATGTCGTACATGCGGGCGCGCACATCGACGATCGGCTTGAAGGCGGGATGGGTGGTGACATCCTTCACCCGCTCGCCGTCCATCCAGATTTCGCGGCCGTCCTGGAGACCCTGCCGATAGTCCTGCCCTGTGCGGATCATTGAAGCATCCTTTTCCTGTGAGGAAATATTGCGTTGGGCCCGTAGATCGGTAAAATATTTTGATTCATTCCTCGGCATAGAAAAATCTGATGAACATCTCGCTGCGCGCGCTGCGCTACGTCGTGGCCACGGCCGATTTCGGCAATCTCACCGAGGCGGCGCGGCATCTGAACGTCTCGCAGCCCTCGATCTCGGCGGCCATCGCCCAGTTCGAGGCGGAGTACGGCGTGCAGGTGTTCGTGCGCCACCATGCAAAAGGCGTGACGACCACCATCGCCGGCACCCGCATCATCAACGAGGCGCGCCTCCTGCTGAACCATGCGCGCGATTTCGGCCAGAACGCCCGCGCCATGGCCGACGAGGTGCGCGGCGAGATCGCGGTGGGCTGCTTCTGGACCATCGCCACCCATTTCATGCCCGGCCTGCTCTCGACCTTCGCCGGCTCCCATCCCGGCATCACGGTGAGCCTCGACGAGGGCGACCAGCAACTGATCCTCGACGCGGTGATTTCCGGCCGCACCGAAATGGCGCTGTCCTATGAATTCGCCCGACCGGAGGAGGTGATGGCCGAGCCCTTGGCCGAATTGCCGCCCTATGCGGTGCTGCACCCGGACCATCCGCTGGCGCAGCGCGAGCGGATCAGCCTTGCCGATCTGCGCGACGAGCCGTTCATCCTGCTCGACCTGCCGCATTCGCGCGACTATTTCATGGGCCTGTTCCACGCCGTGGGCGTGGAGCCGCAGATCGCCTTCCGCTCGCGGGCCTATGAACTGACGCGCGGCCTGGTCGGCCATGGGCGCGGCTACACCATCCAGAACGTGCTGCCGCGCACGCAGATCACCCATGATGGCGGACGCGTCGCCTCGGTGCCGCTGACCGACCGCCTTCCCCCCGTGCGGCTGGTGAGCCTGCGCCTGCGCCGGCAGACGCCGCGCCCGGCGGTCGAAGTGTTCGCCCGGCATCTGAAGAGCGCGTTCGCGCCCGGCGGCATCTTCGCCCCCGGCACGCTCTCGCCGCGCGCCACGGTGCGCTAGCCATAGGCCGGGCCTATCCAATGCATCCGCAAACTGTTTCCCGCGCCGATTGCTTCCGGGGCCGACGGCTCTCTAGAGCTTGAGGCGACGAGTGGAGGGGCGAGGCATGGGCGCGTTGCGGGTGATCGGACCGTCGGAGTACCGGCGCGTGCCGTGGAAGAATGGCGGCGGCATCACCGAAGACGTGCTGCTGCTGCCCGAGGGCGCGGCGCATGCGGATTTCGATGTGCGCATCAGCCGGGCGCCGATCGTCGAGGAAGGGCCGTTCTCCGCCTTTCCCGGCATTGACCGCCACATCACCCGGCTGAGCACCAACCCGCTCGCCCTCGCCTTCGCGCAGGAGACGCGGACGCTGGCGCGGCTGGAGCCGTTCTATTTCGACAGCGCGCTGCAGCCGCGCTCGCTGCTGGCCGAGGGGCCGGCCGAGGTGCTGAATGTGATGACGCGGCGTGGGCGCTGGCATGCGCAGGTGATGCCGGCCACCGCCGGCAACGGTCCGCTGCTCGCCCCGCCCGAGGGCGGGATGGTGATGCTCTATGCGGTCACAGGGACCTGGCAGGTAGGCGACGCCGCCGGCGCGGTGCTGGTGCGGCCGGGCGAGACCCTGCTGGCGCGGGAGGCGCAGACCTTGCGCGTCAGCGGCGAGCCGAGCGGCGAGGCGGTGGTCGCCTTCCTCACCCCGACCGGGGCGCGGGGCGAAGCTGCATAGTTTTTGCCTATGTTATGTAACAGGTAAAAGTATTTTTCGATCCAAGCGCCGCAGCGCAACATTTCCTGACAGGAAAAACAACAAGACCTTCGGAGACGGGATCGATGAAGCAGGAACATGCCCGACGGCATGGGCCGGCCATGCGTGGCCATGGCGTCGCGACGTTGCGTCAGGCACTGCGATGAGCCGGGATGCACTGGTGTTCTACAGCCCGGTGGACGATGCCGGGGCCTGGCGCGCGGCACTTGCCGCCGAACTGCCGGATCTCGACTTCCGCGTCGACCCCGAGGTCGGCGACGCGGCCGAGATCCGCTATGCGCTGGCCTGGCTACCGCCCAAGGGCTTTTTCGCCCGCTTTCCCAATCTCCAGCTTGTGACCAATCTTGGCGCCGGGGTCGATGCGCTTGTGCGCCGCGACGATCTGGTGCCGGTGAAATTCTCCCGCCTCTCCGATCCCGGCATGGTGGCGATGATGACGAGCTATGTCGTCTTCGCCGTCACCCGCTATGCCCGCGACATCCCGGTGTTCGAGCGCGCCAAGAAGCGCGGCGAATGGGAGTATGTGCACCCGCGCGCCCTGTCCGAGATCAAGGTGGCGGTGCTCGGCCTCGGCGAACTCGGCGGGCCGGCGGCGCGCATGCTGGCGACGATGGGCTTCACGGTCAGCGGCTGGTCACGCTCGCCAAAGGACATTCCCGGCGTCGCCTCCCACACCGGCCGCGCCGGGCTGGAGCGGGTACTGGCGGAGAACGAGATCGTCGTCAGCCTGCTGCCGCTGACCCCGGACTCGCGCGGCCTGCTCGGCGCGGCGGAATTCGCCCTGATGCAAAAGGGCGCGAAGTTCGTCAACGCCTCGCGCGGCGCTGTCGTGGACGAGGCCGCGCTGATCGCGGCGCTGCGCTCGGGCCAAGTGGGCGAAGCCACGCTCGACGTGTTCGAGACCGAGCCGCTGCCCAAGGGCCATCCGCTGTGGAGCCTCGATAACGTTCTGATCACCCCGCACATGGCCAGCATCACCGTGCCTGTCCTGGCGGCGCGCGATGTCGCCGAGAGCATACGCCGCGTGCGGGCCGGCCTGCCGCCGCTGCACGAGGTCGATCCCGGCCGCGGCTATTGAACACGCCCTTCGCGCCCATAGGCGCGATGGCACGACCTGCGCAAAGCGCGCCCGCCTGAAGGCGCGCGGCCAGAACATCCGGGCGGCCCGCTGCCCCAATCACAGAGGTGGAACATGAAGAAGCTGTGCATTGCACTGGGCGCCCTGGCCGTCATGGCCGCCGGGGCCACCCTCCCCGCATCGGCCCAGGAGAAGCTGGTGGTCAGCACCTGGGGCGGCAACTGGAAGGCCGGCGTCGAGATCATCGGCAAGGAATTCACCAAGCGTACCGGCGTCGAGGTGGAGTACATCACCGGCGGCACGCTGGACCGGCTCGCCAAGGCGAAGGTGGCCCGGGACAACCCGGAATCCGACCTCATCAACACCACCGCCCATGTCGGCTATCTCTACTATTCCGACGGGCTGATGGAAAAGCTCGACTGGTCGAAGATCCCGAACGCCGCCAAGCTCTACCCGATGGCCAAGCGCTCGGACTACACGGTGGCGGACTATGTCTATGTCTATACCCCGGCCTTCCGCACCGACCTGATGCCGAAGGGCTTCAAGATCACCAGTTGGGAGGATCTGTGGGGCCCCGAGATGGTGGGCAAGCTCGGCCTGCCGGATTTTGACCCCAGCCATATCATCATCGCCGCCACCCGCCTCGCCGGGGTGAAGCCGGAAGAATGGGACAAGGTGAAGCCCAAGCTCCTGGAGCTGAAGAAGAACATCAAGGCGTTCTACCAGTCGGACGCCACCAGCCAGAACCTGATGCGCACGGGCGAGACCCCGGTGCAGGTGCTGCTCAACATCAATGGCTATCACCTGGAAAAGCTCGGCATGCCGGTCGAGATCGACGTGCCGAAGGAGGGCGCGGTGGCGGGCACCGATGTGTGGGGCATCAATGCCGGCTCGAAGAAGAAGGAGCTGGCGCTGCAGTTCCTCAACATCGCGCTGGAGCCGGCCATGCTGGCGCAGCTGTGCAACTTCCACAAATGCTCGCCTCTGACCGCCGAGGCCAAGCTCGACCCGGAAATCGCCAAGCTGCCCGGCATCTTCACCAGCCAGGAAGCGATCGAGAAGGGCACCATCGTGCTTGAGGACAAGACCTATGCCACTCTGCTGCCGCAATGGAAGGCGTGGTTCACCGAGAACATGATGCACTGAGGCCGGGCGCCGCACGGTCCGATAAGGCGCCATCCCGGCCGGAAGCGTAAGCCGAAGAGCCGGGATGGCGCTCAAAGCCGGGCGCGCCCGGACGCCGCTGCGATCCCGGATCGGCCTGCGGCCGTTCGGGATGACGCCATCTGGCAGGGCGGGCCGGGCCTGCGTCCTTCGAGGTCCCCGTTCTCATTTCCCACGATCCCGGATCGACGCGTCGCGTCGTCCGGGATGACGGCAGAAAGTCATGATCCAGCGCCGCCCCTTCTTCCTGACCTTTCTCGCCCCCGCCGTGCTGACGGCGGTGATCCTGGCGGCGGCGCAGTTCGAGGTGCTGCAATACAGCGTGCGGGAATTCGTGCCCGGCTCGCTGAATGTCGGCGGGCTGACGCTGGAAAACTTCACCCGCATCAACCGGCCGATCTATTGGTGGGTTCTGCTCGACACCTTCTACATCAGCCTGCTCACCGCGATCTTCTCGCTGCTGCTGAGCTACCCCGTCGCCTATGCGCTGGTGCGGGCAAAGCGCGACTGGGTGCGCTCGCTGCTGGTCTCGCTCTCCATCACCCCGCTGTTCACCGGCGAGATCGTGCGCACCTTCTCCTGGATGCTGATGCTGGGCTCGGACGGCTTCATCAACTCCGTGCTGCGCAAGCTCTCGCTGATCGATCTGCCGCTGCAGATCATGTACACGCGGCTCGGCGTGGTGGTGGCGCTGGTGCAGTTCTCGATGCCCGTCATGATCATCCTGCTCGCCACCGCCATCAGCCATGTCGACCGCGACTGCGAGAAGGCCGCCGCCAATCTCGGCGCCAGCCCCGGCGCGGTGTTCTGGCGCATCACCCTGCCGCTCACTTTGCCGGGCATCCTCTCCGGCCTCGTCGTCGTGTTCGCCTGGACGATGAGCGCCTTCTCCACCCCGCAGCTGATCGGCGGCGGCAAGGTGCTGATGATCTCCAACCTCGTCTATCTCCAGGGCTTCTCAGTGCTCAACCTGCCCTTCGCCGCGACGCTGAGCGTGATCGCGCTGATCGCCGCGCTTGGCAGCCTCGTGCTCATGAAAGCCCTCACCGGCCGGCTGGAAAAGCGGCTGGCGGTGCGCTGAGGAGAACGCCCATGACACGCCTGCGCTCGTTCGGCTTCTGGAGCCTCGTCGTCGCCATCCTCACCTATATGACGCTGCCGACGCTGGTGGTGCTGATGACCTCGGTCAACCCGACCGAGATCCTCGCCTTCCCACCCGAAGGCGTGTCTTTCGCCTGGTATGAGAAGGCGCTGACCTATCCCGACTTCCAGCGCGCCTTCAAGAACGGGCTGATCGTCACCTCGCTCGCCTCGACTCTGGCGCTGATCGTCGGCTCGGCCTTCGCCTGGCTGGTCTATCGCTACAGCTTTCGCGGCCGCGGGGTGCTGGAGGCGGTGCTGTGGTCGCCGCTGATCATCCCGCATTTCACCCTGGGCTTCGGCTTCCTGCTGCTCGGCGGGGCGTTCGGGCTGCAGCAGGGCTACACCATGATCGTGCTGGCGCATATGGTGCTGGTGATGCCGTTCGTGACGCGGGCGGTCTATGTCAGCCTCGCCGCCATCGACCCCGATCTCGCCCGCGCCGCCGCCAATCTCGGTGCCTCGCCCTTCCATGTGCTCACCCGGATCGAACTGCCGCTGGTGCTCCCCGGCATGGCGGGCGGCTGGCTGATCGCCGCCGTGCTTTCGCTGACCGAGTTCACCGCCTCGCTCTATGTCACGGGCAGCCGGACCCAGACGCTGCCGGTCGCGATGTACAATTACATCCGCGAATATGCCGACCCGACCGTTTCGGCGATCTCGGCGATGCTGATCATCACCACCACGCTCATCATGTTCATCGCCGATCGGGCCTTCGGCCTGCGCCGGGTGCTGGCGATCGACACGCACTGACTACACGCACTGACTGCCTGCCGGAGAGCCGACGCTTATGAACGCCACCAGCCCCGCCCCCGCCGCCGTCGAGCTTGTCCGGGTCCGCAAGGAATTCGGCAGCGCGGTCGGCGTCGCCGATGTGTCGCTGAAGATCGGCCAGGGCGAGTTCCTGACGCTGCTCGGCCCCTCCGGCTGCGGCAAGTCGACCCTGCTCGGCATGATCGCCGGTTTCCTCACCCCCACCGCCGGCAAGATCGTCGTCGATGGTGTCGACATCACCGATGTGGAGCCCTACCGGCGCGATATCGGCATGGTGTTCCAGTCCTATGCGTTGTTCCCGCATATGAATGTGTTCGACAACATCGCCTTCGGCCTGCGCATGCGGAAACTGCCGAAGGCGGAAATCGCCGTCGAGGTGCACCGCGCCATCGCCATGATGAAGCTGGAGGGCTTCGAGCAGCGGCGGGTGAGCCAGCTCTCGGGCGGCCAGCGCCAGCGCGTCGCGCTCGCCCGGGCCATCGTCATCCGCCCCAAGGTGCTGCTGCTCGACGAGCCGCTGTCCGCGCTCGACAAAAATCTGCGGGCGCAGATGCAGGTCGAATTGTCGGAGCTGCACCGCAAGACCGGGCTCACCACCATCTTCGTCACCCATGACCAGGGTGAGGCGCTGAGCCTTTCCGACCGCATCGTGGTGATGAATCGCGGCGAGGTGCAGCAGGTGGCGGCGCCGGTGGAACTCTACCGCACGCCGGCCAACGGCTTCGTCGCCTCGTTCATCGGCGAGATCAACGCGCTCCCGCTGGCGCGCTATGAGCGCGAAGGCGCGCAGGCGGCGCTGCTGCTGCCGGGCGCGGGGCGGCTGAGCGCGGCGGCGCCGGCGCATTGGGACTTTGCCCATGGCACCGAGGTGCGGGCCTTTCTGCGCCCCGAACATGTGCGCCCGGCGCGTCCGGGGGAGGAAGGGCCCAACATCCTGCGCGGCATAGTGGCGGCGCATATCTATCAGGGCTCGCACACCATCACGCGCGTGGACATGGACGGGCTCGGCCTGATCGAGACCCGGGTGACCGGCGCGGACATTGTCGGCACGCACCCGGTCGGCGCGCCGATCGCGCTGGTGTTAGATCTCGGCGAGGCGGTGTTGCTGGCGGCGCAGTAAGCGGGGGCGTTCAGGGGCGGACCGCGAACGATCCGCCCTCGACAGAGACTTCAGAGCGCCGCGAGTTCAGTGACGAACTTGGTGCGCAGGAAGGCGTCGAGCCCCTCGATGCCGCTTTCCGAGCCATAGCCGGACTCGTTGACACCGCCGAAGGGCGTTTCCGGCGTCGACACCGCCATGTGGTTGACGCCGACGAGGCCGGCGTCGAGCGCCTCCTCGGTGCGGGCCGCCAGCGCGCCGGAGCGGGTGAAGACGAAGGAGGCGAGGCCATAGGGCAGCGCATTGGCGCGCTCGATCACCTCGTCGAAGCTGGAGAAGGAGGTTAGGGGGGCGATGGGGCCGAAGGGCTCGTTCGACATGATCGCCGCATCCGCCGGCACATCGGCCAGCACGGTCGGGGCGAAGAAGTGGCCCTGATTGCCGACGCGCTTCCCGCCCAGCTTCAGGCTCGCGCCCTTGGCGACGGCATCGTTCACCAGTTCCTCCATCGCCGCGAGGCGGCGGCGACCGATCATCGGCCCCATATTGGTGCCGGCGTCGAGGCCGTTGCCGACCTTCAGCGCAGAGGCCAGCTCGACGAAGCGGGCGACGAAGGGCTGGTAGACCTGCTCCTGGATGAAGAAGCGCGTCGGCGAGGTGCAGACCTGGCCGGCATTGCGGAACTTGAACGCCACCAGCGTGCGCGCGGCCAGCTCCAGATCGGCATCGCCATGGACGATGACCGGCGCATGGCCGCCCAGCTCCATGGTGCAGCGCTTGAGCGTATCGGCGGAGAGCCGCGCGAGTTCCTTGCCCACGGCGGTGGAGCCGGTGAGCGTCACCGCCTTCGGGATGGGCGAGGCCAGCAGCACGCGGCTGACATGCGCCGGCGCGCCGAACACCACATTCAGCACGCCCGCCGGCAGCCCGGCCTCCTGGAAGCAGCGGGCGATGGCGACCGCCGTGCCGGGGGTCTCTTCCGCCGGCTTGATGATGATGGAGCAGCCCGCGCCGAGCGCGCCGGCGATCTTGCGGATGACGTTGGAGGACGGGAAGTTCCAGGCGGCGAAAGCCACCACCGGGCCGACCGGCTCCTTCAGCACCATCTGGCGGACATTGGCCATGCGGGCGGGGACGATGCGGCCATAGGCGCGCTTGCCCTCCTCGGCGTACCAGCGCGTGGCGTCGGCGGCGAACTGCACCTCCGGCACGGCTTCACCGAGCGGCTTGCCGTTCTCCAGCGTCAGGATGCGCCCGATGCGCTCCTTGCGCGCCTCGATGAGATCGGCCGCCTTCATCATCAGCGTGTAGCGCGCCTGTGCGGTCATCGCCTTCCACACCTTGAACCCACGCTGCGCGGCGTCGAGCGCGCGGGCGAGATCGGCGTCGGAGGCGTGCGGCACGGTCGCCAGCGTCTCCCCGGTCGCCGGGTTTTCCAGCGCCTCGCTCTTGCCCTCGGAGCCCTGGCACCAGGTGCCGTCGATCAGCAGCTCAATGGTTTCGTCATAGGTGGAAAGGTCGGTCATCATCGTCTCCAGGGGCCGGAATGAGGGGCGGATCGGCGTCAGCGGCAGAGGAAGCCGTCCGCCAGCGGGTCGCCTTGCGCGAGCACGAAGCGGTGCTCGCCGGTGATGTGGGCGAGGCCGACAATATGCGGCAAGATCGCGCCGGCCTTTTGGGCGCCCGGCTGGCCGTCGACCGGGCGCGCGGTGGCGGTGAAATCGACGCCGAGAATGTTGCGGGTGCGGATGGGCTGGTCGAGGCGCAATTCGCCGCGCGCCACCATCTGCGCCAGCCGGGCGGAGGAGCCGGTGCCGCAGGGCGAGCGGTCGAACTTGTTGGATTCCAGCACCACCAGCTGGCGGCTCACCAGCCCCTCCTCATCCGCCTCGGTCTCGTAGAACAGGATGGAATCGACCGGGCGGGAGGCACCGGGCACACGGCCTCCATTGATGCCGGCGTTCAGCGCCGCCTTCAGCGCGGCGCCGACGGCCATGGCATGGGACACGCCGGACGGCGCCAGTTCCACCCCGGCGGCGCGGGCGGCGATGAGGCCGTACCAATTGCCGCCCCACACCACATCGGCGCTGACATTCACGCCGGCGGCGGTGACAAGCACATTGCAGGCGGCGACATGGGCCGGGACATTCTCGAAGGTGACGGCCGCGACCCTGCCCTGTTCGCGCTGCACATGCACGGTGATGATGCCGGCCGGCACTTCCAGGGTGAAGGAGGAGTGCGGCGCGTCAGCCGGGCCGATCAGCCCCATATGGTCGAGCGTGACCGCGAGCCCGATCGTCGCGTGGCCGCACATCTCTAGATATTTGTAGCTGCCGAGGAAGAAGGCGCCGAAATCCGCGCGCGTGCTCTCGGTCATGATAACGCCGACCATCGCCGCATGGCCGCGCGGCTCGTGCAGCAGGAAGGTGCGCAGCGGATCGAAGCGGGCGCGGAAATCCTCCGCCCGCGCCTCGACCGTGTCGCCCTTGAGCGGCGGCACGCCGCCGGTGACGACGCGGGTGGGGTGGCCCGCCGTGTGGCTGTCGATGGTGGAAATCCAACGCCTCATCGTCATGGCGGGCCCCTCTCCTAGCGGCCGGACTTGATGGTGTCGGCGATCTTCTCGCCGGCCATGATCGTCGTCAGCATGGTGTTGGCGCTGATGACCGCCGGCATGATCGAGGCGTCAACCACGCGCAACCCCTCGACGCCGATCACACGCGCGGCGCTGTCGACCACGGCACGCGGATCGTCCGGGCGGCCGATGCGGCAGGTGCCGGAAGCGTGCCAGCTGCCGCAGGCATTCTCGCGGATCCAGGCGCGCAGCCCCTCGCGGTCGGCCATCATCTCCTTCGCCTTGAGGCCGGGGGTGATGACATTCTCGATCATCAGCTTCCGCGCCAGCGGGCCGGTGCCCATGATGCCGGCGGCCATCAGCGTCATGAACCAGTTGGTGCGGCTGACCGCGCCGAGCTTGCGCACCCGCTCGGAGAAGGTGGCGGGGAAAATGCTCTCGATCACGCCACTCATCGCTGGATCGGTGACGATGCCCCAGAGCCGGTGCATGCCGTCCTCCAGCCGCGCGAGGTCGCGCTCGTCGGAGAGCTGGCGGAAATTGACGAAAGGCGCGGTCGCGGCGTCGCTTCCCTGCAACCGTACCTCGCCGGTCGAATAGGGCCGGTTGACGCAAACGAGGATCGAGGCCAGCCGCCGGCCGAGCGGGTGCCAGGCGGCGCGGTTGGAGGGCAGCACGAACATGTCGCCCGGCGTGGTCTCCGGCAGGCCGGACGAGTAGCGATAGCCGAGCTGGATGTGGCGGCGCTGGCTGGCCGGCAGGCGCGCGGCTTTCGGCAGATAGGCGGCGAAGGCCACCATCGGGTGGTCCTGCAGGTTCTGCCCGACGCCGGGCCGGTCCGCCCGCACCTTGATGCCGAACTCCTTCAGATGCGCCGCCGGGCCGATGCCGGCGCGCAGGAGATGGGCCGGCGTCTGCAGCGCGCCGGTAGAGAGGATCACCTCGCGCGCTTTGAGGGTGAGCGGGCCCTGCGGCCCCTGCGCCTTCAGCCCGGTGACGCGGCTTCCCTCGAACAGCAGCTCCGTCATCTCGGTTTCGGCGAGGATGGTGAGGTTCGGCCGGGCGCGCACCTCGCGCGTGAGATAGGCGCGGGCGGTGGAGACGCGCTGGCCATCCACATTGTTGATGGTCATCGGGAAATAGCCGTCGTCGAAGACGCCGTTATGGTCCCGGATATTGGCCACGCCCTTCTTGTCGAGCACCTTCGCCACGGTCTTCGCGAAGGGCGACCAGTCCTTTTCCGGGATGCGGCGCAGCGGCAGCGGGCCGTGGCTGCCATGCAGCTGGCTGTCGCCATAATCGAGGTCGGTTTCCAGCTTGCGGAAATAGGGCAGCACATCGTCCCAGCCCCAGCCCTCGGCGCCGTCCTCGCGCCAGTGCTCATAGTCCCAGGGCACGCCGCGAAAGGCGAACTGGCCGTTGATCGAGGTGCCCCCGCCCATCACCCGCGCCTGCTCATAACGCCGCCCCGCCGCGCCGGGCTTGGGGTCGTTGAGGTGGATGGACAGGTTCTGCCAGTGATAGAGCCGGTTGAAATAGGCGACGATCGGATAGGCATCGAGCGTGTCGGCCGGCTCCGCGCCGGGCGGCGTGTCGCGCCCGGCCTCGATCAGCGCGACCTTGAGGTTCGAGGCTTCCGACAGCCGGCTCGCCAGCACGGCACCCGCCGCGCCGCCGCCGACGACGATGTAGTCATATGCGTGTTCGGACATTTTTTCAGCCGTGGTTGAGCCAGACGGTCTTGAAGCGCAGGAAGCCTTCGAGCCCCGCGCGCCCCATTTCCTTGCCGAAGCCGGATCCGGCGAAGCCGCCCTGCGGGGTGGCGAAATCGGGCTGGCGGCCATGGCCGTTGACCCAGACCGTGCCGGCATTGAGGCGGGCGGGCAGCGCCAGGACCTTGGCGGCGCTGGTGGTGTAGAGGCTGGCGGCGAGCGCGTAGCTGGGATGGTTGGCCATCGCCAGCGCCTCGTCCTCGTCGTCATAGGCATAGACGGACAGCACCGGGCCGAAGAACTCCTCTCGGAAGCCGACCGAGGTATCGGGCACGCCGGTGAGCACGGTCGGCTCGACATAGGCGCCCGCGTTCATGTTGGCGCAGCGCCGGCCGCCGGTGAGCACGGTGGCGCCATCGGCCACCGTTTCCGCCAGCATGCGGTCGATGCGCGCCGCCTGCTTTTCGCTGATGATCGGCGGCAGGGTCGCCCGCGTGTCCCAGGTGGGACCGGCGACGCGCGCCTGCGCGAGGCCGATGATCTTGTCGGTGAGTTCATCGAGCAGCCGGCGCGGCGCGATCAGCCGCGTGCCGGCGGTGCAGACTTGGCCGGCATTTGCGAGGAACCCGCCAGCGATGGTGGCGGCGAGCGCGTCGAGATCGTGCGCGTCGTCCATCACCAGTTGCGGCGTCTTGCCGCCGAGTTCCAGCGTGAGCGGCTTGGTGCCGGTCATCGCCGCATCCGCCATCACCCGCGCGCCGGTGGCGGAGGAGCCGGTGAAGGTGATCTTGCCGGTGAGCGGATGGCGGACCAGCGCCGAGCCGGTGGCGCCGGCGCCCTGCACCACATTGAACAGGCCGGCGGGGAGCCCCGCCTCGATCGCGAGTTCGGCGATCATGACCGCCGAGGAGGGCGTGAGTTCGGAAGGCTTCAGCACCACCGCATTGCCCGTCACCAGCGCCGGGGCGGACTTCCAGATGGCGTTGATGGCGGGGAAGTTGAACGGCGCGATGGAGGCGATGACGCCATAGGGTTCGGGCTTGAGGAAGGTGGTGCCGCTGTTCGCGCCGGCGATCAGCGAGCCCTCGATCTTGTCGGCCCATTCGGCGAAGTAGCGCACGGCGCCGGCCGCGCGGACGAGGTCGCGGGTGAGGACATCGGCCACCGGCCGGGTCGTCGTCGCCGCTTCCAGCCGCCCGAGCTCGGTGCGCCGCGCGTCGATGAGGTCGGCCCATGCCTTCAGCACCCGCGCCCGCTCCAGCGGCGTGGCGCTCGCCCAGCCGGAAGTGGTGCGGGCGTTCGCGGCGCTGCGCATCGCCGCGTCCACCAGCGCCTCGTCCGCCGCGCGGATGGTGCCGATCGCCGCGCCGTCGGACGGGCGGATGAGCGCGATTTCCGCGCCGTCGCCGGCGAGGCGCCGCCCGTCGATCAGGTGATCGGTGATCGCGGCGACGCCGTTCGGGTCGAAATCGTGGGACATGAGCCTCTCCTGAACCCGTTGCCTCAGACGCCGGTGAGGCGGAAGCCCTGCTGGAACGGGTCGTTGGGATCGAGGAAGAAGTTGAAGCTGCCGGTGAGATAGGCCGAGCCGGTGACGGTGCAGCGGATCGCCGGCAGGTCGCCGACGGTGGCCTCGCCATGGATCTCGCCGGTGAACACCGTGTCGAGAATGCCGGCGTGGCGGAAGGTGTCGCCCACCTTCAGCTCGCCCTTGCCGTGCAGCATGGCCATGCGCGAGGCGGTGCCGGTGCCGCAGGGCGAGCGGTCGATCACGGTCGGCGGGCAGACCACGACGTTCTTGCCGTCGAAGCGCACGCCGTCGCCGTCGCCGACGATCTCGATCTGGTAGATCTCGTTGACATGGGCGAGGGTCGGGTGCTGGACCGGAATGTCCTTCAGCCCGGCGCGCAGTTCCGCCGCCGCGCTCACCAGCGCCCAGGCATTGTCGGTGGTCAGCTCAAGGCCGAGGTCCGAGCCCTTGACGATGAGGTAGAAATCGCCGCCGAAGGCGATGTCGGCGCGCACCTTGCCGAAGCTCTTGGTCTCGACGAACACGTCGCGCTGGTAGAGGAAGCTCAGCGGCATCTCCAGCGTGACGGAGACGGCGCGGCCGTTCTCCACCTTCACCCGCGCCGGCACGACGCCGGCCGGCGTGTCGAGCCGCACCAGCGTCTCGCCCTCCTGCGCGGTGATGTAGCCGGCCTCGACCGCGATGGTCGCGACCGCCATGGCGCAGTGGCCGCACATGGGCGGGTAGGTGTCCGGCTCAAGAATGAGCATGCCGATATCGGCGTCGGGCGAGCAGGCCTCGGTGAGCACGGCGGCCGGCATGTTGAACGAGCCGCGCGGCTCGAACAGCACGAGCTGACGCAGCCAGTCGCGGCTCATCAGGTCGGCGCGCTTCTCCACCATGGTGGCGCCGCGGATCGGCCCGAAGCCGGAGGTGATGAGGCGCAGCGGGCAGCCGGCGGTGTGGGAATCGATGCCCTGGATGATGCGGGTCGAGCGCATGATGATGTCCGTTCAGGCGAGCGTGTTGATGAGGGCGGCGACATCGGCCTCGGCGAGGATCTTCGCCACGGAAGCCTGCTGCGCGTCGGTGAAGGGCAGCAGCGGCTCGCGCGGAATGCCGACCGGCTGGCCGAGCGCGTTCATCGCCGCCTTGATGCCGGCATAGAAGCTGCCGCTCTTGAAGCAGCGATAGATGGCGAACAGCGCCGGCTCCAGACGGTCCGCCGTGGCGGCATCGCCCGCGGCGCAGGCGTCGAAATAGGCGCGCACGAGGCGGCCGGAGAGCTGGTGCGCCATGGCGACCACGCCGACCACGCCGAGCGGCAGGGAGGAGCGGATCATCGTCTCATAGCCGACGAACACCGCCAGCTCGCCCTTCACCTTCTGGCACAGCTCGGCGACCTGCTGGATGTCGCCGGAGGAATCCTTGATGGCGACGACGTTCGGAATCTCGGCGAGGCGCGCCACCAGATCGGGGGTGATGTTGACGCCGATGCGCACCGGGCTGTTGTAGAGCATGACCGGCAGGCCGGAGGCGGCGCAGATGCGGCGGTAGAAATGCTCGGCCTCGCGCAGGTCGGGCTTGGCGTAGATCGGCGGCAGGGCAAGGATGCCGTCGCAACCCGTGGTCTCGGCGGCCTTGGTGAGTTCCAGCACCACATCGGTGTGGAGATCGGAGACGCCCGCCAGCACCGGCACGCGGCCGGCGGCGACCTTCACCGTCGCCTCGAACAGCTTCACCCGCTCGGCGACGCTCATGGCGTAGAACTCGCCGGTGGAGCCGCAGACGATGAGCCCGTCGGCGCCATTGGCGATATTGGCCTCGGCCAGCGCCTCGAAGCGCGGGAAGTCAATCGGCCCCTCGGGCAGGAAGGGGGTGACGAGGACACTGTGGATGCCCTGCCAGTTGGTCTTGCTCATGTGCGGTCTCGTTTCAGGAAGGCGGTGTCGGGACAGAGCGGGGGCGTGGCGCGGCACGCGGCCCCGCGCGAAAGGACGTTTGAGGTGCGGAAGGCGCCGGGCGGCGCGTCAGGTCTGAAGCAGCGGGCGCATCAGCTCGGCGGTGGCGTGGAAACGGTTGACGAAGGCGCGCACGCGCTCATTCGTGGGATGCAGCAGCACCTCCTGCGGCGTGCCCTCAGCGCAGATGGCGCCCTGATCGAGGAACACGACGCGGGTGGCGACCTCCAGCGCGAAGCCCAGCTCATGGGTGACGACCAGCATCGTCATCCCCTCGCGGGCCAGCGTGATCATGGTGTTGAGCACTTCGCCGACCAGTTCCGGGTCGAGCGCGGAGGTCGGCTCGTCGAACAACATCAGCGAGGGGCGCATGTTGAGCGCGCGGGCGATGGAGACGCGCTGCTTCTGCCCGCCCGACAGCCGGCCGGGCATGCGGTCGGCGAACTCCGCCATGCCGACCTTGGCGAGCAGGTCCATGGCGCGGGCGCGGTTGGTGGCGTCCGCCTCGCCCAGCACGGTGCGCGGGCCTTCCATCACATTCGCCAGCACGTTCATGTGCGGGAACAGGTTGAACTGCTGGAACACCATGCCGACGCGGCTGCGCATGGCGGCGACCTCGCGGCCGCTGATGCGGGCATTGTCGCGCCCGTCTGGCGCCCGGTCGAAAATGGTCGAGCCGTCGACGACGATGCGGCCGGAGGTCGGCTGTTCCAGCAGGTTGACGCAGCGCAGCAGCGTGGTCTTGCCGGAGCCGGACGAGCCCAGCAGCGCCACCACCTCGCCGGGATAGACGGTGAGATCGATGCCGCGCAGCACTTCATGCGAGCCGTAGCTCTTGCGCACCTGGCGCACTTCGACCAGCGCGGGGGCGTCGGCGGGAAGACGGGTCATGGCGGGGGCCCCTCTCAGTGACGGCGCATCTCGAGCCGGCGCGCGAGATAGTTGGAGGGAATGAGAACGGCGAGGAAGATGAGGCCGACCACGGTGTAGACCTCCATCGGCCGGTAGGTGAAGGAAGAGACGTAGCTCGCCTGATAGAGCAGGTCCGGCACGGTGAGCACCGAGAGCAGCGTCGTGTTCTTCATCTGGATGATGGTCTGCCCGGCGAGCGGGGGCACCATCTGCCGCAGCGCCTGGGGCAGGATGATGCGGCGCATCGCCTGCCAGGAGCGCATGCCCAGCGCCTTGGCCGCGTCCGCCTGCCCGTGGTCGAGCGACTGGATGCCGGCGCGCAGGATTTCGGCGTAATAGGCGCCGCCATAGAGGCTGAGGGCGAGAATGCCGGCGGCCTGCTTGGAAATGTTGATGCCGGCGAAGATGGGCAGCGCGTAATAGCTCCACAGCAGCCACACCAGCAGCGGCACGTTGCGGAAGAACTCCACGAACAGCATGCCGATGATGCGCAGCGTCTTGAGCGGCGAGAGCTGCACCAGCGCGATCAGCAGCCCGACAATGAGGCCGAGGACGCAGGTGATCACCGTGTATTCGAGGGTGACGACCAGTCCCCAGGCGAACAGATGGGCGTTTTGGGTGATGACGGACCAGTCGAACACGGCGCAGTGACCTTGCGGGGGAGGGAAAGGCCGGTGCCGGCGGCAGGCGCCGGCACCGTAGGTAACGTCGACGAGGGGGACGACGTTAGAAGTTGAACTCGGGCGGCAGCACGGAGAGATCGATACCGCGCGCCTCGAAGGCCTTGCGCAGCTTGCCCTGGGCGAGGCCGAGGGCGCGCTGCTGGTTCACCCAGTTGGTGAGCCAGTTCTCGTAGCCCTCATTGCCTTCCTCGCGGCGCATGCCGATGGTCGCCGGGTTGAGCAGCATCGGGCTCGGCAGCACGATCTGGCCGTTGATCGCCTTGGACACGTCGATGGCGTCGAACACGGCGAGGATCATGGCGTCGGCGCGGTTGGCCTGCAGCTCCATGATGCCGAGCGGGCGGTCTTCCACCACGATGATGTTGGCCTTGGGGGTCAGCGCCTCGGCGACGACCTGCATCGTGCCGCCCTTCTGCACGACGATGCGCACCGACGGGTCGTTCAGCTCGGCCCAGGTCTTCTTGGCAAAGCCCGGCTTGGTGACGATGGCCCAGGCATCGGTGAACAGCGGCACGCTGAGATAGTCCACCACCAGGCCGCGCTTGGGGTTGGGGTTCAGGCCGAAGGCGATGTCGATCTTGTTGGCCTGGAAGTCGGCGGCGAGGTTGCCCCAGGTGGTCTCAACCGGCACGACCTTGACGTTGAGCAGCGTGGCGATGTCGTTCGCCCAGTCCATGTAGAAGCCGCTCCACGCGCCGGTGTTGCGGTCGCGGATATAGCCGGGCTCCTCGCCGATCATCACCGGCACGCGCAGTTCCCCGCTCTTGCGGATGCGGTCGAGCACGAGGTTGGGATCGGCGGCGAAGGCGGACTGGAAGGTCGAGAGCGCCAGCACGACGGCGCCCACGAACAGGAGGACGAAAGAGCGGAAAAGCGAGCCGGCGGCCGGAGACGGCCGGAGGGACGAGGCGGTGGTCATCGTCGGTTCCCTAGTTCTCTGGTTTGGTGTTGAGGCGAGGCCTATCGCAGGAAGCCGCTGCCGAGAGGATCGCCCATCTCCTGGATGAGCGTCGCCACGGCTTTCAGGTGCGCGCGTCCCGTGATCCGGGTCGTGGCGGCCACGGCACCGCCGGCGCCGTGGGTCAGGGTGATGAGTTCGCCGGACAGACGCCCGCCGAACAGGCTGACCGCGTCGAGCCTCGCTCCCGGCTGCGCGGCGCCGGTGGCGGCGCGCAGGGCGAGGAGGCAGGCAAGGCCGGCGACGCCGGGGGAGCGGTCGAATTTCTGGCGATCAATGGCGAGGAACTGGCGCACCGCGCCGGCCTCGTCCGTGCCGTGGAACAGCACGGAATCGACGCTGGGCTGCGCCCCGCGCCGGCGCGGCAGCGCCTCGTTGAGATGGCGGCGCAGGCTGTCGCCCAAAGCGAGCAGGCGGTCGATATGGCCCGCCTCCAGCGTCAGCCCGGCGGCCTGCGCATCGACGAGCGCGGTGCAGTCGCCGCACATGGCGATGGCGACATCGAGCTCCAGCCCGTCGATCGCCACGCGCCGGCCCGCCTCCGCGATGAGGGCGGGCGGCATGTCGAGGGCGATGGCGTCGGCGTCGCCGTCCACACCCACTTCGACGCTGAGAATGCCATTCGGCACCTCGATGGTGAAGCGCGTGTGGCGGGTGAGGCGACCGAGCGCACGCAGCGCGGCCGTGTAGCCCATGATGGCGTGACCGCACAGGCCGGGATAGCCATAGGAGGAGATGAAGAAGGCGCCGAAATCCGCCGCGCTGGAGGCCACCGGCACCAGACCGAAGGCGCCGGAATGGCCGCGCGGCTCGTGCAGCAGCATCGGGCGCAGGCTGTCATAGCGCTCCGCGAACTGGCGGGCCTTGCCGGCGACGCTGTCGGCGTCGAGCCCTTCCAGCGGCTCGATCAGAATATGGGTCGGGTGGCCCTCGGTGTGGGTTTCGATGACGCGGAAGGTGCGCGCGCCCGAGGGCAGTTCCAGGCTCAGCGCCCCCTCGCCGATGCCCTCGCCAATGCCGGCACCGAGGCCGAGCCGGCGGTCGGTGCGCTCGAAGCTCATGGAGGAGAGGCGGTCGCTGTCGGTGTTGATCCACAGCACCTTGGCCGGCACCGGGCCGGTGTTGCGCCAGCGATGGGCGATGCGGCTGTTGAAATAGGCGCCGTCGCCGGGGTTCAGCACCTCGGCGTCGCGGTCGGCCAGCGCGAGTTCGAGCGAGCCTTCCAGCACATAGATCAGCTCCTCGCCCTCATGGGCGTAGAAGCCGTCGCTCTCGCGCTCGGGGTCGATGGTCCACACTTCGGCATCCATCAGCCGCTGCGAGACGGTGAGCTGCTCGATGGTGACGCCGGGGCCGAAGGAGCCGACGATGCGCCCCTGCCCCCGACGCACCACGGGGAAATCGCGCCCCTTGGTGCCGCCGAGCAGTTCCGCCAGCGTGCGGCCGAACACCTCGGCGATGGCGTTGAGCCGCGCCGGGGAAAGGAAGGCGACGCCGCGCTCGAACATGCTGAGATGCGAGGTGGCGATGTCGGTGCGCTCGGACAACTCGCGCAGCGACATGCCCGCTTCCTGCCGCAGGCCGCGCACGCGAGCGCCGAGATGGTTGAACGCGACGGGGGCCGCCTCGCCTTCCGGCGCGGGCGCGGCCTCCTCCTCGCTGTCGAGCAGCCGGCGGATGGCGGAAAGGCTCTGGCCGTCCACCCGGCGCATACGGTCGATGCGGCGCACCCGCTCGATCTCCGCCTCGCCATAGGAACGATGACCGCCGGCCGACTTGCTGGGGGTCAGCAGGCCCTGGTTCTCCCAGGAGCGCAGGGTCGACACCGCAATGCCGGTCACCTTGGCGACATGGCCGATGGAGAAGGGGAAGCGGGCGGCCGGCTGGGTCATGCGGTCTACATACCGTTTGTAGAAACACCGAACATGCGCAGACGGTATGCGGATTTATTGAACGAGTCAATCGACGCGGTAACTGCATTTACCGCCGAGCGACGCCGCAGAGGCGGCGCACCGCTTGTGTCACTCTCTCAACTGGTATAATGACTATATCAAGATATGAGTGAGCACAGACTCACCTTAGAGGAAGCGCACGAAAGGCAGGGCGGCGCGCATGTGCGCGGCGGAGCGGTCTTGCGTGCCGAGCCAGGACAGCCGCATGCCCGCGCCCCACCGGATCGAAGCCGACTATCTCATTGAGACCGCCTATGATCCCCGCCGCGCCGTCGAGGCGATGGCGGGCGAACAGTCGAGCGGCACTTTTGTCGCCATTCCCGGCGAGACGCCGGAGCTGAAGGAGCGTTCCGCCGCCCGGATCGAGGCGCTGGAACTTGTCGGCACCGCCGACGCCCCCTCCCTGCCCGGCGCCGGCCGTCCCGAGGGCGGGGTGATCCAGCGGGCGCGAGCTACCCTTTCCTGGCCGATGGACAATCTCGGCCCCTCGCTGCCGAACCTGTTGGCGACCGTGGCCGGCAATCTGTTCGAGCTGAAGCAGTTCTCCGGCCTGCGCCTTCTCGACATCCGCCTGCCGCAGGACTTCGCGCAGGCCTATGGCGGGCCGAAATTCGGCATCGAGGGCACGCGCCGGCTCGCCGGGGTCGAGGGGCGACCGATCATCGGCACCATCGTCAAGCCGAGCGTCGGCTTCGGGCCGACCGAGACGGCGGACCTCGTGAAGCTGCTGGCGGAAGCGGGCATCGACTTCATCAAGGACGACGAATTGCAGTCCGACGGCCCGCATTGCCGCTTCGAGGACCGCGTGCGCGCGGTGATGCGTGTCATCAACGACCATGCCGACCGCACTGGCAAGAAGGTGATGTTCGCCTTCAACCTGACCGGCGAGATCGACCAGATGCGCCGCCGGCACGACCTCGTGCAGGAGCTGGGCGGCACCTGCGTCATGGCCAGCCTCAACTCGGTCGGCCTCGTCGGTATGATCGAGCTTGGCCGCTTCACGCAGCTGCCGCTGCACGCCCACCGCAATGGCTGGGGTTATCTCTCGCGCGCGCCGATGCTCGGCTGGTCCTATGTCGCCTGGCAGAAGATCTGGCGGCTGGCGGGCGCCGACCACATGCATGTCAACGGCCTCGCCAACAAGTTCTCTGAAGCGGACGACAGCGTCATCGCCTCCGCCCGCGCGTGCCTCACCCCCCTGTTCGACGACAAGCCCTGCATCGTTATGCCGGTGTTCTCCTCCGGCCAGTCCGCCAAGCAGGCGCCCGGCACCTATGCCGCACTGGGGTCGGCGGACCTGATCTTCGCCGCCGGCGGCGGCATCATGGCCCATCCCGACGGCCCCGCCGCCGGTGTCGCGTCGCTGCGCGAGGCCTGGGAAGCGGCGATGAGCGACGTGCCGCTGGCCGATTATGCCCGCGACCATGCCGCACTCGCCCGCGCGCTGGAGACCTATGCGGCATGAGCCCCGCTCCGGCTTCCGCCCTTCCGCCCGGCCCGCTCGTCGCCTTCTATGGCGACGACTATACCGGCTCGTCGGCGGTGATGGAGGTGCTGAGCTTCGCCGGCCTGCCGACCGTGCTGTTTCTCGGCCCGCCGACGCCGGCGCAGCTGGCCCGCTTCCAGGACAGGCGCGGCATCGGCATTGCCGGCGTCGCCCGCTCGCAGCCGCCGGAATGGATGGACGCGGCGCTGCCGCCGATCTTTGAGCAACTGGCCGCGCTGAAGGCGCCGATCAGCCATTACAAGGTTTGTTCGACCTTCGATTCCGCGCCGCATGTCGGCTCCATCGGCCGCGCGGCGGAAATCGGCGAGCGCATTCTCGGCGGCGAATGGCACCCGCTCATCGTCGGCGCGCCGGCCATCGCCCGCTATCAGGCCTTCGGCAATCTGTTCGCCGCCATCGACGGCACCGGCTATCGGCTCGACCGCCACCCGGTCATGGCGCGCCATCCGGTGACGCCAATGAACGAGGCGGATGTGCGCCGACACCTCGCACGGCAGACCGACCTGCCGGTCGGCCTTGTCGATTTCGTGGCCATAAAAACCGGAAAGGCCGAGGCGCAACTCGCCGCCGAGCGCGCGGCCGGCGCCCGCATTCTGGCGCTCGACGTGCTCGACGACGAGACGCTGGTCGAGGCCGGGCGGCTGGTGTGGGAACAGCGCGGCGAGCGCCTGTTCGCCCTCGGCTCGCAGGGGCTGGAATATGCCCTCGTCGCCTATTGGCGCCGTGCCGGGCTGCTGGAGGCGGAAGCGCCGACGGCACCGCCGGCGCGGGCCGCGCACATCGCCGTCGTTTCCGGCTCCTGCTCGCCGATCACGGCGGTGCAGATCGGCCACGCGCTGGCGAACGGCTTCGAGGGCATAAGGCTCGACGCGACACACGCGGTGGATGCGGGCGCCTGGGAAGCCGAAATCGCGCGCGGCACGGCGGCGGCGCTCAAAGCGCTGGAGGCCGGCCGCGACCCGCTCATCTTCACCGCCAGCGGCCCGGACGATCCGGCGGTGCCGGCGCTGGGCCACGCGATCGAGGCGGCCGGCGCTGTCCCGGCGCAGGTGAATGCCCGCATCGGCGACGGGCTCGGGCGCGTGCTGGATGCGGTGGTCGACCGGGCCGGGCTGACGCGCGCCGTCATTTCCGGCGGCGACACATCGGGTCATGCCGGCATGGCGCTCGGCATCTATGCGGTGACCGCGCTGGCGCCGCTCGCGCCCGGCTCGCCGCTCTGCCGCGCTTATGCGGAAGGCGCCCATGACGGGCTCGAAATCACGTTCAAGGGCGGCCAGATGGGCCGGCCGGACTTCTTCAGCGCCGCACGGGGCGGCGTCGCCAACCATTGACCTAAGGGAGAGGACCTCAGATGAAAAAGATCGCCTTGCTCGGCGCCGGCGGAAAGATGGGCGTCCGGCTCGCCACCAATCTCCAGGGCTCGCCCTATGAGGTGATGCATGTCGAGCCGACCGAGGCCGGCCGTGCCCGGCTGAAGGAAAAGACCGGGCTCGACTGCATCGACGGCGACAACGCGCTCGCCGATGCCGACGCCGTGCTCATGGCGGTGCCGGACCGGCTCATCGGCAAGATCGCCCACACCTTCATCGAGAAGGTGAAGCCCGGCACCGCCATCATCATGCTCGACGCCGCCGCCCCGCATGCGGGCGAACTGCCCCAGCGCGACGACGTCACCTATTTCGTCACCCATCCCTGCCATCCGCCGATCTTCAACGACGAGGTGACGGAAGAGGCGAAGAACGACTTCTTCGGCGGCGTGCACGCCAAGCAGCACATCGTCTGCGCGCTGATGCAGGGGCCGGAAGAGCACTATGCCCAGTGCGAGCAGATCGCCCGCACCATCTACAAGCCGGTCATGCGGGCGCATCGCTGCACGGTGGAGCAGATCGCCATCATGGAGCCGGCGCTGGCCGAAACCATCGGCGCCACGCTCTGCCTCGCCCTGCGCGAGGCGACGGATGAGGCCGTGCGCCGCGGCGTGCCGCGCCAGGCGGCGACCGACTTCCTGCTCGGCCACCTCACCATCGAGCTGGCGATCGCCTTCGAGATCTTCCCCGAGGGCAAGTTCTCCGACGGCGCGCTCTATGCCATCGACCAGGCCCGGCCGCAGATTTTCCGCGAAGGCTGGCTGGAGCGGATCTTCGACCCCAAGGCCGTGCAGCGTTCGGTCGAGGAAATCTGCAACCCGCCCAAGGCCGCCTGAACCGCCCGCACCGGCGCTTGCCGCCGCCTCCCGTCCGGGACCCTCGACGGCCCCGGACGCACAACATCGAACAGGGACAGGAACGCCATGAACCGGATCATCACCCTCGCGGCCGCCGCCGCGCTCAGCCTCGCCGCCGTGCCCTTCGCCAGCTCCGCCTTCGCCACCACCGTGATCAAGGCCGGGCACGGGACGCAGACCGCGCATCCCACCCATATCGCGCTGGAAAAGCTCGCCGAACTCGTCGCCGCCAAGAGCAAGGGCGACCTGAAGATCGAAATCTATCCCGACCGCCAGCTCGGTGAGGAGCGCGAGATGGTGGAAGGCCTGCAGCTGGGCACGGTCGACATGGCCGTGGTTTCCACCGGTCCCCTCGTCGCCTTCGTGCCCTCGCTCGGCACGGTGGACCTGCCCTTCCTGTTCAAGAGCTCCGACCATGCCTACAAGGTGCTGGACGGCGAGGTCGGGCAGGACCTGCTGGGCAAGTTCAAGGACCGGGGCATTGTCGGCCTCGCCTGGTGGGAGAATGGCTGGCGCAGCCTGACCAGCAAGAAGGAAGTGAAGTCCCCGGCCGACCTCAAGGGCATGAAGCTGCGCACCATGCAGAACCCGGTGCACATCGCCGCCTTCAAGGAGTTGGGCGCGTCGCCCATTCCGATGGTGTGGGGCGAGGTGTTCACCAGCCTCAGCCAGGGCGTGATCGATGCGCAGGAGAACCCGGTCACCATCGTCTACAGCAATTCGCTGTGGGAGGTGCAGAAGTACATGACCCTCACGCGCCACGTTTACGGCCCGCATCTGGTGCTGTTCAGCCAGCAGGCCTGGGACCGCCTGACCCCGGCGCAGCGGACGATCCTGGAGGAATCCCTCGTCGAGGCGACCGCCTATCAGCGCCAGACCTCCGCCCGGCTGGAAGCCGAACAGCTGAAGCTGCTGGCCGACAAGGGCATGATCGTCGAGCAGGTGGACATCACCCCGTTCCAGGAAGCGACCGCCAACACCGCCTCGGCCTTCAAGAACATCGATCCGGCTGTCGTGGCCAAGATCAAGGCCGCCGCGAACTGAGCCGCGCGCGCCGGCCGCAGCCTGACGACTGCGGCCGGTTCGTAAGCCACCTTTGCCGCAGCCCTGACGGCGCCGGCTAGTTCGCAAGCGCCTTTGCCGCTCCCGTCCGGGGGCGGCGTTTCGCCCGCCAACGCAGACGCAGCCCGGAGGCGCCCGCCTCCACGGGAGAGGTGTGACATGCTCTTGAAGTTCTGGACCGGCGTGGAATGGCTGGCGCGCGGCCTGCTCTGCGCCCTGCTCAGCGCGATGGTGATCGTCTGCCTCGGCCAGGTGATCTGGCGCTATGCCTTCAACGATCCGCTCATCTGGTCGGAGGAACTGGCGCGCTACCTCTTCGTCTGGGTCGGTTATCTCGCGGCCTGGTTCGCCTGGACCAAGCGGGCGCATATCGCGCTCGACGCGGTGACCTATCTGCGCCTTCCCGGGCTGGAGCGCGCCTGCGGCAGGCTCGTGGAGTTGATCGTCCTCCTCTATTGCGGCGTGACGCTCTACGCCTGCATCGGCTTCCTCCGGCTCACCAGCAACCAGCCCTCCGCCGTGCTCGAAGTGCCGATGAGCGCGGTCTATGCCGGCTACGCCGCCATGTGCGTCCTCATCATCGGCGACATCCTGATCGGCTGGATCTATGGCGCCCGCCCGCCCTCGCCGGCGGTTCCGCAGGAGTAAAACCATGGCCACGGTGCTGTTCGTCGCCTTCGCCGTTCTGCTCATCCTCAACATGCCGGTGTCCTTCGCCCTCGCCGTGGCGTCGGTAATGGCGCTGCTCTATGGCGGTCTGCCGCTGGCGCTGGTGGTGCAGAAAATGACCGCCGCCATGGACAGCTTCGTGCTGCTGGCCGTGCCGTTCTTCCTGCTCGCCGGGCACCTGATGGCGCGCAGCGGCATCGCCCGCGACATCATCGACTTCGCCGACGCGCTGGTCGGCTGGATGCGCGGCGGGCTGGCGCATGCCAATATCGGCGCCGGCATGCTGATGGGCGGCATGACCGGCTCGGCGGTGGCGGAAGCCTCCTCCACCGGCGGCGCGCTCATTCCGCCGATGCTGAAGAAGGGCTATGGCGCGCCCTTCACCGCCGCCGTGACGGCGGCAGCCTCCACCATCTCCGTGGTCATTCCGCCCTCCATCCCGATGATCGTGTTCGCCGTGGTCACCGGTGTCTCGGTGGGCGACCTGTTCATCGCCGGCATCGTCCCGGGCATTCTGATGACGGTGGCGCTGATGGTCACGGCGTGGCTGATCGCGGTGCGACAGGGCTATCAGCGCGGGCCGCGCCCGACCCTCGCCACCATCGCCCGCGCCACCCGCGCCAGCGTGTGGGGCCTGCTGATGCCGGTCGTCATCATCGGCTCCATCCGCTACGGCATCGCCACCCCGACCGAGGCGTCGGTGGTCGCCGTGGTCTATGGCATGGTGGTGGGGCGCTACGTCTACCGCACCATCGCCTGGCGCGACCTGCCCGGCATCATTCTCGACAGCGCCGTCACGACCGGCATCGTCATGCTGATGATCGCCGCCGCCTCGGTGTACGGGCTGATCGTCACCCGCGAGCAGATTCCGCAGGCAGCCGCGCATTTCATCCTGGAACTGACCAACAACCCGCAGCTGGTGCTGCTGCTGATCCTGTGCGTCTATCTCATCGCCGGCATGCTGCTGGACCTCGCGGCCAACATCATCATCCTTGTGCCCGTGCTGTGGCCGCTGGTGAAGCGGCTGGACATCGATCCGGTGCAGTTCGGCGTCGTCACCGTCATCGGGCTCGCCATCGGGCTGATCACGCCGCCGGTGGGCGCGTGCCTGTTCGTCACCTGCGGCATCGCCAAAACCGACCTGCTGCGCGGCAGCCGGGCGGCGGCCCCCTTCATCCTGGCGCTCATCGTGGTCGTGCTGCTGATCATCGCCGTGCCCGGCATCGCCACCTGGCTGCCCTACAGCGCCAAGGCGATGCACTGAGCCGGCGGGAATGAACCGGTGCCGCGCTGGCCGGTTGCCGGCGCCACTGGTATGCTCAACATGCCGACCCGGGGCGAGACGGGTCCGATCCTGCAGGAGCGCGTGAATGGCCGACATCTCCGACACCATAGTGCGACGAAAACTGTCTCATGAGGTGTTCGACCGCCTGAAGGCGCTGATCGCCTCGGGGGAACTCGGGCCCGGCGACGCCCTGCCTTCCGAGCGCGACCTGATGGAGCGCTTCGGCGTCGGCCGCCCCGCCATACGCGAGGCGATGCAGGCGCTGGCCAATATCGGCCTCATCGCCATCACCCATGGCGAGCGGGCCCGTGTGCAGCAGCTTTCCGCGCGCTCGCTGTTCCAGCAGGTGGACCTCACGGCGCAGATCCTGCTGTCTGCCTCGCCGGACAGCCTGGAGCATCTCAAGCAGGCGCGCCGCTTCTTCGAGCGCGGCATGGCCCGCGAAGCCGCCCAGCGCGCCGAGGCGGCCGACATCGCCGCCCTGCGCGGCATTCTCGACCAGCAGGCCAAGGCGGTGAGCGAGCCCAAGCAGTTCATCGCCTATGACATGCGCTTCCACACCCAGATCGCGGCGATTTCCGGCAACCCGATCTTCGAGGCGGTGAGCGAGGCCATGCTCTCCTGGCTGCGCCAGTACTACACGGAGATGCTCACCTGGTCCGGCCGCGAGAATGTGACGCTGGTCGAGCATGAGGCGATCATCGACCACATCGCCCGGCACGACGCCGACGGGGCGGAGGCGCTGATGGTCAAGCATCTCGACCGTTCCAGCGCGCTGTACACTCGGCCGGGCTGACCCTTCACCCTTCCAGGCGCAGCACCGCATAGGCCGGGAGAAGGAACGACCCTGCCCCGGCATCCACCGGACGCGGGCCGGCGCCGCCGAGCACCGCCGCCGCGTCGAGCAGCTGCGCGCGGCCGAGGAAGGGAAGCGTCACGGCCTGTTCCTGTGGCGTCAGATTTGCGGCCAGCAGCACGCGGTCGCCGGCCTGCGTGGCGCCCGCCAATGCCAGCACACGCGCCGGATCGGCCGAGGCCACGGAAATTGCCGGCGCACCGCCGATTCCCGCCAGCCACCGCGCGGCGTGGAAGACCGGGCGGCGGCCCGGCGCGTCCTCGGCCAGCAGGCCGAACGGGCCGGTGAGGGCCGCGCCGGTGAAACTCTCCACCCCCGCTTCCGCGAGGCGTGCGGCCATGCCGACCAGATAGGCGGCGGCGAACAGCCCGTCTTGCCGGGGATCGCGCTCCGCCATCGGCATCCGCCGGCGTTCGGGATTGGGCATCACCCGCGCGCCATAGGGATTGTGCCGCATACCGATGGTGGAAGGCCCGATGCGGTAAGGCATGTCCGCGCCGATGAACGCCCGCGCCGAGCGCAGGATGAAGGGCAGCGCCTCCAGCGACTGCATCACCGCGCGGTCATCGGCATCATGCACGATGGGACAGGTGCAGTGGGTGACATAGTCCAGCCGCGCCACCGGCGGGCGCTTGCGGTTCAGCTCGGTGAAATAGCTGAACATGCCGCCGCCAAGCCGCAGGGTCGGGAAAGCGCGGCGGGCGGCTTCATAGACCTCTTCCAGCGGCGGACAGGGCGGCCAGACGCTGCCGGGCGGAGTGGAACGCCGGTCGACCGCGGGGCTGACCGCAAGCGCGTCCAGCCGCAGCCCCGCCGCCGCCACCTGCCGGACGAGGTCGGAAAACTCCTCATCGAGCGGGCGCGCGCAGGGGACGACATATTCCAGCACGCATTCCCCGCCCTGCCCCGCCAGCCGGGCGAAAGCGGCGAGTTCCGCGGGGCCGTGGCCCGAGGTCGGGTCGAAATGGAACAGCAGCGTCTGCGGGGCGAGCGCGGCCAGCTCGTCGGCAGCGTCCCGCGTCGCGGCGGCCTGATCGGGGGGGATCGCCAGCCCGAAGAGTGGCAGCCGCCCCCGCGTCGCGCCTGGCGTGAGCGTCACCGGCGCGTCGTCCCGCGGCGAGGACGGTGCCGCGCCTTCCGCCGCGATGTCCAGCGTCACGCGCTGGCGCACCGGCGCGCCGGCCGGCAGCACATAGGGCCAGGGCAGCGCCAGCGGGCGGACATAGGTCTTGTAGGAGGCGTCCGACCAGTTGCGCTGGTCCTCCATCTCGAAGGCGTCGCCCTCCATATGGCAGGTCGCCCGCACGCCCGGCGCCACAGTGTGGCGGATCGCCCGCATGTCCTTGAAGGGCTGCGCCGGGTCGATCAGGTCCGGCAGGCGGGCCACCACCCGGCGGCCGTCGACCTGCTCGACCTCGACCTCGGTGCCGGCGAGCCCGACGATGGGGTGAAGAACGGTGAAGCCGCAGCGATTGGTGAGGAAATCGCCTTCCGGCACCGCCTCGCCCTCGAAGACGAGGCGGGTCGGCGTTGCCGCGATGCGGCCCTCATACACCAGCCGCTCCCCGCTGGGACCGACGCAGTCGGCGCGGTAGCGGACCGCAAAGCGGCCCTCCCCCTCCTCGATGGCGAGATCGTGCAGCACCGGCGCATAGGTGCCCCAGTCCTTGTCGCGCACCACGAAGGAAATCGCCCGTAGCACCTCGACGCCGTGGAAGCGGATATTGCGTAGATTTCCGTCGATCAGCTCCGCGCTAAGCGGGCCGGCTTCGAGCCGGCGCACCTCCGGCTCCGGCTCGGGCGTGCCGAACAGCGCCAGCCGAAGGGCCTCGGGAGAAATGCCGGCGGTCATGGCGTGACACCCTCCGGCTTGGGGGCGGCGCGGCGCCGGCGCACCGCGCGCCCGCCCGCCAGCGCCAGCACGGCAATGACGACGAGGCCCTGCACGATGTCCTGCGTGCCCGCCGGCAGGCCGGCGATCTGCATCGTGGTGACGATGAGGATCAGCAGGAAGCTGCCGCACAGCGTGCCGAGCGCCGTCGACGAACCGCCGAAGATCAGCGATCCGCCCAGCACCACCGCCCCGAGCGACTGCAGCAGATAGGGCTGGCCCATCTCCAGAAAGGCGCCGCCGACATAGGCGCCGAGCAGCATGCCAGTCAGTGCCGCCAGCAGGGCGGAGGCGAGGAAGGCGCCGGTGACGACGCGGCCGGTGCGGATACCGGCCAGCGCCGCCGCCCGCTCGTTCTGCCCGACGGCGGAGAGCCGGCGCCCATAGACGGTGCGGCCCAGCAGCAGGCCGGCGAGCGCCACGGCGACGAGCGCGATGACGAGCATCAGCGGCACGCCCTCGACCCGCCCGGCGGCCAGTGTCTTGAGGAAGGGGCTCATGGAGAAGCCCGCCGCCCAGCGATTGGCGATCAGCGTCGCGGTGGCGAGGATATAGCCGGTCGCCAGAGTGGCGATGATGGCGGGGATGCGCAGCACGACGACCAGCAGCGCATTGGCGAGCCCGGTCACCAGCCCGATGCCGAGCACCGCCGCCAGCGCCAGCGGCAGGCGCGCATCCGAGCCGGCCGCCACCACGATGCTGGCATAGGCGCTCAGCGTCAGCACGCTGGCGATCGACAGGTCGATATTGCCGCGCCCGGTGGTGACGACCAGCATCTGCCCCAGAGCGACGAGGGTGAGGAAGCTGGCGGACACCGCCACGCCGGAGAGCGAGTGCAGGCTGAAACGTCCGGTGGTGATCGACAGCACCGCCCAGAGCAGCAGCACGCCGAGGGCGGACCAGATCCAGCGGTGGCGCTCCAGCCGTTCCATCAGGGCGGTCATCGGCGGGCCTCCCGGCGATCGGCGAGCGCGCGCAGCGCCAGCATGGACAGGAGCAGGCACCCCTGCACGGCGGCATTGTAGTCGGTGGAGACGCCGAGCGCGCCAAGCAGCGCGCCGACAAGGGCGAGAGTGAGCGCCCCCGCGACCACGCCGAGCGGCGAGACCAGCCCGCCGATCAGCGCGCAGCCGCCCATGACCACGGCGGCGACGCTGATAAGCGTGAACGGGCCGCCGGCATTGATGTCGCTGGCGGTGTTGATGGCGGTGAGCGAGAGCCCTGCCGCCAGCGCGAACAGGCTCGCCAGCATGTAGCGCAGGATGGCGTAGCGCAGCGGCGACCAACCGCCCAGCGTCATGGCCGGCGCATTATTGCCGAAGCCGCGCAGCACCACGCCGAGCGGCGAGCGGTCGATGGCGAGAGCGACGAGCGCCGCCACGCCGATGAGCACGAGGCTGGCGGGCACGTCGAACAGCGTCCAGGCGAAGGCGGCCGACAGCCATTCCGGCGACGCGCCGCCCGGCGTCGGCTGCAGCGTGTAGCCGACGCCGATCCAGATGAAGGAGGCGCCGAGCGTGACCACGATGGCGGGAATGCGCCGCAGCTGGATCGTCGCCCCGATCAGCCCATAAGCGAGCACGCCGGCGACGAGCGCGAGCGCACCGAGCCAGGGCGTGTCGAGCAGCAGCGTCGCGCTCAGCACATTGACCAGCCCGGCGAAGGCACCGACGCCGAGGTCGATCTCGCTGCCGCCGACGACGAACATCTGCGCCAGCGCCACCAGCACCAGCGCCAGCGCCGGGCCGAGCAGCAATTCGAGGCCGAACAGCGAGACGGTGAGCGGATTCACCCAGGCCATGAGCGCGAAGACGGCGGCAAGGCTGGCGAAGGGGGCGAGATCGACCAGCCGGTCGGCGAGCCCGCGCGCGCCGGCGGTCGCGTCGCGCTCGCTCGGTCCGCTGCCGGCAAAGGAGGCGTCGACGATCGCCTGCTCGGTGATCTCCGCCCCCACCAGCTCGCGCACGATGCGGCCGCCGGCGAACACCAGAACGCGGTCGCATTCTAGGAACTCGATGTCTTCCGTCGAATGCCAGATGACGAGCCGTCCCGCCCGCGCCACCGTGCCGATGAGCGCGTAGAAATCCTCCTTCGCCCCGACATCGACGCCGCGCGTGGGATCGTCGAACAGGATCGTGCCGGCGTCGCCCACCAGCGCCCGGGCGACCAGCGCCTTCTGCTGGTTGCCGCCGGAGAGGTCGAGAATGGGGGAATCGAAGCGGGCGGGATCGAGCTTCAGCTTCTCGGCCGCGGCACGGGCGGCCGCGCGCTCCTGCGCCTCCTGCACCAGACCGAGCGGCGCCCGCCCTTCCAGCCGGCCGAGCGCGATGTTGGAGAGCACGCTCCACAGCGGAAACACGCCCTCCTTCTGCCGGTCGCCGGAGACGAAGCTGGCATTGCCCCGGCGGAGGATGCCGGCGCCCGGCCTTCGGTGGAGACGGTGCAGCAGATCGCGCTGGCCGGAGCCTTCCAGCCCGGCGAGACCGACGACCTCGCCGGCGCGCAGCACCACGTCGCGCCCCAGGGCCGCGACGAGCGGGCCGGACAGGCGCACCTGTTCGGGCGCTTCCGCCCCGATGACGGGCCGGCCGGCGCGGCGGGAGCGCATCTCGCTCTCGCTCGCCCCGCCCATCGCCCGCACCAGCGCCTCGACGCTCGCCTCCACCGCCGGCCCGCACCAGACGGAGCGGCCATTGCGCAGCACCAGAACGCGGTGGGCGATGTCGACCACCTCCTGCAGCTTGTGGCTGATGAAGATGAAGGCGAGCCCCTGCGCGGTGCGGGCCTTGATATAGGCGCGCAGCTGCCGGCTGCGCTCCAGCCCGAGCGAGGAGGTCGGTTCGTCGAGGATGACAAGGCGCACCTGCGGGGTGGCGACGGCGCGGGCGATCTCCACCATCTGGCGCTGGCCGATCTGCAGATGGGCGACGCGGGCGTCGACCGAAATGCCGTGATCGGGAAACACCTCGTCCAGCGCCGCACGGGCGCGGGCCCGAAAGATGCGTCGCCAGCCGGGCAGCGCCCGCGCCGCCTCCGGCGCTTCGAGGAAGAAGTTCTCCGCCACCGAGAGATTGTCGCACAGCGACAATTCCTGATGCACGATGCGGATGCCGCCGGCCTGCGCCAGCGTGGTGTCGTAGAGATCGGGGGCGATGTCGACGCCGCGCAGCGTGATGCGGCCGGCATCGGCGCGGGTGACGCCGCACAAGATGCGCATCAGCGTCGACTTGCCGGCGCCATTGCCGCCGACAAGGCCAAGCACCTCGCCGGCGCCGACGACGAGATCCACCGCGTCATTGGCCCGGGTCGGCCCGAATGCCTTGCAGATGCCCGACAGGCGCACGACCGGCGCCGGCGCGGCGCCTCCGGGCTCGCCGAACGCGTGCGGCCCGGCCGCGGGGGAGGTGTGACAAGGCGGCGCCGACGCACCGGCCGCGCGTGCCGGTGCGTCCTGCGCGGCAGAGAAAGCTGCCGTCATCATGCGTGTCCGTGGTCGGCTTCAGGGACGGGCGGTCGGCGGGTCAGTTGCCCGCCTTGGCCTTGATCAGATTGTCCTGGACCCATTGCTGGGAATAGGACGGGCTGACGATGACGCCTGCGGGCAGCCCCGCATAGTCCTTGAGGTTCTCATCGGTCACGGTGGCGACCGGCATGATCATCAGCTTGGGCGGGTTGGCGCCCTTGACCAGTTCATAGGCGAGCCAGAACGCGGCGCCGCCAATGCCGGGCGTGGTGTTCATCGAGATGGTGGAATAGCCGTTGGCCTCTTTCTGCTTCGCCCACCACTGGATGAAGTTGGACGAGCCGCCGCCCTCGATGACCGGCATCTTGTTCGCATAGGCGCCGCCATACTGGTCGAAGGCTTGGGCGATGCCGGTGTCGTCCGAGCCGCCCTGCGCCAGCACCGCGTCGACCTGCGGCAGGCTGGGCAGCGCGTTGGCCACGGCCGACTGGGCGACCGAGGCGGTGGCCTGGCCATAGACGGTGGCGACCACATTCACATCCGGATAGTTCTTCAGCACCGCTTCCTGCGCGCCATACATATCGGCATCCGGCGCCGAGCCCTTGACGCCGCGCACGACGATGACATTGCCCTTGCCGCCGATCTTCTTCAGCACCCATTCGGCCTGGTCGCGCTTATAGCCCTTGAAGTCGAAATTGAGCTGCCAGTTGCACGGGGCGGAGGCGACGGAATCGAACGACACCACCTTGATGCCGGCCTTGCACGCCTTCTCGATGATGCCGTTCACCGCCGTCTCGGAGGCGGCGTCGACGGCGATGGCGTCGACCTTCTTGAGGATGAGTTCGGCGATCTGGCTGTTCTGCTGGGCGACGGTGCCGTCGCCATTCAGGATGATGTAATCGGCGATCCTGCCCTCGGCCTTGGCCTTCTCGGCCGCTTCCTTGAAGGCGTCGACCATCTGGTGCCGCCAGCTATTGCCGAAATAGGCGTTGGCCAGCGCGATCACCGGCTTGTCCGGCGTGGCGGAGGCCGGCAGGGCGCCGGCGGCGGCGAAGGCGAGGGCCGCGCAGGCGGTGGCGCAGGCGCGCGAAAGGGTTTTCAGGCGCATCATTTCCTCCCATTGGCCCCATTGGTGAGGCTCTTGATGGATTCCCAGGCATCGGCGATCATCGGCCGCTCGATGGTAGCAACATTATCTCATTATACCAGTTGCGCAAGCCCATCGGCACGGCGGACGGCCCAGAAGCACCGCGCGGCAAGCGGATGATAGGGGCGCGGCCCTGCCCGTGCGTCGCCGCCGGTGGCGGAGCGCGGGAAGAATGGTGCGAAAGAGGCGCGGGAGCGGCCGTTCAGCGCGACGGGGTGGTTCCCGACACGGCGATGCTGGCGAGATCCGCCTCGGCGGCCATGGCCGCCTTCACCGCCGCCTCGCGCCGCTCGCTGTAGCGGCTGGTGAAATAGTCCCGGCGCTCGCGGGTGAGCAGGGTGAACTTCATCAGTTCTTCCATCACGTCGACCACGCGGTCGTAATAGGCCGAAGGCTTCATCCGCCCGGCCTCGTCGAATTCCTCGAACGCCTTGGCGACCGAGGACTGGTTGGGGATGGTGACCATCCGCATCCACCGGCCGAGCACGCGCAGCGTGTTCACCGCGTTGAAGGATTGCGAGCCGCCGGAGACCTGCATCACCGCCAGCGTGCGCCCCTGGGTCGGGCGAATGCCGCGATATTCCAGCGGCAGCCAGTCGATCTGGCACTTGAACACGCCGGTGATCGTGCCGTGCCGCTCCGGGCTGCACCAGACTTGGCCCTCCGACCATTCCGACAAGCGACGTAATTCCACGACCTTGGGATGGTCGGCCGGCACCGCGTCGGGCAGCGGCAGGCCGCTGGGATCGAAGATGCGGGTTTCCGCGCCCATGGCGGTGAGCAGGCGCGCGGCCTCCTCGACCAGGAGCCGGCTATAGGACCGCGCGCGCAGCGAACCATAGAGCAGCAGGATGCGCGGGGGATGCGTCATCGGCGCGGCCGGCGCCAGCTTGTCGGCATTCGGCCGGTCGAAATGGGCGAGGTCCAGCGCCTCGGTGAAGTCGTCGGTCATCATCGGAAACCCTTTGAGGAAGCGGCGCGCGGAAGGGTCCCTCGCACCTCACCCGCCGCGCGGCGCCGTCGCCGGAAACCACGACCGGCCGAGCCGCAGCGCGACATGCACGAGCAGGATCAGCACCGGCACCTCGACCAGCGGGCCGATGACGGCGGCAAAGGCGACGGGCGAGGCCAGGCCGAAGGCGGCGATGGCGACCGCGATGGCGAGCTCGAAATTATTCCCCGCAGCGGTGAAGGCGATGGCCGTGGTGCGCGGATAATCCGCCTCGATCAGCCGGCCCATGGCGAAGCTGATGAGGAACTGGACGACGAAATAGATCGTCAGCGGGATGGCAATAATCACCGCGTCCATCGGCAGGCGCACGAGATCGCCGCCCTTGAGGCTAAACATGGCGACGATGGTGAACAGGAGCGCGCCCAGCGTGATCGGGCCGATCTTCGGCAGGAACACATTGGCGTACCAGTCCGCCCCCTTGCGGGCGATCAGCAGGCGGCGGGTGAGGAAGCCGGCGAGGAACGGAATGCCGAGATAGATCAGCACCGCCTCGGTGATGGTCCAGAAACTGACATCGACCACGCTGCCCTCCAGCCCGAACAAGGGCGGCAGCACGGTGAGGAACAGCCAGGCATAGGTGGAGAAGAACAGGATCTGGAAGATCGAATTGAACGCCACCAGCACGGCGACATACTGGTTGTCGCCGCAGGCGAGCTGGTTCCACACCAGCACCATGGCGATGCAGCGGGCGAGGCCGATGAGGATCAGGCCGGTCATGTATTCCGGGTAGTCGCGCAGGAAAAGCACCGCCAGCGCGAACATCAGCGCCGGGCCGATCAGCCCGTTCTGCACCAGCGACAGCGCGAGCACCCGCTTGTCGGCAAAGACAAGATGCAGTTCCTCATAGCGCACCTTGGCCAGCGGCGGGTACATCATCAGGATCAGCCCGATGGCGATCGGGATGTTGGTGGAGCCGACCGAGAGCGCGTTCAGCGCCTCCGGCAGGCCGGTGAACAAAGTGCCGAGGACGACGCCGAGCGCCATCGCCGCGAAGATCCACACGGTGAGGTAGCGGTCGAGAAAGGACAGCCGCGCGGCCGGCCGGGGCGTGAGCGCCAGAGTCTCAGACATGGGGTTCCGGTCCGGGTTCAGGCGGCGCGGTGGCCGTCGGCGTCGATGACGCGTTCGCCGTCTTCCTTGCGGAATTCGCCGCGCTGCCGGGCGTCGAGCAGATCGAGCACCGCCTCGGAAGGCCGGCACAGCTTGACGCCGCGCGGGGTGACGACGATGGGGCGATTGATGAGGATCGGGTGCGCCATCATCGCGTCGAGCAGCGCCTCGTCGCTGAGCGCGGGATCGCCGAGCCCAAGCTCGGCATAGGGCGTGCCCTTCTCGCGCAGCAGATCGCGCACGGTGATCCCCATGCGGGCGATCAGCGAGGCGAGTTCCTCGCGGCTCGGTGGGGTCTTGAGATACTCGATCACGACCGGCTCAAGGCCGGCATTGCGAATGAGGCCGAGCACGTTGCGCGAGGTGCCGCAGGCGGGGTTGTGGTAGATGGTGACGGCGCTCTCAGGCGACATGGCGCGCCTCCTTGGCGGCAGGTATGTCTGTGCTCTGGCCCGCAGCGGGACAGCAGGGCTGGAGATCGGCGATCAGCGGGGCACAGATGTCGGGCTTGCCGCCGCAGCAATCCTTGAGGATGAAGGAAGCGAGCTCGCGCACCGCGTCGAGCCGGGCGCGGTAGAGGATGAGCCGGCTCTGCCGCTCGGCCTCGATCAGCCCCGCCCGGGCGAGAATGCCGAGATGGGTGGAGAGCGTGTTGTGCGGCACATCGAGCCGACGCGCCACCTCGCCCGCCGGCATGCCGTCCGGCTCATGGGCGACGAGCAGGCGGAACACGTCGAGCCGGGTGGGTTGGGCGAGCGCGGCGAAGGCGGCAAGAGCGTTATCGGTGTCCATATGTCGACGATAGCCGACATAAGGAAGGAAACCAAGACCCGCCTCGCGTGAACCAAGGCCCGGCACCGCATCCTCAGCGGGACGCAAACCGTCGCGACGCGGAGATCAAAGGCGGGTAGGCTCGCCTGCGAAACGAGGGATGGGAGGCATGTCCATGCGATCGGCGATGCTTGGCCTTGCGCTCAACGTGCTGGCCGTCTGTGCGGTGCTCGGTGTTGCGACGCCGGCGGGCGCCGCGAACTATCTTTGCAACCAGGCTTTCGCCCTCTGTACCTCGGCGCCCTGCATTCCCCAGCCGGGCAACCCGGACGTGTCGATCTGCGTCTGTCAGATGCAGGAGGGACCGAACCTCGCCACCGTTCCCTGCGACACGGTGCGGCCGAGCACGGACGCGAACGGGGTGCGCACCGTCTATTCGCAATTCGCCCTCACCCAGTTCCAGCAGGGCAAGAAGGGGCTGCGCTGCCCGAGCGGCACGCCCTGGTCGCAATGCCTCAACAAGATCTGTACCGTCGACCCCGCCAATCCGGACAAGGCGATCTGCGCCTGCGACGTGGTGCGCACGGGTGAGTGGCAGACCGCCGGTGGCGACTGCCAGGCGGCGACCTGCGGGACGGCCTATTGGTCGGGCGCGCGGCTGGCCGATTCCAGGAACAATGCCGAGTTCATGATGCAACAGCTCAAGATCGCCACCTCGCCGGCCGAGGCGTGCCCCGTTCCCACGCCGTGATCGCAGGAGCCACCCATGCGCAAGATCGCGCTTGAAGAGCATTTCACCACGCCCGAACTCGCCGCCCATGTGGCGCGGCCGACGCACAGCGACGCGCTGTTTGCTGATGTCGAGCGGCGTCTCGCCGATTTCGACGCGTTGCGGCTCGAGATGATGGACCGCACCGGCATCGCGCGCATGGTGCTTTCCGTCACCACGCCGGGGGTGCAGGGGCTGCGCGACACCATGGAGGCGATACGGCTTGCCCGCAACGCCAATGATTTCCTCGCCCGCGAGGTGAGCAGGCGGCCCGACCGCTATGCCGGCTTCGCCCATCTCGCCTTGCAGGACGCGGCGGCGGCGGCACAAGAACTGGAGCGGGCGGTGCGCGACCTCGGCTTTTGCGGTGCGCTCATCAATGGCCAGACCAACGGGCATTATCTCGACGAGGAGCGCTACCTCCCCTTCTGGGAACGTGTCGAGGAACTCGGCGTGCCGGTCTATCTGCATCCTGGCGCCATGGCCGACCAGCCCGCCATGTTCGCGCACCGGCCGGAAATCGGCGGCCCGGTCTGGGCCTGGACGGCGGAAACCGCGGCCCATGCGCTGCGGCTGGTCCTCGGCGGCACGCTCACCCGCTTTCCCGGCGTGCGGATCATTCTCGGCCATATGGGCGAGACGCTGCCCTTCCTGCTCTGGCGTCTCGACAGCCGGCGGCAGTTCGACCTCGGCGAGACGCTGCCGCCGGAGGCCCTGCCCTCGGCGATCATCCGCCGCAGCATCAAGGTGACCACCTCGGGCGTGTGCGATCCGATAGCGCTTGCCGCCACGCTCCAGGCGCTGGGCGAGGACAATGTGATGTTCTCGGTCGATTATCCCTATGAGGATCCCGACATCGCCGCCGCTTTCATCGACACCGCGCCGCTCAGCGAGGAGGTCCGCGCCAAGATCTGCCACGGCAATGCCGAACGGCTGCTCGGCCTCTAGAAGCCGGGCCGGCTTCGACGAAAGTCTGGCTCCTCCCCCGCCGATCCACTAGCCTGCGCCAAAACAAGGTGCCAAGCCCGTGGAAACGCCTGAACTGCCCGCCCTGCGTTCCTACCATTCCTGGATCGCCAACGAGACGCTTGAAGACTATTCGCTGCGCTACACCGCGCGCTCCTTCCGGCGCTGGTCGCCCTTCGTCATCGCCAACACGGCGCTCGGCGGCATTTCGTTCCTGGCGCTGGAGACCATCGGCGCCTCGATCACGCTGAGCTATGGCTTCCTGAATGCCGGGCTGGCGATTCTCGCGGTGTCGCTGTTCATCTTCGTCACCAGCCTGCCGATCGGCTATTATTCCAGCAAATACGGCATCGACCTCGATCTTCTGACCCGTGGCGCCGGCTTCGGCTATATCGGCTCGACCATCACCTCGCTGATCTATGCCAGCTTTACCTTCATCTTCTTCGCGCTGGAAGGCGCGATCATGGCGCAGGCGCTGAAGATCTATGCCGATGTGCCGCTGGTGCTCGGCTATATCGTCTCCTCGCTGGTCATCATCCCGCTCACCCTCATGGGCATCACCATGATCTCGCGGCTGCAGATGGTGACGCAGCCGCTGTGGCTGGCGATGATGATCCTGCCCTTCGTGATGATCGCGCTTAAGGCGCCGGACGAGATCGCCGAATGGGTGAATTTCGCCGGTCTGGAAACCGGCTCGCGCGGCTTCGACGTGCTCGCCTTCGGCGCGGCGGTCAGCCTGATGTGCTCGCTCGTCGTGCAGATCGGCGAGCAGGCGGATTATCTGCGCTTCCTCCCCGAGAAGACGAGCGCGAACCGGCTGCGCTGGTGGAGCGCGGTCATCGCCGCCGGGCCGGGCTGGATCGTCATTGGCGGGCTGAAAATCCTCGCCGGCGGCCTGCTCGCGGTGCTGGTGCTCGGCAGCGGCCTGCCGCGCCCGGCGGCGCTGGAGCCGATCCACATGTATATCGTGGCCTATGGCCACGTGTTCGAGAACCCGGCGCTCGTGTTGTTCTGCGCCACCTTCTTCGTGCTGATCTCGCAGATCAAGATCAACGTCACCAATGCCTATGCCGGCTCGCTCGCCTGGTCGAATTTCTTCTCGCGGGTGACGCATTATCACCCCGGCCGGGTGGTGTGGCTGGTGTTCAACATCCTCATCTCGCTGCTCTTGATGCTGCTCGGCATCTTCGACACGCTGGAAGTGGTGCTCGCCGTCTATTCCAACATCGCCATGGCCTGGGTCGGGGCGATCGTCGCCGATCTCCTGGTGCTGAAGCCGCTCAAGGTCAG
Source organism: Ancylobacter sp. (assembly GCF_965229075.1). Classification (GTDB taxonomy): domain Bacteria; phylum Pseudomonadota; class Alphaproteobacteria; order Rhizobiales; family Xanthobacteraceae; genus Ancylobacter. Next base: position 287,658 of record NZ_CBDDIO010000002.1, read on the forward strand.
CCCGAGCTTCATCGAGTTCAAGCGCGCGCATCTGCACGATTTCAATCCCGTCGGCTGCGGCGGCATGGCGCTGGGCTCGCTGGTCTCGCTCACCGCCTTCACCGGCGTGCTCGGGCCGCTGATGCAGGCCTATGCCGCGCCGTTCTCCTTCCTCATCGCCTTCGCCAGCGCGACGCTGATCGGTTTCGCCACGCGCGGGCGCTATTATCTCGCCCGTCCGCCGGTGCATCCGGGTCTCGGCCCCGAGGGCGCGACGGTGCTGCGCTGCGAGATCTGCGACCATGGCTATGAGCGGGACGACATGGCCTATTGCAGCTTCTATGAGCGGCCGATCTGCTCGCTGTGCTGCAGTCTCGACGCGCATTGTCACGACGCCTGCAAGAAATCGCATCAGGATCTGGAAAGCTCGCGCTCGCGCTATCTCGGTGACGGCTTCACCCGCCGCATCGCCCCGCACATGCCGCAGCGGCTGTTAAAGGTGGCGGGCGTGCTGGTGGCGCTGTCGGTGGTGACGGGGGCGCTGTTCCTGCTCACCTACCGGCTGATCGACCCCGGCGAAGACGTGCCGCATCTCGACAATGGCGCGCTGCTGCTGCGCATCTTCCTGGCGCTGCTGCCGTTGCTGGCGATCAGCGCCTGGTGGATCGTGCTCGCCAATGAGAGCCGGGAACTTGCCGAGCGCAACCTCGTCGGCTCGCTGGAGAAGCTCTACGAGACGCGCGAGGAGCTGACCCGCAGCGAGCGGCTCGCCGCGCTCGGCCAGCTCACCGCCACGGTGAGCCATGAGCTGCGCAACCCGCTCGGCACGCTCGCCACCTCGGTCGCGGTGCTACAGCGGGCGGGAAGCTTGACCGGCGAGCGCGAGCGCGGCGAGCTCGACCGCATCCAGCGTAATGTGCGCCGCTGCGTGCGCATCATCGACGACCTCCTGGAATTCTCCCGCCGGCCGAATGTCGCCATGGTGCCGCTGGCGCTCGACCCGTGGATCGCCGAGCAGGCGGGCGACCTGCGCGCCCTCGGTCCGGTGCCGCTGCAACTGGACCTCGGCTGCGGCGGGATGATCGAGGCCGATGGCGAGCGGCTGCGGCAGGTGCTGGTCAATCTGGTTCAGAACGCCATGCAGGCGGTGCAGGAGCGCCCCGCCAACGCGCCGCCGGGCCGGGTGCGCCTCACCACCGCGCGCGAGGGCGATCAGGTGGTGATCACGGTCGCGGATAATGGCGCCGGCATGAGCGCGGAGGTGCGGGCGCGGCTGTTCGAGCCCCTGTTCAGCACAAAGCCATTCGGACTCGGGCTCGGCCTCGCGCTGGTGCAGCGCATCACCGAACGCCATGGCGGCCAGGTGCGGGTGGACTCGGTGCCGGGCACCGGCACCCGCGTCGAGCTGCGCCTGCCCGCCGCCTCCGGGGAGAGCCGCCATGTCGCTTGAGGCCCTCCCCCACGCGCCGTCGCGCGTGCTGATCGTCGACGACGATCCCGACTTCGCCGCCAGCCTCGCGCTGCTGCTGGAGATGGAAGGCTATGCCATCACCGTCGCCCATGACGGCGCCGGCGCCCATGCCGCGCTGGCCGGGCCGCTGGCGGACGGGCCGGCGGTGGCGCTGGTCGACATCCGCCTCGGCCATGAGGACGGGGTGGCGCTCGCCACCGCGCTGATCGGCGCGCGGCCGGAGCTGCTGGCGGTGATGGTCACCGCCTATGCCTCGGTGCCCACCGCCATCCGGGCGTTGCAGGCGGGCATTTACGACTATGTCTGCAAGCCGTTCGAGCCGGCGGAGCTGCTGGCGATCCTCGCGCGCTGCTTCGACCGCCACCGCCTCGCCCGCGAGCGGGAACAGGCGGAGGAATTGCTGCGCCGCGCCCGCCGGCTGGAGGCGATCGGCCGGCTCTCGGCCGGCATCGCCCATGATTTCAACAATCTGCTCGCCGTGGTCGGCGGCAATCTCAAGCTGCTGCGGGACGAGCTGACGCGCGGCGGTGAGGCCGACGGCGCCCTGATGCGCGAACTGGTGGCCGACGCGCTCGCCGCCGTCGAGGAGGGCACCGCCGCCAACCGGCAGCTGCTCGCGGTCGGCCGCGCCCAGACGCTTCTGCCACGCACCATCGACCTTGCGCAGGCGGTCGAGCACACCGCCGCCACCGCCCGCGCGGCGCTCGGTCCCGGCATCGCGCTGGAACTCAGCCGGCCGGCCGCCCCCTGCCCCGCCAAGGTGGACCCGCGCCCGTTCGAGGCGAGCCTGCTCAACCTGCTCATCAATGCCCGCGACGCGCTGGGCGGCGCCGGCCTCATCCGGCTTGGCGTGGCGCTCGCCGATCTCGGCGCCAGCGCGCCCACGCGGCTGGAGGACATGCCGGCCGGCGCCTATGCCGTGGTGACGGTGGAGGATGAGGGCTGCGGCATGACGCCGGAGGTGCTGGAGAAGGCGCTCAACCCGTTCTTTTCCACCAAGCCGGCGGAAAGCGGCAGCGGGCTCGGCCTCGCCACCGTCTATGGCTTCGCCCGCCAGTCCGGCGGCAATCTTCTCATCGAGAGCGCGGCGGGCTGCGGCACCCGCGTCACGCTGGTGCTGCCGGCGGTGTGAACACATAGCCCTCGCCGCGCACGGTCTGGATGAGCTGCCGGCCGCTGCCATCGTCCAGCTTGCGCCGCAGCTTGCCGATCATCACGTCGATGCTGCGGTCGAACGGCGCCCATTGCCGGCTCGCCACCAGATCGAGCATCTGGTCGCGGCTCATCACCCGGCCGGGACGTTCCGCCAGCGCCGCCAGCAGGCGGAACTCATGCGCGGTGAGATCGACCCGCGTCCCGTCCGGGCCGGTGAGTTCGCGCCGGTCGAGATCGAGCCGAAAGGCACCGAAGCCGATGCGGTTCGCCCGTTCCGGCGACGTAGCGGCCGGCAAACGGGCGAGACCACGGGCGCGGCGCAGCAGGGCGCGGATGCGGGCGAGCAATTCGCGCGGCTCGAACGGCTTGGTGAGGTAGTCGTCGGCGCCGATTTCCAGGCAGACGATCTTGTCCACCGTCTCGCATTTCGCCGAGAGCATGAGCAGCGGCATGTCCCAGCCTGCCCGCAGGCCGCGCGCCAGCGTCAGCCCGTCCTCCCCGCGCGGAAAGGTGAGGTCGAGAATGACGAGATCATAGGGCGTGACGGCGAGCGCGTCCCGCATGGTGGCGCCGTCGAGCGCGAACTCCGCCGCGAAGCCTTCGCGCGTCAGAAACTTGGTCACGAAACCGCACATCCGCCGGTCGTCATCGACCATCAGGATGCGCGGCATGCGCACCGCCTCATTCATCATCCCGCCCCGTGCATTCGCGCATCGAGACGACAGATCGTCGCCTTGGGTTCGATCCTAGCCGCTCGTCCCCGCGCTGGGCAGCCATGCCGCAGGACGATTACAAAAATTTACATTCGCCCCCGCCAGCGCGGGAAGAGCGCTTACATCGGCTTCCTAGCCTGCTGCGGCAGGGTGCGGGCGCGCGGCTTTCCAGCCGCCCGCCTTCAGGAACGGCGCCAACGCCGCGGCACCCTCACAGGAGGAAGCTCATGGCCAAGACCGTCTTCAAGATCGATCTCAACAAGGCGCCGGAAGACCAGGCGATCAAGACCCATAACCGCTGGCATCCCGACCTGCCGATGGTCGAGACCTTCAAGCCGGGCGATGAATTCCGCGTCGAGTGCTACGACTGGACCGGCGGCCAGATCGGCAACAATGACAGCGCCAACGATGTGCGCGACGTGAACCTGACCAAGGTGCACTATCTCAGCGGTCCCTTCGGCGTCGAAGGCGCCGAGCCGGGCGACCTCATGGTGGTCGACATTCTCGACATCGGGCCGATCGAGGGCTCGGAATGGGGCTTCAACGGCCTGTTCGACAAGAACAATGGCGGCGGCTTCCTGACCGAGCACTATCCCGACGCGGTGAAGTCCTGCTGGGACTTCCACGGCATTTACACCACCTCACGCCATATCCCGAAGGTGCGCTATCCCGGCCTCGTCCATCCCGGCCTGATCGGCTGCCTGCCCGACCACAAGCTGCTGGCGGAGGCCAACCGTCGCGAGGCGGCGCTGGTCGCCACCGATCCCAACCGGGTGCCGCCGCTGGCCTGCCTGCCCTTCTCCGACACCGCGCTGATGGGCCAGATGACCGGCGCGGCGCGCGACAAGGCGGCGGCCGAAGGCTGGCGCACCGTGCCGCCGCGCGAGCATGGCGGCAATTGCGACATCAAGAACCTGTCGCGCGGCTCGCGCTGCTACTTCCCGGTCTATGTGAAGGGCGGCGGCCTCTCCATGGGCGACATCCACTTCTCGCAGGGCGACGGCGAGATCACCTTCTGCGGCGCCATCGAGATGGCCGGCTGGATCGACATCGGCGTCGGGCTGATCAAGGGCGGCATGGCGAAATACGGCGTGGTCAACCCGATCTTCAAGCCGAGCCCGATCGACCCGCATTTCGACGACTACCTCATCTTCGAGGGCATCTCGGTGGATGAGCACACGGGCGAGCAATATTATCTCGACGCGCATGTCGCCTATCGCCGCGCCTGCCTCAACGCCATCGAATATCTGAAGAAGTTCGGCTATTCCGGCGAGCAGGCCTATTCGATCCTCGGCACCGCGCCGGTGGAAGGACGCATCGCCGGCATCGTCGACATTCCCAATGTCTGCGCCACGGTGGCGATCCCGACCAAGATCTTCGAATTCGACATCAACCCCAACTCCACCGGGCCCACAAAGCAGGTGTCGGGCGTCGATGTCGCCCGCGCCAGCTGACCCCTCCGGCACAGAGCGCCCCGGTCGGCCTGCCGGCCGGGGCCGAGGAGATCCATCATGCTGCTCGGACTTGGCCTGCTCTATGTCGGCGCCGTCCTCGTGCTCAACGGCCTGTGGCTGCTGGGAAAGATCGAGGACCGCGAAATCATCGTGGTGAACGTCGTCTCCGGTGTGGTGACGCTCGCCATCTCGCTGTTCTGGGCGTTCAACCCGGAGGCGGATGCCGGCTCCATCAAGGGCGCGGCGCTCACCCTGCTGTTCACCGCCACCTATTTCTGGGTCGCCTATAACCGCGTCACCAAGGTCGACGGGCGCGGGCTCGGCTGGTTCAGCCTGTTCGTCGCCATCACCGTGGTGCCGGTGGCGATCCAGTCGCTGCGCGGGGCGGACAGTTCCATCAGCCTCTGGATGGGCTGGAACTGGGTCGGCTGGGCGCTGCTGTGGTTCTGCTACTTCCTGCTGCTCACCATGAAGCAGCCGATCCTGCGCTTCACCGGCGCCTTCACCGTGCTCATCGGCATCGTCACCGGCTGGGTGCCGGGCGTGTCGCTGCTGCAGGGCTGGCTGAACCCCTGATCCCGCACGGGCCACGGCCCTTTACTCTCCCGGATGGCCCACGGGCCATCCGTTCCCATTCATGGAGGATCCAAGGATGCCCCTCTATTCCTATGCCTGCGACGATTGCGGGCCCTTCGAGGGCTGGAGCGCGATGAGCGAGGCGGACCAGCCGGCCTGCTGCCCGGAATGCAGCGGCACGGCGCCGCGCGCCATGGCGATGCCCCGGCTCAGCACGATGAACGGCACGCTGCGCAAGGCGCTCGCCCGTTCCGAAGGCACCGCTTCCGAGCCGAAGGTGGTGAAGCGCGAACATCTCGCCGGCTGCGGCTGCTCGCTCTGCGGTACGCGCAAGAACAAGCCCGCCCCGATCGAGCGGCGCTGGTCTCTCGGCCACTAAAGCCCGGCCGCCCTTGCACGCTCACGTGGCGGAGGAAAGCACGCGGGCGCGGGCCTTGCTCTTGCCCTCTCCCGCGCCTGAGCCGATGAGCGCGGCGAGCACCTCATAGGCGCCGCCAATATCGGCGGCGAGCGCCCGCGCCGCCCTTTCGGGATCGCGGGCGCTCACGGCGTCGAAGATCGCCCGGTGCTGATGGTTCGAGATGCGGAAATTGCCCGAACCGCGCAGCAGATGAAAATACGGGCTGATCTGCAGCCAGAGATTTTCGATGATGGTCAGCAGGATCGGCGATCCCGCGTGACGATAGATGTGGAAATGGAAGTCGTAATTGGCGCCGATATAGTGCTTGGCGTCCGCGTTCTTCTCCGCTTCCTCCAGCCGCTGGAACGCCCGCGTCAACGCCGCGATCAGCGTGCCGTCCTGCCGCTCGGTGGCCCAGCGCACCGCGGTGGTCTCCACTTCCAGCCGCACCCGCCGCAGATCTTCCAGCCGCGCTGATGTCAGCTTCGGAATGCCGATGGTGCGCCCCGACACCACAGTGAGCACGCCCGCGCCCGTGAGCTTGGTCAGCGCCTCGCGCACCGGCATCGGGCTGACGCCGAACGCCTCGGCCAGATGCGCCACGGTGATCGACTGGCCCGGCGCTATTCCCCCTTCGAGGATGAGTTCGCACAGCCGGCGGAACACGCCTTCCTGCAACGTTTGCTTGTGAAGCGGAACGACCTGTTCGCGTAGATCGGACATCAGCGACTCCCGGCTGCGGATGACCTCAGCATAGCCCAGAGCGCGAGGGACTTGAAGACGGTTTTGATTTTTGATCTAATATCAAAATCGACGGCACGCGACAGACGCGCCGCGTTTGGGAGGACGACGAATGAGGATGACAGCCCGTATCGGGCTGGCGGCGCTGTGCGCGCTCGCCGGTGCCGTGACCCCCGCCATGGCTCAGGAAAAGCAGAAGGTTTTCCTGTCCATGAGCTATATCGGCAATGACTGGCAGGCCGAGGCCGCCAACATGGTCAAGGCCATGGCCGCCTCGAAGACGCTGCGCGACAAGATCGATCTCGAAGTCCAGGTCGCCGGCCCCAATGCCCAGCGCCAGATCCAGCAGATCAACGCCATGGTGCAGGCCGGCGCCAAGGCGATCGTGGTCTACCCGATCTCCCCCACCGCGCTGAACCAGGTGGTGAAGAGCGCCTGCGCCAAGGGCGTGAAGATCATCGCCTATGACTCGGTGATCACCGAGCCCTGCGCCTACAACGTCACCATCGACCAGGCGGAAGCCGGCCGGCGCACGGCGGAATGGCTGGTGGAAAAGCTCGGCGGCAAGGGCAACATCGTCCTCGTCACCGGCGTGCCCGGCACCTCGGTGGATAGCGGGCGCACCAATGCGGCGAAGGAAGTCTTCGCCAAGCATCCCGGCATCAAGATCGTCGGCGAGGCGGTCGGCCTGTGGAGCCAGGCGGTGGCGCGCACCGAGCTTTCCAAGCTGCTGGCCACCCGCAACTGGAACGACATTGACGGGCTGTGGATGCAGGTCGGCTGCTACACCGCCAATGCGATGCAGCTGGAAGCCGGCCGCACGGCCGAGCAGCTCAAGCCCTGCGCGGGCGAAGGCTCCAATGGCGGGCGCATCCAGATGCTGAAGGCCGGCACCGAGGTGGAGGGTGCCGACGGCGCCTACAAGCCGCTCGGCGCGCCGCGTATCTCCTACGCCTCCCCGCCCTATTCCGGCGCCTATGCGCTGAAGCTGGCGGCGGAACTGCTCGACGGCAAGGAGGTGCCGCACAACGTCACCCTGCCGCTGCCGATCGTCACCAATGAGACGATCAAGCTGTGCGAGACCGGCAGCTGGGACGAGATGAAGGCCGGCTGCAACGTGTTCAAGCCGTCCATCATCGCCAATCCCGGCTGGTTCGCCTCGATCTTCTCCGAGAAGACCCCGGAAGTCGGCCTGAACGCCGCCCTCGTCGGCCAGCCCGAGAACTGAGCGGCCGCTGCCGCGAACAAGGGAGCGCGCCGCCCGCGCGCGCTCCCCGCAGCCCCACGGTTCTGCCGACGCCGGCCGCGTGCCGGCGCCCCCTCTCGCGCGCCAAGGGAGAGATGGCCATGTCCCATCCCCACACCCCGCCCGCCGTCGCGCTCGCCGGCGTGTCGAAGGCTTTCGGCGCGACCCGGGCGGTCAGCGATGTCAGCTTCACTGTTCGCGACGGCACGGTGCACGCCCTGCTGGGCGAGAATGGCGCGGGCAAATCCACCACGATGAAGCTGCTCTCCGGGCTCATCGAACCCGACGGGGGCACCATTGCCATTGACGGGCAGGAGGTGCGGCTGCGGTCCCCGCGCGACGCCCACCGCGCCGGCATCCGCACCGCCTTCCAGGAACTCACTCTGGTGCGCGACCTCAGCGTGCTCGACAACATGCTGATCCCCGCCGCGCCGATGAGTTTTCTCGGCACGCTGCGACGCAAGCAGGTCGCCGAGAACGTCGCCGCGCATTTCGCCCGGCTCGGCCTCGCGGTCGATCTCCACGCCGACATCGGCCGGCTCGACCTCGCCCTGCGCCAGAAGATCGAGATCGCCCGCGCCCTCTACCGCCAGCCGCGCCTGCTGCTGCTCGACGAGCCGACCTCGGCGCTGGCCGGCAGCGATGTGGAATGGCTCGGCACGCTGATCGCCGACGCCAAGGCGCGCGGCATCACCGTTCTGTTCATCTCCCACCGCATGCCGGAAGTACGCGCCTTCTGCGACGACATGACCGTGCTGCGCAACGGAAAGCGGGTGGCGAGCGGCGCGGTGGCGGATTTCACCGACGCGCAAGTGGTGGAAATGATCATCGGCCGCTCGCTCGACCAGACCTTTCCCCCGCGCCGCGCCGTGCCGGCGGCCAACCGCCCGGCCCCGGTACTGGAGACGCGGGGCCTCACCGCGGGCGCCAAGCTCAGCGATGTCGACCTTGTACTGCGGCCGGGCGAGATTCTCGGCGTCGCCGGGCTGCAGGGAATGGGACAGAAGGAGCTGTTCTCCGCCTGTTTCGGCGCGCTGCCGCTCCGGCGCGGCGAACTCATGGTCGATGGGCGTCCGGTGCATCTCTCCAGCCCGGCGGACGCGCTGCACCCCTCCCTGCGCATCGGCTTCGTGCCAGAGGACCGCAAGACGGAAGGGCTGTTCCTCAATCTCGACGGCACCACCAATGCCAGCCTGCCGGTGATCGACAGCTTCTGCCGCCACGGTCTCATCGACCGCGCGGCGGAGCGCGCCGCCACCGACCGGGTGTTCGCGGCGGTGGATGTCGCGACGGTTGCCGCTTTCAAGGCCGCCGGCGCCTTTTCCGGCGGCAACCAGCAGAAGATCGCCTTTGCCAAATGGCTGGTGGCGCAGAGCCGCATCCTGCTGCTGTTCGACCCCACGCGCGGCATCGATGTCGGCACCAAGCACCAGCTCTACGAACTGATCCGCGCCTTTGCCGATGCCGGCGGCGCGGTGCTGTTCCATTCCACCGAAATCCCCGAACTCGTCCATCTCAGCGATCGCGCCATCGTCCTCTATGAGGGCCGCGTCACGGCGCGTCTGGAACTCGACGCGCTGGACGAGCGGACGGTCATGCGCGCCGTGCTCGGCCATGGCGCCACCCGTCTCCCCGACGGAGCCGCCGCATGAGCCTCGACCTCGCCACCCCCGTCACCTCCGCCGCCCCGCGTGCCCGGTCGCGTGCATCGGCCCGCACACCGTCCGCCCCGCGCCGCTGGCTCGGGCGCAACCGCGCGCCGCTGGTGGCGCTGGCGGTGTTTCTCGGCCTGTTCCTGCTCGTCGATGCGCTCAGCCCCGGGCCGCTCGCCTATTTCGACGTGTCGTTCCAGATTTCCGGCGCGACGCCGCTGGCGCTGGCGGCGATGGGGCAGACGCTGGTGGTGCTCTCCGGCGGCTTCGACCTCTCCGCCGGCGCGGTGATCTCGCTGGTCAATGCGATGCTGGCGCGCTCCATGGACCCGGCCGCCACCGAAGCCTCCGTGCTGGTGTGGACGCTGGCCGGCATCGGCATCGGCATGATGGTCGGCGCCTTCAACGGCTTTTTCGTCGCCGTGGTCCGCCTTCAGCCCATCGTGGTGACGCTCGCGACCATGTTCATCGTCCAGGGCGCAACGCTGCTGGTGATGGACCAGCCGGGCGGCTTCATTTCGCCCGCGCTCGGCAGCTTCTATATGGGCGACGCGGTGGAGGGGCTGGTGCCGATGGCGCTGGTGCTGCTCGGCCTCGCCGCCTTGTTCTGGACCTGGCTGCGCAAGACCGGCTTCGGCGTCGCGCTTTACGCCGTCGGCAACGATCCCGCCTCGGCCATGGCCACCGGCATCCGCGTCACCCTGGTGCGCTTTGCCACCTATGTGCTGGCGGGCGGGTTCTACGGCTTGTCCGGCGTGTTCGTCAGCGCCCAGACCGGCTCGGGCGACCCGCTGGTCGGCAATTCGCTGCTGCTGTCCATGTTCGCGGCGGTGGTGATCGGCGGCACAAGGCTCGGCGGCGGCAAGGGCGGGCTGGTCGGCACCATTTTCGGCGCGCTGGTGCTGATGGTGGTGGTCAACATCCTGCTGGTGCTGAACGTTTCCGCCTATTTCGCCACCATCGCCGAAGGCGGCGTGCTGCTCGCCGCCGTGCTGATCGGCTCGCTGAGCCGCGATTCCGTGCTGAGCGACCAGTTGCGCCGGCTGGGCGGGGCGATCGCGGCGCGGCGCGCCGGCACGCATGTGAGCCAGCGCCCCGCCGGCGACCGGCGCCTCGCCTTCGTCACCAGCGCGACGGCGCCGGCACGCAGCGTGGCGCCGAGCTTTCTGCAGCGCCATGGCCGCGAGCTGCGCTTCGCCCTGCCGGCCTATGTCTGCCTCGTGCTGGTGCTGATCGCGACGCAGTTCGTGCTCGGCAACACGCTGGCCAATTGGGGGTTCTGGAACGCGCTTCTGGTGCTTTCCACCTTCCTCGTCATCCTCGCGCTGGGCCAGGGCGCGGTGATCCTCACCGGCGGGCTCGACCTCTCGGTGCCGTGGACCATCGGCCTTTCCGGCATCCTGCTCGCCGGGCTGGTGCAGGGGTCCGACGCCGCCCTGCTCTACGCCCTGCCGGCGGTGTTCGCCGTCGCGGCGCTGATCGGCCTGCTGAACGGCCTTGGCGTGGTGGCGCTCGGCCTCTCCCCCATCGTGGTGACACTTGCGGCGAACGGCATCTTGCAAGGCCTCGCCCTGCTCTATTCCGGTGGCACGCCGGCCGGCTTCGCCTCACCCGCCTTGCGCTGGCTGATGACCGGCAAGATCGCCGGCATCACCCCCGTGCTCGGCCTGCTGGCGCTGTTCGTCGTCGGCGGCACGCTGCTGCTCGGCCGCACCGCCTTCGGCCGGCGGGTCTATGCCATCGGCAATTCGATGGAGGCGGCGCGGCTGGCCGGCGTGCGCACCGGGCGGGTGGTGATCGGCGTCTATGTGCTCTCGGCGCTGTGCGCGGCGCTGGTCGGCATCCTGCTCACCGGCTTTTCCGGCCAGGCGAGTCTGGGCATGGGCGACGACTATCTGCTGCCCTCCATCGCCATCGTGGTGGTTGGCGGCGCCCTCATCACCGGCGGGCGCGGGCATTTCCTCGGCATGGTCGGCGGCGCGCTGCTGCTGACCGCGCTGCAGACGCTGCTCGCCGGCACCACGCTTCCCTATGCCTTCCGCGCCATCCTGTTCGGCGGCGTCGTGCTCGCCGCCGTGATCGCCCTTCGCGAAAAGAGGAACTGATCCATGTCCCCCACATCTTTTGCCGGCGGCCTCGAAGGGCAGCGCGTCGTCGTCACCGCCGGCGCCGGCGGCATCGGCCTCGCCATTGCCCGCCTGCTGCACGCGCAGGGCTGCCGCCTCGCTCTGTGCGATGTCGCCGACGACGCGCTCGCCGCCGCCGCGGCCGAACTGCCCGGCACCACGGTGATGAAGGCCGACGTGTCGGACGAAGGGCAGGTGGAGGCGTTCTTCGCCACCGCCCTGGGCGCGTTGGGCGGGCTCGACGCGCTGATCAACAATGCCGGCATCGCCGGCCCGACCGGCGCGGTGGAGGGCATCGCCCCGGCGGAGTGGCGGCGCTGCCTCGATATCGGCCTCACCGGCCAGTTTCTCTGCGCCCGGCAGGCCGTGCCGCACATCAAGCGCGCCGGCGGCGGCGCGGTGGTCAACATGTCCTCGGCGGCGGGGCGCCACGGCTATGCCTACCGCACGCCCTACGCGGCGGCGAAATGGGGGGTGATCGGCCTCACCCAGTCGCTCGCCAAGGAGCTGGGGCCGCACAATATCCGCGTCAACGCCATCCTCCCCGGCATCGTCGCCGGCCCGCGCATGGAAGGGGTGATCCGCGACCGCGCCGCGCAGGTGGGCGTGAGCTATGACGACATGGAGGCGCGCTATCTCGACAAGATCTCGCTGCGCCGCATGGTGACGATGGAGGATGTGGCGTCCTCCGTCGCCTTCCTGCTCTCGGATGCCGGCCGCAACCTCTCGGCCATGTCGTTCAATGTCGACGGCAATGTGGAGACGTTGTGATGGGTGCCCCCTCGCGCGTCGCCATTGTCGGGGCCGGTCTGATCGGCCGCGCCTGGGCCATCACCTACGCCCGCGCCGGGCATGAGGTGCGGCTGTGGGATCCGGCGCCGGACGCCGCCGCCGCCGCGCTCGCCTATGTGCGCTCGGTGGGAGAGGACCTCGCGCGCAACGACCTGCTGAACGGGCGGAGCGTGGACGAGATCGTCGGCGCGCTCACCCCCTGCGCCAGCCTCGCCGAGGCGCTCGACGGCGTTCGCTGGGTGCAGGAATGCGGGCCGGAGACGATCGAGATCAAGCGCGCGACCTTCGCCGAGGTCGACCGGCTGGCGCCGGCGGATGCGGTGCTGGCGTCGTCGAGTTCCGCACTGCTGCCCTCGGCCATTTTCGAGGCCGTGCCCGGCCGGGCGCGCGGGGTCGTCGCTCATCCGATCAACCCGCCCTATCTGGTGCCGGCGGTGGAAGTGGTGCCCTCGCGCTGGACCGATCCGGCGGTGCTGGAGCGCGCCGTCGCCTTTCTCGCCGCCGCTGGCCAGGTGCCGCTGCGGATGGAGAAGGAGATCGACGGTTTCATCATGAACCGCATGCAGGGCGCGCTGATGGAAGAGGCGTTCCGCCTCGTCGCCGGCGGCTATGCCAGTGCCGCCGATGTTGATCGCGGCATCGCCGACGGGCTCGCCCTGCGCTGGAGCTTCATCGGCCCGTTCGAGACCATCGATCTCAACGCGCCCGGCGGCATCGCCGACTACATCGCCCGCTACCAGCCCATGTATGCCGGCCTGTTCCAGGGCATGCGCGAGCGGGTGGACTGGGCCGACGTGGCGGCCGGCGGAGTCGAGGCGGAGCGCCGCGCCGCCGTCCCAGCCGCGCAACTTCCCGCCCGCCAGCGCTGGCGCGACCGCCGGCTGATGGCGCTCATCGCGCAGAAGCGGCGGGCCGACCGCGACATCGGCCGCTGACACCTCATCTCAGGAACTGATCCCAAGGAACTGATCCTATGTCCACCGCTTCCACCGCCCGCCCCGTTCCCACCGGCAAGGTCATCATCACCTGCGCCTGCACCGGGGCGATCCACACGCCGACCATGTCGCCCTATCTGCCGATCACGCCGGAACAGATCACCGCCGACGCCATCGGCGCGGCGGAGGCCGGCGCCGCCATCCTGCACCTGCACGCGCGCAACCCGGAGAATGGCCGGCCGGACCAGACGCCGGAAGCCTTCGCCCGCTTCCTGCCGCAGGTGAAGCAGGGCACGAATGCGGTGATCAACATCACCTCCGGCGGCAGTCCCTACATGAAGGTGGAAGAGCGGGTTCTGCCCGCCGCGACCTTCAAGCCGGAGGTCGCCTCGCTGAATATGGGCTCGATCAATTTCGGCCTCTACCACCTCGTGCAGAAGTACGACAGCTTCAAGTTCGACTGGGAAAAGCCGCATCTCGAAGCCACCAAGGACCTCGTTTTCCGCAATTCCTTCAAGGACATCGAGTACATACTCGACACTTGCTACGGCAATGGCACGCGCTTCGAGTTCGAGTGCTACGACATCGCCCATCTCTACAACCTCGCCCATTTCGCCGATCGCGGCCTCGTCAAGGCGCCGTTCTTCGTCCAGTCGGTGTTCGGTCTTCTCGGCGGCATCGGCACGCATCCGGAAGACGTGATGCACATGAAGCGCACCGCCGACCGGCTGTTCGGCGCGGATTACCGCTGGTCGGTGCTGGGCGCCGGGGCGAGCCAGCTGCGCATTGCCACCCAGTCGGCGGCGATGGGCGGCAATATCCGCGTCGGGCTGGAGGATTCGCTGTGGGCCGGCAAGGGCAAGCTCGCCACGTCAAGCGCCGATCAGGTGCGGATGGCGCGGAAGGTGATCGAGGGCCTGGGGCTTGAGGTTGCGACCCCGGACGAAGCCCGCGCCCTGCTGCAGCTCAAGGGCGGCGACCAGGTGAATTTCTGACCCCACGCGAACGACAATGGGAGGAAGCGATGCGGATCGAGGTTCTCATCGACGTGAAGACCACGCTGGGCGAAGGTCCGCTGTGGGACGCCGAGCAGGAACGCCTCTATTTCATCGACAGCTTCGACGGCCGGGTGTTCCGCACCACGGCCGACGGGCGCGAAGTGCGGGCCTGGGACGTGCCGGCCAAGATCGGCTCCATGGCGCTGCGCAAGGATGGTCAGGGCGCCATCGTCTCGCTGCAGACCGGCTTCCACGCGCTCGACTTCCGCTCCGGCGACTGCGATCTGATCGTCGATCCCGAGAGCGACAAGCCGACCACCCGGATCAATGACGGCAAGGTGGACCGGCGCGGGCGCTTCTTCGCCGGCTCCATGGACACGATGGAGGAAGGCCCGCACGGCGCGCTCTACCGGCTGGACCCGGACTTCACCCTGACCACGGTCGATCGCGGCATCATCTGCTCCAACGGCCCCTGCTTCAGCCCGGACGACAAGACCTTCTATTTCGCCGACACCTGGACCGGCGAAATCTGGGCCTATGACTACGACATCGACACCGGCACCGCCGCCAACCGGCGCACTTTCGCCAAGGTCGACACCTCCAAGGGCGGCGCCGCCGATGGCTCCACCGTCGACGCCGAGGGCTTCCTGTGGAACGCGCTGGTCTATGACGGGCGGCTGGTGCGCTACGCCCCGGACGGCAGCGTCGACCGCATCATCGACATGCCGGTGAAGAAGATCACTAGCGTGATGTTCGGCGGGCCGAAGCTCGACGTGCTCTATGTCACCTCCATGGCCAAGCCGCCGCTGCCGCGCTTTCCCGGCGATGGGGCGCTGCGCGGCAGCCTGTTCGCGATCTACGATCTCGGCATAACCGGGGTGCCCGAGCCGCGCTTCGGCGCCTAGCAGGGGTAGGGGCGCGCGCTAAACAGGCGTCACGGCGTAGCGCAGATGCACCACGCCGTGATCGAGCGTCTCGGCGGCGAGGAGCGACAGGCTCACCTTGCCGGCGAGACCTTCCGACCCGGCATCGACAATCGCCTCGCTGCCGGGACGGGCGTCGAGCGCGGGGGCGATCAGCACGCTGAACTCGTCCACAAGCCCGGCGGCGAAGAAGGCGCCATTGGCACGCGCCCCGCCTTCCAGCGCGAGGCGTTTGATCCCGAACTCCCGCGCCAGAATGTCCAGCGTCGCGGCCAGATCGATCTCGTCGCCCTCCGCGACGATGTAGGAGGCGCCATCGGCCGCGAGTTCGGCGAGATGGCTGTCCGGCACATCGCGTCCCAGCAGGGCGATGGCATGATCGCCGCCGACATCGGCTCCCCTGAAATGCACCTTGCCGGCGGGATCGAGCGCGATGGCGTAGCTCGTCGCCCGCGTGGCGACATGTAGCGGGCGCTCCACCGCCCTCGCCTCGGCCGGCGGATGCGGCACGCCCTTGGCCATCTCCGCCATCGTCACCCGCCCGACCAGCCAGGCATCCGCCTTCAGCGTCGCGTGGATCTGCTCATAGAGCCGCCCCCAATCGGCGCGCCCGCCCTGCGGGCTGGCGGTGAAGCGGCTCGGATGCAGGCGCCCGTCGAGCGAGGTTTCCATTAGGCAGACGACATAAGGCTTCACGGACAGGCTCCCTGCTGCGACCGGCGCGACGCGGCACCGGAGGCTGACCTATGGCGGCAGGGCTGTCTTGGGTAGGCCCCGTCCGCGATTTCCGCCGCGCGGGGGAACCGCTTGACCTCAATGTGCATATTATCTATCGTTTTTATCTTCTATTGACGAGCGCGCGGGTTGGAATGGCGCCCGGCTTTTCACCTCGCGCCTTCGGAGACCGCCATGGCCGATACGATCCAGCTCTCTTCCGACGTGCTCGTCATCGGTGGCGGGCCGGCGGCGTGCTGGGCGGCGCTGGCCGCGCGCGAGGCCGGGTGCAGCGTCGTGCTGGTCGACAAGGGCTATGTCGGCACCAGCGGCGCTACCGCGCCGTCCAACACCGGCACCTGGTTCGCCACCACGCCGGAGCGCCGCGCCAAGTTGATCGCCGAGCGGGTGAAATCCTCAGAAGGGTTAGCGGATATCCGGCAGATGGGGCGGGTGATCGACACCGCGACCCAGCACCTCCACGTTCTGGCCGAACGCGGCTACCGCTTTCCGCGCGACGACGAGGGCGCGCTCTACATCGCCAATCTGCGTGGTCCCGACTATATGCGCTTCCTGCGCCAGCTTCTGGTGCGGGCCGGGGTCACGGTGCGCGACCATCATCCCGCGCTCGAACTACTGACGGCGGGGGACGTGGTGGCCGGTGCGGCCGGCTGCGCCCGCCAGCTGAACCAGAACTGGGAAGCACGGGCCGGCGCCGTCGTGCTCGCCACCGGCGGCTGCGCTTTCGGCTCGCGCATTCTCGGTGCCACCGGACTGACCGGCGACGGCCAGCTGATGGCTGCTGAACTCGGTGCCAGCCTTTCCGGCATGGAGTTTTCCAGCCAGTACGGCATCGTCCCGCTGCACTCCTCGGTGAATAAGGGCCTGCCCTATTTCTGGGCGAGCTTCTACCGCGCCGATGGCTCGGCCATCGATATTCCCCCCGGCGAGCGCTTTTCGGTGCTGGCGCGGGAGTCGCTGCAAGGTCCCATTTCGGCCCGGCTCGACCGCGCGACCGGCGCGCTGCCGGACGCTTTGCGCTGGGGCCAGCCGAACTGCTTCCTGCCTTTCGAGCGTGCCGGCATCGACCCCTTCACCGAGCTCTTTCCGATCGGCCTGCGCTCGGAAGGCACGGTGCGCGGCACGGGCGGGCTGAAGCGTGCCGATGACGATTGCGGCGTCGGCATTCCCGGCCTGTTCGCCGCCGGCGACACGTTGGAGCGGCAGGACATTGCCGGCGCGGCGACGGGCGGCGGCGGGCCGAACGCCTCCTGGGCCATCGCCACCGGCGTGTGGTCTGGCAAGGGCGCGGCCGCCTTCGCACAACGTCTCGGGCCCCGCGCGGCGGAACGGCCCGTGCGCGCGGCGGGACAGGCCGGGCTGCGCCCCGCCGTTGCCGCCCGCGCGCTCGATCCGGCGGAGGCGGTGGCGCTGGTGCGGGACGAGATGCTGCCGGTGCAGCGCAATTTCTTCCGCAGCGCGCCGACGCTCAACGCCTCGCTCACCCGCCTCGACGCGGCCTGGGCGACGCTGCGCGACCATGGGCAGGGCGACGGCGCGAGCGCCTTCCGCCTGCGCGAGGCCGCCGCGCTGCTCGCCTCCAGCCGCTGGGCCTACCGCGCCGCGGCCGCGCGCCATGAGACGCGCGGCATGCACCGAAGGCTCGACGCGCCGACGAGCGCCCCCGGGCTCGCCGGCCGCCTCACCCTCGCCGGTGTCGACCAGCCGGTGCTGAGCTTCGACCGCCTGCCACTGGAGGCCGCCGCATCATGATCGAAATCCTCTCCGAGGCCCGCTGCACCGCCTGCAATGTCTGCGTGAAGGCCTGCCCGGCCAATGTGTTCGAGGCCGTGCCTGGCGCCGTGCCGATCATCGCCCGGCAGGCGGACTGCCAGACCTGCTTCCTGTGCGAGATCTACTGCCCGGTCGACGCGCTCTTTGTCGCCGCCGATCCCGAGCACGTCACGGGCATCACCGAGGACGCCGTCGTCGCGGCCGGCCTGTTCGGCGGCTATGCCCGCGCGCTCGGCTGGAAGAAGGGCCGCGAAGGCGGTGCCGATGCCGACCCCACCCATCGCCTGCGCCAGGCCTCGCTCACCGCGATGCCGACCGGCCCCCGGAGCCCCGCGCCATGAGCCTGTCCGCTGCCGACCTCGCGCCTGCGGGCGCCCCCGCCGCCCAGCGCATCGCCCTGCGCGACGTGCGCAAGACCTTCCAGCTGAAGCCCGGCCAGAGCGTGACCCTCGACGGCCGGTCGAGCGACCGGATTCCCGTGCTTTCGGGCGTCGATCTCGACATCCCCCAGGGCGCCTTCGTCACTGTCGTCGGCCCCTCCGGCAGCGGCAAGTCGGTGCTGCTCGACATCATCGCCGGGCTGACCGAGCCGAGCGGCGGCACCGCCGCCATTGACGGGCGCAAGGTGACGCGCCCGCACCCGGAGACCGCCTATGTGTTCCAGCAATATGCGCTGTTTCCCTGGCGCACGGCGCTGCAGAACATCGAATACCCCTTGGAAGTGCGCGGCGTGGGGCGCGCCGCCCGGCGGGAGCGGGCGCGGCATTTCCTGCATCTGTTCGGGCTGAAGGGCTTCGAGGACCGCTATCCCTCGCAGCTCTCCGGCGGCATGCAGCAGCGGGTGGCCATCGCCCGCGCGCTCGCCACCGATCCGCAGGTACTGCTGATGGACGAGCCCTTCGCCGCGCTGGACGCGCAGACCCGCGACATCCTGCAAAGCGAATTGCTGCGCATCTGGGAGCAGATCCGCACCACGGTGGTGTTCGTCACCCATTCCATCGACGAGGCGATCTTCCTCGCCGACCGGATCGTGGTGATGACCGCCCGCCCGGCGCAGGTGAAGGAGACCATCGCGGTCGACCTGCCGCGCCCGCGCGACATCGACATCCGCAACAGCGACGCCTTCAACGCCTATCGCGCCCGGGTGTGGGACGCGCTGCGCGAGGAGGTGAGCAAGGCGCAGCGCGACTGGGCCCTCGCCTCCGCCTACAACGCCTGAGGAGCCCGCGATGACGCTCGCCACCGACAATTCGACCGACATTCCCCCGCGCGTCTGGTGGAGCCGGCCGGCCTTCCTGCCCGCCCCCTCCTCGCTGCGCCATGCCATCAGTGCCATCGGCCTCGGCCTGCCGGCGCTGCTGGTGCTGGCCCTGGCGTGGGAGCTGGCGCCACGCCTCGGCTGGATCAACGCGATCTTCTTCCCGCCGCTCAGTCAGGTGCTGGCGGCGCTGGGCGAGATGATCGGCAGCGGCCTGCTAGCGCAGCATATCGGCATCAGCCTGCAGCGCGCCGCCATCGGCTTCGGCCTCGCCGTGGTCGTCGCCATCCCTCTCGGCCTGCTGATGGGACGCTACGCGCTGTTCGAGAAGGTGAGCGATTTTCTGGTGCAGACGCTGCGCAACACCTCGCAATTCGCGCTGTTGCCCGTGTTCATCCTGGTGCTGGGCATCGGCGAAGCCTCGAAGATCGCCATCACCTTCTATGCCGCGGTGTTCTTCCTGCTGATCAATACCATCGTCGGGGTGAAGTCGGTGGATCCGCTGCACCTGAAAGCGGCGCGCTCCATGGGCACCTCGGACTGGGACCTGTTCGCCAAGGTGATCCTGCCCTCCGCCATTCCCTCCATCGTCGCCGGCGCGCGGCTCGGGGTGAAGAGTTCGCTGTTCTCGGTGATCGCGGCGGAGATGCTCGCCGCCCAGTCGGGCATTGGCTACCTCATCCAGAATTCCTCGCTGATGCTGGAAACCGACCGCATGTATGCGGGGATACTGACGCTCACCGTCATCGGCTTCCTGCTCAACTACGCCCTCGTGGCCCTCGAGGCGCGGGCGACGCGCTGGCGCGCCAGTGAGGACAAGGGCTTCGCCTGAGCGGAGCCGTTCCCCTTTTTCGCTGTCTCCCGAAAGGCTTCGCTATGGCTTCCCGTCGTCTTCCCCTCTCCCGCCGCCGAGTCGTCCAGGCGCTCGGCCTCGCCGCGCTCGCACCGCTGGCGGGCGCCCTCCCCGTCCGCGCCGCCGATAAGCCGGAGGTGATCCGCATCGGCTCGACCGCGCCGGGGCATCTCAAATTCATCCTCTACCGCAACCGCAAGCTGCTGGAGCAGGAATTCGCCAAGGACGGCATCCGCGTGGAGCTGGCGACCTTCGATGGCGGCGGCCCGGCCTCCGTGGCGCTCGGCTCCGGCGCCATCGACTTCACCTATATCGGCAACAACCCCTCGCTGCGCCTCGGCGCCGCCGGGGCGGATGTGAAGGCGATCGGCCTGTCGAGCTGGGTGCCGTCCAACGAGACGCTGGTGGTGGTGCGCCCGGATTCACCGATCAAGGACATTGCCGAGCTCAAGGGCAAGAAGGTCGCGGTGCTCACCGGCACGGTGCGCCATTCCACCTTCGCCAAGGCGCTGAAGGAAGCGGGCGTCTCGATCAAGGACGTGCAGTTGCTCAATATCGGCATTGAGAGTTCCGGGCCGGCGCTGGCGCGCGGGGATATCGACGCCATTGTCGAAAGCACCGGGCCGGCGCAGAAGCTGGTCGATCTCGGCGGCGCCAAGGTGCTTTTCGACGCCGGCGTCTCCGGCAAGCGCGAATGGGCGGTGCCGCATGTGCTGAGCGTCAACGCCACCTTCGCCCGCAAATACCCCGACCTCGTCGCGCGGCTGCTCGCCGTCGACATCGCCGCCGCGCGCTGGGCCGACGCCCACCCCGAAGAGACCATCGCCATTTTCGTCCGCGAGACCGGCAGCAGCGAGAAGGCGGTGCGCGCGACCTATAGCGACGGGAAGTTCTGGCAGAACCCGGCCATCACCGAGGAGGCGGTGCGGGCGCTGCAGGCGGAAGAGGCGTTCATGGCCGAATCCGGCCTGTTGAAGGGGAAGGTGGATTACGACAGCTGGATCGACCGCTCCTATTACGACGCCGCGCAGAAAAAGCTCGCGGGCAACTGAGCCTCGGCGGATCCGGCGACGGCGCCGGGTCCCGCCTCCCCTCCGAGGTACCCATCCCGGCAGCGTCCTGCTATCACCCCTGTCGACGCGCGCGCCGGGGTGGATGAATGCTGACGAACAAGGGGAAGTACGGTCTGAAGGCGATGGTGCATCTGGCGTCGCTGGAGGCGGGGACGACGACGATGGGTGCGGCAATCGCCCAGGCGGAGAACATCCCGAAGAAATTCCTCGACGCCATCCTGCTCGATCTGAGGAATGCCGGGCTGGTGCGCAGCAAGAAGGGGCCGGGCGGCGGCTACTCGCTGGCGCGGGCGCCGAAGGAAATCCGCGTCGGCCACATCATCCGCACGCTGGACGGGCCGCTGGCGCCGATCGGCTGCGCCAGCCAGAGCGCCTATGTGGCCTGCCAGGACTGCACCAATCGCGAGGCCTGCGAGGTGCGCATCGTCATGACCCGGGTGCGCGACGCGCTGTCCGACATTCTCGACCGGATGACGCTGGAAGAAATGGTGAGCTATGGCCGGACGCGGCATCCGGACCTGATGTATCACATCTGATCCCTGTCCTTTCTTCCCTATTCCGCCCATCCGTGTGAAAACGGATTGCCGGGAGGTGGCGCGTTAGTCTATAAATTTGACCGACAAACAGACGCGCCGCCCCAGGGCCGGCCGCCCGCGCGAACCGACAGGACCCCCCATGCCGCACACCAGCCCCGCACAGACCCAAGGCGACGGCCTCAACGTGCTCTGGTTCCTGCCCACCCATGGCGACGGGCGCTATCTCGGCACCTCGCTCGGTGCCCGCGAGACCGATATCGACTATCTCCGCCAGGTCGCCCAGGCCGCCGACCGGCTCGGCTATTACGGCGTGCTCATTCCCACGGGAAAGAGCTGCGAGGACAGCTGGCTGGTCGCCTCCGCGCTGGCCCCCGCGACCAAGCGCCTGCGCTATCTCGTGGCGGTGCGCCCGGGCCTTGCCTCCCCCACCCTCTATGCCCGCATGACGGCGACGCTCGACCGCATCTCCGACGGGCGGCTGCTCATCAACATCGTCACCGGCGGCGACCCGGTGGAGAATGCCGGCGACGGCATCTTCCTCAATCATGACGAGCGCTACGAGGTGACGGACGAGTTCCTCACCGTCTATCGCCGCCTGCTGGCCGGCGAGCACGTCACCTATTTCGGCAAGCACATCAAGGTCGACGACGCGCATCTGCTGTTTCCCCCGCTTCAGGAGAACGGGCCGGCGCTGTATTTCGGCGGCTCGTCGGAAGCGGCGAACAAGGTCGCGGCCGAGCATGTCGACAAATACCTCACCTGGGGCGAGCCCCCGGCCGCCGTCGAGGCCAAGATCAAACAGGTGCGCGCGCTGGCCGAGGCCGAGGGCCGCACGGTCTCCTTCGGCATCCGCCTGCACGTCATCGCCCGCGAGACCGACGCCAAGGCGTGGGAGGCGGCGGACGAGCTGATCGGCCATCTCGACGACGCCACCATCGCGGCAGCGCAGAAAGTGTTCTCGCGGCTCGATTCCGTCGGCCAGTCGCGCATGCAGGCGCTGCATGGCGGGCGGCGTGACAAGCTCGAAGTCAGCCCGAATCTGTGGGCCGGCGTCGGGCTGGTGCGCGGCGGGGCCGGCACGGCACTGGTCGGCTCGGGGCAAACGGTGGCGGCGCGCCTGCAGGAATATGCCGATCTCGGCATCGACAGCTTCATCCTCTCCGGCTACCCGCACCTCGAAGAGGCCTACCGGGTCGCCGAACTCGTCCTGCCGCGCCTCAAGCTCAACCACGCCCTCGCCACACCCAGCGGCACGGTAAACACCGGACCCTTCGGCGAGACCATCGCCAATGACTACCGGCCCGCCCCGCGCGCGGCCCAGTCGTGACCACCCGGCAGCCGCGCCCCGATCGCGTGCCGGTGGCGATCATCGGCGGCGGCTTTTCCGGCGCCGCGGTCGCTTGGCATCTGCTGCGTCTGCGCCCCGGGCTTGAGCGGGTCGTCATCATCGAGCCGCGCGCGGAACTCGGGCGCGGCCTCGCCTATTCCGCCGCCGATCCCAGCCACCGCATCAATGTGCCGGCGACACGCATGTCGCTGATCCCCGATCAGCCGACGCATTTCAACGATTGGCTGGAAGCCTCCGGCGCGCTCGAAGCCGACCCGGCGGCGCGGCGCAGCGAGGGGCGCAACTTCCCCGCCCGCGCCGTGTTCGGCACCTATGTCGCGGAACAGCTGACGGCGCTCGGCCCGCGCGTCCGGCATATCGTCGCCGCCGCCGAGGCGGTGGAAGCGCGCGGGGACGTTTACCGTATCCGCACCTCGGACGGCGCCGCTGTTGAGGCCGGGATCGTGGTGCTGGCGGTGGCGCATGCCCCGCCGAGCCCGCCAACCGGGCTCGCCCGTGCGCTCGCCGGTCATCCGCGCTTTCTCCCCGACCCGTGGAAAGCCGGAGCGCTCGAGGCGCTGCGGCCGGACGACCGGGTGCTGATCGTCGGCACCGGGCTGACCATGGCCGATCTGGTGGCAACGCTCGACCGGCGTGGCCATCGCGGCGCGATCGTCGCCCTCTCCCGGCGCGGCCTGCGCTCGCGCGGTCACCCGGCGGCGCAGCACGAGCCCTATGGCGATTTCGCCACCGATCCGGCCCGCACCGCCGACGCGCTGGTGAAGCGCATCCGTGCGGCGGTCGCTAAGGCCGTGGCGGAGGGCAAGAGCTGGCACTGCGTGCTCGACCAGGTGCGGCTGCAGGGCAGCACCATCTGGAATGCGCTGCCGCTCTCTGAGCGGGCGCGCCTGCTGCGCCATCTGCGCCCGTTCTGGGACGTACACCGCTTCCGCATCGCCCCGCAGGTGGAGGAGGTGCTGGACCGAAGCATCGCGGCGGGGACGCTGCGCCTGCGCGCGGCGTCGCTGCAAAGTGTGGAACGCTCCGGCGAGGCCATCGCGGTGAGCTTCCGCGACCGGCGCACAGGAACCGTGACGCGCGAGACCTTCGATGCCGTGCTCACCGCCACCGGCCCGGCGCATGGGCGCGTCTTCGCCGACAATCCGGTGCTGGCGGCACTGGAGCGCGCCGGCCTTGCCCGGCCGGACCCGCTGCGCCTCGGCATCGAGGTGACCGCCGACGGCCGGGCCATCGGCCGCGACGGCGTGCCGACACAGGACCTCTATGTCGCCGGCCCCTTGGCCCGCGGCACGGTGGGCGAACTGATGGGGCTGCCGGATGTGACGAACTACGCCATCCGTATCGCAGGGGCCGTTGCCACGCGCCTCGCAGCCGATGCGGATTCGGACGGCGCGGCAACGCTTTACGCCTCAGCGCGGTAGGCGCGCAAATAATCTACTTCACGAGTAGATTTCTATTGACCGCTGCCGGCGCTTCTGGTCATATGATCCTACCGACGTTGCCGCTGCGCCTTCCGCCTGCGACGCCACGTCCCGCTACGGGGGCACATTCATGACCTGGACCTGTCCACGCCGCTGATCGCGGCCTTCCAGCTTCACCCGACATTTCACCAGCTGTCACGCGGGCGCCGCGCGCCCCGGCGGCCTGCCTATGGAACATCCCATGACCCGCTTTTCCCGCCGCGGCGTTCTCGCCGCCACGGCCGCGCTCGGCCTGCTGATCGCCGGGCCCGCTTTTGCCGCCGATGTCACCATCGGCTACCAGACCGGCGCCGACCCCGCCAAGGTGGCGCAGGCCGAGGGCCTTTATGAGAAGGCGACCAAGGCCAGCATCGACTGGCGCAAATTCGACAGCGGCGCCGATGTGATCGCCGCCATCGCCTCCGGCGCGATCCAGATCGGCTATGTCGGCTCCTCGCCGCTCGCCGCCGCCGCCAGCCGCGAAGTGCCGATCGAGACCATCTATATTGCCGCCCTGCTGGGCGATGCCGAGGCGCTGGTGGTGCGCAATGGCGCCGGCATTGCCAAGCCGGAAGACTTCAAGGGCAAGAAGGTCGCCGTGCCCTTCGTCTCCACCACCCATTACTCGCTGCTGGCCGCGCTGAAGCACTGGGGCGTCGACCCGAAGACGGTCGAAATTCTCAATCTGCGTCCGCCGGAAATCGCCGCCGCCTTCACCCGTGGCGACATCGACGCCGCCTATGTCTGGGACCCGGCGCTCGGCAAGATCAAGGAGACCGGCACGGTCTTCGCCTCCTCCGCCGATGTCGCCAAATGGGGCGCCCCGACCTTTGATGCCTGGATCGTCCGCAAGGACTTCGCCAAGGCGCACCCCGAGATCGTTGCCGAATTCGTCAAGGTGACGGCGGATGCTTACGCCGACTACGCGAAGAACGGCGCCAGCTGGACCGTCGCCTCGCCGCAGGTCGCCGCCATCGCCAAGCTCACCGGCGCCAAGCCGGAGGAAATCCCCGAGCTGCTCAAGGGCAACAAATTCCCGCTGCTGGCCGACCAGCTCTCCGAAGCCCTGCTCGGCGGCGGCTCGGTCGAGGCCATCGTCGCCACGGCAAAATTCCTCAAGGAGCAGGGCCGCATCGAGGCCGTGCTCACCGATTACGGCCCCTATGTCAGCCGCGTGCCGGCCGAACAGGCGGCCAAGCTGAACTGACTCCTCGCCGTTTCGATCCCCGGTTCCCGAGCGCTGCGGGCGACGTGAGAGACCGCAGTGTAACTTGGCCCGGCCTCCGAAGGGATGCCGGGCCTTTTCTCTTTTCTGAGGAGTAGGCGATGAAACTGACCCTGTTCCGCCTCGGCGTGCGTTTCCCGGCCCCCGGCGGGGGCGAGACCACCATCCTCGACGACATCAACCTCAAGGTGGCGGCCGGCGAGTTCGTCGTGCTGTTGGGCGCCTCGGGCTGCGGCA
Organism: Ancylobacter sp.; assembly: GCF_965229075.1. GTDB lineage: Bacteria > Pseudomonadota > Alphaproteobacteria > Rhizobiales > Xanthobacteraceae > Ancylobacter. The sequence goes on from NZ_CBDDIO010000002.1 coordinate 313,317, forward strand.
AGTCCACCCTGCTGAACGCGGTGGCCGGCTTCCTGCCGCCCTCGTCAGGCGAGATCTGGGTCGATGGGCAGCCGGTCACCGGGGCGGGTGTCGAGCGCGGCGTTGTCTTGCAGACCGACGCGCTGTTTCCCTGGCTCAGCGCCCGCGACAATGTGGCCTTCGGGCTGAAGCTGCGCGGCCGCTCGCGGGCCGAGCGCACCGCCCGCGCGGAGGAGGCGCTGGAGCTGGTCGGGCTCGCCGGCAAGGGCGACCACGCCACCTGGCAGCTCTCCGGCGGCCAGCGCCAGCGCGTCAGCCTCGCCCGTGCGCTGATCGCCGACCCCGACATTCTGCTGATGGACGAGCCGCTCGGCGCGCTCGATGCGCTGACCCGCGAGCAGATGCAGGACCTCGTGCTCGACGTGTGGAAGCGCACCGGCAAGACCATCCTCTTCGTCACCCACGGACTCGACGAGGCGCTGTATCTCGGCACGCGGCTGGTCGTGCTCGCCGGGAAGCCGGGCCGCATCCTGCGTGACGAGCCGCTTTCCTTCGGCCGCCAGGCGCTCGATGAGGGGCTCGGCAGCAAGGTGAAATCCCTCCCCGCCTTCGCCGCCGCCCGCGAGCGGCTGCGCGAGGTATTCTTTGCCGGAGCCCCGACATGAGCCTGCTCACGCCGCTGCCCGTTGCCGACAGCGCCCTGCCGCTGATCGTGCCCGCCGAGGGCTTTCCTTTTGATGATCGGAGGCCCGCGCGCGCGGACGCGGCCCCCGCCGGTGAGGTGGGCCGGCCTTTTTCCCTGCCGGCGCGCCTGTGGATCCCGCTTGCCACGCTTGGTGGCCTGCTGGCGCTGTGGTGGGCGGCCACCGTCTCCGGCGCGGTGCCGGCGCTCTTCCTGCCCTCCCCGCAGGCGGTAGCGTCGCGCCTCGGGCGGCTCGTCACCGAAGGCTTCGTCGAAGCGACGCTGGCGCAGCATCTCCTCGCCAGCCTGCTGCGCGTCTTCGCCGCGCTGGCGGCCGCGCTCCTCATCGGCGTGCCGGCCGGCTTCGCCATCGGCTTGTCGACGGTGGGGCGCGGCATTCTCGACCCCATCGTCGAGTTCCTGCGGCCGATCCCGCCGCTGGCCTACCTGCCGCTCGTCATCATCTGGGCCGGCATCGGCGAGAGCGCCAAGGTGCTGGTGATCGCCCTCGCCATGCTGCCGCCGGTCATCATCGCCACCTCCGCCGGGGTGCGTGGCGTCGACCGCAACCGGGTGAATGTGGCGCGGGCGCTGGGGGCCACGCGGGTGCAGCTGCTGCGGCTGGTGGTGCTGCCCTCGGCCCTGCCCTCCATCCTCACCGGCACCCGCATCGCGCTCGGCGCGGGGTGGTCGACGCTGGTGGCGGCGGAACTGGTGGCGGCGACGCGCGGCGTCGGCTTCATGATCCAGTCCGCCGCCAATTTCCTCGCCACGGATGTGGTGGTGGCCGGCATCTTCGTCATCGCCGCCGTCGCCTTTGCGCTGGAACTGGCGATCCGGCTCATCGAGCGCGCGCTGGTCGGCTGGGCCGCCCATGCCTGAGCGCCCCGACCGGCGGGCGCGCGTTCAGGAAGGCGCGACGGCCGGCCAGTTGGTGGCGCGGTGATACTGCTCTCCGGCGGCGAGGACGGCGGCGTCGGCGCCGTCGCGGCCGATCAGCTGCATCCCCATGGGCAGCCCGCCGGTACCGAATCCGCAGGGCAGCGCCAGCGCCGGCAGGCCGATGAGGCTGACCGGCACGACGATCTCCATCCAGCGGTGATAGGTGTCCATGGGATGTCCGTCGATGGACTCCGGCCAGCGCCATTCCACCGGGAACGGCCAGACCTGCGCCGAGGGCATGACGAGGAAATCGTACGTCTCGAACAGCCGCGCCGCTTGCGCATACCAGCGGGAACGGGTCACGCTGGCCGCGTAGAGCTGGGCCGCCGTCACCGTCTGGCCGAATTCGATCTCCCAGCGGCTTTCCGGCTTGAGCAAGTCCCGGCTGTGCGGATCGGCGAGCAGCGCGCCCTTTGAGCCCGCATTGAGGAAGCCGCGCAGGCGGATCCAGGCGTCCCACAATTCCTCGGCGGGAAAAGGCGGCGCCAGCGCCTCCACCTCTGCGCCCAATTCCTCGAGCACCCTCAGACCCTTGGCGCAGATGTCGAGAATGCCCGGCTCGCAGCGATAGGCCCCGCCCCAATCGGCGAGCCAACCGATGCGCCGGCCGCGCAGATCGGTCTCCAGCCGGTCCGCCAGCGAAGGACAGTCGCGGCCGAAGGGCACGGCCGTATTGGGGCCGGCCAGCGTTTCCAGAAGGCGCGCGAGGTCCTCGATGGTGCGCGCCATCGGCCCGTCCGTCGCCAGCGTCGAGAGGAAGGTGTCGCCCGCTGCGTCAGCGGGTACGAGCCCCCAGCTCGGCCGGAAGCCATAGACATTGCAGAAGGCCGCCGGGTTGCGCAGGCTCCCCATCATGTCCGAGCCGTCCGCGACCGGGACCAGCCGGGCGGCCAGCGCCGCCGCGGCGCCGCCGGACGAGCCTCCCACCGAGCGGCTGAGATCATAGGGATTGCGCGTCGCGCCGAAGACCGGGTTGAAGCTGTGGCTGCCCTGCCCCCATTCCGGCGTATTGGTCTTGCCGGTGAAGACGGCGCCAGCCGCGCGCAGCCGCGCCGCCACCAGATCATCCTCTTCCGGGACATGATCGCGGTAGAGCGGCGAGCCATAGGTCGTCCGCACGCCGCGCACCGCGACAAGGTCCTTCACCGCCAGCGGCAGACCGTGCAGCCAGCCGCGCGGCGGCGCATCGTCAAGCGCGCGCGCCTGCGCCCGCAACGCGTCGGGATCGACCGCCGAGACGATGGCGTTGACGGGGGAATTGGCGGCGGAAAGGCGCGCGAGATACGCCTCCATCAGCTCGGACGGCGCCAAGGCGCGTGTGGCGATGAGGCGGGACAGCTCGCTCGCGCTGAGCTCCATAGGGGAAGGCGACATTCGTTCTGCACGGCTCCGGAGAGAATCGGGTGCGCCGAAGGTCGAGCGACTGTCCGCGCGCCGATATTCTCCGCGAGGAGACAGCAGCCCGCAACCGCCGGCGCGGGCGGACGGGTTCGCGAACGCTCAGCCGGCTACGGCCAGCAGCGCCTCCGCCAGCCTCAGGTCGTCGGGCGTGGTAATCTTCAGATTGACGGCGCTGCCGGGCACGAAGGCGGTCTTGACCCCACCAAGCGCGAGAATGTCGAGAAAGCTGGGATCGCTGTCGAGCCCATCCTCCGGCAGCTGTTCATAGCCGGCACAGGCGGCGTCGCGCCGGAACGCCACCGGCTTCTGGCCGATGAGCACGGCGCCAGGCGGGTGCAGCAGTTCGCCGTTGCGGGTGTACAAGAACTCGGCATTGACGAGGCCCGGCGCTGCGGCGCCGCTGAGATGCGCCTGCTGCACCAGCGCGCGCAGCAGTTCCGGCGCGGCGAAGGGGTGGACCACGTCGTGCAGGATGAGCCAGGGCGCCCTCGCCTGCGCCATCAGGCGGCGCGTGGTGCCGCTGCGCGTGGCCGCCCCTTCCACGAACGCCACCCGCTCATCGCGGATGAGGGCGCGGGCGCGTTGCATATCCGCTGCGGCCACCGCGACGATGATGGAATCGACTTCCGGTAGAAGGCGCTCCACCGCGTGCTCAAGCAGCGTTCGCCCGGCCAGCGCGACGAACGCCTTCGGTCCGCGCCCGAGCCGCGTGCCGCTGCCCGCCGCCTGAAGGAGACCCTGGATTTTCATGAGCGGACCCCCAAGCGCTTAGGGCGGGGTTGAAACATGCGTGGCAGCCACTTCTTCCAGCGGGGGCGCTTCCTCGCACCTGCCGGCCCAGCCGCGGACGAAGGCCGCGCAGGCGGAAACCGGCCGTCTGGAGAACTCGGGGGCGCGCAGCCCAGGAAGGCTTCGCGTCCCGTGCGATCCAGCCTGTCGAAGGCGGCGAGGTCGAGAAGCATGGAGGCGTCGGCCTGCCGTTCCCGCGCATGAGCATTCTTGGCGGCGACATGGGCGTGCAGCGCGTCGCGCAGACGGGCGACATCCTCCTGCAGCGCCCCGGATCGCCACAGATGCCGCTGCGTTCTGAAATGCGGATGGTGGGGCCTCGGCAGATCGACCGGCACCAGCCTTCCAGCAGTATCGACATCGAAATGATGCAGGAGGTTGTGGTGACCGCCGGGATCGAGCCGGTGATTGAACAATTGCAGCCCGCGCGCGGTCACCAGCAGAGCATGGGAATGATCCAGTGCCGCGAAGCCCTTCTTCACGTCCCAGCTGTCCATGTCGGCCTGGCTGGCGGTGAGGTTCTGGGCGAAGGCAACGGTGCGAGCCCCTTCGGCCAGCAGGCTGCGGCCCGAATGCGGGAAGGGCCAGTCGCCCTCTATGCCCAGAAGGTCGAGGCAGGTGGCAGCGAGGTCGACCGTGCTGACAAGACGGCCATCGCTGCCGACGGGCAGCCGCTCATCGCGAATGACGAGAGGCGTGTGGATCAAAGCGGGATAGGGCTCGACCGCGTGCAGAAGCCCGGTCTTGAAGCCGTGCGTGCCGTGGTCGTCGCCATGGTCGCCATAGACGAGGGTCGTGGTGTGCTCCAGCGCGCCGGCACGGCGCAGGATTTCAAGCATGGCGCCGAGCAGCGTGTCGGTGGCGGCGCAACTGCCCTCGAACAGCTCGTCAAGATGGCGCGCATGCGAGGCCAGGGCGAGGTCCGCTTCGATATGGGGCAGCTGGCACCACACATAGATCGCGAATGGCCCCTGCGCGGTCCGCTGCTCGAACGCCTGGAGCAGCGTGGCGAAGTCGTTGGTCTTCCACGCCTCCGGCAGCGCCGTGTTGAAGAGATGCAGGATCGGCAGCCGGGGATAGGCGGAAGCGCAGAGGAACGAGGTTTCATAGCCACGCGCCGCGAGCTGGGTGAACAGGCTCGGATTGTTGCCCGCCGGCCGCGCCAGCCCCGCCGCGCCGTCCATCTCGAAGTCATTGCCGTGCAGAAACGCCGCCATCACCATCTGGGTCGAGGTGGCGGAGGCATAATGGCGCCGATAGGTCCGCGCCTCGGCCATCAGCGCGCGCAGATGCGGAAACGCCTCGGGGAAGGCGTTGAAGGTCTGCCACGATGTGCTTTCGAGGTGAAAGACGAAAAGGTTCTTCGGCCGGGCCGGCACGGGACGCGAATGGTTCATCGTGCGGCGGCCCGCCTTTCGGCGAAGAGCGTCTCGAAATCGAGGCCGTAGAAATGCGGCCACGTCTCCCCGTCCGTCGGCGCGCGGCGGGCGGTGTCGATCCGGAACCGTTCGACGAAAGCGGGATCGGCCAGGCATCCCGCCAGCGCGGGGCGCTCGGGCGGGGGCGTCCAGGCCTCGCGGGGCAGGTCGACATAGCTCGTGAACGGCAGGACGCGGCGCAAGGTCAGCCCACTCTCGTCGATGAGATGCTCATAGCCGACGGCCTGATGTTCCCCGTCGGGATCGACGGCCGTGAACTTGGCGTGGCGCGCTTCGCGGTCGCGCCGCTCGATCATCTTGAGATGATAGAGGAAGGCGGGAACGAATCCGCGCGGGGCGCCGTCCAGCTCGGGCGGGAACCAGGGCTGGTGCATGCGATCGGGACGCCGGGTGACGGTGCGCGGAATCCTGAACAGGCGAGGCGTCCAGCGTGGCCCGCACGTCCCGTCGATCCGATAATCGCTGCGGCTGTTCCAGAGATTGACGATCCTGACGGCGAGAATCCGCTGTCCCCGCGCCTCGCGCCGTTCGAGAACCGGCCGCAAGCGCCTTAGGAAACGGTCTTCGTAACGCTCATCGGCATCGCCGCAGATCACCCAGTCCGCCCCCAGCCGCGCCGCTTCGAGAATCAGGCGGTGCCGGTTCTGCGACTCATGCGCATGGGCGGGCGCGGGGCGACGCTCGTGCAGCACCGAAACCACCTTCGGCTCGGCGCGAAGAAGATCGGGCGTGGCGTCGGTCGAGCCCTCGTCAAGCGCGACAATGCCGTCCACATGCGGCGCGATGTGATGCAGAAAGCCGGGGAGGAAGCGCTCCTCGTTCCGAAGCTGCGTGATGCAGATGATCTTCATCGCCGGTGGTTTCCGAGGGGCCGTTCGCTTCCTTAGGCGCGATGAAGACATGCCGCCATCAACATCCCCACGCAAACACATAGCTTTCCACAATGCCATACCGCGGCACAAGCGAGGACGCGCCGGCCCGGCGGCGCGCGGCGGCGATCAGCTCAGTCTCGGCGCGAAATGCGAATGCGCTTTGCGACCTTCTTCTCTTCGACATCCATCCACTGTGGGCCAGAGGAGGAAGCGGCGTCATTCAGCAGCGCTTCGACATCCAAGCCATGGCGGCGCAAATCGCGACGGGCGCGGTCCGGCAACAGCCCCGCCAGAAACCGCATTGGCGCGGCGGGAAGCTGGATCTTCTCCACCCAGATGCCGTCGACATATTTCTCAATGATCACGGTACTCATCACACTAGCTTCCCGGTTCCGTCGTGGAGAACGAAAGAAAGTTACCTTCGGTTGAGGCGGTCAATTGCAGCCTTCCCTGCCTATTCCAAGAGCGGAAAAACGCTCCACCAGAACCCCCGCCGGAGCGCCAAGGGACCGCTCGATGATGATGAAGGTCGCGCGCAGTCGCGCGGCGTGCTCCGCAGGGGACCAGTGGAAGCCCCCACCGCCAAGGAGCGCGGCCTGACCCGCAAGCAGGAATTCGAGAGTCGCCTGCGCATCCTCGACGTTGAATATACCGTCCCGCTGGCCTTGCTCGACGATGGCGGCAAGAACCGGGGCCATCCGGCGCACCAGAGCCCTGTTGGTCAATTCGTGCAGGCCGCTGTTTTCGGGATGATTGAGCGCATCGGCCAGATAGTGCTCGCTGCGATCCACACTCTGCATGGCAAGGACCGCTGCGCAGAAGCGATCGATCGCCCCCCTGTCGGCTCGGCCGGCGGATTCCGCGGCCTGCACCATCTGCTCGACCATGGTTTCCGCCAGTTTCGCCAGCAGATCATCCTTGGTCTTGAAATAAAGGTAGAAAGTGCCCTTGGCGATGCCGGCTCCTTGAGCGATCTCGTCAATGGAAACCGACCTGACCCCTCTTTCCCGAAAGAGCCGGGCGGCGGCGGCGAGGATGTCCCCCGCCCGATCCGGGCTCGTGGCGCGAAGTGATGCCATGCGTGAACCTCATTATGACTGACGGTCAGTCATAATGAGGTAGCGACGAGCGATCAAGTCGCTGCTGTGCGTTTCACACAGCCGTTCCTTCCTCGAGCGGCGCCACGACCATCGCGCACGCGTGCCGTCCTTCAGTCGAAGAGACCCACAATCAGCACCCGTAACGCGCGATCACCCTCACAGCGCCGTCCAGCCGCCATCCAACATCAGCGCGCTGCCGGTCATCAAAGACGCAGCATCCGAAGCGAGGAACACCGCCGCTGCGGCCACTTCCTCGACGCGCCCTGCCCGCCCAAGCGGAATCTTCCGCAACACCTCGGCTCGAAAGGCCGGGTCGCGAAAGAACGGCTCCGTCATCGGCGTCTCGACAAAGGTCGGGCAGATGGTGTTGACGCGGATGCGATGCGGCGCAAGTTCCACCGCCAGCGCCTTGGTGAAGCCCTCCAGCCCCCATTTCGAAGCGCAGTAGATCGTGCGGTTGGCCGCTCCGACATGCCCCATCTGCGAGGACATGTTGATCACCGATCCGCCCCGCCCCGCCGCGATCATGGCAGTGGTCACAGCCTTGGCGGCGAACACCGCGCTGCGCAGGTTCAGCCCCAGCACGGCGTCGTAATCCTCCACCGTGATGTCGGCGAGCGGCTTGGGCCGGTTCATGCCGGCATTGTTGACGAACACGTCAAACGCCGGCCGCGCCGCGATGAGCGCGGCAAACGCTTCCACATCGGTGACATCGGCCGGCAAGGCCTCAGCCTTCAATCCCTGCGCCTGCAGTTCATCAGCCGCCGCGCCGATCTCGCCCGCCGAGCGGGCGCAGAGCGTCACCGCCGCGCCGGAGGCGGCGCAGGCCTGCGCGATGGCGAGGCCGATGCCTCGCCCCGCGCCCGTCACCAGCACCCGGCGCCCGTCGAGCCGGAACGACGGCAGCGCAGCGCTCATTCCGCCGCCTCGCCATAGGGCACGTTCTTGCGCCCGTAGCGGCGCACACGCACATTGCACTGCTCGGCGTGACCGACGAAGCCTTCCAGCAGGCACAGCCGCGAACCGTACGCGCCGATCATCGCCGCCGCCTCGTCGGTGGTGATCTTCTGGTAGCTGTGCGTCTTCAGGAACTTGCCGACCCAGAGACCGCCCGTATAGCGCCCGGCCTTGTGGGTCGGCAGCGTATGGTTGGTGCCGATCACCTTGTCGCCATTGGCGACATTGGTACGCGGGCCGAGGAACAGTGCGCCATAGGAGTGCATATTGGCGAGATACCAGTCGTCGCGGTCGGTCATGACTTGGACGTGCTCGGAGGCGATGTCGTTGGCGACCTCCAGCATCTCCTCATGGGTGTCGCACAGGATCACCTCGCCATAATCGGCCCAGGACTTGGTCGCGGTTTCCGTGGTCGGCAGCAGCCCGAGCAGGCGGTCGATCTCGGCGAGCGTGTCCTCGGCCAGCCGGCGGCTGTTGGTAACCAGAACGGCCGGCGAATTGTAGCCGTGCTCGGCCTGCCCGAGCAGGTCGGTGGCGCAGATCTCGCCATCCACCGTGTCGTCGGCGATCACCATGGTCTCGGTCGGGCCGGCGAACAGGTCGATGCCGACGCGGCCATAGAGCTGGCGCTTGGCTTCGGCCACATAGGCATTGCCGGGGCCGACCAGCATGTCGACGGGGGCGATGGTCTCGGTACCGATTGCCAGCGCGCCGACGGCCTGGATGCCGCCCATCACATAGATCTCATGCGCGCCGCCCAGATGCATGGCGGCGATCACCGCCGGGTTCGGCTCGCCCTTGAAGGGCGGTGTGGCGGCGGCGATGCGCGGCACGCCGGCGACGGAGGCGGTGAGCACCGACATATGGGCCGAAGCGACCATCGGAAACTTGCCGCCCGGCACATAGCAGCCGACCGACTGCACCGGTATGTTCTTGTGGCCGAGAATGACCCCGGGCAGCGTCTCGATCTCGATATCCGTCATCGAGTTGCGCTGGGCCTGGGCGAAATTGCGCACCTGCTCCTGCGCAAAACGGATGTCCTCCATATCCCGCGCCGACACCCGCGCCATCAGCGCCTCGATCTCGCTCAGCGTCAGACGGAAGGCCGGCGGCGAATAGCGATCGAACTTCTCTGACAGTTCGCGCACCGCCGCATCGCCGCGCGCCTCGATGTCGGCGAGGATCGTCTCGACCGTCTCACGAACCTTGCGGTCGTCCTGCGAGCGCTCATCGGCGGGCTTGCCGCGCTTCAAATAGGTTACGGCCATGGTACTGGTCCTTACGTTTACATGTGTCGCGAAGGCGGGAAGAGGCGGCCGGGGCTAGGGGGCGAGCCCGCTGGCCTTCTTGAAGGCGGCGAGGCCGGTAAGCGCCTTGTCGCGCCAGGCGCGACGGGCGGCGAGATCGGCTTCCGGTAACGCCGCGCGGCGCTCCGCGCCGGCGCGGCGGATGGTGTCCTCCGGCCAGGCGCGCGGCATGCGGCTCTGCGCCATGGCGTGGTACATGCCGCCGAGCCGGGCGGCGTAGTCGACGATGCCGCCCGGCGCGTTCAGGTCGATCGTCTCGAACGGGCCCATAAACGCCCAGCGCAGTCCGAGCCCGTGCGAAATGGTGGCGTCGATATCGGCGAGGCTGGCATAGCCCTCGTCATAGAGCGCCCAGGCCTCGTTCAGCAGCGCGCCCTGAAGGCGGTTGAGAACGAACCCGTCGATCTCGCGGGTGAGCGTCACCGGCACCTGCCCGACCGTGTGCATCAGTTCGCGCGCGCCTTCCAGCGCATCGGCATCGGTCCAGGGCGCCGGCACCAGCTCGACCACCGGGGCGAGATGCGGCGGGTTGACTGGATGGGCGATCAGGAAGCGGCCGCGATGGGCGCAGCCTTCGGTGAAGCGCGAGGCGGGAATGCCTGATGAGGACGAGCCGACGATCGTGTCCGGCGCCATGAGGGCGTCGATGGCGCGGCAGATGTCTGTCTTCACCTCCACGCGCTCGAAGACCGATTCCTGCACATAGGTGGCGCCGTCGAGCGCGGCCTCGAGCGTATCGACCACTTGCAGCCGGCCGATCACCGCCCCGACATCCGCGATCAGGCCGGCTTCGGCCAGCGCGGCCGCACTCTCCCGCGCCCAGGGCAGGATGCGGGCGCGAACCTCGGCGACGGGATCGAAGATCTGCACCCGCAGGCCGGCGCGGGCGAACACCAGCGCCCAGCCGGAGCCGACCAGACCGGCGCCGACAATGGCGATCACCGGGGTCGGGGACGTTGCAGGGCCGGTCATGCCGACACCTTCGACGTCTCGCCATCGGCGAGGCAGATCTCGGTGATCCGCAGACCTTCCTTGGTGATGCGCGAGGGGAAGGTGTCGCGCAGCCGCTCTTCATGCACCGGGATGACGCGGTGCGAGTCGTAGCCCACCTGCTTCATCATCGCTTCGGTGGCGAGCACCAGATTGGCCTGGCTGCCGACCGCGAGGCCCACCGGCGTGTAGACTTCCTTTTCGTCAACGGCCGCGCCGGGGCCGTGGATGTTCTCGAAGACATAGACGAGGTCGCCGGCGAGTACCCATGTGTCCTGCGACTGCGCCTGCCCGTCATTGCGCACCGTGACCCACATCGAACCCCAGGTGTGGCTGTCGTCCGCCGCGTGCAGATCGATGCCGGGCAGCACATCGCTCAAAGCGCCGTTGACCGTGACGAGGCGCTTCTGCCGGGCGAGATCGGCACCGCGCACGATATCGCCGGGATCGACCGCCACCATCATCCAGCGCAGTCGGTCGGGCAGCGACATCGCCCACACCCATTTCGCGATCTCGCGCTCCTGAATGTAGAACTTCGCGTTCGGGAAGTCCTCGACATTGCCGAAATGGTCGAAATGCGCGTGGGTGATGAAGCAGGTGTCCACCTCTTCCGGCTTCACGCCAACTTCGGCCAGAACCGTCGTAGGGTTGCGCCAGTTCTCCACGCCGAAGCGATCACCCAGAACCTTACCATATTCCTTGTCGTTATAGCCGACATCGACCATGGCCACGTGATCACGGCCCTTGATGACGACGTAGCAATAGGGAAGCTTCACGAAACCCTGGTTGTGCGCGCCATAGAGCACGCCGCTCTTATGGTAGTTCTTCACATAGGAATATTCGCACACCCAGATCGAATAGTCGGACATGGCTCGTTTCCTTCCTTTGGTTCTTTTGTCTTTCTTCCGACGGGCCGTTCAGCGCCCGCAGGAGCAACAGGCATGGGACAGGTCCACCATGGCGAGCCCGGCCTTTTCGGCGGTGGCGGCGCTGAGATGCGCATAGGCGCGGCGCACATGGCGGGAGATTTTGTCGAAGGCGGCCTCATTGTCGCCGCGCGGGCGAAGCTCGGAGAACGTTCCCAGCGCAAGGCCGGAAAAAGCATGCGCGGCAACGAGCTGCTCCCGGTGCGGCTCAAGGGCGCCGGGGGCGGCAAGAAGCCGGATGCGCTCGCCCGCTTCGGCGAAGCGCTGCCGGCAGCTGGCGAGTTCACCAAGACCGGCCACCTCCGACGAGTCGGTGAGCTGCGCCAGGATCATCAACCCCGCCAGCTGGCCGACAACCCGGCGCAGATCCTCGAACACCGGGTGGCACGCATCGGCATAGCGAGCCGCCTGATCCGAGCCGAGCAAGGGGGCCAGATCGTCCGGCCCGGCGACGGGCATCGGCAGCGGCCCATCGGCAAAGAGGGCGCAGTCCGGGCGGTGCACGCTGGTCAGGCGGTCGAAAAGAGCGCGTCGCTGCACCGTCATTGGCTCCCTCCCTCGCGCTTGCGCGTGGTGTTTCTCTCGATCAGTTCGCCGGGCGGCAGGCGCAGGATGTGCGGATCCTGCCCGCGGTCGACGGCGAGTTCGCGGGCAAGGCTGACGGTCGCCGCCATCATCCCGTCCAGCGGCTGCGCCACCGTCGTCAGCAGATGCGAGGGCCAGCCGGCCATGGTGATGTTGTCGAAGCCGACGACCGAGATGTCGTCCGGCACATGAAACCGCCCGCTTTCCTGCACCCCGGCGATGAAGCCGATGGCAACGATGTCATTGGCGCAGAACACGCCGTCGAGCGGCCGTTCCGCCTTCGCCGCCGCGAGCCCGGCGGCGTAGCCGGCCTCGTAGCTGAAGCGGCCGGCCTCGATCACGACCGGCGGCGCGAAGCCGCGCTCCACCGCCCGTGTGCAGAATCCCTTGCCGCGCTCCACATTGGTGGAAGCGCCGGGAAAGGCCGAGACATAGGCGAGATGCCGGTGGCCGCTGTCGATCAGGTGATCGGCCACCCGCCGCCCACCCGCTTCATTGTCGCAGGTCACGCCGAAGCCGAGGCCATCGGCGGAGAGCCGGTTGAAGAAGATGCACGGCGCCCCGGCGCCCTCGCATTTCTCGCGGGCATGCGAGGCCATGTTGGCGGCCAGGACGATGACGAGGTCCGGCTGATAGGTCAGCAGCAGGTCGACCGCATCGTCGATCTTCTCCGGCTGGTTGGCGGCGGAGAGCATGACGTTCATGCCCGCCTCCTGCAGCATCGCCGTCATCTCGGTCATGACTTCGGGATAGAACGGGTTGGTCAGGTCGGAGACCACCATGCCGACGATCTGGGTCTTCTTGGTGATCAGGCTCTGGGCGAAGGGATTGGGGCGATAGCCGAGCGCGGCGGCCCGCTCCAGCACCAGCCGGCGCGTCTCCGAGGCGACGACGGCGTCCGGGTAGAAGGCCCGCGAGACGGTCGAGACCGACATGCCGAGATCGCGTGCGAGGTCCTTCACCGTCACCCGTCGTCCCTTGTCTCGTTGTACGTCGCTCAAGGCCTGTCTCCCGTCTCGCCATCGCTGGCGCTCCTGCCATTCCGCTGCGGCAGGAAGCAGTTTTGTTCGTAACCGGCATGCCGCGCCACCCTGTTCGGGCATCCGGGGCTGCCCGGCCCCTGTCGGCGCCGGGCAGAAATCGTTGCTGTCGTCTCAGTTCACCGTCGGCGCGACCTTGGTGAGCTTGTACTGGTCCTTGGCCGCCTCGCAGCGCTGGCAGTTGATGCCCGGCTCGTTCGCAGCCTTCACGATCTCGGCCGGCAGCGGCTGGATGGTCGCGCCCTTCACCGGGGTGCCGTTCAGCGCCGAGTCGATGTTCAGCTCGGGCAGCAGCACCGGATTCAGGACTTCCGTGACAAAGGAGGACGGCACGCGATCTTTCGGGAAGACGTTGCAGCCGTCCTCGAATTTCTCACCCGCGCACAGCTTGACCTTATCGGCGGGAACCCAGGGCAGCGGGTATTCGATGTTCGTCGGCTTGAGTTCGCGCTTGCCGGTGAGGATTTCCATCATCAGCTTGAAGGCATAGCCCGACTGCGCCGGCGGCGAGCCGGCCGAGACGCCGGTCAGCCCCTTGGCCTGCATGGCCGGGTCGGCCAGCGCGAGGCGGAAGCCGTTGGAGTTCTCGCCGGTGACCGGCACGAGATTGCCGCCCTTGTCGAGCAGCGCCTGGATGGCGCCGTACTCGCCGGCCTGCGCCCAGATGCCCTGAACGTCCGGGTGCGCGGCAAGGGCCTTGGCGGTCTCCTGCTGGGTCGTGCGGTCGTCCCAGAACGAGTAATATTCGGACACCACTTCGATGCCGGGATATTTGGCGAAGATGTGCTTGGCGCCATCGGTGTGGCGCTGGTCGACCGAGTTACCGGGCACGCCGCGCGACAGGAAGATCTTGCCCTTGCCGCCGAGCGCATTGACCAGCGCCTGCGCCGAGTTCTCGCCGAAGCCGGACGAGAGATAGCTGACATTGTAGGCGCAGCTCTCCGTCACGGTGGCGTCGTACATGAAGAACAGCACGCCCTGCTCGCAGCCGCGCTTGATGGTGCGGTTGAGCGCGGTGGCGGAGATCGGGAAGCTGACAATGCCGTCCGCGCCCGCGTCGATCATGCTCTCATAGGCGGAGATCTGCGCCTGCGGGTCGGCGCCGGAGATGACCTCCTTCAGCTCTACGATGTCATTATAGGGCGGCGTCGCCGCCAGAGCCTTGACGATGTTGGCGGCCTCGGACTGCCAGGCATTACCGGAATAGCTGAGGCTCAGATAGATCTTGTACTTCTTTCCGTCCTTGGGGCCAGCGGCCTGGGCCGGCTGGATGGCCCCCAAGCAGGCCGCCCCAAGCAACAGGGCGGCGGTCGCGGTTTTGAGCAGCGTCGATATCATCGTCGTTTCCTCCTGGTATCTTGCGTGTTCTTGTCGTTCGTCTCGCTCGCCTTAGCTCAACGCCAGAGAGAGCCGAGTTTCTGGAAAAGCTCCTCGCGCAGGAGCAGCAGCGCCACCAGCACGATGGCGCCCTCAATGATGGTGCGCAGGCCGAATTCGAGGCCGATGGCGGAGATGATGGTGCCGAGCGTGGTCAGCAGGATCGCCCCGCCCACCGTACCGAGAAACGTGCCGCGCCCGCCGAGAATGGAGGAGCCGCCGATCACCACTGCGGCGATGGACGGCAACAGGTAGCTGTCGCCCATGCGCAGCGTGGCGCCGCTGGAATAGCCCACCAGCATCAGGCCGGCGAAGCCGGCGCTCACCGCGCTGACCACATAGGGCAGGATGCGCATCGCCGTGACCGGGGCGCCGGCAATGCGCGCCGCCTCCACATTGGTGCCGATGGCATAGAGATAGCGCCCATAGATCGAGCGGCTCTGGAACAGCCAGCCCAGCAGCACGAAGGCGACAAGGAACAGGACGGGCGCCGGCAGGCCGAGAACATGACCCTTCATCAGCGCCACCGCCGCGTCGGGGGCGGCGCCGCGCGGTGTGCCCTTGGTGTAGCCCAGCAGCAGCGAAGACACGATAATCGACATCGCCAGCGTCATGATGAAGGGCGGCACCTTCAGCCAGACGATGCCGGCGGCGGAGAGGAAGCCGACACAGCCACAGGCCAGCAGCACCAGCGGCAGCAGATACCAGGCGCCGGGATCGCTGGCGCCGACCCAATTGGTGGCGAGGATGCCGCCCAGCGTGGCCACCGCCGGCAGCGACAAATCGAGACCGCCGGTGAGAATGACCAGTCCTTGCCCGAAGGACAGCACCACCAGGAACGAGCCGAGCACCAGCACCGTCTCCACCTGCGACCAGGAGCCGAGCGAGGGGCTGATGAAGCGCGCGCCGACGAGCAGCACGACGCACAGAATCGCCACCGCAAGCGTGCTCACCGTCTCGGCGCTGATGCGCGCGCTGCGCCGTGTGTCGGCCTTCTGCTGGAAGCGGGCCGGCGCGATCGGATCGTCGTTCATGACCGTCATTTCCGCTCTCCGATCCGGGTCAGCAGGCCGCTGAAGACCACGGCCACGATCAGCACCACGCCCTGGAACAGGCCGGTGTAGAAGGACGAGACGCCGCTGGAGAACAGCACCTTCTGCAACAGGGTGAGCGTCGCTGCCCCCATCACCGAGGCGAACAGCCCGCCGCGTCCGCCGCTCAGCGAGGTGCCGCCCAGCGCCACCGCCGCGAAGGACAGCAGCAGCAGCGGCGTGCCGGAATTGGGATTACCGGTCGCCGTCTGCGCGCTCAGCATCAACCCGGCGAGGCCGTACAGCATGCCGGCGGCGACGAAGGTGAGGAAGCGCGTGCGCCGCACATTCACGCCGGAGAGCGCGGCGGCGGGCTCGTCGGCGCCGATGGCATAGAGCGCGACGCCATAGTTGGTGCGACGTACCAGCAGCCAGAGCCCGATCACCACGGCAACCACCAGCCCCGACACCGGCACAGCACTCCACAGCCGCCCGGTCAATTCGTCGGCGATCCAGTCGGAGACCGCGCCGCCCGGCGCGTTGAGGATGACGAGCGCGATGCCCTGGCAGATGATCATGGTCGCCAGCGTGGCGGCGATGGACTGGAGCCGGAGATAGGCCACCAGCCAGCCATTCACCGCTCCCACAGCACCGCCGATGGCGAGGCAGAGCAGCAGAGAGAGCAGCGCACCGCCCGGTCCTTCCAGGGGATAGACGGCGAGCACGACATTGGTCAGCGAGATCACGCCCGCGATGGAGAGATCGAAGCCGCGGCTCAGCACCACCAGCGTCTGCCCGGCCGCCGCGAGCGCCAGCGGGGCCGTGTTGTTCATCAGCGCGGCGATGGCGTAGCTGTCGAGAGCGCGCGGCTGCTGGTAGGCGTAGAGCGCATAAAGCAGCACATAGAGACCGAAGATCAGGCCGGCGCCCTGCGTCAGCCGCCAGAGACGGTGACGCGGGGCCAAGCCCGAACGAACAGCGGTTGGAGCGGACCCGGAGGCGCCCGCAGTGGCGATGTCGCTCATCGGGCATTCTCCGCGACGACGTGGGCGGGGGTGGCGAAGGGGGCGGGGGCGCGATCGGCCGGCGAGCCCTGGCCATGACCGATCATCGCCGCCACCAGCGTCTGCTCGGCGATGTCGTCACCCTGCAGCTCGCGGAACACCTGCCCGCCATAGAGAACGAGGCAGCGATCGGCCAGTTGGACGATCTCCGGCAGTTCCGAGGAATAGAAGAGAACCGAACCGCCACGCTCGGCGAAGGCGCGAATGGCGGCATAGATGGATTCCTTCGTGCCGACATCGACGCCGCGCGTGGGATCGAACAGCAGCAGCGTGCGCGCGCCGGTGGCCAGCGTGCGCGCCATCAGCGCCTTCTGCTGATTGCCGCCGGAGAGGTCGCCGATGGCGAATCCGAGATAGCGCGGGCTCAGTGCCACCTGGTCCGCCGCAGGCTGCGCCGCCTTTTCCTCGTCGCGCCGGCCGATGAACCCCGCCCGGCCCACGCGCGGCAGGAGCGGCAGAACCACATTGGTGGCCGCCGACAGGCCAGCGAGGATGCCCTCCGTCTTGCGTTCCTCCGGGAGATAGCTGATGCCCGAGCCGCAGCGCAGCGCGGCGCGCGGGCTGCGAAAGGTGGCCACCGTGCCGTCGACGCGGATCACGCCATCGGCCGGCGTCTCCAGCCCGGCCAGCAGGCGGAACAGACCGCGCTGGCCCTGGCCTTCCAGCGCGGCGACGCCGAGGATTTCGCCCGCTCCGAGGTGCAGGCTCACCCCGCGCAGCCCGCGACCGGCCAGATTCTCGACGGCGAGACGCGGCGTGCGGGCCGGGTCCGCCACCCGCGCGGGACGGCGTGCATGCTCGACCCGGTGGCCGACCATCATCTCGAAAATGTCGCCGTCGCTGGCGCTGGCGAGACCCACCGTACCGATGGAGCGGCCATTGCGCAGCACGGTCGCCGACGAGCAGATTTCCCGGACTTCGGCAAGCCGATGCGAGATGTAGAGAATGGCGACGCCCCGCGCACGCGCCTTGCCGATCTGTTCGAACAGCCAGTCGGTCTCGGCCAGCGAGGCGGTCGGCTCGTCGAGGATCAGCACGCGGCCGGCATTCTCGATCGCGCGGGCGATCTCGATGCGCTGGCGTTCGGCGAGCGGCAGATCGCCGACGCGCGCGGCCGGATCGATACGCACGAGCCCGTGACGTTGCAGGATTTCCGCGCCGCGGGCGATGACCTGGCGATGCGAGATCAGCGGCGAGCCACGCCCCGCGAGAGCCGGCAGCAGGAAATTCTGCGCCACGCTCAGATTGGGGACGAGGCTCAGTTCCTGAAACGCCGTGGCGACCTCGCGCTTGCGCGCCTCGATGATGGAACGCGGCGCATAGGTCTCGCCGTGCAACCGCATCTCGCCACGATCCGGGATGACCGCGCCGGTGAAGATGCGCACGAGCGTGGACTTGCCCGCCCCGTTTTCGCCGAGCAGCGCATGAACCTCGCCGGCCTTCAGCGCGATATCGGCGTGTTCGAGCGCGACGGTCGCGCCATAGGACTTGCTGACGCCAGATGCGCGCATTTCGCGAGACGAAGGGTGCCGCTCCCCGGTGTCGGGGCGACCTGTGGCGTCGATCATGTCAGTCCTCCCGTGCCCGGAGCCGCTCCACTAACGGGAACGTTCTCTGAGAACGTTCTCATTGTTGACGACGTTTCCGATCCCGGTCAAGCGCCCTCGGTCGATTTTGTCGCGCCCCCGGAAGGCACACGGCCGAACCTTCGGATTAACCCATTGAAAGAGCGAGAATTAAATTCCGCCCCCCTGGGCGACGGACAGAAGCCTTGGAGCCACCGCGCTCCGCAAATATCTCACGCAGGAGAAATGCCGTGTGGCCGAGAGCAGGCGGGCTGCCGAGCACCGGTTCCCACACCGACCAGGTGTTGGAAATGTGCCGACGCCAGTGGAAATCGTCGCGAAAACCGTCAAAATCTTCCAGAATCGATCATCCGGCATCGCGGACACGCCCGCGCAGCGGTACGGAGGCGCCATGAACAGTCGCGAAAACCAGGGTGACGGCGGCGAGGAGGCGCCGCGTGGGCGCGTGGAGATGATTCCGGCGAAACGGCGGGCGCTCATTCTGGAACGCCTCCGGCGCGAGGGCGCGGCGGGCATTCAGGAATTGGCCGATGCCATCAACGCCTCGCCATCGACCATCCGCCGCGATCTCGAACATCTGGTGAAGCAGGGCGCGCTGGAACGCACCCATGGCGGCGCTCTGCTGCAGAGCACCGCGCGCGCCACCTTCGAGCCCGACACCGCCCTCGCCGCGCAGCTGCGGCGCGAGGAAAAGAACGCCATCGCCGCCGCCGTCGCCGAAGAGTTGCGGCCGGGACAGAGCGTCATCTTCGACGCCAGCACGACGGTGCTTGCCGTGGCGCGCGCCGTCGCTACACGGCGGCTCCCGCTAACCGCCGTCACCAACAGCCTCGCCATCGCCCAGGTACTGGCCGACGCCCCGGAGGTGCATCTCATCGTGCCGGGTGGCACGGTGCGGCCGGGGTCGACGACGCTGGTCGGCCGGCCCGGCGAGGACTTCCTGCGCAGCCTGCATGCCGATATTGCTCTGCTCGGCACCCATGCCATCACCGGCAGGACACTGACCGAGACCTCGCTCGACGTGGCGGCGATGAAGCAGGCGATGATTGCCGCGGCCCGGCACGTCATGGTGCTGGCGGATAGCTCGAAATTCACCGCGCCGAGCTTCTGCACCATTTGCGATGTCGCCGACATCCAGGAGATCGTCACCGATGACGGTATCGATCCCCTGGTGCTGGAGGAATTGCGGCGGCTGAACGTCGTCCTGCGCGTCGTTCCCGTGCTGCGACAGGATCACCGCCGTGTTTGAACGCACGGGACTGCGCATTCTCGCCGACGACCTGACCGGCGCGCTGGACAGTGCCGCCGCTTTTGCCACGCCCCGCTGCCCGATCCCGGTGCTCTGGCATCCCGTGCGCGCCCTGCCGACTGCGGCGGCCATCGACGCGGGCACGCGAGAGATGGATGGCGATGAGGCGGTCCGCCGCCAGGCTCCCCTCACCGACTGGCTTCTCGATGGTGCGCCCGCCTTCAGGAAGATCGACAGCCTCCTGCGCGGCAATTGGGCGGCGGAGCTTGCCGCGCTCTCGACGCGGATGGCCGGTTGGCGCCTCGTCGTCGCTCCGGCCTTTCCCTTCCAGGGACGCGTCACGCGGGCGGGTTTCCAGTGGCAGATAGGGCCCGCGCAGCCTCTCGGGGGTGACATCGCCGCCACGTTGCGCGCTGCGGGGTTGCTCCATGCCGACATCCACGTACATGACGCCGAAACCGATGCCGATCTCGACGCCATCGTCGCGCGCGAGATGCGCGGCGATGGCCGCGTGCTGTGGGTTGGCACCGGCGGTCTCGCTGCCGCGCTCGCCCGGGCCCGGCCCGCCTCGCCTTCCGCCTCCGAGCCGCCGACGGAGGTACGGGTGCGCAGCCCCTTGCTGGCGCTCATCGGCTCGCATCATCCGGTCATGCGGGAACAGATCGACCATGCCGCCGCGGCGGACCCGCGCCGGCATGTCCGGCTTTCGGCGAACCCGTCGGACATCGACGCGGTTCTTGAACGTCTGGCGCAGGGCCTGTCGTGCCTCGTCACCGTGGCCTTCGAGGGGACGCGTGCCGCGGCAGCTTCCGTCATTGCCGAGCGATTTTCGCACCTGCTCGCCCATTGCCCGCCGCCGGGCACGCTGTTCGTGGCGGGCGGCGAGACGCTGCGGGACGTGGCCCAGGCCATCGGCGCTGACAGCCTCGCCGTGGAGGGCGCACGCGAGCCGGGGCTGGCCGTATCGCATCTGCGCGGCGGACGGTTCGACGGCGTCCGCGTGGTCTCGAAATCCGGCGGCTTTGGTCGTCCGGACCTGCTGCGGACGCTGTTCGACGAGGCGTCGGAGAGCCGCCAATAACGCCGTTGCGCGCATATGATAACTTTTGATATCAAATGACGTATTCTGGAAAGAGGGTCGCTTTCATGGCTGTGCCGCGCCTTGCCATCACCATGGGAGACCCCGCCGGCATCGGCCCGGAGATCATCGCCAAGGCCGGCGCCCGCCTTGCGCCCCGCCTGCAGGCCGGCGAACTGTCGCTGCTCGTCATCGGTAGCGTGACTGCCCTGCGCGCGGCGGAAGCCCTGCTCGCAACACCTCCGATACCCGAGATTGAGGATGCCGCGCAGCCCGCGCCGCTCGCCATCCTGGCGGCCGGCGCCGAGCGCGAACCGATCCGCCTCGGCCAGATGAGCGCGGAAGGTGGCCGGCTAGCCTATCTCGCCATCGAAAAGGCGGTCCGCCTCGCCCAGTCCAGCGCCATCGCGGGCCTCGTCACCGCCCCGCTCAACAAGGAGGCGCTCAATCTCGCCGGCTACGCTTATTCCGGGCACACCGACATGCTCGCCGACCTCACCGGGGCGCGCGATTCCGTCATGATGCTGGCCCATGGCGCGTTTCGCGTCAGCCATCTCACGACGCATGTCGCGTTGGCCGATGTGCCCTCAAAGCTCACACCGGCGCGGCTTCGCCGCGTCATCGACCTGACGGCGGCCATGCTGCGTTCGCTCGGCATCGCGCATCCGCGCATCGGCATCGCCGCCCTCAACCCGCATGCCGGCGAAGGCGGCATCTTCGGCCGTGAAGATATCGACGTGACGGCCCCGCTGGTGGCGACCTATGAGGGCTCGGACATCACGGTGATCGGCCCGGTGCCCGGCGACACAATCTTCGTCAAGCTGCGCGGGCGCAGCTACGATGCCGTGGTGGCGATGTATCATGATCAGGGCCATGTGCCGGTGAAGCTTCTGGGCTTCGACGTGGACCCCGCGACCGGGGAATGGAAGGCGCTGTCCGGCGTCAACATCTCCCTCGGGCTGCCGATCATCCGAACCTCCGTCGACCACGGCACGGCCTTCGACATCGCCGGCAAGGGCATCGCCAATGAGGAAAGCCTGATCGAAGCGATCGATTTCGCGCTGGAACTGGCGCGCAATCGCGCCGCTTGAGCTGAGCCCGCGCAGGCGCGGGCCTTGCTCACTGTCGGTGGCGTTACCAGCCGCGACGCCGCTAGGAAGACGTGGGCGCGTTCACCCACAGAATGGAGGCCGCCTTGCTGCCGCTGTTCCAGAACCGATGGGCGATATCGCTGTCGAAGGCAAAGCAGTCGCCCGCGTTCAGCACGTAGCTCTTGTCGCCGATCTCCAGCTCCATCGAGCCGGAAACGACATAGCCGACCTCCTGCCCATTATGGGAATAGGGCTCGTCTCCCGAACTCGCGCCGGGGTCGAGGTTGACGAGAAAGGCCTTCAGCCGCGAAGCGGCGGGAGGGGTGATGATGACCTTCTCAAGGCCACGATTGCTGATCAGCAACTGGCCACGGCCGGAGCGGGTCACAAACGGATCCTCGCCGCCGCCCGAGACGGCGGGATCGAGAATCCAGGCCGGTGACACGCCGAGCGCCGTGCCGAGCCCGAACAGGGTTCGCACGGTCGGCGATGTCAGTCCGCGCTCGATCTGCGACAGTGTACCAATCGACAGTCCCGTCTTTTCCGAAAGCTGGGTCAGGGTCAGGCTGTTGGACAGCCGCAACGCCTTGATCCTGCGTCCGACCTCGCGCTGCGCCGTATCGATCTCGCGCTCGTTCTGCGCGGACGGCGTGGTCGGTTCGGCGGTTTCCGGCGTCATAAGCATCCTCGGCAGAAGGGAAAGAGCGGCGAAGCGCCAACGATCAAAGCACGATTGCAGGGTCTTTCAACGGCTTGCCTCGCGCGAACCGGTCGATGGCGAAAGGCGCGATCCGGCTGTCGACCTCGCCCCTCGCAATCGCGCGCGCAAGAAGTATGCCGGTTCCCGGGCCACCTGCCCAGCCATAGGACCAGCCGGCGCTGAACCATAGATCCTTGAGATCGGGGTGCTCGCCGATCAACGGAGCATAGTCAGGCGTGGCGTGGATCAATCCGGCCCAGTGCCGCAGCACGCGCAGTGTGCGCAGCCGGGGGAACAGCCGCGCGTAGACGGCGGCCGTTTGCGCCAGCACGGGAAGATCGGTGCTTAGGCTCATCCGTGGGCGCTCGGGCACCTCCGTGCCGCCGACCACCTCGCCACGGCCGGTCTGGTGCAGGTAGCAGAGGCTGTCGATCAGCGCGATGGCGGGACGGATGAGCGGGCGCACCGGCTCGAGTGCCATCGCCTCAATGCGCATGCCGAAGCCGGGAAGCGTCACGCCCGCCAGAGCGGCCACTTCCGGATTGTGGCCGCCGGCGGCCACCATCACGCTGTCCGCCGCGATGCGGTGATCGCCCACCGTGACGGCGCCGACCCGCCCGCCGGTGCGCTCAATGCCGGTGACCGGCGTGCGGTAGCGCACCAGGACTCCACGGTCCTCGCAGGCGTGAAGCAGGGCCTTCATCGCGGCATGATGCGGGGCGACGCCTCCATCCGGCAGCATCAGCGCGCATTTCACCTGCCGCCCGTCAATGGCCGGCAGGACCTCGGCCATCCGCGCGCCGCGGATCATTTCATGGCGCACACCATGCTGCGCATGAATGCCGGTGATGGAATGCAGCATGTCCGCAGTACGGTCGGTCTCCGCCACCATCATGTAGCCCCGCCGGGTGAACATGGCGTTGTGGCCGAGGCTGCGCGAAAGGGTCTGCCACGCCTGGTTGGAGTACTGGAACAGGCCAGTCCATTCGGGCGTGCCGAAACCGCCACGGATCAGCGTACCGTTGCGCCCGGAGGCGCCGCCCTGCCAGTAGCCGGCATCGAGCACCACCACCCCGGTGACCCCGAGTTCCGCGAGATTGAAGGCACAGGCGAGGCCCTGGATGCCACCGCCGACGATGACGACGGATGCCTTGGAAGGAAGGCCATGGGAGGAGGTGCTCACCGGTCGGGCTCCACCAGTCCATGCAGGCCCGCGGCCTGCGCCACGGTGAGGGCGCGACGCGGCGCGCGGTGGCTGGGGCGCGGCACCGCCTGGGCCGCCTGCGGTGCTGCTTTCGCGACGACGGCGGCGAGCATCTCCCAGCAGGGAAAGCCCTGGCACGGACCCATGCCGCAGGAGGTGAGGCGCTTCAGCACCTCAAGATCGGTCTCACCCTCACGGATGCGGTGCAGGACCTCTCCAATTGTCACATCCATGCAGGGGCAGACATAGGCATCCGCATCGAGGCGCTCCGGCAGCAGGATGCTGTCCGGCTCCGCTGCAGCCGCTCCGATGACGGATACCGAGGAACCGGCATCGGTGGAGGTTCCCAATTGGCCGAGCCCCTCGGCCATCGCCTGAAAACCGAGACCCGGATCGACGCGCCAAGGCCCGGCATGCACCAGGCAGTCACAGGCGAAGCGGCGGTCGAGAACCGCGCCCGTCACCGCGTTGCGGCCGAGAATGCCCTGCAGCTTCCCGACGGACGCGACGGCAACGACATTGGCTCCGGCATTCTTCAGCCGCGTGGCAATCGCCGTCTCGGCGCCTGTGCCCACGACCACCACCCGCCGCCCGAGCGCGACACCGGCGTCGACCGCCAGCGACAGGGCGAAGTGCGCATCCACGACGCCCGGCAGATGATTGCCGCGCACCAGAGGAGGAATGGAGCGACGACCAACGGCGAGCACGGTGCGCCCCGGCGTGAAGATAAGCGCACCCTGCCGCGGATCGAACGGCGCCGCCGCGACGAGCCCTCCCTTGCGATAGATGCCGAATACCTCGGTCCGGCTGAAGATCTCGACACGCGGGTCGAGCGGCGGCAGTTCCACACCAAGCGAGCGGGCGAAGCTGCCGGGCTCCCGCGAGAGGGAAACCAGGGCAACGGACCGTCCTTCGGCCACGGCCGCGTTCGCGGCGGCGCGCCCGGCAACGCCGCCGCCGACGATGAGAACGTCCACGGCGATACGACGTCCCTGCGGCAAGGGCCCCTCTTCGACATGCGCCGCGTCACCCACACCGGCGAGGAAGGCGAGCATCCGCTCCCACACGGCGAACAGGCGGGGATGGCCCGGCGCGAAAGCGCCATGCTCGAAGCCGCCATAGACGAGGCGCGCCGGCAACAGGCGCGCGGCGCGCAGGAGATCGAAGCGGGGGCTGGGCCAGGTGTTCTGCTCCGTCGCCCTCACCGGCTCGGCCAGAAACACGCGATCGAGGCGGGTGTTCGGGCGCCCGTCCACGCCGGCGAGACAACCGGCGATGAAGCTGCCCGACGGCCCCAGCGGTCGGTGCCGCTTGCGCGTGCTCGCTGTCGTGCGGATGCCCGCCCGCCACAGCGCGGCCGCGAGGCTCTCCCCCGCCTGTCCGGCTACGGCGCGGCCGTTCCAAAAGAAGCTCACCGGCTCGTTCACAGCGCAGCCCCTCCAATCTTCAGAATGTTGCGAGCGTTCAGCAATCTAGCATCCATAAAAATGAAAATGGCAACAGATTTTCATTTTTACGAAAAATGCTGTTGCCGTCCCGCGAGGCATGGTGTCAATCTAGCGCCAGGGCCGAGCGATGCGGCCGTTTCCAGGGGAATGTTCATGGACAAGGACAAGAGCAGCAGCTCGCGCCGTGCGGTACTCAAGGGCATGGGCATCGGCGCGGCAGGCCTCTTCACATCGGCGATGCCGGCCTGGGTGGGCACGGTCCGGGCCGCTGACGGCACGGTCCTGACGGTCGCCAGCTATGGCGGCGCCTATCAGGAGGCGCAGGCCAAGGCGATGTTCGACCGTCTGCCCACAGGCCTTTCCGTTCGACAGGACAGCCCGTCCAGCGATGCGAAGATCATTGCCATGGCCGATGCCGGCAATGTCACCTGGGACATCGTCGTCGTCGCCGATAATTTCGGCCAGGCGGCCCAGGCCAAATGGCTGGAAGCCATAGACTACGGCGTCATCGACCGGGGCACCTTCCTGCCGGGCTATGCGGGCGACTACCGCCTCGGCGCCGATGTCGAAGGCACGGTCATCGCCTATCGTACCGACAAGTTCGACGGCAAGAGGCCGGCAGGTTTCGCCGACTTCTTCGACGTGAAAGCGTTTCCCGGCAAGCGCGCGGTCTGGAAATATGCCTCGGGCGGCGTTTTCGAGGCTGCGCTGCTGGCGGATGGCGTGGCGCCGAAGGATCTCTATCCGCTCGACATCGACCGGGCGCTCAAGAAGCTCGACACCATCCGCGACCACCTGATCTGGTGGGAGACCGGCTCGCAGTCCGAACAGTTCCTGACCAGCGGCGAGGCCAGCATGGGTCTGGTGTGGGTGGGGCGCGGCCTTCAGGCGGCGAAATCCGCCCCGGTCGCCATTGCCTGGGGCCAATGGACCACGCAGAACGCCTATTGGGTCGTTCCCAAGGGCACGAAATACCGCAAGCAGGCGATGGAAGCGCTGAAGGTGTTCACCTCGCCGGAGGCGCAGGCCGCTTTTGCCGCCCTCATGCCCTATGGCCCGACCAACAAGGCCGCCGTCCCGCTCATCGACAGCCCCTTCAAGGGCAATCTGCCCACGGATCATCTCGCGACGAAGGTGGAGGTCGATTACCAGTGGTGGTCGGCAAACGAAACCGCCGTGAACGAGCGCTTCCAGGAATGGCTGCTGCTGTGACCGGCCCCGCCTCGAGCGTTTTCGTGCGAAGTGGATACCGGTTCGCGTGAAGAAAACGCGACGAAGCAAAGAATTAGATCATTTCACTGTTTCCGTGAAACGGTGAAACGATCTAGCCCCCGCGCGATCATGCCCGGACGCCGGCTGTGACCGGTCGGCATCCGGGATGCCGGACCAAGCTCGCGACGCGCGTGACGTGTGGCGCGGGCGGGCACGAAGAGAACACGATGTCAGCAGCCCATGCCCCTTCCGGAACGGACTTCGCCCATGGCGGCGCACCGGCGCCGCAGCCGGCCCGGCGGCGCCGCAGCGCGGTCGCCCTGCTCGGCGTACCCGCGCTCCTGTTCCTCGCGGCGTTCTTCGTCTATCCGCTGGCGCTTGTGCTGGCCTCAAGCGTGCCGGAGGGCTCGTTGGCGAATTACGCCCGCCTGTGGAGCACACCGCTGTACGGCCGGGTAATCCTGCAGACGTTCCAGACCTCTGCCATCGTGACCGTCATCTGCCTGCTGCTTGCCTACCCCTATGCCTATGCGATGGTGCGGGCGGGCCGCGTGCTATTCGCCCTGCTGGCGATGTGTCTGCTGCTGCCCTTCTGGGTCAGCCTTCTGCTGCGTAGCTTTTCCTGGATGATTCTGCTGCAGGACAGCGGGCTGGTGAACCGGCTCCTGATGGACATCGGCCTCACCGACGCGCCGATCCAGCTCATCCGCAACAAGCTTTCCGTCGTCATTGGCATGACGCACATCTTGCTGCCCTATGCGGTGCTGCCGATCTTCGCCGCCATGCGCAAGGTGGACATCAGGCTGCTGGAGGCCTCGCGCATCTGTGGCGCCGGGCCGTTGCGCTGCTTCTTCAAGGTCTTCCTGCCGCTGACCCTGCCCGGCGTCTATGCCGCCGCGCTGCTCAGCTTCACCCTCGCGCTCGGCTTCTACATCACGCCCGCGCTGCTCGGCAGCCCGCGCGACACCATGATCGCCCAGCTGGTCGCGGCGCAGGTGACGGAATTGCTCAATCTCGGCTTCGGCAGCGCCTTGGCGGCCGTCCTGCTGCTGGCGACCGCCGCCATCTTCGCGGTGGCCGGCCTCACGATCCAGCTGGGGCGCCCCGACACCAGGGTTTCACGGCCATGAAGCTCCGCTCGCTCCTTGCCGCGATCGCGTTCTGGACGCTCATCCTCGTCATCGCCCTGTTTCTTCTGCTGCCGACTCTGGTGATCGTGCCGATCTCCTTCACCGCCGACACGGTGATCCGTTTCCCGCCGGAAGGCTTTTCGCTGCGCTGGTATGAGAACGTGCTCGCGAATCCGGCATGGCGGGCGGCGACCGTCACCAGTCTCCAGACGGCCATCGGCACCGCTTGTCTTTCCATGGCGCTCGGCACGGCGGCGGCCATTTTCCTCTACCGCACCGAATTCCGCGGCAAGGCCATCGTGCAGGGCCTCCTGCTCAGCCCGCTGGTGACGCCGGTGATCGTTCTCGCCGTCGGCGTCTATCTCGTCTTCGCGCGCTGGGGCCTGTCGGGCACGCTCGCCTCACTCATCATTGCCCACACCGTGCTCGCCCTGCCCTTCGTCGTGGTTTCGGTGACGGCAAGCCTGCATGCCGTCAACGGCAACCTCGAACTCGCGGCGCTCGGGCTGGGTGGGAGCCGCCTTTATGTGTTCCGCCGGGTTCTGCTGCCGCTGATCGCGCCGGGCGTCGTGTCGGGCGGCATATTTGCCTTCATCACCTCCTGGGACGAGGTGGTGATGGCGATTTTCCTCACCGACCCCGGACTGCGCACCGTCCCGGTGCTGATCTGGAGTCAGCTGCGCGCCGAGCTCGACCCGACCATGGCTGCCGTGGGCACCATACTGATCGCCATCTCCGCGCTCGGTCTCGGCGCCATAACCCTGCTCAAGACACGGAACGCGTGATGCCCTCCCCCGCTGAAACCGCGCCTCACGCACTCGAGCTCGCCGGCGTCTGTAAGAACTTCGGCCACGTTGCCGCCCTGTCCGACATTTCGTTCACAATGAACAAGGGCGAGTTCCTGACCATGCTCGGCCCCTCCGGCTCGGGCAAGACCACGACGCTGCGCATCATTGCCGGCTTCATGGCGCCGGACAGCGGCGATGTTCGCATGCATGGCGAGAGCGTCGCCCACGCGCCGCCCAACAAGCGCAATATCGGCATGGTGTTTCAGGATTATGCGCTGTTTCCGCATATGAGCGTCGCCGAGAACGTCGCCTTCCCGTTGCTGGCGCGCGGCTGCGATCGCCGGACCGCAGCGAAGAAGGTGGAGGCGATGCTTGAGGTCGTCGGCCTTGCCGGCTTCGGCCCGCGCTCCATCCGGCAGATGTCCGGCGGACAGAGTCAGCGCGTGGCTCTGGCACGGGCCCTCGTCTTCGGGCCGGAACTGGTGCTGCTCGACGAGCCGATGGCGGCCCTCGACAAGAAGCTGCGCGGCAGCATGCAGACGGAAATCCTCCGCATCGTCAAGCAATTGGGCGCGACCGTCATTTCGGTCACGCACGATCAGGAAGAAGCGCTTGTCATGAGCGACCGCATCGCTTTGTTCGAGAGCGGCCGTCTGGTGCAGATCGGCACCCCGCAGGAATTGTATGAGAGGCCGTCGACCTCCTTCGTCGCCGATTTCATTGGCGAAGCCAATATTCTCAGCGGCACCGTCGGCGCGGGCGGCACCCTCATCGGGGCGGGCTGGCGCTGCACGGCGCCGGCGCAGCGGCTCGGGCCGCCGGGCCAGGCTGTGCGCGTCGCGATCCGCCCGGAGAAGATCCACCTCGACGCCTCCGGCACCGTCGAGGCGGTTGTCCGCCAGAGTGTCTATCTCGGCGTGGAATACCGCCTGCTTCTGACATTGCCGGACGGCGCCGCCTTGCAGGTGCGCAGCCGGGACATGCGACAGATCCAGGACCTGCGCCCGGGCGCCTCGGTGCGCCTTGCCTGGGCGCCGGAGGACGTCATCGTCCTCCAGGGGGCCTGAAGGCGATGCCATGGGATCATGCGCAGGGAGCGTGTCGGTGAGCCATTCCGATCCCGGGCACACCCGCAGGGCGGAGCGCGATTCGCGCGACGCCGACACAGTCTACGCGGTGTCCGCGGGCCCCGAACCGCTCGCGCCGCCTCTGTCCGGCCAGCTGCGCGCCGACATCGTGGTGATCGGCGGCGGTATCACCGGGCTGTCTGCGACCTATCATCTCGCCCGCGCCGGCGCGGATGTCGCACTGATCGAGGCCCACTGCTTCGGCTGGGGGGCGTCGGGCCGCAATGGCGGGCAGATCAATGCCGGGCTCAAGCACGAACCTGCCGAGATCGAGAAGACGTTCGGCCCGGACCTTGGCTCCCGGATGGTCGCGTTCTCCGGCTCCGCGCCGGACAAGGTCTTCCGCCTCGTCGAGGAGGCGGGGATCGCGTGCGAGGCCAAACGCACCGGCACCCTGCGCGCCGCCTTCAGCAGCGGCTCCGTCGATTTCCTGCAGCGGGCGACGGCCGAACTGCAGCGGCGGGGAGCCCCTGTGCAATGGCTTGATCGTGCCGCCGTGCAGGAGGCGACAGGCACCGATCGCTACGTCGCCGCCGCTCTCGACCGGCGCGGCGGGTCGCTCAACCCCCTCGCCTATAGCCGAGGCCTTGCCCATGCCGCCATGGCCGCTGGTGCGCGGCTTTTTGCCCACACGCCAGCGTCGGCGCTGACACGGCGCGCCGGCGGATGGACGGTCCAGACCTCCGGCGGCCAGATCGACGCCGACCGGGTGATCCTCGGGACCAATGGCTACACGGACGATCTCTTTCCCGGCCTCCAACGCTCGGTCGTGCCGGTCTATGGCGGCATCGTCGCGTCCGAGCCCCTTCCTCCGTCGGCGGCAGCCCGCATCGTGCCCGGCCGCCACGTCCTCTATGAGCACGAGTCGATCACCGTCTACTATCGGCTCGATTCAGCCAATCGCCTGCTGATGGGTGGGCGCAGCCGGCTCCGGCCACTGCACGGCCCAGCGGGGTTTCCCGATCTCATGCGCTACGCGAAGCGGCTGTGGCCGTTTCTCGGCAACATCCGCTGGACGCATGGCTGGAACGGCCAACTCGCGATCACAGCCGACTATTATCCCAACCTTACCGCGCCGGCACCCGGCCTCATGGCGTGCATCGGCTACAATGGCCGCGGCGTCGCGATGGCGACGGCCATGGGCGGCGAACTCGCCCGCTGGGCAACCGGCACTGAGCCGGATACCCTCGACATGCCGGTGCGTCCCGCGAGGGCCTTCCCGTTCCACAGCTTGTGGCCGATCGGTGCTTCGATACGCATAGCCTATGGCCGGGCGCGCAATGCGCTCGGCATCTGAGCCGCCTTCACAGAGACGAGGCATTCCATGACGTCCAGCTATCTCACATTCTACATTGACGGCGCTTTCGTCGACCCGGTGGTCAACCGGACGCTCGACGTGATCGATCCCGCCACCGAGCAACCGTTCGCCACCATCTCGCTCGGCGGGCAGGCCGACGTGGATCGTGCCGTCGCCGCCGCCAAGGCCGCCTTCGCCCATTTCCAGTTTACGTCCAAGCAAGAGCGTCTCGCGCTTCTTGAGGCGCTGCTCGCGGTCTATGAGCGCCGTTACGAAGATGTCGCCCAGGCGATCAGTCGCGAAATGGGCTCGCCGATCGCGCGTGCCCGCGACTCCCAGGCCTATGCCGGGCTCGGGCACCTCAAAGCGACCATCGAGGCCTTCCGGCGCTTCGAGTTCGACGAGACGCGCGGCACCACGCGGGTGACGCATGAGCCGGTGGGCGTCGTCGGCTTGATCACCCCCTGGAACTGGCCGCTCAACCAGATCATGTGCAAAGTGGCGCCAGCCATCGCCGCCGGCTGCACCATGGTGCTGAAGCCGAGCGAGATCGCGCCGATCTCCGGCATGGTCTTCGCGGAGATCGTGCATGAGGCGGGCATCCCGCGGGGGGTGTTCAACCTCGTGAATGGTACGGGACCGGAAGTCGGCGCCGCGCTTTCCTCCCACCCGGACATCGACATGGTGTCGTTCACCGGCTCGACCCGCGCCGGCATCGACGTCGCCCGCAACGCCGCCGCGACTGTCAAGCGCGTGGCCCAGGAGCTTGGCGGCAAATCGGCCAATATCGTGCTGCCGGACGCCGATCTCGAAACCGCCGTGTCCGAGGGCGTGCGCGCCTGCTTCTCCAACACGGGACAGTCCTGCGATGCCCCGACCCGCATGCTCGTGCCGGCCGCACGGCAAGCGGAAGCGCTGGAGATCGCCCGCCGGACCGCGGAGACCGTGCGCGTCGGCTCCCCGACCGATGTCGAGACCCAGATCGGGCCACTGGTCAGCGATGTCCAGTTTGCCAAGGTGCAGGCGCTCATTCAGGCCGGCATCGACGAGGGCGCGACGCTCGTCATCGGCGGCACGGGCAAGCCGGCCGCGCTTGAGACGGGGTACTATGTGAAGCCCACCGTGTTCGGCGATGTGAAGCCGGGCATGCGCATCGAGCGCGAGGAGATCTTCGGGCCGGTATTGTCGATCATCCCCTATGAGACGGTCGATGAAGCGATCAGCATTGCCAACGATACGCTCTACGGCCTCGCCGCCTATGTGCAGGGCACGGATCTCGACGAAGCCCGCCGCGTCGCCGGCCGGCTGCGCGCCGGTTCCATCTATCTGAACTATCCGGACTGGGACCTTTTCGCTCCGTTCGGCGGCTACAAGCAGTCGGGCAATGGTCGCGAATACGCGGATTTCGGCCTGCGTGACTTCCTCGAAATCAAGGGCATCGTCGGTTACGGCTGAAACGCCCCCCCGACACGTCGGTCGCCGTCTGGGGCTTTGCCTTTGGCGGCGTTCCGGTCTCATGGTCAACGTGGCTCACCCGCGCCGTGCTCAACGCCGCCCGGCGGCACTCGCGCGGCCACGCTGCACTGGGAAACGGCCGGTGAACTCCGGTTCACCGGCTGTTTCCTAGAAGAAACCCTTCGCCGGCAGCTTGGTCCCGTTCGTCTCGAAGGCACCGATAGCGGCGGCCTTGGTGACGCCGGGATTATGGGTGGCGAGCGTGCGGGCGTTGCGCCAGTGGCGGTCGAGATTGCGGGCGCGGCTGGCGGCGCTGGCACCGGCGAGATCAAACAGGCGCCCGCCGGCACGGATGGCGAGTTCGTCGACGATCAGCTTGGCCTTGGCGGCAGCGAGCGCGGCCTCATGGGCGAGGCTTTCGTCGTCGCGTCCACTGTCCCGGGCGGCGCCGACGGCATCGAGGGCCTCGGCGGCCGCCAGCACCGCCGCCTCCGCCGCGAAGGCATCGGTGGCGAGGTCGCCGAGCACCTGAAGCAGCAGCGGGTCTTCCGCCGGCCGCTCCGCCGTGGCGTAATAGAACGTGCGGCTGCGCCCCAGCAGCAGGCGCCGCGCGTCGTTGAGCACGGCTCGGGCGATGCCGGCAACGATGGCGGTCACATAGAGCTGCGCCAGCGTGTTCGAATAGGCGAGGCCATAGCCGATGCCGTCAGCGTCGAACACGACCTCCGATGCCTCGGCGCGGACATTGCGGAAATGGCCCGTACCGGAGGCGGTGAGACGTTGGCCAATACCGTCCCAGTCGTCGACGATCTCGATCCCCTCGCGCCCCATCGGAATAATGACCGAGGCCAGCCGCTCATCCGGCGTCGCCGCGCGCACGAGCATGTAGTCGGCATAGAGGGTGCCGGTGGTGTAGTATTTCGTGCCGTTCAGCCGGAAGCCGTCGCCGTCAGGCGTGAGCGTGGTCGATGGCAGCACGCCGCCAGCGCTCCTGGAACCAAGCTCGATATTGCCCAGGCCGAAAATCGCCCCGCCCGCCACCACCTCCTGCCAGAGAAGGCCCTGCCCTTCGCGTGCGCGCCGCACATAGAGCTCGTTCACCGAGAAATGATTGCGGAAGATGTGCGCGACATTGGAATCCGCCGCGGCGAGGCGGATGACGATTTTCAGCAACTGCCGGAAGGTGAGCCCGGCATGGTCCGGGCGCGGCAGGCGCAGCGCGCCATAGCCGGCCTCCCGCAGCAGGGCGACCTCGGCGAAGGGCAGGATGCGCTCGCGTTCGCGCTCGGCGACCCCCTCCTCGATCCGGTCGAACAGCGGCTGAAGGCGGGCGAGCGCCGCCTCGCCATCGGCGGGCGGACGCAGGGCGAGCGCGTCGAGCGGCTTGTTCATGGCGCCCTCACACCACCGCTACGTAATCGGTGACCTTCACCTGCTCCGGCAGCACCTTGCGCGCGCTCAGCCAGTCCGCCGCGTTCTGGAACTTGGCGAGGAAGCCTTCGTCGGTGACGGAATAGGGCGTGTATTTCCGGTTGAGCGAGATGAAGTGATCGCGGACCGCTTCCGGGTATTTCAGGCCCTTGAAGGCGATGGTCTCGGCCTCGACATTGTTGGCGTTCGCCCACTCGGCTTCCGCGACAATCGCCGCGTTGAAGGCGCGCACGAGGTCGGGATTCTCCTGCGCGAATTTGCGGCGCGTCAGATAGGTGTTGAAGTCGATCTGGAACGGCAGGTCGCGCTCTTCGAGGAAGACGTCCTGCGCGTCATACTCGACGCGGGCGATGTCGACGCCGGGGCTCCACATCGACCAGGCATCGACCTTGCCAGCGGCGAGCGCGGGGGCGGCGTCCGGCGGGTTGAGATAGACAAAATTGACCTTGGAGCGGTCGATATTGTGCTTTTCCAGCGCCGCGACGACGAGGAATTCGCCGAGGCCGGAGCGGTTCACCGCCACCGACTTGCCGATGAGGTCCTCCACCTTGGAAATGCCGGAGCTCTTCTTGGCGATGATCGCGGTCGTGCGCGGCTCATAGATGAAGAACTGGGTGAAGACGAGCGGCGAACCGGCGAGGATGGCCGCCAGCGCCGGCGTGGTGCTGCCGCCGAAGGCGTAGTCGGCGGTGCCGCCGGTCACGGCCTGCATGGTCGGCGCGTGATTGGGGAACGGGCCGACCCATTCCACCTTGATGCCCTGATCCGCAAGCTGCTTCTCCAGCGCGCCATGTTCCTTGGCGAGGTAGCTCAGGCCGAAATAACCCCAGGTGAGGCGCAGCGTGTCGGTGGTGCGCCCGCTCGCCGCCAGCGACGGCCCTGTTCCGCTGAGGCCGGCGGCGGCGGCGCCCGCCAGCGATGCCGCAAGGAAAGTGCGCCGGGAGGGAGTGAGAATCGAGGTCGACATAAAGGAAATTCCTTGACGATCAATGAGATGAGGACACGCCGAGTTCGCGCAGCAGGTCAGCGCGCACGCTGGCAGCGTCGTGGCCGGGGATGAGCCTGTGTGCGGCGGCGATGACACCGTCGCGCATGACAAGGATGCGGTCGCCAAGGCGGAGCGCCTCATCGACATCGTGCGTGACGAGCAGCACGCCCGGCTGGTGGCGGGCGACGAGATCGCGGACGAGGCCGTGCATACGCAGGCGGGTGAGCGCGTCGAGCGCGGCGAAGGGCTCGTCCAGCAGCAGCAGCTTCGGCTCCTGCACCAGCGCGCGGGCCAGCGCCACGCGCTGCGCCTGCCCGCCCGAGAGATTGCGCGGCCAATCGTCGAGCCGGTCGCCGAGCCCGACCTCGCCGAGCGCCTCGGCGGCGCGGGCGCGGGCGTCAGGCACATGCAGGCCGAGCGTCACATTGCGCCACAGCGTCTCCCACGGAAGCAGCCGGTGCTCCTGGAACACCACGGCAGGCCGGCCCGGCACCTCGATTGTGCCGCCCTGCACCGGGTCGAGCCCCGCCAGAGCGCGCAGCAGCGTGGTCTTGCCGCAACCGCTCTCGCCGAGCAGCACGACGAATTCGCCCTGCCCGATCACCAGATCGAGGCTGTCGATGACGGTGCGGGCGCCATAAGCGCGGCGCAGATGCGAGACCACCACGGCATTATGGTTGAACGCCGAAGCGCGCGGCTGCACGGTCATCGGCCGGCTCCGTAGTTCGGATGCCACTGCAGCAGGCGGCGTTCGAGGAGACGGGCGAGGCTGTCGGCGACAACGCCGATCAGCGCGTAGATGATGACCGTCAGCACGATGACATCGGTGCGCAGGAACTCGCGCGCATCGAGTGCCAGGAAGCCGAGACCCGCCTGCGCGCCGATGGTCTCCGCCACCACGAGAGCGAGCCAAGCGGTCGCCAGCGAGAAGCGCACGCCGGTGAGGATGGAGGGCAGTGCGCCCGGCAGGATGATGCGGGTGATCAGTTCCCAGGTGCTCAAGCCCTGCACGCGCCCAAGTTCGATCAGCTTGGGATCGACCTGCCTTATGCCGAGCGTGGTGTTGACGTAGATCGGAAAGGCGACGCCGAGCGCGACAAGAAAGATCTTCTGTCCCTCGCCCACGCCAAGCCAGACGATGACCAGCGGCAGCACGGCGAGGAAGGGGATCGCCCGCACCATCTGCACGCTGCGGTCGATGAAAGCCTCGGCGATCCGCGAGAAGCCGACCAGCGTGCCGAGCGCGAAGCCGATGCCTCCGCCGATGGCGAAGCCAATCGCCGCCCGTAGGAGGCTCACCGAAAGATCATGCAGCAGCGTGCCGGAAACGGTGAGCTTGTAGGCGGTGAGCGCCACCTTGCTCGGCGCCGGCAGCAGGTGCGGCTCGATCCAGCCATAGCGCGCCAGCGCCTCCCAGGCGATGAGCAGCACGACGGGCACCAGCCACGATAGGGCGACGAGGCCGCTCGAACCCAACCGAAGGCGCGGCAGGGGCGCGGAGGAATAGGTTCGTCCCTCGGTGGCGGCGAATGGGGTGGTAACACTCATGCCGTGCTCTTTCGTCGGTTCGCCGGGGTTCACGCGTCGGAAAGGGCGGGAGCCGGCGCGACCGCGCCGGCGGCCTGCACGCGCGGGATCACCTCCGCCGCGAAGCGCCGAAGCTCGGCGCGCAGCGGCTGGAACTGCAGCATGAACAGCTCGATGCCCGAGCGGTGGAAGGCGAGGATGCGCTCGCTCACCTGGCCGTAGGACCCGACCAGCCCGGCGGCGGTGCCGCCATTAGTGCCGACGCGCACCGACTTCGCCATGGTCTGGAACATCACCGTCTTCGGATCGGCATGCTTGCGCTGAAGGGCGTGGACATCCGCGTCTTGCTTCGCGAGGTCGACAAGGCGCTCATAGGCGTCGCGTGCTTCCGCTTCCGTCTCGCGGGCGATGACGAAAGCGGAAAGGCCGAAGCGCAGCGGCGCGCCCCGGCGCGGGCGGCGACGCAGATCGGCAATAAGCGCGGCGACATCGGCGGGCGGCTGGCCGTTGATGAACCAGACATCGCTGTGGTCGGCGGCAAGCGCCCGCGCCGGCTCGGATTCGCCGCCGATGTAAATGGTGGGGCGCGCCCGGTGCAGGTCGCGCGGCGTGAGCTTATAGTCGGTGATGGAGAAGTGGGTGCCCTTATGGGTGACGGCCTCGCCCGCCATCAGCCGGGAGACGACCGAGATCCACTCGCGCCCATATTCATAGCGCGCATCGTGCTCGCCGAAGGCGATGCCCGCCTTCTCGAATTCCACGCTGTTCCAGGCGTTGATGAGGTTGATGCCGAACCGGCCGCCGCTGATGTTCTCGATCTGCAGCGCCATCTT
Organism: Ancylobacter sp.; assembly: GCF_965229075.1. Lineage (GTDB taxonomy): Bacteria > Pseudomonadota > Alphaproteobacteria > Rhizobiales > Xanthobacteraceae > Ancylobacter. The sequence goes on from NZ_CBDDIO010000002.1 coordinate 349,942, forward strand.
GGCGAGGAAGACCGGGTGAAAGATGAACGGCTTGATCGCCGCGATGATCTCGATCCGGCTTGTCAGCGCCGCCAGCGCCGCCGCCGCCGTCCAGGTTTCCAGCTGGTCATGGTCCGGCAGATGCGGGTTGACGGTGTGCTGGGCAATCAATGTCGAGTGAAAGCCAAGCTGTTCGGCTTCCAGGATCACGGCCTTGTTGTGCTCCCAGGACGCATCGAACGGCTCTTCCGGGTCGTTCAGCGCCGCGCGCGGCCCGTGGACCGGCGCCCAGACACCAAATCTGATACCAAATGACATCGTTTCCGATCCGTACCCTGGAAGCTAATAGTCTACATACTATATAAATTTCTCGGGTGGGAGTGTCAAATGCGGCAGGGGCAGGCCGGTGACGCACCCTCCCAACCCTCGGGGCGTGATGCGCCACCGGGGTGATGCACCCTTTCCCAACACAGGGACCGTGCCCATGGCCTCACGACAGCTTCATCTCGGCGCCTTCATGCGCCCGACCAGCCTGCACACTGGCGCTTGGCGCTACCCGGGCGCCTTCCCCGATTCCAATTTCAATCTCGCCCATCTTGCCGGCTTCGCGCGGCGGCTGGAGGCGGCGAAGTTCGATGCCTTCTTCATGGCGGACCATCTCGCCGTGCTGAACATGCCGGTGGAAGCCCTGAAGCGCAGCCACACCGTCACCTCGTTCGAGCCCTTCACCCTGCTGTCGACCCTTGCCGCGGTGACGGAGCGGATCGGGTTGATCGCCACCGCCTCGACCACCTTCGAGGCGCCCTATCACGTCGCCCGGCGCTTCGCGTCGCTCGATCATCTCAGCGGCGGGCGCGCGGGCTGGAACATCGTCACCACCTCCAATCCCGACGCGGCGCTGAATTTCGGCTTTGACGAACACATGGAGCATGACGAGCGCTATGTGCGCGCCCGCGAGTTCTACGATGTCGTCACCGGCCTGTGGGACAGCTTTGCCGACGACGCTTTCTCGCGCGATGTCGCCTCGGGCCTCTATTTCGACCCTGAGCGCCTGCATGTGCTCAATCACAAGGGGAAGTACTTCTCGGTGCGCGGACCGCTCAACATCGCCCGCCCGGTGCAGGGCTGGCCGGTGGTGGTGCAGGCCGGGGCCTCGGAAGCCGGACGCCAGCTCGCGGCGGAGACCGCCGAAGTCATTTTCGCCGCCCCACCGGACCTTGCCGCCGGCCGGGCCTTCTACGCCGATGTGAAAGGCCGGCTCGATCGGCTCGGTCGCCCGCGTGACCATCTCAAGATTCTTCCGGGCGCCTTCGTGGTGGTGGGCGACAGCATGGAAGAGGCAAAGGACAAGCGCGCAAGGCTGGACGCGCTCGTGCATGAGGAGAGCGCCATCGCCGCTCTTTCCATCGCCCTCGGCCACGACGCCACGCGTTTCGACCCGGACGGTCCGCTGCCGGACATCCCGGAGACGAATGACAGCCGCAGCGCTCGCGAACGCGCGATCGAGCTTGCCCGACGCGAGGGTCTCACGGTCCGCCAGCTCGCCCAGCGCCTCGGCGGTTATGCCGGTCTCGCCTTCGTCGGCACGCCCAGCTCCATTGCCGATGAAATGCAGGAATGGCTGGAGAGCGAGGGCAGCGACGGGTTCAACATCATGTTTCCGTTCCTGCCGGCGGGGCTGGACGACGTGGTCGACCGACTCGTCCCCAAGCTGAAGCGGCGCGGCATCTTCCGGCGTGACTATGCCGGCACCACGCTGCGGGACCATCTCGGCCTGCCGCGCCCGGCAAACCGGTTCTTCGCCTGACGGCCAACGGCCTCCCGCTCGCCGCCGATGCAATTAATGGCGGGACCCGATGCCAGGCGACAATTACCAAGAAAAGAGCGTCATCTCTGTACATTCACATCGTGAGGTCGTGCTTTGTTGGATGTTCCCGCCCCACGGGCCACGCAGCTTCATAAGCTGACCGCCCGCGAACTGGCCACGCTCTATGCTGAACACCCAGGCGGGCGTGGCGAGTTGTCCGGAAGACAAGATCCGCGCCGCCCGCTCGCTCGGCGCCTCGCCCTGGCAGGTTTTCTGGCGCGTGGTGTTCCCCGCCTCGCTCCCGCATGTGGTCGTGGGGCTGCGCGTCGCGCTGGCCGCGGCGCTCTCCATTCTGGTCGCGTCCGAGCTGCTGGGTGGCGATCGCGGGCTCGGCTTCGTCATCTCGGACGCCTCGACCTTCTTCAAGACCGCCGATGTTTTCGTCGGCATCGTCCTCATCGGCCTGATCGGCCTCGTCGCCGACCGCACACTCACCTTCACCGCACGCCGCATCGTCCATTGGGAGGGCAAGACATGAGTGAGAGCCGCATCATCTATCCCGTGCCGGCGCTGGGACCGGCCTTCGAGGGATGGGTTTCACCCGGCGTGCGGGTCGGCAACCTGGTCTTTGTCGCCGGGCTTATCGGCACCGACCCCGCGACCGGAAAGGTGGCCTATTCTTGATCGCGTGCGGCGCGAGCTCTTCCCAACCCACCCGCCGGCGACCACCGGCGTCGGCATTACCGTTCTGGAACAGGGAGCGGAGGTCGAGTTGGAGGCGACGGCGGTGGTGCCCTGAGCGGCATCAACGCTTGCCGAAGCGCACGACATTCGGATCAGTTGCGGCGAGAACCGCCGCACCGAGTTGGAACAGCGCACTGTTTCACCAGGACGGTAGGACCGCGCCCTTGAATTTGTCGAGGATGAAGGCCTTCACCTCCGGCGAGCGATAGGATTCGACCAGCGTCGCCACCCACGGCTTGCTGGTGTCCCCCGCCCGCACCGCGATCAGGTTCACATAGGGGCCCTTGGCATCCTCCTTGAGGATCGGATCCTTCACCGGGTCGAGCCCGGCGGAGACCGCGTAATTGGTGTTGATGGCGGCGACATCGACATCGTCGAGGGCGCGCGGCGTCTGTGCGGCTTCCAGCTCGATGAACTTCAGCTTCTTCGGGTTGGCGACGATGTCGAGCGGGGTGGGCTTGAAGCCGACGCCATCCTTCAGCTTGATCACGCCCTTGTCCTGCAGCAGCAGAAGCGAGCGCCCGCCATTGGTCGGGTCGTTCTGGATCGCGACGGTCGCGCCGTCCGGCACCTGATCCCACGCCTTCCACTTCTTGGAATAGACCCCGAGGGGGAAGTTCACGGTGAGGGCGACCGGCTCGATCCTGTAGCCGCGGTCCTTCTTCTGATTGTCGAGATAAGGCTGGTTCTGGAACGAGTTGGCCTCGATCTCGCCAGCGTCGAGCGCCTGGTTCGGCACGACATAGTCGGAGAATTCGATGATCTTGATGTCGAGCCCTTTCGCGGCCGCGATTGGTTTGACCGCTTCGAGAATCTGCGCGTGCGGGCCGGGCGTTACCGCGATGCGGATGGTTTCGGCCGATGCACTTTCCGCAGCGAGGAGGGTGAGGACGATGGCAACGAGCGAAGAGCGCAACACCATGGAAAATCTCCGGAAAATGACCGTCAGACGCGCCGGACGCGCCGATTGACACGCCGAGCGAGGGTTTCGCCGAGGGATTGGACGGCTTGGACGAGGATGATGAGGACGATGACGACGAGCAGCATCACCTCCGGCATGAAGCGCTGGTAGCCGTAGCGGATGCCGAGATCGCCCAGCCCGCCGCCGCCGACCGCGCCGACCATGGCCGAGTTCGACAGCAGGCTGACAATGGCCAGGGTGACACCGAGAACGAGACCCGGAAGTGCTTCAGGAATAAGCACTTTCCGCACCACCTGCAGCGGCGTCGCGCCCATCGCCAGCGAGGCCTCCACCAGCCCCTGATCGACCTCGCGGATCGCCGCCTCGACGATGCGCGCAATGAAGGGCGTGGCCGCCAGCGAGAGCGGCACGATGGCCGCCGTGGTGCCGATCGAGGTGCCGGCGATGAGTCTGGTGAGGGGGATGATGGCGACGACGAGGATGATAAAGGGCGTCGAGCGCGTCGCGTTCACCACCAGCCCGAGCACACGGTTCACCGCCACCGCCTCGAACAGTTCGCCCTTGCCGCTGGTGGCGAGGAAGATGCCGAGCGGCAGGCCCGCGAGCGTGCCGATCAGCGCCGCCACCGCGACCATGTAGAGCGTCTCCAGCGTCGAGCCGACGATGAGATCGAGGATGGCGGGCGAGATCCAGTCAGACATGGCCGATCACCTCCGTCGTGGCGCCGGCCTGTTCCAGCCGGGCGCGCAGCGGTCGCTCGACCCAGGCGTCGATGGGAACTCCGAGATAGAGAAGGGCGAAAGGCAGGGTCCCGATGCTGTCGATCTGCCCGCCCAGCAGGGCGATGTCGATGCCAAGTTCGCGCGCGAGCTGCGTCACCAGCGGCTGGCTGGCGGCGTCGCCGGTCAGCGTCAGGCGCAGCACGGTCTGGCTCGCCCCTGCCGGATCGGTCCGCAGCCGCACCGCCAGCGCGGGCGGAATCTCCCGTCCCGGCAGGCTGCCGATGAAGGAGCGCGCCGTGGCCGTGCGCGGATGGGCGAACACGTCGGAAACCCGGCCTTCCTCAATGATGCGCCCGGCCTCGATCACGCCGACGCGGTGGCAGATTTCCTTGATGACCGTCATCTCATGCGTGATCAGCACGATGGTGACGCCGAGCCGGGCGTTGACCTCCGCCAGCAGGCGCAGGATCGAGCGGGTGGTCTCGGGATCGAGCGCGCTGGTCGCTTCGTCCGACAGCAGCACGCGCGGGTCGGTGGCCAGCGCCCGGGCGATGCCGACGCGCTGTTTCTGCCCGCCGGAGAGCTCGATGGGATAACGGTCCTTCTTGTCGGTGAGCCCGACGAGATCGAGCAGCCCCAGCACCTTTTCGCGGATGGCGGCGCGGGACAGGCCGGCCAGTTCCAGCGGCAGCGCGACATTGTCGAAGGCGCTGCGCGAGGACAGCAGGTTGAAATGCTGGAAGATCATGCCGATGCGCCGGCGCTGGTCGCGCAGGGCCGCCTCGGAAAGCCGGTTGATGGTGACGCCGTCGACGACGACCTCGCCGCTTGTCGGCCGCTCCAGCCCGTTGATGGCCCGGATGAGCGTCGACTTGCCGGCGCCCGACCGCCCGATCACCCCGTAGATCTCGCCCGGCGGGATGGCGATGGAGACGTTCTTCAGCGCCTCCACCGGGGCATCGCTGCCCCGTGCGGGAAAGACCTTGGACACGTCGTCGAGAACGATGGCAGCACCGCCTGCCGTGCGTCCCTCACCGGCAGAGTCGTCCGCGACCTCCTCCCTCCTCGCCCCCACCGGCGGCGCGGCAAAGGCCCCCGATGCGGCGCGGTCGCGGAACAGCGAGGTGTCGAAGGCGGCTATGGCAGTTTCGTGCAGCATGATATTCGAAGGTCGATTGGCTCGCGGGCGGAGGATGCGTTTGCTGGCGGCGCCCTGCCTTCAGGCGGCCCGGCGCAGCGCGGACGCTCCACCCTGCTCCGCGAGGCGCCGGCGCTCGCGGTCGAGGCGGGCGCGCACGGCACTCGCCGTGAGGCCGTCGCGGCGCAGGATCAGCGCGACGAGGGGATCGGCCAGAATATCGTCGAGGGTGGGCTCGGCCGCGAAGGCTGCGGCGACAGGGGGCGTGTGCGACAGACGCGCCTCGGCGCCCGCGTTGAAAACGGAACTCATCTCATTCATCCCGGAATCGGGCACAGGCGAGCTGCCAGGTGCCGGATGGAACATCACATGCGAAGGGGATTAGCGGCTCAGGGCCGTACGAGATGTCGACAACACATGGTCATGGCTCAGCTCCTCAAGCTCATTGCCCGACCACGAAGTCGCTCCGTGGCGCTTTAGCGTTGGTGACGCGGTGCAAGCTGCCGGGTGTCAAATCCCGCGACGGGCGACCTGTGGGCCGTTCCGCACGAGTGTTCTAGCCCCGCTACCGGAGATTGTCAACCAACTTTATAGACTACTCGGCAGCCTCTCCGATTTTCGCGTCCGCGTTGCACATTTCGTGCGCAAAACGCCTGCGAAATGCGCATAACGAGTATTCCATTAAAGCAGTAGACTACCTCCGAAACACGGCCTCTCCTGAGACCCCGGCGCCGCGCGCCCCGCTTTCGAGGAGTGAATCATGACCCTTTCCCACCGCTGGCTGGGCGCCGCTCTCGGCGCCGCGCTTGCCGCCGCCAGCTTCTTCCCCGCCCACGCCGCCGAGAAGATCAAGCTCGGCGTGATCGGCGGCGACGAGGAAGAAATCGCCGAAGTCGTCAAGAAGGTCGCGGCCAAGAATGGCCTCGATATCCAGATCGTCGCCTTCTCCGACTACACGCTGCCGAACGAGGCACTCTCGCGCGGCGATCTCGACGCCAATGCGTTCCAGCACAAGCCCTATCTCGATTCCCAGATCGCCGCGCGCGGCTACAAGATCGTTCCGGCCGGTTTCACCATCGTCGAGCCGATCGGCTTCTATTCGCTGAAGGTGAAGGCGTTCAAGGACCTGCCCGACGGCGCGCAGATCGGCATTCCCAACGATCCCTCCAATGGTGGGCGCGCCCTCAATCTGCTGGCCGCCAATGGGCTGATCACCCTGGCGCCGGGCAAGGGCCTGCTGCCGACCGTGCTGGACGTGAAGGAGAACCCCAAGAAGGTTGTCTTCCGCGAGCTTGACGCCGCCCTGCTGCCCAAGCAGCTGCCGGATCTCGACGGCGCGGTGATCAACACCAATTACGCACTCGGCGCCAAGCTCGACCCGCGCAAGGACGCGCTGGTGCAGGAAAGCCGTACCGAGAACCCCTATGGCAATTTCGTCGCGGTTCGCGCCGGCGACGAAAACAAGCCCACCATCGTCGCACTGGTGAAAGCCTATCAGTCGCCGGAAGTGAAGGACTTCCTCGACACCCGCTTCAAGGGCGCGGTACTGCCCGCCTGGTGAGGCGGGCCGGCGCCTCCCGGGGAGGCGCCATACCCATCGACGCGAGCAAGGCCGAGCGGGCATATCCCGCCCGGCCTTTCGGCCATGCTGAACCCACAGCAACAGGCGAGACCGGAATGCAGCCACTGGGCCGTGCCGCCACCGATGCGTTCCGCCAGGTGCGCTTCGTCCTCACCGACATGGACGAGACCCTGACCTTCAACGGACGCCTCGGCGCCGCCACCTATGACGCGCTGGAACGGCTGCAACGCGCGGGCGTGACCGTCATCCCCGTGACGGCGGCGCCGGCCGGCTGGTGCGACCAGATGGCCCGGATGTGGCCGGTGGATGGGGTGATCGGCGAGAATGGCGGCTTCCATTTCCGCCGGGAGCGGGAAGGCCATGGCCTCGTACGCGACTTCTGGCACGAGGAGGCGACACGTCCCGCCGTGACGGCGGAACTCGCGCGCATTGCAGATACGGTGCAAGCGGCCCTGCCCTTCGCCCGCTTTGCCGAGGATCAGCCCTTCCGGCTCACCAGCCTGGCCTTCGCGCAACCCGGCGGGGAGGCGGATCGCACCGCGCTCCTCGCCGCCCTGCACGCGGCGGGCGCCGCCACCACGGTCAATAATCTCTGGGTGCTCGGCTGGATCGGCGCCTATGACAAGCTCGCCATGGCCCGGCGTGTTCTTGGCAGCACCTATGGCCTCGACATCGATGCCGACCGTGAAGCGGTGCTCTATGTCGGCGATTCCACCAATGACGCGCCGATGTTCGGCTTCTTCCGCCACAGCGTCGGGGTGAGCACGGTGACCCGGTATCTCGACCAGATACCGACGCCGCCGGCCTGGATCACGCAGGGTCCCGGCGGCAGCGGCTTCGTTGAAGCGGCGGAAGCGGTGATACGCGCGCGCGACAGCTGAGCGCCGGCGGCTCAGGCGCTGGCAAGGCCGAGATAGATTTCGTGCAAATCCTCGCGCTGCCGCAGTTCGGCGGCGGAGGCCGACAGCACCACCTTGCCGCTGTCCAGCACATAGCCGCGATGGGCGTGGCGCAGCGACACCCCTATGTTCTGCTCGGCGACGAGGAAGGTCGTGCCCTTCTCGCGGTTGAGGCCGGCAATGATCTCGAAGATCTCGTCGACGATGATCGGCGCGAGCCCCATGGACGGTTCGTCCAGCAGCACGAGGTGCGGGCGGGTGAGCAGCGCGCGGCCGATAGCCAGCATCTGCTGCTCGCCGCCCGAGGTCAGGCCGGCCGCGGTGCGGCGCTTGGTCTTGAGGCGGGGAAACCAGGCATAGATTTCCTCGAGGTCCCGCTCGGTGTCCCGGCGGCTGAGGCGGCGCAGGAAGGTGCCGGTGCGCAGGTTCTCCTCGACGGTGAGATGGCCGAACACATGCCGCCCCTCCAGCACGTGCACGATGCCGCGCTGCGCCAGCAGATTGGGCGCGATGCCGACGATGTCCTCGCCCTCGAAATGGATCGAGCCGCGTGCCACCAGCGCGCGGTCGGCGACGACGAGGCCGGAAATCGCCTTCAGCGTCGTGCTCTTGCCCGCGCCATTGGCGCCGAGCAGAGCGACGATTTCGCCCCGCCCGAGCCGCAGCGACACGTCGGCGACACCGAGGATGGCGCCGTCATAGACGACCTCGATGCCCTTGACCTCAAGGAGGGAACTGGGCGGGGACTGGCCGGTCATGGTCGCTCCTGGCGGGTGGCGAGGTGCCGGGCGGTCACGCGGCCGCCCGGCGGGATCACTGGCCGCTGACATCGCGCGGGGTGATGCCCTTTTCCGTGGCATAGGCGGCGGATTTGGCGTCGATGAGCGGGCGCAGCAGCGCGCGGTCGGCCTGGACCCAGTCGCTGACCAGCTTCCACTGCTTGCCGTCCCATTGCTGCACGCGCACCGCGCCGCCGCCTTCATGGTCGGCCGGCGTCAGTTCAAGGTTCTGCGTCAGCCCATAGAAGCCGGCCTCCTTCAGCCGGGCATCGTCGAGCTTGAAATGCTCCAGCGCCCACTGCGCCTCCTCGCCGGTGATCGGGCGATTGCCGAACTTCGTCTGCGCGATGCGCACCGCCTCGACGACGATCAGCGCGTTGGTCAGGCCGGAATTGTAGTAGACGCTGCCGAAGCTCGACGTGTCGCGCAGATCGCTCTTGCCGGTGTCGATGATCGCCTTCTTCAGCCGCTGGTGGATGTCGAAGCTGGCCCCCGCCGGATAGGGCGTGAGCGCGAGATAGCCCTTCGCCGCCTCGCCCGCCGGCAGCACGTCTTCCTCCGAGCTGGCCCAGACATCGCCGATGATGCGGTCGACCGGAAAGCCGAAGCGCGCGGCGGTCTTGATGACGACGGGCGTCGACACGCCCCAGGTGCGCAGGAACACCCAGTCCGGCTTGGCCTCGCGCACCTGCCGCCACTGCGAGGACTGCTCGTTGCCGGGGTCGGCGACCGGGATCTGGATATTCTCGAAGCCGTATTTCGCCGCCAGCAGCTTCAGCGGCTCGATCGTCTCGCGGCCATAAGCACTGTCGTGATAGACGGTGGCGATCTTCTTGCCCTTCAGCTTGTCGAGCCCGCCCTCGCGCTCGGCGATGTAGTTCACCAGCGCGGAGGCCTCGCTGTAGAAGGTGAGGATGACCGGGAAAATGTAGGGGAAGACGCGCCCGTCGGTCGCCTCGGTGCGGCCATAGGCGAGGGTGATGAGCGGGATCTTGTCCTGCGCCGCGCGGTCGGTGAGCGCATAGGCGGCGGGCGCCCCGTTCGGCAGGTAGATGGCGACGGGCGCGCCGTTGAGCCCGTGCTTCTGCCGCTCGTAGCACTCGATGCCCTTGTCGGCGGTCCATTCCGTCTCGCATTCCTGCCAGACGATCTTGACGCCGTTAATGCCGCCCTCGACCTCGTTGAGGTAGCGCAGATAGTCGATCATGGCGGCCCAGATCTGCACGCCCGCCGAGGCATAGGGCCCCACGCGGTAGCTGGCGATCGGGAAGAACTGCTTGTCGGCGTCGGGACCCGGCTTGGTGTCCACCGCGAAGGCGGCACTGCCAAGACCGGCGACGAGGCCGGCGAGGAGTGTGGCGGAGAGCGCCAGCCGGGCGATGGCGCGTCGGGCGGTCGGGACGATGTTCATGGCGATCGGCCTCCGATTGGTGCGGGTGCTGGGATGCATCGGCGCGCGGCGGCGTGCGGCGCGGTGAACGGGACGGAGGGCGGGTCGCGCCGCCCTCCGCACACTTGTGCCGGATCAGTTCTCGGCCGTCGGGCTGCGCGGGGTGATGTTGTGCTCCTTGGCGTAGGCGGCGGACTTCGCCTCAACGAGCGGGCGCAGCGTGTCGCGGTCGGCCTGGATCCAGTCGGTGACCAGCACCCACTGCTCGCCGTCCCACTGCTGGATGCGCGCGGCACCGCCGCCCTCATGGTCGGCCGGGGTCAGCTTGATCGGCTGCAACAGGCCGTAAAAGCCGATTTCCTTCAGCCGGGCATCGTCGATGGTCAGATGCTCGAAGCCCCAGCGGCCTTCCTCGCCATTGAGCGGCTTGTTGCCGAACTTGGCCTGGCCAGCGCGCAGGGCCTCCACCGCCAGCACGGCGTTGATGAGGCCGATATTGTAGTAAACCGCACCGAAGAACTTCTTGTCCTTCAGGTCGCTCTTGCCGGTGTCGAGGATGGTCTTGCGCAAGCGGTCATGGATCTCGAAATTCGGCCCGCCGGGATAGGGCGCCAGCGCCTGATAGCCCTTGGCGGCCGCGCCGGCCGGGATCACGTCGGCTTCCGAGCCCGCCCAGACATCGCCGATGATGTGGTCGGCGGGAATGCCGAAGCGCTGCGCGGTCTTGATGGCGACGGGCGTGGAAACGCCCCAGGTGCGCAGGAACACCCAGTCCGGCTTGATCTCGCGCACCTGGCGCCACTGCGGCGACTGCTCGTTACCGGGGTCCGCGACCGGGATCTGGAAATTCTCGAAGCCGTATTTCTTGGCGAGAAGTTCCACCGCCGCCTGCGTCTCGCGACCATAGGCGCTATCATGATAGACGGTGACGATCTTCTTGCCCTTGAGCTTGTCGAACCCGCCTTCCTTCTGGGCGATGTAGTTGATGCCGACCGAAGCCTGGCTGAAATAGTTGAACAGCAGCGGGAAGGCATAGGGGAAGACAGTGCCGTCGGTGGATTCCGTGCGCCCGCCGGCGGGGTCGATCAGCGGAATCTTGTCGGCCGCGCCTTTCTCGATCAGCGCGTAGGACGCCGGCGTCCCATGGGTGAAGAAGAAGGCGACGGGTGCGCCGTCCTTGCCGTTCTTCACCCGCTCATAGACCTCCACCGTGCGGTCCGGGCTCCACTCGGTCTCGAACTCCTCGACCTTGAGCTTCACCCCGTTCACGCCGCCCTCAACCTCGTTGATGTAGCGGAAATAGTCGAGCGTGCCGGCCCACCACAGCGTGCCGGAAGAGGCATAGGGACCGACGCGGTAGGTCGGCAGCGGCACATATTGTTCCTTGGCGTCGGCGAAGGCCGGCGGTGGAACCAGCGCCGTGGTCGCGACACTCGCGGCCAACAGCGCGGACAGGACGAGGCGTTTCATCATGATCTCCGATGAGGGTTTGCGTGGAGCGGAGCGTGTTCTCGTCCCGATACGGTCACGTCCTGTTGCGATCAGAAGCGCAGCGGCCAGTTTGAAAGCCGCTCGCCGAGGGTGCGGAAAAGGCGCGCCAGTCCGTCCGGCTCCTTGATCAGGAAACCGATGATGAGCAGGCCGAAGAGCGCCTTCTGGATGTTCTGCAGCAGGCCGGCATCGACATGGCCGGCGAAAAGACTTTGCGCGATGTGGTCGATCGCCAATGGCAGGAGGCTGATGAAGGCCGCCCCGATGAAATTGCCGGCGATGGAACCCATGCCGCCGATGATGATGATGAAAAGGATCTGGAACGAGCGGGAGATGCCGAAGCTCTGCACGCTCGCGGAGCCGAGATAGAGAAAGGCCCAGAGCGCCCCGGCGACGCCGAGATAGAAGGAGGAGACCGCGAACGCCACCACCTTTGAGCGATAGACCTGGATGCCGATGACCGCGGCGGCGGTGTCCATGTCGCGGACCGCCATCCAACTCCGCCCGACCTGGCTGCGCACCAGATTGACGGCGATCCAGGTCAGCAGCGCCACGACGCTCAGCGTGACGTAATAGCGCCCGAGCGCGGAGCCGATGTCGTGGCCGAACGCTTCCAAGCGCGGCAGGGTGATCGTGCCGGACGAACCGTAATTGTAGAACCACGGGAATTTCTGGAACAGCCATTCGAAGAAGAACTGCGCCGCCAGGCTGCTGACCATGAGGTAGAAGCCCTTGATCCGGTCGCTCGGCAGCCCGAAGAGCAGCCCGGCACCGGCACTGACGAGGCCCGCGAACAGCACCGCCAGCGGCAGCGGCAGGCCGCCATGAACGACGAAGCCGAAAGTGGCGAAGGCGCCCACCGCCATGAAGCCGCCCGAACCCAGCGAGGTCTGCCCGGCATAGCCGGTGAGCAGGTTCAGCCCGAGCCCGGCGAGCGACAGGATGAGGAACGGCACCAGCACCGCGCCCAGCCAGTAATCCCCCGCGACGACAGGCACGACGACGAAGGCCAGCAGCAGCAGGAGCGGTAGGCCAAGCCCGAAGCGACGCTCCGGCAGCGGGAGCGGGGCAAGGCGGGCGGCGGGGGCAAGGGTCTGGGTCTGGCTCATGGCTCACACCCGCTCCAGCGCCCGCTCGCCGAACAGGCCGGCGGGGCGGATATACAGAAAGGCGATGGCGAGGAAATAGGGGAACCAGGGGGTGATGCCGCCGCCGATATAGGGGCCGATATAGGTCTCGGCGAGGTTCTCCGCCGCTCCGACGATGAGCCCGCCGGCAATGGCGCCGCCGATGGAGGTGAAGCCGCCGATGATGAGCACCGGCAGGGCCTTCAGCACCACGAGGGAAAGCGAGAACTGGATGCCCTGCCGCGCCCCCCACAGCATGCCGGCGACGAGGCCGACAATTCCCGCGACCGCCCAGACGATCTGCCAGATGCGGTTGAGATTGATGCCGATGGACAGCGCCGCGCGCGTGTCGTCGGCGACCGCCCGCAGCGAGACGCCGATGCGCGTATTGTTGAACAGTAGCGCCAGCACCAGAGCGAGCGTCACGGCCGTGGCCGCGGCCACGAGATCGAACTGGCTGATGAGCACGTCACCGATGAAGATCGGCACGTCCTCAATGCCGAGATCGAGCGCGTGGACCTGTGCGCCCATGATCCCCTGCGCGGCGCCTTCGACCACATAGGACAGGCCGAGCGTCGCCATGAACAACGTCATCGGGCTGCGATTGGCCAGCGGGCGCAGCACGGTGCGCTCGATGAGGATCGCCCCGAGGATGAGGATGGCGATGGTCACGGCGAGCGCGGCCGCGAAGGGCAGGCCCTTCTCCAGCAGGGTGACGAAGGTCAGCGCGGCGAAGAGCAGGATCGAGCCCTGCGCGAAGTTGAACACGCCGCTCGCCTTGTAGATCAGCACGAAGCCGATCGCGACGAGGGAGTACATCGTGCCTGCGAGCAGGCCGCCGATCAGGGTTTCGAGGAAGAGGTTCATGGGGGGCTCAATGGACTGCGCCGAGATAGGCGGTAATGACATCGGCATTGGTGCGGATCTCGTCCGGCGTGCCGTCGCCGATCTTGCGGCCGTAATCGAGGACCACGACGTGATCGGACAGGCCGAGCACGATGCCGACATCGTGCTCGATCAGCACCACGGTGATGCCGAGGTCGCGATTAATGTCGCGCACGAACTCGCTCATCTCCTCCTTCTCCTGCGCGTTCATGCCGGCAAGCGGCTCGTCGAGCAGCAGAAGCGTCGGCGAGGAGACCAGCGCGCGGGCGAGTTCGATCCGCTTCTGGACGCCATAGGCGAGGCTGCCGACGGTGACGTCGCGATAGGGTTGGAGATCGAGGAAATCGAGGATCGCCTCGGCCTGTTCGCGCAGCCGCGCTTCTTCGCGCCGCGCGCCGGGGAGGCGAAAAGCCTGCGCCAGCAGGCCGGAGCGTGTGTGGCGGGCAAGGCCGGTCAGCACGTTGTCGAGCGTGCTCATCTTCTTGAACAGCGCGTTGTTCTGAAAGGTGCGGGCGATGCCGCGCCGGGCGGCGGCGATGGGCTTGATCTCGCGGAAATGCTCGCCGCGGAACACGACCTCGCCGGCATCGGCGACATAGACCCCGTTCAGCACGTTGAGCAGCGAGCTCTTGCCGGCGCCGTTGGGGCCGATCAGCGCGCAGATCTCGCCGCGCGCAACGGAGAACGACAGGTCGGAGATCGCCTTCACGCCCTTGAACGCGAGCGAGACGCCCCGCACGTCGAGCAGCGGCGCGGCGGTTTCCGGGAGCGGTGCGGTGCCCATCGGGAGGACCTCAGACGGCCGCGTCGACCGGCCGCGCGGCCAGGGCGACCGACGGGGCCGGGACGGCGAGAGGCGGGTGGTCGAGCCCCGCAAGGCCGAGCACGGCGAGGCGGCGGCGGTTGATCGGATGCGCCAGGAAGGCGGGCGAGCGCTCGGCCCAGTCGGTCAGCCGGCGCAACAGGCCGCCCTGCGCACCGCGGCGGGCGCGATCCTCCTCGATCAGCCGGCTGCGGCGGGCGGCCGACGCCAGCAGGCTGGCCGGCTGAAGCTCGCGCCGGTCGCGCAAGGCCGAGGCGCCGGTCTCCGGGAAGGCGACGGTGCGGCCGTCATCCAGCACCGCGTCGAGCAGGCTGGCGAGCCCGCCCGTCCACTGCGTGGTCTCGTCCACCCACACGACGCCGGCAGCGGGCCCTCTCCCCCCGCGCACCGCGCCCGGCGCGACGGTTTCGGCCGGGTCGCGCAGCGGCACGATCGTCCAGCGCTCATTGCCCTGGATGAACGGGCGGGTGACGAAAAGCGGCACCGGCGCGCGGGCGTGCGTCGGGCTGTCGAGCCAGGCGCCGATGGCGCGGCGCCCCTGCACCAGCGCCTGGGTCGGGGCGATGACGGCGAGCGCGCGGGCGAGATCCGCGCCGGCCAGTGCCGGATCGAGCGCATAGACCTTTCCGCCCGCCGCGAGCGCCGCCAGGGCCAGAATGACCAGATCGGGATCATAGGCGCCGCTGACCACCAGCCGGAGGTCGCGCGCGCCCTGTGCGGCGAGTTGGGCGCTCAGCACCGCGTCCAGACGGGCGACCTCCTGCCCGACATAGGCCCAGCTGAGGCTGAACCAGCGACCATGGCGCTTGTGCAGGAAGGCCGGACGGTCGGGCGTGCGCCGGGCGTGCTCCCGCACGGCGTCGCCGACCTCCGTGCCGCGCAGCGAGGCCGCAGGATCAGCGGTGGGAACGAAGGCGCGATGTTCGAAAGGGCTGTTCATCGGTGTCTCCGGAAACGGATCGCTGCGGACGCTCACGCCAGCACCGGGGTGCGGCGCGCCGCCTCGGCTTCCAGTTCGCGCACCAGCGGCAGGACACGGGCGCCGAAATACTCGACCTCTTCCTGGAAATGCAGGAAGCCGGCGAGCACCAGATCGATGCCGTTGCGCTTCAGCTCAATGATGCGGCGCGCGACCTGTTCGGGCGTGCCGATGAGATTGGTCTTGAAGCCGTCATTGGGCTGGACGAGATCGGCGGCGGTGGATTTCGCCCAGTTGCCGACGCCGTCCTTCGTCGCCTGACCGGCCTGCTTCACCGCCTCGGCGAAGCCGGCGACGGCAGCGGGATCGGCCTTGGCGAGAATCTCGGCATGGACCTCGCGCGCTTGCGCCTCGCTGTCGCGGGCGATGATGAAGGCGTTGGCGCCGACGCGCAGCTGCCGGCCGAAACCGGCGGCGCCGGTCTTCACCTGCAATGCCTGGGCGCGCAGCTCTTCCACCGAGCCGCCATTGGTGAAGTACCAGTCCGAATGCTCCGCCGCCATGCGGCGCGCGGCGGTCGAGGAGCCACCCTGGAAGATCAGCGGATGCGGCTTGAAGCTCGGCTTCGGGTTCAGATGCCAACGGTCGATATTGTAATAGTCGCCGCGGAAGGTCAGCTCGTCCTCGGTCCAGATGCCCTTGAGCACCTGAATGAATTCGCTCGAGCGGCGGTAGCGCTCGTCATGATCGAGCCACGGCACGCCGAGCACGTCGAACTCGTGCTTGAACCAGCCGCTGACGATGTTGAGATGCCAGCGCCCCTTGGAAATGTGGTCGGCGGTCGCCCCGATCTTGGCGACCACCGCCGGGTGCCAGAAGCCGGTCATGATGGCGACGATGACGTTGAGCCGCTCGGTCGCGTTGAGCAGCGACATGGCGAACGTGCTCGCCTCGTGCTGCCCGTCTGCCCGGTAGCCGCCGACGAAGCGCGTGGCCGAAAGCGCGAAATCGAACCCGGCCTTCTCCGCCGCGCGGGCGAGCTTGACGTTGTAGTCGAAGTCCCAGCTCGTGCGCTGCTCGATCTGGCTGACCACCTGCCCGCCGGAGAGATTGGAGACCCAGTACGCGAAGCGGACGGGCTCATTCAGATAGGGCGCAAGAGCGTCGGTCATCGGGGGGATCCAAACAGTCTAATTACTCTATAGATTGACTAGAATAATGCGCTTGGCAAGCGGTATCCACCGGCGCCGCTGGCATTTCCCGCCGCCGCCACGCCTGACGCAGCGGCCGCAAGGCGTTGCGGATTAACCCTGCGACGGACGGAAGGACGCTGCCGGGTGCGGCGCGGCAAGCCGGGCCTTACCTGCGCCGAACAGCTTCTCGCGCAGCGTGCCCTCCGCGTAGCGCGGCTTGTAGCGTCCACGGCGGGTGAGTTCCGGTATCAGCAGATCGACCACGCTCTCGAAGCTCTCCGGCATGACGACGTAGCAGAGGTTCAGCCCATCGACGCCGGTCGTGTCGACCCAGTCTTCCAGCGCATCCGCCACACGTTGCGGGCCGCCGCTGATCACCGGGCCGATGCCGCCGATGCCGACATGCGCGGCGACTTCGCGCACCGTCCAGACCCGGTTCGGATCGGCGCGGGTGATGTTGTCCATGGCGGTGCGGCCCGCCTCGCTCTCGACATGGCGCACCTGCGCGTCGAGCGGGAGCTGGGAGAAATCCACGCCCGTCCAACCGGACATGAGCGCCAGTGCGCCCTCATGGCTGACATGAGCACGGTACTCCTCAAGCCGCGCGGCCGCCGCCGCATCGGTCTCGCCGAGCACCAGCGTCATCATGCTGAAGACCTTGATGGCGTCGGGCGCGCGCCCCTGCGCGCGCGCCGCCTCGCGGATCGCCGCCACGCGCGGCGCGATGACCGCGGCCGAGGGGCCGGAGACGAACACGCATTCGGCATGACGGCCGGCAAAGCTTCGCCCGCGCGGCGAGGAGCCGGCCTGGTAGAGCACCGGCGTGCGCTGCGGCGAGGGTTCGGAGAGATGGATGGCGTCGAGCCGGTAATGCGTGCCGGCATGGCGGATCGCCCGCACCCTGGAGGGATCGGTGAACACGCCGGCGGCGCGATCCCGGCGCACGGCGTTGTCGTCCCAGCTCTCCTCCCACAGCCGGTAGACCAGTTCCATATATTCGTCGGCAATGTCGTAGCGGTCGTCATGGGCGACCTGCCGCTCCCGGCCGGCGGCGCGGGCCGCGCTGTCGAGATAGCCGGTGACGATGTTCCACCCCACCCGCCCCTTCGTCAGATGGTCAAGCGTCGACAGGCGCCGGGCGAACGGAAAAGGCGGCTCATAGGTCAGGGTTGAGGTGATGCCGAAGCCCAGATGCTGCGTCACCGACGCCATGGCCGGCACCAGCAGCATGGGATCGTTGGCCGGCACCTGCGCGGCCGTGCGCAGCGCCGCATCAGGCGAGCCCCCGAAAACGTCGTACACGCCGAGAACATCGGCGAGGAAAATGCCGTCGAAGCGACCCCGCTCCAGAATGCGCGCGAGATCAAGCCAGTAGGACAGGTCGGTGTAGTGCGACGAGCGGTCGCGCGGGTGCCGCCAGAGGCCCGGCGACTGGTGGCCGACACAGTTCATGGCAAAGGCGTTCAAACGGATTTCGCGACTCACGGCGTACTCCCTCACCGGCCCGGGGCACCGGCGCTCGACCAAACGAGACATTGACAATGGTATTTTTATATAATTTCTATAGACCATTATAACAATCCCCTGGCACCTCCCTTTGGGCTGGCGCCGAGGGGCTTCGCCGCCCTGCCCTCGCATGGTGGAGGCGGCCGGACAGATGCGTGCACCTATGGCTCCGCCCATCATTTCGCTTCGCCACGTCACCAAGTCCTACGCCAGCGGCGTATCGGGACGTGGACGCGCCAATGTGGCGCTGGACGCGATCGAGCTCGATATTCCCCAGGGCGACATTTTCGGCATCATCGGCGCTTCCGGCGCCGGCAAGTCGACCCTGGTGCGGCTGATCAACCTGCTGGAGCGGCCCGATAGCGGCGCGATCCGGGTCAATGGCCGGGACAGTGGCACCGTCGCGGGCGGCGAACTGCTGAAGCTGCGCCGCGAGATCGGCATGGTGTTTCAGCATTTCAACCTGCTCAGCGCCAAGACGGTGGCAGAGAATGTCGCCTTCCCGCTCAAGCTCGCCGGTGTCCGCGACAAGGCGCAGATCGCCGCCCGGGTGAGCGAACTGCTCGGCCGTGTCGGGCTCGCCGATCATGCCGCAAAATACCCGCGCCAGCTTTCCGGCGGCCAGAAGCAGCGCGTTGGCATCGCCCGGGCACTGGCGTGCCGGCCGCCCATCCTGCTCTGCGACGAGGCGACCAGCGCGCTCGATCCAGAGACGACGCGCTCGGTGCTCGCCTTGCTGCGCGAACTCAACCGCGAGCTGGGCCTGACCATCGTCCTCATCACCCATGAGATGGACGTGGTGCGCCAGATCTGCCACCGCGTGGCGGTGCTCGATCACGGACGCATCGCCGAGACCGGCGCCGTCGAAGACGTGTTCCTCCACCCCCGCCACCCCGCCACCCGGGCTCTGGTGCGCAAAGCCTTCGGCGAGACGGACGCGCATGACCGCCTCGGCGGCGGTGGCCATGTCGTCCGCCTGACCTTCCTCGGCGCCGCCACCCACAGCCCCCTTCTCAGCCATCTCGCCCGCGAGCAGGGCGTGGAGTTCGCGATTCTCGGCGGCAAGCTCGGCACGATCCGCGACGAGCCCTTCGCGCAGCTGAACGTCGCCTTCACCGGCGGCGACCAGCGTGCCGCGCTCGCCCGGCTGACCGCCGCCGGCATCGTGGTGGACACGCTGGCCGAGCCCGCCAATGCCGCGCCGCCCCTGGCGCGACGGGAGTTCGCCGATGTCGTTTAACCGCATAGATTGGGTGCAGATCGGCTATGCCGCGCTCGACACGCTCGCCATGCTCGGCGGCGCGCTGTTCTTCACCGTGCTGTTCGGCCTGCCGCTCGGCGTGCTGCTGTTTCTCACCGGCCGGGGGCAGCTTCTGCAACAGGGGGCGGTCTATGCCGCCCTGTCCTTCGTGCTGAACATTTTGCGTTCGGTGCCCTTCATCATCCTGCTGATCGTGCTGATGCCGGTGACGACGCTCCTCACCGGCACGTCGCTCGGGGTGCGCGGCGTCATTCCCCCGCTCGTCGTCGGCACCACCGCCTTCTTCGCACGTCTCGTCGAGACTGCCCTGCGCGAGGTCGACCGCGGCGTCATCGAGGCCTCGCAGGCGATGGGCGGCACCATCCGGCAGATCGTGTTTCACGCCCTGCTGCCGGAAGCGCTGCCCGGCATCCTCGCCGGCATCACGGTCACCGCCATTGTCCTCGTCGACTACACCGCGATGTCCGGTGCCATCGGCGGCGGCGGCATCGGCGATCTCGCCATCCGCTACGGTTACCAGCGCTTCCAGACCGAGGTGATGATCGTGACGGTCCTCCTCCTCATCGTCCTCGTCCAAATGCTTCAGGCCGGCGGCAACCGCCTGGTCCAGCACTTCTCCCGAAAATGAACCCACAGCGGAAACCTACCATGAGCCTGTTCCGAAACCTCGCCTCGGCCGCCGTCGCGGCCCTGCTCATCAGCTCTCCGGCGCTGGCCGGCGAGACTCTCGTCGTCGGCGCCACGGCCGTGCCGCACGCCGAAATCCTGGAATTCGTGAAGCCCATCGTCGCCAAGGACGGCGTTGATCTCGATATCAAGGTGTTCTCGGACTACATCCAGCCCAACGCCCAGCTCGTCTCCAAGCAATTGGACGCGAACTACTATCAGTACCGGCCGTTCCTGATCGACTATAACCGCGAGCGCGGCACTAATCTGGTGCCGATCGTGCCGGTGCATGTCGAACCCTTCGTCGCCTATTCGCAGAAGATCACCTCGGTCGACCAGCTCAAGGACGGCGCCACCGTCGCCATCCCCAACGACCCGGTGAATGGCGGGCGCGGCCTGCTGCTGCTGCAGAAGCTCGGCCTCATCAAGCTCAAGGGCAAGGCCGAACTCGACCAGCCGGATGACCCGCTGCCGAGCCAGAAGGACATTCTGGAGAACCCGAAGAACCTGAAGATCGTCGAGCTTGAATCCGCCATCCTGCCGCGCGCGCTCAGCCAGGTCGATCTCGCGGCGTTGAACGGCAATTACGTGCTGGAGGCCGAGCTCGACGTGGGCAAGTCGCTCTACATCGAGCGTGGGCAGGATGGAAAGAACATCTGGGGCGAATACCTCGTCACGCGGCCCGAGAACAAGGACGACAAGGCGATCCTCATCCTCGCCAAGGCGCTGAATTCCGACGCCACCCGCCAGTTCATCAAGGATCGCTACAAGGGCCAGATCTACCCGGCCTTCTGAAGCGACGGGCGGGTGCCCGGCCGGTGCCCGCCCTCTTCTCTCCTCCCGGAACCGCCACGATGAGCACCGACGCCGCGACCCTCACCGCTCCGCGCCTCGACACGCCCTCCCCCGCCGCGCCCGCGCGCGGCGCGCCGGGTTGGGCGCCGCCCCGCCCGCGCCGCCCGGCCCATGTCATCGCCGACGACGCCGAGGCGATCGCGGTGGCACAGAGCCTCGCGCCGCTGTTCGCGCGCGACGCGCTGGAGCGCGACCGCGACCGGCGACTGCCCTTCGATGAGGTCGATGCCTTCTCGCAGAGCGGCCTGTGGGGCATCACCGTCCCGAAGCACTATGGCGGCGCCGGCGTCTCCCAGCGCACCCTCGCCCGCGTCTTCGCCGTACTGGCGGCGGGCGATGCCTCGCTGACCCAGATCGCGCAGAACAGCTTCGAGATCATCGACGTCATCCGGCTCTCCGCCAGCGAGGCGCAGAAGAGCGAGCTGTTCGGGCTCGTGCTGGCCGGCCACCGGCTCGGCAACGCCTTCTCCGAGTTCAAGGGCAAGAATGTCGATGACTTCGCGACCAGGCTGGTGAAGCGCGGCGACGATTACGTCGTCTCAGGCGAGAAATTCTATTCCACCGGCGCGCTCTTCGCCCATCTCGTACCCATCGTGGCGCTCGGCGAGGACGGGCACGTCTATGTCGCCGTGGCCGACCGCGACACGCCGGGCCTCACCGTCATCGACGACTGGTCCGCCTTCGGTCAACGCACTACGGCGAGCGGCACGGTGATCCTCGATGATGTGGTGATCCCCGCGGCCCGCGTGCTGCCGGCGCATATCGTCTATGAGAATCCGAGCGCCGTCGGCCCGCAAAGCCAGCTTCTGCATGCGGCCATCGATGCCGGCATCGCGCGCGGTGCCTTCAATGCGACGCTCGATTTCATCCGCAGTCAGGCGCGCCCGTGGATCGACAGCGGCAAGGACAGCGCGAGCGAGGACCCCTACACGATCAGCGCCATTGGCGACCTCGCCATCCGGCTCAACGCCGCAGAGGCGCTGGTCGACCGGGCGGGTGCCCAACTCGACGCCACCATCGCCGACACCACGCTGGAGAGCATCGCCCTCGCCAAGGTGGCCGCCGCCGAGGCGAAGGTGCTGACCACCGACGCGGCGCTGCTCGCCACCTCCAAGCTGTTCGAACTCGGCGGCACCCGCTCGACGCTGGGCCGGCACGGCCTCGACCGGCTGTGGCGTGACGCGCGCACCCACACGCTGCACGACCCGGTGCGCTGGAAGTACCACGCGGTCGGCCAGTTCTACCTCAACGGCGTCCACCCCCCGCTGCATTCCTGGATCTGAGCCCGCCGCCCTCGCGCCCGCCGTGCCGCCGGAGAACCCCCGATGTCCCGCCACATCCGCTTTAATGCTTTCGACATGAACTGCGTCGCGCACCAGTCGCCCGGCCTGTGGGCACATCCGCGCGACAAGTCCTTCAAGTACAAGGACCTCGACTACTGGCAGGACCTCGCGCGCACCCTTGAACGCGGCATCTTCGACGGCATCTTCATCGCCGATGTCGTCGGCTACTACGATGTCTACAAGGGCTCGAACTGGCACGCGATCCGCGAGGCGGCGCAGATTCCGGTGAACGATCCGCTCCAGCTCGCCGCGCCGATCGCGCTGGCCACCGAGCATCTCGGCATCGGCATCACCGCCTCGACCTCGTTCGAGCACCCCTACACCTTCGCCCGCCGCATCGCGACCGCCGATCACCACACCAAGGGGCGGGTCGGCTGGAACATCGTCACCTCCTATCTGGAAAGCGGCGCCAAGAACATCGGCCAGGGCGGCCTGCGCCGGCATGACAATCGCTACGAAGTGGCGAACGAATATGTCGAGGTGCTCTACAAGCTGCTGGAAGGCTCCTGGGAAGAGGGCGCCGTGCTGCGCGACCGCGCCAACCGCGTTTTCACCGATCCGTCCAAGGTGCATGAGATCGGCCATAAGGGCCGGTTTTTCGATGTGCCCGGCTATGGCCTGACCGAACCCTCGCCGCAGCGCACGCCGGTGCTCTATCAGGCCGGCGCGTCAGGGGCGGGCAAGGCCTTCGCCGCCCAGCACGCCGAATGCGTCTTCGTCGGCGCGCCGACCAAGCCGCTGCTTAAGGCCTATGTCGCCGACATCCGCCGGCAGGCAGCGGAAGCCGGGCGCGACCCGCGCAAGCTCTTCATCTACAACCTCGTCACCCTCATCGTGGATGAGACCGACGCCAAGGCGCAGCAGCGCTTCGAGGAATATGCGCGCTATGTCTCCTATGACGGTTCGCTGGTGTTCATGTCGGGCTGGAGCGGGCTCGATTTCGGGCAATACGCGCCCACAGACCTGCTGAAGAAAGTCGAGACCAACGCCATCGTTTCCATGGTCGAGAATTTCGGCGGCAAAGACCAGCAATGGACCGTCGAGGAACTGGCCAGATGGGGCGGCATCGGCGGGGTCGGCCCGGTCTTCGTCGGCTCGCCCGCGACCATCGCGGATATTCTGCAGGAATGGGTCGAGGAGACCGATGTCGACGGTTTCAACCTCGCCTATGCGGTGACGCCGGAGACCTTCGAATCCATCGTCGATCTCGTCGTGCCGGAGCTGCAGAAGCGCGGCGCGTACCCCACGGCCTACCGGCCGGGAACGCTGCGCGAGAAGCTGTTCGGCGAGGGCCCCTATCTCCCGGCGAGCCATCCCGCCAACGCCTATCGCGACATCGAGGCGGTGAAGCGCCGCGAGGCCGAGCAACGCGCGCATGCGGGCGTCGCCGCGGCCGAGTGAACAACGGCCCGCTGCGGCGGGCGTCCAATTGAGGTGACCATCATGAGCCAGATCGACCTCGCCTGGGGCGCCGGCCCCAGTGCCCGCTATGAAGCGCTGGCGGAGCGCTTCCGCCCGATCTTCGCCCGTATCGCCGAGCGGGCCGTGGAGCGGGAACTGACGCGCGAACTCGCCTTCGAGCCGATCAAATGGCTGCGCGAGGCCGGCTTCGGCGCCGTGCGGCTGCCGGTGGAAGCGGGCGGGCTCGGTGCGAGCCTGCCGGAACTCGCCAATCTGCTGATCGAACTCTCCGAGGCCGATTCCAACGTCACCCAGTCCCTGCGCGTGCATTTCGGGCTCACCGAGGACGTGTTGAACTCCCGCGACGACGCCCGGCGGGCGCGCTGGTTCAAACGCATCGCCGCCGGCGAATATGCCGGCAGCGCCTGGACCGAGGCCGGCGATGCCGCGCTGGCGGCCTTCGGCACCCGCCTCACCGAGACGGACGGT
Source organism: Ancylobacter sp. (assembly GCF_965229075.1). GTDB lineage: Bacteria > Pseudomonadota > Alphaproteobacteria > Rhizobiales > Xanthobacteraceae > Ancylobacter. Next base: position 373,863 of record NZ_CBDDIO010000002.1, read on the forward strand.
GCGCTGCGGCTGAACGGCGCCAAATATTACACCACCGGCTCGCTCTATGCGTCCTGGATCGATGTCGGCGCCACCGGCACGCAGGGCGAGGAAGTCTCGGTCTTCGTGCGCACCGACGCGCCGGGCGTGTCCATCGTCGATGACTGGGACGGGTTCGGCCAGATTCTCTCGGTGAGCGGCACCACCACCTTCACCGAGGTGGCGGTGGCGCCGGAGGAGGTCGTGCTCGATACGGAACGCTTCCGCTACGGGGCCGCCTTCTACCAGCTCTATCACCTGGCGACGATCGCCGGCATCGGCCGGGCCATCACCCGCGATGTCGCCCGTGCCGTGGCGGCGCGCAACCGCACCCATACGCACGCCAACGGCCCGCGCTCGGCGCAGGACCCGCAGGTGCTGGCCGTGGTCGGACGCGCGCGCGGCGCCGCCTATTCCGCCGCGGCCATCGCGCTGCAGGCGGCCGGTTCGCTCCAGCGCGCTTTCGAGGCGCATTTCGCCGGCGACGAGGCGGCGGAAGAGCGCGCCAATGCCATTGCCGAACTGGAAACCGCGCAGGCGCAGACCGTGGTGACGAACCTCATCCTCGACGCCTCCACCACCCTGTTCGACGCGCTCGGCGCCTCCGCGACGCGCAAGCCGCTGGGGCTCGACCGGCACTGGCGCAATGTGCGCACCCTCTCCTCGCACAATCCGCGCATCTACAAGGACCGGATCGTCGGCGACTTCGCGGTGAACGGGACGCTGCCGCCCTATCAGTGGCGCATCGGAACGCCGGCGATTGAGCCTGCGCGGCAGGCGGCGGAATAGGCGGCAAGCCCGGGGTCCGCCACAGCACGCCGGCGGCGTATCCACAGGCGCAAGGCAATAATCTACTAAATTAATTGACAATTACTGTGCGCCTGCCCCAGGTAGCGGGATCGGGTTCAAGGAGTGCCTTCATGTCGGTTGAGACCATCACCATCCTCGACGGCGGGATGGGCCGGGAGCTTTTGCGCATCGGCGCGCCGTTCCGGCAGCCGGAGTGGTCGGCTCTCGCCTTGCTCGAAAGTCCGGGTCATGTGCGCGAGGTGCACGATGCCTTTCTCGCCGCCGGCGCGGATGTCATCACCACCAACAGCTATGCCGTCGTGCCCTTCCACATCGGCGAGGAGCGCTTCGCCGCGCGCGGTACCGAACTCGCCGATCTCGCCGGCCGGCTGGGGCGCGAAGCGGTGACGGCGGCGGGCCGCCCGGGGGCGAAGCTGGCCGGGTCGCTGCCGCCGGTCTTCGGCTCCTACCGGCCGGACCTTTTCCGCCCGGAGGAGGCCGCGCGCCTGTTCGGGCCGCTGGTGGCCGGGCTCGCGCCGCATGTCGATCTCTGGCTCGCCGAGACGCAGGGCTCGATCACCGAGGCCCGCGCCGCGCGCCGCGCCATCGGGCCGGACGACCCCCGCCCGTTCTGGGTTTCCTTCACGCTGGACGATTCCCACCCGGAAGATGTCGAGGCCGGCACGCGCCCCGCGCAAGTGCGCTCGGGCGAGACGATCACGGCGGCGGCCAACGCCGCTCTGGAACTCGGCGCTTCGGCCCTTCTGTTCAACTGCAGCCATGCCGGGGTGATGGAGGCGGCGATCCGCGAGGCGAATGCGGTGTTCGCCGCCCTTCCGGCCGAGACACGGCCCGCCATCGGCGTCTACGCCAATGCCTTCGCCCCGCATTCGCACGATCATGAGCCGCAGGCCAATGCCGCTCTGAGCGACCTCCGGCACGACCTCGATCCGCCGGCCTATCTCGCCTTCGCACGCCGCTGGCACGATGCGGGCGCCTCTATCATCGGCGGCTGTTGTGGCATCGGCCCCGCCTATATCGCCGCGCTGTCCTCCGCCTTGCGCGCCCCCTCCTGAGCCGGGCGCCCCCCATTTCCGATTTTCGGAGTCACCCTTATGTCCAACTCCTTCCTGTCGCTTGACCGCCGCAGCCTGCTGAAGAGCGCCGGCGGCGCCCTGCTGGCGGGCGCCGTGCCGTTCGGCGGCGCCTTCGCCCAGTCGTCCGCGCCCTCGACGACGCCCAAGAAGGGCGGCCATCTCGTCCTCGGCGTTGACAACGCCTCCACCACGGATGTGCTCGATCCGGCCGCCTATTTCGAAATCTACGCCTATGTCGTCGGCGCCCAGCTGTTCAACACGCTGATCGAGATCGACGATACCGGCGGCCTGCGTCCCGCGCTCGCCGAGAGCTGGGAGTCGCGCAAGGGCGCGAGCGAGTGGGTGCTGCGCCTGCGCAGGGGCGTGACGTTCCACAATGGCAAGACGCTGACCGTCGCCGACGTGATCTACTCGCTCAACCACCATCGCGGCGAGAAGTCGAAGTCGGCGGCCAAGGTCTATCTCGACACGGTGACGGAGCTGAAGGAAACCGCGCCCGGCGAGCTCACCATCGCGCTGAGCAGCGGCAATGCCGATCTTCCCTATCTGCTCGCCGACGTGCATTTCGGCATCGGGCCGGATGGCGAGGACTTCAACAAGGGCATCGGCACCGGCGCCTTCATTCTGGAGAATTTCCAGCCGGGCGTGCGCACGCTGACCAAGCGCAACCCCCATTACTGGGATTCCACCCGCGGCCATGTCGATACGGTCGAGACCATCGCCATCAATGACAGCACCGCGCGCATCGCGGCGCTGCTCAGCGGCAAGGCGCACATCGTCAACCGTGTGGCGCCGCGCCTGCTCTCCCGAGTCTCCGCGGCGCCGGATGTGAAGGTTCACCGGTCGCCGGACGCGGCGATCTATACCTTCCCTGGCCTCGCCAACCAGGCGCCCTTCACCAGCGTCGATGCGCGGCTGGCGCTGAAATACGCGATCGACCGCCAGCAGATCCTCAACTCGGTGCTGGCCGGTATCGGCTCGGTGGCGAACGACCAGCCCATCGTGCCCTCCAACCGCTACTATGCCGCCGACATTCCCGCCCGGCCCTACGACCCCGACAAGGCGGCGTTCCATTGGAAGAAGGCGGGCTTCGAGGGCAATATCGTGCTCTCCGCCTCCGATTCCGGCTTCCCCGGCGCGGTGGACGCGGCCCAGCTCTACCAGGCCTCCGCGCAGAAGGCCGGCCTGCCCTTCGAGGTCGACCGTGTCCCCGCCGATGGCTACTGGGACAATGTCTGGCTGAAGAAGCCGCTCGTCGCCTCGAACTGGAGCACGCGCCCGACCGCCGACGCCATCCTGTCGCTGGTCTTCCTCTCCAAGGCCGAGTGGAACGAATCCGCCTGGAAGAACGAGACGTTCGACCAGCTGGTCTTTGCGGCCCGCGCCGAGACCGACGAGGCCAAGCGCAAGCAGCTTTATCACGACGCGCAGGTGCTGATCGCCGACGAGGGCAGCGAAGTCATCCCCGTGCGCGCCGACGGGCTCGACGGCGCCCGCTCCAATGTCGGCGGCTTCACCAGCGTGCCCGGCCTCGCCCTCAGCGGCTTCAGGGTCGCCGAGAAGGTCTGGCTGGAAAGCTGAAGCCGGCGGGCGGGCGGCGCCCTGTGCCACCCGCCCCCGCATGCGCGGAGCCTTGAATGTCGTCGTCCCTCGCTCCGCCCTCGGGTGGCCGCCCCGTCACCTCGTCCCGGCTTCCGGGGCTGGTGGGGCTCTGCCTGCGCAGCCTCGCCACCGCGGTCGGGCTGCTGCTGGCCGCGTCGGTGCTCATCTTCGCGGGCACACAGGTGCTGCCCGGCGATGTCGCCACCGCGATGCTCGGCCAGTCCGCCACCCCATCCGCCGTGGCGGCGATCCGGGCCGAGCTCGGGCTCGATCAGCCAGCGATCCTGCGTTATCTCTCCTGGCTGGCGGGCGTGCTGCACGGGGATTTCGGCACGAGCTACACGACACGCCAGAACATCGCCGGCGTTGTCGGCCAGCGCCTCGGCAACACGCTGTTCCTGGCCGGGGTCACCGCCGCCATCGCCGTGCCGCTGTCCATCGCGCTGGGTGTGGTGGCGGTACAGTGGCGGGGCGGCCTTGTCGACCGGCTGATCACCGCCTCGACCCGGGCGGCGATCGCCCTGCCGGAGTTCTTCGTCGGCTATTTGCTCATCGCCGTCTTCGCGCTGAATCTCGGCTGGTTCGACAGCAGCGCCACGGTCTATCCGGCCATGTCGATCGGCGCCCGCCTCTGGGCCATCGCGCTGCCGGTGGCGACGCTGGTGCTGGCGGTGGCCGGGCACATGACCAGCATGACCCGCGCGGCGCTGCTAAACGTTCTGTCCGCCCCCTATGTCGAGATGGCGCAGATCAAGGGCGTGTCGACGCGCGCGCTGGTCTGGCGGCACGCTTTGCCCAATGTGCTCGGCCCGATCATTCACGTGGTCGCGGTCAATCTCGCCTATCTAGTCGTTGGCGTGGTCGTGATCGAAGTGATCTTCGTCTATCCCGGCATGGGCCAGTATCTCGTCGATAGCGTCGCCAAGCGCGACGTGCCGGTGGTGCAGGCGAGCGCGGTGATCTTCGCGGCGATTTATGTGGGCATCAACGGCCTCGCCGACCTCGCCGCGCATCTCGCCAATCCCCGGCTGAGGCATCCGCGATGACCCGCCCCTCGCCCGCGACCGTCCTCGCGCTCGGCTTTCTCGGCGGACTGCTGCTGGTGGCCTGCGCCGCCCCGCTGATCGCTCCCTATGGCGTCAACGAGGTGGTCGGCGGCAATTGGAGCCCGCCCTCGCCCACCAATTGGCTGGGAACGGACAATGTCGGGCGTGATCTGCTCTCGCGTCTCGTCTGGAGCACGCGGACCACGCTGATCATTGCCACCCTTTCCACCGTGCTCGCCTTCCTCATCGGTGGCGCCATCGGCTTCATCGCCGGCACGCTGCGCGGCTGGCTGGATGTGGGGCTCAACCGGCTCAACGATCTTGTCATGGCCATACCGACGCTGATTGCGGCATTGGTGGTGCTCTCTGTGCTGCCGAGCCGTGTCGAGGTGCTGGTCGCGCTCATGGCGCTGCTCGACGCCACTCGCGTGTTCCGCCTCGCCCGCGCGCTCGCGCTCGATGTCGGCGCGACCGACTATGTGGAGGCGGCGCGGGTGCGGGGTGAAGGGCTGGGCTGGATCATCCTGCGCGAGCTTCTTCCCAACGCGCTGCCGCCGCTGCTCGCCGAATTCGGCGTTCGGCTGGTCTTCGCCGTGCTGTTTCTCTCCACCCTGTCCTTTCTCGGTCTCGGCATTCAGCCTCCGGCAACGGACTGGGGCAGCCTGCTGAAAGAGAACAAGGACGGACTGCTGTTCGGCGTCTGGGCGGCGCTCATTCCCGGTGCCGCCATCGCTCTGCTGGCCATCGCGGTGAGCCACGTCACCGATTGGTGTCAGGAATGGACGACGGGAATCGGGGGGAGAGCCGACCATGGCTGAACTTCTGACGATTCGCGGGCTATCGATCGGCCTCGCCGGCCCCCAGCGGGAAGCCGCTACGGCGAAAGTGCTGGTGGATGACATCTCCTTCAGCCTCGCGACCGGCCGCACGCTCGGGCTCATCGGCGAGTCCGGCGCCGGCAAATCGACCATTGGCCTCGCCGCGCTCGGCTTTTTTCGCGCTGGCCTCAAGCCGCTCGCCGGGCAGGTGCTGTTCGAGGGGCGCGACCTGCTGTCGCTTCCGCGCGCGGAACTGGAAGCGCTGCGGCGGACACGCCTCGCCTATGTCGCCCAGTCGGCAGGGGCGGCGTTCAACCCCGCCCACACGCTCGGGCAGCAGATCACCGAGAACCTCCTGCGTAACGGCAAAGCGGGACGCGCCACGGCCCGGCGCCGGGCCGAGGAACTCGTGGCGCTGCTCGGCCTGCCGGAGCCCCGCCGGTTTCTCGACCGCTTCCCGCATCAGGTGTCCGGCGGCCAGCTTCAGCGGGCGATGACGGCGATGGCGCTCTGCCAGGAGCCGCGCCTCATCGTGTTCGACGAGCCGACCACCGCGCTCGACGTGACCACGCAGGCCGGGGTGCTGCTGGCGATCCGCGACGCGATTGCGGCAACCGGCGTCTCCGCGCTCTATATCAGCCACGATCTGCCCGTCGTCGCGCAGATCGCCGACGAGATACTCGTGCTGCGGCATGGGCGCGCGGTGGAGCATGGCGCGACGGGCGACATCCTCAGCCGGCCGCGCGCGGACTATACGCGCCGTCTGGTGACGGCGGGGCGCGCACGTCCCCCGCGCGGGGCCGCCACCGCCCGCCCGCCCGTGCTCACGGCCGAGCGCATCGGGATGGCCTATCGGCAAGGGACACAGGTGCTGGACGACGTCAGCCTCTCTCTGGCCGCCGGCGAGACGCTGGCGCTGGTCGGGCAGTCCGGCTCCGGCAAGACGACGCTCGGCCGCGTCATCACCGGGCTGCACCCGGATGCCGAGGGCGCGCTGACGCTGCTCGGCGCGCCGCTGCCGCTGGCTCTGGGCCGGCGCAGCGGCGAACAGCTGCGCCGGCTGCAGATCGTGCAGCAGATCCCCGACGCGGCGCTCAACCCGCGCCAGACGGTCGGCGCCGTTCTCTCCCGGCCGCTCACCCTCTATGATCGGGTACGTGGCCGGCAGGCGCAGCGGCGGCGCGTCGAGGAACTGCTGCAGGCGGTCGAGCTCGATCCGGCCCTGCTCGAACGCATGCCCGCAGCGCTCTCCGGCGGGCAGAAGCAACGCGTGTGCATCGCGCGCGCGCTCGCGGCCGAACCGGATGTGATCGTCTGCGACGAGCCGACTTCCGCGCTCGACCCGCTGGTCGCCGAGGGCGTGCTGGACCTGCTGGCGCGCCTTCAGGCCCAGACCGGAATCGCGCTGCTGTTCATCACGCACGACATCGCCATCGTCCGCGCGCTCGCTCATTCCGTCGCGATCATGGCGCACGGCCGGATCGTGCGGCAGGGGCCGACACGCGAGGCTCTGGCCCCGCCCTTCGACGCGGAGACGGAGCGGCTGCTCGACGCGGTGCCGGAAATGGAAACGGGCTGGCTCACCGGCTGGCGGGCGCGGCAGGTGAGCGGCACCGCTTCCCACGGGCGAGCGCCGGCGACACCGGACGCCTCACCCCCAGTCCGCGAAGGTCTGGTGTTTCCCGGCTAGAGGGACTGCCCCTTCTCGGGCGGCCGCATCACAGCGCCCCGTGGCGTGGCGGGATGCGGCCATTGAGGTGGTACGCCCCGATCCAGTGGTATTTCCAGCGCACGGGATCGTGCAGCGTATGGGTGCGCACATTGCGCCAGTAGCGGTCGAGATCGTCCGCGCGATTGGTCGCGGAGGTGCCGCCGAGTTCCAGCAGCTTGTTGGCGGCCAGGAGCCCGGCGCGATGGCTTGCCGCGCGCGCTTCGGCCACCGCTACGGAGGCCGCCGCGACGCTCGCCTCGTCCGGCGCCGCCTGGGCGCTATCGACATAGCGGCCGGCGCGCTCGATCAGCGCGTCGGCGGCGGCGAGGCGCACGCGGACCTCGCCGAGCGTATGCAGGGTCAGCGGGTCCTCGCTGGCCCGGGCGACGCCCGCGTCGATCCAGGCGCGGGCCCGCTCGCGCAGGAAAGGCAGCGTCGCCTCAAAGGCGCCGCGACCAATGCCGAGATCGATGCCGGCATGGATGATCTGGGCGAAGGGGCCGATGGCAGTCGGCCGGTCCAGCGAGGCCTGGAACGGCACCACCCATTCCGGTTCGACGCGCACCCGGTCGAACAGGATGGAGCCGGAGCCGGTGACGCGCTGGCCGAAGCCATCCCAGTCGTCCACCAGCGTCACGCCGGGGGCCTCGCGCGGGATGAAGACGAGATAGGCCACCTCGCGCCCGTCCTCCTCGGCAGCGACCATGGTGGGGATGCGATGCGCGAACAGCGAGCCGGTGCAGTAGAACTTACGTCCCTCGACATACCAGCCGGCAGGATCGCGCACGAGGCGCGTGCGCCGGTTGTAATCCCGCGCGCCGATCTCCGCGAGCGCATTGCCGAAGCGCTCGCCCGCGAGCACCCGCTCATAGAAAAACCGCTTCTGCGCCTCGGTCCCGCCGTTCCGCAACACCTCCAGCGCGTAATAATGGTTCTGCGGGATCTGGCCGAGCGAGCCGTCGGCGGCCGAAATCAGCGCCGTCACCTGAGCGACGGTCGCAGCCCGCACGCCCGCGCCGCCATAGTCGCGCGGAACGGTGATGGCTCAGAGCCCAGACTGGGTAAACTGCTCGATCTCGTCCCAGGGAAGCCGCCGGTCGAGATCACGTTGGGCGGCCCCCGCGGCAAACCGACCGGCAAGCTCGCGGGCGACGGCGAGCGCTTCCTCATCCCCGGCAAGGCGCGGCACGGAGCGGGGCGGCGGGGCGATGCGCGTGAACGGCGCGGCGGCGGGGGCGCCGGCCGCAGCGGCCGGCAGGGGGGCGACCAGGCTCATCTCGGCCTCCTCAGTTCCACTGATGGCGCGGGGGCAGCGCGCCATTCAGCGTGTAATTGCCGAGCAGGTGATATTTCCACCGCACCGGGTCATGCAGCGTGTGCACCCGCGCATCGCGCCAGTAGCGCCCGAGATTGTAGGCCTCGCGGGTCGAGGAGGAGCCGGCGAGTTCGGTCAGCCGCTCGGCGGCTTCCAGCGCGATCTCGGTAGTGAGGATCTTCGCCTCGGCCACCGCGACCGACGCCTCGGCCGAGCTTTCCGCCGTGACCGGCGCGATCCTGTCCAGAACCCGGCCCGCCCGCGCCAGAACTTCCTGCGCGGCGTGCAGGTCGATCTCCAGCCGGCCGATCTCGCCGATAATGTAAGGGTCCTCCGTCGCGCTTGCGACGGTAAAGGGCCAGGCGCGGGTCTTGGTCCGAACGAAATCCAGCGCTGCGTCCACCGCGCCGGCCGCGATGCCGGCATCGATGGCGGCCTGTATGTGCTGCGAGCGCGGCCCGGCAAGGCCGGGGCGGCCGGCCAGCGGGGAAAGGTCGATCAGCACGTCCGGGTCGACCGGGGCGGCATCGAACCGCACCGTGCCGCTGGCGGTGGTGGTCTGGCCGAAGCCCTGCCAGTCGTCGACAACCTCGACCCCCGGGCCGTCGCGCCGCACAAAGGCGAGAACGGGCCGGCCACTCGCGTCCACCGCGCGGGTGGGAATCCAGTGAGCGAAGATGGCCCCGGTCGAGTAATAGCGTTGCCCGCTCAGCACCAGGCCGTGGGGTCCGTGCGCGAGCTGGGTGGTGACATGGGTGATGGCGCGGCCATGGCGCTCGGGACCGGCATTGCCGATGCGGTGCCCGGCAAGGATGTCCGCATAGAGGCGTGCCTGCTGGGCCGGGCTCGCCGCCTCCCGCACCAGCGCCAGCACGCCGAACTGATTCTGCGGAATCTGGGCGACCGAGGCATCGGCGGCGGCGAGGATGGCGAATACCTGCGCGACGGTGTCGTGCGATACATCGGCCCCGCCAAAGGCCCGCGGCACGGTGATGCCGCCGAGGCCGCTGGCGGTGAACCACTCGATTTCCTCCCAGGGCAGCAGCCGCTCGCGATCGCGCCGCGAGGCGCCGTCGACCAGCCGGGCCGCGAGGGCCTGCGCGCTCGCCACGGCCTCGGCATCGGACGTTATCAGATGCGGGCGCGTGGGCGGGCGCGGGCGCCGTTCGGTCGATTGAGAGGTCTGGACGGAAGGATGCGGCATGGAGGAACAACAGGCTGTGGGAGGGGCGTATCGTCGGGCGCCGATCGGGGCGCGGCTCGCGCGGCCAGGACGGGAAGGAAGGGCCGCCCGGCACGGGCCCGGGCGGGCGTTTGATTACCGAAGGCCGCGGCTGCCCTGGATGCGCTTCAGCGCGATCTCCAGCGCGTCGACGTCCTCGGTCGTGTTGTAGAAGGCGAGCGAGGGCCGCACCGTGGTCTCCAGCCCGAAGCGGCGCAGGATCGGCTGGGCGCAGTGATGGCCGGCACGCACCGCGATGCCCTCGCGATCCAGCGCCACGCCAACATCCTGCGTGCGGCAGCCGTCCAGCACGAAGGACAGCACGCTCGCCTTGTCCGCCGCCGTGCCGATGAGCTTGAGCCCCGGCACGCTGCGCAGCTTCTCGGTGGCATAGACCAGGAGTTCGTGCTCGTAGCGCGCGATCACCTCCATGCCGATGGCCTCGACATAGTCGATCGCCGCGCCCAGCCCCACCGCATCGGCAATGTTGCCGGTGCCGGCCTCGAAGCGCTCGGGCGGACCGTTATAGATGGTCTTCTCGAAGGTCACGTCGGCGATCATGTTGCCGCCGCCCTGCCAGGGCGGCAGGTCCTTCAGCACCTCCGGCTTGCCATAGACGACCCCGATGCCGGTTGGGCCGAACACCTTGTGGCCGGAGAAGACGAAGAAGTCGGCGTCCAGTGCCTGCACGTCGACCGCCATGTGCGAGACGGACTGGGCGCCGTCCACCAGCACCCGCACGCCATGGCGATGGGCGATGGCCACCAGCTCCTTCACCGGCACCACCGTGCCGAGCGCGTTCGAGACCTGCGTCACCGAGACCAGCCGGGTGCGGGGGTTGATCAGCTTCTCGAACGCCTCGACGATCACCTGCCCCGTGTCGTCCACCGGCGCCACCCGCAGGCGCGCGCCTTTCTCGGCGGCGAGCTGCTGCCACGGCACGATATTGGCGTGGTGTTCGAGATGGGTGACGACGATCTCGTCGCCCTCCTTCACATGGCGCCGCCCATAGGTCTGGGCGACAAGGTTGATCGCCTCCGTCGCCCCGCGCACGAAGATGATGTCGCGCGTCGAGCCGGCATTGAGGAAACGCCGAACCTTCTCGCGCGCCGCCTCATAGGCATCCGTCGCCCGCGCCGCCAGGGCATGGGCGGCGCGGTGGATGTTGGAGTTCTCGTGCTCGTAGAAATGCGCGAGACGGTCGATCACCGCCTGCGGCTTCTGCGTGGTGGCGGCATTGTCCAGCCAGATCAGCGGCTTGCCGTGAACGCTCTGCTGCAGGATGGGGAAGTCCCGCTTCACCGCATGCGGGTCGAAGGGGCGTAGCGCGGGACCGAGATCCGGCACCAGTTCAGGCTTGAGAGCGCCCGCGAGCCCGCCAAGGTCGAGCCCGCGCGCCGCCGGATGCGCCGGTTCGGCCGGGAGGCTCGACAGCGCGCGGGGCGTTGCCGGCGCGCGGCTTTCACCCTCGCGCAGGAAGTAGAACCCGTCCTCGCTGGGCTGGGCGAGACCGCCGGGAACTCCCGGCAGCTGGCCCGGCGCGGCGTGCTCGTAAGAGGGACGCCGCGTGTCGAGCGCCACGACATTGCCCAGCCCTTCCGGGAGGCGGACAAAGTCGAAGGGCGCGGGAAAGCTCAGCACGCCCAAGCCAGGGGCGCCGCCCGGCTGCGACAGCCCGGGTGCGGCGGGAACCGCCGCCGCCGGCGCCCCGGGCGCCGGAATGTTCGGCGTCGGGACGATCGAGGGGATGGTGACCGGCGGCAGGTCCGGCAGACCCACGGGCGGCGGCACCGGCGCATGCGACGCCGCCGTCGTCACCACCGAGGCACCGGGCACGAGGCCCGGGCTCGGCGGCGAGGACGGAAGGGTCGCGCTGGCGGGTGCGCCCCCGTAGTTCGGTACCGCCTGAAAGAAGCTATTGGCCAGTTGCTGCAACAGGGCGGGATCGGGCCAGCCGGGCGCGCCGCCGGGCGGCGGCGTGTCCGGGAGTTCCAGCGCGAGCGGTTCGGCAGCAAAAGGTTCCGGCGTGGGGGTTGGCACCGCCTCAGGCGTAGGTGTCAGGATAGGCATGATACTTGTCCACCTCGACATCCTCGAGCACCGCCAGCGCGTCATGCGTCAGCACCGCCGCCGAGCAGTAGAGCGAGATGAGATAGGAGGCGATCGCCTTGCGGTTGATCCCCATGAACCGCACCGAAAGGCTCGGCGCCACCTCGCTCGGCACGCCGGGCTGGAACAGGCCGACCACGCCCTGCTTCTTCTCGCCGGTGCGCAGCAGCAGAATCTTGGTCTTGCCGTTCTCGTCGATGAACAGCTTGTCCGACGGCACCAGCGGCAGACCACGCCAAGTGACGAAGGGCGTGCCGAACAGCGTCACTGTCGGCGGCGGCACGCCACGGCGGGTGCATTCGCGGCCGAAGGCGGCGATAGCGCGCGGATGGGCGAGGAAGAAGGACGGCTCCTTCCACACCTTGGTGATGAGCTCGTCGAGATCATCCGGCTGCGGCGCGCCGGTCCGGGTCTTGATCCGCTGCGACGGCGCGGTGTTGGCGAGCAGGCCGTACTCGGCATTGTTTATGAGCTCGCTCTCCTGCTTCTCCTTCACCTTCTCGATCAGCAGCCGAAGCTGTTCCTGGATCTGATCATAGGGGTGGGAGTAGAGATCGGAGACGCGGGTCTGCACGTCGAGCACGGTGGTGACCGCGTTCAGCGAATATTCGCGGGGCGCGTCCTCGTAATCGACGAAGGTCTCCGGCAGGTCCGCGTCCTGGTCGCGACGGGGCGAGCATTGCACGTCGGCATCGGCGGCGTCGCCCGCCTCCTTCACGCGGTTGAGACGGTAGATGCCGGCCTCGACCGGCGTCCAGGGCAGGAAGGACACTAGCCAGCGCGGCGTGATGCCCGACCACTGGGCACGCGTCTTGGTGGCGTTGGCGAGTTGCCGCGCGGCGGGCTCGCTGAGTGTGCGACGAATAGCAGGCTCTTCGGTCATTCCGTTCCCCGTCAGGATGAAGCACCGGGCCGTTGCGGCACGGGTTGGATCGTGCCCTCGCCGCCCGATGAGCGGGTCTGGGCCTGGGTGATGTGACTGCCGGGCGGCACCGAGTGGGTGAGCCAGACATTGCCGCCGATGCTGGAACCGCGGCCGATGGTGACGCGCCCGAGCACGGTGGCCCCGGCATAAATGACAACGTCGTCCTCAATGACGGGATGGCGCGGCTGACCCTCGATGAGCGCGCCATGCTCATCGGTGGGGAAGCTCCGCGCGCCCAGCGTCACCGCCTGGTAGAGCCGAACGCGCTGGCCGATCACCGCCGTTTCGCCGATGACGACGCCGGTGCCGTGGTCGATGAAGAAGCTGCCGCCGATCTGCGCGCCCGGATGAATGTCGATGCCGGTGCGCGAATGGGCGATGTCGGAGATGAAGCGCGCCAGAAAGCCAGCGCCGAGCCGCTGCAGCGCATGGGCGAAGCGGTGATGCAGGATGGCGGTGAGGCCGGGATAGACCAGCAATATTTCCGAATAGCCCGTCGCGGCTGGATCGCCGTCATAGGCGGCGTGGAGATCGCTCACCAGCAGGCCGCGAATGGCCGGCAGTTCGGCGGCGAAGGCGCTGGTGATCTCAAACGCCTGCCGGCGGAATTCGGCCTCGCTGCGGTCTTCCTGCAGCGAAAAGGGAAGGCTCCGCGCCACCTGCTCGGACAGCCGGGTCAGGGCCTCGTTGAGCGTGGCGCCGACATAATAATCGATGGTCTCGCCGGTGAGGCCAGACACGCCATAATGCGCGGGGAACAGGGCCGCGGCGAAGCCCTGTATGGCGCGGGCAATGGCCTCGCGCGCCGGCGGGGGACGCAACCGCCCCCTGTGGCGGATGTTGTGGCTGACATCGCGGGAGAGCTTCAGCCCGGCGACAACGGCATCGAGATTCCAGTGGGGCTGCACCGCTTCCGGTCGGTCCGCGCCAGTGTCGGCGGACGCCGTCCTGCGCTCCTCGCCGATCTGCGCGCTGCCATTGTGAAACACCATGCCTACCCCCGGCGGCTTCCCGGTCGACGTCGCCGCGTCGACCCGCCTTTTCGAAGGGGTCGCACGAGAATTACCATTTGTCTAGCTATTTTGTAGACTTTACGAATGCGGTTGGGAGTGCGAATTTGACGGTTCCGGGGTTGCAGCGTGGCCGCCTGCCCCCAGTCTTCATAGGAACGAGCACATGGGGGCCGAGGCACGGATCGACCGTCGCCGGTGCACCCGCAGTACGGCAACCTTTGCCGGGGAGAAGCCATATGAAATTCGCCACGACCCTCTTCGCCGCCGGCCTCGCCGCGGCGCTCCAGCTGGTGTCACCGCACCAGGCCCGCGCCGATGATCTTGCGACGATCAAGCAGGCGGGCGTCATCAAGATCGGCACGGAAGGCACCTACCCCCCCTTCACCTTCCACGACGCGGCCAACAAGCTGGTCGGCTTCGATGTCGAAATCGGCCAGGCAATCGCGAGCAAGCTAGGCGTCAAGGCCGAGTTTCTCGAAGGCAAATGGGACGGGCTGATCGCCGGGCTCGATGCCCGCCGCTACGATGCCGTCATCAACCAGGTGGGCATCACCGAGGCGCGGAAGGCGAAATACGACTTCTCGCAGCCCTACATCGCCTCGAAGGCGGTGCTGATCGTCAAGGAGGGCAATGACAGCATCAAGTCCTTCGACGACCTCAAGGGCAAGAAGGCGGCGCAGTCGCTCACCAGCAATTTCGGCAAGCTGGCCGAGCAATCCGGCGCCAGCCTCGTCGGCACGGATGGTTTCGACCAGTCGATCCAGCTCGTTCTCAATGGCCGGGCCGACGCGACCATCAATGACAGCCTGTCCTTCCTCGACTTCAAAAAGCACAAGCCGGACGCGCCGGTGAAGATCGCCGCCGAGCAGAAGGATGCGGAATATTCCGGCGTCATCGTGCGCAAGGGCAATCCCGAACTTGTCGCCGCCATCAACAAGGCGCTCGACGAGATCAAGGCGGACGGCACCTATGCCAAGATCGCCAACACCTATTTCGGCGCCGACGTCTCGAAGTAGAAAGGCGATCCGTCCTCATGCGGACCGGCCCGCTGGGCCGGTCCTTTTGCGCGGATCGACGCGCGCCGGCGCCCTTCGGAGGATCGCGTGCCCCACTGGCTCGACCTGATGCTGCAATCGCTCGGCCCGCTTTTGTGGGCCGCGCTCATCTTCACCGTGCCGCTCACGCTGCTGTCCTTCGTTCTCGGGCTGACGCTGGGCTTCTTCACCGCGCTGGCGCGGCTCTACGGGCCGGCACCGCTCGTCGCCCTCGCCCGCTTCTATGTCTGGATCATCCGGGGGACGCCGCTGCTGGTGCAGCTCTTCGTGATCTTCTACGGCCTGCCGAGCGCCGGCATCCTGCTGGATGCCTTTCCGGCCGCGCTGATCGGCTTCACCATCAATGTCGGCGCCTACAGTTCCGAGATCATCCGCGCGGTCATCGCCTCCATCCCGAAGGGGCAGTGGGAAGCGAGCTATTCCATCGGCATGAGCTGGTCGCAGGCGCTGCGCCGCACCGTACTGCCGCAGGCGACACGGATCGCGGTGCCGCCCCTTTCCAACACCTTCATTTCGCTGGTGAAGGACACCTCGCTCGCCGCCGCGATCACCGTGCCGGAGCTGTTCCAGCAGGCGCAGCGCATCGTCGCCGTGACCTATGAGCCGCTCATCATCTATATTGAGGCGGCGCTGATCTATCTCGCGCTGAGTTCCGTCCTGTCCGTGCTGCAGGACCGGCTGGAGCGGCGCTTCGCCCGCGCGGCAGGCGCGCTGGAGGCCGCCCCATGATCCATCTCACCGGAATCGAGAAAAGCTTCGGCGAGCTTCGCGTCCTGAAGGGCGTCAGCCTCAGCGTCCGCGAAGGCAGCGTCACCGCGCTCATCGGCCCCTCCGGCTCGGGCAAGAGCACCCTGCTGCGCTGCGTGAACCTGCTGGAAGTGCCTGAGGCTGGCACGCTGGTGCTCGCCGACGAGACGCTCCATTTCACCGGCCGGACGCCGGCGCCCGCCGCCATCGGTCGAATCCGGCGGCAGACCGGCATGGTGTTCCAGAATTTTCAGCTGTTCCCCCACCGCACCGCGCTCGGCAATGTCATGGAGAGCCTGCTCGTCGTGCTGAAATGGCCGGAGGCGAAGGCGCGGCAGCGTGCGCTCGAACTGCTGGAAAAGGTCGGGCTTGCCGAGAAGGCGCAGGCATGGCCGGCGCAGCTGTCGGGCGGCCAGCAGCAGCGCGTTGCCATCGCCCGCGCGCTCGCCTCCTCGCCGCGCGTGCTGCTGTGCGACGAGCCGACCTCGGCGCTCGACCCGGAACTTGCGCTGGAGGTGGTGGAGGTGCTCGCGCAGCTGGCGCGCGAGGGCACGACGATGGTGATCGCCACGCATGATCTGCGCCTCGCGGCGAGCGTCGCGCATGAGGCACTCATGCTGGAGGCCGGCGAGGTGGTGGAGGCGGGCTCCTCCGCTGAGCTGTTCACCAACCCGCGCAAGGCGCGCACGCAACGTTTCATCTCGACGCTCACCGCCGAGGCCGCGCCCCATGTGAGGGCACCGCTGGAACAAGCGGTGTAAGCGCAGATACTGAGCCTGGGCGACAGGGTCGAGGCCGGCGCCGCACCCCGTGCGGCGTCCAAGCCCGCTGTTGAGCCGGGCCATCTCGCCCGCGCCAGAAGGCACGGTCGACAGGCGGCACGCGCCAAATTATCTATAAACGATGAGCGCGAAATCCGAAGAAACCCTGGCCGCCCGCATCAGCCGTGTCCTGGCCGACCGTATCATTGCCGGCGACATCGAGCCGGGCTCCCGGCTGCGGCAGGACCATGTCGCCGCCGAGTTTGGGGCGAGCCACGTGCCGGTGCGCGAGGCCTTCCGCCGGCTGGAGGCGCAGGGTCTCGCGGTGAGCGAGCCGCGACGGGGCGTACGCGTCGCGGCCTTCGATCTCGAGGAGGTCAAGGAGGTCGCGGAGATGCGGGCGGCCCTCGAAGTGCTCGCCTTGCGCCAGGCCGTGCCGAATCTCACGGCGGCCATTCTCAACGCGGCCGAGGAAGCGACACGCGCCGGCGACGATTCCCGCGACGTGCGCAGCTGGGAAGAAGCCAACCGGCGCTTCCATCGGCTGATCGTCGCTCCCTGCGGCATGCCGCGCCTGCTCGCGGCCATTGACGATCTGCACGCGGCCAGCGCCCGTTTCCTGTTCTCGGCCTGGCGCTCGGACTGGGAGACGAGGACGGACCACGACCACCGCGCCATTCTCGCGGCGCTGCGCCGCGGGAATGTCGATCTTGCCTGCACGACGCTGGCGCAGCATGTGCGGTGGATCGGTCATCGCCCCATCGCCGCGTCCAACGGCCGCCAGCGCGACGCATTCGCGATTGTCGGCTAAAATTATCTACGAATGCATTGCGAATCTCCGATGCCTATGGATTCATAATAGATAGTTATACAAATTATCTATTATTTGGAGTCGAGATGATCGCCGCTTTCGCACTTGGCCGCCCGAACCTTCGCACCACGGCCCGCCATGCCGCCTTTGTTCTCGCCGGCATCGCGCTCATCACCCTCTGCGCGAAACTGCGCGTTCCGTCCTGGCCGGTGCCGATGACCCTGCACACGCTCGCGGTGATGGCCATCGCCGTTGCGACCGGCCCGCGCCTCGCCACCGCGACATTCTTCGCCTATCTCGCCCTTGGCGCCGCCGGCCTGCCGGTGTTCTCCGGCACGCCCGAACGCGGCATCGGCCTCGCCTACATGGTCGGGCCGACAGGCGGCTATCTCCTCGGCTATCTCGTGGCGAGCGGGCTTACAGCTGCGCTGGCGGCCGGACGCGGGCTCATCGGTCGCAGCCTCGCCATGCTGGCCGGCCTTGCCGTCACCTACGCGATCGGCCTGCCCTGGCTCGGCCTCTATGTTCCCGCCAACCAGATCATCGCGCTGGGCTTCAGCCCCTTCATTCTGGGTGATCTCATCAACATCGCCATGGTGGCGGTGGGAAGCGCGCTCGTGCCGGCCCGCCTGCTCGGAACCCTCGGGCGATGAGCGGCGCGGTGGCGTCGAACGCCTCCGTGGACCTGCGCATCGACTGGACGCAGGAGCAGGCCCGGGCACTCTACGACCTGCCCTTTCCCGAGCTCCTGTTCCGCGCCCAGGAGACCCATCGCCGGCATTTCGACCCCGCCCGGATCGACAGCGCCACATTGCTGTCGATTAAGACCGGCGGGTGCCCGGAAGATTGTGGCTACTGCGCCCAGAGCGCCCACTGGAACACGGGCGTGCCCGCGAGCCGGCTGATGGCGGTCGAGCAGGTGCTGGCCGCGGCACGTCAGGCCAAGGCCGGCGGCGCCACGCGGTTCTGCATGGGGGCCGCCTGGCGGGCCCCAAAGGACCGCGACATGGACGCGGTCTGCGCCATGATCGAAGGTGTCCGGCAACTCGGGCTTGAGACCTGCGTGACGCTCGGCATGTTGACGGGGCCGCAGGTCGGCCGCCTCGCCGCCGCCGGCCTCGACTATTACAACCACAACGTCGACACTTCCCGCGCCTTCTACCCCGAGATCATCACCACAAGGACGGTGGACGACCGTTTGGAGACGCTGGCGCGGGTCCGTGCCGGCGGCATCAAGGTCTGTTGCGGCGGCATCGTCGGCATGGGCGAGAGCGTCGATGACCGCATCGCGATGCTGGTGATGCTGGCGACGCTCGACCCGCATCCTGAGAGCGTTCCGCTCAATATGTGGCATCCCATCGCGGGCGTACCGATCATGGAGAGGGCGCGTCCGGCCGACGCCATCGACTTCGTCCGCTTGGTCGCCCTGGCCCGCCTCCTCTTGCCGCGCAGTGTCGTCCGCCTCGCGGCCGGTCGTGAAGCGATGAGCGACGAGGCGCAGGCGCTGTGTTTCCTCGCCGGCGCCAATTCCATCTTCACCGGCGACGTCCTGCTCACCGCCGGCAATCCCGGCCGCGACCGTGACACCGAACTGCTGGCGCGGCTCGGCATGGCATTTACGGGTCAAGACATCGGCACCGGCGCGGCACCCGACGATCCATCCCGACCTTGGACCGCGGCCCCGTGCGATTGCGGGTCCCGGTCCTTCGAGTTCGTGCCGTGATGCCGACTGTGGTGGTCACGGGCACCGATACCGGCGTCGGCAAGACCGTGGTATCGGCCGGGCTCGCCGGCTGTCTCGGCGCCCGCTATTGGAAACCCGTTCAGGCGGGGCTCGATGGCGAGACCGACAGCGAGACGGTGCGGCGCCTGGGCGCGCTCGACGCGTCGCGCGTGGAGGCGGAAGCCTATCGGCTCCGCCGGCCGGCCTCGCCTCACCAGGCGGCCGCACGGGACGGCGTCACCATTGATCCGGATCGTCTCCGCCTGCCTTCCGGCACCTCGCCGCTGGTGGTGGAAGGCGCCGGCGGGGTCATGGTGCCGCTGACACCCGCCCTGACATTTCTCGACCTGTTCGCGCGGTGGCGCGCGCCTGTCGTGCTTTGCGCGCGGACGCGGCTCGGCACCATCAACCACTCGCTGCTGTCGTTGGAGGCCCTGCGGCGGAGAGAGGTGCCCCTTCTCGGCGTGGTGTTTATCGGCGAGGCCGCTCCCGAAAGCGAGGCGATCATCGCCGCGCTGGGCCGTGTGCCGGTGCTCGGCCGTTTGCCATGGCTGGAACCGCTGACGCCCGCCAATCTGGCGAGGGAGGCCGGACCGATCGCGGATCGTATCGCGCAGATGATTCAACTGCGGTAACAGCCGGCTCACCTGCCAAACACCACCCCGCCTCCCGTCAAAGACCTCCGAATAAACCGCAGGTCTCATGGGCAGCCACATGTCCCATGCCTCAGCACGGCACGCGTGGAACGTGCTCCGGCCTGCCGCTGCCGCCGACCCAGGCCCATGTCCCGCTGTGGTTCGGCGGCTCCTCGGCGGCGGCGCATGAGGTCGCCGCGAAGCACATCGACACCTATCTCTTCTGAGGCGAGACCCCGGAACAGGCGCAGGCCAAGATCGGCGAGGTTCGCGCGCTGGCCGCCCGGCACGGGCGCGCGGATAAGATTCGCTTCGGCATCCGGCTCTATGTGGTCGTGCGCGAAACGGAAGACGCTGCCTGGGCGGCCGTGCAGGATCTCTACGATCACATGGACGATGCCGCCGTTGCCGGCGCGCAGGCCTATGTCGCCGGCATCGATTCGGTCAGCCAGCAGCGCATGTCGGCGCTCCATGGCGGGCGCAAGCCCCAAGACCTGCGCGAGCTCGAAATCGCACCGAACCTGTGGTCCGGTATCGGTCTGGTTCGGCATGGGCCGGGCACCGCCTTGGTCGGCAGCGCGAAGCAAGTGGTGGCCCGGATCAACGACTATCGCGACACCGGCATCGATGTTCTGATTGCCTCAGGTATGCCTCTGCTGGAAGAAGCCTACCGCTTCGCCGAACTCGTCCTGCCGCATTTGCCGGCGGAGCGACGCGCCGGCCAGGGTGTGATCTCCGCCTTCACCAAGGAGCGCGATGCGGCTTGGCGCGCCAGTGCGTGACGGGCACCCCTCCCGGCGTGGCGGCTCCGGGAGGGACGCGGCTCCTAGTCCGATGGCCCGATCTCGTTCAGCCGATAGCTGAAATCGCAATGATCCGCGCCCTCCATGATCGTCTGGGTACGTTCCATCTCGATGCGCGGGTCGATCCCCTTGCAGAACACCGCATCGCGCTGGCACGAAAGCAGGTGGCCAATCTCGGCCAGGCCCAGTTCCCGGTACATCTCAGCGTAGCGGCAGCGATGCACGGTGTAATCGAGCGCGGTAGATGACTGCTGCGTCACCTCGATTTCCAGCGCCCCGTTCATCGTCCACAGGTGCAGCGTCGAGTAGAAGCCGTCGATGCCCGATCCTTCGCCCAATTCGGCTCGGAACGCGCCGGCCTGCTGGATCGAGTTCTCCCGGACGGCCTTCGCGATCACCGCCTTGGCCTCGTCCTTGCCGAAGCGTGCCACGAGTTCATCGAAGATCGGCTTGATGATCTCCGCTTCGATACGCCGCTTCTCCAGAATGGAGATTGTGGTGCTCATCGTCATCCCTCACGCCGCGTTGCCTGTCCGTGTGCGCTCCGCCGCCTCGATCTTGAGGCGCGCGCGGTCGACCTTGTTGGTCTGCGCCAGCGGGATCTCCGGTACCACAAAGATGTGGCGCGGGTGCAGATAGGGGTCGGCCTGCTCGATGAACCACGCCTTCGTTGCCGCTTCGTCGATCGCGCCACCGCCCGGGGCGCGCCCCTCACGTGGGAAGCGCGTCGCTATTCACGCCAAGGCAAGGAGCGACTTCCCCTCGGCGACGATCGGCGCTTTGCCGGGCGGTGCCGCCGCGATCCCACGCACCAAGCGTGTGAACGGAGGCCCGTGTCGCGTGACAAAGGTGGCGCGCTTATAATTCTATAAAATTGCTAGATTATATTGACAAATAGCCTTCCGTTAGGTCAGCCTGCGCTCGTGTTCACATACCGGCGCATTCCGGGCTTTCACGGAGGACCCCACCCATGTCACTCACCCGTCTCGGCGGCATCGCGACGGCCGGTCGCCGCGCGCTTACGGTCTCCACTCTCTGCGCAACCTTGGCGCTCGCGGTGCCGGCGCTCGCGGCCACAGACGCCGCTGTGCCCGACGGCCCCCTGGTCGATGCGGCATGGCTTGCCAAGAATCTCGACAACCCCAAGGTTCGGGTCTTCGAGGTCAGCGTCGACCCCGGCGTCTATGAGCGCGGCCACATTCCCGGCGCGGTCAATATCAGCTGGCACAGCGATCTCGTTGATCCCGTGAAGCGCGATATCGTGTCGGCGGAAGCGTTCGAGACGCTGCTGGAGAAGGCCGGCGTCGACAAGGACACCACCATCATTCTTTATGGCGACAACAACAACTGGTTCGCCGCCTGGGGTGGCTGGGTGTTCAATCAGTACGGACTCGGCGAGCGGGTGAAACTGCTCGATGGCGGCCGCAAATACTGGGAGAAGCAGGCGCTGCCGCTCGACACCAAGGCGCCGAGCTATGCCAAGACCGACATAACCCTGCCGCCCGCTAAGCCTGAACTGCGCGCCCGGCTCGTCAATGTGCTGGAGGTGGTCGACGGCAAGAAGGGCGCGGTGATCGTCGACATTCGCTCGGCGGACGAGTTCTCCGGCAAACTGTTCGCGCCGGAAGGCTCGAAGGAGCTGTCGATCCGGGCCGGCCATGTTCCCGGCGCCAAGAATGTCACCTGGTCCAAGGCGGTTGATGCCGAGACCGGCAAGTTCAAGTCGAAGGAGGAACTGAAGAAACTCTATGCCGAGGCTGGAGTCGACGGTTCCAAGCCGATCATCGTCTATTGCCGCATCGGCGAGCGCTCCAGCCACACCTGGTACGCGCTCTCGCGCATCCTCGGCTATGACGTGAAGAATTATGACGGCTCATGGACCGAGTACGGCAACTCCGTCGGCGTTCCGGTGGTGAACCTGGCCGGCACTGTGTGGCAGGGCAAGTAAGGCCGTTCATCTGGGACGCCTGTTGTGGCTCTGACGATACGCCCGGCGTCGCCTGCGGCCCGCCTCCTATCTCCTCTCTGAACCTTCCCCTCTTCTTCGGCGCGGGATTCACCTCCCGCGCCCTTTTTCATCGCCAGCCTCCGGCCGCTGGTGACTGTCGAGGAACTGCCGATGCGCGCCCTTGCCCTCTCGCTCGCCTGTCTCGTCGGCGCTGTGCTGCTGGCGGGCGTGCTTTCCCTCTCCGACGGCGACACCGCCTCGCGCGGGCTCGCTTTGTCGCTGGCCTTCGGCACCGCCTTCGGCGTCATCCTGCAGCGCGCGCGGTTCTGCTTCTTTTGCAATGCCCGCGACCTGATCGAGCGACGCGACGCGCGCGGCGTGCTCGCCATCCTGCTGGCCCTCGCGGTCGGCATTGCCGGCTATGCGCTGGTGATCGGGGCATGGCTGCCCGTGCCCCAGCCTGGTCGCCTGCCGCCGGATGCGCATATCGGCCCCGTGAGCTGGGTACTGGCGCTGGCCGCCCTGGCGTTCGGGATCGGCATGGCGGTCTCCGGCTCCTGCATTTCGGCCCATCTCTACCGGCTGGGCGAGGGCTCGCCGACGGCCCCCTTCGCGCTCGTCGGCACGGCTGCGGGCTTCGTCCTGGGCTTTCTCACCTGGAATCCGCTGTATCTTGCCGTCATCTCCGAAGCGCCGGTGATCTGGCTGCCGCATCATCTCGGCTATGCCGGCACGCTGGGCGCCAGTCTCGCCCTGCTGGCGCTGCTGGCGGTGGCGGCGCTGGCCTTCGCCCGCCCGCAACCGGCCGAAGAGGCCTCGGTCGCCGGCAGAAACAGCCTGTTGCGCGCCGGCCATGCGCTTTTTGTGGCGCGCTGGCCAGCCCTGATCGGCGGCCTCGCCATCGGCGCGCTCTCGGCGGCGAGCTATCTGCGGGTCGGCCCACTCGGCGTCACGGCGGAAATTGGCAGCCTCGCCCGTAGCGCGGCGGCGAACTGGAACCTGCTGCCGGAGACACTGCACGGTCTCGATGGTTTTCGCGGCTGCGCCACCGTGGTCAAGGCGGCAGTGCTTTCGGAGAATGGGCTCTTTGTGCTCGGCCTGGTCGGCGGCAGCTTCGCCAGCGCCGTGGTTGCGGGCCAGTTCGCGCCCCGCCGTCCCTCCTGGCGGGATGTTTCGGCCGGGCTCGCCGGCGGCGTTCTGATGGGATGGGGTGCGATGACCGCGCTCGGTTGCACCGTCGGCGTGCTGCTCTCGGGCATTCACGCCGGCGCGCTGTCGGGTTGGGTCTTCCTGCTGGCGGCCTTTGCCGGGGTTCTGATCGGCCTACCGCTCCGCCGCCGGATTGCGGCATGAGGCAAGGCAAGGCTGGGCGCAGCAACCACCCGGCCTTGCCCGCGGGGGCTCAAAGCCCGGTGCGCAGCACCGCGTCCGCCACCACGATCTTCTTCGGCACAAGGCCGAGCTCGAAGAAGGTGTCGGCGATCAGTTGCTGGTCGGCGATCACCTTGTCGGTCAGCGGCTTCACCCCGAAGCTCTGGCGGCCGATGGCGATGGACAGGATCGACGCGGGAATGCCGGTGCTCGGCGCCAGCTCGGCCACGGCGGCGGCGGGGTCCTTCTGGATCCACGCATTGGTCTCGTCGATGGCACCGATCAGCGCCGCGATGACCTTCGGGTTGGCGGCGGCGAAGGAGCGCGAGCCGAGATAGAACTGGTAATTCGGCACAATACCCTCGGCCGTGGTCAGGACGCGCGCCTTGCTCGCCACCTCGGCCGAGGCCTGGAACGGGTCCCAGATGACCCAGGCGTCGATCGCGCCCTTCTCGAAGGCGGCGCGCCCATCAGCGGGCGGGAGGAACTTCACGGTGATGTCGGAATAGGAAAGGCCGTTCTTCTCCAGCGCCTTCACCAGCAGGAAATGAACGTTCGATCCCTTGTTGAGACCCACCGTCTTGCCCTTGAGGTCCTTCACCGACTGGATCGGGCTGTTCTGCGGCACCAGGATCGCCTCGCCCTTCGGCGCCGGCGGCTCATTGGCGAAGTAGACGAGATTGTCGCTCGCCGCCTGCGCGAAGATTGGCGGGGTCTCGCCGGTCTGGCCGATATCGATGGCGCCGGCGTTCAGCGCCTCCAGCATTTGCGGGCCGGCGGCGAATTCCGCCCATTTCACCGCCACGCCCAGCGGCTCCAGCTTCTTCTCCAGAATGCCGCGCCCTTTGAGCAGCACCAGCGTGCCGTATTTCTGGAAGCCGACGCGCACCTCCGTGGCGGCGGCGAAGACCGGGCGCAGGCCGGGGGCCGCCAGCGCGGCGGTGAGGCCGGCGGCGCCAGTGAGGAGGGTACGGCGGGTCAGGCGTGTCATGATGAAAGCCCCTGATGGAGGAAAAGGTGTCAGCGCAGCGCGCCCCAACGGCGCACCGTGGCGCTTTCCAGCCCACGAAAAGCGACCGCTTCGACCAGCAGGCCGATGAGGATCACGGTGGCGAGGCCGGCGAAGACGCGATCGGTGAAGAGTTCGTTGCGGGCGCGGAAGATGAACCAGCCAAGCCCGCCCGAGGACGAGCTGACGCCGAACACCAGTTCGGCGGCGATGAGCGTGCGCCAGGCGAAGGCCCAGCCGACGCGCAGGCCGGAAATCAGCGAGGGCAAGGCGGCGGGCACGAGGATGTGGCGGACATAGGCCGGGCCGGAGAGGCCATAATTGCGGCCGACGAGGCGGAGCGTCTCCGGCACCGCCTCGAAGCCCTGCAAGGCCGCGAGGGCGAACGGCCAGACGACGGCATTGATGAGCACGAACAGCAGGCTCTTCTCGCCAAGGCCGAACCAGAGCAGGGCCAGCGGCAGCAGGGCGATGGCCGGCAACGGGTTGAACATCGCCGCCACGGTCTGCACCGCGTCGCGAATGAAGCTGTTCGACACGGCGAGCGACACCAGCGCGAAGCCCATCAGCACGGCGATGACGTAGCCCTTGAGCAGCACCGCCAGCGAACCGGCGGCGGCGGAGAGCAGCCCATCATGGAGGGTTGCATCCACAAACGCCTGAAACGTCTCGCCGAAGCTCGGCAACATCAGCGGATTGCCCTGCCAGCGGGCGGCAATCTCCCAGCCGAGCGCCAGCAGGGCCAGCACGACGAGGCGCCGGAACGCCAGGGAGCGGAACAGCCGCGCCAGAGGGTGGCGGCGCGCCGGTGGGGCCGCCGGGGCGTCGACCAGGGGCGCGTCCGACAGGCGGTGCAGCACCTCGCTCATCGCCCGCTCCCCGTGGCGCCGAAAAGCGTGGCGTGGACCTCCTGCACCGCCTTCTCGAAGCGCAGCGTGCCGATGTCGGCGGCGTCGAACCCCGCCGTCTCGAACCGCGCCAGCGTGCGGCCGGGATGGGCGCTGAGCAGGTGCAGCCTTGTGCCGAGCAGCACCGCCTCGTCGATAGCGTGGGTGACGAACAGCAGGGTGAGCGCCCGCTCCTGCGCGATATCAAGCAGGTCGCGCTGCATTTGCAGGCGGGTGAGCGCGTCGAGCGCGGCGAAGGGCTCGTCCATCAGCAGCACGGCCGGCTCCATCGCCAGCGCCCGGGCGATGGCCGCGCGCTGCTTCATGCCGCCGGACAGCGTGTGGGGAAACTGGTCGAGGGCGCGCGTCAGCCCCACCCGCGCCAGCGCCTGCGCCGCCTTCTCGCGCGCCGCCGCCGCGGAGAGCTTGCCCGCCACGCGCAGCGGAAAGGCGACATTGTCGAGCACGCTTTTCCAGGGCAGAAGCTGGTCGAACTCCTGAAACACCACGATCCGGTCGGGCCCGGCGCCCTGCACCGGCCGTCCGTTCAGCAGCACGGTGCCGGATGAGGGTTTCAGGAAGCCCGCCGCCGCCTTCAGGATCGAGGACTTGCCGCAGCCCGACGGCCCCAGCAGCACCAGCCTTTCGCCCTCGCCAAGCGTGAAGTCCACGCTCTCGACGGCGCGCACAGGACCGCGCTCGCCCTCATAGTCGAGGGTGAGCCGCCGGGCCTCGAGCACCGGGACAAGTTCCGCCCCGACTTCCGCAGACTGAGGCGCCGGCGCCAGCATCGGCTCAGCTTCCGGACTGGCTGTGAAGCTCGGGGAAGGTGTAGTCCTTCCAGCTTCCGGGTTTCGTTTTGATCGCGCCGGTCCGATAGAGGAAATCGCCGAACACTTCGGTCTTGCTGGGCACCAGCGTGAATTCGACCTCGGGGTTCGAGATCACTTCCTCGACGAAGGCGGGATCGAGCTTCGACTGCTCGATTTTGATGTAGGTCGCGGCGCCGAGCTTGCGGTCCCGCGCGGCAAGCGCGGTCGCTTCTTCGAAGGCGCGGAAGAAGGCGAGATAGGTCTTGGGGTTCTCGTCGCGCCATTTCACCGTGGTGTAGGCGACCGTCGGGGTAAATGGCCCGCCGAGAATGTCATAGGACGACCAGACCTTATGGATCTTCGGGTTCTTCAGCGCCTGTTCCTGGAAGGGCGAGTTGGAGACATGGCCGGTGATCTCGGTGGAGCCGGACAGCAGCGCCGCCGTGGCGTCGGGATGCGGCAGCGAGACCTGGATGGAATCGAGCTTGCCGTGGTTGCCGGGACCGAACTCCTTCTCCGCCGCGATCTGCAACTCGCGCGCCTGCACCGAGACGAGAGCTGCCGGCGAGGCGATGCGGTCGTTCGGCCCGAAATCCTTCAGCGACTTGATCTCGGGCTTGTTGGTCAGCAGATAGTTCGGCGTGGCACCGAAGGCCCCGATGATCTTCACCGCGCCCTTGGTGCGGTCCCACAGTGTGAAGAACGGGCCGATCCCGGCGGAGGCGATGTCGACCGAGCCGGACAGCAGGGCATCGTTGATGGCGTTACCGCCCGAGAGCTTGGCCCACTCGACGGTGATGTCGAGCCCCAGTTCCTTGCCGTGCTTCTCGATCAGATTCTGATCCCGCAGGATATGGAACGGGATGTAGAGCGTGCCGAACTGCTGCGAAATGCGGATCAGCCCCTCGGCCGAGGCCGGGACGCTGGCGGCGGCACCGAGAACCGCGACCAGAGCAAGGCGGGCAAGCGAACGGAACGCGGATGTCATAAGTGCCTCCGGCACGGGTGGGAGTGGGCGATCAGCCGCCCAGCAGACGGCTAAGAATTTGTCCTTCAAGGGCGGCGAGTTCGGCCGAGCCGCGCCGGCGGGGACGCGGCAGCGGCACGTCGAGATCGAGCGCGATCCGGCCATGGTCGATCAGGATCACGCGGTCGGCGAGGGCCAGCGCCTCGGCCACGTCATGGGTCACGAGCACGGCGGTGAAGCCCTGTTCGCGCCAGATCCGCTCGACCAGCGCCTGCATCTCGATGCGGGTGAGCGCGTCGAGCGCACCGAGCGGCTCGTCGAGTGCCAGCATGCGCGGCCCGCTGGCGAGCGCCCGTGCCAGCGCCACGCGCTGGCGCTGGCCGCCGGAGAGCACCGCCGGCCATTCGCCGGCCCGCTCCGCCAGCCCCACCTCCGCGAGAAGCGCGCGGGCGCGGGCATGGCGCTCCTCGCCCGTGAGCCGCGCGGGAACGCCGACCTCGACATTGGCCAGCACGCGCTGCCAGGGCAGCAGCCGGGGCTCCTGGAACATGATCCGGACGGCAGCGTCGTCACGTGCGCCGTCGAAGGCGATCGTCCCGCTTGTCGGCGTGTCGAGGCCGGCAAGAAGCCGCAGCAACGTGCTCTTGCCGCAGCCGCTCTTGCCGATCACGGCGACGAACTGGCCGGCGGGAATGTCGAGATCGACACCGTCCAGCACGCGCTTGGCGCCGAAGTGCCGCGAAAGGCGCCGGATCGACAGGCCGAGGCCGCCCGAGGTCGCGGCGGATACCTCAGCGAAACGGGCAGGCGGAGCCGGTGCGTTCATGGCGCGTCCCCAAGCTTCTGGAAGGCGGGGTGCCATTGCAGGCAGGCGCGTTCCAGCTGGCGGGTCAGCACGTCGGCGAGCTTGCCGAGCAGGGCGTAGATGAGAATGGCCAGCACGACGATGTCGACGAGCAGAAACTCGCGCGCCTGCATCGCCATATAGCCGAGGCCGGAGGAGGCGGCGATGGTCTCGGCGACGATCAGCGTCAGCCACATGATGCCGAGGGCAAAGCGCAGCCCGACGAAGATCGACGGCAGCGCGCCCGGCAGGATGATGCGGCGGAACAGGGTCAGCGGGCTCATACCGTAGACGCGGCCCATCTCGATGAGCTGCGGATCGACGCTGCGCACGCCGTGCAGCGTGTTGATGTAGACGGGGAAAAACACACCGAGCGAAACGAGGAAGAGCTTGGCCTCCTCATCGATGCCGAACCACAGGATGACCAGCGGGATCAGCGCGAGATGCGGCACGTTGCGGATCATCTGCAGCGTGGTGTCGGTGTAGCGGAAGGTGAGATCCCACAGGCCGTTGGCGATGCCCAGCGCAAAGCCGATGAGCCCGCCGACGAGAAGGCCGGCCAGAGCGCGCAGCGTGCTGACGCCCATATTGTGCAGCAGCTCGCCGGATTTCAGCGCCTGCCAGCCGGCGAGAGCCACCGCCGAGGGGGCCGGCAGCACGGTGGGCGCGATGATGCCGGCGCGGGACAGCGCTTCCCACAGCACCACCAGGAGGAGCGGCAGCACCCAGCCCGCGAGCCGGCCCTCCAATCGCGCCAGGCGGCGGCGAAGCGGGACAGCCGCGCCCGCGGCGGGGTGTCGGTCGGCGGCTGGCGGCGAGCGGGTCTCGGCGAGCGACATCAGGCAGCCGCCCCGGCCGCGCGGTGACGGGCGCGCACCCGCCCTTCAGCGGCATGCACGGCCTCTTCCACCAGCCGCTCCAGCCGTTGCTGGGCCGGCTCGGCGACGATGCGGCCATCGACCAGCTCGCGTTCGGTGAGGAACAGCCCGGTGCCGAGCGGCTGCGCCTGGAAAAAGGCGAAGAGCGGGCGCAGCTGATGTTCGATCGCCAGCGCATGGCGCTCGCTGCCGCCGGTCGCCAGCAGGGCCACCGGCGTGCCGATGAGGCTGCTGTAGTCGACCAGATCGATGAAATGCTTGAACAGGCCGGAATAGGAGCCCTTATAGACCGGCGAGCCGACGATCAGCAGGTCGGCCTGCTCCACCGCCCGCAACGCCTCCTCTTCCGGCGTGTCGGCGTCGGAGCGCGCCCGCAATTGCCCGATCGCCGGCAACGCGGCGACATCGATGATGCGGGACTGCGGCACAAGCCCCGCTTTGGCGGTCGCTCGCGTCACCGCATCAACGGCAAGCGTGACAAGCGACAGCGTGCGCGAGGGGGAGGACAGGCCTCCGCTCAATCCGACGATGGTAAACTGGCTCATGGACCCTTCCCTCTTTGGCCGGGAAGGCAATGCGTGGCATAATCGAACCAGATTGTCTACATTGAATATAGATTATTAGTTCGTGACGGGACGGGCGGATGCTGACGAACAAGGGGAAGTACGGTCTGAAGGCGATGGTGCATCTGGCGTCGCTGGAGGCGGGGACGACGACGATGGGTGCGGCAATCGCCCAGGCGGAGAACATCCCGAAGAAATTCCTCGACGCCATCCTGCTCGATCTGAGGAATGCCGGGCTGGTGCGCAGCAAGAAGGGGCCGGGCGGCGGCTACTCGCTGGCGCGGGCGCCGAAGGAAATCCGCGTCGGCCACATCATCCGCACGCTGGACGGGCCGCTGGCGCCGATCGGCTGCGCCAGCCAGAGCGCCTATGTGGCCTGCCAGGACTGCACCAATCGCGAGGCCTGCGAGGTGCGCATCGTCATGACCCGGGTGCGCGACGCGCTGTCCGACATTCTCGACCGGATGACGCTGGAAGAAATGGTGAGCTATGGCCGGACGCGGCATCCGGACCTGATGTATCACATCTGATCCCTGTCCTTT
This sequence comes from Ancylobacter sp., assembly GCF_965229075.1. GTDB lineage: Bacteria > Pseudomonadota > Alphaproteobacteria > Rhizobiales > Xanthobacteraceae > Ancylobacter. The sequence continues at coordinate 403,884 of NZ_CBDDIO010000002.1, forward strand.
CCTCCCTATTCCGCCCATCCGTGTGAAAACGGATTGCCGGGAGGCGGCGCGTTAGTCTATAAATTTGACCGACAAACAGACGCGCCGCCCCAGGGCCGGCCGCCCCGCCCGCGCCAACCCACAGGACCCCCATGCCGCACACCAGCCCCGCACAGACCCAAGGCGACGGCCTCAACGTGCTCTGGTTCCTGCCCACCCATGGCGACGGGCGCTATCTCGGCACCTCGCTCGGTGCCCGCGAGACCGATATCGACTATCTCCGCCAGGTCGCCCAGGCCGCCGACCGGCTCGGCTATTACGGCGTGCTCATTCCCACGGGAAAGAGCTGCGAGGACAGCTGGCTGGTCGCCTCCGCGCTGGCCCCCGCGACCAAGCGCCTGCGCTATCTCGTGGCGGTGCGCCCGGGCCTTGCCTCCCCCACCCTCTATGCCCGCATGACGGCGACGCTCGACCGCATCTCCGACGGGCGGCTGCTCATCAACATCGTCACCGGCGGCGACCCGGTGGAGAATGCCGGCGACGGCATCTTCCTCAATCATGACGAGCGCTACGAGGTGACGGACGAGTTCCTCACCGTCTATCGCCGCCTGCTGGCCGGCGAGCACGTCACCTATTTCGGCAAGCACATCAAGGTCGACGACGCGCATCTGCTGTTTCCCCCGCTTCAGGAGAACGGGCCGGCGCTGTATTTCGGCGGCTCGTCGGAAGCGGCGAACAAGGTCGCGGCCGAGCATGTCGACAAATACCTCACCTGGGGCGAGCCGCCGGCCGCCGTCGAGGCGAAGATCAGCCAAGTGCGCGCGCTGGCCGAAGCGGAGGGCCGCAAGGTCTCCTTCGGCATCCGCCTGCACGTCATCGCCCGCGAGACCGACGCCAAGGCGTGGGAGGCGGCGGACGAGCTGATCGGCCATCTCGACGACGCCACCATCGCGGCAGCGCAGAAAGTGTTCTCGCGGCTCGATTCCGTCGGCCAGTCGCGCATGCAGGCGCTGCATGGCGGGCGGCGTGACAAGCTCGAGGTCAGCCCGAATCTGTGGGCCGGCGTCGGGCTGGTGCGCGGCGGGGCCGGCACGGCTCTGGTCGGCTCGGGTCAAACGGTGGCGGCGCGCATGCAGGAATATGCCGATCTCGGCATCGACAGCTTCATCCTCTCCGGCTACCCGCATCTCGAAGAGGCCTACCGGGTCGCCGAACTCGTCCTGCCCCGCCTCAAGCTCAACCACACCCTCGCCAAGCCCAGCGGCACCGTGAACACCGGACCCTTCGGCGAGACCATCGCCAATGACTACCGGCCCGCCCCGCGCGCCTCCGCCTCATGAAAGCGGCAATGCCGGACCGCAGAACCCTCGCGCTGGCCGCCGTCGGCGGGCGGCCCCGCGTCAGATGGCGTGGGCGGCATAGAGCTCCGTGAGCACGCCTGACTTCATACGGGCAAGCTCCGGGTCGCGGCGGTCGCGCGGACGGGAAAGCCCGACCTTGAGCGTATCGCGCACCACGCCGGGATGGGCGCCCATGGTGACGACCCGATCGGCAAGAAACAGCGCCTCGTCGACATCATGCGTCACCAGGATGAGGGTGATGGCATGCTGACGCGCGACGGACACCAGCAGGTCCTGCAGCTTCATCCGGGTGAAGGCGTCCACCGCGCTGAACGGCTCGTCGAGCAGGAGCAGGCGCGGCTGGGTGTTGAGGCTGCGGGCGATGGAAGCGCGCTGCGCCTGCCCGCCGGACAGTTCCTTGGGCAGCGCCCGCTCGCGTCCCGCGAGCCCCACTTCCGCCAGCAGCGCCGAGACTCGCGAGGGGTCGGCAGTGCTGGCGCCGAAACCGACATTGGCGGCGACATCGAGCCAGGGAAACAGCCGGGGCTCCTGGAAGACGAAGCCGATCTCGCGGTTCAGCCCGCTCTGGCGCAGGCCGGCGAAGACCACCTCGCCATCATAATCCCGATCGAGCCCGGCAATGATGCGCAGCAGCGTGCTCTTGCCGCAGCCGCTGGGGCCGACCAGCGCGACGATCTCGCCCTCATGGATCGACAGATCGATATAGCGCAACACGGCCGTGGTGCCGAAGCGCTTGGCGGCCACGCGCACCCGCAACAATTCGCTCATCACAGGCCTCCTCAGCCGAGCCGGGTCTCGAAGGAATCGCGCCAGTGCAAGGCACGCCGCTCCAGCCGCTTCAGCAGCGTGTCGGACAGCTTGCCGAGCAGGGCGAGCATCAGGATGGCGGCGATGACGATGTCGGGACGGCTCACTTCCCGCCCGTCGGTCAGCAGGTAACCTATGCCCTGGGTGGCGGCGATCAGTTCGGCCGCGACGAGACACATCCAGGCCAGGCTGAGGCCCTGCCGCAGGCCGGTGAACAGGCTTGGCAGCGCCGCCGGCAGGAAAATGCGGCGCACCAGCGCCACCGGACCAAGCCCGTACATCTCGCCGACCTCGACCAGCTTGCGGTCGACATTGCGGATGCCGGCGATGAGGCCGAGATAGACCGGGAAGAACGAGCCGATGGCGATGAGCGTCACTTTCGGCCCTTCATCGATACCCAGCCACAGCAGCAGCAGCGGCACCCAGGCAAGGCCGGGTATGGCGCGCAGGGCCTGAAAGGTGGGGTCGAGCAGCGATTCCGCCCGCCGGTTCAGCCCGACAATCGCGCCGATCGGCACGGCGAGCGCGACACCGAGCGCATAGCCCGCCAGCACCCGCGCCGTTGAGACCGCGAGATGGGTGACAAGCCCCTGGTCGTAGAGTTCGCGGAAGGTCTCAAGGATGGCACTCGGCGGCGGCATCAGCCGCGCCGGCACAAAGCCGAAGGCGACGGCCGCCTCCAGCGCGGCCAGCGCCAGCGCCGGCACCAGCAGCCCCCACAGATTGAGGCCCGGCAGACGCAGGCGGGCGGTAAGCGGCGTGGCCCTCGCCTCGCGCGCCTGGCCTTCAGACAGATCCGTCACTGCCCCTTCGCCTTCGCCTGGGTTTCCACCGCGACCCGGGCGAAGCGGTCGTCGACGAGTTCGCCGATGTACGTGTCGAGATCGGTGCCCTTGCGGACGATCTCCTCCTGCAGCAGCAGCGGCGCAGTAGCCTTGAGCGTGCCGAGATGCTGCTCGTCTGGGATCGCCTTGGTGAAATTGGCGCGGGTGAACTGCTGCCGGATCACCGGCTCGGACTGCTTCGAGGCTTCGGCGACAATGGCGATGGCCTCGTCCGGATGGGCGAGAATCCACAGCCGCGCCCGCTCATAAACGTTCAGCACGCGCTGGAGATGCTGCGGGTATTTCGCGATGAAAGTGTCTGTCGTGTTGAGGTAGCCGTAGCTGGAGAAGGCCGGGTTGCGGTAGATGGTCTTGCTGCCGGCCTCCAGCTCGGTGGCGGCGATAAACGGGTCGAGCCCGGCCCAGGCATCGACATCGCCGCGCTCCAGCGCGGTGCGCCCTTCCGGGTGCTGCAGATGGACAATCTGCACGTCGTTCTTGTTCAGGCCGTGCGCGTTGAGCGCGCGCAGCAGGAAGAAGAACGGGTCGGTGCCCTTGGTGGCGGCGACCTTCTTGCCCTTCAGCTCCGGCACGGAGGTGATGGTCGAATCCTTGGCCACCAGCAGCGTCGAGGCCTCCTGGGTGTTGAAGATGTAGACCGTCTTCACCGGCTGGCCGTTCGCCCGGCTCACCAGAGCGGAAATGCCGGACGTGGAGGCGAAGTCCGAACTGCCGCTGTTGAGATATTCCAGCGCCCGGTTGCTGCCCTGGCTGAGCACCCATTTGACGGTGATGCCGTCCGGCTTGAACTCCTCTTCCAGCCAGCCGAATTTTTTGATCACCAGGCTTTCCGGCGAGTAATAGGCATAGTCGAGCTTGATCTCGCGTGGCGCCTCTTCCGCCCGCGCCGGCGCGGGGAGGCCAAGGGCGAAGACCGCCGCGGCCATCAACCCCGCCCCAAGGAGCGCGCGACGGATCGGGTGGGGGACAAGAAAGTCGCTCGGCGTCATGGCGGGGCCTCGGATGGCAGGGACAGGAGCGACACACATAAACTCGATAGAATTAATAGACAATAGATAGTTGCCCACTGGGTCTGACGAACCGCGGGAACGAGCCCGCAGGGGCACATCTGAGCCGGACGCCCGTTTGCGATGCTTCGCCGACCGTGGGAAGCCACCGGCAAAGCGGCCGGCATGGAGGATTTACACTTCCACGATCTGCGCGAGACGACCGTTACAATGCCCCCTCAGGCCGGCCCCAACCTCGCCGAGATCGTCGCCGTGACCGGCCCCCGTGCGCCGCGCGCGGGAGATTCTCGACACGCATCTCGCCGCACGCGCACGATGGCGGACAGCGCAATTGCGAAGCTGGAGAACGGTCTGGAAACGGAGTTTGCAAGACAGACCGCCAAACGGGAGGCTCGGTCCATTGCTAAGTAGTGGCGCGCCGACCAAGGCGAAACTGCGAACACTTATGTCGTTGAAATTGCCCTTACTTAGAGAATGCCCAACAAAGTGCTTAGACGGAGCTTTGAGACCAGGGGCGTCGCCCGCAGGTCGATAAACATATCCATTATAAACGCGCACTTCAGTCTCGTTCGGATCCCTCGCGCTTCGGCGGTCCTGACAGTCGCCGCATAACGTGTGACCGTTTGTCGATCATTCGGATGGCTACCGCGCTCGCCTCGCGCTGACTGTCACAATTTGAAACCCGGTCGAGACACCCCGGCGATATCCAAGACCCAGAAAGGCCAGTGGAGAAACAGAGGCCGCTTCCGGCCGCCTGCATCGGGGTTCCGCCATGCTCGGGAAGATCCTATTCGCTGCCGCTCTGACGCTCGTCGCGGCGCCAGCCAGTGCCGCCACCACTGCCGTGGCCATTACCAACGTCAATCTGCGCGCCGGCCCGTCGACCGTCTATCCCGCTGTCACGGTCGTGCCGACAGGCGCTGCCATCACCACCTTTGGCTGCGTCTCCGGCTATAGCTGGTGCGACATCGGCTTCGGCCCGTATCGCGGCTGGGTGGCGGCGAACTACATCCAGGTGATCTATCGTGGGGCGCCGGTCGTGCTCACCGCGCCGGTGGCGCCGGTGGTCGGCATCACCGTCGTGTCCTTCAACCGAGTCTATTGGGATCGCCACTATGTCGCCTATCCTTGGTACGGGCGCTGGGGTGCCTATCCGCCCTATGGGCCGCCGCGCGTGACGTCGGCCAACCGCTCGCTCACCTGCGCGGGCGGCACCTGTGTCGGTGTTCGCGGCGCCACCGGCGTCTATGGCGGCGCAACGGCGCAGACCCGCACCTGCACCAGCGGGGCCTGCACCTCCACCCGGAGCACGGAAGGCCCCCGGGGAGGCACCGCGACGCGCACGCGCAGCTGCGCCGCCGGACAGGGCTGCACGGCCAATCGGACGGTCACCGGTCCCGGCGGCGCTGTGCACACCGGTTCGCGCAGCTTTCAGCGCTGGTGATCGGGCGTCGCCCGATAAAGAAGGCCGGGAGCCTGCGCTCCCGGCCCTTTTCTTGTCGGCGCGCGACCGTCAGAGCGGCATGCCGGGCGCCTCGCTGCGGCGCCATTCCAGGAAACGGACGATACGCTCGACCAGGGTCTCCTGCATCTGCTTGGCCATGCTCATCTGCTCAGGCGTCAGCGCCGCCTTCAGCTTGGAAACAGCCTCTTGCAACACACGGGCCTTCTCCGCCCTCTCGATGGCGGCACTGGCAAGGTCCTGCGCGAGGTCAAAGGCCTGTGCCTCGGCGCGCCGCTTTTCCTCCGTCCATCGCCCGAGCCGCTCGCCCGAGGGCAGAAGCGCGATCAGCGCCGTGGTGTAGCCACGCCAAGCGTCCATCTGGTCGGTGCGGATCCCGAGTGCCGTCTCCTGCGCCGAGAGCAGCATCCCGGCGATGAGCCGCATCGCGGTGGGATCGAGGGCTGGCCGCGGCTCGGCCGCGAAGGGCGTCGCCTCGCATGCCCAGGGCCCCGCCGCCTCTGCGGGAACTGCGGGCGATCCGGTGATGTTCTGCGCGTGTCCCGGTGTCACCAACGCGCCGGTTGCGAGGAGGGCCAGGACGGCGGCACCGCCGGCGATCCGTATGGATGGGGCGGAGCGGAGTATCTTTCTCATGGCGTCGTGTCCTTTGCCGTTGATGAGGCGGCAAGGGTGAGTCGCCAAGGTATCGCCGCTCGAACCGTGGCATGTCGATTTGTATCAGCCTGCCGGCTCCGCCCGCGGCAGCAGCACCCGCACGGCAAGCCCGCCGTGGCGGCTGGAGCCGAGCTCGATGCGGCCTCCATGTCGCTCAACCAGTCGGCGGACGATGGTGAGGCCAAGGCCGGTGCCGCCGCTGTCGCGGTTGCGAGATCCTTCCAGCCGATGGAACGGCTCGAAGACGCGCTCGCGCTCCTCGGCGGGGATGCCGGGGCCTTCATCCTCGATGACCAGCACCACAGGCGAGCCGCCCGCATCGATGCGGGCGAAGGCGCGCTCGCCATAGCGCAGCGCGTTCCCGAGCAGGTTGGCGACGACGCGCCCGAGCGCCTTCCCGCCTATGGCGACGTGCACCGAACCGTCCGGCAGATCGAGGACAAGTCGGGGGTCGTCCTGCTCGGCGGCGTAACGGCGCAGCGCGGCCGCCACGTCGGCAGAGGCCGGCTCTGCTGGCACGAAGGATTCCTGCGCGAAGTCGAGCGTGTCCTCGACCAGCGCCTGCATGGCTTCGACATCGGCAATAGCCCCCGCCTTCTGACGGCTCTCCGGCAACATCTCCACGCGCAGGCGCAGGCGGGTGAGATAGGTGCGCAGGTCGTGCGAGATCGCGCCGAGCGTCAGCGTGCGGGTGCGCACCAAGGCGGCGATACGCTCCTGCATCGCGTTCACCGCGCGGATCAGCTTGCGCAGCTCCGGCGCGCCGCGCTCGGCTATCGTGACCGGGGCGATGCTCTCGCCGACCCTGTCGACCTCGCGGGCGAGGCGCGTGATCGGCCTCATCTCGCGCGCGACCGCGACCAGCGCGGCCAGAGCGACAAGGACGCCGAACAGGCCGGCGAAGAAGCCGATCGGCACTCCGAGCAGCCGGACCGTGACGCGGTCCTGGATGTCGAGCCAGAGATAGCCGCCCTCGGCCAGTCCAACGTAGACGCTGAGCATGTCGCCGCGCCCGTCTTCACTGGGCCCGTCGAGACGCACGACCACTTGCCGCCCCTGTGCACCCCGTAGCGCCAGTGCCGTACGGATGGAACGCTCGATACGTCCGATGCCTTTCGTGGGGTCGAGATCGTCGGGTAGGGCGGGAATGATCGTTGCGGTGCGGCCATTCTCGCTGAAGGCCTCCAGCAAAGCAGGCCGGAGATCGGCCGGCACCTTGTCGACCAGTAGGACCAGAGACGCGATCTGCCGCGGCAGCGAAGGCGGCGCCTCGCCGAGAGCCGGGCGCCCCTCGCCCGCGCCGAAATAGAAGGCCAGCGCCACCAGCTGGATGGCGAACAGCGCCACCGCGACGATCAGGATGATGCGGGCGAGCAGGCCGAGACGCATGGCAATTCGCCTCAGACCTCGTGCACGTCAGCCGAGAACAGGTAGCCGACATTGCGCACGGTGGTGATCGGTTGCTCGGCCTCGCCGAGGCCGCGGGCGAGCTTGCTGCGCAGCCGCGACACGGTGACATCGATGGTTCGGTCAAACGGATCGCCGCCGGCGCGCCCGCGTGTCCAGTCCAGCAACTGGTCGCGCGAGAGCACGCGGCCGGGCCGTTCGAGGAAACAGGTTAGCAGGTCGAACTCGGCCGTGGTGAGCAGCACGCGCTGCCCGCTCTCGTCCGCCACCGTGCGAGCGTCGAGATCGGCGATCAGCCCCGCGAAACGCCGCCGCCGCCTCTCCGGCACACCCGCGGACAAGGGACCCGACGCACGGCGCAGCAAGGCGCGGATGCGCGCCAGCAATTCGCGCGGGTTGAACGGCTTGCCGAGATAATCGTCGGCGCCAATCTCCAGCCCGACGATGCGGTCGATGTCGTCATGCTTGGCCGTGAGCATGAGGATCGGTACCCGGCTTCTGGTCCTGAGCCGCCGGCAGATCGACAACCCATCCTCGCCGGGCAGCATGATGTCGAGGATGACGAGGTCGGGCATGCCCCGCGTCAGCGCCCGGTCCATCAGGGCGCCGCTGCCGACCGCCTCGACGTCATAGCCCTCGCCGCCGAGGAAATCGACGAGCAGGCTGCGAATGTCGCGGTCGTCCTCGACCAGAAGCACTCTTGCGGCTGTCATGGCGCTGGCATGACAGCGACGACGGAGCCGCGCAAGCCATCCCCACGGCGTCGATACAAACTGCAACAAAAAGCCCCGGCGCGGAGACACGGCCGCAAAACCTCGGGTCGATATTCGCTTCCGTCGCCGTGCGCAGCACACCCGTTCCCGGCGGCATGGCAGGCGCGAACCTGCCCGCCATGGAACCTGTCGCGGTCCCCGCCCCCTGCCGGGCGGGCTTCATGGTCCTGCGTCCCAACCCGCTAAAGGAGCCGACCTCATGGATCGTGCGTTCTTCCTTCGCGCCGGCCTCGTGCTGGCTTTCGCCACCCTGCTCGGCGCCGCCTTTTCCGGAGCCGCCACGGCACAGAATATCTCGCGTGCCCAGGCACAGGCTGTCCGTGCCGCCTGCGAGGCGGACATCCGCGCCACCTGCCCCGGCGTGCAGCCGGGCGGTGGGCGCATCCTTCAGTGCATCAAGGCCAATCCCGAAAAGATTTCCCAGCCCTGCAAGGACGCTCTCGTCGCCGCCAAGGCCGCGTCCGCGCAGTGACCGGCCCTTCCCGGTCGCAGTTCCCCCGGATCTCGCTGTCATGAACATCCAGCCCGGCCTCGACCAGATCCTGTCGCTCGAGCCGCCACTCCCACGTCCGCGTCGTCGCCGCGGGCTTCGGCTGACCGTCCTCGCGGCGGTGGCGCTGGGGATCGGATTCGTCGGCCTGCGCTATTTCTATCCGCATGCGGTGGAGGGTGAGATTCTGCGACCGGGCATGCTGAATGTGGAGCTTCAGGGGCCCGGCACGCTGTCGGCCTTGACTGAGGCGAGTGTCAGCAGTCGCCTCCAGGCCCGCATCGAGGAGCTGGCCGTCGACCGGAACGACGTGGTGGCCAAGGGCGAGACACTCGCCCGCCTCGCCTTCGATGACCTCAGGGGCGAGGTTGACGCCGCCGAGGCGAGCGCCCATGCCGCCGAGCGCGGGGTGGGGGGCGCGCAAGCCGAGCGTGACCGGGCCGTCGCAACGCTGGAAAAAGCGCGTGCGACGCATGAACGGCAGGTCGCGCTGCTTGCTAAGGGTGTCGCCAGCGAGGCCGGGCTGGAAGACGCGCTCGCCGCCCGCCGCCAGGCCGAAGCCGACCTGGCGCGCGCCGGCCGCGCCGTCGAGCAGGCGGAGGCGGAGCGGGATGCCGCGAATGCCCGCATCGCCGTCGCTCGGGCCCAACTCGACGACAGCGTGCTGCGTGCGCCGATTTCCGGCGTGGTGGTGTCACGCACGCACCATGTCGGCGAGGTGGTGACGCCTGGCAGCGAAGTGCTGCACCTTGTCGATCCGGCAAGTCTTGTGCTGACCGCGCGACTGGATGAGAGCGCGATATCCGCTGTCCAGCCGGGACAGGCGGCGGAGATCACCTTCGCTCGGGCCGAGCACATCATCGCCGGCCACGTCCTCAGGCTCGGGCGGGAGGTCGACCGGGAGACGAGGGAGTTCGAGATCGACATCGCGCTCGATGCGCTTCCTGCTAACTGGGCGCTTGGCCAGCGCGGGCTGGCGCGCATCATTACCGAGCGGCGCGGCCCGGTGCTGACCACACCAACGTCTTTTCTTGTCTGGCACAATGGGCGCCCCGGCGTGTGGGTCGCGTCCCGCGGCCGCGCGCGATGGCGCGAGGTGACGCTCGGCGAGACCGGGACAGAGCGAGTCGAGATACGCCGCGGCCTCGACGCGGGCCAGGAGATTCTCCAACCCGGCGACCTCTACCCGTTCATGCGCGTGCGCCTGGCCGGTTCCGCGACATGAATCTGGCGCTGAAAGATACGCTCCACGCCCCAACCCGCTTCGCGCTCACCGCGCTTGGCGTCGCCTTCCTCGTCATGGCGGTGATCGGCATGACCGGCCTCTATCGCGGCATTGTCGAAGACGCGCTCCTCATCATCGACCGGATCGATGCCGATCTCTGGATCGTGCAGGGCGAGCGTGCCGGGCCGTTCGCCGAAGGATCAGCGGTGGCGGACGACATGGACAGGCGCGTGGAGGGCATACCGGGCGTCGCGGATGTGCGGCGCTTCACCCAGTTCAGCCAGCAGTTCAGCTTCGCCGGTGTCCCGCGCCGCGCCACTGTGACCGGTGTCGACGTGCCGCGTGACGACGGCCGCTGGTTGCCGATGGCCGAAGGCCGTTGGTTGGGGGGCAACCGCTATGAGGCCGTGGCAGATGCCAGCACCGGCCTGAGGGTCGGCGACCGGATACAGTTGGCGCGCGATGTCTATACGGTCGTCGGCCTCACGCGGCAGATGGTGGATTCGGCCGGCGACGGGCTGCTGTTCGTCGGCATCAACGACGCCGCCGTCATCGCGCGCCGTCGCACTTCGGAAGAAATCCATCTGGCGCGCGCCGCTCGGTCCGGCACCGCCGCCGTCGGCGCCGATGCGAGCTCGGTGGCGCAGGAGAGCAAGATCTCCGCTGTGCTCGTCCGGCTCGATCCCGCGGCCGACGCCGCACGCGTGATCGCCGCCATGCAGCGCTGGGGCGACGTGCGGGTCATGACCACGGGCGAGCAGCGTGACCTGATGCTCAACGCGCGACTTTGGAAGCTGCGCCTTCAGATCCTGACGTTTACCGGGATGATCCTCGTCATCACCGCCATTGTGGTGTCACTCATCGTCTACACCCTGACCCTCGAAAAGTTGCACGAGATCGCGCTGCTCAAGCTGATGGGCGCGCGCGAGAGCGTCGTGGTCGGCCTTATCGGCCAACAGGCCGCGCTCATCGGCGTCGCTAGTTATGTGCTTGCCATCGGTCTGTCCGCCGCGATCTTCCCGCTTTTCCCGCGCCGAGTGGTGATGCTGCCGCCCGATCTCGGGCAGATCGCGCTCGCCCTTGCCCTGGTTTGCGCCGCGGCGGCCTGGGTAGGCATCGCCCGCGCCTCGCGGGTCAGCGCGCGGGAAGTGCTGTCATGAGCGACGTGCCCGTGCTTTCGGTGCGCGCGTTGACGCGCCATTACACCGCTGGCGGGGGGCTGGTGCGGGCGCTTGACGGAGTGTCGCTCGACGTCGCCGCCGGCGAGCTGGTTGGCATCTTCGGGCCCAGCGGCTCGGGAAAGAGCACCTTCCTCATGCTGGCCGGGCTTCTGGAGAATCCGACCTCCGGCGAGGTCTGGCTAGCGGGCGAGCGGGTCTCCCACGCCGGCGCTGACCTCGACGCATTGCGCGAGACGCGGCGCAAGCGCATCGGCTTCGTTTTCCAGAAGGCGAACCTGATCCCCTTCCTGTCGGCGGTGGAGAATGTCGCGCTCAGCCTGGAGCTCGCGGATGTCGCCCCTGCCGATGCCCATGCCCATGGCAGACGGCTACTCGCCGCGCTCGATCTCGCGCACCGCGCCGATCACCTGCCGGCGAAGCTGTCCGGTGGCGAGCAGCAACGCGTGGCGGTGGCGCGAGCGCTTGCCAATGCTCCGCCGCTCATCCTCGCCGACGAGCCCACGGCGGCGCTGGACAGCGTACGCGGCCGCCAGGTGATGGAGATCTTCCGCCGCATCGCTGGCTCACGGGGAACAGCCGTGCTGGTGATCACGCATGATCCCCGATCGGCGGAACTCTTTGACCGTATCATTCACTTCGAAGACGGGCGGATGTGTGCCACCGCCGCGAACCGATGATCTCGTGCGGGAAATCTGAAGACGATGCAGGCATCGATGTTCCGACCGCGCGGAAGGCAATCGTCCTGAAACCGAACTCTCGCGGCTCAGTCCTGTTGCAGATCGCGCAGATAGGCGCAGAACATGCGGGTCAATCCGGCGGCGTAGGCGTCGATCTCGGCCATGTTTCGTGGCTTTGACGAGAACTGCTTGCCGGCCGCGCTCATCGCGGTCGTGATCAGATCGATGGCCAATCGTCGGGTTTCCGCGGAAGCCTCGGGAAGCGCATCCTGCATGAAAGCCTCAAACACCTGGGCTCCAGCCGCACGTGCTTCGCGAGTCTCTTTCGCGTCGCGGTAGAACGGCGCCGCGTCAGCGAGTGCCACGCGCAATGCTGCCTCCTCGCATTCCGACAGGATGAACGCGCACACCAGTCTCCCCAGCCGGTCGAGCGGTGGCGTGGTGGCGTCGCCGAGGATTTCGGCCATTACGCCAGTCGTCTGCCGCCATTCGTCGCTCTGGAGGCGGAACAGAAGCGCGGCCTTGTTGGGGAAGTACTGATAGAGCGACCCGACGCTGACGCCGGCTTTCTCCGCCACGCGTGCCGTGGTGAAACGCTGCGCGCCTTCTTGCGCCAAAACCTGAGCAGCCGCTTGCAGGATCGCTGAAACCAGCTCGTTCGAACGGGCCTGCTTCGGCTCCTTTCGCGAGGAAATCCGGACGCTTGGCAGATCGCTCACCGGGCTGCTCCGCAACGCGAATAGGAAACGCGACGAATTATTCGTATTTTCTGTTTCGACGCAAGAAACAAGCGGAGGCTTCCCATGACCACCCTGACCGGCGCGCCCCTGGGGCCGCTGCTCGACCGCCTCTTCTCGGAAGCTGAAGCGGCAAAGAACCCCGCGCTCCCAGAGTTCTCGCGCGAAGAGCGCGAGCGGCTGATGCGGAGCAGGACCGGCTATCGCGAACTCTATGGGCGCCTGAAGGATGCCTGGCTTCCGGTCTCCCGAGAAACTGGACTGCTGCTCTACATGCTGGCGCGCAGCAACTCGGCACAAGTGGTTGTCGAGTTTGGGACCTCGTTCGGCATCTCAACCCTGCACTTGGCCGCCGCACTTCGCGACAATGGCGGCGGACGGCTGATCACCAGCGAGTTCGAGCCATCAAAGGTCAAGCGCGCGCGGGAGCATCTGAGGGAAGGTGGTCTCAGCGACCTCGTCGAAATCCGCGAGGGTGATGCACTAGAGACGCTTGCTGCAGACCTTCCCGAAACGATCGATTTGCTGCTGCTCGACGGGGCCAAGGCGCTCTATCCGGACATTCTAAGCCTGGTCGAATGCCGCCTGCGGCCCGGCGCGCTTATCATCGCTGACAATGCCGACCACAGCCCCGACTATCTCAAGCGCGTACGTGAACCGGGCGGCGGCTACTTCTCGACCCCCTTCGCCGAAGACGTTGAGCTCTCGATGCGCATCGACGGGTAAGATCCGTGCGATCCAGATACTGCTCCGTCATTCCAGGATCGAGAATGCGATCCGGCGCCTTGGTGTCGACGTGGCGGATGCATTTCTCCCAGCGGAGCGAGGGAAAATCTGAATTCGAGCGGTCGTCCGTCGATCGCGGATGACCGCTCGACGTGCAGGGCATGTTGCTTGCCGGTGGGCCTTGGCGGCCCGGCGGCAACTTAAGGGGCGGAATCGCTGATATGCGGGCGTTCAACGAATCCGAGAAGCAACGTCTTCGCAATTTCTCTTGCCTGCAAGGCAAGTTCCTCATCCCGCAGTTCGCCGGCGGTCCAGAACGAGAGAACCCCGCGAAAGGCGAAGGCGAGCTGTTCCGGCAGACAGCGCAGCGCGCGCTCCCTGTCCGCTCCGGTCAAGCCTTCCCCGGCGCCCAGCGCCAGCGACCATAAGGCCGTGGAGTGCGCCAGGACCTTTCCAGGGGAAGGACCGGCCGTGCCGATCCAGCCCATCACAACGCGGTTTATCTCCGGTTCCTCCAGCATCACCTGGACCGCCGTGTCAATTGCCAGCAGGACCCTGCCGGCAGCATCGACCGGCGGCGACATATCGGCAAAGCGCTTGGCCATCGTATCGATCCGCCGGCCCGACAGGGCATGCATGAGCGCCGCCTTACTGCCGAACTGATTGAACGGCGTCGCGAAACTCACCCCGGCCTCGGTGGCAAGGTCGCGCATCGAGAAATCGGCCTTGCCCCGGCGGAGCAGCCGCTCCGCCGCGTCCAGCACGCGCTGGCGAACCGGCTCGCCGCGCGCGGCGGTCGGCGCTGCCTGGGTCTTGTTTCCTGCCATGGCTTATCTATATCATGATATAGATCTAATCATCGCCGGAGTTGTACCATGGCTTGCGCCCCCAAGACATTTCTCATCACAGGCGTCAGTTCCGGACTCGGGCGCGCCTTTGCCCTCGGCGCGCTCGAAGCGGGTCACCATGTGATCGGCACCGTCAGGCGGCAGGGCGACGCCGAGGCGTTCGCCGCGTTGGCGCCCGATCGCGCTCGCCCGCTCACCCTGGATGTGACGGATTTCGACGCGATTCCGGCAGCTATCGCCGCAGTCAAACGGCAAGTCAGCCCGATCGACGTGCTGGTGAACAATGCGGGTTACGGCCATGAGGGCGTGCTCGAGGAATCGTCCATGGACGATCTTCAGCGCCAGTTCGCTGCCAACGTCTTCGGGCCCGTCGCGATGATCAAAGCGGTGCTGCCAGGCATGCGCGCGCGGCGGCGCGGCCATATCATCAACGTCACTTCCATGGGCGGTTTCATCACCATGCCCGGGATCAGCTTCTATTGCGGCAGCAAGTTCGCGCTCGAAGGGCTCTCCGAGGCGCTCGGCAAGGAAGTGGCGAGCTTCGGAATTCGGGTGACGGCGCTCGCGCCCGGCCAATTCCGCACCGATTGGGCCGGCCGCTCAATGGAACGCACGCCGCGCAGCATCGCCGACTACGATGCGGTCATGGACCCCATCCGCGCCGCACGGCAGGCCAAGAGCGGCAATCAGCCCGGCGATCCGGCCAAGGCCGCGCAGGCATTACTCGCCCTAGTCGATGTCGAGAACCCGCCCGTGCGGCTGTTCCTCGGCGAGGACGCTCTGGGGCTGGTCGAACAGAAGCTCGACCGCATGCGCGACGAAATCAGCGCATGGGAGGCGCTTTCGCGATCCACCAACTTCGCAAAGTGAGCGATTGTACCCTCCGAGGTTGGGAACGAAACCTAAACCGCGACGATCTCAGACTGCACCTGCGCGGCAGGGTGGGCGAGGTTGGAGGTGGCGTGCGTGCCTTCATCAACCGGAGCGGGCGCGCAATTGCCCCGGAACGGGCGTTCGAGCGTCCGCATCCGCACTTCCTGCGTTGGCATCGGGCGCACTGCTTCAAGCACTGAGGCCAACTGCATCGTGACGCTGCAGTTGCATCAAGCGCGCAACATCCCTGCGGATGCGTCGCAGTTCGGGCCATGGGAAATACCGCCCCTCGGCGCCATCAGCACCGATGGCGATCAGTACGTCGAGCTTTGCGGAGAGGCCGCGCAGAGACGTCGCGTCTGCCGCAAGGAGACGCGCGATCAAGCGTTCTTCATCGGCGGCCGCGGCCGCCTCCTCCTGTCGAGTGACGGAGTAGCCGATGGCGCGGTCCGCGTCGTCCCAGCGCTGCTGATGAGCGCGCAACGCCTCCGCGATTTCAGCGCGCCACGGGCAAAGCGACGGCAGATCGGTCGCAAGCTCATCGAACTGCCGCGGGGAAGCGATCCGCATTGGTGACGGCAATTCGTCTGCAGCGAGAACCGCCTGCGGAAACCCAACCGTCTGCGCGAGTTCGGATTCCAATCTCTGCTGTTTCCGGCGCAGAGCAAGCGTGCGCCGATGCGCGGCGCGCCACGCTTTCCACGCAATGACTGCGGCGTCCGTCGTGCCGCCATCCTGCGGCGCAGCTGCAGCCAGATTGTTGAAGGAAGAGCCGCCGACCGTCGCCAGGGCGGCAGAGAGAAGGTCCCTCCGGGATGGTCGGGACAGACTCATGCTAATCTCAGAATCAGCCATGATCCGAGCTCCAAACAGCTTGATTGTGGTCAGGTGGGGAGAGGTGGCGCAAACACCTTTTCCGACCGCTTAGCCGCCGTTGGCGGCTATCTCAGAATGCAGTTGTTTTTCAAAAAGTCAAACTTTGACGGTGCCTTGAACGTGACGGAAATTTCGCCCGCCCAATGCCGTGGAGCGCGAGGGATGCTCGGTTGGAGTCAGGCTGAGCTTGCGGCAGCGGCACAGGTGTCTCGTCCGACCATTGTCGACTTTGAGCGCGGCGTTCGCGTTCCGCACGCGGGTAATCTCGCTTCAATCGTCGCAGCGCTTGAGCAAGCCGGCATAGAGTTTACCCCCGAGAACGGTGGCGGTGCTGGTGTGCGTCTTCGCAAGCCATCGACGTCCGGATAGTCCCACATCCGCTGCGGCAGGTGCCCAAGAAACAACCACCTCTGCGCAGCCTCACTGCGATTCGGCCGCAGTTCCTTTGCAGCTTCTCTGCACCGCGACCGCCGATCTGTAGCGGTTCGGCTGCGCATCACCGACAGCAGTTTCACTTTAGGCATGGCGGTGAATGGCTACGTCGCTGCACACGCGGCGGCTTGCGGAACACTCAGGTGGCGTATTTTCGGAGAACTTGAGGTAAATTCGGTTGAGCTCGGCGCCTCTGGCGCGTTCTCTGCCGTTTTATCATAGTATCGCAGCGATGAAGTGCCGGCTCTTTTGAAGCCGGCGAAGCAGGACAGCTTGAGGGCAGGATAAAAGCGCGCACATTGCGCAGCGGTTGGGTCGTTGCGTTTGCTGATTATTTATCTGATTTCGACACATTGCGCCGCTCGACCGCAATGTGCGGGCTTCTCGGGAAGCTTGTTGATTGAACGCTTCGCCGCACATTTCCTTGGTCCAAGACTCCCTGGAGGGCGTCGCCCCTTGGTTTCAGATCGCAAGTCCTGCCACTTCTGGGGCGTAGCCGAAAAAACGGCTTCTCGGCAGAAACGCTGCCCCTGATCGAGGCGAGTCGCCTCTCCATCACGTGCCTGCACTGACCGCCGATGCCCCGTACGAGCTTCGCGCGCATGTTGGTGAAGTTCTGCCAGCAGCGTGCACCGACCGTCCTGTCGCCTCGCGACGCCGACCTGTTCCAGAACTGGCTCCTCGATCTACTCGCCGCGCGCATGCTTCCGCCCCTGACGGAGCGCGACTATGACTGGCACGCAATCGCTCACGCCTGTGATGTGGATCATACCGATCTGCAGCGTGCCGGCTCCGTGCTTGCGCCTGGCCTTGATGCCTTACGTCGTGAGTTGGCGCGCCGCGGCCACGTCACGGTGAAGCGTGCCGCGGCGCGCCGGGCACCGTCCGGCTTGGAGCGGGGCGCGCTCCATCGTGATGCTGACCGCCTGGACGCTGCGCCGCGTCGACGCGGTCCTCGGGCGAGGCCCATTATCGAGTTCCCCGAAAGCGACGGCCGGCCTTGGACCGACCCGCCCTCATTCGCCGATGCGCTCGATCTTCACATGCGCCGCCATGGCGACACTGCGATGCATCTCGCCCGTGTCCTTGAGGCGAGCGCGACCCAGGTCGATGCTACGGCACTCAATCTGTGGCGCCGCGGCGTGAAGGTGCCGCGCGCCTCCCGAAGTCTCGCGGCGCTGGAGCTCATCGAGCGGCGCTACCGTCTGCCGCCGGACTACTTCCGCACGAAACTGCCGAACGGAGACCGCTGCACCTCGGCGGGGACCATAGCCGGCATCAGTCGAGCCGAGCGGCGACGCCTCGCCTGGCACCTGCCGCATGATTTTGATCGGCGCCCGTTGAGGGAGAGGGAGGAGATCCTTGAGTGGGTACAGCGCGTGGTGATCACGGGGACGACCGACTATCGGCGCTTCCAGGCTGCCGCCATGAAGCAGCGCTATTCGATCCGGTTTCCCGGCCTGCTCGATGTGTCCTCCCGACCGCGTGGGCTCTACCGGTTTTGCCGGGAGGAGGATGGATCGCTGCCGGATCCGGACCTCGCGAGTGCGGCGCTCGATGCGCCGCCCCAGCTGGCCGAGGAGATGGCCGATCTCGTCCGGTTCAAGACGGCGACGCTGACCGCCTTCGGCTATCAGCGCAACGGTGTCTGGGGCGAGGAGACGGCATCCCAGAAGGTCGAGCATCTCGGTCTGATGTTCGGTGCGCTGGCGGCCTCACCCAGCGGCGCGGTCCACGGCTTCGGCGTGCCGCTGGAGAATCTGAGCTTTGGCCTCCTCGTCTTCCCGATCGTGTGGGACTGGTACATCCAATGGCGGGAGCGTCGGCGCGGCTTCTACACCGCGTGGGAAGTCGACATGCTGCGGATCGCTGCCGCGCTCACCCGCGCCGAGACAGGTTGGCTGCGGCAGAGCCCGCAGTTGGCGGAACGCATCCGTCCTATTCCCAATCTGATAACCGAGCGCGACGTTGCCACGGCCCGTGCTGACTGGGACGCGGCCTGCGAGCAGATGCACCGCCATGGGCTCGCCCGCGCGCGCGAGGTTCAGCGCGTAGCCCGTATCCATCGTGACCCCTTCGAGCCGATCATCGCGGTGCTGGAGGCCGACAGCCCTGTCGCCGAGTATCGCAAGATCACCGAGGAGATCCTGCGGCTGATGCCGGACGAGAAGCGCTACCCGCGCGGCGCGGCCGAGGCGGTGCGGGCTTTCCTGATGCTGCGGCTCGGCCTGCATCTCGGGCTGCGGCAGAAGAACCTGCGTCAACTCCTCGTCTGTCCGCGCGGCCGGCTGCCGACCTCGGAGCGGCGCCTAGCGGAGATGAAGCGTGGCGAGTTGCGCTGGAGCGAGCGCGACCGGGGATGGGAGGTGCTCATCCCCTCCGTCGCCTTCAAGAACGCGAACTCGTCCTTCTTCGGCAGTAAGCCGTTCCGGCTGATCCTGCCCGACCTCGGCGGCCTCTATCATTATCTGGAGGCCTATATCGACCGGCACCGCCGGGTGCTGCTGAAGCATGCTGCCGACCCGGGCACGCTGTTCGTCAAGACGGTGAAGCTGACCAGCAAGGATGCCGCCTACTGCCAGAACACCTTCTATGAGGCCTGGCGTCTGGCGATCCAGCGTTATGGCATCCACAACCCATACACCGGCCGTGGCGCCATCGAGGGCCTACTGCCGCACGGCCCGCACAATGTCCGCGACGTGCTCGCGACCCACATCCTGAAAAAGACCGGCTCCTATGAGCAGGCGAGCTATGCCATCCAGGACACCCCCGAGATGGTCGCCAAGCACTACGGCCGATTCTGCCGCAGGACAAGGCCGCTCTGGCAGCGCAGATCCTCAATAAGGTGTGGGAAGCAGCGTGAGGGTAGAACGCCTGATGCGCGAATCTCTCGCCGCCCGCGCTACGCGATGGCGTATTCCCATGTTGGCAATCCGCTTCAGCAGCGGGGCCGACAGCGGACTGGCCGGTTTTGGATGCCGCTGTGCAGATAGCAGCCGTTCTGCATCCGACCCCATTTCTGCCGTTCGCAGTCACACGACAAATTCCCGAAAGCTGTCGTCTTCAGCCGCAGATTGACGACATCGATACCTTACCAGACGCTAAACGAAAATGCTCATGCGCAGAACATGCTGTCTTTCTCAATCTATGGCTCGTCTGAGACAGCAAAGACGGGTATTGCGACGCTGGTGGGGCAAGCAGCGGCAGACGAGTTGATAGTCATTCCCCACGTCTTCGAACATGAAAAGTGACTGCGGAGTCTCAACATGGTCGCGGAATTCATCTGACCACAGCCGTCCAGATCTCAACCTAGTTGCGCAAACACCAAATCCAGACCGAGGCTGATCCGGGAAACCTCGCGAGCAATCAGAATATCGGCAGTGGTTTTCACAACAAGTGGATCAAGGGTTGCGGTCACGGTTGTCGCCGCCGCCCTCGCAAGAACGCCCTGTTCCAGTCTCGCGGCCGCGTCTCGCATAACAGGGGTGGCGAATTCCATCACGGCACTCCTAACTTCCGCAGCGGTTCTACTGATCGGGGCGGTCGCTGCTGCCAAACGGCCCGTAATTGTCTTCTCAATGTCGGAGAATGATTTTGCCGGAATTTCGCGTGGTTTCGAGCAGAAATATGCGACATTCAGGCTCGCGTTGTAAGCGATGGTATGAACCTTGTCGTCGGGTAGTGGACCGATGTCCTGAGGGGATATGTAGACGGAGTCTTTGGCGACCTCGGCTTTGTTGTAGGAATTGTTGAACTGGTGGGTGTCGGCTAGGTGAGGCGCAACGTAGAACACCGCGTTCGGATAGGTCGTTTCCAGATCGAGCAGGTTCTCATGTTGATCGGAAAGATCTCGACGCATCAACGCGATCCGAAAAAACGGGGACGACAGCTTTGGGCAGACGTAATTGGTCAGCTCGAAAGCGTTACTG
The DNA here is from genome assembly GCF_965229075.1 of Ancylobacter sp. GTDB lineage: Bacteria > Pseudomonadota > Alphaproteobacteria > Rhizobiales > Xanthobacteraceae > Ancylobacter. The sequence continues at coordinate 424,176 of NZ_CBDDIO010000002.1, forward strand.
CGCTTCATATGCTCCGGAAGTTTGAACTGGAAGAACTGCGGTTGACCCGGTAGGTTGATTTTGACGTCGTAACCTAAGGTCGCTTCTTGAACGAGATTGGGAAAGACAGGTGCGCCAGCAGGAGCGGTTGCCGAAGACCGAATGAGGTTTTCGGTGAATGCGTAGCCGTAAGAGAACTCTGTATAGCCGACCTTAACCACTGCTCTAATCCAATATTTTAGGTCGCGCCTGTCCGCCGATGCACCTTGTCCAGGTTCACTGGTGGCCCGAGATTACTGAAAAAGCAAGCGTTGCGGGCGGCGATCTATCTCCCCACCGGCGGATCTGATGACGCCGCTGAAGCCCTCAGGCTGGTTCTTGCCCTAGATCAGTATGTAGTCTCGAACGTCAGCAACGAACCCAGTCGCGCTCAAAACCCGCCAGTCCGCAACCCACCCCATTGCGGTCATCGCTGCGGGAGACCCCCATCACCGGCGCGACAGTGCAATCGGCGCCGAAGCCAATCCGACGGTTATAGGAGCCGGCTGGCGAAGAGCGGACATTTCGAGTTAGCGTTTCTCATTTCAGTGATGTGGCGGTCTGGCCAGTGGCTTTGGCCTAGACAGCGCTTCACTAGGCCGGGATCAAAACGCAGGCCGCTGGGTATATGGGCTTAGGGCTGAAGCTAGTGCAGTCCCGCATCAATCGGTTCGCCTGCATATTAAATGCTCGGCTCTTCCTCAGTGCTAGACCGATCCGCCTCAACGGGATCCGCCCATCCGAACCAGTTTTCGTGGGGGATATCATCATCGAGATGATGAAATCGGTTCTCCAGCAGTACCCTGAAGGCATCGAAATTCGGTGTCTGACGATTGCTGACCAAGCCCCACGAACTGGTCACAGCCATGATGAAGGTACGTACGTGCATCGGCCAATCGTCGGACCTGAGCCATGCTGGGTCGAACGGTGGGCCACCACCAGACATAAGTACTTCACTCGCTGCCGCCAGTTCGCGGCGGTATGCGTCCATTCCGCCCGCCGAGATCCTCGATGGATCGGCCTTCGCTGACTGGTTCAGGGCGATGTTGAGGATGATCGTTATCAACTCCCAATCCTTGATCCCTCTATCGTGCTGAGCCTGCAGCATTACCTTGATCCGCGGAACCTGCATGAGCCCCGGCACGACTTGAGCGGCGTACGGCCCGAGCCTCCTGTACCGGTTGGCGATCATCTCCATGGCCTTGGCCTTCGAATAGAGTACGGCGTCGCCCTTCGGCCCGATCATGAGTGGGTGCTCAAGCGGTTCGATCGACGGGCGCGGCCCGGCAACCGTCAAGGGCCCGGCGTCGCGCTCATGATCTGCCATTGCACGTGCTTCCTCCATGAGGTGGCCAGGAGGCCGCACGAACTCGACTTTCTTCCAGAGCCCTCGCTCCATCCGCGCTTCGAAGGCCTTCATCAGCATTTCCTGGGGAAGTGCGGAGACCTGGCGGAGGGTCTGCATCACGAAGGCAAGGCTTGATCGTGCTTCGCGCTCCAGCACTTCGGGATCGTTGGATTTGTCGTCGTCAATGGGCAGTGAGAGCACCCACGACAACTTTTCGTTGTCTGGCTCGTGTCGGGTATCCCACTTGGCGCTGCCGACCTCCAGGCGCAATTCGACCGCCGAGGGGATCACCACAAGATCGGTACTGGCCAGATCGGTCAGAGCAATCTGGAGTGTGGCAGCGAGTGCCTCTGCACGCCGGCGCAACCGCCGCGGCGCCAGTATCGTCCACTTTAGACCCAGCGCCTTCCATGAGATGCGCACCTCGCCCAGAGCGTCGTTGATGAAGTCCTGACCGATCTCCGCCTTCAGCTTGGAAACGACCTCATCATGCGACATGCCGAACCACGGCGGCGACTTGGTCGCCTTTTCTATGGCCTCCTTGTAAGCATCATCTACGTTCCAGCCATCGACGATGGCTCTGGTGCGCTGGACGATCTCGGGCGCAACGACTGGCGCGGTTGCGAGGATCACCGCACCATGCGCGATCGCACGCGCGAAGTCGTCATGTAGCTCGGCGTCATCGGGGTCAATCCGGTAGCTGGAGTGGATCGGCAGGACGAGACCAACGCAAGCGAGGTAACTCAGCATCTCGCCGGCGAGGAAGAACGTGTCCGCCAGCAAGAACCCGCTGCGGACAGACATCTCACCAAGTCCATCGTCGTCGGCCCTGACGATCGTATAGAGCGCCATGGAGGCGTGGTACCTAGCGGCATGGGGCAGGCGCAGTTCCGAGTACCACTGGGACAGCAGAAGCATGGCGAGCACCGATCCCCTAAGCGTCTCGGCGTTGAACCAGTTTTCCTTGGCTCGCTGCAACTGATCGATGGCGAGGAGCAACTGCCCCGATTCGGCAAATGCCACTGCTCGGTCACGCGCCAGGTCGCCTGCTGCGGCCTTGCCCTCGCGCTCCGACACCAACGTGTCGATCTTGTCGGTGAGATCCTGGAAGTCGGTGCGCGACCCCAGTGCTGGAGCAATGATCAGGATGAGGTCTGCCAGGGTCGACGCATCGCTCAATGGGTCTTCCGCCGCAATGTCGGCAGCACGCTTCCATGTCGATATGGCCTTGCCCGCGGCCTCGGTCGCGCCGTGGTGCCAGAAGTCCATCATCTCGACTTGGCCGCGCAGGCTGAGGAGCCGGAACTGGCTGGACCGCGCGGCATGGAGCTGCAGGCCTCGATCGACCGCCTCTGCCGCCTCTCCGACCCAGCCGTCGACCTCATCGGTCGCACCACGAAGGTTACCAAGCGCCCGTGCTGTCGAGGTGTAAGAGGCGAGATAGACGATGTCCTCGATGTCCTCGAGCGGCGCATCGATCGGCAGGGTCGAGAAGTACTCGCCGAGCGCCCCGTCCTCAGCATCGAGGAAGCCCTTCCCGCGCAGGGTGGCGACGGCGATCTCGTAGATAACCTTGCGTCGCAGCCCCGGGATATCTTTCAGAGGCTCCATTCGCCTGATCCACCGATCGAGATCGGGCCTGGCGTTCTGCTCGAAAGTGGCTCGGCGCATCCCGCGTTTGATCTCGAGGAACTCGGCTATGTTGGAGGGCCCACCGTCCAGTGGCTCGGCCAACCATTTCTCCTTCAGGGCTTGGTATTCCTCGTCCACCACGACCGGCGGGAAGAGCTCGGCCGGAACCGACAGGAATTCCTCGGCGATCCAGAATGTGTCGGGATCGGTCAGCATGTCCGAGATCGTCTGCCCATCGAGTAGCGTCAGCTTTGCATCGTATTGGGCCTGGCAGTGATCCTGCAATTTGTGACGCATCGCAACCGGAACGTCAGGCGCGCAGAGATAGGTCACCGCGTCCGGCCGATCATAGCCGCCGAAGATCGTCGCAAGATCCGATTTCACCTTGGCCTCAATGGCCTTGTTCAGCGTGCAAGCGAACACGATCGTCTCGTCCGAAGCCCTGGCGACGAAGGAGCTGCCGCCGATCGGAGATCTGCTCAGATAGGTGCGGTAGGTCTCGAAGTCCCGCCCTTGATCGCCCCCTGCCTGCACCGGGCCGGTGGCGCGTACTACGTTCGAGGCGATCCGCAGTCTCGACAATTCGAAGGCGAGATCCTCAAAGCGGTGATGCTCGTTGGATGCGCTCATCTGCTCGAGCTGGAAACGAATGTACTTGCGAAGGGAGATTCGGTTTCCGACCATTCGCTGAGCTTAACCTCTTCCGTCAAACGAAAAAACAGGCACACCAACATTCGCCACTATGGATGCCCTTCTTTGAAATCCTGCATGTCCCCCATGAACCCCACGTTTTATCGGGGCTCACGGGACCGAACCTAAAATACCCATACCGCAAACTGCGTAGATACTGGGACGGTGGCCCCACTGTGAAGGCGATGACGCTCTGGCTGCAACGCGGAGGGCAGCTTTTGGGAAATCGCCATAACGACCTGAACGGTTGGAATCGGGGCGCAAAGCAGACTTCGCTGCAAGGGCAGGCGAACGCCAAGTATGGGTCGTTGCCGCTAGGCCGGTCCGCCAAGCGTATCTTAGGAAAGACTCCCCCGCCGCATCTGACAAGTATTTTTGCGCTGCTGCACGCAGTTGTTCTGCGGCGTAGAATTGGCGCCTTGGCCAAGTGGGGGATGCCCGTGATCCTCCGCGCATGCGCCACTCGCGTCCGTTTCGTCAGAAGAGAATATACAGTGTGGGCAGCGATGCTCCATCGCCAGCTGCGAGCTTGGCTGGCGCACCGCTCTCAAAGATCCCGCACTGGGATGTGCGCGTCATTCGAGATGCTAAGCAAAACCTTGCGCCCGCTGACTCCGTCGAGCATGATTCCAAGGTCGCGCATGTCACCGACGACTGGCCGTCGAACGTTCCGATCACACCTGACGAGGTCGATGTTGTCGAAGCCTTCCTCAGGCAGGAGATTGATGCGCTGCTGAGGTGACGGTGCTGCCGAAGGGACCTGAGGGAAGCGATTGTGCCATGAACGTAACCTTGCCGATCACCAGCCGGGCCGCCCTCTATCTCCGCGTTTCTACCACGCGGCAGGCCGACGTTGACCTGTCCATCCCAGACCAGCGCCTCCAGACCGCTGCCTATTGCGAGCGGCAGGGCTGGTCCGTTGTGGCGGAGTATGTGGAGCCCGGTGCGTCGGCGATGGACGACAGCCGGCACGAATTCCAGCGGATGATCGAGCGGGCCAGCGATGACGATCGGCCCTTCGACGTTATCGTCGTCCATAGCTTCAGCCGGTTCTTCCGCGATGCCTTTGGGCTGGAGATGTACATCCGCCGCCTCGCGAAGCACGGCGTGCGGCTCGTCTCCATCACCCAGGAGCTCGGGGATGATCCGGCCCAGGTCATGATGCGGCAGGTCATCGCCCTATTCGATGAGTACCAGTCCCGCGAGAACGCCAAGCACGTGCTGCGGGCTATGAAAGAGAACGCCCGGCAGGGTTTCTATAACGGCTCCCGCCTGCCGCTTGGTTTCACCCTTGAAGAGGTCGAGAAGCGCGGCCATCGCATCAAAAAACGGATCGTCGTCGATCCCGTGGAGGCCGAGCTGGTGCGGCTGATGTTCGATCTCTACCTGCAGGGAGATGGCACATCCGGCCCCATGGGCATCAAGGAGATAACCAAGCATCTCAATGCGAAGGGCCACCGCACCCGCCTCGGTGCCCGATACGGCGTTGGCACCATCCACGGCATTCTGACCAATCCCGTTTATGTCGGGGAGTGGAGCTTTAACAAGCGCAGTTCCAAGACGGGGCAGGTGAAGCCTCAGCACGAGGTTATCCCGATCTCGGTGCCGGCCATCCTCGATCGCCGCACCTTCGACAAGGTACAGAAGGCACTTAGGGCTAAAAGCCCGCACAACAGCCCGCCACGGGTGATCTCGGGTCCGATCCTTCTGACCGGGCTGGCCTACTGCGCCTGTTGCGGCAGCGCCATGACGCTGCGCACCGGCACCTCGAAGAGCGGCAGGGTCTATCGCTATTACAGCTGCTCGACCTCCGGCCGGGTCGGCAAGTCCGCCTGCAAAGGGCGAACGGTGCCGATGGAAAAGCTCGACCATCTGGTCACACGCCATGTCGCTGAACGCGTCCTGATGCCCGAGCGGTTGGAGGCGCTGCTAAAGTCCGTCGTTGACCGGCGGGTGAAAGCCGATGCTGAGGTCCAGGCGCGGATCGATGAACTCTCTCGCGAAAGAACGACGGCGGAAGACAAGCTGCGGCGGCTCTACCAGCTTGTCTCCGACGGCATCACTGAGCCCGACGATATGCTCAAGGAGCAGATTGCCAAGCTCAAGGCAGATCGGGACCGTGCACATTCGGCGCTGGAGCGGATTGAGAATCAGGGTGCAGCCGCAAGCCGGCTTGATCCGGCCAAGCTTGCCCGGTTCGGGCAGCTCATGCGGTCAAACATCACAGAGGGCGATGTGCCGTTCCGCAAAGCCTATCTGCGGTCGCTTATCGACGCGGTCGAAGTCGACCAGCACGTCGTGCGGATCCAGGGGTCAAGGTCGGTGCTGGAAAGGGCCGTACTCGCCGACCGCGCCACCCAGCCGGGTGTTCGCGGTTTTGTACGGAAGTGGCGCGCCCGAAAGGATTCGAACCTCTGACCCCCAGATTCGTAGTCTGGTGCTCTATCCAGCTGAGCTACGGGCGCCCGGCTTTCCGCCGGAGCGGGAAGCCTGTTCGCGGCCGGTGGACACCGAAGTGGATGACCAACCGCGAGGGCCCGTCTGCTACCCCGTTTGCGCGGGCATTGCAAGCGGCAGCGACGCCGAACGAAACTATCCACAGGCCGAACGTGTCGCCGGCGGCGGCCCAGGCCCCCGGGAGCACCCGCCTCACCGCACCTCGAACGGCATGTTGGCGGTGGCGCCGGCGCCCTTGCCGTCGCGCAATTCCACGAAAATCCGGTAAGCACCCGGTGTGAGGCCGGAGACGCGGGCGCCGCTGGGTCCGCTCTGGCGCACCGCCTCGGGGAAGACGGGAGGCACCTGTTCGGCATCGCCGCCAATGCCGCGATCGGCGCTTTCGGCCATGACGAACCAGCGCACCTCCATCAGGTCGCCATCGGGCTCGACGGCGTCGAGGGTGAAGGCGCCTTCCTCGTCCGCGCTCCAACGGGCGAAAGGGGCGCTCGGGTCGCCCGCCACCCGCAACGAGGCGATGCGCGGCGCCTGGTTTCCGCCCGGCGGCTCCCCGCCCCAAGCCTGCGCCATGGCTTCCGCCGCTTCCAGCCACACGCCATCGGGCAGCAGCAGGCTGTGCCAGCTCGGCGTCACCTCCTGCTTCTGGCCCCAGAGGAAGAGGATGGCGCCGGCCCCCTGCTCGTCCAGGGCCGCGAGATAGCGGCGCAGCTGGATCGCCTTCTGGGTCGAGCTCGGCTCGAAGGGCGCGCCCCAGGGCGCGTGCGCCGCCTGCCATTGGCCGAGCGCGCCCAGCTCGGTGATGATGATCGGCCCGTCCCAGCCCTGCTTGCGCGCCCGCTCCGTCACGGAATAGAGGGCGTCGCCATAGGAATTAAGGCCAAGCACCTTGATGCTGGGGGCAGCGCGGCGCAGCTTTTCCACCTTGTCGCTGCCGGTTTCCGCCAGCACCGCGAGCGGAGGATGGGCGGGATCGACGCGGGCGACCATGGCCGCCACCTCCTCGATGACAGGCCACACCGCCGAATCATCGGCAAGGTCGACCTCCACCTCATTGCCGATGCCCCACATCAGCAAAGCGGGATGGTCGCGATACTTGGTCACCACGGCCTCCAGCTCGGCGAGCTGGCGGGCGCGGAAGGCGGCGTCGGTGTAATCGGCGCCCTGCCGCGGCTGGCCGACCCACAGGCCGGCAATCACCTTCATCCCCAGCGTGCCGGCCGCGTCGAGCAGCGGGCCGGGGTCCTCGCCATAGCTGCGCACGGTGGTGGCGCCGAGGCCCGGCAGCAGCGCCAGCGGCCCATCCCCGGCGACGCCACGCACGGCGAAGGGCTGGCCGTCGACGAGGAGGTTCCGCCCCTCCACCGTCACCTGCACCGGTTTCGCGCCCGGTGTGCCGGGAATCACCGGCGCGGAGAGATTGGGCTGCGCCGTGGCGCCGGAGCCCGCCACCAATGGCAGCGAGACGACGAGGCCCGCAAGCAGCGTCCGGCGGTTCAATCCGTGGCGCCAGGAGTGAAGCGAGGAATGGCGTCGGTTCACATCGCGTCCTTTCGCAGAGTGGGAGCGCGCGCCCCCGCCTCAGCCGAAGGCGCGCAGCGCGCGATGGGCATCGAGATCGACCGGCCGGTCGGGCACCCGCAACTGGAAGGTAGCGCCGATGGTGCCGGGGACCAGCTGCAGATCGCCGCCATGGGCCTGCATCAGCTCGGCGGCGATGGCGAGGCCGAGCCCGGTGCCGCCCCGGCTGACCGAACCCTGGAACGCCTCGAACAGATGCGCCCGCGCCCGTTCCGGCACGCCGGGGCCGGTATCGGCGACCTCGATGATGACGATGGCGCCCTCGCGCCGGCCGGTGATGCGGATCTGGTCGCGGGCGACATCGTTGGGCGCCCGCCCGCGCAGCGCCTCGGCCGCGTTGCGGCAGAGATTGAGCAGCACCCGGAACAGCTGGTCGGGATCGGCATCGACCATGAGATCGCGGTCGATCGATTCGACGAAGCCAATGCCGGTGCCGTCTTCACCCGTGCCGAGGCCGAGCGTATCGCGCACCTCGGCCACCAGCGGGCCCAGCGCCACCATGCGACGCTCCGGCGGCGGTTCCTGCGCCTTGCCATAGGCCAGCGTGTGCTCGCAATAGGCGATGGCGCGGTCCAGCGCCGCTTCCAGCTTGGGCGCGAATCGCTGCACCGCCGGGTCGCGTATGTCGGCCAGGCGATCGGAAATCAGCTGCACCGAGGCCAGCAGGTTGCGCAGGTCGTGATTGATCTTCGACACGGCGAGGCCAAGCGCGGCGAGATGGTTCTTCTGCTGCAACGTCTCGGCGATCTGGCGCTGCATGGTGGTGAGTTCGCGCTCGGCCTGGCCGATCTCGTCCATCCGCCGGTCGTCGTCGCGCTCCAGCACGGGCAGCGCCGGGTTGAGGCGGAAGGCGACCATGCGCTGGGTGAGGCGGCGCATCGGCCGCACGAACATCCAGGCGAGGCCGAGATAGACCAGCGCGCCGGTGAGCGCGGCGATGACCAGCGACACCAGCAGTACATTGCCGGTGAAGCGCAGCATCGCCTTGCGCAGCGGAGTTTCGCTGATGACGATCTCGACGAAGCCGTCGCCGCGCGGCGGGGTGCCGACGGCGCGGATGATGCGCCCATCCGGCGCCAGCAGCGTGTCGAAGGCTTCGCGCACCGCCTGCACCGGCCCGACATCGCGCACATCCGCGTGGTGGTCGACTTCCGGCGGCATGTCGGACGAGGCGAGCAGCCGGCGCGTGTCGTCGCGCTTGAGCGCCACGGTGATGGCGCCGACGCTGCGCAGCAGTTCCTGCGTCAGCTGTGGCGAGATCATGCCGTCCGGGGCGGCGTCCAGCACCAGCGCGGCGGTGCGGGCGGAGGCCAGCCGGTCGGAGAGCCAGTTGAGCCGGAACGCCGCGACCGCCGGCACCAGAATCAGCACCTCCGCCAACAGCACAAAGGCAAGGGTGAAGGCCAGCAGCTTGCCGGAAAGGCCGAGATGAAAGCCACGGCGCGCTTCCGGCCCCGGCGCGGCGCGGTCGCCGGACGCGCGAATCTCCCCCGCCCCGCCCGCGAGGCGCCGGCCTTCCGGCCGCGCGGCCTCGCCCGCCGGCAGGGCGGGCACGGCGACGCCATCGGTCCCGGCTTGCGAGTGCTTCGTCATACCCAACAGTGCTCTTTCCGCCTTCACATCACGGTGTTTGGTCCGCGAATGCGCCGCATCGGACGAAAGGATTACGGCGCGGAAACGACGGCGGATCAGGAAAGCGCGCTCCCTCCCCCCTCGCCGGCTCGCCTGCCACGACCGATCACATTCATGTAAGGTCGCGGGACGCGGTTGCCAGAGGCGGCGGAGCCCGCCGGCTGAGGAGCGGCTGTCGCGGGGGCCCGTGGATTGGCGGGCTCGCGTGGCATTGGCGCATTGACTCGGGCGGGAGCGCCCCCTATAAGCCGGCCAACCCACGGCTACCCGCCGTTGGAAGTCTCCTGCATCTGCGCTTCTTGGCCCCGGCTGGCTCCGTGGCGCGCCGGAAAGGGAAACGTCCGGCGGAAGGGTGGCAGATCGAACAAGCGGAGAGAGAACCGTGAAGCGCACTTATCAACCGAGCAAGCTCGTGCGCGCCCGCCGGCACGGCTTCCGTGCGCGCATGGCGACCCGCAACGGCCGCAAGATCATCAATGCGCGCCGGGCCCATGGCCGCAAGCGCCTGTCGGCCTGACCGAGCTTTTCGACCCCACATGGCTGGGGCGCGCCCCTCTGTTGCCTGAGGATCGGCGCCCTACCATGGACCGGCTCGTCAAGCGCAAGGACTTCCTGGCCGCAGCGTCCGCGCTGCGCGCCAATTCCGGCCCGCTCCTGCTTCAGGGCCGCGATCGCGCCGACCAGGCGCCGGCCCGTATCGGGCTCACCGTCACCAAAAAGCACGGCAATGCCGTCGAACGAAACCGCATCCGCCGCCGCCTGCGCGCGGCAGTCCGCGACGCCTTGCCACGCGCCGCCCAGGACGGTTTCGACTATGTGATCGTCGCCCGGCGCGCTGCGCTCGGCACGCCGTTCAGTGCCCTTATCCACGACATAGAGCGGGGTATCGCCCGCCTTCACTCAGGAAGCCGGCGCCCGCCCAAGCCTGCGCGCGCCGACGCCGCGCAACGCCCGCCGCGCGCCGACGGAGAGCCCCTGCCATGACGTCCGAAAACCGCAACATGATCCTCGCCATCGTCATGTCGATGGCGGTGCTCATTGCCTGGCAGTTCTTCTCCGGCGTGCCGCAGATGGAACAGCAGCGCCAGCAGGCCCAGCAGCAGGCGGCCCAGCAGGCCCCCGGCGCGGCCGGCTCGCAGGCCCCGGCCCCCGGCACCGCCGCCCCGGCCCCGGCGGCGACGCCGCCGCGTGCGCTGAGCCGGGCGGAAGCGCTGGCGCGCTCGCCGCGCGTCGCCATCGAGACGCCGAGCGTCATCGGTTCGGTGGCGCTGAAGGGCGGCCGGATCGACGACCTGTCGCTCAAGGGCTATCACGAGACCGTCGACAACAGCAGCCCGATCATCGTGCTGCTCTCGCCCTCGGGCGGGCCGAACCCGTTCTATGCCGAATTCGGCTGGGTGCCGGGCGCCGGCTCCAACGTTGCGGTGCCTGGCGCCGACACGGTGTGGACCGCGCCGGAAGGTGCGCGCCTGACGCCGGAGACGCCGCTGGTCCTCACCTGGGACAATGGCGCCGGCCTCACCTTCCGCCGCACGCTGACCATCGACGCCAACTACATGTTCCATGTGCTGGACGAGGTGGACAACGCCACCGCCAATCCGGTGGCGCTGCATCCCTATGCGCTGGTCTCGCGCCACGGCACTCCGCACACGCTCGGCTACTACATCCTGCATGAGGGCCTGATCGGGGTGACCTCGGAAGGCGGCCTGCACGAGATCAAGTACAAGGACATCGCCGAGAAGAAGGCCGAGACCTTCCCCTCGGTCGGCGGCTGGCTCGGCATCACCGACAAGTACTGGGCCGCCACCGTCATTCCCGGCTCCCAGGAAAAGGTGCAGGCGCGCTTCTCCGCCGCGCAGTCCGGCAACGACCTGACCTACCAGACCGATTTCCTCGGCGACGCCGTCACCGTGGCGCCCGGCGCCAAGGCCTCCACCGACGGCCGCCTGTTCGCCGGCGCCAAGGTGGTGCAGCTCGTCGACGGCTATCAGCGGCAGTACAATATCGACCGCTTCGACCTGCTGATCGACTGGGGCTGGTTCTATTTCATCACCAAGCCGCTGTTCCTGGTCATCGACTGGATCTACCGCTTCGTCGGCAATTTCGGTGTCGCCATCCTCGTCGTCACCGTGCTGCTCAAGGGCATCTTCTTCCCGCTCGCCAATAAGAGCTACGCCTCGATGGCGAAGATGAAGGCGGTGCAGCCGGAGATCCAGGCGCTGCGCGAGCGCTATGGCGACGACCGCGTCAAGCTCCAGCAGGAGATGATGGAGATCTACAAGAAGGAGAAGATCAACCCGGTCGCGGGCTGCCTTCCGATCCTGATCCAGATCCCCGTCTTCTTCGCCCTCTATAAGGTGCTGTTCGTCACCATCGAAATGCGGCACGCGCCGTTCTTCGGCTGGATCCGCGACCTGTCGGCGCCCGACCCGACGACCATCTTCAACCTGTTCGGCCTCATTCCCTGGGATCCGGGTTCGGTTCCCGTCATCGGGCACTTCCTCATGCTCGGCATCTGGCCGATCATTATGGGCTGCACGATGTGGGCGCAGATGAAGCTCAACCCGGCCCCGCCGGACCCGACTCAGAAGATGATCTTCGACTGGATGCCGCTGGTCTTCACCTTCATGCTGGCCTCCTTCGCCTCCGGTCTCGTCATCTACTGGGCGTGGAACAACACCCTGTCGGTGATCCAGCAGTCGATCATCATGCGCAAGAACGGCGTGAAGATCGAATTGTGGGACAATGTGAAAAGCACCTTCGTCCGCAAGAAGAAGCCCAAGGCCGGCTGAGGAAGGCGCGCACACCATGGAACAGGCCGACGACACGTCCGCCGCGTCGGCCTTCACGCCCGACGAGATCGAGGCCGGGCGACGCCTCTTCGCCGGCGAGTGGACCTTCCTCTCGGCGGCGCCGACCATCGCCACGCTGCCGCCCATGCGCACGATCGAAATCGCGCTGGCCGGCCGCTCCAATGTCGGCAAGTCGAGCCTCGTCAACGCGCTGACCGGGCGCAAGGCGCTGGCCCGCACCTCGGTGACGCCCGGCCGCACGCAGGAACTGATCTTCTTCGGCCTCGGCCCGGACCTCACCCTGGTCGACATGCCCGGCTATGGCTTCGCCAAGGCACCGAAGGACAAGGTCGACGCCTGGACCGCCACCGTGCATGCCTATCTGCGCGGACGCGCCAATCTCGCCCGCGTCTTCGTGCTGATCGATTCCCGCCATGGGCTGAAGCCGATCGACCGCGAGGTGCTGGACGGGCTCGACAAGGCGGCCGTCTCCTATGCCGTCGTGCTGACCAAGGCCGACCAGTTGAAGCCCGCAGAGCTGGCGCAGCGCGTGGAAGAGACGCAGGCCGGCCTCGCCCGGCGTCCGGCGGCCTTCCCACTCGTCTTTCCCACCTCCAGCCGCGACGGCAGCGGCATTGGCGAGCTGCGCGCGGCGGTGATCCGGCTGATGGCCGAGCGCGGCGTGCGCTGAGGCATCTTCCTGCGGATTGGCGCGTTAACGCCCCGCAGGGTTTGATCGCCGGCTTTTGACCCCTGTCATGGCCGCACCCTGTCGGGCGCGCGAAGGTCGCGCGCGTCAACCGCAGGAGCTTGCGATGCCCAAGATGAAAGCCGCCATCTTCGTCGAACCCGGCCGAATCGTCCTCGACGAAAAGCCGATTCCCGATGTCGGGCCGCTCGACGCGCTGGTGCGTGTCACCACCACCACCATCTGCGGCACCGATGTGCACATCCTCAAAGGCGAGTATCCCGTCGCCAGGGGTCTCACTATCGGCCATGAGCCGGTGGGCGTGATCGAGAAGCTCGGCTCAGCCGTGACCGGCTACAGCGAGGGCCAGCGCGTCATCGCCGGCGCCATCACCCCCTCAGGTCATTCCTATGCCTGCCTGTGCGGCTGCGGCTCGCAGGACGGGCCGGGCATGAAGCACGGCTTCAAGCCGATGGGTGGTTGGAAGTTCGGCAACACCATCGACGGTACCCAGGCGGAATATGTGCTGGTGCCTGATGCCCTCGCCAATCTCGCCCCGGTACCGGACGCGCTGACCGATGAAGAAGTGCTGATGTGCCCGGACATCATGTCCACCGGCTTCTCCGGCGCGGAGAGCGGCGCGGTGCAGATCGGCGACATCGTCGCGGTGTTCGCTCTCGGCCCCATCGGCCTGTGTGCGGTCGCCGGCGCCAAGCTCAAGGGCGCCACCCGCATCATCGGCGTCGACACCGTGCCGGAACGCCTCGCCATCGCCCGGCAGCTCGGCTGCAGCGACGTGGTGGACTTCAAGCAGGGCGATGTGGTGGAGCAGATTCTGGCGCTGACCGACGGGCGCGGCGTCGATGTCGCCATCGAGGCGCTGGGCACCCAGCACACCTTCGAAAGCGCGCTGAAAGTGTTGCGCCCCGGCGGGACCCTATCCTCGCTCGGCGTTTATTCCACCGATCTCAAGATCCCGCTCGGCGCCTTTTCCGCCGGCCTCGGCGACAACAAGATCGTCACCACGCTCTGCCCCGGCGGCAAGGAGCGCATGCGCCGGCTGATCGACGTGATCGCCTCCGGCCGGGTGGACCTGAAGCCGCTGGTGACGCATCGCTTCAAGCTGGACGACATCGAGGCCGCCTACGACCTGTTCTCGCATCAGCGCGACGGGGTGCTGAAGGTGGCGATCACGCCGTAGTACCGCATGGTGGAACCGTCCCGGCCACAGCGCAGCGAAGAGCCGGGATCGCGTGATCGCCTTCTGCGAACGATCCCGGATCGGTCCGTCGGACCGTCCGGGATGACGCGTCAGCCATCATTGGCGGAGCTGAGCCGATCGGTGGGGATATAGCCGCCCTGCTGGCGGATGCGCAGGCCCGCTCCGCCGCCGCTACTGGCTTGGCCGGGGGCGAGAAGTTCCACGCCGCCCTCTTCCAGCGCGCGCAGCACGCGCTCGGCCTCCGAGGGGTCGAAATCGTCGACCGCCTCGCCGCCGCGCTCGAACCGCTCCAGCCACTCCGCCGTGACCCGCGCCTTCTGCGCCAGTTCCGCCGCGCTCCAGCCCAGAAGGGCACGCGCGGCCCGGCACTGGCCGGCGGAAAGGGCGAGGCTGGCGGGAAGGGTCTCGGGCATGGCGGGCCTCCTGAACGACGGGGTCTGACCCGGATGAGGTAGGGCGGCGGGCGTTGATGTCACCCGCCCATAGCGGCACCGGGCGGGCGCCGCCGCAATGGCGTCACACCGCGTCGGCCGGCGCGCCGGTGAGCAGGGCGTGGATCGCCTGCGCGTCGCGGCACTGGCGCAGCTTGCGCGCGACCTCGGGGTCGCGCAGCAGCCGCGCCACCCGCGCCAGCGCCTTAAGATGATCGGCGCCCGCCGATTCCGGCGCCAGCAGCAGGAAGATGAGGTCGACCGGCTCGCCATCGAGCGATTCGAAGTCGATCGGCCGCTCCAGCCGGGCGAACATGCCGAACAGCCGGTCCATCTTCGCCAGCTTGCCGTGCGGGATGGCGATGCCATTGCCCACCCCGGTGGAGCCGAGGCGCTCGCGCTGGTTCAGCGTTTCGAAAATCTCGCGCTCGTCCCGCTTGAGCAGCGCCGCCGCATGGGCGGAAAGCTCCTGCAGGGCCTGTTTCTTGCTGCCGACCTTGAGAGTCGGAAACACCGCGGACGGTGACAGAATGTCGATCAGAGCCATGAAACGATCCGCGGCGTGGCGATCCGGGTCGGGGCGAGACGAAGCGCGCGAACCGCCGCAGCGGCCGCGCGCTTCCCATGAGGTCGGGGGATCAATGGACGTCTTCCGCCTGGGCGCTGGCCGGCGGGTCCACCCAGCCGACATGCCCGTCCCCGCGCCGGTAAACGACGTTGATGCGGCCATGACCGGCATGGCGGAACACCAGAGCGGTGGCGCCGGTGAAGTCGAGCTCAAGCACCGCGTTGCTCACCGAGAGGCGCGGCAGCGTCGCCGTCGCCTCGGCCACCACGGTCGGGCACCAGCCTTCCGTCGGCTCGGCGTCCTCATGGTCGGGGGCGGAGAACACGGTGAGCGGCACGGTCTCGCCGCCAGCGGCGGGCTCGGCGGCATTCTCGCCATTGGCGAGGCGGCGCTTGACCCGGCTCTTGTAGCGGCGGAGCCGCGTCTCAATCCGCTCCACGGCGGCATCGGCGCTGGCATAGGGGTCCTGCGCATCGGCATGGGCCTGCAGCACTGTCCCGCTGTCGAGATGCAGCGCGCAATCCGCGCGATAGCCGGACCCCTCGCGGGCGACCGTGACGTGGCCGGACCAGCCACCGTCGAAGTACTTGTCCATCGCCCCGGCGACGCGATCGGAAACGCGCTGCCTGAGAGCCTCGCCCACGTCGAGATTTTTTCCTGAAACCCGCAGCGGCATCGTGACTCGTCCTTCTGCTGGGGCGGGTCGGGAAGCGTTCGCGAATTCGCCCCTCGCCCTGCCCGAACTCCCTAACATGCCCGGCCGGTGCCACTAAGAGGTATGAGCCGGAAAGGAAAGTGTCAACGAGAAGCGGTGGACAGCGTACGTGAAGCTTGTGTGAAGCCGCCTCGCACGCCGAGGCACCGCGCTTCTCAGCCCCCGGCCACCGCCGCCTGCTTCTCGCGCCGGCGCTGGACCGAGGAGGGAATACGCATGGCCTCACGGTATTTTGCCACCGTACGACGGGCGATGTCGATGCCCGCCTCGCGCAGTCGCTGCACCAACGTGTCGTCGGACAGCACGTCGTCCGGGCTCTCCGCCTCGATCATCTGCTTGATGCGGAAGCGCACCGATTCCGCCGAATGCGCCTCGCCACCGTCAGAAGATGAAATAGACGACGAGAAGAAATACTTCATCTCGAAGATTCCACGCGGCGTCGCCATGTATTTGTTGGAGGTAACGCGTGAGACCGTAGATTCATGCATGCCGATGGCGTCGGCCACCATGCGCAGGTTCAGCGGGCGCAGATGCTGCACGCCCAGCGTCAGGAACGCATCCTGCTGGCGCACGATCTCGGTCGCCACCTTGAGAATGGTGCGGGCGCGCTGGTCGAGCGAGCGGGTGAGCCAGGTCGCCGTCTGCATGCAGTCGGAGAGAAAGGCCTTTTCGCGCTCGTTGCGGGTAATCTTCTGCACCCGGGAATAATAGGCCTGGTTGACGAGCACCCGCGGCAGGGTCTCGGAATTGAGCTCCACCAGCCAATTGTCGGCGCTGCCGCGCACGAACACGTCGGGCACCACCGGCTGAAGAATGCCGGAGCCGAAGGCAAGGCCCGGCTTGGGGTTCAGCCGGCGGATCTCGCCGACCATTTCGGCTAGGTCCTCGTCATCGACGCCGCAGACCCGCTTCAGCGTGTTGAATTCGCGCCGGGCCAGCAGTTCGAGATGGGCGAGCAGAGCCGCCATGCAGGGATCGTAGCGGTTGCGCTCGCGCAGCTGTATGGCGAGGCATTCGGCCAGCGAGCGCGCGCCGATGCCCGGCGGGTCGAAGGCCTGGATCACCGCCAGCACCTTCTCCACCGTCGCGAGCGGCGCGCCGAGCCGCTCGGCCACGCTGGCGAGGTCGGCGGAGAGATAGCCGGCCTCGTCGATGAGATCGATGAGGTTGTGGCCGATGAGGCGCTCGACGGGGCTGCTGACCGCCAGAACCAGCTGGGCTTCGAGATGGTCGGCAAGCGAGGTCTCGGCCGAGACGAAGGCTTCGAGATTATAGCCCTCGCCATCCGCCCCGCCGCCGCCCGCGCCGGTCCATTCCGAATAGGCCGGGCCTTCGCCGCTCGGCATCGGCGCCGCCGGCTCGCGGCCGTTATCGTCGGGGAAGACGTTCTCCATGCCGGTATCGAGCCGGTCCTCGATGGCGCTGCGACTCGTCTCCAACCGCTCCTCCAGCCAGTCGGAGACGCGCTCCTCGCGCTCATGCACCTGATCGGCCCGGGGATCGAGATCGGCGTCGCTGGTGCGCTCGCGCACCGTCCCGGCGTCCGCCTCGCCCTCGCCGGCGCGCTCGCCCTCCGGTTCGACCTGGCGTTCCAGCAGCGGGTTGCGCTCCAGCTCCGCCTCGACATAGGCCACGAGATCGAGATTGGAGAGCTGCAGCAGCTTGATCGCCTGCATGAGCTGCGGCGTCATCACCAGCGACTGGGTCTGACGGAACTCAAGACGCGGACCTAGCGACATGGCGCGCACTCTCCACGGGCGGCGGCAAGAGCGATGGGAGGGACCCGGTCCATGCTACAGACGGAACTCCTCGCCGAGATAGAGGCGACGGACGTCCTCGCTCGCCACGATTTCCTCGGGCGAGCCTTCCATCAGCACCGTGCCGGAATGGATGATGTAGGCACGGTCGATGAGCCCCAGCGTCTCGCGCACATTGTGGTCGGTGATCAGCACGCCGATGCCGCGCTCGGTCAGCTGGCGCACCAGCGCCTGAATGTCGCCCACCGCGATCGGGTCGATGCCGGCGAACGGCTCGTCGAGCAGCATGAAGGTCGGGCGCGAGGCCAGCGCACGGGCGATTTCCACGCGCCGCCGCTCGCCGCCGGAAAGGGCGATGGAGGGGGACTTGCGCACATGGGTGACGCGGAACTCTTCCAGCAGTTCGTCGAGCTGGCGCTCGCGCTCACGCCGGTTCGGCTCCACCACTTCCAGCACGGCGCGGATATTGTTCTCCACCGACAGGCCGCGAAAGATGGAGGCTTCCTGCGGGAGATAGCCGACGCCGAGGCGCGCGCGCCGGTACATGGGCAGATGGGTCACATCGTAGCTGTCGAGCTCGATGCGGCCGGCATCGGCCTTCACCAGTCCGGTGATCATGTAGAAGATGGTGGTCTTGCCGGCGCCGTTCGGCCCCAGCAGGCCCACCGCCTCGCCGCGCCGCACATGCAGGCTCGCCCCGCGCACCACCTGCCGGCCGCCATAGCTCTTGGCAAGGCCGACAGCGTTGAGCATGCGCTGCTCGCCGGCGATCGCCTCCGGCGCACGCGACGCAGGGACGGCCGGCGCGCGCCGGGGATCGCTGGCGCGGGCGGAGGCGGGCGCATCGCGCGACGGGCGCAAATCTGCCGCCAGCGCCGCCTCGAAATCGGCCTGGAACCGGGCCTCAATGTCATCGGCGCCCGGCGCCGCTTCGTTGTGGCCGTCGCCACCGCGCACCGGCGCGGACGCTGAACCGGAATGTTGCGACGCTGACTTGCCGCGTCCGACGATGGTCGAGAAAAGACCCACGCGCACCCTCCGTGGTGAAATCACCACCGGGAAGGTGATAAACGTTCAGGACGCCGCTGGCAAATCGCGATGCAAGAAGCGGGCCGGAGTGAGGCAAAAGCCAGAAACGGTGTCTATGCACCCTAGGATGAGCCGATCGCCGGCCGTCACGCGCCCGCCCGCCGTAGGGCTGCGGAACGGCAAAGCGCCACCCGATCAGGCGGCACCGGCGGGCTCAGGGCGCCGGTTTAGGCTTTGCCGCCGGCGCGGCCGGCTTGGCACCCGGGAGCGCGCCGTCCGCACCCTTCATGCTGTTGGGCACGATCAGGCTTTCGATGCGTCCACCGTCGAAGCGCGACAGGCCGGTGGTGAGATCCACGGTCAGCTTCTTGCCGCGAATGACATTCGGGCCGGAGGTGAGCACCACGGGGTTGCCGGTGAGCGTGATGGTGTTCGCCTTGGTCTCGAACACGCCCTGGTCGCCAGTGGCGGTCTGCTCCTTGGTGGTCACCACCACCGAACCGTTGATCTCCAGCCGACGGATCGCCGAGGAGTTGATCGGGCTTCCCGCCGCCAGCGCGTCGCCGGAAGCCGCCGCCGGCTTTCCGCCCGGGGCGTCCTTGCCGCCGGCCGCGTCCTTGCCGTCATAAAACACCACCAGTTCCTTGCAGCGCATGGTGGTGTCGCCCTGCTGCACCACGACATTGCCGCTGAACACCGCCTGCTTCTGCTGGTCGCGTACTTCCAGGCTGTTGGCGTTGATGCGGATCGGCTCGTCGCGATTCGACGCAAAGCCCTGCAGGGCGTTCGGCACATTATTGGCCTGCGCCAGCGCGGCGGAAGACGCCCCCGCGAGGCCGGCGGCGAGGACGAGGGCGGCGAGGCCGGAACGGGCGAAAGCGAGGGGCATGTTCATGCCGACATGTCTACCTGCCCCGCGCCGGGGGTTCAATGAGGGCGAGATCACGGATTGATGCCGACGGCTGGCGCGGGCGCAGCGGCGCCGGACGGAGCGACCGCCGACGGGGCCGGCGCTGCCGGTTTCTCGGCCTCCGCTTTCTCCGGCGCCGGCATCTTGAAGTCGAGCTGCACATTGCCGACGAGCAGCGCGCGCGAATCCTTCTGCGACACTTCCAGCGTGTCGGCGGTCAGCTTGCCGTCGAGATAGGTCAGCTCCACCGGGCTCTTCGACACCAATGTGCCGCCCTTCACGTCGATCTCGGCTTCCTTCAGCCGCCCGCCATAGCCGGAGGAGGTGTCGAAGATCACACCGCCGTCGAGCGTCAAATTCTCGGTCTTGGTGTCGTAGCTGCCGCCGATGGCGGTCAGATTGGCCCAGCCCTTGTCCGCCAGCTCAAGCTTGGCCTCGATCTTGTCGAGGGTGATGCGGTTGGGCTGCGTCAGATCCTGCGAGGCGGAAAAGGCGGACACGTCATAGCCGCGATTGTCGGCGGTGAAGCCGTGCAGGCGGGGAAATTCCATCTTCACCTGCGTGCCCGACAGCGACACCCGCCCGAGATCGAAGGGCAGATCGACGCCGAGGGTGAAGGGATCGAGATAGTTGATCGCCACGGTGACGCCGAGGGCCGTGATGACGCCGAGCGGGAGGGCGACGCGCAGGAACCGCACCCGCCGGCTGTGCCGCCGAGCGTTCTTGAACAATTTCGCGCGCCGGGCGTCGTGCGCGGCGACATGCGCCGACCCACGGCGGGCCACCGGCTCGCTCGTCTTCGCGCCCCGCACCGCGGGGGGTTCGACATGTTTGTTCATGCGCGACGGTTCATCCCCGACTGACGGCCGCCCTTCCGCATCCCGGCCTGGGCTCAAGATGGCGGCTTCCGGCCGACGGCGCAAGCCAGCATGGCCGCCCCTCTCCCCCTCGCCCGAAAAGCCGGCGATTGTCGGGCCGCGCGCTCACATAAGCGCGAAGCCCTCATGTGTGCGCGAAGATGTCCTGGTCCGGCCATCCCGCGAGGTCGAGCTGCGCGCGGGTGGGCAGGAACTCGAAGCAGGCCTGCGCCAGTTCCCCGCGCCCCTCGCGCGCCAGCATGGCGGCAAGCCGCGCCTGCAGCGCGTGAAGATGCAGCACGTCGGAGGCGGCGTAGTGCAGCTGGGCGTCGCTCAGCTCGTCGGCGGCCCAGTCCGAACTCTGCTGCTGCTTGGAAAGGTCGACGCCGAGCAGTTCCCGCACCAGCTCCTTCAGCCCGTGCCGGTCGGTATAGGTGCGGGTCAGCCGCGAGGCGATCTTGGTGCACCACACTGGCGACACGGTGAGGCCGAAGGTCTTTCCGAGCACAGCGACATCGAAGCGGGCGAAGTGGAACAGCTTTACGCTGCGCGGGTCGGTGAGGAGCTTTTCGAGATTCGGCGCGCTGCCCGGCCCCGCCCCGGCGGGAATCTGCACGACATCGGCGGTGCCGTCGCCGGGAGAGAGCTGCACCACGCACAGCCGGTCGCGGTGCGGGTTGAGGCCGAGCGTCTCGGTGTCAATGGCGACGAAGGGCGCTTTGTCGGGCGTGTAGCGGGCGAGGTCGACAAGGTCGCCGCGGTGCAGGCGGATGCTCATGGGAACCATAGGTTAAAGAGTTTTCGCTGCTTACCACCACCGGCCCCGCCGCGGCAACCGGCAGCGGCCGCCCGGCTCAGGCGAGCAGCGCGTCCACGACGAGGCCGACAAGCAGGATCAGCCCGGAATCGCGGTTGGAGCGGAACAGCCGCAGGCACAGCTCCCGATCGTCAATATCGAGCCGGCGCAACTGATTGGCGAGCTGCACGGTGAAGATTCCGAGCCCGCCCCAGGCCCAGGGGCCGGCCCCGGCGCTCGCCAGCGCAAGGCCGATCAGCACCACGGTGCTCGCATAGATCGCGGCGAGCCATCGCCCGGTGCGCGCGCCGAAAAGCAGGGCGGAAGACTTCACCCCGACGACGGCGTCGTCCTCGCGGTCCTGATGGGCATAGATCGTGTCATAGCCCACCACCCACAGCACCGCGCCGGCATAGAGCAGGAAGGCCGGCGCCGGCAGCGCTTGCAGCAGCACCGCAAAGCCCATCAGCGCGCCCCAGGAAAAGGCGAGGCCGAGCACCAGCTGCGGAATCCACATCACCCGCTTCATCAGCGGGTAGACCACGACAAGACCGAGCGACGAGAGCGCCACACCAATGGCGAAAAGCGGCAGGCAGAGAAGGACGCCGAGTCCCACGAGCAGTTGAATCGCGAGGAAAGCCAGCGCGCCCGTCAGCGTCACCTGGCCGGCCGGCAGAGGGCGCGAGCGCGTGCGCTCCACCCGTCCGTCAATGTCCCGGTCGAGAATGTCGTTCCAGGTGCAGCCGGCGCCACGCATCGCCACCGCGCCGATGGCAAACAGCACCGCCCAGCCCACCGCCGCGCCATAGGCAGGCGCGCCGCCTTCAGCCTGCACCCGCAGTGCGAGCGCCAGCGACCACCAGCAGGGAATGAGCAGCAGCCAGCTGCCGATCGGCCGGTCGGCCCGGGCGAGGCGGAGATAGGGGCGGAACGGGGCCGGGGCGTAGCGATCCACCCAATTGCCGGCCGAATCGGCCGGCACCGGCCCGACAGGAGACGGCGCCGCCGGGATCATGGGGTCAGCGCAGCGCGTCGCCGCCGAGCGTGTCGAACACGCCGCCCGGAGGTGCGCCCGTCGTCGGCAGGCCGCTCGACAGGCCGAGACCGGCGGAGATCGCCCCCTGGGGCGGCGGGCCGCTGGGGCCGCCACCGCCGCCGCTTTCCTGGATCTTCGCCACCTCGCACACCTTGTTGCGTGTGGTGTTCACCGAGCTGACATTCTGCTTGAACTTCGTCAGTACCTCGTCGGGCACGCCGCACTTGGTCTTGTTGGTATTAAGGTACGAATAGAAATTCTGCTGCGCGTTCGCGAAGCTGCGGAACATCGGGCACAGCTCGGACGGTGACGCCTTCTTCTTCGCGGCGGCCTCAAGGGCCCCGCCACGGCTTTCCACCTCGCCGCGCAGCTTGACGACCTGGTCCTGGCATTCCGACATATTCGGATTGGCCTGCTGCTGCGGCGGCGGAGCGGTGACGCCGGGAGCCAGACCGCCGCCACCGGAGGAGAAGCCTGGGCTGAAGCCGGGAGGCGGCTGCGCCGCCTCATCCGCCTGCGGCGCGACAGGCACCGGCTGGACCACCACCGCGCCGGAGGACGCCTCGCCGCCCGAACCGCCGGGCGCGCCGATCCACTGCGCCCCGGCCGGGACCGTGCCGAGCATCCCGGCTAGCAGAATGCCTGCCAGCGTCGGGGTCATGCTACGTGCCCGCAGGCGCTTCGGGTGCGTGTTCAAAAGCCAATCTCTCATCAGGTGGTCGATCGGTGCCGTGTCGTTGACCAAGCGTGATACAGAGGCATGAAAGATTGGGCAACATCGCGGCGCTCGCGATATTTCCTGCAAATTCCGGACGAAAATCGACCCATGACCCGCGCCCACGACGATTCGACCGCTGAGCCCTATGATTTTCGTGCCCAACGACTGTTTGTCGAGGAGCCCCTGGCCGAGGCCGCGCTGGTACGCCTCGACCGCGACCGGGCGCATTATGTCTCCGATGTGATCCGGCTGGAGGTGGGCGGGCACCTGCATCTGTTCAATGGTCGCGATGGCGAGTGGCGCGCGGTGCGCGAGGCCGGCGGACGGCGCGACGTGCTGCTGCGCTGCGAGGCACAACTGCGACGCCAGTCGCCGCCGCCCGATCTCGATTATGTCTTCGCCCCGCTCAAGCATGCCCGGCTGGACTACATGGTGCAGAAGGCGGTGGAGATGGGCGCCGGCCGGCTGGTGCCGGTCATGACCCGGCGCACGCAGGCGACGCGGGTGAACACCGAGCGCATGCGCGCCAATGTCATCGAGGCAGCCGAGCAATGTGGCATCCTCACCCCGCCACAGGTCGCCGAGCCGGTGGCGCTGCCGCGCTGGCTCGCCGCGCTGGAGCCAGACCGCCGGCTGGTGTTCTGCGACGAGGCCGCGCCGCAGGCCGACCCGCTGGCGCCGCTCCTCGCGGCCGTGGCCGGCCCGCTGGCGGTGCTGATCGGCCCGGAAGGCGGCTTCACTGAGGAGGAGCGGCGGCTGCTCGCCGCCCATCCCGGCGCCATCGTGCTGTCGCTGGGCCCGCGTATCTTGCGTGCCGACACCGCCGCCGTCGCCGCCCTCGCGCTGGTGGAAGCCGCCCGCCAGGCCGCACGCTGACCGGAAGGCCCGCTTGCGACGCTCCAAATATCCGCAAATCTCATCAATCGACTAATTAAAATGTAATTCCAATATCTGAAGTAAACGCAAAGGTCACACTGCGGTCTTACTTCTCCATCATCCTTCCCCGCGACGCACTGCCCCGTTGATTCGCTGCCGGCTAAGCGACAACGACCCGGTGCGTGGCGTGAATGCGGGAAGGTGTTGATGTTTCAGGTCGGAATCGAAGAATACCGCATCGGCATCGAGGAAGAGTATTTCCTCGTCGAAGCCGAGACCAAGAGCCCGCTGCGGCGCGTGCCGTCCGCCTTCATGACCCAGATACGAACCGCGCTCGGCCCCGCCGTGTCGGGCGAGGTGCAGCAATCGCAGATCGAGGTCATGACCCGCCCGCACCGCAGCGCCGCCGAGGCGCGACGGGAGTTGCACGGGTTGCGCCGGTGCCTGGCCGAGGTGAACGCCGGATTCGACCTCGCCTTCATCGCCGCGGGCACCCACCCCACCGCCAGCTGGCAGGGCGGCAAGCGCGCGCCGACGCAGCGCTATGACGGGCTGATGCACGACCTGCAGATGCTGGGCGAGCGCAACCTGCTGTGCGGCATGCATGTGCATGTGGAACTGCCCGATGCCGACCAGCGCATCGACGTGATGCGCCGCATCCTGCCCTATCTCCCGGTCTTCGTCGCGCTCTCCACCTCCTCGCCCTTCTGGGAATCCAAGCGCACCGGCCTGATGGGCTACCGCCTCGCCGCCTATGACGAACTGCCGCGCACCGGCCTGCCGGAACTGTTCGAGAGCGCGAAGGACTACCAGGACTATATCGACGCGCTGGTGGCGGCGCGGGCGATCCGCGATTCCAGCTATGTGTGGTGGACCATCCGCCCCTCGGAAAAGCACCCGACGCTGGAACTGCGCGCGCCCGACAGCTGCACGCGGGTGGAGGATTCCGTGGCGATCGCCGCGCTTTACCGGGCGCTGGTGCGCCATCTCGTGCGCAACCCGAGCCTCAATGCCGGCATCGACCCGGTCGAGCGCGCCATCGCGGCGGAGAACAAGTGGCGCGCCCAGCGCTATGGTGTCCATGGCAGCTTCGTCGACCGCCGCGCCCGCGAGGCGGTGCCGGTGGCGCAGGCGGTGGAAGCGCTGATCGACCAGCTGGCCGAGGATGCGGACGCGCTCGGCGGGCGGGCGGAACTGGAGCATCTGCGCACCATCATCCGCGGCGGCACCAGCGCCGACATCCAGATCGCCGTCTATCAGGAAGCCGCCCACCGCACCGGCAATCGCGCCGAGGGGCTCAAGGCGGTGAACACCTGGCTCGCCCACGCCTCCGCGCAATAACCCGCCGCATCGGGTGGGCACAGCGAGAGGTTGAACGGGCCGGTTGCGGCCCGGCAATTTCCATTTTGGATCGGTAGTTACAGTGATTTGCGCCAGGGCTTGGCGTGTGTATGGTCGCGCGCCCCGCATGCCGCCCGGAGTTCCCCATGGCGCGAGACCAGATCGACACGCAGCCCATCGAAAGCCGGGACGAACTCGTCGCGTGGTTCGAGGCGGGTAGCAAAGCGCCGTCGAAATTCCGCATCGGCACCGAGCACGAGAAATTTCCGTTCACGCTGAAGGGCCATGAGCCAGTGCCCTATGAAGGCCCCAACGGCATCCGCGCGCTGCTGGAAGGCATGCAGGCGCTGAACTGCTGGGAGCCGATCATGGAAGGCGAGACCATTATCGGTCTTGCCGACACGGTGGGGGGCGGGGCGATCTCGCTGGAGCCGGGCGGGCAGTTCGAACTGTCCGGCGCGCCGCTCATCACCATCCACGAGACCTGTGCCGAGGTAAACGGCCATCTCGACCAGGTGCGCGAGGTGGCGACGCCGCTGGGCTTCGGCTTCCTCGGCCTCGGCATGAGCCCGAAATGGACGCTGGCGGAAACGCCGGTCATGCCCAAGGGCCGCTACAAGATCATGTCGAACTACATGCCGAAGGTCGGCACGCGCGGCCTCGACATGATGTACCGCACCTGTACCGTGCAGGTGAATCTCGACTTTTCCTCCGAAGCCGACATGGTGAAGAAGCTGCGTGTCGGGCTCGCCTTGCAGCCCGTGGCCACCGCCCTCTTCGCCAACTCGCCCTTCACCGAAGGCAAGCCGAACGGCTTCCTCTCCTACCGCTCGGAAATCTGGCGCGACACCGACAATAACCGCGCCGGCATGCTGCCCTTCGCCTTCGAGGATGGCATGGGCTTCGAGCGTTATGTCGACTACGCGCTCGATGTGCCGATGTACTTCATCAAGCGCGGCGACACCTATATCGATGTCGCCGGCTCGTCCTTCCGCGATCTGCTCGCCGGCCGCCACCCCGCCGTGCCGGGCGAGAGCGCCACGGTCTCCGACTGGGCCAACCACCTCTCCACCATTTTCCCGGAGGTGCGGCTGAAGCGTTACCTCGAAATGCGCGGGGCCGATGGCGGGCCGTGGCGCAACCTGTGCGCGCTGCCGGCGCTGTGGACCGGGCTGTATTACGACACGACGAGCCTCGACGCCGCCTGGGACCTCGCCAAGGGCTGGGGTGCCCAAGAGCGCCAGACGCTGCGCGACGAGGTGCCCCGGCTCGGCTTCAAGGCCGAGATCGCCGGCCGCTCGCTGCTGGACGTGGCGCGCGACGTGGTCGAGATCGCCCGCGCCGGCCTTCAGCGCCGCGACTATCGCGACAGCCAGGGCCGCGACGAGAGCCGCTTCCTCGCCCCGCTGGAGGCCAGCCTCAAAGCCGGGAAGACCCCGGCCGAGCTGCTGCTGGCGCGCTATGAGGGCGCGTGGAACCGCTCGGTGGAGCCGGTCTTCGTCGAGGACGCTTACTGATCAACCCGGGTAGCTGCCGGCACGGTAAGTGCCGATGCTCCACAGATGCCCCTCGGCATCGCGCACGGTGAATTCGCGCGAGCCATAGGGCGTGTCATAGAGCGCCATCACCACCTCCGCGCCGGCGGCCTGCACGCGCGCCCAGGCGGCATCGGCATCGGGCACCACGAGATAAATTCCCTGCGTGACGCCGCCCGCCTGCGCCGGGCTGCGCATGCCGAGCACATCGTCCTTGGCGCCGCCAATCATGATCGCGCTGGTGCCCAGCGCGAGTTCCGCATGGGCCACGCCGCCCTGCCCGTCGTCGACGACGAAGAGGCTTTCGAAGCCCAGCGCCGTCTCCAGCCAGTGGATGGCGGCGCGCGGATCGCTGTAGCGCAGGAAAGGCACGATATCGCCGGGAACAGGACGGCTCATCATCGATCTCCAGGGCGGTGGCCGAGATGCCACGTGGGCCGTGCAGGTTCAGGCGCCGCTCACTCCGCCGCGATCGCCGTGTCGGAGATGTTGTCGAGCCCCTGCACGATGTGATGGGCCAGCGCGTCGGCGAGTGGGGACGCCTCGTGCCGGTTGCGCAGCAGGCCGATGCGGCAGGGCGCCAGCGCCGGGAACCCGTCGGACGGCCCCAGCACCCGCATGCCCGGGCGCAGCCCGGATTCCGGCAGCACGGAAATGGCGAGGCCGGCCAGCACGGCCGCCGAAACGGCGGTGGAGTTAGATGACGTGTAGAGAATGCGGAACGGCCGATCGACCGCCTGGAGCATGGAGATCGCCTCCTGCCGCCAGTTGCAGGTCTGCCGCCCCAGCGCCAGCGGCACCGGGCCTTCCAGATGCACGGAGTGGCGGGTGGAGCCCACCCAGAGCAATTGCTCGCGGCGGATGATCTCGGTCTCGCGATTCATCGTCTCGCAATCGGTGATGATGGCGAGGTCGAGATCGCCCGTGTCGATGCGGTCGACGAGATCGGTCGAGGGATCGCACACCACGGTCAGCTCGACATTGGGATGGGTGGCGGAAAACCGCGCCATGATCTCCGGCAAATAGCGGTCGGCATAATCGTCCGGCACGCCGAGCCGCACCCGGCCCGACAGTTCCGCCGAGGCCAGGCTGGCCATGGCCTCGATGTTCAGCTTGACGATGCGGCGGGCATAATCGAGCAGCCGGTCGCCCTCGTCGGTCAGGCGCGAGGCGCGTCCGTCGCGGGCGAAGATCGGCCGGCCCACCCGCTCCTCCAGCCGCTTCATCTGCATAGACACCGCGGACTGGGTTTTGTGAACCACCTCGGCAGCCTTTGTGAAACTGCCGGTTTCGGCAATCGCGATGAATGTTCTTAATTGATCAATATCGAGCAACACGCTCATCGGAGCCCTCACGATGGCCTATCATCAATCCTGATGATATCAGCGATCATAAACATTCGCTAGTGTGATTGATCCCGCTCCTTCATAACGATCCCGCCGCGAACGGACGATGTCGAGATCGGGTGGCCCCCACGCCTGCCCGAGATCACAAACCCCGCATCGTCGCTGCGCGGCCGGCACATGGAGGATACGATGTCGTTTGTTGGCGAAGTCCGGAGAAAGCCCTTCTCCTCGTTCGGTACCGCGGCGAGCGGGCTGCTGATCGCCGCTCTCATGGGGTCCGTCCAGTTCATCAAGGCGGTCGCCCGCCGGCGCCATATCGCCCAGCTCGGCGGCTTCGACGACCGCATGCTGCGCGACATCGGCCTCACCCGCGGCGACCTGCTCGACGCTTCGTCCGGCCCGCTGTGGCAGGACCCGACGGCCGTGCTCGTGGTCCGCTCGGTGGAACGCCGCGCCGCCCGCCGCTCGACCATGCGCGAGGCGCTTCGTGAAGCGGCCCGTCAGGACGCCGCCGGCAAGGCCGCGCGCGACCGCGGCGCCCACGGTCTTTCGCCTGTCACCCCGCGCCAGGACACTCCCGTCTCCTGCAGCTGACCATGCCCGCCCTTTCGTGGCGGCACCGGCCGCCCAGACGAATTTACGGCGACATCGACCCCCTCGTGTCGCCGACTTGAAGCCCGCTGGCTGGTCCAGCGGGCTTTTTTTGTGCCTTCGCTCCACTGCGGCAGCCCTTTGCTTGCAGAAGCGAAATGCCGTCCTTGCACCGCCGGGGATGCGCGCCCGCCGCGTCCGGTCCATATGGGGAGCGCCGGCACGGTGCCGGACACGAAGGGGACCTCTCCCATGGCACAGCTTCTCGAACTCGGCCTCGACACATTCGGCGACGTGACCTCCGGCGTCGATGGACGCCCGCTCTCGCACGCCCAGGTGATTCGCGATCTGGTGGACGAAGCGGTGCTGGCGGATGAGGTCGGCATCGACTTTATCGGCGTCGGCGAGCATCATCGCGACGATTTCGCCGTGTCGGCGCCGGAAGTGGTCCTGGCCGGCATGGCCGCCCGGACAAAGCGCATCCGCCTCGGCTCGGCGGTCACCGTGCTGTCCTCCGACGATCCGATCCGCGTGTTCCAGCGCTTTGCCACGGTGGATGCGCTGTCCAATGGGCGGGCGGAGGTCATCCTCGGGCGCGGCTCCTTTACCGAATCCTTCCCGCTCTTCGGCTTCGACCTGAAGGACTATGAGGCGCTGTTCAGCGAGAAGCTCGATCTGTTCGCGGCGCTGCTGCGCGACAACTCGACCACGCAGGGCGTCACCTGGCAGGGTAAGCTGCGCCCGCCGCTGAAGGATCAGCACGTCTATCCCTTGGTGGAATCCGGCACGCTGAAGACCTGGATCGGCGTTGGCGGCTCGCCGGAATCGGTGGTGCGGGCGGCGCGCTATGGCCTGCCGCTGATGCTGGCCATCATCGGCGGCAATCCCGCCCGCTTCGCGCCCTATGTCGACCTCTACCACAAGGCCATCGGCCAGCTCGGCGGCACGGTGCAGCCGATTGGCGTGCATTCGCACGGCTATATCGCCGAGACGGATGCGCAGGCGCGCGAGGAATTCTATGCCGACTACAAGCGGATGCATGACCGCATCGGCGCCGAGCGCGGCTGGCCGCCCTATGGCCGCGACGCCTTCGAGCATGAGATCGCCCATGGCTCGCTCTATCTCGGTTCGCCGGAAACGGTGGCGCGCAAGATCGCCAAGACGGCGAAGGCGCTCGGCCTCGCGCGCTTCGACCTGAAATACAGCGCCGGCCCGCTGCCGCATGCGCGGATGATGCGCGCCATCGAGCTCTACGGCACCAAGGTTATCCCGCGCGTGCGGGAGATTCTGGCGGACGAGACGGTGGCGGCGTAGTCCCTCAAAGAGTCATCCCCGGGCTGGGCCCGGGGATGCGCAATTCATAAGCGTCAAACATGGATGCCGGGGTCTGCCCCGGCTCGACGCCGTTCTGTAGGCGGGTGTGACGGCCCGCCCCCGTGCGGACCACCTCACACGTTCAGCAGCAGATATTCCCGCTCCCAGGGCGAGATCACCCGCATGAAGGTGTCGAACTCGGTCTGCTTCACCGCCGTATAGGTTTTGACGAAAGACGGCCCGAGCACGGTGGCGATCTCCTCCGAGTACTGCAGCGCCGCCACCGCTTCGAGCAGGCCGCGCGGCAGCTCGAAATCGAGCCCCTTGGCGTCGGACTCCAGCGGCTCGGTCGGGCGCAGCCCTTCCACCATGCCGAGATAGCCGCAAGCAAGCGAAGCGGCGATGACGAGATAGGGGTTGGCATCCGACGACGGCACCCGGTTCTCCACCCGCCGCGCCGCCGGCGAGGAGGGCGGCACGCGCAGCCCGGCCGTGCGGTTGTCATAGCCCCACTGCACGTTGATCGGCGCCATCGAATCGCGCGTCAGCCGGCGGTAGGAGTTCACGTAGGGCGCGAGGATCGACATGACCGCCGGCAGGTAGCGCTGCTGGCCGGCGATGAAGGAGAAGAACTCCGGCGTCGGGTCGCCATCGGCGTCGGAGAAGATGTTGCGCCCCGTCTCGCCATCCACGATGGACTGGTGGATGTGCATGGCCGAGCCCGGCTCGTCGGCGATCGGCTTGGCCATGAAAGTGGCGTAGATCTTGTGCTGCAGCGCCGCCTCGCGGATCGTGCGCTTGAACAGATAGACCTGGTCGGCGAGCACGATGGGATCGCCGTGCAGCAGGTTGATTTCCATCTGCGCCGCGCCGTCCTCATGGATCAGCGTGTCGATCTCCAGGCCCTGCGCCTCGGAGTAATCGTACATGTCCTCGAACAGGGCGTCGAACTCGTTGACCGCCTGGATCGAATAGGACTGACGGCCGATTTCCGGCCGGCCCGAACGGCCGATGGGCGGCTTGAGCGGGTAGTCGGCATCGGTGTTCGGCTCGACGAGATAGAACTCGATCTCCGGCGCGACGACGGCCTTCCAGCCCTTCTTGGCGTAGAGATCGACCACGTTCTTCAGCACCTGCCGTGGCGCCAGTTCCACCGGGCGCCCGTCGCGGTGAAACGCGTCGTGGATCACCTGGGCGGTGGGGTCCTGCGCCCAGGGCACGATGGCGAGGGTGGAGAAATCCGGCTCCATCACCAGATCGCTGTCCACCACCACCGAGTCGACGAGATTGTCGTAGGGCGGGTAGTCGCCGGAAATGGTTTGGAAGAACACGCTGAGCGGCAGGTTCATCGTCGGGCCGGACAGGAACTTGGAGACCGGCATGATCTTGCCGCGTCCGACGCCGGCGAGATCCGGCACCGCGCATTCGATTTCGGTAATGCCGCGCGCAGCCATCCACGCCTTTGCCTCGGCAAGGGTGGTGACGCCACGGGGATTGTCGACCGCGTCCTTCTCAGAACGCTTCTTCTTGGCCATGATTGCCTTCCTGATGCGCTTTCTGCGCCGCTTGAGGCAATCACGGCCCGCTTGCCGCCGTCAAGGCAGGGCTACCTCGCCACCTTTGCAGGCATGGTAAAATTGTTCGCAGCGAGGCGTTGAGCCGGTACGCGAAGCCGGTTAGCGTCCACATGCCGACATATCCGGCGGGGAAACGGGACCAGTCAGCATGAGCACCGGCGTCACCGAAAAGACGCAGAAGACCATTGGCGGCATCCGTCGGAAATTCGCTCCCTGGAACGACCCGCAGGCCGTCCCGCTGATCAGCTACAAGAACGTCAGCAAGCGCTTCGGCGAGTTCACCGCCGTCGACAACCTCTCCCTCGACATTTACGAGCGCGAGTTCTTCGCCCTGCTCGGCCCGTCTGGCTGCGGCAAGACCACGCTGATGCGCATGCTCGCCGGCTTCGAGGACCCGACCGAGGGGCAGATCACCCTCGCCGGGCACGACCTTGTCGGCACGCCGCCCTACAAGCGGCAGACCAATATGATGTTCCAGTCCTATGCGCTGTTCCCGCATATGAGCGTGTGGGACAACATCGCCTTCGGCCTCCGGCAGGACCGGATGGAAAAAGGCGCCATCGCCGCCCGCGTGGAGGAGATGCTCAAGCTGGTGAAGCTTGAGAAATTCGCCAAGCGCAAGCCGCACCAGCTGTCCGGCGGCCAGCGCCAGCGCGTGGCGCTCGCCCGCTCGCTCGCCAAGCGGCCCAAGGTGCTGCTGCTGGACGAGCCGCTCGGCGCGCTCGACAAGAAGCTGCGCGAGGAAACCCAGTTCGAGCTCATGGACATCCAGATGGAGCTCGGCATGACCTTCCTGATCGTCACCCACGACCAGGAAGAGGCGATGACGGTGGCCGACCGCATCGCGGTGATGAATCACGGCAAGCTGGTGCAGGTCGCCCCGCCGGCAGTCATCTATGAGCACCCCAATTCCCGCTACGTCGCCGATTTTGTCGGCGATGTGAACATTCTCGACGCCACGGTTGAAGCGGTGGAGGCCGGCATGGTCACGCTGCGGCCGAACGTGGCGCCGGAACGGCGCTTCCGCATCGCCCAGGACTGCGCGGTGAAGCCCGGCGACAGCGTCGCCATCGCCCTGCGGCCGGAGAAGATGCGGGTCGAGCTCGACCCCCCGGCCGATACCGGCATCAACTGCCTGCAGGGCGAGATCTGGGACATCGGCTATCTCGGCGATCTCTCGATCTTCCATGTCGAGCTGCCCGGCGGCACCCGCGTCAAGGCCGCCAAGCCGAACCTCACCCGCATGGTCGAGCGCCCCATCACCTGGGACGACAAGGTCTATGTGTACTTCTCGCCCGATGCCGGCGTGGTCCTGACGAGCTGAGGAGGCCACCATGGCAAGCAAGGCGAACGGGCGATGGCTGGTCCTCACCGTCCCCTATCTCTGGCTGCTCGCGCTGTTCCTGATCCCGTTCCTGATCGTCTTCAAGATCAGCCTGTCGCAGGACGCGATCGCGCAGCCACCCTATGTCCCGATCTTCGATCTCGCCGAGGGCTGGGCCGCGTTCAAGGACGCCCTCAGCGAACTCTCCTTCGACAATTACGGCTATGTGCTGTCGTGGGACAATGAGTTCATCGAGGCCTATGGCTCCAGCCTCTGGATCGCCGGCATCTCCACCCTGCTGCTGCTGATGGTCGGCTATCCCATCGCCTATGGCATGGCGCGGGCGCCGAAATCCATCCGCCCGACGCTGCTGATGTTGGTCATCCTGCCGTTCTGGACCTCGTTCCTGATCCGCGTCTATGCCTGGATCGGCATCCTCTCGCCGGAAGGGCTGCTCAACCAGCTGCTGTTCGCGCTCGGCATCGTCGACCGCGACGCGCCGCTGCAGATTCTCGCCACTGACACGGCGGTTTATATCGGCATCGTCTATTCCTACCTGCCCTTCATGATCCTGCCGCTCTATTCGGCGCTGGAAAAGATGGACGAGACGCTGCTGGAAGCCGCCGCCGATCTCGGCTGCCCGCCCCTCGCCGCCTTCTGGAAGATCACCTGGCCGCTCTCGCTGCCGGGCGTGTTCGCCGGCTGCCTGCTGTGCTTCATCCCGGCAGTGGGCGAATTCGTCATCCCCGACCTGCTCGGTGGCTCGGACACGCTGATGATCGGCAAGGTGCTGTGGACCGAATTCTCGGTGAACCGCTCCTGGACCGTCTCGGCGGCGGTGGCGGTGCTGCTCTTGATGGTGCTGGTGATCCCGATCGTCTTCTACCAGAACCTCCAGGCTCGCGAAGTGGAGCGACGCTGATGCGCAAGGGTCTCTCCTGGTTCAACGTGACCTCGATCACGCTGGGCTTCGCCTTCCTCTACATCCCGATCATCCTGCTGGTGATCTACTCCTTCAACGCCTCGCGCATGGTCACAGTATGGGCGGGCTTCTCCACCCACTGGTATGTGCAGCTGTTCCAGAACGAGCAACTGCTCGACGCCGCCTGGGTGACGCTGCGCGTCGCCTTCCTCACCGCCACCATCGCCACCGTGCTCGGCACGCTGGCGGCGATCGCCCTCACCCGCTACGGGCGCTTCTTCGGCCGCACCCTGTTCTCCGGCATGGTCTATGCGCCGCTGGTGATGCCGGAAGTCATCACCGGCCTTTCGCTGCTGCTGCTGTTCGTCGCTGTCGGTATCGATCGCGGCTTCTGGACCATCACCCTCGCCCACATCACCTTCACCCTGTGCTTCGTCTCGGTGGTCGTGCAGTCGCGCCTCGTCACCTTCGACCGTTCGCTGGAAGAGGCGGCGCTCGATCTCGGCTGCCCGCCGTTCAAGACCTTCTTCGTGGTGACGCTGCCGATCATCCTGCCGGCGGTGATCTCGGGATGGATGCTCGCCTTCACCCTGTCGCTGGACGATCTCGTCATCGCCAGCTTCACCACCGGCCCCGGCGCCACCACCCTGCCGATGCGCATCTATTCCCAGGTGCGCCTCGGCGTGACGCCGGAAATCAACGCCGCCTGCACCATCCTCATCGCCATCGTCACCGTGGTGGTAATCTTCGCCTCGATCATGACCAAGCGGCAGGAAATCGAGCGCGAGAAGGCCGAGCGCCTGGCGGCGGCGGGTTAAGCGGGCGCTTCGGCGCTTCAGAGCCGTCCCGCGCTTTCCCCTCCCCTCATCCCCGGGCGTGCCCCGGGGATTCCGTCTCTCGCCGGCATCGGAGGTCAAAATCTGGGTGCCCGGGCCAAGCCCGGGCATGAAGGAGTTCTGCACTGCGCCGGGCAGCATATGGCACGTCATGCTGAGGTGCCGGCCAACGGCCGGCCTCGAAGCACGCAGGCCCTGGCCGCCTCTGGCCGACGCCGCGTGCGTCCTTCGAGGCCCGGCTGCGCCGGGCGCCTCAGGATGACCAAAGTCCCAAAAGGTCAACAGTACCGGATCGGGCGCGCGCGCCACGCGCCTGCTATAGTCCGGCCGCCATCGCCCCCGAATCGTTCCCGGACCCATCATGCCGCTGCGCCTGCTGCCTTCCACACTGGTCGACCGCATCGCGGCCGGCGAGGTGGTGGAGCGTCCGGCGGCGGCGCTGAAGGAGATTGTCGAGAACGCGCTCGACGCCGGTGCCACCCGCATCGAGATCGTCATCGACGGCGGCGGCCGCCGGCTGATGCGCGTCACCGACGATGGCAGCGGCATGAGTGCGGAGGAACTCGCCCTCGCGGTGGAGCGCCACGCCACCTCCAAGCTCGACAGCGAGGATCTGCTCGCCATCCACACGCTCGGCTTTCGCGGCGAGGCGCTGCCCTCCATCGGCGCGGTGGCGCGCCTCACCATTACCAGCCGGCCGAAAGGCAGCGACAGCGCCCATGAGATCCGCGTCGAGGGCGGGGTGAAATTCCCGGTGCGCCCGGCGGCGCTTGGCTTCGGCACGCGAGTGGAGGTGCGGGACCTGTTCTTCGCCACGCCGGCGCGGCTGAAATTCCTCAAATCCGAGCGCGCCGAGACGGCGGCGGCGGTGGACGCGGTCAAGCGCCTCGCCCTCGCCCGCCCCGAGGTCGGCTTCACCGTTGTTACCGACGACCGCGCGCCGATCACCTGGCCGGCCCGGACCCGCGATGCGGCCGGGCAGCGCGCCCGCATCGCCGATGTGCTGGGGGCGGAGGCCGGCGGCAACGCGCTGGATGTGGAAGGCCTGCGCGAGGGGGCGCGCCTCTCGGGCCTCGCCGGCCTTCCGACCTATTCCAAGGCGAATTCGCTGTCGCAATATCTGTTCGTCAATGGCCGCCCGGTGCGCGACAAGGTGCTGATCGGCGCCATCCGCGCGGCCTATGCCGACCTTCTGCCCTCCGACCGGCACCCGGTGACGGCGCTGTTCCTCGATCTCGATCCGCGCGAGGTGGATGTGAACGTCCACCCCGCCAAGACCGAGGTGCGGTTCCGCGACGCCGGCAACATTCGGGCACTGATCGTCCGTACCCTCACCGACGCGCTGACCGCCGGCGTGCCGCGCACCGCCTCCACCGCCGCCGACCGGCTGGCGCAGTTCGCGCGGCCCGACTTCGCGACGAATTATCGCCCCGAGCCACGACCGGGCGCCTATGACTGGACCCGCTCCTGGGCGGCACCGGAGGGCCTCGCCGACCCGCGCGCGCCCGGCTTGAACGAGGCGCCTGCCCGCTTCGATTTCGACGCCCCCATCCATTCCCCGGGCGGCGGCCTCGGACTCGCCCTCGCGCCCGGAGCCGATGCCCGTGCCAATGCCGCCCCCGCCGCGCCGGAGGCGCTGGAGCGCCCGCTCGGCGCCGCACGGGCGCAGCTGCACGAGACTTACATCATCGCCCAGACCCGCGACGGCGTCGTGGTGATCGACCAGCACGCCGCGCATGAGCGCATCGTCTATGAAAAGCTCAAGGCGGCGATGGAACGCGACGGCCTCGCCCGACAGATGCTGCTGGTGCCGCTGGTGGTGGAACTTGACCCCTCCGAGGCGGCGCGCCTTGCCGAACGGGCCGGGGCGCTGGAAAAGCTCGGCCTCGTCATCGAACCCTTCGGCCCCGGCGCGCTGCTGGTGCGGGAAGTGCCGGCCCTGCTGGGCGACGCCGACATCTGCGCGCTGGTGCGCGAACTCGCCGAGCACGCGGCGGAATGGGACGACGCGCTGCCGCTGGAACGCCGGCTGCTCCACATCGCCGCCACCATGGCCTGCCACGGCTCGGTGCGCGCCGGCCGCCGGCTGCGGGTGGAAGAGATGAACGCCCTGCTGCGCGAGATGGAAGAGACGCCGAACGCCGCGCAGTGCAATCATGGCCGGCCGACCTTCGTCACCCTGGCGCTGGCCGACATAGAGCGCCTGTTCGCGCGGCGCTGACGGCGAGAGTTTTATCATGGCCCCCACCCTCGACCACCCCAAGAGCTGGTACGCCGCCACGGCGAACCGCTTCGCGCCCCTTCCCCCGCTGCAGGGCGGCACGCGGGCGGATGTCTGCGTCATCGGCGGCGGCTATACCGGCCTCTCCGCCGCGCTGCACATGGCCGAAGCCGGGCTCGACGTGGTGCTGCTGGAGGCCGGGCGCGTCGGCTCCGGCGCCTCGGGCCGCAATGGCGGGCAGATTCATAGCGGCCATCGCCGCGACCAGGATTTTCTCGAAGCGCAGGTCGGGCTCGACGACGCCAAGGCGCTGTGGCGCATGGCCGAAGACGCCAAGGCGCTGCTGCACGCGCTCATCAAGCGCCACGACATCGACTGCGATGTCCGCCCCGGCCTTGTCGTCGCCGATCATAAGCCCGGCTATGTCGCCCACAGCCACGCCTATGCGAAGAAGCTCAACGAGGTCTATGACTACCCCGACGCCGCGCCGCTGAGCCGCGAGGAACTGCGCGCCATCGTCGGCACGGATGTCTATCACGGCGGCATGATCGACCATGGCGGTGGACATCTTCACCCGCTCAACCTCGCCCTCGGCCTCGCCGACGCCGCCCGCCGCGCCGGCGCGCGGCTCTTTGAGCAGTCGCGTGCGCTGCGCATCGAGGAAGGCGCCAAGGTCCGCGTCGTCACGGCCGC
Source organism: Ancylobacter sp. (assembly GCF_965229075.1). Taxonomy (GTDB): domain Bacteria; phylum Pseudomonadota; class Alphaproteobacteria; order Rhizobiales; family Xanthobacteraceae; genus Ancylobacter. The sequence goes on from NZ_CBDDIO010000002.1 coordinate 461,626, forward strand.
CGGCTCGGTGAAGGCGGACTGGGTGCTGGAGTGCGGCGACGGGCTGCAGGATGGGCTCGACCGGCGCGTCGACACCCATGTCATGCCGATCTGCAACTACATCGCCGCCACCGCCCCGCTGGGGGAGCGGGCGCGGGAGATCATCTCCAATGGCGCGGCGGTGGCCGACAGCCGCTTCGTGGTCAATTACTACCGCCTCTCCGGCGACGGGCGGCTGCTGTTCGGCGGCGGCGAGAGCTACCGGCGCGGGCTGCGGCCGAATCCGGCCGAATTCGTCCGCCCCTATATGCTGCGCATCTTCCCGCAGCTGGCCGATGTCGCCATCGACTATGGCTGGGGCGGCGTTCTCGGCATCACCATGACCCGCCTGCCCTTCGTGCGCAAACTCTCGCCCCGCGTGCTCACCGCCGCCGGCTATTCCGGCCAGGGCGTGATGCTGGCGCCCTATTTCGGCAAGCTGCTGGGCGAGGCGGTGAAGGGCCAGCTCGGTGGGCTCGATCTGCTGGGACGCCTGCCGGTACCGGCGTTCCCCGGCGGGCCCCTTATGCGTTGGCCACTGCTCGTGGCGGGCCTGAGCTACTACGCCCTGCGCGACCGGCTCTAGCCTGTGGCGGATCTCCACGCCTATGCCCGCGACGTGCTTGCCTTCGTGGAGGCGCACGCCCATTATGCGCCCTACATCGGCTTTTTGCTCGCCTTCTGCGAATCGCTGCCGATCGTCTCGCTCTTCGTCCCCGGCACCTTCGTGCTACTCGGCCTTTCCCCGGTCATCGCCGCCGGGGGCGTGCCGTTCTTCCCGGTATGGGCGGCGACGGTGGCGGGCGCGGTGCTGGGCGACACCCTCTCGTTCTGGATCGGGTTTCACTTGAAGGGCAGCGCCCGCCAGCGCTGGCCGCTCAACCGCTTCTCGGAGGCCCTCAAGCGCGGCGAGCACTTCTTCCTGCGCTATGGCACGCTCGGCGTGTTTTTCGGCCGCTTCTCCGGCCCTCTCCGTCCCTTCGTGCCGCTGGCGGCCGGCATGTTCGCCATGCCCATGTCACGGTTTCAGATGGTGAACCTCACCTCCGCCATGCTGTGGGCGCTGCTCATGCTCGGCCCCGGCGCCGCAGCGGTGAAGGCCCTGGGCTACTGAGGCCCCGGCCAGGCCTTCTTGCGTTTCCTCAACGACACCGGCCCCGCCTTCCCCGACACAGGGCGCAACCAACGCAGCCGAGGAAGGACACCCCATGGCCAAAATCTACGAAGTGGAAGGCGACATCCTGCTGAGCGGCGCCGCCGCGATTGCCCATGGCGTGGCGCCGAACGATCATTTCGACAGCGGCCTCGCCCTCGCTTTGCGCGAGCGCTTCCCGTCGCTGGCCAAGGACTTCCGCCATTACTGCCGGGTCGACAATCCGCAGGCCGGCGGACTCTGGGTGTGGGGCGGCGTGGCGGAGGATGGCGCGGCGGCGCATATCGTCAACCTGCTGACGCAGGACGCGGCGGAAAACGCCATCGGCCGGCCGGGCCGGGCGTCGACCGAAAATGTCGGCCACGCGCTCAAGGCGCTGGCCCGCCTCGTTGCGGCGGAAGGCATCGCCAGCCTCGCTTTGCCGCGCCTCGCCACCGGCGTCGGCGGGCTGGACTGGGCGCAGGTAAAGCCGCTGATCGAGCGGCATCTGAGCGAGATCGACATCCCGGTCTATGTCTATGTGGTCTACCACAAGGGCCAGAAGGCCAATGAGCCGGGGCTGAAGGCGGCGGCCTGAACAGACCAGACACCAAAAACAAGGGCGGCCGAGAGGCCGCCCTTTGCTCTTGTGGCCGGCCCCAAACGCACATGGCCGGGCAGAGCCCGGCCATGTCGTTCGTCCCGAAGGCGAAAGACCTCAGTTCTTCGACTTGTCGACCAGCTTGTTGGCGCCGATCCACGGCATCATGCCGCGCAGCTTCTCGCCGACCTGTTCGATCTGGTGGCTGTCGTTGAGGCGACGGATGCCCTTGAAGCGCGACGCGCCGGCCTTGTATTCCTGCATCCAGTCGGAGGTGAACTTGCCGGTCTGGATGTCGGTGAGCACGCGCTTCATCTCGGCCTTGGTCTCGGCGGTGATGATGCGCGGGCCGGAGACATACTCGCCCCACTCGGCGGTGTTGGAGATCGAGTAGTTCATGTTGGCGATGCCGCCCTCATAGATGAGGTCGACGATCAGCTTCACTTCGTGCAGGCACTCGAAATAGGCCATTTCCGGGGCGTAGCCGGCTTCCACCAGCGTCTCGAAGCCGGCGCGGATCAGCTCCACGAGGCCGCCGCACAGCACCACCTGCTCGCCGAACAGGTCGGTCTCGCACTCTTCCTTGAAGGTGGTCTCGATGATGCCCGAACGGCCGCCGCCGACGCCGCAGGCATAGCTGAGGCCGAGGTCGAGCGCGTTGCCCGAGGCGTCCTGATGCACGGCCACGAGGCAGGGCACGCCGCCGCCCTTCTGGTATTCGCCACGCACGGTGTGGCCGGGGCCCTTGGGGGCGACCATCAGCACGTCCACCGTCGCCTTCGGCTCGATCAGGCCGAAATGCACGTTGAGGCCGTGGGCGAAGGCGATGGCGGCGCCGTCGCGGATGTTGGGGGCGATCTCGTCGCGGTAGATGTCGGCCTGCAGCTCGTCCGGGGTCGCCATCATCATCAGGTCGGCCCACTTGGCGAGTTCGGCGACGCTCATCACCTTGAGCCCGTCGGCCTCAACCTTCTTGGCGGTCGCCGAGCCCGGCTTCAGGCCGATGGCGATCTCCTTGACGCCGGACTCCTTGAGGTTCAGCGCATGGGCGCGGCCCTGCGAGCCGTAGCCGATGATGCCGACCTTCTTGCCCTTGATCAGGTTCACGTCGGCATCGCGGTCGTAATAAACGCGCATGGGTGTCTCCTATGTCACGCGTTGATTTTTGAACGTTCCGGCATGGGGTTGCCCGTGCCGTAGAGGGTGAGGAACTGGTCGGTGGCGCGGGCGGCGTCGCGCTCGATTTCGGCCTGCGTGAGGTCAAGCGTGTCGCCGAGCAGCAGGCGGATCTGCACATCGCGGCCCACCAGCCCGATGAAGCTGCGGAAGGCGGTCTCGGTGTCGTCGAAGGCGATCAGCCCGGCCTCGCGGCCGGCGTCGAGCACCGGCTTCAGCCGCGCGCCGATGGCGAAACGGCCATTGGCCAGCATGATGGCACCGAGGCTGGCGCCCTCGCCCGGCTTATGCGCGCCGCCGCCGCTCTGGGCGATGGCGACGCGGTTCAGCGCGATCGAGGTCGGGCTGGAAATGACGCCGAGCCAGTTGACGGCGAAGCGGATCAGGCTGTCGCGCAGGGCCAGCGCGTCGAGCCTGGTGCGGTCGTAATTGCCGGCGCGGACCTTGGAAGCCTGCCAGCGCACGGTGGCGGTGAGCAGCCCCTCCCGGTCGCCGAACCATTTGTACAGGCTTTCCTTCGAGCAGGAGGCGCGACGCGCCACCGCATTCATCGTCAGTTCGCCGCCCTGTTCCACCATCAGCGCCAGCACGGCGTCGAGGACCGCCTGCTGGCGCTCCGTCAACGTGTCGTCCTGTGTGTCTGAGGGCAAAGCCATGGGCGCCAGAGGTCCGTACCGTACGTTACGGTTCCCTCTACAGGAGGCCCCCTCCGGGCGCAAGCGGAGTCAGCGCGCCCCGCGCCGCAGGCGGTATTTCCATGGAATGCCTTTCAGCGAGGCGAGCGCGACGCCGCCGGCCGCCAGCGCCATTCCCGCCCAGGCGAGCGGCGGCATGGCCTCGCCGATCAGCCCCCAGGCGATGAGCGCCGTCGTCGGCGGCACGAGGAAGAACAGAGCCGACACCTTCGACACCTCGCCGGCACGGATCATGGCGAGATAGAGCGAGATGGCGATCAGCGAGTTGCCGATCACCAGATAGGCCAGCACCGCAAGGAAGGTCGGCGACCAGTTGACATGGCCGTCCTCCATCAGCAGCGCCAGCGGCAGCGTGCAGACGAAGCCGATGGCGCATTGCACCGTGTTCGACACGAGCGGATGCTGCGGCGTGCCGAAGCGCTTCTCATAAAGCGCGCCGCCGCACATGGCGAGCAGCGCGCCGACCGCCAGCAGCACCACGCCGGGCGAGGTAACCTCGATCGCCGAGCGCGAGGCGATCACCAGCCCTGCCCCGGCGAGGCCGAGCAGCAGGCCGAGCCAGCGCAGTGCCCCCACCCGCTCGCCGGTGAACACCGGCGCCACGAGCCCGACCACGATCGGCTGCAGCGAGACGATGATCGCCAGCGCGCCCGCCGAAATGCCGAAGCGGAAGGCGAAGTAGCTGAGGTTGAAATAGAGCACCTGGATGAGGAAGCCAACCACGGCGAGATCGGCATAGGCACGGGGCTGACGCGGCAAAGGCGGGCGGAACCAGGCCAGCAGCGGCAGCAGCACCGCCAGCACCAGCCCGTAGCGCCAGGCCAGCAGGGTGAAGGGGCCGGTGGAAAGGATGCCGATCTTCGCCACCGCGAAGCCGCCCGACCACAGCAGCAGAAAGATGAACGGCGCCGCCAGCAGCCACAGAGGCTTTCCTGTGCCCGCCACCGGCACCGCGCCTGCACGCTCGCTCACGTTTCCACGCCTCCGTCGCATGGCGGCGGCGCGAGGCGCCGCGACGCACCCCGCGAAACGCCATCTTCACATGCCTTGGCCGGGCAGGCCAAGAGCTTGTGTGCAGCGCAGCACAGATATCGGGGCTCGACTTTCGCCCTCGCACCGTCCTATCCGGGACCGTCGACAGAAAACGGAGCCCCCGCCATGACCCTGCCGAACAATGACCTTTCGACGGCCGACGCCATCATCGCCTTCTGGCGCGAAGCCGGCCCGGAGCGCTGGTTCGCCAAGGACGACGCCTTCGACGCCGCCATCCGCGCCCGGTTTCTCGCCGCCTATGAGGCCGCCGCCGCCGGGGAGCTCGGCGCATGGCGGGAGACGCCGGAGGGAAGCTACGCTTTGATCCTGCTGCTCGACCAGTTCCCGCGCAATCTGTTCCGCGGCTCGCAGCGCGCCTTCGCCACCGATGCGCAGGCGCGCGACGTGGCGGATGCCGCCATCGCGCGCGGCTTCGACCGCGCCTTCGAGCTACCGGAGCGCCGCTTCTTCTATGTGCCGTTCATGCATTCGGAGGAACTGGCGGATCAGCAGCGCTGCGTGGCGCTGTGCGAGGCGGCGGGCGATGAGGAGGGCGTGCATCACGCCGTCATCCATCACGACATCATCCGCGATTTCGGCCGCTTCCCGCACCGCAATCCGGTGCTCGGCCGCGCCATGACGGAGGAAGAGCACGCCTTCCTCACCTCAGGCGGCTTCGCCGGCTGAAGGAACGGCGCGGCAGCACGAGCAGCCGCGCCTTTTTCCTCACATGCCTTCGGCACCGCGCCCGATGGCGGCGACGCCGGTGCGCGAGACCTCGACCAGGCCGAGCGGCTCCAGGAGCGAGACGAACTGGTCGATCTTCTCCGGCTTGCCGGTGATCTCGAACACGAAGCTCTCCAGCGTCGTGTCGACCGTGCGGGCGCGGAAGCTGTCGGCGATCAGCAGCGCCTCCTGGCGCACCTCGCCCTTGCCGCGCACCTTGATCAGCGCCAGCTCGCGCTCCACCGACTTGCCGGCGACGGTGAGATCCACCACCCGGTGCACCGGCACCAGCCGGTCGAGTTGGCTCTTGATCTGCTCGATGATCGGCGGCGCGCCCGTGGTCACCACGGTGATGCGCGAGAGATGCGAGGCGTGGCTGACCTCGGAGACGGTGAGGCTGTCGATATTGTAGCCGCGCCCGGAAAACAGGCCGACGATGCGGGCGAGAACGCCCGGCTCGTTATCGACCAGCATGGACAGGGTGTGGCGCTCGGCGGGTTCTTGAACGGGAGGCATGGGGCACTCGGAAAAGGGGGCTGGAACGCCAGGCTCCCTCTCCCCGGCGGGGAGAGGGGTGGGGTGAGGGGCTACTGGCGCGTCCGCCCCCTCACCCGGCCGCTGCGCGACCGACCTCTCCCCGTCGGGGAGAGGTGAAGCGCGTCACACCAGCATCTTGCCTTCCTCGTCGATGGCCTCGTCCAGCGCCTCGGGATGATCGGGGAGGATCATCTCGTTATGCGGCTTGCCCGAGGGGATCATCGGCAGGCAGTTCTCCATCTTGTCGACCAGGCAGTCGAACAGCACCGGCCGGTTGACGGAGATCATCTCGTGGATCGCCCCGTCGAGATCGGCCGGGTTGGAGCAGCGAATGCCGACGCCGCCATAGGCTTCCGCCAGCTTGACGAAGTCCGGCAGCGATTCCGAATAGGAATGCGAGTAGCGCCCGCCATGCAGCAGGTCCTGCCACTGGCGCACCATGCCCATATATTCGTTGTTCAGCACGAAAATCTTCACCGGCAGGTTGAACTGCAGCGCGGTGGACATTTCCTGCAGGCACATCTGGATCGAGGCTTCGCCGGCAATGTCGATGACGAGGCTCTCGGGATGGGCCACCTGCGCGCCGATCGCCGCCGGCAGGCCATAGCCCATGGTGCCGAGACCGCCGGAGGTCATCCAGCGGTTCGGCTCCTCGAAATGGAAGTGCTGCGCCGCCCACATCTGGTGCTGGCCGACCTCGGTGGTGATGTAGACATCCTTGTCCTTCACCTGGTCGTACAGCGCCTTGATCGCCTGCTGCGGCTTGATGATGCGGTCGGAAGCCTTGAAGGCCAGCGACTTGCGGGCGCGCCACTTGTCGATCTGGCCCCACCAGCCGGCGATGGCCTTGCGGTCCGGCTCGGCCTTCATCGCGCGCCACATGGTCAGCATGTCTTCCAGCACATGCTTCACGTCGCCGATGATCGGCAGGTCGACCTTGATGTTCTTGTTGATCGAGGACGGGTCGATGTCGATGTGGATCTTCTTCGAGCCCGGCGAGAAGGCGTCGACGCGGCCGGTGATGCGGTCGTCGAAGCGCGCGCCGATGCAGACCATGACGTCGCAATCATGCATCGCCATGTTGGCTTCATAGGTGCCGTGCATGCCCAGCATGCCCAGCCACTGCTTGTCGGAGGCCGGGAAGGCGCCGAGGCCCATCAGCGTCGAGGTCACGGGATAGCCCGACAGCCGCGCGAATTCGCGCAGCAGCCGGCTCGCCTCCGGGCCGGAATTGATCACGCCGCCGCCGGTGTAGAGGATCGGGCGCTTGGCCTTGGCCAGCATCTCCACCGCGGTCTTGATCTTATCCGGGTCGCCCTTCAGGCGCGGCTGATAGGTGCGGTGCTGGATGTTCTCCGGCCCGACATACATGCCCTTGGCGAACTGCACGTCCTTCGGGATGTCGACGACGACCGGACCCGGACGCCCGTTCTGCGCGACATAGAACGCCTCATGCATGACGCGGGCGAGGTCGTTGATGTCGCGGACGAGGTAGTTGTGCTTGGTGCAGGGCCGGGTGATGCCGACCGTGTCGCACTCCTGGAAGGCGTCCGAGCCGATGAGATGGGTCGGAACCTGGCCGGTGATGCAGACGAGCGGAATGGAATCGAGCAGCGCGTCGGTGAGGCCGGTCACCGCATTGGTGGCGCCGGGGCCGGAGGTGACGAGCACCACGCCCACCTTGCCGGAGGAGCGGGCATAGCCCTCCGCCATGTGCACCGCCCCCTGCTCGTGGCGCACGAGAATGTGCTTCACCTGGTTCTGGTGGAACATGGCGTCATAGATCGGCAGCACCGCGCCGCCGGGATAGCCGAACATGTGCTCGACGCCCTGATCGATCAGGGCCTGCATCACCATTTCGGCGCCGGTCATCTCGCGCATCATGGTCTTTTTCCTTCCACGCTCGTCGTGTCTTGCGTCGTTTCGGAACAGCCCCGGGGAGGGCCAGAAAATCAAAAGGCCCCGTCAGGGGCCCGTCGCGCGTCACCGTTGAGCGGAGCAGCCGTCAGGCAAACTCCGCGGCGACGCGCCGTCCTACGATAAGGGTAATAATCTTGCGCATTCCGGCGCCACTCCTTCGTAAAGTTGCGCGACCTCTACAGCCACGCCGCGCAGGCGTCAAGCACATGGGCACGACCGCGCGAAGATTGTAGGAGAATAGCGCACTTTTCGCGGCGGATGAACGCCGCTATACCCCCGCAGTGCAACAGGAGCAGGCGATCCTATGACGCAGATGCGGCTCGTCGTCGTCGGGGCCTCGGGCCGCATGGGCCGGGTGCTGGTGCGTGCCATCAGCGAGGCGGCAGATCTCGTCCTCGTCGGCGCGGTGGACCAGCCCGGCAGTGAATATCTCGGCCGCGATGCGGGCGAACTCGCCGGCCTGCCGGCGCTCGGCCTCAAAGTATCGGACGATCCGCTGCCGCTCTTCGCGGCCGCCGATGGGGTGATCGACTTCACCATTCCCGCCGCCAGCGTCGCCTATGCCGCCTTCGCCGCGCAGGCGCGCATTGTCCATGTCATCGGCACGACAGGCTTTTCCGCGGAGGACGAGGCGAAGATCGCCGCCGCCGCCCGCCATGCCGTCATCGTGCGTTCCGGCAATATGAGCCTCGGCGTCAATCTGCTGGCGGCGCTGGTGCGGCGCGTGGCACGCACGCTGGACGAGGATTTCGACATCGAAATCGTCGAGATGCACCATAACCGCAAGATCGACGCGCCCTCCGGCACCGCCCTGCTGCTGGGCGAGGCCGCCGCGCAGGGCCGCGGCGTCACCCTGCAGGAAGCCGGCGTCTTCACCCGCCACGGCCACACCGGCGCGCGCAAGCCGGGCGATATCGGCTTTGCCACGCTGCGCGGCGGCACGGTGGTGGGCGACCATAACGTCATCTTCGCCGGGGCCGGCGAGCGGATCGAACTGGCGCACCGCGCCGAAGATCGCGGCATCTTCGCCCGCGGCGCGCTCGCCGCCGCCCGCTGGGCGCGCGGGCGCAAGCCCGGCCTCTATTCCATGACCGATGTCCTCGGCCTCACCGATTTCTGATCCAGCCGGAGAACGACCCGATGTCCGAACGCCTTCTCGTGCTCGTGCGCCACGGCCAGAGCGAGTGGAACCTCAAGAACCTGTTCACCGGCTGGCGCGACCCGGACCTTACCGCCCTCGGCGTTGAAGAGGCCAAGAAGGCCGGCGCGCGGCTGAAGGCGGAGGGCTACCAGTTCGACCTCGCCTTCACCTCGCAGCTGTCGCGGGCGCAGAAGACGCTCGACCTCGCGCTCAAGGAGCTCGGCCAGACCGGCCTGCCCATCACCCGCGACCTCGCGCTGAACGAGCGCGACTATGGCGACCTCTCCGGCCTCAACAAGGACGATGCCCGCGCCAAATGGGGCGAGGAGCAGGTGCATGTCTGGCGCCGTTCCTATGACGTGCCCCCGCCCGGCGGCGAGAGCCTGAAGGACACGGTGGCCCGTGCCCTGCCCTATTACGTCACCGAGATTCTGCCGAAGGTGATGCAGGGCAACCGCGTTCTGGTCGCCGCCCATGGCAATTCGCTGCGTGCGCTGATCATGGTGCTGGAGAAGCACTCGCCCGAGAGCATCATGAAGCGCGAACTCGCCACCGGCGCGCCGGTGATCTATCGGCTGAAGGCCGACACGACGGTCGAGAGCGTCACCGACCTCGCCGGCTGAGTCTTCCACCCGCACTGTGCGGCCGGCGCGCCTCAAGACCGCGCCGGCCTTGCCCTAACGCCCAGCAGACCCATATGACCAGCGTGAAGACGACTTCCCCCACTCCGGGAACCCAGGCGGGACGGCCCGAGGCCAAGGGGAGGACCGTCATGCGCGGCACCGCCGACCGCATCCGTCACGTCATCAGCTTCGAAATCGTCGCCCTGTCGATCATCACCCCGCTCGGGGCGTGGGTGTTCGGCGTGCCGATGCTGGACATGGGCGCGGTGGGCGCCGGCGCGGCGCTGATCGCCGCCGGCTGGAACTATGTGTTCAATCTCGGCTTCGACCACGCGCTGGCGCGCCTGCGCGGCTCGGTGCGCAAGACGCTGGCGCTGCGGATGCTGCACGCCCTGCTGTTCGAGGCCGGCCTCGTGCTCGTCCTCGTGCCCTTCGTCGCCTGGTATCTCGGCGTCGGCCTGTACGAGGCCTTTCTGATGGATCTGGCGCTGACGGTGTTCTTCCTCGTCTACGCCTTCCTGTTCAACTGGGCCTATGATGCCCTGTTCCCGCTGCCGGAACCCCGCCACCCGGCGGCCGCCGCTCCGCGCTGACGCCGGACCGGGGGTGCGGGTCAGCCCTTTGTGAGCTGGCCGGCTTCCCAGCCGAGAATGGCGCGCTTGCGGGTGAGCCCCCAGTGATAGCCGGTGAGATCGCCGTTCTTGCCAAGCACGCGGTGGCAGGGCACGACGAAGGACATCGGGTTCTTGCCCACCGCCGCGCCGATGGCGCGCGCCGCCTTCGGCTTTTCCACGCATTGGGCGATGCTGGAATAGGTGGTGGCCTTGCCGAGCGGAATGCGCATCAGCGTCTCCCACACCTTCACCTCGAAATCGGTGCCGATGAAGACGATGCGCAGCGGATCGTCCGGACTCCAGGTGCCACGGTCGAAGATGCGCGCCGCATAGGGGGCGGTGGCGATGGGGTCCTCGATATAGAGCGCGTTCGGCCAGCGCCGGCGCATGTCGGCGAGCGCGGCGTCCTCCTCGCCCTCATCGGCGAAGGCGAGGCCGCACAGGCCGCGCGGCGTCACCATGGCGAGCGCGGCGCCGAAGGGCGAGGCGTGGAAGCCATAGCGCACCACCAGCCCGGCGCCGCCGGTCTTCCACTCGCCGGGCGACATGGATTCGTGCACCACGAACAGATCGTGCAGCCGCCCCGGGCCGGACAGGCCGAGCTCATAGGCGGCGTCGAGCACATTGTCGGATTCGGTCAGCACCCGCCGTGCGGCGTCGATGGTCACCGCCTGCAGGAAGTCTTTCGGGGTGAGGCCGCACCAGCGGCGGAACAGATCGGTCAGCGCGCGCGGATGCACGCCGGAGGCGCGGGCGATCTCCTCCACCTCCGGCTGGTCGCGGAAGCGCAGATTCACATATTCCACCGCGCGGCGAACGATTTCATAATCCGCGGCAGCGATTTCCAGGGGGTGGGCGGCGTCGAGATTGGGCGCGAGCACGGGCGTTCTCCTCAAGCTGCCTCTATCCGACCACGCCCGACGCGGGCAGGCCACCCGATTTCGACGGCGGCGTCAGACGGCGGAGCGCGCCACGCCGCGCTTGGCCTCGGCGAGCGCGCGCGCCAAACTCTCCGCCAGTTCCTCGCGCTGCGCCGTGTGCAGGAAGCTGCCGATCACATAGGGCCGGCCGCGCATTTCCAGCGCCAGGCGCTGCACGCCGAAATCCTCGATCGCGTCGCAGGTCAGCCGGGTCCAGAGTGGGTTCAGTTCCTCGCGATATTCCGTGCCGTCCGCCGCGACATGGCGCAACCGGATGACGCTCGGCGTCACGGTGATTTCCTCGCAGGCGCGGGCGGCACGGTAATTCAGCCGGAACCCCCACCAGATCGCCAGCACGTCGAGCCCGAAAAGGCCGAACACCGGCCAGGCGCCCATCATCAGGAAGGCGAGGCCGCAGACGAAGCTGATGCCGGCAATGATGCCCATCACCACCAGAAAGCCCTGCGGCCCGAGCGAGCGGTGCGGCTGGTAGCGCACGGAAAACAGCTCCGGCTCGTCGAAGCCGGCGCCCTCATTGGGAAAGGCGGTATTGGCAGCGCTCATGGGCCCGCATTATAGGTCGAAAATGGCGGATGAGGATAAGGATTCGGTGCGACCCAGTGCGCGCCCGCGCAAGCGGCCGGCGGCAAAGGCGCGCCCCGCCGCGCCCGCCCTGGTGCGCGGCGGCAAGGCCGCCCCCCGAGCCGCGAAAACCAAAGCCGCCGTCGCGGTACTGGAAGAGCAAGCGGCGACCCGCCCCACCCGCCGGCGCGCCGTGGCCAATGCGGCGGCGGCCGCCATCGGCGGCGCGTTCCGGCCGTGGAGCGACGCGGAAATCGTCACCGCCTTCACCCGGTTCGAGGCCGCCAACCCGCATCCCGAAGGCGAATTGGAGCATCACGACCCCTTCACTTTGCTGGTGGCGGTGGTGCTCTCGGCGCAGGCCACCGATGCCGGCGTCAACAAGGCAACGCGCGGCCTGTTCAAGGCCGCCCCCACGCCGGCGGCCATGGTGGCGCTGGGCGAGGAAGGCGTGGCGCAGCACATCCGCACCCTCGGCCTCTATCGCGGCAAGGCGAAAAACGTGGTCGAACTCTCCCGTCGCCTCCTCGCCGAGCATGGCGGCGAGGTGCCCGCCGACCGCGCCGTGCTGGAGACCTTGCCGGGCGTCGGCCGCAAGACGGCGAATGTGGTGCTCAACATCGCCTTCGGCCTGCCGACCATCGCCGTCGACACGCATCTGTTCCGCATCGCCAACCGCACCGGGCTGGCGCCGGGCAAGACGCCGCTGGAGGTGGAACTAGGGCTGGAGCGCATCATTCCCGACCGCTTCAAGCTGCACGCGCATCACTGGCTGATCCTGCACGGGCGCTATGTCTGCAAGGCGCTGAAGCCGGACTGCCCGCGCTGCCTAATCGCCGATCTGTGCCGCTGGCCCGAGAAGACCCCGGCCTGACGCTCAGCTCTGCCGCGAGAGCCGCTTGTGCAGCCGCACCATGAAGATCGTCGCGAACACCGGGGTGACGAGGTTGAGGATCGGCACCGACACCACGGCGGCGATCGCCAGCCCGCCGAGGAAGATCGCGCCCGCATGGTGGCGGCGCAACAGCGCCACCTCATCCTCGCTGCGGTAGCGCATGGCCGCGAGCTGGAAATATTCCCGGCCGAGCAGATAGCCATTGGCGACATAGAACACGACGAGGTTCACCCCCGGCACGAGCAGGAGGAGCAGCGCCACCAGGTTCACCGCCAGCATGACGCCGAAGAACTTCACGGTCAGCCAGAGCGAGCGGGCAATTGGCAGCGCCTGCCCCTCCGGCTCCAGCGGAAAGTGATTGCGCTCCACCTGCGCGGCGACATCGTCGAGGAACAGGCCGGCGACCAGCGAGGTCACCGGCGGCACCAGGAAAATCGCGCCGATGAAGATGCCGAAGGCGGCGAGAATATCGATGGTGATCTCGGCCCAGCGCAGATCCAGCGTGACGAAATAGGTCAGCGCGTAATGCGCCCCAACGCCGAGCGCGATCAAGAGCCCGATGGCGAGGCCGACCGAGCGCAGCAGCACGCGGCGATAATCCGGCGAAAAAGTCTGGGCGAAGGCCGTGATCGCGTCCCGCAGCATCGAATTCCCCTTTGGCGACCGCCCCTAGGTAGGGCGCCCGACCCCGCCGCTCAAGCCGCGCCGGCGGGACGGCCGGCGGCGCGGGCAAGTTCGGGCTTGATTCCCGCGACGCACCTGTGAGTCCCGATTCGTTCTCCACGAACAAAACATGATTCAGCGCAAGCCTTTAGCCGGCATCTCCCCTACTCGCGGCAGCCATGGCGGCCGGCGCCTTCGCCTGCCCGGCCGGTCATGCTAGCCTGCCCGCCTCATCGCATGAGTACCCGCCTTATGACCCGAACGCGCCCTGGCGGCACGCTGAACCGCCGCCACTTCCTCGCTGCCGCCTCGGCCGCTCTGCTGCCGACACCGGCCCTCGCCCAAGCCGGGGCCAGCGATGTCGATGTCGTCATCATTGGCGGCGGCGCGGCGGGCATCGCCGCCGCCCGCCGGGTCGCCGAGGCCAAGCGCTCCTATGTGCTGCTGGAGGCCGGTCCACGTCTGGGTGGGCGGGCCCGCACCGAGAGCGCCTTCGGGCTCAAGGTCGATCTCGGCGCCAGCGGCTTCGCCGGCGACGACGGACCGCTGGGTGCCAGCGCGCTGGCGGCCGGGCAGACGCTCGTTCCCCTACCCTCCGGGCGGCGCCTGTTCGCGGAAGGGCGCGAGGTGCGCGAAAGCGGCTATGACGCCTTCACCGCCACGCTGGGCGCGTCGCGGCGGGACATGCTCGCGGCCATCGAGGGCGGCAAGGATATGGCGGCGGCGCAGGCCCTCGCCAGTGCCCCGCCGCCGGTGAAGGGCACACCCGGCTCGGGCGGGCCGTGGGCCGCCACGGTGGCGCAGTTTCTGGGTCCCCTGAGCTGCGGGCGCACCCTCGCCGCTCTCTCGGCGCTCGATCTCGCCCGGCGGGACGCCCGGCCGGACGACACGACGAGCCCCTTCGGTGTCGGCGCGCTGATGGAAGCGCTCGGCGCCTGGGTGAATGTGCAGAGGGACGCGCCGGTCACGCTCATCACCAATGGCGGACGCTTCCACAGCGTGACCGTGCGTGGGCAGCGCACGCCGATCCGCGCCCGCGCCATCGTGCTCGCCGTGCCGGCCCCGGTGCTGGCGGCGGGCGCGATCCGCTTCAACCCGGTGCTGCCGACACGGCTGGTGACCGCGCTACGGGCGATTCCCGCTGGCTATCTGGAACAGGTGGCGTTCCGCCTTGCCGGCAATCCGCTCGGCCTGCAGCCGAACGAAACCGTGCTGGCCAAGGCCAATGCCACCGTGCCGGCGCTGCTGCGCGGCCGCATCAATGGCGGCGAACTGCATGTGCTCACTTTCGGCGACGCGCCGGCCCGCGCCATTGCCGAGAAGGGGGCGGAGGCCGCCCTGCCGCTGGCGCAGGGCTGGCTGCGCGCCAACTTCCCCGGTGCGGAGACCGCGGTTTCGGAGGTGGTCGCCTCGCGCTGGGGGCAGGACCCGCTGATCCGCGGCGCGCTGAGCCCGGCTTTGCCCGGCCAGGGCGCGCAGCGCCGCGTCTTCACCGATACGGTGCAGAACCGCATTTTCCTGGCCGGCGACTATGTGCCGGAAAGCGGCTGGGGCACGCTGGCCGGCGCCTTCGCCTCCGGCGAGGCCGCCGCCGGCCGGGCGCTTCGGCTGTTTGGCGACGGGCCAGCCTAGACGCCAACCATCACTGTTTTACCGGCCGCAACGCCGACGACGTAAATCGCCTGCCGGATGTCGGACCCTCCCGGATCGGCCCTTCGGCCGTCCGGGATGGGCTTCGTCGCGTCAGCCGCGCAGCGTGGCGCCGGTCTTCTTCGCCACCTCGGCGACGATCTTCGCCGCCACCGCGTCGATCTCGGCATCGGTCAGCGTCTTCTCGCGCGGCTGCAGGGTGACGGACAGCGCCACCGACTTCTTGTCCGCGTCGATGCCCGGCCCCTCATAGAGGTCGAACACGTTCACGCCGGTTATCAGCTTGCGGTCGACGCCGGCCGCCGCCTTCACCATGTCGCCGGCGGCGACGCCCCGCGCCACCACGAAGGCGAAGTCGCGCTCCACCGGCTGGAAGGCGGCGAGTTCGAGCAGCGGCTTCACCCGCGTCGCCTTGGCCTTGGGCTCGGGAACGCGGTCGAGCAGCACCTCGAACGCCACCAGCGGGCCGGCGGCGTCGAGGGCCTCCAGCACCGAGGGGTGCAGTTCGCCGAAATGACCGATCACATTCGGGCCGAGCCGGAAGGTGCCGGAACGTCCGGGGTGGAACCAGGCGGGGGCGTCGGTCGATATCTGCAGATTCGCCACCGGCGCGCCGCAGGCGGCGAGCAGCGCCAGCGCGTCCGCCTTGGCGTCGAACGCATCGACGCCCGCCGCCTTGCCGGACCAATGCCGGCCGGCGCCGGTCGGCTTGGCGGTGGCGCGGCGGATGCCGGTCGCCGCAATGAACTGGTCCTGCGGGCGGTCGCCCTTGAACACCTGCCCGACCTCGAACAGCGCGACATCGCCGAAGCCGCGATCGGCATTGGCCTGCGCGGAACGCACCAGCCCCGGCAGCAGGCTCGGGCGCATGTCCGAGAGGTCGGCGGCGATGGGGTTGGCAAGCGCGAGCGCCGGCTGGCCGCCGCCGAACATCTCCGCCTGCGGCTTCGGCACGAAGGACCAGGTGACGGCTTCCACCAGCCCGCGCGCGGCGAGCGCACGCTTGGCCTTGCGGGTGCGAAGCTGCAGCGTGGTCAGCACCGGCTTGCGCGCGGTTTCGTCGCGCGGGAAAGGCAGCGAGGGAACGCGGTCGAGGCCGACGATGCGAATGACCTCTTCCACCAGATCCGCCTTGCCCTCGATGTCGCCGCGCCAGCTCGGCGGGGTGACGCGCACCGTGCCGGAGGCGCCCTCCACGGCGAAGCCGAGCGCCTTGAGCGTGTCGGTCTGTTCGGTCTCACTGGCGACCAGACCGGTCAGTCTTTCGGTCAGTTCCAGCGGGAAGTCGATCACCCTCGTGGTGTCGGGAATCGCGCCCGCCAGCACGATGTCGGAAGCCTCGCCGCCGCACAGATCGAGGATGAGCCGCGTCGCCAGTTCCAGCCCGGGCACGGTGAACGCAGGGTCGATGCCGCGCTCGAAACGGAAGCGGGCATCGGAATTCAGCCCCAGCTTGCGGCCGGTCTGGGCGATGTTGATCGGCTCCCACAACGCAGATTCGACAAGAACGTCAACGGTTTCGGCGTCGCAGCCCGACTCCTCGCCGCCCATCACGCCGGCGAGCGATTCCACGCCCTTGTCGTCGGCGATGACGCACATGGTGGCGTCGAGCGCATAGGTCTTGCCGTCGAGTGCCAGCAGGCTCTCGCCCGCCCGCGCGCGGCGCACGACGAGATTGCCGTGCACCCTCGCCGCGTCGAAGACATGCAGCGGCCGGTTCTGGTCGAAGGTGAGCAGGTTGGTGACATCGACCAAAGCATTGATCGGCCTAAGCCCAACAGCCCGCAGCTTGGCCTGCAGCCACTCCGGCGACAGGCCGTTTTTGACCCCGCGCACCAGCCGCAGCGCGAAGGCCGGGCACGGGGCGTCCTCGGTGATGGTGACGGAGACCGGGCAAGGATAAGTGCCCGGCACCGGGGCGATCGCGTCTTCCACCAGCCGGCCGAGACCGGCGGCGGCGAGGTCGCGGGCGATGCCGTGCACGCCGAGCGCATCGGCCCGGTTCGGCGTCACCGCGATCTCGATGACGGGATCATCAAGGCCAATCCAATCGACATAAGTAGCGCCCACCGGGGCGTCATCCGGCAGGTCGATGATGCCGTCATGATCTTCCGACAGCTGAAGCTCGGCGGCCGAGCACAGCATGCCCCGGCTCTCCACGCCGCGAATCGAGCCGATGCCGAGCGTGATATCCTTGCCGGGAATATAGGTGCCGGGCGGGGAGAACACGCTCTTCATGCCGGTGCGGGCGTTCGGCGCGCCGCACACCACCTGCACCGGGTCGCCGGCCCCGGTGTCAACGAGGCACACGCGCAGCTTGTCCGCGTTGGGGTGCTGAACGGCGGAGAGGACATAGGCGATGGTGAAGCCCTTGAGCTTGGCCGCCTTGTCCTCGACGCCTTCCACTTCCAGCCCGATGCGGTTGAGCGCGCCGGTAACGTCATCGAGCCCATAGTCGCCGGAAAGATGCTCGCGCAGCCAGGAGAGGGTGAATTTCATCGGACAAGCCCTTTGTCAGGCGTCATCCCGGCCGCAGCGAAGCGGAGAGCCGGGATCGTATTGGGACGATTGAGGCGCGGAAGGCGGTCCCGGATTAGCCAATCGCCATCCGGGAGACGGATCAGGCCGAAAGCCCACCCGCCAGTGTCGGGAAGTCGAGCGGGCGGAAGCCGTAATGGGCGAGCCAGCGGACATCGGCCTCGAAGAAGGCGCGCAAATCCGGCATGCCATATTTCAGCATGGCGATGCGGTCGATGCCCATGCCCCAGGCGAAGCCCTGATACTCGTCCGGATCCAGCCCGCAATTGCGCAGCACGTTCGGGTGCACCATGCCGCAGCCGAGAATCTCCAGCCAGTCCGAGCCCTCGCCGAAGCGAATCTCGCCCGGGCGCGAGCGGTCGCACTGAATGTCCACTTCCATGGACGGCTCGGTGAAGGGGAAGAAGGACGGGCGGAACCGCATCTTCACATTGTCCACCTCGAAGAACGCCTTGCAGAACTCTTCGAGAATCCATTTGAGGTGGCCGAGATTCGAACCCTTGTCGATGACAAGGCCCTCGACCTGGTGGAACATCGGCGTGTGGGTCTGGTCGCTGTCCGAGCGATAGGTGCGGCCGGGGCAGATGACGCGGATCGGCGGCTTCTTCGACAGCATGGTGCGCACCTGCACCGGCGAGGTGTGGGTGCGCAGCACCAGGCGCGAGCCGTCTTCCTTCGTCGGCAGATAGAAGGTGTCGTGCATCTCGCGCGCCGGGTGTCCTTCGGGGAAGTTCAGCGCGGTGAAGTTGTGGAAATCGTCCTCGATGTCCGGGCCTTCCGCCACCGCGAAGCCCATATCGGCGAAAATGGCGGTGAGTTCGTCGATCACCTGGCTGATCGGGTGCAGGCGCCCCTGCTCGGCCGGGGTCTCGCGCACGGGAAGGGTGACATCCACCCGTTCGGTCTCCAGGCGCTTGGCCAGCGCGGCGGCCTTGAGGTCGGCGCGGCGAGCGGCGAGCGCCTCGTTCAGCCGGTCGCGCAGGCCGTTAATGGCCGGGCCGGCGCTCTTGCGCTCTTCCGGACTCATTCCCCCGAGGCTCTTGAGCAGTTCGGACACCGAGCCCTTCTTGCCCAGCGCGGCGACGCGGATCGCCTCCAGCGCCGGCTCGTCCGCCGCACCCGCAATGCCAGCGGCCAGTTCGCGCTCCAGCGCGTCGAGATCGGGAAGGGCGGCAACGGACATATCGAATCCTCGGCGGCAAGGCGGTGTGGACGGAAGGATGGGCAGAGCGGAAGCAAGGGCCTCCTTCTGCCTGCCGTCATCCTGAGGTGCAAACGCGGTGAGCCCCGAAGGAGGACGGCGCGAGAGGATGACGGCAGCTGGAGCGTGGTCTCATAGCCGAGCCGCTCCAACGCGAAAAGCCCCAACGCTTGCGCGCGGGGCTTTCCAGCTTTCGGTCCCGGCGGTTCGGGAAGGTCAGGCGGCCTGCTTTTCCAGCGCGGCCTTGGCCTGCTCGACCAGCGCCGCGAAGGCGGCGGGCTCGTGGATGGCAATATCCGAGAGCACCTTGCGGTCGACCTCGATCCCGGCCTTGCCGAGACCGTCGATAAATCGGCCATAGGTGAAGCCGAGCTCGCGGGTCGCGGCGTTGATGCGCTGGATCCAGAGCGCGCGGAAATTGCGCTTCTTCACCTTACGGTCGCGATAGGCGTATTGCTGCGCCTTTTCGACGGCCTGCTTCGCGACGCGGATGGTATTCTTGCGGCGGCCGAAATAGCCCTTCGCAGCCTTCAGCACCTTCTTGTGCTTGGCGTGGGAAGTGACGCCGCGTTTGACACGTGCCATGGGGAAATCTCCTGGGACTGGCTAGGGGGCGTCAG
Source organism: Ancylobacter sp. (assembly GCF_965229075.1). Lineage (GTDB taxonomy): Bacteria > Pseudomonadota > Alphaproteobacteria > Rhizobiales > Xanthobacteraceae > Ancylobacter. Next base: position 480,910 of record NZ_CBDDIO010000002.1, read on the forward strand.
CCGTTGGGCAGAAAGAACTTGCGAACGTTGAAGGCATCACGCTCGGACATGACCGTGGTGCCGCGCTGGTCGCGGATCTGCTTGTTGGTGCGCTTGATCATGCCGTGGCGCTTATTGGCCTGGGCCATGATCACCTTGCCGGTGCCGGAGAGCTTGAAGCGCTTCTTCGCTCCGGACTTGGTCTTCATCTTGGGCATTTGGCTCGATCTCCGCAGCCGGCGGCGCTCCCACGAGGGGATGTCCCGGCCCAATCTAGTGTGAGCGTTCGAACCGCCACGGCAGCCCTTGTAGCCGGGCGGTTCTTGAAGGCCGCACCCTCTACAGCAGAGGCGGCATTATTTCAAGTCGGTGACGGCGAAGACCCGACGGTGTGGATACCGCCGGGCCGTTCTTCGTCAGATATTGCAGCCGGGCGCACCCGGCGCGCACGGCGCCTGCCCCTGCGGGGGACGCCCCCCCGGCGGCGGACCGCCCTGTGGCGGCCGGCCGGCACCAGGACCGCCCGGCCCACCCGGGCCACCAAAGCCGGGACCACCGGGAATACCGGGACGCCCCGGACCACCGGGATTACCCGGTCCCCCGGGACCGCCAGGCCCACCGGGCTTGCCGGGGCCGCCCCAGCCGGGGCCGCCCGGTCCGCCGGGACCGCCAGGGCCACCCGGCTTGCCGGGACCACCCCAACCGGGACCACCGGGACCGCCCGGACCGCCAGGGCCGCCGGGCTTGCCGGGACCGCCCCAACCGGGACCGCCGGGATTACCTGGACCACCCGGACCGCCAGGACCGCCGGGCTTGCCGGGACCGCCCCAACCGGGGCCACCGGGGCCGCCCGGTCCGCCGGGACCGCCAGGGCCACCCGGCTTGCCGGGACCGCCCCAACCGGGACCGCCGGGATTACCTGGACCACCCGGACCGCCAGGACCGCCGGGCTTGCCGGGACCGCCCCAACCGGGGCCACCGGGGCCGCCCGGTCCGCCGGGACCGCCAGGGCCACCCGGCTTGCCGGGACCGCCCCAACCGGGACCGCCGGGATTACCTGGACCACCCGGACCGCCAGGACCGCCGGGCTTGCCGGGACCGCCCCAACCAGGACCACCCGGACCACCCGGTCCTCCGGGACCGCCAGGCTTGCCGGGACCACCCCAACCGGGACCACCGGGACCGCCAGGGCCGCCCGGCTTGCCGGGACCGCCCCAGCCGGGACCGCCCGGACCGCCAGGGCCGCCGGGCTTGCCGGGGCCACCCCAACCGGGACCGCCAGGACCACCGGGGCCACCGGGTCGACCCGGCGCACCCCAGCCGGGATGGCCGGGCCCCCAGTTCGGCGGACGCGGGCCCCACCCGCCGGGAGGCGGAGGTCCCCAGCCGCCCGGCGGCGGCGGGCCCCAGCCCGGCCCTGGGCCCGGATAAGGCCCCGGCCGATAGGGGGGGCCCCAGCGGTCATAGGTCGAATACCAGGGCCGCCCGCGGTAATAGCGGCCCCAATAATCATTGAAGCTGAAAGCGACGATCGGCACGCCGATGGTTGGGGCGTAGTCGTAGAACTCGACACGCCGCCCGCGATAGACCGTTTCGATATACTGGGCAGCGACCCAGCCGCGCATGTCGTCAATGCCGACATCGCACCAGCTATAATCGCCAAGGCAGCCGAAAATGGCCAGCGGCGCCCCTTCGGCGAGCACCACCACCACGGGGTAATCCACACCGGGCCCCGCTCGCAAATTCACATTCGTCGTCACAAATCCGCGGTCCTGCGCGACCGCGGCACCCGCGAGCGCCAGCCACAGCAGGGCGCCCGCCACCATTCTCTTCATGAAAAACTCCCAAACGCCGCCGTTTCCGGGCAACGCCGACCAACGGCAAGGGGAGCCGCCAGTTGAGGCGGATTCATGTCTGCCCGAGGCTGAGGCCGACCGCAACGGAAGTTTATTTGCCGGCCCTTACCCGGGGCTTCCATTGCGTCACGTTGCGAAGCCGGCGCGAAGCGGACAGGATGCGCCCGCGCCGCCCCGGCGCCCGCCCACTGCTCATCGCCTCTTCCCCACGGATAAGCCTCATGTCATTCGGCACTTTGCTCGAAGCCTTCCTTCTCGGCCTTCTGGAAGGCTTTACCGAGTTCCTGCCCGTCTCCTCCACCGGCCATATCCTGCTCGCCGGGCACTTCCTCGGCTTCGAGAGCGAAGGCAAGGTGTTCGAGGTCGTCATCCAGCTCGGCGCCATCCTCGCCTTGCTCGTGGTCTATTTCCGCCGCTTCTTCGATGTGCTGATCACCCTGCCGACCAGCCCGCGCTCGCGCAATTTCGTGTTCGGCATTCTCATCGCCTTCCTGCCGGCGGCGGTCATCGGCGCCTTCGCCCACGGCTTCATCAAGAGCGTGCTGTTCGAGACGCCAGCGCTGATCTGCATCATGCTGATCCTCGGCGGGATCATTCTGCTCTGGGTGGACACGCTGAAGGTGAAGCCGGTGCACACCGACGCCATGGCCTTCCCGCCCCTGCTGGCGCTGAAGATCGGCTTCATTCAGTGCCTGGCCATGATTCCCGGCGTGTCGCGTTCGGGCTCCACCATTGTCGGTGGCCTGCTGCTCGGCGCCAGCAAGCCGGCCGCGGCCGAGTTCTCCTTCTTCCTCGCTCTGCCGACAATGACCGGCGCCTTCGCCTATGACCTCTACAAGAACCGCGACGCGCTCAATGCCGACGACATGACTCTCATCGCGGTGGGCTTCATCGCCGCCTTCATCGCCGCGCTGGCCGTGGTGCGTGGGCTTATCGCCTTCGTCTCGCGCCACGGCTTCGCACCGTTCGGCTGGTGGCGCATTGGCGTCGGCGGGGTGGGCCTGGTGGCGTTGGCGCTGGTGGGTTGAGATCCACGCACGCCGCATGAAAAAAGCCGCCGGCGCGGGCGCGCCGGCGGCTTTTCGTTGGCGGCGTCCGCGTGGATCAGGCGGCTTCCGGCCGGGAGAACTGGCCGGCCTTGCGGTAACGCCAGAGATAGCCGGGCAGGATGGCCCCGAGAGCGCTCGGCGTGATGCCGAGCCCTTCCAGGGTCCGCCCTTCCGCCTTGGCGGCGTCAGAGACCACATTGTCGTAGCCGAGGAGACGGACCTGATCGCGGGTCAGCAGCGGATTGGGCAGCATTTCGAGGAAGCGGGCGTTGAAGGCCGCGAGCCCCGCCGGCATCGGCAGCAGCAGGCGCTTGCGGTCGATCTCGGCCAGCAGCAGTTCCATCAGTTGCTTGAAGGTCAGCACTTCCGGCCCGCCGAGTTCATACACCGTGCCCGGCCGCGCCTGGCCGTCCACCGCGCGGGCGAACGCTTCGGCGACATCGCCGACGAATACGGGCTGGAAGCGCGTTCCGCCGCCGCCGATCAGCGGCAGCGCCGGGGACAGCCGCGCCATGGCGGCGAAGCGGTTGAAGAAATCGTCTTCCGGGCCGAAGACGATGGACGGGCGCATCACCACCGCGCCGGGAACGGCTTCCAGCGCCGCCGCCTCGCCCGCCGCCTTGCTGCGGGCATACAGCGCATCCGAATCAGCCGAGGCGCCGATGGCGGACATATGGATCAGCCGCGCGCCGACTTCACGCGCCGCCAGCGCCACCTGCCGCGCGCCGAAATTATGCACCGCCTCGAAGCTCTGGCGGCCGCTCTCATGCAGCACGCCCACGAGGTTGATCACCACTTCTGCGCCTTCCGCCGCCCGCAGCACGGAAGCGGGGTAGCGCAGATTGGCCTGGACGGGGGCGATCTGCCCAACGGCACCGAGCGGCTGGAGATGGCCTGCGAGGTCCGGCCGGCGCACCGCCACCCGCACCCGCCAGCCCAGCCGCGCCAAGGCGCGCACCACGTGGCGGCCGACAAAGCCGGAGCCGCCATAGATCGTCACCAGCCGTTCCATCGGCGCCGGGCGACGGGCCAGTTCAGCCTCGCTCTCCAGCGGCAGTTCCTTCGTGGTGTCGACCATGTGACGTCTCCCGGCCCGGCATTGGCATGCCACGACGATTAGCGCGCCGCTGCGGCAGCGTCCAGCGCTCCGCGTGAGAGCGGCGCGGGCTTTTGCGCGCAGGCCGGAGCGGAGGCACCGCGCGGCGGGCGCCGAAGTGGCGCCGCCGTCTGTGAGCGAGCCCGCGACAACCGATGAACGAGATTTCCACCGCTAGCTTGGCTCTTCTGTGAAAGGTGCGTTGACAAGAGGGAGTCCACCCGACTATCTCTCGCCGCCGTGCCGCAAGGCACATGCCCAGGTGGCGGAATTGGTAGACGCGCACGGTTCAGGTCCGTGTGGGTAACACCGTGGAGGTTCGAGTCCTCTCCTGGGCACCATTTGACCGTCCGAGACGGTCCTGAGATGACCGAAAAACCGCTGAAACCAAAGGGTTTCAGCGGTTTTTTCGTTTTCGACGGCTCTACGTGGTCCGCCGGCATCCAACATTTTTGTTGGTGGCCTCGATACCTGCATCCACCTAGTGCCGACACCGGTCCATGTAAGCGGCGCGCCGGGCGCGGGTCGTCCTATCCAAGCGCGCGGCGCAGAAAGGCCAGCACTTCGGGGGGCATCTGTGTGACGTTGAAGCGCATGAAATCCGCCGCCGTCCGGCTGACGCTGAAGACATTGCCCGGCGCGAGGACGATGCCTTCCCGCAGCCCACGCTGCGCGAGTTCGGACGCATCGACGGCGCCCGGCAGCCGGCACCAGAGATAGAAGCCGCCCCGGGGCAGCGTCCACGGATGCACGTCGCTCGTGGCGAGCGCGGCGATGACCTCGCGACGGCGGCGCGTCAGCCGGGTCTGGAGGCTGCCGAGGTGCCGGTAATAGCTGCCATCGCTGAGGGTGCGGAACACGAGTTCGGCGGCAAGCGGGCTCGGGCCGCCAAAGCCCGTCGCCAGTTGCAGGTCGGCCAGCGCTTCGACGCGCTCCCGCCGCGCGGCGATGTAGCCGCAGCGGACCGACGCCGAGAGCGTCTTGGAGAAGCTGCCGATCCGGATCACCCGGTTCAGCCCGTCGAGGGCGGCGAGACGCACCGAACGTTCCGGCTCGAAATCGGCGAAGATCTCGTCCTCAACAATGATGAGGTCATGAGCGGCGGCCGCGGCGAGAAGCTGATGGGCGGTGCGCGGCGACAGGCTAGCGCCTGTGGGGTTATGCAGCGCGGCATTGGTGAGATAGAGGCGCGGCCGGTGGAGGGCGAGCGCCTCCTCGAACCGGGCGATGTCGGGACCGAAAGGTGTGTGGGGCACGCCTATGATGCGCACCGCATGTGCCTGCAGCAGCGCGCGAAAATTGAAATAGCAGGGGTCGTCCACCAGCACCGCATCGCCCGGCCGCAGCAGGTGCCGGCAGATGAGGTCGATGGCCTGCGTGCCGGAACTGGTCAGCAGCATATCCTCCGGCCCGGCCTCGATGCCCTCGGCGGCGAAAGAGCGGGCCAGCAGCCGACGCAGAGCCGGCGAGCCGCGGGTGGAGCCATATTCCACGAGCGTGGCATCGGTCGTCTTCGCCGCGGCGCGTAGCGCACGGCGGATGGCGGCGAGCGGCATCCAATCAGGCGGCAGCCAGCCGCAGCCGGGCCGGAGCGTTTCTCTCCCGGCGTCCAGCGACTGCCGCGAGACCCAGAACGGATCGACAGCGCGGTCGAGGGGCGCGTGCGTGTCGGCCACCCGCCCGGCCGGTGCGCTGGCGGCGACATAAAACCCCGATCCGGGGCGGGGGCGGATCAGCCCCTCCGCGGCCAGACGGTCATAGGCCTCGACCACGGTGGAGGGCGAAACCGCGCGCTCCCGTGCCAGCTTGCGGATCGAGGGCAATTTGTCCCCCGGCAGCAGGGATTGGCTGGCGATAAGGCGCCGGATCGCCAGCATCACCTTTTCCGTGCGCCCGGCTGGCGGAGCCGATGGATCCTCAGGCGACGTCAACTGTATGGCTCCGTATGCCCTCACTGTTCGGCTCCATGCTACGGAACCGTGGCTGTCAGCGCCATCCTTCCGCGCTTAGGAGGAGAGCTGTCGAGCAAAGGAGCCTGATATGGCGCGGGGATGGTGGAGCGGACTGATCGGCGTGGTCATCTTCAGCGGCTCGCTGCCGGCGACGCGAATCGCCGTTAGCGGCTTCACGCCGCTGTTCCTTACGTCTGCGCGCGCCGTCATCGCCGCGCTGCTGGGCGCCGGCCTGCTGCTCCTGCTGCCGCAGAAGCGGCCCGCACGCGCCGATATAGGGCCGCTGACGGTGGTGGCGGCCGGGGTGGTGATCGGGTTTCCGCTACTCACCGCCCTGGCGCTGGAACACATCACCGCCGCGCGCTCTATCGTCTTCATCGGGCTACTGCCGCTGGCGACGGCGCTGTTCGGCGTGCTGCGCGGCGGCGAGCGGCCGAAGCCGGCCTTTTGGCTGTTCTCCGTCGTCGGAGCGGCCACCGTCGCCGGCTTCGCGCTGGGAAATGGGATGCCGAGCTCGGTTGTTGGCGATCTGCTCATGGTTGGAGCGGTGCTGCTGTGCGGGCTCGGCTATGCCGAAGGGGCCCGGCTGTCGCGCCGTCTCGGCGGCTGGCAGGTGATTTCCTGGGCGCTGCTGCTGGCGCTGCCGCTCATGCTGGCCGTGGCGGTGGCGACGCACCCGGCCACGCTGGCGCCGGTGAGCGTGGCCGCCTGGGCGGGCCTTGCTTATGTCTCGGTGTTCAGCATGCTGGTGGGCTTCGTCTTCTGGTATCGCGGGCTGGCGCTGGGCGGCATTGCCGCGGTCGGCCAGCTGCAGCTGCTTCAGCCGTTCTTCGGGCTGGGGCTGGCGGCGCTCTTGGTGGGCGAGCAGGTCTCGGCCACCATGATCGCGGCGACGCTGCTCGTCGTGCTGTGCGTGGCGGGCGCGCGGCGCTTCGCCTGAGGCGAAAACGCCTAACGCCTTGCCCCTACTCCAATTTCTCGCCGGGATAGACGCCCCAGAGGCGTTCCTGTTCGATGAAACCGTCGAAGCCATTGTCGAAGAAACGGCACCATTTGCCGTCGCAATGCTCGACCTTGCCGAGCACACCAGCTTCCAGCCGGGCGCGGACGGGCGATTTGGCGGAAGGTTCGGCATAGAGGGAGACTTCCTCGCCCGCCTTCCACGGATTGACCAGCGCCGTGCGCCTGCCCGACAGCATGGAATGGTACACCCATCCCTCGGCCCCGTCGGCGTCACGGATGCGCCGCCACGTCTCGAATTCTGCGGTGATTTCAACGGGTAATCCGGCGCGGGTGAACACCCAGGCGACGCCGTGGTCGCGGGTGGGGCCGGAGCGCACATTCACCTTGTCGGCCTTCAGACTGACGAAACGCGGCACGGGCAGGCCGCTCGTGCGCCCCACCGGCCCCGCCGCGTCGGCCGGCGCGGCGTCCTTTGCCGCCCCCTGCGCCGCCTCCTGCGCCATGACCGGTGAGTGCAGTGAGGTGGACAGTGAGGCCAGACCGGCCAGCACGGCAATCGTCATCGGCAGCTTCGTTCGGCCTCGAAGCTTGTTGTCACGCATCGTCTCAATCACCCTTCGTCATCGGGCGGCGCTGTCGCGCAGCACGATCGTGGAAACACGCCTGCACTGCGAATCGGTGCATTTTTGTGTTTCCTGGACCTGTCTGCTAAGGAACGGCTCGCCCGGTTTTGGCGCGAGTGTGGGGCCCGTAGCGTTAACGGGAGCTTGATCGCCACGGTGATTTGTACGGGGAGCAACATGGCCCGCAGGAAGCCGCTGGTCGTCGTGACGCGAAAGCTGCCCGACAAGATCGAAACCCGCATGCGCGAATTGTTCGATGCGCGGCTCAATGTCGACGACGTGCCGATGAGCCAGGCCGCGCTCGCCGAGGCCGTCGCCACCGCCGATGTGCTGGTGCCGGCCATTTGCGACCGCATCGACGCCCGCGTCATCGAGGCGGCCGGGCCGAACCTCAAGCTGATTGCCAATTTCGGCAATGGCGTCGATCATATCGATGTCACCGCCGCCACCGAGCGCGGCATCACCATCACCAACACGCCCGGCGTCCTTACCGAGGACACCGCCGACATGACCATGGCGCTGATTCTCGCCGTGCCGCGCCGGCTCACCGAGGGGGCGGCGCTCATCACCAGCGATGACGGCGCCTGGCCGGGCTGGTCGCCGACCTGGATGCTCGGCCACCGCATCTGGGGCAAGCGGCTCGGCATCATCGGCATGGGGCGCATCGGCCAGGCGGTGGCGCGCCGTGCCCGCGCCTTCGGCCTGCAGATCCACTACCACAACCGCCGCCCCCTCCCCGCGCAGATCGAGGAGGAGCTGGAGGCGACCTATTGGGACAGCCTCGACCAGATGTTGGCGCGGATGGACATTCTCTCCATCAACTGCCCGCACACCCCGGCCACCTTCCACCTGCTCTCCGCCCGCCGGCTGAAGCTGGTGCGGCGCGACGCCTATATCGTCAACACCGCGCGCGGCGAGGTGATCGACGAGCATGCGCTGATCCGCATGATCGAGCAGGGCGAGATCGCCGGCGCCGGGCTCGACGTGTTCGAGCGCGAGCCGGCGGTGAGCCCGAAGCTTCTCAAGCTCGCCCGCGCCGGCAAGGTGGTGCTGCTGCCGCATATGGGCTCGGCCACGGTGGAGGCCCGCGTCGACACCGGCGAGAAGGTCATCGTCAACATCAAGGCGTTCATGGACGGCCACCGCCCGCCGGACCGGGTGCTGCCGGCAATGCTGTAGGGTGCGGCAGAGGGCGGGCGCGATCCCCAGACACGCCGCGCCCCGCGCGGCGCCGATCCGGGGTCAGGAGAGGCCTCGCGCCAGCGCAATCGCCTTTCACCTCTCGTACCTGCGCGCTTCGAGGCGCGCTGCGCGCGCACCTCAGCATGACGTGGGGCCTTTGTCCGGCATATCGTCATCCCGGACGGCCGAAGGCCGATCCGGGATCGCTCCGCATGATCGCGCGCAACGATAACCCCGATCCCGGCTCTCGCTGCGCTCGGCCGGGATGACGCCAGCCTGAAGCCGTGCAGGGAGCGCCGCTTCAGCGCATATGCCGCCCCCTACAGACCCGCGCCCGACCAAGCCACCCCATGGCAAGTAGACACCCCTGTCGCGTTGCCTCGCGCCCGCTCAAGGGGTAATGATCTTAGCGATTACGGCCTCACATCGCGGATTTTGCCGAGCTAATCGGCCTATGCACGGAGCCGATATGATAAAACGTGCATTACTTGCTATATTTGGATTCTTATTATTATATGTATCGTTATTTATATTTATGATAAGCTTAAATATTATAGTATTTGTCGTACATGTGGAAATTTTCCCGGTGGTACCATCGAAATAGGCGACAGCACCCGGCATATTTCAAAAAAAGATGGATATATAGCGTTCATTCAACAGTTAAATAGAGGTTCCGGCGCCACCCTGAACTGAGAGGACTCTATAGATACAGATGGATATTTTATATCTGAAATTGATCAATTTATATATATTGAAATAGATGGCTGCGACATAAAGGATATCCGGGGATATGATTTCGCATCTCCATTTATGATTATATTCGGTTTTTAATTCAGATTTACCTTTATATGTTTACCTGAGCACTGATTTCTATCCACTAGAGCGATCCGCGCGCTACTGGCGTGACGCAGATCGCCGCACGTGGCTCAAGTCTCTGTTCGGCGCGCTCCCGGAGGGACAGCACAGCCGCCGCCCGCTCCCATTTCCCGGACAATGCGCACCTGCGCGGCGCTGATCCGGGCCCCAGGAGAGCGTGTTGAGCCCCACCCCTCCCATCTGCGTGCTTCGCGACAGTGGAGAGGACCTGCGTCGGGCGGGGGCTTTCGTCCTGTACCCAGCGGCGCGGTGATAGGCGCGGCGGATCGCACTGATATATTGCAGGATCGACTGTCGCGGGATGGTGCCGCACTCGGAGTCGCAAGCGCGAGCGCCAAGATCGAGCAGCCGGCATGGCTACGAGTCGCCTCTGCGATGGGCGATTGCGAACAAGACGACAGTGACGATTCGGACGGCGCTGCATATTTCCATCGGATGCGACCATTATCGGGAGCGACTCTAGTGCCGGAAATCGACAAGCAGATCGTCTACGCCCGGGCAGAGATAATGAATTATGTACAGGAATTTGTCGTCAACGAGGGAATGTCATCGAAGAGAGGAAATACATATCTCAATTTCTCTTCAGGGAATCGTGATATGAAGAAATCATTTAAGGTTCTTGATAAAAATTACTGCTACATACATCGATTCGAGCTGCATTGCGGAATCAACTGGCGAGAAATATGGAGAATTTTTTGGATCGAAAAGCCCTTTATGAAAGAGAGTATGTTTAAAGATATGGCTCTTATTGGACTCATTTCAACAAGTGAAGATGAGTTCTTTGATATTCAATATCGATCAATGCGCGATGTCGATCGTACTTCAAATTTATAATCAGGTATTATAAGGAAAGAGTATTGCAATTCTTCGAAAAATGGTCGGATTATCGCAAGGTTAAGCAAGAGTTCTTCGCGCTTTCCGATGGCGCGAGGCAGATTACTCTTCTGCCAAGTGACATGTCTCGAATCGCTGTCGCCATCGCTTTGGCCGACGGCGACAGGGAGTTGGCTCGAAAACTGATAGAAGAACATGGACCGCATTTTAAGTCGGAACCAAAATTGGAACGGTTTTTTGAAACGTTGCGTGCCCGAGGCCTTGTTTAGGCCCGGCTTCCTATCGTCATCCCGGACGACTGAAGGCCGATCCGGGATCGCGCCGCATGAATGCGCGCAACGATAACCCCGATCCCGGTTCTCTCGCCGCTCGGCCGGGATGACGCCAGCCTGAAGCCATGCGGGAAGCGCCGGTTCGCGCCTATGCCCCCGGCAGACCCGCGCCCTATCGAGCCCCCCCATGGCACGCACGCGCCCCTGTCGCGTTGCCTCGCGCCCACTCAAGGATTAATGATCTTAGCGATTACGGCCACACATCGCGGATTTTGCCGAGCCAATCGGTCTACGCACGGAGCCGCATATGATAAAGCGACTATTACTTGCCACATTTAGCGCGCTTTTATTATATATATCTTTATGTATATTCATGATAAATTTCAATCTCGTGGTATTTGTCGCGCATGTGGAAAATTTCCCCGGCGGCATCATTGAGATAGACCACGTCACCCGACATATTGCAAAGAAAGATGGATATATAGCGTTCATCCAAGAAATAATAAGCGATACAGATGCCACCTTGAAATGCGTAGACTCCATCGACAAAGATGGATATTTCACGTCTAACCTTGACCACCTTGTTTATATTGAAATAGATGGATGCGATATAAAGTATTTATGGGAATATAATTTAATAGATCCATTTATGATTATATTCGGCTTTTTAATTGAGATTTATCTTTATATTTTTACCTGAGTGCTGAATTATATCCACGAGAGCGATGCGTGCGCTACTGCGTGACATAGATCGGTGCACGTGGCTCAAATCTCTGTTCGGCACGCTCGCCGGAGGGACAGCACAGCCCTCGCACGCTCGGCTTCCCCGGACAAGCCGCGCCTGCACGGTGCTGATCCGGGCCCGCACGGCTCCTCACCTCGTCAAAAGTGGCTTGCCAAGAGCTCGCCAGAGGACCTTCAATAGATCGCCGATCGTATGAAGCACAGCGCCGACATCGAACGCCCGCAACTTTTTCTGCCGAGACAAATGCAAAAAATGGAAGTTGGTGAAAGTAAAAGAAATATCATTCAGGGCGACGCCCTTGAGATGATACGTCACGGACGCTTTGGACCTATCTCCATCGGAAGCTCGCTCGCGGAGGTCAGGGAATTCCTAAGTCCGATAGAAGGACTTGAGCCCGAACCTCTCATCACATACGATCCCGATGTGGAAGATACATGTGCATTTGTTTTCGACTGTTTGCGTTTTTATTTGAGAAAGAAACATGGCGAAGAATTTAAAGTTTTTGCGATTGTCGTAGATGCTCTGACCGAAGATCAAGGATTTCTCGATTATGATGAAAATATATTTTTCAAATGCCACGGACTTAGACGTAAAATCAAAATAGAAAAGATAAAAAGACGACTGAATAATATGGGAATTGATATCATTGAACAAAAGACAGTCGCTTTTTGGGTCGAATTGCGTACACACCCATCCTGCGCTCTAATTTTGACGTTCTACGAACCGGAGGGAATATTCGAGTCAAAGGCAACTCTCTCAAAATTTGAGCTTAAGTAGTGTATTATCCTACAGGCGTTCCATTCGGCGGTACTTATCGCACCAGCGCGCTGCCCGCCGGCATGACACGAGCGCGATAAGGGCGCGCTACCTTACATGCCCCGACAAATCCGTGATCGTCGGGTTCTCGCCGGTCAGCGGGTTGTCCGGGTCCCAGCCATAGCTCAGCGTCTCGAAGCGCATGGTGAGCGTGTCGATCATCAGAAGCCGCCCGACCAGCCCCTCGCCGAAGCCGACCACGGCGCGCACCGCCTCCAGCGCTACCAGCGTGCCGGCCACCCCGGCCACCGCGCCGAGAATGCCGGCCTCGGCGCAGCTGGGCACCAGCCCCGCCGGCGGCGGTTCCGGAAACAGGCAGCGATAGGTCGGGTTCGGCGTGCCGTCCGGCCCCTTCTCATGCGGGCGCAGCGTGGTCACCGTGGCATCGAAGCGCCCCAGCGCGGCGGAGACGAGCGGCCGGCCCGCCAGCGCGCAGGCATCCGAGACGAGGTAGCGCGTGGAAAAATTGTCAGAGCCGTCGATGACAACGTCGGCCGCACCCACCAGCGCCAGCGCATTTTCCGCCGTCAGCCGGGCCGTGATCCCCTCGAACCCCACATGCGGGTTGAGCGCGACGATGAACGCGCCCGCGCTCTCGGTCTTGCGCCGGCCGATGGCCTGGGTCGTGTGGATGACCTGCCGCTGCAAATTCGACAGCGATACCTCGTCATCGTCGATGACGGTGAGATGGCCGACCCCGGCGGCGGCGAGATACATCAGCGCCGGCGCGCCGAGCCCGCCCGCGCCCACGACCAGCATCCGCGCCTTTTTCAGCTTCTGCTGGCCCGGCCCGCCGATTTCAGCGAGCACGAGATGGCGCGCATAGCGCTCCACCTCGTCAGGGGAGAACAGCGGCGCGCGCGGCGGCGGGGCGGAGGCGGCGGGTGTGTCTGTCATGGCTGAGCTATATAACAACCCGCCGCCCGCTCGCCACAGCCGGGATGCCCGCGCCGCAGCATTGGCCGGCGGCCGGGAAACGGCTATCTCGGTGCCATGACCGGGGATCACGCACCACTCTTCGCCGCCGCCGCCCGCCACGCCGAGACGCTGACCCGCGCGCGGCTGGTTCTCTATGCCGGCGCCAACCTGCCCTCACCCGACGTGCTGGCGGCCTTTGCCCCGGGCCTCGGCGCCATGCCGTCCATGGGCCCGAGCTTCGACAAGGAGCAACCCGGCACCGAGATCGTCTCGCAGTTCGAGGTGGCCATCCGGGCGGAAGCCTGCGCGCTGTTCGGCGCCGCCTGGGCCGAGCCGCGCCTGCCGAGCGCGACCCTGTGTAATCTCGCCGTGTTCCACGCCTTCGCCCGGCCGGGCGATGTGATGCTGGCGCCGGACAAGGCGCAGGGCGGACATCTGAGCCAGCGGCGCGGCGGCACGCCGGAGCTTGCCGGGCTCACCTGCGAGGAGCTTCCTTTTGATGCCGCCGGCCTGTGCCTCGATGCGACAGGCGCCGCGCGGCTGGTGGAACAGCGGCGCCCGCGCCTCGTCATGCTCGGGCGCAGTGTCACGGTTCGAGCGGACGACATCGCCCCCGTGGTGGCGGCGGCCCGGGCGGTGAGCGCCACCACCGTGTTCGACGCCTCGCATGTCGCCGGGCTGATCGCGGGCGGCACCTACCCGAACCCGCTGGAAGCGGGGGTGGATGTGCTTGTCACCTCGACCTACAAGACGCTGCCCGGCCTGCCGCACGGGCTGATCCTCGGCCGCGACCCGGCACAGGGCGAAGCGCTGGCGCGGCTGCTCGACGCCCGCTTCCTCGCCAATTCCAACGCCGCCCTGCTGCCGCCGCTGCTGCGCCTGCTCACCGACATGCGCGCCGGGGCGGCGGATTATGCGCACCGCATCGTCGCCAACACCGCCGCCCTCGCGCGGGCCTGCCGCGCGCGCGGCCTGCCGGTAATCGCCCCGGAAGCGGGGCATACGCACCAGATGCTGATCCCCATCGCGCCCTCGACCGAGCCGCGCGCGCTGGTGGCGGCGCTGGCGGAAGGCGGCATCATTGTCGGCCTGTGCCCCGACATCACCCGACCGGGACGCAGCGCGCTGCGGGTCGGCACGCAGTTTCTCGCCACGCTGGGGCTCGGTGCGGCGGACATGGAGTCGGTCGCCGATCTCCTCGCCGCCGCGCTGCAGGCGGACACCGAGGGCGTGGCGCTCAATCCCGCCGGCGCGGCGGCTCTGCCCGCGCGGATCCAGGCGCTGCTCGAAGGCGCGCGCCCGGCATAGGCGGCTCCGACGCGAGGTTGCGGCCCCTCTCCCCATGAAACCTCCCGCGCCCCCGTTGCCGGGGGCCGGCGCTTCGATTATGAAGACGCGGCACAGGCGCATCCTTCGCGCCCAGGCACCCGTAGCTCAGCTGGATAGAGCGCTGCCCTCCGAAGGCAGAGGTCGCACGTTCGAATCGTGCCGGGTGCGCCATTTTGCGGCTAAACGTCAGTAACTTACCAGCATGCTCCTTGGGGCTGCCCGCCTCTGACCCGCCACGGAAGCAGATTGCGACGTGCGGTAGCGTGCTCGGGCGTAGAGCAGGCGACGAGGATTCGCGATCAGTGCGGCGGCTCTGCGTCAGCCGCATCCCACACTTTATGAGAATCTACGCCGCGAGAGCGGGCTTGTCCTTGAACTGGAGAGGTCCCGATCGCCTCGGCGAGTTGGGGCAGCGCAGCGCGTGGCGCGCGCGCGAAGTCGAAATCCGGCTGCAACCCTCGTCTTACCGGCGGAACCGGTGGAGCCGAAGGATGGGATGATTGGTCCTGCAGGCCGGAAACGGGGATGGAGACGCGCTCCCGCATGGCCGCAGGCCCCAGGTGCCGAAAAAGCGGCCGTTGGCGAGACCGGCTGCTCCACCAAGCTGGAGAATCTCCCTCCACTGATCAACGGACGCCGAGCAAAAATATGCGGCAGGTGCAGCCACGCTGCTGAAGGCGCGCTGGGCAGCAGAAGCTGACCACCGCAGGCGAGCGGATTCGTTGATGACACTATATTGGCATACATTATAATTATCGCCCAAAATACCGGCGAGATGAGCAGCTTTCCTGCCTCCACTGCCATGTAAAGAGGCAAACGCGCCTGCGCCTTGTCCTAACGGCCCGAGCGATAAACTCGACGTCACCCGGCTTCGGGCAGGCTTTGTTGCGCCATATATAATCAAAAACGAATAAGCCAGAACAATTATAAATTTGCACCACGGAAAAGCCGGGCAATAATGCTCCTTAAGGCACACGCACGATGTGCAGATGAACAATGAGGGGACGGTTGACTATGGCTTGAATGAACCGCGGCACGCCGAGTTGGCTGTATCCAAACGGGTGATTTCAAGTATAGCGCACGCATTATCCCCCGCCACATCGTGTGATCGATGCTTGCCTGATGCTTTCGGGTGCGGACGCCTTGGCGGTTCGGCGTTCGGGACAGCGTAAGGGACCTTCCAGGAACCAATGAGCGGGAGATGAAATTGGGCACGTCATGTTCGTCGAGAGAGAAGAAGGCTGACCGTCCCGGGCGCAGGCTCAGTAAGCTGGCGGCGCCCGTGCTGCTGCCGTTGAGTCTCGCCGCGTTCGCGTCGGGTGCCGCCATGGCCGCCGAGAGCTGCGATTTCTATCAGGGCAAAACGGTCGAACTGATCGTACCGTTCTCTGCCGGCGGCGGGTTCGACGCCTATGGGCGTCTGGTCGCCAAATATATGGGGCCCGAACTTGGCGCCGCGAACATGATCGTTCGTAACCAGCCGGGTGCCGGTGGCCTTCTCGCCACCAACCAGACCGCCAAGGCGAAGCCGGACGGCCTGAAGGTGCAGCTGATGTCGGTGAGCGGCATGATTACCGGCGAACTCGGTGGTGCCGATGGGGTCAATTTCAAGAGCGGCGATTTTTCGTGGATCGGCCGCATCTCCGGAGAGCCCGACGTCATCGCGACCTCGCCCGCCAGCCCGATCAACACCCTCGCCGACGTGAAGAAGATCGGCGGGGAGCGCAAGATCCGTATCGGCTCCTCGGGGATCGGCGACATCGACTATATCGAGGCCGGGCTGCTGGCGAAAATGCTGGGTGTCGAGACGGATATCGTCACCGGCTTCAGCGGCTCGCCGGAAGTCTACGCCTCGCTCGGCCGCAACGAAGTCGATTTCTTCTCCTCCTCGCTCAGCGCCGGCGAAGCCGCGGAAAAGGCCGCCACCGCCCGCCTTCTGTGGTCATTCGACACCGAGCCGGTACCCGGCAGGCCGGAAATCAAGCCGCTCTCCGACATTGTGGATGCGCAGTTCATCCCGCTCATCAAGGCGCAGGCGGCGGTGGTCGCGGCGGGCCGGGCACTCGCCGGGCCGCCGAAGCTGCCGGCGGATCGGCTGACATGCCTGCGAAACGCCTTCGACCGCGCCATGGCAAGCCCGGCTCTCATCGAAGAGTCCAAGAAGATCAACCGTCCGGTCGCCCCGCTCACTGGCCAGCAGATCACCGATCTGGTGCGCAGCGTGACGGACGGCGCGCCCAAGGACTATCTCGAAATTCTCAGCAAGGCCTACGCGCACTAGGCGCCCATCCAAAGGTGCCTAAAGGGCCGGCGCGCTCAGGCCCGGCCGGCACGGCACTCCGACTGAGGGCGAGCACGGCACGCTTGGGTTGGTCTCGTCGGACGGGAAAAGGCGCTAGCCTCAGCCGTCCGCGAGGTCCTTCCGGACGTTTGCGCCTTGCGACCCGCCGCTCTGGACAGACCCAGCCGAATAGGACGACCTCATGCTCGATGCAGCGCTGTCAGGCCTGCTCCAGGTGCTCAGCCCGAACTCCATGATGCTGATGATGATCGGCATCTTCATCGGGTTCGTCGTCGGTATCCTCCCCGGTATCGGCGGGCCGGTCGCTCTGGCGCTGATGCTGCCCTTCACCTTCGGCATGCAGCCGATCGAAGTGTTCTCCTTCCTGCTCGGCATGAGGGTGGTGACGTCGACGACCGGCGACATCACCGCCGTGCTTTTCGGCATACCTGGCGAGGCCACCTCCGCCGCCACCGTGCTCGACGGCCACCCCATGGCCCGCAAGGGGCAGGCCGGCCGGGCGCTCGGGGCGGTGCTGATGAGTTCTCTGGTCGGTGCCGTCATCGGCGCGGCCGTGCTTGCGGTATCGATTCCGATCATTCGGCCCATCGTGCTAGCCTTCGGCCCGCCCGAGTTCTTCATGCTCACGGTGGTTGGGCTCATCTTCATCGCCTCGCTGTCGCGCGGTCAGATGCTGAAGGGCATGATCATGGGCTGCTTCGGCCTCCTGGTCGCCCTTGTCGGCATCGACCCGCAGGCCGGCATCCCGCGTTACGTCTTCGGCCAGCTCGAACTGTGGGACGGCATCGGCATCGTGCCGATCGTCATCGGCCTGTTCGGCGGCCCCGAGATCCTGCAACTGATGCTCAGCAAGGAGAGCATTGCCGGCAATGCCGCGAGCCGAAAGATCGTCGGCGTCTGGGAGGGCGTGCGTGACACGTTCCGCCATTGGAAGACGGTGGCCGTGGCCGGCATTATCGGCTCCGGTATCGGCGTTGTCCCGGGTGTTGGCGGCTCGGTTGCTCAGTTCATCGCCTACGGCCATGCCAAGCAGACCTCCAAGCATCCGGAGGAGTTCGGCAAGGGCAGCATCGAGGGTCTGCTCGCCGCGGGCGGAAACAACAATGCCAAGGATGGCGGCTCGCTCATCCCGATGATCGCTATCGGCCTGCCGGGCGGGGTCGGCACGGCGATCCTGCTCAATGCCTTCCTCATCTCGGGGCTCAATCCCGGACCGGAGATGCTGACCACCCATCTCGATGTCACCTTCGCGATGGTGTGGATCATGATCATCGCCAACATCCTCGTGGTGCTCATCTCGCTTCCTCTGCTCAAGCCATTGGCCCGCCTCACCTTCACCGAGGGCCCCATCCTGGTGCCGGGGCTGATGATCCTGCTGGTTCTCGGCGCCTATGCGGAGAACAACAGCCTGGTCGACGTCTGGGTGATGCTGGTGGCTTCCGCTGTCGGCGTCGCCTGCCTCAGATGGAACTGGCCGCGGGCGCCGCTGCTGCTCGGCGTGGTGCTTGGTGATCTGTGCGAACGCTATCTCTTCCTGTCCAACGCGCTCTATGGATGGGGTTGGATACAGCGGCCGTTGGTGATCCTTCTGTTCGCCGCCGTGGTGGCCATCGTCTTCAAGATCGTCTGGGATATGCGCAAACAGGCCCGGCGTCGCCACGCCGTCGATCTCAAGGAGGTGGGCTCGTGACACCCCAGCAAGAACCCCGCGCCCGTGTCGTGCCTTATGGCGACTGGGTCATCACCCTCGCCTTCCTGGTGATGATGGCCGGCGCCTATTTCCTCACCCTGGGGTGGCCGCCAAATGCCGCCTTCTTCCCGCAGCTTCTCGCGGCCACCGGCGCCGTCATGTGCCTGGTGCAGCTCGGCTGCTTGGCCTGGCAAGCACGCACGCCGCCGGCCCGCCGGGAGACGCGTCCTGTCGTCAGCAATGGCGAAGTGGCGCTGGTCGAGGGCGACGAGGAACAGGGGAACGAGGACGAGTTCCACAAGGTCTTCACCCACGCTGACGGCCGCTCCTGGGCGGCGTGCCTCGGCTGGATCGGGCTGTTCTTCGTCTCGATGTACACGGTGGGCCTGCTCATCACCCTGCCCGTGTTCACCGTCCTGTACCTGCGCGGCGTCGCGAAGGCGTCGTGGCTGACCTGCCTGCTCTACGTGCTCGGCACAGCCGGCGTGATGTATCTGCTCTTCGTCATGTTCCTGCACCTGCCGCTGCCGCAGGGCGTTCTCTTCGGCGAGTAGCCCCTGCGCCGGAGCGGTCTGCGGGAGAGCGCCGTATCCCGCCCGGCGCCGGACGGCCACGCTGCAACCCGCGGCTAGACAGGGAGCCCCCTGCTTGCCGCGCGAGTGAACGCGAGAAGCGTCCGGGATCGCGCCTGCCAGCGGTTATGGGCGTTATCCCCGTCCTGCTAAGGTGCTGGTGAGGGAGGGCCTTTGACACTCTCACCGCAGCTGCGCCATGCTGGTTGGTGTCGGGAAATCGGCCGCAGAAGAATGAAAAAGGGGAACACCTCAAGACATGGGCGCGGCCATCAAGCTCAGGCATTTGCGGTGTTTCGTCGCCGTCGCCGAGACCGGATCCTTCACGCTGGCGGCCAACCGCCTGTTCCAGACGCAATCCTCACTCACGGCGACCATCAAGCAGCTTGAGG
Organism: Ancylobacter sp.; assembly: GCF_965229075.1. GTDB lineage: Bacteria > Pseudomonadota > Alphaproteobacteria > Rhizobiales > Xanthobacteraceae > Ancylobacter. The sequence goes on from NZ_CBDDIO010000002.1 coordinate 500,356, forward strand.
AGGCGGCCGGGCTGAAGCTGTTCGACCGCACGACGCGGCGGGTCGAACTCACCAAGGATGCGATCTGGTTCAAGGTCGTCGCCGAGCGCGTGCTCCGCGACTTCGACAACGCGATCTCCGATCTCCAGGCTATCTCCAAGAGCCAGCGCGGCCACATCAAGATCGCCGTCGCGCCGTCGATGATGACGCATATCCTGGCCCCGACGCTCAAGGCGTTCCGGCGGCTTTATCCGGACATCACCATTTCCGTCTACGATCAGGGTTCGGACAAGATCGAGCGTTCGGTGCTTGAAGGCGAGATGGATTTCGGTCTGTCGAGCCGCCTCAACAACTTCTCCGATCTCGATTATGTGCCGGTTCTGTCCGATCCGTTCGGCGTCGTCTTTCCTGGCGACCACCCGCTTGCGACGCGCAAGGGCAAGGTGACGTGGGAAGACCTGAAAGCCTTCGACTATGTCGGCCTTACCGAGGATACCGGGATCGGGGCTATCATCGCGCGCCATCGCGAACTCGGCCTCAACGAGCGGGCGGAAACCCACGATCACGCCTCCAGCACGACCTCGCTCTACGCGCTGCTGCATCTCGGCGGCAAGATCTCGGTACTTCCATCGCTGGCGGCACGCACCAGTCCCCTCACCGAATTCGAGTTCCGCGAATTGTCGGAACCGGTGGTGACGCGCGAGATCTGCCTGATCACGCGTCATCTGCGCTCGCATTCGCCGAGCACCCAGCGGATCATCGAAATCCTGCTGGCGACGATCAAATCCACCGACGACATGCACGGCGCCAAGGCCTTGTGAGGCGCCGCGCGTGAGGGTCAGCCGCGCGACCAAAGCCGGCGCAGGCTCTGCCAGAGCACGGTAAGGATGAGCGAGAAGCCGCTGATCGGCTTGGCCGCTGCCAGCTGCGGTGCGGCCGGCGCCTGACCGGACTCCGTGTCCGCTGGCGTCGCGACGAGTGTCCGCAGATTGGCGGCAAACTGATTGCAGATCTGCGTCGCCACGCCCTGAATGACGCCGCTGCCCCGCCCATATTGCGCCACCGGACCGGAGAGGGTGACCTCGGTGGTGATGTCGGCCCGCGTGCCGGTGCCGCTGGGGCTGAGCTGGAAGGTGACGAGGCCGCTGGCGCCGCCACGTCCCTTCTGGTCGCTGCCCTGTCCCTTCATCTGCGCCCGGTAGGCTGCCGCGTCGCGCGCGACGAAATGGGCGACGCCCCTGAAGGACAGCGCCACCGGCCCGAGCTTGACCGCCACCTGCCCCTCATAGCCGCCATCGGCCGTCTGCCCGGTCAGCTGCGCGCCGGGCATGCAGGGCGCGATGCGCGGAATATCCGTCAGCACGTCCCATGCGCGGTCGGGTGGCAGCGGGATTTCAAAGCTGTTCTTGATCTCCACGGTAGATCCTCTCTCATCGCGACGGGGAACGGCGCGCCCGATGGGCTGGCGGCCACACTTCGAGTCAGGTGCGGAACTTGCCGCGCTTGCGCCCCTGGGAGACCGGCAGAAACAGCTCCTCCAGCGGAATGCGGCGGTCGATGAGGCCCTGCTCATGCGAATAGGCGACCAGCGTCTCGAAGTTGTTTCGGTTGGCCTCGCTGAGCCCATATTCCCAGGGGTCGGTACCGAGCAGTCTTTCCTGCTCCTCCCACGCTTCCTGATACCAGGCGAGCGGGACGAGCCGCGGGTTGTGCATGCGCTTCATCGCGATGTTCTTGGCTTCGTCGAAGGCCTGGTAGAGGTTCGGCACCACCCAGGGGTGCCTCTCGACCAGCTCCTGCTTCAGCCCCAGTACATGCATGATCGGGAAGATGCCGGTGCGCGCAAAGTAAGCTTCCTCCTCGGCCTTGTAGTCGGGGAAGAGACGCCCGACACGCGGGTCCTTGCGGAGGATCGGCTCGATGATGTCAGGGTGCAGCACGGCGTCGAGCTCGCCCTCCGCCAGCATCGTCTCGACCGACTTGTCGTCGGGCAGGCGGGTCAGCTTCAGACCCGGCGGCGGGGTGAAGTTGATATCCTCGTCCAGCTCCGCGAACCATTCGATCGACTGGTGCGGCACGCCATATTCGTGCTCCAGGATACCGCGCAGCCAGAGCGTGGCGGTCACCAGATAGAACTTCACGCCCACCTTCTTGCCGATGAGGTCGGTCGGCTTGGTGATGCCCTTCGCTGTATTGGTGAAGATGAAGCCATGGCGGAAGCGGCGATGGGGAAACACCGGCAGCGCGCGAAACGGCATGTCGCGCCCGCGTGCGGCAATGTAGGACGAGGCCGAGCACTCGGCGATGTCGTATTCGCTGTTGCGCAGAAAGCGCCAATGCCGCGTGGCCGAGTCGGCGCCGGTGAGAATGTTCAGCTCGATGCCGTCGGGACGGACCACGCCCTCCTTCAGCGGCCGGATGATCTCATAGTCCCCGCAGGCGAGGGTCAGCTGGAGTTTGCTGGTCATTCGAAGGGTCCTTGCTTGGATCCGGCTAGCATTTTCGAGCCAATTGGGTTCCGGCGCGCGTGAAGAAACTGCGTAGAGCGAACGCCTCTAAGGTGCGTGCGCGTGACGGGCGGCCTCGACCAGCCTGAACAGAGCTTCGGGAGGAATGGGTGTCTGCGAGATGCGGATGTCGAACGGGGCGAGCGCATTCTCGATCGCCGAGATGATCGCGGCGGCAGCCGGGATGGTGCCAGTCTCGCCCACGCCCTTGGCCCCGATGGGGTTGTTCGGCGCTGGCGTCTCGCGATGGATCGTTTCGAGCCGGGGGAGCTCGGTGGCGGTGACGAGCAGATATTCCTGGAAGGTAGTCGTCACCGGCTGGCCCGTGTCGTCATAGCCCATCAGCTCGTATAGGGCGTTGCCGATGCCGTGAACGATGCCGCCATGGATCTGGCCCTCGACCATCATCGGGTTGATCATGCGGCCGGAATCGTTCAGCGCGACATAGCGGGTGATCTCGACATGGCCGAGTGCCGGCTCGACCTCGACCTCGACCACATGGCAGGCATTGGCATAGGTGAGCGCGTCGGTGCGCCACTGGACGCTTGCCTCCAGTCCCGGATCGACGCCGGCGGGAAAGGCGTAGCCCGGCGCGCCGCGCAGCAGGCGGGCGATCTCGCCGAGGGCGAGGTTGCGATTGCCGCCCTTCACATGAACATGGCCCTGGCGCAGTTCGAGCTGTTCTGCCGGCACGTCGAGAAGCGCGCTCGCCGCCTTCAGCGTCTTGGCCGCGACCTCCCGGGCCGCGAGATGCACCGAGGAACCGGCGGTGACCATCTGGCGGCTGGCGAAGCCGCCGAGGCCGAGCGGCGTCGTCGAGGTGTCACCGGCGATGACGGTGACGTCTTCGGGGGCGAGGCCCAGCTCGTCCGCGCATATCTGCGCCAGCGCCGTCGCGAGGCCCTGGCCCATGGCGGTGGCGCCCGTGAAGACGCTCACCTTGCCGTTCTGGCCGACCCGGACTATCCCACTTTCGAACGGTCCGCGGCCGGTGCCCTTCACCGCATTGGCCATGCCGATGCCGATATAGCGGCCCTCCGCCAAGGCGCGCTTCTGCCGCTCGGGAAAGTCGTCCCATCCCGCCGCCGCCAGCGCTTCCGCCTGCGAAGCGGGATAGTCGCCGCTGTCATAGACCATGCTCGCGCCGGAACGGGTCTTCAGCTTCTTGGTATACGGCATCATCTCCGGTTTGATGAGATTGCGCCGCCGCACCTCCGCGCGGTCGAGCCCCAGCCGCGCGGCGATGAGGTCCATGGTGCGTTCCATGGCGAAGACGGCCTGGGGATAGCCGGCGCCCCGCACCGATGAGACCGGCACCTTGTTGGTGTGCACCACGTGCACATCCATGCTGTAGGCGGGCAGCAGGTACGGCCCGCTCATCGCGGTGGCGCCGTTATAGGGAAGGTTCACCGGCTTGGGGGCATAGGCGCCCTGATCGTGCACCAGATTGCCGCGAATGCCGAGCAGCCGGGCCTGCGCGTCCACCGCGACCTCGACCGTCCAGTACTGGTCGCGCTCCTGGATCGAGGAAATGAAGGTCTCGCGCCGGTCCTCGACCCATTTGAGATTGCGCTTCAGCAGGCGCGAGGCCGCCGGGATCGCGACCTCTTCCGGATACAGGCAGTATTTCGGCCCGAAGCCGCCGCCGACATCGGGCGTGATGACGCGCAGCGCGTTCGCATCCATGCCGAGCATGGTCTGCAGCATGTAATAGAGATCGTGTGGCATCTGCGTGGAGGACCATACGCAGAGATCATCCCCCGGCCGGATCTCGGCCAGCACGCCGCGCCCTTCCATCGAATGCCCGCAGCCGCGGTGCTGCGAGAGCACGTCCGAGAAGATGTGAGCCGCCCCGCCGAAGGCGGCATCGACATCACCGAACCCGACATGGAAGGTGCTGAGCACATTGCTGGCGATCTCGCTGCGCACCAGCGGCGCGTCGGCTTTCATCGCGGCGCGCGCGTCGCAGGCAACCGGTAGCGGCGTGAACTCGATGTCGACCCGGGCTACCGCGTCTTCCGCCACGTAGCGCGAGCACGCCACCACGAGCGCAATCGGCTCGCCGACATAGGCGACCTCATGGTTCGACAGCACGAAAGGCGTGCTCCGGGTCTCGCCGGCCACGGGGCTGGCCCCGAGCGGCATGCGGCCGGAGGTGAGCATCGGCATCAGGTCGGCGAGCAGCAGCACCGCATGCACGCCCTCCATCGCCCGGGCGGCGTCGACGTCGATCCGCTCGATCCGGGCATGGGCGACCGGGCTGCGCACGAAGGCGCAGTGCAGGATATCGGGAAGGTGGATGTCGTCGAGATAGCGCCCGGCGCCGGTCAGCAGCGCCAGGTCTTCGAGGCGTGGGACGGAGCGGCCGACGAAAGGCCCGCTGCCACCGAGGTCTTCCGGCACGCGCGTTTCGTTCATCGCGCCGTCTCCCGCGCGGCGACAACCCGCAGCGCGGCGTCGACGATGCTCTGATAGCCGGTGCAACGGCAGATATTGCCGGAAATGGCGTCGCGGATCTCACTTTCGCCGGGGGCATCCGTCTCCTTCAGCAACTCCACCAGTGTCATCAGCATTCCCGGCGTGCAGAAGCCGCATTGCAGCCCGTGCGTGTCGCGAAAGGCCTGCTGAAGCGGATGCAGCGTGCCGTCGGCGGCGGCGAGGCCCTCCACCGTCTCGACGATGGCCCCTTCGGCCTGCACCGCCAGCATCAGGCAGGCGCGCGCGCTCACGCCGTCCACCAGCACCGTGCAGGCGCCGCACACACCGTGCTCGCAGCCGACATGGGTGCCGGTGAGCGCCAGCGTGTGGCGCAGGAAATCGGCCAGCGTGGTGCGCGCCTCGGCAATGCCGCGATAGGGCCTGTTATTGATGAGCAGTTCGATCTCGTGCATCACGACGCTACCGCCTTGCTGGACGTCACCCATGGGAGGCGCGCGCCAGTGCGAGGTTCAGACTCCGGCGCAGCATGGTTCGCGCCACGCTGAGCCGGTAGTCCGGCCCGCCGTGGAAATCGCCGAGCACGTCCAGTTCGGCGCAGCTCTCGATCACGGATTCCAGCGCCTCCGCCGCGCCGGCACTTCCCACGATCAGCCCCTCCCCGATGGGATGCCGCTGCGGTACCGCGCCAATGCCGCCGATGGCGATGGCGCAGCGCGTGACGATGCCGGCGGCGTCGCGTTCGACCAGCACGGCCGCGGAGGCGACAGCGAAGTCGCCATGGCGGCGGGAGAATTCGTGGAAGGCGTGGCCGTGGGTCGGCGCCCAGGGCGCGAACTCCACGGCGGTCACGATTTCGTCCGGCGCGATTCCCGGCATCATGTAGCCGGCAACAAACTCGCGCACGGGAATGAGCCGAGTGCCGCTCGGCCCGGCTGCCTCGATCTGCGCATCGAGCAGGAGGGCGAGCGTGGGCAGTTCCGATGCCGGATCGAGATGGCAGAGGCTCCCGCCGATGGTGCCGCGATTGCGGGTCTGCCGATGCCCGACCAGCCTCACGGCCTCGCGAAAGATCGGCATCGCCACGTGGAGTTCGTCGTCGAGTTCAATCCGGCGCTGGCGCGTGAGCGCGCCGATGCGTATCCGCTCCGCACCAATGGTGATGCCAGCGAGATCGACGAGATCGTTGATGTCGATGAGGGCATCGGGGAAAACGTAGCGCAGATTGAGCATCGCCATCAGCGACTGCCCGCCTGCAAGCACCTTGGCGTTCTCGGTCCCGCTGAGCAGGGCGATGGCCTCGCCGAGCGTTGACGGTCTGAAATAGGCGAAGGGGGGCGGCTTCATCGGCGTGCTGCGGCTGCTGTTCCATACCGGGCCACGGGCAGCCCTGTCTCGAAAGAGGTTCATCCGGCGGGTGGTCGCGCGCCTCCCGGACGTATCGCCGATCGGCTCACCGCCGCACTGTGACATCCATCACCCAAAGCAGTGTAGTCGGCCGAGGTTCATTCGGTGAGACGAATTATCGGAAACAGATTTGATCACGACAAATTACTAATTCCGCTAAATTATTCGGCTCTACAAATAAATTGGTCTGCGAGCCATGGTCGCATGGTGGGGCGACTGGATCCTTCGACGGCGCGCTCCACCGCGCGAAAGGCAGAGCCGGCTGCCGGCCCGACAGCCAAATCTGGACCCGCTGCCGAGGGCAAGGGCGGCATTCGTGCCGTCGCCCCAGCGCGGCTTTTCCGGCCGATCATCTATCTGAAAATACGAACAATCAAGAATATTTAATAATTTGCGGCATCAGCGGCAAGCACTTATCGGTTGAATAGACCCCGATCAGCGAACGGAATCTCGCCCGAATGGCCACGAGCACAACCATGAATGTTGTTGCCCTGCATGCGCATGGCGGCACCGAACAGCTCGCCTTCGAACAGTGGGAGCGCCCCTCCCCCGCCCCCGACCAGGCGCTCGTGGAAATCAAGGCGTGCGGGCTCAACTATATGGACGTGTTCGTCATGCATGGCATGCCGGACATGCCGACCAAGATGCCCCGGATTCCGGGCGGCGACATTGCCGGCATCGTGCGTGAGGTCGGCGCGGACGTCTCCTCCGCATGGGTCGGCAAGCGCGTGGTGCTGTTCCCCCGCTTCCCCACGGGTGGCGTCCTTGGCGAGAACGGCAATGGCGGCTTGTGCGAGTACATCGCGGCCGACCACCGCCAGCTCATCGAGATTCCCGATGGAGTGAGCTTCGACGAAGCCGCCGCGCTGCCGATCGCCTATGGCACCTCGCACCGCATGTTGTTCACCCGCGGCAAGATCAAGGCGGGAGAGAAGGTGCTGATCCTCGGCGCCAGCGGCGGCGTCGGGGTATCCTGCCTCCAGTTTGCCAAGATGGCCGGATGCGAAGTCTTCGCCTGCACCTCGTCCGAAGAAAAGGGCCGCAAGCTGCGGGAGCTCGGCGCCGACCACATCATCAACTATGTCGAGACGCCGGAATTCTCGCGCGCCGTCTGGGCAGCCAGCGGCAAGAAGGGCGTCGACGTCGCCATCAACTTCACCGGCGGCGATACCTGGATCCAGACCCAGCGCTGCATGGCGCAGGGTGGACGCATCCTCACCTGCGGCTCGACGGCCGGTCATATCAGCGAGATCGACGTCCGCTTCCTGTGGCACCGCGAGACGGAGATCATCGGCAGCCGCGCCTATGTGCCGGACGATATCGCGGCGTGCCTGGGCTTCGTCGCGTCAGGCCAGCTCAAGCCGGTCATGGAGACCCGGCTGCCGCTCGAACGGGCGGCCGAGGGCATCGCCCTTCTCGAAAGCCGGCGCATCTTCGGCAAGGTGATCGTGAACCCATGACCCGCGCCATCCGCAATCTCGGCTGCCTGGGCAGCGACTTCCGCGACAGCGGTCATCTGGCGATCATCGACCTGCATGACCCGCAGCACCCGCGCGAGATCGACTACCCGACCTATCACGCCGCCTGCGATGCGGTGGCGCGCGGGCTCGTCGCGCGAGGCTTCCGCCCGGGCGACCGGATCGGCATGTTCTGCTCGAACCGGGCGGAATTTCTCGAGGTCTTCTTCGGCGCCATGCGGGCCGGCGTCATCCCGGTGATGATGGGCGTTTTGCTGCCCGAGGAAACGCTGGCCTGGATCATCGACGATTGCGCCATCAAGCTGGTGTTCTGCGAGACCGGCCTCGCGGCCCGGCTGCCGGCCGGCACGTCCCTCGTCCGCGTGGACGCCGAGGGCGCGGACGGTCTTGCCGCCTTCAAGGACCCGGGCCCGTTCACGCCCTTCCTGCCCGACCACGACTCCGTGGCCTTTCAACCCTACACATCGGGCTCCACCGGCCGCCCGAAGGGCGTGCTGCTCTCGCACCGCGCCCATAGCTGGGTCGCCGAAACCATCTCCCGCGACCGTGATTTCTCGCCGGCGGACCGGATGATCGTGGCCGCGCCGCTCTACCACAAGCACGCGATGAACTCGATCAAGTGCGTGCTGTATGGCGGATCGACCGTCGTGCTCATGCGCAAGTTCGAGGCGCGCCACTACATCGAGGCGATCAACCGCTACCGCACGACGGTGGTGTCGGGCGTGCCCACCATTCTGGCGATGATGCTGCAGCAGAGGGATCTGCTGGCCGGCCGCGATTATTCCTTCGTGCGCCTCGCCACCATGGGCGGCGCCCCCGCCTCCGATGAATTGATCGACCAGGTCGCGGAGCAGTTCCCCCAGGCCAAGATCAACCTGATCTTCGGCATCACCGAGACCAGCGCGGCGCTGTTCGGGCGCCATCCGCAGGGCGCGCCGCGCCCGCGCCATTCGATCGGCTGGCCGATCGCGGGCAACGAGTTCCGCCTCGTCGGCGGCACGCCGGACTTCGGCACGCTGCATGTGCGCGGGCCCGGCATGATGAACGGCTATCACAACAACACCGAGCAGATGGCCAAGAAGTTCGATGCCGATGGCTGGTTCAACACCGGCGACATACTGCGTCGCGACGAGGCCGGCTGGTACTATTTCGTCGGCCGCTCGGACGACATGTTCACCACCAGCGGCCACAACGTTTATCCGGCGGAGGTGGAGCTGATGCTGGAGCGCCATCCCGACATCGAACAGGCGGTGGTGGTGCCGGCGCCGGACGAGATCAAGCACACAGTGCCCTATGCCTTCCTGGTCAAGCGGAGCGGGTCGAGCCTCTCCGCCGAAGAGGTGAAGCAGCACGCGCTGAAGAACGCGCCGCCTTACCAGTATCCGCGCGTGGTGGTGTTCCTCGACGCGCTTCCGATGACGGGCGTCGGCAAGATCGACCGACGCTCGCTGGAAGCGGAGGCCTGCCGCCTGCGCGAGGTTGCGCGGACCCCGCCGAAAGCCGTCACCGGCACGGAAGCGAACGAAGGAGCGCGCATATGAGCACGGAAAAGCTCGGCAAGACGGCCGCCGACGTCCAGACCATCGTCGATCGCAGCCCCTTCCTGTCCTGGCTCAACCTCACCATCCTTGAGCTGGGCGACGACACGATCGAGTTGAAGGCGGCCTGGCGACCGGAATGGGTCGCCAACCCCACCATCGGCCAGACGCAGGGCGGCATTCACGCGGCGCTGATCGACTTCGCCGCCAATCTCGCCCTGATGAACAGCATGGGCCGGCCGGTTCTGACGGTGGATCTGCGGGTGGATTACCATCGGCTGGCCACCAAGGGCGACCTCACCGCCAAGGGCCGGGTGATCAAGCTCGGCAAGCAGGTCTCGACCTGCGAGGCGGAAATCTACGACGAGGCCGGGCGGCTCCTCGCCAGCGGCCGCGGCACTTTCCTGACGGCACCGCAGGAGGGCAAGGCCCCTTCCGGCACATAGGAGGCGATCATGAGACGTCGGACGACTGTGCGCGTTGTTTGTGGTATTTTAACACCTCTAATCCTGTCTTTCACCCCCGCCCACGCGTGGGATCTGCCGGCCGACAAGGGCACCATCTCCGCCGCGCAGGTCGAGGAAATCCGCGCCGGCAACGACTTCCCCGCCACCACCGGCTATGCCAGCAAGATCGACTATGTCGATTTTGACGCCAATGGCCGCAGCTTCACCCAGGTCGTCCTGCGACTCGATCCCGAAAAGCCGCTGCTGCACAACGGCCGAAAGGTCGTGCTGGTGGCGACCGAGGAGGGAAGCTCCAGCGTCAACGGCTTCCTGACCACGGATGAGGGCAAGGAAGGCATCGGTGTCTGGCTCGCCAAACGCGGCGTGACCTTCATCGGCCTGAACCGCGTCGGCCGCTGGAACTTCTTCGCCCCCGACCGCAGCGGCAGCTGGGAGAGCATCCCCCTCAACGACCGCATGCCGATCTTCTCGCAGCACCAGAAGGCCTACTGGTCGGTGGACGACTGGACCTCGCAGGCGGCGGGCAAGACGTCGAGTTCGTCCGGCAGCGAGTTCGTGCGCTTTCCCAAGCCCGATACCGAGCTTTACAACTACATGGTCGCCGCCACGCCGGTCGTCTTCGTCGATGGCTTCGAGAAGGGCTTGCGCCATGTCCTCAGCGAGGAAGAGCGCCGGCAGTCGCTGCTGCTCTACTGGGGCTTCTCCACGGGTGGCGCCTTCATGTGGCCGCTGGCCGATCGCATCAAGCCGGACGGCTTCCTCAATTGGGGCACCTCGCCTCCCGGCATCGCCTATTTCTATGGCGCGGCGCTGCACAAGGGGCGGTGGGACTGGCTCTACGAGAAATCAGCGCTGCGTGTGCGCGGCCGCGGCAGGGCCGATTTCGACTTCTACAACACCCGCGCCAATCCGGATGAGAAGGACGCGCGCTGGGAGCGCAACCTCAAGGAGCCGCGTTTCAAGGCGGCCGAAGACAGCCTGATGTTCTTTAATATCGGCGCGCTGTCCGAAGGTGCGCTGCGTCTCTACACGGCGGAATTCCTGCCGGCCGAGCGCCGCCAGCTCGGCTATGCCGCGCTGGTTCAGGAGCAGATTGCGATCGCCGAACCCGGCCCCGGGCTGAAGGGCGTTCCGATTTGGGACATGAACGGCACCTTCGACGAAGTCTATCCGCCGCAATGGATGGAGGCCGCCCGCGAGCTGACGGCGGAAGCCACCGGCAAGCATCGCATCACCCGCATCGAGGGGCTCAACCACAGCATCGTTGAACGCCAGGTGCCTGTGATTGGAACAGTGTGGCTGCGGGCGATCCAGGACGGGTTTTTCGATCCGTTATTTATCACCAAACCTGAACAATAGACAAAAATTAATAGTTTGTGTCGAACAGCCGGCGTGAACTAGCGTCATCTCAGACAGAAGGCGAGCAGAGCTTGCCTTCTGCATTCCGGCCCCCCGAAATCATCCAACCGAGGCCGACATGTCCGGTGAACCGACCGCCGAAAGCTGGGAAGAGATCGTCGTCCGCGTGCTCAAGGCGAACGATGTCAGCCTGGTCAGCTATGTCCCCGACAATGTGCTGGCGCGGCTGATCCGTCTTATCGAGGCCGATCCCTTCTTCACCGTCATCTCCCCGGCCCGGGAAGAGGAGGCCGTGGCGATCGTCACCGGCGCCTATATGGGCGGAAAGCGCGGCATCGCGCTGATGCAGACCAGCGGCTTCGCCACGGTCGTCAATGCGCTGGCGTCGCTCGCCTGCCCGTTCCAGATCCCGCTGGTGATGATGATTTCCGAGCGCGGGACGCTCGGCGAATTCCAGCAGGGGCAGGCCATCGTCTGCCGCACCATGCGGCCCGTGCTGCAGAGCCTCGGGATCGAGCACTTCGCCATTCAGGAAAAGGCGCAGGTGGAGTTCGTCGTCGACGGCATGGTCCGCCAGGCCTTCGCCACCCAGGCGCCGGCGGCGCTCATCCTGTCGCCGCTGCTCACCAAGCGCGCGGCGTGAGAGGAACCGATCATGTCGAACCTCGAACCTGAGATCACCCGCGACAGCGCCGCGACGCTGAACCGCACGGCCCTGACCCGGCGGCTGGTCGCCCGGCTGACCTCCGAAGAAGCCGTCATCGGCGGCATCGGCCACACCAATTTCGACCTCTGGGCCGCCGGCCAGCGGCCGCAGAATTTCTACATGCTCGGCAGTATGGGCCTCGCCACGCCCATCGCGTTGGGGGTCGCCATCGCCCAGCCGCAGCGCAAGGTGTTCGCTCTTGACGGCGACGGCTCGATCCTGATGCAGCTCGGCACGTTCGGCACGGTGGCTGCCACCGCACCGAAGAACCTCGCCATCATCATCTGGGACAATGGCGCCTACCACATCACCGGCGCGCAGAAGACGCTGACCGCGACCTGCACGGATATCGTCGCCGTCGCGCGAGGCGCTGGCCTGAAGCAGGCGCAGTGGGCCGCCGACGAGGCCCATTTCGATGAGCTGGTCACACGCGCTCTGGAAGGCGACGGGCCGTGGCTGATTGCCGCCAAGATCGACCAGACCAAGCCGGCGGGCGTCACCGAACGCGATCCCGTCAAGATCCGCCTCAACTTCATGGCCGGCATCGGCACGCGAGCGTGAGGAGAAAAGCCATGTCGCAGCTTCTCATCGGCGGAAACTGGGTGGACGGCGCCGCGACCGATCGCCTGCGGGACAAGTTCCGCGGCGAGGTTTTCGGCGAGATGGCGGTCGCCTCTCTCGAACAGGTCGACGCCGCGGTCGCGGGGGCACAGTCCGCCGTCGAGGCGTCCGCGCTCACGCCCTATGACCGCTACCGCATCCTTTCTCGCGCCGCACAGATCATCCAGGAGCGGGCCGAGCCCCTCATGGCGCTGATGCGCGACGAGGCCGGCTTCACCCGGGCCGATGGCGACAATGAGGTCCGGCGCTGCGTTCAGACGCTGGAGCTCTCGGCCGAAGAGGCCAAGCGGTTGAATGGCGAACTGGTGCCGATGCAGGCCGGTGACGGCGTGCGCGACCGGCTCGGCTTCACCATTCGGGTGCCGCGCGGCGTGGTCTGCGCCATCACCCCGTTCAACTCGCCGCTCAACGTGGTCGCCCACAAGGTTGGGCCGGCGCTGGCGGGCGGCAACGCCGTCATCGTCAAGCCGTCCAACCACACGCCGCTCTCGGCGGTGGAGCTCTGCCGGGCGCTGATCGACGCCGGCCTGCCGTCCGGATTGCTGGCGCTGCTGCACGGCCCCGGCTCGGCCATCGGCCGCCGGCTGCTGGACGATCCGCGCATCGCCTTCTACGCCTTCACCGGAAGTACCCGCGTGGGGCGCGAGATTCAGGCCGCCGCCGGGCTGCGCGGCACCCAGCTCGAACTTGGGAGCATCGCCAGCACCATCGTCTGCCACGATGCCGACCTCGCGCGCGCCATCCCGAAGATCGTCAATGCCGGCTTCCGCAAGGCCGGGCAGGTCTGTACCTCGGTGCAGCGCCTGTTCGTCGACCGCCGCATCGAAGGCAGCTTCGTGCCGCAGCTCGTCGAGGCGGTTCGCGCCGCCAAGGCCGGCGATCCTTCCGATCCTTCCGTGGTGATCGGCCCGATGATCTCCCGCGCCCATGCCGAGCGTGCCGCCTCCTGGGTGCAGGAAGCGGTGGCAGCCGGAGCGCGCATCCTTACCGGCGGCACGCATGACGGCGCCGTCTTCGCGCCGACCGTGCTCGACCGTGTCGCGCCTTCGATGAAGGTGGTGTGCGAGGAGATCTTCGCGCCGGTGCTGTCGGTCATTCCGTTCGATGACGTCGAAGAGGCGGTCGAGATGGCCAATGCCAGCCCGTTCGGCCTCGCCGCCGGGCTGTTCACCTCCGACATCAGCACGGCGCTGCGCACCGCGCGGGCGCTTCGCTTCGGCGGTGTCCACATCAACGAGGCATCGAGCGCGCGCGTCGATGTCATGCCCTTCGGCGGCGTGAAGGACAGCGGCTTCGGACGCGAAGGGCCGGCCTACGCCATCCGCGAGATGACCGAGGAACGGCTCATCACGATCGCCTACTGAACCCCGCCTGCATCCGTTCAGAAGCACCCAACGACATGAACAAGCCTGTCACCTTTGACAACACGCTGCGTGTGGCCGTCGATATCGGTGGAACCTTCACCGACGGCGTCGCCACGCTCTCGCCCGAGGGGCGGATCTGGGTGGCGAAGTCGCCGACGACGCCCGCCGATCCGGGCCAGGCGGTGACCACGGTGATCGAGGACCTGCTGCGGCAGGTCGCGCAGTCGCATGAGGGAGCCGCCACCGCCCCGCCGCTGGCGGAAGTCGTGCACGGCACCACCCTCATCACCAACACGCTGATCGAGCGCAAGGGTGCCAAGACGGCGCTCATCACGACGCGCGGCATGCGCGATGTGCTCGAAATCGGCCGCGAATGGCGCTACGACATCTATGATCTCGACATCGAAATCCCCAAGCCGTTGATCGAGCCGCACAACCGCATCGAGGTGGCGGAACGGCTCGACGCGACGGGCGAGGTGCTGGAACCGCTCAGCGAGGACGAGCTGGACCGCGTGGTCGCGCAGCTGAGGTCGCTCGATGTCGAATCCGCCGCCGTCTCGCTGCTGCACTCCTACGTCAATACCGAGCACGAGAAGCGGATCGAAGCGCGGCTGAAGGCCGCCCTGCCACATCTCGCCATTTCGCTGTCGGCCGATCTCGCCCGCGAGATCAAGGAGTTCGAGCGAACCTCCACCGTGGCGGCCAATGCCTATGTGAAGCCGCTGGTGGCCACCTATCTGCAGGAGCTGGGCGCGCGGATCGCCGCGATCCGGCCGGGCATTCCGCTGCGGGTGATGGTGTCGAGCGGCGGCTTCTCGTCGGCGCAATCGGGGGCGGAATCGCCGATCCTGCTGCTGGAATCCGGCCCCGCCGCCGGCGTGATGTCGGCCCTGAACACGGCGCGCCAGAATGGCGTCGACCAGGTGCTCGCCTTCGACATGGGCGGCACCACCGCCAAGGCCTGCGTGGCGGTCGGCGGCGAGGCGCCGATCGCGCACAGCTTCGAATGCGCCCGCGTCGAGCGCTTCAAGCGCGGCTCCGGCCTGCCTATCCTCATCCCGAGCATCGAGCTGATCGAGATCGGTGCCGGCGGCGGCTCCATCGCCCATTGCAACCGGCTCGGCCTGTTGAACATCGGCCCGGAATCGTCCGGCTCCGTGCCGGGCCCGGCCTGCTACGGACGCGGCGGCACCGACCCGACCGTGACCGATGCCGACCTGCTGCTCGGCTATCTCAGCCCGGACAATTTCCTCGGCGGCGAGATGAAGCTTGATGTCGCCGGTGCCGCGCGCGCCATGGAACGGCTTGCCGCCGAGCTCTCGGTCTCCCCCCTCGGGGCCGCGTGGGGGATCTGCAACGTGGTCAACGAGAACATGGCCAGCGCGGCACGTATCCACATCGCCGAGAACGGTCTCGACCCGCGCGACTTCACCATGGTGGCGACCGGCGGCGCCGGCCCGGTCCACGCGGTGGAGGTGGCGCGCAAGCTGCGCATCGGAGAGGTTCTCATCCCCATTGCTGCCGGTGCAGGCTCCTGTCTCGGCATGCTGGCGGCGCCGGCCCGCATTGATCGCGCCTGGTCAAACCCGCAAATGCTGGCGGATGTCGACTGGGCGGCGGTGGCGGAAAACCTCAGTGTCCTGCGGCGCGAAAGCGAAATCGAACTCGCGGCCGCCGGCGCGCACGACGTCGAGTGGGTGATCGGCGCGGCCATGCGCTATTATGGCCAGGGCGCCGAGATCGACGTCGCGATCCCCTA
The DNA here is from genome assembly GCF_965229075.1 of Ancylobacter sp. Lineage (GTDB taxonomy): Bacteria > Pseudomonadota > Alphaproteobacteria > Rhizobiales > Xanthobacteraceae > Ancylobacter. The sequence goes on from NZ_CBDDIO010000002.1 coordinate 515,977, forward strand.
CACGCAGGCCTCGCCGGCAACCAGCGTGGTGCTGCGTGCCGCCTTCGAGGCCGAGTATGAGCGCCTCTATGGTCGCCTGGTGCCCAATGCCGCGCCACAGGTGATGACCTGGCGCCTGGTCGGTCGCGCCCCCAGCGAAGGCCATCATTTCGAATGGGGCGACAACCGGGTCCGCGCCACGGAGAGCGGCAACGGGCGCCGTGAGATCTACCTTCCCCTGAAAGGCGCCTACGGCACGGTCGACGTCTATGACCGCTATTCCGTCGCCCCGGGCCGCACCCTGCAGGCGCCGCTGATCCTCGAAGAGCGGGAATCGACCATCGTCGTCGCGGTGGCCGCCGACGTCACCATCCGGCCGGACCTGACCGTCGCCGTCTCCATCAAGGAATTCGACTGACATGGAACACCTTGTCGCCGAGCAACGTCCCATCTCTTCCGGTCCCTCGTCCCCACGCAGCTCTTCCGCCTTTGATGCCATCGAGCTGGAGATCCTGTGGAAGCGGCTCGTCAGCGTGGTGGACGAGGCCTCCGCCGCCTTTGTGCGCACCTGCTTCTCGACGCTGGTGCGCGACGGCAACGATTTCGCCATCGTGCTCACCGATGCTGAGGGGCGATCGCTGGCGCAGTCGACCATGTCGCTGCCCGGCTTCATCGGGTGCCTGCCGGCGACCGTCCGGCATTTCCTCGACAAGTTTCCGGCCGAGACCATCCGACCCGGGGATGTGTTCATCACCAATGATCCGTGGAAGGGATCGGGTCACGTGCACGACGTGACCACCGCGACGCCGATCTTCCACCGCGGCAGGCTGGTGGCCTTTGCCGCCGTGGTCTCGCACCTGCCCGACATCGGCGGAAAGCTGCGCTCCAATTCCAGCCGCGAAATCTATGAGGAAGGGCTGCAGATTCCGCTGATGCGGCTCCTCGACGCCGGCAAGCCGAACGAGGTGCTGATCGAGATGATCACCCAGAACATCCGCGTGCCCGAGCAGGGCATGGGGGATATCTGGGCGCAGGTCGCCGGCTGCCGCACCATGGGCGAACGCCTCCAGGGTCTGCTCGACGCGGTGGATATCAACGCGCTGGGAGCCGAGGTGCGCACGCGCTCGGAAATGGCCATGCGTGATGCCATCCGGCAGATTCCCGACGGGGTCTACCGCTCCACCGTGCAGCATGACGGCTTCGACAAGCCGATCCTTATCCAGTGCGAACTGACGGTGAAGGGCGACGAGATCGCCATCGACTATGCCGGCACCAGCCCGCAGCTGCCGCACGCCCTGAACGTCGTGCCCATCTACACCTTTGCCTATACGGTCTATGGGCTGAAGGCGCTGCTCTGCCCGGACATTCCCAACAATGAAGGCAGTTTCCTGCCGATCTCCACCACGGCCCCGGTCGGCTCGCTGCTGAACCCGACCTATCCGGCCGCCTCCGGCGGGCGCAGCGCCATCGGTCATCTGCTGCCGGCCGCCGTGTTCAAGGCGCTCGCCGGCGTGCTGCCGGAGAAGGTGTGGGCGGGCGGGTCGCCGAATTCATCGCTCACCATGTCCGGCGAGTATCGCGGCAAGCGCTTCGCCGTGGTGAACTTCCTCAATGCCGGCCAGGGCGCCACCGCACGACGCGATGGCTTCTCGGCGCTGAGCTTCCCCGCCAATCTCGGCAACACCCCGGTCGAGATGATGGAGAACCTCGCCCCCATCAAGGTGCTGCGCCGCGAGATCCGGCGCGACAGCGGCGGCGCCGGCCTTCACCGGGGCGGCGGCGGCATCAGCTTCGAGTTCGAGATGCTGCCCGACGCCTCCGACGTGATGGCCTCGTTCCTGATGACGCAGCTCAAGACCCCGACCGCCGGCTTCGCAGGCGGAGGCACGGGCAAGCCGGGCCGCCTCGTCATCAACGGCACGCAGATCGACCCCACGGAGCCGCGCGTGCTCAAGGCCGGCGACCGCGTGCTCATGGAGACCGCGGGCGGCGGCGGCTACGGGACGGCGCGCTGAGCGATGTCACGGCTTCAAGTGAAAGGGACTTTCGACATGGACGACATCACCCGTATCGACCAGAACCACCGCCGCAGCCGTGCCCTCGTGCACAATGGCATCGTCTATACGGCGGGCCAGGTTCCGGACGACATGAGCCTCGATGTCGCCGGCCAGGCCGCCCAGGTGCTCGCGAAGATCGACGCGCTGGTCAACGAGGCCGGCTCGTCGCGGGAAAGGATCCTCACCGCCCAGGTCTGGCTGCGCACCATGGACGATTTCGCGGCCTTCAACGCCGTATGGGACGCCTGGGTGGCGCCCGGCCGCACGCCCACGCGCTGCTGCGGCAAGGTCGAGATGAACAACCCATCCTGCCGCGTCGAGATTCTCGTGACGGCGGCGCTCTGACACCGGCTCGGGACCGCACGCCATGGCAACGCCCGACCTGTCGCGGCATTACGACGTACTGGTGATCGGCGGCGGCAACGCCGCCCTGTGCGCAGCGATTTCGGCCCGCCGCGAGGGCCGCTCGGTGCTCGTGCTCGAAGCCGCCCCGCGCTTCTACCGGGGCGGCAACACCCGCCACACCCGCAACATGCGCTGCGCCCATGACACCGCGACGGGCACGCTGACCGGCCCCTATACCGAAGACGAGTTCTTCGATGACCTGCTGCGGGTGACGCGGGGCAACACCGACGAGCCGCTGGCACGGATGATGATCCGCGAATCCAAGCAGATGCTGGACTGGATCGTCGAACAGGGCGTGCGTTTCCAGCCCTCCCTCGGCGGCACGCTGAGCCTCGGGCGCACCAACTCCTTCTTCCTCGGCGGCGGGCGGGCCATGCTCAACGCGCTGTACCGCACGGCCGAGACGCTCGGCGTCGACGTGCTGTACGACGCAGAGGTGACGGCGCTCGCTATTGAGCAAGGCATGTTCCTCGGCGCCACCATCGGCGGGCAGGTCAATGCCACGGTGCGGGCCGCGACGCTGATCGCCGCTTCCGGCGGCTTCGAGGCGAATATCGAGTGGCTGAAGGAGGGGTGGGGCGAGATTGCCGGCAATTTCCTCATCCGCGGCACGCCCTATAATCGCGGCTCCGTGCTGCGCATGCTGATGGAAGCCGGTGTGCAGACGGTGGGCGATCCGACCCAATGCCATGCGGTGGCGATCGACGCCCGCGCGCCCAAATTCGACGGCGGGATCATCACCCGGCTCGATTGCGTGGTGTTCGGCATCGTCGTCAACAACCGCTGCGAACGCTTCTACGACGAAGGCGAGGACATCTGGCCCAAGCGCTACGCGATCTGGGGCCGCATGGTCGCGCGCCAGCCCGACCAGATCGCCTATATCCTGTTCGATGCGCCGGCGCTGAACCTGTTCATGCCCTCGCTGTTCCCGCCCATCGCGGCATCCAGCATCGCCGAGCTGGCCGGCAAGCTGGGGCTCGACGCCAAGGCGCTCGACGCCACCGTCGCCGGCTTCAATGCCGCGGTGAGGCCCGGCACCTTCGACCATACCGTGCTGGACGACTGCCGCACCGAAGGGCTCGTGCCGCCGAAGACCCATTGGGCGCGCCGCATCGACACCGCCCCGTTCTATGCCTACCCGGTACGGCCGGGCATCACCTTCACCTATCTCGGCACGCGCGTGAACGAGCAGGCCCGCGTGCTGATGCGGGACGGCCGGCCCTCCGCCAACATCTTCGCGGCGGGCGAGATCATGGCCGGCAATGTGCTCGGCGAAGGCTACGCGGCCGGCATCGGCATGACCATCGGTTCCGTTTTCGGGCGGATCGCGGGAAGGGAGGCCGCCTCACATGCGCGCAACTGACACCATTCCCGGCATGACGGCCCCCGGTGCGACGCTGACGCCGCATGCCGACGCCCTGCACGCCGAGGGCGATCGGCTGATGACCATCTGCAACTCCTGCCGCTATTGCGAGGGGCTGTGCGCGGTCTTCCCGGCCATGGAACTGCGGCGCGAGTTCCGCGATGGCGACCTGAATTACCTCGCCAATCTCTGCCACTCCTGCGGTGCCTGCTTTGTCGACTGCCAGTTCGCGCCGCCGCATGAATTCGCGGTGAACGTGCCGCGGACGCTGGCCCGTCTGCGCAACGACTCCTACCGCACCTATGCCTGGCCTGCCGCGCTGGCGCCGATGTTCGACCGCAACGGCCTGGCGATCAGCCTAGTTGCGTCCGTTGCCGTGGCCGGATTCATCCTGGGCTTCGTGGCCTTCAACGATCCCGGCGCCCTCACCGCGACGGCGAGTGGCCCCGGCGCGTTTTACCGGCTGATGCCGCACAACGCGATGGCGGCCCTGTTCGGCGCGGCCTTTCTCTATGCGCTGGTGGCCATGGGGCTCGGCCTGCGCGCGTTCTGGAAGGACATTGGTGAACCGGCGGCGACGCTCGGCCACCCGCCCTCGCTGTGGCAGGCCGCCAAGGACGCCGGACGGCTGCGCTATCTCGACGGCGGAGAGGCCGGCTGCTTCAATGAGGACGACCAGCCCAACGACCGGCGCCGCCTCTATCACCACTTCACGTTCTACGGCTTCATGCTGTGCTTCGCGGCGACGAGCGTCGCCACGCTCTACCATTACGCGCTCGGCCGCGAGGCGCCTTACCCGCTTTACGATCTGCCTGTTGTCCTCGGCACGCTTGGCGGCATCGGTCTCATTGTCGGTCCCATCGGCCTGTTCGCCGCCAAGCTGCGGCGGGCGCCCCATCTCGTCGACGAGGCGCGGTTCGGCATGGACACGGCGTTTCTCGCCATGCTGTTCCTGACCAGCCTCACCGGCCTCGCCCTGATGCTGCTTCGTGACACCCCCGCCATGGGCACGCTGCTCGCGCTGCACCTCGGGGTGGTCTTGGCGCTGTTCCTCACGATGCCGTACAGCAAGATGGTGCACGGGCTGTACCGCTATGCCGCTCTGGTCCGCTATGCGCGCGAGAGCCGGTGGTGATGCCGGCCCATAGCGTGCCCCTCTCCAACGAAGATAATGATACGCCACCACACTCTGGGACTAAACGGGTAGCTCTCGACAGCCTGCGACCGGTCGAGAAGCGCGCCCGGCATATCGCCGGGCGCGTCCGCCGTCAGAACGCCTCGCCGACGAGTTCCTCGCTTTTGCGCCACAGGGCCTCCGCCCGCTCGACGTCGAGCGCATAGGGGCGCACGCCGCCGCGAATGCCTTCGCCGTCCTGCACTTCAGCCATATGGCAGTCCTCGCAATAGCGCCCGCCGATCGCCTCGGCATCGGCGACGCAGGCGGCCCATACCGTGGTCGCCGCCCCCTGCGGGATCGACTTCAAGGCGAAAGGCGGCAGCCCCGCCGCTGCATGGGCGGCGTCGATCGACGCGATCAGCGCCTCCATCTCGCCCGAACTCATGTGCCGGCCAAGCTCGGTGTGGATGCCGCCGGGATGCACCGCCGTGGCGCGCACGCCGCGCGCGCGGTGTCGCCGGTCGAACGCGACGGCGAACAGGCTGTTGGCCGTCTTCGAGCGGCCATACGCGACCCACGGATCATAAGTGGTCTGCTCGAAATTCGGGTCGTCGAGGTCGACATCGGCGAAGCGGTGGCCGGCGGAGGACAGGTTCACCAGCCGCCCGCCATCCCCGATCAATCGAGCGATCCGGTTGACCAGCACGAAATGGCCGAGATGGTTGGTGCCGAACTGGGTCTCGAACCCGTCGGCGGTTCGGCCGAAGGGCGGCGCCATGACGCCGGCATTGGCGATCACCAGGTTGAACCGGCGGGCATCGGCCTGCAAACGGTCGGCGCAGGCCCGCACGCTGGAAAGCGAGGCAAGGTCCAGCGCGACCAGCTCGAAACTGCCACCACCCGCCCGAGCCGCCTCCCGCACGGCGGCGGTCGCCCGCTCGGCCTTGGCGAGGTCGCGCGCCGCGCCGACCACATCGGCGCCATGGGCCGCCAGAACCCTCGCCGTCTCGACGCCCAGCCCCGCCGACGTGCCCGTCACCAGAACGCGCGTGCCGTGGAGGTCGACGCCGGCGAGCACCTCGTCCGTGGTCGATGTCGCACCGAAAGCCTTTGTCATGATCTGTTCCTGTTCGCGTGAAGACGCGCGGCGATGCCGCGTCCTGGGCCATATGGGCCGCCACTTGCGAAGCCGAGCGCCCGATCATATCAACTCCTTGCCTGATCCTATCAGCGCCGCTTGCGCTGCCGGCGCGGAAGGACAAGATCATCGCCATGCAGGATGTGCTCGATCGCATGTGCCGGCGCATTGCGCGCCATACTGACGGGATGCGGCTGGAGACGCCCGTGCCGCATGTCGCCATAGGGGTTGCCCACCAGAACAGCGCGCCGGTGACGACGCTCTATGAACCGATGGTCTGCGCGGTGCTGCAGGGTAGCAAGCAGGTGCTGATCGGCGACCGGATGCTGCGCTATGGCGCCGGGACCTGCTTCATCGCCTCGCTGGAGCTGCCCGCCACCGGATGCGTGATCGAGGCGGCGCGGGACGCACCCTATGTGGTCACCGCCCTCGCTCTCGATCGCGACCTGCTCACCAGCCTGCTCGAAGAGATGCCGCCCGCCCCCTCAGCGGCGCCTCCGGCTGGACCGGCCTCCAGTTTCGGCGTCACGCCCGCCACGGCCGAGTTGCTGGAGGCGTGGGATCATCTGCTCGCGCTGCTGGACACGCCCGCCGACATCCCCTTTCTCGCGCCCTCGCGTGAGCGCGAGTTGCTGTACCGCCTGTTGCAGGGCGGCCATGGCCCGCTGCTCCGGCAGGCCGGGCGCGCCGACAGCCGCCTGTCGCAGGTGCGCCGGGCGATCGGCTGGATCCGCCGCAACTTCGACCAGACGCTGCGGACCGAGACCCTGGCCGAGATCGCCGGAATGAGCGTGCCGTCCTTCCACCGCCATTTCAAAGCGGCGACGGCGATGAGCCCGCTGCAGTACCAGAAGACGCTGCGCCTGCAGGCGGCGCGGCGATTGCTGACGACCCACACCGATGCGGCCCGCGCCGCCTATGCCGTCGGCTATGAGAGCGCCTCGCAGTTCAGCCGCGAATATGCCCGCCTGTTCGGCACGCCTCCGGCCCGCGACGCCGAGCGCCTGCGCCGCGCCGCGCAACTGGGGGAGGCACTCTGAGCCCGATCAAATTGAAACATCCCCACCGAGCCCCGTCGGTGCTGCATTGGATCATCGATCGCTGAAGCGGGCGCCGGGCGTGCCATTTCGCAACCTGCCCACGCCGCTGAAGCAAAACCCGATCATGTCTCGGGTGATGCGGGCGCGGGACGGTTCCCAGTGGCTGCCGCTAGAGTGGTACCGTCCGCGATGAACGCTTCATTCGAGCGCGTCGTCGCGGAGTGGGGCGGTGCATTTCGTCACCCCTCACCAATGAGGAGGACGGCGTCGCCCACGCCCTCGACCCATTCGTGCTGGCGCGCGAAGTCCTAGGCGGAAAAACGGCCGGCCGTTACAGAATGCCTCTTATGATCTTCCGCCACAGCCCCTGCGGCGGGAAGGATATCGGTGGCATAAGCCAAATGAAAAACTGCGCTGGCAGGCGCCCATCAAACCCCGCGCGGACGATCCTGATGCTGTTGCTCAGGTTGAAACGCGAACGGATCGCCCAGATGAACGCATGGCTGCTGCCCAAGGCGCGAAGTTCCTTGGCGTGGCGGCAGAAGGCATTAACGACAGCTTTGGAGTTGTAGTAGCGGTATTTCGATATGTAGGAGCGGCTCGTCAGCGTGTCGAGCGCTTCCCAGTAGCGCCAGCCCAGCAGCCAGTAATTGTTCTGGGCGTTCTGAAGGACGTTGTTGATCCGCTTCAAGGGGATGTCGACATTCTTCAGGCTATCCTGAAAGGAGCGCGCCACGACGCGGATGTCCGAGACGATTTCCATGGTGGCGAAATAATTGTCGCCATGAATGCGCCGCGTCGAAAGCGGGATATCGACAAAGGCCGTTCCGCCGAAGGCATGGCAGAGCTTGAGGAAATACGCATCCGCCGGCATCATCTGGACAGGCTCTTCCTCGAGGAAAAGCTCGGCCACCGAGCGCCTCATGACATTGCTGGTCCCCGGCGACCAGAGCCAGCCCTTGATGCTTCGGTCGGCCCGCGCCACGCGCGGCATCAGGGTCGATCGATAGAATTCCGCACTGAGCTGCGGCATCCGGGCGACGGTCGCCTCGTCGCGCAGCACCTGTTTGCCATCGGTCGCGCGCTGGAGCTTGCCCCAGCAGGAGGATGACAGGGCGCGATTCTCCGTGTCGGTCTCGATCACGTTGCTGGTCGTCAACGCCACGGTGTCTATGAGGGCGAGATGGGTCTGGACATGCACAGCCGTGAAGTCCGGAAACAGCACATCGTCCGCATCGATGACCGCAATGAAGGCGCCGGTCACGGCGCGAAAGCCGACGAACGCCCCACCAAGCTGCCCGAGATTCTCGGAAAGGCGGATCAGGCGGAAGCGCGCGTCGTCTCCCACGTGACGCTCGAACACGGTGACGCTGTCATCCGTCGAGCCATTGTCGACAACCACGCATTCCAGGCTGGGATAGTTCTGGTGTCGGATCGAATCGAGAGTCTCGCCGAGAAAATGACCATAGTTCCAGTTGACGACGACAAAACTGACCAGGGGCGCCTTGAGCCCGGCGACGGGCTGGCCATCGACCGTCATCAGATCACCGTCACCCTCGCGTGGAGGGGCGGAGAGCGCTGGATCAGAATTCATAGCCCTTCAACCCCGCTCGAGCCCGCACGTCGACCACGACGCGGCCACGCTTGAGATAACGATCCGCATAGGCAGCCTCCGCCGGGCGCTCGACGTCGCGCAGGAAGATCATTCCTCCCGGCGCGACCAGACGGGAGGCCGCGTAGATGCTCTTCATCCGGCCCGGACAATCGTCCTTGTGCCCGGCGGGCCCGTCGACCAGGATGATGTCCCATTTGCGCCCCGTGACGTCTGCCGGCAGGTCCATTTCCAGCGCCTCCGGACGAGGGAGAAGACGGCTCCAATCGCTCAGCCGCGTGCCGTATGTCACGAGGTGAACAGCGGAGGCGGCGAGCTTGCTCTGAACGGTGGAGGCCCAGTCGGGGTCGTCCTCCAGGAAGGTTGTCGTTCCCCCCGAATTCAGCCGCTCCCAAAGCTGCGAGTCGTTTCCGCAGCCGAAAACCAGCAGAGAAGCACCCGGCCGCGCCCGAAGGGCCTGCACGATAGGTCGCAGTTCCGTGACAGTGAGTTGTACGTCGTCGAGGCTTTGTGGATACATGCCGATTTCGCCGGCGAACGCGCGACGCTGCGCCTGCTCCATTGCCGCGATGTGATGCTTGAATCCATTCCACGGTACGCCGCTGACCGCCGCGAAGGGCCATGTGTTTGCGACGAACCGGCGCCGCTCACCCAGCTCTTCCCGCATGCCGTCGACGAGATCGAGGAAACGGCGTCGCTCCGGCTCGATCCGCTTCAGCGTCCGGGCGCGAATCTCGTGTCTCGGAATGTTCCGCGCCTTCAGGCCGGCCACGGCGTCGCGGATCGTCCGTGGGTCGGGCTCGACCACGGCGCAGTAGTCCGGATCGAAGAAAACGTCGCGTCCCCCCTGGCTTGGCGTACTCACGACGGATAGGCCGGCCAGCATGTACTCCACGGCGGCGTAGCTTGCTCCCTCCACTTCCGACAGGAGGAGGCCCGTCGTGGCCTTGGCGAGGCACTGATTGACCTCGGCGTGGGATAGCGTCTCCGGCAGCCCGTGCTTGAGCGGATTGAGCAAGACATGGCGGGGATTTCGAGCGGCCGTCTCCGCCCAGAGGCGGCGAAAATCGTCCTGCCGCGTTTGCTGCGGCTCGGCATAGGTCACATAGGCGACGTTGTTGATACCGGCGGCGAGTTCATGCCGCTTTCCCGCGACGAAGCGCGCATTATAGATCGCATCGAACGTGACGGACACATCGTCGAGTGGACGGAAAACCTCTTCCGAAACAGTGAATTTGTGATTCAGAAACAGGGCCGGTCGACCAAATCTGTTGAGGAGCTCCGTCTCGCGCTGCGTATTGCAAATGAACCGGAGTAGATGGTCGGGGTATAAGCGCTCATGGCGCGAGGCGAGATAGGATATATACCTCGCTTTTTCCTCGCTCTCGATTGACCACGTGGGATAGACGATAAAACCTGCTTTTGCGTTGCCATAGCGACGAGCAAAGGTCGGGGCAATTCCCAGAAACTCGTCATATGGCATGCCCGAAAGGAAAATGGGCGGATTCTCCGAGAGAAGAATAGCCGGACCGAAGTCGATGGGCCTTCCCTGGAGTTCGGGCAAGCGCTGCCGCTCGAACGGGGCCGCATAGAGAGCTGGAAAGGTATTTCGGATCGGTCGAGCTAGGCTGTGTCCCGCGCGCTTCACCAGACCGACAACACGCCGCACGCTTATCCGCTCCCGCAAGAACTCGCCAAGGGTCAAATTGACTCAATACTGGAGAAAATGGATAGACATGGACGGTGCCCCATGCAACCCGCGAATCGACATTCTCCGGCAAGCAGAGACGCACACACACGCTGCCGGACGGACTTCCAATACAGATCATCGCAACCACCAGACCGCGTGGAGTGCCCAAGAGAGTGTCAGGATTTCGGACGCTTGCCCCAGGACAGCGTAGCGCCTGTCGACGTCGCGCTGCCAAGGATATCCGCCGCTCGGCGCGACGGTCGAGCCTTGGCCGTATTCTTGAGGTGATGGACGTCCGCGGGAGTTTCCAATGGCGCGCGTATTAGTCAGTGGCGGCGCCGGCTTCCTGGGAAGCCTTGTCTGCGAGAGGTCTCTCGACGCGGGACATGAGGTGTGGTGCCTCGACAACCTGTCGACAGGCAGTCGGGAAAACGTGCGCCACCTGCGCGATCATCGGGATTTTCATCTTCTTGAGCAGGATGTCTGCTCGGATATCGCGGGCGAGTTCAACACCATATTCAACCTGGCGTGTCCGGCATCGCCCAAGCAATACCAGAAGGACCCCTTCCAGACCGTAAGAACCTGTATTCTTGGAGCAGTCAATGTGCTCGCGGTCAGTCGCCGGGCCGATTCCAGAGTTCTTCAGGCCTCAACTTCGGAGGTCTATGGTGACCCGCTGGTGCATCCGCAGCCCGAGACCTATTGGGGAAACGTCAATCCGATCGGCCCGCGTTCCTGCTATGATGAGGGCAAGCGCTGTGCCGAAACACTGTTTCACGACCACCATCGCCAGTTCGGCACGCGCATCCGCATCGCGCGGATTTTCAACACCTATGGGCCGTTCATGCATCCCGACGATGGCCGGGTGGTATCGACCTTCATTGTCCAGGCGTTGCGTAATGAGCCCATCACCGTCGCCGGTGACGGCTCGCAGACGCGATCCTTCTGCTACCGGGACGACCTCGTGGACGGGCTGCTGAGGCTTATGGATGCCGACGGCGCGATGGTCGGGCCAGTGAATCTCGGCAATCCCTCGGAAATTCCAATCCTCCATCTTGCCGAGCGCATCATCGCCATGACCGGCTCCCGCTCGCGAATTGCCCATGGTCCGCTGCCCGCCGATGATCCGCAGCGCCGGTGCCCGGCGATTGGCCGTGCGCAAGCGCTGCTGGGCTGGCAGGCGTCGACCAGCCTGGATGAGGGCCTGCGCGCCACCATCGCCTATTTTGAGCGTTGTCTGTCAGGACCTCAGGCGCTGCGGCAGGCCACCTGACGGCGCCGGTGAGAGGGAGGACGCCGCGCGTGTAGCGGCGCACCGGGCGCCGGCGACGAAGACAGCAAAGCCAGGGAACCAGCTGCTCCGGCCTCACTTTGGCTGCCGAGCCGTTCTCTCCGCGCAGGAAAAGCGCGATGACGCCGTTTCGATATTCGGTCGCGATCTGCTGGTCTGCAGCCGCAGCAGCGCGGAGTTGGCCGAGAATGCCGGGCGTCCCGGCATCGGACATCCGTCACCATTCGCCTTGCATCGCCGCCGATGTGGACATGCGCCCCAGCGAGGCATCGGGCCGAACCGTCCCGGCGCAAATGCCGTGTCCTGCGGCGGCGCACGGTCGGACAGCGCGCGAGCCGCCGTGACGGGCCTTGCCGCACCTTCCCGCCACGGGCGTCGTGACGCCGTTGCGTTCCTCATTGAGAAGCACACGCCCGGCGCTGCTAATCTTCCGACGGCCGCCGCCCAACGAGACGCACCATGACCGAAGCCGACGATCTGCTCGCCCGCGACAGCGCGGCCTTCTTCCACCAGCACGGCTCCACGCCGAGCCTCGGCGCGCTGCGCGCCGCACAGGGACTTTGGCTGGAAGATGCGGACGGCCGGCGCTTCATCGACCTGCATGGCAACACCGTCCACCATCTCGGCCATGGCAACCCGGAAATCGTGGCGGCGCTGAAGGCGCAGCTGGACGAACTTGCGTTTGCCCCGCGCCGCTACACCAACCTGCCCGCCGTCGCGCTGGCGGAAGCGCTGCGGGCGCGCTGGCCCGGTCCGCCAGCGCGGGTGCTGTTCGCCACCGGCGGCTCGGATGCGATTGAGATCGCCATCAAGCTGGCGCGGGTCGCCACCGGCCGCTCGGAGACGGTGTCGCTCGAAGGCGCCTATCACGGCCATGGTTTCGGCGCCTTCGGGCTCTCTTCAGCGGCGCCCGACCCGCGCCTCGGCGCCTTCCTGCCGGGACGCCACCATGTCACGCCCTATTGGGCGGGCGAGGACGGCCCAGCGCAGATGCTGGAGGAGATCGCCCGGCATCTCGCCACCGGGCGCATCGCGGCGGTCATCGCCGAGCCGATGCGCGCGAACTGCCATGTGCCGCCGGCTGACCTGTGGCCGCAGGTCCGCGCCCTGTGCGACGCGCAGGGGACCAAGCTGATCTTCGACGAGATTCCCTCCGGCCTCGGCAAGACCGGCCGCTTCTTCGCCTTCGAGCATTTCGGCGCGGTACCGGACCTCGCCGTGCTCGGCAAGGCGCTGGGCGGCGGCATGGTCCCGCTCGCGGCGGTGATCGGCGATGCCCGGCTCGATGTCGCGCCCGAACTGGAACTCGGCCATTACACCCATGAAAAGAACCCGCTGACCACACGGGCGGCGCTAACCGCGCTGGAGATCATTGCCCGTGACGGTCTGGTCGCCCGCGCCGCGGCGGCCGGGCAGACGCTGCGCGAGGGGATCGCCACCATCGCCACGCGCGTGCCGTGCGTCACCGGAATACGCGGGCTGGGGCTGCTGCAGGCGGTGGAGTTCGCTCCCGACCGCGCCGGCCATCCGCCAGGCCCGGCCTTTGCCGAGCGCCTGGTCGCCTGCGCCTTCGCCGAGGGTCTGTCGACCACCGCCAAGGACGACGCCTCCCTCGGCCTGTCGCTGCCGCTCACCGTCACCGATGCGGAGATCGCCGAGGTGCTGGCGCGGATCGAGGCGATGGCCGGGAGGCTTGGACGCGGCCCGCTCTCATGAGCGGCTGGCCAGCGAGATCGGGGCTTCGGGCAGGACGGGCGGCGCCTCGCCGGGCTCGACATAGACCCAGGCCTTCTTGGCCGCGAGTTCGTCCGTCTCGCCGCTGGAGAGCGCCTTGATATAGGGCTCGGGCGTGAGGAACTTGGTGCCCTGCACCTTGCGCAGTGGGGTGCCCTCCTCCAGCAGCCGCTTGCGGACGGTCAGGGCGCGGGTGACATCCTCGAAGATGAAGAGGACGATGGCCATCGCATTGTGCTGATGCGGGTGGCCGTTGGTCAGCGCGACGCGCAGCGTGTTGCAGAACACGAAGACCGGGACCTGATCCTCCTGCAGGATCGAATCATACAGCGCGACGGTGACTTCCGGCCGGACCAGCTCGCTCTGCAGCGTGTGGACCTTGAGCGGGCGGCTGGGGTCGGTCTCCGGCATGTCCTTCAGTTCGAGCCAGCTGGCGTAGAGGTTGCGCAGGCCGGCGAGATAGCCGGTGATGCGGTGCACGGCATCGTCGCGCGTGCTGGCGGAATGGCTGTAGAGCACGCCGAGATAGGCGAGCGCGCCGGCGGTGACGGTGGCAAGGGCGGCGAGGATCGCCCCGGTGAAGCCGAGCCAGTTCGAGATGTTGGCGTCGTTGATGCCGACCAGCAGCCGGTCCCAGAAACTGGCAGCCAGCGCAAAGCCGATGCAGATGCCGAGCAGCACATTGGCAACGGCAACGATCACGATCCGCACGCTGTCTTTCATCCCGCAGCCTCTCCGGCGGCCGAAGCGCGACCCTGCTGTCGCCGTCTCCCGCAAGCCGCCTACCCCTTTGTGATACCACAAGCTGGCAGCCGGCGAGGCGTGCGCCTCACTCCCGGGTCGCCGACCGTGGGTGATTCGCGGGTGCGGCTGGTCCGTTCGCTCCCACCCTGTCCACCGAACTCGCGGCGTGACCGCCCGGCAGCCCGAATTGGGGCGCCGGATGCCAGCGCGCTAGGTGCGCCGCGGCCCGCCCCTTTCCGGCGGGGCACGCGGCCCTTGTATTTCCTCGCTTTGGCGTCTCTCTGCCCTGTCTGAGGCCGACATGTCTTTAATTCCTCTAATATGACTCCTAGGTCGAGTTTAAAACGATCCAAAATTGCTGTTCTTTAGAATTGCTACATGTGGGTCGCTTGTTTTTAAGTTATAAAAATCAAATTAATACGTGATTTGACTCAACTATTTACTTACCTTAACCGTCCCGCCTCGACATTAACTCTGGGTTCGGCGTCACCGAACAGGGATGCGGGCTCCCGGCGTCCGCTGGGGAAGTCGTGTCGTCCGGCGGACGCTCGATTGGGGATGGATAGAGATGCGCAAGACGATCCGGGGGCATCGCCCCCTCTCGGCAATGGCACGGACGGCGGGCTGGGGTGTGTCCTGGCTCGCCCTGTTGGCGGCCGCGCCGGCCATGGCGCAGCAGGCGAGCGCGCAGGCCCCGGCCTCCAGCGCCGCCGTGGTCGAGACGGAGGAATTCGTCGAGCTCGATCCCATCACCGTCGTCGCCACCCGCACCGCCGAGAGCTGGATCGACACGCTGGCCGGCGTCACCGTGCGGCGCTCGGAGCAGCTTGAAGCACTGATGCCAGAGCGCACGGCGGACCTGTTCCAGGGCATGCCCGGCACGACGGCGATCCAGAACGCCAATACCAGCCAGACACAGATCAATATTCGCGGCCTGCAGGATTTCGGCCGCGTGGCGGTGATCGTCGACGGGGCGCGGCAGAACTTCAACCAGCTCGGCCATGCCGGCGCCGGCGGCTTCTTCGTCGAACCCGGCCTCATTGCCGATGTCGACGTGGTGCGCGGCCCGGTGTCGAACATCTATGGCTCCGGCGCCATTGGCGGCGTGGTCACCATGCGCACCAAGGACGCCGAGGACATCATCGCCCCCGGCAAGAGCTGGGGCGTGGAAGCCACCGGCGAGGCCGCCGGCAATGGCTTCATGGGCTATGGCTCGGTGCTGGGCGCGGCGAAGGTCGGCCAGAATGTCGACCTGTTCGTCGGTGGCACCTATCGCGACGCCGACAACTACCATGACGGCAATGGCGACGTGGTGCCCGACAGCGGCTACGAGACGTGGACCGGCATCGCCAAGGCGACCTTCCGCCCGGCCGATTTCCACGAGATCAAGCTCTCCGCGCTGAACTACGACACCCAGTTCACCACCAGCGCCGACGCCAACGCGGCGACGGCCTATTCGACGCAGGCGACCAACCGCACGGTGACGGCCGCCTGGAACTACCAGAACCCGGAAGACAATCTGTTCGACTGGCGCAGCTCGGTGTACTGGAACCAGGTCGACCAGGATCAGGTGAAGGTTTCCGGCTCCTCCAACCCGATCACCGGCGCGGTGGGCGATCCGCGCAGCTTCGTCATCGACACGGTGGGCTTCGACGCCAACAATACCAGCCGCTTCTCGGCCGCCGGCTGGAACAACGCCATCACCTTCGGCGGCGACTATTTCCAGGACCAGATCGACAACACCGACGATTACGGCTTCGGCGAGGGCTACAACCCCTCGGGCGATCGCGGCGTCGGCGGCGCCTTCGTGCAGTGGAAGGGCAATTATTCCACCTGGCTGGAAGCCATCGCCGCCCTACGCTACGACGCCTATTCGCTCAATTCCGACGATGGCGGCACCAGCGGCGAGCGTCTTTCGCCCAAATTCACCCTCGGCGTCACCCCCTGGTCGTGGCTGACCCTCTACGGCACCTATGCCGAGGGCTACCGCGCCCCGACCGTGACCGAGGCGCTGGTCTCCGGCCCGCATCCGCTGCCGTTCAACACCGGCGGCACGATGTTCTACTTCCTGCCCAACCCCGGCCTGCAGGCGGAAATCGGCAAGAACAAGGAAGTCGGCATCAACATCAAGAAGGACGACCTGTTCGTCGCCGGCGACAAGCTGCGCGCCAAGCTGAATTACTACCAAAACGATGTGGAGAACTATATCGAGCTGGTCGAGTTCGGCCCCTCCACCGGTACGATCTGCCCCATTCCCGGTCGGCCGACCACCTGCTTCCCCTATAATTGGGGCGTGCCGGGCTATGCGCAGTACCAGAACGTGCAGGAAGCGCGGCTGAAGGGCTTCGAGTTCGAGGGCACCTATGATGCCCGCAAATGGTTCGTCGGCCTGGCGGGCCAGATCTCGGAAGGCGAAGTCACGTCCGGCATCTATGCCGGGCAGCCGCTCTCCAGCATCCAGCCCGACCAGGTCACCGCGACGCTCGGCTTCCGCTTCCTGGAAGAAAAGCTCACCGTCGCCGTGCGCTGGACCGCCGTGGCCGCCGTCACCGCCTCCGACCTGCCGGCCAATTCGGTGTTCGAGCCGACCGACAGCTTCAACCTGGTCAGCGTCTATGCCGGCTATCAGCCCAGCGAGAACATCCTGTGGCGTCTGTCGGTCGAGAACCTGCTCAACGAGCAATACACCCAATATGAGAACTTCCTGCCAAGCGCCGGCCTGACGGTGAAGGGAGCCCTGACGGTGCGGTTCGGGGGCGGCGAGGTCGCTTCCGTCGCCGACCCGCTCTATGTGAAGTGAAACGGTCCCGTCGCCGGGCGGGATGAGAGGAGCAGTTGATGTCTATTGCCACCGATGTGGAAGCGCCGAGCCGTGCCAAGCGGCTCAAGGCCGTGTCCAATGCCGCGCATGAGCGGGTGGATAACGGCGTGATGCAGGCGGCGCCCTTCGCCAGCGCCGAAAACTATGCCCGCTTCCTGAAGTTCCAGTACCATCTGCACCGCCGGGTGGAGACGCTCTATGCCGATGCCGCGCTGCAGGAATTGCTGCCGGACCTCGCCGAGCGCTCCCGCCTGGAGGCGCTGGAACAGGACTTCGCCGATCTCGGCATGACCCCGCCGGAAGCCGATCTCGGCCCGTCGCTCAGTCTCGCCGAAGCGCTCGGCTGGCTCTATGTGGTCGAGGGCTCCAATATGGGCGCCGCCATCCTCGCCAAGGAAGCGGCCAAGCTCGGCTTCACCGCCGAGCATGGCGCGCGCCACCTCGCCGGCCACCCGGAAGGGCGGGCGCTGCACTGGCGCCGCTTTACCGCCGCGCTCAACGAGGTGGAACTGACAGCTGAGGAAGAAGCGCGGATCGAGGCCGCCGCCACCGAAGCCTTCCTGCATGTGGAGACGCTGGTCGGGCGCGAACTCGCCGCCTGAACCACCGGCACCGCCGCATCCCCGCCCCGCCCGGTCCCCGGGCGGGGCTTTTTCATGCGCGCCACTTCAAGCCCGCGAGGCGGCCTGCGGCAGCAGGAAGGGTGTCGGCGGCGCCCAGCCGATGCGCACATCCACGCCATAGAGCTCGGCGATGCACGCCTGCGTCAGCACCTCATCCGGCGTGCCGCGCGCCGCGACGCGGCCCAGCTTCAGCGCGACGATTTCGTCCGCCACCATGGCGGCGAGGTTGAGATCGTGCAGCACAGCGAGGATGCCGGCGCCCTCAGCCGCGAGATCGCGCATCAGCCGCAGCACCAGCAATTGCTGGGCGAGATCGAGACTGGCGGTCGGCTCGTCGAGCAGCAGATAGCCCGGCCCCTCGCCCGCCTCCAGCTGCACCAGCGCCCGGGCGAGCTGCACACGCTGCTTCTCGCCGCCGGAGAGCAGCTCATAGTTCTGACCCGCGAGAGCGCCGAGTTCGACCCGCGCCAGCGCCCGGCCGATGCGCGCCGGCAGGTCGCGGCCACGGGCGGCGCCGATGCCGACCACTTCCGCGACGGTGAAGGGAAAGGCGACATGCACGCTCTGCGGCAGTACCGCCCGCAGACGGGCGAGTTGCGCCGGCCCCAGCCCGGCGAGATCGATGCCGTCCAGCGTCACCTGCCCGCGCTGCGGGCGCCGCTCGCCGGCCATCAGCTTGAACAGGGTCGACTTGCCGGCGCCGTTCGGGCCGATCAGCACGGTGACCGTGCCAGGCCGCACCGCGACCGACGCGCCCTCAAGCAGGCGCCGCCCGCCGGCGGAGAAGCCGATGTCATGGGCACAATACATCGGCTCACCCCATCAGCGCCGCGCGCCGGCGCAGCAGCAGCCAGAGGAAGAACGGCGCGCCGAAGCCGGCGGTGACGACGCCGAGCGGCAGTTCAGCGGGGCTGACCACGGTGCGCGCCACCACATCCGCCCCCAGCAGCAGTGCCCCGCCGAGCAACCCGGCGCAGGGCAGCAGCAGGCGATGGCCGGGGCCGACCATCAGCCGGATGAGATGGGGCACAACGAGGCCGATGAAACCGATCACCCCCGCCACCGCGACGGAAGCGCCCGCCCCGGCGGCGATGCCGAGAATGGCCAGCCATTTGGCCCGCTGCACGTCGATGCCGACATGGAACGCCTCCGCCTCGCCGAGCGCGAGCGCGTCCAGCGCCCGGGCGAGACGGGTGGAGATCAACACCAGCAGCGCCAGGAAGGGCAACAGCACCGCCACTTTCGCCCAGGTGGCCCCGCCCAGCGAGCCGAAGGACCAGAAGGTGAAATCGCGCAATTGCTGGTCCGAGGCGGCGAAAACCAGGAGGCCGGTGCCGGCGGCGGCCAGCGCCGCTATGGCGATGCCGGCGAACAGCATGGTGACCACCGAGGTGCGGCCCTGATGCGTCGAAATCGCGTAGAGCGCCACCGTGGCGATGAGCGCGCCGCAGAAGGCCATCAGCGGCAGGCCGACATCGGTCAGCGCCGGCGGCAAATAGCCGGCGACATGGCTGCCGGCGACGATCCACGCCGCGGCCGCCAGCGCGGCGCCATTGGAGATGCCGATGAGGCCGGGATCGGCGAGCGGGTTGCGGAAAATCCCCTGCGTCACCGCCCCCGCCAGCGCGATGCCGCCGCCGACCAGGAGGCCGAGCAAGGTGCGCGGCAGGCGTACATCCAGCACGATCACCGCCTCCCGCAAGCCTGCCCCGCTCGCCCGTTCGCCGGCCAGCGCCGCGGCGAGAATGTCGAGGATGCGACCGGGGGCGATGGTGACCGGTCCGATCGCCAGTGAGGCCAGGAAGGCCAGTGCGACCAGACCGGCGCACAGGCCGAGGGCGAGCGACGCGCGGCGCGGCCGGAACGCCAGAGGCCCGGCGGCGGGAGAAACGGCCATGCTCACGGCGTGCCGGTCGCGCTGGGCGTGGAGGTCGCGTTGGCGGCATGCGCCGGCAGCGGCGGCAGCGCCAGTTCGGGATAGATCAGCGCGGCGAGATCGCGCGCCGCCTGCGGCGTGCGCGGCCCGAAGCTGAGGAGATAGCCGCCATCCATGCGGTAGAGGCGGCCGGCCTCGATCGCCGTGGTGCCGGCAAAGGCCGGCATCGCCTTCACCGCCGCGTCGGAGACCGCGTGGTTCTGGTCCTTCATCAGCACGATGGCATAGGGATCGGCGCCCAGCACCGCCTCACCGACCGCCGGCTTGTAGCCATTGAGCCCCGCCATGGCATTGGTCACGCCGGCGAGGGCGAACATCGCCTGCGCACCCGTGCCGGCCCCGCCGACGACGGGCGCCGTTCCCGATGCCGAGAGCACGAAGACGACGCTGCGCGGCGCGGGAAGGCGGGCGCGAAGCTGCGCCAGGGCGGCGAAATCCGCCGCCACCTCGCCCACCAGCACCTCGCCGCGCTCCGGCACACCGGCCAGCGCCGCGACACGGCGGATGGTGGCGAGCACGCCGGCCTCGTCCCGCGCCTCGGGCAGTGTCTCGAAGGGGATGGCGGCGCTCTTCAGCACCTTCACCGCATCGGGCGGGCCGGCGCCGTCGAGCGCAATGATGAGATCGGGCCCGACCGACAGCACGCCCTCGGGCGATAGCGCGCGCATGTAGCCGACATTGGGCTTCTCGGCGAGGGCGCGCGGGGGATAGGTGCTCGACGTGTCGACGGCGACCACCCGGTCCTCCAGCCCCAGCGCATACAACGTCTCGGTGACGGCGCTGCCAATGGCGAGAATGCGCTGGGGCGCGGCGGCGGCGGCGGAGGCCGCATGGGCGGCCGGCCCCTGGCCGATGACGGCCAACGCCAGCAGACCCAAAGCCAGCCGCACCATCGCAGGGACACTCGTGATCGGTACGCGCCGCAGCATCATGCGTCTCTCTTCTGTTCGTCGCCGGCACAATAGGCAGGCGCACCTCCCAATTCCACAGCAACGCGGCACAAAAGAGAGACACGACGAAGATTATAAATGTAATAAATTGAAGACACGCAGATGAGACGCGCCTGCCGCAACACCCTTGATCCGCTGCGCTGCGAAAGGCGCGGGCCGCGGCTCTCTAGGCATCCCCCACCGGTTTCATATAGTTGTTGCGGGGCGGGAGCCTCCGCCGCCTGCCTCGCGGGTCGCGATGTTCGCCGTCTCTGGATGGGACCTGATGCACGGACAGATTAACCGAGCCCCGGCAGCGGAGGATGATGATCGCATCGATCTTCATCAGGTCGTGGACTTCCTTGTCCGCCGCCGTCTGCTGATCGGCTTCATCGCCGTGCTGACAATGGCGCTGGCGCTGGGCACGGCCTTTCTTCTCACCCCCCGCTACACCAGCACCGCCGAAATCCTGCTGGACCCCTCCTCGCGCTCGGTGCTCGGCGATCAGCTCAGCGGCATGGATGCGGCGTCCGTGGCGGCGGTCTCGAACATCGAGAACCAGATTTCCATCATCGAATCGCTCAACCTGCTGCGGCGGGTGGTGGAGAAGGAAAATCTGGTTGCCGATCCGGAATTCGGCAGTCAGGCGCCGGGGCGCTCCTGGCGCTCGGTGCTTTCCGGCCTGTTCGGCGGCGGCGCGACGGAGCAGCCGGAACGCCCAGCAGAGCCGGGCGCCGCCGCGATTCCCGACGATATCCGTGCCTCCATCTACCGGCTGCGCGGCGCGCTGCTGGTCGAGCGCGTGGGGCGCTCGTACATCCTGCAGATCTCGGTCACCTCGACCGATCCCAACCGCGCGGCCCGTCTCGCCAACGCCGTTGCCGACGCCTTCATCGTCGACCAGCTGGAAACCCGCTTCGATGCCGCCCGCCGCGCCTCCGACTGGCTGAACGACCGGCTGCAGAAGCTGCGCGAGGCGCTGCGCCACTCGGAAGAGGCGGTGTCGCAGTTCCGCACGGAGCATAATCTCGTCTCGGTCGGCGCCCGCTCGCTCAATGAGCAGCAGCTCTCCGAAATCAGCGCCGAGCTGGTGCAGGTGGAGACGGAAGCGGCGGAGAAGCAGGCCAAATACGAGCAGGCCAAGAAAATTCTCGACGAAGGCGGCAACCTCGCCACGCTGCCCGATGTCATACGCTCCGGCGTGGTGACAAATCTGCGCGGCCGCCATGCCGAGGTGAGCGGGCGCGAGGCCGACCTCGTCACCCGCTATGGCGAGCGCCACCCGCTGGTGGTGAATGTGCGCGCCGAGCGGCGGGAGATCGAGCGCCAGATCAGCGCCGAGATCAACCGCATCGTGGCCAATCTCGAAAACGACTACGATGTCGCCCGCACCCGTGCGGCGGCGATGGCGGCCAATGTCGCCGCCGCTTCGGGGCAGAACACCAGCGACAACGCGCTCGCGGTGAAGCTGCGCGAACTGGAGCGCGACGCCGCCGCCAACCGCACGCTCTACGAGACCTTCCTGAACCAGTCGAAGGTCACCTCCGAGCAATCGGAAATGGACATTCGCGACGCGCGGATCATCACCCCGGCGCTGGCGTCGGGCAGCCCCTCCTTCCCGCGCAAATCGCTGTTCCTCGCCGCCGGCACCGCGCTGGGACTGGTGCTCGGCATCGGGCTCGCCGCGCTGCTCGATCTGCTCAATGCCGGCTTCAGCAGCCCGCGCCAGCTGGAGGAGGCCACCGGCCTGCCGGTGCTGAGCTCGGTGGAGTGGGTGAACCTTACCGAGGGCGAGAAGACCAAGGGCGCCATCCCGGTGGTCGATTTCCTCGCCGCCAAGCCGCTCTCGCGCTTCAGCGAGTCCATCCGCAGCCTGCGGGCCGGGGTACAGATGTCGGATGTCGACAACCCGCCCCGCGTCGTCGAGATCACCTCCGCCTCACCCTCCGAAGGCAAGACCTCGATCGCGCTGGCCATGGCGGCCTCCGCCGCCAGCTCCGGCAAGCGGGTGGTGCTGATCGACTGCGATCTGCGGCGCCCTTCGCTCACCCAGCAATTCGGCCTCGACGACAAGCCGGGCCTGGTGGAATGGCTGGCGCAGACCGCCGCGCCGGACGGGCTGCTGTACCGCCATGACGCCTCCGGCATCTTTGTGCTGGGCGCCGGCGGCAAGTCGCAGAATCCGCCGGACTTGCTGGGCTCGGCGCGGATGCAGCACCTCATCGAGCAGCTGCGGCAGAATTTCGACCTCGTGGTGATGGACGCCCCGCCCATCGGCCCGGTGGTGGACGCCGCCGTTCTCGCGCCGGTGGCGGACAAGGTGCTGTTCGTCGTGCGCTGGAACGCGACGGCGCGCGAATTCGTGCGCCACGCGATCGAGCGCATCCCGGGCGAGCGCAAGATCTGCGGCATCGCGCTCAACATGATCGACCTGCGCGGCGCGCCGAAATATGGGCGCTATTCCTATCATTCCTCCGCCTATTACAAGAAATACTATGTCGGCTGAGGCGGAGCGGCGTTCCGGTGGCGCACGGGTGGGGCGCGCGGCGTTCTCGCTGGCGCTGATCGCCCTTGCCGGCGCCGTGCTGGTGAAAGGCGTCGCCTTCGCCCGGCTGGGTGCGGTCGAGTGGGGCATCGAGCGCCACGCCGCCAGCCCCCCCGCGCCCGATGCAGCCGCGCGCGCCGAAGAGACGGCGCTGCTGCGCGCGGCCGTGGCGCCCTTCCTGGACGAAGGTGGGCTGCGCGACAAGGCGCGGCTTCTCAGCTTCAGCGCCGGGCGCCGCCTCGACCCGCCGGCGGCGAACGGGGTGCAGGAAATCGCGGCGGCGCTCGCGGTCGATCCCGTGGCGCCCGCCGCCTGGATGGACCTTGCGGAACTGACCTGGCCCGACCTCGCCCTTCGCCCGACCTCCATGGCCGCCTGGGAGCTCTCACGGCTTACCGGGCCTTACGAGTACGCCGAGATGATGCGCCGGGCCCGGTTCCTCGCGCAGCGGTGGATGTTCGCCAGCCCCGAGAGCAAGCGCGCCCTCGCCTATGACATCGCCTTCCTAAGGCGCTTTCCCGACCCGTTCCTGCGTTCCTGGCAGCAGCTGCTGGCCCCGTTGCCCGCCGCCCAGCGCCGGGCCTTTCTGGACGAGGTGGGAGCCGCGCCCTGATGCGGCACCGCACCATTCCGCCCCTCTCCCACACCACAGCACCGCCGTTACGCCAAGTAAGCCGGCAACTATCGGATTTTTAAGCCGAAAAGGACCCGCAATCGCTCGAATCCGTCGCGGGACGGGTGGCAGTGCAGCATGGCGTCTGGTATTTTGAGCATGGGCAGCTACGGCGGACGGGGCATGATCGGCAAAGCGGCGCGCATCTTGGTGGTGATGGCGGCAGTGGGTGTTTCTGTGCCCGTTGCCGGCCTTTTGCTGCCCGGTCACGCGCAGGCCGCGCTCTCGGCCGCCGAGCAGGCGGTGCTCGGCGTGGTGGTTTCCGCCGAGGGAAAATCCAGCGCGGCCGATCAGGTCAAGGCGATCATGAGTTCCGGGCTCAGCGGTCCGCAAAAGGCGCTGGCGCTGCAATGGCTGGCAGAAGGGGCCGCGACCGACGCGCAGGTGGCTGCCATCGCGGCGGCGATCATCTCGGCCGCGGTCGAAGCCGGCGCCGCCGGCAATACGGGCGTGGTCTCCGTTCTCGGCACGGGCCTCGGCCAAGCCTATGCCGCTCTCAAGGGCGACGGACGCAGCGGGGCCGCCGGCGCCATCCAGACGGCGGTTCAGGCCGCGACCGCGCAGCCGGGCGGCCAGGGCGGACTTTCGAGCCAGATGGCGGCGGTGCTGACGGGCGCGTTCAACGCCGCGGCGGCCGGCACGCCGCGCAGCGCCGCCGGCTCGTCCGGCAGCGACACGCCGACCCCGGGGCAGACGGACAATCCCACGACCACGCCGACCCCGACGCCGAGCCCCTCATGAGGATCCGTCTCATAAAGGCTCTCTTCCATGCCGCAGGCGTGCTCGCCCTCGCCGCCCTTGCCGTGCCCGGTGCGGCGCAGGCCCAGGATGCGCCGCCCAGCACCCGCCAGTCCGTGGAAGTCGATCCGGCGCGGGCAGCGGTTCTCGACCGCCAGCCGGTGAACTATCTCCCGCTCGGCGTGCCCGTAGGCTCCTTCGTGCTGTTTCCGACGCTGAAGCTGGAAACCGGCTACGACACCAACATCACCGCCGCCAACAGCAACGAGAAGGAAAGCTGGCTGTTCACCGTCCGGCCGGCCTTCGACCTGCAGTCGGACTGGGCGCGCCATTTCCTCGCTTTCGACGGCTATTTCGAGAGCACGAGCTACGCCCGCTACAGCAGTGCGGACTATGAGAACTACGCCGCCGGCGCGCGCGGGCGCATCGATGTCAGCAGCGATTTCACCATTGGCGGCTATGCCCGCTACGCCCATCTCAACGAATTGCCGGGCGATGACGAGACCAATGTGAACAGGCTTGGCGACCCGCTTCCCTATGAGCAGGTGACGGCGGGCGTCAATTTCGACAAGCAGTTCAACCGCATGTGGGCGACGGGCGGCATCGACTACCGCTACCGCGATTATGATGCCTGGCTGAACGGCCAACCCTCCGACCAGGCCTATCGCAACGGCAGCGACTATAATCTCGCCGGGCGCCTCGGCTATGAGCTCAGCCCGCTCACCAGCCTGTTCGTCGGCGGGTCCTATCACTGGTACGAGATGCAGGACCAGGACTATGACGCCGCCGAGTACAGGGTCATCACCGGCATCAAGATCGAGCCGTCGCGCCTGACGCGCGGCGAGGCCTATATCGGCTATTACAATTGGGCCTCCGACAATGGCGACCTCTCCGGCAGTTCCGGCCTGACCTTCGGCGCCAATCTGCAATGGTTCGTGTCGCCGCTGCTCACCGCGACCTTCACTGCCGGCCAGCAGGTGATCACCTCGAACTATGAATTTGCCGGCATCACCGGCTCGGCGGTGGTGAGTTCGACTGCCGGGGTGCGGCTCGACTACGAGTTCCGCCGCAACATCGTGGTGTCGGGCTGGGTGGACTATCTCAACCAGGATTACGATGAGTTCCCGCGCGTCGACAACCAGTATGTCATCGGTGCGGAACTGCGCTATTCCATCAACCGCTTCGCCACGGCGAAAGTGAACTACACCTATACGAACTTCGACACCAACTTCAACAACATCAACGGCGCCGAAAATTACGTCCGCAACCTCGTCCTCGCGGGCGTTACCCTGGCTTATTGAGGCCGGCCCGCAACCGTTGGGCCGGCGCTTGTGCGTGCGCCGGCGGCTGATAGGGTGCGCGGCGCGGTGCCGCCTGCGGGCGGCCAGATGAGTTTCGGGCTCGGCATGTTGTTCTCCCGCTTCCGCGCGGCTTCGCGTCGCCCCACCCCGGCGCGCGTTCCCGACGGCGCCCGTGTCTACGCCATTGGCGACATTCACGGGCGAGACGATCTACTGCGCGCCCTGCTCGCCGCCATCGCCGCCGACAGGGCAAGCCATGCCGGTCCCAGCCATATCGTGTTTCTCGGCGACTATATCGACCGAGGGGAGGCCAGCGCGGCGGTGGTCGAACGGCTCGCCAGCGGCCGGGACGAGGGCCGCGACGGGTCATGGAGCTGTTTGCGGGGCAATCATGAATCTACCTTTCTGGCCGCCCTGGCGGGCGAGGTGGACTGGGAACCCTGGCTGCGGATGGGCGGGGTGGAGACGCTGTTTTCCTATGGTGTCTCCGTCCGCGACATCACCGGCCCGGAGCGCGACGCGCAGCTGCGCGAGGCCGCCTTTGCCGCTATTCCGCCGGCGCATCTCGATTTTCTCCGCCAGCTGCCGACCAGCCGCGAGATTGGCGACTATTTCTTCTGCCATGCCGGCATCCGGCCCGGCGTGCCGCTCGACCGGCAGACGCACGAGGACCTGATCTGGATCCGCGATCCGTTCCTCCACTCCACGCGCGACCACGGCAAGCGTATCGTCCACGGCCACACGCCCGTCATGGCGGTGGAGATGCAGGCCAACCGTATCAATGTCGATACCGGCGCCTATCTGACCCACCGCCTGTCCTGCGTCGTGCTGGAAGGCGAGACGGCGCGGGTGATCCACACATGAGCCCGCCCGCCGCCGCCCGCAGCACATCCGACGTGTCCGGCGCGTCCGGCGGGGGGCGCGCCTCGGCCTTTCTCGCCCGCCGTACCGGAGCGGAAACCTATAACGACCTCGTCTTCGCCGGGCTCGTCCTCGCCCTCGCCTGGGTGCCCTTTCTGCTTGGCAGCAACCGCCTCGTCGCCTGGGGCGTGAATGCCGTGCTGTTCGCCCTGCTGCTCATTCTGTTCGAGGCGGGGCGGCTGGTCAGCGGCGCCCGCCACCCCGTGGCGCCCCGGCGCTTGTGGTGGCTCTTCCTGGCCGGCAGCCTGCTGGTCGGCTGGATATTGTTCCAGCTTTCCTCCTGGGCGCCGCCGGACTGGCAGAATCCGTTCTGGCAGATGACGGCGGAAACCCTCCAGCCGCTGCCCGGCGCCGGACCGGTGGCGGGCCGCATCTCGGTCACGCCGGAGGCCGGCCTGCGCGGGCTGGTCGTGCTGCTCACCCATGGAATCGCGTTCTATCTCGCGCTCCAGCTCTGCCGCGACGGGCGGCGGGCGGACCTGTTCCTGCGCGCGCTGGTGGTGATCGCGGTCGGCTATGCGCTTTTCGGCCTGATCCAGCACACGCTGACGCCGGACCTGCTGCTGTGGTTCGAGAAGAGGGCCTATGGCGGGCAGCTGACCTCCAGCTTCGTCAACAAGAACAGCTACGCGACCTATGCCGGCATCGGGCTTGTCGCCACGATTGGCCTGTTGATCGATGTCTATCGCCGCGCGGGCGGGCGGCGCAGCCTGCCGCTCGCGGTGCGGGCGACGGCCTTCGTCGAGACCACGCTGCGCTCCGCCCTGCCGGTTCTCGCCGGGGCCGCCCTCATCGGCGTCGCCCTCGTGCTCACCGTGTCGCGCGCGGGGTTCATTGCCGGCATGGCCGGCGTACTGGCGCTGGTGCTGCTGGCCTTGGCCTCCACCCGCCGGCGCTGGCTGGTGCTCGTGCTCGCCACCCCGGTGCTGGCCGTGCTGTTCGCCACACTGGCGCTGTTCGGCGACGATCTCGGCGAACGCTTCGCCCTGCCCGGGGCCCGCGATCCGCGCTGGGCGGTGGCGGCTCGCACGCTCGACGCGGTGCGCGACGCGCCGCTGACCGGCTTCGGCTATGGCAGTTTCGACCGCATGTTCGCGGTCTATCGCGGCGCGGAAGCCTTCTCGCCCTGGCATCACTGGGACAAGGCGCACAACACCTATATCGAACTGCTGTTCGAACTCGGCGTTCCCGCCACGCTTCTGCTCGCCACCCTTGTGGCCACCCTGCTGGCGGTGACGCTCGCCAACATGCTGCGGCGCGAAAGCCCGCATCCGATCAGCCTCGTCGCGCTCGCGGCGAGCGTTACCGTGCTGTCGCATGCGGCGTTCGATTTCAGCCTGCAGATACAGGCGGTGGCGCTGACCTATTGGGCGCTGCTGGGGGCCGGGCTCGCGCAGAGCTGGAGCCGGCGGTTCGACACCGCGGAGTGAGCGGGGGAGGCCCCGGTCAGAACAGCCGCTCGCCCACCCGCACGATATCGCCGGGCAGCACCATCGTCGTGGTGGTGACAGGATAGGAATAGTCCTGCGTCTGCCCCGCTCGGCGAATGGTGACCGTGGTGTCGTTCGCCCGGTAGGTGAAGCCGCCCGCCACGGCGACGGCGCTCATGATGTTCATGCCGTTGCGATAGGGATATTCGCCGGGCTTGGCGACCTCGCCGATGATGTAGAACGGCCGGTACTGCAGGACCTCGATATTGACCCGGGGATCGCGCATATAGCCGCCGGCCAGCTTCTGGGTGATAGCGGTCTCCAGCCCATGCGCCGTCTCGCCCTGCGCCTTGATGTTGCCGATCAACGGCACGGAGATGAAGCCGCCGGAATTCACCTCGAACTCGCCCGACAGCGTTGGCTCGTTGAACACGGTGAGGCGCAGCTTGTCGCCGGTGCCGAGGACATATTCGGTGGCGGTGGCGGCATCCGCCGCCGGCGGCGGCGCGCTCGGCGCCGTGGCGCAGGCCGCCAGCGCCAGGAACAGCGGCACGACAAGGAGCATAAGCCCTGTGCGGCTCATGCGCTTCCAACGACCCACGCTCATCGCGTTCTCGCACTCCGTCTTCGCGACCCGCCCCACCCTATCGTGTCCCGGCAAGGCGTTCGTCAATGAAGGACTTGATCCGGCTTTCGAACCGCTCGCGGCCGAAACCGGCGACATGGGTGCGGTAGTCCTCCGGCGCGCCATCCACCGCGCCCGCCTCGAAGCGCTGCACCGCCTCGATGATGGCGTCGGCGGTCTGCTGGTGGAACAGCAGGCCGGTCTTGCCGTCGATCACCGTCTCCGTGGCCCCGCCGCGCCCGAAGGCCAGCACCGGGCGCCCGCTCGCCATCGCTTCCAGGGGGACGATGCCGAAATCCTCGACGCCGGGAAACACCAGCGCCCGGCAGCGCGCCAGATGATGCGCCATCTCCCCGTCGCTGACCGGGCCGAGAAAGCGGATGGTGGGGCCTGCCCGGCGCTTCAGCGCCGCGTCGGCGCCCTCGCCGATGATGTCGAGCCGACGCCCCATGCGGGTGAAGGCCTCGACGGCCAGCTCGATCTTCTTATAGGGCGTGATCTGGCCGGCGCAGAGATAGGCCTCGCCAATGTCCTCCGCCGGAGCGAAGCGGGCGAGATCGACCGGCGGGTGGATGACCGTGGCCTCGCGCCGGTAGAACTTGGCGATGCGCTGCGCGACATAGGCGGAATTGGCGATGAAGGCGTCCACCCGCGCCGCCGTGGTCACGTCCCACTGGCGCAATCCCGGCCCGAACAGCGACATGGCCAGCCGGGTGACCGGGCCGGAGGCGGCGCGGTATTGCGGCTCCAGGTCCCAGAGATAGCGCAAAGGCGAGTGGCAATAGCAGACATGCAGACTGTCCGGGCGCGTCACCACGCCCTTGGCCGGGCCGGCCTCGCTGGATATCACCAGGTCGTAGCCGGTGAGGTCGAGGCTCTCCAGCGCATAGGGCATGAGCGGCAGCATCTTCTGATAGTGCCGCCGCCCGCCCATGTGCTGCAGGAAAGAGGTGGTGATGCGGTGCCGCCGCAGGGTTTCGGAAAGCTGAGCCGGCTCGGCAACCAGGGTGAAGATGTCGGCATCAGGGTAAAGGCGGCAGAAGGATTCCAGCACCTTCTCCCCGCCCCGCATCCCGACGAGCCAATAATGAACCAGGGCGACCTTCATTACATGTCGTCTTTCACACGGGGACGGTGTCGGGGCGATCGTCAGTTGAAGGCGCCGGCGGAATCGTTCTTCCAGCGTTGCAGCGCCAGGGGAAGCTGCCCGCGCCGTGCGAGGCCGTGCGCGTCCAGCCAGCCCGGCACCACATCGGTCGAGCGCACCAGCTTCATGACCCGCTCCGGGTGAATGCCGATGCCCGCGCCGGCCAGCGGCTTGAGGGCGCCCGCGGCGGCGAGCATCAGCGAACGGGGCATGGTCAGCGTCCTCGCCCGCGGAAAATGCTCGGCGCGAAAGGTCTCGACGATCGCCTCCAGCGTGTAGCGGTCGGGATAGCAGCCATTGAACAGCAGCACGCGCTCCTCCCGCGCGGCGGCGTGCAGCAGCGAATCCACGAGATCCTCGACATAGTAGCAGGCCTTGATCGTGTCGCGCCGCCCCGGATAGACAAACAGCCCGCGCCGCAGCAATCCGGCCAGGCGGGTGAAATTGCCCCCCTCGCCGGCACCGAAGACCACCGCCGGCCGGCAGATCACCAGCCGCCGCTCCGCCGCCTCCGCCTGCCAGGCACGGTGAACATCCTCCGCCATCGCCTTGGAGCGCCCATAGGCCGATTCAGGCGCGCGCCGCGAGTTTTCCGACTTCGTGTCCTCGCCGGGGCCATAGACGGAGATCGAACTGGTGAAGACGATGGTCCGCACCTTCTGGCGCCGGGCAAAGGCGCAGACTTCCAGCGCCCCGCTTATGTTGGTTTCGTAATATTCATGGTCGGCATGGCCCGGCGTGGTGTGAACCGCCGCGAGATTGAAGATCGTCGTCACGTCGCCGTCGACGGAGAAGGCGGCGAGATCACGGACATCGCCGGTCCGATAGTCGACGCCGGGAACCGGGAATTTCGGCGGGCGGATATCGACGCTGATCAGCTGCACGGGATGCGTCTGTGCCAGCCGCCGCAACAGGTGCGCGCCAATGAAGCCGGCCCCGCCGAAAACAATCGCCACTTCTCCTCGCGTCATGTCCTTCCCAGGCACCCATTCACCATCCAGGGACTATCGAATTAAAAACGTTCTAAAATTGTATCAGTACGCATTAACCGGTTTGCTTGACATAGCGTCGCTCCACAGGGGCAAATTGCACCCAAAATGTTGCACGCCGACAACTCTATCTGCTATGCAAATACCATAGCAATAGAAGCGGCATAAAGGCGGACGGGAGCGATCCCACGTCGACGGGGTCGGAGCGCACACCGGCTTGGTCCTGACGGCAAACGGGGGCGCGGGCGGCGCGCCGCCGTCTCCTTGTCATGGCGCACCGCGACACGGCACGTAACGGTTTCTTTGCCGGCTGATGAGCGGTGATCACCGCCCTATCACGGCAATCATTGCAAGGAAGGCAGCCGCATGGAGGTCCTCGGCGCTTATGGCGGCATCCGCGAGGCGGCCGCCAGCGTACCGCCGACGGAACCCGCGCCCGATCGGCTGACGCGTTACCGCGACTCTCTTCGCGTCTGCCTCACCCTCTCGCTCGCCGCCACCGACCTGCTCGCCCTCGCCGGCAGTTGCCTGGCTGGCGCGGCGCTGCGCCATGGCTCACCCTTTGACGGCAATTGGCAGATCTTCTTCTTTCTGGCTCCTACCTATCTTCTGGCGGCGGTGAGCCTGCGGGCCTATGCGATCGAGGCGGCGACCTCGCTCGGCCGGGCGCTCTCCGCCAGCTTCACGGCCCTGCTGATCACCGCCGGGCTGTTCCTCACCGCTCTTTTCGCGCTGAAGGTGGGCAGCCTGCTCTCGCGCCTGGAAATCGGCTACAGCTTTCTGCTGGCTTTCGCGCTGATCGGCATGGGCCGGCTGGTTGCCACCCTGCTGACGCGCAGCTGGCTTCTCCCCATCGTCGCGCCGCGCCTCGTCGTGCTCACCGACCGACGCGACACCGAGGCACCCGGCGGCGATGAGCTGACCACCTATGTGGAGGTGGGGGGCTCCGGCCTGACGCCGCGCCGCGACGATCCTGCCTTCTTCGCCGCTCTCAGCGAGACGATCGGTTATGCCGACCGGGTGATCCTGGCGTTTTCGGACGCACGGGAGCGGCTGGAATGGACCGAGGCGATGCGGCTGAGCGGTTTTGAGAGCGAGGTGGTGGTCGATCTCGGCCGGTTCGAGCCGCTGTCGCTGTCACGCTGGAACACCCAGACAACCCTGCTGGTGTCGCGCGGCCCGCTCTCGCTTACGGAGCGCCTGACCAAGCGGCTGTTCGATCTCGCCGTCACCCTGCCTCTCCTTCTGGCGGCGGCCCCGACCATTGTCGCCGCCGCCCTGCTGGTGAAGCTCGATAGCCCTGGGCCGGCCTTCTTCGTGCAGGAGCGGGTGGGGCGCAACAACCGTCCCTATCGCTGCTTCAAATTGCGGACGATGCGGCGCGAGGCAACCGACGCCACCGGACAGGTTTCCGCCGCGCGCAGCGACGGCCGCGTCACCCGCGTCGGGCGTTTCCTGCGGCGCACCAGCATCGATGAGCTGCCGCAGCTTCTCAACGTGCTGATCGGCAATATGAGTCTGGTCGGCCCGCGCCCGCATGCGCTGGGTTCGCGGGCTGAAGGCGCGCTGTTCTGGGAACTGGTTCCCGATTACTGGAGCCGCCATGCGGTGAAGCCGGGCCTGACCGGCCTCGCCCAGATCCGCGGCCTGCGCGGCGCCACGCAAAGCCGCCGGGACATCGAGGCCCGGGTGGCCGCGGACCTCGAATACATCAATAACTGGTCGCTCTGGATGGATGTTAAGGTGCTGCTGCTTACCGTCCGCGTCATCATCCACCGCAATGCCCATTGAGCCGATGCGCCCGCCTGTTCCGTTCCCGCCCGGCCGCCCCGCGATCCCCTCCAGCCGGGCGCGCGGGCCTCATGCCTCTTGATGTCGACTTCTCCCTCGCCTTCAACGACCGGACGGGGAAGCTGTTTCTCGGCCGGGAAATCATCGCCACGCTCGGCGCCCGCGTCGCCTCGGTGCGCTATGGCCGGCTGAAGCAGTTCCCCCGCAGCGATCTCGGCCGCCGCCTCGCCGGGCGGCTGACGCACTGGGAGACGATGGCGCGCGCCTTCGATCCCCGCCTTGCCGCGCCGCTGCCCCGGGTGCGGACACCGTATCCCACGCTCCATCTCGATCCGCTCAGCGTGCTGCGCCACCGGCTGCAGGAGCGGGACATCGTTCTGTGCCACGATGTCGGTCCGCTGACCCACCCCGACCAGTTCGCTCCCCGCGTCGACGAACTTTACGCCGGCGCCTATGCGGCGATCCGGGCGGCACGGCCGCATATGGTGTTCGTCAGCCGCACCTCGCAGCAGGCGTTCCACGCGCTTTTCGGCGAGGACTATCCCTCCTCCACCGTCATCTACATTCCCGTGCGGCAGGAAATGGCCGCGGCGTCGGCGTCACCCCCCGCCGATCACGGCACCCCGTTTCTGCTCACCGTCGGCAGCCTAGGCCGGCGCAAGAACCAGGCACTCTGCATCGAGGCTTTCGCCCGCAGCGGCCTCGCCGCCCAGGGCTGGCATTATGTGCTGGCCGGCGGGCACGAGCCCGGCGCGGATGAGGCCATTGCGCTCGGCATGAAGACCGAGGGCGTCATCCTGCGCGGCTATGCCGGCGAGCCCGAACTGCGCTGGCTCTATCGCCATGCCAGCGGCTTCGTGCTGATGAGCCGGCTGGAGGGCTTCGGCATGCCGGTGATCGAGGCGATCGAGCACGACCTGCCCTGTCTGGTGACGGAAAGCAGCGTTCTCGCCGAGGTCGGCGGCCCCTCGACGCTGCGCGCCGACGCCACGGATGTGGACGCGATCGCGGCGGGCATGCGCGCCCTGGCCCTGATGCCCGCGGCCGAACGGGCCGAACGTGCGGCCCGCAGCCGGACCCATCTCGCCCAGTTCGATCGCGAGCTCGTTCTCGGCCAATGGCGCCAGCTCGCCGACCGCCTCACCGGAGATGCGCCATGATCATCGACGAACCGATTTCCGCCCTGCCCCTTTTCAACAGCCGCAAGGGCCGACGCTGATGACGGCGAGCGGAGAACTTTCCGTCGGCATCGTCGTCGCCACCCTCGGGCGGGCGAGGAATGTGGAGACGCTGCTGGACCGCCTGGCGCTGCAGAGCCGGCTCCCGGCCTGCGTGCTGCTGTCGCTGGAGACGCCGGCCGACGCGCCGCCGGAGCGCCCTTACCCTTTCCCGCTGATCAGGATCTTCGGGCCGCGCGGCCTGTGCCAGCAGCGCAACCGCGGGATCGATGGGCTGCCGGCCGATATCGATATCGTGCTGTTCCTCGATGACGACTACGTTCCCTCGCGCCGACTGGTGGCCGGCGTGGCGCGCTTCTTCGCCACACATGGCGGCATAGACGGGGCGAGCGGCCGCCTGCTGGCGGATGGCATCAACGGCCCGGGCATCGCGCCCCGCACGGCGGTGGAACTGGTGGAGGCGGAGGATGCGCGGGGCGAGGAACCGGCGCTCAGCGTGTCGGCGCCGCATGCCGGCCTCTATGGCTGCAACATGGCGTACCGGCGCGCGTCGATCGGCGCCACGCGCTTCGACGAGAACCTGCCGCTTTATGCCTGGCAGGAGGATATCGATTTCGGCGGCCAGCTCGGTGGCCGGCTCGTCTATACCGATGCGTTCTATGGCGTGCATTGCGGCGAGAAGGCCGGACGGGAGCGCAATGGCCGGCGGCTGGGCTACAGCCAGATCGCCAATCCCTGGTATCTCTGGCGCAAGGGCTCCATGCCCACCCGCTTCGCCTATCGGCTGATGCTGCGCAGCCTGGTGGCCAATACGGCGCGGGTCCTGCGCCCGGAGCCGTGGATTGACCGAAAGGGGCGCTTGACGGGAAACTGGCTGGCGGTGCGTGATATTCTCATCGGAGGTGCCGATCCGCGCCGCATTCTGGAGCTGTAGGCATGGCCGGCAAGGCCCCGCTGTTCATCAACGGCAAGTTCATCTCTGCCGGGCCGACGGCGGTGCATCGGGTGGCGCTGGAGCTGGTGAAGGCCCTCGCGCCTCTTGTCTCCGACCGGGAACTCTGCCTGCTGGTGCCGCCGGGCCTTACGCAATTCGCCAACGATCCCGGTATCCCGGCCCGACCCGTGGGGGGGCTGAAAGGCACGGCGTGGGAACAGATTTCCCTCCCCTGGTATGCACGCGGGGGCGTCCTGCTGAACCTGTGCAACCGCTCGCCCCTCGTCCTGCGCAACGGCGTGACCCTGCTGCACGACGCCCAGGCCTTCACCGCGCCCCGGTCCTACGCTTTTTCGGGGAGGGTGGCAGGGCAATGGCAGGCCCGCGCCGCCGGCCGGCGGCAGCTGGGGCTGCTGACCGTGTCGGAATTCGCCAAATCCGAACTGGTCGGGCTCGGCCTCGCCCCGGCGGAGCGGGTGCATGTCATCCCCAATGGCGCCGACCATGTGCTGCGGGCGCCGCTGCAGACGGAGATTCTCGCCCGGCTCGGGCTGGCGCCGCGCGGCTATGCGCTCGCCCTCGCCAATCTGATGCCGCACAAGAATATTCCGCTGCTGGTCCGCGCCTTCGCCCGCCCGGCGCTGGCGGGGATGACCCTTGTGCTGGTGGGTGGCACCGGGCGCGCGGTCTTCGCCGCCGCCGGGGTGACGGCGGGCGCCAATGTCGTCTTCCCCGGCTATGTCAATGATGGCGAGATGCGCGCCTTGCAGGAAAACGCGCTGGCGGTGTGCACCCCTTCGCTCACCGAGGGCTTCGGCCTGCCGCCGGTGGAAGGGCTGATGCTGGGAACGCCGGCGGTGATCGCACCCTGCGGCGCCCTGCCGGAAGTGTGCGGCCCCGGCGCGCTGCAGGCGGACCCGCACGACCCCGCCGCCTGGGAAGCGGCGCTGCTGCGGCTGCGCGACGAGAGCGGCCTGCGCGACCACCTTGCCCGGGAAGGTCACGCCTTCGTCGCCCGCTTCACCTGGCAGGCCGCCGGCAGGCGGCTGCTTGAGGTGGTCGACACCGTAGCGCCAGGCTGAGCGGGAGGGCGCGTGGACATCTGCATCAATGGGCGCTTTCTCGCCGGCCCGCCGGCCGCGACCTATGCGGTGGCGGAGCGGCTGAGCCGCGCCCTTGCCGCGCTGGAAGCGTCGGGCGCCTATCCCGCGGATTGGCGGATGCGCGTGCTGGCGCCGCCCAATGCGCGCGCGCTCGATGTGGGACTGCCGGTCGAGCGGGTCGGCCGCCGGACGGGCAACCTTTGGGAGCAGATCGACCTGCCCCGGGCCGCCGGGGGCCGGCTGCTGATCAGCTTCGCCGCCCGCAGCCCGCTGCTGCTGCGCAACGGCCTGACCATGGTTCATGACGCGCAGGTTTTCACTACGCCGTCCTCCTATTCTCTGGCGTTCCGCGCCACCCTCAAGGCCAATATCCGTCTCGCCGGCCGGCGGCAGCTGGGGCTGCTGACCGTGTCGGAATTCGCCAAGGCGGAACTGGTCGGGCTCGGCCTCGCCCCGGCGGAGCGGGTGCATGTCATCCCCAACGGCGCCGACCATGTGCTGCGGGCACCGCCGCAGCCGGAGATTCTCGCCCGGCTCGGGCTGGCGCCGCGCGGCTATGCGCTCGCCCTCGCCAATCTCATGCCGCACAAGAACATCCCGCTGCTGGTCCGCGCCTTCGCCCGCCCGGCACTGGCGGGGATGACGCTGGTGCTGGTGGGCGGGACCGGGCGCGCGGCCTTCGCCGCCGCCGGGGTGACGGCGGGCGCCAATGTGGTCTTGCCCGGCTATGTCGGCGATGGCGAGATGCGCGCCTTGCAGGAAAACGCGCTGGCGGTCTGCACCCCCTCGCTCACCGAGGGGTTCGGCCT
The DNA here is from genome assembly GCF_965229075.1 of Ancylobacter sp. Taxonomy (GTDB): domain Bacteria; phylum Pseudomonadota; class Alphaproteobacteria; order Rhizobiales; family Xanthobacteraceae; genus Ancylobacter. Next base: position 552,640 of record NZ_CBDDIO010000002.1, read on the forward strand.
GCCACCGGTGGAAGGGCTGATGCTGGGAACGCCGGCGGTGATCGCACCCTGCGGCGCCCTGCCGGAAGTGTGCGGCCCCGGCGCGCTGCAGGCGGACCCGCACGACCCCGCCGCCTGGGAGGCGGCGCTGCTGCGGCTGCGCGACGACAACGGCCTGCGCGAACACCTTGCCCGGGACGGCCAGGCCTTCGTCGCCCGCTTCACCTGGAAGGCCGCCGCAAAGCGTCTGCTTTCCGTCCTCGACGCCGTCGCCTCCAAACACGGCAGGAGCCGGCCGTGAACGGGCTGGCCCTCGCCGGCTTCTGGGCGCTCGCGGTGTGGGGGCTGTTCTCGCGCCGCCAGCTCTTGCTGTGGCTGTTCTTCGCCATGCTGCCTTTCGGCATGTTCGCCGTCATCCCGACACAGCTCACCGGTGGCCTTTCGATTCTGGCGGCGCCTGTTGCGGGCGCGCTGTTCGCGCTGCGGCAGTTCCTGCTCCGCCGGCACGGCATTGCCGACCTGCTGACCCTGGCCCTGCGCGGGCCCGGAATCCTGCTGACGCTGTTCTGGACGGTGGCGCTGCTGGTGACGCTGTTCGCCCCGCGCCTCCTCGCCGGGCAGGTCGCCGTGGTGCCGATGGCGGAAGCCTTTCTCGGAATCGCCCTGCTGCGCCCGACCCTGCAGAACGTGTCGCAGATCGGCTATCTCACGCTCTCCGTGCTGCTGGTTTTCGCTTTCGCCCGGTTCTTCAGCATCCCGCGCCACCAGGGGCTGATCCTGCGCGGGCTGATGGTCAGCGCGGTTGTCACCATCGTCACCGGCGCCCTCAGCTATCTCTCCGCCACAATCCCGCTCGACCCGGTTCTCGCTCCGTTCAAGACCGCCGGCTACGCCTTGCTGGACAAGGTCAGCATCGGCGACGGCGTCCCGCGCATCACCGGCCTGATGCCCGAAGCCTCCGCCTATGGCGCGCTGGCGCTGAGCCTGCTGGCCTGCCTGTATTTCCTGCGCGGCATCGTCGACGACCGAACGCAGTCGCTCCGTCTCAATGCGTTGATCATTGCCCTGGCGGTCCTGGTGGTCGCCTCCACCTCGTCGGCGGGCTATGTGGGTCTCGGTGTCCTCGCCCTGCTTATCGGCCTCGACTGGTTCACCCGCGCCTTCCGGATCAACCGCCCGCGCTTCTCCCAGAGCGGCGTGCGCGAGGATTTTTTCCTCGCACTCGCCATCATCGGCTTCGCCGCGGCGGCGGTCATGATCACACCCGGCGTCTTCGAGCCGGTCATGGAGCGGCTCGATGAGGTGGTGTTCAGCAAGACCCAGACCGATTCCTATGTGGAGCGCAGCACCTGGACGACGCGCTCGCTGCAGGCCGGTTTGGACAGCTATCTCATCGGGGTCGGCCTCGGCTCGACGCGCGCGTCCAACTTCGCCGTGGTGCTGTTCGCCAGCACCGGCCTCGCCGGCTTCATTCTCTATTTCGGCTTCGTGGCGCGCCTGCTGCTGAGCCCCGGGCCCCGGGGCGAGCCGCAGTTGCACGGCCTGTCGAGCGCGCTCAAATGGTCGTTCTTTCCCGCTTTCGCCGTGAGCCTTTTGATCGGAACCACCCCGGATTTCGGCGCTTTCGAGGCGCTGCGGTTCGGGGCGCTGATCGCCCTCACCGAGGCCGGACGGCGGGCCTCGCTCGCCGAGCCGTCCCGCTACGCCGCGTAGAGCGCACGCGGTCGCCGGGTTCAGCCGACGGGTGGAGAGGCGGTGAAGCCTGGATTGTACATGATGCAGTCGATTTCCACGAGACTGGGGAAATGACCGTAATTGTTGGGAACGAAGGCGCTCAGCCTGAAGCCCAGAGATTCGTAGAAGCGGATCGCCTCGTCATAGGGCGTAGCCGAATCATAGATCTTGATGACGGACAGTTCGCTTTGCAGACCGACGAACGCCCGCATGATGTCGGCGGCGCCCGCGACGACCTTCACATCGCCACCCTGCGTATCGAGCTTGAGGAAAGGCCGCGTGAAGCCGAACCTCTCGCGATACATCCGGTAGTAGTTCGTCAGCAGGTCGACTTTGACCGTGACGGTGCGCACGACCCTGTTGGTTTCCTGGAAGAGATCGACGCCGCTATGGTCGGGAGACGCGAGCGAACTGAACTGGTGGGACGCCATGATGTTGAAGCGGTCGACGCCCACATGGTCCGCCAGCGCCACCTCCTCGACCTGCCACAGCGGGTCGCCCTTCGCCAGCGCACGCACATGGTCGGCGCATTCGGGAATGGGCTCGAAGGACACGATGAGCCCCTCATAGCCGACCTGCTGGCGCAGCATGGTCGCGTATTGGCCCCTATTGGCACCAACATCGAAAATGCAGTCGATGGCGAAATGCTCGATGAACCGCCGCAGATGCATGCGCTCGGGAAGGGCGTGCAACTCGCTGTCGCGGATCAGCAGGAGCTTTGAGCGGGAGCCGCGCTCGACCAGCTGGGAAAGACCGGCCACCGCCGACCGCATGAGCCGCTTCATCTACCCACCGTTCGCCCACACTCAGCCGCGCCACGGCGATGGCCGCCACAGGCCCGGCAAGACTGGCGCAGCGCGAACGGGGACGCAATCCACCTTCCGCCGCCTGACAGGGCGTTTCCCCTATGACGCCGCCTCCTCGGCCGCCCGGGTACGTTCGAGGAAATCGATCAGCGAGACGCAGGCACCGAGAATATGCTGGCGGGTGAGTTCGGCCGCCTCCTCGGCATCGCGGCGGATGCAGGCGAGCAGGATGCCCTCATGTTCGCGGCGGGCGCGGGCCATGCCGTCGGTAAGCACCAGCTGGGCGCGCAGATAGCGGTCGACGCGGTCAAGCGCGGCGCTGATGGTCTGCAGGTAGTAGGGCCGGCCGGACGCCTCGTAGAGACTGTAGTGGAAGCTGCGGTTGAGCTCGCCCCAGTGCGAGGAATCGGTCTCGGTAGCGAAGGCATGGGCGAAACGCTTGGCCGCCTCCAGCGCCTCGTCCGACATGCGCTCCACCGAATAGCGCAGCACCTCGGGCTCCAGCAGGGCGCGGAACTGGAAGATCTCGCGTATCTCGTCGGTGGACAGAGTGGTGACGACGGCACCGCGATAACGCTGGGTGGAGACCAGCCCCTGCTCCTCCAGCCGGGTCAGCGCCTCGCGGACGGGAATGCGGCTGACATTGAACATGCGGGCGATATGGTCCTGCCGCAGGGTCTGGCCCTCGGCGATGTCGCCCTTGGCGATCGCCTGACGCAGCGCGTCGAAAATGACATCCGAGGCGGATGCCATCTGCGCGATGTCCGTCGCCTTCACCTTCACCTGCCTGCCTCCCGAAACCCGGCGCCGATTCAGCCGAAATCCGGCTTTCGGCAGCGTGCCGCTTTGTCGTCCGCGATTCTACCTGATGTGCACAGGTAAAATTCGCACCGCGACCTCAAAATGGATATTGCAACTTGGATCCAAAAATTGGAAGCTCCTTTCCGTCGCCGGCCTGGACACCGCAAAGGCGCCGCCGGCCATCAACAATGAAGACAGCTTCCTCCAGAGGAGAGCCATTATGGCTAAGGGATTCGGCATTCTGGCCGCGGCGGCGCTGACGCTCGCCGCCGCTCTGCCCGCGCAGGCGGACAAGCTCGACGACATCATCGCTTCCGGCACGCTGCGCTGCGCGGTGGTGCTGGACTTCCCGCCCATGGGCTCGCGCGATGCCAGCAACAACCCGATCGGCTTCGACGTCGATTACTGCAACGATCTCGCCAAGGCGCTGGGCGTGAAGGCGGAGATCGTCGAGACCCCCTTCCCCGACCGTATCCCGGCGCTGATCTCCGGCCGCGTCGATGTCGGCGTCGCCTCGACCTCCGACACGCTGGAACGCGCCAAGACGGCCGGCTTCACCATCCCCTATTTCGCCTTCAAGATGGTCGTGCTCACCAAGGACGGCCTCGGCATCAAGGATTACGACAGCCTGAAGGGCAAGAAGACCGGTTCGGTCGCCGGCACCTTCGAAGCGCTGGCGCTTGAGAAGGACGTGAAGGCGTGGGGCGCGGGGACGACGTTCCGTGGCTACCAGACGCAGGCGGATGTGTTCCTCGCCCTCGCCCAGGGCCAGATCGACGCCACCGTCGTCACCTCCACCGTCGCCGCCGCGATCGTGAAGGAAGGCAAGTATAAGGGCCTGATGATGGGCGGCGATGCCCCCTACGACATCGACTATGTCGCCCTCATCGCCCTGCGCAACGAGCAGGGCCTCCTCAACTACCTGAACCTGTTCATCAACCAGCAAGTCCGCACCGGCCGCTACAAGGCTCTCTACGACAAGTGGATCGGCCTCGGTGCCGCCCCCGACCTGACGGTGCCCGGCGTCTATCGCTGAGCGCCCGCCCAACGCGTCATCCCGGACGGCCGGCAGGCCGATCCGGGATCGTCCGCAGGCTCTGCGCGCGATCCCGGCTCCGCACTCCGCCGCCGGGATGACGGATGGCCATCCCCCTTGCAGTTTCCGACCGAGCCGGACTGGCGCGACCCATGAACTACACTTTCCACTGGCTGCCGGCGTTCCGCGCCCTGCCCGACATGCTGTGGGGCGCGCTGGTCACGCTGGAGATCGCCGTGCTCTCCATGCTGCTCGGGGTCGCCTTCGCGATCCTGCTCGCGCTCGCCGCCGCCTCGCCCTACCGGGCGCTGCGGGCGGTGGCGGCAGGCTGGATCGAGCTCGCCCGCAACACACCGGCGCTGTTCCAGATTTACATGGCCTATTTCGGCCTCGGCTCGCTCGGCATCCATCTCGACAGTTTCGTCGCCCTGCTCGCCGGCATCACCTTCAACAATGCCGGCTATCTCGCCGAGACCTTCCGCGGCGGCCTGCGCGCCGTGCCGCCGACGCAAGTGCGCGCCGCCCGCTCGCTCGGCATGGGGCAGGTGCAGGCCTTCCGTCTGGTGGTGATGCCGCAGATGTTCCGCATCGTCTTCTATCCCCTCACCAACCAGATGGTGTGGGCGATCCTGATGACCTCGCTCGGCGTCATTGTCGGCCTCAACAACGATCTCACCGGCGTCACCCAGGACCTGAATGTGCGCTCCTTCCGCACCTTCGAATATTTCGCGCTCGCCGCCGTGATCTATTATCTGCTCGCCAAATTCGTCACCCTCTCCGCGCGCCTGATGGCGTGGCGGCTGTTCCGCTACTGAGAGGGGCGCGCGCCATGTTCTCCTCGCTGTTCGAGACCAGCTTCTCCTTCAACGACCTGCTGTTCATGCTCAAGGGCGCCGGCGTCACGCTGATGCTCACCTTCTGGGCGGTGCTCGGCGGCACGCTGCTCGGCGTCGTCTTCGGCGTCATCCGCGCCATCGCGCCCTGGTGGGTCAACGCCCCGCTCGGCGCCATTCTCGACGTGTTCCGCTCCATCCCGCTGCTGATCCAGTTGGTGGTGGCAAATTCCTTCAAGACGATCATCGGCTTGCACTGGGCGCCGTTCACGGTCGGCTGCGTCGTGCTGGCGCTGTACATGTCGGCCTATTGCACCGAGATCGTCCGCTCCGGCTTCCTCGCCGTGCCCACCACCACGCGCCGCGCCGCCCGCTCGCTGGGGCTCTCCTGGCGGCAGGATCTGACCGAGATCGTCTTTCCCATCGCGCTGCGCGTCGCGCTGCCGAGCTGGATCGGCCTGACGCTCGGCGTGATGAAGGACACCGCCATGGTGTGGTGGATCGGCGTCGTCGAATTGCTGCGCTCCTCGCAGGTCATCGTCACCCGCATCCAGGAGCCGCTCTTCGTGCTCTCCATCGCCGGGCTGATCTATTTCCTGATGAGCTTCCCCATCGCCCGCCTCGGTGCCCGCCTCGAAAAGCGCTGGCGCGAGAACGACTGAGACGCTGAGGTTTTTGTATGTCGATCGAAATACAGGACGTTCACAAATCCTTCGGCTCGCTCGAAGTGGTCAAGGGCGTGACCATGACCGTCGAGAAGGGCGAGGTCGTCTCCGTCATTGGCGGGTCCGGCTCGGGCAAGTCCACCTTGCTCATGTGCATCAACGGGCTTGAGCCGATCAATTCCGGCCGCATCCTCGTCGACGGCACGGATGTGCATGCGCGCGGCACCGATCTCAACAAGCTGCGCCGCAAGATCGGCATCGTGTTCCAGCAGTGGAACGCGTTCCCGCACCTCACCGTGCTGGAGAACGTGATGCTGGCGCCGCGCAAGGTGCTCGGCAAGTCGAAGGCCGAGGCGGAAGCCATCGCGGTGGACAAGCTCGCCCGCGTCGGCCTGTCGGAAAAGCTGAAGGTCTATCCCTCACGGCTCTCCGGCGGCCAGCAGCAGCGCATGGCGATTGCCCGTGCGCTTGCCATGTCGCCCGACTACATGCTGTTCGACGAAGTCACCTCGGCGCTCGACCCGCAGCTCGTCGGCGAGGTGCTCGACACGATGCGCTCGCTCTCCGCCGACGGGATGACCATGATCTGCGTCACCCACGAGATCGCCTTCGCCCGCGAGGTCTCCGACCGCGTCGCCTTCTTCCACAAGGGCAAGATCCACGAGATCGGCCCGCCCGCCCAGGTCATCGGAAATCCGCAAAAGCCGGAAACCATCGATTTCCTCAAATCCGTCCTCTGATCCCTTCGCGCATTCGCACGAGACTTAAGGAGCATTCCCATGTGGCAGGGCGTCTATCCCGCCGTTACCGCCAAGTTCAACGAAGACGACACGCTCGATCACAAGGAGATGGAGCGCAGCTTCGGCCTGCAGATCGACGCCGGCGTCGACGGCATCATCGTCAACGGCTCGCTCGGCGAAGGCCCGATGCTCTCGCATGACGAGCGCCTCGCCGTGCTGAAGACCGCCAAGGCGGTGGCCGGCAAGCGCCCGGTGCTGATGACCATCGCCGATTCCGCCACCCGCGATTGCGCGAGCCTCGCCAAGCGCGCCGCCCAGGCCGGCGCCGACGGGCTGATGGTGGTGCCGAGCCTTGTCTACCACACCAACCCGAAGGAGACGGTGGCCACCCTCTCCGCGGTGGCGCAGGCGGCCGACCTGCCGGTCATGATCTATTCCAACCGCGTCGCCTACCGCGTCGACGTGACCGTCGAGATCATGGCCGAACTCGCCAAGGACAAGCGCTTCGTCGCGGTGAAGGAATCCTCGGACGACATCCGCCGCACCGTCGAGCTGCAGAACGCCTTCGGCGACCGCTACGACATCTTCACCGGCGTCGACAATCTCGCCTATGAGGCGCTGGCGCTCGGCGCGGTGGGCTGGGTCGCCGGCCTCGTCGTCGCCTTCCCCGAGGAGACGGTCGCGATCTACCGGCTGATGAAGGCCAAGCGCTATGACGAGGCGCTGGCGATCTACCGCTGGTTCCGCCCGCTGCTCGATCTCGACGTGTCGACCTATCTCGTCCAGAACCTCAAGCTGGTCGAAGCCATGGTCACCGGCACCACCGAGCGCGTGCGCGCGCCGCGCCTGCCGCTGGAAGGCGAGCAGCGCGCCAAGGTGGAGAAGATCGTGCGCGAGGCCCTCGCCACCCGCCCGACCCTCGCCAAGGCGGCGTGAGGGCGGCAAACCGCGTGCCTCAGGCGTACGGCGCCCTGGCCACCGGCCTCGCAGCGCCGTCATGCTGAGGTGCGCGCAGCGCGCCTCGAAGGATGGGCTTCCGGCCCGCCCGGCACGCATCCTTCGAGGCCCGGCTCACGCCGGGCACCTCAGGATGACGCCGATTGGTGTTCCTCACCTTCCCATCCCCCGCTGACATGGCGGGGGATGCCCCCTCCCACGAGGTCGGTCAAAAACGTGCCCTCAGCCTCCCCCCAGAACGACATCGTCATCATCGGCGCCGGCATTGTCGGCCTCTCCGCCGCGTTCCATCTGCTGGCCGAGGGGCACCGGGTGCGTCTGGTCGAGCGCGGCGGCGTCGCGGAAGGGGCGAGCTATGGCAATGCCGGCGCGCTGGCCTTTACCGACATTCTCCCCCTCGCCTCGCCCGGCATGCTGCGCAAGGCGCCGAAATGGCTGCTCGACCCGCTGGGCCCGCTGACCATTCCCCCGCGCTATCTCGCGCCGATCACGCCGTGGCTGATGCGCTTCTGGCGCGCCAGCCTGCCCGACCGCTACCAGGCCTCGATCGCGGCGCAGAGCAACCTCATGCGCTTTGCCGCCACCGCCATGCAGGCGCTGGTGACCCAGGCCGGCCTTGCCGAGCATCTGCGTTCCGATGGCAACCTCCAGCTCTATGAGAGCGAGGCCGAGCTTGCCGCCGCGATGCCGGGCTGGGAGGCGCGGGCGCGCGAGGGCATCGCCTTCGAGCATGTGCGCGGCGCGCGGCTGGCGGAACTTCAGCCCGGCCTGTCGCCGCGCTTCACGGTCGGCACCTTCACCCCGCATTGGCAGACGGTGAGCGACCCCTATCATTTCGCGCTCGCCTTGTTCCGCATGGTGATGGCGCGCGGCGCGGGGCTCGTGCATGGCGAGGTGGCCGGCATCACGGCGACGGCGGAGGGCGTCGAGCTGCGCCTCGCCGACGGCAAGGTGCTCAAAGCTGGCCGGGCGGTGGTCGCGGGCGGCGCCTGGTCGCGCCCGCTGGCGAAATCGCTCGGCGATTCCGTGCCGCTGGAGACCGAGCGCGGCTACAACACCACCTTGCCCCCGGGCGCTTTCGATCTGCGGCGCCAACTCACCTTTGGCGGCCACGGCTTCGTGGTCACGCCGCTCTCCACGGGCATCCGCGTCGGCGGCGCGGTGGAACTCGGCGGGCTGAAGGCGCCGCCGAACTTCAAGCGCTCGGAGGCGATGCTGACCAAGGCGGCGCGCTTCCTCCCCGGCCTGCGCACCGAGGGCGGCAAGCAATGGATGGGCTTCCGCCCCTCCCTGCCGGATTCGCTGCCCGTGATCGGCCCCGCCACCGCTTCGCCGCGCGTGCTCTATGCCTTCGGCCACGGCCATCTCGGCCTGACCCAGAGTGCGGCGACGGGCAAACTGGTGGCCGATCTCGCCGCTGGGCGCCGCCCGTCCATCCCGCTCGAACCTTTCCGTCCCGACCGCTTCTGACGAGTATTTCCCATGGCGCGACACAGCTTCTTCTGCATAGACGGCCACACCTGCGGCAACCCCGTGCGGCTGGTGGCCGGCGGCGGGCCGAACCTCGTCGGCGAGACCATGATCGAGAAGCGCGCGCATTTCCTGCGCGAGTTCGACTGGATCCGCACCGGGCTGATGTTCGAGCCGCGCGGCCACGACATGATGTCCGGCTCGATCCTCTATCCCCCGACCCGGCCGGATTGCGATGTCGCCATCCTGTTCATCGAGACCTCCGGCTGCCTGCCCATGTGCGGCCACGGCACCATCGGCACGGTGACGATGGCGATCGAGCACGGGCTGGTGACGCCGAAGACGCCGGGCGTGCTGATGCTCGACACCCCCGCCGGCGTGGTGAAGGCAGAATACAAACAGGTCGGGCAATATGTGGAAGAGGTGCGCATCACCAATGTGCCGGCCTTCCTCTATGCGCGCGGGCTGACCGCCGAATGCCCCGGCCTTGGCGAGGTGACGGTGGATGTCGCCTATGGCGGCAATTTCTACGCCATCGTCGAGCCGCAGGCCGCTTTCCGCGACATGGCCGACTTCACCGCCGGCGAACTGGTGGGCATGAGCCCGGCGCTGCGCCGGGCGCTGAACGAGAAATACGAGTTCGTCCACCCGGAGAAGCCGGAAATTCGCGGCCTGTCGCACATTCTCTGGACCGGCGCCGCCCGCCACCCGGAAGCGCATGCGCGCAACGCGGTGTTCTATGGCGACAAGGCGATCGACCGCTCGCCCTGCGGCACCGGCACCTCGTCCCGCATGGCGCATCTCGCCGCGCTCGGCCAGCTGAAGGTGGGCGACGACTTCGTGCATGAGAGCATCATCGGCTCGCTGTTCAAGGGCCGGGTCGAGGCGGCGGTGAAGGTGGGTGAGCGCGACGCGATCATCCCCTCCATCGGCGGCTGGGCGCGGATGACCGGCTACAACACCATCTTCATCGACGACCGCGACCCCTTCGCGCACGGCTTCGTGGTGGTGTGAACAACGCCGGGCGCGACGTCATCCTGAGGTGCTCGGGCTTCGCCCGAGCCTCGAAGGAGGCTCAAGCAGGGCGCCATCTGTTTCAACATCCTTCGAGGCTCGCTGCGCTCGCACCTCAGGATGACGGCTGAACGCGGACCGCAACGGCAGACAACGGAAACCACGCCATGAAGATCACCGGCATCAAGGCTTACAAGGTCGGGCTCCCGCTGCGGGAAGGCCGCTACAACTGGTCGAACGGCAATTTCATCGAGGTGTTCGATTCCACCGTGGTGGCGGTGGAAACCGATGCCGGCATTACCGGCTATGCCGAATGCTGCCCGCTCGGCTCGGCATATCTTCCGGCCTATGCCCATGGCGTGCGCGCCGGGCTGGAGGAAATCGGCCCGAAGGTGATCGGCCTCGACCCCACTGACCTCAACGTGCTGAACCGGCACATGGACGCGGTGTTGCGCGGCCACCCCTATGTGAAGGCGCCGATCGACATCGCCTGCTGGGACATTCTCGGCAAGGTGGCCGGCCTGCCGGTCTACAAGCTGCTCGGCGGCGCCGCGCAGGAAAAGGTCGCGCTCTACCGCGCCATCTCGCAGGAGGCCCCTGACGTGATGGCGAAGAAGATCGCCGGCTACAAGGCCGAGGGCTACACCAAGTTCCAGCTGAAGGTCGGCGGCGATGCCGACCAGGACATCGACCGCATCCGCGCCACGCGCGACATTCTCGACGCCTCCGACATTCTCGTCGCCGACGCTAACACCGGCTGGACCCGGGCGGAAGCGGCGCGCATCTGCGCGGAAGTCGCGGACCTCGACGTTTATATCGAGCAGCCCTGCCCCACTTACGAGGAATGCCTCTCGGTGCGCGCCCGCACCGCCCGGCCCTTCGTGCTCGACGAGGTGATCGACGGCGTCGGCACGCTGATGAAGGGGCTGGCGGACGATGCGATGGACATCATCAACCTCAAGATTTCCAAGGTCGGCGGTCTGACCAAGGCGCGGCTGATGCGCGACATCTGCGTCGCCTCCGGCACGCCGATGACCATCGAGGACACCTGGGGCGGCGACATCGTCACCGCCACCATCGCCCATCTCGCCCGCTCGACACCGGAGGAGTTCACCTTCTCCGCCACCGACTTCAACAGCTATGGCACGGTGGACATCGCCAGCGGCGCGCCCAAGCGCGAGAACGGCTTCATGACCGCCTCCGACGCGCCGGGGCTCGGCATCACCCCGCTGTTCGATGTGCTCGGCGACCCGGTGGTGGTGATCGGCTGAGAACTTTCACTCCCTCTCCCCGTCGGGGAGAGGGTCGGGGTGAGGGGTCTTCGACGCGCCGCAATGGCAGCCCCCCTCACCGACCCGCTTCGCGGGCCACCTCTCCCCGTCGGGGAGAGGGTCAAGGCGCCGCACGTAAACGCGAGGCCCCCATGCGCTCTTCCAAGGTCATCCACATTGTCGGCTGCCATGCCGAGGGCGAAGTCGGCGATGTGATCGTCGGCGGTGTCGCGCCCCCTCCCGGCGACACGGTGTGGGCGCAGTCGCGCTTCCTCGCCTCCGACAACACCCTGCGCAACTTCGTGCTGCAGGAACCGCGCGGCGGGGTGTTCCGCCATGTGAACCTCCTGGTGCCACCGAAGGACCCGAAGGCGGCGGCCGCCTTCATCATCATGGAGCCGGAAGACACGCCGCCCATGTCCGGCTCCAACTCGATCTGCGTTTCCACCGTGCTGCTCGACACCGGCCTCGTGCCGATGACCGAGCCGGAGACGCATATGGTGCTGGAGGCCCCCGGCGGGCTGATTGAGGTCACGGCCTATTGCCGCCATGGCAAGGCTGAGCGGATCAAGGTGCGCAACCACCCCTCCTTCGCTGACAAGCTTGACGCCAAGCTGGAAGTGGAGGGGCTCGGCACGCTTACCGTCGACACTGCCTATGGCGGCGACAGCTTCGTCATCGTCGACGCCCATGCGCTCGGCTTTGCGATCCGCCCGGACGAGGCGAAGGACCTCGCCGAAACCGGCATGCGCATCGTCAAGGCGGCGAACCGCCAGCTCGGGTTCCAGCACCCCGAGAATGCCGACTGGAACCACATTTCCTTCTGCCAGTTCGCCGCGCCCGTGGTGGAGGTGGACGGGGTGAAGACGGGCGCCAATGCGGTGGCCATCCGCCCCGGCAAGATCGACCGCTCGCCCACCGGCACCGGCTGCTCCGCCCGCATGGCGGTGCTGCACGCCAAGGGCCAGCTGAAAGTGGGCGAGACCTTCATCGGCCGCTCGATCATCGATTCCCGCTTCGTGTGCCGGATCGAGGGCGAAACGACGCTCGGCGGGCGACCGGCGATCCTGCCCTCGATCATGGGCCGGGCCTGGGTGACGCACACCGCGCAGCTGATGGTCGACCCCGAAGACCCATGGCCGACCGGCTACCGGCTCTCCGACACGTGGCCGGTGTGGAAGCAGGACTGACGTTGGCCTTCCGGCCGGTGTGGAAGCGGGACAGATAAGGCTTCATCCTCACGCCGTCATCCTGAGGTGCTCGGGCATCGCCCCAGCCTCGAAGGAGGCTCACGCAGGGCACCCTCGGCTTCAGCATCCTTCGAGGCTCGCTATCGCGAGCACCTCAGGATGACGTTGCGAGCCCCCAAAAAGAGGCGCCCCGCGAGGCGCCTCTTTCATTTCAATCTGGCAATCAGCGTTCAGCCCAGCGTGGCGCCGATCTTGCGCAGTTCGGGCAGGATCGGCGCCTTGGGCGTCCAGATCTTGTCGTATTCGGCGATGATCGGCGCCGCATCGGCGGTTGGCGGCACGACGATCTTGATGCCGGTGCCCTCGAAATCCTTGATGAGCTTGGGCGCGTTGGCGACGGTCTGGTCGACCTGCACCGCCAGCGCTTCCTTGGTCGCGGCGGTGATCAGCGCGCGGTCCTCGCTGGACAGCGTCTGCCACGCCTTGCCCGAGGCCAGCGCGATGAAGGGCATGAACACCGCGTCCATGCGCATCAGCACCTTCGACACCTTGTCGAAACGCTGGTTCCAGGAGAAGTCGAGATCGGCCTCCAGCCCGTCCACCTGCCCGTTGGCCATGGCGTCATAGACCTGCGGCGTCGGGATCGGGGTCGGGGCGGCGCCGAGCAGCGAGTAGAAGTCGCGGAAGGCCGGCGTGGTGTTGATGCGCAGCTTCATGCCGTTGAGCCCGGCAATGCCGTCGATCTGCTTGGCCGAGAACACCACGCGGATCGAGGTGATGCCCCAGCCGAGGCCGAGCGTGCCGGTTTCCTTCGGCAGCGGCTCCAGCATCTGCATGGCGATGGGCTGGCGCACCAGCTTGGCGGCGGCCTCGGTGGAGCGGATCACGTAAGGCGCAAGGATGGCGGCGACGTTCGGCACCCGGTTGCCGACCTCGGCCGCCTGCAGGAAGGCCATGTCGAGCGCGCCGGTCTGCAGCTGCTGCATCATCGCGCCCTCATTGCCGAGCTGGCCGGCATGGAACACGGTCATGGTCAGCTTGCCGCCGGTCTTCTCCTTCAGAACCTCGGCGACCTTGAGCGCGGCGTTGTTCCAGGGGTGGCCGGGCGGGGTGATGATGCCGAGGCGCAGATCGCGCGTCTGGGCGCGCAGCACGCCGGGGGCGGCGAGCGGCAGGGTAGCGCCGGCAGCGGCGGCGAGCAGGGTACGGCGGGAGATCATCGGGGCGGTCCTTTCGGCTGGAAGGGTTCAGCGGACGAGGGCGGTGGAGAGGCCGGGGAAGATCGAGAGCAGCACCAGCAGCAGGCAGGCGGCGAAGAAGAACGGCAGGGTGACGATGAACATCTTGCCGGGCTTGGCGCCCGTTACCGCCGCCGCCACGAAGAAGCACAGGCCCACCGGCGGCGAGAGGAAACCGAGCACGAGATTGACCACCGCCACCACGCCGAACTGCACCGGGTCGATGTGATACACCTCGGTGGCGATCGGCAGCAGGATCGGCACGGTCATGATCAGCCCCGGCGCGCCGTCGATCACCGTGCCGATGACCAGCAGGATGACATTGACCAGCAGCATGAAGCTGACCGGGCCGGTGGCGATGGACTGGATCCACAGCGCCACTTCCTGCGGCACCTTGGCGAAGACCAGGACCCAGGACAGCACGCCGGCCGCGGCCACGAGAAACAGCACGATGCCGGAATAGACGCCCGCCCGCACCAGCATGCGCGGCAGCTGCGACAGCGACAGTTCGCGCGTCCAGAACCGCCCCACCAGCACGGAGGCCAGTGCGCCGACGGCGGCGGATTCGGTGGGGTTGGCGAGGCCGGTGAGGATGGAGCCGACGATGACGATGGGGATCAGCAGCGTCGGCGCGCAGGCCACCACGGTGGCGACGCGCTCGCGCAGGGTGAAGCTCTCCCCGCGCGGGTAGTTGTAGACATAGCCCATGACGGCGATGACAACGCAGAACATCGCGGTGAGCACGATGCCGGGGATCAGCCCCGCCACCAGCATGGTGCCGACCGGCACCTGCGCCAGCACCGAATACATGACGAACATGATCGAGGGCGGAATGATCGGCCCCAGCATGCCGGCATAGGCGGTGAGGCCGGCGGCGAAGGTCTTGTCGTAGCCCTTCGCCTCCATCTCCGGCACCATGATCTGCGCCATGATCGCGACCTGCGCCGTCGCCGAGCCGAGGATCGAGGAGACGAACATGTTGGCCAGCATGTTCACATAGGCGAGGCCACCACGCAGCGAGCCGACAAAGGCCATGGTCATGGAGATGATCTGGCGGGTGATGCCGCCGCCATTCATGATCTCGCCGATGAGAATGAACAACGGGATGGCGATCAGCCCGTAATTGTCGACCGAGCCGAACATCTGCATCGGGAAGCTCTGATAGAGCACCGGATTGCCGGAGGCCTGGATGAAGACGACGCCGGTAAGGCAGATGGCGATGCCGATCGGCACGCCGATCAGCAGGAAGGCGAGGAAGGCGGCGCCGGTGAGCATCAGGCGACCTCCTCGGCATTGCTGAGGCCGATACCGCTGCGGTCCGGCGGGCTGGCGAAGCCGAGATCTTCCAGCAGATTGGCCGCGCTATGCACCATGAGGGTGAGCGCGAAGAGCGGCATCACGAGATAGACGACCCAGCTCGGCCAGTTCAGCGTCTGGGTGCGCTCCGTATAGAGGAAGTTGAACGTCGCCCCGCCATATTCGCGCGCATCGAAGCCGGCCGAGGCAATGCCGACCGGGTCCATCCACAGCCAGCACATCACCGCCAGCGCCACGCCGAAGCCGAGAATGCAGAGCGTGGCGACGACCCGCATCGTCTTCACCGCCGCAGGAGGCAGGCGCTCCGTCAGAATGGTCATCGAGAAATCGAGCCGCAGCCGCGACATGGCGGAAGCGCCGAGAAAGGTGAGCCAGACGGTGGTGAAGATGGCGGATTCGTCGATCCAGTAGAGCGGAACGTGGCTGTAGCGGGTGACGACGTTGAGCAGGATCAGCCCGGTGAGCAGCGCCATCAGGCTGCCAATGGCGAAGCGCTCCATGACCAGAAGGGCTTCCGACGCTGCGGTGACGGCACGAAAGGGCCGACCACCGGCAGCAAAGCCGTTGGTGTGCGTCATATACCCGTTCCCCTCTTTTTTGTGATCGTAGATTTTATAAATTATATCCGTCAATATGTTTGGGTGATTATTCGCGGCGCGGCCGAAGGTAAATGAACCCGCTTCTCAAGCATCGAACCCTGTCGGCGGCGATCCTCGATCAGCTGCGCCGCGCCATATTGGACGGCACCTATCCCGCCGGCGCCCAGCTGCGGCAGGACGCGTTGGCCGCCACCTTCAATGTGAGCCGCATTCCCATTCGCGAGGCGCTGTTCCAGCTCGATGCGGAAGGGCTGGTGCGGATCGTGCCGCAGAAGGGCGCGATCGTTTCCGAACTCTCGGCCGATGAGATCAACGACGTGTTCGGCCTGCGCATGCTGCTGGAACCCCGCCTGCTCGCCCGCTCCATCCCTCATCTCGCCACTGCGGACTTCGCCCGCTTCGACGACATGCAGCAGCAGATGGTCGCGGCTACCGCAGCGCAGGATCTCAGCCGCTGGGGCCAGCTGAACGCGGAATTTCACATGGCGCTCTACGGCCATGCCGGCCAGCCGCGCTCCCTTTCCATTGTCCACTCGCTGCTGCAGTCGAGCGACCGCTACACGCGGGTGCAACTCAGCGACACCGCGGGGTCCGGCATGGCCGGCATGCAGCGCGCGTTCGAGGAACATGCCACGCTGATCGACCTCAGCCGCGCGGGCGAGACGGCGCGCGCCTGCGCCTTCCTGGAAGAGCACATCCGCACGGTGCATGACGACCTGCTGCGGGCGCTGGAGCGTGGCGCACGGGAAGCGGCCGGTCTCCCGGAAACGGGAGCCGTCTCATGAACGCGCCGGGCACGGGAAACGCGCTGGTCACGCTGAGCCTTGCCGAAATCCATGCGCTCACCCGCGACACGCTGCGGGCGGCGGGGCTGGGGGACGCGCATGCGGAAGCGATTGCCCGCTCCATCACCCGCGCCCAGGCGGATGATTGCCATTCGCACGGGCTCTACCGGCTGCTCGGCTATGTCGACAGCGTGCGCAGCGGCAAGGCGGAGCGCGAGGCACTGCCCGTGCTCACCCGCACGACGCCGGTCATTCTCAACGTCGACGCGCGGCGCGGCTTCGCCCCGCTCGCCATCGAAGCCGGCGTGCCGGCGCTGATCGAGGCGGCGAAGACCTATGGCATCGCCGCGCTGGCGATCCATGACTGCTATCATTTCTCCGCGCTGTGGGCGGATATCGAGCCCGCCGTGGAGGCCGGGCTCGCCGCCTGGTGCTTCACCGTCGGCCAAAGCTGCGTCGCGCCGGCGGGCGGCACCGCGCCCTTGCTGGGCACCAACCCCATCGCCTTCGGCTGGCCCGGGCCGGCGGGGCGGCCGTTCATTTTCGACTTCGCCACCAGTGCCGCCGCGCGCGGCGAGGTGGAACTGAAGCGCCGCGCGGGCGAGACCCTGCCCGAAGGCTGGGCAGTGGGCCCGGATGGCGACCCGACCACCGACCCCGCCGCTGCGCTCAAAGGCGCACTGCTCCCCTTCGGCGGACACAAGGGCTCGGCCCTCTCGCTCATGGTGGAACTCATCGCCGGCCCGCTGATCGGCGATCTCACCAGCCGCCAGGCCAAGGCGGTGGAGAATGGCGATTCCGGCCCGCCGCTCGGCGGGGAGCTGTTCATCGCCATGGACCCCGCTGTCTTCGGCCGCGACACGCTGAGCCAGCGCCTCGCTGACGCCGACGCGCTTTTCGCCCTCGCCAAGGCCCAGCCGGGGGTCCGGCTGCCGGCGGAACGCCGCTACGCCGCCCGCGCCCGCAGCCGTGAGGGCGTGCAGATTCCGTCACGTCTTCTCGCCGAAATCCACGCCCTGATACACGGCAACACCGAGGAAGAGCGCACGAGCAGCTAGCGAACGGACGGGGCCCCGGTTTATCTGGGATCGGTTATCTCAGGGCGGGTGCCGCGCCGATTGCGGGCCGAAGACGGGCGGAGCGGCATGCAGCAGCCGGCAGGAGACGTGAGCCGACAGGCAGACGGGCGCGCGCGGGCGCGCATCACCGACAGTCACAGCAGCCCGCTTTCGGCGGTCGCCCGCCTGCTCATCCTGCTGCTCCTCGTCGGCGGTGGCGGCGCCATCGCCTGGACGGCGACAATTCCCTCGCAGGACCATGTGATCGCCCGCGCCATGTTTGAGGACCGCGACGGCACCATGACCATCAACGAGGTGAGCAGTGCCGCCTTCGCGCCCGTCGCGCCCATTCTCACGCGCGGCTACACGCCCTCCGCGACCTGGCTGCGGCTGACCGTCGGGCCGGCCGATGGCGGGCCGCTGGTGCTGCGCATCCGCCCGACCTATCTCGACCGCGTCGCCCTGTTTGAGCCCGTGCCCGGGCGGCAAGGCGTCTGGCGCGAATATGTCACCGGCGACCGCACGCCCTTCCTCGAACGCGAGATGCCCTCGGTCACGCTCGGCTTCACCATCTGGCCGACTGGACCGGAGACGACCTATTATCTGCGCCTCACGACCACCAGCACCTCGCTGATGCATGCCGAGGCGCTGCTGCCGCAGGTGGCGGCGCTGCGCGACCTGCACATCCATGTCAGCCAGATCTTCATCCTGGCGCTGCTGCTCTTCATCCTGTTCTGGACCGCCAGCGACTTCGCCCTCAACCATGACATCGTGGTCGGCTGTTTCGCGGTCAACCAGCTGTTCTTCATCAGCCACAACGTGCTGATCATGGGCTATGGCGCCCTGATCTTTCCCAATGCACCGGTCGGCTTCGTCGACACGCTCACCAGCGTCTCGATCATCGCGGCGCCGCTGTTCTCGCTGCTGACCAACCGCCTGCTGCTGCGCCAGTTCGACCTGATCCCGCTGGCACGCTGGGGCATCGATGCGCTGCTGCTGGCCTTGGTCGTCGCCTTCGGCCTGCTCGCGGCCGGCGCCACCCAGCAGGCGCTGAAGCTGAACGCCCTGGTGGTGGCGCTCATCGTGCTGTTGCTGCCGCTGATGGCGTTCGGCACACGCCGGGAGGCGCCACCCGGCCGGCGGGTGCTGCGGGTCTTCTATGTCATCCAGGCGGTGGCGCTCCTGCTCACCATGCTGCCGATCCTCGGCGTGCTGCCCGCCTCGACCTGGAACCTCGACGCCAACATCATTCACGGCCTGCTGTCCGACCTACCCATGTTCGTGCTGCTGGCCCTGCGCTCGCGGGAGGCGCGCGAGCGCGGCATCGAGGCGCAGCTGGCGCTCGATCTCACGCGCGGCCAGCTGGAGCTGCAGCGGGCGCAGTTCGAGATGCAGAACCGGTTCATGGCGATGCTCACCCATGAATTGCGCACGCCGCTTTCCGTCATCCGCCTGTGCGTCGACACGGCGAAGGTGGCGGGCGAGCCGCGCCGGCTGATCGAGGCCGCTTTCGGCAATATGGAAGGCATCATCGACCGCTGCAGCTTCGCCGACCGCATGGAGCAGAAGGGTCTTGAGGTGGCGCGGGCGCCGGTGGATGTCGCGGCGGCGCTGCGGGCGGCGGTGGCGGCGAGTTCCGAGGCCGCCCGCGTCGCGCTGCATGTCGGGGCGCTGCCCAGCGTCACCTCCGACGCCCGCCTCATCGCCACGGTGCTGCACAATCTCATCGACAACGCGCTGAAATACTCGCCGGAGGGCGCGACCGTGGAGGTGACGGCTGCGGCGGAGGCGGGCGAGGCTGGCCCCGGTGTGCGGATCACGGTCGAAAATCCCTGCGGCCGCACGGGCGTGCCCGATCCGACGCAGCTGTTCGAGAAATTCTACCGGGGGCCACACGCGCGCACCAAGAGCGGCTCCGGCCTGGGGCTTTACATCGTCCACGGAATCGTGGACCTCCTTGATGGTTTGATCACATACGATTTCATCGAGGGAAGAGCGCGCTTCAGCGTCTGGTTGCCATGCTCAGCATTGCCGTCGTCGAAGACAATGACGATCTCCGAACCGCCATCGTCAACGCCCTGAGCGGCGAGGGCCACCATGTGGTCGGTTTCGACTGCGCCGAAGCCATCGCCGAACAGGGGCAGGCGCTGCGCATCGACCTCGTCGTGGTCGACCTCAACCTTCCCGGTGAGGATGGGCTGAGCCTCACCCGAAGGCTGCGCGTCACCAACCCTGATATCGGCATCATCATGATGACCGCCCGTACCCGCAGCGACGACAAGCGGATCGGCTATGAGAGCGGCGCGGATATCTATCTGCCGAAGCCGGTCTCGCTGGAGGAGCTGACCGCCGCCATTCTGGCGCTGTCGCGGCGCCTGCGCCCGGCCGCGCCAGCGCCAACGGGGCTTGTGCTCGATACGGTGCGGCTCACTTTGGTGGGACCACAGGGCAAAATCAGCCTCTCCGCCCCGGAAGCCGCGCTGCTCGCGGCCTTCGCCCGGGCGCAGGACCACCGTCTGGAAACCTGGCAGATCATCGTCGTGCTCGAACAGGGCGACCGCGCGCCGAACCGCAACGCGCTCACCGTGACTATGTCCCGCCTCTCCGCCAAGCTGCGGCACTGCGGTGGCGGCGCGCATCCGCTGCGCTCGATCCGCAATTGGGGCTATCAGTTCTGCGAGCCGATCATCCTGACCTGAGCGGTTGTTCACCGGCGGCACTACCCTCAAACACCTCCGGTAAGCTTCTGTAATCATCCAGTTCCCGGCTTCGCTACTTTACCGCCCCAGGTTGAGGGGTGGATGGGAAACGCTGGGCTATGGGGAAGCTTGAACGCCGGGTGAGCCGCAGGCGCGCCGTCGGGAGAATCGCGGCCGGTAGCGCGCTCGTCGCCGCCTTCTCGGGCCTTAGCCCGCAGGCGCAGGCCGACTGCGTGCGCGACGGCACGGTGGTGACCTGCGCCACGGCCTCGCCGGCCGGCTATGAAGAGATCGTCACCAACGGCCGCACCGACCGGACCGTCAACGTCGCCGCCGATGTGGCAGACGGCATCGAGATCCAACTCCTGCAGGGCGGGAATATCGACTTCCACCAGAAGTCCGGCACCATCACCAACAATTACGGTGACAGCGTCTATCTCAAGACCACCGATGGCAAAGTCACCGGTACGTTCGGCAACATGTCCACCAAGGACAACGCGCTGGAGATCGTGGCGTCGGAAATCGACATCACCGTCGATGGCTCGATCACCGGCACCGGTTTCGCCTCCTCCGGCGTTAACTTCTACGATGTCGGCTCGGTGAAGATCACCAATTCGGGCGGCGACGCCAACGCCATCAGCGGCAATTCGGCCGGGCTCAATGTCTGGCATGCGGACAGCTTCACGCTCATCAACGAAAACGGCAGCAAGATCACCGGCACGACCAAGAGCAGCGACGGTGTCTTCGCCAACGACATCGACGGGGATATCTCGATCTCGAACGACGCCAGCTCGATCACCGGCGCCACGGCCCTCGGCATCTGGTACAGCGCCGGCGACGTGACCATCGACAATGGCAGCGGCACGATCTCGGGCACGTCTTACGGCATCGACATCTACAAACTCGGCGGCAGCGCGAAGGTCAGCAATGGCAGCGGGACCATTGCCGGCGGCAGCTATGGCGGCGCCTCGTTTGACACCATTGACGGCGATGTGGAGCTGAAGAACGGCACGGGCGGAAAGATCACCAGCACGAAGAACTACGCCGTCTACGCCTCCGATATTGAGGGCGACACGCGGATCGAGAACAGCGGCGGCCTCATCGCCTCGACCAAGGGCGGCATCTATGCCGATGGCGCCAGCGTGACCATCATCAACCGTCCCGGCCTTGATGCCGGCGACATCGAACAGTTCGGCTTCATCACCGGCGGCATCGTCATCGACAGCGAGGCTTACTCGGCGAAGGACGACACGGGCGGCGCCACGCTGACCAATGAGGCCGGCGGCATCATCATCAGCCAGGCGCTGCCGGTGCTGGACGGCGAGATCACCCGCGAGCAGATCGCCGCCGCCTCGGCCGTCACAGCGGTGAAGGCCACCGGCGGGCGCATCTCCATCGCCAATGACGGCATTCTCATCGGCCGCGTCCAGCTCACCAAGTCGGACGACGTGTTCGAGAACACCGGCGGCTGGGTGGTGAGCGGCGTCAACGATTTCGGCGCGGGGCAGGACACGCTGACCAATAAGGGCACCATCTATGCGGCGGCCCTCGCCGACACCGCCGAGACCACCCGCTTCGACGGGCTGGAAAGCTTCACCAACCACCACATCTTCAGCCTCGCCGATGGCGGGGCCGGCGACACGGCGGTGTTCGCGGGCGATGTCGCCTTCGCCAAGGGCGCGACCTACATCATCGACATCGGCCTTGCCGGGCAGGCGGACCTCATCACCGCCGAAGGCAAGGCGACGATCGATTCCGACGCCGGCATAAGGCTGCGCGCGGTGGACGCCATCGCTTTCGGCACCGATTACCGCGTGCTCAGCGCCGCCGGCGGGGTGAGCGGCAATTTCGGTAATGTCGACGGCGAGGTGGAGGTATCGGCCTTTGTCGGCCTCACCTCGATCAACACCGGCTACGACATCTATATCCGCTACGATCAGGTGCGCGACTTCACCGCCGCCGCCACGACGCGCGACCAGTTCGCCGTGGCGAGCGCGCTCGACACGCTGCCGGGCAAGGGGCCGACGGGCACCCTGCGCAATGCGCTGGCGTTCCTTCCCACCGACGCGCAGGCGCGGGGCGCCTTCGACCAGCTCGCGGGCGAGGTGTACGCCTCCTCGCAGAGCCTGTTCGTCCAGCAGAGCAGCCTGATCCGCAACGCGCTGATTGACCGGATGCGGGCGGCGCAGGGGGCGGTGGGCGCCTCCGCCGCGCCGGTGCTGGGCTATGCGCCGGCGCCGGGCAGCAGCCCTGCCGCGCGGGCCATCGACGACGGCCTCGCCACCAAGGCCGCGCCACTCGCGGCGACCACGCCCGAACGGGCGCTGTGGGTGACCGGCTTCGGCTCCTGGACCGATTTCGACGGCAGCGCCAACGCCGCCGGCTTCAACGGCTCGACGGGCGGCTTCCTCATGGGCGGGGACGCCGGCTTTGACGGCGGCTGGCGCCTCGGCGTCGCGGGCGGTTACAGCGCCACCTCATTCAGCGGGTCGGGCGCGTCCGGCGACAGCGACAACTGGCATATCGGCGCCTATGGCGGCAACCAATGGGGCGCCCTCGCCCTGCGCGCCGGCCTCGCCTATACGTGGCAGGACGTGTCGACCTCGCGCTCGGTTGCCTTCGCCGGCTTCGCCGACAGCCTGAGCGCCGATTACCACGCCGGCCTGTTCCAGGCCTTCGGCGAGGTGGGCTATCGGGTGGAGACGGCCGTCGCCGCCTTCGAGCCCTTCGCCAACCTGACCTATGTCAGCCTCGACACCGACAGCTCCGGCGAATGGGGCGGGGCGGCTGCGCTCGCGACCCGCGGCAACGACATGGAAACCAGCTTCACCACGCTCGGCCTCAGGGCCGAGAGGGACATGGTGCTCGGCAGCTTCGCGACCACGCTGCGCGCCTCGGCCGGCTGGCGCCATGCCTTTGGCGACATCACGCCGGTGGCGACGCAGGCTTTCCTGGGCTCGGCGGCGTTCGACACGACAGGCGTCGCCCTCGCCGAGGATGCCGCCGTGGTCGAAGCGGGGCTCGATGTGCATGTCGGCGCCGGCGCCACGCTCGGCGTCGCCTATACCGGCCAATATGGCGACGGCGTCACCGAGAACGGCTTCAACGCCAGTTTCAAGCTGAGCTTCTGACGCGAACATCGAAATCCGGCGGGATGCGGGTTCCGCCGGTCTTCGCGGGGCTGGCGCTCACAGGGCGTCGGCCCCCGCGAGGCCCCCGGGTCGCACGGGCGGTGCGTCCCGGGGATGACTTTCCCGCCCCCGGGCGTCTATTCCGCGAGATCCTCGCTCTCGACATCGGAAGACAGTTCCTGCACCGCCTCCCGCGTCGGCTGGTGGGTGAAGCCCTTGAGGTCGGCCGTCGGCTGGAAGTCGCGGGTGATCTCCACCGGACTGACGACATAGGCGGTCACGAGTTCCGCCAGCGAACGCAGCGCGTGCATGTGGATGCGCTCATAGCCGTGGGACGCATCGACGCCGAAGGTGATGAGCGCCGTGCGCACATCCGCCCCGGCGACCACGGCGCTGGCCGAATCCGAACGGTAGAAGCGGAACACGTCCTTCTGGTAGCGAATGTCGTTGGCGCGGCACAGTTCCACCAGCTTGCGGGTGAGGTGGTAGTCGAACGGCCCGCTCTGGTCGGCCATGGAAATCGTCACGCCGAACTCGTCGGAGTTCTGCCCCGGCGCGGTGGTGCCGTTATCGATCACCACAAGCGAAGCGACATCCGCCGTGAGCACGGCGGAGGCGCCGACCCCGACTTCCTCGGCGATCGAAAACAGCCAGTGAATATCCACCGGCGTTTCCGCCTCCGCCTCATGCAGCGCCTTGATCGCCGCCAGCATCACCGCGACCCCGGCCTTGTCGTCGAGATGGCGCGAGACGATGAAGCCGCTGTCGAGAAATTCCGGCTGCGGGTCTATGGCGACGATGTCGCCGATCTCGAAGCCGAGATGCTGCAGGTCGGCGGCGTTGCGCGCCCGCGCATCGACCCGCATCTCGACGTGATCCCAGCCGACCGGCAGGTGGTCCACCTCATCGTTGAAGGTATGGCCGGAGGCCTTCAGCGGCAGGATGGTGCCGCTGTAACCGCCCTTCTCGGTGAAAACGGTACCGCGCGCCCCTTCCGCAAAGCGCGCCGACCAAGTGCCGATGGGCACGAGCGACAGCCGCCCGTTCTCCTTCAGCGCCTTCACCTGCGCGCCGAGCGTGTCGACATGGGCGACCAAGGCCCGCGCACCGAGCGGCGTGCCGCCGGGGCGGACGGCGCGGATGGCGCCGCGCCGGGTGAGCTCCACCTTCAGGTCGAAATGGGCGAGTTCCTTGGCGACGAAGCGCACGATGGTGTCGGTGTAGCCGGTGGGGCTGGGGATGGCGAGCAGCCGGCGCAGCACCTTGGCGAGGTACTCCGCGTCGATGGTCAGCCGCGTCATGCCTCCGCCCTCCCCTGCGGCGCGTCCATGGCGTGACGCACCCCGGCGGGAATCGCGAGCGGAAAGAGCAGGTCGATGAAGCGCTCGGCGGTGGGTTGCGGCTCGTGATTGGCAAGACCGGGACGTTCATTGGCCTCGATGAAGGCATAGTCCGGCCCGGTGGGCGATTTGACCATCAGATCGACCCCCACGACAGGTATGTCGATGGCCCGCGCCACCTTGATGGCGGCGTCCACCAGCGTGGGATGCACCATGTCGGTGATGTCATGGATGGTGCCGCCCGTGTGCAGATTGGCCGTGCGCCGCACCTTCAGTTCCTTGCCGGCCGGCAGGACATCCTCCATCGAGAAGCCGGCATCGCGCAACGTGCGTTCCGTCTCCCCGTCGCAGGGAATGCGCGATTCCCCCGAGGTCGCAGCGGCGCGTCGGCGGCTTTGCGCCTCGATCAGCGCGCGCACCGTGCTGCGCCCGTCGCCGACCACCGTGGCCGGGCGGCGGATGGCGGCGGCGACCACGCGGTAGTTGATAACGACGAGCCGCACATCCTCGCCCTCGACGCATTCCTCGACCAGCACCTCGCTGCAGAATTTGCGCGCCTCCGCGATGGCAGCGTCGAGTTCGTCCAGCGAGGCGACGCCGACGCTGACCCCCTGCCCCTGCTCGCCGCGCGCCGGCTTCACCACCAGCCGGCCATGGCGCTTGAGGAAGGCGGCGATCTCCTCCATCGGCGCGCTGGTGGTGAGCTGCGCCGGCACCCGCACGCCGGCCTCGGAGACGATGCGGCGGGTGATGCTCTTGTCGTCGCAGATCGACATCGCCACCGCCGAGGTCAGTTCCGACAGGCTCTCGCGGCAGCGCACCGTTCGGGCGCCGAAGGCAAGCCGAAAGAAGCCGCCGGCGGGGTCGATCGGCTCCACCAGAATGCCGCGGCGGCGGGCCTCGTTGATGATGATCTGGGCGTAGGGATTATAGCCCTCGCTCGGCTCCGGGCCGGCGAACAGCTTCTCATTGATCGGGTTCTTGCGCTTCACCGTGAAGAAGGTGACCCGCTCGAAGCCGAGCTTCTCATAGAGCGCGATGGCCTGCGTGTTGTCGTGCATCACGGAGAGATCGAGAAAGGCTGCGCCCTGCTGCGCGAAGCGCTCGGCGAGGCAGCGCACCAGCGCCTCGCCAATGCCGGGCTGGCGCGCCTGAGGATCGACCGCGAGACACCAGAGCGAGGTGCCGCGCTCCGGATCGTCGAAGGCGAGGCGGTGATCGACGCCCGTCACTGTGCCGACGATGCGCCCGCTCGCCTCATCCTCGGCCACGAGATAGGTGAGCGGGTCGGGCGCGCGCGGCGACTGGAAGAACTCCAGCGGCACCGTCACCATGCCGCGCGAGGCATAGATGCGGTTGATGGCGTCGGCATCCGCGCCGGTTTCCAGCGGGCGGATGCGAAAGCCCGAAGGCGGCCGCTCGGATGGCTGGTAGCGGGCGAGATCGAGCCGGAAGGTGTGCGAGGGATCGAGAAACACCTCCTGCGGCGCGTGCGAGAGCAGCACGTGCGGTTCCTCGACATAGACGGCGATGTCGCGCCGGTCCGGCCCTTCCTCGCGCAGCGTGTCCACGAGATCGGGCAGGCTGTCGAAGGTCTGGCCGAAGATCAGCCGGCCCCAGCCGACATTGAGAGCGCAATTGCGTGTCATATCGCGTCCCTCCCACTCAGACGCCGTGCGACTGGAGCCACATCTCCAGCAGCGCCACCTGCCACAGCTCCGAACCGCGCAGCGGTGTGATGTGGGAGACGGGATCGGCGAACAGCGTGTCGAGATAGTCCTGCCGGAACAGGCCACGCTCGCGCGCCGCCTGCGAGCCGAGCGCGTCGCGCACCATGTCGAGATAGGGGCCGGAGATGTATTTGAGCTGCGGCACCGGGAAATAACCCTTGGGCCGGTCGATCACCTCATGCGGCACGACGAGCCGGGCGGCCTCCTTCAGCACGCCCTTGCCGCCCTGCGCCAGCTTGTATTCCGGCGGGATGGTGGCGGCGAGTTCCACCAGCTCATGGTCGAGGAAGGGCACGCGCGCTTCCAGGCCCCAGGCCATGGTCATATTGTCGACCCGCTTCACCGGATCGTCGACCAGCATCACCTGCGAGTCCAGCCGCAGCGCCCGGTCCACCGGCGTGGCCGCGCCTTCCGCCTGCAAATGGGCGGCGACGAGATCGCGGCTGACATCGCTATCCGCGAGCCATTGCGGGCCCAGCTGGCGGGCGAGCGTGGCGTGGTCGCGGTCGAAGAAGCCGCGCGCATAGTCGCCGACCACATCGTCGCTGTCGGCAAGCGGGGGATACCAGTGATAGCCGGCAAACACT
Organism: Ancylobacter sp.; assembly: GCF_965229075.1. GTDB lineage: Bacteria > Pseudomonadota > Alphaproteobacteria > Rhizobiales > Xanthobacteraceae > Ancylobacter. The sequence goes on from NZ_CBDDIO010000002.1 coordinate 579,620, forward strand.
TCGTCCGCGCCCTGGCCGGACTGCACCACCTTGATCGACTTCGAGACCTCGCGGGAGAGCAGGTAGAAGCCGATATTGTCGTAGGACACCATCGGCTCGGACATGGCGTGGATGGTGTCGGGCAGCGCCCCCATCAGGTCGGAGGACGGCACGAAGATTTTGTGGTGGTTGGTCCCGAAGCGCTTCGCGATCAGGTCGGAATAGACGAACTCGTCGCCCTTCTCGCCATTGGCCTCCTCGAAGCCGATGGAATAGGTGGCGAGATCGCGCTGGCCTTCCTGCGCCAGCAGGCCGACGATGATCGAGGAATCGACGCCGCCGGACAGCAGCACGCCGACCGGCACATCTGCCACCATGCGCCGGCGCACGGCGGTGCGCAGGGCGTCGAGCACCCGGTCGCGCCAGTCATCGGCGGTGAGGTTGGCGTCTTGCGCCCGGCGCTCATAGGGCGGGCGCCAATAGACCCGCTCGGTGAAGGTGCCGTCCGGCGCATAGCGGCGCACCGTCGCCGGCGGCAGCTTGCGCACGCCTTTGAGGATGGTGCGCGGCGGCGGCACCACGGCGTGGAAGCTCATGTAATTGTGCAGGGCGTCGCGGTCGATGGTGGTGTCGACATCCCCCGCCGCTAGCAGCGCCGGCAGGCTGGAAGCGAAGCGCAGGCGCTTGTTCCCTTCCGTGTAGTACAGTGGTTTGATGCCGAAACGGTCGCGCGCCAGCACCACCGCCCCGCTGTCGCGCTCGGCGATGGCGAAGGCGAACATGCCGTGGAATCGCTCGACGCAGGCCTCGCCCCAGGCGTGATACGCCTTGAGGATCACCTCGGTGTCGCCCTGCGAGAAGAACCGGTAGCCCTTGGCCTCCAGCGCGGCGCGCAGCTCGGGGTAATTGTAGATGCAGCCATTGAAGGTCAGGGTCAGCCCGAGTTCGGGATCGACCATGGGCTGCGCGGCCTTGTCGGAGAGGTCGATGATGCGCAGGCGGCGATGGCCGAAGGCGACGGGGCCCCGCGCTTCCAGCCCGGCCCCGTCGGGCCCGCGCGGCGCGAGCACATCCATCATGGACGCGATGGCGCGCGCATCGGCGAAGGATCCATCAAAGCGAACGTCTCCGGCAATTCCACACATACGGCTCTCGGTCTCCTGTGGCTGGGGCATCGGCCCGGGAGCGGTGGCATCGTCCGATCCGACCTACTCCGATAGGGATAAGCACAGGGGGCGCGTTTCGTTTCATCGCCGCCACCGGCTTTCGAGCCGGGGGCGCGCCGCTTCCCTGTCGTTATGCGGCTAAGAAACAGGCTAGGGGACGGCTGTCAGGGCGCCGTCCCGGCGGGCGCGGCCTCGGCGTCTCGCGCCTGCCGGATGCGGGCGTCGACGCCCTGGAGCGCCACCTCGGCCACCGCTTCCAGAGCCGCCCGGCCGACGCCGTCGCGGGCGAGAAGCGACATCCCGCCCTGCACGGTCTGGAGGAAACGGGCGATGCCGTGGGCATCGAGGCCGGCGGGCAGTTCGCCTTCCGCCACGCCACGCGCCAGCCGCGCGGTGAGCCGTTCCAGCGTCGTACCGCGGGCGTCGCGCAGACGGTCGCACAGGGCGGGATGCGCCTCGGCATCCACCGCCGCGAGCGCCACCATGCAGCCATGGGGAATGTCGGCGCGGCAGCCGGTCAAGGCCGCGGCGGAATCGAACAGCAACGCCGCAATCGCCTCGCGCGCCGTTGGCGCCGCCTGGAAGCCGGCCCAGACCAGCCCCTCATAGCTCTGCCCGTAATGACCGAGGGCCTCGACATAAAGCGCCTCCTTGCAGCCGAAGGCGGCATAGAGGCTGGGGGCACCGATGCCCATGGCGGCGGTGAGATCGGCGACGGAGGTCGCCTCATAACCCTTGGTCCAGAACAGCCGCATCGCCTGCGCCAGAGCCGCCTCCCGATCGAAGGCGCGCGGGCGCCCCCGGTGGCGGGCCGGGCCGGCGGGACGGTTCGAGGCGGGGCCGTCTGAATTCTGCATCGCTCGATATATAAAGGCTTGACCGCCCCGATCAATCGCTTTAGCCATTTATGTATCAATCACTATATAAATGGATCGAACATGAGTGAACTCGCAGGAAAGCGCGCCTTGGTGACGGGCGCTTCGCGCGGCATCGGGGCCGCCATCGCCCTGGCACTGGCGGAAAAGGGCGCGGATGTTGCTCTCACCTATGAGCGCTCGGCGGAGCGCGCGGCGGAGGTGGTTCGCGGCATCGAGGCGCTGGGCCGGCGCGGACTGGCGATCCAGGCTGACAGCGCCGACCCGGAAGCGGTGCGGCGCTCGGTCGACGCGGCGGTGGCGGGGCTCGGCGGGCTCGACATTCTCGTCAACAATGCCGGCATCGCCCGTCAGGGCCCGGTGGCGGAGATCAGCCTCGCCGATCTCGACGCGCTGCTTAACGTCAATGTCCGCGCGGTGGTGCTGGCCTCGCAAGCGGCGATCCCGCATCTGAAGGCCGGCGGGCGCATCATCTCCATCGGCTCCTGCCTTGGCGAGCGCGTGCCCTTTGGCGGCGTGACGGTCTATTCCATGACCAAATCGGCGCTTCTGTCCTTCACGCGCGGCCTCGCCCGCGAGCTCGGCCCGTCCGACATCACGGTGAATGTGGTACAGCCCGGCGCGACCGACACCGACATGAACCCCGCCCATGGCGAGCAGGCGGACGGGATGCGGTCGCTCACCCCGCTCGGCCGCTACGGCAGCCCGGACGACATCGCCGCCGCGGTCGCCTTCCTCGCCAGCCCGGCGGCGCGGCAGATCACCGGCACCGCCCTTACCGTGGATGGCGGCTTCAACGCCTGACCCCGCCTTCCGCGCGCCCATCGACGAGGCGGCGGGAAGGCGGGCCGCAAAGGCCCGGCAACACGGTCGGGAGGCGATGCGCTCATCGCCTCCCTCTCCCTCATCCAGCGACCGCTCGCGGGGAGAAAACAGGCGCCGTCGGTTGACGGCCGGAGGCTCGTGGCCTAAAAATTGTACATTATAATATTTCGCATTATCGGCACTCCGTCGCCTCGCTGCTCTTTCTCTGCGCCCAAAAGGCTCATTTTGCGCAATGTCGATCGATGACTCTCGCGTCCGCTATTGGCCTCTCGGCGAGAATACGCAAAATTTCGGCGATTATATTTCTGAATATTTGGCAGCGCACCTCTTCTTCAACCTTCGGCCCGGCACGTCCGGCATCCACATCATCGGCAGCGTGATCGACGACATCTTCGTCCCGCCGCAGGCCGGGAGGGAACGCCCGGTCGTGTTCTGGGGATGCGGCGTGCGCGAACCCGGAGGTTTGTCGCGGGCAAACCGGCCGTCCACCGAAATTCGCGCCGTTCGAGGCCCGCTGAGCGCCGCGGAACTCAACCTCGGCGCCGATGTGCCGCAAGGCGACCCGGCGTTTCTCCTTCCCGCGCTTTACCGCCCGCGAAAGCTGGACGCGCTGCGAGGGAAGACCCTTTGCATCCCGCATTTCCATGACACGCGCGACGACGACGCTCTTCGCGCCGCCTCGGGCTGCGATGTGGTGGTGCGCTGCACGATCGCGCCGTCCGAGAAAGCGCTGACCGATATCATCGACGCGATCTTCTCCGCCGATTTCGTGCTCGCCTCGGCCATGCATGCCTGTCTGGTCGCCGCGGCCTATCGGCGGCCCTTCGCCTTCTGGAGCGGAAAGAGCATCGACCTGCCGTTCAAATGGCGGGATGCGGCGCTGTCGCTCGACATTCCCTGCGTCTTCGTTTCCCATATTGACGAGGGCCGGCGCCATTATACCGAGGCCATAGCGCCCGCGATCCGGCTGCCGGACATGCGGCCGAGCCTGCTGCGTGCGCCGCTGCTGGTGCGGGCCTCGGGGCTCGCCGCGGTCCTTCAATGGTATCGTGAAAACCCGCCCGCCGGGGGGCCCTCCGACCCGCTGGAGGACACCGAGGCCCTCGCCCGCTTCGCGACGGAGCAGCAGCGGCTGTTCGACAGCATCCTGGCGGCCACGCTCAGCCAGCAGCCGCCCGCGAAGGCGCTTGAGGCCCCTCCATGCCGCGGATCTTTACCCCGGATGCTGTTTGAAAAGGACGGCACGCCGAGGCTCGCCCTGCGCCGCCTGCTGTTCCACACCAGCGGCAAGCCGCGACGCCTGCTCCGGCGCTGGCTCATGCGCCATGGCGCGCCGCCCCGGCTCCTTCAGCCCTGGATGAGCAGCGACGCCTATCGGGCCTTGCCCAAGGCCTTCGGTCTTCCTCCGGTCGCCATACCCCGCACCGGCGCTCTCCGCGTCCCGAACGGGGCCTCAGCCATGCGACCGGAACGCCCGCCCGCCGGAATCCCCATCGTCGAAGGGCGCCGCCGGGTGCTCCTCATCGATGGTGCCTATCCCACGCCTGATCGGGACTCCGGCTCCATCGACGCGGTCCATTTCGTGCGCATCTTCAGCGAACTTGGATACAGCGTCTATTTCAGTGCCACCGGCAGTTTCACCTCCGGCGCCCTGAGCACCGTCCAGAGAGCCGCCAGGGCGCAGCTTCAGCGCATGGGCGTCATCGTTGTGGACGATGTCTATGCGCGCAGCATCGGCGATCTCATCCGCGCCAATGGCTTCCTGTTCGATCTCTTCTTTCTGTCCCGCGTGCATGCCGGTGGGCACTTCTATGAGACGGTGCGCGCCCACGCCCCAGAGGCACGGGTCCTCTTCAATTCGGTCGACCTGCACTATGTGCGGGAAGGCCGGGAAGGCTGTCTCGAAGGCGACAAGAGCAAGATCGACGCCGCACGCGCGACCCGCGAGAGAGAACTGCACTTGGTGCGCCACGCGGACGCAACCCTTGTCGTCTCCGAGGAGGAGCTGACACTGCTGCGCAAGGAGGCGCCGGAAGCCCGCGTGCACGCCTTCCCGCTGATCCGCGACATTGCCGGCCGGAGCGCCGATTTTGCCGCGCGGCGCCATATCGGCTTCATCGGCGGCTACAGGCATCAGCCCAATATCGACGCCGTCCACCACTTTCTCGAAGCGATCTGGCCCCGCATCCTGGCTGAACTGCCCGAGGCGCAGTTCCACCTCATGGGCGCCGATATGCCCGATTGCCTTAGCGCTCGGACGGACCCGGGCCTGGTGATCGTGGGCCATGTGCAGGATTTGCGCGCTGCCTTCGAGGAAATCCGGCTGACCGTTGCGCCCCTGCGCTATGGCGCCGGCGCGAAGGGCAAGGTGCTGTCAAGCCTGACCCACGGCGTGCCCTGCATCTGCACCTCGATCGCCGCTGAAGGGATGCAGTTGGGCAGCGACGGAGGCATTCTCATTGCCGACGCCCCCGATGACTTCGCCGCTCTGGTGGTTCGCGCCTATCGCGACGAGCCATTGTGGCAGCAGCTTTCGTCCGATGGACTGCGCCGCGCCGAGGAACATCACAGCTTCGCGGCCGGCCTCGCCCGCATGACCGCGATTGCCAACAGCCTCTAGAACCGGGGACTGAGCCCGGCGGGAACGTGGCGCGAGAGCCACCGCCCGTGTCGTCGCGATCCGCGTTCACCCTTGCACGGCGTCTCCGGCCTTTTGATCCGCCATGCCCTATAATCGCTACAGCTTTGCCGTAGGCCGCAGGCATGAACAAAGCTGCTCCCGTGCCGCCCGCCGTCAATCGCCTGCTTTATGGGGCGGCGTTCGCCTGCGTCGTCATCATCGTGGTCCTCTCCCTGCTCCCTGCTCAGGAGATGCCGCGCACGGGCATTCCCGATGGCACCGACCACTTCATCGCCTATTGGGGCACGGGCGGCCTGATGGCGCTCGCCTACCGGGGCAGGGGCGCGGTGCTGGCGCTTGCGGGCCTTGCCCTGGTCGGCCTTGGCGGACTCATGGAGGCGCTCCAGCAGCTTTCGCCCGGCCGCTCGACGACATGGAGCGACTTTCTCATGAGCGGTGGAGGGGCGGTTGCCGGCCTCACCATGGGAACCATAGCAGCCCGCGCCATCCGCTACGGGCGCCGGTACTGCCATGAGCGCCTCGGCAGCCTGCCCCGCCTCAGAGCCCCCACACCGCCGACGCCTTTGCCTGTTCGGCCGGGTCGCCGTTGATCGGCGAACCGCCTGTCGGATGAGGCCGGCCCCCCTCAGGAGCCGACGCCAGCCAGCTCACCGCTGACAGCCTCCTCGCTCGCCTCGACGCTGACGACCGTGAGCGTATGGACCGTGCCGTCACGGGCCGTCCACTTCATCGACTGCCCCCCTGAAAGCCCGATCAACGCAACCCCCATGGGCGTCATCACGGACACCTTACCCGCGAGAATATCGGCCTCGCCGGGGAGAACGAGCGTGACGGTGCGGTCGTCGCCGTCATCCGTGGTGAACCTGAACCGCGAGCCGAGGCGCACGAATGGGGAGCCGGGCTTCTCCGAAGCGACAACCCGTGCCCGGTCCAGCTCGGTGTAAAGCTCTTCGGCAAGGTCGGGGTGGCGGGACGCATAGCCGTCCGCCAGCTTCGTCAGGCGTGCGTGGTCGTCGCTTGTGATGAGGATGGCCGGCTTGCGGCTGCCGAGTGCCATTGAAGTCTCCAATTGAAATAGACGCAGAGCGCGGCGCGCTTCGCGTGTCGTTGGTCCGATGAGGTGGATTGTGCCGCCCAAGGCGGCTTCGCGGCCTACAGCCTGAGAGCACGCGCCCCGGTGCTAGGGCGCAAGACGGCCCAGCCGGGGGCTAGTGTCCCGCGATGGGACACACCCGAAAGTGTCGATGCTGTGCGCGTGCGATCGTCATAACTGGAAATTGGGGGTGGTCTGCCCCAAAGTCAAACCCCGGAAGCCGAGGAAAGGGTAGCGCCGCACGCGGACATGGGCCGTCGCCACTTTAGCCACGCCCCCAGCCGCCCCTCGCGTGGCGAGATCAGACGCTCCGCTCCCTCAACAGCGCCGCGCCCGCCCGCGCCGTTCCGGATGTCCGAGAGAGAAAATCTCAATCGTCCGGGCGAACTCACAGCTGATAGAAGCTGACGCTACGTCAACAGAAAGGGCGCCAGCTGCGAGTCGCTTTGCCCTCGGAGCCGCTTGCCATCAAACAAGGGCGTCTGTTGGCGATAGATTCCAGCGGAAAATGCTGTGGGAAAGCTCCATCTCGACATCGGCCTCCGGGTGAGCGGCGCCGAGCCTGTTAGAATGAGGGGCTTTGGAAGAATACGCTGAAGATCGCGTCAACTCTGGTTACTTCGTCCGAAGATCGGGTCTGTCGAATGCAATCTCGCGCGCAGAGGCTCGGAATCGGCCACGCATGTCGTCTCTCAGGGGTAACCCGGCGCAAGGTCCGTCCTTTCAGGACGAGCTTGAGTGACATGACAGATTTGGAATTCTAATCTTAAATCGTAAGTCGGACTTGATCGCATGTCCTATGATTTTTCTCCCACTGAATTTTCGGCCGAAGAAGCTCTCAAATGGTTCGAAGACTGTGGTGACACCGACGCCGGCTATCTGCTGGCACACTGGAGCCGATTTCAATCGACTTATGAATTTGCCATGGCCCCGGTCGATAAGAGGGCCAGACTCGATATACTGGACGTCGGATGCCACTGGCTGCACAACGCACTTCTTTATGCGCGAGCGGGCCACAGGTTAACCTGCATCGATGGATCGGCTCTGGTTGAGCATGCGAGCGTTATCGCGGCGGCTGAGCGCATGGGGGCCAGGCTGCTGCCCATGCGCCGCATGGAAACTGGTGAAGGCCTGCGGGCGCTTGCGGACAACAGCATTGATCTCGTACTTTTCTCCGAGATCATCGAGCATATCGCCTTCAACCCAATTCCGTTCTGGAAGGAAATCTACCGCATTCTTCGCCCCGGCGGAAGAATTGTCATCACCACGCCAAATGCCGTTTATCATCGATCGATCGATACGCAGATGAACCATCTTCTGTCGGGCCGTGGCGGCTTTGGAATCACCGTGAACGACATCATGGCGACAGGGACATACGGCCACCACTGGAAAGAATACAGCCTGCCCGAACTGAGAGACTATTTTGCCAAGCTGTCCGGTGATTTTGACACATCGCGCCACGCCATGCCGACGCGCGAGGAGGACGTGAACGCAATGCTGGGGGCGATTTCCGAGCTCGTAGCGGCGTGCGCCGATGTCAGGGCACATTCGATCTATCTCGATGTGGTGCTGACACGGAAGGATGCCGGAATAAGCATCTCGCCGCCCTGGATTCCGCCGCAGTCATAAGGCGGACGGGGGTGGACGGCGGGTCTGCCGGCGGCATTGGCGCAACGAGCGATGATCGCCACTACGCATTACCCCGCCAGCGTTGCCGCGCTTGGCGGGGTTTGCTTTTTTGGGGTCAGGCGGTTCAACCCTCATTCGCGCGTGCACGCCGAAACGGCCCGGGACCGAACTCCTCGCATTCTCTCCCATCCCCGACGCGACAAAGAGGGTTATACCGCTCAGACCCGTGGGGGAGCAGAGACCAGCTTCTCGTTCAAGGGCTGATTTTTCTTGGGAAAAATGGTGCTGCGAGAGAGGATTGAACTCTCGACCTCTCCCTTACCAAGGGAGTGCTCTACCACTGAGCTACCGCAGCGCCGGCTGTTGGTGGGCAGGGCCACCAAGGCGCGGGGACGTTTGCCACAGTGCGCCGGTCGGCGCAAGCGTCCGCCGTGCAAATCGCCAAGGCCAATCCCCAAGCCTGTGCATGCCGTGGACAAGCCGCAGCGGCGCGGCGCATCACAGGCCCCTTCCCGCCGCTCACGGGGCGGCCCTTCCGCCCGTGGGCGGGCCGCAGTAGAAGGTCGGATCACCGGCGGGCGAGGCGCGCCGGTGGCGAGCTGAAGGCGGAGGCGGCGGAATGAGTGGCGAGGGGGAAACCGAGCGGGCCGAGCGGCTCGCCGCCGCGCTGCGCGCCAATCTCGCCCGGCGCAAGCAGCAGGCGCGCGGGCGCCGGGAGGGTCCGCCGGTGACCGAGGCGCCCGACCCCTCCGAGCCGGCGCACGCCGGGACGCGGCCGCAGACGCCAGGCCCCTCCGACGGCGAGGGGTGAGCGCGCGTTGTCGCAGGCCGCGCCCCGCGCTAAAGATGACGGGAACAAGGATGGGGCGCCACGAATCGGCCCCATCGCCCAGACATGCCGCTGCCGACAGACGCCGACGCGACCGGATCGCGCGGGTCGTGCCCGCTGTCGCGCGCTGAAGGAGTACCTGACCTCATGGACCGTATCCGCATCGTCGGCGGCAATCCGCTCAACGGGACGATCCCGATCTCCGGCGCCAAGAACGCCGCCCTGCCGCTGATGGTCGCCGGCCTGCTCACCGACGAGAAGCTCATTCTGGAGAATGTCCCGCGCTTGGCGGATGTCTCGCAGCTGCAGCGCATTCTCGGCAATCATGGCATCGATATCACGGTGAACGGCAAGCGGCGCGGCGACGATGCCAATGCCGGGCAGACGCTGGAGATCGACGCGCGGGTGATCGTCGACACCACCGCGCCCTATGAGCTGGTGTCCAAGATGCGGGCGAGCTTCTGGGTCATCGGCCCGCTGCTGGCGCGCATGGGCGAGGCCAAGGTCTCGCTGCCCGGCGGCTGCGCCATCGGCACGCGCCCTGTCGACCTGCACATCGCGGCACTGGAAGCGCTGGGCGCCGAGATCGAGATCGATGCGGGCTATGTGCTGGCCCGCGCGCCGAAGGGGCTGAAGGGCGGGCGCATCGTCTTCCCGAAAGTGACGGTCGGCGCCACCCATACCGCGCTGATGGCGGCGAGCCTCGCCGATGGCGAGACGGTGATCGAGAACGCCGCGCGCGAGCCGGAGATCGTCGATGTCGCCGACTGCATCAACGCCATGGGCGGGCGCATCGAGGGACAGGGCACCTCCACCATCCGCATCACCGGCGTGCCGCGGCTGCGCGGCGCGCGCCACAGCGTGCTGCCGGACCGTATCGAAACCGGCACCTATGCCATGGCGGTGGCGATGACCGGGGGCGACGTGCTGCTTTCCGGTGCGCGCGCCGACCTGCTGGAGACGGCGCTCGACACGCTGCGCGAGGCGGGCGCGGAGATTTCCGTTTCCAATGAGGGGCTGCGGGTGAAGCGCAACGGCGCCGGCATCTCCCCGGTGACGGTGACGACCGAGCCTTTCCCCGGCTTCCCCACCGACCTTCAGGCGCAGCTGATGGCACTGACCACCCGGGCGCGCGGCACCTCGCACATCACCGAGACGATCTTCGAGAACCGCTTCATGCATGTGCAGGAGCTCGCCCGGCTCGGCGCCCGCATTCATCTCGACGGCGAGACCGCCACCATCGAGGGGGTGGAACGGCTGAAGGGCGCCCCGGTCATGGCCACGGATCTGCGCGCCTCGGTGTCGCTGGTCATCGGCGCGCTCGCCGCCGAGGGCGAGAGCATGATCCACCGCGTCTATCACCTCGATCGCGGTTTCGAGCGGCTGGAGGAGAAGCTCTCCGCCTGCGGCGCCGAAATCGAGCGTCTGGCGAGCTGAGCCCGGCTACGCAGTTTTCCGCAGCCCCTTGGTCTGCCGTAGCCCCTTGCCGGAGCGGGGTTGCGGCGCCATCTGTGCCGCGAGTGAGGCGGCGGAGAGAACGACATGGCCGGTTTGAAGCTGGTGGCGCTGGACAGCGAGGACCTCGCGGTCCTCTCGGTGCATCTGCAAGACGCGGTGGTCGCGATCGGCGACATGACCTTCCTGCCGAAGGAGCGGCGCTTCGTGCTGCTCGCCAATCGTTTCGACTGGGAAAAGGCGATCCAGGCCGAGGCGATGGCCGATGCCGACGCTCCCATCGGCGCGGCGGCGGCCGCCGCCGGCCCCTGCGTGCGCCGCCGGGCGGGGCTGCGCTTCGAGCGGGTGCTGGGCGCCCGTGTGCGCGGCATCGACCTCAAGAAGAAACAGGGCGTGCTCAACTTGCTGGCCGTCACCTTCCAGGAAATCGACGCCCCCTCCGGCATCGTCACCTTCCTGTTCTCCGGCGGTGGCGAGGTGCAGCTCGATGTCGAGTGCATGGAAGCCGGGCTGGAAGATCTCGGCCCCGCCTGGGACGCCAAGGGCACGCCCTGCCACGAGGCGTGAGAGCGCAGCCACCTGCCGCACGCGCTCCCTTTGCGAATGTCCTTGTCTTCGGCAAGCCCGGTTGCGATAGGACAGGGGAACAGGCAGCGGCGCCCCGCGCGACCTGACGCCCCCTGCGGCGTCGGGGCGACGGCCGGCAAGAGAGGCTGCTGCCGACGTGCCGCTTGCCGACCCGTAGGACCCCGCCATGCCGCTTCGCCTCGACACACGCTCGCCCGATTTCTCCGCGCGCTTCCGCGCCTTTCTCGGCACCAAGCGTGAAGTGTCGGCAGATGTGGCGGAGGCCGTGGCGCAGATCATCGACGCTGTGCGCCAGCGCGGCGACGAGGCGCTGATCGCCTTTTCCAAGACCTTCGACCGGGTGGACCTCGGCACGCTGGGCATACGGGTGACGGTGGACGAGATCGCCGACGCTCGCCGCGCCTGCGATGCCGCGACGCTGGAGGCGCTGAGCTTCGCCCATGAGCGCATCCGCGCCCATCACGCGCGCCAGCTGCCGGCAAGCGGGCGCTATGTCGACGCTGCCGGTGTCGAGCTCGGCCATCGCTGGACGCCGGTGGACGCGGTCGGGCTCTATGTGCCCGGCGGCACGGCCGCCTACCCCTCCTCCGTGCTGATGAACGCGGTGCCGGCCAAGGTGGCGGGCGTTGCCCGGCTCGCCATGGTGGTGCCGGCGCCCGATGGCGTGCTGAACCCGCTGGTGCTCGCCGCCGCCGAGCTTGCCGGGGTCGACGAGGTCTACCGCGTGGGCGGAGCGCAGGCGATCGCCGCGCTGGCCTATGGCACGGAAACCATCGCCCCCGTCGCCAAGATCGTCGGCCCGGGTAACGCCTATGTCGCCGCCGCCAAGCGCCATGTCTTCGGCACGGTGGGCATCGACATGGTGGCGGGACCTTCCGAGGTGCTGGTCATTGCCGATGGCGAGCAGAACCCGGACTGGATCGCCGCCGACCTGCTGGCCCAGGCCGAGCACGACACGGCCGCCCAGTCGATCCTGATGACGAACGACGCCGCGCTGGCCGATGCCGTGGTGGCGGCGGTGGAGCGCCAGCTCGCCACCCTGCCCCGGCGCGCCATCGCGGCGAAGAGCTGGGACGAGTTCGGCGCGGTCATCCTTCTCGCCAGCCTCGATGAGGCGCCGGCGCTGGCCAACCGCATCGCCCCCGAGCATCTCGAAATCATGGCGGCGGACGCCGAGGCGCTGGCGGACGCCATCCACCATGCCGGCGCGATCTTCCTCGGCGCCCACACGCCGGAAGCGATTGGCGACTATGTCGGCGGCTCCAACCATGTGTTGCCGACCGCGCGCTCGGCCCGCTTCTCCTCCGGCCTCGGCGTGCTCGACTTCATGAAGCGCACCTCGATCCTCAAATGCGGGCCGGAGCAGCTGCGCGCGCTCGGGCCGGCGGCGATCGCGCTCGGCGAGGCGGAAGGGCTCGGCGCCCACGCCCGCTCGGTGGCGATCCGCCTCAACCTGTGACGGGGCGGCCATGGGCGACGCGGATCCCCATGCCGAGACCCGCCGCCTGTCGGCGGTGACGCTGGACGGCGCTTCCATCGGCCGTTCCAATGTCGATGTCGAGCATGAGCGGGCCGTCGCCATCTATGACCTGCTGGCGGAAAACAGCTTCGCTCCGCTCGGCGATACCGCCCCCGGCCCCTACCGCCTCGCCATCGCGCTGAGCGAAGGTCGCCTGGTGCTCGATGTCACCCGCGAGGACGGCGCGCCTGTGGTGCAGCATCAGCTCTCGCTCAGCCCGCTGCGGCGCGTGGTGCGCGATTATTTCATGGTCTGCGAGAGCTATTATTCCGCCATCCGCACCGCCAGCCCGTCCCAGATCGAAGCCATCGACATGGGCCGGCGCGGCCTGCACAACGAGGCCTCCGAATTGCTGCGCGAGCGGCTGAAGGACAAGATCGCCCTCGATTTCGGCACGGCCCGGCGCCTGTTCACGCTGGTCTGCGCGCTGCACTGGAAAGGCTGAGCGTGGCGCCGCCCGGCTCCGCCGACGCCTCCCCCGGCCCCGCGCCGGCCGCACGCCGGGAGCGGCCGCAATCGGTTCTGTTCATGTGCGGGCAGAACTGCGTGCGCTCGCCCATGGCGGCGGTGCTGGCGCGCCATCTGTTCGGCCGCTCGCTCTATGTCGGCTCCGCCGGGGTGATGAAGGGCGAGGCCGATCCCTTCGTCACCGCCGCCATCGACGAGGTGGGGCTCGATCTCTCGCGCCACCGGCCGCAGACGCTGGAGGAACTGGAGGAGAATGAGGGCCTCGGCTTCGATCTCGTCATCACCCTTTCGCCCGACGCCCATCACCGCGCGCTGGAATTGACCCGCACCAACGCCATCGATGTGGAATACTGGCCGACACCCGACCCGACGCTGGCCAGCGGCAACCGCGAGCAGCGGCTCGACGCCTATCGCGAGGTTCGCGACGAGCTGGAACGGCGAATCCGCGCCCGCTTCCGCCCGAAATGAGCCGGCGTCGGCAAGGCCGTTCCGTTTTCCCCGCACATGCTCTAGCTTGCCGGCCGATTGCCCCGCCGGCCCGCCGGCGCAAAGGAGTGACCGCGTGAGCGCCCGCCCGACACTGGTGCTGGCCTCGGGTTCGCCGCGCCGCCTGGCGCTGCTGGCCCAGGCCGGAATCGAACCCGACGCCCTTCTGCCCGCCGACATTGACGAGACGCCGGAGCGTGGCGAACTGCCCCGCCGCCTGGCGCTGCGGCTGGCCCGCGAGAAGCTGGACGCCGCCGATGCGCGCCGCCGCGCCATGGACCAGCATGAGGGCGCCTTCCTGCTCGCCGCCGACACGGTGGTCGCGGTGGGCCGCCGCATCCTGCCCAAGCCGGACATTGCCGAAGAGGCGGCGGACTGCCTGCGCCTGCTCTCCGGCCGCGCCCACCGCGTCTATACCGGCCTCGCGCTGATGACGCCGAAGGGCGGTGTGCGCACCCGCCTTGTCGAGACAAGGGTGCGTTTCAAGCGCCTGTCGCGCGAAGAGATGGACGCCTATGTCGCCTCGCGCGAATGGGAGGGCAAGGCCGGCGGCTACGCCATTCAGGGCCTTGCCGGCGTGTTCGTGATCAAGCTGGTCGGCTCCTACACCAATGTGGTGGGCCTGCCGCTGGCGGAAACCGTGGCGCTGCTGGGGGGCGAGCGTTTCCCGGTCTATAAGCGCTGGGGGCATCCGGAATGAGCGCCGACACTGCCGGCCCAAGCGGCAAGCCGTGCCCGATCTGCGGCAAGTCCATGGTGGAAAAATATCGCCCCTTTTGCTCCGCCCGCTGCGCCGATGTCGATCTAAACCGCTGGCTGACCGGGGTCTATGCGATCCCCGTCACGGAAAATGACGACGAGGATGGCGAGGAACCCTCCCTCGCCCCCAAGCCGCCGCGCGAGGGCTGAAGGGGGCCTTCGGGCGGCGTCCGGGCCCGATACCGCTCTGGTGCGGCAGGGCTCGATGCACATGCGGCCGGCCCCACGCCCACCTCTCTGGCTTTGCCGAATGCCCGCAGGCGACGACCGGCGAACGACGCTCCATCCGAAACGGCGCCGGGCGCGACGGTGCGGGGCGAGCCGACCATCGGTGACACGGCTGGGGACAGGCTGAATTTCCGTTTCATGACATATGGACAGGGCGCAGCCGAGACTCTATAACCCGCCCGCTCCGCACGGCTTGCAGCCGTTGCCGGCTACGCCCAGGTAGCTCAGTTGGTAGAGCATGCGACTGAAAATCGCAGTGTCGGCGGTTCGACTCCGTCCCTGGGCACCATTTCCTAGTCTGGCACAGGCCGACTAGGTCCGGTAAACCTAGTAATATCAACAAAAACAAGCCTGTTGATGGTCCGGCGTCATCCAGCGCCGTCCGGGTGCATCCAATAAAATTGTTGGTATGGTTGTTGGTATCGATTTGGCGGGGTGTTGGTATCGCCCCGAGGTCGGGTGCCGCGATGCCGCTTTCAGATGCCGCCTGCCGGGGCGCCAAGCCGGCCGATTCACTGAAAAAGCTGTCGGATGGCGGTGGTCTGCAGCTGTGGGTGCAGCCCTCCGGCGCGAAACTATGGCGACTGGCCTATCGCTTTGGCGGCAAGCAGAAGCTGCTCGCCATCGGCCCCTATCCACTGGTGTCGCTGAGCGATGCCCGGCAGACTCGGGACGAGGCCAAGAGGGCGCTTCTGGCGGGTCAGGACCCGTCAGAGGTTAAGCGGGCAACGATCGCGGCGGCCAAGGCAGGGCCGACCTTCAAGGACATTGCGGAGGAGTACCTCGCCAAGCAGCAGCGGGCGAAGCGAGCGGAGCGTACCCTTGAGAAGTTAGAGTGGCTTCTCGGCTTGGCATACCCCGAGCTCGGCAGGCGTCCTTTGGACTCGATCAAGGCGGCCGACATATTTCCAGTTCTTCACGAGGTGGAGTTGCGCGGCAATCATGAGACAGCAAGGCGGCTGCGCTCCACCATTGGTGCCGTGTTTCGCTACGCGATTTCCACGGGTCGCGGCGAAGCCGACCCGACGATGGCGCTGAAGGGCTCCCTGGCTGCACCGACCGTCACGCCACGGGCCGCCGTCACTGAGCCCAAGAAGCTGGGCGGCTTGCTGAGGGCCATCGACGGATTTGACGGACAGCCAACGACCCACGCAGCCTTGAAGCTGATGGCAGTCCTTTTCCCGCGCCCCGGCGAACTGCGCGCGGCAGAGTGGGCGGAGTTCGATTTCGAAAAGGCCGAGTGGACCATTCCTGCCTCCCGGGCGAAGATGCGTCGACCGCACCGCATGCCGCTGCCGCCTCAGGCGATCACGATCCTCGAAGACCTGCGCCGCTTCACCGGCCGCGGCACCCTGCTCTTCCCTTCGGTGCGGACCGTTTTGCGCCCGATTTCCGAGAACACGCTGAACGCGGCGCTGCGCCGTCTTGGCTATGCTCAGGACGAGGTCACCTCCCATGGCTTCCGCGCCACCGCCTCCACACTGCTGAACGAATGCGGCCTCTGGCATGCTGACGCGATCGAGCGGCAGCTCGCCCATGTCGAGGGCAATGCGGTCCGCCGCGCCTATGCGCGTGGTGAGCACTGGGACGAGCGGGTCCGAATGATGGCGTGGTGGGCCGATTATCTAGATGGTTTGAGGCGGACGAAATGAAGAAGGCCTCGGATTCCAAGATTGCTGAACTGGGTGAAATCTACGGAAATTTAGTAGAAAGGCTGAACGAAGAGCCACTGACGTGGCCGGATTTCCCGCGCGGATCCTTCAAGGAGTCTGCATGGGATACATTCGATCCAGTTCAGGCGGCGAGCATATTATTGTCAGAGCGCGAGAGTTTCGCCGGCCATAAAAGGGTTTTGTTTTCAGCGTACTGTGCTTGGTCCGTTTCTCCAATGTACAGAAAAACGATTAGAACAGCGATATCATTGGCAATTATCGATCATATCGCGGCTGCTGAAACTATGGCGCAGAAGATGTACGGAGACGTTGGGCTTCTAGCCGACATGGCGGCTCGCTTTAATCATTTGGGTCACCATTTTTTGTACGAAATTTATTTTCCAATCGGAGGAATCCGGGCCGCATCACAGACATCGTCCCGCACGACACTTAAGAAGTGGCTTAATGAACATAGAATCGAAATTAAGTATCTTTGTATAATTCTCAATATGCGTCGATTTGGTAATGAATTCATGAAGGATAAATCACGTTTCATAAAGGTTAGCAATCATAACTCCATGAAATATGCTCAATTGATGACTAATGAATTGCCAGATTTTGGAAGTTCAAAGATGTATGAAGCATGGAAGAAAAGAAAGAGTTCTATAGCAATTCCGTATGCTGCGTCGTATGTAACTCTTCCGGATGGAAGCTCGTTACTAGACGTAATATTGGGTGGACGTATTTCATATTCTAAGCACTCCAAATATTTTCAGGAATGGATGGCTAAAGCGATATCCGCGTCAGTCGATGTGATTGGACGAATCGTCGATGCCGAAGTTGGTGCAGCGAACCTCAGCCAGCTTCCTAAGGTGAAAGGCTCACCTCTTGGTGAAATTCCATTCACTCCCCAGCAACAAAATTATCTAATCCAAAAATATTCCGTTAGTTGTGGTCATTCTAGGCGCCGTGGACAAATTTGAGCCAGTATCTAGCGGTGGCGATATGGACCATGCCTAGGAAGCTGTTGACAAGTTGATCATAGCGGGTAGTGATGGCGCGGTTGAGCGAGCAACCAGTCCCGGACATGGCGTCGCAGGTCGTCAATCGAGGCGTAGTGGAAGGCGCGCACGGTCGCGTCCTTGATGGTGCGAACCATCCGTTCGGCCTGTCCATTGGTCCAAGGGTGATACGGCTTGGTGAGCCTGTGCTCAATATGGTGTTCGGCACAGACCCTTCCGAAGACGTGGGCGCCGGAGCCACTTTCAGCTCTTTTGTCGTGGTGGACGAACTGAACGCCGTTATCGGTCAGCACCGTGCGGATCTTGTAGGGGGCCGCCATGAGCAGAGCCTTGAGGAAACCCGCCGCGACCAACTTCGTCGCCTTCCGGTAGATCCTGGCGAAGACCAGCTTGGATGTGCGGTCGACGGCCACGAACAGATAGGCCTTGCCGCCCTCGTAGCGCAGCTCGGCGATGTCGAGGTGGAAGTAGCCGATCTCGTAGGCTTTGAACATTACACTGTGGGACTAAACATTCGGGCGCGCCGCGGCGCGACCTGCCCGAGCGCTACGGCCCGCGTACCACCTGCTACAACCGCTTCGTGGGATGGCGGAAGGCGGGTGCCTGGGACCGGGTGATGGACGCCATTACCGCCGCTCACGACGGTGACATCCAGATTATCGACAGCACCCCTGTCCGAGCGCACCAGTAGGCAGCGACGGCCAAAAGGGGGGCAGGATCACCGTCTCGGTCGATCACGCGGCGGGCCCACGACCAAGATCCACGTTGTCGTCGACACGCAGGGTCTCCCGATCCGGCTCGGCCTAACCGCCGGGCAGACGCACGCTGGGCAGATCGCCGACGCGCTGCTCGCCCATCTCGGCCCACGCACCATTGTGCTGGCGGACATGGCTTATGATGCCGCTCGCATCCGCGAACTGATCCAAGAACTGGGCGCCACTCCCAACATCCCGCCGAAGGGCAAGCCGCGCTGGAAACCCCACTTCAGCAAGCGCCTCTACCGCGAGCGCAACCTGATCGAGAGGTTCTTCTCCAACCTGAAGCGCTTCCGCCGCATCGCCACCCGCTACGATAAGCTCGCCACCAACTTCCTCGCCATGGTCCAGCTCGCCTCAATGCGGCTGTGGGTCCGGGCTTATGAGCCTACGGCCCAGATCTGACAAGGTGTCCACCTAGAAATGGACACGTGTCCGCGCGAGGGTGGACACCTAATGTCCCGGGATTTTTCCCGATATATTCTTCCACGGCCAAATATTTAACTCGGCTTTAGGGAGATAACATGAAAGAATCGATGGATTTTGGGCCGATTTCCAGCAATTATGCTGCCTCATCTCGCAAAGCGCAGGTGTTGCCACAGGACCAATCAATCGCTCTCAAGCGGCTTGCGACTGCTGGCATGATCGAGGGCTCTGAGTCACGGCTGCAAGAAGGCTTGATTCGCCCCCGCGAGCTTGCCGCAACCCTTGGCATCAGTAGGTCGACACTTTTCGCGTGGACCGCTGCCGGTCGAGTTCCGCCTGGCATCAAGCTCAGTAGGTCCGTGCGCGTCTGGCCGCGCGCGGACCTGCCGGACATCGTTGCCGCACTCGCTCAGGAGTGAGGCAATGCCTGACGACGACACTAGGTAGACCTGCCTTCGGTTGTCGACGGGGGCGCCTTGTTCCATCAAATAGCCTGCGGTGCGGCACTCGTGCCGCACCGCAGGCGCCGATGCGTAAGCGAGCCCGTCTCGTTCCCCTGTCATGGGACATTGGATTGGTCGCTGGCCCCGCACCCCTCGATCTTCGCATGTCTGTGTAGGCGAAGAGCAAGATCGACGTTCTCTACGCCAGCATCAACACGACCATGGGCTCCGGCGGCTCGTAACGCCGGGGCCCTCATCACCTCCGAAGACCCGCCTGATTCCTGGCGGCTCCTTCACCTCTTAACCCCGACGGAAATCGTCTAAGCCCTTATCCGGGCTGCGACTTTATTTCTGAAGTTCATAAAGTTGGATGATCATGGACCCTTCAACCGATAACCGCCTTCAGGCGGCGATCAGAAATATCGCCAACGACCCCATCAATGTGATCCGCACCGCTCAGGATGCCTACCAGCGTGCTGCCTGTGGCTTCCGCGAGCGCCAACGCGAGATACTCGCCAGCGCGTACACCTTCGCAATGTACGTCCGCGACAAGCCCGAGTTGATCGCGAACTTCTATGCCGAGCCGTTCTTCAACCAAAAGAAGCGCCGCCCGAAAGACAAGGCGATTCTACGAATGGCGATTTGCTTTGCGCTAGGTAGCTTGAGTGGACCTGAGTACCGTCGTGCGATGGCGCTCGCCTATGTGTTGCAGCCCGACTTTGATAAGCACCGTACGCCCAAGGACGTGGCAGAGGACTTGCGGACCCTCGGGATTTTTAAGCTGAGGGCACGCCGGCTCCCCAACGAGAGCAAGGCTGGGCCCGCTCGCCCCCTCGATGAGATCGATAATGGGGAACTGCTCAAGGGCATCGATCCCGCAGAAATCGATCGGTACGACGACTTCCATGAGGCCGAAGACCCGTCCGGCGAAGAGGAGGAGCAGGAGGAGCAGGAAGACGAGGACGAGAAGGAGTGCGACGAAGAGCAGGTCTACGAAGACGAGTTCGACGAAGTGAAGGAGCCGGCCGGCCACAGCCGCGAAAAGCGCTCCAAGCTGCGGAAGCGCACCAAGAAGCAGCAAGCGGTCTATGACCTTCTGTCGGCTGTGAACGACGTGTTGGATGGCTGGGATGGCTCGCCGGTCCTCCTGCTCGAGGCTGGACAACACATCAACTTCGCGAGCCCGCTGGAACCCCAGCTCGGGCGTAGCGGGACCATTCGGTATGTTCGCAAGCGCCTGCCCGGCGAGTTCGTTCACATGCGAATCGAGAATCTGGAGCCGGACTAATAGCTCTGGTCAATGGCATTAGGCCCGCTGCAACAATGCCCTTGCCGCCAACCCGCGGCAAGGGCGAAAGATACAGGCAGACGATGACCACGCGTCATACCCCTTGTTACACACTTCACCTCGCACATGGGCCCAACGAAGCCTGTAAATCACCCTTCGTAGGCAACTGAACCCCTTTAAACCAAACCTAGTTGAAACATGACTACTAACGTTAAGCCCAAAGCGGCGAGGCGAACGCGCTTTCGTACCCATAAGGATTTCGAGAAAGCGCACAAGCAAGCCAGCGACGCCGTCAGGAACTACCTGCACTGCCCTCGTAAGAACCGGCAGACCCTTAAGCCTCATGAGGTCCGCGAAATGGCGCCGCAGGCGTGGCGCTACTGGTTGGCCAACAACGCCATCTCCCGCACCGCTTTCATGGAGATCATTGAGCGGCGGTTTGGCGAAACGGTGGAGAGCGAGCTGCCTGAAAATGCCGAGTTGGCCATGGTGACGCTCACCCCCCGTCAGTCGGCGGTGCCGATCGGGGAGGCCGAGACCTACGACACAGCGGCCTTGGCAAGCTGGACCCGCCGTACCCTCCACGGGTTCAACTTCATCGGGATGATAGAGGCCGGGTTGTTCGGAAACTACCGCATGGGCGCAGACGGCAAACCGGAGCGCGTAGTGCATTTCCACGTGCACTGCATTGTCTGGGGATTTCGTCGCCCAGACCTCACCCGGTTGAAGCAGCGCATCAACACGGAGGAGGAGGCGCTCTACACTGGCGGCAAACCGATGCATATCCGCCACCTCCAGCGGAAGCACTGGCAGGAGGACCTTCGATATCCGTTCAAGGGCCAGCTGACAGACTATCGACTCAGTCAGGTCACGGTGGCGGAGTTGATCGAGCGCACCGGAAAGGTCGCCAACACGCCCATCTGGTCCTTCCGTCAATACGCCTATCCCATGCGGCCGAGCGAGATGGTGCGGATGGTGCGGGTGATGGCGAGCCGCACGCTCGACAAACTGATCGTTGCCGGCGGCCATGAGGGTAACGCCCTCTGCACGGCGATACGCCGCGAGGCGTTGTTGAAGGTTCCGCTCAAGCACCGTGAGGAGGAGGACGAGCTCTTCCTGGACCGTACCGATCCCGACGATAAGGATGCTGACTAGAACCCCGCGTCACCGAGACTGTGACGCGGGCCCACTCGGGTAGGGGCTGGTCGTGAGACATGCCGGCCCCTACCTCCTTTTGATCACCCAGCTTCGCGATGGCCTTCTGGCTAGGCAGTGCCCCCAGTTACTTCCTCACCGGTCCCAGCCCCGGCGCGAGGGTGCGGATGTCGCGGCCGCTGTCGAGCCGCATGCAAAGCTGGACCGTCTTCGTCACCCAGCAGGCCCCGTCCTGCTCATTGAAGTCGTCGCCACCGATAAGTCCGAGATTCTGGTCGATGTTGTCCGACCCGGGCATGGCGTTCCAGGCGAGATATTGCTCGCGGCGCTTTTGCCGGCCCTGTCCGTCGTAGTGGCTGGTGAGGCGGAAGGCGTAGGAGAGGTCGTACTGGCCCGGGTCGCCGTCGAACATGTAGAAGTCTCCTACGCCCTTGCGCCCTCTCTCGTCGGTGGTGAGGACGCAGGCTTGGTCGTCGGCGATGATCCTCATGCGAGACTGGCCCGGTGCGACGACGGCGGAGAAGGTGCAGAAGCCCTTGATCATCATCTGCCCCTGTTGAAACCCGATCTCCTTGTCGGTGGCGGGGACGCCTGGAGTCTGTGCCTGCAGCGGCAGGGTGGCGAGCAACAGCGCGATAGCGGCGCCTGTGGCGGGTTTGGCCATGGTCAATCCTGGGGGTGCAATATGTGAGAGGGCCGGCGCAGTCGCGCGTCCGCCTCAGCCGGAAGTCCGGGGCGGCGGTTTGGCGGATGGCGTCATGGTGTGTGGCAGACACCCGCCACACACGAGGCGCGGCGGGCCGTGGTCGGCGTTCAGCTCTTCTCGCCGGCCTTCTTCTTCAGTTCCCGGCTGCCGAGGAAGGACAGCACGGTGAGCCCCAGCGCCACGAAGCCCCACACTTTGAGGTCCGGGAACTCGGCGGCGAAGCCGAAGGCGAGAAGGGCGGCAAAGGCGAAGATGCCGGCCGACAGTTTCGGGAAGCCCATGACGAAGGCAGCACCGAAGGCAAAGAGCAGTGCGACCAGCAGCCCAACGGCGCCGGCGGCAGAAACGGTCTCCTTGCTGGCGAGGCTGCCGCCCATGGTGACGGCACAGGATTGCAGCCCGACGACCAGCGTGAGGCACAGGGCGATGATGAGGACGGCGATGCGCATGGCGTGGCTCCTCACTTCACCCGACCATGACCGCTGCTGAGGCGATCCAGATCTTCCATGCCCTGCGCTGTCGGACCGAAAATCATCAGCCCGATGGCAAGAAGGTAGCCGACGTTGGTGGCGACGACGTCGCAGAGCCTTTGCTCGTCCGCCTTCGCGGGTTCTCGGCCCTGTCCGATGATGCGATCCGTATTGACGCTCATTCCGATCATGGGCGCTGCTTCCTCGCGCAGGCCCCGCCAGATGAAGCCGTTCTGCCGTTCAAAATGGGCATTCACCCGCTGGACGATCTCGCCAACTCCGGGGGCGTAATAGCAGGTGGCCTTGCTTTGCTCGTAGGCTTCCACCGCGCCAGCGGCCTGTTGAAGGCTGCGCAGATCGACGGCTGAAGCTGGCAGCGTCGAGAGGCCAAGCAGGGCGCCCGCGACCATGGCGAAGATACGTCCAGCTCGGGGGCTGCCTGCCCCGGTAGTCTTACGATGTAGTTCCATATTACCTCCGACTGGTCGGCTGTCCGCGTTGCCTGGATTGATCGTTGAGCGAGTGATCGGGGCTCCTTTTGAGCGCGCGATGCCCTTCGGAGCCGAGTGCGCAGCGGCGGCGACGCCAATAACTCGATAACCTTGAGCATACTCAATGGTAATCGATACGGCAAATTGGTCGCTTGCGGCCATGGATGGCCGAAAGCGCGTTGCCTGGAATCTCAGGCGGATAAGGGTTGAGCGTGGTCTCTCGCAGGAGAGGCTTGCGATCGACGCTGGCGTCGACCCCAGCTATGTCAGCCAGATTGAAACCGAGACCTACAACCCGACTGTGGGCGTGCTGGACAAGTTGTCCGCCGCGCTGGGAGTTGATGTCGGCGAGCTACTGTTGCTCCCGCCCGATGGCACCCCGCCGCCTCCTTTGCGACGTGGCCGCAAGTCATCGCGTAGCGCGGCCGGCTAGGTATTCACACCGGCATAGCCATCAAGGCGACACAGAATACTGTCGAGCCAAAAGCCCTTTTAGCGCCGGGCTTTGTCGGCTGTTCGCATGAGCCAGAAATGCAGACCGCAACCCCATGTCCTTGAAAAACAACTATAGATTGTAGTATGGTGGTGCCGCCACAGCCGGCCATGCGCCGGCATTTGCACCCACCTCCAAGGGCCCTTCGGGGCCCTTCTGCATTTCAGGAGCACGTCATGCCCAAACCTAGCCTTGCCGTCGTTTCCAAGAACGCGCCCCCGCCCGCCACGCGCACCGCCGCCCTCGTGCTGTTCGGCCGCGATGAGGCGGGAAAGCCGCACGCGGCCTCCTTCGCCACCACGGAGAGCGAGCGTGCGCAAGCCGCCGCTGCCGCCATGGGGCTGCGCCATGCCCCGGTGAATGGGGAGGCGGTCGCGAAGCTCGCCCGCCTGCTGCCCATCGGCCGGCTGTTTCCCAGCGGAAAAGCCTTCGTGCCCTTCGTCAAGGCGACGCTCTATGGCGAGCTGCTTGCCGCGCTCGGCGAAAAGGATGAGGAACAGGACGGCGGGGATGCCGAGGCCGAGCATGAGAAACTCGCCCCGGCGCTGTATGACTTCTCGGCCTATCGCCTGCCGCCGGGCTGGGGTGAGATCGGGCCGGGCCACCTCGTCCTCGCCACTGTCGGCCCGCAGGAGGGCTGGTATGAGGCGCTGATCACCGAGGTGAAGGATGATGGTGGGCTGTTCGTGCTGTCATGGCGCGACTGGCCCGAGGAGCCGCCCTTCCTGCGCCGCACCCATCAGCTGGCGCTGCTGCCGGTCATCGCCGCCGCCGCGGTCTGACCCGCCAAGCCGCTGGGGGCGGCGCTGGCGCCTGTCGGCTTTGTCGAGGGCGCCAATGAACCTTGCCGGCGCGGTTCCGCCGCCAGCGCCGCCCCTACGGCCTCACCTCATTGCCGTTCAGGGAAAACTCTCATGCTCGTGGGCTATATGCGTGTATCGAGCGCGGACGACCGCCAATCGGTGGACCTCCAGCGCGACGCTCTGATCGCCGCCGGCGTCGATGAACGCCATCTCCATCACGACAAGGCGTCGGGAGCCAAGGACGATCGGCACGGCCTGATGCGCTGCCTCGATGACCTGCGCGCCGGGGACTGTCTCGTCGTCTGGAAGCTGGATCGGCTCGGCCGCTCGCTCATTCATCTTTTGACGCTGGTCGAGGATTTGAAGAAGCGCGGCGTCGCCTTCCGCTCGCTCACCGAGCAGATGGACACCACCACCCCGCATGGGGAGCTTCTATTCTCGATCTTCGGCGCCCTCGCGCAGTTCGAGCGTGCCCTAACGAGGGAGCGCGTCATGGCCGGGCTCGCTGCCGCCAAGCGCCGGGGACGGCGCGGCGGGCGCCCCCAGGCCATCGATGACGAGAAGCTGCAGCAGATCATCGCCGCGCTGGAATCGGGGGCCTCCAAGGCCAGCGTTTGCCGCGCCTTCGGCGTCGCGCGCTCGACACTCGGCGGGGCGCTAGGGCGCAGCCGCTACCAGACTTCCCTGGACATGGGGGCACACTCATGAGCACCGCCCCGCGATTCGCCACTATCGCCCAGCTGAACGATGAACTGCGCCGGACCTTCGCCACCGGCGACGTCATGCTCACCGCCGGCATTCGCACCCTACCGCCCGCGCAGCTGCCCGCCGTGCTTGCCCGCGTCCGCCACCATAACGACTTCACGCCGGACAACGATCCCTACGGCGAGCGGGACTTCGGTGCCGTCGCCTTGGAGGGCCTCGGCCGCATTTTCTGGAAGATCGACTATTACGACCCGACCCTGACTTTCGGCAGCGAAGACCCCGCCGATCCCACCCGCACCCGCCGCGTCCTCACCATCATGCTCGCCGAGGAGTATTGAGGGGATAAGGGGGGACCGCACAACAAGGTGAGTTCGCCGCGATCGCAACGAATGGTCGGTATGGGGCCGACAGCTGACTATCCGCTTCTGGTCGAGAAACTGAGAAAGCCGACGGTCAAGGTCCGATCCCATCTACGCCGCCGCTAATGCAAATTAGGCGGCAACCGCGCCTTCTACCGCTTCTTGGATGACTTCATCCAGATGCCCGAGCGCGAGCGGTTCATGGGCACGGAAACCAGCACGGCACCTTCACCGCCGCGAGCGGCCGCCGCCTAGGCGGCTTCTTTACCCTTGACCCTCAGTCACGCTTCGTCGCTAATGAACGCACAGCGCGAGTAATACTTCGCGGCAGGGAGGTGGTTGTGAGAATTAAGGCTCTGATACTTGAAAACTTTAGGTCCTATAAGGAGCGAGCCACAATTCCCTTTGCACAGTTGACCGGCTTCATTGGACGCAACGATGCTGGGAAATCGACCGTTCTCGAAGCACTAGATATATTTTTTGAAGGCGGTGTAGCGAAAATTGAGCCAGCCGATGCGAGCAAAGGGGGAAATGCGCGAAACGTGCGCATCGGCGTCGTTTTTGATGATTTGCCCAATCATCTCATTCTCGACTCGAATGCGTTGACGACCCTCCAAGCCGAACACCTGCTTAACGCTGATGGCGACCTCGAAGTGCACAAGGTTTTCAATTGCGGAAATCAGACGCCAAAGGCCGTGATTTCCGCTCAAGCGGTCCACCCCACAACGCCCGAGGCCGCAGACATTCTACAAAAGAACCAGCGTGATCTCCGAACGATCATTCGTGACCGGGGCCTTGAGAACAATTGCAGCCAGGCCGAAAACCCCTCGATGCGGCAGGCGATCTATCAATCCATCGGTGGCTTGAACCTCCAGCTTCGTGACGTTCCGCTGAACGAGGAAAACGGCAAAACGATATGGTCGTCCTTACAAGCCTACATGCCTATATTCGCACTATTTCAATCGGACCGGCAGAGCAGCGATCAGGACGCTGAGGTCCAGAATCCGATGAAGATCGCTATCGAGCAGGCTTTGGAAACTCTTGAGCCCCAGCTCGATCAGATTACTGCTGAAGTCCATCGGAAGGCTCAGGAGACGGCCCAACGGACGCTTGAAAAGCTGCGAGAGACCTATCCCGAAATTGCATCGACACTGGAACCAAAATTCAAAAAGCCCTCTTGGAAGAACATCTTCAAGCTCGACCTCGAGGCTGATGATGGCATTCCACTTAACAAGAGGGGCTCTGGCGTCCGCCGTCTTGTGCTCTTGAGCTTCTTTCAGGCCGAAGCCGAAAAGCGACGCACCGAAGCACAAGCCGGAAATGCACCGCGCAGAAGGGTTGTCTATGCGATCGAAGAGCCTGAGACATCGCAGCATCCTGACAACCAAGAGCAGATCATCGGCGCCGTGAAAGCCCTAGCCGCGGCGGGCGATCAGGTTGTGCTGACGACGCACGTTCCGGCGCTTGCCGCCCTTATCCCCCTCGAAAGTCTCCGCTTCGTTGATCGTGACCCGGCGACCGGCGCTGTTCGCGTGCGCAGTGGATCGCAGGGCGATGGAGTGTACGCCGAAATCGCGGACGCTCTCGGTGTTCTCCCTGATCCGCTTGCCAAACAGGGCATTAAGGTAGCGGTCCTTGTAGAGGGAAAGACCGACATCGACGCAATCAGGTCTATGATGCAGGTCTTGGTAGCTGCCGGGGAAATTGCTCCGATCGACGAGCGTTACATCTTCTGGACAATCGGCGGAGGAGACAACACGCTGAAGGACTGGGTCGAGCGGCGCTATCTGGATAAGCTGAACGTCCCGCAGGTTATGCTTCAAGATTCGGATCGCACGAGCGCGGCGCTTCCGATCAAGGCGGAGAAGACTACATGGCTACAGGACATGCAGGCAAGGCCGCACACGACGGCATTCCTCACAAGAAAACGCAGTATGGACAACTACTTCCATCCTGACGCACTCACACGACTTACGAATAACCTCCTTAGTCTGCCTGCCGGAATCGACCTTGATTTCGTGAAGATGGCCGATGAGTTATCCATGCACCTGACCGCCGCTCGACAGAACGCAAGGCAGACTGGTTTCAACTACCAGCCCGACGACCATAACGGCGATCGGATCAGTAAGACAAATCCGGGGGCATGTAAGACCATCATCTGTGCGCACGTCATGCGGCACATGACTGCCGAAGAAATAAGGCAGCGCGCCAGCTATCAGAACGGTGCGGATACAAAGCACGAGGTCATGGAGTGGATCGCGGCCATTCAAGCGCATCTGTGAACATGACTAGAACGCAGTGTGAACCGCCCCGGGCCATTTTAGGTGGGGGCGAGTAGGCAATAGGTCAACCGAGGCCACCACCGAAACGGTCAACGAACCACGAAAAACCCCGGCATCAAGCCAATCCGCGTTAGTCATCGACATCGCGGAAGATGCTGTCTGACAGCCCTGAGTTAGCCTTTGGGGCATCCGAGGATCCACTAGGTGAAGGGGAAGGCTCGTACTCGTCCTCCATCTGATAGACAGCGTTTTTTACCAAGCTTGCCAGCGTCAAAATAGGTGTTTGGTCGCAAACGCCGTCCACATTCAGGGCGTCGCATAGCGTGATCACAGACTCTTCAAGCCGGTGGAAATGTTCGTCTGGCGGGTATTCGGGGTCCCAAGATGACCGCAACCGTTCCACATAATCGCTGAGCCGAGGTAAAACCCTCTCACGCGCCAACCGTCGGACTTCATCCATTTCGTCGGCACGGAGAATACTTTCAAGGTCAGGATTTTCAAATAAACTGGCGTCAGCTTCATTGATCAAGTTGTCCATCACCGACCTGACGAAATTCAGACGGTGCTCCTCAAGTAGGAGGCCTTGCCGGTACAGCTTCGACAGAAGTGAAGAGTCCGCATCGTCTGTGATTGGCGAGCTGAAATGATTGAACCCACTCAGGACGTCAGGTCGTTGATTTATCAGTAGTGCGTTTACCACCTTGCTAGAGCGATACGACATGAACGTGCGAAGATTGGCGATATGCACATTCTGGATGCGCTCAACCAACAGCGTGTTGAGTGATCCAGGCACTACGAGCGAAGCTCCCTGTACAGTTTCGCCAGCGCACACGACTTCGTAGAGGATCGTCTCGGCCTTCGCGCCTCGAAGATACACCTCGATCAGCTCCGGACTTCCGGCCAAGTAGGCCGAAAAGGCGTCACTTACCGTTGGATGCTTGTAGGTCCAATAGTGACCCTGCTCATCCAGCGCGAGCAGGAGAACGCTCCCGTTTAAGGCCTCTAGCTCATTCCTTACGGAGGCTACTCTCACCCCGAACGCACTTGCGCCCGCTTCCAGCTCGGACGCGCTGACGGGCGAACGAACTTTGCCGCCGTTCAGGAACACGACTGCTATTGCAGCACGGCATTCCGGCGAGAGGCCCGTTAGGGTTTCTTTCAAAAAGTCCCGCGGGTTCGCAAAGAAGTTCGTCAGCACTTCTTCGATCGGCAGCAGATTCTTGGCAAAGAATGTCGAACCTAGCCTTCGTGCTGTTTCAGGCAAGAAATTGCTTTGTCTAGCAAGAGCGGGAAGAAAGGGCTTCACCGCGCTTCGGAATTTGGTCGGTTGGTCGCCAAATTTCAGATGATTATAGAGGATTTGAGCGCGCTCTGCGTTCGACAGCTTGTGGACGTCTATAACGACTTGGCTTTTGTTAAGAACTGGTAGTGCTGATATTTTCAGGTCTGCCTTCGCGGATCGCCAGATGTAGTCACGCGATGTGATGAGAAATCTCGTGCCGCGTCGCATGGCGCTGTGCATGAGGGGGAATACTTGGTTCCACGCCTCAGCCGTTTGCTTCTGGTATTGCTTGCTCCCCCATGCATCATCGATCCAAAAGAATTGACCTCCCGCTGGATTCAGATGGCGCTGCAAATCATCGGCCGACGTTGCTCGTACTGTGCTGCACTGCCATCGATCTGCTGCGCCTACCGCGATGCTCGCGCCGATTGTGGATTTGCCGGCTGCAGGAGCACCCAGGAGCAGTACGAGGCTATGATCGCTGATAGCTTTCACGCTTTGCCGATGTGCGTCGGTCACCACGATCCGTTGAAGATCATCCCCCATGGCGCTCAGAATCATCTGCGCCTGCTGATACGCACGGCCGTCTAGGAGATCGTGAAGATCGCCCAAGCCGTACAAGCGGGGGACCAGCATACGAAGCTTGGGCGAACTGCGAATCTGACGGTTGATCCAATCTGCACCAAAAATCCGGCACTCCTTGACGCCAGTTTCTAGGAAAGCGGTTTTTATAGCGAGGTCGCTCTCACCGGTCACATGGTGGTTTGTGATGATGATGTAGTCGTCCGCTTCACCTAGCTCGACGAGTCTTTGTGCTTTTGTCAGCTCGTCTTTGAGCAACGACAGACTCAGGTTGTTTCCTTGCTTCGACGTGAATTTGCACTGCACCGTCGACCGGCCGGGATTTGCTCCATCCCACCTTCCGATAAATGCGCCATCGCGACCGGCATCACTGGACGGCAAGAAAGTTTGAACGGGTCGCGAGAGGCAAACTTCGGCGACACTGACTGCTAGTTCCTGAAAGGCATTCCAGCCCAGCAAATGCAGGGGGTAGGGCTGCAGGGCCTCAATCACGGTAACCTTTGGAGCTGCTGTCTCATTCACCCGCTAACACTATCAGAACGGCAAATTCGCGATAAGCCGAATTGAGGCTTTCGTTTGGTTTGCCCTCTGAATTTTTGCGTTATCGAGAAGACGGGCGGCACGCCTCAGACGCAGATCGGTGAGCAGTAGTCTCTTGCCGTCGGCGTGGCATTGTTTGAATGTCCATCTGTCGTCGTAGCGCTAATGACACTCCCGGCGCAAAGGTGACGCGGTGCCCCAACATGCGAACATCCGCATTTCGGCCGCAGCCGTTGCCAGATCAATGACCGCAATGGGGGCGCTTTGCTGACAGGCGGCATCGGGGCCGGGAGCGGACCGGCCGGTTTTGGATGCCGCTGTGCAGATAGCAGCCGTTCTGCGTCCGACCAACTCACGCTGTGCCAGTGCAACACGGTGAGCGACGACTTGCGATGGAAGCAGTCGTTCCCTGGCTAATCACATAGATCGAAAAGCGCGGGTTTGCCGTCCCATGCCGAATACAGGTTCCGGCCGTCCCAATAGCTTACTTCGCCGTTGTGGACGGACCGCTTTACGCGAAAGACCGTGCCCCTCGTCAAGCGCTCGATGCACGTCGGGCCAATTTCGGGTACCTCGTACCCCCTTTGCCCGTACCCATCGTCCGAAATCGTCTGTGAAGGGATGGCCATCAGTAGGGCCGCGTGCTTCGTTTCTTTCAGGACGATCGCGAACTGGTTCACAATAACAGAGTAGCCGGTCTGCGCGTAAACGACGCGTGGATCCCTGGGGGCGAGGCCCTGCAGCAGCGTAGAGACCGCCTGGGGCGTAACCAACTTCGACTTGTCGCGGATTATCCCGTCGCTCGCGTCCCGACACCACTCTTGAACGTCGGCGGAGGTCGCGAGCGTCATCGGAATGCGGGTCCGGCCGGCGAACGTCCGCGCCGAGGGCAGGTAGTCAGATGTTGTGACGAATATGCTCTTCTGGGCAGCCTCGACGTCGGCGATGCCGTGCAGCGCTGCGACCGCTGATATGTCGATCTTATTCCTCGGAGCGTAGCGCTTGGCTTGGACTAACGTCAGAATGTCGCCCAGTGGATCCCGCTGGAGCACGCGAACGTCGACGCCGCCGTCGTTCGAGCCGGGGCCAAGCTCGCAAGTGAACCCTTGGGCCTGGAAGATTCGGAAGAGCAGTATCTCGAATTCGCGCCAATCCAGCCGGTATAGGTCCTCGGGACGCTTCGCGAAGTGCGAATAAAGCTCCTCGTAGACGTCCGCGACGTCCTGCTGGACTAGCCCGCACACCCACTGCCAGTTCCCACGATCAAGGAAGGGCTGAAATAGGGGGCTGTCGTCCTCGGGATATATGTGGGCGCTAACGCCATCGTTGCGTTCATACCAGAACCCTTGACGCTGGAGCAGATCGAAGAACTCCATGTCGAGACCGTCGAAGTCGCCATCGAGCGCGCGTCCAAGGTCACCCTCAAAGTGTAGGATCGTGGCGACAGGGGGCTCCCCTGGCTCTCCGTTGATCCGTTCGGCATAGGACTGGAAACCGCAATCGAACCACAAGTCGTGGCGGGTTGCCCACTCCTGTATTGAACGCTGCAGGTCGGCGACGATGGCGTCGAGCTCGGAATCTGAGGGTGTCTCCGCAACGGTGTTCAGATCCTGACTTCCGTCAGACATATCTCGTTCCGCCTCTACTAGTTGCCACAGGGCTCTGTCTCTGCCGCGCGCCCATCGACCGTCGCCGTCGGGCTG
The DNA here is from genome assembly GCF_965229075.1 of Ancylobacter sp. Taxonomy (GTDB): domain Bacteria; phylum Pseudomonadota; class Alphaproteobacteria; order Rhizobiales; family Xanthobacteraceae; genus Ancylobacter. The sequence goes on from NZ_CBDDIO010000002.1 coordinate 611,317, forward strand.
ACAGGGAGTTGACCTGATGCGAAACTTCGCAGCGTCCGTCAGCCCTGCCGGACGGCCGCTTTGAGTGGCTTGTGGATCCTCCAGCCCTCAGCACATGACTGCCAAGATGGCCCCATCTATTTGTTCATGGTCTGACGACGCCAGAAATCGACGGCATCGGCAAGAGCGTTCGTCGCCTTGGGATCGGCCCAGCGATCCCAGAAGTCTATAGTCCCGCTCAATGGCTCGTTCTTGGGCTGGGCAATCCGGATCCGAGTGGGCAGTAAGATCGCGTCGCCAACCACCAACGCCTCGCCGGTGTCGAGGACGGGGAGCAGATCGCCAAAGCCGCCAAGGCTGTCGGGCAACAGGCGTCGCACCACCGCTTGGTCCTCGCCATTGGTCAGGCGCATAGCAATCAAGTTGCTGCATTGGCTGACAACCGTGCGGCTGACTTCCGAAGGCCGCTGGCTGATGACGACGAGACCCACGCCGTATTTGCGCCCTTCCTTGGCGATCCGCTCGAAGGTCGCGATCGCATTTTCGGCCGCCCCCGAGTTGGCCTCTTGGGGGATGTATAGATGCGCCTCATCGCAGAATAGCGCCAAGGGATGACGTAGCCCTGCCGGGCTCCACTGCTGAACAGAGAAGGCTAGGCGGCCGACCATGCCAACGATCAGCGGCAGGATGTCTGACGGCACTTCGGAAAAATCGATGATCTTCACTCCGCCAGCCCCGCCCTTGGCTGAGCGCCCAGCCAGAAGCGCGTGCACCACTCTGTTGAGCCAGCCATAGGAGTCGGCGACCCCGTCTGCCGGGAATAGGAACCCGAGGCGACGATCGCTCTGCTTCGCTTCGAGACGCTGGATCAGCCGGCTGAGCTTGCCATGGAAATCGCCTTGTTTGTCTCGACCTCCAGAACCGGCCACCATTTCGACGTTCAGCCGATCAAGCTCGCCTAGCACCGCCTTCATGGCGAAGGGCACAGGACTGTCGATTGTGAAATTCGCCAGCACGTCATCGTGCTTACCGACCGTCAAGAACGCCTTCTTGGCCTCGACCACGGCGCGCGACATCACCATTGCCTGGTTGGGTGCGTTCTGGTCAGTGCGGTCGACGAACATCGAGATCAGGGCCTCGTAGCTCATTAGCCAATAGGGCAGGTGCAGCACGCCGTCGCCCAAGCTACGACCCGCTTCGATGTCACCCGGACCGGCAACGCGGAAATGGTCAAAGCCATCTCCGACCATCGAGGCGTACTCGCCGTGCATGTCCAGAACGATGGCGTTGGCCGCGCCCAATTCAGCGATCTGCTCAAGCATCCGCGCTGTCGTCCACGATTTGCCCGATCCGGTGCTGCCGACCACGACGGCGTGGCGTTGAAAGAGCTTGTTGCCGTTGACGAAGGCCTCGGCATTCTCGTCGAGCGTATAGCTGCCCAGCGACAGGCGCTGCCCCGCGCCGGTTACGGCGGAGATGACCTCCATGAAGCGTGTCAGGCGATCACCTTCTAGGGCAAAGCAGCGCGCATCGATTTCCGGTACCGTCTCCAATGTGCGCCGAAAGATATTAGGCCGTTCGCCAACCAGATCGAGCAAGGTCCCGATCAGAGCTATCCGCACCAGATTAAGCTCCGGATAGACCTGCTCGCCTTGGTCAACGTCACCAATCTTGGCGTCCTCAACGGCGGTCCGGGTGATCTTCTGGATTACGCCGATCAGGCGTTGGCCGGCCATGCTGCTTTGCAGAGCGACCAAGCGATTGACTTGTAGGCTTCGCAAGGACTCCACGTCATCGACGCGTACAACCACGGTAGCCGTATCCACCGATTGCACATGCCCCAAGGCGTCGGCGTCCGAAAAATCGAGTATGCTCAAGGCGTCACCCCAATCGTCATATCGAGGAACTTGTCGAGATCCCAGATCGGCTGGCCTGGAATGTCGAAACCGTCGGGTCGGTCATGCGCATAGGCTATTGCGCCGCCGCCACCGTCTTCCAGTGCCAGATAGCGCCGGCAGCGGCCGCCTTTTAGGAAGGCCCTGGCTATCGGCGTCAACTCCTTGGTAATAACCACAAGTGGCACAGCGTCATGTTCGCATCGTTCGACGAGTTTGGTCTGTACATGCTCGTCATTAAAGCCGTAGCCGACACAAAGGTAAGCGCGAGCCTCTTCCAGCGCCTTGTCTGCGCAGGCGAAGATGGAGCGGAACGGTTCACCGTGCGTGAGACGGTATTTGTCGATCCCTGGCGTGATCATCAGCGGCGTAAAACCCGCTGGCGTCTCCCTAGCCGATCGGACGCCGACGATTTGGCTAGTTCCTTGGAACCAATCGAGAGAACCGTGAACCTTCCAGATGCAGACGGTTCGGGCCTGATCCCTTCGCCCTGCCGCTGGACGAAGTTCTTCCTGCCTTGTACGCGTCTGCAAATGGCCTTGAGTGAATCCGGTGAAGGTCGAATAGTCAGCCGCGTCAGCAGCGTATTCGGCCAACCGGTCATAGTTGGGCGTCACGACATGCACGGTGCGTTGCGTGCTCGACGACAGATGCTTGAACAGACGCGATAACGGCAGGCTGCGACGGTCTGACAGCAGCCTCGTCAGAACCGCAAGATCCGACGGCAGGAGAAAGGATCGCGTCTGCTCGGCCACGAAATGGGTCTGGCGTTCGGTTAGGCGTACGGCCTGGAGCGCGCTTTCCAGATCATCCCCTGTCACCAATCGTCCTAAGAAGCGATCCCATTCAATCGTCTCTTCAGGTGTCCAGCCGCCCGGTGTCGTCGACCCCGACAAATGGGTAGTAAGGGGCCACATGCCTGGGACCCCTTGGGCGGCCGAGGCGCCGCTTCCCAGGATGATCACAGGAGAGGTATTGAGCGCCCCCTGCGCGAACTCGCGCGCCACCTCGAAAGCCGTCTTTGCCGCCATTCGTCTCCCCCGCCCTGAAGGGCAATTCTAATTCTATCGCGGCGACGAATTTGGAGCGACCGACAGTACATGTAAATACAATCACGGTCACCGCCCTCGTCGTTATGGTATTATTGCCTAATATAACAATTATATCGTCCGATTATGTGTCGTTCAATCTGTCTTGTATTCGTGATTACAATATTCACGAACTCTGCCTGTCGCCCACGGGCGCCGATGATCTACTCGTCCAGCAAGACCGAAAAGAAAGCCTGATTTCGTTTCTTAGCCATCTCAAGCAGCGTCTCGTAGCCGAGAGCTTGAATGAAAATTCGCTCGTTGTCGCGGTAGCGAACATACATTTTGGGATTCCAGTCGTTCTTAAAATCATGACCTTTCAGCACCTTGTGGAGGGACGGCGTGATATCCGCGACGATGAAAGCAAAGCGCCGGACGACGCCAGCAAAACTCATATGCGAGCCATCTGTCCGGGTAATTCCTCCAGCTGCGATAGCACCCTCCAAAGTCTCAATCACTTGCAAGACTGGATCTGTCCTGACGTTCCCGAACCTATAGTCATCACGGCTCGGGCGTTTGAATTCCACGATGGTTAGTGTCGTGCCGTCTTCGTCCCCAAGCACCATGCTGTCGTCGAAAAAGACGAGATCCGTGATTTTGTCGCCAGCCTTGCGGCCCTTTCCGTGCATCGCACGGTCGCTCGATATGTAGGGTAAGAAGCTGAGCGCATCGTCGATCAGCCAGAGATTGTGCTCGAAATATCCGGTCTGAACGTTGTCGCTGAAGCGCCTAAAGACAAGCTCGTGAATATCGTCTTCCGGAGACCGCTTGCCATCGTCCTGATACTTCCGGGCAGATTCCACGAGAGCAATGATGTTCTTTCGATGAATGACGTACTCGGCCAGCGCCTCCTTCTTGCCAGCATCTAGCTTGTCGACCAGGTCCTTGATCTTGCGCTCATAATCCGCAGGGCTATTGGCTGCGGCAGTGATTTGTCTTGTGAGATCCGCCGTGGCCCGAAATCGCTCGATAGCGAGGTCGGAAACGAACTGTTCCGCCTTCCAGTGATTGGGCTTCGCTGCGACATAATCAGTGAGGGACCGACCTCTCAGGCCGAGGCGCAAGATCGGGTTTTCTCGCAGAGCGCCGGTCAGGTCAGCCGACTGCTCCGACTTGATCTTGTCGATCTGCCCCTTTTCCTTTGCCTGAATGGCATCGGAGACTGAAGACACGATCGCCTCGACCGACTTGGGTGAAAGATTGATGCTGGTTCGAGCGTCGTTTAGGCGCTTTTCGAACGAGTCGCCGCGCACGACGGCGATCACAATGTAAGGCTTGCTGTTCTCGTCCAGGAAATGCGGCTGGCCAAGCTTGTTGGTCAGGTCACGAGGATAGCCGACGATGCGATCCGCCGCGGACAGCAACAGGCAGTGGCTCCTGAACTGCCGGCTCCTTGGAATCCGCGTGAGCGAGTAAGTCAGAGTCTCATCGGCACCATCGATATCGCACTGGAACTCGCGGGAATCCATTTGAACGAAGACATCTTTGAAGTGGCTGGTGATGTTCTCAGGCAGAGCATCATCGAACTGGATGGTTATCCTCGGAAGCCAACGATAAAGGAAATAGGGCAGAAAGTGGCTGCCAATGGCCTCTATGATGTCGCCAGGCTGCAGTTCCCTGATTAGCTCCCACCAATTCGTCAGAGGTTGACCATACTCCACGCGCAGTCCGGTACCTACGAACTCGGCGTCACCATCGTGAAAGGTAAACTCCTGATCCTGATGAATGTCGAAGCGGAAGGTGCGCAACTTTTGTTCCGTGAAGAACTCGTACCTGCTAGAATAAAGTATTCGAGAGAAAACCTTGAAGGCAATGAAACGCCCGAAGCCACGTCCGCGCTGGTGAAGTTTATAGCCGCTGAATGGCGTTTTAAACGAGAGGAAGTTCTCGTCCGTCAGTCCTATTCCGTTATCGGTCACGCTAACGACCAGTCTGGCTGGATCGTTGGGATTTCTGACGTGGATGTGGATTGAACCCTTTTCCTTAGCCTCCTCGCCAAAACGCGAGCCAATTCCGTCCATCGCGTTCGAGATGGCTTCCAGGACGGGAAGCAAAAAGCCATGCATGTCATGCGCCAGATGCGTTCTGGACAGGACAGCCTGCATGTCCGGCTTGCCCAGAACGTCGGTAGTTATGTCCGTCATCGCATGTAGCCCCCAGCACCCCGACTATGCGCAACAAGGAGGCACGCCGCAACGCGGGAGATACAGAGGAGTCCTCGAAAGAATGGACGGCAGATATATCCCGAGTCGAAGACCGGACACCGGCCTGATGGCGCGAAGGTTACCATCTGGCTTGTGGGGACAAGGCACTTTGGAAGCACAATCGCGAGTATCTGGGTAACGTGCGGTGTGTCCATTTCCGGGCTGCATCTGAATGCCTGCTCTTGGCGCGCAGGTGCCGACGTGCCCTACTTCAATAACGTCCGCTTTTGGGCCGCGACCGTTGCGAGATCAATGGCCGAGAAGGCGGCGCAAAGCGGACGTCTGGGGCAAGCCACTCGATGGGAGCAAAGAACCCTGGGCGGTGGCTCACGGCTCACGCGCTGCGGCGACTGTACGGCTGGTGGCCATGGCAGGTGCGAGGTGCAGTTCGCCCATGACCATTTCGGCGTGCACCGCAGCTGAGCAGTTGAGCCCTTCGCCCGTAGGGCGCTTGGCCGATTGCTCGCTTTCGGTCCTTTCCGAGATGCTCGATTGCGTGCCGGTCCGCCCCGCCATCATGGACCAAACCGCCGACAAACCCTCGCTTGGCGTTGCTGGGCATCAAGCCAATTCGGCAGGGATTATCGGCCGCTTCCGCACGGTGACGGTGGCGGCCATGTGCGGGGTGACCTCGCCTGCCGCAAAACACCTGTTTTTCGGCAAGGCTGCCACCATGCCGGGTGACGCGTCGCTCGCAATGCCGACATAATCAGAAGGCTGGCCTGGGAGGATGCCACCAAGTGTGGGCTGGCTGCACGTAGCCCGTCGGCTGGCAGACTTCAGTGACCTGATCATCATGGCGGACGATAGCAGTAGGCTTGCCGATCTGGTGGGTGATCGAGCAGTCCCCAATGCGCAGCCCGGTGCCGCTACCCCCCCCACAACGTATTCGCGAAGGCGCCGCGCTCGAATTTTTAGGCGAGTTTCTTATTGTCGGCTTCCTTCGCCTCAATTTTGAGGCGAAGGAATCTTTCAGGACTCGAGAACATCTAAGGTTTCCGCGGCATTCACAGCGTTGATTTCAGGAAGTCGATGGTTTCCGGCTTTTGCGGACTTCCGATGACCTGGGCGGGCGGGCCGATCTCGTGGATCTTGCCCTTGTGGAAGAAGGCGACGCGGTCGGAGACCTCGCGGGCGAAGGCGATCTCGTGGGTGACCACGATCATGGTCATACCCTCCCTGGAGAGGGCGCGCATGGTGTCGAGCACCTCGCCGACGAGCTGCGGGTCGAGCGCCGAGGTCACCTCGTCGAACAGCATGTAATCGGGCGACATGGCAAGCGCACGGGCAATCGCCATGCGCTGCTGCTGGCCGCCGGAGAGCCGTGAGGGATAGACCTTCAGCTTTTCCGACAGGCCGACGCGGGCGAGCTTGTCCACCGCGATGGCCTCGGCCTCGGCCTTCGACTTGCCGAGCACCTTTCGCGGGGAGAGCATCACGTTTTCCAGCACGGTCAGATGGGGGAACGCATTCCACTGCTGGAACACGATGCCGATCTTGCGGCGCAGTCTGTTGAGATCGGTGCCACGCGCATGCACATCCGTGCCGTCGACGAGGATGCGGCCCGCATTGATCGGCTCAAGCCCGTTGATGCACATGAGCAGCGTCGATTTGCCCGAGCCGGACCCGCCGATGACGGAGACGACCTCGCCCTTCTCGACGGTCATGGTCACACCCTTGACGACTTCGAGCGAGCCGAAGGATTTATGCACATCCTGGATTTCGATGGACATGTCGTTTCCTAGTCATTCTCGTGCCAGCGCTTTTCCAGCCGCGCCCCAAAGCGGGCGATGGGAAAGCTCATCAGGAAGTAGATCAGCCCGGCGATGGAGAGCACGAAGAGCGGCTCCTGGATGCGGGTGACGATGACCTGCGAGGAGCGCAGCAATTCGACGACGCCGATCCACCACACCATGGCGGTGTCCTTCATCACGCCGAGCGTCAGGCCGATCCAGCTCGGCAAGGCGACGCGCAGCGCGATGGGGAAGACGATCTCGGTCAGGTCCTGCCGCCAGGTGAGCCCGAGCGAGCGGGCGGCGCGGCGCGTGGTCGTGGGCACGGCGAGGAAGCCGGAGCGGACGATCTCCGCACAATAGGCCGACATGTAGAGCGCCAGCACGACGCAGCCGATTGTGAACGGGGGCCACTGGATACCGATGATGGTCTTAAATGCGTTCGCGAGGACAAGTTGGATCAGCAGAGGAACGGAGCGGAAGACGTCCAGCACGCCACCGATGGGGGCGTTGATCCACCACGGCGCGACGGTGCGGATCGCGCCTAGTGCCATACCGAGCAGCGTACCGCCGAGCACCGCCCAGAAGGTGAGCATCAGCGTGACGCCGGCGCCTTTCAGCATGAACATCAGGTCATTGAAGGAAAAGCTGGTGTCGAGGACCGAGGAGAACATTGCGCTTCTCCTCAGTAGCGGAACAGCCGCCACGCCATCAGGCGCGCGGAGCCGGTGACGAACTTGGCGAGCAGGTAATAGATCACGGCGGCCAGGGCGAAATATTCGAAGGTGCGGAAGGAGCGCACATTCAGGTCCTGGGTGACGCCGGTGAGATCGTTGTTGAGGCCGACAATGACGCCGAGCGAGGTCATCAGGATCGCCCAGACCATCTGGTTGGTGAGGGGATAGAAGACGATGCGGAACATCTGCGGCATCACCACCAGCCGGAAGGCCTGGACCTGCCCCATGCCGAGCGAGCGGGCGGCGCGGGTTTGCGTCAGCGGCACGGCGCGCAGGCCGCCGCGGAAGGTCTCGGCGAGATAACCGGCATTGTTGAAGGTGATGCCGGCGAGCAGGGCGACAAAACTGTCGAGATGGATGCCGAGCGAGCCGAGGCCGAAATAGGCCATGTAGATCTGGAACAGCGCCGGCGTGTTGCGCGCCAGCTCCACCCAGCTTGTCGATAGAGTGCGCAGCAGGCGCAGACGAGACGTGGTGCCGAGCGCGAGCAGGATTGCGAAGGCGACCCCGAGCAGCATGGAGAGCACGGCGATCTCCAGCGTCACTAGAGCCCCCGACATCATGTCGGGTACGGCTCTCAAGACGGGCAGCCAGTGGAAGGTATAGCTCATCGGGAACTCGTGGTCGCTGGGGGCGGCGCCGACATGGAGGCGCGGGAAACCGAACGATCATGTCGACCAGTGATGCAGCCGCATTTGCCGGGCTCGTCATCCAGGTGGGCTCCGACGTGATCCCGGACCGGTCGCGATCCGGGATCACGTGTGGCGGCCCGACTTAGCGGTAGACGCCGGGAACGGTGAGGTTGGGTAGTTCGCCCATGCCGATCCACTTATCGTAAAGCGCCTTGTAGCGGCCGGTGCGGACCTGCTGGTTGATGAACAGGTTCAGGTAGTTGAGGAGACCCTGCTCGTTGCGCAGGGCGATGAGGGCGACATAGTCGATGTCGTAGGGGGCATCGCCGCCCATTACGAGGCCCTTGTACTTGCCGTCCTTGACGATGGCCGCCGCGACGGTGGACGTGACGACGGTGGCGTCGATCTGCCCCTGGGACAGCGCAAGGAACACATCCGCTTGGTTCTGGTAGCCCCGGAAGGTGCTGCCCGCACCCCACTTCTTCACGTCGCTTTCCAGGGCCATGCCTTCATATGCGCCAGTGACGGAACCCACCTTGCGGCCTTTAAGCTTGTCATAGGTGTCGAGGCCGAGCCCTTCGCGCGTCAGCACGACATTCTTGTAGGCAAAGTACGGGATGCTGAAACCGACGGTTCGTGCACGCTCCAACGTGTCGGAGGTCGAGGCGACGCCAACGTCGACGCGGCCAGAGATCAGCGCCGGGATACGGTCGGGGAACGGAGTCTCGACGATCTCCGCCTTCACGCCGAGCGCCTTGGCGAGGTCGTTGCAGTAATCGACGTCGAAGCCGATCGGGTTGTTGCTGGCATCGCGCGCGCCCATGGGCGGGAAGTCCAGCACCACCGCGCAGCGCAGCGTGCCGGAAGCGATGATGTCGTCGAGCTTGTCCGCCTGCGCGGGAATGGCAACGCCGCACGTAAGGGCAAGCACAGTTGCCAGCATTTTGCAGTTCATGTTCACTGTTCCTCTGGATTTATGATTTCTGGACGATGATGACATCATCTCGCGCTCATATTTCCGCTTCTGGATGAAGTGTTCCGGACAAAGACATGCCGTGACAACGCCGCGTCGGTCATGTTTTTGGCGATGATGAAACGGATGTTTCAGCCGGCGCGGCCGGCCGCTGCGGCCGCCGTCAACGTCTCGCCGGGGGGAGCGCGCCGCTGGCGCGTCCGGCCTCCGCGAAGGCCTCGAGCGCAAAGGCGATGTCGTCGGCGGAATGCGCCGCGCTGACCTGAAGGCGGATGCGCGCCTGATCGCGCGGCACGACCGGATAGGAGAAGGCGGTGACGAACACGCCGCGTTCGCCAAGAGCACGGGCCAACGCCGCCGCGCGGGCAGCATCGCCGATCATGACGGGCACGATGGGGTGATCGACGCCGCTCAACCGAAAGCCCAGAGCGACCAGCCCCTGCCGCAGCTCGCGGGTTCGCGCCGCCAGATTCCCTCGCAGAGCTTCGTCACTTTCGGCAATGTCGAGGGCGACCAGCGTCGCCGCACAGATGGCGGGCATCAGCGCATTGGAGAAGAGGTAGGGGCGCGCGCGCTGACGCAGCCAGGCGACCAGTTCAGTGGCGCCCGACACATAGCCGCCGGACGCGCCGCCGAGCGCCTTGCCGAAGGTGCCGGTGAGCAGGTGCACGCGACCTTCGACCCCGTGCAAGGCGGGAGTACCCCGGCCGCCTTCGCCGACGAAGCCCACGGCGTGGGAATCATCCACCATGACCAGAGCGCCGTGCTTTTCCGCAACCGTGCACAGCGCAGGCAGGTCGGCGACGATGCCGTCCATGGAGAACACGCCGTCCGTCACCACCAGTATTGTCCGGGCCCCTGCGGCCTGCCCGAGCGCCATGTCCAGCGACGCGGGGTCGTTATTGGCGTAGCGGTAGCGTCGCGCCTTGGACAGGCGGATGCCGTCGATAATGCTGGCGTGGTTGAGCGCGTCGCTGACGATGGCATCCTCTTCGCCCAGCAGCGGCTCGAACAGGCCGGCATTGGCGTCGAAGCATGAGGGAAACAGGATGGTGTCCTCGGTGCGCAGGTAGCGGCTGACGCGTTGCTCCAGCTGGCGGTGCACCGCATTCGTGCCGCAGATGAAGCGGACGGACGCCATACCGAAGCCATGCCTGTCGAGCGCCTCTCGCGCGGCCGCGAGGAGGCGCGGATCGTTGGCGAGGCCGAGATAATTGTTGGCGCACAGATTGAGGACCCGATCGCCCCCGCCCTTGACGCCGACCCATATCCCCTGCGGGGTCTCCAGTGCCCGCTCGTGGCGCACGAGCGACTGCGCCTCCAACTGGTCGAGTTCGGCGCGGAAGCGGGCGAGTGCGGTCTCGACGACGGCCATGGCAGCCTCGCTCACAGCGGATAGGCCACGGGCGACGACCAGGCCGGGTCCTCGTGCTTCGCCCAGTAGAGGTCGGCCAGCCGGCGGGTGATCGGGCCCGGGCGACCGAGGCCGATGGGCGCGCCTTCGACGCGGCAGACCGGCATGATGCCGCCGGCGGTGGAGGTGATGAACACCTCATCCGCGCCGCGCAGGTCGCCGACGCTGACATCGCTCGCCGTGCAGCGGAGCCCTTCCTCGATGCACAGGTCGAACACGGATCGGCGCGTGATCCCTGGCAGCACGCCATAGGCCGGTGTCGTCAGCGCGCCGTCGCGGACGATGAAGACGTTGAAGCCCGGCCCCTCTGCGATGTTGCCATGGCTGTCGAGCACCAGCGCGGTTTCGGCGCGGCGGTCATAGGCGTCATAAAGCCCCTTCACGAGATCCAACCAGTGATAGTTCTTGATCTGCGGATCGACCGAGCCGGGCGGAATGCGCACCACATCGCTGATGGCGATGTCGAGCCCGCGCTCCAGCTGCTCGGCATTGGCGACCGAGCCGAACGGTACTGCAAAGGCGATGAAGCGGTTCACCGCCTGACGGGGATCGCGGCTGAACGTCGGCGAACTGCCGCGCGTGCAGATCATCTCGACATAGGCGGCGCGATGACCGGAGAGGGCGACGCAATTTTCCAGGATCGCCGTCACCTGCGCCCGATCATGCGGAATGCTCATCCGCAGACGGTCGAGACCGCCGAAGAACCGATCGAGATGCAGGTTCAGACGGAAGAAGCGGCCGTTCCAGACATGGGCGGTGTCATAGGTGGCGTCGGAATGCAGGAGCCCCCAATCGAGGACCGAAATCTTGGCTTCCGAGACCGGCAGATATTGCCCATCCATGAAGGCGACGCCCTCAGGATACGCCACAGGGTCGATATGCCTGAGGCTGATGTCGGGAAGCGGCGCGGGCGGGGTCGAAGAGGTAGGGTGAGCCATGGGTACGTCCTGATCTGTCTGCGCGCCGCCGACCCTCAGGCGGGGCTGGCCGTCGCCTCGAGTGAGGATGACGTCACTTTAGGCGCGGGTTCGGGGCCTTTCCCCTCAAAGTGAGACCAATTCTGGCTCATGCGTTGCAAGCATCTGCGATGAAATGAAATGCATGATCAGGGCGGCTCGCGTACAGCCGGGCGCCCGCCACTGGAGAGGAGACCCGCCGTGCCCACACGTCTCGATGATCTCGACCGACGCCTCATCCGCACCCTGCAGGATGATAACCGGCTCAGTTTCGCCGAACTCGCCGAAAAGGTCGGCTCTTCTGCCGCCTCCTGCATGCGGCGCGTGAACCGGCTGCGGTCGGAGGGCGTGATCGTCGGCGATGTCGCACTGATCGACCCGAAGAAGGTCGGCAAGTCGCTCACCGTCATCGTCAATGTCGAATTGGAGCGCGAAAGGCTGGATCTGCTCGACGAGTTCAAGCGCGCCATGCGCGCGACGCCGGAAGTGAGTCAATGCTGGATGGTGACGGGTGACGCCGACTTCGTGCTGGTGGTGCTCGTTGAGGATGTCGACGAGTTCGACAACTTCGTCAAAACCCGGCTCTACACCAACCCGAACGTGCGCAAATTCCGCAGCATGATCGCGCTGGAACGCACCAAATTCGACCCGCGCATCCATGTCTGACGCAGACATTTCAAAGTGCCGGCGGCTTTGAGGCGATTAAGGCGGATGGTTGCGCAATCTGTCGACATGTCGACGGCATAAACGGCGACAATGCCATTCCAGCGCCTCTCTGCACGAGGGAAGAAATGCCGGTTCGGCCTGTTGTTCTCTTCGGCGATCCCCGCCTTCGTCACATATGCCACCCCGTCGATATCGCGGCCGACGACTGGCGCACGGACGCGCATGATCTGGCCGATACGCTCACGTGCTTGCGCCAGCGGCTCGGCTTCGGGCGGGCGCTGGCGGCACCTCAGATTGGGTCGCAGCATCGCCTCATCGCCTTCGATTGCGCCCTGGGACGCTTTGTCATGGCCAATCCTGAAATCATCTGGCGTTCCGCTGAAATGCAGCCGGTCTGGGACGATTGCTTCAGCCTGCCGGGGGTCTGCATGGCGGTGATGCGCCATCGTTCGGTCAGCGTACGTTTCCGCACCCTCGACAATGAGCCTAGCGAATTGGCCGAGCTGCCACCCGACCTTGCCGAGCTGGTTCAGCACGAGATCGATCACCTCGACGGAATCCTCATGAGCGACCGGCTCGTCGATTCACGTGCCATCATCAGCGCGGAGATGGCGGCGCTGACGCCTCATCCCGGCGCATGAGACGGACGATGGAGGACAAAAGCGCCTTTCTCGCCCGCGCGCTTGCCTTGCTGGAGCGGCTCGTCGCGTTTCCAACGGCGCCGGACGCCAGCACTCTCGACCTGATCGATTTCTGCGGCGACTACCTCGCGGCCCACGGCGTCGAGAGCCACCGCGTCCCATCGCCCGACGGGCGGCACGCTGCGCTCTACGCGACGATCGGCCCCCGCTGTCCTGGTGGGGTGGTGTTATCGGGACATGTCGATGTCGTGCCAGTCGAGGGGCAACTTTGGACCTCGGATCCATGGCGTCTCACCGAGCGCGACGGCCGGCTCTACGGTCGGGGAAGCTGCGATATGAAGGGCTTCATCGCTCTCATGCTCGCGGCAGTGCCGGAGCTCTGCGCCGCTCCCCTCGCCCGGCCGGTGCATCTCGCGCTCTCCTATGACGAGGAGGTGGGCTTCGCCGGAGCCTATCGGCTTGTGCCAGTCCTCAAGCAATCCCTGCCGATGCCGCAGGCGGTGATTGTCGGAGAGCCGACACGCCATCGGATCGTCAACGGGCACAAAGCCTATGCCGAACTGGAAACACGGCTGCGCGGCCATGCCATCCATTCCGGTCGCGCCGATCTCGGGGTGAGCGCCGTGACCATGGCGGCTCGCCTCATCGGCCGGATCGACGAGATGGACCGGGAGAACGCTGCGCGGGCCGCCGCGCGGCCGCCGCTCTTCCAGCCCAACTACACGACGCTGCATTGCGGCCGGATGGAGGGTGGTGTCGCTGCGAGCACGGTGGCGGCGCATGCATGGTTTTCGACCGATATCCGCGCGGTGCCCTGGGAGAAGGCCGACGACTATATCGAACGCCTCCGCCGGATCGCCGCCGATATCGAAGCCGAGATGCGGGCAACGCATGCGGGATGCGGCATCGACATGCGGGTGATCGTCAACGTGCCCGGCCTGTCGCCCGAAGGCGACCAGAGCGCGACGGCGCTGGTGCAGAAGCTCCTGCCGCGAGCGGCGCTTACAACAGTCGCCTATGGCACCGAGGCCGGCATGTTCCAGCAAGCGGGCTGGTCCAGCGTCGTATGCGGTCCCGGCGACATTCTTCAGGCCCATCGTCCCGACGAGTACATCGAGCGTGCCGAGCTCGTGGCCGGAGTGGACGTTCTGACACGGCTGACGCAGGCGCTGTGTTGACGCGCTGTCGATGGAAACAACCTGCACAGGCCCTGCGCTTTACGGCGCATCGGGAAGCGAGATCGAACGCTGAGGGCGGCTGACGTTGCCCCCAACTTCTATCCAGCTCTAAGTAAGGACGTAGCGCTTCAAATTACTGAGACCCCATCGACGGATAAAATCTTACAAAAAAACTCCGCACCGCTCACTCATTCTAACTCCTGAACGCCACCACCCGATACAGTGAGCACTTGCCCGCTGATCCAGTTCGATGCTGGGGCGCACAGGAAGAGGGCCGCATTGGCGATATCTTCGGGCTGACCTAAGCGCCCGAGCGGCGTGCGTCGCAGCATCGACATCTCTATCTCTGGGGTGAGGACTTTCGCTAGCGCCTCCGTTCTCACAGCGCCGGGCGCAATGGCGTTGACGCGAATTCCTCGCGGGCCAAGGTCGAAGGCCATGTTCCTCGTCAAATGATTCACCGCAGCTTTCGACGAGCCGTACGAGGTCATCCGCGCGTTCCTGTTCTCTCCCGCCATCGAGGAAATATTCAAGATGGCGCCGTGGCCGGCCTCGGTCATATGCGGTGCGGCCAGCTGTGACAGCCGGAACAGCGAGAAGACATTAAGCGTGAACGCTCGGCGGAAATCGTCCATGGGCATGTCAAAGGGCTTCGGACCCCCGCCGCCCGCATTATTGACCAACATTGTCAAGCTGCCGAACGAGCCGACCGCTGCCTGCACCGCAGCGTTCAGATTGTCATCGTCGGTAACGTCGCACGCGATGGCAATCGCACGCCCCCCTGCCTTGATGATTTCCGAAGCAACGCCCCCGGCCCCGCTGCCGTCAATGTCGCTCACCGCTACCGCCGCGCCGGAGGCCGCAAAGGTCAGCGCGATAGAGCGTCCGATCCCAGCGGCCGCGCCCGTGACCAATGCGACCTCGCCATCCAATCGGAAAAGCCCGTGACCTGGCATTGAAAAGCTCCGTTGGAGACGTTCAGTCAGTCTGGTGCGATTTCAAATACGCGGCCACGGCGCGAAACGCCGGCAGCGAGGTCGGATCGATGAGGGGATTTTCCGCCCGCGGGTAGGACGCATAACGCACAAGCACCATGTCGGCCGACGGGTCCACGTAGATTGTCTGCCCATGGACGCCTCTGGCCGCGAAAACACCTTCATGGCCGGGGTAGATCCACCACATGCTGCTGTAGCGGCCACCCAGCAGCGTCGGATAGTTGCTGCCAAACTTGCTCGCGTCGCCGCCTTCGCGGATGCTCCGGACAGCCTCAGCCGGAAACAGCCTTTCGCCCCCGATCACACCTTCGTTGACCATGAGTTGCCCCAGGCGCCCGAGGTCGCGCAGACCCGCACTGAGCCCGCCTCCTGCGAATGGCACGCCTGTCCCGTCGACCGTCATATAGGCGTCCTGTTCGGCCCCCATCGGCTGCCACAGTCGCTCAGATGCCAATTCGGTCACGGACTTTCCCGAGACGCGCGACACGATCCAACCCAGCATGTCGGCGTCGATCGTCTTGTAATGGAACGCGGCCCCGTGTTCGCCCTGCGACTCCACGGCGGGTAGATAGTCAAAGTAACCCGAAGGCATTTGACCGGGCTCTGGTTTCGACAGCGGGTTCACCGCTGCGGAATACCGCCAAATATCCGCGTCGGGATCGGAATAGTCTTCTGAGAATCTGAGCCCGGTCGTCATGTCCATCACCTGACGGACCGTTGCCGATCCATATGCCTTTCCTTTGAGCTCGGGGATGATGTCAGATACGGGCGCGGTCTCGTTCAACTTGCCTTCGGCGACCAGGATAGAGGCGAGAAGTCCTGTCAGAGACTTTGTCATCGACATGGCGGCGTGTTTACCGGCCGGGTTCAAGCAGCCGAAATAGCGTTCATAGACGACACGACCCTTGTGAAGGATCAGCAGGCCATCTGTATAGTTGGCGGAGAGGGACTCCTCCCACGTCATCGTCTTGTCGCTGCCGATCGGCGTGAACGTCAGCGCGTCGATCGCCTGCCGATCGTTGGCAAACTGATAAGGCGGTGGATATTCGAGAGGACGGGGCGCGCCGAGGCCGCGACTGATCTCCTCCGTCGGCAGCAACTCGCGCAAATGGCAGACCGACCAGCGCAGCTTTGGAAAGCTGAAATAAACGGAGTCTGGTTGCGTGATGATCCGGGCGCGGGGAGGCGGAACCCCCTTCATCCAGCCCATGACGTCAGGATCAGACTGCTGCGCTGAAAGAGGAGCCGTTTGCGCGGCGGACGGTGCCGAAAGCAGCGACGCTGTCGCGATCCCGGCGCTGATTGCGTGGGCCAGAGCCGCAAAGCGCCGGCCAACAGAGCGCAGTAGGGTCATGGGCGCACCCGAAGTTTCGTTCCGACGGGCATGAGACCTGTCACTTGTCGCTTCAGAGGTAGGCGCTGCGTCGCCGCACCGAACGAAATCCGGTTTGCAGGATGGTCGAGCCGCGCCTCAACGACCGCGGGAGAACCGTTGCGCAAACGACGACCAGCGCAATTCCGTTTCGACTTAAAAATCATAGCGCGCCATCAGCAAAATCTGATGGGCGCTCTGTGAGCTCTGAGACAGTCCGTAAGACGTTTTTACATAATCGCGCGCCGCGTAATAATTGAAGACGTATTGCGCGACAAAGGAGAGATTTTCAGTCGCCGACCAAACGAGGTTTCCCCCTGCGTTGAAATTCTCACCGCCAGAGGCGCCGTAGCTCAAAACGGCATTGGCATTCTTGAACTCGAAGCGCCCATATGCCGCGTAGAACGCTGAATTTAGGACCGAAGACCAGTTGTGCAGATACTGCGCCGTTATGTTCCAGCCGGACACGCGCGAGAAGCCATCGTTCATGTCCCAATAGGCATCGGGTGGTGAGAAATCGCCGCTCGGATCGATCAAGCCGAGATAACTCGTCGCGCCATCGACATAGGCCGTCTGCAGGTAAAGGGAGTCGCCCTTCGCCAGCATCGGCAGATTAACCATCACGCCCGCCTGAAAGGCATAGCCCCAGGTGGTTGGGGATGAAGCGGTTTGCGGCAGGTCCCCTTCCAGCGCGATGCGGTGCAGCGCGCCCGAAAACTGATAGGAGCCCCAAGCCGTCGTCTGCCCGAGCGCGACGACAAAGTCCGGTGCCTTGTCGTTTTGGGCGAGCATCACCGCAGAAGCCGCGTCCGCCGGCTTGATGCCGCCATCGCGATACCTGCCTTGCTCGAGGGCGAGAGTTAGTGAGATGTCCCGCGCCAGCGCGAGGGTGTAGCCCAGGACGGGTAGCTTGGTGTCATCCCCCACAATACCGGGATCGGTACCGAGAACGTCCTCATTCTCGTAGAAATCGAAGAACGAATTCCGCACGCCGAAGGTTATGCCCGCCCATTCGAGATACAATGTCTGCGGTTTGATCTGGAACTCTGACGGGCCATCGGACCAGGGATCCGAGGTGCGATACTGGAAGCGGACATCCGCGACGCCCCGCAGAGGCCCCAGGAAAGCCGTCTCCGTCGTCGTGTTTGCCGTGATGGCAACCGTTCCAATGCTGTAGAATTCCTTGTCCTTCGCGGGATAGTTTGAATAGGTATTGTAGTAGCCCTCCGCCCATAGGTAACCGCCAGCCTCGACACAGGTTCGCAGGCTCTCGATCCAGACCTGTTTCGAGCCCTCGGAGGGGCAGCTCTCCCGGCTTGGCAAGAGATCGGATCCCGCCATTGCGCGGTCTGTCAGCGGATTGGCCAGCAGGAAGGCGACCGTCGCACAGCCTGTTGCTCCCGTTTTCCACGTCATCGGGCCGCTCCTCTCAAGCGTCTGACTGATCAAAGCAAGTTTGGCTAGGCGACAAGTCTTGTGGCCCACTGGCTGGGCACGAGCCCGCCTTGCCGTGTCTCCAACTTACGTGGACCGCCACCCTTCAGAGGTGATGACGTCCCCTCCGCGCCGCCGCACGCGCATCACTCTTTTGAGTGCATCGAGGCCGGTTATTGGATCGGCTGGTATAACGAATAACGTTCAGCTTGCGGCAGCTAAGCTGACAAAATGTATTAAAATGCCGTTACTTCCGGATTTTGAGCATAAGCCAATTCTAATTGAATGTAAACCCTATCCGGAAATCGCCACACTAAGACAATTTATCAAAAATTGATTCGAGAGGAATTTTAACAATTATCTTGGTGACACATGTACGAATCTGGGCTTGAATGACACCAGTTATCCGTTTCGCCTATTTGCGATATCGAAGGAAGGAGTTCTGTGCGTCTTATGGCGACCATGCCGAGGAATGGCATGGCGCCTAGGGCAATCGGAGACAACATCAGTTCCTGAAACGGGAACTTTTTCTCTTTACGCTACGAGTCCTTCCCGCCTCGGCGGGAGATCTCAGACATTGACCAGATTGGTCTCAGGTCGCCGCATAAAAAACGTGGGCCATGATCGTCGAGGATGTCCGTCATGCATTTCACGCCTAGAGAAATCGATAAGCTGCTGATTTACACGCTCGCCAACGTTGCGCAGCAGCGTAAGGATCAGGGCCTGAAGCTCAATCATCCCGAGACGGTGTCACTTATATCCATCGCGGCCCTGAACGGTGCGCGTGCCGGCAAGACGGTGGAAGAGGTGATGGAGCTCGCCGGCAAAGCCATCACCCGCGCGGACGTCATGGACGGCGTCGCGGAGATGATCCCCTACGTTCAGGTCGAAGCGGTCTTCACCGATGGCAGTCGGCTCGTCACCGTCCACAATCCCATCAAGTAGAGGGGCGAGGATTGGCATCATGGGCAATGATCAGAAGAAGGCGCCAGTCGGCGGACTTGTTTTCGGCAAGGGAGATATCGAAATCAATGCCGGCTATCCAACCACGTCGCTGAAGGTCCGCAACACGGGAGATCGGCCGGTTCAGGTTGGATCACACTTTCATTTCTTCGAGGTCAACGCCTTCCTGGAATTTGATCGCGAACAGGCCTTTGGTAAGCGTCTCAACATTCCCGCAACGACCGCTCTTCGCTTCGAGCCGGGTGATGAGAAAGAGGTCGTGCTCGTGCCTTTTCAGGGCAAGCAACGCGTTCTGGGTTTCAACGGTCTCGTCAATGGCTGGGTCGGCGACGAGAACTACGACGATTATCGCCCGCGTCTGACCGATGCTCTGGAGCGCGCGCAGCGCTACGGGTTCAAAAGCAGATCGTGACGAGCCTGCACAGGCACGCAATGGAGCTCTGAGATGGCAAAGATCTCGAGGCAGCAATATTCGGACCTTTATGGCCCCACGACCGGCGACAAGGTTCGACTTGGGGATACCGACCTCTACATCGAGATCGAGAAGGATCTACGTGTCTATGGCGAAGAAGCCGTCTATGGCGGCGGCAAGACGCTTCGCGATGGCATGGGATATGACAACGAACTGACCAGCGCCGCCGGGGCGCCGGATCTGGTCATTACCAATGTCACCATCGTCGATGCCGTGCTGGGGGTGATCAAGGCCGATATCGGGATCAAGAACGGTCTCATCTGCGGGATCGGCAAGGCGGGAAATCCGTCCGTCATGTCGGGTGTCACCCCGGGCCTGGCGCTCGGGCCAGGTACGGACGCGATTTCGGGCGAGCACCTCATCCTGACGGCGGGCGGCATCGACGCACACGTCCACTTCATCTCTCCGCAGCAGGCCCAGGCCGCGCTCTCCAACGGTGTCACGACCTTGTTCGGGGGCGGCATCGGGCCGAGCGACGGGACCAACGGCACGACCATCACGCCCGGCACGTGGAACATCGAAATGATGCTCCGGTCGTTCGATGCCTGGCCGGTGAATGCGGGCGTGCTCGGCAAAGGCAATGGTTCGGCCCCGCTTCCGATCGAGGAGCAGATCCGTGCCGGCGCGATGGGCCTGAAAATCCACGAGGACTGGGGCAGTACGCCGGCGGCGATCCGCAATGCTCTGACCGTTGCGGACAATTACGACATCCAGGTGTGTATTCACACCGACACGCTCAACGAAGCCGGCTTCGTTGAGAGCACCATCGCCGCCTTCGAGGGGCGTACCATTCACACCTACCATACGGAAGGTGCCGGCGGCGGCCATGCGCCGGATATCATCCGGGTCGCCGGCCTGTCGAATGTCATCCCCAGTTCGACCAACCCCACCCTTCCCTACGGGATCAACTCCCAGGCCGAATTGTTCGACATGACCATGATCTGTCACAATCTCAGCCCGAAGATTCCGACCGATGTCGCCTTCGCCGAAAGCCGCGTCCGCGCCGAGACCATCGCCGCCGAGAATGTGCTGCACGATCTCGGCGCCATCTCGATCCTGTCCAGCGACAGCCAGGCCATGGGACGGGTCGGGGAAAACTGGGTGCGCACCCTGCAGACCGCCGATCTCCTGAAGCAGCGCATGGGCGCCTACAAGGGGGACACGTCCGGCAATGACAATGAGCGGGTCCTGCGCTTCGTCGCCAAGGTCACGATCAACCCGGCCATTGTGCAGGGGGTTTCCCACGTCATCGGTTCTGTCGAGATCGGCAAGATGGCCGACCTTGTGCTCTGGGAGCCCGCCTTCTTCGGTGCCAAGCCGAAAATGGTCATTAAGGGCGGCATGATCTCCTGGGCGCTGATGGGCGATCCGAACGCCTCGCTGCCCACCCCCCAGCCCGTGATGTACCGGCCCATGTTCGGCGCGATGGGCTCGGCACTGCCCAAAACCCGGATGACCTTCACCTCGCATGCGGCCTATGAAGCCGGCATTGTGGATCGCTACGAGCTGAAGTCGCAGGTGGTCCCTGTCTACGGCACGCGTACGATCACGAAGAACTCCATGGTGCGTAACACCGCCCTGCCGGTGATCGAGGTCAATCCCGAGACCTTTGCGGTAACGGTCGACGGCACGCACGCAACGATCGAGCCGGCAACACGTCTTCCCTTGAGTCAGCTCTACTTCTTCAGCTGACCCCTGCACCGGACGATGGAGGGGCGTCGCCCCTCCGCCTCAACTCGATGGCAGACAGCCGATGCAAGCAATCGACATCGTGTGGGTAGGGTTGGGAGGCGGGATCGGGTCTCTGCTGCGCTGGCAGATTGGCCGCCTCATCGACGGGCACGTCAGCCACCCGTTCAAGGCGGGCACCTTCGTCATCAATGTCACCGGCGCCTTCGTCATCGCCTATCTCGCGACATTGCTCGCGGTGACATGGCATCATCGCTATGGCGACGTCATCTCGTCGCTTGTGCTGACAGGGGCGCTCGGCGGCTACACCACCTTCAGCACCATGCAACTCGATGCCGTTCAGATGGCGGAGGCGCGGCGGCATGGGCTCGCGCTGATTTATCTCGTCACGTCCGTGGCCACGGGCCTGCTTGCCGCCGCCATCGGCGTGGCGCTGGCGAAAGCGTAGGGCGCGACGATGTGGTGGCCGGTTTTCAGTGTTTTCGTGGGCGGGGGGCTGGGGGCGATCTCCCGCGAGTTCTCCATGCTCATGCTGGGACGCTACAGCACGGCCTTTCCGGTCGATGTTTTCGTCGCCAATGTCCTCGCGTCATTCCTGCTCGGCTTCATCTTTGGACTTAGTCGTGCCGGCAGGATGTCGAAGAATGTCACTCTCCTGGTGTCGACCGGCTTTTGTGGGGGAATGTCCACCTTTTCGACATTCATCTTCGGAGCCTACTCGGAGATCACGACCCCCGGCCAACTCGGCCTCTCACTTCTCTACATCATCGCCAGTCTCGTCGTCGGCTACAGCGTTACGTGGCTCGGCCTTCGCGTCGCGTCCCGCCTGACGCCGGGTTTCCAGGGAGACACACATGATTCTCGTCGAGAGCACGCTCGGTAATCTCCGCGACGCCATCTGGCAGGAACGCGCCCGCAGCGCGGCCGTCGATCTGCTGGTGTTGGAGCAGTGGGAAGCGCCCAAGAGCCGGCTGCGCAAGACGACGGGGAGCGGAGTGGAGATCGCCATTTCGCTGCCGCGCTCCGAGCACCTGCACGATGGCGACATCCTCCACTATGACGCGGAAGCGAAGTTGATCGTCGCGGCGCGGATCGCCCTCAAGGACGTTCTGGTCATCGAACTCGAAGGGCTCGAAAAGCTGTCGCCCGGCGAAATCCTGCGCACCTGCTTCGAGTTGGGCCATGGCCTCGGCAACCAGCACTGGCCGGCCGTGGTCAAGGACTCCACGGTCTATGTCCCGCTATCCGTCGATCAGAAAGTCATGGCATCGGTCATGCGCACCCATGCTTTCGATCATGTGAAGACGTATTTCGCGCCCGGTGAGGAGATCGCCGCCAAGCTGGATGCACGGGAAGTGCGCCTGCTCTTCGCCGGGGCCGACGCGACGCCCCATCACCATCACGATGTTTCGCCGGATACGCAGCCTCACCGTCATTCGCATGGCCACAGTCACAACGACGGCCATCACCATGGCCACGATCATTCGCACACACCGGTGACCTGACGATGGACGCAGTGACGCCAAAGAATGGCGGCTCCTCCGGCATGGCGCATCTCGCGCGCCTGCTGCAGTTCTCGGATTCCACGCTGCCCATCGGGTCCTTCGCCTTTTCCAACGGGCTTGAATCGGCGCTGCAGACCGGCGCCGTCTCCGATCCCGACAGTCTGCTGCGTTATGTCGACCTCATTCTGCGGCAGACGGCGCGCATGGATGGCATCGCGCTGCTGCACGCGCACCGCGCCGCGCTGGCCGACGATTATGGGGAAGTGCTGGCCGCGGATAGCGAGTTGTTCTGCCGGCGTGTCGGCGAAGAGCAGCAGTTGATGCTGACCCGGGTCGGCAAGAAATTCGGGGAACTGGTACTTAAGATCATGCCTTCCCCGATGCTTCAGCGCTGGCTCCACGCCATCCGCGCTAATGAAACGCCGGGTTGCCTTCCCATCGGCCAGGCGATTGCGCTTGCCCATATGGGGGTTGATGAGAGCGAAGCCTTCGTCATGCATCAATACGGCATCGCCTCCATGATCCTTAGCGCGGCGCTGCGGCTGATGCGCATCGATCACATCGAAACCCAGCGCATTCTATTCGCGGCGCAAGGGCGCGTCGAAGGCGATTACCAGGCCGTGCGTGAGCTCTCGCTCGACGAAATGGCCTCCTTCGCGCCGGTCTTCGACGTGCTCGTCGCGCACCACACGACCACCCATGTCCGTCTGTTCATGAACTGACGCGCCATCGGCAAAGGAGCGGCTCATGAAGAAAATCACCCGTATCGGCATTGGCGGCCCGGTTGGATCGGGCAAGACCGCGGTCATCGAGGCGATTACGCCGCGGCTGATCGATCTTGGCATCAAGCCGCTGATCATCACCAACGACGTGGTGACGACCGAAGATGCCAAGCAGGTGCGCCGCACGCTGCGGGGCATTCTGATCGAGGAGAAAATCGTCGGCGTCGAGACGGGAGCCTGCCCGCACACCGCCGTGCGCGAAGACCCCTCGATGAACATCGCTGCGGTGGAGGAACTCGAGGAACAATACCCCGATAGCGACGTGATCCTTATCGAGTCCGGGGGTGACAATCTCACCCTCACCTTCAGCCCCGCTCTGGCCGACTTCTATATCTATGTGATCGACGTCGCGGCGGGCGACAAGATCCCGCGCAAGAACGGCGCCGGTGTCTGCCAGTCGGACATTCTCGTGATCAACAAAAAGGATCTCGCTCCCTATGTCGGCGCGAGCCTGGATGTGATGGACCGCGACTCCCGGCTGATGCGCGGCACGAAACCGTTCCTGTTCACCAATTGCAAGACAGGCGAAGGCATCGACGATCTCATTCGTCTCATCCTCGATATGGCGCTGTTCGATGTGAAGGTGACGTCGCGCCTTCCGGTGGATGCCTGACACATGGGACTCAATGCGAGACTGGGGCAACTCGACACGGCGCGCGAACTGGTCGGCTTCCAGACCGAGCCCGCCCAGATGCGCGCCGCTGCCCCGGGCAAGGTCGGCGAGTTGCGCCTGGGCTTCTCGCTACGGGAGGGGCGCTCGATCCTGCACGACCTCTACCGTGTGACGCCGCTGCTCGTGCAGCAGGCGCTCTACTGGGACGAGGCGATGCCGGAATTGCCGATCTGCTCGATCATCGCGATCGGAGGCGGCATCCTTCAGGGCGACCGGTACAGGATCGACATCTCCGTCGGCGAGGGCGCGTGCGCCCATGTCACGACGCAGAGCGCCAATCGCGTGCACCAGATGGATGCGAACTACGCCTCCCAGCATCAGGCCGTAACGCTCGAGAGCGGCGCCTATCTGGAGTATCTGCCCGATTTCACCATCCCCTATCGCGGCTCCCGCTTCATCAACCAGACCGACATCGTTGTCGCGGAAGACGCGACGCTGCTGCATGGCGAGATGGTCCTCGCGGGCCGCAAGCACCACCATGTCGACGAGCGGTTCGGACTTGATCTCCTGTCCCTCGCCGTCGCGGTGCGTCGGCCGGACGGCCGCAAGATCTTCGCCGAGAAGATCCTGATCGAGAAGGACGAACCCACCGTCGACTATCCCGCGGTGATGGGGGGGCTTCGACGCCTTCGCCAACATTATGTGCCTCACCCCGCCGCCCGTGGCGACCCGCATCAAGGAACGGTTCGAGACCCATTTTCCCGCCGGGGCGCCGCGCGGCATTTCCGGTGTCTGTCGCCTGCCCAACGAGGCCGGGATCATGCTGCGTGCGGTGGGCATGGAGACCTATGACGTTCGAAACGAGGTGCGCCGGTTCTGGCAAATCGTTCGCGAGGAGGCGCGCGGCCGTACACTTCCGCAGGAATTTCTTTGGCGCTGAAAGAAAGACCGCCTCATGGACAGCCAGCAAAGAAATATCGGAACCGATCTTCTCAAGGGAACCAGCCAGGTCTTCTTTCTGGAGAACGCGCTGACGGGACTCTTATTTTGGGTCGCCATAGCTTATGCGTCCTATGTGACCGGTGTCTGGGCGACCACGATCGGAGCGCTGATCGGTGTTGTGGTTGCGACGCTGACGGCCCGGCTGCTGGATTGCGACGAGAAATCGGTTGCCTCGGGCCTTTTCGGCTTCAACGGTGTCCTTGTCGGCGCCGCCCTGCCGACCTTCATCGCCGTCACGCCGCAGCTTTGGGCCTATGTGGTGATCGGTGCCGCCACGAGCACGGTGGTTACCGCGGCCTTCAGCGCAACCCTCACGGCCAAGTGGGGCATTCCCGGCTCGACCGGACCTTTTGTGCTGACCGGCTGGCTGATGGTTGCCGGCGCCCACTCCTTGGCGGCCTTCAGGTCATCGGCGACGCCCCGAAGCTTGCCACGGACTATGTGCAAAGGCTGGCGCCCCTTCCCCAGCCGCTGGAGCTGGTTCAGATCTTCTTCCGTAACATCGGCCAGGTCTTCTTGCTCGGCAGTGAAATCTCCGGCGCACTCATCCTGGTCGGCATCTTCATCGCCTCGGTGCCGGCTGGTATCGCCGCTGCTGCCGGCTCGCTAGTGGCGCTGGCCGTCGCCATCGGCATGGGCGCCGATCCGGCGGTCGTCAGCCAGGGGCTATACGGCTTCAGCCCCGTGCTTACCGCCCTCGCTGTCGGCGTCATCTTCCTGCAGACATCGCCCAAAGTAGCCGCCTATGCGCTGCTGGCGACCGTGACGACGGTTTTCGTGCAGGGAGCGCTCGACGTGATGGTCGCGCCGGCCGGCATTCCCTCGTTCACGGCCCCCTACGTCTTGACGATGTATCTCTTCATTGCGCCGAAGAAGCTTCTTGCTCCGCACCCGCACCGGCCTGTGGCCGACCATATGATCGGCCGTGAGCACGGCGAGGCGCCCCCATCCACGAGGGCGATGTGATGGCGCGGACAGAACGGCCTCTGGGCACGCATCACACGCCAGGGCGGCTGCTAACCCATTGAATTCCAGCTTCGCGCGGTTGGCCACTGGGGTCGACCGGCGCCTTGAAGAAGGGGAAATGAGATGCAAGCGATCAATGCGGGCGATACCGCCTTCATTCTCCTATGCACCGCCTTGGTGTGCATGATGACCCCGGCCCTGGCGCTCTTCTATGGCGGACTCGTCAAGCAGCGCGACATGCTCTCGATCATGATCCAGAACTTCGTCTGCATGGGCGTCGTCGGGCTGATCTGGGTATTCGGTGGCTTCAGCCTCGTCTTCGGTCCCGATATTGGCGGCGTTATAGGCAGCATCGTTCCCTATTTCGGCATGTACCATGTCGGCATCGCGCCCAATCCGACCTATGGGCCGAACATCCCGTTCATCATGGTGTTCGCCTATCAGATGATGTTCGCCATCATCACGCCGGCGCTGATGACAGGCGCGTTTGTCGGGCGGCTCCGTTTCGGCGCCTATCTCTTCTTCATCGCCTTTTGGACCATCCTGGTCTATTTGCCCGCAGCCCACTGGATCTGGGGCGGCGGCTTCCTCGCCAAGCTGGGCGTGGTCGATTTCGCGGGCGGCATCGTCATCCACACGTCTGCGGGCTTTTCCGCTCTGGTGACGGCGGCCTATCTCGGCAAGCGCAAGCTCGCCCCCGGCGAGAGCGAATCCGAACCCGCGAGCCTTCCACTGGTGGCCCTCGGAGCGGGCCTGCTGTGGTTCGGTTGGTTCGGCTTCAATGCGGGCGGTGCCTACGCCGCCGATGCGCTCGCCGCCTATGCCTTCACCAACACCATGCTCGCCGGCTCCATCGCCATGCTCGTGTGGATGTTCTGGGAATGGCTGAAGACGGGCCGGCCTTCGTTCTCCGGCGTGCTGGTCGGGGCGGTCGCAGGGCTTGCGACCATCACACCCGCCTCAGGCTATGTCGAACCCATGTCCGCGCTGCTTATCGGCGCCATCGGCGCCACCGCCTGTTACCACGCCAAGCATGTGCAGGCCTGGCTGAAGATTGACGATTCCCTTGAGGTGTGGCGGGCGCACGGCGTCGGCGGCATGACGGGCGCTCTCCTGATCGGCGTGCTGGCAAGCTCGCACATCAATCAAGTGACGGCCGGTGTACACCAGCTCGGTGTCCAGCTGCTCGCGGTCGTCGTCGTCGCCGCCTATGCCGGCATCGTCACCTATGTCCTTCTCAAGGTGCTTGATGCGATGGGCGTATTGCGCGTGCCTGATGTCATCCAGGTCGAGGGGCTCGACCGGCCGCTCTATGGCGAGAGCGCCTATAATCTCTGGAACATGGACCGCGGTAATCCGAAGTAACCCCCGGCAAGGGGAGCGGCCGACCGCCGCTCTCCGTCCGCTCATGACGAACACCCGGCCCTTGCCCTTTGCCAGGAATGCCTGCCGCGTATCCGGTTCCGCCGGGGAGAGTGGGTGACATGGACCTGACGCTCACGATCTTCGTACTGGTTTACGTCGCCATGGGCGTTGGCCATTTGCCGGGCTTTCGCCTCGACAGGACCGGGGCTGCCACCGTCGGGGCGATGGTGCTTATAGCGTCGGGCGAGATTTCGCCCGCCGCCGCCTGGGCGGCGGTCGACTACCGGGTCATCGGCCTTCTCTTCGGCCTGATGACGGTGTCGGCGGCCTTCATGGTCGCCGGCTTCTATGACTGGATCGCCAACAAGATCGGTCACCTCGTTGTGGGCCCCAAGGGCCTCTTGGCTATCCTCATCGCCGTTTCCGGCGTCATGGCCGCCCTTCTGAACAAGGATGTCGTAGCCGTGGCGATGGCGCCGATCTTGTGCTCCATCTGTCTGGGGCGGCAGCTCAATCCACTCCCCTTCCTGCTCGGCTTCTGCTTCGCGGCCAATTTCGGTTCGACGGCGACCCTTCTTGGCAGTCCCCAAAACATGATTGTCGCCGAGACGTTGAACCTGTCCTTCGTTGACTTCATGGTGGCGGCGGCGCCGCCGGCCGCACTCAGCCTGCCGCTGATCTGGGTCGTGATCGCCATGTGCTATCGCGGCCGCTGGTCACTGCCCGATGCGGCCCGGCCGGCGGGTGGAAGCGTGGCCGCGAGCGCCCCCGATGCGCCGGTGAAGTTCAGCCGGGGTGAGACGATCAAGGCCGGCGTGGTTGCCCTCGCCGTCGTCGCGGCGTTCATCTTTACCGACGTTCCCCATATGCTGATCGCGTTGATGGGCGCCAGCGTGCTCCTCGTTAGCCGGCGAATTGCGTCGAGCAACCTCCTGCACCACGTCAATGGCGATCTGCTGCTGCTGCTGTTCGGGCTGTTCGTGGTCAATGCGGCGTTCACCGCCACCGGTCTGCCGGAACAGATGCTGGCGCGATTACGCGACGGCGGGCTCGATCTTCACGACCCGCCGTCCATGCTGCTCATCGTGGCGGTTCTGAGCAACATTGTCGGCAACAACCCGGCGGTCATGCTGGTGGCCCCCTTCATCTCCGGCAGCCACGAACCGGAAGCGCTGGGTGCCGCCATCGTCCTTGGCACCGGCTTCTCGTCGAGCGCGGTGGTCTTCGGCAGCCTCGTTGGGATCATCGTCGCCGAGGAATGCCGCAAGCGCGGCATCGCGCTCGGCTTCATCGAATTCGCGCGCGCAGGTGTCCCGACATCCATCATCTGCTTGCTGATCGCAGCCGTATGGATTCATCATCTCGGCTGAAGCGGCGCCTTGTGCAGGAGATACTATAGATGGGTGTCGTCTATGTTTCCGCGCCTCGGGCTGGGGGGAGAAGTTCGCAACCTCCAGCCTGTGCGCGTTCTGGAAGCGGTGGCGGCCCCGGCAGAGGACGGTGAGCGCACGGCCCGGCGGCAGGGCAAGCCGCGTGGCTCGCGGCTCGTGTTCAGGAGCCTTCCATCATCGCCATGGTCGACAGGGGCCGGCAGAACCGGCGCGTGAAGTTCGGCTTTAGCCGCTTCCGGGCATGCCCAGCCCCGAACGGATGCGTTGCGATGCCGCCTTGGCATGCCGCATCGACTGGGCCATGGTCCTCTCATGAAGGCTGCGGACCGAACCACCGGCATCGCGCTTCCGCGTTTCTGACGTGAGAAGCGGGGACGGGCGATCCTGTCGATCGCCTGTCGGTGTTCGCCTGCGCGACAGCGGGCAAACCGGCGCCGCATGCGCGGCTTGCGAACCTTCGGATTTTCTCATGCACAACGTCTTCGAAAGCCCGTTCAAGGGCATCACCCTCGATCGCCTCGTCACCCATCCCAACATCCGGGTCGGGCGCCATAGCTACTATTCCGGCTATTATCACGGGCATGGCTTCGACGACTGCGCCCGCTTCCTGCTGCCGGACGAGGGCGCCGACAAGCTCATCATCGGTTCGTTCTGTTCGATCGGCTCGGGCGCCGCCTTCATCATGGCCGGGAACCAAGGCCATCGCAGCGACTGGATCAGCACCTTTCCGTTCTTCTGGATGTCGGACGTGCCGGCCTTCGCCGGGGCGAAGAACGGTTACAAACCGGCGGGCGACACGGTGATCGGCAACGATATCTGGATCGGCTCCGAGGCGATCATCATGCCAGGCGTCACGATCGGGGATGGCGCGGTCATCGGCACGCGCGCGCTCGTGACGAAGGATGTGGAGCCCTACGCCATCATTGGCGGCAACCCGGCAAGGATCATCCGGAAGCGGTTCGACGACTCTGCCATCGCCAAACTTCTGGAGCTTCGCTGGTGGGACTGGAGCGATGACGAACTGCGGGATGCCATGCCCCTTCTTACCAGCGGGGATGTATCGGCTCTTCATCGCCATTGGAAAAGAGCCATGGCTCGCGCGACTTGATCACTGCGGTCGAACGGGCACGCCCTCGGCAACCTTCCCATCGAACCGTACCGGCGCCGGCCTTGCGGGCCTCCGGGCGCGGGCGGACCCAGTGCGACCGCCGGTGTCAGGCCCGCTAGAGGCCTGCCCGGATCGTCCCGCGCCCGGCATCGTCATTTATGCTCCGTGCGGACCTCTCCGCAGCCACGGCACGGGGCGCAAAGCCCCATGTCACGAACCGGCGGGTGGTTTTGCACCCAGCCCCTGGAACTGCATCACGATCAGCCCAAGAAAGACCAGACCGAGACCGACCAGACGTGAGGGTGACAACGGCTTTCGAGGCAGGCCCACGAGGCCCCACTGGTCGATGACGATCGAGGCAAGCATCTGCCCGGCGATCGCCGCGACGACGAAGCCGGCAGCGCCGAGTTTCGGCGCGAGCAAAAGCGCGCCGGTGATGTAGACCACCCCGACAAGGCCACCGATCCATATCCAGCGGGGCGCCTGCGCCAGATGCGACAGGCTCGGCGTCCCCGTCTTCGCCAGCACCATGACAGGCAGGATGCAGGCGAAGCTGACACAAAGCGAGACGAGCGTGCCCCAGAGGGGGTGGCCGAGCGCTCGTCCGAGCGCGGCGTTGGCGCCCGCTTGAAACGGAACAACCGCTCCGGCGATGACAGCGGCGAGGGTGAGAAGCACGGCGTTGGTTGGCATGGCGGACCTCCGATGCCCACCCTCATCCCCTATAGGCTTGGTCGATGGAAATTCCGATGTATCATTCTCGTTATGCACGATGCGAATACACTTCGGGGCGTTGATCTCAATCTCCTCGTCATCCTCAATGCCCTGCTGATGGAACGGCACGTGTCGCGGACGGCGGCGCGGCTGCACATGAGCCAGCCGGCCGTCAGCCACGCCCTCGGGCGTCTACGCCATCTCTTCGATGACCCTCTCCTGATCCGCCGCGACGGCCGTCTGGTGCCGAGCGCGAAGGCACTGGAGATCGCCCCTGCGCTGGCCGATGCCTTGCGACAGGTGCGGGACGTTCTGGGGCCGAAAGGCTTCGACCCAGCGGGAGAGAAACGGACGTTTCGCCTTGCGATGTCCGACTATGGTTCCGCCGTCCTTCTCCCCGGCCTTGTGAGGAAGCTACGGCTTGAGGCCCCCGGGGTCGATCTGACGATCACCCAATCGGGCCGTGAAGCCATGCTGGGCCGGGTGCTGGAGGGAGACTGCGATCTGGCACTGGGCGTCTTTCCAGATCTGCCTGGCCGGATGGAGGCGCAGGTGCTGTTCGTCGAGCGCTTCGCCTGCCTTGCGGACCGGGAAACACTTGGGGGCCGCGATCATCTGGACATCGCTGACTATCTACGCAGGCCTCATATGCTCGTTGCCATGGAGGACGGCTCTAGCGAGATCGAGGCGGCCCTCCGCGCGACCGGCCATGTGCGCCGCATTGCCGTCACGCTGCCCCACTGGGGGACGGCACCTCGGCTGATCGTCGGGACCGAGCTCCTTCTCACCGTCGCGCGCCGGACGCTGGCGCCCCAGCAGCACGATCCGGCCTTCGCCGTCTTCGAGCCGCCTTTTCCGATCCCGCCCTTCCGCTTTGTTCAGGTCTGGCATGAACGACGCAGCAGTGATCCCGCGCATCGCTGGCTGCGCACGGCCCTTGCCCAGGTTTCCGTGGCACTTGACGAGGACTAGCGGTTGCGAGCGACCAAAGGAAGTTCAGCGTGGCGACCAAGGAGGTCTGAGAGCTCTGCTATCGTACCGCTTGATACCCCCGCTGCGGATGTCGCATCCACACAGAGATATCGTTTCTGCTCGGATGATTATCTTTCATGAGAGCGGACGATGAGAAGGGCTGCAAGCGCTGCACAGGAGACCGATGCCGCGAATCCGGCAAGGGGCGCGAGGCCCAGCGCCAGAAGAGGTGCCAAGACCGCCGTCCCAAGGGCTGCCGCCATGAGGACAAGAAGGACGACGAGCGCTGCGGCCCGACTATCGTCTCCATCTGCGGCAACGATTGCCCGGTGAAAGCCGATTGGGGCGCGCAGGCCGAAGCCAAGGCCATTGAGGGCAAAGAGGGGTAGGATGACTTCGATGCTGCCGTAGCCCGTCACGGCAGAGAGGAAAATCAGCCCGAAGGTCGCGGCTAGGAGGCCTGTGCCCAGCCAGAGCAGTTTCGGCGCGCCGATGCGCTCGGCGATGCCAGACGACAAAAGGCTCCCCGCAATGAAGGTTGCAACGCCTACCAGTTGGAGGGCAAGGAACGCCTCCATTCCGAAGCCCTGCTCGACGAATACGGCCGGAGCGCCAAAGACGAAGATAAGGATACTTGCTAGCGAGAGGGACTGGCTGATCCAGTATCGCAAGAACAGAGGCTTTCGCGCCAAGGACATGTAACTGCCCTTGGCGAAGCTGCGCTTCCCGGAAAATGGACGCAGCAGCACGTGTGATGCCACCGCGCACGCCAGCCCAGCTCCAGCCAAGACCCAGAAGGACAGCCGCCAATCGCCAAGCCCGAGAAGATACAATCCCGCGATGGGCGCCAGCGCTGGCGCAAGGGACCCCGCAGAACCGAGCCACCCCATGGCTTTGGGTGCATGCTCGTCTCCAAATATGGAGCGCACAATGCCGGGCGCGAACACGGCTGGGGCCGCTCCAAATGCTCCTTGGATAAAGCGCCAAGCGACCAAACTGTCCAATTGGGAAACCGTTGTCGCGATGGCGGACACCAGAGCGAAGAGGACGAGTGACGACGTCAACAGCCGCACCTGATCGATCCTGGTCCCGAGTTCGCCAAAGGCGAGGAGGCCCAACGCTGTGCCAAGCGAATAAGCCGCGAGAACCAGTTGCGCGCGAGCCGTATCGCTGCCAAGCCTTTCCGGCAGCAACGGGACCGCTGGCAACACCAAGTCCACACCCGCTATCCCGACGATGGTTGAGGCGGCGACAACAAGAAAAAGCGGCATGCGTGAAGGTGCAGTCATGCCTGGCATGTGCCCGTCTGAGCAATGCAAGACAAGAGCTGCAGGTCTGCGGAATATTTTATGCGGGAAGTGACGTGGTCAGTCGAACGGCCCGGCCGTCGGCAAGGAGCAGCCTCTCCCAACGAACCATGCCGGCAGAGATCGGCACCTCAGGATCGCAGTTCGCGCCTGTCGCGAATTCCATCTCCGCAACAACGTCATCGAACCATCCGATCGAGTTCAGGCTGCGCTCTGCCGCCTCAATCTCTGGGGATGCATAGAGCAGGAGCGATTTGCCCAGTGCTTCGGGTGGATCGAGGTGCCATTCCGACCAGCGTGCGGGAGAAGCCGCGAGTAAATGATGAGTTCGGTCGTCAATCAGGTGCACTCGGCTGGTCGACGAATTGATGAGCCTGGCCAATATCGTGTCAGCAGACTGGCTCGGGCGCAGCAGGTGTTGTTCGAGCTTTCCGATCTGCTGGCCTGTCGGCGGGAGCAGGCCGCGTTCAAGGCGAGACAAAGTCGGCTGACTAATATCGAGAAGTTCGGCCAAGTGCTCCTGCTTCATCCCCCGGATAGTTCTAAGGCGACGTATCCAGGCCCCCGAGCGCATCTCACAAATCTCCAGATCGAACCCGGCGCAACGACCGCCTCAAGGATGATGCTGGCGAAGCTGTTGGATGTTCGAGCTTGGACCTTAGAGCCGCGACGGACGGCTAAGCAAGGTCCGCTTCCACGGCGTGCGCCGCCCGCAGTTGGCGCACTGTGCCTACGTACCGTATTCCGCTGATGCAGCCGTTACCAGATCAAGGGCCGGCATGGCGGCGCTTCGCTGACAGGCGGCTTCGGGGTCGGGAGCGGGCGGTCAGCTATCGGGTGGCGAATGCCGTTCAGCTGCCATTCTGCTCGCGGCCCCTCTCCAGCCTGGGTCGTCATACTTGTCGTCGGACTAACTGCTCGGATCATCCATCTGCGCAAGAAGGGCTCGCACGCGGCTGGGCACGCACCGAACGGGGAACTGCCAACTGAAGGGGCAAACGCGGCGACGCGGAGGAGGATCGCCGGACTTGAGTCGTGTCCCCAACTCGCCAGACATGTCCCATCGGCATGCTCAAAACTTCGTCGCTGGTATCAAGTGCAGGGGCCGCCCATTGCCGTTTGTGCGCCTAGCATCTCGCGAAAGCGATACGCGAAGTCAAAATAATCGCAATTTGTAACAGGATACCTAATGCAATGGCCCGCCCACTTGCGGACATTTAAAAGTCATAATAGCGTTTTCCTGCGACTCGACAGAATTATTGGAATAAAAGAGGGGCTGAGATATATGAGAATTATTTTCTCAAATTAACATTTATTGCAAAATTCAGCCTTTCTGGAGTGATTATCCCCGCAGGATCTGCGGGGCACTGTGTCTTGACTTGCCGCGGCGCGCTTAGCGCGGGCGGCAGTGTATGCATGCGGCAAGCGGGTGGGCTGATTTCGTGCATGTGCGGCATGCACGTTGGGGGGGGTGACATGTGTATTGCATGTGAGTGGGCGCCGTATTTTGAGGCCTTTGGCCGAAGTCAGTCCGTGAACCGGCGCTCGGTGCTGCGGGCGGGCGCGGCGATGACGGCGGCGACGGCCCTGGCGCCGGGCTTCTTTGCCTCCGACGCGCGTGCGCAGCAGCCCAAGGCTATGACGGACGGGCCGGCGGATTTCGTATTCCACAACGGACTGGTGTACACGGTCGGCGGCCCCGCCCCATGGGCGGACGCGGTCGCGGTGCGCGGCACTACCATCGTCCATGTGGGCGACGAGGCCGGCGCCAAGGCAATGGCCGGACCCAACACGCAGTTCATCGACCTGAAGGGCCGGCTGCTGATGCCCGGCTTCGTCGAGGGCCACACCCATCCGTTCCTGGGCGCCTTCATGACCTCGGGCCTCGATCTCCAACTCGCCAATCTCCCCGAGGTGCTGGCGGCGATCAAACAGTATGCGCAGGAGAACCCGACCGGACCGATCCGTGGCTTCGGCTGGCGCGTCGACATGTTCCCGCCCGAGGGGCCGAACCGGGCCGAGCTCGACGCCATCCTGCCGGACCGCCCGGCCTTCTTCTTCGCCATCGACGGCCATAGCCTTTGGGCGAATTCCAAGGCGCTGGAAATGGCCGGCGTCAGCCGCGACACACCCGATCCCATTCCGCGCTTCAGCTATTACGCGCGCGACCAGAACGGCGACCCGACCGGCTATGTGCTGGAAACCAACGCCGTCCTGAGCCTGGTCAACGCCGTGGAGCCGATCTCGGCGCAGGCCATGGGCCGACTGCTGGAAACCTGGCTGCCGAAGGCCGCCGCTGCCGGCATCACCACCGTGTTCGACGCCGGTGTCCCACCGGTCGGCAGCGATCAGGGCGCGATCATCGATCTCTACGTCGATGCGGAGAAGCGCGGCACGCTGCCCTTCCGCGTATCCGCTTCCTATTCCGTGAAATCGCTGCCGATCGACAATGTCGTCGCGGAGATGAGCGCGCTCAACAAGCAAATTGCCACCGAGCTTGTCCATGTCGACATCGTCAAGATCGTCGGCGACGGATCGCAGGGCGGCTATACGGCCTGGCTGCTCGAACCCTATGCCGACATGCCGGACTCCACCGGCGGCTCGCCCTTCACAGAGGACCAGTGGCACCAGCTCATCGGCATGGTGGATGCCGCCGGCTTCGACGTGCATGTGCACGCCTGCGGCGAGCGGACGGCGCGGGTCGCGCTTGATGCGATCGAGAAGGCCATCGCCGCCAATCCGGCACGCGAACGGCGCAATGCCATCGCGCATCTGGTCTATGTGGACGACGCCGACAGCCCCCGCTTCGCCAAGCTTAACGTCACCGCCCAGTTCTCGGCCTACTGGTCATCGGCCGATCCGGACACGCTAGAGAATATGGTGGCGCGTTACGGCGAGGCGCGCGGCAACAAGCTCTACCGCACGAAGACGATCCTCAACCAGGGCGGCCGGGTCTCCTTCGGCACGGACTGGCCGGCGGCCGGCTATTTCTCGACCTATGAGCCGCTCAAGTCGATCCAGGTCGGCATTACGCGGCAGCTTGTCGGCCTGAAGGATGCACCGGTTCTGAGCCCGGCAGACGAGCGGCTAACGGTGGAAGAGGCGATCCACGCCAATACGATGGGCGCCGCCTATCAGCTACGCATGGAAAAGGAGATCGGCTCCATTGAGGTGGGCAAGCGCGCCGACCTGATAGTGCTCAGCCAGAACATCCTGAAGATCGATCCGCACGAGATCCACAAGACGAGGGTCGAGCTGGGCATGATGAACGGCATCATCCGTCATCAGGCGTGAGGCCGCTCCCGAAGCCGACGAGGCGGGCCGCCCAGTGCCCCCTCGCGCCATCTCATCGCCGGTCATTGGCCTTGCCGCAGAGGTTGTCTGAAAGGTCCTCCCATGAAACGTCTTTTCGCTCTCGTGACACTCTTCCTGGGCCTCGCGGCAACGCCCCTGCTGGCCCAATCGCTGCCCGACATCTGCACCAAGAAAAACTGCTTCATGGCCTTCGACGGCAGCGAGCGCGGCTTCTGCCAGGCCTATGTTGAAGGCAAGTCCTGCTTCATGTCGTTCAACGACAGCGAGGATCGCGGATGGTGCCAGCATCTGCGCGAGGGAAAGTCCTGCATGATGGCGCTGGACGGTCAGGCGCGGAAGGACTGCGACGCGAACAGGATCCCCCGCGAGCATCGGCATTGGCAACGCATGTGCAGCTTCTGGTGAACCGCCCACGTGCCGCGGCACCTGCCGGCCGAAACTCCTGTCGCGGCCAGCCGGCGTTTCGCTCCTCTAACCCGTCGAACCTTCCGCGCGCGCATTCATAAGGCCCAGCTCCATGTCCCAAGACGATACGCCTGGCGGCATTTCCCGCCGCGACCTGCTCGGAAAGGGGACGGCGACGATCCTCGGCGCCAACCTTCTGCCCGGCATCGCGCCCGCGCCGGCGGAGGCCGCGACCGCGACCGGGCCGGCGGAGCCGATCATCGCGCCGGACAGTCCGCCGGGCGGCTACAACATCCTGTTCATTCTCGTCGACCAGGAACATTTCTTCCCGGAGTGGCCGTTTCCCGTGCCGGCGCGCGAGATGCTGAAGCAGAAGGGCATCACCTTCGCCAACCACCAGGCGGCGTCCTGTGTGTGCTCGCCGGCCCGCTCGGTCATCTATACCGGCCAGCACATCCAGCATTCCGGTGTCTTCGACAATCTGAACTATCTCTGGCAACCCGATCTCTCGACCTCGATCAAGACGATCGGCCATCGGATGAGCGAACTGGGTTATCATTCCAGCTACCAGGGCAAATGGCACATGAGTGCCAATCTCGACCAGACCAAGGTGGCGGTCGACGCGCCGATGGCGGACTATCGGGACATCATCCAGAGCTACGGTTTCGACGGATTCTTTGGCGTCGGCGACCTGATCGACAGCGGCCTGGGCGGCTACACGTTCGACGGCTTCACGGCGGATCGCGTGGCGAGCTGGATGCGGCGCGAAGGCGAAGAATTACGCGCGAAGGGACAGCCCTGGTTCCTGGCGGTCAACTTCGTCAACCCGCACGACGTCATGTACATCAACTCGGACCTTCCCGGCCAGGTGGTTCAGGGTAAGAGCGCGGCTATCGATATCTTCCCGACGCCGGACGACAAGCTCTATCAGGAGCGCTGGGACGACCTGCCGCTGCCCTTCAACCGCAGCCAGCCGCTCGACGCGCCGGGACGCCCGAAGGCGCACGCCATCTACCAGCAGATTCAGGACATGATGGTCGGCGCATGGCCGGATGAAGACCGGCGCTGGCATGTCCTGCGCAATTACTACTACAATTGCATCCGTGACTGCGACCGGCAGGTGATGCATGTCCTCAAGGCGCTTGAGGACAACAATATGCACAAAAACACCATTGTGGTGTTCAACGCGGATCATGGCGAACTGGCGGGCCATCACCAGATGCGCGGCAAGGGTAACTGCACCTACAAGGAGCAGAACCATGTCCCGCTCATCGTCTATCACCCCGCCTATCCCGGCGGCGTCACCTGCGAAGCCATCACCTCGCAGCTGGACCTCGCCCCGACCCTGATCGCCCTCACCGGCGCCGACCCGGCGGCACAGGCCAAAGCCGTCGACGGGCTGAAGGGGCACGATTTCTCCGGCCTGCTGAGGGCGCCGGCGACGGCCAAGGTCGACGCGGTGCGCCCGGCCTCGCTGTTCAACTACAACATGCTGTCCTACCAGGACGTCACCTGGGCCGAGCACTTCGTGAAGATGACCTTCTCGGGCGACGTCACTAACAGCGAGAAGATTCAGACGTATCTGAAGAACGATCCCGACTTCGCCGAGCGGGTGGGTATCCGCTCGATTTTCGATGGGCGCTACCGGTTCTCGCGCTACTTTGGTCAGACGGATTTCAACACACCGACCACGCTCGAAGACCTCGTCGCGAAGAACGATCTGGAACTTTACGACCTGCAGGAAGATCCTGGCGAAATGAAAAACCTGGCCATGGACACGG
The DNA here is from genome assembly GCF_965229075.1 of Ancylobacter sp. Lineage (GTDB taxonomy): Bacteria > Pseudomonadota > Alphaproteobacteria > Rhizobiales > Xanthobacteraceae > Ancylobacter. Next base: position 649,564 of record NZ_CBDDIO010000002.1, read on the forward strand.
CCAAGAACGGCGAACTGCTTCTGGCGCTGAACAAGGTTGCCAACGACCTCATCGCGGCCGAGGTCGGCGTCGATGATGGCTCGTTCCTGCCGATCAAGGACGGCAAATGGTACTTCCCGACCAAAAGTGAACGTTAGGCATTGCCATGGCGCATGCGACAGGATGGTCAGGCACAGCGCGGCGCCCATGTCGCGCTCATGCGGGCGCACTGGCCGCTCTGCTGTGTCTTACGGCAGCACCCTCGGCGCGTGCCCAGGCCTGCAACGATTGCGCAAGCGGGAACGGTGACGGCACCTCGCAGCCAATGACCAATTTCTTCGGCAATTCGCGTTATCTGCAGGCGATGAGCGATCAGGTGAATCTCAGCCGGCAGGGCGGGCCGCTCCCCTTCACCCTGTCGGGCAATGTTCAGGCCTGGACCAGCGGCCCTTCGCAGCCCGACCTCTACACCGAGATCGCCCAGCTCGCCTACAAGCTGGACGACCAGTGGACGGTGATCGGCCAGCAACTCTACCAGCAGCAGGCATCGATCGAGCTGTGGAATTTTGTCGGCGGGTTCGGCTACCAGCCGACGGAGGACTTCAGCATCAACGTCATGGCCGGCTTCGGTGTCCACACGCGCTACACCTATGAGTGGGCAGCCTATGTCTCTCCGCAATACACGCTTCCGGTCAGCATAGGCGGCGAGAAGCGGATCGCGGTCGGGGCCAATGTCACGGTAGAAAGCTACGCGCTCGGCACCTTCTACCAGGTTCAGCCGCGTGTCAGTCTCCGGGCGGCGGACTGGCTTCCGCAGGTGCAGGTCGCCTATGCCTTCGGCACGTTCGACAATGCCACCGACGTCACGAAGACCCAGTACTACCAGCCGCAGGCCGTGAGCGGCTGGTCAGTTACGGCGGTGTTCCACCCCTTCGAGGCCATTTACGCCGTGATTAGCTATCTGCCGGAGAACCGCAATTACATAGCCGGCAACTATGCCACCCAGAGCACCGTCAGCTGCACGCTGCACATGAACCTGTCCCCTTCGCTGCGCACGTCGGTCTATTACCAGGATACGTGGTATCAGGGCGGCGGCGACCAGGCGCTCGGCGGCGGTTTCAGCGTGGCCTTCTGAGCATGACCCTCCGGGCGCTCACTTCAGGCCGGCCAGCGACCGCGCCTTGGCGACCGCCTTCAGGCAACCGGCTTCATCGCCCGCAGCCTGAAGGTTCAACGCCTCGTTCAACGCGCCGGCCGGCCCGCTTTCGGGCTGCTTCAGCCCGGCCGCCTCAAGCGACGACGGCGTCGGTTCGTGGGAATCTTGAGCGGCGACGGTCTGGTCCTGCGTCTTGGGCTGGGCCGGCGGCGGCTGCGTCAGCTTCAGCTCATGCTGCGTCTTGGCGATCGCCTCGACGCATGTTTCCCAGGTCGCAGCGTAGGTCGGCACCGCCACGACCTGCAGCACAAGCAGCGCGAGGCCCGCGAAGCCGAAACGAAATGCCTGATGCCGGTTCATGGCCGCCCTTCCCGGATGATAGCTGCGCCGGCAGCCGACGGCGATCACTGAAGCACCCGCCTTCCGCCAGCGTCAAGCCAGGGAACACCGCTCGGAAAGCCGGTGAACCTTGCGAGTCGGCGAAGCAGCGCCCAGCCCCCGCCGCGGCCATTCCGTCGCCTTCCTGGCGGAGCACGCAACATCCGACTGGATTCAAGCCATGTTCAAGCTGTCCTTCCTGTTGATCGGCGCGCGCGCCTTCCGTGAGCGATGGTATGTGCTGTGCGGCATGGGCGTCCTCTTGGTCGCCGCCGGCGTTTTCCTTGCCTTCCACGCGCCAGACCATCTCGTGGTCCTTACGGGGCGGGCCGTGGGTGTGGTTTTCCTGTTCATGGCGGCCGGAAATCTACTGCAGTTCGCGAGCCAGCTCCGCAGCGTGCGGGGGATCGTCGCCCTCATTCGCGCCTTCTGTCTCCTTGCGACCGGCGCGCTCGCCATCCATTGGCCAGGCCACGCCGAGGATTTGCTCGCGGCGCTGTTCTGCATCGTTTTCATTGCCGACGGTGTCGGGCGCATCGCGGTGGGGGTGCTTCTGAGGCTGCCGGATCTGCGCTGGCGGCTGATCTATGGCGGCGTACAACTCACCTTTGCCCTGGTCTTCCTTGCGGGATGGCCGGTCCCGCTGGAGCGCAGCATCGCCCTGTGCGTCGGGCTGATCCTCGCCTTTCGCGGCTGGCTGCTGCTGCGGCTTGGCCTGCTGTTCCGCCAGCTGCCTACCGACGCGACAATCCTCCACCTGCCGATGTTCGCCTCGCGCGGCTGGTACGAGCGTTCCCCCGACATGACGGATCCGGGCCTGGCGACGGTCGCTTATCCGATGATCGTGCATGTGTGGACACCGGTCGGCTCGGCGCAGGTGCCGCATCGCCGGCTGCTGATCGATCGCTACGTGGCGGCGGTGAACGCCGACGGGATGATTTCCACCGGTCACGCCTCGCTGGAAATGCCGCCGACGCTCTACATCAGCCACTATCCCGCCGTTGAGATGGACCGCTCGGGCGAGGATTTCGTCGGCGCGCTACGCGCCACCCCGGACAATGACGTGCCGGGCCACTTCCAGCCCTCCTATGCCGAGGAGGCGGCGGGGTGGTGCGAGGCCGATGGGCGGGTCGAATTCCACAATTACAGCCCCCGCCAGCTTGACGCGTTCTGGGCTCATTACCGCAAAGACCATACGTACAACCTTACCAACCGGAACTGCTCGGTCGTGGTGGCGCAGGCGCTCGACGCGGCGCTGGAGAGCTCGCTCGCGACCCGTTATCCGTGGCTGCAATTGCTCATGCTGCTGACAAATCCCGATGTGTGGCTCGGCGCCCTGATCCGCGCGCGGGCGAATGTCGGCACTTGGACGCCCGGCCTCGTTCTCGACTATGCCCACACCTTGGCACGCATTGTCGAGCGGCGTGAGATCTCCTGGTTCGAGAGTCTGGCGGGTTTGGTCCGGCGCCTGCGCCTACCGGCGCGGCCGAGCGGCGAGAGCGTTCCCCCGTGACCCTTCCGCCCCCTGCCTACTCGTCCGTCGTTGCGCAGGCGGCGGTCATCGCAACGGCCAGCATGTTCGGGCTGACCGACAGCCTCGGCGCCACCCTCATCGCCTTTAGTCTCGCCGACCAAGGCTGGGGAGAGGCGGCCATCGGTGCCAATGCCGCGATGCATGCGGCAAGCATCGTCGTCGTGGCGCTCCTGCTGCCACGCATCGTTCCGATTTTCGGCATACGCCGCCTATGCTGCTGGCGCTCGTCGTGGCGGGCATCGTGCTGGCCAGCTTTCCGGCGCTACCCTTCCTTGTGCTCTGGTTCGTGCTGAGATTTCTTCACGGCATGGCCTCTGAAATGCTGTTCGTCCTGTCGGAAGCCTGGACGAACAGCCTGAACCGGGAAGAAACGCGCGCCTGAGTCATGGCGGCCTGCACGGGAGTCCTATCCGTCGGCTTCGCCGGCAGCCCCTCCATCCCGTCGGTCATCGGAACGTCCGGCAATTTGCCCTATCTCGTCGGCGCCAGCCTTGCGCTCGTGGCGATGTTTCTGGTCGCTACACCCAAGGTGGCGGCGCCGGATTTCGCCGAGGCCGCCATGGGGAGCCCGCTGCGGTTCTTCACCTGGCCCCGGTGGCAATCGCCGCTACAACCCTCAACGCGGCGCTGGAGACCTCGGGCCTTTCGTTCCTGGTGGGAGCGATCGCGCTTCAGCTGCCCATCGGCTGGTTCGGCGACAAGTGGGACCGCGTCAGGCTGGTGGTCTGCCTCGCGGCGGCCGCCGCCTTCCTGACTGTCATGGGTACAAAGGGCGGTTTCCCCTGACCGCCCGATCGGAAAGGGGTCTAGGCGATGAAATCGTCGGCCACTGGCCGCGGGGCGGTGACGATGTCCTCGATGCGGTCGCCGGTCGGGTCCGCATACGCGGCCTCGAAGGTCGAGACGGTGGCGCTGTCGCCGCCCGACGGCAGTGCGGAGGCGCTGTCGACGGCCAGGGACTCCTCCGCCTCTGCGAGACCCCTATCGTCGATATTGGAGAAATCCAGCAGGCCAGACGATCCTTCCGCGCCGGCGGTGCCAGGCTCGAGCACGAAATCATCCGCGCCGCCGCTGCCCTGGCCCTGCGCGTCGCTGGTCTTATCGTCGATCCGGCCAAAATTGAGGCCGATATTCTCCGACGGCCGGTCGTCCCCGCCGCTGCCTTGGCCCTGCGCACTGATGGTCTTGTCGTCGATCCGGCCGAAATCGATGCTGATATTTTCCGACGGCCGGTCGTCGCCGCCGCTGCCTTGGCCCTGGGCACCGCTGGTCTTGTCGTCGATCCTGCCGAAATCGATGCTGATATTCTCCGTTGGCCGGTCGTCGCCGCCACTTCCCATGCTGGCGCCGCCAGAGGGCCTGACCCCGGAGGTGGCATCCTGGCCGGCACGATCGAGGCTGGCTGTCGGGCTCATCGGAGAACTCCCTTGATGAAAGCGGATCAGAGGTAGCATATAGCGGGGTGGTGGCGGGAGAGGCCGGCGCGGCGGCGGGAGTGTCATCACGCCAAGGTGTTTCATCCGCGCACCCCGTTCCGTTCATTCTCCGCGAGCCGCCGCCACATGAATGCGCGTCCAAGCCATGCACCGGCCATAGCCCCCACGCGATGGACCCGGACGCCAGAGCCGGCACGCGGAACCGACCGTGACTGACGCGTCCGTCCGGAGTGGGACCGCGGTGGCGCAGGCGCTACGCGAGGTGCGCGGCGCCTTTCTGGGCGTCGGGGTGCTGAGCGGGGCGAGCAATTTGCTCATGCTCACCGGCCCGCTTTTCATGATCCTCATCTATGACCGGGTGCTGACCAGCGGCAGCGTGCCGACGCTGGTGGCGCTGGGCGTGCTGGTGATGGGGCTCTATGCCTGTCTCGGCCTCATCGAGATCCTGCGCAGCCGTGTGCTCGCCCGGATCGGCGAGCGGATCGACGAGAGGCTCGGGTCCGCCAGCTTCCGGCTAGCGCTGGAACTGCCTCTGGCCGCGCCTCTGGGCACGGCCGCCCGGCCGGTCGGCGATCTCGACCTGATCCGCGGCTTTTTCGCCGGGCCGGGCCCGGTGGCGCTGTGCGACCTGCCCTGGCTGCCGGTCTATCTCGTCGTGGTGTTCGCCTTCCATCCCTGGCTGGGCTGGCTGGCGGTAGCCGGCTCGCTGCTGCTGATGGCCAGCACGCTTGCCAGCGAGTGGGCCATGCGCGCGCCCGTGCGCGAGAGCGCCGGCCTCGCCATCCACCGCCAGGACCGGCTGGAGGCGGGACGGCGCAATGCCGAGGTGCTGCGTGCCATGGGCATGGCCCCGGCCTATGCCGCCGGCTGGCGCCGGATCAATGACGAGCATGCGCGGCTCCGCCTGCGCCTCGCCGACATCGCCGGGCTGCATGGTGGCCTCACCCGGGCGCTGCGGCTCGCGCTGCAATCGGCGGTGCTCGGTCTCGGCGCCTATCTGGTGATCCGCCAGCAGCTTTCGCCGGGCGTGATGGTCGCGGCCTCCATCATTACCGCCCGGGCGCTGGCCCCGGTCGAGCAGGCGATCGCCAATTGGCGCGGCTTCATCGCCGCGCGGCAGGCCCGTGCCCGGCTGGAGACGCAGCTGGCGCCGCCCCCCGATGCCGAGAAGCTGGCCCTGCCGGCGCCCGTGGCCAGCCTCGCGGTAGAGCACATTGCCGTCGCACCGCCGGGCGTGGCGCAGCCGGTGGTGCGGGAGGCGAGCTTCCGGCTGGAGGCGGGGCAAGGCCTCGGCATCGCCGGGCCGAGCGGCTCGGGAAAGTCGAGTCTCGCCCGGGCGCTGGTAGGAAGCTGGCGCTGCCTGCGCGGCACCATCCGGCTCGATGGCGCCGAGCTGAAGCAGTGGCGGCCGGAGGCGATCGGCCGCCATATCGGCTATCTCCCGCAGGATGTGGAGCTGTTCGACGGCACGGTGGCGGAGAACATCGCCCGTTTCGAACCCGGGGCCCCGGCGGAGGAGGTGCTGGCGGCGGCCCGCAATGCCCATTGCCACGAGATGGTTCTGCATTTTCCCGAAGGCTACGACACGCGGATCGGGCTTGACGGCATGGCGCTCTCCGCCGGACAGCGCCAGCGCATCGGCCTGGCCCGCGCGCTCTACCGCAAGCCCTTCCTGATCGTGCTCGACGAGCCCAATGCCAATCTCGACCGGGATGGCGAGGCGGCGCTCGCCGCCGCCATCCGCGCCGCGCGCGAAGGCGGTGCCATCGTCATCGCCATCGCCCACCGCACGCAGCTGCTCGGCACGCTGGACCAGCTGCTGATCCTGAAGGAGGGCCGGGTCGCCGATCTCGGGCCGCGGGACGAGGTCCTCGCCCGGCTGAAGATGCCGGTGGAGTAGCCCATGCACCCTGTCATGCCCCCCGAAGCGCCGGCCCGCGCTATCTCCCCTGCCGCCCGCGCGATCCGGCGCGACCTTGCGCTCGGCTTCGGCGTCATCGCACTGCTCATTGGCGGCCTCGGCGGCTGGGCGGCGACGACGGAGCTCGCCGGCGCGGTGATCGGCAACGGCTCGCTGGAAGTGGACGGGCGGGTAAAGAAGGTGCAGGCACGCGACGGCGGCGTGGTCGGCGACATCACCGTGCGCGACGGCGACCGGGTGGCTGCGGGGGACGTGCTGGTCCGGCTCGATGACACGCTGACGCGAGCCAACCTCGCCATCGTCGAAGACCAGATCCGGCATCTAGTCGCCCGGCGCATGCGGCTCATTGGCGAGCGCGATGGCGCGGCGCGCCTCACCGTTCCCGAGGAGTTGCAGCCCGCCGATGACCCCTCCGGCCGTGCCGCCGCCCTCGTCGCTGCCGAGCAGTCGCTATTCAATGCCCGCCGCGACCTCGGCGCCGGGCAGAAGCGCCAACTTGAGGCGCGCATCGCCCAGATCCGCCGCGAGGTTGAGGGGCTGGCCGAGCGCCGCGACGCTAAGACCGAGGAACTCGCCTGGAACGCGCGCGAGCTGGAGAGCATCACCACCCTGCACGGCAAGGAGCTTGCCACCCTCGGCCAGGTGGCGGAACTGAGCCGGCTGCGTGCCCAGCTGAACGGCGAACATGGCCAGTTCGTCGCCGAAATCGCCCGCGCCGAGGCCCGCATCGCCGAGACTGAGCTTGCGATCATCGAGATCGACCAAGAGCGGCAGGCCGAGGCTATGGCCAGCCTGCGCGAGATCGACTTCAGGCTGGCGCAGCTTTCCGAGCAGCGGATCGCCGCCATCGAGCGGTTGCAGGGAATGGAGGTGCATGCCCCGCAGGCCGGCGTCGTCCATGACCTCGCCGTGCACACGCTCGGCGGTGTCGTCGCGCCAGGCGAAACACTGATGCAGATCGTGCCGAGTGCGGACGCGCTGGTGGCCGAGATGCGGCTGCGCCCGCGCGACATCGACCAGGTCCACACCGGCGAGCCGGCGGTGCTGCGGCTCACCGCCTTCAATCAGCGCACGACGCCTGAGCTGGCCGGCACGGTGGCGCAGGTCTCCGCCGACGTGCTGGTCGACGCGGCCAGTGGCGAAAGCTGGTACACGGCACGGATAGCCCTCGACCCTGCTTCGGTGGCGAAGCTCGGCGGGCTCCAACTGGTGCCCGGCATGCCGGTGGAAGTGTTCATCCACACCGAGCCGCGGCTGGCGATTTCCTATTTCCTCAAACCGCTGCAAGACCAGCTGATGCGTGCCTTCCGCGAGGAATGAGGTCGCAAAGCCGGGCGGGCGACATGGCGGCGGCGAGCCGGACCACGGCATCCCGGCCGATGGCTCCGGAGCCGGAGCCGCCGATGTTGCGCGACATGCGGTGGGCCATGTCGATCGAGCGCCACACGGCAAGGATGAGCCCCGACGCCTGCGCCACCCAATAGCCGACGGCGTTGAGGCTGGCCTCGGTGCCGCCGGTCTGCGCGCCCATCATCAGCACCACCTGCTTGACGGGCGAGGCGGTGGAGAGGCAGTCAATGCTCTCGGCGAGATAGGGCACACGCGCCGTGCGCCACGGGCCGGGCTCGGCATTGGTGCCCGGCAGGGTGCGGTTGGCGTCTTCCCATTCGGTCACGGTGAGTTGCAGCTGCGGCCGCGGCCCCCGCCGCTAGGTCGCGTCGACGCCGGACAGAGGAAATTTGCAACCACAGTGGCGATTTGGGAGAAGACCGCCATTTCGTCACGGTCAGTTCAGCAGAATGACAGCTTTTGCGAAGTGCCCGTAATGAATTGAATATCCGGGATGGCGACGCAAGGCGGACATACCGCCGTTGAATGCCGAGGGACGGAACTGCCCGTCCCGCAACCTTCCGAACGTCTGCAGACGTGCAGGACCGCGCCGCTCTTCCCAGTCTGGCAGGGCCATTTCGGGCGGTTACCAAGCGTCCAATTCAGTCCAGCAGATTTGTCATGTCGATACCGGAGGTCTGGAATATGCACGGGTCGCCAACGTCGGCTCGTGGCACACCCTTCAGCTCAGCGCAGACCGCATACCATGGCGGGCCGGCGGCGCCGGACCATCAGCATCATCAGCGTAAGACCGCAAGCGGCCGCCGCCGCGCCGGCGAGCGCGATCGCGGGGTAGCCGAGCCCGCCGCTGATCACCGCGCCACCCAGCGCCGCGCCCATGGCGTTGCCCAGGTTGAACGCACCGATATTCACCGATGAGGCGAGATTGGCCGCGTCCGCAGCGGCGGCCATCACCCGCATCTGCAGCGGCGGCACCAGCGCGAAGCTGGCGACGCCCCATAGGAAGATCAGCACGGCGCTCGGCGCAGCGAACGGCATGGCGGCGGCGAAGGCCACCAGCAGCGCGACCAGCGATGCCAGCGTGACGATGAGCGTGCGGTCCACCGAGCGGTCGGCGAACCGGCCGCCCAGCCAGTTGCCAAAGGTGAGGCCGACGCCATAGGCCACCAGCATCGCGGTGACGAAGCCGATCGACGCCTGCGTCTCCTGCTGCAGGATCGGCGAGATATAGGTGAACACCGTGAACATGGCGGTGGAACTGAGCACGGTGAGCGCGAGCGCCAGCACCACCGGCGCCCGGCCAAGCACCTTCAGCTCCGACACCACGTCGCCGCCGGCCCCGGCGGCAATATCGGGCAGCGTCAGGCGCAGCGACGTCATGGCGACGACGCCGAGCAGCGCGATGCCCCAGAACGCGGCGCGCCAGCCCATCAGGTCTCCGGCCCAGGTCGCCAGCGGCACGCCGACGACATTGGCGATGGTCAGCCCCATGAACATCGCGGCGACCGCACCGGCGCGCCGGTTCTCCGGCACCAGGCTGGCGGCGACGATCGAGCCGACACCGAAGAAGGCGCCATGGTTCAGCGAGGTGAGCAGCCGGGCCACGAACAGCATCTCATAGCTGGTCGACAGCGCGGCCATGAGGTTACCGATGGTGAAGATCGCCATCAGGCCGATGAGCAGCGTGCGGCGCGGCACCCGGCCTGTGGTGAGCGTCATCAGCGGCGCGCTCAGCATGACGCCGACGGCATAGGCGCTGATCAGCAGGCCGGCCGTCGGGATCGATACGCCGAGATCGCTGGCGATCACCGGGAGCAGGCCCATCGGGGCGAATTCGGTCACACCGATGCCAAAGGCGCCGGCGGCCAGCGCAAGAAGAGGCGGATTGAGTTTCACGGCAGGGGCGCCTTGCGGTCAGACCAGAGGGGGATTGAGACGGGCAAATCCCGCCTGCTGGCGATAAGGCGTGTGCGGATAGGGCGGCAGCACGTCACTGGCCGCATCCAGCGCCGCTATCTGCTCGAGCGTGAGGCTCCAGCCGACGGCACCGAGATTCTGGCGCAGCTGTTCCTCGGTGCGGGCGCCGATGATGACGGAGGACACCGTTGGGCGCTGCAGCAGCCAGTTGATGGCGATCTGCGGCACGCTCTTCCCGGTTTCCTCGGCGATGGCGTCGAGGGCATCGATGACACGGTAGAGATGCTCGTCCTCGACCGGCGGGGCAAAAATCGCGGTCTCGTGCAGGCGGCTACCCGCGGGGATCGGCGAGCCGCGGCGGATCTTGCCGGTCAGCCGGCCCCAGCCCAGCGGACTCCACACCAGCGCGCCGACGCCCTGATCCAAGCCGAGCGGCATCAGGTCGGCCTCATAGGCGCGGCCGATCAGCGAGTAATAGACCTGATGGGCGACGTAGCGCGGGCGTCCGTCGCGCACGGCCGCAGCCAGCGCCTTCATCAGCTGCCAGCCGGGATAGTTGGAGACGCCGGTGTAGCGGACCTTGCCGGCGGCCACGAGGGTTTCAAGCGTGGCGAGCAACTCCTCGACGGGTGTCGAGGCGTCGAAGGCGTGCAGCTGCAGCACGTCGATGTAATCCGTGCCGAGCCGGCGCAGCGCCGCCTCGACCTGGCGGATCAGTCGGCTGCGCGACACGCCCCAGTCGGCCGGGCCGTCGCCGGTTGGCAAGCCGGTCTTGGTAGAGATCAGCACGGCGTCGCGCCGCCCCCGGATAGCCTCGCCCAGCACCCGTTCCGAGGCGCCATCGGAATAGACGTCGGCGGTATCGAACAGATTGACGCCCGCCTCCAGGCAGATGTCGACCAGCCGGCGCGCTTCATTGGCGTCGCTCCGCCCCCAGGCTCCGAACAGTGGCCCGGCGCCGCCGAACGTCCCGGCACCGAAACTGAGAACGGGAACCCGTAGCCCCGATGATCCCAACTGACGATAGTCCAAAGAGGCCTCCAACGATCGGTGATTATGTCTCCACGCAAAGATGGACGACATGAACGCCAGCGAGTAGGGCTTTCAGAGGCCAATGTTTTTTGATCCGGACGCAAAGATGGTGATTGAAGGAACCGATCGCGCCAGGGAGCTCGAAGTCTTCTCCACCATTGCACGCACAGGCAGCTTCTCCGCCGCCGGCCGCTCCCTAGGCCTCACGCCTTCGGCAATCAGCAGGACGATTGACCGGATCGAGGCGCGCCTCGGCGTAAGGCTGCTGATCCGCACGACGCGCGCGCTCACCTTCACGGCGGAGGGGCAAAGCTATCTCGGTGCCGCACGGCGCATCCTGGCCGATCTCGACGAGGCCGAGCGCGTCATCGCCGACCAGGGGGCGCCGCGCGGGCGGCTGCGGGTGAGCGCGGCCTTTTCGCACGGGCGGCTCTGCATCGTGCCGTTGCTCGGCGATTTCGCCCGCCTCTACCCGCACATCCTCGTCGACATCAGCCTGACCGACGCGGTCGTCGACGTGGCCGCGGGACAAGCGGATGTGGCGATCAGGTTCGGGCCGCTGGCCGACAGCGCCCTGACCGCGCGGCGGATCGGCGAGACCGGCCGCGCGGTCGTCGCCTCGCCCGACTATCTCGCCCGGCACGGCACGCCGCGCGTGCCGGAAGACCTGCTCGGCCATAACTGCCTGAACTTCAATTTCCGCCGCGCCGAGCCGGTATGGCCCTTCCGCCGCGAGGGGCGCGACTATGCGCTGACCGTCACCGGGAATATCGAAGCCAATAATGGCGAGACGCTGGGACAGCTTGCGGTGGACGGGGTCGGCATCACCCGCGTCGGCAATTTCGGCATCATCGATGATGTGACGGCGGGCCGGCTGGTGCCGATCCTCGAGGCGTTCAACCCCGGCGATGTGGAGCCGATCCATGCCGTCTTCGTGGGTGGCGCCAACATGCCGGCACGGGTGCGCGTCTTCGTGGACTATCTGGCCGGCCGCTTGCGCTGAAGTCATCTATCGGATCGAGTCTTGCTCGGCATCGCGTCTTGTCTGTCGAGTCGGCCGGTGGAGTGGTCGCTCTCGGCATACAGGCAACCGTCCGCTATTGGCCGCAAAAGCGCCGACGTGCCCCACCTCGCTAATGTCCGCTTTTGGGCCGCGGCCGCTACCAGATTAACGGCCGGAATCGCGGCGCAAAGCGGACGTCGCTGGGGGCATCGGAGGTGGCAAAGCGTCATGGGTGACAGCTCACGCGCCGTGGCGCCTGCGCGGCCGGTGTCCTTGGCATGAGTAAGGTGCAGTTCGTAGGGGGTTATTTTGGCGGGTTCGAGGGCTGAGCCGTTTAGCCGTTCGCCCGCCGGGCACTTGGCCACGTGCTCGCTCGCTGCTTTGCCGAGGTGCTCGATCGCTGATCGGCCCACTCCCTCATCACGAAGCCAAGCCGTCGACAAGCCCTCGCTTGCCGTTGTTGGCCATGTGGCCAATGCGGCGTGGTTTATCGGTCACTATCGTTCACTTCCTCAGGTTGGCCGTACCGCCTCTTAGGGGGGGGGGGGCGACTTCGACTGCCGCAAAACACCTGGTTGCCGGCACCGGCGTGGCAGTTGTTACGAATTTGGGGAAGCCTCCAGGGATCGAAGGGTCGATCAGATCGGCGCCGCATCGCGGCGCCGATCCTGGGTTCAATCGATCTCTCACGGGCGAAGAGAGGCCAGACGTCAGGCTACCAGGAAGCCCGCTCCGACGGGGTCCTTGCGATCAACGATCCACCGTGCCGTGCCAAGGAGCCCTGCCGTGCCCTTCACCGTCGGGCGCACGGCGCGCACATCGTTGAGCCGCGTCTCGCCGATCAGTTCGCCCTCGAAAGTGCCTGTGCCGAGCAGGCCTTCGGAGGTGATGGGCTGGTGGAGGCCGATGACGCCGCGCGCCTCGAACATCGCCATCATCGCGCTGGTGCCGGTGCCGCCGGGGGAGCGGTCGAGCTGGCCGGCGCTGAACACATGCACATTCTTGTAGAGCGCGCCCGCAATGGTCGGCTCGTGCCAGAAGGTGACGAAGTTGAAGTTGTTGATGTGGCCGGCGGTCGGGTGCTGGATCTTCACCTTCTCACGGATCGCCTCGCGGGCGAGGATGCCGAGGCGGGAGAGTTCCGAGCCGTTCTCCGGCCCGATCTTCAGCAAGGTGCCGCGCAGGTCGATGATGCCGAAATAATTGCCGCCCCACACGATGTCGGCCTTCAGCGCGCCGACACCCGGCAGGTCGAACGCCACATCCTGCGCCGCGACATAGGCCGGCACGTTCTCAAAGCGCGTCCACAGCACCTCGTCGCCCTGTGTGGCCACCTCGGCCTGCACAAGCCCGGCGGTGGTCTCGAAGCGGATCTTGGTAAGGCCGTCTTCCGAGCGCCGCACGAAGCCGTTCGCCACCATCGCCATCGCCACCGCGATCGTGCCGTGGCCGCACATGTGGGAATATTGCGTGCCGTCGATATAGATCAGGCCGGCGTCGTAGTCAGGCGAAGACGGCGGGGTGAGGAACACGCCGAACATGTCGCGATGGCCGCGCGGCTCGCGCATCAGCGCGGTGCGCACCCAGTCGTAATTGGCTTCAAGGAAGGCGCGCTTCTCCAGGATGGTGGAGCCGGCGGGGTAGGGAATGCCGCTATGGATGATGCAGAGCGGCTCACCCTCCGTGTGCGTGTAAATGACGTCGAAACTATCCTGCTTGCGCATCGCGAAGGCTCCGTTGGACTTAGGGCTGTTGGCGCTCGGACAGCATGTCGAGGCCGATCAGCAGATCGAGAAGGACGATGACGAGCGCAGCCGCGACGATGGTGATCGCGGACACCGCCGCGATCGTCGGATCGATCGTGTACTGCACGTAGTTGAACATCTTCACCGGGATGGTGTTGAGCGCCGACGTCGTGTTGAAGATCGACAGCTCGACATTGATCCAGGAGGAGATGAAGGCGAGAAGCGCGCCCGAGACGATGCCGCCGCGGATCTGCGGCAGCACGACCAGGAAGAAAGTGGTGAGCGGCCGGCCGCCGAGGTCGGCCGAGGCCTCTTCCAGCGCCCGCTGTTCCGGGGTGAGCAACGGCAGAACCGAGCGCAGCACGAAGGGCATGACGATGACGACATGGCCGACCAGCAGCGCCTCGAAGGAGCGCGCCAGCCCGAAATCCGTGCCGAACTGCAGCAGCGCCGCGCCCAGCACGACATAGGGCAGCACAAGTGGCGACATGAGCAGGGAGGCCACTGCCGCCCGGCCGGCGAAGACATAGCGCGCCAAGGCGAGGCTCGCAGGCACCGCCAGCAGCACCGCCACGACCGTTGCCGCCAGCGCCAGCAGGGTCGAGGTGACGAAGGCCGAGACGTAGGAGGGGTCGTCGAACAGCACGCCGAACCATTTCAGCGTCAGACCCTGCGGGGGAAAGGCGAGGTAGCTGGTTTCCGTGAGCGAGGCGCCGATGATCACCACCAGCGGCAACACCAGATAGGCCATGGCTGCCAGGGCAATGAAGCGAATGAGTAGCCGTGCGATCATGCCGCCCTCCGCCCGCGCTCGCCGATGCGGCCGGCGAGAGTGACAAGGAGCAGCGTCAGGACGAGCAGCGTCACGCTCAGCGCGCCGCCATAATGGAAGTCGAACACCGAGGAATATTGCTGGAAGATCAGCATCGAGAAGACGGTGATCTGCCCACCCGAGAGCAGCGCCGGCGTCACATAGGCGCTCACCGCTAAGGCGAACACCATAATGGCGCCGGAGACCGCGCCCGGCAGGCACAGCGGCAGGGTGACGAACCAGAAGGTGCGCGCCGGCCCGACGCCGAGATCGGCCGAAGCATCCTCCAGCGCGGTGTCGATCTTGGCCAGTGCATTGCCGACCGAGAGCACGACGAACGGCATGAGGATGTAAACCATGCCGATGAGGATGCCGGTCTCGGTGCCAAGGAAGCGGATGGGCCGCTCGGTCAGCCCCATCCCCATCAGCCCCTGATTGACGAGGCCCGTGCGCCCCAGCAGCACCATCCAGCCGAAGGAGCGCACGATGTTGGAGGTGAACAGCGGCACCACGATGAGGATGACGCAGGCCCGCCGCCAGCTCCGCCAGCGCACGATGCGCACCAGGTACCAGGCCAGCGGAAAGCCGATCAGCAGGCACAGCGCCGTGGTGGCGAGCGCGATGCGGAAGGTCACCCACAGCACGTCCCAATGATACTGGTCGAACAGGATGCGGGCGTAATGGGCGAAGGTCGGGCCGCCCTCGTCCGTGGTCAGACTGGAGAGCGCGACCACCGCCATCGGCGCCAGGAAGAAGGCGGCGAAGAAGGCGAGCGGTGCGAACAGCAGCAGCGCCAGCGTGGTGCGGGGAGCGGCCACCGGCATCACTCCGCGATCAGGTGCAGCGCGCTGGGGCGCAGGCCGATGGTGACCGTGCTGCCGGGCTTCAGCCCGGCGCCCGACATGCCGAGCCGCGCCACCTTAACCACCACCGCCCCGCAGCGCACGAACAGTGTGGTAAGCGGGCCGATAGCCACCACCTCCTCGACGACACCCGGCGCCGTCACGAGGTCGCCTGGTGCGGCGCCTTCCACCAGCACTACGTCCTCGGGCCGCACCATGGCGAAGCGCATGCCGTCCGGCGCGGTAAGGTCCGCCCCGCCAATGGCGAGGCGGGCGCGGCCGGGGCCGGTGGGCTCAAGAGCGATAAGGTTCGGCTCGCCGACGAATTCGGCGACGAAGCGGGTCGCGGGCGCTCGGTAGATGGCTTCCGGCGTGCCGATCTGCTCGACGCGGCCGGCATGCATCACCACGATCCGGTCGGCCATCGCCATGGCCTCTTCCTGGTCGTGGGTGACGAAAATGAAGGCGATGCCGAGTTTTTCCTGGATGTGCTTGAGCTCGATCTGCATGCGCCGGCGCAGCTTAAGGTCGAGAGCGGACAGCGGTTCGTCCAGCAGCAGGAGCTTGGGCCTGTTGACGATGGCGCGCGCGAGCGCCACGCGCTGCTGCTGGCCGCCGGAAAGCGCGCGCGGCAGCCGCGTGCCCATCTCCTCCAGCCCGACGAGAGCCAGCGCCTCGCGCGCCCGCTCCTGCGCCTCGCGACGGCCGACGCCCGCCCGGCGCGGGCCATAGGCGACATTGTCAGCGACGCTCATATGCGGGAAGAGCGCGTAGCTCTGGAACACCGTGTTCAGCGGCCGGCGATAGGGCGGGGCGTGGGTGATGTCCTCGCCGTCGATCAGGATGCGGCCCCCATCGGGGGTGAGAAACCCGGCGATGCAGCGCAGCAGCGTGGTCTTGCCGCAACCGCTCGGCCCCAAGAGGGCGATGAACTCACCGGCCTCGACCGCGAGATCGACCTCAGCCAGCGCCCGGTGGGCGGCAAAGCGCTTGGAAACGGCATCGATGGAAAGAAGCGGCTGCACGGATCATGTCCTCGCGGGGAGCGGACGGCGCGACAAAGGGTGGCCGTCCGAAGTCGGCGAAGGTCAGACTACGCCGGAACCGGCGCGCGCCAAGCGTTGGGGCGCGGGGGCGGCACGGCAGCTAAAGGGGGAAAGCCCCGCCCGGAAGTCTCGCCCGGGCGGGCCTATCCGCGTTTCGCGCGCCCTATTTGCGGGCGATCTCGCGATTCCAGGTGTCGACCAGTTCGGCGCGCTTGGCGTTCACCTCGGTCCAGTCGAGCAGGTAGAGGTCGGCGACCGAGCCCTTGGCGCCCCAAGGCAGCTTGGCGGCGGTCTCGGGCGACACCTCGACGTTCTTCACCGACGGGCCGAGATACAGCTTCTCGGCAAGGCACTGCGAGGCGGCCGGGGTCAGCGCGGTGTCGATGAACTTCTGCGCCAGCTCCGGGCGCGGCCCGTTCTTTACGAGGTGCAGGCGGGCATCGGTGGCCCACACGCCTTCCTTCGGCACGGTGAAGCCGATCGGCAGGCCCTTGGCGATGAGATCGAAGGCGCCGACATTGAAATGCGCGCCAATAATCGCCTCGCTGCTCTGGAAGGCATTGGAGGCGGCGCCCGAGGAATCGAAGAACAGCGCCGGCTTCAGCTCCTTGATCTTGGCGAAGACCGGGGCGAAGTCGCCGGCCGGGGCGTTCCAGATCTTGTGCAGGAAGAACAGGAACGGCACGCCGGAGGAATTGGCTGGCGAGGGGATCGTCACCGCGTCGGCATATTCCGGCTTCCACAGGTCGTTCCAGGAGGTCGGCGCCTCGGGAATCTCCTTGGTGTTGTAGGTCAGGCCCAGCGAGTAATAGCCGGTGCCGACGGCATAGGTGCCCTTGGCGTTGCTGTAGACCGCCTGCGGCACTGCATCTTTGAGGTTGGGCACGCCGGCCGCCGTGATCGGCGCCAGCACGCCGGCGGCTTCCGCCAGCTCGCTCACGCCGCCATCCATCCAGGCGACATCGAGGGTGGGAGCGTCCTTCTGCTGCTGCAGCTTGGAGAGGGTGACGGTGGAGGTGCCGACTTCCGGTACCACCGCGACGCCGGTCGCCTTGGTGAAGGGATCGGCGACGCAGGCCTTGAAGGCGTCGCCCCAGTTGCCGCCATACCAAGCGACGTGGAGAGACTCCTGCGCCGAGGCGGGCGCGAGCGCGGCAGCGAGCGCGAGCGCCGATGCCGTAACAAAACCGGGTAAGCGTGCCATGTTGTTATCTCCCCTCATGTGCAGGCATCGCCTGTGGGCAGGCAGGGTGCATCTTCCGCCCCTGACGCAGCGTCGGCTTGCAGGATCGGGCCAAAAACTTTGATATGAGCGACATGACGTCCGCGCCAGACCTCGCCTCCCCCCGCAGCGGCGAACCGCCCGCCGTACCTGGCCGGCTGTCTCCGCTGCGCGTCGGCTTCGTGCTGCTCGACCAGTTCACCCTCGCCGCCTTCGGTGGGCTCATTGACGCGCTGCGCCTCGCCGCCGATCACGGCGGGCGCAGCCGGCAGATCCACGCGTCCTGGACGGTGATGAGCCTCGACGGCACGCCGCGCCGGGCCAGCTGCGGCGTGGTGATTTCAGACAGCGCGCCGCTGCTCGATCCCGTCCAGTTCGACTACATCGCGGTGTGCGGCGGCAACGACTATCTCAACGAGCACCAGCCGCCGGCGCTGCTGGACTATCTGCGCCGGGCCGCCGCCGGCCGGGTCCGGCTCATCGGCGTGTGCACCGGTACCTTCGCCATCGCGCAGGCGGGCCTGGCAACGCGGCGCACGGTCTGCATCCACTGGAACGTGCTGGAGGCGTTCCAGGTGCAGTTTCCCTCGCTGAGGGCGGTCACCGACAAGCTCTTCGTCGACGAGGGCGACCTGCTGTCCTGCGCCGGCTCCACGGCGGCGATCGACCTCGGCCTCTATCTCGTCACCCGCCATTGCGGAGCGGCCAAGGCCAACCAGGCGGTGCGGCACATGATGCTGCAGGGCATGCGCCCGCCCTCGCTGCCGCAGCCGCATTTCTTTGCCGATCTTGCCAGCGTCACCGATGCACGGGTGCATCAGGCGGTGCATTTCATGGAGCAGCGGCTGGACGATCCCCCGACGATGGAAGCGATCGCACGCTATGTCGGCTGCTCGTCCCGCCAGCTCGAACGCGCCTTCGGCGCGACGCTTGGCATCGCTCCAGCGGCCTACCAGCGACGGCTGCGCACGCATTACGCCTGCTGGATGCTGGAGAACAGCCCACGCTCCATTACAGAAATCGCCTTTGATTGCGGCTTTTCCGACGCGGCCCATTTCTCTCGGGAATTCAGGACCTCTCTGGGTGTGTCCCCCCGCCAGTACCGCGCGGAACACGTCACATCTCGCAAGGCGGCAGCACCCGTCCAGATGCGCTTGGCCCGGGGAAGCCGATCTCGTTGAATTTGCGGTCGGGCTGCTCTTGGGTGGGAGAGTTACGCGGACGGAGAAGTGCCCTTCGCTGCCGCCACGGGGAAGAGACCACGAGTTTTGCCATGGTAGGGACAATCCCAACATTAGCGTGGGGATTGTCCCGGAAGGCCGGCGGCGGGGTTTCCCACTCCGGCGAGATCGCTCTGGGCAACCGCTCGCGCTTGGGCAGCGGGGAGGTTGTCAGACGTCACGCCAGACATTGCGACGGATGAAATGGGCTTGCTGAGGAAAACCACGACGCCCCCTATCTCTCAGCTGGCCTGATGCTCTGGCCTATCGCCACGCTCAAGCTCGACAAAAATGTCATGAAGAATATCAATTCCTTCGGCTATTTGATTTTCGCCAAAGGCGCTGAAGCCCAGCGTCACAAGCTGATCGACCTGCGCGCTGCGTGCGAGAGCAGCGATGGGCAGTATCTCGAGCCCGCGGCGCGCTGCCGCCTGTGAGAGAACTTGACCGCTCAGCCCGGCTGAGAGGCGGGCGATGATCTCCATGCCGGTATTGGTCGGCGTGGCCGCCATCCACCGTGAGAGGCGTCGCTCGATCGCCTGCAGAAGATAGTTCTGTCGCCGTGCATAAAGCAGCCGCATGCGCCGCACATGGGTTGCGAGGTGGCCATCCCTCATGAAGCGGGCAACCAGCGCCTGTTCAAGCATCGGCGAATAACGTCCGACAATGGCGCGTGCCGAAACGAAAGCCTCGACCAGAGCGTCCGGCAGCACGGCGAAACCCAGACGCAGGCCGGGAAACAGCATCTTGCTGAAGGTGCCGAAATAGAGAACGCGGCTCTCGCGATCCAATGCGTGCAGCGCGGGCATCGCACGGCCCGCATAGCGGAACTCCGTGTCGTAATCATCCTCCAGCACCCAGGCGCCAGCAGCACCGGCCCACTGCAGCAGGGCATGCCGCCGCTCAAGGCTCAGTTCCATGCCGAGCGGGAACTGCTTGGACGGCGAGACATAGACAAGCCGGGCGTCGGGCGCGAGGTCCATGCCCCGCTCGACCTCGATTCCTTCGTCATCAACCGGGATTGCCACGGGTATGGCGCCTGCCGCCGTCGCCGAGGCGTAGATGCCATCATAGCCCGGATCCTCGCACCAGACCTGCTCGCCGGGCGTGAGCAGGATGCGGCAGGCGAGATCCACCGCATGCTGCGCTCCCGCGAAGATGACGATGTTGTGCGGCGTGCAGGTCAGGCCGCGGCTGAGCGCGACATGCTCAGCGATAGCAACACGCAGCGGCTCGTAACCCTGCGGATCGCCCTCCCCGAGCAATTCTCCGGCGGCGTCGGGATCCAACTCGCGGTAGAGCGCGGCCGCAAGGCTGGCCCATTGCCGGACCGGGAACATGTCGACGGCCGGAAAATTGGCGCGGAACGGCACCGGGCGACGCATGTGACGTAGCGTGGAAGGCGCATGGGTGATCGCCGAATCCGGCGCCATGGACCGGCTCAGATGCCCGGCCGCCTCAATAGCGGGATTTATGCGTGCGGACGCCTTGGCCGGTCGCTGTTCGGGCAGTTCCCGCGAAATATAGGTGCCGGAGCCTGTGACAGGCTCCAGATAGCCTTCGGAAATCAGGTGATCGAAGGCGAGCAGCACCGTGTTGCGCGACACTCCCAACAGCCCGGCGAAGTCGCGCGTCGAGGGAAGTTTCTCGCCCGGCCGCAAGGCGCCGGCGGTGATCTCCTCCACGAGCCGGAGATAGAGCTGCCGGTGCAGCGGTGCGTCGGCGACCCTGTCGATATGGAGCGCGAGCGAATCCAGCAGCCTCACAATGCCTCCGCGATCTGATCGATGGGGAGAACGCAAGTTCCGCACCAACCAGCCCGCGTCCAGACGCTAAACGGCGCTGCGTTCGCGCTCCGGCCGGTAGCCGAAGGTAACGAGGCCGGTTCTCATCAGCACGAATATGAGGCCGAGCAGCAGGAACACCACGAGGTTCACGCAGGTCGCCAGCGCATAGAGTTCAGGTTTGACGCCGTAGCGCAGCGCGCCCCAGGCCGCCGACGGCAGGGTCGGCGTCGCGCCCAGCAGGTAGAACGAGATCTCTAGATTGTTGAACGCCATGATGAACGCCACGATGAAGGCCCCGAGCAGCCCCGGCCAAATCAACGGCAACGTCACTTCGAAAAAGGTGCGAAACGGGCTCGCCCCGAACACCATGGCCGCGTCGTCGAGCCTCCAGTCATAACGATAGAGCTGTGTCGCAATGATCAGCAGCGCGTAGCTGAAGCAGTGGACCCCGTTGGCGAGGATGGCCGAGACCATGTTGCCCCGTAGTCCGAGGAACAGGCCGTTGAAGATGAGCGAGGATATGCCCAGCAGCACCTCCGCTACGAAGAGAGGCGCGATGAACAGCGCCAGATAGAGCGGCGCGCTGCGGCCCGCGTGCCGCATCAGGCCTATGGTGGCGAGCCCCGCCAGCGTCGTCGACAGCAGCGCCGCGAAGATGCCGATGACGAGGCTGTTGCCCAGCGCGGTCTGATAGAGCGAGTTGGAAAACAGCCGCGTCATGATGTCGAGCGACCATTTCGGCGGATAGGGGAAGTTCGAATTCCGGGCGACGCTGGCCAGACCGATATGGACGACCGGCAGATACAGGAACAGGTAGGACACGGCGACCGTCGCCAGCAGCGCGGTCTTTCCAACTTTTATGCGCATCTCATCCCCTCCCGAAACCGGTGAAGCCGGTGCGGCGCAGATCGATGAACCGGGAGACGGTGACAACCAGCAGCACCGATACGGCAAATAGAACGACGCCCATGGCCGCGCCCAGCGCCCAGGTGCCGCTCTCGCCAAATTGCTGCGCCATCGCCATGCCGTAGAGCGTGCCATTGGGCCCGCCGAGGAAGCGGGGAGCCAGTGTGGCCGAGAGGCAGGGAATGAAGCACAGCGCGAAGCCGATCAGCGTACCGAACAGGTTCAGCGGCCAGGTGATCTCAAAAAAGGCGCGCGCCGGGCTTGCGCCGAAAATGGTCGCGGCATCGATCAGCCGCTGGTCGAAATTCAGCAGCGACAGATAGATCACCGTCACCACGATCGGCAGGTAGAGATAGACGAGGCCGATGGCGCTGGCGACATTGGTGTACATGACCACCCGCAGCGGCGCCGCCCCCAGCGACAGCAGCACACCATTGAGCAGCCCGACCGGGCCGAGGAGACCCTGGAGCGCGATGATGCGCAGTACCTCGCCGGTGAGGAACGGCACGGCAAAGGCGAGGGTCAGCAAGAGCTTGTAACGCCCGCCATAGAGGGTGATGCCGTAGGCGACGGGCCAGGCCAACAAGGTACAGATCAGCGAAACCGCGCTCGCCATCACGAGCGAGCGCACGAGAAAGGTCATGTATGCCCCTTCCGTCGCCAGCACCGCGTAATTGTGGAAGCTGAAGTCCTGGATGATGTGGTAGTTCTCGGTCCGCCAGACACTCAGCACCAGCATGGAAACGAGCGGCAGCACGAACAGTCCGACCAGGAACACGGTGGGTATGCCGAGAAAGATGGTCCGGGCGGCGCGTCCTTTCATCGGGCGTCCTCCGTCACCGGAAACAGGTCGATATCCCCCTCATTCCAGAAGCAGGCCACCTCGGTGCCTGCGGTGAACTCCGCCTCGCTGCGCGGCCGGCTGGCAATGATCTCGCCGCCGTTCCACCCGAGCACATATTCAGCATAGGCGCCGCGCAGGATGACGTAGCGGATCGTCGCCGTGAGGCTGTTGGCGGTGCCCGCCGGCACCTCCGCGACGGGCCGGAGCTGAATCTTCTCGTTCTTCACATAGGCGGCCAGCGGGTCGCCATCGGCGATGTCCCGGCGGGCCGCCGTCTCGATCCGGATGCCGTCACTGTGCAGGCTGACGTTGTCCGGGGTAACCAGCGCCGCGCCGGTGAAGCGGTTCGAGCGCCCGACGAACTGGGCGATGAAGGCCGTTCGCGGGTGGTCATAAATGGCCGTGCGCGAGGCGAAATCCTCGATGCGGCCGCCGCGAACGACCGCGATGCGGTCGCTCATCGACAGCGCTTCTTCCTGATTATGCGTCACATAGATGAAAGGGATGCCCAGATCCGTCTGGTGCTTGCGGATCTCGACCTCCATCTCCTGTCGCAACTCGCGGTCGAGATTGGCGAGCGGCTCGTCGAGGAGAAGCACCTTTGGCCGGCCGACGAGGCCGCGCCCCAGCGCCACGCGCTGCTGCTGGCCACCGGAGAGCTGGTTCGGATAGCGCTTTTCCAGTCCGCGAAGGGCGAGAATGCCCACGACCCATTCGACGCGCGCCTCGATCTCCCCCTTGGGCAGCTTGAGCATGCGCAGCGGGAAGGCAAGATTCTCGTAGACGGTGCGATGGGGGAACAGCAGGAATTCCTGGAACACCATCGCCACCCCGCGCTTGTGCGGCGGCAGCTCGGTCACGTCCTCGCCGTCGATCAGCACGCGTCCCTGCGTCGGGCGCTCGAGACCCGCGATGATGCGCAGCAGCGTCGTCTTTCCCGAGCCGCTCGGCCCGAGCAGCGAGACGAATTCATGTTTCTCGATCGACATAGCGACGCGATCGACCGCCCAGACACTCCCATACTGCTTGGAAACGCCTTCGAGATGGATATAGGCCAAGCGCCGTACTCCCTGATCGAACCAACCGAAGCAAGGCCCGGGCCTTTCGCGGCCCGGGCTATGGCTTGTCAGGCAGCCTGCACGCGCGACCAGACGCGCTCCCATTTCTCCGTCGAGGAGGGTTGGTCGAACTGATACATGCTCGACAGCTCCTCCGTGCGGTCCATCAGGAACAGCTTCTGCTCCTCCGGCGTGGAGATCGAGCGCAGATCGATCGTCGCCGACGACCCTGCGATGAGCGAGATCTTCTTGATGTTCTCCGGCGCGAGAAAGGTGTTCATAAAGTCATGACAGATGTCGAGCGCGGCGGGATCGGTCACGCCCGAGGTTACCAGCCAGGTATCGACCCAGCCGAGACCGCCCTCCTTGGGTACCAGCTGATGGGCGAAGTCGGCGGAAATCTCGCCCTTCTCCTTCTTCTGCACCAGAATGCGGTAGACCTGCGCAAATTCAGGCGCGGCGACGATGGCCCCGCTTTCCAGCAACTGCTGCAGGGTGGTGTTGTCCTGATAGCGGGTGAGCAGCAGCGATTTTTGCTGGATCAGCAGCTTCTCGACCTCGGCGAGTTCTTCATCCGTTAGGACGTAAGGGTTGAACGGCTTGCCGTCCGGGCGCGGCTTGTCCTTTGTGCCCATGCGGGTGGCAGCCAGAATGCCGGTAAGCGCGATATTCTCTTCAAAGCGTGCGCTGGTCGCGAGGCGCCCGGCAAAGGCCGGATCGAACAGGACCTCGATGCTCTCGACCTTCTCCTTTGGAACGTCGCCAGCATTATAGGTGGTGCCGTAACTACCCCAGCACCAAGTGACGCCGAAGTGCTTGCCACTCGCCTGGTCGGTGAGGAGCTTGAAACGGTCGGGCTTGAACACCGGGTAGACATTGGCGGTGTTGGGGATCTTGGCGTAGTCGATGTCGCGGATCAGCTTCTCGCGGAAATACAGGCCCGGCCAGAAGCCGTCCGCCTGAACGAGATCGAAATCCTTGGTGCCGCCGACGCGCAGCTTGTTGTAGGCCTCTGAATTGCCGTCGAAGAAAGTCGGGGAGAACTTGATCTTGTGCTTCTCTTCGAACGCTCCGACGATGTCGGGAACGGCATAGACTTCCCACATCAACGCGCGCAGCTGGGTGGGCGCGGCCGAAGCGGGCCGAATGTAGGGCGCGGCAAGCGCGCCGGCCGTCCCCGCCGCGAGTGTCTTCAGCATGGTACGGCGACTGACGGACGCGGCGGACAGGACCGCAGCGTCGGAAGAGATGAAGGTCGATTTGGTCATGGCCACGCCCTCTGGTTTTTGAAATCGGTGCGATCGGTCCTTGCGGGGCCCTTGCCTCGTGCGTTTCCCCCTCAGGGCAGTCTGAGCGCCACCCTTGAGCCGTCACTGGGAGGTCGTGTCACGCCGCGACCTTGAAGGGATTGTCGGCGTCGGCGTAGTTGACCGGCGTCATATGCCAGCCTTCCTTGTGCTTGCGCCAATAGGTCTCCTTCAGCTTGGCGCTGATCGGCCCCGGCCGGTCATTGCCATAGATGCGCTCGTTGACCCGGGCGCAGGGCATCACGCCGCCGGCGGTGGTGGTGGTGAACACCTCGTCGGCGTCCATGAGGTCGTCGAAGGTGATCGGGCCAACGATCGGCTCAAGCCCGAGTTCGGGGCACAGGTCGAGGACGGCCAGTCGGGTGATGCCGCGCAGCGCTCCGCGATCCGGGGTGATGACCTTGTTGTCCTTGACGATAAAGACGTTAAAGCCGGCGCCTTCGGTCAGGTAGCCCTCGCTGTCGAGCAGGATGGCGGTGTCGAAACCCTTGTCCTTGGCCTCGAACATGCCGCGGGTGAAGTCGCGCCACATATAGTTCTTCAGCGTCGGGTCGAGCGAATTCTGCGAGATACGGGGAACCTGCGCCACGAGCAGGTGCGCGCCGCGTTCCTGGACATCGGGCTTGATCACGTCGACCCACGGCACCGCATAGGCGATGAAGGTATTGTCGCAATCGGCCGGGTCGCGCGAGCCGTAGACGCGCGGGATGCCGCGGGTTGACAGCATCGCCACGAACGCATCCTTGAGCCCGCTCAGCGCGACGACCTTGCCGAGAATGGTTCGCATCTCGTCGCGGGTAACGCCCGGATCGAGGCGGTAGCCCTCCAGCGAACGATGAAAACGGTCGAGGTGGTCCTCCAGCCGGAAGAAGCCGCCATCGGTCACATGGACCACGTCATAGGTGACGTCCGAATGGGTGAAACCCCAGTCGCCAACCGGAATCTTCGCCTCAGAGATTGGCACATAAATGCCGTTCAAGTACGCGGCGCCTTTTGAGAAATCGGGGCCCGACTCGCTCATATTTTCCTCCTGCACAATCCCGCGCCAAGCGGGTCAGAGGAGCTTTCCTGCAAATGGCCCCGTCAAAAAGGGCCGCTTCTGGTGAAAATGGCAGGGCCACTTTGCAAAGTGTGCCTCCGATCGCGTCTTTCTCAACTAGAGGTTTATGAGCGAGAATAGGCTTAGCACCTCTCGTGCGAACTGACCTGAGCCCCTGATCCTCCTCCAGATTTGAGTAGAGTCCGTCGATCATGGAGACGGACGATGCGAGCCTCACGGTTCACAGAGGAACAGATCATCGGGATGCTGAAGGAGCAGGAGGCGGGGCGCTAAGACCGCTGGCGTCTGCCGCAAGCACGGCATCTCCTTGGCGACCTTCCACACGTTCAAGGCCAAGTTCGGCGGCATGGACATGTGCGATGCCCGGCGGCTGAGGACGCTTGAGGAGGAGCATGCGCGGCTGAAGAAGCTGCTGGCGGAGCAGATGCTCGACAACGCGATCCTGAGGGATGTCAGCTCAAGAACATGGTGACGCCCGACGCGAGGCGCAAAGACGTGGCTCATGCCTGTACGGCGCACGGAGTGAGCCAGCGTCGGGCGTGCAAGGTATTGAGCGTAGATCGCAACAGCATGCGCTATCGAAGCGTCCGTCCCGACGATGGGGCCCTGCGCGAGGCCATGCAGGCCGTGGCCGGCGAGCGCCGCCGCTTCGGCTATCGGCGGACCCACATCATGCTCAGGCGCCAGGGTATCGTCATGAACCAGAAGAAGCTGCGCCGGCTGTATCGGGACTAGACGCTCCAGGTCCGTCGGCGCGGAGGACCCAAGCGAGCGCTCGGCACGCGGCGTCCCATCATGGTCCCGGATCGGACCAACGTCCGCTGGAGCCTCGACTTCGTGTCGGATGCCTTCACGGACGGTCGGCGCTTCCAGGTGCTGGCCGTGGTGGACGACTTCAGCCGGGAATGCCTGGCGCTGGTCGCCGACACCTCGCTTTCAGGCCTGCGGGTGACGCGCGAACTCGACGCGCTGCGCGCCATCCGAGGCAGGCCTGCGACCATGGTTTCCGACAACGGCACGGAACTGACTTCGATGGCCGTTCTCAAATGGTCCCAGCAGACCGGCGTCGAATGGCACAACGTCGCTCCCGGCAAGCCGATGCAGAACGGCTTCGCCGAGAGCTTAAACGGTCGCTTCCGGGACGAGTGCCTGAACGAGACCCTGTTCTCGAGCCTGGGCAAGGCTCGTGCCGCCATCACCTCATGGAAGGAGGACTACAATGTGAACCGCCCCCATTCCGCTCTCGGCAATCGATCTCCTACCGAGCTGGCGGCAATAATCGCACTGGAAACCGGGGCCGCCTGAGGCCACAGATCAACCCTCGGACTCTCTCATAAGCCGGAGGAGAAATGGGTCTCAGGTCATCTCACCTCGCGCTGCTCGATCGTTCCCGGGGCAAACTGTATTGACCGCAGAGCCCCCGGCGCATGCCCAAGCGTTCGCTTGAAGGCTCGGCTGAACGCGGCGTGCGAGCCGTAGCCGAGCCGGTCGGCGGCCGTCTCGATGGGAATCTTGTCCCGCGTGATCCACTGGGCCGCCAGACGCATCCGCAGCTCGGTGAGATAGCGCAGCGGCGTCATCCCCGTAACTTCGAGAAAACGTGCGGCGAATACGGAGCGAGAACTTCCCATGACCGAGGCCATTTCGGCCACCGTCCATTCGCGGCCGGGATTGCGGTGCACGGCGGCAATGACGCGCGCAAGCCGGGAATCACGCAGCGCGGCCACCCATCCGGCGGCGGTGCCACAGCCGCATTCGACCCAGGCCCGGACGATGAAGACCGACACCACCTCGGCGAGGCGGGCGAGGATGCCGGCGAAACCTGCACGGTCGCCGCGGGTTTCCCGTTCCATAGCCTCCAGCATCGGCAGCAATTCGGGATAGCGATCCAGCAATGTGCCGACCGACATCACCGATGGCATCAAGGCGACCAATGGGGTCATGCCGCCGAGGTCGAATTCCATGCAGCCGCTGAAGATCACGACATCGGTGCTGCGGCAGAGATCGGTGTCGCAGGCATTGATCGCGGCGACGGTGCCGCAGAGCGGAGCCTCTGCAAAGGCGGATACCGTGCGGCATGGCAGGTCCGGAGCGGAGAGCAGGTCATGCCCGCCACCATGCGGCAGCAACACCGCGGATCCGGCCTCCAGCTTCTCGACATCGCCCTCGGGTCGCCGCAGATAGACCGTGCCGCGCGATATGAAATGAAACTGCGCACGTCCCGCCTCATTGCCGAAATGCACGCCGAAGGGGGGGGATATCTGAATACGGCGGTATTTCAGGCCGACAAACCGCATGCCGCCGAGCAGTTCGCTCACGACGTCGGCGTACGTGGAGAGCCCGCGGGAGGCCACATTTTCGGACGAATGATCAATCATGCCGGATATCCTGACATAGTTCGTCTTACCAAACCAGCCTAGTCTGTTGCAACGCAACATCCTTGTCTGGAAAGGCGAACGAATGAGTGACACGCTTGCGGTGGACGCGACACAAGCGCCCGCCATCTCCCCGGCATGGGCGGCCGTCGGCGCGATGACGCTGGGGGTTTTCGGTCTGGTAACGGCGGAGTTTCTTCCCGCCAGTCTGCTGACCCCGATGGCAGCCGATCTCGGCATCACCGAAGGCGCTGCGGGACAGGCCGTGACGGCAACGGCTCTGGTGGCGATGGCCGCCAGTCTGCTGGTGTCGGCGGCGACCCAGCGCATCGATCGGCGCAACCTCATGGTCGCCTTCTCGATTATGCTGGTGATCTCGAACCTTATCGTGGCATTCGCACCGAACCTGCCTCTGCTCATCCTCGGCCGCGTGCTGCTGGGGCTCGCGCTTGGCGGTTTCTGGGCGATGTCGGCGGCGCTGACCATGCGGCTCGTGCCTGAGGCGATGATACCGCGCGCGCTGTCGATCCTGTTCAGCGGGGTTTCGGCGGCGACGATCTTCGCCGCGCCGGTCGGAAGCTATCTCGGCTATCTCTTCGGCTGGCGCGCCGTGTTCCTGCTGGCGGCGGCCCTGGGCGTCGTGACGATCATCGCCCAGATCATGACCTTGCCGCGCATGGCACCGACCGGCACCGCTGGGCTGCGCACGCTGGCCGACGTTCTGCGCCGGCCGGGGGTCGCGTTGGGTATGTCGGCGGCCATGCTGGCTTTCGCCGGTCATTTCGCGGTCTTCACCTATATCCGGCCGTTCCTCGAGACGGTTACCGGCATCGGCATCAACGCGCTCTCCGGCATTCTGCTCGGCTTTGGACTGGCGAACTTTGTCGGCACGCTGGCGGCCGGCCCGTTGATCGAGCGCAGTCTCAAAGCGGCTCTGCTCGGCGTGCCGCTGCTCATGACCGCGCTGGGTGTCGCCCTCGTCACTCTTCCGGCGGATCCAATGGTGCATACGATGCTGTTCGCCCTCTGGGGCTTCGCCTTCGGCGGCGTTCCGGTCGCATGGTCAACCTGGCTCACCCGCGCCGTGCCGGATCAGACCGAGACCGCCGGCGGCCTGCTCGTCGCGTCCGTTCAGCTGGCGATTTCGGTAGGAGCGGCCGGCGGCGGTGCGATACTCGCGATCGATGGCGTGACCGGCACCTTTGCCGCCGCCTGCCTGCTTCTGGTGGTCGCCGCGCTGATCGTCCTGTTCGGCGTGCGCACGACGTCCAGCGGTGGTCGCGCAACCGCGCTGCACTAGACGCCTGATGCGATGGCTGAACGGCGTTGGACGCTCAGCCATCGCATTCGGGTGCTGTTCTATTCTGGCGATGACGCATGGGCACAGGCGGAAGCAGATGCGCTTATCGACGGTCTCGGCTTTCTCGGCATTGATCTCGGTCCGCTCGGCCTCGGCAGCCGTCTGGCGCAATTTCGTGGTGGGCCGCTTTTGAACCTCATCAAGATCGACTGATTGCCTCTCACCTGAAAAGAACGCTCCCATAATCTGACGCCGTGGCCTTCTCATACAACCCGCGGAATGGCAAAATAGGACTCGTCCCTCGAAGCCGAACAATATGTTCGTATATATGTTGGGCGATGGGTGTTTTGGTGATCCAATATCCATTTTAAAACATCGGCGTGACGTATTAGTTCGACTCCGTCCCTGGGCAATACGTTCGGCCTCATCTCCCCGAGCCGAGAACGATCCAGAACGGACCACACCGCGAACAGAGTCCAGTTATGAACGAGGGCAATCAGGGGGCAACGTCACCGGCCTCTTCGGATGCGGGGACGCGGGAAATCTGCTCGCAGCCCGATGGCGAGCCGGCCGATGACCGCCCGCATCCCAGGAGGTTGACGGCAATACCGACAACTCCATATCGTACAGAACGCGACAACATACGGGCGGTTTCCACCGCTCAGCCTCCCCTACGGAAAATGACCTGCATGTAGGGTACGTAATCCTGTGCAATACGGGTCGACAAGAGAAAGTCCAGAAGGCCGCTCTTCTTCAGAAATTGTGCCGGCAGTGCCAGCGGCCCCTGCCGTTTCTCGAAAGCGCGGTCGCGGTCCAGCCGTTCGATCATGTCGCGGACGATCCCCGTATTCACGTCAATCTCAAGTCCGTGCGCTGGGGCGGCCCGGCGCACCTGCGCAAGGCGCACGAAGTTGAGGCTAGAATAGAGGCCGATATAGTCGTTTTCGCGCTCGAACCGGTCGATGGCCTTCCGGAAGATCGCCCCGGTAAGCCGCTTATTCCCGACGACGGGCAGCCGGAAATGGGATTCGTAGGGGAAACCGTAATTCGGGGACATCATCAGGCATCGGCCTCCCGGCGACAGGGAGCGGGACACGAAGCCGAGGAAATGGCGCCAGTCCGGAAGATGTTCGAACACGTTCACAAGAAAAATGAAATCAAAACGCTCGACTTCGGAAAAATCCTCATAACCGCCGAGATGCAGGTTGATTCCGCTGCGCGCGGCCCGCATCCGGCCCACGAAGTCGTCGAAGAACGCAAACCCCGCGGCCATCGGCTCGATCCCATGCACAGCCAGGTGAGGGAAGCGTTCGGTGATTTCCGCCAGTAGGATGCAGGGCCCCGAGCCGACTTCGAGCACCCTTGCGCCGTCCGGCAATCCGCTTAGAACAGGAAGGATGTGGCGCAGGCCAAACTCAGCCTCCTCCAGGTACATCGGCCCCTTGGGCATGGTCTCGAAATAGGCGCGGACGGACGACGACACCAGAGCGCCGGTCAACACAGTGCGAGCGGCTTCGCTCATCGGTCCGTCTCCGGCGTCAGCGTTCTCATCTCCAGCACAATGCGGGGACGCCTCTTCACCTGTGCAAACACCCGGCCGAGATAGAAGCCGTGTACGCCGAGCGTCGCCATGATCAGACCTGACAGAAACCAGACCGACAAGACCGTGCTCGTCCACCCCGGCACCATGAAGATGCCGAATAACCCGAACAGAGCGCGCAGAAGCGCAATGAAAGCAGCAAAGAAGCTGAAGGCAAACCCGATCACAACACTGAGCTTCAGGGGCCGGTCGGAGAACCGGTCGACGATGGCGATCGCATGCGCAGCAGCCCTAGGAAGCCGTCTTTTACCCGCGAGCCGAGCTCAAGATACATCGGGAGATGGACCAGCGTTTCGCTGATCGTCTGAGTGGCGAGCATTGGTCCCTTGGTGCAGCAAAAGGCCGGCGCTCCGTGCAGCAGGTAGAACATGTGCCCGTTGCCCGTGCATGCCGGCGGCACTTGGGGCAGCTTCAGGCAGCGGGCATCGGCTGGGCTTGAGAACGCGTCCGTGTACCGGTCGAAGATCGACAGGCGCCGGGCATTATCGTGTCAATCACTTCAAGCTGAACGAAGAGATAGGCTGCGACCAGCTCTCCGGGCACAAACGACGACCCGATGTCGATCCAGTTAGATTCGTCGACCTGCCCACCGTGCTCGGCGAGGCCCTGCCGATAGCGCCCAGCCGCGTAGTGCCGCGGTCCATGTGGTGGATGCAGCCGGGTGGAGGTCCTCGCTTTTCGATGGCTGTGCGCAGGGCGGCCATCATTAGCCGAACGTCGATCGAGCGGCCGAGCGGCCGATGCCGTCGCCGACGACCTTGCGCGACCATGCATCGAGTATGACGGCGACATAGACGAAGTCGATGGTGATTGCGACATGAGTGATGTCGGCCACCCAGAGCTGGTTCGGCCCGTCCGGCACCATATCCCTTGCCAGGTTCGGGAAGATCGGCACCTCGTGATCGCCATCCGCGGTGCGCCACCTGGCGCCTCAATTCGATGCTGTGGGGGCGGTGTCGGGCCACGGGCGTTCATCTTTCGAAAGCCCGCTCCCCGGTCAACTCCCTGTCGTCACGCCGCCTTAAGGGGCGCGCTCCACCAGAACGGATCCCCGCGAGCACCCGTTCAGTTGCGCTCAGACATCGCGAATTTCTGCGCCCAGTCCGTGCGAACAAAGCGGGGTGCCATGTGATCGATCACTTCCGGTGTGCGAGTGTCGACGACGCCCGACCATCCGCCGCCCAACGCCTTGTTCAGTGCGATGTAGTCCGTCGTGATCGCCACGCGGCTCTGCAGTTGGGCGTCTTCCGCCGAATAGAGCGAACGTTCCGCATCGAGCACGTCGAGGAAGCTGCTGCTGCCGCTTTGATACAGCGTGCGCGCCAACGAGGCCGCCTGCCGGTAGGACCGCACGGACGCGTCGAGGCTGCGGATGCGCCGCTGCTCTTGCCTCAGCGCCACGCTGGCATTCTCGACGTCCTGCAGCGCCGTCAGCACGGCCGAGCGATAGGCGACGAAATACGCGTCGCGCTCGGCCTGAGCGTACTCGACCGCGGCTTCCAACTGCCCGGCATTGAACAGCGGCACGCTCACGCTCGGACCGAAACTCCAGCTGATGGACGAACTCTTTCCAAGACCGCCGAGCTTGGTCGCCGAGGTCGACACCTCGCCGGCAAGGCTGACATCGGGATAGCGCGCGGCCTCGGCCTGACCGATCTGCGCGGTGTATTGCGCGAGCTGGCGTTCGGCGAGCCGCACATCCGGACGTGACAGCAGCACGTCGGCCGGCACGCCCTCCGGCACTGGGCGGCGAGGGGCAGGAATGGGAGCGCTGCGCTTCATAACGTCGTTCAGCGCGGAGGGCGGTTGGCCCAGCAGGATGGCAAGCTGGTGCACCGACTGCTGATAGGCCGATTCAAGCTGAGGGATATCGGCTTCCGTGCTGGCCGCCTGCCCTTCGGCATTGGCCGCGTCGACGGCGGAGGCAGACCCCGCCTCCAGCTTGGTGCGCGTCAGCGCCGCCGTCTCGCGCTGCGAGGTCGCCGTGCGGCGGGCCAGCGCGATGCGGGCCTGATAGCCGCGGGCTTCGACATAGCTAGTGGTAACATCGCCGATGAGCACCAGCAGCGTGTTGCGCAGGCTCTCCTCGGAAGCGTCGAGCCCATATTTCGCGGCTTCGGCGGCGCGGCGGTTCTCGCCGAACAGGTCGAGTTCCCAGCTCGCATTGGCGCCGAGGTTGAAGGTGTCGAACGGGCCGGACACCGTCACATCCCCGGTGTCGGAGACGTTGCTGCCATTGTCGGCACGGCTGTAGCTGCCGGAGCCGGTCAGCGTCGGGGCGAGCGCGGCCAGTGCCTGCCGCCGCGTGGCCCGCGCCTGGCGCACCCGTGCCTTGGCCGTCGCGACATCGAGATTGCCGGCGACCGCCTGCTCGACAAGGCGGTTCAGCGTCGCGTCGTTGAGCTGCTCCCACCAATGGGCAAGGTCCGGCGGCAGACGGGTGGCATCGTCCGCCGTCACGCTGGCCGTCTTGCCGCTTCCCCAGGCTGTAGGCATCGGCATCGCGGGCGCGGTGTAGTCGGGACCGACGGCGCAACCGCTCACAAGGCCGGCGATGAGGACAAGCGAGACGTGCCAGAGCGGCCGCAGCTGGGAGGGAGGCATGAGATCACCGGTCGCGTCAGAAGGCCGGGCAGCCCCGGAGAAGCGGTTAGCGGGCATCGGCGCCCTCCACCTGAATGGCAGGTTCCGAAACGTCGCGCGGCGCCGCCTTGCCTGCGAACACCCGCCGCACCGTCACGAAAAGCAGCGGTATGAAGAACACGCCGAGCACGGTGGCGGCGATCATGCCGCCCATCACGCCGATGCCGATGGCGTTCTGCGCGCCCGAGCCGGCGCCGCTGGCGATGGCGAGCGGCGTCACGCCGAGAATGAAGGCGAGCGAGGTCATCAGGATAGGGCGCAGCCGCTGGCGTGCCGCATCCAGCGTCGCCTCGACGAGCCCCATGCCATGCGCCTGCCGCTCGATGGCGAATTCGACGATGAGGATCGCGTTCTTCGCCGCGAGGCCGATCGTGGTGAGGAGGCCGACCTTGAAATAGACGTCGTTGCTCTGGCCGAACATCGTGGCGGCGAGCAGCGCGCCGAAGATGCCGATCGGCACCGACAGCAGCACCGCGAACGGGATCGACCAGCTCTCATAGAGCGCGGCAAGGCACAGGAACACGACCAGCAGCGAGATGGCGTAGAGCGCCGTCGCCTGATTGGCGGAGAGCCGCTCCTGATGCGACAGGCCGGTCCACTCATGGCCATAGCCCGCCGACAGCCTGCCGATGATCTCGTCCATCGCCGTCATGGCGTCGCCAGATGAGACGCCCGGCGCGGCCTGGCCCTGGATCTCCAACGCCGAGGCGCCGTTGAAGCGCTCCAGCCGCGGCGAGCCATAGGTCCAGTGGGTCGAGGCGAAGGCGGAGAACGGCACCATGGCTCCGGCGGCGTTGCGCACCTCCCACTTGGCGAGGTCTTCCGGCTGCATGCGGAAATCGGCCGCCGACTGGAGATAGACCTTCTTCACGCGCCCGCGGTCGAGGAAGTCGTTCACATAGCTGCTGCCCCAGGCCGTGGAGAGCGTGTCGTTGATGTCGGCCAGCGAGACGCCGAGCGCGCTGGCTTTTTCCTGGTCGATGTCGACGACGAATTGCGGCTCGTCCTCCAGCCCGTTCGGGCGGGTGGCGACGAGGCGGGGGTCCTGCGCAGCCATGCCCAGCACTTGGTTGCGCGCGGCCATCAGCTTCTCATGGCCGGCCCCGTTGATGTCCTGGAGATAGACGCTGAAGCCGCCGCTATTGCCCATGCCCTGAATGGCCGGCGGCATGAGGGTGAACACCATGGCGTCGCGCACATGCAGTTTCGCCATGGCACGGCCGGCCACCGCCTGCGAGGACAAGCCAGGAGACTTGCGCTCGTCGAACGGCTTCAGCCGAACGAAGGCGATGCCGAGATTCTGACCCTGGCCGCTGAAGCCGAAGCCGTTGACGCTGAAGACGCCTTCGACCGCCTCCTTTTCATCGTCGAGGAAGTGGCGGCGGACGGTGTCCAGCACGGCCTCGGTGCGGTCCGATGTGGCGCCCGCGGGGAGCTGTACCATGGTGATGAGGATGCCCTGGTCCTCTTCCGGCAGGAAGGAGGAGGGCAGGCGCACGAACATCCAGCCCAACGCCACGGCGATGGCGAGGAAGATGGCGAGAAAGCGCCCGCTGCGCGCCAGAACACCGGCTGTGCCCGTGCGGTAGGCCCGCGTGCCGCGCTCGAAATTGCGGTTGAACCAGCCGGCCCAGCCGGTCTGCTTGGCCCCGTGCCGCACCGGGCGCAGCAACGTGGCGCAGAGCGCCGGGGTGAGGATCAGCGCCACCAGCACCGACAGGATCATCGCCGAGACGATGGTGACGGAGAACTGGCGGTAGATCACGCCCACCGACCCGCCGAAGAAGGCCATCGGGATGAACACGGCCGAGAGCACGGTGGCGATGCCGATCAGCGCACCGGTGATCTCCCCCATCGACTTGCGGGTGGCCTCCTTGGGGGAGAGCCCCTCCTCCTCCATCACGCGCTCGACATTTTCCACCACGACGATGGCGTCGTCGACCAGGAGGCCGATGGCCAGCACCATGGCGAACATGGTGAGCGTGTTGACCGAGTAGCCGAACAGCGCGAGCACGCCGAAGGTGCCGAGCAGGACCACCGGCACGGCCAGCGAGGGAATGAGCGTCGCCCGGAAGCTCTGCAGGAAGACGAACATCACGATGAAGACGAGGACGATGGCCTCGGCCAGCGTGCGCACCACCTCCTCGATGGAGAGCACGACGAAGGGCGTGGTGTCGTAGGGATAGACAACCTCGACCCCTTCCGGGAAGGTCGGCTTCATCCGCTCCAGCGCCGCCTTGACGCGCTCGGCAGTGGCGATGGCGTTCGCGCCCGTGCCGAGATTGACGGCGAGGCCACCCGCCGGCTTGCCGTTGTAGCGCGAGGCGGTCGTGAAGCTCTCCGCCGCCAGTTCGACGGTGGCGACATCGTTGATGCGCACCAACGAGCCATCCGTGGTGCTCTTGAGGATGATGTTCCGGAACTGCTCGGGCGTCTGCAGGCGCGAGCGCGCGGTGACGGTGGCGTTGAGCTGCTGGCCGGCGCGGGCCGGCAGGCCGCCAAGCTGGCCGGCGGAAACCTGCGTGTTCTGCGCCCCGATGGCACTCGTCACATCGCTCGGCATGAGCTGGTACTTGGACAGCTTCTCCGGGTCGAGCCAGATGCGCATGGCGTAGGAGGAGCCGAACAGCGTGGTGGAACCCACGCCCTCGATGCGCTTCAGCGTGTCGTTGAGGGTCGAGTCGACATAGTCCGACACGTCGGTGGACGACAGGCGCCCATCGGTCGAGACGAAGCCGATGACCAGCAGGAAGCCATCCGAGGCCTTCTCGACCGAGATGCCATTGGTCTGCACCACGCTCGGCAGCTGCGCCTGGACGAGCTGCAGCTTGTTCTGCACCTGCATCTGGGCGATGTCGGGGTCGGCCGCCGTAGTGAAGGTGAGGGTGATCGTCGCCTGGCCGGTCGAGGTCGAGGTGGCCGACATGTAGTCGAGATTGTCGATGCCGGTCATGCCCTGCTCGATGATCTTGGTCACCGAATTCTCCACCGTCTGCGCGTCGGCGCCGGGATAGGAGGCGGTGACGCTCACCGTTGTCGGGGCGATCTGGGGGTATTGCGCGATTGGCAGGGTGTTCAGCGCCAGGACGCCACCGAGCATGATCAGCAGCGCGATGACCCAGGCGAAGACCGGGCGGTCGATGAAATAGCGGGACATGGAACGCGCCTTCAGTTCGCCGTGGAGATGCCGGCGGCGTCCATGCGGGCCGCGCCTTGGGCAACGGCCGCGCGCCCCGCGGGGGCCGTGCTCTGCTGGCCACGCTCGCGCACCTCGCCGGTGGTCTGGTCCACCACCACGTCGACCGGGGTCACGTCCTGGCCGGGGCGGGCGAACTGGCTGCCTTCGACCACCACGCGATCGCCATCGCCAATGCCAGCCTCGACCAGCCAGCTATTGCCGACGTTGCGCGCGACGGTGAGCACGCGCTGCTCGATCTTGTTCTGCGCATTCACCACCAGCGCGACCGGCTCGCCCTTGGTGTTGCGGCTGATGCCACGCTGGGGAACCAGGAAGCTGTCGGGCGCCACACCTTCTTCGATGATGGCGCGCACATACATGCCCGGCAGCAGCAGCCGGTCCGGGTTGGGGAACTGCGCGCGCACGCCATAGGTGCCGGTGGTGGCGTCGACATAGGCGGAGGTGAATTCCAGCGTACCCGGCAGCGGGTAGAGCTGGCCATTATCCAGCTTCAGCCGCACCTGCACCCTGTCGCCGCTGATCTTGATGCGCCCCTCGCGGATCGCCTGCCGCA
The DNA here is from genome assembly GCF_965229075.1 of Ancylobacter sp. Taxonomy (GTDB): domain Bacteria; phylum Pseudomonadota; class Alphaproteobacteria; order Rhizobiales; family Xanthobacteraceae; genus Ancylobacter. Next base: position 686,788 of record NZ_CBDDIO010000002.1, read on the forward strand.
GATTGAGCAGATTGGTGCTCGACTGGGTCACATCGACATTGATCGGATCGAGCGTGCGGATGGTGGTGAGCGCCGTATCCTGGCTCGCGGTCACCAGCGCGCCGGGGGTGAGCGCCGACTTGTCGATCTGTCCGCCGATCGGCGCGGTGATGCGGGTGTAGTCGAGATTGATCCGCGCGGTGTCGACGCTGGCGCGCGCGGCCGCGACTTCTGCCTTGGCCTGCGCCAGCGAGGCGACAGCGTCGTCATTGTCCTGCTTGCTTACCGCATTCTGCTTGATCAGCCCGGCATAGCGCTCGACCTTGGCCTCGGCGCTCGGCACCGCCGCCTCGGCCTTCTGCAGGCTGGCGACGGCGCTGTCATAGGCGGCCTGATAGCTCGCCGGCTCGATCTGGTAGAGCGGGTCGCCCGCCTTGACCTCACCGCCCTCCTGGAAAAGCCGCTCCTTGATAAGCCCGCCGACCTGCGGCCGGACTTCGGCAACCAGCGAGGCCGAGGTGCGTCCCGGCATCTCGGCGGTGATCGCCACCGACTGCGGATGCACGGTGACGACGCCAACCTGCGGGCGCCCCTGCGCGCCCTGGCCGGGGAAGCCCGCATTGTCCTTCCCGTCGCACGCCGCCAGCGCCACCGCGAAGAAAACGAGCACCGGGATTTTAGCCAAACGGCCGTTGAGAAGTGACATCGGAGCCGATCTGATTTATGGTACGTATCAGTACCCATATTTCTCGCCTGGCCTGATTGTCAATTGTGTTAGGTCTGCCACACCGATCATCGCCTGCTGGAAGCGTTGCTGTGCCCTCCGAAGAAGCGAAGCCCGCCACTGCCCCCCGCTCTCGGGGACGCCCGAGGCTAGTTCCCGCCGCCGCCCGTCGTGACGAGATCGTCGCCGTGGCAACCCAGATGTTTCAGGAGGTGGGCTATGCGCGGCTGACCACAGACGCGGTGGCGGCCCGCTGCCGCATCTCCAAGCGCACGCTCTATCAGCTGTTTCCCAGCAAGGCGGCGCTGCTGGCGGCGATCATCGACCAGCATCGCGCGCGCATGATCCGGCTGCCGGCGGAGTACGATGATGTCCCGCTCGAGCGCGCGCTGGATCTGATCTTCGGCAACGATATCGATGAGGAGGCCGACCGCGAGCGCTTTGCCTTCCTGCAGCTGATATTCGTCGAAGCGGTTCAGCACCCCGAGCTCGATCACATATCGGCGACGCACGGCAAAGGCGTTGTCTTGCAGTTGCTCGGCGACTGGATCGCTCACGAATGCCGTCGCGGGCGCCTCCATGTCCCCGACCCGAAAGACGCGGCGCGCATGCTGATGGACATGGTGGCGGGTTCCGTCGCCCGCGGTCTCGACGGACGGCTCGACTGGGCCGGAAGTGAACGCCGCCGGGCCTATGTCCGGGAGTGCATCCGTGTGTTCCTGAACGGCACGACATCCGCTCGCTGAAGCGGCGATAGAGCTACCGCCCGGCGCTCGGCGTGGCGGACGTGCCGCCCTCCCCCTCGATCCAGGCGCAGACCCGCTCGCTGGCGGCGCGCAGCGGCGAGCCGATGGGGATGTAGGCGAAATAGCTGCGCGAGGGCAGAAAGATGCGCGGAAACGGCGTCACCAGCCGGCCGGCGCGGACATCGTCGGCGATCAGGGTGGACGGCGCCATCGCCACGCCCAGCCCGTCAATAGCGGCCTGGATCGACAGATAGAAATGGTCGAGCATCAGCGTCGCCGCCGGTTGCAGCGCGCCATGCCCGGCCTTCGCCAGCCAGTCGCGCCACAGCCGGGGCATGCTGGCGACGTGGAGCAGCGTGTGCCCCGCGAGGTCGCCCACCGCGTCCAGCGGCTGGCGCCGCAGCAGCGCCGGGCTGCACGCCGGCAGCCGTCGCTCGGGGAGCAGCAGGCGGGCCTCGAAGCCGTCGAAGGCGTCCGGCCCGCCACGGATAATCAGGTCGTACTCACCGGCCAGCCCGTCCACCGGCTCGCTGCCGGTCGTCAGCTCGATCTCGATGTCGGGATGCGCCGCCCGCAGCTGGCCGAGCTTCGGCACCAGCCAGCGCAGGCTGAAGGTGGCGAGCGCATTGACCCTCAGCACCACCGCGCCGCTGGGCGTGCTGCCATGCCCCGCCGCCGCGCGCGCGATGCGCTCCAGTGCCGGCTGAATCTCGGCCAGCAGCGCCCGCCCCTCGGCGGTGAGGGCGACCCCGTGGCTCAGCCGCCGGAACAGCGCCGGCGGGCCGAGCCATTGCTCCAGCAGCCTTATCTGCCGGCTGACCGCGCCATGGGTGACGCCGAGTTCCGCCGCCGCGTCCTTGAAGCTCGACCGACGCGCGGCCGCCTCGAAGGCCCGCACGGCGTTGAGCGGCGGCAGAGGGCGATCTTTCGAGGGTGCCGTCATGTGAGTTTATCTGACATCATGGGGTGAAATTAGTCGTTTGCGGCCCGCCGTCCAGCGGGCGCATACCGATGAGGTGACAAAAACATCAAGCCTGATCCCTTCCGCCGCGTCGCCGGCGCTGTCCTCCCCGCCGGACACGCGGCGGCGCACGCTGGTGCTCTCCGGCCTCGCCCATGCGCTGCATGACGGCTACACCGACGCGATCTATGTGCTGCTTCCGGTCTGGCGGGCCGAGTTCGGGCTCGACTATGTCGCGCTCGCGCTGCTGCGCGGGCTCTATGCCGGCGCCATGGCCGCGCTGCAGGTGCCGGCGAGCTGGCTGGCCGACCGCATGGGTGGGCGCGCGGTGCTGATCCTCGGCACGCTGATCGCCGCCGCTGGCTATGGGCTGGCCGGCTTCAGCGGCGGCGCGCTGGGGCTCTGCGCGGCGCTGTTCCTCGCCGGCGCCGGCTCCAGCGTCCAGCATCCCATCGCCTCCAGCGCGGTGTCGCGTGCCTATGGAGCGGGCGCGCGCGGGCCGCTCGGCACCTATAATTTCAGTGGCGACCTCGGCAAGGCGGTTCTTCCGGCGGCGCTGTCCTTCGGCCTGTCCTTCGCGCCGTGGCGGCCCTCGCTCTGGCTGCTGGCGCTAGCGGGGATCGCGGTCGCCGGCCTGATCGCCCTCTCCATGCCGAAGATCGCGCCCGCTCCGCCCTCGCCCGCCACGCGTGCCGCGTCATCGCGCGGCGGCGACGGCTTCCCGCTGCTGCTGGCCATCGGCGTGATCGATACGGGCGTGCGCATGGGCTTCCTCACCTTCCTGCCCTTCCTGCTGCAGCTAAAGGGCGCCTCGCAGCCGTTGATCGGCACGGCGCTGGCGCTGGTCTTCCTCGGCGGCGCGGCGGGCAAGCTCGTCTGCGGCTGGCTCGCCCAGCGCTGGGGCATTGTCGGGGTCACCCTCTGCACCGAAGCGCTGACAGCGCTGATGATCGCTCTTGCCGTCCTGCTGCCCCTGGCGCCGCTGCTGGTGGTGCTGCCTCTGCTCGGCCTCACGCTGAACGGCACATCCTCGGTGCTCTATGGCACGGTGCCGGAACTGGCGCCGGCCGACCGCACGGAGCGGGCCTTCGCCATCTTCTACACCGGGGTGATCGGTTCGGGGGCGCTGGCGCCGCTGCTGTTCGGCGCGGTGGGCGACCAGGCCGGCCCGGTCATCGCCACGCTCGGCACCGCCATCGCCGCCCTCGTCAACCTGCCGCTCGCCCTTGCCCTCGGGCCGCGATTGGCCCGACGGTGAGGGCGACCGTCGCGCGGCACACACCCACGCCGAGGAAGGCATCGACAGGCAACGACATGACAGGCGATACGAACACGCGATCCGGCCAGTGCCATTGCGGGGCGGTGCAGTTCCAAGTGACGCTCAGCGACGGCTTCAACTCGATACGGCGCTGCACCTGCTCCTATTGCCGCATGCGCGGCGCGGTCGTGGTGATGGCCGAGATGGGCGGGATCGACATTCTGCAAGGGGCAGAGGTGCTCACGAGCTACCGGTTCCACACCGGCGCCGCGCAGCACTTCTTCTGTTCGCGCTGCGGGATCTACACCCACCATCAGCGCCGCTCTGACCAGAGCCTTTACGCGGTCAACGTCGCCTGCCTGGGCGGGGTCAGCCCGTTCGACTTCGCCGAGGTGCCGGTCATGGACGGCATCAACCACACCAGCGACACCGGCAAGCCGACGCGCCGGGCCGGCACGCTGGTGTACATTCGAGCAAGCTGACCCGCCGCCGGTGCCTCGTCCGAGCCCAAACGCAGGCCCCCTCGCCGCCGACAGAGGCGCGGGTCACGACGGCCCCGCGCTCAGCGCAGGCGGCACGCCATGGGGCCGATGAAATTCAGCTCGGCCCGCTCGAACCCTTCGGCGGCGAGGATCCACAGCCCCCGCCCATCATCCGTCACCACCGCCATCACGCCATACAGCGGAAGGTCCGCCGCGCCCCCAGGCAGTATAGCGCGCACGACGGCGGGGATACCGAGGCGGGCAAAGGGATCGTCCCCCTCTGGGACCACGATGAACCGGGCATGGAAATCGAGGCCATTGATGCGGACCCGGGTCGCATTGCGCGGCAGGCCGGCCAGCGCCGCACTATAAACCGGCGTCAGCGTGCCGATGTGGATGTGAAACTGGTGCTGGCCGCGCACCGTGGGGGGCTGAATGGCGAAGGCGAGATCATTCCTCGCAAAGGGCGGTTCAACCATGGTCTGGGAGGCGACATAGGCGTCCTGCAGGTAGTTCCGCCCGGCATAGCCGGCCACGTCCTCAATGCCGATCACCGGCGCGACGGCCCACAGCACGAAGCGGCAATTCTCGCCCAGGGCGCGTGGGTGCCCCACAGGGTCGCGATAGCGGGTGTCGTATTGCAGGAAGAACGTGTCTCCGCCATGGCTGCGGCGCACGAACTCCCCTTCCGCGTCCGTGCAGCGCCCGCTGGCGCAGGCCTCGGAGGTGAGAAAGCGGAACACGGCACAGGTCTTGGCCGAGATGTTCGCCGGGTCGCTGCACGGCGCGCAGGGCTTCGGGGCCTTGTCGTCCCTGTTGGCCTGCGGCGGCGAGGTCCACTGCACCTGGCCCGCCGTCGCGGACGGATTGGGCGGGCAGGCCTGAACCTTTGGCTCCGCCACAGCGCTCGTCCCGGCGGCGAGCGCGAGGGCGAGCCCGAGCAGGAGACGCAGGTAGCGCCGGCGCTCACCCCTGCCGCCGACGCGCATGTCAGTCCTCGTTCAGAGAATAGACCAGCGCGGGGGATTGGCGCAGGAAGCCCTTGAAGCGGTAGGGAACATCCTCCGCCTCGGTGGCGACCGGCATGTCCGGGCTGATGAGATGCAGCTGGTCGCCGAACACGCCGCTGATATCGACATGGCAGTGCTGGGCGATCTCGACAGAACTCGGGCCGTCGTCCACCTCGAAATCGAAGATGTCGCGGTCCGTGACCTGCGTCATCGTCACATCGACGAACAGGCTGCGCGCCACCTCCAGCCGGCTGCTGCTGAGATTGATGCCGTCCTCGGCCGGCGCCACCACGCGAAGCCGCTCCAGCCGGATCTGCGAATTGGTGAGATCGAGCCCGTCATCGCCGGAATGGAAGCTGCGGACCTCCGCCACCCGCCATTCCTGCGGCCCCACCCCCATGAGCGAAAAGCCGTCGCGGTCGTCCAGCATCGGGTCGTCGCTCGGCGCAACGGGGTCGCCATGGCCGAGATAATAGGCCGCGATCAAGGCGGCCTCGAAGGAGGACGCCGCGTGCGGCCGGGCGACCGCGACCTCCAGCCCGTCCTTCTCCGCGCTGCGGTAGCCGCCGAAGAACCAGACGCCGCCATTGTCGGCGGTCTTCACCGGACGCAAGCGCGCATTGCAGGCGCGGATGGAGAGCCTTTGGGCGTCGAGCGCCGAGCCCTGCTCGAAGATCAGCGCCGCATGGCCGATCGGGCTCGCCGGCACGAGGCCGTTGAGGATGAGGATCGTCACCCCGTCCTCGACCATCAGTTTTGCGCCGTCCCGCACCCGCACATCCGTCGTCACGACATAGGTGACGCCCGCCACCAGACGCTGCGTGCCGGTAATGGCCTCGGGAAGGTGTTCCAGCGTCTTCGCTGCCATGATCAGGGTTTCCCCAGCAGAACGGGATCCTGCCGTTCCAGCCCGTGATAGACATCCTGCAGATTTTCGGCCGAGGTCGCGGTATCGCCGAGATAGGGCAGGTCGATGATGGCGATGGCTCCCAGCATCAGCGTCAGCATGACGAGTTGCACCACCAGCGTGATCGCCCGGACCGGCGTCGCCTCGATCAACCGCAGGCCGCAGATGATGATGACGCCGAGAATGCTGAGCAGGCTGACCGTATAGAAGATGTCGGGCAAGGCGCTGGTGACGCTCAATATGCGATCGTTGCGGATCTGCGCCATGCGGTCCGCCGCCTCCAATGTCTTGGAGAAGATGACGACGCTCTTCGGCGATTGTGGCTCGATGCGGTCGATCTGCCGGAACAGGTCGGACAGCGCCTTCGAGGTCGCGGGGCTGCCATGGCCATCCCGCAGCACGGTCCATTCGTCGGTGACGATGGATTTCGTATAGGCCAGCAGCGCCGCGCGCGCCTCCAGTGCCGGCGGGCTGCCATCAAGGATGAGCAGCCCGTTCAGGCTCTTGATGGCCTGCGCCTCCTGCGAGACCTTGTCGTCGAGACCGGACGCCGTGGTCATGACCAGCGCGAGAACAAAGCCGAGCACCACATAGGCGCCCGACATGGTGTTCTGGGTCGCGGTATCGACAATGTCGCTGTCATAGTCGAGCCAGCCCCATTTCGCGTTGATAGAGCGCACGCCAAGGGCGACAAGCAGCAAGGCGAGACAGGAAAGCGCCGGCATCAGCACCAGCAGCTGCGTGTCCGTCATGTATTGAAGAACGGAAAGATACATGGATCAGCGCCCCCGCCTGGTCGTCGCGTTCAGGATTTCTGCAAGAGATTGATCTTTTTCTGCGCGTCCTGAAGCATGCTGCTGATATTGCGCCGGAGCGTGAAATAGTGGCGCATCTGGTCGTCCTGCACCCAGGTCTCGGTCGTCTTGGTGTCGAGCAGGGTGAGGCGTTCCACCACCGAGCCCACCTCGCCCACGGTCCGCGCCGCCACAAGCTCGTCTTCGAGGTAGCGGAGCTCCCAGAAATGCAGCCACAGCAGTTTCTGCGAGGCAAAGCCCCGATAGCCGATGATCTTGTTGAAGAGCGGCAGGCCGAGCAGCAGCAAGGCGAGCAGCACGATCCAGACATTCTCCAGAAGCGCCGCAAGCCAGAGCGGGAGATAGCTGAAGATGCCCGGCACACCGCTCGTATAGAAGCGGTTGGCGATCGGGCTCAGCGGAAAGGACCGGTCACGATACTGCGGAAGATTATCGGCGACGGGGAAGAAATTGTCCGACTTCAGGGCGATCTCGCGCGTCGCGAGGAGAAAGGCCCACTGCACCGCGGGATGGGTGTCCTTCTCCACCAGCAGATTCACCGAGGAGGCGAGCAGGGCGATATCGCTCTCCGGCCGCACATCGCCAATGTCGATGGCGCCGCGCGGCACCGTCACCTTGCGCAGGAAAGGCAGGCGCCGGACATAGGCATCCACCAGCGGGAAGTTCATCAGCTTGACGGTGGGATCGCTGAGCAATTGCTGGATCACCGGCGAGGCGAAGCCATCGACGATGAACAGCGCGTCGATGGTGCCGGCGCGCAGCTGCGCGACCGCCTCCTGGTTCGGCAGCTTGAGGAAGTTCGGCCGGTCCCCCGTGCCGGGATTGTTGAGGTCCATCAGGGTGGCGAACAGCCGTTCGCTCACCGTGCCCGGCGCGCCGACGGCGATCGGCCTGTCCCGGTAGTACTCGAAGGGATCGTCGACCTTCACCGTGTCGCCGCGATAGAACAGCCAGGCCGGCGCGATCGCGACATTGCCGAGCGAGACGAGGTCGGGATAGTCCGCCGCCGACCCCGCCCCGGACACGACGAAGCTGGCATTGATGTCCGAGCCGGGGTCGTGAATGTCCTTTTCGACCGCGTCGAGACCGGGTCGGCTGCGGATGTCGAGGGTCAGCCCGTGGCGCTCGAAATAGGATTGGTAGGCGTCGCCGAGATCGCGGCTCAGCGTGCCGCGCTGGCCGATGGCCAGAACCGTGGCGCTTCGAGGAAAGGGCTCGATATAGGCCAGCACCGCCAGCGCAAGCACCGCGACGACAAGCCCGATGGGAAGGTAGAATTTCGCGATCTTCCACCAGGCGATGAGCTCCCGGCGAAGATCATATCTCAGATACTGCCTGACGAACGTAACGAAATCCCGGGAACTTCTGCCCATCGCCCCTGCCCGACCACGGATACACCTGGAAACCACGGACGAGCCAGGGGAACGTCGTCGACGCAGGCCCGGCCCGGAGGCGCGGGCCGACGACGTCGATGGCGCGGGTGACGCCGCATCCCAGTCCCAAGCCCACCGAGCTGAAGCGCCCACAATCGCTTCATTGGTACGGTAACACTCCACCGGAAGCGCGACAAGCGACGCACGGTTGTTCAACGCGTGGCCGCCGCGGCGCGGAAGCGCGCGAGCGGGCCCATGCGGCCGGCGCGAAAACGAAAACGCCCGGCCTCCGCTCAGGGGCCGGGCACGTCAGTTTCGGGCCGCACCATGCGTCGCGCCGCCCATCTGCGGCGCGGGCGCAAGTGTCAGTGCTTGGCGGTCACATCGGGAATTTCTTCCCGCGCGAGATATTTGGTGGTGATGTCCCCGAGATTGTCGCCTACCCACCGCGCCATGGCTTCTTCCTCCGCCAGAATGCGCTGGCACACCGCGCTGGTCTCCCGGTCGCCGCAGGCTTCCGCCGCGCTGATCAGCACCTTGTAGGCGGCGATTTCCATATGCTCGAATGTGTAGCTCGCCATCGAACCCTTGACGATCTCGTCGCCGACGAACATCCCGCTCAGGCCCTGGCCGAAGGCGGTGAACTTGGCGGCAAGGTCCTTGAGCGTGGAGGTGTCGCCGCCCCGGCGGACGATACAGGCTTCGATCTGCGCGGCCTGGGCGCGGGTCTCCTCAAGATGCCGCTCAAGCCCGCGCTTCACCTCGGGATAGTGCTCGATGCGCGAGGCCATGGACGACAGCATCGTCTCGGCCTGCTGTTCCATCGCACGCGCATCGCGCAGCCATTCCATAAGCCGTTCGTCGGCGGTCGCCATATCGCGTGTCTCCTGTCGCTGATATCGCTGATTGCTTTGCCGGCGGCGCCCTGAGCGGCCGGCCTATGAGGGCAACGGGTGAGAGGGACCGAGATTCCCCTGCGTCAGGCCCATTCCCGATACGCCGAGGCGCCCCAAAGGCCGCATCGTCCCCTCCTTCGCGCCAATGCCCGCCCTGGACATGCCGGGGCGGGCATTGCTGAGATCAGGCGCGATGGTCACAGCGCGGGATCAGCGCTGACCGCCCTTGCGACCTGCCTCGCTCGCCTTCTCTCGGTCGTTGGCGAAGTTGCCGGGGTTGCCGGAGGCACCGCCGGACTGCCGCTGATCGCCGCCGGACTGGCTGTGCTGCCCGGAATGCGAATGCTCGCCACCCTTGCGGCCGGCTTCGCTCGCCTTCTCGCGGTCATTGGCGAAGTTGCCGGAATTGCCGCTGTGCTGCTGGTTTGCCATGGGGAAATCTCCTTCATGGATTTCGCCCCCCGCTGAACCAACAGAAGCCCCGCGCCCTTGTTCCAAGGTAAAATCCGCCCCGCCCTCTGCGCAGGACGGGCGCCGGTCGGCGCCGTCAGCTCGGGCTAGGGCGTGGGCAACGCCGGCTTTATCACCACGGTCGCCGACATGCCGGCGGCGAGGCGCACATCGGGCGGCAGCGTTTCCAGCTTGATCCGCACCGGAAGGCGCTGGGCAAGGCGGATCCAGCTGAACTGCGGATCGACTCGCGCCAATAGGCCGGCCGCGTCGTCGGGATTGGCGATGGCGCGCGCCATGCCTTCCACCACGCCGTCGAGCACCACATTTCCCGCCATCAGTTCCACCTTGGCCGGGGCGCCGACCCGGATCTGCGGAACCTTGGTCTCCATGAAGTAGCCATAGACATAGAAGGAGCTGGAATCGACGATCGCCAGCACCCCCTGCCCCGCCGTGGCGAAGTCGCCAGCGACGGCGGTGAGATTGGTGACATAGCCGCTGACCGCCGCATGCACGCGGCTGCGGCGCATATTGATCTCGGCGATGGTGAGTTCAGCCTGCGCCACCCGCAGCGCCGCCGCCGCTTCGGCGGCGCGGGTCTGCATGCTCTCGCCGGCCTCGATGGAAAAGCCGGGGCTGTCCTCGCGCTGCAGGGTCTGGAAGCGGCGGGCGTTTTCCTGCGCCAGCGCCGCCGCCTCCGCCTTCATCGCCACATCGGCGCGGGCGAGATTCAGCGCGGCCTGGAACCGCTCCGGGTCGATCTCGAACAGAAGGTCGCCCTTCTCTACCGTCTGGTTGTCGCGCACATGCAGGGTGCTGATGAGGCCCGACACATCGGGCGCCACGCGCAGCACATCGGCCAGCACCCGCGCGTCGCGGGTCCAGGGCGAGAGCAGGTAGTAGGTCCAGAACTGCCACCCGGCAAAAGCGGCGACGGCGACGGTGGCCACCGTCACCGCGACACGGATCACGCTGCGCCCGCTCATGCCGGCCCTCCTGTCAGAAGCGGCAGCCCGAGGGTGAGGGCTACCAGGACGATCACATAAAGTGCGGCATCGAACAGCGGACGATGCCAGACGAAGCCGTAGAGCCCGCATGCCTGCGCCAGCCGGCTGAGGGCGAAGAAAGGCAGCAGGGCCACGAGCGCCCAGAGCAGCACCGGCGGCAGGTAGAAGCCGAAGAGATCGAGCGTGTGAAACAGCGGATTCCACGTCATGCGCGTTGCTCGCCAAAGACAAAGGCGCGGAAAGCGTGGTCGCGGCTCAACCGGTCCTCCAGAAAGCGCAGGCTGGCCGCCGCCTCCACCCGCAGCGGCGACGCCGGGCCTTCCGGCCGCGTCTCCGCCGCCAGCGCGGAGCTAATCCGCCCCAAAGCTTCTTCAGCCGACTGGAGCGACGCACCGGAAGCGCTAGCGAAACTCGCAAGCCCGTCGCGCAGTGTCCCGCGCAGCGGCTCAGGCAGGGATGGATAGTCGGCGATCCGCCTCAACCGGCCGAATTCCCGCGCGCTGGCGGCACAGGCCAGCAGGCCCCGCGCCAGCGTGTCATGGGCGGGACGCGCCAGCGACATCTGCGGCAGCAGCGCGCCGAGTGATTGCAACATCTCGCGCGACGCCGGCGTGGCGGGCCGCGCACCGCGCGCCACCTCGGGCAGCAGCACATGCCGCGTGCGCGCCACCACGCGGTGGCGGGCGCCCTCCGCCGTCACCGGCACGAGGCGCGCCACCATGAGGCAGACGAACATGCCGAAGGCGAGGGCGAAGCAGAAATTGGCGAAGGCCAGCGGATCGGGGGTGAAGACGTTCCCCGTCGCGGCGGCGGCGACATAGAAGATGGTGAACGTGCCCGCCGCGCGGGCATAGCGCGGGGTGCCGATGAGGAGCCCCGCCGGCACCAGCACCACGAGCAGGAACAGCGCCAGCGCCTCGAAGCCTTCGAGCCAGGGATAGATGAGGCCCATCGTGGCATAGGCGGCGAGGCACGCCGCCGCCACCGCCCGCAAATAGGGCCAGCCGAGCTTTGCCGGATCATCATTGTTCACGCATTGATAGTTCATCAGCGCGAGCCCGGTGATGCCCGCAAGGCCCTGGTCCCATTGCGTGGCGTACCAGAGGGCGCAGAACACCAGCAGCCCCAGCGCGGCCCGCGCGCCCTGCAGCAGGGCGGAGGCGTGAGCGGCGTGACGCGCCTCCCCTCGCGGCGCGGTGCGGGCGGGGTGCGGCCGGAACACCGCGCGCTCGGCCACGAACAGCAGCCCGAGGCCGCGCAGCATCTCCGCCGCCTGCCGGCAGACCAGCACGGCCTCCGCCCGCGCCTCGAAGGGCAGATCGTGCTCCGCCTGCGCGAACCGGCGCCCGAGCGCGGAGAGGTCGCGGCGCAGCCGGGACAGTTCGGCGCACCCCGCGCGGCTCTCCGGCAGGGAAGGCGCCACCGCGCCGCGCTCCAGCACCGCCGCCGCCCGCTCCAGCGCCGCCCGCACCGGGGCCAGTTCCGGCCTGTCGCCCAGGCCGCCCTCGGCGAGCCGCAGATGCAGCATGCGCGCCTGCGCCAGCACGTCGAGAAAACGCACCGTCACCGCGTCCATGCGGGCCGGGTCGGCGCGCATCTCCGCCGCCTCGAAGCGGCTATAGGAGCGGAGCGCGTCGAATTTCACCAGAATCGGCAGCAGGGCATTGCGGTCGTCGATCACCCGCGCGCCCGGGCTCGCCCCACGCAGGGCCAGGGCGCAATGGGCGGCAAGGGCGCGGCGCGATTTCGCCATCAGCCCGCGCAGCTGCGTGCCGGCATGGTCCGGCATCACCAGCGCGCCGGCGAGCGTGGCGCAGCCAATGCCGATGCTGATCTCGCTCACCCGGTCCAGCGCCACCAGCCAGGCGGCATTAGGCGCGGCCGCGCCCTGAAAGATCACAAGCAGCCCGGTGAAGCCCGCCAGCATGAAGCCATAGGCGGTGAAATTGCGCGCCCGCGCGGCGCCGTAATAGCACAGGAAGGTCCAGCCCATCGCGCTGCCGACGAGGAGCAGCGGGTCCTGCGAGAACAGCTTGACGGCCGCGAGGCCATACAGCGCGGCGAGGATCGTGCCGAGAAAGCGGAACGCGCCTTTGGCCAGCGCCGCCCCGGTGGAGGACTGGGTGAGCAGATAGACCGTCAGGATCGCCCATTGTGGCTCCTGAAGCTCAAGCCAGTAAGCAAGCGCGAGCGCGACGATGGCCGCGACAGCAAGGCGCGAAGAAAACAGAAGAGTGCGCCAGTTCGGATTCAGTAGAAATCCGGGTCTATTGTCACGCGGCAAAGAGAGACTAAGTCGCACCTAGAACCTGCCTTCACCGTGACGCTACGTCGCGCGATTATAGCCATCCTGCCCTGAATGAACAGCCTTCCTCTCCCTCGCCAGAGGGAGCGAGCTACCCCTCGGCCACGCTGCCGCCATGCCGCGGTCACGCGTTTTCCGCAATCTGCACAGCGCGGGACGGTGAATTCCGTCGCCTTTCGTGCTTTCCTGCAAGCGGGGAACGGGTCGATGTCTTCACATGAGAGGCGCGCGACTAGTCGCAAGGGGGCAGTGTTGAGGTTGAGGGGATTGATGGCCGGCGTACCGGCCGTGGCCATGCCATGCGCGGCCTCCGCCGCGGGCTTTCTCGAACCCGCCGGGCCGGTGGCGGCGGCGCAGCTCTCGCATTTCGGCACGATCAGCGCGCTGATGCTCATCGTCATCGTGCCGATGTTCATCGCCCTGCCGCTCGTTTTGCTGCGCTACCGGCGCGGCGGCAAGGGCACATACCGCCCAGACTGGGAGTTCAACTGGGGGCTGGAACTGCTCATCTGGGGCATTCCGGTGGCGCTGGTGGCCGCGCTCGGCACGGCGCTGTGGAATCACACGCTGAAGAACGACCCCTACCGCCCGCTGGGGCCCGAGCCGCTGGTGGTGGAGGTGGTCGCGCTCGACTGGAAATTCCTGTTCCTCTATCCCGAACAGGGCGTGGCGACGCTCGATTTGCTGGTGCTGCCGCAAGGCCGGCCGGTGACGCTGAAGCTGACCAGCGGCACGGTGATGCAGTCCTTCATCGTGCCCCGCCTCGCCGGCCAGATCTACGCCATGGCCGGCATGCAGACCCAGCTCAACCTCATCGCCGACGCGACCGGCGACTTCACCGGGCGCAATACCCAGTACAACGGCCTCGGCTTCGCCACCCAGTCCTTCACCACCCGCGTGGTGAGTGCCGACGATTTCGCCGCCTGGGTGACGGATGCGAAGGCGCAGCCGGCCGGTCTCGATGCCGCCGCCTATGCCAAGCTGCTGCCGCCTTCCGTGGTGAACGAACCCGTCATTTATGGCCGGTACACGCCGGGCCTGTTCGACCAGATCATCGCCAGCTTCGCGCCCGGCATGGCCACAGGCCATCAGGGCCATGCGCCGCAGGCCGGGGCGCCCGCCGCCGCCGCGCCGGCCGCCGCCCATCAGCATAACGCCCACACGCCGGAGGTCGCGCAATGAACTGGGAGCTGATCTTCGGCCAGATCAAATGGACCTCCTTCGTCTTCGCCGGGATGATCGAGAACCCCTCGCTCAGCGAGGCCATCGCCTCGGGCGCCGGGTCCATTGCCGTGCTCGGCGCGCTCGGCACGGTAGTCCTGCTCACGGTGAAGGGCTGGTGGGTGCCGCTGTGGCGCGACTGGCTCACCAGCGTCGACCATAAGAAGGTCGGCATCATGTACATCGTCCTCGCGCTTGTCATGTTCGCCCGCGCGGTGATCGAGGCGGCGCTGATGCGCGCCCAGCAGCTCGCCGCCACCGATGGCGGCGGCTTCCTCTCGGCGGATCATTTCGGCCAGCTGTTCAGCACCCATGGCACGATCATGATCTTCTTCGTCGCCATGCCGTTCATCACCGGTCTGATGAACTATGTCATGCCGCTGCAGATCGGCGCGCGCGACGTGTCCTTCCCGCTGCTCAACGCCATCTCGCTGATGCTGACCATGGCGGGCGCGATCCTGATCATGGTGTCACTGGTGGTGGGCCAGTTCTCCACCGGCGGCTGGAGCGCCTACCCGCCCTTCACCGGCATCGACTTCAGCCCCGGCGAGGGGGTGGATTACTGGATCTGGGCAGTGTCGCTCGGCTCCATCGGCTCGACGCTCACGGGCCTCAACTTCGCCGTCACCATCTACAAGAAGCGCTGCCCCGGCATGTCGCTGTTCCGCATGCCGCTGTTCACCTGGACGACGCTGTGCACGTCGATCCTGATGATCTTCGCCATGGCGCCGCTGACCGCCGCCACCGTCATGCTCGCCCTCGACCGCTACGCCGGCTTCCATTTCTTCACCAATGGCGACGGCGGCAACATGATGAACTACGCCAATCTGTTCTGGCTGTTCGGCCACCCGGAGGTCTACATCCTCATCCTGCCGGCCTTCGGCGTGTGGTCGGAAGTGGTCGCCACCTATTCCAGCAAACGCATCTATGGCTATACCTCGCTGGTCTACGCCACCATGTGCATCGCCGTGCTCTCCTTCGCCGTGTGGCTGCACCACTTCTTCACCATGGGCCAGAGCGCCAATGTGAACGCCATTTTCGGCATTGCCACGATGATCATCGGCGTGCCGACGGGTGTGAAGGTCTATGACTGGCTGCTCACCATGGTGGGCGGGCGCATCCGCCTCACCACGGCGATGCTGTTCCACATCAACTTCCTTCTCACCTTCATCCTCGGCGGCATGACCGGGGTGCTGCTGGCCAATCCCGGCATCGACTTCCAGGTCCACAACACGCTGTTCCTGGTGGCGCATTTCCACAACATGATCATTCCCGGCGTGCTGTTCGGCATGTTCGCGGCGGTGCAGTTCTGGTTCCCCAAGGCGTTCGGCTTCCGGCTGCATGAAGGGCTGGGCCGCGCCTCATTCTGGTGCTTCGCCCCCGGCTTCCTGCTGGCCTTCTTCCCGCTCTACTGGCTCGGGATGATGGGCGCGACGCGGCGCACCTTCACCTGGTCGAACCCCGACTACCTGCCCTGGTTCGCCCTCGCCATGCTTGGCGCGGCGCTGATCCTCGCCGGCTTCGCCTTTATGGTGGCGCAGATCGTGGTGTCGGTGCGGCGGCGGGCGGAACTCGCTGCCCCCTTGGGCGACCCCTGGGACGGACGGGCGCTGGAATGGTCGATCCCCTCCCCGCCCCCGGCCTGGAACTTCGCCGTGCTGCCTCAAGTGACCGCGCGCGACGCCTTCTATGAAGCCAAGAAGGACGGTACTGCCTATCGCTCGCCGGCGGCCTATGAGGATATCGAAGTGCCGCGCAACACCGCGACCGCGCCGCTCATCGGCCTGTTCGCCTGCGCCTGGGCTTTCGGGCTCGTCTGGCACATCTGGTGGCTGGTGATCGTCTCCTTCGTGCTCCTCTGGGCGGTGGTGATCGCCCGCTCCTTCGCCACGCACACGGAAGAGATCGTGCCGGCGGCGACGGTGAAGGCGGCGAACGAGGCCTTCCTCGCCGCCGTGCGCGCCACGCCGGGCGTGACCCGCGATCAGGAAATGACGGCGGCGAACCGGGGCCGTGCCATCCCGGAAAGCCTGGAAGCCAGCGCCGGCGCCTTCGCCTCCGGTGCGACCGTGGAGGTGACGCGATGAGCCTTTCCGAACGCCTCCATCCCGGCATCAATCTCGCCGGCACCGATCCCGAAAGCCACGAAGCCGCCGAAGAGGTGCTTTTCGGCTTCTGGATCTTCCTGATGAGCGATCTGGTGCTGTTCGCAGTGCTGTTCGCCACCTATGCCGCGATGAGCGTGCAGGGCATCGCCGAAGTCCCCCGGCCGGCCGAGGTGTTCGACCTCACCGCCGCCTTCCTGGAGACGCTGCTGCTGCTGTTCTCCAGCTTCGCCTTCGGCTTTGCCATGCTGGAGATGAAGTACCGCGAAAACCGGCGCGGCGTGCTCGGCTGGCTGCTCGTCACCGGCCTGCTCGGCGCCGGCTTCGTCGGCATGGAACTGCACGACTACTATGTGATGATCACCGCCCACGGCGCCGCGCCGCAGACCAGCGGCTTCCTCTCGGCCTATTACCTGCTCACCGGCACCCATGCGCTGCATGTGTCGTCCGGTCTGGTGTGGATGGCGGTCATGGCGGTGCAGGTGGTGGTGTTCGGCCTCAACTCGCCGGTGAAGCTGCGGCTGATGCGGCTCGCCCTGTTCTGGCACATGCTGGACGTGGTCTGGATCGGCATCTTCACCTTCGTCTACCTCTACGGGGTGGTGTCATGAGCAACCGCGTTCCCGCCAATTCGCCCACCGGCCTGCCCGCCAGCGAAATCGAGGATGAGGGCCATGAGCGCCGCTCCTATGTGATCGGCCTCGTTCTCGCGCTGGTGCTGACCACCGGCGCCTTCGCGGTGGTGTGGTTCGATCTGTTCAGCGGCGCCGCCGCCCTCGCCGCTTTGGGGCTGCTCGCCGTGGTGCAGGCGGTGGTGCATCTGCGCTATTTCCTGCACATCGACCTTCAGCGCTCGCACCGCGACGACCTGTTGCTGATCCTGTTCACCGTGCTGATCCTGCTCATCATGGTGTCCGGCACGATCTGGATTCTCTACGACCAGCACATGCGCATGATGCCCTGACGGCGCGCCGGCCGGCGGAAGCGGCTGGCGAACGCCGCGCGAGGAACGCTTGCGCCGCGTGAAGCGTTGCGCCCCGGGACTTTCTCACCGGGAGCGCCGCGCGTGATCACCGACCTCTGGTACAAGAACGCCATCGTCTATTGCCTCTCCGTCGAAGGCTTCATGGATTCGAACGGCGACGGCGTCGGCGATTTCCGCGGCCTGATGCGGCGGCTGGATTATCTCCACGGCCTCGGCATCACCGCCATCTGGCTGATGCCGTTCCAGGTCTCGCCCGGCGGCGACGACGGCTATGATGTCGCCGATTATTACGGCATCGATCCGCGCTACGGCACGCTAGGCGATTTCGTCGAATTCACCCACGCCGCCAAGCAGCGCGGCATGCGGGTGCTGATCGACCTCGTGGTCAACCACACCTCCAACCAGCACCCCTGGTTCAAATCCGCCCGCTCCGACCCCAACTCGCCCTATCGCGACTGGTATGTGTGGTCGAAGAAGAAGCCGAAGAATGCACATGAAGGCATGGTCTTCCCCGGCGTGCAGAAGACCACCTGGACTTATGACAAGGTGGCTAAGGAATATTATTTCCACCGCTTCTACAATTTCCAGCCCGACCTCAACACCGCCAATCCCGACGTTCAGGCGGAAATCCTGCGCATCATGGGCTTCTGGCTGCAGCTCGGCGTCTCCGGCTTCCGCATGGACGCGGTGCCGTTCGTCATCGCGGAGAAGGGGGCGGAGGTCGGCGGCACGCCGGTCGAGCATTTCAACATGCTGCGTACCTTCCGCGAATTCCTGCAGTGGCGGCGCGGCGACGCCATCATTCTCGCCGAAGCCAACATCCTCCCCGAAGACGACAAGAAGTACTTCGGCGAGGACGGCGACCGCATGCACATGATGTTCAATTTCCAGGTCAACCAGTCGCTATTCTACGCGCTCGCCAGCGCCGACATGAAGCCGCTGGTCAAGGCGCTCAACGCCACGCGGCCGGACTATGCGACGGCGCAATGGGGCCTGTTCCTGCGCAACCATGACGAGCTCGATCTCGGCCGGCTGACCGAAAAGCAGCGGGAGGAGGTGTTCGCCGCCTTCGGACCGGACAAGTCGATGCAGCTCTATGACCGCGGCATCCGCCGCCGGCTGGCGCCGATGCTGAAGGGCGACCGCCGGATGATGGAGCTGGCCTACAGCCTCATGCTGTCGCTGCCGGGCACGCCGGTGCTGCGCTATGGCGACGAGATCGGCATGGGCGACGACCTCAGCCTGCCCGAGCGTTACTGCGCCCGCACCCCCATGCAATGGTCGAACGAGAAGCAGGGGGGCTTCAGCTCGGCGGAAAAGACCTATCTGCCTGTCATTTCCGAGGGAGCCTATGGCTGGGAACAGGTCAATGTCGCCGACCAGCGGCGCGACCCGGACTCCTTCCTCAACTGGATGGAGCGGATGATCCGCACCCGGCAGGAGACGCAGGAAATCGGCTGGGGCGCGTTCGAGGTGGTGGACGTCGGCCACGACGCCGTGCTGTGCCTGCGCTATGAGTGGCGCAACAACGTCGCCGTGTTCCTGCACAATTTCCACCCCGAGGGGGTCAGCGTCCGCTTCACCCTGCCCGCGCCGGAAGGCGAGCCGAACCGGCTCGTCAACCTATTGTCCGAGGATCACTCCCAGGGCGACGCCAAGGGCCGCTACGAGCTGACGCTGGAGCCCTATGGCTATCGCTGGTTCCGCATGGGCGGGCTCGACTATGCCTACCGGCGCACGGAGCTCTAGAGTGCGATCCGATCAGATTGAAACAATCTGATCGGCAAATCGCCCGCTAACTCTAAGATAGAGAACGCGTTATCCGATCAGCTTGCGTGCAAGCCGATCGGCGCGTGCTCTAGCCCCGCGCGTCGAGCGCGACGATCACGCCCTCATAGGGCCGGAGCGAAAGCCGGCCCTCCACCCGCTCCGCCCGGCCGGGCTCGGTGGAGAGCAGCACCTGCCCCTGCGCGCCGGGCGGCAGCGGAATGTCCTCCTGCGCATTGCCGGCGAGGTTGAGCGCCACCAGCACGCATTCCGCCGCGCTCTCGCGCAGGAACACCAGCACGTCGCCCAGCGCGGTGATCTTGCGATAGGTGCCCGCGTGCAGCACCGGATGGGCGCGGCGCAGCGCGATGAGGTCGCGGTAGAGGTTCAGCAGCGAGGTGGGCTGCTGCATCTGCGCCGCGACATTGCGGGTGGCGAAGTCAGCCGCCAGCGGCAGCCAGGGTCGTCCATTGGTGAAGCCGGCATGGGGCGAGGCGTCCCATTGCATCGGCGTGCGCTCGGGGTCGCGGCCGAGACCGAGGCCCGGCTCGTTCTTCTCCCACGGGTCCTGCGCCTCCTCGGTCGGGATCGGCACATTCTCCATGCCGATCTCGTCGCCATAATACAGCGTCGGCGTGCCGCGCAGGGTGAGCAGCAGCATCGCCGCCACCCGCGTGCGCGCCGCGCCGATGCGCGAGGCGATGCGCGGCTGGTCGTGATTGCCCAGCACCCAGTTCGGCCAGCCGCCCTCCGGCACCGCCGCGTCATATTCGGCGATCAGCGCGGCGAGCTGCGGCGCGGTCCAGCTGGCATGGATGAGCTGGAAGTTGAACGGCAGATGCGCGCCTTCGAGATTCTCGCCGTAATAGGCCACCAGCCGGTCGATCGGCAGGTAGATCTCGCCGATCAGCACCCGGTCCTCGAACTCGTCGATCACCGCGCGCAGCTCGGCGATGATGGCGTGCACATCGGGCTGGTCGGTGGAGCGCGTCTGCAGGAAGCGGCGGATGTCCGCGTCGCCGGGCGCATATTCCGGGTTCGGCGGGTTGTCGCGGAAATCCGCGTCCTTCATCAGGTGCCAGATCACGTCGACGCGGAACCCGTCGACGCCGCGCGCCATCCAGAAGCGCAGCACGTCGTGCATCGCCGCCCGCACGGCCGGGTTGCGCCAGTTGAGGTCCGGCTGCTGCGTGAGGAAGGCGTGGTAGTAATATTGGCCGCTGGCGGGATCGAGCGTCCAGGCCGGCCCGCCGAAATTGCTCATCCAATTATTGGGCGGCCCGCCATCGGGCGCGGGGTCGCGCCAGATGTACCAGTCGCGCTTGGGGTTGTCGCGCGAGGCCCGGCTCTCGGCGAACCAGGGGTGCTGGTCGGACGTGTGGTTGGGCACGAAGTCGAGCACGATCTTCAGCCCGCGCGCGTGCACCTCCGCCACCAGCCGGTCAAAGGCGTCGAGATCGCCGAACATCGGGTCGATGCCGCAGTAATCGGCGACGTCATAGCCGAAATCGGCCATGGGCGAGGGGAAGATGGGCGAGATCCACACCGCGTCGACCCCCAGCGTCACGAGATGGTCGAGCCGGGCGCGGATGCCGTCGAGGTCGCCAATGCCGTCGGCATTGCTGTCCTGAAACGAGCGGGGATAGACCTGATAGAAAATCCCGCGCTGCCACCAGCGTGTCTGCGCCATCCGCGCCTCCCTTGGGCTTGGTCAGGTTGGGTTTGGTCAGGCCCCGCGCCGCACCTGCGGCAGGACGCGGGCGCCAAACGTCTCGATGAACGCCGACTGGTTTAGCCCGACATTGTGAAGGTAGATGTCGTGGAAGCCGAGTTCGGCGAATTCGTCCAGCCGCGCCGCGTGCCAGCCGGGATCGTCGGAAATGAGGATGCTCTCGTTGAGATCCTCCGGGCGCACCAGCCGTGTGGCGGCGTCGAACTGTTCCGGCAGCTTCAGTTCCGCCGCGACAGCGGAAGACAGCGTGTTGAAGCGCCACTGGTCATGGGCGTTGGCGCGCGCCTCTGCCTGCGTCGGCGCGTAGGAGACGTGGACCTGCAGCACCAGCCGGCGCCCCTCGCCGCCGCCCTCCCGGAAGGCGTCGATGATGGCGCGCAGCCGCTCCATGGGCTGGTTGATGGTCACGAGCCCATCCGCCCACGCCCCCGCGCGGCGTGCGGTTTCCGGCGTCAGCGCGGCGGCGATGAAGGCCGGCGGCACCTTCGGCCGCGTATAGAGCCGGGCCTCCTCGACATCGATCAGCCCGCCGCGCCGGCTCACCGTTTCGCCGGCGAACAAGGCGCGCATGATCTCCACCGACTCGCGCAGCCGCGCGTCGCGCTCCGCCTTGGCCGGCCAGCGCTGGCCGGTCACGCGCTCGTTCAGCGCCTCGCCGGAGCCGAGCGCCATCCAGAACCGCTCAGGAAACATCTCCGCCAATGTCGCCGCCGCCTGGGCGGTGAGCGCGGGGTGGTAGCGGCGGCCGATCGGCGTCGTCACCACGCCGAAGGACAGCGAGGTGGTGGCCAGCGCCGCGCCGAGCCAGCTCCAGGCGAAGCCGGAATGCGGCTGGCGCGCGCTCCACGGCGCGAAATGGTCCGAGCACATGGCGGCCTCGAAACCGGCCTGTTCAGCGGCGCGGACGCAGCCGAGCAGATCGCTCGGCGCGAACTGCTCGTGCGAGGCGTGGTAGCCGAGGCGAAGGCGGTCGGGCGCGCGGGGCATGGTGGGGGTCCGGCCAAGTGGAGGGGAAGCGCAAACGGCTGCGCACGGGGTCGGGGGGAAACGTCTCAGCCGGCCAAGTGTTTCCTCCCACGGTGCCGCGCGGCCCGGGCGGGCGGCGCGCCGCCCAATTTCGCCATTCAATGCGGCGCGCTTCCGCTCTACAGTGAGGGGGATCGCGCAAGACGATCAGCCAGGGAAGGGAACCCCATGCGCGCCGTCATTCTCACCATGTCTATTCTCGCCACGTCGCTGTTGACCGCCCTCGCTGCCGGCACCGCCGCGCAGGCGCAGCAGAACGATCTCGCCAAATACTGCCAGGCCGACATCAAGCGGCTGTGCCCCACCGTGCAGCCGGGCGGCGGCCGGGTCATGCAGTGCCTGAAGGCGCACAGCAAGGAAATGTCGGTCGGCTGCGCCCAGGCGCTGCAGAAGATGAAGAGCTGAGCGCTTTTCAGCCCGGTCCTCGCCGCAGGGGTGGAACTATCGTGCCCGCGCCGGCTTTTGTCGGCAGCATCTCGACACCAGTGACAGCGGGGGATTTCATGGTCACATCCATCAGCCGGCGCGGCCTTCTGGCGACCCTCGCGGCGGCATCACTCCTGCCGGGCACCGCCGCCCGCGCCGCCGCGCCGGTCGTGGTCGCGTCCAAGATCGACACGGAAGGCGCGGTGCTCGGCAACATCATCGCGCTGGTGCTGGAACATGCCGGCATTCCGGTGACGCGGCGGCTTCAGCTCGGCCCCACCAAGATCGTGCGCACCGCGCTGCTGGCGGGGGAGATCGACCTCTATCCCGAATATACCGGCAATGCCGGCTTCTTCTTCGCCATGGCGGACGACCCGCTGTGGAAGAACGCCACCGCCGCCTATGAGAAGGCCCGCGATCTCGACGCCGCCAACGGCCTCGTCTGGCTCGCCCCGGCGCCGGCGGACAACACCTGGGGCATCGCCGTGCGCGGCGACGTCGCGGCGCGCGAAAAGCTGGCGACGCTGGACGATTTCGCCCGCTGGACCAAGGACGGCAAGGTGAAGCTCGCCGCCTCGGCCGAATTCGTGGAAAGCGCGGCGGCGCTGCCCGCGTTCCAGCAGGCTTATGGCTTCAAGCTGTCGGGCGACCAGCTGCTCGTGCTCTCGGGCGGCGACACCGCCGCCACCATCAAGGCGGCGGCGGAAGGCACCTCCGGCGTCAATGCCGCCATGGTCTATGGCACGGACGGCGCCATCGCCGCGCTCAATCTCAAAGTGATGGCCGACACCAAGCAGGTGCAGCCGGTGTATCAGCCGGCGCCGGTGATCCGCAAAGGCGTGCTGGACGCCCATCCGGAGATCGCCGCCAAGCTCGCGCCGGCCTTTGCCGGCCTCACCCTGCCGACGCTGCAGCAGCTGAACGCGCAGGTGCAGTTGGAAGGGCGCGACGCCCGTGCCGTCGCCGAAGCCTATCTGAAGGCGCAGGGGCTGCTCGGGTGAGACGCCTCGCCGGCCGCGCGCCGGCGTCCCTGTCGCGCCCGTTGGCCGGGGTCGAGGCCCTGCCTCTGCTGCTCGCCGCCGTCGCGCTGGTGGCGCTGCTCGCCTGCGGCTTCGTCGTGGTGGCGCCCAACCGGCTGCTGTCGGGAACCCCGCTGCCCCTATGGCAGGCGACAGGAATGGGACCGAGCCTGGCCGTGCTGGCGCTGCTCGCGGGGATCGCCGCGCTGGCGCTGCGCCCCGCCCTCCCCGCCCAGCCGGCTCTGCTCGGCCTCTGTGCCGGCGCGCTGATGCTGGCCGCGCTGGCGCTGGCGGGGCGCGCGGCGGGGGAACAGGCCGTCGCCGCCGGGCCGCTCACCCGCGTGTCGCTCGGCACCGGCTTCTGGGTGGTGTTCACGGCGGGACTGCTGCTGCTCGCCGACAGCGCCGAGCGGGCGCCGGGCCGCGCCGGCAAGGCCGTGCCGCCCCTCGCGACGCTGGCGGGCCTCGCCGCGCTGCTCGCCAGCGGCACCCTCGCCCCACTCTCGCTTGCGCGCGAATATGCGGTACGCCAGCAGGCCTATCTCGACGAAGTGCTGCGCCATCTCCAGCTCACCGGAGCAGGGCTGGCGCTCGCCGTCATCGGGGGCGGGGCGATCGGGCTGATGGCCTATCGCCGGCCGGGTCGCGCCGCCCCGATCTTCGCCGTGCTCAACATCGTCCAGACCATCCCCTCGCTCGCGCTCTTCGCCCTCCTCATCGGTCCCATCGTCCTCCTCATCGAACTCGTGCCGGGCCTGCGCCAGCTCGGCATTTCCGGCATCGGGGCGACCCCGGCCATCCTCGCGCTGGGGCTCTATGGCCTGCTCCCGGTCGCGCGCGGCACCCACGCCGCGCTTTCCAGCGTCCCGCCGGATGTGGTGGAGGCCGCGCGCGGCATGGGCATGACGCAGGGGCAGATCGTGCGCAACACCTTGCTTCCGCTCGCTTTTCCGACGCTGCTGCAGACGCTGCGGCTCACCTTGGTGCAGCTCATCGGCCTCGCCGTGCTGGCGGCGCTGATCGGCGCCGGCGGGTTGGGAACGTTTATTTTTCAAGGACTTGGACAGACAGCGGCCGATCTCGTGCTGCTCGGCGCGCTCTCGGCCATTGCCCTCGCGCTGATCGCCGATACCGCCTTGCGCGGCCTCGCACTTTTCCTCGTGCGGAGGCCCCGGCGATGATCCGATTCGAAAGCGTTTCCAGGCACTTCGGCGCGGTGGCCGCCGTGGACGCGGTGACGCTCAACGTGCCGCGCGGCACGCTCTGCGCGCTAGTGGGCACGTCCGGTTCCGGTAAATCGACCCTCCTGCGCCTCGCCAACCGGCTTTTGGAGGCCGATGCCGGGCGCATCCTCGTCGACGGCACCGACATCGCCACCCTCCCCCCGGTCGCGCTGCGCCGGCGCATGGGCTATGTTATTCAGTCCGTTGGACTTTTCCCGCATTGGACCGTGGCGCGCAACGTCGCCACCGTGCCGACGCTTCTCGGCTGGCCGGCAGCACGGATCCGCGACAGGGTCGCCGAGTTGCTCGCTCTCGTCGGCCTGCCGCCCGAGCACCACGCCCACCGTTACCCGGACGAACTATCCGGTGGCCAGCAGCAGCGCGTCGGCGTCGCCCGCGCGCTGGCCGGCGATCCTGAAGTGCTGCTGATGGACGAGCCGTTCGGCGCCGTCGACCCGCCGACCCGGCGCGGCCTTCAGGACAGCCTGCGCGACATACAGCTTCGCACCGGCACCACCATCCTGCTCGTCACCCATGACGTGGAAGAAGCGATCCGCCTCGGCGGCACGCTCGCCGTGCTGCACCACGGGCGGCTGTTGCAAACCGGCACGCCGGCGCAAGTGCTGGCCCACCCCGCGAGCGAGGAGGTTGCCCGCTTCTTCGGCGGGCCGCTGCTGGGGCTGAACCGGCTGAAAGCGCTGCGCGTGGGCGACCGCGCGGATTTCAGCGCCCCGCCGCCCGCGGTCGACGCCGCCCCGGTCGCCGCCGAGGCGACCCTTGAAGAGGCCCTGGCCCGCATGGTGGCGGAGGGCCTCGCGCAGCTGCCGGTGCGGCGCAGCGCCGACGGGCAGCCCGGCGTGCTCACCCTTGCCGATCTGGTTCGGCCATGAGGCGTCCGCCCGCGATGGGGGCGGCGGCGTGGATCGCCGGCCGGCCAGTGCTCTGGGTCGGGGCGGTCTTTCTTGCCCTCACCTTTGGCATGGATGCGCTGGCGCCGCATCTCGGCCTACTGTTTCCGCCGGGCACGCGCCTCATCTACAGCCGCGCCAGCTTCCCCGAACTCGTCGCCGCGCATGCGCTGCTGACCGGCGCGGCGAGCCTTGTCGCCATCACGCTCGGCATCGCCGCTGCGCTGTTCGCCACCCGGTCGACGGGCCGCGCCTATGCAGGAACGCTGGACCGGCTGGGCGCGCTCGCCCAGACCTTTCCGCCCGTCGCCGTGCTGGCACTTGCCGTGCCGAGCCTCGGCTATGGCGCGCTGCCCACCGCCTTCGCGCTGGTGCTCTATGGCGTGCTGCCGGTGATGGGGGCGGGGATGGCAGGGCTTCGCAGCGTCCCGGCGCCGGTGCTGGAGGCGGCCGATGGTAGCGGCTTCTCCCCCGCCGGGCGGCTGTGGCGGATCGAGCTGCCACTGGCGGCGCCGATCCTGTTTGCCGGCATCCGCACCTCGGTGACGATCGGCATCGGCACCGCCACCATCGGCTCGACCGTCGGCGCGCTGACGCTGGGCTCGCCGATCATTGACGGACTGTCAGGCGGCAACCCGGCCTATGTGCTGCAGGGCACGGTGCTGGTGGCGCTGTTCGCCGTCACCGTCGACCTCGCGCTGGGCGAGGTGCAGCGCGCGCTCACCCGGCGCGCGCGCTGACGAGCGGCTTCAGTTGCCGTGGCCCTCGCGCTCCTGGCAATGATAGCCGGCAAGACACTGGCTCTGGTCCTGCGAGGGAATCCAGCTCGGCGCACCGTCGTCGGAGGCCATGCAGAGGCTGGGATTGGAGACGACGCGGCTGAGGTTGCCGCCGCCCGTGTCGAACACCACCTGGCCGCGCTGCTGCACCAGCGCGTTGACCTGCGCGCAGCTCATCGTGGTCGAGCGCGGGTTTTCCTGCGCCTGCGCCGAGGCCATGCCGAGAACCAGCGCGGCAGAGAGAAAGAGAACGCTTCGCATTGGGAGCTCCCGAAACATATCGCCGCGCACCCATAGGCCCGGCGAACGGCTCTTGGGAGCCGCGGCGATATCCTAGCAAATCGCCCGTGGAGGAACAGGCAAAGTCGCGTGAGGCCCGCCGCGCGCAATCCTGAAGCAAGCCTCGCCTTCTAGCGAAATGGATCGCCGCATGCGGGCGGTGATGTGGAGAGCGCTGAATGCACCTGCTGTCGAACCGCCACGCCCTGGCGACCTTGGAAGCCCTCGACCGCTCGCTCGCCGTCGTCGAATTCACGCCGGACGCGCGGCTCATCACCGCCAATGCCAATTTTCTCGCGCTCATGGGCTATGAGTTGGCGGAGATCGCGGGGAAGCCGCACACGCTGTTCGTTCGCCCGGACGAGCGCGCGAGCGAGGCCTATGCCGCGTTCTGGAACGATCTGCGCCGTGGCGCGTTCAAATCGGCTGAATTCCACCGCGTGACCAAGGATGGCCGCTCCGTCTTCATCCAGGCGACCTACAATCCCATCGTCGTCCGCGGCAAAGTGGTCAAGGTCATCAAGTTCGCCTCCGATGTCTCGGCGCAGAAGGCACGCGAGGCCGAATATGAGAGCCTGATCCGCGCCGCCGACACCTCGCAGGCCCTCATCTACTTTACGCCCGACGGCCATGTGCTGGACGCCAACGCGAACTTCCTCAACGCGCTCGGCTACACGCTCGACGAGATCCGAGGCCGACACCACGCGCTCTTCGTGCCGCCGCAGGAGCGCGACACCCCCGCCTATCGCAGTTTCTGGGCCGAACTGAAGCGTGGAACCTTCCAGGCCGGCGAGTTCCGCCGCATCGCCAAGGATGGGCGCGATGTGTGGATCCAGGCCAGCTACAACCCGGTGTTCGATGCCACCGGTACCCTGACCAAGGTGGTGAAGTTCGCCACCGACACCACCGCCGAGGTGGTGCGGCGGCAGCATCGCGAAGCACTGCAAAGCTTGATCGGCACGGACATCGAGCGCATCACGCGCGAGATCAGCGACGCCAGCCATCAGGCCGCCACTGCCTCGCACGCGACCGAGCAGACATCCGTCGGCATCAATGCGGTCGCCTCCGGCGCGGAAGAACTCTCCGCCTCGATCAGCGAGATCAGCCGGCAGGTCGCGGTGGCGCTGGACAACTCACGCGGCGCCGTGGCGGAGAACACGCGGGCGCATGAGGTCGTCTCCGCCCTCACCGATACCGCCCAGCGCATCGGCCTCGTCATCGATCTGATCACCAAGATCGCCGGCCAGACCAATTTGCTCGCCCTCAACGCCACCATCGAGGCGGCGCGGGCGGGCGAGGCTGGGCGCGGCTTCTCGGTGGTGGCGACGGAAGTGAAGGAACTCGCCGGCCAGACGGCGGATGCCACCGGCCAGATCACGGCGCAGATCGCCGCCATTCAGGACTGCACGCAACAAACCGCGCAGGCGCTCGCCGCCATCGGCCGGCGCATCGGCGACATCAATGCCATTTCCACCGGCATCGCCGGCGCGGTGGAGGAGCAGTCGGCGGTGGCGCGCGACATGTCGCTGAGCATGCTGGAGGCGGCAAAGAGCGTCGGAACGATCACCCGCAGCATGGATGCCATCGCCGCATCGGCGCATCATCTGGAAACCGCCTCCGCCGCCCTGCGCACCCGCTCGCGCGAGATTGCGTGAGGCGCTCCGTCACCCCGCCAGCCGGCGGGCGCGGCGTTTGCGCAGCACGGCGATGGTCGCCAGGGCGAGGAGAATCACCGCCAGCGAGAACACCGTCGTCACCGTGCCCAGCGCGTAGAGCACCGGGGTCGTGACATTGGTGGTCATGCCGTAGATCTCCAGCGGCAATGTGTTGAAGCTGCCGGAGGTCATCAGCGTGCGGGCGAACTCGTCATAGGACAGGGTGAAGCCGAACAGGCCGACGCCGATGAGGCTTGGCAGGATGATCGGCAGCACCACATGGGCGAAGGTCTGCCAGGGGGTGGCGCCCAAGTCGCGCGCGGCTTCCTCATAGGCCGGGTTGAAGCGGTTGAACACCGCGAACATGATCAAGAGGCCGAAGGGCAGCGTCCAGGTCAGATGCGCACCGAAGCCGGAGGAGTACCAAGCCGGCTCCAGCCCGAACACGTTGAAGGCGAGGCCGATGCCGAGCGAGATGAGGATCGAGGGCACGATCAGGCTGGCGATGGTGAGGTAGAACAGCGGCCCGCTGCCGAGGAAACGACGGCGGAAGGCGAGGCCCGCCAGCAGCGAGACCACCACCGTGGTCAGCATGGTCATCAGGCCAAGAAGGAGCGAGCGCGCGAAGGCGCCGCCGAAATCGCCCACCGCCTGCTGCTCGAACAAGAGGTTCTCGAACCAGCGCAGCGACACCCCGTTCATCGGGAAGGTGAGCCCGCCATTCGGCCCCTGGAAAGACAGGATGAAGATGGTGGAGAGCGGCCCGTACAGGAACAGCACGAACAGGATGAAGAAGGCGGTGAGCACGTAGAAGCCGGGGCCACGCTTGTCCGAGTTCATGGCTCACAACTCCTTGCGGATGTTGACGATGCGCAGGATGGCGGCGACCAGCAGCAGCACAAGCACCAAGAGGATCACCGCGTTCGCCGCCGCCGCCGGGTATTGCAGCAGCGCGATCTGGTTCGCCATCATCAGCCCCACCGAGGCCGACTGGCCGCCGGACATGAACCGCACGGTGATGAAGTCGCCCATGACCAGCGTCACCACGAAGATCGAGCCGATGGCGATGCCGGGCTTGGCGAGCGGGATGATCACATTGGTGAGGATCTGGAAGGCGCTGGCACCGGCATCCCGCGCGGCCTCGATCAGCGCCCGGTCGATGCGCATCAGCGTGTTGAAGATCGGGGTGACCATGAACAGCGTGTAGAGATGCACCATCGCCAGCACGACGGCGAAATCCGAGAACAGCAGGAATTCCAGCGGCTGGTCGATCACGCCCATCGACATCAGCGACTGGTTAAGGAGCCCGTTGCGGCCGAGGAACGGAATCCACGAGATCATGCGGATGATGTTCGAGGTAAGGAACGGGACGGTGCAGATGAGGAACAGCACCATCTGCATGGTCGCCGAGCGGATATGAAAGGCGAGGTAATAGGCGACCCAGAAGCCGACAAGGAGCGTCACCGCCCAGACGATGACCGTGTATTTCAGCGTGTTGAGATAGGTGCTCCAGGTCACCGGCGAGGTGATCGTCTCCTCGTAATTTGTGAAGACGAAAGCCGGGAAGATCTGGATCGAGTCATAGTCCCAGAAGCTCACCATCACGATGGTGGCGATCGGCAGCACCAGGAACGCCGCGAGGATCAGCGTCAGCGGCGTGGCCTGCAGATAGGGCGCGATCCGGGAGAGGGTCATGCGGGGTTTCCGGTCAAGGTCGGCATTCGCGAACATCCTTCGAGGCCAGGCTTCGCCCGGCACCTCAGGATGACGTCTGCGAGGGGAAGGCGGCGGGCGTCTTCCCTTCGTCATGCTGAGGTGCGAGCGAAGCGAGCCTCGAAGCACTCGGGCCCGCTCCGCATGGGGGATGCCTCACGCGGCGATGAACTCGTTCCAGCGGCGAACCATGTAGCGGTCCTCGTCCATCACCGAGTTCCAGCAGGCCACCGCGCCCATGCGTTCCTGGAAGGAGCCGCCATCGCGCACCGCGCCGGCCGTGTACATCACCTTGCCCTCGGGGGAGAGGATGTCGGCCTTGGCCGGCTGGCCGAGCATCCAGAACGCCCATTCGTCCGGCGTCATGTTCTTCTCGGCGGTGGAGAGCACGGCGGAGTAATAGCCCTGCCGGTTGAGATAGGCGCCGACCCAGCCGGAGAGATACCAGTTGATGTACTCATAGGCGGCGTCGAGCTGCGCGCCCTTCAGGTGCTTGGCGATGCCGAGGCCGCCGCCCCAGGCGCGATAGCCTTCTTCCAGCGGCTGGTAGACGCAGGCGACGCCCTTGGAGCGCACGGCCGCCACGGCCGGCGACCACATGGACTGGATCACCACCTCGCCCGAGGCCATGAGGTTCACGCTCTCGTCGAAGGTCTTCCAGAAGGCGCGGAACTGGCCGGCCTTCTTGGTCTTGATCAGGAAATCGATCGTGGTGTCGATCTCCGCCTTGGTCATGTTGCCCTTGTCGCCATATTTGATGATGCCGGCGCTTTCGCAGATCATCGCCGCGTCCATGATGCCGATGGACGGAATGTTGATGATTGAGGTCTTGCCCTTGAAGGCGGGGTCGAGAATGTCCTTCCAGTTCTTGATCGGCCGGCCGACAAGGTCGGGACGGATGCCGAGCGTATCGGCGTTGTAGATGGTCGGGATCAGCGTCATCCATTGGGTCGGCGCCGGGGCGAATTTCTTGGAATCCGGTCCTTCGACGAAGCCGACCGTGTTGGGCGCCGTGCCCTGCGCGATCTTCGAGTCCGGGGTGAGCTTGCCCGTGGTGAAGATCGGCACGATCTGGTCGTAATACTTGATCTTGTTCACATCCATCGGCTGCAGCGTGCCGGCGGCGAACACCTTCTTGCAGATCCAGTATTCGATATCGGCAATGTCGAAGGAGTTGGCCTGCGTCACCACGCGCTGCGACACCGCGTCGGAATCGAGCGCCGTCATCTGCAGGGTGATGCCGAGATCCGCCTTGCACTTCTCGGCGATGGCGTTGAGGTTCGACACGCCGGTGCCGAACTGGCGCAGCGTGATCGGGTTCTGCGCCCATATGGTGGGGAAGCCGGTGACTGCCTGCCCGCCGACGGCGAGGCCGCCCAGCGCCGCCGCGCCCTTCAGTAGGCCGCGACGGCTGACGCCCTTGGCGCCGGCGGCTCCGGTGCGAACCGTGGTCTTCTTGCTCATTGCAGTCTCCCGAGCGTTGTGCGGCGGGGTGAGCCGCCGATGTGTCTGGTGTCAGGCGGAAGGCGAAGGCTGAAGGATGTGAACGTCCTGCGGCGTCCAGCCGAGCGGCACGGCATCGCCGATGCTGAGCGGGGCGGCGAAGAAGGCGGTTTCCGGCACTTGAACCGCGAATTCCGACACGCCGGGCGCGGCCAGCGCCACCTGCACCTTCTGGCCGTGATATTCGATGTTCTGCACGAGGCCGGTGAGGCCGCACCCTGGCATCGCCCCGGCGCCGAGCGTCACCCGGTCGGTGCGCACGGCGATCTCCACCGGCGCGCCCGGCTCCAGCCCCGGCGCGGTGGGGGCGCGGAAGGAGGCGCCGCCCGGCACTTCAAACGTAACCTCTTCGCCGCCGAGCTGCGTCACCCGGCCGGCGATCACATTGTGGTCGCCCATGAAGCGGGCGACGAAGGCGGTGGCGGGGCGGTTGAATACCTCGCGCGGCGTGCCCGCCTGCTCGATCCGCCCGCCATTCATCACCACCACGAGGTCGGAGAGCGCCATCGCCTCCTCCTGGCTGTGGGTGACGTGGATGAAGGAAATGCCGAGCTGAAGCTGCAGCTTCTTCAGCTCCTGCCGCACCTTGATCTTGAGGAAGGGGTCGAGCGCGGAAAGCGGCTCGTCGAGCAGCAGCGCCTGCGGATCGGTGATCAGGGCGCGGGCGAGCGCCACGCGCTGCTGCTGGCCGCCCGAGAGCTGGGCGGGGCGGCGCTCGGCCAGATGCTCCATCTGCACCAGCTTCAGCATCTCCATCGCCTTGGCCCGGCGGATCGGCTTGTCGACGCCCTTCATCTTCATGGAGAAGGCGACATTGTCGACGATGTCGAGATGCGGAAAGAGCGCGTAGCTTTGGAACATCATCGCCGTGCCGCGCTTGGCCGGCGGCAGGTCCGTGACCACGGTGGGGCCGAGGCGGATGTCGCCTTCGGTGACGCTCTCATGGCCGGCGATCATGCGCAGCGTGGTGGTTTTGCCGCAGCCGGAAGGGCCGAGCAGGCAGCAATAGGTGCCAGCCGGAATCTTCAGCGAGACGTGGTCCACCGCCATGGCCTGCCCATAGCGCTTGGTCACGTCGATGAGTTCGATCTCGGCGCCCTTGCTCATGTGGTCGGCCTGCCCCCTGCGGCTGCGAACAGGCGGCTCGTCACGCAAGCGATATGCCAGCCGGGGCAACCCTGCCGCGAATCCCGGCCCGTCGCGCTCGCGCCCACGCCGCGAGGACAGGGAGCGGAACGCGTTACCGCACGATCGCTGCCGCTGCCTAGCGAACAGGCAGACCGCGCATCCCATGCCCAACTTCGCGTCCGCCCGCGCGCAATCCCTCAGACAGATGGCGGATTGAGCGTGACGTAGGGATATCGCACTCTATCTCCCACCAAGGGTCCGCAGAGGCCCATCGCGCGCATGGGGCGCGCTGAAGGAGGACACGCCGCATGAAACGCACGCTTTTCGCCACCGCCATCGCCGCACTGGCCACCGCACTGGCCCCGGCCGGCCCGGCCGCCGCGCAGGATTTCCCCACCCGCCCGGTGACGCTGGTCATTCCGTTCGCCGCCGGTGGCTCCACCGATCTGGTCGGCCGGCTGATCGCCGAGCGCATGGCGGCGGAGCTGGGCCAGCCCGTGGTGGTGGAGAACAAGGGCGGCGCCGGCGGCAATCTCGGCGCGGCGCAGGTCGCCAAGGCGAGCCCGGACGGCTACACCATCCTCATGGGCACGGTCGCCACCCATGCGCTGAACCCGGCACTGTACAAGAAGATGCCCTATGACCCCGTCACCAGCTTCGCGCCGGTGTCGCTGCTGGTGGTGGTGCCGAACGTGCTGGTGGTGAACCCGGATTTCCCGGCCAAGACCACCGAGGAGCTGATCGCGCTGCTGAAGAAGGACCCGGGCAAGTATTCCTACGCCTCCTCCGGCAACGGCACGCCGCTGCATCTCTCCGGCGAGCTGTTCAAGAGCATGGCCGATGTCGACATGCAGCACATTCCCTATCAGGGCGCCGGCCCGGCGCTGGTCGATGTGCTCTCCGGCCAGGTGCCGATCATGTTCGACAACCTCCCCTCCTCCACCAGCCACATCAAATCCGGCAAGCTGCGGGCGCTGGGCGTGACCACGGCCAAGCGCGCGCCCTCCTTCCCTGACGTGCCGGCCATCGCCGAAGCCGTGCCGGGCTATGAGACCTACACCTGGAACGCCGTCTTCGCCCCCGCCGGCACCCCGCCGGAGGTAGTCGCCAAGCTCAACGCCGCCGCCAACAAGGCGCTGGCCGACCCGAAGGTGCAGGCCCGCCTCGCCGATTTCAGCGCCGTCTCGGTCGGCTCGACGCCGGAAGAGCTGGGCGAGCATGTGAAGAAGGAAATCGCCAAATGGGCGCCGATCGTGAAGGCGTCCGGCGCGCAGCTGGATTGAGCACCCTCTGACAAGGGCGTGATCCCGGCCGAAGCGCAGCGCAGAGCCGGGATCGCTCCCTCTTCGGCACACGATCCCGGGTCGGCCTTCGGCCGTCCGGGATGACGAAAAGCTCAGAACACCGTGCCGTCGGCGTCGATGGCGAGCGGCGGCGGGCCGCCGGGCGGGCGCCGTTCCGCGGCAATGCGGCGTCCCGCCATCCAGGTGCCGCCCTGCAGAAGCTTGGCGAGCGGGAATTGCGAGGCGTCGAGCCCCAGCCGCTCGCGCACCCGGTCGGCGAGCAGATCCATCAGCGCCACGGTCAGGGCCCGCCACTCGACCACCAACTCCGACGACACCTCGTGCTTGTGCGCGGGATCGAGCGGCGTGCGCGACACGATCGCGCCAAGGTCGATCAGCAGCCCGCCATTGCGGTATTCCGGCAAGGCGGTCAGCGCGTCGAGATCGGTGACGGCGAGGCCAGAGGCCTCGAACGGCTCCAGCAGCGAATAGGTCAGCCATTGCGACAGCTTGTGGAACGGCACGAGCTGGTCGGAGCGATCCGCCACCCGCACCGCCGGATGGCGCCCGACATCGCCCAGCGCCACTCCCGCCACCTCCAGGCCCGATGGCCAGATGACGGAAAGCCCGTCGAGCAGCGCCTTGAGGATGGCTTCCGCCGGCAGCCGGCCGATCCGCGCCTGCGGGGCGAGCGTGTCATAGAGGCCGCCGGGCCGGCCACTCGGGCCGAAAATGTCCGGCCGCGCCGCCACCGCCGCGCCGAGCCGGTTCAGCAGCGCCGCCCGGCCGGCGAGACCCACGAGCGGATTTTGCTCCGACACCTGAAAGAACCGGCCGAGCGTCGCCGCATCGAGACCGATCAGCGTGGAGGCATCCGCGCGCAAAGGCCGGTCGGGATCGGCCGAGAAGCCGCCGGCCACGAACATGTCGAGGCTCGCCACCGCCAGCCCTTCCGAGCGGCCGATGGAAAGTCCGGTCTCTTGCTCATGATAACGCCAGGCGTCCCCAGCCCCGGCGTCGAGCAGCACGCTGACCACGGCAAGGTCGATCATGGTGCGCGCCCGCTCGGCAGCGTCGGCGCCCTCAAGGCGGGGGGCGAGCGCCTCCCACCGCGCCACCCCGCCGGCATCGAAGTGCCGCCAGCGGCTGTGATAGGGAATGTCGAGGCTGGGATAGTCCTGCCGCGTCACCTCGGCAACATAGTCGGCCACCGCGTCGAGCGCGGCGAGATCGACGGTGAAATGCGGCGAGCGGCCCTCCCGCACATGGTCGAGCACCTGGTGGCTGCGGGCCCGCACGGCGGCAGGCGAGCGCAGGGCGGCGAGTTCGGGGGGAACGCTCTGGGGCGGAGTCATGCGGTACATTCTTTCTCCGACGTCCGCCCCGGCGCGACGTCATCCTGAGGTGCGAGCGCAGCGAGCCTTGAAGGATGCTCGCTTAGGCGGCTCGGCGATGACAATCCTTCGAGGCCCGGCTTGCGCCGGGCACCTCAGGATGACGTGGCTTGGGAGATACGGATGCCTTACTCCTCCAGCCCCCGGCCCTGCGTCTCCTCGAACCGGCTGTCGAAGCCGACGCCGTAATAGCCGGCAGAGACCTTCGCCTCCATCTCGACGCGGGCATCGGGCGGGATCAGATCGGCGGGGATCGGCACGCGCTCCACCACCTCGATGCCGGCGCGGGCGAGTGCGTTGAACTTCATGTCGCTCATCGAGGCGAAGCGGTCGATCTTCGAGATGCCGAGCCAGTGGAACACGTCCGGCATCAGCTCCTGGAAGCGCATGTCCTGCACGCCGGCGACGCATTCGGTGCGCTTGAAATAGGTCTCGGGCAGGTCGCCACCCTCCTGCCGCTTGCGGGCATTGTAGACGAGGAACTTGGTGACTTCGCCCAGCGCGCGCCCTTCCTTGCGGTTATAGACCACGAGGCCGGTGCCGCCCTTCTGCGCCATCTCCACGCACATTTCGATGCCATGAGCGAGATAGGGCCGGCAGGTGCAGATATCGGAGGAGAACACGTCCGAACCGTTGCACTCGTCATGCACCCGGCAGGCGAGCGGGGTGACGCCGTCGCCGATCTTCGACGGGTCGCCGAACAGATAGAGCGTCATGCCGCCGATGGGCGGCAGGAAGACCTTGAGGTCACCGCGGGTGACGAGTTCCGGGAACATGCCGCCCGTGTGCTCGAACAGCGCCCGGCGCAGCGCGCCCTCGGAAACGCCGAAGCGCTCGGCGATGCCCGGCAGGTACCAAACCGGCTCGATCGCCGCCTTGGTCACGCGCACATCGCCCTTCGGCCCGATAATGTCGCCGTCGATGCTCAGCCGCCCGGCGCGCAGCGCGTCGCGGATTTCCGGCATGTCGATATGGGCGCGGGTGATGGCGATGCTCGGGCGCACATCGAGCCCGGCCGCGACCTCGCTGCCGAAGGCCTCGCCGATCATGTGGCCAAACGGGTCGAGCGAGACGATCTTCGTCGCATCACCCCATTGCGGGTGTGGGCCGATGATGTCGGAGGGCGCGGTATTGGTGAGGTCGGCCCTGAAGTCCGCCGGCAGCGCGCCGGCGGCGATGGCGAGCGCGCGATAGACCGAATAGCCGCCGGCATGGGTGCCGATGGCGTTGCGCCGCTTGGGATCGGTGAGGGTGGCGACCACGGGCCCGCGCAGGGCCGGATCGGGCGCGCCCCAGTTCAGCGCCGGGCCATCGGCCGCGACGCCGGTAGGCGCGCCATGGGAGGTGAGGACGATGTGGTTGCGGGAACGACCGCCTGCACTGGCATTGACGGACATAATTGGCTCGCTTCAAGTCCGGCGGACATCGCCGGCGTCCTGGAAGCAACCTATGTGAGCGTGAAAACGCCGCCTCCGCAAGGGGGGCGGTGCGGCTCGCCGCGAAAAAACGGACAGGATGGTCCGTTTCTTGAATCGGATTTCGCGCTAATGTGAGTTCCGTGACGGGGGCGGGCACCGTGCCGCGCCTGAGTACCATGCGAGGACGACGCCGAGATGAACGCCCCCACCAGCCCGAAAGCCGCCCTGCCGTCGAACACCGTCGTCGTCGATCACCCGCTGATCCAGCACAAGCTCACGCTGATGCGCCGCTCGCGCACCCCCGCGAATGAGTTCCGGCTGCTGCTGCGCGAGATCAGCATGCTGCTCGCCTATGAGGTGACGCGCGACATGCCGACGGAGACGATCGAGATCGAAACGCCGCTGACCACGATGCAGGCGCCGATCCTCGCCGGCAAGAAGCTGTGCCTCGTCTCCGTGCTGCGCGCCGGCGGCGGCATTCTGGAGGGCATGCTGGAAATCCTGCCCGCCGCCCGCGTCGGCCATGTCGGGCTCTACCGCGACCCGGTCTCGCTGGCGGCGGTGGAATATTATCTGAAACTGCCGCGCGACATTTCCGAGCGCACCGCCATCGTGCTCGATCCCATGCTCGCCACCGGCAATTCCGCGGCGGCGGCGGTGTCGGAGGTGAAGGCGGCCGGCTGCCAGTCGGTGAAGTTCGTCTGCCTGATCGCCGCGCCGGAAGGGCTGAAGACGCTGCACGACGCCCATCCCGACGTGCCGGTCTACACGGCGGCGGTGGACAGCCACCTCAACGACCACGGCTATATCGTGCCCGGCATCGGCGACGCCGGCGACCGCATCTTCGGCACCAAGTAACGTAAGCGACGGCGCCGCGGCGCCGAAAATCTCGGCACCGTGCCCGTGCAACTGCCTGCCATACGGGCTTTGACGGGACGGCGGACCGTTCTAACCTCTGGCCAAATGTCCCTAGGGTTCCGGCGCCGCCTGGTTGCGGCGCGCTGGTCCGAGAGGGGCAGCCGGGCGCGCCGCCAGTGCCCGGTCCACGGCGGGACAAAAGCCCGGGAGGCTCGCGCGGCGGCGTTCGCGGCGAAGACCCTCTCGCATGCGCGCCGGGGTCTCCCCCGAAGGCCGTCAGGCCCTTCGACGAACGGAGACACGACATGCGCCGCTCCCCCACCCGTTCCCGCCGCTTCGCCGGCCTCGCCCCCGCCCCGCAGCGCCAGCGCCTTCACCACCCCAATTTCGAAATCCGGGGCATGCAGGGCTGGAAGGCGCTGGAAGCGGAGGAAAGGCTCTCCGAGGATGGCTGGCGCAAGGAGCAGCAATGGGCGCTCGACATGGGCCTGCCCGGCGCCGATTCCATCACTGACAAGTCGATCCCGACCTTCGCACGTGGCGAGCTGCCGCATTTCGCCGGCATCAACACCTTCATGAAGGCGCCTTATGTCGAGAATGTCCGCGATGTCGGCAAATACGATGCCGCCGTGCTCGGCATTCCCTTCGACAGCGGCACCACCTATCGCCCCGGCACCCGCTTCGGGCCGCAGGGAATCCGCCGCATCTCGGCACTCTACACCCCCTATAATTACGAGCTGGGCGTCGATCTGCGCGAACAGATGACTTTGTGCGATGCCGGCGACGTGTTCACCATTCCGGCGAACCTGGAGAAGAGCTTCGACCAGATCTCCAAGGGCGTGAGCCACGTCTTCTCCTCCGGCGCGCTGCCGGTGATGCTGGGCGGCGACCATTCCATCGGCTTTCCCTGCGTGCGCGGCATCGCCGAGTGCACGTCCAAGCGCATCGGCATCATCCATTTCGACCGGCACATCGACATCCAGGAAAAGGATCTCGACGAGCGCATGCACACCACGCCCTGGTACTGGGCGACGAACCTGCCGAATGTCTCGCCCAAGAACCTCGTCCAGCTCGGCATTGGCGGCTGGCAGGTCCCGCGCTACGGCGTGCAGGAGGCGCGAAAGCGCGGCACCAATGTGCTGACCATCGACGATATCGAGAAGATCGGGCTGGAAAAGGCGGCCGAGATCGCGCTCGAACTCGCCTGGAAGGACGCCGACGCGGTCTATATCTCCTTCGACGTGGATTCCATCGACTGCGGCTTCGTGCCCGGCACCGGCTGGCCGGAGCCCGGCGGCTTTCTGCCGCGCGAGGCGCTGAAGATCCTCGGCCTGGTGGCGGCAGAAGGGCTGTGCGGGCTGGAGGTGGTGGAGGTCTCCCCGCCCTACGACACCTCCGACATCACCGCTTTGTTCGCCACCCGCGTGGTGGTGGAGGCGCTCGGCTCGATGATCGCCCATGGCAAGCTGGGTGCGCACAAGCACATCATCGACAAGCCGGTGAGTTTCTGAGGGTCAAACCTCCCTCTCCCCGACGGGGAGAGGGTTGGGGTGAGGGGTCTTCGACGGTGGCAGACCGCCCCCTCACCGACCCGCTTCGCGGGCCACCTCTCCCCGACGGGGAGAGGGAAGCAAAGGAAAGCCAACATGCATCGCGGCCACGACCATCACATCCATGACCACGGCGCCGGCGGGTACAGCCATTCCCATTCCGAGGCGCATTCCCACTCCCATTCTTACGGCCATAATCACGGGCACACGCCCTGCCCGGCGGCGCAGTGGCAGACGCCGCATCTGCCGCACGGGCCGGAGCCGGAGGAACACTCACACCCCGAAGCCGATCTCGATCTCGTGGAAAAGGCCTTCGTCGAGGGCTTCGCCACGGCAAGCGACCCCACCAGCTTCCTGCGCCTCGCCCGCATCCCGTTCGATGCGGTCACCGTGGAAGGCACGCGCGTCAGCCTGTTGCGGGTCGAGACGGGGGAGACCACCGATGTCGGCACGGTGATGCCGCATCTCGGCGGCGGCAGCTTCCGCTACGACCCGCTGCCGGCGGCCATGACCTCGCGCCGGCGCACGCTGCGCTTCGTCTATTTCGACGGTTCGGGGACGCTTCCGCTCACCCTGGCGCAGGTGCGCGCCCTCGCGCAGACGTGAGCGCGGCGCTTTTCCGATAGGCGCGCCCGATCGCCGCGTCCGGGCTTTGCCGGGTTGATCGGAACCGCTCCAAAGTTCATGGTGCCGACACAGTGCCTCGCTGGCTCGCCGGCGACGCCCAGTTGGGATGCGCCATGGACTACGCCCGTTTCTTCCAGGATGCCGTCGACACGCTCAAGAATGAGCGTCGCTACCGCACCTTCGCCGAAATCGAACGCGACACCGCGCGCTTCCCGCACGCCATTTGGCACACGCCGCAGGGCGAACGCGACATCGTCATCTGGTGCTCGAACGACTATCTCGGCATGGGCTGCCACCCCGATGTGGTGGAAGCGATGTGCGCCACCGCCCGCCAGTCCGGCGCCGGCGCCGGCGGCACCCGTAACATTTCCGGCAACAGCCATGCCGTCGTGGAGCTTGAGGCCGAACTCGCCGATCTGCACGGCAAGGAAGCCGGTCTCGTCTTCACCTCGGGCTATGTGTCGAACCAGACCGGCATTGCCACGCTGGCGAAGCTGATCCCCAATTGCCTGATCCTCTCCGACGCGCTCAACCACAATTCGATGATCGAGGGCGTGCGCCAGGCCGGGCGCGACAAGGTGGTGTTCCGCCATAACGACCTCGCTCATCTCGAAGAGCTGCTGCGCGCCGCCGGCGACCGGCCGAAGCTCGTGGTGTTCGAGAGCATCTATTCCATGGATGGCGATGTCGCCCCCATCGGCGCCATCTGCGATCTCGCCGAGCGCTACGGCGCCATGACCTATCTCGACGAGGTGCACGCGGTCGGCATGTACGGCCCGCGCGGCGCCGGCGTCGCCGAGCGCGACGGCGTCATGCAGCGGGTCGATGTGATCGAGGGCACGCTGGGCAAGGCCTTCGGCGTGGTCGGCGGCTACATCACCGGCACGCGCGCGGTGATGGACGCGGTGCGCTCCTATGCGCCAGGCTTCATTTTCACCACCGCCCTGCCCCCGGCGGTGGCGGCGGCCGCCGCCGCGTCGGTGCGCCACCTCAAGGCCTCGGGCGGCGAGCGGGCGCGCCAGCAGGCGCAGGTCGCCAAGGTCAAGCGGGCGCTGGACCTCGCCGGCCTGCCGCAGATGGTCACCGATACGCATATCGTGCCGATCATGGTCGGCGACGCCGAGGCCTGCAAGGCGGCGAGCGACATGCTGCTTCAGGACCACGGCATCTATATCCAGCCGATCAACTACCCCACCGTGCCGCGCGGCACGGAGCGGCTGCGCATCACCCCCGGCCCGTTCCATGACGACGCGCTGATCGCCCATCTCGCCCATGCGCTGAGCGATGTGTGGAGCCGGCTCGGGCTCGGTTTCGTCAAGCGGGCGCAAGCGGCGGAGTAATCCGCCACGAAAGACAAAGCTCCGGCGGGGTCATCCGCCGCAAGACGCAAAGCGCCGGCGGAGTCATCCGCCGCGAAAGGCCAAGCTCCGGCGGAGAATGCGCTCCGCTCAGTCCTTCGGCTCGGTGGTGTCGATCTCGACATTCTCGGAGGGGATTTCCGCCCGGCCGAAGAACAGCCTAGCGATCACCGGGATCGCCAGGGCAAGGCCGAGGAAGCGCATCAGATGGTGCGCGGCGACGAAGGCCGGGTCCATGCCGAGCACGAAGGCCATGATGGTCATCGCTTCCAGCGCGCCGGGCACATAGGACACCAGCACCTTGGGCAGCGGCTCGCCGGAGAGCCAGGCGCCGAGCACGGCGAAGGCCAGCGCGATCGCCGTGGCGATCGCCAGCGCCGCCAGCGAATCCACCAGGAAGTGGCGCAGCGTCGCCACGCGTGTGCCGGCGAAGCGGCTGCCGGTATTGGCGCCCAGCACCACGAAGCCGATGATGAGGAAAATGTCGGGAAGCCGGCCCTCGATCAGCCCGAAGCCGTGCACCAGCGCGCTCGCCAGCATCGCCCCGACCATGGCGCCGCCGGGAAAGCGGCTGCGCTCGGCGAGCAGCCCGCCGAAAATGCCGACGCCGAGCGAGGTGAGGAAGCTCGTCATGTCGGGCACCACGGGGGTGATGGGCAGCGTGCCGGAAGGCTCGTGCCCCAGCCCGCCGATCGCCGCCGGCAGCAGCGCCACCAGCACGAACAGCCGCAGCGACTGGCCGAACACCACCCGCCGCGTATCGGCCCCGGAACTTTCCGCCATGACCAGCACGGTGGAGAGCGCGCCGGGCGCGGCGGCGAAGAAGGCGCTTCGCCGGTCCCAGCCGGCGACCTTCTCCAGATAGAACATCACCGCCACCATCATGACCGGCACGGAGGCCACCAGCACGCCCATCGTCACCGGCCAGGTGGTGATGCCGCGCAGCGTCTCCGGCGTGATCGCCGAGCCCATGGAGGTGCCGAGGATCATGTAGACGCCGAGCCGCGTGTTCTTCTCAACCCCCACCGGCGCGCCGAGCAGGGCGGCCAGCGCGGTCGCCACCAGCGCGCCGGAAAGCCAGCCCGCCGGCATGGCAAGCCAGGCGAA
Source organism: Ancylobacter sp. (assembly GCF_965229075.1). GTDB lineage: Bacteria > Pseudomonadota > Alphaproteobacteria > Rhizobiales > Xanthobacteraceae > Ancylobacter. The sequence continues at coordinate 728,765 of NZ_CBDDIO010000002.1, forward strand.
GAAGCCGCCGCCGGCGAAGGCGAGTGCGAGCGTGCCGACATACCAGGCGTGGCGGCGGAGGGCGGGGGATTTCACGAAGGCGGGAAGCGGCATCAGGCACAACCAGGGAACGGGAGCCCCCGGGCACGCCCGCAGGGCCTGCGCAAGAGCCCGCGACGCGGCGACATTTGCGGCGGATCAATGCGACGAATGCCGGATGGGGTCAAATCCTCTCCATGCATAACGCAACGCTCATCCATGCAGAGCGGGCCGTGCCCCGCTACACCTCCTACCCCACCGCGCCGCATTTTACCGGCGCGATACGGGCCGGCGCGCATGCCGACTGGCTCGCCGTCCTGCCGGCTCAGGCGAGCGTCTCGCTCTACCTGCATGTGCCGTTCTGCCCGGCGCTGTGCTTCTATTGCGGCTGCACCACCAAGGCGACGCGACGGCCCGAGCCGGTGGCGGCCTATGCGGACCGGCTGGAGCGCGAGATCGACCTCGTCGCCGACCGCATCGGCGGGCGCCGCGTCACCCACATCGCCTGGGGCGGCGGCACGCCCAGCCTGCTGGGGCCGGAGCGGCTGCGCCGGCTCGGCGAAAAGCTCGCGGAGCGATTCGACTTCGATCACCTCGCCGAATACGCCTTCGAGCTCGACCCGCGCGAGACCGACGAGCCGCTCGCCGACGCGCTCGCCGCCATGGGCGTCGACCGCGTGAGCCTTGGCGTGCAGGATTTCAGCGTCCATGTGCAGAAGGCGATCGGCCGCATCCAGCCCTTCGCCACGGTGGAGCGCGCCATGCGCCTGCTGCGCGACGCCGGCATTTCCTCGATCAATCTCGACCTGATGTACGGCCTGCCGCACCAGAGCGAGCGCGACATTCGCCGCACCACCCAGCTCGCCACGGTGCTGGCGCCCGAACGGCTCGCTTTGTTCGGCTATGCGCATGTGCCGTGGATGCGCGCCAACCAGAAGATGATCGACGAGGCCTCCCTGCCCGGTGCCGCCGAACGCCTCGACCAGTCGGAGGCGGCGCGCGAGGTGCTGCTGGCCAATGGCTATGTCGCGGTGGGGCTCGATCATTTCGCCCGCGCCGACGATGCGCTGGCGCGCGCGGCGGCGTCCGGCCAGCTGCGGCGCAATTTCCAGGGCTACACCGCCGACCAGGCAGACGTGCTCATCGGCATGGGCGCCTCGGCGATCAGCCGCTTTCCGCAGGGTTTCACCCAGAACGCGCCGGATGCCGGCTCCTATATGCGCGCCATCGACGAGGGCGGCTTCGCCACGGTGCGCGGCATCGCCTTCACCCCGGAGGACCGCCAGCGCGGCGCGCTGATCGAGCGGCTGATGTGCGACCTCGAAGTCGATCTCGACCCCTCGACCCTGGCCGAGGCCGCGCCGCGCCTCGCCGGTCTCGCCGCTGACGGGCTGCTGACGCTGGAAGGCGGGCGCATCGCCATGACCCCCGGCGGGCGCCCCTTTGTGCGTCTCGCCGCGGCGGCGCTGGACCACCGGCTGCAGAGCCAGACCACCGCGCGCCATTCCGCCGCCGTGTGATCGGCCGACGCTCGGTCCGCCAGCACATGCCCCAAAAGAAAAGGCGCCCCAAAAGGGGCGCCAGTTGCTGGAGGGCGTCGCCGCCCTTGGAAGGGCGGCTCGCTGGAAAATCCGAAGGCTACAGCGCCCCGGCGAGGCGGCGCATGCTGCCGCGATCCTGAATACGCACCTCATCAGCCCGTTGCAGCACCACGAGGCCACGCCGCTTGAGTTCGGAAAAGGCCCGGCTCACCGTCTCCAGCGTCAGGCCGAGGAAATCGGCGATTTCCTGCCGCGTCATCGAGAGGTGCAGCGTGCCGCCGACCATGCCCTCGGGCATCAGCCGCAGCAGGAAGAAGGCGACGCGCTCCAGCGCCGACATGCGGCCCAGCACCAGTGCGTGGGAATGCATGACGCAAAGCTGCGCCTCGAAGCGCCGCAGCAGCCGGGCCGCGAGCACCGGGTCGCGCTCCAGCGCGCTGCGGTCATGGGTGTTGATGGTGGCGGGGGTCAGCGTCTCGGCCGAGCAGGCATAGAGATCGCTGTGGGCGAGGCCGAACACGTCGCCAGGGCCGAGCAGTTCCACCACCTGACGGCGCCCGTCGGGCAGCAGCTTGCTCAGCATCACCGCACCCTCGACCACTTCCATGATCCGGCGGGCGGGATCGCCCTCATGCAGCACGGTGACATGCGCGGCGACCCGCATGGTCGGGCAATGCGCTTCGGTGCCATGGGGCGGGCGCACAGTGCCGCCGGTGCGTTCGTCGATGATCTGTCGCATCTGTCTCGCTCCACCCCTTTGATCTTGCGCAAGGCTAAAGGGCAAAGAGCGGCGGCACAGTTCGGTGGGCTGCGTAAGTGACTTTCCGGAAGCGCGCCAACAACGTTTCGGCAGCACGCCGATTCCCGCGCCTCAGCCGTGCGGCAGAACCCGGGCGATGGCGTCGACATCAAGCGGCTTGCGCATCACCCCGTCGGGCACCAGGCCGCGCAGCTGATGGTCGATGAAGCCCTGCGACTGGCCGGTGATGACCACCACGCGCGGCGGCGCGGCGAGGTTCAGCAGCCAGCGCACCAGCTGCGCGCCGGGTATGCCGGGCAGGCTGAGATCGACGATCACGGTATCCCCCGCCTCCGGCACCGGGCCCTTGAACAGGCTTTCAGCGTCGCGGTGGGAGACCACGTCGTGGCCGATATTGCGCAGGATGAGCGCGAGCGAATCGCTCACACCGGCATCATCCTCGACCACGTGAACACGCAAGGGCTCTCTCCCACGGTTTTCGCTGACAGTGTGAAAGAGCGCCGGCATCAGCAATTCGTAGGGATGCGTAGACGGCCGCGTCGTGCACGGGCGTGGGACGCGGGCGGAGGCTCAGTCGCGCATATCCTTCAGCACGATGCGCACGAGATCGGCGGCGTTCTTGGCGCCGAGCTTTTCCATGATGCGGGCGCGGTGCACCTCGATGGTGCGCGGCGAGATGCCCAGCGTGCGGCCCGCCTCCTTGTTGGAGGCGCCGGAGGCGATCTGCACCAGCACCTCCCGCTCGCGCGGGGTGAGCAGGTCATGGCCGGGGAAATGTGCGGTGAGCAGGTCGCCCGGCTCGGCCGAGGCGCGCCGTCCATGCGCGGCGATGGCGTCGCGCACCCGCTCCAGCACGGTGTCGGCGTCGAACGGCTTCTCGATGAAGTCGAGCGCCCCGTGGCGGATGGCGTCCACCGCCATGGGAATGTCGCCCTGGCCGGAAATGATGAAGATCGGCGCCGGGTAGCGGTCGGCTTCCAGCTCTTTCAGAATGTCGAGCCCGGAGCGACCGGGCATGTGAACGTCCAGCACGATGCAGGACGGCACATGGCCGCGCGCCACGGCAAGGAAGGCCGCGCCGTCGGAGAAGCCGCGCACATGGTAGCCCTCTAAGCTGAGCACGAGAGAAAGCGCATCGCGCACCGCCGGATCGTCGTCGACGATGAAGACCTCACCCAGATGTGCCATTCACGGCTCTCCTCACCCGACCTCGTCCGGCACCGGCGCCGCCGGCAGCACCAGCGTGAAGCACGCGCCCCTGCCATTGCCGCCGGGATCGACCAGCAGGTCTCCCCCGTGGTTCTGGGCGATCGTCCGCGAAATCGCAAGGCCGAGCCCCATACCGCGACGTTTTGAACTAGCGAAGGCTTCGAACAGCTTTGGCAGCGCCTCTGGCGCAATGCCGGGACCGTTGTCCTGTACCTCCAGCCGGACGCTGCCGTCGCTGGCCAGGGTGCGGATGCGGATCGCCGGATCGGGCGCGCCGGCGGCGGCCTCGATGGCGTTGCGCACCAGATTGACCACGATCTGCTGCACCTGCACCGGGTCGACCGAGACCGGCGGCAGGTTCTGCCCCGGCTCCCGCTCGATACGGATGCGGTGGCGCTGGCCGAGCAGGGTCAGGTCGATCGCCTCGTCGATCAGCGGATCGAGCGCGCGCGCATGGCGCTCGGGGTCGCGCTTCTCCACGAATTGACGCATGCGCTGGATGATGTGGCCGGCCCGCTCGGCCTCATTCGCCGCCTTGTCGAGAATATCCCCCACGACGGTGACGATATCGACGCCGCGGCTATGGGCGCGGCGGATCGCCTGCAGATAGAGCATCAGTGCGGTGAGCGGCTGGTTCAGCTCATGGGCGATGGCGGCGCCCATCTCGTCGATGGCGGAAACGCGGGCGAGATGAACGAGTTCGCTCTGCAGATCGGCGAGCCGCTGCTCGCTTTCCTTGCGCGGGCGCAGATCGCGCAGAATGCCGATGAACTGCCGCCCGTCCGGCGTCGCCGCCTCGCCGACCGACAGCTCCAGCGGAAACACCGTGCCATCGGCATGCCGGCCCTGCACCTCGCGGCCGATGCCGATGATCTTCTTCACCCCGGTGCGGATATAGCTGCCGACATAGGCGTCGTGCTGGCGCGCATAGTCGCTCGGCATCACCAGCTTGACGTTCTGGCCCACCGCCTCGGCGGCGGCGATGCCGAACATCTTCTCGCAGGCCTTGTTGAAGATCAGGATGCGCGCATGCTCGTCGATGACGATGATGCCGTCGGCCGCCGTGTCCAGCACCGACAGCAGCCGCGCCTCCGACACGGTCGGCGGGTGCGGCGGGGTATCGGGCGAAGCGGAGGGCGGCGCCGGTGGAGAGGCGAAATCCTTCATGATTTCAGTCTGCTCCCGCCACCCGCGCGCCGCAACCGGCCGTTGCACGATTTTGCCGGCGCCGGCCCTGCCGGAAGCTCATTTCTGCAGCCAGCGCACGAGCCGGTCGGTCGCCTCCGTCATCTGCGCCTCGCCGCGGGCGAAGCACAGGCGGATGTAGCTCTCGCCGCCCGGCCCGAAGGCCGTGCCGGGGGCGAGGCCGATGCCCGCCTCATCCACCAGCTTGAGCGCGAGGTTCCGCATGTCCGGCTCGCCCTCGACGCCGAAGAACATGTAGAACGCGCCCGGCGGCGTGGCGAAGCGCACGCGGTTGGAGGAGGCGAGCCCCTTGGCGACGATGTCGCGCCCGCGCCGCGCCCGCTCGATCTGGTGGGCAACGAAGCTCTCACCGCGCTCCAGCGCCGCGACGCCGGCCCGCTGCATGAAGGCGGCGACACCGGAGGTGGAATACTGGATCAGGTTCTCCAGCACGGGGCCGAGCGACGGATGTGCCTCGATCCAGCCGAGCCGCCAGCCGGTCATCGCCCAGTTCTTGGAGAAGGTCTGGACGAAGAGGATACGGTCGTCCTCCGCCATCACGTCGTGGAAGGAGGGCGCCAGCGCCGGGCCGCCTTGTTCCGCGTCGTAGAAGAAGCGGCCATAGATCTCGTCGGCGACGATCCACAGACCATGCCGGCGCGCGATGTCGAGCACGCCGCGCAGCGTGTCCACCGAGGCGACGAAGCCGGTCGGGTTGGCCGGGGAGTTGATGAAGATCACCCGCGTGCGCGGCGTCACCGCGCTCTCCAGCCGGTCGAGATCGAGCCAGAATCCGCGCGTCTCATCGAAGGAGAAGGGCACGAAGACCGGCAGTGCGCCCACCACCTCGGCCGCCGCCGCCGCGTTCGGCCAGGAGGGCGAGGGTATGAGGATTTCCTCGCCGGCCGAGAGGGTGAGCGCCAGCGCCACCTGGATCGCCTGCATGCCGGAGCCGGTGACGTAGTAGCGCTCGGGATCGTCGGCCACGCCGTAGAGCCGGTGCATGTAGCCGGCAATGGCCCCGCGTAGCTCCGGTATGCCGCGTTGCCAGGTGTAGAAGGTCTCGCCCGCCGCCAGCGACCGCGTCGCCGCCTCGCTGATGAAGGCGGGGGTCGGCAGGTCGCCCTCGCCGGCCCAGAGCGGGATCAGCCCCTCTTTGCGGCGGCCGTAATTCATCACCTCGACAATGCCGCTCTCCGGCAGGGACAGCGCCTGCGGGCGGATGTGATCGAGCAGCGAGGGCGCGGGAAGGAGGGGTGCGGCGTCGGCGGACATGGGGAAAACCTGGGAGAGGGCGGGACGCCAGTCTACAACCGGTGCCGGATGCGCCCTCATTCAAAGAGGTGAAGCGGCGATGACGAAAAGCGATGGATCGCGCCGCCCGCTCAGCCGGCTTCCTCCGCGACGCGCAGCAGATAGGCGCCATAGGCCGACTTCTTTTGCGCCTCGCCGAGCGCGCGCAGCTGCGCGGCATCGATGAAGCCGGCGCGGAAGGCGACCTCCTCCGGCGAGGCGATGCGCAAGCCCTGCCGGCTTTCGAGGATCTGCACGAACTGCGCCGCCTCGATCAGCGATTCCGGCGTGCCGGTGTCGAGCCAGGCGAAGCCCCGGCCCATCATCAGCACGTCGAGCTCGCCCCGCTCCATATAGGCGCGGTTCACATCGGTGATCTCGATCTCGCCGCGTGGCGAGGGTTTCAGCCCGGCGGCGATCTCCACCACGCGGTTGTCGTAGAAATACAGCCCCGTCACCGCGAGATTGGAGCGCGGGACGGCGGGCTTCTCCTCGATCGAGATCACCTTGCCGCCCGGCCCCATCTCCACCACGCCATAGCGCTCGGGGTCCTTGACGGGGTAGCCGAACACGGTGGCGCCGGTCTCGCGCGCCGCAGCCTTGCCGAGTAGTTCCGGCAGTCCGTGGCCGAAGAAAAGATTGTCGCCCAGCACCAGCGCCACGGGATCGTCGCCGATGAAGTCGCGCCCGACGATGAAGGCGTCCGCCAGCCCGCGCGGGCTGTCCTGCACGGCGTAGCTGAGCCGAAGGCCGAACTGCGACCCGTCGCCCAGCAGCTTCTGGAACAGCGGGCTGTCATGCGGCGTGGTGATGACCAGAATGTCCCGGATACCCGCCATCATCAGCGTGGTGAGGGGATAATAGATCATCGGCTTGTCATAGACCGGCAGCAGCTGCTTCGACACCACGAGGGTGATCGGGTGAAGCCGCGTGCCGGAACCGCCGGCGAGGATGATGCCCTTCATAGGTTTCCGTATCCTGTGCAATCAGCCGGCCGGCGAGGCCAGAAGCGCGTCGACCACCTCGGTCACCCGGTCCTGCCACGGCGCGGCGCGGAAGCCGCTGGCCTGCGCGAAGGCCGCGCTGGAGAGCTCCGAATTGGCCGGGCGGCGCGCCGGGGTGGGGTAGTCCGCTGTCGTGATCGGCACGATCTCGGGATGGCGGCCGGTATGCAGGCCCGCCCGCCCGACAATGGCCGTGGCGAAGTCGAACCATGTCGTCGCCCCGGTGCCGGCGAGATGATAGGTGCCCGGTGCGAGCGTGCCGGCGGCGAGCAGGGGCGCGGCGGCCAGCAGGCCGTCGGCGATATCGCGCGTGGCGGTCGGGCAGCCGCGCTGGTCGGCGACGATGGTCAGCCGGTCGCGCTCGGCGGCGAGCCGCAGCATGGTCTTGAGGAAATTGGCGCCATGGACGCCGTAGACCCAGGAGGTGCGAATGATGAGATGGCGCGCCAGCGCGGCGCGCACCGCCCGCTCGCCCTCTTCCTTGCTGGCGCCATAGACCCCGAGCGGGGCGACGGGATCGGTCTCGACATAGGCGCCCTGCTTGGTGCCGTCGAACACATAGTCGGTGGAGAGGTGGATCAGCGCCGCGCCCTGTTCGGCGCAGGCCTGCGCGATCAGCCCCGGGGCCACCGCATTGATGAGATGCGCCCGCTCCGGCTCGCTTTCGGCGCGGTCCACCGCCGTATAGGCGGCGGCGTTGATCACCACCTCGGGCCGGGCGGTGGCCAGCGCCCGCGTGAGCGCGGCGGCGTCGGATATGTCGAGCCCGGCATGGTCGAGCGCCACCAGCTCATGGCCGGCGTCCGCCGCCTGCGACGCGATTTCGCGGCCGACCTGCCCGCCGGCGCCGAGGAGCAGAAGCCGGCTCATGTGGCGAGCCCGATGCGCTGGCGGGCGTAGCGCGCCTTCAGCGGCTCCCACCAGACGGGATTGTCAAGATACCAGCGCACCGTCTTCTCGATGCCGCTCTCGAAGGTTTCCGCCGGCACCCAGCCGAGCTCGGTGGTCAGCTTGCTGGCGTCGATGGCGTAGCGCGCGTCATGGCCTGGGCGATCGGTGACGAAGCGGATCAGACCCTCGCGCGGGCCGATTTTCGCATCCGGCACCACCCGGTCCATGATGGCGCAGATGGTGCGTACCACGTCGATATTGCGCCGCTCATTATTGCCGCCGACATTGTAGCTCTCGCCGAGCCGGCCGCGCGTGGCGATGAGGTCGAGCGCCGCCGCGTGGTCGTCGACATAGAGCCAGTCGCGCACATTCTCGCCCTTGCCGTAAACCGGCAGCGGCGCACCCTCCAGCGCGTTGAGGATGGTGAGCGGGATCAGCTTTTCCGGAAAGTGATACGGCCCGTAATTGTTCGAGCAGTTCGACATCACCACCGGCAGCCCATAGGTGTGGAACCAGGCCCGCACCAGATGGTCGGAAGAGGCTTTCGAAGCCGAGTACGGGGAATTGGGCTGATAGGGCGTGTCCTCACGGAACAGCCCTTCCGCGCCCAGCGTGCCATAGACCTCGTCGGTAGAGATATGGTGGAAGCGAAAGCGTCCCCGCGCCGCGCCGTCGAGCCCGCGCCAATAGGCCAGCGTCTCTTCCAGCAGCGTGTAGGTGCCGACGATGTTGGTGCGGATGAAGTCGCCCGGCCCGTCGATGGAGCGGTCGACATGCGACTCGGCCGCCAAATGCATCACCAGATCGGGCCGGAACTCCGCCAGCGCGGCGCGGAACGCGCGGCCGTCGCAAATATCGGCCTGAAGGAAGCTGTGGCCGGGCAGGTTGTGCACCTCGCCCAGCGAGGCGAGATTGCCGGCATAGGTCAGCTTGTCATAGGTCAGCACCTGCCGGCCCTGCCGCACCAGCCGGCGCACCACCGCCGAGCCGATGAATCCGGCACCGCCGGTGACGAGGACGCGCTGGGCGGGAACGCCGTGGAGGGAAGCGCTCATGCTCTCACGCCTCTGCCGGCTGGAAGGTGAAGGGGCTCGCAGAATCGCGCAGCAGCGGCGCTACCCGGTCCTTGCCCGAGAGGATCGCCGCCCCGGCCGCCAGCGGCCAGTCGATGGCAAGGTCCGGGTCATCCCAGCGAATGCCCGCATCGTGCGGCGGCGAATAAGGCGCGTCGACCTTGTAGGCGACGATCGTGTCGGGCTCCAACGTGCAGAAACCGTGGGCGAAGCCGTGCGGCACCAGCAATTGCTCGCCCTTTTCAGCCGTCAGCGTCGCCGCCACCCAGCGGCCATAGCTGGGCGAACCTTTCCTGATATCCACCGCCACGTCGAAGATCGCCCCGCGCACCGCCCGCACCAACTTGGCCTGCGCCATGGGCGGGGTCTGGAAATGCAGGCCGCGCACCACGCCGACCTCGCGCGAGAGCGATTCATTGTCCTGCACGAAGGCGATGTCGAGGCCGAAGGCGTCGAATTGCGGCTTCTTGTAGGTCTCGCAGAAATAGCCCCGCGCGTCGCCGTGGCGGACCGGCTGGACGAGAACGACATCGGCGATGGCAAGGCGGGTGAAGGTCGTCATAAGGTTCGGTACTCGTCGCAATTGCGCGCTTCTACCCGGTCTCGCGCCCGCGTCACAGCCCTCCCAAGGCCGTAGATGCCGGCGGGCCGCGGTTCAGACCTTCTTCGCCAGAAGGTCGCGGATTTCGGTGAGCAGCACCTCTTCCTTGGTCGGCGGCGCGGGCGCCGGCGGCTCCTTGGCGGCGTTGCGGCGCAGCCGGTTAATGCCCTTCACCACCAGGAACAGGATCCAGGCGATGATCAGGAAGTTGATCACCACGGTGAGGAAGTGGCCATAGGCGAACACCGCTCCCTGCTCGCGCGCGGCGGCAAGCGAGGTGGCGGTGACATTGGGGGAGAGCCCGACGAAATAGTTGGAGAAGTCGAGCCCGCCGAACACCGCGCCGACCACCGGCATGAACAGGTCGGTGACGATGGACGAGACGATCTGCCCGAAGGCGGCGCCGATGATCACGCCGATGGCGAGATCGACCACATTGCCCTTCACCGCGAATTCGCGGAATTCGGTGAGAACCTTGCTCATGCGACCCCCGATGCACTGCCGACCGACCGCGCCACTGTGATACGCCCCGCTGGTCCCGGCAACCCTTGCGGCAACCTCATGTGGTGGACAGGTGCCGCCGCGCCCCATCTTGCCGGCGCGGGCGGGCGCGGCGCATAAAGACGAAGGCCCCTCGCCGCCGGGAGAGTGCATGCTTCAGGCATGGTCGATCATTGCCGTCGCGCTCGTCTATATCGGCTTCCTCTTCGCCGTGGCGAGCTTCGGCGACCGGCGCCTGCCGCGGCGCGGACGCGAGGGGCGGCCCTACATTTATTCGCTCTCGCTGGCGGTCTACTGCACCTCCTGGACTTTCTTCGGCTCGGTCGGCCTTGCCACCACCCAAGGCATCAATTTCCTCACCATCTATATCGGCCCGATCCTGATCTTCGCGCTGGGCACGCCGTTCCTGCTGCGGCTGGTGCGGCTCGCCAAGGGGCAGAACATCACCTCGATCGCCGATTTCGTCGCCGCCCGCTATGGCAAGAGCCAGGGTGTGGCGGCGCTGGTGGCCGGTGTCGCCATTGTCGGCTCACTGCCCTACATCGCGCTGCAGCTGAAAGCCGTGTCCGCCGCCCTGCTCGCCATGCTCGGCGATTTCGACGGGCTCGGTCTGCATTACCCGCTGGTGGGCGACCTCGCGCTCACTGTCGCGGTGGCGATGGCGGTGTTCGCGGTGCTGTTCGGCACCCGTCATATCGACGCCACCGAGCATCAGGAAGGGCTGATGCTAGCGGTGGCGACGGAATCCATCGTCAAGCTGGTGAGCTTTCTCGCGGTCGGCCTGTTCGTGGTCTTCGGCATGTTCGCCGGTCCGTGGGACCTGTTCGACAAGGCGGCCGAGAAGGGCGTGCTGCCGGTGCTGACCGACGGTTTCAGCCTCGGCAGCTGGGCGGCGATGACCCTGCTGTCGGCGCTGGCCATCCTGCTGCTGCCGCGCCAGTTCCATGTCGCCGTGGTGGAGAACACCTCGGAGAGCGAGATCCGCACCGCCCGCTGGCTGTTCCCGCTCTATCTCGTGCTGATCAACCTGTTCGTCATCCCCATTGCGGTGGCCGGCCTCGTGGCCTTTCCGCCCGGCTTCATCGATGGCGACATGTATGTCGTCACTCTGCCGCTCTCGGCCGGGGCGCAGCTCATGTCGCTGGTGGCCTTTGTCGGCGGGCTTTCCGCCGCCACCGCCATGGTGATCGTCGAGACGGTGGCGCTCGCCGTCATGGTGTCGAACGACATCTTCATGCCGCTGATGGTGCGCGGCCGCCGGCTGCGCGACGGCGACGAGGCGAGCCGCGCGGGCGCCGCGCCGGACCATGTGGATATGGGCCACCGGCTGCTGACCGTGCGCCGCATCGCCATCTTCGCCATCCTGCTGCTGGCCTATCTCTATTACCGCGTCACCGGCGAGGCGCAGCTGGCGCAGATCGGCCTGTTGTCCTTCGCCGCCGTCGCCCAGTTCGGGCCGGCGCTGCTGATCGGCCTCGTCTGGCGGCGCGGCACCGGGCTCGGCGCGCTGGCCGGCATCGCCGCCGGCATCGCGCTGTGGGCCTATACGCTGCTGCTGCCCAACCTCGTCGATGCCGGCCTGTTCAGCCCGGCGCTGGTAACGGAGGGTCCGTTCGGTCTCGCCTTGCTGCGGCCACAGGCGCTTCTCGGCGTGCAGGCGAGCCCGCTGGTGCACGGCGTGCTGTGGAGCCTCACCGTCAATGTGCTGGTGTTCTTCGCCGCCTCGATGATCCGCCGGCCGACCCCGATCGAGCGTCTTCAGGCGAGCGTTTTCGTGCAGAGCGAGCACGCCCCCTCCGCCCCGAGCTTCCGCCTCTGGCGCTCGCCGGTGACGGTGGGCGAGCTCATCGCCACCGTCGCCCGCTATCTCGGCGAGGAGCGCACCCGCGCCTCGTTCGAAAGCGTGGCGGCGATGCGCGGCGTGTCGCTGGAGCCGGGGCGCGAGGCGGATTTCCAGCTCATCCGCTATGCCGAGCACCTGCTCGCCTCGGCCATCGGCGCCGCCTCCTCACGGCTCGTGCTGTCGCTGATGCTGCGCAAGCGCACCGTCTCCACCAAGGCGGCGCTGAAGCTGCTCGACGACGCCTCCGCCGCCATCCAGTACAACCGCGAGATCCTGCAGACCGCGCTCGACCATGTGCGCCAGGGCATCGCGGTGTTCGACCGCGACCTGCGGCTCGTCACCTGGAACCGCCAATTCGGCGAGATGCTGGACCTGCCGCCGGAAATCCTGCGCATCGGCGTCGGTATCGACCAGATCATCCGCTTCAACGCCGTCGCCGGCCAGTTCGGCCCCGGCCCGGTGGAGGAAATCGTGCGCGAAAAGCTCGCGCGCTACGCCCGGCGCAACGTCGCCTTTCAAGAACGGCTCGCCCCGCGCGGGGTGGTGATGGAGGTGCGCGTCAGCACCATGCCGGATGGCGGGGTGGTGCTGACCTTCACCGACATCACCCCCAGCGTGGAAGCCGCCGAGGCGCTGGAGCGCGCCAATGAGACGCTGGAACGGCGCGTGCGCGAGCGCACCAAGGCGCTGGAGAACCTCAACGCCCAGCTGGCGCAGGCGAAATCCGAGGCGGACGAGGCCAACATCTCCAAGACCCGCTTCCTCGCCGCCGCCAGCCACGACATTCTGCAGCCGCTGAACGCCGCCAGGCTCTACGCCACCAGTCTGGTCGAGCGCGCCGAGGGCGGCGACGATGCCCGCCTCGCCCGCAATGTCGATGCCTCGCTGGAAGCGGTGGAGGAAATTCTCGGCGCGCTGCTCGACATTTCCCGCCTCGACGCCGGCGCCCACAAGCCGGAATTCGCCGCGCTGCGCCTTGATGAGATCTTCCGCCAGCTCGATGTCGAATTCGCGCCGATGGCGACCGAGAAGGGACTGCGTCTCACCTTCGTGCCGAGTTCGGCCGCCGTGCGTTCGGACCGGCGGCTGCTGCGCCGGCTGCTGCAGAACCTCGTCTCCAACGCCATCAAATACACCCCGCGCGGCCGGGTGCTGGTGGGTGTGCGGCGGCGGCGCGGAAAGCTGCGCATCGAGGTGCTGGACACCGGTGTCGGCGTGCCGCAGGCCAAGCAGAAGATCATCTTCAAGGAGTTCCAGCGCCTCGACGAAGGCGCGCGGGTGGCGCGCGGGCTGGGGCTCGGCCTTTCCATTGTCGAGCGCATCGCCCGCGTCCTCGGCCACAGCATCACGCTGGCTTCCGTGCCCGGCAAGGGCTCGGTGTTCTCCGTCGAACTGCCAGCCGCCCCGGCCCTGCCCGCCCGCGAGACGCCTTCGCCGCGCGCGGCGGCGCCGCTGGCGACGCTTCAGGGCCTTAGCGTGCTGTGCATCGACAACGACCCGGCCATTCTCGACGGCATGGAGACGCTGCTCCATGGCTGGGGCTGCGAGGTGCTGAAAGCACCGGGCGTCGAGGAGGCGCTCGCCATGCTGCGCGAGCGCCGCGCCCCGCCCGACGTGCTGCTGATCGACTACCATCTCGACGCCGGCGACGGCATCGAGGCGACCAAGAAACTGCGCTGGAAGCTCGGCCAGAGCCTGCCGGCGGTGCTGATCACCGCCGACCGTTCGAAGCGCGTGCGCGACGGGGCCAAGGCGACGGAGATGGAAGTGCTGAACAAGCCGGTGCGCCCGGCGGCGCTGCGGGCTCTTCTCGCCCAGTGCCGCGCCGCGCGGGCGGCGGCGGAGTGAGGGGCTCGGGGAGCTCGCCGACAGTGAAGGCGACGCGGGCTGGTGTCGTGTAGAAATTACACCAGAAATCCGACCCAATTACCTCATAAATACATTGCTAAAATCAAATCTTATTTCCAGTTTTAATTTTTACTGCCACGAATTCTCGACCTTGAGTTATTATCCGAATTGGGCCGACGTTTCTGGTCCGATATAAGGGTCTCTTCTTAATTGGCGCCTCCCATTCGAAGAAAACCGTCGGAAATCTATGCAAGATGTCAAAATTTTTATCAAACCCGAAGAATTTTTCAGGAATGTTTCCAAACGGACGATATTTCGCCGTAAAACCGCAATCTTCCCATTCGCGACCAAGATGGGACATTACATTTAGCGCAAGTAACGCTTGATCATAATTAGACAATTTTGTACGAATTATTTTTGACAATTTGTGTTTTTCTGATATATCAAGATCAGAATTGTCAATCAAATTGTACATTCCAAATAGATTTCTATTATAATGAGAAAGTTTATATTGATGACCCTTGAACATATCTCGGTATTTTGATTTTGATCTATTTCGAAGTTTCGATGCAGAGTCGCTAACGGCTTTGATGTATTCTCGGCCGTACTGAGACAGTGAGTGATAAGATTGGATATTTAGGCCATAATATGCAAATGTATACGATATGTCGATGCGATCGTCTATGCTCCATTGATCATCAGATGGCACAATGCGCCTAGTGATTCTATATAGAGCGGCGAATTCACGCAGTAAAATTGATGGCGTTCCGCGCCTATCCCAAAAACTAAACTCTCCACTTTGGGAAATAGTATCGTGTGTTTTCAGCATTTCTATTAAAAAAACTGTAATTGTCTGCAATCTAGCAAATTTTTGCGTTGATATCCAAGTAATATAAACAATAACTAAAGTAACAACAGATATTACAGTCCCCCAAACTCCTCCGATATAGTCCCCAAGCTGGCCGTACTGCGTGCTATAGTCCCCATTAAGCGTGAACCCATCCAAAAGTTTCTGAATACCGGAAGACAGCCATAACTCTTTTGCGCGATCGAGGAGTGACATGCCGCTGGCTCACTTTGATTTGATTCATAGTTCGAGTTTCATTCACGCCCACACCAATCAATTCGACCACTGTTCACATGCCGCCAAAGACTGGTTTTTAGTGCAAATCTGACATTTTCGGCATCAGTCCTATAGTCGCTAACCGCCCTTCTCAGACGATCGGCGTGTCTGCTAGGCACCTGCACCCAGCATTGCCCAACCAGTGTCTCCCGCTCAGAGGTTTGATCGGTGACGAACTCGCAACGCGAACGGCGCGAGGATGAAGGCACCCCTACCCCGCCGGCTGCGAACCCTGCGCCCAGGTGCCGCCCTCGATCTTGGAGGCGGCGATCACCGCCTGGGTGCGGCTCTCAACCCCCAGCTTCTGCAGGATGGCGGAGACATGCGCCTTCACCGTCGCCTCGGAGACGCCGAGCTCATAGGCGATCTGCTTGTTCAGCAACCCCTCGGACAGCATCATCAGCACCCGCACCTGCTGCGGGGTGAGCGTGGCGAGGCGGGCGACGAGGGCCTGCGTCTCTTTGTCGGAACCGCCGGAGAGATCAACATCGCGCGGCGTCCAGGTGCGGCCCTCCAGCACGGCAGCGATGGCCTCGCGCATGGTCTCGGCCGCGCTGGTCTTCGGGATGAAGCCGGAGGCGCCGAATTCCATGCAGTTGCGGATGACGCCGGCTTCCTCATTGGCGGACACCACCACGACCGGGATGCCGGGATATTGCGCGCGTAAGTACATCAGCCCGGAAAAGCCGCGCACCCCGGGCATGGTGAGATCGAGCAGGATCAGGTCGAGGTCGCTCTCGCGCTCCAGCAGCGCCTGAAGGTCCTCGAAGCCGCCGGCCTCGAACAGTTCCGCCTCGGGAAACTGGCGGGACAGCGCCTCGCGCAGCGCGCCCCGGAACAGCGGGTGATCGTCGGCGATCACCAGCCGGAAACTCGTCGTCCTATCCACGCGCAGCGGCCCCCTCCACCTGCACCGACCCGTTCTCGCCGCGGGCCCGTGCCGCGATCATGGTGCGGACGGATCGCCACCGCAAGCCGCGCGGCCGGCGGGCCCGCCGCGGGCCTGACCGCCGGTCGTTACGCGACCTTTAGTGGGCCTCGCCGACAAAGGCTACAACCAATTCGCGCCGGTGCGGCCGCACGCGGTGCTCGACGAGATACAGCCCCTGCCAGGTGCCGAGCGCCATGCGCCCGTCAAGAACCGGCACGGCGAGGTGCACCCCGGTGAGCACGGCCTTGATATGGGCGGGCATGTCGTCCGGCCCTTCGAGATCGTGCACCCAGCCCGCGTGCTCGGGCGCCAGCCGTTCCAGCGCGGTGAGCAGATCCGTCTTCACATCCGGGTCGGCGTTTTCCTGCAAGGTGAGCGAGGCGGAGGTGTGGCGGCAGAACACCGACACCTCGCCCTCGCCGGCGCCGGCGCCGATAGTCGTGAGGAACGCCGCCACCGGCGCGGTGATCTCCACAAAACCCCGGCCCGGCGTGTCGACGTTGAGAAGGGTGGTGAACCGCCGCGTCACCGCGCTTTCGCGCACCTCGCCCTGACGGATCCGCGCCATCGGCATGCCTCCTGCCCCCTTGCGCGCTGGACGTCGCGCGCCAGCTAGGCTTGGATAGACCCAATCAGCCCCTGATGACAGGTCCTTCGCCACCCCCGTTTCTCGGAGTGTCGCTTGCCTATGAGTTCGATGCCTTCCCCGGCGCCCGCGCGCGCCGCCGCCCCGCTGGTGGTTGATCCCGCCCTGTTTGACCCTTCGGCCATCGCGCCCGACACGCGGGCGGTGAATGCCAGCATCATCAAGGCGCTCGGCGCCGTGCCGGACCGCTGGGTTTTTCCCATGGCGATGCTGCGCAAGCTGCGGCTTGAGGGAAAGGGCCCGTTTCCGCTCTCGCCGGAAAGCCCCTATGCCAAGGCGATCGAGATCGACGGGCCGCGTGGCCCCATCCCGCTGCGCATCCTCACCCCGCCAACGCCGGCCAGGGGCGTGTATCTGCATCTTCATGGCGGCGGCTGGTGCCTCGGCTCGGCGCGGGAGAATGATGGGCTCAACCACCGCTTCGTCGAGCGTACCGGCTTCGCCGTGGTCTCGGTCGATTACCGGCTGGCGCCGGAGCACCCCTATCCCGCCGGTCCGGACGATTGCGAGGCCGCCGCGCTATGGCTGCTGCGCGAGGGGCCGACGCGCTTCGGCACCGACCGCTTCGCCATTGGCGGGGAATCCGCCGGCGCCAATCTCTCGGTAGCGACACTGCTGCGCCTGCGCGACCGGCACGGCCTCACCCCGTTTCGCGCCGCCAATCTCAATGCCGGCGCCTATGATCTCGGCCTGACGCCGAGCGCCCGCAACTGGGGCGACGAGCCGCTGGTGCTGAACACGCGCGATATCAACGTCTTCGTCGGCCATTATCTGCGCGAGGGCGGCGAGGTTGGCGCGACGGATATCTCGCCGCTGCATGCTGACCTCAAGGGCCTGCCGCCGGCGCTGTTCACCATCGGCACGCGCGATGCGCTGCTGGACGACACGCTGTTCATGTCGCCGCGCTGGCTCGCCGCCGGCAACGGAGCGGAACTCGCCGTCTATCCCGGCGGCTGCCATGTCTTTGTCGGCTTCCCCGGCTCGCTGGCCGACCAGGCGCTGACCCGCATCCACGCCTTTATCGGCACCTGCTGACCGGAGCGACGGGGCTTTACAGCCCCTCCCCCTTCGGCGGCGGAGCGGGCGGCGCGGCGTCGGACGGCAGGTCCTTGCGCAGGCGCTCGATCATTTCGACAAAGCGGCGGAAGGCATGCTCGGCGAGATCGACCGCCTGGTCGAGCTTCTGGCGCGCCTCCGCCGGCAGTTCCTCCGGGGCGGCCGCAGGTGGCGCGTCCTTCGGCGGCGTCGATTCCGGTGGAGCCATGATGTCGGGAACGCCCGCACCACCGTCAGCGGCCCGCTTCTCCAGCGCCGCGAGCCGCGCCTGCAGCCGGCCGATCTCCGCTTCCAGCGCCGCCCGGTCGTCGGGCACCGCCTCGCAGGTCCAACCCCCGGCGCGCTGGGCGCAGAACGACATCGCCCCGGTGCGGGTGTCGAGCCGCATAAGCCCACCCTCCACCGGCTGCATGGTGAAGCCGGTCGCCTCCGGCGGGGGTGCGCCGGCTCCCGGCGCCGGCTGCGCCTGCGCGCCCGCCGCCATCAGCACCGCGCCGGCGATGAGGCCCGCGCGGCCAAGGCGTGTCGTCATTCCCATGCTCAGCCGCATGCTCGGCCTCCTCAGCCAGACGCGGGCGCGTGCGTGTTACGGCGTGAACGGCGCCCGCCCGCTCGACAACGCCGCGTCGAGGAGTTCGATCCGGTCCTGGCCCCAGAACACCTCGCCATCCAGCACATAGGCGGGCGAGCCGAAAACGTCCGCCTCGATGGCGGCATCGTGATTGGCCTGGTAGATGGTGGCGGTGCGGTCCTGCGCGGCGGCCTCAAGCAGGCTCGCCGGCAAGCCGAGCTCCGCCAGAAGGGCGGCCAGCGTCGCGGCGTCCGCAAGGTTCTCCTCGCGCTGCCACACCCCCGCCATCAGCCGCTGCGCCAGCGGGCCGACATCATGCCCGGCGATCTGCGCGGCGATGATCAGCCGGTCGGCCTGCTTCGGATCGAATGGCCAGTGCGCCGGCTTAACGTGCAGGTCGATACCCCGTGCCTCACGCCAGCGCTTCAGTTCCACCGTCCGGTAGCGCTGGCGGGCGGGGTGACGCTTGGCGAGCGGCAGCCCGCCAGTTTCCGCGAATAGTTCACCCAGCAGCACCGGGCGGAAATTCACCCGCACCCCATGGCGCCGCGCCAGATCGAGAAAGCGGGCATGGCCGATGAAGGCCCAGGGGCTGATGACGGAGAAATAATAGTCGATGGAACGCGACATGGCGGCACTCGGCTGAACGGGGTGATCCGGACCTTGCCGCCCACGCTAACCGATTTTTGCGGCCCGTGGGCAAGCCCCACCCCGCGCCGCGCCGAAAAGCAAACGGCGCCCACCGGGGCGCCGTTCAGAACATGTCAGGTGGAGAAGGCGTCAGGCCGCGCTGCGGGTGGAGAAGGCGGCAACCATCTGGCGCAGCTCGCCGATGGCTTCCTCGATCTCCACCTTCTGCTGCTCCAGCAGGCCAAGCTGCTCGGTGCACTTCTCGGCGGTGAGGGCTAGGCCGCCGGCCGGCACCGCGCTGCCTTCGCGCAGGGCGACCATCGCCTTGATCTCGGCGAGGGTGAAGCCGAGCTTCTTGCCCTTGAGGATGATGGCGAGGCGCGAGCGCTCGGCGGCGCTGTAGAGGCGGGTAAGCCCCTCGCGGCGCGGCGCCAGCAGGCCCTTGTCCTCATAGAAGCGCAGCGCGCGCAGCGTCACGCCGAATTCGCGGGCGAGGTCGCCAATGGTGAAGAAACCGGCTTCGCCCGACGTGGTGTGGGCGACGTCGAGGGTGCGTTCGGCCTCGTAGGAGGTGAAATCCATCTGGGCAGCTCCGGGGGGAAGGGACAGGTCACGCGTCAGCGCTGTTGACCCACTGTCGCAGAGAGGTTGCCGCAAGGGGAGAAAGTCACACCCTCCGTTAGGGAAACTTACTGTTAAATGGACAGCCAAAACTTTGTTTTTATTGACTTATCTCCGACACCCCACCCACACGTCGCTCTGGGGTAAAGCGCGGGGGAAGGCCGGCGCAAGCCACGAAAGCGCCCGGCCAGGGGCGCTGCGGCAACCGGAATCGGTGGGCCGGCACCCCGCTGTAAGCCGGGAAAGGCCCTATCGCCCGCCCCGTCATTAACCAGCCCTTTACCAAGATTCGTAACAGTTGCGGCAGGCAGCCTTCCGCGGTCGCCGCGATGATTCCTGCCGCCAATCGTGCCGGACGACGGAGACCCCAGGTGAGGCAAGAGGCCCCTTCGACGACCGGAACGATCGCCCCCGAGGCGTGGCGCGCCTTGGACGAGGCCGCCCGCCGGGACGGCCTTCCGCTCGACCAGTGGCTGCGCGCCCAGCTCATGGGTCCGGCCGCCAGTGTCACCCCGCCGGGGCTGGAGAGCCTGAACAACCTCGCCGAGCTGCGCCGCCGCATCGAGGAACTTGCCGGCCAGATCGGCCGCATCGAGGCCGCCACCCCGGCCGAGCCGGTGGCCATCGAGCCGCAGCCCATCGCGCTGCAGCCCGTCGACATACCGGCGCCGCGCGAGGCCGTCGCCGCTGCGGCGATCTCATCCAATGACCGCCTCGCCGCCGCCATGCGCGAAATCGACCATCGGCTGGCCGCGCTGCAGCTTTCCCGCCGCCGCGCCGCCACGCCGGAAGCCGCCCCCAGCCCCGCCGCCATCGAGGCCGCCGTGGCCGAGATCGCCGCGCGCCAAAGCGAGCTCGACCGCGAGATCACCCCGCGCCGGCCGCTTGCGGCGGCGCCCGCACGACGCGAGGTTGCCACCCCGATGCCGGAGGCTGCCGAGGCGCCGGCGCTTGAAAGCCCCATGCCGGAAGCCCCTACACGCCCGGCACCGCCGCGCGACCTGTTCGGCGCCGGCGTGGCGCGCGAAACCGTGCCGCCGCCTGCGTCCCCCGCGCCGCTGCCGTCCGAGGCGCTCGCCGCGCTGCAGGAAGAACTTGCCGGCCTGCGGCAGTCCATCGCCGGCCTAGCCCCGCGCCGGTCGGTCGACGAATTGCAGCGCGTGGTCGAGCTTCTGGTCGAGCGCGTGGAGCGCTCCGAGACGCGCGACGAAAGCCTGCGCGCCAGCCTCGCCGCGCTGCGCGAGATGATCGGCGGGCTGCGCCTGCCGGAGCCGCCGGAGGTCCTGCTCGGGCGCCTCGCGGCGCTGGAACGCAAGATCGACATCGTCAACGCCAAGGTGGTGGACGGCGCCACCGTCGCCCGGCTGCAGGCGCAGATCGGCGAGATTCGCGACCTGCAGGCCCGTGCCCTCTCCTCGGATTCGCTGCGGCTGCTGGCCGAGCAGGTGTCGCTGCTCGCCACCCGGGTGGCGGAAATGGCCGCCAGCGAGAACGAGACCATCTCCGCCGCGTTCGGCGCGCTGGAGCGCCGGCTCGACACGCTCTCCGGGACGATTGCCGCGCCGGCCTCGCTGTCGCTCGACGATGTGCTCGCGCGTCTCGACGCCATTCAGGCCGATCTTGCCCGCACGCGCGGCGAGGTGCCCGCCGGTGTGGAAGCGCTGTTCAAGCGGCTTTCCGACCGGCTGGAACAGATCGCGCCGCCGGTCGATGACGGCCCCCGCTTCGAGGCGCTCGGCCGACAGATCGAAGCGCTGGCGCAGCGTGTCGGGTCCGGCGGCAGCGACATGGCTGGCGAGCTCGCCAGCCAGCTTTCCGGCCATCTTGCCGGCCAGTTCGCGGTCCAGCTCGCCGGCATCGAGCGCGCGGTCAACGACCTGTTCATCCAGATGGAGGAGACGCGCGCCAGCCTGCTCGCCGCCTCCCAGCCGCGCCCGCCCGCTGGTCCCAGCGGCGATCCCGAAAGCATCACCGCCCTCATCCGCCGCGAAATCGCCGCGCTGGAGAGCCGGCGCAGCGCTGAAAAGTCGTCGGAGCGCGCCGCCGTCATGGCGGCGGCGGAAGCCGCGGTCGCGGCCGAACTCGCCAGCCTCACCGCCGCATCGCCGGCGCCAGCGCCCGAAACCGCGACCCCGGAACCGGAAGCGGCCCAGCCTGCGTCCGCCGACGTCGTGTTCACGCCAGCCCCGGCCTCCATCCCGAAAGCCTTCGAGCCGCAGCTGATGCGCGCCGCGCTGGAAGCGCTCAGCCGCACCGCGGCCGCCACCCGCCGCGCACCGGCCGCGAGCCCGACGCCAGACGGAGCCGCGCCGGCGCCTCTACCCCCGGTGGCGGCGAACGACACCGCCACCAGCCGGGCGACGCTGATCGCGCAGGCCCGCCGCGCCGCCAGCCCGGCGGAGCCGCGGCCAGCCGCGCCCCGGCCCGCCCCCGCCGCGCCAGCGGAACCGCGCCGCCATATCGGCGCCCGCCCGGCCCCGGCGCCCGGCCGCTGGCTGGCGCGCATCCGCGCCATGCTGGTGATCGCGGTCTGCGGCTCGGCGCTGGCCTATGGGTCCTGGCAGCTTCTGGCGCAGTTCCGGCAGGAACAGCTGCGCGCCGCCGGCCCCGCCACCGTGCCGGGCCCGGAAGACATCACCGGCTCGGTCGGCAATGGCACCCCGCGCGCCCCGGCCCCGCCGTCCAATCTCATCTTCTCGCGCTGAAAGCTCGCGCAGCTCAGCGGTCCGGCAGGCAGGCGTGATGGGCGATGCGGTAGGTCCGTGCGGCCCCGACCAGATGCGCGTCATAGGCCCCGCCGAACAGGCCCGCCACCGCCTCATGGCGGATGTTCAGCCCGCCGGCATAGGCGCCGAGCGCCGGCAGAACGAGGCGCCTTCCATCGCTGACGAAGCAGCGCCGGCGCAGGCTGCGCCCGCGCACCACCACCCGGGCGACGGGATGGAAATGCCCCGCGATCTCCCCCTCGCCCGCATCTGCGGCGGGCTCGTGGCGCAGGGTGAGCGGGCCCACGCGCAGTTCGTCGGCGGCGTCACCGGCGAGGCCCGGCATCGGCGCGGGATCGTGATTGCCGGCGATCCACACTAGATCGCGCCCGCGCGCGAGTTCCGCGAGGCTGGCGCGCTCGTCCGGGCCGAGCCGCGCCGCGCCATCGCGATCATGAAAACTGTCACCCAGCGCCACCAGCACGCGCGGACGCCGGCGCGTCACGAGGCGGGCCAGCAGGTCGAGCGTGGCCCGGCTGTCATAGGGCGGCAGCGGCACGCCGCGCACGGCGAAGGCGGAACCCTTTTCCAGATGCAGGTCGGCGACGATCAGCATGCGCTCGGCCGGCCACCACAGCGCCCCGGCGGCATCGAGCACCAGCGTCGCCCCGGCCAGCGTCACCGCCGTGCCGTCCTCCGCCGCGTTCTGCGCCTCAACCGCTTCCCTCGCCTGCACCGTCCATCGCCTCCCGGATCAGTTCGTCCTCGGCCTCGGCCAGCAGCGCCTCCGACGCCCCGCCCGCCACCATTTCCCGGCCGATCTCCAGCATGACCGGCACCGCCAGCGGCGAGACGCGCGAGAGGGCGACATGGTCGATTCGCCCCCGGATACGGGCGAGCATGTCCGAGAGCCGGCGAATGTCCAACAGCCCTGTCGCCGCATCCGCCCGCGCCGCGCGCAGCAGCACGTGGCCCGGCTCGTGCCGGCGCAGCACGTCATAGACGAGATCAGTCGACATGGTCACCTGGCGGGAATTCTTCTCCTTGCCGGGGAAACGCCGCTCGATCAGCCCGGCAATGACCGCGCATTGGCGGAAGGTGCGCTTCATCAGCGCCGATTCCGCCAGCCATTCCTCCAGATCGTCGCCGAGCATGTCGGCGTCGAACAGCGCGTCGAGCGACAGCCGTCCCTGCGCGATGGCCAGCGACATGTCGCGCACGCCATAGATCACCAGCGCATAGTCATTGGCCATGAAGCCGAGCGGGTGCAGCCCGGCGCGGTCGAGCCGGCGGGTCAGCAGCATGCCGAGCGTCTGGTGGGCGAGCCTTCCCTCGAACGGGTAGGCGACGAGATGGTAGCGGTCGCCGCGCGGAAAGCTCTCGACCAGCAGATCCTCGCGCCCCGGCAGGCGGGACCGCAGCTTCTGCAGCTCCAGCCAGTCGCGCACTTGGCCCGGCAGGCTCTGCCATCGCTCCGGCTCGGAGAGCAGCGCCCGCACCCGCGCGGCGAGGAAGGTGGAGAGCGGAAACTTCCCGCCGGCATAGGAGGGAACGCGCGGCTCCTTGGCGCTGGTGCGGGCGACGCGCACCTCGTTCTCATGAATGGTGAGATATTCCAGCACCTCGCCGGCGAAGACGAAGGTGTCGCCGGGGCTCATCGTCTCAACGAAATACTCCTCCACCTCGCCAAGCACCCGCCCGCCATAGCGCGATTTGGCGCTGGCGAGCCGCACTTTCAGCATGGTGGATTCGACGATGGTGCCGACATTGAGCCGGTATTGCTGCGCCACCTGCGGATTGGCGACGCGCCAGCACCCATCCTTCCTCTGCCTTATGCGGGCGAAACGCTCATAGGCGCGCAGCGCGTAGCCGCCGGTGGCGTTGAACGCGACCACATCGTCGAAATCCGCGCGGGAGAGGTCGGCATAGGGCTCGGCGGAGGTGACTTCGGCGTAGAGATCATCGGCCTCGAACGGCCCGGCGCAGGCCATGCCGAGCACATGCTGCGCCAGCACGTCGAGCGCGCCGGAGCGTACCACCACGCTGTCCTGCGCCCCCGCCCGCACCGCCTCCAGCGCGGCACGGCATTCGAGCACCTCGAAGCGGTTGGCCGGCACCAGCACCGCGCGGGAAGGCTCGTCCAGCCGGTGATTGGCCCGGCCGATGCGCTGCATGAGCCGCGAGGAGCCCTTGGGCGCGCCGACATTGACCACAAGGTCCACCGCGCCCCAATCGATGCCGAGGTCGAGCGAGGAGGTGCAGACCACCGCCTTCAACCTCCCCTCGCCCATCGCCGCCTCCACCCGCCGGCGCTGCGACACGTCGAGCGAGCCGTGATGCAGCGCGATCGGCAGATTGGCGTCGTTGATGTGCCACAGCTCCTGGAACAGCAGCTCCGCCTGCATGCGGGTGTTGACGAAAACGAGCGTGGTCGTGTGCCGCTCGATCAGGCGGTAGATCTCTTTGAGCGAATGGCGCGCCGTGTGCCCGGCCCAGGGCACATGGGCGACACTGTCGAGCATGGAAAGGTCGGGCGCCGCGCCGGGGTCCGCCACCACCAGCCCGCCCTTCTCGCCCTCCCCGGTCTGCGGCACCAGCCAGCGGCGCAGCGTGTCGGGGTCGGCCACCGTGGCGGAGAGGCCGACCGTCTGCACGCCGGGCGCGAGGCGCCGCAGCCGGGCGAGGCCGAGGCTGAGCAGATCGCCGCGCTTGGAGCCGGCGAGCGCGTGCAATTCGTCCAGCACGATGCGCTTGAGGTCCGCGAACAGCGGCTCGGCATCGGCGGAGGCGAGCAGCAGCGCGATCTGCTCCGGCGTGGTGAGCAGGATGTCGGGCGGGTCGCGGCGCTGGCGCTGGCGGCGCGAGGCGGGCGTGTCGCCGGTGCGCGTCTCGATGCGGACGGCCAAGCCCATTTCCTGCGCCGGCCGTTCCAGATTGCGGGCGACATCGACGGCAAGCGCCTTCAGCGGCGAGATGTAGAGCGTGTGCAGACCGAGCGGGCGGGGGTTGTTCCGCGCGGCCGGCCGGCCGGCGAGTTCGACCAGGCTCGGCAGGAAGCCCGCCAGCGTCTTGCCGGCTCCAGTGGGCGCGATGAGCAGGGTGGAGCGCCCCTCCCGCGCCTGCGCCAGCAGTTCCAATTGATGCGCGCGCGGCGCCCAGCCCCTGCCGGCAAACCAGCGTCGGAACGACTCGGGCAGAAGATCGTCGGGCGCGGCATCCATGATCGTCACCGCGAGAAGCTAGTGGCTCGGGCGGGAATTGCGAGCCCTCACCCCTCGCGCAGCGCGAGCACGAGCAGGCCGGCGACCGGCTGCTCCTTTTCCTTGCGCACCGACACCGGGTCGAGGGTGAGCGGCGCGAGGCCGGCGGCGACCAGTTCGGCGCGCACATAGTCCGCGGCATGGGCGAAGCGCAGCGTGTCACGCAGCAGCACGCCCTCGCCGCCATGGGTCTCGGTGGTGAAGGCGAGCAGCCCGCCCGGCTCGAGCACCCGCCGGCTCTCGGTGAGAATGGGGGTGAGGTCGTCGAGATAGCAGAAGGCGTCGCCGGCGAAGATCAGATCGACCTCGCGCGCCGGGCGCAACCTGAGAAAGGCCACCATCTCGCCGGCGGCGAGCGCGTCATAGACCTTCCGCCGCCGCGCATGGGCGACCATGTTGGGCGAGAGGTCCACGCCCTCCATCGTGCCGATGCGGTCGACCAGCCGGGCGCCGACCAGCCCTGTGCCGCAGCCAAGATCGAGCCCATGGGCGAAAGCGAAAGGGCGCGCCAGCCTTTCGCAGACCTGCGCCAGCCCCGCTTCGATCACCTCCGGCCCGCGATAGTCGAGCCGCGCCAGCGCCGCGTCGAAACGGTCGGCATATTGGTCGAACAGCGCGCGCACATAGGCCGGGCTCATGCCCGCCACCTCGCCGTCCAGCCGGGCGAGGCGCAGGGTGGCGCCAAGCGTGTCGGCGGGATCGAGCGCCCGCGCCTGCGCGAAGGCCTCGCCCGCCCCCGGTGCATCGCCCGCCGCCTCGCGCGCCTCGCCGAGCAGGAACCAGCCCGGCGCGTAATGGCCGGCGCGAGCCACCGCCTCGGCGAGAAGCTCCGCCGCGTCGGCGGCGTTGCCCTCGTCCATCAGCGCGCGCGCCCAGTCGATCCGGCGATCGACCGTCGGGTCGCCGGAGGAGAGAATGAGCCGGCCGTCGGCCATGGCGGGGTCTCGCGAAAAAAGTGGAGGCGCGCCCTATATAGGTTTCACGATGCGCCCGGAAGAGCTTCTCCACACCACCCCACAGGGGCTTTATTCGCCGGCCGGCGACTTCTTCATCGACCCGACGCGGCCGGTGGCGCGGGCGCTGGTCACCCATGGCCATTCCGACCATGCCCGCGCCGGCCATGGCCGCGTGCTGGCGACGCGGCAGACGCTCGACATCATGGCCATCCGCTATGGCGAGGCCTTCGCCGGCAGTACCCAGGCGGCCGACTATGGCGCGCGCATCGAGGTGAACGGCGTCGGCGTCACCTTCCACCCCGCCGGGCATATTCTGGGCAGCGCGCAGATCGCGCTCGACTGGCGCGGCTGCACCATCGTCGCCTCCGGCGACTACAAGCCCGGCGCCGACCCCACCGCATTGCCCTTCGCGCCGGTACCCTGCCATGTCTTCATCTCGGAGGCGACCTTCGGCCTGCCGGTGTTCCGCCATCCCGCCCCGGCGGTGGAGATCGGCAAGCTGATGGAGTCGCTGGCGCTGTTTCCCGAGCGCGCACATCTCGTCGGCGCCTATGCGCTCGGCAAGGCGCAGCGGGTGATGGCGCTGCTGCGCGCCGCAGGGCACGACCGGCCGATCCTGCTGCACGGCGCCATGGAAAAGCTGACCGCCTATTACCGCACGCAGGGCATCGACCTCGGCGAGACCCGCCCCGCCCGCGATGCCACCCCGGCCGAGCGGGCGGGCGCCGTGGTGCTGTGCCCGCCGGGCGCGCTCGCCGATGTCTGGTCGCGGCGCTTTCCCGATCCCGTCACCGCCTTCGCCTCGGGCTGGATGCGCATTCGCGCCCGCGCCCGGCAGAACGGCGTCGAACTGCCGCTGATCCTCTCCGACCATGCGGATTGGGACGAGTTGCAGGTCGCCATCCGCGCCACCGGCTGCGATGAGCTGTGGGTCACCCACGGTCAGGAAGACGCGCTGGTCCATTGGGCGACGCAAGCGGGGCTGCGCGCCCGGCCGCTGCACATGGTCGGCTATGGCGAGGAGGAGGGCGAGAGCGCCGTGCCCGATGCCGCCGCTGCGGAGGCGCCGGCATCCGAAGCCTCCGCACCGGAGGTGGCGCCGTGAACCGCTTCGCCGCCTTGCTCGACCGCCTCGCCTATGAGCCGCGCCGCAATGGCAAGATAAGGCTCATCGCCGATTATTTCCGCCACACGCCGGACCCGGAACGCGGCTGGGCGCTGGCGGCGCTCACCGGCGCGCTGTCGTTCCGCAACGCCAAGCCCGGCCTCATCCGCCAGCTCATCGGCGAGCGCACCGACCCGGTGCTGTTCGCTCTTTCCTATGACTATGTCGGCGACCTCTCGGAGACGGTCGCGCTGATGTGGCCGGCGCCACACGGGCTCAACGACACCGAGCCGCCGCCGCTTTCCGCCATCGTCCACGCCTTCACCCATATGGGCCGCGCCGAGATGCCGGCGGTGCTCGCCTCCCTGCTCGATCGGCTGGACGAGACCGGCCGCTGGGCGCTGCTGAAGCTCATCACCGGGGGCTTGCGCATCGGCGTTTCCGCCCGCCTCGCCAAAACTGCCGTGGCGGCGCTGGGCGAGCATGCGCCGGACGCGATCGAGCTGGTCTGGCCGGGGCTGGCGCCGCCCTATGAAGAACTGTTCGCCTGGGCGGAAGGCCGCGGGCCGAAGCCGGAGACCGAGGACCCCGCCCCGTTCCGGCCGGTCATGCTCTCGCATCCCCTGGAAGAGGCGGATGTCGCGAAGCTCGACCCCGCCGAGTTCCGCGCCGAATGGAAATGGGACGGCATCCGCGTGCAGGCCGCCCGCGCCGCCGGGCCGGATGGGCGGCATGTCACACGGCTCTACAGCCGCACCGGCGAGGATATCTCAGGCGCTTTCCCCGATCTGGCGGAAGCGCTGGCCTTTGACGGTGTGGTGGACGGCGAATTGCTGATCCTGCGCGAGGGCCGGGTGCAGTCCTTCAACGTGCTGCAGCAGCGGCTGAACCGCAAGGCGGTGTCACCCAAGCTGCTGATGGAGTTCCCCGCCCATATCCGCGCCTATGACCTCTTGATGGCAGCGGGCGAGGATCTGCGCGACCTGCCTTTCGACGCTCGCCGCGCGCGGCTGGAGGCGTTGATCGAAGCCCATCCCGCGGAGGGACGGCTCGACCTCTCCCCGCTCGTGCCCTTTCCCAGCTGGGAGGCGCTGACTGCGGCCCGTGCCGACCCCGCCGCCCATGGCGCGGGGGAGGATGCGGAAGCGGTGGAAGGAGTGATGCTCAAGCGCGCCGACAGCGCCTATCTGCCCGGCCGGCCCAAGGGCCCATGGTGGAAATGGAAGCGCGACCCGCACAGCGTCGATGCGGTGCTGATGTATGCCCAGCGCGGCCACGGCAAGCGCTCCTCCTATTATTCCGACTACACCTTCGGCGTCTGGACGGAAGCGGGCGAGCTGGTGCCGGTCGGCAAGGCCTATTTCGGCTTCACCGATGCCGAGTTGATGGAGATCGACCGCTTCGTGCGCCGCCACACGGTCAACCGTTTCGGCCCGGTGCGCGAGGTGGTGCACACGCCGACCGAAGGGCTGGTGGTGGAAGTCGCCTTTGAAGGGCTGGCGCGCTCCACCCGCCACCGCTCCGGCCTCGCCATGCGCTTTCCCCGCATCGCCCGGCTTCGCTGGGACAAGCCGCCCGGCGAGGCCGACCGGCTGGAAACGCTGGAGGCAATGATCGGGGAGGACGAAAGCCACGCTCCCCGCCGGCCCACCGCCGTGCTAGGGAAGCAGCGTTCGCCTGCCGGGGAAAAGTGAGTCATGGCCGATAATCAGCTTGCGCGCTGGATGGGCGGTTCGCCCTTCTGGGTTCTCATGCGGCTCGTGCTGCTCTCGTTGGTGGTGGGCGTCATCCTCGCCGCTCTGGGGCTCGACCCGCTCAACATCCTCGCCAGCCTGGAAAGCCTGGTGCGGCATCTGTTCAATTTCAGCTTCGAGGCGATCGAGCGGCTGTGGCGCTATTTCATCCTCGGCGCGGTGATCGTCATCCCGCTCTGGCTCATCCTGCGCATCGCCAATCGCGGACGCTGATCCCGTGAGCCTCGCGGCCGCCGGCCGGGTGGAGGTCACCTCCCGGCGTTTCCTCGCCCTCGCCTTGCCGGCGACGCTGGCGCAGATGACGACGCCCATATTGGGGCTGGTCGCCACCGGCGCCATCGGCCGGCTCGGCGACGCGACGCTGCTTGGCGCGGTGGCGGTGGGGGCGCTGCTGTTCGATTTCGCCTTCTGGATCTTCGGCTCGATCCGCATGGGCACGGCCGGCCTCACCGCGCAGGCGCTCGGGCGCGGCGAGAGCGTGGAACTGCGCGCGGTGCTGATCCGCGCGCTGCTGATCTCCGCCGTCATCGGCCTCGCGCTCATCGTGCTGCATGGGCCGCTGGCCGATCTCGCCTTTCTCGCCATGGGCGCCAGCGAGGGCGTTCACGCGGCGGCGACGCTGTATTTTTCCGTGCGCATCCTTTCCGCGCCCTTCGCCATCGCCAATTTCGCCCTGCTCGGCTGGCTGGTCGGCATTGCCCGCACCGATATCGGCCTCGGTCTGCAGATTCTTATCGCCGGGGTGAACGCGCTCGCCACGGTCGCTCTGGTGCTGTGGTGGGATTTCGGCATTGCCGGCGCCGCGGGTGCCAATGTCCTGGCGGAAATCACCGGCACGCTGGTCGGTCTCATGGCCGCCGCGCGGCTGGTGGGGCGGGACTGGCGGGTGCCGTGGCGCATAGTCGTCGCTCGCACGCGGCTGATCGAGACGGTGGCGGTGAACCGCGACATCATGATCCGCACCGCACTGATTATGAGCGTGCTCTTGTTCTTCACCGCGCAGGGGGCGCGGCAGGACGATGTGACGCTCGCGGCCAATGCGGTGCTCTACAATATCGTCATGGTCTCGGCCTTTTTCCTAGACGGTTTCTCCACCGCCGCCGAGCAGATTTGCGGCCAGAGCGTCGGCGCCAGGGACAGAGCGGGTTTCCGCCGCGCGGTGCGGCTGGTGCTTGCCTGGGGCTTCGGCTTCGCCGCGCCGGCCAGTGCGCTGCTTCTAGTGGGTGGCGGGCCGCTGATCGATCTTCTGTCGGCGAACGAGCAGGTGCGGGAGGTCGGCCGCGCCTTCCTGCCGCTGGCGGCGCTGACCCCGCTGCTCGGCGTCGCCGCCTTCGCCTATGACGGCATCTATGCCGGCTCGACCTGGGCGCGCGACATGCGTAACATGATGCTACCGGCGGTGGCGCTGTTCTTCCTCGCCTGGTGGCTGACTCTGCCTCTGGGCAATACCGGTCTGTGGCTGGCCTATCTCGCCTTCATCGCCGGGCGCGGCGTGTTCCTGGCGCTACGGATGCCGGCGCTTGAGCGGGCGACGTTTCGATCTTGAACTCGGCGAAGCAGCGGGAAACAGGTAATGCGGCGCTTCATTAAGACCCTGCTTTCCCCACTGGCCGCAAAGGTGGCCTGGGCGGCCAATGAGCGCACGCTGCGGCGCAACCCCGCGTTCAGCCGTCACGGGACGCTGCTGAAGATCGAGGCCGACGGTGCGTTCGGCCCGGCGGGCACCACGCTTCTGATGATGCACGACTGGGCGATCTTCCCTTTCGTCGGGCTTCATTCTTCCTGGTCTCCGGAGATCATCGACTTCTTCGCCCGTCACGCGAACGCGTCGTCGGGCTACACCCTCGTCGATATCGGCGCGAATATCGGGCTGGTCACCCGCCAGCTTGCCCATCGGCTGTCCAATATCGACCGGATCGTCTGCGTGGAGCCGGACCCGGAGAACTTCCGAGCCCTCAAATACAACCTTACCGGCCTGCCGAGTTCGGACCCCGAGCTTTATAATCTCGCTCTGTCGGCGGAGGATGGGGAGGTGGCCTTCTTCCGTGATGTCACCAACAGCGGCAACTACTCGCTGAACGAGGCAGCGGTGAGCAACGGTGTGTTCGGCACGGCTCGCGTCGCCTGTGCCGAAACCGGCGGATGGATGGAGCGCACCCTCGGCGCCGATGGCGGGGGACCGCTGCTCTGGAAATCCGATACCCAGGGCTTCGACGAGTTGATCATCTCGCGCACGCCGATGGCAATCTGGAAGAGGATCGACTGCGCCGCGATCGAGATCTGGCGCATCCCGAAGCCGGCTTTTGACCGGGACGCCTTCGTCGCGCGGATCGACGACTTCCCTCACAAGCGGTTGGGCACGCACGACGTGACGACAGCCAAGCTCCTCGCCTATCTCGACGGCGACGACAGGCGCTACGAAGACCTGTTTCTCTGGCGTTGAACACCTTGACCTAGCCGGGAAAGGGCCCCGCCACCATTTCGCGCGCCCGCCGTCCGGTGAGCGCGGCGAGCGTCGCGTTCTCGCGCGCCAGCTGCGCGGTGAGCCCCTGCTTGATCCGCTCCACCAGCCCCAGCCCCTCATAGACGAGAGCGGAATAAAGCTGGATCAGGCTCGCCCCGGCCTCGATCTTGGCCAGCGCGGCGGCGGGGCTGTCGATGCCGCCGACCCCGATGAGCGGAAAGGCGCCGTCCACGCGCACAAAGGTTTCCGCCAGCATGCGGGTGGAGAGGGCGAAGAGCGGCCGGCCCGAGAGCCCGCCGGTCTCGCTCTTGTGCGGCGAACGCAGGCTGGGTGGGCGGGAAAGGGTGGTGTTGGAGACGATCAGCCCGTCGATCCGCCGCCGGCGCGCCACGCTCACCACCCCGTCGAGATGCGGCAGAGCGAGATCGGGCGCGATTTTCAGCAGCAGCGGCACGCCGGGCGTGGCCGCGTCACGCGCCTCGATCACTCGCGCCAGCAATTCGTCGAGCGCCTTCTCCTCCTGCAGGTCGCGCAGGCCGGGCGTGTTGGGCGAGGAGACATTGGCGGTGAAATAGCTCGCCACTCCGGCGAAGGCGCGGATGCCGGCGACGTAATCGGCGGCGCGGTCGGTGCTGTCCTTGTTCGCCCCGACATTCACCCCGACGATGCCGGGCGCCCGGCGCTTTGTGCGGGCGGAAAGCCGCGCCAGCGCCGGGCCATGGCCGCCGCTGTTGAAGCCGTAGCGGTTGATCACCGCCCGGTCCTCGACCAGGCGGAAATTGCGCGGGCGCGGATTGCCAGGCTGCGGGCGCGGCGTGATCGTGCCGACCTCGACAAAGCCGAAGCCGGCGCCCAGCATGGCGTCCGGCACCTCCGCCTCCTTGTCGAACCCCGCCGCCAGCCCCACCGGATTGGGAAAGGCGAGGCCGAAGGCCGACACGTTGAGGCGGGAATCGTCCACCGGCACGGCGCGCGGCGGCAGGCAGGACAGCGCGCGGATGGACAGGCCATGCGCGGTCTCCGGGTCCATCAGCCGGGCGAAGGGAAGGGCGAGGTCGAGCAGGCGGCTCATTGGCGCACTCATGAGATCACCCCTCCAGTGCCGGGAACAGATGCCGCCCATGCGGGCCGAGCGGCAGCTCGCGCACATAGGCCACCGCGTCGAGCGCGAGCGGGCCGTAGAGATGGGGAAAAAGGTCGCCGCCGCGCGAGGGCTCCCAGCGCAGAAGGTCGGGCGGGAGATGCTCCACCCGCACCGCCACCAGCAGCAGGTCGCCCTGCCCGGCGAAGTGCTTCGCCGCCGTTTCCGCCACCTGCCCGGCGGTGGAGAAATGAATGAAGCCGTCAGCCACATCCACCGGCGCTCCGTCGAACCGCCCGGCGGCCTCCGCCGCCTGCCACAGCGCGCGCGGCGCGATCTTGTAGATGAGCCTCGCCTGCGCCGCCGCCATGTCCGTTTCCCACCCTGTATCGTCGGCCCGTCCTACAGGGCCCCGGCCGCCGAGGCAACGCGGCGCCAGGCGCGGAGGATGGCGTCGGCGGAGAGATGGATGTCCGCCTCGGTGGTGGAGGCGCCGATCACCGACAGCCGCATGATCCAGCGCCCGCGCCATGCCGCGCCGGCGGCGAAGCAAAGGCCGTCTTCCTGCACCGCCGCGATGGTGGCGCGGGTCAGCGCGTCACCTTGCGCGCCCTCCGCCGCCCCCGCCTCCGCGCCGCCGAAGCGCACGGCGACTTGGTTTAGCACCACCTCGTTCAGCACCGTCACCCCCGGCGCGGCGGCGAGACGTTGCGCAAGAAGCCGCGCCTGCGCGCAATGGCGCTCCACCATCGCGGCGATGCCGGCCCGGCCGAAATGGCGCAGCAGCGCCCAACTGGCAAAGCCCCGGGCGCGGCGCGACAGCTCCGGCACATAGTGCGAGGGGTCGCGCTCATGCTCGCTCACCGGCGGCAGATAGCTCGCCGCGATGGTCATCGCCCGGCGGTGGGCGTCGGCATCCCGCACGATGGCATAGCCGCAGTCGAACGGCGTCTGCAGCCATTTATGCCCGTCCGTCGCCCAAGAATCGGCCGCCTCGACCCCGGTGGCGAGGTGCGCGCGCGTCGGGCAGGCGCGCGCCCACAGGCCGAAGGCGCCGTCCACATGCACCCACCCCGCCCGCGCCCGGGCGAGCGGGACCAGCCGCGCATGGTCGTCGCTGGCGCCGCTATGGATATGCCCGGCCTGCGTCACCACGATCAGCGGCGCGCCCTCGGGAACAGTGCGCGCCAACAGGTCCTCGAAGGCGTCGGGCCGCATCACGCCCTGCGCGTCGGCCGGCACGCGGATCAGGCTCGCCTTGCCGAAGCCGAGATAATGCAGCGCCGAGAACACGCTGGCATGGGCTTCCTCGCCGATCAGCACCCGCACCGGCGGGGCGCCGAACAGGCCCAGCGCCTCCACATCCCATCCCGCCCGGCGCAGCACCTCGCCGCGCGCGGCGGCGAGGGCGACGAAGCTCGCCATGGTGGCGCCGGTGACGAAGCCGACCCCGCTCTCCGCCGGCAGGCGCAGCACCTCCAGCAGCCAGCGCGCGGCCACCGTCTCGGCGGCGGCGGCGGCGGGCGCGGCGAAATGGTTGGCGGTGTTCTGGCCCCAGGCGGCGGTCAGCCAGTCGGCGGCGACGCCGACCGGGTGGGAATTGCCGATCACCCAGCCGAAGAAGCGCGGCCCGACGGAAGCGCGCAGCCCCGGCTCGGCCCGCGCCACCAGCGCGTCGAGCACGTCCGCGCCCGGCACGCCGTCTTCCGGCAGCGGGCCGTCAAAGGCGGCGAGGCAGGCGGCATAATCCGTCGCCGGCGGGTGCACTGTGGGGTCCGCGCGGTAGGCGATGGCCCGGCGCGCCGCCGCCAGCAGCAGGGTCTCGGTCTCGTCCTGTGGCGTCTCGTCCATGCGCATGCCGGCCCCTGCCCGAAAGGGCGGCCATCCTAGGCAGGGCGCGCGCCCTGTCCAGCGCCGCACCGAAGCCGCCGCAACACGGCTGGACAACGGCGAAATTAGGGTATAATTCCTACATATCTGACAAAAATCCGGGCACGAATCATGCTCAGCCATGCCCAGATCTGGCGTGCTTTGGACAGGCTGGCGGAACGGCTGGACCTCAGCCCCTCCGCCCTCGCCCGCCGCGCCGGGCTGGACGCCACCACCTTCAACCGCTCCAAGCGCGAGGCGGCGGACGGGCGGCCGCGCTGGCCGTCCACCGAGAGCATCGCCAAGGTGCTGGCCGCCACCGGCACCAGCCTCGACGATTTCATGGGGCTGGTGAATGGCGGGACGGGCGGGCGCCGCGCCATTCCGCTCATCGGCTTCGCGCAAGCGGGTGAAGGCGGCTATTTCGACGATGCCGGCTTTCCCGTCGGCGGCGCCTGGGACGAGATCGCCTTTCCCAATGTCGGCGACGAGCACGCCTATGCGCTGGAAATCTCCGGCGATTCAATGCTGCCGCTCTACCGCGACGGCGATGTCGTCGTGGTCTCGCCGGCGGCGCCGATCCGGCGCGGCGACCGGGTAGTGGTGAAGACGCGCGAGGGCGAGGTGCTGGCCAAGGAGCTGAAGCGCCAGACCAACCGCACGGTGGAGTTGCGCTCGCTCAACCCCGAGCATCCCGACCGGCTGCTGCAGGAGGCGGACATCGCCTGGATCGCCCGCGTGCTGTGGGCGAGCCAGTAGCCGAACGCGAAAACGGCCCCGCTGGGGGGCCGCTCGTTCTGTCAATTGTGTAAGGCGCTGCGGTCAGCAGCGCACCGCCACGCGGCGGCCATAGCGGTCATAGGCCCAGCAGTCGCCCGGCGAGGTCGCCGCGCCGATCAGCGCGCCGGTGCCCGCGCCCACGCCCGCGCCGATCGCCGCGCCCGTGCCGCCGCCGGCAATGCCGCCAATGACCGCGCCGGTGCCGCCGCCGATGAGCGCGCCGCCCGCGGCGCGGCGTTCCGTGGTGGTGCAGGCGGCGATGCTGAGCGTGGCCAGCGAAAGCACAACGATCTTGAGCATGATCCCTCTCCTTTTGAGCATGCCGGACCTGCCCGGCAGACCGTGACGGCGATTCCTGATCTCGAAGGCGCCCGACCCCCGGCCGGAGGCGGCGCCCGTCCGGTAACGTGCGGTTGGCCTGCAGGTTCCACTGTCACAGGCGCGGAATAGGATGACGGCTTGCACCCGCTGCCGGGCGGAGTATGCTACCAAAACACTAGATTTCTTGACGGGAGTTCGCCATGACCATCCGCCTCGGGGACGTCGTTCCCGATTTCGATGCCGAGACCACCGAAGGCCCGATCCGCTTCCATGAATGGCTGGGCGATTCCTGGGGGGTTTTGTTCTCGCACCCGAAGAACTTCACCCCGGTCTGCACCACCGAGCTCGGCCAGGTGGCGCGGCTGAAGCCGGAATTCGACCGCCGCAACGTCAAGGTGATCGGCCTCTCCGTCGATCCGCTCGACGCGCATGCGAAATGGGCCGAGGACATCGCGGAGACGCAGGGCTACGCCCCGAATTTCCCACTGATCGCCGACCCGGAGCGCACCGTCTCCGGCCTGTACGACATGATCCACCCGAACGCCTCGGACACGCTGACCGTGCGCTCGGTGTTCATCGTCGGGCCGGACAAGAAACTGAAGCTCTCCCTCACCTACCCGGCCAGCGCCGGGCGGAATTTCGACGAGATCCTGCGGGTGATCGACTCGCTGCAGCTGACCGCCCAGCACGCCGTCGCCACCCCGGCCAACTGGAAGGACGGCGAGGATGTCATCATCGTGCCCTCGGTCAGCGACGAGGCGGCGAAGGAGAAGTTTCCCGGCGGCTGGAAGACGCTGAAGCCCTATCTGCGCGTGGTGCCGCAGCCGGGCAAGTGAGGGGGCACGCGTCGCCCGAATACGTCATCCCGGCAGGAGCGGAGCGGAGAGCCGGGATCGCTCGCCACTGTCACGCACCCTTGAGCCACGCGATCCCGGATCGGCCTTGCGACCGTCCGGGATGACGGAATCCGTGGGGCCCGTCAGGGCGCCAGCGGCTTGCGGTACTGGATGAAGCCGGTGCGCTCGGCGAGGCTGTTATACAGCCGCTGTGCCGTGTGGTTGGTCTCGTGCGTCAGCCAATAGACCTTCGGGCTGCCCTTGGCCGTCGCGTCCGCCGCGACATGGTCGATCAGCAGGCGGCCGAGGCCCTGTCCGCGCTGGCTGGCGTCCACATAGAGGTCGTTGAGGTAGCACACATCGCCCACCCACCAGGTGGAGCGGTGGAACAGCCAGTGCACCAGCCCGACCGCCTGCCCGGCGGCATCGAAGGCCAGCGCGCCGTGCACCGGCTCGGCGGGGTCGAGCAGGCGCTGCCAGGTGGTCGCCGTCACCTCGTCCGGCAGCGTCGCCTCGTAAAAGACGAGATAGGCCTGCCAGAGCGGCAGCCAGAGCGCGTGATCCTCGGCCGTGAGAGCGCGTATGTCCGTCATGTCACCACCCTGCCCGCGGCGAGGTCGCTGCCGCGCAAAAACTCGTCCGCCGGCATCGCCCGGCTGCCGGCCTTCTGCACCTCGACGAGCCGCACCGCGCCCTCTCCGCAGGCGATGGTGAGCGCGCCGTCCAGCACCAAACCGGGTGCGCCGGCACCCGCGCCCAGCGTCGAGCGCAGCACCTTCACCCGCGCACCGTCGAGCTCGAACCAGGCGCCGGGAAAGGGCGAGAGGCCGCGAATATGGTCGTGCACCGCCTGCGCCGGCCGGGTCCAGTCGATGCGGGTCTCGTTCTTGTCGATCTTGGCGGCGTAGGTCACACCCTCGCTCGGCTGCGGCGTGAAGCCGAGCGCCCCACGCTCCAGTGCCGCCAGTGCCCGCGCCATCAAATCGCCGCCGACGATCATCAGCCGGTCGTGCAGTTCGCCCGCCGTCATGTCCGGCCCGATGGCGACGCGCTCGACCAGCCCCACCGGTCCGGTGTCCAGCCCCGCCTCCATCTTCATGACGGCGACGCCGGTTTCGCTGTCGCCGGCCATGATGGCGCGCTGGATCGGCGCCGCGCCGCGCCAACGGGGCAGCAGCGAAGCATGCAGGTTGAGGCAGCCGAGCGGGGGAAGATCGAGGATCGCCTGCGGGAGAATACGCCCATAGGCCACCACCACGGCGGCGTCGGCCTCATGCGCGGCGAAGGTCGCGGCCGCGTCCTCGGTGCGCAAGGTGGACGGCGTCAGCACCGGAATGCCGAGCCGTTCCGCCGCGCGGTGCACCGGCGAGGGCACCAGATCGAGCCCGCGCCGCCCGGCCGGCGCCGGGGCGCGCGTGTAGGCCGCCACCACCTCGTGGCCGGCGCCGACAATCTCCACCAGCGTGGAAACCGCGAAATCGGGCGTGCCCATGAAGACGATGCGCATGCGGCTCTCCGCTGGAAGGTGGAAACGACGCGGCGCGTGCGCGCGGGATCAGGCCCGCTCCTTCTTCGCCAGCTTGGTGAACTTGGTGATCACCCGGTCGCGCTTGAGCTTGGAAATGTGGTCGATGAACAGCACGCCGTTGAGATGGTCGATCTCATGCTGCACGCAGGTGGCGAGCAGGCCGTCGGCGTCCATTTCCTGCGTCTCGCCATTCAGGTCCATATAGCGGACCTTCACCCGCGCCGGGCGCTCGACATCGGCGTAATATTCCGGGATCGACAGGCAGCCCTCGGCATAGACCGACATTTCCTCGGACGAGGCGATGATCTCCGGGTTGATGAGCGCCAGCGGGTGCTTCTCGCGCTCCGCCTCCTCGTCCTCCGCGCCGTCCGCCTGCGCCTGGCGCGGGCCGACATCGACGGTGACGATGCGCTCGGGAATGCCGACCTGGATCGCTGCCAGCCCGATGCCGGGGGCGTCATACATGGTCTCGAACATGTCCTCGACGATGGCGCGCACGCGCGCATCCACGCGCAGCACGGGATCGGAGAGCTGGCGCAGGCGGGTATCGGGGAGGATCACGAGCGGACGTATCGACATGCCGTCCAGATAAGCGCCGCGCCGAATTCCGTCAACGCGGGGTTTACCCTGACAGTAACGGATGTTCACTCTCCGTTCGCACCAACGCCCGAATCTGCTAGAAGACGGCGATGGATCAGATCGTGTTCACGCTCGGCACGCAGCCGGTGACGCTGGCGCAGACGCTTGCCGGTGCCGGCGCGCTCGCCTTTCTGCTGCTCGTCGCCGTTCTGCGCGCGGTTTCCCGCAGCGCCCGGCAGAACGCGCTTGAGGCCGACGAACAGGCCCGCCGCGCCGACGAGCTGGAGGAACGCCTCGCCGATCTCGCCCGCACCCAGGCGGAAACCATCGGCCGGGTGCAGTCGATGACGGAGGTGCTGGCCCAGCGCCAGGGCGACCTCGCCCGCGCCGTAGCCGAGCGGCTCGACGCGTCCTCCCACCGCATGGGAGAAAGTCTGGCGCGGGCGAGCGAGGCCACGCATGAAAACCTCGTGCGGCTCAATGAGCGCCTCGCCCTTGTCGATCAGGCGCGGGCGAGCCTGGGCGAACTCTCCGGCCAGGTGATGAGCCTGCGCGAGACGCTGGCCAACAAGCAGGCGCGCGGCGCCTTCGGCGAGGGGCGGCTGCAGGCCATCATCGCCGACGCCCTGCCGCGCGACAGCTTCGCCTTCCAGCACACGCTGAGCAATGGACGGCGCGCCGACTGCGCCATCTTCCTGCCCGGCGACACCCGCCCGCTGCTGGTCGATTCCAAATTTCCGCTGGAATCGATCACCGCCTTTCGCGAGGCGCCGACGCCGGAGGCGCGCAAGCCGGCGGAAGCGCGGCTGAAGGCCGATGTCGGCCGGCATGTGAAGGACATTTCCGAGCGCTACCTCGTCAGCGGCGAGACGCAGGACGTGGCGCTGATGTTCGTGCCTTCCGAATCCGTCTATGGCGAGTTGCACGAGCATTTCGATGACCTCATCCAGCAGGCCTTCCGCGCCCGCGTCATTCTCGTCTCGCCTTCGTTGCTGATGCTCGCCGTGCAGGTGGTGCAGGCCATCTGCAAGGATGCGCGCATGCGCGAGCAGGCCGACCTGATCCGCACGGAATGCGGCAAGCTGGTCGCCGATGTGATCCGCCTGCGCGAACGCGTCGGCCATCTGCAAAAGCACTTCGGCCAGATGACCGACGACGTGGCGCAGGCGCTGACCTCCGCCGACAAGATCGCCAAGCGCGGCGCGCGCATCGAGCAGCTGGAGTTCGAAGCCGACGGCCCAGCGGGCGCGCCCTTGCCGCCTGATCTCTTTGCGGCTAATCCGCTGCCGACCCCGGCGCTGCGCGGGGCGGCGGAGTGAGGGCTCGCGGTGGGGCGGCGGTCTTTAATCCGTCCAATTCGCAGGATGAAGCTTTTCTGATAGTTTGATAGAATGTTTCTATCGTCTGTGTCAGGAAACGCCCCGCGTGATCGACCGTTTTGAACTCCTGCTCGCCCTCGCCAAGGAGCGCCATTTCGGCCGTGCCGCCGAATCCTGCGGGGTGACCCAGCCCACGCTCTCGGCCGGCCTCAAGCAGCTGGAAGAACAGCTCGGCGTCCGGCTGGTGGAGCGCGGCTCGCGCTTCATCGGATTCACCCCGGAAGGGGAGCGCGCGCTGCAATGGGCGCGGCGGGTCATCGGTGATGTACGCGCCATGCGCCAGGAAATCGCCGGCATGCGCAAGGGGCTTTCCGGCCATCTGCGCATCGCCGCCATCCCCACCGCCATGCCGATGCTCTCCGAGCTCACCACGCCGTTCCACGCCAAGCATGCCGATGTGCGCTTCACGCTGATTTCCGCCTCCTCCAACGAGGTGCTGCGGCTGATCGAGAATCTGGAAGCCGATGCCGGCATCACCTATCTTGACAACGACCCGCTCGGGCGGGTGCAGACGGTGCCGCTCTACAAGGAAGGCTACCGCTTCCTCACCTCCGCCGACTCGCCGCTCGGCGACAAGGCCAAGGTGACCTGGGAGGAAATCGGCCGGGTGCCGCTGTGCCTGCTCACACCGGACATGCAGAACCGCCGCATCGTCGACAAGCAGCTCGCCGAGGCCGGCCATGCGGTGGTGCCGATGCTGGAGGCCAATTCGACGCTTGCCCTGCTTTCGCATGTGCGCACCGGCAAATGGGCCAGCGTGGTGGCCAACACGCTGGCGGATGTGTTCGCCTTTCCCGCCAGCATCCGCTCCATCCCCATCGAGGGGCCGGAAGTTCTGCACCAGATGGGGCTCGTCGTGCTCGACCGCGAGCCGATGACGCCGATCGTCACCGCCCTGCTGGCGGAAGCCCGCGCCGTCGCCCCCTCGCTGGCGAAACGCATCTAAGGCCCAAGCGGTAACCGCGGAACCCTGAGCCGCCTCGTTTGTTGTTCCGCCACACGGCCACGGCCGTCTCGCGAAGTGGAGGCTTACATGCTGGGTTGGGCGCTGACCTTTCTCGTGGTGGCTCTGATCGCCGCCGTTCTCGGTTTCGGCGGCATTGCCGGAACCGCGATCGAAATCGCCAAGATCATCTTCTTCGTCGCCATCATCCTGTTCCTGGTGTCGGCGGTGTTCGGCTTCATGCGGCGCGGCCGCGCGCCTTGAAGTCTCGGCTTCCGGGCCTCCGGCCCGGAAGCCGAACGGCTTTGCCGCAGCCATGCAAACGCCCCCGACGCAAGCCGGGGGCGTTCTCGCGTTGAACGCGCGAGTGGAACAGGGACGCTCTTTGTTGAAGCTGTCTTATGGAAGGAGGCGGGATCGTCCGGCGGCGGCAATGCCGCTCAGGTGCGTTCGGCAGCGAGCACCGCGCGCGTGGTCTTGTCGGGGCCGAAATCGCTGACATCGTCCAGCGCCAGCATCTCGCCGAGCCGCTTGCGCGCCCGGTTCACCCGGCTCTTGATGGTGCCGACGGCGCATTGGCAGATATCGGCGGCTTCCTCATAGGAAAAGCCGGAGGCGCCGACGAGCACCAGCGCCTCGCGCTGGTCGGGCGGCAGCTGTTCGAGCGCGGCGCGGAAATCCTCGAAATCCAGATGGGTGTTCTGGTCGGGATTGCTGGTCAGCGTCGCGGCAAAGGCCCCGTCCGAATCCGGCACCTCCCGGCGCCGCTTGCGGTATTCGGAGCGGAACAGGTTGCGCAGAATGGTAAACAGCCAGGCCGGCAGATTGGTGCCGGGCCGGAAGCTCGAAATATTGGCGAAGGCACGCAGCAGCGTTTCCTGCACCAGATCGTCGGCGCGGTCGACGCTACCCGACAGCGAGATGGCGAAGGCCCGCAGATTGGGGATGGCGGCGATAATCTCGTCGCGCAAAGTCGGGTCGAACCGGCTCACTTGCGCCCTCCGCCCTCGCCGGACGTGTTGTCCGCCTTATCGAGTTTGGACAGCAGGTCCATGAAACGGTCGGGCACGCCCTGGCGCACCACGTCGTCATACATGGCGCGCAGGTGCTGGCCGATCTTGGCCTGTATCTCGCTCCCGAGAGCGGTTTGGTTACCGCCGCCCAAAGGCGAGGAGGACATGCCATCCGCCGCGGCGGCCGCACCCTCCGAATGATCGTCACTCATCATTTTCTTTCCCGACATTGAGCCCCCGAAAGGTCGAGAGGGAAGACGGCTCCGTCGCTGCATACGAGGTCACAACGAGCCAAAGGCGAAACGGTTCCGGGAATTCTAGTGCATCGCGAAAATTTTTGACCTACTCCGGAACCACGCGGTCCATCGTGCGTTAACAGCCGCTTCACAATTTGCAGCTTCGGGGAGACGCGAGTGAGCACTTCTCAACTTGTCGCGCAGCACCTGCCCTTTCTGCGCCGCTATGCGCGCGCGCTCAGTGGCAGCCAGTCGGCCGGCGACGCCTATGTTACGGCCATGCTGGAGACGCTCATCGCCGATCCCTCGACGCTCGACCGTTCGATCGATCCCCGCGTGGCGCTCTACACCCTGCTCACGCGACTGTGGGATTCCGTCACGCTGAACGCCCAGCTCGACGCCCCGCCCGCCCCGCTGCAGGGCGAGCGGCGGCTCGGCCACATCACCCCGGTGGTGCGCCAGGCGTTCCTTCTGGTGTCGCTGGAAGGCTTCACCGAAGAGGAGGCCGCGAGCATCCTCTCCATCGACGTGCCGACCCTGCGCAATCTGGTCGCCGATGCCGGGCGCGAACTGGCGGCGGAAATCGCCACCGACGTGCTGATCATCGAGGACGAGCCGTTCATCGCGCTCGATCTTGAAGGGCTGGTGGAAGGCCTCGGCCATCGCGTCACCGGCATCGCCCGCACCCATACGGAAGCGGTGGACCTCGCCCGCCGCAAGGCGCCGGGCCTCATCCTCGCCGACATCCAGCTGGCGGATGGCTCGTCCGGCCTCGATGCGGTGAATGAGCTGATCGAGAACACCGAAGTGCCGGTGATCTTCATCACCGCCTATCCCGAGCGCTTCCTCACCGGCGTGCGCCCGGAGCCGGCCTTCCTGATCGCCAAGCCGTTCCAGCCCTCGACCGTCGCCGCCGTCATCAGCCAGGCGCTGTTCTTCGAGCGACGCGCCCGTCCGCGGGAGCAGCGTGCCAGCGCCTGAGCACCCCTAAATGCCCGACATAGCCCTTGTCGACAACGCGGCGCGCTGGATCACGGTCCTGTCGTCGCTGGCCATTTTCATAGCCTTGGTGCGGCTTCTGTTCCTGCGCCGCAACCTGTCGATCCGCACACGGCTTCTGGGTTTGCTGCTGGCGACGCTCGTATTGTCGTTCGGCGTGCTCTCGCTGCTGGTGATCTTCGATTTCGGCAGCACCTATCCGTTGCTGCCGATGGCCGTGCGTATCGGCATCGCTTTGCTCAATCTCATCGGCGCCGTCGCCCTGTGGTCGAACTTCGCCGCGCTGATCGACATGCCGACACCGCGCCACGCGGTGAGCGAGCAGCGGCGGCTGACGCTGGAACTGGCCACCGCCCTGCAGCGCTACGAGATGGCGCTGCGCGGCTCCAATGTCGCGATCTTCACCCAGGATCGCGACCTGCGCTACACCTCGGTCAGCAAGCCGCTGTTTGGTTTCCCCGTGGAGCAGGTGCTGGGTTCCAGCGATGCCGATCTGCTCGGCGAGGGGCAGGCCCAGGCGCTGACCCTGCTCAAGCGCGACGCCCTCGCCTCCTCCACCTCGCGCAAGGGGGAGATCGAGATCGAGGAAGGCGGGCGCAAATGCTGGTACGACATCCATATCGACCCGCTGCGCGATCTCGCCGGCACCACGGTAGGCCTCACCGGCGCGGCGGTGGATGTCACCGAGCGCAAGGAAAATGAGCAGCATCTGCGCCTGTTGATGCGCGAACTCACCCACCGCTCGAAGAACCTGCTGGCGGTGATCCAGGCCATGGCGCGGCAGACCGCCCGCCATGCCGGCTCGATCGACAATTTCGTCGAGATCTTCAGCGCCCGTCTCCAGGCTCTGTCCAAGTCGCACGACCTGCTGGTGCAGGAGAGCTGGTACGGCGCCTCGCTGAACGACATGGTGCGTTCGCAGCTCGGCCACCATCTCGACCGCGAGAACAGCCAGTTCACCATCGAGGGGCCGAGCCTGTTCCTGAAGCCGGAAGCGGCGCAGAATATCGGCCTCGCCATTCACGAACTGTCGACCAACGCCGCCAAATATGGCGCGCTCTCCGTGCCGACCGGCCATGTCGACATCATCTGGGCCCGGCGCACGCCGGAAGCCGGTGGCGGCTTCGAGCTTTCCTGGCGGGAGCGCGGCGGCCCGGCGGTTTCGAAGCCGGAAGGGCGCGGCTTCGGCTCGCTGGTGATCGAGCGCAATCTCGCCCGCGCGCTCGACGGCAAGGTGGAGCTCGACTTCGCCCCCTCCGGCCTCGTCTGCACCGTGAGCGTGCCCGAGAGCCATTTGACGCCCGAGCGCTGACCGCGCCGGGCGTTTCGTCCTTCCA
The DNA here is from genome assembly GCF_965229075.1 of Ancylobacter sp. Lineage (GTDB taxonomy): Bacteria > Pseudomonadota > Alphaproteobacteria > Rhizobiales > Xanthobacteraceae > Ancylobacter. Next base: position 773,255 of record NZ_CBDDIO010000002.1, read on the forward strand.
ACGCATAGGCAACGCGCGAAAACGTGATCCTGAACGGGAACGCGTTACGGTTTACGCGCGTTAACCCTGCGATCACGGCGACCGCCTTCGCCGGACCAATTCATCGAAACCATCGTCTGCGGAAAAGCTCCGGCGGCGACGTGCTCCACGTCGCGCGACCGCGCATGGCTGCCCGCAGGTCCGGACGAAAGGGGAAGCAGTGATGAAGGGCATCGACAGCGTCTTCAAGGGGTCCGCCTACCTTCTCGGCGCCGTCACCGGCGTCGTCTTCATGGTGCCGCTCACCGCCGGCGCCCTTGCCACCGGTTCAATCACCCGCGCCGCGCCGCAGGCGATCGCCATCGATGCCTTCGGGCCGGACATGGCCGCGCGGCAGGCACATCTCGTCAATCGTGCCGGCAAGGGTTCGCGCCTCGACGCGATGCCGCAGCCGACCCCCGCGGCGACGGCACCGGTTCCCGCCACGACCCCCGCGCCCGTCATCGTCAACAGCCAGCCGGAGCCCGCCCCGCTGGCCCCGAGCCGCGCCACCCGCACCCCCAAGGGCTGCCTTTCCGCGCTGGGCGTGACGAAGTCAAGTCTATCGACCGAAGAGTTGACGGTTTGCGTCGCCGATGCCTCGCTCATCGGTCGCGGCTGAGATCTTCGTAAATAAATACCGCATTCGAAAAGTCTCTACGTTGGGGAACCCATTCGGTTCTATTTCGTTTCTACCACAGAGGATCGAACGATCGGTCCGATTTCGAAATTACCGAACACGGAGAAGACGATGACCAGCAAGCTTGCGACACTCACCGCCGCCGCTGCCCTGGCGCTCGCCCCCGCGGTCGCCTTCGCCCAGAGCCCGGCGCCTCAGACCACGACGCCGCCGGCCGCCAGCCCGGTTCAGCCGGATGCCGGCAACCCGCAGGCCCCGGCCTCCGAAATGCCCGCCACCACCCCGACCCCCGGTACGGCCGGTTCCACCGACAGCGCCGCTCCGGCCGCTTCGGCGACCGCAACCCCGGCGACGCCGAAATTCATCAGCGCCCAGAGCGCCGGCCAGTGGCTCGGTTCCGACCTGATGGGCACCGAGGTGGTGACCGCCAATGACGAGAAGCTCGGCTCGATCAGCGACGTGATCGTCGAGCGCGAAGGCGAGATCATCGCCGTGGTGATCGATGTCGGCGGCTTCCTAGGCATCGGCGCCAAGCCGGTCGCGGTGTCCTTCGACTCGCTGACCGCCACCCCCACGGACAATGGCGAGAAGGTCGTGGTCTCCATGACCAAGGAAGAGCTGAATTCGGCTCCCGAGTTCAAGAGCCTGGAGAAGGCCCGCTCGGAGACCCCGAGCACCGGCGCCACGCCGACCACGACCACCAACTGATCCACGCCTTACGGTTCGGCCGCCGCGCGGCCCTCTCCTAGCGACCGCCGGCATCCGCCGTGCCGTCAGGATGGACATGCCCGCCCTCGTGGCGGGCATGTCTCGTTTCAGGACCTTGCCCGCCCTCGTGGCGGGCATGTCTCGTTTCAGGACCTTGCCCGCCCTCGTGGCGGGCATGTCTCGTTTCAGGACCTTGCCCGCCCTCGTGGCGGGCATGGCTCGTTCTGAGAACCTTGCCCGCCCTCGTGGCACAGGTCTCGTTCAAGGAGACGTTTGGCGGGTCGCAGTCGCCTTCCCGCGCGGCAGCGCACGATGACGGCGGCCGGCGGATCGGCTAAAGCGGATATCCGACCAGCCGGACCCCGCCATGACCGAACCCCGCCGCCGCCCTGACCATCCCTTCAAGGAACTGTTCGACATCGACGCCATGCGCGTCGAACTCGCCGCGTTGGCGCGCGAGGTGCTCGGCACCAGCACGTCCGGCCGCGAGATCGAACTGCGCACGCAGATGGCGCGCCGCCTCAAGGCCGCCTATCAGCACGGCCACAAGGTCGCCGAGCGCTGGCTGATGGTGGAAGGCTCTGGCCGGCGCTGCGCCGAGCGGCTCTCGCGCCTGCAGGACGAGATCATCGCGCTGGTCCATGAGGTGGCGGTGAAGACGCTCTACCCCTCGGACAACCCCTCCACCTCCGAGCGCATGGCGATTGTCGCCGTCGGCGGCTATGGCCGCGGCCTGATGGCGCCGGGCTCGGACACCGACATTCTGTTCCTGCTGCCCTACAAGCAGACCGCCTGGGGCGAGAGCGTCGCCGAGGCCATTCTCTACGTGCTGTGGGACATGGGGCTGAAGGTCGGCCATTCCACCCGCTCGGTCGATGAGTGCATCCGCCAGGCGCGCGGCGACATGACGATCCGCACCGCGCTGCTGGAAGCCCGGCTGCTAATCGGCGAAAAGACGCTGTTCGAGGAACTGACCGCCCGCTTCGACAAGGAGGTGGTGCAGGGCACGGCGGCGGAATTCGTCGCCGCCAAGCTCGGCGAACGCGAAGAGAGGCTGAAGCGCGCCGGCCAGTCGCGCTATGTCGTCGAGCCGAATGTGAAGGACGGCAAGGGCGGCCTGCGCGACCTGCACACGCTGTTCTGGATCGCGAAATACGTCTACCGCGTGCATGAGACGCGCGAACTCGTGGCCAAGGGCGTGTTCACGGCGGAGGAAGCCAAGATCTTCCGCCGCTGCGAGAATTTCCTCTGGTCGGTGCGCTGTCACCTGCATTTCCTCGCCGGCAAGCCGGAGGAACGCCTCTCCTTCGACCTGCAGCGCGAAATGGCCGAGCGGCTCGGCTATGTCTCCCATCCCGGGCTGAAGGATGTGGAGCGCTTCATGAAGCACTATTTCCTCGTGGCCAAGGACGTCGGCGATCTCACCGCCATCGTCTCCGCCGCGCTGGAAGAGCGGCACGACAAGCCGGTGCCGCGGCTCGACCGCATGATCGCGCGGCTGCGCCGCTCCGGCCGGCGCACGCTGAAGGAAAGCGCGGATTTCATCGTCGACAATGACCGCATCAATGTCGCCGATTCCAGCGCCTTCGGCCGCGACCCGCTCAACCTCATCCGCATCTTCCATCTCGCCGGCAAGCACGGGCTGAACTTCCACCCCGACGCGATGCGCCTCGCCACGCGCTCGCTCAAGCTCATCGACCACAATCTGCGCGAGAACCCGGAAGCCAACCGGCTGTTCGTCGAGATCCTCACCTCGAAGGAAAGCCCGGAAATCGTCTTGCGGCGGATGAACGAGACTGGCGTGCTCGGCCGCTTCATCCCGGAATTCGGCCGCATCGTCGCGATGATGCAGTTCAACATGTATCATTCCTACACGGTGGACGAGCACCTCATCCGCTCCATCGGCGCGCTCTCGCGCATCGAGCGCGGCGACCGGCCCGATTACGGCCTCGCCAATGAGCTGATGCCGACGATCAAGAACCGGCAACTGCTCTATATCGCGGTGCTGCTGCACGACATCGCCAAGGGCCGGCCGGAGGACCATTCCATCGCCGGCGCCCGCGTCGCCCGCCGCCTGTGCCCGCGCTTCGGCCTCAGCCCGGTGGACACGGACACGGTGGCCTGGCTGATCGAGCAGCACCTCACCATGTCCACCATCGCCCAGTCGCGCGACCTCTCCGACCGCAAGACGATCGAGAATTTCGCCGCGGTGGTGCAGAATCTGGAGCGGATGAAGCTGCTGCTCATCCTCACCACCGCCGACATCCGCGCCGTGGGGCCGGGCGTGTGGAACAACTGGAAATCGCAGCTTCTGCGCACGCTCTATCACGAGACCGAGCCGGTCATCACCGGCGGCTTCTCCGAGAGCAATCGCAACCAGCGCGTCGCCCGCGCCCAGGCGGAACTGCGCGGCGCCCTCGCCGAGTGGGACGCGGCGGACCTCGACGCCTATATGGGACGCCACTACCCCACCTACTGGCTGCAGACCGACCGCCAGCACCAGATGGAGCATGCCCGCTTCATCCGCGAGACCGAGGCACAGGGCAAGGCGCTCGCCACCCGCGCCATCACCGATCCCAAGCGCGGCATCACCGAGCTCACCGTCTTCGCGCCCGACCACCCGAAGCTGCTGGCGGTGATCGCCGGCGCCTGCGCCAGCGCCGGGGCGCACATCGTCGACGCGCAGATCAGCACCACCACGGACGGGCGGGCGCTCGACACCATCTCGCTCACCCGCGCCTTCGAGCAGGATGAGGACGAGATGCGTCGCGCCGATCGCATTGCCTCCGCCATCGAGAAGTCGCTGGCCGGCGAGATCCGGCTGCCGGAAGTGGTCGCCCGCCGCATCCCGCGGCGGCCGCGCGCCTTCACCGTGGAGCCGGAGGTCACGCTCAACAATTCCTGGTCGAACCGACACACCGTGATCGAAGTGTCCGGGCTCGACCGGCCGGGCCTGCTCTACGGCCTCACCCAGACGCTGTCGCGGCTCAATCTCAACATCGCCTCCGCGCACATCGCCACCTTTGGCGAGCGGGCGGTGGACGTGTTCTACGTCACCGACCTGATGGGGGCGAAGATCATGGGCGCGGCGCGCCACTCCGCCATCCGCCGCGCGCTGTTGCAGGTGCTCGACGCCGATGACGAGGCCAACGCCGCCTGAGGCGGCGTTCCGGTATTTGCCGGGCGCGCGGGGTCAGGACACCCGCGCGCCGCGCAGGCTCGGCAGCAGGAAGGCCAGCAGGCCGAAGGCGGGCAGGAAGGCGCAGGCCTGATACACCGCGTCAATGCCGTAGCGGTCGGCGAACACGCCCAGCGCCGCCGCCGCCAGACCGCCAAGTCCGAACACCAGCCCGTAGAAGAACCCGCCCACCAGCCCGATGCGGTGCGGCATCAGGTCGATGGCGTAGACGAGGATGGCGGCGAAGGCGCTCGACATGATGAGGTTGATGACGATGGTCAGCACCGCCGTGCCGGCGAGCCCCGCATAGGGCAGCGCCAGCGTGAAGGGCAGCGCGCCGAGGATCGAGAACCAGATGATCTTGTTGCGCCCGATCCGGTCGCCCAGCATGCCGCCGAACAGAACTCCCGCCGCCGAGGAGACGAGGAACAGGAACAGCATCAGCTGCGAGGCCTGCACCGACACGCCGAAACGTTCGATCAGGTAGAAGGTGTAGAAGGAAGTGAAGCTCGCGGTGTAGGCGGTCTTCGAGCACAGCAGCACGATCAGCACCGCCAGCGGAAACGCCACCTCGCGGAACGGGCGGTGCGCCACGTCAGGCTCGCCCCGGTGCCCGGCCGGCCGCACCGGCACGGCAAGCGCGCTGTGGCGCGCCGTCCAGGTGAGCAGCGGCATGGCGAGGAGCGCGGCGGCGCAGAACCAGGCAAGACTCGACTGGCCGTTCGGCACGATGATGAACGCAGCCAACAGCGGCCCGATCGCGCCACCGGTTTGCCCGCCGACCTGGAACAGCCCCTGCGCGAAGCCGTGCCGCCCGCCGGAGGCCTTGCGCGCCATGCGCGTCGCCTCCGGGTGGAAGATCGACGAGCCGATGCCGACGAACGCCGCCGACACCAGCAGCAGCGGGTAGGTGCCGGCATGGGCGAGGCCGATGAGGCCGAGAAGCGTGAACCCCATCCCCGCCACGGTGGAATAGGGCAGCGGGTGCCGGTCGGTATAGAGCCCGATCACCGGCTGCAGCAGCGAGGCGGAAATCTGGAAGGTCAGGGTGATGATGCCGATCTGGCCGAAATCCAGCGCATAAGCGCTCTTGATCAGCGGGTAGATCGCCGGGATCAGCGACTGGATCATGTCGTTGAGGAAATGGGCGGCGCTGAGCGCCACCAGCACCGGCATGGCGGTGCGGCGCAGGGAATCGGCCGGCACGGAGAGGGTCATGGCACGCTGCTTCGGCACGCTGCTTCGGCGGGGGATCGCGACCTTCTCTCTAGGACAAAGTGACGCGCACGACAAATGCTGTTGGCGCGGGGCAGGCCGCCATCGCTGTGCGCGCGCGGCGATGGAAAGGCGGGCCGGTGACGGCTATAGCTTTTCCGCGCCCGCAGCCGGCGGGCATGGGGAGCTTAGCGCCCGCATGAGCGACGCCTCGACCTTCGTTCTCGACCCGCGCCTTGAGGGCGACAGCTTCCCCGTGCTCGACCTCGCCCTCGCCAGCGTGCGGCTGATGGACGATGCGCGGTTTCCATGGGTCATCCTGGTGCCCCGCCGCCCCGGCCTTGCCGAACTGATCGACCTCGACGACGTGGCCCGCGCCACGCTGTGGGGCGAGATCGACGCGGTGAGCCTGGCGCTGAAGGCGCTCACGGCCTGCGACAAGCTTAATGTCGCCGCGCTCGGCAATATGGTGCGCCAGCTGCACATTCATGTCATTGCCCGCTTCGAAACCGACGCGGCCTGGCCCGGCGCGGTGTGGGGCGCGGGCGGCGAGCGCCAGACCTATGCGGCACCGCAGGCCTTGCTGCTGGCGGCGCGGCTGCGCGAGGCGCTGGCGGCATGAGCAGCCCCATGCCCGCCGATCACGCGCTCGGCCTGTGGCCGCATCTCGGCTATACCGGCTCCCGGCTCGACCGGGCCGGGCTGCGGCGGGGCGAGATGGAGCGCTTCCGCGCCGATCCCCGCGCCCACGCCTGCCTGATTTCCGGCGAGAGCGTCGTGCTGCGCCGCCTGCCCGGCTTCATCGCCGGCATGGAAGAGGGGCCGGGCTCCTGCACCGCGCTGTTTCCGCTCGCCGAGGCGGTGGCGCTGGGCGGGCGGCTGGATGAGGCCTGCCTGCTCGGCTTGGAGGGCGAGGTGCCGCATCTCGCCTTGCCGCTTCCCGCCCCCGCGCTCGGCGCCCTCACCGAGCGGCCGGAAGCGCGCCCGGACCTCTTCGTCATCGATCTGCGCGCCATCGCGGTGCGCGAACTCACCAGCGTCGAGGAGACCGGCCAGCTCGCCACCGCCAAGGCGATGCTCGCCTGGCATGCACGGCGCAGCTTCTGCTCCAATTGCGGCGGGCGGCTCGCCATGGCCGAGGCCGGCTGGCGGCGCGACTGCCCGAGTTGCGGCGCCCAGCATTTTCCCCGCACCGATCCCGTCGTCATCATGCTCACCGTCGATGGCGATGAGTGTTTGCTCGGCCGCTCCGCCCGCTTCGCGCCCGGCATGTGGTCCTGCCTCGCCGGCTTCGTCGAGCCGGGCGAGACCTTCGAGGACGCGGTGCGGCGAGAGACGCTGGAAGAGGCCGGCATCGCCACCGGCGCGGTGCGCTATCTCTGCGCCCAGCCCTGGCCGTTCCCGATGTCGATCATGACCGGCTTCCACGCGCAGGCGGCGTCGCGGGAGATCGCGATCGACCCGAACGAGCTGGAAGCCGCGCGCTGGTTCTCGCGCGAGGAGGCGCGGCTGCTGCTCACCCGCACTCATCCGGATGGGCTGATCGCCCCCCCGCGCATGGCCATCGCGCATCACCTGCTGCGGGCTTTCGTGGAAGGGCGCGACCCGCCGGCGGGATGAACCGGCCGCGCCGCCGCGCGTCGGCACGGGGCGGTCGTGAATGGGCGCGGGCGAGAAAGCGCTTGACCTGGAGTGCGCTCCAGCACCTAGACCCATGCACGTCGTAACGTTCAGGACAAAGATGAAGATCGGCGAACTGGCCCGGCGCACGGGATTGAGCCTCGACACGATCCGCTACTATGAGCGTATCGGCCTGCTCCCGCCTGCCCACCGGAACGCGGCGCGCCAGCGCGACTATGACCCGTCCATCCTCACCTGGATCGCTTTTCTCCGGCGGCTGAAAACCACGGGAATGCCGATCCGCGACATGGTTCGCTATGCCGTGCTGCGGGCGCAGGGGGAGGAAACGGCCGCCGAGCGCGGCGCCCTGCTCCGGCAGCACCGCGATGCGGTGCAGGCGCATGTCGACGAACTTCACGCCTGCCTGGCTGTCCTCGACACCAAGATCGCCGGCTATGCCGGCACCAATCATGAGGACGTGAACCATGACCCCGACACTCAACGCCCCGGCCCCGTGCCCGACGCCGAACGCTGAAAGCGACACCAATGCCCGCTACGCCGCCGGATGGGCGGCGCTGGCGCGGATCGACGGCGAGGCCGGCACCCGTGTGGTCGACCAGCTCAGCGACATCGCCCCGGATTTCGGCCGGCTGCTGATCGAGTTCCCTTTCGGCGACATCTACACCCGCCCGGGGCTGGATCTGCGCCTGCGCGAGGTGGCGACCATTGCCGCGCTCGCCGCGCTGGGCAATGCCACGCCGCAGCTGAAGGTGCATATCGAGGCCGGGCTGAATGTCGGCCTCAGCCGCGAGGAGATCATCGAGATCCTCATGCAGATGGCCGTCTATGCCGGCTTCCCCGCCGCGCTCAACGGGCTGTTCGCCGCCCGCGATGTGTTTGCCGCGCGCCCAGCCTGACGACGCTCACTCCCGCGTCCAGGCCTTGAAATGCTTGGAGAGCTTCAGCCCCTGCGCCTGATAATTGGAGCCGAGGCCCTCGCCATAGAGGGTGCGGGGGCGCTCCAGCATGGTCTCATAGACCAGCCGGCCGACGATCTGCCCGTCTTCGAGAATGAACGGCACCTCGCGCGAGCGCACTTCCAGCACCGCGCGGGCGCCTCGGCCACCGGCGGCGTCATGGCCGAAGCCGGGGTCGAAGAAGCCGGCGTAGTGCACGCGGAACTCGCCCACCAGCGGGTCGAACGGCACCATCTCCGCCGCATGGCCGGGCGGCACATGCACCGCCTCCTTGGAGGCGAGGATGTAGAAGGCGTCGGGGTCCAGCACCAGTTCGCGCCGGCCGCGCGTCACCAGCGGTTCCCAAAAATCCTCGACTTCGCAGGCGGCGCGGCGGTCGACATCGATCACCCCGGTATGGCGCTTGGCGCGGAAGCCGAGCAGACCGCCAAAGCCCTCGCCGGAGAGATCGACGCTCACCGCGATGCCGCCGCCGGCGACATCCGGCTCCGGGCTGTCGACCAGCCGCTCGGCGGCGTTGAGGGCGGCGATGCCCGCCTCATCGAGCCGCGCGTCGCCGCGCCGGAAGCGGATCTGCGACAGGCGCGAGCCCTGCCGCACCAGAATGGGGAAGGTGCGCGGGCTGATTTCCAGATAGAGCTTGCCGGCATAGCCGGCGGGCACGATGTCGAAGGCGCGCGAACGGTCGGCGATGACGCGGGTGAACACGTCGAGCCGGCCGGTGGAGCTTTTCGGGTTGGCCGAAGCGGCGATGTCGGCGGGCAGCGCCAGCGCCTCCTCCAGCTCGACGAGATAGACGCAGCCGGTCTCCAGCACCTCGCCGCCGGTGAGGTCGAGCTGGTGCAGGCCGAGCCGGGTCAGGCGGTCCGCCACCGTCTCGCCGGGGCCGGGCAGGAAGCTGGCGCGGATGCGCCAGGCCACCGGGCCGAGCCGCAGGTCGAGGCTGGCCGGCTGCACCTGGTCGGCATCGAACGGGCGGGTGCTGCGAATGGCGCCGCCCGCGGCCAGCGCCTCGATGGCGTGGCCGGGCAGAATGCCCTCGCCGCTCAGACCTGACTCCGCCACTCTGCCGCTCCGTCGCTGCGCGCCAACCGTGCCATGGCTTTAGCGGAGGCATCCGACCACGCCAAGTGCTGCTTGTCGTGAAGTCCGCTTGACGCCCCGCCCGGCACGGGAGTAAGCGGAAGAGATCGACGTGGTCATTTGAGCCGGCCGGCTTGCCGCCACGCTAAACAAGGTTGCTAAACAGGCCGGGGCCGCGCGACAGCGCGAGCGACCCCGGTTCAATGCGAGAGACCGGAGCCGCGAATGTCCGACACGCCCAAGCTTTCCCCTGCCGAAATCGCCGGGCTCCGCCCCGAGACCCGCCTCGTGCAGGGCGGCATCCTGCGCTCGCCCTTCGGCGAGACGGCGGAGGCGCTCTACCTCACCCAGGGCTATGTCTATGAGAGCGCCGAGCAGGCCGAAGCCCGTTTCAAGGGCGAGGACCCCGGCTTCATCTACACCCGCTACTCCAACCCGACAGCGGCGATGTTCGAGACCCGCCTCGCGCTGCTGGAAGGGGCGGAAGTCGCCCGCGCCACCGCCTCCGGCATGGCCGCCGTCACCGCCTCGCTGCTGTGCCAGCTCAAAGCCGGCGACCATGTGGTGGCGGCGCGGGCGCTGTTCGGCTCCTGTCGTTATGTGATCGAGGAATTGCTGCCGCGCTTCGGGATTGCCTCGACGCTGGTCGACGGCACCGACCTCGCCGCCTGGAAGGCGGCGGTGCGGCCGGAAACCCGCGTGTTTTTCCTGGAAAGCCCGACCAACCCGACGCTGGAACTGGTCGACATCGCGGCGGTGGCGGAGATTTCCAAGGCGGCCGGCGCCTGTCTCATCGTCGACAACGTCTTCGCCACGCCGATGCTGCAGAGCCCGCTCAGCCTGGGGGCGGATGTGGTGGTGTATTCCGCCACCAAGCACATCGATGGCCAGGGCCGCTGCCTCGCCGGCGTGGTGCTGTGCTCGGAGAAGTTCCTCACCGACCATCTGCAGACCTTCCTGCGCCAGACCGGCCCCTCCGTCTCGCCCTTCAATGCCTGGGTGATGCTGAAGGGGCTGGAGACGCTGCCGCTGCGCGTGGAGCGTGCGCAGGCGAGCGCGACGGCGCTGGCCGACCGTCTCGCCGCCCTGCCCGGCGTCACCCGCGTCATCTATCCCTTCCGCGCCGACCATCCCCAGCACGAACTGGCCAGGCGCCAGATGCGCGGCGGCGGCACGCTGGTGACCTTCGAGGTGGAGGGCGGCAAGGCCGGCGCGTTCCGCTTCCTCAACCAGCTGAAAGTGGTGCGCATCTCCAACAATCTCGGCGACGCCAAGAGCCTCGTCACCCATCCCGCTACCACCACGCATCAGCGCTTCACCCCGGAAGCCCGCGCCGAGATGGGCATTTTCGACGGCATGGTGCGGCTCTCGGTGGGGCTGGAGCATGTCGACGACCTCACCGACGATGTCGCCCGCGCGCTGAAAGCGGTGTGAGGAAGGCACGGGACACGGTACCCGGCGGCGGCACGCAAACGCAGGCGTGACCCGCCGCCGCTTGCCCTGCGGCGCCAAAAGCCTTTCAGTAGACACACTTGGGCGATTCGGGGGGCGCGGGAGAGCGGGCATGTATCGGGCGACGACGAAAGGCGTGCAGGTGACGGTGACACCGCGCTTCGCACCCGAACGCTCCGATCCCGAGCGTAGCCAGTATTTCTGGGCCTACACGATCGAGATCATCAATCTTGGCGTCGACACGGTGCAGCTCAAGTCCCGCCACTGGGTCATCACCGACGCGCTGGGCCGCGTTCAGGAAGTGCGCGGCGCCGGCGTGGTCGGCGAGCAGCCGGTGCTGCCGCCGGGCGGGCATTTCGAATATACCAGCGGCGTGCCGCTGCCGACCTCCACCGGCATCATGGAAGGCCGCTACAGCCTAGAGACCGCCACCGGCGAGACCTTCGAGGCCGAAGTGCCGGCCTTCTCGCTGGATGTGCCCGGCGAAGCGCGGACGCTGAACTGACGGGATGACCGGCGCGGGCGGCTTCCGGCCCTGCGGGGAAGCGGCTATGGTGGCGGCAGCTTTCCTCCGTGGGCCTCCCGCCGCGCCGAACGGTTTCCATATCCCGTGATCGACTTCCGCCCGATCGCCGCCATTCTCGGCGTCCTCCTCGCCGTTCTCGGCACGACGATGATGATTCCGGCGATGGTCGACCTCGTCGCCGGCCGGGGTGACGTCCTCGCCTATGCCGCCTCCTCCGTCATCACCGTGTTCGTCGGCCTGTCGCTGTGGCTGGCGGGCCGTTCCAGCGAGGTCCAGCGGCTGTCGCTGCGCCAGGCCTTCGTGCTCACCACGCTGAGCTGGGTGCTGCTCTCGGCCTTCGCTTCCATCCCCTTCATGTGGGCGGAATCGAACCTCTCCTTCGCGGACGCCTATTTCGAGGCGATGAGCGGGCTCACCACGACAGGCGCCACCGTCATCGGGGGGCTCGACCATCGCCCGCCGGGCCTGCTCATCTGGCGCGCCTTCCTGCACTGGTATGGCGGCATCGGCATCATCGTCATGGCGATCGCCCTGCTGCCGATGATGCAGATCGGCGGCATGCAGCTGTTCCGCGCCGAATCCTCCGACAAGTCGGAGAAGCTGCTGCCGCGCGCGGCGCAGATGGCCAAGGGCATTCTCGCCTCCTACATCTTCCTCACCTTCGCCTGCGCCCTCACCTATGCCTTTTGCGGCATGAGCGTGTTCGACGCCGTCGCCCATGCCATGGCGACCATCTCCACCGGCGGCTTCTCCACCCACGACGCCTCGATCGGCTATTTCAACAGCCCCGCCATCGAATACGCCGCCATCTTCTTCATGCTGTCGGGCTCGCTGCCCTTCGTGCTGTATGTGCGGGTGCTGGCGGGCGATTTCAGCCGGCTGTTCGCCAATGCCGAGGTGCGGCTGTTCCTCTCGCTGGTCGCGCTGTTCGCCATCGTCTCCACCCTCCAGCAGGTGAGCGGCGGCATCAACCAGGGCGAGACGGCGCTGCGCTTCGCGCTGTTCAACGTCGTGTCGCTGATGTCGACCACCGGCTTCGTGACGGTCGATTACACAAATTGGGGCCCGCCGACCGAGGCGCTGTATTTCGTGGTGATGTTCCTCGGCGCCTGCACCGGCTCGACCGCCGGCGGCATGAAGACCTTCCGTATCGCCATTCTCGGCTCGGCGCTGAAGCAGCATCTCAAGCGCGTCATCTACCCCAATGGCGTGTTCCCCGTGCTCTATGGCGGCAAGCCGATCGGCGATGATGTGGTGGCCTCGGTGCTGTCCTTCGCCTTTCTCTACCTCACCAGCTTCCTGCTGATCGCCATCGCCATCAACATGCTGGGCTTTGATCTCATCACTGCCTTCTCCGCCTCGATCACCGCCTTGGCCAATGTCGGCCCCGGCCTCGGCCCGGTGGTCGGCCCGGCGCAGAATTTCGCCGCCCTGCCCGATCATGTGATCTGGCTGCTGTCCTTCGCCATGATGCTGGGGCGGCTGGAATTGTTCACCGTGCTGGTGCTGTTCCTGCCGAGTTTCTGGCGGCGCTAGTTGGGCACCGCAGCATAAGCCGGTATGCTGGCGCTCACTTCGCGACGAGGATTCTCCATGCTTGCCGTACGGACGACGACCGAGGAATTGCTGGCCTATCTGGTCGCCTTCGACACGACGAGCCGCAATTCCAATCTCGATCTCATCGCCTTCGTGCGCGACTATCTCGCCGCCTTCGGCATCGAGAGCACGATCATCCCGAGCGAGGCCGGCGACAAGGCGAGCCTGTTCGCCACCATCGGGCCGTCCGGCGTCGGCGGCGTCTGCCTCTCCGGCCATTCCGACGTGGTGCCGGTGGACGGCCAGCCCTGGAGCACCGACCCGTTCACCCTGACGCCCGTCGACGACAAGGTCTATGGGCGCGGCTCCTGCGACATGAAGGGCTTTCTCGCCTGCTGCCTCGCCATGGTGCCGGACATGGTGGCGCGGCCGCTGGCGACGCCGATCCATCTTCTGGTGTCCTATGACGAGGAGATCGGCTGCACCGGCGTGGTGCCGGCGGTACGCCGGCTGGGCGTCGATCTGCCCTTGCCCCGCGCCTGCATCGTCGGCGAGCCGACTTCGATGCGGGTGGTGGACGCGCATAAATCCGGCATCGCCTATGTCACCACGGTCACCGGGCGGGAGGCGCATTCCTCCATGCCGCAGCTCGGGGCCAACGCCATCTTCGCCGCTGCCGCGCTGATCGGCGAGCTCGACCGCATCCGCGCCGAGCTGGTGGCGGCGGGCGACCCCTCCGGCCGCTTCGACCCGCCCAGCACTACGCTGCAGGTGACGGTGGTGGGCGGCGGCACCGCCGGCAACATCGTGCCGCGCGAATGCGCCATTCGCTGGAATGTGCGCGGCCTGCCGGGCTTTGACGAGGAGGCGCTGCTGGAGCGCTTCACCCGTTTCGGCTCGCAGGTGGTGCTGCCGAAGCTGCGCGAGACCGCGCCGGAAGCCGCCATCACCACCGATTTCATCTACAAGGTGCCGCCGCTCGCCCCCCAGACCGGCTCGCCGGCCGAAACGCTGGCGCTGCGCCTCGCCGGGCAGAACCGCACCTATACCGTGTCCTACGGCACCGAAGGCGGCCACTTCCAGGCCCAGGGCATCCCGACCATCATCTGTGGGCCGGGCTCCATCGACCAGGCGCACAAGCCGGATGAATATATCGAGATCAGCCAGCTGCGCGCCTGCGAGCGGTTCCTCGCCGGGCTCATCGCGGAGTGCGCGGGATAAGCGGCACCTTGCGCTGCATTCCCCGGGAGGTGCCCGGGGATTGCGTGAAGACATCCGGCTGCCTCAGCCCTGCGCGGCGCCCTCGTCCGCCGCGCCGCTCTCGACGACTTCTTCCGCCTTGAAGTCATAGGTGCGGCCGCAGAACTCGCAGGTGACGGCGATCTTGCCGTCCTCCACCAGGCTGCCGCGCTCTTCCGCCGTGAAGCTGGAGAGCACGTTCATCACCCGCTCGCGCGAGCAGGAGCATTTGGCGACAACGGCCTCGGTGTCGAACACCCGCACGCCGCGCTCGTGGAACAGGCGGAACAGCAGCCGCTCGCTGGAGAGGTCCGCGTCGACCAGTTCCACATCCTCCACCGTGCCCATGATGGAGAGCGTCTCGACCCAGGCGTCGTCCTCCTCCGTCTCGGGGAGGTCGGTGCCCTCCGGCGCGTCGCCGGGATGCAGGTCGACCGGGCGCACCCGCCCGCCCTCGGTCGGCAGGAACTGCACCATCAGCCCGCCGGCGCGCCAGGAGGACGGCGCGCCACCGGGGTGCATCTCCTCCGCCACGGCGAGGCGCACGCGGGTGGGGATCTGTTCCGACTGGGTGAAATACTGGTGCGCGGCGGCTTCCAGCCCCTCGCCCGCCAGTGCGACCACGCCCTGGTAGCGGTTGACGCTCAGCCCCTGGTCGATGGTCATGGCGAGATGGCCATGGCCGAGCAGCGCGCCGCTGTCGAAGCCCGCGCCGGCGGGCAGCGCCGCCTGCATCGCCTCCAGCCGCTCCAGATCGAAGCGGGCATAGGCGCGCACATCCTGCGGGGCGGCGAAATCCACCACGAGCAGGTCGACCGGCCCGTCGGTGCGGGTCTGCAGAATGAAACGGCCCTGGATCTTCAGCGTCGAGCCGAGCAGCACGGTGAGCGCCACGGCCTCGCCGAGCAGGCGCTTGACCGCGGCGGGATAGTCGTGATGCGCGAGCACGGCGTCGAGGCTGGTGCCCAGACGCACGACGCGCCCGCGCACATCGAGCCCGTCAATGTGGAACGGGGTCACGCGGTCGTCGACCGCGCGGGGATCGGGCCCACGAGAGGCCGGGGAGGGAGAAGCGCTGTGTGTTGTCATGTCGCCCGCCCATATAGGAGCGCTGCCGGGAATGTGCGAGAGGGCCGGAAGACGCCCTCCATGTGCTGTCATCCCGGACGCAAGCAGGCCGAGCCGGGACCGCGTCCGGATGGAAAGCGCTCCCGGCGCGACGCTGCGCGTCGGCCGGGATGACGGCCCGGAGCTAGACCGCCGCGCCGTCGAGGCACCAGGCGAGAATGCCCTTCTGCGCGTGCAGCCGGTTTTCCGCCTCGTCGAACACCACGGATTGCGGGCCGTCCATCACCTCGTCGGTGACTTCCTCGCCGCGATGCGCCGGCAGGCAATGCATGAACAGCGCGTCCTTCGCCGCCCGCCGCATCAGCGCGCCATTGACCTGGAAGGGTTTCAGCAGATTGTGCCGGCGTTCGGCCTCGGCATCGCCCATCGACACCCAGGTGTCGGTGACGACGCAATCCGCGCCTTCCACCGCCGCCTCGGCCTCATGGCCGAAGGTGACCCGGGCGCCGGTCTCGCGCACCCAGTTCACCAGCGCCGGGCGCGGGGCGAGCTCGGGCGGGGTGGCGACATTGAGCGCGAAGTCGAAGCGCTGGGCGGCATGCACCCATGACACCAGCACATTATTGGCGTCGCCGGTCCAGGCGACGGTGCGACCAGTGATCGGCCCGCGATGCTCCTCGAAGGTCAGCACATCGGCCATGATCTGGCAGGGATGGGAATCGCGCGTCAGCCCGTTGATGACGGGCACGGTGGCGTATTCGGCCAGCTCCGCCAGCGCCGCATGGTCGAGAATGCGGATCATGATGGCGTCGACATAGCGCGAGAGCACGCGGGCGGTGTCGGCGATGGTCTCGCCGCGCCCGAGCTGCATCTCCGCGCCGGTCAGCATCAGCGTGTCGCCGCCGAGCTGGCGCATGGCGAGGTCGAAGGAAATGCGCGTGCGCGTGGACGGCTGGTCGAACACCATGGCCAGCACTTTGCCGGCAAAGGGTTTCTCCGCCGCCACTTCGCGCCGGCGGCTCTTCAGGCTCTTCGATAGCTCCATCACCGCGCGGAGTTCATCCGCCGGCATCTGGTCGAGGTCGAGAAAGTGCTTCACCGCACCCGGATTATGCGCGTTCATGCCGCGGCTCCCTTGGCGGCATCCGCCTTCAGCGTCGCCTCGATCCGCGCGCAGGCGGCGTCGAGCTTGGCAAACGCCGCGTCGATTTCCGCGTCGCCAATGGTCAGCGGCGGCAGCAGGCGCACGACATTGTCCGCCGCCGAGGGCGCGAGCATGCCCTCCGCCCGCATGGCGGCGATGAGATCGGTGTTGGGCACCACGGTGCGCAGGCCGAGCAGCAGACCTTCGCCGCGTACTTCCGCGATCACCGAGGGATGGCGGTCCTTCAGCTCGGCGAGGCGCTGGCGCAGCCGGGCGGAGGTGGCGAGCACCTGCTCGAAGAAGCCCTCTTCCAGCACCACGTCGAGCACCGCATTGGCGACGCTCATCGCCAGCGGGTTGCCGCCATAGGTCGAGCCATGGGTGCCGGCGGTCATTCCCTTGGCGGCGTTCTCGGTGGCGAGGCAGGCGCCGACGGGGAAGCCGCCGCCAATGCCCTTGGCGACCGCCATGATATCCGGCGTGATGCCGGCCCATTCATGGGCGAAGAACTTGCCGGTGCGCCCGACGCCGCACTGCACCTCGTCGAGGATGAGCAGCAGCCCATGCGCGTCGCACAGCGCCCGCAGCTCGCGCAGGAAAGCCCAGGGCGCGCTGCGCACGCCGCCTTCGCCCTGCACCGGCTCGATGAGGATGGCGCCCGTCTCCGGGCCGATCGCCGCCTTCACCGCGTCGAGGTCGCCGAACGGCACCTGGTCGAAGCCGGGCATGGCTGGGCCGAAGCCCTCGAGATATTTCGCATTGCCGCCGGCGGCGATGGTCGCCAGCGTGCGGCCATGGAAGGCGCCCTCGAAGGTGATGATGCGGGCGCGATCCGGCTGGCCGCTGGCGGAATGGTATTTACGCGCCATCTTGATCGCGCATTCCAGCGCCTCGGCGCCGGAATTGGTGAAGAACATGGTGTCGGCGAAGGTCGCCGCGGTGAGGCGCGCGGCGAGGCGCTCGCCGCCTTCGATGCGGAACAGGTTGGAGAGGTGCCAGAGCTTGCCGGCCTGCGCGGTGAGCGCGGCGACGAGATGGGGATGGGCGTGGCCGAGCACGTTCACCGCGATGCCGGCGGTAAAGTCGAGATATCGCTCGCCGTCCTTGGTGAACAGCCAGGCGCCCTCGCCCCGCTCGAAAACGAGGTCAACACGGTTATAGGTCGGCAGGATGGGGGTGATCACCTCGCCCCTCCCTCTCTCAACATGCAGCGCGCCCGCAGAGGTCAACGCCCGCCCAAAACGAAACGTGCCGCCCTTGCGGGGGCGGCACCCGATGGCGGCAATTCTAGCGAATGGCGACGTGCGGTCAATATTCGCCGGCCCGGCGGGCGCGAATTGCCGCCGGGCCCCGCGCCTTGGCGTCGCTATTCCTGCTCGGCCTCGAAGATCCACAGCTCCAGCGTCGGCTGAGGACGCCCGGCGTGGTCGGTCATGTCGAGAAAGGCCGGGATGCGGCGCTTCTGCTCCACGCTCAGCGTCGCGACCAGCGGCTTCAGCGCGGCAATGACGGAGTTGAGGTCGGCGGCACGCGCCGCCTCAGCCCCGGCAAGCCGCTCCAGCACGTCGAGGAAGTCCTGAGCCGGCTCCGCTTCCGCGCGGTCCGCCGCGCGCCCGGCGGCGTTCTTTGCCGCCTGCCGGATCGCTTCCTCCACCGGCGGCCAGAGCTTTTCCTGCTCCGGGGCGAGGCGGATCACGGTCTTGAGTGCCACCAGCCGGGCGTCGAGCGTCGCCTGCGCGTCCTCCGCGCTATAGAGGTCGACCAGCGGCTGCGCCGCTTCGACCGGGGGCGGCGGAGGAGCGACGGACGCCGCATTCTGCGCCTGCGCGGCACTCGCGAGCGCAAGCACGGTGGCCAGCGTCGCCAATCTGAGGAAAGAGGTCATTGTCTGTCTCCGTGCGCGCAAAGGCTTCAGGGCTTCCAGCCGCCACCGGGCAGCGGGCCGTGATAGGGCGTGTCGCGGCAATGGCCCCAGGGCCCGCGCCAGAAGCCGGGCGGGCAGCCATTGCCGTAATAGACCGGCGCGCCGGGCGGGCCGGCATAGCCGCCCCCGGGCAGCGGCCCGGTATAGGGCGTGTCGCGGCATCCGCCCCACGGCCCGCGCCAGGCGCCGGGGCCGCAGCCCTGCGCGACCGGGGTGAGGCGGGGGGCTGCGTCTGCCGCAAGCGCGAGCGGCGCCTGCGGCGCGGCGGGTGCGGCCATGGCGGGTGCCGCTAGGGCACTGAAGAGGGCGAGGCAGGGGAAGGCTCCGGCAAGCCGTTTCATCGGCATCTCCACTGAGAGCGTGACGCGCCCCGACGCCCCCTCGCCACGGCGAAAGGGAACGGCCGCGCATTCCGTCCAAACCGGCAGAAATGCGTTGAGTTCCCAGGCGCGCGCATGGCTGATCTGCACCGAAATGAGAGCCATCCGCCCGGCGCCCGCTTGGCCGGCGCGGCCAAGTGCTTGATCCGACTCCGCTTCGCCCGCGAGTGTTGCAGTGCGGACTCTAGCTGGGGAAAACGATCGTTTCGGCTCTGAACCTACTCGCTCCGAGTCCGCGCATATTGTAGCCTCCCCCCAGTGAGATACGACATCTCGTGCGGCGGCAATTCCCTGTTGCGTTTGCGGGCGTTGGGTTCGGCAGGTTCGACCTGCCGGAGCGTTGAGGGATTCCGCTTCCCGGTCAGCACGAAGGAGGCCAAGCGATGAACTGGACCGACGAACGCGTCGAGCTGCTCAAGAAACTCTGGTCGGAAGGCCTCTCGGCGAGCCAGATCGCGGCCGAACTCGGCGGCGTCACCCGCAACGCGGTCATCGGCAAGGTGCACCGCCTCGGCCTTTCCGGCCGCGCCAAGGCGCCCACCGCCCCGGCACCCCGCCCGCGCAAGCCGCGCCCCGCCCCGGCCGCCCAGGTCGTGCGGCCGATGGTGCAGGGCAACACCGCCCTCGCCCCGGTGATGGCGCCGGTCGCCGAGCCGGAGCCCGAGGTCGTCCCCGAGGTCGCCGCCAAGGTGATCCCGATGGGCGAGCGCTGCACCATTCTCGATCTTACCGAATTCACCTGCCGCTGGCCGGTGGGCGACCCCGGCAAGGGCGATTTCCACTATTGCGGCAGCCGCTCCAAGACCGGCCTCCCCTATTGCGCCTATCACGCGCGCATCGCCTATCAGCCGGTGCAGGACCGCAACCGCCGCCGCGTCGCCCGCTAGAGCCTGATCCGATCAGGTTGAAACAACCTGATCGGTAAATCAGCCTCTAAGTTCTAGATAGCGCCGCCGCACACGGCGAAGCCGGCCGGCACGTTCCCCGTCTGGCGCTGTCGCGCCGGCGGGTGCCATAATTGGGGCGCCTTTTCCCGGCCCGGTCGTTCCATGCTCTTCCGCGCCCTCGCCTCCGCCCGACGCAAGACCCCGGCCGCGCCGGAGCCCAGCCATTTCCGGCTGCGGCTGACGGCGGAGGAGGTCGTCGTCCAGCTCCGCCGCAATCCGCGCGCCCGACGCTACACGCTGCGCGTGCGGGCGGCGACGCGCGACGTGGTGCTCACTCTTCCCGCCCGTGGCACGCTCAATGAAGCGCTGGATTTCGCCCGCCGCCATGCCGGCTGGGTGGAATTGCGCCTCTCCCGCCTGCCCGAGGTCGTCGCCTTCACCGCCGGCGCCACCGTGCCGCTGCGCGGCACCCCGCACCGCATCATCCATCGACCGGAGATGCGCGGCACGGTGTGGACCGGCACGGAAGACGACGAGGCCGTGCTGTTCGTCGCCGGCGACAGCGCGCATGTGGCGCGGCGTATCGGTGATTTTCTCAAGCGCGAGGCGCGGCGCGATCTGCTGGAGGCGGCGCGGCGCCATGCCGGCGCGCTCGGCGTTTCCATCACCCGCGTCACCCTGCGCGACACGGCGAGCCGCTGGGGCTCCTGCTCCAGCACCGGCGCGCTGTCCTTTTCCTGGCGTCTGATCCTCGCCCCGCCCTCGGTGCTGGACTATCTCGCGGCGCATGAGGTGGCGCATCGGCGGGAGATGAACCACGGCCCGCACTTCTGGGCGACGGTCGACCGGCTCTTCCCCGAGCGGCACGCCGCGGAAGCCTGGCTGAAGAAGCACGGCGCGAGCCTCCACCGCTACGGCGCCAGCGACTGACGCCGCGCCGCTGTCCCCCACCGGTCACCGCCCTAACCGGCAGGATCTTCCGCGCGCCCTCCTGGGCGAGCGTGGCTGCGCGGGCCCGAGCGCAGCACAGCGTGATCGCTCGTGGGCAAACGAGAGCTCTTGCCGAAACTGAATTATGAATGCACATTGACGCAAGGTCAGACGGGCGCCGTCGCTTGGCCATGGCCCGGGCGATGGCCGCGCAGGTCAGGCCCAGCGGAAAGCCTAGGGATCACCGACCGCGCGGCGACAAGCGCGGCGGCGAAGGTGCCGGCGCACGCCGGTGTGCAGACCCCGCAAAGAACCGGGGTAACGGAGGAAACGCCATGATGAAAATGATGACCGCCGCGCTGCTTGCAGCGACGGCGCTGATGACGCCTGTGTCTGCGAAGGACTATTTCCTCGCCACCGGACGGTGGGACAATGTGATGCTGGTAATCGATCTGCAGAAGGCGATCGACCCGGCAAACGATGGCACGGCCAATGCCGTGGTCAGCCGCGTGCGCTCGACGCCCGACATCGAGGTCGACGGCACCAAGGAAATCGCCAGCGGCCAGCCGATCATCGTCGCGATCGCGCCGGATTACCGCAAAGCCTATATCTCCAATCATTCCGGCCGAACCCTGGCCAAGCTCGCCACGGCGTTCCAGCACGGCCATCCCGGCTCGGTCACGGTGCTGGACCTCACAAAGGTGTTCGATCCCAGCGTGGCGGAGACCACCTCCGCCGTCGAAGGCTGGATCGACAGTGAGGGCTTCGGCGCGACGGGCTTCGCGCTGCTGCCAGACGGCGCGCATGCCGCGCTCGCCCATGCCGAGGGCAAGGGCATTGAGGATGGCGGCTACCACATCAATATCGTCGATCTCAAGCAGGGCAAGGTCGTGCACAGAGTCGAGCAGGCGCTCGGCAAACCAGGCCATGCCTGCCCGCCGCCGGAGCTGCCGAAGAGCGCCCCGGACCCGCGTTTCGGCTGCTACCCGGATTCCAACGGGGTGACAGTCTCGCCCCTCGGCGGCCCCAAGGGCCTGATCTTCACCGCCAATGGCGGCACCAACGATGTCTCGGTGATCGACATCGCCAAGGCGCTGGCGGGGGAACAAGGCGCGGAGATCGGCCGCATCCCGGTGCAGGCCGGTGGCTTCGGCATCGCCACCTCGCCGGACGGCAAGCTGGTGGCCCAGGCTTCGCGCGAGAACGCCCAGGACGGCAAGGAAGGCAACACCATCTCGCTGATCGATGTCGAGAAGGCCGCCACGGACCCGGCAAAGGCCGAGGTCGCGCGCGTGCTGGTCGGCACCGACGACGCCAACGAGCCCTCGCGCCCCTTCGTCGCCGCGTTCACGCCCGACGGCACGAAGATCGTGTCGACCAATTTCCGCACCAACAACATCGATATCTTCGACGTGAAGAAAGCGCTGGCCGGGGAGAAGGCGACGCTCGCCCGCCTCCCGCTCTCCACCGGCTCGAACGACCCATCGCGCCCGCGCGGCGTCGCCTTCACGCCGGACGGGCGCTACGCCGCCATCACCGGCGCACCACCCAAGGGCGGGCACAATTCCAGCATGGTCTGGATCATCGACCTCACAACCAACAAGGTGGCGGGCCGCGTCACGCAGGTCGGCTCGGAAAGCTACATGATCGGCTATTTCCAGGCGCCCTGAGCCGCGCAGGAAGAATGCGGGCGCGGCCGGCAGGCCGCGTCCTCCGTCAGCCGCTGCCGAACAGCTTGTCGAGCAGCCAATTGTCGAGGCCGGGGCGGGGGGCGGCAGGGGCACGCTGCGGGCCGCCGGTCACGACAGGCTCCTCCGGCACGTCGCCCGGGGGAAGCTGGCCCGCGCCGCCGGCGATGGCGGGCGCCTCGGTGCCGGGCAGAGCGACAACCGGCTGGTCCTTGTGCGCCACCTTCATCACCTGGCTCCAGATATCCACCGGCAGGCCGGAGCCGCCGGCCTTCTTGGTCGGCGAGGAATCGTCATTACCGAGCCAGACGCTGGTGATGAAGCGGCCGGTATAGCCGACGAACCAGGCATCGCGGTAATCCTGGCTGGTGCCGGTCTTGCCGGCGGCGGGCCAGCCCGGCAGGTCGGCGCGCCGCGCCGTGCCGGTGACGAGCACCTCCTGCATCATCCGGTTCATCATCGCCACATGCGGCGGCGCCATCACCAGGCCGCGCCCGGCCTCGGCATAGGCGTAGAGGATGGTTCCCGCCTTGTCGCGCACCCGCTCGATGATGTGCGGGGTCACGCCGACGCCGCCATTGGCGAAGGGCACATAGGCGCTCGCCATTTCCAGCACCGAGACTTCCGACGTGCCGAGCGCGATCGAGGCGTTGGGCTCCAGCTTGGAGTTGATGCCGAGCCGGTGCGCGGTCTTCACCACCTCGTCCGGCCCCACTTCCAGCGCGAGCCGCACCGACACGGTGTTGAGCGACAGCGCCAGCGCGGTCTTCAAATCCACCGCGCCGCGATACTCGCGGGAGAAGTTCTCCGGCTTCCAGCCCTTGAGCTGGATCGGCGCGTCGGCGCGGACGCTTTCGGGGGTGAGCCCGCGCTCCATGGCGGTGAGATAGACGAAGGGCTTGAAGGACGAGCCGGGCTGGCGGCGCGCCGTCACCGCGCGGTTGTACTGGCTCTCCTCATAGGAGCGCCCGCCAACGAGCGCCCGCACGCCGCCGCCCGTGTCCATCACCACGAGCGCGCCCTGCTCGACGCCGAGCTTCTTGCCGGATTTCGCCAGCGCGTCCTTCAGCGCCTTGTCGGCGGCGGTCTGCACGGCGGGGTCGATGGTGGTCTGCACCACGAGGTCCTGCGTCACCGGGCCGACCAGCGTCTTCACCTGCTCCAGCACCCAGTCGGCGACATAGCCATAGGAATCCGGCCCCTGCGCCTTCGCGACGGTGGCGGGGCGGGCCAGCGCCGTCTGACGCATTTCCGGGGTGATGAAGCCGGCCTCCTGCATCGCCGCCAGCACGATCTCGGCGCGGGCCTGCGCGCCCTCCAGGTTGCGCGTGGGGGCGAGGGCGGAGGGCGACTTCACCAGCCCCGCCAGCATCGCCGCTTCCGACAGCGTGACCTGCCGCGCCGACTTGCCGAAATAGCGCTGCGCGGCGGCTTCCACCCCATAGGCGCCGGCGCCGAAATACACGCGGTTCATATAGAGTTCGAGAATCTCGTTCTTGGAGTATTTGGTCTCCAGCCAGATGGAGAGGATCAGTTCCTGCACCTTGCGCGACAAAGTGCGCTCCTGGGTGAGGAACAGGTTCTTGGCCAATTGCTGGGTCAGGGTCGAGCCGCCCTCGCGCAGCCTTCCCTTGGTCAGGTTGACCACCACCGCGCGGGCGAGGCCCATCGGGTCGAGGCCGAAATGGGCGTAGAAGCGCCGGTCCTCAATGGCCACGAAAGCCTGCGGCAGATAGGGCGGCAGCGCGCGCAACGGCACATTGGTGCCGCCCATCTCGCCGCGCGTGGCGATCGCCTGCCCGTCCGCGCCCTGGATGATGACGGTGGGCGGGCGGTCGGGAATGGCGAGGTTCTGGATCGGCGGCAGCTGGCTCGCCTCATAGAAGATCAGCCCGGCAAGGCCGATCGTCCCCCACAGGCCGAGCACGAGGCCCCAATAGACCAGCCGGCCGAACAGGCCGCGCTTGGGCGGGCGGCGGCGCCCGCCGCCACGGCCGCGCTCGCGCGAGCGCTCCTCATCCTGTCGGCGGTTCCGGCTTTTCCTCGCCACGCGCGGCTCGTCCTCCCAATCAGCTTCCTCGGCCTCGTCCCATTCGTCATGGCGGTGGCGGTTGACGCACGGCGGCGGCAGCGCCTTTGGCGGCGCCTTGCGGTTGCGGGCGGGGGCGCGTTCCAGCGGCGCGGGCGGAATCGTCGGCCGGTCGTCGGCGCTGAGGCGCAGATCGCCATCGAAGCCGGGCGTGCCCAGCACCGGCTCGCGCCTCTCCCTGTCGCCGCGTCGTCCGAACATGAACCTCCGCCCCGCAGGGCGCCTGTGTGAGCCGGTAAAGGAACCCTAAATCAGGGCTTTTAAGCGGGGGTTAAGGGGAGAGACTGAGGCATGTCGAGCCGCCTCGACTTCAGATGTTCGCCCGCGTGGTTTGCAGCGTCGGCGTCATTTCGGCGCTCGTTGCCACCGCCTGGGCGGGGGTGTGTACGAACGATTCATTTGCTCCGAGTGCTTGCGTCAAATCAAAAGGGGGGAGAGCGCCTCTCTTTATTATGCTGCAACAAAATTCTATTTTCGTATTACTAATGCTGCCAGCCTGCCCGCCACAGGAGCCTCGCATGATCGCGCCCGCTTCCCGCCTCGCCCGCCTGTTCGCGCTGTCGCTCGCCGGGCTCACGGCCGCCGGCCCGGCGCTGGCCTGCACGCGGCTGGTCTATCTCGGCCCGAATTCCAACATCGTCACCGCCCGGTCGATGGACTGGAAGACCGATATCCTCACCAATCTCTGGATCTTTCCGCGCGGCGCCACCCGCAGCGGCGAGGCCGGGGCCAACTCCGCCTCCTGGACCTCCCGCTATGGCAGTGTCATCGCCTCCGGCTTCGACATTTCCACCGCCGACGGGGTGAACGAGGCGGGGCTGGCGGCGAATGTGCTGTGGCTCACCGAGGCCGGCTATCCCGCCTATGACGGCAAGACGCCCGGGCTCTCCATCGCGCTGTGGGCGCAGTACATGCTGGACAATTTCGCCACCGTCGCGGAGGCGGTGGCGGCGCTGGAGAAGCAGCCCTTCGTGGTCCGCACCGCCAATCTGCCGGATGGCGAGACACTGGCGACACTGCATCTCTCGCTGTCCGATCCCACCGGCGACAGCGCCATCGTCGAATATCTCGACGGCAAGCAGGTGATCCATCACGGCCGGCAGTATCAGGTGATGACCAATTCGCCGAGTTTCGACCAGCAGCTGGCGCTGGCGAGTTACTGGAAGGAGATCGGCGGCGCCATGCTGCCGGGCACCAACCGGGCCGCCGACCGCTTTGTGCGTGCCTCCTATTATGTCGGCGCGGTGGCGCAGCAGCCGGAGCCCGACAAGGCGGTAGCAGCCGCCATCAGCATCATCCGCAACGTCTCCGTGCCCTATGGGCTCACCTCCGTGGATGCGCCCTATGTCTCTTCCACACGCTGGCGCTCGGCGGTGGACCACAAGCGCCGGCTGTATTTCTTTGAGTCCGCGCTGACACCGAACACGTTCTGGGTCGACCTGAAGCAGATCGATTTCTCTCCCGAGACCGGCAAGGTGAAGAAGCTCGAACTCGGCCCGAGCCAGGACATCACCTATGACGGCGATGCCACGCCGCAGTTCAAGGAATCCGCGCCATTTCATTTCATGGGGGTAAACTAGCGGGTGAGTCGGCGCCGCGCCGGCGCCCCTAACCCAACAAGCACGGCCCCCATGAGCGAACTGCGCAGCCTCTACCCGCCGATCGAACCGTTCGAGACCGGCATGCTCGATGTCGGCAATGGCCATTCCATCTATTGGGAGCGCGTGGGGACGAAGGGCGGCAAGCCCGCCGTGTTCCTGCATGGCGGGCCGGGCGGCGGCATCTATCCCGCGCACCGCTCGCTGTTCGACCCGACCCGCTATGAGGTGGTCCTGTTCGACCAGCGCGGCTGCGGGCGCTCCACCCCCTATGCCGAGCTGGAGCACAACACCACCTGGGATCTGGTGGCGGATATCGAGCTTCTGCGCGAGACCTTCGGCTTCGACACATGGCAGGTCTTCGGCGGGTCCTGGGGCTCGACGCTGGCGCTCGCCTATGCGGAGACCCATCCCGAGCGCGTCAGCGAGCTGATCCTGCGCGGCGTCTACACCCTCACCCAGGCCGAACTCGACTGGTATTACCGCTTCGGCGTCTCCGAGATGTTCCCCGACAAATGGGAGCGATTCCTCAGCGTGCTGAAGACGCCGGAACAGCGCGCCGACCCGGTCACCGCCTATCGCGCTTTGCTCACCGGCCCGGACGAAGCGTTGAAGCTGGAAGCTGCGAAGGCGTGGTCGACCTGGGAAGGCGAGACCATCACCCTGCTGCCGCATCCCGGCTATTCCGCCGACTTCAGCGACGGGCATTTCGCCCTCGCCTTCGCCCGCATCGAGAACCATTATTTCTTCCACAAGGCCTGGCTGCGCGAGCGCCAGCTGCTCGACGACGCGCATAAGCTCCGGGGCATTCCCGGCGTCATCGTCCATGGGCGCTACGACATGCCCTGCCCGGCGCGCTATGCCTGGGAACTGGCGAAGATCTGGACCGATGCCGAGCTGCATCTGATCGAGGGCGCCGGGCACGCCTATTCCGAGCCCGGCATTCTCGACCGGCTCATCCGCGCCACGGACACATTCGCCCGTTAGGGCGGGGGTGTCCGTGCCAAGGAGCCTTCCATGATCCAGCTGTCCCGCCGCGCCTTGCTCGCCTCGGCCCTGCTGCCGCTCGGCGCCGCCGTTTCGCCGGCCCGCGCCCAGACCGCCGCCGCCCCGGCCGATTTCGGCAAGGTGGCGGCGCCCGTCTTCAGCGCGCTCGCCAAGACCCACGGCATTCCCGGCCTCGTGGTCGGGATCACCCGCAACGGCCAGCACGAAATCCTCGCCATCGGCCAGACCGCGCGCACCGACGGCAAGCCGGTGGACGGCGACACGCTGTTCGAGCTCGGCTCGGTCAGCAAGACCTTCAACGTGACGCTGGCGGCGCTGGCGGCGGAGCGCGGGCGGCTCGACCTCAACGCGCCGCTCGACAAGGTGGCGCAGCGGCTCACAGGCACCGCTTTCGGCGCCCTCACCCCGCTCGATCTCGCCACCCATGCGACGGGCGGCATGCCGCTGCAGGTGCCCGACAGCGTGCGCAACGAGAAGGAACTGGTGGAGTGGCTCGCCGCCTGGAAGCCGGCCGCGCCCCCGGCGACGCGCCGCGCCTATTCCAACATCAGCAT
Organism: Ancylobacter sp.; assembly: GCF_965229075.1. Classification (GTDB taxonomy): domain Bacteria; phylum Pseudomonadota; class Alphaproteobacteria; order Rhizobiales; family Xanthobacteraceae; genus Ancylobacter. Next base: position 800,717 of record NZ_CBDDIO010000002.1, read on the forward strand.
CGGCGTGCTCGGCCTCGTCACCGCTACCGCGCTCGGCACCAGCTTTCCCCGCGCGGCGGAGAACGACCTGTTTCCGGCGCTCGGCCTCACCAGCACCTATATCGACGTGCCGGAAGCGGCGATGGCGCGCTACGCCATGGGCTACACCGCCGCGGACAAGCCGACCCGGGTGACGCCGGGCGTGCTGGCGCCGGAAGCCTATGGGGTGAAGTCCACCGCGCTCGACATGCTCACCTTCCTCGACGCCAATATGGGCGTCGGCAAGGTGGCGCCGGAGCTGGCGCGGGCGCTGGCCCGCACCCATACCGGCTATTACGAGACCTCAAACTATGTGCAGGAGATGGTGTGGGAGCGCTATCCCTGGCCGGTGGCGCGCGACCGGCTGCTGGCCGGGAATGGGCCGGACATGGCGCTGAAGCCGCAGCCGATCAAGAAGCTCGACCCGCCCTCCCCGCCGGCCCCGGCGAGCTTCATCAACAAGACCGGCTCCACCAGCGGCTTCGGCAGCTATGTGGTGATGCTGCCGGCGGAAAAGCTCGGGATCGTCGTGCTGGCCAACCGCTATTACCCCAATGAGGAGCGGGTGAAGGCGGTCTATGCGCTGGTGGAGGGCCTGCTCGGCCGCGCCGACTGACGCACCCGCTCACGCCGCCCGTGCCGGCGCGCTGCCCCAGCGGATGAAGGGCACGCCCGCCAGCAGCACGGCCACCCCGACAAGGGCGCCATAGCCGGTATAGGCGATGCTGGCATAGAGCAGATAGGCGCAGGTGAGGCAGAACAGCGCCGGGGTCAGCGGGTAGAGCGGGGCGCGGAAGGCCCCCTCCCGCCCGCCCTCGCCCCGGCGCAGCAGGAAGAACGACACACCGACCAGCAGCAGGAAGAACCAGAACACCGGCGCGGTGTATTCCACCATGGCCTGGAAGCCGACGCGGGTGCCGGCGCCGAAGATCACCAGCGCCAGCGCGATGGCGCTCTGCGCCAGAATGGCGTTGACCGGCATATTGCTGCGCTCCTCCCACAGGCCGATGCGGCCCAGTACCGGGAGTTCGCGCCCCAGCGAGTAATACAGCCGGGCGCCGGTGAAGATGGTGGCGTTCATCGTGCTCAGCGCCGCGAAACACACCAGCAGCGCCACCGCCAGCGAGGCACCGGGACCGAACAGACGCTGCAGCGTATCGGCCGCAACCACGTCGCTGGCGCGTAGCCCCTCCAGGCCGAGCACGTTGAGATAGGCGAGGTTGACGAGGAAATAGAGCCCGGTGATGACCGCGACGCTCACCACCAGCACGCGCGGCATGTTGCGCCGCACATCCTTCATCTCGCCGGAGAGATAGGCCACCTCGTTCCAGCCGCCATAGGTGAGCAGGATCAGCACCATGGCGAGGCCGAAGGCCCCGCTCGCCGAACCCGCTTCCGTCACCGGAGGCAGCGTCGGGGCGCTGCCGAGCGCGAGGCCGAAGCCGGCGATGGCCAGCACGGCGAGGATAGTGAGGATGGTGAAGCCGAGCTGCAGCCGCCGGCTCTGGCGCGAGCTGGTCAGGTTGATGGCGGTGAACAGCAGGATCGCCCCGGCGGCATAGAGTGCCGGTCCCCACGGGCCGAGCGGCAATATGCCCTGCGCGTAATCGCCGAACACGAAGGCCACTGCGGCGATGGCGCCGGTCTGGATCACGGTCAGCCGGGCCCAGGCAAACAGCAGCGCCACATGCCGCCCCAGCGCGCGGCGCAGATAATGATATTCGCCCCCCGCATGCGGATAGGCGGAGCCGAGTTCGGCATAGACGAAGGCGCCGATGAGGGTGACGAGGCCGCCGATCACCCAGAAGCCGACAAAGGCCCATTCGCTCGACACGTTGAGCGCGACAATCTGCGGGGTGCGGAAAATGCCGATGCCCACCACGATGCCGACCAGCATGGCGATGCCGTCGAGCGCGGAAAGGGCCGGCTTCGGCGTCCCCTGCATCCGGGCAGGATCGACGGCCACAGCGGAATCGCGCGCGATCGCGAGGGGCTTCACGGGGCTCTCCATGTCGGGAAGGGGCTGGCGCGCGCAGGGGCGCGGCACCCCGGCCGGGGTGCGGGCCGGGGCGGCACGGGCGGGGCGCGGAGGCGCTAGCTGCGAACGGCGGTCCAGTTCTTCACCGGCCCGTCCGAGGCGGTGCCGGACAGGCTGTTGCCGACCACCGCGCCGACATAGTCGACGCCGTCGACGGTAAAGCGCAGCTCCTTGCCGACGACGCGACCCTGCTCGATCGGCTTGCCGCCGAGTTCGCCGGTGACCTTCTGATAGCTCTGGGTGAGCCGCAGCGGCTGTTCGCCGAGCTGCCACTCGCCTTCCACCTTGGCCGGCACGATCCACATCAGCGCCGTGCACCACTGGGTGCAATTGTCGCTGAGCCGGTCGATGCGGTCGGCCTCCCAGTCGCCCATGGCGAAGCTGTTGGAGACGACGCGGGTGCCGGGTTCGAGTTCGAGAATCTGCGGCCGCAGCCGTTCGTTCAGTTCCGGCAGCAGGAACAGGGTCAGCACCTGCGCCTTGGTGAAGTCGGTCTCGAAGATGTCGGCCTGCTCGAAGCTGGCGCGGTCGGCGACCCCGGCCGCCTCGGCGCGGCGCTTGGCGAGTTCGACCAGCTCGGGATTATATTCGATGCCATGCGCCCTCAGCCCGCGCTGGGCGGCGGCGATCACCGTGCGCCCGTCGCCGGAGCCGAGATCGATGAGGTGGTCCTGCGGCGTCACTTCGGCCATGTCGAGCATGCGCTCGACCAGCGTGTCGGGCGTGGGCACCCACACCACATCCTTGCCGGGCTGGCCGGATTGCGGCGCATAGCCTTCCTCGGCCGAGGTCGTGACTTCGGGCGGGGCGTTTACCGGCGGCGCCGTCTGCGCCGTGGCCGGGCCGGCCAGCGTGAGCGCGCCGGCGGTGAGAAGCGCGGCGAGGCCGGCGCTAGTGCCGTATCTCCGCCGCGCCGAGTGCTTCGGACGCTGCGCCGAGTGCTTCGGACGCTGCGCCGCACCGATGAGCGATGAATCGGCGACGCGTGACGGCTGATGACAATCAGATGAATTTTCGTCGAATGCCCGTAGCAACTTACCTCTCCTTCGGTTGATACTTGCTCAATCGACTCCTATTAAGACCTTCCGCTTGGTAACATTGGCTCTTCATCGCGACCACTCAATTAACCTTGACGCCGCAACGGTCACAACGGTTTGAGCGAGGGGTTTCCGCAGCGCAACAACGCCCTAGGCGCGCCGCTCCGGGTCCGCCACGGCGCCCAAGGCCAGGCCCCCTTGCATCCCCCGCGCATCTGGACGATATAGGCGGCGGGAGGTTGGCGGTGGACGAGCCACTCGCCAACCGGGTCAGGTCCGGAAGGAAGCAGCCCCAACGAGCCCGGATCGGGTCTCTGTCCAGCCTCCCACCCTTTCCCACGCTGTGCGCCGATGGCCCCGCGCGGACCCTGCGCCGAAGGCAGCACGGGCGCTGCCCTTCGCTCTCATCCCCGGAAATTTCCCCCGCGCGTCACTGCGCCGTTGTGCCCGGCACCGCCCGCGATGCTATGAAGGGGCCATGAGCGCCGACACCCCCGACATGTCCGACCTGACGCACCCCGGCGATGACGGGCCGGGCTTCGATCTCGGCCCGCTGCCGAGCGTGCCGGCCGTGGCCGCGGCGGCGGCCCCCGCGCCCTATCGCGTGCTCGCCCGCAAATACCGCCCGCAGACCTTCGCCGATCTGATCGGCCAGGAGGCGATGGTGCGCACGCTGGGCAACGCCTTCGCCTCCGGGCGCATCGCGCAGGCCTATATCCTCACCGGCGTGCGCGGTGTCGGCAAGACCACCACCGCCCGCATCCTTGCCCGCGCGCTCAATTACGAGCCGGCCGACGGCCCTGTGGGCGGCGGCGCGCCGACCCTCGACATGCCCGTGCTTGGCCGCCACTGCCGCGACATCATCGAAAGCCGGCATGTCGACGTGCAGGAAATGGACGCCGCGTCCAATACCGGCATCGGCGACATCCGCGAGATCATCGAGGCGGCGCGCTACAAGCCGGTGCTGGCGCGCTACAAGGTGTTCATCATCGACGAAGTGCACATGCTCTCCACGGCGGCCTTCAACGGGCTGCTGAAGACGCTGGAAGAGCCGCCCGAGCATGTGAAGTTCATCTTCGCCACCACGGAAATCCGCAAGGTGCCGGTCACGGTGCTCTCGCGCACCCAGCGCTTCGATCTGCGCCGGGTCGAGGCCGGCACGCTGGCGCGCCATCTCCAGGGCATCTGCACGGCGGAAGGCGTCGGCATCGACGCCGAGGCGCTGAGCCTCATCGCCCGCGCGGCGGAAGGCTCGGTGCGCGACGCGCTCTCGCTGCTCGATCAGGCCATCGCCCATTCCGGCGGCCAGGCGACGGGGGGCATGGTGCATGGCGAACAGGTGCGCGCGCTGCTCGGCCTCGCCGATCGCGGGCGGGTCATCGACCTGTTCGAGGCGCTGATGCAGGGCGACATCGCGAAGGCGCTGACCGAACTGCGCGAGCAATATGATTCTGGCGCCGACCCGGCGGTGGTGATCGCCGATCTCGCCGAATTCACCCATCTCGTCACCCGCATGAAGATCCTGCCCGAGACGGCGGACGACGCGGCGCTGGTGGAAGCCGAGCGCCTGCGCGGGCGGGAATTCGCCCGTGGCCTGTCCATGCGGGTGCTCTCCCGCGCCTGGCAGATGCTCACCAAGGGCCTGGGCGAGGTGCAGCAGGCGGCCAAGCCCATGCAGGCGGCGGAAATGGTGCTGGTGCGCCTCGCCTATGCCGCCGACCTGCCGACCCCGGACGAGGCGCTGCGCCGCCTGCGCGATGGCGCGCCCGAGACGCCGGCTGGCCGGCCCGGCGGCGGTGGCGCGCCGATGGGCGGTGGGTCCGGGGGTGGCGGTTCGGCGATGGCGGCGACCGCGCCGCGCAGCTTCCCCGCGCCCTCGCACGCCCCGTCTGCCGCGCCCACTGCAGCTAGCCACCTTTCCGTCGCCTCGCGCGCCACGCCGCGCCCGGCCGCACCGGCACCCGCGCCCACGCCCGGCCTCGCCGTGGCGAGCTTCGAGGATCTTGTCGCCCTCGCCGCCGCCCGGCGCGACCTGAAGCTGAAATTCGCGCTGGAAAACAGCGTGCGCCTCGTCGCTTTCGAGGACGGGCAGATGGAAGTGGCGCTCGCCCCCGGCGGCGCGCCGAACCTCATTCAGGAACTGCAGTCCAAGCTGTCGGAATGGACCGGGCGGCGCTGGCTGGTCGCCCTTTCGCGCGAAGAGGGCGAGCCGACGCTGGCCGAGAAGGCCGCCGCCCAGCGCGACGCGATGATGACCGGCGTGCGCGCCGACCCCTTGGTGGCGGCGGCGCTGGCGCGTTTTCCCGGCGCCACCATCGTCGATGTGCGCTCCCTCGCACCGGAGGAACCCGCCGGCTTCACCGGCGATGCCGACATGACCGACGCCGATCTGATGGCCGCCCGCGACGACGGGCCGGGCGCGGATGACGAGATCGAATTCTGACACAGGAGTTTCCGATGAAAGACCTTCTCGGCATCATGTCGAAGGTGAAGGAGATGCAGTCGAAGATGGAGCAGCTCCAGGCGGAGCTTGAAGCCATCGAGGTCGACGGCGCCGCCGGCGGCGGCATGGTCACGGTGCGGGTATCGGCCAAGGGCGCGCTCAAGTCGATCCATATCGACCCGAGCCTGCTCAACCCGGACGAGGCGGAAATCCTCGAAGACCTGATCGTCGCCGCTCATGCCGATGCCCGCGCCAAGGGCGAGCGCATCGTGCAGGAAAAGACCCAGGCGATCACCGCCGGCCTGCCGATCCCGCCCGGCATGAAGCTGTTCTGAGACGGGATCGCGCCCGCTCTCCCTCACGGGGTGAGGAAGAACCGCCGGGCCTGTTTTGACGCAGGACGGCGCCAGCTCCCTCTCCCCCACGGGGAGAGGTGAAGAACGGCAAGGCCTCGCGCCGCCTATCCCGCCTTCGCCCGTTCCACCACGCCCAGCACGGCCGCCGTGATCGCGTCGGCCTGCGCCGCCAGCGGGCCTTCGATCCGGCCATAGAGCGCGAACACCGCCGGCTGCACCACGCAGCCCAGCGCCAGCGCGCTCGCCAGCGTGACCCGCGCCGGCGGCACACCGGCGCCGCGCAGCATCTGCGCCACCGCTTCCACCACATTCTCCTCCGGCGCCTCCGGCACGTCGCCGAGATGCTCGTGCTGGTGGATGAGCAGATAGGCGAACAGCGCCGGCTCGGCGTCGAATAGCTCGCAGGCCAGCCGCACCACCGCCCGCAGCTTGGGTTGCAGTTCCGGCTCGGCGGCGTCGAGCTGGCAGATCTGCGCCGCCAGCCCGGCATAGCGGGTGAGAAAAAGCTCGCGCGCCAATTGCTCCTTGGAGGGGAAATGGCGGTACAGCGCCCCCTCGCTCACGCCCACGCCGAGCGCGATGTCGCGCACCGAGGTACCGGCGACGCCCTTCTGCGCGAACAGCTCCAGCGCCACCGCCTCGATGCGCGCGCGCGTATCCGCCCCCCGCGCCCGCGGATCGGGCCCGCGCGCCCGCGCCGCCCCGCCCTCGCGCCCGCGGCGGGCGGGCGACGGCCTCATGCCCCGTCTCCGGCCGGCGCGCGGGCGGCGAGCATTTCCAGCGCGATGCCGCGTGCCTTGGTGAAGTCCACCTTGCCCGAACCCAGCAGCGGCAACGCGTCCATGCGCAGGATATCCGCCGGGATCATCAGCTCGGTCACCGCCCGTTCGCGGCCATAGGCCTGAAGCGCGGCGCGGGTGAGGTCCGGCGCCGTGGTCATCAGAATGATGCGCTCGCCCCGCCGCGCATCCGGCACCGCCACGGCGACATGCTCGGCATCGGGCCGCAGCGTCGCCACCATGGCGTCGATGGCGGCGAGCGAGATCATCTCGCCGGCAATCTTGGCGAAGCGCTTCACCCGGCCGCGAATGGCGACGAAGCCCTCCTCGTCGAAGCTGACGATGTCGCCCGTGTCGTACCAGCCATGCTCCGGCGGCTCTATCACGCCGGGCTTCTCCGCGCGGAGATAGCCGAGCATCACATTCGGCCCGCGCACCTGCAGCCGCCCGCCTTCCTCGATGCCGGCCATGGTTTCCAGCCGGTGGTGGATGCCCGGCAGCATGCGGCCCACCGTGCCGACGCGGTTGAACATCGGCGTGTTCACCGCCAGCACCGGCGCGCATTCGGTGACGCCATAGCCTTCCAGAATGCGGTGGCCGAACTTCTCCATCCACACCCGCCGCGTTTCCGCCTTCACCGGCTCGGCCCCCGCCACCACGAAGCGCAGCGAGCGGAAATCATAGGGGTTGGCGGTGCGGGCATAGCCCATGAGGAAGGTGTCGGTGCCGACAATGGCGGTGGCGTTGGTGGCGTAGACCAGTTCCGGGATGATCCGGTAGTGCAGCGGCGAGGGGTAGAGATAGGTCTTCAGCCCCGACACCATCGGCAGCACCAGCCCGCCGGTGAGCCCGAAGGAATGGAACACGGGCAGCACGTTGAACATGATGTCGGCGGGCGAGAAGTCGATGCGCGCCGCCACCTGCGCCACATTGGTGAGAATGTTGCGGTGGGAGAGCACGACGCCCTTGGGCGTACCTTCCGAGCCCGAGGTGAACAGCACGAAGGCCGGGTCGTCAGGATGGGCGGGCTTCGGCGCCGGCAGCGGCAGCATCGCCCTTATCTTGTCCGGCGTGGTGACGGAGGCGCGGATGTCCTCGCTCATCAGCACCCGCACATGCTTTTCCAGTTCCGCGACTTCCGCCTCCAGCCGCGCCTTCTCGATGAAGGCGCGCGAGGCGACCACCAGCTTCACCTCCGCCGCCTTGCAGGCGATGACGAGATTGGTGGCGCCGGCGGTGTAGTTGAGCATGACCGGCACGCGGCCATGGCGGGAGAGGCCCATCAGCACCACGGCGATGCCGGCGGCGTTGGGCAGCAGCACGCCGACCTTCTCGCCGGGCGCGGTCTCCTTCGCCAGCTTGTCGCCGAGGATCTTCGCGCCCAGCAGCAGCTTGCGGTAGGAGAGGATGGTGCCGAGCGGGTCTTCCAGCACGATGCGCTTCATGCCGAGCCGCACCGCCGCGTCCTCCACCGCCTGATAGACGGTGACATTGGTGTGGCTGGTCTCGAAGACGAGATCGCTCATCACGTCATAGAGCGCCGCGCCCGCCGCACGGCGGCGCTTGCGGCCGAACAGCTCCTTGTCGACCTTCAGCTTGCGCGGCGGCAGGATGGTGACGCGCACCTTGGGGAAAAACCGCTTGCGGGTCTGGTGGCCGTCGAGGCGGGAGAAATAGGTCTGCTCCAGCCCCTCGATACGCACCGGCACCACGGGCGCGTCCGCCTTGTCGGCGATCAGCGCCGAGCCGTCATAGATCTTCATGATCGAGCCGGTGACGGTGATGCGCCCCTCGGGGAAGATCACCAATTGCTCGCCCTGCTGCACCTGGCGGATCAGGTCGCGGGTCGCCATCGGCTTGGTGGGATCGAGCGGGAAGGCGCGCACCAGCTTGAGGAAGGGCTTCACCCACCACGCTTCGGCGATGGCGCGGTCGACGGCAAAGACCGGGTCATTGTCGAGCAGCGCCATGATCAGCGGCGCGTCGAGGAAGCTCACATGGTTGATGGCGATCACCGAGCCGGGGCCGGCGGCTTTCAGATGCTCCGCCCCCGTCACCTCGACGCGGAACAGCACCCGGAACACCAGCTTGATGAGGTCGCGCAGCACCTGGCCCTGGAAGGCGCGGCCGGCGAGAATGGCGACGATCAGGCTCGCCGCGCCGATCAGGCCGAGCAGCGCCGGGGCGCCCAGACCGGCGAATTGCAGCGCGGCGACGATGACCGCGCCGGCGACCATGAAGGCGGCGTTGAGCACATTGTTGCCGGCGATCACCCGGGCGCGCCGGTCCTCGCCCGCCGCCGCCTGCACGAAGGCGAAGGTCGGCACCACGAAGGCTCCGCCGGCGGCGGCAAGGCCGATCAGCCCGATGGCGGCATGCACGCCGGCGCCGGAGGTGAGGAAGGCGTACCAGCCGATAGGCTGCGCCGCCGGGGCGAGCGTGCCCATGAGCAGCGCCAGATCGAGCGCGAACACGCCCATCAGCAGCCCCGCCGCCGGCACCAGCGCCAGCAGGATGCGCCCTTCCGACAGTTTCGCCGCCAGCGTGGAGCCGATGGCGACGCCGATGGTGAACAGCACGAGGAACAGGGTGACGACGCTTTCCAGCCCGCCGATATTGTCCTTGACCAGCGTGGGCAGCAGCGAGAGCACCACGCCGCCGACCAGCCAGAACCAGGAGACGATCAGCGCCCCGCGCCAGATCGGCTTTTCGGCGCGGATGTCGGCCAGCAGCGTCATGGTGCTGCGCCAGATGTTGCGGTCGATCACGAGGTCCGGCGCGCCGGGCAGCGTGTGGGGGATCGCCCGGGCGGAGAGCCAGGCGATGACGGCGAGCACGAAGGTGAAGCCGGCCACCGCCCATTCGCCGGTATGGGTGAAGGCCAGCGCCCCACCCACCGTGCCGCCGAGAATGGCGGCGAAGGTCGCCATCTCGATCAGGGCATTGCCGGAAACGAGTTCGTCCTTGGCGAGGTGATCGGGCAGGATGCCGTATTTCACCGGCCCGAACAGCGCGCTCAGCGTGCCCATCAGGAACAGGCCGATGAACAGCAGCGGGATCGACTGGATGACGAAGCCGGCGCTGGCGATGAGCACGATCCAGATTTCGGCGAACTTCACCCGCCGGGCGATCAGCGACTTGTCATAGCGGTCGGCGAGCTGACCGCCCAGCGAGGAGAACAGGAAGAAGGGCAGGATGAACACGCCGCCCGCCAGCGTCACCAGCGCGCCGCCATTCACATGGGCGATGCCGTAGAGGATCAGCAGCGCCATGGCGTTCTTCACGAAATTGTCGTTGAACGCCGCGAAAAACTGGCACCAGAACAGCGGCGCGAAGCGCCGTGCCGTCATCAGCCGCGTGAACATGCCTGATTCCTCACCGCAATGTCAGTGAACGATCACTTACATAAACCGTCGCGGGCGTCAATATCGCACAGAGGGCCGTATCCCGGCGGCGCGAAACGCTGGCCGGGGTGACGCGCAGCGCGCGCGCCGGGATGACGAGCAAGAAAAGCTAGATCAGCACGCCGAGCAGCGCGGCGGCGAGCAGCAGGCCGTCATGGGCGGCGAGTTGCAGCCGGTTGGGCGTGCCCGCGCCATGCAGCATCAGCGTGGTGGCAAGGCTCGCCAGCGCCCAGCCGGCGCCCACCATGAGAAAGGCGAGGCTGATTGTCACCGCCTCGCTCGCCTGCGTCACCGCCACAGCGGCGCCGAGGCACAAAGCGAGGGCGAGCAGCGCCAGCGGCGTCGCGCCGATCCGGCGCACCAGCACCCCGCCGGCCAGCGCCGGCGCATACATCGCCACCACATGCCAGGCGACGATGCCCGAGATCAGCGGCACGCCGACCCCGCAGCCGGCGAGCGACAACGGCGCGCCGGCCATGGCGGAGGTCATCGCCCCCCAGGCCAGCGCGCCGATCAACGTCGGGGCCACCAGCGCCCGCCAGGCCAGCGGCGCGGGGCGTTGCTGCGGTGCGGCCATCGCCTCCACCGTGAGATCGGCATGGGAAAAACGCGCCTCGGGCAGCAGCACGGCGAAGGCCAGGGCGCCGAGTTGCGCCAGCGCGGCGAGCAGCAGCGTGCCGGCGAAAGTGTAGGGTGTGAGCGCCGCTTCCGCCGCGCCAGCGAGCAGCGGCCCGGCAAGGCCGGCCAGCGCCCCGGCGCCGATCAGCCGCGCCACCATGCCGGCCCGCGCCCCGGTGGCGGCGCCGAACGCCGCCGCGTGGCGGTAGAACATGCCGAAGCCCTGCGCCGCGCCGAGCCAGGCGGCGCCCAGCACCAGCATCGGGAAGGCGCCGAGCGCCATCGCATAGGTCGCCATCAGCCCGCCGGCGACGCCGAGGCTGGCGCCGAGCGCGAAGGCGGCGCGCCGGCCGAAATTGTCGAGCAGGAAGCTGGCGGGAAGGCTCGCCAGCGCCGCGCCGAGCAGCAGCGCGGCGAGCGGTAGCGCGGCAAGTTCCGGGCGCGGGGCCAGCATCGCCCCGGCGAGCGGCAGCGCGCCCAGCGTCAGCGCCTGCGCTAGCACCACAAGGGCGAAGCCGCCGGCCAGCCGCCCGATGCCGAGCGAGCGGCGCAGCGCGCGCGGCGCGTCTTCCGGGCAGGAGCAACCGAGCCGGCCGGCGCGGGCGGCTTCCGCCTCGGCGTCGAAATACTCGCTCGCGCTCATGCCCGCGGCTCGCCGGTCAGGGCGTTGCGGTCAGGGCGCACAGGTGCGGTCTCGCGCAGATCGTCATCGGACAGCACGCGCACCGCCGCGCCCTCGATATCGTCATACTGGCCGCTGCGCAGCGACCAGAGGAAGGCCACCAGCCCGAGCAGGCCGAGGCTCAGCGCCGCCGGCACCAGATAGAGAAGCACGCTCATGCCGCCTCCTTTTCCCCGGCCGCGAAGCCGCCCTGCCGCGCCCGCAGCGCGTTCAGCGTGACGATGACCGACGAGCCGGACATGGCCAGCGCCGCCACCAAGGGCGTCACATAGCCGGCCACCGCCAGCGGCACGGCGATGAGATTGTAGATCACCGCGATCATCAGGTTCTGCCGCATCAGGTGCCGCGCCCGCCGCGCCACCTTCAGGGCGATGGCGACAGGCGCCAGCTTCTCGCCGAGGAACACCGCGTCGGCCTGCGCCCGGGTCACATCGGCGGCGCTGATCGGCGAGAGCGAGACATGGGCGCTGGCGAGCGAGGGCGCGTCATTGATGCCGTCGCCCACCATCAGCACGCCGTGCCCCTTGGCATCGAGGCTTTCCAGCACGGCGATCTTGTCGCCCGGCCGCATCTGCGCCCACCAGTCGGTGACGCCGAGTTCGCCCGCCACCGCCGCCACCGCCGCGCGCCGGTCGCCCGAGAGCAGCACCACTTTGAGCCCGGCGGCGCGCAATTCGTCGATCACCGCCTTGGCATCGCGGCGCAGCGCCTGGCGAATGTCGAGCACCGCGCAGGCCTCTCCCAGCCGCACCGCGACCAGCGACGCCTCGGGCGCAAGGGCGGCGCGTTCGGCCGCCAGCTTTTCGCAGCCGCAGAAAGCCGGGCTGCCGAGCCGGGCCATAACCCCGTCGATCTCCGCCTCCACCCCCGCGCCGGGCACCTCGCGCACAGTATCGAGCGGCCGTGCGTCGGGATGCGCGGCGGCGATCGCCCGCGCCAGCGGGTGGGTGCTGGCCAGCGCCAGCCGCGCCGCGACGGCGAGCAGCGGCGCCGGCACATCGCCCGTGTCGGAAAGGCTCGGCTCCGGCAGGGTCAGCGTGCCGGTCTTGTCGAAGGCGACGGTGTCGATCTCGGCGAGGCGCTCGAAGGTGTCGCCGGAATGCAGCAGCACGCCGGCGCGCATCAGCGTGCCCGCCGCCACCACCTGCACCGCCGGCACGGCCAGCGCCAGCGCGCAGGGGCAGGTGATGATGAGCACCGCCACCGCGATCAGCACCGCCTGATGCAGCGAGGCGCCGGCGATCAGCCAGCCGGCCAGCGCCAGCAGCGCCGTGGTGTGGACCATGGGCGCGTAGAGCCGGGCGGCGCGGTCGGCAAGGCGGATATAGCGCCCGCGCGCGGTCGAGGCCTTGTCGAGCAGCCGCTCGATCTCGTCGAGAAACGTGTCTTCCCCGGCGGCGACGGTCTTCAGCCGCAGCACGCCGTCATGGATGAGGCTGCCGGCATGCACGGTGGCGCCGACGCTGAGGCTGCGCGGCAGCGTCTCGCCGGTGACGAGGCTCTCATCCACCGCCGCCGTGCCGGACAGCACGATGCCGTCCACGGGGGCGCGCTCGCCCGCCCGCAGCATCACCTCGTCGCCCGGCTTCACCGCGGCGGCGGGCACGGTGACGAGCCGCCCGTCCGGCTCGATGCGGTTGGCGCTCACCGCCTTCAGCGCCGCGAGATTGCCCGCCTCCGCCCGCGTGCGCCGGCGCATGGCGTGGTCGAGATAGCGGCCCGCCAGCAGGAAGAACAGCAGCATCACCGCCGAGTCGAAATAGGCGTGCTCGGCATGGTGCAGCGTCTCGAACACCGAGACGCTGAGCGCCAGCAGCACGCCGAGCGTGATCGGCACGTCCATGTTGAGCGAGCGGGATTTCAGCGCCCGCAGGGCACTCTGGAAAAACGGCTGGCCGGCATAGGCGGCGGCGGGTAGCGCGATCAGCGCCGAGAGCCAATGGAAGAAATCGCGCGTCTCGGGGGTGATGTCGGTGACATTGCCCGACCACACCGACACTGAGAGCAGCATGATGTTCATCGCCGCGAAGCCGGCGACGCCGAGGCAGCGCAGCAGGTGCCGCGAGGTGGCGTTGTCGATCTCCTCCAGCCGGTCGGCCTCGAAGGGATAGGCGCGGTAGCCGGCCTTGGCCAGCGCCTCCAGCACACGCGCGGGGGCGGGCTCGGCCTTCGCCTCCCAGCCAATGGTGAGGCGGTGCGTGGTGTAGTTCAGCCGCGCCCGGGCGATGCCGGGCAGCGCCTCGCAGCCATCCTCGATCTCGTCGATGCAGGCGGCGCAGTCGATGCCCTCCACCGCGAAGGCCATTTCCGCCTGCCCGGCCGGGTCGCGGCGCAGGAACAGCGAATAATCCTGCGCCGCCGGGGTGGCGGGCAGAGAGGCGGTCGCCGGGAGAGAAAGAGCCTGCGCGCTCATGGATTGCCTCCGGCCTGGAGCGTTTTCGAGCGAAGTGGATACCGGTTCGCGTGAAGAAAACGCGACAAAACAAAGAATTAGATCGCTTCACCGTTTCCGCGAAACAGTGAAGCGATCTAACGGATGACGACACGGTTGGTGGAACGGAACAGCCGCTCGCCATCGCGGGAGAGTTCGAGGACGAGTTCCCACTGGCCGGCGGTGATGGTGTCGCTCGCCCGCCATTGGCCGGCGCCGACCTTGACGGGATCGAGCGTCACGTCGAAGCGGCGGTCGGTGGGGTGGCGCAGGGTGGCGGCGAGGGCGACATCGGTGAGCGGGCGGCCGGCGGCGTCGCGGGCGGCGACATCGAGCCGGCCCGGCGCGACATGGGCGTCGACCTGCCAGTGACGCGCGGCCTGCGCGGCGGCGGCCTCGCTCTCGGCCTTGAAGGCGAGCCCAGCCTTGTAGGAGCTTTCCGTCTCCACCCCGCCGAAGGTGGTCAGCGCCGCCCGCACCAGGAAGAAATTGGCGGTGAACACCACGCCGAAAAAGGCGATGAAGCAGATCAGCACCGTCCGGCCGGTGAGTGGCCGGACCTTGTGTTCGTCGCGCGCGGTCATGAGCGTGGCCATGCGGGTTCTCCGGTCGGGGCGTCAGGGGCCCTTGAAATGGTCGGGAGCGGTCGTGGTCTCGCCGCCGATCACGTCGGTGACGGAGAAGGTGACCGGCAGCGAGGCATTGGCCGGCAGCTTGGCGGAGGTGGAGATCAGCGCCCGCAGCTCATAGGTCTGGTCCGGCCCGACCTCGACCACGGGATGGCCGTTCTCGGTCTCTGAAATGCCGCCCACCACTTCCAGCCGCGCCTCCGGCACGCCCTCCACCGCGATGGCGAAGCGGCGCGGCAGCGACTGCTTGTTGACGATGCGCAGCGTGTAGGCATTGCGCAGCGAGCCGTCGGACAGCCGCACGAACAGCGGGTTGCGGTCATGGATGACGGAAACGCCTTCCGAGCCGCGCATCGCCAGCGTCGCCACCATGATGCCGCCGACGATGACGATCAGCCCGGCATAGAGCAGGGTGCGGGCGCGCAGCACCTTGGTGACCGGCGCGAGGCCCTTCATGCGGCGCTCGACATTCATCTCGGTGTCGTAGGCGATCAGCCCGGTGGGGCGGCCGACCTTGTTCATCACCGTGTCGCAGGCGTCGATGCACAGGCCGCACTGGATGCAGGCGAGCTGGCTGCCGAGGCGGATATCGACGCCGGTCGGGCAGGCGGCGACGCATTGCTTGCAGTCGATACAGTCGCCCGCCGGCACGCCCGCCGCGCGCAACGCCTCGGTCTTCTTGAGCGAGCCGCGCGGTTCGCCGCGATCGTAGCGATAGGTGACGTTGAAGGCGTATTCGTCGGTGAGCGCCGCCTGGATGCGCGGCCACGGGCACATATAGGTGCACACCTGCTCGCGCATATGGCCGGCGAGCACATAGGTGGTGAAGGTCAGAATGGCGATCCAGAGATAGGCCACCATCGGCGCGGTGCCGGTGAACAGCTGCCACACCAGCGTCGGCGCGTCGGCGAAATACAGCACCCAGGCGCCGCCGGTCCACCACGCCACCATCAGCCACAGCGTGTGCTTGGACGCCGCCTCAAAGGCGCGCCGGCCGCGCGAGGCGGTCTTCAGCTTCTCGCGCCGCTCGCGCGGGTCGCCTTCCACCATGCGCTCGATGGCCTGGAACAGGTCGGTCCACACGGTCTGCGGGCAGAGATAGCCGCACCACAGCCGCCCGGCCACCGCGTTCATCAGGAACAGCACCAGCGCGGCGAGGATCAAGAGACCGGTGACGTAGTAGATTTCCTGCGGCCAGATCTCGATGAAGAAGAAATAGAACCGCCCATTGGCGAGATCGACCAGCACGGCCTGCGAGGGGGCGTTCGGCCCGCGGTCCCAGCGCAAAAAGGGCAGCAGATAATAGATGCCGAGGGTAACAATGAGCAGCGTCCACTTGATCTTGCGGAACGTGCCGTGGACGGCGATGGGGTAGATCTTGCGCCGGGCCTCATAAAGCGGGGCATCGTCGTCAACTTCCGGCTCTTCGAGCCGTTCCACCTTGGTCGCCATGTTCATGTCGGTCCCCGACCTGTGCGCGGTGCGCCTTCATGGAGGCTTTCTAGACCGCCGGGCGGGGAGCGTTGATCCGGGGCTTGCCGGGCGGAAAAATGCTTATGCGGCGGGACGCCGCTGAGACGCCCCGCCGCATGGCCTCAACCCGTCAGGGTGCGCGCGCTATTGCCCCCCGCCGAGCGCATGCACATAGACAGTGAGGGCCTTGATGGTGGTCGGGTCGAGACGCCCCGCCCAGGCCGGCATGATGCCGGCGCGGCCATTGGTCAGGGTGGCGATGATGCTGTCGCGGTCCGAACCATAGAGCCAGATGCCATCGGTAAGATTGGGCGCGCCAAGCTCGATATTGCCCTTGCCGTCGGCGCCGTGGCAGGCGGCGCAATTGGCCGCGAACACTTCCTTGCCCTTGGCGAGGTCGGGCGTCACGCCCTGCGGCACCGGCAGGTTGGAGAGCGAGCGCACATAGTCCGCCACCGCGACGATTTCCGGGCGCTGCAGCAGGCCGTCGCGGCCGAAGGCCGGCATGTCGCCGACATGGGCGTCGGCATCGGTGGAGCGGATGCCGTGCAGGATGGTCTGCTGGATCTGCGCCAGCGAGCCGCCCCACATCCAGTCATCGTCGTTCAGGTTCGGATAGCCCTTGGAGCCGGCGGCACCCGAGCCATGGCAGGGGGCGCAATTGTCGCCAAAGGCGGCGCGGCCCTGGGCGCGGGCGAAGGCCAGAAGTTCGGGGCTGGCCTCGATCTGTTCGAGCGAGGCGGCCTCCAGCTTCTCGGCGAAGGCGCCGCGCTGGGCGCGCAGGTCCGCGAGCTGCACCTGCACCGCCTCGCGCGACTTCCAGCCGAGCACGCCCGAGGTGTAGCCGGAGACCAGCGGCCAGGCCGGGTAGGCGATCCAGTAGAGGAACGCCCACACGATGGTGGCGTAGAAGGTCCACAGCCACCAGCGCGGCAGCGGGTTGTTCAATTCGCGAATGCCGTCCCACTCGTGGCCGGTCGTCGAGACGCCGGTGACGGCGTCGACTTCGTTCTTGTGATGCTCGGCCATGATCAATCCTCGCGCAGCGGCATGCGGGCAGCGTCCTCGAACTGCGCCTTGCGCCGCGGCGAGAGCGCATAGGCGAGCACGCAGAGGAAGATGCCGACGAAGTAGAGAAGCCCCCAGGTCTGAGCGAATTCGGCGAGGGCGCGATAAGTCTCGTTCATCCCAGCCTCCTCAGCGGATGTTTGCCTTGTCGTCGTAGAGCTTGAAGTCGACCATGGTGCCGAGCGCCTGGAGATAGGCGATCAGCGCATCCGCTTCCGACAAAAGCTTGGGATTGCCGTCGAAGTCGCGCTGCTGCGCGCCGGGATAGCGTTCCTTCAGACCGTCGGCATCGGCGTCGGGGTTGGCCTGCGCCTTGAGGTCCGCCAGCGCCTCTGCGATCATCGTCTCGGAATAGGGCACGCCGAGCACGCCATTGACCTTCATGTCGTCGGCGATCTCGTAGGTCTTGAGCGGAGTCTGCGCCAGGAAGGGGTAGCCGGGCATGATCGAGCCCGGGACCACCGAGCGCGGATCGGCGAGATGCTGGCGCTGCCATTCGTCGGAATATTTGTTGCCGACGCGGGCGAGGTCCGGCCCGGTGCGCTTGGAGCCCCACTGGAACGGGCGGTCATACATGCTCTCGGCAGCCAGCGAGTAGTGGCCGTAGCGTTCCACCTCGTCGCGCAGCGGGCGGATCATCTGCGAGTGGCAGTTGTAGCAGCCCTCGCGGACATAGATGTTGCGGCCCGCGAGTTCCAGCGGCGTCCAGGGACGCACGCCGGAAACCTTCTCGATGGTGCTCTTGAGGTAGAACAGCGGCACGATTTCCACGAGGCCGCCAATGGCGACCACGAGCAGGATGCCGATCAGCAGCCAGATCGAATTCTTTTCGAGAAAGGCGTGCTTGGCCCAGAGGGATTTCTTCGGAGCGACGGCTTCAGCCATGATCTTGCCTCCTCACTCGGCCGGCACGAGGGACGGGTTGCGGACGCCGGTGTCGGCTTCCGCCAGATCCGGCTGGCGGATCGTCATGAAGACGTTGAACGCCATGATCAGCGCACCGACCAGGAACAGCACCCCGCCGACGGCGCGAATGATGTAGAAGGGGTGCATCGCCTCGACGGTCTCGATGAACGAGTATTCGAGGAAGCCGAGCGAAGTGTAGGCGCGCCACATCAGACCCTGCAGGATGCCCGACACCCACATCGCCGAGATGTAGAAGACGATGCCGATGGTCGAGATCCAGAAGTGCCAGTTGACGAGGCGGAGCGAATACAGCTCGCGCTTGTGCCACAGCCACGGCACCAGGCAGTAGATGGCGCCGAAGGAGATGTAGGCGACCCAGCCGAGCGCACCGGCATGCACATGGCCGATGGTCCAGTCGGTGTAGTGGGAGAGCGAGTTCACCGCCTTCACCGACATCATCGGCCCCTCGAAGGTGGCCATGCCGTAGAAGGCGACCGACACCACCATGAGACGCAGCACCGGGTCGGTGCGCAGCTTGTCCCAGGCGCCCGAGAGCGTCATCAGGCCGTTGATCATGCCGCCCCAGGAGGGCATCCACAGGATGATGGAGAAGGTCATGCCCAGCGTCTGCGCCCAGTCCGGCAGCGCGGTGTAGTGCAGATGGTGCGGGCCGGCCCAGATATAGATGAAGATCAGCGCCCAGAAGTGGATGATCGACAGCCGGTAGGAATAGACCGGCCGGTCGGCCCGCTTCGGGATGAAGTAATACATGATGGCGAGGAAGCCGGCGGTGAGGAAGAAGCCGACCGCGTTATGGCCGTACCACCACTGCACCATGGCGTCCTGCACGCCCGCCCAGACGATGTAGGATTTGGGCGAGAACACCGAGACCGGGATGCTGGCATTATTGCCGAGATGCAGCATCGCGATGGTGACGATGAAGGCGAGGTAGAACCAGTTGGCGACGTAGATGTGCGGTTCCTTGCGGCGCCACAGCGTGGCGAGGAACACGAGCAGATAGGTCACCCACACCACGGTCAGCCACAGATCGGCGTACCATTCCGGCTCGGCATATTCCTTGCCCTGGGTGATGCCCAGGAGATAGCCGGTGCCGGCGATGACGATGAAGAAATTATAGCCCAGCACCACGAACCACGGCGCGAGATAGCCGACGAGGCGGGCGCGCGAGGTGCGCTGCACCACATAGAACGAGGTGGCGATCAGCACGTTGCCGCCAAAGGCGAAGATCACCGCCGAGGTGTGCAGCGGGCGCAGCCGGCCGAAGGCGGTCCAGGGCAGGTCGAGGTTCAGCCAGGGGAAGGCGAGCTGGAAAGCGATGATGACGCCGACCAGGAAGCCGGCGATGCCCCAGAACATCGCCGCCACGGTGGCGAACTTCACCGGGGCGAAATTGTAGTTCGGCTTGCCGTCGATCTCGCGCGCCGGCAGGGCCGCCGGGCGGTCCACATAGCGGTTGAGGATGACGAACACCGCCGCCAGGCTGGCGAAGGCCGAGAGATAGGCGTGGAAGGCATAGGCGGCATCGTGCGTCTTTGCCGCCACGGTGATGCAGGACAGCGCCAGGACCGCGAAGACGAAGGCAAGGCCGCCCTCGCCGAAGGTCATCTTCTTTCCGCTCTGATCGACGCCCGGCTCGGTGGCACCCGAGCCGCGTCCAGCGGAGCTTTGTAGCTGCGTCATTCGACCCTCCACGTTCCGATCGGCCGATCTGGAACGACTCCATGATGTGGAGGGAGCTTTCGCGCCGCGGGCGAGCGACAACCTTGATCCACATCAAGGCTAAGGGTCTTCACGGACGCGCGAGACCGGCGGCGCAATGCCGCGCGCACAGGGTTTGCCGCGCCCCTCCCCGCCCGTGCCGGACCGCGCGGGCCTTGCCTCCCCCGCCCGCCCCGCCTACAGACGGTCGGACGCGACAGATGCGCCACAGCGCATGAGGACCGGGACGCCGCGCATGATCCGCTTTCTCTTCCGCTTCGTCGGCCTGTGGGTTCTGGCCGGCGCCTTCGTGGCGCTGGTGCTGGACGGCGTGCGATCCATCGCCTCGGCGGAGATCGTCACCACCCCGCTCGGCGTCACCTGGCTCGCCGTGGGGCCGGACTCGCTGACCCGCTTCCAGGCCTTCGTCACCCGCACCCTCTCCGCCACGGTGTGGGACTATCTCGTCGTGCCGGTGCTCGGCGCCCCGCTGTTCCTCGTGCTCGGCGTCATCGGCGCGCTGCTGCTGCTGATCGGCCGCCGCCCGGCAGCGTGATGCCGCGCGCGTGATCGGCGCGCCACGGCTCCGCCCTCGCGCAAAGCGGGCGCAATCCCCATATTGGCGCCATTCCAGCAAGGGATTTGCCCCATGTTCTTCTTCAAGAAGAGTATCGACCTGCCGACCCCCGCGCAGGCGCTGCCCGGCCGCGCCCGCCCGCTGCCCACCGCCGAGACCCATTTCGTCAACGGCCACAAGCTGAAGGGGCCCTACCCCGAGGGTTTCGAGACCGCGATTTTCGGGCTTGGCTGCTTCTGGGGCGCGGAGCGCAAGTTCTGGCAGACGCCGGGCGTGTATGTGACAGCCGTCGGCTACATCAACGGCATCACCCCGAACCCGACCTATGAGGAGACGTGCACCGGCCTCACCGGCCATGCCGAGGCGGTGCTGGTGGTCTATGACCCCGCGAAGGTCAGCTACGCGCAGCTGCTCAAGCTGTTCTGGGAGAGCCACGACCCGACCCAGGGCATGCGGCAGGGCAATGATGTCGGCACCACCTACCGTTCCGGCATCTATGTCACCTCACCGGCGCAGCGGGCCGAGGCCGAGGCGAGCAAGGCGGCCTATGAGCCGGCGCTGAAGGCCAAGGGCTTCCCGGCCATCACCACCGAGATCGTCGACGCCCCGGTGTTCTATTTCGCCGAGGACTACCACCAGCAATACCTCGCCAAGAACCCGAACGGCTATTGCGGGCTCGGCGGCACCGGCGTCTCCTGCCCCATCGGCACCGGCGTCACCGCCTGACGACACCCGGCGCGGCGGGGTTTCCCGCCGCTCCCTTCGCGCCCCGTGCCTGCCGATTCTTTGCCTGTCTATTCTTGGTCGCATCGCCGGGCGCGTCTTCCGCCCGGCGCCGGTGTGGGGGTAGCTTCCCGCCACCTGCCCCGACCGAGGATGCTGCCCATGTTCGCCCGGCTCGCCACGCTCACCCGCTCCGCTCTTCTCGCCCTGCTGCCGCTATGCGCAACGGCGGCGCTGGCGCAGCAGCCGGCCGACCTGACGCAGAAGCTGCCGGCGGTGCTGCGCGACGCGCGCTATTGCGAGCTGGTGGCGGTGCATCTCACCATCGACGGCCTCAAGGCCTCGGTGTTCAACACGCTCGGCTTCGACGACTGCCCCGCCGACAAATGGGACGCGCTGACCCGGCGCGACCTGCTCCGGCAGTTCGACACGCTCGCCGTGGTCATGAACGGCCCGCGCCATTTCATCATGGACGGCATCACCGCCTCAGGCGACACCAAGACCGGCGAGGTCATCACGGTGGGCGGCATCGTCTTCGCCAAGCGCGCCGAGGTGTCGCTGTCGCTGCATCAGGCGATGGGGCCGAGCTATACCGAGCAGACCATCGACCGCGAGACCACCTACCGCTTCGACGCCGGCAAGCCGGTGTTCCAGCTCACCGCCCCGGACGGCGCGGTCTATGTGATGCAGTCCTACGCCCAGATCGTCGACCCGACGCTCGGCTATGCCGATCTCGCCGGGCTCGGCAGCCGGCTCAAGCCGCCGGCGGGCTGGAGCTACAGCACCCGCACCCCGCAGCAGGACCTGCTGCTCGCCGCCAAGGGCACGGCCATCGTCATTCAGGACGAGCTGAAGAACACCTATCAGAAAGTGACGGCGAACTGACGCACCGTCACCCAGCGAGGGGGACACGACGCCCCGCGTGAACCCCTCGCGCCCCTTCATAGAGCCTATTGCCGCCGTCGCCGCGCCGTGGCACCCCTCTCGCACCCGCGAGAGGCGGGGTCAGCTCAAGGCGACGGACGCATGGAAAAGGTCATAGAACGCTTCATCTTCGTCAGCCGCTGGATCATGGCGCCGTTCTATTTGGGGCTGGTGATCGCGCTCGCGGTGCTTCTGTACAAATTCGGCGTCGAGCTGGTGCATTTCGTCACCCATGCCGCGGATCTGGACGAAAGCGACACCATTCTCGGCATACTGGCGCTGATCGACCTCACCTTCACCGGCTCGCTGGTCATCATCGTCATCTTCTCCGGCTATGAGAACTTCGTCTCCAAGATCGACGCCTCAGGCCATTCCGACTGGCCGGAATGGATGACCAAGGTCGATTTCTCCGGCCTCAAGCAGAAGCTGCTCGCCTCCATCGTCGCCATTTCCGCCATCGCGCTCTTGAAAGCCTTCATGAATCTCGACCGCGGCGTCGACGAGAAGCAGCTGATGTGGCTGGTCATCATCCATGTCGTGTTCGTGCTCTCCGGCGTGGTGCTGGCCTGGACCGACAAGCTGTCGGAAAAGGCGCACTGATATTTTCCGAACAATTCTCGTCCATTACCTTTAATCGACGTGAATTTTGTGTGATAAGTCCGCTACCCCCTTTCGGACGACCGCCGCGATGACCGATTCCGCCTCCCCCACCCCGCCCGGCGAGCGCCGGGCCCGCCGCGCTTCCGGGCGCATGGACCCGCTCGCCCGCCTGCCGGTGTTCTTCGCCCTGGCCGGGCGCCGCGTCGTGCTGGCAGGTGGCTCGGAGGCGGCAGCGTGGAAGGCGGAGCTGCTCTCCGCCGCCGGAGCGCGGATGGAGGTGATCGCCCCCGCTTTCTGCGAGGACCTGGTCGAACTCGCCGCCGCCCCGCCCGACGGCCCGCTGCTACTCATCGCCCGCGACTGGACCCCGGCCGACCTTGACGGCGCCGCGCTCGCCATCGGCGCCATCGAGGAAGACGAGGAGTGCGCGCGTTTCGCCGAGGCCGCGCGGCACGCCGGCGTGCCGGTCAATGTGGTGGACAAGCCCGCCTTCTGCGATTTCGCCTTCGGCGCCATCGTCAACCGCTCGCCGCTGGTGGTCGGCATTTCCACCGACGGCGCCGCGCCGGTGTTCGGGCAGGCGGTGCGGGCCAAGATCGAGGCGGTGATCCCGCAGGGCTTCAAGCGCTGGGCGGAAGCGGCGCGCAGCTGGCGCCCGGCGGTGTCCGCCCTTGCCCTGTCCTATCAGGGGCGTCGCGGCTTCTGGGAGCGCTTCACCCGCGCCGCGCTGGAGACGCCGGAGGCCGAACCGACGGAGGCCTTGCGCGAGAGCCTGCTCGGCCGCGCCGAGGTCGAGCGCTCCGACACGCCCCAGGGTTCCGTCGCGCTGGTCGGCGCCGGCCCGGGCGACCCGGAACTGCTCACCCTGAAGGCGGTGCGCGTGCTGCAATCCGCCGATGTGGTGCTGTATGACGATCTCGTTGCCCCGGCGGTGCTCGATGTCGCCCGCCGCGAGGCCCGCAAGATGCTGGTCGGCAAGACCGGCTACAAGGCCTCGTGCAAGCAGGACGACATCAACGCGCTGATGGTCTCGCTGGCCAAGCAGGGCAAGCGGGTGGTGCGGCTGAAGGGCGGCGACCCCATGGTGTTCGGCCGCGCCGGCGAGGAGATCACCGCCGCGCGCAATGCCGGCCTGCCGGTGGAGGTGGTGCCGGGCATCACCGCGGCGCAGGGGGCGGCGAGCCGGCTCACCACCTCGCTCACCCATCGCGACCATGCGCGACGGTTGCAATTCGTCACCGCCCATGCGCGCGACGGCAAGCTGCCGCGCGATCTCGACTGGCAGGCGCTGGCCGATCCCGCCGCCACCACGGTGGTCTACATGCCGCAGCGCACCTGGGGCGAACTGGCGGGCAAGGCGATGGCGGCGGGCCTCGATCCGGCGACGCCGGCCATCGCGCTGTTCTCCGCCACGCGGCCGGAGGAACGGCAAATCCCCGCCACCGTCGCCACGCTGCAGGCGGCGCTGGAAGCGGCGGTCGCCGATGGCGCCACCGGCCCGTGCCTCGTCCTGTTCGGCCACGCCATTGGGGAAGCGGCAGCTTTCGCGCAGCCGGAAGCGGCGGAGACGGCACAGGCCGCGCGGGGATAACCCAAGGAGCGCCTGACATCGGCCGTCTGCGTCCTTCGAGGCCGGGGCTGCGCCCGGGCACCTCAGGATGACGCGCCTTCCTCAAAACCACGCGCCGTCGTCCCGGACGGCCGAAGGTCGATCCGGGATCGCCGCCAGTCCTCGGAACGACCGGCTGTCGCTCCCCGCTCGGCCGGGATGACGAAGCCCTCCCTCATCCCCGGGCTTGACCCGGGGATCCAGCCTTTGGACCCGTCAAAGCGGCCCTCTTTCCGGCGGTGCCGTTTCTGGGTGGCCGGGTCAAGCCCGGCCATGAGGGGGCAAGGGTGGCGAAGGCCTACCCGATCCGCTCTTCCAGCTTGGCGTAAAGCGGGTTCTCGGCAGCGAACACATAGTCGAGCGGGCCGACCGAGACGGTGGCCGCCCCCTGCTCGCGCAGGAACACCGCCAGCGGGTGCAGCGTGTCCGGCGGGCAGTGCAGCGTCACCATGCCCGAGGAGGTCGGCGCGCCGAACGGCGCCACGGCGCGGAAACGGCGCACCGCCTCCTGCACTACGCCGGCATCGCAGGCGGCAAAGCGGGTCTTGACCTCGCGCATGGTGGCGGCGCGCTTGGCCGCCGTCACCCGGTCGAGCAGCGCCCGCGCCGCCGCCTTCGCGGCCGGGTTCCAGTCCGCGTGCAGCGACGCCACCAGATTGGCCTCCGAGCGCAGCATCACCCCGTCCTCGATCACCTTCAGCGCGTTGGCCGCCAGCGTCGAGCCGGTCGTGGTGATGTCGACGATCAACTCCGCCGTGCCCGCCGCCGGCGTGCCCTCGGTGGCGCCGAGGCTTTCGACGATGCGGTAATCGACAATGCCGTGGCGGGCGAAGAAGCCGCGCGTGAGGTTGAGGTATTTGGTCGCCACCCGCACCCGACGGCCGCGCGTGGCGTGGAAATGCGTGGCGACATCGTCGAGGTCGCGCATGGTGCGCACGTCGATCCAGGCCTGCGGCACCGCCACCACCACATTGGCGTGGCCGAAGCCGAGCCCTTCCACCAGCAGCACCTTGGAATCGGCGTCGGGGATGCTCTCGCGCACCAGATCCTCGCCGGTGACGCCGAGATGCACGGCGCCCGCCGCCAGCTGGCTGGCGATCTCGGAGGCCGAGAGATAAGCGACTTCCACTCCCTCCACCCCGGTCAGCGTGCCGCGATAGTCACGCGCGCCGCGCGACTGTGTCAGCGACATGCCGGCGCGGGCGAAGAAGCCGGTGGCGTTTTCCTGCAGCCGGCCCTTGGACGGCACGGCGACGATCAGTGCGCTCATAGGCGGGCCTCCACGGCATCGAGCCGGCCGAGCCAGACGGCGAAGCCGACGGCGGGAATGGGTTCCCCGGCGCCGAGCCGGCCGAGCAGCCCGTCATAGCGCCCGCCGGCCACCAGCGGCGCACCCACGCCGTTCTCATGCAGCTCGAACACCATGCCGGAGTAATAATCCAGCGGCCGGCCGAAGGCGGTGGCGAAGGACAGGCGCTCGGGCTCGATGCCCTGCGCGGCGATGAAATGGGTGCGGGTCTCGAAGGCGTCGAGCGCACCGTCCAGCTCCAGCCCCGCCTCGCCCGCCAGCGCCCGCAGCCGCGCCGCCGCCTGGTCGGGCGTGCCGGCAATGGCGAGATAGCGCTCGATCACCGCGACCTTTTCCGCCGACAGCCCCTCGGCATCGCCGGGCGCGGCCTGCTCCAGAAAGCGCTCGGCGATTTCCGAGACGGAACGCCCGCCGACGGTGGAGATGCCGGCGATGGAGAGCAAATCCGTCACCAGCGCCCGCGCCGCCGCTGGGTCGGAGCCCGCCAGCGCCGAGAGCACGCCGGCATGGGCGGTGACGCCGCCGGCCTCGGGGCGCTGCTTCAGCAGCGCGAGGTCAGCGCCGAGATCGCCGGAGCGGGCGAAATCCTTGATCAGCCGCCGCCGCCACACGGGCGGCAGATCCAGCGCGTCGAGCAGCGTGGCGAACAGGCCGGCATCGCCGAGCCGGATGGTGGGGTCGATCACCCCCCACAGCGCCGCCGTCTCCAGCCCCAGCGCCAGCACATCGGCATCCGCCGCCTCGCGGTCGTGCCGGCCGAGGGATTCGACGCCGGCCTGCAGCAGCTCGCCGCCCGCCACATCGGAGCGGAACACCGGGCCGAGATAGGCGAAATCGCGCGGCTGGGCGGCGCCTTCCGCGATGTAATGGCGGCACACCGGCAGGGTCAGGTCCGGGCGCAGGCACAGTTCGCGCCCGTCCGGGTCCATGGTGATGAACATGGTGCGCCGCATCTCCTCGCCCGAGAGGTCGAGAAAGGCATCGGCGGGCTGGAGCACCGGCGGCTCGACGCGCGTGAAACCGGCGCGCGCATAGAGCGCGAGCAGTTCCTCGGCGTGGCTTTGGTCGGCGGGCATGGGCGGGTCCGGTGTGCGGGAAACGGGGCGGCGAGAAGCTGCGCGCTTCTAGCAAAGCCCCGCGCGCGGGTCCATGCGCGGGCGGCGAGATGGTTTCCGGGTGGGCGAGGCGCCGCCCGTTCCCCTACGCCTCGCCCCCTCTGGCATCCCGGCGGGTCCGCGCCTATTTCCTCGCCGCATTCCGTTTCCTGCCAAGGACTTCCGCGATGAAAGGCGCCCTCAGCGAACTCTCCGCCTGGCTTCAGGCCAACGGCCTCAACCCCGCCGATTTCCGGCTGCGGCTGGAGGCGAAGACCATCACCGCCCAGCGCGACGCGCTCAAGGCGTTCAAGGCCGAGGTCGAGCCCCACCTCGCGCCCCCCGCCGCGCCCCATCGCAAGGGCACGCTGAACGGGGTGGAAATCTCCGTCGAAGGCCCGCTGCACGGCTTCTGATCGGGTGACGGTGCGCGCAATGACGGCCCGTCCGCGCGCCCGTCATGCTGCGGCGCCCGGCACAGCCGGGCGTTGACGCACGCAGGCCGCCGCCTCAACCCAGCGCCGCCCCGTGCGGCACGCCGTGATGGTCGAGCAGCTCGCGCACCTTCTCCACCAGCTCGGCCTCACCGCAGGCGAACTGCGCCGGGCGGGTGCTGCGCCACTCGGCATTGTCGGTGATGGCGGCGGCGGCCTTGGCGCCTTCGATCAAATCCTTGATCTGCACCTGACCCGCCGCGCGCTCGTCCGAACCCTGGATGACGACGCAAGGCGAGTTGCGGCGGTCGGCGTACTTGAACTGGTTGCCGAGATTCTTCGGGTTGCCGAGATACATTTCGGCGCGGATGCCGGCTTGGCGCAGCGTGGCGACAAGGCCCATGTAATGCGCGGTCTGGTCGCGATCCATCACCACCACCACGACCGGGCCGAATTCCGGCGCGGCGTCGGTCTTGAGATAAGACAGCGCCGAGGCGAGGCGGGAGACGCCGATGGAGAAACCCGTCGCCGGCACAGCTTCGCCGCGGAACCGGCCGACCAGCCCGTCATAGCGCCCGCCGCCACCGACCGAGCCGAAGCGCACCGGGCGACCCTTCTCGTCCTTCACCTCGAAAGTCAGCTCGGCCTCGAAGACCGGGCCGGTGTAATATTCGAGGCCGCGCACGACGGAGGGGTCGACCCTGATCTCGGTCCACTGATATCCACAATCTCTCGTCAAGCGAGAGATATCTGCCAGCTCATCGAGGCCGCTTTGATAAACCTCGTTATCAAACAACGGCCTTAGACTGGCGACGGTGGCCCAATTAGCGGGACCGATCTTTACACCTTCCAAACCACTTGGATCAAATTCGAGATTGCCCTCGTTAAGCACATTGCCTTCCGCATCAATGACTTCCTTTAGAGGGAATCCTGCGGAGAGAAATTGAACCAACTTATCGATTGATTCTTCATCGAGCTCCGCGCCTTTAGTGAAATCCCCGCTCTTAGTCTGCGGGTTCTCCCAGCGACCTTCTCCTAAGAGTTCTCGAACGCCCGTAAAGCCCACTTTATCCAGCTTATCGATAGTGCGTAATACAATCAGCCGCTGCGGAAGCTTATCGTCGCCCCCGAGACCAATACCGTCCAGCACGCCGTCCAGCACCTTGCGGTTGTTCACCTTGATGACGAACTTGCCGCCCAGCCCCAGCGCTTCCAGCGTGTCCGCCATCATCATGCAGATCTCGGCATCCGCCGCGACCGTCGGCGCGCCCACCGTGTCGGCGTCGAACTGCATGAACTGGCGGAAGCGGCCGGGGCCGGGCTTCTCGTTGCGAAACACCCAGCCGGCGCGGTAGCTGCGGAAGGGTTTCGGCAGCTTGTCGAAATTCTCCGCCACATGGCGGGCGAGCGGGGCGGTGAGGTCGTAGCGCAGCGACAGCCACTGCTCATCATCGTCCTGGAAGGAGAACACGCCCTCATTCGGCCGGTCCTGGTCCGGCAGGAACTTCCCCAGCGCGTCGGTATATTCGATAAAGGGGGTTTCCAGCGCCTCGAAGCCATAGAGCTCATAGACCCGCCGGATGGTCTCCAGCATCGCCCGCGTCGGGGCCAGCTCCGCCGGGCCGCGATCGGCGAAGCCGCGCGGCATGCGGGCGCGAAGCTTGGTGGGTTTGTCCTTGGCCATGGGCGCCGTCCTTCTCGAAGTACGGCGCGGGTTTAGAGGATGGGGCGACGTGCGGCAATGGCTTGGCGGCAATGGCTTGGCGGCAATGGCTTGGCGGCAATGGCCTGGCGCCAATGCCGACGCTTCAGTCGAACAGCTCCGCCACCGCTTCCTCGGCAATGGCGAAGCCGGTGGAGGCGCCGGTGCCGCTGGTCACCACCACGAGGCGGATATGGTCGTGCGGGCGGTCGATGAAAGCGAGCCGGTCGGCAGCGGAGGCATAGGTGCCGATCCAGCGCTCGGTGACGGCAGGCCGGCGGCCGAACAGGGCGGCATACTCGTCGAGGATCAGCTCATCGACGAAATCCGGGGCGAAGGGGTCCGGCGTCGCGGCGTAGTGATGGCTGTCGCCGACCACGAGCGACCCGTCGGCCGACTGCACCACGATGAGATGCACCCCGTGTTTCAGATGCTCGGCCTGCTCGGCCTGCAGCACGCGCTTCAGCGCCTCCGCCTCGGGCAGTTCGGCATAGCCGAGATAACGCCCGAGCGAGAGGTCGGTCATGACAGAGCCCGGCAGCCGGCCGAGCGCGGGGTCGGTCACGCGCAGCATGTGCAGCTTGCAGCGGGTGACGCCATAGGCTTTGAAACGGTCCTCGAACAGCGTGTGGAAATCGTCGCCCGGCGCCACCACGATGCGCGCGGCCGAAATCGTGCCGGAGGAGGTGACGACGCGGCCCGGCTCCACCGCCGTCACCGCGCTTTCGCGGCGGAATTCCACGCCCTCGCGTGCCAGCCAGGCGGCGAGACGGGGAATGGCGTCGCGCGATTCCACCCGCATGTCGTGCGGGCTCCACAGCCCGCCGGAAAGCGGGCCGGTGAGCGCGGGCAGCCGTTCGCGCGCCGCCTCGGGGGTCAGCAGCTCGCAGCCCTCGCCCATCTCGGTGGCGCGGAAGGCTTCCAGCACCGGCATCGCCTCCGGCCGGCGCACGGCGACCAGCAGGCCGCGATGCTCCACCGCGATGCCGGCCTTCGGCGCCACCTCGGCCCAGATGTCGCGCGAGCGCATGGCGCGGCGCCAGCATTCGCCGCGCTGCTGGCCGGTGACGGTGACGAAGCCGAAATTGCGCACCGAGGCGCCATTGGCCTGCGCGTCGCGGTCGATAACGACCGTCTTCAGCCCGCGACGGTGGGCGGCGAGGGCATGGCCGAGGCCGACGACGCCCGCACCGACAATGGCGAGATCGAAACTGTCCGACATGAGAGGGGTCCGCGTGGAAGGGATGATCCGGGCGGACCAAGCCTATAGCCCCTCCCGGCCCGTCCTGCCATGCGTTGCTGTACGCAGGCGGGGCTATCAGTTGGCGGCGGCGGAACTTGACCGCTTCAGCCCGAGATCGGCGAGATCGGCCCGCACCTTGCGGGCGACGCCGGCATCGGGGAAGAAGCGGGCGATCATGGTGTCGGGGTCGCTGCCCCAAGCGGGGGCAAGCGCGACGAGCTTGGACAGATCGGCCCGCGCCTCCTCATCCTCGCCGGCGAGATGGCTGGCCAGCGCCCGTGCCAGCAGCCCCGGCGCGTAGCCCTCGCCCATGAGATGATCCGCCGCCGCCATTGCCGCCACCGCGTCGCCCCGGACATAGGCGGCGATGACGCGGTGATATTCCACCCAGGGCGGCATGCCCGGCGCCGCCTGCGCGGCCTGCGCCAGCATCGTCTCGCCCCGCGCGGTTTCCCCCAGCGCGATCAGCCGGCCGCCGAAATCGGCGATGATGTCGACATCATAGGGGTTCAGCTCCAGCGCGGCGGTGCCGGCCGCCAGCGTCGCCGCGCGTTCGCCCCGGAAGAAATGCACATCCATCAGCACGCGGCGGGCGAAGGCGCTGGTGGGCGCCAGTTCCACCGCCTGCTCGGCGGCGGCGAGGGCGCGGTTGAGCGTCGGGGTGGCGGCACGCATCGGGGCGCCGGCGCGGATTTCGTCGAGCGAGAGTTCGGCCAGCAGCGCATAGCCGAGGGCGAAGGTGCGGTCGTCCGCCACCGCCTTTTCCAGGCACGCCTGCGCCGCCTCATGCTCGGCCGGGAGATAGGAGCGCCAATAGGAATAGGCCATGAGCACGCAGCCATAAGGCCCCGCCAGCGCCGGGCCGCCGGCGGCGGTGACGCGCGCCCGCGCCCGCGCCTGGATGACGCCATAGGGCTCGGCGATCGCCGCCATGATGTCGCGCACCAGGCCGATTTCCAGCGCCGTGGCGTCGCCGCCGCGCTTCAGGCTGTCGAACTCGCGCGACCAGACGATGGTGCCGTCGCACAGGTCGGATAGCCGCAGCAGCACGGAGAGCGTGCCGTCGTCATGGTTCTCCACCAGCCCGCCCAGCGCGAAGGCGGAGCTGGCGGCCGCGCCCTCGCCGGAACAGCGCAGCGCCGGCCGCGCATCCGGGCTCGCCAGCACGTCGAGCAGGTCGAACCGGGCCAGCGCGTCGCGCACCCGCACCTCGATCCCCTCGGCGGTGAAATCGCCGCTGCTGGCGGCACCGGGCGCCTTGGCCGCGCCGCCCGTGGTCTCGAAGGCCCGCACCTCGATCATCGGGATGCCGAGCCGATTGGTGCGCTCCAGCGGTTGCCAGGTGGAACCGGCGAGCAGGCTGCGCAAGCCAAGCGGGTCATGGCTGCCGGTGGCGAGGCCGGCCACGACGACGCCGCAGGCCAGCAGCAGCAGGGCCAGCGCAAGGACGCGGCCGAGGCGCGGCCGGGCCGGCGGCGGCAGGGCGGCGGGCGCGGGCGTCGATGCGTCGGGCTGGGGGGCGCCGGCGGCGGCGTTTGCGGGGGTGCCGGCCTCGGCGTCGCCCTCGACGAAGGCCTCGTCCTCGCCCTCCCCGGCCGCGAGGCGCGGCAGGAATTGCGGCACATAGCTGCCGCGCGGAATGGCGATTTCGATCTCGTCGCCCGCCCCGGCCCCGGCATAATAGCGCTCCAGCGCCCGGCGCAGCCGTGTCGCTTCCACCCGCACGATCGGGTCGGCCTGCGGGTCGAAGGAGGCGTCGCGGCCCAGCGCCTCGACGGCGATGGTGTAGCCCTTGATCGCCTCGCGCCGCCCCTCCAATGTGGCTTCGACGACGAAACGCAGGATGTTGCCGAGCTGCGGCGAGGAGCGCAGCTCCTCGGAGCCGAGCACGAGCGCCAGCGCGTGCCGCACCGCTTCCGGGGTGGCGGCGCCGGCGTCAGGCGTGTCGAGTGTCGTGCTCTCCGGCACTGCAACGTCCTATCCTGCGCCGCTCCGGGGTCCCCCCTCCCGCAACGGCCGAAACGCTCCACGGAAAGTGTGTGGCGCACCGCATGACGCAACGTGACCACTTTCCCTCTGCCGCGCCTTGATGGCCGCGATGAGGCGGCGGGGTCAAGGTCCCGCGGGCGGCAGAAAGGAAAGTGATCACATCATGATTATTTCTCGTGAGCAGATCCTGCATAGATATTATACATGAATAAAAAAGCGCGGCCTGCCCTGATCGTCGTCCCCTGACGGAGTTTTCCATGCCCTCCTCTTCGTCCGCCATTGCCAGCCCGAACGACCTTGAGGCGTTCTTCATGCCCTTCACGCCCAACCGGGCGTTCAAGGCGAAGCCGCGGCTGCTGTCCCGCGCCAAGGACATGCACTATTACACGCCGGAAGGGCGCGGCGTGCTGGATGCTACCGCCGGTCTGTGGTGCGCCAATGCCGGCCACAACCGCGATCCCATCGTCGAGGCGATCCAGAACCAGGCGGCGGAGATGGATTTCGCCCCGCCCTTCCAGTACGGCCACCCCAAGGCTTTCGCTGTCTCCGCCCGCATCGCCGCGCTGGCGCCGGGCGATCTCGACCATGTGTTCCTGTGCAATTCCGGCTCCGAGGCCGGCGACAGCGCGCTGAAGATCGCGCTCGCCTACCACGCCACCACGGGCAACGCGACGCGCACCCGCCTCATCGGCCGCGAGCGCGGCTATCACGGTGTCGGCTTCGGCGGCATCTCGGTCGGCGGCATGTCGCCGAACCGCAAGATGTTCGGCTCGCTGCTGCCGGGCGTCGACCATCTGCCGCACACCTATAACCGCGAGAAGCAGGCCTTCTCCAAGGGCGAGCCGGAGTGGGGCGCCGAGCGCGCCGACGCGCTGGAGAACATCGTCGCCCTGCACGACGCTTCCACCATCGCCGCCGTCATCGTCGAACCGATGGCCGGCTCCACCGGCGCCCTTCCCCCGCCGGTCGGCTATCTCAAGCGCCTGCGCGAGATCTGCGACAAATACGGCATCCTGCTGATCTTCGACGAGGTCATCACCGGCTTCGGCCGCCTCGGCTATGCCTTCGCCGCCGAGCGCTACGGCGTGGTGCCCGACATGATCACCTTCGCCAAGGGCGTCACCTCCGGCGCGGTGCCGATGGGCGGCGTGCTGGTGCGCAAGCACATTTACGACGCCTTCGTGAAGAGCGACGCGCCGGTCATCGACCTGTTCCACGGCTACACCTATTCGGCCCATCCGCTGGCCTGCGCCGCCTCGCTGGCGACGCTGGACCTCTACCGCGAGGAAGGCCTGTTCGAGCGGGTGCGGGCGCTGGAGCCGGTGTGGGCGGACGCGTTCCACTCGCTGCGCTCCAAGCCCGGCGTGCTCGACATCCGCACCATCGGCTTCGTCGGCGCCATCGACTTCGCCTCGCGCGAGGACGGTGTCGGCCGCCGCGCCTATGAGGGCATGGAACGGCTGTTCCATGACGAGGGCATGCTGGTGCGCACCGCCGGCGACACCTTCGCCGTCAGCCCGCCACTCATCGTCAGCGAGAGCCAGATGGGCGAGATCGTCGAGAAGATCGGCCGCACGCTCGACCGGATTTTCTGAGCCGGACGGGCGAGCCGCCCTCATCCCCGGGCCTGTCCCGGGGATCCAGCGCTCCCGCCTTGCACCGTTGAAAAGCCTGCATGGCCGGGTCACGCCCGGCCATGAACGTATCTGGCGCCCTGTTCCTCCCAAACAACGTCGTCCTGAGGTGCCTGGCCAGATCTGAACTTCCCGGATCCGAACACCGAATGACATGGCCGCCGGCCCAGCGCCAATCGACGCGAAATCTGCCGGCGCCAAGGCGGCTGTCAATCTGAGGCCAAATCTCGCCGGGATCGGTTATCGCTTCATTCGGCGGGAAGTTCCCTGCGGGCTTCCGCCCGGCGAAGCCCAATGCGCCGGCTCATCGCATAGAAGGGTGGGGTGAGGATAAGGCCGAAGCAGGTGACGCCGAGCATGCCGGCGAACACCGAGATTCCGAGCACCTGCCGGAGTTCGGCGCCGGCGCCCTCGGCGAGGACCAGCGGCAGCGCCCCGAGGATGAAGGCCAGGGATGTCATGATGATCGGGCGCAGCCGCACGCGGGCCGCCTCGGCGGCGGCCTCGGCCGGGAACGTGCCGTCATCCTCGCGCTGACGGGCGAACTCCACGACAGCAGGCACATCGGCACGATCAGCATGACGGCGAGCGGCAGCGTCCAGCTTTCATACTGCGCGGCGAGCAGCAGGAACACGAACACGATCGACGCGGCGAAGACAATCGGCCCGGAACTCCCGGCGAGCCGCTCCTGCAACGCAAGTTCGGTCCACTTGAAACCGTAGCCTTCCGGCAGCTGTTCGCCGGCGATCTGCTCCATCCGGCTCCCGCAGCAGGTCGAGCAGGAAAACCCGCGCGTCGTCCGGCACCGCGATTTCGGCGCCGTTGATCCTGAACGCCATCCTCTTCCTCCTATCGCCATCATGCACGCGAGCAATCCATCATGGCGGGGGGTATGGCGGCGTTCGGATTATTCAATTTTCGTGATATACGATTTTCGTAATAAGTGTGATGAAGCTCGTCCACTCGGCGGGCGAGAAGGGCGCCAGCATCCGGCGGTAGAGCTCGCGGTGGCCGGCGACATAGGCTTTGGCGCGTGCGTCCCCGGTGTCGGTGAGTATCAGCGCCACCGCCCATCGATCCTCTTCGGCGCGGTGCCGTTCCAGGAACCCCCGTTTGGCAAGCCGGTCCGTCGTCGAGGAAATCGTCGTGTTTGCGACACCCAGAAAGCGCGCAACATCGCTCGGTCCGCATCCCGGGCGCTCCGCGATGCAGAGCAACTTCTAGTTGTCCAGCTCGTTCAGCGGCTTTTCCGCCCCCAGCGCGTCGGCCAGCTTGCACCGGCGTGCGAAGGTATCGAAAGCGTCGCCAACGTGGCGAGTTCATCATCGGTGGGGATGGTCATGGCGACGGGTCTAGCGCGGTGGCCCTCGTGGTTTCCAGCGTCATCAAGGGGTGCACTATGCGTGATCCACCCAAACCCCGATTTGTGGATCGGCCGTCGACGATAGAGAACGCTTTACCGATCTGATTGCGATGCAATCAGATCGGTACGTGCTCTAGCCGAGCGCTCGCATCAGGCTGCGGCCCGCTCGCCGATTGGCAGGCGGCGCAGCGGGCTATGCGTCATCGCCGGGGGCAGATAGGCCGCCCCTTCGAGCGGCGCCACGTCACATCCGGGCGGCACGATCTCGTCGATCCTGTCCAGAATGTCGTCGGAAAGTACAACATCCGCGCCCGCCAGCAGGCCGTCGAGCTGCTCAAGCGTCCGGGGACCGATGATCGCTGCGGAGAGGGCCGGATGCGACAGGACGAAGGCAAGCGCCATATGCATCAGCGAGATGCCTGCGTCTTCCGCCAGCTCGATCAATGCCTCGACCGCGCTCAGGCTTGCGGCGTCGGACATGGCCTTCGGGAAAAACTTCACCCGCAGCGAGTCCGGCGGCGGCTCGCCCCTGCGATACTTGCCGGTGAGCATGCCCTTGGCCAACGGGCTCCAGGCCATCACGCCCATGCCATAGCGCTGGCAGGCCGGAAGCACCTCGCGCTCTATGGAGCGGTTGAGGATCGAATAAGGCGGCTGCTCGGTACGGAAGCGGGCCAGCCCGCGCCGCTCGGCGGTCCACTGCGCCTCCACAATGTCGGATGCGGGCACGGTGGAGGCGCCGAAGGCGCGGATCTTGCCCGCCCGCATCAGGTCGGTGAGCGCCGACAGCGTCTCCTCGATGTCCGCGTCCGGCGACAGCCGGTGGATCTGGTAGAGGTCGATATGGTCGGTCTGCAGACGCTGCAGCGACCCTTCGACGGCACGCGTGATCCAGCGGCGGGAATTCCCCCGCTGGTTCGGATCGTCGCCCATGGGAAGAGCCGCCTTCGTGGCGAGCACGACATCGTTTCTCCGCCCCTTCAGCGCCTTGCCGACGATGATTTCGGACTCGCCCCGGCTGTAGGCGTCGGCGGTGTCGACGACGTTGATACCGAAGTCGAGGGCCTTGTGGACGATGCGGGCGCAAGCCTCGTGGTCGGCATTGGCCAGTTTTCCGAACATCATAGTCCCGAGGCAGTAGGAACTGACCCTGATGCCGGTCCGGCCGAGCGGACGGTACTGCATGATCGTCTCCGTTCAAAAAATCTGGCAGCCGCGCCGAAAGCGGCCTAGCTTAAAAGTGGAACCAGCGTCCGTTTATACGGAACGTTGTTCCACTTATCAAGGAGTGAGACGGTTGGACCCCACCGAAGACAGTGTGTCGCGAGCGCCGGTCGAGCCCGGCCGGCCCCTGCGGGCGGATGCGCGCCGAAACGTCGATGCCCTGCTTCGCGCCGCGCTGACGGTTTTCGAGCGTTTCGGCGTGGATGCGCCGATGCGCACGATCGCCTCCGAGGCCGGTGTCGGGGTAGGGACGCTGTATCGACATTTTCCGCAGCGCTCGGAACTCATCAGGGAGATCATCCGGCGCGAAGTCGATGCGTGCGTCGAGGCGGCCGCTGTCCTGGGCGCAAGCCTTCCGCCGGGGGAGGCGCTCGCCGCGTGGGTCCAGCGTCTCGTCGATCTCGCCGGCACCAAGCGCGGCCTCGGACCGGCGCTCCACTCGGGCGACGCCGCCTATCAATCGCTTCCCGACTATGTTGTGGGCCAGCTCACCCCCGCGCTGCGGGCCCTGCTCGACGCCGCAGCGGTGGCCGGCGATATCTGTTCCGATATCGACGCCCGTGAGGTGCTGCTCGCTTCCATGCGGCTGGCGGCGCCCGCGAGCCAAGGCGACGTCGCCGAGGCGCGCCGGATGGTCGCGCTTCTGATCGACGGTCTGCGCTTCAGGGCCCACGCGGCCGCGCATGCCGCCACGACAGACGGCTGATGTCGGCATCCCGCTGGAAGTCCGAAGTGCCGCCGATGCCGCGTGCATCGCCGAGCCTATGACCCCGCTGCAGATAGGTGCCATCGCCTTTGGGTTCCGGTTCGCGCGAAGAGAATGCGTAAAAACAGAAACCTGGAACATGTCCGGCGAACCGGCTTGCACCGGACATGCTCTGGCGTTCGGCTTCCGCGACGCTCACAGGTCGCCGCCGCTGCCCGGTTCCCGATGCGCCTCGTGCCCGGCGGTCCGGCGGATGCGGTAGACGGCAGCGGGCGGCAGGTTGGCCAGCGTGCCGCCGATGCGCTCGGCCTCCAGCCCCAGAGACGCCAGCAGCGGGGACGGCACCGGGCAGCGCGGGCCATAGGTGAACTGGTAGAAGGCGCCGTCCGGCCGCATCTTGCCGAAGGCGCCCATGAGGATCGCCCTCACCTTGCGCGGAGGGATAGACAGCAGCGGCAGGCCGCTGACCACGGCGCCCGCCGGCGCGCCGCCGAACAGTTCGACCGTGTCGAGCCGCGCGGCATCCATCCACAAGGTGCGGGCGGCGGGGTAGCGGGCCTGCAGCGCGATGGCGAATTCCGAACCGAACTCGATCAAGGCGAGATCCGCCGGCCGCACCCCGCGCGCGATCAGCGCCCGGGTGAACACGCCGGTGCCCGGGCCGAGCTCGATCACCGGCCCGGTGTCGGCCGAGATGTCGCGGGTGATGAGGCGGGCGAGCGCACGGCCCGAAGGAGCGATGGCGGCGACGCGCAGCGGGCTGCGTAGCCATGCCTGAAAGAAGCCGAGCGTTTCGGCCATGCACTGAGAGGACATTGCGGATGTTCCGGTTCCAGGGGGGCGATGGTGGCGTAGGCGGCGGCGCGAACACGCGGCAAGGGGGCGGCCGTCAGCACCGGCGCAGCGCGACATCGCGCGCACGGCGGGTGCGAAGAGCGCGGCCGACCCCGATCAGGACGGCTTCAAGGGCGAGTACGCCGCCGAGCACACCCAGCGCCAGCACTGTTGCATTGACCGTGTCGATGGAGTGAGCGGCCGCGTATCCGGCGGTGACGAACACGCCGTTCCAGACCGCGATGCCTGCGGCGGAGGCAATGAGGAAGCCGCGTGAAGGACCGCGCAGCAGCCCGGCAAAGGCCGGGGCGAACAGCCGGATGGTCGGCAGCAGCTGCAGCGAGAAGGCCAGCACCAACTGATTGCGGCGGAAGGCGGCGATCTGGCCCGCGGTGCGCTCCCTCGACATGCCGAAGAGCCGGCCGGCGCGGAAGACAAGCCGCCGCGAGCGCGCCTCGCCCAACGCCCGGACGGCGTGAAAGCACGCGGCGCAGCCGATCAGACCGCCCGCGCTCGTCGTCACAAGCGCTCCGGCAAGCGACCAGGCGCCCTCCTGGGCCGCGATACCGACCGTGAGCAGCAGGCCGTAGGAGGGGAGGATCGGTACGAAACGCTCCGCGAGGGCGACGGCAAAGAGCCCAGGCAGGCCGAAAAAGCATATCCACACCATGACGGTACTTATCGGGTCGAAATCCATCGGGGGTACTTTCTGTCCGAGGGGGAGCGGCAACGCACGGGGAGCCGGCGCGCCGGGTCGTGGCCTGCGCGGGGGAACGCGGCCGGATGGTCGACAGCGGGCTGGAGCCTCAGCGGCGGGCGGCGGCAGCCGCCGCGATGCGCCGGTCGGCAACCAGCATCGCGAGGGCGGTGGCGACGCTCGCCACCGGGACGACGAGCAGGCCGAGCGCGACGCCGTTGGGAATCTGCGCCGCGCTCACCGCATCGCTGACGAGGCCGACGATCAGCGGTCCCAGCGCCGGCCCCATGAGGCCGGAGCCGACCATGACGATGCTGGTGGCCTGCGCCTCCCGGCCCTTTCCGGCGACGAGATGGGCGGCGCCGAAGGCGAAGGGCAGCATGAAGGCGAAGGACAGCATGCCCGGCACCAGCAGGGCGACCGCCGCCCAGCCGGCCGGCACGAACAGCGCGGCGGCGGTGGTGATGCTGGCGAGGAGGAACAGATAGGCCGGCGGGCCGAGCACCTTGCCGGTGCCGGACTGAACCCCCCGGTCGAACATGCGCCCGCCGATCACCGCGCCGAGAATACCCATCAGTCCCTGCAGCAGCCCGAAGGCAAGGCCCGCCTCGCCGGCGGTGAAACCGTGGATGCGGATGAGGAACGGGCCGGCAAAGGCGTAGAACGGCGCCGAGGCGAAGCCGACCGCGATGGCGCCGACGAACAGCCAGCGGAAGGCGGGTCCCGCCAGCAGCCGCGCGCAGGAGCGCAGGAACGAGTCGCCGGTAGCGGTGGTCGCCCGAAGCGGCGGCGTCGGGCCGATGACGAGGAGAACCAGCAGTCCGATCGCCCCGCCGATCGCCCCGGCGCCGACCAGCACCGCGCGCCATCCGAACTGGTCGGCAATGGCGCCGCCGGCGGCGAAACCCACCATCGAGCCCAGAGGCAGCCCCATGGCGAAAAGACCGATCGCCAGCCCCCGCCGCTCCGGCCTTATCTTGCGGGCGATGATGGCATGGCCCGCCGGAAAGGCGCCGGCCTCGCCCGAGGCCACGCCGAAGCGCGTCAGGGCCAGAACGAGGAAACTCGCAGCCACGCCGCCCAGCGCCGTCATCGCGCTCCAGGCAAAGATGCAGAACACCAGGACGAGGCGCGGCGAGCCGCGATCGGCGGCCCGGCCCAGCGGCAGGGAGAGCAGGGTGTAGCAGATCGCGAAGGGCACCCCGGTGAGCAGCCCCACCTGCGTGTCACTTAACGAAAGCTCGCCCTTGATCGCCTCCACCATAATGAAGGGTAGGATGCGGTCCGCCTGCGAAATCGCACTCACGAGGAAAAGTGTCAAAAGTATAGCATAGACCTGCCATCCCCTCACGTATTCGCTACCAGATGCAGCCGATGGATGAGGGATATCCTTTAGTCCATCTATTGATCTCGCGGCCGTTTCCGTCATTCTGGGCAGGCTCCTTAGCTTATCGTCGCAGCTATAGGCTAAAAGGAGCAACCAATGATCAGAATGCCCGAACTCTCAATAAACTTGCCTATTCCTGCAGGCTCCTCTGGCCCATCGGGCGAGAGCGGCAGGCGCGGCGGATCGGGCAGCGAACCGGAGGCGTGTGTGCCATCATCGCTTTTTGAGACCGTCACCGAGTATATCGAGAGCAAAGGTGGCGGACAGGGTCTGTTCCCCACCGCCATGCCCGAGTTCAACGTCATCCGTTCCTTCCAGGAGGTGATGCCTCACCGCAAGATCTACCAGCCCTCGCTCTGCATCGTGCTACAGGGCGGCAAGCAGATCCTCTTCGGCGGCGAGACGCTGGACTATGGCGTCATGGAATGCCTGGTCGTGAGCATCGCGCTCCCCGGTACGGGCCGGATCGTCAAGGCCAGCGAGACCGAACCCTTCGTCGGGGTGACCGTCGATCTCGATGTCGCGATCATCCGCGACATGGTCGAGCGGATGGACGAACGTCCCGCGCCGCCCGCCACCAGCACCCCATGCGCCTTCGTGGCGCAGATCGACGAACCGCTCGCCGAGTGCATCCAGCGACTGGTGCGGCTGGCCGACAACCCGAAGGCCGTCCCGATCCTCTACCCCTCGGTCATGCATGACATCTGCTACTGGCTCCTGAGCGGCCCGCACGGCGCGGAAATCTGCAAGCTGTCGCTGCCCGCCTCGAACACCGAGCGCGTCGCCAAGGCCATCTATCTGCTGCGCGAAAAAATCGCCCAGCCGATGCGAGTCGAGCAGCTCGCCGAGGCGGTCAATATGAGTCCGTCCTCGTTTCACCAGCACTTCAAGGCGCTGACCTCGATGACGCCGCTGCAGTACCAGAAGCAGCTGCGCCTGCTGGAAGCGCGGCGGCTGATGGTGGCGAATGCCGCCAGCGTGGCGGCCGCCTCCTACACGGTGGGCTATGAGAGTGCCTCGCAGTTCAGCCGCGAATATTCCCGCATGTTCGGCGTCGCTCCCAAACGGGATGTGCTGAACCAGCACCGCCTGTATCGCTCTCTCACAGGCCGCGACATGCCAACGAGCCCCGTATCCCCGATGGGCCCGACCGCCCCTTCCGCCTGAAGACCGTCCCGTCCCGGCGTCAAGCGCGCCCCGTCGTCAGCCACCAGCGGCTAGCGGCGGGGCTTTTTTGTCCATAGCGACGCCGAGGTGTGCCTCGCGATTCGAGGCGCGTGGAGGATCGGGCAGATTTTTTGCGCGTTCCGGCATTCATCGCCGCGCGGCCGGGAGGTAGCGTCCCGCCTCGATGGCCGCCCGTCGCCGATGACCTCCCGCGCCTGAGGGCGCGGCGCAACGGGGCACACGCGCAGCGCGGCCGGGCCGGCCCGCCCCATGGCGACAACTCGATGCAGATCGTCGCCTGCGCCCCCTCTTTCCAGGAGACAGCCAATGTCCAATGCCGTCAAGGCACGCCTGTTGGCCGCGGCCGCCGCCGCTGCCCTCGCGCTCACCACCGTCGAAGCGGCCGCGCAAGCCGCCGCGCCGGAGCAGATCATCGGGGTCTGGGAAGCCGAAAACGGCGCCATCAAGCTGGAGATGTTCGACGCCGGCGGCAGCTACGCCGCCCGCATGCTCTATGGCCGGCAGCTGATGGAGGCGGACGGCACCACCTTCAAGAAGGACACGCTCAATCCCGATCCGGCCCTGCGCGGCCGTTCGCTGGAAGGCATCGTCTTCGTCACAAATCTCACCTGGGACGCGCAGGATCGCCGGTGGGAAGGCGGCAATTTCTACAGCGGCCTGACCGGCCGGACCATGTCGGTCCAGGCCGAACTGGTCGGCGAGACGATGCAGGTGCGCGCCTATATGGGCGCACCGCTGCTCGGACAGACCATCACGTTCCGCCGGGTGCCGTGACGCTCGCCCGATGAGGCCCAGCGCCGCCGGCAGGGCCTCGCCCCTGCCTCCGCTCTTGAACAAGGGGGTCCATGATGGCAGCTCATTCCAACCTGCCCGCCGTCGCGTCGATCCGCGCCCCGGCGCCGCCGCACGATCGTCTCGACACGATGCGGCGCTGGAGCTGTTTGGCCCTGATCGCCGTAAGCTGGCTCAGCGGGATCATCTTCGCCGCGTATATCGTCATCTTTTTTGGCGGCGCGCTCGCCGGCGGCATCGGCACGCGCTGGAACCAGGCCTTGCCGGGCCTTTACGAAGCCGGCGCGCCGCTGGCGACCCTCGCCATCGGCGCCCATTTCTTCGCCGGCGGGGTGCTGCTGCTTCTCGGGCCGATCCAGCTCATCCACCCTGTACGGCGCGCCGCACCCGGGCTGCACCGCTGGCTCGGCCGGCTCTACCTTCTCTCCGCCGGTGCGGCGGGGCTGGGGGGTCTCGGCTTCATCCTCACGCGAGGCACGATCGGCGGGCCGCTGATGGATGCCGGCTTCGGCCTCTATGGGGGTCTCATGGTGCTGTGTGCGGCGATGGCTTACCGCCACGCACGGGCGCGGCGCATCGACCATCACCGCGCCTGGGCGATCCGCCTGTTCGCGCTGACAATCGGCTCGTGGCTCTATCGCATGGAATACGGACTCTGGTTCCTGCTGTTCGGCAGCCTGGGCCGCGCGGCGAATTTCTCCGGCTGGTTCGATGCGGTCATGGTGTTCTTCTTCTACCTCCCCAATCTCGTCGTCGCCGAGATCGCCATCCGGACAGGCGCGGGTCCGCGCGGCGCGCCGGCCAATCTGACGGCCATCGCCGTGCTGCTGCTGGCAACCGCGCTGATTGCGGCGATGACGGTGACCTTCACAGCGCGCGCCTGGGGACCGAGGATACTCGGCGCCCTCGCCTGACCCGCCTCCGCGGCGCTATCGCTGCGCACCTCCTCCTCCGCTCGGGATTGGAGGAATAGGCATATTTTCTGCGCCTTCCGGCATGGCGGTTCGCCCCGCTGTGGGCACTCTTGGGCCGGGCGATGCCGTCCGAACCGCAACGCCGCCATGCCCTTCCCAACCAGCAAGGAACCACCATGAAACGATGGACCACCCGGGACATTCCCGCCCAGCACGGCCGCACGGCCCTCGTCACCGGCACAGGCGGCCTCGGCTATGAAACCGCCCTCGCCTTGGCCCGCGCCGACGCCAGCGTGCTGATCGCCGGGCGTAATCCGGCCAGTGGCGCGGCTGCGGTGGCCGCGATCCGGCAGGCGGTCCCCGGCGCGCAGGTGCGGTTCGGCGAGGTTGACCTCGCCAGCCTTGCCTCGGTCGCCACCTTCGCCGCGCGCCTCGCCGCGGAGCAGGAGAGCCTCGACCTTCTGGTCAACAATGCCGGCGTAATGACCCCGCCGCAGCGCCGTGAAACGCGGGATGGCTTCGAACTGCAGTTCGGCACCAACTATCTCGGCCATTTCGCGCTCACCGCGCAGCTGATGCCGCTGCTGAAGAAGGGGCGTCAGCCCCGCGTCGTCACCGTGGGCAGCATCGCGGCGCGGCGGGGGGCCATTGATTTCGACGACCTTCAGGCCGAGCGCAGCTATCGCGCCTTTCATGTCTACGCCCAGTCGAAGCTGGCCTGCCTCGTCTTCGCCTTCGAGCTGAGCCGGCGCAGTCGCGCGGCGGGATGGGGCGTCGAGAGCCTGGCGGCGCATCCCGGCCTTTCGCGCACCAATCTGCTCTACAACAGCCCCGGGGGCCCGACCCGCACCGTCTATCTCCTGCGCCGCCTCCTTCGGCTGACGTTCCAGCCCGCCGCGCAGGGCGCCCTCCCCACTCTGTTCGCCGCCACCGATCCGGCGGCCCGCGACGGCGCCCATTATGGACCGGACCGCCTGGCAGGAACGCGGGGCCATCCCACGGAGGAACCTGCGCCGCCGCGGGCGCTGGACGCGGCCGTCGCGGCGCGCCTGTGGGATGTGTCCCAGACGATGGCGCGGGTGACGTTCGAGCACGCCGCCGCAAATGCCGCGTGACGCGCCGGGGCGGGCGACCCTCGCCTTCCCCAGAGGTGCGACATCAGGTTATCTCCGGTTTACAGCGTGATCATGAATGATCTGGGTCGCCCCTTCACCGCGCTGACATCCGCCGCCATCGCGTGATCGACGGCCCGAAGGCGATCGTCGGCACCGACCTTGCCACCTCCACCCTCGAATTTGCGGAGGGACATCGGCGCTCTCCCCTAGAGGCATGGAAGAACACGCTTCGCACGATCGCGCAGAAATGACGGACGCTTCAGCATAGTGAGGAGTGCCGCGGCCTCCTATCCTCGAAATAGATGATGCATCACACCGTCGTTACGTTTCGGGTGCGAGCTTGACACAGCCGGGAGCCTCGTTTGTCTCGGGAAAGACTGTGTCACCGTAGGGTCGGCGCCGGGGTCGAACGGCGCCGCGGGCATCATCTGTCGAAAACCTTTGACCGGGAAAGGGAGATGCCGTCATGACCGCCTTCACCATCAATGGGCGCGCCGTCCAGGTCGCCGCCGAACCCGACACGCCGCTTCTCTGGATTATCCGCGATGAGCTCAAGCTCACCGGCACCAAATATGGCTGCGGTGTCGCCCTGTGCGGGGCCTGTACCGTCCATCTCGACGGCGAGCCGGTGCGCGCCTGCCA
Organism: Ancylobacter sp.; assembly: GCF_965229075.1. GTDB lineage: Bacteria > Pseudomonadota > Alphaproteobacteria > Rhizobiales > Xanthobacteraceae > Ancylobacter. The sequence continues at coordinate 845,018 of NZ_CBDDIO010000002.1, forward strand.
GACCCCGCTCAACTCCGTCGCCGGGCGGCAGGTGACGACGATCGAGGGCCTCTCGCCGGATTCCAGCCATCCCCTCCAAAAGGCTTGGATCGCCGAGCAGGCGCCGCAATGCGGCTATTGCCAGTCCGGCCAGATCATGCAGGCGGCCGGGCTGCTGGCAAGCAATCCGCGCCCCAGCCGCGAGGAGATCGTTGCGCATATGGACGGCAATTTGTGCCGCTGCGGCACGTATGACCGCATCCTAAGCGCCATCGAGCGTGCGGCGCAGGAGGGCTGAGCCATGACGGCCCGCCACATGTCCCACACCACCGCCCTGTCCCGCCGCAGCTTTCTCGTCACGCTCGGCGGGGCCGGCATCGCCGTAAGCCTTGGGGGCCTCGTCCAGTCCGCGCACGGCGCGACCGATGCCGAGGTCGCACCCAGCGGGCTGACGCCCAATGCCTGGGTGACCATCCACGCCGATGGAACCGTAACCCTCGTCTCTCCCGCCGCCGAAATGGGACAAGGGGTTAAGACGGCCCTGCCCCTGCTGATCGCCGAGGACATGGATGCCGACTGGGACAAGGTCCGCGTCGTGCAGGCGCCGTCGGATGCCGAAAGGTACGGCAATCCCGGATTTTATGGCATTCAGCTAACCGGCGGCAGCGAAACGGTGCGGGGCTATTACCAGTTGCTGCGCCTTGCCGGCGCGCAGACCCGCAAGGTTCTCCTCGCCCTCGCCGCCCAGCGGCTCGGCGTGCCGGTGGGCGAACTCGTGACCGAGCCCGGCCGCGTCGTGCATGCTGGCAGCCGTCGCACGCTCTCCTATGGCGAGATCGCCGCGTTTGGCGTGCTGCCCGACCCGCTGCCGCAGGCGAGCGAGGCGGACCTGAAGCCGGCCGACCAATGGCGCTATATCGGCCGCCGCGAGGTCGACCGGGTCGACGTACCCTCCAAGGTCAATGGCACCGCGCGGTTCGGCATCGATGTCGATCTGCCGGACATGCTCCATGGCGCCGTCCTGCGCCCGCCGGTGCCCGGCGAGCGGCCGGAGCGCATCGACGACACGGCCGCGAAGGCGGTGAAGGGCATCACCCGCATCGTGCCGCTCTCCTATGGTGTCGGCATCATCGGCGAGAGCACCGATGCGGTGCGGCGGGCCAAGGAGGCGCTCCTTGTCACCTGGAGCACGTCCTCGCGGGTGCGCGCCTATGACAGCGCCGCGCTGGCGGACGCCTATCGTGACATCGGCCGCGATCTCGCCCAGGAAGGCGTGCCCGCCCGCGCCGAAGGCGACGCCCGCGCCGCCATCGCCGGCGCCGCGCGGGTCGTCGCCGCGGACTATGTGACCGATCTCGTCTATCACGCGCCGATGGAGCCGATGAACGCGACGGCGCTTGTAATCGGCGACCGGGTCGAGGTGTGGGCGCCGACGCAGGGACCCACGGGGACACAGGGTTTTGCCGCCGCCGCCGCGGGCACCACGCCCGACAAGGTGACGGTCCATACCACGCTTCTCGGAGGCGGCTTCGGCCGCAAGGCCGAGGCCGACTTCATCAACGACGCGGTACTGCTCGCCCGCGAGGTCGAGGGTCGTCCGGTGAAAGTGGTCTGGAGCCGCGAGGACGATGTGCAGCACGGCAAGTACCGTCCGCTGGCCGCCCAGCATGTCGAGGTTGGTCTCGACAGCGCCGGCACCATCGTCGGCTGGCGCCACCGCGTCGTCGCCGATTCCATCTTCGCCCGCACCCTGCCGGAAATGTTCAAGGGCGATGGCGGGCTCGATACGGTGGTCACCGACGGAACGATCTTCAACTACCGCGTCCCCGCCCATCTGGTGGAATACATCCGGCAGGACAGCGGGCGCGATGTCGGGTTCTGGCGCGCCGTCGGCTATGGCCAGAATACTTTCGGCGTCGAATGCATGATTGACGAGGTGGCCACCGCGAGGGGGGACGATCCGCTCGCGCTTCGGCTGGAACTGCTCGGCGGCCAGCCGCGCGCGCGCCGGGTGATCGAGGCGGTCGCGGCCAAGGCCGAATGGGAGCGCCCGCGCGAGGGCCGTGCGCTGGGGCTCGCCTATACCGACGCCTTTGGCGGGCATTGCGCCCAGGTGGCCGAGGTCTCCCTCGACCGCGCCAGCGGCGAAATCCGGCTGCACGAGGTGTGGTGCGTCGTCGATCCCGGGGTCGCCATCCAGCCGCGCAACATCGAGGCGCAGCTGACCGGGGCCATCGTGTTCGGCGTGAGCCACGCGCTCTATGAGCAGATCAACATCGTGGCGGGGGAGGTGCAGGAGACCAACTTCGACACCTACCGCCTCCTGCGCCTGTCGGAGATGCCGCGCATCCATGTCGAGGTGATGCCGACGCCCGAGAACAAGCCGGCCGGCATCGGCGAGATCGGCCTGCCGCCCGTAGGGGCGGCCATCGCCAATGCCGTGGCCCGCCTCACCGGCGGCGTGCGGCTGCGCCACTACCCCTTCCTGCCGGAACGGGTAAAGGCGGCGCTCGCAGAGTGAGCGCCGGGGGGCTGGGGGGCTCTCACCGATCAAGGAAACAAGGCATGCAGAGGCTCGACGCCAGCTGGGACCCGTTCGACGACTATGTGATCGACTTCGCCCTTGCCCGCTTGCGGCAGGGCGAAAGAATTGCGCTGGTGACGCTGTTCTCCATCGACGGCACCTCGCCGCGCCCGCTCGGTGCCCAGATGGCGGTCACCGCGAGCGGCGAAAGCGTCGGTTACCTCTCCGGCGGCTGTCTCGAACGCGCGGTGGTGGCGGAGGCCCAGGAGGCGATGAAGGCAGGCGCCAACCGCCTTGTCCGCTATGGCAAGGGCTCCCGCTTTCTCGACATCCAGCTGCCCTGCGGCAGCGCGATCGAGCTCCATTTCGACGTGACCGCGACGATCGCCGGACTGGAGGCGACCGACCATCAGTACCGCGCCCGCCGCGAGAGCACGGCCGAGATCGGGCCAGCCGACGAAACCGGCCGGGTGCTGATGCGCCATTACCGGCCCCGACTGCGGCTGCTGATCGCCGGGGTGGGGGCGGCGGCGGTGCAACTCATGCTGCTGGGCAGGACAAGCGGCTTCGCCACCGAACTTCTCTCGCCCGACGAGCCGACACGCGCCGCCTGCGCGCGGGAGGGGCTTGTCGCCCGCCCCATCCACGGCAGCGGCCATGCCACCGCATTCTCCGCCGACGCCCGCACCGCCTTCGTGCTGATGTTCCACGATCACGACTGGGAACAGGAGTTCCTCGCGGCGGCATTGGCGAGCGAAGCCTTCTACATCGGCGCGCAGGGCAGCCGGCTGGTGCACGCCTCCCGCCGCCAGCGCCTGCTCGCCGCCGGATTCGGCGCGGCGGCGGTGGCGCGCATCCGCGGGCCAGCCGGCCTGTTCCACGGCGCGAAGCATGCCTATGCCGTCGCGGCCTCGATCCTTGCGGAAATCATCGAAACCGAGCAGCGGTGCTTCCCGTCGCTGGTCTCGCTGGCGCGTGCACCGGCTGAGCGCGCTATTGCGCCGCTCTCGCGGCGGCCGGTGACGTTCGCCCGTAATGGCGGGGCGAACAGCCCATCATCCGCTTGAATGCCGCGCTGAACGCGCTTTCCGATTCGTAACCCACCGCCAGGGCCACCGTCCCCACCGGCTCGCCGCCATTCTCCAGCCGGTCGCAGGCCAGCAGCATCCGCCAGCGGGCGACGTACTGCATCGGCGGCTCGCCCACCGCCTCGCGGAAGCGCAGCGCGAAGGTCGAGCGCGACATGCCGGCCTGCTCCGCCAGCAATTGCAGGGTCCAGCCATGGGCGGGCTCGGCGTGCACCGCCCGGATCGCTGCGCCCAGCTGCCGGTCGGCCAGCGCGGCCAGCCAGCCGACGCCACTGCCGGATTCCAGGTGGACGCGCAGCGCCTGCACCAGCATGAAATGCGCGAGATGCTGCAGCACCAGCGCGTTGCCGGCCTGGCGCTCGCGCAGTTCCTTCATCATCTGTTCGACCGACCAGCGCAGCGCCGCCTGCCCCGCCTGCCCGGTGATATGGACGATCGGCGGCAGCAGCCCCAGCAGCATGTCGGCATGGTGGCCGCCGACACCGAAGCGGCTGCCGACGAGGGCGAATGCGCCGCCGCCATTCAACCGTACCGCACCGCCCCGCCGCGCCGGCGGAAAAATCTGGCCGGCCTGCGTAGCAGGCAGGCTCAGGTCGCTACCCATGCGGAAGGCACGGCCGCTCGGCAGCACGAAACACTCGCCGGCCTCCAGCCGCACCGGCTCATCCACCCCGTCGACGGCAAGCCAGCCGCCACCGGAGACGACGGCGTAGCATTTGATAAGCGCACCCTGGTTGCCGAACTGAACCGCCCAGTCGCCGCCGGCCTCGAAACCGGAGGAAACATAGGCATGCGGCTTCAGCAGGGAGAGCACGTCGGAAAGCGGGTCCATGTCGCTCCGGGGTTCGACAGCGTTGACAATATGCCGAGAAACAACCTTTAGGCCCTTGCCCGTGGCGGATTCTGACCCGCCTACGCCTCGGTACATAGCCGGCTCATCTTATCGAGGTCGCCGGCCGTCGCCGGTACATAGGCCATCAGCCTAAGGTCCGGCCGGCCGTCGATGGCAAAGGAGGAGAACTCGAAGGTGATCTCGCCCACCCTCGCGTGACGAATGGTCTTCGCGCCTTCGCCCGTCGTCCGCACGTCGTTCTCGCTCCACAGGCGGGCGAAATCGGCGCTGCGCGCGGACAGTTCGGCGACGAGTTCGGACGCTCGTGCATCCGCGCCGGCGCGGACGGTCTCCGCCCGAAACGTCGCCACCAGGAACCGTGCGACCGCCTCCCAGTCGCTCTGGGCGGCGCGCGTGGCCGGATCGAGGAACATACGCCGCAGGATGTTGCGCGCCTCGGGCGCCATCGCCTGGTAATCGGCGAGAGCCAGGCGTGCCGCGCGGTTCCAGCCGATGATGTCCCATGTCGCGGTGGCGACGGTGGCCGGGATCATCGGCAAGGCATCGAGAAAGCGCTGCAGCCGCCCGGAAATGCCCTCCTGCGCGGGGGCACCCGCCTTGGGGCGATGGCCGATGCCCACGAGGTACAGATGCTCGCGCTCCGCCTCGGTCAGCAGCAGCGCGCGGGCGAGGCTGTCGAGCACGCGCGGCGAAGGGGCGCCGCCCCTGCCCTGCTCCAGCCAGGTGTACCAGGTGGTGCTGATATGGGCCCGCTGCGCGACTTCCTCGCGGCGCAGGCCCGGCGTGCGGCGGCGGCCGCCGAAACCCAGCGCGGCCGCGTCGAGCCGCTGGCGGCGATCCCGGAGATACGCGCCGAGCCGGTGCATGTCACCGGCATCCTGCAGCATGGTAGTCATTATACCCCTATAAAATCACTACTTTAACTTGATACAGTGTGACGCCTATTCTTCTCCTCGACAAGAAGGAGACGTGTGATGCAAGTATTTGTGACCGGCGCGACAGGTTTTGTCGGCTCCGCCGTAACCGCCGAACTCATCGCAAACGGACATCGCGTTCTGGGCCTCGCGCGCTCGCAACGCGGAGCGTATCAACTCGTCCGCAGGGGCGCGCAGGTGTTGCGCGGCGACCTCGAAGCGCCGGAGACCCTGCGCGAGGGGGCGGAGCGGTGCGACGCCGTCATTCATACGGGCTTCGTCCACGATTTCGCCCGCTTCGCGCATTCCTGCGCCATCGACCGCGCGGCCATCGAGACGATAGGGGCGGCGATCGCCGGCACACAGAAGCCGTTCATCGTCACCGCCGGTCTCGCCGGGCTGGGCATACCGGGCGAGCCGGTGACCGAAGACGTCATCGCCCCGCAGCCCACCGACGCCTATCCACGCGCCTCCGACAGCGCGGCGCGGGCGCTCACCGCGCGCGGCATCCCCACAACGATCATGCGCCTTCCGCCCTCCGTACACGGGCGCGGCGACCACGGCTTCGTGCCGATGCTGATCGACATGGCGCGGCGCCAGGGCCGTTCCGCCTATGTCGGCGAGGGCGACAATGTCTGGCCCGCCGTGCATGTCAGCGACGCGGCCCGTGCCTTCCGCCTCGCCATCGAACAGGGGCCGGGCGCGGAGACGTTCCATGCCGCGGCCGAGGCGGGCATCGCGTTCCGCGAGATCGCCCGCGCCATCGCGGACGGGCTGGACCTGCCCTGCGTCTCGCTCACGGGGGAGGAGGCGCGCGCGCATTTCGGCTGGTTCCTCGGCTTCGCCTCAATGCATCAGCCGGTGTCCAGCGTGTGGACGCAGGAACGCCTGGGATGGAGGCCCACCGGTCCGGGCCTGCTGGACGACATCCGCCACGCCGGTTACGTCGCCGCCGATCCGGTCCCGGCCGGTCTCTAGCGCCGGCGGCGCCCCGCCGCAGTTTGTATCAATTCTTATCAGCAGCTACCGTTGCGACACCTCGCGACAATCGGCAGCGTGGGCGGCACGCTTCTGCGACAGCCCGCGCCTAGCTTTTCCCGGCCGACCAAATCCTGCCGCCCCGTCGCCGGAAGCCCTTCGCTTTCCGGCCCATTCGGCAGTCTCCGTTTCTCCAGCCGGGAGGCCACCATGGTCCAGCTCACCGTCAACGGGCAGACGCACACGGTCGAGGTCGAGCCCGACACGCCGCTTCTCTGGGTCCTGCGCGAGCAGGTAGGCCTGACCGGCACCAAGTTCGGCTGCGGCATCGCCCAGTGCGGCGCCTGCACGGTTCACATTGACGGCGTGGCGACGCGTTCCTGCGTGATGCCGGTCTCGGCTATCGAGGCGGACCAGAAGATCGTCACCATCGAGGGCCTGTCGCCCGACGGCTCGCACCCCGTGCAGAAGGCCTGGCTGGCGCTCGACGTTCCCCAGTGCGGCTATTGCCAGACGGGCATGATCATGGCGGTGGCGAGCCTTTTGGAGACCAACCCGTCCCCGACCGACGACGACATCAACGCCGAGATCACCAATATCTGCCGCTGCGGCACCTATAACCGCGTCCGCGCCGCCATCCACATGGCCGCCGACGGCAAGGCCGGCTGAGGGAGAGCGCCATGAGCATTGTCCAGTCGGTCTCGCGCCGCAATTTCATCGTCGGTTCCGCCGCCAGCATCGGCGGCCTGTCGCTCGGCTTCCATGTGCCCTTCCTGGCGTCGGCCTCGGCGCAGGAGGCGGCGGCGACCCTGCCGCCGGAGATCAATGCCTGGGTGGTGGTGAAGCCGGACGACACCATCGTCATCCGCATCGCCCGCTCGGAAATGGGCCAGGGCACGCTTACCGGCCTCGCCCAGCTCGTCGTCGAGGAACTGGAAGGCGACTGGTCGAAGGTCACGACCGAATATCCGACGCCGGGCGAGAACCTGAAGCGCGACCGCGTCTGGGGCAGCTATTCCACCGGCGGCTCGCGCGGCATCCGCGATTCCCACGATTATGTCCGCAAGGGCGGTGCCGCCGCTCGGCAGATGCTGGTCGCCGCCGCCGCGGAGCGCTGGGGCGTGCCAGCGAGCGAATGCACGGCCGCCAGCAGCGTCATAACCCACACCGCCTCCGGGCGCACGCTGCGCTATGGCGAGGTGGCGGAAGCGGCTGGCCGCCTGACGCCTCCGGCCGAGATCACGCTCAAGGACCCAAAGGACTGGAAGATCGCCGGCAAGCCGCTGCCGCGCCTTGATACGGTGGACAAGCTCACCGGCCGGCAGGTCTATGGCGCCGATCTCAAGCTGCCCGGCATGCTCAACGCCGCCATCAAGGCCTGCCCGGTCTTTGGCGGTACGCTGGCGAGCTTCGAGGCCAATGCCGTCGCCGGCATGCCCGGCGTGAAGAAGGTGGTACGGGTCGATGACCGCTCCGTCGCCGTCGTCGCCGACACCTGGTGGCGGGCCAAGACCGCGCTCGACGCTTTGCCCGTCACCTGGAATGACGGCCCCAACAAGGATCTCTCCAGCGCCGACATAAGCGCGATGCTGGCGGAGGGGCTGGAGGCGGAGGAGGCCTTCGTCGGCAACCGCCAGGGTGACGCCAAGGCGGAGATCGCCCGTATCGCGGCCGCGGGCGGCAAGGTGATCACCGCCACCTACGCCTTTCCCTACCAGAACCACGCCACCATGGAGCCGATGAACGCCACCGCGCGCTGGACGGCGGAGACATGCGAGGTGTGGGTGCCGACCCAGAATGGCGAAGCCAGCCTCGCTGCCGCCGCCGAGGCCGCCGGCCTGCCGGTCGGCCAGTGCGAAGTCTACAAGATCCATCTCGGCGGCGGCTTCGGCCGGCGTGGCAATTTCCAGGATTATGTCCGCCAGTCGGTCAGCATCGCCAAGCAGATGCCGGGCATCCCGGTCAAGCTGTTGTGGAGCCGCGAGGAGGACATGCTGCACGGGGCCTATCACCCCACGACCCAGGCCAAGCTCACCGGCGCGCTGGACGCGGACGGCAACCTCACGGCGCTGCATCTGCGCATTTCCGGCCAGTCCATCCTCGCCGCGGTTCGGCCGGAAGGCATGCAGGGCGGCATGGACCCCGTGGTGTTCCAGGGGCTGACGGCAAGCCTGCCGGAGGGCCACCTCGCCTATACCGTGCCGAACCTGTTGATCGACCACGCCATGCGCAACCCGCCGGTGCCGCCCGGCTTCTGGCGCGGGGTGAACCTCAACCAGAACGCCATCTATGTCGAATGCTTCATCGACGAGCTGGCCCATGCCGCCGGCACTGAGCCGCTCGCCTTCCGCCGCAAGCTGATGGCGAACCACCCGAAGCACCTCGCCGTGCTGGAAGCGGCGGCGAACGGCATCGGCTGGGACACGCCGCCAGCGCCGGGGCGCCATCGCGGCCTTGGCCAGATCATGGGCTTCGGTTCCTATGTCGCCGCCGCCGCCGAGGTCTCGGTGGAGAATGGCGAGCTGAAGATCCACCGCATCGTCGCCGCCACTGATCCCGGCCATGTGGTCAATCCGGCGCAGGTCGAGCGGCAGGTCGAGGGTTCCTTCGTCTACGGCCTCTCCGCCTGCCTCTATGGCGAATGCACGCTGGCCGACGGCCGGATGCAGGAGGAGAACTTCGACACCTACGAGGTGCTGCGCATGGCTGAGATGCCTGACGTGGAAACCATCATGCTGCCCTCTGGCGGGTTCTGGGGCGGGGTGGGGGAGCCGACCATCGCCGTCGCCGCGCCGGCGGTGCTCAACGCGCTGTTCGCCGCCACCGGCAAGCGCTACCGCACCATGCCCTTGAAGAACCACGAGCTTGCCTGATGCGTCTGCTCTCTCTCATGCTGCCGGCGCTAGGACTGTTGACGTCAGCCGTGCCGGCAGACGCTGCGCCACCGCGCGGGGCGGCCTCCTGCTCCGGCTGCCATCCGCGCACGGCGACCAGCGGGCCGGTGCCGAGCCTGAACGGGCAGCCCGCCGACAAGATCGTGACGGACATGGCGGCCTTCCGCTCGGGCGAGCGCCGTTCAACCGTGATGACGCGCATCGCCAAGGGCTTCACCGATGAGGAAATACGGGCCATTGCCGACTATTTCGCCGCCGGCGGCAACGCACCCGCCCAGCCGTAGACGCGTTCTGGGCGGGCTGGCGGCGGGGGTCTGCGCCGCTCTCACCAGCCCTGCCGTGCTCGCCCAGTCGGCCCCCCGCGTGGTGGTGATCGGCGGTGGTTTCGGCGGGGCCAGCCTTGCGCGCGCCCTGAAGCGCGAGGACGCCGGCATCGCCGTGGCGCTGGTGGAACCCAATGCGCATTACACCGCCTGCCCGCTCAGCAATGCGGTGATCGCCGGGCTGCGCGACATGGAGGCACAGCATTTCGGCTATGCCGGCCTCGCCGCCGACGGCATCCATCACGTGTCGCAGAGGGCCGTGCGGGTGGAAGCGGAACACCGGCGCGTCGTGCTCGCCGACGAGGTACGGCTCGGCTATGACCGCCTCGTCGTCGCGCCCGGGATCGAGCTGCGCTTCGACGCCATTCCCGGCTATGACGTCGCGGCCGCCGAACTGATGCCGCATGCCTGGAAGGCCGGCGAGCAGACCCTGCTGCTGCGCCGCCAGCTGGAGGCGATGGAGGATGGCGGGCTGGTGGTCATCTCCGCCCCGGCCAATCCTTTCCGCTGCCCGCCCGGTCCCTATGAGCGGGCGAGCCTGATCGCGCACTACCTCAAAGCCCACAAGCCGCGCTCCAAGCTCATCATCCTCGACGCCAAGGACGCCTTCTCCAAGCAGCGGCTGTTCGAAGCGGGCTGGGCCGCGCTCTACCCCGGCATGATCGAATGGGTCGGCCTCTCCTTTGGCGGCGCAGTGACCGAGGTGGACGCCGCGACCCGCACGCTGCGGACCGAGTTCGGCGAGCACCGCGCGGCGGTGGCCAACGTCATTCCCCCGCAGCGCGCCGGCGCCATCGCCGACATCGCCGGCGTCACGGATCGCAGCGGCTGGTGCCCCATCGACCCCGTCACCTTCGAATCCCGGCTCGTGCCGCATATCCATGTTATCGGCGACGCCGCCATTGGCGGGGCGATGCCGAAATCCGCCTTCACCGCCAATGCCCAGGCCAAGGCGTGCGCCAGCGCCGTCATCGCCCTTCTGCGCGGCCGCGACCCGGGCGAGCCGAAGCTGATCAACACCTGCTACAGTCTGCTGGCGCCGGATTACGGCATTTCCATCGCCGGCGTGTACAGCCCGCAGAATGGGCTGCTCGCGGAAGTGGAGGGCGCCGGAGGGACCTCTCCGCCGGACGCGCCGGGCGCCCTCCGCGCCGAGGAGGCCGCCTATGGCGAAGCGTGGTTCGACACCATCACCGCGGAGGCGTTCGGGTGAGACGGGCGCTCGCGGGTGCCGCTCTCGCATTGTCCGGCGTGGCGGGGAGCGCCGTACGCGCCGACGCTCTGGAGGGTGCCGAACGGGTGCCCTATGTCGTGACAGACGACAGCATTCGCGAACCGCTCGGCGGGCAGCGCGGCGATCCAGCCATGGGGCAGGCGCTGATCGCCGAGCGGCACCGCAGCCTCTGCATCCTGTGTCACGCGGTTCCCGGCGGTGCGATTCAGCTTCAGGGCACGCTGGCGCCGAGCCTTGCCGGCGTCGGCTCTCGGCTCGACGAGGGGCAGATCAGGCTGCGCATCGTCGACATGAAGCGGCTCGACCCGGAGAGCATCATGCCCAGCTACCACGCGCGTGCGACAGGGGCGCGCATCGCGCCGGCCTGGCAAGGCAAGCCGGTGCTCGGGGCGGCCGAGATCGAGCATCTGGTCGCCTATCTCTTGACCCTCAAGGAGTGAGCCCATGAAAGCGCCCACGATCCGAGAGCGCGCGATACGGGAACCCGCCGGCGGCCCCTCGCTTGGCCGCCGCGCCGTGCTGGCCGGCGGCATCGGCATTCTGGTCATGGCGCTGCCGCTGCGGGCACTGGCGCGGCCCTCGCTGGCAGAAGCCGTCGCCGGCTTCACCGGCGGCGCGCCGGTCAATGCCGGCCGGGTGACGCTCACCGTTCCGCCGCTGGTGGAGAACGGAAATGCGGTCGGCGTCACCGTCGCGGTCGAGAGCCCGATGACCGAGGCCGCTTTTGTCCGCCGCATCGGCCTGTTCAACGAGAAGAACCCTCAGGCCGATGTCGCGATCTTCCATCTCGGCCCGCGCAATGGCCGCGCCCGCATCGCCACCCGCATCCGCCTCGCCACTTCGCAGACCCTCGTGGCCGTCGCCGAGCTGAGCGACGGCAGCTACTGGTCGAGCGAAGCCAATGTCATCGTCACCCTCGCCGCCTGCATCGAGGATTTGTCATGACCCGCGCCCTCGTCAGCGTGCCGGAGACCGCGAAAAAGGGCGAGATCGTCGACATCAGAGCGATGATCGCCCACCCCATGGAAACCGGCTACCGCATGGGGCCGAACGGGGTCGAAATCCCCCGGCGCATCATCACCCGCCTCACATGCACCTATGGCGGGGAGGAGGTGTTCGCGGCCGAGTTCTTCCCCGCCATGTCGGCCAACCCGTTCGTGTCATTCAGTCTCGTCGCGGCGGAAAGCGGCACGGTTTCGTTTGCCTGGACCGACGACGAGGGGCGGACCGAAACGGCCAGCGCCGAGATCGTGGTGAGCTGATGCGCCGGCCGGCCGCGAGCCTGCTCGCCCTCGCCTTCCTCGCCGGCCCGGCGATGGCGCAGGGCCTCGCGCCGGAAGAGCGGCGTTCCGGGGCCGCCTTCATGGGCCCGCAGACGCAGGCGATGCAGGCGGACGATTCCGCCAATCCCGGCATGCTCTGGGTACTGCAGGGGGGCGGGCTGTGGGAGCAGCCGGGCGCGTCCGGCCCCTCCTGCGCCGGCTGCCACGGTCCGGCGGCGGAGAGCATGCGCGGCGTCGCCGCCCGCTATCCCGCCCTCGACGCTTCCGGCGGACGCCCCATCGATGTCGCCGGCCGCGTCAATCAGTGTCGCACGCAGCGACAGGGCGCGCCGGCGCTGGCGCGGGAGAGCGAGGAGCTGCTTGCTCTCACCACCTTCGTCACGCACCAGTCGCGCGGTCTGCCGGTCGCGCCGCCGGCCGAGCCCCGGCTCGATGTTTATCGCGAGGCCGGGCGGCAGATGTTTTCCAGCCGCATGGGCCAGCTCGACCTGTCCTGCGCCGACTGCCACGAGGACAACTGGAACCAGCGTCTGGCCGGCAGCGCCGTCACCCAGGCGCACCCGACCGGCTATCCGCTTTACCGTCTGGAATGGCAGGGCATCGGCTCGCTTCAGCGCCGCATGCGAAACTGCATGATCGGCGTGCGCGCCGAGCCTTTCGCGGCGGGCTCCGAGGAGTTCATCGCGCTGGAGCTTTATCTCATGCAGCGCGCCGCCGGCATGGAGATCGAAACGCCGGCCGTGCGGCCATAGTCAGAAGCGGGCGGGCAACATCACTCCGCCGGCGTGCGGGCGCCGATGGGAAGGCCGGGCCGACGCGACGCGCGCACCGGGCCTTTCGCTTCCGGCCCGGCGAGAGCGGCGTGGGGCAGGCTGATGGTGGCGCGCAGGCCGTGGCCGGTATTGGCAAGGGTGATGTCGCCGCCATGATGGCGCACCATGTTGCGTGAGATCGACAGGCCGAGGCCGATGCCGCCGGTTTCGCGGTTGCGCGAATGCTCCAGGCGGAAGAACGGCTCGAACACCTTCTCGGCGATGTCGGCGGGAATGCCCGGCCCGTCATCCTCGATCACGATCTCGATCGCCTGCGGCGTCGTGCGCAAGGCAACACGGGCGCGCTCGCCATAGCGCACCGCATTCTCCACCAGATTGCGCACCGACCGCTTCAGCGCGTCCGGCCGGCAGCGATAGCTGATCTTCGGCCCTTCGGCACAGGCGACCTCGTAGCCGATCTCCACAAGGTCGTCGCACAGGCTGCCCACCAGCGCGGTGAGATCGACATTGCGCGTGACCTCCTCGGTCGCCTGCTCGCGCGAGAAGGCCAGCGTCGCCTCGGTCATGGCGCGCAGCTCGTCCAGCGTGTCGAGCATCTTCTCGCGCGTCTCGTCATCGGCAACGAACTCCGCCCGCAGCCGCAGCGAGGTGATCGGCGTGCGCAGATCATGCCCGATCGCCGCCAGCATGCGGGTACGGTCCTCGACGAAGCGCTGCAGCCGCGACTGCATGAGGTTGAACGCCACGGCCGTGTGACGCAGGTCGTCCGGCCCCTTCTCCTCCAACGGCGCGACGCTTTCGCCCCGCCCCAGCGCTTCCGCCGCCGCGGCGAGGCGCCGCATGGGCTTGGTCATGGTGCGGGCGATGAAGACCGCGCAGAGCGAGAGCACGATCGCCGTCACCGCCAGCGAGATCAGCGAGCGGGTGGTCCACATGCTGTTCGCCATCTTCTTGGAGAAGGCGCTGTTGAGCCAGGACCCGTCCTTCAGCTGCACGGCGAGGCCGAGGCCGGTGGTGTCGCCCCAATACATGAATTTGGCCGCGCGCGAGAGCGGCCACGCATGGGCGGGCAGGTCGAGCCAGCTGGTGTAGGGCGCGCCGCTCGACGGACCTGCCGAGGCACCAGCCGTGCTCAGCGGCTGCGGGGCGAGCGCCGGGACAGGCGCCGGAGCCGAAGCGGTCTCCCGCGACCCCGCCTCGCTGCCGGCGAGATTAGCCAGGGTCGGCAGCGGTTCGGAGAGGCGCTTCTTGGCCTCGCGGCGCCAGCTCTCGACATCCCCGGGAAAGGCCGGGGTCACCCAGAAGCGCGTGTAGCTGGTGCCGCTCGCCTGCAAGATGTCGGCCTGCACGGCGGGCGGGGTGGTCTCCAGCACCTGTGCCACCGAGGCGCTGCGGCTGAGGAATTCGGCCTTGGCCGTGCGCAGCAGCACGCCGCCCATCTCGTCGGTGAACAGAAAGAAGCTGATGCCCTGCGACACCGCGAGCGCCAGCAGCACCACCGCGACGAAGCGGGCCGTTAGGCTGCGGTTCCACACCCTGATCATTGCCCCTCCACCTCGGCCGAGAAGCTGTAGCCGCCGCCCCAATGCGTCTTGATCAGCACGGGCGATTTCGGATCGGTCTCGATTTTCTTGCGCAGCCGGCTCACCTGGTTGTCGATGGCGCGGTCGAACGGCTCCGCGCTGCGTCCGACGGTAAGGTCGAGCAACTGGTCGCGGCTCAGCACCAGCCCGGCATGGTCGAGGAAAACGCTCAGCAGCCGGAACTCGGCCGTGCTCAGCGGAACGGCGAGCCCGTCCGGATCGATCAGCTCGCGGCGTCCGACATTCAGCGCCCAGCGGTCGAAGCGCAACTCCTTGGCCTTCAATTGCCCGCGCTGCGGCGGCAGGCTCTGCACCCGCCGCAGCACCGCCTTGATCCGGGCAAGCAGTTCGCGCGGGTTGAACGGCTTGGAGAGATAGTCGTCGGCCCCCAGCTCCAGCCCGACGATGCGGTCAGTCTCTTCCGCCATCGCCGTGAGCATGATGACCGGAAGCTGCGTGGATTCCCTGAGATAGCGGCAGAGCGAGAGCCCGTCCTCGCCGGGCATCATCACGTCGAGCACCACGAGGTCGAAGGCGTTACGCTCCATCAGCCGGCGGAACGCGGCAGCGTTCTCCGCCAGCGAGGTGCGGTAACCGTGCCGGTGCAGATATTTACCGACGAGATCGCGAATGTCGCGATGGTCGTCGACGATGGCGATGTGCGGTACGGCGTCCATAGTTAAGCTCCACGCCCTTTACATACCGCCATCGCCCTTTGCCCGCTGGGAAAAATTGTAACAAAGCGTATAGCGCCGATGGGTTGCGACAGCCGGAGACAATTGACGGTCTCTTGCGAAGAATTTCTGCGACATCTTCCGCCTATCTTGGCTTCATCGGACGACGGCAAGCCGCCGCTGCGTCAGACACCTGAGTAAAATCAATTACTAATTCAGTTTAGACGTATTACCCTGCGCGCCGATAAATTGGAGCAGGAGACAGAGCAACAGGAGATACTATCATGACCAAGTTCAACTGGAAGATGACCCTCACCGCCACCATTCTTTCTCTTTCTGCCGCTGGCCTGGTCAACACGGCTTTGGCCGATGGGCGGGACCCGGTGGAGAAGGCCGGCTACGGCGCCGCCGTCCGCAGTTCCAGCGAGGCGCGGACCAATGGCGGTGCCACCGGGCCGGTGGTCGAAGGTCGCAACGCCTATGTCAGCGAGCCATCGACCCAGAATGTCGAGCCCTACATCCAGCGCCAGATCGAGCAGAACATTCGCTCCACCCGCTGAGAGCATCGCTATCTGTGAGTGGAGGGCGCGGGCCGGAAGGTCGGCGCCCTTCGCGCGTCCTGTCCCGGGGATCCAGCGCTCCCGCCTCGTACCGCTGAAAAGTCTGGGTGGCCGGGTCAAGCCCGGCCATGAACGTATCTGGCGCCCTGTTCCTCCCAAACAACGTCGTCCTGAGGTGCCCGGCCAGCGGCCGGGCCTCGAAGGATGGTGCCCATCGGCCGGCCTTCCAGCCGCCCTCATCCCCGGGCTTGACCCCGGGGACCCAGCCTTCCCACTAGCGCCCGCCCAAAGCCGGGTGGCCGGGTCAAGGCCGGTCCTGAGGGCACAGCGGGCAGCAGGCGTATGAGGTCGCGCCCGTTCCCGCGCAGGGCAACAGGCTGTATAGCCCTGCGCATGCCGCCGCCCCTCTCGCCCCTCCCCA
This sequence comes from Ancylobacter sp., assembly GCF_965229075.1. Lineage (GTDB taxonomy): Bacteria > Pseudomonadota > Alphaproteobacteria > Rhizobiales > Xanthobacteraceae > Ancylobacter. The sequence goes on from NZ_CBDDIO010000002.1 coordinate 861,099, forward strand.
TCGACGACGCCCTGCCGGAACTCACCGCCGCCCTGCGCGTGGGCACGGCGGCCGTGCTTGTCGCCCCGCCGGGCGCGGGCAAGACCACACGGGTGCCGCTGGCGCTGCTCGGCGAGCCCTGGGTGGCGGGGCGGAAAATCCTTGTGCTGGAGCCGCGCCGCCTCGCCGCCCGCGCCGCCGCCACCCGCATGGCGCAGACGCTGGGCGAGGAGGCCGGGCAGACGGTCGGCTACCGCGCCCGCTTCGGCTCGAAGATCGGGCGCACCACCCGCATCGAGGTCATCACCGAAGGCATCTTCACCCGCATGATGCTGGATGACCCGGAGCTTTCCGATGTCGCCGCCGTGCTGTTCGACGAGTTCCACGAGCGCAGCCTCGACGCCGATCTCGGCCTCGCTCTGGCCCTCGACGCGCAAGGCGCGCTGCGCGAGGATTTGCGGCTCTTGGTGATGTCCGCCACGCTGGACGGTGCCCGCGTCGCCCGCCTTCTCGCCGGCGCGCCGGTCATCGAAAGCGTCGGCCGCGCCTTCCCGGTGGCAACCCGCTATGCCGGCCGCCTGCCCGGTGCGCCAGTGGAGCGGCAGATGGCCGATCTCATCGCCCGCACGCTGCGCGAGGAGACGGGCTCGCTGCTCGCCTTCCTGCCCGGCGCGTCTGAGATCCGCCGCACCGAGCGCTTTTTGCGTGAGACGGTCCACGACCCCGCGCTCGACATCGCCCCGCTCTACGGCGCTCTCCCCCCGGCCGAGCAGGACCGCGCCATCGCCCCGGCGCCCAAAGGCCGGCGCAAGGTGGTGCTCGCCACCTCCATCGCCGAGACCAGCCTCACCATTGAGGGGGTGCGCGTCGTCATCGACAGCGGCCTCGCCCGGGTCCCCCGCTTCGAGCCCGGCGTCGGCCTCACCCGGCTGGAAACGGTGCGGGTGTCGCGCGCCGCCGCCGACCAGCGGCGCGGCCGCGCCGGGCGCACGGAGCCGGGCGTGTGCCTGCGGCTGTGGAGCGAGCCGGAAACCGCGAGCCTGCCGGCCTTCGCCACCCCGGAAATTCTCGCCGCCGACCTCTCCCGCCTCGTGCTCGACCTCGCCGTGTGGGGCGTGCGCGATCCCGCCAGCCTCGCCTTTCTCGATCCGCCGCCCGCCCCGGCGGTGAAGGAGGCGAAGGCGCTGCTCACGTCGCTCGGCGCCTTCGACGCCGACGGGCAGGTGAGCCCGCTCGGCCGCGCCATGGCCCGGCTGCCGCTGGAACCGCGCCTCGCCCGCATGGTGATCGAGGGCGCGCGACGCGGCGCGGGGGAAGAGGCGGCGCGCATCGCCGCCCTCGTTTCCGAGCGCGGGCTCGGCGGCGACGCCCCCGACCTCGCGCACCGGCTGATGGACTTTTCCCGCGACCGCTCCCGCCGGGCGGAAGAGGCGCGCCGTCTGGCGGAGCGCTGGGCCGGCGAGGCGGAACGGCAGGTGGCGGGGACGCGCGGGGCCGGGACGCGAAGGGCGGGCGAGGCGCCCTCGCCCGCCGTGCTGCTGGCGCTGGCCTTCCCGGACCGGGTGGCGCGCGGGCGCGGCGACGGGCGGCGCTTCGTGCTGGCGAATGGCCGTGGCGCGGCGATCGACCCCGCCGCCGCGCTCGCCCGCGCCCGCTTCCTCGCCATCGCCGAACTCACCGGAACGGCGGACGAGGCCCGCATCCTGCTCGCCGCCGAGCTGACCGAGGCGGAGATCGAGGCCGAGTTCGGCGACGCGATCACCGAGGGGGTGGAAACCGCCTTCGATGCCGCCTCGGGCGCGCTGCGCGCCCGCCACATCCGCCGGCTCGGCGCGCTGGTGCTGGCCGAGCGCACCGCGCCGCTCAAACCGGGACCGGAGACCGCGCGGGCGCTGGCCCATGCCGCCGCCGCGCGCGGGCTGGAGCGGCTCGCCTGGTCCGACGCGCAGCGGCAATGGCTGGACCGTGCGCGCTTCCTCCACGCCAGCGCACCCGATCTCTGGCCGGACCTCGGCTGGGAGACTCTGGCGGCCACGGCCGAGGACTGGCTGGCCCCGGCGCTGGACGACATCACCTCGCTCGGCGCGCTTGATGCCGACCGGCTCGGCCGCGCCCTGTCCGGCCTGCTGCCGTGGGAGTTGTCGCGCGGCATGGAAGCGGCGGCGCCCACCCATTACGAGGTGCCGACCGGCTCGCGCCTGCCCATCGACTACGCGGCCGAGGGCGGGCCGACGCTGCATGTGCGGGTGCAGGAGCTGTTCGGCCTCACCACCCACCCCAGCATCGCCGGCGGGCGGGTGCCGCTGATCCTGTCGCTGCTCTCCCCCGCGCACCGGCCGATCCAGCTCACCCGCGACCTGCCGGCCTTCTGGGCCGGCTCCTGGCGGGATGTGCGCGCGGAGATGCGCGGCCGCTACCCGCGCCACCCCTGGCCGGAAGACCCGGCGCAGGCCGAGCCGACAAGGCGGGCGAAGCCGCGCGGCTAGAGCACGTTCCGATCTGATCGCATCGCAATCCGATCGGTAAAACGTTCTCTATCAATATTTTAGAGACTGATTCACCGATCGGGTTGATTCAACCTGATCGGATCAGGCTCTGAGTTCCCCGCCGCGACGAAGTATTAACCATGCCGTTCCGGCAAACATTAACCACAGACCAAGAGGAGCGCCGCGCAAGGCTGGCTTTAACGCGTGGTCAAGGTGTGAGGCGCAAGCTGACCTCACAACAAAATCTGTCCCAAGACAGATGTCACGTGGATGATTGCAAGCAGAGACAGGCCCATGCGCGAAATGGTGGAACGGGAAATGGTCGGGCAGTCGATGGCGTCGCGCCGTCGCACCGCCGTCGCACGCCGCCCCCAGGGCACAGGCCTTGAATATGGCCTGATCGCCGCCGCGCTCGCGGTCGCCATCGTCACCGTCGTCGTCGGCGTCGGCACCCGCTATGGCGGGCTGCCGACGGCCACGTCGGCGGTCTCGGTCGATGTCATGGTGCGCTGAAGGCGAGGCTTAGCCCAGCAGCGGCGCCCGCCGGCGCGGCACCACGGCGCGCTGCACCAGCAGCTTGTCGACGCGCCGTCCGTCCATGTCCACCACCTCGAAGCGCCAGCCCATGGATTCGAAGGCGGCGCCCTCCTGCGGCAGCGCCTTCAGCTCATGCAGCACCAGGCCGGCGGCGGTGTGGAAGCCGGCGTCCTGCGGCAGTTGGATGCCGAGCACCTCGGCGAGTTCGTCCACCGGCGTGGAGCCGGCGACGAGATAGCTGCCATCGGCCCGCTCCACCACATCGGGCTTGGCAAGGCCGGCCTCATCCAGCACCACCGTGCCGGCGATGGCGTCGAGCAGGTCGGCCGGGGTGAGGATGCCGACCATCGAGCCATATTCGTCCACGACAAGCGCCAGCGGCGATTCCGCGTGGCGCAGCACCTTCATCGCGTCGAGCGCGCCGGCGGTCTCCACCAGCACGGCGGCGGGCTTCACCAGGCGGCGCGGGTCGGGCGTCTCGCCATTGAGATAGGCTTCGAGCAGGTCGCGAATGTCGATGACGCCGACGCTCTCCTCCGGCGTGCCCTCGCAGGCCGGCATGCGGGTGTGGCGGGTTTCGCGGATGGTCTGGCGCACCGCGTCGGGGTCGTCGGTGAGGTCGATCCAGTCGACATCGGTGCGCGGCGTCATCACCGCCCGCACCGGCCGGTCGGCGAGGCGCATCACGCCCGCGATCATCTTGCGCTCGTCGGGGTCGATGACGCCCGCCGTCTCCGCCTCCATCACGATGGCGCGGATTTCCTCGTCGGTGACGTTGTTCTCCTCGCCCTTGCCGTGCTCGCCGAGCAGGCGCAGCACGAGGCGGGAGGAAATGTCGAGCAGCCACACCGCCGGCGCGCCGATGCGGGCCAGCATCACCATGCCCGGCGCCACCAGGCTCGCGAGCTTTTCCGGGCTCTGCAAGGCGAGGCGCTTGGGGATGAGTTCGCCGATGATCAGCGAGATATAGGTGATCGCCGCCACGACCAGCGAATAGCCGAGGCCGCCGGCAAGGCCGGGCGACATGCCCTGTTCCTGCAGCCATTCGCCCAGCATGGTGCCGAGCGTGGCGCCGGAGAAGGCACCGGCGAGAATGCCGATCAGCGTGATGCCGATCTGCACGGTGGAGAGGAAGCGGCCGGGATCGGCGGCGAGCTGCAGCGCCATGCGGGCGCCGTGGGAGCCGCCATCGGCCATGGAGCGCAGGCGGGCCGGGCGGGCGGAAACGACGGAAAGCTCGGCCATGGCGAGCACGCCATTGATCAGGACGAGCAGGACGACAACGGCGATTTCAAAAAGGGGCATTGGCTCGGTTTGACAATCACGAATGGGAGAGATGTAGCACGAACGCCGTCCTTCGCCATGTGGGCGCCAACAGGGCGCCATGTGCTGAACCGTCGAACGGCGCCGAACGCGCTGTTTGACGCCCGCCGCGCGGGCGCCTAGAAGCGCCGTGACCCCTCCCCTGCCGCCGGCGGAACCGCTATGTCCTTCAACAGTTTCGGCCATCTCTTCCGCGTCACCACCTTCGGCGAGAGCCATGGGCCCGCCATTGGCGGGGTGATCGATGGCTGCCCGCCCGGCATCCGCTTCCGGCTGGAGGAGGTGCAGGCCGCGCTCGACCGCCGCCGGCCCGGCCAGTCGCGCTTCACCACCCAGCGGCGCGAGCCGGACGAGGTGCGCATCCTCTCCGGCACGCTGGCGGAGGAAGACGGCACGCTCCTTTCCACCGGCACGCCGATCGCCTTCCTCATCGAGAATGTCGACCAGCGCTCCAAGGATTATTCGGCGATTTCCGAGAGCTATCGCCCCGGCCATGCCGATTATGCCTATGACGTGAAATACGGCCTGCGCGACCATCGCGGCGGCGGGCGCTCCTCCGCGCGCGAAACGGCGGTGCGCGTCGCCGCCGGCGCCATCGCCGCCAAGGTGCTGCCTGATATGACCATCACCGGCGCGCTGGTGCAGATGGGCGAGATCGGCATCGACCGGGCGAACTGGGACAGCGCGGAGATCGGCCGCAACCCGTTCTTCTGCCCGGACGCGCAGGCGGCCGCGCGCATGGCGGACTATCTCGACGGCATCCGCAAATCCGGCTCCTCGGTCGGCGCGGTGATCGAGGTGGTGGCGGAAGGCGTGCCGCCGGGCCTTGGCGCCCCGCTCTATGGCAAGCTCGACGCCGATCTCGCGGCGGCGCTGATGAGCATCAACGCGGTGAAGGGCGTGGAGATCGGCGAGGGCTTCGCCAGCGCCACGCTGACCGGCGAGGACAATGCCGACGAGATGCGCATGGGCAATGACGGCCGCCCGGTCTTCCTCGCCAACCACGCCGGCGGCATTCTCGGCGGCATTTCCACCGGCCAGCCGGTGGTGGTGCGCTTCGCGGTCAAGCCCACCTCCTCCATCCTCACCCCGCGCCGCACGGTGACGCGCCATGGCGAGGATGCGGAGATCGTCACCAAGGGAAGGCACGACCCCTGCGTCGGCATCCGCGCCGTGCCGGTGGGCGAGGCGATGGTGGCCTGCGTGCTCGCCGACCATTTCCTGCGCCATCGCGGCCAGGTGGGCACCCCGCCGGCCTGGCCGTTCCCGCGCTGAGGCTGGCCGGCGGCGCCCTCACGACGCCACAGAAGGGTTGAAGCTGGAGGTTGCAGAGGTCGCGTTACTCGCCGACACTGCGACGGTGCCGGGTTGCGGCTGCGCCCCCTCAAACGGTGCCCTCTGGGAGTATCGACCCATGCGAAGGCTCCTCAAGCTGAGTGCCCTGCTGCTTCCCCTCGGCTGGATTTTTCTTGTTGCGTTTATCGTCAAGTTTTCCTTCTTCCGGGACACATATGAAGCTCTCTGGGAGGAGCGGCACCAGATGATCGATGCCCGCTCCGACAGGAGCAGCACGGGAAAGACCTTTGAAGAGATCTACTACGACATGCAGGAAGCGGAGCGTGAATATCTTCTGGCACTTGAAGGCTTGGCTATTCTGGGGATACTCCCGGCATTTTTCGTTTATTTTCTAGTTTCGCTCTCCACCCTACGTTCACGCCGATAGTATTCAGAAGGTCTTCAGCCGCGGGGATCTTCATCGCCGAGAAAGCCGAAGGTTCAGGCGTGCGACTGAGGTCGTCATCCCGGCCGGAGCGCAGCGAAGAGCCGGGATCGCTCGCCATTTCCGCACGATCCCGGATCGGCCTGACGGCCGTCCGGGATCGTACGGGAACAGGAGGCGGCCACGGCATCCACGCCCGATCTCATCAAGGAATAAAATCCTAGACACCTCCCATTTTCTCTGCCATCCTTGCCCCACCTCATCCCGACGAAGGGGGCGCAACCGGAGCGACCGGCTCGCGCGGGATGGGCGGCGGTGGCCGGGCGGCGGGGATAACGCACCCCAAGGCCCGGCGGCCCAAGCCATGCGTCCCCGGTCGGTCTTCCCACCGGCCACGGGGCGACGCGCGCCGACCCGTCCGCAAGGGCGCGCCGGCGCGTCAAGCACCCCACAGGGGAGGATAGAAAGCGACAGTCCTCCCGGGCGCGCATGGAGCAAGCCTAGAAACACCGCGTTGCGGGGCGCCGGAGGCGGCGCGTCGGACGGTTGAAGACCTGCTTGCACCACCTTTTCACACACGGTGCAGGCGACCGCCGGGGTTTCCGCCCCGGCGCCCCGCACGCCCCTTGTCGGGGCGGCAGGCGACGTGCCGGCCCGCAGCCCCGCGCCCGAACCGGCGACGGGGTGCTTTAGGCTGCCCGCCATGTCGGGCTCGATCACGCCTCGTTTTCAGTATTACTGAAAGTCCCGCATCTTTTCATTGCGGACGAAAGCCGGACGGCCTAGCCTGTCGGTCATGAAACTCGCGGACTGGCTCACCACCTCAGGCACGACCAAGAGCGCTTTCGCGCGCGCCGTCGGCCTGTCGCCCGCCAGCATCACCGCGCTGTGCAAGGACGAGACGGCCTGGATTTCCCGGGAAGCGGGCGCGCGCATCGCCGCCGCCACCGGCGGCGCGGTGACGCCGAACGATTTCCTCGGGCTGGCGAGCGTGGAAGCGACCTTCATGAGCGATAATCTGCAGGCCCGCGTCGAAGCGGCCATCGAAGCCTTTGCCCGTGGCGAGATGCTCGTCGTCACCGACGACGACGACCGCGAGAACGAAGGCGACCTCATCGTCGCCGCCCAGTTCGCGACGGCGGAAAAGCTCGCCTTCATCGTGCGCCACACCTCGGGCATCGTCTGCACCCCGCTCACCGCCGAGCACGCCAAGCGGCTGCGGCTCAACCCGATGGTGACGGATAACGACGCCCCCCACGCCACCGCCTTCACCATCTCGGTGGATTACCGCCACGGCACCACCACGGGCATTTCCGCCGAAGACCGCACCGCCACCGTGCGCGGCCTCGCCAACCCCAATGCCGGCGCGGTGGATTTCGTGCGGCCCGGCCACATTTTCCCGCTCATCGCTCGGGATGGCGGCGTGCTCATGCGCTCCGGCCACACCGAGGCGGCGGTGGATCTGTGCCGCCTCGCCGGGCTGGAGCCGGTCGGCGTCATCTGCGAGCTGGTCAACGACGACGGCACGGTGATGCGCGGGCCGAAGGTCACGGACTTCGCCACCGCGCACAAGCTCACCCGCATCTCGGTGGCCGATCTCATCGCCTATCGCCAGCTGCGCGAGAAGCTGGTGAGCCGCACCGCCGAATTCGCCGCCCCCACCATCGTCGGCGACATGCACGCCATTTCCTATGTCACGCCGTTCGAGCCGGTGAACCATATCGCGCTCGTCTACGGCAAGATCGGCGACGGGCGCGACGTGCTGGTGCGGCTGCACCGGGCCGACCCGATCGGCGACGTGTTCACCGGCGGCAAGGCGCTGCGCGCCTCGCTGGAGCGCATCAAGGCGGAAGGGCGCGGCGTGCTGGTCTATCTGCGCGACGGCACGACGGGCGTGCCGGTCTCCACCGTCGGCGGCGAGGACAAGGTCGAAAGCGCCAAGCTGCGTGACCAGAACTGGCGCGAGGTCGGCCTCGGCGCGCAGATCCTGCGCGATCTCGGCATCTCGTCGATACGGCTGCTGGCGTCGCGCGCCCGCACCTATGTCGGCGTCGCCGGCTTCGGCATCGAAATCCTCGGCACGGAGATGCTGGACGGCTGACGGCGGCCGCTACCCCGGTAGCGAACGCTCACGCGAACGGCATCGCCCGGCCGCCTCTGCCTGCACTTTCGGCTTCTGGCCGGGCAAGGCTCGTGTCACCATCGTGACGACGCGTCTCTGACACGTCGAGACCCGTCAAGGACGGAGGTCGCGATGGCGTGCATGCGTGCCTTTGCCGCCCTGGTCGCGGCCTTTCTGGGTGTGAGCGCGCCGGCGATCGCCCGCGCCGACACGATGGTGGATGTCGAGTTGGTGCTGGCGGTCGACGTGTCCTACTCCATGGACCTCGACGAACTCGCCTTGCAGCGCGAGGGCTATATCGCCGCCGTCACCTCGCCGGAATTCCTCAATGCGCTGCGGCTCGGCCCGCATGGCCGCGTCGCCATTGCCTATGTCGAATGGGCGGGGGCGGATGAGCAGAAGCTGGTGGTGGACTGGACGCTGATCGGCAGCCCCAGCGAGGCCCGCGCCTTCGCCGACGCGATCAGTCGGGCGCCTTTGCGGCGCGTCTACCGCACCTCCATTTCCAGCGCCATGACCTTCGGTGCCGACCTGATGGACGGCAACGGCATTCGCGGCCTGCGGCGGGTGATCGACATTTCCGGCGACGGTACCAATAATCAGGGGCCGCTGGTGGACGTGACCCGCGACGCGGTGGTGGCGCGCGGCATCACCATTAACGGCCTGCCGCTGATGCTGAAGGAGTCCGGCGGCTCGCTGCTCGATATTGGCGACCTCGACATTTATTACGAGGACTGCGTGATCGGCGGGCCGGGGGCTTTTGTCATTCCCGTGCGCGGCACGCACGAATTCGCCGACGCCATCAAGACCAAGCTGGTGCTGGAAATCGCCGGCGTCCGCCCGCCCCCCGCGCCGCTTGTGCGGCACGCCTCCGCCGCCGAGCCGCGCGTGTCCTGCTCCATCGGCGAGCGCATGTGGATGGAACGCTGGGGTAACTGACGCCGCTCAGCGCCGAAAAACCCCCACCAGCTCCACATGCGAGGAATAGAGGAACTGGTCGACCGGGGTGACGCGCTCCAGCCGGTAGCCGCCCTCGGTGAGGATCTGCGCGTCGCGCGCGAAGGTGGTCGTGTCGCAGGACACGCCGATCACCAGCGGCACCGCGCTCGCCGCCAATTGGCGCGCCTGCGCCTCCGCCCCCTGGCGCGGGGGATCGAACACCGCGACATCCACGCCTTTCATCTCCTGCGCCAGCAGCGGCCGGCGGAACAGGTCCCGCACCTCGCCGGCCAGCGGTTTGAGCCCGGCGACCCCGCGCACCGCTTTGTTCAGCGCCTCGATGGCGGGAGCGGAAGATTCATAGGCCGTCACCCGCACCCGCTCGGCCAGACGCAGGGCGAAGGTGCCGACGCCGGAGAACAGGTCCACCGCCCGCGCCGCGCCGCGTACGCCATCGACCGCTTCCATGACCAACCGCGCCAGCGCCGCCTCCCCCGCCGCCGTCGCCTGCAGGAACGACCCCGGCGGCAGCGCCACCCGCGCCCGACCCATGGTGAGCAGCGGCGGCTCGCGCTGCAGCACCAGTTCGCCATGGCGGGTAAGGCGCGCCAGCCGGTGCGCACCCGCGATCTGCGCCAGAGCGGCGACGCGGTCCGGCTTCAGCGGGCCGCTGCCGCGCACATCCATGTCCAGCCCGGTTTCGGTCGCCGTCACCTGGATGTCGAGCGGCTTGGCCAGCGGCACCAGTTCCTGCGCCACCGCCCACGCCGCCGCCAGCGCACCGTCGAGTCCCGGCGCCAGAATGGGGCAGGCGTCGATGGCCACCACCGCGTGGCTGCGCCGTCCGGCAAAGCCGACCGCCAGCGTGTCACGCCCTTTCGGCGCACTACCGCCCGTGCCACGCGCGTGGAAGGTCGCCCGGCGGCGCCCTTCGCCATGCGCGGGGAGCAGTGGCGCCACCTCGGTGGAAATCCCCGCCCGCGCCAGCGCCTCGACCACAAGGCCGCGTTTCCAGGTTTCATAGGGCGCCGGCGCCCAGTGCTGGAGCGCGCAGCCGCCGCACAGACCGACATGCGGGCAGATCGGCTCCACGCGCTCCGAGCTTGGGATGCGGATGGCGAGCAGCCGCGCGCGCTCGTGCTCGCGCGCCACCTCCACCCTTTCGCCGGGCAAGGTCAGCGGCACGAAAACCTGCCCCTCCGATGTGTCGGCAATACCGTCACCACGGTGACCCAGGCGGTCGATATCCAGCGTGACGACGTTCATGCGGGAAACAGCTCCATCATGCATCATAGGTTATTATGTATTTAGCTCATTATCTCGCTACAAAGATGATCAGCGATCACCCAAAACTCATGGTTTCGCGAAGAGACTCATGTATTTTAGCCGCGGCTGATTCCAACATTGTAGATGGACAGTCATTTTTACTTAGCACATGCACATAATAATAAGTATCCAAATCCAGGAAGAGGGGAAACGTATGTCGCTTGTTTCGGCTCTGGCCATCAGTGTCGGCGTCCTTGGGGGCGTCGCCACCTGGCTGTTTCTCGGCCCGCTGGCCGGGGGTCTGCAGATCTGGGCCGCCTTCATCGCCTGGGCCTGCTACTTCCATTGCGGTGGCAAGGAAGCCGGGCTTAAGGCAACGGTACTGGCGAACATCGCTGGCGCCGTCATGGCCTGGCTGACGCTTCTGGCCGTCAGCCGCGGCGGGCTTGGCGAGACGCTCGGCCTGCCCGTGTGGGCCGGCCTCTGCGTCGGCGTCGGCGTGCTGGTGATGATTCTGCTCGGCCATCTCCCGGCCTTCGCCGCCATTCCGGCGATGGTCTATGGCTTCGCCGCGACGGCAGGCTACGCGCTGCTCACCACCGACGGGCTTGCCAACCTCACGGCCGCCGGCCTCGCCAACCCGCTGGCGACCATCGTGCTGTCGATGATCGTCGGTGCCGCCTTCGGCTATCTCTCGGAGAAACTTGCCGGGATGCTGGTCGCCAGCGGCGGCCAGACGCGCCGGGCCTGAGCGGTAGCGCTCTCCGGGGTGAGGCGCGGACGGTTTCACGCCGCCCGCGCCGCCACGAGCAGATACTCCTCATTGCCGTCGCCGCCGAGGATCGGGGAAGCCAGACGCTGCAAAATCTCCCAGCCATGATCCTGCAACAGCGCGATGGTCCGCTCGGCCGCATCGGCGCGAGCGCCCGCATCCCTCACGATCCCGCCCTTTGACAGCTTGTCGCGTCCCACCTCGAATTGCGGCTTCACCAGCACGACCAGACGCGCGGCCGGGGCCGCATGCCGCAGCACCGCCGGCAGAACCTGCTGCAACGAGATGAACGACACGTCGATAGTGATCATCCCGGCGGGCGGCACCGCTCCGGGAGAGAGGCCACGTATGTCGGTGCCTTCCAGCGACACCACCCGGGGATCGTCCCGCAGTCGTGGGTGCAATTGGCCATGGCCGACATCCACCGCATGCACACGCGCTGCCCCGCGCGCCAGCAGCACCTGAGTGAAGCCGCCAGTTGATGCGCCTACGTCGAGCGCCTCCACGCCGTCGACGGAAAGTCCCGCCGCGTCCAGTGCCGCCTCCAGCTTCAATCCCGCCCGCGACACCCATTCATAGGCTTCGCGCGCCTCGATAGCGGCATCGGCGGCGATGGTTTCCGAAGCCTTGGCGACCGGCTTGCCGGCGGCGGTGACGAGCCCGGCGGCAATGGCCGCCTGCGCCCGGGCGCGGCTGTCGAAGAAGCCTCGCGCCACCAGCACGCGATCGGCGCGGTCCCGGCCGGCGGGAGGGGAAGGGGGCGACACCATGCCGGGCGCGCGGCCGGATCAGCCGCGCAGCAGCGCGAGCGCGGCTTCTTCTTCGCGGCCCAGAGCATTGAAGACACCGCGCACGATGCCTTCCGCATCGAGGCCAGCCTCGTGCATCTGGCTGGCCGGGGAATCCTGCTCGATAAAACGGTCCGGCAAGGCGAGCGTGCGCACCTTGAGCCCACGGTCCAGCGCGCCGGCTTCGGCCAGCAGGGTCAGTACATGACTGCCAAAGCCGCCGACCGCTCCTTCCTCGACCACGACGAGCACTTCATGCTCACGCGCCAGACGCAGCACCAGATCGCGATCGACCGGCTTGGCGAAGCGCGCGTCGGCCACGGTTGTCGACAGGCCAAAGCCGGCGAGCTGGTCGGCGGCGCCGAGACAGGCGGCGAGCCGGGTGCCGAGCGACAGCAGGGCGATCTTCGAGCCCTCGCGGACGACCCGCCCGCGCCCGATCTCCAGTGGCGTGCCGCGGGCCGGGCGCTCCACGCCCACGCCTTCGCCTCGGGGATAGCGGAAGGCGATCGGCCCCTCGTCAAAGGCCGCAGCGGTGGCGACCATGTGGACGAGTTCCGCCTCATCCGCAGCCGCCATCACCACCATGCCGGGCAGGGTGGCCAGCATCGGCACATCGAAGGCGCCGACATGGGTGGCACCGTCCGCCCCGACGAGGCCGGCACGGTCGATGGCGAAGCGCACCGGCAGGCGCTGGATCGCCACATCATGGACGATCTGGTCGTAGGCGCGCTGCAAGAAGGTGGAATAGATCGCGCAGAACGGCTTGTAGCCCTCCGTCGCCAGCCCGGCGGCGAAGGTCACGGCATGCTGTTCGGCGATACCCACATCGAACGTGCGGGTGGGAAAGGCCTCCCCGAACAGGTCGAGCCCCGTGCCGGCCGGCATGGCGGCGTTGATGGCGACGATCTTGTCGTCGCGGCGGGCTTCCTCGATCAGGCTGTCGGCGAAAACGCGGGTATAGCTCGGCGCGTTGGACGCCGCTTTCTTCTGCGCCCCGGTGGCGACATCGAAGCGCTGGACGCCGTGATATTTGTCGGCGGAGGCTTCGGCCGGCGGATAACCCTTGCCCTTCTGGGTCACGACATGCACCAGCACCGGACCGGTCTCGGCGTCGCGCACGTTACGCAGAATGGGGAGGAGATGGCTCAGATTATGCCCATCGATCGGCCCGACATAGTAGAAGCCCAGTTCTTCGAACAGCGTACCGCCGGTCCAGAAGCCGCGCGCGAACTCCTCCGCCCGCGCCGCCTGACGGCCGAAGAATTTCGGCAGACTGCCGGCGAGCTGTTTCGCGGTCTCCCGCAGCGAGCGGTAAGTGCGGCCGGAGAGAAGCCGCGCCAGATAGGCCGACATCGCGCCAACAGGCGGGGCGATCGACATGTCGTTGTCGTTGAGAATGACGATGAGGCGCGAATCCATCGCCCCGGCATTGTTCATGGCCTCATAGGCCATCCCGGCCGACATCGCGCCGTCGCCGATCACGCAGACCACGTTGCGGGCGTCACCCGCGAGGTCGCGTGCCACCGCCATGCCGAGCCCGGCGGAAATCGAGGTGGAGGAATGGCCGGCACCGAAGGGATCGTAGGCGCTTTCGGCCCGGTTGGTGAAGCCCGAGAGCCCCCCGCCCTGGCGCAGCGTGCGCATACGGTCGCGTCGTCCGGTGAGAATCTTGTGCGGGTAGCACTGGTGCCCGACATCCCAGATCAGCCGGTCATTGGGCGTGTCGAAGACGTGGTGCAGCGCCACGGTCAGCTCGACTACGCCAAGCCCGGCGCCGAGGTGACCGCCGGTCACGGAAACCGCGTCGATCATCTCCTCACGCAGCTCCGCCGCGATCTGCGGCAACTGCTCCTCCGGCAGGCGGCGCAAATCGGCCGGCTCGCGGATCGTGTCGAGTAGCGGCGTGGAGGGACGGGTCAAGAACGGCTCCGAAAACACATCCGCCGAGGCGCGCACAGGGGCGCGCGCCGCCGAGCGAAGTTCAACGGCATACACAAGGACAGCGAGGGGCGCAACGCACGCCCGCGCGACCGCAAAGGCCGGCCAGCCACGTAACCGCATGTGGAGACAGGACGGACACGCCCAGACGACATTGGCCTCAGGCCCGGCTTACTCTAGAAAAGCGGCATGGAAGCACGAGTCACTGCGGCGGACAGGAATGACGGACCGGAGGCCGCCACTGCAGGCGCCGTGCCCGGCGCAGCCCCACAGGCCGGCCGAACCTTCCGCCGGCTGATGCTGTTCTTCCCCGGTCATGACCCGACCGAAATGGACTATCACCACGGCCGCTTCGCCAATCAGGCCCAGCGCTTCGGCGCCCTGTGGTCGGTCCAGGTGAAAGTATCGCCCCGTCTCGACGATGGCGCGCAGCCCTATGCCCGCTGGGAGATCGACGCTAACGGCCCCAACTGGTCGACCCGTACCGACTACCGAATCCTGCGCTGGGAGGACATCATCCAGACGCTCGATGCCCGGTCAGACCCGGTGCGGCTGTGGCGCGGCTTCGGCGGACTCTGGGATTTTCTGCGCGGCGGCGCGGCGCGCGGCTATTTCCGCGCCAGCCCCCGCTACGGCGCCTTCTTCTTCTTTCCCTATCTCATCGCCGCGCTGTTCCTCACCGCCGGGCTCGCAGTAGGCGGGTTCGTGCTGTGGGGGGCCGGCCTCGTCCTGCCGACCCCGCTCGCCTGGGGCGCGGCGCTCGCCGCCGGCATCGCCACCTTCTTCGGCCTCTTCCGCCGGCCGGGGCGCGACTGGCGCCTGCATCAGGCGCTCGACGACTGGGACCTTGCCCGCGACTATCTTCACGATGCCACCCCTGCGGTCGATGCACGGCTCGACCGCTTCGCAAAGGTGCTGGTGGAGGCGGTGCGCGCTGGCGACCAGGACGAGATCATCCTCGTCGGCCACAGCCTCGGGGCGACGCTCATGCTCGGCGTCATCGACCGTGCGCTCGACCGCGAACCCGCCCTTGCGCAGGGACGCACGCGGGTGAACCTACTCACCTGCGGCGCCACCATTCCGAAGCTTGCCCTGCACGCCAAGGGCGGAAAGGTGCGCCGGCAGGCCGCCCGTGTGGCGCAGACCCCGGGCCTCACCTGGGTCGAATATCAGGCGCGGCATGACGCGATCAATTTCTACAAATTCCATCCGGTGACGCTGCGCCGCACCAGCTTCGATCAGCCGGAGGCCAGCCAGCCCCTGCTGCGCAACGCCAACATCAAGGAAATGCTCACCCATGCGAAGCTGAGGCGGCTGCGCTGGCACGCCATGCGGCTGCATTACCAGTTCCTGCTGGCGAATGAGCAGAAGGCGCCGTACGACTATTTTATGTTCGCCCTCGGCCCGCTTGCCTTCGCCGACCTGTCCTCGCGCCCGGAGGGCCCGGTCGGTCGCTTCGCGGCGGATGGCTCCCTGATCGCCTGAACCAACGGACGCTTCATGAACCTTCTCCTCGCCGCCAAGATCGTGTGGGCCGCCGGCTGCATCGGCTGGTACGTCATCCGCCTGCCCTTCGAACGCAAGGTGAAGCGCGAGCGCGTCGTCGACGCCCGTGACCGGCTGCGCGAGCTCATCCTGCTCTCCTGCTCCACCGCCGGCCTCGGCATCGTGCCGCTGCTGTGGGCAACGTCGCGGGTGTTCGATTTCGCCAACTATCCCTATTCCGTCCTTCAGTTCGCGCTCGGCACGTTGACCTTCGTGCTGGCCTTGTGGCTGTTCCGCCGCACCCATCGCGACCTCGGCAAGAACTGGTCGGTGACGCTGGAGATCAAGGATACGCACAAGCTGGTCACCGGCGGTGTCTACCGGCATGTGCGTCATCCCATGTATTCCGCCTTCTTCCTGTGGGCGCTCGCGCAGCTGATCCTGATCCCGAACTGGGTCGCCGGTCCGGCGGGATTCATCGGCTTCGGCATCCTTTACGCCTTCCGCATCGGCCGCGAAGAAAAGATGATGCTGGATACGTTCGGCGATGAATACCGCGCCTACAGCGCCCGCACGGCACGGCTGATCCCAGGCGTCTACTGAAGGAAGGACCTGCTCATGCTGGAGCTTCGGCCGGGCTGCGAGTGCTGCGACCGCGATCTCCCGCCGGACTCACGCGAGGCGATGATCTGCACCTTCGAGTGCACCTTCTGCACGGCCTGCGCGGGGGCGGTGCTGGGCGGCATCTGCCCGAACTGCGCGGGTGAGCTGGTGCGCCGGCCGGTGCGCCCGCCGGCGGCGCTGGCCCGCCACCCGGCCTCACCCGTGCGGGTGTTCAATCCGGGCTGCCAGAGCCGACAGGCGGGTTGATCCGCACGCCAGAAAGCCGCGTTCCCGCAAACCCCTGCCCGGCGATGTCTGTGCAGAACGGCGCCCATTCGCAGCCGGTGCAGGCGGCTCGCACCGCGCCTTCGGCATAGGCCGCGCGCATCTGCGCCAGCGTCTCGGCGGTCAGGACGATCCGTCGGCCCTGTTCCAGCACCAAGCCCAACCGTTGCGCGAGTGCGGCAGAGGCCTTCGCATCACGCTGCGCCACGCTCTCAGTGCGGCAATGCGAGCCCTGCTCCTTGAGCATCGGCGCGCAGATATCGTCCGGCCCCTCCACCAGCTCGACCGGCTCTCCCGCATTCAGGCGGGCAATGATACGCATGTAATTGGCGGTGAAAGCGGGCGTGTATCCCCTGCCGACAAAGGTCAGCATACAGAGCAGATGGTGGGCACGCAGGCGCACAGCCATAGCCGGTGCCTCGCGCTGAGAGTTCGACTTACTCCCCGTCCAGCGGCTGTGTGCCGGACGGGCGGCCATCGGCGCCGAGGGTGATCTTCTCGACCCGCGCCTCGGCGTCCTTGAGCAGCGCGTCGCAGCGGGCCTTGAGCGCCTCGCCGCGGGCATAGAGCGCGATCGACTCCTCCAGCGGGACATTGCCGCCCTCGAGCTTGGCGACGATGGTCTCCAGCTCGGCGAGCGCCTTTTCAAAGCTCAGGGCGTTCACGTCCGCCGCGTCGGTCATCGCGTTCTCCTTGAGATGAGTCGGCCCCTTATACAGGGCGCGCGCGCGGCACTCACCCCCTCGCGGTCAGCCGCGCATCAATGCCATGACATGAGCGGAGGCGGAGCGCGCCAACCCTTCGAGGTCATAGCCGCCCTCCAGCACCGAGACGATCTTGCCGCCGCAATGCTTGTCGGCAATGTCCATCAGCTTCTTGGTCACCCAGGTATAATCGTCTTCCAGCAGATTGATGTTGCCCAGCGGGTCGCGCGTATGCGCGTCGAAGCCGGCGGAGATGATGAGCAGTTCCGGGCCGAAGGCCTGCAGGCGCGGCAGGATGCGACTTTCAAAGGCCTCGCGGAAATGCACGCCATCGTCACCGGAGCGCAGCGGAGCGTTGACGATGTTGTCGGTCGTGCCGCGCTCGCCCACCGCGCCGGTGCCGGGAAAAAGCGGCATCTGGTGGGTGGAAGCGTACATCACGCTCGGATCGGAGAAGAAGATTTCCTGCGTGCCATTGCCGTGATGCACGTCGAAATCGACAATGGCGACGCGGCCGATGCCGTGCACTTTCTGCGCGTGGCGGGCAGCGATGGCAACATTGTTGAACAGGCAGAAGCCCATCGGGGTCCGCGTCTCGGCGTGATGACCAGGCGGCCGCATCGAGACGAAGGCATTGCTCACCTTTCCGGACAGCACCTCGTCGACGCCGAGCACGGCACCGCCGACACCGCGCCAGATCGCCTCGCCGGTGCCGGGCGACATCACCGTGTCGCCGTCGATCCGCACCATGCCCTCATCCGGCATCGCTTCGTCCAGCGCGGCGACATAATCTTCGGGATGCACGCGCACAATGTCCTCGCGCGCCGCCACCGGCGCCTGTTCGCGGGCCAGGGTGGCGAACTGCTCGCCCTCGAACACCCGGTTCAGCACGCGCACCCGATCCGGCCGCTCGGGATGACCGGACGGCGTGAGATGGTCGAGGCAGGCGTCGTGGGCGATCAGCAGCGTGGTCATGGCGTTCCTTTGGCGTCCTTGGTCGTTCCGGCCGTTCAATGTTCAGGCCCGGCGGCTGGTGGACGATATGCCACGGCGCCGTGTGGGGCCAGCCTTGCGCCTGCCGATTCCCCAGTGGCCCGGCACGCGGGGGCGAACCGGCCCCGCCGTTGACCGACCCGGCGGGACGTCCTATCGGAGCGCGCCTGAGCGGGAGATGCAAGCGGTGGCCGAGAAAAGCAGCGACGTCGTGGATGGACCGATGCGGGCGACACGCGTCATCCCGGCGGACACCGCCGGCATCGCCGAGGCCGCGCGCCTGCTTCGCAACGGCGGGCTGGTGGCATTGCCGACGGAGACCGTTTACGGCCTTGCCTGCGACGCGACCGATCCCCGCGCTGTTGCCAGCCTCTATGCTGCCAAAGGACGGCCTAGCTTCAACCCGCTGATCGCTCATGTGCCGGACCTCGCGGCGGCACGTCACGTCGGGCTCCTTACCCCGGCCGCGGAGACGCTCGCCCTCCATTTCTGGCCGGGCCCACTCACACTGGTCGTTCCAGCGCTAGAGGAAGCCACCTGCGCCCTCGCCCGCGCCGGCCTCGCCAGCGTCGCCCTTCGCGTGCCGGCCCACCCGGTCGCGCAGGCGGTGCTCGCGGCCGCCGGGCGCCCGATCGCCGCTCCCAGTGCCAACCGCTCCGGCCATGTCTCCCCCACCACGGCGGCACATGTTTATGCCGATCTGAACGGGCGCATCGATCTTATCCTCGACGCCGGCGCCTGCGCCGTCGGGGTGGAATCCACCATTCTCGACTGCACCGGGGAGAGACCCGTGATGCTGCGGCCCGGCGGCCTGCCGCGCGAGGCGATTGAGGCGGTGCTTGCCGACCCCGTCACCGATCGCGCCTCCGAGGCGGCGGCCAATGACGACGCTCCGCTCGCCCCTGGCATGCTGGCCTCGCATTATGCCCCTTCCGTGCCGGTGCGGCTGGGCGCACGGGAGGTACTGCCGGGCGAAGCGCTGCTCACTTTCGCCGGCGCCCGCCCCTCGGGTAGCGAAAGAGCGGCCGTGATGCGCGACCTCAGCCCGGCTGGTGACCTCGTGGAGGCGGCGGCCAACCTCTTCGCCTTCCTGCGCGATCTCGACCGTGTGGGCGCGCGCGGCATCGCCGTGGTGCCTCTGCCTGACCACGGACTCGGCGAAGCGATCGCCGACCGCCTGCGCCGCGCGGCCGCCCCCCGCCCCCGCTGACCGCACACGCCTGCGCTTGCCACACGTCATTAACGGTCGGGCAAGGTTAATGCGCGACAACTGTGTGGCCGGCCGCACCCGCCCTTGCCTGTGGCAAAGCAGGTACGCGACGGCTTCCGACGGGTCGAGTGGCGTTAAGGCGGCGGGCGGACATGCGATTCTCAGCGCGCGTTCACAGGATGGCGGTTACCGGTGCCTGGGCGCTGGCTCTGTTCGTCGGCGGCGCGACGGGTATTGGCCATCAGGACATATTGAGCCGACTAACTCATCAGCCCGGCGTTGCCGAACGCGCCCGTATTTCGGTCCTCGGCGAGCCTGTCCGGCTGCTGAAGGCCTCCACCTTCGTTTGGCCGAGCCGCTCGGCCTTGCTGGCCCCGACCGAGATCGCCTCTCCGCCGCAGGCGGCCTTGGCCGTCGACATTAATCGCGGCGGCAAGACCGACCGGCTGGCGCTCACGCCGATGGCGCCGCTCGATGTCGATCCGCTCGCGGTCTCCGGCGTGGCGACGCCCGCGAGTCTCGCCGGAGCGGGCACCACGACGCCCTCCGAAGGTGCCGGCTTCACCGCCACCGGTACCAGCATCGGCACCGAGCCAGCCGGATTTGCCGGCACCGGCACCGATCCGCTCGACGCGGAAGACGCCGGTGCGCTGGCGGCAGCCGATGACGAGGAATTCTACGCCGTACCGGCCGGCGATCCCACGGGCGATCCCACCCAGTTGGAACAGGACGCCGCGCTCCTCGGCGCCGCGGACGACGCAACAGTGTCGCTGCCCTCCGACGGTGCGGTCGCCGCTGCGCTCGACGGCCCTGCGCCCGCTTCACCTTCCGCCGATGAGGCCGATCCGGCGCTGCCGCTCTACCGCCAGAGGGCCTTCATCTTTGGCCTCACGGAAAATGCCCTGCCGCCGCAGCCTTTCCTGCACATGACCGCACTGCCCAGCGGCGACGCTGGCACCACCGAGGCGCAGAAGGCGGAGGACAACCTCGCGCGCAGCATGCTCGGACCAACGCCGGCCGAACGGCTCGGCCTCGCTGGCAAGCGCCGCGTGCGGGCGGAGAAATGTCTGGCCGAAGCGGTCTATTTTGAGAGTCGGGGCGAGCCCTATCGCGGCCAGGTGGCAGTGGCGCAGGTTGTGATGAACCGCGTCTTCTCCGGCTATTATCCCGCCGACATCTGCCGGGCCGTCTACCAAAACGCCCATCGTCGGTTCGCCTGCCAGTTCACCTTCGCCTGCGACAATGTTCGAGACGTGGTCACCGAGCCGGCGCTCTGGGACCAGGCGAAGGAAATCGCCAGCGACATGCTGGACGGACGGGTGTGGGATGAGAAGGTGGGCCGCGCTACCCATTACCATGCGCGCTCGGTGCGGCCGAACTGGATCCGCGAAATGCGCAAGCTTGATCGCATTGGCGAGCACACCTTCTACCGTCCCCGGCGGTGGACCAGCTGAGTCGCCACTTTGCGCGGAAGTTAGCCTGGGGAAAGCCCCGCCGCACATCTTGGCCGCTAAGGCGGCGTGACCTGACGAGTTGGGATCGGCACCGCCGTCCGCGCCAACCCTCAGTCGCGCCGCCTCCCGCAGGACAGGCGTCAAGGACGCCATCCCATGTGCCAAGAATGCCGGACCCGAACCACCCTCTCGCGCCGGGCGCTCCTGCGCGGCGCGACCTCTGTCGCTCTTTCCGCCAGTGCCCTGTCTTGGGCCGGCCAGGCTGCCGCCACGACCAACCCTTCGCCTGCACCATCGCCTGATCTGGTGATGAAGGATCTGGCGGCCGGCAATGCCCGGCATGTGCGCGGCGTGCAGACCTGCACGGACTTCCTCGCCAACCGCGCGGCACTGGCCAAGGGCCAGCACCCGGTCGCTATCGTGCTCGCCTGCGCCGATTCGCGCGTCGCCCCGGAATATGTGTTCGACCAGGCCCCGGGGCGGCTGTTTATCGTCCGCGTCGCCGGCAATTTCGTCGATGAGGAGGGCCTCGCCAGCATGGAGTATGCGGTCGAGCATCTCGGCGTGCCGGTCATCGTCGTGCTCGGCCACTCCAGCTGCGGGGCCCTCACCGCGGCGGTAGCCGTCGAGCAGAAGCACGAGCCCCTTCCCGGTCATAAGCCGGCGCTGGTCGAGCATCTGAGCGTGCCGGTCCGTATCGCCCTTGCCGGGAATCCCGCCGACCCCGTGGCCGCCGCCATACGGCAGAACGTCGTCTATTCAATGGAGCGGCTGGTGAAGGAGCGTTCGCTGGTTTCCAGCGCCGTGTCGGAAGGCAAGGTGCGAATAGCGGGCGGCGTTTACGATCTCGCCACGGCGAAGTTGGCTTTATGGGCAGCTGACATGCGAGGCGGGGCCGTCCCGGCGGCATCGCCCCCGGCCGCGCCGATCATTCACCACAGGTGGCGCATTGCGCGATAACAGCCTGACCGAGACGCCGCGCCAGCAGCGCCGCCTCTTCGCGGGTCTCTACGGCGTGCCAGCGTGCGTTGGGATCCGGCGCGCTAGCCTTTAGGCCGCGCCCATTATTGCACATGCAACAGTTGCGGCGATGGACACGGACATAGCTGTGTGTCCGGTTCTCATAGACCCAAAACTCGGCCATCCCTAAATCCAGCACCCACTCGCAATGGCAACATAGCACCACTTTTGCGACAAGAAAAAGCCCGGCGCGAAGCCGGGCTTTCACTATTCAACAGTGTCGAAGGCTCAGTTGAGCTTCGACTTCACCTCGGCCACCGCGGCATCGAGAACTCGGTCGGCGGCGCTACCGGTGAGCTGTGCGGCCAGCAGGACTTCCGAGGCCTTCACCGCCGCGTCGGCGGCAGCCGCCTTCACTTCGGCGAGAGCCTGCGCCTCGGCCTGAGCGATCTTCTGCTCGGCCATCTTGGTGCGGCGGAGGATCAGATCCTCAAGCTTCTGCTTGGCCTCCGAAGCGAGACGCTCGGCCTCTGCCTTGGCCGTAGTGACGATCGCCTCGGCCTCTTCCTCGGCCTCGCGCTGGCGGCGCTTATACTCGGCGACGAGCTTCTGCGCCTCTTCCTTCAACCGGCGCGCCTCTTCGAGCTCGTGGCGGATGCGATCCCCGCGAGAATCGAGCTTGGCGGCAATGCCGGAGAATGCCCCCGCCCGGGCGAGCAGGAGGAAGAAGATGACGAAGGCGACGGCGACCCAGAAAGTATCGCTACCCATGGTGCGCTCCTCAGCCCTTTATGGCGGTGTCGACCGCCTCCTCGACCGCGCTCGGCGCGGGCGTGGTGCCGATCAGCGTGTTGACGATGGCGCCGGCCGCGTCGACCGCGATGCCGCGGACATTGGCCATGGCCGAGGTCTTGGTGGCGGCGATCTGCACTTCGGCGGCAGCGAGCTTGACGTTCAGCTCCGCTTCCAGCGCCTTGCGGCGCGCTTCGGCATCCGCCGCCAGCGTGTCACGGGTCTCGGTGGCAATGCCGTGGGCCTTGTTGCGGGCGCTGGCCAGCGCCTTCTCATAGGCTTCGGCCGCCGCTTCGCTTTCCGCCTTCAGCTTGCCGGCTTCCTCGATATCGTCGGCGATGCGGTCATGCCGCTCTTCGAGAATCGTGGCGATGCGCGGCAGGGCGATGCGGCTCATCAGCAGGTAGAGCGCGGCGAACGCGATCACCAGCCAGAGGAGCTGCGAAGGAAAGGTATGAACGTCGAAGGGAGGGAAGTTGCTACCGTGTGCTTCTGCTGCGGGCACGGCAATCTCCACACCACTCGCGGCCGGCAGGGTGCCGGGCGACGCCTGGGCGACAATGATAGCGGCCGGACCGTTGGGCTCGGACATGGGTTCAGACTTCCTCGATCAGGGCTGATGACGTCTCATCCCACCTGCGCGGAGCCCACTGGGCCCACGCAGGTGGGGGGAGAAGCATCAGACCACGAAGAGGAGGACGAGGGCGACGACGAGCGAGAAGATGCCCAGACCTTCGGCGAGCGCCGCGCCGATGAAGGCGCGGGCGAACTGGCCGTCAGCCGCCGACGGGTTGCGCAGGGCGCCCGAGAGGAAATTGCCGAAAATGGTGCCGACGCCGATGGCGGCGAGACCCATGCCGAGCGTGGCGAGACCGGCGCCGAGGAACTTGGCGGCTTCCGCTTCCATGATCTTCTCCTGTTGGAATAGTCAGATTGGTTGAAAGGCTGGATGGGTGTCCCGCGACGCGCGGCTCAGTGACCGGGGTGCAGCGCGTCGTTGAGATAGATGCAGGTCAGCACCGCGAACACATAGGCCTGCAGGGCGGCGACCAGGAATTCGAGGGCCGTCAGCGCCACCACCATGAACAGCGGCAGCACGGCGCCAAACCAGCCGACCACGCCGGAGGCCGTCATCATCACGATGAAGCCGGCAAACACCTTCATCGCGATGTGGCCGGCGAGCATGTTGGCGAAGAGACGCAGCGAAAGGCTGATGGGCCGGGAGAGGAACGAAATGACCTCGATCACGACCATGAAGGGCAGCAGGAACGCCGGCACGCCCGACGGCACGAAGAGGTGGAGGAAATGGGTGCCGTGGCGCACGAAGCCGTAGATGATGACCGTCAGGATGACGAGCAGCGCCAGGGCGGCGGTGACGATCAGATGGCTGGTGACGGTGAAGGCATAGGGGATCATACCGACCATGTTGGCGGTCAGCACGAAGATGAAGAGCGAGAAGACGAGGGGGAAGAACTTCATCCCCTCATTGCCGGCCGAGCCGCGCACGGTGGAGGCGACGAACTCGTAGGAGAGCTCCGCCATCGACTGCAGCCGGCCGGGAACCAGGGTGCGGCCGCGGGTGGCGAAGGTGAGGAAGAAGAACACCAGCGCCACGATGCCGAACATGAAGGCGGCGGAATTGGTAAAGGCGAGCTCGACGCCGCCAGGCTGCCCCAATTCCACGATCTTGTGGATCTGGAACTGATGGATCGGATCGATCACGTTGCCGCTGGCCATCGCCGGTCGCTGCCCTCAACACGCGGCGCCATAGGCGCCCGCCCCCATCTCAAGCACCGCCGAAGCGGCACCGTCTTGTTCATTGGCGCCCAGCACAGGCCGGGACCGAAATGTTTCAGGCGCCACCTTGCGGTGGACCCTTGCGACCGAATTCTCCGGCCGCGCGCATCATGTTCACAATGCCCGCGCCGAAGCCGAGCAGAATGAACACGATCATTCCCCACGGCGCGACGCCGAGAAAACGATCAATCGCCCAGCCCAGACCGGCGCCGACCAGCACACCCGCGACGAATTCGGCACCGAGCCGAAACGCCAGCGCCATGCCGGCCGAAGAGGATGTCCTGTCCGCGCCGGCGGAAGCCTTCTTTTCGGCTTGCCGCTCGGCCTGCACCTTGTCCAGCGCACTGCCCAGCCCGCGCAACCGGCCGGAAAGCTCGGCGTCGGAAACATCCGGCCGCCCCGAGTCGCCATGGCCGTCCGTCTTGTCTCGGTCGTCCATCATCCGCACTCAAGCCTGACCGGAGAAGGATTTCCCGACCCCGAAGACGGGCGCACCATAGTGTTCGCCCCTAGGGGTGTCAAGGATGTGATCGCATCTTTTAAGTCATTGCAAAACAATGACAAAAGCAAATTGTGGACGCTCTGTCGCAGGCGTTTCGATCGCTTCCCGCACCAAGGGAAGGGGGCTGCCATGTTTTTGGCATGCCAGCTGCGCATCCGAAATTACCCGTACCGCAGCGCCGGATGCGACGTGATCAGCTCGCCTCGAGGAAGCGCTCTGCGGTCGCAAGGTCGACGGAGACGAGCTTGGAGACCCCGCGCTCGGCCATGGTGACGCCGAACAGCCGGTTCATCCGGCTCATGGTGATAGGGTTGTGGGTGATGGTGACGAAGCGCGTCTCGGTGAGACGGCGCATCTCGTCGAGCAAATTGCAGAAGCGCTCCACGTTGGAATCGTCGAGCGGCGCATCCACTTCGTCGAGCACGCAGATCGGCGCGGGATTGGTAAGGAACACCGCGAAGATCAGCGCCATCGCGGTCAGCGCCTGTTCGCCGCCGGACAGCAGCGAGAGCGATTGCGGCTTCTTGCCCGGCGGTTTGGCGATGATGTCGAGCCCCGCCTCCAGCGGATCGTCCGAATCGGTCAGCACCAATTGCGCCTCGCCGCCGCCGAAAAGCGTGGTGAAGAGCTGGCGGAAATGGCCGTCGACGACATTGAAACTGGCCTGCAGCCGCTCGCGCGCCTCGCGGTTGAGACTGTAAATGCCCTGGCGCAGCCGCTTGATCGCTTCGGTGAGATCGTCACGCTCGCCAGTGAGGCCCTTCTGCTGGGTCTCGATCTCGGCAAGCTCCTCTTCGGCGCGCAGATTCACCGCACCGAGCCGCTCGCGGTCCGCCTTCAGCCGGCCGAGTTCGGCTTCCAGCTCCGCCAGCACCGGCATCGGGCTGTCCGGCGTAAAGCCGGCGATCTCGCGGGCGGTCTCCGGCGGGCCGTCGAGCGCCTCCGCCATCTCGCGCGCAAGCACCTCGCGACGCTGGCGCGCGGCTTCTACCCGGGCCTCGGCGCGGGCGCTTTCCTCACGCGCAGCGGCAAGCGCGTCGAGCGTGGCGCGGGCGAGCTTGTCGCCCTCCACCTGCAGCGATTCGGCGCTCGCCAGCCGGTCGGCCGCCTCGCGGCGCGCCGCCTCCGCGCGAGCGATCTCGTCGAGGAGAGCGCGCCGGCGCGCGGCGAAGCGCACGGGCGCATCGTCCAGTTCTTCGCGCTCATGGGCCGCTTCTGCGAGGCGTGCCTCGAGCGCGGCGACGCGCGCGCCCGTGCCGCCGGCCCGCGCCTCCCAGGAGGCGCGCTCCTGGGCGATGAGCGCGAGGCGCCGCAGACGCTGGTCACGCTCGCGCACCAGCGCATCCGCGCGCACACGGGTCTCCGCCAGAACGGCACGATCCTGTGCGACGCGGGCGCGGATTTCCGCCAGTTGCGCTTCCCCCTCCGCCGGTGGCGGCTGGTCGGCCATGTCGGCGCGCGCCTCTTCGAGCGCGATCGCGGCGATTTCGCGCTCTTCCTGCAGACGCGCCAGATTGGCGCCGAGCGCGGCGAGGCGGGCGGATTGCTCGGCGGCGGCGCGTTCGGCACGGGCAAGCTCGTCCCGTGCCACCTCCATCGCCCGCAGGCTGGCGCGGCGGGCTTCGCGGGCGGCGTTCTCGCGAGCACCCGCGGCGCGCAGCGCGGCCTCCGCCGCTTCCAGCCCGCGGCGATGCCGTGTCACTTCAAGCCGGGCACCTTCGAGCTGCGCTTCGATGTCGGCGAGGCGATTGCGCTCCGCCAGCCGCCGGGCCGCGGCGGTGGGCGCGTCGGCGGCGGCGACAAAGCCATCCCAGCGCCACAGATCGCCCTCGCGGGAGACGAGGCGTTGGCCGGCCTTAAGCTGGGCGGCGAGGCCCGGGCCGTCGATGCGATCGACGACGCCGATCTGGCTGAGCCGGCGGGCCAAAACCTTGGGCGCGACCACATGGGCGGCAAGTGGCTCAGTGCCCTCGGGCAGCGGTGCGTCGCCGAGAGGGGCGACCAGCGTCCAGTGCACCGGCGCTTCGCTGTCGGAAGGCGCATCGAGATCGTCGCCGAGTGCGGCGCCGAGCGCAGCCTCGTAGCCACGCGCCACCTCGATGAAGTCGAGCACCGGCGACCAGCGGCGCGGCGTGCCGACATCGAGCAGCTTGGCGAGGGTGCGCGCTTCCGTGTCGAGCCGTTGGGCCGCCCGTTCCGCCTCGGTCAGCGGACGGCGGGCCTGGTCGAGCGCGGCGCGGGCCAATGCATGAGCGTTCTCGGCCTCCTGCGCCGCCGTCTCGGCGGCAGCGAAGGATTCCTGCGCCACTTCGGCACGCTCGCGACGCTCATCGAGACGAGCGGCATCCACATTCGATTCCAATTGGCTCTTCTGGCCCGCCAGCACCTCCACATCGCGGTCGAGCCGCGACAGGCGCTCAC
The DNA here is from genome assembly GCF_965229075.1 of Ancylobacter sp. Taxonomy (GTDB): domain Bacteria; phylum Pseudomonadota; class Alphaproteobacteria; order Rhizobiales; family Xanthobacteraceae; genus Ancylobacter. The sequence continues at coordinate 888,178 of NZ_CBDDIO010000002.1, forward strand.
CCGCCTCGCGCAGCGCCCGTTCCATCGCCCCGCGTCGCGCGGTCGCTTCGGCATTGGCAGCGGTGGCATCGGCAAAGGCGCGCTCGGACTCGGCGAGGCGCCCCACAGCCTCGCCGTTGCGGGCCAGCGCCTCGTCCTCCAGCTGCGCCGCCTGCTCCTGAGCGGCGGCGAGTTCCTCCGCCTCCTGGGTGAGGCGCTCCAGCATCTCGCCCGCGTCCTGTTCTAGAGCCCGCTCGCGCTCCATGTCGCCGCCGAGTTGGGCGAGCCGGCGGTCAAGCTCCTCGCGGCGGGCCCCCGCGCGCGCTTCCTCGCGGTCCAGTTCGCCACGAGCGAGTGTCAGCCGCTGAAGCGCGGCGGCCGCGGCCGCATCGGCCTCGCGCAGAGCGGGAATGCCGTGCGCGGCGACGGCGGCGGCGCGGGCGGCCTCGCCCTGCTGCAAGGTCCGCGCGGCAACCTCGCGCACGGCGAGATCAAGCGCCCGGCTCGCTTCACCGAGCCCCGCCTCCGCCTCCAGCCAGCGCAGCCACAGCAGCGCGGCTTCGGCCTTGCGTATATCGGCGGAGAGCACCCGGTAGCGCGAGGCCTGACGCGACTGGCGGCGCAGGGCGTCGAGCTGGCCGGAAATCTGACCAATGACATCCTCGAGCCGCGTCAGGTTGGTTTCCGCCGCCCGCAGGCGCATTTCCGCCTCGTGCCGGCGCGCATGCAGGCCGGCGACACCGGCGGCTTCTTCCAGCAGGCGGCGCCGGGCGGTGGGCTTGGCGCCGACGATTTCGCCGATCTGTCCCTGCCGCACCATGGAAGGCGAGCGCGAGCCGGACGAGGCGTCGGCGAACAGGATCTGCACGTCGCGGGCGCGCGCCTCGCGGCCGTTGATCCGGTAGGAGGAACCCGCCTCGCGTTCGATGCGGCGGGAAATTTCCAGCATGTCCGCGTCGTTGAACACGGCCGGGGCCGAGCGGTCGCCATTATCGACCACCAGCACCACCTCGGCCGTGTTGCGCGCCGGACGGGTGGTGGAACCGCCGAAGATGACGTCGTCCATCCCCTCCGCGCGCATCGCCTTATAGGAGCTCTCGCCCATCACCCAGCGCATGGCCTCGACAAGATTCGACTTGCCGCAGCCATTCGGGCCCACAATGCCGGTAAGGCCGGGCTCGATCAGCATTTCCGTCGGCTCGACAAAGGTCTTGAAGCCGGTAAGACGCAGGCGCGTGAATTTCATGGGTGTAGGGTGCCGCCCGACAGCTACAAGTTCAAGTGGCGGCACGCACCCGATCCACGACATGTTGCGGTTTGCGCGCCATTTCGAGCCTCGGAACGGGCGCGGCGCCGGCTGCGGTCAGGCCTCCTCCCAGCCGAACCAGCGACGCAGGCGCGCATTGACCATCAACGCCGCCAGCGCAAAGGCGCAGCCGAGGGTTATATCGGCCACGCGATCCCCCGCCGCGTGCATCGGCACATGCATCAACGTGCCCACTAGCTGCAGCAGCAGGATGATGAACGCCGCCATCGCCGCCATGCCGAGAGCGCCATGCACGCGCTGCCCCGGCCAGCGCACCAGGGCGGCAAGGGTGAGGCCAGCCATCAACCCGGCGGGCGAGGTGACCAGCGCGCCATAGGCAACAGCGGCTCCCGCGCCGAGCACCGTGCCCACCGCCAGATCAATCATCATGCGGCGGCTGAACTGGGTATCGTCGCGCAGTACGATCACCACCGCAAAGACCGCCCAGTGCGGGTGCGGCAGGCCGAGCAGCCGCCCCGTCATGAAGGCGAGCGCCACGGCCAGCGCGACGATGCCGGCGAAAAGCAGCCGCTCCTGCTGCGTGTCCCTGATATGGGCGAGAATCGCGGCCAGCGTCGGCGCGGTGGAGGGCCGCCACAGGCCGGTCAACATGTCCCATCCCACCGAGACCAGCCACGCATAGAGCGAGAACACGGCCACCACGCCGACATCGCCGGGCTGGAACGGCACGTCGAGCGCCGCAATCGCCGTGGCAAGGCAGAAGAAGCGCGCCGCGAAAGCCGCGCTCGGATGCACCGCCTCCACCAGCGCATAAAGCGCAGCGGTGACCACCAACGCGGTCGCCGTCAACCAGACATGGCCCGCGACGCCGCTACCGAGCGTGGCGCCGGCGAGTATCACGGCCCCGGCCACGGCGAACAGCACGGCGCGGTGGCGGGCCGAGCCGCCCGTATCCAGCGTGAAGCCGAGAATGCAGGTGAGAAGCGCGTAGCCGACCCAGTAATTCTGGTGCAGCGCCAGCCCCGCCGCCATCGGCGCCATGACCGTGGCGGTGAAGCGCAGCGAACGGCCAGGCAGGCCGTCGCCATGCCAGCGCAGCGGGGTCGCGCCGATGGGATGCGAGGCCGCCGCCGTGGATGCTCCGGCGCCCGGCTTCGATGAATGCACTTTTGGCGGCATCGCTTTACCCGGTCTTTACCCTGTCCGGCGGAGATTGTGGATACACGAGTTCCGTTGCGTCCTGTACGAGTAGGGTAGAGCGTTCATGAAGGTCGTTCGCAACGGGGAAGCCCAAAGGGCTCCCCGATCCGGCATTGCCCGTTCCGCTGGCCTGCCCTCCCAGTTGCCCCTCGACAGCATCATCCGCGGCGATTGCGTCGCCGCTTTGTCACGGCTTCCCGCCGCATCGGTCGATCTCGTCTTCGCCGACCCGCCGTATAATCTCCAGCTTCAGGGCGAGCTGAAGCGGCCCGACGACAGCCGGGTCGACGCGGTTGATGATGCCTGGGACAAGTTCGACAGTTTCGAGGCCTATGACGCGTTCACCCGCGCCTGGCTGCTCGCGGTACGCCGGGTGCTCAAGCCCACCGGCACACTGTGGGTGATCGGCTCCTATCACAACATCTTCCGCGTCGGGTCGCTGCTGCAGGACCTCGATTTCTGGATTCTCAACGACATCGTCTGGCGCAAGACAAACCCGATGCCGAATTTCCGTGGCCGGCGCTTCACCAACGCGCATGAGACGCTGATCTGGGCGGCGCGCGAGCCGGGCGCCAAGGGCTACACCTTCAATTACGAGGCGCTGAAGGCGGCCAATGAGGATGTGCAGATGCGCTCCGACTGGCTGTTCCCGATCTGCTCGGGCCATGAGCGGCTGAAGGATGAGACCGGCCACAAGGTTCATCCGACGCAGAAGCCGGAGGCGCTGCTCGCCCGCGTTATTCTCTCGGCATCCAAGCCCGGCGATGTGGTGCTCGATCCCTTCTTGGGCTCGGGCACGACGGCGGCGGTAGCCAAGCGGCTGGGGCGGCATTTCGTCGGCATCGAGCGCGATGCCACCTATGCCGACGCCGCGCAGGCGCGCATCGATGCGGTGGAGCCGCTCCCCGATCTCGCTCTGGTGCCGGCACCAACGGCGCGCGAGGCGCCGCGTATCGCTTTCAACGCGCTGGTGGAACGGGGCCTGCTCATGCCGGGCACGTTGCTCACCGATGCGAAGGCAAAGGTGCGCGCACTGGTACGCGCCGACGGTACACTTTCGTTGGAGACAGCACCGGGTCTGGGGCAGATCGGCTCCATCCACCGTGCGGGTGCGATCGCGCAGGGGATTGAGGCCTGCAATGGCTGGACCTACTGGCACATTGCCACCCGCGAAGGGCTGCGCCCCATCGATTCGCTGCGCGCGGTCGTCCGTTCGGAAATGGCGATGGCGGCGGAGTAAACCGGCCAACCTCCGATCGTGTGTGCACGTAAAAAGGCCGCCCATTCGGGCGGCCTTATCATCGGCAGCGGTGGCGGCTCAGAGGTTGCCGGCCTTCTTCACCGATTCCTTGATCTCGCCCTTGGCCTGCTGGGCCTCGCCCTTGAGCTCCTGCACCTTGCCTTCGGCCTGAAGACGCTCGGAACCGGTCACCTTGCCAACGCCCTGCTTGACGTTGCCGATAGCTTCGTTGCCCATGCCCTTGGCCTTGTCCATCGTGCTACCCATGGTCGTCATCTCCTGTTTTGATCCGCTCGTGCGGCTTGCAGGAACAACGATCCCGGAGCGCAAAGGTTCATTCACACCGACGTAATCTAGCGCGCGAGGTTGGGTGACGCATGGGCCAGAACCTTGCGCATGACCGACGGAAACGCCTCGGCATCGAAACCCTGCGGCGCGACCCAGCGATGGCCCGCTGGCGCAGGCTGGCCGGCCGGCAGCTCCGCCCGCCAGAGCTGCAGTTCCAGCGCGAAATGGCTGAACACATGGGTGACGGTGGCGTTGAGCACCGTCCAGGACGCCTTGACCGGAGCATGCGCGACGAGATGGGTGACGCCGCCCGGCTCCCAGGGCGTCGACGGCACCTCGCTCATTCCGCCGAGCAGACCCTTTGGCGGCCGCGAGCGCACCAGCACCGCGCCATCCGCCCGCACGGCGAGGAAGGCCACCCCCTGGCGGGTCGGCCGCGCCGCTTTCGTCGCCTTCAGGGGGTAACGCTCCGGCACGCCACCGGCGCGGGCCGCACAGGGTCCCTGCCATGGGCAAAGCGCGCAGGCCGGCTTGCGCGGCGTGCAGATTGTGGCGCCGAGATCCATCATCGCCTGGGCGAAATCGCCGTGGCGCACTTTCGGTGGAAGGGTAAGCGCCAGCGCGCGCAGCCGGGCACGCGCCTTGGGCAGCGACTCTTCCACCGCGAAGAGCCGGGACACCACCCGCTCCCAATTGCCGTCGACCGGCGCGGCGCGACGTTCGAAGGCGATGGCGGCAATCGCCGCCGCCGTGTAGGGGCCGATGCCCGGCAACTCCAGAAGCGCCGCCTCCTCCGACGGGAACTCCCCGCCATGGCGCTCCACCACGGCTTTGGCGCAGGCATGCAGATTGCGGGCGCGGGCATAGTAACCAAGACCCGCCCAAGCCGAGAGCACCTCCTCCAGCGGCGCCGCCGCCAGCGCGGCGACCGTGGGCCAGCGGCGCAGGAAGTTCTCGTAGTAGGGCGCGACCGTCACGACCGTCGTCTGCTGCAGCATGATCTCGGACAGAAACACCCGGTAAGGGTCCTGCCGCCTTCCCGGCGCCGCGCGCCAGGGAAGGCGCCGGCGATGCCGGTCATACCAGGCGAGCAGCGCGCCCGGATCGGGAGCGGCAGGGGCAGCGGCGGACGCGGCGGTGGGAGCGGCTGGATTGGCGGCGGCTTGCATGCGATCCTCAGGCACAACGCCCGCACCGTGGCCGCTTCGGCCGCGCCGGGCAAGACGTGAGTTGAGATGGCCCCGCGTTCCCACACCCGCCCGCTTGCCGACCTCATCGACGGCGCCATAGCCGAATGCTGCCGCCGGCGCGGCCTCGCCTCGGTGGAGATCGTCACCCGCTGGGCCGATATTGTCGGGGACGCGCTGGCGGCACGGGCGGTGCCGATCAAGCTCGCCTGGCCATCACGGCCGGACAGCGGCGAGCCCGGCGTGCTGCATGTGCGCGTGGAGGGCGGCTTCGCCATCGAATTGCAGCACGACGCGCCGATCGTTATCGACCGGGTCAACCGTTATTTCGGCTGGCGCTGCATCGGCCGGCTGGCGCTGAAGCAGGGCCCGGTGCCGCGTCCGCGCCCACGCTTCCGCTTCCATGAGCCGGACGCCGCCGAATGCGGTGCCGCCCGGCAGCGAATCGCCGCAACCGCCGGCTCCTTCGAGGACGACGCGCTTGCCACCGCCCTCGCCCGACTTGGCGCGCTGGTGACCCGGGAGAAACGGGGCAAGGGACGAGGCTTCACGCAGCGGTGAGGCGTGCGTTGGTAGCCCCCCGTTGCCATGACGCCGCCCGGGCTGTACGCGCTTGTGAGGGGCGCAAGGCGCGGACCTAGGCTTAGGCATTCCGGCCGGTAGACATGTCCGGCCGCTTCTGGAGACCGACAATGATCGACCGCCGTCGCTTCCTCGAAGGTGTTGGCACCCTCGCCCTCTCCCTTGCCGCCTTCGGTACGCTCGCCAGCAGCCTGATCGGGCGCGCCGAGGCGCAGACGGTCGACACGGCCAAGCTGATGGCGCCCGGGGCGCTGCCCGACCAGGTGCTGGGCAAGGCCGACGCGCCGGTGACCATCGTGGAGTATGCCTCGATGACCTGTGGTCATTGCGCGCATTTCCACGAGACGACCTATCCGGTGCTCAAGGAGAAATATATCGACACCGGCAAGGTGCGCTTCATCCTGCGCGAATTCCCGCTCGACATCGTCGCTAAGGCCGCGTTCATGCTGGCGCGCTGCGGCGGCGAGGGCAAATATTACCCGATGACCGACACGCTGTTCGAGACCCAGAAGAACTGGGCGTTCTCGAACAATCCGGCGCAGGCCCTGCTCGCCATCGCCAAGCAGAGCGGCATGACGGAAGAACAGTTCAACACCTGCCTCAACGACACCAAGCTGGCTGGCCAGATCGACGAAGTCGCCAAGCGCGGCGCCGAGCTCGGCATCGATTCGACCCCCACCTTCTTCATCAACGGCAAGAAGGTGTCGGGTGCGATGAGCCCGGAGCAGCTCGACAAGGAACTCGCCCCGCTGCTCGGCGGCAACTGAGCCTCACGGGAGGTAGCCTGCCCGGCCTCTCCCCGCTTGGCCCCCGTCGATGCGGATCTGACGCGCGCGCTGCCGGCTCAGTCCGGCAGAACGATGCGGCCGGCCGCATCGAAGGGAAAGCCGGGATTGTGGGCGATCTCCCAGGGGTGGCCGTCGGGATCGGCGACATAGCCGGAATAGCCACCCCAGAACGTCGGCTGCGCCGGACGCAGCGGCCGCCCGCCCGCCGCCACGGCGCGGATCAGCGTCGTGTCCACCTCCGAACGGCTCGCCCGGTTGCAGGCGAGGGCGATGCCGCCGAACGCCCCCGGGCGCCCGGCGATCACCCCAGCATCAGCGGCGAGTTCCACGCGGGGATAAAGCGACAGCACTACGCCGCCGGCGTCGAAAAAGGCCGCGCCGGTGGCCTCCTTCACCCGTCGCACAAGGCCCAGCGCCTCATAGAACGTGACCGCTCGCTTCAGATCCGCGACGCCCAGCGTCACCAGCGAGAGCTGCAGCGGCGGCATGACGCGCGCCGTGCCTTTCGGCTCGGATACCGGCGCGCCGTCGTCCGCCGCAGGCGCGCCCCTCACGTCCGGCCTCATCCCCATGTTCCCGCTCATGCACCTTCTCCGAACAGTGACAATTGCTCGCCCTTCTGCGGCGGGCGGGTGAAATGACGGGTCGAGAGGCGCGTCGAGCGACGGTTCAGACCCAGCCTCTCCACCGCGATCTCGAAGCGGCGGGCCAGCGTCCAGGCATAGGGGCCGGTGCCGGTCATGCGCTGGCCGAAGGTGGAATCATATTCCCGCCCGCCATGCAGTTCCTTCAGCAGCGACAGCACATGACGGTAGCGGCCGGGGAAATGGGTGAGCAGCCATTCGCGGAACAGGTCGCGGATTTCCAGCGGCACACGCAGCATGACATAGCCGGCTTCCGACGCACCGGCTGCCGCCGCCGCGTCGAGAATACGCTCCATCTCGGCATCCGTGACGGCGGGGATCACCGGCGCTACCAGCACGGCGGTCGGCACGCCGGCGTCGGAAAGCCGGCGCAGCGTGTCCAGACGCCGTGACGGCGTCGCCGCGCGCGGCTCCATCAGCCGCGCCAGCTTGGGGTCGAGCGTGGTGATGGACAGCGCAACCTTCGCCAGCCCCTTCTCCGCCATCGGCCCCAGAATATCGAGGTCGCGCACCACCAGCGCCGACTTGGTGACGATGCCGACGGGATGGCCGAAATCGCGCAGCACTTCGAGAATACGGCGGGTCAACCACCACTCGCGCTCGATCGGCTGGTAGCCGTCGGTGTTGATGCCGAGCGCGATGGTGCGCGGCTCATAGCCGGGCTTCGACAGTTCCTTGGCCAGAAGCTCCGGCGCATCGGGCTTGGCGAACAGCTTGGTCTCGAAGTCGAGCCCAGCCGACAGGCCCTGATAGGCATGGGTCGGCCGGGCGAAGCAATAGACACAGCCATGTTCGCAACCGCGATAAGGGTTGATCGAGCGATCGAAACCGACATCTGGCGAATCGTTGCGGTTGATGATGGTGCGCGGCTTCTCCACCGTCACGCTGGTGCGGAAGGCCGGCAGGTCGTCCAATTCCTGCCAGCCATCGTCGAAGCGCTCACGGCTGTGCGGCTCAAAGCGCCCGGCCGGATTGGAGAGCGCCCCCCGCCCACGCCGCCGCTCACCCTCCACCAGCCAGTCCGGCATTGGCGGGGGCGCCACGGCGTCCATGTCGGACAGGCCGGTGAGGTCGCGCGCCGCCTCCGCCTGCTCCTGGGCGCGAGCATCGCGACGCTGCTGCGCCAAGCGCCCCAGATGGCGCGGAGTGGCAGGCGGTGCAGTTAGGGCAGAAGGGCGATCGGGGACGGAGCGTTGCATGTCGGGGCCTCTCGCGGAGACTGTTCTTTACGTCAGCCTTGAGAACATATCAAGAACATTGACCGAATTGCGACAGCCGGACTGTACGGGCGTCGAACCGTGGGTTAGGCAGGAAAAGCTTTTCCCTCAGGCTCGGGACGCCTCCCCGGCCGTTCTCCAGACCCGGATCCTTCAAGGGTGGCCACGGCGTGATCTCGGTCGTCATTCCCACAAGTGCGGGCGCCAAACGGCTGATTCCCACCCTTTCCTCGCTGGTGCCGGGTGCTGCCGCGGGGCTGGTGCGGGAGGTGCTGCTGGTCGATTCTGGCAATGCGCCCGACGTGGCGGAAATCGCCGACGCCGCCGGCTGCGAATATCTCTCCGGCCCGGCCGACACCGGCGCAAGGCTGCGACAGGGCGCGGCGGCGGCACGGGCCTCCTGGCTGCTGTTTCTCGAACCGAGCGGCCTGCTGCAGGAAGGCTGGGCGCGCGAGGTGCGCAGCTTCACTGATCAGATCGAGCGCACCGGCGCCGCCGAGCGGCGGGCGGCGACCTTCCGGCTGGCGCTGGATGGGTTCGGTGTCTCGCCACGGGTGAGAGAGGCGGCGGCCATGCTGCGCCATGCGCTCACCGGGCGTCCGCGCCCGGAACAGGGCCTGTTGCTGCACCGCCGCCTCTACGAGACGCTGGGCGGGCACACGCCGGGACCCAATGCCAATCGCCGTCTGCTCTCCCGCGTGGGCCGCAAGCGGCTGGTGCTGCTGCGCTCACAGATCCTGCTGCCGGAAGAAGGCTGAAAGCTCAGCCCGTCGGACCGGCCGGCGCGCGCAGCTTGCCGCGCTTCAAATGTTCATCGAGACGCGGAAGAATCTCGACGAAATTGCAGGGCTTGTGTCGGATGTCGAGCTGGTGGACCAGAATCTCGTCCCAGCCATCGCGGCAGGCACCGGGGGAGCCCGGCAGGCAGAAGACATAGGTGGAATTGGCGACACCGGCGGTGGCGCGGCTCTGCAGGGTCGAAGTACCGATCTTGCCGAAGGAGACCATGTGGAACACGGTCGAGAAGCCTTCCATGCGCTTCTCGAACAGCGGTTCTACCGCTTCAGGCGTCACGTCGCGGCCGGTGAAGCCGGTGCCGCCGGTGGTGATGACGACATCGACGGCGGGATCGGAGATCCAGCCCGCCACCTTCGCCCGGATCGTCTCCACATCGTCCGGCACGATGGCGCGGTCGGCGAGGCGGTGGCCGGCCGTCTCCACCCGCTCGGCCAGGGTGTTGCCAGAGCGGTCCTCGGCCAGCGTGCGGGTGTCGGAAATGGTGAGCACCGCGATGGCAAGCGGCACGAACGGCGTCTGGTCGGTCATCGTCTCTCTCAGATCGAGCCCTTGAAGGTGTTGCACTGCGCCAGCGAGCCTTGGGCGAGGCCCTGCCGGAACCATTTCACCCGCTGGGCGGAGGTGCCATGGGTGAAGCTGTCGGGCACGACATAGCCCTGCGCCTGCTTCTGCAGCCGATCGTCGCCAATGGCGGCGGCGGCGTTCATCGCTTCTTCGATATCGCCGTCTTCCAGAATGCGCCACTGCGCATCGGCATGGTGCGCCCACACGCCAGCGAGACAATCGGCCATCAGTTCGACCCGGACGGACAGGGCATTGGCCTCCGACCGCGAGGCCTGGCGCTGGCGGGCCTGCACTTTTTCCAAGAGACCGATCTGGTTCTCAACGTGATGACCGACCTCATGGGCGATGACATAGGCGGCGGCGAAATCGCCCGGCGCGTTGAAGCGCCGCTTCAGATCCTTGAAGAAGGAGGTGTCGAGATAGACCTTCTGGTCGCGCGGGCAATAAAACGGGCCTACGGCGGCATCTGCGGCGCCGCAGGCCGAACGGGTGGCGCCGGTGAAAAGCACCATGCCGGGCTCGCGATAGGTCGCCCCCTCGCCCTTGAAGATCGGTTTCCACACATCCTCGGTCTGTGCGAGCACGACGGCGGCGAAATCGCCGAGCTTCTGGTCCTCGGCGCTCAGATTGCGCGGGGGCGCGCTCTGGCGCTGCGGGGAGGTCTGGCTGGACGGGCTGCCGTCGCCGAGCAGGATTTCAGCGCCGCCGATCAGCACGGCCGGGTTGATGCCGGTGGCCCAGGCGATGAGGCCGACAATGATCAGCCCGCCAATGCCAAGGCCTCCCCGGCCCATGCCGCCACCACCACCAAAACCTCCACCGCGCCGGTCCTCGACATTGCCGCTCCGGCGGAAATCCTCCCAACGCATCCTCACCTCCCGCACGGCAGCGCCACAGCACGAGTGTGAAACACCTGTGCCGTGGCAGCAATGCGCCGGGAGGCATCCGGTTCCGCCGGATGTGGGGCCATCAGGCAGCCGTTCGCGCCGGAGCCCGCAGAAAGTCGCGGGCGAGCGTCAGGTCAGCCTGGGAGAGCCCGTGCCCGGCCGGGAGGGTGCGGTGGTCGAGCGCCGCGCCCGCCGCGCGCAGCTGGCCGGCGAGGCGGGCCGCGTTCTCTTCCGGCACGATCGGGTCCATCGCACCGGAGAGAAGGAGCACGGGGCGGCCGGCGAGATCGGCTGGCGGCGGCACGGCCAGCGGTACCATGGCGCGCATCAGCACCGCCCCCGCCAGCACCTCCGGCTGGGTCAGAAGCAGCGCCGCGGCGATGTTGGCGCCGTTGGAAAAGCCGACCGCAACCGGCGCGGCAAGGCCATAGGCGGCGCGCGCCTCCGCGATGAAGCCGGCGAGTTCGGCGGCGCGGGCGCGCACATCGTCCTCGTCGAACACGCCCTCGCGCAGGCGGCGGAAGAAGCGCGGCATGCCGCCTTCCAGAACCTTGCCGCGCGGGGACAGCAGGGCAGCGCCCGGCGCGATCATGCCGCCGAGCGAGACAAGGTCGTTCTCGTCGCCGCCGGTGCCGTGGAGCAGCAGAAGCGGGGCGACACCCGGCTCGCGGGCGGGCTCATAGCGATGCACGAAGGAAAGCGCGGCGTCGGTCATGACGGCCTCCTCGTCAGGGATGGAAGGGGGGCGCCGCCCAGCGGGGCGGCGCCGCGTCGTTCAGGCGATCTCGGGCAGTACGGCCTCGATCTGGCCGCGGCGGCTCTCAAGGAAGCCGGGCAGCTTCAGCGCCTCGCCCAGGCTCGCCGCCGGCTCATCGGCGGCGAAGCCGGGGATGTCGGTAGCGATCTCGAACAGCACATGGCCGGGCTCGCGGAAGTAGACGGACCGGAAATAGTTGCGGTCCTTCTGCTCCGTGGTGGCGATGCCATGGTTCTCGTTCAGCTTCTTCACCATGGCGAACTCGGCCGCGTCGTCTGCGGCGCGGAAGGCGATATGGTGCACCGAGCCGCCGCCCATGCGGGCGGGCAGGAAGCCGCCGGCCTCATGGATATCGACAATGCCGCCGATCTCTGTGCCTTCGGCCTTGAAGCGCACCAGCGAGCCCTCGCGGCCGATCTCCTTGAAGCCGAACACGTCGGTGAGGATCGCCCCCGTGGGCGCCGCCTCGGCCAGCAGCAGATTCACGCTGTGAAAGCCGCGAAGGGCGTTCTCGGCGGGAACGTCGGTGCCAAGCCACGCCGGCTCATTCTCCGCCCCTGCGACGCCGACCAGTGCCAGACGGGTGCCGTGCGGGTCCTTGAACGCCAGCACGGTCTCGCCGAAGCGCTTCACCGGCGCACTGTGCGCCACGCCCTTCTCGACAAAGCGCTGCGTCCAGTAGCCGATGGAGCCGGCGGGCACGCGGAACGCGGTCTCCTGCGTCTCGCCGATGCCAACGCGGCCCGGCGCAACGTGATCCCAAGGGAAAAAGGTGAGGATGGTACCGGGCGAGCCCGCCTCGTCACCATAATAGAAGTGATAGGTGCCGGGATCGTCGAAATTGACGGTCTTCTTCACCAGCCGAAGGCCGAGCGTCTTCGTGTAGAATTCAACGTTGCGGCGCGCATTGCCGGCGATCGCCGTCACATGATGGATGCCATTGCGGTTCATGATCTTGCCCTCCTGTGAGCGCCAACCGCGCTCCGTTGCGACAAGAGATAACCCGGCAGCGGCGCAATGCCAGACCTTATCAATTGCGTTGACGCAATCTCATCTGTGCTGCTATCGTTTGTGCGTGGCAGGCGGACCTGAGAGGCGCGTGTGCGCCGCCATCCGTCGTCGCCACAATCGGGGAGCAGCATGGCCGAACCGTTCAAAAATCTCGGCTGGGACGATTTCCGGCTGATCAAGGCGGTGGCGGATGCGAAGGGCCTGCCGGCGGCGGCGATGACGCTGGGGGTCAACCATTCCACCGTGTTCCGCCGGCTCAAGCAGATCGAAGAACAGCTCGGCACGGTGCTGTTCGAGCGCCACCGCACCGGCTATGCCCTCACTCCCGCCGGCGAGGAGATGGTGGCGCTCGCCAACCGTCTCGACGAGGAGATCACCGCTGTCGGCCGCAAGCTCGCCGGCCGTGAGCCCGCCCCTTCGGGCGAACTCCGGGTGACCACGCCGGACTCGCTGCTGATCCATCTCTTGATGCCGATGCTCGCCACCTTCCGCGACCGCTACCCGGAGGTGCGGCTCGACATCGTGCTCAGCAATCAGCCGCTCAATCTCTCCAAGCGCGATGCCGATGTCGCCATCCGCGCCACCGACAATCCGCCGGAAAACCTCGTCGGCCGGCGCGTCGCCCGCATCGCCTGGGCCCTTTATGGGCGTGCCGCCGATTTCCCCGAACCGCGCGCGGTGACCCCGGAGCAGTTGGAAACATCCAACTGGGTGTCGCTCGGCGACAGCCTCGGTTCGCTGAAGACGGTGAAGTTCGTCCAAGAGAACGTCGCCGCCGACAAGGTCGCTTACAAGATCAACAGCGTGCTCGGCCTCGCCGAGGCGGTGGAGGCAGGAATCGGCATCGCGCATATCCCCTGTTTCATCGGCGATGCCCGGCCCTCGCTGGTGCGGCTGGGCCCGCCGGATGATGACTATGCCGCCGATCTCTGGCTGCTGACGCATCCCGACCTGCGGCATTCGCCGCGCGTGCGCGCCTTTCTCGACTTCCTCGCCGGGGAGATCTCCCGGCATCGCCGGTTCATCGAAGGCCAGATCGAACTGGAAGCGGAAGCCTTGCCGGTAGCGGAAGCCTCGTCCGCCGCTACGGCTTGAGCCGCGTCAGCAGCCGGTCGCGCAGCCGGCTGAGATCGTCGGTGAGGGCGCGCAGTTCCTCGGAATCATGATCGAGGCAGACGCCCATCTCACCGGGGATGCGCTCGGCCTCGTGCCGCAGGGCTCGCCCCTTGTCGGTGAGATAGACCCGCACCTGCCGCTCATCGGCCGCGTCGCGCAGCCGCCGCACCAGCCCGGCCCCTTCCAGCCGCTTGAGCAGCGGGGTCAGCGTGTTGGTCTCCAGCAGCACACGGTCGCCGATCTGGCCGACGGTGAGCCCCTCCTCCGACCACAGCGTCACCATGGCGATATATTGCGGATAGGTCAGGCCCAGCCGGTCCAACATCGGCTTGTAGACGCGGTTGAACGCGTGATTGGCCGAATAGACCGCGAAGCAGAGAAAATCCTTGAGCTGAAGCGTGTCGTCGGTGCTGGACATCGTGCAACCATGCGTACCCCAAGCTGGCACCGTGCGCCCGCCAGGAACCGCGGACAAGCGGGTTTTTGCGTAACGGCGGCCCATTTCCTCGCTTGGCCGAGGCGCCTGGTTTGAAGATGGCGCCCGGCTCCTCTATAGCAACCGGGATACTTTCGTCGGGGGGGTGAGGTGTTCATGTCGGGTGGAGCTGCGACGACCAGGCCGGGCAGCCTGAGCGAGACGCCCTCGCTCGCCGATCTCAGCCCGACCGGACGGCGCTCGGCGCGGCTGCGGCTGCGCGCGGCCTGGATGTATTACGTCGAGGGCATGACCCAGAGCGCCATCGCCGAGGCGCTGGACATTGGCCGCGTCACCGTGGTCCGCCTGCTCGCCGATGCCCGCCAGCTCAACGAGGTGAAAATCTCGCTGTCGCGCGAGATCGCCGAGTTGCCCCGGCTGGAAATGGGGCTGCAGAAAGCGTTCGGCCTGCGCGAGGCGGTGGTCGCCCCCGTCTCCGGCCCGTTCGCCGACGCCACCAGCGCCATCGGCGCCGCGACCGGGCTGTTCATCTCCGACCTCATCCGCTCCGACATGAAGATCGGCTTCGGCTGGGGCCGCACGCTGATGCGCGCCCTCGGCTTTATCGACGAGAAGACGGTCTCCAACCTGCAGGTGATCTCGCTGCTGGGCGGCATCACCAAGGCCAAGCAGTACAACCCGTCAGAATTTGCCTGGCAGCTCTCGCGCCTTTTCCAGGCCGACTGCCACCTCATCGCCGCCCCCGCCATCGTCGACAGCATCGCCACCAAGCAGGCGCTTATCGAGCGCTGCGGCCTCGGCACGGTCTATAACCTCGCCCGCGAGATGGACGCGGTGGTGCTCAGCGTCGGCGAGATGGACTCGGAAAGCACCTCGCTGCGCTTCGGCTTCTTCTCCGAAGCCGACTGGGCCTCGCTGATCGCCGCCGGCGCGGTCGGCGATGTCGTCTATAATTTCATCGATATTGAGGGCCGACCGGTCGACCACCCCATCAATACGCGCGTCATGTCGATCCCGATCGAGACGCTGCAGGCAACACCGGAGCGCATCCTCACCTCCGGCGGGCCGGGCAAGGCCAAGGCGGTGCTTGCCGCGCTGCGCATGCTGCGTCCCACCGTGTTCATCACCGACGAGATCACCGCTGCGGCGGTACTGGAAGAGGCTGGCGCCGCCTATTGAAAACGTGGAAGCGCGGGATGCGGTCGCACGCGCTCTTTGCCTCGGAACAAATGTCGAGTACCGAAGAACAATGACGCTTGCGCCGAAAGCCGCAGGCGCGCCTCAGGGAAGGGTTGGGCGTATGCTCGGTGCAAACAGGTTCGGTGCTGGCGGGATCGTGCGGACGGGGATGGCCGCCGAACTGGAACAGTGGACCGCCAAGCATGGGCCGGTGACTATCGGCCTCGCCGGCGCCGGCCAGATGGGCACCGACCTTATCGTACAGGCGGCGCTGATGCCGGGCGTGCGCATCGGCGCCGTGACCGAGCTGAACGCGCAGGCGGCGATCGACGCCGCGCTCATGGCCGGGCACCGGCGCGAGGACATCGTCAGTGCCTCGAACACCTCCGCGATCGACCGCGCGATCGAAGCCGGCCATTTCGTCATTACCGACGACTACCGCGCCATGTGCGCTTCCGGCCATATCGACGTGGTGATCGACGCTACCGGCAGCCCGAACATCGGCACGCTCGTCTCGCTGGAGGCCATCCGCAACGGCAAGCATGTGGTGCTGCTGAGCGTGGAGGCCGACATCACCATTGGCCGCTATCTCAAGCAGGAGGCGCGCGCGGCGGGCGTCGTGCTCACCGGTGCGGCGGGCGACGAGCCGGCCGCCACCATCGAACTGATCGGCTTCGCCCAGGCGCTGGGCTTCGACATTGTCTGCGCCGGCAAGGCCAAGAACAACGCCTTCAAGCCGGACGCCATCCCCGACGAGTTCGAGGAGGAGGCGCGGGCGCGCAACATGAATCCGCGCATGCTGGTGGAATTCGTCGACGGCTCCAAGACCATGGTGGAGATGACGGCTCTCGCCAACGCCACCGGGCTGGTGCCTGACGTGCCCGGGATGCACGGCCCGCATGCCGACCGCGACGTGCTGGCGCAGGTACTGTGCACCAAGGAGGATGGTGGCATCCTCTCGCGTTCCGGCGTGGTCGACTTCACCCTCGGCAAGGGTGTGGCGCCCGGCGTGTTCTGCATCGTCAAGCCGCGCCATGACCGGGTGATCGAGCGCATGGCCGACCTCAAGGTCGGCCCCGGTCCCTGCTTCGCGCTGATCCGCCCCTACCACCTCACCAGCCTGGAAGTGCCGCTCTCGGCTGTGCGCGCGGTGATGCACGGCACGCGCGATATGGAGGTGCTGGACCATCCCGTCGCCGAATGCACGGCGGTGGCCAAGCGCGACCTCAAGCCGGGGGATGTCCTCGGCAAGATCGGCGAATATGATTATCGCGGCTACACGATGAGCTGGCGCGATGCGCGCGACAGCTTCGCCTTGCCGCTCGGCCTTGCCGAACGGGCGCGAGTGCTGAAGCCGGTGAAGGCTGGCGAGCGGCTGACCTATGACAATTGCCTGCCCGACGAGCAGCTCATCGTCACCCAGATCCGCCGCCGCCTCGATCAGACCGACGCACAGTTCCTCGCGGCGTAGCGGGACTGGCTAAAGGTCACATCACCGGCCGGCCCGCAGGGCCGCGCCGGGATCGGGCGGTGAAAGGCCCTCGCCTCAGGCGTTGCCGGGGCGTGAGGTGGCGATGTTGGTGAAGCGGGCATCGGCGAGGCGCGCCTCGGCCTCGGCCAGCGCTTCGGCCAGCTGCCGCACCTGGGCGGGGTCGAGCACCAGCTGCAGCGCTGGCACGGGCTCGCCGGGCTTGGGCTGCTGGGTGCCGATCTCCAACCGAAGGCCCACCTTGTCGGTGCCGAAAAGGGCGGTGGTGAAGGCCAGCATCGGCCACACCTTCAGATGGCCCTTGTCGTCCTTCTCCCAATCGTCGAAGCGCTGCGCCATGGGGTGTCTCCTCCTTATGTCGCTCCCCGTCTAGCACCGAACCGGCCGCACGCGACAGGCCGGGCTGCCGGTGGCTTCAATGGAAATCCCGCGATTTCGGCAGCACCCGCACCTGTCGGGGATGACCCTGCCCGGAACGGCGGCCAGCGAGCAGATGTCCGGGCGGCGAGGGTTTCCCCTGCCCCCGCACATCCTCGCCCGGGTCGGCCTGCGGCGAGGGCATGGCACGCACATCCTCGAACAGGCGGGCGAGTTCGGCCGTGCGGTCGAACACCCGCTCGCCCATCACATGCACCACTCCCTCCTTGCTCTTCTGCACCCGTCCCTCCACCACGACGAGCCGGGCGCCCATCA
Source organism: Ancylobacter sp. (assembly GCF_965229075.1). Lineage (GTDB taxonomy): Bacteria > Pseudomonadota > Alphaproteobacteria > Rhizobiales > Xanthobacteraceae > Ancylobacter. Next base: position 905,500 of record NZ_CBDDIO010000002.1, read on the forward strand.
CTTCCGCCCGGTAGCGCTCGAACTGACGGGTCCATAGCAGCACATTGACGATGCCGGCCTCGTCCTCCAGCGTCATGAAGATGGCGTTGCCCTTGCCCGGCCGCTGGCGCACCAGCACGATGCCGGCCGCGCGCAGCCGCATCCCGTCCCGCGCCGCCGCGACCTCGGCGCTGGAGGCCACGCCCTCAGCGGCGAACACCGCACGCAACATGCCCATGGGATGCCCTTTCAGCGACAGCCGCGTGGTCTGGTAATCTACCGCGATCTGCTCGGGCAGTGGCATCAGCGGCAGATGCGCATCCGTATCGCTGCCGAGTTCGCGCGCCTCGACCGCGGCGAACAAGGGCAATGGCGCATCGTCCGGCAGGCGGCGCATGGCCCAGGCGGCCTCGCGCCGGTCGAGCCCCATGGAGCGGCAGGCATCGGCATCCGCCAGCTTGGCGAGCGCTGCCGCCGGCAGGCGGGAGCGGTGGGCGAGCGTCTCGACATCGTGCAGGAAGCCCCGCGCCCGCGCCTCAACCAGTTGCTCGCTCCATTCCTCCTTGAAGCCGTCGAGCTGGCGCAGGCCGAGCCGCAGCGCCAACGGTACACCGGGCGCGTCACGCTCCAGCGTATTTTCGTGGAAGCTGAAATTCACGTCCGGGCCACGGATCTCCACTCCGTGCTCTTGCGCATCACGCACGATCTGCGCCGGGGCATAGAAGCCCATGGGCTGGGAATTGAGCAGCGCGCAGGCGAAGATCGCGGGATAGCGGCATTTGAGGAAGGCGGAGATATAGACCAGCTTGGCGAAGGAAGCGGCGTGGCTTTCCGGAAAGCCATATTCGCCAAAACCCTTGATCTGCTCGAAGCAGCGGGCGGCGAAAGCGGGGTCGTAGCCGCGCGCACTCATGCGCTCCACCAGCAGCTTCTGGAAGGTGCCAATGGTGCCGTTATGGCGGAAAGTGGCCATGGCGCGGCGCAGCCGGTTCGCTTCTGCATCGGTGAATTCCGCCGCCACCATGGCGAGGTGCATCGCCTGCTCCTGGAACAGCGGCACGCCGAGCGTCCGCTCCAGCACATCGCGCAGTTCGCCCGACGGGTTCGGCGGGGCCGGCGAGGGATAGTCCACCGTTTCCAGCCCGTCGCGCCGACGGAGATAGGGATGCACCATGTCGCCCTGGATCGGGCCGGGGCGGACGATGGCGACCTGGATGACGAGATCATAGAGCCGGCGCGGCTTCAGGCGCGGCAGCATGTTAATCTGCGCCCGGCTTTCCACCTGGAACACGCCGATGGAATCGCCCTTGCACAGCATGTCATAGACATCCGGCTGCTCGCGCGGCACCTCGGCGAGGCCCCAGTCGATTTCCTCATGCGCGCGCAGCAAATCGAGCGACTTGCGGATGCAGGTGAGCATGCCGAGCGCCAGCACGTCGACCTTGAGCAGGCCGAGCGTGTCGATATCGTCCTTGTCCCATTCGATGAAGGTGCGGTCCTTCATCGCGGCATTGCCGATCGGCACCGTCTCGTCGAGCCGGTGCTGGGTCAGCACGAAGCCGCCGACATGCTGGGAGAGGTGGCGGGGAAAGCCGAGCAGGCGCGTGGCGAGGCCGATGGCCCGCGCCACCATCGGATTGCCGGGGTCGAGCCCGGCCTCGCGCGCTTGGCGCTCTTCGATCTCCTTGCCCCAGCTGCCCCACACCGTGCCGGCGAGGCGGGCGGTGATGTCCTCGGTGAGGCCGAGCGCCTTGCCGACATCGCGGATCGCGCTTTTCGGGCGGTAGGAGATGACGGTGGCAACGATGCCGGCCCGTTCCCGCCCATAGCGCGCATAGATGTACTGTATCACCTCCTCGCGCCGCTCATGCTCGAAATCGACATCGATATCGGGCGGCTCGTTGCGCTCGCGGGCGATGAAGCGTGAGAACAGCAGGTTGCTGGTGGCGGGATCGACGGCGGTGATGCCGAGCACGTAGCACACGGCGGAATTGGCCGCCGAACCACGCCCCTGGCAGAGAATGCCCCGTCTCTCCGCAAAATCGACGATGTCGCGGATGGTGAGGAAATAGGGCGCGTAGCCGAGCTCGCCGATCAGATTCAGCTCGGTCTTAAGCTGGTCCTCCACCTTTTTCGGCACGCCGTCGGGATAACGGATGGCGGCGCGCTGGAAGGTCAATTCCTCCAGCCGCTGCTGCGGCGTGTAGCCCGGCGGGACGGGTTCGGCGGGATATTCATATTTCAGCTCCCCGAGCGAGAAATCGAGGCAGGCGAGATAGGCGGCGATCTCCTCCACCGCCTCCGGCGCCGCGCGGAACAGCCGTGCCATCTCGCCCGGGCCTTTCAGATGACGCTCGGCATTGGCCTCCAGCAGCCGCCCGGCGGTCTCGACGGTGACGCCCTCGCGGATGCAGGTGAGCACGTCCTGCAAATCGCGCTCCTCGGGATGATGGTAGAGCACGTCATTGGTGGCGAGGAGCGGCAGGCCTGCCTTGGCCGCCAGCGCTTTCAGCCCCGCCAGGCGGCGCCGGTCATCGCCCCGCCGGAGCATGGTGGCGCCGAGCCATAGCGCACCGGGTGCCGCCTGCCTCAGCCGGGCGAGAACGGGCGCGAGGTCCGGCAGCTTCTTAGCCGGCATATCATCCGGCGGCATCACAATGAGCGAGAGTCCGCCGGCATCGGCCAGCAGGTCATCGAGAAGCAGCCGGCACGCCCCCTTGCCGACCCGCAAATTGCCCTGCGTGAGCAGCCGGCAGAGCCTCGCCCAGCCGGCGCGCGAGCGCGCATGGGCGACGATATCGGGCGTGCCGTCGGCAAAGACCAGCCGCGCGCCCACGGCGAGGGTGAAGGGCAGCGCCGCCTCGCGCGCGGCATCGGCCGCCGCCTCCGCCCGGTGGCGCAACACGCGGGTGAGGAGATCGTCTTCCTCCACCGCTGCTGGCGCGGGGGGCGGGTGCCCGTTCCGCCGAGCGGTCCAGAAGGCGGCGTAGCGCTCGGCGCATTCCTTCACCGCCGCATGCGCCCGCACCACGCCGGCGACGGTGTTGCGGTCGGCGAGTCCGAGCCCGCCATGGCCGAGCAGCAGCGCCTGCGCCACCAGATCGCCAGCAGCCGAGGCGCCGCGCAGGAAGGAGAAGTTCGAGGCGGCGACGAGTTCGGCATAAAACGGCGCGCTCATCCCCGCCTCACGGAAACAGGCCGTGCAGGAACCAGCGCGGCTGGCCGGTAAGCCCCGCCGCCTCGCGGCCGTAAAGCCCGGCGCGGAACAGCCAGAAGCGCCGGCCCTCGCGGTTTTCCACCCGATAATAGTCGCGTGTCGGCGCCGCCGGCTGGCGCCACCATTCCGGGGCGAGCCGCTCCGGCCCCTCGGCACGGGCAACCTCGTGCACCACCCGTCGCCAACGGAAGCGCAAGGGCGGGCCGTCCGGCACCTCGGCCAGCGCCTCCACCGGCTGGGGCGGGTCGAACAAAGTGAGCGGGCGTGCCGGCACCTCCGGCAGGGTCGGCGCAGGCGATGGCGCGGGTGCGCCGCCCGCCGGCACCAGCGCGCTGGCACGGTCGGGGTCATGGGTGTCGCGCTGAAGGAAGCGCAGCACCCGCTCGCGGCCCAGCCGCACGCTGAGCCGGTCGATCAGCGCGGCGACCTCCTCTTCCTCCACCGCGCGGCCGTCGAGGCTCACCTGCGCCGGAGTGAGCGGTTCGGCCCGCAGCACGCCGAGCCGCACGAGATCGAAGCCGAAGCCGGGATCGAGCGGGTCGGCCAGCGCCTCGATCCGCTCGCGCCACAGCCGCGCGAGCGCCGCCCCGTCGCGCAGCGGCCGCGCGGTCTCGATCCGCAGCCGTCGCACAGCGCCATCCGTGCGGAAGAAGCCGGCCTCGAAGACCCGCCCGCCCGCGCCGCGCGCCTCCAGCATCAAGGCGAGGTCGTCCACCAGCAAAGCGAGCGTCGCCTCGATATCGGCGGTGCGGGCGATGGGCTCGGCGAAACGCCGCTCGGCGATACATTCCGGCAGCGGGCGGCGCGGCACCAGCCGCACATCCTCGCGCCCCAGCGTGCGCGCCAGACGGGTCAGCAACTCCATGCCGAAGCGGGCGGCGAGCGGCGTGCCAGGGCGGGCGGCAAGGTCGCCAATGGTCTTGAGCCCGGCGCGGGACAGCCCGGTGACGATCTCCGTACCGATCCCCAGCCGGGCGACGGGCAGGCCGGCGACCGCCTGCGCCTCCCCGCCCGGCGGCACCACCCCGCCCTTGCCGGAACGGGCGAGCGCCCGCGCGGCATCCGGCGTGCCGGCGATGACGGCGAGCGCCTCGAGGCCATGGTGCTGGAGATGGGCGAGAAGCCGCGCGCGCAGCGCCGCCTCGCCGCCGAACAGATGCGCGCAGCCGGTAATGTCGAGCATCAGCCCATCCGGCACGCCGTCGGGTGTGTCGAGCGCCACCAGCGGCGTCCAGCGGTCGCAATCATCCGCCACCTCTTCCAGAAAGGCGGCATCGGCGGCGGGGTCGTGGTCGAGCACGGCAAGATCCGGCACACGCGCGCGCGCATCCGCCAATGTCAGACCGGGCGCCAGCCCGGCGCGGCGCGCGGCCCGGTCGAGCGCGGCGAGGCGCAGCGTGTTGTGCACCTTCTCGACGAAGACCAGCGGCGCAGGAGCCAGAGGATCTGTTGGAGCACCGGTCCGCCCGGCATCAGCCGGCGCGGCGCAGCGCGACGACCTCGCCCCGCCGCGCTTCCGCCGCAGCCGCTCGATCCGGTCGGCCGGCAGGAACGGGAACCATAGCGCGAGATAGCGGGTCGAGGTCGCGGAAGCTACAGGCCTCATGGTCCCACTCCAGTTTCCAATCGCCACCCTCCACCGGCCGCCCGCCCTCGCCGCCGCGATGGCGCAGCAAGGTGGCGTGGAAGGCCGGGACGCCCGGCGCGTCACCCTCCAGCGGGAAGGAGGCCGCCGGTGCCACCTGCCAGCGCGTCGCCACCGCCGTCGGCGCGGCTTGCGCCGCCCGGTGCAGCAGAAAGCTCGTCACCCCGGAGGACGCCGCCCGCAGCCCGAGGCGGCGCGTCGCGGTAAGGTCCAGCGCCTTCGGCGTGCCCCAGATTTCGATCAGCAGCCCGCCAAGCCCGGCGCAGCGCACGGCGTCTCCGGCCGCGCGCAGCGCCTCCGCCCCGTCGCGCGCCCGCACCAGGATGAGGCGGGACGGGTCAAGGCCGAGCGCGGCAAGGCCGGGCGCGTCGAGCCGGCCGAATTCGGTGTCCGCCATGTCCTGGCGTACCCAAAGCAACGGCCGCCCCTCCCCCGAGCCGTCGCGTCGGGCACGCAACGCCAGCGCCAGCGCGAAGCCGGTGGCGGCCGGCATGTCGGCGCTGGCCAGTGCCTGCACCTCATGCAAGGCGCCCCGGGCGAGGCGCACGCCGCCCTCTTCCGGCCCGGCGGCACCAAGGGAGAAGAACTGTTCGACGCCGGGCAGACGCTCCGCCTCCAGCCCGGCGAGCATCTGCCGCAGCGCCGCCACATCGCGGATCGGGTCCATGGGGCGCTCATATGTTCATGCTTTGTTCCCTCTAAAACGACTCCATCCGCGCCGAGAGTCAAGCCGTCTTGAAAAGACTCACCCCTGCTTCGAAGACTGCGCCGGGTGCGCCGCCCGGAATGTCCACAAAGCATTGCCGGCATAGTGCCAGAGCACCAGAAGCCCGGTGACAAGGATTTGCGCCGGCAGATAGGGCACGGCCAGCGGTCCGGTGAGCAGCGTCATCAACAGCGCGTTCAGTGTCAGACCGATGCCGGCGACGGTGAAGAACTTCGCCATGGCCTCGCCATGCGGCTTGGACGAGCGAAACACCAGCCGCCGACCGAGCTGGTAGTTCACCAGCCCGCCGGCAACGAAGCCGGCGCAGGAACCGGCCACTGGCCCGGCAAGGCCGCTCTGCACCAGCGAAATGAGCACGGCATATTGCGCCAGCGTACCGACGCCGCCGAGCGCGGCGAACAGCAGAAGATGGCGCAGCCGCGCGAGAAGCGCGGCCTTCCGGCCTATGGCCACCTCGCTCATGCCAGGCTCCGCGTGGAACGATGCGTCATGGACTGTTCACTCACGGCTTGGCCTTGGCGACCTGCGGCCCCGCCCCCTGCGCGCCGTTCTGCGAGACGACGGGCGCATCGACATCGGGGGCGTCGAGGTCCGGCCCGTCATCGTCCTGCTGCGGCACCTCCACCGGCGTGTGGCGCAGGCGCTGGTCCCGCACCGAGGCGAAAGCGAGACCCATACGTCTCACCGTCGCATAGGGCAGGCCCGGCGCCGCATCGCAGCCGACATGGCGGGCGGTCAGGATGAAATCGGCGTCTTCCCAGTCCTCCACCGCCTCGAAACGCGGACCGAGATAGGTCAGAGCCTGCACGTCCTCGGCGCAGACCGAAACCTTATAGGGATGGGCCGGCGGCTTCTCGCGCTCCATGCCATGGCGCAGCGCCAGCGCCGCCTCACGCAGGCTCGACGACCAGTAATCGCCCTCGAAGCGCCCCCACGCCCCCGGCGTGCCGCCGACGAGCTGGTTATAGGCGACATATTCGTACGGGTGCAGCCGCCACAGCACCGACGCGTTGAACAGGAACAGCCCCAGCGCCGCCAAGGCGAACGCCGCCCCGGCCAGCCGCGTCTGCCGGCTCAGCGCGTGGAAGGCGCCGACCAGCCCGAGCGAGGCCAGCACCGTCACCGGCGGCAGCACGAAGAGGAAATGCCGGATGCCGTTGTAGAGCGGCGGGTCGGTCAGTACCGCGACGGCCACCGGCACCAGGATCGCCAGCGCCAGCGGCACAGCGAGGAGCAGGCGCTCGGCCGACAGACCTGTGCCGGCCAGGCCTGCGCGGGTACGGGGCGCGCGCAGGCGCTCCACCAGCCCCCAGAGTGCCAGCCCAAGCCCGGCGAGCAGGCCGAACAGCGTCACCTCTGGCAGCTTGATGACGAGATATTCCGGCATGTAGGTCGCCGGCAGCTGGTCGATCGGCAGCAGCCGACCATTGATCAGCGTCTTCAGATCGAAGCTGAAATGGCTGAACGCGCCCAACGCCTTGAACAGGTTGGTCGGCGGCAGCAGCGACCAGGGCCAGGTCACCGCCATGATGGCGAGCGCGACCAGACCCGCGACCAGAAGGCGCGGCAGTAGCCGCACGAACAGGCGCGCATCCCGCAGCAGCAGCATCGCCGCGCCGAGGGTAATGGCGAGATAGAGAACCGCGAACACCCCGCCAACCCGCAGCCCCAGCGCGCAGCCGACCGCCACGCCGAGGCCGAGCATGGTGCGCCAGCGCGGCAGGGCCAGCATCTCGCCCGCGAAGGCGGTAATGAAATACAGGCTCCACACCATGGCGGCGGCGAAGGGCACGTCCTTGGTATGGGTGAACATCGCCCCGCCATACATGCCGGTGACGGCAAGCAGCAGCACCGCCACCACCCCGGCCCCCTCGCCGCCAAGGCGGGTCGCCAGCCGCCACGTGCCGATCAGACCGACAAAGCCGAAGCCGGCCGACAGCAGATGGCGCCACTCATAGAGCGGCAGCGGCACATAGGGCTCAAGGCCGGCCGCGATCAGATCGAACAGCCCGCCATAGAGATAGAGGTTGATGTAGTGGAACGCCCGGTCATCGGTGAAGCCGCTCGCATACCAGGCCAGCAGCAGCTGGCCATAGGTGTGCTGCACCGGCTCGTCATTGCTGATGCCGTAATCGCGGAAGGTCAGGACGATGAAGGCCGCCACCGCCGCGAAGACAGCGAGAGTCGCCAAGCGGGCCAGCGGGAGGGAGCCCAGTCCGGTGGACGGGGCGACGCGGAGATCAGACGAGGGGAAGAAGGTCACGAGGCGAAGCCCTCGGGAACCAGCGCCGGCGCGGTCCGGGCTTCAGCATGCAGCGACGCGGCCGGCAGCGCCGCGGGCGGGGCGAAGCCGATCTCGTCGGCAATGAGATAAAGCGGACGACGCTTCACCTCGGTGAAGATACGTCCGACATATTCGCCGATGACGCCGAGGCTGATGAGCTGAACGCCGGAAACGAAGAGCATGCTGACCATGATGGTGGGGAAGCCGGGGGTGCGCACGCCGAAGACCAGCGCCTCGCCCAGAAGATACAGACCGTAAAGCCCCGACAGCCCGGCGAGGATGACACCCGCGAGCGACCAGACACGCAGCGGCACCATGGAGAAAGAGGAGAGGCCGTCGACTGCATAGCGCAGCAGGCGCAGCGTGTTGAACGAGCTCACCCCGCCGGCGCGCTCGGCGACCTCGAACTCGACCTCTTCCTGGCGGAAGCCCACCCAGCTGGTGATGCCCTTCATGAAGCGGTTGCGCTCGGGCAGGGCGTTGATGGCGTCGACCACCCGGCGGTCGAACAGGCGGAAATCGCCCGCGCCCTCGGGAATCTCGACCTCACACAGCGCGTGGAAGAAATGATAGAAGCCGCGCGAGAACAGCCGGCGCCCCAGGGGATCGGTGCGGCGCGAGCGGCGCACCGCCGTCACCATCTGGGCGCCAGCGCGCCAGCGTTCGATCATCTCGGGAATGACCTCCGGCGGGTGCTGCAGGTCGGAATCCATCAGCACCACAATGTCGCCCACCGCCGCCCGCAACCCAGCGGCCATCGCCGACTCCTTGCCGAAGTTCCGGGCGAAGCGCAGCGCCTTGATGACGGGGTCCTGCGCGCCCAGCGCCGCCAGCAGCTCGAAGCTGCCGTCGCGGCTGCCGTCGTCGACGAAGACGAACTCCCGCTGCAGGCCGGGATAGGCATCGAGCACCGCACACAGGCGCGCATGCAGCGCCGCCAGGCAGCGCGCCTCATTATACACAGGCACCACGATCGAGATCAGGCCCGGCCACCTACGAGAAGCTGTCATCATGTTTTCAAGCTGATTTTACTTGATTGCGGACCCGCCAGCGGCGATGTTTACGTCAGGTAAGACATTCTTCCCTATAGTAAACACGCGCCAACTTTCGCGAAGCTTGCATTGAAGTAGGCGCCGATTGTGAACTTTGTTTGTCGGCCGAGACAGGGGCAAAATTCTGAAACCAATTGTCATCTGCGCCGATGATTACGGGCTGAGCGATGGCGTCAGCGCCGCGATCGAGGAGCTTATCGAACGCGGCCGTCTCTCCGCCACCGGCGCCATGACCGGGATGCCGGGCTGGAAGCGGCGGGCGGCCGGGCTGAAGGCGCTGGTGGCGCGTCATCCCGCCGATATTGGCCTGCACTTCACCCTCACCGGCCAGCGCGCACTCTCACCGGCACTGGGCCTCGCCCGGGATGGCCGCCTGCCGGAGATCGGCCCGCTGGTGCTGCGTGCGCTCGCCGGCGCCTTGCCGCGCGCCGCGTTGCGGGACGAGTTGCGCGCCCAGCTCGATGCCTTCGAGGATGAATGGGGCGCGCCGCCGGATTTCATCGACGGCCACCAGCATGCCCACGCTCTGCCGGGCATCCGCGCCATCCTCATCGCCGAGCTGACGGAGCGCTACGGCGCGCGCCTTCCCTGGCTGCGCAACTGCACGGAGCCCGCCTCATGGGCGCGCCAGCGCAAGCTCGGTCTGCGCAAGGCGCTCATCGTCGGCACGCTCGCGGCCGGCAGCGCGCCGCAGGCGGCCAAGGCCGGCATCGCCACCAATGACAGTTTTCGCGGCCTCTACGGCTTCACCGCCGATCCGCCCTATCGCGCCGTATTCCGTGCGAGCCTCAGCGGGCCGGGCGCGCGGGTGCTGGTGCATTGCCATCCCGGCATCGTCGATGATGAACTGCGCCGGCTCGACCCGCTGCTGGAACCGCGGGAGCGCGAACTCGCCTATTTCCGCTCCGAAGCCTGCGGGGAGGATCTGGCGGGCGCCGGCGTGCGGCCGGCCCGCTTTCACGAGACCGCGCCGGCGCCGGCCTCAGTCGCGCGTGGCTGAGCCGGGCTCCGGGGCGTCGCCGGTGACGAGGCGTCCCTCCTCGGCCTTGTAGTAGTATTGGCTCGCCACCAGCCAGCCCTTGAGCGGGCGCAGCGGCGGAATGCAGGTGAGCAGCAGCACCGGCAGGGTGGTGACCAGATGCACCCAATAGGGCGCCTGGAACGCCACCTCCAGCCACAGGCCGAAGATCACCGCCGGCACGCAGACGAAGCAGATGACGAAAAAAGCCGGCCCATCGGCGGGATCGGCGAAGGAATAGTCGAGCCCGCAGGATTCGCAGCGCGGCGCCAGCTTGAGAAAGCCGTCGAACAGCCGGCCCTGTCCGCAGCGTGGGCAGCAGCCCCGCATCCCGCATTCAAAGGGCGAAAGCTTGGGGTAATGGCGGTCGGCCACCGGCACGGAGGGCAGGCGGACGGACTGCAGCGGCACTGTCGAGGGACGGGCACTCGATGAACCGGCAGCGGAAGAACGGACAGTAGAAGAACGGACCGACATGGCGGCACTCCTGAACGCCAGCGCACCATACGCACGCGACGTTGCAGTCAAGAAATAATCAGTCCGCATTCAATGTCAATACAATCTCCTATTGTATGTATATTGACTGCATTTTGACCCTGTCCGCACTGACCCCAACGCCGTCGACGCCAGGCCGGTAATGGGAGCGGGTCATTAACCAATTCCGGGCATGTTTCCGGGGATAAACGCCAAGGCGATTCGCCCGAACCCGAGTCCTGAAGTCGCATGAGTAACGTTGTTCCGTTCCCCGTCCGCGTCGCCGCCCCTGAGAGCGAAAGCGATTTCGACATCGACCTGATCACCGCGGTCGATGTCGCCATCCGCGACCTGCGTGACATCGCCCTCCGCCTGCGCGGCGACGTGAGCGGCCAGGAACAGGCGCATGAATGCCTCGACATGCTGACCCGCGCGCTTGAAAACGCCCGCGCCCAGGGCTGACGCGACAGCGCCCGCACGCGTGCCGCCGCTTCAGCCGATCAGCTGATGCAGCAGGTACAGGCCGGCCTTGATGAAGGCCCAGACAACGCCGGAGACGACGCCGAGCGACGCCACGGCGATCGCCATGCCGGCGAGGATCCACACCCCGTCGCGCTCCAATATGCCGAGCGCCAGCACACTGATGGCCAGCGCCGGCAGCATGTTGCCGAGCGGAATCGGCAGCACCAGGATCAGCGCCAGCACGAAGCACATCACCCCGACGATGTTCTCGGCCGGCGGGTGCGCCAGCCCGCCGAGGCGCGGGCGCAGCAGCTTCTCCGCGCGGGCGAGCCAGGGCGTCGCCTTGCCGACAAACGCGGCGAAGTCCTTCCGGGCGATGGAGCGCCGGGCAATGAGCGGCGGCAGCCAGGGCGACCAGCCGAGGGCAAGCTGAGCGGTGAGGAATACCAGCGGCGCTCCCAGAACCGAAGACGTGCCGGGCGGGGTCGGCAGCACGTTGGGCAGGGCGAAGATCAGCATCAGCGGCCCGAAGGCCCGCTCCCGCATCACCTTCAGCAGGTCGCCCACGGCGATGCGCTCGCGCGTCTCATCGGCCGCAATGGCACTCAGCACCTCGGAGAGGCGAAGCGTCGCATCCGGCTCGGCGCGCGGCCGGGCATCGGCACTTTCGTCGGTGGGCGGCGGGGACAGCACGGCGGGCGACACTCCTCCCGGAAACCATGAGACCGGGGAGCGTGCCTGCCGCCGCACGAGGCGGGCCGGCACTCCGGATCAGGCCCTCATCGGGACCCTGCCTTCACATAGGCACGGAATGTGACGTTAGCCAGAACTTCGGGGCAGAAGCCGCCTGCGGACCAGGCGCCGCCCTGCCCGTCAGGTCCAGCTGAACAGGAAGGCGCCGACGGCCACCAGCGTGATCACGACCACGGCGATCGAGTGCTTCATCGTCCAATTATGCAGCGTCACGGCGTTTCCCCTACGGATTGTCGTCCAGAAGTGGCCTCTCCGGCCGGCGGCGTCAACATCATGTCAGTTGAACAGCGTCAGCGAAGCCTTTAGGAAGGCGCCCCTTCCGGCGGGAGCCTTCCGATGAATTTCTGCGGCCTCGACTTCGGCACATCCAACACCACTCTCGCCTTCTGGCGCGAGGGCGCCCCGGTGCTGGCGGCGCTGGAGGCGGAGAAGACCACGGTGCCGAGCGCCGTGTTCTATGACCGGCAGGGCCACCTCACCATCGGCCGCGCCGCCATGGCCCGCTATGTCGGGGGCGAGGACGGGCGGCTGATGCGCTCGCTCAAGGCGGTGCTGGGCAGCGCGCTGATCGAGGAAAAGACGCAGATCGGCAAGCGCGCCATCGGCTTCCGCGACGTGATCGCCGATTATCTCCGGGCGGTGAAGGGACGGGCCGAAGCGGATGCCGGCACGGCGCTCACCCGCGTCGTGCTCGGCCGGCCGGTGTTCTTCGTCGATGAGGACGCGGCCGCCAACGCCAAGGCAGAGGACACGCTGCGCGCCATCGCGGCGGAGATCGGCTTTGCCGACGTGTCGACCCAGTTCGAGCCCATCGCCGCCGCGCTCGACTATGAACAGCAGACGCGGGCGGAGGAAATCGCGCTGATCGCCGACATCGGTGGCGGCACCTCGGATTTCTCCATCGTCCGGCTCGGCCCCGCCCGCCGGGCGCGGGCGGACCGCAGCGGCGACATTCTCGCCAATGACGGCGTGCGCATCGGCGGCACCGATTTCGACCGCACGCTCAGCCTTGGCACGCTGATGCCGCTGCTCGGCTTCCGCAGCCCGATGAAGCGCCCCGGCCGCGACGTGCCGAGCGGCTATTTCCACGAGTTAGCGACCTGGTCCAGCATCAACCGGCTCTACACCCAGAAGACCCTGCGCGAGCTCAACGAGGTGCGACGCGAAGCGGCCGAGCCGCATCGGGTGGAGCGGCTGATCCGAGTGATCGAGGAGCAGCGCGGCCACACGCTCGCCATGGAAGCGGAAGCCGCCAAGATCGCGCTGGCCGAGGTGGCGGAAGCGCGGGTCGATCTGGGCTGGCTGGAGGCGGGGCTTTCCGTCGGGCTGACGCCGGCGGAACTTGTTGCCCACACGCAGGGCCTCGCCGAGCGCATCGCCCGCCGCGTTGACCTTTGCCTCGCCCAGGCCGGGCTCGGTGCGGGCGACATCGATGCGCTGTTCCTCACTGGCGGCTCGACGCGGCTCGCCCATGTGCGTGCCGCCATCCGCGCCGCCGTGCCGCAGGCGCGGGTGGTGGAAGGCGACACATTCGGCTCGGTCGGCACCGGCCTCGCCATCGAGGCCGCCCGACGCTACGGTTCGCTCAGCCGTGGCGCAGATGGAACGATTTCGGCCGCGTGAGCATCTCGAAGCCGATGCGCGAGAGCGAGGCCCCGCGCCCGGTGTCCTTCACCCCGGTCCAGGCGAGGCCGGGGTCGAGATAGTCGCAGCGGTTCATGAACACGGTGCCGGTCTCGATTTCGCCGCCCAGCCGCTCGGCGGCGACCAGGTCCCTTGGCCAGACCGAGGCAGTGAGGCCGTAGATGCTGTCATTCATCAGCGCCAGCGCCTCTTCGTCGCCGCGCACCTTCATGATGCCGACCACCGGGCCGAAGCTCTCCTCGCGCATCACCGACATGGTGTGGTCGACACCGGTCAGCACCTGCGGGGCGAGATAGGGCGTGCCCTCCTTGTCCGCCGGGAAGCCGGCGGGGTCGATATGGGCCTTCGCGCCCTTGTCCACCGCCTCGCGGATCTGGCCGCGAATAAGGTCGGCGAAGCGCTTCTGCGCCATCGGCCCCAGCGTCGTCGCCTCGTCCAGCGGATTGCCCAGCACATAGCGCGAGGTCAGATCAACGAAGCCGTCGACGAAACGGTCATAGAGGCTCTCATGCACATAGATGCGCTCGATGCCGCAGCAGCACTGGCCGGAATTGTAGAAGGCGCCGTCGACCAGATTGCCCACCGCGAAGTCGAGATCGGCGTCGGCGCGCACATAAGCGGGGTCCTTGCCGCCCAGTTCCAGCCCCAGCGGGGTGAACGTGCCCGCCGCCGCCCGTTCGATGGCGCGCCCGCCTTCCACCGAGCCGGTGAAGTTGACGAAGTCGACCGCGCCCGAACCGATCAGCCGCGAGGTCTGGTCGTGAGTCAGCACGAGATTGGCGAACAGCCCCGCCGGCAGGCCGGCGCGGTCCATCGCCGCCTGGAACCGCTCGCCGATGAGAATGGTCTGCGCGGCATGCTTGAGCAGCACCGCGTTGCCGGCAATCAGCGCCGGGGCGATGGTGTTGACGGCGGTGAGATAGGGGTAGTTCCATGGCGCCACCACCAGCACGAGGCCGAGCGGGTCGCGTTTGATGTAGCGGGTGAAGCCGGGCCGTGCGTCGTGCGGAATGACCGGGGCGAGAGCTTCTTCCGCCATGTCGACGACATAGCGCACCCGCTCCTCAAAGCCGCCGAACTCGCCGCCATAGCGCACCGGGCGGCCCATCTGCTGGGCAAGTTCGGGCACGATTTCCTGGCTCATCGCCAGCATGGCATCGAGGAAGCGCAGCACGTGGGTGGCGCGCTCGGCGATCGGCACCTGCCGCCACGCGCGCTGGGCCGCGCGCGCGCCAGCCACCGCCTGCGCGATCGCCGCCTCCGACGCCGCCGGGCGGCGCGCCAGTTCCGTGCCGTCGATCGGCGAAATACAGACAATATCGCTCATGCCACACCTGCACCGGTTTCGCGGAGGGGTCCCCGCGCGGGAGGGGAAGATATAAGATACCATTGCCGCGTACAGCCCCGGCACGGCGGGGGCTCATCACGGGTTGCAGGCGCGACGAATCTCACGTAATCCGGCCTAAATCATAGTGAGCGGCCCTATGTTACCGTCGCGCCATGCTTGGAATGGGTAGGGTACGGATGACCGCCTCAACCTCTCCTCGTGACCATGGTCGGTATGCCGCGATGAAGCCGAACAAGTCGAGCGTATCGCCGCTGGGACCCCGCATCGCCGCGCGGGCGGAGCCGAGCGAGCATGAATCCATGTTCGAACTGGCCCCTATCTCGCTGTGGCTGGAAGATTTCAGCGCGGTCCGCGCGCTGTTCGACCGCTGGCGGGCGGAGGGGGTGACCTCGCTGCGCGAACATTTGCGGGGCCATCCCGAACGTGTCGCGGAATGCTCGGCGCGCATCGAGGTGCTCAAGGTCAACCAGCGCACGCTGAGCCTGTTCGAGGCCAACAGCCTGTCGCATCTCGTCGCCAATCTCGACAAGGTTTTTCGTGACGACATGCTCGTCACCCATATCGAGGAGCTTTCCCAGCTCTGGGACGGACACACCAGCTTTTCCAGCCAGGCGGTAAATTACACGCTGGGCGGCCAGCGCCTCGATATCCAGCTCAAGGGCACGGTGCTTCCCGGCTATGAGGAAAGCTTGGGGCGCATTCTGCTCTCGGCCGAGGATGTGACGGCGCGCGAGACCGCCCGCCGCCAGGCCGCCAATGCCGAGCGCTACGCCACCGGCCTGTTCCAGCACTCGCCGGTGTCGCTGTGGGTGGAGGATTTCTCCACCATCAAGCAGCTGATGGATGATGTGCGGGCGCGCGGCATCGAGGATTTCCGGGTGTTCACCGATGTGCACCCGGAATTCGTCGAGCGCTGCCTCAGCGAGATCCGCGTGATCGAGGTCAACCGGCACACGCTGGACATGTTCGGCGCGTCCAGCACCGCGGAACTCGTCGACAACACCGCCGAGATTTTCCGCGACGACACGCACCGGCATTTCCGTGAACAGTTGATCGAGCTCTGGAATGGCCGCCTGTTCCACACCCGCGAGGTGGTGAACTACACGCTCTCCGGCGAGACGCTGCACGTGCATCTGCAGTTCTCGGTGTTGCCGGGCCACGAGGATGATTGGTCGCTGGTGCAAGTGGCGCTGACCGACATCACCGCCCGCAAGAAGGCCGAGGCCTATCTCGAATATCTCGGCAAGCACGATGTGCTGACCAAGCTCTACAACCGCAGCTTCTATGTCGATGAGCTGAACCGGCTGGAGCGGCGGGGTCCTTTCCCGGTCACGCTCATCTCCATTCACCTCAATGGCCTGCGACGGGTGAACGAACAGCTCGGCCAGGCGGCGGGCGACATGCTGCTGCGCCGCGCCGGCGAGATCATTGCCAAGGCGGTGGACCCACCGCATTGCGCCGCCCGCATTGCCGGCAATGAGTTCGCCGTGCTGCTACCGGGCACCGATGCGGAGATAGGCCACACGGTGATGGAGAACATCCGCGAGCTGGCCGTGCTGAACAACCAGTTCTATTCCGCCACCACGCTCAGCCTGTCGCTCGGCCTCGCCACCAGCGCGCCCGGCGAAAGGCTGGAAGCGGTGGTGCGCCGGGCCGAAGCCGCGCGCGAGGCCGATCGGCAGCCTTCCGATCTCGGCCTCTGACGCCGCTTCGGCGCGTGCGCGGAAGGGTGGCTCAGGCGCCGCCGCGCACGGTCAGGTCTTCCAGCTCGGCGAGGTGGACGAAGCACAGCTTGTTGCCCTCGGGGTCGCGGCCATAGGCGCCGTAGTAATCGGGCGCGTAATTCGGCCGCAGGCCCGGCGCACCTTCATCGATGCCGCCATGGTCGACCAGCGCGCGCCACGCGGCATCCACCGCCGCCGGCGAGGGGGCGGCGAAGCTGACCTGCGTGCCGTTGCCCCAGCTGGCGGGAAGTCCGTTGAACGGCAATTGCACGAAGAATTGCGGCCAGCGCCGCCCCGGCATCACCCACATGGAGCCGGCCGGACCACCATCGGAGGGCTCATCCACCCGCACCAGACCGAGCGGCAGCAGCACGGCGTCGTAAAAGGCGGTCAGCCGGTCGAGATCGCGGGCGCCGAGAATGATGTGGCTGAACATGGGGTCTCCTTGATCCTACGCATGGCACCGCCCGACCGGCGGGCGATGGTTGTCGCTTGGCCCGTTTCGCGCAAGCCGTCATTGCCGTTTCCCCGCGCGGGAGAGGGTCGACACCGGCGCGAATGCGCAGTAAACCGGGGCCAAGAATTACATCAGCTTCCAGTTTGTTCGGAAGTTTTCACTTGTATGGATTGTAAATGAGCAATCTCCACACTGAGCGCGTGCTGTCGGTTCACCACTGGACGGACAATCTGTTCACCTTCACCACAACGCGCGACCCGGCGCTGCGGTTCAAGAACGGCCAGTTCGTGATGATCGGCCTTCAGGTCGAGGGCAAGCCGCTCCTGCGCGCCTATTCCATCGCCAGCGCCAATTATGAGGAAACGCTGGAGTTCTTCTCCATCAAGGTCGCGAATGGCCCGCTGACCTCGCGCCTGCAGCATCTGAAGGTCGGCGACGAGGTGATCGTCGGGCGCAAGCCGACCGGCACGCTGCTGGTGGACTATCTCGTGCCCGGCCGCCGGCTGTATCTGCTCTCCACCGGCACCGGCCTCGCCCCGTTCATGAGCCTCATCAAGGACCCGGAGACCTATGAGGCCTATGAAAAGGTGATCCTTGTGCACGGCGTGCGCACGGTGGGCGAGCTGGCCTATCAGGATTTCATCGAGAACGAGCTGCCGGACAATGAGTTCTTCGGCGAGCTGGTGCGCGAGAAGCTGGTATATTACCCCACGGTGACGCGCGAGCCCTATCGCAACCAGGGCCGCATTACGGATCTCATTACCTCGGGCAAGCTGTTCACCGATCTCGGCCTACCCCCGCTCGACAAGGAAGACGACCGCGTCATGCTTTGCGGCAGCCCGCAGCTGCTCGACGACATGCGCGTTATCCTGAAGGCAAAAGGCTTCGAGGAAGGTTCGACCACGGAGCCGGGCGACTTCGTGATCGAGAAGGCCTTCGTCGAGAAGTGAGGGCCTGAAAACAGGGCCGGCGGCCGCACCGGCCGCCGGGCCTCAGCGCACCCGGCGGCCCGCGTCCCAGCGGTCGCGGTCGGCGCGCGCCGCCTCTTCCGGCGACAGCACGCGGTATTCGGCCTCGATGATCTCGGGGCCGGACGTGCCCGCCGCGCGCCGACGCCCGCCGAACAGGCGGTAGGCGAGGCCGGCGATGACGATGATGGGAAAGACCACGAGGAACACGCTGGCCGCCACAAGGGCCAGAGCCGTGCCGAGCGCCAGCGCGACGGCGACGACGAGCGCCACCTGCCACCAGCTCACTTTTCGGACGGTGAAACGCACGCGATCGAACGGGTCGGTCGAGCTCATCCTTTAGGTCTTTCCTCCTGGCGCGGTCTCCCCGCGTTTAGGCGATATGGGGAGCCGGCGCGCGGCATGCCAGCGCCGCCCGTGTAATTTCGATGACACGGAAGCGCGATCGCCCTTCAATGACGTTCGCCGGCCCGGACCGGCGCAACGGGGAACATGATGCTACGCGACGCAGTGGAAGACGACCTCTCCGGCATCCTCGCCATCTATAACCATGCCGTGCTGAACTCGACCGCCATCTGGAACGACACGCCCGCCGATCTTGCCGCGCGCCGCGCCTGGCTGCGCGACCGGCAGGGGCGCAACTATCCCGTCATCGTCGCGGTGGAGGGCGACGAGGTGCTGGGCTATGCGAGCTTCGGCGATTTCCGCCCCTTCGAGGGCTTCCGCATCAGCGTCGAGCATTCGGTCTATGTCGCCGAGGCTGCGCGCGGGCGCGGACTCGGGCGGGCGCTGGTGGAAGCGCTGTTCGCCCCGGCGCGGGCGCTCGGCAAGAAAGTGATGATCGGCGGCATCACCGGCGGCAACGAGGCGTCCCTCGCCCTGCACGCCCGGCTCGGCTTCGTCGAGACCGGCCGCATGCCCGGCATCGGCACCAAGTTCGGCCGGCGGCTCGACCTGATTTTCATGCAGAAGGAGCTGTGACGCGAAACCAATGACCCATGCCGTCATCCCGGCAGGAGCGCAGCGCCGGGATCGCATGCCGCATGCCCGGCACGTCGATCCCGGATCGGCCTTGCGGCCGTCCGGGATGACGGGAGGCAGGTGATCAGTAGCGGGATCAGTAGCGGTAATGGTCGGGCTTGAAGGGGCCTTCCACCGGCACGCCGATATAGTCGGCCTGCTCGGGGCGCAGCTTGGTCAGCTTCACGCCCAGCTTTTCCAGATGCAGCGCCGCCACCTTCTCGTCGAGCACCTTCGGGAGGGTGTAGACCTTGTTGTCGTACTTCCCGACATTCGCCCAGAGTTCGATCTGCGCCAGCGTCTGGTTGGAGAAGGAGGACGACATCACGAAGGACGGATGGCCCATCGCATTGCCGAGATTCACCAGCCGGCCCTCCGAGAGCAGGATGATGCGGTTGCCGGCGGGGAACTCGATCTCGTCCACCTGCGGCTTGATGTTGGTCCACTTGAAGTTCTTCAGGCCGGCGACCTGAATCTCATTGTCGAAATGGCCGATATTGCAGACGATGGCCCGGTCCTTCATCTGCCGCATATGGTCGACGGTGATGATGTCCTTGTTGCCGGTGGCGGTGACATAGATGTCGGCGCGGGAGAAGGCGTCCTCGATGGTCGCCACCTCATAGCCTTCCATCGACGCCTGCAGGGCGCAGATCGGATCGACTTCCGAGACGATGACGCGCGCGCCGGCCTGGCGCAGCGAGGCGGCCGAGCCCTTGCCGACATCGCCGAAGCCGGCGACGAAGGCGACCTTGCCGGCCAGCATCACGTCGGTGCCGCGACGGATGGCGTCGACCAGCGATTCACGGCAGCCATAGAGATTGTCGAACTTCGACTTGGTGACGCTGTCATTGACGTTGATCGCCGGGAACAGCAGCTTGCCCTGCTCGGCCAGCTTGTAGAGGCGGTGAACGCCCGTGGTGGTTTCTTCCGACACGCCCTTGATCGAGGCCGCGACTTCGGCGAACCAGCCCTTCGGCTTCTCCGCCAGCAGCTTCTTGATCAGGGCGAAGAAGATCTCTTCCTCTTCCGAGCCGGGCTGATCGAGGAAGGCAGTGTCGCCCTTCTCGGCGCGCAGGCCGTAATGCACCAGCATGGTGGCGTCGCCGCCATCGTCGAGGATGAGGTTCGGAACGCCGCCGCCGTGCCAGTCGAACAGCTTGGCGGTGAAGTCCCAGTACTCGGTCAGCGTCTCGCCCTTGAAGGCGAAGACCGGCGTGCCGCCGGCGGCGATGGCGGCGGCGGCGTGGTCCTGGGTGGAGAAGATGTTGCAGGAGACCCAGCGCACATCCGCGCCGAGCGCCTTCAGCGTCTCGATCAGCACCGCCGTCTGGATGGTCATGTGCAGCGAGCCGGCGATGCGCGCGCCCTTGAGCGGCTGCGCCGGGCCATATTCGGCGCGGATGGCCATGAGGCCGGGCATTTCGGCTTCGGCGAGGTCGATTTCCTTGCGGCCGAAATCGGCGAGGCCGATGTCCCTAACGATGTAGTCGGTGGCGATGGCCATGAGAGACTTCCTGACGGTGTGACGGGTTCGGCACGCGGTTTAGCAGCTACAGCCTGACACAGCAATAACGACATAAAGATGTCTTTATGTCGCGTGCCGACCCAGAGGCTCCATGTGGTTTTACCGGCACGACGAGGCCCGCGCCATGCGAGACGCTTCCAGTCCGGACCATTTCGGATGTGCGGCGAGGCGGCGTGCGGGCGCCCGTGCCTCGTGGTGCCTACTCGTCCTCGCCGAACCGCTCGGCGATGAGGTGGGTGAGGGCGTCCAGCACGGCCTGGGCTTCCCGGCCGGAGGCAGCGACCTCGATGGTGGTGCCGGGCGCGGCGGCCAGCATCATCAGGCCCATGATGGACGTGCCGCCCACCGTCTCGCCGCAGCGCGTGACGCGCACATCGGCGTCGAAGCGCTCCACGGTCTGCACGAATTTGGCGGAGGCGCGGGCGTGCAGGCCGCGCTTGTTGACGATGGGCAGTTCACGGGTAAGGACGACCGAGGTGTCCATCATTTGCCCGCGAGCACCCGGCTGGCGATGTTGATGTATTTGCGGCCGGCATCCTGTGCCTGCACCACCGCCTCTTCCATCGGCACTTCGCCGCGCACCGTGGCGAGCTTGACCAGCATGGGCAGGTTGATGCCCGCGACCACCTCGATATCCGGGGAAGTCATGACAGAGATGGCGAGGTTGGAGGGCGTGCCGCCAAACATGTCGGTGAGGATCACCACGCCGCCGCCGGTGTTGACCGTCGCCACCGCGTCGACAATGTCCTGCCGCCGCCGCTCGATGTCATCATCCGGCTCGATGGTGATCGCTTCGATCTGGGTTTGATTCCCCATCACATGTTCGAGCGCGGCGCGGAATTCGCTGGCAAGGCGTCCGTGCGTTACGAGTACGAGACCTATCATCTTGCTCCGCCGCACGCCGGTCCGGCGCGACTGCAATGCTTACTGCAGGAGGCACCCCGATAGGATCGCCCGCCGCCCCCTTTGCGGGGCGCACATCATCGTTGCGCTGCACATGAATGGCAAGTACCGCTGGGGAAAATCCGCACGGGCCCGCATCCGGTTAAAATTACCGTTGACGGTGTGCTAGTCGGGTCCCGGGGCGGTGAGCAGCAGCGCAAGCACCTGCTGCAGCCCATCGCCGCCGGAAAACAGCGGCAGGCGCTCGATTTCTACCCCCTCGATCACCACCCGCCGCGCCGCCGGTTCCGGCAGACGGGCCGCATCGGCGGCGCCGAGATCGACAACGAGGTCGATCGTCGTTTCCGCCGCGAAGGGCAGACGCCGCAGCCCGACCCCGCGCACCTCGATCAGTCCGGCGAGCGCGTGCGGTGCGGCGGCGCACAGCGTGTTCCCGCGTTGCGTCAGAACCACCCGGTCATCCGCCACCAGCTCCACCGGCGGCACCAGTCCGCCGCGCCCGGCGAGGATGAGCGCGAAGGCGAGGCGCGACTTGCCCGCCCCCGACGGTCCCCGGATCAGAACGCCCCGGTCCCCGACCCGCACGCAGGAGGCATGCACCGTCGGTTGAAGGCCGTCCGCCGCGCCATCCGCCGGTGCCATAGCGCGCCTCAATTGGCCGGCAGGCGGACGATGAAGCGGGCACCGCCGAACGGCTTCGGCGCGGGCGGCACCGTCTCGTCCGTCGCGTGCGCCTCCTCCGTAACCGCCGCCTTGGCCTTGGCACGCGAGGCGCGCGGCTTCTTCGGCGCCGGCTCGGGCGGGCGCGCCTCTGCCGGACGGTTTTCCGCCCAGATGCGGCCGCCATGCGCCTCGACGATCTGGCGCGAGATCGACAGGCCGAGGCCGGAATTCTGGCCGAAGCCCTGCTCCTCTGGCCGGTCGGTGTAGAAGCGCTCGAAGATCCGGCTCAGCGCATGCGGCGGAATGCCCGGCCCGTCATCGTCGACGAGGATCTCCACCGTGTCGCGGTGGCGCCGGCAGGTCACGCGCACCTCCCCGCCCTTGGCGGAGAAGGAGCGGGCATTGTCGATCAGATTGTTGATCACCTGGCCCAGCCGCGAATCATGGCCGGAAATGACATAGGCCGCCCCTGTGCCCGGCGGCGGCTCGAAGGCAAGGCTCACCCGCACGCCGTCGCCGCGCACCACGTCATTGTGCACGCCGGTGACGGTGTTGAGCAGGCGCACCAGGTCCACCGGTTCGGATTCCTGCCGCTGCAATTCAGCATCGAGCCGCGAGGCGTCGGAGATGTCGGTGATCAGCCGGTCGAGCCGCTTCACATCGTGCTGGATGACTTCCAGCAGCCGGCCGCGCGAATTGTCGGACTTCGCCAGCGGCAGCGTCTCCACCGCGGAACGCAGCGAGGTGAGCGGGTTCTTCAATTCATGCGAGACATCGGCGGCGAAGCTCTCGATCGCCTCGATGCGCGAATAGAGCGCGTCCGTCATGTCGCGCAGCGCGCCGGAGAGGTGGCCGATCTCGTCGGAGCGGCTGGTGAAATCGGGAATCTCCACCCGCGAGCGAGTCCGCCGGCGCACGCGCTCGGCGGCATCGGCCAGCTTGCGCACCGGGCCGGCAATGGTGCTGGCGAGCAACAGCGACAGCACCACCATGACCGCCATCGCGACGAGGAATACCCGCACGATGACGAGCCGCTCCGCCGCCACCGCCTCGTCGATCTCGCCGCCCTGGGTGGAAAGCAGCAGCGCGCCGAGAATGGCGCGGAAGCGCTGCACCGGCACGGCGACCGAGACGATCACCTGCCCGCGCTCATTCACCTGCACCGCGCTCGCCTTCTTGCCCTGCAGCGCCTCCATCACCGCCGGGTAGCCCTTGCCATTGTTGGGGCCCAGCTCGCGATAGAGCGGCAGGTCGCCGCGCTCGAACCAGAACTTCATGCTGTTCCAGCCGCGCTCCATCCAGTTCGGCTTGGGCGTGGTGGGGGCGGGCATGTCGAAGCGCAGGATTTCGCCGCGCGCATAGAGCGAGCGGGAATCCACCAGCAGGGCGCCGTCGCGGTCATAAATGCGCGCGCGCGTGCCGGTGGGCTCGACCAGGCGCTTCAGCACCGGGGCGATGCGCTCGGGATTGATCGGGAATTCCAGCGGGGCGAAGCCCTCCTCGCCCGGGCCGTAGCTCTCGCCCGCCTTTAGCTCCAGCAGCCGGTCGGGGTCGATGGTGATGGCGTTGGTTTCCACCTGCGCCGAGGCCGCGATGGCGCTGGCGATGATCTCGCCCTGAACCAGCAGGCTTTGCACCCGCGCGTCGATCAGCCCGGCACGGAACTCGGAGAGGTAGAGAATGCCCGACACCAGCACGCACATGCCGGCGAGGTTGAGCAGCACGATCCGGCGGGTGAGGCTGGAAAAGCTTTTGAAGGCAACGAAGTTGCGCGCCCGGCGCAAGGCGCCGAGAAGCCCCGCCCGCTCGGAAGAGCGGGGCGCGTCCCCCATGTCCCCGTCCTCGGCCGCCGCCGGGGCGGCGCCGTTCCGGGTCAGTTCCGGATCGAGCAAGGGCTCGCTACTCCTTGAAGCGATAGCCGACGCCGTACAGCGTCTCGATCATCTCGAAATTGTCGTCCGCCACCTTGAACTTCTTGCGCAGCCGCTTGATGTGGCTGTCGATGGTGCGGTCGTCGACATAGACCTGATCGTCATAGGCCGCATCCATCAGCGCGTTGCGGCTCTTCACCACGCCGGGGCGGGTGGCCAGCGCCTGCAGGATGAGAAACTCGGTAACGGTGAGGGTGACGTTCTCGCCCTTCCAGGTGCAGGTGTGGCGCTCGGGGTCCATGCGCAGCAGTCCGCGCTCCAGCACCTTGGCGCTGTCGGTCTCGCGCGGCAGGGCGCCGTCCTTGGGCGCGAAGCGGCGCAGCACCGCCTTCACCCGCTCTACCAGCAGGCGCTGGGAGAACGGCTTCTTGATGAAGTCGTCGGCGCCCATCTTCAGACCGAACAATTCGTCGATCTCGTCATCCTTGGAGGTGAGGAAGATCACCGGCATGTCGCTCTTCTGGCGCAGGCGGCGCAGCAGCTCCATGCCGTCCATGCGCGGCATCTTGATATCGAAGATGGCGAGGTCGGGCGGGTTGGTCTTGAAGCCGTCAAGGGCGGTGGCGCCGTCGGTGTACGTCTGGATACGATAGCCCTCCGACTCCAGGGCGATGGATACGGAGGTAAGAATGTTGCGATCGTCGTCGACGAGAGCGATGGTCGGCATCTGCGCACTTTCCTGTTCGGCGGCGGTACACGAAGCGGTGAACCCCGCCGGCGTGGCCACAATGTGACACGCAAACTGATTCAACGGAAATTAGCGCGTTTCGTGCCCGCCCGCCAATCCACACCGCCGGGTTGACGGCGGGCGCCGCCGCGCACACCTCTTGAGACCCGACAGGCGGAGCTTTGCCATGCCAGCGACCCCGACCACGCCCGACACCTTCGACGCGGCCCGCGCCGTCAAGCGGCTCGTCCGCGAGAGCCAGACCGGGGCGCTCGCCACGCTCGATGCCGATGGCGCGCCCTATGCCTCGCTGGTGCAACTCGCCACCCTGCCGGACGGCGCGCCGCTGCTGCTGCTTTCCCAGCTCGCCCGCCATACGGTGAATCTGCAGCGCGATGCCCGCGTCTCGCTGCTGGTCGACGAACACCGCACCGGCGACGAGCTGCAGGGCGCCCGCGCCGGGCTGAAGGGGCGCATCGCCGCGCTGACCGAGCCAGAGGCCATCGCAACCGCGCGCCGGCGCTATCTCGCCCGCCATCCGGACGCGGCGGGCTTTGCCGGCTTCAGCGACTTCGCCTTCTACCGCCTGGAGGTGGAGAGCGCCCATCTCGTCGCCGGCTTCGGCCGCATCAAAGATGTGGACGGGACGGCGCTCGCCACCCGCATCGACGACGCCGCCGGCGTGCTGGCAGCGGAGGAAGGCGCGGCGGCGCATATGAATGCCGACCATGCCGACGCCATCCAGCTCTATGCGCTTCACCTCATCGGCACCGGCCCCGGGCACTGGAAGCTGGTCGGGCTCGACCCCGAGGGCTGCGACCTGATGGACGGCACCCAGGTACGCCGGCTCGACTTCGGTCAGCGCGTGACCAATGCGCAGGAAATGCGCGCCGCGCTGGTCGAGCGTGCCAATGCCGCACGCGCCTCGGCGGTGCAGTGACACCTTGAAAGGCGCATAATCCCCGGTTTGGCCACATAATCGACCCGGAATTTCGCGCAAAACGCCCCTTTGGGCTCCCATGGTCCCGCCTCCTGTCATGCGTAGGAGGAGCCGACCGTGAAGCAAACCGGCACGCAGAGCGACCAATCCGGCCTTGAGGGGCTCGATCCCGCCGGCACCGGACGGGTGTTCTGGAATCTGGGCAGCGCCTATCTGTGCGAGCGGGCCGTGGCGCGCGGCGAGGTGCGGCTGTCGCATACCGGCGCGCTGGTCGTCACCACCGGCCCGGCCGGGCAGCCGCTCGCGATTGCCCGGGTCAATGATGCGGCGGAGGGCGGAGAGCCTGCCGGCGCGACGGACGATGCGACGCTCACCCGCGCGCAGTTCGAGGCGCTGAAGGCCGACCTGCTCGCCTATGTCGCCCGCCGCACCCTGTTCGGTCAGGATGTCGGCGTGGAGGCTGGCCCCGCCGGCGGCGTCGCCGTGCGGATTCTGTCGGATCAGGCCTGGCACGCGCTGGTCGCCCGCCATCTCCTGCGCCCGCGCCAGACGGCGGCGGACGCGGACGCGCCGCGCCTCACCGTGCTGTGTGCGCCGGGCTTCCGCCCCACGCCCGAGACCCATGGCGTCGCCGCCGAGGGCGTACTGGCGCTGGACCTCGCCAACGGCCTCGCGCTCATCGCCGGCACCGGCCGCAGCGAGACGCTGCGGGCGGCGCTCGCCCATCTCCTCGCCGAACCGCTTTTGGCGGCGGGTGTGCTGCCGCTCGAAGGCGCGGTCCGCACCGGGGCGGACGGCGCGATCTCCCTGCTGATCGGCGCCTCCGGTGCCGGCAAGAGCGCGCTGGCGCAGGGCGCGGCAGAGGAGGACGGCGCGACGCGGCGCCTCGACGGCGCGCTCGGCTGGGGCGATGGCGGGCTCATCGCCCTGGAAGCCGGCAGCTATTCGCGGCCGGCGGACCTTGCCCAGGCGCCCGACGCGGCCCGCTTCGGCACCGTCCTGGAGAATGTGCCGCTCGACCCGGCGACGCGGGTGCCCGGTATTGACGCGGCCGGCGCCGACGCCCGGATCATCCACCCCGCCACCACACACGTGCAAACGCTCGGCACGCCGGCGCATCTGTTCATGCTGGTGCAGGATGAAGAGGGTGTCCTGCCCGCCCTCGCCCGGCTAAGCCCGGCACAGACGCTTGGTGCCTTCCGTGAGGCCACCGGCGTCACCGCGCCACACATTGCCCGACTGCACGCACAGCTGGAGCGCCACGCGCCTGTCTGCTGGCTGGTGAATACGGGCCGGATCGGCGATGGCGGCGAGCGCCGCGTGCCGCTGGAGGTCAGCCGGCGGCTCGTCGCTGCGGCGCAGACGGGTGAGCTGGCGTCGGGCGAGTGGCGCACCGACCCGGAACTCGGCCTCGACGTGCCGGCCGCTGTGGAGGGCATCGACCCGGCCCTGCTCGATTCCCGCAAGGGGTGGGCGAACCGTGGCGATTATCTCGCCGCCGCCCGCCGCTGGACGCAGCGCCTCGCCGCCCCGCTTGCCGAAGGCGACACCGCTTCTGGCACCGACGCGACGCCGGGGATGGCGGTGGCGGCGGAGTAGCGCCGCCGCCCGGCGTCAGAGGAAATACAGCCAGGTGAGCAACGCGAAGCAGGGCAGCAGGAACACGCCCGACCACGCCATGTAGCCAAAGAAGCTCGGCATGGCGACGCCGCGCCCCTTGGCGATGGCCAGCACCATGAAATTGGGGGCGTTGCCGATATAGGTCAGCGCCCCCATGAACACGGCGCCGGCCGAGATCGCCTCCAGCGTCACCGGCAGGCGGGTCATCAGCTCCTGCGCGTCGCCGCCGGCGAGGTTGAAGAAGACGAGATAGGTCGGCGCATTGTCGAGGAAGCCGGAGAGCAGGCCGGTCATCCAGAAATAGCCGGCATTCACCGGTCCGCCGGCCGCATCCGTCACCAGGGCCACCAGCGGGGAAAGCGCGCCATTCGCACCGGCCTTGAGGATGGCGATGACCGGGATGATGGTGAGGAAAATCGCGGCAAACAGCTTCGCCACTTCGCGGATCGGTTCCCAGTCGAAGCCGTTGCGCTCGCGGATGAAGGCCGGGGTGATGGCGATGGAAATCCCCGCCAGCACCAGAAGGCTCAGATCGCGGGCGATGGAGGGCAGCGGCACATGGGTGCCGAGAATGTTGAACTCGATGCCCGGCTTCCACAGCGCGCTCATCAGGATGGCGGCGATGACGCCGGCGAGCAGCGGCAGGTTGCGCAGGCCGCGCAGGCCGAGCCGCTCCGTGTCCGGCGTGGGATCGGGCTTTTGCGGCAGATTCTCTTCGCGGGCGTAGAAATGGCGGTCGAGCAGATAGAACGCCCCGAGCAGCAGCGCCGCCACCAGCGCGGTGTCGTGGAACAGGTGCTGGGTGGTCCAGAAGAAATCGACACCCTTGAGGAAGCCCAGGAACAGCGGCGGATCGCCGAGCGGCGTGAGCGAGCCGCCGATGTTCGAGACGAGGAAGATGAAGAACACCACAGTGTGGACGTTGTAGCGGCGGTCGTCATTGGCGCGCAGCAGTGGGCGGATCAGCACCATGGAGGCGCCGGTGGTGCCGATCAGGCTCGCCAGCACCGTTCCGATGGCGAGCAGCGCCGTGTTCACCCCCGGGCTGCCGTGCAGGTTGCCGGTGAGCAGAATGCCGCCGGAAATGGTGAACAGCGCGAACAGCAGGATGATGAAGGGGATGTATTCCAGCAGCGCCGCATGCGCCACCTCATAGGTGGCGAGCCCGGCGCCATGGGTGGCGACGAAGGGCACCAGAAAGGCCAGCGCCCAGAACAGCGCCACCTTGCCGTAATGATGGTGCCAGAATGCGCCCGCGACCAGCGGGATGATGGCGATGGAAAGCAGCATGCCGACAAAGGGCAGTCCCCAGAGCAGCGGCAGGCTCGCCCCGTCAATGCCCATGCCCTCGGCCGCCTGGGCCGGGCCACCCATCGCCAGCAGCAAGGCGGGAACGCCAGCCGCGGCAAGGCATGAAAGGGCGCGGGCGGCGGCTTTCGTCGTCGTCATCTTCTTCCCCGGTCGGCTGGCGTCGCTGGGGTCGGGGTTAGCAACCCCCTCGCCGGGTGTCGAGCAAAACCGGAGGACCTACCTATATAACGGGCGCCGACAACGGCACCCGCCCCGCACCCCAGCCGCCCCTTTGCGGCCCGCGCCCGCCTGCGCTAGAGCATTTTCGAGCGAAGTGGTTTCCGGTTCGCGTGAAGAAAATGCGTTCAGACAATAGGCTAGTGCCCTTGCGGGCTCTAGACGAAGCCGGCCGGCGGCCCCCCGACCGGCGATGAGGATGCCATGCCCCGCGCCGTCGCCGGCCCCGAGATCGAACGCCTGATCCAGCTGCTCGCCCGCGTGCCGGGCCTCGGGCCGCGTTCCGCCCGCCGCGCGGCGCTGCACCTGATCAAGAAGCGCGAACAGCTGATGAGCCCGCTCGCCAGCGCCTTTGGCGAGGTGCTGGGCAAGATCTGCACCTGCCGCGTCTGCGGCAACATCGATGTGCGCGATCCCTGCTCGATCTGCTGCGACGACACCCGCGACCCGACGCTGCTGGTGGTGGTCGCCGATGTCGCCGACCTGTGGGCGCTGGAACGCGCCGCGGCGCTGAACGCCCGCTACCATGTGCTCGGCGGCACGCTCTCCCCGCTCGACGGCATCGGCCCGGAGGAGCTCAACCTTGCCGCGCTGCTCGCGCGGGTGCAGGGCGGCGCGGTGAGCGAGGTGCTGCTGGCGCTCGGCGCCACGGTCGACGGCCAGACCACCGCCCATTACATCACCGAGCTTCTGCGCGAGACGCCGGTGAAGGTCACCCGCCTCGCCCATGGCGTGCCGGTGGGCGGTGAGCTCGATTATCTCGACGAGGGCACGCTCTCGGCGGCGATCCGGGCGCGCACGAGTTCCTGACGCCGGCGCCGCGCCCTCAGCCCCTCGCCGCCGCCAGTTCGCGGAAATGGCCGCGCGCCTGCAGATAAGCGAGCAGCGCCAGCCCCGGCAGGGCAGCGAGCGCGGTGATGGCGAAGAACACCATCCACCCCGTCGCCTCGGCGACGAAGCCGGCGGAGGAGGCGAGGAAGGTCCGCCCCACCGCCGCCAGCGCGGTCAGCAGCGCGTATTGGGTCGCGGTATGGGCGCGGTTGCCACACAGCGCCGAGATATAGGCGACGAAGATCACCGTGCCGATGGCGCCGGTGAAGTTCTCGACCACGATGGTCGCGGTCAGCGCCGGCACATTCACCCCCACCCAGGCCTGCCAGGAAAAGGCGAGGTTGGAGAGCATCTGCAGCAGGCCCGCCACCCACAGCGCGGTGGCAAGCGGCAAAGCGCGGGCGATAACCCCGCCGGCGAAGCCGCCGAGCAGCGCCGCCGCGAAGCCCACGCCCTTTACCACCCCGGCATAGGTCGCCTTGTCAAAGCCGATATTGATGACGAACGCCCCGGTCAGCGCCCCGGCAAAGGCATCGCAGAACTTGAACAGCACCACGAACAGCAGGATGGCGACGGCGCTGTTGCGGGTAAGGAATTCGGCGAAGGCGCCCACCGCCGTCGCGCCGATCCGGCGGAAGACGTTTTCGTCATGCCGGATCGCTGGCGCCCCGGCCGGCTCCTTCGCCAGCAGCGCCGCCAGCAGGCCGACGCCGACCATGGCGGCGGCGGCGAGATAGCCCCACGCCCACACATCGGCGCGCGGCACGCCCAGCACCTCGAACCACGCCACCAGCAGCACCACGCCGGCGCCGGAGGCCAGCATGCCGACGCGGTAGGCGGCGACATAGCCGGCCATGCCGGCGGCCTGTTCGCGCACCTCCAGGCTTTCGACGCGGAAGGCATCGACGACGATGTCCTGCGTCGCCGAGGCGGTGGCGACCAGAAGCGCGCCGAGCGCCACATGCCAGGGTGCGTTCACCGGGTCCTGAAACCCGAGCCAGGCGACGGCGAGGATCAGCAGAAGCTGGGTGAACACCAGCCAGCCGCGCCGCCGCCCCAGCCAGCGCCCGAGCAGCGGCACATCCAGCGCATCGACCAGCGGCGCCCAGATGAACTTGAAATTATAGGGCACCCCGACCAGCGCGAAGAGGCCGATCGTGGTGAGGTTCACCTGCGCCTCAGCCATCCAGATGGTCAGCGTGGCGCCGGAAAGCGCCAGCGGCAGGCCGGAGGAAAAGCCCAGAAGCACCACGATGAGCACGCGCCGGCGCAGATAGACCGCGAGACTGGCGAGAAAGCCGTCCTCGTCGCGGGCGGGTTCGGTGCGGGCGGTGTCGGTCATGGTCAGCGGTCTCGATGGCGGGCGCGCCGGCGCGCGATTCGGGCTGCGTCCCGCCTATCTCTAAAGCGCTTTGGCAACGGATTGAATCGCCAAGGCGCCCCGCGGGCGCCCGCCTCAGTGTGCGACGTCGGCGCGGACGCGAGCGGACATATCCACCAGTTCGCGCCAGCGCTGCTGCGAAGCGAGGTGCAGCACGATGAGATCGAGCCAGCCCTTGGCGTGAAACTCGACCACCGCGGCGGCGGGGAGCGCCCGGAACGCCGCTTCGTCGACCAGCTGAAAGCCCTGCACCACGGCGCGGCCGGCATCGGCATAATTGACCTGCGCGCTGCGCGGCACCAGCAGGCGCTTGTCCTTCAGCGCCTGGACGAAGGCCAGGGTGCGGGCGTGTTCGGTGGCATAGGCCTCGCACAGCGCCATCGCCGACTGGGCGGCCCGGGTGGCCGCGCCCCTGAGGTCGAACAGCATGTCGGCCTCCTTCTCGCCCTCGTCCGCCAGCCGGTCGCTGGCGAGGTCGACGCCGAGCATGATGGACCCATCATTCTCGGCGGTGATGCCAATGAAGGGGTAGCGTCGGACATAGCCGGGAATGTAGCTGCCGGCGCGCCAGCGCCCGTCCGCCTCGACGAACAGGTTCTGCTCGGCGGCAACGCCCGTCACCGCCAGCGGCATCGCGCCCTCGTCGCTGGCGAAGACGATGGGATAGTCGCGCCCGGCCGCCGCGAACTCGCCGGTCACCAGCGGCAGCGACGTCGCGCCGGCCGCGAAGCGGAAATCCACCGCGCGCCGAAGGCTGAGCCGTCCATGGTTCTGGAAGCGCAGCAGCGCCGGCTTGCGGTAGAACAGCGGCAGCGCGGCCGCAGCGGCGGCGCTGGTCTTGCGGGCCTTGGGCGCTTTTGCGGGCGTTTTCGTCATGGCAAGACCTTTCGCGAAGCGGAGCGAGGGACGGCCCTGTCAGACGGGTGCGTCCGGCGGCGCCAGACACCCCGCAGCCTTCGGCGAGAGGGTCCGTGTCGACCCGCCGGAATTAGCCGATCGGCCGGGGCGCGACAACCATTCTTACCTCCGCGCCGGCCTCCGGAATTGCCTCCGCACGACCGCGCGCACCGCGCCAGCACCGTGTCAGGCTGGCGGTGCGGCCGGGCCCTTGCGCGGCGGCTCCTCCGGCATGGGGATCACGTCCACCTCGACCTTGAGCTTCTGCCGCCCCGAGCCGAACACCACGCCGCCAATGGGGGCGACATCGGTGTAGTCGCGCCCCACCGCCAGCACGACGTGATCGGTGGCGACGGTGAGCGCGTTGGTCGGGTCGAGCCCCTGCCAGCCGATCGCGTCCCCGCACCACACCGCCACCCAGGCATGGGTGGCGTCGGCGCCCTGCAGGCGCTCCTTGCCGGGGGGCGGCTCGGTGCGCAAGAAGCCGGAGACATAGGCCGCCGGCAGGCCGAGCCCGCGCAGGCCGGCGATCATGATATGGGCGAAGTCCTGGCACACCCCGGCCCGCAGCTCGAACGCCTCCAACGGCGGGGTCGAGACATCGGTGGCGCGCGGGTCATAGGTGAACTCCGCATGGATGCGGTTCATCACCTCGATGCAGGCGGCGAGCATCGGCCGGTCCGGCGGGAAGCTCGCGGCCACCCATTCGGTGATCGCCGGGCTCAGCGGCACGGCGGGGCTGGGAAACAGGAAATGCGCCGGCGAGCGGCCGGAGAGATCGAGGCTCGCATTCGCCGCCGCGCGCGTCTCTTCCCAGGAAGGGCCGGAATCCGGGGCGATGTCGGGCGGCGCGTCCACCTCCACCCGCGCCCGTGTCTTGACGACGAAGCTGCGATGCGGCGTCTCGATGCGGATATGCACCACCTTGTTGCCGAAGAAATCGCGGGTCTCGGTCCATTCCACCGGCTCGGGCTCGACGGCGAAATGACTGGCGACGACGCGCTGGTTCGGCCGCTCCACCGGCACCATCCGCACCACATGGCGCGCCACCGGCACGGAGGAGGCATAAGAATAGGTGGTGGCCTGGTGGATGTCGTATTTCATGCCTGGAGGTCCCATGGCGTTTCCACCGGCTGGCGGTGGATGAAATAGCGCTCCGCCACGTCGTTGGAGAGCTCCATCAGCTGGGCCTCGACCTTGGCGAGCCGCGCATCGTCGAACTCGACCGCGTCGAACGCCTTCATGCTCGCGGACAGCCGGGCGACGAGGCGCTCCTCCGGCGGGGGCAGCGCGTCGCCGGCATGGCCGGGCAGCACGTCGAGATGGTCGCTGATGGCGGCGATCTGGAAGGCGAGCGAGCGCGGATTCACCGGGTCCAGCAGCACGAGGTCGAGCACCGGCGCGCGACTTTCCACCATCACATAGCGCGAGCGATAGGTGATCTGGCTGTCGCACAGCTCCAGCAGCACGTCGAGCGTGCTGGCGCTCGGCGTCTCGCCCACCAGCGCGCGGGCGAAGCGGCACACGGCGATGCCGCGTTCGATGCGGCGGCCGAGATCGAGGAAGCGCCAGCCGGCGAGCCGGTTCATGTTCTCCGAGGCGAGGCCGGAAAAGGCGGCGAGCGCGCGCAGCGCCCGGTCGGCGCGCTCATAGGCGTCCGGCTCGGCGCTGCCCGGCGGCACCGGCTCGTCCAGGGTCAGGCCGAGATCGGCCAGGGTGCGCCAGGCATCCGGGGAGAGCCGGTCGCGGATCACCGAGGCGGTGTGGCGGGCGCTGTCGATGAGATTGGGAAGGGCGCCCGGCCGCTCGCGCCCGGCCAGCGCCGCCAGAACATGGCGGATCGGGCGGGCGCGCGTCAGCTCGTCCGGCACCGCGCCCCAGGATTGCAGCAGGTCGAGCAGCGCCGGCACCGAGCCGCCGCCGCCATCGGCGGTGGAGGAGAGCCGCCCGGCCAGCGTGCGCAGCAGGCGCAGCGTGCATTCCGCGCGCTCGACATAGCGCCCGAGCCAGAAGAAGTTATCCGCCGCACGGCTCGGCAGCGGCCCGGTCTGGCGCTTCACCTCCACCGTGTCGGGCGCCGGCAGCAGGCTCGTCTGCTCCACCGGCGCGGCGTCCAGCACCCACACATCGGCCGAACGGCCACCGCCCTGCATCGAGACGGCGCGGGAATCGAGCGTGTCGGAGACGCGGCAGAAGCCGCCGGGCATCACGGTCCAGCCGTTCTCGGTGGCGGCGACGAAGATGCGCAGGATGAAGGGGCGCGGCTCCAGCCTTCCGTTGCTCCACACCGGCATGGTGGAAAGGCGCACCGCCTCCTGCCCGACAATGTCGACGCCGCGGGTGCGGATGGCGCGTTCCACCGCCGCGCGCTGGGCGGGATCGAGATCGGCGCCGATCACCGGCCCGTTCTCCAGCGCCCCCGGCACCGGCCGGCGGAAGGCGGGCGAGATGACGAGATCGTCGAGGCTGTCGAGCACCCTTTCGCGCTCGGCCGGCTGGCCGCACCACCAGGTCGCGACATTGGGCAGGATCGGCGCCTCGCCCAGCACCTGCTGGCCGAGACGCGGCAGGAAGCCCATCATCGCCGGCGCCTCGACCACGCCGGCGCCGAGCGCGTTCGCCACCGCCACGCCGCCGGCGCGGATCGCCTGCATCAGCCCGGGCACGCCAAGATGCGAGGACGGGTTGAGTTCCAGCGGGTCGGCGTAGTCGGCGTCGAGGCGGCGCAGCAGCACGTCCACCCGCTTCAGCCCGGCCACGGTGCGGACATAGACCACATTGTCGCGCACGGTGAGGTCGTCGCCCTCCAGCAGCACGAAGCCGAGATAGCGGGCGAGATAGGCGTGCTCGAAATAGGTCTCATTCAGCGGACCGGGGGTGAGCAGCCCCACCCGCCCCTCGCCGGAACGGTCCAGCTTGGTCAGCCCGGCCCGCAGCCCCTGGAAATAGCCGGCCAGCCGCATGACGTTGAGCGAGCGGGCGAGGTCCGGCAGGGCGCGGGCGATGGCAATGCGGTTCTCCAGCGCATAGCCGGCACCGGAGGGCGACTGGGTGCGGTCGGAGAGCACCCACCAGCGCCCGTCCGGCCCCCGGCCGAGATCGGCGGCGTAAATCTTGAGGAAGCTGCCGCCATGCGGGTCCACCCCGACCATGGGGCGCAGGAAATCGGGATTGCCGGCCACGACAGCCGCCGGCAGCGCGCCCGCCCGCACCAGCTGGCCCTCGCCATAGAGGTCGGAGAGCAACCCTTCCAGCATCTGCGCGCGCTGGATCAGCCCGCGCTCCAGCGCCCGCCATTCCGCCGCGTCGATGACGAGCGGCAGATGCGAGATCGGCCAGGGCCGCTCGCCGCCATTGGGGTCGTCATAGACGCGGTAGAACACGCCCGAGCGGTAGAGATGCCGATCGGCGGCGCGGAAGCGGCGATTGACCTCCTCCACGCCCATTTCGGCGAGGGCGGCCAGAAGCGACGTCCAGTGCGCGCGCGGGCGCCCCTCGCCGTCCACGAGTTCATCGTGGACGCCGGGCAGCGGCTTGTACTGCGCCAGCAGCGCCTCAACGGCCGCTTCCTCGAAGCGGCGCGTGCGCGCCTGCGGCTCCGTGCGACTGGGCATGGCTCCCTCTCAGCCCGGCAAAGGATGGGCATACCATCCCCGCGCCGCCGCCGCACGCCCCTTCCCCGCCGAATGCCCCCCGCCGCGCCCGCCGGCGCGGCAGCGTGGGGATAAGGAATCCGTCCCAACCGTCATGGCGCGCCGTCAGATCCGCGCCGGGCGGCGCAGATCCAGCGTCGCCGGGAATTCGGTGGATGGCTCCTCCGCCGGGACGAAGAGATAGCCCGGCGTGTGCCCATGATCCTGGAAGCGCGCCAGCCGGCGGGCCTGCGCCTCATAGGAATTGACCGGGAAGGTCTCGTAGTTGCGCCCGCCGGGATGGGCGACATGGTAGACGCAGCCGCCCAGCGAGCGGTTCGACCACAGATCGACGATGTCGAAGGTGAGCGGCGCCTGCACGGGAATGGTCGGGTGCAGGCCGGAGGCCGGCTGCCACGCCTTGAAGCGCACCCCGGCGACATATTCGCCGAAGCGGCCCGTCGGCATCAGCGGCAGGCGCCGGCCATTGCAGGCGACGACATGGCGGGCCGGGTTGAGCCCTTCCACCCGCACCTGCAGCCGCTCCACCGAGGAATCGACGAAACGCACCGTGCCGCCGACCGCGCCTTCCTCGCCCATCACATGCCACGGCTCCAGCGCCTGCCGCAGTTCCAGCGTCACCCCGCCATGTTCCACCTGCCCGAAATAGGGGAAGCGGAATTCGCGCTGCGCCTCGAACCACAGCGGATCGACGCGGTAGCCGGCGCGGGCGAGATCGGCCAGCACGTCCTGGAAATCGGCCCAGACGAAATGCGGCAGCATGAAGCGGTCGGCCAGCGCCGTGCCCCAGCGCACCAGCGGGCCTTCCTGCGGCGTGCGCCAGAACCAGGCGATGAGCGCGCGCAGCAGCAATTGCTGGGCGAGCGACATGCGCCAGTCCGGCGGCATCTCAAACGAGCGGAACTCGACGAGGCCGAGCCGCCCCGTCGGCCCGTCCGGCGAGAACAGCTTGTCGATACAGATCTCGGAACGGTGGGTGTTGCCGGTGACGTCGGTGAGCAGATTGCGGAACAGCCGGTCCACCAGCCAGGGCGGCGGCACGAGGCCCCTTCCCGGCGCGGGCACCTGCGCCATGGCGATTTCCAGCTCATACAGGCTGTCATGGCGCGCCTCGTCGACGCGCGGGGCCTGGCTGGTCGGGCCGATGAACAGGCCGGAGAACAGATAGGACAGCGCGGGATGGCGCTGCCAATAGGTCACGAGGCTTTTCAGCAGGTCCGGCCGGCGCAGGAACGGGCTGTCCGCCGGCGTGGCGCCGCCCACCACCACATGGTTGCCGCCGCCCGTGCCGGTGTGGCGCCCGTCGACCATGAATTTCTCGGTGCCGAGGCGGGTGAGCCGCGCCTCCTCATAGAGATCGCGGGTAATCTCGACGCAGGTCTGCCAATTGGCGGCCGGGTGGACATTCACCTCGATGACGCCGGGATCGGGCGCCACGCGGATGACGTTGAGCCGCGGATCGACCGGCGGCGTGTAGCCCTCGACATGCACGGGCAGGCCGAGTTCCTCCGCCGTCACCTCGATGGCGGCGAGCAGTTCGAGATAATCCTCCAGCCGCTCGGTCGGCGGCATGAACACGCAGAGGCGTCCATCGCGCGGCTCGATGGAGAGCGCGGTGCGCACCGCACCGGTGCCGGTGAGCACCTGGTCAACTTGGTCCTGCAACGGCTCCTCGCGCGCCGAGCGGCGGTAGAGCTGGTGCAGGGTTTCCGCATCCGGCAGGTCGCCGGAGATCGCCATCGGGTCGGCGGGGTTCACATAGGGGTAGGCGGCCGGCGGCACCCAGGGCAGGCTCGCCAGCGGCAGGCGGAAGCCGAGCGGGGAATCGCCCGGCACCAGCAGCAGCCGCCCCCGGCGGAAGCGCCATTTCTCGCTGACCCAGCCGCGCACGCCGCGCGCCTGCCAGCGCTGGATCGGCAGCACATAGCCGCTGGGCTTGCCCAGACCGCGCTCGAACACCCGGGCGAAGCGCGCCCGCGCCTCGGCATCCTCCAGCTTGGTGTCGAACGGGTCGGCATTCTCCGGGAGGTCGCCCTCCTTCAGCAGCCAGTGGGCGGCGTCCTCATAGGCCGGCTCGGCATAGGCGGCGCCGACGCCGAGGCTGTCGGCCAGCGTGGTAATGAAGCGCTGCGCCTCGTCGATGGTCGCCCCCTTCTGGGTCTCGACGGCGACAAGCGCCGGGTCGCGCCAGATCGGCTTGCCGTCCTTGCGCCAATAGAGCGAGAAGGTCCAGCGCGGCAGGCTCTCGCCGGGATACCACTTACCCTGCCCGTAATGCAGCATGCCGCCGGGGGCGAAGCGCGTGCGCAGCCGGCGGATCAGCTCGTCCGCCCGGGCGCGCTTGGTTGGCCCGACGGCGGAGGTGTTCCACTCCGCGCCCTGATAATCGTCGATGGAGATGAAGGTCGGCTCGCCGCCCATGGTCAGGCGCACATCCTGCGCCGCCAGATCCGCATCCACCCGGTCGCCCAGCGCGTCGAGCGCCGCCCAGGCCTCGTCGGAGAAGGGCAGCGTCACGCGCGGCTTCTCGGCGACGCGGGTAACCCGCATGTCGAACTCGAACTCGGTCTTGGTGCCCTCCTCGGCGGAGAAGCCGCCGGTGATCGGCGCGGCCGAAGAAGGGCTCGGCGTGGCGCACAGCGGCAGATGGCTCTCGCCGCACAGCAGGCCGGAGGTGGGGTCGAGGCCGATCCAGCCGGCGCCGGGCAGATACACCTCGCACCAGGCGTGCAGGTCGGTGAAATCGACCTCGGTGCCGGTGGGGCCGTCCAGCGCCTTCACGTCGGGCTTGAGCTGGATGAGATAGCCGGAGACGAAGCGCGCGGCGAGGCCGAGCCGGCGCAGCACCTGCACCAGCAGCCAGCCGGAATCGCGACAGGAGCCGGAGGCGAGCGCCAGCGTCTCGTCCGGCGTCTGCACGCCCGGTTCCATACGGATGAGATAGCCGACGCGGCCCTGGACCTTCTGGTTGAGGGCGACGAGATAGTCGACGGTCATCGCTCCGTCGTCAGGGCGCACCTCCTCGACAAAGGCGTCGAGCAGCGCCCCGCCCTCCTCGCGCTCCAGATAGGGGATCAGTTCCTTGGCCAGCGCCGTCGGGTAGGCGAAGGGCAGCGTCTCCGCATATTCCTCGATGAAGAAGTCGAACGGGTTGTACACCGTCATGTCGGCGATGAGGTCGACCTCGACCCGGAACTCCGTGACCTTCTCCGGGAAGACGAAGCGGGCCATCCAGTTGCCGAACGGGTCCTGCTGCCAGTTCACGAAATGGTTCGAGGGCGTGACCTTGAGCGCGTAGCTCTTCACCGGGGTCCGGCAATGCGGCGCCGGGCGCAGCCGGATGATCTGCGGACCGAGGGTGACCGGGCGGTCATAGCGGTAGGCCGTGACGTGATGCAGGCTGGCGAAGATTGTCATAGGCACCCACTGACCAACAGGGAACACGGCGCCCACGCCCGGGACGGCGGGGCGCGGTGCATTGGCCACGATCAACGCAGGAATCGTGCCGCAGGGCAATGGCCGGCAGGACGGGGCACCACGATGAACCGCAACGAAAAGGCACAACGCTGGGCGCCGGCATGGGCATCAAAAGAGCCGGCCTCGCGCAGCCGCTATCGCAGGCGTCAGAACGGGCGCCGGGCGTCCGGCGGAATAGCCGGGCGCCCACCGAAGCGTCACCCGGCTGCCGATAGTTGAGGCGACGGCGCTGTCCTCACGCCGCCGATTGCGGCGCGCCCTCGGGCCCGGCAGGCGCGGTTCCTGCGGGCGTGGTTCCTGCGGGTGTCTTGCCACGCGCGCGCCATTCCTCGAAGCGCTGCAGCACCGTGTAGAAGGACGGCACGAACAGCACGGCGAGGCAGGTGGAGGCGAGCATGCCGGAGAACACCGCGATGCCGATCGACTTGCGCGAAGCCGCGCCCGCGCCGGTGGCAAGCACCAGCGGCAGCACGCCGAGGATGAAGGCGAAGGAGGTCATCAGGATCGGCCGGAATCGCAGCCGCGCCGCCTCCGTCGCCGCCTCGATGATCTCCATGCCCTCCGCCCGTTTCTCGCGCGCGAATTCCACGATCAGGATGGCGTTCTTGGCCGATAGGGCGATCAGCAGGATGAGGCCGATCTGGGTGTAGAGATTATTGGCAAAGCCCAGCCCGGTAAGGGCGCCGACCGTGCCGAGCAGCGCCAGCGGCACGGCCAGCAGCACCGCGAAGGGCAGCACCCAGCTTTCATACTGGCCGGCGAGCACGAAATAGACCAGCAGGATGGCGAGGCCGAAGACGAAATAGACCTCATTGCCGACCACCACTTCCTGGTACGACATGGCGGTCCAGTCGAAGCCCATGCCCGGCGGCAGAGTCGAATCCGCGATCTGGTCCATGATCTGCAACGCCTGGCCCGAGGAGAAGCCGGGCGCCGGACCACCCTGGATGGTGGTGGCAGGGTAGAGATTGTACAGGGTGATCAGCGGCGGGCCGAAGGCCGGCTCCACCTCCGCCAGCGTGCCGAGCGGCACCATCACCCCTTCGGGCGTGCGGATCTTCAGGCCGAGAATCTCCTCCGGCGTGCGGCGGAAATCCGCCTCGGCCTGGATATAGGCCTGGAAGGTCTGGCCGAACTCGTTGAACTGGGTGACATAGCTCGACCCGACATAGCCCTGCACGGTCGAGAACACCTGGCCGACCGTGACGCCCAGCGTTTCCGCCTTGATGCGGTTGATCTTGAGCAGCAGCTGCGGAACGTTGGCGCGGAACGAGGTGGAGAGGCGCTGCAGCGCCGACTGGGTGGAGGCGTTGGCCAGCACCTGCTGCGTCACCGCCTGCAACTCGGCGAAGTCGAAGCTGCCGTCCTTCTGCTGCACCATCATGGTGAAGCCGGAGGCGTTGCCGACGCCCTGGATCGCCGGCGGCACCAGCACGAAGGTGAAGGCCTTGTCGACCTGCTGCAGTTCCTTGTTCAGCGTGTCGTAGATGAAGCGCAGCCCATGGCCGGCCTTGTCGCGCTCGTCCCAGGGGTCGAGCATGACATAGGCGACGCCGCCATTGGGCAGGGTGGCGTTGTTGTCGAGCACCGAGACGCCGGAAATCGCGATGACATCCTTCACGCCGGGCGTGGCGCTGGCGATCTTGGAAATCTGGTCCATCACCTCATTGGTGCGTTCCAGCGAGGCCGCGTCCGGCAGCTGGGCGCCGATCAGCACATAGCCCTGGTCCTCGGTCGGCAGGAAGCCGGTGGGCACCCGGGTAATGCCCCAGATGGCGAGGCCGATCAGCACCAGCCCGACGGTGACCACCACCGCGCTCGCCTTGACCATGTGGTGGATCAGGCCGGCATACCAGTGCTCGGCGCGGTTATAGACGGCGTTGAAGCCGCGGTAGAAGAAGTTGCGCTGATCCTCCGGCACCGGCTTGCGCAGCCACAGCGCGCACTGGGTCGGCTTCAGCGTCATCGCGTTGATCGCCGAGATGAAGGCGGTGGCGGCGATGACGAGGGCGAACTGCTTGTACATCTGGCCGGTGAGGCCCGGCATGAACGCCGCCGGCAGGAACACCGCCATCAGCACCAGCGTGATGCCGATGATCGGGCCGAGCAGCTCGTCCATCGCCTTTTCCGCCGCCTCGCGGCCCGGCAGCCCGCGTTCGATATGGCGCGCCACGCCTTCGACGATGACGATGGCGTCGTCGACGACGATGCCGATGGCGAGCACGATGGCGAACAGGGTGGAGAGGTTCACCGTGAAGCCCATCGCCGCCATGGCGGCGAAGGTGCCGATGATCGTCACCGGCACGGTGGTGGCGGGCACAAGCGTCGCCCGCCAGTCCTGCAGGAAGACGAGGATGACGATGAGCACGAGGATGCCGGCCTCGAACAGGGTCTTGTAGACCTCCGTCACCGAGGCGTTGACGAAGACGGTGGTGTCGAAGGGCACGGCATAGGCGAGGCCGGGCGGGAAGTTCTTGGCGAGCTGGTCCATCTTCGCCCGGACCTCAGTCGCCACCTGCAGCGAGTTGGCCTCGGGCAGCTGGTAGATGCCGAGCGCCGCCGCCGGCTTGTCGTTGAAGGTGAAGACCTGGCTGTAGGTCTGCGCGCCGATCTCCACCCGCGCCACGTCGCGCAGGCGCGTGATGCGCCCGCCATCGGCGTTCGACACCTTGACGATGATGTTCTCATAGTCGGCGACATCGTTCAGCCGGCCGTCCATCAGCAGCGAGAACTGGAAGTTCTGCCCCTTCGGCACCGGCGGCATGCCGACCACGCCCGA
Source organism: Ancylobacter sp. (assembly GCF_965229075.1). Taxonomy (GTDB): domain Bacteria; phylum Pseudomonadota; class Alphaproteobacteria; order Rhizobiales; family Xanthobacteraceae; genus Ancylobacter. Next base: position 947,066 of record NZ_CBDDIO010000002.1, read on the forward strand.
CGCCACTTCCTGGCTCTGCTGCTGGATGGCGTTGACGATGTCCTGCGGGGTGAGCTGGCGGGCCTGCAATTCGTCCGGGTTCAGCCAGACGCGCATCGCATACTGGCCGGCGCCGAACACCGCGACATTGCCGACGCCGTCGAGGCGGGCGATCTCGTTCTGCAGGTTGATGACGCCGTAATTGGCCAGGAACAGGCTGTCATAGCGCCCGTCGGGCGAATAGAGCGTGACGAATTGCAGGATCGCCGTCGACTTGATCTGCGTGGTCACGCCCTGCACCTGCACCGCCTGCGGCAGCGAGGCAAGCGCGATGGCGACGCGGTTCTGCACCAGCACCTGCGCCATGTTGGGATCGGTGCCGATGGCGAAGGTCACGGTCAGCGTGTAGGTGCCGTCGCTGGCGCTGGTGGACTGCATGTACAGCATGTCCTCGACGCCGTTCACCTGCTGCTCGATCGGCAGCGCGACGGTGTCGACCAGCGTGCGCGCGCTGGCGCCGGGATAGAGCGTCGTCACCTGGATGGTCGGCGGCACGACGTTGGGATATTGCGCCACCGGCAGCGAATAGAGCGCCACGGCGCCGATCAGCACGAAGACCAGCGCGAGAACGTTGGCAAGGACCGGCCGTTCGATGAAGAAGCGGGAGATCATGTGACGGGCCTTCGGTTCAAGCGGGCCGGAGCGGAAGTCGCGGGGCCGGTGGCAGTCGTTCGGCGTGGCGGATGGGCCGGCCGCTGGCGGGCGGCCGGCGCCGGTCGGTCAGTTCGCCGGCTTGGCCGCAGGGGCCGCGTCGGCTTTCGCTGCGGCGGGCGCGGCGGCGCTCGTCGTCTTCGCCTCCACCGGCGCCACCTTGCTGCCCGGGGTCGCGCGCTGGATGCCGCCCACCACCACCCGGTCGTCGGCGGCGAGGCCGGATTCGATCACCCGGTTTTCGCCGATCTGCTGGCCGACGGTGACGATCTTCTGCTCGACCACATTGTCCTTGTTGACGACCAGCACATACTTGCCCTGCTGGGCGGTGCCGATCGCCGTATCGGCGACGAGGAAGGCGTTGGGAATCTGCTTGGCGGGAATGCGCACGCGCACGAACAGGCCCGGCAGAAGCGCCAGCTTCGGGTTGTCGAACACGCCGCGCACCAGCAGCGTGCCGGTGGCGGGATCGACCTCGGGCGACACATAGTCGAGCCGGCCCTTATGGGGGTAGTCGTCGCCCTCGTTCTGCAGGCCGAGATCGATCTCGATCTGCTTCACCTCCTCGATGGTCCGCCCCTGCGCCGCCAGCGCCTGCTTGATGCGCAGCACCTCGTTCTCGCCAATGTTGAAATAGGCGTAGATCGGGTCCATCTCGACGATCGTGGCGAGCGTGGTCGGCTGGCTGTGGCCCACGAGCTGGCCGACATCGGCGAGATGGCGGGTGACGATGCCGTCGAAGGGCGCGGTCACCGTGGTGTAGCCGAGATTGATGGTGGCGATCTCGACATTGGCCTTGGCCGCGTCCACCGAGGCGATGGCCTCGTCCCGCGCCGCGCGCGCCTTGTCGACGGTCGCCTGCGAGGAGAAGTCCTGCTGGCCGAGCGTGGCCTGCCGCTGATATTCGGCCTGGCTGTTGGTCAGCTGGGCCTGGGCCGAGGCCAGCTGCGCCTTCGCCTGGTCGAGATCGGCCTGATAGGTGTCCTGCTGGATGAGGAAGAGCCGGTCGCCCTTCTTCATCACCGCGCCGTCCTTGTAGTCGATCGACATCAGGAAGCCTTCGACACGGGCGACGAGATCGACCGAGTTGATGGACGCGGTGTTGCCGGTGAATTGGAGATACTGCGTCACCGCCTGCTGCACGGGCGCGGCGACCGTCACCTGCGGCGGCGGGGGAGCGACATATTTGTTCTCTTCCGAGCACGCCGCCAGCATCACGGCCACCATGCCGACGCCGAGCCAGCCGGCTCCCGCACGCCGCCAACCGGCCTTACTCACGCTCGGACCCATCCCACTCTCCCGTGGCGCCATTTCCGCCACCGGACTATACCGCCGGCGGCCCCCTTGTCTAGTTACACCGATCTTCACGTATTCAATAAAAAGAAACGCCGCAGAAATAGAGGCAAGCGAAATATACCTATGTTTTCTTGCCATTTCATGATGCGCTGAGCTGGCCGAATCCGCCGCCGGCGGCCTATTCGTCGCGCGAGCGCACCAGCAATAGTTCAGCTCACCCGTTCTCCGCACGGCACCGGAGCACCATGGCCGTGAAGACCGTGCGAACGGTCAAATCGTGTCACGGCAGATCTTTCCATGCGCCCGACCGAGCGCCCCTCGCCCGCCCGCCCGCACGGGCTATCCCGCCGCCCGCGAGCCGTTCGCCCCATCCGGTCCGGCTCGACTTTTACCGCGCATCGACTAGGCTGCGCCGGCGCGACGGGGCGCTCTCCCCGCCGCCGGTCCGAACGCCGCAGCCGACCGCGAGGCCCTTCATGTCGCTCCTTCTTTCGTCCCGCTTCGCCCGTCGCCTCGCCCCCTCGCTGGCGGCGCTCCTGGTGGCCGCGCTGTCCCTGCCGGCGGGCGCGCCGGGCGCCCGGGCGCAGAGCGGCGATGCCCGCTTCGCCGGGCTCACGCTTTCCCAAGGCGACATCTTCACCAATGACGTGGGAACGGTGATCGGCGTCGCCGTCACCAACAACACCGCCGCGACGGTGGGTTCGGTCGGCGTCAGCTGCAGCTTCACCGTCAAGGGCAAGGCGGCGGGATCGGCCAGCACCACCATCTACAACATCGTCGCCGGCGCGAAGGGGCAGGATCAGGTGCATCTGATGGGTCCCAAGGCCGATGCCGCCAGCTGCGCCATGACCTCCATCGGCAAGCCTCTCGACTGAGCCGCTCGACCGAGGCACGCGAGGGCGGCGCGAGGGCGGCAAGCGGCCGCGCCGTCGCCCGATCCGCCCTTGCGCGGCGATCGCGCCTCCTGTGAGCGTGATGAAATCAGCGCTTTTCAACAGCCGGTGACGATTGCGTGTCGATCCCGTCGCGCGGCGCTTGCCACGGAAGCGGGCTTCGCTATATTCCGCGCCTCTTCGCTGGTTCGCGGGCACGCCCGCACCCTGCGCAGACATCCGGCCCCAGGGCTGGCGACGGAGGGGTGGCCGAGTGGTTGAAGGCGCACGCCTGGAAAGTGTGTATACGGGAAACCGTATCGCGGGTTCGAATCCCGCTCCCTCCGCCAAATTTTCAGCTTAAAGCGTTGATTTTAAAAGCCGTTTACAGCTGATCCAGTCCAACAAGCCTCATTTTGCCCCACCTCTTTGAGGTGCTGCGCCTCCTGATCGAGGGTTGAGCGCCCTCTCACTGGGGCTGCGGTCTTCAGATGCTTCACGGGTGCCCAGTCGTGCGCTGCGGCCCGACGCTTTACGGCGAAGCGGAGGCGATCTCCGTCGAAAGGTCGACGAAGGCGCTCGTGCGGATGCCCTTCGGATTCCGCTTGAGATCAACGGTCTGCACGACAGCCAGCCGTTTGGCCGGCACGACGGCGATGATCTGTCCATCGTAGCCGGCCCCGTACAAGCCGTTCTTCCGCCAACTGGCCGCCGGAAGTGTCCACCACCTATAGCCATAGCCCTGCCGCATGGCGTCGTTTCGGGGATGCGATCCGATTCAGGACGTTATTACGGAAAGCGCGTCACAGGTCCCCTGAGGTGACATTCCAGGTCCCTGATCTCGATCGCGGCGGAGGGGCCGCCATCCGCGGCATCAGCGCCCTCGCCGGCTTTTCTTGCCGCCTCAAGGGACAGGCGTGCCACCGCATCGATGGTGGGAAAGGCGAAAACGACGCCCTGACCGAGTGGGATCTCCTGCAGGGCCGCGGCGGATGAGACCTTCAATAGGCCGTCTCCCGGCGCTCCCGCGACGGTGAAGGTCAACGACGTCGTCCCCACCGGGCAGGCGACAAATGCGGGCTGCGTCGCGGAAAGAAAGCGCCCCTCCTGCAGTCCTTTCACTTTGATGTCGCGCGAACGGAAGAGCCAAAGATCGTTCCGATAGAACAGTTCGAGACCGCGCTTTACCTGAACAGGGTCCCAGAGCAGCGTGGCAGGACCTTTCGGCGGCAGCTGATCCTCGCGCGTCGCCAGGATATCCAGCGCATAGGAAGCGACACCGGCCTTCCACTCCCGAACATAAAAGGACTTGATCCAGTCACCTCGGAAACCGACGAGACCACTCGCGGTGAGCGCAACGAACCCGATCATCGCCAGCAGCGTCCGCCAGGACCCTACCGTCCCACGGTCGATCTTTACGCCCAGCCAGATAAAGATGCCGACCGGCAAGAACTTGATATGCGTGGCGTACCACTGCCCCGCACCCCCATCCACCCCGTTTCTAAAGCGGAAAAACGAGACAAAGAGAATGGTGACAATGGAATAGGTGATGAGCAAGAGAACGAATACGTCCAATTTACTCGCATTACGGCGGAGGATGCGACGCGAGACATCGGTCACGGCCAGTGCCGTCACCAGGAGCAAGAGAGCGCCAACGTAAAAATAGACGTCTGGCCGCCCCATTTGCTCAATGAGTGTACTGCCGAGAACGCTGGCAGCCGACATGACCAGGGCGAACTTGATCAGAGTGAGCAAACTGAACGAGGCTTCGCTTGGCACGTTTGAAAACAGCGCGCCGTATTTATACACGAGTAAAATGTACAAAATAACGGAGCCTATGAAAGTCGCTAGAGTATAAATCGCACATGAGCGCAGCGGCCTTGACCGAAACATCAAGGCAAAACCCACGACACCGACCGCCATGAACCCTGCGGAATACCCGCCCAGAAAGAATATGAAGGCGACAGGTACCAGGAAGAGAGGAAAAACGAAGCCTCGATTGTCGCACACGGCATGGCAGAATGCGAAGATGACCAGGAGCACGATGAGCGTGCCGACCTGCGCCGCAAGGGCCATACCCCAGAAAGCATTGTTCGTCGGCGACAAAAGATTAAGGCTACATCCGAACGTTGTGAAATATAAACCTACGTAATGGGAGCTCCAGTTCCGGATGACGAATCCGACAACGATAACAGCACTTATGATTACAGCCGCAGCGGATAGAAAAACCGTAAAACTTCCATTTATTTTAAATAAAACGTAATTAAAAAATAATATTAAATTATATCCAGGAAACAAATGTTCGCCGAATGCCGTCATAAATTTTCGTACACTCATGCCTCCATCTATGAGGCCTGCGATAAATGGAATGTGCAGAAAATCCGCCTCATAGAACACATCATAAGATACGTTCCATGTGTAGATGGCATAAAGACACGAAAATAAAATGAATACAGAAACGGTAAAAACTAGAAAAATTTTCCTATGCAGCGACCCCGACAGAAATAAATCTCCTATTCCATGATTTGATTGTTCTATATTCATCTATAAATATTCCCTCAGAAAATTCCGACCCGGCAATGACGCCGATGAGACTGATTTACTGGAACGCTCCACGCGCCTGCAACACAAAAGCGTCGCCATCGGCGAAGCCGCGGATCCCCTGGCCCCCTTCAGGCACAGGACGCCGCTCCCCCGCCTCTCGTGACGGGACATGTCGGAAGGCGCTGGTCGTGTCGCTGCCCCCCGGCTAGGCGGCTGTGTGAAGCCGTACTCGAGCGGCCCGCGCCGAGGCGCGCGTGTCGCTCGGCATTGCCGTGGTCAGCGGCATGCTCGCCTCCACCGGGCTCGTCGTGCTGTTCGTCCCCGCCTTCTTCACGGTGCTGGAACGGATGCGGGGCAAGCCGGCCGCCCCTCATGCGGCGGCCTCATCTTCCGAGCCGTCGCCCGAATTTGATGCCCTTAAAGGGCTTTGACCTTCGATCACCGACGCCGCAGGCATCTCGTTCCACGTCCGCCCGCGGAATACGCGGCTTATCTTCGCCCCAAGTGCCCGATCGCTCAAATAAGAAAGCCGTTCCGTACGTTTCGCCTGGCGAGCCCGTCCGCGTTGCAGCAAAACAGCGAAGTCATACGGGCCGCTCGCCGCCCCCTCTTGTCAGGCGTGACATCGCGTAAAGCAAAAAGAGCGCCTGTATCATAAGCGAGCGCTATGGGACGATATTCGCGACAACCTATTCGTACAAATCCTTCGCGCAAGGGAGATGATTTTCCATTTTGGTCACGTGGACAATCGATGGGATATTATTTTCCACTGGATCAAGCCTCGATATTAATTCAAATTTACCATTGTCTTTACGAATTACGCAAAACTTATAATTAGTATCAAACAATACATAATTTTTATTAATTACTGGAATTGGAAACAAGTTGCTACTAAAGAAATACGCAACCACATCCGAACTTATCGAAATACCACTTTCATCAACTATTGCATAACATACATTATCGACACACTCCTCTTTTATACTAATGCATTTATTATAAAATATACAGACAATAAATGACGCAATGTTCTTAAAATAAAATAAACATACAAATAATAGCGAAATCAACATTACTAATTTTAAATTCTTCATTTTAGCCGCCCCCCACACCATTATCAGTGTCTAGATCCGAGCCTGGTCGGCGCGATGCGCCTGCCGATGGCGCAAGAGCCATCTCGCGCCCTGTCATAAGTCGGGGGGTGCGATCTCCGCCGTCCGCCGCCTCCGTCTGTGACGGTCAAGCGCGGCAGCCTGTCATGGGAAAAGATGGCCACCGCCGCGCAAGCGTCGGCCCAGTCCGCGGCGGGAGGCTGCGCGGCAGGCGCGCGCGAGCATGTCGTACTGGTGGAGCCCCGCCTGATCGGATCGGCGATGGCGAAGCGCGTGGCGGGCTCGTCGCCGGCCAATATCGGCGCGCGAGTGTCTTCCCCTCGGGCCCGGCGCGCTCAGAAACGACCACCGCGCTGGGCGGAGAACGGCAGGGGCGGTGTCTGTCGCGGCCGCCCCCGCCGCCTGTCTCACTTCAGCGAGAGAGCCAGCCCGCTCAGATCGAGGCTGACGATCACGCCCTTCTGCTCGCCGCTGAGTTCCAGCACGGCGCCGTTCTGGTTGGTCAGCACCACCACCTGCGCGCCCTTCACGAAGGCGGCGCCGGCGCCGCCCTGGGCATAGACGCCCGACACGTCGGACGCGCGCTGGATATTGCGCACCTTGCCGTGCAGGCGCGTCTCGGAAGCGCCGAAGGTGAAGCCATAGCTCAGCCCGCCGACCGAGAGCGGATATTTCCGGCCCTGGAAGGTCAGCACGCCCTCGCCGGCGGAACCGCCGACGACGAACCCGGCCTTCACGATGCGGATGGTGATGGAGCCGTCCGCGGCGCTGGCCAGCGACATGCCGCCGATGAGCGCTGCCAGGGCGAGGAGCCCGACCCGTAGTACCGACAAGAGTTTCATCGGCGATAACCTTCCCTAGTGGAGCAACGTGCCATGTTGGCACCGTCGAATAACGCTCACTCTGGCGGTTCGTTGCGGGACAATCAACCGCCGAACCGAGCGCCATGACGCGGCGGACGGGGAAGGCGCCGAAAAGGCGACGCCCGGCATTGCCGCCGCCGGGCGCCTCTTCTCGTCGGTGCGGCGCGCGTTAGGCCGCGCGCAGGGTGGTCACGAAGCTGCGCACCTCGGTGTTGAGCTCCACCGCCTGGCCGGAAAGCTGCTGCGACAGGCCCTTCAGCTGCACCGAAGCGGCGCCTGTAGTCTCCGCCGCCTCGCCGACGCCGTGAATGCTGCCATTGACGATCTGGGCACCCTCGGCGGCCTGCTGGGTGCTGTAGGCGATTTCGCGCGTCGCCGCCCCCTGCTCCTCGATGGCGGCGGAAATCGCCGCCGAGGCGGTGCGGATCTCATTGATGGTGGTGGCGATCCGCGCGATCGACGCCACGGAGCGGTCCGTCGCGTTCTGGATCTCCGTCACCTTGGCGGAAATCTCCTCCGTTGCCTGCGCGGTCTGGCTGGCGAGGTCCTTCACCTCCTGCGCCACCACGGCGAAGCCCCGGCCCGCCTCGCCGGCGCGGGCGGCCTCGATGGTGGCATTGAGCGCCAGCAGATTGGTCTGCCCGGCGATGGTGGTGATGAGGTCGATGACCGCACCGATCTGGCTCGCCGCCTGGGTCAGTTCGGCGATCTCGCTCTGGATGCGGGTCGAATCATTGGAGGCGCCGTCGGCGATGCTCGCGGCGCGGACCACCTGCTCGGCGATCTCACGCACCGAGGCCGACATCTCCTCGGTGGACGCGGCCACCGTTTGCACGCTGGCCGAGGCTTCCGTCGCCGCCTCGCTCAAGGCGCGGGCCTGACGGGTGGTCTGTTCCGCTGCGGCGGAGAGGCTGGTGGCGGCCTGCGCCACCTCCGTGGAGGAGTTGGTGAACGATTGCGCGAGCCTGCCCATGCGGCTCTCGAAGGTGGCGGCGATCTCCTCCTTCTGCTGGCGCAGCCGCTCGGCCGAGCGCTGCTCCTCGATCGCCGCCTGCTCGCGCAGTTCGGCATTGGCGATCAGCTCCTGCCGGAAGCGCGCCAGCCCGCGCGCCAGCCGCCCCACCTCGTCGCGGCGTTCGGTTTCCGCGACCTCGGTCTCGAAGCGGCCGGAGGTCAGCGCCTCCATGACACCCACGATACGACCGATGGGACGCACGATGCCCCGCGTGGCGATCAGGAAGGCGAGCACCAGGCAGACGAAGATCGCGGCGCCGGTGCCGGCATAGAGTTCGACCTGGGTGGCGTCGGCCCGCGCGTGCAGGTCCTGCTCGCGCTGGTGCATCTCCTCCTGCAGGCCCGAGATGAGACTGACCAGTTCCACCCGCACCTTCTCCAGCGCCGGCTCGCACTCCGCCATCATCATCTGGTTCGCGTGGTGTTTCTCCGGGGCGGTCGTGGCCGCGATCGCCGTCTGGATGGTGGCGGCGCAGGCGTTCTTCACCTCCGCGTCAAAGCGGTGCACCAGCGACTGGATGGAAGCGGCGTGATCGGGCAATGCCTTCTGAGCCTCGGCGGCGAAGCGATGCAGTTCCTCCAGCCCTTGCCCAAGCTGGGTCTGCGCCTCGCGGCCTTCCTCGATGTTGGTCGAGGCCAGCGCGTGGAAGATTGACCGTTCCGACCAGACAACCTGTCGGTTCACGCGCGCCAGGGCCACTGCCGCCCGGGCATCGCCCTCCAGCAACGCGGTATAATCGTCCTGCATTTCCGCCATCCGGCGGCCGGCGAATAGTGTGCATCCGGTCGAGCACAGCCCGAGCAGAGCGACCACCAGGGAGATTTTCCCCAGTATGGACCAGTTGGCGAAGCGCATCGCGGGCATCTCGTAAGGTTAAGTTAGCCTCCACTAGAGGCCGGCTGGCTTGCGCGAGGCTGATGGCACGCCCGACCCCCGCTCCTCAGCCGCGCAGCACGGCGCCCGCCGCCGCCCGCACCGCGCGTGTCAGCCGGCTCAGCGCCCCGGCGTGCAGGCGGGTCACGGTCCAGAACAGCGGCACTGCGCTGCGCTGGCCTGGCACCAGTTCGATCAGGCGGCCGGCGTCGATCTCCGCCTCGACCATCACTACGGGGTGCAGGCCCCAGCCGAGCCCCAGCCGCGTGAGATCAAGAAAGCCATGGGTGGACGGCACCCAATGCACCGGGCCAAGCCGCTCCACCCCCAGCGCTGCCTGCGCCCAGCGCGCCTGCAGGAAGTCCCGCCGGTCGAAGCGCAGGCAGGGCGCCGCTTCCAGAGCCCTCGCGGTGACGCCGTCGGGGAAATGTCGCGCGTAAAAGTCCGGGCTGGCGCAGGCGGCATAGGCCAGCGCCCCGAGCGGCAGCGTCCGGCAGCCCGGCACCGGCTCGCGCTCGGCGGTGACGGCGGCCAGCACCTCGCCCGAGCGCAGCCGCGCGGCAGTGTGCGCCTCGTCGTCGAGCGCGATGTCGAGCATCGCCTGCGTTTCGCGGGAGAAGGCGGCGGCGGCGGTCGGAAACCAGGTGGCGAGGCTGTCGGCATTCACCGCCACCGGGAGAGTGAGGCCCTCGCCCGCCCCGGCGGCGGGGCCGAGCGCCGGGGCGAGGTCGTGCTCCAGCAGCCGCACCCGGTCGAGATGGGCGCACAGCGTGCGCCCGAGCGCGGTCGGCGTGCAGGGCTGGCCGCGCACGATGAGGATTGCACCGAGCCGTTCCTCCAGCCCGCGCACGCGCTGCGACACCGCCGAGGGCGTGATGCCAAGCGCGGCAGCGGCGCGCTCGAACGTGCCTTCCCGCACCACGGCGGCGATGGCGGCAAGCGAGGGGTAATCCAGCATGATGAAGTTTTGCTTCATCGGATGTAGCAGAACAAGTTTTACTTCGCGCCCGCCGCGCGCCACCAAGGCGGCATGACACAGCCGCTCGCGCCCGCCCTCCTCCCCTTCGTCACCGGCTTTCTGCTTTCCGCCGCCCTGATCATCGCCATCGGCGCGCAGAACCTGTTCGTGCTGCGCCAGGGGCTGCGGCGCGAACATGTCGGGCCCATCGTGCTGTTCTGCGGCACCGCCGACGCGCTGCTCATCGGCGCCGGCGTCGCCGGGCTCGGCGCCTTCCTCAACGCCCTGCCCCAGCTCGCCACGGCGCTCGCGCTGGGCGGCGCCGGCTTTCTCGGCTGGTATGGAGTGCAGGCGCTGCGGCGCATGGCGGCGACAGACGCGATGACGGTCGACGCGTCGGCCGGCACCACGCTCCCCCGCGCGCTGCTCGCCACCGCCGGCTTCACGCTGCTGAACCCGCATGTCTATCTCGACACGGTGCTGCTGATGGGCGCGGCCGGCGCCGCCCAGCCGGAGACGGCGCGCCCGGTCTTCGTCGCCGGCGCGGCGCTGGCGAGCTTCCTCTGGTTCGCCGCGCTCGGCTATGGCGCCAGGCTGCTGCGCCCGCTCTTCGCCCGGCCGGCCGCCTGGCGGGTGCTCGATGCCGGGGTGGGCGTCGTCATGCTGGCGCTGGCGGCCTCGCTGGTGGCGCGCGCCCTCTCCGTCCCCGGATGATCGCCCGCCCCCCGGTGCCCGAGGTTGCGGTGCGCCGGCGCTGCGGCGATGGTGGCGCGGTTCGTCCCGTCGCCGGAGAAGCTGTTGAGGTTCCGCGCCGCCGCTTTTGTCGTCATCGCCCTATGCCTGCTGCTGGCGCCGGCGGCGCAGGCGCGCCCGCTGCGCATCGTCACGTCCTTTCCGCCGTCGATGATCGAGCTCTACCGCGCGGCGTTCCGGCAGGCGCGGCCGGACATCGAGGTCGAGTTCGTTCAGCGCAAGACCACCGCCGCCGTGGCGCTGATCACCGGCGGCGAGCGGCTCGACGCCGATCTGTTCTGGGCCTCGGCGCCCGATGCGTTCGAGCTGCTGAAGCTGGAAGGCCGGCTCGCCCCGCTGGCCCCGCGCGACACCGGCACGCCGCCGGTGGTGGCGGGCTATCCCGTCAATGATCCGGCTGGCCTCTATCTCGGCTTCGCGCTGTCGGGCTATGGCGTGGTGTGGAACGAGACTTATCTGGAGCGCCACCGGCTCGGCGTGCCGCAGCGCTGGCGCGATCTCACCGCGCCGGTCTATCACGGCCATATCGGCCTCTCCTCCCCCTCGCGGTCCGGCACCACCCATCTCATGGTCGAGGCGCTGTTGCAGTCGCTGGGCTGGGATGAGGGCTGGGCGGTGTGGCGGCAGGTCGGCGGCAATCTCGCCACCGTCACCGCCCGCAGCTTCGGCGTGGCGGCGGGCGTGTCGCGCGGGCGGTTCGGGGTCGGCATCACCATCGATTTCCTGGCGCGGCCGGGCGAACTCGACGCCGGGCCGGTGCGCTTCAGCTTTCCCGACCAGAAAGTGTTCACCCCGGCCAGCATCGCCCTGCTCAAGGACGCGGTGAATCGCGAGGCGGCGAACGCCTTCGTCGATTTCCTGCTGTCCGTGCCCGGCCAGCGCCTGCTGCTCGACCCCCGCATCGACCGCCAGCCGATCCGCCCGGAATTCTACGCCGAGGGCGCGACCGTCGGGCCGAATCCCTTCGCGCAGAACGACGAGGCGGCGACCTGGAGCTTCGATGCCGGCCGCTCGGCACAGCGCTATGAGCTGATCAACATCCTGTTCGACGAGCTGATCACCTTCCCGCTCAGCGATGCCACCGACATCTGGCGCACCGTCTATGAGGTAGAAGCCGCCCTGCTCCCCGCGCCGCATACGGAGGCCGCGCGCGAGGTGACGCGGGCGCGGGCGCTGCTGCGGCAGATGCCGTTCGATGAGCCGGAAGCCACGCGCCTCGCCGCCGGGGTGAAGCTGGTGCGCGTGCCGCGCGGCCTGCCCGCCGCGCCGGAACAGGCCGCGCTCACCGCCCGCGTCCAGCGCTGGGCCGCCGCCAATCTCGCCGAGGCGCGCGCCGCTGCTGAGACTGCCCGGCGCCTCCTGGTGGAGGATGGGCGGCTGCCGGCGCTACGCGCGGGACGCGGGACGCCATGAGAGGGGAGCGCACCCGTTTCGGCATTGGCGGGCGGCTGCTGCTCGCCTTCATCGGCGTGGGCGGGCTGGCGGTCATCGCCTGCCTCGTCGGCTGGCTGTCCTATGCCCGGCTGTCGTCGGAACTCGATTCCACCGCGCGCGGCCATGTGCCGGCGCTCGTCTTCGCCGCCCAGCTTTCGCAGGCGGGCGGGCGCCTCACCGCCGCCGCCACCGAGCTCGCCACCGCCGAGCGGCGCGACGACCATGACCGCGCCATGGAGCGGGCGCGCGAGCGGCTCGGCGCGCTCGGCCAATTGCTGGAAACCGCGCCGACCCGCGAAGGCGCGCAGGGCTTCGCCGCGCTGCGCCGGCTGGTGGAAGCGCTCGGCACCACGCTCGACGCGGTGGACGCCGCCGCCCGCCGCCGCTTCGACATCGAGGCCCGCACCCGCGCCATCGTGGAGGAATTGCGCTGGCTGCAGGCCGATCTCGTCGACGAGGTCGAACCGCTGGTGGAAGACGCGCGCTTCAACATCCACGCCGCTCTCGCCCAGGCGGGGCAGGCGGGCGAGGCCGGGCAGGCGGCGCAGCGCATCCTGCGCGACGAGACCTCCAAGACCGAGGCCATCCTCGCCTTGAGCGCGCAGGCGCATCTCGCCATCGGCCTTCTCGGCCAGGTGGCGAGCGTGCGGGTGACCGAGGACCTGCGCCAGACCGGGCATTTCCTCGGCGAGGCGGTGGACGAACTCGTGGTCGAGGCCAAGCGGCTGCAGGGCTGGGCGGACAGCATCACCGTGCGCCAGATCGTCGGCCGTCTCGCCGCGCTGTCGGAAGCCGACAGCGGCCTGCCGGGGCTGCGCATGGCGGAAATCGCCGCGTCGGAGGAAGGGCAAGCGCGGCTCGCCACCAGCCGCGATCTCGCCGCCGAGCTCGGCGGCAGCATCGGCTCCGTGGCGCGGCAGATCGAGACCGAGGCCCGCGCCGCCGCCGCCCGCGCGGCGGAAGCCATCGTGATCGGGCGCGGCCTGCTGCTCGCCATTGCCGGGCTGTCGCTCGGAGTCGCGGTGCTGGTGGGCTGGTTCTATGTCCGGCGCAGCCTCATCGCCCGGCTGGAACGGCTCACCCTCGCCGCCGGGGCCATTGCCGGCGGCGGCGCGGTGGCGCTGCCCGCGCCCAAGCCGCAGGGCTATTTCGGCGCCGACGAGCTGGACGACCTCGCCCGCGCCCTCGTCATCTTCCGCCAGACGCGCGACGAGCTGGTGCAGTCCGCCAAGCTCGCCGCGCTCGGCCAGATGGCGGCGGGCATCGGCCACGAGCTGAACCAGCCCCTCGCCGCCATCCGCTCGCACGCGCATAACGGCGCCGTGCTGCTGAAGCGCGGGCGCGGCGACGACGCGGCGGAAAGCCTCGCCCGCATCGAAGGGCTCACCGTCCGCATGGCGCAGAGCATCGCCCATCTCAAGCGCTTCGCCCGCCGGCCGGAGCCCGCCCTCGGTGCGGTGGATCTTGAGCATGTGGTCGAGGGCGCGCTGTCGCTGTTCGCCCAGCGCATTGCCGATGAGCGCATCGAGGTGCTACGGGCGGTGCCGCCGGGGCTGCGGGTCCGCGCCGAGGAGGTGCGGCTCGAACAGGTACTGGTCAATCTCATCGCCAATGCGATGGACGCGGTTCACGACGCGGCCACGCGCCGGATCGAGGTCCGCGCCCGCCGCGAGGGAGAGCATGTGAGCATCGAGATCGTCGACAGCGGCACGGGAATCGGGGACGCGCAGCGCTCGGACATTTTCGACCCGTTCTTCACCACCAAGCCGCCGGGCTCCGGCCTTGGGCTCGGCCTGTCGCTGTCCTTCAACATCATCCGCGATTTCGGCGGCCGGCTGCTGCTGAAGCACAGCTCGCCCGCCGGGAGCATCTTCGCCATCGAACTCAGCGAGGCGGCATGAGCGGGGCGCCCGACATCGTGCTGGTGGACGACGACGCCGAGGTCCGCCACGCCTATGGCCAGACGCTGGAACTCGACGGCCTCGCCGTGCTGCCGGCCGCCGGTGCGGCGGCGGCGCTCAAGGCGCTGTCGCCCGGCTTCGAGGGCGTCGTGGTGTCGGATGTGCGCATGCCCGGCATGGACGGCTTCGCCTTTCTCGACGCGGTGCGTCGGCTCGACGCCGATATTCCCATGCTGCTGATCACCGGCCATGGCGATGTGCCGATGGCGCTGCGCGCCCTGCGGGCCGGGGCGTGGGACTTCATCGAGAAGCCGGCGGACCCGGTGCTGCTGGTGGAGACGGTGCGGCGCGCGCTGGAACAGCGCCGTCTGGTGCTGGAAAACCGCGCGCTGCGCGAGGAGGCTTCGCGCGACGACGCGGCGGAGGAGGATGTGTGGGCCGCCCGGCTCATCGGCCGTTCCGAGGCGATGCAGCGCCTGCGCCGCACCCTCGCCGTGCTCGCCGACACCCGTACCGATGTGCTGATCTTCGGCGAGACCGGCACCGGCAAGGAGATGGCCGCGCGCGCCCTGCACGATTTCGGCCGCCGCCGCGCCGGGCGCTTCGTCGCGGTGAACTGCGCCGCCATTCCTGAGAACATGATCGAGAGCGAGCTTTTCGGCCATGAGGCGGGCGCCTTCACCGGCGCGCGCGAGCGCCGCATCGGCAAGATCGAGCACGCGCACAAGGGCACGCTGTTCCTTGATGAGATCGAATCCATGCCGCTGGCGGCGCAGACGCGGCTGCTGCGGGCGCTGCAGGAGCGCAGCATCGAGCGGCTGGGCTCGAATGCGGAGATCAAGGTCGATATCCGCGTGATCGCCGCCACCAAGGTGGACCTGCTGGCGCTGGCGGGCGAAGGACGCTTCCGCGAGGATCTGGTGTACCGGCTCAACACGGTCACCGTCCGCCTGCCGCCGCTGCGCGACCGGCGCGAGGACATTCCGGCGCTGTTCCGCCATTTCGTCGAGGCCGTGGCCGCGCGCGACGGCGTGCCGGCCCGCCCGGTGGAGCCGGCGGCGCTCGCTGAGCTGATGCGCCGGCCCTGGCCGGGCAATGTGCGCGAATTGCGCAACGCCGCCGAGCGCCATGTGCTGGGGCTGGAGGACGCGGGCGCGCCGGAGGCCTTCTCCCCGCCGCCCACCCCCGCGCCGGCGGGCGGGACGAGCCTGGAAGCGATGATGGACGCCGCCGAGCGTCAGCTCCTTGCCGAGGCGCTGGCCCGGCACGGCGGGCGGGTCGGGCAATGCGCGGAAGCGCTCGGCATCTCGCGCAAGACGCTCTACCTCAAAATGCGCAAGCACGGGCTGGAACGCGACGCGGTCGAGGACTGACGCCCGGCGGCGCGGGGCAGGCGGCGCGGGGCGATGTTACCCCAATGACCCATCCGCCCGGCGGGCGGCGTTACCGCGATGACCCATCGCCGCGCGGCGAAGCGTCGGCGGCGCCCACAAATTCCATATTCATCAATAACTTATCCAAAAGCCGCCCTTCTGGCACGCGGGTTGCGGAGAGGCTCGCGCAGCCTTCGGGCCGCCAAACAGACTTTTGGGAGATACGCCATGATCCGTTTCGCCGCCGCTGCGGCCACCCTTGCGCTCGCCTCCTTCGCTGCCGCCCCGGCGGCGCTGGCGCAGTCCGGCAAGGTCACCGTCGTCACCTCCTTCTCCAAGGATGTCACCGACCCGATCAAGGCCGCGTTCGAGAAGGCCAATCCCGGCATCTCGCTCGACGTGCAGAACCGCAACACCAATGCGGGCGTGAAATATCTCGACGAAACCCGCTCCAACCCGCAGGCGGACCTGTTCTGGGCCTCGGCGCCGGACGCCTTCGAGGTGCTCAAGTCCAAGCAGCTGCTGCAGAAGTTCACCCCCGCCGCCGAAGGCATCCCCGAGAAGATCGGCGCCTATCCCATCAACGATCCCGAGGGCTATTATTTCGGCTTCGCGGCCTCGGGCTACGGCATCATGTGGAACACCCGCTATGTCGGGGCCAATGAGCTGCCCGAGCCGAAAGAGTGGAACGACCTCGCCGCCGCGCCCTATTACGACCATGTCGCCATCGCTTCGCCCGCCCGCTCCGGCACCACGCACCTGACCATCGAGACGATCCTGCAGGGCGAAGGCTGGGACAAGGGCTGGCAGACCATCAAGGACATGGCCGGCAACTTCCAGACCATCACCGAGCGCTCCTTCGGCGTGCCGGAGGCGGTGAATTCCGGCCAGGTCGGCTATGGCATCGTCATCGATTTCTTCGCCTTCTCCGCCCAGGGCTCCGGCTTCCCGGTGAAGTTCGTCTATCCCACCGTCACCACCGTGGTGCCGGCCAATGTCGGCATCGTCGCCAACGCGCCGAACGCCGCCAACGCGCAGAAGTTCGTCAACTTCCTGCTTTCGCCCGCCGGCCAGGAAGTGCTGCTGGAACCCAGCATCCGCCGCCTGCCGGTTAACCCGGCCGTCTATGCCAAGGCGCCGGAGGGCTACCCCAACCCGTTCACCGACCCGCGCTTCAAGTCGATGACGATGTTCGACGTCGACAAGTCCGGCCAGCGCACCGCCGTGGTCGACACGCTGTTCGACCAGCTCATCTCCTTCCAGCTGAACGACCTGAAGGCCGTCACCAAGTCGATCCATGAGGTCGAGGCCAAGCTCGCGGCCAAGGACAACCCGCAGGCCCGCGCCCTCATCAAGGAGGCGCGCGCGCTAATCGGCGCCATGCCGGTCAATGAGGAGCAGGCGTCGAGCAAGGAAGTGCTGGCGGCGTTCAGCGGCGGCAAGGAGAAGGGCGCCCGCCAGGCCGAGATCGAGCAGCAATGGGCCGGCTTCGCCAAGGAGCACTACGCCAAGGCGAAGGCCAAGGTCGCGGAAGCCGCCAAGCTCGCCAACTGAGCCGCGCCCGCCTGACCTTCCCCGCATAGGACGCGGTGCCGACGCCGCGTCCCCTCCTTCCGCGCCCATTGGACGCGGCGGCGTCGCCGCGTCCCCTCCTCCCACGCCCATAGGACGCGGCGACGCCGCGTCCCGTCCTTCCACGCCATAGCTGGAGCGTGTTGCATGTCGCTCGCCTTCACCCAGGCCCCGGCGCGCCGCTGGCGGCTGCCCGGAACCCCCGGCCAGATCGCCCTGGCGCTGGGGCTGACGGCCTTTCTGCTGGCCTTCCTTCTGGTGCCGGTCGGGTCCGTGATCTATGTCGCCTTCACCGAGAAGGGCAGCGGCGGCTTCACCCTGATCAATTTCGTCGACTTCTTCCGCACCGACCTGTTCATGCGGTCGTTCTGGAACTCGTTCTACGTCTCGGCGATGACGGTGGGGCTGGCCTCGCTGTTCGCCCTGCCGCTGGCCTACATCACCACCCGCTTCGAATTTCGCGGCGCGCTGATCATCCAGACGCTGGGCTTCGTGCCGCTGATCATGCCGCCCTTCGTCGGCGCGGTGGCGATGCAGCTGCTGTTCGGCCGCAATGGCTCGGTCAACCTGCTTCTGAACGAGTATTTCGGCTTCCGCATCCCCTTCATGGAAGGGCTGAACGGCGTCATCTTCGTCCAGGCCATCCACTATTTCCCGTTCATCCTCATCAACCTCTCGGCGGCGCTGCGCAACATCGACCGCTCAATGGAAGAGGCGGCGCAGAATCTCGGCTCCTCCGGCATGCGGATGTTCCGGCGCATCGTGCTGCCGCTCGCCATGCCCGGCTATGTCGCCGGCGCCTCGCTGGTCTTCGTCAAGGTGTTCGACGACCTCGCCACGCCGCTGCTGCTGAATGTGAAGGACATGCTGGCGCCGCAGGCCTATCTGCGCGTCACCTCCATCGGCATCACCGATCCCATGGGCTATGTCATCGCGGTGGTGCTCATCGTGGTGTCGGTCTTCGCCATGTGGGTGTCGGCGCTGGCGCTGCGCGGCCGTGACTATGCCACCACCCAGCGTGGCGGCGGCGGGCTCGCCAAGCGCCGCATGCGCCCGTGGGAGCAGGTGGTCGCCTATGGCGTCGTCGGCCTCATCCTGGCGCTGGTGCTGGCGCCGCATCTCGGCCTGCTGCTGCTGTCCTTCGCCACCATCTGGTCGTTCAGCCCGCTGCCGGACGGCTTCACCCTCGCCCATTACTCCAGGGTGTTCGGGGAAAGCTCGGTCTACATCAAGAACACGCTGATCTATGCCTCCATCGCCGGCGGCATCGACGTGGTGGTCGGCACCGCCATCGCCTATCTGGTGCTGCGCACCAAGCTGATCGGCCGCCACTGGCTGGACTGGGCGGCCACCGCCGCGCTCGCCGTGCCGGGCGTCGTGCTCGGCATCGGTTATCTCCGCACCTTCTACGATATCCGCCTGCCCGACGGCACGCCGCTGGCGACCATGTGGATCGTGCTGGTCATCGCGCTGGCGATCCGCCGCCTGCCCTATGCGCTGCGCGCCTGCTACGCCGCGCTGCAGCAGATTTCCGTCTCGCTGGAGGAGGCGGCGGAAAATCTCGGCGCCACCAAGTCGCGCACGGTGATGCGCGTCGTGGTGCCGCTGATGACCGGCGGCATCCTCGCCGGCTTCGTCACCAGCTTCGCCACTGCGGCGGTGGAACTCTCCGCCACGCTGATGCTGGTGCAGTCCAACGCCGACGCCCCGCTGGCCTATGGCCTGTATGTGTTCATGCAGTCCGCCGCCGGCCGCGGGCCCGGCGCGGCGCTCGGCGTCATCGCCGTGCTGCTGGTCGCCGCCTGCACGCTGATCTCCCACTACATCATTGACCGCAACCAGAAGACCACGGGGGCCGCCCGATGAACGCTCACGCCATCGACGCCAGCGCCGCGGCCGTCCTCAACACGGCGGCGCTCGACCTGCACATTGAGGGGGTGAACCTCTCCTATGGCAGCAACCATGTGCTGAAGAACGTCAATCTCGACATCAAGCCCGGCGAGTTCTTCGCCTTTCTGGGGCCATCCGGCTGCGGCAAGACCACGCTTCTGCGGCTCATCGCCGGCTTCAACACCGCCGATACCGGGCGCGTGGTGGTGGGCGGGCGCGACATCAGCGCCCTGCCGCCGTGGAAGCGCGATGTCGGGCTGGTGTTCCAGAGCTACGCGCTGTGGCCGCACATGACGGTGGCGAAGAACGTCGCCTTCGGGCTGGAGGAGCGCGGCGTGCCGCGTGCCGAGATCCAGCGCCGGGTGGCGGCGGCGCTTGACATCGTCGGGCTCGCCCATCTCGCCGAGCGCCGGCCCTCGCAGCTCTCCGGCGGCCAGCAGCAGCGCGTCGCGCTGGCGCGCACCGTGGTCATCGAGCCCAAGGTGCTGCTGCTCGACGAGCCGCTGTCCAATCTCGACGCCAAGATGCGGGTGCAGGTGCGCCGCGAATTGCGCGACCTGCAGCAGCGGCTCGGCCTCACCACCATCTTCGTCACCCATGACCAGGAAGAGGCCAACACGGTCTGCGACCGCATCGCCGTGATGAATGAGGGCGTGGTGCAGCAGGTCGGCACGCCGGTGGAGCTGTATGAGCGCCCGGCCAATCTGTTCGTCGCCACCTTCCTCGGCACGGCGAACGTGCTGGAAGGCAAGGTCACCGGCGCCGGCGCGGCGCGGCAGTTCGAAACCCTTGGCGGCCTGCGCCTGCCGATCGCTCCCGACGCCGAGGTGCCGGCGGATGCGCGGCTGGTGTTCCGGCCGCAGGTCGCCCGGCTGGCACGGGAAAAGCCGGCCGGCGCCTGCGCCTTCGAGGGCGCGATCACCCGGCGCGAGTTCCTCGGCAGCGTGATCCGCTTCGGCATCGAGGTCGGCGGGCAGGAGATCACCGTCGACGAGGTGTTCCAGCCCGGCCTGCGCGCGCCCTATGAGATCGGCGACCGGGTGTGGGTCGATATTCCGGTCGCTTCCGCCCTCTGGCTCGGGCCGGGCACCGCCTGAGCCCTGCGCCTCACCCTTATCGCCGACCGCTTCGCCGCCGCCCCGCACCCGCCGGGCGGCGGTTTGTCTTGGGGCGGCCTCCCCACTCTCCCTTCCCTCCCCACCTGCGGGAGCGCGGGCCTCGCGGCGGCAAAAATTTGAGTCGCGCGATAGGTTGACGATCAGTCTATCAACCTGTCATACCAGACCAAGTGATCAGACGGCGGAACGATTGTTCGCGCCCCGGCCCAGCGGCCGGGAGGACGCGGCACCGGCCGGGCCGCCGCCGCGTGTGTTGAGAGGGCAGTGAACATGAAGATTGCGATCGTCGGCTGCGGCGTGGTGGGCTCGTCCTGGTCCCTGGTGTTCGCCCGTGCCGGGCATGAACTCGCCATTTACGACCGCACCCCGGCCGCCGCTGCGGCGGCGCTGGACTTCGTGCGCGCGGCCGATCCCGCCCTCGCCGCCCGCTGCCGCATCGCCGACAGCCTCGCCGACGCCCTCGCCGGCGCCGATTATGTGCAGGAAAGCGCGCCGGAGCGGCTGCCGATCAAGCAGGAACTCTACCGCGAGATGGACGCGCTGGTGGCGCCCACCACCATCATCGGCAGCTCCACCTCCGGCTTCCCGGCCTCCGTCTTCACCGAAGGCCTCGCCAATGCCGCACGCTGCCTGGTGGCGCACCCGATCAACCCGCCGCACCTGATCCCGCTGGTGGAGCTGATCCCCGCCCCGTGGACCGCGACCGAGACGCTCGATTTCACCCGCGCGCTGATGGCGGAGGTCGGCCAGAGCCCGATCACCCTCACCCGCGAGATCAATGGCTTCGTCGTCAACCGGCTGCAGAGCGCGCTGCTGGGCGAAGCCTTCCGGCTGGTCGAGGACGGCATCTGCACCCCGGCCGAGGTCGATGCGGCGGTAGCCGACGGGCTCGGCCTGCGCTGGTGCTTCATGGGGCCGTTCGCCACCATCGATCTCAACGCCGCCAAGGGCGTGTCGGAATACTGCGCCAATCTCGGGCCGATGTATTACGGCCTCGCCAAGGAGCAGGCCGACCCGCGCGAATGGACGCCGGAACTCGTCGCCGCCATCGAGGCGAAGATGCGCGCGCAGGTGCCGGCGGAAGGCCTGCCGGCCCGCCGGAAATGGCGCGACAGCTTCCTCGCCGGCATCGTCGCCGCCAAGCGCGAGATCGCGGGCAAGCTCGGCGCATGAGCGGTTTCGGCACCCCGGCCCATCTGCGCCGCGACCGGCTGTCCGACAAGATCGCCAAGGACATCGAGGCGCGGGTGCTGTCGGGCGAATTGAGCGTCGGCGACACGCTGCCCTCCGAGCGGGAGCTGATGGCGCATTACGGCGTCGGCCGCCCCGCCGTGCGCGAGGCGCTGCTGTGGCTCAGCAAGACCGGGATGCTGTCCGTCTCCAATGGCGACCGCACCCGCGTCACCGAGCCCGACCCGCGCGATATGCTGCAGCTTCTCACCGGCGCGGCGCGTATGCTCGTCGCCCGGCCGGAGGGCATCCGCCAGTTCCAGCACACCCGCATCTTCGTCGAGGTGGCGCTGGCGCGCGAGGCGGTGCGGCTGGCGACGGAGCAAGACATCGCCGAGCTCGAAGCGCTGCTGCGCGTCAATGAGGCCAGTGCCGGCGACATCCCGGCCTTCTCCGCCAGCGACGATGCCTTCCACCACCGCATCGCCCGCATCGCCGACGACCCGCTGCTCGACGCGCTCTACCACGTGGTTCTCGAACTGCTGGAAGAACAGCGCCGCTTCTCGCTCAGCCATCCCGACGGCCTCGGCAAGGCGATGGCGGCGCACCGGCACATTTTCGAGGCTATCCGCGACCGCGACGCCGACCGGGCGGAGGCGGCGATGCGCGACCACCTCGAAACGGTGATCAAGACCTATTGGGACATGCGCGCGCAGACCCCCGACCCCGCCTGAGCGTAACGCCCGTCCGCTCCGTCTTTCTGCAAAGGCTCTGAACATGCTTCTCGGCTGCATTGGCGACGACTTCACCGGCTCCAGCGATCTCGCCAACACCCTGTCCAAGCAGGGCATGCGGGTGACGCAATATTCCGGCGTGCCGACAGGCCCGGCCGACGCCGGCGTCGAGGCCGGCGTGGTGGCGCTGAAGTCCCGCAGCATCCCGGCCAAGGACGCCATCGCCCAGTCGCTGGCAGCGCTGGACTGGCTGAAGGCGCAGGGCTGCACGCAGTTCCTGTTCAAATATTGCTCGACCTTCGACAGCACACCGGAGGGCAATATCGGCCCGGTGGCGGCGGCGCTGGCGCAGGCGCTGGACGCCCGCAAGGTCGTGGTCTGCCCGGTGTTTCCCGGCGCCGGCCGCACGCTCTATCAGGGCCATCTCTTCGTGCAGGACCGGCTGCTGAACGAGAGCGGCATGGAGCACCACCCGCTCAACCCGATGACGGATGCCGACATCCGCCGCTGGCTGGCGCGGCAGACCGACATGAAGGTCGGTCATGTCGGCTTCGCCGCCGTGCGCCAGGGGGCGGACGCCATTGCGCAAGCGCTCACCCGCGCGGATGCGGAAGGGGCGCGGCTGATCGTGGTCGACGCGCTGTCCGATGCCGATCTGATGGAGATCGGCGCGGCGCTGGACGGCGCCCCGCTCGTCACCGGCGGGTCCGGCATCGCCATGGGCCTGCCGGCGAATTTCCGCCGCAAGGGCCTGTTGTCGGGCGAAGGCAGCACCTGGCAGGGGGTGGAAGGCCGCTGCGTCGTGCTCTCCGGCTCCTGCTCCACCGCCACGCGCGGCCAGGTCGCCCGCCACCGCGAGGCCGGCCTGCCGCTGTTCGAGATCAATGCCGACGCTGCCGTGGCCGGGACGCTCGACCCGCAGGCCATCGCCGCCTGGGCGCTGGCGCAGGACGCGCGCCCGCTGGTCTTCTCCTCCGCCGACTCGGAAGAGGTGCGGCGCGCCCAGAACACCCATGGCCGCGAAACTGTCGCGGCGGCCATCGAGACGCTCTTCGCCGCCATCGCCCGAGCCCTGGTCGCGGGCGGCGTGGGGCGTCTCGTCGTGGCCGGCGGCGAGACCTCGGGCGCCGTGGTCGAGGGGCTGGGCCTGACCTCGCTGGAGATCGGGCCGGAAATCGCCCCCGGCGCGCCCGCCTTGCGCACGGTTCCCGCCGGCGGCCAGCCGCTGGCGCTGGCGCTCAAATCAGGAAATTTCGGCGGCGTGGATTTCTTCGCCGAGGCCGATGCCGTTCTGCGCGGCCACTGACGCCGCCGCCGGCGCAGAAGGGCGCGGGCGGCACAATCATAAGATCAAAAGGAGGACGTGACTTGTTGAACACCACCGTGAAGATGCTGAAGCTGGCGGTCTTTTCCGCCGCTTCCGCCCTCGCCCTTGCGGCCGCGCCGGCGCCCGCCCTCGCCCAGGACGTGCTGAACCTCAAGCTCGGCCACATCCAGTCCGAGCAGGATCTGTGGCATCTCGGCGCGCAGAAGTTCAAGGAAGAGCTGGAAAAGCGCTCCAACGGCACCATCACGCTCACCATCTACCCGAACTCGACGCTTGGCGGCGACCGCGATCTCGTCGAGGGCATGCAGATGGGCACGGTCGATTTCGGCCTCATCGCCGGCGTGCTTGGCAATTTCGCGCCCTCGATCCAGCTGCTGGAACTGCCCTATCTGTTCAAGTCGCAGGACGAGTTCAACAAGGTGGTGAAGGGCAAGATCGGCGAGGAGATCGCCGGCAATGTGCTCTCCAGCGCCAATGTCCGCATTCTCGACTGGTGGGAGCGCGGCTCGCGGCAGGTGACGGCGAACAAGCCGATCAACGGGCTTGACGACCTCAAGGGCCTGAAGATCCGCGTGCCGGAAATTCCCGCCATGGTCACGACCTGGCGCGCCATCGGCGCCAACCCGACCCCCATGGCGTGGAGCGAGGTCTATACCGGCCTCGAACAGCGCGTCATCGAGGCGCAGGAAAACCCGATCCCGTTCATCTATGGCGGGCGCATCAACGAGGTGCAGTCGAACCTCGCCTTCACCAACCACAAATATGAGTATGTGACCCTGGTCATCAGCGACATGCGCTGGAACCAGCTCACCCCGGAACAGCAGAAGATCGTCGCCGAGGCGGCCAATGCGGCCACCGCCTATGAGAACGAGCTGGTCCGCACCAAGACCGACGAGATGCTGAAGAAGATGGAGGCCGCCGGCCTCAAGGTCACCCATCCCGACACCGCGCCCATCGCCGCCGCCGCGCAGTCCGCGCACGACGCCTTCGGCGCGAAGGTCAACCCGGACCTTTACAACCGCATCAAGCAGGAACTCGGGCGGTAACAACCGCCTGCGCGGCCATCGCCAGCCACGGCGCGGAACGGGGGAGGGCTGCACCCTTCCCCGTTTCGGGCCGGCCGGCAGCGCGCCGCCTGAGGGAGACACGAGCTTGGACAAGCTGGATCGGCTGATACACCACTTCCTTCTCTGGGCCATCGCCGCGCTGATGTTCGCCATGATGGGCGTCACCTTCGCCCAGGTGGTCGCGCGCTATGCCTTCGCGAATTCGCTCAGCTGGTCCGAGGAACTCGGCCGCTACATCTTCGTCTGGATCACCTTCCTCGGCATGGCCGCGGCGTTCCAGTCGAAGGCGCATATCGCGCTCGACTTCCTGCTGACGCTGCTGCCGGCCAAGCCCTCGCGCGCGCTCAACGTGTTCAACGCCTTCCTCGTCGCGCTGGTCGGCGTGGCGCTGGTGGTCGGCGGCGCCTCGCTCATCAAGTTCGGGCTGAACCAGCGCAGCGCCGCCCTCGGCCTGCCCATGTATTACGTCTATGCGGTGATCCCCTTCAGCGGCGCCGCCCTGGTCTATTTCGCCCTGCGCGCCGCCTGGCAGCGCGCCACCACCCGCGAGGTCACGCCATGATCGCCCTGCTTCTGTTCGGCGGCTTCGCGCTGTTCCTCATTCTCGGGGTGCCCGTGGCCTTCGGCATCGCCCTCGCCTCGCTGGGGGCGATCCTCTACCAGGGCTACCCGATGGCGCTGTTCGGCCAGCGCCTGTTCACCTCGGTCGATTCCTTCCCGCTGATGGCGATCCCGCTGTTCATGCTGGCCGGCTCGCTGATGGGCCATGGCGGCATCACAAGGCGCATCATCAATCTGGCGCTGGCGCTGGTCGGCAATATCCGCGGCAGCCTTGCCCATGTCGTCACGACAAGCGGCGTGATCATGGGCGGCGTCTCCGGCTCGGGCGTGGCGGATGTCGCCGCGCTGGGCTCGGTGATGATCCCGGAGATGAAGAAGCGCAACTACGATGCCGGCTTCTCCGCCGCGCTCGTCGCGTCTTCGGGCAGCCTGGCGCTGATCCTGCCGCCGAGCATCGCCATCATCATCTATGGCGTGTCCAACCAGGCCTCGATCGGCGACCTGTTCCTCGCCGCCATCGCGCCCGGCATCCTTATCGGCCTCGGTTTCGCGCTCTATTCCTATGTCTATGCGGTGCGGCACGGCTATCCCACGGAAGGCCGGGTGAGCGGCGCTGAGAAGTGGCAGCGCTTCAAGGAGGCGAGCTGGGCGCTGATGATGCCCGTCATCATCATCGGCGGCATCCGCATGGGCGTGTTCACCCCCACCGAGGGCGGCGCGGTGGTGGCGGTCTATGCCTTCCTGGTCGGACTGTTCGTCTACAAGGAATTCACCCTCGCCGACATTCCGAAGATCTGCATGGAAGCGGCCATCGCCACGGCGGTGATCGCCGCCATCATCGCCGCCACCTCGCTGTTCGGCTGGCTGCTCACCAATGCCCGCCTGCCGCAGACCATTGCCGGCGCCATTCTCGGGCTCACCGAGAACAAGATCCTGCTGCTGCTGCTGATCAACCTCATGCTGCTCGTGGTCGGCATGTTCCTCGACAGCGGTCCGGCGATCCTGCTGATGACGCCGATCCTCGGCCCGGTGGCGGCGCATATGGGGGTGGACCCGGTGCAGTTCGGCCTGATCATGGTGATCAACCTCACCATCGGCCTGCTGACGCCCCCGGTGGGCACGGCGCTCTACCTCGCCAGCAGCATTTCCGGCGTGCCGGTCATGAAGCTCTCGCGCGCCATGCTGCCCTTCATCGGCATCATGCTGGCGGTGCTGGCGCTGGTCACCTATGTGCCCGGCTTCACCAGCTGGGCGCTGACCAGGTAAGTTGCGGCGGCCGGCGCCCCTGCGGTGCCGGCCTCTTCGATCCCGGCCTAAGGAGACGGAACGATGAGCGGGAATGAGCGGGCCGAACTTCTGTGCACCCTGTGCAAGAGCCTGTTCGACCGGGGCTACAGCGTCGGCGGCGCCGGCAATGTCTCGGTGCGGCTGGAGGAAGGCGGCTTCCTCGTCACCCCCACCGGCGGCAGTCTCGGGCGGCTCTCCCCCGACGCGCTGGCGCGGATCGACGGCGAGGGCCGGCCGGTGCCGGGACCCAAGCCCTCGAAGGAATTCGCCTTCCATCTCGCTCTGTTCGAGGCGCGGCCGGAGGTGGGGGCGATCGTGCATCTGCACTCGACCTATCTCACCGCCCTCTCCTGCCTGGAAGACCTGCCGACCGACAACGCTCTGCGCCCCTTCACGCCCTATTACGTGATGCGCGCCGGCTATATGCCGGTCATTCCCTATTACCGCCCCGGCGCGCCGGAAATCGCCCGCGATCTCGCGGTGGCGGCGAAGGCGCACCCGGTCAACGCCTTCCTGCTCGCCTCGCATGGCGTGGTGGTGCTGGGCAAGGACCTGGAAGACGCGGTCAACAATGCCGAGGAGCTGGAAGAGACCGCGCGCCTCGCCTTCATCCTGCGCGGCGAGAAGATCCGCTACCTCACAGAGGCCGAGATCGCCGAACTGCGCGCCATGGGCCGCTGAAACCGGACGCTGAGGCGGGGCGCCTGACACGGGCACGCGTGGCGGGCACTGAGCCGGCAAAGCTCCCGCCGGCCGCGTGCGTAAAGGCCCGGCCCGGCCACCGCCGCCCGGCCGGGATTTTCAGCCCGTTAATAAATATGCTAGGCCATCGGGCGTGAAACGCGTGAAAACACGACCCACCCCGGCCTTGACGCCGCTCACCGTCGCCAGCCTCGCGCTGCTGGCGGGCGGCATGCTCGTTGCGGCCCCGGCTTCGGCCGCGACGAACGCGGCTGCGACCAAAGCGGCTGCGACCAAGAAGGCCGCGCCCGTGCGTACCGTGCGCGTGGTGGCGGTCACGCTCTCCCGCGTCGTGCCGCCGCCGGTTCTGGCGCCGGTGCCGCGCTGCCCGGCCGATCTCGTCGCCCCTTCCTACAGTGCGTGGATCACCGACCCCGCGCGCGGCGCGCTCACCGGCGAGCGGCTGGTGGTGCACACGGAGGCGGTCGCCCTTGTGGCCGTGACGCCGAGCGAGAGCTCTCCGGCGATCACCGCGCCTAGCGAGCCCGCCGCGCCTTTGGCGTCGGCCGCCGCCCCGGCTGAACCCGCCGCACCCGCTGCCGCGCCCCCGACCATTCCCGTGCCGCCCAAGCGCCTGGCGGAAAAGCGCGCCATCGTGCTCGCTTCGCTGGTGCCGCTGCCGCCGAGCCGACCCAGCGACGCGCTCGCCTTCGCCGCTCCGCCATCGGCCGACTCCCCCGCCTTCCCGGCCGCACAGGCAAAGGCGGCCGCGTCCGCCAAGGTGCCGGCCGAAGCGGTGGCCGAGGCGGAGGTGGAGCCGCTGCCGGAGGGGGAAGACGCCGCGCGCCCCATCGACGACGCGCCCGAGCCGGTGGCGACCCGCGCCACTGCCGACCGCGCGCCCGAGGCCATCGAGGCGCTGCTGGAGCGCCACGCCCAGCGCTTCGACGTGCCGGTGTGGCTCGTGCGCCGCGTCGCCTGGCGCGAGAGCAAATTCGAGCCGAGCCGCCGTAACGGCCCCTATTGGGGGCTGATGCAGATCCGCGTCGACACCGCCCGCGCCCTCGGTTTCCGTGGCGCGCCCAAGGACCTGCTCGACGCCGACACCAACCTCACCTACGCCGTCGCCTATCTCGCCAATGCCTACCGGGTTGCCGGGCGCGACGAGAAGCGGGCGGTGATGCTCTATGCGCGCGGCTATTATTACGAGGCCAAGCGCAAGCAGATGCTGGATTCGCTGATCCGCACCGCCAGCGCCACCCCCGCCCAGACCGGCGACGCCGCCGAGCCCGCCGCGCCGTAGCGGAATGGGCGGGGCGACAGCGCCGGCCCGGCTGCATCAGGTCTGCAGCCCACCCGCCACGTCGAAGCTGCTGCCGGTCATGTAGCCCGCCTGCGGCCCGGCGAGGAAGCCCACCAGCGCGGCGACCTCCCCCAGCGTCGCGATGCGACGGATCGGGTGCTGGTCCATCAGCGCCGCCGGCGGGCCGTCCTCGCCCAGCGCGTCCACCGCCATATCGGTCGGCATGATGCCGGGCTGCACCACATTGACGGTGATGTTGCGCGGGCCGAGATCGCGGGCGACACCACGGGCATAGCCGGCGATCGCCGCCTTGCTGCCGGCATAGTCGGCCGCGCCGGCGAAGGGCACGCGGCTGCCCATCAGCGAGCCGATGAAGAGGATGCGCCCGCCATCGGACAGCACCGGCGCCACTGCGCGCGTGGTCGCCACGGCGCCAAGCACATTGACCTGCCATTGCCGGTCGAGACCTGCGGTGTCGAGCTGCGGGTCGTCGACCGTGCGGCCCTGAACGGCGATGGCGGCGTTGTTGACGAGAATGTCCAGCCGCCCGAAATGCGCCAGCACCGCCTCGACCAGCGGCTTGGCCGCCGCGCTGTCTGCCTGGTCGGCCCGCCGGGCGAGCGCGCGCACACCCTGTGCCCGCAGCTTCGCGGCCACCGCCTCGGCCTTCTGCGCCGAGGCGACATAGGTGAGGGCGACATCGGCGCCCTGCGCGGCCAGGGTCGTGGCGATGGCGGCACCCAGCCCGCGCGACCCGCCGGTGACGAGGGCAACCTTGCCCGTGAGAGGTTTCGACATGAAAAATCCTTTCGCGGCGCGCGGAGGCGCCGGCACGAGGGAAGCGTTTTGTAACGCTCGTTATGTAACGAGAGGTATGAAATATGGACACCGCCTGTCAAGGCGTTTTATAATGCCCGTTATGAAAACGAAGGGACCCGCCTGATGGGACGCCCGCGCGGCTTCGATATGGAAGAGGCACTGGACGCGGCGCTCGCCGTGTTCTGGCGCAAGGGCTATGAGGGCACTTCCTATGCCGACCTCACCGCGGCGGTGGGGGTGGAGCGCCCGGCGCTCTATGCCGCCTTCGGCAATAAGGAGGCGCTGTTTCGCCGCGTCCTCGCCCGCTACACCGAGCGCGAGCTCGCCTATGTGCCCGAAGCCCTTGCCCTGCCCACGGCGCGGGAGGTGGCGGCGCATATGCTCGCCCGCGCGGTGGAGCTCAACACGCGCTGCCCCGACCATACCGGCTGCCTCTACCTCAATGGCGTGCTCGCCGGCTCGGACGCGGCCGAGCCGGTGCGGCAGGCGCTGATCGCCGCCCGCGCCGATGGCGAAGCGGCGCTGTGCCAGCGCTTCGCGCGGGCGAAAGCGGAGGGCGACCTCCCCCCGGACGCTCAGCCCGAATCACTGGCCGCCTTTCTCATGGCGGTGCTGCACGGCATCGGCGTGCAGGCCAAGGCCGGGTTCAGCCGCGACAGGCTGGACGCCGTCGCCGCGCTGGCGCTGGCGAGCTTTCCCGCGCGCCCGCCGGCCGCGTGACCCCTCCCCGCCATTGCGCCGGCGGGGGCCGGCCCCGACAATGAAGGCGAATCGCGCGGCGGGGCCGGGCGCCCGGGGGAGTGAGCGTCAGCGATGGACACCCGCCATCTCGAAGCCTTCCGCGCCGTCTATGAGAACGGCTCGATGAGCGCCGCCGCCGTGCTGCTGGGTAAGTCGCAGCCGGCGATCAGCAATCTCATCGCCCGGCTGGAGGACGAGATCGGGGTGCGGCTGTTCCACCGCGCCCATGGAAGGCTGGAGCCGACCCCGGAGGCGGAGACCTTCTTCGCCGCCATCGTGCGCACGCTCGACGCGATGGACCGCACGCTGGCCATCTCGCGCAACCTGAAAAGCCTGTCCTCGGCGACGCTGCTCATCGCCAGCCCGCCGGGCCTCGCCACCTATCTGCTCCCCCCCATCATCGCCGATGTGCTGAAGGAGAATGCGGGGGCCACCGCCCGCTTCATCACCCGCTCCTCCTATGCGGTGCGCGATCTCGGCACCATCGGCGCCTTCGATGTCGGCTTCGCGGAACTGCCCATCGACATTCATGTCGCCTCGCTCGAACTGTTCGAGGTGGCCTGCATGTGCGTGATGCGCGCCGATCATCCGCTGGCGGGCGAGCGCTGCATCGGGCCGGAACAGCTCGACGCCCTGCCCTTCGTCACGCTGTTTCCCGAGCACATCACCCATATCGCCGCGGCGGAGGCCTTCTTCGAGGCGCAGGCGCATTGGAACGTGGTGGCGGAGGTGGAATTTTTCGGCACCGCCTGCGTGCTGGTGCAGCAGCTCGGCGCGGTGACGCTGGTCGATCCCGCCACCGCCCGCTTCTTCGCCGCGATGGGGCTGGTGGCGGTCCCGTTCCGCCCGCTCGTGCCCTACCGCTTCGGCATGTTCCGCCCCAGCACAAGGCCGCCCTCGCGCATTTCCGTCGCCTTCATGGAGCGTTTCCGCCGCGCGGTGGCGCCGGACCTCGCCGCCCCGCGCTGAAAGCCCCCACCGCGCTCAAACTTCGGGCAGCGGTAGCCGGCGCGGGAGAGTGTATAACTTTGCCTTATGGACTTCCCGCTAATTCCTGTTTGACGCCGACGCGAAATCGACGGGAAATCAGGGCAGGAACAGCCTGCGCGGGGAAGACGCATATGAGCACATCGGCGATGAGCCTCTCGGCGACGAAGCGGGTCGAGGAACTCGGCCTTGTGCTTCCTGGCGCCGGCGGCGGGGCGGGCTATTACGGCACGCGCTACGGCAAGATGAAGCCGCATTATCTCAGCGACAAGCTGCTCTTCCTCTCCGGCCAGACGGCGGGCGTCGATGACGAGGGCAAGGCACTGTTCCCCGGCCGGCTGGGGCGCGACGTCACCGTGGAACAGGGCTATGAGGCCGCGCGCCTCACCGGGCTCAACTGCCTGTCCTGCATCAAGGACGCGGTCGGCGATCTCGACCGGGTGAAGGGGCTGGTGCGCTCGCTCAATTTCATCGCCTGCGACCCCTCTTTCACCCAGCCGCATCTGGTGGCGAGCGGGCTCACCGATCTGTTCGAGCAGGTGTTCGGCCCGGAGATCGGCGTCGGCGGGCGCGCCTCCATCGGGGTGATGTCGCTGGCCGACGATTACTGCTTTGAGACCTGGGTGACGGTGGAACTCCACTGAACCCGACGCCGACCCAATCAACCACACGGCCAGAAGGCCGGAACCTTCCGCAGCAGGCCGCACGGCTCATCTCTTCCAGAGGAGACTTCGCATGACGACCCATCGCCTTGCCGCTGCCGTGCTCGGCATCGGCCTTCTCGCCTCCCCCGGCTTTGCCCGAGCGGAGGAGATCACCATCGGCTTCACCGCCGCGCTCTCCGGCGATTTCGCCGCCTTCGGCCTCAACATGCGCAAGGGCCTCGACCTCGCGGTGGCGGCGCTGAACAAGAAGGGCGGCAACACCTACACGATCGACGCGGTGGATGATCGCGGCGAGGCGCGCGAGGGCGTGCTCATCGCCCAGCGCTTCTGCTCCGACAAGAAGGTCGATGTGGTGATGGGCTATTCCTTCTCCTCCATCGCCCTTGCCGCCGTGCCGGTCTTCAACGAGTGCAAGCTCCCGGTTCTCGCCTCCGCCGTCACCAGCCCGGCGCTGACCAATGTCAGCCCCTATTTCCGCCGCAACGTGCTCACCGACGCGGTGCAGGGCACGATGATGGGCGACTATGCGGCCAAGACGCTCGGCCTCAAGTCGATCTATGTGCTGAACCAGCAGGATGATTACGGCATCGGCGTCGCCAAGGCGTTCTCCGCCGCCGCCGAGAAGGACGGCGCCAAGATCCTCGGCACCGAATCCTATCTGCTCGGCTCCAAGGATTTCCGCACGCTGTTGACCAAGGTGCGCGCCGCCAAGCCCGACGCCATCTTCATCGGCGGCTTCTACACCGAGGCGGCGAAGATCGCCGAACAGGCCCGCGCGCTCGGCATCAAGGCGCAGCTTCTCTCCACCGACGGCGCGCTCAATGTCGAATTGATGAAGCTCGGCCGCAACGCCGTGGAAGGCATGATCGTCTACGGCATGTTCGATCCCGCGGTCGCCACCCCGGCGACGGAGAGCTTCCTCTCCGCCTACAAGGCCGCTTACAAGGAAGACCCGAGCGCCTGGGCAGCGCTGGGCTATGACGCCGGCATGGCGCTCGGCGCGGCGGTCGATCTCGCCGCCAAGGACGGCCCGGTGACGCGAGAGAGCCTGAACGCCGCCTTCGGCAAGCTGAAGGACGTTCCCGGCGTCACCGGCCCCACCAGCTTCGACCCCTCGGGCGACCGCGCCGGCGCGCTGTATTTCCTCGAAGTGAAGGACGGCAAGTTCGGCCTCGCCCCGAAGCAGCCATAAGCCGCGCGTCCCGCTCCCTCTCCCCCTGGGGAGAGGGAAGATAGGAGCAGGCGCACCGCGCTCCCTCTCCCCATGGGGGAGAGGGTTGGGGTGGGGGAAGCCCGGCTTCCTGACCCGCCCCCTCACCGACCCGTTGGCGCGGGCCACCTCTCCCCCAAGGGGCGAGGGAAGAAGGGGAAGCGAGCTCGCTACCCCCTCACCGGCCGGCGCTCCGCGCAGAACCCACCCGTCCCGGCTCGCTCCGGGCCGGCGCATTCCCAGAGGCAACGCAGGCAGGCGATGGATTATCTCGGACAGTTGCTGGCGAACGGATTGGTGCTGGGGGCGATCTACGCCCTTGCCGCCGTCGCCTTCACCCTGGTGTACGGCGTCGTGCGCCTGGTGAACTTCGCCTTTGGCGAACTGTTCATGCTCGGCGCCTTCCTCACCGCGTCGCTGATGCTGCCGGAGGTCCGCCTGCTCGGCACCATCGTGCCGATGCCGGGCTTCTCGCTGCCCGTGGCCGCGGCGGGGGCCATCGCCCTCACCGCCGCGCTCGGCGTGCTGGTCGATCGCATCGCCTACCGCCCGCTGCGCAACGCCCCGCGCCTCGCCCCGCTCATCACCTCCATCGCCGTCTCCGTGGTGCTGCAAAGCCTCGCCCAGACCGTCTGGGGCGCGGAGGAGCTGCGCTTCCCGGAATTCGCCCTCGCCACCCTGCCGCCGGTGGTGCTGTTCGATTCCATCTATCTCTCGGTGATGGACCTCGTGGTCATGGCGACCGCGCTGGCCGCCATGCTCGGGCTTTCCGCCTTCATCGCCCGCTCCTCGCTCGGCCGGGCGATGCGGGCCAGCGCGGAAGACCAGATGGCGGCGACGCTGGTCGGCATCCCGGTCAACCGGGTGGTGGCCGCCGCCTTCGCCATCGGCTCGGGCTTCGCCGCGCTGGCGGGGCTGCTCTATGCGCAGACCTATGGCTTCGCCCATTCCAGCATGGGCTTCCTGCCGGGGCTGAAGGCGCTCACCGCCGCCGTGCTCGGCGGCATCGGCTCCATTCCCGGCGCGGCGTTGGGCGGTCTCATCCTTGGCCTCGTCGAGGCGCTGGGGTCGGGCTATCTGCCCAACGGCACCGCCTGGAAGGACGCGATCAGCTTCGTGCTGCTGGTCGGCCTGCTTTATCTGCGTCCGCAGGGCCTGCTCGGCAAGCCGGAGCTGAATTCCGCCGGGCGCGGCAGCCTGCTCGGGGGCGCCTCGGAATTCGGTGCAGCCTGGCTGCGTGCCGCCTTCGGCACGCTCGACGGATGGCTCGCCCGCGCCGCTTCCGCCGGCACGCCCGCCGCGCTCGGCCTGCTGGCGCTGGCGCTGGTCGTCGGCGCGCTGGTGCCCTCCGATTACTGGCTGCGCATCCTCACCCTCGTGGTGATCTACGGCATGCTGGCGAGCGGGCTTAACGTCATCGTCGGCTTTGCCGGCCTGCTCGATCTCGGCTTCGTCGCCTTCTGGGCGGTCGGCGCCTATCTCACCTCGATCCTGTTCGTGCTGGTGCTGAAGGATCAGTTCGGCGTCGAGCCGGCGACCATCTGGTGGCTGCTCTATCTCAATCTGCCGCTGGCCGGCCTGCTCGCCGCCGGCTTCGCGGTGCTGCTCGGCACGCCGACCCTGCGGCTGCGCGGCGACTATCTCGCCATCATGACGCTCGGCTTCGGCGAGATCGTCCGCGTGGTCGCCATCAACTGGATGGACCTGACCAACGGGCCGATGGGCATTCGCGGCATTCCCGCGCCGAACCTGTTCGGCATCGCGCTCGGCTCGCCGCGGGCGCAGTTCTTCTTCGCCCTGGCGCTGGCCGTCGTCGTGGTCTTCGCCATCGCCCGGCTGGTGCGCTCCTATGTCGGGCGCGCCTGGGTGGCGATCCGCGAGGATGAGGAGGCGGCGGAGGCGATGGGCGTGCCCACCGCGCGCTACAAGCTCTATGCCTATGCCGCGAGCGGCTTTGTTGGCGGCTTTGTCGGCGTGTTCTACGCCCACACCCAGCAATATATCAGCCCGCTGAACTTCTCCCTGTTCGAGAACATCCTGCTGCTGATGCTGGTGGTGCTCGGCGGGCTCGGCACCTTCATCGGGCCGTTCGTGGGCGCGCTGATCTGGATCGTGTTCCTGCAGCTGGCGCTCGACCTGCCCTTCGTGCAGGCCTACCCGGAAACCCGCTTCGCTTTGCTCGGCATCGTGCTCATCGTGCTGATGGTGTTCCGCCCGCAGGGCCTCGCCGCCAGCGCCCGCGTCGCCCTCACCATGCCCGGAACGAGGCCCGGCGCCCGGCACGCGAAGGAGGTGGCATGAAACCTCTGACCCGAGCGCCCACCCCCACGCCGCTGCTGGAAGCCCGCGCCATCACCGTGCGCTTCGGCGGGCTGCAGGCCGTCGGCGACCTCGACATGGCCATCGGCCGCGATTCCATTCACGGGCTGATCGGCCCCAATGGCGCCGGCAAGACCACGGTGCTGAACGTGCTCACCGGCTTCGTCCGCCCGACCGAGGGCGAATTGCTGTTCGACGGCGCGGAGATCGGCGGGCTGGGCGTCAACGGCTTCGCCCGGCGCGGCCTTGCCCGCACCTTTCAGAACATTCGGCTGTTCGGCGCGATGACGGTGCTGGAGAGCGTGCTGGTCGGCGCGCATCAGCGCTTTTCCGCCAATGCGCTCTCCCTCGTCTTCGGCCGGCGCGCCGCGCGCGCGGCGGAAGCGGCGATGATCGCCCGCGCCTATGAACTGCTCGCCTTTGTCGGGCTGGGGGCGGAGGTGGCTGACCGCGTCGCCACCACCCTGTCCTATGGCCATCAGCGCCGGGTCGAGATCGCCCGCGCCCTCATCTCCTCGCCAAAACTGCTGCTGCTCGACGAGCCGCTCGCCGGCATGAACGCGGTGGAGAAGGCCGAGATCGCCGATCTCGTGCGGCAGGTGAGGGCGCAGGGCATCGCCGTGCTGCTGATCGAGCACGACATGCAGGTGGTGCGCCGGCTGTGCGACCACCTCACCGTACTGGAATACGGCCGCAAGCTGGCGGACGGCGCGCCGGAAGAGGTGCTGGCCGACCCGGCGGTGCAGGCCGCCTATCTCGGCCGGGCGAGGTGAGCGCGATGAGCCAGACTGGACACATCGTCCACCACACCGCACCGACCGGTCACGCCGATGCGGCCACGCCGCCGCTACTTCAGGTTGAAGATCTGGCCGTCTCCTATGGCCGCATCCGCGCCGTGGACGGCGTCAATCTCCATGTCGAGCCCGGCCGCATCGTCTCGCTGGTCGGCTCCAACGGCGCCGGCAAGACCACGACGCTGATGGCGCTGTCCGGCCTGCTCACCCTCGCTTCCGGGCGAATTCGCTTTGCCGGAGAAGACATTACCGCGCTGGCGCCGGAGCTGCGGGTGGCGCGCGGCATCGCCCATGTGCCGGAACGCCGCCGCGTCTTCGCCGGCATGACCGTGCGCGAAAACCTGATGCTCGGCGCCTATGCGCGCGGTGATGCCGTTGATATCGCAAGCGATCTCGAACGCATGGTGGCGCTGTTCCCGCGCCTGGGCGAGCGCATGGCGCAGCAGGCCGGCACCATGTCCGGCGGCGAGCAGCAGATGCTCGCCATCGCGCGCGGCCTCATGTCCCGCCCGTCCCTGCTGATCATGGACGAGCCCACCATGGGCCTCGCCCCGCAGATGATCGACCTCATTCTCGACACCGTGCTGGAGATCCGCAAGCAGGGCACCACCATCCTGCTGGTCGAACAGAACGCAGTGGAGGCCATGCGCCTCTCCGATCACGTTTACATCATGCGCCTCGGCCGCATCGTCGATGAGGACAGCGGCGCAAATATCGATCCGGAGCGCGTGAAGTCTTTCTATCTTGGAGCCGATGCATGACCGATACTTCAGGAGCCCCGCGCATGCGGCTCGGAACATTTCTCGGTGTGCCCCCGGCGACATCCGTCCGTGCCGGGCAGATCGCCGTCATCGGCCTGCCCTTCGACTGCGGCACCCACGCCACCCGCATCGGCTCGCGTCAGGGGCCGGCGTCGTTCCGCGCCATGTCGAGCGAGGTGCGTCCGTTCTATCCCCCGCTGGCGGATAGCGATCCGCGCGAAGGCGGGCGGGTGGTGGATCTCGGCGATGTCGATGTCGTCGCCTCCGATATCGGCCCGTCCATGGCGGCGATGGAAGCCGTGGTGCAGGAGGTGGTGACGGCGGACGCGGTGCCGCTCTGCGTCGGCGGCGACGGCACGGTAACGTTGCCGGTTTTGCGTGCGCTGGCAAAGCGTTACCCCGAGCTGGTGCTGATCCATATCGACGCCCACACCGACGCCTATCCCGGCGAGGAGCTCAACACCGGCACCACCTTCACCCTGGCGGCCCAGGAAGGGCTGATCGACGCCAAGCGCTCCTTCCATATCGGCGCGCGCGGCACCATGCTGGTCGGCGGCGCCTATGACTACACGCGCGGCCTCGGCTACCGGCTGATCGCGGGTGACGAGGTGCGCCGGCGCGGGCCGGAGGCCATTGCCGCCGAGGTGCGCGACGTGGTCGGCACACGGCCCGTGCACCTGTCCTTCGACATGGATTATTTCGACCCCTCCGCCGCGCCGGGTGTCGCCACCCCCACCTGGGGCGGGCCGCCGGTGGCGGAAGTGTTCGATCTTCTGCACGGACTCAAGGGGTTGGACCTCGTCGGCGTCGACATCAACACGCTGAGCCCGCCCCATGACGTGCAGGGCATGTCGGCCATGCTGGCCGGCCATGTCGCCGTCATCGCCCTTCATCTCGTCCAGCTCGGCCAGGCGGAACACCGCCTGAATGCCGGGCATCGCTGAACGAAAGGCCCCGGTCATGAGCCTGGAAACGACGCTGGTTCCCGAACCCTATGTCTGGTCCGAGCCGCCGCTCGGCGACGCCAAGAGCGCGCCGACCCGCTTCTACACCGACCCGGCCGTGTTCAAGGCCGAGGTGGACCACATCCACATGAAGAGCTGGTTCTTCGCCGGCCGGGTGGAAGAAGTGGCCAAGCCCGGTGATTTCAAGGCGCTCGACAGCGTCGGCGGCCCGGTGCTGCTGGTGCGCGGCGAGGACGAGGTGCTGCGCGCCTTCGCCAATGTCTGCCGCCACCGCGCCTCCATCATCATGGAAGGCTGCGGCAACGCGAAGAACCTCACCTGCCCCTACCACGCCTGGAACTACCGGCTGGACGGGACGCTGGCCGGCGCGCCGGGCATGCGCGAAGTGCCGAAATTCGAGAAGCCGCCGCATGGCCTCATCCCCATCCGCATGGAGGTGTGGGAAGGCTCGGTGTTCCTGAATTACGACGACAGCGCCCCCGGCCTGATGACCCATCTCGGCAACATGCCGGAGCTGGTCGGCAGCCACCGGCTCGGCGACATGGTCAAGACCTGGCACATGGAAATCGAGACGCGGTGCAACTGGAAGCTGCTGCTCGAAAACGCCATGGAGACCTACCACACCGGCATCGTCCATGCCGCCACCGTCGGCGCCCAGCGCTCGGTGAGTTTCCCCACCCAGGGCAACTGGCACGTCATCCAGGTTCAGGCGAACCGCTCCATCGCCGTGCTCGGGCAGGAGCCGCCCTTCCCGCCGATCGAGGGCCTGTCCGAGCAGGCGCGCAAGGGCACTTTCTTCACCGTGATCGAGCCGACCGTGCAGTTCGTCTACGCCCAGGACTGCGCCTGGTGGCTGGCGGTGCGGCCGATTTCCGTTGATCGCTCCGTGCTTTCCGTCGGCGGCTGCTTCCCGAAGGCCTATACCGAGCTGCCCGATTTCGAGGAGCGCGCCGCGCCCTATTACAAGCGCTGGGAAGCGGTCGCACTGGAGGATGTCGACATCCTGCAGAAGCAGCAGATCGGCCTGTCCTCCTGCCTTGCCCGCCCCGGCCCGCTCTCCTGGCGCGACGACATGGTGCTGGCGATGAACCGCTGGGTGATGGCGCAGCTGCCGGCAGAGATCGTCGCCGGCATGGCCGAGGGCACCGAGTGAAACCTATGCGTGTGCTGCTCACCCATAACCGCGACCTGCTCAAACATTTCTACGGCTACAGGGCTGTCGACGCCCTGAAAGCACTGCCGATCGAGTTGGTGATGAACGACAGTAATGAGCCCCTGTCGGGAGACACCCTCGTGAAGGCGGCGGAGGGCTGCGAGGTGGTCATTTCAGACCGCCTCGCAGCCGGCCCGCGTGAAGTGATGCAGCGGCTGAAGGACGTGAAGCTGTTCACCCGCTGCGCCGTCGACATGCGCAATATCGATGTCGACGCGGCGTCCGAGGCCGGCATCCTCGTGTGCAACTGCTCCTCCGGCTATGCCGATGCGGTGGCCGAGCACACGCTCGCCCTCATGCTCGACCTCGCCCGCAATATCACGCGCGATGCCGAGCGCTACCATGCCGGCGACGCCTCCCACCCCATGGTGTTCGGCCGGCAGATGGCCGGCGCCCATGTCGGCGTCATCGGCTATGGCTCGATCGGCCGGCGCATCGTCGAGCTCGCCCTGGCCTTCAAGATGAAGGTGACGGTCTACGATCCCTATGCGCGCCTCGACAATGGGGCGGTCATCCCGGTCGGCCTCGACGAGGTGCTGTCCCAGCCGGATTTCGTCGTCTGCGCCGCCTATGCGACGCCGGAGACGGAGCGGATGATGAACGCGGAGGCTTTCGCCAAGATGCGGCGCGACGCCTTCTTCATCAACATCTCGCGCGGCATTCTGGTGGATGAGGACGCGCTGGAGGCGGCGCTCACCTCCGGCACCATCGCCGGCGCCGGTCTCGATGTCGGCGACGGGCGCGACCAGCAGCCCTCGCTGCGCCTCGCCCGCCTGCCCAATGTCGTCGCCACGCCGCATTCGGCGGCGCTGATGATCGAGCCCTCCGAATTCCAGGCGATGGAGACGGTGGAGCAGGTGAAGGCGATGCTGGAAGGCCGGCTACCGATCCACGCCAAGAACCCGCACCGCCTCTCCAACTGGCGGTCGCGATGAACGCGCTGCTGCCGACGCGCGCACCGGCCTTCACGCCGCCGCCGGGCGCGTGCGACTGCCACATGCACATCTATGGCCCGGCGGAGACCTATCCGCCGGCACCCGCCTCGCCGTTTCCGCCGGTCGCGGGGGGCGATATCGCCGCCTATCTCAAGGTGCGCGCCACGCTCGGCCTCTCGCGCGCCGTCGTCGTGCAACCCTCGGTTTACGGCTTCGACAACCGCGCCACCTTGGACGCGATGGTGATCCTCGGGGAAGATGCCCGCGGCGTCGCCGTGGTGCCCCCCGATGTGAGCGACGCGGAGCTTGAGCGGCTCACCGGCCTCGGCATACGCGGCATCCGCTTCTTCATGATCGGCGGCGGCGCGCTCGGCTGGGGCGATCTCGACACGCTGGCGGCGAAGACCGCGGCTTTCGGCTGGCATGTGCAGATGCAGATGGACGGGCGGCTTCTGCACGAGGAAGCCGACCGTCTCGCCCGCCTGCCGGGCCGATTGGTGATCGACCATAACGGCAAGTTCCTGGAACCCGTCGGCCTCGATCATCCCGGGTTCAAGGCGCTGCAACGGCTCCTCGACTCGGGCCGCACCTATGTGAAGACCTCGGGCGTCTATGAGACCTCGCGCCTCGGCCCGCCCGACTACAGCGATGTCGCTGCGCTCGCCCGCGCGCTGATCGCCCATGCGCCCGAGCGCTGCCTGTTCGCCACCAACTGGCCGCACCCCTCCAAACCCGGCAACCCGCCGGACGACGCGACGCTGATCGACCTGTTCCGCGACTGGTGCGGCAGCGACGCCCTTGCCGCGAAAATCATGACAGACAATGCGGCGGCGCTGTATGGCTTCCCCGCAATACCGCCCGAGCAGGAACGCCTCCCGTGATCACCACTCACCGCTCCACCTTTTTCGGCCCGTCCCGCCCAACTCTGTTCGCCCGCGACGCGGCGATCGCCACCTCACACCCGCTGGCCACGGCGGCGGGGCTGGAGGTGCTGCAGGCGGGCGGCAACGCCATGGACGCGGCCTTGGCGGCGGTGGCGGCGCAATGCGTGGTCGAGCCGGCGATGACCGGCATCGGCGGCGACTGCTTCGTGCTCTACGCGCCTAAGGGCAAGCCCACCGTGGCGCTGAACGGCAGCGGGTGGGCGCCGATGGCGGCCAGCGTCGCGGCGCTGAAGGCCGCCGGCCTCACCACCGAGATTCCCCGCACCAGCCCGCATGCCATCACCGTGCCGGGGGCGATTTCCGCCTGGACGCGGCTGCACGCGGATTACGCCACCCTGCCGCTCGACCGCCTGTTCGCCCGCGCCATCGACTATGCCGAGAACGGCTACCCCATCGCCCAGCGCGTCGCCTTCGACTGGGCCGACGACGCGCCGCTGCTGGCGCAAGATGCCAATGCCAGCGCCTTCTTCCTGAGGGACGGCAAGCCATTGGTGGCGGGTGATCGCCACGCCCAGCCGCTGCTAGGCCAGCGCCTGCGCGACATCGCCGCCCATGGCGCGGCCGCTTTTTATGAAGCCGCCACCGCGCAATCGCTGGTGCGCTATCTCAACAGCCTCGGCGGCCTGCACACCGAGGAAGACTTCGCGGCGATGACCAAAGGCGCCTTCTACACCACGCCGATCGCCACCGAGTATCGCGGCTATACCGTGGAAGAGTGCCCGCCCAACGGGCAGGGCCTCGCGGCGCTGATGCTGCTCAACATCCTGCGCGAATTCGATCTCGGCGAGGGAATGTCGCTCGCCGACCGGGTGCATCTGCATGCCGAGGCCGGCAAGCTCGCTTACTACAACCGCGACGCCCTGCTCGCCGACCCCGCGGCGATGACTGTGCCGGCGGAGACGCTGCTCTCCCGCGACACCGCCCGCCGGCTGGCGGCGCGCATCGACATGGGCCGCGCTCTGCCGCCGGCGCTGTGGGACGAGCCGGAGCACAAGGACACCGTCTACATCAGCGTCGTCGACCGCGACGGCAACATGGTGTCGTTCATCAACTCGCTGTTCCACGGCTATGGGTCGACCCGCATCGACCCGCACACCGGCGTGCTGCTGCATTCGCGCGGCGCGTCCTTCCGGCTGATCGAGGGTCACCCCAACGCCATCGCTGGCGGCAAGCGGCCGATGCACACCATCATCCCCGGCCTGCTGCGGAAGGACGGCGAGGCGCTGGGCGTGTTCGGTGTCATGGGCGGACAGTACCAGGCCTCCGGCCAGGCGGCGCTGCTCTCCGGCCTGTTCGACCGCCATCTCGACGTGCAGACGGCGGTGGACGCGCCGCGCGCCTTCGCCCATGACGGCGTGCTGGAAATCGAGCCAACCTGGCCCGACAGCCTGCGCGCCGAGCTTGAAGCGCGCGGCCACACCGTCACCGCCGCCGTCGAGCCGCTCGGTGGGGCGCAGATCATCCTGCGCGATCCCGCGAGCGGCTTCCTGCTGGCCGGCTCCGACCCGCGCAAGGATGGCTGCGCCATGGGGTTCTGAGCCCTCGCGGCAGGCCCGCCTTCCCCTCTCCTGTCGGAACAGCGCCATGCACGATGAAATCCTCCCCCGCCGGCATCGGATCGGCATGCTGACGCCATCCTCCAACACCGTGCTGGAACCCTATACGGCGCGGATGCTGGAGCCGCTGTTTCCCGCCGTCACCGCGCATTTCGCCCGCTTCCGGGTGACGCGGATCGCGCTCGACGACAGCGCCTCCAACCAGTTCCGCCAGGAGCCGATCCTGGCGGCGGCGGAGCTGCTTGCCGATGCGCGCACCGACATCATCGCCTGGAACGGCACCTCGGCGAGCTGGCTCGGCTTCGACACCGATGCGCGGCTCTGCGCGCATATCGAGGCGCGAACGGGGGTAAAGGCCACCAGCTGCATTCTCGGCCTCAATCGGCTGCTCGCGG
Source organism: Ancylobacter sp. (assembly GCF_965229075.1). Classification (GTDB taxonomy): domain Bacteria; phylum Pseudomonadota; class Alphaproteobacteria; order Rhizobiales; family Xanthobacteraceae; genus Ancylobacter. The sequence continues at coordinate 989,764 of NZ_CBDDIO010000002.1, forward strand.
AGGGCGGGGTGAAGCGGCTCGGCCTCGTCACCCCCTACACCGCCGATGTCGGCGCCCGCATCGCCGCCAATTACGCCGCGCATGGCGTCGAGGTGGTGGCCGGACTCCATGCCGGCCTGTCCGACAATTTCTCCTTCGCCGACATTGCCGACGATCAGGTCGGCCACATGTGCGCGGAGGTCGCGGCGGCAAGGCCCGACGCCATCGCCATCGTCTGCACCAATATGCGCGGCGCGCGGGTCGGCGCGGAGAGCGAGCGCGCGCTCGGGATTCCCATCATCGATTCCGTCGCCGCCACGCTGTGGGGCTGCCTGCGCGCGCTCGACCTTCCCACCGCGCCGCTCGCCGGCTTCGGCTCGCTCTTCGCCAACCCGGCCTTTTCCGGCCTCAGCGCCCCTGCGCCCGCCGCCACGCCGCCGGGGTCGCGCCGATAAGCCGGCGGAAGCTGCGGGTCAGGTGCGCCTGATCGGTGAAGCCGGTGGCGGAAGCGATTTCGGTGAGCGGCAGCTCGGTGTCGGTCAGCAGCGCCTGCACCCGCCGCAGCCGCGCCTTGAGGTGCCACTGATAGGGCGGCACCCCGGTCGCCGCCTTGAAGGCGTGGCTGAAATAGGATTGCGACAGGCCGGTCAGCTCCGCCAGTTCCTGCAGGCGGATATTGCGGGCGCAATGGGCCTCGATGAAATCCGTTACCCGCCGCACCTGGCGCGGGGAGAGCGCGGGACCGCGCGCCGCCGCACTCGGCGCACGGCCGAGCTTCAGGAGGTCGATGAACAGAGCGAGGGTCAGGCCGTCGCCATAGAGGTCGTGGCGACGCTCCGGGCCGGTGCATTCCTCCGCGATCAGCTGCGCCAGGGTGAACAGGCGCGGGTCGATAAAGTCGAGCCGCGGCGTCGCCAGCCGCTCATCGTCGAGATCCTCGCCGAGCCGCTCGCTGAGCGTCGGCGCGTGGAAATGCAGGTCGAGGTGGCGCACCCGCACCGGCTCGTCGACATGCGACCAGATCGGCAGGTCGGCGGGCACGAAGCTCATGCGGTGCGGGGCACGCTGCACCCGGCGCGGGCGGCCATCCACCGAGAGCTGCACATCCGAGCGCCCGCCCTCGCGCTCCAGCACCACGAATAGCCGGGCGTCGCGCGAGACATAGTGCCCGCCCGCCCCCGCCGCGCAGGCGACATGCCAGACATCGGCGATGACGCCGTTCCAGCTGCGCCAGTGCAGCTCATCCAGGAGGGTGATGCCCTCCACGGTGGAGGTCATGCGCGGTTGAAAGCTCATTCAGCGTGCCATTCGTCAAGATCAGTGCGGCACTTCATAGATTAGAATCAATATGAAGTAGCACTCTCGCCTTGATCTCGCGCCAAATCCGTTGGATCAGGGGGCAATAGAGAACACGATCGTTCAAAACACAAGAGGATACGACAAGAACGGCGGAATGTTGATTGATATGAAGCGGTGTTTCCCAGGGCCGGAGGGGAACGCTTCTTTATAATTCATCTCAACTGCTGAAAACAGGTACCGTGATGCGCAAAGGGCTGGCCCTCTCAACGATGTCGCTGCTGATGGGCAGCACGGCGATCCTTGTTTCGGCCCCGGCGGCACGGGCGCAGCAGGGCGCGGCAGCCATCGAGCTGGAACAGATCGACATTCAGGGCCAGCGCACGGACGACACGCAGGGCTATGTCGCCCGCACCAGCACCGCCGGCACCAAGACCGACACGCCGCTGATCGAGGTGCCGCAGTCCATCTCCGTCGTCACCCGCGACCAGATGGACGCGCGCGGCGTGCAGAGCGTCGGGCAGGCGCTCGACTACACCGCCGGCGTCGTCTCCCAGCCCTTCGGCGCCGATCCGCGCTTCGACTACCCGATCATCCGCGGTTTCGCCGCCGACAACAGCATGTATCTCAACGGCCTGAAGCTGATGCGCGAGGCCGGCACCAATGCCATCGACCCCTATGGGCTGGAGCGCATCGACGTGGTGCGCGGCCCCGCCTCGGTGCTCTATGGCCAGGGCAACCCCGGCGGCCTGCTCGACTTCATCTCCAAGCGCCCGACCTTCACCAATTTCGGCGAGGTGCAGGTGGAGGCCGGCAGCTTCGACCGCTATGTCGGCCGTTTCGATATTGGCGGCGTGCTGCCGGACAATGCCGACATTTCCTACCGCCTCACCGGCCTCGCCCGCGAGAGCGACACCCAGACCGATTATATCGACGACAACCGGCTGTTCTTCGCCCCCGCGCTGACCTGGCGGCCTTCGACCGACACCGAGCTCACCGTGCTGGCCAATATCCAGTACGACCAGACCGGCACCCCGGTCGGCCTGCCGGTGCAGTACACGGTGAATGCCGATGGCGGCCTGCGCCTGCCGCGCAACCTGTTCCTCGGCGATCCCGACTACGACAATTCCAACCGCACCTTCGGCAGCGTCGGCTACGAGTTCAAGCACCGCTTCAACGAGACCTGGGAGTTCCGCCAGAACGCCCGCTACGCCGTGCTCGCCTGGGACTATAACAGCCTCTATTACAGCGCGCTGAGCCCGACCAACCCGCTCGTCGCCAATCGCGGCTCGTCGGAAAATTCCGAATCGCAGCAGACCTTCAACCTCGACAGCCAGATGCTCGGCAAGTTCGACACCGGCGCGCTGAGCCATGAGGTGCTGGTCGGCGTCGATTATCGCCGCTACAGCGAATCCAACACCACCGCCTTCGGCACCGCCTCGCCGATCAACATCCTGTTCCCGATCTACAACCAGCCGGTCGGCGGCACGCCCTGGTACACGTCGGATGTGAACGGCACGATCTCGCAGACGGGCGTCTATGCACAGGACCAGGTGAAGCTGCAGAACTGGCTGCTCACCGTCGGTCTGCGCCATGACTGGGCGACAACGGATTCCACCAACCTGACCAATTTCGGCGACACCACGCAGAACCAGGACGACAGCGCCTTCACCGGCCGCGTCGGCCTGACCTATCTCTTCGACAACGGCATCGCCCCCTATTTCAACTATTCCACCTCCTTCGAGCCGGTGATCGGCAACATGCCGACCCAGCTCGGCGGTGGCGCCTTCCAACCGATGGAGGGCGAGCAGGTCGAACTCGGCGTGAAGTACCAGCCGGTGGGCTGGAACGGCTTCTTCACCGCCGCGGCCTACGACCTCACCCAGTCCAATGTGCTGTCCTCGCAGCTGATCGACGGGGTGAGCTATCAGACCCAGATCGGCGAGGTGCGGGTGAAGGGCTTCGAGTTCACCGCCGTGGCGGGGCTCGCGGACGGGCTCAACCTGATCGCCAACTACACCTATATGAACGCCGAGATCACCCAGGGCCAATATGCCGGCAACCGCCCGGCCAATGTGCCGGAGAACATGGCCAATCTCTGGCTCGACTACACCGTGCAATCGGGGGCGTGGGCGGGCTTCGGTGTCGGCGGCGGCGTGCGCTTCGTCGGTGATCGCTACGCGCTCGACGACAACAGCATCTTCCTGTCCTCCAACACGCTGTTCGACGCCGCCCTGCATTACGAGAAGGGCCCGTTCAAGGCCCAGCTGAACGTCAACAACATTGCCGACGAGACCTATGTCGCCGGCTGCGGCTTCTTCGGCTGCTTCTATGGCAATGGCCGCACCGTGCTCGGAACGCTGTCCTACAAATGGTAGAGCCTGCTCCTCCGGCGCCGGCGGGCGCGCTCTGGTCGCTGCGCGAGGCCGCCTTCACGGCCGGCGACCGGGCGATCCTCAGCCCGCTGACGCTCGATCTGCCTGAAGGACGCGTCTATGGGCTCATCGGCCCCAACGGCTCCGGCAAGAGCACGCTATTGAAGATGCTCGCGCGCCAGATCGCCCCGACCGGCGGCGCGATAAATTTCGACGGCCGCCCGCTCACGGGCTGGACGGGGCGCGCCTTCGCCCGCGAGGTCGCCTATATGCCGCAATTCATGCCCGCCTCCGACGGCATGAATGTGCGCGAACTGGTCGGCCTCGGCCGCTATCCCTGGCACGGCGCACTCGGCCGCTTCACCGCCGAGGACGAGGCGCGGGTGGAGGCGGCAATCCAGCGCACCGGCCTTTCCGCCTTTCGCGACCGGGCGGTGGACAGCCTCTCCGGCGGCGAGCGCCAGCGCGCCTGGCTGGCGCTGATGCTGGCGCAGGGCGCGCGCTGCCTGCTGCTGGACGAGCCGACCTCGGCGCTCGACATCGCCCACCAGATGGAGGTGCTCGCCATTCTCCGCGAGCTGGGTGACGAAGCCGGGACAGGCGCCGACGCCGGCGCGATGACGGTGATCGTCATCCTGCACGACATCAACCTCGCCGCCCGCACCTGCGACGCGCTGCTCGCCCTGCGCGGCGGGCGGCTCATCGCCCAGGGCCCGTGCGGCGAGATCATGCAGCCGGAGCATCTGCGCGCCATTTACGGGCTCGACATGGGCGTGATGGCGCATCCCGTCAGCGGCGCGCCGATGAGCTACGTGCTGTGAGCTCAGCCCCGCACCTCCACCGCCGCGCCCTGCTCGCCGCCGGCGTGGCGGCACTGGCGCTGCGCGGCGCGCCCGCGCGGGCGGGTGGACTTCGCCTTGCCACGGTCGATTGGGCGCTGCTGGAAACCCTGCTGGGCATGGGCCTCACCCCGGTGGCGGCGGCCGAGCTGGTGCTGTTTCGCGAGGTGGCGGTGGAGCCACCCGTGCCGGCCTCGGTGGTCGATATCGGCCTGCGCGGTGCGGTGAATTTCGAGGCGCTGCGGCTGACCCGCCCGAGCCTCATCCTCAGCTCCAATTTCTACGCCTGGATGGAGCCGAAGCTGCGCCTCATCGCCCCGGTGGAAACGCTCTCCATCTACCGCACCGGCCGCCCGCCCTATGGCGAGGCCGAGGCGGCGGCAATGGCGATCGGCACCCTGACCGGGCGCGAGGATGCCGCCCGGGCGCTGATCGACACCGTCGCCGGGCAGATCGACGCCAGCCGCCGCCGCCTCGCCGCGCAGGCTGGCCGGCCGCTGCTGGTGCTCAATCTCGGCGATGCCAGGCACTTCCGCGTCTTCGGCGCCGACAGCCTGTTCGGCGAGGTGATCTCCCGCCTCGGCCTTACCAATGCCTGGGGCGAGCGCACCTTCTACGCCGCCTCCGCCCCGCTCGGGCTGGAGGCGCTGGCCCGCTTTTCTGATGCCTTCCTCGTCATCCTGCGCCCCGTTCCGCCGGATGCGGCGCGGGTGCTCGCCACCAGCGCGCTGTGGAACGCCCTGCCCAGTATCCGCGCCCGCCGCTTCGCCGTGCTCGACAGCGTCGATCCCTTTGGCGGTCTGCCCACCGCCGCCCGCTTCGCCCGCCTGCTCACGGCGGCGCTGCTGGAGGGCGGATCGGGGAACGGAGGCGGCCTTGGCTGAGCTCGCCTTGCCCCGCCCCGCCGGCCTGCGGCCGCTGCCTTTCGGGCTCGCACTCACCGCGCTCGGCCTCGGCCTGTTCGTGCTGGTGCTGATGCGCCGGCCGGACATGCCGGGCGCGGCATTCGACCTCGACGCGCTGCTGCTCTGGCACAGCCTGCTGCCGCGCGCGGCGACCGCGCTGTTGGCCGGGGCGGCGCTGGGGCTTTCCGGCGCGCTACTGCAGCGTGTGCTGCGCAACCCGATCGCCGATCCCTCCACGCTCGGCATCGCCGCCGGCGCGCAGCTGGCCCTGACGCTGGCGCTCGCTTTTGCCCCGGCGCTGCTCGCCCTCTCGCGCGAGGGCACCGCCTTTGCCGGCGGGGTGGCCGCGGTGGCGCTGGTGCTGGCGCTGAGCGCCCGGCGCGGCTTCGAGCCGGTGACGCTGGTCGTCGCCGGCATGACGCTGTCGCTGATGGCCGGCGCGCTGAGCGCGGCGGTCATCCTCGCGCGCGGCGACTATGTGTTCGCCCTGTTCATCTGGGGCGCCGGCTCGCTGCACCAGCAGAACTGGGAGCCGGCACAGCTGATCGGCACGCGGCTGGCGCTGGCGGCTGGCGCCACCTTCCTGCTGCGCCGCCCGCTCGGCCTCATGGCTCTGGACGATGCCGGCGCGCGCAGCCTCGGCATGGCGGTGCAGGGCATGCGGCTCGCGGTCATCGCGGTGGCGGTGGCGCTGGCGGCGAGCGTGGTGTCCGAGGTCGGGGTGATCGGCTTTGTCGGCCTCGCCGCCCCGGCGCTGGCCCGCGTCGCCGGGGCCCGGCGGCCGGGCGCGGTGCTGCTCGCCGCGCCGCTGATCGGCGCGCTGCTGCTCTGGATCACTGACAGCCTGGTGCAGCTCACCGCCGGCAGTGGCGGCGACCTCATCCCGACCGGCGCGGCGGTCGGCCTGCTCGGCGGGCCGCTGCTGCTGTGGCTGCTGCCGCGCCTGCGCGCCGCCGCCCCGCCGCTCTCCACCTCCGCGACGCCCCGCCGCCGCTGGGGCCACCCGGGCCGCGCGCTTGCCGGGCTGGCCGTTGCGGCGCTTCTGGTCGGGCTGTTCGCTCTGGTTGCCGGGCGCGATCTCGACGGCTGGGCCCTCGCCACCGGGCCGCTGCTGACCGAGCTTCTGGCCTTCCGCGCCCCGCGCGTCGTCGCGGCGGCCGCCGCCGGCGGGCTGCTCGGCGCGGCGGGGGCGATCATGCAGAAGCTCACCGGCAATCCGCTCGCCGGGCCGGAAGTGCTGGGTGTCAGCGCCGGCGCCGGGGTCGGCCTCGCTGCCGCGCTGATGCTGGCGCCGGATGCGGGTCCGGGCCTGCTGCTCGCCGCCAGTGCCGGCGGGGCGCTGGGCGCGCTGCTGCTGGTGCTGGCCATTGCGGCGGCGACCGGCTTCGGGGCGGAGAAGCTGCTGCTCGCCGGCATTGCGCTCGGCTGCATGGGGCTCGCGATTCTCTCCGCCGTCTTCGCCGCCGGCGGGCCGGGCAGCTTCCTGCTGCTGGCCTGGCTGGCCGGCACCACCGACCGGGTCGACCTGATGCAGGCCGGCATTCTCGCGGCCTGCGCGCTTGTCCTGCTCCTCCCCGTCGCCCTTGCCGGCCGCTGGCTGGCCCTGCTTCCGCTCGGCGCGGGGGTCGCCGGCTCGCTTGGCCTCAGGGTGGCGGCAAGCCAGCTGCTGCTCACGCTGCTGGCGGCGGCGATGACCGGGGTGGCGGCGTTCTTCGTCGGCCCGCTCAGCCTTGTCGGGCTGATCGGCCCGCACCTCGCCCGCCAGCTCGGCCTGAACCGCGACGCCCTCTTCGTCTTCGCCTCGGCGCTGATCGGCGCGCTGGTGCTGCTGCTGGCGGACTGGCTGGCCCGCATGGTCGCCTTTCCCTACCAGCTGCCCACTGGCCTGCTCGCGGCGCTGGTCGGCGGGCCGTATCTGATCTGGCTGCTGCAACGCGGAGACCGGCATGGGTGAACCCTTCACCGCGCAGGCGCGCATCGCCTCCACCGGCGCGGCGGATCTCCTCGCCCGCCTCTGCGCCCGGCTGGAGCCGGAGACGCTGCGCGAGCGCACGCCGCATGCGGCGCGGCTGGAGAACTGGTGCGGCGAGGCGGCGCTGTCGATCGATGCCGCCGGCCGGCTGGTGCTGGACGCCCGCAGCTACCGCGAGGACCGGCTTTCCGTGCTGCGCATGCAGCTGGCCGAGCATCTCCACGCCGCCATGGAAGGTGCCACCCCCACCTTCGCCTGGGAAGGCCATGGCGCCGGCAAGCCGGACCTGCCCTATTTCCGCGCCATGCGTGTCGCCGCTACGCAGCCGCTGACGCCGCGCATGCGCCGCGTGGTGCTGGAAGGGGACGCCGCTCATTTCGCCAGCGGCGGGCTGCATGTGCGGCTGCTCATTCCGCCGGCCGGCCGCACGCCGGTCTGGCCGCACGCGGCCCAGGACGGGCGCGTCGTCTGGCCTGCGGGAGCGGACGCGGTCATCCCTCGTGTCTATACCGTGCGCGAGGTCGATGCGGCGGCAGGCACGCTGGCGCTCGACATGGTGCTGCACCCCGGCGCGGCCACGCCGGGTTCAGATTTCGCCCGCGACGCACGGCCCGGCGACCCCGTGGGGCTGCTCGGCCCCGGTGGCGCCGGCCTGCCGCCGGCCCGCTGGTATCTGCTCGCCGGCGACGAAACCGCGCTTCCCGTCATCGCCCGCATGCTGGCGGAACTGCCGGCAGAGGCGCAGGCGGTGGTGCGGCTGGAAGTGGCGGATGCGGGCGAGCGCCAGCCTCTGCCCTCGCCCGCCCGGCTCGACGTCGAATGGCTCCTTCGCGACGGCGCCCCCGCCGGCACCGGCGACCTTCTGGAGCGGGCGGTGCGCGCGCTCGACCTGCCCACCGACCTTGAGGACGTGTATGTCTTCGCCGGCTGCGAGCAGCGGACCGCGCGGACCCTGCGCCGCCACCTCACCCAGGAACGCGGCCTCCCCAAGTCCCGCTGCGCCATCGCCGCCTATTGGCGGCGCGGCCATGCGGGAGTCGATCTGGCCGATTGAGGCCGCTATAAGCGATCCATCATGCAGCTCATCCGGCCCTTCCTGTCCTATTACGCCCCCTATAAGGGGCTGTTCATGCTCGATTTTTCCTGCGCGGTCATCTCCGGCCTGCTGGAACTCGGCTTTCCCGTCGCGGTGAAGCTGTTCATCGATCATTTGCTGCCGGGGCAGGACTGGCACCTCATCGTCTGGGCGGCGGCGGGGCTGCTCGTGGTGTATCTGCTCAATGCGGCGCTGATGGCGGTCGTCACCTATTGGGGGCACATGCTCGGCATCAATATCGAGACCGAGATGCGCCGCCGCGCCTTCGACCATGTGCAGAAACTGTCCTTCTCCTATTTCGACAACCACAAGACCGGCCATCTCGTCGCCCGGCTGACCAAGGACCTCGAAGAGATCGGCGAGGTCGCCCATCACGGCCCGGAAGACGTGTTCATCGCGCTCATGACCTTTGTCGGCGCCTTCCTGGTGATGCTGAGCGTCAATGTCCCGCTCGCGCTGCTCACCGCCGTTATCGTGCCCGCCAGCGCGCTCATCACCACCCGCTACGGGCGGCGGATGACGGAGAACTTCCGTGCCCTGTTCGGCCGCGTCGGCGCCTTCAACGCCCGCATCGAGGAGAATATCGGCGGCATCCGCGTGGTGCAGTCCTTCGCCAATGAGGAGCACGAGACCCGGCTGTTCGCGGTGGAGAATGCGCATTACCGCTCCACCAAGCTGGAAGCCTACCGGCTGCTGGCGGCCAATGCCTCGCTGTCCTATCTCGGCATGCGCCTCACCCAGGTCATCATCATGCTGGCCGGCACCTGGTTCGTGCTGCGCGGCGAACTCAGCAATGGCGGTTTTGTCGGCTTCCTGCTGCTGGTGGGCGTGTTCTTCCGGCCGTTGGAGAAGATCGCGGCGGTGATGGAAGTCTACCCCAAGGGCATTGCCGGGCTGCGCTCCTATCTCGACTTCCTCGCCACCCGCCCCGATGTCGCCGACAAGCCGGGCGCGGTCGCGCTCACCGAGGTGAAGGGCGCCATCCGCTATGAGGGCGTGCGCTTCGCCTATGGCAATGCCGCGCCGGTGCTGAACGGCATCGATCTCGACATACGCGCCGGCGAGAGCGTCGCCTTTGTCGGCCCGTCGGGCGCCGGCAAGACCACGCTGTGCTCGCTGCTGCCGCGCTTCTACGATGTCGCGGGCGGGCGCATCACCATTGACGGGCACGACATTCGCGACGTGCAGCTCGCCTCGCTCCGGCGGAACATCGGCATCGTGCAGCAGGACGTGTTCCTGTTCGGCGGCACCATCCGCGAGAACATCGCCTATGGCCGGCTGGACGCCAGCGAGGAGGCGATCCGCGAGGCGGCGCGTCGGGCGCAGCTCGACGATCTCCTCGCCGGCCTGCCGCTCGGGCTCGACACGGTGATCGGCGAGCGCGGGGTGAAGCTCTCCGGCGGGCAGAAGCAGCGGCTCGCCATCGCCCGCATGTTCCTGAAGGACCCGCCGATCCTCATCCTCGACGAGGCGACCTCGGCGCTGGACAGCGAGACGGAGTGGGAAATCCAGCGCGCGCTGGCGGCGCTCTCGGTCGGGCGCACCACGCTGATCATCGCCCACCGGCTCTCCACCATCCGCACCGCCGACCGCATCGTGGTCGTTACCCGCGAGGGCATCGCCGAGCAGGGCAACCATGCCGAACTGGTGGCGCGCGGCGGCATCTATGCCCGCATGGTGCGCACCCAGTTCAGCGAGCCGGAGCGCATCCCGGCGTAAAGAAAGCGCCGCGCCGTTTTTTTTCCGCAACGCACGGAACCTTCCGGCCCCTCGGCGGTTTAGGAGCGCCGGGGATTGCGATGCGCGCCAGACAGGCGTCGGCACGCCCCCGGCTTTCCATCCTGGCGGGAGTGGCGGCGGCGTGCAGCTCAAGGCGTTCGAGGAGAAGCCAGCCCTTCTCTATGTCATCCTCGCGGTGTTCACCGCGCTGGTGTTCCTCATCGATCTGTCGGTGCCGCTCGGCGTCGCCGTCTGGGTGACCTATCTCATCCCGCTGGTGCTGGCCTATCTCGCCTGGCGCACCTATGTGCCGCTCGCCACCGCCGCGGCCGTCACCGTGGTGATCGCCGCCGGCTTCCTGGTGGACCGGCCGGGCATCGACCCCACCCTTGCCCTGCTCAACCGCTCCATGGGCACGGTGACGGTATGGGTGCTGGCGGCCACCGGCTTCTTCTTCATCCGCAACAAGCTGGCGGTGCGGCGCGAGGAATGGATCCGCACCGCGCAGGTCGATCTCTCCCGCCGGATGATGGGCGATCTCTCCAGCGCCGAGCTGGGCGAACGGGTGCTGACCTTCCTCGCCGAGCGCCTCGGTGCCCGCGCCGCCCTGTTCTATGTCCGCGACCAGGATGCGTTCGCCCGCGCCGCCGGCTATGGCGTGCCGGCCGATGCGCCGGTGCCGGCCCGCATTCGCCGCAGCGACGGGCTGGTGGGGCAGGTGATCGCCGACAAGCGCAGCTTCGCCTTCGATTCCGTGCCCGAAAACTATCTCTATTTCGGCTCCGGCCTCGGCAAGGGCAAGCCGGACTGGCTGCTGCTCACCCCGACCTTCGAGGATGACGAGGTCAATGGCGTCATCGAGCTCGGCTTCGCCCGCAAGCCGCGCCCCGAGGCGCTGGAATTCCTGGAGCGCACCGCGAGCGCGGTCGGCGTCGCCCTGCGCTCGGCGCAGTACCGCACCCGGCTGGAAGAGCTGCTGGAGGAAACCCGCCGGCAGGCCGAGGAGCTGCGCGCCCATGGCGAGGAGCTGACGGCGGCGAACGAGGAGCTGCAGGAGCAGAGCCAGGCACTGCAGGATTCGCAGCACCGGCTGGAGCGGCAGCAGGCCGAGCTGGAGGAATCCAACGCCCAGCTGGAAGAGCAGACCCAGCTGCTGGAAGCCCAGCGCGACGATCTCGCCCGTACCCAGGGCGCGCTCAAGCAGCAGGCCAACGACCTCGCCGCCGCCAGCCGCTACAAGTCGGAATTCCTCGCCAACATGTCGCATGAGCTCCGCACGCCGCTGAACGCGCTGCTCATCATGGCGCGTCTGCTCGGCGAGAACCGCTTCGGCAATCTGACCGAGGACCAGATCAGCTACGCCCAGATGATCGAGACCTCGGGCAACGACCTGCTCACCCTCATCAATGACATTCTCGACCTGTCCAAGATCGAGGCCGGCAAGCTGGAACTGCGGCCGCAGCAGGTGGAAGTCGCCGCGCTGGCGGAAAAGCTGGTGCGCAGCTTCGCCCCGCAGGCGGAGGAGAAGGGCGTCACCCTGCGCGCGCAGATCGCGCCCGACGTGTCGCCGGTGCTGGAAAGCGATCCGCAGCGGCTGGAACAGGTGCTGAAGAACTTCCTGTCCAACGCCGTCAAGTTCACCTCGCAGGGCGAGGTGGTGCTGGACGTCCGCACCCAGGCGGATGGCCGGCTCGTCTTCGCCGTGTCGGATTCCGGCATCGGCATCGCCGAGGAGCAGCAGGACGCGATCTTCGAGGCGTTCCGCCAGGCCGACGGCACCATCGACCGGCGCTATGGCGGCACCGGGCTCGGCCTGTCGATCTCGCGCGAGCTGACCAACCTTCTCGGCGGCGAGATTGGGCTGGAAAGCCGGCTCGGCGAAGGCAGCACCTTCAGCCTCATCGTGCCGACGCGCTTCAGCGGCGTGGTGGTCGACAGCGCCGGCGCGGCCGCCGCCCAGCCATTGCGCGCCCCGCGCCGCAGCCCGGCGCAGCGCCCGGCTCCGCCCGCTCCTCTCGCCGTGGACGCGCCCGCGCGACCCGCGCCGGCCGGCATCGACGACGACCGCTCCCGCCTCACCGCCGGCTCGCGGCTGATCCTGGTGGTGGAGGACGACCTCGCCTTCGCCCGCATCCTGCTCGATCTCGCCCATGAGCTCGGCTTCCAGTGCATCATCACCACCACCGCCGATGACGGGGTGCTGGCGGCGCGGCAATATCTGCCGCACGCGGTGATCCTCGACATGGGGCTGCCGGACCATTCCGGCCTCACCGTGCTCGACCGGCTGAAGCACGACCCCCGCACCCGCCACATCGCGGTGCATGTCGTCTCCGCCAGCGATTACGAGCAGACCGCGCTCGCCTATGGCGCGGCCGGCTACATGATGAAGCCGATCCGCCGCGACGAGCTGGTGCAGACGCTCGAACGGCTGGAATTCCGCATGGCGCGCCAGCTGCGCCGCATCCTCATCGTCGAGGACGACCCCGCCCAGCTGCGCGGCCTCAGCGAACTGCTCGCCGCCAAGGAGGTGGAGACGGTCGGATGCGCCACCGCCGCCGATGCCCTCAAGCGGCTGGAAAGTGAGACCTTCGACTGCATGGTGCTCGACATGACGCTGCCGGACGCCACCGGCTTCGATCTGCTGAGCCGGCTCGACGACAACGAGGCCGCCGCCTTCCCGCCGGTCATCGTCTACACCGCGCGCGAACTCACTGAGGCCGAGGAGCTGCGGCTGCGGCGTTATTCCAAGTCGATCATCATCAAGGGCGCAAAGTCGCCGGAGCGGCTGATCGACGAGGTGACGCTGTTCCTGCACCAGGTGGTGTCGGATTTGCCGGCGCAGCAGCAGAAGCTGCTCGCCACCTCGCTCAACCGCGATGCGCGGCTGGAGGGCCGGCAGATCCTGGTGGTGGAGGATGATGTGCGCAACGTCTTCGCCCTCACCAGCATCTTCGAGCCGCACGGCGCCAAGGTGCAGATCGCCCGCAATGGCCGCGAGGCGCTGGAGCTGCTGGAGAAGACGCACGGCACCCAGCCGGTCGATCTTGTGCTGATGGATGTGATGATGCCGGAAATGGACGGCCTCACCGCCACGCGCGAAATCCGCCGCCGGGAAGCCTGGCACGGCCTGCCCATCATCATGCTGACCGCCAAGGCGATGGCGGACGACCAGGAGCAGTGCCTGGCGGCCGGCGCGAACGACTATCTGGCTAAGCCGCTCGATGTCGACAAGCTGCTCTCCCTCGCCCGGGTGTGGATGTCGCGATGACGAGCACCGCCAGCGTCAGCGAGAAGATCGAGCTCGATCTCCTGGTCGAGGCGATCCACCGCCGCTACCACTATGATTTCCGCTCCTATTCCCGCGCCTCGCTGGCCCGTCGGGCCGATCTGCTGCGCCAGCGGCTGCACTGCGAGACGCTCTCGCATGTGCAGGCGCGGCTGCTGCGCGAGCCGGAGCTGCTGCCGCTGATGATCGACTGCCTCACCGTGCAGGTGAGCGAGATGTTCCGCGACCCCGACTATTTCCGCACCCTGCGCGAGGAGGTGATCCCGCATCTGCGCACCTTCCCGTCGCTGAAAGTGTGGGTCGCCGGGTGCAGCGCCGGCGAGGAACTCTATTCGCTCGCCATCCTGTTCCGCGAGGAGGGGCTGGAATCCCGCACCATGTTCTACGCCACCGAGATCAACCCGGTGGCGCTGGCGCGGGCGGAACTCGGCATTTACGACCTCGACCGCATCCCGCTGTTCACCGAGAACCACCGCAAGTCCGGCGGGCGCTCCTCGCTGTCGGACTATTACACCGCCGCCTATGGCGGGGCGGTGTTCGACAAGTCGCTGCGCGCGCGCACCGTCTTCGCCGAACACAGCCTCGCCTCCGACGAGGTGTTTTCCGAGATGCACCTGATCTCCTGCCGCAACGTGCTGATCTATTTCGATTCGAACCTGCAGGACCGCGCGCTGCGGCTGTTCCGGGAATCGCTGACGCGCGGCGGTTTCCTCGGCCTCGGCATGAATGAAAGCCTGCGCTTTTCCGCCCATGCCGACGCCTTCGCCGCCTTCGCGCCGCAGGAGCGCATCTTCCGCCGGCTGGCAACGGCACCGCTGAGGGAGGCCCGCCATGATGTCGCCTGAGCCGGTCAAGTTCCTGCTGGTCGACGACATCGAGGAGAATCTGCGCGCGCTGGAAGCGCTGCTGCGCCGCGACGGGCTCACCCTCTATAAGGCCCGCTCCGGCGTCGAGGCGCTGGAAATGCTGCTGGAGCACGATTTCGCTCTCGCTTTGCTCGACGTGCAGATGCCCGACATGGACGGGTTCGAGCTGGCCGAAATGATGCGCGGCACCGAGCGCACGCGGCGCGTGCCCATCATCTTCGTCACCGCCGCGTCCACTGATGAAGGCCGCCGCTTCAAGGGCTATGAAGCCGGCGCGGTCGATTTCATCTACAAGCCGATCGACCCGCTGATCCTCAAGAGCAAGGCGGAGGTGTTCTTCTCCATCGCCCGCCAGCACGAGCAGCTGGCCCGGCAGAAGGACGCGCTCGCCACCGCCGCCGCCGAGCTGAAAGGCGCGCTCGACCGGCTGCAGGCGCACACCGACAATTCCCCGCTCGCCATCGTCGAGTTCGATCCTGACATGCGCCTGCTCGGCTGGTCCAAGGGCGCCGAGCGCATGTTCGGCTGGACGGCGGCGGAAATGACCGGCCAGTCGCTCGCCGATCTCGGCTGGCTCTGCGACAGCAGCATCGGCGAACTCGCGGAAATGGTCTCCGGCTCGCTGGCCGACGCCGCGCACCAGCGCGGCCACCACACGGTGCGCTGCCGCACGCGCGAGGGCGCGGTGCTGGACTGCGAATGGTACAGTTCCGTGCTGCGCCGGCCGAATGGCCAGCCGGTATCGCTCAGCGTGCAGATCCTCGACATCACCGACCGCCGCCGCGCCGAGGAAACCCAGACCCTGCTCATCGGCGAGCTGAACCACCGGGTGAAGAACACGCTCGCCAGCGTCCAGGCCATCGCCACCCAGACGCTGCGCTACACACGCAGCCCCGACCAGTTCTCCGCCACCTTCTCCGGCCGCATCCAGGCGCTGGCGCGCGCCCACGGCATGCTCAGCGACCGCACCTGGCAGGGCGCGGACCTCATGGACCTCGTCCACGACCAGTTGCGGCTCGGCGCCATCGACCCGGCGCGACTGCAGGCGAGCGGCCCGCGCGTGCAGCTGCTGCCGCAGCCGGCGCTGCGCCTCGCGCTGATCCTCCACGAATTGGCGACCAATGCGCTGAAATATGGCGCCTTTTCCCGCCCCGCCGGCCGCGTTGTGCTGGAATGGTCGGTGGAGGGCGACCGGCTGCAGCTGCGCTGGCAGGAAAGCGGCGGCCCGCCGGTGCAGACCCCGGTCAAGCGCGGCTTCGGCTCCACCCTCATCGACAGCAGCATGAAGTCGGATGGCGGGACCGCTTCCGTCTCCTACCGCAATGACGGCGTGGTGTGGGAGCTGGTGATGCAGCTCGACCGCACCCCGGACCCGATGGCCGACATCGCCGCCCGCCCCGTCACCCCGGCGCCGCAGGAACCGGCGCGCGAGGTGCCGGCGCTGGACGGTCGCCGCCTTCTGGTTGTGGAGGACGAGGTGCTGGTGGCGCTCGAACTCATCGCGGTGCTGGAAGATGCCGGCGCCAGCGTCCATGGCCCGGCGCGCACCGTGGAGGAGGCGCTGGAAGCCATCGAGACCGGCGCTTTTGACGCCGCCCTGCTCGACGGCAATCTCCACGGCAAGCCGGTGGACGCCGTCGCCGCGGCGCTGACCCGGCGCGGCATTCCCTTCGCCTTCGTCAGCGGCTATGGCCGCGAGAACCTGCCGGCCGCCTTCGCCCAGGCGCCTGTCGTGAGCAAACCCTTCATCCCGCAGCAACTGGTCGAGGTGGCGGGGCGGCTGGCGCGGCGCGACGGCAATGTCCTGCCCTTCCCCGCCGCGACCGGCACGGCGCGCTGACCGGCGGGCGGCGGGCGGCGGGCGGCGGGCGCGACTTGACCCGCCGGGCGCATGCGCGTCAAAACGGCGGACGGGCTCAGCGGGGCCCGGCCGGCGGGGCGGTCGCCCGGCGCGGCAACAGGTGAGACAGGCAGGCGCCGGTGGCGAATTTCGGCAGCGCGGAACAGGGCTCGGGCGCCGTTTGGCGGGTTGGCGTGCTGTTCTCGCGCAAGGGGCATATGCGCGAGCCGGAAACCGAGCATTTCCGCGGCACGGCGCTCGCCATCGAGGAGATCAACCTCGCGGGCGGCGTACTCGGCCGCCCGATCGAGCCGGTGTGCTACGACCCCGAGTCCAGCCCGGAACTCTACCGCCGCTACGCCGAGCGGCTGCTGACCGAGGACGGCATCAGCACCATTTTCGGCTGCTGCACCTCCTCCTGCCGCAAGGCGATCCTCGCCACGGTGGAACGGCGCAACGCCCTGCTCTGGTATCCCTCGCTCTATGAGGGCTTCGAGTACTCGCCGAATGTGATCTACACCGGCGCGGCGCCGAACCAGAACAGCCTGCAGCTCGCCCGCCATCTGCTCTCCCGCTTCGGGCCGCGCTTCTATCTCGTCGGCTCGGACTACATCTACCCGCATGAGTCCAACCGCATCATGCGCGATCTCGTCTCGCGCGAGGGCGGTGAGGTGGTGGCGGAAACCTATGTGCCGGAACAGCCGCACACGGACCAGATCCGCCGCGTGGTGGAAGATATTCGCCGCCGCGCGCCCTCGGTGGTGTTCTCCACCGTGGTCGGCGAAGGCGCGCATCTGCTCTATCGCATCTTCCGCGAGGCGGGGCTCGACCCGCGCAGCATGCCCATTGCCAGCCTCACCATGTCCGAGGGCGAAATCCGCGCCATCGGGCCGGAGCTGTGCATCGGCCACATCACCTCGGCGCCCTATTTCTCCACCGTCGACACCCCGGCCAATCGCCGCTTCGTCGCCGCCTACCGCGCCCGCTTCGGCCGCGACGCGGCGGTAACGATGTACGCGGAAGCCGCCTATTTCCAGATCCACCTCTTCGCCGACGCGCTCCGCCGGGCGAAGTCGCTCGACACCCAGCGCCTGGTCGATGCCGCGCTCGGCACCGAGTTCGACGCGCCGCAGGGCCGCATCCGCATCGACCCCGATAACAACCATACCTATCTGCTGCCGCGCATCGGCATGGTGAACGAGCACGGCGATTTCGATGTGGTGTGGGAAGCCAAGGCGCCGGTGAAGCCCGACCCCTATCTCGTCGACCATATTTACGACCATGCGTGAGGCGGGGTCGAAGGCGAAGAGGCGCGACGCATGAGCGCCTCGCAGCTGATCCAGAACCTGCGCAATATGCGCGTCGCCGTGGTGCATCCGCGCGACCAGGACGGCGAGGACCTTGTGCGCCAGCTGCAGCGCATCGGCTGCCAGGTGCAGGTGGTGTGGCCGCCGCCGGCGCAACTGCCGCTGCCGCTCGACGCGGTGTTCTTCCTGCTCGACCGCGACACGAAAAGCTCGATGCCATGGCGCATGGCCGACCTCGCCATCGCCCATATCGCCATCGTCGACTACGAGAACCCCACCGTGCTGAAGGCGCTGCTCGATTCCAGCGCCCATGGCGTGCTGGTGCGCCCCATCCGCGCCTCCGGCGTGCTCTCCAGCCTCGTGCTGGCGCTGTCGCAGCGCGGCTATGAGGGGCGGCTGCTGGCCAAGATCGGCAAGCTCGAGGACACGCTGCGCACCCGCCGCGACGTGGAGAAGGCGACGCGGCTGTTAATGAGCCTGCGCAACCTCTCCGAGGACGACGCCTACCAGTTCCTGCGCAAGCAGGCGACGGCCAAACGGGTGCCGATCGGCACCATCGCCGGCTCGATCATCAACGCCCATGCCATGCTGGCCGAGCTCGACCGCGAGGGCGAGCCGGAGAAATGAGGCAGATTGCCTAACTCCTAGGCATTGCGGCCCCTGCCTCTATCCTCGGCATTTGCGCTTGACAGGCCCCGCCGCCTGCGCTTTGCTAACCGCATCGCTTCGTGAGCGTGGCGGCAGCGTTGCCGCTCTACATCCAGGCTATGCAGCCCTCGATGGTGCCGGAAGGCACTGCCGGGGGCTTTTTGTTTTCACGCCGCGGCGCCCCGCGGCGATCGCAGAGGTGCGCCTTCATGCCGGTCTCAAGCCTTGTCCGCGTCGCCTGCATCCAGATGGAGCCGCGCTTCGGCGACACCAGCGCCAATGTCGCGCATTCGCTCGGCCTCATCGCCCGCGCGGCCGACGGCGGCGCCAAGCTGATCGTGCTGCCAGAACTCGCCAATACCGGCTACGTGTTCGAGACCCGCGAGGAAGCCTTCGGCCTTGCCGAGACCATTCCCGACGGGCCGAGCTGCCAGGCCTGGGCGAAGATCGCCAATGAGCGCGGCCTGCATATCGTCGCCGGCATCACCGAGCGCGAGGGCACGGCGCTCTACAACAGCGCGGTCGTGATCGGGCCGGAGGGCCATATCGGCACCTATCGCAAGATGCATTTGTGGGGCAACGAGAACCTGTTCTTCGAGCCCGGCAATAATGGCTTCCAGGTGTTCCACACCGCGCTCGGCCGCATCGGCGTCGCCATCTGCTACGATGGCTGGTTCCCCGAGACCTACCGGCTGCAGGCGCTGCAGGGCGCGGACATCGTCTGCGTGCCGACCAACTGGGTGCCGATTCCCGGCCAGGCCGAGGGGCGCGAGGCGATGGCCAACATCCTCGCTATGGCCGCCGCCCATTCCAACTCGCTTTACATCGCCTGTGCGGACCGCATCGGCACCGAGCGCGGCCAGCCCTTCGAGGGCCAGAGCCTGATCCTCAGCTACACCGGCTGGCCCGCCGCCGGCCCGGCGAGCCGCGACGGCGAGGAGATCGTCTCCGCCGAGATCGACCTCGGCGCCGCCCGCCGCGCCCGCAACTGGAACGACTTCAACCAGGTGCTGCGCGACCGCCGCACCGATGTCTATGCCGAGATGCTCGGCGCGCCGATTTCCCGGGGCTGGTACTAGAGCCCCGCTTCTCTCCACCGCTGCCAAAAACCCATAACCTTCCGGAGAAAGCCTATGTCCCGTCTCTCGCTGCTGATGGCCGGCGTGTTTGCCGCCGGCCTTCTCACTGGGCCGGCGCTCGCCGCCGACACCATCACCATCGGCATTCCCGTCGGCCTGTCCGGCGCCAATTCCGTGGTCGCGCCCTCCGTCGTCCAGTCCGCCGAGCTGGCGGTGGAGGAGATCAACGCCAAGGGCGGCATCCTCGGCAAGAAGGTGGTGCTTGAGGTCGCCGACGACGCCTCAGGTGCGGCCGGCGCGCAGAAGGCCTTCGATTCGCTGATCTTCCAGAAGAAGGTCGACGTGCTGATCTCGATGGAGACCTCGGCGGCGCGCAATGCCGGCCTGCCGATCGTCAATCGCGGCAAGGTGCCCTACATCTACACCTCGTTCTATGAGGGCCGCTCCTGCAGCCCCTATATGTATGTGAACGCCTGGGTGCCGGACCAGCAGGTCGCCCCCATCGTCGACTTCTTCAACAAGGAAGGCGCCAAGACCTATTTCCTCATCGGCTCGGATTACGCCTTCGGCCGCGGCATGCTGGCCTTCACCAAGGCCTATATCGAAAAGACCGGCGGCAAGATCGTCGGCGACGAATACGCCCCGATGGACGCCACCGACTGGACCGCCATCCTCTCCAAGGTGAAGGCGGCCAACCCCGACGCCATCATCACCTCCACCGCCGGCGGCGCGCCGAACGTGACGCTGACCAAGCAGCTGCGCGCGGCGGGCATCAAGTCGCTCTATGGCAACCTCGCCGTGGATGAGGGCACCGCCAAGGCCATGGGCCCGGATGCCGAAGGCATCTACATCGCCGGCTCCTACTTCACCAATATCGACACCCCCGCCAACAAGGCGTTCCTCGCCGCGATGGAGAAGAAGTTCGGCAAGGACCTGAAGACCCCGAACGACCTCTCCGTGCCGGAATATGAGGCGGTTTACGCCTACAAGGCGGCGGTGGAGAAGGCCGGCACGACGGA
Source organism: Ancylobacter sp. (assembly GCF_965229075.1). Classification (GTDB taxonomy): domain Bacteria; phylum Pseudomonadota; class Alphaproteobacteria; order Rhizobiales; family Xanthobacteraceae; genus Ancylobacter. The sequence goes on from NZ_CBDDIO010000002.1 coordinate 1,009,990, forward strand.
TGCCGCCAAGGTGATCCCGGCCCTGGCGGAAGTGGCGGTGGAAGGCCCGCGCGGCACCATCGTGATGAACAAGCAGCGCCACGCGCCGCTGACCATGTATCTCGGCCAGGTGAAGGGCGATGGCTCGGTCGGCATCATCTCCACCTTCAAGGACGTGGATCCCGGCGAGCAGTGCCCGAAGCTGAAGTGAGCGACGCGCTCGCGCCTCTCCTCGTCGGGCCCCTCACCCAACCCTCTCCCCGCCGGGGAGAGGGCTTGCCCGCCACCGATGGCGCAAACCTTGCGGCCCGCCTTGCGACGTCATCCTGAGGTGCCCGGCAAAGCCGGGCTTTGAGGGATGCCCCCGGAAGACCGGTTCTTTTCCGGCATCCGTCGAGGCGCGCTACGCGCACCTCAGGATGACGTTGTTACGACGCGGCCTCCCACCCGCCGTGCCTCCAACCCCAAAGGACTTCGCATGATCGCCCAGACGCTGGACATCGTGACGACCGCCGCCATCCTCTATGCGGTGGCGACCGGGCTGCTGCTCGTGTTCGGCGTCATGAAGATCATCAATTTCGCCCATGGCGGACTGATGACCCTCGGCGGCTATGCCGCGCTCGTCACCACCCAGGCCGGGCTCAACCCCTGGCTCGCCATCCCGCTCGCCGCGCTGTTCGGCGGCGTGGTCGGCATGGCCATCGAGCGCTTCGTGGTGCGCCCGCTCTATTCGCGCCCGCTCGACGCCATCCTCGCCACCTGGGGGCTGTCGATCATCATCGGCCAGCTCATCACCCTCGCCTTCGGGCGCGGCGTGCAGTTCACCCAGTCGCCGCTCAGCGGCACCATCGACATTCTCGGCGAGGGCTATTCCGCGTATCGCCTCGCCCTTGTCGGCATCGCCGCCCTGCTCGGCCTTGCCCTCACCGCCCTGCTGCAGGGCACGCGGCTGGGGCTGGAGACGCGGGCGGTGATCATGAACGAGGATCTGGCGCGCGGGCTCGGCATCAATAGCGGGCTGGTACGCTTCCTCACCTTCACCCTCGGTTCGGCGCTGGCCGGCATTGCCGGCGCACTGATCACGCCGCTGTCGAGCGTCGATCCCGCCATGGGCGTGCCCTGGCTGGTGAACGCCTTCATGCTGGTGCTGGTCTCCGGCGCCTCGCTGGTCAGCCTGCTGTTCGCCTGCCTGGTGCTGGGCGGGGCGCAGGTGCTGGTCGCCACCCATTTCAGCCCGGTTCTCGGAGGCCTGACCATCGCCGTGCTTGCCGCCATCATTCTGCGCCTCCGTCCGCAGGGGTTCGCCCGTGACTGAAGCGCGCCGCCTCTCCCTCATCCTCGCCGTCGCCCTGCTCGCGCTGGCGGCGATCGTCGCCGGGCCCTATGTCCTCGACACCTATTCGGTGAACGTGCTCACCCGCTCGCTGCTCTATGCGGCGGTGGCGCTGACGGTGGACCTGCTCTGGGGCTTCCTCGGCATTCTCACTTTCGGCCAGTCGGTGTTCTTCGCCTGCGGCGCCTATGCGGCGGGGCTGGTGTTCACCCATCTCGACTTCTCCACCGGCAATGCGGTGCTCGCTCTCGTCCTCGGCGTCGGCGGGGCGCTGCTGGTGGCGGCCATCGTCGGCTGGCTCGCCTTCTGGCACGGCGCCTCGGCGCTCTATGCCTCGGTGATCACGCTGGTTCTGCCCATCGTGGCGACGCAGCTGCTCTATTCCGGCGGCACCTTCACCGGCTCGTCGAGCGGCCTCTCCGGCTTCATGAGCTTCGATCTGTCGATGGAAGCCTGGTTCTGGCTGGCGGGCTCCTTCCTCGTCCTGGTGACCACGGCCGCCTATATCTTCGTCAAGAGCGATGCCGGCAAGCTGCTGGTGGCGGTGCGCGAGAACGAGCAGCGCTGCAAATATCTCGGCCTCGACACCTCGCGACTGAAGATCCTGGTCTATCTCGCCTGCGCCGCTATCGCCGCCATCGCCGGCTATATCTATGCCGGCTATGCGATGGTGGTGGCGCCGGAACTCGCCGGCTTCGTCTTCGGCACCGAGCTGGTGATCTGGACCGCGCTCGGCGGGCGCGGCACGCTGCTCGGCCCGGTGTTCGGCGCGCTGATCGTCGATTATGAGAGCGCGCAGCTTGCCGGCGACTATCCCTTCGTCTGGCAGCTCATCATCGGCGTGCTGTTCGTGCTGGTCATCGTCGCCTTCCCGCGCGGCCTGCTGCCAGTGGTGTTCGACCTGCCGCGCAAACTCATCGGCCTCCTCCGCCCGCGCGTTGCGGCGCCGGCGGCCAGCGTCCGGCTTTCCACCCTCGACGCGGCGGAAACGCAAGGCGTCGAGCCGGGCGAGGGGCCGGCGCTCGCCGTGGCCGGCGTCGCCAAGCGCTTCGGTAGCCTCACCGTGCTGGAAGCCATCGACTTCGAGGCGCGTGCCGGCGAACTCGTCAGCCTTGTCGGCCCCAATGGCGCCGGCAAGACGACGCTGATGCGCTGCATCGCCGATGGCGCGGAACGTTCCGCCGGCAGCATCGCCGTCAATGGCTATGATATCGGCCGCAAGCCGCCGGAAGCCTGCGTCGCCCTCGGCGTCGGCCGCAAGTTCCAGATGGCGAATGTGTTCGAAACGCTCACCGTCGCCCAGTGCCTGCAGATCGCCCGCGTGCGCCATGCCCGGCCCTCGCTGTGGCGGCGGGCCGCGGTCCTGCCGCTCCCCGAGGCGGCGATGCATGTCATCGCAACCACGGGGCTGGACAAGCAGCTTTCCACCCCGGCGCATCTGCTCTCGCACGGCATGAAGCAGGCGCTGGAACTCGCCATGGTGCTGGCGCTGGAACCGCGCGTGCTGCTGCTCGACGAGCCCACCGCCGGCCTCACCAAGACCGAGCGCATGCAGATCGGCGCCATCCTCATCGAGCTGACCAAGAAGCAGGGCCTGTGCGTGCTGCTGGTGGAGCACGATCTCGACTTCGTGCGCGAGATTTCCTCCCGCGTCATCGTCCTGCATCAGGGCCATATCGTGCTCGACGGCTCGGTGGAGGAGGTGGTCGCCTCCGAACTCGTCAAGCAGGTCTATGCCGGCTCCGGCCATGCCGGCATCGACCATGAAACCGCCCCCGCGCCCAAGGAGATGCCGGCATGAGCCTCCTCTCGGTCGATCATCTCTCCAGCGGCTATGCCGGCGCGGTGGTGCTGCGCGAGGTGAGCCTCGCCATCGCGCCGGGCGAAATCCTCGCCGTGCTCGGCAAGAACGGCATGGGCAAGTCCACCCTGCTCAAAGCGGTCATGGGCTTCCTGCCGAAGATGACCGGAACCGTGGCCATTGCCGGCGCGGAGGCCACACGCCTCGCCCCGCACCGTGTGGCGCGGCTGGGGGTCGGCTATGTCGCGCAGGAAAAGGCGCTGTTCCAGGATATGAGCGTGGAGGAAAATCTCCGCCTCGCCGTGCGCCGCCCGGATTTCGAGGCAGCCCTCGCCGAGGTGGAAGCCTCCTTCCCCTTCCTGCTGCAACGGCTGAAGCAGCGCGCGGGCACGCTGTCCGGCGGCGAGCAGAAAATGCTGCTGATGGCCCGCTCGCTGGCGACGGGGGCGAAGCTCTTGCTGGTCGACGAGATCACCGAAGGCTTGCAACCCTCGGTCATCGACCGGCTGGCCGGCGTCATCCGCAGCGCCCGCGAGCGCCACGGCACGACCATGCTGCTGGTGGAGCAGCACCTGCCCTTCGCTTTGGCGGTGGCGGACCGCTGGGCGGTGCTGGACCGCGGCGAGATCGCCGAGACCGGCGCCACGTCCGAGCCGGATTCCCGCGCCAGGGTGCTGAAACATCTGAGCGTGTGAGGTGAGGCCATGACGTTTTCCATCGTCGCCCGCTGCCCATCCAGCGGCCTGTTCGGCGTGGCGGTCGCCACCGCCGTGCCGGCGGTCGGTTCCATGTGCCCGTTCGCGCGGGCGAAGGTGGGGGCGGCCTCCACCCAGTCCTGGGTCAATCCCTATCTCGCGCTCGGCGTGCTGGACGCCATCGCCGCCGGGCACGGCACGCGCGCGGCGCTGGCCGCCGCGCTGGCGGCAGACGAGGCGCGCGAGCTGCGCCAGATCGGCGTGGTGGATCACGCGGGCGAAGCCGCTGCCTTCACCGGGGCGGAGTGCACGCCCTGGTGCGGGCAGGAAATCGGTGACGGTTTCGCCGTGCAGGGCAACATGCTCACCGGCCCGGAGGTGATCGACGCCATGGCGGCCGCCTACCGTGCCAGCGTGGGTGCCGCGCTGGACGAAAGGCTGATGCGGGCGCTGGAGGCCGGCGACGCCGCCGGCGGCGACACGCGCGGGCGGCAATCCGCCAGCCTTCGGGTGCAGGGCGAGGAGGACTATTGCGCCCTCGACCTGCGGGTGGACGAGCACGCCCAGCCCGTCACCGAGCTGCGGCGGGTGCTGGAGATCGCCCGGCTCCAACTCGTGCCCTTTGTCGCGGGCATGCCACGGCGCGGCATTGCGGCCGGGCCGGCGCCGGAAGGTGTCACCTCGATGCTGGCGCTCGCCCCACCGGATCGGCCCGGCGGCGGCGGCAGCCGCCGCTTAGCCTGAGACATTGGCGGCGGGAGCCGCCGCTTAACCTAAGCAGTCGGTGGCGGCAGCCGCCTCTTGACCTGAAAAAACGGCGGCCCCGGAAGGAGCCGCCGCAAGGTCGCATCGAGAAACGCTGTGTTTAAGGCCGCACTCAGTCGGTGCTGCGCGCGTTCTGCTCGATCTGGTTGGCGATATAGGGCTCAACGCCCTGGGTGTTAGGGCCGCGCATGCTGCGCGCGTCATACATGCCGCCCTCATACATGGTGGCGGCGTTGCGGCCTTCGGTGACGGTGCCGCGCTGCGACCAGCTGCCCTGCTGCGTCGCGTTATGGTTCTGCGACCAGCCGGACGGGGCACCCGTGCCGGCATTGTAGCCCTGGGCGAGAGCCGGACCCGCGAAAGCAGCGGCAAGAACAGCACCAAGCACCGGAAGGGAAACGGTCTTCTTCATAATCAACATCCTTTGAAGAGCGCGACAATTCGACACGATAGCCAGCATCAAAAACGTCGCAGCGTCTGGTTCAACACGCATTCACCTCGCCGTAGCCCACGGCCCGGCCGGTGAATCTGCTGGTACAACGTAGGCCAGCCGCGATGGTTTCCGCGAAATAGTGCGTGCGAGATCGCAAGCGCGTGATGCGGCGCAACGCGTCTGCGCGGCAATGCGTCTGCGCGGCAATGCGGCAAGAGTGTTTGTGCGGCGGGGCTGGCGTGCCGTCATTCCCCGCGCGGAAAGCGCTGGTTCTCTTCCAGAACGTTGAGGTCCATGTGGTTGCGCATATAGCGCTCGGACGCCTTCTGCAGCGGCTGGAAATCCCAGGGGTAATAGGCGCCGTTGCGCAACGCCGCATACACCACATGCCGCCGCGCTTGGCTGGCGCGCACCTCTTCATCGAAGCGGGCGAGGTCCCAGCGCGCGCGCATCGCGGCCGTCATCGCCGCCATCACCCCGGCGCAGGCGGGGTCCGCCGCGCGGTTGACCAACTCCTGCGGGTCCTCGTCGAGATTGGTGAGGATCGGCGGGTCGAGTTCGCACAGGATGAGTTTCCACGGCCCGTCCCGCAAAGCCACCAGCGGGGCATAGGAGCCTTCCGCCGCATATTCCATCGGCACCGGGGAGCGCTCCCCTTCACCCCGCGCCGGCCCGACCAGGCTCTCGCCATCGGTCCAGGGCAGCACCCCGCCGAGATCGAGCCCGACCAGTTCCGCCAATGTGGGCAGCACATCGAGGGTGGACGCCGCGCGCGCAACGCGGCCGGCGGGGAGGCCGGGGGCGGCGATCATCAGCGGCACCCGGGCCGAGCCCTCCAGGAAGTTCATCTTGAACCACAGCCCACGCTCGCCCAGCATGTCGCCGTGGTCGGAGACGAAGACGATGATCGTGTCATCGCTTAGCCGGCAACGCTCCAGCACGTCCAGCAGTTCGCCGATCTTTTCGTCGACATAGGAAATGTTGGCGAAATAGGCGCGGCGCGAGCGGCGCACATCCTCGTCCGTCACATGGCTGGCGGCATGGTCGCTCGCCAGCATCAGCCGTTGCGCATGCGGGTCCTGCTGCGCGAACGGGATCGGCGCCACCTCGGGGTCGAGCGCCGGGCAGTCCTCATACAGGTCCCAGAAGCGCTTGCGGGCGACATAGGGGTCGTGCGGATGGGTGAAGCTCACCGTGAGGCACCAGGGCCGGGAATCATGGCCGCGCGCGAGGTCATAGAGCTTGCGGGCGGCGTGGTAGGCCACCTCGTCGTCATATTCGAGCTGGTTGGTGATTTCCGCCACCCCGGCGCCGGTGACCGAGCCGAGATTGTGGTACCACCAGTCGATCCGCTCGCCCGGCTTGGTGTAGTCCGGCGTCCAGCCGAAATCGGCGGGATAGATGTCGGTGGTCAGCCGCTCCTCGAAGCCGTGCAGCTGGTCCGGCCCGACGAAGTGCATCTTGCCCGACAGCGCCGTGTGATAGCCGGCGCGGCGCAGATGGTGGGCGAAGGTGGGAATGTCCGAGGTGAACTCGGCGGCATTGTCATAGACCCGCGTGCGACTCGGCAATTGCCCGGACATGAAGGAAGCCCGCGCCGGCGCGCAGAGCGGGCTCGCCGTATAGGTGTTGGCGAAGCGCGCGGAACGCGCGGCCAGCGCCTTCAGATGCGGCGCGTGCAGGAAATCCGCCGGCCCGTCCGGGAAGAACGTGCCGTTCAGCTGGTCGACCATCAGGATGAGGATGTTCGGGCGGGCGGGCGAAGCGGTCGGCGTCATGGCACGGTCCACGCGGCAGGCTTGTGCGAGGGCTTGGGCAGAGGGAAGGCCGGCAGCACCGCCGCCGGCCCCCGCGAGGGTTCACAGGCCGAGCGAGGCCTTCACCGCCGGCAGGCCCGGCTTGCCGTCAAAGGTGGTCACGCCGGCGAGCCAGGGGCCGAGCACATCGGGCTTGGCCTTCAGCAGCGCCTTGGCGGCGGCCTTGGGGTCCTGCCCGTCATCCAGGATCTTGCCCATCATGGTGTTCTCCATGGCGAGGTCGAATTTCAGCTGCTTGAACAGCGTCGCCGCGTTCGGGCACTCGCCCGCCCAGCCGGCGCGGGCGAGGGTGCGCACATCGGCACCGCCGAAATTGGCGCCGAAATAGGCGTCGCCGCCGGAGAGATAGGTGAGGTCGAAGGTCTCGTTCATCGGGTGCGGCGCCCAGGCGAGGAAGACGATCCAGCCCTTGCCGTTCTGCGCGCGCTTCACCTGCGCCAGCATCGCCTGCTCGCCCGATTCCACCACCTTCCAGCCCTTCAGGCCGAAATCATTGGCGTCGATCATCTTGAGGATGTTCTGGTTGGCCGGCGCGCCGGGCTCGATGCCGTAGATCTTGCCGTCGAACTTGTCGGCGTTGGCGGCGAGGTCCTTGAAGTCCTTCACGCCCGCCTCGGCAACATAGGTCGGCACGGCGAGGGTGAATTTGGCGCCTTCGAGATTGGTGGCCAGCACGTCCACCGCCTTCGCCTCGTTCAGCGCGTCGATGAATTTCTGCTGCGCCGGCATCCAATTGCCGAGGAACACGTCGATATTGCCGTTCTTCATCGACTCGTAGCCGATCGGCACCGACAGCGTCTTCACGTCCTGGGCATAGCCGAGCCCCTCCAGCAGCACGCCGGCAATGGCGTTGGTGGAGGTGATGTCGGTCCAGCCGGGGTCCGACATACGGATGGTCTTGCAGGAAGGCGCGTCGGCCGCGAAAGCGGGGCCGGCGAGGAGCAGAAGGGAGAGGGCCGAAGCGGCCAGCGTCATACGGGTCATGAGGGTCACCTCTGGAAGCAGCGAGACAGGTGAGATGCTCAAGGGCCCGCCTTGTCGAGCGGCGGCTTTCCTTGCCTGAGGGGTATCAGGCGGTTAAATGTGGGAACCTGTGAAGCCCGATATTTTCGATGTTTGACATAAGCTCACTCTATGTCTGAGCGACCTCTCGACCTTGGCTGGATGCGCGTGTTCGAGGCGGTGGGGCGGCTCGGCTCGCTCACCGCCGCGGCGCGCGCGCTCGGCCTGTCGCAACCGGCGGTGAGCTATGTCGTGCGCGAGCTGGAAACCCAGCTCGGCACGCCGCTTCTGCTGCGCGGCCATCGCGGCAGCACGCTCTCCGCCGCCGGCGAGGTGCTGCACCGGGCAAGCGCGGCCGCAGTGGCGGAAATCGACGGCGCCGCCCGCGCGGTGCGCCGGCTCAGCCGCCGTCCCGTGGTGCGGCTGTTCACCGATTACGGCTTCGCCTCGTTCTGGATGATGCCGCGTGTCGCCGCCTTCCGGCAGGTGCGGCCGGAGACGGATGTCCACATCATCGCCTCCACCAGCGCCGATCCCGGGCTCGACGGGGCCGAGGATGTCGCCGTGCTGTTCGGCGCCCGGCGCGACTTTCCGCCTGAGAGCCTGCAGCTGGTGGAAGAGCGCATCTGGCCGGTGTGCAGCCCGGCCTTCGCCGCCCGGCACGACCTCGGCGGCGATCCGGCGCGCATCGGCAATTTGCCGCTGCTGCATCTGGAGAGCACGCCGCACCCGCGCTGGTTCGGCTGGAGCGACTGGTTCACGGCGATGGGGCTGGCGCGCGGCCCGGCGGCGAGCGATCTCAGCCTCAACACCTATGGCCTCGTGGTGCAGGCGGCGATGGCGGATCAGGGCGTCGCGCTCGGCTGGGCCGGGCTGATCGACGGCGCGCTGGCCGACGGCACGCTGGTGGCGGTGGGGCCGCCGCTGGCGCGCCGCGAGACCGGCTATTGGCTGGTGCCCGGCCCCACTCTGTCCGATCCCGCCCGCGATCTCATCGACTGGATTCTGCGCGAGGCACAGGCGGCGCCGCTGCCGGACCCGCCGCTCACGCGCGGGCGCGAAAAAGGTTCTTGACAAGTAGGTAAGATCACGCGAGCCTAGAAAAAGAGCGACGGGCAAGGATGCCCATTGTCGCGGCACTTTCGGTCAACATTTCCAACGACGGCGTGTCAACGCTGGCTGGTTGGTGGCAACGACGCCCACGGCCTGACGGCCGGCGGGCGTTTTTTGTTTTGGGCTTCGGCCCGGCATTGGAGCGATACGTGGCGAAGCACTTCCGCATCGGCGTCATGTTCTCGACCACGGGACCCTACAACGTGGTCGCGCGCTCGATGCTGAACGGCGCCCTGCTGGCGGTGGCGGAGCGCCCGGCGCCCGGAATCACCATCGAGCCTGTCGTGGTCAATCCCGGCGGCGAGCTTGGCCGCTATGCCGCGCTCAGCCGCGAATTGCTGCATGATGGCATCCGCCATGTCGTGGGCTGCTACACCTCCTCGAGCCGCAAGGAAGTCATTCCCTGTTTCGAGAAGCATGACGGGCTGCTCTGGTACCCCTCGCATTATGAGGGCTTCGAGAGCTCCGGCAATGTCATCTACACCGGCGCCTCGCCGAACCAGCATGTGCTGCCGCTGGTCGATCACGCGCTGGCGACGCTCGGCACGTCCGCCTTCTGCGTCGGCTCCAACTATATCTGGGCGTGGGAGAACACCCGCATCTTCCGCGAGGCGATGACCGCGCGCGGCGCCCGCGTGCTGGCGGAACGCTATGTGCCGGTGGGCGACACCGAGATCGACCAGGTGGTCGAGGCCATTCTGGAAGCGCGCCCGGCCTTCGTGTTCAACAATCTCATCGGCACCAGCAATTACGCCTTCTTCCGCGCCTTCCGCGCCGCCTGCGCCGCGCGCGGCATCGACCAGCGGACGACCTTCCCGGTGGTCTCCTGCACGCTTTCCGAGCCGGAGCTGGAAGAGATCGGCCAGGAAGCGGTGGACGGGCACCTGTCCTCCTCGGTCTATTTCTCCTCCCTCGCCTCCCCCGCCAATGCCGCCTTCACCCGCTTTTACGGCGAAACCTTCCCGGAAGGCCCCACCACCTCGGCGGACGCGGAAGCCTCCTACATCGCGATGAAGCTGCTCATCCTGTCGCTGGCCGAGAGCGGCACGGACGATGTGGAAACGGTGAAGGAGGCCGCCACCCGCCAGCACCTGCTGGCGCCGCAGGGCGAGGTGCGCATCGACCCGCAGACGCTGCACGCCTATCTCACGCCACGAATCGGCATTTCCAATGCGCAGGCGCGCTTCGACATTCTGGTCGAAGAGCCCGGCCCGGTCCGGCCCGACCCCTATCTCGTCCAGTCCTCGCCGCGTTACGCGGTCGCTGCCCGCAACGCGACACTGAGAGTGGTGAAGTGATGGCACCTCGGCTGCTGCAGAACTTCAATGGCGGGCGGGCGCACATCGTCACGTCCAGCCTCACGGCGGTGGAAGCGCTGGAAAAGACGCTGGGCAAGCTCGGCGTCGCCGCGACCTATCCCGCCCTCATCGACGGGCGGGCGCAGATCGACCTCGCGGCGCTGCAGCCCGAGCGCGACATCCTGTTCATCGACGGCGATCTCGACAATCCGGTGGCGCTCGACACCGATGCGGGGGCGCATCATCCCCCCGTTCCGGTGATCGGCCTCGTCGGCGTCGAGGCGCCGAGCCGGCTCAAGCATCTGGTGCAGATCGGCGCCTCCGCCTTCCTGCGCAAGCCCGTGCAGGGCGGCGCGGTCTACACCGCGCTGTTCCTCGGCATCAACCAGTTCCTGTTGCGGGGCGACCTCCGGGCCCGCCTCGATGACATGGATCGCCGCCGGCGGGGTCGCCGCGCGGTGGTCAAGGCCATCATCGCCCGCATGACGGAGGCGGGCGTGGATGACGACGAAGCCTATGAATGGCTTCGGCGCGAAAGCATGCGCTCGCGGCAGACCCTCGAGGCCTATTGCGAAGCGTTCGTGACGGCGAGGGCTGGCCCCCTCGATGAACCCGTGCAGTTCCGCCCGGCGGAGCCCAGCGCGGGAAAAAGATAACCTTTCACAGGAGAGTAAGATGAACGGGAAGACCATGCGGGGGCTGCGTGCCGCAGCCCTCACGGGAACGCTTTTGCTCAGCGCCGCGAACGCTTTCGCCGCCGATCCGATCAAGCTCGGCGTGCTGGAAGACCAGTCCGGCGACTTCGCCGCCGCCACCATCGGCAAGGTGCACGCCATCCAGCTCGCCGCCGAGGAGATCAACAAGGCCGGCGGCATCGATGGCCGCCCGCTCGAACTGGTGATCTACGACACCCAGTCCGACAACACCCGCTACCAGGAATTCATGCGCCGCGTGCTGCAGCGCGACAAGGTGGACGTGGTGTTCGCCGGCTTCTCCTCCGCCTCGCGCGAAGCCTACCGGCCGATCGTCAACCAGTTCGACGGCCTCGCCTTCTACAACAACCAGTATGAGGGCGGCGTCTGCGACGCCAACATGATCGTCACCGGCGCCGTGCCGGAGCAGCAGTTCTCCACCCTCATCCCGTACCTCATGGAGAAGTACGGCAAGAAGGTCTACACGCTCGCCGCCGACTATAATTTCGGCCAGATCTCGGCCGAATGGGTGCGCAATATCGTCAAGGAGAACGGCGGCGAAATGGTCGGCGAGGATTTCATCCCGCTCGGCGTGTCGCAGTTCTCGCAAAACATCCAGAACATCCAGAAGGCAAAGCCCGACTTCGTGGTGACGCTGCTGGTCGGCACCGCCCAGGCCTCCTATTACGAGCAGGCCGCCGCCGCCAACGTCAACCTGCCGATGGCCTCCTCCGTGAACGTCGGCCAGGGCTATGAGCACAAGCGCTTCAAGCCGCCATCGCTCAAGGACATGTACGTCACCACCAACTACATCGAGGAAGTCGACACCCCGGCCTCGAAGGACTTCTTCGCCAAGTTCAAGGCGAAGTTCCCGGACGAGCCCTATGTGAACCAGGAAGCCGAGAACTCCTATCTCGCGGTCTACCTCTACAAGCAGATGGTGGAGCGGGCGAAGTCGACCAAGCGTGACGACCTGCGCAAGGAAATCGCCAAGGGCGATGTCTGCATGGACGCGCCCGAGGGCAAGGTCTGCCTCGACCCGAAGAGCCAGCACATGTCGCACACCATCTATCTCGCCAAGGTGGGCGCCGATCACTCCATCACCTTCCCCAAGGTGTGGCAGGACATCAAGCCGTACTGGCTGGGCGAAGCCGGCTGCGACCTGACCAAGAACGACCCGAGCGCGCAGTACACGCCCTCCAACCCGCCGCCGAAGAACTGAGGGCGAGGCCCTCGCGCACTCAGTGCCACGTCATCCTGAGGTGCCCGGCCCGCGGGCCGGGCCTCGAAGGATGCTGCAGCAAGAGGATGCTCGGACGACCATCCTTCGAGGCTCGCTTCGCTCGCACCTCAGGATGACGGCCTGATAAAGCGCGCGCCGCGCATCTCCCCCATCCGGGCGGCCGCCCTGTTCCCCCTCGGCGGCCCCCGAAGGCATCGCCCCGGCCCGACCCCCCAGCTTTGGCCGGGGCGATCGCCTAATCGCTGAAGACGGTTTCAGTAAAGACGTCCTGCAAGAACGGCGTCATCCTGAGGTGCCGGCCGACAGGCCGGCCTCGAAGGAGGCTCACCCGGACAACCCTCCCTCACCGCACGCTTCCCGCGCGGTGCGTGACAAGGTTGTTCCCTCGAAGCGAAAGATCAAAGGCCCCACCGCACATGGATGTCGGAACCCTCGCCTTCTCCGCGCTCTACCAGTTCGGCGATGCCTTCGCCTTTCTGGTTCTGTCCGCCTGCGGCCTCGCCGTCATCTTCGGCATGATGGGCGTGATCAATCTGGCGCATGGCGAATTCATCATGTGCGGCGCCTATGTCACCGTCTCCGCCGCCCATGCCGGCGTGCCGCTGCCGCTCGCCATCCTCATCGGCGCGCTGGTCTCCGCCGCCGTGGGCGCGCTGGTGGAAATACTGGTCATCCGCCATCTCTATGACCGCCCGCTCGACACCATCGTCGCCACCTGGGGCCTCAGCCTCATCTTCACCCAGGGCACGCTGATCGTGCTCGGCTCCACCATGGCCGGTGTCGGCACGCCCTTCGGCAGCTTCACCGTCGGCGACTACTCCTATTCGCTCTATCGCCTCGTGCTGTGCGGCATGGCGGTGCTGGTCATCGCCGGGCTCTACGCGCTGTTCAACTGGACGCGCTTCGGCGTCATGGCCCGCGCCACCATCCAGGTGCCGCACATGGCGGCCGCCCTCGGCATCGACACCCGCCTCGTCTACAGCCTCACCTTCGCGCTCGGCGCGGGCCTCGCCGGCCTCGCCGGCGGGCTCTACGCCCCGACCATGACGCTGGTGCCGACCATGGGCACCACTTTCATCATGGAGGCCTTCGTCACCGTGGTGGTCGGCGGCGCCGATGTGTTCCTCGGCACCGCCCCGGCGGCGGCGGTGCTCGCCATCGTCAAGGCCACCATGACCTCCTGGTACGGCCAGCTCGCCGGCCAGATCGGCCTGCTGATGGCCGTCATCGTCGTCATCCGGGTGCTGCCGCGCGGCATTTCCGGCTTCCTTCTGCGCGAGCGCGCCTGACCCGGACACGAGACACAGCCATGAACGCGCTCTCCCGCTTCTTCTCCCGCCTCGAAGGCCCGCAGACGCTGGGCCGGGGCCCCGGCTTCTGGCTCGGCTTCCTCGTCGTGCTCGCCGGCGCCTGCGCCTACCCGCTGTTCTCCGACGGCTACACCGTCGGCAACACCGTGTATTTCTTCACCTGGATCTTCATGGCGCTGGGCCTCTCGCTCATCTGGGGCTATGGCGGCGCGCTCAGCTTCGGCCAGACCGCCTTTTTCGGCATTGCGGGCTACAGCTACGGCATCCTCACCATCAATTTCGGCGCCGCCTATGGCTTCACCTTCGTGGCGCTGCTGCTCGCCATCGGCATTGCCGCGCTGTTCGCGGCGCTCCTCGGCTATTTCCTGTTCTTCGGCCGTATCTCCGGCGTGTTCCTCGGCATCGTCACCCTCTCGGTGACGCTGGTGCTGGAACGCTTCATGGCGCAGACGGCGGGGCCGGAATGGAAGATCGGCGCCGCCCGGCTGAACGGCTTCAACGGCATGAGCAACATGCCCCCGCTCACCGTGCCCTGGCCCGGCGGCGACATCGTGCTGTTCCCCGATGTGCAGCTCTATTACGTCGTGCTCGGCATGCTGGTGCTGGTCTATCTCGGCCTGCGCATTCTGGTGAACTCGCCCTTCGGCAATGTGCTCGTCGCCATTCGCGAGAACCCGGAGCGGGCGGAAATGCTCGGCTACGACATCCGCAAATACCAGCTTGGCACCTTCGTCATCGGCGCGGCGCTCGCCGGCCTGTCGGGCGTGCTCTACACCTCATGGGGCCAGTACATCACGCCCTCCTCCATGGGCATGACCGCCGCCGCCTTGCCCATCGTCTGGGTCGCGGTCGGCGGGCGCTCGGACCTCACCACCACGCTGGTCGGCACCATCACCGTCCTCGCCGTGTTCCAGGCGCTCACCATCCATGGCAGCCAATACGCGCTGGTGGTCATGGGCATCATGCTGGTGCTCACCGTGCTGCTGGCGCCGCGCGGCCTCATCTATGCGCTGGCGCGGCTCCTTGCCCGCCCCTTCTCCAAGCGTCAGCCGGGAGACGCCTGATGCCGATGCTCCAGACGATAGGCCTCAACAAGCGCTTCGGCGGCCTGCACGTCACCAACAATGTCGATCTGACGCTGGAAGAAGGCGAGGTGCATTGCCTCATCGGGCCGAACGGCGCCGGCAAGTCGACGCTGTTCCGGCTCATTCTCGGCGAGCATGTGCCGAGCAGCGGCAGCATCCTGTTCGGCGGCGAGGACATTACCGGCCTCAAGCCGTTCCAGCGCATCCGCCGCGGCATGAGCGTGAAGTTCCAGGTGCCCGGCATCTTCAAGGCGCTGAGCGTGCGGCAAAATCTCGAAATCGCGATGCAGCACCATTACGACCCGGCGGTGCTGACCGAGGAGATCGACAAGCTGCTCGCCTTCCTCAACCTCACGGCCGATGCCACACGCCTCGCCGGCAATCTCTCGCACGGCCAGAAGCAGTGGCTGGAAATCGGCATGGCGGTCAGCCTCAAGCCGCGCCTGCTGCTGCTCGACGAGCCCACTGCCGGCATGTCGCCGGAAGAGACCCATGCGACCGGCGAAATGGTCAAGCGGCTCAACGCCGAGGGCATGACCGTGCTGGCGGTGGAGCACGACATGGCCTTCGTCCGCCAGGTCGCCCACAAGGTGACGGTGCTGCATCTCGGCCGCGTCTTCGCCCAGGGCTCGATCGACGAGATCGTCGCCAATGAGGATGTCGCCGCCATCTATCTCGGCCAGACCACGGCGCACGAAACCGCTCACGAGGCCGCCCATGCGTAAGGAAGTCATGCTGTCCACCCTCGGCCTGCGTGCCGGCTATGGCGGCAAGCCGGTGCTGCAGGGCCTCGACATCGAGGTGCGCCAGGGTGAGATCGTCGCCGTCATCGGCCGCAACGGCGTGGGCAAGTCCACCTTGATGAAGAGCCTCATCGGCCTCGTGCCGGCGATGGAAGGCTCCATCGTCTTCGGCGACAAGCCGGTGGAACACCTCTCCGCCTTCAAGCGGGCGCGGCTCGGCATCGGCTATGTGCCGCAGGGCCGCGACGTGTTTCCCCGCCTCACCGTGGGCGAGAACATCGCGGTCGGCGGCATGCGCGCGGGCCGCGTCAGCGAGGCCGACCGCGAGCGGGTGCTCGGCTATTTCCCCATCCTGCGCGAGCGCTGGGCCCAGCGCGCCGGCACCATGTCCGGCGGCCAGCAGCAGCAGCTCGCCATCGGCCGGGTGCTGGTGGCCAATCCGCAGCTCATCCTGCTCGACGAGCCCTCCGAAGGCATCCAGCCCAACATCGTGCAGGACATCGCCCGCATCATGGTGCAGCTCAACGCCGATACCGGCGTGACCGTGGTGCTGGTGGAGCAGAACATCGACATGATCCGGGCCATGGCCCAGCGCTGCTATGTCATGGACAAGGGCCGCGTCGTCGCCGAACTCACCCGCGAGGACCTCGCCGATGGCGAGGCGATGCGCCGCCATCTCGCCGTCTGATCGCACAGCCAGAAATCAAGGAGAACCCCATGTCCTGGCTCGAAAATTCCCTCATGGCTCGCAAAGGCCTCGCCAAGGGCCAGGCGGGCGCCACTCACTCCCTCACCGAGGCGGAGCAGGGCAAGTACCACTATGTCTACGGCCCCTATGTCGACCCGGTGTTGAGGGTCGATCCCGGCGCGGTAGTGGCGGCGGAAACGCATGACGCCTTCGAGGGCGCTATCAAGCACGAGACCGACAACCCGCTGGAAATCCTGAACTTCCCCTATCTCAACCCGCAGAACGGCCCGATCTACGTCAATGGCGCGGAAAAGGGCGACACGCTGGCGGTCTATATCAAGTCCATCGTCCCGCGCGGGCCGCAGCCGGTGGGCACGACGCTGATCATGCCGGATTTCGGCGGGCTGGTGCCGACCAAGGACACGGCGATGCTGAACGCGCCGCTGCCGATCAAGGTCAAGAAGCTGCATGTGGATGCCGAAACCGGCACCAAGTGGAACGACAAGATCACCCTGCCCTATGTGCCCTTCATCGGCACCATCGGCACCTCGCCGGAAATCGAGGCCATCACCTCGCTGCAGCCGGATTATTACGGCGGCAACATGGACCTGCCGGATGTCGGCGTCGGCGCGGTGATCTATCTCCCCGTCAACATTGCCGGCGGCCTGCTCTATCTCGGCGACTGCCACGCCACCCAGGGCGATGGCGAATTGTGCGGCGTGGCGCTTGAGCACCCCACCGTCACCACCATCCAGATCGACCTGATCAAGGGCTGGACGATTCACACGCCGCGGCTGGAGACGGAAGAGTTCATCATGTCCATCGGCTCGACCCGGCCGATGGAAGACGCCACCCGCATGGCCTATCGCGACCTCATCCGCTGGATGGCGTCCGACTACGGCTTCGACGAGGTGGAAGCCTACATGCTGCTCACCCAGTGCGGCCGCGTGCGGCTCGGCAACATGGTCGACCCGAAATACACGATGGGCGCCTCGATCCTGAAGTCCTACCTCACGGCCTGAGCGCCGCCCACCCTCATGGCCGGGCCAGCCCGGCCATGAGCGCCTGACACCGCAACACCCGCCATCCGAGCGACATTCCCGGACCCGCCGCCGCAACCGGCCGGGCGCCGAACGCTCCTCCATGCCCGGAGACCTGCCATGACCGTCCCGCTGAAGGTCGCGACCGTCCAGTTCGAGCCGACCATGTTCGAGAAGGAGCGCAACATCGCCCGGCTGGAAGCGCTGGTGAGCGAGGCCGCCGGCGCGGGCGCGAAGCTCATCGTCACGCCGGAAATGGGCACGACCGGCTATTGCTGGTTCGACCGAGCCGAGGTCGCGCCCTTTGTCGAGCCGATCCCCGGCCCGACCACGCAGCGTTTCGCCAAAATCGCCCGCGCGCAGGACTGCTACATCGTCATCGGCATGCCGGAGGTCGATGCCACCACCAACCTCTATTACAATTCCGCCGTGCTCATCGGGCCGGAGGGCGTGGTCGGCACCCACCGCAAGACCCACCCCTATATCGCCGAGCCGAAATGGTCGGCGCCGGGGAATAGTGGCCATGCCGTGTTCGATACGCCCATCGGCCGCATCGCCCTCCTGGTGTGCATGGACATCCATTTCATCGAGACCGCGCGCCTCGTCGGCCTCGCCGGGGCGGACATCATCTGCCACATCTCCAACTGGCTGGCCGAGCGCGCGCCCGCGCCCTACTGGATCACGCGGGCGATGGAGAACAGCTGCTACCTCATCGAATCCAACCGCTGGGGTCTGGAGCGCACGGTGCAGTTCTCCGGCGGCAGCTGCGTCATCGGCCCGGACGGCGCCATCGAGGCGGTGATCGATACGGGCGACGGCGTCGCCTGCGTCGATATCGACCTGGAGCGCGCCCGCGCCCGCCGCATGCTGGGCGAAGCGGTGTTCGAGCAGCGCCGGCCGGAGCTCTATATGGAGCTGCCGACCAACACCTTCACTTGGAACCCGCTCGACTTCTTCAGCCTGTACGGCCACCGCCCGCTGCCCAAGGGAAGGCGCTCGCAGGTGGCGGTGGCGCAGTTCGCCCCCACCGGCGACCTCAACGCCAATCTCGACCGTATCGAAGAACTCGCCAAGGAGGCCCGCGCCGCCGGCGCCGAACTCGTCGTCTTCCCCGAGCGCGCCGTCACCGGGCTTGATGCTCCCGCCGCCGTGCCGCTCAGCGGCGAGGCGGTGGCCCGGCTGATCGCCATCGCCACCCGTCATGGCCTGCACCTCGCCGCCGGCCTCGCCGAGGACGAGGGCGGCACGCTCTATAACAGCGCCGTGCTGGTCGGCCCGCAGGGGGTGATCGGGCGCTACCGCAAGACCCATCTCGACGCCTCCGACCATAATTGGGCGACGGCCGGCAATGAGTGGGGCGTGTTCGACACCAAGTTCGGCCGCATCGGCCTGCTCATCGGCCATGACGCCGCCTTCCCCGAGGCCGGGCGCGTGCTGGCGCTGCGCGGCTGCGACCTCGTGCTCTGCCCGGCAGCCCTGCGTGGCGCGCTGACCTCCGCCCATGCCGGCACGGCGATTTCCCAGAACTACCCCATCCCCACCGGCGCCGATCCGCATCACTGGCACCTGATGCGGGCGCGGGCGGGCGAGAACAATGTCCATCTCGCCTTCGCCAATGTGCTGGATGAGGCCGCCGGCTATGGCGGCAAGAGCGGCGTGTTCGGGCCGGACACCTTCGAATTCCCCCGCCGCGAGGCGATTCTGAGCACCGGCGAAGGCGTCGCAGTGGCGGAAATCGACACCAGCAATCTCGACACGCCCTACCCGACCAATGTGGTGCGGCGGAAGGATCTGGTGACCATGCGCCAGCCGCATCACTACCTCCCGCTCATCGGCTGAACACGGCGAGTTCATCCACAAGCCACGCCGCCGCCCGGCGCGCGGCGTGGCCTTCGGCGTCCTGAGTGAATATGGTCGCGCCTCCCTTCACGCGATTTCCGTGTTCCGCATGACCGACAGCCTCGCCACCGCCACCGCCCGGCAGATCGCGCAGCAAATCGCGCAGGAGATCGGCGCCCGCCCGCAGCAGGCGGAAGCCGCCATCGCCCTGCTCGACGAAGGCGCGACCGTTCCCTTCATCGCGCGCTACCGCAAGGAGGTGACGGGCGGGCTGGACGACACGCAGCTGCGCCGGCTGGATGAGCGGCTGGTCTATCTGCGCGAGCTGGAATCCCGCCGCGCGGCGATCCTCGACTCGATCCGCCAGCAGGAAAAGCTGACCCCGGAGCTGGAAGCCGCGCTCGGTGCCGCCACCACCAAGGCGGAGCTGGAAGACATCTATCTCCCCTTCAAGCCCAAGCGCCGCAACCGGGCGGAAATCGCCCGCGAGCGCGGCCTCGGCCCGCTGGCCGACGCCATCCTCGCCGACCGCGCTTTGGTGCCGGCGGAGCTGGCGGCCGGCTATGTCACGCAGGAGGTGGCGGATGTGAAGGCGGCGCTGGAAGGCGCGCGCGACATCCTCTCCGAACAGTTCGCCCAGAATGCCGAGCTGATCGGCCGGCTGCGGTCCTATCTCCACGCCAATGCCTTCCTGCGCGCCCGGCTGGTGGAGGGCAAGCAGGAGGAAGGCGCCAAGTTCTCGGACTATTTCGACCATGTGGAGCGCTGGTCCGGCGTGCCGAGCCACCGGGCACTCGCCATGCTGCGCGGGCGCAACGAGGACGTGCTGGCGCTGGAAATCGAGGTCGACGCCGAAGACCCGCGCCCGATCAAGCCGGTGGTGCGGATGATCGCCGAGGCCTATGCCATTGGCGAGAAGCTGCCCGGCGATGTCTGGCTGATGGAAATTGCCGGCTGGACCTGGCGGGTCAAGCTGTCGCTGCATCTCTCGCTCGATCTGATGACCGAGCTGCGGGCACGGGCGGAGAAGGAAGCCATCGACGTTTTCGCCCGCAACCTGAAGGACCTGCTGCTCGCCGCCCCGGCCGGCTCGCGCACCACGATGGGGCTCGATCCCGGCATCCGCACCGGCGTCAAGGTCGCTGTCGTGGACGGCACCGGCAAGCTGCTGGCCACCTCCACCGTCTACCCGTTCCAGCCGAAGAACGATGTGCGCGGCACGCAGGCCGAGCTCGCCCGCCTCATCCGCGCGCATCATGTCGATCTCATTGCCATCGGCAACGGCACCGGTAGCCGCGAGACCGAAAAGCTGGTGGCGGAACTCCTCGCCGCCCTGCCGCCCTCCGCGACCGGCTCGAAGCCGCTGAAAGTCGTGGTCTCGGAAGCCGGCGCCTCGGTCTATTCCGCCTCGGAACTCGCGGCGGCGGAATTCCCCGGCCTCGACGTGTCGCTGCGCGGCGCCGTCTCCATCGCCCGCCGGCTGCAGGACCCGCTGGCGGAGCTGGTCAAGATCGATCCGAAGTCGATCGGCGTCGGCCAATACCAGCACGATGTCGACCAGTACCACCTCGCCCGCGCGCTCGACGCGGTGGTGGAAGATGCGGTGAACGCGGTCGGCGTCGATCTCAACACCGCCTCCGCATCGCTGCTGGCTCGCGTCTCGGGGCTCGGCTCCTCGCTGGCCGAGGCCATCGTCGCCCATCGCGACGCCAATGGCCCCTTCGCCAGCCGCAAGCAGCTGAAAGACGTGCCGCGCCTCGGGCCGCGCACCTTCGAGCAATGCGCGGGATTTTTGCGCATCCGCGACGGCGCTGAGCCGCTCGACGCCTCCGCCGTCCACCCGGAAGCCTATGGCGTGGCGCGCAAGATCGTTAGCGCCTGCGGCCGCGACCTGCGCAGCCTGATGGGCGACAGCGCCGCGCTGTCCGGGCTCAACCCCGCCGCCTTCGTCGATGAGCGCTTCGGCCTGCCGACCGTGCGCGACATCATCGCCGAATTGGACAAGCCCGGCCGCGACCCGCGCCCCGCCTTCAAGACCGCCACCTTCACGGACGGCATCGACGACATGAAGGATTTGAAGCCCGGCATGGAGCTGGAAGGCACGGTCACCAATGTCGCCGCCTTCGGCGCGTTCGTGGATATCGGCGTGCATCAGGACGGGCTGGTCCACGTCTCCCAGCTCGCCGACCGCTTCATCAAGGACGCGCATGAGGTGGTGAAGGTCGGCGATGTCGTGAAGGTGCGGGTGCTGGAGAT
Source organism: Ancylobacter sp. (assembly GCF_965229075.1). Taxonomy (GTDB): domain Bacteria; phylum Pseudomonadota; class Alphaproteobacteria; order Rhizobiales; family Xanthobacteraceae; genus Ancylobacter. The sequence goes on from NZ_CBDDIO010000002.1 coordinate 1,031,122, forward strand.
CGACCTCAAGCGCAAGCGCATCTCGCTCTCCATGCGCCGCGACGCCGGCGCCGGCGGGGCGAAGGCGCAGGGAGAGCGTGGCCAGGGCGAGCGTGGCCAGGGCGAGCGTGGCCAGGGCGAGCGTGGCTCGCGCGATGCCTCCCCGCCCCCGCGTGGTCCCCGCCCGCCGGCGCGCGAGCCGCAAAAGGCCCCGCAGGGCGCGCTCGGCGCCGCACTGATGGACGCGCTGAAGCGGCGCTGAGGCGCCGACGCTTCAGCCGGCGATCAGCGCGATCCAGCCGGCCGCCATCGCCATGCAGGCGAGGCTGACCGGCACGCCGGCGCGGGCGAACTCGCCGAACGAGATCTTCACCCCGCGGTCCGCCGCCTGTTCCACCACGATGATGCCGGCGAGGCTGCCGAAGACGATGAGGTTGCTGGAGAAGCCGGTGCCGAGCGCCAGCGCCGCGCCCAGCGCCTCGGCGTCGCCGCCGGGCGTGAGGAAGGGCACGAGCAGCATCACGGCGGGGCTGTTGCCGACGACATTGCTGAGCATTCCGCCCACGAGATAGAGCGCCAGCGGATCATCGAGGCTGAGCCCGGTGGCCCGCAGCCCGCTCAGTAATTGCTGCGGCAGGCCGGTCGCCGCCATCGCCGCATTGACCACGAACAGCCCCATGATCAGCACCAGCAGGTCGCCATCGACCTGCGCCAGCAAATCGCGCGAGGCGATCTGCCGGTTGATCAGCAGCACGCCGGCGGCGGCGAGCGCGATCAGCTCGCGCGGCCAGTCGCTGAAGATGAAGGCCGCCACCACGAGCGCCGTCACCACTCCCGCCTTCGCCGTCTCCACACGGTCGAGCGTCACGGGCGGCGCGGCCGGCGGGTCTTCCAGCGCGCCGGCGGATTTCGGTAGCGTCCAGCGGCCGCGATAGATCAGTGCCACGATCCCCCACACCAGCGGCAGCGAGGCCAGCGCCGGCAGGCCGGCCACGGCGAGGAAGCCGGTGAAGGACAGGCCGAGCTGCTGCGCGGCGATCATGTTCTGCGGCGAGCCGATCAGCGTGCCGGCCGAGCCGCTATTGGCGGCGAAGCAGAAGGCGAGCAGGAACGGCACCGGGTTCAGCCCGCGCGCCAACGTGAGCGAGACCAGCAGCGGCGTCATCGCCACCACCACCACATCATTGGTCAGCAGCGCCGAGAGCCCGCCGCCGACGCCGACCAGCACCGCCAGCAGCACCGGCGCGCTCACCGGCAGCAGCGCCACGCGCTCGGCGGTCCAGCCATAGAACCCGGAGACGACGAAGGCGGCGGACACCACCATCAGCCCGAACAACATGCCGACGCTGGCATAGTCGATCGATTCCCACGCCGCCTTCGGGCTGATGCCGCCCGCCACCATCACCGCCAGCGCCCCGATCAGCGCGGCGCCGGTGCGGTCCACCATGAAACCCGGCAGCTTGCCGAAGCCCATGGCGACATAGACGAGGAAAAAGATGAGGAGGGTCAGGCCCATCGCGGTCTCGGGTTCGGTCAGAGCTTGCCCGGCGCGCCCGGCGAGATCATCCGCGTCACATAATACGAAACCAGCGCCGGCGCCCACCGGGGATCGCGCAGCACCTGCCGCCCCCCGGCACCGAACAGCGACTGCAGCGCCTTCAGCGTCAAATGCCCGCGCGGCCACCGGGTGAAGCGCTCCAGCCTCCGCACCAGCGCGCGGTCGGCGGCCAGCGGGCTCGGCAATCCGAACACGGCCTCGGTCAGGGTGAGAAAACGCTGGGTCGATAGCCCCCAGCCCGCCGCCTGCGCGCGCGCGATCAGCGTGGGCGGCACCGTGCCGCCGAACGCGTCATGGATGCAGGTGACGAAGTCGAGCCCCTTCATCAACGGCACCTCGGCCGTCGCCAGCCGGTCCGGCTGGCGGCTGGTGCACTGCGCCAGCGAGCACAGGGCCCGCGACAGCGGGTCCAGCCGGCCGATCCGCAGCCCCTCCCAGTCGAGCCGTTCCACCCCGGCGGCGGCGACATCGGGCGGCAGCAGCGGGTCGTCGGGATCGACAATGGTGCGGTGCAGTTCGATCCGCGCCATCTCGTCGGGGTGGAAGAAGGGCGGGTAATGCCGCGCGCCTTCGCCGGGGTTCTCCTGGAAGCTGTAGCCGAGGCCGCGCAGCACCTCGATCGCCGCCCGCTGCGCGCTTTCTCCCGGCAGCCAGACATCGAGGTCCATCATCTGCCGCCCGGCGGCGGGGCCATCGGGCGGCAGCAGGGTGAGCGCCCCCTTGAGCCAGACAGGTTCGAGCCCGGCGGCATTGAAGGCGGCGGTCACGCTCCGCATCTGCCGTCGGAAGCCTTCATTGCGCTCGGCGTTCCAGTCCGCCACCGCTGCCAGAATATCCGCGAATTCGTCGTCGACGAGATCGCCCAGCTCGTGGCGGGCGAGCGCGACGGAAAGGGCCGGGATCAGCCGGTGCCGGTCGGCCTGGGCGAGCACGGCCGCCCAGGGCGGGTCGGCCGCTGCGGCGGTCCGCAGCGCCGCCCGGCTGGAAAAGGGCGACACCAGCGCGCAGAGCAGGCGCAGGCCGTCGAGCGAAGCGTTCCGGCGCGGCATGGGGTCCTCGAATGTGGCGCCTGCAGCCCCTTGGCAACGCCAGGCATGGCCGAGCGCGGCAGCGCAAGCAAATGCCCATGGGTGCTTTCCCTCTGGTGCCATAAGACCATTAGCGGTATCCTGCAACGCAGTTCTTTGTATCGTCGCGTTTCTCACCCCGGTGCGAGCCGATCCATGCCCCAGACACCTTCGCTGCCCGAGCCCGAGAAGACCCCGGCGACCGATGAGCGCCGCCGTGAGACCCTGCGCCGCCTCGGTCGCGGTGCCGCCTATGCCGTGCCGACGACCTTGGCGCTGATGTCCCTGCGCCGCGCCTCCGCCGCGAGCCCCCCGCCATGAGCTTCCCGAAGCCGCCGACCGACGCCGTCCCGAGCGCACCCGCCGAGGAAACGGCAGCCATGCCGCCCGCCGACGCCCGCCGCCGCGAGGCGCTGCGGCGGCTCGGTCGTGGCGCCGCCTATGCGCTGCCGGCCACGCTGGCCATCATGACCATCAACCGCGCCGCCGCCGCCAGTTGACGGAAGGTCCAGAGCGGTGCATTTTTACCTCTGACCATTCAGGCTTCGGCTCCGCGAGTCAGGGAACAGGCATGGCGACGGATCGTCCATCGGAAACCGAACGGGAGCCGCCCGCCGCGCCGTCCGGTACCGACCCGCGCCGGCGCGCCGCGCTGGCGAAGCTGGGCCGTGGCGCCGCTTATGCCGTTCCCGCCACGCTCGGCCTGATGATGATGCCGCGCGCCGCTCGGGCGTGCTGAAGCCGGTCTCACCGCCTCGCAGCCGTGGGGCAAGCTCCTGACCATCCCCCGACAATGACGCGCCGCACCGCCGGCTGGCCCCTAAGCGCTGCCGGTTGGCCGGAGACCCACATGTCCACCGAAAACACCCCCCGCCCGACTGACAAGGCCCCGGAACCGACCGATGAGCGGCGTCGCGCGGCGCTGCGCAGACTTGGCAAGGCGGCGGCCTATGCCGCGCCGGCGACGCTGAGCCTCATGGCGATCCGCCGCGCCGCCGCCGACAGCTAGAGCCATTCCCGCAGAGACTCCTGGCGTTTGCGCCAGGAATTGCCTGCTATCCGCGCGTCAGAGCAGGCCAGTGACGTCGAGTTCACCGGGGCCGCTCTCGACAACCGCTTCACATCCCAGGACTGTCCGGCAAGGCCCGGGCCGGCGCGCGTCGGCCGGGCGGCGCAGGCCCCGCTTTGAACTGGCGACCCTCCACCATGATCCCCTCCGCCGAACCGCGCTTCTACTTCCGTGTGCTCGACGACGTGCTGTTTGTCTTCGACCAGCACCGCGAAATGGCGCACGCGTTGAATGCGCCCGCCGCGCGGCTGTTCCTCGCGCTGTCCGACAGCTTCCGGCCGGCCGCCGCTCTCGGCGCGGAGGCGGCGGTGGATGGCGCCGATGATCTCGCGGCCTGTTTCGGCGCCTGGGAGGATTTTGGCTGGATCGAGCGCGACGCGGCCGGCCAGGTGCGCCTGCGCGCCTCGCAAAGGGATGCGGCACCGGCGCCATCGCGCTCGCCCGTGGCGGAAAGCCGCCCCGCGGTGCTGCTACAGCAGGCCCAGGTCCGGCTTGCCGGCACATCGGTGGCGCTGCGCCTGCTTGCCACCGGGCGGCGGGGCGGGGAAGCCACGCCACCTGCCTGCCTCGGGGTGCGCCTTGCCACCGGCGAAAGGCTCATGGGGTTCTTCAGCGGCTTTCTCGATCCCGATCCCGCCCATCACCTGCCGCTCGCCACGCTCGATGTCATCGTCGAGGAAGACGGCTTCACCCTGCGCTGCGTCTGCGGCGGGGCAATCACCCGCCAGCTCTTCACCGAGGAGGCGTCGCAGGCGGTCGGCAAGTCGCATCTCTGGCTGCTCGATCTCGTCTATCGCGACCCGCCGCCCGCCGTCTTCGTCCATGCCGCCGTGCTGTCCACCGCCGATGGCGCGCTGATGATGGCGGGGGTCTCCGGCGCGGGAAAGAGCACGCTGTCGGCCTATCTCGTGGCGCAGGGCTGGCGTTTCGGCACGGACGATTCCCCGGCCATCGCCTTTTCCGGCGGCGAGGCGGTGGTGCTGCCCTGCCCGGGGGCAATCAGTCTCAAGCCCGGCAGCCTTGACGCGCTGGCGCCGTTCTATCCCGGCCTCAAGGAGCGGCCGCACGTCGGCAGCGGCGAAAAGCGCGGCTGCTATCTGCCGGTGCCGCGGGAGCGGCACATGCCGCCGCACGGCCGAGAAAACCGCCTCGCCTGCCTGGTCTTTCCCCGCTTCGCAGCGGGATCGCCGACGCGGGTCGAAGCGATCGGGCCGGCGCGAGCGCTGCTGGAGCTGATGGACGCCGAATTCGGCCTCGCCGAGACCGCCGGCACCGCCGAACTCGACGCCTTCTTCGACACGCTGGAGCGCCTGCCGCGCTACGCCGTCACCTATAGCGACCTGGCGGAGATGGAAGCCGTGCTGCGCCGGCTGCTGGCCGGCGCGCCGGCCTGAACCACGCCGTCAGCGGACGGGTTCAGCCCGCCGGGCGCTCGCGCTCCCAATAGAAGCCTTCCACCGCTTCGAGGTGCGCGCGCATTGCCGCTTCGGCGGCATCCGCGTCATGGGCGGCGATGCCGTCATAAATCCGCTCGTGATAGGCGAGGGCGAGTTCCTTCGCCTCCGCCACCTGCAGCGTCACCTTGCGCTGCTGCGACAGCCACTGCACCACCGCCTGGTGCAGCCCGTTGAACAGCGGGTTCTGCGCCACCAGCACGATCTCGTAATGGAAGGCGATGTCGGACGCCTCGAATGCCGCCCTGTCGCCGAGGTCGCGCCGGTTGCGGGCGAGCGCATCGCCGATGCGGGCAAGGTCCGCCGGGCTCGCTTCCCGCGCCGCATGCCGGGTCAGGGCGAGTTCGAGATGCAGCCGCGCGTGCTGGAAATGCGCCATGCCGGCGGGCTGGGCCAGATAGGCCCGCACCGAGGCCGACAGCTCGTGGATGAAATGCTTGGGGTCCGGCCGCACCACCCGCGCCCGCTCGCCATTGGCGATCGACACCAGCCCGGCCTTCTGCAGCGACATCAGCGCCTCGCGGATCGCCGGGCGGCCGACCTTGAACTGCTCCATCAGCTCGCGCTCGGACGGCAGCGCATCGCCCTCCCCCAGCGTGCCGTCGAGCATCAGCTGCTGCAGGCGCTCGGCCACATCCTCATAGATGCGGCGGCGGCGGATCGGTTCGATATCGAGCACGGCGACTCCCCAGGTGGTATGAAAGGATCGCCGGCCCGGCCGCCCTGTCAACCGCAAGATGCGCGGGCGCGTTCAGCGCTTCTTCGGCTGAACGACGACGGTGGCGGTCAGCCCCGCCACCAGCCGCACCTCCGGCGGCAGCGGACCGAGCTTGATCCGCACCGGAATGCGCTGGGCGAGGCGGATCCAGTCGAAATTCGGGTCCACCTGCGCCAGCAGCCCCTGGCCGGGATTGGCGATGGCGCGGCTCAGCCCCTCGACCTCGCCGTCGATCACCACGCCGCCGGCCATCAGCTCCACCTTTGCAGGGTCGCCGTCGCGGATGGAGGGCAGCTTGGTTTCCATGAAATAGGCGTAGACATAGAAGGAATGGCTGTCGACCAGCGCCAGTATGGCCTCGCCGACCCGGGCGTAATCGCCGGCATCGACGTTGAAATTGGTGATGTAGCCATCGGTCGGGGCGCGCACGCGCGAGCGCTCCAGATTGATCTGGGCCGTGGCCAGCGCCGCCTGCGCCGCGTCGAGCTCGGCCTGGGCCTCGGCGGCGTTGGAGGCGGTGAGTTCGACGGTCTGCTCCGAGATCGCGTCGGCATCGGCCTGTTCCAGCCGGGCGTCGCGCCGGGCGGTGTCACCGGCATAGCGCAGCGCGTGCTGCTTCAGTTCCACATCCGCCTGCGCCTGCCGCAGCGCGGCGGTGAAGCGCTGCTGGTCGATGACGAACAGGATGTCGCCCTTCTGGACGAACTGGTTGTCGCGCACATTCACGGAATCGACGAGGCCGGACACATCCGGCGCGATCGCCACCACCTGCGCCAGCACCCGCGCGTCGCGGGTCCAGGGCGCGACGGTGTAATAGAGCCACAGCCGCCAGCCCACGAAAACCGCCGCCACTGTTGCCAGCAGGGTAACGCCCACGCGCAGGGCGGAGCCCATTTTCATCGCAGAACCTCCAGCAACGACGGCAGCAGCAGAATGAACATGCCGAACAGGATGATGTAGAGCGCCGCGTCGAACAGCGGCCGATGCCAGACGAAGCGGTAGAACCCCGCCCGCGCCAAACCCCAGCGCAGCAGCAGGTAAGGCGCCAGCGCGACGGCCGCCCAGATCAGCACCGGCGGGAAATAGATGCCGAACGCCTCGGGGGTGAAGAAGGGCCACGCGGTGTGCATCTCAGCCCTCCCCGAAGGCGTGCCGCAGATAGGCGCGGTCAATGTCGAAACGGTCGACGATGAAGCGCAGCGAGGCCCCGGCGCGCAGGTTCAGCCCCGCCGCCTTCGTGCCGGGCGGGAGAGCGAGCCCGGCCAGCCCCGCCTGCGTCTTATGTGCCAGCGCCTCTGCCGCCGCGATACGTTCCGGCAGCGCCGGGCCTGCCTCGGGAAAGCGGGCGAGTTCGGCGGCGAAGCGGTCGAGGAAGCCGGCGACCAGCGCGCGCGTCTCCTCCGCCAGTTCCGGCGCGCCCAGCAGTCGGCGCAGGCGGCCGAGTTCCAGCGCGGTGGAGGCCGCGCCCAGCGTGCCGCGCAGATATTCGTCCTCCCCCGGCCGGGCGAGGGCGAGGCGCGGCAGCAGATCGGCCAGCGCGCCGACGATCTCGCGCAGGATCGCCCGCTCGTGCCGCAAGCCGCGCGCCGCCTGCGGCAGGCGGGTCCCGAGCGTGGTGTTCCACAGCTGCCGGCGCGAGGCGCGCGAGGTGACGGGAAACAGGTTCAGCAGCACCAGCGCCGCCCCCATGCCGAACAGGGTGGAGAGGGCGGCGTTGAGAAAGCCGGCCTCGTCCGGGCGGAACACATTGCCGGTGCCGAGCTCGGCGACGAAATAGGCGCCGAAAGCCGTGCCCGCCAAGGCGAGCGCCGGCGTTCCCGCCATCAGCCCGGCCGGGAACAGCGCCACCATGAGGAACAGCGCCAGCGCGTCGAACCCTTCGATGCGCGGCAGCACGAACACCATGGCGCCATAGGCCGCCGCCATGCCGAGCCCGGCGAAGATCAGGAAGGACAGGCCGAGCGCCCCCGGCCGGTCCTGGTTGACGGCGAAGAACAGCAGCACGGCGAGGCCGGCGGCGGCGTTGAAGCCGCTGGTCCATTCCGTCGCCGCCCAGAAGCCGCACATCGCCAGCAAGAGCAGCCCCGCGCGCAGCCCGGCGAGCCGCGCCTCCCGGCGCTGCGCCGGCGCCATCACCGGTGGGGGGCGCGCGGCGCTGGGCGCCGCCGGGGCCGTAACGCCGCGCAGGGCCAGGGGACCCGTGGGGCGCAGGCTCGCCGCCTGGCTCACCATCACCATGGAAAGCCCGTGCAGCAGATCGCCGGCGCGCCGCAGGATCAGCACGCCATTGGCGAGCGGCAGGAACGGCACCTGCCCGGCCATCGCTTCCAGCTCGGCGCCGGCGGCGTTGAGTGCGACGCGCGTGGCCAGCAGCTGCGCGCGCACGCGCCGTGTGTCGGCGAAGGCGGAAGGGTCGGCCGCCAGCCGCTCCAGCAGCGCCGCCACATCCGCCATGGCCGGGCGCAGCCGATCGGCCACCGGCCCCGCCCCTTCCACCGCGAACTCGTCGAGCCGCAGATACAGCCCGCGCGCCACCGCCAGCACGCGCAGGAATTCGCGTGTCATCCGGCGCAGGCCGGCATCGCTGGCGCGCATCTCCGGCGCCTCGAACAGGGTGTAGGAACGCAGCGCGTCGAATTTCACCACCGCTTCCACCATCTCGCGGCGCAGCGGCGCGAAGGCGGTGATGGGGGTGACCGGCTGCAGCGCCACCGCACCATAGTGGCACAGCCGGCCGAACAGCACCGCCAGCTGGCCGCGCAGCACGTCGCCGGCATAGACCGGGAACACCAGCACGCTCATCGCCGTGACGAAGACGATGCCGAGGATGATTTCCGCCGTGCGGTCGACGGCGAGATGCCAGGCATCCGCCGGCGCGGAGGCCCCTTCCAGCCCCACCAGCAGCGCGGTGTAGCCGGCGAGCAGGAAGCTGTAGGAGGTGTAGTTGCGCGAAAGCCCCGCCTGGGTAAAGCAGAAGCCGAGCCACAGCGCGAGCGAGCCGACCAGCGGCAGCGGTGCCTGCGACCACAGCGCGAGAATCACCAGCCCCGCCGCCGCGCCGAGCAGCGTGCCGGCGACGCGGAAGGCGCCCTTGGCCACGGCGGCGCCGGCGGTCGGCTGCGCCAGCAGATAGACGGTGAGCGCCGCCCATTGCGGGTCGTCGAGCTGAAGCCAATAGGCGGCGCCCAGCGCCATGACCGCTGCCGCGGCGGTGCGCAGCGAAAACACGATGTTGCGCCAGCCGAGATCCACCGGCACGGCGGCGCGCAGCCGGGTCCACACATCCGGGAAGGCGGTGCCGGCAGGGGTCATGGCGCTCCAACGTGTCGGGGAAACACCGGCGCGCCGGCGCGGGGCGCGCCCGAAACCGCGGCGAACCTATCAACACACAGCGAGGGCGCGCAATGGCGGGCTCACCACACCAGCGCGGCCGTGCGCACCGGCGCGCACCACAGCGCGAATTCGGCCGGGGTGAGCAGCGCCAGCGTGAGCGAGAGCCCCGCCATGTCGAGCGAGGTGACGAAGGTGCCGACCAGCGCCCGCGCCGGGACCAGGCCCCGCTCGGCCAGCACGGCACGGGCCAGCGCATGGGCGCGGTTGAGCTCGATCGGCGGGGTGCCGCCAAAGCCGTTGACGATCAGCAGCGGGTGCGCCTCGGCGAGCGGGGGAAGCTGCGCCAGCACCGGCTCGCACAGCAGGCGCACGATCTCTTCCGCCCCGGCACGGCGGGTGCGGTAGAGCCCTGGCTCGCCATGAATGCCGACGCCGATCTCCATCTCGTCCGGCCCGAGGGCGAAGGTGTCGCGCGCCGTGTCCGGCAACGACACCCCGCGCAGGGCGACGCCCATGCTGCGCAGCCGCCCCGACAGCCCGTCGCCAAGCGCCTTGAGCGTGGCGAGGTCGTCGCCCCGCTCGGCCGCCGCGCCGAGAATCTTCTCCACCACCACCGTGCCGGCCACGCCGCGCCGGCCCCGGCTTCGGACGGAAGGTCCGGTGGCGGCATCGTCCTCCACGATCACCGTCTCCACATGATGGCGCCCGGCGGCCATTTCCGCCGCCATCTCGAAATTCATCACGTCGCCATCGTAATTCTTCACCACCAGCAGGCAGCCGGCACCGGAATCGGTCTCGTCCATGGCGGCGAGAATCTGGTCGGGCGTCGGCGAGGTGAAGACATGGCCGGTACAGGCGGCGTCCAGCATGCCGGCGCCGATGAAGCCGCAATGCAGCGGCTCGTGCCCCGCCCCGCCACCGGATATCACCGCCACTTTGCCCGGCTGCAACGTGCGGCGGCGCACGAACTTGGCGTCACGGCCGAAGGCGACGAGGTCCTCATGCGCGGCGACGAAGCCGGCGAGGCTGTCCGCCACCAGCGTCTGCGCCGTGCCGGGACGCCGCGTCATCGCGCCCTCGCGCCTTCGCGCGCCGCATGTGCCGCCTCTGCCGCCCGCCGCCGCACCGGCTCAGCCCGCCCGGTGCGGTTGGGGTGCGCGGCCCGTCCTCGCCTGCATTCACTCGCTCCCATTCACCAGCACCGCCATCTTAGCCACGAAGTCGGCGACGGCATCGTCGAAGCTGCGATTCTTCCGGTCATCGCCGAAATCCGGCACCATCAGCGCCAGCGTCCGCATGGAGGAGCCCCCGCCCACGTCAGGCAGGCGGCCGGGATGGGCGGCCTGATAGGCGGCGAGGAAACGCTCCTGTTCCGCCGGGCTGAAATGGCACACCCGTAGGATGGTCGGCAGATGCCGGGCCGGCAAGGGCGTGTCATAGGCCGGGCTGGTCACCTGGGTGACGAAGCTGCGGTGCTTGCCCAGCGCCGCCGCCAGACGCTGGCGCGTGCCGGAGGGCCGGTTGTCGAGAATGCCGGACAGCAGGGTCTTGTAGGCGATCACCGCCTCGTCGCTGGTCTCGCGCGCCATGGCTAGTCCCGCCCCGATGGGGGATTGGGTGCCGCGGCCGCCAGCGCCGCGCGCACCGCCTCGATCTGGCCCGGCGGCACGGAAAGCCCGTCGAAGCCCAGCGCCCGCAGCCGGCCCGCCGCCTCAGGCCGGGCCGCGAGATCGCCGCACAACGACACCGGCCGGCCCATCGCCCGGGCGCTCGCGCAGATATGGTCCAGCAACCGGAACAACGCCGTCTCCGCTCCCGCACAGAGCGGCGCCACCGCCGGATTGTCGCGCGCCGCCGCTGCGAGATACTGCATCAGGTCATTGGTGCCCACGGAAAAGAACGCCGCCTGCGGGAACAGGTCCAGCGTCAGCGCCGCCGCCGGCACCTCCACCATGATGCCGAGCGGCGGCAGACGGGCCTCCACCCCCTGCCGCGCCAGTCGGGCGGCTTCCTCCTCGAACAGCAGCGCCATCGCCGCGAGCTCCGCTGGCACCGTCACCATGGGCAGCAGCACGCAGAGCGGCCCCAGCGCCGCCGCCCGCATCAGCGCCCGCGCCTGGATGCGGGCGAGATCGGGATAGGCGAGCAGGAACCGCACCCCGCGCAGGCCGAGCACGGCGGCAGGGTCGCCCTCGGCAAGGCCGGGAAGCGCCTTGTCGCCGCCGAGATCGAGCATCCGCAGCGTCGCCGGCTTGCCGCCGAGCGCCTCAATGAGGCGGCGATAGCCGGCCACATGCCGCTCTTCGCTCAGCGCCTCGGCGGCATGGGCGAAGAGGAACTCGGTCCGCACCAGCCCGACCCCGTCGACGCGCGCGGGATCGAGCCCGTCGAGATCGGCCAGCGTGTCGATGGTGGCGAACAGTCCGGGCCGGCCGGCAGCGGGGGGCACCGGCACAGACGCCGGCACGGGGGTGCTCTCCGGCGACGGGGCGGGGGCAACCGCCATCTCGCCGCCGTCCGGGTGGAGGCAGACGAGGCCACGCGTGCCGTCCACCAGCAGCGGATCGCCGGTCTCCCCCGGCACGGCGCCGAGGCCGACCACCATGGGCACGCCGCGCGCCCGGGCCAGCAACGCGACATGGCTTGCCGCGCTGCCGGCGCCAAGCGCGATGGCGCCGCCCGCCGACCAGTCATGGGCGAGGAAGACGCTCGGCGGCATGTCGCGCCCGACATAAACCGCGCCGGAGGGAAAATCGGCACGGGTGCGGCCGGCGAGCGCGTCGAGCACCCGGTGCTGCAGGTCCATCAGGTCGGCGGCGCGCAGGGCGAAGGGATCGGGCGCGGCCGCACCGGTCTCGTCGGTCTCGTCGGTCTCACTGTCGGCCTCATCGGCCTCACCGGTCACCTCATCGATCCGCTCGTTCATCGCCGCGGCAAAGGCCAAAGCCGCGCCTTCGCCGCGGTCGATACGGGCCAGAGCGGGGGCGAGCAGTTCGCCATCGAGCAGGAGTTCGATCTGGAAATCGAGGATTCCGGCGCTGTCGGCATCGGCTTCGGCGGTCAGCGCGCGCAATTCGGCAATGGCGCGCTCCACCGCCGCCGCCAGCGCCGCGCGCGGCTCGCCCCCGCTGCCGACCAGCCCGGAGGGTGCCGGCGGCTCCCCCGCGCGGTACAGCGGACCAACCGCCCGGCCCGGCGAGGCGGGCTGGCCGCGCCGTTCACACCGGCCGGCCATCGGCGCGCCCGGGCTTGCGATCCTCGTCGAAATTGCGCCGCACCAGCTCGCTGAGCGCCGCCACCGCCTCCTGCGCCCGCGCACCCTCGGCGCGAATTCTCATTTTGGTTCCGCGCCTTATGCGGGCTCCGATGATCTTGACGATGCTCTTGCCGTTCAGCCAGTCGGCCGATCCGTCGAGCGCCACTTCCACCGTGCAGGGAAAGCTCTTGGCCAGCCGGGTGAAGGCGACGGAGGGACGGGCGTGCAGTCCGACCCCGTGCGTGACCTCGACTTCGGCCTGGCAGCGATGGGCGGAAGGCCGCCCGACAAGGGGGAGAGGTTCGGCCATCACGCGGACAGCTCTTCCGCCGTGGCCACCACCCGCGCCAGCGACGAGCCGCCGGAGGCCTCCGCCGCCGCCACCACCGCGCCCTCCACCAGAGGCGCGTTGCAGATGGCGACCTTGGCGGCGCGCGCCGGCTCCAGCATCTCCACCGCCATTTCGCTATTGGTTTCCGCCCCGCCGAGATCGACGAAGATGGCCACGCCGGCCTCCGACCACGCCGCCTCGATAGCTACCAAGATACCGTTCACATGCGTCCCCAGACCGCCCTCGCCATTGCCGCCCGTCCAGGCGAGAGGCACGCATCCCCCCACCATCTGGCGCACCATGTCGGCCGCACCCTGGGCGACGAGGGGCGAATGCGACACGATCACGATGCCCACATTGGCGCCGCGCGCGGGGGTCATGATGGGGTATGCTCCTGAAAATACTGGCAGATTGTCATGGCAAGCAGGGCACAGCTGGACGCGCCGGGGTCCTCGTGACCAACCGAGCGTGCGCCGAGATAGGACGCCCGGCCGCGCCGCGCCAGCATCATTTCCGTCGCCTGAGCGGCCGTGCGGGCGCAGGCGGCGATGCGGTCGGGTGCGGCGTGGCGCGCGATCTCCGCCTGCACGGGGTAGAGCACGTCGAGCAGCGTCTTGTCGCCGGGCCCGGAACGGCCGCGCCGGGCCACCGCCGCGATCGCCCGTGCCAGGCTGGCGGCGAAATCGGCCCGACCGCCCTCATCGGCCAGACCCCGCCCCAGCTCCATCAGCAGCGTGCCGTAGAGCGGGCCGGCGGCGCCGCCGATCGTCATCACCAGCACCAGCCCCATGCGTTCCAATGCCGCCGGCAGCGGCAGGGAAGCGATTTCCGCCCGCTCGCCATACACCGCCTCGAGCCCCCGCTGCATGTTGGCGCCGTGGTCGCCATCGCCGATAGCGCTGTCGAGCCGGCCGAGATGCTCGCAATGCCGCTCGATCTGCGCGCGGCACAGAGCAATGAGCTGGGAGAGATCGGAAGCGTCGAGCGGCATCGTTCTCATCCCTCCCCCGCCCCTCAGCCGCCTGCGGCCAGCGCCTCGAACACCCGTGCCACCGCCACCGCACCGGGATCGGGCGATCCTTCCAGCTCGCGCGCGGCGACATAGGCCGCCCGCCCTGCCCGCGCCCGCGCCATGGTTCGGGTCGCCTCCGCGCCGGCCGTTGCGGCGGCGGCTGCGACCGCGAGATCGCCGGCGGCCAGTGCTTTCAGCGCGGGATCGAGCGCGTCGATCATGGTGCGATCGCCCGGCACCGCACCGCCATAGAAGACCACGCGGTCGAGGCCGGCAAGCAGGGCGGCAGCCAGATCCTTACCCTCCCCCCGCGCCTGCCCGGCGGCGGTGAAGAAGATGGAAAGCAGGACGCCGCTCGATCCGCCCATCGCCGAGCCAAGCCCGGCGCCAATGGCCTTCAGCGTGGCAGCGGCATCGCCCAGCGGCAGATGGGCGAGGTCGTTCAGAACGGAACGGGCGCCGGTCGCGACGGTGCTGCCGGTATCGCCATCGCCGGCGCGAGCGTCGAGCCGGTTCAACTCCTCCTCCAGCCCGACAAGCGTCGTGCAGACGCGGCGGATAATTGCCTCGGTGGCGGCGTCGGCGCTGGCGGCAACGTCTGTCGCGCGCGGCGCGGTCGGCGCCGCCTCAATCGCCACGGTGCCGGGGATTACCGCCGGCCGCCACGCCAGCGGCTCGGCCGCTGCGGTGAGCGCCGCCTCGCGTACCGCGTCGAGCTTGAGGTAGGACAGCGAAAAGCCGTTCATGTTCAAGGCGGTCATCAGCGGCGCCGGCCCGATGACCAGCTTCACCCCGCGCCCCAGATCGGAGGCGAGCAGCGCCTCGGCGATCAGGCTCATCTCCAGAGGCGGCACGGAACCGAGATTGTTGATCAGAAGCGCATAGGCGGCCGCGGGATCGAGGCGGGTGCCGAGGCGTTCATGCATCAGCGCGACGATGTCGCTTGCCGGCAGAAGCGGAATGCGTTCCACGCCGGGCTCGCCATGGATGCCGAGGCCGAGTTCGCCTTCCTCCGCCCCCAACCGCCCCTCGAAGGGCTGACCGGGGATCGAGCAGGAGGACAGCGAGACGCCGAGCGAGGCGATGTCAGCCGCCGCCGCACGGGCGGCGGTCGCGACGGCCGCGAGGTCCGCCCCCGTCTCGGCGAGATGACCGGCGATCTTGTGCACGAACAGCGTTCCGGCCACGCCGCGCGGCTGCGGAATGTCCGGCAGGGCGATGTCGTCGGCCACGATCGCCATTTCGACCTTGTAGCCTTCGGTGCGGGCACGCTCGGCGGCGAGGCCGAAGTTCAGCCGGTCCCCCGTGTAGTTCTTGACGACGAGGAGGCATCCCGGCGCACCGGTCACGGCGCGGATGGCGGTGAGCACGGCCTCGACACTTGGTGAGGCGAAGATCTCGCCGGAGACCGCGGCGGTAAGCAGCCCGCGGCCGACGAAGCCGGCATGCGACGGCTCATGGCCCGCGCCGCCGCCGGAGACGACGGCGACCTTGGACTTGTCCCAGTCCGCGCGCAGCACGACCTTGATGTCGGGATAGGTGTCGAGCCGGGCCAGCCGACCGGGGGGCGTCGTGCGCAGGAGCCCGTCCAGCGCCTCGGTGACGATGCTTTCCCGACGGTTGAAGAAATGTTTCATGACTGCCTTCCCCTCGTTCGACGCGGCCTCCGGCACGGGTGCCTTCCGCCCTCAACGCACGTTGTCTGCTTAGATGAGCCTTTGGCCGTCCGGGCCGAAATAGAGTGGATTCTTCAAGGTCAGGTTGATGCTGTCGCCGGGAGCCACCGCCATGTCGGGATCGGCGAGGGTGACCAGCTTGTGCGCGCCAAGACGGATATGCAGATGGTTCTGGTCGCCGAGATGTTCGATCCAGTCCACCCGCGCGTTGCCGCCCTCTCCGGGAAGGAGGACGATGTGCTCCGTCCGCGCGCCGATGGTGCGGGTGCCGGGCGGCGTCAGCACGTCAGGGACGAGGCCGACAGGGAGAAGATTGATGTGCGGCTGGCCGAGCCGGGCGGCGACATGCAGATTGGCCGGGCTCGCATAAATCTCGCGCGGTGTGCCGATCTGCACCAGCCGCCCCTCGGCGAGAATGCCGATGCGGTCGGCCATGGTCATGGCCTCGATCTGGTCATGGGTGACATAGAGCAGCGTCGCGCCGAGTTCCTTCTGGATGCGCTTCAGTTCCAGCCGCAATTCGCCGCGCAGCTTGGCGTCCAGCGAGGAGAGCGGCTCGTCCATGAGGTAAATGGACGGCCGGCGCACCAGCGCCCGGCCGATCGCCACGCGCTGCATTTCGCCGCCGGAGAGGCGGGTGGAGCGGTTCTCCAGCTTGTGGTCGATGCGCACCATCTTCGCCACCTCGCGCACCCGCGCATCGATGGCGGCACCATCCATGCGCCGAGTCGGGGAGCGCAGCGGGAAGGCCAGGTTCTCGTAGACGGTGAGGTGCGGATAGAGCGAATATTGCTGGAAGACGAAGGCGACATCGCGGCTTGCCGGCGCGAGCCCCGCCATCGGCCGCCCGCCAATGCTCACCGAACCGGCATCCGGCGTCTCCAGACCGGCGATGAGGCGCAGCGTCGTCGTCTTTCCCGCACCGGTGGGGCCGAGGAGGACGACGAATTCGCCGTCGTCGATATGCAGGTCGATGCCGTCGACCGCCCGCTTGCCCCCGCCCTTGCCAAAGCTCTTGCTGATACCCTTGAGCGTCACCTCAGCCATGGCGGGCCTCCCGGCGCAACGCGCCTTCGTGCAGGGCGGAAGGAATGACGCGGCCGGAGCCGGCATCGAACAATGACAGCCGGTCGCTCTTGAAGGTGAGGCCGACAGGCTCGCCGACGCGGTAGTTTTGCTCGGCGGCAAGCCGGGCGCGCACCAGCCCGCCCTCGGTCTCCACCGTCACGATCTGGTTGGTGCCGAGATATTCGCTGCCATAGACCGCGCCGCGCAGCGGCGAGGCATCCGAAAAGCGCACATGTTCGGGACGCACACCCAGCGCCAGAGGCCCCGGGACGACGTCCGCGCGCAGCTCCGGCATGGCCACCTCCACCGCGCCGATCCGCGCCGTGCGCGCGCCCCGCGCCAGCCCGCCGGTGAAGCGGATGAAGTTCATCGGCGGCGAGCCGATGAAGTCGGCGACATACATGGAAGCCGGCCGGTCGTAGATTTCCTGCGGCGTCCCGAACTGCTCGATCACGCCATGGTTCATCACCGCGATCTTGTCGGCCATCGCCATGGCCTCGATCTGGTCATGGGTGACATAGACCGTGGTGGCGTGGATGCGGTTATGCAACTCGCGCAGTTCGCGCACCATCACCTCGCGGAACTCGGCGTCGAGCGTGCCGAGCGGCTCGTCCATGAGGAAGCACATCGGGCGGCGGACGATGGCCCGGCCCAGCGCCACGCGCTGGCGATCGCCGCCGGCGAGCCCGGAAACGGGGCGGTCGAGAATATGGTCGATCTGCAGCAGGCGCGCCGTTTCCTCGACGCGCGCCTTGATTTCCGCCTTCGGCACACCCTGCGCCAGCAGCGGGAAGCCGATATTCTTGCGCACATTCATATGCGGGTAGAGCGCGAAGAGCTGGAAGACGAAGGCGATGTCGCGCTCGCTGGCGCGCTTATAGGTTACATCTTCTCCGCCCAGGCGGATGGTCCCTCCCGTCGGCAGCTCCAGCCCCGCGATCATGCGCAGCGTGGTTGTCTTGCCGCAGCCGGAAGGACCGAGCAAAGCGAGGAACTCGCCATTCTCGACGGTGAAGCTCGAATCCTGCACGGCGACGAACTCGCCGAAAGCCTTGCGCAGATTCTCGACCCTGATCTCGGCCATGCGCCTACTCCGGGAACTTGGACACGATCATGAACATGAACGTGCCGGCGAGAAGGGTGACGAGGGAATAGGTGTAGAGCACCAGTGCGAAGGGCTGGAACAGCATGAGAAAGCCGAGGCCGATGACGGTGACGGCCACCGCCTCCATCGGCCCGCGCCGCAGGAAGACCGGGCGGCGGGGCCTTACTGGCGAGGGGCTGGGAGGGGCGAGGACAGGATCGCTCATTTGCGCACCGCGCCGAAAGTGATGCCGCGAAGCAGCTGCTTGCGCAGCAGAATGGTGAAGACGAGGATCGGCACCAGGAAGATGGTGGTGCCCGCCGCCACCGCCGGCCAGTCCTGCCCACCCTCGCCGATGATGGTGGGGATGAAGGGCGGGGCGGTCTGGGCGCTGCCGGAGGTGAGCAGCGAGGCGAAGGCGTATTCGTTCCAGGCGAAGATCAGGCAGAAGATCGCGGTGGCGGCGATGCCGGTGGTCGCCTGCGGCAGCACCACCTTGCGGAAGGCTTGCAGCCGCGAATAGCCGTCGATCATCGCCGCCTCTTCATACTCGCGCGGGATCTCGTCGATGAAGCCCTTGAGCAGCCACACGGCCAGCGAGACATTGACCGCCGTATAGAGCAGCATCATCCCAAGGGCGGTGTCAGAAAGGCCGAGCTGCCGGTACATGAGGTAGATCGGGATCGCCACCGCGATGGGCGGCATCATCCGGGTGGAGAGGATGAAGAACAGCAGATCATCCGCCAGCGGCACCTTGAAGCGCGAGAAGCCATAGGCCGCCAGCGTGCCGAGCCCGACCGCCAGGAAGGTGGAACCGAAGGCGATGATCAGCGAATTGGTGAAGCGCGGCAGGAAGTTGGACGGACCGGCGATCACCATGTTGCGCTCGCGCGTGACCGCATCGCACAGGTTCTCCGGCGGCGGAAGGGACGCGATGTATTCCGGGGTCTGCCGCGTGCGCGTGGTGAAGAGGTTGCAGTAGCCTTCCAGCGACGGCGTGAACAGGATCTTCGGCGGATAGGAAATCGAGTCCGGCGGCGACTTGATCGAGGTGAGGAAAATCCACACCAGCGGAATCATAGTGATGACCGCGTAGAGGATCACCAGCGTCGCGGCGATGCGCTTGGAACGGGCGCTCGGCTCGACGACCGAATGGGCGGTGTTTGCCGAGCTCATCGCTGTTTCACCCTGTTGAGCGCCTTAACGTAGATGTTGGCGAGGCCGAACACGGCGACGAAGAGAACGATGGCAAAAGCCGACGAGCGCCCGGTCGCCCACGCTTCGAAGGCGTCGCGCTTGAGCGCGATGGAGGCGACCTCGGTGGTCGAGCCCGGCCCGCCGCCGGTCAGCAGGTTGACCATGTCGAACATCTTGAAGTTCTCGATGCCACGGAACAGCACCGCCAGCATGATGAAGGGCAGCGCCATCGGCACGGTGATCGACCAGAACTGCCGCCAGTTCGACGCGCGATCGACTTCCGCCGCCTCATAGATGTAGTCGGGAATGGAGCGCAGCCCGGCGAGGCAGATCAGCATCACATAGGGCGTCCACATCCAGGTATCGACGATGATGATCGCCCAGGGCGCCAGGTTGACGCTGCCAAGCATCTGGATCTCCGAGGTCGGGATGCCGGTGAGGAACGAAACGGCATAGGCGAACAGGCCGATCTGCGGCTCATAGAGGAACCGCCAGAAATTGCCGACCACGGCGGGCGATAGCATCATCGGGATAAGGATGAGCGTCGTCCAGAAGGCGTGGCCACGGAACTTGCGGTCGATGAGATAGGCCAGCGCGAAGCCGATCACCGTCTGGAGAAGGATGGTCCAGAACACGAAATGCGCCGTGGTCTGCATCGAGGCCCAGATATCGGGGTCGTTCAGCACCCGCGAATAATTGCCGAGGCCGACATTCTTGACCTCCGCATTGGGGCGGTTGGCGCGGTAGTTGGTGAAGGAGAGGTAGATCGCCCAGAACAGCGGGAAGATGTTGATCGCCAGCAGCAGCGCGATGGTGGGCGCGATGAACAGCCAGGCGATGGCCTTGTCCGAAAGCGCCCGTACCCGCCTCACCAGAGGTTCCGGGGTTGCCCGCACCGCCGCCTCGGCGGCCTTGTCGGCATAAGTGTGTGGGGATGTCGTCACGCGCGCCCTCGCTGGCGTCGGCGGAAAAGGGGCGATCCGGTGGGTCTCGGGATGAGCCGGATCGCCCGCGGGAGGAAGCGGAGCCTACTCCCTCTCCCCGCCGGGGAGAGGATGGGGCGAGAGGTGGGAGGCGCTGAACGCGCGGATCACCCGCTCACCGACCCGCTTGGCGGGCCCCTCTCCCGGACGGGAGAGGATCACATGGTCGCAATCTCAGATCTTGCCGTCTTCCTTGAAGATCTCGGTCCAGTCCTTTTCGAGACCGTCGAGAGCCTCCTTTGCCGTGCCCTTGCCGGCGACGACATAGTCATGCACCCGCTTCTGCATCGCCTGCAGCAGTTCGGCGTAAGACGGCTCGGCCCAGAAATCCTTCACGATCGCCATCGATTCCAGGAAGGCGGGTGCATAGGGCTGGCTGGTCTTGAAGTCGGGAGCGTCGACCACCGCCTTCAGGCAGGAATAGCCGCCGAGCTGCCACCACTTGGCCTGCACCTGCGGCTGGGCGAACCATTTGATGTACTGAAGCGCAGCGTCGCGCTTGTCCGAGTAGGACACCACCGAGATGCCCTGCCCGCCGAGCTGGGCGTAATGATACTTCTCCGCCGGATTGGGGAAGAAGCCGATGCGGTCGCCACCGACCTTCTCGTCCTTGTAGAGGCCGGGCCAGGTGAAGGCGAAGTTCATCTGCATCGCCACCTGCCCGGATTTGAAGGCGTCGGCGGATTCCACCATGTAGACGTTGGACGCGCCGGGCGGGGTGCAGCAATCGTAAAGGGCCTTGTAGAATTCGAGGCCCTTGATGGCATCCGGCGAGTTCACATAGCCCTGCATGTCATAGGGCTTCTTGGGGTTGTCATACATGAAGCCCCAATCATAGAGGACGTTGGTCACGCCCATCGTGATGCCTTCCGACCCACGCTCGGTGTAGATCGAGGCCCCGTAGACGGTCTTGCCGTCGATCTGCCGCTTCTGGAAGAACTCGGCGATTTGCTTGAGCTGGTCGTAGGTCTTCGGCGCGTCGAGGTCCCAGCCGTACTTCGCCTTGAATTCCTTCTGGATCTCAGGGCGCGTGAACCAGTCCTTGCGGTAGGTCCAGCCCACCACGTCGCCCATCGCCGGCAGGGCCCAGTAATTCGGCGTGTTCTTCGGCCATTCGGAATAGCCGACCACGGTCGCGGGAACGAAGTCATCCATCTTGATGCCTTCTTTCGCGAAGAAGTCGTTCAGCTTCACATAATGCCCGTTCTCCGCCGCGCCGCCGACCCACTGGCTGTCGCCGATGATGAGGTCGCACAGCTTGCCGCGCGAATTCAGTTCATTGAGGAAGCGGTCGGCATAGCTGGTCCAGGGGACGAACTCGAACTTCATGTCGATGCCGGTCTTGGCGGTGAAGTCCTTGGACAGTTCCACCAGCGCATTGGCCGGGTCCCAGGCCGCCCAGCACAGCGTGAGTTGCTCGGCCTTCGCCGCCTGCGGCACGGACATCAGCGCGCAAACGGCCGTCGCCCCGAGAAGGGGTATCCACTGCTTCAGCATGCTCTCCTCCCAGAGAACGAGGGGCTTTTTGCCCCTTTCATGGCTCACCGTGGCGCAAGGCGCGCCGGAACGATTTAGCTTTATGTTTAGTTATGCGCCAATCGCTCAACATGACAAGAGCAAATCGTTGCTGCAGCGCAGCGGTGCCGAAAGACCGCACGACCGATGTCGCCGACGCGGCGCGGTCGCGCTTACGATTTGCGGAAGCGCGCTCCTGCAGGCCGATAGACGCCTCACAGCCAAGCCATCACGCTGCCGCCGGTTCGCAGCGTCGCCGAAGCGACAGGCGGCGCGACTGGCATGCCAACGGAATGCCACGGAATTGCTGCAATGCACCTATCCGAAGGTTCGCTTCTTTCGATTTGACGCTATTGCGACCAAAAACACTTTCGTATAGCGTCGATATGAAGATAAAAACGAAAGCGCTACTGACCTAAAGCAGCGCACCGGGAGACACGCCTTTGAACGCTCGCATTCGGGACGAGATTTACGACCTTGCGATCATTGGCGGGGGCGTGAATGGCTGTGGCATCGCCCGCGACGCCGCCGGGCGCGGGGTCTCCGTCGTCCTGCTGGAACAGGGCGATTTCGCCGGCGCGACCTCTTCCGCCTCCACCAAGCTGATCCATGGTGGGCTGCGCTATCTCGAACATTACGAGTTCCGGCTGGTGCATGAGGCGCTGGCCGAACGCGAGGTGCTGTGGGCGATTGCCCCGCACATCATCTGGCCGCTGCGCTTCGTGCTGCCGCATCACGCGGGTCTGCGCCCGGCCTGGCTGCTCCGGCTGGGCCTGTTCCTCTACGACCATCTCGGCGGGCGCAAGCTTCTGCCGGCGACGCGCTCGCTCGATCTGGCGCGCGACCCGGCCGGCCGGCCGCTGCGCGACGGCTATCGCCGCGCCTTCGAATATTCCGACTGCTGGGTGGAGGACAGCCGGCTGGTGGTGCTGAACGCACTCGACGCGGCCGAGCGCGGCGCCGACATACGCCGGAGCACCCGGGTCGTCTCCGCCAGCCGCGAGCCGGAATTCTGGCGCATCGAGTTCGAGGAGGGCGGCGCACGCCGGGTGGTGAATGCGCGCGCGCTGGTCAATGCCGCCGGCCCCTGGGTGCACGACGTGCTGGCGCATGTGCTGCGTGCCAATTCGCCGGCCAATGTCCGCCTCGTGCAGGGCAGCCACATCGTCGTCCCCCGGCTTTACGACCATGACCGGGCCTACATCTTCCAGAATGCGGATGGTCGCATCATCTTCGCCATCCCCTATGAGCAGGACTTCACCCTCATCGGCACCACCGACCGCGACTTCGGCAGCACGCCGAGCCGGCCGGTCGCCAGCGAGGAGGAGATCGCCTATCTCTGCGCCGCCGCGAGCGAGTATTTCAGCCGCCCGGTGACGCCGGGCGACGTGGTCTGGACCTATTCCGGCGTCCGTCCGCTCTATGACGACGGCGCGTCCAAGGCACAGGAAGCCACGCGCGATTATGTGCTGGAACTGGACGACCAGGACGGGCGGGTGCCGGTTCTGTCCGTCTTCGGCGGCAAGATCACCACCTATCGGCGCCTCGCCGAGCACGCCATCGAAAAGCTGATCCCCTATCTGCCGGCTGTCTCCAAGACCTCCTGGACCGGCACCGCGCCGCTGCCGGGAGGGGATTTCGGCGTGCATGACCAGCCGCGCGTCGTCGCCCAGATCCTTCGCGCGCATCCCTGGCTCGATGAACGCCTCGCCCGCCGGCTGGTCGTCGCCTATGGTACGCGCGCCATGCGCATCCTCGACGGCACACGGTCCGCCGGCGATCTCGGGCGCGTGTTCGGCGCCGACCTGACCGAGGCAGAGGTGCGCTACCTGATGCGGGAGGAGTGGGCACGTACCGCCGAGGATGTGCTATGGCGGCGTTCCAAGCTGGGCCTGCGCTTCTCCGCTGAGGAGACGGCCGCGCTCGATGCCTTCATGGCCGAAAGCGCGGTGTCCGGCGCGGCGCCAGCCTCGCTGCGGGGGATTGCGCAATGACACTCGAACTCGCCCACGTCTCGCGCAGCGTGCGCGGCGTTCCCTTCATTCGCGACGTATCGCTGCGGCTGGAGCGCGGCAGCCTGAACGTGCTGCTCGGGGCCACGCTCGCGGGCAAGACCAGCCTCATGCGGCTGATGGCCGGCCTCGACGCCCCGACCTCCGGCCGCGTGCTGGTGGACGGACGCGACGTGACGGGGCTGTCGGTGAAGAAGCGCAGCGTCGCCATGGTCTACCAGCAGTTCATCAATTACCCCGCGCTCACCGTCTATGAGAACATCGCCTCGCCGCTGCGGGTGGCCGGTCTGCCGCGCGCGGAGATCGAGGAGCGGGTGATCTCCGCCGCGAAGCTGCTGAAGCTCGACCCCTATCTCCAGCGCACGCCGCTGGCGCTGTCGGGCGGCCAGCAGCAACGCACCGCCATCGCCCGGGCACTGGTGAAGCGCGCCGATCTCGTGCTGCTCGACGAGCCGCTGGCCAATCTCGACTACAAGCTGCGTGAGGAACTGCGCGAGGAACTGCCGCGCATCTTCGCCTCGACCGGCGCGGTGTTCGTCTATGCCACCACCGAGCCGACCGAGGCGCTGCTGCTCGGCGGGCACACCGCCACGCTGCTGGAAGGCGCGATGACCCAATTCGGCCCCACCGCCGAGGTCTATCGCCGGCCTGCCAATCTCGCCACGGCACGCGTCTTTTCCGATCCGCCGCTCAACGCGCTGCGCGTGACCAAGCAGGGTCACACGGTGCTGATGGAGAACGGCACCGTACTGCCGGCGCATGGGCCGCTGGCGCAGGTCTCGAACGGCACCTACACGATCGGCGTGCGCGCCCACCATCTCGACGTGGAGGATGTCGCTACCGCCGAGCGTATCGCCGGGGAAGGGCTTATCCGGCTCGGCGCCACCATCGCGGTGACCGAAGTGACCGGCTCGGAGAGCTTTCTGCACATGGATATGGGCGCGGAACGCCTCACCGCGCTGGTTCCCGGCGTGCGGCGCCTGGAACCCGACGCGCCGGTGGAAGTGCTGATCGACCCCCGCCACATCCTGCTGTTCGACGCCGAGGGCCGGAGCGTCGCGCCCGTCCGCGATGCGGCGGCGGCCTGAGGGAGAGCATCATGGCAAGCATCACCCTCGACGGCCTCGCCCATGCCTACCGGCCCGACCCGCGCGGCCCGCAGGACTACGCGCTGAAAGAGATCAACCATGTCTGGCGGCAGGGCGGCGCCTATGCGCTGCTCGGCCCTTCCGGCTGCGGCAAGACCACGCTGCTGAACATCATTTCGGGCCTCGTCATCCCGACGCGCGGGCGCATCCTGTTCGACGACCGCGACGTGACGCGGCTGCCGACCGAGGCGCGCAACATCGCCCAGGTGTTCCAGTTCCCCGTCGTCTACGACACGATGACGGTGCGCGAGAACCTCGCCTTCCCCTTGAAGAATCGCAAGATGCCGCGCGAGGCGATCGCTCGCCGCGTCGAGGAGATCGCCAGCCGGCTCGACATGAGCTCGGTGCTCGACCGCAAGGCGTCCAACCTCACCGCCGACGCGAAGCAGAAGATCTCGCTCGGGCGCGGGCTGGTGCGCGAGGATGTCGCCGCCATCCTCTTCGACGAGCCGCTCACCGTCATCGACCCGCATCTCAAATGGCAGTTGCGCTCGTCGCTGAAGGAACTCCACCGCGCGCTCGACCTGACCATGATCTATGTGACGCATGACCAGACCGAGGCGCTGACCTTCGCCGACACGGTCGTCGTCATGCATGACGGCGCCGTGGTGCAGACCGGCACGCCGGAAGAGCTATTCGAGCGCCCTGCCCACACCTTCGTCGGCCATTTCATCGGCTCGCCGGGCATGAATGTGCTGCCGGCAAAGGTCGAGGGGCGCACCGCCCATGTCGGTGGCGTCGCCATCGCGCTGGAGCGGGCCTATCCCGCCCTGCCGGCGGCGGAACGGATCGAACTCGGCGTGCGGCCGGAATTCGCCACGCTGGCCAAACCGGGCCACGGCCTGCCCGTGAAGGTGACGCGTATCGAGGATATCGGGCGCGCCCGCATCGCCCGCATCGAGATATCCGGCAACCCGGCGGCAGCCATGGTCCCGGAAGAGCTGTCGCTCGACGGTGATAGCGCCGGCCTGACGCTCGATCCCCGGCAGATCCACATCTACGCCAATGGCGTGCTGGTGCCCGGCGCGCCCGCCGGCCGCGAGGAAGCCCTGTGATGGACAAGCCCGTCAACAACCGCGCCTGGCTGCTGGTCGCCCCGGTTTTCCTCATCGTCGCCTTCTCGGCCATCCTGCCGATCATGACGGTGGTGAACTATTCGGTGCAGGACACCTTCGGCAACAACCAGTTCTTCTGGAACGGCCTTGGCTGGTTCCAGGAACTGCTCGATCCCTCGACCGAGTTCGGCGGGCGCTTCCTCGATGCGCTGGTGCGGAACCTGCTGTTCTCCGCCATCATCCTCGCGATCGAAGTTCCGCTCGGCATCCTCGTTGCGCTGTCCATGCCGCGTGAAGGCTGGAAGGTGGCCGCCACGCTCGTCATCATGGCGCTGCCGCTGCTGATCCCGTGGAACGTGGTCGGCACCATCTGGCAGGTGTTTGCGCGCGGCGATATCGGCTTGGCGGGCTGGGCGATCAACGCTCTCGGCATTGAGTACAACTACACGGGCGACCCGCTCGCGGCCTGGATCACCATCGTGGTGATGGATGTGTGGCACTGGACCAGCCTGGTCGCGCTCCTGTGCTATGCCGGTCTCAAGTCGATCCCTGACGCCTATTACCAGGCGGCGCGGATCGACGGCGCCTCGCGCTGGGCGATCTTCACCACCATCCAATTGCCGAAGATGAAGCGGGTGCTGCTGATCGCGGTTCTGCTGCGCTTCATGGACAGCTTCATGATCTACACCGAGCCCTTCGTGCTCACCGGCGGCGGGCCTGGCAACGCCACCACCTTCCTGTCCATCGACCTCGTGAAGATCGCACTCGGCCAGTTCGATCTCGGCAAGGCGGCGGCGATGAGCCTCGTCTACAACCTCATCGTGCTTGCCCTGTGCTGGGTCTTCTACACCGTGATGACGCATGCCGGAACCGAGCGCCGGCAGGAGGAGAACCCGGCATGAGCGCCTCGTCCCACGCCTCCTCGCGCGGCGGCACCCTCGTCATGGTGCTGTATCTCGCCTTCCTGATCCTGCCGATCTACTGGCTCGTGAATATGAGCCTGAAGACGAATTTCGAGATCAATTCCGGCGTCACGTTGTGGCCGAACGACATCACGTTCGAGCACTATATCAAGATCTTCACCGACTCGAGCTGGTACTCCGGCTACATCAACTCGCTGACCTATGTGGCGCTGAATACGGTGATCTCGATCACGTTGGCGCTACCGGCCGCCTATGCCTTCTCGCGCTACAGCTTTGTCGGCGAGAAGCACCTTTTCTTCTGGCTGCTGTCGAACCGCATGGCCCCGCCGGCCGTGTTCGCCCTGCCCTTCTTCAATCTCTATTCGGCCATCGGCCTGTTCGACACGCCCTGGGCCGTGGCGTTGGCGCACTGCCTGTTCAATGTGCCACTCGCCGTGTGGATTCTCGAAGGCTTCATGTCCGGCGTGCCGCGCGAGATCGACGAGACGGCGGCCATCGACGGCTATTCCTTCCCGCGTTTCTTCGTGAAGATCTTCATGCCGCTGATCGCGAGCGGCATCGGCGTCGCCGCCTTCTTCTGCTTCATGTTCTCCTGGGTGGAACTGCTGCTGGCGCGCACGCTGACCGCCACCAACGCCAAGCCGATCGCGGTGACGATGACCCGCACGGTCTCGGCCGCCGGCATGGATTGGGGCCTGCTCGCCGCTGCCGGCGTGCTCACCATCATCCCCGGCGCGCTCGTCATCTGGTTCGTGCGCAACTACATCGCCAAGGGCTTCGCCCTCGGGCGGGTGTGAGGAAGGACGGCATGGAAAACGCTTCGTCGCCCTTCATGGAACGGCTCGCCGAGAACACGGCCTGGATGGCGTGGACCTGGCCGACGGCGGCCTTCTTCGCCACCATCGTCGCCCTGCTCGCCATCTTCACCGTGCTGGCGCTGTGGCGGCCGGAACGCGCCCGGGTCGGCGTGCTCGGCATTCCCACCACGCGCGGCGACCGGCTGTTCATCACGCTGCTCGGCAGCGCCTTCATCAACCTCGCCTGGCTCGCCCTGGTGGGACCGAATCTCGGTTGGGCGCTCGCGCTCTGCCTTGTCTACGCGCTGGCGGTGTTCCGCCTCGTGTGAAGTCGCCTAAGCGGCAGAAAGCCGCGTGATTTCTGGGAATGAACGGGAGGAAAGACCCATGTTGCCGACAATGAGCCGAGGCCGGCTTCTGCTGGCCGCCAGCGCCATGGCGCTGATCGCCTTCGCCGCGCCCGTGCGCGCGGACGAGGCCGCCGCCAAGAAGTGGATCGACAGCGAATTCCAGCCCTCGACGCTCTCCAAGGACGAGCAGCTGAAGGAGCTGCAATGGTTCATCAAGGCGGCCGAACCGTTCAAGGGCATGGAGATCAACGTCGTCTCCGAGACCATCACCACCCATGAATATGAAGCGAAGGTTCTCGCCAAGGCCTTCTCCGAAATCACCGGGATCAAGCTCACCCACGACCTGATCCAGGAAGGTGACGTGGTCGAGAAGATCCAGACCCAGATGCAGTCGGGCAAGAACATCTACGATGCGTGGGTGAACGACTCCGACCTCATCGGCACGCATTTCCGCTACAAGCAGGCCATTCCGCTGAGCGACTGGATCGTCGGCGAGGGCAAGGACGTTACCTCTCCGACCCTCGACCTGCCGGATTTCATCGGCATTTCCTTCACCACCGCGCCGGATGGCAAGCTCTACCAGCTTCCCGACCAGCAGTTCGCCAATCTCTACTGGTTCCGCTACGACTGGTTCACCAATCCGGACATCAAGGCCAAGTTCAAGGCGAAGTTCGGTTACGATCTCGGCGTGCCGCTGAACTGGTCGGCCTATGAGGACATCGCCGACTTCTTCACCAACGACGTGAAGGAAATCAACGGCGTCAAGGTCTATGGCAACATGGACTACGGCAAGAAGGACCCCTCGCTCGGCTGGCGCTTCACCGATGCGTGGCTGTCCATGGCCGGCAACGGCGATCGCGGCCTGCCCAATGGCAAGCCGGTCGACGAATGGGGCATCCGCATGGAAGGCTGCCGCCCCACCGGCTCGACGGTCGAGCGTGGCGGCGACACCAACGGCCCGGCCGCCGTCTACTCCATTACCAAGTATATCGAGTGGCTGAAGAAGTACACGCCGCCGCAGGCGCTCGGCATGACCTTCTCCGAAGCCGGCCCGGTGCCGGCCCAGGGCAACATCGCCCAGCAGATGTTCTGGTACACCGCCTTCACGGCCGACATGGTGAAGGAAGGCCTGCCGGTCATGAACGCCGACGGCACGCCGAAGTGGCGCATGGCCCCGAGCCCCAAGGGCGCCTACTGGAAGGACGGCATGAAGCTCGGCTATCAGGACGTCGGCTCCTGGACCCTGCTGAAGTCGACCCCGGTCGACCGCCGCAAGGCCGCCTGGCTCTACGCCCAGTTCGTCACCTCCAAGACCGTCTCGCTGAAGAAGAGCCATGTCGGCCTCACCTTCATCCGCGAGAGCGACATCTGGGACAAGAGCTTCACCGAGCGCGCGCCCAAGCTCGGCGGCTTGATCGAGTTCTACCGCTCGCCCGCCCGCGTGCAGTGGTCGCCCACCGGCGCGAACGTGCCGGACTACCCGAAGCTCGCCCAGCTGTGGTGGCAGAACATCGGTGACGCCTCTTCCGGCGCCAAGACGCCGCAGGAAGCGATGACCGCCCTTGCCGAAGCCCAGGAATCGGTGATGGCGCGCCTCGAAAAGTCCGGCGTGCAGGGTGAATGCGGCCCGAAGCTGAACGAGAAGCACCCGATGGAATACTGGGTCAAGCTCGCCAAGGAATCCGGCAACCTCGCCCCGCAGCCCAAGCTGGCGAATGAGAAGCCGCAGGGCGAAACCATCGACTACGACACGCTGATCAACTCCTGGCCGGCCACCCCACCGAAGAAGAACTGACGCGGGTCCGCCGATCCAATGCCGGCGCACCCGAAGCGGTGCCCGGCCCCTGCGTCCCGGACGCCCCCGCCGTCCGGGACGTTGTCTCGCCCGCTGCCGTCGCGGACGGCATGCCGCCCGACATAGACCACGTTCCGCAGAGGTGGCAGCTTGCACGCGCCGCCCTCGCCGGGATGAAGCCTTTTCGCGGAGCGCCTCGTGACCCATCTTCTCGCCATCGACCAGGGGACGACCTCCTCGCGTGCCATCCTGTTCCGGCAGGACACCTCCATCGCGGCACAGGCGCAGCAGGAATTCCCGCAGCATTTCCCCGCTTCCGGCTGGGTCGAACATGAGGCGGAGGATCTGTGGCAGACGACGCTCGCCACCTGCCGCGCGGTGATGGAACAGGCTGGCCTTACCGCCGCCGACATCGCCGCCATCGGCATCACCAATCAGCGCGAAACCACCGTCGTGTGGGATCGCAAGACCGGCGCGGCCATCCATCGCGCCATCGTCTGGCAGGACCGCCGCACCGCCGAACTCTGCGCGAGACTGAAGGCGGAAGGCCATGAGGCGCTGGTGCGCGAGCGCACCGGGCTGATCCTCGATCCCTATTTCTCCGGCACCAAGATCGGCTGGATTCTCGACCATGTCCCGGGCGCCCGCGCTCGTGCCGAGCGCGGCGAGCTCGCCTTCGGCACGGTGGACAGCTGGCTGCTGTGGAAACTCACGGAGGGTGCGGTGCACGCCACCGACGCCACCAATGCCGCCCGCACCTTGCTGTTCAACATCCACACCGGCGCCTGGGACGATGATCTGCTCGCGCTTCTGCGTGTGCCGCGCTCCATGTTGCCGGAGGTGAAGGACTGCGCCGCCGATTTCGGCACCACGGCTCCTCGCCTGCTCGGCGGGGCCATCGCCATTGGCGGCATCGCCGGCGACCAGCAGGCCGCCACGGTCGGCCAGGCGTGCTTCCAGCCGGGCATGATCAAATCGACCTACGGCACCGGCTGCTTCGCCCTGCTCAATACGGGGGCGACCGCCGTCGTCTCGGAGAACCGGCTGCTCACCACCATCGCCTATCAACTCGGCGGCAAGCGGACCTATGCGCTGGAAGGGTCGATCTTCGTCGCCGGCGCGGCGGTGCAGTGGCTGCGGGACGGGCTCGGCATCATCAAGAACTCGGCGGAGAGCGAAGCGCTCGCCGACGCCGCCGATCCGGCCCAGCAGGTCTATCTCGTGCCGGCCTTTGTCGGCCTCGGTGCGCCGCATTGGAACCCGGATGTTCGCGGGGCGATGTTCGGCCTCACCCGCAATTCCGGGCCCGCCGAATTCTGCCTCGCGGCACTGGAAAGCGTTTGCTATCAGACAGCTGACCTTATCGAGGCGATGAATGCCGACTGGGCGCGCTCTGGCGCCACGGGCCATCGCACGCCGGTGCTGCGTGTCGATGGCGGCATGGTCGCCTCCAACTTCGCGATGCAGCGCCTCGCCGATCTCCTCGCCGCGCCGGTCGATCGGCCGGTGATCCGCGAAACGACGGCGCTCGGTGCGGCTTATCTCGCCGGGCACCAGGCCGGGATCATGCCGGCGCCGGGGCGCTTCGCCGATTCCTGGCGGCTCGACCACCGCTTCGATCCGGTCATGCCGGCCGAGACGCGTGAGACCAAGCTCGCCGGCTGGCGCGACGCCGTGCGCCGTCTCACCCTTCCCTGAGACGACGCGCCCTTCAAGTCATTGTTATCACTCAGTATCTCTTCACGAAGAGGCCGCGCCTGGTATAGACGGCGGCGGCCTCCTCAATGAGGGCGGCGACGCGGGTGGCGCCGTAGTCGCGGCGCAGAAGCGCCGCCCGGTCGAGAAGCTGCTGGGCATCACGGGCGCGGCCGGGGCGCAGCAGCTCATAGGTGTCGAGGATCAGGTCCTGCGGCACGCGCACCAGATCTGCCGCGCGCTCGAAATTCTCCGCCAGCGTCGCGCGCCCCGCCGCCCGGGCGATATTCGCCTGCAATATCAAGGCCTCCGGGGTGATGGCGATGTCCTCATTGCCGACCTCACCGGACAGCACGGCCTCCAAAGTGAGGGCGGAAAGCGGCTTGCCAGTGGGAGTCGCCACCCGCTCCGGGGCCTTTTCGGCGACGGGATAGAGGTCGAGATCGCTCATGGGTTTCGCGCTCATTGGGCAGCCTCCGTCGCCGGCCGGGCGGGGCGGTAGTCGAGTTCGATGGGGTGGACAGTGAGATCGATGAGACCGGTCTCGATGGCGTAGAGCAGCGCCACCCGCACATGGAAGCGCGCACCGAGCGCCTCGCCATGGGTGGGCACCATCACCGGCTCGGGCGCCTCGCCGAAGGTGTGGCGGGCGGCGTTACGGCCGAGCGCGCGGTAATGGTCGAGCCCGGTCAGCGGGGCATTGGAGAACAGTTCGAGATTCATGTGCGGCATGCGGTCGGCCTGGTGCAGCACCGTCGTGCCCTTGGCCTGGATGCCGATGCCGAAGCCGGAGCCCGACAGCCTCGCGGCGGCGAGGCCGAGGAAGGAGGTGTCGGCGGTGTGCAGCATCCGCACCAGCCGCGCCGTGCCGCCCCCCGCCTCGATGCCGCCGACCAGCGCCGCCACCACGTCGGAGAGCGCATGGCCGGCGGTGGTCTGGTGCAGCTGCCGGGCGAAGGCGGGGCTGACGCCGATCACCACCTCATGCGGATCGCTGCCTTTCGCCGCGACGCCGGCCGGCACCAGCCAGTCCGCTTCGCCCACCAACTGGCCCACCGCCTCGCCGACGACATTCTCCGCCGCCAGCACCCGCTCGCGGGTGAGCACGTTGCGGATGCCCTGCACGGCCTGCCAGCGCGGCTCCGGCATGCGGTAGCCGGTGCCGGGGCCGCGATAGTCGTTGGGGTCGTTGATCGCGCTCAGCACCCGCCCGTCGCGC
Organism: Ancylobacter sp.; assembly: GCF_965229075.1. Classification (GTDB taxonomy): domain Bacteria; phylum Pseudomonadota; class Alphaproteobacteria; order Rhizobiales; family Xanthobacteraceae; genus Ancylobacter. The sequence continues at coordinate 1,063,416 of NZ_CBDDIO010000002.1, forward strand.
ATCAGAGCGGAGGTCTGGAGATAGTCGCCGGAAATGCGCTGGCGCAGCATAAGAAGCAGGTTCTCCGCCTCCTCGGTGTAGCCGCGCCGCGCCAGCGCCCGCACCACATCGAGCGCGGTGATGCCGCGCGCCTTGATGGCGGCGCTGATCGGCGTCACTTCGCCGGCGCTGTAGCTCTGCGTCTCCTCCGAGCCGGAGGCGAACACGACGGACATCATCCGCGCCCGCGGCACGGTGCCGAGGTCGAGTTCCTCCATCACCGCCGCCAGCGCTTCCACCGCCCGCACACGCAGGCCCAACACCTGGTCCTCCTCCACCGGGGTGAGGCCGCCATCGGTCTGGAAATCGCGCTGCAGAAGGAGGTAATCCTCGATCTCCTCACCATTGAACAGCGAGGGGTTGAAGGAATTGTCGTATTTCTTGATCGAGCCGAAGCCGGAACAAATGAGGTCGGAGCCGGCCAGCAGATAGGGCGTGATCTTGGCGCCGACACGGATTTCCGACTCGCTGGTGCGGCAATCATTGCCGGAGGCGCATTCGAGCCCGAGCCAGACGGCGATGAGGTTCTCCGCCATCAATTCGCGCACCCCGCCGGCCATGGAGGCAGTGAGCGGGGCGCCGTCAATGCCGCCATTCTGCGTGCCCTGCACGCCCATTGCTCGTTGCAGGCACAGGCACCGCGCTTCGAGATAAAGCAGTGAGCGCTGCTCGTGAAAGCCCATCAGAAGCTCGGCCGCCGCGCCGGAGGTGCAGCGCGCCTTGATGCCGCGCGAGGCATAGGCGGCGGTGAGCAGCGCCTTTGACCACGGCGTGTCGTCGCCATCGATGAAGGCGCGCTCGGTGCCGTAGACCGAGACCGTCTCGGCATAGGAGGCGAGCCCGGCAAGGCCGATCTGCAACTCCTCCGCTTCCTCGATGGAGCACTGGAACAGTACCCCGCCGCGCCCGACCGCCGCCCCCACCGTACAGGCCAGCGCATTGGCCCAGCTGTTGGAGGAGACGCGCATCGTGGTCTCGATCTCGTCGAAACCCAGCGCCACCGCGACGGCGGCGTCGGCGGCGAGCTGGAGCGGGTCGTCCTTGGCGTTGGTCACATGCGCCTGATTGCCGGGGGTCTGGCGCTGGCGCATTTTGGAATAGGCGAAGGCGATCTCCAGCGCGGACAACCGGCCGACGACTTCCGCGAGGCGCGCCGGGGTCAGCCCCCGCGCCAGCGCCTCAAGCTCCTGTCGCGGCACATTGATGTCCACCAGCCTGCGGGCGATCTCGCCCGGGTCCATCGCCATCGCCGTCTCGGCCATGACGGGGTCGATGTGATGGGCGGCGATGAAGGCGTCCAATATGTCGAAATCGGCTTCCGCCTTGCCGTCCATGACCGTCACCCGGCCACCCTCCACGCTGAGCGAAGGCGCGGGGTCATAGGGGCTGCGGAACACGGAGAAGCCGGCCTCGGGGTTTTCCGCCGCGAACAGGTCGTAACGCAGCGGGCGCTCGTCCCATTCCGCGAAGCGGCGCCAGCGATTGGAGCTTTGGGGTTCAGCTTTCGGCGGCATATCGGTCATGCTCAGACCTCCCTCATGGCCCGCCACAGGACCAGCGTCAGGATGGTGACGATGGTGAGCAGGATAAAGGAGAAGGCGGCCGCCTGTCCGATGTTGCGAAAGCGGATTCCGCGGCGATCGACATAAAAGGCGATGGTTAGCGTCGCCTCGCCCGGCCCGCCTGTCGATCAGCGTCTCAACGTTTCAAGGAGAGCGCGCCAATCCGCCGCCGCGCTCAATGCAGCCGCACGGTCCGGCAATAGAGCGGCGGCTCGACCTTCACCTGGTTGACGATGGTGAACCCGCCGGCGAGGCGGCCGACCGCATCCTCGATGCTGATCTGCAGGCCGCGCGTCGGCACGCGCCCGGTGAGGGTGATGATGCGCTTGTCGCGGCAGATGCCGACCTCGACCTCGGCATCCCTGAGGATGCGCTCCACGGCGTCGCGCAGGCGGCGGTTAAGCTCGGCATCCGGCATGGCACCCTCCCACGTCGACCACGGGCGGACGTGAACGGGGAAAGCTCAGCACAGCGGCGCGCGCGGCGCCTTGATCTGCCGCAACCGGCCCGGCCTCACCCCGCCGCGACGGTGGTCTGGCGCTGCTCGCCGAGCCCGGTGATGGACAGATGCATGGTCTGGCCGGGGGCGAGGTAGACCGGCGGCTTCATGCCGAGGCCGACGCCCGGCGGCGTGCCGGTGGAGATAATGTCGCCCGGCTGCAGGCTCATGAACTGGCTGACATAGGACACCACCGTCGGCACGTCGAAGATCATGGTGCGGGTGGAGCCGGTCTGCCGGCGCACCCCGTCCACCTCCAGCCACATGTCGAGCGCCTGCGGGTCGGGAATCTCGTCCGTGGTCACCAGCCAGGGACCGATGGGGCCGAAGGTGTCGCAGCCCTTGCCCTTGTCCCAGGTGCCGCCGCGCTCCAGCTGGAAGGAGCGCTCGGACACGTCGTTTACGATGCAATAACCGGCGACATGGTCGTAGGCATCCTCGACCGACACATATTTAGCCGGCTTGCCGATGACGATGCCGAGCTCGATTTCCCAATCGGTCTTGGTGGCGCCGCGCGGAATCTCCACCGCGTCGTTCGGCCCGACAATGCAGCTGGTGGGCTTGAGGAAGATCACCGGCTCCGCCGGGATCGGCATGCCGGCCTCCTCGGCATGGTCGAGATAATTGAGGCCGATGCAGACGAACTTGCCGACCGCGCCGACGCAGGGCCCGAGGCGCGGCGCGCCTTCGACGACGCGCAGTTCCGACGTGTCGAGGCCGCGCAGCCGGGCGAGGCTTTCCGGCACCAGCACCTTGCCCTCGATATCGGCCACCAGCGTCGAGAGATCGCGCAGCACGCCATCCGCGTCGATCAGGCCGGGGCGCTCGCGCCCGCTCTCGCCATAGCGCACCAGCTTCATCGGCCCGTCTCCCTGTGCCCGTCACCGCCGGTCCGGCAAAGCCCGGCGCCGCCTAGAGGTAGCGGCAAAGCGCGGCGGCGTCGAGGCGGCGCGGCGGCCGGCGAACGCTTGTCAAACCCCGCGCCCGCCCCTATCGCTCGCGCCGAGGTGGCGGGCGGCGCGGGCCGCCCCGGAGGAACCCCATGGCGCATGTGCTGGTGATCGGAAGCGTCAATGTCGATCGCCTCTGGCCGCTGACCGCCCCGCTGCGCGCCGGCGAACGGCTGACGCGAGGCGAGATCACGCTGCGCCTCGGCGGCGGCGGCTTCAACACCGCTGCGGCGCTGCGCGCGCTCGGCCACCGCGTGACGCTGGTGGCGACGCTCTCCACCGATGCCGCCGGCCGCGCCTGCCGGAGCCAGTTGGAAGCGATGGGGTTCGACCTGCGCGCCTTGCGCGACACGGACGCCTCCACCGTCCCGCTCGATATTCTCATCGGGCCGGAGGGCGAGCGCACCATCCTCGCGCCGGCCAGCACGGAGGCGCGCCGGCTCACCAGCCTGCCCGCGCTTGAGGCCGACATCGCCTATGTCAATCTCCGCCGCGCCGGGCCGGGCCTGCTGGAGGCGCTGGCCGCCCGCCTGCCGGTGGTGGCGCAGGTGCCGCTGGAGCGCACGGAAACGCGGCCGGCACAGGTGCTCATCGCCTCCAGCGCCGACCATGCGCTGTTCACCGGCGCGGACGCCTTTCAACAGGCGCGGGCGATCGGCGGCGACGACCTCCGCGCGCTTGTGGTGACGCAGGGCGCGGGGCCGGTGCTGCTGTGCGAGGCGGAAGGGCGCAGCTCGCTCCCCGTGCCGCCGCTGGCCGCGCCCGCCGAGACGACCGGAGCGGGCGACGCCTTCGCCGCCGGCTTCATCGATGGCTGGCTCGCCGGTTCGCCGGCGGCGGCCGCGGCGCGGCGAGGCATCGAGATCGCCGGGCGGGTGCTGGCCGGCGCGCCCGGCTTCCAGCGCCCGCCGCCGCTGCCGCTGGCCACGGTGCTCGCCGAGACCTTCTGACCCGCATCAAGGCGAACCCCTGCCATGCTAGGCTGGCGTCACCGGTTGCCAGTGCCCGGCACCGGCGATGGAGGACGCCATGCCCGATGCGCCGTTCCCCGACCCGCTCGCTTTCGCCCGGGCGACGCAGCGCGCGGCGCAGGAGAGCTGGCGCGCGGCACAGGCCCGCACGCTCGACCTGCTCGGCTACGGCCTCGCCGAGCACCCCTACGAGATCGTGGCGGAAACGCCGCTCTGGCGGCTGCGGCACTACACCAGCCACACCGCGCCCCACGGCCCGCCGGCGCTGATGGTGCCCGCGCCGATCAAGCGCGCCTATGTCTGGGACCTCGCGCCGGGGGTGAGCGTCGTCGGCACGGGCCTCGCCCATGGGCTCGACGTGCATCTGGTGGAATGGCGGCCGCCCGTGGCCGGCGGGGCGCCGCACGGGCTGGAGGACTATGCCTGCGCCGTGCGGACGGCGGCGGAAGCGGTGGCGGCGCGCGGCGTTGGGGCGCCGGTGGTGCTCGGCCATTCGCTCGGCGGCACGCTGGCGGCACTGGCGGCGGCGCTGGAACCGGCGCAGTTCCGCGCGCTGGTGCTGCTCGCCGCGCCGCTGAGCTTCGCGCCGGGCTCCAGCGCCTTTCGCGACGCGGTGGCTTTGCGGGAGGACCGCACGCCGGAAGACGGCCTCGTGCCCGGCGCGCAATTGGGACAGGCCTGCGCTCTGCTCGCGCCCGGCACCTTTGTCTGGCACCGCTGGCTGGATGGGGCGCTGAGCCTCGGCGATCCGGCGGCCCTCGCCCTGCATCTGCGCCTTACCCGCTGGGCGCTGGACGAGGTGCCGCTGGCCGGCAAGCTGGTGCATGAAATGGTGGAATGGCTCTACCGCGAGGACCGCTTCACCGCCGGGCGGCTGGAAATGGGCGGCCGGGTCATCGGCCCGCAGACCCTGCGCCTGCCGGCGCTGGCGGCGGTGAGCACCGCCGACGAGATCGGCCCGCGCGCGGCGGTGGCGCCGTTCTTCGCCCGTATGGCGGCGGGCAGCACCGAGATCATCGAGCACCCGGCCGAGATCGGCGTCGGGCTGCAGCACCTCGCCATTCTCGCCGGGCGGCAGGCGCACCGGCAGGTGTGGCCGCGCATCGCGGCCTGGATCGCCGCCCGCGCCTGAGCGGGCGTCAGCGGGCGGGAAGCTTCAGCCCGCCCTCGACAAGCTGGATCCAGATATCCTCTGCCGTGTCGGCGAAGCGCAGGCTGGCCACTTCCGCCGCGCTCACCATGCCCTCGTCGATCAGCGCCTGGAAATTGACCACGGAGCGCCAATAGGCTTCGTCGAACAGCACCACCGTCACCGCCGGGGCCTTGCCGGTGATCTGCAGATTGAGGATCTCGAACAGCTCGTCCAGCGTGCCGAAGCCGCCGGGAAACACCACCAGCGCATTGGCGCGCATGGCGAGGTGCATCTTGCGCATGGCGAAATAGTGGAAGCGGAAGGTGAGCTGCGGCGTGGTGTAGGGGTTCGGCACCTGCTCATGCGGCAGGGTGATGTTGAAGCCGATGCTCGGCGCCGCCACCTCATAGGCACCGCGATTGGCGGCTTCCATGATTCCCGGCCCACCGCCGGTGGCGATGACATTGTCGCGGTAGCCGCCGTCCGCCACATCGAGCGCGCCACCGCGCTGGGAGGCGAGGCGGCCGAAGGCGCGCGCCTGCTCATAGAGGAAGGGCTGGCGGCCCGGCCCATCCGCGCGCACGCGGGCGGAGCCGAACACGACGAGGGTGGAGCGGATGCGCCAGCGCCGCAGCTCTTCCTCCGGCTTGGCGTATTCCAGCAGGAAGCGCACGCCGCGCATGGAATCGCCGAGGATGAAATCCTGATCCAGAGCCGCGAGGCGGTAGCTGTGCGGGGTGGTGTCGTCGGTCATCGGGTCATGCCCGCGCGGCCGGCCGCGCGGCTCCTCATTCCTGCGAGCTGGCGTTTCTCAGGCGTCCTCGGGGAAGTTGACGTCGAGCTCATCGAGCCAGACCTGCGCGCTCGCATCAGACGGCGCACGCCAGTCGCCGCGCGGCGAGAGCGAGCCGCCCGAGGTGATCTTCGGCCCGTTGGGCAGGGCCGAGCGCTTGAACTGGTTGGCGAAGAAGCGCTTGAGGAACAGGCGCAGCCAGTGGCGGATCTCTGCCCGGGAATACGCGCGCCGGTCCTCCGCCGGCACATTTGCCGGCCAGGCGCCGCGCGAAGCGTCCCCCCAGGCGTGCAAGGCGAGATAGGCGATGCGCGAGGGGCGGAAGCCGTAGCGGGTGAGGTAATAGAGGTTGAAGTCCTGCAGCGCATAGGGGCCGACCACCTGCTGGGTCGACTGGATGGTGGCGCCCGCTTCCGCCGGCACCAGCTCCGGCGAGATTTCGGTGGCGAGCACCGCTTCCAGCGCCCGCGCGGTCGCCGCCGACACGTCGCCCGAGGCCGCGACAAAGCGGATGAGGTGCTGGATCAGCGTCTTCGGCACCGAGGCGTTGACGTTGTAATGGGACATGTGGTCGCCGACGCCATAGGTGCACCAGCCGAGCCCCAGCTCCGAGAGGTCGCCGGTGCCGACCACCAGCCCGCCCTGCTGGTTGGCGAGGCGGAACAAATAGTCGGTGCGCAGCCCCGCTTGCACATTCTCGAAGGTCACGTCATAGACCGGCTCGCCCCCGGCGAAGGGGTGACCGAGATCGGCCAGCATCTGCCGCGCCGCCGGGCGGATGTCGATCTCGCCGCCGGTGACGCCGAGCGTTTCGATCAGCGCCTGCGCATTGGCGCGTGTGGCATCCGACGTGGCGAAGCCCGGCAGCGTATAGGCGAGGATGTCGCTGCGCGGCCGGCCGAGCCGGTCCATCGCCCGCACCGCGACCAGAAGCGCCTGCGTCGAATCGAGTCCGCCGGAAACACCGATGACCGCGCGGCGGACGCCGGATGCGGCGAGGCGCTGGGCGAGGCCCTGCACCTGGATGTTGTAGGCCTCGTAGCAATCCTCGGCGAGGCGTTCCGGATCGGCCGGCACATAGGGGAAGCGCTCGAAGATCCGCTCCAGCGGCGCCGGGGTGGGCGGGGTGTCGAGTGCGAAACCGATGCGGCGGAAATCCGCCGCCCCCTCCTCGCGCATGTTCTCGCCGAACGTGTTCATGCGCATGCGTTCCTGGCGCAGGCGCTCCAGATCGACATCGGCGGCGAGCAGCGTCGGCCCTTCGGGAAAGCGCTCGCTCTCGCCGAGGCAGTCGCCATTCTCGAAGATCGCCGCCTGCCCGTCCCAGGCGAGGTCGGTGGTGGATTCGCCCGGCCCGGCGGCGGAATAAGCATAGGCGGCGAGGCAGCGGGCGGAATGGCCGGCGCAGAGCAGCCGGCGGTGGCGCGCCTTGCCGATGGTGATGTTGCTGGCGGACAGGTTGAGCAGCACTTCCGCCCCCGCCAGAGCGCCGTGCGTGGAGGGCGGCAGCGGCACCCACAGATCCTCGCAGATCTCGACATGGAAGGTGAAGGGCACCGCGCCGCCGGAGCGGAACAGCAGGTCGGTGCCGAAGGGCACCTCCATTCCCGCCACGGCGATGCTGCCCGTCGTGCCGAGGCCGGGGGCAAAGTGCCGGCGCTCGTAGAATTCGCGGTAGTTCGGCGGGTAGCATTTGGGCACCACGCCGAGGATCGCGCCGCGATGGATCACCACCGCCGTGTTGAACAGCTGCCCCGCGCGGCGCAGCGGCGCGCCGACCACCAGCACCGGGAAAAGATCGCGCGAGGCGGCCACCATCTCGGCGATCGCCGCCTCCACCCGGTCGAGCAGCGCGTCCTGAAACAGCAGGTCGTCAATGGCGTAGGAGGACAGGCCGAGTTCGGGATAGAGCAGCACGCCAATGCCACGCGCCTGCGCGTCGCGCGCCAAAGCGAGATGCTCGGCGAGGGCGAAACCGACATCCGCCACCCGCCCGCGCGGCACGGCGGTGCCGAGGCGCAGGAAGCCGTGGCGATAGAGACAGTGCGAATCGGCCATTACGCCCTCACCAATGCAAGACTGCGCTGATATTTAACGCCTCATGCGCTTTGAACCAGCAAAAGCCGCACGGCGCCCCCCGCCTCACCCGGACTGCCGATGGCGTGCCGGGCGCGCGAGCGTGTTCGCGGCGGCGCTGCCCGCCCTCTTCTGCGCCTTCGCGACCTCGGCCGGCGCTGGCGAGCCTCCCGCCACGGCTGCCGCCCGCCTGCTGCGCGCCTGCACGGCGCAAGGGCCGGGCTTCGTCCTCGTCCCGGAAACCGGGACCTGCCTGCGGATCGGCGGCTATCTCTGGGCGGAAACCTACGCCAACAGCTACACGGATTATCCCGCCGGCAATGCCCGCTCCTATTGGGTCTCCACCTTCGGCTTCGTGACCGATGCGCGCACCCAAACCGAGTATGGCACGCTGCGCTCCTTCACCGATGTGCGCCTCATCTGGCGCGGCGCGGACCCCTGGGGGGAGGCGCTCACCGACCGGGCGGATTTCCAGCCCTATGACATGCGCATCGAATTCGCCGGCTTCACGATGGGCTATCACCAGTCCTTCTTCGACTTCTACGCCAATGCCAATGTGCTGGGCACCGATCCGGTGACCATTGGCGACCAGACGCAGATCTCCGTGCTGGGCTACACCTGGGACCTGCCGGCCGGCTTCACCGCGCGGCTGGCGCTGGAAAGTTCCGCCGAGCGCGACAATGGCATCCTGCCCGTCGTCGCGCAGGATCCGGCCTCACCGACGGATGACGCCTCCGGGAGCGGTGCCACGCGCCTGCCGGAAATCGTCGCCACCTTCGGCCAGAGCGGGGACTGGGGCGACTTCCAGCTCTCCGGCGCGCTGCACCAGATCGCGCAGGCGCCGGTGAGCGAGCGCATCGGCGCCTCCACCCATGTGTGGGGCTATGCGCTGCAGGCGGGGGTGATGTTCAACCTGCCCACGCTCGGCACCGGCGACACGCTCTACCTCCAGGCCGCCTATGCCGAGGGGGCGACCTCCTATCTCGGCCTCATCGACCCCAGCGGGCGCCTGACCGCGCCCGACGCCTTCCAGCGGCTGGACGGCTCATTGGTCAAGGTGCGCGGCTGGAGCGCTGTGGGCCAGTATCTGCACAACTGGAACGACCGGTGGAACTCCGCCTTTTTCGGCGGTTATGGACGCTTCGCCGTCGATGACCCGCTGGCGCAGGCCACCTATGGCGCGTCCGGCATCGACAATGTGAATGTCGGCGCCAATCTCAGCTGGACCCCGGCCGGGCCGTTCACCGTCACGCTGCAATACGACTACAACCTCTACCGCGCGGAGAGTTTCCGGCCCACCGCGCAGGGTCTGCCGGTGGCGGAGCAGGCCGCCAGCCAGCTGATGCTGATGTTTGCCGCCACCTTCTGAGCGGGGAGCGCCTCAGGCGGCGCCCATCTCGTCCAGCGCCATTGGCGATTCCGGCAGCACCTGGCCGCCATCGATCACCATGCCCTGCCCGGTGATGTAGCCGGCTTCCTCGCTGGCGAAGAACAGCGCCGCATTGGCGATGTCGAACACGCTGCCAAGCTTCTTCATCGGCACGCAGGCGGCGGTGGACGCGATATAGGCCTCGCCCATGCCTTCCATGCCCTCGGTGAGGATGTTGCCGGGCATGACGGCGTTGACCGTGATGTTCCACGGCGCCAGCTCGATCGCCGCCGTGCGCATGAAGCCCATCTGCCCGGCCTTGGAGGCACCGTAATGGGTCCAGCCGGGAAAGCCGGTGATCGGCCCGGTGATGGAGGAGGTGATGATGATGCGGCCCTTCTTCGCCGCCTTCATCGCCGGCAGCACGGCGGAGACGGACAGGAAGGTGCCCTTGAGATTGGTGCCCATGACATGGTCGAAATCATCGCCCGTCATGTCGCCGAGCTTGGCGGCGGGGAAGATGCCGGCATTGGCGCACAGCACGTCGATGGCGCCGTAGCGTTCCAGCGCCGCCGCGGCCATCGCCGCCATGTCCTCGGCCTTGGTGACGTCGGCGGCGAAGCCGGAGGCGCGAGGGCCGATCTCGGCCGCGACCTTCTCGGCCTCGGCGAGCGAACGGCTGACCACCAACACATTGAGCCCGGCCTGGCCGAAGCGCAGCGCGAGGCCGCGCCCGATCCCCTTGCTGGCCCCGGTGACGATGACGGTCTTGCCTTCAAGCGAGGTAAACATGATGCGGCGGGTCCCGATGCTTCTCTGGAGTTTATTATCCGGCAAATGAAAATGCCGTCGGCTGGCATGCCTGCAAAACAGGCTGCCCTCCTTTTCATCAGGTTGAGCCGCAAATTTGGTGTTGTAAAGCCCAAATCCAGATGTTTAGGATCACACACAGTCCAACATATCTGCCACATCCGCCCAACACGGATGCCGCAAGACGAATGCCGAACGCATGCGCGGCCGCTCGACGTTCCGCGCCAACAATCCAGGGGACTTCGAGATGGCGCCTGTTTCGAGAAGGTCGGTACTCAAAGGCATGGGGGCGGGCTTCGGTGCGCTCGCCGCCGCCGGGCCGCTGTTCAACGCCAACAAGGCGTTCGCGGCGCGCGAGAAGGAGCTGAACATCCTGTGCTGGGAGGGCTACAACTCCGCCCAGGTGCTGGACCCGTTCCGCTCCAAGACCGGGGCGACGGTGAAGGCGGAAAGCCTGACCAACGACCCCACCATGATCAACCGGCTGCGCGCCGGCGAGATCAACACCTGGGACCTGATCAACGTCAACAATCCCTGGGCACGCAAGGTGATGCTGCCCGAAAAGCTGATCAAGCCGCTGCCCAAGGCCGAGTTCGAGCCCTATTTCGAGAAGATGCTGCCGATGTTCAAGCCGCCCTATAAATGGGCGATGAGCGACAGCGGCACCGAGCTGATCGGCATGGCCCAGCGCTTTGGGCCGTACAGCTATGTGGTCAACACCGACAAGATCTCCCGCAAGACGGCGGAAGACACCGGCTGGGACCTGTTCAACGACCCCGCGCTGGCCGGCAAATACGGCATTCTCGAATCCGACGACTGGAACGTCTTCAACATCTTCATCATCGCCGGCATCGACCCGTTCAAGACCCACACGCCGGAGGAGTTCGCCAAGTTCGAGGAAACCGCCAAGCGCGTCTTCAAGGGCGCCAAGCTGATCGGCGACATCGCCTCGATGAACCAGGCGCTGATTTCCGGCGAGATCGACCTGCACATGACCGGCGGCACCTATTCGGTCTCCCCCGCCCGCGCCGACGGCCACCCCAACCTGCGCGGCATCACCCCGCTGAAGGGCCCGCTGCCCGGCGGCAAGGGCGGCATCGCCTGGATCGAGATCACCTCGACGGTGAACAACCCGAACCTGTCGCCGCTGGCGCTCGAGTTCCTGAAATATGTGCAGGCGCCCGATGTCGCCCACACCGTCGCCTTCGCCGAGGGCACGTTCAACCCGGTGGCGCAGATGGGCAACAAGGCCTGCTTCGACCTGTTCACCAGGGACGAGCTCGACGCCATCCAGTGGGACAGCCTGGACGAGGAAATGGCGCGCTCGGTCGAGTACGACATCGTGCCGGATTACGACAAGGCGCTCGACCTGATGAACGCCGCCAAGCGCCTGCGGGGCTAGACCGTTCCGCCGTGAAGGTGGCGCCCTTCTGCGTGCTTCGAGGCGGGGCTTTGCCCCGCACCTCAGCATGACGGGCCTCGATAGACCCTCGTCATCCTGAGGTGCCCGGCGCTCAGCGCCGGGCCTCGAAGGACGCACACGGCATCCGCCCGCGTGTCTCCATCGCTTTTCCCGGCGGCGATCGCCCGCCACCGGCCCATGACGGAAGACCTGATGCTCCAGACCCTGCCGGCCGACGCCCTGAGCGCCGAACTGCCGAAGCCGATCCTCCAGCTGGTCGGCATCCGCAAGACCTTCGGCGCCTTCACCGCCGTCGAGAATATCGATCTCGATGTGCGCGAGGGCGAGTTCCTCACCATTGTCGGCCCCTCGGGCTCGGGCAAGACCACGCTGTTGCGCATGCTCGCCGGCATGGACACGCCGAGCGAGGGCAACATCACCCTGCACGGCAAGCTCATCAACGATGTGCCGCCGAACAAGCGGCCGACCTGCCTCGTCTTCCAGTCGCTGGCGCTGTTCCCGCACAAGAGCGTGGGCGAGAACATCGCTTTCCCGCTCAAGGTGAAGGGTGTGGATGCCGCCGCCCGCAAGGCGCGGGCGCTGGAGCTGATGCGCATCGTCCGCCTGCCGGAGAGCTATTTCGACAAGAACGTGATGAAGTGCTCGGGCGGCGAGCGCCAACGCGTCGCCCTCGCCCGGGCGCTGGCCTATGACCCGGAAGTGCTGTTTTTCGACGAGCCGCTCTCGGCCATCGACTACAAGCTGAAGAAGACGCTGGAGAAGGAACTGAAGGACCTGCACCGGGAAACCGGCAAGACCTTCATCTACATCACCCATTCGCTGGAAGAGGCAATGGTGATGAGTGACCGCATCGGCGTGATGCGCGCCGGCCGGCTGGTGCAGGTGGGCACGCCGGAGGAAATTTACGGCGCGCCGGTCGACCGCTTCGTCTGCGAATTCGTCGGCGAGGTGAACACGCTGAAGGTGAAGCGCGCGGCGGATGGCAGCTGGCAGGGCGTCGACGTGCCGGGCACCTTCACGCTCGCGCCCCCGCGCAGCGGCGCCGTGCTGGACGAAGCCTTCGTGGTGGTGCGGCCGGAGTTCATGCGCATTCTCGGGCCGGGCGAGAGCGCCGACAACCGGCTGGGGGGCGTGGTCTATAACGAATATTCGCTCGGTTCGCGCATCCAGTATCAGGTGCGCGTCGGGGCCAAGGTGATGCTGGTCGAGCTCTCCCGCGGGCGCGCTTTGCCCGCCAGTCTCGACCGCCAGGTGACGCTCGGCTGGGACGCCGCCGACGCCTTCACGCTGGAGGGCTGAGCATGGCCGATCTCGCCCTCGCCCCCGCGCCGGGGGCCGCCGCCGAAAGCGCCCGCCAGCTGCGCCAGGCGCGGATGCTGTCGGTCGGCGCGCGCTGCGCGCTCCCGGTGGCGATCCTGCTCGGCATCGGCTTCCTCGCGCCGCTGGTGGCGATCTTCGGCTATGCCTTCGCCACGCCGCGCAGCTTCGATGTGTTCACCAGCTTCACCCTGGCGAATTTCGCCACGCTGTTCGACCCCTCCAACACGGTGTGGCTGTCCTTCCTGTGGTCCTGCGGGCTGGCGCTGCTCACCGTGGCGATCCTTGCCGTCATCGCCTACCCCATCGCCTATGGGCTCAACATGGTGTTCGGCCGCTGGTCGGCGCTGATCAGCGTGCTGTTCGTGTTCCCGCTCTTCGTGTCGGAGAATGTGCGGCTCTATGGCTGGGTGCTGTTCTTCATCAAGAACGGCGTGCTCGACGGCACGCTGAAATGGCTCGGCCTCTCCGGCGGGCCGGAAGTGCTGTACACGCCGGGCGTCACCCTGTTCGGCATGGTCTACACCTATTTGCCCTTCATGCTGTTTCCGATGACGCTCGGCCTCGCCCTCGTGCCGCGCGACCTCGTGGACGCGGCGCGCGACCTCGGCGCCGGGCGGCTGTTCATCTGGCGCGAGATCGAATTGCCGCTGGCCATGCCCGGCATTCTCATCGGCATGCTGCTCACCTTCGTGCTCGCCATCGGCGCCACGGCGGAAGCGAAGATCCTCGGCGGCCAGTCGATCATCGTCATCTCGCACGACATCGAGATCGCCTTCACCTATTCGCAGAACTGGCCGCTCGGCTCGGCGCTGGCGGTGGTCGTCACCTTCTTCATCGGTGCGCTGACCCTGTTCGCCTTGTCTAAGCTCGATCTCGACCGCATGCTGGGGAGGCGCTGAGCCATGGGCCACAGGCGCACCAATGCCGCGATCTGGGCGTGGACGGCGTTCGTCCTCGTCGCGATCTACCTGCCCATCATTTGCGGGGCGCTGGCGAGCTTCAACAAGAGCCGATATTTCGGCTTTCCCATCAAGACCTACTCGACCGAATGGTGGCAGAAGACGCTGGATTCGATCGAGATCGGCATGATCGTGAAGACCTCGATCTCAATCGCGCTCTTGGTGACGGTATTCTCCGTCGTCATCGCCACCTTCGGCGCGCTCGCCTTCGCCCGCTACGAGTGGAAGGGGCGCAAGCTCTACCAGAAGCTGATCCTGCTGCCGATCTTCTTCCCCCAGCCGGTGCTGGGGCTGGCCATGCTGCTCGGCTTCAACGCGGTGGGCATCCAGACCAGCTGGATGACGGCGGTGTTCGCCCACATGATCTGGATCGTGCCCGTGGTAACGCTGGTCATCGCCATCCAGGTCTATGGCTTCGACCCGTCGCTGGAAGAGGCGGCCTATGATCTCGGCTGCTCGCGCACCCAGGTGTTCCGCGAGGTGACGCTGCCGCTGCTGTGGCCGGGCATCTGGTCCGGCATGCTGTTCGCCTTCCTGCTGTCCTGGAGCAATTTCCCGCTCTCGCTCTACACGACGGGTGCCGACTCGACGATTCCCGAATGGCTCTACGCCAAGATGGTGGCCGGCTACACGCCGATGGTGCCGGCGCTCGGGACCATGGCGACGCTGGGCGCGGCCTGCCTGCTGCTGGCCGGGGGGCTGATCGGCATCCTGCTGCGGCGGCGGGCGGCATGAACGGCGCCGCACCGAAGGACAGCGACGCCCCCCTCGCACGGGCGGAGCGCCGTCCGCCGCGCCTCGACAAGGCGGCACGCCAGGCACGCATCCTCGCCGAGATGCGCGCCTCGGCCTCCGCGCGCGTCGGCGACCTCGCCACCGAACTCAACGTCTCCACCGAGACCATCCGCCGCGACCTGTTCGAGCTGGGCGAGAAAGGGCTGATCAACCGCACCTATGGCGGCGCAGTGCGGCCCCTGGCCTCCGAACCCTCCGTCACCGAGCGGCACGGGCTGATGGTGGCGCAGCGCGAGGCCATCGCCGCCGCCACGGTGAGGCTGATCGCGCCGAAGGAGGTGATCGCCATCGGCGCCGGCGCCACCACCACCCATGTCGCCCGCCGCATGGCTGCCACCTGCCGCGACCTCACCGTCATCACCCATTCCTTCTCGGTGGCGACGGTGGTCTCCGCCAACCCGACCATCGAGGTCATCATGTGCCCCGGCCGCTACAATGCGCGCGAGGGCATGATGGTGGGGGTGGAAACCGGCGAGTTCCTGCAGAACTACAATGTGAACCGCGCCATTCTCGGCATTTCCGGCATCACCACTGACGGCCTCGCCGATGCCGAGCCCGATGCCGCCTATGTCTACCGCGCCATGATGAACCGGGCGGCGCAGACCATCATCGTCTCCGACCACCAGAAATTCGACGTGCCCTCGCTGGCCATCTGGGCCCGCATTCCCGACATCCAGCACCTTGTCACCGACCGCGCGCCCGAAGGCGCGGTGGCGCGGGCGCTGGGGCGGGCACGGGTCGAGATCACTATTGCCGAGACGTGAAGCCATGACCCAGCCGATCTATGACGCCGCCTTCCTCAGCCGCATCGAGAACGCCCTGCGCGCCGCCCTGCCGCGCTGGGGCCTTTCCAACGCGAGCGACGTGCGGCTGCTCACCATCTCCGAGAATGCCACCTTCCGCGCCGAGGACCCGGCGACGGGACGCGCGCTGGTGTTCCGCATCCACCGGCCGGGCTATCACAGCCGCGCGGAGATCGAATCCGAACTCGCCTGGCTCACCGCGCTGGGACGCGCGGGCGTGGTGGCGACGCTGACCCCGGTGCCGCAGGTCGAGGGCGGGCTGATCGCCGATCTCGACGAGGACGGCACGTGCCGCCATGCCGTGGCGTTCGAGCTGCTGCCGGGGCGCGAGCCGGCGGAGGGCGACGACCTCGCCCACTGGTACCGCGAACTCGGCGCCATCAATGCCCGGCTGCACCTGCACGCCCGGGCCTGGCAGCGTCCCGAAGGCTTCACCCGCAAGCGCTGGGACTATGACGCCATGCTGGGCAGGGTGAAGCTGTGGGGCGACTGGCGCGCCGCGCCGGGCTTGACGCCTGAGGGCCGCGCCGTGCTGGAGCGCACCGACGCGGTGCTCCGCGACCTGCTGGACGATTACGGCACGGGCGAAGAGCGTTTCGGCCTCGTCCATGCCGATATGCGCCTCGCCAATCTGCTGGTGGAGGGCGACACGCTCTCGGTGATCGACTTCGACGATTGCGGCTTCAGCTGGTATCTCTACGACTTCGCCTCCGCCGTGAGCTTCAGCGAGCACGAGCCCTATATACCGACGCTGCAGGCAGCGTGGATCGAGGGCTACCGCACCGTCGCGCCGCTGGCCGAGGAGGAATGCGCGCTGCTGCCGGTGTTCATCATGCTGCGCCGGCTGCTGCTCACCGCCTGGATCGCCTCGCATGCGGAAACCCCGACCGCGCAGGCGCTGGGCGACGGCTATACTCATGGCACGGTGGACCTCGCCCGCGCCTTTCTCGCCACCTATGACGCCCGTCCCCCACAGGCCGTGGCCGGGAGGGCCGCATCATGACGCGGGCGAACGCGCAGCCGGAACGGCAGATTCTCGATCTCAATGCCTTCTCCGGCGCCACCGGCGCCATGGCGCCCGATGTCGCCGCGCTGGTGGAGCGGCGCCGCCGCGCCTTCGGTTCCGGCTCGGTGCTGTTCTATGACGAGCCGCTGCGCATCCTCCGGGCGGAAGGGGCGTATATCCACGCCTCCGACGGGCGGGCCTATCTCGATTTCTACAACAACGTCCCCAGCGTCGGGCATTGCCACCCCAAGGTGGTGGAGGCGGTGCGGGCGCAGATCGGCAGCTTCAACACCCATTCGCGCTATCTCTTCGATGTGGCGCATGATTACGCGGAAAAGCTGCTCGCCACCTTCCCGGCCGCGCTGAGCAATGTGGTGCTGACCTGCACGGGCAGCGAGAGCAACGACCTCGCTTTGCGCCTCGCCCGCAAGGCGAGCGGCGCCGAGGGCATCATCGTCACCCGCGCCGCCTATCACGGCAACACCGCCACCGTCACCGAGGTCTCGCCCTCCTCCTACAAGACCGGCGCGCCGCCGCGCCATGTCCGTACCGTGCCCCCGCCCGACCCGGCGCTGTTCGGCAATGATGTGGGGCAGGGCTTCGCCGACGCGGTGAAGGCCGAAATCGCCGCGCTGAAGGCGGACGGCATCGGCTTCGCCGGGCTGCTGGTCGACACCATCTTCTCCTCCGACGGCGTCTATGCCGACCCGCCGGGCTTCCTGAAGGCGGCGGTGGAGGTGGCGCGCGCCGCCGGCGGGCTTTTCATCGCCGATGAGGTGCAGCCGGGCTTCGGGCGCACCGGCGCGGGCATGTGGGGCTTTTCCCGCCACGGTCTGGTGCCTGACATCGTCACCATGGGCAAGCCGATGGGCAATGGCTACCCCATTGCCGGCCTCGTCACCCGGCCGGAGATCCTCGACGCCTTCTGCGCCGATTTCGGCTATTTCAACACCTTCGCCGGAAGCCCGGCGGCCTGCGCGGCGGGGCTGGCGGTGCTGGAGGCGATCGAGGAGGACGACCTCATCGCCAATGCGGCGCGGGTCGGGCGGCACCTCACCGCCCGGCTGACCCGGCTGCAGGCGCGCGCGCCGATCACCGCCGTGCGCGGGGCGGGGCTTTATCTCGGCATCGAGTTCGGCACCGAAAAGGGCCCGGCACCCGACCTCGCCAAGCGGCTGATCAACGGGCTGCGCGACCACGGCATCCTCATCGGTGCCGCCGGCCGCTATGGCAATGTGCTGAAGATCCGCCCGCCGCTGTGCGTGACCACCGTACATGCGGACCTGCTGGTCGACGCGCTGGAGGAACTTCTGGCCTGAGGAAGCGGGATCAGCCGAACAGCGCCAGCAGATCCTCCAGCCGGTCGATCGCACGATCGACCTCGCCGAAGCCGCCGCCGCTCGGGGTGTAGCCGACGACATAGAGCCCGGCCGCGCGGGCGGAAAGCGCGCCGGAGCGGCTGTCCTCCACCGCCACCACGCTGGCGGGCGGCAGGCCGAGCCGGGCGCAGGCGCGGCGATAGGGCTCGGGGTCCGGCTTGCCCGCCGTCACATCATTGAGGCTGAGCGAGAAGGCGATGGCGTCGGCAATGCCGAGCGCGGCGATGTTGGCGTCCACCACCGAGCGGCTGGAATTGGAGACGCAGGCCTGCGCCACGCCGCGCTTCTCCAGCGCGCGGATGGTGGCGACGGCGCCCGGCAGGGAAATGAGGCTGGCGCGGTTCTCGGTGTAGTGGGTGTCGATCAGCGCCGCCCATTCGGCCTCCGCCACCCCGGCGGCGAGGCGCGGGGAGACGAGCTTCCACACATCGCCCATATGGATGCCGCGAAATGCCTGGTCCGGCAGGTCCGAGAGATCGCTGCCGAGCGCCCGGCAGGCGGCGAGCAGCGCGCGGTGGTGCAGCGGCTCGCTGTCGATCAGCGTGCCGTCAATGTCCCAGGCGACCGCCCTGAAGCGCGGCGCGCTCATGAGGGGCGCCCTTCGAGGCGGCGGTAGAGATCGCGGTAGCGGGCATAGCCGGCGGTATAAATCGGGGCGGAAGCGGGGTTGGGCTGCAAGGTCTCGTCCTGCGCGACGAAGCGGGAAATGCCGGCCCACTCCGCCGCGCCGATGCCGACCGCCGCCGTCCACGCCGCGCCGAGCGAGGAGCCGGGATGGCCTTTCAGCCGGTGCACCGGCTGTTGCAGCACATCGGCGACGATCTGCATCCACACGCGCGAGTTCGAGCCGCCATCGGACACCAGCACGCGGCCGGCGCTGTGGCCCATATCGCGCAGCACCTCGACATGGTGGGCGCAGGCATAGGCATAGCCTTCCAGGAGCGCCCGCCAGACATGGCCGATATCGTGCGACAGGGTGAGCCCGTCGATGACGCCGCGCGCGGCGGGATCGTGGATCGGGGTCTTCTCGCCGAGGAAATAGGGCAGCACGGTCAGCCCGTCCGCGCCGGCCGGGCGCGCCTCGGCGAGCGTGTCGAGATGCTGGTGCAGGCTGAGCCCGGCTTTCTCCGCGGCCGCCGCCTCGCCGCCGGCGAAGTTGCGCACGAACCAGTTCAGCCCCGATCCGCCGGTCGCCATGCAGCCATTGGGCATATAGAGGCCGGGAATGAGGTGATAGTCGAGATAGAGCCGGGGGTCCGGCTTCACCTGGTCGGTGGCCACCAGCACGTCGACGGCGCCGCCGAACTTCAGCAGGATGTCGCCGCGCTGGGTGACGCCGGCGCCGAGCGCCGAGGCGATCATGTCCGCCGCGCCGCCGATGACCGGCGTGCCGGCCGCAAGGCCCGTGGCCGCCGCGCCCTCGGGCGAGACATGGCCCATCACCTCATGCGAGGCGGTCTTGCGCGGAATGGCGCTGCGGGGAAGGCCGGCCCAGGCGACGAGATCGTCGTCGATGGCGTGGCGGGAGACATCGACGAAGCCCGCCTCCAGCGCCCAGTTCTGCTCCACCGCCCGTTCGCCGGTGAGGCGCCAGTTCACGTAATCGTAGGAGCCGAACACGGTGGCGATGCGCGCGAACACGTCAGGCTCATGGCGGGCGATCCAGCGCAGCTTGGCGGTGACGAGCTGCTGGTTGATGCCGTTGCCGGCCTTGGCGATGAAGGCGGCCTCGTCGCGCTCGGCCCGCAGTTCCGCCACTTCCGCCCCGCAGCGCCCGTCGCTCTGCTGGATGGAGGGGCGCAGGAGGGTGCCCGCTTCGTCCAGCAGCACCACCGCCGGCAGCATGCCGGTGACGCCGATAGCGGCAATCTCGGCGACGTCGATGCCGGCGCGCGCGATGAGTTCATGGCTGAGCGCGCAGACATTGGCCCACCATTCGGCGGGGTCTTCTTCCGCCCAGCCGGCATGCCGGGAGGTCAGCGTCACCGGCCGCGAGGCGACAGCCAGAATCTCCCCCGGCAGCCGCAGCAGCAGGCCGATGGTGGAGGTGGTGCCGATATCGAGGCCGAGGACGCAGCTCATCGTGGAAAGCCTCTTGGGGCGGTGGGCAAGTCTGGGCAGAGAAGGAACCCCTCCCGGAAGGCGGCGACGCCGCCGGTCCGGGAGGATGGCGGGCGATCAGCGGATAGAATTCACCACATCCATGAAGCGGGCCACGCGCGCCTGCTCCACCGCGTTCCAGGTGTTGCCGTCGACCTTGAAATGCGTGCCGATGACGACACCCGAGGCCACCGAGAAGATGTCGCGGATATTGTCGATGTTGACGCCGGTATTGGCGAAGATCGGCACGTCCTTCACCGTCTCGGCCACCTTCTTCAGGTGCGACTGGTCGGCCGGCTGGCCGGTGATGGGGCCGGAGACGAGGATGGCATCGGCGAGCGAGGAGAACACCGCGCTCTTGGCGCGCAGCTCGATGGGGCGCTGGTCGAGCGAATGGGCGAACTCGGCATTGATGTTGAACAGCATCTTCATGTCGTCGCGCTTGAGATCGTGGCGCAGCCGCGCCGCCTCGGCGCAGTTCGGCTCCCACAGGCCCATGTCGGAGGCGAACAGGCCGGTGAAGATCTCGCGCACGAAGCTCGCGCCGGTGACCGCGCCGATGGCGACGGTGGCGACGGGGTCCCAGAGATAATTGACGCCGAACGGCACCTTCAGGCTCGGCTTCACCGCCTGCACGATGGCCGACATGGCGGCGATGGAGGCGGGCGACCCCTTGAACACGTAGGGGCGGTCGTTCTCATTGCCGAACATGATGGCGTCGACGCCGCCGGCCTGCAGCTTCTCGACATCGGCGAGCACGCCCTCGATCAGCTTGTCGAGGCCGCCATCGGCGTCATAGAGCGGCGCACCGGGCAGGGCGCCGATATGGGCCATGGCGATGACGACCTTCTTCTTGGCGCCGAAACACTCGAAAACCATTGCAACTCTCCTTGAGGGGACGGCGCGCGCGGCGCCTCACTGTCCGGCGACGGGCGGCGCGAGCCGCACCTCGACACGCGCCGCGGCGAGGGCGGCGGCGATGCGCGGGGGCGGCTCGGCGTCGGTGACGAGCAGGTTGATGTCGGCCAGCGTGCCGACCTGAACCAGCGACATGCGCTGGAACTTGGCGCTGTCGCACAGAAGGATCTTGAATCCCGACCGGCGCAGATAGACGCGCTTCATGTCGGTGTCCTCGAAGGAATAGTCGAAGAAACCTTCCGCGGTCATGCCCGAGGTGCCGAGCACGGCGACATCGAACCACAGCTTCTCGAACTGGGCGACGGCGGTGGGGCCCCACACCGACATCTCTTCCGGGCGCACCCGGCCGCCGGCGACATAGACTTCCGGCGCGCCGCCATCGAGATGGGCGGAGACGCGCAGGCTGTTGGTGAAGACCTTGAGATGGTCCGCCTCGCGCAGATGCCCGGCCATCAGAAACGTGGTGGTGCCGACATCGATGGCGCAGGTGCGGTAGCCGGCGATGATGCCGGCGGCGCAGGCGGCGATGGCGGATTTGGCCTCGCTGCCGCGGCGCAGGCGGGCCTCAAAACGCGGCTCCTCGCTGTCCATGGCGACGCTGCTCGCCGGCGTCTCCGCCAGCACCGCCCCGCCATGCACGCGCAGCAGCCGCCCGTCGCGCTCCAGCTCCAGCAGATCGCGACGGATGGTCATGTCGGACACGCCGAGTTCGGTGGCGAGAGCCGCGACGCCGACGGAGCCGGCGGCGGCGAGATGATCCAGAATCCGGGCGTGGCGTACATGCGAGAGCGGGCGCGGACGGTCCTCGCCGGCCGGCGGCTCGGCCAGGACACTCTCTCGGTAGGACACATCGTCGGCCATCGCTTACCCCTGCCTGATCGCGGTTCCCTCGCAGAGGAGCGGATTCGCGGCCGGTCGGCCAATCCTGTTTAACCCATCAATCGCACAATATCAAACACAACAACACACTTGCTGTGCGCTTATGTTCATATAAGCTGACCCACGAACATGAGGAGCCTCGCATGAACCCGCCCGCGCTTTCCGCCCCCGCCCCGGCCTATTACGAGCTCAAGGGCCGCCTCGCCTTCGTGACCGGCGGCGCCACCGGCATCGGGCGGGCCATTGCCGTTGCGCTGGTCCGGCAGGGCATGCGGGTCGCCATCGGCGACATCAACCTCGCGGCGGCGCAGGAGACGGTGGCCGCGCTTGGCGACGGCGCCATCGCGGTCGAGGTGGATGTGCGCAAGCGCGCCTCGGTCGAAACCGCCTTCGCGCAGGTGCTGGAAGGGCTGGGTGGATGCGACCTGTTGGTCGCCAATGCCGGCGTCTCCACCATGCGCAGCGCGCTGGAGCTGACCGACGAGGAGTGGGACTTCAATTTCGACGTCAACACGCGCGGCGTCTTCCTCACCAACCAGATCGCCGCCCGCCACTTCGTGGCGCAGGGCAAGGGCTGCATCGTCAACACCGCCTCGCTCGCCGCCAAGGTCGGCGCCCCGCTGCTGGCGCATTACTCCGCCTCGAAATTCGCCGTGCTCGGCTGGACGCAGGCGCTGGCGCGCGAACTCGCGGCCAAGGGCATCCGCGTCAATGCCGTCTGCCCCGGCTTCGTGGCGACCGGCATGCAGTCGCGCGAGGTGGAGTGGGAAGCCAGCTTGCGCGGCGTGAGCCCGCAGCGCGTGATCGACGACTATATCGCCCAGACCCCGCTCGGCCGGCTGGAAGTGCCGGAAGACGTGGCCGATGTCGTGGTGTTCCTCGCCTCGGAACAGGCCCGGTTCATGACCGGACAGGGCGTCAACGTCACCGGCGGCGTCTACACGACCTGAGCGCACCCGCAGCGCGGCGTGATCGATTTTCATGCGTCCGCGTTTGAATTAGCACTTGCGGTGTTCGTTTTTGTCCGATTACACTCCGCCCGCCGACGGCGCACCGGGCGGAGTTTTCCTCCTCCCCCCGCACCCGAGGACGGGGCCCGGCCCCGATGGGCAAAGGATCGCTGATGTCGTCGATCGAACTCGATCATGTCTCCAAGCTCTACGCCAACGGCGCCTACGGCGTCCGCGACGTGGATCTTTCCATTGGAGAAGGCGAGTTCGTGATTTTTCTCGGCCCCTCGGGCTGCGGGAAATCGACGACGCTGCGCATGATCGCCGGGTTGGAGAGCATCACCTCCGGCGATCTGCGCATCGCCGGGCGCAGCGTCAACAACGTGCCCCCGCGCGACCGCAACATCGCGGTCGTGTTCCAGTCCTACGCGCTCTACCCGCATATGAGCGTGCGCGAGAATATGGGCTTCGGCCTCAAGATGCGCGGCGTCGCCCGTCCGGTCATCGACGAGAAGATCCGCGAGGCGGCGGGGCTGCTCGGCCTCACCCCCTATCTCGACCGCAAGCCCGCCGCCCTCTCCGGCGGCCAGCGCCAGCGCGTCGCGCTTGGCCGCGCCATCGTGCGCGATCCCGTCGCCTTCCTGCTCGATGAGCCGCTGTCCAATCTCGACGCCCAGCTGCGGGCGGAGATGCGGCTCGAACTCGTCAAGCTGCACCGCCGGCTGGGGCGCACCATCGTTCACGTCACCCACGACCAGGTCGAGGCGATGACCATGGGCGACCGCATCTGCATCATGCGCGACGGCCGGATGATCCAGGTCGGTCGGCCGCTCGATGTCTATGCCGACCCGGTGGACACCTTCGTCGCCCGCTTCCTCGCCACCCCGCCGATGAACCTGCTGCCCGCCCGGCTGGAGGCGCGCGGCGACACGCTCGTGGTGGTCGGCGACGGCTTTGAAGTCGAGGTGCCGGAGCGCCACCGCGCCGCCTATGCGCCCGTCGCCGGGCGCGAGGTGATCTTCGGCCTGCGCCCGGAAGACCTGCACGAGGCGCCGCAGCCCGGCTGCGCGCCCATCAAGGTGAGCGTCGTGGCGATGGAAGCGCTCGGCGTCGAGAATATTCTGGTCGGGCAGATCGGGACGGGCGTCGGCGCCGGCAAGCCGCAGGAAATCTCCGCGCGGCTGTCGCGTCATTTCACGGCGCCGGTGGGCGCGCGCGTGCCGCTCTATCTCGATCCGCGCCCGATGCACCTGTTCGACAAGGAGACGACGCGGGCCTTCCCCCGCCCCAGCCTTCGCCTCGGTCAGAACTGAGGGAGGGGGCAGAATGCGGCGCATCGGACTTCACATCGGACTTCTCTTCGCCTGCGCCGTCATTCTCGTGCCCCTGCTCTGGGTCATCCGCACCAGCCTGCTGCCCGAGCACCTGTCCTATTCGCCGGAGCTGATGCCGGCGGTGACGCTCGACAATTACGTCGCCCTGTTCACCTCCACCCGCTACGGCCAGTCCTACCTCAACAGCCTGATCGTCGCCTTCGGCTCGGTGGTGGTGGCGCTGCCCTTTGCGGCGATGACCGGCTATGCCTTCGCCCGCTTCAAGACCGGCGGCCGGGCCGGGCGCTTCGCCGTGCTGGCGACGCAGATGCTGCCCCCCGTCGCCATCGTGCTGCCGGCCTTCGCGCTGCTGCGCACGGTGGGGCTCACCAATTCGCTCACCGGCCTCATCATCGTCTATGCCGCGGTCAACCTGCCCTTCCTGATCTGGATCCTGATGGGGTTCTTCGAGGGCATTCCGGTGGATCTCGAATGGGCGGCGCAGACCGACGGCGCCACCGCCTGGGGCGCGTTCTGGCGCATCGTGCTGCCGGTCTCGCTGCCTGGCATCGCCGCCGCCGGCGTGCTCGGCTTCATCCTCACCTGGAACGAGTTCCTGTTCGCGCTGGTGCTGAGCGGTCCACAGACCGCGACCGTGCCGGTGGCGCTGGCTGCGCTCCAGACCTCCAACGGCGTGCAGATCGCCAAGGTTTCCGCCGGTGTCGTGCTCGCCGTGCTGCCGCTGGTGATCGCCTCGCGCTTCATCCAGCGCTTCATCGTCCAGGGCCTGACCTTCGGCAGCGTGAAGTGATCGTGCCTTCCGCCGCGCCCATTCGGGCGCGCGCCAACGAGGCGGGCAAAGCCCGCTCCAGAGGAACAGGAGAACGAGATGCAGTTTAGGTGTAGCCTCAAGGCGGCGCTGCTCGGCGCCACCCTGCTCGCGACGGCCGGCGCGGCGCAGGCGCAGAACGTGACCCTGCGCGCGCTGATGGAAGACGTGCCGGAGACGCAGATCATCGAGAAGCTGCTGCCGGACTTCGAGAAGGAGACCGGCATCAAGGTCGAATTCGAGAAGATCGGCTATGGCGACATGCACGACAAGCTGGTCGCCCAGCTCGTCTCGCCGGAGAGCTACTACAATCTGCTGGAAGTCGACTTCCTGTGGGCGGGCGAATTCCCCGCCGCCGGCTGGCTGGAAGACCTCAACCCCTATATCGCCAAGTCCGGCTTCGACCTGAAGCCCTTCATCCCGTCCATGCTGGACCTGCTCGGCCAGACCAAGGACGCGACGCCGATCCTGCCCATGTACAATTACTCCATGGGCCTGATCTACCGCACCGACCTGCTCAACGACGCGAAGATCAAGGCAGACTACAAGGCCAAGACCGGCAAGGACCTCGCTTTGCCGGCTTCGCTCGCCGATTATGTCGCGCTCTCCGCCTTCTTCAAGGCCAACACGCCGGTCGTCGGCGCCGCCATGCAGGGCCAGCGCGGCGACCCGAATTCCATGGAATTCTCCAACTACCTGTTCTCCGCCGGCGGCGCCTATCTCGATGCCAGCCGCAAGGTGGTGCTCAACAGCCCCGAAGGCCTGACCGCGCTGAAGCTCTATGCCGAGAACGTGCAGAAGGGCGCGCAGCAGGGCGCCCTCTCCGCCACGCTCGACGACACGATGCGGCTGATGTGCGCCGGCGAAGCCTTCAGCATGGTCACCTATTGGTGGATGCTGCCGCAGCTCGACAATGCCGAGAAGTGCCCGAAGGTGGCCGGCAAGCTGGCGCTGTCCGTCATGCCCGGCGGCCATGGCGAGAGCGGCGGCTGGGGCTGGGGCATCCCGAAGAACACTTCGGATGAATCGAAGGCCGCGGCCTGGAAGTTCATCGAATGGGTGCAGGGCAAGAAGATCTCCGTGGCCCGCGCGCTGGAAGGCCACGCGCCGGTGCGCTCCGACGTGTTCGAGGACGCGGCGGTGCTGAAGAAGTATCCCTTCTACAAGACCGGCCTCGAGGTCGTCGCCTCCGGCAAGTCGTTCCCGATCTTCGCCTATTCCGCGCAGTACGAAGACGTGCTCGGCGCCCAGCTCTCGCTCGCCGCCGGCGGGCAGGCCAAGCCCGAGGACGCGCTGAAGGCCGCGGCTGACGGCCTGACCCAGCTGCTCGCCAAGTAGCCCCATCCGCCGGGAACCCTGCGTGAGCCCCGCAGGCTCCCGGCGATACGGCGCGCCAGCCTTCCCCCTCGTCGGCTGGCGCGCCGGTCTCTCTTTTCGACGCTCCTGAAGCAACGGACGACGCGCATGCGCTTTGCGGCACTGGCGGATCGGGACTGGCGCACCGGCTGGGCCTTCGCGGCACCGGGCCTTCTCACGCTGGCCATCGTCATGGGCCTGCCGCTGGTCTATGCGGCGCTGATCTCGGTCTCCTCGCTCACTCTGCTGAAGCCGATGCTGCTGCCCCTCACGGGGTTCAAGAACTTCGCCATCGTGATGAGCGACCCGCTGTTCTGGGACGCGCTGTGGCTGACCATCAAATATTCCGTGGTCACGGTGGCCGGCGAATTCGTGCTCGGGCTCGGCGTCGCCCTGATGCTGAACCGCGCGGTGACGATGAAGCCGGTCTATTTCGCCATCCTCACCATTCCCATGGCGATGTCGCCGGTGAGCGTGGCGCTGATCTGGCGCATGCTGCTGCAACCCAATCTCGGCATCGCCAACCAGGTGATGGAAAGCCTCGGCCTGCCCCGGCTCGACTGGCTCGGCAATGCCGATTTCGCGCTGTGGACCATGGCGGCGATCGACATCTGGCAGCAGACCTCTTTCGTCATCCTGATTCTGGCCGCCGGCCTCGCCTCGCTGCCGCGCGACCCCTATGAGGCGGCGGAGGTGGACGGGGCGACGCCGCTGCAGCAGTTCTGGTACATCACCTTGCCGATGCTGCGCCCGGTGGCGGCGATCGCGGTGATCATCCAGCTGATCAACGAATTCCGCACCTATGACCTGCCCTATATCCTCACCAAGGGCGGGCCGGGCAATTCCACCGAGGTGCTGAGCTTCTTCGCCTATCGCCGGGCCTTTCTCGGCCTGCACCTCAATGAAGGCGCGGCGGCGGCCTTCGTGCTGCTGCTGATCGTGCTCGGGCTGACCGTGCTGTTCTTCGCCACGCTGGAACGCCGGCGCTGAGGCGGCGCGAGCGCGCCAGCTACTGAAGACGAAAAAGGGCGCCCACGCGGGGCGCCCTTCTCTCAGCGCGCAGGGTCGGGGGGTTAGATGCGCGCCGAAGCGGCGTAGAACGGCGTCGGCTCGGCCTCGGGCAGATAGCCCTCGTAGAACTTCTTCACATAGGGGAACACGGCGCGTCCGAGCTCGCGGCGGGCAACCTCGTCCGCGCTGCGCGGCTTGCCCAGCGTCTCGGCGATTTCCGCCAGCACCGCCTCGCGGTCGACCTTGGTGAAGCGCCCATCCTCATAGACACGCTCGCCATTGATGAACACGGCGTCCACCGCGCCCATCTTGGCGCGCTGCACCAGCGCGTCGAGCATCGGGATGTCGGGGTCCTGATAGGGGTAGGTCGCCTTGGTCCAGTTGATCAGCACCGCGTCGAAGAACCGGCCCGCATCCAGCCGGCCGATGCTGGCGCCGAACGCCGTGGTCATGGCGCCGGCTTCGGTCGCCATTTTCACCACCTGCGGGCAGGTCGGCACGTCTTCCTCGTCCATGCCCGGCTCACGGTGGACGCGCAGAGCGAGGCGCAATTCGGAGAGCATGTCGCGGTCGTCATTGATACCGGCTTCATCAAGGCCCATGCCGACATTTATGCCCTTGGCTTCCCAGCGGTTGAGCGGAGCGAGGCCGGAGCGCAGGCGGAAATTCGACGAGCAGTTGTGGCAGATGCAGGTGCCGGTTTCGGCGACGATGTCGATGTCTTCCTCGTTCAGCCACACGCCATGGCCGAGCGTCATATGCGGGCCGAGCACGCCGAGGTCATGAAGGTGGCGCAACGCCGTCTTGCCGGTGCGGCGGCGGGCATATTCCTTCTGGTAGATGGTCTCCAAGAGGTGCATGTGCATCGGCACGCCGGCCGCCTTGGCCTTGGCGTCGAGCGCCTGCAGCCCCTCATCCGTACACCAGTGCAGGTTCGCCGGGGCCAGCTGGATGCGGGTCAGTTCCTTGCCCGCATTTTCCCCCGTGAGCTGGTCGAACAGCTTGAGGAAATCGTCGAAGGGCATGGCCTGCGACTTCAGGTGCTTGGCCAGCGTCTCGCCGAGATCGGCCGGCAGCCGGGCGCAGAAGGCTTCGTCCGCCTCATAGACCAGCCGGTTCTGCTCGCGCACGGCGTAGCAATAGGAAGCGCGCATGCCGAGCGAACGGTAGGCGTTCAGCACCTTGGTGGCGGCGCCGTGGATGGCGTCATAGCCGCCCGGCATCCAGCCATGGATGTGCTGCACGGTGGTGACGCCGGAGGCGATCATCTCGAAGGCCGAGTAAAGCGTGTCGAGCGTCAGGTCGAGCCGGCGCGCCGGCATGCGGCTGGCGAACCACAGTTCCAGCGCATGGTCGGGCGAGCCGAGCTGCAGCGGCGTCATGCCGACATGGTGGTGGCTGTTGACGAAGCCGGGCAGCATGGCGTGGTCGGGATACTTGCGCACCTCGGCCGTCGGCGCCAGCTTCTGCATGTCGTCCAGCGTGCCGGCGGCGACGATGACGCCGTCGCGCGAGAGCACCGCGCCCTCCTCGATCACCTCGGGGGTGAAGCGGTCGCGGATGCCGGTAACGACCCAGCGGGCCTGGACGATCAATTCAGACATGATGCTACCTCAAACTGACGGGGCAGGCGCAGGCGCGCCGCCGTGGCGTTGGTCTCTCGCGCCTTGGCGAGACGTTCGGGATGAAGGGCGACGAGCAGCGGCCGGCGGTCGGCACGCGCGGCGCGGGCCAGCAGCGCGCCGTCGGGACCGAAGGCGAGGGTTTCGCCATCGTGGCGCACCGGCCGGCCGGTAACGGTTTCGGTGCCGTAGCGCGCCGCTGCCAGCGCGTAGACCGCATTGGCGCGGGCGCTCGCCTGGAGTTCGGCGGCAAAGAGCCCTTCCGGATCGGAGGGGGCCGGCCCGCCGACCAGCACCGCCACCAGCTCCGCCCCCGCCTGCGCGGCGGCGCGCCAGCATTCGGGGAAGCGGCGGTCGTAGCAGATGAGCGCGGCGAGCTTCACCGGGCCGACCTGAAGCGTGCGGACAAGCGGCTCACCAAGGGTGAAATGGTCCGGCTCGCCATAGGCGTCGCCGGGACCGGCGGGCGGCAGGTGGATCTTGTGCGCCAGCACCTCCACCTGCCCATTGGGACGGGCAAGAACGGCGGCGTTGAAGGGCTGCCCGCTGTCATGAGTCAGTGCCATACCGAACAGCACCGCCGCGCCGCTATCCATCGCCGCCTCCCGCACGGCCGTGACCGTCGGCCCGTCCAGGCCCTCGGCCAGCCCGGCCCAGTCGCCGGGCGCTTCCGCCGCGACATAGGGAAGGGCGAAGAGTTCGGGCAGCACGACGAGACCGGCGCCCGCGGCCGCAGCCGCGGCAATGCCGGCCTCGGCCTCGCGCCAGAGCGGCGCGGGATCGCGGCCCGCCGGGCCGATCGGCAGGGCGGCAGCGAGAAACGGGGCAGCCATGGCGCCTACACCGCCTCCTGCTCGGCGAAGGCGCGGTCCACCTCGTCCGCCAGCAATTCGGTGAACAGGTCGCGATAGGCGTGGTAGCGCGGATCGCGCGATTCGCGCGGGCGCGGCAGGTCGATGGGGACGATGGTCTTCACCTTGCCCGGGCGCGAGGTGAACACCACCACCCGGTCGGCCAGGGAGATCGCCTCGTCGATGGAATGGGTGACGAGCAGGATCGACGCGCCGCTGTCGCGCCAGATCTGCAGCAGGAAGTCCTGCATGCGGGCGCGCGTCTGCACGTCGAGCGCGGCGAAGGGCTCGTCCATCATCAGCACTTTGGGCCGCATGGCGAGCGCCCGCGCGCAGGCGGCGCGCTGGCGCATGCCGCCGGAAAGCTCGTCCGGCTTCTTGTCCAGCATGTCGCCGAGGCCGACGCGCTTCAGCGTCTCCACCGCAATCTCCCGCCGCTTCACCGGCTGCACATGCTGCACGGCGAGGCCGAAGGCGACATTGTCCGCAATGGTGAGCCAGGGGAACAGCGAGGCTTCCTGGAAGATCAGCCCGCGCTCGGCGGAAGGCTCGGTGACCGGCTCGCCATCGCAGGCGATGGTGCCGCCGGAGAACTCTTCCAGACCTGCGATCATGTAGAGCAGGGTGGACTTGCCGCAGCCGGAGGGGCCGAGCAGGACGATGAATTCGCCCGGCGCGACATCGAAGGTGAGGTTGTCGAGCGCCAGCACCGGGGCGCGGCCCTCGGGGGTCCAGCGCTTGGAGACGGACTGGATGGAAACGGCGGGGCGGCTCATCGGGCGGCTCCCTGGTTGGGGGCGATCCACCACAGCATCTTGGTCTGCACCTGCCGCAGGGCGAAATCCGAGAGGAAGCCGAGCAGGCCGATGATCGCCATAGTGAAGAAGACCAGCTTGGCGTTGAAGGTGGACCGCGCCATCGAGGTGATCTGGCCGAGCCCGGTGCCGACGCCGACCGTCTCGGCGATCAGCACCACCATCCAGGCGGCGAACAGGTTCAGCCGCAGCGTCATGAACAGGCTCGGAAGGATGGCGGGCAGTATGACCTTCCAGAAGGTCTGGCGCTGGCTGGCGCCCATGATGCGGGCGACATGGATGTAGTTCTTCGGCACGCTTTCGATCTGCGCTCCCGTCGAGAGCACGATGGCGAAGAACACGGTGATGAAGACGAGGAAGATCGCCGGCACATCGCCAATGCCGAAGACGAAGATGGCGACCGGCAGCCACGCCACCGGCGAGATCGGCGCCAGCAGGAGGATGGTCGGCAGCAGGAGGTTGCGCAGGAGCTTCACATAATGGATCGCCGCGCCCACCGCGACGCCGCAGGTGAAGCCGAGGGTGAGGCCGACCAGCACGCGCAGTGTCGTCGAGCCCATGGTGAACAGCAGCGGCCACACGCCGACCCCGCTCGCCACCGAGCCGATGCGGTTGGAACGGTCGAAGAATTTCAGCGTGCCGGGAATGTCGGAGAGGAACAGGTGCGGCGGCGGCAGCAGCAGCGGGTTCAGCATGCCGAAGAACCACAGCGCCTCCCACAGGCCGGCGAACAGGCTGAGCGAGACCAGCCCCCAGCCGATGGCGGCAAGCCGCCGGCGCAGGGCGGGCGAGAGGAGCGGCGGCTTGATCTTCGGCGCCGGGCGCCCGGCCCCGGCCTCGCCGAGGCGCGTCTGCCCGGCATCTGCGGTCATCGTCATGGCGTCCTTCCAGTGAAGCGGGGCCGGGCGGAGACCGGACCCCGGATGGCACGCCCACGGGCCGCGCGGTGCGCCCGTGGAAGGCTCAGCAGGGGGCGGGGCCGCCGCAGGACGGCGGCAGAACCCCGTCTCAGCTCGCCCCGCCTCGGCCCCCTCCCCCGTGGGCAGAGGGCCGCCGGGCTCAGGCCGATTTCAGCTTGAGGCCGTCATAGAGCGGCTTGTTGGCGGCGATCACCGCTTCCAAGAGGCTCCAGTCGAAGGCGCCCTGGTCGGGCAGCTTCTTGACGTAGCCGAGTTCCATCATCGACTGGCCGCGATCGATGATGAACTGGGTCTGGTTGCGCTGGTCGACGACGATGGGCTGCTTGGTCGAGGCGTCCTCGGCCGCTTCCATGCTGGTCTTGTAGTATTTGCCGACCGTGTCCTTGAGCGCGGCCTGCTTGTCGGCCTCGGCCTGCGACTGGGCGACCATCAGCGCCTTGATCACCGCCTTCACCGCCGCCGGGTTGCTCTCCAGGAGCGGGGTGCGCACCGCGAGCACGCAGTCGGAATAGCCCTTGCCATAGACGTCGGTGCCGTTCGACAGCACGGTCGCGCCCTTGCGGCCGAGCACGCATTGCGAGGCATAGGGTTCGATATGGCAGATGGCGTCGATGGCGCCGGCCATGAAGGCCTGGGCCAGTTCCGGCGAGGTGTCGAGATATTTGATCTGCACGTCGTTGAAGGAAAGCCCGGCCTTCTTCAGGTAATCATAGGGCAGTACTTCCAGCGTATCGGCCTGGAAGGTGCCGAAGGTCTTGCCCTTGAGGTCGGCGGCTGAGGTGATGCCCTCCTTGGCGACGATGATGCAGCCTTCGACGCCGCCACCGGCGACGATCTTCACCGGCGCGCCGGCATCGTAGAGCGTCATGAAGTTGGAATAGGGGATCATCGACATGTCGACGAGGCCCGCGCCGAACATGGTGGTGATCTCGGTATTGGACGGGGTGACCACGAATTCGAGATCGACGCCGTCGGCCTTGGTCAGTTCCCGCTCCTTGGCGAGGAAGATGCCCATATTGCAGAAGCCGGAGCCGTGCGTCGCCTTGATGGTGGTGCCGGCGGCGCGCGCCGCGTTCGGCGCCAGCAGGCTCGCCAGCCCGGCCGGCAGCGCGATGGTGGCCGCCGCGCCGGCGACCGAGGTCTTCAGGAAGCTGCGGCGCGAGAAGTTACGATAGAAGGTGCCGTCACGATCACACATGATCCCCTCCGGATCTTGAGAACCGATACGACCCCGCCTTACAGCCCGTTCGTTGTCGAACTGTAGATCACGCCGCTACGGTTGCATGCCGCAGCAACGGAACCCGCAGACGGGATCACGATGATGGGCACGCCAACCCGAAAGAGCATTTTCGCCCTGCGCTACACCACAGGTGCGGCGAAAACATCCGCACTATACGAGGCCAATACAGGCGGCCAAGCGCAAATAAGCGCCAGAAAACCTTCGTTTCTGACCAAGAAATGAGCTGAACACGCTCACTCCCCCCTGCGCCTGCCCATTCCCGCCGGAGCGGGACCCCGCTCCGGACGGCCTGCGGCACCGGGCTGTCTCTTCCTGCGAAGCGGCAGCCGAACCGCGCCTGCCGGGGAGTAAAAGCCGGGCGGAGCGTCCGCGCAATGATTTTTTGTATGCTGAATACAATTTACTCCAAGCGCCTATTCCTACATCATAATGTGACTATAATTGCAGCGTCGGAGCGGCTTATCGCGGCGCGCCTGCGTGCTAGGATCGGTGGGGGGACGGAACGGATGGACACACCACGCAAGCGAGGGCGCCCGCGCAAGCTGCGCCCGGTCGAAGCTTCGGCGACGGAACGGCTCAGCCGCGCCGGGCTGCACGCGCAGGCCGGCCGCCAGTTGCGGGAGATGATCGTCACCGGCGCGCTGGCGCCGGGCGCACCGATCGTCGAGGCGGATCTGTGCGCGCGCCTCGGCATTTCCCGCACGCCGCTGCGCGAGGCGGTGAAGATGCTGGCGGCGCAGGGGCTGGTGGAGTTGCGCCCCAACCGCAGCGCCCGCATCGCCCCGTTCGACGCCACCCACATCACCGAGCTGTTCGAGGCGCTGAGCAATGTCGAGCGTATCGCCGCCGAATATGCCGCGCAGCGCCTGAGCGCACGCGAACTCGGGCATCTCAGCGAGTTGCAGGAGACGATGGAGGCGCATTACCGCGCCGGCGACCTCGCCGCCTATTTCGCCGTCAACCAGGCCATTCACAGCGCCATTCTCGCCGGCGCCCACAACGCCACGCTGGTCGAGATGCATGGCTGGCTGTTCGCCCGCGCCGAACGGGCCCGCTATTTCGCCCTCGGCACCCATGCGCGCTGGGCCGAATCCATCGAGGAACACCGCGCCATTCTCGTCGCGCTTGAGGCGCGCCAGTCCGACACCGCCGGCCGGCTGCTCGCCGCCCATGTCATGCACACGAGCACCGGCGTGCTGGCGCGGCTTGCCGCCACCGCCGGGGCCGCCGCCTGAGGAACCTTTCCGTGCGCCTTCTCGTGCTCAACCCCAACACCACCGACACGGTGACGCAGATGCTGCTCGCCGCCGCCCGCCCCGCTGTTGCCCCGGGCACGGTGCTCACCGGCCTCACCGCGCCGCGCGGCGTGCCCTATATCGCCTCCCGCAGCGAGGCGCAGCTCGCCGGGGCGCTGACGCTGGAAATGCTGGCCGAGCACCAGGGCGAGCATGACGCCGCCATCATCGCCGCCTTCGGCGATCCCGGCCTGCTGCCGGCGCGCGAATTGTTCGATCTGCCCGTGCTCGGCATGGCGGAGGCGGCGATGCTCACCGCCTGCACGCTGGGCCAGCGCTTCAGCATCGTCACCTTCACCACCACCATGGCCAATTGGTACCAAGATACGGTGGACGCCTACCGCCTCTCCGGCCGCTGCGCCGACATCCGCGCCCGCAGCCTGCCGTTCTCCGCGATCGAGAACGTGCAGGCGGAGATGGAGCAGGCCATCGTCGCGCTCGCCTGCGAGGCGGTGGAGGAGGATGGGGCGGATGTGGTGATCCTCGGCGGAGCGCCGCTCGCCGGCATGGCGCCGCGCCTGCGGGCGCAGGTGCCCGTGCCGGTGGTCGATCCCATCGTCGCGGCGGTGAAGATGGCGGAAGGGCTGGTCACACTCGCCCCGCGCAAGCCGGTGCGCGGTCGCTTCAGCCGCCCGCCGGCCAAGCCGACCACGGGGCTTTCGCCGGCGCTCGCCGCCCGCATTGAGCACCGCGACGCGGCGCAGTAGCGAAGGCCGCTACATCTCGCCCGCCGCGAACAGGCCGAGGCGCCGCAGCAGCAGCTTCCCGCCCTCCAGCACGACCATCAGCGCGACGCCGATGGCGATGATCATCACCCCGTCGAGCAGCGCCACCGGCCGCGTGTCGAAGATCGCCTGCATGACCGGCAGATAGGTGAAGGCGAACTGGCCCGCCACCACGGCCGCGAGCGCCAGCAGCACCGCCGGCGTGCCCAGCGCGCCGCGCCAGCTGAGCGAGCGCATGTGCAGGAAGCGCACATTGAACAGATAGAAAATCTCCATCACGACAAGCGTGTTGACCACCAGCGTGCGGGCCATTTCCACCTCCTGCCCGCGCCACAGGGAGTGGAAGAACACGGCGAAGGCGATGAGGGTGAACAGCACCGACACCAGCACCACCCGCCAGAGCATGAAGCGGCTCATCAGCCCCGCCTTGGCCGGGCGCGGCGGGCGCGCCATGATGCCGGGCTCGGTCGGCTCGAAGGCGAGGGCGAGGCCGAGCGTGGCGGAGAGGATGAGGTTGATCCACAGGATCTGCGCCGGCGACATCGGCATGGTGAGGCCGAGCAAAATCGCGGCGATCACCGCCAGCACCTCGCCGCCATTGGTCGGCAGCGTCCAGGCGATCATCTTGCGGATATTGTCGTAGACGGTGCGCCCTTCCTTCACCGCCGCGACGATGGTGGCGAAATTGTCGTCGAGCAGCACCACATCCGCCGCCTGCTTCGCCGCCTCCGTGCCCTTGCCGCCCATGGCGATGCCGACATCGGCCTGGCGAAGCGAAGGCGCGTCATTCACCCCGTCACCGGTCATCGCCACCACCGCGCCGGTGGATTGCAGCGCCCGGACGATGCGCAGCTTGTTCTCCGGGCTGGTGCGGGCGAACACATCGGTGCGGGCGGCAAGGGCGACGAGGTCGTCGTCGCTCACCGCGTCCACCTCCACCCCGGTGGCGACCACCGGCGTCTCGGCGAGGCCGAGCTGGCGGGCGATGGCCCCGGCGGTCGCGGCATGGTCGCCGGTGATCATCTTCACCCCGATGCCGGCGCTGCGGCATTCGGCGATGGCGGTCACAGCCTCTGGGCGCGGCGGGTCGATGAAGCCGACGAGGCCGAGAAAGCTGAACCCCTCGCGCACATCTTCAAAAGAGAGGCGCGCCGGCGCCTCGGGGAGTCGCTTCATGGCGAAGCCGAGCACGCGCTCGCCCGCCGCCGCCGCACGGGCGATCGCCGCCTCCCAGGCGCCGCCGCCCGGAGTGCCGGCAAGGCGCAGCACCTCTTCCGGCGCGCCCTTGACGAAGAGCACGGCCTCGCCCTCCGGGCTGCGGTGAAGGCTCGCCATGAAGCGATAGGCGGCGTCGAACGGGATCTCGTCGAGCCGCGCCCAGGCGGCCCGTTCGGCAGCGGCGTCGCGCCCCGCCTTGACGGCAAGCGTGACGAGCGCTCCCTCCATCGGGTCGCCCTCCACCCGCCAGGCGCCGTTCTCAGCGTGCAGATGCGCGTCGTTGCACAACAGCCCGGCACGCAGCAGTGCCGCCGCCGCCCCGGCCGGGTCGCCCTGCCCGCCGGGCTCCATCCAGCCGAGCGCGCCGGCGGGATCGTAGCCGATGCCGGAGACGGCGATCTCGACGAGGTCGCCCTGGGCGATCACCACCCGGCAGGCGGTCATCTCGTTGCGGGTGAGCGTGCCGGTTTTGTCGGAGCAGATCACCGAGGTCGCCCCCAGCGTTTCCACCGCCGGCAGCTGGCGGATGACCGCGTGCTGCCGCGCCATGCGCCGCACGCCGATGGCAAGCGTGATGGTGATGACCGCCGGCAGACCTTCCGGCACCACGCCCACCGCCAGCGCCACCACGGCGATCAGCGCCTCGCTCCAGCCATAGTCCCGCATCGCCACGGCGAACAGGAACAGCGCCGCCGCGCTGACCAGCGCCACGGTGGTGAAGCGGCGGGCGAAGGCGTCCACCTGCCGCAGCAGCGGGGTCGCGAGCGGCTCCACCTCGGCGATGAGGCGGCCGATGCGGCCGATTTCCGTATGCGGGCCGGTGGAGACGACGATGCCGGCCCCCTGACCGGCGGCGACGGTGGTGCCGGAAAACGCCATGGAATGCCGGTCGCCCAGCGCCGCTTCCACCGGCGCGGCGGCCTCGTTCTTGAGCGCGGCGACGGATTCGCCGGTGAGGATCGCCTCGTCCACCCGCATGCCGCGGGCGCGGATGAGCCGGGTGTCCGCCGGCACCCGGTCGCCGGCCTCCAGCAGCACGAGATCACCGGGGACGAGGTCGCGGGCCTGCACGCTCTGGCGGCGGCTGGCGCGCACCACATGGGCGTGGGGCGAGATCATGTTGCGGATGGCCCGCAGCGCCTGTTCCGCCCTACCTTCCTGGATGAAGCCGACCAGCGCATTGACCAGCACCACCGCGACGATGACGCCGGCATCGACATAATGGCCGAGCGCCAGCGCCGCCGCCGCACCGGCGAGCAGGAAATAGATCAGCGCATTGTTGAACTGGGCGAGAAAGCGCAGCAGCGGCGGGCGGCCGGGCGGCTCGGGCAGCGCGTTCGGCCCATGCGCCTTGAGCCGGGCCTGCGCCTCTTCCGGCGTCAGCCCGGCGCTGGTGACACCGAGCCGGCCGGCCACCTCCTCATGGGGAAGCGCATGCCACTCGGTGGCGGGCGGGGCGGATGGGCGGGACGCGGCATCGTTCATCGGTCGGGGGCGCTCGCTGACGTTGCGTTAGCCCGAACCTAGAAGCCCGCCCTCCCCCGGCCTAGCGTGGTTTTGCTTACAAAGCGGCGTCAGCAGCGCCAATAGCGAACGGGATTCTGGCTGTGCCGCAAATCCTTCTGGACGATGCGTTTGCCGCGTTGACCGACATAGTGGTCCCAAATCTCGGCCGGCGCCGGCTCGCCGATGAAGCCGTAACGATGGGCCTCGCTGCCGTCGGCATAAGCGATATCTGGAAAGTTCTCCCTCGTCGCTGCCCGCCACTCCAACGGACGGAACACGCCGACCACGACGCCCCGCACGACAGCCAGAACATACTCGGCTCTCTCGGCGCGGCTCTTCGACAGTCGCCAGCAATAACGAACCAGATCATAGATGGCGCGCCGGTCGCTCCTGTCTTCGAGCTTGTTGATATTGATAACAACGAGACGGTGCGGGGGATCCTCCGCCAGCACCGGAAGGTTATATTTGTCGATGAGTTCGATATGGCTCATCGGGCCTCGGTCGCTGCTGGCGTGCCCGCCTTGGACGTTGGTTAGCCCCGGGAAAGCGTCGATCAGTGCCGCTTCAACCTCGAACACCGCCTCTTTCGGTATTTCATGCCGATGGATGACGTGGATTACGCTGAGGCCCGCATTGCGGATCGCCCGAATTCTCTCGAGTTTGCTCCCGAGGAGTTGGGATTCATCGTCAGCAACACCGTCGAGGTCCCGTGCGTGCTGAAAGACGCGATTGCCCTGCCCCTTGCCGACGTAAAAGGTTTCGCCGTTGCGCGGATCGATCAGCCGATAGACATAGTTCCCCAGCTTCTCGCAGACCTCTTCCGAGAACCACTCGTCCGCCATTGCCGCCCCTCAACCTGCCGTTGAGAGATGCCTATCAGCGCGGGGCGCGTTTGGCGAGGATGCGCTGGAGCGTGCGGCGGTGCATGGACAGGCGCCGGGCGGTTTCCGAGACATTGCGGCCGCACAGCTCGTAGACGCGCTGAATGTGCTCCCAGCGCACCCGATCCGCCGACATCGGGTTTTCCGGCAGCTGGGGCTTGTAATCGCCCTGGGCGTTGAGGGCGGCGCAGATATCGTCGGCATCGGCCGGCTTGGCGAGATAATCGACGGCGCCGATCTTCACCGCGTTCACGGCGGTGGCGATGTTGCCATAGCCGGTGAGGATGATGCCGCGCGCTTCCGGCCGCCGGCGCTTCAAGGCGGAAATCACGTCGAGCCCATTGCCGTCGCCGAGACGCATGTCGACCACGGCATAGGCGGGCGCGCTGCCTTCGACGCTGGCGAGGCCGTCGGCCACGGTTTCCGCCGTGGTCACCATGAAGCCGCGGGTTTCCATCGCCCGCGCGAGGCGCTGCAGAAACGGCCGGTCGTCATCGACGATGAGCAGCGTGCGGTCCTGCGGTTCCATGGCGGTATCGAGCATCTGAACGCTTTCCATTGTGCCGGCTGCGGCCCCGTCACGCGCAGGCGAGCCCGCGCGGCGCTGCGTCGCCAATTCGACTTTTGATCGAGCTTATACCCCATGGGCAGCGAGATCAAAACGTCGCAACCCCTTCTACGGGCGGGCGGGTACCCCGGTCTCGCCCTCGACTTCACGATCGCCTGATATGTCGATCAGCCCGCGCGGCCAGCGCACGCCGACGGAGGCGCCATGCGCCGGCGGCGGCCGGTTGACGAAGGTGAGGGCGGCGCCGGTGCGCTCCAGCAGCGTCTTGGCGATGAACACGCCGAGGCCGAGGCCGTTCTGGTCCTCGCCATCGCTTTCCGTGCCGCGTTTCCAGCGATTGCGGCCGCGGCTGGTGACATAGGGGGCGCCGATGCTGTCCAGCAATTCGATGGGGAAGCCCGGCCCGTCATCGGTGACGGAGATCGTCACCTCGTCCTCGCTCCAGCTGGCGACGATGTTGACGCGGCTTTCGGCGAAATCGACGGCGTTCTCGACGATGTTGCCGAGGCCGTAGAGCAGGCCGGGATTGCGGGCGATGATCGGCTCGCCCGGCGCGCCATTGGGCAGGGTGACGGCAATGGTGATGCCGAAATTGCGGTGCGGCGCCACCACGTCTTCCAGCAGGTGCGAGATCGGCATGCGGTCGAACGGCGCCTCGCCGGAATCGAGCGTGGTCAGCCGGCGCAGAATGGCGCGGCAGCGTTCCGCCTGCTCGCTCACCAGCTTGATGTCCTCGCTCATCGGGCTGTCGGGCGGCAGCGACCGTGCCAGTTCCTTCGCCACCACGGTGATGGTGGCGAGCGGCGTGCCGAGCTCATGTGCCGCCGCCGCCGCCAGCCCGTCGAGCGCGGAGAGGTGCTGCTCGCGTGCCAGCACCAGTTCGGTCGCGGCCAGCGCCTCGGAGAGTTCGCGCGTTTCCTCCGCCACCCGCCATGCATGCACGCCCATGAAGGCGATGGCGATGGCGAGCCCCAGCCAGATGCCGACAAGATAGAGCGTCGGCAGTTCCGGCACCTCGCCGAGCGCGCCGTTCGCGGCCCAGGGCAGCGGCATGTGCCAGAAGCCGACCAGCCCGGCGCAGGCCGCCGCCAGCACGCCGAGCAGGATGGTGGTGCGCGGCGACAGCGCCGTCGCCGAGATCAGCACCGGGGCGAGAAACAACAGCGCGAAGGGATTGGACAGCCCGCCAGTGAGGAACAGCAGCGCGGCCAGCTGCAAGATGTCATAGGCGAGCAGCCAGGCCGCCTCGACATCCGACAGCCGCCGCGCGCCGGGATTGCGCAGCCTCAGCGCGAGGTTGAGCCAGGCGGACAGCGCCACTACGGCGAGGCTGGCGCCGATCGGCAGCGAGAAGCCGAGCAGCCACTGGACCACGACGATGGCGACCGTCTGGCCCGAAATCGCCAGCCAGCGCAGGCGGATCAGCGTATCCAGCCGCAGGCCGAAAAACCGTTCGCCGATGGGATGATCGAGGGAAAGCGACATGAAAAGGCCCCTTCGCGCCCCCTTCGCGGAGGGACGCGACTTTCTATAACCTTTCGTGAAGCTGTCATGCGAGAGTGGAGCCGCGTTGACGCGGGCGTGAAAGAGCCTATTTATGCTGCAATGCACAAGAACGGCCGGCCGGGACCGATCACGGGGACGGTACCAAACAGGCGCGGACGACGGAGGACAGCATGGCAATCGGCGTTTTCGGCGATGTGCCTGATGCGACGGAAGCGGTGGCCTCGCCCGAGGTGACGCTGGAAGCCGCCTCGGCGCTGACGCGGCCTATGTACTGGATGTTCGAACTCGGCCACGCCGCGCTCGACCCGCTGCGCATCATGGCCGATGCCGGACGGCTGTTCTACCGCAACCCCGCCAATCCGCTCAGCCATACCGGCTTCGGCAAGACCATGTCGGCCTCGCTGGAAATGTTCGAGCGCACGACGCGGCGCTACGGCAAGCCGGAATGGGGCATTGACGAGGTCAACGTTGGCGGCGTCAGCGTTCCCGTCACCATCGAGACGGTGTGGGAGCGGCCCTTCTGCAAGCTGCTGCATTTCCGCCGCGACTTCGCGCACAAGCCGCGCCGGCCGCAGCCGCGCATGGTGATCGTCGCGCCGCTGTCCGGCCATTACGCCACCCTGCTGCGCGGCACGGTGCAGACGCTGCTGACCAATCACGATGTCTACATCACCGACTGGGTCGATGCGCGCAACGTGCCGGTGTCGGAGGGGCCGTTCAGCCTCGACGACTATATCGACTATGTCATCGACATCTTCCACCATCTCGGCGGCGGGGTGCATGCGCTCGCCGTCTGCCAGCCGGCGGTGCCGGTGCTCGCCGCCGTGGCGCGGATGGAGGAGCTGGGCGACCCTGACGTGCCCGCCTCCATGGTGCTGATGGGCGGGCCGATCGACACGCGCGAGAGCCCGACGGCGGTAAACCATTTCGCCCAGGAGCGCGGCATCGACTGGTTCCAGCGCAATGTCATCACCACCGTGCCCTGGCCCAATGCCGGGGTGATGCGGCAGGTCTATCCCGGCTTCCTGCAACTGCACGGCTTCATGGCGATGAATCTGGAGCGCCATCTGAAGGCGCATGCCGACATGTTCGGCCATCTCGTCAAGGGCGACGGCGATTCCGCCGCCAAGCACCGCGAATTCTACGACGAATATCTCTCGGTCATGGATCTGCCGGCGGAGTATTACCTACAGACGCTACAAACCGTGTTCATCGACCACGCGCTGCCGCGCGGGCGGATGACCCATCGCGGCGCCCGGGTCGACCCGTCGAAGATCCGCAATGTCGCGCTGCTCACCGTCGAGGGCGAGAATGACGACATTTCCGGCATCGGCCAGACCCGTGCGGCGCAGACGCTGTGTTCCGGCCTGCCGGACGACATGAAGGCGCATTACCTCCAGCCGACCGTCGGCCATTACGGCGTGTTCAACGGCTCGCGCTTCCGCGCCGAGATCGCCCCGCGCATTTCCGACTTCGTGCTCTCGCACAACTGGCCGAAAAAGGGCCACAACCGG
Organism: Ancylobacter sp.; assembly: GCF_965229075.1. Classification (GTDB taxonomy): domain Bacteria; phylum Pseudomonadota; class Alphaproteobacteria; order Rhizobiales; family Xanthobacteraceae; genus Ancylobacter. The sequence goes on from NZ_CBDDIO010000002.1 coordinate 1,105,319, forward strand.
CCGAAGGGCGGGGCCGAGGCGGGCGGCGAATAAACGCCCGTTTTCCGGCGGCGCGGGAGCCGGCGCGATGCTAGCGTCGGCCCATGCTGACCGACGCCACCCACGATCTGTTCGACCTCACCTTGCCGAATGCGGCCACGCTGTATGAGGCGCTGCTCGCGCGTGACGCGCGCTATGAGGGGCGCGCCTATGTCTGCGTCGCCACGACGGGCATATTTTGCCGGCTCACCTGCCCAGCCCGTAAGCCGCTGATCGAGAATTGCAGCTTTCGCCCGACCATCGGCGCCTGCATCGAAGCGGGCTTTCGCCCCTGCAAGCGCTGCCATCCGCTGCGGCCAGCCGCCGAGGCGGAGCCGATGATCGCGGCGCTGCTCGCCGCGCTGGACGCGCGCCCGGCCTACCGCTTCGGCGAGGAGGACATCACCCGCATGGGCTATGACCTCTCCACCGTCCGCCGCGCCTTCAAGCGGCATTTCGGCATGACGTTCCTCGACATGGCGCGCCACCGGCGGCTGCGCGAAGGCTTCGAGACGCTGGCGCTCGGCGGGTCGGTCATCGCCGCGCAGCAGGAGGCCGGCTTCCAGTCGGCCAGCGCCTTCCGCGCCGCCTTCGCCCGGCTGATCGGCTGCGCGCCGGGCGAGATCGCCGGCGAGGGACGACTGCTCGCCGACTGGATCGGCACGCCGCTCGGCGACATGATCGCGATTTCCAGCACCACCCATCTGCATCTGCTGGAATTCATCGAGCGGCGCGGCCTGCCGGCAGAGATCGCCCGGCTGCGCAAGGGGGTGAAGGGGGAGCTGGGGATCGGCAGCCACCCGCCGACGGAGAGCATCCGCCGCGAACTCAGCGCCTATTTCGCCGGCCGGTCGGCGGATTTTGCCACGCCTGTCGCGCTCGACGGCAGCGCCTTCACCCGCGCCGTCTGGGCGGAGCTACGACGCATACCGGCCGGGGCGACGGCGAGCTATGCCGACATCGCCCGGCGGATCGGCGCGCCGACGGCGATCCGCGCCGTGGCCCGGGCCAATGGCGCCAACCAGCTGGCGCTGATCATTCCCTGCCACCGCGTCATCGGCACCGATGGCGCCCTCACCGGCTATGGCGGCGGGCTGTGGCGCAAGCAGCGCCTGCTGGAAATCGAGAGCCGTTACCGGGCACCCGCCGCAGCGGCGGGGTGACGCGGCACCCGCGCCAGGAGGCGCGGCGTCAGACAGGGCCGTTCGCGCGCGCTCAGTGCGCGCGGGCAAACATCTCGTTGAAGGAATAGCCGGAGCCGCGCACGGTGCGGATCGGGTCGGGCTGGCGCGGGCGGTTCAGCGCCTTGCGCAGGCGGCCGACATGCACATCGACCGTGCGCTCGTCGATATAGACATCCTGCCCCCACACGCCGTCGAGCAGCTGTTCGCGCGAATAGACGCGGCCCGGCGACTGCATGAGGAATTCCAGCAGCCGGAACTCGGTGGGGCCGAGATGCAGCTCGCGGCCGGCGCGGTGGACACGCTTGGTTTCGCGGTCGAGCTCGATGTCGCCGGCGCGCAGCAGGGTGGAGATGTGCTCGGGCTTGGCCCGGCGCAGCAGCGCCCGCACCCGCGCCACCAGCTCCGGCACCGAGAACGGCTTGACCACATAATCGTCGGCGCCGGTGGCGAGCCCGCGCACGCGCTCGGTCTCCTCGCCGCGGGCGGTGAGCATGAGGATCGGCATGCGCTCGGTTTCCGGCCGGGCGCGCAGGCGCCGGCACAGCTCGATGCCGGAGAGGCCGGGCAGCATCCAGTCGAGGATCAGGAGGTCCGGCACGCTTTCGCGCAGCCTGGTCTCCGCCTCGTCGCCCCGCCCGACATTATCGACCGAATAGCCTTCGGATTCGAGATTGTAGCGGAGCAGGAGGGTGAGGGGCTCCTCATCCTCCACGATCAGTATGTTGGTGGGCATGATATCATCCCCGAGCGTTCGCGGGTCGCCGGAATCAGGCCGGGAACGCGACGCTGGTCAGGCTGCTGGTATCCTGCTTCGGCCGCTCCTCGGTAAGCAGCTGGCCGGTGACAAGATAATGGATGGTTTCCGCGATGTTCGTCGCGTGGTCGCCGATACGCTCGATGTTCTTGGCGCAGAACAGCAGATGCGTGCACAGCGAGATGTTGCGCGGGTCCTCCATCATATAGGTGAGGAGTTCGCGGAACAGCGAGGTGTAGAGCACATCGACCTCGCCATCGCGCTGCCAGACTTCCAGCGCCCGCGCCTGATCGCGCGTGGCATAGGCGTCGAGCACCACTTTCAGCTGTTCGAGCACGATGGTCGACATGTGCTCCACGCCGCGCACCAGCTTCTGCGGGTGGAATTCGCCGGTGAGGGCGAGCACGCGCTTGGCGGTGTTCTTGGCGAGGTCGCCGATGCGCTCCAGGTCGTTGGCGATGCGCATGGCGGCGACGATCTCGCGCAGATCGCCGGCGAGCGGCTGGCGACGGGCGATGATGAGCACCGCCTTTTCCTCGATCTCCCGCTGCAGCAGATCGACCGGCCCGTCGAGCACGATCACCTTCTGCGCCAGCTCGGTGTCGCGCTTGACCAGCGCCTGCACGGAATCGGCAACCAGACGCTCCGACTGTCCGCCCATTTCGACCACGCGGCGGCCGAGTTCCTTCAGGTCGGTGTCGAATGACGAGACGATATGTTCGGTCATGGGGCAGGCCTCTCTCGTCGCGGGCTCAGCCGAAGCGGCCGGTGATGTAGTCGCGGGTGCGGGCTTCGCGCGGGTTGGTGAAGATCTCGTTCGAGGCGGCGACCTCGATGAGCTCGCCGAGATAGAAGAAGGAGGTGATGTCGGCGCAGCGCGCCGCCTGCTGCATGTTGTGCGTCACGATGACGATCGTGAATTCCTGCTTCAGCTCGTCGATCAGGTCTTCGATCTTCGAGGTCGAGATCGGGTCGAGCGCCGAGGTGGGCTCGTCGAGCAGGATCACTTCCGGCCGCACGGCGATGGTGCGGGCGATGCACAGACGCTGCTGCTGGCCGCCCGACATGCCGAGCGCCGAGGTGTGCAGGCGGTCCTTGGTCTCTTCCCAGATCGCCGCCTTGCGCAGGCACCATTCGACGCGCTCGTCCATCTGCGCCTTGGACAGGCGCTCATGCAGCTTCACGCCGAAGGCGATGTTGTCATAGATCGACATCGGGAACGGCGTCGGCTTCTGGAACACCATGCCGATGCGCGAGCGCACGACGGTGGAGTCGAGGTCCTTGCTCAGCAGGTCGGCGCCGTCGAACAGGATCTTCCCTTCCGCGCGCTGGCCCGGATAGAGCTGGTACATGCGGTTGAAGATGCGCAGCAGCGTGGACTTGCCGCAGCCGGAAGGCCCGATCATCGCGGTGACGCGCTTTTCCGGGATCTCGAAATTGATGTTCTTCAGCGCGTGATTGTCGCCGTAGAAGAAGTTCAGCTTCTCGACCTTGATCTTGGGTTCGGCCGACGGCGCGGTGGCGCGGTTGACGGCGGAGGCGATGTCGATCGACGTTTCAGGTGCGAAATTCATGGTCCGTCTCACTTCATCTTCGCCAGGACGAGGCGGGAAAGGATGTTCAGGGTCAGAACCCCGACGGTGATGAGCAGGGCGCCCGCCCAGGCCAGCGCGACCCAGTCCTCGAACGGGCTGGCGGCATATTGATAGATGGCGATCGGCAGGCTGGCCATCGGCGCGTTCAGGCTGATCGACCAGCCATTATTGCCGAGCGAGGTGAACAGCAGCGGCGCCGTCTCGCCGGCGGCGCGGGCCACCGCCAGAAGGATGCCGGTGACGATACCTGCCCGGGCCGCGCGCCAGGTGACGAAGGTGACGACCTTCCACTGCGGCGCGCCAAGGGCGAAGGCCGCTTCGCGCAGGCCGATCGGCACCAGGTTCAGCATGTCCTCCGTGGTGCGCACCACGACCGGAATGATGATGATCGCCAGGGCGATGGAGCCCGCCCAGCCGGAGAATCCGCCGAACGGCACCACCAGCAGCTGGTAGACGAACAGGCCGATGAGGATCGACGGCGCCGAGAGCAGCACGTCATTGACGAAGCGCACCGCGTTGGCGATCTGGGTTCCGCGGCCGTTTTCGGCCAGGAAGGTGCCGCACATCAGGCCGATGGGGGTGCCGATGAGGAGCGCGACGCCGATCTGGATCAGCGAGCCGACGATGGCGTTGAGCAGGCCGCCCCCGGCGCCGGGCGGCGCGGTGATCTTGGTGAAGACGTGCGGGCCGAGCGCGGGCAGGCCGCGGATCACCAGGGTCCACAGGATCCAGGCGAGCAGGATGAGCGAGAGCACGGCGAAGCCGGTGCTGATCACCTTGACCGTGTAGTCGGTGGCGCGGCGGCGGGCGAGGGATGCCATGTGTGTCTCTCCCTCAGCCCTTGAGCCGGGACCGGACGAGCAGGCGCGAGAGCGCGAGCACGATGAACGAAATCACGAACAGGATGAAGCCCAGTTCCAGCAGCGACTGGAGTTTCAGCGAACCGGTGGAGGCTTCGGGGAACTCGTTGGCGATGGTGGAGGCGATGGTGGCGCCCGGAGCGAAGAGCGACGCCGACATGCGTGTGGCGTTGCCGATGACGAAGGTCACGGCCATGGTCTCGCCCAGCGCGCGGCCAAGGCCGAGCATGACGGCGCCGACCATGGCGGTGCGGCCATAGGGCACCGAGACGTTGCGGTAGACCTCATAGGTGGTGGCGCCGACGCCATAGGCGGATTCCTTAATCATCGGCGGCACCGATTCCAGCACCTCGACGAACATGGCGGTGATGAAGGGCAGGATCATGATCGCCATGATCAGGCCGGCGGTGAGCATGCCCGCGCCGAGCGGCGGGCCCTGGAACAGCGCGCCGATCACCGGCAGCGGGCCGAGCCATTCGATCAGCGGCGGCTGAACATAGGCGGCCATCAGCGGCACGATGACGAAGAAGCCCCACATGCCGTAGATGATCGACGGGATCGCGGCGAGCAGCTGGATCGCGACGCCGATCGGCCGGCGCAGCGGGCCGGGGGCGATCTCGGTGAGGAAGAAGGCGATGCCGAAGGACAGCGGCAGGGCGATGATCACCGCGATGACCGCGCTGAAGACGGTGCCGAACACCATCACGCCCGCGCCGAACACCTCGGTCACCGGGTTCCACTTGGTCGACCACAGGAAGGAGATGCCGAATTCCTGCAGGGCCGGCAGGCCGCCCTTGAACAGCATCGCGATGATGAGGCCGAGCAGCAGCAGCACCAGAATGCCGCTGGCCCAGAGAATGCCGACGAAAACCGGGTCGCTTACGCGGCCCGTCGGCTTGTGCGCCGCGATCAGGCCGGCCTCCGCCTGCCTTCCGCTGAGAGTGGCATCCATGTCGTGTGATCCTTGGAGCGCCTTGTCACCCTGAGCCGCGATCGGCCGGAGGGGCGGCGTACTACTGGGACGGAACAGGTGTCGACGCGGCAGAGTACCGCTCGCCGGAGCAGACGAGAAGAGGCGGCCACGGGCCGCCTCTTCCAGGTGCGGTTCAGGATCAGTTGGTCCAGACGGCCTTGCCGTCGGCCTTCACGTCGCTCGCCCAGGCCTTCTTGATCTCGGTGACGACGGCGTCCGGGAGCGGGATGTAGTGGAGCTTCTCGGCGATGGCGTCGCCTTCCGCACCATAGGCCCAGTCGAAGAACTTGATGACTTCCGCCGACTGCGCGGCATTGGTCGGGTTCTTCGGCAGCAGGATGAAGGTGGCGGAGGTGATCGGCCAGGCGCCTTCGCCGGCGGTGTCGATCATCGAGGCGGCGAAGTTCTTCGCGCCCTTCCAGTCGGCGGCGGCGGCGGCTTCGACGAACGCCTTGGTCTCGGGCTTCACGACCTTGCCGGCCTTGTTGACGAGGTCGGTGGTGGCGAGCTTGTTGGCGGCGGCGTAGATGAACTCGACGTAGCCGATGGCGCCCTTGGTGTTCTTCACGGTGCCGGCAACGCCTTCATTGCCCTTGGCGCCCGCGCCGACCGGCCACTGGACCGAGGTCGCCGCGCCGATGTTCGACTTCCAGTCGGCATTGGTGGCGGCGAGGTAGGAGGTGAACACGAAGGACGTGCCCGAGGAGTCCGAACGATAGACCGGCACGATGGCGATGTCGGGAAGCGTCGCACCCTTGTTCAGGGCGGCGATCTTCGGGTCGTTCCACTTGGTGATCTTGCCCTGGTAGATGTCGGCGATGGTGGCGCCGTCGAGGGTCAGGGCGTGGTCTTCGCCGAGATTGACGATGGCGACCACCGAGCCGATCACGGTCGGGAACTGCAGCAGGTTGGCGGATTCGAGCTTGTCGTCCTTCATCGGCGCGTCGGAGGCGCCGAAATCGACGGTGCGGTTGACGATCTGGTTCTGACCACCGCCGGAACCGATCGACTGATAGTTGAGGCCGGTGCCCGTCTTCTCCTTATAGGCCGCAGCCCAGGCCTGATAGACCGGAGCCGGGAAGGAGGCGCCCGCGCCGTTGATGTCAGCGGCGAAGGCGGCGCCGGAAACCAGGGCGCCGAACGACAGCGCAGCAGCGCCGAGCAGATGGGTGAATTTCAAGGGTCTTCTCCTTAGGTCGGGAGATGGGCAGCCTGGCCGAACAACGCCGGCTTACCCGATTGGCCGAAGGGCGGTGGACAGTTCACTCGGGAGTCTTACCGCCCGGGCACCAAGGTTCTATGACCCTTCGATGAACCCTTGATGACAGTTCAAATTACTGAAAATATTGAACTTATCGCTTCGGCGCCGACGCCGTAGACAAACGCACGGAGAATGTCGAGCCGACGCCCGGGGTGCTCTCGATGCCCATCTTGCCGCGATGGCGGGCGACGATGTGCTTGACGATGGCAAGGCCGAGTCCGGTGCCGCCCTGCTCGCGCGAATGGGCGGTATCGACGCGGTAGAAGCGCTCGGTCAGGCGCGGCACATGTTCGGGCGCGATGCCGGGACCGTAATCGCGCACCGTCGCCACCGCATCCGTGCCCTCGCGCGCGACGGTGATCTCGACGCGCCCGCCGGTGCCGCCATATTTCAGCGCGTTCTCCACCAGGTTCTCGAACACCCGGATCAGCTCGTCGCGGTCGCCGCGCACCTCCACCGGCTCGGCCGGCGGGGTGAACAGGATATCCACGCCGCGCTCGCGGCCGAGCGGGGCGAGCGCCTCGCGCACATGGCCGACCACGGCCGCGAGATCTACCGCCGCCTCTGGGCGCAGATGCGCGTTCAGCTCGATGCGCGAGAGCGAGAGCAGGTCGTCGATCAGCCGCGACATGCGCCGCGCCTGCTCGTTCATGATCTTGAGGAAACGCTCGCGGGCATTGGCGTCGTTGCGCGCCGGCCCCTGCAATGTCTCGATGAAGCCCGACAGCGAGGCCAGCGGCGTGCGCAGCTCATGGCTGGCGTTGGCGACGAAATCGACCCGCATCTGCTCCACCCGCCGCTGCGGCGTGAGATCGACGAAGCTGAGCAGCACCGCCTCGATGGGCGCGCCTTCGCGCAGCAGGCCGGGCCGGATCGGCACGATGTCGGCGCGCAGCCAGCGGTCGAGCGGCACGCGCTCGGCAAATTCGATGCGGCGGGCCGTGCCATCGGCCACCGAGGCCCGCAGCGCTTCCAGCACCTCCGGCACCCGCACGGCGAAGGAGACGGGGTCGCCGACGCGCACACTGGCGAGAAGGCCGACCGCGGCGGTGTTGGCGGCCAGCACGGTGCCGCGCGCATCGAGCAGCAGAGCTGCCTCGGGAAGGGCACGCACCAGCGCCGGCAGCCGCTCCTCGGCGCGTGGCGAGGGCCGAGGCTCGCCGCTGAAGCGGGCGAGCGCCGCCGCTACCGGGCGCTTGCGCGTCGGCAGCAGGGCCGCGAAGGCCACCAGCAGGCCGATGGTGAGACCCGCGCCCGCGTTCATCGCCCCGGCCCAGATTGCCCCGGCGAGGCCGAGCGCGGCCGCGGCAAGCACCCAGCGGGCGCTGACGAGGCGCTCCCGCAGCGTTTCTTCCGCCAATTGCCGCGTCTCGTTGACGGCCATGCCCGCGTTTCCTGCCCGATGTTAAGGCGCGGCGTTCGCCCTCTTTAAGGCGCGCCGCGCTTTCCTGATATGCTTTCTGAGCCGGCATCGGAAGGCGAATCGGCCGTGGCGGGCGAGGATCGCGACTCGCCGGCCCGAACCTTCCGCAGTTCGGCACGTTGCCCTTATGATCGTGTTGAAAGGCTTCCATATGACGAAGCGGCCCGCCGCCCCGACTGCGCTGAAACCCGGGAGCGAAGAGGCGGAACTCGCGGCCGCCGTGGCGGGGTTTTCGGTGGAGGCGGAGGAACTGCCGCCGCTGATCGCCGAGCATGCCTATGGCAGCGGCGACTATCCCTACACCGACCGGCCCAAGCGCAAGACCTATGAGGCCGAGTTGCATGCGCTGCAGATCGAGCTCTTGAAGCTGCAGGAATGGGTGAAGGCGCAGCGCGAACGCATCGTCATCGTCTTCGAGGGCCGCGACGCGGCGGGCAAGGGCGGCACCATCCACCGCCTGACCCAGCATCTCAACCCGCGCTTCGTGCATGTGGTGGCGCTGGACAAGCCAACCGAAGCGGAAGCCGGGCAATGGTATTTCCAGCGCTACATCGCCCATCTGCCGCGCCGGGGCGACATCGCGATCTTCGACCGCTCCTGGTACAACCGCGCCGTGGTCGAGCCCGTCATGGGCTTCTGCACGCCGCAGGAGACGGCGCATTTCCTTGAACAGGTGCCCACCTTCGAGAAGATGCTGGTGGATGACGGCATCCGTCTGTTCAAGATCTGGCTCGACATCGGGCGGGAAATGCAGCTGCTGCGCCTGCATGAGCGCCATCAGGACCCGCTCAAGCGCTGGAAGCTCTCCCCCGTCGATCTCGCCGCCCCGGCCCGTTGGGACGCGATCTCGGCGGCGCGCGACGCCATGATCGCGGCGAGCCACACCCCGGTGCCGTGGGCAGTGGTGCTGGGCAACGACAAAATGCGGGCACGGCTCGGCGTTATTCGTCAAATCCTCGCCCAAATTCCGTATGAGGGCAGGGATGATGGCGTTGTCGGGATTCCCGATCCCGCTATCGTGCTCGACGGCCGCGCCTTTCTGGCGCGTTCCGCCCCTTGAATCGTCTGCCGCAGACCGTGTGAAGGACGCCTGATGCGCCATTATGGAATTGCCAGCCTCGTGCTGGGCATCGGCCTGTCCATGGACCTCAGCGGCGCGAGTGCCGACCCGATGCCCGCCCCCGCGGCGGATTACCAGGCCCGTGCCCGCGCTCTGCAGGGTATGGAGGTCGGCGTGGCGCACCACCAGGGCAAGGTGCGGGTCGAGGTGGAGCGCGGCAGCCAGCCCAATGGCATGGTCAGCCTCATCGACCTCGCGACCAGCAGCGTGATCGTGATGGTGGACGTGCCCGGCATGGACCGCATCGCCGTCGAGACGGACATGCCGCCCGGCTTCGCCTTTTCCGACGCCAAGCGTCAGGGCACGCGGGCGGGGAAGGGTGAGGCGCTGGGCGAGGCCTGCGACCTGTGGCGCTTCGCCGTGCCGGCACTGAACCAGCCGGTGGAAAGCTGCATCACGGCCGACGGCATCGTGCTGCGCACCACCACGCAGATGAACGGCAAGCCGGTCGTGCTGTTCGAGGTGACCGAGCTATCCCGCACGCCCCAGGACCCGGCGGCGTTCGCCCTGCCGAAGGGTATGAAGCCGAGCAAGATTCCGCCCAGCATGCGCGCCCTGGTGCCCGGCCTAGGCCGCTAGAGCACCTTCTACCGATCAGGTCGCTTCAACCTGATCGGATCAGACTCTCGCCGGGACGGCCTCAGCCGGCGGCGCGGCGGCGTTCCGGCTTGGCGGCGTCGTCCGGCGTGGCGTCCGGTTCGATCACCGGAAGGGCGGCGAGCGGATCGGGCGAGATGCCCTTGGTGGCATTGAGCCGGCGCCGGCTCATCATCAGTTCGCGCGCGCCCATCAGGATCAGGGCGATGGCGAAGGGCGTGACGTAATAGAGCAGCCGCAGCAGCAGCAGCGCGCCGAGCAGCGGCTCGGTCTCGAATTGCGGCAGCGCCACCAGCATCGCGGCGTCAAACACGCCGAGCCCACCGGGCGCATGGCTGGCGAAGCCGAGCAGCGTGGCGGAGATGAACACCACGCCAAGCGCGATCGGATCGATGAAGGGCTCTTCCGGCATCAGCACATACATGGCCGCGGCGCAGAAGGAGAGATCGATGATGCCGATGATGATCTGCAGCAGGGTGAGCTTCCACCCCGGCAGGGTGACGGTCCAGTGCCCCTTGCCGACACCGATGCGGCGCGGCTTGAGCCCCACCCAGGTGACATAGGCGGCGAGGCCGGCGAGCAGGGCGAGGCCGATCAGCCGGTTGACCCAGGGCGGCAGGTGGTCCACCGCGCTCGCCGCCCAGGGCTCGACCGAGACGCCGAGGCCGAGAATGGCGATGTTGCCGAGCCAGAAGGTGAGGCCGGTGATGAAGCAGAGCTTGGCCACGTCCACCGCGCCCAGCCCGTGGGCGGAGTAGATGCGGTAGCGCACCGTGCCGCCGGTGAAGGCGGAGAAACCGATATTGTGGCCGATGGAATAGGAGGTGAACGAGGCCAGCGCCGCGACCCGATAGGGCACATGCGGCTTGCCGATGGTGCGCAGAGCGAACCAGTCGTAGAAGGTCAGGGTGAAATAGGCCCCCGCCACGAGCAGCGCCGCCACCCCGATGCGCCAGGGGTCCGTGCCCGAGATCGCCTCCAGCACCTCGGCGGGCCGGATGTTGCGCAGCATCTTGTAGAGCACGAAGACGGCGATGCCGATGATGATGAGGCTCGCGACCAGACCGAGCGTGTGCCAGCCAAGCCGCGCACGCAGCCAGCCGGCGATCGCCTTCAGTCCCTTCATCGCGTCTCCGTCCCTGCTGTTATGCCAGTATGCCGGCCAGCCCTAGCAGACCCGGCGGCCTTGTGAAACACGGTCGACCAAGCGTCGCATTAGCGCATCCCGCCGGCAGGCGCCACAGGACGCCGGACATGTGACGCGGCCGTGACGTGCGGCTGTGACGCCCCGTCCCACCCGTTTACAGCCGGACCGGATAGCCGATCTCGATGGTACGCGGGCGCGGCAGGCCGAAGCGGTCGACCGAGCGTTCGGCATTGCGGGCGAGGAAGGCGAAGATATGGGCGAGCACGTCGCGCACGCCCAGAATATCGTCGGGCGGCATCACACGCTCGTGACCGATGACATAGACCGCGTCGTCGGGATCGACGCCCTGGGCATAGAGCGCCGGGCCAAGCACGGCCGGCACGTCGATCTGCTGCATATAGCCGAAGCGCACATCGATGCGCAGATGGGCGGAGTCGAGCGGCAGCACGCGCACCCGCTCGTCCACCGGCACGCGCGGGCGCGAGGCGACCCACACCGAGACGATGACGGCGCGGGTGAACTGCACGTTGAGCAGTTCCGACAGGCGCCCCAGCGCCACCGGTGTCATCGCGCCACCGCGCGACAGGAAAATGGCGGTGCGCGGGCTCACCGCGCAGCCCGCCGGGCGGCCCTTGGCGACAAAATCGTCCAGCGGCTCGGTAAAGCGGCGCTGCTGCAGCCCCACCCCTTCCATGCCGCGCCGCCACGACACCATGACCACCAGCACCAGGGCGGCGATGGTGACCGGCAGCCAGCCGCCATCATGCAGCTTGGTGAGATTGGCGGTGGCGAAGGACAGGTCGATCACCCCCAGCCCGCCAGCGAGCGCCACCAGCGCCGGCCAGGGCCATTGCCAGCGGCGGCGGACATAGGCGACGAACAGGAAGGTGGTGGAGACCATCGCCATCGCCACGGCGATGCCATAGGCGGAGGCGAGACGGTCGGAGGAACCGAAGGAGATGACGATGGCCGCGCAGGCCGCCATCATGATCCAGTTCAGCCGGCCGACATAGATGTGCTGGTCATTGTGCTCGCTGGTGTAGCGGATGCGCATCGGCGGCAGGTAGCCGAGCTCGATGGCCTGTTTGGCGAGCGAGAACACGCCGGTGATGATGGCCTGCGAGGCAATGATCGTCGCCAGCGCGGCGAGGATCAGCAGCGGCACCTCGAAGAGGTCCGGCGCCAGATCGTAGAACGGGTTGCGCACGGATTCGCGGTGCACCAGCACATGGGCGCCCTGGCCGTAATAGTTGAGCAGCAGGGACGGCATGGCGACGAACAGCCAGGCGCGGGTGATGACCGGCCGGCCGAAATGGCCGAGATCGGCATAAAGCGCCTCGCCGCCGGTAACGGCCAGGAAGGTGGCGCCGAGAATGAGCCCGGAGAGCATAGGATTGTCGGCGAGCAGGAGGATGCCATGGCGCGGATCCAGCGCCGCCAGCACCTGCGGCGCCTCGATGATGCCGTGAATGCCGAGCGCCGCCAGCGACAGGAACCAGGTCAGCATCACCGGCCCGTAAAAGGCGCCGATGCGCTCGGTGCCGGCGCGCTGGGAGATGAAGACCAGCAGAATGACCAGCACGGTGACGGCGACGATCCAATGGTCGAGTTCGGGGGCGATCACCTCCAGCCCCTCCATCGCCGACAGCACCGAGATCGCCGGGGTGAGCACGCCATCGCCGATGAGCATGGCCGCGCCAACGAGGCCGGCGATAAGCAGGAACAGGCGCTTGCCGGTGGCGGAGCGGTGCAGGTCCAGCAAGGTGACGAGGGCCAGAATGCCGCCTTCGCCGTCATTGTCCGCCCGCAGCACCAGCATGACATATTTGAGCGTGACGGAGAGAATGATCGCCCAACTGATGAGAGAGAGCAGGCCCAGCACGTCGGCATCCGACACGGCGGGGCCGCCCACCGCATTCAGCCCCTGCTTGAAGGCATAGAGCGGGCTGGTGCCGATATCGCCGAAGACGACGCCGAGCGCTGCCAACTCAGCGGTGAAGGGGATCGCCCGGCGCCCGGCGGAGCGGCGCTCAGCCATGCAACGCCCCTTCGCGGCGGCCGTGATGCTCGCGGCCGGCACAGGCGGCAGTACCCCGCCGTCCACCGACGGTGCGTCGGGCAGAGAGCAGTGGCGCGGGAGGCGAGGCGAAGGAACGGGGCATGAAGGCCGATTCACGCAGAACAATGCCGAGGCATCGGGGGCACCGCAGCAATACCCCGCCGCGCCATCGCCGCCAAGCGCTGTGTGATCCCCCTCATGGCGGCGTCAGGGCCCCATGTTGGGCCGCGCATTGCGTGCATACACACGAATGTGACTCGGCGCGGGCGGTAGAGGTCCGAGGCGAGGGAGGAGGATTCTGGGGGCGGTTGATTCCTCCTCCCTCTACCAGCAGAACTGACATGTCCAAAGGCTTGCGGGTTCCTTCGGACCAGCGCGGCTGGCGCGTCGATCCTTAAGCGGTTCGCCGCAGCAGATCAATATCGGACCGAACCGTTCGGTCAATTGTGGATTTCAACCAATCGCCGGTGTTAGGATTGCTTGCTTGCCCGGGTCGATGCCGCGCACAGTATGGCAAACACCGCGCCTCATTGCTCCTCCGAACTGATTGTTCATGGCTGCTTTACCGGACTTCGCCCACCAGACGAGTGCCCAGCCTGCCGCCGGCCGAACGCCGGTCGGGGCCGGTGCTGGCGGGGCGCCATCCGCCCCCCCCGCGCCGAAGCGGGAGCAGATTCTGCGCGGCGCGCGCGAGGTGTTTCTCGCCTCCGGCTATGACGGGGCCAGCATGGGCGAGATTGCCCGCGTCGCCGGCGTATCCAAGGGCACGCTCTACGTCTATTTCACCTCCAAGGAAGATTTGTTCGCCGCGCTAGTGACGGAGGAATGCAGCCGCACGGCGGAAGCCTGCTTCGAGCTCGACCCCGATGCTCCCACCGAAGCCGCGCTGCGCGCCCTCGCCTCCCGCTATATCGAGGCCATGCTTGAGCCCGCCCATATCCGCACGGTGCGGATGGTGATCGGCGTTGCGGAAAAGCTGCCGGCCATCGGCCGTGCCTATCTCGAAGCCGGCCAGGAGGCCGGCGTGCTGCGGCTGTCCGGCTGGCTGCGGGCGAAGATGGCGCAGGGCGACCTCGCCATCGCCGATGTCGAGATGGCGGCGTGGCAATTCGTGCTGGGCTGTCAGGGCAAACTAATCATGCCGATGGTGTTCGGCGACCCTTCCCGCCCGGACGAGGCGGCCACCGCTCAGGTGGTGAACCACATGGTGGGGTCGTTCCTCGCCGCCTTCGCCGGCCCGCGCCTCGCGCCCTACGCTCCGGCGGGCAGCGCCGCCGCCAGCGCCGACAGTCCCTCGCGATAGGTCGGGTAACGCAGCGCCCCGCCCAGCAGGGCGTGCAGCCGCTCATTGCGCACCCGCCGGTTATCGGCCCAGAAGGACAGCGCCATCGGCGACATGCGCGCGGACGCCTCCTCGAAGCGCTCGGGCACGGGTGGTTCGACGCCGAGCAGCTGCGCGGCATGGCGCACGGGCGCGCAGGAGGGCGAGGGTTCGTCGTCCACCACATTCACCACCCCGTCGAAGCGCTGCGCCACGGCGGCGGCGATGGCGCCGGCGATGTCATCGACATGGATGCGGTTGAACACCTGGCCCTCACGCTCGATGCAGCGCGCGGTACCGTCCGCCACATCGATCAGCGCGTTGCGGCCGGGACCATAGATGCCGCCGAGCCGCAGCACCGCCACCGGGCGCCCCGCGCGGCGGCCGAGCGCCTGCCAGCCGGCCTCCGCCTCGATGCGGCGGCGCGCGCGCGGGGCGGCGGCGGCCGTGGCGGCACTCTCGTCGATCCACGCCCCGCCGGAATCGCCATAGACGCCGATGGTGGAGAGATAGACCAGCGGCCCCTGCCCCTCTGCCAGCGCTTCGCCGAGCGGACCGAGAAACGGGTCGCCCGCCTCCCCCGGCGCGGCGGAGACCAGCACCGCATCCGCCGCACGAGCGGCGGCGAGCAGGGCCGGCGCGGCGTCACCGTCGAAGCGCAGCATGTCCATCCCTGGCGAGGGCTCGCCCGTGCGGCTGGTGCCGATGCGGCGGACGAACGAGGCGCCGTGCAGGGCGACGAAGCGCCGGGCGCAATAGCCATGCCCGAGACAGAGCAGGGTTTGGGTCATGCGTGCTCTCCCGCTGAATCGATCAAGGCCAGTTGCCATTCCGCCCGCACCTCGGCGTCCGTTTCACCCGCATGGGCAGCGCTGAGGGCGGCGAAGGCGGCGGCCGGCAACAGCCGGGCGAGCGCCCACACCGCCGCGCCGCGCACCACCGGATCGGTATCGCCAAGATGACGCTCGGCCTCGGGCGCGAGGGTCCCATCGCCGGAATTGCCGATCGCCACCAGCGCGTTGCGCAGGAAGCGGGAGCGGCCGATGCGCTTGACCGGGCTCTTGGAGAAGCGCGCCCGGAAGCCCGCATCGTCAAGCCGCGCCAGTTCGGCCAGCGCCGGGGCGCGGTTCTCCTCTCGTGCCGCGAGCCGCATCTCGCGGCCGAGCGCGGCGAATTTGTTCCATGGGCAGGCGGCGAGGCAATCGTCGCAGCCATAGATGCGGTTGCCGACCAGCGGCCGCAATTCGCGCGGGATGGCGCCCTTCAGCTCGATGGTGAGATAGGAGATGCAGCGGCGCGCATCGATGCGGTAGGGCGCGGGAAAGGCGTTTGTCGGGCAGGCGTCGAGGCAGGCGCGGCAGGAGCCGCAATGGTCGACCTCCGGTGCATCGACGGGAAGCGCGAGATTGGTGGCGATGGCGCCGAGGAACAGCCACGAACCCTTGTCGCGCGAGACGAGATTGGTGTGCTTGCCCTGCCACCCGAGGCCGGCCGCCTGCGCTAGCGGCTTTTCCATCAGCGGCGCGGTGTCGACGAACACCTTGACGGCGACTGTGCCCGGCGCCCCGGCGCGGGGCACGAAGCGCGAGGCGATGCGCTTGAGCTTGCCCTTGATCAGCTCGTGGTAATCGTCGCCGCGGGCATAGACGGAAATCGCCCCGCGCGTGCGGGCGGAAAGAATGGCGCGCGGGTCCTCGTCCGGCCCGTAATTCAGCCCGAGCATCAAGAGCGAGGCGACCTCCGGCCACATATTGGCCGGGGCGGCGCGACGCTCGGCGGTCTCCGGCATCCACGCCATCTCGCCATGCGCCCCCTCCGTGATCCACTCTTGGAGGCGCGGCCCGGCATGGGGGATGGAGTCGGCAGCGGCGATGCCCATGGCGTCGAAGCCTTCCGCGCGGGCGAGCGCGAACAGGTGGTCTCTGGTCGCCTGCGGCGTCAGAAATCCAGATCCGCGTAGCACGGCGCCGGCGGCATGCCCGCCATGGTCAGCGCCAGCAGGGGCCGGAACGACGGACGCGACTTGATGCGGGCGTACCAGATCTTCGCTCCCTCATCTTCGTCCCAGGGCACGTCACCGAGATAGTCGACGCTGGAAATATGCGCGGCGGCGGCGAGATCGGCATAGGTCATGCGGTCGCCGGCAAGCCAGTTCCGCGCCTTCAGCAGCCAGCCGATATATTGCAGATGATAGCGGATATTGGAGCGCGCCGCGCGGATGGTGGCCATATCCGGCGGGCCGCCGCCGAGTTCGCGCGGTGTGTAGCGCTTGTACACCTTCTCGCGCACCAGCGGCTCGGAGACTTCGGCGAAGAATTTGTGGTTGAACCAGGAGGCGAGCCGGCGCACCTCCACCCGCTCGCCAATATGCACCGGCAGCAGCCGCCGGGCCCCGAGCGCGCTGCCGCGCGTCTCGTCGAGATATTCGGTGATGGGGTCGATGCCCGGCACCACGAAGCCGTCCTCCTCCACCAGCACCGGCGTCGCGCCGGCGGGGTCGAGCATGAGGAATTCCGGACGGCGCTCCCACACCCTCTCTTCGATCAGTTCGGGCTCGATGCCCATCTCGCTGAGGGCGAGACGCACGAGTCGCGAATGGGCGCAGAAGGGGTGGTGATAAAGCTGCATGTTCCGGGAGGGTTGTCGCGGACCGTGGGCGGGCGGCGCCTGAAATCGGTCTAGAAGGGATCGCGGCTCATCGCAAGCCATCGCGGCGTGAACAAGGCGGGTGCGGCTCTGCCGGGCGACGAACCCGGCCGGGCTTTTCGGGTTATGGTGTGCGAAGCGTTAACGGGGCAGGGAGAAGCACCATGGAAACGACGGCGGAGACCGGGCGTCCGCACGGCATCTTCATCTGGAACGAACTCAACAGCCGCGACGTTCCCGCCGCCAAGGCGTTCTATGCCGCGACCATGGGGTGGACGTTCGAGCCCATGCCGATCGAGGGCGGGCCGGACTACTGGATCATCCGCTTGGGCGACAAGCAGGTGGGCGGCATCTTCCCGCTGGAAGGGCCGGAATTCGACGGCATTCCCGAGCACTGGCTACCTTATATCGCGGTCGACGATGTCGATGCGCGCTGCGCGCGCGCCGTGGCCGCTGGCGGCCGATTGCTGCGGCCCCCATTCGACGTGGCGGGGGTCGGCCGCATCGCCATCGTTTGCGATTCGCAAGGCGCGGTTGCCGGTTGGATGACACCGAAAATGTAACCGACCGCCGGACGTCGGCGCTGGCTAACCTACCGTAACTTCAAATGATTCGGACGATCCGTTACGTCCGTGCCATATATGTGCCGTAATATGAACGGGCCGGCGCCTTGCCGCCGCCCATTTTCGTTCACGCCTGCCCCAAGGGGAAGATCGCCACGATGCAGTTTCACATCCCGGTTCCCGCCATTCGCGCCTGCGGCTTCTCCCTTCGTGAAGGGAGCCCCGAATTCGACGATGTGGGAGCCGGGCTCGACGAGGCGGAAGCGCTGGGCGTCGATCTCGTGGAACTTCCCGTCTACGCCTGGCACCTGGTGGTGAACGGGCGCATCCTCGACAACCGGCTGAAAGACCTCGTGCGGGCGCTGGAGGGCCGGCGGCTCGGCTACAGCGTGCATGGCGCGCTCGCGGTCAATCTGATGGACCTGCCCGAGCGGCTGCCGCGCCATGAAGAGGTGCTGGCCGCCCATATCGAGATCGCCGCCGCCATCGGCGCGCAGAACCTCGTCATGCATTCCGGCTTCGTGCGCGATGCCGACGACGATATCGAAGTCGCCTATTCCCGCCAGCGCGACGCCCTCGCCCGCGCCGGTGACCTCGCGGCCGCGAAGGGGGTGACGCTGTGCGTGGAGAACATTTTCCGCTTCATCCATGCGCGCGAAACCGCGACGCCGGCCAAGCTCGCCGGCGAGCTGGCGGCGATCGACCATCCGGCGGTCAAGGCGACGCTGGATGTGAGCCACGCCTATATTCGCTGCACCGATGCGCGGCTCGACCCCCTCGCCGAGATGGCGGCTTTGGCGCCGCATATCGCGCATTTCCACCTGCACGATTCCTTCGGCCGCCCCAATGAACGCCGGCCGGGCGATGTCTGGTACTACGACCCGGCCGAGGCGGTGGCCTTCGGAGAGGGCGACCTGCACCTGCCGATCGGCTGGGGCGGCATCGATTGGGACGCGGTGGTGCAGATGGTGCGCCCGCCGGCCGGCGCCGTTGCCATTCTCGAACTCAACCCCCGCCACTGGCGCGAACTGAGCGACCAAGTGCCGGTGCTGCGGGCGCTGGCCGGGCGCTTTCAGGCGGCGGTAACGCCGGCGGCGTGAGCGCCCCCGCGCCCGCGCCATCCCTTTGCCGGGCGAGGCTTTCGCCGCGCGCAGCTTTTCCGCGCACGCTGCTTCTTGCGGCGGAAACAGCCGCCCCCTATATCGGCCCCGAACGGCGCGGATAGCGTCGTACCCGATTGTTTGGGGGCCGGTCCGGGGGCGCGGCACATCTGACCGTACCTCCCCGGGTGCTTCAAGAAGGTCCGGCCGGCCTGCCGGAAGGAGAAACACATGTCTAAAGTCATCGGCATCGATCTCGGCACGACCAATAGCTGCGTCGCGGTCATGGAAGGCTCGACCCCGAAGGTGATCGAGAACGCGGAAGGTGCGCGCACCACGCCCTCCATCGTCGCCTTTACCGAGGATGGCGAACGCCTCGTCGGCCAGCCGGCCAAGCGCCAGGCGGTGACGAACCCCGAGCGCACCTTCTTCGCGGTGAAGCGCCTCATCGGCCGCCGCTACGAAGACCCGATGGTCGAGAAGGACAAGAAGCTCGTCCCCTACCAGATCGTGCGCGCCGACAATGGCGATGCGTGGCTGGAAGCGGACGGCAAGAAGTATTCGCCCTCGCAGATCTCCGCCTTCACCCTGCAGAAGATGAAGGAGACGGCCGAGGCCTATCTCGGCGCCAAGGTCGACAAGGCGGTCATCACCGTCCCGGCCTATTTCAACGACGCCCAGCGCCAGGCCACCAAGGATGCCGGCCGCATCGCCGGCCTCGAAGTGCTGCGCATCATCAACGAGCCCACCGCCGCCGCGCTCGCCTATGGCCTCGACAAGAAGTCGGCCGGCACGATCGCGGTCTATGACCTCGGCGGCGGCACGTTCGACGTGTCCGTGCTGGAGATCGGCGACGGCGTGTTCGAGGTGAAGTCCACGAACGGTGACACGTTCCTGGGCGGCGAAGACTTCGACATGCGCCTCGTCACCTATCTCGCCGACGAGTTCAAGAAGGAGCAGGGCATCGACCTGCGCAACGACAAGCTCGCCCTGCAGCGGCTGAAGGAAGCCGCCGAAAAGGCCAAGATCGAGCTGTCGAGCGCCTCGCAGACCGAGATCAACCTGCCCTTCATCACGGCGGATGCCTCGGGCCCGAAGCACCTGACCATGAAGCTCACCCGCGCCAAGTTCGAGGCGCTGGTGGACGACCTGATCCAGCGCACCATGGAGCCCTGCAAGAAGGCGCTCAAGGATGCCGGCCTCACCGCCGGGCAGATCGACGAGGTCGTGCTCGTCGGCGGCATGACCCGCATGCCCAAGGTGCAGGAGATGGTGAAGCAGTTCTTCGGCAAGGAGCCCCACAAGGGCGTCAACCCGGATGAAGTGGTCGCCATCGGCGCCGCGATCCAGGCGGGCGTGCTGCAGGGCGACGTGAAGGACGTGCTGCTGCTCGACGTGACCCCGCTCTCGCTCGGCATCGAGACGCTGGGCGGCGTGTTCACGCGCCTGATCGACCGCAACACCACCATCCCGACGAAGAAGAGCCAGGTGTTCTCCACCGCCGAGGACGGCCAGACCGCGGTGACCATCCGCGTGTTCCAGGGCGAGCGCGAAATGGCGGCGGACAACAAGCTGCTCGGCCAGTTCGATCTCGTCGGCATTCCCCCGGCGCCCCGCGGCGTGCCGCAGGTGGAAGTCGCCTTCGACATCGACGCCAACGGCCTGGTCAATGTCTCGGCCAAGGACAAGGGCACCGGCAAGGAACAGCAGATCCGCATCCAGGCCTCGGGCGGCCTCTCGGACGCCGACATCGACAAGATGGTGAAGGACGCCGAGGCGCATGCCGAGGAAGACAAGAAGCGGCGCGCGGCCGTCGAGGCGAAGAACCACGCCGAGGCGCTGATCCACTCGACCGAGAAGTCGCTGGCCGAATATGGCGACAAGGTCGGCGCGGCGGAGAAGGCGGCGATCGAGACGGCGCTGGCCGATCTCAAATCGGCGATGGAAGGCAATGACGGCGAGGCCATCGCCGCCAAGACCAACACGCTGGCGCAGGCCTCCCTCAAGCTGGGCGAAGCCATGTATGCCTCGCAGCAGGGCGATGCCGGCAGCGCCGAGGCGCCGAAGGACGATGTGGTGGACGCCGAGTTCACCGAGGTCGACGACGACAAGAAGAAGTCGGCCTGATCCCTCTCTGAGCGCCGCCCCCGGACCTCGTTCCGGGGGCGGATTTCTTTCCGTGGCCGCGCCGCCGGTGGCGCGCCGCCACGGGTGGCGTTAAGCCCTTCACGCAGGCGCACCGCCCGGGCCCCTCCCGGCAAGCTTCCTGCATGGCGGCCCGAACCGCCCGCCGCAGGACGCGCCGGCGGCGGCCAAGGATGCGACGGCACAGCGACCCATGTCCAAACGCGACTATTACGAACTCCTCGAAGTCACCCGGACCTGCAGCGACGGTGAGCTGAAAAGCTCCTACCGCAAGCTCGCCATGAAATGGCACCCGGACAAGAACCCCGGCAACAGCGACGCCGAGCTGCGCTTCAAGGAGATCAGCGAGGCCTATGACGTTCTGAAGGACCCGCAGAAGCGCGCCGCCTATGACCGCTTCGGCCATCAGGCGTTCGAGAACGGAATGGGCGGCGGGGGCGGCCCCGGCTTCGGCTCCGACTTCGCCTCGACCTTCTCCGATATTTTCGACGATCTGTTCGGCATGTCCGGTGGCCGGCGCGGCGGCGGGGGTGGCGGCGGACGCGGCGGGCGCGAGCGCGGCGCGGACCTGCGCTACAATATGGAAATCACGCTGGAGGAGGCGTTTGCCGGCAAGGATGCGACCATCCGCCTGCCGACCTCCATCACCTGCGAGAGCTGCTCGGGCAGCGGCGCCAAGCCTGGCACCCAGCCCACCACCTGCCGCACCTGCTCCGGCTCCGGCCGTATCCGCCAGGCGCAGGGCTTCTTCACCCTTGAGCGCACCTGCCCGACCTGCCAGGGCCGTGGCCAGGTGATCGAGGACCCATGCCCGGCCTGCGCCGGCGCCGGCCGCACCACCAAGGAGCGCACGCTGGAAGTGGCGATCCCCGCTGGCGTGGAAGACGGCACCCGCATCCGCCTCGGCAATGAGGGCGAGGCCGGTGTGCGCGGCGGCCCGCCGGGCGACCTCTACATCTTCCTCTCGCTCGCGCCGCACGATTTCTTCCAGCGCGACGGGGCGGATCTGTTCTGCCGCGCGCCGATCTCCATGGTCACCGCCGCGCTGGGGGGCACCTGCGAGGTGCCGACCATCGATGGCGAAACCACCAAGGTGAAAATCCCTGAGGGCACCCAGTCCGGCAAGCGCTTCCGCCTGTCCGGCAAGGGCATGCCGGTACTTCGTAGCCGTACGCGCGGCGACATGTATGTGCAGGTCGTCGTCGAAACGCCACAGAACCTGACGCGACGTCAGCGTGAACTTCTGGCCGAATTCGATACCGAATGTTCAAAGGACACCCATCCCGAATCCAGCGGCTTCTTTGCCAAGGTGAAGGATTTCTTTGCCGGCGACGCCGATTAAGCCGCAAAACGTAATCGGCGCGTCATCGCGGGGCCTTAACAGGAGGGCTTGCGGCCTTTAGTGTCGGCCTCGGTCCTCTGTCGCCCCGCTCGCACCTGCGTGCCGCGCCTTCCCGCCACGGCTTACCGGAATCGAAGTCGCATGCTCCATCGTTCTGCCTGCCCCTCGCCGAAAGAGCGCCCCGACGAAGTTCGCTTCCTCCAGTCCTGGCTGCAGAATCCGCTCCGCACCGGGGCGGTGTCGCCCTCGGGCCGGGCGCTGGCCCGCACCATGGCGAACTATGTCGACCCCGCGCAGGATGGCCCGGTGATCGAACTCGGGCCCGGCACCGGCCCGGTGACGGCCGCGCTCATCGCCCGCGGCGTGGCGCCGGAGCGGCTGGTGCTGATCGAGTACAATCCGGAATTCTGCAAGCTGCTGCGGCTGCGCTTCCCCGCTGCCACCGTCATTCAGGGCGACGCCTACAACATGGCCCGCACGCTCGACGGCCAGCTGGGCCGTCCGGCGGCGGCGGTGGTTTCCAGCCTGCCGCTGTTCACCCGCCCGGCGCCGGAGCGCCACGGGCTGCTGGACCAGGCTTTCGGCCTTTGCGCGCCCCGGGCGCCCTTCATCCAGTTCACCTATGCCGTCGTCTCCCCGGTGCCGCTGGCGCCGGAGCGGTTCGACGCCCATGTCAGCCAGCGCATCTGGGCCAACCTGCCGCCGGCGCGCGTCTGGGTGTATCGTTCCACCAAGCGCGAGGCCGCCGCGCCGGAGCTTGCCGCCATCAGCGCGTGAGGCCGGAAGCGCCGCCACCACGGGAGGTTCTTCATGCGCCCGCCGCGTATCCTCACTTTCGCCGGCTCCATCCGCACCGGCTCCTTCTCCGCCAGCCTCGCCGCGCTGGCAGCCAAGGAACTGGCGCAGATGGAATGCGAGCCGGTGCTGCTCTCGCTCGCCGACTACCCGATGCCGATCTATGACGGCGATCTCGAAGCCGCAGAGGGCGTGCCGCCGGCGGCCAAGCAGCTGCGCGACCAGCTTGCCCGAGCCGATGGCGTGTTCATCGCCACGCCGGAATACAATGCAGGCCTGCCGCCGCTGCTGAAGAACGCGCTCGACTGGGCCAGCCGTGTGCGCGGCGGCGAGGGTGACGCGTTCAAGGGCCCGGTCTATGCCATCGGCTCCTCCTCCCCCGGCGGGCTCGGCGGCTACCGCGCCTCCATGATGCTGCGCCAGACGCTGGCGCTCGGCCTCGGCTGCCTCGTGCTCGCCGAGCAGGTGATGGTGGCCGGCGCCTCCCACGCCTTCGACGCGCGCGGCGACTTCACCGACGAGAAGGCGCGCGAAAGGTTGCGCGCGGTGATGACAGCGCTTATCGAGCAGGCGGCGCTGCGGGCGGGTCTGCGCGCCTGAACGAGACGGCGTCTTCCCCCGGAAGGCGCGAGCGCGGAGACCGTCTGCATGCACGCCCCTGTTCCCGATCCGCGCGACCGGCTCATCGTCGCGCTCGACCTGCCCTCGGTCGGGGCGGCGGAAAGTGTGATTTCCCGGCTCGGCGACAGCGTGAATTTCTACAAGATCGGCTATGAGCTCGGCTTCGCCGGCGGGCTCGGCCTCGCGCGCGAATTGATCGCCGACGGGCGCAAAGTGTTCATCGACTTCAAGCTGCACGATATCGGCAACACGGTGGCGCGCGGGGTCGCCAGCCTCGCCGCGCTCGGCGCCAGCTTCGCCACCGTGCATGCCTACCCCCAGACCATGCGCGCGGCGATGGAAGGCAAGGGCGCCAGCCCGCTGCGCATCCTCGCCGTCACCGTGCTCACCTCCTATGACGAGGCTGACCTCAATGAGGCCGGCTATGGCGCCGGCGTCGCCGAGACGGTCGCCCGCCGGGTGGCGCAGGCGCGCGAGATCGGAATTGACGGTATCGTCTGCGCGCCGACCGACGCCGCTTCCGTGCGCGCGGCGCTGGGGGCCAAGGGCGCCATCGTCACCCCCGGCGTGCGCCCGGACGGCAGCGATGTCGGCGATCAGAAGCGCATCGCCACGCCCTTTGCCGCCATCCGCGCCGGGGCCGATCATCTCGTGGTCGGGCGCCCCATCGTCGCCTCGCCCGATCCCGCCGCCGCCGCCCGCGCGGTGCAGGCCGAGATCGCCCGCGCGCTTTCCTGAACCGACGCAGAAGGACCGACCCCATGGCCAAGGGCTACTGGATCAGCCGCCTCGATGTGCACGATACGGAGGGCTACAAGCCCTATCTGCAGGGCGCGGAGCCGGCGATCGCCGCCTTTGGCGGGCGCTTCCTGGTGCGCGGCGGCACGCCCGAAGCGCTGGAAGGCACCGCCCTGTCGCGCAATGTCGTGGTGGAGTTCAAGGATTACGACACCGCGCTCGCCTGCTTCCATTCGCCGGAATACCAGGCCGCTTATACCCACCGCGTCGCCTCCTCGGACGGCGATCACCTTATCATCGAGGGCTATACAGGCGACCAGCCGGCGTCCGCGACGATCGACGGCCCGGCGGACGGACCCGGCACCGGCTATTGGGTGATGCGGATCGACGTGCACGACATGGAGACCTACAAATCCTATGTCGCCGCCGACGCGGTCGCCATCGCCAAATATGAGGGCTGGTTCGTCGTGCGCGGCGGCCGGCATGAAGGGGTGCACGGCACGGCGCGCTCGCGCAATGTGCTGGTCGCGTTCAAGGATCTTGCCACCGCGCTCGCCTGCTATCACTCGCCGGAATATCAGGCCGCCCTCGCCTTCCGCAGCAAGGCGGCAGTGGCGGAAGTGATCGCCATCGCCGGGGTTTGAGAACGGCGCCTCAAGACCTCACGCGGCTTTGTCGCGCCCCGCGCCGCGCACCGGTGGACAAGGCGGGTGAGTCCTGCTATGTGCCCTCACCCTGATTGGCTGCCCGTCGTCCCGGAGCTCCGGAACACCCGCGTCAATCGCCAGAATTCAACGATGCGCGACACGCGAAGCACGAAAGAGGAAGACACGTGCAGGTTCTCGTTCGGGACAACAACGTCGACCAGGCCCTGAAGGCGCTGAAGAAGAAGATGCAGCGCGAGGGCATTTTCCGCGAGATGAAGCTGCGCGGGCACTACGAGAAGCCGTCCGAAAAGCGCGCCCGCGAGGAGGCCGAGGCCGTCCGCCGCGCGCGCAAGCTGGCCCGCAAGCGCGCCCAGCGCGAAGGCCTGCTGCCCTCCAAGCCCAAGATCGTTCCCGGCGGCCCGCGCTGAGACGACGCGGCGTCCCCTCGCGGGACGCCCGTTTTGAGCGCATCCCGAGCGCGGTGACTTCTGTCGCCGCGCTTTTTGCGTTGGAGATTCCGCGTTTTGAGTAACCCTGTGCCGACCACCCTCTCGGACCTGCGCGCGGTGCCGGCCTTCGCGTCCGTCGTCGCTGATCGCGTCTGGCGCGCCTGGTGGAAGGACAAGGGCGTGGCGCTCACCGACCTGCGTGCCCGGCTGGACGAGAGCTTCGGCCCGGACCCGGTGCCCTCCACCTTCGTCGCCCATGAGGGCGACCGCTTTCTCGGCTGCGCCGCGCTGATCGCCTGCGATGTCGAGGAGCGGCCTTTGCTGACGCCCTGGGTGGCGGCGCTGTGGGTGGAACCGGAGGTCCGCCGGCAGGGCATAGCGGTGGCGCTGATGGCGCGGGCAACGGAAGCAGCCTTCGCCGCCGGCCATCCGCGCGCCTATCTCGCGGCGGAGACGGCGCTGGCGCCCTATTATGCGGCGCGGGGCTGGGCGCCGGTGGAATCCGATGTCGACGGGCTGGAGATTTTCGCCCGGTCGCGCAGCTGAAGGCGCCGCCGCCTACTGGCGGTTAAAGGGGATCGTGTACTCCCCGGCGCGGATGCGCTCGGCCAGACGCTCGGCAAAGCCGGCGGCGGCTTCCTCGCCATAGGTGGCGACCATGGAACGAATGGCGGTGAACAGCGCCGCCTGCGCCAGACAATCCTCGTCCAGCCCGTCATAGACGGCTTCGTTCCACGCCTCATCGAGATAGGCGAGCGCGGCATGGCGCTCATCCTCATGGGCCTGGTCGGCCTTGTCGTCGATGTCGAGCGTTTCAGGATGCTGAGACAAACCAAATCCTCCGCGTGCCGGTCTTCCGCCCCGCGGGGCACGCAACGCCCGAACCTTAGCATGCCGTGCCGGCACGTCCGCCCAAGAATTGAAGGACGGTTAATTTGCCGCGGCATAAAAGCGACAGCTGTGACATAATCGTACGGCTGGGGCGGTGTTCCGCTCAATTGCTGCCGTAGCGCGTCGCCACGTCGCGGGCGAGCTTGGCGCCGGTCTCGAGATAGCGCTGGCTGGCAAGCTCCGCCGAGGGCGTGCAGCTGCGATAGACCTGGCGATAGCTTTCATAGCCATTGTTGAAGGCGGCGGTGAGCTGGCCCCGCCGGTCGCCGGACGGCGCCTCCACATCGAGCAGGCCCTGCATCTCGTCGCGCCAGCGCGCGGTTTCCGCCGCGCCGCAGAGCGGGCGCAGATAATGCAGCGCGCCGAGGATTTCCGCGAGATGCATCAGGTCCGCCTCATAGGGCGGCGCGCCGCCCTGCGTCGCCTGCGCCGCCGCCGGCAGCGGGGCGAAGGTGAAGCACGCCAGCAGGGCGAGCAGGAGGGAACCGGGCGCGGTGCGTCGCATGAGGCTGGGATGCGCCGCCGCCGCGCGGGCGTCAAGAGCCCCGGCGCCGCTATTGCGCCTCCGGCACACCATCCGCCTGCGCCAGCAGAAAAGCCGCCTCGACGATGCCGGCCAGCCCTGCGGTGGTTTCCGTGGGAAGGGCGGCGGGCAGGAACCAGCCGACTTCCGCCGCCTCCGGCCCGGTCGAGGGCTCGCCCGCCACCCAGCGCGCGGCGTGGCTGACGACGACGAAATGGGCGGTCAGCGTGCCTGCCGCATCACGCGGGAGGATATCGAGCGCGCCGGCGACGCCGAGCACCTCGCAGGCGACGCCCACCTCTTCCATCACCTCGCGCGCGGCGGCTTCCGCCAGCGTCTCGCCGGGCTCCACCCGCCCGCCGGGCAGCGTCCACAGCCCCTTTGCCGGCGCGTTGCCACGCCGCGCCAGCAGCACACGCCCGTCACGAAAGACGGCGGCGCTCGCGGCAAGCACGGGACGGATCGGAACAGTCATAAGCGGGCCTCCGGCCAGGGGAATCGCGGCTCATCCTAGAGCACGTTCCGATCTGATTGCATCGCGATCAGATCGGTAAAACGTTCTCTATCAATATTTTAGAGACTGATTCACCGATCAGGTTGGTTCAACCTGATCGGATCAGGCTCTAGCCGGTTTTGCCCGCCTTCCCGAGGGCGCGCGCCCGAAAGGAGCCGCAATCGCGGCCGAAGTTGCGAGGCAGTGGACGGAGGGGAGACATGATGAGCGGGACGGGCCAGCGCGGCGCGCATGCAGGACATTTCGGCGCGGGTGCCCTGCTTCTCGCCGGGGCGATGCTTCTGGCTAGCCTGCCGGCAGCGGCGCAGACCGCCGCACCCGGCGCCAAGCCTACCGCGGCGGACCCGAAGACCGACCCGCTCTGCGCCTCCTATGGCGCCGGCTTCACCCGGCTGGCCGGCTCTTCCACCTGCGTGAAGATCACCGGCAGCGTGCAGGCCGATTTCTATGACACCAAGGTCAACAGCAGCGGCCGGGTCGACGCGCTGACGCCGGGGCTCAAGAGCAAATAGGCGGCGCAGCAGACGCGCACGCCGCCACCACTCAGCGCCCGCGTGCGGCGAAATAGCGGGCAATCACCTCCGCGAAGACACGGGTGAGCGCCGCCACCTCCTCGACCGGCGTCGCCTCGTCCACCGCGTGCATCGAGGTGCCGACCAACCCGAATTCGATCACCGGGCAGAAATCCTTGATGAAGCGCGCATCCGAAGTGCCGCCTGTCGTTGAGAGTTCCGGCCGCCGCCCCGTGGTCCGCGCGATCGCCTCCACGACGAGATCGACGAATTCGCCCGGCGCGGTGAGGAAGCTGTCGGAAGAGCGCGGCTCGAAGGCGAGGGCGTAGCGCACCTCGTTGCCCGCCGCCGCCCGCACCTGCCGCTCGATCTCGGCGGCCAGGGTTTCCGGCGTCCACAAATCGTTGAAGCGGATGTTGAAGCGAGCGCGCGCCTCGGCGGGAATGACGTTGAAGGCGGGATTGCCGACATCAACCGAGACGATTTCCAGGTTCGAGGCCTGAAAATGCGCGTTGCCGCCATCGAGCGGCTCGGTGGTCAGCGCGGTGAGCAGCTTCACCATGCCGGGGATCGGGTTCTCGGCGAGATGGGGGTAGCCGACATGGCCCTGCTTGCCCAGCACGGTCAGCGTGGCGGAAAGCGAGCCGCGCCGGCCGATCTTCACCATGTCGCCGAGTTCCACCCGCGAGGTCGGCTCGCCGAGCACACAATGGTCGATGCGCTCGTCGCGGTCGGCGAGCCAGCGCAGCAGCTTCTCCGTACCGTTGATCGCGGGGCCTTCCTCGTCGCCGGTGAGGAGGAAGGAGATCGAGCCCGGCAGCTCCGCGTGGTCGGGGTCATGGCCATAGGCGCCGGCGAAATCGAGCCCGGCGGCGATGAAGGCGGCCACGCCTCCCTTCATGTCGACGGCGCCGCGCCCATAGATGACGCCCTCATGGATCGCGCCCTCGAAGGGGGGAAAGCGCCACTGCGCCGCATCGCCGGGCGGGACCACGTCGGTGTGGCCTGCAAAGCAGAGGTTGGGGCCGCGCGTGCCGAAGCGGGCGTAGAGATTTTCCACATCCGGCGTGTCCGGGCTGGTCAGCGTCACCCGGTGGGTGGCAAAGCCGGCATTGGAGAGCAGCGCGTCGAGATAGGCCAGCGCCCCGCCTTCCGCCGGGGTCACCGACGGGCAGCGGATCAGCGTGCGCAGGATGTCGATCGGGTCGGCAGGCGGCTGGGAGGGTGCGGTGGCGGTCATGCAGGTTCCTCTCATCGTCATCCCGGACGGCCACAGGCCGATCCGGGATCGCGTACCGACGGCATGCCCCGGCTACCGCGCGCGATCCCGGCTTTTCGCTACGCTTCGGCCGGGATGACGGTCAAGCGGGAGCGTGAGGAACCGGCGCTCAGTCGCGCAGCAGGTCGTTGATCGAGGTCTTGGAGCGGGTCTGCTCGTCCACGCGCTTGACGATGACCGCGCAATAAAGCGACGGGCCGGGCTGTCCATTGGGGAGCGGCTTGCCGGGCAGCGCGCCGGGCACCACCACGGAATAGGCCGGCACCTCGCCGACGAAGATCTCGCCGGTGGCGCGGTCGACGATCTTGGTGGTGGCGGAGATGAACACGCCCATGGACAGCACCGAGCCGCGGCGGACGATGACGCCTTCCACCACTTCCGAACGGGCGCCGATGAAGCAGTCATCCTCGATGATGACCGGGCCGGCCTGCAGCGGCTCCAGCACGCCGCCAATGCCGACGCCGCCGGAGAGATGCACATTCTTGCCGATCTGCGCGCAGGAACCGACGGTCGCCCAGGTGTCGACCATGGAGCCGGAATCGACGCGGGCGCCGAGATTCACGAAGGACGGCATCAGCACGACATTCGGGGCAATGAAGGCGGAGCGGCGGACGATGGCGCCCGGCACGGCGCGGAAACCCGCGGCGCGGAACTCGCCCTCGCCCCAGCCCTCGAACTTGGAGGGCACCTTGTCCCACCAATGCGCGCCGCCGGGGGCGCCGGGAATGGCGGTCATGTCGTTGAGGCGGAAGGAGAGCAGCACCGCCTTCTTGAGCCACTGATTGACGGTCCAGTTGCCGTCGGCGCCCGGTTCGGCCACGCGCGCCTTGCCGGCATCGAGCAGCGCCAGCGCCTCGTTCACCGCGTGGCGGATCTCGCCGCCGGTCTCGAAATTGACCTCCGCCCGGTTGTCGAAGGCGGTTTCGATGATGCTCTGAAGCTGGCTCGACATGTCATTCTCCGCTGTTCGCGGGTCTTGTCCGGTCGCGCGGCGCTTCTGTCAACGGCCGAGTCGTCTCAGGCGCTCCGCAGGCCGTTCAGGAACGCGGTCAGGTCGTCGGTCACCACGTCGATATGGTCGCCGTCGCGGCCCTCATGTTCCCATGCCTCACGGTCGGCGGGGTTCACCGCGAGGCCCGGCGGCACCACCAGCACGGTGCGCATGCCGAGCTGCGCCGGCACTTCCAGGTTCCGCGCGAGGTCCTCGAACATGGCGGCGCGGCTTGGGTCCACATCGAAGCGAGAGAGGAAGCCGCGATAGGCGACCTCGTGCGGCTTGGGGTGAAATTCCGAGGAAACGATGTCGTGCACATCGGCGAAATGCTCGGAAATGCCGAGCTTGGCCAGGATCTGCTCGGCATGGCCGCGCGAGCCATTGGTGTAGACCAGCTTGCGCCCCGGCAGCGCGCCGAGCGCCTCCCCGAGCGCCGGGGCGGCCTCCAGGCTGGTGAGGTCGATGGCGTGGACATGGGCGAGGAAGGCGTCCGGGTCCATCGCGTGCTCGATCATCAGGCCGCGCAGCGAGGTACCGTATTTCCGGTAATAGCCCTTCTGCAGCGCGAAGGCCTCGTCCAGCGTCAGGCCGAGGAAGTTCGCGATATAGGCGCGCATCTTCATGTCGATCTGCCGCCACAGGTCGAGCCCGGGCGGATAGAGCGTGTTGTCGAGATCGAACACCCAAGTGTCGACATGGGAGAAGTCGACAGGGGCGGCAGTGAGCGCGGAGGGGGAAGACAGGGAAGCGGACATGCGGCTGTTCTAGCCGAAACGGCCCCGGCCGTCATGCCCGTGCCGGCAGCGTGGGATAATGGAGACCCCGCTGGGGAGAAGCGGGGCGGCAGGCGCCGCCCCGATCATGTCACGCCTGGCTGGCGGCCTTGGTCTTCAGCGCGGCCTGGGCGGCGGCGAGACGGGCGATCGGCACGCGGAAGGGCGAGCAGGACACATAGTCGAGACCCACTTCCTCGCAGAAGGCGACCGAGGCGGGGTCGCCGCCATGCTCGCCGCAAATGCCGAGCTTGAGCTTCGGGCGTACCGCGCGGCCGCGCTCGGTGGCGATCTTCACCAGTTCGCCCACGCCCTCGGTGTCGATGGACACAAAGGGGTCCACCTCGAAAATGCCCTTGGCGATATAGGTGCCGAGGAACGTGCCGGCATCGTCGCGCGAGATGCCATAGGTGGTCTGGGTCAGGTCATTGGTGCCGTAGGAGAAGAACTCCGCCGTCTCCGCGATCTCGCCGGCCTTCAGCGCCGCGCGCGGCAGCTCTATCATGGTGCCGACCTGATATTCCAGCGTCACACCGGTTTCCGCCTCCACGCGCTTGGCCACCGTGTCGATGTCGTGCTTGACGAGGTCGAACTCGCGCTTGCCGGTGATGAGCGGCACCATGATTTCCGGCACCACCGGCTTGCCCGTGGTCTTCTGCGCCGCCACCGCCGCCTCGAAGATGGCGCGCGCCTGCATTTCGGCGATTTCCGGGAAGGCGATGGCGAGGCGGCAGCCACGGAAGCCGAGCATCGGGTTGAACTCGTCGAACTCGCGCTTGCGGGCGGCGAGCTTGGCCGCGCTCACCCCGAGCCCCTGCGCCACCTCGGCGATATCAGCCTCGGTGTGGGGCAGGAATTCGTGCAGCGGCGGGTCGAGCAGACGGATGGTGACCGGCAGCCCGTCCATGATCTCGAACAGTTCCTGGAAGTCCGAGCGTTGGGCGGCGAGCAGCTTGGCCAGCGCGGCGCGGCGGCCCTTCTCGTCGTCGGCGAGGATCATCTCGCGCACGGAGCGAATGCGGTCGCCCTCGAAGAACATGTGCTCGGTGCGCGAGAGGCCGATGCCCTCGGCGCCGAAATTCTTCGCGGTGCGGGCGTCCAGCGGGGTCTCGGCATTGGCGCGCACCTTCAGGCGGCGCACGCCGTCGGCCCAGCCCATCAGCGTGGCGAACTCGCCGGAGAGTTCCGGCTGCAGCGTCGGCACCGCGCCGGCGATCACCTGGCCGGTGCCGCCGTCAATGGTGAGGATGTCGCCCTTCTTCAGCGTCACCCCGCCCGAGGTGAGGGTCCCGGCGGCATAATCGACACGGATGGTGCCGGCGCCGCAGACGCAGGGCTTGCCCATGCCGCGCGCCACCACGGCGGCGTGCGAGGTCATGCCGCCGCGCGTGGTGAGAATGCCCTGGGCCGCGTGCATGCCGTGAATGTCTTCCGGCGAGGTTTCGATGCGCACCAGAATGACCTTGCGGCCTTGGGTCTTCAAAAGCTCCGCCTCGTCGGCCGAGAACACGATCTCGCCCGAAGCGGCGCCGGGCGAGGCCGGCAGGCCCGAACCGATCACCTTCTTGTCGGCCTTGGGGTCGAGCATCGGGTGCAGCAGCTGGTCGAGCGCGGCCGGATCGACCCGGCCGATCGCCTCCTCGCGGGTGATGACGCCGTCATGGGCGAGTTCCACTGCGATGCGCAGCGAGGCCTTGGCGGTGCGCTTGCCGGAGCGGGTCTGCAGCATCCACAGCTTGCCGCGCTCGACGGTGAATTCGAGGTCCTGCATGTCGCGGTAATGGCCTTCGAGCACGCCGGCGATGCGGACAAACTCGGTATAGACCTCCGGCAGCGCCTTCTCCATGGAGGGCCTGTCGGAACCGGCGCCGATGCGCGCGGCCTCGGTGATGTTCTGCGGCGTGCGGATGCCGGCCACCACATCTTCGCCCTGGGCGTTGATGAGGAACTCGCCGTAGAGCGCGTTCTCGCCGGTGGAGGGGTTGCGGGTGAAGGCGACGCCGGTGGCCGAGGTCTCGCCCATATTGCCGAACACCATGGCCTGCACGTTCACCGCCGTACCCCAGCTCTCGGGGATCTGGTGCAGGCGGCGATAGACGATGGCGCGCTGGTTCATCCACGAGCCGAACACGGCGCCGATGGCGCCCCAGAGCTGGTCGTGCGGGTCCTGCGGGAAGGGCTTGCCCAGCTCATGCGCCACCAGCGCCTTGTAGCGGGAGACGATTTCCTTCCAGTCGTCGGCCGACAGATCGGTATCGAGGCTGTAGCCATGGTCGCCCTTGAAGCCGTCCAGCACCTCCTCGAAATGATGGTGCGGGAAGTCCAGCACCACGTTCGAGTACATCTGGATGAAGCGGCGGTAGCTGTCATAGGCGAAGCGCGCATCGCCGGAGGAGGCGGCCAACGCCTCGACGGTCACGTCGTTCAGCCCGAGATTGAGCACCGTGTCCATCATGCCGGGCATGGAGGCACGCGCGCCCGAGCGCACGGAGACGAGCAGCGGGTTGGCGGGATCGCCGAAGGTGCGGCCGGCAAGCTGCCCGACATGGGCCAGCGCGGCGTCGACATCCCCCTTCAGGCTGTCGGGATAGACGTTGCCGTTGGCGTAGTAATAGGTGCACACCTCGGTCGAGATGGTGAAGCCGGGAGGCACCGGCAGGCCGAGATTCGACATTTCCGCGAGGTTCGCGCCCTTGCCGCCGAGCAGATTGCGCATCTCCGCCGCACCCTCTGCCGTCCCGTCGCCGAAGGTGTAGACCCATTTCGTCATTTCGGATGCCCTGTTGGGTGGGGCCGCAAAGGCGCCCGACGCCGTGATGGAAATTCAGCCCTGGCTGAAATATACGCAACGCCAACGGGTTGAGACCGGCCCCGCAAAAGGTCCCGCGCCTTTTCCCACAAATGGTCTAGCGTCTTGAGGTCTTCCCTTCAATCCATCATTCGCAGTTGCGTCATGAACTTTGTGCCATGCGCCAAAGGTCTCGCGCGCCGGCGATTGCCGCCTGCCCGCAGTTCAGGCACGCTCCGCCCGCCGGCAACCCCAAGCCCCGAGGGCGACTTCCATGAATACGACTTTAACGCGACTGGCCCCGCACGTTCTCAGCCTGCTGCGCATCGCCGCGGCGCTGCTGCTGCTCCAGCACGGCACCACCAAGGTGCTCGGCTTTCCCGCGACGCAGATGAGCGGCATCAGCCTCACCGCCCTGCCCGGCATTGCCGGCATCATCGAGCTGGTCGGCGGCGCGCTGCTGCTGATCGGGCTATTCTCGCGCCCGGTCGCCTTCATCCTCTCGGGCATGACGGCGGTGGCCTATTTCCTCGTCCACGCGCCGCAGAGCTTCTTCCCGATCCTCAATGGCGGCGAACTGGCGGCGCTGTACAGCTTCGTGTTCTTCTACCTCACCTTCGCCGGCCCCGGCCCGTGGAGCGTCGACGCGCTGCGCGGCGGCGAGCGGGGCTGAACGCCCGTCTGCCCTGCCCGGCGTTCCGGGCAGGGCCTCATGCGTTCACAGGCTGAGGTTCACAGGCTTGAGGCTCACAGGCCGAGGCGCTGGCCGATATTGTCGACCCCACCGGGGCCGAGCAGGCCAACAATGCCGATGAAGATCAGATAGATCGCGACGATGAAGTTGAGCAGGCGCGGCATTACGAGGATGAGGATGCCGGCGATGAGCGCGACGATCGGCTGAATGGCGACGATATTGATGTCCATGGGACACTCCGCTGGGTGGTAGCGACATAAGCCGCGCCCGGCAGGATGGTTCCGCCCTTGGGTCTGCGCAAGCGGGGGAGCGGCTCCCTCCACGCCAGCGCTCCGCTCCTGCACCGTCGTCCTGAGGTGCGCGCGCAGCGCGCCTCGAAGGATGATGGCGCGGTGCGAGCGGTGGTGAGCTGGTTGCTTCGCGCCTGCGTGCTTCGAGGCCGCCCGTGCCGGGCGGCACCTCAGCATGACGGGCTGGGCCTCCAGGTCCTGGATCCCCGGGTCAAGCCCGGGGATGAGGGCGTAACTTTGCCAGCGGGCCGCCTCGAAGCGAGAGGCCGCCCCGCCTACCCCTCGATACGCTCGAAATCGGCGATGCTGCGGGTGGCGGCGCGGATATCGGCGAGCAGGCGCAGGCGGTTGACCCGCAGCGCGGGGTCGTCCGCATTCACCGTCACCTTCTCGAAGAAGGCGTCGACCGGCGCGCGCAGCTGCGCGATCAGCGCCATGGCGGCCTCGAAATCCTCACGCGCCAGCGCCTGTTCGATCTGCGGGCCGAGCGCGGCGATCGCCTGGCTAAGCGCGCGCTCCTCCGGCTCGTGCAGCAGAACCACATCGACGCCGCCCTCGTAAGCGACGCCGTCCTTCTTCTCCTCGATGCGCAGGATGTTCGCCGCGCGCTTGGTGCCGGCGAGCAGGTTCTTGCCGTCCTCGGTCGCGAGGAAGCGCCCCAGCGCCTCGACCCGCTTCACCACGAGGAGGAGGTCGTCCTGGCCCGGGAGCGCAAAAACGGCATCGACGAGGTCGTGGCGGGCACCGGCCTCGCGAAGATGGACCTTCAGGCGGTCAGCGAAGAAGGCAAGCGCATCTTTTGCAAGCAACCACGAAGCCTGATTCTCAACGTGCCACCAACGATCCATAAGTGTGTTGATGTAACGATCAAGTTTATCTTTCTCAACAACGGGAAGCTGATCACGAGATTTGACCGTAAATATGAATTCCAGAAATGACATTCCATTAGAAGCCTGCTCATCGAGAGCATCTAGTTCACGCAGATGCTCTCTGGCCAGCTCGTGCTGTGTCAAAAATTCGCTTTCAAGCTCTGCAGATCTGGCATCAGCAGCTTTCTGAAGCTGAATATTGCGAGTTTCCCATAGAGCGTCTTGGAGCCCTATTCGCAGCCCGTTCTCCAGGATAATCCGCACCACGCCCAGCGCCGCCCGGCGCAGCGCATAGGGGTCCTTGCTCCCGGTCGGCTTTTCGTCAATGGCCCAGAAGCCGGTGAGCGTGTCGAGCTTGTCGGCCAGCGCCACGGCGACGGACACCGGCGCGGTCGGCACGCGGTCGGTCGGGCCCTGCGGCTTGTAATGCTCTTCCGCGGCGGCGGCGATTTCTTCCGGCAGGCCTTCAAGACGGGCGTAATAACGGCCCATCAAGCCCTGCACCTCGGGGAATTCGCCCACCACTTCGGTGCGCAGGTCGCTCTTGGCGTAGAGCGCGGCCTGCTCCGCCAGCTCCGGGTCGGCGCCGACCAGCGGCGCCAGCGTCTTCGCCAGCGCGGCGATGCGGCGGATGCGCTCCAGCTGCGAGCCGAGCTTCTCGTGGAAGGTGACGTTGCCGAACTTCGCCAGCCGGTCTTCCAGCGAGACTGAAGCGTTGGTCTTCTTGTCGGTCTCCCAGAAGAACTTGGCGTCCGACAGCCGGGCGCGGATGACGCGCTCATTGCCGGCGATGATCGCCGCGCCGCCGTCGCTGGCGGCAAGGTTCGACACCAGCACGAACTTGTTGGCGAGGCGCCCGGTGGCGGGGTCCTTCAGCACGAAGCATTTCTGGTTGGCGCGGATGGTGGCGCGCACCACCTCGTCCGGCACGTCGAGAAAGGCCGGGTCGAACGACCCCATCAGCACGACGGGCCATTCCACCAGGCCGGAAATCTCGTCCAGCAGGCCGGCATCCTCCACCAGTTCCAGCCCCTGCGCTAGGGCGAGGTCCTTGGCGTCGTTGAGGATGATGTCCTTGCGCCGCTCGCGGTCAACCACCACGAAGGCGGCCTCCAACTTGGCCATCCAGTCTTCCAGCCGGCGCACGCGGATCGTGCCCTCGGAGAGGAAGCGGTGGCCGCGCGTGGTGTCGCCCGAGCGGAGGCCGTCGATCTCGAAGGCGACGATCTCCGGCTCCTCGGTCTCGGGGCCGAAGGTGCACAGGATGGATTGCAGCGGCCGCACCCAGCGCAGCGCGTTCGGGCTGGTCGAGCCCTTGCCCCAGCGCATGGACTTCGGCCAGGGGAAGGCGCGGATGACGGCGGGCACGATCTCGGCCACCACGTCCGGCGTCGGCCGGCCGTGTTTGTGAAGGCGGGCGACGTAGAACTCGCCCTTCTTCGGGTCGCTCTCGATGCTGGCCTGCTCGATGGAGGTAAGCCCGGCGGCTTTCAGGAAGCCGTCGATCGCGCCCTGCGGGGCGCCGACGCGCGGGCCCTTGCGCTCCTCATGCGTGTCGGGCTGCTGCGCGGGCAGGCCGTGCACGGCGAGCGCCAGCCGGCGCGGGGTGACGAAGGCCTTGGCGCCCTCATAGACGAGACCTCGCTCGACCAGCGCATCGGTGACGAGCTTGCGCAGGCTCTCCGCCGCGCCGGCCTGCATGCGGGCGGGGATTTCTTCGCAGAACAGTTCGAGCAGGAGATCGGGCATGGCGCTGCGTCACGTCGGCTGGCGGGCGGCGCCGTGCGGCGCGCGCCGTTGCGGGAAGGTCGGCCGACGCCCTAGCACGTCGCGCCCGGCGAGGGGAGGCGTCTCGTTCAGGAAAGCGCCCGGCCGCGGGTTTCCTTCATCGTCAGCGCGGCGATGAGCGACACCGCCGCCACCGCGATGAGATAGACGGCCGGGCCCATGTCGAACTGCTCGCGGTTCACCAGATACACTGCCACCATCGGCGCGGTGCCGCCGGCAAGGCCGAGGGCGAGATTGTAGCTGAGCGACAGCGCGCTGCACCGCGTCGCCGGACGGAACATTTCCACCAGCACGCAGGGCATCGGACCGGCATAGGCGGCGACCAGCACGGCAAAGCCGAGCTGGCCGGCGAGCGCCGCGCCCGCATCGCCGGAGTCGAGCAGGCGGAACAGCGGCCAGGACAACAGGATGAGGCCGATCAGCCCGCCGCACACCACCGGCTTGCGGCCGATCCGGTCGGACAAAGCGGCGAAAACCGGCGCCAGCCCGAGCACGGCGACCATGCTGATGGTGTTGATCTGCAGCGAGACGCGCTCCGTGAGGCCGTCCACCTGCTGCATATAGGTCGTGAGGTAGACGAACAGCATGTAGAAGCCGACGCCCAGAGTGAGGTTGAGCACCGCGGCGCGGATCATCTCCCGCCCGTCCGAGCGCAGGGCCTCGATCAGCGGCAACCGGCCGGGCGGGTGCGCACGCGCCGGCGGCTCGTGCCCAGGCGCGGACGAGCCGCGCAGATAGAGCGTGAAGCCGCCGAGCAGGATGCCGAGCAGGAACGGGATGCGCCAGCCCCAGGCGACGAGGTCGTCCGTGCTCATCAATGTCGCGGTGGCCGCGCCGACCATGGAGCCGAGCAGCGTGCCGCCGGAGGCGCCGCAGCCGGCGAAGGAGGCGATGAGCCCGCGCCGGCGCTGGGCCGCGTTCTCGGCGAGGAAGATCGCGGAAGTGGTGTATTCACCGCCGATGGAAAGCCCCTGCAGCAGCCGCAGCAGCAGGAGCAGCAGCGGCGCCGCCGCGCCGATGGCGGCATAGGTCGGCAACAGGCCGATGGCGACGGTGGAGACCGTCATCATCGCGGCGGAAATGAACAGCGCGTGGCGGCGGCCATAGCGGTCGCCAATATGGCCGAACAGCACGCCGCCGACCGGGCGCATGACGAAGGAAGCGGCGAACACGCCGAAGGCGGCGATCAGCCCGACAAAGGCGTCGCTGTCAGGAAAGAAGTTCTTGGCGAAGATGGCGGCGAGAAAGCCATAGGCGGCGAAATCGTACCATTCCAGCGCATTGCCCAGCGCGCCGGCCAGCAGCGCGCGCCGCCCGGCCGGGACCTCGGCCGGAAGGCTGCCACCGGGCAACGCGACGTCGAGGCTGGACATGGTCGCGCTCCGCACAGGAGGGGAGAGAAGGAAAGATCAGACCGCCGGCGTGCCGCCCGCCGCTGTCGCCAGCCACGCGGCGCCGCAGGCCTTGGCCAGCTCGCGCACGCGAAGAATGTAGCTCTGGCGCTCGGTGACGGAAATCACCCCGCGCGCGTCCAGCAGGTTGAACACATGGCTGGCCTTGATGCACTGGTCATAGGCCGGCTGCGCCATCAAATGACGGGTCTTGCTGCCGTCTTCCCAGCCCGCTTCGAGATATTTGGCCGCGGCGCTCTCGGCCATGCGGAACTGCTCGAACAGCATGTCGGTGTCGGCATGCTCGAAATTGTGCCGGGAATATTCCTCTTCCGCCTGCAGGAACACGTCGCCATAGGTGACTTTCTCGTCGCCCTCCCGGCCGTTGAAATTGAGGTCGTAGACGTTCTCGACCCCCTGCACATACATGGCGAGGCGTTCCAGCCCATAGGTCAGCTCGCCCGCGACGGGGGCGCATTCAAAGCCGGCGACCTGCTGGAAATAGGTGAACTGGCTCACCTCCATGCCGTCGCACCAGCACTCCCAGCCGAGCCCCCAGGCGCCGAGCGTCGGGCTTTCCCAATCGTCCTCGACGAAGCGCACATCATGCAGCTTAAGATCGATGCCGATGGCCGAGAGCGAGGCGAGATAGAGGTCCTGCAGATCGGCGGGCGAGGGCTTCAGGATCACCTGATACTGGTAGTAATGCTGCAGCCGGTTGGGGTTCTTGCCGTAGCGCCCGTCCTTGGGCCGGCGCGAGGGCTGCACATAGGCCGCCTTCCACGGCAGCGGGCCCAGCGCGCGCAGCGTGGTGGCGGGGTGGAAGGTGCCGGCGCCGACTTCCATGTCGTAAGGCTGCAGCACGACGCAGCCCTTGTCCGCCCAGAAGGCATGGAGCGCGAGGATGAGCCCCTGGAACGACTTGTCGGGGCGCATATGCGGCGGCAGAGCGGGATCGATCATGGGTAAGCCGGCGGTTGGCTGGAAAGGCGGCGCAACCTAGGCCGGGGAAGGGCGGGGATCAAGGTGCGCTGCAATGCTGCGCGCCGTCATCCTGAGGTGCCCGGCCAGCGGCAGGGTCTCGAAGGATGTTCATCCCGGAGAACCCGGACGATCCTCCTTCGAGGCTCGCTACGCTCGCACCTCAGGATGACGGCGTTCCCCTGGGTGAACGGGGCCGCCCCGTTTCCGCCTGGCTGAAAACCCATTATCACTCCCTCATGCCCGACAGCCTCGCCGAATCGCCCGTCTCCAACGCCGCCGACTGGACCGTCTCGGAACTCTCCGGCGCGCTCAAGCGCACGGTGGAGGATTCCTTCGGCCATGTGCGGGTGCGCGGGGAAATCTCCGGCTATCGCGGGCCGCATTCCTCCGGCCATGCCTATTTCAGCCTGAAGGACCAGAACGCCCGGCTCGACGCCGTTGTGTGGAAGGGCAATTTCGGCCGGCTTCGCCTGAAGCCCGAGGAAGGGCTGGAAGTGGTCGCCATCGGCCGCATCACCACCTTTCCCGGCAAGTCCTCCTACCAGATCGTCATTGAGCAACTGGAATTCGCCGGCGCCGGCGCCATCATGGCGATGCTGGAGGAGCGCAAGAACCGCCTCGCCGCCGAGGGCCTGTTCGCGCCCGAGCGCAAGCGTCGCCCGCCCTTCCTTCCCCGCGTCATCGGCGTCGTCACCTCGCCCACCGGCGCGGTGATCCGCGACATTCTCCACCGGCTGAACGACCGCTTTCCGCGTCATGTACTGGTGTGGCCGGTGCGGGTGCAGGGCGACACGTCAGGCGCCGAGGTCAGCACCGCCATTCGCGGCTTCAACGCGCTGGCTCCGGGAGGTCCGATCCCGCGCCCGGACGTGCTCATTGTCGCGCGCGGCGGCGGCTCGCTGGAAGATTTGCTCGGCTTCTCCGAGGAAAGCGTGGTGCGGGCGGCGGCGGAGAGCGCCATTCCGCTGATTTCCGCCGTCGGCCATGAGACCGACGTGACGCTGATCGACTTCGCCGCTGATCTGCGCGCGCCCACACCCACCGCCGCCGCCGAGATGGCGGTGCCGGTGCGCGCCGATCTCCTCGCCGAAGTCGCCGGTCTGCATGCGCGGCTGCGCGCCTGTTTCGCCCGCGGGTTGGAGCGGCGTCGTACCGATCTGCGCGCCCTCGCCCGCCTGCTGCCGAGCGCCGATGCCGTGCTCGCCGTGCCGCGCCAGCGCCTCGACCTCGCCGGCCAGCGCCTGCCGCGCGCGCTCAAGGCCAATGCCGGCGCGCACCGGCTCGGCCTCACCCGCGTCGAAGGCCGGCTCACGCCGCAGCTGCTCGCCGGCGCCCTCGCCCGCCGGCGCGAGCGGGCCGGCGACCTCGCGGCCCGGTTGCCGCGCGGCCTGACGGCGAACACGGCCCGCCACCGGCTGCGCCTCACCCGCGACGAATCGCGCCTGCGCCTCATCGCCCAGGCGCTGCGCGACCGCCGCGAGCGGGCGCGCGACCGGCTCGACGCACTGCATGTGCGGCTGCAACGCTGCCGGCGCCAGCAGGCGGCGGAGCGCGCGGGGCGGCTCGACGCCGTCGCCAAGCTGCTCACCGCCCTCTCCTATAAGGGCGTGCTCGCGCGCGGTTATGCCCTTGTGCGCGACGCCTCCGGCGCGCCGGTCCACGCGGCCGCCGGCATCGGCGCGGGTGACGCGCTGGAAATCGAGTTCCGCGACGGCCGCGTGGCGGTGAGCGCCATCGGCGCCGAGCCGGAGGCGCCGCCCTCCCCCGCCCGACCGTCGCGCAAACCGGCGAAGACGCGGTCCGCGCCCTTGCCGGAGCCGCCGCGCCAACCCACCTTGTTCGACAGCTGAAGCCCCTCGCGCCGAAGAGGTGATCGCAGCGGGCTTGCCCGATGCCGTGCCGGGTCTTTATTGTCGCGCCAAACCAACCGACAGGAGGAGCGGGCCCATGAACCGCTTCGAACGATTCCCCACCTCGGGTGAAGCCGAAGTGCGTTATCTCGACGGCGACTTCCGCGTCGTGCGTCCCGGCACCTTCGTGCGCTGCGCCGTCACCGGCGAAGCCATTCCGCTCGACGAGCTGCGCTATTGGAGCGTGGATCTGCAGGAAGCCTATGCCACGCCGGAAGCGGTGCTGGCACGGCTGCATCCGGACCGGGTCAAGCTGGCCTGAGCCGGCTCACGGTTCGCGCGGGCCAGCCTCCAGCCCACCCAGCATGCGCTCCAGCGCCCGCGCGCTCTGTGGCTCCAGTGCCATGCGTACCGGCAGCACGTCCGACGCTTCAATCAAGGGCTGGCCGACCTCGCTGCCGGCGAGGCGCATCGCGTCCTTCTCCGTGGTGACGAGCAGAAGGTCGAGCTTCTCCGCCTCGGCACGCAGCTCTTCCACCTCGGCCGCCGTGTAGACATGGTGGTCCGGGAAGGCCCGCGTCACCACAGGCAGCACGCCGAGCGTGCGCAGCGTCTCGAAGAATTTGGCGGGCCGGCCGATGCCGGCATAGGCGAGCACCCGCTTGCCGAACAGCCGTGCCACCGCCTGCGCCTCCGGTGCCAGCCGGCCGCGCAGCACCACAGCACCGGCCGCATAGCCGTCGCGGGCGGCGCGCTCGCCGGGCGCGCCCTCGCCGATGACCAGCAGCGCCTGCGCCTGTTCCAGCTGCGGGGCGAGCGGGGCGCGCAGGGGGCCGGCCGGCAGGCACAGCCCGTTGCCGATGCCCACCCCGGCATCGATGACGAGGATGGAGAGCGACTTCGCCAGCGCCGGGCTCTGGAAGCCGTCATCCATGATGAGCACGTCCGCCCCGGCCTGCGCCGCCGCCTGCGCGCCGGCGAGCCGGTCGCGGGCGACGAAGGTGGGAGCGGCGCGGGCCAGCAGCAGCGGCTCGTCGCCCACATCCTCGGCGCTGTGCAGCAGCGGATCGACCCGCACCGGGCCTTTCAGCCGGCCGCCATAGCCGCGCGTGAGCACCGCCGGCTTGTGGCCATGCAGAGCGAGGCGGCGGGCGATCTCGATCACGGTGGGCGTCTTGCCGGCGCCGCCGACCGTGGGGTTGCCGACACAGATGACCGGCAGGCCGACCCCGGTTCCCGGCCGGCGCAGGCGCGCCAGCGTCACCCCGCCCACCAGCGCGCCGAGCGGCGCCAGCAGCTTGGCCAGCCAGCTCTGTTCCCGTCGCCACCAGAAGTGCGGTGCCTGCATGGCCTCAGTGCCTCTCCAGCTGGATCTGCACCAGATAGGGATCGATGGCGGCGAGCGTACGCTCCAGCGCGCCGCCGAAACTCTCCACGGTCGCCTGCCCGGCCGCGATCATCGTCGCACGGAACGCGGGATCGGCCAGCAGCCGATAGGCCGCCGCCGCCAGCGTGCGGCCATCGGTGACGGCGAGCGCGCCGCCCGCCTCGTCGAGCCGGTCGTAGAGCGCGTTGAAATTGGTCACATGCGGGCCGTGCAGGATCGCGGTGTCGAGCTTGATCGGCTCGATCGGGTTCTGCCCGCCCCGGCGCACCAGCGAGCCGCCGAGCAGCGCCACCGGGCCGAGCCGGTAGAACAGGCCGAGCTCGCCGATCGTGTCGGCGACATAGATCGCGGTGCCCCTGTCGGGCTGGTAGCCGTCGCTGCGCAGCACCGCCGGGCAACCGGCCGCGGTCGCCAGCTGCACCACCGCCGTGCCGCGCTCGGGATGGCGGGGGGCGAGAATGGTGAGCAGGTTC
This sequence comes from Ancylobacter sp., assembly GCF_965229075.1. GTDB lineage: Bacteria > Pseudomonadota > Alphaproteobacteria > Rhizobiales > Xanthobacteraceae > Ancylobacter. Next base: position 1,148,677 of record NZ_CBDDIO010000002.1, read on the forward strand.
GGCAGTTCCTTGGCCAGGCGCTGATGCGCCTCGATGACGATCTCCTCCTCGCCGGGATGGGTAGAGGCGGCGACGAAGACGATACGCCCGGCGGTCGCCAGCCGCAGCGTGTCGAAGGCGGCGATGTCGACAGGGGGCGGCGGCGCGTCGAATTTGAGATTGCCGGTCACGGTGACGCGCGGCGCGCCGAGCTGCTTCAGCCGCGTGCCATCGTCCAGCCCCTGTGCCAGACACAGATCCACCCGCGACAGCAGCGCCGCGACGCTGCCCGGCACCCGGCCCCAGCTGGCGAAGGACGAGGGCGACATGCGCGCATTGACCAGCACCAGCGGCGTCCCGCGGGCGTTCACTTCCAGAATGAGGTTCGGCCACAGCTCGGATTCGACCAGCAGCACCAGGTCCGGCCGCCAGTGCTTGAGGAAGCGGCGCAGGAACAGCGGCGAATCCAGCGGCACGAACTGGTGCGGCACGTCGGGCGGTAGCCGCGCCTGCGCGAGGCGCGCCGAGGTGACGGTGCCCGAGGTGAAAAGCACGCGGAAGCCGCGCGCGCGCAGCCGTTCGATCAGCGGCAGCACGGCGATCATCTCGCCGACGCTGGCGCCATGCACCCACACCAGCGGCCCGCGCGGGCGGGCGGCGCTGGCGCGGCCATAGCGCTCGGTCAGCCGCGCGCCATCCTCCTTGCCCCGCTTCAGCCGGCGCGCCAGCAGCAGGCGGACGAAAGGCGTCGCCAGCCAGGTCGCCGCCCGGTAGCAGCGGACGAGAAAGGGGGAGCGGGGGCTGGCCATGGCGCGCTAGCCGTTGCGCGCCGGCGCGGGGGCGGGCTCCAACGGGGCGGGCTCGGCGGATTTTGCCGCCGCGGCGGCCTTGCGGGCGAGCGCCCGCGCTTCGGCAGGGCGGCCGACCAGTTCCTCGGCGCGGGCGGTGGCGAACTCAAGCTGGCGCTGCAGCTCCCGCCGCGCCGCTTCCAGCTCCTCCGGCCCGGCATCGGTCGGCACGCGCACGCCGTCGCCGGCGACCACGGCGGCACGGCCGAAGGGCAGATGGATCGCCGACTTGTCCCAGCTGCGGGCGATGATGCGCCGCGAGGTGGCGATGGCGACGGGATAGATGGGCCGGCCCGAATGTTTGGCGATGGTGACGACGCCGAGTCCGGCGACGCGCGAAATCTTCGGCACATCCGCCGTCATCGCGACATTGGTGCCCTCACTGAGATGACGGATCATCTCCAGCGTGGCGTTGAAGCCGCCCTTGGTGCGGAAATCGCGCCCCTGTGCCCCCGAGCCGCGCACCGCGCCGATGCCCAGCGCCTCGGCGGCGATGGCGTTCACATCCGCATCCGCGCTGCGCGAGATCATCACCTTGGCGCGGTGATAGGGCCGCACCAGAAAGGGGGTGAGAAAATGCTGGCCATGCCAGAAGGTGAGAATCATCGGCAGCTGGGCGTCGGCCAGCTCATAGAGATTGGCCGGCTCCATCACCACGCGCTGGGTGCGCCAGACGAAGCGCAGATAGGACGCCATGCTCCGCCCGAGAACGGTGCGGACCGTCGGTGAGGTGCGCAGTCGACGCCACATGCGAAGGTGCCGGCGATCAGCTGGTCTTCGCGCTGGCGTCCGGGTCCAGCAGGCGATGAAGGTGGACGATGAAATAGCGAGTCTGGGCCTGGTCGACGGTCTGCTGCGCTTTGGCCTTCCACGCCGCATGGGCGGTGGCGTAGTTCGGGAACACGCCGACGATGTCGAGCGCGTCGAGATCCTTGAAGGTGACGCCGTCGATCTTTTCGAGCTCGCCGCCGAAGACGAGGTGCAGAAGCTGGGGACTGGTGGTCTCGGGCATCCGGTCGCGTCCTGTGCTCGGGAACGATCAGCGCGCCACAGCCATCAGCGCCGGATGGAGCTGGCTGCCGGCCGAAACCAGCGCCCCATGCCGCGGCACCGGCGCGTTATAGGCGAGCGGACGGCCGTCGAGCGTGGTCAGCCGTCCGCCTGCTTCGTGCACCAAAAGGTCCGCGGCGGCAAGGTCCCAATCATTTCCATTGGGTGAGGCGAGCGCGGCATCGAGCTCGCCGGTGGCGACGCGGGCGAGGCGCAGCGCCAGCGAGCGGATGCGGTCGACCCGGCGCCAGCTACCCGCCCGGTCGAGATGGGCGAGCCAGGGCGCCGGCCCGTCGATCACCGCGCCGGCAAGCGCTCGAGTGGTGGAGACCTGGATCGGCTGGCCGTTGCGCGTCGCCCCGCCGCCGCGCACCGCGATGAACAGTTCCTCGGTGACGGGGGCGAACAGGGCGCCGGCGATCGGCCTGCCATCCTCCACCAGCGCCGCCTCCACGCACCAGTCGGCGCGCCCGGCCATATAGGCGCGGGTGCCGTCAATGGGATCGACGATCCATACCCGGCGCCGCGACAGGCGGGAGGGTTCGTCCACCGTTTCCTCCGACAGCCAGCCATAGGCCGGGCCGACGAGGCTCAGGCGCTCGCGCAGCATCACGTCGACGGCGAGGTCGGCTTCGGTGACGGGGGAATCATTGTGCTTGGACCAGCTCTTCACCCCGACGCGGAACATCTCCACCGCCACCGCCCCGGCCGCCACCACCGCCTCCGCCAGATGCCGCGCCGCGACGGCGGGATCGGCGAGAGGATCGGTGACGGCATCAAGATCGGGCAGGTCGGGGGAAAGGGGCGGCATGGATTCCATTTTCGGGACGTACGCGGGAGCGGTGAGGATTGCAAACGCGATATCGGCATTGCGAGCCAATCCGACAAGCATTCGTCAAGCATAGGTGCCATTCGCGGCCGGGAAGAAACTCTCAACCATGTCCCTTAAGCGGCCCGGTACAGGGCCGCGACTACGGTGTCCCCACGACCGAGGCCACTGAGCCAGAAAATCGGCGGGGAGATGCGTGATGCGTCAACGGATGATGGAAGCAGAGTTGAGGCGGCCGGCGGCGCCGGCCCCCTATGTGGCGCTGGCGCGGCCCGCCACGTCGGAGGGCTGGCCGCTGCGGTTCGAGGCGGCCGATGACGGGGCCGATGACGGGGTGCGGCAGATCGAGCTCGGCCTCGACCGGGTGGTGATCTACCGCCGCGTCGCCGGGGTGGCGATGAAGGCGGCGCGCCCGCTCGACGCCTATCGCGGGCTGGCGGTGGCGCTGCTCGACCCGGAGGGCGACGATGACGGCGTCGCCATCGTGCTGGTGCATGAGGACCCGGCGCTGTCGGTGACGCTCTACAGCGCGCCGCATATCGACGATGTGGTGGCGGAATGGCGCGGCTGGAGCGCGGCGCTCGGCCGGCCGATGCTGGTGACGCTGGCCGATGGCAGCCACCAGCCCGCCTATACGATGATCGGCCGGCTGGTGATTGGCGAGATGCGCGCGCGCCGCGCCCGCCGGGGCGCGCTCAAGCACCGCCGGCCCAGCGTCTATCGCCGGCGCGGCGCCGGTCGGACGGGGGAACTCACGGTCCATCGCGGCGAGCGTGAACTGAGCGCGCGGGACTGACGCCAAAGCCCGCAGCTCCTCTCAGTCGCCGCCTTCCTTGCCGATAGGCCGCACCAGATGGCCGTGAAAGGCGAAGGCGGTCGCGGTGAGGCCAGCGAGCAGCAGGCAGGCGGCGACCAGCGACGGCACCAGCCCGCTCGCCGCCAGCAGCAGGGCGCCGATGCCGGCGCCCGTGACGAAAGACGCCCAGGACCCGGCATAGGCCAGCGCCTCCACCGGTCCGCCGCGTCGCTTCATCCAGCGCGCCAGCGCCTGGCCGAGGCCGAACAGCGCCCCGGTGACGAAGCTTTTGCCGATATCCGCCCCTGCGATGATCTGGTGCACGCTGTTCTGCATGCCCATGGCGAGCGCTACCGGCAGCAGCGCCAGCCGCCCGGCATCGAGGCCGGCGAGGCCCGCCGCCAGCGCGAACAGCACGACCTCGCTGCCCAGCACCGCGACCAGTTTCCACTCGCCCACCGCGTCGGTGATCAGCGTGCCGACAAAGGCGCCGGCGACGAAGCCGGCGATGACGGAGGCGGTGAACAGCGCCATCGCCCCATGACCTTCGGCCAGCTGGATGCCGAGACGGGTGCTGTTGCCGCTCATGAAGGACAGAAACAGCCCGCCGAGATGGGCGTAGCCCACCGCATCGACGAAGCCGGCGACCAGTGTGGCGAAAGTGGCGAAGAGAAGCGGGCGATAACCCTCTGGCATGGGCGTCTCAGAACTTTCGCGACGGCGCGGGCAGGCATGAAAAAGGGCGCGGGAGACGCGCCCTTTCCACACAGCATAGGCAGAAGCGATGCGGCCCGCGTTTCAGGCCGCACGGCTTCAGGGACAGACATGCACCCAGCCGCCACCCCAGGCGCGGCGCCAGTAGCAGTTCGGGCGCACCGGCGCGCCCCAGCCACGGGCATAGGGAGGCACGTACCAATTATAGTTCGGCCGCCAGAAGCAGCGGAACGGACCGCAGACCCAGGCCACATTCTCGGTGAGCGCGGCGGACGGGGCCAGCGTGTCGGCGGCGACGGCCGACGGGGTGGCGAGGCCGGGCATGGCGACGCCGGCTTCGGCGGTGCCGCTGGCGAGGCCCGCGGCGGTGAAGGCGGCGGCGGCAAGGGCAACGGCAAAGGCCGCCCGGCGCAGCCGCGCGACGGCGGAGGCGAAGGAGGGATAACGCATGAAGCACTCCCGAGGGGATGAGGTGATGATAGCGCGCAAGGATAGCACGCCACTATCTCCGCACCAGCCGTAACCCCATGCGCCCATGGAAATTTTCTCTGCGCGACGCGCCTGCGGGCGACAGCGGGCGCGGCTTCGCCTAAGCTCGGCGCCCGCATCCCGCGCCGCGTGCGGCGGCGCCATTCGGAGGCCTCCCATGCGCTCGAAGATCATCGGCACCACGCTACCCGTGCTCGAACTCCAGCTCGACGCCGGCGACCGCATCGTCGGCGTGCCGGACCAGCTGTCCTGGATGTCGGGCGACATCGTGCTCACCACCTCCACCGCCGGCGGCGGGGCGAGCGGCCTGCTCGGGCTGGTGAGCCGCGCGGTGTCCGGCGGCGGCCTGTTCATGACCGAGTTCCACGCCGAGCGCGGGCCGGGTAATGTCGCCTTCGCCGCCAAGCTGCCCGGCAATTTCGTGGAGATCGAGATCAGCCCCGGGCGCGCCTATCTCGCCCACCGCCACGGCTTCGTCTGCGGCACGCCGGGCATCGAGGTGACGACCGCTTTCCAGCAGACGCTGGGCGGGGCGGTGTTTGGCGGCGAGGGCTTCGTGCTGCAGCGGCTGGCGGGACAGGCCAGCGCCTATGTCGAACTGAGCGGCGAACTGGTGACCTATGAGCTTCAGCCTGGCCAGCAGCTGCTCGTCCATCCCGGCCATGTCGGGCTGTTCGAGGAAAGCGTCTCTTTCGAGCTGACGACGATGCGCGGCGTGCGCAACGCGCTGTTCGGCGGCGACGGGCTGTTCCTGGTGCGGCTGTCCGGCCCGGGCAAGGTGTGGCTGCAGAGCCTGACCGCGCCGGGCCTCGCCCATGCGGTCAGCCCCTATCTGCCGGAACGCCGGGGCTGATCGCTCACCTCCCGGCTCGCAGAAAAGGTCAGGACGGCGGCACGGAGCCCCCGGTGCCGCTGAGCAAAGCGAGGCCCACCAGGCCGCCGCCCAGCACCAGCAGCGCCGGGTTCACCTTCTTCACGCAATAGACCCCGGCGAAGACGGCGAAGGCGATGATGACGGTGAGCGTGCCGTCGATCGCCGTGCGGGCGATGGAAATCGTGCCCGAGGCCATCAGCCCCACCACCAGCGGCGCCAGCCCCATTTGCAGCGAGCGGCGCCAGGGCGAGCCCTCGAAATGGTCCCACACCCGCGAGGCCGCCCAGGACAGCGCGCCCGCCGGCAGGAAGAAGCCGACAAAGGCCATCAGCGCGCCCATGAAGCCGGTGACGTGGTAGCCGATGACGATGACCATCAGCATGTTGGGCCCCGGCACCACCTGGCCGAGGCCGTAAATGTCGCGGAACTGGTCGTCGCTCAGCCAGTGATAGGTGCCGACGACGAGTTCCTTGGTTTCCGGCAGCACGGCGGCGCCGCCGCCCACCGCGAGAACCGAGAGCAGGGAGAAGACGCCGAGGACGGAGAGATTCTCGTTCATGGCGCCTTCCTCTCGCGCGCATCCGCCTCGTTCGCCCCCTCGGCGCCCTTGCGCGGGCGGAACAGGAACACGGCCACAGGGCCGACGGTGAGCAGCACCCAGATCAGCGAGATGTGCAGCACGCTGACCATGAGCACGGTCGCGGCGATGATGGCGACGTTCAGCATCTGCCCGAGCTGCTTGTGGCCGATCTGCAGCGTCACCGCCGAGAGCATGCCCACCGCCGCCGCCCCGACCCCAATCAGAGTGGCGTTGACATAGGGGTTATGGGCGTTGGCGGCATAGGCGACGCCGAGTGCCAGCACCATGCTGCCGCCGGGCAGCGTCATGCCGGTGAAGGCGACGAGGGCGCCCGGCAGGCCGCGCAGCCGGTCGCCGACGATGATGCTCATATTGGTGGCGTTGAGGCCCGGCAGCGCCTGCGAGATTCCCAGCGCGGAGAGGAAATGGTCCTCGTCCAGCCAGCGTTTCTTGATCACCAGGCTGGCGCGCAGATAGGCGACCACGCCGCCACCGAAGCTGATGGCGCCGATGAACAGGAAGGTGACGAAGATCTCCCACAGCGGCACGTCGCGGGGCACCGCATAGGGGGCTGGCGGCTCGCCTTCGGCGGCGCCCGGCACAGGCGGGGTGGAGGAGGTCATGCGGGGCGGTTCCCGAGAGCGCCGGCGGCGTGGTCAGCCCTCGTGGCTGGCAACGAGCTGCTTGCCGAAATTATACACCAGCGCGGTCTTGGTGGCGCCGAGCTTGACCCATTCCGGCGCTTCGGTCTGGGCCGCGCGGAAGAATGCCTCCGAGCGCGTCAGCGCCTTGGCATGGAGCGCGTCGTAGCGGTCGAACTTCGCCTGGAAGGCGAACTCGCCGATGATCGAGCTCTCCGTCGCGCGGTCGCGCCACACCGCGATGGTGGCCTTGGCCTCCAGCCCATGGCCGAAATCGAACGAGCCGACATTCACCTGCACCTCCTCGACCGGGAGGTTGTTGACCAGCGAGATGGTCGCCGCCTTGTCGGCCGGGCAATGTTCCGCCAGCTCCGGAAACACTGAGGTGATGCGCTCCAGCCCGGCGTCGAGCACAATGCCGGGGCTCAGCAGCACGCAATTGTGCGAATAGAGCGAGCGCATGCCACCGAGGCTGTCCTTCAGCGGCAGCAGCTCTTCCTTGAACTTGATGTCGGCCTTGCCGCTGAGATGCGGCACCACATCCACCGCCGCCGCGGCGGCGAGTTCAGGATGGCGGAACTTCAGCGTCAGCTCGTGCTCCGGCTCGGGCCAGCCATCGGTGTAGAAGGTGCGTTTGCGCAGGATGAAGGCGTTTCGGTAAAGATCGTAATCCGGCGTGTCGTAGAACAGCACCTCGCGCACCTGGCGCTTGAAGCCGTCCTTGTTCGTCGTCACCCCAACCTTGAACTCGGGGGCGATCTGTCCCAGCTTGTGCCAGTAGACCTCGAACTGATGCGGATCGAAAAAGCGCTCAGGGCGCAGCAGGATTTTGTATTCGCGGTAGTGAATATCGTCCATGGAAGGTCCCGCTGGCCCAAGCCTCTCGCAGGGCTGAAAGATTTACGCCTGTCCCGGCGCCGCGACAAGACCGTTCGCAGGGCAATGTCACATGCGCGTCATCGCTTGCGCAGCTTGAAGACAGCGCCCCAAATGTGGTCCAACGAAGCCGATCCGTCGCTCCGTGCCTGCGGACAGGACCACGGGGGTCCTTTCCCGCGAGAAGAGAGATAGCGCCATGCCCTCCAAGCTCGACCAACTGCGTGCCATGACCGTTGTCGTTTCCGACACCGGCGACATCGAGACGGTGCGCCGCCTGAAGCCGCAGGACTGCACCACCAACCCGACCCTGCTGCTGAAGGCGGCGGAAATGTCGGCCTATTCCTCCCTCGTCGACGAGGCGCTCGACTGGGGCACCAAGCAGGGCGGCACCTCGGACGCCGTGGTCTCCGCGACCTGCGACCGGCTGGCGCTGAACTTCGGCGCCGAACTGTCGAAGATCGTCCCCGGCCGCGTCTCTACCGAGGTGGATGCCGACCTCTCCTTCGACACCGAAGCGACGCTGGCCAAGGCCCGCTCGTTCATCAAGGCCTATGAGGCGCGCGGCGTCGGCCGTGAGCGCATCCTCATCAAGATCGCCTCCACCTGGGAAGGCATCCGCGCGGCGGAAGTGCTACAGAAGGAAGGCATCGACTGCAATCTCACACTGCTGTTCTCGCTGGCCCAGGCGGCCGCGGCGGCGGATGCCGGCGCCTTCCTCATCTCGCCCTTCGTCGGCCGCATCCTCGACTGGCACGTGAAGGCGGGCGAAGGCCCGTTCACCTCCGAGACCGACCCCGGTGTCGTCTCGGTGCGCCAGATCTACGCCTATTACAAGAAGCACGGCATTCCGACCGTGGTGATGGGCGCCTCCTTCCGCAACACCGGCGAGATCGAAGCGCTGGCGGGCTGCGACCGGCTGACCATCGGCCCCTCGCTGCTCGACCAGCTCGCCGCCGACGAAGGCACGCTGGAGCGCAAGCTCGACCCCGCCAATACCGAGGGCGCGCCGGAGCGGCTGCATCTCGACGAGCGCGGCTTCCGCTTCAGGCTCAACGAGGACCAGATGGCGACGGAAAAGCTCTCCGAGGGCATCCGCCAGTTCGTGCGCGATCTCAATTCGCTGCGCGCGCTGGTCGCCAAGCGGATCGACGGCGCCAAGGCCGCCTGATCGCGTAATGCCGGGGAGAGGGGCGCGCCCCTCTCCCCTTCTTCCCACGGGAGGAGGCCCCCTCCTCCCGTCCCCGCGCCGGTCTCCCTTCATGTTCGTGCCCGATCTCGGTTTCGCCCTCGCCGCCGGCCTCGCGGCCTTCTTCGTCGGCATGAGCAAGGGCGGGGTGCCGATGATCGGCTCGCTCGCCGTGCCCACCTTGGCGCTGTTCATGTCACCGGTGACCGCCGCCGGCCTGCTGCTGCCGGTCTATGTCATCAGCGACATGTTCGGCGTCTGGGCCTACCGGCGGGAATTCTCCGGCCGCAACCTCGCCATCCTCATTCCCGCCGCCACGCTCGGCATCGGCATTGGCTGGGCCACCGCCTCCCTCGTCACCGATGCCGAGGTGATGCTGATCGTCGGGCTGATCGGCCTCGCCTTCTGCCTCATCCGCTGGCTCGGCGCGGCGGGGGCGGCGGCGCGGCCGGCGGATGTGCCGCGCGGGCTGTTGTGGGGCGCGGTCTCGGGCTTCACCAGCTTCGTCAGCCATGGCGGCGGCCCGCCGTACCAGATGTACGTGGTGCCGCAGCGCCTGCCGAAGATGGTCTATGCCGGCACCACGACGCTGACCTTCGCCGCCATCAATGCGCTCAAGCTCATCCCCTATGCGGCGCTCGGCCAGCTCAACCCGGCCAATCTCACCGTTACCGCGCTCCTGATGCCGGTGGCGGTGGCGGCGACCTTCGCCGGCGTCTGGCTGACACGGCGCCTGCCGGAAAAGCTGTTCTACCGGCTGGTGATGGCCGCGCTGTTCCTGATCTCGCTGAAGCTCGTCTGGGACGGCGCGTCCGGCATGCTCGCGGGCTAGATCATTTCACCGTTTCACGGACACAGTGAAATGATCTAATTCTTTGTTTTATCGCGTTTTCTTCACGCGAACCGGTCTCCACTTCGCTCGAAAACGCTCTACTCCCCCTCGTCCAACGGGCGGGCAAGCGCCGCCGCGCTCCAGAAGCCGAGCGCCAGCAGCACGGCAAGGGCGATCACCCCCATCAGCACCGCGTCATAGGAACCGGTGGCGGTCCACAGCATCGCCATGCCCGCCGGCGCCAGCGCGCGGGAGAAGGTGGCCGGCACGGAGAGCACGCCGTTCACCGCGCCATAGGCACGGCGGGTCAGCAATTCCGGCACCACCAGCCCGCGCACGATGGTGAGGATGCCGTTGACCGAGCCATAGGCGAGGGCGAACAGCGCGACATAGACGAAATCCGGCGGGATCAGTTCCAGCGCCAGAAAGGCGAGCGGGAACACCGCGACGATGACCGAGCCCACCACCCGCACCGGCGCGCGCGGCGCCAGCAGGGTGACGAGAATGCGCCCGCCGACCTGCGCTGGGCCGATGAAGGCGATGGCGCTCACCACGGTGGCGGTATCGAAGCCGCGCTCCACCAGCAGCGGGTACATGTGGAAGGTGAAGCCGGAGAACATGGCGGCATAGGCGGTGAAGGCCACCGCCAGCGCCCAGAACACCTTCTGGCGCAGCACCTCGCCGATCACCGAGCGCGGGGCACCCGCGGGATGCGGACGCGCCGGCGGCCGCTCGCGCCCGGCTCCTGCGGAGAGAAAATTCGCCGTCGCGCACAGGCCGATATTGATCGCCGCCAGCACCAACAGCGTGCCACGCCAGCCAAGGCCATCGAGCAGCAGTTGGACCAGCGGGATGAAGACGGTGGAGGCGAAGCCGCCCCACAGCGTCAGCGCGGTGATGCCCGGGCGCGCCTGCAGCGGTCCCGCCCGCCGTGCCACCACGGCGAAGGCCGGCTCATACAGCGTCGCCGCCTGCATGACGCCGATGCCGGCCACCGCGACATAGAACAGAACGAGGCTTGACACCTGCGACCACAGCGCCAGCAGCAGCCCGGCCGCCAGCGACGCGCCAGCCATCACCGCCCGCCCATGGCCACGGTCGATGGCGGCGCCGGCGGGATAGGCGGCGAGGCCGGAAAAAGCGAGGCCGAGCGTCGCCGCGCCGTAAAGCTCGGCCTTGGACCAGCCGAGATCGGCCCCCATCGCCTGCGCGATCTGCGGGAAACTGTAATAGAGGCTGCCCCAGGAACAGAGCTGGGCCATGCCGAGCCCGATGATGAAGGGCGTGCGGCCATCGGGCGGGGCGGAGGGGGAAGCGGCGGTCACGACAGGCGCACTCTCAACTCACTCACCCACGCTCTCGCCCGCGCGCCCGTCAGGCACCGCCGGCGCGAGCCGCTGCCGCACCAGATGCACCCAGTAGCTGGCGCCTACCGGGAGCAGCGCGTCGTTGAAATCATAGGCGGCGTTGTGCAGGTTCGGGCCGGGACCGCTGGCGAGGCAGAGATAGGCGCCCGGCACCGCTTCCAGCATGTAGGCGAAATCCTCCGCCGCCATGATCGGCTCGAAAGCGGGGTCGACCTGCTCGCCCACCGTCGCCCGCGCCGCCGCCAGCGCGTCACCGAACGGCGCGTCGTGATTCACCAGCGGGGGATAGCGGCGCTCATAGCGGATGTCCGCTCGCGCGCCCTGCGCGGCGCACACGCCTTCCACAATGGCGCGCAGCCGCGCCTCCACGAGATCGCGCACCGCCGGGGCGAAGCTGCGCACCGTGCCGCGCAGCACCACGTCGTCGGGAATGACGTTCCAGGTATCGCCGCCATGGATCTGCGTGACGCTGACGACCGCCGCCTCCTGCGGGTTCACCGCGCGGGCGACGATGGCTTGCAGCTGGGTGACGATATGGGCGGCGGTGAGCACGGGGTCGATGCCGCGCTGAGGCATGGCGGCATGAGCGCCGCGCCCGATCACCCGGACCTCGAAGATGTCGAAGGCCGCGAACATGGCGCCGGGCCGGCCGAGAAACGTGCCGAAGGGCGCGTTCGGCCAGTTGTGCAGGCCGTAAACCGCCTGCATCGGAAAGCGGTCGAACAGCCCTTCGTCGACCATTACCTTTCCGCCGCCCTCATTCTCCTCCGCCGGCTGGAAGATGAAATGCACCGTGCCGGCGAAATCCGGGTTCTGGCTGAGATGCCGCGCGGCGGCGAGCAGCATGGTCATGTGCCCGTCATGGCCGCAGGCGTGCATCTTGCCCGGCGTGTCGGAACGCCAGGGCAGGTTGGTCGCCTCATGAATGTCGAGCGCGTCCATATCCGCGCGCAGGCCGATGGCGGGGCCGTCGCCGAGGCGGCCTTTGAGCGTCGCCACCAGCCCGGTGCCGGCAAGGCCCCGCTGCACCGGCAGGCCGAAGCTTTCCAGCTTATCCGCCACGAAGGCCGACGTGCGGTGTTCCGCGAAGGCGGTTTCCGGCATCGCGTGCAAGGCGCGCCGCCAGTGGCTCAGTTCGTCCGCCTGAGCGGCCAGGTCGGGCAGGATGCCGAAGCCGTCGCCTGTCGCCTGCTGCACCATCACCATCCCCTGCCGACGCGGCGCCGGCCCTCGGCGCGGCGGCCAGTTAGGCCCGCCCGGCCCGCCGCCGCAAGCGCGTGGACGGAAGGGGGCCTCCCCTTCCTGTGCATGGGTGCGGTGCCACCCATGGCCGCCCGCGCTTGCGTGGATGTGAACGGCCCCGCGCCTGATGACAGGCTATGCCGGAAGCGGACGCAAAAATTTCCGCACATGGCGGGATGAAAGCCGGGAGCGGCCCCGTATACGGGACATGAAGCGCGACGAGACCTCCTTCGACGTGCCGGCCCAGCTCGGCGTCATGCGGCGCTATGCGCGTTCGCTGACGCGCGACGATGTCGAGGCCGAGGACCTTGTGCATGACGCACTGGTGCGCGCCTATGAGCGGCGCGGCAGCTTCGATGCCGAGCGCGCCGCCCCCGGCAAGACGGAGCGCGGGCCGGCACCGCGCGGGGCCGCGCTGCGCGGCTGGCTGCTCTCGGTGCTGCACAATGTGTTCATCGACCGCCGCCGCTCGCGTGTCGCCGAGGCGCGCCGCGAGGCCGACAGCCTCGACCTCGCGGAGACCAGCGCCGCGCCGGCACAGGAGCACCGGCTGCGCCTCGCCCAGGTGCGCGACGCCTTCATGGCCCTGCCGGAGGAACAGCGCGCGGCGCTGCACCTCGTCGCCATCGAGGGGCTCGGCTATGCCGAAGCCGCCGCCACGCTCGGCATTCCGCAGGGCACGCTGATGTCCCGCCTGTCGCGTGCCCGCGCGACGCTGCGGGCGATGGAAGAGGGCGGCGCGGGGGAAGGCCCGTCGCGCCTGCGCATCGTAGGAGGTACGGATGAGCCAACCCGTTGATCCCGTCTCCGGCGACGATCTGCAGGCCTATGTCGACGACCAGCTCAGCGTGGCGCGGCGCATCGATGTCGAGGCCTATCTCAGTGCCAATCCCGCCGCCGCCTCGCGGGTGATGGGCGACCTGCGCATCCGCGACGAGCTGCGCCTCGCGCTGGCCGAGACGCCGCGCGCCGCCTCCACCGCGACGGCGCGGCTGGCGACGGCGGAAGCGGCGCGGCGGCTGCAGGGCGCGCTCGCCCGCGCCCGCTGGACCCGGCGGCTGCGCATCGCCGCCACGGTGGCGCTGCTGGTGGGTGCCGGCTGGATGGCGAATGCCCAGTTCGGCCATCTCGGCGTCAGCCGTGTGGTCGCTTCCGGCCTGCCGCCGGCCTATCTCGAAGACGCGCTGCGCGCCCACCGCACCGCGATGGTGCGCGCCGACATGCCCTCGCAGCCGGGCGCCAGCCATTACGACCCGCTGGAAATCCGCGCCGCCACCGCCATCGTCATGCCGGCTTTGCCGGACGGGTGGAAGGTGGCGGATGTGCAGGTGTTTCCCTCCACCTTCGGCCCCAGCGTGGAAATGACCGTGGAGGCGGGAGAGATCGGCACCGCCTCGCTGTTCGCTGTGCGGCCGGGCGGCTTCGACGTGGTGCCGGCGACCACCGTGCCGCGCGACGGCCTGACCGCCGCCTATTGGCAGGTGGGCGAGGTCGCCTATGCGCTGGTCGCGCAGGCGGGCCCCTCCGCCGACACTCGTGATCTCGACCGGGCGGCCGCGCGCCTTGCCCGGACGCTGTACTGAACCCAGATGATCCGCATCAGGAGACTGACATGAACACGCCGAATTCCGGCTTCCAGTGGTCCCGCACCGCGAGCGTCGACCAGGCCGTCTATGACGAGGGCCTGCGCCGCCACATGCTGCGGGTCTACAACTACATGGCGCTCGGCCTCGTGCTCACCGGCGCCGTGGCCTTCATCGTCGGCACCACGCCGGCGCTCTATGTGCCAATCTTCTCCACCCCGCTGAAATGGGTGGTGATGCTGGCCCCGCTCGCCTTCGTGCTGTTCTTCTCGTTCCGCATGCAGTCCATGTCGGGCAGCGCGGCGCAGACCATGTTCTGGGCGTTCTGCGCGGTGATGGGCCTGTCCATGGCCTCGATCTTCCTGGTGTTCACCGGCACCTCGATCGCGCGCACCTTCTTCATCGCCGCGACGATGTTCGGCGCCACCAGCCTCTATGGCTACACCACCAAGCGCGATCTCTCGCAGTTCGGCTCGTTCCTGATCATGGGCCTGATCGGCGTGGTGATCGCGAGCCTCGTCAACATCTTCCTCGGCTCGACGATGCTGCAGTTCATCGTCTCCGTGGTCGGCATCCTCGTCTTCGTCGGCCTGACCGCCTGGGACACCCAGTCGATCAAGGAACAATACGCCGACCATTTCGACGCCGAGTCGCAGCAGAAGCTCGCCGTGTTCGGCGCCTTCTCGCTCTACCTCAACTTCGTCAACATCTTCCAGCTTCTGCTGAATTTCACCGGCGAGCGGGAGTGAGGCGGCATTTCGCCAAGGGAACGCACCCATGAACGACCAGGATCGCCAGGCCATTGACGGCCTCTTCGCCAAGCTGGCCGAGGCCGAGCGCCAGTCCGGCCCGCGCGACCCGCAGGCCGAGGGCTTCATCGCCCAGCGCATCGCCCAGCAGCCGGCCGCGCCCTATCTGATGGCGCAGACCATCGTGATGCAGGACTACGCCCTGCAGCAGGCGCAGGCGCGGATCGAGGAATTGGAGCGGCAGGCGCAGGAGACGGCGGCACAGCCCGCCAGCGGCGGCGGCCTCTTCGGCGGGCTGTTCGGCTCCAGCCAGCCCCCGGCGCGGCGCAGCGGCGTGCCCTCCATGCCGCGCAGCGCGGCCGGCTATGAGGGCGGCAGCGGCATTCCGGCCAGCGCTTCCCCGGCCTGGCAGTCCGGCGCGGCGGCGGGCCAGCCCATGGGCGCGCCTGGCGCCCCCGGCGGCCCGGGCGCGCAGCCGGGCGGTTTCGGCCGGCCGGGCTTCGGCGGCGGTGGCGGCGGCTTCCTTGCCGGCGCGGCGCAGACGGCGATGGGCGTCGCCGGCGGCGTGCTGCTCGGCAGCGCCATAGCCGGCATGTTCGGCGGCAGCGAGGCCAAGGCGGCCGAGGCACCGGCGGAAGCGCCAGCCGAGGAGCCGGCGGCGGCCGACGAGCCGGTGGACACCGGCGCCGAGGATGCCGGGGCCGTGGATGATGGCGGCTTCTTCGGCGGCGGCGACTGGTTCGGCGGCGGCGGCGACGAATTCTGAGCGCGCCGGGCGGCGTGCTTAACCCGCCGCCCGCCTTCGCCTCTGACAGCTTCCCCCGCCTTCGGGCGGGGTTCCAGCGGCCTCCTGCCCTCCGGGGCAGGGGACACTTCCCAACTCCCTGCAGGCCGGCCCCTCACCGGCCTGTTCTTTTTTGTCGGCTAAACGCCCAGCCCGTTCTCGCCGGCATAGTCCTTCAGCGAACGCTCCGGCCGGGCGCCGATATGGCTGATGATTTCGGCCGCGCAGAGCGCGCCGAGCGCGAGGCACTCGCCCGCCGCCATGCCCTTGGCGAAGCCGTGCAGATAGCCGGCGGCGAACAGGTCGCCCGCGCCTGTGGTGTCCACCACCTTCGCCACCGGAAACGCCGGCACCGACACCATCTCCCCGCCGATGAGCGCCAGCGCGCCCTTTTCGCTGCGGGTGACGACGGCGTGGCGCGCCTCCTGCCGCAGCTGGGCGAGGGCAGCGTCGAAATCGGTCTCGTAGAGCGACATCAGCTCCGCCTCATTGGCGAAGACGAGATCGACCGTGCCGGCGCGCAGGAGATTCAGGAATTCCGCCCGGTAGCGCCCGACACAGAAGGCGTCGGACAAGGTGAGCGACACGGTGCGCCCGGCCTCATGCGCGATGGCGGCGGCCTTGAGGAAGGCCTCCTTCGCCGGCGGCGGGTCCCAGAGATAGCCTTCGAGATAGGTCACCTTCGCCCCCGCCACCATGGCCGCATCGACATCGGCGGGGGAAAGGTCCTGCGCCGCGCCGAGATAGGTGTTCATGGTGCGCTCGCCATCGGGCGTCACCAGAATGAGGCAGCGGGCCGTGGTGGGACCGGTGGTCGCGGCGGGCGTGGCATAGGCGACGCCGGCGGCGCGGATGTCATGGGCGAAGATGCCGCCCAATTCATCGTCGCGCACCTTGCCGATGAAGCCGGCCTTGCCGCCGAGCGCGGCGATGCCGACCATGGAATTGGCGGCCGAGCCGCCTGATATCTCCACCCCTGGCCCCATGGCGCCATAGACCGCTTCGGCGCGCTCTTGGTCGATCAGCGTCATGCCGCCCTTGCGCATGCCGTGACGGTCGAGGAAGCCGTCCTCGGTGCGGGAAATCACGTCGACGATGGCGTTGCCGAAGCCGATCACATCGAGCTGGGGGACGGTCATGGACGGCGTTTCTCCGCAAGGGTCTGCCGGGGATGAAGGTGGGTCACGCGGTAGCAGACGGGCGGCCGTCCCGCAACGCTTGCCGCCGGGCGAGGGCGCGCGACAGCCCGGCCCGCTTCCCCTCCGGGCGCGGGCCGACTATGGCTAGCCCATGGCCCTGCTCCGCCACGCCTCCACCGTCGCTTTGCTCACCCTGACCTCGCGCGTGCTCGGCTTCGCCCGCGACGCCGGGGTAGCGGCGCTGTTCGGCACCGGGCTGGTGGCGGAAGCCTCTGTCGCCGGCCTCGCCGTGCCGCAGATCGCCCGCCGGCTGCTCGGCGAGGGGGCGCTGAACGCCGCGCTGCTGCCGGCCCTGGCGCGGACGGAGGACGCACCGGCGCGCCGGGCGCTGGCCGGGGCGGTGGTGGTTGTGTTCGCCCTCGCCGGACTGCTGGTCGCGGGGCTTCTGTTCCTGTTCATGCCGGCTGTGGTGAGCGTGCTGGCGCCGGGCTTTGCCGCCGACGGGCCGCGCGCGGCGGGCGCGGTGCTGGCCGGGCGGCTCACCGTGATCTGCCTGCCGCTCGCCTTGCTCGCCGGGGTGTTCGCCGCCTTCGCCAACGCAGCCGGCCGCTTCGCCAGGCCGGCCATGGCGCCGGCTGCGGCCAATGTCGCGGTGATCGCCTTGCTCGTGCTGCTGTGGCTCTCCGGCGCGCACACGATCAGCGCGTCCGCCGCGCTCATCTGGCTGGCGGCCGGCGTGGTGGCGGGGGCGCTGACGCAGGTCGTGCTGAACGCCGCCGCCCTGCCGCCCGGCTTTGTCCGCCTCACCCTAGCGCCGGCAAACCTCAAGGCGGCGCTGCCGCTGCTCGCCGGTTCGGCGACACCGCTGCTGGCCGCCGCCCTGCCGCAGCTGCGCTTTCTCATCGCCTCGGCGGCGGCCTCCGGCCTTAGCGGCGGCGTCGCCGCGCTGTTCTACGCCACACGGCTGGTCGAATTGCCGCTCGGGCTGGTCGGCGCCAGCGCCGGGGCGGTGCTGCTGCCGGCGCTGGCGCATGGGCGCGGCCCGGCGGAGGAACCCGGCTTCGGCCCGACCGCGCTCGGGGCCGGCGGCCTCATCGCCGCGCTGGCGCTCTCGCTGCCGGCCGCGCTCGGGCTTGCCGTGCTGGCCCACCCCATCGTGGTGGTGCTGTTCCAGCGCGGCGCCTTCGATCCGCAGGCGAGCGAACTCACCGCCACGGCCCTCACCTTGCTGGCGCTGACCCTGCCGGCGCAGGCGCTGGAGAAGGTGCTGATCGCCATTGCCTTCGCGTGCGGCCTGCCACGGCTCGTCACCCTCGCCAGCCTGGCCGCACTCCCGCTGGGTGCGCTGGCGGGCTTTCTCAGCGTGGGGGCGCTCGGCATGGCGGGGCCGGCGCTGGGGGTGCTGGTCTCCAGCCTCGTCGCCCTCGCCGGGCTTGGTATCGGCCTCGGCCGCCGGCGGCTGGTGGTGCTGGGGAAACCCGTCCGCCGGCAGCTGCTGCGGCTCAGCCTGGCCGCGCTCGGCATGGCGGGGGCGGTGCTGCTGGCGCGCATCGCCTGCGAGGGCCTGCTGGCCCAGGGCGGGCTCGCCGCCGCCGGGGCGCTGACCGGGCTGGTGGCGCTCGGCGGCGCGGTCTATGCCTCGCTGGCGCTGGCGCTCGGCGGTATCGAACTGACCGCGCTGCGGGCGGGCCTGCGCCGCTGATCGCGCAAGAGGCGCGCGGGCGTTGAAGATGCTTGCCCCTGCGGGTCATGCGTGCCATAGCGCCCCCGCGCCGGGGGCATTCCCGCGGCACGGCAGGGCGCAGACCACAGGACGCTCCGACATGGAATTCAAGCCGCTCGTGTTTTCCGGCGTCCAGCCGACCGGAAACCTGCATCTCGGCAATTATCTCGGCGCCATCCAGCGCTTCGTCGCGCTGCAGGACAGCCATGATTGCCTTTATTGCGTGGTCGACATGCACGCGATCACGGTGTGGCAGGATCCGGCCGACCTGAAGCGGCAGATCCGCGAGGTCACCGCCGCTTTCATCGCCGCCGGCATCGACCCGACCAAGCACATCGTGTTCAACCAGAGCCAGGTCTCCGGCCATGCCGAGCTGGCCTGGGTGTTCAACTGCGTGGCGCGCCTCGGCTGGCTCAACCGCATGACCCAGTTCAAGGAAAAGGCCGGCAAGGACCGCGAGAACGCCTCGGTGGGCCTTTACGCCTATCCGAACCTGATGGCCGCCGACATTCTGCTCTACCGCGCCACCCATGTGCCTGTTGGCGAGGACCAGAAGCAGCATCTGGAGCTGACCCGCGACATCGCGCAGAAGTTCAATAATGATTTCGGCCCCTCCATCGCCGCCAACGGGCTGGGCGAGGCGTTCTTCCCGCTACCCGAGCCCCTCATCGGCGGGCCGGCGGCGCGGGTGATGAGCCTGCGCGACGGCGCCAAGAAGATGTCGAAATCGGACCCGTCCGACCTCTCGCGCATCAACCTCACCGACGATGCCGACCTCATCGCCTCGAAGATCCGCAAGGCCAAGACCGATCCTGAGCCGCTGCCCTCCGAGGCGGAAGGGCTGAAGGGCCGGCCGGAGGCGGAGAATCTGGTCGGCATCTATGCCGCCCTCGCCAATGTCGCGAAGGAAGAGGTGCTCGCCCAGTTCGGCGGCGGGCAGTTCTCCACCTTCAAGGCGGCGCTGGTCGACCTCGCCGTGGCCAAGCTCGGGCCGATCGGGGCGGAGATGCAGCGTTTGGTGGCCGAGCCGGACCATATCGACGCCATCCTGCGCGACGGCGCCGCCCGCGCCCGCGCGCTGGCGGATGCCACCATGGCGAGCGTGCGCGACATCGTCGGCTTCGTGCGCTAGCCTTCGCCGGTTGCATTCGCCCGGAGGGAGCCCATGCCGCGCCGGCGCCAAAGCCATGAGCCCGGCCACCGCCGGAAGTTCCTCGTGCTGGCGGACGACACGCCGGAATGCGACCGCGCGCTCTATTACGCGGCGCGGCGCGCGGCGCGCACCGGCGGCGCCGTGGTGCTGCTCGCCGTGCTGCAGCTGGAAGAGGCGCCGAGCCAGTGGCTCGGCGTCGCCGACCTGATGCGGGCGGAAGCGACCGACAAGGCCGAGGCGCGGCTCGATCTGCTCTCCGCCCGGGCCCACGGCATTGCCGGCGTCGACAGCGAGCGGGTGGTGCGCGAAGGTGTGGTGGCCGAGCAGATCCTCGCCGTCATCGAGGAGGATGAGGACATCGCCATCCTCGTGCTCGCTGCCGGCACCGGCAAGGAAGGGCCGGGACCGCTCATCGCCTCGCTGGCCAAGGGCCTGTGGGCGAGCCTGCCGGTGCCCGTTACCCTGGTGCCGGGCGCGCTCTCCGACAGCGAGATCGACGCGCTGGCCTAGGCGAGCGGCGTAAGCACGCGCGGCGCTGCGACGCCCTTCCCCTCGCGCCGGTGAGAGCTTATCTAAAGTGCACATTCCCCCGTCGCCGCGGCCTTGAACCCCGGTTGGCAAGGAGACCGACATGTTCATCCAGACCGAAGCCACCCCCAATCCCGCCACGCTGAAGTTCCTGCCCGGCCGTTCCGTGCTCGGCGACGGCACGTTCGAGGCGCGCGACGCCGAGGAGGCCGCCCGCTCGCCGCTGGCGGTGCGCCTGTTCGAGGTGCCCGGCGTCACCGGCGTATTCTTCGGCTCGGATTTCGTCACCGTCACCAAGGCGCAGGGCGAGTGGGCGCATCTCAAGCCGGCCATTCTCGGCGCCATCATGGAGCATTTCGTCTCCGGCCAGCCGATCCTGCCCGAGGACCATGCGCACACCGCCGACGACGCCTTCTTCGAGGCCAAGGATGCCGGGCTGGTCGACACCATCCGCGAGCTGATCGACACCCGCGTGCGCCCGGCGGTGGCCAATGATGGCGGCGACATCACCTTCCGCGGCTACAAGGACGGCGTGGTGTTCCTCGCCATGAAGGGCTCCTGCGCCGGCTGCCCCTCCTCCACCGCGACGCTGAAGAACGGCATCGAGAACCTGCTCCGCCACTTCGTTCCCGACGTGGTGGAAGTGCGCCCGGTCTGACACCGGCGCGGGCGCGCCCTTTCCATAGGGGCGCGCGCAGGTGCATGGTGGGACGATGACCGCGTTCCACCCTGCTGATTCTGGCCCATGCTGATCCTCGCCATCGACACCGCGCTCGACGCCTGTTCGGCGGCCCTGCACGACATGGACACCGACGCGACGCGGGCGATGGAACATGTCGTCATGGCGCGCGGCCATGCCGAATCGCTGATCCCGATGGTGGAGCGGGTGATGAGCGCCTCCGGGGCGGCCTTCACCGATATCGATCTTTTCGCCGTCACCGTCGGACCGGGGAGCTTCACCGGCCTGCGGGTGGGCCTATCGGCGGCGCGCGGCTTCGGCCTCGCCACCGGCAAGCCGGTGCTCGGCCTGCCGACGCTGACCGTGCTCGCCGCTCCGCTACTGGCGCGCGACGATGCGGTTCCGGTGGCCGCCGCCATCGATGCCCGCCACGGCAATGTCTATCTGCAGATGATCGGCCCCGCCGGCCGGGTGCTGGTGAGCCCGCGCGCCATGGCGGCGAAGGATGCGGCGCGCTCGGTGGCCAACGGGCCGGTGCGGCTGGTCGGTTCCGGCGCCGGCCTGTTGGTCGATGCCTGGCCGATGGGCGCGCAGCCGCCGCTGGAGGTGCGCGCCACCGCGACGCCGGACCCGGTGTGGCTGGCGCGGATCGCCAGCGTCGCCGATCCCGCCCGTTCCGAGCCCAAGCCGCTTTATCTGCGCGACGCCGACGCCAAGCCGCAGACCGGCGGGCGGATCGCCCGGCGATGAGCCGGCTGCCGACTTGGCTCGACTGGATGACCCGCGCCCGCCCCGGCGAGGCGACGCTGCGCGCCATGCGGGCCGGCGATGCCGAGGCGCTGGCCCGGCTGCACGCCCAATCCTTCCGCATCGGCTGGGACGCGGCCGAGTTCGAGCGACTGATCGCCAACCGGCTGACGCGCGGATTGGTGGCCACCGATGGCCCCGGCGGCACGCCGGTCGGGTTCATCCTGCTGAGCGGGGTGGCGCCGGAGATGGAGATTCTCTCCGTGGCGGTGGACAGCCGCCGGCGCGGCGCCGGGCTCGGCCGCCGGCTGGTGGAAGCCGCCTTCGGCACGCTGGCGGCGGAGGGCTACCGCACCGTGTTTCTCGAAGTCGAGGACGGTAACGCGGCCGCGTTGAAGCTCTATGCCCGCACTGGCTTTCGCGAGATCGGCCGCCGCCCGGGCTATTATCGCAATGGTGCCGGCGCGCCGGTGGCCGCGCTCACCATGCGGCGGGACATCGCCTGAGGAAACCATTGCCCTCGCCCGCATCGCTGCGCCATAAGGCGGAGCGGGCGGGAATGCACCGATGGTTGCGGGCTGAAGGAAACAGGCCGAGGAATGAACGACAAGCCGACCGCGATCGAGGAAGCCTGCGTCACGCTGGGGTTGCGGATGACCGACCAGCGCCGGGTGATCGCTCGCATCATCGCGGAAGCGCAGGACCATCCCGATGTCGAGGAACTGCACCGCCGCGCCGTCGCCGTGGACGACCGCATCTCCATCTCCACCGTCTACCGCACGGTGAAGCTGTTCGAGGATGCCGGCATCATCGCCCGTCATGATTTCCGCGACGGCCGCTCGCGCTATGAGCCGGTGCCGGACGAGCATCACGACCATCTCATCGATCTGCGCAACGGCACGGTGGTGGAGTTCCGCTCCGAGGAGATCGAGCAGCTGCAGGAAGAGATCGCCCGCAAGCTTGGCTACCGCCTCGTCGGCCACCGCCTGGAGCTTTACGGCGTGCCGCTCGACCCCAAGAAGGACTGAAGCCGTGCGGGCGTGGCTGGTGATCGTGCCGGTCGTGCTCGTCACGCTGCTCGGCATTCCCCTGCAATGGCTCTCGGTGGCGCTGCGGCTGCCGACGCGGCGAACGATTCCCGTGCTCTATCACCGCCTCGTGCTGGCCCTCATCGGCGTGCGGGTGCGGGTGGTCGGCGCGCCGGCGCCCGCGCGGCCGCTGCTCATCGTTGCCAACCATGTGTCCTGGCTCGACATTCTGGTGCTGGGCTCGCGCCTGCCGCTGTGCTTCGTCGCCAAGAGCGAGGTGGCGCGCTGGCCGGGCATCGGCCTGCTGGCGAAGCTCCAGCGGACCATCTTCGTCGACCGCACCTCCCGCACGGCGACGGGGCGGGTGGCGGGCGAGATGGCGGCGCGGATGAATGACGGCGACCCGGTGGTGCTGTTCGCCGAGGGCACGTCGAGCGACGGCAACCGGGTGCTGCCCTTCCGCTCGGCGCTGATCGGTGCCGCCCGCCAGGGAATGGGCGAGGTGGAAGGCGCGATGGCCGCCATCCAGCCCCTCGCCATCGCCTATGTCGGCCTCTCCGGCCTGCCGGTCGGCCGCGCCGGTCGCCCGCACCTCGCCTGGTATGGCGACATGGACCTCGCGCCGCATCTGATGGAGGTGCTGCGGCGCGGCGGCGTCGAGGTGGAGCTGCGCTTCGGCGCGCCGCTGGCCGCGAGCGGCCGCAAGGCGGCGGCGCAGGAGGCCGAGCGCGCGGTGCGCCAGCTGCTGGCGCAGGCGCTGAACGGGCGCCAGACTTGAGGAAAACGGCGGAAATTCACGCCGCCTGCCCCTACGGCCGTCCCTGCCGCGCATTTCCTTTTCGCGCAAATCCCGCTACACAGGGGCATAGGCGTCAATCGCGGAGACGTGGACGATCTCGACCTGCAGTCGACCGAGGTGGGAACGAGCGGCGAGCAACGAGGGCGCCTTGCGGGAACGCGCCCACCGCGCCCTCGGCTTTCCAACGCAAGACGCCGCGCGGCTCCCTGTGGGCCACCGGCACGGGTCGATCGACACGCAATGAGTGATACGCGCAAGCTCTACGTCCGCTCCTTCGGCTGCCAGATGAACGTCTATGACGCCCAGCGCATGACGGACACGCTGGCGAAAGAGGGCTATGTCGAAACCGACAGCCCGGACGACGCCGATCTGGTCATCCTCAACACCTGCCATATCCGCGAGAAGGCCGCCGAGAAGGTCTATTCCGAGCTCGGCCGGTTGAAGAAGGCGCAGGAAGAAGCCGGCCGCCGGCAGATGGTGGCGGTTGCCGGCTGCGTCGCGCAGGCGGAAGGCGGCGAAATCCTCAAGCGCGCGCGTGGCGTCGACCTCGTCGTCGGCCCGCAGAGCTACCACAAGCTGCCCGAACTTCTGGCCGACGCCGCGCGGCGCGGCCATAACCGGCACGCCGGCATCGTCGAGACCGAATTCCCGGTCGAGGACAAGTTCGACTTCTTGCCCCCGCCGACCCCGGCGGCGATCGCCAAGCGCGGCCCCACCGCCTTTGTCACGGTGCAGGAAGGCTGCGACAAGTTCTGCACCTTCTGCGTCGTGCCCTATACACGCGGGGCGGAAGTCTCGCGCCCGCTGCCCAAAATTCTCGACGAGGTGATCCGCCTCGCCGAGGCCGGGGTGCGCGAGGTGACGCTGATCGGCCAGAACGTCAACGCCTATCACGGCGTCGACGCCGCCGGCCGCACCGCGAACCTGCCCGAGCTGGTGCGCCGCATCGCCGAGGTGCCGGGCATCGCCCGCGTGCGCTACACCACCAGCCACCCGCGCGACATGGATGACGAACTGATCGCCGCCCATCGCGAGCTGCCGGCGCTGATGCCCTATCTGCACCTGCCGGTGCAGTCCGGCTCCAACCGGGTGCTGGCGGCGATGAACCGCAAGCACGACCGCGAACTGTTCTTCGACATCGTCGCCCGCGTGCGCGCGGCCCGGCCGGATATCGCCTTCTCCTCGGATTTCATCGTCGGCTTCCCCGGCGAGAGCGAGGCCGATTTCGCGGACACGATGGACCTTGTGGAGCGCGTGGGCTTCGCCTCCGCCTTCTCGTTCAAATATTCTTCGCGCCCCGGCACGCCGGCGGCGGCCATGGGCGAGCAGGTGCCGGAAGCGGCGAAGTCCGAGCGCATCCATGCGCTGCAGGCGCTGCTCGACCGGCAGAAAGCGGCGTTCGACGCCGCCTGCCGCGGCCGGCGCTTCGACATCCTGCTGGAAAAGCCCGGCCGCTTCCCCGGCCAGTTGATCGGCCGCTCGCCCTATTTGCAATCCGTCGTCGTCGAGGCCCCGCTTGAGGCCATCGGCACGCTGGCGCAGGTGGAAGTGCGCGAGGTCAGCACCAAGAGTCTTTCGGGCGACATCTGCGGCGGCGAGTTTTTTGGTGAACGACCGGCGCGCGAATCGCGTTTCATCGGGCAGGGCGAAAAACTGGAGGCGTGAGCGTGCGTCGACCTGGTAGCGGATCTGGTAGCGAGACGGAACGGACCCTCACCTCCCCGCGCGCGGCGCCGCGCGCCGTGCCGGCGGCCCCGCGCTGGATCGACACGCCGGACGACGATTCCGCCGGGCAGATCGTGCTGGCTTTCGACGACAACCGCGTCGCCAGCCAGCTGTTCGGCCATTACGGGCAGAACCTCGCTCTGATCGAGCGGCGGCTGGAAATCGTCGCCGAGCAGCGCGGCAACCATGTCACGCTGGAAGGCCCGCGCGAAGCCTGCGAACAGGCGCGCCATGTGCTGGAAACGCTCTATGCCCGACTGAAGAAGGGCGGCGAGCTTCAGCCCGGCGATGTCGAGGGCGTGCTGCGCGAGGCCGCCGCGCAGGGGCAATTGTTCGAGTTCGACCCCGCGACCAAGAAGCAAAGCTTCGACGAGATCCAGCTGCGCCGCCGGCCGGTGCGTGCCCGCACCGCCGCGCAGGACGCCTATATCCGCGCGCTCAAGCGGCAGACGCTGGTGTTCGGCGTCGGCCCCGCCGGCACCGGCAAGACCTGGCTCGCGGTCGCCTATGCCGTGCACCTCTTGGAGCGGCGCGTGGTCGACCGGCTGATCCTCTCCCGCCCGGCGGTGGAGGCGGGCGAGCGGCTCGGCTTCCTGCCCGGCGACATGAAGGAAAAGGTCGATCCCTATCTGCGCCCGATCTACGACGCGCTGCATGATCTGATGGACCGCGCCTTTGTCGAGCGGGCGATGATGTCCGGCGAGATCGAGATCGCCCCGCTGGCCTTCATGCGCGGGCGCACGCTGGCCAATGCTTGCGTCATTCTCGACGAGGCGCAGAACACCACCTCCATGCAGATGAAGATGTTCCTCACCCGCCTGGGCGAGAACTCGCACATGATCATCACCGGCGATCCCAGCCAGATCGACTTGCCGCCGGGCCAGACCTCGGGCCTTGCCGAGGCGGTGGGGCTGCTGAAGGACGTGGAAGGCGTCGACGTGTGCCACTTCAACGCCGCTGACGTGGTGCGCCACGAACTGGTCGGGCGCATCGTCGCTGCCTATGACCGCAAGGATTCGGCGGCGCGCGCGGCCGCCCCGGCGGGGGTCGCGCGGCCATGAGCGGGGAAGGCGACAGTCCCGCGCCGCAGGTCGAGGTCGACGTGCTGGTCGAGGCCGGGCCCTGGGCCTCGATCGCGGACGCCGAGGCGCTCGTCGTGCGGGCGGTCAACGCCGCCTGTGCCGGCGCGCTGACCGAATACGAGATCGACATCGACGGCGCCGAGATCGCGGTGAAGCTGACCGACGACGCGGCGCTGCAGGCGCTCAACCGCGACTGGCGCGGCAAGGACTACGCCACCAATGTGCTGTCCTTTCCCACCCCCGAGGTGGCGCGGGAGGGCGGCGATCCCCATCTGGGCGACATCGCCATCGCCTATGAAACGCTGGCGCGCGAGGCGGAAGCGGAGGGCAAACCCATCGCCGACCATCTCGCGCATCTCGCCGTCCATGGTACGCTGCATCTGCTCGGCTATGATCACGAGGTCGCGGAAGAGGCGGAGGAGATGGAGGCGATGGAGCGGCACGTGCTCGCCGGCCTCGCCATCGCCGACCCCTATGCCGAGACCGAACCCGTTCACCCCTGACCGAATCAACTGACCAAAAGGCCAATGTCCGATCCTCTTCCCAGTCCGTCCTCCGCCTCCCGGGGCAGCGAGGGCCCAAGTAGCGGCGCCAGCAATGGCGCCACCAGCGGCACCGCGACAAGCGTCGGGCAGCGAAGCAGGGCCGGCGGAGGCTCCAGCGAGCCTCGCGCCGGCATTTTCGGCCGGCTTCGCCATCTCATTGGCGGGCGGCGCTCCACCGGCTCGCTGCGCTCGGATCTCGCCGCCACCCTCGCGGCGCCCAGCACCGAGCCGGGGGCGGACCTTACCGCCACCGAGCGGACCATGCTCAAGAGCATCCTGGACCTGCGGGAGCTGCGCATCGGCGACCTCATGGTGCCGCGCGCGGACATCGTCGCCGTGCAGAAGGACATTTCGCTCGGCGAGTTGCTCGCCGTCTTCGCCGAGGCCGGTCATTCCCGCCTCGTTGTCTATGACGACACGCTCGACGACCCCGTCGGCATGGTCCATATCCGCGATCTCGTGACCTATCTCACCCAGCGCGCCATGACGCCCCGCGCGACGGCCTCGCGCGCCGAGGCGCTACGCAACGGCCCGCGCCCCAGCGTGGCGGAGGCTCCCGCCTCCGCCGGCGGCAAGGCGGCGCGGCCGGCGTTCAACCTGAAGGCCATCGACCTCTCCAACTCGCTGAGCGGCGCCAAGCTGATCCGCCGCCTTCTGTTCGTGCCGCCCTCCATGCCGTCCATCGAACTGCTGGCCAGCATGCAGGCGAGCCGCATCCATCTTGCCCTCGTCATCGACGAATATGGCGGGACGGACGGCATCGTCTCGATGGAGGATCTGGTCGAGGAGATCGTCGGCGACATCGAAGACGAGCACGACGAGGACGAGACGCCCACCATCGCCCGCCAGGCCGATGGCAGCTTCATCGCCGATGCCCGCGCCAGCCTTGAGGACGTGGCCGAGATGATCGACCCGGCCTTCGCGCTGGGCGAAGAAGCCGAAGAAGTCGACACACTCGGCGGCCTGCTCGTCACCCTCGCCGGTCGTGTGCCGGTGCGCGGCGAGATCGTCTCGGGGCCGGGGGATTTCGAGATCGAGGTGCTGGACGCCGATCCGCGCCGGGTGAAGCGGCTGCGCATCGCGGCGAGCCGCGGCGAGGCGGGGGCGGACACTCCCCCGGCCGTGGCGGACGGTGCGGCCTCCCGGGCCCGAGCCCTGCCGCCACCGGCACAACAGGCCGGGGACGCCTCCCGCAACGAGCGGCCGCGCGACACCGATGCTGCCTGACGCGACGGCCGGGGCCGGTGGCGCCCGGCCCTTTTCCAGCCGATGATGACCCCGGACCGTCTGCGGGCGGCCCCTGCCCGCTTGCGCGCCCTGGCTGCGCTGGTAGCCGGCGGCCTCTCCGCGCTGGCCATGCCGCCCTTCAGCCTATGGCCGGTGCTGGCGTTGACGCTGCCGGTGCTGGTGTTCCTGATCGACGCCACCGCCGGCCTGCCCCTGCGCCGCGCGCTGACGGCGACCTTTCTCGCGGGCTGGCTGTTCGGCCTCGGCTATTTCGTTGCCGGCCTGTGGTGGATCGGCGAGGCCTTCCTGGTGCAGGCCGACGCCTTCCTGTGGCTGATGCCGTTCGCGGTGCTCGGCCTGCCGGCCTATCTCGCGCTCTATACCGGGTTCGGCTGCGTGCTGGCGCGGATCTTATGGACGGGCGGGCCAGGGCGGATTTTGGCCTTCGCCGCCGCCCTCACCCTGGCGGAGACCGCGCGCGGCACATGGCTGACCGGTTTTCCCTGGAACGATTTCGGCTATGCGCTGGCGACCGATCTGCGCTTTGCGCAGGCGGCCTCCGTCGTCGGGCTCACCGGGCTGTGCCTCGCGACGCTCGCCTGCCTCGCCAGCCCGGCGGCGCTTTTCTCCTCGGCGGGCTCACCGCGCACCCGCCCGCTGCCGCTCGCCCTCGCCGTGCTGCTGCTCGTCGCGCTCTGGGCCGGCGGACAATGGCGCCTCGCCACCACAGAGGTCGCCACCGTGCCGGATGTGCGGCTGCGGCTGATGCAGCCGGACCTGCCGCAGGACCAGAAATTCCGCTACGACGCCCGCCGCACGGTGATGGACCTCTATCTCGCCACCAGCGAGAGCCAGGGCGGACTGAAGGGCGTCACCCATCTGTTCTGGCCCGAATCGGCCTTCCCCTTCTTTCTTGAGCGCGAGCCGGAGGCGCTGGCGCGGATCGTCGCCATGCTGCCGCCCGGCACGGTGCTCGTCACCGGCGCCGCGCGCTATCAGGCCGTGCCGGGCCGCGACCGGCCGGATGTGTTCAACAGTGTGCGGGTGATCGATTCGAACGGGACGATCCGCGGCAATGCCGACAAGGTGCACCTCGTTCCTTTTGGCGAATATCTGCCGTTTCAGGAAACGCTGGAAGCGGTGGGGCTGGAAGCGCTGACCCGGGTGCGCGGTGGCTTCGCCGCCGCCCCCGCGCGGAGCTTGCTCGCCATTCCCGGCCTGCCCGAAGCGGTGCCGCTGATCTGCTACGAGGCGATTTTTCCCACCGAGGTGATGCCCACCCCCACCGAGGACGCCGCGGCGGCAGAACCGCGCCCGGGCTTTCTGCTCAATTTGTCCAACGATGCCTGGTTCGGCCTGACCCCCGGCCCCTACCAGCATTTCGAGCAGTCGCGGCTGCGGGCGATCGAGCAGGGATTACCGCTGGTGCGGGTCACCAATAACGGTATCTCCGCCGTGGTGGACCCTTTGGGCCGAATCAGCGCGATTCTACCCCTGGGTGTGCGGGGCGTGCTCGACGACAGCCTCCCGCAAGCTTTGGCAGCTACAGCTTATGCCACACACGGCAGGGTGATATCGTGGTTGCTGCTTCTGGGCTGCTTCTGCGGGGCGCTCATGCTGCGCCTGCGAGCGATACACGCTTAGATTGATCGACGGCGGAACGCACTGCGCTTAGACTGCTCGCGGGCTCGGGTACTGCTTCTCTCCCTCTCAGCGGGGGGGAGGTATTTTTTTGTTTGCAGTCGGGGAAGCCGATGACGAAGAAATCACCCAATCCCGTCGACAAGCATGTCGGCAGCCGGGTCCGCATGCGACGCATGATGGTCGGGATGAGCCAGGAAAAACTCGGCGAGAGCCTCGGCATCACCTTCCAGCAGATCCAGAAATACGAAAAAGGCACCAACCGTATCGGCGCCAGCCGCCTGCAGAATATCTCGCAGGTGCTGTCCGTGCCGGTGGCGTTTTTCTTCGAGGGCGCGCCCTCGATGAACGCTGAGGCCGGCGGCTTCGCCGAGGACGCCTCGCCCGCCTATGTCTCGGATTTCCTGGCCTCCTCGGAAGGTCTGGCTTTGACCCGCGCTTTCCTCAAGATCGCGGATTCCAAGGTCCGGCGCCGCATTGTCGACCTCGTTGAGGCGCTGGCCGAACCCACGCCGGCGACCTGAACGGCGCAGGCGCGTCGTTCTGTTTTCCGAACGAATCCGACGTTAAAACCTTGACCGTCCCGACCGCGCTTGCAAAAGATGCGCGGCCGGGCGCGGGTTTAGGCGCCGGTCGACAATCGAGGAGCCGACTCGTGTCCCGCCAAGCCTATCTCTTCACCAGCGAATCCGTTTCCGAAGGCCACCCGGACAAGGTGTGCGACCGAATCTCCGACGAGATCGTCGACGCCTTCTTCAAGCACGGCCCGGAGTTCGGCTGGGACCCGAGCCATCTGCGCGTCGCCGCCGAAACGCTCGCCACCACCAACCGCGTGGTGATTGCTGGCGAGACGCGCGGCCCGGCGCAGCTGACCAAGGATTTCCTCAGCCACATCGCGCGCCTCGCGATCAAGGATATCGGCTACGAGCAGGAAGGCTTCCACTGGGAGAAGGCGGCGATCGACGTGCATCTGCACGCGCAGTCCGTCGATATCGCCCAGGGCGTCGATTCCGCCGGCAACAAGGACGAGGGTGCCGGCGATCAGGGCATCATGTTCGGCTATGCCTGCCGCGAGACGCCCGAACTGATGCCGGCGCCGATCTACTACGCGCACAAGATCCTCAAGCTGCTCGCCGAGGCCCGCCATTCCGGCGAGAGCACCGTGCTCGGCCCCGACGCCAAGAGCCAGGTGACGGTGCGCTATGAGGGCGGCAAGCCGGTCGAGGTGACGCAGATCGTTCTCTCGACCCAGCATCTCGACGCCGACCTGTCCTCGCACGACGTGCAGAGCATCGTCGAGCCCTATATCCGCCAGGCGCTGCCCGATGGCTGGATCACCCCGGCGACCGTGTGGCACGTCAACCCGACCGGCAAGTTCGTCATTGGCGGACCGGACGGCGATTGCGGCCTCACCGGCCGCAAGATCATCGTCGACACCTATGGCGGTGCGGCCCCGCATGGCGGCGGCGCCTTCTCCGGCAAGGACCCGACCAAGGTCGACCGCTCGGCCGCCTATGCCGCGCGCTACCTCGCCAAGAACGTGGTCGCCGCCGATCTCGCGGACCGCTGCACCATCCAGCTGGCCTATGCGATCGGGGTGTCCGACCCGCTGGCGGTCTATGTCGACCTCTACGGCACCGGCCGAGTCGAGGAAGCCAAGCTGGAGACCGCCCTGCGCGAGGTGATGAATCTGCGCCCGCGCGGCATTCGCGAGCATCTCGGCCTCAACAAGCCGATCTATGCCCGCACCTCCGCCTATGGCCATTTCGGCCGCGCCCCGGACGCCGATGGCGGCTTCTCCTGGGAGCGTACCGATCTCGTCGAGGCGCTGAAGTCCGCCGTCGGCTAAAGTTTGCGCCCGCGCGATTGCGCGCGGGACCCAGTGTGCTTATGCGGGGCGGTCCATAAAGGGTCCGCCCCGCCTTCGTTTCGAGTGTCCGCATGACCGCCGACGATGATTCCCGCCGCCCCGGCGAGCCCCCGCGCGAGCACGCCTTCTATGGCCGGCGCAAGGGCAAGAAGCTGCGCACGGCGCAGGCCGCCCATCTCGCCGCCGACCTGCCGCGCCTGTCCATCGCGCTTGATGAGGTCGGCGCCGGGCCGCTTGCCGCCCTGTTCCCGCATCCCGTGCGCGCCGTGCGGCTGGAAATCGGCTTTGGCGGCGGCGAACATCTCGTCTCCGAGGCGGCCCGCCACCCCGAGATCGGCTATATCGGCGCCGAGGCCTTTCTCAACGGCATCGCCAAGGCGACGGCACGGGTGGCAGAGTTGGGCCTTACCAATGTGCGGCTCTATGGCGACGACGTGATCCCGCTGCTCGACCGCCTGCCCTCGGGCGCGCTGGAGCGGATCGACCTGCTCTATCCAGACCCCTGGCCCAAGCGCCGACACTGGAAGCGGCGCTTCGTGCAGGCGGACAATATCGACCGTTTCGCCCGGTTGCTCGCCCCCGGCGGGCATTTCCGCTTCGCCACCGATATCGAGCATTATGCGGCGTGGACGCTGCGCCAGTTCCTCGCCGATCCGCGCTTCGACTGGACGGCGGAGCGCGCCGACGACTGGCGCCTTCCCTGGGACGGCTGGCCCAGCACGCGCTACGAGGCGAAGGCGCTGCGCGAGGGACGGCGGCCGGGATACTACGAGTTCCGGCGCCGCTAATTACCGCCTAGTGTGGGAACCCGCAGGCCGGCGCGCGCGTTGACCGGCACGCCCCCCGTCACGTTCCTTACCCGGAGACTTTCGATGGCTCAGCCCAACCCGCAGGACGATTTCGCCAAGCTGTCCGCCGACCTCGCCACCCTGCGGGGCGATGTGGCAAAGCTCACCGAGACGCTGACCGCCCTCGCCCGCTCGGAAGGCAGCGCGGCGGCGGACGCCATCACCGGCCGCATCCGCTCCGGTGCCGCGCGCGCCGAAGCCGCCGCCTCCGGCCTCGCCGAGGAAGGCTATGCGGCGCTGCAGGAGGCACGGACGCGCGCGCAGGCGCTTTCCGGCGATCTCGGCGCCACCATCGAACGCAACCCTTATGGCTCCGTGCTCGCGGCGCTGGGCGTCGGCTTCCTGTTCGGCCTGCTGTCGCGGGGCAAGTGATGCTCCGCCTCCTGCTGGCGATCTTCGGGGCGGAAATCCGCCTCACCATGCGCAGGGCCGTCCGCACGGCCCTGCTCTGCGCGATTGGCGGGCTGCTGGTCGCGATGTCAGCGGTCTTTTTCCTCATCGCCTCCTTCATCGCGCTGGCGGACCGCTATGACGCGCTCACCGCCGCGCTGATCATCGGCGGCGGCCTGCTGGCGCTCGGCGTGATCTTCCTGCTGGTGGCGCTGATGCGGCGGCAACGCCGCCCGGTCGGCTTCGGTGGGTACGGTGCCTATGGTGCCTATGCCGCACCGCCGGCGGCGCCCATCGTTCCTCCGGCGGCGCCGCTCGCGGGCGGCCCGGCTGTCCCTCCCGCCGGTGTGAAGACCGTGCTGGGAATTGCGGCGGGCGCGGCGCTTATCGGCCTTATTCTTGGCCGACGCGTCTGAAAATGTGGCGCCGGGCTCGCAAGGGCCCGGTCCGCATTAGGCTCCCGTTATTGCAGGGGCAGCTAAAAAGGACCAATCTGCCATGAAGGCCGGAGGCTGGCGTCCCGTTGAGGGGGACCCGGCTGTGCCGTTTGCCGCAGGAGGTTCTAACTTGACGTTTCGACGTTTGTCGCTGCGGCCGGGAGCGGCCATTCTCGCCACGCTCACGGCACTGGGCGTCGCCCTGCCCGCCTGGGCCGACGCCCCTCCGGCAGACTTCATTGCCCGTTCCTCGCCGGCCGGCAATTACCTCGCCGCGCGCCTTGCCATCAATGAGCGCGACACCGCGGCGGCGGCGGCCTATTACCGCGAACTCGCCCGCCTGTTTCCGCGCCAGCGCGACCTGCAGGAACGCGCGTTCCTCACCTTGCTGGCGGAAGGCTCGATCGACGAGGCGGTGGACCTCGCCCAGCGCCTGGTGCGCATCGATCCGGAACACACGCTTGCCCGGCTGGTTCTCGGCGTGAAGGCCATCAAGGCCAAGCAATATGTCACCGCCCGCAGCAATCTGCGCCGCTCCGGCCAGGGCGCCATCGCTGAGCTGAACGCCACGCTGCTCAGCGCCTGGAGCCAGTTCGGCTCCGGCGACGCACGCGCCGGCGTCAAGGCCATCGACGCGCTGCAGGGGCCGGAATGGTATGACGGCTTCAAGGATTTCCACGCCGGGCTGATGCTCGACGCCGCCGGCGTGAAGAAGGAAGCCGGCCAGCGCCTCGAAGCCGCCCTCAAGCGCGACCCGCGCACGCTGCGCGTCGTCGATGCCTATGCGCGCTGGGCCTCGCGCAATACCGGCAAGGCGGAAGCGATCGCCACCTATGAGGCGTTCGACAAGCTGGTGCCCGGCGACCCGCTGGTGGCGCGCTCGCTGGCGGAGCTGAAGGCGGGCAAGACGCTGCCGCCGCTGGTCACCACTCCCACCGCCGGCGCGGCCGAGGTGCTGTATGGCCTCGGCGCCGCGCTCGGCCGTCAGGGCGGCGAGGATCTCGCCCTCGTCTATCTCCAGCTCGGCCGCTGGCTCGACCCGTCGCAGCCCTTGATGGCGATCACCCTCGCCGACCTGTTCGAGACGATGAAGCGGCATGAGGACGCCATCGCCCTGTTCGCGTCGGTGCCGGATTCCTCGCCGTTCAAGATGAACGCCGAGGTTCAGCGCGCGCTGAACCTCGACGCCGTCGGCAAGCATGACGAGGCGCTCGCCGTGCTGAAGAAGGTGGTGGCGGCGGATGTGAAGGATCAGCGCTCGATCATGGCGCTGGGCGACGTGCTGCGCGCCAATGAGAAGTTCGCCGAAGCCGCCGCCGTCTACACCACCGCCATTGACCAGCTCGGCACGCCGCAGGCCAAGGACTGGGTGCTCTATTATTTCCGCGGCACCTGCTATGAGCGGACGAAGCAGTGGGACAAGTCCGAGGCGGACCTCAAGAAGGCGCTGCAGCTCAGCCCCGACCAGCCGCATGTGCTGAACTATCTCGGCTATAGCTGGATCGACCAGGGCATCAATCTCGACGCTGGCACCGACATGATCCGCAAGGCGGTGCAACTGCGCCCGGATGACGGCTTCTTCATCGACAGCCTCGGCTGGGCCTATTACCGCACCGGCCATTATGACGACGCGGTGCGCGAGCTGGAGCGCGCGGTCGAGCTGAAGCCGAACGAGGCGGTGATCAACGACCATCTCGGCGACGCCTATTGGAAGGTCGACCGCAAGCTGGAAGCCCGCTTCAAGTGGAACCACGCCCGCGATCTGAAGCCGGATGCGGACGAGCTGGTCGATATCGAGCGCAAGATCGCGGTGGGTCTCGACGAGGCCGAGCGCATCAAGGCCGGCAAGGACGCGACGCAGAAGACCGAGGCCGCCCCCGTCGCCGAGCCGCAAAAGGCCGCGGTGGACAAGACGCAGGACGCCGCCAAGCCGGGCAATGGCGGCTGACGCCGCCTTCCGCACGGCCGGAACAAAAAGAGGGGCGGGTCCTGTGGGACCCGCCCCTCTTCATTGACGACGACCGGCGCCGGTCAGGCGGTGGCGTGGCGGCCGAGGAAGAACAGCGGGCGCGAGCGCAGGGCGAAGGCGCCGTCCCCGATCAGCCAGAGCGCGAAGGAAGCGACGATCAGGAAGCCGGGATATTCCCAGCCGCCGCCCGCGGCGGAGAACAGCCAGCCATTGGGGATGTGCACGCTCATCGCCCCGGCCATGACCGGGATGAGCAGCAGCGCGACATGGCGGGCATAGATCCCGGTGATGATCAGCACGCCGCCGATGAGTTCGGCGAGGAACACCGGCCAGGCCAGCGCTTCCGGCAGGCCGAGGCTGCCGAGGAAGCCGGCAAAGCCGGGAATGGTGAAGACGACATATTTCAGCAGCGCGTGGGTCACCCACATCAGGCCGAGGGCGACGCGGAGGACGAAGGCGCCATAGGGCGCGGAACGGGAATCGATCATGGCGGGTCTCGCGGGAGCGTTGGTGAGAGAGCAGCAGGCAGCGCCTGTCATATCTCGGAGGTAACCCAACGCTCAGCGCAAGACGATAGCCGCCAATACCGGAGCGATCTTGCAGATCCGCAATGTCGTGGCGATTGACAGCCGGCCGGATACGCGCGCGGACATCGTAGCCCGCTTCAGGCCCCGCGTGAGGCAAGCGCCGCGCGCAGGGACGTCAACGCCCTCGCCGGCACACGTCCGGCGGCGTCACTTCTCGGAGACGATCTCGGCGGTCATTTGCGCGGCGGCGCTGTCCTCGGCCAGCTTGGCCGGCGCCGGCGCCGGCGCCTGCTTGGGCGCCACGGTGCGCTCGGCAAGGCGGGTACGGCCGCTGCCGCCGCGCTTGAACTCGCACCACAGCCGGTCGGCCCCGGCGAGATTGCCACGGAAGCTGACCTTGTCGGTCTTTTCCAGCTCGAAGCAGGGCTGGAAGGCGACGCCCTTGAGCTTGGCGCACACCGATTCCCCGCGCACCATGATGGTGCCGGCGGGCAGGGTGACATAGCGCGTATTGCCCTTGCCACGAATCTGGATGGTGCCGGCGACGGAACCGTCGGGGAGGATGCGTCCCGCCCCTACCGTGCCCTCATAGCAGGTGTAGGAGAAGGTCTGCCCGATGACGAAGCGCTGCGCCTCCTGCGCCGTCAGCGTCTCGGCCGAGGCGGACATCGGCAGCGCGGCGGTGGCAGCGAGAAGGGCGGCGGCCGGCAGGGCAGAACACAGACGCATGAGGGTTTCCATCGCTCCGGGAGTTTTCACGATGCGCTGCGATGGACCCATCTTGTCAAGGCCGTACGGCGAATCAGCACCTCTCGCCGGGGCACGCAACGGGCCTTGTGTGGCTCCCTCGCAACGCTGTCGGTACCACGATCCCTAGGGTGAACGATCGCGGTTAACAGCTGGCAAATGCGCGCCATCCCTCAACTCGTCGCCGGCACGGCGCCGCGCGCCACCGGCTTCTCGACGATCGGCAGGTTGATGGCGGCCGACGCGAAGCTCAGCGCCACCGACAGCCACCACACGAACTCATAGGAACCGAGCTTTTCATAGAGCAACCCACCGAGCCACACGCCGAGAAAGCCGCCGACCTGGTGGCTGAAAAAGGCGAAACCGTAGAGCATGGCGAGATAGCGCGTGCCGAACATCAGCATCACCAGCCCGGAGGTCGGCGGCACGGTGGAGAGCCAGAGCAGGCCGAGCACGATGCCGAAGCCGATCGCCGTCCCCGGGCTCGCCGGCAGCAGCACGAAGGCGATGATGGCCAGGCCCCGGGCGAAATAGATCGCGGCCAGCAGATAACGGCGCGGCATGCGGCTCGACAGCCATCCCGAGCCGAGCGAGCCGACCATATTGGCGAGGCCGATCACCGCCAGCGTCCAGCCGCCCACCGTGATGGAGAGGCCGCGATCGATGAGATAGGCCGGCAGATGGGTGGTGACGAAAGCGAGCTGGAAGCCGCAAGTGAAGAAGCCGAGCACGAGCAGAACATAGCTGGGATGGCGGAACGCCTCGCCCAGCGCGGCGCCGATCGACTGCGGGCGCTCTCCGGCCTTGGGCGCGGCCGGCGCCCTGGACAGCGCCAGCGCCAGCGGCATGATCAGCAGCATGGCGAGGCCGAACACCAGCAGGGTCTGGTGCCAACCAATGGTGGTGTTGAGCCCCGCCGCCAGCGGCGGAAACAGGAACTGGCCGAAGGAACCGGCCGCCGTGCCGGCACCGAAGGACAGCGGGCGCCACTTTTCCGGCAGCATCTTGCCGAAAGCGGCGAGCACGATGTTGAACGAACAGCCGGAAAGGCCGAAGCCGACCAGCACGCCGGCGGAGAGATGCAGCATGCCTGGCGTCGCCGAATAGGCCATCAGCACGAGCCCGGCGGCATAGAGCACCGCGCCGAGGCACAGCACCCGCGTCACGCCGAAACGGTCGGCGACCGCGCCAGCGAAAGGCGTGCCGACGCCCCAGAGCAGGTTCTGAATGGCGATAGCGAGGCCGAACGTGTCGCGCCCCCAGCCATATTCGCCCGTCATCGGCAGCAGGAAGATGCCCGAGGAGGCGCGCGGCCCGAAGCTGAGCATGGCGATGAGACAGCCACACAGCACGATGAGCAGCGGCGCGCGGGCCGCAAGACCGGGGCGGGGGGCGGATGTGGCGGACATCGGGGCCTCGATTCGGCGCAGCGCGGCACGGCCGCCTTTGTGGCGAAAACTAGCGCCGGGAGGGTGGCGCTGGAAAACAAATAGTTTTCAGGACACACATCAGCAAAGCCGATCTGAGGCGCGGGGCACCCGGCGGACGGTGCCTGACTACAGCAATATGAGGCCGTTGCGCCACACCTGCCCGCAATTCAAGCGGGTGACGGTCCCGTGATCGCGCGGTTCACGAACTTTGCCACGCTTCGCCTGTAGGTGAGGATCATTGCCCCATTCGCCGTTCCCCCACCCCCTTCTCTCTGCGTGCGCCCCCATGCTTCTCGACCGTCGCCTGTTCCTGATCGCCTCGCCCCTCGCCCTCGCCGGCTGCGCCACCACGCGGGAACCGGTGGCGAGCCGCGTCCTGCCGCCCGCCATGGACCCGCAATATCTGCGCATGTATGCGGCGATCAATGACGAGCCGTTCCCGGTGCCGGCGGTGGATCTGACGCAGATCGATCCGCGCTTCCTGCGCCAGGAAGTGGCCTATCCCACGCGCTATCAGCCGGGCACGATCGTGGTCGATCCCAATGAGCGCTTCGCCTATCTCGTCATGGCCAATGGACGGGCGCTGCGCTACGGCGTCGGCGTCGGGCGCGAGGAAGGCTTCAATTTCCGCGGCGAGGGCGTGGTCGCCCGCAAGGCGGAATGGCCGCGCTGGACGCCCACCCAGGCGATGATCGCCCGCGAGCCGGAGCGCTACGGCCCCTATGCCGGCGGCCTGCCCGGCGGCCCGACCAACCCGCTGGGGCCGCGCGCGCTCTATCTCTACAAGGACGGGCGCGACACCTATTACCGCCTGCACGGCACCACCGAGCCCTGGACCATCGGCACGCAGGTCTCCTCGGGCTGCATCCGCTTCATCAATCAGGACATTATCGACCTCTACCGCCGCGTGCCCACGGGCACCCGCGTGGTCGTGCTGCCCGCCGCCGGCACGCCGGTCGGCTGAGCCGACCGCCCACACGATACGAGCATGCCCGGGCGCGGCCCGGGCATCGCGTCTGCGCGCAGGGCCGGCGAGCGGCCCTGGTCGCCTTCACCCCAGCCGGATCTCGAACGGCTCGTTCTCCATCGCCTCGCGGCCGCGGCCGATGGCGGCGATGGCGGCGCGCATGCGGCCCTGCCGGCCGAGCACGCCGTCGGCGATCTCCACCAGCAGCGCGTTCGGCGTGGCG
Source organism: Ancylobacter sp. (assembly GCF_965229075.1). Classification (GTDB taxonomy): domain Bacteria; phylum Pseudomonadota; class Alphaproteobacteria; order Rhizobiales; family Xanthobacteraceae; genus Ancylobacter. Next base: position 1,187,523 of record NZ_CBDDIO010000002.1, read on the forward strand.
ATGGGCGAGGCGGCGCGCAGCGCCTGCGCGATCTCGCCCTCGTCGCGCTCCGGCGCCAGCGCGCAGGCGGCGATATAGGCCGAGGCCGTCGAGCGGCTCACCCCAAGATAACAGTGCACCACCAGCGGAGCCTCGCGCGGCCAGCGGCGGGCGAAGCCGAGAATCGCCTCGACATGGTCGAGCGAGGGGTGGATCAGCCCTTCCTGCGGGCTCAGAATATCGTTGAAGCCGACGAAGAGATGGTTCTCCGGCCGCACCGTGGCCGGCAGCGTCACCGGCGTCGCCACATTGATCACCGAGAGCACATGCTCGGCGCGGGTGCGGGCGACGGTCTCCTCCAGCCGCGAGAGCGGGCAGACATGGATCATGGGGCCTCCGCGACCAGTTCCTCGAAGCAGGCGAGGAAGCGGGCCTTGGCCTCGCCCGCGCTCCACGGGGTGAGGTAATCCCGTTCCAACGTGCTGTCGAGCGGGCAGGGCGTGCCGAACAGCCGCCGCGCCTCCGGAATGGCGAAGCCGGCGAGCCGCGTCGCTTCCAGAAAGGCGCTGGCGCGGTCGGCCGCCTTCACCCGCGCCGCCAGCGTCGCCGGCCACTGCGCCGGCAGGCCGAAGCGCAGGCTCACCGCCGCCAGCAGCCGCGCCTCCACCGCCTTATAGTCGCCGCCGATCACCGCCTTGAACGGGCTGATCATGTCGCCGACCACATATTCCGGCGCGTCGTGCAGCAGCATGGCGAGCCGCCAGCGGCGATCAATGTCCGCGCCCCGCGCCGCCGCCTGACGGCGGGCGATGAGTTCCACCAGCACCGAATGCTGCGCCACCGAGAAGATATGCTCGCCGGCCGTCTGGCCGTTCCAGCGGGCGACGCGGGCAAGGCCATGGGCGATGTCCTCGATCTCGATATCGAGCGGCGAGGGGTTGATGAGGTCGAGCCGCCGGCCCGAGAGCATGCGCTGCCAGGCGCGCACGGGTTTCGCCGCCGCCCCCTTCTTCGCAGGCGTCACCGCGTCGGCAAGGCTCATCGCGCCGCCCTCACGCCCGCGCAGCATCGGCCGCCAGCCCGTGCCGGTGGCAGGTGACGGCGTGGTCGTCCACCATGCCCACCGCCTGCATGAAGGCATAGACGATGGTCGGCCCGACGAAATTGAAGCCGCGCTTCTTCAGTTCCTTCGACATGGCGATGGCCACCGGCGAGGTCACCAGCGCCGGATCGCCCGGCGCGCGGCGATTGTCGAGCACCGGACCGTTGATGTCCCAGAGCAGCTTGGAGAAACCAGGCCCGCGCTCCTGAATGTCGAGCCAGACCTGTGCCGAGCGGATGGTCGATTCGATCTTGGAACGGTTGCGCACGATGCCCGCATCCTGCATCAGCGCCTCCACCTTCTCCGGCGTGTAGCGGGCGATGATCTCCGGCTGGAAGCCGTCAAACGCCGCGCGAAACCCGTCGCGCTTGCGCAAAATGGTGATCCAGGCGAGCCCGGCCTGGAAGCCATCGAGGATCAGCTTCTCGAACAGCGCCCGGTCGTCATATTCCGGCACGCCCCATTCCGTGTCGTGATAGGCGACATAGAGCGGATCGGTGCCGCACCAGGCGCAGCGGGTGACACCGTCTTCATGCGTATGGACCTTCACGCCCCCTCCTCCGTGCCGGGAATGGCGAAGCGCGCCCAGGCCGGGCGTTCGGGCACCAGCGCCGCGCCGTCGGCTTCCACGATCTGTCCGGCGGCGCGCGCCTCCTCCAGCCGGTCGAGCCGGATCAGCGCCAGCGCGCGCCCGTCAATGCCCGAGCCGAGACGGCCCAGGCTCTTGCCGCCGGCGGTGATCGGCGTGCCCTCGCGAGGGGGCGGGCCGCACAGCGCCATGGGTATGATCCGGGTGCGGGCGGTGCCGCGATGCTGCATGCGGCTGACGATTTCCTGCCCGACATAGCAGCCCTTGTCGAAATCGATCCCGCCGAGTTGGTCCATGTCGGCCTCGTGCGGGAAGGCGTCGCCATAGAGGAAATCCTGCCCGCCCTCTGGCACGCCGAGGGCGATGCGGTGCGCCTGCCATTCCGCCTCCGGCACCATGGAAATCTGTACCGCTTCGGCGGCGGGCAACAGGAAGCGCCGGCCGAGCGCGGGCAGGCGCGGGTCGTCATAGGCAAGCGTGTCGATGAGCGGGCTCGCCCCGCCCCAGGCCACCGCGACGTTGAGGTCGTCGAGCAGGCCGATCTCCACCTTGGCCCGCAGCCGGTAGAGCTGCAGTCGCTTGAGCAGATCGGGCGCGACCGCGCGGGGGATATCGAGGCGGAAACCGCCTTCCGTCGCCAGCACGATCATGTCGGCGACGATCTTGCCCTGCGGGGCGAGTAGCGCGGCATAGCGCGCCGCGCCGGGCGCGGGGGTGCGGGAGGTGAGCAGATTGTCGAGGAAATGCGCGGCGTCGGCCCCGGCGATACGGGCGACGGCGCGTTCCTTCAGGATCGCGATCGGCATGGAGGCGCGCTCCGAACTCAGGATGGCCCGGCAGGCGGGCAGGTTGCCAGAGAGGTACGACGCGCGGCGCCAACGGGCAAGCCTGAAGAAACGAAACAAGAACAAATGACCGCCGCCGTGCGGCCGCGACAGTCAATCGGACGCGAGCCGGTTGCCCGGTTCACGGGGCGCCCCATCTTGAGGCGTGCGGGCCGGTCGCGGCCCCATCATTTCACAGGGAGATTTGCATGTCCGGCACCGTTCTCTTCACCGGCACCGCCACCGCCATCGGCGGCCGCAACGGCCATTCCCAGACCAGCGACGGCTCGGTGTCGGTCGATCTCGGCATGCCGAAGAACGGCGTGCTCGATTCCGGCAAGACCACGCCCGAGCATCTGTTCGCCACCGGCTATGCCGCCTGCTTCGGCTCCGCCGTCGAGGCGGTGGGCCATCAGAAGAAGCTCGACGTGAGCGGGGCCGCCGTCACCGTCGCGGTATCGCTGGTGAAGGGCGATGACGGCTACAGCCTCGCCGCCAAGCTCTCGCTGAAGGCCCCGGCGCTGTCGCCCGAGCAGACCCAGGAGGTGCTCGAGGCCGCCCACCAGATGTGCCCCTATTCCAAGGCCACGCGCGGCAACATCCCGGTCGAACTCAGCGTCGGCTGAGGCAACGGTCATTGAAAGACGAAATCCCCGGGCTCGCCCGGGGATTTCCATGTCTCGACGGATGATGTGAAAAGGCGGCGCGCCGCGCGCGGCCTCATGCCGTGCGGCGCAGCTCCCCCGTGCCACCCTGAGCCACGAGTTCGCCGAGGCTCGGCAGTTCCACTGGCGCGCCGGTGGGGCTGACAAGGCCGCGCGCGCCGGCGAGCGCACTGGGCACCAGCTCCAGCCCGAGGAAGCGGCTGCGGTCGAAGGCGCCGGGCAGCCACAGGCCCTCGGTCAGCGCCGGGGCGAAGCCGAAGCGCGCATAATAGGGCGCGTCACCCACCAAGAGGATGGCGCCATGGCCGAGCCGGGTCGCTTCGCAGATGGCGGTGTTCATCAGCGCCCCACCGAGGCCGCGGTCGCGGAACCACGGATGCACCGCCAGCGGGCCGAGCAGCAGCGCCGGACGGCCGGGGCCAGCCGTGACGTGCCACAGGCGCAGCGTCGCCACCACGCGCCCGTCCGGGCCATGCGAAGCGAAGGCGAGGCCTTCCGCCGGCTTGCGGCCTTCGCGCAGGCGCTCGCTGGTCTTGGCGAGGCGAGCGGCGCGGCCGAAGGCGAGGTCGAGCAGCGCCTCGCGCTGGGCGACGTCGGCGGCGGTTTCCAGCGAGATGGCCGGGGTGGTGCGGGCGAGCGAAGTGGTGGACATGACGGCCTCCAACACCCGGGATGGACCGGGCAAAAGAGGTGACAGGGAAAAGCGGTGATCTCATGCGTGCTTCGAGGCGGGCCGGAGGCCCGCACCTCAGCATGACGAGGAGGCAGAGCCCGCGTCATCCTGAGGAGCCCGCGCAACGCGCGGGCCTCGAAGGACGCAGGCGGTATCCGACCCGATGTCGGAACCCGCTCAGATCACATAGGATCGCAGCGGGTCGAAGCCGTTGAACGCCACCGCCGAATAGGTGGTGGTGTAGGCGCCGGTCGCCTCGATCAGCACCTTGTCGCCGATGGCGAGCGACACCGGCAGCAGGACCGGGGTCTTCTCGTACAGCACGTCGGCCGAATCGCAGGTCGGGCCGGCCAGCACGCAGGGCTCCACCGCATCACCGTCGCGCGGGGTCACGATCGGGTAGCGGATCGCCTCGTCCATCGTCTCGGCGAGACCGCCGAACTTGCCGATGTCGAGATAGACCCAGCGCACCGAATCGGTGTCCGACTTCTTCGAGATCAGCACCACTTCGGCCTCGATCAGGCCGGCGGCGCCGACCATGCCGCGGCCCGGCTCGATGATGGTCTGCGGGATGGCGTTGCCGAAATGCCGGGACAGGGCGCGGAAGATCGCCTCGCCATAGGCCTCAGCAGCCGGCACGTCCTGCAGGTACTTCGCCGGGAAACCACCGCCGAGATTGACCAGGCTGAGCGAGAAGCCGCGCAGGGCGCACTCGCGGAAGATCGCGCTCGCCGAGGCCAGGGCGGAATCCCAGGCTTCGACATTCTTCTGCTGCGAACCGACATGGAAGGAGACGCCATGCGCCTCCAGCCCGTGCCGGTGGGCATGCTCCAGAACGTCGACGGCCATGTCCGGCTCGCAGCCGAACTTGCGCGACAGCGGCCATTCGGCGCCGGCGCCGTCGCACAGGATGCGGCAGAACACCTTGGAGCCGGCGGCGACGCGGGCGATCTTCTCGACTTCCTCGGTGGAGTCGACCGCGAACAGCCGCACGCCCAGCTCGAAGGCGCGCGCCACATCGCGCTCCTTCTTGATGGTGTTGCCGAAGGAGATGCGGTCGGGCGAAGCACCGGCGGCGAGCGCCATCATGATCTCGGCGACCGAGGCGCAGTCGAAGCAGGAGCCCATCTCGGCCAGGGCCGAGAGGATAGCCGCGTCGGGGTTCGCCTTCACCGCGTAGAAGACGCGGGTGTCCGGCAGCGCCCGGGCGAAGGCGGCATAATTGGCGCGCACGACGTCGAGATCGACGACGACGCAAGGACCGTCCTCACGTCGGTTGCGCAGAAATTCGCGAATACGGTCGGTCATGGCGCTCTCCCACAGACCCGAAGCCTCGATCCAGATGAAGCGGACATGTGGATGCGACCACCCTCAAGCGGCGCCAATGGGCCGCGTTGATGGCAGGAATGCGCATCCGTCCGCCGGCCGCGCGGCGCAAGCCGTTCGACCGTTCGGAATGGAGCCGTGGCATCAAAGCGCCGCTGCGCGCATGTGGAGAGCGCCAGCGTCGTCCAATGCCTTCGCTTGGTACGGGAGACCCGACCGCACGCCCGGCAAGAAGTAGTGCCTCTTCAGTTTCCCGACCTTTGGAGGGCCGACAGAGACCAAAAAAGCCCGTACGTCGTTGCTTCAAGTCACGTTCCCCGCTGAGAGCGAGGTGCGCCGGTTTCGCCTCCGGCTACCGATCTGACTGGCGATTTTCCGGCCTCTTGTCCGGACTTCCGCCGATCGGCACGCGACCACAGGCACGTGCGAATGTTGGGCAGGGCGGGATTTAGGGTTCTACGCTGTCATATGCAAGCGGCTTTTGCGATTTTTATCGCATGCGCCCGATATATCGGCATGCACACGCCGCAAGCGGTATCGAAAGGGGGCGTGAGGCTTGCCCCAGGCTTGCATGCCGCTTGCGTTAGCCTTCGACGAAGGGTTCGACCGACTTGGCCTTCACTACGAAACGGTAGATGCCGTAGACGGCGAGCAGGGCGAAGGCGCCCTCGAAGATGAGTTCCCACATCAGGCTCGCCTGGAACAGGGCGGCGAGGGCCCAGCCGGCGGCAAGGCCGGCACCGATCAGCTCGGCGCCCAGCAGGATGGCGGCGCTCACCACCGTGCTGACATTGTCCCAGCGAATGCGTCGGCCCGTGCTCATCGCGTCCCAATCCGTCTACTTCGGCGGGGCGCAACCTGCTATGCCCGGCGGCGCGGGTCAAGCCGCCGCGCGGCGGCAGGGGCGCAGGTGGAGTGCCGAATGGCTCACGATCAGGTTCACGAGAGCGCGCGTGCCGGCGCCGGCATGGTCGCCACCCCACATCCGCAGGCGACCGAGGCCGGCCGCGCCGTGCTGGAAGAGGGCGGCAATGCGGTGGAAGCGGCGCTCGCCGCCGCCGCCGCGCTGGCGGTCGCCTGCCCGCATCTGGGCGGGCTCGGCGGTGACGGCCTGTGGCTGATTCGCGATCCCGCCGGCCGCGTCACCGTGATCGACGCCGCCGGCCCGGCGGGCGCGGGCGCCGACGCCGCCTTCTACCGCGCGCGCGATCTTGACGAAATCCCGCAGCGCGGCGCGCTTGCCGCCCTCACCGTGCCTGGAACGGTCGGCGGCTGGATGCGGGCGCAGGAAGCCGCGCGCGCCCATGGCGGGCGGATGCCGATGCGGCGGCTGCTGGAATCGGCGCAGGAACAGGCCCGCGCCGGGCGCCCGGTCTCGCCCGGGCAGCACCGCGCCGCCACCCGGGCACGGGTGGAACTCGACGCCGTGCCCGGCTTCCGCGCCGCCTTTCTCGCGGCGGATGGCACGGTGCCGGAAGCCGGCGCGCATCAGCCCTGCGCGCGGCTGGCCGATACGCTGGAACATCTCGCCCTCGCCGGGCTCGACGATGTCTACCGGGGCGATGTCGCGCGCGAGATGGCAGCGGATCTGCAACGGGCCGGCAGCCCGCTCACCCGCGCCGACTTCACCGCCTATGCTGCCCGCACCCGGCCGGCACTCAGCGTGAAGCTGCCCGGCCTGACGCTGTGGGCCCCGCCCCCGCCCATGCAGGGGCTGGTGACGCTTCTCACGCTCGCGCTGTTTAGCCGGCTTGGCATTAAGGAGGCCGAAGGCTACGCGCCCGTCCATGGCCTGATCGCGGCCGGCAGGCGGGCGCAGGAGATCGCCGCGCCGGCGCTCACCGATTCCATCGTGCTCAGCGCCGACCCGGCCGACCTCCTCGCCCCGGAGGCGCTGGCGCGCGCGGCGGCGGGGATCGACCTCCGGCGCGCCACACCCGCCCCGCGCCGACCGGCCACAGAGATTGGCGGCGCGTGGATCGGCGCGGCGGACCGAAGCGGGCTGGTGGTGTCCTGCCTCTCCTCGCTGCACGCGCCCTTCGGCTCCGGGCTGGTGCTGCCGGCGACCGGCGTGCTGATGAACAATAGCGGCGCCGCCTTCACGCTCGATCCGCGCGCTCCCGCCCCGCTGCAGCCCGGGCGCCGCCCGCCGGTGACGCTGAGCGCCGGCCTGGCGTCGCTTGCGGATGGGCGCGTCATCGGTGTCGGCAGCGGCGGCGACAGCCCGGCACTGACCGAGGCCCTCGTTCTCAGCCGCTACCTCGCCGACGCCCCGCTCGCGGCCGCGCTCGCCGCGCCGCGCTGGCGGCGTTCCGACCGGCTACTGCTGGAGGCGGGATTTGACGAGCAGGTGGCCGACCGGCTCGCCGCCGCCGGTCACGATGTCGAGATCATCGACGTGCCATTTTCCGATGCCATGGGGTGCGCCGGCGCGGTCGTGTTTCATCCCGGCACGGCCGGGCTGGAAGCCGCGCATGATCCGCGCGGCGAAGGCGGCGCGGCGGGAGTGTGAACCGACCTGTCTGCCCCTACGCGACTTCATCGAACGGTCACAACAACATGCGAGACGCGCCGCCATGGACGTGATTCTCACCAATGCCCGCCTTGTTCTCGAAGACCGCGTCGTCGACGGCACGCTGGTCCACGGGGAAGGGCGCATCCGCGCGATCGACGAAGGCCGCTCGCATCTTTCCGCCGCCATCGACTGCGAGGGCGCCTTCCTCGCGCCCGGGCTGATCGACCTGCACACGGACGCGCTGGAAGGCCATTTCGTGCCGCGCCCGAAGGTGATCTGGCCGGATTCCCGCGCCGCCGCGCTGGCGCATGACGCGCAGATGGCCGCCTCGGGCGTCACCACCGTCTATGACGCGATTTGCGCCGGCGGCTTCGACCAGGCCAAGGCCGACCGCCGGGCGCTGTATGAGGTGATGCTGGACGCGGTCGATTCCGGCGTCGAGCGCAACCTGTTCCGCGTCGACCACCGCATCCATCTGCGCTGCGAGCTGACCGACCGCACCCTGCCCGATCTCGTCGATGTCGCGCTCGGCCGGCCGACCCTGGCGCTCGCCTCGCTGATGGATCACACGCCCGGCACCCGCCAATGGCGCAATGTCGAGCATCTCAAGGTCTATCTCACCGGCATCGGCAAGAGCGGCGGTGACATCGACGCCGAGGTCGCCGACCGGATCGAGCGCGCGCGCGGCGCGGTGGCGGAAAACTACCAGCGCATGGTGGCGCTGTTCGCCTCCTCGGGCCTGGTGCTGTCGAGCCATGACGACACCACGCCCGCCCATGTCGACGAGGCGCTGGCGGCCGGCTGCACCATCTCCGAATTTCCCACCACGCTGGAGGCGGCGCGTGCCGCCCGCGCGGGCGGGCTCGCCACCATTGGCGGCTCGCCGAATGTGGTGCGCGGCGGCTCGCATTCCGGCGGCGTGTCGATGCGCGAGCTTGCCCGCGAAGGGCTGCTCGACGCGCTCGCCTCCGACTATGTGCCGGCCAGCCTGCTGCAGGGGGCGCTGGCGCTGACCCGCACCGCCGACCTGTCCCTGCCCGACGCTCTCGCCCTCGTCACCGCCGCCCCGGCCCGGTTGGCCCGGCTGGAGGATCGCGGGCGGCTGCACGAGGGGCTGCGCGCCGATCTCGTGCGCTTCCGCCTGGCGGAGGATACGCCCCGCATCGACGAGGTGTTCGTCGCCGGCCGGCGCGTGTTCTGAAAAAGGGTCGCCCATGACCGCGCAACCGAACCCCGCCGCCCCGCCGGCCGAGGCCGCCGCCGCCCGTCCGGCGACGCCGCGCTACGCGCTTTACTTCGCCCCTCCGGCGCAGAGCCCGCTCTGGCGCTTCGGCTCCGCCGTGCTGGGCTATGACGCGGAAGCCGGCACGCCGCCCGCGCCGCTGGCGCTGCGCCGCTTCGATGCCGCGCGCTGGAGCGAGATCACCGCCGAGCCGCGCCGCTATGGCTTCCACGCCACGCTGAAAGCCCCGTTCCGCCTCGCCCCAGGCCGGCGGGAAGCGGAACTCACCGCCGCCTGCGCCCGCTTTGCCGGCAACCGCGCCGGCTTTGCCTGCCCGGGCGTGACGCTGGCCAGCATCGGCCGCTTCCTCGCTCTGCGCCTCGCCGCGCCCAGCGCCGCGCTGGACCGGCTCGCCGCCGGCGCCGTGGCCGCGCTCGACGAATTCCGCGCGCCGATGACCGAGGCCGAGCGCGAGAAGCGCCTGCGTGCCCCGCTCACCCCGCGCCAGCGCGAATATCTCGACCGCTGGGGCTATCCCTATGTGCTGGACGATTTCCGCTTCCACATGACGCTGACCGGCCCGCTGGAAGACGAGGAGCGGGCATTGGCGGAAGCGGAGCTGGCCGAGCATTTCGCCGCCAGCGGTGGCGACGGCCCGCTCATCGTGCGCGAAATCGCGCTTTACCGGCAGGAGACCGGCCCGTTCCGGCTGATCGCCCGCTTTCCCTTCGGCAGCTGAAGGCAGGTCCGCCCCATGGCACAGAAGCTCGGCCCGGCACCGACTGTCGATCCCAGCGCCGAGGTGACCCGCTCGACGCTGGGACGCTACACCGAGGTTGGCCCGCGCACCCAGCTGCTGGAAGTGGAGCTCGGCGACTATTCCTATGTCGTCAATGATTCCGACATTGCCTATACGCGCATCGGCCGCTTCACCTCCATCGCGGCGATGACCCGGATCAATCCGGGCAACCATCCGATGCAGCGGGCGAGCCAGTCGCATTTCACCTACCGCGCCTCCGCCTATTTCGACGATGCGCAGGACGAGCCGGATTTCTTCGCCTGGCGCCGCGACCAGCCGGTAACCATCGGCCATGATGTCTGGATCGGCCATGGTGCCATCGTGCTGCCCGGCCGCCGCATCGGCAACGGCGCGGTGGTGGCGGCCGGCGCAGTGGTGACCAAGGATGTCGCGCCCTACACCATCGTCGCCGGCGTGCCGGCCAAGCCGGTGCGCGAGCGCTTCCCCGCCGCCATCGCCGCCCGCCTGCAGGCGCTGGCCTGGTGGGACTGGGACCATGCGCGCCTTCGCGCCGCGCTGGAGGATTTCCGCACGCTCGCCATCGAGGCGTTTCTGGAAAAGCACGGCGGGTAGGCACCGCCCCGCCTGCCCCGCCTCACCCTTGCGCCGGCTGCGCCGCGCCGCTACGCCTTGGCGGCAACGCAGGAGAATGCCATGGCCGCCAGCGCACTTGATGTCGACGAGGTGCTCGCCCGCCGCCGGCTGCGGCGCAAGCTCGCCTTCTGGCGCGTGTTCGCGCTGCTGGTGGTTCTCCTCGGCGGGCTCGGCGCCTTTGCCTGGTGGAGCGACGGCGCCCTGCTGCCACGGTCTTCCCCCCATGTCGCCCGCGTCACCATTGGCGGCGTCATCCGCAATGAGCGCGAGCGGACCGAGATGCTGGATGCCATCGGCAAGTCCGGGGCCAAGGCGGTGATCCTGTCCATCGATAGTCCCGGCGGCACGGTGGTCGGCTCGGCCGCGCTCTATGACGCGCTGCGCCGGCTGGCGGAGAAGAAGCCGATCGTCGCGGTCGTCGGCGGCATGGCCGCTTCCGGCGCCTATATCGCCGCGCTCGGCGCCGACCACATCGTCGCGCCGCGCAACGCGCTGGTCGGCTCGATCGGGGTGATCTTCCAGTTCCCCAACTTCGCCGAGCTGATGAAAAATGTCGGCATCTCCTATGAGGAGATCAAGTCGAGCCCGCTCAAGGCCGCGCCCAACATGTTCGATCCGCCGACCGAGGAGGCCCGCGCTGCCGTGCGCTCGCTGGTGGCGGACAGCTATGACTGGTTCAAGGGGCTGGTGGCGGAGCGCCGGCTGCTCGACGCCGACAAGCTCGCCCTCGCTGCCGATGGGCGGGTGTTCACCGGCCATCAGGCGCTGCCCATGCGCCTCATCGACGAGATCGGCGACGAGCGCACCGGCCGCGACTGGCTGGCGCGCGAGAAGGGGATCGACAAGGATCTTCCCATACGCGACTGGCACACCGACCGCGCCGGCGACGAATTCGGCTGGCTGCACGCGCTGTCGGTGCGTGTGATGTCGTTGATCGGGCTTGAAGATATCGCCCGTCTCGTGGCAGATGCGGCGGGCGGGGCTGCGGAACAGGCCCGCCTTGACGGTCTTCTGGCCCTCTGGCACCCTCGCGGTGGCTAGACGGGGCCAAGAGCTTCCAAAATATAAATTTTTTGGAGTACCGACGAGCCGAACGGAAAAGGGGCCGGGGCGTCGATGATCAAGTCCGAATTGGTGCAGCGGATCGCCGAGGCGAATCCGCATCTTTATCAACGCGATGTCGAGAACATCGTGAATGCCATACTCGACGAGATCGTCGCGGCACTCGGCCGCGGCGACCGTGTCGAGCTGCGCGGTTTCGGCGCCTTCTCCGTGAAGGCGCGCCCGGCCCGCACCGGGCGCAACCCGCGCACGGGCGAGCATGTGGATGTCGACGGCAAGGCCGTGCCCTATTTCAAGACGGGCAAGGAAATGCGCGAACGCCTGAACGATGGCGTCGACCTCGAATAAGGCTGACCCGAAGGGAGAAGTCGTGCTGCGTCGTCTACTGCTGATCCTCATTGTCCTGCCGGTCTCGGTGGGGCTCGTCATGCTTGCCGTGGCCAACCGCCATCCGGTGTCGCTGGTGATCGACCCGCTCACCGGGGCCGGCGGCTGGTCGGTGGAAGCGCCGCTGTTCCTCGTCATCTTCGCCGCGATGATCGTCGGCGTGGTGCTGGGCGGCGTCGCGGCGTGGTTCAGCCAGGGCCGCTACCGCAAGGCCGCCCGCCGCTCCGCCCGCGAGGCGCGCTCGGCCCATGCCGAAGTGGAAGAGCTGCGCGCCGCCCATCGCGACCCGGTGACGCGGCCGGTGCTCGCCCATCGTCGCGACGCGGCCTGACGGAACCTTGCCATGAGCGATGTGCGCTTCGTGTCGTCCGGCGAGATCGCCGGGCTGCTGACCTTTCCTGCGCTGATCGACGCGCTTGAGGCCGCCTTCCGCCGCCGCATCACCGTGCCGGTGCGCCATCACCACACCATGCCGCGCCCGGATGGCGACGCCACCGCCCTGCTGATGCCGGCTTGGACCAGCGAGGGCACCGAGGACGACGTGTACGGCACCAAGCTGGTGACCGTTTTTCCCGGCAATAGCGCCCGGGGGCTTGAGAGCATCACCGGGCTCTATCTGCTCAATTCCGGCGCCACCGGCCAGCCGCTGGCGGTGATGGACGCGCGCAGCCTCACCGTGTGGCGCACCGCCGCCGCCTCCGCGCTCGCCGCCCGTTATCTCGCCCGCGAAGACGCGACACGCCTGGCGGTGATCGGGGCTGGAGCGCTCGCGCCCTATCTCGCCCGCGCCCATGCCAGTGTGCGCCCGATCCGCACCATCACCATCTGGAACCGCACGCTCGCCAAGGCGGAAGCGCTGGCGGAGAGCCTACGTGCCGAGGGCTTCAATGCCACGGCCGAGGCGGATCGCGGCGCGGCGATTGCGGGGGCCGATATCGTCACCTCCGCCACGCTGTCGCCGCAGCCGCTGGTGGAAGGGCGCTATCTCGGCCCCGGCCAGCATGTCGACCTCGTCGGCGGCTTCACCCCGATCATGCGCGAGGCCGATGACGAGGCCGTCCGCCGGGCGCGCGTTTATGTCGATACCCGCGCCGGGGCCGGCAAGGAGGCGGGCGACATCGTCATCCCGCTGGCGAGCGGCGTGCTGGCGCCGGAGGACATCCAGGGCGATCTGTTCGAGCTGACCGCCGGCACCGCCAAGGGGCGCGGCAGCGCCGACGAGATCACCCTGTTCAAATCGGTCGGCACCGCCATCGAGGACCTCGCCGCCGCCGAGCTGGTGTGGAAGGCGCTGAAGGGCTGAGGAGCCGGCGCCGCATCGGCCGCCGGCGTACCTCGAGGCCCGGCCGGGGCCGGGCACACCGCAGCAAGCCCGCGCCGCTCAGTGCCCCGGCTTGCCCTGCGCCTTCACCCGCGCCGCGTCGAGCCGCTCGATGATCGCCTTCGCCACCAGCGTCACCAGCGCCACCAGGGTCAGCAGCGTCGCCACCGCGAAGGCGGCGACCGCGTTATTGTCCTGATAGAGCAGCTCGATCTGCAGCGGCAGCGTGTTGGTCTGGCCGCGAATATTGCCCGAGACCACCGACACCGCGCCGAATTCGCCCATCACCCGCGCATTGCACAAAGCCGCGCCATAGAGCAGGGCGAAGCGGACATTCGGCAGGGTGACGAGGCGCAGGATGCGCCAGCCCCCCGCGCCCAGCGTCACCGCCGCCTCTTCCTCCTCCGACCCTTGAGCGATCATCAGCGGGATCAGCTCGCGGGCGACGAAGGGGGCGGTGACGAACAGGCTGGCGAGGATGATCGCCGGCACGGCGAACATGATCTTGATGTCGTGCTCGCCGAGCCACGGCCCCAGCAGCCCCTGCGCGCCATAGACGAAGAGATAGGCGACGCCGGCGATGATCGGCGAGATGGAGAAGGGCAGTTCCACCAGCGCCACCAGCAGATTGCGGCCGGGAAAGCGGAACTTGGCGATGCACCAGGCCGCGGCGATGCCGAACCCGACATTGACCGGCACCACGATCAGCGCGGTGAACAGGGTGAGGCCGATGGCGTATTGCGTGTCCGGCGCGGCGAAGGAGGCGGCATAGGCGGCCATGCCGTGCTTGAACGCCTCGACGAAGATCGCCAGCAGTGGCGCCACCAGCACCAGCGCGGTGACGAGCAGCACGCCGCCCACCAGCACGCGCCGCGTCGCCGGCCCGTCGCCGACACGGATGCGGCCCGGCGCGGGCGTGGGCGCAGCGGGGGGAAGGGAGGGACCGGGAGACGGTGCGACTTCCATGCTCAATCCCCCGTGCCGACGCGGCGCTGCTGCCAGAGCTGGAGCATGTTGACCAGGAACAGCAGGACGAACGCGAAACCCAGCAGCGTCGCGGCGATGGCGGCAGCGGCCGGGTAGTCATATTCCTCGATGCGGATGAAGGTCAGCAGCGAGACCACCTCGGTCTTCAGCGGCAGATTGCCGGCGATGAAGATGATGGCGCCGAACTCGCCCAGCGAGCGGGCGAAGCCGAGCGAGGCGCCGGTAAGGAAGGCCGGCAGGATGGCGGGAAAGATGATGCGGGCGAAGATGCGCAGATCCGAGGCGCCGAGCGTTGCCGCGGCTTCCTCGACATCGGCGGCGAGATCCTCCAGCACCGGCTGCACCGTGCGCACCACGAAGGGGATGGAGGTGAAGGCCATGGCGATGGCGATGCCGAGCGGGGTGTAGGCGACATCGATGCCGAGCGCCGCCAGCGGCCCGCCGAACCAGCCATTCTTCACGAACAGCGCGGAGAGGGCGAGGCCGGCCACGGCGGTGGGCAGGGCGAAGGGCACGTCGACCAGCGCGTCGAGATAGCGCTTGCCGGGAAACTCGTAGCGCACCAGCACCCAGGCGAGAGCGAGGCCGTAGACGCAGTTGAATAGGGTCGCCAGCGCCGCGGTGGAAAGGGTGATGCGGAAGGCGGCCAGGGTGCGCGCCCCGCTCATAATGGCGAGATAACGGTCCCAGCCGACATCCAGCGCCTGCCAGACCAGCGCGCCGAGCGGCAGCAGCACGATCAGGCTGAGATAGAGCACGGTGATGCCGAGCGAGAGCGAGAAGCCCGGTATGACGCGGTTCAACGGTCGGCTCCTTGCGACGGTGGCACCGAACGGGATCGGGCAGCGGTGAAAAGGCAATGGCCGGGACGAGCCCGGCCATGCCGCAGTTCAACGGAGAAGTCCAGCACGAAACCGCTATTCACATGAATATGGCGTGCTAAACGCGCCCGGCTCAGGGAGCGACGAACAGCTCGTCGAGCTTGCCGCCGGAAGCGAAGTGGGTCTTCTGCGCATTGGCCCAGCCGCCGAACACATCCTCGGCCTTGAGCAGGCGGACGGGGACGAACTTGGCCTTGAACTCCTCGGCGACCTTAGGATCGACGACACGGTTGTTGAACTCGGCGGCGACCTTCTGGCCCTCGGGCGAATAGAGATAGGTGAGATAGTCCGTGGCGATCTGGCGCGAGCCGCGCTTGTCGACCACCTTGTCCACCACCGCGACCGGGAATTCGGCGAGCAGGCTCACCTCCGGCACCACGACCTGGAACTTCTTGTCCTTATAGGCGTCCTTCACGCCGATCACCTCGGCCTCGAAGGTGATGAGCACGTCCCCCTGCTCGCGCTCGACGAAGGAGGTGGTGGCGCCGCGCCCGCCGGTGTCGAACACCACGACGTTGGAGAGCAGCTTCTTGGCGAAGGCGTCGGCCTTGGCCACGTCGCCGTTGAACTTCTCCAGCGCGAAGGCATAGGCGGCGAGATAGGTGTAGCGCGCATTGCCCGAGGTCTTCGGGTTGGGGAACACCAGCTTCACGTCGTCGCGGACGAGGTCGTCCCAGTTCTTCACGTTCTTCGGGTTGCCCTCGCGCACGAGGAAGGCCGGGAAGGAGTACCAGGGCGAGGAGCCGTTAGGCAGGCGGCTCTGCCAGTCCTTGGCGACGAAGCCCTTGTCGACGAGGAAGGTGATGTCGGTGATCTGGTTGAAGGTCACCACGTCGGCCTCAAGGCCCTCGACGATGGAGCGCGCCTGCTTCGACGTGCCGGCGTGGCTCTGGTTGACCTTGATCTCCTTGCCGGTCTTCGCCTTGTAGGCCGGCTCGAACTGCTTGTTCTCGGCGTCGAACAATTCGCGCGCGACATCGTAGGAGGCGTTGAGGATCTGGTTCGGCTCCTGCGCGCGGGCCTGCGGCACGGCGAGGGCGAACGGCGCCAGCGTGGCGGCGAGAGTCGCGGTCAGGATCAGGCGGCGCGGGAAGCGCATGGGCAGTCTCCACGAACGGGCGCGACGGGGGCGTCGCCGCCACATATACATATAATTGACGTGAATAAAATTATTTCACACTGAAGTTTGTGTAGCACGCAGGCTGCCGCAGCGAAAGAGGGGAATAGCGCGTCGTCGCGCGCGGCGCGGCGACGCGGGACTCAGCGGCGCACAAGAACCCGGCGCGAGAGCGCGACGTGCCGGCTGATATAGGCCTCGCAGCCCAGCGCGCCGGAGGTCATCCGGCGCTGGGCAGCGACCGCGCGGGCATCCCGCCGGGCGGGATCGGCGGCGAGCTCGCGCACCGCCGCCCGCAGCGCGGCGGCATCGCCCACCGGCGCATAGGTCGCCTCCGCCTCGTCGAAATAGGCGTCGAGGCCGCCGGTGCGGGTGGCGACCAGCGCCAGCCCGCACAGCGCCCCCTCCTGCAGCACGGTGATGCCGCTGGCGTGCAGGTTCTCCTTCAGCGGCACCACCAGGATCGAACTCGCCGCGTAGAGCCGCAGCAACTCGTCATTATGGGCCGGCGCGACGACCCGGACATTGGGGTGCGGCCGGGTCAGGCGCGGGTCGATGCTGCGTGAGACGATGGTGAGTTCAATGTCGTCCTGGCTTCCCAGCGCCGCCAGCAGCGTCGCCCAGTCGCGGTGGCGGTCATTGCCGACACTGAGCACCTTGACCGGCCGCGCTGGCGCGCGCAGCGGGGGCAACCCCGTCTCATTGGGAATGCCGAACAGGACCAGCTCGGCGTCCGGGCGGCCGAACATCGCCTGCGCGCGGCGCTGGTTCTCCGGGGAATGGAAGGTCAGCACGTCGACCTGCCGGAGCAGCCACCGGTAGAGCGGGCGGTGGAACGGCGACAGCCGCCGCCACTCATCCATCAGCCACACCGACTGGCCGAGGAGCTTGGGCCGGGACGCACGCCGCGCCAGCGAGAGCAGCATCGCCACCGCCAGAAACTGGGCCTCGGTGTGCGTCCACACGATATCGGCCCGGAAGATCTCCGCGCGGTTGCGGAGGGCGTGGACGAGGTCGAAGCCCAGCGCCAGCCGCAGCGCGCCGCGCAGGCCCTTCCCCAGCAGCCCCTCACGACCCGCGGACGAGAAGCGGACCTCGCAGCCCTGGCGCTCGGCGCGCCGGTAGCCATAGGGCGAGGGATCGTTGATGCCGATGAGCGTACCGCTCCGCTGGCTCCGCTCCCATTCGGCCGCGTCCTGGCCGTGCGAAAGCTGCACGAAGACCTTGATCGGGTGCGGATCGGTCATGGCGGTCGTCATCGCGAAGGCTTCGGGTGAAGGCCGGCAGCGCGAGGGAGAACAGCCGGCCAAGGCGCGGCACGCTACGGCGCCGTTTCCAAGAGGGGAACGGCCCGCACGGAGAAAACCGAATTATGATGAGGATTTTTCTCAAAATCCGTTCCCGGGTGCCGGCCGTCCGCCCCCCTTGCGTGTCGCCGGGCTTCTGCGCCGGAGTCTGCCGCGTCCTCGGCGACGCCCTCGCGTCAAGGGGCCGTTCATGCTAGGTGGCTCTGTTCCGAGGAGGCGGCCTTGTCGCTTGAGATCAAAATCTGCGGGCTGAGCACCGCTGAGACGCTGGAGGCGTCCCTCAGTGCCGGCGCGGACATGGTGGGCATGGTGTTCTTCGCCCCCTCGCCGCGCCATGTCGACCTCGCCACCGCCGCCAGCCTCGGCGCACAGGCGCGCGGGCGGGCTCAGATCGTTGCGCTCACCGTCGATGCCGACGACGCCACGCTGGCCGCCATTATCGACGCGCTGCGCCCGGACATGCTGCAGCTGCACGGCCGCGAGAGCGTGGAGCGCGTCTCCGCCATCCGGGCCCGCTTCGGCCTCCCGGTCATGAAGGCGCTCGGCATTGCCTCAGCTGAGGACCTTGCCGCGCTGGCCGCCTATGAAGAGGTGGCCGACCGGCTGCTGCTCGACGCCAAGCCGCCCAAGGGCGCCACCCTGCCCGGCGGCAACGGCGTCGCCTTCGACTGGAACCTCATCGCCGGCCTTGACCCCGCCCGGCCCTTCATGCTGTCAGGCGGGCTCGATCCGGAAAACGTCGCGGACGCGGTGCGGCTCATCCATCCGCCAGGCCTCGACGTATCCTCCGGTGTCGAACGTGGACCCGGCATCAAGGACCCGTCCCGCATCGAGGCTTTCCTGCGCGCCGCGCGGGCGGCCGAGGCGCAAGGGTCTTCCGCCCCGACCGGCGACACCGCCCCCGGCTCCGCGCCGACGCCGCCTTCACCTGCCAGAGAGACGAGCCCGTCGTGAACGCTCCCAATTCCTTCCGCACCGGCCCCGACGACAACGGGCATTTCGGCCTCTTCGGCGGCCGTTTCGTTGCCGAAACGCTCATGCCGCTCATCCTCGATCTGGAGACGGCCTATAACGAAGCCAAGGCCGATCCCGCCTACAAGGCGGAGATGGAGGCCGGGCTGAAGCACTATGTCGGCCGCCCCAGCCCGCTCTATTACGCCGAGCGGCTGACCGAGCATCTGCGCGCCGGCGCGCCGGCGGGGATGGGCGCCAAGATCTATTTCAAGCGCGAAGAGCTGAATCACACCGGCTCGCACAAGGTGAACAACGTCCTCGGCCAGATCCTGCTCGCCCGCCGCATGGGCAAGAAGCGGATCATCGCCGAGACCGGCGCCGGCCAGCACGGCGTCGCCACCGCGACGCTCTGCGCGCGCTACGGCCTCGAATGCGTCGTCTATATGGGCGCCGTCGATGTCGCCCGGCAGGCGCCCAATGTGTTCCGCATGAAGATGCTCGGCGCCAGCGTCGTTCCCGTCCAGTCCGGCTCGAAGACGCTGAAGGACGCGATGAACGAGGCGCTGCGCGACTGGGTGACCAACGTGTCCGACACGTTCTACTGCATCGGCACGGTGGCGGGCCCGCACCCCTACCCCGCCATGGTGCGCGACTTCCAGAGCATCATCGGCACCGAGACCCGCGAACAGATGCTTGAGATGGAAGGCCGGCTGCCGGACAGCCTGATCGCCTGCATCGGCGGCGGCTCCAATGCCATGGGCCTGTTCCACCCCTTCCTCGACGACCCGAGCGTGAAGATCTTCGGTGTCGAGGCCGCAGGCCACGGCATCCCCTCCGGCCAGCACGCCGCCTCGCTCACCGGCGGGCGCCCGGGCGTACTGCACGGCAACCGCACCTATCTGCTGATGGACGGCGACGGCCAGATCGCCGAGGCGCATTCCATCTCCGCCGGCCTCGACTATCCCGGCATCGGGCCGGAACATTCGTGGCTGCACGACACCGGCCGCGCCGCCTATATCTCCGCCACCGATAACGAGGCGCTGGAAGCGTTCCAGCTGGTGGCGAAGCTCGAAGGCATCATCCCGGCGCTGGAGCCGGCGCATGCGCTGGCCAAGGTCGCGCAGCTCGCCCCCACCTTCCCGGAAGATCACCTGATGGTGGTCAACCTCTCCGGCCGTGGCGACAAGGACATCCCGCAGGTGGCGGACATTCTGGGAACGAGCCTATGAGCACCCGCATCGAAACCCGTTTCCGCGCCTGCGCCGCTGAAGGGCGGGCCGCGCTCGTCACCTTCATCACCGCCGGCGATCCCGACCACGACACCTCGCTCGCCCTGCTCAAGGCGCTGCCGGCGGCGGGCGCCGACATCATCGAGCTCGGCGTGCCCTTCACCGACCCGATGGCCGACGGCCCGGCGATCCAGGCCGCGGGCCTGCGCGCGCTGGCGGCCGGGCAGACTTTGGCCAAGACGCTCGCCATGGTGAAGACCTTCCGCGAGAGCGACGCCACCACGCCGCTGGTGCTGATGGGCTATTACAACCCGGTCTATGTCTATGGCGTCGAGCGCTTCCTTGCCGACGCCAAGGCGGCGGGCGTCGACGGCCTCGTGGTGGTCGACCTACCGCCGGAGGAAGACGGCGAACTCTGCCTGCCGGCGCTGGCGGCGGGGCTCGACTTCATCCGCCTCGCCACCCCGACCACCGACGACAAGCGCCTGCCGGCCGTGCTCGCGAACACGGCGGGCTTCGTCTATTACGTCTCGATCACCGGCATCACCGGCGCGGCGCAGGCCGATCCGGACGCGGTCGGCCGGGCGGTGGCGCGGATCAAGCGCCACACCACGCTGCCCGTGGCGGTCGGCTTCGGCGTGAAGACGCCGGAAAGCGCCGCCGCCATCGCCGCCAATGCCGATGGCGTCGTGGTCGGCTCGGCGCTGATCGACGCGCTGCGCGCCACGCTCGATGCCGAGAACCGCGCCACGCCCGCCACCCTTACCGCCGTCACCGACCTTGTCGGCCGGCTCGCCGAGGCCGTGCGCGGGGTGCGCCGCCAGGCCGCCGAGTAGCGTTTGGGGACGGCGCACACCCGCGCGGCCGCGGCCGAATCGCGCGTGCGCCTTTTCATCGCCCTTCTGCGGCATTAGATGAGGGGCGGCCGACAGCGGGGAGACCCCCGTCGCGGCCGCTGCGTCACCGTCCGGAGCCCGACCGTTGAACTGGATCTCGAACGTCGTCCCCAAGCTGAGCTCCTTCCTGAACCGTCGGGAAGTGCCGGAAAATCTCTGGGTGAAGTGCCCGGAGACCGGGCAGATGGTGTTCCACAAGGATCTGGAGGCGAACCTCCACGTCGTTCCCGGCTCCGGCTACCACATGCGCATGGACCCGGCCTCGCGGCTGCGCTCGGTGTTCGACGGCGGCAAATGGTACGATATCGGCCTGCCGGCGGTCGCCACCGACCCGCTGAAGTTCCGCGACGAGAAGCGCTATGTCGACCGGCTGAAGGACGCCCGCGCCAAGACCGGCGCGCAGGACGCGGTGAAGGTTGGCTATGGCAAGCTGGAAGGCCTGCCCGTCACCGTGGCGGTGCAGGATTTCGGCTTCATGGGCGGTTCGCTCGGCATGGCGGCGGGCGAGGCCATCGTCACCGGGCTTGAGACCGCCGCCTCGCGCGGCACGCCCTTCATCATGTTCGCCTCCTCCGGCGGCGCGCGCATGCAGGAAGGCATCCTCTCGCTGATGCAGATGCCGCGCACCACCTGCGCCATCCAGGAACTGCGCGAGGCGAAGCTGCCCTATATCGTGGTGCTGACCAACCCGACCACAGGCGGCGTCACCGCTTCCTACGCCATGCTGGGCGACATACAGATCGCTGAGCCCGGCGCGCTGATCGGCTTCGCCGGCCCGCGCGTCATCGAGCAGACCATCCGCGAGAAGCTGCCCGAGGGCTTCCAGCGCGCCGAATATCTGCGCGACCACGGCATGATCGACCTCGTCGTCCACCGCCACCAGATGCGCCCGACGCTGGCGCGGCTCTGCCGCCTGCTGATGCGCGCCCCGGCCGTGGCGGGCGAGGCGAAGGCCGCTGTGAAGCCCGCAGAGGACAAGGCGCCCGAGGCGCCGGCCCTGCCGCCTCCCGCCGCCGCCAACCCCGCGCCTGCGAGCGCCTGAGGCCCCCATGAGCGCGCTCCCCGCCGCCGGCCCCGCGCCCACAGAGGGGCCGCGGGCGCCGGTCGACGACATTTTCGACCGGCTGCTGGCGCTGCACCCGAAGCTGATCGACCTCTCGCTCGACCGCATGTGGCGGCTGCTGGAGCGGCTCGACCACCCCGAGCGGCGCCTGCCGCCGGTGATCCATGTCGCCGGCACCAATGGCAAGGGCTCCACCGTCGCCTTCATGCGGGCGATCCTGGAAGCCGCCGGCCAGAGCGTCCATGTCTACACCTCGCCGCATCTGGTGCGCTTCAACGAGCGCATCCGCCTCGCCGGCACGCTGGTGGACGATGCCCGCCTCGCCGGCGCGCTGGCGCGGGCGGAAGAGGCCAATGGCGGCGAGCCGATCACCTTCTTCGAGATCACCACGGCGGCGGCGCTGCTGCTGTTCTCGGAAACCCCCGCCGACATATTGCTGCTGGAAGTCGGCCTCGGCGGCCGGCTCGACGCCACCAATGTGATCGAGCGGCCGCTGGTGAGCGTCATCACCCCGGTCTCCATCGACCATGTCGATTTCCTCGGCGAGACTGTGGCGGAAATCGCCGGCGAGAAGGCCGGCATCCTCAAGCGCGGCGTGCCCGCCGTGCTCGGCCACCAGCCGCGCGAGGCACTGCGGACGATCGAGCGGCAGGCGGCGCGGCTCGGCGTGCCGCTCTCGGTGATGGGCGAGCACTATCAGGCGCATGAGGAAGGCGGCCGGCTGGTCGTCGCCGACGAGGCGGGCCTGCTCGACCTGCCGCGCCCGCGCCTGGTCGGCCCGCACCAGATCGTCAATGCCGGCCTCGCAGTGGAGGCGCTGCGGGTCGCCAATCTCGGCCTGCCGCCCGCCGCCTTCGAGGAAGGCATGCGCAGCGCGCAATGGCCGGCGCGGCTGCAGCGGCTCGGCCCCGGCCCGCTCACCGCGCGGGCGCCGGAAGGCGTCGACATCTGGCTCGATGGCGGCCACAACGCCGCCGGCGGTCAGGCGCTCGCCGCCGCGCTGGCCGATCTCGAAGACCGGGTGTCGCGGCCGCTGGTGCTGATCGTCGGCATGCTGGGCAACAAGGATGCGGACGCCTTCCTCGCCCCCTTCGCCGGCCTCGCCCGCGAACTGATCGCGGTGCCGGTGCCGGGCGAGCATAAGGGCGCGGCACCGGAGGCGCTGGCGGACGCCGCACGGGGGCACGGGCTCGACGCCTCCACCGCCCCGAGCGTCGCCGCCGCGCTGGAAGGGCTGGCGGCATTTCCCGTCGGGGCCGCGCCGCGCGTGCTGATCGCCGGCTCGCTCTATCTCGCCGGCGCCGTGCTCGGCGAGAACGGCTCACTGCCGGACTGAAGCGCAGGCCGGGGCGAACTTTGGCGCACAAACGACAATCCCGGACACGGCCTCGCGGCCGTTCCGGGATGATGTCGGTCGAAGGGTGGGCGCCGCGCCTCAGCGCGGGGCCAGCACCATGATCATCTGGCGGCCTTCCAGCGAGGGCTCGGCCTCGACCTTGGCGATGGTCGCCAGCTCTTCCTTCACCTTGTTGAGCAGCTTGTAGCCGAGCTCCTGGTGCGCCATCTCGCGGCCGCGGAAGCGCAGGGTGATCTTCACCTTGTCGCCTTCCTCGAAGAAGCGGTGGATGGCCTTCATCTTCACCTCATAGTCATGGGTGTCGATGCCGGGCCGCAGCTTGATTTCCTTGATCTCGACGACGTGCTGCTTCTTGCGCGCCTCGTTGGCCTTCTTCTGGTTCTGGTACTTGAACCGGCCATAGTCGAGAATCTTGCAGACGGGCGGGGCCGAGTTCGGCGCGATCTCGACGAGATCGAGGCCGGCGTCCTGCGCCATCGCAATCGCATCGCGCGTCAGCACGACGCCGCGATTCTGCCCGTCCTGGTCGATGAGCTGAACTTCGCGGATGCGGATATCTTCGTTGACGCGCGGACCGTCCTTTTCCGGCGCGACGGGTCTCATGGGGCGGCGAATGGCGTCTTCTCCTCTGCCATTTCAGAATGTGGCGTTTCCACCGCGCTTCGAAGGGTCGCCGGCCGGCTGATTTCCGCGCGTAAAACGGTCGCAGAAGATCGTGACAAACCCGTCAGAAGTCAACGGCGGTAAAGCACGGATCGCGTGTAATAACGCCTGCCGGGCCGGCTTTCGTCGTCACCCTGCCAGCCGGCCCTGTTCCCACGCGAGGTGTGCCTGTAAGCCAAGATGGCGCGTGCGCCTCGAATCGCAAGGCTTTTGCCGGCCGAGAGGTTGTGACGCACCGTCCGCGCCCCGACCGGAGGAGACCATGATGAGCGAGGCCACCCCCACCCGTCCCGATGCGGGCGCCGCCCCTTCCTTCCTCACCGTTGGCGAGGATGCCCGCGCCATCGCGGTGCGCGTCACCCCCGGCCGCGCGACGCCCGAGCATCCCGGCATTGTCTGGTGCGGCGGCTTCCTCTCCGACATGCGTGGCACCAAGGCGGAAGCGCTGGCGGACTGGGGCGCGGCGCACGACCGGCGCGTGGTGCGCTTCGACTATTCCGGCCATGGCGAATCCGGCGGCGCCTTCGAGGAGGGCACCATCTCGCGCTGGGCCGAGGATGCCTTCGCCGTGTTCGACCGCATGACCGAAGGCCCGCAGATCGTCGTCGGCTCCTCCATGGGCGGCTGGATCGCGCTGCTGCTCGCCCGGGCGCTCGCGGCGCGGGGCGCGAGCGCCCGCCTCGCCGCGCTGGTGCTCATCGCCCCGGCACCGGACTTCACCGAAGAACTGATGTGGAAGGCGATGCCGGAGGATGTCCGCGCCGCGCTGCTGCATGACGGGCGCTGGGTGCGCCCCTCGCAATACGGCCCCGGCCAGGTCATCACCCGGGCGCTGATCGAGGACGGACGGCAGAACTTGGTGCTCGGCGCGCCCTTCGCGGTCGGCTGCCCGGTGCGCATTCTCCAGGGCGTCGCCGATCCTGATGTGCCGTGGCAGCACGCGCTGCGGCTCGTCACCTGCCTCGCCGAGGACGATGTGGTGCTGAGCCTGATCAAGGATGGCGACCACCGCCTCTCGCGCCCCGAGGACATCGAGCGGATTCTGGCGGCGGTGCAGGAGGTGGGGTGAGGGCCGCCTGCGCGCCGCTTAGGCGGGCGCGCGCAGGAAGACGATCTCGCTGCTGTCGTAGCGGCGGCGTTCCAGTTCCTCGAAGCCTTCCGGGGCGCTGAAGGCGGCCTCGACCGATTCCTCCACCACGACGAGCGCCTCCGGCGCCAGCCATTTGCCGGAAAGGGCGCTCGCCAGCGCCTTTTCCGCCAGCCCGCGCCCATAGGGCGGATCGCAGAAGACGAGATCGAAGGCGTCATTGGCGAAGGCCTCGCCCAGCTTCGTCGCGTCGCGGCGGAAGATGCGGGTGATGCCGCCGACGCCGAGCGTCTCGACATTGGCGCGGATCAGCCCGCGCGGCTCCGGCGCCTCGTCGACGAACACCGCCAGCTTCGCCCCGCGCGAGAGCGCTTCCAGCCCCAGCGCGCCGGTGCCGGCGAACAGGTCGAGCACGCGGGCGCCGTCGGCGGCATCGCCATAGGCATGGGCGAGCACGTTGAACAGCGCCTCGCGCAGCCGGTCGGAGGTCGGCCGCGTGGCGTTGGAAGAGGGGCCGCGCAGCGCGCGACCCTTGAAGCGCCCGCCGACGATGCGCATCGACGCGCCCCGTCAGCCGCGCGGCGACCGCGGCGGACGCCCGCCCGGCTTGCCACCAGACGGCTTTCCGCCCGAAGGCTTGCCACCCGCGGGACGATTGCCGGACGGCTTGCCGCCGGTGGGGCGGCCATCCGAGGGCTTGCCGCCGAAGGATCGGCCGCCGGCAGGCTTGTCACCGAAGGATCGGCCGCCGGGCTTGCCGAAAGGCTTGCCCGAAGAAGGTTTGCCGCCACCCGAACGCCCTTCCGGCCGGTCGGCGAAGTTCTTGGCACCATAGCTCTTGCCGCCCGCCGGCCGATCGCCGAAGGAGCGGGCCGGACGATCGCCGCGCGGCGCGCGGTCACCACGGTCCTCGCGCGGCGGGCGGTCGTCGCGCGCGGGCCGGTCGTCGCGGCTGCGGAACGGGCGCGCACCTTCCGGGCGCGGCGTGCGCTCGCGGAAGGGACGGTCCCCCTCGGGCCGCTCGCGGCGGGCGGGGCGCTCCTGCCCTTCCGGACGCGGCCGGAAGGAGCGCGCCGGGCGCTCACCCTCGGGGCGCGGGGCGCGCTCGCGGAAGGGACGGTCGCCCTCCGGACGCTCGCGACGGGGCGGGCGCTCATCACCCTCAGTGCGCGGGCGGAAGCTGCGCGTCTGCTCGGACTTCACCCGGCCGCTATAGGGCCGGTCGCTGCCGGCGCCGCGGAAGGGGCGCTCGCCCCGCTCCGAACCCTCGCTGCGCTGCGGGCGCTCGCCGCGCTCGCGGAACGGGCGCGCGGGACGCTCGCCACGCGGGGCGCGGTCGCCGCCCTCGTCGCGGCTGCGGAAGGGGCGCTCGGAACGTTCGCCCACCTCGCCCTCGCGCTCGACACGCGGGCGGGAGGGACGCGGCCCGCCGACCTTGCGGTCGCGGCTCTTGGCGCCGGCGCGGGCGGGCCGCTCGCCGGAACGCTCGCGGAAGGGACGCTCCTCGCGCTCGGCGCCACCCTCCGTCTCACCGGCCCGCTCGGGGCGCTTGCGGAAGGTGCGCTCGCCGCCGCGCTCGCTGGCAGCGGCGCCGGGCCGCGTGCCCGTCCGCACGTTGGCGCGCTCCTCGTCGCGGCGGGCGCGGGCCGGGGCGGGCTCGGGCACGGGTTCGGTGGAGCGCACGCGCTGCACCAGCACCTTCCGCCCCTTGCGGTCGGCAACGACGCCGGCCGTCACGCTCTTGCCCTCGCCCGGTTCGGTGTCGATGGGCAGGCGGCGGTGGCGGTCCTCCGCGCCTTCCGGCTTGGCGTAGCGCGCCTTGCCGGGCTTCGCCGAGCGCTTGGGCGCCTCGTCCTCGGCATGGTTGAACAGCGGCCCCTCGAAATCCGCGCCCGCCTGCTTGGCCAGCGCCTCGCCGAGTTGGTCGGCGAGAATGCGGGTGCGCACCTCCTCGGCCTCGCCCTGCGCCAGCTCGCCGAGCTGGAACGGGCCATAGGACAGGCGGATCAGCCGGTTCACGTCGAGCCCAAGCGAGCCCAGCACATTGCGGACTTCGCGGTTCTTGCCTTCGCGCAGCGCCAGGGTCAGCCACACATTGGCGCCCTGCACGCGGTCGAGCACCGCTTCGATCGGGCCATACTGCACCCCGTCGACGGTGACGCCGGCGATCAGCGCGTCGAGCTTGTCCTGGGTGATGTCGCCCTTGGCGCGCACGCGGTAGCGGCGCAGCCAGCCGGTTTCCGGCAGCTCCAGCACCCGCGAGAGCCCGCCATCATTGGTGAGCAGGATCAGCCCCTCGGTGTTGAGGTCGAGCCGGCCGACGGAGACGAGGCGCGGCAGGCCGGGAGGCAGGATCTCGAACAGGGTCGGGCGCCCTTCCGGGTCGTAATTGGTCGTCACCACGCCCTTGGGCTTGTGGTAGAGGAACAGCCGCGTGCGCTCGCGGTCAGGCAGCTTCGCGCCGTCGACGGTGATCTCGTCCTCGGCGGTGACGGTGCGGGCGGGGCTTTCCAGCACCTCGCCATTCACCGCGACGCGCCCGGCGAGGATCCATTCCTCGATCTCGCGGCGCGAGCCGAGCCCGGCGCGGGCCACCACCTTGGCGACGCGCTCGGCCTCGCGCGGGCCGGCCTCCTCCGGCGCCGCCGGACGGGCGGGGCGGGGGACGCGGTTGTGTTCCTTGCGGGGCGGCGTGTTTTTGGGCATGGGGATGATCCGGTCTCCGGGCGGCGGGTGCTAGCATGTCCTGCGGGGGGATGCGAGCTTTTGGCGAGATTTCGGGCGAACAGGGCCTTGACGAGCGACGATTGCGACGCCAGCGGCCGGGCACGCCGCGACTTCATGCAGCTGGCCCTCGATGAGGCGGCGCGTGCCGCCGACCGGGGCGAGGTGCCCGTGGGCGCGGTACTGGTGCGCGCCGGCGAAGTGCTCGCCGCCGACGGCAACCGCACCCGCGAACAATCCGACCCCACCGCCCATGCGGAAATACTTGTGCTGCGCGCCGGGGCCGCGCGCCTCGGCAATGACCGGCTCGGCGACTGCGATCTTTACGTCACGCTGGAGCCCTGCACCATGTGCGCGGCGGCGATTTCCTTCGCCCGGCTGCGGCGGGTCTATTATGGCGCCGCCGATCCCAAGGGCGGGGCGGTGGAAAGCGGCGTGCGCTTCTTCGCCCAACCCACCTGCCACCACCGGCCGGAGGTCTATGGCGGCTTTCGCGAGCGCGAATCGGCGCAGCTGCTGCGGGAGTTTTTCGCCGGGCGGCGTTGAAGGCTCACGCCTCGGCCGTCACCCCAGCACCGCCTCCAGCCGGCGCTTCACCTCATCCTTGACCGGCTCGGCGGCTTTGAGGATCGCGGCGGCGCGGAAGAAGTCCAGCACGCGGAAATCATGCACGTTGGGGCGGATGAGAATGTCCGGCGCGCCCGCCTTCAGCTTTTCCCCGACAATGGACGAGGCCATGATCTGCAGCGTGGCGAACATCGCCTCGAACGGCGCGGGAACGCCGCGCGTCTCGGTGCCATGGCCGCCGGTGATGTCGACCGCGATCACCACATCGGCGCGGGTGCGCAGAAGGTCGAAGGGCAGCGGGTTCACCGCGCCGCCATCCACCAGCGTGTGGCCATCATGCTGCACCGGGCGGATGAGGCCGGGAATGGCCAGCGAGGCCGCCAGCGCCGGGCGGATCGGCCCGGTGGTGAAGGTGCGCTCGCAGCGCTCCCAGTAATCGGTGGCCACCACCCGCAGCGGAATGGACAGTTCCTCGAAGGTGTCGGGCACCAGCTTGGGCAGGAAGCCGCCGATGAAGCGCTCGGCGTCGATCAGCACCGGATTGCCCAGCCCGGCGCCGAACAGGTCGGCGATGCGCCCCACCCGCGCGGCGAGCAGCCGCTTCATCACCTCGCCGCGATTCTTCAGCGTATGGGTGACGAGATGGCGGATGTCGCGCGCCGGCATGCCGGCGGCATAGACGCTGGCGAACAGCGCCCCGATGGAGGCCCCCGCCATGGCGGTGGGCCGCAGGCCGAGATCGTCCAGCGCTTCCAGGACCAGAATATGCGAGAGGCCGCGCGCCCCGCCCGAACCCAGCGCCACGCCCAGCGTCGGCCCGCCGGGACCGGCCACGCCCGGCACGGGCGGCGAAACAGGGGCACCGGCGACGGGGTTGCCCGGCGAGGACAGCACCGCGCCGCCCGCCTCTTCCTTCCCCGCCTTGCGCGCGGTAGGCGGCGCTTCCGCCTCCGGGACGGGTTCGGCCGGCACCCGCCGACGCCGGCTGTGAGGGAAATCGTCCATCGTTCTGCCCATCTGCCGCATGCCGGGGAGGCGGTTCCTCCGCAAGGCGCGCCGGTTCTGCCACGCAGGCGCGGCAATTATTTGAACATGGGCACGCCGATGCGGGGCCGCCAGAGCGCGGGGCGGGCAAAATGCCCGGCGCGGACCGCGCTCAGCCGGCCAGCGCCCGCCAGGCGATGTCGTGGCGGCAGAAGCCTTCCGGCCAATCGATACGGGCGACGGCGTCATAGGCCCGCTCGCGCGCCTCGGCGACATTGGCGCCAACGGCGGTGACGTTCAGCACCCGCCCGCCATTGGCGACAATATCCTTGCCCGAACGGCGCGTGCCGGCATGAAACACCTTGACGCCAGGAATGGTCTCGGCCGCCTCCAGCCCGCCAATGCGCGAGCCCTTGCCATAGGCGCCGGGATAGCCCTTCGTCGCCATGACCACGGAAATCGCCGCGTCGGGCTTCAGCGGCACCGGCTGGTCTTCCAGCCGCCCGGTCGCCACGGCGGCGAGCAGCGGCAGCAGGTCGCCCTCCATCCGCATCATCAGCACCTGGCATTCCGGGTCGCCGAAGCGGACATTGTATTCGATCAGCTTCGGGCCCTCATGGGTGATCATCAGCCCGGCGAACAGCACCCCGCGATAGGGGCTCGCCGCATCGGCCAGCGCGCGGGCGGTGGGCTTGACGATCTCGTGCAGCGTGCGCCGCTCCATCTCGGCGGTGAAGACCGGCGCGGGCGAATAGGCGCCCATCCCGCCGGTGTTCGGCCCTTCATCGCCATCGAAGGCGCGCTTGTGGTCCTGCGCCGAGCCGAAGGGCAGCACGGTCTCGCCGTCGACCAGGCAGAAGAACGAGACTTCCTCGCCCTCCAGAAACTCCTCGATCAGGATTTCCGTGCCGGTGCCGCCCATGGCGAACACCTCGTCAATGCCGGCGAGCGCCTCGTCCAGCGTCATCGCCACGATGACGCCCTTGCCGGCCATCAGCCCGTCGGCCTTGAGCACGATCGGCGCGCCATGGTGCTGGACGAAGGCGCGGGCGCCTTCCACATCGGTGAAGCGTCCGAAGGCGGCGGTGGGAATGGCGTGCGCCTTGCACAATTCCTTGGTGAACAGCTTGGAGCCTTCCAGCTGCGCCGCCACGCGGCGCGGGCCGAACACGGCGATGCCCTCATGGATCAGCCGGTCGGCGATGCCGTCCACCAGCGGCGCCTCCGGGCCGACGACGACGAGGTCGATCTTCTCGGCAAGGCACAGGGTGACGATGGCGTCGTGGTCATCCAGCGGCACGCCTTCAAAGCCGGTGGCGAATTCGGCGATGCCGGGATTTCCGGGCAGCGCGAAGAAGGCCCCCATGAGCGGGCTCTGCGCCAGCTTCCAGGCAAGGGCATGCTCGCGGCCCCCCGAGCCGAGCAGAAGAACGTTCATGCGGCAAACCTCCAGCGCCCCGACATGGCGTTTCGCCTAAACGTTCGGGCGGCGAGGGGCAAGGGGGAGGGCGAAAGGGAGGGAGGGCTCGACACCATCGACCATCCTTCGAGGCGCGGGCGTTGCCCGCGCACCTCAGGATGACGTTCCACCAGGGCGGTTTGCCACGCCCGTCATGCTGAGGTGCGAGCAAAGCGAGCCTCGAAGCACGCAGCCGGCACCCGCCCGGCTCGCGCAGGCGCCTCACTCATAGGCCAGCGCCACCACCGGATCGAGCCCGGCGGCCTTGCGCGCGGGGAGATAGCCGAAGACGAGGCCGGTGAGGAAAGCGCAGCCGAAGGCGAGCAGCGGCGGCATCAGCGACAGCACGATGGTGGCGCCCAACCATTCCACCCCCAGCGCGGCGGCGAGGCCGAGACCGACGCCCACCGCCCCGCCGACCGAACACACCACCAGCGCCTCGGTGTTGAACTGCAGCATGATGTTGCTCATGCGCGCCCCGGTCGCCATGCGGATGCCGATCTCGCGGGTGCGCTCGGTCACGCTCACCAGCATGATGTTCATCACACCGATGCCGGCCACCAGCAGCGAGATGGCGGCGACGCAGCCGAGCACGAGGGTGAGCGTGTTCTGCGTCTCCATCGCCGTTTCCAGGAACTGCGCGGTGTTGCGCACCTGGAAGTCCTCGGCCTGGTGGCGCTCGGTCAGGATACGGGTGATCGCCGCCTCGACGCGGGGAATGTCGTCGGCATTGCCCACCTTCACCGTGACCGAGTTGAGGAACTGCCGGCCGAACACCCGCACGAAGCCGGTGGAGAGCGGCACCAGCGCCACGTCGTCCTGGTCCTGGCCGAAGGCATTGGCGCCGCGCGGGGCGAGCACGCCGATCACCTCATAGGGCACGTTCTTCACCAATATGTAGCGCCCGACCGGATCGTCGGCGCCGAACAGGTTCTGCGCCACCGTCTCGCCCAGCACCACGACGGGCGCATAGGCGCGCACATCCGCCGGGGTGAACATCACCCCGCGGCTGAGCGTCCAGTCGCGGGCGGCAAGATAGTCGGGCGAGGTGCCGGTCACGGTGGTGAAATAGTCGAGCGAGCCGTAGCGCAGCGTGTAGCGGCCGGAACGATCGGGGGCGATGGCGTCGATACCGGGGATGCTACGCAGCGCCTCGGCATCGTCCGGCAGCAGCGTGGCGTTGTCGCCGGCGGTGCGGATGCCCGGCGCGCCGGGGCGGACGATGAGCAGATTGGTGCCGATCTGCGAGATGCGCTCCAGCACGCTCTGCTTGCCGCCATCGCCCACCGCCAGCATGGTGATGACCGAGGCGACGCCGATGACGATGCCGAGCAGGGTCAGCGCAGTGCGGAACAGGTTCGCCGTC
Source organism: Ancylobacter sp. (assembly GCF_965229075.1). GTDB lineage: Bacteria > Pseudomonadota > Alphaproteobacteria > Rhizobiales > Xanthobacteraceae > Ancylobacter. Next base: position 1,219,222 of record NZ_CBDDIO010000002.1, read on the forward strand.
ATCGAGGCAATCGCCATGCGCACCGCTTCCGCCAGATCCGGCACGAAGCGCGCCAGCCCGCCCCGCCGCGCCGGGCCGGTGCCGGGCAGCGGCAGGCGGGAAGGCTCGTCCTCCCGCCGCTCGTCGGAGACGATGCGCCCGTCCTGGAACCGCACCACCCGCCTTGCATGGGCGGCGACATCGGGATCATGGGTGATGAGAATGACGGTGTGGCCCTCGGCATTGAGTTCGCCGAGCAGCGCCAGCACCTCCTCGCCGGAGCGCGAATCGAGCGCGCCGGTCGGCTCGTCGGCCAGAATCACCGGCGCGGCGTTCATCAGCGCGCGGGCGATGGACACGCGCTGCTGCTGGCCGCCGGAGAGCTGGCTCGGGCGGTGCTCGCTGCGCGCGCCGAGGCCGAGCCGCGCGAGCAGCGCATGCGCCCGCTCCTCCCGCGCCTCGCGCCCCATCCCGGCATAGATGGCGGGAATGGCGACATTCTCCGCCGCCGTCAGGCTGGGCAGCAGATTGTAGCGCTGGAACACGAAGCCGAAGGTGGAACAGCGCAGCTCCGCCAGCTCGTCCGGCCCGAGATCCTCGACATCGACGCCATTGACCCGGTAGAGGCCGGAGGAGGGCCTATCGAGGCAGCCGACAATGTTCATCAGCGTCGATTTGCCGGAGCCCGACTGGCCCATGATGGCGACGAACTCACCGGGCTGGATCGCCAGCGACACCTTGTCGAGCGCCCGTACCACGCTCTCGCCATTGGGGTAGATGCGGCTCACCTCGACCAGCTCGATGATCGGCGTCTCCGGCGGCGCCGGACGCGCGGGAACGGCGCCGGGCGCGCTGCGGGTGGCGCTGGTGCTCATCGGCTCAGCCCAGCCGCGGCGGCATGGGGGGCCGGCCGCCGCCGGGCCGCGCCGCCGCCGGCGGCGCGTTGGTGCCTGTTATCACCGTCTCGCCGGGCTGGAGCCCTTCGGTGATCTCGGTCTGGCTGCGGTTGGACAGGCCGGTCTTCACCGTGCGCTCCTGCGGCCCCTGCGGGGTCAGCACGCGCACGCTCTGGCTGCCGTCGCGGGCGGTGCGGATCGCCGGGGTCGGCACCAGCGGCACTCCCTTGGCCTCGCCGAGGCGGAAGAACACCTGCGCCGTCATGTCGGTCATCAGCATGAGATCGTCGTTCGGCACGTCGATCAGCACATTGTACAGCACCACGTCGTTGACGATCGTCGGCGTCGGCTCGATCTGCCGCACCGTGCCGCGCCAGCGCCGGTCCGGCAGGCCGAGCGTGGAGAACGAGGCTGGCGTGCCGACGCTGATGCGCGGGATGTCGCCCTCGGCCACCTGCGCCGTCACCGTCATGGTCTGCAGATCGGCGATGCGCAGCACGATGGGCGCGGACTGGTTGGCGTTCAGCGTGGCACCCTCGCGGGCGGTGATGGAAACGACGGTGCCGTCCATCGGCGCGTAGATCTTGGTGTAGCCGAGATTGGCGAGGTCGCCGTCGAGCGTCGCCTGCATCTGCGCGATCTGCGCCTTCAGCGCGTCGATCTTGGCTTCGCTGATGCGCGCGGTCGCCTCGGCGGCATCGGCCGCGTCCTTGCTGCCGGACTGGTTCTTCAGCAATTGCTGGGCGCGCTCGTTGCGCAGCCGGTCGAGGGTGAGCTGCGCCTGCGCCTGCGCCAACTGGGCGCGCAGATTGTCGAGGCTGGCGCGGTCGCCGGCGACGCGGGTCTGGTAGACCGTGGGGTCGATCTCGGCGAGCAGGTCGCCTTTGCGGACGATATCGCCGACATCGGGATGGATGGTGCGCAGCTGACCGGAAACCTGCGTGCCGACATCGACATAGGTCTTGGGCTGCATCTTGGCGATGGCGTTGACGCTGGTTTCGATGTCGCCCAGCGCGACCACCGCCGTCTGGAAGGCGGGCGCCGCCTCCGGGGTTTCGACGCGGGTATAGGCGGCATAGCCGGCGCCGGCCAGCAGCAGGGCGGCGAGCAGCCACGGCCAGCGGCGACGGCGCCGGCGGCGCGTCGTCCTCTCTCCCGTCCAGCCTGTTTCCGCCTTCTGCAGCATCGCGCCTTGCCCTCCTCGGCACTTCAAGGGGTAAGGCTCAAGTCCCGGCGATCAAAGTGAATTCGCGGTAATGATGGGGTGGCGGGCCGCCCGGCCGGGTCAGGAATCGTTCGGCCGGTACTCGCCCGTGGCGGGGTCGCGGCGCAGCGTCGCACGCGGGTCGAGCGTGCCGGCCTTCTCCGCCCGGCGCTGGGCGTCGAGCTCGGCATTCACCCGGCGCGATTCACGCGCCAGCACCTTCGCGAGGGCGGCGGTGCCGAGCGCACCGAGGGCGAGAATAAACAAAGGCGGCATGGATATTTTCCGAGCGTCTGCCGGGCGTCAGAGCCCGAAACGGGCCCATAATGCCCGCTCCTCTGCGGCGGAAATGAGGGCCTGCGCCGCGCCGGCACCGATCTCCGCTGCCGGCCCCTCGCCCAGCGCGGCCGCGACGCCCACGCCCACACCCACGCCGGGGGAGCGGCGGCCAAGCAAGCTGGCCTTCACCTCGATCAGCGGCGTGCGGACATTCTCGCCATAGCGGGCGCGCAGGAAGCCCCGGAGATCGCCGAGCGCGTCGACAAGGCCCAGTTCCTGCGCCTGCGGCGCCGCCCAGAACTCGCCGGAGAACAGCGTGTCGTCGTCGCCCGAAAGCACGTCGCCGCGCCGCGCCTTCACCAGCGCCACGAAGGCGGCGTGGATTTCCTGCTGCAGGGCCTTCAGCCGCTCGACATCTTCCGGCTTTTCCGGCTGGAACGGATCGAGCATCACCTTGCGGGTGCCGGCGGTGTAGACGCGGCGCTCGATGCCGAGCTTTTCCAGCGCGGCGGGAAAGCCGAAGCCGGCGCTGACCACGCCGATGGAGCCGACAATGGAGAAATCGTCGGCGACGATCTCGTCCGCCGCGCAGGCGAGCATATAGCCGCCCGACGCGGCGACATCCTCGACGAAGGCGATCACCGGCAGCTGCTTCTCCGCCGCCAGCGCGCGGATGCGCTTGTAGACGAGGTGCGACTGGGTCGGCGCCCCGCCGGGCGAATTGATGACCAGCGCCACCGCCTTCGCCCCCTTCACCGCGAAGGCGCGTTCCAGCGCCCGCGCCGTGTTGGCGAAGGTGATGCCGGGCCGGAACGGGCTCGCCATACCGATCGCCCCGTTGAGCCGCACCACCGGCACGACAGGCGTGCCGCCGCGCAGCTTGGCGGGCAGGAAGGGGTCGAGGCGGCGGCGAAGGTCGGAGAGGAATGAAGTGGCCATACGCTACAGATAGGGTGCGTTCGGGATTTGCTCAATGACCGCGCGCAGGCTTGTGACGCAGCGTCAGCCGGAGCCGATGGCATGCCCCTCGCGCAGCACCTGTTCCGCCGCCGCGCTCGGCCGGCCGGCCTCGTCCGCCAGCACGAAGCCGGGCAGGAAAGCGGGGGGCGTGCGCCGGCCCTTCACCGCCTCGATCAAGAGCCGGTGCGCCGGCGCGCCGGGCCCGGGATGCACCGGGCGGATGGTCACGGCACCGAAACGGCCCTTCAGCCCCGCCAGCAGCGCCTCGATCGCCTGCGGCCGGTGGATCAGCGCCAGCCGCCCGCCGGGGGCGAGCAGCCGCTCTGCCGCGCGCAGCCAGATCGTGACATCGGCATCGGCGACGGCATGGGCGAGCGCGCGGCCCGCATGCGGCGAGAGGCGGTGGCGGGCGGGATCGTTGAAGGGCGGGTTCATCAGCACGAGATCGGCGGCACGGGCTGGTGGCTCCGGCGGCCCGGAGGGACGGCCGAGCGTGGCGACATCGGCCTCAACCACCCGCACCCTCTCCGACAGGTCGGGCGACTGCCGAGCGGCGTTGCGGGCGGCGAGCGCGGCGAGTTCCGGCACGATCTCGACCAGCGTCACCTGCGCCGCCGGCACCCGCACGGCATAGGCAAGGCCGGCCGCGCCGACGCCGGCGCCGAGATCGACCACGCGCGCCGCGTCCGGCGCACTCGCCGCCAGCAGCATGGCGTCATGGCCGGCGCGGTGGCCGCGCGGCGGTTGCAGCAGCTGCAGCCGCCCGCCGAGAAAGGCGTCGTCGGTCAGGGCCGAATCGGTCAGGGCGGAGTCGGCCGGCGCCTCCTCTGTTCCGGCGCTCATGGCGTGACGAGCGCGGCGCCGAAGCCGGCGCCTTCCAGCAGCGCCCGCGCCGCGCCTTCGCGCTCGTCCTCCACCAGCAGCCGGCGCGGCAGCAGGCCGATCGAGCCTTCCATCACGCTCATATGCTGGTCGAGCACGAGATGTCCGATCCCCGCGCTGTCGAGCAGGGCGACGATGGCGGAGAGGAGGACGACGTCATTGGTCCGCAGGATTTCACGCATCGCGCATATGAGGCAGCAAGCCGGCCGGCTGGCAAGCGACCCGTGCGGGCGGCATCACTGGCGCATCTCGGCGCGCACGGCGGGGTCGAAACCCTCATCGAGGCCGAGGCGGACGAGTTCGCGGTACTGGATGGTCAATTTGCGCTTCAGCGCGGGGAAGCCGAGCTCCAGCACGAATTCCGGGTGCATCATCGGGAAGGAGGCGAAGAGCCGCTTGCGGCGGATCGGGCGCGCCAGCGCGTCGCGGATGCGCAGCGGCGACCAGCCCTTGGCGCTCAGCGGCTTGAGCTTGGCCGCGTCCTTCGGGTTCAGCTGGCACTGATAGGCGAAGATCCGGGCGAGCTTGTCAGGGTCGTCCAGCGCCATCAGCCGGTCGATCACCGTGCGCCAGTGGACGAGCGCGCCCAGCGTATAGCCCCGGCGGGCGAAATGGCGCGACAGGCCGCGCTCCAGCCGCCGCACCACCAGATGCTTGTTGTCGATCAGCGGCATGTCGCGCCAGAAGGCGAGAAAATCCGCGCTCGCCAGCAGGCGCGGCGAGAAGCGCAGGAAATAGGACTGCACATAGTCCCGGCTCACGCCGAAGCGCGGCACGCCGTTGAGCAGGAAGCCGAACACGTCTTCCGGTGCCTGCCGGCAGCGCGCCAACGCATCGCAATCCGTGCGCAGCGGAAACCACAGGCTGTCATTCATCACCACCAGCAGGCGCGGGCGGACGCCGCGCTCGAACAGGGTGAGAATGCCTTCGCGGAAGCCGCCGAAATCATAGCCGATATTGGGCCGTTCGATCACCAGATGCGTATCAAGCGCCAGCCGCGCGCGGTCCTCGTCGCGCAGCGGCGCGTTGGACACGACGACGCAGGCGAGCCCGTTGCGGGCGAAATGCGCCAGCGTGGCAAGGGTGGAGGCGGGAATGCCGTCGCGCGGAAAGATCACCAGAATGGCGACCTCGTCGGCGATCGGCTGCCGTCCCGGCGTCACCGTCACGCGTTCGTGGCGGCTTGCGTCATATTCGCGCCGCCGCACCGCGCCGAGAAACAGATACGGGGTGCTGCGCAGCTTGGCGCGCCAGCGGCCAAGCTCCTTGCGGACTTTTGAAACCAAGGCCAAGCCCGGGACCCCAAGCAAAACGACGGATGGCGATTACTGGCAAATCGGCGTTATCTCCGCAACAGCGGGTTTCGATGCCGCAACGGCACGGCGCACCGCGGCGCAACCCCGGCCGCGCGTGGCGGAAAAGGTTGCTCCACGAAAACTTTCACCTTCCGGCCGGGTAAGCTATGAGAACCCGTCGGGTTGCGTGTGCACCGGCGCTCGCCGTCGCCATTGCTGAGGGAGCCCCCTTTGTCCGTCGCCTACTCCTTCGCTACCGCCGCGACCCCGACCGAAGCCTCGTTGGAGGGCATCGTCGGCCTCGTGCGCGCCGATATGGACCGCGTGAACGCGCTCATCCTGTCGCGCACCGGCTCCGAGGTGACGATGATACCGGAGGTGGCGCAGCACCTGATCTCCTCCGGCGGCAAGCGCCTGCGGCCCATGCTCACCCTCGCGACCGGGGCGCTCTCCGGCTATGAGGGCGACGGCACGGTGAAGCTCGCCGCCTCGGTCGAGTTCATGCACACGGCGACGCTGCTGCACGACGACGTAGTGGACGACAGCGAGATGCGCCGGGGTAAGCTCGCCGCCCGCATGCTGTGGGGCAATGAGGCGAGCGTGCTGGTGGGCGACTTCCTGCTCGGCCAGGCCTTCCGCATGATGATCGAGGTCGGCAATATGCGGGCGCTCGACATTCTCTCCACCGCCGCCGTCGTCATCGCCGAGGGCGAGGTCGCCCAGCTCGCCGCCGCCAAGAACATCGGCACGGATGAGGAAGCCTATCTCGCGGTGATTCGCGGCAAGACGGCCGAACTCTTCGCCGCCGCCTGCGAGGTCGGCCCGGTGCTGGCCGGCCGCACGCCGGAAGAGCAGGCGGCCTGCCGCGCCTATGGCATGAATCTCGGCATCGCCTTCCAGCTGGTCGACGACGCGCTCGACTATGGCGGCTCACAGGCCGATCTCGGCAAGAATGTCGGCGACGATTTCCGTGAGGGCAAGATCACGCTGCCCATCGTGCTGGCGGTGCGCCAGGGCGACGAGGCGGAGCGCGACTTCTGGCGCCGCTGCCTGGAACGGGGCGAGATCGGCGAGGGCGACCTCGAACAGGCCATGGCGCTGCTTGTGCGCCACAGCGCCATCGCCCAGACCGTGGAGCGCGCCCGCGCCTATGGCGCCGCCGCCAAGCAGGCGCTCGACGTCTTCCCCGCCAGCCCGGCCCGCGAGGCGCTGTTCGACGTGGTGGATTTCTGCGTCGCCCGCGTGCGCTGAGACCTTCAGCCGCGCGGCGCGTAGAGGATGAGCGCCGCGCCGGCCAGGCAGACCGCCCCACCCATCAGGTCCCAGCGGTCGGGGCGGAAGCCTTCCACCGCCCAGAGCCAGACCAGCGACGCCGCGACATAGACCCCGCCATAGGCGGCGAAGGCGCGCCCGGCGGCGGCAGCGTCCACCTGGGTGAGCGCCGCGCCGAAGGCGAGGAGGCTCAGCCCGCCCGGCACCAGCCACAGCGCGCTCGCCCCGTTGCGAATCACCGCCCAGAAGGCGAAGCAGCCGGCGATTTCCAGCAAGGCCGCCAGGGCGAAGAACAGGGCGGTGTGCATCGGTGCTCCTTGGCCGCCGCTCAACCCAGCACGGTGGATTTCACCCACCAACCCGGATGCGCCCCCGTCACCTGCCGCGCGGCGGCGGCGGCGGCGCGGCAATCGTCATAGAGCGCGAACATGGTCGCGCCGGAGCCGGACATGCGCACCAGCCGCGCCCGCGCCGTGGCGCCCAGCGCCCGTTCGACCTCCCCCAGCACCGGTGCCAGCGCGCGGGCCGGCGGCTCAAGGTCGTTCGGCTCCGTGGCGAGCCAGTCCAGCAGCGCCGCCCGTGACGGCGCGAGCGGAACGGCCGCGCCACCCGCGTCCCGCGATGTGCCGGGCGCCAGCGCCAGGGCGCGGAACACCTCGGCGGTGGCGACCGCGACGCGCGGATTGACCAGCACGGCGCCGAAACGGGGTAGAGCGAGCGCAGAGATGGCCTCGCCGCGCCCGGCCATCAGGCAGGAGCGGCCATACAGGCAGGCGGGCACGTCCGAACCGGTGGCGAGCGCGGCCTCGAACAGTCTTTCATCGTCCACGGCGAGCCCATTGGCCCGCGCCAGCAGCCGCAGCGCCGCCGCCGCATCGGCCGAGCCGCCGCCCAGTCCCGCCGCCACCGGCAGCCTTTTGGCGAGGGTGAAGCGGCCGAGCACCAGCCCCGGCACGCGCGCCGCCAGCGCCCGCGCCGCCTTCAGCACCAGATTATCCGCCTCCCCCGCCAGCACCGGGGCGCCGGGCCCTTCCAACCCGAGGCTCAGTTCGGCGCCCGGCCGCAGCGACAGCCGGTCGCCGGCGCCGGCAAAGGCGACCACGCTCGACAAATCGTGATAGCCATCCGCGCGCCGGCCCAGCACGCGCAAGGTGAGGTTGACCTTGGCGGGCGCGCGTTCGTGCAGCAGGGCGGAGGGCGGCGGATCGGCTCGCATGGCCCGCTTATGCGACGCGCGCCGGCCGCCGGCAAGCCAGCGCCGTTCCGACAAGGAAGGCCGGCGCACCGCCGCCGCCGGAGGCCGCCCGAAGGGTTCGACTTGCGCGAGACCGCCTTTTGGCTGTATAAGCAGCGCATTCAACGATCTCACAAACGATCATCTGGTCGGTTGAGAGTGGGTTCCGCCGCCGGAGCCCGCTCTTTTTGCATTGCGGATCGTCAGGCGATCCGACGAGGACGATGAGCGACACCGAAGCCCACGCCATAGACGCGACCACCCCGCCCGAGGGCCGGCTCGACGAGCCGCGTCTCGTCATCGAGGCCGGCCCCGCCGCCCGTGTCGCCGCCATTGTCGGCCCGGTGCTGGAAGGGCTCGGCTTCCGCCTGGTGCGCGCCAAGATTTCCGGCGGCAGCCCGCCGACCCTGCAGATCATGGCCGAGCGCCCGGACGGCTCCTTCGGCATTGACGAGTGCGAGGCGGCGAGCCGCGCCATCTCGCCGGTGCTCGATGTCGAGGACCCGATCAGCGGCGCCTACAACCTCGAAATGTCCTCGCCCGGCATCGACCGGCCGCTGGTGCGGCTCTCCGATTTCCAGCGCTGGGCCGGCCATGACGTGAAGATCGAGATGGCCGTGCCGCATGAGGGGCGCAAGCGCTTCCGCGGCATCCTCGCCGGCGCCGAAGGCACGAACGCGCTGGTGCGCCTGCCGGACGCTCCGGCCGATGCGCCCGGCACCGTCGCTCTGCCCATCGCCGACATCGGCGACGCCCGGCTGGTCATGACCGACGCGCTGATCCGCGACGCGCTGCGCCGCGACAAGGCGCTGCGCGAGGGCGCGGGCATCGAGGAAGACGACATCGACACCGCCGATCTCGGCGACGTGCCGCTCGACGGGGATGACGACGCGAACGGCGACGACGACATGTTCGTCGGCGGCGAGGGCGTCGCCCCGCGCGTCATTCCGCCGAAGAAGATGCCCGTGAAATCCAAGCCGATGCTGAAGCCCAAGGGCGCGGCGAAGCCCGGCAAGAAATCCAACGCCAAACGCAAATCCTATGCGAAGGAGACGCACTGATGGCCGTCGTCAGCGCCAACCGGCTTGAACTCCTGCAGATCGCCGACGCGGTCGCGCGGGAAAAGACGATCGACCGGGGCATCGTGATCGCCGCGATGGAAGATGCGATCGCCAAGGCCGCGCGCTCGCGCTACGGCGCCGAGACCGACATCCACGCCGAGATCAACCCGCGCACCGGCGAGCTGCGCCTCGCCCGCCACCTTCTCGTGGTCGAGCAGGTCGACAACCCGGCGGTGGAGATCGACCTCATCGGTGCGCGCCGGCTGAACCCGGCGGCGCAGATCGGCGATTCCATTGCCGACACCCTGCCGCCCTTCGATTTCGGCCGCATCGCCGCGCAGTCGGCCAAGCAGGTCATCGTGCAGAAGGTGCGCGAGGCCGAGCGCGACCGTCAGTATGACGAGTTCAAGGACCGCATCGGCGAGATCGTCAACGGCGCGGTCAAGCGCGTCGAATACGGCAATGTGGTCGTCGATCTCGGCCGTGGCGAAGCCTCGCTGCGCCGCGACGAGCTGCTGCCGCGCGAAGTGTTCAAGACCGGCGACCGCATCCGCGCCTATGTCTATGACGTGCGCCGCGAGCAGCGCGGGCCGCAAATCTTCCTCTCGCGCACCCACCCGCAGTTCATGGCCAAGCTGTTCGCGCAGGAAGTGCCGGAGATCTATGACGGCATCGTCGAGATCAAGTCGGTGGCCCGTGATCCCGGCTCGCGCGCCAAGATCGCCGTCACCTCGCGCGATTCCTCGGTCGATCCGGTCGGCGCCTGCGTCGGCATGCGCGGCTCGCGCGTGCAGGCCGTGGTGAACGAGCTGCAGGGCGAGAAGATCGACATCATTCCGTGGTCGCCGGATGTCGCGACCTTCATCGTCAACGCCCTCGCCCCGGCCGAAGTGGTCAAGGTGGTGCTCGACGAGGACCGCGAGCGTATTGAAGTCGTGGTCCCGGATGCCCAACTAAGCCTCGCCATCGGCCGCCGCGGCCAGAATGTGCGCCTTGCCTCCCAGCTCACCGGCTGGGACATCGACATCATGACCGAGGCGGAAGAGAGCGAGCGGCGGCAGAAGGACTTCGCCGAGCGCACCACCATGTTCGCCGAGGCGCTCGACCTTGACGAGATGATGGGCCAGCTGCTGGCCTCGGAAGGCTTCGCCTCGGTCGAGGAAATCGCCTATGTGCCGCTGAACGAACTGGCGAGCATCGAGGGCTTCGACGAGGACACGGCGCAGGAACTGCAGAACCGCGCCCTCGCCCATCTGGCGCAGGTGGAAGCCGCCTTCGACGCCCGCCGCCGCGAACTCGGGGTCGAGGACGCGCTGCGCGACGTGCCGGGCGTCACCTCGCCCATGCTGGTGGCGTTCGGCGAGAACGACATCAAGACGGTCGAGGATCTCGCCGGCTGCGCCACCGACGACCTCACCGGCTGGACCGAGCGCAAGGACGGCGAAACCGTCCGCGTCGCCGGCGCGCTGGAAGGTTTCGAACTGTCGCGCGAGGACGCCGAGCAGCTGATCATGCAGGCCCGCGTCAAGGCCGGCTGGATCACCGCCGAGGAACTCGCCGGCCCGGCCGAGGATGAGATCGACGCCGAGGCGGACGAGGCCGGCGAGGCCGAGGCCTGAGCGGCCGGGCCGAGGGCGGCGCGACCGAAGGGAAGACGACGGTGACGGACGACACGGCCCCGCAGGAGACCGCCCCGCATGGGGCGGCACCGGCGGACACCGGCCCCGAAGCGGGCTTCACGGACGCCGATCAGGCGGATGTGGGGCTCACCGATGCCGGCCTGCCGGATGCGGGCCGCGCCCCGACACGGCTGTGCATCGCCAGCCGGACGGTGCGGCCAGTGGAAGACTTGCTGCGCTTCGTCGTGGCGCCGGACGGCACGGTGGTGCCTGACATTCACGCCCGGCTGCCCGGGCGTGGCGCCTGGCTCACCGCACGGCGCGCCGTGCTGGCCGAGGCGCTGAAGCGGAAGGCGTTTTCCCGCGCCTTCAAGGGCAAGGGACGTGCCGGCCCGGAACTGTCCGATCTCGTCGGCCAGCTCCTGGAAAAGGATGCGCTCGCCTCCCTCGGCATCGCCAAGAAGGCGGGGCAGGTGGTGACGGGCAACGCCAAGGTGATCGAGGCGCTGCAGAGCGGGAAGGTCGCGGTGCTGATGCATGCGAGCGAAGCCGCCCCGGACGGGGTGGGAAAGCTCGACGCGCTGGCACGGCGGATCGGCGAGGCTGACGGACGGGAAATTGCCCGCATCGGCAGCCTGCCGGGAGCACAATTGGACTTGGCGCTTGGGCGGGCAAATGTGGTACATGCTGCGCTGCTCGCGCATCCGACGAGCGCGGGGTTCCTCGCGCGAATGAAACGGCTCGAAGGCTGGCGCGCGGAATAAGCAGGCTGGCCGACGATAGTGGGGCCTTCCCGCATGAGGCGGGAAGGTACAGGAACGGATACCGAATGACCGATACGAAGAACCCGGGCGAGAAGACGATGGGCGTCGGACAGGGTGGCAAGACCACCCTCACGCTCAAGCGACCTGTCGAGCAGGGCGTCGTCCGCCAGAGCTTCAGCCATGGGCGGTCCAAGTCCGTCGTGGTGGAGAAGGTGAAGCGCCGTGTGCTCGGCCCGGGCGACAAGCCCGAGGCGCCGACCCCGGCCGCACCCGCTTCGCCGCCGGCATCCGCTCCGCCCGCCGCGCAGGCGGCCCGTCCGGCCCCGGCCGCGCCGGCCGCGCCCGCACGTCCGGCTCCCAGCGCCCCGGCGGCTGCCGCCGCGCCGGCTCGTCCGGCGGTGAGCGCACCGGCACCGGCAACGGCGGCTCCCGCAGCACCGGCCCGTCCGGCAGCGAGCGCACCGGCACGCCCGGCGGCGAGCGCGCCTGCACGTCCGGCCGCGAGCGCCCCCGCCCGCCCGGCGGCCAGCGCCCCCGCGTCGAGCACGGCAGGTTCGTCTTCCGGCCGGCCGCCGCTGCGCACCCAGCCCTCCCCGGGCGCGAATCTGTCGAGCCCCCGTCCGGCGCCGCAGGGCAGCCGCCCGGGCGGCGTCGTGCTGCGCACGCTGACGGAAGAGGAGGCCCGCGCCCGCGCCGCCGCCCTGCAGGATGCCCGCATCCGCGAGGTCGAGGATCGCAAGCGCGCCGAGATCGAAGCCGCCCGCCGCGCCGAGCGCGAGGCGCGCGAGAAGATCGAGCGCGAGGCCGCCGAGGCCCGCAAGCGCGAGGAAGACGCGCGCCGCGCCTTCGAAGAGGAGGCCAAGCGCAAATCCGAGCAGGAGGCGCGCAAGCGCTTCGGCGAGGACCAGCCGGCCGCCGCCTCGGCGAGCCCGGCATCCCGCGCCGCCACGCCCGCCAGCCCGTCGCAGACCCCGGCCGCCGCTCCCGGCGCGCCGCGTGTCGCCACGCCGCGCGGCCCGATGGATGCGGAAGACGACGATCGCCGTCCGGCCCGTCGCGGCCCCGGTGGCGCCCCCGCGCGTCCCGCCGTTCCGGCCAAGCCGACCCGCACCGCCGGCCCGGAAAAGAGCCGCGGCCGCCTGACCGTCGTCAACGCCCAGTCGGCCGATGACGAGCGCCAGCGCTCCGTCGCCTCGTTCCGCCGCCGCACGCAGCGCATGAGCGGCCATCGTCATGTCGAGGCGAAGGAAAAGATCGCCCGCGAAGTGACCATTCCGGAGACCATCTCCATTCAGGAGCTGGCCAACCGCATGGCCGAGCGCGCGGTCGACGTGATCCGCCTGCTGATGAAGCAGGGCCAGATGGTGAAGATCACCGACGTGATCGACGCCGACACCGCCCAGCTCATCGCCGAGGAACTCGGCCACAGCGTGCGCCGCGTCGCCGAGTCGGACGTGGAAGAAGGCCTGTTCGACACGGCGGACACCGAGGAGAACCTCGAGACCCGTCCGCCGGTCGTCACCATCATGGGCCATGTCGACCACGGCAAGACCTCGCTGCTCGACGCCATCCGCAAGGCCAATGTCGTCTCCGGCGAGGCCGGCGGCATCACCCAGCACATCGGCGCCTATCAAGTGACCTCGCCGCTCGGCGGCAAGATCACCTTCATCGACACGCCCGGCCACGCCGCCTTCACGGCGATGCGTGCGCGCGGCGCCAAGGTGACGGACATCGTGGTGCTGGTGGTGGCGGCCGATGACGGCGTCATGCCGCAGACGGTCGAGGCCATCAATCACGCGCGCGCCGCCAAGGTGCCGCTGATCGTGGCGATCAACAAGATCGACAAGCCGGACGCCAAGCCCGAGCGCGTGCGCAGCGAGCTGCTGCAGTACGAGGTTCAGGTGGAAAGCCTCGGCGGCGACACGCTGGAAGTCGAGGTCTCCGCCAAGGCGCAGACCAATCTCGACAAGCTGCTGGAGCTCATCAGCCTGCAGGCGGAAGTGCTCGACCTCAAGGCGAACCCCAACCGCGACGCGGAAGGCACCGTCATCGAGGCCAAGCTCGACCGCGGCCGTGGTCCTGTCGCCACCGTGCTGGTGCAGCGCGGCACGCTGCATGTCGGCGACATCGTCGTCGCCGGCGCCGAGATGGGCCGCGTGCGCGCGCTCATCGACGACAAGGGCAACAATGTCAGCGATGCCGGGCCGTCCTTCCCGGTGGAAGTGCTCGGCTTCAACGGCACGCCGGAGGCGGGCGACCGCCTCGCCGTGGTCGAGAACGAAGCCCGCGCCCGCGAGATTACCGACTATCGCCAGCGCCAGAAGCGCGAGAAGGCGGCGGCCCGTTCCGCCACCGTCCGCGGCTCGCTGGAGCAGATGATGAGCCAGGCCAAGACCACCGGCCGGAAGGAATTCCCGCTCATCATCAAGGGCGACGTGTCCGGCTCGGTCGAGGCGATCATCTCCTCGCTGGAGAAGCTCGGCACCGACGAGGTGCAGGCCCGCATCATCCACTCCGGCGCGGGCGGCGTGAACGAGAGCGACGTGACGCTGGCCGAGACGGCCGGCGCGGCGATCATCGCGTTCAACGTGCGCGCCAACAAGGAAGCGCGTGACGCGGCCGAGCGTGCCGGCATCGAGATCCGCTACTACAACATCATCTACGACCTCGTGGATGACGTGAAGGCGGCGATGGGTGGCCTGCTCGCCCCGGTCAACCGCGAGACCATGCTCGGCAACGCGCTCATCAAGGAGATCTTCGCGGTCTCCAAGGTGGGCAAGGTCGCCGGCTGCCTGGTCACCGACGGCATCGTCGAGCGCGGCCAGCATGTCCGCCTCATCCGCGACAACGTGGTCATCCACGAAGGCAAGCTGGCGACGCTCAACCGCTTCAAGGATGCGGTCAACACGGTGCATTCCGGCCAGGAATGCGGCATGTCCTTCGAGAACTACCAGGACATGCGCGCCGGCGACGTCATCGAGTGCTACCGCGTCGAGGTGGTGCAGCGCACCCTCTGAGCCGGGCACCTTCCGAGCGTGCGGCCGACGCCGCCGCTCACGCCCATTCAGGCCGCTCCCGCACGCGGGCGCGGCCTTTCCACGGGAGCGCGCGGTCCAAGCCCGTTCGCTCCGGTCGCGGTCGGCCCCTTGCTGCCTTAGGCGGGCGGGGCCCTGAAGGTTTGATGACATGAAGAATAAAGCGAGTTCGGGCGCCGGCCCGAGCCAGCGCCAGCTGCGCGTGGGCGAGCTGGTGCGCCACGCCCTTTCCGACATTCTCGCCCGCGGCGACCTGCCCGATCCGGCGCTGGCCAAGGTGCTGATCACGGTGCCGGAAGTGCGGATGAGCCCGGACCTCAAGATCGCCACCTGCTATGTCATGCCGCTCGGCGGCAAGGACCCCAAGGCGGCGATCGAGGCGCTGGCGACCAATGCCAAGCCGCTGCGCGGTGAGATCGCCCGCCGCGTCGAGCTGAAATTCGTCCCCGAGCTGCGCTTCCGCATCGACACCTCCTTCGAGGAGGGCGCACGCATCGACGCGCTGCTGCGCCTGCCGCAGGTGCAGCGCGACCTCGACGGCCCCGACACCGACACTCCTGACAGCCGAGAGGACGAGGCATGAGCGCCCCGCTCGATTCCGCCCACCCGACCGAGGACGCCGAGCGGCCGCCAGCCGCGCCGGTGGAGACCGGCCGCGACGCCCCGCGCAAGCGCCGGCCCAAGCGCGATGTCGATGGCTGGGTGCTGCTCGACAAGCCGGTCGGCATGACCTCGACCCAGGCGGTCGGCGCGGTGAAATGGCTGTTCCAGGCCAAGAAGGCCGGCCATGCCGGCACGCTCGACCCGCTCGCCTCCGGCTGCCTGCCGATCGCGCTGGGCGAAGCGACCAAGACCGTTCCTTTCGTCATGGACGGGCGCAAGGTCTATCGCTTCACCGTGCGCTGGGGCATCGAGACCGACACCGACGACAGCGAGGGCCAGCCGGTCGAGACCTCCGAGGCGCGCCCGACGCGCGAGGCCATTCTCGATCTGCTCCCCGCCTTCCGTGGCGAGATCGAACAGGTGCCGCCGGCCTATTCGGCGCTGAAGATCAATGGCGAGCGCGCCTATGATCTCGCCCGCGACGGCATCGAGGTTCAGCTCGCCGCCCGCACTGTGGTCATCCATTCGCTGGAACTGGTCGAGCAGCCCGACGCCGACCACGCCGTGTTCGAGGCGGAATGCGGCAAGGGCACCTATGTGCGCTCGCTGGCCCGCGATTTCGGCCGGGCGCTCGGCGCGCGCGGCCATATCTCGGCGCTGCGCCGCACCCGCGTCGGCACCTTCGCCGAAGAGGATCTGGTGCCGCTGGCGAAGCTGCGCGAGGTCTCCGAATCCATGGACGACGCCCCGCCGCTGTTCGCGCTGCGCCCGGTGGATATCGGGCTGGAGAGCCTGCCGGCGCTGCGCGTCTCCTCTTCGGATGCCGCTCGCCTCGCCCATGGCCAGCCGATCATCCTGCGCGGGCGCGATGCGCCGGTGCTGGAAGGCCCGGTCGCCATCACCGCCGGCGGCCGCCTCATCGCCCTTGGTGAGGCCGAGGCCGGCGAGATCCACCCCAAGCGTATCTTCCATTCCGCGAAATAGGCGGTCCGCCTCACGGAAAAAGCAGGCGCGGGCGGTTCATTCCGCCGGCCGCGCCGCCGCCCAGGACAGCAGCGCGTCGAGCGCCGGGCACAGCGCCTGCCCCCATTCGGTGAGCGCATATTCCACCTTGGGCGGCACCTGCGGATAGACGATGCGCCGGACGATGCCGTCGCCCTCCATCTGCCGCAGCTGCTGCGCCAGCATCTTCTGCGAGATCGCCGGGATAGCGCGTTCCAGATCGGAAAAGCGCAGCACCCGTCCGCCGAACAGGTGGAACAGGATCACCAGCTTCCAGCGCCCTTCCAGCAGCTTCAGCGCCTGTTCGACGCCGGACGCCGCCGACTCGCGCGTATAGGCGTCAGCCTTACTTTGGGGTAATGGGCTTACTTTTTCGTGCGTACTTGTCATTTGGTTAGCTTAAGCTCATCTCGAAAGCCCCGCAACCGCGCGGCGCCCGCTCGCCGCCGCCATCGGAGCCCGCCCGGATGAGTGTCGACCTTCCCCCTGCCATCGCCGCCTATTTCCGCGCCGACCGCCACGATCCCGCCGCCGTCGCCCGTTGCTTCACGCCGGAGGGCGTGGTGAAGGACGAAGGCCGGCTTCACCGTGGGCCGGAGGCCATCGCGGCCTGGAAAAAGCAGGCGTCCGCCGCCTATGACTACACCAGCGAGCCGATCGGCGTGGAGCCGGATGGCGCGCGCTTCATCGTGACGGCGCATGTCGTCGGCACTTTCCCCGGCAGCCCGGTGGATCTGCGCTATGCCTTCACGCTGGAAGGCGCGCATATCGCCCTTCTGGAGATCGCGCCCTGAGGGGCGCGGGGCGCCGGCCGCACAGCTTCCACTAGCACCTGCGCCGATTTCGTGTATGGTGCCGGCGCGTCGCGGACCCCCTGTCCGCGCGACCGTAGTTCTTTGACCGCGCTGGACGACATCCCGGCCCGGCCAATCTGCGGACCCCGGCGCGCCCTTCCGGCCTTCCCGGCCCGGCGCCGCCTTTCACCTGAAGTCACGAAAGGACTTGCCCGATGTCGATCACTCCCGAGCGCAAGCAGGAGCTCATCAAGGAATACGCCACCAAGCCGGGCGATACCGGTTCGGCGGAAGTGCAGGTGGCGATCCTCACCGAGCGGATCACCAACCTCACCGGCCACTTCAAGGGCCACGCGAAGGACAACCACTCCCGTCGCGGCCTGCTCAAGATGGTGTCGGCGCGCCGTGGTCTTCTCGACTACCTCAAGAAGACCGAGGAAGCCCGCTACAAGTCGCTGATCCAGCGCCTGGGCATCCGCCGCTGAGGCACGACGCGAGGCTCGCGCCCCACAGGCGCGGGCCTCGTGCGCATTGAAGACGGCGCGGGCGGAGGACCCGCCGCGCTGAAGACGCATGATGCGGCGGGCATGGGGCTCGCCGCGACCGATAGTGAAGCGGCGCGCCATGGCAGGATCGCCGGAGACTCACGGGTCCGTGGCCTCGCCACCGTGAAGCCCCCCGAGTCTCTCGCCGTCTTGCCCATGGCCCCGCTTCGGAAAGCCAGAGACAGACATGTTCGATATTCACCGCGAGGAACTCGACTGGGGCGGGCGCACGCTGACCCTCGAGACCGGCCGTATGGCGCGCCAGGCTGATGGCGCCGTGCTCGCGACCTATGGCGACACCACCGTGCTCGCCACCGCCGTTTCCGCCAAGGCGCCGAAGCCCGGCCAGGACTTCTTCCCGCTCACCGTCAACTACCAGGAAAAGACCTACGCGGCCGGCCGCATTCCCGGTGGCTATTTCAAGCGCGAAGGCCGCCCGAGCGAGAAGGAGACCCTCGTCTCCCGCCTGATCGACCGTCCGATCCGCCCCCTCTTCGCCGAAGGCTACAAGAACGACACCCAGGTCGTCGTCACCGTGCTCTCGCACGACCTTGAGAACGACCCCGACATCGTGGCGATGGTCGCCGCCTCGGCCGCCCTCACCCTCTCCGGCGTGCCGTTCATGGGCCCGATCGGCGGCGCCCGCGTCGGTTTCGTCGACAATGAATATGTGCTGAACCCGACGCTCGACGAGCTGAAGGAATCGGCGCTCGACCTCGTGGTCGCCGGCACCGCCGACGCCGTGCTGATGGTCGAATCCGAAGCCAAGGAGCTCTCCGAAGAGGTGATGCTCGGCGCGGTCATGTTCGGCCACCGCCACTTCCAGCCGGTCATCGACGCCATCATCCGCCTCGCGGAGAAGGCCGCCAAGGAGCCGCGCGACTTCGCCGCTCCCGACCATTCGGCGCTGGAAGCCGAGCTGCGCGCCCTGATCGACGCCGATCTGCGCGCCGCCTACAAGATCGTCCGCAAGCAGGACCGCTACGAGGCGGTCGGCAATGCCAAGGCGAAGGCCAAGGCGCATTACGCCGCCCTCGCCGCCGAAGGCAAGGACGTGCCGGACTCCCAGACCCTCTCCGAGGTGCTGAAGGAGCTCGAGGCCAAGATCGTGCGCTGGAACATCCTCGACGAGGGTATCCGCATCGACGGCCGCGACACCAAGACCGTCCGCCAGATCGTCGCCGAGGCGAGCGTTCTGCCGCGCGCCCACGGTTCCGCCCTGTTCACCCGCGGCGAGACGCAGGCCCTCGTGGTCGCGACCCTCGGCACCGGCGAGGACGAGCAGTTCATCGACAGCCTGGAAGGCACCTATAAGGAGCGCTTCCTGCTGCACTACAACTTCCCCCCCTTCTCGGTGGGTGAGACCGGCCGCATGGGTTCGCCCGGCCGCCGCGAAATCGGCCATGGCAAGCTCGCCTGGCGCGCCATCCGCCCGCTGCTGCCGCCGGCGCATGAGTTCCCCTACACGCTGCGCGCCGTCTCGGAGATCCTGGAGTCGAACGGCTCCTCCTCCATGGCGACCGTCTGCGGCACCTCGCTCGCTCTGATGGACGCCGGCGTGCCGATGCGCCGCCCGGTGGCCGGCATCGCCATGGGCCTCATCCTTGAGGGCGAGAAGTTCGCCGTGCTCTCCGACATCCTCGGCGACGAGGATCATCTCGGCGACATGGACTTCAAGGTGGCCGGCACCGACAAGGGCGTCACCGCCCTGCAGATGGACATCAAGATCGCCGGCATCACCGAGGAGATCATGAAGGTCGCCCTCGCTCAGGCGAAGGATGGCCGTCACCACATTCTCGGCGAGATGAGCAAGGCGCTGACCGGCGCCCGCTCCGAGCTCGGCGAGCACGCTCCGCGCATCGAGGTGATCCAGATCCCGGTCGACAAGATCCGCGAAGTGATCGGCTCGGGCGGCAAGGTGATCCGCGAGATCGTCGAGAAGACCGGCGCCAAGATCAACATCGAGGACGACGGCACGGTGAAGGTCGCCTCCGCCTCGGGCGAGTCGATCAAGGCGGCGCTGAACTGGATCAAGTCCATCGCCTCCGAGCCGGAGATCGGCCACATCTATGAGGGCACGGTGGTCAAGGTCGTCGATTTCGGCGCCTTCGTGAACTTCTTCGGCGCCAAGGACGGCCTCGTGCACGTCTCGCAGCTCGCCAAGGAGCGCGTGGCCAAGCCCTCCGATGTCGTCAAGGAAGGCGACAAGGTGAAGGTGAAGCTGCTCGGCTTCGACGAGCGCGGCAAGACCCGCCTGTCGATGAAGGTCGTCGACCAGGCAACCGGCGAAGACCTGGAAGCCAAGGCCAAGGCCGAGGATGGCGAGGCCGCCACGGCGGAGTGATCCGCCGCCTTCGGGCGTTTGAGGATTTTGAGCGGGGCGCCTTCGGGCGCCCCGTTTCGTTTGGGCGCCTCAAGACGGTCGCCACGTTCCACGCCGTTGCCTTGTCACCGCATCCTTCGAGGCGCGCTGCGCGCGCACCTCAGGATGACGTGGCTCCCGGCTTCGCGGTTTTCCTGTACCCGTTCACGGCATACACCGTCCTGCTGAGGTGCCGGCCGCAGGCCGGCCTCGAAGCATCTCGCCGCAGGACCTTCCGCTCCCTGCCCCCGCTGTCCCTGCGTTTCACACAGGCCTGCCCCGCCTGTCAGGCAATCGACACCTCCCACGCCATAGGATTAGAACCTTTCTAATCTTAGCCCCGGGGGCCTGCCATGAAACGCTTCTCCGACCTCAGCGAAGCCGAGATTCTCGCCCTCGCCATCTCCAATGAGGAGGAGGATGCCCGTATCTACCTCCAGTTCGCCGGCCGGCTGAAGGCGGACTATCCCGCCACGGCGGCGATGTTCGAGCGCATGGCGCAGGAGGAGCACGGCCACCGCCACGCGCTGCACCAGCTCTATGTCGCGCGCTTCGGCGAGGCGCTGCCCTACATCACCCGGCAGGATGTGAAGGGCTTCCTCAAGCGCAACCCGCTCTGGCTGATGGACACGCTGCGCATCGACGCGGTGCGCCGGCAGGCCGAAGTGATGGAATACGAGGCGCAGCAATTCTACATCAAGGCCGCCGCCCGCGCCCGCGACGCCGCCACGCGCCAGCTTCTCGCCGACCTCGCCGAGGCGGAAAGCGCGCATGAGACGCTGGCGCAGGAACTCGGCGGGCAGATCGAGACCAGCGGCGCCCGCGTGCATGAGGACGAGGCCGCCCACCGGGTCTTCGTGCTGCAGATCGTCCAGCCAGGCCTCGCCGGGCTGATCGACGGCTCGATCTCCACCCTGGCGCCGATCTTCGCCGCCGCCTTCGCCACCCAGGATTCCTGGGCCGCCTTCCTCGTCGGGCTCGCCGCCTCCATCGGCGCCGGCATCTCCATGGGCCTCACCGAGGGCCTCTCGGATGACGGCGCCATCACCGGGCGCGGCAGCCCGTGGCCGCGCGGCATCGCCTGCGGGGTGATGACCATGCTGGGCGGGCTCGGCCACACCCTGCCCTATCTCATCCCCGATTTCTGGACCGCCACGGCGGTCGCCGGTGTCGTTGTCGCGGTCGAACTCGCCGCCATCGCCTATGTGCGCACCCACTATATGGAAACGCCCTTCGGCTCGGCGCTGGTGCAGGTGGTGCTCGGCGGCCTGCTGGTGCTGGCCGCCGGCATCCTCATCGGCAGTTCCTGAGCCGGTGGTCGCGTGGCCGCTCAGCCCGCGCGCACCATGTCGACGAAACTGTGCACCTCGCGGCGCAGCGTCACCGCCTGCAGCGACAGGTCGCGCGCCGAGGTCAGCACCCGGTGCGCGGCGGCGGCGGATGCCTGCGCCGTTCGCTGGACGGCGGAGATGTTGGTGGTCACCTCCTGCGTCCCGCTCGCCGCCTGCTGGATCGAACGGGCGACTTCCGAGGTGGTGGCGTGCTGCTCGGTCATGGCGGCGGAAATCGCCGCCGCAGCGTTGCGCAGCTCGGTAATGGTGGCGCTGAAGCCGGCAATGGCCCCCTGCACGCCTCCCGTCGATTCCTGAATGCCGGAAATGCGCTCGGAAATGCCGGCAGTGGCCTGCGCGGTCTGGCTGGCCAGCGCCTTCACCTCCTGCGCCACCACGGCGAAGCCGCGCCCGGCCTCGCCGGCGCGGGCGGATTCGATGGTGGCGTTCAGTGCCAAGAGGTTGGTCTGGCCTGCAATGGAGTCGATCAGGCCGGTAATGGTGCCGATCTGCTCGGCCGAGGCCTTCAGCTCGCTCACCTGGCCGCTGGTGGCGGCGACTTCGCCCACCGCCCGCTCGGTCATCACGGTGGAATGCTGCAGCCGGTCGCCGATCTCCTGCGCGGCGGCGGAAAGCTCCTCCATCGCCGACGCCACGGTCTGCACATTGGAGGTGGCGAGCTGCGCGGCGGCAGCCACCGCCCCGGCCTGGTTGGTCGCCTCCTCCGCCGTGGCGTTGAGCGCTTCGGACGCCGCCTGCAGGTCGCTGGCGGCGGTCGCGACCGTGTCGACCACCGCGCCCACCGCCGCCTCGAACTGATCGGCGAGCTGGCGCATCTCGGCATGGCGGTTTTCGGCGGCGCGCTTGGCGAGGAGGCGCGCCTCCTCCCGCGCCGCCTCCGCCTCGCGCAGCCCGTCGCGGAACACGGTGAGCGCGCGCGCCTGCTCGCCGATCTCGTCGGTGCGCCCGGCATGGGGGATGACCGCTTCCAGATCGCCGGCGGACACCCGCTCCATGGCCGCGCTGACCTCGCGCACCGGCCGGGCGATGCCGAGGAAGGAATAGGCGCCGGCCAGCACCGCCGCCAGAATGGCGATGGCAGAGAAGACGAGAATGCGGGTCATGCCGTCGGTGAGCGCCTGGTCGGCCAGCGCCCGCGCCTCGTCGGCCTGGAGGGAGGTTTCCTTGGTGACCCCGGCCAGCACGCTGGCCGCCTCACGCATCAGCGGCGTGCTGCTCTCGTTCACCAGCGCGCTGCGGCTGGCGAGTTCGGCGATAGTGTCGTCGATCAACCGCTTGTAGGCGTCGAAATCCTTCAACGCGATCTCCACCGTCTGCGCCACCTGCGCATTGTCGGCCATCTGCGTGCGCAGATCGGTGAGAATGGTGACGACGCGGTTCTGCGTCGAGGTGAGGCGCTTCAGCTGCTTGGCGTCGCCTTCCAGCATATAGGTGGAGGCGGCGAGGTTGATGCTGTCGATCAGCTGTTCCAACGGCTGCAGGTTGCTTGCCATGTCGGTATTGCCGAGTTCGAGCATCTGGCCGGCGAGGGTGGAGAAATGCGTGCGCGCCCGCATCGCCAGTGCCGGACGGGCCTCGACCAACTGCTGCTGCACCACCTCGGAGGCATGCACCTTGACCGTCACTTTGCCGATCTCGCCGATGAGACGCTTCAGCGTGAGGAACTCTCGGCGATCATCTTCGTGGGTTTCCAGCTCCAGCAGCCGGCCGAGCCCGCCCTGCGCCGCCCCGATGTCCTTCTTCACCGAGCTGAGCAGCGCTTCATTATTGGGGTTGGCGAAGGACAGCCGCATCTCGGTGGCGTTGAGCTGAATGCGGGTCAGCAGCTTACCGATCTCTTCGCTTATGCCCAGGATTTCCGCCTGCCGTTCGGCGGCGTCATTCGCCTCCTCGATGCTCGCCATGGCGAAATGCCGGCTCACCAGCACGCCGCAGGAGAGAAGAACGAGCAGCACGGACGCAATGCCGAGCTTCATCGCGATGCCGAGACGCATCGTACCCACGTGATACCTCCACATGTCCTTTTACCTCGCGGCACAGAAGGACATGTGGCTTGCGCCAGTCTTGCCCGCGCTTGTGGACGCCGGCTCAGCGGCGCGGGCCGGCGGGCTTACTCATAGGCGGCCAGCGCCTGCGCCAGCGCCGCGCGGTCGGCGCCGGCGGCCAAAGCCAGCGTGAGCATCAGCCGCGCCTTCACCCCGGTGAGCAGCCCGGCGGAGAGCACGCCGCGCGCCAGCAGGTCGATCTCCGAGCCGGGATAGCCATAGGTGCGGGCGAAGACCGGCCCGGCCAGCGTCCGGCTGGCCAGCACCACCGGCAGGCGCGCCGCCACCTCGCCGACCAGCGGCGCCAGCGCGCCCGGCACATGGCCCGCCCCCGCCCCTTCGATGACGAGGCCGGCATAGCCGAGATCGGGCACGGCGCGCAGCAGCCTGCCATCGTCGCCCATGGCGATCTTCAGGAGCGCCACCGGCGGCAGAGGCGCCGCGCCGGGGTCGAAGGCCAGCGCCGGGCGCGTCACGCGGGTGAAGAGCCGCACCCTCCCCTCCGCCACCAGCCCGAGCGGACCGGCCATGTCGGACACGAAGGCGGAGGTGAGCGCCGTATGCGCCTTGCGCACGAAGCGGGCGGCGTGGATCTCGTCGTTCAGCACCACCAGCGTGCCGAGACCGCGCGCCGCGTCGCTGGCGGCGACGAGAGCGGCGGCGAGAAGATTAGCCGGCCCGTCGGCGCCCGGCTGCTGCGGGCCGCGCATGGCGCCAACCACCACCACCGGCCGCTCGCCCGGCACCAGCAGGTCGAGCGCGAAGGCGGTTTCCTCGATGGTGTCGGTGCCCTGGATGACCACCGCGCCATCGATGCCGGCGGCGAAGCCGGCGCGGATCTCGCCCGCCACGGCGGCGATGTTCTCCAGCGTCAGCGAGGCGCTGCCGACCTTCATCGGCGAGCGTGCCTCGATGTCCGCCACCTCGGCGAGACCGGGCACCGCGGCCACCAGCTCGGCCGCGCCCAGTGTCGGGGCGATGCCGCCATCGGGCGCGGTGGTCATGGTGATGGTGCCGCCGAGGGAGAGCACGAGAAGACGGGGACGCGGAAGGAAAGAGGACATGGAAGACCTGACGACGCAGCGGGGACGCTCTACCCTAGCCGCCCGCCGCCACGCCGTCAGCCCGTCACGCCGCCGCGCGCAGCCCCGCCAGCTCAGCCGGCATCGGCCCGCCCGTGGCCCAGTCCAGCAGTTCCACTGTGTGGACGACCGGCACGCGTGTGCCGCCGCCGATCTGCGTCATGCAGCCGATATTGCCGGCGGCGATCACCTGCGGATCGGTGCGTTCGATATTGGCGACCTTGCGCGCGCGCAGCCGCCCGGCGATCTCCGGCTGGAGGATGTTGTAGGTGCCGGCCGAACCGCAGCACAAATGCCCCTCGGCCGGTTCCAGCACGGTGAAACCGGCGCTGGCCAGCAGCGTCTTCGGCGCGGTGCGCACGCGCTGGCCATGCTGCAGCGAACAAGCGGAGTGATAGGCGACGCGGATGCCCGGCGCGATGACCGGCGCAGGAAGCGCCTGCGCGGCGAGGAACTCGCTCACATCCTTGGCCAGCGCCGACACCTTCGCCGCCCGCTCGGCATAGGCCGGGTCGGTGCGCAGCATGTGGCCGTAATCCTTGATCGTCGTGCCGCAGCCCGAGGTGGTCACGAGAATCGCGTCCAGCCCCTCGCCCTCGATCTCGCGCCACCAGGCATCGACATTGGCGCGAGCATTGGCGAGCGCCAGTTCCTCCTTGCCCATATGGTGGGTGAGCGAGCCGCAGCAGCCACCGCCGACGGGGCGGACGATCTCCACGCCCAGGCGGGTGAGCAGGCGGATCGCCGCCGCGTCGATCTCCGGCCGCAGCACCGGCTGGGCGCAGCCATCGAGCAGGGCGACGCGGGCGCGGCGGGGGCCTTGCGCGGGAAAGCGGCGCACGCCCTCATCCGCCGAGCGCGTGGCCGGCCGCGCCGGGGCAAGGCGCAGCATGGCGGCCACCGGCGCGAGGCCGGGGATGGAGGCGAACAGGCCGGCGAAGGGCTTCGCCACCATCGCCCCGCCAATGGCGAGGCGGAACAGGGTGCGGCTCGGCAGCACCCGCGCCAGCAGCGCCCGCGTCAGCCGGTCCATCAGCGGGCGGTCATAGGTCGCCTCCACATGGTCGCGCGCATGGTCGATCAGGTGCATGTAATGCACGCCCGAGGGGCAGGTGGTCATGCAGGACAGGCAGGACAGGCAGCGGTCGATATGCTTGGCGACCTCCTGCGTCGCCGGCCGGTCATTCTCCAGCATGTCCTTGATCAGGTAGATGCGCCCGCGCGGGGAATCCAGCTCATCCCCCAGCAGCACATAGGTCGGGCAGGTGGCGGTGCAGAAGCCGCAATGGACGCACGCGCGCAGCACCTGTTCCGACCGTGCGGTCTGCGGATCGGCCAGCTGGGCGACGGAGAAGTTCGTCTGCATCACTCACACTCCCGCATACATACGCCCGGGGCTCAGCACGCGCCCGGGGTCGAAGCCGTTCTTCATCCGGGCGATCAGCGCGCCGGTGATCGGGTCGAGCGGCTGGAACACCTCTTCGCCCGCCCGCGCCGCCGCGCTGGCGCGGATCAGCGTCGCATGGCCGCCGCCGGCCGCCGCCACCGCCGCGCGCACCGCCGCCGTCTGCGGTTCCGCGCCGGGCATCTCTACCCAGACGAGGCCACCGGCCCAGTCGTAAAGGCAGCGCGCGCCGAGCCCCGCCAGCGCCGCGCCGATCGACGGCCCCGCCATCGGTGCCACCGAGACGCGCCAGAGGGCATGCGTCTCCCTCTCCCCCACGGGGAGAGGGCGGGGTGAGGGGGAAGGCGCGCGCCCAGTCCCCTCACCCGGCGCGGCAGCCGCGCCGACCTCTCCCCGTGGGGGAGAGGTGACAAAAGCCGCAAACGGCGTCACGTCGCGCACCGCCTGCCAGAAGGCGAGCGAGGCCTCCGCGTCGAGGAAGGACAGCGTGCCGCGCCCGCGCAGAATCTCTTCCAGCTTGCCCCGGCGGTGGCGGATCGAGGGCGCCACCCCTTCCAGCCGCAGCGCCGTCACCGACGCGCCCGCGCCGGCAACGGCCGGAATCGCAGCCGCCACCGCTTCCGGCACATAAGCGGCGCCGGACACGTCGTAATAGGAGCCGACCGCCGCGCTCATCGCGCCTGCGGCGGCGGCCGGGTCGAGGCCCAGCAGCAGCAGCGTCTCCACCGTCTCCGGGCGCGGCAGCACCTTGATGGTGAGTTCGGTGAAGGCGGCAAGCGTGCCGTAGGACCCCGCCAGCCCGCGCGGCAGATCATAGCCGGTGACGTTCTTCACCACCCGCCCGCCGGCCTTGAACGCTTCCGCCCGGCCGGAGACGGCGCGAATGCCGAGCGCGTGGTCGCGCGCCGCCCCGGCGCTCGGCCGGCGCGGGCCGGCGAGGTTGCAGGCCATCAGCCCGCCCAGCGTGCCGCCGCCCGGCGCCACGCCGAGCAGCGGGCCGAAATCCATCGGCTCGAAGGCCAGCATCTGCTTGGACGCGGCGACCAGCGCCTCGATCTCCGCCACCGTCGTGCCCGCCTTGGCGCTCAGCACCAGCTCTTCCGGCTCATAGAGGGTGACGCCGAAAAGGCCGCCCAGCTCCAGCGTGGCGTCGGTCTGGATGTGGCGGCCGAGCCCGGCCTTGGAACCGGAGCCGGCGACGTCGAGCGTGCGTCCGTTCGACACCGCCCAGCGCACCGCCTCCACCACCTCCGCCTCGTCGCGCGGACACAGCCTCTCGCTCATTTCAAGCCACTCCCGAAAGCGCGGCGAGCCGCGCGGCATGCGTGTTGTGTTCGGCCACCACGGAGGGCAGGTCGATCGTCACCACCTCGCCCTGCGCCACCACCGGCCGTCCCTGCACATAGGTGAAGGCGGCGCGCCCCGGCGTGCAGAACAGGGCGGCGGCGACGGGATCGGCGAGGCCGCCGGCGAAGGCGACATCGTCGAGCCGCAGGGCGAAGAAATCCGCGCAATAGCCCGGCGCCAGCGCGCCGATATCGCTGCGCCCCAGAACCGAGGCGCCGCCGAGCGTGGCGAGCTCCAGCGCCTCGCGCGCGCTCATCCACTCATGGTCGCGCGAGGGGTCCGACGTGGAGAGCGTGGTGTCCGGCCCCTCGGGCGGGCGCAAGGACATCTGCAGCCGCGCCAGCAGCATGGCCTGCCGTGCCTCGGTGAGCAGATTGTTGCCGTCATTGGAGGCCGAGCCGTCGACGCCGAGCCCGACTTTGACCCCGGCCGCGCGATAGGCCCGCACCGGGGCGATGCCGGAGGCGAGGCGCATATTCGAGGACGGGCAATGGCACACGCCGACCCCGGCACCGGCAAAGCAGCCGATCTCATGCGCGTTCACATGCACCGCATGGGCGAACCACACATCGCGGCCGAGCCAGCCCAGCTCCTCCATATAGGCGACGGGCCGCTTGCCGAAGCGCGCCAGCGTGTAGCGCTCCTCATCGACGGTCTCGGCCAGATGGGTGTGCAGCCGCACGCCCTTGTCCCGCGCCAGCGCCGCGCTCGCCCGCATCAGCTCCGGCGTCACCGAAAAGGGCGAGCAGGGGGCGAGGGCGATCTGCAGCAGCGCGCCGGGCGCGGCGTCGTGATAGCGGGCGATCACCCGCTCGCAATCGGCGAGGATCGCGTCCTCGTCCTCCACGCAGTCATCCGGCGGCAGGCCGCCCTTGGACTGGCCGAGCGACATGGAGCCGCGCGAGACCATGAAGCGCAGCCCGATCTCCCGCGCGGCGGCGATCTGGTCGTCCACCGCGCAGCCATTGCGGAAGACATAGGCGTGGTCGAAGCAGGTGGTGCAGCCCGACAGCGCCAGTTCCGCCAGCCCCACCAGCGTCGCCGTGCGCGAGGCCTCCGGCGTGCGCGCCGCCCACAGCCGGTAATGCGCGCCAAGCCAGCGGAACAGATTGACGTTCTGCGCCGCCGGCAGAGCGCGGGTCAGCGTCTGGTCGAGATGGTGGTGGCAATTCACCAGACCGGGCAGCACCACATGGCCGGAGAGGTCGAGTACCTCATCGGCGCTGGCCGGCAGGCTCGCGCTCGGCCCCACCTCGACGATCATCCCGTCGCGCGCGAACAGCCCGCCGCCCGATATCTCGCGGCGGGCGCCGTCCATGGTGACGAGCACCGTGGCGTTGCGGACGAGGAGGGTTGCCATCAGAAGCGCGGCAGGTCGGGGAAGGGCAGCTTGCCGCCCGAGACATGCATGCGGCCCAGCTCGGCGCAGCGGTGCAGCACCGGGAACACCTTGCCGGGGTTGAGCAGCGCGTCGGGATCGAAGGCGCATTTCAGCCGCTGCTGATGGGCGAGGTCGGTCTCGTCGAACATGGACGGCATGAGGTCGCGCTTTTCCACCCCCACACCGTGCTCGCCGGTGAGCACGCCGCCCACCTCGACGCAGAGCAGCAGAATGTCGGCGCCGAAGGCCTCCGCCTTCTCAAGCTGGCCGGGCTGGTTGGCGTCGTAGCAGATCAGCGGGTGCAGATTGCCGTCGCCGGCATGGAAGACATTGCCGCAGCGCAGCCCGTATTTCTCCGACATCTCCTCCATGCGCTTCAGCACCAGCGGCAGCGCCTTGCGCGGAATGGTGCCGTCCATGCAGAGATAATCCGGCGAAATCCGTCCCACGGCGGGGAAGGCCGCCTTGCGCCCGGCCCAGAAGGCGACGCGCTCCTCCTCGCTGGTGGAGGCGCGCAGGGTGAGGCAGCCGAGCGTGCCGGCAATCTCGGCCACGCGCTCGATGAGGTGGTTCACCTCCGCCTCCGGCCCGTCGAGCTCGACGATCAGCAGCGCCTCGACATCGAGCGGGTAGCCGGCGCCGAGAAAGGCCTCGGCGGCGTGGACCATCATCTTGTCCATCATCTCCATGCCGCCGGGGATGATGCCGGCGGCGATGATGGCGGCGACGCAGGCGCCCGCCGCTTCCGACGAGGGGAAGCCGACCAGCACGGCGCGTGCCGTCTCCGGCTTTTTGAGGATGCGCACCGTGACTTCCGTCACCACGCCGAGCAGGCCTTCCGAGCCGACGATGAGGCCGAGCAGGTCCAGCCCGCCGGAATCGAGATGCTTGCCGCCGAGGCGGATGACCTCGCCCGTGATCAGCACCATCTCGACGCCGAGCACATTGTTCGTCGTCAGCCCGTATTTCAGGCAGTGCACCCCGCCGGAATTCTCGCCGACATTGCCGCCAATGGTGCACGCGATCTGCGAGGAGGGGTCGGGCGCGTAATAGAAGCCCTCATGCGCCACCGCCGTGGTGATGCCGAGATTGGTCACGCCCGGCTGGGCGACCACGGTGCGGTTGTCGAAGTCGATGTCGAGGATGCGGTTGAACTTGCCCATGCCGAGCAGGATGCCGTCTTCCAGCGGCAGCGCCCCGCCGGACAGCGAGGTGCCCGCCCCGCGCGGCACCACGGGGATGCCGTTGGCATGGGCATAGGCCAGCACCTGCGACACCTGTTCGGTGGTGGAGGGCAGCACCACCACGAGCGGGAGCTGGCGATAGGCCGTCACCCCGTCGCTCTCGAAGGGGCGCATCTCCGCCTCGGCATCGATCACCCCCTCGCCGGGGACGATGGCGCGCAGATCGGCGACGATGCGGGCGCGGCGGGCCAGCACATCCGCCTTCGGCGCCGGCATGACGAGACCGGACATGGCACTCCTCCCTGGGAACGTCTGTGAGGCCCCGGCGGCCGACGGCGCGGCGCAGGACTCTTCCGCTTTCGAGCCATTCTAGGGAAAAGCGCGCCGGCTTCCTATGGTAAAAAAACTAGACCAAGGATGAATATGTCGTGTCCGACCGGCGGCTTCGGTAGCCGCGCACGCCCCCTTGCGCGCGATCAAGGCGGTGCGCACCTCCACCGGGTAGGCCAGTGCCCAAAGGCCGCGCCCCATGCCGGCCGCCGCACACAGGGAGACGCGCATGAACGAGCTCACCGCCCGCACGGAGGACGCCGACACTGGAGCGCTCAGCCGCATCCGCCTGCATCTCGCCCGCTCGAAGGAGTTTCCCGAGGGCAGCGCCCGCCATGGCTATGAATTCGTCGCCCCGCTGGACGGGGCGGGCCGCATCGACGCGGAGGCGTGGAAGGGCCAGCGTGCCGCCTGCACCGTCACCCGCTTCTGGGCCAACGAGGCGCCGGAGCATGGGCGGCTGGTGCACCGCGCCGGCGGCGCGGGCGGATCGAGCTGGGTGTTCGACTATGAGGCGGATGCCAGCGACGACGACGAGACCGGCTATCGCTTCGGCGACCATGCCTTCGTGCCGGGCGAATATGTCTCGCTGCGCGACGAGGAGGGCGAGCTGCACACCTTCATCGTGTTCTCGGTTCTGCCGGCCTGAGAGCGCCGCATGAACGAAAACGGCGCGGCACCCTCGGGGGCCCGCGCCGTCGTCAGCCCTTCGAAGGCCGTCAGTTCGATGTGCCGGTCCCGGCCGGCGCGGTCGGCACGGCGCTGGGCGCGGAGGCGGTCTCGGCGCCCGCGAGCGGGGCGGCGGCGCCGCTCTGGGTGGCGGGAGCGGCGGCCGGCGTCGTGCCCGGCGCCACGGCAGGGGTCGCCGCCGGGGTGGCGGCGGGGCCGGCGGCCGGCGTAGCGGCCGGCGTCGCCGGAGCGGCGGCGGCATCGGCCGGGGCGTCCACCGGCTTCGGCTTCGGCGTGGCGGCCACGGCGCGCGGGCGGGCCGGGCGCTGGATCATGCCCATGACCTTGTTGTGCAGCTCCGGCGCCTTCTCGATGTTGAAGTGGCTCAGCGCGCCGGCGCCGGTCAGGTCGATATTCTCCACCTGGCGCCCGGCCACCGGCTTGCCCGAGCCGCCGGCCTGGTAATAATTCACCACCTTGCCGATCTTGGGCGAGGCGGTCATCGGCGTCACCGGATCGAACGTCACCACCAGCGGCACCGGCACGCCAGCGTCGCTCACCCGGTTGCCCATGGTGACGGCGGCATCGGCGCCAAGCGAATGGCCGATGATGATGACCGGCGTCGGCCGGCGCTTGCCCACCGTGGCCTGCTCGATGGCGAAGCGGGTCAGCGTGTCGAGATCGACATAGGAATGCACGCTGGCATCGATGCCGTTCGCGCGCATCTTGGCGGCGAGGTCGTCCATGCCGAGCGAGAAGATGTTGGCGAGCCCGCGCAGCAGATAGACCCGGGGCTGGTTCGGATTGGGCTTGGACTGCGCCTGCGCCGGGGCCGGAACGGCCAGGGCGATGGCAAGCACGGCGACGATGGCGAGCCAGCCGGCCCAGACCCGCGAGAACTTCATGTCACACATCCCGAAAACACCGTCTGTCTTCATGCTCTGGGGCCCTGACCCTTGCAAATGGATTCTAGAACCGCCCTGCTTTGCCGGAAGCCTGATGCGCAAGCGCAACAGTACCTCCCGTTAAGGCAAGGGGCGCGACGCGACGCGGCGCGGCGCCGCGGCGCGTCCGCCATCGCCCCCTTGCCAGCGCGCCGCGAGCATGCAACCCACTGGAACGCGCGGAGTTCCCCGGCGCGACGGTACGACGCTGGGGAGGTGAAGGAGCGAGCTTCGGTGACGACGAACGCGACGGCCCGGGCGGCCGGCAAGACCTTTTACGACCATCCGCTGCGCGCGCCCGTGATGGCGGAACTGCACGCCCGTCCCTTCGTGGCGGTGTCGACGCCCGCGCGCATCCTGCATGTCGCCTTTCTCGTCGACCGCGCCCAGGCGGTGGCGGACCGCGCCGCCTTCGCCAGCCTGTGCATGGCGCGCGGCCAGCCGGCGCCGGACCGCGAGGCCAAGCAGCACCGCGTCGCCTTCGGCCGCTTCGTCGTGCGCTGGGAGCGCCACGCCGAATTCACCACCTATACCTGGGAGCTGCCGGCCGAGGATGTGGTCGAGGGCGGTCTGCCCTTCCAGCCTTCCGCCGCCAGCCTCACCGATGTGCTCACCCAGCTGCCGCAGCCGGGGCCGCTGCTGGTGGCTGTGGACCTGCACCTCGTCACCGACACGGCGGACGCGCTGCCGCTCGACCGGCTGTTCGACCGCACCAGCCTCGCCCGCTCCGATGTCGAGGACGGCTTCGCCGAAATCGCCACCGACTTTCAGCCCGACCCGTCCGGCTTCGTGCGCATTCTGGTGCGCGATCGCGGCATGACCGACGACGCCGCCGGCGCGCTGGTGCAGCGTGTGCTGGAAATCGAGACCTACCGCACGCTGGCGCTGCTCGGCCTGCCGGAGGCGCAACGCCTCGCCCCCACCGTGGCGCATAGCGAGCAGGAGCTTTCCAGCCTCACCGAGCAGATGCGCCAGAGCGAGGGCCTCGCCGCCAATCACAAGCTGCTCGACGCGCTGACCGGCCTCGCCGCCCAATTGGAAGCGGACGCCGCCGCCTCGCTGTTCCGCTTCGGCGCCACCCGCGCCTATGAGGAAATCGTCAATTCGCGCTTGCGCACCATCGGCGAGCGGCCGATTTCCGGCTATCCCACCTGGCAGCAATTCCTGCTGCGCCGGCTGCAGCCGGCCATGCGCACCTGCCAGGCCATCGAGCAGCGCCAGGCCAATCTGTCGGTCAAGCTCACCAGCGCCGCCAACCTGCTGCGCACCCGCGTCGACGTCGAGCTGGAACAGCAGAACCGCAACCTGCTGCAGAGCATGAACAAGCGCGCGCGCATGCAGCTGCGCCTGCAGCAGACGGTCGAAGGGCTCTCCGTCGCCGCCATCTCCTATTACGTCATCAGCCTGCTGCATTACGCGCTGGAAGGCCTGCACGCCCGCGCCGAGGAAGCCGGACTGCACTACGATGTCGGCACCGCCACCGCCATCGCCGTGCCCATCGTGGTGCTGGTGATCTGGTCGGTGGTCCGCCGCATCCGACGCGGCCACGCCGAATAGGGCAAGGGGACGCCGCCCCGCCCTCGGCTCAACCGACATGTCTTACGAAAAAGCCCCGGTCTCCCGGGGCTTTTTGCCGTCGGCCGACGCCTTCTCTATTGCGCGAAGCCGCCGGTGGAGGGCGCGGGGGCGCCGATCCACTGGGTCTGGCTGTTGTCCGGGGCGGGCGCGGGGGCGCTGGCCGCCGGGGCCGGCGTGATCGTGCGGGTGGGCGCCGCGGCCGCTGGCGCGGTTGCTGCGGGTGCGGTGGCGGCCGGAGCCGGGGTGGCAGGCGCGCTCTGCACCGTGGTGCTCGGCGCGGCCGGGGCGGTGCGCGGTGCGGCGCTGGCCGCCGGCACCACGGCCGGGGAGGTCTGGCGCGGCGTCGCGGTGGGGGCGGGCGTCGCCACCGGGGCCGGGCGGGCCGCGGCCGGGGTCTGGCGCGGCGCCTGCTGCGCCTGCGGCTGGGTGCGCGGCGCTGCAGGACGGGCGCGGGTCGGCTTCTCTTCCTTGCCCTGCGGGTCGAAGCCGACATAGACGACATAGCTCTCGGACGCGCCGGGCGACGGACGGGGGAAGTTCACGTCGTCGGCGACGAGGCCGAAATCGACCTGCATCACGCCCGGGCCGACTTCCACCGGCACCGAATAGAACTTGGTCCACACCGATTTCGGCGCCGGGCCTTCTTCCACCACGGCGAGGCGGAGCGGCACGGTGAGCTTGCCCGGCCCGCCCTTGGGGCCGAGCAGGACGCGGCCCTGAATGCCGATGCGCATGTTCATGTCGGGGGCGGAGAAGCGGCATTCGCGGGAGAACTGGCCGAGCGTCGCCTGGTAGCGCACGCCGCCATCGGAAGGCTCCGTCACCTGCCAGGCCGCCGCGCCGGTCCGCACCTGGATCGGCGGGCAGGTGAATTCGGACGGATCGGGCGCGCCGGGGGTCACCGCGGCCGTGCCCGCGCCGCTGGTGCCGCCACCGGCGGCGGTGGGCGCGACGGTGGTGGTCTGCATGCTGGAACCGAGGAAGCCCTGGTCGCCAGCGTCGCCGGCGCCCATCGGGCCTTCATTGCCGTTGCCGCCGCCAATGCCGGCGCCGGCACAGCCGGCCAGCAGCAAGGCGAGCGCGGGAACGGCGAGCCATGCCGGCGCGCGCCCCCTCAGCATCCCGCTGCGTCCCGTCTGGCCGAACGGCCGGTTTCGCACGTCCCCGATACCCATACGCATACTCCCCGCCGTCCCGGGCTGGATGAGCCGTGGCACCTTCCCCCGAAGCGCCGGCCGGCCGGTGATCCTGGATCCGCTTTACTGGACGCTCTTATAGCAGGCCACCGCGCACAGGAAACCTGTCCTGTGGCGGTGGCGTCAAGCCTTCGCGTCCGCCTGTCGCCCGTGGGGCGCGGCGGGTTCAGCCGCCATTGCCGGCGGCGGGCGTGGCGGTGAGGCCCGTCGGCTCGCCCACCAGGCTGAAAAGCAGCGCGGGATGGGCGTTCAGCCGCGCGGCCACGCGCTTCACATCGTCCAGCGTCACCTTCGCCACCAGCTCGTTGCGGATGTCGATATAGTCGATGCCGAGATTGTCGATCTGGATCTGCAGCAGCTGCGAGGCGACCTTGGCGGAGCTGTCGAAGCGCAGCGCGAAGGAGCCGATGAGGTAGCTCTTGGCGTCCGCCAATTCCTCCTCGCTCGGCCCGACGGTGAGCAGGCGCTCATATTCCGCCCGGATCAGCGCCGCGCTCTCCGCCGCCCGGTCGTTCTTGGTGGCGGTGCCACCGAGGATCAGCGCCGCATGGTCGAGCGGGGCGAGATGGCTGTAGACGGAATAGGCGAGGCCGCGCTTTTCCCGCACTTCCTTGAACAGGCGGGAGGAAAAGGCCGAGCCGCCGAAAATGTGGTTGAGCACGAAGGCGGGGATGAAATCCGGGTCGTCGCGCTTGAGGCCGATGCCGCCGAAGACGATGGAGGTCTGCGGCACGGCGAGCGTCTTCACCACATCGGTGCCGAGGCCCTGCGGCTCCACATCCGGCACCGGGGTCAGCTGGGCCTTGGCCGGCAGGGCGCCGAACATGGCGTCGAGCGCCGGGCCGAGCTTCTCCGCCGTGATGTCGCCGACCACCGCGATCTTGAGATTGTCGCGGGCGAGGTTGCGGGCGACGAAGCTCTTGAGGTCGTCGCGGCTGATGGTGGGCACGCTCGCCAGCGTGCCGGCAACCGGGCGGCCGTAGGGATGGTTCGGGAACGCCGCCGCCGACCAGCCCAGACTCGCCAGCGAGGAGGGATCGTTCAGCCGCCGGCGCAGCTGCGCCAGCTGGCCCTGGCGGATGCGCTCCACCGCTTCGTCGTCGAAGCGCGGGGACTTCACCGCCAGCGCCATCAGCGCGAAGGCGTCGTCGACATTCTCCGACAGGGTGCGCAGCGAGCCGCCGAGGCTGTCGCGCGAGGCGTCGAAGCGCAGCTCGATCGCCTTTTCCGCCAGCCGGTCCTGGAAGGCGCGGGAATCGAGATCGCCCGCGCCTTCGTCGAGCAGCGAGGAGGTGAGGCTGGCGACGCCGGGCTTTTCCGCCGGGTCCTGCGCCGCGCCGCCGAGAAAGGCGA
The DNA here is from genome assembly GCF_965229075.1 of Ancylobacter sp. GTDB lineage: Bacteria > Pseudomonadota > Alphaproteobacteria > Rhizobiales > Xanthobacteraceae > Ancylobacter. The sequence goes on from NZ_CBDDIO010000002.1 coordinate 1,254,874, forward strand.
TCTCCATCGCCACCAGCGGCAGGGTGGTGTCGTGCACCAGCCACGCCTCGATGCCGCCCGGGCTGATCACCCGCTGGATGCGTGTCGTTTCGGACTGGGCGGGGGAGGCGGGGACGAGGGCGATGGTCATGAGCGTGGCCGCGGCGAGCGAGAAAAAGGAACGGAGAAGGCGGGAGCGCCGGCCTGCGGCGCGGCCGGTCACGAACGGTCCTCCCCGGGGCTCGCCCGTTCGGCGCCCGGTTCGGGCAAAGCGGCGGCGGGGGCGGGCTTGGCCTGCAGCAGCTGGCTGGTGACGGCACGGGCGGGCACGAGCCAGCGCCGGGCAGCGTCGCGCACCTGCTCGGCGGTGACGGACTTCACCAGTTCCGGCCAGATCTTCACATCCTGCGCGGTGGAGCCGGTGGCGAGCGCGGCGCCATAGATGCGCGCCAGCGTCGCCTGATTGTCCTGGGCATAGATCGCCTCGGCCACCAGCCGGGTCTTGGCCCGCTCCAGCTCGGCCGCATCCGGCCCGTCCTTGGCCAGCGCCGCGATGGTCTCGTCGAGCGCGGTTTCCACCGCCTCCATCGTCACTTCGGGGCGCGGCGTCACCGAGAGGCCGAAGCGCGTGTCGTCGAGCGCGGTCGACTGGTACCAGGCGCCGGCACTGGCAGCGACGCCCTTGTCGACCACAAGCGAGCGGTAGAGCCGCCCGGTGGAACCGCCGCCCAGCACCTGGGCGAGCACGTCGAGCGTGACGCTCTCATCGCGGTCGCCGCGATAGGAAGGCACGAGATAGCTGCGCGAGAGGCTCGGCTGGCCGACACGGCCATCCGCCAGCACGAGGCGGCGCTCGGCGCGCGGCGGCGGCTCCTGCGGGCGCAGGCGTTCGGCCGTCTCGGCGCGCGGGGCAACCTTGCCATAGGTCTCCTCGGCCAGCTTCTTCACCTCCTCCGGCTCGACATCGCCGGCCACCACCAGGATCGCGTTGTTGGGGGTGTAGAAGCGGCGGTAGAAATCCAGCGCGTCCTGCCGGTTGAGCTGCTTGATCTCGTCTTCCCAGCCGATGATCGGGTGGCCATAGGGGTGGTTGACGAACATCGCCGCCTGCGCGGCCTCGGAAAGCTGCGAGGCGGGGTCGTTATCGGTGCGCATGCGGCGCTCTTCCAGCACCACGTCGCGCTCGGGCAGCACCACCTCGTCGGTCAGCACCAGCCCGGTCATGCGGTCGGCCTCGAAGCCCATCACAGTGGCGAGGTTTTGCTTGGCGACGCGCTGGAAATAAGCGGTGTAGTCCTGCGAGGTGAAGGCATTCTCCTGCCCGCCGAGCTTGGCCACCACCTGCGAGAACTCGCCGGCCGGGTGCTTGTCCGTGCCCTTGAACATCAGATGTTCGAGGAAATGGGCGATGCCGGACTTGCCCGGCTGCTCGTCGGCCGAGCCAACCCGGTACCACACCATATGGGTGACGACCGGGGCGCGATGGTCGGGCACCACCACCACCTGCATGCCGTTGCCGAGGGTGAACTCTGCCACCTCGGCGGCGTCCGCGCGCGCGGGAGCGGTGGCGAGGCCGGCGGCGGCGCCGGCGAGCAGCATCAGAGCGGGCATGAGTCTTCCAGTCACAGCTTCATCCGTTTCGGCGGGCCGCCCGGAGGAGACGGGCGCGCCACCCGGTCTCGGGCGGCGCAGGGCGGAGACGCAGGCAATGTAGCGATGAAGCGGGCGCGGCGCGATGCGCCGCCGGCGGGCTTCACCGCGAAGTGAGGAACCGGGCCGCGCGCGGCACGCCGCGAACGCGATCCCGGCGCGGGCAGGGCGACACGCCGGCCGGCGCGGGAAGGAGACGGCGCGCCGGCAGGCGGGCGCGCCCGGTCAGTTGCCGTTCTTCTGGGTGCGGTCGAACCAGCTCGGCATCTTCCACGCCTTGTCTTCCGGACGGTCGGCGACAACGCCGTATTTGGCGCCGGGCGCGGGGGTCTGGTAGCCGGGCGGCGGCTCGGTGAGCGAGGCACGCTCCGGCTCGCCCTCGAAGCGGACCGTGTCGTCCTTCTTGTTGCCCCAGCCGAGGAAGCCCATCTCGTTCACCGAGAGACGGTTGTCCTCGTTGGTGCGGCTATTGGCGAAGCCGCTGCCGGTGGCCTTGCCAGAGCGATAGCCCTTGTTGAGTTCGGCCGGGGTGAGCGAGCGCGCCTCGCCGACGCGGCTTGAGGTCGCCCGCGTGTCCACCCAGTTCGCCTTCGCTTCCGCCTCGCGGACGACCTGGTCATGGTCCTTCGGCCAGGCGGGATTCTGCGAGATCGCTGAGGCGTCGCGCGGCGGGGGCAGAATGTCGCCGGTCGGCGGCACCACCAGCGGCGGGCGCTCGCGATACTCGATATCGGGCGGGGGCGGCGGCACCAGGCCGAGGCCGGTGAGAAGCCGGCCGGTAAGGTTCATCTCCGGCGGCTCGTCGTCGGCGAAAGCCGGCGCGGTGCCGAACGCCCCGGCGGCGGCGCAGGTCAGGGCGCCGGCGAACAGCGCGGCGCGGGCGGCATGAACTCGTGTCGTCATCCGGTCGTCTCCTGCCGGTCCGTGGGGGGCGAGAACGCCTCGCCCACGCGACCGCTCAAGCGTGCGGAAGGTCCGATCTCACTTCAGGGCGGCGATTTTGCGGCGCTCCCGAAAAAGGAAGCATACAAAAGCAGCCCGACCCCGGCAACAATGGCCACGTCGGAGAGGTTGAACACGTACCAGTAGAAGCCGAACGCGTGCAGCGAGACGAAGTCGAACACGGCGCCATAGGCGGCGCGGTCGATGGCATTGCCGAGCGCCCCGCCGATCAGCAGCCCCAGCGCGGCGGCCTCCAGCCGGTTGTCGGTGCGCGCCAGCCAGAACCAGAACAGCACCGCCGCCACCAGCTTCACCCCGCCGAGCACCCACCAGCCCTCGGCGCCGAGCGAGAACAGGCCGTAGCTGATGCCGGTGTTCCACGCCCAGACGATGTCGAGGAAGGGCGCCACCTTCACGATGCCGTCAGGGCCGAAATCCACCCCGTGCAGCACGGCGAGCTTGGAGCCTTGGTCGATCGCCAGCGCGGCGAGCGCGAACAGCGCGCCGGTGAGCGTGTGGGGGCCGGCGAGGCGGAGCGACACGCGCGCGCTCACTCCGCCGCCCGGCGGGCATGGGCCAGTTCGCGCAGCGCCTGGGCGTCGCGCGGGGTCACGTCGGGATAGTCCGGCTCCGTGCCCACCAGCGGCGAGATCTTCCAGGAGCGGGCGCATTTGTGCCCCACCGCCCGGTTCGGCACCACCGCCACGCCCGGCACGTCGGGCAGGCGGAAGGCGTCGGCCGGGCCCTCGTCCGGCATCAGATGCGCGTCGGAGGTGATGCACACTTCCGCGAGATCGACCGCGCTCACCGCCGCGAAAAGGTTCGGGTCGCTCACATGCACCACCGGCGCCGCCTCCAGCGAGGAGCCGATGCGCTTGGCCGCGCGCTCCACTTCCAGCGCGCCGAGCACGACGCGCCGCACCAGGCGGATCTTGCGCCACTCATCGGCCAGCACCGGATCGCGCCATTTCGCCGGCGTGTCGGGGAAGGTCTGAAGATGCACCGAGCCGGTCTCGGAGGGGAAGCGCGCCAGCCAGGTCTCCTCCGCCGTGAAGGGCAGGATCGGCGCCAGCCAGACGACGAGCCGGTTGAACACCTCGTCGAGCACGGTGAGGCAGGCCCGCCGCGTCACCGAGGACAGCGGGTCGCAATAGAGCGCGTCCTTGCGCACGTCGAAATAGAAGGCCGAGAGTTCGCTGGTCATGAAGGCGGTCAGCGCCGCGTTCACCCGCTTGAAGTCGAAGGCGGCATAGGCCTCGCGCACCACGCCGTCGAGCTCGGCGAGGCGGTGCAGCACCATCTTTTCCAGCGCCGGCATGTCGGCGAAGGCGACGCGCTCGGCCTCGCGGTAATGGTGCAGCGAGCCCAGCAGCCAACGCAGCGTGTTGCGCAGCTTGCGATAGGTCTCGACCGTGGTCTTCAGGATTTCCGGCCCGATGCGCAGATCGTCGGAATAGTCGGAGGCGCACACCCACAGGCGCAGAATGTCGGCGCCGGAGTTCTTGATCACCTCCTGCGGGGCGACGACATTGCCGACCGATTTCGACATCTTGCGGCCCTGCTCGTCGAGCACGAAGCCATGGGTCAGCACCACGTCATAAGGCGGGCGCCCGCGCGTGCCGCAGCTCTCCAGCAGCGAGGAATGGAACCAGCCGCGGTGCTGGTCAGAGCCTTCGAGATACATCACCCGGTCCGGCCCGCCATTGAAGGCGCGGTCGGCTTTGAGGTCGTCGCGCACTTCCAGCGTGAAGGCGTGGGTGGAGCCTGAATCGAACCACACGTCGAGAATGTCGTCGACCTTGCTCCATTCATTGGAGCTGTAATCGGTGCCGAGGAAGCGCTGGGCGGCGCCTTCCTTGTACCAGGCGTCCGCCCCCTCGGTGGCGAAGGCCTCGGCGATGCGGGCATTCACCTTCTCGTCGCGCAGGATCTCGACCGTGCCGTCGCCCTTGTCGCGCACGAAGACGGCGATCGGCACGCCCCAGGCGCGCTGGCGCGAGACCACCCAGTCCGGCCGGTTCTCGATCATGCCGGTGATGCGGTTCTGGCCGGAGGCCGGCACCCACTGCACCCCGGCGATACCGCCGAGCGCGCGGGCGCGCAGCGTGTCGCCGCCCGTGGTGGAACCGTCCGCCGCCGCGATGTCCTTGTCCATCGCGATGAACCATTGCGGCGTGTTGCGGAAGATGATCGGCGCCTTGGAACGCCAGCTGTGCGGGTACTGGTGCTTCAGCCTTCCGCGCGCCAGCAGCTTGCCGGCGGCCGACAGCGCCTTGATCACCGCATCATTGGCGTCGCCGTCCTTGCCCTTGTCGTCCATGACGCGGGCGCCGGCGAAGAGGGGCACATGGTCGTAATAGCGCCCGTCGGGGCCGACCGTGTGCGGCACCTCGCCGAGATGCGAGGACATGTAGAGATTGAAGTCGTCGGCGCCGTGGCCAGGGGCGATGTGGACGAAGCCGGTGCCGGTGTCGTCGGTGACGAAGTCGCCGGGCACCACGGGCACGCGGAAATCGAAATAGCCCTGCGCGCCCTCGACACCGTTCAGCGGATGGGCGCAGACCAGATGCGTCGGGTCCACTTCCTTGTGGCGCTCGTAAGCCGTGACGCGGGCGGCCTTGAACACCTCTTCCGCCAGCTTGTCGGCCAGGATGAAATGCTCGCCGACCTTGGCCCAATTGTCGTGCGGCGCCTCGGTCACCTCATAGACGGCATAGGTGACATTGGGCGAGAAGGCGATGGCGCGGTTGCCGGGGATGGTCCAGGGCGTGGTGGTCCAGATCACCACGCTGGCGCCCTCATAGGAGGGGAACAGGTGGATGTCGGCGGCGTCCTCCGGCGGCTCCAGCCCCTTGGGCAGGCCGCCGGCTGTGGCGGCGCTCTTGCGATAGCCGGTGACCGGGAATTTGACGAAGATCGTGGTCGACTGGTGGTCGTGGTACTCCACCTCCGCCTCGGCCAGCGCGGTGCGCTCCACCACCGACCACATGACCGGCTTGGAGCCGCGATAGAGCAGCCCATTGCCGGCGAATTTCATGATCTCGCGGGCGATCTGCGCTTCCGCGTCATAGCTCATCGTCACATAGGGGTGCGACCAGTCGCCCTCGACGCCCAGCCGCTTGAACTCGGCGCGCTGCACGTCGATCCAGCCCTCGGCGAAGGCGCGGCATTCCTGGCGGAACTCGACGACCGGCACCTCGTCCTTGTTCTTGCCCTTGGCGCGGTACTGTTCCTCGATCTTCCATTCGATCGGCAGGCCGTGGCAGTCCCAGCCCGGCACATAGTTGGAATCATGGCCGAGCGCCCCTTGGGAGCGCACCACCACGTCCTTCAGGATCTTGTTGAGCGCGTGGCCGATATGGATGTTGCCATTGGCATAGGGCGGGCCGTCATGCAGCACGAAGCGCGGGCGGCCTTCGCCGGCCTTGCGCTGCTGGCCATAGAGGTCGATCCGCTCCCAGCGCGCCAGCAGCTCCGGCTCGCGCTGCGGCAGGCCGGCGCGCATGGGGAATTCGGTCTGCGGCAGGAACAGGGTCGCGGAATAGTCGTGCGCCGTGCCCTCGCCGGCCGGCTCAACCGACGCTTCGTTCCCGTTGCGACCATCGCTGTTGCGGCTCGTCATGACGCGCTCCTTAAGCCTTCGCGCCCGGTTTAAGCGCAGCGCCGGGCGCGTGCAAGGGAGGGCGGGGGATGCGGCCGCTCAGCCGGGCGTCACCACGATCTTGCCGAAGGCGCCGCGCTCCAGATGATCGAGCGCCGCCGGCAGCTCCGCCAGGCTGTAGCGCCCATCGATGACCGGCCTCAGCCCCGTCGCGTCGATCGCGCGCACAAGATCCTCCAGCGCCCGCCGATGGCCGACGCCGATACCGTTGACGGCGAGTTGCTTGAGCATCAGCGGGCCGAGCGGGAGCGCCGCCTCGAAGCCCTCGATGACGCCGATCTGGGCGATGCGCCCGCCGATCGCCGCCACCTCCACCGCCCGGCCGAGCGCGGCGCCCCCAGCCAGCGCCAGAACATGGTCGGCACCGCGTCCGCCGGTCGCCGCCCGCACCGCGTCCACCCAGTCGCCTTGCGTGCGGTCAATGAAGATGTCGGCGCCGAGCGCCCGGGCGCGCTCCCGCTTTCCGGCGCTGCCGGAAACCACGATGACGCGCGCCCCCATGGCCTTGGCGATCTGCACCCCGAACAGCGCGACGCCGCCGGTGCCTTCCACCAGCACGATGTCGCCGGCCCGGAGCCCGCCGCGCTCGACCAGCCCGAACCAGGCGGTAAGCCCGGCGCAGGGCAGGGTGCTGGCTTCCTCAAGCGGCAGCCCCTCCGGCGCCGCCGCCAGCCAGGCCTCGGGGAGCGCGACATAGTCGGCGAGCACGCCGGCATAGGCTCCGCCGAGCGCCTGATAGGGCAGACGGGCGGAATCGCCGGCGGGCAGGCCGTCGATCCACCCGGGAAAGAAGGTGGCGATCACTCGCGCGCCCGTCGCGAAGCGGGTGGCATTCGCGCCCGTGGCGACGACGGTGCCGGCGAGATCGGATGCGGGCGTGAAGGGAAAGGCGAGCGGCGCGCCCATGCCGTCGGCGATGATCAGCAGGTCGCGGTAGTTCAGCGCCACCGCCGCCGCCTTCACCAGCACCTCGCCCGGGCCGGGCCGTGGCACCGCCACCTGCCGCAGTTCCAGCGCCGCGCGTCCGAAACCGTCCATCTCCCAGCGCCGCATCGTGGCGGGAATCGTGTCTGCGTTCATCGTCCTTGCTCCGTGAGCGGGAATGTCTCGGAGCGTTCTAAGGTTGAAGCTACGTCTCCGGTTGCGCTAGTTTCTCCCACTATTGGCGACACTGAGGCGCCAATAGGGGAAGCAAGCGGAAAGCGGCATGAGCGAGGTTCTGGCAGGCGTCGACGCCTTCGTCGCCGCGGTGGACACCGGCAGTTTCTCGGCGGCGGGCGCCCGCCTCGGCCTGACCCGTTCGGCGGTGGCGAAGACGGTGGCGCGGCTGGAAGGCCGGCTCTCGGTGCGGCTGTTCCACCGCACCACCCGCGCCCTGAGCCTCACCGACGACGGGCAACGCTATTACGAGCATTGCGTGCGGGCGCTGGGCGAATTGCGTGCCGGCCGGGCGACGCTGGAGAGCGGACGGCGCGAGGCCACGGGACGCCTGCGGGTGAGCGCGCCGCTGCTGTTCGGCCGGCGCTGCGTCGCCCCCGTGCTGGCGCGGCTGGCCGCCCGCCATCCCCGGCTCGAACTCGATCTCGCCCTGTCGGACCGGTTGGTCGATCTGGTCGAGGACGGGTTCGATCTCGCCATCCGCAATGGCGAGATCGGGTCAGGCCACGGCTTGATGACCCGCACCGTCGGGCTGCAGCGGATGACCGTCTGCGCCGCCCCCGCCTATCTGGCAGTGGCGGGCGTACCCCGGCACCTCGACGATCTTCACCGCCACCACGCGGTGACCTATGCCCGCGACGGCCGGGTGAGGGCCTGGGAATTTCCGGTGAGCAAAAGCGCGCCGGTGGCGGTGACGCCAGCGAGCCGGCTGCGCTTCGATGATCTGGAAGCCATCGCCGATGCCGCCGAGGCGGGGCACGGCCTCGCCTGGCTGCCCTGCTGGCTCATCCGCGCGCGGGTTCACAGCGGCGCCGCTGGTGCCCTTGCTGGCGGACGTACCGCGCCAGGTCTTCGCCACCCATGCGCTGTGGCCGGCGGCGCCGCATATGCCCATGAAGCTGCGCCTCGCCCTCGACGCGCTCGCCGCCGAGCTGCCCGGCAGCGCCGAGCTTTGACCTTACCCGAGCGCCGCGCGGGCGCGGGCGCTGTCGATATCCATCTGCGCGATCAGCGCGTCGATGCCGTCGAATTTCAGCTCCGGCCGCAGCCAGGCGTGGAAGGCGACGGTGAGCACGCGGCCATAGAGGTCGCCGGCGAAGTCGAAGATGAAGGTTTCCAGCCGCGGCGCGCCGTCGTCGAAGGTCGGGCGGCGGCCGAAGCTCGCCACGCCCTTGTGCCGCGTCCCGTCGATCTCCACCGTCACCGCATAGATGCCGTGCGCCAGCGTCACCGCCGGGTCGAGCCGCATATTGGCGGTGGGGTAGCCGAGTTCGCGCCCGCGCTTGTCGCCATGCACCACCTCGGCCTCGATGGCGAAGGGCGCGCCCAGCATATGGGCGGCCTGCTCGACGCGGCCCTGCGCCAGCGCGGCGCGGATGACGCTGGACGAGATCTGTGCGCCCTCATCCAGCAGCGGCGGCACGATCTCCACGCCGAAGCCATGGCGCTTGCCGGCCTCGCGCAGGAACAGCGGCGAGCCTCCCCGGCCCTTGCCGAAATGGAAATCATAGCCCGCCACCACCATGGCGACGCCGAGCCGGGCGACGAGGATGGCGGCGACGAAATCCTCGGCGTCGCGCCCGGCCATGGCGGCGTCGAAGGCGAGCACGACCGCGCCGTCGAGCCCGGTCTCGCTCAGGCGCTTCAGCTTCATCGGCTCCGGCGTCAGGCGGAAGATCGGCTCGTCCGGGCGGAAATAGGCGCGCGGATGCGGCTCGAAGGTCAGCGCCAGCGCCGGCCGCCCGAGCGAGCGCGCCTGGTCGATGGCGGTGCCGATCACTGCGCGGTGGCCGCGATGCACGCCGTCGAAATTGCCGATGGCGATCACCGGCCGGGCGAGGGCCGGGGGCAGCGCGTCACCCTCGCGCAGCACGAGGAAAGGGTGCGGGGAAGCGGCGGCGTGGGTCATGTCAGCGCAACGCAACGGGAGGGGCGCCCCTGGAGGCGTCGGGAAGGCGGCTGCTTAAGTGGCCCCGTCCCGCGCCGCCGTCAATCCGGGCACTTACCAGGCGAGGCGCGTGGTGACCGCCGCCGGGCGCCCCGGCCCGTCGGCGAGCAGGCGGGCCAGCGCCTTCACATCCACCTCCGCGCCCTGTTCGAGGCCGAGTTCGCCGGCATGGATGCCGGCCGCCACGAACAGGCAGTCAATGCCATGGCCCAGCGCCCCGGCGAGATCGGTGCGCAGCGCGTCGCCAATGGCGATGGCGCGCGCCTTCTCCACCGGCGCGCCGCGCAGTCGCGCCGCCGTGGCGAAGGCGGTGTCGTAGATCGGCCGGTGCGGCTTGCCGCAGAACACCACCTCGCCGCCGCGTTCCGCATAGGCCTCGGCGATGGCGCCGGCGCACCAGATCAGGTCGCCGCCGCGCTCGACCACGATATCCGGGTTGGCGCAGATGAAGGGCAGGCCCCGCGCCTTCGCCGCCGCCAGCGTGTCGGCATAGTCGTCCGGCGTCTCCACCGTGTCGTCGAACAGGCCGGTGCAGACGATCAGCTCCGCCTCCTCGAAGGGGACGAGGGTGAGGTCCAGCCCCTTATAGATGCCGAGATCGCGCTCCGGGCCGAGATGCCACATCTTTACCCCCGGCCGTCCGGCCAGCAGCGCGCTGGTGACCATCCCTGAGGTGACGATGGCGTCATAGGCGTCGCGCGGAATGCCGAAGCCGTCGAGAATGCGGGCAACGCCCTCCGGCTCGCGCGGGGCATTGGAGACGAGGATCACCGTCGTCCCGCCCGCCCGCGCCCGCTGCAACGCATCCGCCGCCGCCGGGGAACCGGCGACGCCATTGTGCAGCACGCCCCACACGTCGCACAGGACGAGGTCGTAGCGGGGCGCCAGCGTGGCGAAGGAGGGGACGAGGGGCGGGGCGTTGTCGTGTTCCATGGCGGGGCGCATGCCATTTCCGCGCGCCGCGCACAAGGCCCGCGCCGGCAGGGCAGGGCTGCGGGAACCTTCCCGTCTCCCGCTCACGGGCGGAAGGACGGGCCGTTGGTGATGACCATGCCGTGGCCGGCCACCTCATTGGCGCGGGGATAGACCCCGCTCAGCACCTCGTCGAAATGCCGTTTCACCGCCGCGTGGCAGCCGCAGCCCAGGCCGCGCAGCCGCTCCGCATCGGTGATGCGGATGCGCCCGCGGCGCGGCTCGACGGCGCCGGCTGCCTTCATCTCCCCCAGCACCCGGCTGATATAGGGCCGCCCCACCGCCAGCATGGCGGCGAGCTGTTCCTGGGTCAGGCGCAGCGTGTCGTCGCCGGTGCGGTCATAGGCGGCGAGCAGCCATTTCGCGGTGCGCTGGTCGATAGAATGGGTGGCGTTGCAGGCCACCGACTGGAAGACCTGCGCCAGCAGGCAGTCGGCATAGCGGGCGAACAGGTTGCGCAGCGGCGGGGAAATCTCCTTCGCCCGCTCCAGCTCGGCACCGTCGAGCCGCAGCAGCGGCCCCTCCATCTGCACCACCGCGCGGGCGAAAGCCGGCAGCCTTCCCTGGCTGACAATGCCGCCCACCGCGCCCTCGCGGCCGACGCTGGTGATCTCCACCTGCCGTCCGTCTTCCAGCAGCACCATGAAGGAGACGAGCGTCTGCCCGCAGGGAAAATAGACATGGCGCACATCGTCGCCGGGCTCGTAGAGCACGCCGCCGGCCGGGCGGTCGATGCGCTTGAGATGCGCGCGCAGCAGCGCGAAATCGGCCGGGCGCAAAGCGCCGAGCAGGTTGTTGCCACCCGACGACGCTACCGCCCCGCCCGTCCCGCCACTCTCGTCATTCTCGTCATTCTCGTTGAGGCGCATGGTTTGGACCCTCGTTTCCCTATCAACGCACCTCGTGGGGAAATGTTCACAAACGGACAGAAGCGGGGTGACGAGTTAGGTACAAACGGGCACACTCGCGCACCAGCGACAGGGAGCGCGACAGGGAGTCCTTTTCGATGCATGCGACTTCCACGGCGCCCAGGCGGGCGCCTTTCCGCGATTCCTCGGCGGTTTCTCGCCCATGAGCGACGGGTCGACCCGTCAACGGGATCTGGACAGCAAGGTCATGACCGAGGGTTCGGCGGCGCGCGAGGGCGTGGACCGTTCGTTCTTCTGGTCGCTGGTGCGTGCCGCCCAGCCCCTGCGCCGCCACCCCTGGCTGCCGGATGCGGTGGGGGTGGCGATGTTCGGCTTCGCCCTGGCGCTGCGCTTCGCGGTGGACCGCGTGCTGCCGCCGGGCTTTCCCTTCCTCACCTTCTTCCCGGCGGTGATTCTCACCACCTTCTTCTGCGGGCTGCGGCCGGGCATCACCTGCGCGGTGCTCTCCACCTTCGCCGCCTGGTTCTGCTTCATCGGCCCGGCCAACGGCATGCAGATCGACGGCCAGACGCTGCTGGCGCTCGGCTTTTTCGTCGTCATCGCCGCCATCGACATCACGCTGATCCACTTCACCTTCAACGCCGCCGACCGGCTGCGGCGCGAGAAGGAGACCACCGCGCGGCTCTATGAGACGCAGCGCACCATGTTTCAGGAACTGCAGCACCGCGTCGCCAACAACATGCAGTTCGTCGCCGCGCTGCTGTCGCTGCAGAAGCGCAAGGTGGGGCAGGATGCGCGCCAGGCGATCACCGCGCTGGACGAGGCGCGCTCGCGGCTCGACACTATCGCCCGCATCCACCGCCAGCTCTACGCGCCCGAGCGGCTGGACCTGCCCACCGACCAGTATCTGAGCCAGCTCTGCTGCGATCTCGTCACCGCCTCCGGCACGCCCGGCATCGGCTGCACGGTGGACGCGCCGAACCTGCCGCTCAATGTGGCGCAGCTCACCACCCTCTCCATGCTGGTGGCGGAGATCGTCACCAATTCGCTCAAGCACGCCTTTGTCGGCGCCGAGTCCGGCACGATCAGCATCACCGTGCTGGCCAATGGCGGCAAAGGCTATGAGATGACCATCGCCGATGACGGGCGCGGCCTGCCGCCCGACGCCGATCTCTCGCGCAGCGACGGGCTCGGCTGGCGCATCATCCAGAGCCTCGCCTCGCAGCTCGGCGGCAAGGTGGAGCTCGCCACACGGGTGGAGCCCAGCCGCGGCACGGCGGTGCGGGTGCAGTTCACGCTGGTGTAAGCCGCCGACGGGGACGGGAGGCGTTCACCTCCGCCGCGCTTTGGCGTAAGAGCGAGCCGGCGCAGCACTGCGGCGGCAAGCTCTCATTACCGGCGGGGACAGCATGACTGAGACCTTCGATCTTCTCCTCAAGGGCGGCACGGTGGTCAATCAGGACGGCATCGCCGCCCGCGATGTCGGCATACGTGGCGGGCGCATCGCCGGCATCGGGTCGTTTGACGCCTCCCAGGCGGGCGAAACGGTGGACTGCACCGGCCTGCATCTGCTGCCCGGCGTCATCGACACCCAGGTGCATTTCCGCGAGCCCGGCCTCGAACACAAGGAAGACCTCGAATCCGGCTCGCGCGCCGCCGTCATGGGCGGCGTCACCGGCGTGTTCGAAATGCCCAACACCAACCCGCTCACCACCTCGGCCGGGGCGCTGGAAGACAAGCTCGCCCGCGCCCATCACCGCATGCATTGCGACTTCGCCTTCTTCGTCGGCGGCACGCATGACAATGTGAAGGACCTGCCGGAGCTGGAAATGCTGCCGGGCGTGCCGGGCGTGAAGGTGTTCATCGGCTCCTCCACCGGCTCGCTGCTGGTGGCCGACGATCCCGGCGTGCGCGCCATTCTCAAGGTCATCCGCCGCCGCGCCGCCTTCCATTGCGAGGACGAGCCGCGCCTCGAAGAGCGCAAGGGCCTGCGCGTGCCGGGCGATGCTTCCTCGCACCCGGTGTGGCGCGACGAGATCGCCGCGCTGACCGCCACCACGCGGCTGGTCAACCTCGCCCGCTCCGAGGGCAAGCGCGTGCATGTGCTGCACATCACCTCACAGGAAGAGATCGAATATCTGCGCGGCCAGAAGGATGTCGCCACCGTCGAGGTGACGCCGCATCACCTCACCATGGACGCGTCCTGGTACGCCTCGCATGGCACAATGGTGCAGATGAACCCGCCGGTGCGCGAAGCCCGCCACAAGGCGGCGCTGTGGCGCGGCCTGTCGGAGGGCGTGGTCGACGTGCTCGGCTCCGACCATGCCCCGCACACGCGGGAAGAGAAGGAAAAGCCCTACCCGTCGAGCCCCTCCGGCATGACCGGGGTGCAGACCTTCGTGCCGACCATGCTCGATCATGTGAATGCCGGCCGCCTGACGCTGGAGCGCTTCGTCGATCTCTCCAGCGCCGGCCCGGCCCGCATCTTCAACATCGCCACCAAGGGCCGCATCGCGGTGGGCTATGACGCCGACTTCACGGTTGTCGATCTCAAGCGCCGCGAAACCATCCGCAATGAATGGATCGCCTCCAAGGCCGGCTGGACGCCCTATGACGGGGTGGAGGTGACGGGCTGGCCGGTCGGCACGCTCCTTCGCGGCAAGCGGGTGATGTGGGAAGGCGAACTGGTCACCCCGGCACAGGGCGAGGCCATCCGCTTCCTGGAAACGCTGCCAAAGGCGTAAGGGTCCTCCGTCATCCCGGACGGCCGACATTTCCGCCTCTGCGCGGCTGATCATCCTTCGAGGCTCGCTGCGCTCGCACCTCAGGATGACGGCGTGATCAGCGGAGAGGAAAAACCTCGTCATGCTGAGGCGACGGCGCACCGCGCCGGCCTCGAAGCCCGCCGTGCCGTTCGCTCCCCACCCACACAGGCGCCCCCATGCCCCGCCGCACCCTCCAGCCGCCGCAACTCTTCGACAGCCGCCCCTGGGGCTTCTCGCAGGTCAGCATCTCCCCGCCCGGCACGCTGGTGCATATCGCCGGGCAGGTGGCGTGGGACGCGGAGGGAAAGGTCAGCGCGGTGGGGCGCGAGGCGCAGCTGCGGCAGGTGCTGCGCCAGGTGATCCTGGCGGTGGAAGCCGCCGGCGGCAGCGCCGACGACATCCAGATGCTGCGGCTCTACATGCCCGGCTTCCACTCCGGCCCGGAGGCGGACCTCGTCGGCCGGGTGCTGGCGGAGACTTTCGGCACGGAAAACCCGCCGAGCTCCACCTGGATCGGCGTCGACGCCCTCGCCCAGCCGGAATACCTCGTCGAGGTCGACGCGGTGGCGGTGATCCCCACCCCTTGAGGCACCGCCTTGAGGCGCCCGCCCGCGCGGGGGGCGCCCCGCCGGCGCTCAGCGGGTGATGAGCGTGCCGGCGCCGTGGTCGGTTAGCAGTTCCAGCAGCACCGCATGCGGCACCTTGCCGTCGAGGATCACCACCCCCTCGACGCCCTGCTCCAGCGCGTAGATGCAGGTTTCGACCTTGGGGATCATGCCGCCGGAAATGGTGCCGTCGGCGATCAGCGCCCGCGCCTGGGCGATGGTCAGTTCCTTGATCAGCTGCTTGTCGGCGTCGAGCACGCCCGGCACGTCGGTCAGCAGCAGCAGCCGCTTGGCGCCGAGCGCGCCGGCAATGGCGCCGGCGAAGGTGTCGGCATTGACGTTGAACGTGCCGCCATCCTTGCCGGTGGCGACGGGCGCCAGCACCGGGATCAGCTCGCGGCCGAGAATCTGGTCGAGCACGGTGGTGTCCACCGTCTCGGGCTCGCCGACGAAGCCGAGATCGACCACCTGTTCGAGATTCGAATCCGGGTCGCGCACCGAGCGCGTCACCTTGGAGGCGACGACCATGTTGCCGTCCTTGCCGGACAGGCCCAGCGCCTTGCCGCCGGCCTCGTTGATGAAGCCGACGAGGGATTTGTTGATCGAGCCGGCCAGCACCATCTCGACGATCTCGACGGTGGCCTTGTCGGTAATGCGCAGCCCGGCGGCGAATTCCGACTTGATGCCGAGCTTGGCCAGCATGGCGCCGATCTGCGGCCCGCCGCCATGCACCACCACAGGGTTCACGCCGGACTGTTCGAGCAGCACGATGTCCTGCGCGAAATCCCGCGCCACCTGCTCGTCGCCCATGGCGTGGCCGCCATATTTCACCACGATGATGGCGTCGTCATAGCGCTGCATGTGCGGCAGCGCCTGCACCAGCACGCGGGCCTTGGTGTGGTCGTCGATCGGTTCGGCGGCGGGCGCGGAGGTTTCGGCGGTCATGACGGGTCCGTTCGCACGGGGGAGCTTCGGGTGAGGCGGGCGCAGGCCCGGCGGGGGCGCGGCAGCAGGGAACGCCCTTCTAGCCGATTTCAATGACGCTTCTCAATCGTCGCAGCAGGGCATGGCAGCTGATGCCATCGGCTTGTGGCGGGGCGGTGGCGGCCGGGCCTCGCGCGAAGGACGGGCGTGCGTGCAAGCAACGGGTTGCGCGCCCGGCCCTGTGCGGCGGGCGGCGCGCATGCCATATGCCCCGCCATGGACAGGACCGCCCCCCGCAAGCCGCTGAAGGCCCGCTTCGTCGAAGGCTCGACGATGCGCCATGTCGCCACCATGACCGCCGCCGGCTCGGTCGGGCTGATGGCGGTGTTCGTGGTCGATCTGCTCAACCTGTTCTACATCTCGCTGCTCGGCGAGGAGGAGCTGGCGGCGGCGATCGGCTATGCCGGCACGGTGATGTTCTTCACCACCTCGGTCGGCATTGGCGTGATGATCGCCGGCTCGGCGCTGGTGTCGCGGGCGATCGGCAGCGGGCGGATCGAGGACGGGCGGCGGCTCTCCACCTCTTCGCTGGTCTATATGGCGTTCGCCACCGGGGCGATGACGCTGGCCCTGCTTCCCTTTCTAGGGCCGCTGCTGGCGCTGCTCGGCGCCACCGGCCGCACGCTGGAACTGGCGCGCGACTTCCTGCTCATCGTGCTGCCCTCCACCCCGCTGCTCGGCCTCGGCATGGCGGCGTCGGGCACGCTGCGCGGCATTGGCGATGCGCGGCGCTCCATGTGGGTCACGCTGGCGGGCGGGCTCACCACCGCCGTGCTCGATCCGCTGCTCATCCTCGCCCTCGGTCTCGGCGTCGAAGGCGCGGCCATCGCCAATGTGCTGGCCCGCGTCGTCATGGTCGCCTATGGGCTGAACGCGGTGATACGGGTGCACAAGCTCGCCGCGCGCCCGCGCCTGCCGGATTTCATCGCCGATGTCGGCCCGCTCTCGGCCATCGCGGTGCCGGCCATCCTCACCAATGTCGCCACCCCGGTGGGCAATGCCTACATCACCTTCGCCCTCGCCCCGCATGGCGATGCGGCGGTGGCGGCCTGGGCGGTAATCGGCCGGCTGATCCCGGTCGCCTTCGGCCCGCTCTTCGCCCTCACCGGCGCCATCGGCCCGGTGATCGGCCAGAATGTCGGCGCCCTGCGCTATGACCGGGTGCGGCAGACGGTGCGCGACAGCCTCAAGCTGATCGTCGCCTATGTGCTCGGCGTCTGGCTGATCCTGGCGCTGGCGCGCCAGCCGCTCGCCGGGCTGTTCGGCCTGTCGGCCGAAGGGGTGGCGCTGGTGGAATTCTTCTGCCTCTACGCCGCCGGGGCCTATGTGTTCTTCGGCGCGCTGTTCGTCGCCAATGCCGCCTTCAACAATCTCGGCGCGCCGCTGCTCTCCACCCTGTTCAACTGGGGGCGGGCGACGCTCGGCACCATTCCCTTCGTCTGGCTCGGCAGCCGCTGGTATGGCGTGGAGGGCGTCATCGCCGGCCAGGCGCTGGGCTCGGTCTTCTTCGGCGTGGCGGCGCTGATCTGCGCCTTCGCCGTGGTCCGCCGGCTGCATGCCGGCACGCCGCCGCCCACGCCGACGACGGCGCTGGCCGGGCCGGAACTGCCGCCCTTCTCGCGCGGCGAGGACGCCCCGGCGATCGAGACCGCCGCCGGGGTCTTCCCTCGCGCCGAGGAGAACGGATAGAGTACAGGCATGAGCGACACCGCCTTTGCCGACCTCGTCCTGCCCCCGGATGGACGCCAGTCCGAGACCGCCCGCGCCATCCAGCGCGGGGCGCTGCGCTATCTCGCCGCGCGCGGCCTGGTGGGCGTGCCGGAATTCAGCCTCGCCTCCGGCCGGCGGGCGGATATCGCCGCGCTGGACCTGCGCGGCGAGGTGTGGGTGGTGGAGATCAAATCCTCGGTCACCGATTTCCGCACCGACCGCAAATGGACGGAGTACCGCGCCCATTGCGACCGGCTGTTCTTCGCCGTCGGCCCGGATTTCCCGCTGGAGATCCTGCCCGAGGACACCGGCATACTGGTGGCGGACGCCTTCGGCGCCGGGCTGGTGCGCGAGGCGCCGCTGCATGCGCTGGCCGGGGCGACTCGCAAGGCGCTGACCCTGCGCTTCGCCCGCGCCGCCGCCGGACGGCTGATGGGGCTGATGGACCCGGAAGCGCTGCGCGGCGTGGTGCTTTAGAGTCATCGTGCGGCGGCGCAGACCCTTCCATCAGCTCTGCGTGCTTCGAGGCCGGCCTCTGGCCGGCACCTCAGCATGACGGGCCTCGTTGTCGGGTGCGCCGTCATCCTGAGGTGCGAGCGAAGCGAGCCTCGAAGGATGCCCATCAGGCGAAACAGTGAGGGGATAACCGCACCCGGCGCTTGAAAGGCGCCCCTCCCCTCTGCCAGCGTCCCCGCCATGGATCAGCCCGAGAACAGCCCCGCGCCCAAAGCGGCCGACACCGAGCGCGTCACGCCCAAAGCGCTCGCGGACGCTGAGCGCGTCACGCCGATGATGGCGCAATACATCGAGATCAAGGCCGCCAATCCCGGCAGCCTGCTGTTCTACCGCATGGGCGATTTCTACGAGCTGTTCCTCGACGACGCCGAAATCGCCGCCCGCACGCTCGGCATCGTGCTGACCAAGCGCGGCAAGCACCAGGGCGAGGACATCCCGATGTGCGGGGTGCCGGTGGACCGGGCGGAGGAATATCTCCACAAGCTCATCGCCGCCGGCCACCGCGTCGCCGTGCGCGAACAGATGGAACCGCCCGCCGAGGCGAAGAAGCGCGGGCCGAAAAGCGTCGTGAAGCGCGACGTGATCCGCCTCGTCACCCCCGGCACGCTCACCGAGGACGCGCTGCTCGACGCCCGGCGCGAGAATGTGCTGGCGAGCCTCGCCCGGGTGAAGGGCAGCGGCGAGGAGGGCGACGGCTATGTCTATGCGCTCGCCTTCGCCGATATCTCCACCGGCTCCTTCCGCGTCGCCGAAACCGACAGCACAAGGCTTTCCGCCGACCTCGCCCGCATCGAGCCGGCCGAACTGCTCGTCGCCGATGCGGTCTATGAGGATGCCGAGCTGCGCCCGCTCTGGCGCACCCTGCCCGCCGTGACGCCGCTGCCGAAGGAAAGCTTCGACGGCGCCACCGCCGGGCGGCGCATCGCCGGCTTCTTCCAGGTGGCGACGCTGGATTCCTTCGGCAGCTTCTCGCGCGCCGAACTCGCCGCCGCCGCCGCCATCGTCGCCTATATCGAGCGCACCCAGCTGGGCGCCCGGCCGCCGCTCGGCCGGCCGCAGCGCGAGGCCTCCAGCGAGGCGATGATCATCGACCCGGCGACGCGGGCGAACCTCGAAATCCTGCGCACCACCACCGGCGAGCGCACGGGAAGCCTGTGCGCGGCCGCGGACCGCACCGTCACCTCCGCCGGGGCGCGCCTGCTCGCCCGCCGCCTCGCCGAGCCGCTGACCGACCCGAAGCGCATCGCTGAGCGGCTCGACGCGGTGGAATGCCTCGTCGAGGAGACGAGCCTGCGCGCGCAATTGCGGGACCGGCTCGCCGGCGTGCCGGACCTCGCCCGCGCGCTGTCGCGCGTCGCGCTCGGCCGCGCCGGGCCGCGCGACCTCGCCGCCATCGGGCGCGGGCTGAACGAGGGCACCGCCATCGCCGGGCTGATCGCCGACGCCCCGGCCCCGGCCGAATTGCAGGCCGCCGCCCGGGCGCTGGGCGGGGTCGATCCCGCTTTGGCGGCCCGGCTCACCGCCGCGCTCGATGACGAATTGCCGCTCAACCGCCGCGACGGCGGCTTCATCCGCCCCGGCTGTCACGCCGAGCTCGACGCCACCCGCGCCCTGCGCGACGAGAGTCGGCGCGTGGTGGCGGCGCTGGAGCGGCGCTATGTCGAGGAAACCGGGGTCCGCGCGCTCAAGATTCGGCACAATGCGGTGCTCGGCTATTTCGTCGAGGTCAGCCAGCAGAACGCCGACCGGCTGCGCGAGCCGCCCTTCGACGCCGTGTTCATGCACCGCCAGACCATGGCGGGGGCGATGCGCTTCACCTCCACCGAGCTCGCCGAGCTGGAAGCCAAGATCGCCAGCGCCGGCGACCGCGCGCTGGCGCTGGAACAGCTGCTGTTCGACGAGCTGGTCGCGGCGGTGACGGCGGAGACCGAGGCGATCCGCGCCTGCGCCGAGGCGCTGGCGGTGATCGACGTCACCGCCGGCCTCGCAAAGCTCGCCGTGGACGAGAACCATGTGCGCCCGGAGGTGCATGAGGGGCTGGATTTCCGCATCGAGGCCGGGCGCCACCCGGTCGTGGAGCAGGCGCTGCGCCGCGATGGCGGGCCGTTCGTCGCCAATGAGTGCGAGCTTTCCCCGCCCGAGGGCGCCCGCGCCGGGCGCATCTGGCTGGTCACCGGCCCGAACATGGCGGGTAAGTCGACCTTCCTGCGCCAGAACGCGCTCATCGCCATCCTCGCCCAGGCCGGCGCCTTCGTGCCGGCGCGGCTGGCGCGCATCGGCGTGGTCGACCGGCTGTTCTCCCGCGTCGGCGCGGCGGACGATCTCGCGCGCGGGCGCTCCACCTTCATGGTCGAGATGGTGGAAACCGCCGCCATCCTCAACCAGGCCACCGAACGCTCGCTGGTGATCCTCGACGAGATCGGGCGCGGCACCGCCACCTTCGACGGCCTGTCCATCGCCTGGGCGAGCCTTGAGCACCTGCACGAGGCCAACCGCTGCCGCGGCCTGTTCGCCACCCATTTCCACGAGCTCACCGCCCTGTCCCAGCGCCTGGGCCGCCTCGTCAACGCGACGGTGAAGGTGAAGGAGTGGGAGGGCGAGGTGATCTTCCTGCACGAGGTGGTGCCGGGCGCGGCGGATCGCTCCTACGGCATCCAGGTCGCCAAGCTCGCCGGTCTGCCGCATGCGGTGGTGGAGCGCGCCCGCGCCGTGCTGACCGAGCTGGAATCCGCCGACCGCGCCGCCCCGACCCAGCGCATTCTCGACGATCTCCCGCTCTTCGCCGCGCTCAACCGCGCCCCGCCCCCCGCCCCGGCGGTGAAGGCCGACCCGGTGGCGGCGGCGGTGAAGGACGCGCTGGCCGGCATCGACCCCGACGAGATGACCCCGCGCGAGGCGCTGGAAGCGCTCTACCGGCTGAAAGCAGCGGCCAAGGGCGTGTGAGGGCGCCGCCCCTCACGCATCGGCGGCGAGGATGTGGTTGCGCACCAGCGGATAGACCTGGCCCTTCCAGCGGCGGCCGGAGAACACGCCGTAATGGCCGACGCCGGCCTGCATGTGGTGGCGCCGCAGATGCGGGCGCAGCGAGGCGCAGATGTCCTGCGCCGCCACGGTCTGGCCGACCGCGCAGATATCGTCGCGCTCGCCCTCCACGGTGAGCAGCGCGGTGCGGCGGATGGCGCGGAAGTCGATCCGCTCGCCGCGATAGGTCAGCACGCCGCGCGGCAATTCGTGCTGCTGGAACACCTTGGCGATGGTCTCCAGATAGAACTCGGCGGCGAGATCGAGCACGGCGAAATATTCGTCATAGAAGGTCTTGGTGGTCGCCGCCTTGTCGTGCTCGCCCATGGCGAGGTTCTCATACAGCCCGACATGCGCCTTCACATGGCGTTCCATGTTCATCGCCATGAAGGCGCCGACCTGGATGAAGCCGGGATAGACCCGCCGCCCTGCCCCCTTGAAGCCCGGCGGCACGGTGGCGATGAGGTTCTGCGCGAACCAGTCGATCGGCTTGGAGGTGGCGAGTTCGTTCACCTTGGTCGGGTTGATGCGGGTATCCACCGGCCCGGCCATCAGCGTCATGGAGAGCGGCTGGGCGGGGTTGTTTTCCTGCGCCATGACAGCCCCGGCGGCGAGCACCTGCACGCAGGGCTGGCACACGGCGAGCACATGCCCGCCCGGCCCGATCTCTTCCAGAAAGCGGATCACATGGGCGACGTAATCGTCGAAGCCGAAGCCGCCGTCCGCGAGCGGCACGTCGCGCGCATTGTGCCAGTCGGTGATGTAGACATCGTTTTCCGGCAGCAGCGTCTTCACCGTGTCGAGCAGCAGCGTGGCGAAATGGCCCGACAGCGGCGCGACGACGAGCAGGCGCGGCTGCTTCTGGTCGACATCCTTGGCGAAATGCAGCAGCGAGCCGAAGGGCAGCGCCAGCGCCACCTCCTCGCGCACCTCGACCTCGCGATTGCCCACCGTCACCGTGCCGATGGCGAAGGGCGGGCGCTCATGGCTCAGCCCGGCGCGCTCGATCATCTCGAAGCCGGCGGAGAGGTTGCGCAGCAGCGGCGTGTCGTGGGGGCCGCCCATCGCCTCGCCCATCGTGCCGAGCATCTGCCGCGACAGCCTGGCCGCGAGGCGGAGCGGATCGAACAGGTCGGACTGGGCCTGATAGGCGGCATAGAGCATGGGCGGGGCAATCTTCCGGCGGCAGGGGCAGCAACGGCTCGATCGGCGACAGGCCGTCGGCCGCCGCTCGGCGCAGGCGCAGGCGACCCGCTGCGCTGAAGGAGCGGGAGCCCTGCCGGCGCCATCCTAGAGCGGATGCAATGACGCTGCCAAGGAGGTTGCCAAGTAGGCTATCAAGTAGGCTATCAAGCAGGCGAAAGCCGCCCGCCCTCTTGCGGCGCGTCGCGTTCCGCACCCGGCGCGCTGTCACAGGCCGGTCAGGAATGGCACGAAGTGTGATTGCCTCTTGCGGGCTGCACACTGAACGCCCGCCGAAACAGGACGCCTGCCATGCCCTCCGCGCCCGCGACGCCAAAGACCGCCACCGCCGCTCCGGCCCGCAAGAAGGCGTCGGCCAAGGCGCCGGCAAAGGCAGCAGCGAAGGCCACGTCCGCGCCGGAGCCGGCCGCCCCGGCGGCGGTGCTCACCCTCAGCAGCAAGAACTATTCGTCCTGGTCGCTGCGCGGCTATCTGCTGTGCCGGCTGGCGGGGCTCGCCTTCACCGAGGCCCGCGTCTCCGCCGACGATCCCGCCATCCGCGCCGAGCTGCTGCTGCAATCCTCCTCCTTCCTGGTGCCACGGCTCGACCATGAGGGGTTGCGCATCTGGGACACGCTGGCCATCGCCGAATATCTGCACGAATGGAAGCCAGAGGCCGGATTACTGCCTAGCGATCGCGCAGCGCGGGCGCATTGCCGCTCGATCAGCGGCGAGATGCATTCCGGCTTCGCCAATCTGCGCTCGGCGCTGCCGATGAACATCAAGGCGCATCATCCCGGCTTCAAGGTGTGGGCGGGGGCGCAGGGCGACATACTCCGCATCGTCGCCATCTGGACCGAGTGCCTGAGCACCTATGGCGGGCCGTATCTGTTCGGCGCCGCCCCGACCATGGCGGACGCGATGTACGCCCCCGTCTGCTCGCGCTTCACCACCTATGACGTGCCGCTCGACCCGGCGAGCCGGGCCTATTGCGCCACCATGCTGGCGCTGCCCGCCGTGCAGGACTGGATCGACGCCGCCCGCGCCGAGCCGGAGGAGATGGAAGAGCTGGACGTGGAGTTCTGAGGGGGGCAGGGCGGCCGGCTCATGCGCGGGGTGCCGTCATGCTGAGGTGCCGGCCGGAAGGCCGGCCTCGAAGCACGCAGGTCGGGCCCCGACGGAGGCGCACCGGAGCGTGGGCCCGCTTCCCGGCCTCATCCTTCGAGGCTCGCTGCGCTCGCACCTCAGGATGACGGTGGACTGGGGGACGGGCACCGGCCCGGCTCACCCCTCAATGCGCCTCGTCCCAGTTCAACGCCGCGCGGGCGTCGACCTTCAGCGGCACTTTCAGCGCCACCGCCGGGAAGGGGGCGATCTCCATCACCTCGCGCACCACGGGGATGGTGGCCTCGACCTCCGCGTCCGGCACCTCGAAGATCAGTTCGTCATGCACCTGCAGCAGCATGCGGGCGGAAAGGCGGGCCTTCTCCAGCGCCCCGTCCATCCGCACCATGGCGCGGCGGATGATGTCGGCGGCCGAGCCTTGTAGCCGCGCATTGATCGCCGCGCGCTCGTTGAAGGCGCGGATCGAGGGGTTCTTGGCATTGATGTCGGGGTAGTGGCAGCGCCGGCCGAACAGCGTCTCGACATAGCCATGCTCGCGGGCGAAGGCGCGGGTCTCGTCCATATAGGCGCGGATGCCGGGGAAGCGCTCGAAATAGCGCTTGATATAGGCCCCCGCCTCCTCGCGCGGGATGGAGAGCTGGTTGGCCAACCCAAACGCCGAAATGCCGTAGATGATGCCGAAATTGATCGCCTTGGCCCGCCGGCGCACCTCGCCCGGCATGCCCTCGATCGGCACGCCGAACATTTCCGACGCCGTCATGGCGTGAATGTCGAGCCCGTCCTGGAACGCCTGGCGCAGCGAGGGCGTGTCGGCGATCTCGGCGAGCAGCCGCAGCTCGATCTGCGAATAATCCGCCGAGATCAGCTTATGGCCCGGCGCGGCGATGAAAGCCTTGCGGATCTTGCGTCCCTCTTCCGAGCGCACCGGGATGTTCTGCAGATTCGGCTCGGAGGAGGAGAGCCGGCCCGTCGTGGTGGCGGCCAGCGCGAAGGAGGAATGCACCCGGCCCGTCTCGGGGTGGACATAGGAGGGCAGGGCGTCGGCATAGGTCGATTTCAGCTTCTGCAGCTGGCGCCAGTCGAGAATGCGGCGCGGCAGCTCGTGTCCCTGCTCCGCCAGCTCCTCCAGCACGTCGGCCCCGGTGGACCACGCCCCCGTCGGCGTCTTGCGCCCGCCGGGGATCTGCATCTTGCCGAACAAGATATCGCCGAGCTGCTTGGGCGAGCCGGGGTTGAAGCTCTCCCCCGCCATCTCGGAAATATCCGCCTCCAGCCGGCCCATGCCCTGCGCGAACTCGCCGGACAGGCGCGAGAGCATCTGCCGGTCGATCATGATGCCGCGCGCCTCCATGCGGGCGAGCACGGCGACGAGCGGGCGCTCCAGCGTCTCGTAAACCGTGGCCTTGCCCTCGCTGGCGAGGCGGGGCTTGAGCACCCGCCAGAGCCGCAGCGTCACATCGGCGTCCTCGGCGGCGTATTCGCTTGCCTTGTCGAGCGGGGCGCGGTCGAAGGTGATCTGCCCCTTGCCCTTGCCGCACACCTCCTCGAACTTGATCGGCGTATGGCCGAGCCAGCGCATGGACAAGGGGTCCATGCCGTGCGGCGAGGCGCCGGCGTCGAGCACATAGGAAATCAGCATCGTGTCGTCGTAAGGCGCGACCTCGATGCCGAGGCGCCGCAGCACCAGCCAGTCATATTTCAGGTTCTGCCCGACCTTGAGGACGGAAGGGTCCTGCATCAGCAGCGTCAGCGCGGCGAGCGCGTCGCGCAGCGGAATCTGGTCCGGCAGCAGCCCCTCGCTGAACAGGCCCTCATCGCCGCCCTTATGGGTGAGCGGGACATAGCAGGCCTCGCTCGGCCCGGTGGCGAGCGAGAAGCCGACCAGCTCCGCCTGCATCGGGTCGAGGCCGGTGGTTTCGGTATCGACGGCGACGACGCCCACCTCGCGGGCGCGGGCGATCCACTCCTCCAGCCGGGCGAGCGTGCGCACCGTCTCATAGCGGGAGCGGTCGACCGGGGTGGCGGTGGCCTCCGCCTGCCGGGCGGCGGCGAGCGCCTGCGGGGTGAAGCCCTCCGCCGCGCTCGGCGCGTCCTCCACCGGCACCGCGGTCTCGCGCGTGTCCGGGTCGAGCCCGGCGGCGAGCAGCGCGCTCTCCCCGCCTCCCGCCTTGAGCCCGGGATCGGGCTCGATGGCGGCGACATCGACCTCATAGGCCTCGGCCACGCGGCGGGTCAGCGTGGTGAACTCCATCGCCTTGAGGAAGGCGACAAGGCGGGTGGCCGACGGTTCCACCACCGCAATGTCGTCGAGCGGCACGTCGAGCGGCACGTCGCGCTTCAGCGTCACCAGCTGGCGCGAGAGGCGGGCCTGGTCGGCGAATTCGATCAGGTTCTCGCGCCGCTTGGTCTGCTTGATCTCGGGCGCGCGGGCGAGCAGCGTGTCGAGGTCGCCATATTCGGCGAGCAGCTGCGCCGCGGTCTTGATGCCGATGCCGGGCACGCCGGGCACGTTGTCGACGGAATCGCCGGCCAGCGACTGCACATCCACCACCTTCTCGGGGGCGACGCCGAACTTCTCGAACACTTCCTCGACGCCGATCGCCTTGTCCTTCATCGGGTCGTACATGCGCACCAGCCCGTCGACGAGCTGCATCAGGTCCTTGTCGGAGGAAATGACCGTGACCTGCGCACCGCGCGCCTTCGCCTGCTCGGCATAGGTGGCGATGAGGTCGTCGGCCTCGAAGCCGCTCTGCTCCACGCAGGCGAGATCGAAGGCGCGGGTGGCCTCGCGGATCAAAGGGAATTGCGGGCGCAGATCCTCCGGCAGGTCCGGCCGCTGCGCCTTGTAGAGCGGGTAAATGTCCTTGCGGAAGGTCTGTTCGGACTTGTCGAACACCACGGCGATATGGGTCGGCTTCCGCGCGAATCCGCCGCCATTCTGTCCCGCGCGCACCAGCTTCCACAGCATGTTGCAGAAGCCCGCCACCGCGCCGACGGGCAGCTTGTCGGAGGAACGGGTGAGCGGGGGCAAGGCATGGTAGGCGCGGAAGATATAGGCCGAGCCGTCGATCAGGACGACATGGTCGCTGGCGTCGACAGTCTCGTGGTGGGCATCGTTGGCGGGCATTGCGGGCTCCGTTTCGCGCCGCACGATGCCCCCGGCGCCGCGCCGGGGCAAGGGGGCGGGGAGCGGGGGGCTGCCCCCTCTCCCTCATCCCCGGGCTTGACCCGGGCATCCAGAGGTGTGCGGCGCGGGCAAAGTCTGGGTGGCCGGGTCAAGCCCGGCCATGAGGGGGGGGCGGGGGCCTGCGGTCTGACGAGGTGACGCTCCCGCCGCCCGTCACCTCAGCGCGCCAGCCAGGCGGCGAGGCCGTCCAGCGTCTGGATCCCGTAGCCCACCGCGCCGAAGCCGATCACCGCCTGACGCCGCGCGCGGCTCGGGTGCAGCTGGCGCAGGGTGAGCACGGTCTTGCCGTCGTCCTGCGCGTCGAAGGTCACCGTCATGCGGAAGCGGTCGGGATCGTCAGGGTCGGGCGTGCCATAGTCGGCGACGATGCGTTCGTTCGGCACGATTTCAAGGAAACGCATGAGGTTAGGGAAGCGCTGCTCCTGCCCCTCGAACAGGCCGACCATGTCGAAGTGCCAGATCCCGCCTTCGCGGATATCGGCCGCAATGGTCTCGATGCGCAGGCCGGCCGGGCCGTACCACGCGGCGAGCGCGGCGGGGTCCATCCAGGCGGCGAAGACCTTTTCGCGCGGGTGATCCAGCAGCCGGGTCAGGACGATTTCGCGGTCCAGCGCCCAGCTTTCCAGCGGGCTCGCCTGCAACGGTTCGGCCATGTCCATCACCGTTGTTCCTTGCTCGCCAGATAGGCCTCCAGCCGATCCAGCCGCGCGGCGGCACGCCGGCGTTCCGCCTCCATCCAGTCCGCCGCCTCGTTGAAGCGGGCCGGCACCAGCCGGCACCAGCGGCTGCGTCCGCGCTTCTCGCTGGCGATCAGCCCACAATCCTCCAGCACCTTGAGATGCTGGGCGAAGGAGGGCAGTGCCATCGCGAACGGGGCCGCCAGCGTGCTGACCGAGGCCTCGCCCTCGGCGAGGCGCGAGACCACCGCGCGCCGCGTGGGGTCGCTCAGGGCGTGGAAGGCGAGATCGAGCGGCGTGGAATAGTGAGGCATACGCCTTAGTAATGTGGCCCGAAGGCCGCGTCAATGATAAAAAGGCACATGCCTTAGTATTCGCGGCGGGACGGCACGTCGCCGGCGCGTCGGCCCGAAGAGGTGACGCGCCGCGCGCGGGGCGCTACAGAGCGCGCAGGAAAAGCCCATGCCCCGCTACAAGCTCACCATCGAATATGACGGCACCCCCTTCGTCGGCTGGCAGGTCCAGGCGGCGGGTCTGAGCGTGCAGGGCGTGCTCGCGGAGGCGGTACGGCGCTTCTCCGGGGAGACGGTGGCGGTCCACGGCGCCGGGCGTACCGATGCCGGCGTCCATGCCACTGGGCAGGTGGCGCATGTCGAGCTCGCCCGCGCCTGGCGCCCGGACACGGTGCGCGACGCGATGAACGCGCATCTGCGCCCGCACCCCGTCGCCGTGCTGGCGGCGGAAGAAGCGGCGGAGGATTTTCACGCCCGGTTCTCGGCGACCGGGCGGCGCTATCTCTACCGCATCATCGCCCGCCGGCCGGATCTGGTGCTGGAACGCGACCGGGCCTGGCGGGTGCTGCGCCCGCTCGATGCCGAGGCGATGGCGCTGGGCGCCGCCCGGCTGATCGGCCGGCACGACTTCACCACCTTCCGCGCCATTGGCTGCCAGGCGGCCTCGCCGGTGAAGACGCTCGACCGGCTGGAGGTGGAAACCGTGCCGCTCACCGGGCCGGGCATGGAAATCCGCGTGCACGCGCAGGCGCGTTCCTTCCTGCACCATCAGGTGCGCTCCATGGTCGGCACGCTGGTGAAGCTGGGCGAGGGCGCGTGGACCCCGGACGACGTGACCGCCGCGCTGGAAGCGAAGGACCGCACGCGCTGCGGCCCGATGGCGCCCTCGGCCGGGCTTTATCTCGCCGAAGTCACCTATTGAGCCGCCAAGGCCGGAACCGGCACCGCCGCTGACGTTCCGCACCGGCCCGCCCGAACCCGGCGCGACGCCGGCCCGAACCCGGCCGCCCCGGTGCGGCCATGGAGTTGTCACCTGCGTGTCACCATTGACGCGGCAGGCTGCGGCGTCCCATGGTGCGGCCCGTCTCTTCCCTTCGGAACCAAAGGAGTGTCCCCGAGAATGTCAGTCTGGCCGGTCTACGGAAAAATCGACGGTCCCATCGTGATGATCGGCTTCGGCTCGATCGGTCGCGGCACCCTGCCCCTCCTGGAGCGGCATTTCGATTTCGACAAGGAACGGCTGACCGTCATCGACCCGGTGGACGACAACCGCGTCCTGCTCGACGAGCGCGGCATCCGCTTCCTGCAGCTCGCCATCACCAAGGAAAACTACATCGAGGTGCTGAAGCCCCTGCTGACCACCGGCGGGCGCGGCTTCCTCATCAACCTCTCGGTCGATACCGGCTCGGTCGACATCATGACGCTCGCGCGCGACTGCGGCGCGCTCTACATCGACACCGTGGTCGAGCCCTGGCTCGGCTTCTATTTCGACAAGGACGCCACCCCGGCCAGCCGCTCCAACTACGCGCTGCGCGAATCCATGCTCAAGGCCAAGCGCGCCAACCCCGGCGGGCCGACGGCGGTTTCCTGCTGCGGCGCCAATCCCGGCATGGTGTCGTGGTTCGTCAAGCAGGCGCTCATTGATGTCGCCACCGACACCGGGCTCGATTTCACCGAGCCCACCAGCCGCGAAGGCTGGGCGGAGCTGATGGCCCGTGTCGGCGTCAAGGGCATCCACATCGCCGAGCGCGACACCCAGCGTGCCCGCGATCCCCGCCCCTTCGGCACCTTCGTCAACACCTGGTCGGTGGAAGGCTTCGTCTCCGAGGGCCTTCAGCCGGCCGAGCTCGGCTGGGGCACGCACGAAACCTGGATGCCGGCCAACGCCCACACGCATAATTTCGGTTCCGGCGCGGCGATCTATCTGATGCAGCCGGGCGCCGCCACCAAGGTGCGCACCTGGTGCCCGAGCCTCGGCGCCCAGCACGGCTTCCTGGTGACGCATAACGAGTCGATCTCGATCGCCGACTATTTCACCCTGCGCAACGGCGCGCAGGTCGCCTACCGCCCGACCTGCCATTACGCCTATCACCCCTGCAACGACGCGGTGCTGTCCTGGCACGAGATGTTTGGCAATGAAGGCCATTTCTCGGGCGAGTGGACCATCCTGACCGAAGGCGAGATCGTCGACGGGCGCGACGAGCTCGGCGTGCTGCTCTATGGCCACGCCAAGAATGCCTATTGGTACGGCTCGCAGCTCACCATCGAGGAGGCGCGCAACCTCGCCCCCTACCAGACCGCCACCGGGCTGCAGGTCACCTCCGCCGTGCTCGCCGGCATGGTGTGGGCGCTGGAAAACCCGGAAGCCGGCATCGTCGAGACCGACGAGATGGATTACCGCCGCTGCCTGGAAATCCAGAAGCCCTATCTCGGCACGGTGAAGGGCTATTACACCGACTGGACCCCGCTGGACGGCCGCCCCGGCCTGTTCCCGGAGGATATCGACCCCACCGACCCCTGGCTGTTCCGCAACATTCTGGTGCGGTGAGGCGCAGCCCGGCGGGCCCCCGGGTCTTGCGTTCAGCCCGCACGGCGGGCTGAACGTTGCCTTGCCTCCCGCGCCAGCCCGGTGAACGAGACCGTTGACCGGGCGGTCGCCAGGGGCCGTTGGGCCTAAGACAGCGGTCGCGGCATAGCGCTCACCCACCCGATCAGCAGCTCGACGCCGAACTGCAGCAGCAGCGCGGCGATGAAAGCGACCAGCAGCGTGCCGAGCGCCCCGGCGAGCAGCGTCTCGCGCGGGCGCGGTCGCCCGCCCGGCACGGCGGGACGAAAGAAGGCGGCATAGAATCCCCAGGCAATGAGCGCGAGCATCAGGAACTGGAGCAGGCGCGCCTGATCGTAAAGCGCCGTCTGGCCCGGCCAGAGCTGCGAGGCGAGGGTATAGACTGGCGGATTCCAGCCCATCAGCGTGGCGAGAACAGCCTCGGCGATGAACAGCGCCAGCGTGCCGACGAACACCGCGATGAGCATGTAGAGCCAGCGATAGGCGATGAGCACGCCCGGCGCGGTCGAGGCACGCGGGCGAAAGGAGACAAGCCAGCTGGCCGCCAGACAGAGCCCGGTCGAGAGGGTGACGGCGACGAAGAAATTCACATTATCCACCCGCCCCACATCGTAGAGCGCCGCGGCGACCATGGCGAGAATGAGCACCAGCGGCAGGCAGCGCGACAGCGTCGTGCCGGGATGGCGGGGCAGCACGATGAGGCGCGGCACGGCGCGGGAACGGCGAAGCACCTCGTAAAGCGCCGGGCTCCAGCCGCCGGCTTCCTCGTCCGCCATGGGTCAGCGCCAGTCGATGCGGTAGCGGTCGCGCCGCAGGCGCGGCTGCGGCGCGTCGAGATCGACCACCTCGACCGACCAGCGCGTGCCCGGCGCGGCGTCGAGCGCCCGCGCCGGGGCAAAGCTGACGCAGAGCCGGTCGCCGGCCAGCGGATAGGTGTGAATCTGCGTCTCCACCGCGCCGAAGGCGGCAAAGGCCTCACGCTCGCGGCGGAAGCGCTCGCCATAGCTGGGCGGTTCGACGGCAGTCGCCGCCGGGGCGGGAGCGGGCGACGGGTTGGCCTGCGCCGACGGCAGGAACGTGTCGATCACCTTGCGCGCCACCCTCGGCACCGCCCGCTCCGCATCGCCATCGGTCACGTTCAGGAAGGCGGTGCGGCGGCCCTTGCTGTTCTTCTGCGTGCTGACGCAGCCCTCGTCGAGCGAAGCATAGTCGACATGGAAATTGGTGATGACGGACGACACGTCCTGATCGGCCAGATGATGGGCGATGTAGACATCGACGCCGACCTTCTGCCCGGCGCCGAAATCGAGCCCGGTCCAGCTCAGCAGCCACAGCGCCCGCACCCCGCAGCTCGGCGCCGCATCTGGCCGGCGCAGGCCCACCGTGGTGGCCTCGCTCTCCGCCGGCCCGCGCAGCCGGGCGAAGCGCACGATGGCGGCGCCCTCGCGGCCGGGGGCCGCGTCGGTCAGGCGCCCGACATAGGCGAAGCGGCGCACCGTCTCGGCCGGCAGCGCACCGCGCACCGGCTTCCAATCGCCCTCCACGGTCTGGACATGGAGCCCCTTGCGGCCGGCAAGCGTGGTGGCAACCTCGGCGCTGCACGCGCCGGCGAAGGCGGGCACCGGCGCCAGCATCGCCAGCGACAGGGCACAAATGGCGGCGCCCCGCGTCACGCACGCGACGCGTGGGACGGCCTGAAACAACCGGTGCAGCATGATATCCCCCCGGACATTCCGCTGGGGAGCCATGATGACGCGACGCCGCCGAAATACAACTTAAAAGTTATACAACCTTACTTGCACGTCTTACTCCTCCGGCCGGCCGATGCTGAGGCAGCGCCGGCGCGCCGCCTCCAGCCCTTCGGCCACCACGTCCGAGAGCCCCGCCGTGCGCAGCGCCTCCAGCCCCGCCGCGGTGGTGCCGGCATAATCCACCATCTCCTGCACGAAGTCCGCCGCCGGCCGCGCGCTCCCCGCCAGCATCGCCCCGGCGGCGTGGAACAATTGCCCCACCGCCCGGCGCGCCACGTCAGGCGCCACGCCCTGCGCCTGCGCATAGGCCTCGACGCTCGCGGCGAAGGCGGCGACGAAGCCCGGCACCGGGCCGGTGATCGCCGTGAACACGTCGATCTGGCCCTCGTGCGGCACCTCGTCGGTCGCCCCGCAGGCGGAAAACAGCGCCCGCACCGTGTCCCGGTCGGGCTCCGTCACGCACGCCCCGGCGCACCAGGGCGAATAGGCCATGCCGAGCGCGGCGGCCGGGTTCGACATCGCCCGCACCACCCGCGCCCCGCCGCCGATCGCCGCGAGTTCGTCGAGCCTCACCCCGGCCATGACCGAGACCACCAGCCGCCCCGCGCCGGCAAGGCGCAATGCGCGCCCGGCGGCGGGGGGCAGCGCGAGCAGGATCACCTCGCAGCGCGCCGCCAGCCTCGTCACATCCGTCGTCCAGTTCACCCCCGGCACGCCCGCCAGCTCACCCGCCGGCCCGGAGCGGTTGGCGACCCACAAATTCCCCGGCACCACCGCCCCCGCCCGCAGCAGCCCCGCGCCGATCGCCCCGCC
This sequence comes from Ancylobacter sp., assembly GCF_965229075.1. GTDB lineage: Bacteria > Pseudomonadota > Alphaproteobacteria > Rhizobiales > Xanthobacteraceae > Ancylobacter. The sequence goes on from NZ_CBDDIO010000002.1 coordinate 1,287,248, forward strand.
GAGCTGGCCGCCACCGACAAGCCCCACACTCTGCCCGAGAACCGCCATGCCGCCTCCTGATCCTCCCGCCGCCGGAAAGCGTACACCAAAGCGCGGCGCGCGCTCGCCCACCGCCCCCGCGACATTCGTCCGGTTGGAATGCGGCGCCCCTCACCCTATAAGCACGGCACATTCTGCCGGCAGCGACCCGTCGAGGAAGTAGCGATGAACAAGCCTGTTGCGGCCAAGGACACCTCCGTGGCCCTCACCCCCGCCCCCGGCGGCGGGCTGCCGGCCGGCCACCCGCCGGTGGCCTTCGGCAAGATCGGCGTGCTCATCGTCAATCTCGGCACGCCCGACGGCACCGACTACTGGTCGATGCGCCGCTACCTCAAGGAGTTCCTCTCCGACCGGCGGGTGATCGAGGTCAACCGCGTGCTGTGGTGGTTCATCCTCAACGTCATCATCCTGTCCATCCGCCCGCAGGCCAAGGGCAAGGACTACGCGACGATCTGGAACAATGAGCGCAATGAAGGCCCGCTGCGCACCATCACCCGCGCGCAGTCGGAAAAGCTCGCCGCCGCGCTCGGCGTGCGCAGCGATCGGCTCGTCTTCGACTGGGCGATGCGCTACGGCAACCCCTCCATCGCCTCGCGCATCGAGGCGCTGCAGGCGCAGGGATGCGAGCGGCTGCTCCTCGTGCCGCTCTATCCGCAATACGCCGCCGCCACCTCGGCCACGGTGTGCGACGCCGCCTTCGACGCGCTGAAGAAGATGCGCTGGCAGCCGGTGCTGCGCGTCGCCCCGCACTGGCCGGACGAGCCGGCCTATATCGAGGCGCTGGCCAACTCCATCACCTCGGAACTCGCCACGCTCGACTGGGAGCCGGAGCTGGTCATCGCCTCCTTCCACGGCATTCCGAAGGAGTATTTCGACAAGGGCGACCCCTATCACTGCTATTGCTACAAGACCACGCGGCTGGTGCGCGAGAAGCTCGGATGGCCCGAGGGCAAGCTGCGCCTCACCTTCCAGTCGCGCTTCGGCAGCGCCGAATGGCTGCAGCCCTACACCGACAAGACCATCGAGGCGCTGGCGAAATCCGGCGTGAAGCGGCTCGCCGTGCTCACCCCCGGCTTCGTCGCCGACTGCCTGGAAACGCTGGAGGAAATCGCCGGCGAGAACGCCGAGATCTTCCACCATAATGGCGGCGAGAAGTTCCACTTCATCCCCTGCCTGAACGACTCCCCCGGCGGCATCAAGGTGCTGGAAGCAGTGGTCGCGCGCGAGCTGAAGGGCTGGGTGGAGATTTAGGGAGGGCGCGTTCCCATCAAGAGCGCCCTCATCCCCGGGCTCGACCCGGGGATCCAGCCACGCCGCGCCGCGGTTCCGTGGCTTCCGTCTCTGGGTGGCCGGGTCAAGCCCGGTCCTGAGGGATGTACGGGGGGCTTTACCGCCTTTACCCCCTCGTCATCCCGAGGGGCGCCCTGTCACCGCGCGAAACCCAATGTGTGTTGCCGCGCCCCGCCCCATCGCCCAAGCAGGGCGCCCCGTCCCTGGCCACGGAGCGCCGCCCATGTCCTCATCCGCACGCCGCGAACCCGCCCTGCCCGCGGCCGACGATCCCCGCAGCGAGATGCAGCGCATGCTGGCGGGAGAACTCTACCGCGCCAGCGATCCCGAAATTCAGGCCGCCGAACGCGCCGCCTTCGCCTGGCTGGCGCGCTTCAACGCCTCGCTCTCCCTTTCGCGGGCGGAGCGGCGGGCGCTGCTGGCGGAAGGGCTCGGCACGGTCGGCGAGCGCACCGGCATCCGCCCGCCCTTCCACTGCGATTACGGCGTCAACATCCATCTCGGCACGGGGGTGTTTCTCAATTTCGACTGCGTGATCCTCGACGTGGTGGAGGTGCGCATCGGCGACGGCACCGAGATCGGGCCCGGCACCCATATCTACACCGCCGAGCACCCGCGCGACCCGGAAGTGCGCCGCCTCGGCCTTGAATATGGCCGCCCGGTCAGCATCGGCCGCAATGTCTGGATCGGCGGCAAGGCGATCATCCTGCCGGGCATCACCATCGGCGACAATGCGGTGATCGGCGCCGGAGCGGTGGTCACGCGCGACGTACCGGCGGGGGCGACGGCCGTGGGCAACCCGGCGCGGGTGCGGTGAGGCGCACTACTCCTCGCGGGCCGTGCCGGCGAAGCGGTCGGTAAAGGCGAGCACCGCATAGGCGACGAGGAACAGCACGCTCGCCGCCATCAGCCAGCGCACCTGCGTCTCGCTCACATCCGTTTCCAGCCGCATCAGCGCCTTGAGCAGGGTGATGGCGCAGATCGCCATCAGCGAGGCGAACAGCTTGAGCTTCAGCCCGGAGAAGCTGATCCGCATCATCCAGGCCGGCGAGTCCGGCGCGTGACGGCGGTCGATCTGTTCGACGAAATTCTCGTAGCCGGACTGGATGACGATCACCATCAGCCCGCCGACCAGCACGAGGTCGATCAGGGTCAGCAGCTCCATGATCACCGCCGTCTCGGTGAGGCCGGGCAGCTGGACCGCGAAGCTCCACAGCCGCAGCGCGAAGGCGACGATGAGCAGCAGCAGGGCGAAGGCCAGCCCGAGAAACAGCGGCACCATCGCCCAGCGGCTGAGCAGCACGGTACGGACGATGAGCCGGCCGCCCCAGCCCGATGTCGCGGGCGCGAATGGGGCAGACGGGGCGGAAGGGGGAAACGGTGCGGAGGGGGCTTGGCGCTCTGGGTCTGACATCATGCTCGCGCCTCCGCGCTGGCGTCCGGGTCGATGACGGCGCCGGGAGAGGACAGAGTCTAGCGGAGGAAAGTGACGCCATCAAACGCCGCGGCGGAGGTGGCACCGAGTTCGGGCCGGGCACCCACATCTACACCGCCGAGCACCCGCGCGACCCGGAGGTGCGCCGCCTCGGCCTGGACGGTGGCCGCCCGGTCAGCATCGGCTGCAAGGTCCGGATCGGCGGCAAGGCCATCCTCCTGCCGGGCATCACCATTTTTTTGGCGACAATGCCGGGATCGGCGCCGTCGCCGTGGTCACAAGGACGTGCCGGCGGGGGTGACGGCCGTGGGCAAGCCGGCGGGTGCGGTGAGGGAGAACAAGATACCTCTTGCCAAAACTATGGATTGCAGTTCTAGTTCGACCATCCATAGGTTGCGACGACGATGGACCCTTTTCAGTTTCTGCGCGATTGGAGCAAGGACCATCCCCACGAAGCCGCGCTGATCCTCGCCGGGGTCGCGCTGGCGGCAGCGGCGGCGGCCGTCGGCAAGTTCGTCAATCTGCAGACGGATGTTCCCACCATCCTGTTCGTGCTCGGCGGCGGCCTTGCCGTGCTGCTTCTCGTGGCGATGATCAGGGATCCGGTCATCGCCCTGTTCCTGCGCTGGTTCGCCCTGCTGCTCGCCGTGTCGTGGGTCGGCCTGTTCACGTTCAGCACGCTGAAGCCGGGCTGGCGCGAGATGGATTGTCTGGTTCATTTCTGGCGGGCCTGCGTGGTTGTGGCGGACGACGCCGCCCCGCCCGCCGCCCTGCCGGGCGCAACGTGGCTCAGCGGACTTCCCGCCGCGCCCCCGGCACCGGCAGCGGCGGCTGCCATTCCCGTCTTCACCCAGTTTGCGGGCTATAATCGCGACGACATCCGCGCGGTAATGGCGGAACTCGCCAAGGCCGGTTGGAACATGCAGGGGCTCAGCGGGGGCGGCGAGCGCACCACCGCCGCGGCGGGCCAGTGGGAGATCCGCTATTCCGGCGATCTGAAACCGCTGGCGACCGCGCTGGCGACCAGCCTGCAGCGGAGCCTCGCCAATGCCAATTTGCCGGCCAAGCCGCTGAACGTGGTCTCGAACCCGCGTGTGGCGCCGGGACGGCTGGAGATCTGGATTTCGCTTTAGCCTACCCGCGGCGGCGTCTCTGCCCTTCGCCGCCGCTCACAACTCTGGATAGTCACTGCGAGAGGTAACGACTTCAAGGGGGGCCCCATGGCCGGTACGTCGCTGCTTGAACGCCTCGTCTCGATCTATCACGACGACCCGCTCCGTTATCCCGGGCTGCGGGCCGTCACGCTGGCGCAATGGATGCTGGAGAGCGGCCGGGGCACCTCCGGCCTCGCCACCGCCCATTACAATCTCGCGGGCATGAAATGGCGTTCGGAAATGGCGCCCTACGCCACCAAGGTGCTTTATCCCGCGCATGACGGGCCGGACTATTACTGCAAATTCGCGACCCTCGAGAATTTCATCGCGGGCTACTGGGCTTTTCTCAACCGCTCGCCCTATTCCGGCTGGGAGGAGCATACCGGCAATCCCGAGGACTTCATCGGCTTCATTGGCAAGACCTATTCGGGATCGGAAAGCTATGCGGCCAAGGTGCTCGCCCTGCTGCCGGAGGCCGAAGCATTGCTGCGCGCCGCCGCCGCCGCGCCAGCCGATGACGCGCCAGCGCCAGCGGCTGCGGACGGCGCCCTCGACCTCGGCACGCTCGTCATCGACCCCGGCCATGGCGGCACCCAGCCTCTGCCGGGAAGTTCGCCCAACAATGCGATCAGCGTCAGCGGCGTCAAGGAGAAGAAGCTCACCCTCGACTTCGCCTTGTTGCTGAAAAGCGCGCTCGAACGCCAGGCCCACGGCGCCGGTGAGACGCTGCGCGTGGTGCTGACCCGTAGCAGCGATGTCAATGTGGCGGGACGTGACCGCGCCCAGCGCGCCTTCACCACCGGCGCCCGCGCATTTCTCTCGCTGCATTTCAACGGCAATGCCAGCCCGACGCCCTCGGGCGTCGAAACCTACCTGCGCGCCCAGGAGAACGGCAACATCAACTATGCCGAGGACCTCGCCTTCGCCCAGGCGGTGCAGGCCGGCCTGCTGAGCGGGCTGCGTTCGGTCGCGCCCGGCACCAAGGACCGGGGCGTCAAGCCGGACACCCAGACCCAGCATCCCGGCGGGCTCGCCGTGCTGAGCGATATCAATCTCGGCAACACCACCAGCGGGCGCCGCTGCGTCGCCGCGCTGGCCGAGATCGAGTTCATCACCAATCCGGCCGTGGATGCACGGCTGGTCTCCGGACCGGATGCGCTGGAGAACCGGGCTGCGGTGATGGAATCGCTGGCAACCGCCCTGCGCCGCTATCTGCATCCGTAGCCGCAGGTCCCCGCCCCCAAAACAAAACGGCCGGCGTGTCGCCACGCCGGCCGTCTTTAACGTTGTCGGTCCGCGCTCAGGCGGGCCGGGTCAGGCCGATCAATCCGCCTTCTCCAGCGAGGCCACTGACGCGGCCCTCCGGGAGAGGCCGATCAATCGGCCTTCTTGGCCTGCTTCTTCAGCGCGGCGCCGAGGATGTCGCCGAGCGAGGCACCGGAATCCTGCGAGCCGAACTGGGCCACGGCTTCCTTTTCCTCGGCGATTTCCAGCGCCTTGATCGACACCTGCACCTTGCGCGCCTTGCGGGTGTTCGGGCGCATCTTGGCCAACCTCGCCGGCGAAGGGCTCAGACCGGAATGCATCATGATCCATGCCACCCATCTGAGCGTCCGCAGTAGGGCGGCAAGTCTGTTAAAGGGGGATATTCCCCGTCCTATCGGGCGCACCAAGGCCGGCTCAACTGCAAGCTCCACACCCTCTGCAATGGCGAAGGCCGCCCGATCCGAGCCTAGAGCTGCGCCTCGACGGCGGCCTTGTCGATGACCGACCGGACCTCGGCGATGTGGCCGTCGCGGAATTCGTAGAAGACGTTCTCCGCGAAGCGGACCCTGCGACCATTGACCGGCAGGCCGAACAGCAGGCCGGTCGGCGTGCAATCGAAGAGGAGATGGCTGGCCACGTGCGGCGGGTCGACGACCAGCAGGCCAATCTCGAAACGCAGGTCCGGAATGGCGCGGAAATCCCTTTCCAGCATGGCGCGATAGCCCGAGAGTCCGACCGGCTCGCCATTGTAGCGGACCTCGTCGCCGACGAACTGCCCCAGTTGTCGCCAATCCTGCCGGTTCAGGCAGGCGATGTAGGCTCGGTAGAGATCGGCGAGATCGGTTCTCGTCATGTGCAGGACCCAACTGTCGGCTGCTACATAGGGCGGCCAAGGTCGGCGGCGACAGCACGGCCCCCAAAACAAAACGGCCGGCGTGTCGCCACGCCGGCCGCTTCTGTCGTTTTCAATCGGCCGTCAGGCCAACCGGATCAGGCGGATCAATCCGCCTTCTCCAGAGAGGCCGCTGACGCGGCCTTCCGGGAGCGGCCGATCAGTCGGCCTTCTCGGCCTGCTTCTTCAGCGCGGCGCCGAGGATGTCGCCGAGCGAGGCACCGGAATCCTGCGAGCCGAACTGGGCCACGGCTTCCTTCTCTTCGGCGATTTCCAGCGCCTTGATCGAGACCTGCACCTTGCGCGCCTTGCGGTCGAACAGGGTGACGCGGGCGTCGAACTTCTCGCCGACGGCGAAGCGGTCCGGGCGCTGGTCGCCGCGGTCGCGGGCCAGTTCCGAGCGCTTGACGAAGGTGGTCATGTCGGAGCCGATGATCTTCACATCGACGCCGCCATCCTTCACGTCGATCACCTCGCAGGTGACGATGGCGCCCTTGCGCAGTTCGCCGGCGTCCTGGAAGGGGTCACCGCCGAGCTGCTTCACGCCGAGCGAGATGCGCTCCTTCTCGACATCCACGTCGAGAACGACCGCCTTGATCATGTCGCCCTTCTTGAACTCCTCGATCACCTGCTCGCCCGGACGGTTCCAGTCGAGATCGGAGAGGTGGACCATGCCGTCCACATCGCCGTCGAGGCCGAGGAACAGGCCGAACTCGGTCTTGTTCTTGACCTCGCCCTCGACCACCGCGCCGGCCGGATACTTCTCGGCGAAGGCGTCCCAGGGGTTCTGCAGGGTCTGCTTGAGGCCGAGCGAGATGCGGCGCTTGACCGGATCCACTTCGAGGATCGCCACTTCCACTTCCTGCGAGGTGGCGACGATCTTGCCGGGGTGGACGTTCTTCTTGGTCCAGCTCATTTCGGAGACGTGGATCAGGCCTTCGATGCCCGGCTCCAGTTCCACGAACGCGCCGTAGTCGGTGATGTTGGTGACGCGACCCTTGAAGCGGGCCTCCACCGGGTACTTGGCCTCGATGCCCTCCCACGGATCGCCGAGCAGCTGCTTCATGCCGAGCGAGATGCGGTGGGTCTCGTGGTTGATCTTGATGATCTTCACCTTGACCGTCTGGCCGATGTTCAGCACCTCGGTCGGGTGGTTCACGCGGCGCCAGGCGATGTCGGTGACGTGCAGCAGGCCGTCAATGCCGCCGAGGTCGACGAACGCACCGTAATCGGTGATGTTCTTGACCACGCCGTCGATGACCTGACCTTCTTCGAGGTTCTGCACCAGCTCGTGGCGCTGCTCGGCGCGGGTCTCTTCGAGAACCGTGCGGCGCGAGACCACGATGTTGCCGCGGCGACGATCCATCTTGAGGATCTGGAACGGCTGCGGGTTGTGCATCAGCGGGCCGACATCGCGGATCGGGCGGATATCGACCTGGGAGCGCGGCAGGAAGGCCACGGCGCCGTCGAGGTCGACGGTGAAGCCGCCCTTGACCTGGTTGAAGATGACGCCCGTCACCTTCTCCTGCGCGTTGAACGCCTTTTCGAGGCGGACCCAGCTTTCTTCGCGGCGGGCCTTGTCGCGGGAGAGGACGGCTTCGCCCAGCGCGTTCTCGACGCGCTCGAGATAGACCTCGACCTCGTCACCGACCTTGATTTCCTGGTCGCGGCCGGGGCCGGCAAATTCCTTCAGTGCCACGCGGCCTTCGGTCTTCAGGCCGATATCGATGATCGCGAGATCCTTCTCGATCGCGACGACGATGCCCTTGACGACGGAACCTTCGGCGAGCTCGGACTGGCCGAAGCTCTCTTCGAGCATGGCGGCGAAATCGTCACGCGCGGCGGCAAGCGTTTGAGTAGCGGACATAGATGCTCCTTGCCAGGATCTGCGCCGGACGGGGTTGAACGAGCCTTTTTTCCCACGGACGCCGGGTCTGGCAGGCCCGGCGCTGTCCGCTCAGATGAGCGAACCCGGCGCGCTGGCCGCGGGAGAGAAGGCTTGGAGCCGAGAGGGCGATTGACCGATCCGATGGATTCAACCGGATCGGATCGCCCTCCAGGCAAACGCCTGATCGGCGCCGCCCCGGGCGCGGCCCCGTTGAGAGGGTCGTCACGCCAGGCACGCCGCCGCGGTAAGCTCGATGGGTCCGGGGCAAGCCGCGAGGCGGGAATCGGAGGGCTGGCCTCCAAGCACGAAGAGCGCGCATCCCGCGCCTTCGGCCCTCCCGAGGAACCGCCACGATAAATGGTGGCCCGGACACGCGCGTGCAATAGCGCAAGGGGAGGGGAAGGGCAAGCGGTGGGGCCCGGAGGCGTGACGCAGAACCTGAACCTAATTCGGAATTCAAAATATCAATTGACAGCGGAATTAAGCAAAAATGACTTGCTTCAAAAAAAAGTTGGAATTGTGAAAACGTCGCCTAACATAAGAGTCGGAGTTGGTGACAAGTCCCTGCAAGGCGGCGCTTTTGCGCTGTGTGTCGTCATTCCATAAGTTGAGAGGCGAGGAATCCCTCGCCTCTCACGGGCATCAGATGCCTGGCAGGCTCAACTGCTTGGGCGGCTTATTTCGGATTTTGATCCGAAAGGCCTTCAAGCCGTAGTGCCGCGCGTAGATCCGCTTTCCGTTACGAAGTCGGATCGACGAGCAAAAGACGTACTGGTCGCTTTCAGCGTCCATTAGACACCTCTCTTTCTTGAGGTTGAGCACCGCACCTAGCGTCCCGAGTTTCCAGCAGGGGAACGCTAGGTGCGGCCTTCACAAGGGCTCGGCTCATCCGAAAATCCCCTTTGAAGCGGCGGATCCGGAACTCGTCTCAGCCGAGAGCTTTGGCTCGCCAGACGGTTTCGACGGCATAAACTCAGTAAGGCGATAAACAGTCCCATCGTAGCTGACGACGCCGTCCGCCTTTAGGCGACTTAGCAAACTGGAAACGGTGTTGCGCTCCAGCGGTTCGCCACGCTGCTCCGATATTTCAACAGCCTTTGCGGCGTTTAGTCCGCCGGGACCGACCTCCTTCAACATATCCAGCAACATGCCCTTAACGTTAGAACGGCGGCGCCGACCACTGAACTCAACGACCGCAGGCTCCCCATTATGACGGCGGATAAGAGATTCAATAGTCGCCATCTCGATTTGCAGCTTCTGCATTTGCTGTCTTTTTTCAGCGAGGGCCTCTTCTAGGAGCTTCATATTCTTGCCTCTGCGCATGCAAAATCTCCAAGAGTTGGTGACCCCGGCGGGATTCGAACCCGCATGCCCTGCAAGGCGCCCGCTTCGAAGGCGGTTGTGTCTGCCATTCCACCACGGGGTCGTTTATGACAGGCGCAGTCTGTCTGATTTTACGCAAACGTCAACGCAACACACACGCAAAATGCGGAAAATGACTAACCGCTTGAAATACAAGCATTATTTTTGATCTTGACTTTCGTTAGACAATTCATTATGCGCCGCCACATTGGGTGCGTTTAACAAAATCACTTTGCTGGAATCAGCGCTCTTTAGTTCGCGCTTCCCCAAGCAGAAAATTCTTTTACCGGACCTCGGCTCAGCCATTGTTCGGGCGCTCGCCGCTTCAGATAAGCTGGGCGACTCCCTCGTGCCCGTCAACCTTGCGTCACAAACTCTAGCGTGGAGTGCGTGAAAAAATCGCAAAATCTAGATGGCATGCGAAAGGGTCCGGTGACGACGCCGATACCCAATCGAGAGGGGATTCGCGCGCCATGTCCAGCGCCGAACGCAATGGGCAGGAAAGGTCGGTGAACAGTGGGGATGACAAGAGTGGCAAAAGGCTAGGCCACTCGAAGTGGCCTTTCACAACTCCGGCAACGGAAGCTTCCGCTCAAGAACCCCAGTCGAATACTGAGCCTTAGCCAAATTTCTGTGACGGCCGCGCCGAGGCGGATGCATCCGGAAACATCGTCATCCCGGCCGCAGCCGAAGGCGAAGAGCCGGGATCGTCTACGAGACTTGGAACTCGATCCCGGACAGGACCTGCGGTCCTTCCGGGATGACGCGGGCGGCAGCGCGTTGAAACCGGCGCTCCGCAAGCGCAGCGCCCGGCGCGGGCCGCGCTCGTGTCCCGCCCATCCCTCACCGCCTCCCCGCCCGCACCACCGCCGCCACGCCCATGAGGATCAGCCCCGTACACACGCCTGCCGCGAGCACCGCGGCGGGGGTCATGCGGGCGCCGCCGGCGAGGCGCAGCGGGCCGAGGCGGATTTCGCCCGCCGCCTTCATCTCCTGAGGGTGCGTCGGCGGGGCGGCGAGCCAGGCGAGCACGGGGGAGGCAGCCTCCGCCCGGGGCGCAGCCTCCGGACGGGGCGTAGCCTCCGGCCGGGGCGCGGCTTCCGCTCCACCGGGCGCGGCAGGCCGGGCCGGCACGGCGCGCGCCGGCAGGCCGGGGCGGTGGGCGGGATCATCCAGCAAATCGTCACGCGGATCGGCTTCCATGGCGGGCTCCTCGCGGCTGCGTTGTGCCCACCCATTATGCCGGGGAATGCGCGCGCGCCAACCGCGCGAAAACGCCAAGCGAAACGCCGCCGGCCTCAGCCGGCGGGAAGCGCCCGGGCCAGCCACACATCCATCACCCAGCCGCGCGCCGCCTTCACTTGCGCCCGCACCTGCGCGATCTCGCCCGCGACATCGCCGAGCCGCCCGTGCCGCAGCACCTGCGCCGATGTGCCGAGATTGGCGCCCCACCAGATGTCGCCGTCAAAACCCCGCGCCGCCAGCGCGGCAAGGCCGGAACCATCGTCCAGCAGCACGGCGAAGGCGGGGGAGGCGGGCGTCGCTTGCGCCACATTGCGCCCGGTGGTGAGCGCCACTTCCTCGCCAATGGCGTTGAGCGGGATTTCATGCGCCGCGCACAGCGCCTGCAGCGCAGTGAGGCCGGGGAAAACCTCGATGGAAAATTCCGCCTGTGCCCGCGCCGCGCGGAGCACGCGCAGGGTCGAATCATAGAGCATCGGGTCGCCCCAGACGAGCAGCGCGCCCGTCCCCTCCTCCGCCAGCTCCGCCTCGATGAGGCCGGCGAGCAGGCGGGCGCGGGCGCCGTGCCACTCCGCCACCGCGCCTTCATAGGTTTTTCGCGCGGTGTCGAGCGCAGCGGGGCGGCGGGGCGGGCTCGGCGCCCGCACCACGCGGTGGCCGGGGCGGCCGAAGCGGGCGATCAGCTTTTCGCGCGCCGCCACCAGCTCCCCCGCGCCTTCGGATTTGTCGAGCAGGAAGAACACCTCGGCGCGGGCAAGGGCTGAGATGGCGTGGCCGGTGAGCCCTTCCGCCTCGCCCATGCCGATGCCGATGACCAGCACCCGCCGCATGGCTTACCCCGCCACGGGGCCGAGGCCGCGCGCGGCGAACACTTCCTTGGCGATGAGCAGCGCGTCGAGCGCGGCGGGGAAGCCGGCATAGAGCGCCATCTGCATGATGACCTCGACCACCTCTTCGCGCGTCGCCCCCACATTCAGCGCCGAGCCGATATGCACGCGCAGCTCCCGCTCGGCATGGCCGAGGCAGACCAGCCCGGCGACGGTGGCGAGCATGCGGGCGCGCAGATCCAGCCCCGGGCGGGAATAAACGTCGCCATAGCCGAATTCGAAAATATAGCGGGCGAAATCCGGCGCGACATCGCCGAGCGCGGCCATCACCTCCTCGCCGGAGCGGCCGGTGATGGCGGAGAGCCGCGCCTTGCCACGGGCGAGCTTGTCCTCCGCCGGGGCCTTGCCAGTCAGGTCGGCCGCATCGGCCCGATCGGTCTCATCGTCCACCTCATCGGACTCACTATCCACGCTCATCGCACCCCTCCCAAAGCCTGCCGGCGGGCGACGATGGCGAGCGCCGCCTGCCAGCTTTCCTCGACGCCGAGATGGGTGTTGTCGAGGATCTCGGCATCGTCGGCGCGGATGAGCGGGGCACTGGCGCGGCCGCTATCCCTTTCATCGCGCTTGTGAATATCCGCCAGCACCTGCTCAAAGGTGACGGCTTCGCCGCGCCCGACCAGCTCGGTATGGCGGCGCGCGGCGCGGGCTTCCGGCGTCGCGGTGACGAAGATTTTCACCTCCGCCTGCGGCGCGATGACGGTGCCGATGTCGCGCCCGTCCAGCACCGCGCCACCGGGCTGGCGGGCGAAATCCTGCTGTAGGGTCAACAGCTTGGCGCGCACGCCCGGCAGGGCGGCGACGCGCGAGGCGGCCTCGCCGATGGCGCCGGATTTCAGCGATTCGGGGTCCAAAGTGGCGAGGTCGAGCGCGCCGGCGAGGCGTTCGAGGGCGGTGGCGTCCTCGAAATTGACGTGTTCCGCCAAGGCCTTGGCGCCCACCGCGCGGTAGAGCAGCCCGGTGTCGAGATGCGGCAGGCGGAAATGCGCGGCGAGCCGCCGGGCGATGGTGCCCTTGCCCGAGGCGGCCGGTCCGTCGAGCGCGATGATCACGCCGCCGCCTCGCTTTCGATCACCGCTCCCAGCGCCCGCATCTGCGGCAGGAAGGTGGGGAAGGAGGTGGCGATGAAGGAAATATCGTCCACTTTCAAGGGCTTGTCGGTGGCGAGGCCCATGACGAGGAAGCTCATGGCGATGCGGTGATCCATGTGCGTGGCCACCGTTCCGCCCCCCGCCGCCGCCCCGGCGCCGGTGACGATGAGGTCGTCGCCCTCGATGCGATAGGCCACCCCCGCCTGCGCAAGGCCATCCGCGACGGCGGCAAGGCGATCGGACTCCTTCACCCGCAATTCGGAAAGCCCGTTCATCCGCGTCTCGCCGGTGGCGAAAGCGGCCGCAACGGCCAGCACGGGATACTCATCGATCATCGACGGCGCTCGCTCGGCCGGCACATTCACGCCCGTCAGCGCCGAGGCCCGCACGCGGATGTCGGCGACGCTCTCGCCGCCCTCGACGCGCTCGTTCTCGAAGACGATGTCGGCGCCCATCTCCTTGAGCGTGATGAACAATCCGGTGCGCAGCGGGTTGGTCATCACCCCTTCGATCACCAGCTCCGAGCCCGGCACGATCAGCGCCGCCACCAGCGGGAAGGCGGCGGAAGACGGGTCGGCGGGCACGCGGATCGGCGCCGGCTTCAGCTCCGGCCGGCCCTTCAGCGTCACCTTGCGGCCATGCGCGCCATAGGGCTCCACCGTCACCTCGGCGCCGAAATGGGTGAGCATGCGCTCGGTATGGTCGCGGCTCGCCTCCTTCTCGATCACCGTCGTCTCGCCCGGGGCGCCAAGGCCGGCGAGCAGCACGGCGGACTTGATCTGCGCCGAGGCGACCGGGCTCTCATAAGTGATCGGCACCAGTTCCTGCGGGCCCTTGAGGGTCAGCGGCAGGCGCCCGCCTTCGGCGGCGTCGACGACGGCGACGCCCATCTTCTCCAGCGGGTCGAGAATGCGGCGCATCGGCCGGCGGCGCAGGCTGGCATCGCCGTCAAAGGTGGCGGTGATCGGGTTGCCGGCCACCACGCCCATCATCAGCCGCGAGCCGGTGCCGGCATTGCCGAAATCCAGAACGCCCTCGGGGGCGCGCAGCCCGCCGACGCCGACGCCGTGCACCCGCCATTCGCCCTCGCCCACCCGCTCCACATCCGCGCCGAGGGCGGCGCAGGCCTTGGCGGTGTTGAGCACATCCTCGCCCTCCAGAAGGCCGGAAATGCGGGTCTCGCCGACGGTGAGCGCGCCGAAGATGAGCGAGCGGTGCGAGACCGACTTGTCGCCGGGCACGCGCACCCGGCCCTTCAGCGCCGGGGAGCGGCGGGCAAGGGCGGGAACGGGGAGGGTGGCGTGACCGGTGCTGCTCATCACTCAAGCCTTGTCTTGCGATCGATCGGGGAACCGCCCGGCCGGGGGCGGTAACGCGGAACGCCAGGAGAAGCCCCCTCCGGCGCCACAATGCGGGGCCCCTCCTAGCACGGGGGCCGGCCAGCCGCCACGGCCCGTGCAGATGCGGCTTGACTCCGCCCCCTCAGCGGTTCAATGGGAGCACCCTTTCCATCACCACCCGAGGTCCGAAACCGTGGTGAAACCTGAATTAGGCACCAAGCGCGTCTGCCCCGTCACCGGGCGGAAGTTCTACGACCTGAACAAGGATCCGGTGATCTCGCCCTATACCGGCCAGATCGTGCCGATCACCCTTCCGGTCACCCGCGGCCGCGTGGAAGCCCCGCGCGCCGCGGCTGTTGCGGCCGATCCCGACCTGGAAGAGGTCGCCGATGTCGAGCTGGTCTCGCTGGAGGACGCCGACGAGGAAGCCGCCGGCACCTCCAAGGCGGCGGCCGTCGACGACGATCTCGAAATCGACGACGACGAGGTCGCGACCGATGACGACGACACCTTCCTCGAAGAAGACGAGGATGGCGATGATGACGTGACCGATCTCATCGGCGACGGCATCGAGGACGACGAAGAGAGCTGAACGAAGAAAGCCCTGGGGACGGATCACTCGATTTAAAATCGAGGCTTGCAGTCCGATCCGTCCTGTGGTTTACGAGCGTCCCGTCCCGGAGCGATCCGGGCCGGAAAGACCGGATGAGAACCCAAGGTGCAGCGCTCCGGCGCTCCACGCATCCGGCGCCCTCGGTGGGGCCATAGCTCAGTTGGGAGAGCGCTTGAATGGCATTCAAGAGGTCGGCGGTTCGATTCCGCCTGGCTCCACCAAATCTCACCTCCCCCAAGACATTCACGATCAAGACCGCCTGAAGAGACGCCGTGCGGCGTCGTTTGCGGTGCGGCGCGGCTGATGGCCGGAACGCACGCCTCCAGGCAATGCGGGGCGAATCACCCGCGCCTGACCATGCCGCCCGCACAGCGCGTCAGGCGCGAAGGGCGGCCGCAGGGGACTGGCGATAGGCCAGCACGGCCGGCAGCAGTGCCGCCAGCCCGCCAATGGCGAACAGCAACAGAAAGGCCCCGCCATCCTCGGCGGCGAAACCCACCGGCAGCACCACACCGGTCTGCATCGAGATCTGCCGCGCCAGCATCCGGGCGACGCCATAGCCGAGCGCGAATCCGCCCGCCAGCCCGGCACCGATCACCAGCACCGCTTCCAGCCAGACCATGGCACACACCACTGCGCGCGGCGCGCCAAAGGCCCTGAGCGCACCGATCTGGCGACGTCGGCCCATGACATGGATGAGCACCACCAGCAGCACCGCCGCAGCCACCAGAAGCTGGGCGTTGAGCGTCACGAAGGCGAGAATCTGCCGCGCATCGCCGAGCGTACCGTACAGGCGGGTGAGCACCTCGCCGGGAAACACCGCCAGCGTGTGGTCGGTGCGGTAGGCCTGCCGTAGCCGGTAGGCATCGGCGATGGCGCGCGGCTTCACCACGATGGCGGGCACGCCCGGGGCATCGGGGTCCGTCAACGCCGCCGGGTTGATCAGGGCGTCGAAGCCGGCGGCGTCGCTCTGCTCACGCTGCCTGTGCGCCTCGGCGATGGTCCGCGCCGGCGCGCCGGCAGCCGGGCCGGGCTCCAAGGAGCCTTGCACGCCGCGCGATTCCGCCCCCGCCTGCGCGTGGCCGTCGTCCGCGTGATTCGCGTCTTCGTGGTCTTCGGGCGCGTGAGCGTCGCTGCCATGGCCCTCAGCCCCGTGCCTGCCAGGCGCATGGGTGCGCCACACCGCCTCGATCGGCACCAGGATGGCCCGGTCCCACGCGGTACCGGTCGGTGCCAGCCGCCCGACGATTCGGTAGGTGATGGCGCTGTGCACCCCGCCACGGGCCTCCGCCAGGCCGTGCATGGGATGGAAGCTGTCTCCAAGCGCGCGCGGCACGGCGGCACCGATGATGGCGTCGCCCAGCCGGCGGAAACTGTGGCCCTCCGTCACGCCGCCGAGACCATCGACCAGCGGCTGGGTGGTGCCGACGACAGGACGGTCATCGGAAAAATCGCCGAAGCCGACCGGCGCGGCATAGGCAACGCGCGGATCCGCAGTCAGCGCGGCCAGCACGCTGCCGGGCAGCAGAGTCAGCGGCGCCGGCTGCAGGAACACCGCCGACAGCACCAGCTGCGTCTCGCTGCCGGGGGCGCCGATGACGACGTCGAAGGCCGCCGCCGCCCGGGCGCTGCCAAGGCGCAGGGCACGCTCTTCCAGCGTGACCACCACGCCGAGCGCCGTCGCCAGCGCGATCAGCAGCGCAATGGCGAGCGCGCCCCCGCGATGCCGAACGAGATCCGCCGCAATGAGCCGGAACATCTGCGCCTCCTGAAGCATCTTCGAGCGAAGCGGGGTGCGGTTCGCGGGAGAAATGCGTGACAAAGAAAACCCGAAGCCCGTCCGCTCACCCGGCGCGCCCCGGAAACGAGCTAGGCGGCGGGGTCGACGGCCGCGTGAGCCGGCGCGGCGGGACGCATGTCCGCCGGCCCCAGCCGCCCCGCGTCGAGGCGCAGCACCTGCGCCATGCTGGCGATGAGCCGGGCATCATGCGTCGCCACGATCAGGGTCGCCCCCACCTCGCGCGCCAGAGCGACAAGCAGTTCCGCCACCGCCGCCCCGGCGTCGGCGTCGAGGCTGGCGGTCGGCTCGTCGGCGATGAGGATGCGCGGACGCGCCACCAATGCCCGGGCCACGGCCACCCGCTGCATCTGGCCACGGGAAAGCGTTTCCACCTTCTGCCCGGTGCGCGCGATGCCCACCCGCGCCAGCAGGCGGTTGGCCTCGTCCCGCAGGGCCGGCGCCAGCCGGAACGCCGCCAGGCGCTGCGGCAACAGCACGTTATCCAGCGCGGAGAGGCCAGGGAACAGATGAAAATCCTGCATCACCAACCCGACATGCGCGGCCCGCCAGCGGTCGCGGGCACCCTCGCCCAGCCGGCCTATGTCGGTGTCGCCCCAGACGATGCGGCCGGCGGGGGCGCGGTCGAGCCCGGTGAGCAGGTTGATGAGGGTGGTCTTGCCGGAACCTGAGGGCCCGGTGAGCGCCACATGGGCGCCGGCGGGCAGGTGGAGCGCGGAGATGTCGAGCGCCGGCCGCTCCAGCCCCGGAAAACGCACGGCGAGGTCGCTGACGTGAAGTTCCGGCATGGTCACACGGCCCGAAAGGCGGCGCCGACCAGGCGCAGCAGGCTGACGAAGCCGGTTTGCGGATCGGTCCAGGAGCCGACCTCCAGCCGTCCGGTAACGTCGATCGGCGCGTTGGCCTGCACGAAAGTCTGGGCGCGGTCGAGATAGACCACGACGATATTGTCCGGCCAGTCGCTGTCCGAGGAGCAGAAGGGGCAGATGGACATCGGAATCTCGGTCAGGACGAAGAAATTGGCCTCGGCCTTCAGCGGCGGCGCCATGAAGCCGCGCATGGTCACCTCGCGGCCATTCAGCCCCTTCACCTTGTCGGAGAAGGTCAGGCCGAGAACGGTGACCTTGGCGTAGAGCTCGTCGAAGTCGAGCCGCGTCGTGGCGGCCGCGGGCAGGCCGCAGAAAGTGGCGCCGCCGACCCCAAGCAGCAGCCGCGCGCTGCCGATGAGGAAGGCGCGGCGCCCGTCAAAGCCGGCCCCCGTGGGGGCCGGCGGGGCCGACAGCATTGCAGGGTCGTCCGCGATCACTTCTGCGCCGGGGCGAGGGCGAACGCCTCGACCAGCACGCGGTACACGTCGCTTTCTTCCATATAGCCCTTGAAAGCGTCGGCGCCGGGGCCGGAGGCCTGAAGGATGCCGTCATCCACCGCATGCACGGCGGTATCGGTCGAGCGCGGAATATTGCCGATGCGCAACACCGCGCCGGGCAGGTCCTTATAGGCGGCGTTGGCGACGTATTCGCCCTTCTCGTTCTTGATCGCCGGGTCGAACGGGCCGTTCATCTTCGGCCGCCAGGTCTCGTAATAGTCCGGGTAGTTGTTGGCGAACACGGCGAGGCGGCGCGACACGTCCACCTTGTCGGGATAGCCGTCGCCGTCAGTGTCGGTGTAGTTGGGGAAGCCGGCGGCGGCGTAGACGCCCACCTTCTCGCGCATGTCCTCGCCCGGCTTGTCGTCGTCAATCGTGCCGATGATCGAAACGCCGTGGGTGTGGTCCGGGGTCGCGATGACGAGCGTGTCAGGATGCTCCTTGGCGAAATCCATCGCCACGCGCAGGGCCTGATCGAACTCGATGGTGTCGTAGAGGGCGCGGTCCCAGTCCATGGGATGCGACATCTTGTCGATCGTGGCGCCTTCCACCATCAGGAAGAAGCCTTCCGGGTTCTTGGCCAGCTGGGCCAGCGCCACCTTGGTCATGTCAACGAGGCCGGGCTGGTCGGGGAACTTGTCGACCGTGCCCTTCTTCAGGAATTTGCGGTCGAGCACCGAGTCCATGTTGCCGGTGTGGAACAGGCCGAGGATCTTGCCGGCATTCGCCTGCCCCACCGCCTGCAGCGTGCCGGCGTCGGTGGCGAGGCTGTAGCCGGCCTCGGTGAAGGCCTTGATGAAGTCCTGGTCGTCCTTGCGCTTCGAGCCGGGGGTGGACTTCGGCAGGAAATAGGCCGAGCCGCCGCCGAGCACGACTTCCGGCTTCAGCGCGAACATCATCTCGACGATATCCGCCTTGCGGTCGCGCAGGCGGGTATGGGCGACCACGGCGGCCGGGGTCGCGTCCTCGACCTCGGCGGTGGTGACGATGCCCACCGACTTGCGGCCGGTGCGGGCGAGCGCTTCGGTGATGTTCTCCACCCGCGGATCGTCCAGCGGGTCCTTGGTGCGGTCGGCATAGACGCCGAGCGCGTTCACCGCCGTCTTGTGGCCGGTCATGTGCGCCGACATGGTGTTGGCGCTGTCGGTGGCGATGGCGTTGGTGGACGAGGTGCCGATGAAGGCCATGTAGTCGAGATCGTCCATGGCGAGGCGGCCATTGGCCTTGCCCTCGGTCATGCCCTTGGAGAGCAGCCGGGCGCCGGTGCGGTGCGCCACCGACATGCCGTCACCGAGGAAGAAGATGATGTTCTTGGCCTTCGGCACGTCCGGGGTGCCGTACACGTCCCACTTCACCGTCTTGGTGTCGTTTCCGGCCTTGACCTCGACCGCGTAGGTGCCGGGCTTGACCACCTTGGCCGCGCGCAGCAGCACCGCCGAGGCGTCGACGCCCTCTTCCCTGGCGATGAACTCGAAATCCTTCCCGAGGATCTTCGCCGCAGGCTCGCCATTGATGGTGATCGACACATCTTCCG
Source organism: Ancylobacter sp. (assembly GCF_965229075.1). GTDB lineage: Bacteria > Pseudomonadota > Alphaproteobacteria > Rhizobiales > Xanthobacteraceae > Ancylobacter. Next base: position 1,306,445 of record NZ_CBDDIO010000002.1, read on the forward strand.
GCTTCACGACACCGGCGAACTCGACCTTGAAGTCGAAAGCCGAGCCGGCCAGGATCGTGGCGCGATCGATCGGATAGACATTCGCCGCATCGGCGGTGCCAATGAAGCAGGCCGTGGCGGCCAGCAGCGCTGCAAAAAGGCGCATGATATTCCCTCGCTCCACCCAAGTACCCGGCGTTGTTAGCGCCGCCACGTGTCACGGCGATAACAGGGCGGGTGCCCGGCGGCGGGGGCCTATTCCCGGGCGGTGCGCCAATGGGGATAGGTGACATAGGCGGTGAGGGCCCCTTCCTCTCGCGCCTGGATGGTCACCCTCTTGCCCTTCGGCATGTAGACGATCTCGCCCGGACCGGCCTCGACAGAGCCGCCCGCGGCCGCGACCGAGAGCCGGCCGGAAAGGACGATCATCACATCATCCACCGCCATGGTTTCGGTCAGCGTCTGGTTGGGGGCGTAGCGGCCATAGCCGATGGTGATCGGCCCGCCGTGGCGCTCATCGACGGCATTGCCGACGAAGATCTCCGCCTCCGTGCCGGGGGTGCGCTCCAGCGTGACGTCGGCGATGGCGAATTTCTGCAGCTTCATCATCCTCTCCCTGCGGCCCGGGCCGGCGGCACATCGGGCGGCAAGGAAATGACGGACATGCGGGAGGACGGTTCCCGAGGTGAAGCTCTTGTGAGCGCGGACGCGCCGGTCTGGAGCGTTTTCGAGCGAAGTGGATACCGGTTCGCGGGAAGAAAACGCGACAAAACAAAGAATTAGATCATTTCACTGTTTCCGTGAAACGGTGAAATGATCTGGGAGGGCTGGCGCACCGCGACCGGGCGCGTGCGCCCGGCCTGGACGATCCTCGCGCCGGATCAGGCGCCGGGGGCGCGGGGCAGCACGAAGCGCTCGATGGCGTGGGCGACGCCGTCCTCCTCATTGGTGCGGGTGACGAAATGCGCCTGCTCCTTCACCTCCGCCGCCCCATTTCCCATGGCGATGGCGAGGCCGCCGACAGCGAACATCGGCAGATCATTGGCCATGTCGCCAATGACCGCCACTTCGTCCATCGACACGCCGTAGTGCCGGGCGAAGGCCCGCGCTGCATAGCCCTTGTCGGTGCCGGGCGGCGTCATGTCGAGATATTTCGCCTGCGAACGCCGCGCCGTGGCGCCGCCGCCCACCAGCGCCTGCAGTTCCGGTTCACTCGCCGCCAGCATGTCGAAATCGGTGGAGGAGAACACGATCTTGCCGGCGCGGGTGAGATGGTCACCGAAATCCTCCACCACCGTCGGCTGGAAGGCGACGGTGCGGATCTCGCCGGCGACGTAGGTGCCATTGGGATCGGTGACGAACCATTCGTCATCGGCGAACACCCAGACCGCCGCGCCGCGCGGCTGCATCAGGGCGATGCCGGCCCGTGCCGCCTCGGCCGAGACGAAATGCTCCTCGGCGATCGAGAAATCCCGGCGCTGGATGCAGCCGCCATTGAAGCCGCCGAACAGGTCGACGTTCAGCGCCTCGACCATCAGCCGCATGCCGCGCGGCGGGCGGGCGGAGACGGCGGCGAAGGCGATGCCGGCCTCATGCAGGCGGCGCACCGCCTCAATGGTGGCGGGCGTCACCTCCTTCGCCTTGTTCACCAGCGTGCCGTCGACATCCGACACCATGAGGCGGATGCGCGACGCGGGCGGGCGCGTGGCGCCTCCCCGCTCTTCGAGGGCCAGTTCGGTCGAAGCGTTCATCGCGGGCGGTCCCTCTCCAGCGGCAGCCACTGAAAGCCGTCCTGCGCCAGCATCACATCCGACATGGCGGGGCCGCTGGAACCGGCGGAATAGAATTGCACGTCGTTTTCGCCGCCGCCGACCGCCTCCAGAATCGGCTCTACCGCCTCCCAGCCGGCCTCGATCGTGTCGGCGCGCTGGAACAGGGTGGGGTCGCCGCACAGGCAGTCATAGATCAGCGTCTCATAGCCCGTGCTGGGCGCCGCCTTGAAGTAGTCGGCATATTTGAAGCTCATCTCGACATCCGAGAGCCGGACCTTGCGGCCGGGCACCTTGGCGGCGAAACGCAGCGAAACGCCTTCGTCCGGCTGCACATGGATCACCATCAGGTTCGGCTTCAGCGCCGTGGGCAGGTGGCGGAACAGCACGCCCGGCGCCCGCTTGAACTGGATGGCGATCTCGGTGCGCCGCACCGCCAGCGCCTTGCCGGTGCGGACATAGAAGGGCACGCCGTTCCAGCGCCAGGAATCGACGAAGCATTTGAGCGCCACATAGGTCTCGGTGCGGCTCTCGGGATGCACGTCCTTCTCGTCGCGATAGTCCTTCACCGCCTCGCCATTGACGAAGCCGGCGCGGTACTGGCCGCGCACCGCCGCGCCGATCGCCTCGCTGGGGCGCATGTGGCGGATGGCTTCGATCACCTTGGTCTTTTCCGAGCGCACCGCGTCGGCGTCGAAGGAGTTGGGCGGCTCCATCGCCGTCATGGCGAGCAGCTGGAACATGTGGTTCGGTACCATGTCGCGCAGCGCGCCGGTGGCGTCGTAGAAGCCGCCGCGCTGTTCCACCGTCACCGTCTCGGCGGCGGTGATCTGGACATGGTCGATATATTCCTTGCTCCAGATCGGCTCGAAAATGCCGTTGCCGAAGCGCAGCGCCATCATGTTCTGGACCGTTTCCTTGCCGAGGAAATGATCGATCCGGTAGATCTGGCGTTCATCGGCGACCGCCAGCAGGCGGCGGTTCAGCGCCTTGGCCGAGGGCATGTCGGAGCCGAAGGGCTTCTCCACCACGACATGGCGGAAGCTGCCCTCCCCCTCCTTCAGCAAGCCGGCAGCGCCGAGCTGCTCGGCGATGGTCGCGAAGAAGCGCGGCGCGACGGCGAGATAGAACACCGCATTGCCGGTCTGCGCCTTGCGCTGGTCCAGCCGCTCGCGGATGCGGCCATAGGTGGCCGGGTCCTCGAAATCGCCGGCGACGTAGAAAATGCGGCTGATCAGCCAGCGCCAGGTTTCGCCCTCGGTGTCGAGCGAGCCCGGCAGTTCCCGCACCGCATCGGTGAGGAAGGCACGGTAATCCTCCTCGCTGCGCTCGACATGGTCGACGCCGACAATGGCGAAGTCGTCGACCAGCACGCCCTCATGGGCGAGGTTGTAGAGCGAGGGCAGGAGCAGGCGCTTGGTGAGATCGCCCGAGGCACCGAAGATGAAGAAGGTCGAGGCCGGTGCCGGCGCCGCATCGGGCGCCAGCACCTTCTGGCCGAGAACGACGGACTCGCTTCCCATGGATCGCTATCCGCCGCTCACTTGGTCTTGAATTCGGTGTGGCCGCCGAACTGGAAGCGCATCGCCGACAGAAGCTTCTCGCCGAAGGTGTGGTCCTGGCGCGAGCGGAAGCGAGTGTAGAGCGCGGCGGACAGCACCTCGGCGGACACCGCCTCCTCGATCGCCGCCATCACCGTCCAGCGCCCCTCGCCGGAATCGGCGACCTCGCCGGGGAAATCGCTGAGAGTCTCATCCTTGGTGAGGGCGATGGCGGAAAGGTCGAGCAGCCAGGACGACACCACCGAGCCGCGCCGCCACACCTCGGCGACATCGGCCATGTCGAGGGTGAAGCGCTCATTCTCCGGCAGATCGGTGGAGTTCTTCTTCTTCAGGATCTCGAAGCCTTCGGCATAGGCCTGCATCAGCCCGTATTCGATGCCGTTATGCACCATCTTGACGAAATGGCCGGAGCCGGCCGGGCCGCAATGCATGTAGCCGTGCTCGACGCGCGCATCGCGGTCCTCGCGGCCGGGCGTGCGGGGAATGTCGCCCAGTCCCGGGGCGAGGGCGGCGAAGATCGGGTCGAGCCGGTCCACCGCTTCCTTCGGGCCGCCGATCATCATGCAATAGCCGCGCTCAAGGCCCCACACGCCGCCTGACGTGCCGACATCGATATAGTGCAGGCCCTTGGGCTCCAGCTCGGCGGCGCGGCGGATGTCGTCCTTGTAGAAGGTATTGCCGCCATCGATGATGACATCGCCCGGCGCCAGCAGGCCGGTCAGGGTGGCGATGGTGCTCTCGGTCGGGCCACCGGCGGGCAGCATCACCCAGATCGCGCGCGGGGCGTCGAGCTTGGCGACGAGATCGGCGAGATCGGCGGCGGGCCGGTTGCCTTCGCCGCCCAGCTCCGTCACGGCGGCTTCGTTGCGGTCCCACACCACGCAGTCATGACCGGCCTTGGTGAGGCGGCGCGCGATATTTCCACCCATGCGGCCAAGGCCGATGATTCCGAGCTGCATCTGCTTTTCTCCCCGATACGACGCCACCCGCCCGCTCGTGCCGCGGCTGCGGAGCCGGCGCCCGCTGCATTCAAGCCGAATGTCTAGGCCAAGCCTATGCCGACCATGCGACAATTGGAACGGGTGGGGTGCGAAAGCGCCGGCATCCGCGCAGCGGCGCGTTCACAACTCAGGACGAGAACTCGGTCTCGTGCTTGAGCACGTCCTCCGCCTCCGGGTTGAGCGGGCGAGCGGGGCGCTCGGGCACGACCAGCGGCTCGGGCTCCAGCGGCAGAGGCCCGCGATCCTCGCCTTCGGCCAGTTGCCGGCGCAGCCGTTCCAAATCGCGCTGGCGCACATCGGCCACGGTCGCCTGCGCGGTGGCAGCATCGATGCCATTGGCGCGCAGCGCGGCCTCACCGAAAGCGAGGGCCGATTCGAAGGTCTCGCGGATCTCGAAATCCACCCCGCGCCCGCGCAGCGCCACCGCATGGGTCCGGTCATAGGCGCGGGCGTGCAGGCGCACATCGGGCATGTTCTGGCGGATGATCTCGACGATACGGTCCGTGGTCTCGCGGCGGTCGACGCAGACGGCGACCACCCGCGCCCGCTCGGCGCCGGCGGCGCGGAGCACGTCGAGCCGCGTGCCGTCGCCATAGAAGATGCGGAAGCCGAAGCGGCCGGCGTTCTGGATCATCTCGACATCATTGTCGATGATCGTCACTTCCAGCCCCCGCGCCAGCAGGCACTGCGACACGATCTGGCCGAAGCGACCGAAGCCGACCACCAGTACCGAGCCATGCGCGTCGCTGAAATCCTCGTCCGGCACGGCGGCGCGGCGGTCGAGCCGGCGGGCAAGTTGCTCGCCGAGCAGCGCCACCGGGGGCCCGAGCAGCATGGTCATGGCGGCGCAGGCCACCAGCATGTCGGACTGGCGCGAATCGATCAGCCCCAGGCTGAGCGCGAGCGGAAACAGCACGAAGGAGAACTCACCCGCCGGCGTCAGCACGGAGGCCGAGCGCACCGCGTCGGCGCGCGTGCTGTCGGAAAAGCGGAACACCGCCCACACCGACACCGCCTTCACCAGCGTCACCATCAGCGTGCCGACGATGAGAAGCGGCGCATTGGCGAGCACCACGTCGAGATTCATCGACATGCCCACGCCCATGAAGAACAGGGCGATCAGCAGGCCGCGAAACGCTTCGATATTGGCTTCCAACTCGTGGCGGAAATTCGATTCCGACAGCATGACGCCAGCGAGAAAGGCGCCAAGCGCCATCGACATCCCTGCCGCCGCCATCAGCGCGCCGGCGCCGAGGACGACAAGGAGCGCTGCGGCCGTCATCACCTCACGGGCGCCGGAGTGCGCAAGGATGCGGAACACGAGTGGCAACAGATAGCGGCCGGCACCGACGATGAACAGCATCGCCCCGATTATGATCGCCACATGCTCGGCCGAATCGAGGAAGCTGTGCTCCTCATGCGCGCCCTGACCGAGAAAGGGCAGGAGGGCGAGGAGCGGCACGACCGCCATGTCCTGGAACAGCAGCACGCCGAAAGCGCGCTGGCCATAGGGCTGGGCGAGGCCGCTCTTTTCTTCGAGCAGCTGCAGCGCGATGGAGGTGGCCGACAGCGCCAGCGCCATGCCGGCGACCAGCGCCCCGCGCCAGTCGAAATCGCGGGCGGCGTAATGGCTGAGCACGGCGATGGCGGCGCCGCTGAACAGAAGCTGCGCGGTGCCGAGGCCAAAGATCGCCCGTCGCAGCGCCAGCAGCCGCGAGAATTGCAGCTCCAGCCCGATGATGAAGAGCAGCAGCACCACGCCGATTTCGGCGACGGTGATGATCCGTTCGGGATCGTTAAAGGCGCCGAGGCCCGAGGGTCCGATGGCGACACCGGCCAGCAGATAGCCCACGATCGGCGAGAGGCCGAGCCGGCGCGCGACCGGAACGGCGATGACGGCGGTGGCGAGGAATACCAGCGCTCCGATCAGAAATCCGTGGCCGTCTGCATGCATGGACCCGCCATCCTCCGCGCCTTCGCCCGCTCCACAGTACCGGATCGGATGACGCGCGCCGATGGCGGAAGCGTGATGGAAAGGCGAAGATTCGGCGCTGAACCCGGCCATTCGCACGAAATCATGCCGCGGGAAAACCGCCGCAGGCACATGCCGTTACGGAAGTAGCTGGCGGGAGAGCTCCCGACATGACGAGGCCGGCAGCGCCTCGCGGCGTGCCGGCCTGGTGTAAAGGCGCAAGTCTCAGTGGTGATGCGCGGTCGGGCCGGGAATGTCCCGGGTCGGGCGCGGGAGAGGGATGCTGTCGCGGGAGACCGGCGGGAGCGACTTCAGCGCCTCGAGCACATGCGGGGCAAGGCCCTCGCCGCCGGCAGCGATATGGTCCTCGATGCGCGCGCGCATGCGCGGATCCCAGAAGTCCTTGATATGCTTGGCGACGCCCTTCACGGCCTTCTCATAGCCCTGCGGCTCGAAGAACTTGCCGATCTGGTTCGCCATATAGACCAGACGTTCCATCGTGTTAGCCGACATGGGCGATCCGCTCCTTCTCTGCCCCGTCCAGCACGATGCGATGGGGGTGGGTAAAAACTTCAAATCCATCGTCGCGGGCGATGGCGACGAGGGTGATGCCGGCCTTCTCCGCCGTGCGTACAGCGAGCGCGGTCGGCGCCGACACCGCCACCAGCACCGAGGCGCCGAGCATGGCGGTCTTCTGCACCATCTCGATCGACACCCGGCTGGTGAGCAGCACCAACCCGCCACCGGCCCCATAGCCGTTGCGAACCAGATGGCCGACGAGCTTGTCGAGCGCGTTGTGCCGCCCGACATCCTCGCGCACGGCCACGAGCCCGGCGTCCGGCTCCCAGAACGCGGCCGCATGCACGGCACGGGTCTGGTGGTTCAACGTCTGTGCCGGGGGCAGCGCGGCCACGGCGCGGGAGATTTCCGCAGCGGTGAACTGCCGACCCTCCGGCACGGTGCGGGCGGGCTTCACCGCCAGCTCCAGACTCTCCACCCCACATAGGCCGCAGCCCGTGGGGCCGGCGATCTGGCGGCGGCGGGCGACCTGTTCGCCGGCGCGGGCGGCGGTGAGCCAGAGGCGCACCTCGACGCCGCTGACGCCGTCCTCCTCGCCGAATTCGAGCGTCTCGATCTGCTCGACATCGGCGAGGCTTTCGATGACGCCCTCGGTCAGGCTGAAGCCATAACCGAAATCCTCGAGATCGGCCGGCGTCGCCATCATCACGGCATAGGTGGAGCCGTTATGGACGATGGCGACGGCAGTCTCCTCGGGGATCGCCCGCTCGCCCGCCATCACACCCGTGGAGGTGACGGCGCGGCGCGCAACGCGGGCGACCGGCGGGATCATGACCGCGAGGCCCCGCTCACTCCGCCGCCACCGCGATGCGGCGGCTCTGGCGGGTGAACTCGTCATAGTCTTCCTGCCACTCGGACGGGCCGTTCGAGCGGGCGATCTGCACCGCCGTCACCTTGAACTCGGGGCAGTTGGTGGCCCAGTCCGAGAAGTCGGTGGTGACGACATTCGCCTGCGTCGTCGGGTGGTGGAAGGTGGTGTAGACAACGCCCGGCGCCACGCGGTCGGTGATCTGCGCGCGTAGGGTGGTGGAACCGGCGCGGCTGTCGATGCGCACCCAGTCGCCGTCGCGCACGCCACGCTGCTCGGCGTCGTGCGGGTGGATTTCCAGCACGTCCTCGGGATGCCAGGCCACGTTCTCGGTGCGGCGGGTCTGCGCGCCGACATTGTAGTGGCTGAGGATGCGGCCGGTGGTGAGCAGCAGCGGGAAGCGCGGACCGGAACGCTCATCCGTCGGCACATATTCGGTAACGACGAACTTGCCCTTGCCGCGCGCGAAGCCGCCAATGTGCATGATCGGCATGCCCTCGGGATTGGCGTCGTTGCAGGGCCACTGCACCGAGCCCATCTCGTCCAGCTTCTTGAACGACACGCCGGCGAAGCTCGGGGTGAGCGCGGCGATCTCGTCCATGATCTGGGCGGGGTGGCTGTAGTTCCAGTCGAGGCCGATGGCGCGGGCGAGCATCTGGGTGACTTCCCAGTCGCCATAGCCATTCTTCGGCGCCATCACCTTGCGCACGAGCTGGATACGGCGCTCGGCATTGGTGAAGGTGCCGTCCTTCTCAAGGAAGGTGCAGCCCGGCAGGAACACATGCGCGTAGGCGGCGGTCTCGTTCAGGAACAGGTCCTGCACGATCACCAGCTCCATCGCCGCGAGGCCGGAGGCGACGTGATGCGTGTCCGGGTCGGACTGCAGAATGTCCTCGCCCTGGATGTAGATCGCCTTGAACGTGCCGTCGACGGCCGCGTCCAGCATGTTGGGAATGCGCAGGCCGGGCTCGGGATCGAGCGGGCGGCCCCACATCGCCTCGAAGGTGGCGCGGGTGGCGTCGTCGGAGATGTGGCGGTAGCCCGGCAGCTCATGCGGGAACGAGCCCATGTCGCACGAGCCCTGCACGTTGTTCTGGCCGCGCAGCGGGTTCACGCCGACGCCGCGACGGCCGATATTGCCGGTCGCCATGGCGAGGTTGGCGATCGCCATCACCGTGGTCGAGCCCTGCGAGTGCTCGGTGACGCCGAGGCCGTAATAGATCGCCGCATTGCCGCCGGTGGCGTAGAGCCGGGCCGCGCCGCGAATCTGCTCGGCCGGCACGCCGGAGAGCTTCTCGACTTCCTCGGGCGAGTGACGCGCATCGGCGACGAACTCGGCCCAGTCCTGGAATTCCTCCCAGTCGCAGAACTGGCGGACATATTCCTCGTTCACCAGCCCCTCGGTCACGATGACATGGGCGAGCGAGGTGACGATGGCGACGTTGGTGCCCGGCTGCAGCGGCAGGTGGAAATCCGCCTTGATGTGGGGCGAACGCACGAGGTCGATGCGGCGCGGATCGATGACGATCAGCTTGGCGCCCTCGCGCAGGCGCTTCTTCATGCGCGAGCCGAACACCGGATGGCCGTCGGTCGGGTTGGCGCCGATCACCAGGATGACGTCGGAATCCTCGACCGAGTCGAAGTCCTGCGTGCCCGCCGAGGTGCCGAAGGCCTGGTTCAGGCCGTAGCCGGTCGGCGAATGGCAGACGCGGGCACAGGTGTCGACATTGTTGGTGCCGAAGCCGGCGCGGATGATCTTCTGGACGAGATAGGCTTCCTCATTGGTGCAGCGCGAGGAAGTGATGCCGCCGACCGACTTGCGGCCATAGGTTTCCTGGATGCGCGTCAGCTCGGAGGCGGTGTAGGCGATCGCCTCCTCCCAGGAGACTTCGCGCCACGGCTCGGTGACCTTGGAACGGATCATCGGCTTGAGGATGCGGTCCTGGTGCATGGCATAGCCCCAGGCGAAACGGCCCTTGACGCAGCTATGGCCGCGATTGGCCTTGCCGTCCTTCCACGGCACCATGCGCACCACTTCCTGGCCGCGCATTTCCGCCTTGAAGGTACAGCCGACGCCGCAATAGGCGCAGGTCGTCACCACCGAATGCTCGGGCGTGCCGATGTCGATGAGGCGCTTCTCGGAAAGGGTCGCGGTCGGGCAGGCCTGCACGCAGGCGCCGCAGGACACGCATTCCGAGGTGAGGAAGGCTTCCGACTGGCCGGGGGAGACGCGGCTGTCGAAGCCGCGGCCGGAAATGGTCAGCGCGAAGGTGCCCTGCACTTCCTCGCAGGCGCGTACGCAGCGATTGCAGACGATGCACTTGGCCGGGTCATAGGTGAAGTACGGGTTCGACTCGTCCTTCGGCATGGCGAGCTCGGAGGAGGGGGCGAAGTGGTTCGCGCCCTCCATGCCGTAGCGCACTTCGCGCAGGCCGACCGCGCCGGCCATGTCCTGCAGCTCGCAATCGCCATTGGCGGCGCAGGTCAGGCAGTCCAGCGGGTGGTCGGAGATATAAAGCTCCATCACCCCCTTGCGCAGCTGGGCGAGCCGCGGGGTCTGGGTGTGGACCTTGATGCCCGGCGCCACCGGCGTGGTGCAGGAGGCCGGAGTGCCGTTGCGGCCCTCGATCTCGATCAGGCAGAGGCGGCAGGAGCCGAAGGCTTCCAGCGAATCGGTGGCGCAGAGCTTGGGGATCTGCGTTCCCATCTCCATCGCCGCGCGCATGATGGACGTGCCCTCCGGCACGGTCACTTCCATGCCGTCAATGGTGAGGGTCACCATCTTGTCGGTCTTCGGAGCCGGCGTACCGTAGTCGATCTCATGGATGAGAGACATGATGCGTCCTCCTCACTCGGCGGCTTCGAGGCGGCGCGGGGGTGCGCCGAATTCCTCGGGGAAATGGTTCAGCGCACTCAGCACCGGATAGGGGGTAAACCCACCAAGGGCGCAAAGCGATCCAAGCTTCATGGTCTGGCAGAGGTCGGTGAGCGTGGCGAGATTGGCCTCGACGCGCTCGCCGGCAATGATCTTGTCCATCAGTTCGACGCCGCGCGTCGAGCCGATGCGGCAGGGCGTGCACTTGCCGCAGCTTTCCACGGAGCAGAACTCCATGGCGAAGCGCGCCATCTTGGCGAGGTCGGCGCTCTCGTCGAACACGACGATGCCGCCATGGCCGATCAGCGCGTCCTTGGCCGCGAACGCCTCATAGTCGAAGGGCAGGTCGAACTGCCAGGTCGGCACATAGGCGCCGAGCGGGCCGCCGACCTGCGCGGCCTTCACCGGCTTGCCGGTGGCGGTGCCACCGCCAATGTCGTTGATCAGCTCGCCGAGCGTGATGCCGAAGGCGGTTTCGAACAGGCCGCCGAACTTCACATTGCCGGCGATCTGGATCGGCATCGTGCCGCGCGAGCGGCCCATGCCGAAATTGGCGTAGAACTCGCCGCCATCGGCCAGGATATGCGGCACGGCGGTGAGGGAGAGCACGTTGTTGATGACGGTCGGCTTCTGGAACAGACCCTTATGCGCCGGCAGCGGCGGCTTGGCGCGCACCGTGCCGCGCTTGCCTTCCAGGCTGTCGAGCAGGGCGGTCTCCTCGCCGCACACATAGGCGCCGGCGCCTATGCGCACTTCCATGTCGAAGCTGTAGGCCGAGCCGGCGATATTGACGCCCAGCATGCCGTGGGCGCGCGCCACCTCGATCGCCTTCTCCATCGCCCAAATGGCGTGGGGATATTCGGAACGGGTGTAGACATAGCCCTTGGTAGCGCCCACCGCGATGCCGGCGATGGTCATGCCCTCGATCAGCTCGAAGGGGTCGCCTTCCATGATCATGCGGTCGGCGAAGGTGCCGCTGTCGCCTTCGTCGGCGTTGCAGACGATGTATTTGCGATCGGCCTTCGCGTCGGCCACGGTCTTCCACTTGATCGCGGTCGGGAAGCCGGCGCCGCCACGGCCGCGCAGGCCGGACTTCTTTACTTCCTCGATGATCTCGGCCGGCCCGAGCTGCAGCGCGCGCTCCAGGCCCCTATAGCCGCCATGGGCGCGGTAATCGGCATAGGAGGCCGGGTCGATGATGCCGCAGCGGGCGAAGGTGAGCCGGGTCTGCTTGGCGAGGAAGGGATGCTCCTCCGGCTTGCCGATGCGCAGCGCATGGTCGCCGCCGGTGAGGAAGCCGGCCGCGAACAGGCCCTCGACATCGCCAGCCTCGACAGGGCCATAGGCGATGCGGCCCTCGGGGGTGACGACCTCGATCATCGGCTCGAGCCAGAGCATGCCGCGCGAGCCGTTGCGCACGATCTCGACCGGCTGGCGCGCCGAAACGGCGGCGGCGGCGATCGCCTCGGCCACCTCGTCGGCGCCGCAGGCGATGGCGCAGGCATCCTTGGGAACATAGATGCGGATGGTCACGACTGGGCCTCCTCGATCAGGGCGTCGAGCCGGCGCTCGTTGAGCCGCGCGACGATCCGGCCGTCCAGCATGGCGGAGGGCGCGGTCGCGCACAGGCCGAGGCAGTAGATCGGCTCCACGGTGACGCGGCCGTCGGCCGTGGTCTCGCCGAGCTTGCAGCCGAGCCGGTGTTCGGCATGTTCGGCCAGCGCATCGCCGCCCGCCGCCTGGCAGGCTTCGGCGCGGCACAGCTTCAGCACATGGCGGCCGGCCGGCTCGTGGCGGAAGTCGTGATAGAAGGTGACGACGCCGTGCACTTCGGCGCGCGAGACGTTCAGCTTCTCGGCCAGCATGGGCACGACGGCGTCGGGAACGTGGCCGAACGTCTCCTGCACCGCGTGGAGCATCGGCATCAGCGGGCCTTCCAGATGAGAAAACTCATCGATGACCGCGCGGGCGCGCTCGTCGCTCCAGGGTTCGTAATGCGGCATTTCTCCCGTAGCCTTCTTTTAGAATTTTCCAAAGGTAAGGATGGTACGCAGCGAAACTGAAATCAATTCAGGTGTTCCGTGCCACGATAGAATTTCTCTATCATCAATCAGGCGGGTAGGCGCTTAACGTTCTGTTCATGTTCCGCCCGGTTTGTTCCCTTATTGTTCTTGACGTTCGCGTCGTGGGCCGTATTCTGCCACCAGCGGGTGCGGAACGGCGGCGCCCCGACCTGCATTGCCGGATCTCCTGGGAGAGGGTGCGATGGTCCAGCGCGTGGCGACGGTGGCGTTCGAAGGGGTGGAGACCTGCCCGGTCGATGTTCAAGTTCAAGTGAGCCCGGGCCTGCCGGCCTTCAATCTCGTCGGCCTGGCCGACAAGGCGGTCACCGAAGCGAAGGAGCGGGTGCGCGCCGCCCTCACCGCCTCCGGCCTTGCGCTTCCCGCCCGCCGCATCACCGTCAACCTCGCCCCCGCCGACCTGCCGAAGGAAGGCAGCCATTACGACCTTCCCATCGCCCTCGGCCTGATGGCCGCGATCGGCGCCATCGGCCCCGACGCGCTGGAAGGCTTCACCGTGGTCGGCGAACTCGCGCTCGACGGGCGCATCGCCGCCGTCTCCGGCGTGCTGCCGGCAGCCATCGGCGCCAATGCACGCGATCATGGCCTCATCTGCCCGGAAGCCTGCGGGCCGGAAGCGGCCTGGGCGAGCCCCGACATGCCGGTGCTGGCGCCGCATTCGCTGATCCAGCTGGTCAATCACTTCGCCGGCCGCCAACTGCTCTCCCGTCCGGAGCCGCGACTGGAGGCGGGGTCGGCCCATTTGCCCGACCTCGCCGATGTGAAGGGCCAGGAAACCGCCCGGCGGGCGCTGGAGATTGCCGCCGCCGGACGCCACAATCTTCTGCTCAGCGGCCCGCCCGGCGCCGGCAAGTCCATGCTGGCGCAGCGCCTGCCCTCGCTGCTGCCGCCGCTCACCCCCTCGGAGCTGCTGGAAGTGTCGATGGTCGCCTCGGTGGCCGGTACGCTGCAGGGCGGGGCGCTGACCAGCCGGCGCCCGTTCCGTGCGCCGCACCATTCCGCCAGCATGGCGGCGATGGTGGGCGGCGGCATGCGGGCGCGGCCGGGCGAGGTGTCGCTGGCGCATAATGGCGTGCTGTTCCTCGACGAATTGCCGGAGTTCGCCCCCGCCGTGCTCGATTCGTTGCGCCAGCCGCTGGAAACCGGCGAGGCGGTGATCGCCCGCGCCAATCACCGCATCTCCTATCCCGCCCGCTTCCAGCTGATCGCGGCGATGAACCCCTGCCGCTGCGGCCGCGCCGGCGAGCCGGGGCAGAGCTGCCGGCGCGGGCCGCGCTGTGCGGCGGAATATCAGGCACGCCTCTCCGGCCCGTTCCTCGACCGGGTCGACCTGCATCTCGACGTGCCGGCCGTCGCGGCGGTCGATCTGGTGCGGCCCGGCCCCTCCGAGCCCAGCGCGGCCGTGGCGCGGCGGGTGGCGCAGGCGCGCGTGCTGCAGCGCGAGCGCTTCCTGGCGCTCGGCCGGCCTGACCTGTTCACCAATGCCGAGGCGACAGGCCCGATCCTGGAAGAAATCGCCACGCCCGACGCCGCCGGCACGGCCCTGCTGGCGGACGCGGCCAAGCTGATGCGCCTCTCCGCCCGCGGCTATCACCGGGTGCTGCGGGTGGCGCGCACCCTCGCCGATCTCGCCGGAGCGGAGACGGTCGGCCGGGGTCATCTGGCCGAGGCCTTGGCCTACCGCGCCGCTGCCGACCGCCACGCCGCCGCCGCCTGACGGAGAAAGCGCGCGGAGGTCGGCCCGGGGCATTGAGCGTGGGTCGCCGCCCCCGGCGGGTCACGACGCGGAGCCCGCAATCATCGCCACCCCGCCGGCAGCGCATCGACATGACGGCTCGGCATCTGCCGCCCCCGGCGCGGCTTGGTGCCCCCCGTCTGTCACATGACCGTCCGAGAAATGTGATTCCTGTCACAAAACGCTATAGTGAAGGCAGCGTGGGGGACCGGACATGACGCAGCTGTTCGCCGAAGGGACTGTCGAGACACCGCCCGCCTCGCGCTTCGCCGCCTCGCTCAACGCTCCCGGCCTCTCGGCGCTGCGCAGCTTCTTTGCCCCCCGCACGGCCCTGCCCGGCGCCGCGCCGCTGCGGCTGGTGCCGGCGGCGCTCACCCCCTCCCGCCTGATGCCGGCTTTGCGTTCCTATTCCGGCGTGCGTCATCGCGGCAGCCGGGGCGAGCCCGGCCCCGCGACGCTGGGGCGCATCGGCGCGCTCGAAGTGCGGCTCGCGGTGACGGCGGCGGATGTGCGCCGCGCTCAGCGCCTGCGCTATGAAGTGTTCTACGAGGAAATGTCGGCGACCCCGGCGGCCGCCATGCGGCTCGCCCGGCGCGATGTCGACGCCTTTGACGGCATTTGCGATCACCTTCTCGTGCTCGACCATGAGTCCTGCCGCATGGTGCGCGGTAAGCGCGTGCCGCGCGTCGTCGGCACCTACCGCCTGCTGCGGCAGGAGATCGCCGACCGGCACAATGGCTTCTACACGGCGAGCGAGTTCGACATCGCCCCGCTGCTGGCGCGCCACCCGCACCGCCGCTTCCTCGAACTCGGCCGCTCCTGCGTGCTCTCATCCTACCGCACCAAGCGCACGGTGGAGCTGCTCTGGCACGGCATCTGGGCCTATGTGCGCCGCCACGGCATCGACGTGATGTTCGGCTGCGCCAGCCTGGAAGGCTGCGACCCGCAGGCGCTCGCCCGTCCGCTGGCCTTCCTGCACCATTTCGCGCCGACCGATCCGGAATGGGCGGCGCAGGCGCTGCCGCAGCATGCCGCGCCAATGGACCTTGTTTCGGTGGAAGCGCTGGACGCCAAGGCGGCGCTGCTGGCGCTGCCGCCGCTCATCAAGGGCTATCTGCGTCTCGGCGCACAGATCGGGCGCGGCGCGGTGATCGACCGCCAGTTCGGCACCACCGATGTGCTGATCGTGCTGCCGGTGGAGAAGATCAGCCCGCGCTATCTCGACCATTTCGGCGTCAATGGCGAGCGCCACGCCGCCTGAGCGACGCGCTTCCCGTCCCGACAGCCAGTCCCCGTCGCCCACCGCGGCCGCGGCCTCCCGCCGCCGCCATCGCGCGCCCACATGTCGTGCGCGATGTCTTGCGCGCCGGCCCGCGCCCTCCCATATCGCTACCCAACGGGATGCCTCATTGGGGTCCCATCACACAAAGTCGCTTCAGACGAGGACTTTGGGAGCATGTCGCGTATTCCCTCGTTGTCGAGCCCCTTCCTGCTCGGCTTTGACGAGGTCGAGCGGGCGCTCGACCGTGTCATGAAAGGTTCCGACGGGTACCCGCCCTACAATATCGAGCGGGTGGCCACGCCGGATCAGCCGGAAAAACTCCGCATCACGCTGGCCGTCGCGGGCTTCACCCGCGAGCAGCTCGACGTGACGGTGGAGGAGAAGGAACTCGTCATCCGCGGCCGCCAGAGCGAAGAGCCCGGGCGGGTCTTTCTTCACCGGGGCATCGCCGCCCGCCAGTTCCAGCGCGTCTTCGTGCTGGCCGACGGCATGAAGGTGATCGGCGCCGAACTGAAGAACGGCCTGCTCTGCGTCGAACTGGTGCGGCCGGAACCGGAACGCGTCGTCCGGCGTATCACCATTGCGACGGATGAGTGACGACGTCCCCCAGGCGGTCTCGACTGTACGCAGAGGAGTAGCCGATCATGACCAACGAATTTCACATCGACCCCGCTTCCGCCGGCTCGGCCCTCACCGGCGCCCTCACGCCGGAAGATTTCGCCAATCTCGGCGGCGGGCACATCGCCTATCTGCGCACCATCCGTTCGGAAGAGGCGGCGGAAATGTTCCCGCAGGCGCATCTCTCGCCCGGCCTCGTGCTGTTCACCCTGCACGCCGCCGACGGCACGCCGATCATGCTGACCGACAGCCGGGAAGCGGCGATCGCCAATGCGATGCAGAACGAATTGGTGACGCTCAGCGTGCACTGAGCCCCTCAAGCCCACGGCTTGAAACGCAACGGCACCGTCCCCTGGGACGGTGCCGTTTTCGTGTGAGGCCCCTCCGCCCCGCCTCAGCGGCGCTTGGCCTCGATCATGTCCCACACCGTCACCGCGATATCCGGCCCGCCAATGCGCTTGATGGCGCGAATGCCGGTGGGAGCGGTGACGTTGATCTCGGTGAGATGGCCGTCGATCACGTCGATGCCGGTGAGCAGCAGCCCGCGCTCCCGCAGCGCCGGGCCCAGCCGCTCGCAGATCTCGCGCTCGCGGGGCGTCAGGTCGGTTTCCGCCGCCGCCCCGCCACGCACCATGTTGGAGCGCAGATCGCCCTCGCTCGGCACCCGGTTCACCGCGCCGGCGAACACGCCGTCGACCAGGATGATGCGCTTGTCGCCGTGCTTCACCTCGGGGAGGAAGCGCTGCACCACCCAGGGCTCGCGGAAGGTGGTGGCGAACAGATCATAGAGCGAGCCGAAATTCAGGTCGTCGCGGGTGAGGCGGAACACCGAAGCGCCGCCATGGCCGTAGAGCGGCTTCATCACGATGTCGCCGAACTCGTCGCGGAACGCCTTGATCTCATTGAGGTCGCGGGTGATCAGCGTCGGCGGCATCAGGTCCGGGAATTCGGTGACGAAGATCTTTTCCGGCGCGTTGCGCACATGGGCGGGGTCGTTCACCACGAGCGTCTTCGGATGAATGCGCTCCAGCATGTGCGTGGCGGTGATGTAGCTCATGTCGAAGGGCGGGTCCTGCCGCATCAGGATCACGTCGAACGTGTCGAGCCGAACCCGCCGCGCCTCGCCGAGCGTGTAGTGATCGCCCTTCACATCGCGCACCTCCAAGGGGTGGACGGTGGCGAACACCTCGCCGTCGCGCATCGCCATGCGGTCGGGCGTGTAATAGGCGAGCGCGTGGCCGCGCGCCTGCGCTTCCAACATCAGGGCGAAGGCGGAATCGCCGGCAATATTGATGCGGTCGATCGGGTCCATCTGGACGGCGACGTTGAGGCTCATGGGAGTTCCGTCTGCGACAGGAGGGAGCCGGCCGGCGGCAAATGTGCCCGGCGGCGTTTTTCATATCCCTGTTTAGTCGCTCCCGCGTCGCTGCGCCACGGCCTCGTGCCCCGCGCTCATTCCGCCTCGAAGGCGCCCGGCAGATGCAGCGGCGGCGCGCCAGGCGCGACCAGAACCACGTCGAGCCGCTGGTCGAGCGTGGCGAGTTCAGGATGGCGCGCGAGATAGATTTCCGCCGCGCCCACGATCCGCCGGCGCTGGCGCGGCAAGATCGATTCGGCCGCGAAACGTAGCGAGGCGCGGGCCTTCACCTCGATGAACACGACAAGGTCTCCACGTCGCGCCACCAGGTCGATCTCGCCGCGCGGCGTGCGGGCGCGCCGGTCCAGAATGACGAAGCCGTCGGCCTCGAACAGGGCGGCGGCGGCGGCTTCCGCCGCCATGCCCCGGGTGAAGGCGGCCTGGCGGCGTTGAAGCGCCCGCGCACGCCCCCCATCCGCCGGCGCGCCCCCGTCAGCCATCGCCGCCCTGCAAGGCCAGCGCGCGGGCATAGACGGCGCGGCGCGGAAGCCCGGTCGCGGTCGCCACCGCCGCCGCCGCGTCCTTCACCGAAAGGCTCGCCAGCGCCGCCTTCAGCGCCGCGTCGAGATCGGCCTCGCTGGATTCCTCCGCCAAAGGCGGGCCGATCACCAGCACGATCTCGCCCTTGGGCGGACCGGCCTCGGCATAATGCGCGGCGAGCGCGTCCAGCGTGCCGCGCCGCGCCTCCTCGAAGGTCTTGGTGAGTTCCCGGCACACCGCCGCCGGGCGCGGGCCCAGCCCGTCGGCAAGGTCGGCGAGGCTGTCGGGCAGGCGCGGGCCGCTCTCATAGAGGATCAGCGTTGCCGGCAGCGTCTTCAATTCGCTGATGCGGGTGCGGCGGGCGCCGCTCTTGGCCGGCAGGAACCCCTCGAAGAAGAACCGGTCGGTCGGCAGCCCCGCCGCCACCAGCGCGGCAAGGCTCGCCGAAGCCCCAGGGAGCGGAATCACCCGGTGCCCGGCCTCGATGGCGGCCGCGACCAGCTTGTAACCGGGATCGGACACCAGCGGCGTGCCGGCATCCGACACCTGCGCCACCACCCCGCCCTCCGCGAGCCGGGCGAGCAGGCGCGGGCGGGCCTGCTCGGCATTGTGGTCGTGATAGGCCACGAGTTTCGTTCCGATACCGTAACGCTCCAGCAGCCGGCGGGTGACGCGGGTGTCCTCGCAGGCGATCAGATCGGCCCCGGCAAGGGTTTCCAGTGCGCGCAGCGTCACGTCGCCGAGATTGCCGATCGGCGTGGCGACAATGTAGAGCCCGGGCTGCGGGCGCGCGGCGGGCAGGCTGTGCGCGCCGATGCGGAAGCTGCGCGGCTCGGAGGTCTCGGACGGGGCGGAGGTAGCGGGAGAAAGGGTCATGCGCGCATTGTAGAGAGCCGCGCGGCCGGCGTCATGCGCCACGTGCCGGACCACTGCGGCCCGCGCTGGCGCAGAATGACGGCCGAACGCGTGGATATTTAACGCTTTCGCGCCCCCGGCCGCGCGGAGAAGGTGACAGCGCGAGTCCCGCCGTCCTAAAAAGGTGGGCGACGTCGGCCAGGGTGGCAGGCGCACAGCCGAGCCGAACGCACCGCATGAACCCCAGGGATATGGCCGCGATCCGCACAGGCCTCGCCCGGACGAGCCGGCGCGGCTTTCTCCTCATGGCGGGCGCGGCAGGGCTGGCCGCCTGCTCCTCCGGGCCGGATATGGGGGCGCCCCAGGCGGCGCTGCCACTGCCGGAAGCGCCGCCGACCGCCAATCCCGCCCTCGGCACCGGCACCCCCATCGGCCTCATCCTGCCGCTCGGCGCCAGCGGCAATGCCGGCGCGGTAGCCATCTCGCTGCGCAACGCCGCGGAAATGGCGCTGTCGGAATTTTCCGGCGCTCGCATCCGGCTGATCGTCAAGGACGATGGCGGCACCGGGCCGGGCGCGCAGGCCGCCGCCAGCCAGGCGCTGGACGAGGGCGCCCGCGCGCTCATCGGGCCGCTCTTCGCCCACTCCGTCGCCGCCGCCGGACAGGTGGCGCGCCAGCGCGGCGTGCCGCTGGTCGGCTTCTCCACCGATACCAATGTGGCGACGCAGGGGGTCTATCTCCTTAGCTTCCTGCCGCAGACCGATGTGGAACGGGTGATCCGCTACGCCGCCTCCCAGGGCCGGCGCTCCTATGTCGGGCTGGTGCCGGACAATGCCTATGGCTCGGTGGTCGAGGCGGCCTTCCGCGAAACCGTGCCTGTGGTCGGCGGGCGCGTGGTCGGGCTGGAACGCTACGCCTCGGGCCAGGCGGCCGAAGCGGCGCGGCGTCTCGCCGGCTCGATGGCGCAGGCAGACGCCGTATTCCTTCCCGACGCCGCCGACACGGTGCCGCAGATCGTGCAGGCGCTGTCGGGCTCCGGCCTCACCGGCAAGCAGCTGATCGGCACCGGCCTGTGGGACGATGCCAAGCTGTTCGCCAATCCCGCCATGAATGGCGGCATCTTCGCCGCGCCGGACACGGCCGGCTTCCGCGCCTTCGCCGCCCGCTACCGCGCCCGCTTCGGCAGCGAGCCGGTGCGCACCACCACGCTCTCGCATGATGCGGTGTCGCTGATGGCAGCGCTGGTCAATTCCTATGGCGAGAACGGCATTACCGACGCCGCGATCCAGAACCCCTCGGGCTTTTCCGGCGTCGACGGCATTTTCCGCTTCCGCGCCGATGGGACCAATCAGCGCGGGCTGGCGGTGATGCAGATTTCCGGCGGCACCAGCCAGATCGTCAGCCCCGCCCCCCGCAGCTTCGCGCAGGGGATGTAACCGGTCGCCCTACGCCGCCAGATCGGCGACGAGGGCGTCGAGCACCGGCAGGCCGAGAGCGGTGGCGCGCAGGCGGTCGCCCGGCAATTCCTCGATCATGCCGTCTTCCAGCAGCGCCGCGACGCGCGCGGGGTCGAAACCGCGCCCCGCCAGCCGGGCGAAGCGGGCGCGGTCGATGCCCTCCATAAGCCGCAACCCCATCAGCAGATATTCGTCGGCCTGTTCGGCGCGGGTCAGCGTCTCGTCGGCGATGACGCCATGGCCCTGCGCCTCCACCTTCGCCACCCATGCCTCCGGCCCGCGCTCGGTGGAGGTGGCGACCCGCCCCTCCGGTGTATCGAGCCGCCCATGCGCGCCGGGCCCGATGCCGGCATATTCGCCATAGCGCCAGTAGAGCAGATTGTGCCGGCTCTCCGCCCCCGGGCGGGCGTGGTTGGAGATTTCATAGGCCGGCAAGCCGGCGGCGCGAGTCGTCTCCTGCGTCACGTCCCACAGGGCGCGCGCCACCTCGTCCTCAGGCACGATCAGCCGGCCGGCGCGGTGCAGGGCGGCGAAGGGCGTGCCCTCCTCAATGGTCAGCTGGTAGAGCGAGAGGTGCTCGCAGCCCTCATTGATGGCGCGCTGGAGTTCGGCGGCCCAGTCCTGCGGTCGCTGGTCCGGCCGGGCATAGATGAGATCGAAGGAAACGCGCTCGAAGGCGGCGCGCGCCACCGCCACCGCGCCCAGCGCCTCATCGGCCGTGTGCATGCGCCCGAGCGCCTTCAGCGCGGCGTCGTCCAGGGCCTGGACGCCGAGCGAGACGCGGTTGACGCCGGCGGCGCGATAGCCGCGGAACCGACCGGCCTCGACGCTGGTGGGGTTGGCCTCGAGCGTCACCTCGGCGCGCGCGTCGAGCGGCCAAGCCTCATGGATGGCGTCGAGAATGGCGCCGACGGTCGCCGGTTCCATCAGCGACGGCGTGCCGCCGCCGAAGAACACGCTGTGGGTCCGCCGCTGGCCGATGCGTTCGCGCGTATGGGCGATCTCGGCCCGGAAGGCCGCCACGAAGCGCGCCTGGTCCGGCGGTGCGTGGCGGACATGCGAGTTGAAGTCGCAATAGGGGCATTTGGCCTTGCAGAACGGCCAATGCACATAGACGCCGAAGCCGGGGTCCACCGGCGGCGGCGCGGGCGCGCGCTCAGTCAAACGTCGCCCCGAGGCAGGCCTGCGCCAGCGTCATGAAGGCCCGGGCGCGGTGGGAGAGGCCACGCCCATGCGGCGGCAGGCCGTGCTTTTCGGCACCGCTCATCTCGCCGAAGGTGCGCTCATGGCCATCGGGCTGGAACATCGGGTCGTAGCCGAAGCCGGCCGGCCCGCGCGGCGGCCACACCAGCGTGCCGTTCACCACGCCCTCGAAATCCTCGACATGCCCGTCTGGCCAGGCGAGGCACAAGGCGGAGATGAAATGCGCCTTGCGCAGGTCGGGAAGTTCCGCCCCGGCATCGCGCAGTTCCTCCTCCACGCGGGTCATCGCCGCCATGAAGTCTTTTTCCGGCCCGGCCCAGCGGGCGGTGTAGAGCCCCGGCGCGCCGCCCAGCGCATCGACGCACAGGCCGGAATCGTCGGCGAAGGCCGGCAGGCCCGACGCGTTGGCGGCGGCGATCGCCTTGATGCGGGCATTCTCGCCGAAGGTGAGGCCGGTTTCTTCCGGCTCGGGCAGGCCGAGCTCGCCGGCGGACACGGCATCGATGCCATAGGGCGCCAGCAGGCCCCGCATCTCCTCAAGCTTGCCGGGATTATGGGTGGCGATGACGACCCGGCCTTCCAGCCGGCGGTGCGCGGCGGGGCTCATGCGACGGCCAGCTTCTGCAGATCGACCAGCTTGGCGACGCCCTTGCGGGCGAGGCCGAGCATGGCGTTGAACTCATCCTCGGTGAACGGCGTCTTCTCCGCCGTGCCCTGCACCTCGACGAAGCCGCCGGAGCCGGTCATGACGAAGTTCACATCCGTATGCGCCTCGGAATCCTCGGCATAATCGAGATCGAGCCGCGGCTCGCCGTCGATGATACCGCAGGAAACGGCGGCGAGATGATCGCGCAGCGGCAGGGTGGAGAGCATGCCGCGCGCCTTCATCCAGCTCAGGCAGTCATGCAGCGCGATCCACGCCCCGGTGACCGAAGCGGTGCGGGTGCCGCCATCGGCCTGGATCACGTCGCAATCGATGGTGATCTGCCGCTCGCCGAGCTTTTCCAGGTCCATCACCGCGCGCAGCGAACGGCCGATGAGGCGCTGGATTTCCTGCGTGCGGCCGGATTGCTTGCCGGCAGCGGCCTCGCGGCGCGTGCGGTCATGGGTGGCGCGCGGCAGCATGCCGTATTCCGCCGTCACCCAGCCGCGCCCCTGCCCCTTCAGCCAGGGCGGCAGCCGCTCTTCCAGCGTGGCGGCGACGAGCACATGGGTCTCGCCGAACTTCACGAGGCAGGAGCCTTCGGCATGGCGCAGCACGCCGCGCTCGAAACTCACGGCCCGCATCTCGTCGGGAAGGCGGCGGGAAGGGCGCATGCGGACGATCTCCTGAACGGCGGCGACGAGCCCGTCGCGACGGGCCCCGTGGGCGGACCTTGTAAGGGCGGCGCCCGCCCTGTGCAATCGCCGGGCGCGTTCGGCGCGGCCGCACGGGCCGAACCGTGCGCCCCGCCTTGTACATGGGCGGCGATTACCGAGATAATAGACACCCATGACCGGGTAGACGAGACAAGGGACAGGCCCCGCGATGCCCCTCGACCCATTTCTCTCCGCCACCGCGCCGTCACTGGCGCGGCTCGACGAGCGCTCGCGCGAGATTTTCCGGCAGATCGTCGAAACCTATCTCGCCACCGGCGAGCCCGCCGGCTCGCGCAATATTTCCCGGCTCATTCCGATGACGCTGTCGCCCGCCTCGGTGCGTAATGTGATGGCGGACCTCGAAGCGGCGGGGCTGATCTTCGCTCCGCACACCAGCGCCGGCCGTCTGCCGACCGAGCGGGGGCTGCGCTTCTTCGTCGATGCGCTGCTGGAGATCGGCGATGTCTCAGAGGATGAGCGCAATTCGATCGAGACGCAGGTGCGCGCCGCCGCCCGCGCCCAGACGGTGGACGGGGTGCTGGCGGAAGCGTCGAACCTGCTCTCCGGCCTCTCGCGCGGCGCCGGCGTCGTCACGACGGGCAAGACCGATGTGCGGCTCAAACATATCGAGTTCGTGCCGCTCGACCCCAGCCGGGCGCTGCTGATCCTCGTCTCCGAGGATGGCGAGGTGGAGAACCGACTCGTGCCGCTGCCCAAGGGCCTGCCTTCCTCCGCGCTGGTGGAAGCGACCAATTTCCTCAGCGCGCTGACGCGCGGGCGCACGCTGGTGGAGCTGCGCACCGAAGTGGAGCGCACTCTCGCCGCCCGCCGTGCCGAGCTGGACGAGGTAACGGCGCGGGTGGTGGAAAGCGGCATGGCCAGCTGGTCGGGCGGCGACAAGGCCGAGCGGCGGCTGATCGTGCGCGGCCAGACGCGGCTGCTGCACGATCTGCGCGCCATCGAGGATCTGGAGCGGGTACGTCTGCTGTTCGACGATCTCGAAGCCAAGCAGGAGGTCGTGGACCTCCTGGGGCGGGCCGAGGACGCGCAGGGCCTGCGTATTTTCATCGGCTCGGAGAACAAGCTGTTCTCGCTGTCCGGCTCCTCCACCATCGTCGCGCCCTATCGCGACGGGCAGGGCAGGGTGGTCGGCGTGCTCGGCGTCATCGGGCCGACGCGGCTCAACTATGCCCGCATCGTGCCGATGGTCGACTTCACCGCCCGCGTCGTCAGCCGCGTCCTTGCTGGTCCGGGGATTGACGCGGCTTGATTTTTGCGGCTTGCGCCCCGATATGGCGGGCGTCCGCGCGGCCCTGCCGCCGGGACGGATTCATTGTTCGACGAGGTATTCATGAGCGACGCAAACCGCACTCCGGCTGACCAGCCCGAAACGGGTGATCAGACTGTCGACGCCGAGCACGGCGCTGCGGGCGCGCCGGACGACCTCGCTGCCGCCTTCGCCGCCGAGAAGGAACAGCTTGAGGCCGAGATCGCCGCGCTGAAGGACAAGTTCCTGCGCGCCTTCGCCGAGGCCGACAATGTGCGCCGCCGCGCCGAGCGCGAGGTGGCGGACGCCAAGGTCTACGGCATCACCGGCTTTGCCCGCGACATCCTCACCGTGGCCGACGATTTCGAGCGCGCGCTCGGCGCCATCGACGCCGAGGCCCGCGCCAAGGCCGACGGCACGCTGAAGACGCTGCTGGAAGGCATCGACCTCACCGGCCGGGCGTTGCTGCACGCGCTGTCCAAGCATGGCGTGACGCGCATCGAGGCGGAAGGGGCGAAGTTCGATCCCAACATGCATCAGGCGATGTTCGAGGTGCCGAACACCGAGGTGCCCACCGGCACCGTGGTTCAGGTCATCCAGCCCGGCTACAAGCTCGGCGAGCGCGTGCTGCGCCCGGCGCTGGTCGGCGTCTCCAAGGGCGGGCCGAAGGCAGCCCCTACGGAAACGCCGGCCGGAAACTGAGCCGCGCTCGGCGCGCGCCGGCACATCCGACATGAAAAAGGGCCCCGGTGGGGCCCTTTTTTGTGGTTGGTCCGGAAGTTCAGCGCAGGGTCACGCCGTCGCGCACGGCCCGCATCGCGGTGTAGTCGGCATCGAAATTGTCCGTCGCCGCCACGCCGACCATGCGCAGATAGCCGCTGCGGCCGAAGCTGAGCCACTGCGCCACCTTCACCGGCGTGCCGCTCTGCTGGTCCACCGCATTGGCGATCAGCTCATAGCCGGGCTGGCCGCCGACGCGCAGCGGGCCGCCGCGCTCGACGCGCAGTTCCTTGATGCCCGGCACGCTGGCGATCGCCCGCTTGGCCACCGCTTCGCGCTCATCCTCGCGGATCTCACCGGGGCCGACCGCCACGATAAAAAAGGACTGGGACTGCTGCTCGCCCTTGTCCGCCGGGGCGGCATCGGCCTTGGTGAGCAGCACCGCATTATTGCCGATCACCTTCATCACCTTGTAGCCACTCAGCTGATCAAGCGTGAAGGGCAGCTTGGCGAGCATTTCCTCGGTGCTGGGGGGCGCGCGGAACACCACCGTCTTCAGCGCCTCCTCGACCTTGGCGTCGGGATAGCGGCTGCTGGACGCCTCCGGGAACTGCACCGTGATCATGCCGGTCTGGTCCTTGCCGCCGGCGATGAGGATCCATTTCTTCAGCGCCCCGGCGCCCACGGTCTGGAAGCCCTTGAGCAGCACGGCCGGCACGCCATCGGCGAGCGTCACGTCGCGGCGCTCTTCCACCGTCACACCCTGCTTCTCCAGCTCCTTGGCGGCGAAGCTCTTGGTGATCTCTTCATAGGCGGGCTTGGGCATTTCCAGCACCAGCAGCGAGGCGCTGGCGGCGCGGTCCTGGAAGCCGGGCACGCCGGGCACGGGCACCATGCCCTCCGGCGGCACCAGGCCGATCGTGCCCTCATTGACGAACACCGGCTGGGCGGCGGCGGGAAGGGCGAGCGCCGCCAGGACAAAGGCAGCGGCGGCAAGGCGGGCAACAAGGCGCATTCGCAATCCTTCAAATCTCAAGGCGACCGTAACTTCGCCCTTTCTGCGCATTCATCAAGGCCGAATTTCGCTCGTGCCCGCCCTGTGTACCCGCCGTAACGTCAGATTGATGCGCCCGGGCTGCTTCAGAAGCGTCGAGGTGCCGGGATAGATGCGGTCAATGCCGTGAAAGGCCAGCCGCGCCGGCCCCGCCAGCAGCAGCGCGTCGCCGGAGGCGAGGCGGAGCGAGCGGGTGGGGTCGCTGCGGGCCGTGCCGCCGATGCGGAACAAGGCGGTGTCGCCGAGCGAGAGCGAGAGAACCGGGGCCGCGAACTCCTCCTCGTCGCGGTCCTGATGCAGCCCCATCCGCGCCTGCGGCCCATACCAGTTGATGAGGCAGGCCTCGGGTGCCATGTCGACGCCCGCCAGCGCGTCCCAGGCGCGGATCAGCACAGGCGGGAAGGGCGGCCAGGGTTGGCCGGTCTCGGGATGGGTCGGCTGGTAGCGATAGCCGGACACGTCCGACACCCAGCCGAGCGGCCCGCAATTGGACATGCGGACGGAGAAGGGCTTGCCGGTGCGCGGCATGAGCGGGGTGAACAGCGGCGCCGTAGCGAGGACGGCGCGCAGCTCTTCCGCCAGCGCTTCCTGCCCCTCGCGGTCGAGCCAGCCCGGCCAGTAGCGGCAGCCGGGCACGATATCGACCGCCGCCGTCATTTCACAGCTTCCTCAGCGCCACCGCCTCGACCTCATGGTCGCCGCCCTTGCGCAGGATGAGATCGGCGCGCTGGCGGGTGGGCAGGATGTTCTCGCGCAGGTTCACCAAGTTGATCGAGCGCCAGATGGCGCGGGCGGTGGCGTCCGCCTCCGCGCCGGTGAGGCTGGAATAGCGGTGGAAATAGGCCTTGGGGTCGCGGAAGGCGGTCTCGCGCAGCCGCATGAAGCGCTCGACATACCAGCGCTCCAGAATGGTCTCGTCGGCGTCGATATAGACCTTGAAGTCGAAGAAGTCGGAGACGAAGGGAATGCCCTTGCCATCCTTGGGCGGGCGGCTGGTCTGCAGCACGTTCAGCCCCTCGACGATGAGAATGTCGGGCTGGTCGACCTCGATCGCCGCATTGGGCGTCACGTCATAGTCGAAATGGCTGTAGAGCGGCGCCCGCACCGGCCGGCGGCCGGCCTTGATGTCGGTGAGGAAGTGCAGCAGCGCCGGCAGGTCGTAGCTTTCCGGGAAGCCCTTGCGCCCCATCAGCCCTTCCTGCTCCAGAATGGCGTTGGGCAGCAGAAACCCGTCCGTCGTCACCAGCGCGACCTTCGGCGTGTTGGGCCAGCGCGCCAGCAGCGCCTGCAGCACGCGGGCGGTAGTGGACTTGCCCACCGCCACCGAGCCGGCGACGCCGATGATGTAGGGCATCTTGCCGTTCTGCTCGGGGCCGAGAAACTTCTGCATCTGCCGGAACAGCTTCTGCGTCGCCCCGACATAGATCGAGAGCAGGCGCGAGAGCGGCAGATAGATTTCCTCGATCTCGGGCAGTGACAGCCGGTCATTGAGACCCTGCAGCCGCTGGATCTCGTCCGGCTTCAAGGGCTGGGGCGTGTCGGCGCGCAAAGCCGCCCATTCGGCGCGGCTGAATTGACGGAAAGGCGACAGCACCGCCCCGTCGAGCTTCAGGTCCATGGTAGCGTTTCCCGGCTCGCCCGGACATTGAAAGCGCCGGGCGTTGGTCGACCGTATACCACCTTAGTTGAAGGCAGGATACTGGCCGCCGGCCGGAGAACCGCCGTCGGAAACAAGGGGAAGGCGGCCTCAGCCCTTGGGGCGGGACGCCTTTTCCTCCAGGCCGGACTGGTTCGTCCGGCGGCCGAGCTCCGCATACACGTCATCCAGCGACACGCCGCGCGCCTGAAGCAGCACGGCAAGATGGTAGAGAAGATCGGCGCTTTCGGAAATGACCGCTTTCGTATCGGTGCCGACGGCGGCGAGCGCCGTCTCCACCGCTTCCTCGCCCAGCTTCTGCGCGCATTTGGCGACGCCCTTGGCCAGCAGCGTGCGGGTATAGGACGGCTCGCCCTCGGCCGCGGCGCGGCGGGCGACGATGGCGGCAAGCTCTTCGAGGGTGACCCGGGCGGGCGTCGCATTCATCGGCCGGTCTCCTCAATGTCGCCGCCACCGTGCCGGATGGGCAGGCCGGCGTGCGCCAGGGCGTCCTTGGCGGCGCCGATGGTGAAGGTGCCGAAATGGAAGATCGAGGCCGCCAGCACCGCCGAGGCCCCCCCGTCACGGATGCCGTCCACGAGGTGGTCGAGCGTGCCGACGCCGCCGGAGGCGATCACCGGCACCTTCACCGCATCGGAAATGGCGCGGGTGAGCTTCAGGTCGAAACCCTCGCCGGTGCCGTCGCGGTCCATGGAGGTGAGCAGGATCTCGCCGGCGCCGAGCGCGACGACCTCCTTCGCATACTCCACGGCGTCAATGCCGGTGCGGTTGCGCCCGCCATGGGTGAAGATCTCCCAGCGGTCGGGCTCGCCCTCGGCGGAGACCTTCTTGGCGTCGATGGCGACGACGATGCACTGCTCGCCGAATTTTTCCGCCGCCTCGCGCACGAACTCCCGCCGGTTCACCGCCGCCGTGTTGATCGACACCTTGTCGGCGCCGGCGTTGAGCAGCGCGCGGATGTCCTCCACCGTGCGCACGCCGCCACCGACGGTGAGCGGCATGAAGCACTGTTCGGCGGTGCGGCTCACCACGTCGATGAGCGTGCTGCGCGCCTCGACGCTGGCGGTGATGTCGAGGAAGCAGAGCTCGTCGGCGCCGGCGGCGTCATAGGCCTTGGCCGCTTCCACGGGATCGCCGGCGTCGCGCAGATCGACGAACTTCACGCCCTTGACGACCCGGCCGTCCTTCACGTCGAGGCAGGGAATGACGCGGACCTTCAGCATGGAGTCCCCCCGGGCGGCTGCGTCGCTCATGCCGCCAGCCCCGCCACCAGCGCCAGCGCGGCGCGCGGATCGAGCCGGCCATCATAGAGCGCCCTTCCGGTGATGGCGCCTTCCAGCTTCGCCGCGCGCGGCTCCATCAGCGCCTTCACATCGTCGAGCGAGGCGAGCCCGCCCGAGGCGATGACCGGAATGGAAATGGCGTCCGCCAGCGCAATGGTCGCCTCCATATTGAGGCCCTTCAGCAGCCCGTCACGGGCGATGTCGGTGTAGATGATGGCGGCGACGCCGGCATCCTCGAAGCGCTGCGCCAGTTCCAGCGCGGTGAGGTCCGAGGTCTCGGCCCAGCCTTCCACCGCCACGCGCCCGTCCTTGGCGTCGAGCCCCACCGCCACGCGGCCGGGAAAGCGCCGTGCCGCCTCCCTGACGAAGGCGGGATCGCGCACCGCCGCCGTGCCGAGGATGACACGGGTGATGCCCTTTTCCAGCCAGTCCTCGACCCGGCCAATGTCGCGAATGCCGCCGCCGAGTTGCACCGGCATAGTTACGGCTTCGAGAATGCGCTCCACCGGCGCCGCGTTCACCGGCGCGCCGGCGAAGGCACCGTCGAGATCGACGATGTGCAGATAGCGAAAGCCCTGCGCCTCGAACTGCGCCGCCTGCTGGGCGGGGTCGTGGTTGAAGATCGTGGCGCGTGCCATGTCGCCCTGCTGCAGGCGCACGCACTTGCCTTCCTTGAGATCGATGGCGGGAAAGAGGATCACGGCGCCCACTTCAGGAAATTGGCGAGAAGGGCGAGGCCAAGGCGCTGGCTCTTCTCGGGATGGAACTGCGTTCCGGCGATGTTGTCGCGGCCGACCATGGCCGTAATCGCCCCGCCATAGGAGGTGGTGGCGATCACGTCCGCCGCGCGCGCGGCCTTGAGATGGTAGGAATGCACGAAATAGGCGTCGAGCCCGTCCGCGCCGGTGGGAATGCCGTCGAGGATCGGGTGGGCACGCGCCACATCCAGCGAATTCCAGCCCATATGCGGAATTTTAAGCGAGGAATCGGCCGGCTCGATCTTCACCACGTCGCCGTCGATCCAGCCGAGCCCGGCGGTCTCGCCATGCTCCAGCCCGCGCGTCGCCATCAATTGCAGCCCGACGCAGATGCCGAGGAACGGGCGGCCCCGTTCCATCACCGCTTCGGTCAGCGCCTCCACCATGCCGGGCACGGCGTCGAGGCCGCGCCGGCAATCGGCATAAGCGCCGACGCCGGGCAGCACGATGCGGTCGGCGCGGCGCACCACGTCGGGGTCGGCGGTGACCAGCACGGCCTTGCCGCTGCCGCCCTCGCGCGCGGCGCGCTCCAGCGCCTTGCCGGCGGAATGCAGATTGCCGGAACCGTAGTCGATCAAGGCGACGGGGGCGGGTGGGGTCATCGGGACGCCTCCGGAAACAGGCCGAGCACGCCGGCCTCGGCCGGCCGCGCCCCGGCATGGGCACGGGCGCCGCCCATCGGCGGCAGGAAGGGACGCGGCGCGGCCACATCGCCGAGCCGGGCGTCGAAATAGCGCTGTTCGGCGGCTTCCAGCTTCGGCGCCACCACGCAGCCCGCTTCCTCATAGCCCTGCGCGAGCAGTTTTGACCGCCGCAGGCCCGGCAGGCCGACGGCGACGGCGCTATTGCCGACCAGCAGCAGCACCAGCGCACGGTCGGGCAGGTCGAGCACGCCGACGGCGAGGATCACCGCCGCCTGCAG
Organism: Ancylobacter sp.; assembly: GCF_965229075.1. Classification (GTDB taxonomy): domain Bacteria; phylum Pseudomonadota; class Alphaproteobacteria; order Rhizobiales; family Xanthobacteraceae; genus Ancylobacter. The sequence continues at coordinate 1,337,138 of NZ_CBDDIO010000002.1, forward strand.
CAGCGCATAGCCGAGGAAAGCCAGCCACAGGCGGTGGCGCAGCAGCACCAGCGGGGCGAAGAGCAACGCGCTCCAGGACAGGCGTTCAGGCACGAAGGCGAAGCCGTCCGCCCATTGCTGGGTGCTGCGCCGCGTCTCCGCCTCCTCGGGTTCGAAAACCGTCCAGACCGCCATGCCGCCGTTCCTGCCCTGTCAGCCGCCGAGGCTGCCCTTGGTGGAGGGGATTTCCCCCGCCGCCGCCGGATCGATGGCCACCGCCGCACGCAGCGCGCGGGCCAGACCCTTGAAGCAGCTCTCCGCTATATGGTGCGCGTTGGCGCCATAGAGAGTCTCCACATGCAGGGTCAGCCCGGCATTGATGGCGAAGGCCTGGAAGAATTCGCGCACCAGCTCGGTGTCGAACTCCCCGATCTTCGCCACCGCGAATTCGGTACGGAACACGAGGAAGGGCCGGCCGGAAATGTCGAGCGCGACGCGGGTCAGCGTCTCGTCCATCGGCAGGTGCAGGCTGGCATAGCGGGTGACGCCGCGCATGTCGCCGAGCGCCGCCTTCACCGCCTGGCCGAGCGCGATGCCGACATCCTCCACCGTGTGGTGGAAGTCGATATGCAGGTCGCCCTTGGCCTCGATCTCCATGTCGATGCGCGAATGGCGGGCCAGAAGGTCCAGCATATGGTCGAAGAAACCCACCCCGGTCGCGACCGTTGCCTTCCCCGTGCCGTCGAGATCGACGGAGAGGCGGATCTGCGTTTCCTTGGTGGCGCGGGTGATGCTGGCCGTGCGCATGGCAAAGGGCTCCCGGAAAGAGCGCGCCTCTTAGCAGCTATGCGGTTGCTATGCCATATGCACGCATGACAGCGGCCACCCGCAGGCGCGGCGAGTTGCGCCCGCGCAGCGAGGCCTTAAGTAAGGGGCCTCGACCGGAGCCCTTCATGACCCATTCCCCCGACACGATCTACGGCACCACCATCGTCTCCGTCCGCGCCGGCGGGCGCGTCGCCATTGGCGGCGACGGGCAGGTGACGCTCGGCAACACGGTGATGAAGTCGAACGCCCGCAAGGTGCGCCGGCTGGGCAAGGGCGACGTGATCGGCGGCTTCGCCGGCGCCACGGCGGACGCCTTCACCCTGTTCGAGCGGCTGGAAGCCAAGCTGGAACAGTATCCCGGCCAGCTGCAGCGCGCCTGTGTCGAGCTCGCCAAGGACTGGCGCACCGACCGCTATCTGCGCCGGCTGGAGGCGATGATGATCGTCGCCGACGCCAACGTCACGCTGGTGCTCACCGGTACCGGCGACGTGCTGGAGCCGGAGAACGGCATCGCCGCCATCGGCTCGGGCGGCGGCTTCGCGCTGGCGGCGGCCCGCGCGCTCGCCGACAGCGGCAAGGACGCCGAAGCCATCGTGCGCAAGAGCCTCGCCATCGCCGCCGACATCTGCATCTACACCAACCATAATGTGGTGGTGGAGACGATCGGGTGACCCTTTCGGAGCAGACCGTCCTCGTCGCGACCGAGCGCGGCATCATCTCGCCGGAGCAGGCCGAGCGCCTGCGTGCGCTGGAGGCTGAGCTGGCGCCGAGCACCGGCGCCACCCTCCCGCCGCCGGAGGATGACGAGCGGCTGCGCCTCGTCACCGGCTTCGGCGATATCTTCGTCACCATCGGCCTCGCGCTGTTTCTCGGTGCGCTCGGCTATTTCAGCACGGCGCTCGGCGCCGCCGGCATGTGGGCCGCGATCGCCGCGGCCAGCTGGCTGCTGGCGGAATTCTTCACCCGCGTGCAACGCATGGCTTTGCCCAGCATCGTCCTACTCGTGGTGTTCTGCGGATCGGTGTTCGTGGCGGCGTCGGCCGCGCTGGGCAGCACCGTGCCCCTGTTCCCGAGCGTCCTCTCGCTGAGCGAGGCCCCCGTGACCCTGGCGCTCGCCGGTCTGGCGACGCTGGCGGCCGCGACGCTGCATTACTGGCGCTTCCGGGTGCCGATCACCATCGCCGCCGGCGCGGCGGCGCTGGTGGCCATCGTGGTCGGCCTGGTCGCGGCCGTGGCGCCCGGCGGCATCGAAGCCGCGATCAATCCGGTGCTCATGCTCTGCGGCCTCGGCGTCTTCGCCCTCGCCATGCGCTTCGACCTGAGCGACCCGCAACGGCTCACCCGGCGCACCGACATCGCCTTCTGGCTGCATCTGCTGGCGGCGCCGTTGATCGTGCATCCGCTCATCCACGGCTTCATCTGGCCGGACGGCACGCCCGGCGAGGCCAGCGCGCTGCCGGTGCTGGCGGTGTTCGCTGTGCTCGGCGTGGTCGCGGTGCTGATCGACCGCCGCGCGCTGCTCGTCTCCGGCCTCGCCTATGCCGGCTTCGCCTTCGCCTCGCTCATCGAGGGCAGCGGCTTTGCCGACAGCTCCACACCGCTGAGCCTGCTGGTGCTCGGTGCCCTCATCCTCCTGCTGAGCGCGCTCTGGCACCCGCTGCGTCGGGGCGTGCTCGCGCTCGTCCCGGCCCGCCTGGCGCAGCGCCTGCCCCACCCCCTTGTTTCTCTCTCGACGCGGAACGCCTCATCGTCATGACCAGCTTCTCGCCCCGCGAAATCGTCTCCGAGCTCGACCGCTACATTGTCGGCCAGCACAAGGCCAAGCGCGCGGTCGCCATCGCCCTGCGCAACCGCTGGCGCCGCCAGCAGCTTGAAGGGCAGCTGCGCGAGGAAGTGCTGCCGAAGAACATCCTGATGATCGGCCCCACCGGTGTCGGCAAGACGGAAATCTCCCGCCGCCTCGCCAAGCTCGCCGGCGCGCCCTTCCTCAAGGTGGAAGCGACCAAATTCACCGAGGTCGGCTATGTCGGCCGCGATGTCGAACAGATCATCCGCGATCTCGTCGAGATCGGCATCGGCCTGGTGCGCGAGGTGCGCCGCAAGGGGGTGGAGGCCAAGGCGCATCTCGCCGCCGAGGAACGGGTGCTCGACGCGCTGGTCGGCGCCACCGCCTCGTCCGGCACGCGCGAGAGCTTCCGCAAGAAGCTGCGCGACGGGCTGATGGACGACAAGGAGATCGAGATCGAAATCGCCTCGGGCAATCAGGGCATGCCGATGTTCGAGATTCCCGGCATGCCCGGCGCGCAGATGGGCGCCGTCTCCATTGGCGACATGCTGGGTAAGGCCTTCGGCGGCCGCTCCAAGCCGCGCCGGGTGACGGTGAAGGACGCCCACCCGCTGCTGCTCTCGGAAGAAGCCGACAAGCTGATCGACCAGGACGCCATCGTGCAGGAAGCCATCCGCTCGGTGGAGGAGAACGGCATCGTGTTCCTCGACGAGATCGACAAGATCGCCGGCTCAGAGCGGCGCGGCGGCGCGGATGTGTCGCGCGAAGGCGTGCAGCGCGACCTGCTGCCGCTGATCGAGGGCACGACCGTCTCCACCAAGCACGGGGCGGTGAAGACCGACCACATCCTGTTCATCGCCTCCGGCGCCTTCCACGTCTCCAAGCCGTCGGACCTGCTGCCCGAACTGCAGGGCCGGCTGCCGATCCGGGTCGAGCTGGAAGCCCTCACCCGCGAGGATTTCACCCGCATCCTCACCGAAACCGAGGCGAGCCTCGTCAAACAGTCGGTGGCTCTGATGGGCACGGAAGGGGTGGAACTCCTCATCACCGAGGAGGCGGTGGCGGCCATCGCCGACATCGCGGTGCAGGTGAACGCCAGCGTCGAGAATATCGGCGCCCGCCGGCTGCAGACGGTGATCGAGCGGGTGCTGGACGACCTGTCTTTCACCGCGCCGGACCGCGCCGGCGACAAGGTGGTGGTGGATGCCGACTATGTCCGCTCCCGCGTCGCCGACCTCGCCGGCAACACGGATCTGAGCCGCTACATCCTCTGATTCGGTTCCGGAACGAGTGCTGAGCCGACTCAACGTTTCACGTGAAACCGGGGCGCGCTGCCTGTACGCCCCGTCTGCGTGCTTCGAGGCCGGCCTTTCGGCCGGCACCTCAGCATGACGGGGGGCAACGCTGCATCGCCGGCTGGTCTTGCTGGGAGAGGAACCTCGTCATGCTGAGGAGCGGGGCAGTGCCCCGCGTCTCGAAGCACGCAGGTCCACAGCACCGCTACCCCGGCCGTCCCAATATCTTGAGCCGGCCAAGCAGTTCCGCCACCGCTTCCGGCGGCAGGGTCGCGATTTCGCGCGCCAGAAGATTGGCCAGTTCGGTGGCCTCCGGCGAGAGGCCTGACGTGTCCACCACCACGCGCGGGTCGGAAAGCTCCGCCAGCGCCTGCAACGCCTCGGCCTCGTCCCAGATCACGTTGAAATAGGCGATGATGCGCTGAAGCATCAACCAGGTCGGCTGGCCGCGCTTGCCGTGTTCCAGGGCGGAGAGATAGGCGGCGGACACGCCGATCGCCTCGGCCATCTGGCTCAGCGTCACCCCGCGCTCGGCGCGCAGTTCGCGCAAGCGGCGGCCGAACGGGGTCACAGCCGGCCTCCGCGCAGGCGGCGCACCCGCACATAGAGCGCGCCTTCCCCGCCATGGCCGCGCCCGGCGGTCTCGAAGCCGAGCACGATGGTGCGCAGTTCCGGGGCGCCGAGCCATTGCGGCACCAGCCGGCGCAGCACCCCGCGCCCGCCTTCGCCGGCGAGCATGCTCATCGCCTCGCCCTTGCCGGTGATGACAAGCACCAGCCCGTGGCCCTCGCCTTGCGCCGCGCGCAGAAAGCCGATCAGCCGTCCATGCGCCGCCGCCTGGGTCATGCCGTGCAAATCCAGCCGCGCATCCACCTCCGCACCGCGCGAGAGCCGGCGGCGCAGCTTCGGCTCCAGCGGGGCGAGCGGCGGCGGGGCCGGGGGCTTTGGGGGCGCCTTGGGGGCGGCGGGAACGGCCTTGGCCGGCTTGGCGACCGCCGTCGGGGCGGCCTCGGGCGGCGCTTCGACCACCCCGCCGGCCTCGGCCTTGGCGAGGGCGGCGCGCTTCACCGGGCGGATCGGCTTGATGGAGCGGGTGACATGCTCCCACAGCGCCTTTTCCTCGGCGTCGAGCGGCCGCCGCCGGCGGGTGCGCCCGGCTGAATCGCTGCCCGCCATCACGGCGTCTCCGAGATCGCGGCGGGGATCGTCGGCCGGGGCCTCGGCAACGGCACCCGGGCGCGGGCGGGATCGAGCACGCGCGGCAGCAGCAGGACGAAGCGGCCGGGGTGCTGCACCCGGCCGGCGATGGTGCCGGCCTCCGGCCCCGCGCCGAAGAAGATGTCGCCGCGCGCCGGGCCGATAATGGCCGATCCCGTGTCCTGCGCGATCATCAGCCGCTCGAACGGTTCGGGCGCACCGTCCCGCCCGGTCGGCAGATCGGCATCGAGGAAAATGGGCGTACCGTAGACATGGATCGCCTTGTCGACGGCGAGCGAGCGTCCGGCGGTGAGCGGCAGGCCCTGCGCGCCCACGGCGCCGTCTTCGGCGGTGAGTTCGCGGGCGACGCGGAAAAAGACATAGGAACGGTTCTGCCGCATCAAGGCGCGCCCTTCGTCGGGATGGGCGGCGATATAGCCACGAATGGCGTCCATCGACATCTTTTCGCGCGGCACCAGCCCGCGTTCGATCAGCAGCCGGCCGATCGGCGTGTAGGGCTGGCCGTTATGGCCGTCATAATTGAGCCGTAGCACCTCTCCATCGGGCAGGCGCACCCGCACCGATCCCTGAATATGGGCGAAAAAGGCGTCGGCGGGGTCGCGGATCCACGCCACCACCTCCGCCCGGTCACCCAGCGCCCCATCCTCGATGGCGGCGCGGTCGAAATAGGGTAGGCGCTGGCCGTCCACCTCGCGAAAGGCGCCGCTCTTGTTGGTCGGGGGCCCGCCGCCGGGCGGGGTCTCGATGATGAGGTCGCGCGGCCGGGCATAGAGCGGCGTGGCGAACACGTCGGAACGGGTGCGCGCCCCCTCCACCTCCGGCTCGTAATAGCCGGTGAGGAAGCCGGCCGGCTTGTCCAGCGCGGTGATGATGTAGGGACGGAATTCGCGCTCGAAGAATTTTCGCGCCGCCGCTTCGCCCGGCGGCTTCGGCAGCCGTGCCGCACGGGCGCAGATCGGCCGCAAGGCGGTGAAGACGGGGCGGGGCGGGGCGACGAGGTCCGGCTTGCGGACGAGCGCCGTGCAACTGCGGCGGAAGGTGGCGAGCGCCTTGGCGTGGTCGTCGCCGGCCCAGCCGGGCAGGTCGGCGAAACGGGTCGGCTCCAGCACCGCCTGCGGAAACAGCGGGGCAGGGGCGGCATGCGCGTCGTTGCCCCCGCCGGCGAGGGCGCCGGTCAGAACGAGGAGAAGAGCGGGGAGGACGAGAGGCGTGCGCACCCCGTCATCTTCTCACGAAGCCGCTTCGGTGGCGACCAGCTTCCAGTTGGGGTCGCGGGCGCCAAGTTCGCGCGCGAAGGTCCACACATCGGTCACGTCGGCGACCTGCTCGGGATCGCCGTCCACCACGCCGCCATTGCGGTCGCGGGTGACGGAGATCAGCTGCGACAGGAAGCGCACGGTGATCTGCGCGCTGCGTCCGCGTGCCTCGGCCTCGATGATCTCGGCCTTCTCGATGCCGACGAACTGCGTTTCCATCTTCTCGCCGCGCTGCTCGCGCTCGGCGATGGCGGCGCTGAAGCCGTCGAACACGTCGCGCGCCAGCAGGTCCTTCAGGCTGGCGCGGTCGCCATTGGCGAAGGCGACGATGATCATCTCGTAAGCCGCGCGGGCACCGGTGAGGAAGTGCTTGGCGTCGAATTCGCGCTCCTGCGCGGCGATGGCGTCGAGGCCGTTGGCCACGGCCGAGCCGACCTCGGCGATGCCGGCCCAGCGTGCCGGGGCGGGCTCGGCGTCTTCCACCGGTTCCACCGGCGCGGGCACGGCGGGCTTATCGGTGGCGGTGCCGGGGAAATTCACCACCTTGTCGGAGGCGCCCACGGGCGCCTTGGCGGCATCGCGGCGCGAATAGGGATCGTAAGGCGGCCGCTCCCGCCCCGTCCGCTGCCCCAGCACGCTCCGCAGCCGTATGAAGATGAACACGGCGAGGGCCAGGAAGATGATCGTATAAATATCGAACACGTCGCAGTTCGCCGCTGTTGGCCCCGCCGGAGCCGTTCCGGCGCGGGACTGTGCCTCATGTGGTGTCCGCGCGACGCCTTCCAAGGACGGGCCGCGCGGTTGACATGACCTATTTACGACGTCTGGCCGATTTCGCCACCCCGTCCCTGCCGCAGGGTCATCACTTCGGCGGAGCAGCAGGGCGATAAGCTGACGTCCCGGCCACAGTAGAGCACAGCCGCCGCGTCCGCCAAGCGCCGCCGTCGCCCGCATCCGCAGCAGGCCGCGCAAAGCGTGCCGCGCGCTTGTGAGCCGCACCCAACCGTGTTAGCGACACCCGCCCTTTGCAAGACCGGCTGAGGCGGAACGACCGACCCAGCGGCACCATCGCCGGTGCCCCCGGGGGCGATGCCGGCGAACCCCACGGAGAAACCTATGGCTGAGACCGACAACGCCCAGATGCCGACGCTTCAGGTGCTGACGCAGTACACGAAAGACCTGTCCTTCGAAAATCCGGGCGCGCCGGAATCGCTGGTCGTCAAGGGCCAGCCGCAGATCGGCATCCAGATCAATGTCGGCGCCAAGCCGCTGCGCGACGGCGCCGAGTATGAAGTCGAGCTGAAGGTCGAGGCCAAGGCCGAGCTGAACGGCAAGACGCTGTTCGCGCTGGAGCTGGTCTATGCCGGCATCTTCCGCGCCCAGAACGTGGCGCAGGAGACCATCCACCCCTTCGTGCTCATCGAATGCCCGCGCATGCTGTTCCCCTTCGCGCGGCAGATCGTCGCCGACACGGTGCGCAATGGCGGCTTCCCGCCGCTGATGATCGACCCGGTCGATTTCGTCACGCTGTATCGCCAGCGCATGGCCCAGCAGGCGCCGAGCAACGTGCTCGCTTCCTGACGCGCCTTCCGGCGCTCTGACCTCTCTACAGCACGGCCGGCGGCGTCAGCTTCCGGCCGTGTATTCGTTCCAGATGGCGTTTTCGCCCAGCGTGGCGATGAAGGCGGCATGCGCCGCTGCCTCTTCCGCGCTCCGGCGCGGCGCCAGCGGGCGGGGGCGCTGCAACGGCGCCGCCACCTGCCCCTCGATCACCACCGTGGTCGTCGTCTCCACCATGGTGAGGCTCAGCGCCGTCTGCTTGCCGCCGCACAGCTCGGCGTAGACCTCGGCCAGCAATTCGGAATCGAGCAGCGCCCCGTGCTTGGTGCGGCGGGATGAGTCGATGCCGTACCGGTTCATCAGGTCATCGAGACGATTCGACGCACCCGGATGCCGCCGCCGCGCCAGCGACAGCGTATCGACCACGCGGTCGAAGGTGAGCGCCGGCCGCCCGACCTTCGCCAGCTCCGCATTGAGGAAGCCGATATCGAAGGCGGCGTTATGGATGACCAGCGGGTCGCCGGCGATGAAGGCGAGGAAATCGTCCACCACCTGCGCGAAGAGCGGCTTGTCGGCGAGGAATTCGGTCGAGAGGCCGTGGACGTTGAACGCCTCCACCGGCATGTCGCGCTGGGGGTTCAGATAGACATGGTAGACTTGCCCCGTCGGGATGCGGTTGTAGATCTCGACACAGCCGATCTCCACCAGACGGTCGCCGGTGAGCGGGTTGAGCCCGGTGGTCTCGGTGTCGAGCACGATCTCACGCATCGCATTTCCCTTCGTCGTCGCTGCGCCGTGCCCGCAGCTCGTCCAGCAGCGCCGCCACCGCCGCGCGGGCGCGGTCGAGCCCATGGCCGGTGTCGATCACATGGTCGGCCCGCCGCCGCTTTTCGCTATCCGGCACCTGCCGGGCAAGGATGGCGGCAAATTTCTCTTCCGTCATGCCCGGCCGGGCGAGAACCCGGGCGCGCTGCACCGATTCCGGTGCGCTGACCACCAGCACGGCGTCGACGCGGTTCTCGCCGCCGGTCTCGAACAGCAGCGGGATGTCGAGCACGGCGATGGGCGCGCCGGCGGTCGCGGCGGCTTGCAGAAACGCCTTTTCGCGCGCATGCACCAGCGGGTGGACGATGGCTTCCAGCCGCTTCATCGCCGCCTCATCGCCGAGCACACGCGCGCCGAGCAGAGTACGGTCGATCCGCCCGCCCTGCGTCACGCCGGGAAAGGCCGCCTCGACCGGGGCGACGCCCTCGGCGCCATAAAGCGCGTGAACGGCCGCGTCGGCATCGTGCACCGGCACGCCCTGCTCGCGGAAAATCTGCGCGGTGGTGGATTTGCCCATGCCGATCGAGCCGGTCAGGCCGAGGCGGAAGGGCCGGCGGGCGCTCACGCGAACGTCCCCCTCACGCGAACTGCCCTTTGGCCTTGAGGTCGGCGATCGCGAGGGCGCGCAGTTCCGCCGTCACCTCCGGCCGCACGCCAAACCAGCGCTCGAAGCCCGGCACCGCCTGGTGCAGCAGCATGCCGAGCCCATCCACCGTGGCGAGGCCGCGCGCCTTGGCGGCCCTCAGGAGCGGGGTTTCCAGCGGCACATAGACGATGTCCGTCACCAGGGCGTCGGGCGAAAGCGCGGAAAGGTCGACATCGAGCGGCGGCTGGCCCTTCATGCCGAGCGAGGTGGTGTTGACCAGCAGCCGGCAGCCGATCAGCCGCCCGCCAAGGTCGCGCCACTCCACCGGGAGCACACGCGGGCCAAACTGGTCGCGCAGCGCCTCGGCCCGCGCAATCGTGCGGTTGGCCACCACCACGCGGTCGACCCCGCGCTGCAACAGCCCGTAGACAATGGCCCGCGCCGCGCCGCCGGCGCCCAGCACCACCGCCTCGCCCAGCGCCCGCGCCCATTCCGGCTCGGCAGCGTCGAGATTGGCGAGGAAGCCGTGCACATCGGTATTAGCGCCGTGGAGCGCGCCGTCATCCAGCCAGATCGTGTTCACCGCGCCGAGGGCCTCCGCCACCGGATCACGCACCGCGCAGGCGCGGAAGGCGGCTTCCTTATGCGGCACGGTGACATTGCCGCCGACGAGGCCGGACGCGGCGAAAGCGCCGAGAAAACCGTCGATCTCGGCGGGCGGAACATCGCGGACGCCGTAGCTGCCGTCGATGCCGTGCTGGGCCAGCCAGTAGCCATGGATCAGCGGCGAGCGCGAATGGCTGACGGGATGGCCGATGATCGCGACATGACGGGTCACAGCAGAAGTCCTTCGGAGCGCAGAAAGCCGAGCAGCGGCAGCAGCGGCAGCCCCAATATCACCGAATGGTCGCCCTCGACACGCTCGAACAGGTGAATGCCCAGCCCTTCCAGCTGGTAACCGCCGACGCTGGACAGCACTGCCTCGCCCGCCGCATCGAGATAGGCCTCGATCGCCGCCTCTGTGAGCGGGCGCATCGTGAGATGCGCGCTGTCCACCGTCGCCCACAGCACCGCGCCGTCGCGTGCCACCGCCACGGCCGAATGCAGGCTATGGGTGCGCCCGGCGAGACGGGCGATCTGCGCCCTCGCTGCCGCCCGGTCCGCCGGCTTGTGCAGGGCGTCGTCGCCCAGCGCCAGCGTCTGGTCGGCACCGATGACGTGCCGGCCGGGATGCGCCGCCGCCCCCGCCAGCGCCTTGGCCCGAGCGAGGGTGACCGCCACGCCGGCGGGATCGGCACCATCGCGCACCGCCTCGGCCTCAATGGCGCGCTCATCGACCGCGACGCTCACCGCCTCAAACGGCACGCGGGCGGCCTCCAGCAGCGCCCGGCGGGCGGCGCTCTTCGAGGCGAGCAGCAGCGGCGCCGTCCCGCGCCAGAGCGGATTGTCAGGCACGGCCTCAGCCATTCGGGTTCTCGGTCTGCTGGCGCCGGCGCTCCTGCAGCAAGGCGATGATCGCCGCCGCCGTCTCCTCGATGGAGCGGCGGGTCACGTCGATCATCGGCCAGCCATGGCGGGCGCAGAGCCGGCGGGAAAAGGCGATCTCCTCCGCCACCGCCTCGCGGTCGGTATAGGTGTCGGCGGCCTGCGCGGCGTTCAGCCCGAGCAGCCGGTTGCGGCGGATTTCCACCACCCGGTCGGCACTGGCGAGCAGGCCGACCACCAGCGGGCGCTTGAGGTCGGCGAGGCCCGGCGGCACCGGCAGGCTCGGCACCAGCGGGATATTGGCGGTCTTGATGCCGCGATTGGCGAGATAGATGCTGGTCGGCGTCTTCGAGGAGCGGGAAATGCCGAGCAGGACCACATCGGCGGCTTCCAGCCCGTCCACATGCTGGCCGTCATCATGCATGACGGTGAAGTTCATCGCGTCGATGCGGCGGAAATAATCGCCGTCGAGCTGGTGCTGACCGCCGACGCGCGGCTCCGGCGCCCCGCCGAGATAGGCCTGGAACAGCTGCACGACAGGCGCCAGCACCGAGAGCACCGGCACGCCATGGTCGCGGCAATAGGTCTTCAGCCGGTTGCGCAGTTCCGGGTCGGTCAGCGTGTAGAGCACGATGCCGGGAAATTCGTCGATCGCCTGCACCACCTTGTCGAGCTGCTTGTGCGAGCGCACCAGCGGGTAAATGTGCTCGATCGGCTTCACGTCATACTGCGCCGCCGCCGCGCGGCCGACGCTGATCAGCGTCTCGCCGGTGGAATCCGAGACGAGATGGAGGTGGTAGTAGCTCTCCGACGGGCGGTTGGCGTCAGTCACGCCGTTCATCCACAGGCCTGTGCATAGAATGGGAACAAGCCACGCCCTTCGACGGTTCGCAAGGGGAGGGCTGGGGACAGCGGCGGTTTTCCTCCACAGGCGAGACCCTGTGCGCTTTATCAAGGCGGGCGCGGCGAACTGCGTGGATAACCCCGCATGCGGCGCTTAAGCCCTTAAACCGGCTGAATTTTGGAATCGTCTGCGCGCGGCCCGCCGGTGCCACGCCTGGGGGTCTGTTGTGGGCGGGGAGGAACATCTCTAATCCCCTGCTCACTACACAGACAACCTTCTATTCAAAGTGCTTAAAGAAGTATGAAGAGGCAGGGGACAAGCGGATGGAAAGCGCCGGAATGGACAGCGCCACGGCAGGGGCCAGCGTGACGAAGAAGCCGATCCTGCTGCAGGCGCTGGAAGGCCATGTGCCCAACCGCACGCCGATCTGGATGATGCGCCAGGCCGGGCGCTATCTCCCGGAATATCGCGAGGTACGGGCCAAGGCCGGCGATTTCCTCACCCTGTGCTACACGCCCGATTACGCCGTCGAGGTGACGCTGCAGCCGATCCGCCGTTTCGGCTTCGACGCGGCGATCCTATTCTCCGACATTCTCGTCGTGCCGCACGCGCTCGGTTGTCCGCTGACCTTCGAGGCCGGCGAGGGGCCGCGTCTGGTGCCGGTCACCACTGGCGCGGAACTCGCGGCGCTGCGCCAGACGCTCGACCCGGACAAGATCGACCGGGTGCTGGAAGCGGTCAGCCGCATCCGCGCCGAGCTGCCCGCTGAGACGGCGCTGCTTGGTTTCTGCGGCGCACCATGGACGGTGGCGACCTATATGATCGCCGGGCGCGGCACGCCGGACCAGGCGCCGGCACGCCTCGCCTCGCTCACGGACCCGGCCTTCTTCACCGCGCTGATCGATCTCCTGGTGGAAACCTCCACGCGCTATCTCGTCGGCCAGCTCAAGGCTGGCGCCGATGCAGTGCAGATTTTCGACAGCTGGGCCGGGGTGCTCGATCCCGAGAGCTTCCGCCGCTGGTCAATCGACCCGATCCGCCGCATCGTCGCCGCCGTGCGAGCGGAAGTCCCGAGCGCGCGCATCATCGCCTTCCCCAAGGGCGCGACGCTGTCCGGGCTCACCGAGATGGTGCAGGCGACGGGCGTGAACGCGGTGGGCCTCGACTGGACCGCCGACCGCAAGGCGACGCGCTACGCGCTGGGCGGCAAATGCGCGTTGCAGGGCAATCTCGATCCGCTCACCCTCATCGCCGGCGGTGCCGCGCTCGATTCCGCCATCGACGGCATTCTCGCGGATTTCCACGGCGCCTCGCATGTGTTCAATCTCGGCCATGGCATCCGCCCGGAAACGCCGATCGCCCATGTCGAGCGGATGATCGCGCGGATTCGCGGCGTCTAGAGCACGTTCCGATCTGACTGCATCGCAATCAGATCGGTAAAACGTTCTCTATCAATACTTTAGAGACTGATTCACCGATCAGGTTGATTCAACCTGATCGGATCAGGCTCTAGGCGAGGGGTCGAAGGCGTTCCATGTTGTATGAGTGGATCAAGGTGCTGCATGTGATCGCCATCATCTCCTGGATGGCCGGCATGCTCTATCTGCCGCGGCTGATGGTCTATCACTGCGACGCGCCCAAGGGTTCGCCGCAGTCGGAAACCTTCAAGGTGATGGAACGCCGCCTGCTCAAGGCGATCATGAACCCGGCGATGATCGTCGCCTGGCTCGCGGGCCTGTGGCTCGCCTGGGACGGTGGCTGGTTCACGTCGGGCTGGTTTCACGTGAAACTGGCGCTGGTGCTGGCGATGAGCGGCTTTCACGGCGCGCTGTCGCGCTGGGTGAAGGATTTCGCCGCCGACCGCAATGTCCGCCCGGCCCGCTTCTACCGCATCATGAACGAGGTGCCGACGCTGCTGATGATCGGCATCGTCATCATGGTCATCGTAAAGCCGTTTTGACGCGTTCAAAGCGTGGCGCGGCGCACTTGCGCCGAATCGTGCCTTTGCCTATGGTGCGCGAACTCCACGAAGCTGGCTGTCGCTCCGTTCAGGCGGGCATCTTCCCCGATGCCGCACGGTGTGCCGGATAAGAAGCCGATCCCCTCGGCCTGGGTCCGCAGACCAGCGCTTCCCACCTTTTGTCGTTTCGGCGGGACTTCCCGGCCGGCTACGTCCACATTTAGATATCGAGGCCTTTTCCCATGGGGGAAATGAAGCTCCAGGACCTCAAGTCCAAGAACCCCGCCGAACTTCTGGTGTTCGCGGAGGAGCTTGAGGTTGAGAACGCCAGCACGCTGCGCAAGCAGGAGCTGATGTTCGCCATTCTCAAGCAGCTCGCCGCCAAGGACACCGACATTATCGGCGAGGGCGTGGTCGAGATCCTCTCCGACGGGTTCGGCTTCCTGCGCTCCCCGGACGCGAACTACCTCCCCGGCCCTGACGACATCTATGTCTCGCCCAGCCAGATCCGCCGCTTCGGCCTGCGGACGGGTGACACGGTCGAAGGCCAGATCCGCTCCCCGAAGGATGGGGAGCGCTACTTCGCCCTCCTCAAGGTCAACACGATCAATTTCGAGGACCCGGACAAGATCCGGCACAAGATCAACTTCGACAACCTCACCCCGCTCTATCCCGACGAGCGGCTGAAGCTGGAAATCGAAGACCCCACCCGCAAGGATTTCTCGGCCCGCGTCATCGATGTCGTGGCGCCCATCGGCAAGGGCCAGCGCGGCCTCATCGTCGCGCCGCCGCGCACCGGCAAGACGGTGCTGCTGCAGAACATCGCCCAGTCCATCACGACAAATCATCCCGAGTGCTACCTCATCGTGCTGCTCATCGACGAGCGGCCGGAGGAAGTGACCGACATGCAGCGCTCGGTGAAGGGCGAGGTCGTCTCCTCCACCTTCGACGAGCCGGCACAGCGCCATGTGCAGGTCGCCGAGATGGTGATCGAGAAGGCTAAGCGCCTGGTCGAGCACAAGCGCGACGTGGTGATCCTTCTCGACTCCATCACCCGTCTCGGCCGCGCCTACAACACGGTGGTGCCGTCGTCGGGCAAGGTGCTGACCGGCGGTGTCGACGCCAATGCCCTGCAGCGGCCCAAGCGCTTCTTCGGCGCGGCGCGCAACATTGAAGAGGGCGGCTCGCTCACCATCATCGCCACGGCGCTGGTCGATACCGGCTCGCGCATGGACGAAGTGATCTTCGAAGAGTTCAAGGGCACCGGCAATTCCGAGGTCATCCTCGACCGCAAGGTGTCGGACAAGCGCGTGTTCCCGGCGATCGACATCACCCGTTCGGGCACCCGCAAGGAAGAGCTGCTTGTGCCGGCCGACGTTTTGAAGAAAATGTACGTCCTGCGCCGCATTCTCAACCCGATGGGCACGGTCGACGCGATCGAGTTCCTGGTCGACAAGCTGCGCCAGACCAAGACCAATGGCGACTTCTTCGACTCAATGAACACGTAAAGCAAAACATAAGGCAAGCGCGCCCACGGCGAAAACGCCGGGGCGAGGCCGCTGGGAGGCGGGCATGCGGGCAGGGCGGATCTACCGGCTTTCGTTGATGTCGCTACCTGTCACTCTGCTTCTGGCGTTGCCTGTGCAGGCGGGCGTCGCCGAGCGCGAGCCGCCCATGGCCGAGCTGTGGCTGTTCGTCATCGGCATCGCCGCGCTGAGCTGGGTCATGGCCTGCCGGCGCTGGTGGCTTCCCCTCGCCGTGTGGCTGCCCACGGCTCTGTTCGTCGCCAGCCTCATCGCCGATTTCGCCGATCCCGTCATCGGGCCGGCGGTGCGGGCCGAACTCGGGCTCGCCTATGTGCTGCAGGCGGACCTCGCCGGCGCGCTGATGCTGGTGGTGCCGCTGATGCTGGCCAATGTGAAGTTCAGCCGGCTGGACACGGATAACCGGCCGCGCATGCGGGGTCAGCGGCGCTGATTGCGGGTTTGCACTGAATACGGCTGAATCTCCGGTATCTTTGGCAAATTCGCCCGAAATTCATCATTTCGCTTACGAAATGATGGCCTTCAGAAATGACTCAGGGCGGGCGAGAGACGTGTCGTCCGATCCATTCCTCGTAAAAGCCCAAACGCCCGCCAGCGGCCGTTTCTGTTGATCTGTGCGGGGGTGGGGGATTTTCTCCCCGGATTATCCACAGGCTTACCCACACAAGGCGCTGGTGGCGCCGATTCGACTACGCGACGCCGTCGTCGGCGCGCTGATCGCCCGCTCGTACCGGCAAGCGGGGGAGGGGCCTCAAAGGCGGCCCTATTGGCCCCCTCCCTTCAGCCGCCGCGCAGCAGCTCCTCCAGTCGATTCACTTCCGTAACGGGCAGCGAACAA
The DNA here is from genome assembly GCF_965229075.1 of Ancylobacter sp. Taxonomy (GTDB): domain Bacteria; phylum Pseudomonadota; class Alphaproteobacteria; order Rhizobiales; family Xanthobacteraceae; genus Ancylobacter. The sequence goes on from NZ_CBDDIO010000002.1 coordinate 1,353,142, forward strand.
CTGCCGCCAGCGCAGACGAAGGCGGCTGACCCGTTGTCGCCCTCGCTTCCGCTCGTCAGGCTCTCGGCCTTCGCCCGCGCCGGGTGATCGGCGGGCAGGGTGGAAGGGTTGGCCACGCGCTGCACGCTGACATCGACCAATGGCATCCGCCGGGCGGCGTCGGTCAGCGCGTCAGCCTCAGCCCCCGCGCCGATCACCACCACCTCGCGCGCCCGCAGCCTGGTGTCGAGCGCGTTGAGCAGCCCGGCATGGCTGTAGAGGTTCGGCGCGGCGCGCGGCAGCAGCGTCTCGAACAGGCGGTCGGCGCGGGCGCGATAGGCGTCATCGCCGGTCAGCGTCGCCAGCCGCACCAGATTGCGGGCGATCAGCGCCTGCGGGTTGGTCACCGCATCATCGGCGGTGGCGTCCGGGCGCAGGATCAGCCCTTCCGCGTCGTCGGCGGTGAGGTAATAGCCGCCCGCTTCGGTCGCGTGATGCCGCTCAAGCATCCCCTGCCAGGCCACCGCAAGGTCGAGATAGGCTTGCTCGCCCGTCGTTTCCGCCAGCGCCAGCGCCGCGCCGATCATCGCGGCGTAATCCGAGGCGAGACCGGGGAAGACCAGCCGGCCCGCGCGCCAGCTATGGCCGAGCCGCCCGTCCTTCACCATCGATTCGGCGATGAAACGGAACGCACCGGCGGCCAGCTCCACCCATTCCGGCCGGCCGATGCGTGGGGCGGCGCCGACCAGCGCCGAGATCATCAGCCCGTTCCAGTCGGCCAGCACCTTGTCGTCGCGGCCGGGCGGCACGCGCTTTTCCCGTACGGCAAGCAGCTTGTCGCGCAGCATGGCAAGCCGCACTTCGTCCGCGCCCGAGCGCTCCATCTCCTTCAGACGGTTGGGGATCGACACGCCTTCCCAATTGCCGAAGGGGGCGATGTCGTAATGGCGGGCGAAGAATTCCGCGTCCTGCGCCCCCAGCGCGTCCAGCACCTGTTTCAGCGTCCAGACATAATAACGGCCTTCATGGCCCTCGGAATCGGCGTCGAGGCTGGCGGCGAAGGCGCCGCCTTCGGTCAGCATTTCCCGCTGCAGCCAGCCGACCGTCTCGATGGCGCGGGCGCGGAACAACTCGGCGCCGGTCTCGGCATAGGCCAGGCCGAGCAGGTCGAGGATTTGCGCATTGTCGTACAGCATCTTCTCGAAATGCGGCACCAGCCAGCGGTCATCGACGCTGTAGCGGGAATAGCCGCCGCCAATATGGTCGTAGATGCCGCCCTCGCTCATGCCGTCCAGTGCGTGCAGCGCCGCGTCGCGCAGCTTTTGCCGACCGGTGCGCTCCCAGCCGCGCCACAGCAGTTCGAGGAACGGCGTGTTGGGGAATTTCGGCGAGCCCTGCAGGCCGCCATGCTCGGTGTCCATAATGCCGAGAATGCGCCCTGCGATGTCATCCAGCTCATTGGTGCCGATCACCACCTGGCCCGCCGGCCGCGCCTTCTGCCGCAGCCGCTCCAGCAGCGCCACCCGGTTCTGGGCGATGCGCGGATCGCCAGAGGCATAGGCGTTCGCCATGGTCTTCAGCACATCGGTGAAGGCGGGCTGCCCATAGCGCGCCTCCTTTGGGAAATAAGTGCCGCCCCAGAACGGCGCGCCCTCGGGGTCGAGGAACATGGTCATCGGCCAGCCGCCCTGCACGCCGAGCTGCTGGAGGGCGGCCATATAGATCTGGTCGACCTCCGGCCGCTCCTCGCGATCGACCTTGATGTTGACGAACAGCTCGTTCATCACCGCCGCCGTCGCCGCGTCTTCGAAGCTTTCATGCGCCATCACATGGCACCAATGGCACGCGGCATAGCCGATCGAGAGCAGGATCGGCCGGTTGCTGCGCCGCGCCTCGGCGAAGGCCTCCGGCGTCCATTCCCACCAGTCGACGGGGTTGTCCTTGTGCTGGAGCAGATAGGGGCTGGCGGCGGCGGCGAGCTGGTTGGGCAAGATGACGCTCCGGCTTGGGACGGGGTATCGTGGCGGCCGGTCAAGGCGGCCGATTCAACAGATAGGGCGTAGCGGGTGGACGTGCAGGAAAAAAGCGCAATCGCGACCGACGCAAAGGCGACCGGTCCGGGCGGCGGGGCAGGGGAAGGGGCGCGGGGTGACACCATCGCGGCGGTCTCGTCCGGCACCGGCGGGGCGGTGGCGGTCATCCGCCTGTCCGGCCCGCAGGCCGGTGTCGCGCTCGCCGCGCTCGCCGGGCGCCTGCCGGAGCCGCGCCGCGCCCAGCTTGCCCGGCTGCGCCATCCCGTCTCCGGCGAAGCGCTCGACCAGGGGCTCGTGCTGTGGTTCCCCGGCCCGCGCAGCGCGACGGGGGAGGATATGGCGGAGCTGCAAATCCATGGCGGGCGCGCCGTGGTCGCCGCCGTGCTCGGCGCGGTGCTCACCGTGCCGGGGCTGCGGCCGGCGGAGGCGGGCGAGTTCACCCGTCGCGCCTTTCTTAATGGGCGGATGGACCTGACGGAAGCCGAAGGCCTCGCCGACCTGATCGCCGCGGAGACGCAGGCGCAGCGCCGGCTGGCCTTCGCTCATGCCTTCGGCCATCTCGGCCAGCAGGTGGAAGCGTGGCGCGGCCGGCTCATCCGCGCCATGGCGCTTATCGAGGCCGGCATCGATTTCGCCGATGAGGACGATGTGCCGGCCGGCGCGCGCGCGTTGGCGAAGCCGGAAGTGACGGCGCTTCTGGAAGAACTCACCTGTGCGCTGGCCGACCGACGTGGCGCGCTGGTGCGCGAAGGCGCGCTCATCGCCATTGCCGGCCTGCCCAATGCCGGCAAGTCGTCGCTGCTCAACGCGCTCGCCCGGCGCGAGGTCGCCATCGTTTCCGACGAGCCGGGCACCACGCGCGACCTGCTGGAAGTCGCGCTCGACCTTGACGGCCACAAGGCGACGCTGGTCGACACCGCCGGCCTGCGCGAGGCGGAAAGCCGGGTGGAGGCGGAGGGTATTCGCCGCGCCCGCGCCCGCATGGCGGAAGCCGACCTCGTTCTCTGGGTACACGATCTCACCGATGGCGCCGCGCCGGCCGAGGCCCCGGTAACGGCCGACGCGCCGCTCTGGCTGCTCGGCAACAAGGTTGACCGGGCGGAGGGTTCCCCCACGCTCGGCGTTGATTGGGCGCGCCATCAGCTGGCGGTTTCCGCCGCGCGCGGCGAGGGGCTGGAGGAACTCACCGGCGCCCTCGGCCGCTTCATCGCCGAGCGGGCGGCGGGGGAGCACCCGGCGCTGCTGCGTGCCCGCCATCGCGCCAGCGCGGAGGAAGCGCGCGGTCATCTCGCCTTGGCCCTGGAACGCTGGGACGGGCTCGACGACGAACTCCTCGCCGAAGAACTGCGCCTCGCCGCGCGGGCGCTTGGCCGGATGACCGGCGCCATCGGCGTCGAGGATCTTCTTGATGTCGTGTTCCGCGAATTCTGCATCGGCAAATAGGCACCGCGCGGGACAGCGGATTCACGTGAAACACCGGCCACACCGAGGCCGATTCGTAAACGAAATGTTTCACGTGAATCAGCTCGCCGGGTTCTCCACCACGAAGACGAGCGCCCCCGCGACTTGACGCCGGGGTGAAACGCTGGCTCAAACGGCACTCTCCCTTTGCCGGCCAATCCGTGCGCGTGCTTTCAGCGACGCGCGAAAACGCCGCGAGCCCATGAACCGCGAGCTATGATCCGCGAGCCAATGACCAGCGTTTCCGTCTCTCCCGATCTTCGCTTCGATGTCGTCATCGTCGGTGGCGGGCATGCCGGCGCCGAGGCGGCGGCCGCCGCTGCCCGGCTCGGCGCCCGCACCGCGCTGGTGACGCACAGCCACGCCACGCTCGGTACCCTGTCGTGCAATCCCGCGATTGGCGGGCTCGGCAAAGGCCATCTCGTGCGTGAGATCGACGCGCTGGACGGGCTGATGGGCCGCGTCGCCGATCAGGGCGGCATACAGTTCCGGCTGCTCAACCGGCGCAAGGGGCCGGCGGTGCGCGGCCCGCGCGCCCAGGCCGACCGCAAGCTCTATGCGCAGGCAATGCAGCGGGAGATCGATTCGCAGCCGAACCTATCGGTGGTCGAAGGCGAAGCCGACCGCCTCATCATGAAGGACGGCTGCGTCGCCGGGCTGGTGCTGGCGGATGGCCGCCATGTCGCGGCGGGCGCCGTGGTCATCACGACGGGCACGTTTCTCAATGGGCTGATCCACATCGGCGACCGGCAGATTCCGGCGGGCCGGATGGGCGAGGCGCCGGCGCGCGGGCTGTCTTCGTCGCTCGCCGCGCTCGGGCTGCGGCTCGGCCGGCTGAAGACGGGCACGCCGCCGCGCCTCAACGGCCGCACCATCGACTGGGCCGGGCTGGAGATGCAGGAGGGCGACACGCCGCCCGAACCGTTCTCGGCGCTCACCACCGCGATCACCAACCCGCAGGTGATGTGCGGCATCACCCGCACCACGCCGGAAACCCATGCGGTGATCCGCGCCAACATCGCGCGCTCGGCCATGTATTCCGGCAACATCCAGAGCGTCGGTCCGCGCTACTGCCCCTCCATCGAGGACAAGATCGTCCGCTTCGGCGAGCGCGATGGGCACCAGATTTTCCTGGAGCCGGAAGGGCTGGACGATCCGACCGTCTATCCCAACGGCATTTCCACCTCGCTGCCGGAAGAGGTGCAGCGCGCGCTTCTGGCAACCATTCCGGGGCTGGAACGGGTGGAGGTGCTGCGCCCCGGCTATGCCATCGAATATGATCATGTCGATCCGCGCGAACTGGAGCCGACGCTGGAGGTGCGCAGGGCGCGCGGGCTGTTCCTTGCCGGCCAGATCAACGGCACCACCGGCTACGAGGAAGCGGCGGCGCAAGGTCTGGTTGCCGGGCTCAATGCCGCTCGCCGCGCCGGCGGCCAGGACGGCGCGACCTTCGATCGGGCAGAAGCCTATATCGGCGTGATGATCGACGACCTCGTCACCCGTGGCGTGTCGGAGCCTTACCGCATGTTCACCTCGCGGGCGGAGTACCGTCTCTCGCTGCGCGCGGACAATGCCGACCAGCGGCTGACGGCCAAGGGCGAGGGGCTCGGGCTCGTCGGCGAAGCCCGCCGCCACCACTTCGCCGGACGCCGGGAGGCGCTGGCGCGGGTGACCGCCTGGGCGCATTCGGTCTCCATCACCCCAGGGGAGGGAGACCGCCACGGCCTGACCCTCAACCGCGACGGCCAGCGGCGCACGGCGTTCGACCTTCTCTCCTACCCGCAGGTCGGTTGGGCTGACATCTGCCGCATCTGGCCAGAGGCGCAGGCGGAAGAGCCGCGCATTGGCGAGCAGGTGGAAGTCGATGCCAAATACGCCGTCTATCTCCATCGGCAGGAGGCCGACATCGCCGCCTTCCGCCGCGAGGAAGCGGCGGAATTGGCGGAGATGGATTATCGCGGGCTGGCCGGACTCTCCAACGAGCTCAAGGCCAAGCTGGAATCGATTCGGCCCCGTACCATTGGTCAGGCAGGGCGGATTGATGGCATGACGCCGGCCGCGCTCGCGCTGCTCGCCGCCCATGCAAAGCGGGCCTCCTGAACCGGCGCCAGCAGCGGTCTTTCGCTGATCCCCGGCCGCCGATGCGGTATGCTGCGGCATGTCCCAAACCGATTCGTCCGACCGCGCCCATGCGCTGAGCCTCACGCCTGTTTCACGTGAAACAGAACAGCGGCTCGACATCATCGTCGCCCTGCTGGAAAAATGGCAGCGCACCATCAATCTGGTCGCGCCGGCCACGCTCCCCGTGGTGTGGACCCGGCATGTCGCGGACTCGCTGCAGCTGATTCCGCTGGCAGGAGCGGCGACACGCTGGGTCGATCTCGGCTCCGGCGGCGGTTTTCCCGGCCTCGTCGTGGCGGCGGCGCTGGCGGAGCGGCCGGACGCGGATGTGACGCTGGTGGAGAGCGACAGCCGCAAGGCGGCGTTTCTGCGCGAGGCGGCGCGGCTGGCGGACCTTCCGGTCACGGTGGTGCCGTCGCGCATTGAGCAGGTCGCCGGCGCGCTGGCCCCGGGCGTCGAGGTGGTTTCCGCCCGCGCGCTTGCGCCATTGCCGCGCCTGCTCCAGCTGGCGGCGCCCTTCCTTGCACAGGGGGCGACGGGGCTGTTCCTGAAGGGACAAGATGTTGATAACGAATTGACCGAGTCAGCTAAATCTTGGAGAATCAACAGTGAAACCTCGCCCAGCCTTACTGGTGGCGGCGGGCATGTGCTGATCGTCCGCAGCGCCGTTCCCTTGAGCGCCGAGGCGGCCGCAGACGACGGTTTTTCGCAGGGTGGACATCATGACTGAGGCTTCGCTCGCTCCCGCCGCGCCCCGGGCGGTTCCCCGCGTGCTCGCCCTCGCCAACCAGAAGGGCGGCGTCGGCAAGACCACGACGGCGATCAATCTCGGCACCGCCCTCGCCGCCATTGGCGAGACAGTGCTGATCATCGATCTCGATCCGCAGGGCAATGCCTCCACCGGGCTCGGCATCGAGCGCAGCCGCCGGCGCGTCTCCACCTATGACGTGCTGACCGGCGAGATCGAGCTGCGCGACGCGGTGCTGGAAACCGCGGTGCCGCGCCTGCACATCGCGCCCTCGACGCTGGACCTCTCCGGCATCGAGCTGGAACTCGCCAGCCAGCGCGACCGCGCCTTCCGCCTGCGCGATGCCATTCGCCGGCTGAATGGGACGGCCGATTCGGATCCGGAACGAACGGATCCCGAATACACCTACGTGCTGATCGATTGCCCGCCGTCGTTGAACCTGATCACGGTCAACGCCATGGCGGCGTCCAACGCGATTTTGGTCCCGCTGCAATGCGAATTCTTCGCGCTGGAAGGCCTGTCGCAGCTGCTGAAGACCGTGGAGCAGGTGCGCACCACGCTCAACCCCGGCCTGTCCATCCATGGCATCGTGCTGACCATGTTCGACGCGCGCAACAATCTCTCCACCCAGGTGGTGGACGATGTGCGCCAGTTCATGGGCGAGAAGGTCTATGAGACCATCATTCCGCGCAATGTGCGGGTGTCGGAAGCGCCGTCCTATGGCAAGCCGGTCCTGCTCTACGATCTCAAATGCGTGGGGTCGCAGGCCTATCTTCGTCTCGCTTCCGAAATAATCCAGCGCGAGCGCAGCCTGCGCGTCGCAGCGGCGTGAGGGAGGGAGCAATGGCGATGGCGGAAGACGGCGGCCGCTCGCGGCTCGGGCGCGGCCTTGCGGCGCTGATCGGCGATATGGGCGAGGATGGCGGCGCCAGCAATGAGCGGGCCCGCGTTCCCGGCGGCGCGCGCAAGGTGCCGCTGGCTTTTCTGCGCGCCAATCCGCGCAACCCGCGCCGCAGCTTCGCCGAGGCGGACCTTGAGGATCTCGCCGCCTCCATCCGCGAGCGCGGCATCATCCAGCCCATCGTCGTGCGCCAGGTCGCCGGCGAGCGCGACGCCTATGAGATCGTCGCCGGCGAGCGTCGCTGGCGGGCGTCGCAGCGGGCGGGCATCCATGAGGTGCCGATCGTCGTCGTCGAGGTCAATGACCGCGAGGCGCTGGAAATCGCCATCATCGAGAACGTCCAGCGCGCCGATCTCAACCCGCTGGAAGAGGCGGCGGGCTACCAGTCGCTCGCCGACCAGTTCGGCTATTCGCAGAACGATCTCGCCCGCGTCATCGGCAAGAGCCGCAGCCATGTCGCCAATACGATGCGGCTGCTGCGCCTGCCGGAGCCGGTGAAGGCCTATCTCGCCGATGGCCGCCTCTCCGCCGGCCATGCACGAGCGCTGCTGACGCAGGACGATCCCGAGGCGCTGGCGCGGGCGATTGTCGAGCAGGGCATGAATGTGCGCGCCATCGAGGCGCTGGCGCAGGAGCTCAACGTCGCCAAGGCGGAAGCGGCCGGTAAGCCGCCGAAGAATCCGAAGCATCCCGCGCTCGACGCCGACACCGCCGCGCTGCAGCGCCGGCTCTCCGACGAACTCGGCCTTGCGGTGACGCTGAAGCATGATGGCGAGGCGGGCGAGATCCGCATCCGCTATTCCTCGCTCGATCAGCTCGACGAGGTCTGCCGGCGCCTCGCCGGCGTCTGAGCCAGGCGCGCCGTCTCAGCCGCGCCGGGCCTGCGCCGCCACCTGCAGCAGCGCCCGCTCGGCGATGGCTGGGCCGAGCGCGGCATTGCGGCGGGCGGCGAGCAGCGCGTCGTCCAGCGCGAACAGCGCCGTCTCCAGCCGGGTGACGGTCCAGCTGCGCAGCGCCTTCTCGATGAAGGGCTTGCGGCGGAAATGGATCGCCGGCCGCGCGCCTTCCACCGCGCGCTCGACGCTGCCGCCGGCCTCGATGGCGAGACGCATCTGGTGCAGCGCCTGCGCCGTGCGGCACACCGCCCCCAGCACGATATCCGCCCGCATGCCTTCGCCGGTGGCCTTGGCGAAGGCGCTCGCCATGTCGGCGGGCTGGCCGGCAAAGGTGGCATCGGCGATCTCGTCGAGCGCGAGACTGGACGCGTCGCCGACAATGGCGCGCACATGCGCGCTGGTGATGCGCGGTTCGCCGGCGGCGTAAAGCAGCAGCTTGGCGATCTCGCCGCGCGAGGCCATGCGGTCGCCGCCGAGCAGGGCCATCAATTCGCCGCGTGCGTCGCGGTCGAGCTGGGTGCCGGCCTCGGCCATCATGGTGTCGATCAGCCGGCTAAGGTCGCGCTCGCTATCGGCATAGCAGGCGATGGCGAGCGCGTGCGGCGAGGCTTCGCACAGCGCCCGCAAGCCCTGGCCGCGCTTGAGATCGCCGGCCTCGATGACGACGATCGCCTGTTCCGGCGGCTGGGCCAGCAGCGCTTCCACCGCCGGCACCACATTGCGCGACCCGACGCGCAGGGAGACCACGCGGCGGCCGCCGAACAGCGCCACCGTGCCGGCCTCGTCGACCAGCCGTCCGGGATCACCGGAAATCTCGTCGCCGTCGAGCCGGATCAGGCCGAAAGGATCGTCGGAACCGGTGCTGGCGCGGGCGAGATAGGCCTTGGCGCGCTCGCGCACCAGGCCGCTATCCGGGCCGAACAGCAGCAGCACCGGGCGCAACGGGTCGAGGCGGCTCAGCGTCGCCTCGACATCGCCCGGCCGTACGGCGACCATACCTCAGCTCTTCGGCGCGGCGGTCGCGGGCGCTTCGGTGAGCGGCGCGGTCGTCACCGGGGCGGTAGTGCCCGGGGCGGCTGACTTCGGACCGCCGGTGACGAAATAGGAGGCGAGCTGGCTCCGGATCGATTCGGCGGCGACCATGGCCGAGCGGTTCTCGGCGTCGCGAATGGCGCGGGCGCGGGCGAAACGCTGATAGCCGCTGTCCAGCGAGGCCTTGCCGCTGGCCTTGCCGGTGCGCAGCGGCGTCTTGAGGTTGCCGGCGTCGAACAGCTTCCAGGAGACATCCACCGAGACGATTTCCACTTCCGGCAGGCCGGTGAGCGGGCTGACGACGGAGGCCTGGTTGGTCTTGCTCGCCACGTCGAGGAACAGCTTGTAAGGCGCGCCCACCGGATTGCCGGCGCCGCCGGTCAGGGCGAAGATCAGGTCATTGCGCACCTCGTCGGCGACGCGGCCCTGCGCGAACACCACTTCCACCTGGCTGAAGCTTTCCTGCAGCGACGAGCCCTGGCCGGGCGTGGTCTCCGCATACATGGGCTGGAAACAGCCCGCCGTGGAAAGGGCGAGCAGTCCCGCCCCGGCGAGACCGAGCAGGCGGCGGCGTGAGGGCATCGTGTTCCTCCGGTCAGGCGACGACATTCACAATCCTTTGCGGCACGACGATGATACGCTTCGGGGCGCGTCCGTCGAGGGCCTGCGCGATCAGGTCGAGGGCGAGCACCGCCTTCTCCACCTCGGCGGGGCTGGCCTCCTTCGGCACCACGATCTCGCCGCGCCGCTTGCCGTTGATCTGAATCGGCAGCGTAACGGTGTCGTCCACCAGCAGCGCGGCCTCCACCTCGGGCCAGTGCGCCTGCGCCATCAGCCCGGCGCCGTTCAGCACCTGCCCGCATTCCTCGGCGAGATGCGGCACCATCGGCGCCACAACGGAAACGAGGAAGCCCGCCGCCTCGCGCAGGGCGAAGGCGAGGTCGGGCGCCAGCGCGCCGGCCTCCGCCGTCTTGCGCGCGCCCGTCAGCGCGTCGCCGAACACATTGGCGAAGGCGTGCACGCGCGCCACCGCCACGTTGAAGCGCAGCCGCTCGATATCCTCGGCCACCTGCGCCGCCAGCTTGTGCGAGGCGCGGCGCAGCGCGAGAGATTCGGCCCCGAAATCATCCGGCCGCGCCACCACGCCCGGCACCAGGGCGGCGGTGTCGCCGACGAGGCGCCACACGCGCTGCACGAAGCGCCAGGCGCCCTCGATGCCCTTGTCCGTCCATTCGCTGTCGCGCTCGGGCGGGGTGTCGGAGAGCATGAACCAGCGGGCGCTGTCGACGCCATAGGTGTCGGCCACCACTTCCGGCGGCACGACATTCTTCTTCGACTTCGACATCTTCTCCGGCGCGCCGACGGTCACCTTCTCGCCGGTGCCCACCTTCACCGGCTGGCCGGCGGCGTCGCGTTCCACCTCTTCGGGGAACAGCCAACGGCCTTCCGCGTCCTTATAGGTCTCGTGGACGATCATGCCCTGCGTGAACAGGCCGGCGAAGGGCTCGGCCACCGAGAGGCGGTCGAGCTTCTTCAGCGTGCGGATGAAGAAGCGGGAATAGAGCAGGTGCAGAATCGCGTGCTCGATGCCGCCAATATACTGGTCCACCGGAAGCCACTGGTCGGCGGCGCCCTTTTGCAGCGGCGCGGTGCCGGGCTCGGCGGCGAAGCGGGCGAAGTACCAGGAGGAATCGACGAACGTGTCCATCGTGTCGGTTTCGCGCCGGGCCGGCGCGCCGCAGCTCGGGCAGTTCACATGCTTCCAGCTGGGGTGGCGGTCCAGCGGGTTGCCGGGCTGGTCGAAGGACACGTCCTCCGGCAGCTTCACGGGAAGCTGGTCGTCCGGCACCGGCACCGGGCCGCAGGCGTCGCAATGGATGATCGGGATCGGGCAGCCCCAATAGCGCTGGCGCGAAATGCCCCAGTCGCGCAGGCGGTAATTCACCGCCCGCTCGCCGACGGGCGCGTTGCCGAGAATCTCGTTCTCCAGCCGCAGCGCCACCTTCTCCTTCGCCGCCGGCACGGTGAGGCCGTCGAGGAAGCCGGAATTGAACAGCACGCCCTCGCCCTCATAGGGCGCCTCCGCCACCGAGAAGGCCGCAGGGTCGACATCGGGCGGCAGCACCACCGGGGTGATCGGCAGGGCGTATTTGCGGGCGAAGTCATGGTCGCGCTGGTCATGTGCCGGGCAGCCGAAAATGGCGCCGGTGCCGTATTCCATCAGCACGAAATTGGCGACATAGACCGGCAGATCCGGCCCGCCCAAGGGGTGGCGCACCTTCAGCCCGGTGTCGAAGCCCATCTTCTCCTGGGTCTCGATCTCGGCGGTGGAGGTGCCGCCGCGCCGGCATTCCTCGACGAAGCTCGCCAGCGCCGGGTTGCCGGCGGCGAGGGTCTCGGTCACGGGGTGGCCGGGGGAAAGGGCGAGGAAGGCGGCGCCGAACAGCGTGTCCGGCCGGGTGGTGTAGACCTTGATCTCGGCCGGCAGGCTTTCGGGCCGCCCCGCCGGCGCGTCGGCCAGCGCGAAGCGCACATGCAGCCCTTCCGAGCGGCCGATCCAGTTGCGCTGCATCAGCCGCACCTTGTCGGGCCAGCGCTCCAGCGTGTCGAGCCCGGCGAGCAGTTCCTCGGAGGCGTCGGAAATGCGGAAGAACCACTGCGCCAGCTTGCGCCGTTCCACCAGCGCGCCGGACCGCCAGCCGCGCCCGTCGATCACCTGCTCATTGGCGAGCACGGTGTTGTCGACCGGGTCCCAGTTCACCTCGCTCTCACGGCGGTAGACGAAGCCGCCTTTGAGGAAATCGAGGAAGATGCGCTGCTGCTCGCCATAATAGGAGGGATCGCAGGTGGCGATCTCGCGCGACCAGTCGAGCGACAGGCCGAGCAGCTTCAGCTGCTCGCGCATGGTGGCGATGTTCTCGTAGGTCCACTTGCCCGGATGCGTCTTGCGCTCGATCGCGGCGTTCTCCGCCGGCAGGCCGAACGCGTCCCAGCCCATGGGGTGGAGCACGTTGAAGCCCTTCATGCGCTTGAAGCGCGCCACCACGTCGCCCATCACATAGTTGCGGCCATGGCCGATATGGATGCGCCCCGAGGGGTAGGGGAACATTTCGAGCACATAGTATTTGGGACGCGGATCGTCGTTGCGGGTGCGGTAGATTCCGCGTTCGTCCCAGATCTTCTGCCAGCGGGGCTCGGCCTCGCGGGCGTTGTAGCGCTCGGTGCTCATGGACAGGCTTCTTGGATAGGCGGACGTCGACTAAGGAGCCGCAAGGGTTCAGGTAATGGCGCCGGACTAGGCACCAAGTCGCGTTCCCGGTCAACCTTTCGCTGCGCTGCGGCGTTTTCCGCGAGGCCCGCGTTTGCGCGCGGGCGCGATTGGCGTATCTGGTCGAAGCCCGAAGCAGGAGAGCGCCATGGACCCCATCCGCGACGAGACCGCTGCCGCGAACGCGATCACCGCCCGGCTGGACGAGGTGCGCGCCCGCATCGCCCAGGCCTGCGAGGACGCCGGGCGCGATCCCGCCGCGGTGCAGCTGATCGCGGTGTCGAAGACCTTCGGGCCGGAAGACATCGCCCCCGTCATCGCCGCCGGCCAGCGGCGCTTCGGCGAGAACCGGGTGCAGGAGACGGCGGGGAAATGGCCGGCGCTGCGCGCGGCCCATCCCGATCTCGAACTCCATCTCATCGGCCCGCTGCAAACCAACAAGGTGCGCGAGGCGCTCAGCCTCTTCGACGTGATCCAGACGCTCGACCGGCCCTCGCTCGCCGCCGCCCTCGCCAAGGAACTGAAGCGCGAAGGCGCCCCGTCGGCGCCGCGCCTGCTGGTGCAGGTCAATACTGGCGAGGAGCCGCAAAAGGCCGGCGTCGCCCCGCACGAGGTCGACGCCTTCCTCGCCGAATGCCGCGACGTGCATGGGCTGGCGATCGAGGGGCTGATGTGCATTCCCCCGGCCGACGAGCCGGCGGCGCCGCATTTCGCCCTGCTGGCGAAGATCGCCGCGCGCCATGGGCTCACGACCCTCTCCATGGGCATGAGCGGCGATTACGAGACCGCCATCACGCTCGGCGCCACCCATGTGCGGGTCGGCAGCGCCATTTTCGGCCACCGCTAGAAGCTGGCCGCAGGCGCAGGGCGAGGGCGCACCAGCGCCCGCCCCAGCGCGATGCCGGGCGTCTCCACATAGGTGAAACTCAGCCAGGCGAGCGGCACCGTGAGCCCGCAGACGGCGATGATGAAGCCGTAGCCCTCGGCATAGGGGGCTACCAGCACCATGACGATCGGGTGCAGCAGATAGAGCGAGAAGCTGATCCGGCCGAGAAACAGCAGCGCCCGCGCCGGCCACCCCTGCGGCGTCGCCACCCCGGACAGGGCGGCGAAGAACAGCAGCGAGGCCAGCAGCCACGGCACCAGCGCGTGGTGCAGCCTGATCGACGGGTGGGTGAAATAGCCGAACGCCACGCCGTTCGCGATCAGCATCAGCAGCACGAAGGCGGCCGCCGAGCCCACCACCTGCCCGCGGGAAATCTCGCCTTCGGCATGGCGATAGACCTGCATGCCGACCACGGCCGCGTACAGCATGCCGATCCGCCCGAAGGGCAGCCGCACCCCTGACAGCAGCGAGAACACGATCAGCGCGGCGAGCCCGAGCGGAAAGGCCAGCGCCAGCAGCCCTAGCCCGCGCCGACCGAGCGTGAAGACGCACAGCCCGAACAGCCCGTACCAGGCGAATTCGATGGGCAGCGTCCAGGTGACGCCGAGCAGGCCGGGCACGCCGACGAAATCCTGCAGCAGCAGCAGGTTGATCAGCCAGACATAGGCGGAATCGGAGATTCCGGGCAGCGCCGGGATGGCGCCGAGCGCCATCAGCCCGGCCAGCAGGGCGAAGGCGAACAAGGTGAGCGGGTAGATGCGCAGCAGCCGCCGCAGCGCGAAATCCTGCCAGCGCGGCGCGCCGCGCAGCGAGAGCGGAATGACGAAGCCGCTGATGAGGAAGAACAGCACCACGCCGAACACGCCGGGCGCGGCTTCCAGCAGAGGCCACAGCTCCGCCCGGCCGGAGGATTCCGCCACATGCTGCAGCACCACGGCGCTGGCCGCGAGGCCGCGCAGCATGTCGACCACGCCGATGCGCCGCTGGTGCCGGCCCGCGGCCGTCGTTTCGCGCTCCACCCTGCGCCGCCCCTCTGTCCCACCCGCTGTCCGCGCCAGTGTGGCGGCCTCTGGGGTCCGGCGCCACGCCGAAACGCGGGGAAGGCCGAGTTTCCACCGCGCGATGGCTCGGCCCACGCCTCAGCCCTGCGTGACGGCGGCCCGGTCCTCCCCGGCCAGCGCGAGAAAGGCCTGCGCCGCCTTGGTGGTGTAGCGCTCGCGGTGGCGCAGCGAGAGAAAGGGGCGGGCGGGCAGGGGATAGTCGATCAGCGCCATGGTGCCGGCGCGGATGGCGCCGTCCACCACCCGGCGCGAGATCACCGTCACCCCGCTGCCGGCCTCCACCGCCGCCCGCACCGCCTCGTTGGAGGGATAGTCGAGCACGACCCGCAGGCTGGCGGGCGCGATCCCCGCCGCGTCGAGATAGGCTTCCAGCATGGCGCGGGTGCCCGATCCCGGCTCGCGCAGCACCCAGGGGCCGTCGATGAGCTCGGCCGGGGCGCGCGGCGGGCGCCAGTGCCAGGGGTGCGTCACCGGCGCCACCAGCACCATTTCGTCCTGCGCCACGGCGGCGGTGGCCAGCACCGGGGTCTCGATGCCGCCCTCGATGAAGCCGAGATCGGCGGCCCCTTCCTGCACCAGGGCGGCGACGAAATCGGTGTTGCCGATGGCAAGGCTGACGGAAACGCCGGGATAGCGGCGGCGATAGGCCTCGATCAGCGGTGGCAGCCAGTAATTGGCCACGGTCTGGCTGCCCGCCAGTGCCAGCGTGCCCTGCACCAGCCCGGCGAGGTCGGCCAGCACCTTCTCGGCGGCACTGGCGCGGGCCAGCACGGCGCGGGCCTCGGGCAGGAACAGCCGCCCGGCTTCGGTGAGCACGATGCCGCGCCCCACCCGATCGAACAGCTTGGTGGCGTGGCGCGCCTCCAGTGCCGCGATCGCCGCGCTGGTGGCGGAAGGGGTAAGGTGGATGTCCCGCGCGGCCTGCGTGATGTGCTCACGCTCCGCCACGGCGACGAAGATGCGCAGCTGTTCCAGGGTCATCCACCATCCTCGGCCTCGCTCAGGCGGTCATCTTTACCAGAGCGAGGCTGAACAGGGCGATGAAGACGAAGGCGGCGAGGCCGAGCAGGAAGGGGCGCACGCCCTTGGCGCGCAGCTTGGCGATGTCGGTCTCCAGCCCCATCGCCGCCAGCGCCATGGAGAGCATGAAGGTGGTGGCCAGCACCAGCGCCGCCTTCATCTCGGCCGGCATCGTCACCACGCTGTTGAGCGCCACCATGGCCAGAAACCCGAGAACGAACCATGGCATGGGCGGGCGGGCGCGGCCGGCATCCTCGCCGCGGCCCCGGGCCTGGCGCGCCGCCATCAGCCCGAGGGCGATCACCATCGGCGCCAGCAGCATCACCCGCGACAGCTTGGCAATGGTGCCGAACTCGCCCGCCGCCGGCCCGCCCTGATAGGCGGCGGCCACTACCTGGGCGATTTCGTGGATCGAGGCGCCGGCCCACAGCCCATAGGCGTGCGGGGAAAGGCCGAGCACCACGGGGAGCAGAGGATAGAGGAACATCGCCACCGAGCCGAACACGGTGACGCAGGCCACCGCATAGGCGACATCCTCGTCAGGAGCGCGCGTCACCGTGTTGGTGGCGATCACCGCCGAGGCGCCGCAGATGGAAGTGCCGGCGGCGATCAGCTGGGCGAGGCCGCGCTCCACCCCCATCAGCCGGCCGAGCCATGTGGTGAACAGGAAGGTGGAAACGAGGGTGAGGGCGATCACCGCGAGGCCGGTGGCGCCCACTTCCGCCACCTGCGCGGCGGTGAGCTGCAGCCCCAGCAGCACGATGGCCGCGCGCAGGATGCGCCGCATGGCGAAGGTGACGCCCGGCTTCGCCCGCGCCGGCGTGCCGATGAGGTTGTGAAAGCCGATGCCGATCATGATGGCGAGGATCATCGGGCTCAGCACCCCGACCATGGGCAGCTGGCGCAGCGCAAAGCCGAGGCCGGCAATGCCAGCCGTCAGCACCAAGCCGGGCAGCAGCGCGGCGGGTGCAATCTTCGCGGCGGGGGATTTTGAGGCGAGGGCCTTGGCGGTGCGGGCCTTGGCCTGGATCGTCCCGGCATGGACCTTGGCGGTGCGGGTGCCCTCGGCCATTTCGACATGCGCGACCATGATGCGTCTCCCCTTGCGGCATCACCTTCGTCGCAGGAGATGATCGTTCGATCCAGCGCATTATATCGCACAAATCATCCGATAAGATTGGATGATTGTAGGCGTCGCGGTCGTCACCCCGTGAGCTCCGAAAATCAGGCGTGGCACTCACCATCGGCAGCGAGGAACATCTGGGGCGCAGCCGATATCCGGCGAGGCGCAGTCCGTCCTCCGCGCTGCCCCGCGACGTGCCTCTCCCCGTCGGGGAGAGGTGGCCCGCGAAGCGGGTCGGCGAGGGGACGCTGGGGCGGAAGGCAAGCGCCCCTCACCCCAACCCTCTCCCCCATGGGGAGAGGGCGAAGGACGCCGACTGCCATGAGCGCGTGGGGGTGTCGAAGCGCGCCCCGTTTTGCTGACGCCTGCAGCGGCAGCGGAAGGCGATCCGGCACCCAGCTCCAAGCTCTTTGGCACTTTACCAGCGGGGTGGTGTGCAGCCCGCGGCTGGTCTGGAGCCCTCATGGCCGGGCTTGACCCGGCCACCCAGCCTTTCCCGCGCACATGCGGAAACGCTGGGTCCTCGGGTCAAGCCCGGGGATGAGGGCGCGGGTGGTGCGCAGGGCGCTCCCGGTCCTTCTGGCCGGGGGAGGATCCGTATCGAGCGACGGGGAAGCGCTCCCGGCTCATCCTGACAACCTAACGCCCCCTCATGGCCGGGCTTGACCCGGCCACCCAGACTTTTCCCGCGCACCAGCGAAAACGCTGGGTCCCCGGGTCACGCCCGGGGATGAGGGTACGCGGGAGCGCGGAGCGAATGACTGAAATGGGGAAGGGGGTGCCGCCGGGCTCTCAAAGCCGGGGCGGAGGAATGGTGCCGCTTGTCAGACTCGAACTGACGACCTCCGCATTACGAATGCGATGCTCTACCAACTGAGCTAAAGCGGCACGCGCGGCTCTGATAGCGGCGAAGCGCGGCTTTTTCAAGCGTCACGGCGGCAATGCGAGCGGGATGCGCGCGCGATCAACGCGCGGGGCCGGGAAACGGGGAGGGGGCGATGCCCGCCCGGCACCCCGCGACGGCAGAATGCGCCCGCAGTCTCAGCCCCAAGGGCCGCGCCGGTCGTCGCCGCCGCGCCGGCCCCAGGGATTGCCGGTCGGGCGGGTGGCCGGTCGCGAAGCCCCACGGCCCGCCCACGGTCCGCCCTGCGGGGCCGAAGCGGCGGCGTTGTCATAGCCATAACCGCCCGACCCCATCTGCTGCGCCAGCGCCTGCAGCGCGGCGATGCGGTTCTCCGTGGCGGGGTGGGTGGAGAACAAATTGTCCATCCGCTCGCCCGATAGCGGGTTGATGATGAACATATGCGCGGTGGCCGGGTTGTGTTCGGCCGGCATGTTCGGCACCGCATGCGCGGCATTGGAAATCTTCGCCAGCGCCGAGGCGAGCCACATCGGCTGGCCGCAAATCTGCGCGCCGAGCTTGTCCGCCTCATATTCGCGCGAACGCGACACCGCCATCTGCACCACCATGGCGGCGAGCGGAGCGAGGATCACCATGGCGATGGTGCCGAGTATGCCGAAGCCGTTATTGTTGTTGCGGTTGCCGCCGAAGAACATGGCGAAATTCGCCAGCATGGAAATGGCGCCGGCCAGCGTGGCGGTGATGGTCATGGTCAGCGTGTCGTAATTCTTCACATGCGCCAGCTCATGCGCCATCACCCCGGCCACCTCCTCGCGCGAGAGCGAATGGAGCAGGCCCGTCGTAGCGGCCACCGCCGCGTTTTGCGGGTTGCGGCCGGTGGCGAAGGCGTTGGGCTGGGGATTGTCCATGAGGTAGACGCGCGGCATGGGCAGCTGCGCCCGTGCCGCCAGCTCCTCCACCATGCCGTAGAATTCCGGCGCGCTGGCCCGGTCGACCTCGCGGGCGCCGTACATGGACAGCACCATGCGGTCGGAATTCCAGTAGCTGAACACATTCATGCCGGCGGCGACCAGCAGCGCGATCATCATGCCGCCCTGACCGCCGATCATGAAGCCGACGCCCATGAACAGCGCGGTCATGCCCGCGAGCAGGATGGCCGTACGGAAATAATTCATCGTTCCCTCATGCGCCGCAGGTTGCGGCATGTCGCTGGGGAAATGGGAGCGGCCCGCCCCGCGCGCAAGATTGGCGAGTGCGCCGGCGCGTCGCGCGCTCGTGAGTGACACCGTCTTGACGCCGGCTCGCGGCGAGTGGTTCCAATGGCGCATGAGCCAGAGCGATCCCACCGCACCGATCGGTCCCACACTCCACCTCACCGCACTCACTGGTCAGGCCACCGAGAGCGCGGCGCCCGCCCCGCGCCGCCCGCTCACCCCTGCCGCCGAGCGGGCGCTGGCCGAGGCCGAAGCCCGCCGCGCCGCCGCCGCGCCGGTGGTCGGGCCAAGGGAAATCGACGGCCGCGACGGGCCGGAGCCCGTGCGCTACGGCGATTGGGAAGTGAAGGGAATCGCGACGGATTTCTAGGGGTTAGCCTCTCAATCCTCGTTGCCGCCCGAAGGCCGGTCGCGGCGCAGCGACTTGATACCGGAGCGCTTCGCCTTGCCTTCCAGCCGGCGGATCTTCGAGCCGAGGGTCGGGCGGGTCGGCCGGCGGGTGATCGGCACCACGGCCGCCTCGCGCACCAGCTCCACCAGCCGCGCCAGCGCATCGGCGCGATTCTGTTCCTGCGTGCGGTAGCGCTGCGCCACGAGAACCAGCACGCCCTCCTTGGTCAGGCGCCGCCCGGCGAGCCGCTCCAGCCGCTCTTTCACGTGGTCCGCCAAGGTCTTGGAGCCGCGCACGTCGAAGCGCAGCTGCACGGCGCTCGACACTTTGTTGACGTTCTGCCCGCCCGGGCCGGAGGCGCGGATGAAGGTTTCCTCGATCTCGTCCTCGTCGAGCCAGACCCGGGGGGCGACCGGAATCATGGCCGCCGCACGTCCTCGATCGCCTCCAGCCGCTCGCGCACGCGTTCGAGATCGGCCAGGGTGGCAGAAACGCGCTCGCTCAGCCGGCGGGTGAGTTCCCGCGCGGCGTCGGGATAGCTTTCCAGCGTGCGCAGGAACATGTTGCGGGGAATGCGCAGCACCTCCGCCGGTTCCAGCGCGGTGGCAGTGGCGGGGCGGCGGGTTTCGGTGAGCAGCGCCATCTCGCCGATCAGCGCGCCTTCGCCGGCGCGGATGCTCTGGCCCGGGCGCATCGCCAGCTGCGGGTCTTCCGGCGCCACCCGCAGGCTGCCCTGCTGCACCACATAGGCGCAATCGGCCGGCTCACCCTCGTGAAACAGCGTCTGCCCGCGCGCCAGCGTGAAATGATCCACGCTGATGGCGATGACGCGCAACGCCTCCCGCCCCATCAATGCGAGCGTCGGCACACGTTCCAGAAAGGCGATGTCGTCCTCGATGGACATTCGGCGGGCGAAACTCCAAGGCCGGACGAATCAATCGGCCAGTCAGGGCAGCAATTTGTACCCGCCAGCCTCGGTGGCAAGCAGGCTGGGGTGGGAGGGGTCTTTTTCGATCTTCTGGCGCAGGCGATATATATGCGTCTCAAGCGTATGGGTCGTCACGCCTGAATTATAGCCCCACACTTCCTGCAGAAGTATTTCGCGCGCCACCGGCTTTTTTCCAGCCCGGTAGAGATAGCGCAGAATGGCTGTTTCCTTCTCGGTGAGACGGATCTTCGAGTTGCGCTCGGTCACCAGCATCTTGGCGCCGGGGCGGAACGTGTACGGCCCGATGGTGAAGACCGCGTCCTCGCTCGCCTCATGCGAGCGCATCTGCGCGCGGATGCGGGCGAGCAGCACGGCGAATCGGAACGGCTTGGCGACATAGTCATTGGCGCCGGCTTCCAGGCCCATGATGGTGTCGCTGTCGGTATCATGGCCGGTCAGCATGATGACCGGCGCCTTGAAGCCGTTCTGGCGCATCACCCGCACCGCCTCGCGCCCGTCCTTGTCCGGCAGGCCGACATCCATCAGCACCAGATCCACCCGCGTCGATTCGACTTCGCTGATCGCGGCCGTGGCGCTGTCGACGGAAACCACCTCGAATTCGTCATAGAGTGAGAGTTGTTCGACCAGCGCCTCACGCAGATCCTTGTCGTCGTCGACCACCAAAACTCGCAGAGCGTTCGCCATATCGCTTTCCCGAATAATCGCGTTCCCGAGAGAGGCCGCTCGTTGAAGCCCTTGTCCCAGGTGCCTCGTGCGTCCACTCTCACGCGAGGTTGGAGTGAAATGCCGTATGCCCCGAGTAGGCAGGCGAAGCGCATTCGGCAAGCGTCGAGGACTCGTGGGACGAAGGTGCTGCCGGTTCGTGACGTGATCGTGAACGGAAATGGCGTGAAGAAGACCCTTCGCACAGAATCACACGGAAAATCCCACAGCCTTTCCCGCCTGCGCGTCGCCGCGCGACCCGGCGGTCCACCCAACGGGCGCCAGCGCGGCTGGCTGCTTGTCGAGGGCCGGCCGGTTCCCGTCGCGCTGGGCCGGTCGGGAATCCGCGCCGACAAGCGCGAGGGCGACGGCGCGACGCCGAAGGGCATCTGGCACGCGCGCGAAGTGCGCTACCGCGCCGATCATGGCCCCCGCCCGGTCACCCGCCTGCCGGTGTTTCGCATCAAGCCCGACGATGGCTGGTGCGACGCGCCGCGCCATGGTCGCTACAACCGACCGGTCAAGCGGCCTTTTCCCACCTCGCATGAGGAGATGTGGCGGGCGGATGGGCTGTATGATCTCGTGGTCGTGCTGGACCATAACAGCCGGCCCCGCCGCGCCCATCGCGGCTCGGCGGTGTTTCTCCATATCGCGCGCGGTGCCTTCGAACCGACGGCGGGCTGTGTCGCCTTTCGCCCGAGCGATCTGCGCCGCCTGCTCGCCCGGCTCGGGCCGCGTACGGAGATCGAGATCGTCTGACCACAAAGGCCGCGACGGGAGTGCCCCCTCGCGGCCTCGATCATCAGCTGCGGTCAAACGCTAGCGGTAGACATACCAGCAGCGGCGCACCGGGCGGCCCCAGCGGTCGCGGCGCACCGCGCACACCCGGCGGCGGCGACGGCGGCGGCGCCAGCCGGGAGGCGGCGGGCCGGGCGGGCCCCATTGAGTCGATTCGATCGGCGTGCCGTCAGGCGCGTGCGCGACCGCCTCCAGGCCCTCTTCTCCCGCAGGGGCGATGTCCCGCAACTGGTTCAGCACCGCCGCCTCGGCCGACGATGTCAACAGCGCGCCCGCGGCGCTACCTGCACCGAGCACGCCGGCCAGGCCGAGTAAAAAACCTCGTCTGTCCATGTCCTTCTCCACTCTTCATGCCCTAGGGCTGCCGACGCCCGACAACGCGGAAAGCGGAGAATGGTTCGCCGGTCGTGGCCGGCACGGCGGCCAGGGCCCCCTCATCGTCGCGCAACGGTGCGGCCTTGCCGCCAGCCGGGCCGCGCGCGATAGTCGAGCGAGCGAATCGCGAGGTCGGACATGAACGTCTTCGGCACCAAATTCCTGGGGTGGATCATCCGGGCGACATTGGCGCTTGCCGTCGCCCTGCCGCTGCTGGCGGTGAGCCCGCCCGCCCATGCCGGCAATTCGACCGGCGCGCTGATCGGCGGGCTTGTCGCCGGCGCTCTGGTCGGCTCGGCCGTCACCGCGGCGGTGAACCAGCCGAAGACCTATTATTACGCGCCGCCGCCGCCGCCCCCGCCGGCCTATTACCCGCCCCCGCCGCCGCGTCCGGTCTATGGCCCGGGCTATTGCGGCGCGCCGCCCTACCCGCCGTGCCGCACGCCGGTCTACTGAGACGCTTCGCTCCGCTCCTTCCGGTCACGCATCAGGGCACTCCCATGCTGAAGACGGCCGCTACCGCGCTCTGCCTGCTCCTCGGTCTCGCCGCCGCGCAGGCGCAGGAGACGCAGGCGCTGGATTCCTCCGGCGCCTCCACCGGGCCCTCCGCCGCCGTACCGCCGCCGGCCCCGGCAGGGGAAACGCTGCCGGCGCCGATCGCTTGCACGTTCGAGAAGGTGTTCGTCTGCACCGCAGCGGGCTGCAATCCCTCGCCGGAGCTGGGCACGATCGATCTGCCGGCGCATTTCCTCATCCATTTCGGCGAGCAGATCATCGCCAGCGTGTCGGACGACAAGGTGCCGCATATCAGCTCGATCCAGAGTGTCATCGGCGATGGCGACACGCTGATTCTCGACGGTAATGACAATATGGCCGCCTGGGCGATCCAGCTGTCGCTCGCCAAGCCCGAGGCGACCCTGACCACGCTCGCCGGCGGCAAGGTGCTGACCTCCTTCGGCACCTGCGCCCCTGCGCAGTGATACGCGCCGATCCTGCGCGGCCACGAGAGCCGGCTGTTGACCGCAGCCGGCTTTTCTCTTGGCGGCGCGCGTCGTTTCGTTATAGACAGCGCTCCGCGCGGGCGTGGCGGAATCGGTAGACGCGGCGGACTCAAAATCCGTTTCTGGTGACAGAGTGTCGGTTCGAGTCCGACCGCCCGCACCAGTTCTTTAAGCACTATCACTTCCGGCCCTGCCGTCCCGCCCCAGCGGGGCGATGACGGCGTCGTGCCGGGTCAGCTGAGATAACCCTGGTCCAGCAGATAGGCGAAGATGCGCTCGGCGGCAGCCTCGGCGGCCAGTGCCCCGCTCTCGATGGTGATCTCGGCGGCGAGCGGTGGCTCATAGGGGCTGTCGATGCCGGTGAAGTTGCGGATCTGTCCGGCCCGCGCCCGCTTGTACAGCCCCTTCACATCGCGCGCTTCCGCCACGTCCAGCGGCGTGTCGACGAAGATTTCGACGAATTCGCCGGCATCCAGCAGCTCGCGCGCCATCTGCCGCTCGGCGCGGAAGGGCGAGATGAAGGAGACGAGCACGATCAGCCCGGCATCCACCATCAGCCGCGACACTTCTGCGACCCGGCGGATGTTCTCCACCCGGTCGGCATCGGTGAAGCCGAGATCCTTGTTCAGCCCGTGGCGGACATTGTCGCCGTCGAGCAGATAGGTGTGCTTGCCGAGCGCGTTGAGGCGCTTCTCGACCAGATTGGCGATGGTCGACTTGCCGGCGCCGGAGAGCCCGGTGAACCACAGCACCGCCGGCTTCTGCAGCTTCAGCCCGGAGCGGCTGGCCTTGGACACATCCAGCGCCTGCCAGTGCACATTGGTCGCCCGCCGCAGGCTGAAATCGACCATGCCGGCGCCGACCGTCTGGTTGGTCATGCGGTCAATGACGATGAAGGCGCCGGTCTGGGGGATTTCCGCGAAGGGGTCGAGCGCGATCGGCTCATGGGTGGCGATATTGACCACCGCGACATCGTTCAGCACCAGCGTCTTGGCGGCCAGCTTCTGGAAGCTGTTCACGTCGATGCGGTGCTTGATCTCGGTCACCGACATGACGACGTTGCGCGTGCCGATCTTCATGACATAGGGGCGGCCGGGCAGCAGCGCGTCCTCATGCATCCAGATCAGATGGGCGGCGAACTGGTCGGAGACCTCCGGCCGCGCCGCCGCCGCCGCGATCACGTCGCCGCGCGAGGCGTCGATCTCGTCTTCCAGTGTCAGCGTCACCGCCTGGCCGGCGCCGGCCTCGGGCAGTTCCCCGTCGGCGGTGACGATGGCGGCGACGCGCGAGGTCGCGCCCGATCCGGCGACCACCACCGCCTCGCCCACCCGCACCGTGCCGGACGCAATGGTGCCGGAGAAGCCGCGGAAGTTCAGGTTCGGCCGGTTTACCCACTGCACCGGCAGGCGGAACGGGCGCGTATGGGCGCCGTCTTCCACTTCCAGCGTGTCGAGATGGTCGAGCAGCGAGGGGCCGTCATACCAGGGCGTGTTGGCGCTGCGGGCGATGACATTGTCACCATGGCGGGCGGAGATCGGGATCGGCACCAGCGTGCGGAAGCCGAACTGCGCGGCGAAGGCACGGTATTCCGCGACGATCTCGTCGAAGACCGCCTGCGAATAGTCCATCAGGTCGATCTTGTTGACCGCCAGCACCACATCCTTCAGTCCCAGCAGCGAGACGATGAAGGAATGCCGCCGCGTCTGGGTGAGGATGCCCTTGCGCGCATCGACGAGAATGACCGCCACGTCGGAATTGGAAGCACCGGTCGCCATGTTGCGGGTGTACTGCTCGTGGCCCGGCGTGTCGGCGACGATGAATTTGCGCTTCTCGGTGGCGAAGAAGCGATAGGCGACATCGATGGTGATGCCCTGTTCGCGCTCGGCCGCCAGCCCGTCGACCAGCAGCGCGAAATCGAGATCCTCGCCGGCGGTGCCATGCTTGCGCGAATCCGAGGCGAGCGTCTCCAGCTGGTCCTCGAACAGCAGCTTGGTGTCGTAGAGCAGCCGGCCGATCAGGGTGGACTTGCCGTCATCCACGCTGCCGCAGGTGAGAAAGCGCAGCAGGCCCTTGTCTTCATGGCGGGCGAGATAGTCGGCGGCGCCGAGGGAGGTGATCGCCTCATTCATCAGAAATAGCCCTCGCGCTTCTTCTTCTCCATCGAGGCGGCCTCGTCATGGTCGATCAGCCGGCCGGCGCGCTCGGAGGTGCGGGCGAGCAGCATCTCGCCGACAATGGCCTCCAGCGTGTCGGCATCGCTCTCGATGGCGGCGGTGAGCGGGTAGCAGCCAAGCGTGCGAAAGCGCACCCGCTTCATCTGCGGCACCTCGCCCGGCGCCAGCGGCAGGCGCTCGTCATCGACCATGATGAGCTGGCCGCCGCGTTCCACCACCGGCCGTTCGGCGGCGAAATAGAGCGGAACGATGGGGATGTTCTCGGCGAGGATGTACTGCCAGATGTCGAGTTCGGTCCAGTTGGACAGCGGGAACACGCGGATCGATTCCCCCGGCCGGACGCGGGCATTGTAGAGGTTCCACAGCTCCGGGCGCTGGCTCTTGGGGTCCCAGCCATGGCTGGCGGTGCGGAAGGAGAACACCCGCTCCTTGGCCCGGCTCTTCTCCTCGTCGCGGCGCGCACCGCCAAAGGCGGCGTCGAAGCCGTGCAACGTCAGCGCCTCCTTCAGCGCTTCGGTCTTCATCACATGGGTATAGAGCGAGGAGCCGTGGTCGAACGGGTTGATGCCGCGCGCGAGCCCGTCCTGGTTGGTGTGGACCAGCAGCTTGAAGCCGAGGCGCTTGGCCATGGCGTCGCGGAAGGCGATCATCTCGCGGAATTTCCACGTCGTGTCGATATGCATCAGCGGGAAGGGCGGGGGCGAGGGATAGAACGCCTTGGCCGCGAGATGCAGCATCACGGCCGAATCCTTGCCGATGGAATAGAGCATCACGGGGTTGGCGAACTCGGCCGCCACCTCCCGCATGATGAAGATGGATTCCGCTTCCAGACGCCTGAGGTGCGTCATCCGTTCCGACGACATCGAATCCGCCTCTCTCTCCTGATCGCCGCCGCTTGTCAGCGCGCGGGTGCGGACGTCCGCGCCACGGCGCCCGGGCAAACCTTGCTCGTCCGCGACCGGGGAGCGTGGCCGGACCGTCTTCGCCGACGGCATCGATCCGTCGTCGGGCAGGCGCCAGCATCAACCTCACGCGAGGCGTTCTTAGAGACGCCGGGGAGGGAGGTCAATATCTCACAGCAGGCGGTCGGTTTCCGTAGATATATACTACGAGACAATGTGTTTAAGAGCGTGGCTCCGCGCCGGGCCGCAACCGACCTGCCGTCACAGCCGCGGACCCGCCGTCCCACCTTAGATGATATCTAAACTATTGATATTGATAGACTATTTATTTTCACGTAAGTGTGAACCCGGATCATCAGCCGCGCCACCACGGTGCATGAGGTTTGGACACGGTGACTGCCGATCTAAAAATCGCGTTCCACACGCATGGGCCGGAGTTACGCAATTATCTCCGGGGCCGGCTTGGCGATGCGCACCTGGCCTCGGACCTCGTGCAGGACACCTTTCTGCGGGTGATCGAGCGGCCGGAAACCCGCATCCAGGATGTCCGTGCCTATCTCTACACCATCGCCCGCAACCTCCTGCTCAATCACCGCAAACAAGAATCCCGCCGCCGCACCGACAGCGTGCCGCATGAATGGCTGGGCGCGGTCGCGGCCGATGCGCCGTCGCCGGAAGACGCCGCCGACGCCACGTTGCAGCTTGAACGCCTGCAACGCTTCATCGGCGAATTGCCGCCGCGCACCCAGCAGATCTTCGTGCTGAATCGTGTCGACGGCCTGACCCAGCCGGAGGTGGCGCGCGCGCTTTCGCTTTCCGAAAGCACGGTGCAGAAGCACCTGGCGCTGGCGATCCAGCACGTGACGCAGCGCCTGCGGGCGCGCTAGATCAGCGGCTCTTTACGGGTTTCGGCCACGCCGGTTGTCCTCATCGCATGAGGCATTGCCGCGCGCGGCTTTCGGGGATGAGGGCGTGAACGAGGATCAATCGTCGGACACCGACCGGCGCGCGGCGCTCTGGGTCGCCCGTCTCGACGGCGGGCCGCTGGATGAGGCCGAGCGCACCGCCTTCCACGCCTGGCTCGACGCTGACCCCGACCATCGCGCCGCGTTCGAGGAGGCGCACAGTGCCTGGCGCAGCCTTGCCGTTCTGCGCCACGACCCCGGTCCATTGCGCGCCGTGCCGCGTCCCCGGCGGCGGGGGAGTCTCGGCAGGGCCGGCATGGCCGGCGCCGTGTTTCTTCTCGCCGCCGGCCTGCTCGCCCTGCGCTTCCAGATCGGCGATCCCTGGATCGCGCTCGCCGCCGACTGGCGCACCGAGCCGGGGCAGACGCGCCAGATCACGCTCGCCGATGGCAGTCTGGTCGATCTCGGGCCGGACAGTGCCATCGCGGTCGACTTCACCGATGAGGAGCGCCGCGTCGTTCTGCTCTCCGGCGAAGCCTTCTTCCAGGCGGCGCCGCGCGCGGGCGGGGAGCGGCGTCCCTTCGTGGTGGCGGCGGCGCAGGGCACCACCACCGCGCTGGGCACCCAGTTTCAGATCGAAGAGTGGGAGACGGGCGCCCGCGTCACCGCGATAGAGCACCGCATCGAAATCGCTCTCGACCTTCCTCAAGACGGCGCGGAGCGCGTCGTGCTCGTGCCGGGCTCGGCGGTGGCCTATAGCGGGACGCTTGGTCTCGGCCCGGTCGGCGCCGCCAATGTCGAGGAAGCGACCGCCTGGCGGCGGGGCCTGCTCGTGTTCGATTCGGTGCCTCTGGAAGACGTGGTGCGCCGGCTGAACCGCTACCGGCGCGGGCGCATCGTCATCGCCGATCCCCGGCTCGCCCAGCGCAAGGTCAGCGGCGTGTTCGCGAGCGGAAATCTCGACGATGTGATCCGCACCATCACGGCGGAACTCGGCGCCCGCGCCTCCTCCCTGCCACCGCTGGTGACCGTGCTGTACTGAGGTCGCGGTTTTTTTTACGGGGTCCGGGCCTCCCGGTTGTCTTCCCCTCCAGCGACCAGGCGCTGGCACGAGGGGATGAACAGAAATGGCTGAGAAGCGGTCTATGGCGGGCTCTCCCGCACGGCATCGCAGGTTGACGGCAGGGTTGATCGCCGGGCTTCTCGCTTCCGTCGCGCTGCCCGGTCTCGCTGTTGCCCAGCAGCCCGCCTCCGCAGTGGCCGGCCGTATCGCCTTCGATATTCCCGCGCAGGATCTCAATCGCGGGGTGCTCCTCTTCGCCCAGCGCGCCGGGGTCCAGGTGTTCTATGACACGGCGAAGCTGCAGGGTCGCCGCTCCTCGGCGGTGGCGGGCACGCTCACGCCGGCAGAGGCGCTGGCCCGCCTCCTCGCCGGCACCGGCCTCACCTATCGTTTCACCGGGCCAAATCAGGTCACCATCATCGATCCCAGCGCGACCACCGCGGCCGGCACCAGCCCGGACGGGGCGATCGAACTCGGCACCATCGACGTGCAGGGCAACGGTACGGTCGGCTATGTCGCCACCACCAGCGATGTCGGCACCAAGACCGACACGCCGCTGATCGAGACACCCCAGTCCATCTCCGTCGTCACCCGCGACGAGCTCAATGACCGCAACGTGCAGTCCCTCACCCAGGCGGTGGCCTATACGCCCGGCGTGCGCACCGGGCAGAGCGGCTTTGATCCGCGCTATGACGCCTTCACCATTCGCGGCTTCGACGCCACCTATAACGGCATCTACCGCGACGGGCTGCGCTGGCCGGGCGCGAACATGTCCGTGTTCAAGATCGAGCCCTATGGGGTGGAGAGCGTCACCGTGCTGCGTGGCCCGAGCTCCGCGCTCTACGGCCTCGGCTCGCCGGGCGGCCTGGTCGACGTCACCTCCAAGCGCCCGACCGAGGAAGCCTTCGGCGAGGTGGAGCTGCAGGGCGGGAATTACGAGTGGTGGCAGGGTCAGTTCGATGTCGGCGGGCCGATCGACAAGGACGGGCAGTTCCTCTACCGCCTGACCGGCCTGCTGCGCGACGCCGGCTCGCCCAACACTCTGGGCGGCGGCGTCAACGACATGGCCTTCATCGCCCCGGCGCTGACCTGGAAGCCGAACGACCAGACCCGCATCACCTTCCTCGGCGAGTACCAGCAGTCGGAAACCCCAGCCTCGCTGCCCTTCTATCAATGGCAGGGCCCGGGCGGAACCTTCAGCCGCGCGCCCGGCGACTATAACAGCCAGCCGCAGGAACAATGGCGCATCGGCTACCTGGCCGAGCACGACATCAACGACGTGTTCACGGTTCGGCAGAATCTGCGCTACGGCTCGGCCGACACCACGGTGCGCTACACCAGCGTGTACCCCATCGACCCCGTCACCAACATTGCCCAGCGCGGCACCGGCTATGTCCACGACCTGCTCGATTCCTTCGCGGTCGACAATCAGGTGCAGGCCGATTTCGTCACCGGCCCCGTCACGCACAAGTTGCTGGTGGGTCTCGACTACACCTATCTGGCGCTGGATGGCGGCATCGGCTTCGGCACGGCGGCGGATTTCAATTTCACCACCGGCCAGCCGCTCGGCCCGACTTTCGATCCCCCGTTCAACTATGCCCGCTACAAGCAGACGCAGAGCCAGACCGGCATCTATGTGCAGGAGCAGGCGACGTTCGACCGCTGGATCGTGACGCTGACCGGCCGCTACGACTGGGTGTCGTCCACGGATGACGACCTGCTGACCTTCACCACCGAGAACACCGACGACAATGCCTTCACCGGCCGCGCCGGCCTCACCTATCTCTTCGACAATGGCATCGCGCCCTATGTGAGTTACGCGACCTCCTTTGCGCCCACGCTCGGCGTCGATGCCAGCGGCAATGCCTTCGTGCCGACCACGGCACGGCAGATCGAAGGCGGCGTGAAATATGTGCCGCCGGGCTTCGACGGCTATTTCACCGCCGCCGTGTTCCAGATCAATCAGGAAAACGGGCTCACCACCGATCCCCTCAACCCGCTGTTCCAGGTGCAGACGGGCGAGGTGCGGGCGCGGGGCTTCGAGCTGGAGGCGGTGGCCAATCTCGGCAATGGGCTGAAGATTCGCGGCGCCTACACCTATCTCGATCTCACCAATGTCGCGGGCGATCCCGACACGATCGGCCTCTCCCCGTCGGGCCAGCCGCAGAACGCCTTCTCCATCTGGGCGGACTACCAGTTCCAGGAGGGCAGCAAGTTGGCCGGGCTCGGGATCGGCGCGGGCGTGCGCTACACCGGCGCCACCTGGGGCGACACGCTCAACACGTTCCAGAACAGCGCCTACACGCTGGTCGATGCCAAGCTGAGCTATGATTTCAGCTATCTCGACGCGGCGTTGAAGGGCTGGAGCCTGCAGGTCAACGCCCAGAACCTGCTCAATGAGGAGTATGTCACCTGCGATGCCGGCTATTGCTATATGGGCGCGCCGCGCACCGTTCTGGCCGGGCTGAAATACCGCTGGTAGGTGCCGGTCGTGCCCGCCTTCCACACCGTCACCCGGCGCGGCCTGCTGGCCGCCGCCGCGCTCGGCCTTGTCGCGGCGCCGTCCCGTCCATGGGCTGAGGCGGCGCCGGCGCGGATCGTCTCCCTCGATTACGGCCTCGCCGAAACCTTGCTGGCGCTGGGCGTGACGCCGGCCGCCATCGCCGAGGCGGATCAATGGGCGACCTGGGTGGTGGAGCCGGCCATGCCGCCGGGGGTGGTCAATCTGGGGGCGGCGCAGGAAGCCAATATCGAACTGCTGCAGGCGCTGAAACCTGATCTCATCCTCGCCACGCCCTATCTGGCCGGCCTTCTCCCGGTGCTGCAGCGTCTCGCCCGCACCGAGAGCTTCGCCATCAACACCCCTGACCCCGGCACGCCCTATTCCCGCAGCCTCGATGCCACACGCCGGCTCGCCGGGCTGATCGGCCGGTCACGCGAGGGCGAGGCGCTGATCGCCGCCAGCGCGGCGCGCATGGACGAGACACGCGCCGCCCTCGCGCCGGTGGCCGCCACGCCGGTGTTTCTCGTCAGCTTCATGGATACCCGGCATGTCCGCGTCTATGGCGCCAAGAGCCTGTTCGACGACGTGCTGACGC
The DNA here is from genome assembly GCF_965229075.1 of Ancylobacter sp. Classification (GTDB taxonomy): domain Bacteria; phylum Pseudomonadota; class Alphaproteobacteria; order Rhizobiales; family Xanthobacteraceae; genus Ancylobacter. The sequence goes on from NZ_CBDDIO010000002.1 coordinate 1,384,105, forward strand.
TGTGCGGCCTCACCAATGCCTGGCAGGGCCCCGCCAATTACTGGGGCTTCGCCACGGTCGGCATCGAGCAGCTGGCCCGGGCGCCCGAGGCGCGACTGATCTATGTCGAGCCGATCGCCGCCGACGTGAAGGCGGCGCTGGCCCGCTCTCCTTTGTGGAACGCGCTCGGTTTCGTGCGGGCGGAGCGTGTGCAGGCGATGCCGCCGGTGCTGATGTCCGGCATGCTGCCCTCCGCCATGCGCTTCGCGCGGCTGCTGCAAGCGACCCTCTCGGGAGCGCCGCGCGGATGACGAGCCGGCTTTCTTTCGGTCCTGGCAGGCTGATCGGCCTTCTGGCGCTCGCCGCGCTTGGGCTCAGCGTGTCGACCCTGGCGCTGCGGCTTCCCACCTCGCTCTGGCTGGAGGCGTTGGCGACCCCCGACGTTGCCGATATCCGCCAGATGCTGGTGCGCTATAGCTACGCGCCGCGCCTCGTCACCTCGCTGCTGTGCGGCGGCGCGCTCGGCCTCGCCGGGGCGCTGCTGCAAATGGCGCTGCGCAACCCGCTGGCGTCGCCGACCACGCTCGGTGTTTCCGCCGGTGCCAATCTCGCCCTAGCGATGGCGATGCTGTGGGCGCCGGGGCTGCTGGCGGTGGGGCGGGAATGGACGGCGATGGCCGGCGGGCTCGCCGCCGCGCTGGTCGTGCTCGCCCTCTCCTGGTCGCGGCGGCTTTCCCCGCTCACTGTGGTGCTGGCCGGCATGGTGGTGAGTCTCTACTGCGGCGCGCTGGCAGCGATGCTCGCGCTGTTCAACAGCCACTACCTCGCCGGCCTGTTCATCTGGGGCGGTGGCTCGCTGAGCCAGCAGGACTGGGAGATTCCCCGCTTCCTGGCGCCGCGGCTAGCGCTTGCCGGCGTGGCCGCCGCGTTTCTAGTGCGCCCGCTTACCTTGTTGACCCTCGACGACGACCAGGCGAAGGGCCTGGGCCTGTCCGTGCCGCTGATCCGGCTCTCCGCCCTCGCCCTCGCCGTCGCCCTCACCGGCTTCGTCGTCGGCACGGTCGGCGTCATCGGCTTCATCGGGCTGGCGGCACCGGCACTGGCGAACGCCGCCGGCGCCCGGCGGGTCGGGCCCCGCCTTCTCGCCGCGACGCTGCTCGGCGCGGCGCTGCTGTGGCTGACCGACCAGGGCGTGCAGCGGCTCGCCGGCGATGCCGCCGAAATGGTGCCGACCGGTGCCGTTACCGCCCTGTTCGGCGCGCCGCTGCTGCTATGGCTGGTCACGCGTCTGCGCCTCTCGCTGCAGCGGCCCGCCGGACCGGAAGAGGCTGTCCGCCGCGCCGCCCGGCCGCTCGTCATTCTCGGCGGGCTCGGGCTGGTGCTGGTGGTGCTCGTCCTGCTGTCGCTCGTCATCGGCTATGGGCCGGAGGGCTGGAGCGTCGCGCCCGATCTCGTGCCTTGGCGCTGGCCGCGGGCCATTGCCGCCCTCGCCGCCGGGGTGATGCTGGCTTGCGCCGGGGGTATGCTGCAGCGCCTGACCGGCAACCCGATGGCGAGTCCGGAAGTGCTGGGGGTGAGCGCCGGCGCCGCCTTCGGCCTCATCCTCGCTCTGTTCGTTCTGGATTCCAGCGCACGCGGGCCGCAGCTCGGCGCCGCGACACTGGGCGCCCTGCTGGCCCTGCTCGCCATTCTCGCGCTGGGCCGCAGCCGCGTCGTCGCGCCGGAGCGCATGCTGCTCGCCGGCGTCGCGCTCGGGGCGATGTTCGACGCGCTCGTCACCGGGCTGATGGCGGGCGGCGATCCGCGCGCCATGCTGCTGCTCAACTGGATGACCGGTTCGACCTATGGCGCGACCGCGACCGATGCGGCCGTCGCGGCGGCGGCGGCCATGGTCAGCCTCGCCGCCCTGCCGCTGGTCGCGCGCTGGCTCGACATCGTGCCGCTAGGCGCGCCGACATCCACCGCGCTCGGCCTGCCGCCCCGCCGGAGCCAGGTCGTGCTGCTGGTGCTGACCGCGGCGATGACGGCGGTGGCGACGCTGGTGATCGGCCCGCTCACCTTTGTCGGGCTGATGGCGCCGCATCTCGCCCGCTTCCTCGGGCTGCAGCGGGCCCTGCCGCAGCTCGTCGCCGCAGCGCTGCTCGGGGCCATCCTTATGGTGGCGGCGGACTGGCTCGGCCGAACGCTCGCCTTTCCCTGGCAGATCCCGGCGGGCCTGACCGCCACCTTCATCGGTTGCCCGGCCCTGATGTGGCTGCTGGCACGGAGACACAGCGCATGACGATCCCCGCCCGCATTCCCGGCACCGTGCAGTTCAACCTCGCCTCGCGCGAAGGCGGCGAGCCGCACCGCATCTTTCTCTACACCCCGCCGGGCGAACCGCCCGCGGGCGGCTGGCCGGTGCTGTACCTGCTGGACGGCAACGCGGTCATCGCCACGGCGGTAGAGGCCATGCGGGCGCAGGCGCCCTATACGCTCGGCACGGGCATCACCTTCGGGGTGATCGTCGCGGTCGGCTATCCCACCGAGGAGGCCTATGACAGCCTGCGCCGCTCCTGGGATCTCGGCCCGCCGCCGGGCCAGACCTACCCGCCCTTCGTCGAGGGCGGCCCGCCGGTCCGCACCGGCGGCGCGGACGCGTTCTTCGCCTTCATCGAGAATGAACTGAAACCCGAGATCGCCCGCCGGGTGCCCGTGGATGCGGGCCGGCAGGCGATCTTCGGCCATTCCTTCGGCGGCCTGTTCGTGCTGCACGCCTTGTTCCAGAAGCCCGACGCCTTCGCCGGTTGGGTTTCCGCCAGCCCGGCGATCTGGTGGGAAAGCGCAGGCATCGTGGAGCGGGCGCAGGCCTTCGTCGCTTCGGGGCGGGGCTGCGCCGGGCGTCTGCTGCTGCTGGTCGGCGAGTATGAGCAGCAGCTTGCGCCGTTCCAGATGGGGGCCGAAGACGCGGAAAAGCGTCGCGCCAGCTTCCTTGAGAGCCGGATCGTCGATCACACCCGGGAGATGGCCGAGCGGCTGGCCCCGGTGCCGGGGCTGGCGACGGCCTACGAATTCCTGCCCGGCGAAACCCATATGTCGGTGCTGCCGGCCTCGGTCAACCACGCGCTGCGCGTTGCCTTCGGCGTGCCGCAGGGCGGATGAGGCGCGGCTGTTCGCGTCCGCTTCGTAGCCGGCGGCCGCACCCTCCTCGGACCGCTGGAGGTGATCTACGTCTAGCGATGGGCGTCGGCACCGCCGGCGGGGACGGTCCAGCCTTGTGCTAGGTGCGTTGACCGGCGGGCGTGTGCGGCCCGCCGGGCCGCACACGCCGCCGCCGAGGGGATCAGACCGCGATGCCGAGATGGCGCCAGACCGGCAACTGGCCCTTGCGCAGTCTTTCAATCAGTTCTGCAAGTTCGGCGGTGTCCGCCGCGCCGAGCGCGCGGTCGCCTCGCCGCATCTTCTGTCCCGACGCCTCGATCTGCCCGATCACCCGCGCCGCGACCGCCGCTGCGGAGGCGTCCGGCTCAGCGAGAAGCGCGGGGAGCGCGAGACGGTCGAACTGGCCGGCGGCGATCGCCGAGCCTGCCACCGGCGCTGCAAGGAAGCGGTGAGTGTCGGCGATGGTCGCCATCGCGCAGATTGCCGCATTGAACCGGCGCGCCGCGCTCTGATCGCCTTCTCCGCCATCGGGGCGGCAGGGAAGCACAGCGGCGTTGTGCACCAGGAGTTCGAGGACGATCTGAACATCCTTCTCGGTGAAGCCCTCCGCTTGTGCCCGCTCGACAAGCTCCGCTCCCGTCGCGGAACCCTCGCCAAGGCGCGCCGCGAGGGTCGCCACCAACCCCGCCTTGGGCCGGGCGTCGCCGGAGGGGACCTTCCAGCTTTCCTTCGCCCCGGCTTCCGCCGAGGTGAGGGCGAAGCGGGCGCGCTCGAAGCACTGGCGCTGCTCGGCCGTGGTCAGCGCGATCGGCCCTTTCACATAGACGTCGCGGCGGAACTGCTTGTTCACCGCGAAGTCCTTCACCTGCTCGCGCATGGCGAGGTCGGTCGCGGAGGTCACCAGCTCGTGCATCTCCTTCGGCACGGCGAAGGAGATGCGGTTCTCGCCGACCGAGGCCGAGCCGATGAAGGTGAGCTTGGCCTCGCGGAACTGTGCGAAGGCGTCGGTCACATAGATCGGCGACCAGTGTTCGTTGAGGAATTCGTGGGCGAGATAGTGTACGTCCTGCTTGGCCATATGTTCGACCCGGCTCCGCACCGACGGATTCTGCGCCGTATAGGCGCAGCCGGGCTGGGCCAGCTGGGCGATCATCTCGCGTGCGCGCCCGATGCGGGCAATGCTGTCACCGGTGGAGCGGGCGGCCACCTGGCGGATCATATGCTGCAGCGGGGCGAGGGCCGTCCAGCCGGGATAGGTGTTGTAGCTGACATAGGCGATGCCGCCGGGCCGCAGCCGCGTGCGCAGGAAGTCAACGATCTCGCGTCGCGCCTCCGGGCTGACCCAGGTGAAGACGCCGTGCAGGGTGACGAAGTCGAAATCATCGAGCGCCGCGTCGCTGGACGCCCCCGCATCGCCGAAGCTCGCCTCCAGGAAGATGAGATTGGCGAGGCCCACCTTGTCGGCGAAGGCGCGAGCCTCGGCGATATGGGTCGGGTTGAAGTCGATGCCGACGAAATCCATGTCGGGATTGGCGGCGGCAAGCAGGGCGGTGCCATAGCCGCGTCCGCAGCCCAGCTCGCAATAGCGCAGCCGCCGCCCCGCCGGCGGGCCCTTCACGCCATTGGATTCGCAGACATAGGTAAGAAAGGCCGGAGAAAGTTCGCGATAATAGCCCAATGTGTAGGCGACATCGCTGACATAGCCGCCCATCCAACTCGCCGACATGATAACCCCCAAAGCCCCGCATGAGCTTACTCGGCTACATAGGCGGGCAAACCGCCGGGGATCAAGCGCCGGCGGAACGGTATTTAGCTAATGCCGGCGGCAAACGGGCAGATCGTCGGCGCGCGGCCCTGCCGCCCGGTCACCGGCGAAGGCACATCCAGGCGACGGCAGAAGGCTGTGTCTGCCAATAAGCGGTGACGGGGAACGCCACGCGCTGCACCCGTCGTTTCCGACGCATCGCGCGCGTTGTTTCCGTCAGCAGGCGTTCATTACGGTGGTGGCCTCCCGGAAGGGAATCGAACCCCTGACCCCAGGTTTAGGAAACCTGTGCTCTATCCTGCTGAGCTACCGGGAGTGACCGCGCGTACATGACCCGAATTGGGCGCGGCGATCAAGGGGGCCCGGGTGCATCGCCGTTCTCCCGCGGACAGGCCCCGCCCAGGCGGGGTGGGCGACGGCCGGGCTTTGCGCTAGGCTACCGCAAAGGCACGGGAGCCACGGGCCGGCGGCGCCGTGGAAAACGCCATGGCGACGCGCACGACCTCCAAGCTGTCTGACCCGCGCGTCCGTGCCCGCGTCCGGGCGAGCCTTGCGCCATGGGTGCTCGTGGCCATCGGCCTCTTGGTTCCGGGGACGGTTCTTGCCGCCTCCCCGCCGCCTTCTTCCGTCGCCGCGCCCTGCCTGCCGGCGCCGCTCGCGCGCGGTCATGTGGCTGAGGTGACGGCAGCTGGCGATCTCGTCCTGGACGACGGTTCCGTCCTGCGGCCCGCCGGGCTGGCGGGCGGCGGCGCGGGCACGGCGGTGAGCTGGCGGGCGGCGCTCGCCGGGCGGGTCGCGGGGCGCGAGATCGCCTTCGCCGCCGGGCCGGCGCGCGACCGGTATGGCCGGCGCGCCGCCCTTATCGCCTCTCCCGGCGCGGCGGCGGCGGAAGAGGGGGCGACCCTGCAGCAGGCGCTGCTGCGCGAGGGCCTCGCTGTGGCGCGGCCGGAAGACGCGGTGCTCGCCTGCTTGCCCGCCTGGCTGGCGGCGGAGGCCGAGGCACGGCGCGACCGGCGCGGGCTGTGGCGTCAGTTGCCGCTCGCGGCCGCCAATATCGCGGCTTTGCGCGCGCAGCAGGGGCGGTTCACAATCGTGGCAGGCCATATTCTTGACATTGGAAAGACGGCCCGCGTGGATTACCTCAATTTTGGCCGGGTTTGGCGGCAGGATATGACGGGAAGGGTCGAGGCCGAAGGCCGGGCGTCGCTGACGGCGCGCGGTCTGGCATCGGCCGATCTTGCCGGGCGCCATGTGCGGCTGCGCGGCACGCTGTTCGAGGCCGGCGGGCCGGCGATCACCGTGCGGCGGGCCGAACAGATCGAACTGGCCGGGAACGCGGTATACGCGTCGCCCGGCGACGCTATGGAAAACGGGGCGGAAGGCCGGGCACGGCGGACGGGGGACGAGTGACAGGAGCGAGGAGCACAAGCGGGACGCAGCGGGCCGCGCCTTTCGGGCGCGCGCGGGCGCTTGGCTTGTTGCCGCGCGCTTTGCTACTCGCGGCCTCGCTGCTTGTGGCCGGCTGCGCCGCCGTCGACGACAAACAGGCTTCCGCCCCGTCGGCGATCAGCCGCGATGACGCGCTGACCCCGGCGCAGCGCAAGGAACATGAGCGCCTCGTCGCCTCCTATGGTGGGGCCTATAACGACCCCAAGCTGCAGAAGCAGATCGAGGTCGTGGTGGCGCGCCTCGTCGCCGCCTCCGAGCGGCCGGATCTGCATTACCGCGTCACCATCCTCAATTCCCCGGCGGTCAACGCCTTCGCCCTGCCCAATGGTTCGCTCTATGTGACGCGCGGCCTGCTCGCCCTGTCCTCCGACAATGCCGAGCTCGCCTCGGTGCTGGCGCATGAGATGGCGCATGTCATCGCCAATCACGCGGCGACGCGCGAGGACCAGATGAAGCAGGCGGTGTTGGTCAGCCGCGTCATTTCCGATGTGGTGAACGATTCCGATCTCGGCGCGCTGGCGCTGGCACGCAGCCGTGTGTCGCTCGCCAGCTTCTCGCGCGGGCAGGAGCTGGAGGCGGACGCCATCGGGGTCGGCATCAGCGCCCGCGCCGGCTTCGATCCCTATGGTGCCGAGCGCTTCCTCACCACCATGGGCCGGCAGGCGGGCATGCGCTCCATGTCGATGAACCAGAGTGCCGGCGCGGATTCGCCCGATTTCCTCGCCACCCACCCGGCGACGCCTGAGCGCATTTCCATCGTCATGGCCAATGCGCGCGAATATGCCTCGCCGGACAAGCCGGGGGAGCGCGACCGCAAGCAGTATCTGACCGCGATCGACGGGCTGGTCTATGGCGACGACCCGAAGGAGGGCTTCGTCCGCGGCAGCCGCTTCTTCCATCCCAAGCTCGGCTTCACCTTCACCGCCCCCACGGGATTCACGCTGGAGAACACCTCGCAGGCGGTGCTGGGCGCCAGCGCCTCCGGCCGCGAGGCGCTGCGGCTCGATGCGGTGCGCGTCGCCGGCGACCAGTCGCTGTCGCAATACCTGTCCTCGGGCTGGATCGAGGGGGTGGAGATCTCCACGGTGGAAAGCCTGGTGCTCAATGGCTTTCCCGCCGCCACGGCGGTGGCGCGCGGCGACCAGTGGTCGTTCCGCATGTTCGCCATCCGCTTCGGCAGCGATGTCTACCGGCTGATCTTCGCCGCGCGCGAATTGACGCCGGATCTCGACCGCGCCTTCCGCGAGGCGGCGGAAACCTTCCGCCGCGTGTCCATCGAGGAGGCGGAAAACGTCAAGCCGCTGCGCCTGCGCATCGTCACCGCCGGCCTCACCGACACGCCCGAGCGCATGGCGGCGAAGATGGACGTGCAGGACAAGGCGCTGGAGCGGTTCCTGATCCTCAATGGCCTCAATCGCGGTGACAAGCTCGGCTATGGCGAGCCCTACAAGATCATCGCGGAATAGGCGGAGGCCGTCCGGTCAGGCGGCGCCTCGGGCCCGCCTCAGGCGGTGAAGGCGCCGCGCGGCACGTCCGGCCCGTTGGTCAGGGCGAAGCGCAGCTTCTCGATGGCGCGGCTCTCGATCTGCCGCACCCGCTCCTTGGAAATGCCGAGCCGGGCGCCCAGCACTTCCAGCGTCTCGCTCTCATCGGTCAGCCGACGCGCCTTGATGATGCGGAACTCGCGGTCATTGAGCCCGCGCAGCGCGCCGATCAGCCAGCGCCGCTGGCGCTCGCCGTCAATCTCGCGGCTCACCTGCTCGTCGGGCAGCGGATCGGTGGCCACCAGCTGGTCGAGCCGTTCCGCCCCGTCCTCCTCGCCGGCGGCGAGCGGTGCGTTGAGCGAGAGGTCGGGAATGTTCAGCCGCGCATCCATCCGCGCCACTTCGGTGGAGCTCACGCCAAGCTTTTCGGCGATGGAGCGGTGCAGTTCCTCGCGGGTCGGGGCGGCGGCGCCTTCATTGGCGCGCTCCAGCCGTGCCCGCACCCGGCGCAGATTGAAGAACAGCGCCTTCTGGCCGGAGGAGGTGCCGCCGCGCACGATCGACCAGTTGCGCAGCACATAGTCCTGGATCGCGGCGCGGATCCACCAGGTGGCATAGGTGGAGAAGCGCACCTCGCGCGTCGTCTCGAACCGGGCGGCGGCTTCCATCAGCCCGATATGGCCTTCCTGCACGAGGTCGGACATGGGCAGCCCGTAATTGCGGAAGCGACGGGCAATGGCGAGGGCGAGGCGCATATGCGCGTGAATGAGCGCGTGGAGCGCCTTCTGGTCGCCTTCCTCGCTCCAGCGGCGGGCGAGGTCGTATTCTTCCTCGCGTTCGAGCAGCGGCGTCGCCATCGCGGTGCGCGCCATCTGGGTGCTGCGGCTGGCCTGTTCGCTCATGCGCCTCTCCCCGAACCTGCCGGGCGGGCGACGGCATACACCGGCGGATGACCGCCGGGGGCGCCGCGCCCAGGCCCGAACGGGGCATCAACGCGCCGGGGCGCCGGAAGTTCCCGCGCGGGCGCCGCGAGATAGGGCGCAAGTAAGCCTTGTCAATGAACGGGCCTTGTCAATGAAAAGGCCCGGCGCAAGCCGGGCCTTCCTAAATTGTCAGCGACGGAGCGCCGGGGTGCGGCGCGCCTCAGGCGGCGGCTTCCTCGGTGTCGGCCTCGTCATCGGCCTCGGTGGCGTCGGCTTCCGCCTCGCCCTTGCCGGTGCGGCGCGGGCCCTTGAGCAGGTTCTGCTCGATGAGCTTGATCGCCTCGGTCTCCGTCAGATTGTCGACGGCGGCGAGTTCGCGCGCCATGCGGTCGAGCGCGGCTTCATAAAGCTGGCGCTCGGAATAGGACTGCTCGGGCTGCGCCTCGGAACGGTAGAGGTCGCGCACCACTTCCGAGATGGCGACGAGGTCGCCGGAATTGATCTTGGCCTCATATTCCTGTGCGCGGCGGCTCCACATGGTGCGCTTCACGCGGGCGCGGCCCTTGAGGGTTTCCAGCGCCTTCTTCATCACCGTCGGCTCGGAGAGCTTGCGCATGCCGACCGAAGCAATCTTCGGCACGGGCACGCGCAGCGTCATCTTGTCCTTCTCGAAATGGATGACGAACAGCTCAAGCTTGAAGCCCGCAACTTCCTGGTCCTCGATCGCCATAATACGCCCGACGCCATGGGACGGATAGACGATGTGCTCGCCCGTCTTGAAACCCTGGCGGATGTTGCTGGACGGCTTCTTGGTCGACGTCATTCTGTGCCTGCTCCTGGGTCTCGGTTCATCCGGCGCCGCGTCGCCCTCGGCGCGCTGCCGCCTGCGGCCCAGCCGCAGGGAAAAGAAACACCCCGGCGCCCCGCGGATGCGGGAGCCGTACTTCAGCCGTCGACGGAAAATTCAGGGATGCTCTTCCCGCGGCGTGCGCCGCACGAGGAGCGAAGACCCGACATCGGTTCCGGGAGGGGCGCTCCGGGAGGGGAGCGTTGCGCCATGGCAAACCCAATCGACTGCACGAAGGGCTATATAGCACAAATCTGGGGAGAATCAAAATACTGCCGCATTGCAGCGCATACCACCGCGCCGCCGCCGGCGGAAGCGGCAGCGGAGAAAGGCGCGGTCAGCAGGCTGCCGTTACGGCCGCCGCTCAGTCCTGCTTACCCGGTTCGGGCGAGAGATACTGTAGCTTGTCGGGCACACCGTCCCACTCCTTGGCGTCGGGGAGCGGGTCCTTGCGGTCGGTGATGTTCGGCCAGACCTTGGCGTAGTCGGCGTTGAGCGTCAGCCATTTGTCGAGGCCCGGCTCGGTATCCGGCTTAATCGCCTCGGCCGGGCATTCCGGCTCGCACACGCCGCAGTCGATGCACTCGTCCGGGTGGATGACGAGGAAGTTCTCGCCCTCATAGAAGCAGTCCACCGGACAGACGGAGACGCAGTCGGTGTATTTGCACTTTATGCAATTATCCGTGACTACGTAGGTCATTGATCCAGTCTCCGTGCGGGGCATGTGAATTAGAGGCGCCGGACAACCCCGCAACGGCTCCCCTAGCGCACCTGCAGGGGCCGCGCAACACCATCCCGCGCGTGGCTGCATGGGCGCGGCGCATGGCAGACCCGCCGCGCGGCTAGATGCCAGGTTCGTCCGGCGGCGGCGAGGCGGCCGCCTCCGACGCCACGTCCACATAGGTGGTGAGGGCGGTGGGCGCATCCCCCCGCCGTTCGATGAATCCGGTCACGCGCCACAGCCGGACCCGGGAATCGAGCGACAGGGTAAGGACATCGCCGACGCGGACAGGATGGCTCGGGGCGGTGACGCGCGCGCCATTCAGCCGCACCCGCCCCGCCTTCACCAGATCGGCCGCGCTGGTGCGGGTGCGCACGCAGCGGGCGTGGAACAGCCAGACATCGAGCCGCTGGCGGACGGGCTCCGCCTCCACGCCGGCCGCAGGCGGACCGGAACGGGGGCGGGAGCCGGCGCCGCGCATGGGGCTCAGCCGCCCTTCTTCTCCGCCTCCATGCGCGCCTTCAGGGCGAGCAGGGCGGCAAAGGGCGAATCCGGATCGACCGGCTTGTCGCGGCGGGGTTCGCTGCGATGCTCGTTCCGGTGCTCCGGCCGGTTCTGGCCGGCGCGGTGGTCCGGGCGCTCGCCTCGTTCCGGGCGCTGCGGGCGCGGGCCGGATTCGCGGCGGTTGTCGTCACGGCGCGGCTCGCGCTCGCCCTCGGTACGCTCGGGACGGCGCTCGCGCCGGTCGTCGCGCGGCGGGCGGCGGCCGCGCTCGCCGTCAGGACGCTCGCCTTGCTGGCGCTCACCCTGGGGACGCTCGCGGCGGGCGTCAGTGGCGCCGGCTTCCGCCGAAGCCTGGCCACGCGGACCAGAGCGGTCCTGCGGCGCGCCGTCGCGATTGTTGCTGTCGCGTCCGCCACGGCGGGCGCCATGGGCGGGGCGGTTCTGTCCCGGCGGACGGCCGGGACGCCAGATCTCGATCATCGCCGGCTCGGCAGGCACCTCGGGCGTGGCCTCGGGTGCCGCCTCGACGGGCGCCGCTTCGACCACCGTCGCATCGGCCGTGGCCGGCGCTTCGGGTGCCGCCTCGATCACCGGCGCTGCGGCTTCCGCCACCGGCTCCAGTGCCGGTTCGACGGTCTGGTCGAAGACGGGATCGGTGAACACCTCGCCGCTCACCGCGCCGTCATCCACCGGCAGCGCCTCGCGCACCTCGACAGCGGCGGGCGCCTCTTCCAACGCCGGCTCGACCGTCTGGTCGAACGCGACATCGGTGCCGACCGGCACGTCGGGCGCGGCCATGTCCGCCGCCGCCTCGCTGGCGGGGGCCTCGCTGGCGGGAGTCTCGGTCGCGCTCGTCTCGGTCGCGCTCGTCTCGGTCGCCGCCACCTCGGCCACCGCCGGCGTCTCCACCGGCGCCGGGCGGCGCTCCAGGCGATAGCCGAGCGAGCGCAGGATGGAGGCGAAGTCCTCGCCCGCGCAGCCGGCCAGCGAGGTCATGGCGACGGTGGCGATGAAGCCATTGCCGTCAAAGGCGCCCGCCGGCTTCTCGCCGGGCGAATTGGGCCGCCAGGCCAGCGCCGGGCGGATGAGGTCGGCGAGGCGTTCGAGAATGTCGACGCGCACCGCCCGCTCGCCCGCCACGCGGAAACCGACGGCGCGGTAGAGCCCCTTCTGGATTTCCGGGTCGACCGGAATGGAGGTGCGGCCGGAAGCGGCGAGGTGCGGGAGTTCGTCCAGCCCCTTCTGCTGCAGCCCGCCATGCTTGAGCGCCCAGAGCTGGGCGGCCAGCGCGCGCGGCGCCGGCTTCAGCAGGGTCGGCAGGTAGATGTGGTGCGCACCGAAGCGCACGCCATGGCCGCGCAGCACGGCGCGGGCCTCCTGCGGCAGCGCCTTCATCTCCTCGGCCACGCGATGGCGTTCCAGCACGCCGAGCGATTCGACCAGCTGGAAGGCGATGCCACGGGCGATGCCGGTCACGTCCTCGGCCTTGCCGAGCACGAGCAGGGCGCCGAGCAGCTTCTCGATATGCGCCTTCAGCCACAATTCGATGCGCGCCTGCACCGCGTCGCGCGCGGGGCCGGTGAGGTGCTCGTCGGCGATGACCTTGAGGCGGGGGGTGAGCACCTCCTCGCCGGGAATGAGCTTGGCGACGGGATCGCCGATCCAGCGCAGCGTGCCGTCGGTGGAGAGCACGAAGGCATCGTCGCCCGCCTCGGACAGGCGCTTGGCGCGGGCCTCGATCTCGCCGGCGAGCGCCTTCTGGGCGGCGGCGCGCAGCGCCTTGGCCTCCGGCCCGCCGGCGGAAGCGTCCGCGGCGAACTGGAATCCGAGAAGGTGGCCGATCACATGGCCTTCAACGACGACGTCGCCGGTCTTGGTGATTTCTGTTTCGAGCATCGCGTTCTCTCGCAGGCGTCTCATCAGCACGCTGGTCCGGCGATCGACGAAGCGGTGGGCGAGCCGCTCGTGAAGCGCATCGGACAGCCTATCCTCCACACGCCGCGTGACACCCTGCCAGTGTTCCGGGTCGTCGAGCCAGTCCGGCCGGTTCGCCGCGAAGGTCAGAGTACGGACCTGCGCTATGCGTCCCGACAGGGTGTCTATGTCACCTTCCGCTCGGTCCGCCAAGGCCACTTGTTTGGCAAACCACTCGGTGGAGAGCCTTCCGCGCTGCATCAGGTCGGCATAGACCGTCGCCACGAGGTCGGAATGCGAGGCCGGGGACACTTTCCGGTAGTCCGGCAGCTGGCAGGCTTCCCACAGCCGTTCGATCGCCGGCGCGCTGTTGGCGAGCCGGCGAATGGCGGGATCGCCGGCCAGCCGTTCCAGCACCAGCACGTCGTCGGCGGTGGGGGCGCGGGTCAGCCCTTCCTCGCGCGGCGGGATGGACAGCGAACGGTTCAGCGCCTCGATGCTGGAGAAATCGAGCTGGCTGTTGCGCCATTGCGCCATGCGGTGCGGCTCGAAGGCGTGCGCTTCCAGCCGCTCCACCATTTCCGCGTCGAAGGGCGTGCAGCGCCCTGTCGTGCCGAAGGTGCCGTCGCGCTGGGCGCGGCCGGCGCGGCCGGCGATCTGCGCCAGCTCGCCGGGGTTGAGCCGGCGAAACTGCCAGCCGTCGAATTTGGTGTCGCCGGCGAAGGCGACATGGTCGACATCGAGATTGAGCCCCATGCCGATGGCGTCGGTGGCGACGAGATAGTCCACGTCGCCATTCTGGTACATCGCCACCTGGGCGTTGCGGGTGCGCGGCGAGAGCGCGCCCAGCACCACCGCCGCCCCGCCCTGCTGGCGGCGGATCAGCTCGGCGATGGCATAGACCTCGTCGGCCGAGAAGGCGACGATGGCCGAGCGGCGCGGCAGGCGGGTGATCTTCTTCTCGCCGGCGAAGGTGAGGTTGGACAGGCGCGGGCGCACCAGAATGTTCACGCCCGGCAGCAGCTTCTCCACCAGCGGGCGCATGGTGGCGGCGCCGAGCAGCAGCGTCTCCTCGCGGCCGCGCCGGTTCAGCAGCCGCTCGGTGAAGACATGGCCCCGGTCGAGATCGGCGGCGATCTGGATTTCGTCCAGCGCCACGAAGGCGACATCGAGATCCCTCGGCATCGCCTCGACGGTGGCGACCCAGTAGCGCGGATTGTCCGGCTTGATGCGCTCCTCGCCGGTGATCAGCGCGACATTATGCTCGCCGGCGCGTTCCACCAGCTTGCCATAGACCTCGCGGGCGAGCAGGCGCAGCGGCAGGCCGATCAGCCCGGAGGAATGGCCGAGCATGCGCTCGATGGCCAGGCTGGTCTTGCCGGTATTGGTGGGGCCCAGAACGGCGGTGACGCCGCGCGCGCGCTGCTGCGGCAGCAGGGGCTTGGTGTCGGAGCGCAGTTGGGCCGGCGGGGCGGCGATGTTCATTGAGCCGTTCAGCTGGAGCCGTTCAGAAAAAGCCGTTCAGAGAAGTCATGGCGTCGCGCCGTCGCGGGGAACGCCGGCGGGCGCCTTTTAGCATGGGAAGCCGCATATGGGCACGCCCCCGGCCGATTGCTCGTCCCACGCACGAATTGGCTCAAGGGCTCAGGGCAGTCCCGAACGCTCAGGGCAGGCCCGCCTTGGCCGGGGTGGCGCGGGTGCCGACCATTTCGCGGGTCTCGAAGGCTTCCGCCTCCAGCGCGGCGATGCCGATGGCGGTGGCGACCGAGGCGCGGAACGGCACCAGCACGCGGGTGCCGGCCACCGGCGCCAGCCACACGAACATGTCCTTGTTCTTCATCATGTATTTCACGCCGGCGCGGTTCGGCTTGTGGCCGGACACCGGGCGATAGGCGACGCGGCAGACCACGGCCGGGCCGGCATAGCCCTTATCGGCCTTCACCTCGTCGATGCGCTCATAGGAGAGCACGAGATCGTAGCGCTGGCGGCCGTCGAAGATGGCGAGCGTGCGCTCGCACGCCTTTTCCGACACCGGCGCCTCGGTGCCCGGCACCATCACCAGCGCCGCCGTCATCGGATCGAAAATGCCGCGCTTGTCCTTGTCCGCCACCGGCACCCGGTCGGGGGAGGGGATGACGGGCGGCTCGACGCGCATGTCCGACACGCCGGCGGGGGTCATCACCAGGCGGATGGCCTCACTCTTCTTGTCGGATTCCGCCTCCATGGCGAAGCTGCGCGGGGCGAGCGCGCCGCCGCTGATGGCGCCGCGCGCGCCGGCCGTGCCCTTGCCGGTGGAGACCGCCTGCACCACGCCGGTGAGCCGCCCGCTGCCGGAGGCGATGTAGGAATTGCTGTCGATCTCGACGAGAAGCGCGACGCGGCCGAGTTCCAGCCCGCCCAGCGACAGGCGATAGCGGGCGTCCAGCCGCCCGTCGGCGAAGGCATCCGTCACCATCGTGCCCGCGCCGGCGAGCGCGAGGAAAGCCGTGAGGCAGGCGCGCATCATGAAGGCTATTCCCGAATCGGCCCCGCCGGCCGGACGAAGCGTGAATTTATCCCGGTTTCGGATGTGGGGGGAAGGCGGCGGAACTGTGACTCGCCCGCTCACGAACACGACAGCGCCATGACAGGGGCGGCGTGTAGCCCGCGCAAGAGCGCTCGCTATACTTACAATGTTGGAGGGCTTCACCGTGAAATCGACCTACACCAATGCTGCTGAGATGGCGCGGGATCGTGGAATTGACGGCAAGAGGTTTCGTGCCAGATTGCGACGTGATTTGCACGAGCATCACATATTCGGCAGTTGGAGGGTCGTCGTGGGTAGCGACAAGCACCTGCTGATGGATAGCGTGGCGGATGAGATGGTGCGTGCGGACATCTCTCGCCCGTCGCCTCGTCGGATCTGACCGCTGGCGGCTGACTCCTGCCGCTCCGGCCTTGACGGGCCTGGGTCATCCCCTTATAGGAGCGCACTCTAATTTCCACGGATGCCGCATGCGGGATCGTCGGGCGCTCATAAATGCCTGCGACGCATCGGTTTTGATACAAGGAAGTCCACGATGTCGCGTCGGTGCGAACTTACCGGGAAGGCGGTTCTGACCGGCAATCTCGTGAGCCACTCCAACCGCAAGACCCGTCGGCGCTTTCTGCCGAACCTGGTGAACGTTACCCTCACCAGCGACGTGCTGAAGCGGTCGGTGAAGCTCCGCGTGAGCGCCAATGCCCTCAAGACCGTCGATCATCGCGGCGGCCTCGATGCGTTCCTGCTGAAGGCCCGCAGCGAAGAACTGTCGCCGAAGGCGGCCGAGCTGAAGCGCGCCGTCGCCAAGGCGAGCGTCGCTGCCGCCGCCTGAGCCAATGAAGCTCGCCGGCTCCGAGATCACGTTCAAGACGCTCGCCCTCCCCGTCCTCTCCATGATGGCGGTGGTGGCGGCGTCGAACGTGCTTGTCCAGTATCCGGTGCAAGCCTTCGGGCTTCAGGAAGTGCTGACCTGGGGCGCCTTCTCCTATCCCGTCGCCTTTCTCGTCAACGACCTGACCAATCGCCGCTTCGGCCCCGCCGTCGCCCGGCAGGTGGTCTATTTCGGCTTCGCCCTCGCGGTGGTGCTGTCGATCTATCTGGCGACGCCGCGCATCGCGCTGGCCTCGGGCACCGCGTTCCTGTTCGGCCAGCTGCTCGACATCGGCGTGTTCAACCGCCTGCGCCGGATGAGCTGGTGGCAGGCACCGCTCGCCGGCAGCCTGTTCGGCTCGGCCATCGACACCGCGCTGTTCTTCTCGCTGGCCTTTGCCGGCGATGCCGACATGTCTTTCCCCGTCACCTATGCCTCGACCGGCATCACCGTGCCGCTGTGGATGGGCCTCGCCTATTTCGATTTCCTTGTTAAGGCCGCCTGCGCGCTGCTCGCGCTGCTGCCCTATGGCGCGCTGATGGGCTGGCTCAAGCCCTGGCGCGCGGCCCCCGGCGCCCGCTGAGGCGCCTTTCGGTTTCCCATCTCATTCAACCAGGGCGAAACGCAGCAGCAGCGTGCGCTGCAGCGGCGAGAAATTGTCGTCGGAAATCAGCGTCAGGATCAGTTCGCCCGCCGCGTTGCGGTGAAGGGCGAGCCCTTCCATGTTGTCGATCGCGGCCACCCGGTTGGCGCTGAGCAGCACCTCGCCCTCGATCACCGATCCCGGCTGAACGGCGCTGAGCGGAAAGCGGCGAAGGCGCAGGGCGACGCCGCGCAGCAGGTCGAAGCGTCGTTCCAGCAGATAGACGTTGCCGTCATCGGCAAGCGCCGCGTCGGTGGCGTCGAACTCATCCGTGCGTGTGATCGTGAAACGGCCCTTTGGCTTCGGGTTGGCGAGCGGGTCGAACAGGAAGCCGGGCAGGGCGTTCGCGTCGTCCGGGCTTTCCTCGCCGATGACGATCACCGCCGCGGGCACGCCGCCGGGCGGGGCAAGCAGCGTCTCCGGGCCCTGATTGCCGCCGAGCCGTGACAGCGCCGGGTCGGAAATCAGCCGGCGCCCGGTTGCCTTAAGCGGGTCCGGCCCATCGAAGCGCCAGACTTCCTGCACGCGCTCGATCCCCACCAGCACGCCGCCGGGAATGCGGGCGAGCGATTCCACATCGCCGCGCCCCTGGCTCGCCAGCGTCGCGCCCTTGGCGGTGCGCATCGGCGCCATGCGGGCCTCGGCGATGCCGACCGGCGTATCGCCCTCGCTGACGATGCGGCCGGAGAGCCACCAGCCCTTGTCGGTGACGGCGAGAAAACCTTCGCCCGCCTCGTCCACGACGAGGCCGGAGAGCCCGCCGAAATTCGGCGAGGGCGAGGACAGCACCAGCCCGCCGCGGAACTCTAGCGGCCCGAAGCGCCGCGCGCCGCCGGCATCGAAGCGCTCGATCGGGGACGCCTGCACGGTAACCGGCTCGGCCGCCTGCGCGCGCGCGGGGAACGGCGCGGCAGTGGCGAGCAGCAGGGCGGCGGCGAGGAAGCTGCATGCGTGGCGCGTCGCCATGGGGATCGTCGCTCCGTGGACCGGCGCGGCCGGCCCGAATCGCCGCGTCCGCGCCGGCATATTGCGGTGGCTTTCCTTTCCGTGCCATGTCAGGGCATGAGCCAGGGGACCAAGCCTTCGCCGAGAGCCGCGCCTCCCACCGATCCGGCGCCGCCGACCCGCGCCGCGCCGCCCGCCCGGCCGAAGACGCCGCACCGCCTGCGCCGCATCGCCGAAAAGCGCGGCGCCATTCTCGACGCCGGGCTGGCGCTGTTCTCCCGCCAGGGCCTGCACGGCACCACGGTGGAGCAGATCGCCCGCACGGCGGCCGTCTCCAAAACCAATCTGTTCTATTATTTCGCCTCCAAGGAAGAGGTCTATGTCGGGGTGCTGAGCCGGCTGCTCGACGAGTGGCTGGATCCCTTGCGCGCGCTGGAGGTGGAGAGCGACCCGGTGGAGGGCATCCGCGCCTATATCGCCCGCAAGATCCGCTTCTCGCGCACCCACCCCGAGGCGTCGCGGCTGTTCTGCCTCGAAGTGGTGCAGGGCGCGCCGCTGCTGCGGCCGGAACTGGAGACCTCGCTGAAGCAGCTGGTCGAGGCCAAGGCCGCGGTGATCCATGGCTGGATCGCCGCCGGCAAGCTGGCGCCGGTCGATCCGCACCACCTCATCTTCGCGCTGTGGGCGACGACGCAACACTATGCCGACTTCGCGCCGCAGATCGACGCGCTGCTCGGCAGGGGGCTGGACGAGGAGGCGTTTGTCGAAGAGGCTACGCGCAACGTGCAGCGCCTTCTCCTCGACGGGCTGCGCCCCCGCTAGTTCGGCGGTTGCGTCCTGTCGGGCGTGCCCGCAGCCAGAAGGACGTTCCGATGAAGCGCCGCGCGCTGCTCCTCACCGCCGCCGGCGCCCTTGTTGGCGCGGCATTTGTCGGCGCGGCGCTGCCGGCCCTCGCGGCCACGCCGGAGGTGAAGCCGCCGGCGGCGAAGACGCTCGATGTCGACGCCCTGCTCAATGACAAGCAGACCCCGACCTTCGGCAACCCGCAGGGCGATGTCACCATCGTCGCCTTCTTCGACTATCATTGCGGCTATTGCCGCAAGTCGCTCCCCGAGCTGGAACGGCTGGTGGCGGAGGACGGCAAGATCCGCCTCGTCTACAAGGACTGGCCGATCCTGTCGGAATCCTCCGTCGTCGCCGCCCAGCTGGCGCTGGCCGCCAACTATCAGGGCCGCTATCTCGACGCCCACAAGGTGCTGATGAAGATGCCCGCCCGCGCCTCCACCGAGCGGATGAGCGAGGCGCTGGGCGCGGCCGGCATCGACCGCAAGAAGCTGGCCAAAGACCTGAAAGCGCATGCCGGCGAGATCGGCGCCCTGCTTCGGCGCACCAATGACCAGGCCGAGGCGCTCGGCCTGCCGGGCACGCCGGTCTATCTCGTCGGCCCGTTCAAGGTCGCCGCCGCACTCGACTATCAGGGCTTCAAGGACGTGGTCGCCGACGCCCGCGCCCGTGCCGCCGAGAGCGCGCCGCCGAACTGATCCTCACAGGTCCAGCAGCGCCCGGGCCTGCGCCAGCACGGTGGCGGGTGGCCGGGCGGAATCCAGCCGCACCCAGTCGAGCGGGCCGGCCTCGCGGCCCGCCTGCCAGCGCACCACCTCCGCCGTGGCGTCGGAGGCGTCGCCGCGCCGCGCGCTCACGCGGTCGGCCAGCGCCTCCACCGGCGCTTCCAGCCACAGGCCGAGAAAATCCACCCCGGCTTCCTGCGCCAGAGCGGCGATCTCCGCCCGCTCGTCGGGGCGCTGGTGCACGGCATCGACAATCACCGCATGGCCGGCGGCCAGTACCGCCTCCGCCCGCTCGCGCAGCACGGCATAGACCTGCTGCGTCCTATCAAGCGAATAGGCCTCCGGCGGCAGGCGCTCCAGCTCCGGCGTGCCGTTCAGCCGCTTGCGCTCGACATCCGAGCGCAGATGCACCGCGCCGGGCGCCGGCCCGAGAAAGGGCGCCAGCGCGGCGGCGAGCGTGCTCTTGCCGGAACCGGAGAGGCCGCCGACCGCCACCAGCTTCACCGCACGTGGCGCCAGAGCCGCCTGCGCATAGGCGAGATAGGCCCGGGCATCCGCCCCTGCCGCCGCGCGGCCAGCGGGGTCGCGAAAGGCCGCCGCCGCCGCGCCCACCTGCGCGCGTATCGCGGCGCGAAGGGCGAGAAACAGCGGCAGTGCCCCCAGCCCGTCATAGGGCGGGTCCTCGCCGCAGGCGATGAGGTAGCGGTTGAGCAGCCGATTCGCCTCGAACGCCATGCCCCGCATGGCGATGTCCATGATCAGGAAGGCGAGGTCGTAGAGCCGGTCGGTGGTGGCGAGCGCTTCGTCGAATTCCAGCGCGTCGAACAGCACCGGCGCGCCGTCGATGAGCGCGATGTTGCGCAGATGCAGGTCGCCATGGCAGCGCCGCACCTCGCCCGCCGCCGCGCGGCGCGCCAGCAGCGGTTCCAGCCGGTCGAAGGCTTCGAGAAAGGCCGCTTCCAGCGCGGCGACCTGCGTCGGCGGCAGCAGGTCGGGCGCCTCGCGCAGCCCGGCGACGACGTTGCGCGCCACGGCCCGCAACGCGCGGCCGCTGGTGCCGGCGACAACAGGGGCCTGCCGGTGCGCCCGCTCCACCGCCTGCGCCAGCGCATCGATCAGCGCGGGGGATAGACCCTCGCGCGTCGCCACATGGTCGAGCGTCGCGTTTTCGTCGAAGCGGCGCATCTCGACCGCCCATTCCACGATCTCGCCCGGCGCGTCGCTCGCGCCCACAGGGCCCAGATGCAGCGTTCCGTTCCGCCGCAGGATGGGCACCAGCCCGCGATAAAGTGCCGGCGCAGTGGCGCGGTTCAGTTCCACTTCGCGGGCGCAGGCCCGCCGGCGCTTTTCCAGCGTGGAGAAATCCATGAATGAGAAGCGCACCGCGCGCTTGACCTTGTACACCGTGTCGCCGGCGAGAAAGACCACCGCGCCATGCGTGTCGACACGGCGGACGGGTTCGCTCACGCCGTAGGTGGAGGGGTCGGCGAGCAGGGCGAAGATCGCCTCCTGGTCGGCGACGACATGGTCACGGGCACTCATGCGCGCCATCTAACGCCGACGCGCCGGCGCGCGCCATCCGGCACTTGACGCAGGGAACGCCCTGCCGGCGCGATTGACAAGCGCCCCGGCTGGGTCTCCTCCCTTGTCGAACCGTTCCTCATCGCCGCAGGACCCGCCGTGACCGACACCCCCGCCCCCCGCCCACCCGGCTTCGGCAGCGACAATGTCGCCGGAATCTCCCCCGCCATCCTCGAAGCGCTGGCGGCGGCCAATGAAGGGCCGATGCCCTCCTATGGCGCCGACGCGATTTCCGCCCGCGTCGAGGCTAGGCTCTCCGCCCTGTTCGAGCGCGAGGTGAGCGTACTGCTGGTATCCACCGGCACCGCCGCCAATGCGCTGGCCTTGAGCGTGCTCACCCCGCCCTGGGGCGCGGTGCTGTGCCATTCGGACAGCCATATCGAGAATGATGAATGCGGCGCGCCGGAATTCTACACCGGCGGCGCCAAGCTGGTGCATGTGCCCGGGGCGAACGCCAAGATCGACCGTGACGCCTTGGCCACCGCCGCCCACCGCGACCGGGGCGACGTGCATTGCGTGCAACCCTCTTGCGTCTCCATCACCCAGATCACGGAACGCGGCACGCTCTATTCGGTGGACGAGACCGCCGCCCTCGGCGCGGTGTGCCGGGAGGCCGGGCTGGGCCTGCATATGGACGGCGCGCGCTTCGCCAATGCGGTGGCGGCGCTGGGCGCTTCTCCCGCCGAGATGACCTGGAAGGCGGGAGTGGACATTCTCTCCTTCGGGGCCACCAAGAACGGCGCGCTGGGGGTGGAGGCCATCGTGCTGTTCGACCCCGCCCGCGCCGGCGAGCTCGCCTTCCGCCGCAAGCGCGCTGGGCACCTTGCCTCCAAGATGCGGTTTCTCGCCGCGCAGATGGACGCCTATCTCGACGGCGATCTCTGGCTCGCCAATGCCCGCCACGCCAATGCCATGGCGGCGCGGCTCGCCGCCGGCCTCGCGGGGATTGCCGGGGTGGAGATACAGCGGAAGGTGGAGGCGAACATGCTGTTCGTCCGCCTGCCCGCGCCCATCTGCGAGGGCCTGCTGGCGCAGGGCTTCCGTTTCTACACCGACCGCTGGGGCGCGGGCGTGGTGCGCCTCGTCACCTCCTTCGCCACCTCGGAGGGCGATGTCGACCGGCTCGTGGCGGCGGCGCGGGCGCTGGGGTGAGGGAGCGCCCGTTGCCGCGCGCTTTCCCTCATGGCCGGGCTTGACCCGGCCACCCAGACTTTGAGCCTCGGCGCGATCAGCCGGGTGGGTCCCCGGGTCAAGCCCGGGGATGAGGGGCGCGTGAGCGGCCCCTCACATCACCGCCGACACCACCTCGGGCGATTCTTCCAGCGCGTGCGCCATGAAATCCAGCGCCGAGCGGATCTGCGCGCGCGTCGCCGGGCCGCCGAGGCAGACGCGCACCGCCTCCACCGTGGGGGCGGTGACGGTGAAGGCGTCGCTCGCCACCACGCCGATGCCGGTGGAACGCATATGGCCGACAAAGGCGGAGCGGGTCCACGGCGCGGGGAGTTCGATCCAGAGATTGAAGCTCAGCGGGTCGGCGCGGAAGCTGCCCTTGGGTAGAACCTCGCTCGCCAGCGCCTGCCGCGCGGCGGCCTCGGTGCGGATGAAGCGCAGCAGCGTGTCGGCGGTGCCGTCCTCGATCCAGCGCGTCGCCAGCGCGGTGGTCAGCGGCGAGGCCATGACATTGGCGGTGCGCAGCGCGCTGGCGAAGGCGTAGCCGGCGCGCACCTCCGGCGCCACCACATAGGCGGCGCGCAGCCCGGCGCCGATGCATTTGGCCAGCCCCGCTATATGCCAGGTGAGGTCCGGGGCGATGGCGGCCAGCGGCGGCGGGCCGTGCGGCGGCACGAAGCCATAGGCGTCGTCCTCGACGATCGGCACGCCGAAGCGCCGCGCCACCTTGGCGATCGCCTCCCGCCGCTCCTCGGGAATGGTCAGGGTGGTGGGGTTCTGCAGCGTCGGGTTGAGATAGAGCGCCTTGGGCGCGAGGTCGCGGCAGGCGGCAGCAAAAGCGTCGGGGTCGATGCCGTCATGGTCCATCGGCAGGCCGTGCAGCTTGATGCCGAGCTGGGCGGCGATGGCGCGCACGCCGGGATAGGTGATCGCCTCGCACAGGATCGTCTCGCCCGGCCGCGCCAGCAGGCCGAAAATGCCGAGCAGCGCGGGATGCGCGCCGGGGGTAACGAAAATGCGCTCCTGCGCCGGCACCAGCGCCCGCCGGCCGAGCCAGGCGGAGGCCGCGTCCTTGTCCGCCACCGTGCCGCCGAAGCCCTGATAGCGCAGCAGGCTGACGAGATCGCGCGCCACCTCGGCGAGACCCTCCTGCATGCGCTCGATCAGCGCCGGGTCGTCCGGCTCGGGCGGCAGGTTCATGGAGAGATCGACCGTGCCGGGCTTGGGCGCGGCGGGGGCGCGGGGCTTCGGGCGCGGCGCACCGGTGACGAAGGTGCCCTGTCCGACGCGCGATTCGACCAGGCCGCGCTTCTGCGCCTCGACATAGCCGCGTGCCACGGTGGTGAAGTCGATGTCGAGCCGGGCCGCGAGCTTCCTCTGCGGCGGCAGCCGGTCGCCGATGGAAAGCCGCCCGGCGCGGATGTCCTCGCCGATCAAATCGGCGATGGCGAGGTAGCGCGGCTTGTCGGAGCGGCTGAGGTCGGGAATCCAGTCGGCCATCGGTACGTCACTTTGCTGGTCGCCATCCGTGAGCTCGCGCGGCGGCGCGGTCCGGAAGAATTGACTGTATAATGTTGCAAAGGTGGCCTGTCACCCCTGGTCCACAACTTGCTGCGTAGGAGCCGCGCGCGGCGCTTCGCCATCGCCTGCGCAGCAAGCGTGCAGAGTCCCGCCTGTTCTCTCAGCGTCCGCCTGATCTCTCGCCATAGCCTCGCCGCCGTCTTCAGACCAATTGTATGTATTATTGAATGTAATTTGACTGTTCTGCTGATTCTTTCAGCATTCCGTCAATTGGCACCTTGATTGCATTGCCTGTTCCGCCCGGCCCCCAATGCAGGTTCCCCGCCGGCCCATTGCAGCAGCCAAGGAGAGCGACATGGCCACCATCACCGTGCCGGCCCATGCCAAGGGCGACGTGCTTGTCGATTATGAAGAGAAGAAGTTCGAGGACGTCAAAGCCGCCCCCGGCGAAAAGGCGCTCATCACCTTTCATACCGTCGCCTTCGAGGGCTCCATCGGCCTCGTCAATCTGCTCCAGGCCTCTCGCCTGATCCAGAAGGGCTTCGAGACCTCGGTGCTGCTCTATGGCCCCGGCGTCACGCTCGGCGTGCAGCGCGGCTTCCCCAAGCTCGGCGACGAGGCCTTCCCCGGCCATCTCAACTTCAACAACCGCATCGAGAAGATCCTGAACGATGGCGGCAAGGTCTATGCCTGCCGCTTCGCCCTGCAGGCGCTGTACGGCCATGGCGAGGGCGCGCTGATCCCCGGCATCATCCCGGTCAGCCCGCTCGACGTGCTGGACATCGTGCTGCTCCACCGCCGCGAGAACGCCTTCATCCTCGACACCTGGACGCTGTGACGGCTGTCCACTGACCGAGCGATCCCGGATCGGCGGCGTGCCGCCGTCCGGGATGACGACGAACCGGGAGGCCGAGATGGCCGAGAACAAAGTGGCCGAGAAGAAAATCGTCCGCGTCGCCGCGGTGCAGATCGCGCCCGATCTCGACACGCTGGAAGGCACGCTCGCCCGCGTGCTTGCGGCGCTGGACGAGGCGGCGGCCAAGGGCGCCAAGCTCGTCGTGTTCCCCGAAACCTTCCTGCCCTGGTATCCCTATTTCTCCTTCGTCCTGCCCCCCGTGCTGACGGGGGCGGAGCATTTGCGGCTTTACGAACAGGCCGTGCTCATTCCCGGCCCGGTGACGGAGGCGGTGAGCGCCAGCGCCCGCCGGCTCGGCGTGGTGGTCGTGCTGGGGGTCAACGAGCGCGACCATGGCTCGCTCTACAACACCCAGCTGATCTTCGACGCCGATGGTTCGCTCAAGCTCAAGCGCCGCAAGATCACCCCCACCTTCCATGAGCGGATGATCTGGGGCCAGGGCGACGGCGCCGGGCTCAAGGTGGTCGACACGGCCGTCGGCCGCGTCGGCGCGCTGGCCTGCTGGGAGCATTACAACCCGCTCGCCCGCTACGCGCTGATGACCCAGCACGAGGAAATCCACGTCGCGCAGTTCCCCGGCTCGCTGGTCGGGCCGATCTTCGCCGAGCAGATCGAGGTGACGATCCGCCACCACGCGCTGGAATCCGGCTGCTTCGTCGTCAACGCCACCGGCTGGCTGAGCGAGGAACAGATCGCCCGCATCTCGCCTGAGGAGAAGCTCCGCCGCGCCCTCACCGGCGGCTGCATGACGGCGATCATCTCGCCGGAGGGCAGCCATGTCGTGCCCCCGCTCACGTCCGGCGAGGGTATCCTCCTCGCCGATCTCGACATGGGCCTCATCACCAAGCGCAAGCGGATGATGGATTCGGTCGGCCATTACGCCCGCCCGGAACTGCTCAGCCTTCACCACGACACTCGCCCGGCCGTGCCCGTCCACACCACCGCCGGGGCCGACGGCCCCGTCCTGACAGGGAGCGTTTCCGATGAAGCCGATGGATCTCGCGCGGGAGCTCACGCCGCTGCCGACGCAGCAGCTGATCAACGAATTGCAGTCCTACGGGGTGCGGCTGGTTGATCCGCGCGCCGGCGCCGATTCGCGCCGGGGCGGGGCCGGGCCTTCCGACCACAAGGCGATGACGCTCGACGGCATGACGGTGATGGTGCCCGTCCACACCGCGCCGGCCTTCGAGAGCCCCTATCTCGTGGAGAAGCCGGACGCCTTCGGGAAAAGCCGGATCAGCCGCGACGGGCTGGTGCTGGGCGAAGTCTCGTTTCCGCTCCAGCCGAAATTCTACGGCCTCACCACCGCCGACGGCGTTCCCTATTCCAAGATCGCCGTGCTGCACGGGCGCGATGTGCTGGCGACGACGGTGCTGCAAAGCTGCATCCGCTACCAGAGCCGCACCAAGACCTGCCAGTTCTGCGCCATCGGCCAGTCTTTGGCCGCCGGCCGCACCATCGAGCGCAAGACCCCGGCGCAGCTCGCCGAAGTCGCCAAGGCCGCCGTGGAGCTCGACGGCGTCAAGCACATGGTGATGACGACAGGCACGCCGCCGGGCAAGGACCGCGGCGCGGCGATCCTTGCCGAAAGCGCGGCGGCGGTGAAGGCGGCGGTGAACCTGCCCATTCAGGTGCAGTGCGAGCCGCCCGATGACGATGCCTGGTTCGCCCGCATGTTCGAGGCCGGCGCCGATGCGCTCGGCATGCATCTGGAAGCCTGCACCGAGGAGGTGCGTCGCCGCATCATGCCCGGCAAGGCGCAGGTGTCGGTGGAGCGCTATTTCGAAGCCTTTGCCGCCGCCGTGCCGGTGTTCGGGCGCGGGCAGGTCTCGACCTACATCCTCGCGGGGCTCGGCGACACCGCCGGGGACATCCTTTCCGTCTGCGACCGGCTCACCCGCATGGGCGTCTATCCCTTCGTCGTGCCCTTCGTGCCGATTTCCGGCACGCCGCTGGAAAGCCACCCGACGCCCACGCCCGCCTTCATGAACTCCATCCTCGGCCCGCTCGCCGCCATGCTGCGGGCGACGGGGCTGAAGGCGACGGAGGCGAAGGCGGGCTGCGCCAAATGCGGCGCCTGTTCGGCGCTCGCCACCTATGAGCGGCAGGGCGCGGTGACGGGAGGATGCGCGTGATGTTCGAGCCCTTCCGCCCCTTCCGCGCCGCCGATTTCCAGGTGAAGTTCGCCACCCAGACCTGGGAGAGGCGCGGCGCCGCCCGCCTGCGCCATGAGGTGTTCTGCCAGGAGCAGGGCCTGTTCGACGGCGACGACCGCGACCCGATCGACGAGGTGGCCATTCCGCTGGTCGCTGTCTCCATGCTGGGTTTGTTAGCCGACGATGTAGTCGGCACCGTGCGCATCCACGAGTCCGCGCCGGGGGAGTGGTGGGGCTCACGCCTCGCCGTGGCGGAAGATTACCGCAAGGTCGGCGCGCTCGGCGCGGCCCTGATCCGCCTCGCCGTCTGTTCCGCCCATGCGCGCGGCTGCACCACCTTTCTCGCCCATGTGCAGAGCCAGAACGCGCTGCTGTTCCGCCGGCTGCGCTGGGACATCGTGGAAGAGAAGCAGCTGCATGGCCGGCCGCACGTGCTGATGCGCGCCGATCTCGCGCATTACCCTCCGATCCACGACGCGGAAACCGGCTTCCACGCCCAGCCGCGCCGGGCGGCGTGAGCAGGGGAGAGGGCGCATGTCACTCACCCTGAACCGCCCCGCCGCCGGCCGGCTCGACTTCGCCGGGGTGGCCTTCTCCGAGGTCGTGAGCCGGCTACGCGCCTCTTCCGGGCTCGCCTCCAAAGCCGACATCGCCCGCGCCGCCGCCCGACTCGGCTTCGACGGGCGCGAGGCCATCCGCGTCGGCGACGACTGCGCGGCCATCCCCGATGGCGAGGGCTATCTGCTGTTCGCCATCGAAGGCTTCATGAACGGCTTCGTCGCCGCCGACCCCTGGTTCGCCGGCTGGTGCGGGGTGATGGTCAATCTCTCCGACATTGCCGCCATGGGCGGGCGGCCGCTGGCGGTGGTGGACGCGGTATGGGCGAAGGGCGAGGACGGCGCCGCGCCAATGCTGGAAGGGCTGCGCGCCGCCTCAGCCCGCTTCGGCGTCCCCATCGTCGGCGGGCATACAAATCTGGCGAGCGAGCAGGGCCAGCTTTCCGTCGCCGTGCTGGGCCGGGCGAAACGCCTGCTCACCTCCTTCGACGCCCGCCCGGGCGAGGTGCTGGTGGCGGCCATCGATCTGCGCGGGCGCTACCGCGAGCCCTTCTCCAATTGGGACGCCGCCACCGACGCGCCGGCCGAGCGGCTGCGCGGCGATCTCGACCTGCTCCCCCGCCTCGCCGAGGCGGGGCTGGCCCGCGCCGCCAAGGACATCAGCCAGGGGGGAATCGTCGGCACCGCCGCCATGCTGGCGGAGGGCTCCGGGGTCGGCATCGAGATCGATCTCGACGCCGTGCCCGCCCCCGAGGGGGTCGATGCCGCGCGCTGGCTGATGACCTTCCCGAGCTTCGGCTACATCATCGCAATCGGACACACTGTCCTCCCCATCGTACTCACCAGCCTCGCCGAACGGGGCATTGCGGCCGCAGCGGTCGGCACCGTCACGGCGGAGCGGAAGGTGACCGTCCGACAGGGTATAAGTCACGAGACCATATGGGATTTTTCCCGCGCACCGCTCATCGGCTGCGGACCGGCGGAGGACGCGGCATGAGGCGGCCCGTGCGCATCGCGATTCTCGCCCATTCCACCAACCCGCGCGGCGGCGTCGTCCACGCGCTGGAACTCGGCGAAGCCTTGGTACGACTGGGTTTCGAGGCGGTGGTGCACGCGCCGGACCCGCGCGGCGCGGGGTTTTTCCGCCCCAGCCTGTGCGCGACGGTGAGCGTCCCCGCCGCGCCGGCGCCAGGCGACGTGGCGGCGATGGTGCGTCAGCGCGCGGACGAATATGTTCACTATTTCAATGCGTTGGAGCATCGCCGCTTCGATGTGTTCCACGCCCAGGACGGGATATCCGCCAACGCGCTGGCGACGCTGAAGGAGCGCGGCCTGATCCCCGGCTTCGCCCGCACCGTGCATCATGTCGACGCCTTCCCCGATCCCGACCTTAAGGCCTTGCAAAATCGATCGATTCGCGCCGCCGACCGACATTTCGTCGTCAGCCATCTCTGGCAGGACCAGTTGCGCGAGAGCTTCGGGATCGACGCCGTTCTGGTCGGAAATGGCATAGATATCAAGCGCTTCACGCCCAAGCCCGACGGTCGGGAGGCGGCGCTGGCGGCCCGGTTGGGCCTTGGGCCCGGGCCCATCGTGCTCAGCGTCGGCGGGGTGGAGGCGCGCAAGAACAGCTGCCGGATTCTGCAGGCGTTCCAACAGCTTCGCGTGATGCACCCGCACGCGCAGCTCGTCATCGCCGGCGGCGCCAGCGTGCTCGACCATCACGACTATCTCAACGAGTTCAAGAATTTGCTCGCGTCGTCCGGCCTGCCGACCGAGGCGGTCATCCGCACCGGGCCGCTGCCGCAGGACGACATGCCGGCGCTCTACCGCCTCGCCGACGTGCTCGCCTTCGCTTCGGTGAAGGAGGGCTTCGGCCTGGTGGCGCTGGAGGCCATGGCCTGTGGCGTGCCCACGGTGATCTCCCGGATTCCGCCCTTCACCGAACATATCGGCGAGGATGAGACCGTGTGGTGCGACCCGCTGCATCCCGCTTCCATCGCCGACGCGCTCATGCTCGCCTTGAAGCCGCAAACTCTTGAGCGCCTTGCCAAAAAAGGCCCGGTGGCCGCCGCCCGCCACGACTGGGCTGCCACTGCGCGGGCTCATCTTTCCACCTATGAGCGCCTCGCGGAGCCGGTCCATGCCTGAAATGCGCTTCACCATTCGCTGGCCGGACGGCGCGCTGGAGAGTTGCTACTCGCCCTCGCTGGTCATCAAGGACTACCTAACACCTGGTGAAATCTACGCTTTGGCGGATTTCCTGCGGCGCAGCCGCGAGGCTCTCACCATCGCCAGCGCCCGGGTCGAGGCCCGCTACGGCTTTCCCTGTTCGCGCGCCATGGGCCAGCTCGCCCGGCTGGAGCAGGCGGGCCAAGCCTATGCCACCCATCCCGATGCCCGCGTCGCCGTCGAGGCGTTTGCGGAATGAGCCGGAGCCAGCCCATGAACGAGAACCGTGTCACGCATTATCCCGTGGTCATTGTCGGGGGCGGGCAGGCGGGTCTGTCGACCAGCTACCACCTCACCGCGGCCGGCATCGACCATCTGGTGCTGGAGAAGCGCACCGCCATGCACGCCTGGGAAAGCCAGCGCTGGGACAGTTTCTGTCTCGTTACCCCGAACTGGCAATGCGACCTGCCGGGCCATCCCTATGCCGGACCGGACCCGGACGGCTTCATGAAGAAGGACGAAATACTCAACTATCTCAAGGAGTTTCGCGCCAAGGTCGATCCGCCGATCCGCGAGGGGGTGACGGTGCGCCGCGTCAGCCGACGCGCCGAAGGGGGCTTTCTCGTCGCCACCTCCGCCGGCGATGTCAGCGCTGACGCGGTCGTCGTGGCCTCCGGTGGCTATCACGAGCCGATCGTGCCGCGCATGGCCGAGCGCCTGCCGGCCGCGCTCGTGCAACTCCATTCCGCTGAGTACCGCAACGCCGGCCAGCTGCCGGATGGCGCGGTGCTGGTCGTCGGCTCCGGCCAGTCCGGCGCCCAGATCGCGGAGGACCTGCACCTTGCCGGCCGCAAGGTATTCCTGGCGGTGGGCAATGCCCCGCGCTGCGCCCGCTTCTACCGCGGCCGAGATGTGGTCACCTGGTTGGCCGATATGGGCTATTACGACATGCCGGTCGAGCAGCACCCGCTGCGCGAAGGGGTGCGCGACAACACCAATCATTATGTCACCGGCCGCGACGGCGGGCGCGACATCGATCTGCGCCGCTTCGCGACGGAAGGCATGGAGCTGTTCGGCGTTTTGCGGGACTTTGACGGGACGAATCTGCTGTTCGACACCCATCTCGCCCAGGCGCTTGACGATGCCGACCGCACCTATAACGGTATCAACGCCGCCATCGACAAGCACATTGCGGAGAAGGGCCTCACCGCGCCACCGCCCTCGGTCTACACGCCGGTATGGCAGCCGGAGCGGGAGCGGCCCGCGCTCGATCTCGCCGCCTCCGGCATCGGCGCCATCATCTGGTGCATCGGCTTCCGACCCGATTTCCGCTGGCTCGACGCGCCGGTGTTCAATGGCGCCGGCCACCCGCAGCACCGGCGGGGGGTGACTGCGCAGGAGGGTGTCTATTTCATCGGCTTGCCTTGGCTCCACACATGGGGTTCGGGACGCTTCGGCAGCGTCGGGCGCGACGCGGCCCATATCGTCGCCCACATCGCCGAGCGTCGCGCCGGCACCGAAGCTGCCCTCGCCGACCGGGACACCGCCGCATGAATATGGCGCTCCCGTCGGAGGGGCCTGCCCCGGCAGAGGTCTTCCTGGCGGAGGAGACGCTGCTGCTCGGCATGCCGCAGCTCTGCCTTGCCGGCCTTTCCGAGGTCTGGCTGCTGAAGGAACTCGGCCACCGGCACTGGATGGGCCTGGCGCAGCTGGCGGGGCGGGCCGTTCCCGATTTCCGCGCCACGGATGGTGCGCCGGTCTACGCTGCGTTCCGGGCGCTGTCGGTGGAACGGGCCGATTTCGCCGCGCTGGGCGAGAACGACCGATTGACCATCCGCACCACGATATGCCGCCTGACCCACACCCAATGTGCCAGCCGGCACGAACTGACCTGTGAGGGCCAGCCGGTCGGCACGGTGAACCTGGTCTCCACCTTTGTGCGCCGGGCGCCTGGAGGAGGCAATCATACCGTGGCGCGCGTGGCGCTGGAGGCGTTCCCCAAGCTCATGACGCCACTCATGGCACCCGGCTTTGCCGGCGAATCGCTCGCCGCACGCGCCGCGACCTTCCGCAGCAGCGGAGCGGCACCGGAGGCCCAATTCGCCTCCGCCGGCCTTGTCGAGAGCGGGTGCGTCACGTTCGATCCCTGCCCCGCACAGGATTTCAACGGCGCCGGCTTTCTCTATTTCTCAAGCTTCGTTGCTCTGGTCGATCGCGCCGAGTGGCATTTCGACGGCCGGCCGGCGCCCTTGGCAACAACGCGCCGGCGCGAGGTCTATTTTCACGGCAATATCGATCCGGGCGAGCGCGTGGCTGTCCGCCGCCTGAAGGACGAGCAGGGCGCCCGCGAACGCATCCATCACTATCGGCTGGAGCGTGCGGGCGATGGCCTGCCTCTCGCCGACGCCTTTACCCAGCGTGTCTTCTGACCTTCCGCCACGGGTAAGTCCGGCGAAAAGCGGCGCCGTCAACAGGCTGTGAGAAATCCTGCGCGACCCCGTTGCAATCTCCGCGAGGCTGGGGCATAGAGGCGTCCCGTTCGGGGCGGCAACGAAAGCCGACGCGGACGACGGAGCGGGCGGGTGTAGCTCAGGGGTAGAGCACAACCTTGCCAAGGTTGGGGTCGTGGGTTCGAATCCCATCGCCCGCTCCAAATTTTCCTACGTCAGAAAGCCTCGCGCCAGCGGGGCTTTTGTTGTTTTGGGCCTTGGCGATCTCGCTCCATGGCGCGTGGGGGTCACGCAGCGTCTGCGGTGATCGGGCCGAACCACTTCATTCGAGCATCATGTTCGTTGACCCGGCCGTCGCCCTCCCGGGCGCCCCTGACATTGCTCGGGCCGAAGGTTCCGCTGTATTTGATTACCCTCTCACAGCGTGATTCGAGTGCCGCGTGAACACGATGCAACCATCGGCTTTCGACATCTTCCTGGATCTCACCCAGGACCTTGCTGTCGATGTCCCGGCCTATGTGCAGCGGGTTGCGCTGGAAGAGGGGCTCTTCGAAGGTCGACAGGTCACCGTCGTACTTCCCACGGGAGGCGATGCGGCGCTCATCGATACGCTGCGCCCCGCTCAGGTCTTCACCGATGCGTTGGCAGGCCTCGGCTTTGCCCTTGCCGGCGCCGCTGAACGGGGCCGGGCGCTGGCCCTCATTATCGGGGCGTGGCCCTGGCGTAACCAGACCCTGCAGGCGCTTTCAGCCGAAGCCGACCGTGATCCCATGGTCGCAACCGTGCAGCCCCGTTTCAGTGATGTCGAGGCCCGGCATGTCTTCGGGCTTCCCGGAGATCCCAACCGGAAGCTCAGGGCGGCCGCGACCGCCTTGTTGCCAGCGCATTATGTAGCCCCCGAGTTTCTGTCCCATCTTCAAGTGATGACGCCGCAGGCGGTGGCGGCGGTGCCCCCGCTCGCGGCCACCTCGCTCAGCGAGGCCTATGCCGTGATGTTGCGGGGCCTGAGGCGGCGCGGCTATCGCAGCCTCATCTGCAATCGCACGATCGTTCCCTGCCCCGGCGGCACAACGCCTTACCGCGTTCTGCTGGCAGGGGTGGTGCCGGGCGATGCCGAGCATTCCGCTGAGATGATGCGGGACATGCCTGAACATCGGCTGGAGAGAATCCTGACCGACGCCTTCGACGATGATGGGCGTCCGCGGGTTCTCCTGGATTGCAAGGGCCTCCACCCGGTCATGAACGGGACAGCCGTGGGCATTGTCGGCTTGTTGCGCGGGTTTCACGATCTTGCCGATCCGCGCGTGCGGATCAGCGTGCTTGTTGCCGAGGAAGCCGCCCGGTTTCATCGGCTGAAGGTCTTGTTCCCCCGTTTCGATTTCCAGCATGGCGGCCCCCAAGGCGGGTTCATGGCGGCGATCCTGCTGGACCAGCCGTGGGCGATCTCAACGATCCGGGATCTTCATCACGTGGCGGGCCTGATCATGTTCAACATGCTCGATACGATCGCATGGGACATCATCTACGCGGCGGTGCCGGGGCTCGGCCGTGCCTGGACGGTCCTCGGACAGGTAGCGGATACGCTTTTCTTCATATCCGCCTATAGCCGCGATCGGTACGTGTTTCGTTTCCATCCCGATGAGCGGGTACCCCTGCTGGTGACCCACCTAAGCATGGACCCGGCCGAGATCATTGGCGATCCGGAGGCGGGCAGCGTCGCCGATGCACCTTACGTGCTGGTGATGGGTAACAACTATGACCACAAGGATGTCGCCGCGACGCTGGCCAGTCTTTCGACGGCCTTTCCTTATACGTCTTTCATTTCCATAGGCGCGAAAGACGCCCAGGCGGCGAACGTCACCGCGATGGAAAGTGGCGCCCTGTCGCCCGCCCGTATCGCGCGGCTGTTCGCGGATGCGGCGGTCGTGGTGTTCCCGTCGCACTACGAAGGATTCGGCCTACCTGTGGGAGAGGCGCTCGCTCATGGGAAGACGATCATCGTGCGGGAAAGCGCGCTCTGGGACGAGATCGGTGCGCTCTCGTCCCATCCTGAGCGGATCGTGACCTTCCGTGTGGAGAATGATCTCGTCGCGGCTGTCGGCGAAGCGCTTCATGCCGCCCCGGTCGCGACCGACACGCCGATCCTGTCGGAGGGGGCGCCGGAGCCACGTTGGGCGGATTGCGCGCGTGTGATGCTCGACGCCACTCATGCCGCCATGGCCGGCTTCGACGGACGGCGTTGGCTGATCCGGGAAGCCATGCTGGCCGGCGCGTAAGGGACCGTTCGATATGCCCAGGACACCGTCCATTCCTCACGCCCCCCTGACGGAAGAGGTTAGGGGTCGTTACGGCATCGTCCGGTTCTTCGCCAAAGATACCGTCATCGGAGCCGCCTTGCGGGCCTATGGCGAGTGGGCCGAGAATGAACTGCGCTTCCTGCGCCACGTCATTCCGTCGGGCGGGACAGTCATTGATGCCGGGGCCTTCGTCGGTACCCACGCGCTCGCCTTCGCCCGCCGCGTGGGTGACGACGGGCAGGTCCATGCTTTCGAGCCGCAGTCCCGTTCATTCGCGCTGCTTGAGACGAACATCCGCGCCAATGGTCTCCATCACGTCCATCTTCATCACGCTGCGGTGGGCGCGGCGCCGGGCCAGGCCCGTCTCGAGGTGATGAAGGCCGACGAAGCGGCGAATTTCGCAGGTTTGGGTGTTCGTCCGACGCAGGCCGACGCAGGAACCTCCGACGAGGTGCCGGTCGTCGCCATCGACGGTCTGGGTCTTCAGCGCTGTGACCTCATCAAGCTGGATGTCGAGGGCGCGGAGGATGCGGTGCTGCGGGGTGCGGTCGAAACCATTACCCGATTGAAGCCAGTCATCTATGCGGAATGTAATTCGCTAGCCGATGGCGCGCGGAGCTTTGCCGAACTCACCTCCCTCGGCTACGCGCTGTTCATGCATGTCGCGGATGCCTTCAATTCGGACAATTGGCTTGGCGCACGGGAAAACATGTTCGGCGTGGCGCGGGAGGCGGCCATCGTCGGCGTGCCACCCGAGCGGCGCGGGGAAATCGCGGGGCTGACCGACCCGAGCTGGCAGATATTCGAACTCAACAGTCTCGATGATCTCGCCTACGCGCTGCTGCAGAAGCCGCAATATATCGATGAAATCCTGCGCGCGGGCCTTGCCGCCCGATGTGGAGGCCGCGTGGCAAGTGCCTTCGAGTATGCGGCGCTTGAGCACGCTCATCATCGTGTTGTCGAGGCTCAACATCGTCTCGCTACTGAATGCGAGGCGCAGCGTCGCGAACTGGCTGATCTCCGGCAGGTCGTGTCAGCGACCGAGCGGTCGAACATCTTCAAGATTGTGAGGCCCATTATCCGAGCGGAAGCCTCCTTCCGAACCGGCCTGAGGAAGCTGCGCCAGAAAATGCGCACGGGCCTGCCGAAGCGCCGCCCGGTTGCGGCAACAAGGACGGATGACAGCAGGCCCGAGTTCACCATCCGATTGCAGGGTCTGACGGAGCGTGGTGTTGCCCAGACGGTCGCTCGGAAGGCGCCGCTCATGGTGTGCGTGTCGCATGTGTCGCCTTGCCCACCCCGGGCCGGCAATGAGTACCGCATCCTGCAGCTCACACGCTGGCTGCGTTCGCGCGGCCTTGATCTGCTGCTGATCGTTTGTCCGTTGCCGGGGGAGGAACTCGCACCGGAGCGTGCTGTCGCGCTCGCGGCGGAGTTCGACAATGTCGTGGTCGTTGCGCGCGAGGGTGAACTGCGGGCTCAGCTGGCGCGACAGGATCTCGCGGAGGTTCTTGGGTCATTGTCCGGCGTCGATGTCCGGAACTTCGCCGAGGCCCTGGGGGAGGATGCGAACAGCGATGGGCGAATCCTGTCGATCACGCGAACGTTCTGCCCGGATCCTCTACTGGAGGTCATGTGTGCGATCGATGCAGCGGCCAAGCCCTTCGCCTTCCTGCTGAGCTACTGCTTCATGACGCGCGGCGTGCCCCTGCTTCGGCGCGACGTGACGAAGATCGTGGATACCATCGATGTCTTCTCCACAAAGGCGAGCAAGGTTGTGCGGTTTGGCATCGACGACACG
>NZ_CBDDIO010000002.1:1425000-1857500 GCF_965229075.1 Ancylobacter sp.
CTTAGTGGGTGATAGCCCCGTACACGTAATGCAAGCATTCATCCTCGAGTAAGGCGGGACACGAGAAATCCTGTCTGAACATGGGGGGACCACCCTCCAAGCCTAAGTACTCCTCAGCGACCGATAGCGAACAAGTACCGTGAGGGAAAGGTGAAAAGCACCCCGACAAGGGGAGTGAAAGAGTTCCTGAAACCGGATGCCTACAAACAGTAGGAGCCCAAGGTTCGTCCTGGGTGACTGCGTACCTTTTGTATAATGGGTCAGCGACTTAGTCTGGCGAGCAAGCTTAAACCGATAGGTGTAGGCGCAGCGAAAGCGAGTCTGAACAGGGCGTTCAGTTCGTCGGATTAGACCCGAAGCCGAGTGATCTAGCCATGAGCAGGTTGAAGGTGCGGTAACACGCACTGGAGGACCGAACCGGTGCCCGTTGAAAAGGTCTCGGATGACTTGTGGCTAGGGGTGAAAGGCCAATCAAACTCGGAAATAGCTGGTTCTCCGCGAAAACTATTTAGGTAGTGCCTCGCGTGAATACTCCAGGGGGTAGAGCACTGGATGGGCTAGGGGGATTTACCATCTTACCAAACCTAACCAAACTCCGAATACCTGGAAGTACTGCGCGGGAGACAGACGGCGGGTGCTAACGTCCGTCGTCGAGAGGGAAACAACCCTGACCTACAGCTAAGGCCCCCAAGTCGTGGTTAAGTGTGAAAGGATGTGAGAGTCCGAAAACAACCAGGAGGTTGGCTTAGAAGCAGCCATCCTTTAAAGAAAGCGTAACAGCTCACTGGTCTAGGATTCTTGCGCCGAAAATGTAACGGGGCTCAAACCACGCGCCGAAGCTTAGGGTTCATCTTCGGATGAGCGGTAGCGGAGCGTTCCGTAAGCCTGCGAAGGAGGACCCGTGAGGGCCTCTGGAGGTATCGGAAGTGCGAATGCTGACATGAGTAACGACAAACAGTGTGAGAGACACTGTCGCCGAAAGTCCAAGGGTTCCTGCGTAAAGCTAATCTGCGCAGGGTTAGCCGGCCCCTAAGGCGAGGCCGAAAGGCGTAGTCGATGGGAATCAGGTGAATATTCCTGAGCCTGTGGGTAGTGACGAATCCCGTGTGTTGTCAGACGAATTGGTTCTGTTCTGGCTTCGAAGGGGTTCCAGGAAATAGCTCCCACAACATAGACCGTACCCGAAACCGACACAGGTGGACTGGTAGAGTATACCAAGGCGCTTGAGAGAACTATGCTGAAGGAACTCGGCAATTTACCTCCGTAACTTCGGGATAAGGAGGCCTCCATTCTGGGCAACCAGTGTGGAGGGGCACAGACCAGGGGGTGGCAACTGTTTAGCAAAAACACAGGGCTCTGCGAAATCGCAAGATGACGTATAGGGTCTGACGCCTGCCCGGTGCCGGAAGGTTAAGAGGAGAGGTGCAAGCTTTGAATCGAAGCCCCGGTAA
The DNA here is from genome assembly GCF_965229075.1 of Ancylobacter sp. Classification (GTDB taxonomy): domain Bacteria; phylum Pseudomonadota; class Alphaproteobacteria; order Rhizobiales; family Xanthobacteraceae; genus Ancylobacter. Next base: position 1,426,452 of record NZ_CBDDIO010000002.1, read on the forward strand.
ACGGCGGCCGTAACTATAACGGTCCTAAGGTAGCGAAATTCCTTGTCGGGTAAGTTCCGACCTGCACGAATGGCGTAATGACTTCCCCGCTGTCTCCAGCATAGACTCAGTGAAATTGAATTCCCCGTGAAGATGCGGGGTTCCTGCGGTCAGACGGAAAGACCCCGTGCACCTTTACTGCAACTTTGCACTGGCATTCGTGTCGGTATGTGTAGGATAGGTGGTAGGCTTTGAAGCGAGGGCGCCAGCTCTCGTGGAGCCATCCTTGAAATACCACCCTTATAGATATGGATGTCTAACCGCGGTCCGTCATCCGGATCCGGGACATTGCATGGTGGGCAGTTTGACTGGGGCGGTCGCCTCCCAAAGAGTAACGGAGGCGCGCGATGGTGGGCTCAGACCGGTCGGAAATCGGTCGTCGAGTGCAATGGCATAAGCCCGCCTGACTGCGAGACTGACAAGTCGAGCAGAGACGAAAGTCGGCCATAGTGATCCGGTGGTCCCACGTGGACGGGCCATCGCTCAACGAATAAAAGGTACGCCGGGGATAACAGGCTGATGATGCCCAAGAGTCCATATCGACGGCATCGTTTGGCACCTCGATGTCGGCTCATCACATCCTGGGGCTGGAGCAGGTCCCAAGGGTTCGGCTGTTCGCCGATTAAAGTGGTACGTGAGCTGGGTTCAGAACGTCGTGAGACAGTTCGGTCCCTATCTGCCGTGGGTGTAGGAATATTGAGAGGATTTGTCCCTAGTACGAGAGGACCGGGATGAACGTACCTCTGGTGGAGCTGTTGTGGCGCCAGCCGCAGTGCAGCGTAGCTATGTACGGACGGGATAACCGCTGAAAGCATCTAAGCGGGAAACCCACCTCAAAACGAGTATTCCCTTGAGAACCGTGGAAGACGACCACGTTGATAGGCCGGGTGTGTAAGTATGGCAACATATTGAGCTTACCGGTACTAATCGTTCGATTGGCTTGATCGTTCTCATCCTCGATGGCCATCCCATCAAGGATCAAAGACATCCAAAGACCAGGCGCAAACGCGCCGACCCTAACGGGTCCTTGCTTCGCAAAATGCTGTGCTTCGCCGGCCTGGTGGCCATTGCGAGGAGCCCCAACCCGATCCCATCCCGAACTCGGCCGTTAAACTCCTCAGCGCCGATGGTACTATGTCTCAAGACCTGGGAGAGTAGGTCGCTGCCAGGCCTGCTAAGCACAGCAAAACAGCTTCTTCACACCCCAATCAAAACCCCGCCCGTGAGACATCACAGGCGGGGTTTTGCTATGGGGACGCGGCTGAACTACCGCAGCCACGCGTCCCGACCAGAGCCGGCGCGCCGACGGGCGACGAAGTGTGCCGATCGCAAAGCGACATCCGCTCGGCAGCACAACCTGCGAAAGCCGGCGGCTGCGCGACCGGCCGGTCCGCCACGGGCATCACAAGCCAGGAATTCTCAGTCGACCCCCGTCCGGTTCACCACCACGCTGAACCGAGGCGCTTCCATGCATGCGCCACTTCCGCGCCTCGTCGCCGCGCCCCCTCAGGGGGCATCCACACGATACAGATCGGCTGCGACCGGCCTTCCCGCTGTCGCGGGGTGGGGCTCTCACCGCCGCGCCTCAACACTTGGCCGTCCCGTCACCACACGCTCCGCGCCCCACCGGCCACCATCTGCAGAGGTGACAGCTCCGCACCGGCGACCGTTTCCTCTGGCTCTCGCGCCCGCGAGTGGCGGCGGGCGACACAACAAAAAGGGCGCGCCGTGGTTCACACGGCACGCCCAGTCGAGTCTTTGGGAGAGTGGCCGTCCGTTCGCGGCGGACGACCGATAGTCGGCTTATTGTTGGGCGACCTACACCGCCTTCTTGAACTTCGCCGCTTCTTCCGAGCCGCCGGTCGCGTTGCCCTTGGAATAGGAATGCGCACCGACACCCGCGAGGTTGCCGCCCTGGACGATGAGGTATTCGTCCCGGATCGCCCGGCCCTCGAAGAAGCATTCGAGGATTTCCCGCGTGCCGGCGGCGTAGCGGGTCTGGGCGGTGAGCGAGGTGCCGGACATGTGCGGCGTCATGCCGTTCCACGCCATGGTGCGCCAGGGGTGATCGGCCGGCGCCGGCTGCGGGAACCAGACATCGCCGGCATAGCCCGCGAGCGTGCCGTTCTCCAGCGCCCGGGCAATGGCGTCGCGGTCGCACAGCTTGCCGCGCGCGGTGTTGACGATATAGGCGCCGCGCTTGAACAGCTTCAGCGTCTCCTCATTCACCATATGCTCGGTCTCGGGATGCAGCGGACAGTTCAGTGTCACCACTATGTTGCAATGTCCGACGTGCCGACCGGATGTGCCTTCATCACGGTCGATGAGGCGGGCGGTTAGCAGGTCATCTCCGTTAGAGGTCTCGCAGGCGGTCGAAAAGCTTCGTTACCAATCGGCCGCTTGCTACTCGACGAACACCTCAGCGCGGCGGCGTTGCACCATCGGCACAAGGGCGAGCAGCAGAAGGGCTCCCGCAGCCAGCAGCAGGGTAAGGCTGATCGGCTTTTCGACGAAGGTCGAGATATCGCCGTGCGCCACCAGCATGGCGCGACGGAAATTCTCCTCCAGCATCGGTCCGATGATGAAGGCGAGTAGCAGCGGCGTGGGCTCGCATCCGAGCCGCGAGATGGCGTAGCCGAACAGCCCGGCCACCACGAGCACCAGCACGTCAAAGGCCGAATTGTTCACTGCGTAGGCGCCAATGCAGCAGAACAGGATGATCGCCGGGACGAGATGGCGATAGGGAATCCGCAGGATTGAGACCCAGATGGCGATCAACGGCAGATTAATGATCAGCAGCATGGCGTTGCCGATCCACATCGAGCACACCACGCCCCAGAACAGATCGGGCCGCTGCGTGACCACTTGCGGGCCGGGCGAAATGCCATGGATGGTCATCGCGCCGATCATCAGTGCCGTGACCGCGCCAGACGGCATGCCGAGCGTCAGCATCGGAACGAAGGAGGTCTGCGCCGCGGCGTTGTTCGCGCTTTCCGGCGCCGCCAACCCCTCGATCGCGCCTGTGCCGAAGCGCTCGGGCGTGCGCGAGATGCGCTTCTCCAGCATATAGGAGGTAAAGGAGGCGAGCAGTGTGCCGCTGCCGGGCAATATGCCGAGCACGGTGCCTACGCCCGTGCCGCGCAGGATCGGCAGGGCCGACGCCTTGAGGTCCGTCCATCTAGGCCAGAGCCCCGTGATCCGCGTGCGCAGCACCTCGCCGTCGCCCGGTGATTCCAGCGTGCGCAGAATCTCGGCGATGCCGAACAGACCCATGGCGAGCGGGATGAAATCGATGCCGTCACGCAGCTCCTGGATGCCGAAGGTGAAGCGCGCCTTGCTGGTCTCGACATCGGTGCCAATGAGACCGAGCGCGAGGCCGATCAGCACCATCACCAGCGCATTGAGCACCGAGCCCCGGCCCATCACCATCACGGCGGTGATGGCGAGCACCATCAGCGACACATTCTCCGCCGGGCCGAACATCAGTCCGAGTTCCGACAGCGTGCCGGCCGATCCTGCGATGAAGAAAGTCGAGACGGTGCCGGCGAAGAGCGAGCCGATGGCCGCAATCGCCAGCGCCACGCCGGCGCGACCTTGCTTCGCCATCTGGTGCCCGTCGAGGGCGGTGATGATGCCCGATGACTCGCCGGGCATGTTGACGAGTATGGCGGTGGTGGAGCCGCCATATTGCGCGCCATAATAGATGCCGGCGAGCATGATGAGCGCGCCGACGGCCGGCAGTTCGAAAGTGATCGGCAGCAATATGGCGATGGTGGTCGCCGGCCCGATTCCGGGCAGCACGCCAACCAGCGTGCCGAGCAGAACGCCGATGAGGCAGAACAGCAGGTTCTGCCAGGTGAGCGCAACATCGAAACCGAGCGCGAGGTGACCGAGCAGTTCCATCACAAGAAGGCAGGCAGCATGGGCAGCGGCAGGCCAAGACCGAGCGAGAACACTCCGCCCGCTACCGCAGAAAGCCCGCCGGCGAGCAGGGCTCGCTCGCCGATGTGGTCACCATCCTGCGCCAGCGAACTTACGAACACGGTGACGATGGCGCTGGCGATCAGCCCGATCGGCTGAATCAGCACGGCAAAGGCGAGAACGCCAAGGCCGATGGACGCCGTGCCGCGCCAGTGCAGCGGGGGTTCATCGCTCACAGCTTCGCGCCTTTGACGCGCGGTGACACAAGCCCGCGCGGCAATCGCTGCAGCGACCAAAAGCAATCCTACCGCGACAGCGCGCGGCACGAATCCCGGCCCCATACGTAGCGCGGTGCCGACCGAAAGATGGCTGCCAAACACTAGCAATATCAAGGCGAAAGCCGCAGCAAGTACCGCTACGGAAAGGTCGCGGAACAGCATGGTCGATGATCTCCAGTCAATAATCTATTTTTGCTATAGACAATTGGCTGTGTCAAACTAGCATGGCGAGACACCGGAGATGACCTCGTTATGAACCGCTCTCTTTGCACCATCCTCGCGGGTGCCGCCCTCGCCATTTCGCTCGCCACGCTTCCCGCTGCCGCGCAGGAGGTCGACCTTTCGAAATATCCCGAGCAACCGGTGCGGATCATCGTGACCTCCTCTGCCGGTGCGAGCGCGGATGCCTTGGCGCGAACCGTCGGGCGCGAGCTTGGCAAGATCTGGGGCCGGGATCCGGTGGTCGAGAATGTCCCCGGCTCGAATGGCAATATCGGGCTGGAGCAGGTCGCCAATTCCAAGCCCGACGGGCTGACCATCGCGGTCGGCGGCGACAAGGTGCCGCTCAACGCCATCTTTTACGGGCCGGAACTCAAGACCGACCTGATCAAGGACCTGTCGACGGTGACCAAGGCCGTCGCAAATCCCCAGATCCTCGTGGTGCGGCCCTCGCTGGGCGTGAAGAACCTTCTGGAATATCTCGCCTTGGCGAAGCAGAAGGACGGGACGCTGACCGTCGGGACGCCGTCCAATGGCGGCGCGCACCATATCGGCCACGAACTGCTCGGCCAGCGCACGGGCACGAAATACACCTTCATCCCCTACAAGGGCGGCGCCCCGGCGGTGACGGACCTGCTCGGCGGCCATATCGACGCGGTGATCATCACGCTTGCCGCCGTGACCGAGCATGTGCGTGCCGGCCGTCTGGTCGCCATCGGCGTGTCGACGGCCGAGCGCTCCCCAGCGCTGCCGGATGTGCCCACCTTCCAGGAACAGGGCATCAAGGATTTCGATATCGCGACCTGGCAGGGCTTCTTCGTCACCGCCAAGACCCCGCGTCCCCTGGTCGACAAGATCAACCGCGACTTCGTGAAGGCGCTCACCGCTCCCGGGGTGAAGAGCTTCCTGGAAGGACAGGGGTTCGTCGTCGTCGCGTCCAGCGCGGAAGAGGGTGACGCCGCCGTGCGCAAGGATTTTGCGGATTATGGCCGGGTCATCAAATCCGCCAACATCAAGCTCGATTGAGCCGGCGTGGGATAGCGACATGACCGCCGATACCCGCCTCCATCTCAACGTCTTTGTTCCCACCACCGGGCATCATGAAGCCTCTTGGCTTTACCCGAAGGCGCAGCCCGAGCGCCTCACCGATATCGGTTACTACCGCGAGATCGCCCGCATCGCGGAGCGCGGCACGTTCGATTCGATCTTCCTCGCCGATCAGCTCGCCATCGGCCGGAGCGTGCGTCACGTGGCGCAGGGCAAGCTGGAGCCGCTGACGCTGCTTTCCGCCATTGCCGGCTCGACCGAGCGCATCGGCCTGATCGGCACCGCGTCGACCACCTATACCGAGCCCTACAATCTCGCCCGGCAGTTCGCCTCGCTGGACCACATCAGCGGTGGACGGGCAGGTTGGAACATCGTCACTTCGTGGTCGGCCGAGGCGGCCGCCAATTTCGGCCTCGCCCAGCGCAACTCGCATAGCGACCGCTACAAGCGCGCGACCGAGTTCGTCGATGTGGTGCGCAAGCTCTGGGACAGCTGGGAAGACGACGCCCGCATCCATGACCGCACGAGCGGCATTTATGCCGACACCGACCGCATTCACGCCATCGATCATGTCGGCGAGGAATTTCGTGTGCGCGGGCCGCTGGATCTGCCGCGCCCGCCGCAGGGCCATCCGGTACTGGTGCAGGCGGGCTCGTCCGATGACGGGCGTTCCTTCGCCGCGCGTTACGCCGAGGCGATCTTCACCGCGCAGCAGGAATTGGCCGACGCGCAGGGCTTCTATGCCGATGTGAAGCGCCGCGCGCTGGCCTTTGGCCGCGATCCTGCCGCGATCAAGATACTGCCGGGCCTGTCCCCAATTCTTGGCTCGACGCAGGCCGAGGCTGATGCACTGGAGGAGGAGCTGAACGATCTCACTCTGCCGGTGGTCGGCCTGAAGCACCTGTCGCAGCGTTTCGACGGCTTCGACTTCAGCGGCTTCCCGCTCGACGAGCCGATCCCACTGGAGGCCTTCCCCCGGCCGGAGACCGTGCAGGGCGCCCAGAGCCGCTCACAAGTGATCCTTGCCCTCGTCGAGCGCGAGCGCCCGACGCTTCGCCAGCTGCTGCGCCGGCTCGCGGGTGGGCGTGGCCACAAAGTGCTGGCCGGGACGCCGACCGCGCTTGCCGACCATATCGAAAGCTGGGTCGAAAACCGCGCCGCCGATGGCTTCAACATCATGCCGGCGGTCACGCCACACGGGCTTGAGGCCTTTGTCGATGAGGTGGTGCCGATCCTTCGCCAGCGCGGACTTTTCCGCACCGACTATGTCGGCCGCACCCTGCGCGCCCATTACGGCCTCGACCGTCCGCCGAGCCGCTATGCCCGCTCGGCCTGACCGTTTTCCTGTCATCGCCTGCGTGCCTGAACTTTCGGAGATTGCCGTGCCCGCTCCCGCTCATGCCGTCGACTGGACGGAAACCGCGCCGGAAAGCCGTCCGCGCTTGGAACTGCGCGGTCTGCGCAAGAAGCTCGGCGACACCGCTGCGGTCAACGGCATCGACCTCACGGTCACCTCTGGCGAGAGCGTGGTTCTGCTCGGGCCGAGCGGCTGCGGCAAGACCACGACGCTGCGCATGGTCGCTGGGTTCATCCAGCCGGATGCCGGTGAGATCCATCTCGACGGCGTGCTCGCCTCCACTGGCTCCTTCGCCCTGCCGCCGGAGAAGCGCCACCTGGGTATGGTGTTCCAGACCTATGCGATCTGGCCGCATAAGACCGTGGCCGACAACGTCGCCTACGGACTGGAAGTTGCCGGCCGGCGCCGGACGGAGATCAAGGCCGAGGTCGCGACCGTGCTCGATCTGGTGCAGCTCGGCCCGCTCGCCAGTCGCTTCCCGGCCGAACTCTCCGGCGGCCAGCAGCAGCGCGTCGCACTGGCCCGTGCGCTGGCCACCAAGCCTTCGCTCCTGCTGCTCGACGAGCCGCTGTCGAATCTCGACGCGTCGCTGCGCGAGGAGATGAGGTTCGAGCTGCGCGCGCTGCAGACGAAGCTGGGCATCACCACGCTCTACGTCACCCATGATCAGGACGAGGCGCTGGTTCTCGCCGACCGTATCGTGGTGATGAACAAGGGGCGGATCGAGCAGGTGGGAACGCCCGAAGAGGTTTACCGCACCCCCGCGACGCGTTTCGTCGGCAGCTTCATCGGCATCGCCAATCTGCTCGATGGCGAGATTGTTGCGGTGGATCGGACGGGTGAGCGCGCGCTTGTGGCGCTCGATGCCGGTGGCCGCCTGTGGAGCCGCGCGCCAAAATCCTGGCTGGCGACCCAAGCGGCCGGCAGCCGGGCGACCGTGCTGCTGCGCCCGCAGGACATCAAGCTGGAAGCCCCTGAAAATCCCGATGCCCAACAGGCCATCGCCGCAGAATTCCTCAGCGAAACCTTCCTCGGCGGGCATTACGAGCTGAAGCTGGCGGCAGGCGAGACGCTGCTGCGCGTCCAGTCGCGGCGGCGTGGCAGCTTTCCCGACGGGCGGGCCAACATCTGGGCGCGCCCGGGCAGTGCGTGGGTGGTGGCATGAGCGAGATCAGCTTCCACGGTACTGCCCTGACTGACCGGCCTCTCGCGCAGGGCACCTCCGCCGGCAGTCGCCTGTTCCGTCGGTTCTCCGCGCTCCAGCCCGTGCGCTTTCTGGTCATCGGCCTGTCCATCGCGATCCTGTTGGCGCTCATCGCCTACCCGCTGGCGCTGCTCACCGGCTACAGCCTTATCGATGCGCAGGGCCATGTGACCTTCGACACATTCGAGAAAGCCTTCGCCCGCCGCGGCATGTGGCAGGCCACGGTGAACTCCGGCTGGCTCGTGTTGTTCGTGACCATGGGCGCCTGCGCGCTCGGCATCCCCCTCGCCTGGCTGGTGGCCCGCACAGACGCGCCCGGCAAATCGCTGATAACGCTCGCGGCCGGCATCTCTTTCGTGATCCCGACCTTCATCTCGGTGATCTCCTGGATCTTCCTTGCCGCGCCGAACTCCGGCTACCTCAACAAGATCGCCACGGGCTATCTCGGCTTCAGCGAAGCCCCGCTCAACATTATGAGCTTTGGCGGCCTCGTCTTTATCGAGATCGTCGGCGTCTACCCGCTGGTGTTCTTTGCGGTGAACGCCGCTCTGAACAACATCGACGCCAGCCATGAGCAGGCCGCCCGCATCCTCGGGGCGAACCGCTGGCGCACCATGCTCACCATCACCTTGCCCATGGTACGTCCGGCCATACTGTCCGCCGTCATCCTGGTGATGCTGGACGCCCTCTCCTCTTTCGGCGCGCCGGCCGCCATCGGCACCATGGCCAACTTCTCGGTCATCACCACCAAGATCTACGACCTGCTGAAATTCCCGCCGCAGTTCAATTACGCCGCGGCGGTGGCGATGCCGATCCTAATCGTCACCGCCATAAGCCTGCTGATCCAGAAATACGCGGTACGGGCGGAGAATTTCCGCACTCTCACAGGCAAGGCGACGCCGGAGCAGATCGTCAAGCTCGGCCATTGGCGCTGGGTGGCCGGCGGGTTCTGTCTCGTCGTGGCGCTCGTCACGGCAATCCTCCCGGTCGGCGCGCTGCTGCTCCTGTCTGTGCTCTCCTCTTTCGGCGCCCCGATCAGCCTGGAGAACCTTGTCGGCAAGCACTATGCGCTGATCTTTGACGAGAATTTCGCCGCTCGCGCCTCGATCCTGCACTCCATGCTGCTGGCCCTTGCCGCGGCGACCGTGTGCGCGACGCTTGGCCTCGTGCTTGGCTGGGTGGTGGAGCGCTTCCGCTTTTTCGGCCGGGAGTTGATCAGCTTCCTCGTGATGATCGCCTATGGGTTCCCCTCCATCGCCTATGCGGTGGGAATCCTGATGGGCTATGTCAATCTGTTCTATGGCACGCTGACGCTGATCCTCGTCGCCTATGCCGGCAAGCTGCTGCCGATTGCCTTCGTGCTGGTGCGCAACGGCATTCAGCAACTCTCCATCGATCTTGAGGAGGCCGCGCGCATCTCAGGCGCCGGTTGGCTGCGCTCGATCAAGGACGTGACCTTCCCGCTGGTGCGCGGCTCGGTCGGCATTGCCTGGGTGCTCGTCTTCTCGCTGAGCCTGCGCGAGCTCTCCATGTCAGCGATCCTGGCCCAATCGGACACGCAGGTGATGCCGACCGTGGTGCTCCAATTCATCGAGGACGGTGCGGTCGAACTTGCGGCCGCGCTGGCGGTGATCATCGTCGGCGTCAGCCTGTCGATGCTCGCCGTCATCCGTCTCTTCACAGCCAGGAAGACGGCCTCCATCAGCTAGCTGAGCGACATCATGAGCCTGAACACTTCCTCTCCCGACCGCTTTGACGAGGTCTGGGACGTTCTCGTCGTCGGTTTCGGCTTCGCCGGTGGGGCGTCGGCCATTGCCGCTCATGATGCGGGCGCGCGCGTGCTGCTGATCGAAAAGCAGCCCGATCCCGGCGGCATCTCCATCTGCGCCGGCGGCGGCATTCGCACGATCGTCGAGCCGGCAGGGGCGCGCGCCTATCTGCGCGAGACGGTCGGACCGGACGTGCCGGATGAGGTGCTGGACGCGGTGGCGCAGGGCATGGCGGGTCTGGAAGACTATTTCCGCGACCTCGCCAAGGCGAACGGCGCGGAGATCGCGGTGCACCGGCGCCCGGCCAACTACCCGTTCCCCGGCTTTGACGCCTTCGGCACCGTCGAGGTGCTCTCCATCCCCGGCTTCGACCCGCGCGCCGAATACCCGCAGGTGCGAGGCCGGCTGCGCGGACCGAACGTATTCAAGCTGGTGCACGACAATGTCCACACCCGCGGCATCGAGCTGCGGCTGAACACGGCGGCGGAGAAGCTGATCCTTGGCCGGGATGGCGAGGTGCTGGGCGCTGAAATCGTCCAGGAGGGCACGCGCAAACGCATTGCCGCCCGGCGCGGCGTTATCCTCGCCTCCGGTGGCTTCGAGGCCTCGCCGGAGCTTCAGCGCAAATATTGGCAGATCCGCCCGGTACTCCCCGTCGCTACGAGCGGCAATACCGGCGACGGCATCCGCATGGCGCAGGCCGCCGGGGCCGACCTCTGGCACATGTGGCACTTCCACGGGTCCTACGGCTTCCGCCACCCCGACCCGGCCTATCCCTACGGCCTGCGCGTCAAGAAGGTGCCGGACTGGACGCCTGGCTTGAAGGAGCCGGACGTGCGCATGTCCTGGATCGTGCTCGACCGGCAAGGCCGGCGCTTCATGAACGAGTACCAGCCCTATCTCCAGGACACCGGCCACCGCCCGCTCGACCAGTATGATGCGCAGACCCAGCGCTTCCCGCGCATCCCGGCGTTTCTCGTCGTGGATGAGGCGGGGCGCAAGCTCTATCCGCTCGGCCAGACCGTGCTGAATGATCGAACGGTCGAACCCTATGAGTGGAGCGACGACAATCTCAAAGAAGTCGGCAACGGCCTGCTGAAGCGGGCCGACAGCGTCGAGGAGCTGGCGGCCCTCATCGGAGCGGATGTCGCCACGCTCACCGACAGCCTCGCCCGATGGAATGCGTCCGTCGCGGGCGGTGAGGATCGCGATCATGCCCGCCCCTCCGGCTCGCTCTTTCCGGTGACCAACCCGCCCTTCTATGTCGGCGAATTATGGCCCGTCGTCAGCAACACCCAGGGCGGCCCCGCCCATGACGCCCGTCAGCGCGTGGTGAACGCGCATGGCGCGCCGATTCCGCGCCTCTACGAGGCCGGCGAGCTCGGTTCGATCTGGGGCTTTCTCTATCTCGGAGCCGGCAACCTCGCCGAATGCTTCGTCACCGGGCAGATCGCCGGCCGCGACGCCGCGCAGCAGAGCCCGTGGACCATTTCCGCGCAACAGACGGCCGCCTGACAGCCGCAAAGGACAGGACAATGACCAAGCAGATGGCGCTCGGCGCCTTCCTCTACCCCACCGGCCATCATGCTGCCGCCTGGCGCCACCCGGACGCACAGGCCGATGCCGGCGTGAACTTCCGCCATTACACCCAGATCGCCCGTGCGGCGGAGGCGGCGAAGTTCGACATGTTGTTCCTTGCCGACAGCGCCGGTGCGCGCGGCGAGGACTGGGGGGCGCTGGCGCGCTTCTCGACCCATTATGTTGCCCAGTTCGAGCCGCTCACCCTGCTTGCCGGCCTCGCCGCCGTCACGGAGCGCATCGGCCTCGTCGCCACCGCCTCCACCACCTATAACGAGCCGTATATTCTCGCGCGCAAATTCGCCTCCATCGACCATATCAGCGGCGGGCGCGCGGCGTGGAATCTCGTTACCTCCGCCAATGAGGCGGAAGCGCTGAATTTCGGCCGCGACCGCCTGCTCGACCACGACGAGCGTTACCGCCGCGCGGCGGAGTTCCTCGCCGTCGCCCAGGGGCTCTGGGACAGCTGGGAAGACGACGCCTTCCTGCGCGACAAGGAGAGCGGCGTCTTCTTCGACCCTGAGAAGGTGTACACGCTCGATCACCAGGGCGAGTTCTTCAAGGTGCGCGGCCCGCTCAACATTCCACGCGCGCCGCAGGGCTACCCGGTTCTGGTGCAGGCCGGCTCGTCCGAGGCGGGCAAGGAACTTGCCGCCGCCTCCGCCGAAGTCGTTTTCACCGCACAGCAGACGCTGAAGGACGCACAGGCCTTCTACGGCGACGTGAAGGCGCGGACCCGGACCCATGGCCGTTCGCCGGACGATGTGAAGATCATGCCCGGAATCTTTCCGGTGGTCGGCCGCACGGAGGCTGAGGCGAAGGCGAAGTTCGAGCAGTTGCAGAACCTCATCCACCCGGATGTGGCGCTGTCCATCCTCGAGCACCGGCTCGGCGTGCCGCTGCGCCACCTGCCGCTCGACGGCCCGCTGCCGAAGAACATTCCTCTCACCAATGCCGCGCAGAGCCGGCAGGCGCTTCTGGTGGAACTCGCCGAACGCGAGGGCCTGTCCATCCTTCAGCTTGGCCTGAGAGTCGCCGGCGCGCGTGGCCACTGGCAGGTGGTCGGCACGCCCGAGCAGGTGGCCGATGCGATGGAGGAGCGCTTCCTCAACGAAGGGGCGGACGGCTTCAACGTGATGCCGCCCTATCTGCCCGGCGGGCTCGACGATTTCATCGAACTGGTCGTGCCGGAACTGCGCCGGCGCGGCCTGTTCCGCACCGAATATGAGGGCCGCACGCTGCGCGAGCATCTCGGCCTCGCGCGCCCGGCGCGCCGTCACAAGCATCACAAACCCAGCGCGACGCCCCATGCCTCTCCGGCGGCGGCGTGAACCTATAGACTTTGGAGAAATCAAAATGCTGATCGACAAGCGCAGCCTGCTGAAAGGTGCTGCAGGACTTGCTCTCGCGGCGGCCATCGCCGCTCCGCTGACGCCCGCGCGCGCCGACTCTCTGCCGGAGCGCTTCGCGCCGCTGTATGAGGCCGCGAAAAAGGAAGGCCAGGTGGTGTTCTACACCTCCTACCGGCAGGAGACGAGCACGGCGGTGCTGGAGTTCTGGCGCAAGACGTTTCCCGACGTGAAGCTGAACATTGTCCAGAAGCAGACGCTGGACCTCATTCCCAGCATCGAGGCCGAAAAGGCGGCGGGCCGCACCAATCTCGACGTGGTGTTCATCAGCCAGCGCTTCATCCTCGAGGACTGGAAGAAGCGCGGCTACCTGACGCCCTACAAGGTCCGCGACTTCGACAAGATCGGCGGCAACTACAAGGATGCCGACGGCAACTATCTCGCCACCGCCGCGACCTTGCTCTCGGCCGCTTACAACCCCAAGGCGTTCCCCGATCCGTCCGTGCTGCCGAAGAAGATCGCCGACTTCCTCGACCCGAAGTGGAAGGGCAAGATCGTCTTCTCCGACCCGAAGTCGGCGGCCTCGCAGCTCACCTGGTTCCAGACCCTGCTGGCCCACAACATCATCACGTGGGACACCATCAAGGGTTTCGCCAAGCAGGATTTCCTGTTCACGCGCGGCAATGCGGAATCGGTGCGGCTCCTGGTCGCCGGCGAACGTGATCTGTCGCCGCTGATCTCGTCGCAGAACGTCATCACCGCCAAGGAGAAGGGCCAGAGCATCGAGGCCTATATCCTTGAGGACGGCGTCGTCACCAACGAGAACTACCTCGCCATCTTCAAGGGCGGTCCGAACCCGAACGCCGCCAAGCTGCTTATCGAGGTGCTGACCAGTGCCGAAGGGCAGGAATTGGTGGCCAATGCCGGCTCCTACATCCCCACCCATCCCGACGCCAAGATCCCGGCGGGGCTGCCGAAGCTGTCCGATCTGAAGATCATCGTCGCCGACCAGGATATTGGCGGCGAAGCCTCGCAGAAATTCCTTGAGCAGTTCGACACGGTCTTCAACCGCCAGTGACCGCCGGCCGGCCCCGTCGCGAGCGGGGCCGGCTTCCTCCCGCCTTTAGATACCAGCGTGACGCATGACCACCGCCTTTGCGCGCATCGATGCCGCTACTCTTCATGCGCGCCTGACCGCGCGCGCCGAGATCGCCCTTCTGGATGTGCGCGAGGAAGGCATCTTCGCTCAGCGCCATCTGCTCGCCGCCTCCAACACACCACTGAGCCGTCTCGAAAGGCTGGTGCCGCCGCTGGTGCCGCGCCGCGCGACTCCCATCGTGCTGGTCGATGAGGATGAGACGTTGGCCGCACGCGCCGCGCATGTGCTCGCCGCCAGCGGTTATTCGGACATCTCGATCCTTGCCGGGGGCGTGCCAAGCTGGGCCGCGGAGGGCTTCGAGCTGTTCGGGGGCGTCTATGTGCCCAGCAAGGCATTTGGCGAGGTGGTCGAAGTCACCTACGACACGCCGCATATCGACGCGCACGAGTTCGAAGCGCGCCGCAAGGCTGGCGAGAAGATCGTGCTGCTCGATAGCCGGCCGTTCGACGAGTACAACTGGATCACCATCCCCGGATCGATCGACTGCCCAAGCGGGGAACTGGTTCTGCGCGTCCGCGAAAGCGTTCCGGATGAGGATGCACTCGTAGTGGTGAATTGCGGCGGGCGTACCCGCTCGATCATCGGTGCGCAGATTCTGATCGATGCCGGCCTGCCGAACAAGGTCGTGTCGCTGAAAAACGGCACGCAGGGCTGGCATCTCGCCGGGCTCGAGGTTCAGCGTGGCGCCACCCGGGTGGCGCCACTGCCCGCGACTCCGGCTTACGCCTGGGCGCGCGAGGCGGCTGGCAGGCTGGCGGATCGTTTCGAGGTGCCGACCATCGACGCCGCAGACCTCGCCCGCTTCGAAGCCGAGGAGGACAGCACGACGCTTTATCGCTTCGATGTGCGCGATCCCGCCGAGTATCGCGCCGGTCACCGCGCGGGCTTCCGTTCGGCACCCGGGGGCCAACTTGTTCAAGCGACCGACACCTTCATCGCGGTGCGCAAGGCGCGGATCGTGCTCAGCGACAGCGATGGCGTACGCGCCCCTACCACCGCCGCGTGGTTGCGGCGCATGGGCTTCGAGAACGTGTTCGTGCTGGACGAGAACGCTCCCGTCGCGGTGGAGAGCGGCGCCGCGCCTGAGACGGTCATCGGCCTTGCGACAACGACGGCCGAATTCATCGGCCCATCCGGACTCGTGGGTCTGCTCGACCGCGGCGAGGCGGTCGTTGTCGATGTGGCCACCAGCCGTGAATACCGCGCCGGGCATATACCCGGTGCGTGGTTCGCCATTCGCGGCCGGCTTCACGAAGATGCAGCGAAGCTACCGGAATCGCCGCTTTATGTGCTGACCTCGTCGGATGGGATCATTGCGCGCCTCGCCGCGGCCGAGCTTGCCGCCGCCACCGGCAAGCCGGTGAAGGTGCTCACCGGCGGCACAGCTGCGTGGCGGACGGCGGCCAGTCCCGTCGAAACATCGCAAGAGAACCTCGCTTCCGAGACCGATGATGTGTTCCTCAAGGCTTTCGAGCGTCGCGAGAAACGCGAGGAAGCGATGCGCGACTATCTGCAATGGGAGATCGATCTCGTCGAGCAGCTGCGACGCGATGGCACCGTTCAGTTCCACCTCTGATCTGTCGAAGGACCTCTCATGAGCACCGAAACCAACCGGCCGCTCGCCGGCAAGGTCGCCCTAGTCACCGGCTCCGCCCGCCGCATCGGCCGCGAAAGCGCGCTGTTGCTGGCACGAGAGGGCGCCCATGTCATCGTCCACGCCAAGTCTTCGCGCGCCGAGATCGAGGCCGTGGCGGCAGAGATTCGCGCGGAGGGCGGCACCGCCACGCCGCTGCTCGCCGACGTCACGAAGGAAGACGAGGTTCGCGATCTCGTCGGGAAAATCGTCGACGAAACCGGCCGGCTCGATATCCTGGTCAACAATGCGGCTGTGCGTGGCGAGCGCGCGCTCGCGGATCTCGACCTCGCGACGTTCCGGGCGATCTACGCGGTGATCGTCGAGGGTGCCTTTCTCCTGACGCAGGCAGGGGTGCCCCACATGGTGCGGAACGGTTTCGGGCGCATCATCTCGATCGGCGGTGTCGCCGCCCATGCCGGCGTGTCGCACCGCGTCCATGTCGCGACCGCCAAAGCGGCACTGGTCGGCTTGACCAAGGCGGTGGCGGTTGAATTCGGCGAGCAGGGCATCACCGCCAATCTGGTGGTGCCCGGTCGCATCGGCGGGGTGCGCTCCTCAACCTCGGGCGCCGGCGGCGCCTTCCCAGGCGGCGGCTACTTGCCCGTTGGGCATGAGGGGGCGCCACGCAACGTTGCGGAGATCGTGCGCGTGCTGGCGTTGCCGACCGGCGACTTCATCACCGGCCAGACGATCCACGTGAATGGCGGAATGTACCTGCCCTGATGGCAACGGCTGGGGTGCCTTGGTGGCGCAGATTGGATTCGGACAATACCGCGCAGTTGTCTGAACTTCGATATTCATCAGTTGGTCAATGACGAAGCACCGGCTTGGCTAGCAAGCCCTCCTCCGCACAGATAGCCGCCATCTCGCAGCCGCCTTCCACCCCATGGCGGTTCATACTCTCCCGAGTGAACCTCTGCCGCTGGCACCAGATCGCTGCATTCCCGGGTGAATGACCTATGCTTTCACCGCTCCGGCCGTCAGTCCCGCCACGAAGTGCTTCTGCATCAGGAAGAACAGGCACACCGGCGGCAGGGCGGCGAAGAGCGCGGCGGAGGAAATGAGGTTCCAGGCCGTCAGCCATTCGCCCTTGAGGCCGGCGATGCCGAGCGTCAGCGGCTTGGCAGAATCGCTCTGCACCAGCACCAGCGCCCAGAAATAGTCGTTCCAGACAAAGGTGAAGATCAGCACGGCCAGTCCCGCGAGCGCCGGACGCAGCAGCGGCAGCACGATGCGGCGCAGGATCTGCATCTCGGTGGCCCCCTCGATGCGCGCCGCCTCGAACAACTCGTTGGGCAGCGAGATGATGAAGTTGCGCAGGAACAGGGTGGCGAACCCCGTCTGGAACGCGGTGTGGAACAGCACCAGCCCCCAGACGGTGTCATAGAGCCCGACCCCCAGCACCATGTTGCGCACCGGGATCATCAGGATCTGGTAGGGAATGAAATTGCCGCCGATGAACATCGCGAACAGCAAGGTGCTGCCGGGGATGCGGTATTTCGCTAGCGCGACCGCTGCCATGGTGGCGAGGATCAGCACCAGGACAACCGTGGTGCCGGTAACCGTGACGCTGTTGAGGAAGAACCCCCACATGGGCGAGGTCGCGAACATTTCGCGGTAATTATCGACCAATGCGAAGCGCGACGGCGCGCCCCAGTAATTCCCTTCCAGAAGATCCGACTGCGAGCGGATCGCCGTCATCATGATGGCGAGGAGCGGCAGCATCCACACGAGCATCGCCGCATAGAGCGCGAGCCGGTAGCCGAGGCGCACGCCGGCGGAGCGTTCAGTGACCGGGGTGGGATACATCAGGCGCCCCTCTGTTCACGACGCAGCGTGTGCCGCAGGAAGAAGGCGATGTAGACGCTCATGATGAGGAACAGCACCGTGGCGATGGCGGCGCCATAGCCAGCGCGGTAGCTGAAGATGGTGGCGTCATACATCTGATAGGCGAGGACGGTGGAGCTGCCATAGGGACCGCCCTGCGTCATGACAGCGATGAGGTCGAAATTCCGCAGCGAGCCGATCACCGTGATGATCGTCGCCACGAAGGAGACGGCGCGCAGCTGCGGCAGCACGATGTGGCGCAGCAGCGTCCAGCCGGAGGCGCCGTCAATCCGGCCCGCGGCGATCAGCTCGCCGTCAAGCTGGGAAAGCCCGGCGAGGAACAGCACCAGGCAGAAGGCGGTCTGCGCCCACAGCGCGGCGAAGACGATGCCGAAGGTGACGAAATGCTCGTCGGAGAGAATGGCGAAGGGCTCGAAGCCGAAGAACCGCATCACGATGGCGAGGATGCCGAAGGTCGGGTCGTAGAACCAGGTGAACACCACGCCGATGATGACGTTGGCCAGCACCAGCGGGATGAAGAACACGGATTTGACGATGCGCATCTCGCCGAGCGGCTGGTTGAGAAACAGCGCGAGCGCGAGCCCGAACACAGGCGCCAGAAGAAACAGCACGATCCAGATGATGTTGTTCTTCAACGAGGTGAAGAACTGCGCGTCGGCGAACAGTTCCCGGTAATTGTCTAGCCCGACGAAGGTGGCCGGGCCGGTGCCGTCCCACTCATAGAAGCTGATGGCGATGCTCTGGAGGATCGGCCAGACGATCATCATCAGGAACAGCGCCAGCGGCAGGAGCAGCAGGAGGATCGGCGTCAGCCAGGACTGGTTTCGGCGCCAGATGCGCAGCATGGGAACCTCGGGCGAGAAGGGACGGGTCGCCCCGCCGATAGGGGCCCGCCATGGCGGGCCCCGGCCGCGTTCAGTTGAAGATGCGCTTGCGGGCTGCGTCCAGCCGCTCGAGGATCGCGTCTTCGCGGTCGGGCTTGGCGAGGAACTCCTGGAAGCCCTTCATGCCGACCTGCGCCATTTCCGGGTCGGTGTCGCGGTCATAGAACTGCGACGAGCCGGCGGAATTGCGCACCTGTTCCATCTGCACCGAGGCGAAATCGTTCGGGTCGATCTGGATATCGGTGCGCGCCGGCACCACCGAGCCGCCCTTGGCGAAGGCCGAGAGGTTCTCCGGCTGGGCGAGGAAGGCGAGGAATTTCAGCGCCAGCTCCTTGTTCTTCGCGCCCTTGGGAATGCCGACGCCGTTGATCGAGACCTGCTCGATATTGGGCACGGAAGGGTCGACCGTCGGGAACGGGAAGAAGCCGATGTTTTTGCGGGCTTCCTCGGGCAGCGAGGTCAGCACATAGGGGCCGAGCAGATACATCGCCGCCTTGCCCTGCGCCAGGAACGGGATCGCTTCCTGCCAGCCATAGGAGGAGGCGTTGTCGAGAAAATAGCCCTTCTCGATCGGCACGCGCCAGGTGTCGAACACCTTCTTCATGCGCGGATCGGTGTAGCTTTCCTGCCCGTTCATCAGGCCCATGTAGAAATCGAGGCCGTTGATACGCTTGGTGAGGTAGTCGAACCACAGCGCATTGGCCCAGAGATCCCGCGTGCCGATGGTGAACGGCACGATGCCGGCCGCCTTCGCCTTCGCGGCGATCGCCATCAGCTCGTCCCATGTCTTGGGCGGCTCGACGCCGATCTTGGCGAACACTTCCTTGTTGTAGAAGAAGCCCCAGGTGTTGAAATTGGTGGGCATCATGTACTGCTTGCCGTTGTCGGTGACGGCGGCAAGGAAGGGCTCCATCGGCTTCTCAAGCTTGTTTTGCGTGTAGAAGCCGCTGATGTCGGCGAACAGGTCGCGCTTGGTGAAGGCGCGCATGCGGGCGCCGGTGAACCAGAAGGCGACATCCGGCGGGCTGGCGACCAGGAAGTTGCGGATCGAGGTCTTGTAGGATTCGACGTCGCTGTAATTGACGGTGACCTTGACGCCGGGATTGGCAGCCTCGAAATCGGCGACGATCTTGTTCATCGCCGCCTTCTGCCCGGCGCCGCTGCGATCGGTGTTGATCACCAGCGTTTCCTGGGCCGCCGCCGGCGTGGCGAAGGGGTGGAGCAGGCCGCAGGCGAGGGCGAGCGCACCCGCCCCCATGAGCAGGGCGCGACGCGGCAGGGAAAGCGTCATTGTCATTCCTCCGTTGCTGGGCCGGTTTCGATCTCGCATCCACATTTCTCGGGACGCTTCAAATGCGCGGCAAGGGTGCGGCCCATCGCTTGTCGCGTCTCATGCCAGAGAACTCTAGACTTACTTATCGATAAGTCAATTTCGGGTCACGCCAGCCTCGACCGGGCGCTGGTCAACTGATGCGGCGCCCGGTCGTGCGGTCGAACAGATGCACCTGGTCCGCATCGGGCAGGACGCGGATTTTCTCGCCCGGACGGACCGCGACGCGGCTGCGGAACAGGCAGTTGAACTCGGCACCGCCGGCGCGGACCAGCACCTCGGTCTCCGATCCCGTGGGCTCGACGACCACCACATCGGCCTCGACGCCGGCGTCGTCGATGCGGAAATGCTCGGGCCGCACGCCATAGACCGCCTCGCCCTGCGGCGCCGCCTGCCACTGCCGGCCCGCCGGAAGCATCAGCCGGTCGCCGGCGCGAAACGCGCCGTTCTCGAACTGCCCTTCGAGGAAGTTCATGCTGGGCGAGCCAATGAAGCCGGCGACGAACTGGTTGTCCGGTCGATCATACAGGTCGAGCGGCGCGCCGATCTGCTCGATCACCCCGTCGCGCATCACCACGATCTTGTCCGCCATTGTCATCGCCTCGATCTGGTCGTGGGTGACATAGACGGTGGTGGTCTTGAGCCGTTGCTGCAGTTCCTTGATTTCCGCCCGCATCGCGACGCGCAGCTTGGCGTCGAGATTGGAGAGCGGCTCGTCGAACAGGAACACCTGCGGGTCTCGGACGATGGCGCGCCCCATGGCGACGCGCTGGCGCTGGCCGCCGGAGAGCTGGCGGGGATAGCGGTCGAGCAGCGGCATGAGGCCGAGGATCTGCGCCGCCTTTTCCACACGCTGGCGGATTTCCTCTTTCGGCGCACTACGCAGCGACAGGGCGAAGGCCATGTTCTCGTAGATCGACATGTGCGGGTAGAGCGCATAGCTCTGGAACACCATGGCGATGTCGCGATCCTTCGGCGACACGTCGTTGACGAGGCGCTCGCCGATGCGGATCTCGCCAGCCGTCGCCTTTTCCAGCCCGGCGATGGTGCGCAGGAGCGTCGATTTTCCGCAGCCGGACGGGCCGACGAGGATCACAAACTCCCCGTCCGCAATGTCGACCGAGACGCCCCGCAGGATATGGGTTTCCCCGAACTTCTTGTGGACGTCGCGGATGGTCACCGATGCCATGGAGAAGGTCTCACGATCTTGGACTCGCCACCCGAGGCAGGCGTGGCACTGCGTTTCCACTGCGCCTCTTAGGCCTAGCCCGGCCGGCGCTCGTCCAAAGAGCTAGCATTGACCTTGGAGGCGGTCAATGCGAAGTTACTTATCGATAAGTAAGTTTTTCGGCGAGGGCTCATGACCGTTGACGTAACGACATCTCTTTCGCCTGCCGGCGCACTGCCGCCCGGTCTTTACGGCTATGACGACCTCTCCGAAGGCGCTTTCTTCCTCACCTCCGGCGTCACCGTCACCGAAGCCCATATCGTCGGCTATGCCGGCATCTCCGGCGATCTGTTCGACGTGCACATGGACGATACGTTTGCGCGCGAGCAGGGCTTTCCCGGCCGCATCGCCCATGGCCTGCTGGGCCTCGCCCTGATCGACGGGCTGAAGACCCGCTGCCCGGTCAGGCTGCAGGGAATCGCGACGCTGTCGTGGAACTGGTCGTTCAAGGCGCCGATCTTGATCGGCGACCGCATCGCCGCACGCTTCGATGTGCACGCTAAGCGCCCGACCCGCCGCGCCGACCGGGGCATCGTCACCTTTAACGTGAGCGTCGTGAACCAGAACGGCGAGGTGGTGCAGGAGGGGCAGACCCTGCTGATGATGGGGGGACGGAAAGCGAGCGACGCCGCATCGGCTTGACCGATTGCCGCCGCTTGCTCATCTGTTTGCAGCACGCGAACACGCCGCGTGAGGGGGAGTTATCAGCCGATGGCGCGCAAGGCCGGCGGAGAGACGGTGGCACCGAGCCGCCTGTCGATGCGCGACAACATCAAGAAGGTGGCGACCGAACTGCTCATCCGTCACGGCTATCACGGCACCAGCTTTCGCCATATCGCCGACCGGCTCGATATCACCACGACCAATATCCACTACCATTTCGGCAATAAGGAGAAGCTGGTCGAGGAGGTCGTGCGCGACTACGTCACCAGCACCTGCGCCAAACACAAGGCGATCTGGGAAGCGCCGGACCGTTCGCTGCCGCAGAAGCTGATGGACGTCGCCGTCTTCAACCGCACCCGCTACAAGGCGTTCAACCGCGGCCGTAAGAGCGGGCAGCCCTGGAGCCTGATCGGCCGGCTGCGCCTCGAAGGCGAAGTGCTGAGCCCTGGCGCGCGCGAATCACTCGCCTCCTTCACCGACAATGTGCAGGCCGCTGTCCGCGTCGCGGTGCAGATCGCCTATGACCGCGGCGAACTCGTCACCGACGCGCCGCTGGACGACATCGCCTTTCTCTTGGTGAACATCGTCAACAGCTCCTCGGTCTTCACCCAGGACGCGGGCAATTTCGAGCGGCTGGAACAGTTCTTCGAGGCTTTCTCGCGGGTGATGCTCTCCGCCTACGCGCCTGTGAGCCGACCGGACGTCGCGGCCCAGTAACCTCCGGCGCCCTCCCGGCCCGCCGCCCCGCGCGGCCGCGCCCGGCCTACATCATTCTCACCCTTGCGCCGACGAGCCGCCTTGCTGTGCCGCGCCCGCACCCGGCGCAGCACCGCCGTCGCGCAGGGGAGGGCGACTCAAGCACAGGGTTGCGGATCGCCGGTTTCTGACTTACTGATAAGTAAGTTTAGGGGCAGTTGGTGCCTTCCATCCTTCTGGAGTTCTGGGATGAAGATCCTCACGGCGTCGGCCGCAGCGGCGCTCGTGCGCGATGGCGACACGATTCTCATCGGCGGTTCGGGATCCGGCCATGCGGTGCCGGAAGCTCTCATCGCCGCCGTCGAACAGCGTTTCCTGGCGGAGCAGCAGCCGCGCCGCCTGACCACGATCCACCCCGTCGGCCTCGGCAATCGCGGGGAGGCCGGCGCGTCCCGCTTCGCCCATGAAGGCCTCATCCGCCGCGTGGTCTGCGGCACCGTGGTCGACGCGCCGCCCCTCGCCGCCATGGCGAGCCGCAACGCCATCGAGTGCTACACCCTGCCCCAGGGCGCCCTGTCCCAGCTCATCCGCGAGATCGCGGCCGGGCGGCCGGGGCTGCTGACCCATGTCGGGCTGCATACCTTCGTCGATCCGCGCCTCGCCGGCGGCAAGCAGAGTACGGCCTGCTCGGAAGATCTCGTCGAGCTGGTCACGCTGAAGGACCGCGAATGGCTGTTCTACAAGCCCTTCCCCATCGACGTCGCCTTCCTGCGTGGTACGACCGCCGACGAGGACGGCAATATCTCGATGGAGGACGAAGCAATCTTCGGCGAGATGCTCTCCATGGCGCAAGCGACGCGGCGCCTCGGCGGGCTGGTGATCGTCCAGGTCAAGCGCCTCGCGCGGCGCGGCACGCTGCCCGCCAAGACGGTGAAAATCCCCGGCATGCTGGTGGATGCCGTGGTGGTCGATGCCGAGCAGAAGCAGACCTACCAGACCTTTTTCGATCCGGCCTTCGCCGGTCAGCTGCGCATGCCGCTTGAGGGCTTTCCGCGCCTGCCGCTCGACGAGCGCAAGATCGTCGCCCGGCGTTGCGCGATGGAATTACGGCGGGGCGCCGTCTGCAACATCGGCTCGGGCATCTGCACCGGCATCGGCCTCGTCGGCGCCGAGGAGGGTCTGCTAGACGAGGTGGTGCTCACCAATGAACAGGGACTGATCGGCGGCGCGCCGGCCTCCGGGCTCGATGCGGGCGCGGCACGCAATTACTGGGCGATGATCGACCAGCCTTACCAGTTCGACTTCTATGATGGCGGCGGGCTCGACATCGCCTTCCTCTCCGCGGTGGAGGTCGACCGCGCCGGCAATGTGAACATCAGCCGATTCGCCGGCCGCGTCGTGGGCATTGGCGGCTTCGTCAACATCAGCCAGAACGCGCGCACCATGGTGTTCGGCGGCACCTTCACTGCCGGAGGCCTGAAGGTGCGGGCCGAGAATGGCGAACTCGTCATCGTCGAGGAAGGCAAGCACCGTAAATTCGTCGAGGCGGTCGAGCAGGTCGCCTATAGCGGCCCCTATGGCCGTTCGCGCGGCCAGACCACGCTGTTCGTTACCGAGCGCGCGGTGTTCCGCACCGGCGAAGACGGCATCGAACTGATCGAGATCGCGCCAGGCATCGATCTGGAGCGCGACGTGCTCGGCCAGATGGCCTTCCGGCCCCGCATCGCTCCGACGCTCAAGCGCATGGATGCGCGGCTCTTCCGTTCCGAACCCATGGGCATCGCCGCCGAGATGCCGGGCGAATGGCGCGTGCACGATCGGCTGCGCTCCGCCTCGTGAACCTCAGCAGGGAAAACGCCATGACAACCCCCGCGACGCGCCCCTCCGGCCTCGCCCTTTGCCTTCCCCGCGCTGAGGGCACGCTGGAGACCTACCGCCTCGCCGGCACGCCCTTGCGGGCGGCCGCGCCGCAGCGGCCGTTCACCCGCATCGCCTATGCCGCCGGCCATGTCGTCGTCGACCCGCGCGCGCCCTTCGACCCCGCCGTGAAGACGGTGGTCGACTGGGAGCGCACTTTGGCGTTCCGCGAGCATCTGTGGGGTCTTGGGCTCGGCATCGCCGAGGCGATGGACACCGCCCAGCGTGGCATGGGCGTGGACTGGCCGACCTCGCTGGAACTGATCCGCCGCACCAGCGCCGCCGCCGGCCGCGACCGGCTCGTGGTCTCCGGTTGCGGCACCGATCAGCTCGCGCCGGCCGAGGCCCGCACGCTCGACGATGTCATCCGCGCCTATGAGGAGCAGATCGAGGCGATCGAGGCCACCGGCAGCCGTCTCGTGCTCATGGCGTCGCGCGCGCTCGCCCGCGTCGCCAAGGGGCCCGACGATTATATCGCCGTCTATGACCGGCTGCTGCGGCAGGTCAGCCGTCCCGTCGTGCTGCACTGGCTCGGGGACATGTTCGACCCCGCTCTGGCGGGGTATTGGGGCACCCCGGATATCGCCGGCGCCATGGATGTGGTGGCCGGCATCATCGGCGCCCATGCCGGCAAGGTGGACGGCATCAAGATCTCCCTGCTGGAGGCCGCCCACGAGGTCGCGCTCCGCCGTCGCCTGCCGGAGGGCGTGCGGATGTATACAGGCGACGACTTCAACTATGTTGCGCTGATCGAGGGAGACGGCGCCCATCACTCGCACGCGCTGCTCGGCGCCTTCGATGCCATTGCCCCGGCAGCCTCCGCCGCCTTGGGCCGGCTGGCGGATGGCGATGCCGAGGGATACCGCGCCCTCCTCCAGCCGACCGAAGCGCTGTCCCGGCACCTCTTCACCGCGCCGACCCAGTTCTACAAGACCGGCGTGGTGTTCATGGCCTATCTCAACGGCCATCAGGACCATTTCATCATGGCCGGTGGGCTGGAGAGCGCACGCTCGGCCGTCCACCTCGCCGAGATCTTCCGGATGGCCGATGCGACCGGCCTGCTGGCCGATCCCGACCGGGCCGTGCGCCGCATGAAGGCGGTGATGGCGCTGCGCGGGATCGAGGGATGACGCCGGCCCTGCTTCCCGACCTCCCCGGCCTGCCGCTGCCCCTTTCCGGCGCCACGCGGGTCTACGCCATTGTGGGCGATCCGATCGCGCAGGTCGGCTCGCCTGGCCTGTTCAACGCCGCCTTCCGGCGCCGAGGCGTCGAAGCGGCCCTCGTGCCGCTGCATGTGGCGCCGGACGGCCTCGCCGACCTCCTGCGCATGTTTCGCACGACGAAGAACTTTGACGGCCTCATCGTCACCGTTCCGCACAAGGTCGCCATTGCCGCACTGATCGACGAGATCGGCCCGATGGGGCGCCGGATCGGCGCGGTGAACGCCATCCACAAGCGCGACGGCCGGCTCGTCGGCGACAATTTCGACGGCATCGGCTTCGTGCGCGGGCTGAAGGCGAAGGGCCATGGGCTCAGCGGCCGCCGTGTCCTCGTCATCGGCACCGGCGGCGCCGGCCGCGCCGTGGCGCACGCCGTTGCCGATGAACAGCCGGCGCGGCTGCGCCTGTTCGATGTTGATGCCGCGCGGGCGCGGGCAGTGGTCGCGGAGCTGAAGGCTGCCGCTCCCGGTCTCCACGCCGATGTCGGTGCGCCCGACCCGTCTGGCTTCGACGCGGTGGTCAACTGCACCTCGGTTGGCATGCGGCCGGAGGATCCGTTCCCGGTGGCAATCGACCCCCTCGGTCCCGGCACGCTCGTCGTCGACATCATCCTCAAGCCGGCGGTAACGCCGCTGCTGGAGGAAGCGGAGCGCCGCGGTTGCCTCACCCATGCCGGCGCACCCATGTTGGAGGGCCAAGTCGACGCGATCTGCGATTTCTTTGGACTGGCCGCGCCATGACGCTGACGCCACAACGCTGCGCGATCAACACGGCGACACTCGGCTATAAGGAGCCGATCGGCCGCGTCATCGACCAGGTTGCCCGCCATGGCTTTGGCGCCATCGCCCCGTGGCGGCGGGAAGTCGAGGGCGGCGACGTCGCCGCGATCGGCCGGCAGATACGCGATGCCGGCCTTGCCGTCTCCGGCTATTGCCGCAGCACGGCGATCCCTGCCGAGACGGCTGCGGCGCGGCGGGCGCAGCTGGAAGAGAACCGGCGGGCTCTGGCGGATGCCGCCACGCTGGGTGCGGCG
Source organism: Ancylobacter sp. (assembly GCF_965229075.1). Classification (GTDB taxonomy): domain Bacteria; phylum Pseudomonadota; class Alphaproteobacteria; order Rhizobiales; family Xanthobacteraceae; genus Ancylobacter. The sequence continues at coordinate 1,452,827 of NZ_CBDDIO010000002.1, forward strand.
TGTTTTGTCATCGTCGCCGGCGGGCTTGCAGGCGGCAGCCGCGACCTCGCGGATGCCCGTGCCCAGGTCGAGGAAGGGCTCGGCCATCTGCTGGTGGAGGCGCGCTCTCTCGGTGTGCCCGTCGCCGTCGAGCCACTTCACCCGATGTACGCGGCCGACCGAAGCTGCGTGAACACCCTGGCGCAGGCCCTCGATCTGTGCGCCCGTCTCGATCCCGACAATGCGGGCGGCATCGGCGTCGCGCTCGACGCCTATCACGTGTGGTGGGACCCCGACCTTGCCGCCGGAATCCGTCGCGCCGGCCGCGAGCGGCGGCTCCTCGCCTTTCACATCTGCGATTGGCTCGTCCCCACCGCCGATCTGCTGATGGATCGCGGCATGATCGGCGACGGCGTGATCGACCTCGCAACGATGCGTTTCGAGGTCGAGGCCAACGGCTTCGCCGGCTATGCCGAGATCGAGATTTTCTCAAACCGGTGGTGGTCCACCGACAGCGATGAGACGCTGCGAGTCTGCGTCGATCACTTACGCGCGTTATAGCTGAATGTCGTATGGGCTACAGAGGTGGACGTCCGACGGCAAAATCGGCACGCGCAGCGTGGCGTCTTTAGACGACGTATTACGCCATCATGCCGGCGAGCAACCAAGAAGAGAACTATGTGTTCGCTATAACCCTATGACGTATGTTGACCCCTTCTCGGACAGTGGTGAGGTCTGCTTTCGGGGTGGGCTGATCACCTTGGCTGAAACGACCGATGTGGGGCCGATTGCGGAATGGCGGCTTCCAAGCAGAAGAAGGCAGGTAGCGGACATTTGTTTGGCCAAGAGTGAGCCCTGCGTAGTCATTCAGTGAAGCCCCTGAACGAGATAATCTCGAATTTGATAGAGGTTCACGCCAAAATTCTCAGCATCCTCAGGACGTATAACGATGGATAGCCGGTTGGAGAAAACCTGATCCTTCGACCCGTCCGCAAACGACTCTGCCATGCGTTCGGCCATCTTCTTGCGCGGGTATCCAATGCGCCCACGGCCGGTGCCCATCAGCGGAACCGAGAGGTTCTTGAGCTCCCCGTGCGTACGTATGAATGTCCAAAGAGAGGAAAGTGCGTCTTCCACCTCACGGATTGTCGTGCTGGCGGTGCCTTGTGCATTCAGCCGTGACATGGCCACGAAATAGAACGTCCGACCGTGCCCCTTAACCCGAGCTACAGTGCCGATGGGATATTCGATGCCTTTGCCGGGAGCATCCGCTCGCGGTGTTCCATTCGCGTTGGCAAGATCGATCTGTAGCTGCTTATCGATATCGTCTGTGTTGGACTGAAAGAAGCGGGTCGCAACCTGTCCCTGTAAGCTGTCCGTCGCAATCAGCCCATTCGCCATGCTCGTGTCGAAGGTCGTGTTGGTGCTCACGACAACATCGTTGGTGCCAGCGAAAATGTCACCAATGCGAACCTCTACGACATAGTCGCGACCCGGCACCTTGTACGAGACGCGCGCAATCGGGCGGCGTGTGATGACCACGAACAGAGCGGCGAAGCAAATCATGGGGATGATCGCAAACTTGCTGTATTCGGCCTTCGTGTAGATGCCCAGAAAGTCGATAATCTCCATGAATAGGTACAACGCACCCACTGTCGCCAGTAGCTTTGCAAGCGCTTCACCTGACAGAAGTTCGTACCGCCAGAATGACCACGTCGCTATGGACTTGAAAAAATAGCTCATTGATTACAGGACCAACGACTTATTTATATCGCTATTGTAGTAGAATGGACCAGTTTTCTGCGCCATTAGGTGCTTTGGATGCCATTCGAGCCATGCCTTCATAGCGAATGTGATAATTTTCTCGTTGAGCGGCACGTATATTGCCAGCGCATCTCGCATCGCAGGCGGGCAGCGATCATCCTGCGACCTACTTCCATTGAGATTGATGCCAAAGATGGGAAGATTGAGCCGAATGGCTGTCTCAATCTCCCACTTAACAAACTTGTGCAGGTAGCGGGTGTTCTCGCCAATAAGGACTAGGAACAATTTCGAGTTGGCAAAGCGTTCGCGCAATTGGCGCTTGATGCTCTCTTCTTGGCTTGAGTCTCGAGCAGTGTTGAGATCGTGGGCATTGTAAATATCGAAGTTGAAGCCCTCATGCGCTGACCACGCTGTCATCAGCCGGTAGTAGTGCATGTCGTTGTCACCATCGAAGGCGATGTAAGTCTTATTACGGTATGCCATTACCAACCCCTTGGCGCGCTCGTTGCCCTGCGTAGTTATATCTTGGCCGGAACGTCTTGCAATGAGATCGATCCGCCATGCTGGTCGGAAAATCGCGCGCGCCTTTGCGCCCGAGAGTTTGTCTGGTTCCGTGAACACAGAGATACGGTGTTCTAAGGCACTCGAGAGAGATAATTGATGACGAAGCTTCACACGCTACCCGACTCTGTATTATTTATTTGGATTCATCTGAGGGCGTGCTGCCTCTGCGATCTCGCTGTCCGCTTTGAGAGCGGCGATTAGAAGCTGAAGCTCGTCGATATCCTTCGCGAACTCGTCGGGAGAAGGTACTGGCACTGTATCCGCCGCTGGATTGTCATGGCTGTGCGTGTTTGCGCGGGTCATGCCCTCATGGAAGCGGATGGCGAGCGCATGGGAGAGGTAAACATACCGTAGCAGCTGGGTCTGGATGACATCGGTGCCGCGCCGGACGATATCACGGAAAATGATCTCCTCGACCGCGCGCTCATAAGTATCACGAAGGCGCCCATACAGGTTCTTTACCGCGATTTCGTAGTCTGCCGGGCTCGTCGTATGGAGCTTCGACAGCTGCGCAGCGTCATTCTTGATTCGGCCGAGACGCTTGGCTACATTCAGCCCTTTCCACGGCATGCCGGCCGCGTCGATCTTGCCGGCCGCGCTTTTGTCGCTGAACAGCGCGACCGTGACCGGATCGATTCCCTCTGCGTCGGCTGCCCGGCAGAGCTCGTTGAAAAAGACGATGTCGTGGGTGAACACGATTACCTGCCGCTTCAAGGCCTCCTCGGCGATGCGCTCCGCCACCTTGACGCTTCGATTGCGGTCGAGCGAGGACACGGGATCGTCGATCACGATTGCACCCGACCCGTCGGTGAGAGTGACTTCGGTTAGGAAGCCGGCCAAGGCCAGAGCACGCTGCTCTCCCTCGCTGAGGATTTCCGACGTGACCTTGGTCAATTTTGTCTTCGGATCGACCTCGAATTCCGCCTTGGTCTGCCCGCTCTTGCGCGCCAGCCCGACATTGAGATGCATGATGTCGAAACGCGTGCGTTCCGCATCGAATTGCGTGACCACGGCCGTCGTCAGATGTGTATCCAGGAGTTCGTTTGCACGTTGCGTAATGCCCCTCGTCTGGACGTCCGCGAGAGCTTTCCCATACGCGCCGTCGATGATCAGTAGGCCGCGGCGTTTAATAAGCTTCGACTTGTTGGCGGAGAGTGTCCTCCGATCTTCGAGTTCGGCCTTCTCCGCTGTGAGCTTGGCCCGCTCGTCAGCATTGCTCGCCTGCGCCAACCCGTCCTTCTCGGCCTTTAGCTTGAGTGCAAACGCCTTTACTTCTTCAGACGGGACAACGAGTGCGGGAGCGGCCTCGTATGGTTCTCCGTTCAGGCGCGCGACCGCCTGATCACGCCTCGCGACTGCGGTTGCCTGAAAGCTCGCGAGCAGATCAGCCAGCCCGGCGTCGCGCTTTCGTATCTGTTCGAGCCGGTCGGGGAAGTCCGTGGCGCGGAGACATGAGAGCTCGCTCACATTGGTGAGCGCTTCGGCGACCGCCTGCTCTGCCTTCGACGCGGCGGTATCCAGAGTGTCGTCCATATACTTCTGAAAACGCTGCATACGGCTCGCGCCATCGGGCAGGAGAGGCTGTTGACACAGCACGCAGGCGGCAGGACCGGCATCCGCCACTACCACAGGGAACGACTTGCCTATGTAGGCTTTCTTAAGCGAGTAGTCGCGGGCCGCCGCCCAGAGCGCCCGCCAAGTGTCGCTCCCGACTCCGGGCAACGGTTCGTCGGTGAACAACGCGCCGGCGGCGACCGTGGCTGCTTCGCGCGCAGCAACGGCGGTGGCGCGTAGACCCGCGAGCTGCTGCAGCGCCGCATCTGAAAGCGCCGTTTCGGCTGCTGCGCATTCAGTCGCGAAGGTATCGGCCCATTTTGCGAACGCGGTAACGTCAGCGGCTGCGGCTGCGCCGGCTGACAGCGCAGCGGTGATTTCATCGAGACGCAGTTGATCAGCCTCGGCAAACACCGTCGCCGCGTCGATCTGAGCGGTGGTGGTGGACTTGCTAAGAGCCTTATCGAACCGCTGCGCTCCCGTGTCGCGCGTTGGCGTAAAGACGATTGTCGTCAAGCTGACCTTGTCGCCAACCTCTGTTGCGCGTTCCGTCTCCAACTTGTCCTTCAAGCTGAGACAGACGGTATTCAGTCGATGCGGCAGGGCGAGCCCGAACGGAAGAAAGCGAATCTGATTTCCGCCGTTGACATATAGCTCCGCAGAAGCCGTGTCGAAGACCGCCACCTGCATGAGCTGCGGTGATGCGGCTTTCCCGGGAGACCAGGAAATTGGGGTATCGCCCGTGCCGGCGTCGATAATGATCTCGGCAGTCTGCGGTCCGGCGGACGCACCGTACACGTCAGCCAGAACCTTAAGCTTGGAAGGGTTCTCCACGCGCTTGCGGCACGCGGTTCGCAGGATTCGCACGAAACCGCTCTTGCCACTGCCATTGCGGCCATACACGATCGTCAAGGCTTTCGGGCAGAAGGCAAGGGCGGCTTTCGGGACCAAGCGGTTGATGTTCTCGATGTTGGCGATCCCTTTCAGGATGATGGGCTGTTGCTTTCCGCCTCCGAAATGGGCCTTGGCGAAAGGGATCGCGGCAGGAGGAGGGCTCGCCAGACTGAAGCCTGCGGCCAATTTGACCATGGCAAGCAGTTCACCAAAGTCGGTATCTGTGAGGTCGTTGCTGATCGCGAGCCGCCGCAATGCGTCCTGCTTCCAGGACGAGAGTTTCTTTGCCCAGTCCAAGACGTCGTCGATCGGCTCCGCAGTCATTTTGATCCTCCCGAGCGACTATAAGTCTACCTGTGATTAGTGCAGGTAAACAGTTCCGCTCGGCTATTTCAATACCACGGTGATTGACCAAACCTTGGGCTCAGAACTCAAAGTCAGAAGTGAACGGTGGGACCGCACATGGAAGCAGTCACCGCGCGTGCGGTATGTCGGCTTCCAGGAGGTGGCCGTTACCAGATCAATGGCCGAGAAGCGGCGCAAAGCGGCCGTTCGCGGCGGCGTGTCGGGGAGGGGCGCTTGAGGGCAACATGGACATCGGGCGGAGGCAAACGCATAGCCAACGCTCGGGCCCGCCTCGCACCGCAACTCATTCTGCCGCGAGCACAATGACGCCCGCGATGAGAACGCCGCATCCCGCCAACCGCCACGTCTCCACCTCCTCCTTGAGGATCAGCATTCCCATCAGCGCGCCCACCATCATCGACATCTCGCGCATCGGTGCGACCAGAACGAGCGAGGCGCCAGTTTGGAGAGCGGCGAGGATGAGGATGTAGGATAGAGGCGAGAGCAGGCCCACGCCGACGGCGATCCACCAAAAACCACGCATGCGCTCCAGCGCCCGGCGCGGGTTGGCAGCGATGAGCGGCAGGAGCAGGAAGAAGCGCAGCAGGTTCGAGAACCAGTCGAGGACGACAGGGGCGATGCCGAGCGCCTTCACGGCATTGGCATCGACCACGGTATAGGAAGCGATCAGCCCGCCGGTGGCCGTGCCCCAGCCGATGCCGGCCTTCCCGTCCGGCAGCCGGAAGGCCGCGAGGTTGCCGCGCGTGGCGATCAAACCGATGCCGGTAACGATGAGCGCAAGCCCGACAAGCCCCAGCCCGGTCAGCGGCTCGCCCAGAAGCATCACTGCTCCAAGAGTTGACAGCATGGGCCCGGTGCCGCGCGCCACGGGATAGACGACCGACAGATCCGCCACCTGATAGCCGCGCTGCAGGCAGAGGCTATAGGCGAGATGGATCAGTCCGCTTAGCAGCACGAAGGCGCTGCCCTGCCATGTCCAGCTGATGGCACCATCGGCCAGCAGATACAGCACCCAGGGCGCATAGGCGACGCAGGCGATGAGATTATAGGCAAAGACGAACGCCAGCCCTACCGACGCAGCGCGCTTGGCAAGCAAGTTCCATGAGGCATGAATGAAGGAGGCAAGGATGACGAGAAGCAGCGAGGCGAGTGTCATGAGATCCCCTTGGGCGCACCATGCGCCGGTTGATCTCGACGTCTCCTCCTCTGGGCTTTTGCCCCTTGGGTGCAGCCGCGGAACTCCCGCGGTCTCCGCAACGCTCGGTCCTGCGAAGGCGCGGCCTTCCGGATCCCTAGTTGCCACTCGATCGATGCGCGACGATAGCCGGAGGGGAGCCCAGCGATCAAGCCGCTCCGCGCAACGGACAGAAGATGGGTTCAGGCCGATCCCCGCCGAAAAACCCTCGACTGTCGTTGTTGGCCATCAAATCAATTCTGCAGGGTTTGTCGCTCACTTCCGCAGGGTGTCGGTGACGGCCACATGGGGAGAGACGTAGCCCGCCGCAAAACACCTGTTTTCGGTTGGCATGAGGCTCTCTCTGCCTGGTATCGCCCGCTGGCGCGACGCGTCTCTGGAGGCATCGCCATCAACTCTCCGCCGGCCATGACAAATGGCAGTCAGCTCCTGGGCTGAGGCGCGCACCGCGTAGCGGCGGTGCTGCGCCACCTCAAGAGTTGATCGCGCGGCGTGTGCTAATGGCTGACCCAGCGGAGCGCTGTGCACGGGTCAAACGGCTGGTCTGACGCGTTTGAGTTCCGGACACCATGGACCTTGTGTCGCGGGAGACGGTGGTTCTTGTGGCCATGCTCCGTTGGGGCGCCGTGGTGATCACCAAGACGCTGAAGGAGACGGGCTACCGCGTCTGTGAGGGCGCCTCGCGAACCGGCGGGTTCGCGTCGATCGACGAGGCGCAGGAATGGTTTGAGAAGGGGCATCGGCGGATGATGGCCGAGGGCTGGGTACGGCTGGCCGGAAAGAACAATGGTGGGCCGCCGGCAGCGACAGTCATGCTGCAATGGACTCGCGCCACCCAGATTGCGATATCACGCACCGACGCGATTTAGTGTAGCCGATCTGGCACCGGGTGCGCTGCGCGTTCCGACCGCGACCCGCTTGCTCTGTTAGATTGCACTCCCCGCCGCGCGCTCAAGCGCCCGCTGGGCCGCCTCCAGCCGCTCCCACGACGCACGGCTCGCCCTACCTACGGCAAGCCGCTCCTGAATCGGAACCGCGGCCCTGCGAGCCGTGTGGAGCGCGAAGGAATGGTCCTCTAGCGCGGACTCAAGATCGGAAAGAATGTTGCGTAGGGTGTCGGGAGTGATCATGGGTCGCCCTCCTGTGCTGGTGGAACCGAACACCGCCGCCCAAAGGCGATCCTACTGCACTGCCCTACGCCACGGCGCCCCCTACATCGCTCCACGATCAGCGTTGCCCAAGTTGTCCGGCAATCTCAGCGCCGCTGACGTCGCGGCTCTCGACGATCCGTCGGCCAAGGCAGACGAGGCTAATATCTCCCTCAACCAGGTCAGCGCCACCCGGTCACCCCTGCGATCGACACCGCGTCGGTGGGCGCAGCGCTGGAAAAGGTTCGGCTGCTCCGCAGCGAGGACAAACGCCGTCAACGCCACAACGATCGCCCTGCCTTCATTTGGACCGCGCTGCTGAATTGTCCAGGCCTATCCCGTCCTTACATCCTGTCGACTACCGCCGGCGAGCATTCCTTTAAATGAAACGCTAATCTTTTGGGACAACGTCATTACTCATCAATGTAATCATTTCAACCAAATTATCTTGCCCGTACGATACATGAAGCGAATAATTCGTGAGGTCAAATCGGTCCCATGACTTTCCCGATTTGGTAGGCGCCCCGAGACGATTTTGCACCTCATGAGAGTTCCAACCAATACCAACTTCCAATCTGTCAGACAGGTTACTTTTTTTGGATACAAATATCGTTGTAATTATCTTTTCTTCTTCGCATTGAAACTCAAAGCCATGCTTCTCGCAGACGTAAAAGTACAGATGCTTAGGCAGATCCCTTGATACACTTTTTTTGAACTTATAGTTTTTAAATGGCTCATCGTTGAGAATTGTTTCAATTAGCGCTCCAATGTATTCTTGAAGCATATTTCTGTTGGTTCTCATATTTAATACTTACTCTTTTGAGAATCGCGTTCAGCCAACCCGCTATCGAGCGCAGCGCGGTCGCGTTTGGCAGCTTTGCCGCGGCCCAATGAGTCTAATTCTTGACGCTCTTTGTTGTTGCGCCCTCCGTAAGTGGAACTTTTACGTTGGTGCACCGCTTTCGGAGAGGCGACTGCAGGTGTATCTAGCCTTAGTTGAGCTTCCTCTGGCTTTGATAGCCGTCGCCCCAACTCTCTTTCTGTTACGATTTTTTGCGCAGCAAAAGATGGCTGGTGGTCCATATGAAGGGGCTCAGTCTCACCATACGCCTTTTTTGCTTTAATAGAGAACCATAGGAGCCTGCGTCACCTGGTTTGACTGCGCGGACATCGTCGACTTTTTTACCTAAGCCGAGCGCATCTGCGATTTTTCCCCCTAAAGTTCGCGCCCCCTTTATGCCTGCGGTCGCTCCGCCCGGTACACCAGGTACCGCTGTCGCAATGGTATCGATGGTTGCACCTGCGGCATCAATGGACGCAGATATGTAGTTCCCTTGGCTCCAATTCTCGGCGGCATTGGCCCATCCGTAAGCAGCATTAGATGCATCCCAAAACCTTTCAATTATATGCCCACTTGGATCGCTCTTGTTGATCGGATCGTTGTCGGCATAGGCGTAGCGGTTGGTGCCGACGCCGGGCTCGATTGGGTCGAGCGTGTCGGGGGAGAGGAAACGGCCGATCACCGGGTCGTAATAGCGGGCGTGGAGATAGAGTAGGCCCGTCTCCGGGTCGTGGCGCTCGCCGATGAAGCCACGCGGCTCGGCCGGGGCGGCGGGTGAGCAGCCGGGGACGGCCGGGGCTTCCGCCTGCGTCCGGTCGCCATGGGGGCGATAGGCGGAGCGGCTGGCGACGCAGCCGGTGGCGTCCGTGGTGAGCTTGACGCTGTTGAGATGGTCGCGATGCAGGAACACCGGCGCTGTTGGCCCGCCGGCATCCGGCGTCACCAACTGCGCGTCGGCATGAACATCCAGCCGCCACGCGGTCTTCGCCGTCCAGGCGGCGGGCGTGCCCTCGCAGACATAGGAGGTGACCCGCTCGATATCGCCGGTAACGGTGAGCGTCACCTTGTCGGGGGCGGGCGCGGCTAGCGCCTTGGCGCACTACCCGATCGCGGATGCCAAGGAGCTTCGGTATGGTTTGAGATCAGAAAAATGACGTCAGATGGCCGGAAACCAAACCCCTCGGACAGCGGGATTGCCAATGTTTGGAAGCACATGGTCAGCTTCGAGAGTTTTGACGTCTATATCTTTCTGTATGCTTGAAAATTCTCGCTCGCCGAAAAGCGGGAAAATTACATCTCGAATCATAGCCTCAGCTTCGCTTTGATTGCTTGCCGTTACTCCGCACCCTAGATTCAGGGGCGAGCTATTCCCATTTGAAGAAAAGGTAACCCAGCAACGATGAAGGCTCATCTCGTCCCACCAGACTCACTACGTGCATCAGACGCTAGTGCACGCGAGGGGCGCGTCGCAACGGGAATGTGCCGAAAAAGGGGCAGGAAGTTTTGGCGGGCATATGGTACCTGTTGCGGCGAAGGTCGGCGCGGATGGTCCATTGGCTTCAGTCCGACCTATTCCAAAGGCCCCGAAAACAGGTGTTTTGCGGCGGGCTACGTCTCTCCCCATGTGGCCGTCACCGACACCCTGCGGAAGTGAGCGACAAACCCTGCAGAATTGATTTGATGGCCAACAACGACAGTCGAGGGTTTTTCGGCGGGGATCGGCCTGAACCCATCTTCTGTCCGTTGCGCGGAGCGGCTTGATCGCTGGGCTCCCCTCCGGCTATCGTCGCGCATCGATCGAGTGGCAACTAGGGATCCGGAAGGCCGCGCCTTCGCAGGACCGAGCGTTGCGGAGACCGCGGGAGTTCCGCGGCTGCACCCAAGGGGCAAAAGCCCAGAGGAGGAGACGTCGAGATCAACCGGCGCATGGTGCGCCCAAGGGGATCTCATGACACTCGCCTCGCTGCTTCTCGTCATCCTTGCCTCCTTCATTCATGCCTCATGGAACTTGCTTGCCAAGCGCGCTGCGTCGGTAGGGCTGGCGTTCGTCTTTGCCTATAATCTCATCGCCTGCGTCGCCTATGCGCCCTGGGTGCTGTATCTGCTGGCCGATGGTGCCATCAGCTGGACATGGCAGGGCAGCGCCTTCGTGCTGCTAAGCGGACTGATCCATCTCGCCTATAGCCTCTGCCTGCAGCGCGGCTATCAGGTGGCGGATCTGTCGGTCGTCTATCCCGTGGCGCGCGGCACCGGGCCCATGCTGTCAACTCTTGGAGCAGTGATGCTTCTGGGCGAGCCGCTGACCGGGCTGGGGCTTGTCGGGCTTGCGCTCATCGTTACCGGCATCGGTTTGATCGCCACGCGCGGCAACCTCGCGGCCTTCCGGCTGCCGGACGGGAAGGCCGGCATCGGCTGGGGCACGGCCACCGGCGGGCTGATCGCTTCCTATACCGTGGTCGATGCCAATGCCGTGAAGGCGCTCGGCATCGCCCCTGTCGTCCTCGACTGGTTCTCGAACCTGCTGCGCTTCTTCCTGCTCCTGCCGCTCATCGCTGCCAACCCGCGCCGGGCGCTGGAGCGCATGCGTGGTTTTTGGTGGATCGCCGTCGGCGTGGGCCTGCTCTCGCCTCTATCCTACATCCTCATCCTCGCCGCTCTCCAAACTGGCGCCTCGCTCGTTCTGGTCGCACCGATGCGCGAGATGTCGATGATGGTGGGCGCGCTGATGGGAATGCTGATCCTCAAGGAGGAGGTGGAGACGTGGCGGTTGGCGGGATGCGGCGTTCTCATCGCGGGCGTCATTGTGCTCGCGGCAGAATGAGTTGCGGTGCGAGGCGGGCCCGAGCGTTGGCTATGCGTTTGCCTCCGCCCGATGTCCATGTTGCCCTCAAGCGCCCCTCCCCGACACGCCGCCGCGAACGGCCGCTTTGCGCCGCTTCTCGGCCATTGATCTGGTAACGGCCGCGCGCCCAATGCGGACATTCGCGAGGTGGGGCACGTCGGCAGCTTTGCGCCAGCTGCGGACGTTCGATGCCTGCCCTAATGCCACTCCCGGGAGATCATTTCCGCGGGATGATGATTGCGAGAACGTCACTGCGGACGGTCGGACGCGCCCTGCGCCGGGCTTCGCACGATGCGGCCCCGGCATCGACAAGCGCATGGATCTTGGTGGTAAGGCCGCCGCATGAGCGACCCATGCAACGTGATCGCTCATCTCTTATTGAGGTTGGCGGTACTAGAATAGGGAATATCGATCAGGCGTCGGTCAAAGCATGCGCGCGCAGTATCGACCGACCGCCGTCCGTTGGTGACACTGATCTCCCACCGATCACCCTCGCGCACGAAGAATTTTTGTTATAACAAATGTCATATGACGAAAGTGGAGCGACGGTGGTATGGCGGCGCAGGTGAACGTCGACGTTCTTCTCATTGGCTGTGGCAACATGGGGCACGCGATGGCCGCGGGCTGGCTGACGGACAGCGGCGTCATCGCCGTGCGGGTGATCGAGCCGACCGAATCGCTGCGCAGGCGTGCTGCAGCCATCGGCGCCATCGCTTGCGCCAGCATCGAGCAGATCTCGACATCGCCGACACCAGCGGTCGTGGTGCTTGCGGTGAAGCCCCAGCAGATGGACACCGTCCTGTCCGAAGTCCGGCGCTTCGCAGAAGCGGGGGCACTGGTGCTGTCGGTGGCTGCCGGCGTAGGGCTGCGCCGCATGGAAGCGTCGTTGGGGCCTGGGGCAGCCGTCATCCGCTGCATGCCGAATACGCCGGCCGCCATCGGGGCCGGCATGATGGTCTGCGGCCCGAATAGGTGGGTCTCGAACGATCAGCGCGCACTTGCGCAGCGCCTGCTGTCCGTCAGCGGACGGGTATGCTTCATCGACGACGAGGCATTGATGGACGCGGTCACTGCGGTTTCGGGTTCCGGCCCGGCCTATGTCTTCCACGTCATCGATTGTCTGGAGCGCGCCGGCATTGCCGAGGGCCTGCCGGGCGATCTTGCCCGCGAGCTGGCGCTGCAGACGGTCTATGGCGCCGGCCGGCTGGCCCGCGAGGGCGACACCGATCCGGCCACCCTGCGTCAGCAAGTTACCAGCCCCAACGGCACGACCGCCGCCGCGCTTGCCGAGCTGATGGGGCCTTCCGGCGTCGACCCGGTGATCGGCCGCGCCGTTCATGCCGCTCGTCGCCGCTCGGCGGAGCTTGGCGGCGGCCAAGGGCCGGTGTAGCTCTCTCCTCCCTCGCTCCTACGCTCCCTGGCGGTCCATGCTGTCCCTGTTCAACCGCCTGATAAGCCCGACCAACGCCCATGCGTTCTGGATCGGCATCCTCTTCATGGTGCTGGGCAATTTTCTCTTCGCCCTCAACGACACGATGGGAAAGATCCTGGTTGGCACCTTCGCGGTCAGCCAGGTTCTGGCGATCCGCTCCGTCGGTGCCTTCCTGGTGCTGGGGCCCATGCTGTGGGCGGGGCGCAGTATTGGACGGGTGGATCGCCCCTGGCTGCAGCTCGTGCGGGTCGGCGTGGCGACGGGCGATACCGCCCTATTCTACGCCGCTGTCGCCTATCTCCCGCTGGCGGAGGTCTTCACCTTCTACATGGCCGGCCCGATCTATGTCGCCGCCATGTCCAGCTTCCTGCCGGGAGGCGGGGTCGGCTGGCGCCGCTGGCTGGCCATTCTCGCCGGGTTTGGCGGTGTGGTGATCGCGCTCGGCCCTTCCGTCGCGGTGTACTCGCCGGGCATCCTCTACGCGCTCGCCGGCAGCTTCTGCTATGCGGGCGCCTTGATGATGAACAAGGTGCTGGTGAAAACCAGCGATACCTCACTGGCCACGCTCCAGGCGCTGGGGGCGCTCATCGGCGGCGGTATGTTCGCCATCTTCCAGTGGACGCCGCCGAGTGCCATGGATATCGGCCTCTTGCTGCTGCTCGGCGTCGTCGCCTGCCTGGCGCATCTCATGATCAGCCGCTCGGTCAAGCTCACCCCGGTCAGCGTGCTGGCCCCGTTCCAGTACTCGCTGCTGCTGTGGGGCGTGGGCTTCGGCCTTGTGGTGTTCGGGGACGTGCCCAACGAGCGCACCCTGCTGGGCGCCGCTATCATCACCATGGCCGGTCTGTTCCTGCTCTACAGCGAATCGCGGTCGCGCCGGCGGATGCGGGTGGACGCGCTGATAAAGGACTTTCCCTGACAAGCGCCGCCTTATTCCCCGGCGCTCCGGGCGGCGAGGTTGCGGAAATAGATCACCTCGATCTCGCGCAGCACCGCCTTGGGTTCGTCTTCATAGCGTTCGGAAAAGGTACCCGCATCGCTCTCAACCGTGATCGCCCAGTGGCCGCGATGCGGGTTTAGGGCGCAGGCGGGGAAGTTCATGTGGTGGTGCCAGTGCACGCCCCGGGCGTCGATTTCGCGCAGGCGCTTGAGCAGCGCCGAGCCGGCCACCTCGGCCGGGTCGGCCGTCCGTGCCGCGCCCTCGTCGAGAATGTCGTCGCCATGCAGCATCTTCACAAAGACCTTATCGACCTCCGGAAACCCCTCCGACGGGGCGATATAGGCGACATGCGCGTCATCGTCCTCGACCACGATGGCGTAAAGCTCGCCATAGGGATTGAAGGCGCAGCCGGGCGAGAGGACGTGCGAATGCCATTTCGTGCCGGCGGCGACGAAGCCCTCGACCAGCGGCAGGCACTGCTCGAGCGCGATCACGCGGTAGGTGATGTCGCCATGGGTCAAGATCTCGGTCATGGCCGGGCCTCGTCTCACAGGGGATGGGTCAGCCGCGCCGCGTCGAGCATGGCGGCATGGAGATTGCGCGAGGACCAGGCGTCGCCGACCTTGTAGAGCACGAAACGGCCCTCGGCATTGCTGACAATGGCCTGCTCGCGAGCATCGGCAAGCGCCCGCAGATCCACCTCGCCGCGATTGCGCGAGAGCGGCTTCAGCGCGGTGTAGACGTCGTCATTGGGCAGCGTGCCACTGTCGCCGATCACCAGATCGACCGGGATGTCGCGGCGCTTCTCGCTATAGGTGTTCTCCACCGTGGCGATCAGTCCGTTGCCGGCGCGGCGCAGGGCGACGAGGCGGGTGTCGGTCTCGATCGCGACGTCGTGCTTGTAGAGCTCGGTCATGTGGGCACCGAGATTGGTGCCGCCGATCTCGCGGCCGAACTCACGGTCGGGCGTGACGATGTGCACCCGCGCGCCCTTCGCGGCGGCGAATTCCGCCGTGGAGGCGACCGAGGCGGTGCCGTTCTCGTCCGCGATCAGCACCGAGCCGGGGACCGCTGTCTGGCCGGAGAGCACCTCCCAGGCGGATACGGCAAACTCCAGCCCTTCGAATCGGCCGAGATTGGGTAAGCCGCCGGTGGCGATGATCACCGCATCCGGCGCTTCTGCCAGCACATCCTCAGCCTCGGCATAGGTATTGAGACGCAGATCGACCTTGAGGATCTCCATCTGCCGCGCAAGCCAGGCGGTAATGCCGGAAATCTCCCGCCGCCATGTCGCCTTGGCCGCCAGCAGCAACTGGCCGCCGAGCTCGCTCGCCGCCTCGAACAGCACGACCTCATGGCCGCGCCGCGCACTGACCCGCGCCGCCTCCAAGCCAGCAGGGCCGCCGCCGACGACCACCACCTTCTTCTTCACCGCCGCAGGGCGAACCACCTGCGGAATCGTCGCCTCCCGCGAGGTGGCGACATTATGGGCGCAGAGGGCGTCAATTCCGCGAATGGCGCGGTCCACGCAATAACCGACGCCGACGCAGGGGCGGATGTTCTCCTCCTCCCCCGCCCTCAGCTTGTTCGCGTAATGCGGATCGGCGATGAAGGCGCGGGTCATGCCGACCATGTCCACCGCCCCGCTCTTCAGCGCGTGCTCGGCGGTGGCGGCGTCCGTCATGCGGGTCGCGTGAAATATCTTCACCTGTCCCTGCACCTCGTCGCGGATCGCCTTGGCGAGGGGCAGCCAGGCGGCGGAGGGTACCCACATGGTCGGCCAGATGCGCGCTTCCGATTTGTAGTCGGAGGCCTGGCCGCCCACCACCGAGATGAAGTCGATGAGACCCGAGCCGGCATAAGTGCTGGCGATGGTGAGGCAATGATCCTGCGTCAGCCCGCCCTTCAGCATTTCGTCGCCCGGCATGCGGATGCCGATCACGTAATCGTCGCCGAGACGGCGACGCACCGCTTCGAGGATTTCGAGACCGAAGCGCATGCGGTTCGCCAGCGGACCGCCATAGCCGTCGGTGCGGTGGTTCATCGCCGGCGACCAGAACTGCTCGATCAGCGTGCCGGCCTGGCAGGAAATCTCAACGCCATCGACATCGCCCTCGCGCACCCGCGTCGCCGCCGCGACATAGTTTTCGATGGTGCGCCTTATGTCGTGATCTTCCATCGTCGCCGGAAAGGTGCCGTGGATGATCTCGCGCAAAGGCGAGGGCGAGAAGGTCGGCAGCCAGTTGGTCAGGTCCCAACGCTCGCGCCTTCCGCCGTGGGTTAGTTGCACGGTGCAATGGGCGCCATGTTCATGGATCGCCGCCGCCATCCGGCGAAACTGCGGGATGACCTTGTCCACCGAACCATTGATCTGGCCGTAATAGAAGGAGTTCTCGGCCGAGACGGCGGTGGCGCCGCCGAACTGGGTCAGCCCGATGCCGCCCTTGGCCTTTTCCGCCTGATAGGCGATGTAGCGGTCAGTGATATCGCCGGCGAGGACATAGCCGGGCTCGTGGCTGGTGGAGAGAAAGCGGTTGCGGATCGTGAGGTTACGGATCTGCAACGGCTGAAACAGCACGTCATAGGCGGCCATGGTGCGCTCCGATGGGGCCAGGTGGTAGAAAGCGCCGCCGCCGTGCGCGCTCCGGGGCGCGGGCGGGACGTTCGTCTCAGCTCAGGCCGAGCCGATCCTTGGCCCGGTAGAAGGGGAAGACAAGGCGGGCGGCCCGCACCTTCAGCGCCCAGAGGGGCACATCGCGGCGCTGCTCGATCACTGAGACCGGGACATCGTCAAGGCTGCGTGTGCCGGCGGCGAACTCGCCGACCACCCGTCCGAGATTCTGCGCCAGATTGACTCCGCGGGTGGAGAAGCCGACCACCGCAAACACTTCCTTGCCGAGGCGCTGCACGTGCGGCAGGTAGGCGTCGGTGACGGCGCAGTAGCCCTCCCAGTAATCCTCGATCTCGGCATCCGATTCGGTCAGTTGCGGAAACAGCTGGCGCATGCGGTTGCGCGCATGGGCGACCCCGTAAGCCTGCTTGTTGCCGAAAGCGAACACGGCGCCGCCGGAGATCAGTCGGTCGGTATCATCAAGCCGGCCAAATCCGCCGGATTTGCGAAGGTCGGTGAAGCACTCGCCGCCCGGCAAAATCGACGCGCGCAATTCCGGCCGCAGGGGCCGGGTGGCGGCATGATAGAGATAGACCGGCACCACCGAGCGCTGCACCTGCGGCAGGAAATCGCCGGTATAGGCATTGGTGGCGACGATGACGCGCCGCGCGCGCACCCAGCCCGGGCCGGCCTTGACGGTGACCACTCCGGCGCTTTCCTCAATGCCGTCCACCGGGCTGCGCTCGAAGATGCGCACGCCCTCTTGCGTCGCCGCACGGCCGAGCCCGATGGTCAGCCCATAGGGATTGACGGTGCCGCCGGTCGGATTGAGCCAGCCGCCAATATAGCCGGCGGCGCCGAGGCGGGACGCGACGTCGCCCGGCGCGAGCCAGGTGACATCGGCGCCCCAGGACTTCCACTCTTCGAACACCTTCCGGATCTTCGCGAGCGAGACGTCCGAATGCGCCGGCTGCACCCAGCCGTGCTGAACGGCGGAACAGTTGATCTGGTAGCTGTCGATCTGCCGGAACACGGCGCCCGCTCCACCGAGCACCAGCTCGGAAAGCGCCGTCCCCTTCTTCCGGCCGATCATCGCTTCGACAGCGGAGGGCGTGATCGGGCCCGGAAAGTGAGGCACATTATAGCCGCCATTGCGGCCCGACGCCCCGCTGCCAACGATGCCGGCCTCCAGCAGAACGACCTTCTGACCCGCCTTTGCGGCGGCCAGCGCGACGTTGAGCCCGCAGAACCCGGCCCCGACCACCACGATGTCGGCGCTCTCCTCGCCGGCCAGGGCGGGATAGGTGAGCACGGGCTCCTTCAACGTCCGCTTCCAGACGACGCCTTCAAGTTTACTGTCGATAGGACTGGCCAGCGACATGAGGTGGCACCTGCTCTCGGACGCTCTGGAGTGTGGGGTTCAGATGAGCGACAGGCTTCGCCGCGCCTGGTCGAGCGCTTCGCGCGGCGGCGGCCTCAGTTGCAGCCGCGTGCTCTTCACCGTGCCGAGCTTCATCGCCATGTCGGTCATGGTTTCGAGGTATTTGAGCGCGACGGTCGAGGAATCCACCACGGGAACCCCAGTGCCCGGGACCTCGGTGTAGCTGGCCATGCGCAGCAGCGGGCCGTAATAGGCGCAGCCGATCAGGATCACGTCCGCGCCGTCCGCGATGCAGGCTTTCGCCACCTCCTCGACGCGCGGAATGAAGGAGGCATAGGGATCGGAAACCGCGCCGAGCAGCAATTCCGCGTCGGATTCGGGCATGATGGTCCGCACCGGACGGACGATCGCGCGATCGCGCAGGCCATAGGCCAGAAGGTCGTTCTCGATGGCGACCGTGGTCTTCTGCGACACGGTGACGATGGCCAGCCGCTTGCCCATAGCGAGGGCCGCCAGCATGGACTGTTCGCTGACCGAGCCTACGGGTACGGAGAGCACCTCGCGCGCTTCCCACAGCGGGTCGTTCCAGCAGCCGAGGAAGATTCCGTCGAACCCATCCGTCTCGGCCTTCAGCGCTGCTTCGACGATGTGCACGGAATTGATGTGCTCGGCATAGGCGGAGCGCACGAAATTGCCGCTCTTCGGCAGGAAGCGGAACTCAAGCTTAGTGCCGACATTCAGGGCCGGGCGAACGGCCGCGTCCAGTTTCTCCCACAGCGGTGACAGCGCGCCATTGAACGTGGTGGGGTGGATCCAACAGAGCTTCATGAGACCACATCCTCATGGGAATGACGGACGCCGCGCGACCGTCCTTGGCAATGACTGGAGTAAAGCGTAATATGTTATAAAAGTTTTGCAACAGCGAGTGCAGCCTGCCGACCCATCCGGATGGCCCGCCTCGTCCATCCGGTGTGGCACTAGTTATGAGTTTGGCGAGCTTGATGCATATCATGACAACCGAGGAAACCGGCCAGGGACGCACCAATGGTTGAGGCGCTTTCGAACTTCTCCCCCTTCCAGCGCACAGAGACACTCGGCGTGCGTGTGCGCGACCAGTTGCGGCATGCCATCATGGCTGGGCTGTTCAAACCGGGAGAGAAACTGACCCTGCGCGCGGTCGCCGGTTCGCTCGGCGTCAGCCTGACACCGGCGCGCGAGGCACTGTTCAATCTGGCCGCCGAAGGCGTGCTTGAATTGGGAATCAACGGCTCGATCTATATTCCCCGTCTGGACGAAGAGAAGATCCACGAGCTTGTCAAGATTCGCTGCTCACTGGAAAGCCTCGCCGCCCGCGAGGCGACGCCAAACTTCTCCCGCGACGACATCATCACGATAAGCGCCATCAACGATCGGTTGATCGAGTCGAATCGGGAAAAGAACTACACGTTGCTAACCGAGCTTAACTGGAGCTTTCATTTCACCATCTATGAAGCTGCCCGCATGCCGCTGCTGGTGAAGATGATCGAGAGCTGCTGGCTGCGGACAGGCTCCTATATCAAGTCCATCTATCCCGGCTTTTCCAACACGGATGACGGCATCCTCAACCACATCGCCATCATCCGCGCCATCCGCGAAGGCAACCCTCAGGCCGTGGCCGACGCGATTGCCCACGATATCGAATTCTCATCGCAGGCCTTCCTCAACGCGGTGCGCGAGGAGGAGTGAGCCGAACGCGGTCTAACGCAGTCTGTGGACCCAGCGCTGGCGCTCCGCCCCGCCCTACTTCTCGGCGATGTTGCCAGAGCGTCCGGCGCCTTGCGCCGGGTGCCTCGGCAAGACATGTCTGGCTTCCTTCCCAGCACCCTTCCGCTCTCGCGGCGCGCCGGTGCCGCACTCCGCAGTCGCCCCTTGACGGCAGATTGATATAACAAATAACATCCTTTCACATAGGGTTCGTGAAGGGATGATCGCCAATGCTTGAGAAGGGAATGCGGGCACTCGTCACCGGCGGCAGCGGCGGTCTCGGTTCTGCCATGGTCCGAATGCTCGCCGGCCACGGTGTCCATGCTATCGCGCTGTCTAACGACCGGGCGAAGCTTGACGCGCTCAAGGGCCTGGAAAATGTCGAGACCGTCTTCATGGACGTGACCGATTCCGAGGCGATGAAGAGCACGTTCTCCGACCAGCAGATCGACATCCTGATCAACGCCGCCGGCGTGCTGGGCGTGACGGGCACGCTCTATTCGGTGCCCACCGCCTCGGCCCAGCGCATCCTCGACGTCAATGTGATGGGCATCCACAACGCGCTCTCCGCCACCGTGCCGGGCATGGTGGAGCGCAATCACGGCCACATCGTCAATTTCGGCTCGCTCGCCGGCCCCTATCCTTCGGCCGGCCAGCCGATGTACAGCGCCTCCAAGGGCGCGGTGCATAATATGAGCGCCAATCTGCGCATGGAACTGTTCGGCACCGATGTGCGGGTCACCGAGATCCGCCCCGGCCGCGTGCGCACTGGTATGCATGCCGAGATGTTCGACGGCGATCATACGAAGTCCGACGCCCTGCTCTACGACCCCTATGAATGCCTGCAGGCGACCGACATTGCCGATGCGATCGAATATGTGCTCGGCACGCCGCCACATGTGTGCGTCTCGCAGATCGAGGTGGTGCCGACCCATCAGGTCGTCGGTGGAACCCGGATGTACAACCGCCAGCTCGGCAAGTGAGCGAAGGCGGATCCGCAGAGCGCGACTGGAGAACGCCATGCCGGCATCGGATGAGCAGAACATAGCCGTCATCGGCGCGGGCATTGTCGGCATCTCCTCCGCCCTCTACCTCCAGAAGGCCGGGTTCGCCGTCACCCTGATCGACCGCGACGAGCCCGGCCATGGCGCGACCTTCGGCAATGCGGCGGCGCTGGCGCCGCATGCCTTCGTGCCGATCAACAGCCCGTCCATTCCCCGCCGACTGCTGCCGCTGCTGTTCGCCTCCGGCTCGCCGCTGAGTATCGACTGGGGCTATGCGCCGCGCATGCTGCCCTGGCTGCTGTCGTTCCTCTCCCACTGCACCCCGGCGGAAGTGACGCGCATCGCGCAGGCGATGCACGCGCTGCTGTCGCGCAATCTCGATTACGCGTGGCCGCTGTTCCGCGAAAGCGGGGCGGACCGGCTGATGCGCGGCGGCGGCTATCTCCATCTCTATGAAAGCGAGTCCGCCTACCGCGCTAGCGCCGGCGAGGTCGCGCTCTACAAGCAGCTCGCTGGCGATGTCGAGGAGATCGACGCCGCCGAGATCCGCCGGCTGGAGCCCAATCTGGCGCAGGTGTTCGTGCGGGCGTTGTATTTCCATTCGGCGCTGCACTATCTCAGCACGGTCGATGTCTGCGCCACGCTGGTGAAGCATTTCTGCGCCCAGGGCGGGCGCTTCCTGCGCGACGAGGTGCGCACGCTGGAGGCCCGACTGGACGGGCGGATCCGCGTCGCCGGCACCCAGGAAAGCGTCTACGACCAGGCCGTCCTCGCCGCCGGTGCGCAGGCGCGCCGGCTGTTCGGTAGTGCGGTGGAGAAGCTGCCGCTGGAGACGGAGCGCGGCTACCACATCATGTTCGGCGGGCAGGCCGGCATCATCAGCCGCACCTGTTCCAGCGCCACGGCCGGCTTCGCCATGACGCCGATGGCCACGGGCCTTCGCTGCGCGGGAATGGTGGAGCTTGCCGGCCTCGACAAGGCGCCGAACCCGGCCTGCCACGCCTATCTCGACCGCACGGCCAAGCGCTTCCTGCCCGGCATTACCGAAAGCCCGTCATCGAGCTGGATGGGCTTTCGCCCCTCCATGCCGGATGCGCTGCCGGTGATCGGGCGTTCCGCCCGCTCGGCGAACATCATCCTCGCTTTCGGACATCAGCATGTCGGCATGTCGAGCGGCTGCGTGACAGGCGCCATCGTCGCCGACATCGCCGCCGGCCGGACGCCGCCAATCGACATCACCCCCTTCTCGCCCGCCCGTTTCTAGAGGATGCGATGCTCCCCTATTACGACCGAGACCAGATCGCCGCCGTGCTCGACATCGATGCGTTGATCGGCGCGATGGAGAAGGCCCTCGTCGCCTTCTCCACCGGCGCCTCGATCCAGCCTGTGCGGATGCGAGTGCTGGATGAAGATGCTGGCGGCGATATGTGCCTGATGCCGGCGGTAACGGATGTCTTCGCCGTCAAGTTGGTCGGCAATTATCCTCGCAACCACGACCGGAACCTACCGAGCCACAATGCGGTGGTGATCGTGTTCGATCGCTGGACTGGCATCCCCAAGGCGGTTCTGGACGGTACCTACATCACGCAAATGCGCACCTCCGCCGTGTCGGCCATGGCGGCGCGCCGCCTGGCGGCTCCGGAGGCGAAAGTGCTCACCATCATCGGCAACGGCATTCAGGCGCGCGGCCATTACGAGACCATGCGGCGCATCCGCGATTTTCAGGAGATTCGTGTCTGGGCCCGCAATTCTGAAAAGGCCCAAGCCTTTGCCGCCGAGATCGGCGCGACCGCCTATGCCAGCGCCGAGGAGGCCGTGCGCGGCGCCGATGTGGTTGCCACCACCACCTCCGCGCGCGATCCCGTCGTGAAGGGCGAGTGGCTCAAGCCCGGCGCCCATGTCAGTGCCGTCGGCTGGAACGGGCTTGACGGGCGCGAGCTTGACGATGCGGTGATGGCCAATCTGCTCCTGGTGGAATCGCGGGAGGCAGCAAGCCAGGAATCCGGCAACATCCTGCTCTCGGGGGCGACCATCCATGCCGAGCTGGGCGAGGTGCTAGCCGATCGGGCGGAAGTCGACGTGACAAAGACCACCGTCTTCATATCCGTCGGCATCGCCACCGAAGACGCCTTCGCTGCCAGTCTGGTGCTCGACGCGCTGGGCGCTTGAACTTCTCCCCATCGCCACGCTCCGGCGTCGACTTGTCTTTAAAAATGTTACAACATATATCGTGTAACGATGCCGTGTCGGCATCGGAGGTGCGCAGATGAAGAATTCGCCTTCCCTCGACGAACAGCTCGAGATGCATCGCAAGATGATAATCGTGCGCCGGCTGGAGGAGCGGCTCGGCGAACTCCATAAGGCCGGGAAGACGCGCGGACCCATCCATCGCTGCGACGGCCAGGAAGCTATCGGCATCGGCGCCACCGCCGTGCTCGGCACGAGCGATTTCGTCACCAGCACCCATCGCGGCCACGCCCACTACATCGGCAAGGGCGTCGATATCCGCGGCGTGGCCGCCGAGATCCTCGGCCGCGCCACCGGCACTTGCGGCGGACGAGCCGGGCATATGCTGATCGGCGATCGGGACAGGGGCATGATCGGCGGCAATGCCATCGTCGGCGGCTCCATCCCGGCGGCCGCCGGCATGGCGCTGTCGATCCAGGTCCGCGGGACCGCCGATGTCGCCATGTGCTTCTTCGGCGACGGCGCCGCGCAGACCGGCATCTGCCATGAATCGATGAACATGGCCGGGCTGTGGAAGCTGCCGCTGGTGTTCATCCTCGAACACAACCAGTTCGGCCTCACCGTCCACCACACGGTCCAGTCGCCGGTGCCCGATCTCAGCGTCCGCGCCGCCGGTTACGCCATGCCGACCGAGATCGTGGACGGCAATGACACGGTGGCCATGTACCGCGCCGCCGCAACCGCCGTGGAGCGCGCGCGTCGCGGTGAAGGGCCGACCCTGATCGAGGCCAAGACGTACCGGATGCAGGGTTTTTCCACCTCCGACATGGGCGGCTACCAGAGCGAGGCGGACCTTGCCGAATGGAGCCGGCGCGATCCCCTCCTGGTCAGCCGCCGCGCCCTGGCCGATTCCATTAGCGCCGAACAGATCGACGCCGTCGAAGCGGGGGCCATCGCCGAAGTCGACGCGGCGGTCGAGGACGCGCTCGCCGCTCCGCTGCCGACCTTCGAGGTGTTTACCCGGAGCTCCCCCTACGCCACCGCGCCGGAGGCCGTCTGACATGGCGATGATGCGATATGGCGAAGCTCTGAATCAGGCGCTTCGCGAGGAAATGCAGCGAGACACGAGCGTGTTCCTGTTCGGCGAGGACATCGGCCGCTATGGCGGCGTGTTCAAGGTCACCAAGGGGCTGATGGACGAGTTCGGCGAAAGCCGGGTGCGCGACACGCCGATCTCCGAGCAGGCTCTGGCCGCCATGGCGGTCACCGCCTCCATGACCGGCACGCGGCCGGTGCTGGAGATCATGTATGCCGACTTCATGCCGCTCGTGCTCGACGCACTCATTAACCAGGCTTCGATCTACGAATATCTCTGGCAGAACGTGACCATGCCCTTCGTTCTCCGCACGCAGGGCGGCGGCGGCGCGGGGGCGGGGGCGCAGCATTCCAAGAGCCTCGACTCCCTCGTCGCCCACATTCCGGGCATCAAGGTGGTGGCGCCGGTCACGCCCGCCGACGCCAAGGGCCTGCTGAAATCGGCCATTCGCGACAGCCAGCCCGTCGTCTTCCTCGAGCACAAGCTGCTCTACAACCTGCGCGACGAGGTGTCCGACGATCCCGACCTTCTGGTACCGATCGGCAAGGCGAAGACGGTGAGGAAGGGCGCGGATGTGTCGATCTTCGCGACCTCCCGCATGGTGTTGGAGAGCCAGAAGGCGGCCGAACTGCTCGCGCAGGATGGCATTTCCGCCGAGGTGATCGATCTGCGCACCCTGCGCCCGCTCGATGTCGATGCCATCACCGCCTCCATCGCCAGGACCCATCATGCGGTCGTGGTGAACGAGGGGTGGCGCTTCTGCGGCTATGCCGCCGAACTCTCCGCCACGATCATGGACTTCGCCTTCGACGCGCTCGACGCCCCGGTGGCGCGGGTTACGCTGCCGGACATGCCGATGCCCTATGCCGAGCCGCTGGAACTCTCCGTTCTGCCGAACGCCGCGCGCATCGCCGATGCGGCGCGCGCCACGCTGAAGTGAGAGTTGCCATGAAGGGGAGGACATTGCCGTGACCGATATCACCGTCGTCGGCGCTGGCGGCGAATACATGGAATCCGTCGTCGTCGTCGCCTGGCACAAGAAGCCTGGCGACAGCGTCAAGGCGGGCGAGCTCGTTGTCACCGTCGAGACGGCCAAGGCGGCCACAGAGATCGAGGCCCCCGTTTCCGGCATTCTCGCCGACGTCCGGGCGCTGATCGGCGAAGAGGTGGCGGTGGGTGCGGTTCTTGCCACTATCCGAGATGGCGGCGTCCGGGACGCGGTGACGCCGGCGCCCGCGAACGTCGCTCCGGCTCCCTCCGTCCCGTCGCCCCCCAAATCTCACCCGGACTCCGGCGGATCGGCGCGGATCATCGCCTCGCCGCTCGCCCGGCGCGTCGCGGCGAGTCGCGGGATCGACCTTTCGGCGATCGTTCCCTCAAGTCCGTCGGGCCGCATAAAGCTGCGTGACGTTGACGGCTACTCCGACAGGTACCGGGTTTCCAAGGGCGTGCCTGCCGAAGCTGTGACATCCGTCGCTGCGGCTGGCGGCCTTCACCTCGCGCGCCGTGGTAGCGGAGCCGGAACGCCGTTCGTGTTCCTGCACGGCTTCGGCGCAGACGGCTTCTCTTGGCAGCCTCTCGTCGCGACACTCGGCGCAGAGCCGACTTGCATCCTGGTGGACCTGCCCGGCCATGGGCGTTCACCGGCGGCGCCCGAGGCGACGAGCCTCGAGGATCTCGCTGCCGCCGTCGCGCGGTCGCTCGCGCAGGTCGGCATCGAGACGTGCCATCTCGTCGGGCATTCGCTCGGCGGGGGCGTCGCCATCGCTCTCGCGGAAGCCGGGCATGTGGACGTGCGGTCGCTTACGCTGATCGCGCCGGCGGGCCTCGGGCCGGAGATCGACGGCGACTTCCTCCGTGGCTTCTGCCGCGCCACCCGCGCGGAAAGCCTGCGACCTTGGCTGCTGCGTCTGGTCGCGGACGCCTCTATCGTGTCACCCGGCTATGTCCAGTCGGCGCTGAAGGCGCGCAGCGACGAGATGCGGCAGGCGCAGGCGACTCTCGCTGATAGGCTATTCCCGGATGGCACACAGGCGGGAGAGATGCGTGCCGCCCGCCGCCGCGTTGGTGCTCCCCAGAAGATCATCTGGGGCGAATGCGATCGCGTCATCCCGATGCGCCACGCCCTCGGCATCGGGCCGGACGCCGCCCTCCATTTCCTGCCTAATGTCGGGCACATGCCTCACATCGAGGCCCCGGCGATGGTCGCGCGATTGATTCTTCAGAACGCACGCAGCGCCGACTGACGGAGCACGATATGAAGCCGACGGCGATCGTGACAGGCGCAACCGGCGGCATCGGTCGCGTCGTCGTGGCGGAGCTTGCGCAGGCGGGTTACGCCATTCTCGCCTTGGGCACCAATGCGCGCACGCTCGCGGAACTCGCCGGCCTCACGGGCTGCCGCACCCTTGCGCTCGACATCGGCGACGCCGCTGCAGTCATGGCGGCGCTGAAAGACGAGAGGGCCGACGTCCTGATCCATGGCGCCGGCATTCTCGGTCCCCAGATCGCCCTCCACGAAACGCCGCCCGAGACGGCCGAAAGGCTGGTAGCGATCAATATACTCGGGACCGTCAATGTCCTGCGCGCCATGGTGCCCGTCATGAAGGCGGCCGATGCCGGCACCATCGTGCTGCTAGGCTCGATCTGCGGCACCGTGCCCGGCACCGGTCCGGCGCTCTACAGCGCCACCAAGGCGGCCATGCACGCCATGTCGGCCAATCTGCGCGTGAATCTGCGCGACAGCCATATCCGCGTCAGCGAAATCCTGCTCGGTCGGGTGCAAACCGGCATTCACGACCAGCTCGGCGCCGACGAGGAGTTCTACGACGGTTATGAATGCCTCACCCCCGCCGCGGTCGCCGCGACGATCCTGCATATCCTGAACAGTCCCGACTTTGTCGATCTCAGCACCATCGAGATGCTCCCGACCCGACAGGTGGTCGGCGGTGCGCTTTTTTCCAAGGGATAACAGTCACATGGCCTCGCTTTCCTTCACCCTGCATGGGGTCGCGCACGAGATCGAGCTCTTTCCCGACCTGGCCCCGGTGACGATCGGCAAAGTGATTGCCAACCTGCCGGCAACGCTCGACATCCACTGTGCCAAGATCGCGGGGCAGCATATTTTCTGGCACGCGCCAGTGGTGGCCGACATCGAGAAGCCGGCGGATATCCTCACCCTTCCTGCCGGGACATTCCTTTACTGGCCGGAACGCCAGTTCCTTGAGCTGATCTACGGCGAGTTGCAGGCCGAAAAGGCACAGGTCTCGGTGCTCGGGCGGCTCACCGGCGATATTGGCTGGCTGAAGGATTTCGGCCGCCGCGTCGTTGAAAACCACGGACAGGAGCCGCTGACCGCCCAGCTCTCGGCCCACGAAGATGCGCTAACTCTCGCCCTGCCGGAGAAGCCCTTCACGTCGCGGGGGCTGAACGCCCTGCGCGCTGCCCGCAAGGCCATGTGGCAGGCGCCGCCGGAAGAGATGTACGGGCTGCTGCGCCGGCAGGGCATGATGATCCCCTACGGCCCGCTCGCCATGGCCGAGGGCGAGCTGCGCAAGCTGCATGAGCTGATCTGGCGGCTGCGCCGTCCCGACTACGGCATCGGCACGCAGGAGCGCGCCGGTGTGCTGGCCTTCCTCATCGACGCCTTCAATGCCCGCATCGACGGCTTCTGCGCCCTGCATGCCACCGGCAAGGTCCTCGACGACGCCAAGTCCCTGCTTGGCGAGCCCGCCGACATCGACGACGTGATCGAGGAACTGGTGCTGTTCACCGGCCGTGCCGCTGCGTGGCTGGACACCTTCATCCCCTGGAACGCCCTCAACGAGGCGACCCGGGCCGCCCTTGCCCGACAGGATCTGCGCTGAGCCCACGCTCTCCTGCCGAGCGAGAACGGGCGTCCCCTCGCGGGGGCGCCCGTTTCCATTGCTGCCTTGCGCTCAGTTGAGGCCGAAATAGAGCCGCTCGATGCGGTTCAGCACCTGCGAGGGCTCGTCGGCATAGTCGCGGATCGTCGGCTCGCGACCGTCGATCTCGACGAAGAGCCGCCACTTGCCCGCCGACCGGTTCAGCCCGCAGGCGGGGAACATCATGTGATGATGCCAGTGGGTGCCCGCCTTCGCCGCCGCCTCGATCAGGGCGAGAAGATCCTCGTCGGCCTCCGACAGGTTGGCGCCCGCCGGCTTTTCGGCGAGAGCGTCGGCCCCGTGCAGGAGTGGGAGCAACTGCTTGTTCACCGCCGTCGGCTTATCGTCGTAAAACGCACACAACGCCCGCTTCGCATCCGTCAGTTCCAGCAGGAACGTGTAGGCGCCCGGCTTCGGGCTGAAGGTGCAGCCGGGTGCCAGCACGTGAAAGTGCCAGGCCTCGCGGCTTTCATGGGCGGCGGTCGCGGCAGCGACGATGCCCGCCTCATCGACGACGTCAAAGTTGAAAGGCAGTGCTTGGTGGCACGACTGGCACATGGGAAGTCTCCGTCCGCTCGCAGCCGCTCATTCGCATCCGATGACGGCAATGGCCGAGATCTCGACCAGCACGCCGGGCACCGGGAAAGCCACGACCAGCGCCGCATTGGTCGGCAGGATATCGCCAAAGATCACGCCGAGCTCCGGGGCGACCTCCTTGAAGACCTCCGGGGATGTCACATAGGTCGTGATCTGCACGATGTCCTTCAGTGAGCCACCAGCAGCCGTAAGCGGCATTTCGAAGTTCTTGATGATCTGACGCACCTGCCCGACGGCATCCTCCGGCATCTTCCCGGCGGGATAGTCCATGCCGATGGTGCCGGAAATATACAGGGTGTCGCCCACCTTCACCGCACGGGAATAGCCGTAGAGCTTCTCGAACTGCGAGCCGGAAGAGATGTTCTGACGTTTTACCATGAGACTTCCATACATTATGGCCCTCGACGAGGACCGTCCGAGAGATCACGCGTCTGGCTTCGGCGCCATGAGAAAGCCATTGGCCAGCCAGCCGCCATCGACGGCGAGATGATGGCCAGTGGTCATGCCGGCCTCGTCGCTGACGAGGAAACCGCAGGCGGCGGCGATCTCTTCCGGCTCCGCAATGCGGCGCAAGGGCGTGCGGCGCGAGACGGCATCGACATCGTAGATACCGCGATCGATCAGCCCCTGAACCATCGGGGTTCGGGTGCCGGTGGGCGCCACGCTGTTGACCCGAATGCCGAGAGGTCCCCACTCGACAGCCAGGGAATTGGTGAGGTTGACCACGCCGCCTTTGGACGCACAGTAGGCGGTGCGGTTCGGAGCGCCCTGGAATCCATAGACCGAGCTGATGTTGACGATGGAACCGCTCCCGGCCTTCGCCATGTGGCGGGCGGCTGCCTGGCAGACAATCCATGTGCCGACGAGATTGACCTCGATCACCTTGCGGAAAACGTCGATCCGCGCCTCAAGGGCCGGCTCGACGACCACGACGCCAGCGGAGTTCACCACCGCATCGATGCCGCCGAAGGCAGCCGCCATGTCATCCGCCACGGCCGCCATCGCCGCCCCGTCGGTGACGGAGGCGGCGCGGCTCAAGGCTTCGTGTCCCGTGGGCAGCTCGCGCAATGTGGTGGCCAGTGCATTGGCGTCGATATCCACGAGGAACAGGCGCGCGCCCTCGCGCGTGAAGAAGCGCGCGGCGGCCATCCCGATTCCATTTCCTGCCCCGGTTATGAGAACCCTTCGTCCCACGTGACGCTGCATTCGTGCCTCCATATAATTATATAACAAATTACATAATCGGTTCATCGGCAAGGCCAAAGCTGAAGCTCGGCGCAGCGTCGACCCTTGGCACGGGCGGGAGGATGCGAGGTGTTATGGCAGAAAAGCGTTTGTATATCAAATGAATAAAGGAAATCAGCGACGAGCGGCAAGGCGGTTAAATCTCCATTTGACAGAAGGTCCAAGATTTATACGATATAACAAAAAAGCGACTAAGAGCCTGACCGTCCGCTTCCATCGACATCATTCAGGCCTTTCGGCTTCCACAAAGGGGAACATCTCATGACTTTAGCTCGTGTTTGGAATAGGCTTACCAGGCTTTGCACGCGTGGTGCCGGCGCGGGTGCGCTCGGCCTTGCCCTCATGGCCGGCCTGCAGGTTGCACCCGCCCATGCCGAGGGCTATTGGTCGGAAGTGCAGAAGCGCGGAACCCTGCGCTGCGCCTCCGCCATCTCGCCGCCCTACGTGATGAAAGACCTCAAGACCGGCGAGTATGGCGGCGCTTATCTCGACTTGTGCAAGCAGTTCGCCGAAGTCTTGAAGGTGAAGATCGAGTTCGTCGATACCACCTGGGACAACATCGTCGCCGGCCTGCAGGCGGGCAAATGGGACATGTCCCCGGCGCTGAACCGCACCCCCGCCCGCGCCCTGGTCATCAACTACAGTGGCATCGCCGGCTATGACGAGATGAACTTCGCCTATCTGTTGGCCAACGAGAAGACCAAGAACCCGGCGGCCGACCTCTCCACCTTCGATGTTGCCGGCATGCGCATCGGCGTGATGTCCGGTTCCGCGCAGGACCACAAGGTGACGGAACGCTTCAAGAAGGCGCAGATCGTCCGTCTACCCGACGCTAACGGCCTCAACCTCGCGCTTCTCTCCGGCCGCGTCGACGTGGCGGGCGCCGATTCCACGACCAATCTGCTGCTGCAGACCGCCAATGCGGACAAGGTCGGCCTTCTCGAAGCGCATCCGGCGCTTATGAAGCAGGGCATCTCCTTCGGTCTGCCGCCGCAGTTGACCTATCATGACATCCAGGTGCTCAACATCTTCCTTGAAGAGAAGGTGTCGCTCGGTGCGGTGGACGCCTCGCTCAAGCACTGGAGCGAAGTCTATCTCGCCGGCGCCAAGTGAACGGCAGCACATAGTCGCCGCCGGTTGAGCTGAGGGCATTTGGAGCGGACGGCGCCACGGCAGTGCCGTCCGCCTCCCCAAAAGAGAAAGAGGGGTCGGCATGTCGTCCAGCTTCCTGAGCGTGCAGGGCCTGCGCAAGTCGTTCGGCGGGCATCTTGTCGTTCTCGATGACATCAACTTCCAGATGCAAGCCGGTGAGCGCGTCGTGATCATCGGGCCGAGCGGCAGCGGCAAGAGCACGCTGTTGCGTTGCGTGATGGGCCTGGAGAAGATCGACAGGGGACGCATCGAGCTTGAAGGCGTGCGCTACATCGAAGCCAGCCCCAACCCCAGGAAAGACAACTACGTCGATATCGCCGTCCGCAACAAGGTCGGGATGGTTTTCCAGCACTACACGCTGTTCCCGCACCTCACCGTGCTGGGCAATCTCATCCTCGCGCCAATGCGGGCCCGCGGCGAGAGCCGTTCGAGCGCGACGGAGCGCGCCATGCTGCTTCTCGGGCGGCTCGGCCTGGAGAGCAAGGCCGGCGCCTTCCCCGGCATGCTGTCCGGCGGCCAGAAGCAACGTGTCGCCATTGCCCGCGCCCTGCTGCTCGACCCCAAGATCATGCTCTTCGACGAGGTGACCTCCGCCCTCGACCCCGAACTCGTCACCGAGGTTGAAGGGCTGATGCTCGAACTCGCCGAGCAGAAGATGTCGATGATGATCGTCACCCACGACATGTGGTTCGCCAAGCGCATCGCCACGCGGGTGATCTTCTCCGCTGACGGGCGGATCGTGGAGGACGCGCCGCCCGCCAAGATATTCGCCTGCCCCTCCGAGCCGCGGACGGCCGACTTCCTGAAGAAGGTCCTTCACGTCGAGACCATATCCTGAGGAGGGAGTCGATGGGCCGTTACACCTGGGATTTCTCGGTCATCACGATGAACTGGGACCCGCTGATGGCGGGGCTCTCGGTCACGCTCAAGCTGACCGCCATCTGCGCCGTCATCGGCCTCGTCGGCGGGTTCGTGGTCTGCCAGATGGTCATGAGCCGCCTCGCCCCGCTGCGCTGGCTGGCCGTCGGCTTCATCGAGCTGTTCCGCTGCACGCCGGCACTCGTCCAGATCATCTGGATCTTCTATTGCGTGCCGTATTTCTTCGGCGTCTTCTACGATCCCTTCTCGATGGCCGTCTTGGCGCTTGGCCTCAACATCACGGCCTTCAACGCCGAGGCCTACCGCGCCGCCATCCAGTCCATTCCCGCCTCGCATTACGATGCTTGTACGGCGCTCGGTCTGTCTCCGCTGAAGAAGACGATCTACGTGATCCTGCCGCAGGCGGTGCTGATGGCGATTCCCGTGCTGCTCACCAACACGATCGGCCTGCTTCAGCAGACCTCGCTGGTCGCGATCGTCGCCATTGCTGACCTCATGTATGAGGGCAAGACGCTGGCAACCCAGACCTACCGTCCGATCGAGATCTACACCACGGTCGCCTTCATCTATTTCGCGCTTTCGGTTCCTCTTTCGCAGGTGGTGGGCTTGTGCGAGCGGCGCCTGCGCTCGCGCTTGGCCTGAGGGGACGGACGAGATGAACATCACCGCCGCCCTCGGCTTCCTCTGGGATTATCGTCTGGCACTGTCCATCGGGTTCGGGAACACGCTGTATTTCACCGCGCTCGGCCTCGCCTTCGGCCTCACGCTCGGCTTCCTCGTGAGCGTGGTGCGCCAGGCCGGCCATCCGGTGCTTCAGGTGATCGCCGCGACCTATGTCGAGATTTTCCGCGGCACGCCGGTGCTGATCCAGCTGTTCTGGTTCTTCTTCTGCCTGCCGGCCATCCTGGGGATGGAACTCGGCAATGTGTTCTCCACCGTCCTCACCCTGTCGCTCTACATGGGGGCGATCTCCAGCGAGAGCTTCCGCGCGGCGCTCAAATCCATCGGCGCCGAGCAGCGCGATGCCTGCGTCGCGCTGGGCCTGCCGACGCGGGTGAGCGTGCCTTATGTGATCCTGCCCCAGACGGTGCTGCGCGCCGTCCCGACGCTGCTCTCCAACTGCGTGACCCTGTTCAAGGAAAGCGCGCTGGTCTCCGCCGTCGGCATGGCGGACCTGATGTACCAGGGCCAGATGATCGCCGATTCCACCGCAAGGCCGATCGAGATTCTCACCGCCACGGCGTTGATCTATTTCATCATTGCCTTCTCGGTGACGCGGATCGTTTCCTTCTATGAGCGGGGCTATCTCGCCCGCATGCGGCTGTAGATGCTCCAGCCAGCAGTCCCCTGTGACGCGATAACTTTGGAGTAGTGATTGGCGCTCGGCCGCCGCGCTTAGGGTCTCAATTCAACGAATGATGTATGATTCTGAACCGCCCCGGGTTTGTCGGAGGCCCCAACTCCTGAGAGGATGGGGCTATGACGAGCAAGACGAAGAACAAGCTCTCGCCTGAGGTGCGTGCCCGCGCGGTGCGGATGGTGCTGGATCACGAGGCCAAGCATCCGTCGCGTTGGGCGGCGATCATGTCGATCGCCGGCAAGATCGGCTGCACGGCGCAGGCGCTGAACGCGTGAGTGAAGAAAGCTGAGGTCGACAGCGGCCGCAAGCCTGGGCTGACGACGGACATGGCGACCAAGCTCAAGGCTCTGGAACGCGAGAACCGGGAGCTTCGGCAGGCGAACGAGATACTGCGGTGTCGATCACCCAGGAGATGGGCGACGACCCGATGCACGTCATGATGCGGCAAATCATGGCGCTGTTCGACGAGTACCAGTCGAAGGAGAACGCCAAGCACGTCCTCCGAGCGCAGAAAGAGAATGCCCGGCAGGGCTTCTGGAACGTTGCCCGCCGCCGATCGGCTACCGCGTGGTCGAGGCCGAGCAGCGCGGCGCGAAGGCAAAGAAAAAGCTGGAGATCGATCCGCTCCACGCCGACACGGTGCGACTGATCTTCGATTTGGCCCTGAATGGTGATGGCCGTTCCGGTCCGATGGGCGTGAAGGCCATCGTCAGCCATCTCAACCGCAATCGGATCTACACCCGCGAGGGCGGCCGCTGGGGCATTGGTCAGCTTCACCGGGTGCTGACCCGCCGCACCTATGTCGGCGAGCACCCGTTCAACAGCCGGTCCAAGAGCAAGCAGAAGAAGCCCGAGAGCGAGGTGGTGGTCGCCGTGCCGCCGCTCATCGACACCAAGGTCTTCAATGCGGTGCAGGAGCAGCTTCAGGCGCGCAATCCGAAGATCGTGCCGCCGCGCGTGGTGAGCGGCCCGACGCTGCTCACCGGCATCTGCTATTGCGCCCCGCTCGGCGTGCCCAGTTTGGGACTGAAATGGCGGAGAGGGTGGGATTCGAACCC
This sequence comes from Ancylobacter sp., assembly GCF_965229075.1. GTDB lineage: Bacteria > Pseudomonadota > Alphaproteobacteria > Rhizobiales > Xanthobacteraceae > Ancylobacter. The sequence goes on from NZ_CBDDIO010000002.1 coordinate 1,486,564, forward strand.
ACGGTACGCTTGCACGCACAACGGTTTTCGAGACCGTCCCGATCGACCACTCCGGCACCTCTCCATCCGTGGGCGCGGGGTCAGTCGCGCCGAGGAGTGGGCTCCATAGCCGAGCCACGTGCTCCGCACAAGTACCCATCCCCTCCGACGGCCGATTCACCGCTTTCATCGCCAATATCGAGAAAACCGCTCCCGAGGAGCATGGACAAGGTTCGGTGCGCCGGCGGAATTCCGGCGGAAGCGCTGGCACTCCACCGGTGGGACTAACCGGGGGCGGGTAGGTATGATTGAGCCGTCACAGCAGGTGCCGACCCGCATGGACCTTGGCCATCCCGCGCCTAGGCGACCCAGATTTCCGGCCGCACGGCAATGCGGTCACGCGTGACGCCGGCACGAAGCGCGCCACGCCGCCAACCGAGCGAAAGCGCCGCGGCCGATCCGGTTGCCCTATCCGTTTGGTCCCCGAAGAAAACGTCGAAAGCACCAAGCTGGTTTATTCTGTGACCCCGGAAATGAGCGACCCGTGGAGCCTTGACCCTGCCCAGGGTGGAGAATGCGCCGAAGCGCTGCACCCGCCGTGCGCGGCTTCGCCGATAAGGGTTTATGGCGCGCTTATGGCGCCATCGGCCGCGCCGGGCGCAGTGCAGGGCTGCGCTTGCCAGTGCGGCGTCGCGCGCGTTATCTCCTCTTATCTTGAGGCATGACAGGCTCGTGGGCTGGCCTCTTTTTGTGCGCCTTATGGGATACTAGAGATGATGAGCGACAGTCGCACAGCCGGTGATGGGGTCTCGGGTGCCCGTACCCAGTCGGGCGGGATCAGCCGCCGCGGCTTCCTCGCCGGCTCGGCCCTCAGCCTCGGTGCGCTGGGTCTGGCGGGCTGCGCCAACCCGGACGGCATGAGCCTCGCCGAGGCGGCCAAGGTCTATGGCCCGGTGCCGGAGGAGAAATTCCCCATTCCGGCGGTGGATGTCAGCAAGGTCAACCCGAAATATTTCCGCCGTACCGTGCGCTACGAGACCGACGAGGCGCCGGGCACCATCATCGTCGACCCCAAGAATTACTATGTGTACCGCATCGAGGGAGAGGGCATGGCGACCCGCTATGGTGCCAATGTCGGCCGCGAGGGCTTCCTGTGGAGCGGCGACGCCTATGTCGGGCGCAAGAGCGAATGGGCGACTTGGACACCGCCCAAGGAAATGATCAAGCGCCAGCCGGAGGCGGCCAAATATGCCCGCGGCATGCCGGGTGGCCTCGACAATCCGCTGGGCGCGCGCACGCTGCATCTCTACCAGAACGGCGTCTACACGCTGTACACGATCTACGCGACGAGCGATCCGGAATCGATTGGCTCGGGCGTCACCAGCGGCTGCGTCGGGCTTCTGAGCCAGGACATGATCCAGCTCTATAACGAGACGCCGGTGAAGACCAAGGTAGTGGTGCTGCCCGCTTAGAGCAATTCCCGCAAAAGTGCATAGCGGTTTTGCGATAGGAATTGCGTCTAATCAGAGAGTTAGAGCGGCTCCGGTGAATGTGAATTCACCAGAGCTGCTCTAGACCCGCAAAACGCGCGTGCGCAGGGGCGCCAGCGACGGTTTGAAGACCATTGCCGCCACCCGTATCATCCCGCGCCGCCCGCCTGACATCTGTCGTTTCAAGGTGCGTTGGACCTGCGAAGGTTCCAGCCAATACGTGCCAAGGTTAGCCCCCTCTTTGGCCACCACTGTCTTTTTTCAGTGGAAGCGGGAACCGTCAGCAAACTGTCAGCGCTTCTGCCCGAAATTTGCCGTGAGAGCGGTATGGTGATGGCGTCCGCCAGGGGCGCCGTCACGGTCCGCCCGGCCAAGCGGGTGAACGAATGGACGGCAGCGCGGAGCGTCCGATGGCGGACGACGGAGCATCCTGGACGGGTGCGGGGAACGCCCCTCTCGCGTCGTCAGCCGTCCCGCGGACCGGGTCCCTCCGGCGCCTGCTGGACGAGGTGGCGCGCCTCATTCCTCTACACGGTGTGCAGCCTTTCATGGCGGCCGGCCTGGTGGGCATGGGAATCGATCTCCTTGCCTTCCTGGCCTTGCTCGGCCTCGGCCTGGGGGTGATGGGCGCGCAGCTTGTCAGTTTCGGCCTCTCCACATTCTGCCTGTTCGGGCTGAGCCTTCGCTGGGTACTGCCGCGCCTCGGCGTAACGCTCCTTCCGCCCAAGGCTGAGCTTTCCGGCCGGATCGCCCTGGTTGTCCTGCTGGCACTTGCGCTACGGGGCGGGATACTGGCGAGTGCCGGTGCACTTGTCGGCCTGCCCGCGCCCCTCGCCATCCTTCCCGCGATCGCCGCGACCGCGATGGTGAACGCACTCGGCGCGGGGTTCTTCATCTGGCCGGGGGCGCTGGCGCCACTCTCGCGGACGGCGCGCTGGCGGCTCGCCGCTGTCGGGGTGGTGGTCTACAGCGTCGCGCTGCGGTTGATGTATCTCGGCGTAACCGAACTCATCCCGCAGGAAGCCTATTACTGGAACTACGCCCAGCATCTCGATATCGGCTATCTCGATCATCCGCCGATGGTGGCGTGGCTGATCTGGCTCGGCACGGGGCTGTTCGGCAATAACGAGTTTGGCGTCCGCATTGCCGCCTGGCTGTGCTGGGGCGCGACCGCTTTCTTCAGTTACGGCCTTGCCGCGCGCCTGTTCGGACGATCGGCCGCTTTCGTCACCGTTCTCCTGGTCGCTGTGCTGCCGTTCTATTTCGGCACCGGCCTTGTGATGACGCCTGATGCGCCGCTCACCGCCTTCTGGGCCGGGACGCTGTATTTCCTGGAGCGGGCGCTGCGCGGTGGCCAGGCGAAGGCCTGGTGGGGCGCCGGCCTGTGCCTCGGCCTCGGCCTGCTGTCGAAGTATACGATCGGCCTCCTGGTGCCGGCGGCGTTTCTGTTCATGCTGATCGACGTGCGGGCGCGCGCGTGGTTCCGGCGGCCGGAGCCCTATCTCGCGGGCCTCATTGCCGTGCTGGTCTTCTCGCCCGTCATCATCTGGAACCTTGAAAACGACCTCGCTTCTTTCGCCTTCCAGAGCACGCGCCGGGTCGGCGGCAGTTTCCGCTTCTCGTTGCCCGAACTGCTGCTGGGCATTGCCGGTCTTTTGACGCCCATCGGGCTGATGGCCGCCATCGGCGTGCTGTGGCTGCGCGAGCGGGGAGTGCGGCGCGGAGCGGTCGCCGTTGAAGTTCAGGAGGTCGACCGGCGCCGCTGGCGTTTCGTCGGTGTGTTCACCCTAGTCCCGCTTTCGGTTTTCGTCATCTTCAGCCTGTTTCACATGTCGCGGCTGAACTGGACGGGGCCGCTCTGGCTGGCGGTCCTGCCGGCGGTGGCGGCCAGCCTCCTTGCAGCATCGAGCCACATCGGTGGGGGGCAGCGGTGGCTTCAGCGCGCCTTCGTGCCCACCATCGCCATCACGCTCGTGGTATGTGGTCTTGGGTTGGGGTACCTTGTCGCCGGTCTCCCGGGGCTGCAGCGGTTTTCACCGTTTCCCGCTGTGCCGGTCGCCTGGCATGATTTCGGCGCCCAGGCGTCAAGCCTCGCCGAGGAGGTGAGGGCCTCCACGGGGGAGGAGCCGGTACTGATCGGCCTCGACCTCTACAATGTTGCGAGCCAGCTTGCCTTCTACGCCGCGGGACCGAATGCCACGCACGGCATGTCCGTCGGGCGTGGCGTTCTCGGCCAACCTGCCCTCATGTACAGCTATTGGTACCGGCCGGAAACGGTTGGGGGCCGGCCGGCCGTGCTGTTTTCCTTCTCGCAGCGGCAGATCGAGAACCCCCTCCTGCCCCGATCTTTCGATCTTCTCGGCGAGGTGAAGCGGCGCGACGTGACGCGCGATGGCCGCGTGGAGGGCCATTTCTTCTACCGGGTCGGGCGCTTGAAGGCGCAGCCGGCCGTGGACAGCTCGATTTTCGCGCTTCCATTCACAGCCGACTGATCCAGTCGCGCGGATCTCCGCCGCGTCTTAGCGGCGAAGGCGGGCGGCGTGCCAGGCGATGTGGTCCGCCATGAAGGTCGAGATGAAGAAATAGGAATGGTCGTAGCCCTCGCGCAGATGGAGCGTGAGGGGAATGCCCGCCTGGCGGCAGGCATCCGCCAGAAGCTGCGGCCGCAGGCCGGTGTCCAGGAAAGGATCGGCGCCGCCCTGATCGACCAGGAACTCGGGGAAACGCTTCCCGTCCTCGATCAGCGCCACCGCGTCATAGGCCCGCCAGGCGCTCTCATCCGTGCCGAGATATTTCTCCAACGCAGGCCGCGACCAGTCCGCCGTGCTTGGCTGCACGATCGGCGCGAAGGCGGAGCAACTCTTGAAACGGTCGGGGTGCTTCAGCGCCAGAGTAAGGGCGCCGTGCCCGCCCATGGAATGGCCGAAGATGCCCTGCCGGCTCATATCCGCCGGAAACTGCGCCGCGACGAGAGCGGTGAGTTCGTCGACGAGGTAGGAATACATCCGGTAATGCGTGGCGTAGGGCGCCTGGGTGGCGTCGAGATAGAAGCCGGCGCCGGAGCCGAACTGCCAATTCTCAGGCTCGTCCGGCACCTCGCCGCCGCGCGGGCTGGTGTCCGGCGCGACGATGATGACGCCATGGGCGGCCGCGGCGGCGCGGTACTCGCCCTTTTCCATCACATTGGCATGGGTGCAGGTGAGGCCCGAAAGATACCACAGCACCTGAACGGGTCCCTGCGCCGCCTGCGGCGGCACGAAGACGGCGAAGGTCATCGGGGTGCCGGTGACGCGCGAGTCATGACGGTACACGCCCTGCACGCCGCCATGCGACTTTGCCTTGGAGACGGTTTCCATCGTCGCGCCCATCAGTAGATCACCACGGAGCGGATCGACTTGCCCTCATGCATCAGGTCGAAGGCGGTGTTGATCTCGTCGAGCGGCATGGTGTGGGTGATGAGATCGTCGATGTTGATCTTGCCCTCCATGTACCAGTCCACGATCTTCGGCACGTCGGTGCGCCCGCGCGCGCCGCCGAAGGCGGAGCCGCGCCAGTTCCGGCCGGTGACAAGCTGGAACGGGCGGGTGGCGATTTCCGCCCCGGCCGGCGCCACGCCGATGACGATGGAGGTGCCCCAGCCGCGATGGCAGGCTTCGAGCGCCTGGCGCATGACGTTCACATTGCCGGTGCAGTCGAAGGTGAAGTCGGCGCCGCCATCGGTGAGGTCCTGGATCGCCTGAACCACCTTGTCGCTGCCGACATCCAGCGGGTTGATGAAGTCGGTCATGCCGAACTTCTTTGCCATCTCGACCTTGGCAGGGTTGATGTCGACGCCGATGATCTTGTCGGCACCGACCATGCGGGCGCCCTGGATCACGTTGAGGCCGATGCCGCCGAGGCCGAACACCACGACATTGGCGCCGGGCCAGACCTTGCCGGTATAGACCACGGCGCCGATGCCGGTGGTGACGCCGCAGCCGATGTAGCAGATCTTGTCGAAGGGGGCGTCCTCGCGCACCTTGGCCAGCGCGATCTCCGGCAGCACGGTGAAGTTCGAGAAGGTCGAGCAGCCCATATAGTGGAAGATCTCGCCGCTCTGCGCGCCCACCCGCTCGCAGGAAAAGCGCGTGGTGCGGTCGGGCATCAGGCCCTGGCCCTGGGTGGCGCGGATCGAGGTACACAGGTTCGAGCGCTGCGACAGGCAGGTTTTGCACTGCCGGCATTCCGGCGTGTAGAGCGGGATGACGTGATCGCCCACCTTCAGCGAAGTGACGCCCGCGCCGACCTCGCGCACGATGCCCGCACCCTCATGGCCGAGGATCGCCGGGAACTTGCCCTCGGAATCCAGCCCGTCCAGCGTATAGGCATCGGTGTGGCAGACGCCGGTGGCCATGATCTCCACCAGCACCTCGCCGGGCTTGGGCCCGCCGATCTCGATGGTCTCGATGGTCAGCGGCTTCTTGGCTTCCCAGGCGACGGCGGCACGCGATTTCATGGACTTCTCCCTCTCGGATCTGGTCGGCTATTTCAGATAGGTGCGCAGGATCTTCATGATGGCGTCGAGCTCGTCGCTGGCGGGAGGTGCGCCTGCCGCGCCGATGGCATGGCCGATGCTCTCGCGCAGGTGGATATCGAGCACCTCGGCCATCAGCCCGCCGGCCGCCCCGCGCAGGGCGGCGATCTGTTGCAGCAGCACGCCGCACTCGGCTTCCGCCTCGATCGCCCGTTCCAGCGCCTCGGCCTGGCCCTTGATGCGGCGCAGCCGCGTCAGCGCGCGTTTCTTGTCGTCGGGGGAATGCGGCATCCAGGCTCCCCGCGCGTCATGGCCACGTTTGTTTCGCCGCTTCAATATACTGGCGGGAGTATACGCGCAAGGGAAGGCGGGCGCGGTCTTGTCGATGAACCGGCGCAAAAACGGTACGGCAGGCGGAGCCAAGGCGCCGCCTGCCGGTGAAATGGTTCGGAATCTGCGGTGGGTCCGCGTGCCTCTACTGGGCAGCGGCACTGGCGCTCCGGGCCGCGGCGTCGATCACGTCGGCGACGACCTTGGGCTGGGTCATGAACACGGCGTGGCTCGCGGGAACCTCGGTGACCTTGGCGCCGATGCGCTTGGCCATGTGCTGCAGCATGCGCTGGTCGAACGCCTTGTCGTCTGTGGCGATCACCGCCCAGCTCGGCTTGCTGCGCCAGGCCGCCTGGGTCAGCTTCGTGCCGAAGGAGGACATGGCGATCGGCACCTGCGAGTCGCGCATGAAAGCCGCGTCGGCGTCGGTGGTGTCGGCGGCGAAGCCGGCCTTGAACTGCGACGGCTTCACATAGCCGAAGCCATCCTCGCCGATGTCGAGCACGAATTCGGGCGGGGTGACGAAGCCTTCATATTGCAGCGCGGTGGTCTCGCCGGCATCGGGGGACAGGGCGGAGACATAGACGAGGCCTGCCACCTTCGGGTCGACGCCGGCCTCGGTGATGACGGTGCCGCCCCAGCTGTGGCCGACCAGAATGGCCGGGCCGTCCTGGCGGGCCAGCGCGCGGCGCGTGGCTGCGACATCGTCCGCCAGCGAGGTGAGCGGGTTCTGCACGATGGTGACGCGGTAGCCGCGCTGGGTCAGCTGATCATAGACGCCGCGCCAGCCGGAACCGTCGGCGAAGGCGCCGTGGACGAGCACGACATTGCGGACCGGCTGGGACGCCGGGACACCCTCGGCTGCGGCTGCGGCGGCGGCGACGGCAGTGGACAGGCTGGCGGCGGCGGCCATAGTGGCGAGCAGGCTGCGGGTCTTGATCGTCATGATCGGGCTCCTTGTGAGGTTGCGATAACGATTATCGCGATAAAGGTGTGATAGACGAGCCTGCTCGATCTGTCCAGCACAAATCTTATCGCGATATTCTTTTTTGCGGGGCCATGGCTATATTGAAGGGAAAGGAGCCTTGCCATGACCACCAACGCCAACCCGCCCGTGCCGCTCGACGACCAGCTCTGCTACGCCATTTATTCGGTCGGCATGGCCATCCAGCGCGTCTACAAGCCCCTGCTCGACCAGCTTGGGCTGACCTATCCGCAATATCTCGTGCTCAATGTGCTGTGGCGCGAGGACAAGCTCACCGTCGGCGGCATCGCTGAGAGGCTGGCGCTGGAGTCGAGCACGCTCACACCGCTCCTCAAGCGGCTTGAAGCCGCCGGCCTCGTGCGTCGCACCCGCAATCCCGACAATGAGCGTCAGGTCGTGGTCGCTCTTACCGATGAGGGCCGCGCGCTCAAGAGCAAGGCAGGGTGCCTCGGCGATGCGCTGCTGCTCGCTTCGGGCCAAAGCCCCGCGCATCTCGGCGCGATGAACCGCGACATGCGCGATCTGCGCGACGCGCTTTACGCCCATCTCGGCGACTGGACCGCGCCGAGCTGACCCTATAGGCGTTTGCGCGCCGTCTCCGCCGTCAAGGCGGCGCCGTTCAGCCGAGCGTGGCGAGCGCGCCGAGCCAGTCGCGTAGCTTAACGGGCACGGCGCCGCCGTCCCGCTCCGGCCACAGCGCCAAGCGTGGATGCACCACCGCTGCGACGAAGGGGGCCGCCGCGAAGGCAATCCCCTCATACTGGGCGAAGTTAGCGAATTGCGCCGTGACGCCGCCCGGCACCGGGGAGAGGTGGTTCACTTCCAACAGGGTGAAGGGCACGGTCAGCCCGGTGCGCAGCGCCTTGGAAAGAGCCTCCTTCAGACTCCACAGCAGCAAGAGCCGTTGTCCTTCATCGCCCGGCATGGCGGCGCGCATCGCCTCACGCTCGCGCGCTGTTGTCTGCTCCTGCAACGCGCTGAGATGCGCGGGGACGAAACGTTCGAGATCCACCCCCATGGGACAGGCCTCCGGATGAGCGATCGCGAAGGCGGCCCCGTCGGCATGTGCCAACGTCACCTGCACATTGGTGCGGCCGGGCATCGCCACCACCGGCTGCCCGAACAGGCCGGGGAGAATGCGGATGTCGCGACGACCAAGCTCGGGGGCGAGAAGGCCGAGCGCGTCCTTGGCCGCCCGGCGCCCGATGAGCAATGACTGGCGCCGCGCGGGGGCCAGGCGTTCCGTCAGCAGCGCGGCCTCTTCGGGCGCAAGGTCGCCGGGCGCCGCCGCTTCGAGTTCAGCGAGCGGCGCTGCCACCAGCGCCATCGCGCCATCAAAGTTACGACCGTCGCCTTCAAGAGCGAAGGCGGACGCGCGGCGAAAGCTGCCGGGGGTGGGAGGCGGCGACATCTCACGCGCGCGCATCGGCGGTGGCCGGCGCGGGCTCGTCGCTGTGGCTCAGCAGCAGATAGAAGGCCGGCACCACGAACAAGGTGAACAACGTGCCGATGGAGAGGCCGGAGGCGATGACCAGACCCATATTGTAGCGCGAATTGGCGCCGGCCCCGGTGGCGATGATCAGCGGCGTGACGCCCAGCACCATGGCGGCCGTCGTCATCAGGATCGGCCGCAGGCGGATGCTGGCGGCCTCGATCACCGCCTCGCGCTTGGCGAGGCCCTGCTGGCGCAGCGTATTGGCGACTTCGACCATCAGAATGCCGTGCTTGCTCACCAGCCCCATGAGCGTGACGAGGCCGACCTGGGTGTAGATGTTGATCGTCGCCCCGCCAATGCCGAGCCAGATGAACACCAGCGCACCGGCGAGCGACATCGGCACCGAGACCAGGATGACGAGCGGATCGCGGAAGCTGTTGAACAGCGACGCCAGCGCCAGGAAGATGATGACCAGCGCCAGCGCGAAGGTGGTGACGAAGCCGCCGGATTCCTGCTCCAGTTGGCGCGAGGCACCGGCAAAGCCATAGCTGTAGCCGGCGGGCAGCGCCCGCGCGGAAATGGCTTTCAGCTCGTCCAGCGCCTCGCCATCCGACACGCCCGGCATGGGGATGCCGGAAATGGTCGCGGAGTTCAGCTGCTGGAAATGGTTCAGCGACTGCGGCACGGTTTTCGTTTCGATCCAGGCGATAGTCGAGAGTGGGACCGAGGTGCCGTCCGACGCCTTGATATAGTAGTTCAGCAGCTGGTCGGTATTGAGCCGGTGCTGCTGCTTCACCTGAGGAATGACCTTGTACGACCGGCCACCGAGGTCGAAATAATTGGCGTAATTGCCGCCCAGCATGGTCGCCATGGCGGCGCCGACATCGCTCATATTGAGGCCGAGGGAGGAGACCTTGTCGCGGTCGAAATGGATGGCGGCGTGCGGCTGGTCGATCTTCATGTCGCTGTCGAGGAAGATGAACTTGCCGCTCTTCATCGCCTCGGTGAGGAAGTTCTGCGAGGCCTCGTAAAGCCGCTCATAGCTGTCATTGGACTTCAGCACGAACTGGATCGGCAGGCCGCTGCTGCCGGGCAGGGGCGGCAGCTGGAAGGCGGCGACGCGCACGCCGGCGATCTTGTTGAACTCCTGCTGGATCAGCGGCGCCAGCTGCAGCGCCGATACGCTGCGCTCGTCCCACGGCTTGAGCACCCAGCCACCGATCACCTGCCCGGGCATGTCGATCTGGAAGACAAGGTTGGTTTCCGGCCGCTTGTCGAGAATGTCGTAGATTTTCTGCACGTAGAATTCGCGCTGCTCCAGCGTCGCGTTCGGTGCCGCCGTCATCATGGTGAGGATGACGCCTTCATCTTCCGCCGGCGCCAGCTGGGAGGTGGAGTTGGAGTAGAGCCAATAGATGCTCGACAGCACCAGCGCGCCGAACAGCACGGTGAGCGGCAGCAGATGCAGCGAGGCCGAGAGCGCGGCGCGGTAGATCCGGGTGACCGCTTTCATCGCGCCGTCGATGGCGCGCACCATCCGTGCCTCCACCGTGCGGGCGGCGGGGTCATAGGGGGCGAGCAGATAAGCGCAGCTCATCGGCGACAGTGTGAGCGCGATGACCGCCGACACCATCACCGCCGCCACCAGGGTGAAGGCGAATTCGGTGAACAGCGAGCCGGTGAGCCCGCCCTGAAAACCGACCGGCACATAGACGGCGATCAGCACCGCCGTCATGGCGACGATCGGCCCCGCCAGTTCGCGGGCGGCGGCCATGGCCGCGTCCTTAGGCGAGAGGCCCTGCTCCATGTGGCGGTTCACGCCCTCCACCACGATGATGGCGTCGTCCACCACGAGGCCGATGGCGAGCACCAGCGCCAGCAGGGTCAGCAGGTTGATGGAGAAGCCGAAGGCCAGCATCAGCGCGAAGCTGCCGATCAGCGAGAGCGGAATGGCGACGATGGGGATGAACACCGAGCGCCAGGAGCCGAGGAACACGAACACCACCAGCGTCACGATCAGCGCCGCCTGGAACAGCGAGACCACTACTTCATGGATGGAGGTGTTGACGAAATCCGTCGCGTCATACAGCACCGTGCCGGTGAGGCCAGTCGGCAGGTCGGCGAAGATGCCCGGCAGGATCGAGCGCACCTCGCCGATGACGCTCAGGAGATTGGCCGAGGGCGCCACCTGGATGCCGATATAGACCGCGCCCTTGCCGTTGAAGCTGGTGCGCGAATCGTAATCGTCGCTGCCCAGCTCGACCTCGGCCACGTCCTTGAGCCGGATCACCGCACCGTCGACATTCTTGATGATGAGCTGTCGGAATTCCTCGGCCGAGTGAAGATTGGTCGCGGCGGAGAGCTTCACCTGGATCAGCCGGCCCTTGGTGGTGCCGATGCCGGCGATATAGTCATTAGTCTCCAGCGCGGTGGCGACATCGGTGGCGGTCAGGCCGAGCGCGGCCAGCTTGTCCGGATCGAGCCAGGCCCGCAGCGCGAAGTTCTTGCCGCCCAGGATTTCAGCCACCTGCACGCCGGCCACCGCCTGCAGCTTCGGCTGCACCACGCGGGCGACATAGTCGGTGACCTGATTTTCCGCGAGTACGGTGCTGGAGAAGGCGATGTACATCGCGTCGATGGTGGAGCCGGTCTTCAGCTCCAGCACCGGCTGCTGGGTGCCGTTCGGCAGCTGACTCAGCACCGAATTGACCTTGGTGCTGATTTCGGTGAGGGCGTCGCCGGTATTGTAGTTCAGGCGCAGATTGACGGTGATCGTGCTGACGCCGGTCTGGCTCGACGAGGTCATGTAGTCGATGCCGTTCGCCTGCGCGATCACGTTCTCCAGCGGCGAGGTGATGAAGCCCGCGATGATGTCGGCGTCGGCGCCGGCATAGGTGGTGGTGACGGTCACCACGCCGTTCTGCATCGCCGGATATTGCAGGATCGGCAGGCCGAACATGGCCCTGAGGCCGATCACCAGGATCAGCGCGCTCACCACCAGCGAGAGCACCGGGCGGCGGACGAAGTGATCGGTGAAGGCCATGATCCGCTCCCGTCAGTCCGATACGGTCGGATTGAGCTCGACCTTGGGCAGATGGCTGTTGTCGATCACCGCCGGCGTGCCGTTGCGCAGCTTGATCTGGCCTGCGACCACGACCGTCTCGCCCTCGGTGAGGCCGGAGACGACCGCGACGAAGTCGCCCCGTGCCTCGCCCAGCTTGACGAAGGTCTCGCGCGCCACCAGCCCCTTGCCGTCGGCCGTCTTCTCCAGCACGAACACGGTCGAGCCATAGGGATTGGCGACGATGGCCGTCTGCGGCAAAGTGACGAAGTCTTCGGCCGCACCGACATCGAGACTGATGCGGGCGAACATGCCGGGTACCAGCTTGCTGTCCGGATTGGCCAGCGTCGCCCGGACTTTCACGTTGCGGCTGCCGCTCTCGACCTTGGAATTGATCGCGCTCACCTTGCCGGCGAAGGACTGGCCGGGATAGGCGTCGACCATCACCTTCACCGGTTCGCCCACGTTCAACGTACCGAAGAATTTCTGAGGCACGAAGAAGTCGGCGAAGAGCGGATCGAGCGCTTGCAGCGTCACGACGGAGGTGCCGGCGCTGAGATATTCGCCGAGATCGACATTGCGGATGCCAAGCCGACCGGCGAAGGGCGCCTTGAGCGTGTAGTAGGAGACCAGCGCCTCCTGCTGCTTCACCAGCGCCTGCGAGTTCTTCAGATTGGCCTCGTCCGTATCCACCGTGGCCTGGCTCACCGCCTTGATCTTCAATTGCTCGATGTCGCGCTTGAGGATGATGGCGTTGAGCTCGGCGGTGGCCCTGAGCGAGGCGAGCTTGGCGATCTGGTCCTCGGCGACCAGCTGCAGCAGCGGCGTGCCTGCCTTCACCGTCTGCCCGGATTCGAAGGACAGCGATTCCACGATGCCGGACACCTGCAGCGAGAGGTCGGCGCCCTCGGAGGCCACCAGTTCGCCCACCAGCTCCATGGTGGGCTGCCAGCTCTGCTTCTGCGCCGTCTGCGCCGCCACCGTCTGGGCGGGGGCACCGCCATGCGGTGGCGCGGCACCGGGGGCAAGGCGGTCCTTCGTGACATAGAAGGCCGCGCCGGCAAGGGCTGCGACGGCCAGCCACATGATCACACGCGGTTTGCTCACCGGGATGTCTCCTTGGCAGTGCCGGGCTCGGGCGTCGGTGGCAGGTCGGGCAGGCCGGGCCGGGTGGCGGCGAGCGCGGGGCCGTCCGGCCCTTCGAAATAGCCGCCATTGCGCGGTGCGGCGTCGGCGGTCTCGTCGACGCGGTTCCACCAGCCGCCGCCCAGCGCCTGAAACAGCGCCACCGTGTCGTTGTAGCGCAGCGCCTGGGCCTGGATGCGGGCGATGACGGCGTTCTGATAGGCCTGCTGCGCCTCGATGACGATGGCATAGCCGATGGCGCCGACCTTGAACTGTTCCTGCGCCATCTTGAGGCTGTCGAGCGCCGACTGCTCCGCCAACGCCTGAGCGCGCAGGGTGCCGGCGTCGTACTGCACGGCGCGCAGCGCGTCCGCCACGTTCTGGAAGGCGGTCAGCACCGTGCTTTGATACAGCGCATAGTCCTGCTCGAAGGCGGCGACGCTCGCCTCCTTGGTGCGGTAGAGCTGGGCGCCGTCCATCAGCGTCTGGGCGATGCTGGCCGCAGCGGTCCAGGCCAGGCCATTCGGTGTGAAGAGCTGACCCACGTCCAGCGCCTGCGAACTCACCGAGGGGGTGAGGGTGATCTGCGGCAGCAGATTGGCCGTGTTGACCCCCACCGTCGCCGCGGCCTGATGCAGCGTCGCTTCCGCCTGGCGGATGTCGGGACGCTGGCGCACGAGGTCGGAGGGTAGGCTCACCGGCAGCTTGCGCGGCAGGCGCAGGCTGCGGAGACTGACGCTTTCACCGCGATCCTCGCTGGGTAGTCGGCCGAGATAGGCCATGAGCTGGTTGCGGCCCTGCGCCAGCTGCTTCTGCAGCGGCGGCAGGGTTGCTTGTGTCTGCGCCAGCGTGGTCTGCTGGGCGAGCACATCGGCCTGCGAGACGGCGCCCACCTCGAACTGGCGCTGGACGCGGCGCAGCTGGTCGGTCTCGGCCTCGACGATAGCCTGCGTCGAGGCGATCTGGTCGCGCAGCGAGGCATCCGTGATCGCCGAGGTGACGACGTTGGCGATGAGGGTGAGATAGGTCGCCTCCATCTCGAAGCGCTGATACTGCGCCTGCGCATCGGCGGATTCGACCTGCCGGCGAATGCCGCCGAACAGATCGAGCGTGTAGGAAACGTCGACCGTCGTCTCATAGAGATTGTAGAGCGTCGGTTTGCCGGTCGTGCCGCCCGAGGCGGCGGTGATCTGTTCACGCGTCGCCGTGACATTGCCGGTGACCTGCGGCAGAAACTGCCCGCGCACCTGCAGCGCCGTTTCCCGCGCGGCGCGCAGCGCATATTGCGCCGCCCGGACATCGGGATGGTTGCGCACCGCCTCTTCGACGAAAGCGTTGATCTGCGGCGAGTTGAACTCGCGCCACCACTGCCCCCCGACATCGAGCGCGGTGACGAAGCTTTGCGGCGCGCCGCCCACCACATCGGTCGCCATGGCCGGCTTGAGCTGCGGTTCCACCGTATAGCCGCTGACGGCCGGGGCCGGTGGTGGCTGGAAGTTCGGGCCTACCATACAGCCGCCGAGCAGCAGGACGCCGACAAGCGCGCTCAGCCGCCCGCGCGTCCCGGGCGCCGCCCGGTGCGCGGCGTCCTGCGCCGGTCGATGTCTCTCTGTGCCGCGAATCGCGCCTTCCCCCATGGCGTCATCCTACCTGCGCACAGGGGAGGGCATGTCGAGAAAAGAGGCGATTGCCTCGGCTGTTTGTACCGCCGCCGCGCCGGAGAGGATGGACACATGGTCGCCTGGAACCTCATGCACCCCGAGCACGCGACCGGTCAGCCGGGACCAGCCCATATCCGGCGCGGCAAGAACGGCCCGATCGGCCTCACTGAGATCACCGCCCGCGGGATGGCCGGCGCGGAGGAGGCACAGGGGCAGGTTGCGCGGCGCATTCTCGGGAGGCGCATAAGCCAGGAAGGCGTCATAGAGCGCGCGGCTGGCGCGATAGGCGCGGCGCAGCCAAGCGGCATCGGCTTCCGGCGCGATCAGCCCGGCCTGCCGCATCCGCGTGCAGGCGAGGGCGAAGCGGGCATCGTCGGTCTGCGCCAGCAATTCCTCCAGGCTGAGGGCGAGCGGCGCCTGATGGTGGCGGGCGCGGACCTGAGCCATCCGCAGCAGCCATTGTGCCTGCGCCCGTTCGGGATCCTCCGGCAGCACCGAGCGGCTGCCGAGCGGGGCCGGCGTGTCGATGATGATGAGCCGTTCGGGCGGCGTGCCGCGCGCGTGAAGCTGGCAGGCCATCTCATAGGCAACGATGCCGCCGAAGGAGTAACCACCGAGGAAGCGCGGGGCGGCCACACCCCTGCGCGCCAGCGCGTCGAGATTGGCGGCCGCCAGTGCCGCGACGCTGGTGGGCGGTTCCTGGCCTTTTTCCAGCCCGGGCGCCTGCAGAGCCCAGAAGGGAATAGCCGCCGGAAAGGCCCGGGCGAGATCGAGGAAGGCGCTGACATCGCCGGCGATGGGGTGCGCACAGATGAAAGGCGGGCCCTCCCCGCCGGTAAGCGGCACCACCGCATCCCACGCCGTCGCCCCGGCCTCCTTCCCGGAGAGCGCACGCGCCAGCGCGGCGGCGCTGCGATGTTCGATCAGCGCCGTGACCGGCACGGGGCGGGCGAGCCGTTCCGACAGCCGGGCCGCCGCCGTGGCCAGGCCCAGCGAGGTGAGGCCGGCCGCCAGCACGTCCTCGGCACGGGCGAGACGGGGGCCGAGCAGCGCGGCGAGCACGTCAAGCACCGCTGCCTCGACGGCGTCGGAGGGTGGTGCGGGTGGCGCCGCGTCCGGCGCCGGCACGTCGTCGATAGGCGGATTTTCTTCCGCAGGCGACAGGGGAGCGGCAGCGGGGAGCGGCACGGCGGCCACCGTCCCGTCGATGAGGCCGGGCAGGGCGGCGAAGACGGCGGCGAATTCCGCCATCATCCCCTCACCGCGTGCGGCGGCAGTGCCGTCGAGGTCCGGCAGCACGAGGGAGAGCCCGATCCGCTCGCCCGGCACCACCACACCGGTGAGGCTGTAGGCGGATTTCAGCGCATTGTGCACGCTCTCCACCCGTAGCCCGCCGGCGCCGGCCCAGGCGTCCGAGCCCGCCGGCATGTTCTCCACCACCAGCAACGTGTCGAACAGGGACGAGGCGCGATCGGCAATCCCGGCGGCCTCGGCAACCTCTCTCAGCGACAGCTGCGCCTGCGATTGCAAAGCGGCGCTCTGGCGCTGCATCTCCTGCGCCAGAGCCAGCAGCGGGCTGGAAGGCGAAAAGCGCAGCCGTACCGGCAGGTTGTTGATGAACAGGCCGACCATCTGCTCGACGCCCGGCACCTGCGGCGGTCGGCCGGAAACGGTGGTGCAGAAAACCGTGTCCGCCACGCCGCGCCGGGCGGCGGTCCAAAGCCCCCAGGCGAGATGCGCGAGGGCGGCGATGGTGAGGCCGCGCCGGCGCGAAAGATCGCTCAGCGCCTTGCTCGGCTCCAGCGGCAGCGGGCGGCGGATGGTGACGTAGCTTGCCGCGCCATTCCCGGCCGGGTGCAGCGCCGGCTGCGCGGGGGCCCCGGCGAGAAGCGGCACGAAGGCCGCGCGCAGGCCCTCGCGCTCCAGCGTCGCGGTCCAGGCGATGAAGTCGCGGAAGCGGGCCGGCGGCGGCAATGCCGGGGGCATGCCGCGCCGCAGCGCCTCATAGGCGGCGCGGGCCTCCCGCTCCAGCTGGGCGAGGCACCAGCCATCGGCCAGCATGTGATGGAAGGAGGCGATGAGATAGGCCTCGGCGGCGCTCACCCGGATCAGGATCAGCCGGGCGAGGGGGCCGGCCTCCAGGTCAAAGCCCGCCGCGCGGTCCTGCGCCAGACGCTGTTCCAGCCGCTCGGCGCTGAAGGACGGCCAGGTCTCCAGTTCCACCGGTGGCGGCGCGTTTCGGCGGACGAGTTGCAAGGGCCGCTCCAGCCCACGCCAGCGAAAAACGCTGCGCAGCACCGCGTGGCGCTCGAACACCAGTGTCCATGCCTTGCGCAGCGCCGCGCTGTCGAGTGCGCCCGTAAAGCGCATGCAGCTCTGCTCGAAATTCACCGCCGACCCCTGCCGGCTGAGTGAATGCAGCAGCATCGCCTCCTGCATGGGCGAGAGCGGGTAGATGTCCTCGAGATCGGGGCACGCGCTGGCCAGAGCGTCCAGCGTCGCCGCATCGACCCCGGCAAGCGGAAAGTCCCCGGGGGTAAGCAGGGGAGCCGACTGACTTTGCGCCCAGCCGGCAATGGCGCGCAGGCTCTCGCCGATGGCCGCCAGCCGCGCCTCCGTCGTCTCGGCGGGTGCGGCCTCCGACCAGCCGAGCGCGAGGCGCCCGCCGCTCACCCGCACCGTCAGCCCGGCGCGGACCGTATCCGGGACGTTCGGCGCCTGCGGGTGGAGACGGATCGCCGGGTCCGGCGCGGCGGCCGGCAGCAAGGCCACGCTGAGCGCCGGCGGGGCGAAGCGGAAGGCGGAGCGAATCGCGCTGAAGGCGAGGCCCAGCGGCTCGGCGCGTTGGCGCGCCGTCTTGGCCATGCGCAGCCGCGCGCCAAACGGCGCCCCCGAAGCGCAGGCCTGCAAGGGCAGCAGCAGGTCGAGATTGCCGACGAGCCCCGCCGCTTCCGGCGCGCCCGGCGGGAGCGCGCGGCGGCCATCCACCAGCTCGACGGCGGGCGCCCCATCCAGCGCCTCGCCGAGCGCGACCAGCAACGCGTCGACCAGCGACACGCCGAGCCGGCCGGGCAATTCCTCCAGCAGCAGGCGCGAGGTACTGGCGTCCAACAGCAGCTGCGCGGCGGCGAGGGTGGGGGCGCTGGCGGCGAACGCATCGGGCGGAGCTTCCGCTTCGGCGGCTTCGCACGCCATCGCCGCCGCGCGCACCTTGGGGCTGGCGGCATGGTCGGCGAGCCAGGCGAGCCAGTGCGAGAAGCCAAAGGGGGGCACCGGCGGGAGGGCGCTGTCCGGTCCGGCGGCCAGCGCGGCTTCAAGCTCGGTCGCCAGCAGCAACAATGCCCGGTCGTCCGCCACACCCTCATGCAGGGCGAGCACGACGGTGGCCCTTCCCGCCGCTGGCGCCTGCGCTGTCACCAGCGTGGCGGCAATGGTTACCCCCGCCGCCAGGTCGATGCCGCGCGCGAGCCGGGCGCTGTTATCGGTGATCCAGCGGTCGAGATCGTCGAGCGTGGTCGTGGGCACATCGACGAAGCGCACGGGCACGGCGGGGAGGAAATCGGAGATGGCGAGCGAGCGCCCGGTGGCGTCCTCCACCCGCACGAGGCGCAGCGCGTCGTGCCGTTCGGCGAGGCGCTCGATCGCATAGCCGAGATCGACCGTCGAGACGGTTGCCGGCACCGAGACGCTGACAAAACGGCAGGGATTGCGGGAATCGCAGGCGGCGGCAATCAGCTCCGCCCCATAGCGGGCGCCATGGCTGCGCGCCTGCACCGCCCGCTGACGCCGCAGGGCGATGGCGGCGAGGCCCTCAATGGTCGGCTGGTCGAACACATCCTTCAGCTCGAGGTCCAGGCCGGCCTCATAGGCGCGGGCGACGAGGCGGATGGTGAGGATGGAATCGCCGCCGACATGGAAAAAATTGTCGCGCACCCCGAAGCCGGTCGGGATCAGCAGATCGGCCCAGATGCGCGCGAGAATGCGTTCTTCCGGCGTGCGCGGCTCCACCGGCGCTTCGGCGGGTGTTTCCGCGATCTCGACCGCCGGCAGGGCGCGGGTATCGACCTTGCCATTGGCGTTGAGCGGCAGATGGTCGAGAAGGAGATAAGCCTGCGGCATCATCTGCCGGGGCAGGCGGGCTTCCAGATGCGCGCGCAGCTCGCCCGGTGTCAGCATAAGGCCCGGCTTGGGCGCGACATAGGCGATGAGATCGCGCTCGCCGCTCTCCCGGCGCGGCGCCAGCACGGCCGCGCCGCCGACGCCGGGGTGAAGCGCCAGCACCGCCTCGATCTCGCCCAGCTCGATGCGGAAGCCGCGCACCTTCACCTGCCGGTCGGCGCGGCCGAGGAAGACGATGCTGCCGTCCGCCCGCCAGCGGGCGAGGTCGCCGGTGCGGTACATGCGCGCCGCCGGGTTGGTGGCGAACGGGTCGGGCCGGAAGCGGGCGGCGGTGAGGTCCGCATCGCCGTGATAGCCGAGCGCGACGCCGTCGCCGCCGACCCAGAGTTCGCCCACCAGGCCCGGTGGCAGCGGGCGGCCGGCGGGATCGAGCACATAGGCGGTGCTGTTGGAGATCGGCCGGCCGATGGGGACGGTCAGTTCGTCCGCGCCAAGATCGCCAATGTCGAACAGCGTGCTGAAGGTGGTGTTCTCGGTCGGGCCATAGCCGTTGAACAGCGCCAGCCCCTTGGCGCGGCCCGCCGCCAGCACGGCGCGCGCCGCCACCGGATTGACCACGTCGCCGCCTGTTATCACGAGGCGGGGGCCGGCAAAGGCGGCGGGGTCCAGCGCAGCGATCTGCTGAAACAGCCCGGCGGTGATCCACAACAGCGAAATCCGCGCCTCGGAGAGGAACAGCCGCAGCGCACGCGGGTCCATTACCACCGTGCGGTCCACCGGGAGCAGCGTGCCGCCATTGAGCAGCGGCACCCAGATTTCCAGCGTCGAGGCGTCGAAGGCGGGGTTGGAATAGACGGCGGCGCGCAGGTCGGGGGCTGCGAGCCCCTGCGCGCGGGCGAGGCGGACAATGGCGCGGTGCGGCACGCTCACCGCCTTCGGCGTGCCGGTGGAGCCGGAGGTGAACATCACATAGGCCGGGCTCTGCGCGCTTGACGCGACCTCGGGATGCGGCGCTGCCGCCTCGGCACCCTCACGCAGCGCGGCCCAGCTCAGTGTGGCGCATCCTTCCGTCGCCAGCGACGGGTCGAGCGCCACGGCGTGGCGGGCGCCGACCTGCCGCGCGCGCACATCGCGCTGTTCGGCCGGGTAGGTCGGGTCGATCGGCGCATAGGCGGCGCCGAGCGTCAGCACCGCGAGCTGCGCCTCGATCAACGCGCCGGAGACCGGCAGCACCAGCAGCACCACTTCACCCGCCGCCACCCCCTGCGTCGCCAGCACGCCCGCCAGCCGGCGCGCCCGGTCGGCGAGCGCGCCATAGCTGAGACGCAGGCCGTCTTCTTCGATCGCGATCGCGTCCGGGTGGCGCGCCGCGTCACGCAAGAACAAGGCGATAGCGCTGTCCTCGCGTTCATAGGCAAGAGCGGTGGCGTTGAAGCGCGCCACCTGCGCCGCGCCTTCCGCGGGAGCGAGCAGGGGAACCTCGAGCACCGGCTGGTCAGGCTGTGCCGCCACCGCCTGCGCCAGCCGGCCGAACCAGCGGAGCACGGCCTCGATGGTGGCAGAGTCGAACAGCATGGCATCGTAGCGGCACCACAGGCGCAGCCCGTCCGGCGCGGCGGCATAGACCACCGACAGCTCCGCCTTGGCCTCCTGGTCGAGCTGCTCCGGCAGGATCGCGAAGCGGGTGCCGTCCAGCGCGGTGAGGGTGGGTGCCGGGGGCTCTGCCGCACCGAACAGCACCTGCAGGAAGGGCGCGGCCTCGCCTCGCCGCTCGACGCCGCTTGCCTCTATGATGCGCTCGAAGGGCAGGTCGCGCTGCGCCAGCGCCGCGCGCAGGCTGTCCTGCACCTCGCCCAGCAGCGCGGGAAAGCGTGCCTCATCCGCTACGCTGGCGCGGATCGGCAGCGTGTCGACCAGCAGCCCGATCATGTCGGCAAGGTCCGGCCGGTCGCGGCGCGCGGCGGGAATGGTGACGACGAGATCATCCAGCCCGCTCCAGCGCCGCAGCACAACGAACAGCAGGGTGAGGTAGAGGCTGAATTCGCTCGCCCCCTCCCGCCGCGCCAGTGCGGCGAGAGCAGTGGCGACATCGCCCGGCACATGCAGCTCCGCCTGAGCCGAGCGCAGGCTGCCGCCCTCGCTTGGCGCGCGGTCATAGGGCAAATCCAGCCGGACCCGCGCACCGGCGAGCCGGGCACGCCACGCCGCCATGGCGGCATCGAGCGCGGGGCCCGGGCCGCCGAACCTTTCCTGCTCCCAATCCGCGACATCGGGAAATTGCAGCGGCAGGGGCGGTCCCGCTTCCCGCCGGCCGGCCAGCGCCGCATCATAGGCCGCCACCAGATCGCGCCGCAGAATCGTGAGCGAGGCGCCGTCACTGATGATGTGGTGGAGCACCGCCACCAGCACGCCGCCATCATCCGCCGCTCTCACCAGGCTGAAGCGTGCCAGCGGCCCGGCCGAGAGGTCGAAAGGTTCGTCCACCATCGCCTGCGCCTGCGTGGCCAGGACGGCGTCGAAGGCGGGGCTGTCGAAAGCCTCTCCGGTGGCGATGACGGCGAGCGGCAGCGGCGCCTCATCCGCCACGGCCTGCACCGGCGCGCCATTCACCAGGGGAAAGGAGGCCCGCAGACTGTCGTGCCGTCGTGCCACCATCGCCAAGGCAGCACGCAGCGCATCCGGATCGATCCGCCCTTCGACGCGCACAAGCAGGGGCATGGCGAACAGCGTGCGGCCGGGCCGCAGCAATTCCGCCATTCTTATCTGGCGCTGGCCAAAGGAGAGGCCGGCAACATAGCCGCTGGCCATCAGCGCGGCCCCGGCGCCGGTCGCGCGCTCATGAAGGCAGCTCCACCCGGGCGCGGGCACGTGCCACGGGGGCCGGGGCGGGGTCCGCGGCCGGCGCCGCCCCGAGCCGCTGCGCCAGCGCGGCCAGTTCCGGGGCTTCGAACAGGTCCGCCAGCGTGGCTTGCAGCGCCAGTTCCCGGCGCAGGCGGGCGATCATCTGCATCGCCAGCAGCGAGCTGCCGCCAAGCGCGAAGAAATGGGCGTTTCGGCCGACCGTGGGCAGGCCGAGCACCTCCGCCCACAATGTGGCGAGGGCGGCCTCCAGCGGTCCCTGCGGGGGCTCCGCGCCGCCAGCCGTCGCGGCGAACGGGGCACGGGGAAGGGCGGCGGTGTCCACCTTGCCATTGGCGGTGCGCGGAAGCTGCTGATGCCGAAGGAAGGCCTGCGGGATCATATAGGCCGGCAGCCGCGCAGCCAGGAGCCGGCGCACTTCTGCCTCATCCGGGCCGGTGTCGGGCGCGAGATGGGCGACGAGTCGGGCGGGCCGGCCGTCCCCCTCTTCGACCACGAGCGCGGCTTCGCGGATGCCGGCCTGCGCGAGCAGCGCCGCTTCGACCTCGCCCGGCTCAATCCTATAGCCGGCTAACTTCACCTGCCGGTCCCGGCGGCCATGAAAGGACAACCGGCCATCGCTGGCGAGCGACACGCGGTCGCCGGTGCGGTAGGCGGGGGCAGCGGTGCCGGCCAGAGACGTGCGCAGGCTCACGCCCGGCTCTGCGCCGATGTAGAAGCGCGCCACCGACGGCCCCGAGATGACAAGCTCGCCAATGGTGCCGTAAGGGCAGGGTCGGTCCTCGCCATCCACCACATGAAGCACCGTGCCCGGGATGGGGTGACCGATGGCGACGCTGGCGCCGGTTGTTTCCGGCCGGCAGCGCTCGACGCACACCCACACCGTCGCCTCTGTAGGTCCGTACTCGTTACACAGCACTGCGTGGGGCACGCGGGCGGCATGGGCGGCCACCAGTGCCGGCGGGCAGGGCTCGGCCGCCACCTTGGCCATGCACAGGGTGGGCAGGCCCTCCGCCCCAGCGGTCTCCAGCAGAACGCCCCAGAAGGAAGGAGTGAGGCACACATGGGTGACGCCGGCGCCGCGGATGAGCGCGACCAGCCGGTCGGCGTCGCGCGCCGCGCCGGCGTCGGGCAGCACCAGCGTGCCGCCTTCGCACAGCGTGCAGAACAGGCCGGTGACGGAGCCGTCGAAGAACAGCGGGAAGGTCAGCAGGAAGCGGCCGATCGGCAGGTCGGCATATTCCGCCGTGCTGGCGGCGACATGGGTGCGCAGATTGTCATGGCCGACGCTCACGCCCTTCGGCCGGCCGGTGGAGCCGGAGGTGAAAATGACATAGGCCTCATCCTCTGCGGCCGGCCGCGTCACGGCGTCGAGATCGGCGGGTTCCGGGGGCGCGGCCCCCACCGTCAGCACGGGCAGACCGGGCGCCTCGCCGGCGCGGTCGTGGCGCGTGACCAGCGCTGCAACCTCGGCGCTGGCGAGGATCATCGCCCGGCGCTCGGCCGGCGCCTCGGGGTCGAGCGGTACATAGGCGGCGCCGGCGAAAAGAATGCCGAGAATGGCCGCGACCGCCTCCGGCCCCTGATCGAGCAGGACCGCGACCCGCGCGCCCGGCTTCACCCCGGCCGTTATCAGCCGGCCGGCAAGGTCGATCGCCTGGGCGCCGAGTTCGCCATAGGACAGCGGGCGGCCCTCGGCGATGAGCGCGGGCGCTTCGGGACGGGCGCGCATCTGCGCCAGGATCAGGTCGACCACCGTCCCCGACGGCCGGGGCAGGGGCTTGCCTGTCAGGGCGGTCGCGATCTCGGCGAGCAGCGCTTCCGGCATCACGTCGAAGGCGGCGGCCGGCGCGTCGAGATGGAAAGGCAGGCGCTCCAGCGCGTTGGCGAGCATGGCGAGCAACTGCCGGGCCTGCGGCAGCGGCACATGAAGCTCGTCGACCATCAGCCGCAGTTCGAAGGCTTCACCAATCTCGACCATCAGATTGAGTGGCAGGTCGGGCAGGGTGACGTCGCCGCTCGCCAGCAGTTCAAGCCCGGCGGCGCGGAAGGCGGGCGCCAGCGCCAGCGGATAGGTCTGTACCGCGATCAGGCTGCGCAGCGGCAGCGCGTCGCTCGGCAGGCCGAGCAGGTCCCGCATCGTGTCGAGCCCTAGCGGCCCGGCGTCGCGTCCGCGTGCCCGCGCCTGCTGCAGCTCAGCCAGCCAATGGCGCAGCGGTGTCGCGTCGCGGCGCAGCCGGCTGGGCAGCACCCCGACCTGCGGCCCCACCAGATGATGGGTTTGGTCGCCCAGCAGTTCGGGCGGGCGCACCGTCTCGATACAGCCCATCACCACATCGTCGGTCCCGTCCGCGCGGGCGAGCACCAGCGCCCAGGCGCCTTCGACCAGCGTGCTCAGGGTCAGACGCTCGCTGCGTGCCAGGGCGGCGAGGCGGTCGGCGACGGCGGGGGAGAGATTCCGCATGACCTCGCCGATGCGGGGCGCGGCGGCGGTCGAAACGCGCAGGGCCGCGCCCGGCTGATGCCCGGCAAGCATGGCGCCCCAATATGCCCGCCCGGCGGCGGCGTCGCGGCCCTGCCACCACTCGACATAGCGGCGGAAGGGAAGCGCCGGCGGCACCGTGCCGCCGCGATAGAGGGTGAGCACCTCGTCCAGAATCTCGCCGAGCGACCAGCCATCGACGGCGAGGTGATGGCGCGTCCACACCAGGAGGTGACGCGGTCCCGCACCCTCCTCCGCGAGCCTGACGAGGCGCACCCGCATGAGCGGCGGACGGCGGACATCGAAGGGCTGGGCGCGGTCCTCCTGCAACAGCGCATCGAGCGCGGCGCGCCACTCCGCGAGAGTGCTCCAGTCGAGCCGCTCGACGGCGAAGCTGGGCGCGGCGACCACCACCTGGGCGGGGTCGCCCTTCAGCTCCCAGTGAAAGCCCGAGCGCAGCACCGTGTGGCGCTGGATGACCGCGGCCCAGGCGGCCGCGAAGCCGTCTTCATCGAGCGGGCCGCCGAGGAGGGCCCACCACTGGCCCATGAAGAGGGGCTGATCGGGATAGCTCGCGCAGCGTATCAGCATGGCGCGCTGCAGATCGGTCAGGCCGTGAATATCTTCGATGGGACCGCGGGCCACGTCACTACCTTCTGCAGCAAAACGTCGTGCTGCACTTCGGCCGGCATGTAATCGCCGCGCCATTCTTCATGCCGGCGTGCGCTTTCCGTGCCGCCTAATGGCTGACGGGCAAGAGCCGGGCCGCCCACGCCCTGTCTGCACCCGAGGGCATGGGGGTTGACAACCTAAAGTAGAATTCGACCCTGTCGGCCGAAAGAAAGCCGGCGGCAGTCGTAGCTGCCGCCGGAAGTCTTCAGAGGCTCTCGATGTAGAAGCCTTCGCCCTTGATCTCGCCGTCGCAAAGCTTCTGGAGCTTCTCGACGATGCCGCCACCGTCCTTGGCGCGCGGATTGGAAGACATCTTGTCGAAAGCAGCTTCGCTTTCCCACACAGTGCAGATGCCATACATGGACGGGTCTTTCTTGGACTTCATAAGTCCAAAGCCGACCAGACCTTCAATGACATCGCCCGGCTTCTTGCCGTCGTTGGGGAGCATTTCTTTTTCGAGAAGCGCGCGTGCATCCTGCTCACTACCCGCCTTAACGTGACAACGAGAGATCGTCATAAACATACTTGCCACAGGACTTCTCCAGCCAGAGTTGCGGATGATGGCTTAGCGCGGGTCGCTCGTCTGGGCAACTGTCTATTTTTGACCCATTTTCAGTATTCTCTCGCAAGCGGTGCAATAAGGCTTTAGCAATTCATGCGCGTTTCACATGGCTACGTTAGCATGATCGGCTCCATAGACTTCGGGTTCGTCCATCTCTGCACGTCAACCCCCGCGTGCAGCGGAGAGGGTGTGATAGACGCCCGCGCCGGTCGGTGGGATGTGGCCGGGGCGGCGAAGGGCGAGTGTCTCAGGCCGTTGCTGATGGGTTGCTGCTGATGCCTTCCGTAAAGGAAAGGTTGCCTCCCTGCCTTCGGCGCATCCGCACGGGCACGCCGGGTGTGGCGGCGCGTGCCCTTGCCGGCCTCGCCGCCCGCCGCTTTTCAGGCAAGGGGCGTCAGCACCGGGAAGAGCTTGCCGCGGATCGGCGCGCCGACCGCGAGATCGACCTCGAAGCCTTCCGCCACCAGCCGGTCGACCACCGTGCGGCCATGCGGCGCCAGCACGGCGGTCTCGTCCACCCAACGCGTCACCATGCGCCGCGTATCGTGGTCCAGCGTGTTGCCGGGCGAGCCGTGCAGGGTGCGGGCGTGGAAGACGAGGCAATCGCCCGGCTCCATGTCCCAGCTCAGAATATCGTAGTCTTCGCGATGGGCCTGGATGTCCGGCACGCGCGAGAAAGTGTCGCGCGCGGCGATGTCGAATTCGCCGTGGTAGCGGGCGTAGAATTCCTCCACTGCTGGCAGCGCGGCCTCTTCGCTCTCGAAGAAGTTTGCCGGCATGAACAGCTTGTTCCAGCGATGCGAGCCGCGCACGAATTCCAGAGCCGCCGCACGCGGAATAGGATCGAGCGCCACCCAGATGGAGCAGAACGGGCCGAGCACCACATTGTCGTGATGCCAGGGCGTGCGCGCCTGCGTGCCGGGACTCTTGTAGAACCAGGTGTCCTGCAGCAGCCGCACGGAGGGGGTGCGCAGGCAGCGCGCGGCGATGGCGGCCGAGGGCGATTCGAGCGCGAAGGTTTCAAGCTCGGAGATGTGCCGGCGCGACCAGATGTCCGAGTAGAAGGCGCCTTTGTCATTGGGCGAGAAGCTCTGGAACAGCGCGCCGGGACTCTCGAGGTTGCGGCGGATGCCCTCGGCGGCCAGATCGACCCATTCCGGGCCGAAAGCGCCCCTGAGGCAGATGGCGCCGTCGCGGTCGAGGGTCTCGATCATCGCCTCGTCGATGGGAGAAGTGTCGTTCGGCATGGATCCTCCTGGATTCGGCTGCGGCACGCGGGTTGGTCCCGGACGCTGTCGCCCCGAACGGCGATGGCGCCGCGTGAGATGCGTTCGGCGGCGGGACGGTTCCTCGGCACCGCGGCTGCACGGTGTGGCACATCGGTGGGCGCTGTCCATTGGCGAATTTTGTCATGATCTCGCGGCGATCCGAGGCTCGCATCAATTTGCCCGAGGCGCTCCCGGCAGCGCCCCGCGACCTTCTGCGCTGGGTGCGCCGCCCGGCGGGTGCGCCGGTGCTCCTCTGCCTGCCGCATGCCGGCGGCAGCGTGCTGTCTTGCCTCGGGCTCGCCGCCGCCCTGTCGCCGGACATTGCCATCGCCACGGTCGCGCTGCCGGGCCATGACGCTCCGGTTCCCGGCCTGTCGGCGGAAGAGGCCCCTCCGTTCGCCGATGTCCGCCTGCTGGCCGGGGCGCTGGCGTCCGCGATCGCCGACGAACTCGGTGCCGCCTTGGCGCCGGAGGGGCCGGGGGTGACGCTGCTCGGCAACAGCTTCGGCGCGCTGCTCGCCTTCGAGACCGCGCGGGCGCTGGAGCGGGACGACCCGGCCCGGGCGGGCAGGCTGCATCTCGTCGTTTCCGGCTTCCGCTCGCCGAGCCGGCCGCCGAAGGAGGCGCCGCTGCATCGGCTGCCGCGCGGGCAATTGCTGGCGGAACTGCGCGAGTGCTTCGGCGCCGTCGGTCCGGACCTCGGCGACCTTCTCGGGCCGCGCGAAGAAGCGGCGCTGCGCGCCGATCTGGCCGCCTGCGAGACCTATAGGCTCATCGATGCCACGCCGCTGCGCTGCGCGCTTTCGGTCATCCGCCTCACCGCCGACCCCTCGGTTTCCGCTGAAGAGAGTGCGGCATGGCGCGAGGTAGGCGCCGGTCCGGTCGGATTTCACACGCTGTCGGCCGGCCATTTTCCCTGGAGCGGCGCGACGGCCGCCCTCGCCGCCCTGGTCGGCGATCTCATTGCGCGCTGGCAAGCCTCTGCCGGGCGTCACCCGTTCCCGCCTGTCCGCGAATCATAAAGAGCCGCCATGTCCAACCGGCATTTCGACTGGTTCAAGAAGCACGAGACCGAGGATGAGGTGCAGCACAAGCTGCAGCGCCTCTATGCGCTGGCCTGCGAGAGGCTGGCGATAAAGCCGGACAAGGGCTTCATCGCCGCTGCCATGGCCGCTAATCCGGACGAGGCGCGGCGCGATCCGGTGCGGCGCGTCGCGCATCATCTGTTCGCCTACAAGCTGGCGATGCCGAGCGGCGCCTGGGGGCTGCTTGGGCTTGGTCTCTTGCATTCCGTGCTGCTGGAAGTGGCGCGTGAGGACGGCAAGAAGCCCGCGCCCGTGCGCATCGCGCGCACCGACGCGCATGACCTTAACGGTCTGGCGGGTCGCCTTCTCCTGCCGGAGGTGGACCAGAAGGATGTGCGCCGGGCGGCGGCGTTCGTCGAATATCTCTTGAAGGCCAAGGGACCGCGCGGCTTCCTGAAATTCGGGCGCAAGATGGGCGCCAATGGCAATGTCGACGCGGCCTGCGAGGCGGTGGCCGGCGCCTCCACGGGGGCGCTCGAACTGAAGTGGCAGGACGAGATCCGCGCCGGCACCCCGGAGAGAGGGCCGACCCATCTGGTGATGTGGGTGGCGAAGGCGGCGGCGCGGCACAAGATGCTGCTGTTCTGGTTCCTCGTCGCCAATGCGGTGCAGATCCTCTACGCCGTCTATGTCCCGCTCTGGCTGCAGACGCTGTTCGACGAGGGCATCAAGCCCAGCAATGTCGAGGTGATCCGCACCTATATCGGCTATCTCACTTGGGGTTTCCTCGCCGCCTCCTTCTTCGGCGTCATTCTCGATTATTCCGTCGCCAAGCTCGGGCCGCGCATCCTCAATGACCTGCGCGCGCGCATGTTCGCCAAGATCAACCGTATGGACGCGCGCGAACTCGCCAGCTCCGACACCGACGCCATCATCGCGGATTTCTCCAATGACCTCACCGTGGTGGAGAAGGCGGTCATCTGGGCGGTGCCGGGGCTGTTCTCCAAGGGTCTGATGCTGATTGGCTCGGTGGCGGTAGCGTTCACGCTGGACACTCAGCTCGCCATCGCCACGCTGGTGTCGCTGATGATCGCCTTCTGGCTGCCGCGAGGCTTCAGCAAGCGCGCGGTGCGCTACAATTATGAGCGCGGGGCGGAGGATGCCAAGGTCGCCCATGTGGTCAAGGAAACGCTGCTGATGCAGCGGGTGATCCGCATTTTCGGCCTGCATGAGTTGCAGTCGAAGCTGTTCACCACCCAGCTCGCCCGCCTGTTCAAGGCAAGCTACCACCAGTATTTCTCCTCCGGTCTCGTCGGCCGCATGACCAGTTTCGGCGTCAGCGCCGCGCAGCTGCTTGTCATCGGCCTCGGCGCCCTGCAATCCGTGCATGGCGACGTGTCCTCGGGCACGATCGTTGCCTTCATCACCCTGCTCCTCACCATTGGCGGCGCCGCCGGCTTCATCGGCGCCCAGCTGCCGCTGCTCATCCAGGGCGTCGGCGGGCTTGAGCGGGTGCAGGCCCTGCTCGGTAAGCCGGACGCGGCCCCCGACCCGGAGCGGCCGGAGGATATTGGCGGCAAGGTGCACTCGCTGACCTTCGACGAGGTGAGCTTCAGCTATGACGGCACGGCCGCGACGCTCGACAAGGTGTCGCTTTCCATCGACTGCCCGCGGCGGGTGATGGTGGTGGGTCCGTCCGGCTCCGGCAAATCGACGCTGTTGCGGCTGATCGAGAACCAGTTCTCGCCCCGCAGCGGTCATGTCCGGGTAAACGGGGTGGATATCCGGATGCTGGGAGAAGCGCAGCTGCGCTCCCTGATCTCGCTGGTGCCGCAGGAGACCATCCTGTTCCAGGGCTCGGTGCGCGAGAACATCCGCATGGGCAAGCTGAGTGCCAGCGATGCCGAGGTGGAGGCGGCGGCCAAGGCGGCCGACATTCACCCCATCATCATGGCACTGCCCGACGGCTACGACACCGATGTCGGCGAGGCCGGCAACAAGCTCTCGGGCGGGCAGCGCCAGCGCATCGCCATCGCCCGCGCCATCCTTCATGATCCGCAGATCATGCTGCTGGACGAGGCCACCTCGGCGCTCGACCCGGGGAGCCGCGTCGCGGTGGAGGAGACGCTGCGCAAGGTCACGCAGGGGCGCACCGTGGTCGCCGTCACCCATGACCTCACCCAGTGCGAGCATGCCGATCTCGTCTATGTCGTCAAAGCCGGCCGGGTGGTGGAGAGCGGTACCCATGCCGCGCTGCTGGAAGCAGAGGGCGTCTATGCCGATCTGTGGGAGCGCAGCGTCATCGCCGGTGCGGAAGGCGTGGTGCCGCGCGAGCAGCTTCTGGAGCGGCTGCGCAAACGGCCGCTGCTGCAGGGACTGGCGCCGGGCTTCCTTGAAAACCTGCTCGCCCGCATGAGCGTCGAGACGGTGGGGCCGGACACCGTGCTGATCGAGGACGGCCAGCCCGCCAACCGGCTGATCTTCATCACTCAGGGCGAAGCCCAGCAGAGTGTGCGCCTGCCGGACGGCACCTTCATGTCCGTGGAGGTACTGGAAGCCGGCGACGCGCTGGGCGAGAATACGGTGCTGGAACATGCGGAGGAGTTCACCCGTGTGGTGACGCGCAAGCCCTGCCATTTGCTGACCATCGACTGGGCGACGCTGCGCGGGCTGCTCGCCTCGCATCCCGAGGTCGAGCAGAAGATCGTCTCCACCTTCGCCCCGCGCTACGAGGCGATGATGAAGCACTATGCCTGGCTGAAGCTGCAGGTGCCCTCTCAATGAGCCCCGTTCTCCCGACCGGCACCGTCGCCACCCGCCTCGCCGCGCTGGCGGAAAGCCCGGACGCGCGCTGGTCCATCACTTTCCTCGACAGTTCCGGCGCGGTGGCCGAGCGCTGCGGCGCGGCCGAGCTGGCCGCGCGGGCCGCCCGTGTCGCCGGCTTCCTCGAACAGGCGAGCACGCCCGGCGCGCCGGTGCTGCTGGTGTTTCAGCCCTGCGTCGACTTTCTCGTCGCGTTTCTCGCCTGCCAGTGGGCGGGCCGCCTCGCCGTGCCGATCAACCCCCCGCGTCGGCACAGGCTGATCCAGCGCCTGCAGGCGGTGGCGGTCGACAGCGGCGCCGCTCTCGCCCTGACCGGCGGCGGCGTCGCCGAACAATCGACCCTCTGGCAGGCCGACAGCGCGGAGCTGGCGGCGCTGCGCTGGCAGGATGTCGGCGATCTCGGCGCGCAGGACATTCCGCCCACGCCACTACGCACCGTCGATCCAGAGGCGACCTGCTTCATCCAGTACACGTCGGGTTCCACCGCCCTGCCCAAGGGTGTGGAGGTCAGCCACGCCAACCTCATGGCCGACATGGCGCGGATGGAAGCGGCCTGGGGCCTGTCGCCGGCGAGCACGATGGTGACCTGGCTGCCGGCCTTCCACGATCTCGGTCTGATTTTCGGCCTGTTGCAGACGCTGTACTCCGGCTGCCCGGTCGTGCAGATGGCGCCGAACAGCTTCCTGCAGCGCCCGCTGCTGTGGCTGGAGGCGATCAGCCGCTTTGGCGGCACCCACACGGCGGCGCCGAGCTTCGCCTATGATCTGTGCGCCCGACGCATTCCGGCCGAGGCGCGAGCGGACCTCGACCTCTCCTCCCTTGTCATGGCGATGAACGCCGCCGAGCCGATCGACCCGCAGGTGATGGAGGATTTCATCGCCGCCTTCGCCCCGCACGGTTTTCGCCGCGAGACCTTCGCCCCGGCCTATGGCCTGGCAGAATCGACCCTGGCCGTCACTGCCAGCCCCATGGGCGCGGCACCTCGGCTGTTCTCGCTCGACGCTGCGGCGCTGGAACAGGGCCGCATCGTCGAGGCCGGCGCATCGGTGCGCACGAACCTCATTCCCGGCTGCGGCACGCCGCTGGCGGATGTGCGCATCGCCATCGTCGATCCCGAGACAAAGCGCCGCCAGTCGGATGACCG
This sequence comes from Ancylobacter sp., assembly GCF_965229075.1. Classification (GTDB taxonomy): domain Bacteria; phylum Pseudomonadota; class Alphaproteobacteria; order Rhizobiales; family Xanthobacteraceae; genus Ancylobacter. The sequence goes on from NZ_CBDDIO010000002.1 coordinate 1,518,097, forward strand.
CGTCGGCGAGATCTGGCTCGGCGGGCCGACCATCGCGCGCGGCTATTGGCGCCGGCCGGAGGAAAGCGCGGCCACCTTCGGCGTACGCATCGAGGGCGAGGACGACCCGACGGGCTATCTGCGCACCGGCGATCTCGGGGCGATGATCGGCGACGAGCTCTGCGTCACCGGCCGCATCAAGGATCTCATCATCCTCTCCGGCTCGAACCACTACCCGCAGGACATCGAGCGCGTGGCGCAGGCGGCGCATCCGGCACTGCGCGCGGGTGGCGGCGCGGCGTTCGGCCTCATCGGTGAGGCCGGCGGCGAACAGGTGGTGCTGGTGCAGGAGCTGGAGCGCACGCAGCGGCGCACCGATCCCGCGCCGCTGTTCAGCGCCATCAGCGCTTCGGTGTGGCAGATGCTGGAGCTTCAGCTCTCGCGTATCGTGCTGGTCGAACCCGGCGCGGTGTTGCGCACCTCCAGCGGCAAGATCCAGCGTGCTGCCAACCGTCAGGCTTGGCGCGCGGGCGAACTGCCGGTCATCGCGGAGTGGCGCAGCGCGCGGCAGGAGATGCTGGACGCGGCTATTGATTCAGCGCGGGCGGCGCACGCGCCGGCAACGCCCCTTGCCGTGCCGGCGCTGGAGCGCTGGATTCGCGAGTGGCTGGCGGGCCGGCTCGGCCTGCCGGTCTCCGCCGTCGCGGTGGATCGCGGGCTCGGCGAACTCGGCCTTACCTCGATCGACGCCGTCGATCTCGCCGGCGCTCTCGGTAGCCATCTCGGCCGTGCCCTGCCGCAGACGCTGGCCTTCGACCATCCGACCGTCAATGCGCTCGTGGCGCATCTGACGGGACAACCTCAGGTAATGCCGGCGCAAGCCTCGCCGTCGATACCGGCTCCGTCGCCCGGCGCGGGCGGCGATCTGGAAGAACTTCTGTCGATGATTGAGGGGGGCGGCCGTGGCGAGCAGTGAGGAGCGGCGCGCGGGCCTGCTCGCCCGGCTGAGCCGGCTGCACCCCGAACAGGTCACCGATCTGATGCTGGCGCTGGAAGGGCGCATCGACGCGCTGCGGGCCGAGACCGCCCGTGCCCGTGCGCCCGTGGCTGTCATCGGCCTCGCCGCTCGCTTCGCCGATGTCGACTCGGCGCAGGCTTATGGCCGCTTGTTGTTCGAGGGCCGCGATGCCGTGCGCCCCGTTCCCGCCGACCGCCCCGAACGCGACGGCCTGCCGCCCGGCGGCTATGTCGAGGGCGTGGAGACGTTCGACGCCGGCTTCTTCGGGCTGCGCCCGCTCGAAGCCGACGCCATGGACCCGCAGCATCGCCTGGCGTTGATGCTGGCCTGGCAGGCGCTGGAAGATGCCGGCTATGCCGATGCGGCGCGGCGTCCCCGCGCCACCGGCGTGTTTCTCGGCCTCGGCGCCAATGAGTATGAGACCCGGTTCCAGGCAACCGACTCGCTCTCCCCCGCCGCCATTCTCGGCAATGCCGGCTCCATCGCCGCCGGCCGCATCGCCCATTGGCTCGATGTCACCGGCCCGGCGCTGGTGCTCGACACCGCCTGTTCCTCCTCGTTGGTCGCCGTGCATGCCGCCTGCCGCGCGCTGCGCAGCGCCGAATGCAACCTCGCTTTGGCGGGCGGCGTGAACCTGACGCTCGACGCCGATGTGACCGCCGCCCTGGCCGCCGCCGGCATGCTCGGCCCCAGCCATGCCTGCAGCACTTTCGACGCCGCCGCCGATGGCTATGTGCGCGGCGAGGGCGGCGGGCTGGTGGTGCTGAAGCGCCTCGCCGATGCGCTACGCGACGGCGATGCCATCCGTGCGGTTATTCGTGGTTCGGCGCTCAATCATGACGGCCATTCCAGCGCCCTTACCGCGCCCAATGGCGCGGCGCAGCGGGCGGTGATCGCCAGTGCCCTCGCCGATGCCGGCTTGTCGGCAGCCGAGGTGCAGGCGGTGGAATGCCATGGCACCGGCACGCCGCTGGGCGATCCCATCGAGGTGCAGGCGCTTGCCGCCGCTTACGGCCTGCTGCGCACCGAGCCGCTGCTGCTGGGCTCGGTGAAGACCAATGTCGGCCATCTGGAAGCCGCTGCCGGCATTGCCGGGCTGATCAAGATGGTGCTGGCGCTGGAAGCCGGCCGGCTGCCGGCGACGCTGCACCAGACCCGGCCCAACCCGCGCATCGCCTGGGACGAGCTTCCCGTGCGCGTCGTCGCCGAGGCGATGGAATGGCCCGCTGGCGCGCCGCGCCGCGCGGCGGTCAGCAGCTTCGGCTTTTCCGGCACCAACGCCCATCTCATTCTGGAAGAAGCCCCGGCCACGCCGGAGGCGCCGGTCGAGACGTCGCTGCCGATCGTCTTCGCCTTTTCCGCGCCCGATGCCGAGGCCCTGCGTCGCGTGGCGGCCGGGCTCGCCGACCACCTCGCCGCCGATCCGCAGGTCCCGCTCGCCGGCATCGCTGCGGCGTTGACTCGGGGGCGCGGGCGCTTCGCCCATCGCGCCGCCTGTCTCGCCCGCAGCGCTGAGGAAGCGCTGGCGGGCCTGCGCGCCATTGCCGCCGGTGAGGCGCCGCAGGTCGGCGCGGTCGGGCAGGCTCTGCCGGACACCCCGAAAATCGCCTTCCTGTTTTCCGGGCAGGGCAGCCAGTGGCCGGGCATGGCGGCGGATCTGTATGCCGACGACCCGGCCTTTCGCGCGCGGATCGACGCGGCCGGGGCGCAGATGGGGCGCGACCTTGCCGCGCGCATGTTCGACAGGGAAGGCCCGCCGCTGACCGACACCGCCGAGGTACAGCCGGCGCTGTTCGCGCTGGAAATGGCGCTGGCCGAACGGCTCGCCGCCTGCGGCATCACGCCCGACCTCGTCGCCGGCCACAGCCTCGGCGAATGGTCGGCCGCCTGCCTCGCCGGCGTAGCGCCGTTCGAGGCGGCGCTCGATATCGTCGCCACCCGCGGTGCGCTGATGGGGGCGCTGCCGCCGGGCGGCGAGATGGCGGCGGTGTTCGCGCCGCTGGAACGGCTCGAATCCGTGCTGCACACTTTCGAGGGGCGCCTCGACATCGCGGCGCTGAACGCGCCGGAGGAAGTGGTGATGTCCGGTCCGGGCGAGGCGATCGCGCAAGTGCTCGCCGCGCTCGATGCGGAAGGCATCCGCAGCCAGCGCATCGTCACCAGCCACGCTTTCCATTCCCATCTGATGGACGCCGCCGTCGGACCGTTCGAGCAGCGGGTGCGCGAAGCGGTTCTCGGCGCCCCGCGCCTGCCGGTCGTCTCCAATATCACCGGCGACCTCTCCGCCGATCTCCGCGACCCCACCTATTGGGGCCGGCAGATCCGCCAGCCCGTGCGCTTCGGCGCGGGGCTCGACACACTGGCGCGCGAGGGCGTGAATGTCGTGGTGGAAATCGGCCCGGCCGCGACGCTGGTCGGCTTCGCCCAGCGCGCCGCGGGCTTCGAGGGACGCGACACTCGCTTCATCCCCACCATGCGCCGCAACCGGGCGGCGGGCGAAACGCTGGCGCTGGCGCTGTGCCGCCTGTTCGTCGCGGGCCTTGATGTGACATGGCCGGCGAGCGGCGCCGTCCCGGCGCGTCTGCCGCCCTATCCGTTCGCGCGCGACCGTCACTGGGTCGAGGCGCCGCCCCGGCGCCCCGCCGTGCCGCTGGCCCCGGCAAGGGAGGCGGTCTCTCGCGCGGTGGCGACCATGCCCGCCGCACCGGCCTTGAGCCGCGAGGACATCCGCGCCGCCCTCGCCACCAGCCTGCGGCGCAGCCTGCAGCTGAGCGAGGCGGCGCTGGGGGGTGATGCCGGCTTCTTCACCCTCGGGGTGGATTCGCTGGCGCTGGCCGAGGCGCTTTCCACGCTGGAGCGGCGGTGGAAGGTGGCGATCCCCCGGCGCGAATTGTTCACCACCCTCACCACGCCGCGGGCGCTGCTGGAGCGGGTGCTGCGCGAGGTGGAGGCGAAGACCCCCGACCCCGCCGTCGCAGCTGCCGCCACCGCCTCGCTTCCCGGCATTCCGACCATGGCCGCCCGCACGGCGGCGACGGAGGCTCGCGTGTCCAGTCCTGCTCTCCCGCCTGTCAGCCCCTCGCCCGCCGCGCCGACCGAGGCGCTAAGCCCGGAGGCGGCGGGCTTCATCGCCGATTTCGCCGCCCGCTACGGTGCGGCGCACGGCGCCTCCCGCCATCAGCGCGAAGCCTTCGGGCCGGTGCTCGCCGACAGCCGGGCGGTGGCGGGATTCCGGCCGGAGACCAAGTCGCTGCTCTACCCGATCATCGGCGTGAAGGGGCAGGGCAGCCATGTCGTCGATGCCGACGGAAATGATTATGTCGACCTCACCATGGGGTTCGGCGTGCAGCTGCTCGGCCACAACCCGCCGATGGTGGTGGAGGCGATCCAGCGCCAGATCGCCGAGCAGGGCCTGTTTCTCGGCCCGCAGGCGGAAAAGGCCGGCGAGGCCGCTGCGCTCATCGCGAAGCTCACCGGCAATGAGCGGTCGCTGTTCTGCAACACCGGCACGGAAGCGGTGATGACCGCGCTGCGTCTCGCTCGCCATGCCACCGGTCGCTCGCTGGTAGCGATGTTTGCCGGCTCCTATCATGGCCATTTCGACGGCACGCTGGCGCGTTCTGGCAGCGATGGCGCCAGCCTGCCGCTCGCCAGCGGCACCCCGCCCGGCATGCTGGCCGATGTGGTGGTGCTGGACTATGCCGACCCCGAAGGCAGCCAGATGGCGCTGGAAGCGCTGGGCGACCGGCTGGCGGCGGTCATTGTCGAGCCGGTGCAGAGCCGCCGTCCGGGCCTGCAGCCGCGCGATTTCCTGCACTGGCTGCGCGGCTTCACCGCCCGCGCCGGCGCGGCGCTGATCTTCGATGAGGTGCTGCTCGGTTTCCGCGTCGCCGTCGGCGGGGCACAGGCCTGGGCCGGGGTACGGGCCGATCTCGTCACCTATGGCAAGATCGTCGGCGGCGGCCTGCCCATCGGCGTCGTCTCCGGCCGCAGCGCCTTTCTCGACGGTATCGACGGCGGGGTCTGGCCGCTGGAGGGTGCCGGCGGCCCGAAGGCCGAGCGCACCTTCTTCGCCGGCACCTTCAACAAGAACCCGCTCGCCATGGCGGCGGCCACCGCCATGCTCGGCCATCTCGACGCGTCCGGCCCGGCGCTGCAGGAGCGGCTGAACGCCCGCGCGCAGGCGCTGTGCGCCACGCTGAATGCCGGGCTGGAGGAAGACGGCAGCCCGCTGCGGGTGGAGCACTTCTCTTCCGTGCTGCGCTTTTCCGGCGCCAGCGACCTGTTCTACAGCCAGCTGATCTCGCGCGGCGTTTATGTGTGGGAGGGACGCACCTGCTTCCTCTCCACCGCCCATAGCGAGGACGACCTCGCCCGTGTCGCACAGGCGGTGCGGGAGAGTGCCCGCGCGCTCGCCAGCGTCGGCCTGATGGGCGGCGCGGCGCTGCCGCCGCCTTCGGCGGGGCCCCGCCGCTTCGCCTCCGCGCCCGGCCAGCAGGCGCTGTGGACGCTGGCCGCCTTCAGCCCGGAAAGCGCGGCGGCCTATAACCAGTCGCTAGTGCTGCGCCTGTCCGGTTCGCTCGATGCGCCGGCGCTGAGCGCGGCGCTGGCCGATCTCGTCGCCCGCCATGACAGCCTGCGCATGCGCTTCGAGCAGGATGGCGCCACGGCGGTCGTCGAGCCGGACGCCCGGGTGGCGCTGGACCAGGCCGCGTTCACCGACGCGGCGGAGCTGGACCGCTTCGTGCGGGAGATGGCGGCGCAACCCTTCGACCTGGCGCGCGCCGGCATGTTGCGCCTGGCGCTGCTGAGCGGCGGCACGGAGACGGCGCTGGTTCTGGTCCAGCCGCATATCGTCACCGATGGCTGGTCGCTGCAGGTGCTGGCCAACGAGCTCGGCGCGCTCTACACCGCCCGCCTCGCCGGCAGCGAGCCGGCACTGCCGGCACTGCCGGCCCCGGCCGCCTATGAGCGCTTCGCCGACTTCGCCCGCGACGCCGCGGCCGATGCGGAAGCGGCGGCGCATTGGCAAAGCGTGTTCGCCCCGCCGCCGGTGCCGCTGGCGCTTCCCACCGATCGGCCGCGCCCGCCGCTGCAGACCTATGACGGCGGCACCGTGCGGGCGCTGCTGTCTCCCACCTTCGCCGCTGAACTTGCCGCGCGGGCGCGGGCGCTCGATTGCTCGCTGTTCACGCTGTGCCTCGCCGCCTATGGCCAATTGCTGGCGGAGCTTTCCGGCCAGGACGATCTCGTCGTGGCGATCTTCGCTGCCGGGCAACCGCTGGTGGGCGAACCGGGCCTGACCGGCTATTGCATCTCCACCGTGCCGGTGCGGCTCGCCGGTCTCCAGGGCAATGCGCTCGCCGCGACCCGTGTCGCCATGGCGCAGGCCATGGCCTATCCCGCCTATCCGCTCTCCGCCATCGTCAAGGCCAGCGGCGTGCGCCGCGACCCCTCCCGCCCGCCGCTGGCGAGCGTGTCGTTCAACCTCGACCGCGTTGAGCCGCTTGCCGCCTTTGGCGACCTGGCGCCGACACCGCGCGCCAACGCTCATGGGCGCGTGCGCTGGGACCTCAACTGGAACCTCGAATCCAGCGAGGAGGGCCTCGCGATCGAGGCCAATTTCAACACCGATCTGTTCGACGGCGCCCGTGTCGAAGCCTGGGTCGCCCGCTACCGTGCCCTGCTGGAGGCGATCGGCACGGCCGCGGCCGAGCCGGAGGCGCCGGTGTTGCCGGCGCCCGACGAACCCGCGCCTTTACCCACCAGCCTCGCCGATCATGTCGCACATTGGGCCGCCACGACACCGGAGGCAACCGCGGTGATCGACCGCGACGGCACGCTCAGCTGGGCGGATCTCGCACGGGCGAGCGGCGACCTCGCCGCCCGTCTGGCGGCGCAGGGCGTGGGGCGCGGCGACCGCGTCGCCTTTTGCCTCGCGCGCGGCGCCGGCCCGCTGGTGGCGATGGCGGCGGCGAGCCATCTCGGCGCGGCCTTCGTTCCGCTCGATCCCGACTATCCCGCCACCTATCGCGCCAGTCTGCTGGCGGCGTGTGGCGCGCGCGTGGTGGTGGCCGACGCCGCGACCGCCGGCGAACCTGTCACTGTGCCGGTGCTGGGCTGGAACCGCGACCCGCAGCCGGGTGAGATCCCGCCCCGCGCGGAAGCCGCGGCCGACGATCTCGCCTATGTCCTGTTCACGTCAGGCTCCACCGGCCTGCCGAAGGGCGTGCGGGTGTCCTGTGGCGGGCTGGATGCCTATGCGCGGGCGCTGCTGCGCCGGCTGGACCTTCCCGGCCCGCAGGTCTTCGCCATCGCCACCTCCTTCGCCGCCGATCTCGGCTATACCAGCGTGGTCGGCGCCGTGGCCTCGGGCGGCACGCTCAATGTGGTGGACGCGACCACCGCCCGCGACCCCGCCGCTTTCATCGGCTGGATGACCCGCCACCCCGCGGATGTGCTGAAGATCGTTCCCACCCATCTCGCCGCGCTCATGGCGCATCCGGAAGCGGCGGCGCTGTTGCCCCGCCGGGCGCTGGTGTGCGGGGGCGATGTGCTGACCTTCGGCCTCGTCGAAAAACTGAGGGCGCTGCGGCCGGAGCTGCGCCTGTTCAACCATTACGGCCCGACCGAGACCACTATCGGCTGCACCATGGTGGAGGTGACGCCGGCGCTCGCCGTTGGGGCGCAGGCGCAGGGCCGTGTCCCCGTGGGCTATCCCCTCGACGGGGCGCATGTCGACATTGTCGACGCGGAGGGCGCAGGGCTGCCCGCCGGCGAGACCGGGGAAATCCGGGTGAGCGGGGCAGGAGTGGCGCTCGGCTATGTCGGCGACGCCGAGGCAGCGCCGGTGCCGGGCGGCGAGGCTGCCAGCGGCTTCATCCAGCTCGGCGACGGCGCGCGCGCCTATCTCACCGGCGATCTCGGCATCCGCGACGCCGATGGCCTCATTCACTTCCTCGGCCGCAAGGACGATATGGTGAAGGTGCGCGGCCACCGGGTCGATCCCAACGGCGTCGCGGCGCAGCTGCGTGCCTGCGCCGGCGTGCGCGACGCGGCGGTTCTGGCGCTGCGCGAGGACGACGGCACGGTGCGCCTCGTCGGCGCGGCGGTGGCGCCTGGGCAGGACGTGGCACGCCTCGACGCCCAGCTCAAGGATAGGCTGCCCGAGGCGCAGCGCCTCTCGCGCCTCATTCTCGTCGAGGCGCTGCCGCTCACCGCCAATGGCAAGCTGGACCGGGCGGCGCTGCGCGCGCTGTTCGCCGCGCCCATGGCCAGCGACGCCGTCCTCGTCGCCGAGGCTTCCGGCACGGGTGATCCGCTCTCCACGGTCCTTGCGCTGTGGCGCGAACTTTTTGCCGCGCTCGGCACGGCGGCCAGCCTTGGCCCGGACGATGATTTCTTCGCGCTCGGCGGCGATTCCATCATGGCGATCCAGCTCGCCGGCAAGGCGCGGGCGGCGGGTTGGCTGCTCTCCCCGGCGCAGATCTTCACCGCGCCGACCCCGCGGGCGCTGGCGGCGCTGATGAAGCCGGCGGCCGTCGACGCGGTAGAGGAACGCGGGCCGGTGGCCGAACCGGTGCCGCTGACCCCGATCCAGAACTGGTTCATGGGGCTCGCCATGCCCGACCGGCGGCACTGGGCGCTCACCGCCGTGTTCGATCTGCCACCGGGCACCGCGCCCGCGGCGGTGGAGGCGGCGCTGGCGGCGGCCGTTGCACGTCACGACGGGCTGCGGGTTCGCCTGCAGCAAGGTCCGCCGCCGCTTCAGCAGGTGGCCGAGGTGCCGCGCCTGCCGGCGCTGCTGCGCGACAAGGTGGCCGTCGGTCAGGATGTCTCCCCGCGCGAAGACCGCATGGCCGACCGCCTTGTGGCGACGATCGACCCGCTGGCCGGGCGCGCCCTCGCCGCCGGCATCATCGAGGCGGGCGCGGTGCTGCGCCTTGTCGTGGCGGTGCATCATCTCGTCTTCGACATGGTGTCCTGGGCGATCCTCGCCGATGATCTCGCCAAGGCGTTGTCCGATCCGCCGCAGCCGGTGCTGGCGCCGCCTACCGCCTGGACGTGGTGGTGCCGCCATCAGGCCGGCGCCGGTGCCGCCTTCGAGGCCGACAGGCCCTATTGGCAATCGGTGGCGCTCGCGCCCACCACCGTGCCGCTCGACCATTCCGCCGCGCCGGATGTGGAGGGCGGCGCGCGCACCCGCGACCTGCGGCTGGAGGCAGCGTTGTCGCAGCCGCTGCTCGCCGATCTCGCCGAGCGTTTCGGCCACCAGCCGCAGGAGAGCGCGCTCGCTCTCATCGCCCGCCCGCTTATCGCCTGGACCGGCGGTGCGCTGCAGCTGGAACTGGAAGGCCATGGTCGCGACACCGGCGATGACGCCATCGACCTGTCGCGGACCATAGGCTGGTTCACCACCCGCTATCCCGTGGCGCTGCCGGGGGAGACGGGCGACCTGCCGGCATGGCTGCTGGCGGTGAAGGAACGCGCGCGCGCCGCCGCTGGCCGGGCCATGGGCTATGGGCTGCTGCGCGCCGCCACCCCGCCGCTCACCGGGGCGCGGCCGCAAGTGTCGTTCAATTTCCTCGGCGATATCAGCCGTTTCGGCCATGCCGGTCTGGCGCTTGTGCGGCTCGGCGCGGGGCGGGAGCGGGCGACGCAGGCGGCCCGGCCGCACCGGCTCGCCTTCAATTGCTGGCAGGAGGGCGGCGCGCTCGTGCTGCGCTGCGAGTTCGGCGCCGGCCATGACGCCGCGACCATCGAGCGCCTGCTCTATGCCGTGCGCGCCGAGGCCGAAGCCTGCCGCGTGGTCGCGGCCCAGTCGGCCCGGCGCTATTCGCCGAGCGACTTCGCCGGGCTCGCCCTCAGCCAGGACGACCTCGACACGCTGATCGCCTTCACCTGAGCGGCGGCTGGTTCAGGGCTGTGGCGCGGGAAAGAGCTGCCGCCACAGCCCCTCCAGCCCCAGCGGGCCGCCGCCGAACACCACCAGCGCGAAGGCCATGGCCGCCCAGGGCAGGTGAAAATTCGCCCAGCCCTCGGGAATGGTGAGCTGGATGATGGCGGTCATGATCAGCAGGCCGAGCGCGGCAAAGCGGGTGCCGAGGCCGAGCAGCAGTAGCAGCGGCAGCACGATCTCGCCCGTCCCGGCCGCCGCCGCCATCAGTGTCGGGAAGGGGTAGGGGTAGGCGGCGCCAAAAAGGTGCAGCCGGAACTCCTCCTCGAACAGGAAATGCGCCCCGGCCGAGAGGGTGAGGAAGCCGTCCCATTTGGTGAGGCCCGACAGGAAGAACGGCACCGCCAGCGCGACGCGCAGCGCGAGCAGCGGCAGAGCCGGCGGGATCGCGGCCAGCAGCGCCTCCGCGCGGGCAATCAGAGCCGGGAGCGAAAGAGGCCGAACCTGCCGCCGTCCGCGCGCAGCGTCCCTTATGTCGAAGGTCATGGCACGTCTCCCTGTTGCATGTCGGTGAAGGCGCCGAGGGTGAGAAGGCCGACGAGCGCGGTGCCGAAATCGAAGCCGGGGTCGGCGGCAAGCGCCGCCTCCGCTGCCGCGCCCAGCGTGTGGCCGGCGAGCAGCCGCGCGGCGAAGGGCCCGTCGCCGGGTGGCAGGACATGTACGCTCACCGCCATGTCCGGGCGCACCACCAGCACCGCCTCCGCGTCCCAGCTTTCGACGGAGGTGACTGTGGCGCCTTGATGCGCCGCCCAGATCGCGCCGACGGGATGGGCGGAGCGCAGCAATGTCGCGGAAGGATGCGGGCGGAGGGTGACGCCCGCCAGCTCGTTCGGCGCCAGGCCGACGAGCCGCTGCAGCGTCAGCGGTGCCGCGTCGGCGGCGTGATAGGCCCGCGTCCACGCCGCCTCCAGCCGGGCGAGGTCGGCGAGATAGGGCAGGGTCGCGGCGGGCGCAAAGCCGGCTATAAAATCAGGGAAATCGTCGCCATAGTGCATGAGCAGCGGCGAGGCGGGCTTGCACTCACTGACATAGGCGCGGGCCATGCCGGCGAAGAATTCCGCCCCCACCAGCCGCTCGGTGACGGTGAAGCGCTGCGCCAACGCCCGCGTCAGCCCGACATGGACATTGTTGCGATAGACCGCGAAACGGGCGGCGTCCGCCGTGCCGCGCGCGCCGGTGAGGCCGGTCGGCATGGGCATGCCGGGATGGAGAAGGGCCTGTGCGAAACCGTGTTGGCGGGCGACGCTATCCATAGCTCACCCCGCCCGCCGCAGCGGGGCGCGTCGCGCCGCCTCGGCGGTGATCCGTGCCTCCACCCGCACCGCCTCGGCGTACAGGGTGGCGAAGTCCGGCACGTCATTGTCCCATTCGATCAGCGTCGGTACCGGGCCGGTGCGGGAGAGCGCATGGTCGTAGAGCGCCATCACGTCGGGGCGGACCGGTGAGCCATGCGCGTCGATCAGCAGCCGGTCGCCGGCGCCATCCGTCGTTTCGTCATAGCCGGCGAGGTGGATTTCGCCGACGTGCTCGGCCGGAAAGCGGTCGATGTAGAGATGCGGGTCCAGCCCGTGATTGACGCAGGAGACCATGATATTGTTGACGTCGAGCAGCAGGCCGCAGCCGGTGCGGGCCGCCACCGCCTCCAGAAAATCGATCTCGTCGATCGTGCTTTCCGCGAAGACGAGATAGGTGGAGGGATTCTCCAGCAGCAGCTGCCGCCCGATCGCCTGCTGTGTCTCCTCGACATGCGCGCTCACCCGCGCCAGCGTCTCCGGCGTGTAGGGCAGGGGCAGGAGGTCGTTGAGAAAGCCGCTGTCGTGCGTCGACCAGGCGAGATGCTCGGAAAAGCTCTGCGGCCGGTAGCGGTCGATCAGCGCCCGCAGTCGGCGCAAATGCGCCGTGTCGAGCGGTCCCGCCCCGCCGATGGACAGGCCGACACCGTGCAGCGACAGCGGGTAGAGGCCGGCCACCTTGTCGAGATAGGCGTGTGGCGGCCCGCCCGCGCCCATATAGTTCTCGGCATGGACCTCGAAGAAGCCGATATCGGGCCGGGTTTCCAGCACATCACGGTAATGCTCGGGCTTCAGGCCGAGCCCGGCGCGGGCCGGCAGGCGGTCGGGAGGGAGAGACATGGAACATCTCGCGTCAGACAAAGGGCTCGGGCAGGCCGCCGGAGGAGGAGGCCCGCCTAGCGGACCTCCCTGAGCCGGCTCAGCTCTTGATCGGGGTCAGCGAGCCCATATGGCTGCCACCCTTCATGGTCACGCAGGTGCCCTTGGGCACCGCCTTCCAGGCATTGCCCTGATAGTCCATGGTCGAGGTGCCGGCGCAGCTGGTGCCAGGGCCGGCGGCGCAGTCATTCTGCCCCTTCAGGGCGATGCCGTAGCACTTCTCGTTGCCGGCCATCTTTTCCGGCGCCAGCGGCGCGGCAAAGGCGGCGCCGGCAAGAGCCGCGGTGAGCGAGCCGGCGAGGGCGAGAGCAAGGGTCGAGCGGTTCATGGGTAATCTCCTGTGGCATGGGGCGCGGCCTAGTTCGGCCGTGCGATTGTCCATTCGGCCGCCACAGGGAAGGTGTTACGTTGCTGCCCGACACGAAGCCGTGATCGGTGCGCCAGGGCGCTTGGCCATTCTTCGCGCCCTCCCGTAACAAGTCGCCTCGGGCGTGCGAACAGGAGAAGCCGACATTGAGCGGCCGGAACGAGCGCGAACTTGCCGATCTGCTCCGGGCGGCCATCGCCGGTGATGCGCGCAGCTATGCGCTGTTTCTCGACCGTGTCGCCGGTCTTGTCCGTGCCTATGCGCGCAGCAAGATCAGCCATGGCGGGGTGGACCCGGAGGATGTGGTGCAGGAGGTGCTGCTGGCGATTCACCTAAAGCGGCATACATGGCTGCCGGAGGCGCCCGTGCTGCCCTGGGTCTATGCCATTGCCCGCTTCAAGCTGATCGACGCCTTCCGGCGGCGCGGCCGGCGGGTGGAGGTCGAATTGGACGACATTGCCGAGACGGTTCCCCAGCCGGAGGTGGAGACGGTGAGCGCGCGTGACATCGGCCGGGCGCTGGAAGGGCTCGCCCCGGGCCAGCGCTCGGTGGTGGCGGCGATTTCGGTCGAGGGCCGCTCGGTCGAGGAGACGGCGCGCACGCTCGACATGACGGAAAGCGCGGTGCGGGTGGCGCTGCACCGGGGCCTCGCCGCCATCGCGCGGCGCTTTGGACGTGAGTGACGATGTGAGTGATATGGACACGCAAGATCTCATCCGCGCCATGGCGGCCGATACGGGCCGTCGCGCCCTGCCGCTGCGCACCGCCTGGCGTGTGGCGCTGGTCTTGGCCGTCGTCGCGGCGGGGGTGGTGTTCGCGCTCGCTCTGGGCCCGCGGCCTGATGCTCTGGCGGCGCTGGAAACGCTGCGCTTCCTGTTCAAATTCGTGGTGACGCTGGCGCTGGCCGGCAGCGCCTTCCTGCTGCTGCGCCGGCTGGTGCGGCCGGGGGCGGAGGCACGCGCCCCGCTCGGCTGGCTGCTGGCCGGGCCGGTGCTGCTGCTCGCCGGTGTGGGCCTGGAACTGCTCGCCGTCCCCGCCGCCGACTGGTGGGCACGGCTGGTCGGCGTCAATGCGAGGATCTGCCTCACCTTCATTCCGCTGATCGGCGCCGCGCCGCTCGTGCTCTTCCTCGCCGTGCTGCGCCATGGCGCCCCCACGCGGCCGGCGCTCGCGGGCGCGGTGGCGGGGCTGTTGGCCGGCGGGCTGGCGGCGGCGTTCTATGCCGCGCATTGCCCCGACGATTCCCCGCTCTTCGTCGCCACCTGGTACAGCCTCGCCATTGCCGGGCTGGCGGTGGCGGGGGCGATCTTCGCCCCGCGCGTGGCGCGCTGGTAGGCGGGCGCCGCTATCCCGCGATCTCCGGCTCCACCAGCCGGGCGAGGTTCTCCAGCGATTGCTGCCAGCCGATAGTGCAGGCCTCGGGCGGTATGGCGTCAGGTATGCCCGCCTGCATGATCTCCAGCTCGGTGCCGAGCGACACCGCCCGCAGGCTCACGTTCACCACGATCTCGCCGGGCAAAGCGGGGTCGTCGAAGCGGTCAGTGTAGCGCAGGCTGCTCCCTGGGATCAGCTCCTGATAGGCGCCGCCGAAGGAATGGCTCTCGCCGGTGGTGAAGTTGCGGAAGGACATGCGGAACGACCCGCCCACTCGGGCATCGAGATGGTGCACGGTGCAGGTAAAGCCGTGTGGCGGAATCCATTTCGCCAGCGCATCCGCCTCGATGAAGGCGCGATAGACCTTCTCCGGGCGGGTTGCGAGGACGCGGTGCAGGCGTATCGTGCTGGGCATGGCGCGTGGGTCTCCTGTTGTGCCGGTGCTGCCTCCAAGGACGCGCGACCCGGCCCCCTGCCGACAGGGCCGCGAAAAAAGTTCCTGCCCCCTGTCGGTTCCGCGCCTCGCTTTTCGTCCTTGCGGGATCGAGGCGACCAGAGGGAGAACCGCAATGAACGTGCAGGCCTATCTGATGTTCAACGGCCGGACCGAGGAAGCGCTGGCGTTCTATACGCAGGCGATCGGGGCAGAGGTGACGGCGCTGATGCGCTTTGGCGAGGCCCCTGAGCCGCCCCCGCCCGGTATGATCCCGGAGGGCTGGGACGACAAGGTGATGCACTCCAGCTTCCGCGTCGGCGACGCCGAGCTGATGGCGTCCGATGGCTGCCAGTCCGGCGAGGCGGGCTTCGCCGGCATCTCGCTCGCGCTCACCGTGGCCTCGCCGCAGGAAGCGGAGCAGCGCTTCGCCGCGCTCGCCGAGGGCGGCACGGTGACGATGCCGCTCGGCCCCACCTTCTTCGCACCGGCTTTCGGCACGCTCACCGACCGTTTCGGCGTGGCGTGGCTGGTCGTGGTGGCGACGCATTGAGGGAGGGCGCGATGGCACAGCAGGTTCTCGTTCTCATCGGCACCCGCAAGGGCGCCTTCCTGGCGGAGAGTGACGGGGCGCGCCGTTCCTGGCAATTGCGCGGCCCGTTTTGTGAGACATGGCCGACCAACCATGTGGTCGCCGATCCGTTGAGCGGCACGCTCTATGCCGGCGGCGGCAATGAATGGTTCGGGCCGGCGGTGTGGAAATCGACCGATTTTGGCGCCAGCTGGACCCATTCGAGCCAGGGCCTCGCTTATGAGGCCGGGCAGGACCCGGTGAAATCCGTCTGGAGCCTCGCGGTGGCCGGCGACGGCACGCTCTATGCCGGCGTCGAGCCAGCGGGCCTGTTCCGCAGCACCGATGGCGGGGTCAGTTGGACCCATCTCGACGGGCTGCAGAAGCACCCGACCCGGCCGGAATGGCACCCCGGCGGCGCCGGGCTGATCCTGCATTCGCTGGTGCTGGATCCGGCCGACCCCAAGAAAATCTGGGTCGGCATCTCGGCCGCCGGCGTGTTCGCCAGCGAGGATGGCGGGCTCACCTGGGAGACCCGCAACCGCGGCACCCGCGCCGATTTCATGCCGGAGGGCCAGAACTACCCGGAATTCGGCCAGTGCGTGCATTGCCTCGTCATGGCACCGGGCGGGCGTGGGCGGCTCTACCAGCAGAACCATTGCGGCATGTACCGTTCGGATGATGGCGGCCGCAGCTGGGAGAGCATCGAGAAGGGCCTGCCCTCCTCCTTCGGCTTCCCGGCGGCGGTGCATCCGCGCGACCCGGACGGGCTCTATCTCATCCCGCTGAACGGCGATATCAAGGGCCGCTTCATGCCGGAGGGCAACGCTGCCGTCTGGCGCACGGGAGACGCGGGCGCCAGCTGGAGGGCGCAGCGTTCCGGCCTGCCGCAGGGCGGGGCCTATTTCAACGTGCTGCGTCAGGCGATGGCCACCGACACGCTGGAACCCGCCGGCGTCTATTTCGGCAGCAATGCCGGCGGGCTCTATGCCAGCGCCGATGAGGGCGAAAGCTGGGACTGTATCGCGCCGCATCTGCCGACCATCACGTCCGTCGAAACGCTGGTGTGGGAGCGGTGAGGGCGTTGATGCGGCCAGACGGGATGGCGGCGCCGGCGCCCGTTCAGGTGCGCCTGCCGCCGCATCTTGTGGTGCTGTTTCCCGGCGCTGACCGGCAGGTGGCGCTTTCCGCCGCCAGCGTCGCGGAGTTGGTGGACGGGCTCGACGCGCTGTGGCCCGGCATGCGCGAACGGATCTGCGACGAGACGCCGGCGATAAGGCGCCATATCAACGTCTTCGTCGACGGAAGACGCGCGCGGCTTTCCACCCCGCTCGCCCCCGGCGCCGATGTCTTCATCATCACCGCGATCAGCGGCGGCTGACGCCTACCCGAGAGGACGCCCATGTTCTACGCTCTGCTCTGTTACCATCAGGAAGATGTCGTCTGCGCCTGGACCAAGGAAGAGGACGACGCGGTCATGCGGAAGCTTGCCGTGGTGCAGGAGCGGCTTGCCAGAGACGGCAAGCTCGGGCCGGTGGCGCGGCTACTGCCGACCACGGCGGCCACTACCCTGCGCAAGGACCAGGACCCGCCCTTGGTGCTCGACGGGCCCTTCGCCGAGACCAAGGAGCAATTGCTCGGCTTCTACATCCTCGACTGCGCCGATCTCGAAGAGGCGCTGGGCATCGCCCGCGAACTCGGCGCGGCCAATCCCGGCGGCTCCTACGAGATTCGCCCGGTCGGCCTGTTCATGGATGGCGGCGCCCGGCCATGAACGAGGAGGCGCCCGCCTTCGGCCCCGTGCTCACGGCGGCGCGCCCACAGGCGGTCGCGGCGCTGCTGCGCTATTTCCGCGACCTCGACCTCGCCGAAGAAGCGTTTCAGGAGGCGTGCCTGCGGGCGCTGAAGAGCTGGCCGCAGAACGGCCCGCCGCGCGATCCGGCCGCCTGGCTCATCTTCGTCGGCCGCAATGTCGCGCTCGACAGCGTGCGGCGCCGGGCGAGGCAGGTTGAACTACCGCCGGAAGATGCCTTTTCCGATACGGAGGACGCCGAGGCGGAAGTGGCGGCACGGATCGATGGCGCGCATTACCGCGACGATGTACTGCGCCTGCTGTTCATCTGCTGCCATCCCGAACTCCCGGCGACGCAGCAGGTCGCGCTCGCGTTGCGCATCGTCTCCGGCCTCTCCGTCGGCCAGATCGCCCGCGCCTTTCTCGTCAGCGAGACGGCGATGGAACAGCGCCTCACACGCGCCAAGGCGCGCGTCGCCCGCGCGCAAGCGGGGGAGGGCGGCGTGCCCTTCGAGCCGCCCGGCGCGGTGGAGCGGGCGGAGCGGCTCGGCGCCGTCGCCGCCATGCTCTATCTCGTCTTCAACGAGGGCTATTCCACGGCGGGCGACGCGGCAGCGGCGCGTGCGCCGCTGTGCGAGGAGGCGATTCGCCTCGCTCGGCTGCTGCTGCGGCTGTTTCCGGCCGAGCCGGAAATCATGGGGCTAACTGCGCTGATGCTGCTGCAGCATGCCCGCGCCCCGGCCCGCTTCGCCACCGATGGCACGGTGATCCTGCTGGAGCATCAGGACCGCACCCTGTGGAATCGCGCCTTCATCGCTGAAGGGCTGGCTTTGCTCGACAAGGCGATGCGCCACCGCCGGCCCGGCGCCTATCAGGTGCAATCGGCCATCGCCGCTCTGCATGCGCGCGCCTCCACCCCTGAAGAGACCGATTGGGCGCAGATCGATCTGCTCTACGGCACGCTGGAAATCCTGACCCCCTCGCCCGTGGTGACGCTGAACCGGGCGGTGGCCATTTCCAAGCTGCGTGGGCCGGAAGTCGCGCTGGCCATGGTGGAGCCCTTGGGCGAGCGGCTTTCCGGCTATTTCCATTATCACGGCCTGCGCGGCGCGCTGCTGATGCAGCTCGGCCGCACCGGCGAGGCACGCGAGGGCTTCATGACCGCGATCAGCCTCGCCACCACGCCGGCCGAGGCCGCGCATATACGCAGCCATCTCGACGGGCTGAAATGAAGCGTCGCTAGGCTTTCGGCTTCCGCCGCCGTGCCGGGCGGGCGGGGCCGAGCTCGATCCAGGCCGGGGCATGGTCGCTTGCCTTGTCCCAGCCGCGCACCGCGCGATCGACCCCGGCGGCGACGAGGCGGGGCGCCAGCGTCGGGCTGAGCAGAAGATGGTCGAGCCGCAGCCCGGCATCGCGCTCGAAGGCGCGGCGGAAATAGTCCCAGAAGGTGTAAAGGCGCTCATCGGGATGCAGCGCCCGCAGCGCGTCGGTCCAACCCTGTGCGGTGAGAGTGTGGAAGGCCTCGCGCACCTCCGGCCGGAACAGTGCGTCATCCACCCAGCGCTCCGGCTTGTACACGTCGAGTTCGGTCGGCATGACGTTGTAGTCGCCGGCGAGCACGACAGGCACGTCGAGCGCCCGCAGCTCCGCCGCGTGTGCCAGCAGCCGCGCAAACCAGCGCCGCTTGTAGTCGAATTTCGGGCCCGGCGCGGGATTGCCGTTCGGCAGATAGAGGCAGCCGATGAGCAGGCCGTCGACCGCCGCCTCGATATAGCGCGCCTGCGTGTCCTCCGCCTCGCCGGGGAGGCCGCGCCGGGTCTCGATCGGCTCGCGGCCGCGGGCGAGGATGGCGACGCCGTTCCAGCTCTTCTGGCCGTGCCAGATGGCGCCATAACCCGCCTGCTCGATGGCGTGGACGGGAAAGCGAATGTCGGCGGCCTTGAGTTCCTGCAGGCACACCACATCCGGGCGCGCCTCCTCCAGCCAGCGCAGCAGCACGGGGAGGCGCCCATTGACGCCGTTCACGTTGAAGGTGGCGATCTTCATCGGCGCCGCCCTCGCCGGGCGGGGATCAGCGCCACTGCTCCAGCACCTCCTCGGTGCGGGCCACCTCGACCTGCTGGCTGAAGCGGTTGGTGTAGAGCTCCATCAGCGCGTCATGCGTGGCGTCGGATGAACTGCACAGCGCATCCGTGACCAGAACCACGCGAAAGCCACGGTCGATTGCGCCGAGCGCGGTGGCGAGAACGCAGACATCGGTCTCGCCGCCGCTGATGACCAGCGCCTCGACCCCGGCCGGCGCCAGCAGCGCGTCGAGCCGGCCCTCGGTCCAAGGCGAATAGACGGACTTGTCGATCATCCGCGCCGGCGGCACGAAGCGCTCCAGCGTCGGCACCAGCCGTACCGCGTCCGGCCCCAGGGCCTCGCCGGTGATGGCCTCCCAGCGCTGATAATAGCGCGCCCAGCTGCCGATGGCGTCGCTCGCCCGCTGCGGCGGCACGAAGCGGGTGAACACCGTCCGTTCGGGACGGTGCGCACACAGAGCCTCCACCGCCGGCAGCACTTTTTCCAGCCACGCCACGGCCCAGGGGGAGCCCGGCGCGAACAGGCGCTGCATGTCCACGCACAGATGCACGCAGTTCGCCCCGAGCGGGCCGTGAACGAGGCCGAGCGCTGCCATGGCCCGGCCGTTCAGAGCTTGACCGCCGCTTCCCGCGCCCATAGGCGCAGCGCGCGGCAACTCTCGACGAAGGCGTCCACCGAGGATGCATCCTCCAGCGCGATCAGCCCCTCATCGGCGTCCGGGGCGACGCCGGCCTTGGCCAGCAGCGGCATGGCACCGGGTGTGAAGCCGATGAACTTGCAATGGGCGAAGGCATCGGCGACGAAATCGCGCGCCGCCGCCTCGCCGGCGAGCCGTTCGGCGCCTTCCTCCGACAGCAGCAGCGCCACCGCGTCGAACAGCACCGACGGCCCGCCGTCGATCATGTGATGAGCGGGCAGCATGGTGCCGTCGGCGGTCTCGACGCCGCCTACCTTGGGCGCCACCAGTTCCATCATCGCCCCTTCGGCGGCCAGCGTCGCCTGAAGCGCTTTCAGCAGCGTACCGTCGCAGCCATTGCTCACCAGCACGCCCACCTTGCGACCTTTGAAGCTCTTCGGGCCGTTCTCGATGATGCTAAGCGCGGGCGATGGGGGAAGGTCGTCGCGCGGGGTCACCGCTACATTGGCGGGCTTGGGCAGCGTGTCGATGCCGAGCTTGTCGGCGACCGTCGCGCCCAGCGCCTCGTCGATGTTCAGCAGATGCGCCACCATGCGTTCGCGGATGACCACCTCTTCCACCTTGCTGAGCTCGAAGGTCAGCGCCATGGCGATGTGCTTCTGCTCCGGCCCGGTCTGGCTGTTGAAGAACTGGCGGGCCTGGCTGTAGTGGTCGGCGAAGCTCTCGGGCCGCAACCGCACCTTCGGCGCGTCGATGGCCTCCGCGAAGCTGTGGAAGCCGCGCGCCGGGTCCGGCCGAGGCCCCTCGCCGCGCGAATTGGGCTGGTAATTGGTGCGGCCCACCGGGTTGCGCATCGCCATGTGCCCGTCCTGCTGGAAATGCGCGAAGGGGCATTTCGGCGCGTTGATCGGGATATGGGTGAAGTTCGTGCTCCCGAGCCGCTTCAGCTGGGTGTCGAGATAGGAGAAATTACGGCCCTGCAGCAGCGGGTCGTTGGAGAAATCGATTCCGGGTGGGACGTTCTGGGTCATGAACGCGACCTGCTCAGTCTCCGCGAAGAAATTGTCCGGCATGCGGTCCAGCACCAGCCGGCCGACGGGCACCGGCTTGATGATTTCTTCCGGAATCAGCTTGGTCGGGTCGAGCACGTCGAAATCGAAACTGTCGGCGAAATCCTGGTTGAACAGCTGCACGCACAATTCCCATTCCGGGAAATCGCCGGACTGGATCGCCTGCCACAGGTCGCGGCGATGAAAGTCGGGGTCCGCCCCGTTGATCTTCACCGCCTCGTTCCACACCACGGATTGCAGCCCGAGCTTGGGCTTCCAGATGAATTTGACGAAGGTGGATTCGTCCTTGGCGTTCAGCAGGCGGAAGGTGTGGACGCCGAAACCTTCCATGAAGCGGAAGGAGCGCGGGATGGCCCGGTCCGACATGACCCACATGATCATGTGCATGGATTCCGGGGTCAGCGAGATGAAGTCCCAGAAATTGTCATGCGCCGACTGCGCCTGCGGAAAGGCGCGGTCCGGCTCCGGCTTCACCGCGTGGATGACATCGGGAAACTTGATGGCGTCCTGGATGAAGAACACCGGGATGTTGTTGCCGACGAGGTCCCAGTTGCCCTCCTTGGTGTAGATCTTCACCGCGAAGCCGCGCACGTCGCGAGCGAGGTCAAAGGAGCCCTTGGAACCGGCCACGGTAGAAAAGCGCACAAAGGCCGGTGTCTTCTCACCGGGGCGCTGGAACAGGTCGGCGCGGGTATATTTCGCCAGCGATTCATAGGTCTCGAAATAGCCGTGAGCGCCATAGCCGCGAGCATGCACCACGCGCTCGGGAATGCGCTCATGGTCGAAATGGAACATCTTCTCGCGGAAGTGGAAGTCTTCCATCAGCGCCGGGCCGCGCGCGCCGACCTTCAGCGTGTTCTGGTCGTCCGCCACCGGCCCGCCCTGCGCGGTGGTCAGCACCGGCCTGTCACCTTCCGCGAACTGGTGCAGCTCGCCGCCCGCGCCGCGCGTCAGCGTCTGGTCGTGAATCCGCGCGGCCGAACCGGCGGCCCCTTTGGTCTTGCGTGCCATGCGTCTGCGCTCCCTCGGCGTGTGGCCAGTGACCCGGCATCGCCTCACTAACCGCAGGGGCAGCCATTCGTTGCCGGCGCGCATGCATTCGCGGCGTGGATTCGTATCCGTCAGCGATCATGCTTCGCCGGCTACCGGCCACGGGTATTGGGGGAGGTTCAGGGGAAGCAGCGGCTGAGAAAGGGCGAGCCGCGCAGGCCGAAGCGCCAGGGTTCGGCGACGGCCTTGGAGATGCCGATGCGCGGCCCGGTCACGATGTCCGGCACCCCCTCGCGCTCACGCCAGTCGAACGGCGGAAGATCGAGCGGCGCCCCGTCGAGGGCGCCTGTTATGGCGAGCGCCTGGGTGAGCCGGCCGGGACCCGCGCAGAGGACGGCCGGGCCACCGCGCCGCGCGACCATGCGCTCCAGCCCGACAAGCGGCGCCAGTGCCCTTATGAGCACGGCGCCGTGGTCTTCGGCCACGATGTTGAAGCACCAGTGCAGGCCATAGGAGCGGTAGACATAGGCATGGAAAGGCCGGCCGAACATCGCGGCGTTGCGCGGCGTGGGGCCGGTGAAGCTGTGCGAGGCCGGGTCGTCGCGCCGATAGGCCTCGGTCTCGACAATGAGGCCGCCGACGCCGTCGACCAGCAATGTCACCCCAATGAGACGTGGCGCGAGGGCGAGCGCGTCGCCTTCAAACTGAATCATGCCGCGAGACTATCACGAGGCGGTGGCGCGAGGGGGCACGCGGGCCCCCTCCGCCGTCGGCGGGTCAGAACGGGCTGTCGGGGAAGTAGAACTGCGTCGCATTCTCCGCCGTGATCAGCGTCGAGCCGATGATGAAGCGGCCATAGACCGGCGTGTTGGAAACGAAGCGCAGCGCGGTGACTTCCAGCGCGGTGGAAATCTGCGCCGGCGTATAGGAGACATCGACCGGGATCTGCGGGTCCTTGTCCATCACCCGCTTGATGATCTCCTTCATGCCGGCGCCCCCGACGATCCACATCTCCTTCTGCCGCCCGGCCTGGGAGATGGCTTCCATCACGCCGATGGCCATGTCGTCGTCCGCCGCCCACACGGCGTCGATCTTCTTGTGCTTGGACAGGTAGTCCTGCATCACCTGGAATGCCTTGTCGCGGTTCCAATTGCCGTGCTGCATGTCGAGGATTTCGATGCCGGAGCCGGCAATGGCGGCCTGGAAGGCGTCGACGCGTTCATTGTCGAGCGTGGTGGGGATGCCGCGCAGCACCACGATCTTGGCGCCGGGCTTGAGATTGGCCTTGAAATACTCGCCGGAGACACGGCCGAAGGCGGTGTTGTCGCCGGCGACATAGAGGTCTTCAATGCCGGGCTGGGAGAGGCCGCGATCGACCACGGTCACCCATTTGCCGGCGTCCTTCACGGCCTTGACCGGGCTGGTCAGCGGTTCGGATTCGAAGGGCAGCACCACCAGCGCGTCGATGTTGCGCGTCGCCACCATGTCCTCGATGTCGTTCACCTGCTTGCCCACCGCGCCGGCGGTGGCGAGCACGAAGTCGAGGTTCGGATAGGTCGTCTTCAGCCGCTTGATGGTTTCCTGCGCGTGCCAGTTCAGCCCGCCCATGAAGCCATGGGTGGCGGAGGGGATCGAGACGCCGATCACCGCCTTCTTGCCCTGCGCGAAGGCGGGCATGGAGACGCCTGCGGCAGCCGTGGCCGCGCCGATGGCGGCGGTGGTGAGGAAAGTCCTGCGTTCCATTGTCGTTTCTCCCATGGTCTCCGCTCTCAGGCGGATGATGATTTGCCGCGCTGGAGAACCACCGCGAGCACGATGATGACGCCCTGGATCGTCCCGTTGAGATAGGGAGAGACGAGGTCCGCCAGGATGAGGATGTTGTCGATCAGGCTGAGGATCAGCACGCCGATCACCGTGCCCCAGACGCGGCCATAGCCGCCCTTCAGCGCCGTGCCGCCGATGATCACGGCGGCGATCGCCTCCAGTTCCCACAGCATGCCGGTGGAGCCGGAGGCCGAGCCGAGGCGGGGCACATACATGATGGTGGCGAGGCCGACGAGCAGGCCGAGCAGCACATAGGTCATCAGCCGGATGCGCTCGACATTCACCGCCGAGTACAGCGCCACCCTGTCGTTGGAGCCGATGGCCTCGCAGTAGCGGCCGAAGCGCGTGTGGCGCATGGCGATCTGCCCGGCGACCGCCACGATGGCGAAGACGATGATCGGCCAGGCGATGCCGAACAGGCCGGAATAATAGACCGGCCGGTAGAACTGCCGCACGCCGAAATCGAGGCTGATCGTGCCGCCATCGGCGAGCCAGGTCACCAGCGAGCGGAAGATGCCCATGGTGCCGAGCGTGACGATGAAGGGCTCGATCCGCGCCTTCGTCACCAAGAGCCCGTTGCCGAGCCCGGCCAGCAGCCCGACGCCGAGCGCGATGCCCATGCCGGCCAGCACCAGAGGCAGGCCGACGCCCATGGAGGGCAGCAGCGCGTTCATGCCAAGGATCATCACCCCGGCGATGAACGCCGCCATCGAGCCGACCGAGAGGTCGAGCCCGCCCGAGGTGATGACGAAGGTCATACCCACCGCGATCATGCCGATGAAGGCGGAGCGGGCGAGCACATTGGTGATGTTGCCGGCGGAGAGGAAATTCTCGTTGAGATACGCCCCGAGCGCGACCAGCAGGATCAGCGCGAGCAGCGGGCCGAGTGCTGAGAGGCCTGGCAGACGCGCGCGGCCGGCGGGGGCCGCAGGAGCGGGGGTCGCGCGCGCGAGGTCAGGGCGCGTGAGGTCAGACATGCGAGGCGCTCCCGGTCGGCTGTTCATTCGTGCCCATGACAAGGCGCACCACGTCGGTCTCGGTCACCCGCGCGCCTTCCAGCTCGCCGGCGAGGCGGCCATGGCGCATCACCAGCACGCGGTCGGACAGGCCGAGGATTTCCGGCATGTCGGAGGAGATGACGATGACGCTGCGCCCCTCGGCGGCCAGCGCGTCGATGAAGGCGTAGATCTGGCTCTTGGTGCCGACATCGATGCCGCGCGTCGGCTCGTCGATGATGACGATCTCCGGGTCGCCGAGCATGGTCTTGGCCAGCAACAGCTTCTGCTGGTTGCCGCCGGAGAGGTTGCCCACCTTCATGTCGCGGCGCGGGGCGCGGATGTCGAACTCAGTGATGGCGCGGGAGAGCGCCGCCTCCTCGCGCCGGCCATCGATGAACAGCGCGCCGAAGCTGGCGAGGGTGGAGAGGGTGAGATTCTCGGTCAGGCTCTTGTCGAGCAGCAGGCCGCGCTCCTTCCGGTCCTCGGTAAGGTAGGCGATGCCGCTGGCGGCGGCGTCGCGCACCGAGCCGATGGCGACCGGGATGCCGTGGCGCAGGATCTCGCCTGTCGCCGGGCGCAGCCCGACCAGCCCCTCGGCGAGTTCGGTGCGGCCGGAGCCGACAAGGCCGGAAATGCCCAGCACTTCGCCGCGCCGCAGGGTGAAGGAGATGTCCTTCACCAGCGGCGGCACGGAAAAGCCGCGCACCTCCAGCGCCACCGTGCCGGCATGGTGGCGCTTCTGCGGATAGATATCCTCAAGCTTGCGCCCGACCATGGCGGTGGCCATGCCGTCCTCGGTCAGTTCGCCGCGCATGGCCCGGCGCACCACCGCGCCGTCGCGCAGCACGGTGACGCGGTCGGCGAGGCGGGTGATCTCCTCCAGCCGGTGCGAGGTGTAGAGCAGCGCCACACCCTGCTCCCGCAGCCGCTCGATCTGCCGGAACAGCACTTCCACCTCCCTGTGCGTCAGCACGGCGGAGGGCTCGTCCATGATCAGCACCCGCGCCTTGCGGGAGAGCGCCTTGGCGATCTCCACCATCTGCCGGTCGGAGACGGGCAGGTCGCGGATGCGCGCCTCGGGGCGGATGGCGCTGCCGAGCTCGTCGAGCAGCGCCTGCGTGCCCGCGCGCATGGCGCGGTGGTCGAGAAACAGCCCGCCCTTCTCGCGGCCCAGCCAGATGTTCTCGGTGACGGTGAGGTCGGGGGCGAGGTTGAACTCCTGGTGGATGACCACGACGCCCGAGGCTTCCGCCTGCGCGCCGCTGGCATAGGGTGCCGGCGCCCCGTCGAGCCGCACCGCGCCCGATGAGGGCGCGAGGAAGCCGCCGAGGATCTTCATGATCGTCGATTTGCCGGCGCCGTTCTCGCCGATCAGCGCGTGGACCTCGCCTTGATGGAGCGCGAAGTCGATGCCGTGCAGGATTTCGATCGGGCCGAAACTCTTGCGCACATCGACCAGTTCGAGCACCGGGGCGGTCGCGCGCTCCGGGGCGGCGCTCATAGGTTTACCCAGCCGGCATTACGACGGGAGGACTGCACGCAGGCCTCGACAAAGCGCATCCCCGCCAGCCCGTCGGCCAGTGTCGGGTAAAGCACGCCGTCGGGCGCCTTTTCACCCGCCTTGTGCGCGCGGATGGCGCGTGCTGCCTCGGCATAGATGTTGGCGAAGCCTTCGAGATAACCCTCGGGATGGCCGGGCGGGATGCGCGAGACGCGGCCCGCCTCCGGCCCCGCCCCGGCCCCGTTGCGGGTGATGCGGCGCTTGGGCTCGCCGAAGGGGGTGAACCAGAGATAGTTCGGGTCCTCCTGCGCCCATTCGAGCCCGCCCTTGTCGCCATAGACGCGCAGGCGCAGGCCGTTCTCGTTCCCCGGCGCCACCTGGCTCGCCCACAGCATGCCGCGCGCCCCGCCCTCGAAGCGCAGCAGCACATGGGCGTTGTCGTCGAGCGCCCGGCCCGGCACGAAGATGGAGAGATCCGCCGCCAAGGATTCCGGCGTCAGGCCGGAGACGAAGCAGGCGAGGTTGTAGGCATGGGTGCCGATGTCGCCCGTTGCCCCGCCGACACCGGAGCGCTCCGGGTCGGTGCGCCATTCCGCCTGCTTGGAGCCGGATTTCTCCGCCGCCTCGGTCAGCCAGTCCTGCACATATTCCACCTGCACGAGGCGGACGCGGCCGATCTCGCCCGCCGCGACCATGGCGCGGGCCTGCCGGATCATGGGGTAGCCGGTATAGTTGTGGGTCAGCACGAACAGGGCATCGGCCTTCGCGGCCGCTGCGGCGAGCTTCTTCGCTTCCGCCATGGTCGCGGTCAGCGGCTTGTCGCAGATGACATGGATGCCGCGCTTGAGGAACTCGATCGCCGGGCCGGCATGCATGTGGTTGGGCGTGACGATCGCCACCGCCTCGATGCCGTCCTTGCGCCGGGCTTCACCCTTCGCCATCGCGAGATAGTCGTCATAGACGCGGGAGAGGCCGAGCGCTTCGCCCGAGGCGCGGGATTTCTCCGGCGTGGAAGAGAGCGCGCCGGCAATGAGGGTGAATTCGCCGTCGAGCCGGGCGGCGATGCGGTGCACGGCGCCGATGAAGGCGCCGGAGCCGCCGCCGACCATGCCGAGCCGCAGCGGGGCGTGTGCGGAGGCGGCGCTCATCGCTCCAACCCCAGCAAGGCGCGGTTGGCGGCGCGGTCGGTGGCACCGGCGGCGAAATCGTCAAACGCCTTCTCGGTGACGCGGATGATGTGGTTCTTGACGAACTGCGCGCCCTCGCGCGCGCCGTCCTCGGGGTGCTTGAGGCAGCATTCCCACTCGACCACCGCCCAGCCGTCGAAATCCATCGCCGCGAATTTCGAGAAGATGGCGCCGAAATCCACCTGCCCGTCGCCGGGACTGCGGAAGCGCCCGGCGCGCTTCAGCCAGGGCTGGTAGCCGCCATACACGCCCTTGCGCCCGGTCGGGTTGAACTCGGCGTCCTTGACGTGAAACATGCCGATGCGCTCGGCATAGATGTCGAGATGGTCGAGATAGTCGAGCTGCTGCAGCACATAATGCGAGGGGTCGTAGAGCATCTTGGCGCGGGGGTGGTTGTTCACCCGCTCCAGGAACATCTCGAACGTGTCGCCGTCGTGCAGGTCCTCCCCCGGATGGATCTCGAAGCACAGATCGACGCCGCACTCATCCGCATAGTCGAGCAGCGGGCGCCAGCGGCGGGCCAGCTCGTCGAACGCCTCCTCCACCAGCCCGGCCGGGCGCTGCGGCCAGGGGTAGACATAGGGCCAGGCCAGCGCGCCGGAGAACGTCACCATGGCGGTGAGGCCGAGATGCTTGGAGGCGGTGAGCGCCTTCCTCATCTGGTCCACCGCCCATTCCTGCCGCGCCTTCGGGTTGCCGCGCACGGCGGGGGCGGCGAAGCCGTCGAACATGGCGTCATAGGCGGGATGCACCGCCACCAACTGGCCCTGCAGATGGGTCGACAGTTCGGTGACGACGACGCCGTTCTGCGAGCCTTTCCCCGCCCATTCCGAACACCAGTCGCGCGAGGCCGCCGCCTGGTCGAGATCGAGGATGCGCGGGTCGTTGGTCGGCACCTGCACGCCGGCATAGCCGCAGTTGGCGGCCCAGCTTGTGATGTTGTGCCAGCTGTCGAAGGGCGCGTCTGTGCCGATGAACTGGGCCAGAAACAGGCCCGGTCCCTTGATGGTCCGCATGGTTTCCTCCCGACCGGCATGCCGGCCAACCGTTGGTTTTTGTAATCGGTTGCATTCAGCCTAGCGGAGGCCTGTAATCGATTGCAAGGGGGGTCGATGAGGGTTTCCGTAACGGCATCGCGAGGCGATTGCCAGCAGGGGGCCGGCGCGTCTATGGAGTGGCCATGCAGCACCAGAGACCGAAGATCGTGGACGTGGCGCGGCTCGCCGGCGTTTCCACCGCCACGGTCAGCCGCGTGCTCTCCAACCCCGACGTGGTGAGCGCCGAGACGCGCCGCAGCGTCGAGGAAGCCATCCGCCAGACCGGCTACCGCCTCAACCACGCGGCGCGCAATCTGCGCCACCGGCGCACCGGCGGCGTGGTGGCGCTGGTGCCGAACCTGTCCAACCCGTTCTTCTCGCAGATCCTCGCCGGCATGGCGGCGGTGCTGGCCGGCGCGGGCTATAATCTGCTCATCGCCGACAGCTGCGTCATGGGCGGAGAGGCGTTGCTGGCCTATGCCGAGCCGAGCCGCGCCGACGGGCTGATCGTGCTCGATGGCTCGCTTCCCGCCGAAGGGCTGAAGCGCCGCGTGCCCGTGGTGCTCGCCTGCGAATGGATACCGGGTATCCCAGCACCGCGGGTGAAGATCGACAACCGCGCGGCGGCGCGGGTGGCGGTGGAACATCTCATCGGCCTTGGCCATCGCCGCATCGGCCATGTCGCCGGCCCGCCCGGCAATGTGCTGAGCGAGGCGCGCCTTGCCGGCACCGAGCAGGCGCTCGCCGCCCACGGCCTGCCGGCGCCTTGCGTGCTACCCGGCGATTTCAGCCTCGATTCCGGCCGTCGTGCCGGTGCGATGTGGCTCGCTTTGCCCGCAGAGGAACGCCCCACGGCGATGTTCCTCGCCAGCGACGCCATGGCCTGCGGCTTCATCGGCGAGGTGCAGCATCGCGGTCTCGCCGTGCCGCGCGACGTGTCGGTGATGGGGTTCGACGATATCGAGTTGGTCTCCCACATGACCCCCGCCCTCTCCACCATCCGCCAGCCGCGCGAGGCGATCGGCCGGCGGGCGGCGGAGTGCCTGCTGGCGATGATCGGCGGCGCGGCGCCGGAGGGCGATATCGTGCTGCCAACGGAACTGGTGCTGCGCGCTAGCACCGCCCCGCCTGCAACCGTCGGACGGATCGTCGCGGCGCACGGGTGAACGCCGTGGCGCCCTTTCGGTAAGAAAGTGCCGAGCGGAGAGGGGCCCCTCACCGGCAGCGGCCTCCGGCCTCTCCCACGGGAACGATGCCCGATTGACCGCACCGGAAATTCCCCGCAGGTTCCCCGGTGGGGCACGGGAGGCATGCGCGGCGGGTTGGCCCGGCGCGCCCGAAGGAAGAGGCGTCCCGGCAAGGGGCGCGAGTGGGGGAAACCATGAGCGACGATGGAGAACTTGTACCGCCCGGCGGCCCCGGCGGCCCGGCACGCTGGACCTCGAGCGCCAAGGTGGGCGTCGGCACGGCGCGCACGGCGGCCAGCCGGCTGTGGTTCACCCTCAGCCACGGCATTCTCAACGAGATCTACTATCCCCGCGTCGACACCGCCTGCACCCGCGATTTCGGCTTTCTCGTCACCGGGCCGGACGGCTATTTCGCCGAGGAGAAGCGCGATGCCGACCATGAGGTCGGCGTGCTCGAACACGGCGTGCCTGCCTACCACCTGCTCAACACCGCCCATGACGGGCGCTGGCGCATCCAGAAGCAGATCCTCACCGATCCGCGCCGCGAGGTGCTGATCCAGAAGGTGACCTTCGAGGCGCTGATCGGCGACATCTCGGATTATCGCCTGTTCGCGCTGCTGGCGCCGCACCTCATCAATGCCGGGGCGGACAACACCGCCTGGCTCGGCGACTACAAGGGCACGCCGATGCTGTTCGCCTCCGGCCGGCGGGGCCAGTCGCTGGCGCTCGCCTGCTCGGTGCCGTGGAAGGCGCGGTCGGTGGGCTATGTCGGCACCTCCGACGGCTGGCAGCAGCTCAGCCGCCACGGACAGCTGGAAGAGCGATACCGCCGCGCCGAGTCCGGCAACGTCGCGCTCAGCGCCGAGATCGACCTTGCCGCCTGCAATGGCGAGATGCTGGTGGCGCTCGGCTTCGGCGCCCGACCGGAGGAAGCGGGCTTCCGCGCCGTGTGCAGCCTGCAGGAGGGGTTCGAGGAGCTGCGCCGCACCTATGTGCAGGGCTGGCGCAGCTGGCAGAGCACGCTGATGCCGCTCGACCATCCGCAGGGCCGCTCCAACATCAATGCCTACCGTGCCAGCACCATCGTGCTCGCCACCCACCAGCCCTATTCGATGCCGGGCGCCATCATCGCCAGCCTCTCCATTCCCTGGGGCTTCAACAAGGGCGACGAGGATCTCGGCGGCTATCACCTCGTCTGGCCGCGCGATCTCGTCGAGAATGCCGGCGGCCTGCTGGCGGCGGGCGCCTATGACGAGGCGAAGTCGGTGCTCGGCTATCTCCGCGCCATACAGGAGGCGGATGGCCACTGGTCGCAGAATGTCTGGCTGGACGGCGTGCCCTATTGGGGCGGCGTGCAGATGGACGAATGCGCCTTCCCGATCCTGCTTGCGGACATGATCCGCCGCAGCGGCCATTTCGCCCATGGCGAACTCGACAGCTACATGGACATGATCACGCGCGCCGCGCGCTTCATCGTCCTCAACGGCCCCGTCACCGGCCAGGACCGCTGGGAGGAGGATGCCGGCTATTCGCCCTTCACCCTGGCGGCGGAAATCTCCGCGCTGCTTGCTGCCGCCGACATGATGGATATCGCCGGCCGGAGCGCGGATGCGCGCTATCTGCGCGAGAAGGCCGATGCGTGGAACGACTCCATCGAGCACTGGACCTTCGCCACCGGCACCGACCTCGCCGACCGGCTCGGCGTCGAGGGCTACTATGTGCGCATCGCCCCGCCGGAGACGGCGGACGCGGCCTCCCCGCTCGACGGCTTCGTGCCGGTGAAGAACCGCCCGCCCGCCGACACCGACCGGCCGGCGGCGCAGCTGATTTCTCCGGACGCGCTGGCGCTGGTGCGCTTCGGCCTGCGCGCGCCGAATGACCCGCGCATCCTCGACACCATCAAGGCCATCGACGCCGTTCTCAAGGTGGAACTGCCGCAAGGGCCGGTCTGGTACCGCTACAATGGCGACGGCTATGGCGAGCATGAGGACGGCTCACCCTTCGACGGCACCGGCATCGGCCGTGCCTGGCCGCTGCTCACCGGCGAGCGGGCGCATTACGAGATCGCCGCCGGCAATCTGGTGCGCGCCGGCCAGCTTCTGGTCACGCTGGAGGATTGCGCCGGCCCCGGCGGGCTGCTGCCCGAACAAGTGTGGGACCAGGACGACATTCCCGAGCGGGAGCTCTACAAGGGCCGGCCTTCGGGCAGCGCCATGCCGCTGGTCTGGGCCCATGCCGAGCACATCAAGCTGATGCGCTCGCTGCATGACGGCAAGGTGTTCGATACCCCGCCGCAGACAGCGCAGCGCTATCTCGTCGACAAGGTCACCTCGCCGCGCCGGCTCTGGCACTTCAACCAGAAGCTCCGCTCGCTGCCCGCCGGCCTTGCCCTGCGCATCGAGCTGCCGGCGCCCGCCGTCATCCACTGGTCGCTCGACGGCTGGACGACCAGCCAGGACACGCCGACGCATCCCACGAGCTTCGGCCTTCACATCGTGGATCTGCCGACCACGCTGCGCCACCACGGCCGTCATCTGCGCTTCACCTTCTTCTGGCCTGAAGCGGACAAATGGGAAGGCGAGGATTACAGCGTCGTCGTCGACGGCGACGGAACGCTGTTCCACGCGGCGGCGGACGAGCCGGAAGTGAGTCGGCGGGTTGCGGAGCCCGCGCGCAGCGATGTCGAGGGAGGGCAGGCATGACGGAAGCAACGAGCACCGCAGGCGCGGCGGCAAAGCCCGGCATTCTGGCGGCGGATGTCGGCGGCACCGGGCTGAAATGCGCGGTCATCGACGATCACGGCACCATGCTGTCCGAGCGCGAGAAGGTCGACACGCCCCATCCCTGCCACCCGGAGGCGCTGCTCGACGCCTATGCCGGCATGGCGGCCAAGCTGCCGGCCTTTGACCGCATCTCCATCGGTTTTCCCGGCGTGGTGCGCAACGGCCGGGTGCTGACCGCGCCGAACCTCGGCACCGAGTTGTGGGCAGGCTTCGCGCTGGCGGAGGCGATGGCGGCACGGCTCAAGGCGCCGGCAAGGCTGATCAACGACGCCGAGATGCAGGGCTATGGCATCGTCTCCGGCAAGGGTCTGGAACTGGTGATGACGCTCGGCACCGGCTGCGGCACGGCGCTGTTCCGCGACGGCGATCTCATGCCGCACATGGAGCTGGCGCACCATCCGGTGCACGACAACCTGACCTATGACGAATATCTCGGCGTGGCAGCCTATGAATCACACGGCAAGCACCACTGGAATCACCATGTGAAGCGGGTGATCGAGCTGCTCTATGTGCTGCTGCACTACGATCATCTCTATCTCGGCGGCGGCAATGCCAAGCATGTCGAAATCGAGCTGCCGGCCAATGTCAGCCTCGCGAGCAACGATGCCGGCCTCACCGGCGGCGCCGCGCTCTGGCGCAAGGGATGAGGGGAGCGAAGGTCTGCCCCCGACCGCCCTCATCCTCGGGCTTGACCCGGGGACCCAGCCCTTCCGTCCCCACACGTCTGATCGCGTATCCATGCCTCAAGCGCCGTGCCGCTCTGGGTGCCCGGGTCAAGCCCGGGCATGAGGAGGGGAGAATGGAGCGCCGGGGCGGGGCGCCTGAGCTCAATCAGCCCTGTCCATCCCGTACGCCCTCATCCCCGGGCTTGACCCGGGGACCCAGCACTTTCCCGCGCGCAGGGCGAATCGCCAAGCTTATTCCCCGGCCGCCCCCACTTGGTGCGCGGGTCGACCCAAGGCATGGCGGCCCTTGAAAGCCTATTCCACCACTTCCGCCGCTTGCAGCACGGCCTGCAGCAGCACATCGGTGCCGGCGCCGGCCCATGCCGGCGTGATGTCCTCCGCCTCGTTGTGGCTGAGCCCATCGACGCAGGGACAGAAGATCATGGCGGAGGGCATGGCCTTTGCCACCCAGCACGCGTCGTGCCCGGCGCCCGACACCATGTCGCGGTGGGAATAGCCGAGCCGCTCCGCCGCCGCGCGCAGCCCGGCCAGCAAATCCTCGTCGAAGGCCGTGGGGTCGAAGGCGCCGACCTCCGCGATCGCCACCCCGATGCCGAGTTCCGCGCCGATGGCGCGCGCCGCCTCTTTCACCTGCTCCGCCATGGAGTTCAGCGCCGCCAGCTCCGGATGGCGCAGATCGGCGGTGAACACCACCTTGCCCGGCAGGATGTTGCGCGAGTTCGGCGCGAACACCAGCTGACCCACCGCGCCGACGGCCTTCGGCCCGTGGGCGCGGGTGATCGCTTCAATGCGGTCGATGATACGCGCCGCGCCGAGGCTGGCGTTGAGCCGGCGGTCCATCGGCGTGGTGCCGGTATGGGCCTCGCGCCCGGTGAGCGTCACCTCCACCCAGCGCAGCCCCTGGCCATGGGTGACGATGCCGATATCGACGCCTTCTTCTTCCAGGATCGGCCCCTGCTCGATATGCAGCTCGAAATAGGCGTGGCCTTTGCGCTGGCCCACCGGTTCCTCGCCCTTGAAGCCGATGCGCTCCAGTTCGTCGCCGAAGCGCAGTCCCTGCGCATCCGTGCGATCATAGGCCCAGTCCAGCGTGTGGACGCCGGCATAGACGCCGGAGGCAACCATGGCGGGAGGAAAGCGCGAGCCTTCCTCATTGGTCCAGTTCACCACCTCCACCGGCCGGCGGGTGCGGATGCCGAGATCGTTCAGCGTGCGCACCACTTCCAGCGCGGCGAGCACGCCGAGCACGCCGTCGAACTTGCCGCCTGTCGGCTGAGTGTCGAGATGCGAGCCGATGAGGATCGGCAGGGCGTCCGCGTCCGTGCCCTCGCGGCGGGCAAACATCGAGCCCATGGCGTCGATGCCCACCACCATTCCGGCCTCCTCGCACCAACGCTGGAACAGCAGGCGTCCCTCGCGGTCGGCATCGGTCAGCGCCTGCCGGTTATTGCCGCCAGCGATGCCGGGGCCGATCTGCGCCATCGCCATGAGGCTTTCCCACAGCCGCCCGCCATCGACACGCATATTGCCGGTCTGCTGGTTCATGCTGGTGGTCTCCCTCTGCGCGGATGCGGTCTGTCGTCTGGCTCATAGCCGGCTTCGCGCCCATTGGCGCGGTGAAAATAGGCGGCGGCATGATCGGCGAAACGCCGCAGCAGGCCGTCGCGGGCGCCATAGCGCGAGGCGAGTACGATGCGCAGCGGCCGCACAGGCCCGGCAATCCGCAACGTCTTCACCCGGCGCCCGTCATAGGTGGTGGCGGAGGGTGGGCGCATCACCAGCAGGGTGAAGCCGAAGCCCGCCGCCACCGCGCTGCGCACCGCTTCCAGCGAGGTCGAGACATAGGCGATGGGCGGCGCAATCCCGCCTTCCGCCAGCAATTCCTCGAAATAGGCCCGGCTGCCCGGACCGTCGAGCATCACATAGGGTTCGTCCGCCAGCTCGTGCCAGGAAACCGCGCGGCGTCGCGCCAGCCTGTGGTCGGCCGCCACCACCACGCTGGGTTGGAGCGCGGCGAGTTCGCGCCGGGGAAGGTCGGAGAGATCGGCGCCGCGGTCATAGGTCAGCGCGAGGTCGATCTCGCCGCTGCGCAATGCCTCGGCCAGCGGGGTCAGCGCCATTTCCTTCTGCCGGATGACGACGCCCGGCGCCTGCCGCGCGAAATCCCGCATCAGGTCGGCGGCGTAGAACGGCGCCAACGTCCAGAACACGCCGAGCCGGATCTCTCCCGTGGTCTCGGCCGCCAGCGCCCGCGCCTCGCGCTCCACCTGCTCGGCGGCCAGCGCCAGTGCCGTGGCGTGGCCGAGAAAACTCCGTCCCTGCAGGGTCAGCGTCAGCCCGCGGGCATGGTGGCGCTCGAACAGGGTAAGGCCGAGCGCCTGCTCCAGCTTTGCCAGCGCCTGGGCGATGGAGGGCTGGGCGATATTGAGCACCCGCGCCGCCTGGGCGATGCCGCCCTGCTCGGCCACCGCGCGGAAATAGGCGATCTGGCGGAGCGTGTAGCGAACCATATTCTAGCTGTCTCGATGCTCGGATAATTGAGCTTTTATCTATGTTAGGAGCGTTGCACCCTTGGGTTCAAGCCTTTGACGCGGCCGGACCCCACGCGAGGATGACGCTCATGAGCCTTCCGCCGATCGCCCTGTCGTCGCCCGCCGCCGCGCTGCTCGCCGCCGCCGCCCGTCCGTTCGAGGACGCGGTCGCCATGCCACCGGGCGTCTATACCAGCCCGGATTTTCTCGCCCGCGAGCTGGAGACCATCTTCGCCCGCGAATGGATCTGCGTCGGGCGGGCGAGTTCGCTGGCAAATCCCGGCGACTATCTGACCTATGAGCTGGCCGGCCAGCCGGTGATGGTGCTGCGCGACGGCGAAGGGCGGCTGCGGGCCTTCTCCAATGTCTGCCTGCACCGCATGTCGACCCTGCTGGAAGGAACGGGCAACCGCCGCGCCATCGTCTGTCCCTACCACGCCTGGACCTATGGCCTCGACGGCCGGCTGCGCGGGGCGCCGTTCATGGCGGAGACCACCGGCTTCTGTAAGGAGGACTATTCTCTCCCCGCCATTCGCTGCGAGGAATGGCTCGGCTGGATCTATGTCACGCTGGACGAAGGCCGGCCCGGCGTCGCGGAAAGCCTCGGCGCGCTGGAGGCGATGATCGCGCCCTACCAGATGGAGAACTATGTCGAGTGCTTTCGCGAGACCCATGTGTGGGACACGAACTGGAAGGTGCTCGCCGAGAATTTCATGGAGAGCTACCACTTGCCGGTCTGCCACGCCGCCACTGTGGGCGGTCATTCCAAGCTGGAAGAGATGGAGTGCCCGCCGGGCCTGCCGGCGTTCAACTATCACTGGATCACCAAGGAAGCCTCGCTGCCGATCGGCAATGCTCACCCCACCAATACGCGGTTGGAGGGGCGCTGGCGCAAGACGACGGCGCTGCTGGCGCTCTATCCCAGCCACCTTATCACCCTCACGCCGGGCTATTTCTGGTATCTGTCGCTGCACCCGCAGGGGCCCGACAAGGTGTCGTTGCTGTTCGGCGGCGGGCTCTCGCCGGAGTTCATGGCCGATCCGCGGGCGGACGAGTATGTCGCGACGTTGAAGGGGCTGCTCGACGAGGTGAATGTCGAAGATCGCGGCTGCACGGAGAAGGTGTTTCGCGGCATGAAGGCGGACCGCGCCCGCGCCGGCCATCTCTCCTATCTGGAGCGGCCGATCTACGATTTCATGCAGTACATCGCCGCGCGCACCGCCGGCTTCGAGCGCCGTTTCGCCGCTGCGGCCGAGTGAGGGGGCCGGCTTCGGTTTTTCCTATCCAGCGGCTTGGAAATTCGTGCTTTGCCGCGCCGCTCTGAGGCGTCACCCTGCGGGCGTCCCGTTTTGCTTGCGCCGGCCGCCCATGAACGCTTCACGCCCGATCGAGATTCTGGAACGGCTGATCGCCTTTCCCACCATCAGCCGCGAGTCCAATCTCGCGCTCATCGACTATGTCCGCGCGCTGCTGGCGCCGCTCGGCGCCCGGCTGACACTCGTGCACAATGCGGCCGGCACCAAGGCCAATCTTCACGCGGTGCTCGGCCCCTCCGGCGGTGGGGGAGTGCTGCTCTCCGGCCATACCGATGTGGTTCCCGTCGAGGGGCAGGCATGGAGCACCGATCCGTTCCGCCTCACCGCGCGGGGCGATCAACTGCTCGGGCGCGGCAGCTGCGACATGAAGGGCTTTCTGGCCTGCGCGCTCGCGGCGGCGGAACTGGCGGCGACGCGGCGGCTGGAACGGCCGCTGCACCTTGCCTTCAGCTATGACGAGGAGATCGGCTGCGTCGGCGTGCGCGGCCTGATCGAGCGCCTCGTCGGCGCGCCCGACCTGCCGGCATTGTGCATCATCGGCGAGCCCACAATGCTGGAAACTGTGGTCGCGCATAAGGGCAAGCTGGCGGCCCGGCTCACCTGCCGGGGAAAGGAATGCCATTCCAGCCACGCGCCGGAAGGGCTGAACGCCATCCACCTTGCCGCCGACATGCTGGGCGAGATGCGGGCGATGCAGGACGAACTGGCCGGCGGCCCGCAGGACGACGCCTATGCCGTGCCTTTCACCACCGTCCATGCCGGCACCATCCAAGGCGGCACCGCGCTCAACATCGTGCCGAACGCCTGCACGGTGGAGTTCGAGATCCGTAACCTGCCGACCGATGATCCCACGCTTTTGCTGGAACGGCTGTTCGACAAGGCGGCCGAGCTGACGCGGGCAACCGAGGCGCGCTTTCCCGGCACCGGCGTCTCCATCGACATCGTCAACGCCTATCCCGGGCTGGAAACGCCGCCGGAGGCCGAGGTGGTGGCGCTGCTGCGCCGGCTCAACGGTCCCGGCCCACTGCGCAAGATCGCCTTCGGCACCGAGGGCGGCCTGTTCCGCGAGAAGCTCGGCATCCCCGCCGTGGTGTGCGGCCCCGGCGACATACGCGACGCGCACAAGCCGGACGAATATGTCAGCCGCGACCAGCTCGCCCGCTGCGCGGTGATGCTGACCCGCCTCGTCGACGAGATCAGCGCCTGAGGGGACGCGTCGGATTGCCTACCGCACCCGTGTCAGCCGGGCGCGGGCGACGAGGAGCGCCAGCAGCGCCGAGGCGGCGCAGGTGAGCGCCGCGAGGTCAACGGCGTGGGAGAAGGCAGTGAAAGCGGCCTCGCGCAGCGGCGTTGCCAGCGCTTCAGGCAGCTTGGCCGCGCCGAACACGGCCGCGTCCAGCGTGCGCTGCGCCGGCTCCAGCAGCGCGGGGGGAATACCTTCCGGCAGGAGCGCGGCCTCCATGCCCAGCCGGTAGCTTGCCGCCACCAGGCTGCCGAGCACGGCGATGCCCATGGCGCCGCCGAACTCGAAGCTGGTTTCCGAGATGCCGGACGCCGCCCCCGCGCGCTCGGGCGGGGCGAGGCGCATGACGAGATCGGTGGTGAGGGTGCCGGCCGGGGAGAGGCCGAGGCACATCAGCACGATGGCGCCCATCAGCAGCCCCATGGAAGGCTCCGCCCGCAGCTGGGTGAGCAGCAGGAAGCCGGCAATCGCGCAGACGAGCCCGACCGAGAGCACGTCCACCGGCCGCCAGCGCCGCACCAGGCGTGGCGTCGCCATGGAGCCGAGGGCGAAGCACACGCCGGAAGGCGCGGTCCAAAGCCCCGCCTCCAGCGGGCTCATGCCGAGCACGAATTGCAGATATTGCGAGATGAACACGAAGATGCCCATCACCCCCATCATCGCCAGCACATTGATCGCCAGCGCCGCGCCGATGCCGGGATGGGCGAACAAGGCGAGGTCGATCATCGGGTCGGCGAGCCGCTTCTGCCGCGTGAGGAAGAAACCGACGACGACAAGCCCCAGCGCCAGCGCCACGGCCGCCTCCAGCCCCGGCCCATGCTCGGCGACGCGCTTCATGCCATAGACCAGCGCCAGCACGGCGATGACCGATTGGGCGGCGCTGAGAATGTCGAGCCGGCCCGCCTTCTCGTCCCGATATTCCGGCAGCAGCAGCGGCCCGGCGACCAGCAGGGCGAGCATGACGGGAACAGCGGCGAGAAACACCGCGCCCCAGCCGAAATAGGTGAGGATCACCCCGCCCACCAGCGGCCCCAGCGCCGCGCCGGCGGAGAAGCAGGCGATCCACACGCCGATGGCGAAGGTGCGCTCGCGGTCATCGAGGAAGATGTTGCGGATGAGCGAGAGTGTCGAGGGCGCCAGCGTCGCTCCGGCAAGGCCGAGCAAAGCGCGGGCGAGGATGAGCTGCTCGGCGCTGCGCGCCATGGCGGCGGCGATCGAGGCGAGCGCGAAGGCCGCCGCGCCGATCAGCAGCAGCTTGCGCCGGCCGATGCGATCGCCCAGCGTGCCCATCAGCATCAGCGCGCCGGCGACCATGAAGCCGTAAATATCGATGATCCACAGAAGCTGTGCCGCCGAGGGCGCGAGATCGAGCGCGAGATGCGGCACGGCGAGATTCAACACCGTGAGGTCCATCGCATAGACCGCGCACGGCAGCGCGATGACGGCGAGCGCCAGCCAGTCGCGCGGGCTGGCGCGGTGGAAGCTGGGGGATGTGGCGGCGTACATGGGGCGCTTTCTACCGTTTCAGAAGGCGCAATCGGGCGTCTTGCTGGATGACCTGGGCGCGTGCATAACTGATCGTGCAACCTCCGGCCAGTTGAGCCGGTGGGGAGGTCCGCAGTCGATAAAGGTGGGCGTTGAGAGTAGCAATTCTGGCCTCGTACTCGCTTGCCACCTTTCCGGGCCTCTACAATATCGCCCTGGGGCTAAAGGCCGGGGGGGCCGATGTTCTCGTCGCGTCTCGGGAGAGCCCGGTAGGCCTGCAGCCTCCGATGGAGGGCATCGCCCACAGCCCCTTGCCACGCAAGTTGAACCGGAAGGGCCTGCGCGCGCTCGTGCAGCTGCATGCGGATGGGGTGTCGATCCTCGCCCGCTTCCAGCCGGACTGGATCATTGCCGAACACGAACTGGCCGTGACGGCGCTTGCCTACAAGATGGCGTTTCCGTTCCGCCGCCCCCGTGTCGCCGGCTATTTCTGTGACTATTATGACAACCGCCACATGGATTTTATTGGCCGGATGGCCTCGCGGCTCGATGCCTATGTCGATGTGTGCGATCTGCGTCATAGCTGGCGGCGGCGCGACTGGCCGAAGCTGACGGCACCGGGTTTCGTTGTGCGCAACTCGCCTTTGCTGAGTGCATTGAACCCTGTGCCGCACATTGCCGTGCCGGGCGTGCCGCCAAGGGTTCTTTTCACCAGCTCCTTCCACGTCCTGGAGTCGATGGATCGGGCCCGGCTGACGCGGTTCCTTGATCGTCTGTGCTCCCGCGGAATCGCCTTTGACTGGTATTTCTTTGGAGTCCCCGACAAGCCAGAACTGGCGCGTCAGCAGCTGGAGACCGCACGTACGCTTATCTCGCATCCCCTTTATCGGGTTTTCGAAGCGGTGGAAAAAGCCGAACTCTATGCCCGCCTGCCCTATTACGATGTCGGTCTCCACTGGGCTCCGTTGGTGGAGGCGGTGAACGGCTCTCCTTTCTGGAAGGCCTATTTCCTCTCCGCCGCGTCCAACAAGGTGGGGGAATACATCGCCGCCGGCCTTGCCGTCGCCTATGCCGGCAATCCGGGCCTGCGCTACCTTCCTGAATCCCTGTCGGTCGCCTTCGACCCCACCGATCCGCAACAGGGGGCGGACCAGCTTGCCGATCGCCTGCACGATGCTGCGTGGCTGGGGGCGGCCCGCGCGGCAGCGCTTCGCTATCACCGGGAGGAGATGAACGCCGAGGCGCAGACCGCTCCGTTGATCCGCCACATTCTTGGCGAGCCGGCGGCGGACTGACGAGCGGCGATAGCCTCACGCCATCAGCGCGCGTACGCCCTGCGCGATGAGCACCAGCCCGCCGAGGATCACCACGGCGTCGAGGACCCGGATATGCGCGCCCTCGGAAAGGGTGCCGACCAGCCGCTTGGCGAGGAACACGCCCGGCGTCGCCGTCGCGCCGATCAGCACCGCCATCACCCACGAGGTCAGCGGCAGCGTCCCCGCCGCCTGGAACACGCCGACCTTCACGACACTCAGCACCAGCGAAATGCCAGCATCGGTGGCGATGACAGCCGCGCCGTTGAGACCTGCGGCCAGCAGGATGGAGAGCAGCACGACGCCGGTTCCCGCCGTGCCGCCCATCAACAGGCCGAAGCCGGCGCCCGCTACAGTGAGGCCGTAGCCGGAGAGATGACCCCTCACCCGCGCCAGCCAGTGGCGGGTGGGAATCGCCAGCATCAGCACGGTGCCGATCACCACCGACACACCGGCGCCGGAGAGGCGCGTATAGCCATAGGCGCCCAGTGCGGCGGTCGGCAGCGCCGCCGCGACGAGGAGCGCCGCGCGGCGCGGGTCGAAGGAGCGGCGGAAGGCGAGAAGCCGGCTGGTGTTGGAGAGCAGGGAGGAGGCGGCGATCACAGGTACCACCGCTTCGGCTCCGATGATCGGCAGCAGGATCGGCGGCAGCAACAGCCCCGGCCCATAGCCGGTGACGCCGCCCGCCACCCCGGCGACAAAGGCGACGGCGGCGACCAGAAGGTAATGCCACAGGCTCACATCACCGAACATGGCGGCGCCCAGTCGGTTGGGGGAGGCCGACGCGGATCACGGCAGGAAGGCGCCGCCATTGACGTGGACCGTCTGGCCGGTGACGAAGCGGGCCTGCGGGCCGGCGAGATAGGCGACCATCGCCGCCACCTCCTCGGCCGTGCCCTCGCGGCCCAGCAGGGTCTGGTTGCGGGCATGGTGCGCCGGGTTCTTCTCCGCCGAGGCGTGGCTGCGGTCGGTGCCGATGCGGCCGGGCGAGACGAGATTGACGGTGACGCCGCGCGGCGCCAGCTCCACCGCCAGCGCCTTGGTCAGCCCGTCCAGCCCCGCCTTGGCGGCGACGACATGGGCGCGGTTCGGGGCGCCGGTATAGGCGGTGAGCCCGCCAATATTAATGATGCTGCCGGCAGGGGAAGCCGCCAGATGCGGGATGGCGGCGCGGCAGAGCAGGAAGGCGCCGTCGAGGCAGATGCCGGTGATCTCGCGCCATTCCGCCAGGCTCATCGCCTCCACCGGCTTTTCCCGGCGGATGGCGGCGTTGTTGACGAGAACGTCCAGCCGGCCGAAGCGCTCCAGCGCATGCTCGACGATGAGATCGGCGGAGGATTCGCGCGCGACATCGGCCAGCACCACCGAGGCCGGGGCGCCCATCGCTTCCAGTTCGTGCACCACCGTCTCGGCCGCGTCGCGGTCGGAGCGGGCGACGATGACCACCGCCGTCCCCGCCCGCCCCAGCGCATGGGCGATGGCGCGGCCGATATTGCGCGAACCGCCGGTGACGATGGCGACGGGGCGGGAAGCGCCCTCAGCGGGTGAACCGTTCATGCGCTCTCTCCCAGCGCGACCTTCCCGCCGGCGGCGAGGGTGTCGATGGCGGCGTGCAGGGCTTCCGCCGCCGCTGCGTCGCCGCCGCCATAGGCGATGTTGGCGTTGAACTTGGCCAGCAGCTCGGCGTCCGAGAGCGGTTCGCGCGCGCCGCCGCGCATGTGCGGTTGGCGGATTTCGCGCACCGAACCGTCGGTCAGCGTCGCCCGTAGATGGCCGGTGAAGTTGCTTGGATATTCGTCCGCGGGGTCGATGACGTAGGAAATCTTCGCCGCGAGCGCCCGCACGTCGGCGCGTGCGGTCTGTGCGTCGGTGAACTGCACCAGCCCCGCCGCGCCGTCGAGAAAGCCGACCGCCATGCAGAACGGGGTGGAGAATTTGGCGGCATAGCCGTTCGGCACCGCCTGCTTGGCGGCCAGCGGCTCCCAGAGCCGATGCACCGTGCCCTCGCCGACCTTGCACACGAGGCTGACGATCTCCTCCGCCCGCACCCCTTGGCCGGCGAGCGCGATGGCGCAGTCGATGAAAGGCTGGGTCATGGTTCCGCAGGCATAGGGCTTGAAGGCGATGGTCGGCATGATCCACTCGTCGCCCAGCCCCTCCAGCAACGGCGCGAAATTCGCCGTCTTCGAGGGGGCGAAGGCGCGGAAGAAGCCGTGGTCGCCCTCGAACACGCTGGCCGGGCCCTTGAAGCCGCCCTCCGCCAGCAGCGCGGCGCGCAGCCCCGCCTGCGCCGCCGCGCCGGGGTGCAGCCGCTTGGTCCAGGAGCCGTCGGCGAGATATTCGATGATGCCGGAGGCGAGGCTGCCCGCGATGCCCAGCGCGTGCGCGAGCCGTGCCCGGTCGAGCCCGATCGCCGCCCCCGCTGCCACCGCCGCCGCCATCGCGCCGATCACCGCGGTGGGGTGGAAGCCGGCCTTGTGGATCGCCTGCGGCGCGACGAGGCTGAGGCGGCTCATCAGTTCGGCGCCGATGGCGATGGCGCGCATGACCGCCGTCCCGTCCAGGCCGCGATGCTCGGCGATGGCGAGCGCGGCCGGCACCACCACAACGCCGGCATGCACCGGCCCGCCCTCGAAGGTGTCGTCATAATCCTCGCCATGCGCCGCCGTGCCGTTGACCAGTGCGGCGTCATAGAGGTTCAGCCCCTGCGCATGGCCGATGGCGGTGCAGGGCCCGGTGCCGGCGGCGCTCGCCAGCGCGGCGCTTGTGTAGGGCTCGTGCCGGGCGGCGAAGGCGAGGCCGCAAACATCGAGCAGCAGGCGCCGGCTCACCGCCTCGGCGGCCGGGGGCGGGGCGGCGCTGGCGGCAAAGCGAGCCAGACGGCCGGCGACGGTGTCCTCGGAGAGCGCGCGGTGCTGGTTCACGAATGGGTTTCCTGCAGCTGGGTCCGGCGCGCATCGCGGTATTCGCGCGCCAAGGAGAAGACGATGAAGAACAAGGCGGCGCCGAGCAGGCCGACGGCGATCGGGTCCTCGATGAAGATGCGGAGGTCTCCACCGGAGAGGACGAGCGAGCGGCGATAGCTCGATTCCACCATATGGCCGAGCACCACGCCGAGAATCATCGGCAGCACCGGGAACCGGGCGATGCGCATGAGATAGCCCACCAGCCCGAGTGCGAGGGCAAGGCCGAGATCGAACGGGCTGTTGTTGAGCGTGAACAGGCCGGAGAGGATGAGGGCGAGGATGAAGCCGGCGCGGTAGGGGCGCGGCCGGTTCACCAGCCACACGCAGGCCGGCAGGATCAGCACGCCGACGCCGATCTGGGCGATGATGGCGATGAACGAGCCGACATAGAGGCTGTCGATCACCTGCGGGTTCTGCTCGAACAGGCGCGGGCCGGGCAGCAACCCGTGCATCAACAGCCCGCCCAGCAGCACGGCGGTAGAGTTGGAGCTGGGGATGCCGAAGCTCAGCAGCGGGATCAGCGCGGTGGAGGCGACCGTGTTGTTGGCGGCCTCCGGCGCGGCGATGCCTTCTTCCGAGCCCTTGCCGAACTTCTCCGGCGTCTTCGACCAGCGCCGCGCCTCATTATAGGACATGAACGCGGCGACCGATCCGCCCCCGCCCGGCGTCAGCCCCTCGAACAGGCCGAGAATGCAGCCGATGATCTGCGAGCGGCGCAGCCGGCCCATCATGTCCCAACTGGGGAGCCGGATGCGGATCGAATTGCCGAGCTGGGTGACCGAGGTGGAACCGGACTGGCTCATCAGTTCCGTCAGGGCGAACAGCCCGACCATCACCACCACGGGCTCGACGCCGCTCAAGAGGTCCGCGACATCGAAGGTGAAGCGGGTGACGCCCGAGATCGGGTCGGTGCCGACCGTGGCGATCA
Organism: Ancylobacter sp.; assembly: GCF_965229075.1. Classification (GTDB taxonomy): domain Bacteria; phylum Pseudomonadota; class Alphaproteobacteria; order Rhizobiales; family Xanthobacteraceae; genus Ancylobacter. Next base: position 1,562,525 of record NZ_CBDDIO010000002.1, read on the forward strand.
TCAGCCCGATGACCGCCGAGGCGAGGCCCTTGAGCAGCGACTCCCCGCTCATCGAGGCGATGACGCTGAGGCCGAGAATGCCGAGCGCGAAATAGGAGGTCGGGCGGAAGGCCAGCGCCAGCCAGGACAGCGGCTCGGTCAGCAGCGCCAGCATGGCGAGGCCGAACAGGCTTCCCACCACGCCCGACATCAGCGAAATGCCCAGCGCCTCGCCGGCGCGCCCTTGGCGGTTCAACTCGTAGCCGTCGATCACGGTGGCGGCGGAGGAATTGGTGCCGGGGGTGCGGATCAGGATGGCGGGGATCGAGCCGCCATATTCCGCGCCGATATAGACGCAGGCGAGCAGCGCGATCGCCATCGCCGGGTCCATCGTGTAGGTGAAGGGCAGCACCAGCGCCATGGTGATCGAGGCCGAGATGCCCGGCAGCGCGCCGCCGAGAATGCCCCAGGTCAGGCCGAGAATGGCGACCGGCACCAGCGGCGTGGCGGTGAGAAGATGCAGAATGTCCCAGAAGGTGGTCACGACAGCCATCCCTGAAAGAGGGAGCCGGCGGGCTGGTGCACCCCCAGCAGCTTGACGAAGATCGCCCAGTAGAGCGTCGCCCCGCCCAGCGCGGCGGTCGGCAGCACCCAGCTGCGGGCGGCGCCCTCATAGAAGGCCACCGCGCCGATCAGCATCGCGACGGAAAGGAAATAGCCGAGGAAGGGCAGCAGCAGCACATAGGCCCCGCCGATCAGCAGCAGGCCGATGGCGCGCGGCAGCGAGGCGCCTTCCTCTTCCTCGGCCGCGACCTGAGGCACGCGCGTGCGGCGGGCGGAAAGGTCGGCGAAGGCGGTGCGCACCAGCAGCGCCAGCCCGATGAAGGCAAGCAGCATGGCCAGCAGCCGGGGCAGGCCGGTGGCGCCGATTTCGTCCGACAGCGTGCTTTCGGCAATGGTGCCGGTGGCGGCGTAGTAGCCGGCGGCGAGGGCGAGAAGCACGCCGCCGCTGAGATAGTCCTGTCTCATGATCCGTTCCTCGGGGGGCGGAAGGTGCCGCCGGCCCCGGCCCGGAGGGGGCGCGCAGGGCGGGCATTGCGGCAAGCGGGCGACGCTGGCGGGAGGCCGCCGGCGTCGCCGCGGCGGCTACTTCACCGCGCCGGTTTCCTTCAGGAACGCCTCGGTCGTGTCGGCGAAATTGGTGATGAAGGCCTGGTACTGCGCGTGCGGGATATAGTTGGGCACCAGCACCTCTTCGGTATAGCGCGCCTTGTAGTCGGGGTCGGCGAGCACGTTCTTGATCGCCTCGTCCCACACCTTGGTGACATTGTCCGGCAGGCCCTTGGGGCCGGCCAGGCCGCGGAACTTCACCAGCGTCACGTCGAAGCCGCTTTCCTTCACCGTCGGCACGTCGGGCTTTTCCGGAATGCGCGCGGGGTTGAATGTGGCGAGCAGGCGGATCTTGCCGGCGTCGATCTGCGAACGCAGCTCCTGAATTTCACCGATGCCGATGTCGAGCGTGCCGTTGAGCACGTTCAGCATCATGTCGCCGCCGCCCTCATGGGTGACGATGGCGGCGTTGACGCCGGCGGCGCGCTTGAGCTGCTCGGCGGCCTGGCGCTCCAGCGAGGCCGGGTTGGCGGCGCCCCAGCGGCCGCGCTCCTTCTTGGCCTTGTCGATCACGTCCTGCAGGGTTTTGAACGGGCCGTCGGCGCGGGTGTAGATCACCTCGCTGTCGGCGAACAGATTCACCAGCGGCTCCAGGTCCTTATAGGTGGCGGAGGGCTTGGAGAGCAGCGAGGTGTAGATATAGGTCGGCGTGGTGGCGTAGAACACGCTGCCATCGGCCGGCGCGGCGGCGACGCGCGCCACCGCCTTGGCGCCGCTGCCGCCCTGCACGTTCTCGACGATGAAGGTGGCGCCGATATATTTGCCGAGATATTTCGACAATTCGCGCAGGAACACGTCGCTGCCGCCACCGGGGCTGGAATGGGTGACGAGGGTGACGACCTTGTGTGGATAGGCGAGGGGTTCGGCCTTGAGGCTGAACGTACCGAGCCCCACGGCCAGCACGGCGCTCAAGAGGCCGGTCAGGGTCTTTCGCATGGACTTCCTCCCAGGAGTGCGGGGCCGCCTCTGCCGGGCGATCTCCCGATGATGATGTGACGGTTGCGGCGGCACGCGCCCCTTGGCGCGGGCGTGCGTCGCCGGGCTTCGGGCACCCTTGGCCGGGCGCCTCTCCTTGAACGCTTCAGATCAGGCGCTTTGTTCCTCGGCCAAGCCGGCGGGGGCAGAGCGGGCGAGAAGCCGCTCCTTGCCGCGCTCGACATGGTCGAAGCTCGTCTGGTAGGCGCGCGCGGTGTCCCGGCCCTCAATGGCCGCGACGATGCGCGCATGTTCCTCGTTGGAAAGCTCCAGCGTGTTGCCGGTCATCAGATTGCCGGCGCGGTAGAGCCGCAGCTGCTTCACCAGCCCGCGATACTGCGCCGTGAGCACGCCATTGCCGGCGCGCTCGACGATGAAATCGTGAAAGGCGAAGTTTAAGGGGTAGTAGCGGTCGAAATCATGCGCCTGCGCGGCGTCGGCCATCTCATTCAGCATGCCGCGCAGCCGGGCGATCACCTCCGGCTCGGCGCGGGCGGCGAGAAGCTGCGCGGCATAGCCGAACAGCGCCGCGCGCACGCCATACATCTCCACCACCTGGGTGATGTCGAGGCTGCGGATAAAGACGCCGCGATTGGGCAGCAGTTCCACCAGCCCCAGCGCCTCCAGCGACCGCAGCGCCTCGCGCACCGGGCCGCGGCTGACGCCGAAGGTGGCGGCGAGCTGGTTCTCGTTGATCCGCCCGCCCTCGCTCAGCCGACCATCGAGGATCATGCTCTCGATCTCGCGCTCCAGCAGCATAGGGAGCGAGGTGAGGCGCAGGAAGCTGACATCATGGGCGGCGGAAGAGGTCATGCACGGAAGCCTACGCCTCCCGTTCAAAGTGTCAACAATTTAATGTCGCCATATTGCATTCGACATGTGGGCTTCCACGCGCCAAAAAAAGACCCCGGCGCGGGCGCGCTGGGGTCGAGGAGAGGCCTTCGGGGCCGAAGGCCTTGGGGAACGGGGAGTCCTCAGCCGCAGGAGGCGGGGGCGTGATGGTCGAGCGCCTCAAGATCGAGGAAATGCCCGGCACGGTCGCGTTTGGCGGCGAGGTAGCGGATATTGTCGGCCCCGCGCCGCCCATACAGCCGCTCGACACCCGAGACCTGCAGCCCCGCCCGGCTCAGCGCCGCGATCTTCTCGGGGTTGTTGGTCATCAGCACCACGTGCTCATAGCCGAGCTGCCGCAGCATGGCGGCGGCGAAGTCGAACCGGCGGGCGTCGAGGCCGAAGCCGAGCGTCTCGTCCGCTTCATAGGTGTCGAGCCCGTCGCTCTGCAGGCGGTAGGCGCGCATCTTGTTGGCGATGCCGTTGCCGCGCCCTTCCTGATCGAGATAGAGCAGCACGCCGCCGCCCGCCTGCGCCATGGTGGCCACCGTGGTGCGCAGCTGGTCGCCGCAGTCGCAGCGCAGCGAGCCGAACAGGTCGCCGGTGAGGCAGGCGGAGTGCAGCCGCACCAGCACCGGCCGCGCCGGGTCCGGCGTGCCGACCACCACCGCTACCTGCTCGCGCATGCCCTCGCCGCCGCGGAACACGACGAATTCGCAATTGCGCGCGGTGAGCAGCGGCACCGGAGCGCGGGAGACGATTTCCACCCGCGTCGCGCGGTCCTCGCCATAGCGGGTGATCGCCTCGGCGCGCACGGTGAGCGCCGGCAGGGTCAACGCCGCCGGGGCGAGGGGGCCGACGAGCACGGCGGGCAGCATCAAGGCGAGGGTGGCAAGATGCAGCGCCGCCGCACCGGCCGCGTGCGCCTCGACGAGTTCGGCACCGAGCGTCTCCCCCTTGGCGCCGACCAGATCCTGCGCGCTCAAGGCCCGCACCCGCGCGCTCCCCAGTTCCGAGACCGGCAGCGCCATGGGCCGCGCTTCGTCCGGTCGGCCGAGCGCCCGCAGCCGGGCGGGGGTGAGCACCAATTGCAGCGCGCCGCCGACAAGCGCGTCCAGCGCCGCGAGCCGCTCCGCATCGGCGAACTCCGCGCTCGCCGCCAGGAAGAGTCGGCCGCCTTCGGCGAGGATGACGGGCCGCCCGGCGCGCATTTCGGCGATGGCGCGCTCCGCCTCTGTCAGGGTGGCGTCGCCGAAGAGGCTCGCAATCGTGCCGGCGGTCGTCGCGCTGCTGCTCATTGAAAAATCTCCCGCTGCACCATTTCCGTGTCTTGCACGTAGTAGCTACGGATATAGGGCGCCAACGGACCAGCAACGCTGGCGGCCCTTGATCGTTCAGAGGATCGAGATGCACAGAGCGGGGGGCCTTGCGTGAATCGTCGCGAAACACCGATCGACCCGCTGGCGGCGCTTTATGAGCCGCTGCTGCGGCCGCGCGCCACGCCCTATGTCATCGCCCAGCTCGGCCAGTCGCTGGACGGGCGGATCGCGACGCCGACAGGAAAATCGCGCGATATCAACGGCCTCAGCGGCCTCGACCATCTCCACCGGCTGCGCGCCCTCGTCGATGTGGTGGTGGTCGGCGTCGGCACGGTGGTGGCTGACAACCCCCGCCTCACCACCCGCCGCGTGCCCGGCCGTAGCCCCGCGCGGGCGGTAATCGACCGCAGCGGCCGCTCGCCGCGCGACGCCAAATGGCTCGCGCCGGACGGCTGTCACAGAATCGTGTTCACCCATAATGACGCCGGCTGGCCGGAGGCGGTCGAGCGCATCGGCCCGACGGACGAGCCCGATATCTTCGAGCCGGCTAAACTCGTGGCCGCGCTGGGGGCGCGTGGCCATCGCACCATTCTGGTCGAGGGCGGGGCCTCGACCGTCTCGCGCTTCATCGATGCCGGGCTGGTCGACCGGCTGCATGTGTGCGTGGCGCCGATCATTCTCGGCTCCGGCCGGCCGGGCCTCGCACTTCGTCCCATCGACGGGCTGGACGGGGCGCTGCGCCCGCGCGTCGATGCCTATCTTCTCGACGACGGCAATATTCTCTGCGACTGTGATCTGCGCGGAACCGGCGAGGGAGGGACGTATGTCGGCTTCGGATCGGAACCTGCCTGAGGCGCGCTTTCGCTACGGCCCCACCGCTCGCGCCCTGCACTGGGTGATCGGCCTCTTGGTGATCGGCCTCATCCCGCTCGGGCTCTATATGGTGGCGCGCGGGGAAGCGACCGGCTTCGATGCGCTGACCGGCTCGCTGTACAGTCTGCACAAATTCGTCGGCTTTCTCGTCCTGTGGCTGGTGGTGCTGCGGGTGCTGGTGCGGCTGCGCCGGGGGGAGCCGGTACGGGTGGCGCCGCTGACGCCGTTCGAGCGGATCGCCTCCGCCGCCGTGCATGCCGCGCTCTATCTGCTGCTGCTGGTCGTGCCGCTGCTCGGCTGGGCCGGTGTGTCGGCCTATCCCGCGCTGAACGTGTTCGGCCTTTTCGACTTGCCGGCCCTCATCGGGCCCGACGAGGCGCTGGCCAAGCGGATTCTCGGCCTGCACGGGCTGCTGGCGCAGCTTCTCGGCGTGCTGGCGCTCGCGCATATCGCTGCCGCGCTCTACCACCGCTTCCTCAAGCGCGACGGGGTGATGGCGCGGATGTGGCCGCCCTTCTGAGCGGTGCGCTGCGGTCAGAGATGACCGAACACGTCGCGATGGCCGATCCGCACCTTCTGCGCCCCCGCCTGCGCGTTCGACCAGGCGGCGAAGGCGGCCTGTCGCTCAGGTTCGATCTCGCCCGCCGCCTGGGCAAAGCCGTCGGTCAGCGCGCGGATGAGTTCGGCCTCCGTGGGGCCGAGCACCCACGGGCTGGGGAGCGAGCCATAGCGGTAGCCATACTGGCGCAGCAGCTGCGCCAAAGCCTCGCTTGAGGCCGGGCCGAGCGCCGGCCCGAACCCCTTGTCGCCGCGCTGATGGCGGTTGAAGGCGGCGATCACCCGGCCGTCCAGCGGGTCGGCGGGCTGCCATTCCGCCTCGCCATCATAGTTCAGCACGGCATAAAGCGGCAGCTTGCCCGCCGCCAGCGCCGCGACGAGGCGCTCCAGCCAGCTTTCCGACACGAGATCGAGCAGCGCGGCGGCGGTCACAAGCTCCGCACCTACAGCGTTGAAGTCGAGATCGCGGCGGGTGAGGTCGGCGCGTTCGAAGCTCACCACGATCTCCCGCCCGTCGCGCCGCAGCCGCAGCCGCTCGCCATCGGCTTGCACCTCTTCCGCCCAGTCGGCGAGGCTTTCGCGCGCCCGCTGCAATAGCGCCGCATCGCCGTCGATCAGGTGCCAGTGCTGGCGCGGCGGCAGGTCGGCGGCGAGGCCGCGCAGATTGGAGCCGGTGCCGCAGCCGAGATCGACAATGGTGAGCGCGTCACGCCCGGCGAAATGCGCCCGCACCCGCGCGGCGAGCGTGGGATTGCGGGAGGCGTGGTCCACCTTCTCGCGCAAAGCGAGCCAGTCGGCAGCGAAGCCGCTCATCGGGGCATCTCCTTCAGGGCGGCGAGCAGCGCCGCGGCGGTCTCGGTCCAACTGGGCAGGGTTTGGGCGTGGCGCCACGCCGCGTCGGCGAGCTGCCTGCGCCGGGTGGTATCCTTGAGCAGAACGCGCAGCGCGTCGCGCAGGCTCCGCACATCGCCGGGCTCCGTCAGCAGCGCGGCCTCCGCCGGCACCGTATCAGGAATAGCTCCGGCGCGGGTGGCAAGGATGGGCAGGCCGCGCGCCAGCGCCTCGGTCAGCCCCATGCCATAGCCCTCGAACAGCGAGGCGGTGACGAACAGGTCGGCGGCGTCGAATTCGCCGGCCAGCGCCTCGGCCGACAGCGCCCCCGTCAGCCGGACGCGGGCGCCGAGCCCATGGGCGGCAATGAGCGCCGCCACCCGTGCGGTCTCGGCGGGGTCGCGGTCGGTGGCGCCGACGATGTGGCACTGCCAGTCCTGCGCCGTCAGCTCCGCCAGAGCCTCGACCAGCACGCCATGCGCCTTGCGCGGGATCACCGAGCCGACGGCGAGCAGCCGCGGCGGCCGGCCCGTGCCGGTGGCGCGCGGGGCGCGGTCGGTACCGGGCACGGCGACGTGCAGCCGGCTTTCCGGCACGCCGTAGTCGCGCATCAGGTCGCGCGCCGTGGCGGGGCTGGTGGTGATCACCGCCGCTGCCTCCGCCAGCGCCGCCTTTTCGCTGGCGTGAAGCTGCGCCCGCTGGTGGTCGCTCAGCCCGGCTTCCAGCGCCAGCGGATGATGCACCAGCGCCGCCACAGGCCGTCCAAGCCCGCGCAAGAGCGATGCTGGCAGGGCGCCGAGCGCAAGACCGTCGATCAGCACCGGCTGGCCCGGCGGCAGCGCGCGCAGCAGGGCGGCGCTGACCTCCAGCTCCCCCGGCGAGGGGAAGGGAAAACCCTGGGGTAGCGCGACATGGGTCAGCATCCCGCCGGCGCGGACGGCTTCGGCCATCACCCGGCGGTCATAGGCATAGCCGCCGGTCGGTAGGTCGAGGTCGCCGGGTATGGCAAAGGCAAAGTCGGTCACGCCCGCGCCTCAGCCGAGGCCGGATTCGAAGCTGGCCCGCGCAAGGTCGGTCTCATGCAGGGTCACACGAATCTTGCTCAGCCCCTGCCCGTCCGCCCCCAGCGCGCCGGCCTTGGCCGCTGCTGCCATGGCATCGAAGATATGCCGGGCGAGATACTCCGTGGTGGTGAGGATGCCGGCGAATTGCGGCAGCGTGTCGAGATTCTGGTAGGCGAGCGGCGCCAGCGTCTTTTTCAGCACGTCGAGCGCGGCACCGATGTCGACGACGACATTCTGCGCCGTCAGCGTCTCGCGGAAGAAGGCGACATCGACCACGAAGGTCGCGCCGTGCAGGCCCTGCGCCGGGCCGAAGAACGGGTCGGGCAGGGAATGGGCGATCATGATGCGATCGCGGACTTCGACAGAGTACATGGCATCCCTCATCGGTAATCGAGCAGGATCGCCAGCGCGTCCTCGCCCCCGGTCAGAAGTGGCGGCAGCCGTTGCGGCGCCGTATCGAAAGCGACGACATGCGTGACCAGAAGGTCGAGCCGCGCATCGTCGAGCAGGGTGAGCGCCTTGGCGAGCCGGCGCTCATGCGGCCAGCGCGGCCGCCGTGACGGAGATACGGAGCCCACCTGCGAGCCGATCAGTTGCAGGCGGCGGCTGTGAAACGCCTCGCCCAGCGGAACGGCGGGCGCGTGGCCGCCATACCAGCTCACCTCCACCACCTTCGCCTCGAACGCCGCCGCCGCCAGCGCGGTGGCGAGGCCCGGCGCGGTGGCGCTGGTATGGAACACGACATCGGCCTCGTCGGTAACGCCGTCGGGCAGGGCGAAAGCGGCGCCGAGTGCCTGCGCCATGTCGGCCCGGGCCGGGTTCACATCCACAAGCGTCACCTCGGCGCCGGGCAGCCGCGCCGCCAGCGCGGTCAGCAACAGGCCGACCACGCCGCCGCCGACAATGGTGATCCGGTCTCCCGGCCCCGCGCCGGAATCCCACAGCGCATTCAGCGCCGTCTCCATATTAGCGGCGAGCGCGGCGCGCTCCGGCGGCAGGCCCTCGGGCACTTCCATCGCCGCCGCCACCGGCAGGCGGTAGCGGTCCTGATGGGGGAAGAGCGCGAAGACGGTGCGGCCGCGCCATGCCGCCGGCCCGGCCTCGACCACGCCGACGCTCTGATAGCCATAGTGCACCGGAAACGGGAAATCCCCGTTCTGGAACGGGCCGCGCATGCGCTCACGCTCGCTTGGCGGCACCGCGCCTTCCAGCACCAGCCGCTCGGTGCCCCGGCTCACCGCCGAGACGAGGCTGCGAATGAGGAGGCCGTCCTCGACCGGCGGGGGCAGCGGCGCGTGGCGCAGTTCGTAGCGCCCCGGCGCCACGCACCAGAGCTGTGTGGCCATCTCCGCCGTGCCGCCCATCAACCGTCACCCCCTGCCCTTATTCGCGTGCATAACAGCATCACGGTGCGGTTAGATCCCACATGCGCGTGAACCGCCCACGACGGGGCGCGTACAAGCCCCGGGTGCGGCCATGGTGGCCGCGCGCCCGCGCCGAGCCGAGGATCGCATGAGCCTGGACGAGAATCTCGCCGAAGGACGCTTCATTTCCGCCGGTCGCGCCGAGCGCCGCACCCCGACCGGCGTGCAGTCTGCCCGGCACCTCACCCAGCGCCGCGTGGTCGTCTTCACCCTCATCGCCGCGACCTATGCCGCCCTTGTGGCGCTGTTCGCCCATCTTCTCGCCCATGGCGGGTTCACCCTGCTGGACGGGCTGCTGCTGGCGGCTTTCTGCCTCTCCACGCCGTGGACCATTCTCGGTTTCTGGAACGCCCTCATCGGTCTGTGGCTCCTGCACGGGCCCGGCGATGCCCGGCGCTCGGTCTATCCCTATGCCACGCGAGCGGCGGAGGAGGCGCCGATCACCGCCCGCGTCGCCATGATCATGACGCTGCGCAACGAGGACCCCGCCCGGGCGTTCGCGCGGCTGCGCGCCATGGAGCGCGCGCTCGCCGCCAGCGGCGCGGGCGAGACCTTCGCCTGGTTCGTGTTGTCGGACACCACCCGGCCGGAGATCGCGGCGCAGGAGGAAGCGCTGTTCGCCACCTGGCAGGCGGAACGCGGCGAAGGGGCTTCGCTTCACTACCGCCGCCGCACCAGTAACGAGGGCTTCAAGGCCGGCAATATCCGCGATTTCCTGGAGCGCTGGGGCGACGCGCACGACTTCATGCTGGTGCTGGACGCCGACAGCTTCCTCGGCGCCGAGGCCACGTTGCGCCTTGTGCGCATCATGCAGGCGCATCCGCGCCTCGGCATTCTGCAGAGTCTCGTCGTCGGCCTGCCCTCCCGCTCGCCTTTCGCCCGCATCTTCCAGTTCGGCATGCGCCACGGCATGCGCTCCTACACCATGGGCGCGTCCTGGTGGGCGGGCGATTGCGGGCCCTATTGGGGCCACAACGCCGTTCTGCGCATTGCCCCGTTCAAGGCGCATTGCCAGCTTCCCGTCCTGCCGGGCCGGGGCCCGCTCGCCGGCCATGTGCTGTCGCACGACCAGATCGAGGCGGTGCTGATGCGCCGCGCCGGCTATGAGGTGCGGGTGCTGCCGGAGGAAATGGACAGCTTCGAGGAGAACCCGCCGCATCTCACCGAATTCACCCGCCGCGATTTGCGCTGGTGTCAGGGCAACATGCAGTACTGGCGGCTGATCGCCCTGCCGGGCCTGAAGCCGATGAGCCGATTCCAGATCTCCTGGGCGATCCTGATGTATCTCGGCGCCTTCGCCTGGATGGCCTTCGTCGCCCTCGCCGCGCTGAAGGTGTTCGACACCGAGCGGGCGGACGCGCCCTTTCCTGCCGCGCTAGGGCTGACCCTGTTCGCCACCATGTTCGCGATGAGCCTCGCGCCGAAGGTCGCGGGTCTGCTCGACGTGCTGCTGCGGGCGGGCGAACGCGCGCGCTATGGTGGCACCGCCCGGCTGGCCGGGGGCGCGCTGGCGGAGTTCGTCTTTTCCGTGCTGCTGGGGCCGGTGGTGGCCTTCCGCATCGCTCTGTTCATGATCGGCCTTGCCTTCGGTCGCACCGTGACCTGGGAGGCGCAGGCGCGCGATGCCGAGCGCCTGTCCTGGCGCACCGCGCTTACCGGTCTGTGGCCGCAATTCCTGTTCGGCGCGGCGCTCGCCGGGCTGCTCGCCGGCTTCGCGCCGGGGGCGCTGCCCTGGGCGCTGCCGGTGCTCGTCGCCTTGCTCGGCGCCGTGCCCTTCGCGGTGCTTACCGCCGAGCCGGCGCTCGGCCGGTGGCTGGGCCGAACCGGCCTGTGCGCCACCCCGGAAGAGATGTTTCCCACGACGAGCCTCACCTCTCTCGAGGCGGAGCAGGTGACCGCGGGACGGTGAGATCCGTGCGCCGCACGCCGGCACAATCTGCGGATGAGTGTCCGCAGCGACAGCGTGGCTTCTTGACGGTAAGACCGTAGTGCGCAAGAGAGGCGAACATTCTTCGGTCCAATAGGCTTGCCAAGCCCTCTCTCCGCTGGCCTATCCTGCCCGAAGGAGACGCCGGCGTGAGCCTCTAGACGGATGATGCATGAAGATCCGGTTCGGCAAGACCTATGTGTACCTGGCTGAATACCGGATGCCGATTCTGCGCGCCCGCTTCGCCCGCAGGTTCGGACTCGAATCCACGCCGGTTGTTGTGCCCGGCGAACGGCGTCACCCCGGCAATGTGCATGCTGTTTTCCTCATCTGGCAGCCGCAGGCGACCGCCTGGTACGTGACCAACGCATTGGAAGCGCTGGCCGAGGCGGGGATCAATGTGACCCTGGTGGTCAATCACCCGCTCAGCGAGGCGCGACTCGCGGAGCTGCGGCCCTTTGCCGACCGGATCATGCTGCGGGACAATTCCGGCCGCGACATGGGGGGCTACCGCGACGCCATCCTGTCTTTTGCCGGGCGGGAGCCGGAGCGGCTGCTGCTGATGAACGACAGCGTCTATTACTTCCGCACCGGTCTGACCGAGATGGTGCAGAGGCTCGCCACCTCCCCCTGCGATGTCTGTGCGACGTATGAGAACTGGGAGTATCATCACCATTTCCAGTCCTTCTGCTATTCGATCTCGCGTTACATGCTGGAGCAGCCTGAGTTTCAGCGGTTCTGGCGCGACTATCTTCCGGTGAATGCCCGGCCCTGGGCCATCAACAAGGGCGAGGTCGGCAGTTCGCGCTGCATGGTGCGCCTCGCCCGCTCCAGCGAGGTGCTGTTCAACCCGGTCAAGCTGCGCGAGGCGCTGGCCGGCCTCGATGCCGTGGGCCTGCAGGATCTGTTTGGCCATCTGCCGATCGACCTGCGCCCGCCTGCGGATGGGCCGCAGCTCCGGCAGGAAACGGTGATCCGACAGCTCATGGACGCGGTTGTCGCCCGCTCACAGATCCACACGGGCGGTTTTCTCTACCGCCGCTTCCTCGGGGCGCCGCTGATCAAGCGCGATCTTCTGTTCCGCCTGCAGTACCAGCTGCATGAGATCGAGACCTTGCTGAACATCGTCGGCACAGAAGGCCACACGGCCGACATCATCACGGAAATGCGCGCCAAGGGCATCGGCTTCCAGCTACGCGGACGGGCGCGCCAGCGCTTTCTGCTCGATCTGTAGCGCCTCCGCCCCGCCGGAGATCGGCAAAAGCTCTAGCCATGGCGCCGCGGGGCGCCGATATGGAGGGAATGGTGCCCCCCGTTCCGCCCGCCGCGCCGCCTTCCCTGCCGCCTTCCGGTCGCGCGCGTCCCAGCGCCGCGCGCCGCGCATCACCGCTCTGGCGGGTCGTCGGCTTTCTTTTCCGCCTGCTCTGCACGCCGCTGATCCTGCTCGACGAGCTGGTGCGCCCGCTCTATCGGCCGCTCCTTGCCCGCCTCGCCGCGCTCCGGATCATGCATGCGTTCGAGCGCTGGATTGCGGCCCGCTCGGTGACGACGATCCTGGTGCTTCTGGTCGTCCCCTATGTCACCATCGAGCCGCTGAAAATCGTCGCGCTGGTGTGGATCGCCGACGGTTGGGCCAAGGCCGGCACCGTGCTTTTCCTGCTCGCCTATCTCGTCAGCTTCGTCATCATCGAGCGCATTTATTCCGCTGGCCGGGCCAAGCTGATGACGGTGGGGTGGATGGCGTGGGTGATCGTGACGCTCTCCGGCCTGCGCGATCGCGTAGTGGCGGCGCTGCGGCTTGACCGGCTCAAGACCGCGCTGCGGCGCCGCGTGCGCGAGGTCCGGCGCGGACTGGCGCGGGTGTGGCGCTGAGGATGAGCAGTGTCATCCCAAGGGATGGGGTCGGCCACATTCAATGGTGATCCGGCTAAGCGCAGGCGTGATAGAGGCTGGCCGGGCGCGGGCCTACCCTTTCCTGGTCATCGGCACCGCATGGAGCGGGCCGGAAATCAGGAGAACCGCCATGACCAAGTTCCTCACCCTCGCTGTCCTGTCCACCACGCTCGTGCTCGGCGCTGTCTCGGCCGAAGCGGCGGCCACCCGTCCGGTCGCTTCCGCCCAGACGGTTGTCGAAGGCCGCAACATGACCGAGAGCTTCGCCGCCCAGAACGGCGCCGCCGCGATCCGCGAGCAGGCCGAAGGCAACATGCGCTCCACCCGCTGAGCGGGCACGTCGGTACTGATACCGTCGGCCCGGTCCCTGACCGGGCCGAACGCTTTTTCGGTCTCCCGCCGCGCGCGTCATCACGCTTGCCTTTGGCCTGTCCCGGGCGGCTATAGTCTGCCAAAATGTGGGAGCGGCATGTGACCGTCGACCCGATATCGAGGGGGTGACGGGAGACGGAAGCATGGGCTTTGGCGCGCCGCAGGCGGTGGCGATCCCCTGCCAGGATGGGGTTTCACTCGGCGGGCACATCTGGGCGGCCGCGCCCGGTCCGGTGCAGGGCGCGGTGGTGATCAATCCCGCCACCGGCGTCGCCGCGCGCTATTATCATCGCTATGCACGCTTCCTCGCCGGCCACGGCTTCGAGGTTCTCACCTTCGACTATCGCGGCATCGGCCTCTCGCGGCCGGCCCGGCTGCGCGGCTGCCGCTATCGCTGGCACGACTGGGGCGAGCGCGATGTCGACGCGGCGCTGGGCTTTCTGGCGGCGCGCACCGCGGCGCCGCTCATGGTCGTCGGCCATTCCATCGGCGGCTTCCTGCCCGGTCTGGCCGAGAATGGTGCGCGGATCGTGCGGCTGCTCACCATGGGTGCGCAATATGCGTGGTGGGGCGATTACGCGCCGCGCCAGCGCGCCGCCCTGTTCCTGAAATGGCACGTCGCCATGCCGGCGCTCACCGCCCTGTGCGGCTATTTTCCCGGCAAGCGGCTGGGCTGGCTGGAGGATTTGCCGGCCGGCGTCGCCCATGAATGGAGCTTTCGCGGGCCGCGCTTCGAGACCAGCCATCCCCGGCCCGCGCGCGCGGCGGTGCGCGCCCGCATGGCGGCGGTGCGGGCCGAAATCCTCGCCGTGGCGATGAGCGACGATCCGCTCGGCACCGTCCCGGCGCTCTCCCGCACGCTCGGCTACTACACCGGCGCGAGCCGCACTCTGGTGCGCCTTGCCCCCGCCGATTACGATCGGGCGGCGATCGGCCATTTCAGCCTGTTCCATGACAGCCACGCCGAAGGCTTCTGGCGCGATACGCTCGCCTTCCTGCGCGAGGGGCGCAATCCCTGGCCGCAGCACGTGGTGAAAGCCTGGCCGGCGCGTCCCGGCCCCTGATGCCGCGCGCCGCGCGGCGGGAACGTCGTCACCCGCCCGGGGTTGAGACCGGAAAGCGAGGCGCGCCATGGGGTCATCACCCCTTCCGCGCTGGGGCGCCGTGCTCGGCTTTGCCCTGGGCGGGTTCTTCGACGGCATTCTGCTGCACCAGATTCTGCAATGGCATCATCTGCTCAGCCTGGTGCCGGGAATGGACGATCTACGCCTGCAGGTTCTGTGGGACGGCTATTTCCACGCGCTGATGTATGGCCTCGCCGCCCTCGCGCTGGTCGGCCTGTGGCGGGCGCACCGGCGCGGCGCGCGAGCGACTGGGACCACGCTCGCGGCCGCCCTGCTCATCGGCTTCGGCCTGTGGCACGTCGTCGACAGCGTGCTCTCGCACTGGCTGCTCGGCCTCCACCGCATCCGCGTGGACAGCCCCAACCCGCTGTTGTGGGACCTCGTCTGGTTTTTCGGCTTCGGGGTGGCGCCGCTGCTGCTTGCGGGCTGGCTGCTGCGCGGGAAGGGGCGCGGAGGGCGCATGGCCGGGCGGCTTGCCTTGGTGGCGCTGACAATCGGCACGCTCGGCGCCGCCGCATGGTCGCTGCACCCGCCGGCCAACCAGCCCTTCACCACCGTCGTCTTCCGGCCGGGCCTTGCGCCGGCGCAGGTGGCGCAGGCGCTGGCGCGGCAGGACGCTCGGCTCATCTGGGCCGATCCGGCGATGGGTGTGGTCGTGGTCGAGGCGCCGCCGGGGCGCGCGCTCCGCCTCTATGCCGAAGGTGCGTGGCTGGTCGGCGGCGCGGGGCTGCCCGCCGGCTGCCTCGGCTGGAGCCGGGTTTAAGCCGCCGAGCGCCGGTGCTCACCCCCTGATCAGGGCGGTGATCTCGGCCACGCGCTGCGCTAGCAGGTCCGGCGCGCCCTTGGCTTCCACATTCAGCCGCAGCAGCGGTTCGGTGTTGGAACGGCGCAGATTGAGCCGCCAGTCGCCGAAGTCCAGCGAGAGACCGTCGGTCTCGTCACGCACAGGGTTGTGTCCGGCGAAGGCCGCCTCCACCCGCGCCACCGCGCCGGCGGGATCATCGAGGCGGAAATTGATCTCGCCGGAGGAGGGAAAGGCGGCCATGCGCGCCGAGACGAGGTCGCTCAGCTTTTGCCCGCTGCGCCCCATCAGTTCGGCCACCAGCAGCCACGGGATCATGCCGGAATCGCAGCACATGAAGTCGCGGAAATAGTGATGCGCCGACATTTCCCCGCCATAGACCGCGCCGGTGTCGCGCAGCGCCTGCTTGAGGAAGGCGTGGCCGGTGCGCGCCTGCACCGCCCGCCCGCCGGCGCGGGCCACCTGGTCCTGCGTGTTCCACACCACCCGCGGGTCGTGGACGATGGTGGCGCCCGCTTCCTTGGCGAGAAACACCTGCGCCAGCAGGCCGACGATATACTCGCCGGGAATGAACCGCCCGGTCTCGTCGAACAGGAAGCAGCGGTCGAAATCTCCGTCCCAGGCGACGCCCATATCGGCACCGGCCGCCACAACCGCTTGCGATGTCACCGGCTGGTTCTCGGGGAGCAGCGGGTTGGGAATGCCGTTGGGAAAGCCACCATCGGGCTCATGGTGCAGGCGCACGAAGGTGAGCGGCGCCCCGCGCGCCTCCAGAGCGCCCGCCAAGGCGTCGAAGGTCGGCCCCGCCGCGCCATTGCCGGCATTGACGAGAATGGTGAGCGGGCGCAGCGCGCGCGTGTCGACAAAGGAGAGCACGCGCGCGACATAGGCCGCGCGGGCGCCTTCCGCCGGGACGACCCGACCGCCCGGCAGGTCAGGCAGCTCGGTTCCCTCCGCCAGCTTTTGGATCGCCGCCAGCCCCGTCGCGGTGTCGAGCGGGGCGGAGCCGGCGCGCACCAGCTTCATGCCGTTATAGTCCATCGGGTTGTGCGAGGCCGTCACCTCGATGCCGCCATCGGCGTCGAGATCGGTCACGGCGGCGTACATCTCCTCGGTGCCGCACAGGCCGAGGTCGAGCACCTCGACCCCGCCCGCCACCAGCCCTTCGATGCACGCGGCGGCCAGCGCCTCTGAAGAGGCGCGGCAGTCGCGCCCGATCACCACCCGCTTCGCCCCGAGCCCCTCGGCGAAAGCGCGGCCGATGCGGCGGGCGATGGCCTCGTTCAGCTCGTCGCCGAGCCGGCCGCGAATGTCGTATGCCTTGAAGCAGGTGAGCATGGCCGGGCCTTTCCTAAGCGCGGGCGCGGAAAGCGTCCGCGCGGCGATACGGATTCTGGGGGAAGAGATCAAGGCGCTTGCGCCGCCTTGCCTTTCCGCCGTCCGCCGCCCACACTTCGCGCCTCGGCACGGCCCACCGCGCCCACAGGGCGCACTGCGACATCCAAGGCTCCATGGCTCATCTCTATCCCGTTCTTCTCTGCGGCGGCTCCGGCACGCGCCTGTGGCCGCTGTCGCGCAAGAGTTTTCCCAAGCAGTTCGTCACCCTTGGCGAAGGCGAGACGCTGTTCCAGGCCGCCGCCCGGCGCCTTTCCGGGCCGGATGTGCGCCCGCCGGTCATCGTCACCAATGCCGATTTCCGCTTCATCGTCACCGAACAGCTGGCCGAGGCCGGCATTCCGGCCGGCGCCGTGCTGATCGAGCCGAGCGCGCGCAACACCGCACCGGCCATTCTCGCCGCCGTGCAGTATCTCGCGGCACGCGACCCGCAGGCGCTGCTCCTCGTCATGCCGTCCGACCAGGTGGTGCCGGACAGTGCCGCTTTTTCGGAGGCGGTGCGCGCCGGCCTTCCGGCGGCGGAAGCGGGGCGCATCGTCACTTTCGGCATCCGCCCGACCCGGCCGGAAACCGGCTATGGCTGGCTGGAACTCGCCCATGCCCCGGAGGGTGACGCGCCCGCGCCGGTGCCGCTGCGCCGCTTCGTCGAGAAGCCCGACGCGGCGCGCGCCGCCGCCCTGCTGGCCGACGGGCATTATCTCTGGAACGCCGGCATCTTCCTGTTCTCGGTGGAGACGGCGCTGAAGGCGTTCGAGGCCCATGCCCCCGCCATGCTCGCCCCGGTGCGGCAGGCGCTGGACGAGGCGGCGAGCGACCTCGATTTCCTCCGGCTCGCTCCGGGGCCGTGGCAGAAGGCGGAAGACATCTCCATCGACTACGCCATCATGGAGCGCTCGGAGAATCTCGACGTGGTGCCCTTCGCCGGCGACTGGTCGGATCTCGGCGACTGGGCCTCTGTCATGCGCGAGGGCAAGGCGGATGCCGCCAATGTCGTCGCCCATGGCCCCGTCACCGCCATTGACTGCGCCGATTCGCTGCTGCGCTCGGAGGCGGAAGGGCTGGAGCTGGTCGGCATCGGGCTGAAGGACATGCTTGTCGTCGCCATGCCGGACGCAGTGCTGGTGGCCGACCGCTCGCGCTCGCAGGAGGTGAAGCAGGCGGTGACGGCGCTGAAAGCGCGTGGCGCGCGGCAGGCCGAGCATTTCCCCAGAGACCACCGGCCCTGGGGCTGGTTCGAGACGCTGGCGCTGGGCGACCGCTTCCAGGTCAAGCGCATCGTCGTCCATCCCGGCGCGGCGCTGTCGCTGCAGAGCCATTATCACCGCTCCGAGCACTGGATCGTCGTCTCCGGCACCGCCCGCGTCACCATTGACGGTACGCCGCAGCTGCTCACCGAGAACCAGTCGGTCTACATCCCCTTGGGCGCGGTTCACCGCATGGAGAACCCCGGCAAGGTGCCGATGGTGCTGATCGAGGTGCAGACCGGCACCTATCTCGGCGAGGACGACATCATCCGCTATGAGGATGTCTATGCCCGCGGCCAGGGCGCCAAAGGATAGAACGCGCTGCGGTGCCGCTACGCCTCCGCCAGCGCGGCGCGCCAGCCGCCGCTGGCAGTGATGTCGCGCGCGCCTTTGAGCCCGTGCGGCTCGCACAGGAAGCCCTTCACCGCGCTTCCATCGTCCAGTTCCACCGTGCCGATGACGAGCGGGGTGGGGATGCCGGCGATGAAGTCGCCCAGCGCGGCGCGCGGCAGCGCCCACACTTCCAGCGCGATTGCCGCGCCGCCTTCGGCGCGGAGCAGCCCCGGCCGCGCCGGCGGGCCGCCGGGCAGGGCGAAGAGCCGGTAATGCGGCGCGGTGCGCGCCGGGCGCAGCAGGCGGCCGCCGCGCGCGGTCAGTTCGCCATTGAGCGGCAGGCCGGCCATGTGCGCGCCGCAGACGGCGAGGGCGATCTCGTCGCTCGCCGGCCCGTGGCCGTGAGCATCGGTCCGGGGCGGCACCGCCGCGCCTGCGCGCTCGACCCGAAGCGCCAGGGCGGCAGCGCGCCCGTCCTCGCCCTTGCGCGCCAGTATCGTCAGGCTGCCCGGCCGGCCGTCGGCACGTGGCCCGGTCGGCACGGCGATGCCGCAGAGATCGAGCAGATTGACGAAATTGGTGTAGGTGCCGAGCCGGCTGTTCGGCCCGAACGGGTCGGCGGCGATCTCCTCTCGCGTGACGAAGCAGGGAATGGTCGGCACGCAGAGGAAATCCGCGCCCTCCAGCGCCAGCGCGCAGACCCGCCGCAGTTCCTGCAGCCGGTACAGGCCGTTGAAGGCGTCGACGGCGGAGAGGGAAAGCCCGGGCGCGAGGATGGCGCGCGTGACCGCGTGCAGGGTTTCTGGTGCGGTGGTTAGCCGGCTTCCCACTGCCGCCACGCGCTCGGCGACCCAGGGGCCGGAATAGAGCAGCTCCGCCACGGCGTAGAAGGGCGAGAGGTCGATCTCGCGCAGCTGCGCCCCACCGCTCTCCAGCCGCTCGATTGTGGCGTGGAAATGGGCGGCCTGCGCCTCGTCGCCGAAGGTGCGCAGACTGGCCGCGTCGGGTACCGCCACCGTTACCGCTGCCGGCAGCGCGGCAAGGTGCGGCGACGGCATGGGGCGGGACCAGGCATCCGCGGGATCGACGCCGGCGGTGAGCGCGAACACCTCCCACGCGTCGGCGACGCTGCCGGCAAAGACCGAGATGGTGTCGAGCGTGCGGCAGGCTGGCACCATGCCGGCGGAGGACAGCGCGCCGAGGCTCGGCTTCAGCCCGACAATGTCGTTGAGCGCCGCCGGCACCCGGCCGGAGCCGGCGGTGTCGGTGCCGAGGCTGAACGCCACCAGCCCCTGCGCGACCGCCACCGCCGAGCCGGAGGAAGAGCCGCCGGGCACCAGCGCCGGGTCGATGGCGTTGCGCGGCACGGGATAGGGCGTGCGCACCCCGACGAGCCCGGTCGCGAACTGGTCGAGATTGGTCTTGCCGAGGCATATCGCACCGGCGGCGCGCAGCCGGGCCACCACGAAGGCGTCGGCGGTCGCCTCATAGGCGAAGTCGGGGCAGGCGGCGGTGGTCGGCATGCCGGCCACGTCGATATTGTCCTTCACCGCATAGGGAATGCCCCAGAGCGGCCGCCCGTCGGGCGCGCCCAGCGCCCGGGCTTCGGCCAGCGCCTGCGCGCGGGCCTCGTGCAGGAAGATTCCGGGATCGCCCAGCGCATCGAGCCGGCGGAACGCTTCCGCGATCACCGCTTCCGGTTGCAGCCCCCGCCCATAGGCAGCGCGGAGCCCGGCAAGGGTGAAGGCGAGATCACGCGGCATAGGCTGGCCCCCGGAAGCGACAGGGCGACATAGTAGGCAGCCCATTTCCAGCCGCCAAGCCTGTAAGCAGATAAGGTTGCATTGTATACATAAGAGGCGCGTGGCGGGAGGGGGCGGGCGCGGGTCATTTGGCGCAGTTCGCTCCGCCCGCCCCTGCGGTCTCGTTTGCGCCGGAGGGCGACGCGACTGCGCCGGGAAACGGCTCATTCTTCATCGCGGCCCGCCGCCGGCTTAGGCGAAGGTCGCCTACGTTCAGTCCGTATGACGAATCGGGCATGCGCGTCGCCGGGCCATCCCGCTGAGATTCCATGCCGGGCGCGCGGCCGGCAAGGTCGGAAGGTGTTTAAAGACCGGCCTTTCGCCGCCGGCTCCCCCACACGAAGTCTGTAAATGAGGCGTGCCTAATTGCGCGTCAGCCTGAGTGTTCGCGCGCTGCCGCGCAGCGTCGTCGCCGCTTCCCCATCCCGGCACCGGCGGCAATGCGGCGCGCTGCCGTGGGGGCGCTGCCCCAGCTGACTGCCGCTGCGTCAAGAATGGCGCAGTCATGCCAAGAGGCTGCAAACGCGTGAAAAAATAGGTTTCGCCGCGTCCGGTGTCTTTCCCCTTCCGCTTGGCACGACCTTTGCGGAAGCAGGGGAAGGCGGAAGCCCGGGTCGGCGATGGACGGTCGCCGTTCCGGGCCGTTCCGCGCGGCTTGTCCGAGGAGGAAGCATGAAGCTTGCGGTCAGCGCCAATGACAGTTTCGTCGAGTTCGCCGGCGTGCAGAAGAGCTATGACGGCGAAACGCTTGTCGTGAAGGACCTCAGCCTGCGCATTCGCCGCGGCGAGTTTCTCACCATGCTGGGCCCTTCCGGCTCGGGCAAGACGACGACGCTGATGATGCTCGCCGGCTTCGAGACGCCGACCTCCGGCGACATCATGCTCGACGGCGCGCGTATCGACGCGCTGCCGCCGGAGAAGCGCAATATCGGCATGGTGTTCCAGAACTACGCGCTGTTTCCGCATATGAGCGTGGCGCAGAATGTCGGCTATCCCCTCAAGGTGCGGGGCCGGCCAAAGGCGGAGATCGCCGACCGCGTCGCCAAGGCGCTCGACATGGTGCATCTCGGCAGCTTCGCCGCGCGCATGCCGGGCCAGCTTTCCGGCGGCCAGCAGCAGCGCGTCGCGCTGGCGCGGGCGCTGGTGTTCGAGCCCAAGCTGGTGCTGATGGACGAGCCCCTCGGCGCGCTCGACAAGCAGCTGCGCGAACATATGCAGATGGAAATCCGCCATCTGCATGAGCGGCTCGGCATCACCGTGGTCTATGTCACCCACGACCAGAGCGAGGCGCTGACCATGTCGGACCGCGTCGCCGTGTTCAATGCCGGCATCATCCAGCAGGTGGCGCCGCCCTCCGAACTCTACGAATACCCCGCCAATTCCTTCGTCGCCCAGTTTATCGGCGAGAACAACCGGTTGCCCGGCCGCATCGAGGCGGCCAATGGCGCGCTGTGCTCGGTGGTGCTCGCCAATGGCGATGTCGTCACCGCCACCCTGACCGAGGCGGCCGGGGTGGGGGAGAACTGCCTGCTCTCCATCCGGCCGGAGCGGGTGCAGATCGCCCCGCCCGGCGGTTCGCTCGACAACCATTTCGAGGCCGTGATCGCCGAGACGATCTATCTCGGTGACCATGTACGCGTGCGCTGCGTGCTCGATAGCGGCGCCGAAATGGTCGTCAAGGTCGGCAATGTCGAGGACCGCCCGGTCCTCGCTGTCGGCTCCCGTATTCCGCTGGCATGGCGCGCGCAGGATTGCCGCGCCCTCGACGCGGCCTGAGACCTCCGCCCCCTAGACCCAAAGGGAATGACCATGCAGTTGAAGTCGCTGACGATGACCCTCTCCGCGCTCGCCCTCGCGGCGACCTGCGGCACCGCCTTCGCGGCGGACGGCCTCACCATCACCTCCTGGGGCGGCGCCTATCAGACCAGCCAGGACGAGGCCTATTTCAAGCCTTACACCGCCAAGACCGGCACCAAGATTACCCAGGAAGAGTATAATGGCGAGGCGGCGCGCATCCGCGCCATGGTCGAATCCGGCAACACCACCTGGGATGCCGTCGACGTTGACGCCGCCACCGCGCAGCAGGGCTGCGACGAGGGCTTCCTCATCCCGATCGATTATTCCAAATTCGGCGGCGAGGCGGCGTTCGTGAAGGGCTCGACCTTCGAATGCGCCATCCCGACCATCATCTATTCCACCATCTACGCCTATGACGCCGACAAGCTGAAGGACGGCCCGAAGACCATTGCCGGCCTGTTCGACACCAAGACCTGGCCAGGCAAGCGCGCGCTGCAGAAGACCCCCTTCGGCAATCTCGAATTCGCACTGATGGCGGACGGCGTGCCGGCCGACAAGGTCTATGAGACGCTGAAGACCAAGGAAGGCGTCGACCGGGCCTTCAAGAAGCTCGACACCATCAAGAAGGACATTGTCTGGTGGGAGGCCGGCGCCCAGCCGCCGCAGCTGCTCGCTTCCGGTGAAGTGGTGATGGCCACCGCCTGGAACGGCCGTATCTTCAACGCCAACAAGGTGGACAAGAAGAACTTCAAGATCGTTTGGGACGGCCAGCTGCTCGATTACGATCTGTGGGCGATCCCCAAGGGCGTGAAGGACCTCGACGCGGTCTACAAGTTCATCGAGTTCGCCTCCAGCCCGGAGGCGCAGGCGGCCCAGACCAAGTACATCTCCTATGGCCCGGCGCTGCTCGCCGCCACGCCGCTGGTCGCGCCCGACATCCTGAAGGACCTGCCGACCGCGCCGGAGAACGCCAAGACCGCGCTCGCCAACGATCCGGTGTTCTGGGGCGACAACAAGGAAGAGCTCTTGAAGCGCTTCAACACCTGGATCGCTCAGTGACCCCAAGCGCGCCGGCGGCTAGCTGCCGCGCGTCGTGAACACGCGCCCGCTCCTTTTGGGGGCGGGCGGAAGGCAGGCCGGGGCTCTCGGTGCCCCGGCCGCTCACCGACCGACCGCGCCGCCCTCCGGGGCAAGGCCGCGGCAGCAACCGAGGGGGATTTCTCGACATGGCCGTGGCCGCCCTTCCCGGCGAGGCCGGACCCGCTGTGGACCGCACCTCGCTCAAGACCAAGCTCCGGCGCGCCGAGCGGGTGAACCGCCTGCGCTCCTTCTCGCTCGTCGCCCCGCTGCTGCTGTTTGTGCTGGCGGTGTTCGCGCTACCGATCGGGCTGATGCTGCTGCGGGCGGTGGAGAACACCGAGGTGCGCGAGACCATGCCGCGCACCATCGCCGCGCTCAACGCGTGGGACGGGCGGGAGACGCCGGGCGAAGAGGTGTTCGCCGCCTTCGCCACCGATCTCGTGCAGACGCAGAAGGACCGCACCACCGCGCTGGTGGGCAAGCGCATCAATTATGAGGTGCCGGGCGCCCGCTCGCGCTTCCTCAAGGCCGGGCGTCTTATCGATGCCGGCGGCGGCGGGCCGTGGAAGGAGAAGTTCATCGCTAGCGACCCCGAATGGGGCTCGGTCGAGTTCTGGGCGATCATGAAGCGGGCGGGGCAGACGCTCACCCCCTATTATCTCCTCACCTCGGTGGACCTGCGGCAGGACGCCGGCGGGGCGGTGACGACGAATTTCGCCGACCAGTCCATCTTCATCGACATCTTCATCCGCACCCTTTCCATCAGTCTCGTGGTGACGCTGGCAACACTCGTGCTGGGCTATCCCGTCGCGCATCTGCTGGCGATCCTGCCGCCTCGCCACGCCAATGTGCTGATGATCCTGGTGCTGCTGCCCTTCACCACCTCCATTCTGGTGCGCACCACGGCGTGGATCGTGCTCCTGCAGAGCAATGGCGTGCTCAACGACATCCTGCTGGCCCTTCACCTGACGACGGAGCGGGTGCAGCTGATCTTCAACCGTTTCGGCACGGTGCTGGCGATGACCCATATCCAGCTGCCCTTCACCATCCTGCCGATCTACTCGGTGATGAAGTCGATCCCGCCCTCGCATCTGCGCGCGGCGCGCTCGCTGGGCGCCGGGCCGCTCACCGCCTTCGTCTCGGTCTATGTGCCGCAGACCCTGCCGGGCGTCGGCGCCGGCTGCCTGCTCACCTTCATCCTGTCGCTCGGCTACTACATCACCCCGGCGCTGGTCGGCGGGCCGCAGGACCAGATGGTCAGCTATTTCGTCGCGCTCTACACCAACCGCGAGATGAACTGGGGCCAGGCCTCGGCGCTCGGCGGCATCCTGCTGATGATCACGCTGGTGCTCTATGCGGTGTTCAACCGCGTGGTCGGCATCGACAAGGTAAAGCTGGGTTGATCGACATGCTGGCACCGTCCTACGCCACCCCGCGCGAGAAACTGGCCTATTTCCTCTTCGCCGTGTTCTGCACGCTGGTGTTCCTGTTCCTTGTCGGCCCGATCCTGGTGATCATGCCGCTCTCCTTCTCCAGCGAGCCCTGGTTCACCTATCCGCTGCCGGGGCTCAGCCTGCGCTGGTACATCGATTTCTTCACCGATGAGCGCTGGCGCATCGCGCTGCAGAACAGCGGCATCGTCGCGGTGTTCTCGACGCTCATCGCCACCGGGCTGGGCACGCTCGCCGCGCTCGGCCTGTCGCGCGGCAATGTGCCCTTCGCCGGGCTCATCCTGTCGATCCTGATCTCGCCGATGATCGTGCCGGTGGTCATCGTCGCGGTGGCGATGTTCTTCGGCTTCGCGGCGGTGGGGCTGAACAACACCTATCTCGGGCTCGTTCTCGCCCACGCCATTCTCGGCACGCCCTTCGTCGTCATCACCGTGACGGCGACGCTGACCGGCTTCGACCGCTCCCTCACCCGCGCCGCCGCCTCGCTCGGCGCCTCGCCCTGGACCACCTTCCGCACGGTGACGCTGCCCTTGATCGCGCCGGGGGTCACGTCGGGAGCGCTGTTCGCCTTCGTCACCTCCTGGGACGAGGTGGTGGTGGCGCTGTTCCTCGCCAGCCCGGACCAGCGCACCCTGCCGCGCCAGATGTTCTCCGGCATACGCGAGCAGATCTCGCCCACCATCACCGCCGCCGCCACGCTGCTGGTGCTGTTCGCGGCGCTGCTGATGCTGACGCTGGAACTGCTGCGCCGCCGCTCCGAGCGGCTGCGCGGCACCGGTGGCTGAGAAAAGGCCGAGCGAGCGGAAAGGCGGCGGGGCTGCCTTCTCTCAGCGGCCGAAGCTCTCGCGCAGACGGTCCCATTTCAGCCGCGCCTTCACCGCCAGCGGCCAGGCGGCATGGCCAAGAATCGGCCGGATGCGGGTGACGGGCAGGTCAAGCGCCCCGGCTCCGCCCCCGGCGGCGTGGCGGGCGAGCATGCGCCCGGTGGCGGTGGCCATGGCGACGCCGCGCCCATTATAGCCAAGCCCGATGGTCAGCCCCGGTTCCGGCTCGTGCAGATGCGGCAGGTGATCCCAGGTCACCGCCACCTGTCCGTTCCAGCGATGCGTCCATTCCACCGCTTTCAGCACCGGGAACAGCCGCGTCGCCTGGTCAACGAGCGCGCGGAAATCCTCTGGCGCGGTGGCTGGCCGCAGCACGCTGCGCCCGCCCATGACGAAGCGGCCGGCGTCGTCCAGCCGGTAATAGGCGTAGGAGGCCGACATCTCATACAGCACCACGCCGTTCGGCATGATCGGCGCGGCGAGGTCCGGCGGCAGCGGCTCGGTGGCGGTGATCGAGGAATAGACCGGGATCAGGCTGCGCCGCAGGCCGGGCCACAGGTCGTCGCTATAGCCATTGGTGGCGAGAATGACGCGCTCCGCCGTCACCCGGCCGCCCGGCGTGTCGATCAGCCAGCCGCTGCCCGCCTTTGCCAGCCGCAGGGCCGGGGTGTCGGTGAACAGGCGCGTCCCCGCCTTCAGCGCGGCGCGGGCGAGGCCGCGGCAATAGGCGAGCGGGTTCACCTGTCCGCCGCGCCGGTCATGCGCGCCGAGAGGATAGAAGCCGGTGCCGGTGAGGCGCGCCATCTCCTTGCCCTCGGCGATGACCACATCGGCGCCGCGCGCCGCCCATTGCCGCTGGAACGCGCGCACACCCTTGGCCGCGCGTTCCGACAGCGCGGCGCGCAGCGTGCCGCCGCGCTTGGGCGCACAGTCGATGCGGTGGCGGGCGATGAGGTCGAAGACGAGGCCGGGGGCCTCATCGCCGAGCCGCACCATCCGCCCGCCGAGATCGGCGCCGAATCCGCGCTCCAGTTCCTCCGGGTCCCATTTCAGCCCGGGATTGACCTGCCCGCCATTGCGGCCGGAGGCGCCCCAGCCGATCTGGCTCGCTTCCAGCACCAGCGTGTCGACACCGGCCTCGGCGAGGTGCAGCGCGGCGGAGAGGCCGGTATAGCCGCCGCCGATGATCGCCACCCGCGCGCGCGTGTCGCCCACCAGCGCGGCGGTGTCCGGCGCGGGCGGGGCCGTCTCCCGGTAGAGCGAGCGCGGCAGGGGGCGGCGGGCGAGGGTCTGGACCATGGGCGTGTTCCGCTCGGGGGATGACGGATCGGCGGGTGGGCGGATCGAGGGCGCAGGCGGGTCAGAGACCCGCCATCGGGCGCGGCCGCGAGCCGTCGAAGAAGCGCGACAGGCGGTAGGGCGCCGGATCGGCGATCGGCGTGGCGCCGGTGACGAGATCGGCGACGAGATGGCCGGCGCCCGGGCCGATGCCGAAGCCATGGCCGGAAAAGCCGGTGGCGACGATGAGGCCGGACACCGTGTCGGCGGGCGAGATGACCGGCACCGCGTCCGGCGTCGCGTCGATGAAGCCGGCCCAGCTCTGCACGATCCGCGCCTGGGCGAAGGCCGGAAAGCGCCGCTTCAGCGCGGCGAAGGCCTGGTCGAGATAGCCCTGGTCCGGCGTGGGGTCGAGCACCCGCGCCGCTTCATAGACCGAGGGTTCATCGAAGGGACGCCGCGCGCTCTCGCGCCATTCGGTGACGAAGCGCGGCCCGAGCCGCAGCCGCAGCGAGGCGAATTCCATCTGCAGCGCGGGGAGGAAGGGCAGGGCGAAACGGAAACTGTCCGGCACGATCGGCACCACGTTCACATGGCCATTGGCGATGGTGTAGCCGCCATCCTCCCGGCGCCGGAAGGCGAAATCATGGTCCCACAGCGCCGGCGTGGGGCCGCCCTCCACCGGAGAGGTGCGCAGCACGCTGGCCCGCACCTTCAATTGCGGCAGGGCGATGCCGACATCGGCGAGAATACGCCGGGTCCACGCACCGCCGGCGACGACGATATTCGGCGTGACGATGCGTCCGCGCTCGGTCACGGCGGCGATGACCTTTCCGCCGCCGGTCTCGACGCCGCGCACCGCGCAATCGGTGAGGATGATGGCGCCGCGCTTGCGCGCCGCCTCGGCGATGGCCGGCACGGCCTTCTGCGGTTCGGCCCGGCCGTCGGACGCGCACCAGAGCGCGGCCGGCGGCGGCTTGGTATCCCCGGGCATATGCGCCGCCAGCCGCGAACCGCTGACCATCTCGGCATGAATGCCGGCGCCGGCGGCCTCCTTCACCCAGTCGGCGAAAGAGGCTTCCTTCTTCGCGTCGTTGGCGGCGAACAGGATGCCGGTGGTGGCGAAGCCGGTGGCCGCGCCGATATGCGCATCCATGCCGCGCCAGAGCCGCAGCGCCTCGCGGATCAGCTCGAATTCGCGCGGGTCACGCTTGGCCTGGCGGCACCAGCCCCAATTGCGGCTCGATTGCTCGCCGGCGATATGGCCCTTCTCGCACAGAACCACTTTGAGGCCGCGCTCGGCGAGATAGAGCGCGCTGGTGGTGCCGATAATGCCGCCGCCGACGATCACCACGTCGGCGTCGGTCGGGCAGCTGGAGTCGGAGGCGACGGGTACGACCTGGGGTCCCATGATGGCCTGTTCACGCTGGTACGGACGTCCGGCCTTCATGCGCCGGGCGGGACGCCAAAGCTAGCAAAACCAGTGCCAGGGTTATGCCGAGGCGCGGCAGAGGCGCGACCTATCCCACGAGGATTCCGCTGAGGAAGGTAAAATAATCCATCATTAAATACCGATCATAATACCTTAAACGAGTCTTCATGCGTGGAATCCAAGACAAAATGCGCGGTGTAATCGTAGTGTTTGCCATAATATGGTAGGGTATTGTCCCAATTTTCGTTTCAATCTGAGCGGGTGTTGCTCGTTTGCACTACGCGAATCCCGCCAAATCGTTACATTCCCCGCCATGTAATCACCCTGGGGGAAGCGATATGAAGAATGTACTGCTGGGAGCTGTCCTGATGAGCGCCGCCATGCCGGTGGCGGCGATGGCGGCGGATCTGCCCTATCCGACGAAGGCCCAGGTCGTCGTCGCCGAGCCGATGTTCTCGTGGACCGGCTTCTATCTCGGCGCCAATGTGGGGTTTGGCGGCAATGATTTCGACTACCCGTTCTCGGTCACGGCCGACGGCCTGCCCGTCGCCAGCGGTTCGGCGACGGTGGATTCGAGCGGCTTCTTCGGCGGCGCGCAGATCGGCTACAACTACCAGTTCGACAACAATGTGGTGCTCGGCGTCGAAGCCGATTTCCAGTGGTCGGGCATTGAAGGCAAGGCGAATGCCGGCCTTTCCGTCCCGCTGATCCCGACCAGCGCGTCGGTCTCGGCCGGCTCGGAAGTCGAGTGGTTCGGCACCATTCGCGCCCGTCTCGGCTATGCTTTCGACCACCTGCTGGTCTACGGCACCGGCGGCGCGGCCTATGGCAAGGTGAAGCACAGCATCGGCGTCACCGCTCCGGGCCTGCTGTTCAGCGAATCCGCTGACGACACCAATTGGGGCTGGACCGCCGGTGGTGGCTTCGAATACGCCATCAACAACAACTGGACGCTGAAGACCGAATATCTCTATGTCGATCTCGGCGAGAACACCGCGATCGCCGGCTTCCTGGCCCCGGGCGTCTATGGCGCGCTGGATGCCAAGACGACCTTCCACACCGTCAAGGCCGGCCTGAACTACAAGTTCTGAGTGCCCTTCTCCTCGGGCGATCATCGAAAGGGCCGCGCAAGCGGCCCTTTTTCTTGGGCTTCATCCAAGGGAAGCGAGCTAGCGGCCCGCTTCCTGTGCGCGGAAGCTCGGCAGGGCGCGCAGGGCGAAAGAGGTGAGGTGTTCGGGATCGCGCAGCCCGGATTTCGCCCCTTCGAGGACGGCGAAGGCCAGCAGGCTGCGAATGCCCTCGCCGAGGGCGAGGCGCTGCGAAGCCTCATTGCAGGCCCGGGTGAAGGCGGTGTCGAGCAGCGCCACGTCCTCAGGCTCATAGGCGGCCCCGGCGAGCGCCTCGTCGATGGCGAACGGATGGGTGGTGGCGGATATCTCGAAAGGCATGCGCCGTCTCCTTGCGTGGGAGTTCAGCGAAAGCGCGACGAGACAAGCCCCGAACTCTCCCAGCCGCCGGCTTGCTGATGATCACCGACGATGTCTCATTGTAACACGGCGGCGCCCCGCGCAGTCGGGCGGCGGATACCATCGCACCCGGCCCCGTGACAGGTCCGCCCGGCAGGGTTGCGGGCGTGGGCGGCGGTCTTCAAATCCGCTAACGCCTTTCGATCATGCGGGAACCTTCGTCCGCTCGGGCCGTAAGAGAGGAGGCGTTGCGCTCTGCCACCCGGCGGGCCGCCAATGTCACGCGCGAATGTGATCCGCATCGGTGCCTCGTGCGTAATGGGTCGTTTGAGGTGCGGAAACCGATAGCGAGCGAGGCGTGACGATGGTCCGGACGATCCAGGCGAAGGGGTGGCTGCGCGCCAGCGACTTCGGCTCGGCCACGGCCAGCTTCGAAATCCGCTTTGAAAGCGACGGCGCGGTCGGCGAGGTGCGTTCGGAACTCGCCGTCCTCACCGAGGCCAAGGCGGCGGGCCGCGCCAATCTGGTGACGGAAGCCGGGCGCTGGATCGCTATCCGGCCGCTGGAGATGACCGGCAACCGCCTGACCTTCCGGGTGCTTGACGACGAGGCGACGCTCAACCGCTACTTCGCCTGAGGCCGGCGGCCTCACCCCGGCGGATGTAGGTGTTCCGGCTCCGGCCCGATCTCCCGCACCGGGGTGGGTTCGGCATCGCCGGTGATCAGTCGCGCCGCGCGCTGATAGGTGAGGTAGTTCCACAGCCAGGACATTGCGACGGTGATGCGGTTACGCGCGCCGACCAGAAAATAGACGTGGACGACCCCCCAGAACATCCAGCCGAGAAAGCCGGTCAACTCAATCCGCCCGAGCTTCACCACCGCCGCGTTGCGCCCGATGGTGGCGAGATCGCCGGCATGACGGTAGCGAAAGCCCGGCGCAGCGGTGCCCTCCAGCCGCGACGCGATGACGGCGGCGACATGGTCGCCCATCTGCTTCGCGGCGGGGGCGATGCCCGGCACCGGGCGCCCCTCGGAATCGGTGGTCGCCGCCGCGTCGCCGATGACGAAGATATCGGGCGCGCCCGGCACGCTGAGATCGGGCTCGACCCGGCAACGCCCGGCGCGGTCGGCGGCGACGCCGAGCCATTCCGCTGCCGGTGAGGCCCGCACCCCGGCCGCCCAGATCTTGGTCGCGGCCGCAATGGTCTCGCCGCCCTCCAGCGTCACATGGTCGGCGCCCATATCGATGACCGGGCGTCCGGTCATCACCTCGACCCCCATCGCTTCCAGCCGCTCACGCGCATGGTCGGAAAGCCGCTCGGGCAGAGCGGGGAGCAGCCGCGGGCCCGCCTCGATCAGCAGGATGCGCGCGGTGCGTGGGTCGACCCGCTTGAAGTCCGGCGCCAGCGCGTGGCGGGAAATCTCGGCGATGGAGCCGGCGAGTTCCACTCCGGTAGGCCCGCCGCCGATGATGGCGAAGGTGAGCAGGCGCCGCCTTGTCTCCGGCGCGGTGGCGACCTCCGCCCGCTCGAAGGCGAGCAGAATGCGCCGGCGCAGCTGGGTGGCGTCCTCGATATCCTTCAGCCCCGGCGCGAAGCGCGCCCATTCCGGGTGGCCGAAATAGGAATGCGTCGCCCCGGTGGCCAGGACGAGGAAATCGAAGCGGATCGGGCCTTCACTCGTCAGCAGTTCGCGGCTTGCGCGGTCCACCCCCTCCGCCCGCGCCATCAGCATGGTGATGTTGGGCTGGCGCGAGAGGATATGGCGGATCGGCCAGGCGATATCCGCCGGGGAGAGGGTGGCGGTCGCCACCTGGTAGAGCAGCGGCTGGAAGCAATGGTAATTGTGCCGGTCGATCAGCGTCACATTCACCGGCGCCTTGGCCAGACCGCGCGCCGCCTCCAGCCCGCCAAAGCCGGCGCCGACGATGACGACATGCGGGCGCGCGGGCGCCTCACGGGTCTCAGGATCGCTCACGCAGCACCTCCGGCTCGATACCCCGGCCTCTTTTTAGCGCGGCAGAGTATAGGCGATCACGTAATCGCCCGCCCGTGTCCCGATCGAGCCGTGGCCGCCCGCCACCTGCACGATGAACTGGCGCCCGCCGGCTTCATAGCTCATCGGCGTCGCCTGACCGCCGGCCGGCAGGCGCTGCTGCCAGAGCTGGGCGCCGGTGGTCACATCATAGGCGCGGATATAGTCGTCGATGCTGGCGGCGAGGAAGGCGACGCCGGAGGCGGTCAGCAGCGGCCCGCCAATGCCGGGCACGCCCATCGGGATCGGCGGCAGCGGCACGGGAGCGGCGTCGCGCACCGTGCCGTTCTTGTGCATCCACATCTTCGCGCCGGTCCTGAGGTCGACGCCGGCGACATAGCCCCAGGGCGGCGCCTGGCAGGGCAGGCCGAGCGGCGAGACGAACGGCCCCATGCGCACGCCATACTCGCCGCCGGCATTGACGTTCAGCCCCGCCTCGCCGGCATTCACCTGCTCATCGGCGGAAATCTCGTCGGAGGGCACGAGCTGGGAGGTGAAGGCGAGATAGGTCGGCATGCCGAACATCACCTGCCGCACCGGATCGACCGCCACCGAGCCCCAGTTGAAGGTGCCGAAATTGCCGGGATAGACCAGCGTGCCTTCCAGAGTCGGCGGCGTGTAGCGGCCCTCATAGCGTAGCTGGCGGAACTTGATGCGGCAGACGAGCTGGTCGAGCAGGCTGGCGCCCCACATGTCCTTTTCGCGCAGCGGCTCCGGGGCAAAGCTCAGCGCCGAGACCGGCTGGGTCGGGGCGGTCCATTCGCCCTTGATCGCCCCGCCGGGCGCCGGCACCTCGCTCACGGGCAATATCGGCGTGCCGCTGCGCCGGTCGAGCACATAAATGTCGCCCTGCTTGGTCGGCTGCACCAGCGCCGGGGTCGTGCCCTCGGCCGTGGCAAGGTCGATCAGCACCGGCTGCGCCGGCACATCCATGTCCCAGAGGTCGTGATGCACGGTCTGGAACACCCAGCGCACCGCGCCGCTGGCGATGTCGAGCGCGACGACGGAGGAGGAGAAGCGCTCCACCGCCGGGCTGCGATGCGCGCCGAGCTGGTCGGGGGTCGCATTGCCGAGCGGGATATAGACGAGGCCGAGCGCCGGATCGGCGCTGAACACGGTCCAGCTATTGGGCGAGTTGGCGGTGTAGGTCTCGTCCGGCCCGAGAGGGGTGGTGCGCTCGGGATTGCCGGAATCCCACGCCCAGACGAGCGTGCCGCTGCGTGCGTCATAGGCGCGGATGACGCCGGAGGGCGATTCCATGGCGTAATTGTCGTTCACCGAGCCGCCGATGATGACGAGGTCGTTCACCACGGTCGGCGGCGAGGTGGAATAATAGAAGCCGCTCTGCTGGTTGGGCATGTTCGCCCACAGATTCACCGTGCCGTTCTCCCCAAAGGCCGGGCAGGTGGCGCCGGTGAGCGCGTCGAGCGCGATCAGCCGCGCGTCGGAGGTGGGAAGGAACACGCGCGCGGTGCAGGCCGGGGCCGCCGCGAGGTCGGCCTCTGCCACCGCGCTGTCGCGGTAATAGGAAAGCCCGCGGCAGGTCTGGTGCTGCCGATTGGGGTCGAGCCCGTCCTTCGCGTCGAAGCGCCAGCGTTCCGCGCCGGTCTCGGCGTCGAGGGCGATGGCGATATGGTGCGGGGTGCAGAGATAGAGCAGGTTGCCGATCTTCAGCGGCGTCACCTGATAGGTGGTCTCGTCGACATCGTCCGGGCCGCGTACGTCGCCGGTGCGGTAGGTCCAGGCGACTTCCAGCGCCTCCACATTGGCCGGTGTCACTTGCGCGAGCGGCGTGTAGCGCTGCCCGGCGAGGGTGCGGCCGTAATGGTGCCATTCGCCTGCAGGCACGTCTCCATTCGCCGTGGCGCCGGGCGCGGAGGCGGCGGCCTGCGCCTGCCAGCGGCCTTCGATCACATGCGGGTCGCGCAGCAGCGCCGCGCCGGCAACACCGACGCAGCCGACCACGACCAGCGCCAGCACGGTGCGGCCCATGTTCCAGCCGTGCCGGCCTACGGCCCAAGGTGTGAGCAACCAAAGGCCGAGCAGGACGAGCAGCCCGCCGCGCGTGGCGAGCGGCCACCAGTCGAGCCCCACCTCCCAAAAGGCCCAGCCCAGCGTGACAGCCAGCAGAAGCGCGTAGATGAGCCGCGCGCTTGTCCGCTGCCGCCAGACCAGCACGGCGCAGAGGATCAGCCCGACCCCGAGTGCCGCGTAGAACGGGCTGCCGCCGAGGGTCACGAGCCAGCCTCCGCCCCCGGCCAGAAACAGGCCGATCAGCCCCAGCAGGAGGGCGGTGACGAGGGAGGAGGGGGAAACGCGCATCGGCCAGCCTTCCGGAGTCCGGGAGAGGGTGCGAGGCGCCCGACCCAGGACGGCGAGACCGACCGGAGCCGTCGCTCATCGCGACGGTGCCGCGCCGCCGGAGCGGCGGGGGCGTCGGGCTAACGGGCGAGCGGGCGATGCGTTCCCGCCTGGGCTAAGCCCTCTGCCGCCTCTCGCCGGCTAAAGCGCGGCGATGCGGGTGAGGGCAGGCTGCGGCAGGTTCAGGCTGCTGCGCGGATTCTGGTCTTCCAGCACGAAGAAGGAGCTGATGAACCAGATCGCGGCGAGGACTGCGATCAGGCCGAGCGCGAGGCGCAAAGCGGTGCGCTGGGGCATGGTTTCCCCTCTTGGACAGCTAGATTAATTTGCCGGCAATTGAAACCCTTGCCGGCCGGAGGTCACGAGGCGCCGGGCGAGCCGGCGCCTCCTGCCCGCGTCGCGTCAGGCGGCCTTGAGGGCCTTCTGGTTGGCCACCTTGTCGGCCAGCGCGGTGAGGGCGTCGTCGGTCATCGACTCTTCCTTCAGCGTGGCGTCCAGCAGCGTCACCGCGTCCTTCATGCCGAGCACCTGCGCCCAGCGCTTCAGCGTGCCGTAACGCGAGATTTCGTAATGCTCCACCGCCTGCGCGGCGGCGGCGAGGCCGGCGTCGAGCGCGGGCTGGCCCTTGAACTCGTCGAGGATCTCCTCGCCTTCCTCAAGAATGCCCTCGATGGCGGCGCAGGTCTTGCCCTGCGGACGCTTGCCGATCAGCTCGAACACCTGCTGTAGGCGCTCGATCTGGCCTTCGGTCTCGTCGCGGTGCTTTTCGAACGCCGCCTTCAGCTCCGGCGACTGCGCGCCGCGCGCCATTTTCGGCAGCGCCTTCAGAATCTTGCGCTCGGCGTAGTAGATGTCCTTCAGGGTCTCGTGAAACAGGGTTTCGAGGTTCTTCTCGGCCATGTCGGTCTCCGTCGCGTGATGTCCCCAAGCCTCGCGCCGACAACTTTGGCTGGCGTGCTTCGTTCCCACAGCGCGGGCGGGCTTTTCGCGCGGCGGGTGAGGAATGATCCGCGCGGCGCGGCCCGCCGTACCCGCTGGCACATCCGTCATCGCTCCAGAGGCGCGCTCATGCCGTTCATCGTCGCTTATCTCTCGACAGGGCTGGTCTTCCTCGCCCTTGACGCGCTGTGGCTCGGCTTCATGGCGAGCCGCGTCTACCGGCCGCTGATCGGCGACCTGATGGCCGACCAGCCGAACTGGCCGCCGGCGGTGCTGTTCTATCTGCTCTACATTGCCGGCGTGGTGTTCTTCGCGGTGCAGCCGGCCCTGGCCTCCGGCCGCTGGACCACGGCGCTGATGCTCGGCGCCTTTCTCGGCCTGCTCGCCTACGGCACCTACGACCTCACCAACCACGCCACGCTGCGCAACTGGCCGGCGGCGATGACGGCGATCGATCTCGCCTGGGGCACCTTCGCCACTGCCGTGGCCGCCACCGCCGGCCTGCTGATCACCCGCGCCTTCACGTCCTAGGGCCGCGCCGGGCCGGGCCAGAAGGCGTTGACCCGGCGCTGATAGGCGCGGAACGCGTCGCCGCGCGAGCGCAGCATATGCGCCTCGTTCGGCGGGATACCGGAAGCGTAGACCAGCAGCACATACATCAGGGCGGGCGCGAGCAGCGCGGCGGCGCCCGGCAGATAGGCCAGCGAGAGGGCGATGGCGGGATAGGCGGTCCAGCCCAGCCATTCGAAGAAATAGTTCGGGTGGCGCGTCACCCCCCACAGCCCGGCATCGCACACCCGCCCGCGATTGGTGGGGTTGGCGCGAAAGCGCGCCAGCTGGCGATCAGCGATCCCGGCGCCGAGAAGGGCGGCGAGAAACAGCGCGACGCCGAGCCCGTCGCCCAGCCGCCAGAAGGGCGCCGGATTGTGCGCCGCCGCCCCAACCGCCACCGCGAGCACCAGCCCGGCCAGTGCCTGCACCTGCAGGAACTGGAACAGTCGCCGCGAGGCCGCCGCGCCCCATTGCCGGCGCAGGTCGGCATAGCGCGGGTCGTCATGGCCGCGCAGGGTTCGCTGCAGGATATGCGTGCCGAGCCGGGCCGACCACAGCCCCACCATCCCCGCGACGAGCAGCTGGCGCGGCAGCCAGGGTTCGCCGCCGAGCGGCAGCAGCGCGGCGGCGACGCCGGCGACGCCCGACGCATAGGACCAGATCGTGTCCACCCAGCCATGATTGCCGCTGCGCTCGGCCGCCCACCAGGCCCCCGCCATGGCGAGGCTGAGGAACAGGGCGACGTCGGCGAGGGAGAGGATCAGGGTCACCGTGTCGCTCCTCGTGCTGGCAGGCGCGCGATAAAGCCGCTGACATCGCCGAGCACCGGGGCAATGAGGCGCAGCGGCGGCGCGAACGCCCCGACGATCAGCCGGTGATCGAGAGTCTTGTAGCTTTTCAGCTCCACCGTGCCGCCGGCGGCGCGCAGGCGTTCGGCCAGCCGCGTGCTGTTGCCGGGATCGACCGTGGTGTCGCGGGCCCCGGTGGCGAGAAAGGCGGGCGGCGCCGCGCCGGTGACGAAGTTGATCGGCTGGCTGCGCCAGCGCTCCGGCTTCGGGCCGAAGATCGCCTTCAGCCTTTCGCTGCGCAGGGGCAGGAAATCATAGGGGCCGGCGAGGCCGACCAGCCCGGCCACGTCGCGCGCCGGGTCGAGCCCGACCGCCTGCAGCCATTGCGGATCGAAGGCCAGCAGCGCCGCGATCTGCGCGCCGGCGGAATGGCCCATCAGAATGAGGCGCCCCGGATCGCCGCCATATTCGGCCGCATGGGCGCGGGCCCAGCCCACGGCGCGCGCGCCGTCCTCGACAAAGGCGGGGAAGCGCACCTGCGGATAGACCCGGTAGTCGGGAATGACGACGACCATGCCTCGGCTCGCCAGCGCGGCGCCGACAAAGCGGTACATGGCGCGTTCGCCCGAATCCCAGCTGCCGCCATAGAAGAACACCACCACTGGCAGGCCCTGCCGCTTCCCGGCGGTGGGCGTGTAGACATCGAGCCCATGGCGGGGGCCGGCGGCATAGGCGATGTCCGTGCTCACCCGCGCCGCATCCAGCCGCGACAGCGCATTGAGCAGGGCGATGGGGCTTTCGGCGGCGCGGGCAGGGGCCATCATCAGCAAGGCGAGGGCGAGCAGAAGCGCCGCGCGCATGCCTAGATCCGGACGAAAGGCTGCATCAGCCGGCCGAAAAAGCCGTTCAGCCGCATGCTGCCTTCCAGTGCCGCCAGGCAATAGCACTCGCCGTCGCGGTCGACGATCGGCTGGTGCTCGATCTCCTGGTCCATCTCACTGAGATCGCCCGGTCCATAGCGGCCGAAGCCATCGGAGAAGGAGCCGGAAATCACCTGGGTGAACTCGGTGCCGACATGGCCGTGCTCCGGCAGCTTGCGCCCCGGCCCGACGCGCAGCAGCGTCAGCCGCGCCTGCGGGTCTTCCGGCAGCCGCACCGTGCTGGCGCGCACGCCAAGGCCGATCCAGCGCCAGGGGCCGATCTCGCAGTCCTGCAGCGGCGCCGGCAGGGGAATGCCGCCCGGCAGCGTCGCCGGGGTGCGGGGCTTGGCGCGCGCTTCCAGATGCGTCGGCGCAGGGGCCGCCGGGGCGCGGGTGGCCTCCTCGCGGTCGATGGCGCGCAGGGCGGCGGCGAAGGCATCGGGCGCCATGGGCACGGGCGCGGTCGCTTCCAGCAACGCGCCGCCCACCGCCTCGAGGGCGGCGAGGCGTTCCCGGCAGCACGCGCAGGTCGCGAGATGGACCGCGAGCACCCGCGCCGGCCCCGCCGGCAGCTGGCCGGCGGCGTAGCGCAGCAGCGATTCGTCGCTCGCGTGGTGGCGGATCGTCATGAGTGGCCTTCCAGAAGAACGCGCAGCCGCCCCAGAGCGAGGCGCACGCGGGATTTGACGGTGCCGAGCGGCAGCCCCAGTTCGCGGGCGATTTCCGAATGCGCCTTCTCGCTGAAGAAGGAGAGGCGCAGCACGGTCGCCTGCTCGTCGGAAAGTGTCTTCAGCGCCTCGCGCACCCGCGCCTCACGCTCCGCCGTCAGCAGCAATGTTTCGCCCGAGGGCGCGGTTTCAACCTCAACCGGTTCCTCTTCGCCCGCCGAGGCGGTGCGCAGCCGGCGCAAATGGTCGATCCGCAAATTGCGGGCGATGGTGAAGATCCAGGTCGCCGCCCCCGCGCGGGTGGGGTCGAAATAGGACGCCTTGCGCCAGACCGAGAGCATCACCTCCTGCGCGATCTCCTCCGCCGTGTTGGGCGGCAGGCCGGAGCGGCGCAGAAAGGCGTTCAGCCGCGGCGCGAAATAGCTGTAGAGGCGCGCATAGGCCTGCCGGTCGCGCTCGGTGGCGACCTGGCTGATCAGCCGCGCCAGCTCGTCGCCATCCGGCACGCCGTCATCCTTCATCAGCCGAGTCACCGCCGACCTCCGCCGAGGGGGGGAGGCTGCGCCGGGCTCCGTGGAGCGAAAATGGTCGAGCGAGGCATTCATGAACCCTTCTACGTGCCGGCGTGGCGGCTGGATCATTCCGCCCGCGAGTGATCCACCGCCGAACCGCCCCCGTACACTAGACAACCTTCGTACGCCGCTCCACAGCCTCAGGTTTTCGCGCCATGAACATTCGTCAGGACTTCGCGCCCGGCTCGGCGCTGTCCATCGCCGTCATCGGCGCCGGCATCTCCGGCCTGTCGGCGGCGTGGCTGCTGGGCAAGCGGCACGATGTCACCCTGTTCGAGGCCGAGGCCCGGCTCGGCGGCCATTCCAACACGGTGGAGGCGGCGGGCCTGGCGGTAGATACCGGCTTCATCGTCTATAACGAGCGGACCTATCCCAATCTCACCGCGCTGTTCGCCCATCTCGGCGTGATCACGCAGGCGACGGACATGTCCTTCGCCGTGTCGCTGGACGGCGGGCGGCTGGAATATTCCGGCGCCAATCTGCGCGGCCTGTTCGCCCAGCCGCGCAATCTCGCCTCGCCCCGCTTCGCCTCCATGCTCGCCGACCTGCTGCGCTTCTACCGCAACGCGCCGCGCGATCTCGCCACCATGGGCGAGGAGAGCCTCGACGCCTATCTCGACGCCAACCGCTATGGCGCAGCGTTCCGCGACGATCATCTCTACCCGATGGCGGCGGCGATCTGGTCGACCCCGGCGGCGGAGGTCGGGCGCTATCCCGTCGCGGCCTTTGTCCGCTTCTGCGCCAATCACGGCCTGCTCCAGCTGGCCGACCGGCCGATCTGGCGTACCGTCGCCGGCGGCAGCCGGCGCTATGTCGCCCGCCTGCGCGCGGATTTCGGCGGCGCGGTGGTGACGGGCGGCCCGGTGCGGGCGGTGACGCGCGGCGCCAACGGGGTGAGCGTCACCGACGCCTCCGGCCAGGTGCGGCGCTTCGACCATGTCGTCATCGCCACCCATGCCGACCAGGCGCTGGCGCTGCTCGACGGGCCGACGCTGCGCGAGCGCGATCTGCTCGGCGCCTTCCGCTACAGCCGCAACGAAGCCATCCTGCACGCCGATGCCAGGCTGATGCCGCGGCGCAAAGCGGCATGGGCGGCGTGGAACTACCTCGCCGACCGGCGCGCCGACCCCAAGCTCTGCGTCACCTACTGGATGAACTGCCTGCAGAACCTGCCCGCCGACCGTCCGCTCTTCGTCACGCTCAACCCGGTCGAGCCCCCGGCCGAAGCCTCTGTGCATTACCGCGCTTCCTATGAGCACCCGCTGTTCGACACCGCGGCCATGGCGGCGCAGAAGCGCCTGTGGTCGCTGCAGGGCGAAGGCGGTGTATGGTATTGTGGGGCTTATTTCGGCGCGGGATTTCACGAGGACGGGTTGCAGGCGGGGCTGGCGGTGGCGGAAGCGCTGGGCGGGATACGCCGCCCCTGGACGGTGGCGGACGAATCCGGCCGCATCACTCTTCCGACGGGCTACGCGCCGCCCACCCTGGCGGAGCTGGTGTGATGAGTGGGGCCTCGGCGCTCTATGCCGGCGAGGTGATGCATGTGCGGCTGAAGCCGCGCCGGCACCGGCTGGCCTATCGCCTGTTCTCGCTGCTGCTCGACCTCGACGAGATCGACGGGCTCGACCGCCGGCTGCGGCTGTTCTCGCGCGGGCGGTTCAACCTGTTCAGCTTCCACGACCGCGACTATGCCGACCCCGCCGCCGGCCCGCTGAAGGCGCAGGTGGAGCGCCTGCTTATCGCGGCCGGGCTGGAGCCGGATGGCGGGCCGATCCGCCTGCTCACCTTGCCGCGCCTTCTCGGCTACGCGTTCAACCCGCTCAGCGTGTATTTCTGCCACCGCCGCGACGGTTCGCTGCTGGCGCTGCTCTATGAGGTGAACAATACCTTCGGCCAGCGTCATTCCTATCTCATCCCGGTCGCTCCGGGGAAGGGGACGCCGCTGCGGCAGAAGGCGGAAAAGCGCTTCTATGTCTCGCCCTTCATGGATATGGGCCTGACCTATGCCTTCCGCGTCCATCCGCCGGGCGAGGATCTGCGCATCGCCATTCTCGCCAGCGACACGGAGGGGCCGGTGCTGAGCGCGGTGCACAGCGCCACCCGCCGCCCGCTGAACGATGGCGAGCTGCTGCGCACGGCGCTGAGCTATCCGCTGCTGACGCTGAAGGTGATCGCCGGAATCCATTGGGAAGCGCTGTTCATCTGGGCCAAGGGAATCGGCCTGCGCCCGCGCCCCAAGGCGCCCGACGCGCCGGTCACCGTTTCGCCCGCGCACCGACACTGAGGAAGAGCCGCATGCCGCGTGACGCCGACATCTTCGCCGATCCGTCCACCGAACTCTCCCACGCCGCCGAGGCGCCGGCCGCACGGGCCGGCCGCACCGGCTGGCGCGAGGCGGCGCTGGCGCGTCTTATCGGCGAGCTTGCCATCGGCACGCTGACCGTGGTGACGCCGGAAGGGCGCCGACTGGTGGGGCGTGGCGCCCGTCCGGGTCCGGAGGCGACGCTGGTGCTGCACCGCTGGCGGGCGGTGCGCCGGCTGGTGACGGGGGGCGACATCGCCTTTTCCGACGCATTCATCGCCGGCGACTGGTCGAGCCCGGACCTGCCGGCGCTGATCGAACTCGCCGCCCATAATCTCCCCGTTCTTGCCGGGCGCCTCGACGCGCTCGCCCCGGTCCGGCTGTGGAACCGGCTGCGCCATGGGCTGCGCCGCAATTCCCGCACCGGCAGCCGCCGCAACATCTCGTTCCATTACGATCTCGGCAATGAATTCTACCGGGAATGGCTCGATGCCGGCATGAGCTACTCCTCCGCTCTTCGCGTCGCCCCCGACCAGACGCTGGAGGAGGCGCAGCAGCAACGCCTCGCCCGCATCGTCGATATGCTGGAGGTGCAGCCCGGCCAGAGCGTGCTGGAAATCGGCTGCGGCTGGGGCGCGCTGGCTGCGGCTCTGGCGCGCGCGGGCGCGCGCGTCACCGGCATCACCCTGTCGCGCGAACAGCTCGCCTATGCGCAGGCGACGATTGCCGCCGACCCGGCACTCGACGGGCGCACCGATCTCAGGCTGCAGGACTACCGCGATGTGAGCGCGCGCTATGACCGCATCGTCTCCATCGAAATGCTGGAGGCGGTGGGCGAGGCCTATTGGCCGACCTATTTCGCCAAGCTGCGTGCCTGCCTCAATGAGGGCGGCACGGCGGTGCTGCAGGTCATCACCATCGCCGAGGACCGTTTCGAATCCTATCGCCGCAACACCGATTTCATCCAGCGCCACATCTTCCCCGGCGGCATGCTGCCGACCAAGGCGCATATCGCTGAGCACGCCGCGCGCGCCGGGCTCGAACTGGTGGAAACCCAGTGTTTCGGCCTCGGCTATGCGCAGACGCTGGCCGAATGGCGCTCCCGCTTCCTCGACGCCTGGCCGCGCATCGAGCCGCTCGGCTTCGACGAGGCCTTCCGGCGCCTGTGGGACTATTACCTCGCCTATTGCGAAGGCGGCTTCCGCGCCGGCGCCATCGATGTAGGCCTGTACCGACTGAAGGGCTGAGCGGCCCAGCCCAGCGGCCTCACCGCACCGGCCGCTTTTCCAGCTTGCGCGCCAACGTGCGCCGGTGCATGCCGAGCCGGCGCGCGGTCTCGGAAATGTTGAAATCCGTCTCCACCAGCGTCTCGTGGATGCGTTCCCATTCGAGACTTTTCAGCGAGGTCGGGCGCCCGTCCAGCGGCACCGACACATCGCCCTCGGTGCGCTCGAATGCCTTCTCGATGTCGTCGGCATTGGCTGGCTTGGGCAGATAGTGGCAGGCGCCGAGCTTGATCGCCTCCACCGCCGTGGCGATGCTGGCGAAGCCGGTGAGCACGACGATCCGCATGCCGGGGTCGTGCGCGTGCAGCGCCTTCACGCAGTCCAGCCCGGATTCGCCGGCGAGCTTGAGATCGACCACGGCAAAGGCCGGCCGGGCGGCGATCAGCAGCGGCGCCATCTCGTCCAGCCCGGCGCAGCTCGCCACCTCATAGCCGCGCCGCTCGAAGGAGCGCTTGAGCGTGCGGGCGAAGGTGGCGTCATCCTCCACGATCAGCAGCGGCCGGTTGGGCCGCGCCGCGCTCATGGCCGGCCTCCCGAAAGCCCGGCCAGCGGCAGTGTCAGCCGCACCTGCGCGCCGCCGCCGCTGGGCGCGGCGATGTCCAGCGCGCCGCCCAGCCGTCGCAGCACATTGACGACGAGGAACAGGCCGAGCCCGGCGCCGGCCCGCCCCTTGGTCGAGCGGTAGGGCTTGCCGGGCGCCGCCGCGATGTCGGCGGGAAAGCCGGGGCCGCGATCGGTCACTTCCAGGCACAGCGTCTCGCCCTGCCGGCGCGCCACCACGCCGACCCAGCCGGGCGAGGCTTCCAGCGCATTGTCCAGCACATTGACGATCACCTGCTTCAGCGCGAGATCGGAAATGACAGGCTCGTCCGGGGCAAAGCCATTGTCATAGGCAAAGGCGGCCGGCGCGCGCAGCGCCTGCCAGTCCGCCACCGTCTCGTCGAGAAAGGCCCGCACGCCGGTGCGGATCGTGCCTTCGCCGCGCGCCTCGCCGGAGGAGAGCAGGATGCCGGTGACGATCGCCTTGCAGCGGGCGAGCTGCGCCTGCATGTCCGCGAGATCCTGCGCCAGCTCGCGGTCGCGGGTGAGCGCCGGCATCTTCTCCCAGTCATTGAGAATGACCGAAAGCGTCGAGAGCGGCGTGCCGAGCTCATGCGCCGCGCCGGAGGCCAGCAGCCCCATGCGCACCACATGCTCTTCCTCCGCCGATTGCTGCCGCAGCTCGGCCAGCCTCGCATCGCGGCGGCGCAGATTGGCGGTGATGCGGGTGATGAACGCCACCAGCAGGCAGGCGGAGAGCAGGAAGCAGATGAACATGCCCTGTATGTGCAGGTTCCAGAACCCGCCCAAATGGCTGTGCGGCATGTTGATGTCGCGGTGGAAGACGGTGAGGCCGACGAAACAGGCGCTGGTGATCGCCACCAGCGTCCACACCGACCACGCCTCCAGCAGGATGGCACCGAGAATGACCTGCAGCAGGAACAGCGAGATGAACGGGTTCAGCGCCCCGCCGCTGAGAGAGAGCTGCACGGTGAGCGCGCCGACATCCAGCAGCAATTCGAGGAACAGCTCGGTATTGGTCACCCGGTCGCGGTGGCGGTAGCGCAGCAGGCTGACGAGATTGAGCCCGACGAGAAAGGCGACCACGGCGAGCATCTCCGCCAGCGG
This sequence comes from Ancylobacter sp., assembly GCF_965229075.1. Taxonomy (GTDB): domain Bacteria; phylum Pseudomonadota; class Alphaproteobacteria; order Rhizobiales; family Xanthobacteraceae; genus Ancylobacter. The sequence goes on from NZ_CBDDIO010000002.1 coordinate 1,605,859, forward strand.
CAGGGCAATGGCGAGTTCGGCATGAACGAACCAGATGGTGGCAAGCTGCCCGATGGCCGCGATCCAGCGCAGCTGGATCAGCAGCAGCAGGTTTTTCCTGTCGCTGGCATCGCCGCTCGTGTCGGAAACCAATCCTCACGCCTCCTGCCGCGCCTCCGCAGCGCCGTCCGCGGCATTGCCCGGCCGCCGGCGCGCGACGCGGGCACAGAATTACCCTTCTGCGGCTTCTAGAGCGAGTGCGCCTTGAGGCCGATTGGGCATTCTGTCCAAGGGCGCAGGCGGCGGGTCACTGTTAAGTAGTTCTACGAAACCCATGGACGCGCCGGTCTCGATGGCGGCGCGGCAAAGACCTCGTGCGCTCAACCGGCGCAAGTCTGAGGAATGCCGATGTATTGCCTGTTCTCGGCGGACGCGGAAAACCTTCGCGGCACGCAAAACACACACGCGTCAGGCGACCGGGAAACGGATCGACCTGTGCGTGTCAGTGCCGTTGCGGGCGGCAATGCGCACCCGTGCCAGCTTCATCAGCCGGCTTCCGGCGCGCGCCGGGCGGCCCTTGCGCGGCGTGCCCTCATCCTCGCTCATCAGCATGATGGCAAATCCCATCTGCACGCTGCCGAAGGTGATGCCGACGGCGCAGGTGAGCACGGTCAGCGCGATGAGGCCGGAGGCGGACTGGCCGGCCAGCGTGCCGAGCCGGCCGATATCGAGCAGCACCAGCGCGCCGACGAACAGCGCGCCGAGGCCGACGCCGATCAGCGCGTGACGGAGCAGGAAGCGCACGAGCAGGGGCATGGGGTTCTTCCCCGTTCAGGAACGCGCCGGCCGGCGCATCAGCCCGATGGCCTCGGCCGCGCACATGCCGCCAGCATAGACCGCGAGCAGCGCGGTGAAAACCGCGAAGCCACGGTCTGCCGCCACCGCGAATCCCGCCAGCGCGAGCAGGGCGAGCGCGCCATGGCCGAGGCCGATCGCCCAGCCGACCTTCTCCCCACGCGGGCCCAGCGCTGCATAGGCGCCGGCGATGAGGGCGCCAGCCAGCAGGATGAAATGGGCATTCGTCATATCGGCTCTCCCGGAATACGTAGAAATCACGATATGATTTTCAAATATATCTCATCACGTCAATATTCATCCGCAAGAATATCGGATATTTACTTCAGTAAATCAAATAATACGGGCTGTGAGGCGTGTATCTGACATGGATACGGCTCTCACCTCTTGGCCGGCGGCCCGATCGCACGCGATTCCCGGTTACAACGACGCCATCATCCGCCGCTTCACCGTGGCGACGGTGCTATGGGCGCTGTTCGGCTTTTCCGCCGGGGTGATCGTGGCGGCGCAGCTCGCCTATCCCCAGCTCAATCTCGGCGAATACTTCACCTTCGGTCGGCTGCGGCCGGTGCATACGTCGGGCGTGGTCTTTGCCTTCGGCGGCAATGCGCTGATCGCCACCTCGCTCTATGTGGTGCAGCGCACCTGCCAGGTGGGGCTGTGGGGCGGGCCGCGCCTCGCCGATTTCCTGTTCTGGGGCTACCAGACGTTCCTGGTCATCGCGCTGTCCGGCTATGTCATGGGCATCACCCAGAGCCGCGAATATGCCGAGCCGGAATGGTATGCCGACCTGTGGCTGACGGTGGTGTGGGTCGCCTATCTCGCCATCTTCGTCGGCACGCTGATGCGCCGGCGCGAGCCGCACATCTATGTCGCCAACTGGTTCTTCCTCGCCTTTATCATCACGGTGGCGGTGCTGCACCTCGTCAACAATCTGGCGATGCCGGTGTCCTTCGTCGGCACCAAGAGCTATTCCGCCTTTTCAGGCGTGCAGGACGCGATGGTGCAGTGGTGGTACGGCCACAACATTGTCGGCTTCTTCCTCACCGCCGGCTTCATCGGCATCATGTATTACTTCGTGCCCAAGCAGGCGGAGCGGCCGATTTATTCCTACCGCCTGTCCATCGTGCATTTCTGGGCGCTGATCTTCCTCTATATCTGGGCCGGCCCGCATCACCTGCACTACACCTCGCTGCCGGACTGGACGCAGACGCTCGGCATGGCGTTCTCGATCATGCTGTGGATGCCGTCCTGGGGCGGCATGATCAACGGCATCATGACGCTCTCCGGCGCGTGGGGGAAACTGCGCACCGATCCGATCCTGCGCTTCCTCGTCGTCGCCGTCGCCTTCTACGGCATGGCGACCTTCGAGGGGCCGCTGATGGCGCTGAAATCGGTCAACTCGCTCAGCCACTACACCGACTGGACGGTCGGCCATGTCCATTCCGGCGCGCTGGGCTGGGTCGCCTTCATCTGCTTCGGCGCGCTGTACTACATGGTGCCGCGGCTGTGGCGGCGGCCGCTCTGGTCGCACCGGCTGGTGGAATGGCACTTCTGGATCGCCTCCATCGCCATCGTTCTCTACATCACCGCCATGTGGGTCGCCGGCATCGCCCAGGGGCTGATGTGGCGCGCCTATGACGCCTTCGGCTTCCTGCAATATTCCTTCGCCGACAGCGTCGCCATGCTGCACCCCTATTATGTGATCCGCCTCATCGGCGGCGTGCTCTACCTCGCCGGCGGCGTGATGATGGCGGTCAATTTCGCCATGACACTGCGCCAGCCGCTGCGCCAGCCCGATCCCGCCCGCGCGCCGCAGGCCGCGCCGGCATCGGCGTCGTGAGGGAGGCGGACATGGCCATGAACGCCGAGAACCCCACCGGCCACGCCATCATCGAGCGCTCCACCACGCTGCTCTTCGTGCTGACCCTGCTCGTCGTGCTGATCGGCGGGCTGGTGGAGATCGTGCCGCTGTTCAAGCTGGAGACGACCGTGCAGCCCGTCCCCGGCATGCGGCCCTATTCGCCGCTCGAACAGATCGGCCGCAATGTCTACACCCGCGAGGGCTGCTACACCTGCCACAGCCAGCAGATCCGCCCGTTCCGCGACGAGGTGGAGCGCTACGGCCATTACTCGGTCGCGGCCGAGAGCATGTACGATCACCCCTTCCTCTGGGGTTCCAAGCGCACCGGGCCGGACCTCGCGCGCGTCGGCTCGAAATATTCCAACGCCTGGCATCTCGCCCATATGGAGGACCCGCGCAGCGTGGTGCCGGTGTCGATCATGCCGGCTTATGGCTTCCTGAAAGACCGCGACATCGATGTGGAGGGCTTCGGCGCGCATATGCGGGCGTTGCGCGCGGTCGGCGTGCCCTACACGCCGGAGATGATCGCCAGCGCCGCCGCCGATATCCGCGCCCAGGCGAGCGGGGAGGAGACGGAAGGCCTGCTCGCCCGCTACCCCAAGGCCCGGCTCGGCGATTTCGACGGCCAGCCCGGCCGCATCACCGAGATGGACGCGCTGATCGCCTATCTGCAGGTGCTCGGCACGCTGGCGGAATTCCCCGCCGGCAGCGCGGCGGGGAGCGGCCAGCCATGAGCGAGGCCCTCATCGTCTTCGCGCTGAAATACTGGCTGGTCGCCGCCTTCGCGCTGTTCCTCGCTTTGCTCTGGCAGGTGTTCCGCCCCGGCGCCCGCGCCGCGATGGACCGCCACGCCCGCATTCCCTTCGCCGGCGGGGAGGACACAGATGGCCACGCCTGAACGCGATTCCCTCACCGGCTACCACACCACCGGCCATGAGTGGGACGGGATCAAGGAACTCAACACCCCCATTCCCACGTGGTGGGTGACGGTGTTCCTCGGCTCCTGCCTCGTCGCGCTGCTCTATATGTGGCTGTACCCCTCCTTCGCCACCACGACCGGCATCTTCAAGGGCCGGCTGGGCTGGACCAGCCACGGCCAGCTGGCGGAAGAAATGGCGGCGGGCCGCGCGGCGCAGGCGGAATGGCGGCGCCTGCTCACCGACACGCCGCTGGAACAGGTGGAGGCGAACGCCGATCTGCGCCGCTTCGCCATTGCCGGCGGGCGCGCCGCCTTCAACGAGAACTGCGCCCCCTGCCATGGCGTCGGTGCCGGCGGGCAGATCGGCCAGTTTCCGGCGCTGGTGGACGATGACTGGCTGTGGGGCGGCACGCTGCCCGACATTCACCAGACCGTGCGCTACGGCATCCGCTCCGGCCATGAGGAAACGCGCGACAGTATGATGCCGGCCTTTGGCGAGATGCTCACGCCGGCCGAGATCGACGCCATCGCTGACTACGTGCTAGCGCTAAGCGACTCCGGTGCCGAGGCGCGTCGCGCCGCGCTGCCAGGCGCCACCCTGTTCCAGCAGAACTGCGCCGCCTGCCATGGGCTCAAGGGCGAGGGCAATCGCGAGATGGGCGCCCCCCGGCTCAACGACGCGATCTGGCTCTATGGCGGCACCAAGGAGGCGATCCGCCACCAGATCGCCAATCCACGCATGGGCGTGATGCCGGCCTTTGCCGGCAAGCTGGACGCGGAAACGCTGCGCATGCTGGCGCTCTATGTCCATTCGCTGGGGGGAGGGGAACGCTGATGCCGGCCACCGCTCTACAGGGGCTCGCCCCCGCACGCGCCATTGTCCGCCCGGACATTCCCCACGCCGTGCACGGCCGCTTCCGCCGCATCAAGACCGCGCTCACCGTGGCGATGCTCGGCTTCTTCTTCCTCACGCCCTGGCTGCGCTGGGAGCGTGGCGAAGGCCTGCCGGGGCAGGCGGTGCTGTTCGATCTGCCGGGGCGGCGGCTTTTAGTGTTCGGCCTGGAGTTCTGGCCGCAGGACCTGCCGATCGCGGTGGGGATGATGGTGTTCGGCGCCATGGCGCTGTTCTTCGCCACCACCCTCGCCGGGCGGGTCTGGTGCGGCTTCGCCTGCCCGCAGACCGTGTGGTCGGACCTGTTCTTCGCCGTCGACCGGCTGATCGTCCGCCTCGTCGGCAAGGGGGCGGCGGAGCGGCGGCTGCGCACGATGGCGTGGATTCTGATCGCGCTTGCGACCGGCATCGGCTTCACCGCCTATTTCATCGACGCGCCCAGCTTGCCGGGACTGCTGCTGGCCGGGCAGGCGCCGGCCATCGCCTATGCTACGGTGCTGGTGCTCACCGGCACCACCTGGCTGCTCGCCGCCTATGCGCGCGAACGCGTGTGCCTGCACATGTGCCCCTGGCCGCGCTTCCAGGCGGCGCTGCTCGACCGGCAGAGCCTCGTCGTCACCTATCAGCACGGGCGAGGCGAGCCGCGCGGGCGCCGGCGCACGCCGCTGCGCCCCGATCTCGCCGGGCCGGCACAAGCGACGCCCGGCCTGATGGCGCTGGTGCGGGAGGCGACCGCTTTTTCGGCACCCGCCCTTTCCGCTTCCGCTGCCGTTTCCGCGCCCGTCGCCGGGCTGCGCGGCGACTGCATCGACTGCACGCGCTGCGTCACCGTCTGCCCCACCGGGGTCGACATCAGGCGCGGCCTGCAAATGGGCTGCATCGGCTGCGGGCTGTGCATCGACGCCTGCAACGAGGTGATGGCGAAGCTCGACCGGCCGGAAGGGCTGATCCGCTTCGATGGCGAGGCGGCCCCGGGGCTAGCCGCCCGCGCGGCCCTGCGCGTGGACTGGCTGCGGCCAAAGGCGCTGGCCTTCGGGCTCGCCGCGCTGCTGGCGCTCGGCTTTTCCGGCTATGGCATGGCGACGCTGCCGCCGGTGAGCGCCCATGCCGAGCCGCAGCGCAACCCGCCCTTCGTCCAGCTCTCGGATGGCAGCGTGCGCAATGATTACGCGCTGCGCCTCGTCCATCGCCGCGCCGGGCTGGCGGAAGTGACGCTGCGGGTCGAAGGGCTGGAGGGCGCGCAGCTGCGGCTCGGCACGCAGGACGGCGCCCCCGCGCCCTTGTTGCATATCGCCATCGGCCCCGACCGCAGCCTCGACGAGCGCCTGCTGGTGCAACTGCCGCGCGCCGCCGTGCCCTCCGGGCGCCACGCCATCGCAATCGTGCTGAGCGATGCCGATAGCGGCGCCGAACTCGCCCGGCTGCCGAGCTATTTCTGGGGGCCGGAGCGGTGAGCCGCCCCGACACCTCACCGAGCCCGCGGCGGGATCTGTGGATTCCGGCCGGCTTCGTGCTGTTCTTCATCGCGCTGGCGGGGCTGCAGCTCTGGTTCGTGCTGCTGGCCAATCGAAGCTTTTCCGGTCTCGTCACCGATCCGAAACCGGCCTCAGGCGTGCACGCGCCAGCGCATGCGCCGGACTGGACGGCGCGGCTCGCCTTCGTGCCGAACGAAGCCCTCGCCGGCACCCTCGCCGTGGAGATCGCCGCGGCGAATGGCGCGCCGCTGACGCCGGAGCGGCTGGTCGCCACCGCCGAACGTGCCACGCGCTTTCCCCAGCTCCTGCCCATCGCCTTGCACAAGGTCGCGCCCGGCCGCTTTGAGGCGCCGCTGCGCCTGCCGCTGGCCGGCGACTGGGCGATCCGCCTCACCCTGACGCAGGCCGGCGCGACCTCCGAGCGCATCGAGACGCTGGAGGTGGCGCCGTGAGCCTCGCCTATGCAGCCGGTGCCGCGCTTGAGGAGGCGTCCGGCCCCCGCTCCGTCCATGGCTTCGTCGAGAGCGAAGGCGAGCGCCGGCGGCTGCATTTGCTGGTCGACGGCGCCCATTGCGCCGCCTGTATCGGCACGATCGAGAGCCGGCTAAGGGCGGACCCCTATGTGACCGGCGCGCGGCTCAACCTCGCCTTGCGACGGCTCAGCGTCGAATGGCAGGGCGAGGCGCGGCATGCGGATGTTCTGGCGGGGGCGGTAGAGGCGCTGGGGTACAAGGTGGCGCCGTTCGATCCCACCCATCTCGCCCGGCTCGACGCCGATACGGGGCGCGAATGGCTGCGCGCTCTCGCCATCGCCGCCTTCGCCTCGTCGAATGTGATGATGCTCTCGCTCGCCGTCTGGGCCGGGCAGGTGCAGGACATGGCGCCGGGCACGCAGGCGCTGTTCCAGTGGCTCGCCGCCCTCGTCACCGTGCCGGCCGTGGCGGTCGCCGGGCGCCCGTTCTTCCGCTCGGCGCTGCGGGCGCTGCGGGCGGGGCACGGCAATATCGATGTTCCCATCGCGCTGAGCCTCCTACTCACCGTCCTCATCAGCCTCATCGAGCTCGCCCGCCAGGGCCGCGATGTCTATTTCGACAGCGCCACCGCGCTGCTCTTCGTGTTGCTCCTCGGCCGCACCCTTGATTTCCACGTCCGCGCCCGTTCCCGTGGCGCGGTGGAGCGGCTGCTGATGCTGAAAGCCGAGGGCGCTGCGGTGTGCGCGGACGACGGCACGGTCGAGGTGCTGCCGGCCTCCGCGATCCGGCCCGGCATGGTGGTGCTGGTGCGGCCCGGCGAGCGGCTGCCGGTGGACGGCATTGTGCTGGACGGGGCGACCGAACTCGATGTCGGCATCGTCACCGGCGAGAGCCAGCCGCAGCCGGTGGCGCCGGGCGCGCTGGTGCTCGCCGGCAGCGTCGCCCTCACCGCGCCGCTGCGCATCCGCGCCAGCGCCGCTGTCGCGGACAGCCATCTCGCCGATATCGTCCGGCTGGTCGAGCGGGCGGAGCGCACGCGCGGCCTGGCCGTGGCGCTGGCCGACCGCGTGGCGCGCATCTGGACGCCGGTGATCCATGGCGTCGCGCTGGCGACGCTTGCCGGCTGGTGGCTGTTCACCGATGCCGGCGTCGCCACCGCGCTGCTGCACGCGGTCAGCGTGCTCATCATCGCCTGCCCCTGCGCCATCGGCCTTGCCGTGCCGGCGGTGCAGGTGGTGGCGACCGGGGCCCTGCTGAAGCGCGGCATCCTGCTGCGCGCGGGGGATGCGCTGGAGCGGCTCGCCCGCATCGACCATGTCGTCTTCGACAAGACCGGCACGCTGACATCAGGCGCGCCCACCGTCACAAGCTGGCCGGACGACGCGGAGGCGATCCGCCTCGCCGCCGGGCTGGCGGCGGCAAGCCGGCATCCCCTGGCGCGGGCGCTGCACGCGTGCCATCCGCAGGCAATTCCGCTCGCCGGCGTGGAGGAGATTGCCGGCGAGGGGCTGCGGGCGCCGTTTGACGGTGGCGAGATTCGTCTCGGCCGTGCCGCCTTTTGCGACCTCGCCCCTTCGGACGCGGTGACGAGCGAGGTCTGGCTTTACCGCCCCTTCCATCCACCGGCGCGCTTCCTCGTCGAGGATGCCCCCCGCCCGCAGGCGGCGCGGGTGGTGGCGGCCTTCGCCGCCGCCGGCATGCCGACCACCCTGCTCTCCGGCGACCGCCCCGGCCCGGTCGCCCGCCTCGCCGAGGCGGTCGGCATCGGCGACTGGCAGGCCGATCTGCGCCCCGGCGACAAGCTGGCGCGGCTGGAGGCGTTGCGGGCACAGGGACGCCGCGTGCTGATGGCCGGCGACGGGCTGAACGACGCCCCGGCGCTGGCCGGCGCCTTCGTCTCCGCCAGCTTCGCCCATGGCGCCCCCGCCAGCCAGAGCGCCGCCGATCTGGTGCTGCCCGCGGGCGATCTCGCGGCGCTGCCGGTGGCCTGGCGGGCGGCGCGACGGGCCCGGCGCCTCATCGTTCAGAACCTGGTCCTCGCCGCGCTCTACAACATGGCGCTGATCCCCGTCGCGGTGCTCGGGCTGGTGACGCCGCTTGGTGCCGCCATCGCCATGGCGGCGTCCTCCCTCACCGTCACGCTCAACGCGCTGCGGGCCGGCGCGCCCGCCGGGGAGGGTGGCTGATGGACGTGCTGCTGTTTCTCGTCCCCATCGCCCTCGCGCTCGGCACGCTGGGCCTTGCCGCGTTCTTCTGGACGCTGCGCGCCGGCCAGTATGACGATCTCGACGGCGCCGCCGCCCGTGTCCTGCTCGACGATGATCCCCCGGAGGCCGCTCCATGACCCGTCCCGTTCCGCCTGCGTCTTTGCGTGACGCCGCCCCGCTCCGTCCGGCGCCGATGCCGCGTGCCGTGCCGTTTCTGCTCAACATGGCGCTCGCCGCCGCGCTGGGTGGATTCCTCGCTGGCGCGGTCGGGGCACTGGCCGGGGCGGGGGTGCTGCTGGCGCTGCTGGCGGCCTTCGCGCTGGGGCCGACGCTGGCGCGGCATGTGGTGCCGCTCTCGGCACGGCTCGCCCGCGCCGCCGCGCCTCTGGGGGCGGTGCTGCGTCCGCTGCTCGGCCTCGCGCTGCTGCCGCCCGCCGCGCTGGTGACGATCGGCGCCAGCCTGCTGCTGCTGGCGTGGCAGCGCACGCTGGGCCGGCTCGATCTGCCGGAACTATCGGTCGTCGCGGCGCTGCAGCGGCGTGTCGGCGCCTTTCTGGACCTGCTGGGCGGGCTGCTGGCGGCGGACAATCTGCCGATGACGGCCGTCAATGCCCTGCTGCTTCTCGTGCTCGGCTGCGTCCTCGGCGGCATTCAGGTGGCGTTCTATGTCGCGCTCGCCGCCGTGCCGGTGCTGATCTGCGCGCTGATGATGCTGGCGGTGGAATCGAGCCGCGAACCGGAGGACGGGCCCGCCGCAGTGCCGGTGCCCGTTTCCATCCCATCCGTTGCCGCCCCTGTCCTCGCGGCGGTTTCTCCCAAAAGGGAAGCCATCGGCGCGGAAACCCGGCCGGCCGGCGCACTCGCCACGGAACCCGTCACGGCGGGGGCGGCAGCGCACTGAGGCGGCGATGGTCGATCTCAGCTTTCTCGGCGGCCTGCTGCTGGGCTTCGCTTCCAGCCTGCACTGTGCCGGCATGTGCGGGGGCATCGCCTCCGGCCTGCTGCTCGCCTTCGAGCCGGCGCGCGGTGCGGGTGCCCGCGCCCGCGTGCTGCTGGTCGCGCAGGCCGGCCGCATCGCCGCCTATGTCGCGGCCGGCGGGTTTCTCGGCGTGGTCGGCTCGGCCTTCTACGGTGCCTTCGACCACGGCGCCGCCCATCTCGTGTTGCGCTGGGCGGCATCGGTGGCGCTGGGCTGGATCGGCCTGTCGCTGCTCGGCCTCGCCCCGCCGCTGACGGTGGTGGACAGGCTCGCCGGCCCGCTCGCCCGGTGGCTCCGGGGAGCGCCGGGGGCTGGCGCGGTTGGCGCGGCGCGTCCCTTCCTCTCCGGGCTCGCCTGGGGGCTGCTGCCCTGCGGCATGGTCTATGGCGCGCTGTTCTATGCCATGCTCGCCGGCAGCGGCGGGGGCGGGGCGCTGGTCATGGCCGGCTTCGGGCTGGGCACGCTGCCAGCCGTCACCGCCACCGCCTTCGGTGTCGCCAGCCTGCGCCAGGGCGCGCGGGCGCCGCGCCTGCGGGCGCTGGCCGGCACCGGCCTTCTCATCCTCGCCACAGTCAGCGCGCTGCTGCCGGAGGCGGCGTGGCAGGCGCTGTGCCTGAGCTGACCGCCGGCCATAGGACGTCTTGTCCACTGTCGGCGCCATCGCCGGGTGCTAGAGTGCGATCCGATCAGATTGAACCAATCTGATCGGTAAAGCGCCCTCTAACTCTAAGATAGAGGATGCGTTGTCCGATCAGCTTGCGATGCAAGCTGATCGGCGCGTGCTCTAGACTTCGCTCCGCGCGCCGGGCCTGTGCCGTCGCGCCTTCCTGCTCTCGCATGGGCCGCCATGGCACAGCCGACCTTCCGCCTTGACCGCCTGATCGCCGGCCTGCCCGCGCGGTCCTCGGTCACGCGCGGCGGCGGCATCGCGCTGCGGCTGCTGTGCGCGCTGGCGCTGATGCTGGCGCTCGCCCTGCACCGCCCGCCGGTGGCGAGCCCTTCCGGGCCGGGGATCGACCTCGCCCAGTACACGCTGCCCGATGGCACGGTGCCCGATCTCTGCCTCACCGGGACGGGCGAGGACGGCACGCCGCTCACCGCCCTGCACCGCCCCAGCTGCGAGGCCTGCCGCCTCCACGCCATCGCCGCCCTGCCGGGGCCGGCGGAGGATCGGTTCGTCCGCGCTTTCTACCGGCGGCTGGTGCAGGCGATCGTGCCGGATGCCCGCCGCGTGACGCCGGCGCCGCTCTATCGCCTCTCCTCGCGCGGGCCGCCGGCGCCCGGCCATGCCGCCCTGTTCGCGGCAGGCGGGCGCCTGCCAGTGCTGTAACGCTGCCGGAACGGCCCGCCTGACGGGCTTCCGGCGCCTTGCCGGATTGCCTCCATGTATATGAGCCCCCTTCCCGCCGAGTCCCGGCCTCTCGGCCCATTGCCGATCGATGCGTCGCCCCTCAGCCCCCTTCCCGCGGCAGAGTCAGCGTCTTTCGGCTTCGAGGCGCGTCGGCCATTGCCTGCCGGCCTTTTTGACCGCAGCCCCGCGCTTACCCCCAGCCCCGTGCTTTGCTGGGCGACGGGTCTCACCGTCCGCCTTCCGGCCCCGGCGGCGGAGGCGGCCCCGCTCTACCGGGTCGGCAAGGGCTGCCTGGCGCTGATGCGCCGGCTCGATGCCGAGCGGCGGCAGATTCTCGACATTCTCGGTCCCGGCCGTCTCCTCGATGCGGCGGTGCTCGCCCGGCTGGAGGGGACGGCGGTGACGCTGGCGCCGACGGAACTGGAGCCGGTGGACGTGCCGCCCGAGTTCTGCCGCCGCCTGCGGGCGGAAAACCAGGAACTGCTGCCGGTGCGGGCGCTGGGCCATGTCACGCGGCTCGGCCGGCAGAGCGCCGGCGAGCGCGTGGCGGCGGCGCTGCTGGACCTTTCATCGCAGTTCGCGCAAGCCGGCGTGGTGTGCGGGCCGGGAGTCGGCTTTCCCCTGCATCTCGGACGGGGCGACCTTGCCGACTGGCTCGGCCTGACGCTGGAGACGGTGAGCCGCTGCATGAGCCGCCTGCGCGAAGAGGGGCTGATCAGCTTCGGCCGGGAAGGGGGGCTGGTGCTGGAAGACCCCGCCGCGCTCGCCCGCGTCGCGGTCGGCACGCGCAAGGTGGAAGCGCTCTATGCCACCAAGGGGCGCTTGGCGGACGCCCGCCGGCCAGGCCGACGGGCCGCGCGGCCGGAAGCTTCCGCCAATGTCGCGGCTTGCGCACCCTGAGCGCGCGCTGTTCTATGCGCGGGTCGATGCACCCATCGATTCCTCATGGTGTCCGCGAGGCGAACCCTCGCGGATGAAACGGGAACGGGGAAGGGCGTTGCGCCGCAAGGTGCCGCGCCCGAAGCCCCGACCGCCCCCGCGACTGTGAGCGGCGAGCGGCCTTCCATCGAGCCACTGGAACGCGCCTTCGGGCGTGTCCGGGAAGGCGGAAGGCATGCCGTGACCCGCGAGTCAGGAGACCGGCCAGGAGGAGGAACCCCATGCGCGCCGTCGGGTGAGACGGCACAGGAGAACATCATGCATATCGAACCCGGCCTCGTGGCCGAAGGAAAGATCTGGCTCAGCTATGTAACGGCGGCCGGCGCGGGCGCCTATACGCTGAAGCTCGCCGCCGAGGCGGTGGCCGAGCGCGGCCTCGTCTCGCTCGCCATCCGCAGCCTCGCCACCACGGCGCTCGTCTTCTGCTTCTTCGAAGTGCTGCCGCACCATCCGGTGGGCGTTTCCGAGGTGCATCTCATCCTCGGCTCGACGCTGTTCCTCATCTTCGGCGTGGCGCCCGCGGCGATCGGGCTGGCGGCGGGGCTGGCCATACAGGGCATCTTCTTCGCGCCGTTCGACCTGCCGCAATACGGCATGAACGTCACCACGCTGCTGGTCCCACTGTTCGCGCTGGCCTCACTGTCCACCCGACTGGTCGCCCCGAACACGCCCTATGTGGAGCTTAAGTACCGGCAGGCGCTGGCGCTTTCCACCACCTACCAGGCCGGAATCGTGGTCTGGGTGGCGTTCTGGGCCTTCCACGGCCACGGTTTCACGGTGGAAAACGCGTCGTCGATCGTGTCCTTCGGCGCGGCCTATATGCTTGTTATCATTGTGGAACCTCTGGTCGATCTGGCCGTTCTCGCCGCCGCCAAGGCGCTCAGAGGCCTGCGCGGCACCCCGCTTTTCGAGCGCCGGCTCTACGACGCGGCGTAGCGCTCCGTGCCGGGCGGCAACGCGCCGCCCGGCATCGGTCCTTTCGGTCGTTAGATCGAAAAAACGGTGTGTGAGGAAGCACTTACCATGGAAGCGTCGCAACCCGGTTCCACCGAAGGCCCGCTCAGCGGCATACGTGTGATCGAGCTCGGCAATCTGATCGCCGCGCCCTTCGCCGCCCGGCTGATGGCCGAGTTCGGCGCCGAGGTGATCAAGGTCGAGGCGCCGGGCGAGGGCGATCCCTTGCGCAAGTGGCGCAAGCTGCATGAGGGCACCTCGCTGTGGTGGTACCTGCAGTCGCGCAACAAGAAATCCGTCGCCATCAATATGCGCCTGCCGGAGGGGCAGGAGGTGGTGCGCCGCCTCGTGCGCGAGGGGGATGTGCTGATCGAGAATTTCCGCCCGGGCACACTGGAGCGCTGGGGGCTCGGCTGGGACGCGCTGAAAACGATCAACCCGAACCTCGTCATGGTGCGCATCTCCGGCTTCGGCCAAGATGGTCCCTATCGCGAGCGGCCCGGTTTCGGCGCGGTGGGCGAGGCGATGGGCGGCATGCGCTTCACGACCGGTGAGCCCGACCGCCCGCCGGCCCGCACCGGCATCAGCATCGGCGACTCGCTCGCCGCGCTGCACGCGGTGATGGGGGCGCTGATGGCACTGCTCCACATCAGGTCGGGGCGCGGCACGGGGCAGGTCGTGGACGTGTCTCTGTTCGAGAGTGTCTTCAACATGATGGAGAGCCTGGTCCCGGAATTCGACGCGTTCGATTTCGTGCGCACCCGCTCGGGCGGCGCGCTGCCGGGCATCGCCCCCTCGAACTCCTATCCCACCGCCGAGGGCACCTATGTCATCGTCGCCGGTAATGGCGATGGCATCTTCCGCCGGCTGATGGGCGCGATCGGCCGCGACGATCTCGCCATCGACCCGCGCCTCGCCTCCAATGACGGGCGCGTGCGCCATGTCGAGGAGATCGACGGCGCGATCGCTTCCTGGACCAGCCGGCACTCGCTCGACGAGGTGACCGCCGCGCTGGACCGCGCCGAAGTGCCGAACGGGCGCATCTATTCGGTCGCCGAGATTGTGAGCGACCCGCAATATCTCGCCCGCGACATGATCCTGCCTTCCACCTTGCCGGACGGGCTGAAGGTGAAGATGCCCGGCATCGTGCCGAAGCTCTCGGCCACGCCGGGGGCAGTGAACTGGCTCGGGCCGCAACTCGGCGAGCACACCGTGCCGGTGCTGGCGGCGCTGGGTTATGGCGAGGCGGAGATCGAGGCGCTGGTCGCGAGCGGGGCCGTGGCGGCGGCGGAGCTTGCTGGGGGAGAGCCGGCATGACCGGCTCGAGCTTTCCGCCGCGCGTCCACATTCAGGAAGTGGTGACTCGCGACGGGTTGCAGATCGAACCGCGCTTCCTGCCCACCGAGGATAAGGTGGCTCTGATCGACGCGCTGTCCCAGACCGGCGTCGCCAAGATCGAGGTGACATCCTTCGTCTCGCCCAAGGCCGTGCCGAACCTTGCCGATGCGGCCGAGGTCGCGCGCGCCATCACCCGCAGGCCCGATGTGACCTATGTCGCGCTGGTGCCCAATCTGCGTGGTGCGGCGGCGGCGCTGGAGGCGGGGATGGACGAACTGAACCTCGTGCTTTCGGTGAGCGAAACGCACAACCTCGCCAATATGCGCATGACGCCGGCGCAGTCGCTGGAAGGCTTCCACGCCATCGTCGCGGCGGCGGCCGGCACCAAGGCGACGCTCAACGGCTCCATCGCCACCGCCTTCGGCTGCCCGTTCGAGGGCCGGCAGTCCGCTGAGAAGGTGCTCGATCTCTCGGAAGCGCTGCTCGCGGCGGGCCTGCATTCGGTGACGCTGGCCGACACCACGGGCATGGCAAATCCCCGCCAAGTCGGCGCGCTGGTCTCCGCCTTCCGCGCGCGCTTCCCCGGTGTGCCGCTGACGCTGCATTTCCACAACACCCGCGGCATGGGCCTCGCCAATGTGCTCGCCGCGCTGGAGGCGGGCGCGGACCGTTTCGATGCCTCGCTTGGCGGCATCGGCGGCTGTCCCTTCGCCCCTGGCGCGACGGGCAATATCTCGACCGAAGACCTCGCCCATATGCTGGGCGAGATGGGCGTGGCAACGGAAGTCGACCTCGCCGGCCTGCTGGCGCTGGCGCGAAGCCTGCCGGCGCTGCTGGGCCACGACATTCCCGGCCAGGTCGCCAAGGCGGGCCGCAGTAGTGACCTTCATCCCGTGCCGGCGCATCTTGGCGCGGCGCAGTAGGAGAGCCCGCCATGATAGGCACGACCCCCATTGATGGCCCACGCGGAAGAGCCGCGCCCGGTTTCAGATGATTCCGGCGGCGCGCAGCGCCTGCCGCTCGGCCGCCGACAGTCCGAGCCGTGTTTCCAACACCTCGTCGGTGTGTTGGCCGAGCAAGGGCGGGGCGGTGGCGCTGTCCATCGGCGAGTCCGCCAGCCGCAGCGGGCTGCGCACCCCTGATGCGGTGCCCCCGAGCGGATGGGGCAGGTTCATCGCGAACCCCCGCGCCAGCGCCTGCGGTTCGGCGAAGGCCTGAGCGATGGTGTTGATCGGTCCGGCGGGAATGCCGGCGGTGTCCAGCATGGCGAGCCATTCGGCCGTGGTCTGCCGCTTCAGCGCCGCCGCGATTAGCGGCACGAGCGTCTCGCGATGCGCCACACGCTCGCGATTGGTGGCATAGCGTGCATCTTCCGCCAATGAAGCGAGGTCGGCGAGGCGGCAGAAGCGGGCGAACTGTGCGTCGTTGCCGACGGCGAGGATGAGGTGGCCATCGGCCGTCTCGAACGCCTGATAGGGCACGATGTTCGGGTGGGCATTGCCCAGCCGGCGCGGCGCGCTGCCGCCGACAAGGAAGTTCAGCGCCTGGTTGGCGAGGCTCGCCACCGCGACATCGAACAACGCGATGTCAATCCTCTGCCCGCGCCCGGTGCGATGGCGCTGCTCCAGCGCGGCGAGGATGGCGATGGTTGCGTTCAGGCCGGTGAGGATGTCGACCAGGGCGACGCCGACCTTTTGCGGCTCGGTTTCCGGGCTGCCGGTCACCGACATGAGGCCGGACATGCCCTGGATCATGAAGTCGTAGCCGGCCCGTCCCGCCTCCGGCCCGTCCTGCCCGAAACCGGTGATGGAGCAGTAGATGAGGCGCGGGTTCAGCGCGGCGAGGCTGTCATAGTCGAGCCCGTAGCGCTTCAGGCCGCCGACCTTGAAGTTCTCGACCACCACGTCGCTCTCGCGTGTCAGAGCGTGGATCAGCGCCTGACCTTCGGGCCGCGCCATGTCGATGGTCACCGAGCGCTTGCTGCGGTTGGCGGCGAGAAAATAGGCGCTTTCCCGTGTCGGGTTGCCTTCGCCGTCCGACAGCCAGGGCGGCCCCCAGCCGCGGGTGTCGTCGCCCTCGCCCGGCTTTTCGATCTTGATCACCTCGGCGCCGAGGTCACCCAGGGCTTGCGTGGCCCATGGGCCGGCGAGGACGCGGGACAGATCGAGCACGCGGATGCCGGAGAGGGCCTGAGCGGGTGGCGAAGGGGCGGCGGCATCGGTCATGCGAGCATCCTCGGGCTAGGCGCGGGGCGCGCACGATAGCCGCGCCGCCTTTGTTGCGCCATTGGCCTGCGGGTTCCCGGACATTGTGGCGGCAGGGCTACGCAGGCTCTATCGCCACCCGGCGGGCGGCGCTTTTCCTTGACAGCAGAGGGCTCGCTTTGTAAGGAGCCGGCCTGCGTGGTGGGATGCTGTGTCCCCTGCGTTTCTTCAACCGACCGAAAGAAGCCGGTCCAGGCGGTAACGCCGGAGGCCGGCATCGAACGAAAGGACAAAACATGTTCGCGGTCATCAAGACGGGTGGCAAGCAGTATCGCGTCGCCCCCGATGCCCTCGTCACCGTCGGCAAGATCGAAGCCGAGGCTGGCGCCTCCGTGACCCTGCCGGTGCTCATGCTCGGCGGCGACAGCCCGAAGGTCGGCGCTCCCCTCGTGGACGGCGCTTCCGTGACCCTTGAGGTTGTCAAGCACACTCGCGGCGCGAAGGTCATTGCCTTCAAGAAGCGTCGCCGTCAGAATTCGCGTCGCAAGATCGGCCACCGGCAGGACTTCACCGTCGTCCGCGTGACCTCGATTACCGGCGCCTGAGACCGCCAGCTAGGAAATAGGAGAGCAACATGGCTCATAAGAAGGCAGGCGGTTCCTCCCGCAACGGTCGCGACTCGGCCGGTCGCCGTCTTGGCGTGAAGAAGTTCGGCAGCGAGAAGGTCGTGGCCGGCAACATCATCGTGCGTCAGCGCGGCACCACCTGGCATCCCGGCACCAATGTCGGCATGGGCAAAGACCATACCCTCTTTGCGCTGATTGATGGCCGAGTCGAGTTCCGAGCCAAAGCTAATTCCCGCACTTACGTATCCGTCATTCCGGCCGCCGAGGCCGCCGAATAAAGCCGGTGAGGGTTCTTGGAAATCCCGCCGGTCTCGCCCGACCGGAAGGATTTCCCGAACGTCCGTGACGGACACCCGGGGTACCCGACAGGGGAGGCGAGGAAACCGCCTCCCCTTCGTCGTTCCGGTCCCAGGAGCCCTCAGATGACCATTGTCGAAGCGACCCTCGGGTCACCCCTCGTCGAGAGCAGTACCGCCGTCCTCGAAACCGGCCGCCTCCTGCTGCGCGTGCCCCGGATCGAGGACATGACGTGGATTGCCGAGCTCGCCGACAACCGAAAGGTGGCGGAGATGACGGCGAATATCCCCCATCCCTATGGCATGGCGGACGCGGCCTCCTTCGTCGCCAATCTGCCGGGTGGGCCGGAAGCGGCGACCTTCGCCATCTTCCTGAAGAACGAAGCGGCGCTGCGCCTTCCGGGGCAGCCGGCCTTCGGGCCGGCCATTCCGGTCGGCATGTGTGGCTTCAACCGCCGCGACGAGGACGTGCCGGAAATCGGCTACTGGCTCGGCGAACCCTATTGGGACCACGGGATCGCCACCGAGGCCGTGCGGGCGCTGATCGACCATGCCTTCGGCGACCGCCGGCTGACCGCGCTCACCGCCTCCGCCCGGGTCGTCAATCCGGCCTCGCGCGGCGTGCTGGAGAAGTGCGGCTTTCAGTGGACCGGCGTCGGCCTCGCGCGGGTGCGGGCGATCGGCGCCTCGGTGCCGGTCGATCGCTTCCGGCTGGAGCGGCGGCTGTGGACCTCGCTGCGCGCCTGGGGCGCCACCCAGCCGGCGCGGCTGCACGAGCTCGATGCCGTTCGGCATTGAGCCGGCCTTTTGTTAGTCTTGGAGGACTCCCGCCCCGTGGGCGTCCGCAACGTTGAGCCGTACCGATGAAGTTTCTTGACCAGGCCAAGATCTATGTCCGCGCCGGCGATGGTGGCGCGGGCTGCCTCTCGTTCCGGCGCGAGAAGTTCATCGAGTTCGGCGGCCCCGACGGCGGCGATGGGGGGAGGGGGGGGGATGTTTGGATCGAGTGTGTCGATGGGCTCAACACGCTCATCGACTATCGCTACCAACAGCACTTTAAAGCCAAAAAAGGCGGCTACGGCATGGGAAAGAACCGCGCCGGGGCCAAAGGCGACGATGTTGTGCTAAAAGTGCCGGCGGGCACCGAGGTTCTTGAGGAGGACGGTGAGACCGTTCTGGCCGATCTGACCGAGGTCGGCCAGCGCATTCGCTTCCTGAAAGGCGGCAATGGCGGCTTCGGCAACGCGCATTTCCAGACCTCGACCAACCAGGCCCCGCGCCGCGCCAATCCCGGCCAGGAGGGCGAGGAGCGCTGGATCATCCTGCGCCTCAAGCTGATCGCCGATGCCGGCCTCGTCGGCCTGCCCAATGCCGGCAAGTCCACTTTCCTCGCCGCCACCACCGCCGCCAAGCCCAAGGTGGCGGACTATCCCTTCACCACGCTCCACCCCGGCCTTGGTGTCGTGAAGGTGGACGGGCGCGAATTCGTCCTCGCCGACATTCCCGGCCTGATCGAGGGCGCGCATGAGGGCGTCGGCCTCGGCGACCGCTTTCTCGCCCATATCGAGCGCTGCCGCGTGCTGCTGCACCTCGTCGACGGCACCAGCGAGCATGCCGGCAAGGCCTACAAGACCGTGCGCGCCGAGCTCGACGCCTATGGCGCCGGCCTGGAGGACAAGCCGGAGATCGTCGCCCTCACCAAGATCGATTCGCTCGACGCCGAGACGCTGAAGGCGCAGATGGAGCGGCTGAAGCGCGCGGCGAAGAAGAAGCCGCTCGCGCTGTCCGCCGCCACCGGCGAGGGCGTGCGCGAGGCGCTGCGCGCGCTGCTCGGCATCATCGACGAGGGCCGCGCGGAAGAGGCCGACAAGGTGGTGCCGGAGCCCTGGCGGCCGTGACGCCACTCCCTCTCGCCTCGGGGAGAGAGTTGCGGTGAGGGGGCCGCGCGCCGGCCTTAGGCGCGCCGGTCCTGTGCGGCCTTCCCCTCACCCGCCGCTGCACGGCGACCTCTCCCCCCACGGGGAGAGGTGAAGCCACAATTCCCGCGCGCCGGCGGCGGAAACGGCGTATGTAGCGCGCCGATCCCTGTTCCAGCCGAAGCCCGTCCCATGAACCAGCCGACCGACGCCGACACCGCCGCCGACCTCGCCGCCGACACCGCCGTCTCGCTGCCGGAGGCCGCCCCGGCGGTGCCGCAGCTTTCCGCCTTCCGCCGCATCGTGGTGAAGGTCGGTTCGGCGCTGCTGGTCGATCAGGCGCGCGGCGCCTTGCGCCATGCCTGGCTGGCGGCGCTGGCGGAAGATGTGGCGCAACTGCACCGCGAGGGGCGGGAGGTGCTGGTGGTCTCGTCCGGCGCCATCGCGCTGGGGCGCAATGTGCTGGGCCTGCCGCGCCGGGCGCTGAAGCTGGAGGAAAGCCAGGCCGCCGCCGCCGTGGGGCAGATCGCGCTGGCGCGCGCCTGGTCGGAAGCCCTCGCGCATGAGGGCGTCGCCGCCGGGCAGATCCTCATCACGCTCGGCGACACGGAAGAGCGCCGGCGCTATCTCAACGCCCGCTCGACCATAGCCAAGCTCATGGAGCTGAAGGTCGTCCCCGTCATCAACGAGAACGACACGGTGGCGACCTCGGAAATCCGCTATGGCGACAATGACCGGCTCGCCGCCCGCGTCGCCGGCATGACCAGCGCCGACCTGCTCATTCTGCTGTCCGACATTGACGGGCTCTACACCGCCCCGCCGAATGAGGACCCGGAGGCCCGCCTCATCCCCGTGGTGCCGCGCATCACTGCCGAGATCGAGGCCATGGCCGGCGGCGCCGGCACGGAGCTGTCGCGCGGCGGCATGAAGACCAAGATCGAGGCCGGGAAGATCGCCACCACGGCGGGCGCGCATATGGTCATCGCCTCCGGCAAGGTGAAGAACCCGATCCGCGCCATCGAGACCGGGGCGCGCTGCACCTGGTTCCTCGCCCCGGCCAATCCGGTGGCCTCGCGCAAGCGCTGGATCGCCGGCGCGCTGGAACCGCGCGGCGTGCTGCATCTCGACGCCGGCGCCGTGGCGGCGCTGCGCCGGGGCTCCTCGCTGCTGCCGGCGGGGGTGAAGCGCATCGAGGGCGAGTTTACCCGCGGCGACGCGGTGGTGCTGCGCGGGCCGGACGGGGCGGAAGTCGGGCGCGGGCTGGTGGCCTATGACCACGACCACGCCGAACGCCTCAAGGGCCGCTCATCGGACGAAATCGCCACCATCACCGGTTTCGAGGGCCGCACCGCTATGGTGCACCGGGATGATTTGGTGCTGGGTGGGGGTGGGTGAAGGGGCTTTGTCCCGGGATATCGTTCCTGGTATTAGGTGCTCCATTGCCTGATCTAAATTTTGGGATAGATCAAACATCCCCGACATAAAATCATCAGAATCCTTACTAAGGATCCACTCAACCCACGTGTTTTTACAATCAGATTTTACGTGATTTTCGGCGACTATGTTCCATTCATTTTCGTTGATTAGGTCCGAGAATGTCTTATTTTCATTGAGTATTCTATCGAGCAAATCGCCCTTGATTATATCTTTCCTCTGGCGTGGCTCTAGCCAACCCTGTTCGCGAGCATGTCGCCACCAAGCCAACGGATAGAACTCCTCCAAGCATGCGGGGATTTTTAGGCCGATCTTTGTGGATTCAATTAACTGTTTTGGTGTATTGAGCTTGAATATCTTAACAAGTTTATTGTCTATTCTTGCTGAAATAACTGATTCAGCGGCCATTTTTCCTGATATATCTCGATCGACAATGCCACATGCAGGTAGTCTATCGACAATTGGGCGACCGCGCTGTACAAGTCCCCACGCAATCAGTCGATCAGCCACATAGTTAGCTCCAGCTCCAGACGGAGGAGGCGGTTCAATATTGATTAGGCTTATGGCGTTTGGGTATTTTATATCTATTATTCTCTTGATAATTTTGTGATCTGTAATTCCTTCTAGAAAAAGAGTCGGCTTGTTTTGTGAAGATAGAAGTAATTCGATTTCGTTTTTGCTATTCTTTAGAGATCGGATTTCATCCTGCGCGCCCCGGATATGCTTTGAAATTATTGGCATTACGCCCATGCGCTCATCAAGAGCCGTTAAGCCCTCAATTTCATGCTCGGCGTCTGTTTCACCATCCGATAGGCGGCGTATATATGATGCTGAACACAGGCTTGGATTTGAGTCCTGCATATTGAAAAATACAGGTGAATGAGTTGTCAAAAGTATTTGTGCAAGTCCGGATTGGGATATCTGACGAAAATGATCTGCGAGTTCTTGAGCGCGCCGAAACTCAAGGTTGTTTTCCGGTTCTTCATAAGCCCAAATGAATGTGTAAGGTGATCCTCCTCGCACTTGCAAGGACTGTTTTTTGTCAGCAATAAACTTCAATATTAATGGAATGTAACGACCTTTGATTCCGTCCCCTCGACTGTCTAATGATATGGAGGCGTCGCCGCTCAGGAAATCTAATCGTTCGAAAATTGAACTCAAATCGTTCGGTAGTCGTAGTTTTGTGTTGTCGGAAAGCTCTGCTAACACGTCGGCTATAAGAGGGGCAACATTTTCAGCAATAGCTGTCTCAAAATCAGTGCTTTTCGCTCGAAATCCTTCTTCGGCGACTTGTGAAATTACTCCGTATATGCGGCCGCGTAGCTGTCTAAAAAATTCTGCGCTACGTATAGCAGGAACGTACTCAAACTCTATGCGATTCAATAATGAATGCAAATTTGATTTAGGAGGAATGATAACATCTTCGTAGAATTCTTTACCTCTCGATGATTTTTTCTTACGCATTCCGATATAATCACGAGCATCCGTCAATCCGGATTCTCTCCAAACCTTTGTCCATCGTATCAATTCACCGTTTGTATTCTTATAAGAATCAGGTATTTCCAATATAATTTCTACTTTAATTTCACGAGCTCTCTTATTGCCTTTAACAAATTTATTAAAGTCGTGATCAAAATCTAATCGTTGTCCTGGATTTGTTTCGTTATTAAAAAACAAATTAAGGGCTCGGAGTATATTTGATTTGCCAGAATCATTATCTCCGACTAGAATAGTCATGTCTTTTGCTGAAATCTCGAGCTTTCGAACAGATCGGAAATTCTGAATGCTAATTTTGCGAAGCTTTGGCATGGCTCGAATCGCGTTTATGTCACATGCGATAATTGTGGTGGTATTCTCATTGGAATCGCAAGTGTTTGCTTGTGGCGCCTGACCTCCCCCCATCGTGACCACCCTTACGCTTCGCCCGCCCTATCTTCTCAGGCATGCACCGTCGTTCCCTGCTTGCCGCTCCGCTGCTTCTGCTCGCCCCGCGCCTTGGCCTCGCCCAAGGTGCGCCCGCGCCTGACACCACGCCGCCCGCGCTGAGCGCTGTGCTCGACCGCGCTGGCGATCTCGAACCGCTGCGCACGGTGCTTGTCGCCAAGGCCGGCGAAACGCTCGCCGCGCGTGGTTACAGCGGCGGGCGGGTGGACCGGCCGACCAACATCAAATCGGCCTCGAAAAGCATTCTCACTATCTTGGCCGGCATCGCCATCGATAAAGGCGTGCTGGAAGGGCCGGAGCAGAAGATCGTCCTGCTGCTGAAGGCCGATCTGCCCGCCGACCCCGACCCGCGCCTTAATGAGATCACGCTCGGCAATTTGCTCTCCATGCAGGCGGGGCTGGAGCGCACCTCCGGCGCCTATTACGGCGCGTGGATCGCCAGCCCCAACTGGGTGCGCGCAGCGCTGGCGCGGCCTTTTGTCGATGAGCCGGGCGGGCAGATGCTCTATTCCACGGGCTCCTCGCACCTCGTCTCGGCGCTTTTGACGCGGGCCAGCGGGCGCTCGACGCTGGCCCTCGCGCGCGACTGGCTCGGCCCCATCGAGGGCTTCGCCATCGCCGATTGGGAGCGCGACCCTCAAGGGGTGTATTTCGGCGGCAACCAGATGGCGATGCGCCCGACGGCGCTGCTCGCCTTCGCCGAGTGCTGCCGCAACGGCGGGCGCAACCGGGCCGGCGAACAGGTGATCCCGGAGGACTGGATCGCCCAGTGCTGGCAGGCGCGCACGGCCTCGCGCTTCACCGGCGATGCCTATGGCTATGGCTGGTTCACGCGCGAGATCGACGGGGCGCGCGCGCATTATGGCTGGGGCTATGGCGGACAGATGCTCTATGTGGTGCCCGAACGCGGCGTCTCGCTTGTCATGACCTCCACCACGGATGCGCCCTCCGGCCGCACCGGCCACCGCGACGATGTGCATGCGCTCGCCGGGGACCTTCTCGCCGCGCTGGGGTGAGAGGGCGGGCGGCGCCCGTTTTGCGTGCAGGGAGGTATTATCGCCTGCTGAAAAGCGCGGCAGGGGCGCAGGTGCGTCGGGAATCGACAAGGGCGCGGTCGGATTTGTGCAACGCGGCAACGAGCGCGCGGCTCTGGCATAGTTCCTGCTCCCGATCCCCCGGTCCATCGCCATCCCGAGGGGAACGCCGTGACGAAGAAGACAGAGCCGACCAATTCGTCCATCGAGACGCTGCTCGCCGCCCGCAGCTTCACCCGCCGCGTGCTGTTCAAGGGCGCGCTCGCCGCCGGCACCATGGCCGCCGCCGGGCCCTATCTGGTGCGCGACGCCTTCTCCTCCTCCGGCGAGCTGAGCCTGCTCAACTGGGACGACGAACTGCCGGCGCCGGTGATCCCGAATTTCGAGAAGAAGACCGGCATCAAGGTGAAGACCACCCCGTTCTCGCAGAACGAGGAGCAGATCAACAAGCTGCAGGCCACCGACGGCGAAGGCTTCGACCTCTGCGCGCCCACGCGCGACCGCGCCCCGCAGTTCAAGGAGCTGGGCGTGCTGGCGCCCTACGACACCTCCAAGCTCTCCCTCGACAACCTGCTGCCCTCCATGCTGGAAGCCTCGACCAGCGTGTGGACCTGGGACGGCAAGCTCTACCATGTGCCGCATTGCTGGGGCTCGGAAGCGATTTCCTGGCGCACCGACCTCGCCACCCTGACCTATGACAAGCTGAGCTACGGCACGCTGTGGAGCCCGGAATTCAAGGGCAAGATGCAGGGCCGCCCGCACTCGCTGCTGCTCGGCATCGGCCTGTGGTGGGACAAGACCGGCAAGCTGCCGTCGAACCGCATGCTCGACGCCTTCAAGGACGAGGCGACGATGAAGAAGATCTACGATCCCATCCTCGCCTTCGCCATCGAGAACAAGGCGCAGGTCAAGCAGTTCTGGGATTCGGCCGACAACACCAAGTCGGGCTTCATGGAAAACGGCTGCGTCATCGGCCAGACCTGGGACGGCCCGCCGCTGTCGCTGAAGAAGCAGGGCAAGCCGGTCACCTATATGGCGCCGCAGGAAGGTGCCATCACCTGGGTGGACGGCTGGTCGCTGACCAAGGGCGCCAAGAACATCGCCCAGGCCTATGAGTTCCTGAACTACATCCACACGCCGGAAGCCTCCGCCGCCGTCGCCGACGGTTCGGGCTACAACCCTGTCGTGAAGGGCGCCGACAAGTTCCTCTCCGAGGTCGCCAAGAAGAACTTCGCCGAGGCCTATCCCGGCAACGCGCTGGAGAACCTGTGGAGCCGCCCGCCGGAGCCGTCCTGGTACGCCGAACTGCGCACCCAGTACGCCGAGAAGTTCAAGGCGGCGTGAGCCCTACCCACTGACACACCCCTCGCGGCTGGACGCGCCCGGCCGTGAGGGCGTCCGGGCCGCGCCTTGGCCCGCATCTTCCCCGAGTACAGGAAATCCGCATGGCCGCTGCCGTCGAGCTTGAGGGCGTCAATGTCACCTTCGGCGATTTCGTCGCCGTCCGGGACGCGAACCTCACCATCGAGCCGGGCGAGTTCTTCTCCTTCCTCGGCCCGTCCGGCTGCGGCAAGACCACGCTGCTGCGCACCATTTCCGGCTTCATCGAGCCCACGCGGGGACAAGTGAAGATCGGTGGCCAGGATATGAAGGGCATCGGTCCCAACAAGCGGCCGACCGCGCTGATCTTCCAGAACCTCGCTCTGTTCCCGATGATGACGGTGGCGGAGAATATCGGCTACGGCCTCCGGGTGCGCGGCGTGCCGCGGCACGAGCGTGACGAGAAGGTGAAGAACCTGCTGGTGCAGGTCGCGCTTTCCGAGCACGGCCACAAGAAGGTGTCGGAGCTTTCCGGCGGCCAGAAGCAGCGCGTCGCCATTGCCCGCGCGCTCGCCGTCGAGCCCTCCGTGCTGCTGCTGGACGAGCCGCTCTCCGCGCTCGACCTCAAGCTGCGCCAGCACATGCGGGCAGAGCTGCGCGCCATCCAGAAACGGGTCGGCATCACCTTCATCTACATCACCCATGACCAGGGCGAGGCGCTGACCATGTCGGACCGCATCGCGGTCATGAATGCCGGCGTGATCGAGCAGGTGGGCGACGGGCGCGCCGTCTATGCCGAGCCGCGCACACCCTTCGTCGCCTCCTTCGTCGGCGAGAACAACCGCATTCGCGGGCGCGTGAGCGCGGTGGAGGACGGCTTCGCCACGCTCGACACGCCGCTCGGCGCGCTCAAGGGGCGCAACCCGGTGGCGCTCGGCGTGGGGCAGGAAGCTCTGCTGTTCGTGCGGCCGGAGGTCCTGCGGCTGCGCGCCAATGGCGGCACCAGCGGCTTTGCCGGCGAAACGCTGGATGTCGCCTATGAAGGCAGCGTCTCCCACATCACCCTGCGGGTGAAGACCGGGCAGAAGGTGACGGCGAGCGTCGGCGGCGGCGTGGCGCTGCCTGCGACGGGCGAGGAGCTGCATCTCGGCTTCACCCCCGAGGATGGGCTGCTGCTGGCCCTGCCGGAAGGGCACTGACGATGAATGGCAGCCTCGCCTTCATCTTCGGCCTGCCGCTGGCGGTCGTTGTGCTGTTCTTCGCGCTGAGCGCCTATGAGCGGCGCCAGGGCATCGCCACCGGACCGGGCTTCTTCCAGCGCAACGGTCTTGCCGTAGGGCTCTATCTGGTGCTGGCGGTCGGGTTCTGGGCCTTCTTCATCATCCTGCTGCCGCAGCTTGCCATGGTGGACATGTCGTTCCGCCCGAAGCTGCCGCCAGCGCAGATGGGCGGGCCGAAAGACCTCTACACGCTGGAGAATTACCGCTACTTCCTGTTTGGCTCCACCACCTCCACGGCGGAATGGAACTGGCTGCACATCAAGGCCTTCTTCCTCACCATCGGGGTGAGCATCCTCATCACGCTGATCAATTTCGCCATCTGCTACCCCTTGGCCTTCCACATGGCGCAGTCGGCGAGCGCGGCGCGGCTCCGGGTGCTGCTGCTGCTGCTGATCCTGCCCTATTGGGTGAACGAGATCCTGCGCGCCTTCGCCTTCCGGGTGCTGCTCTCCTCCGGCGGCATCATCAACCAGCTGCTAATGGGCAGCGGGCTCACCAGTGAGCCGATCGATTTCCTCGGCGCCGATGTCGGGCTCTATATGGGCCTGTCCTACGCCTATCTCCTGATGATGATCTTCCCGCTCTACAACGCCATTGAGAGCCTCGACCGCAACCAGGTGGAGGCGGCACGGGACCTCGGGGCGCCGTGGTGGCACATACACACCTTCATCGTGCTGCCGCATGCCAAGCCGGGCATCGCCTCCGGCTGCACGCTGGTGTTCATGCTCACGGCCGGCGCGCTGGCAGCCCCGCTGGTGCTGGGCGGGCCGCGCACGCTGTGGTTCACCCCCATCGTCTATGATCGCTTCTACCAGGCCTTCAACTGGCCGCAGGGGGCGGCCTATGCCTTCATCCTGCTGGTGAGCTGCATTCTGTTCGTGCTGGTGGTGCTCAAGGCGTTCCGGCTCAGCCTTGGAGAAATCACGCGATGATGGAGTACACGCGATGATTCCGGGTCCGTTCCAGCGGGTGATGTTCGCGCTCTATACGGTGGTGTTCTTCCTCTACCTGCTCGGCCCGCTGGCGGTGATGGGCGTCTCCGCCTTCAACACCCCGCAATACCCGCAGGTGTGGCCGATCGACGGGCTGACACTGGACTGGTTCGCGGCGCTGTTCGCCGACCAGGACATGATGACGGGCCTGAAGATGAGCTTGTGGATCGGTGTGCTGGTGGTGTGCATCTCCGTGCCCATCGGGCTCGCGGGCGCCATCATCATGACGCAGATCCAGCCGCGCGTGCGCTCGCTCTATTATCTCGTCGTGGTCTCGCCGGTACTGACGCCGGGCATCATCATCGGCATCTCCACCGTGGTGTTCTGGCGCCAGTTCACCGGGCAGACCGGCACGCGCTTCCTTTATGACGGCGTGGTGCTGACCGTGCTGGGGCAGGCGAGCTTCATTTCCGCCTATTGCATGCTGATCATCCTCGCCCGGCTGCAGCGCTTCGACCGCTCGCAGGAAGAGGCGGCGCTCGATCTCGGCGCGAGCTACCCGCAGGTGTTCCGCCACATATTGCTGCCCTTCCTCAAGCCGGCGCTGGCCTCGGCGGCGGTGCTGGCCTTCCTCTCCTCCTTCGAGAACTACAACACCACGACCTTCGCCATCCTCTCCGACAAGACGCTGACCACCGTGCTCGCCGGGCGGGTGCGGCAGGGCTCGACGCCCGCCATCTCGGCGCTGGCCGTGGTGATCGTCGCGGTGACGGTGGTCGGCGCCATCGCCTTCGAGATTTACAAGCGGCGGGCGGATGCGGCGGCGGCACGGCGCCAGCGCGCGGCGCTGGAGGCGGAGGAAGCCGAGCTTTCCGGCACGCCGACGCCGGCGATGGGGTGAGCCCCGGCGGGGCGAACGGACGAAAGGTCCGCTCACCCCTCGCCATGGCAGGCGCCCGGCTTCACCGCGGCTGCAGGCCGACCTGCCCGCGCGGGAAGCGCGCAATCACCGCAGGGTCGATGTTGAGATGCGCGGCGACGAGTTCCGGCGGGGCATGGGTGAGCCAATCCGCGAGGTCGACCTCCTGATATTCCGCCGTGCGGAACACGGCGAGCACCTGCACATCCTCATCGCCGGTGTTCTCGATGTAATGGCCCTGGCTCTTGGGCACCACGCCAAGGTCGCCGGCCTGGAAGTCGATGGTCTGGGCGCGCGGGCCGGTGTTGAAAACGGTCATGCGGCCCCGGCCCTTGATCCAGTATTGCCATTCATCGGCATTGGGGTGCCAGTGCAGCCGCCGCAGGCCGCCGGGGCGGATCGTCTCAATGGCGGCGGCGATAGTGGTCGAGGCCTTGAAGCTGCGGCTGTCGGCGAGGTGGACCTCGCCCGCCTCGTTCTTCTTCACCGGCGGCGTGCCGGTGAGCGAGAAGGTGAAGGGCTCGGCCGGTGCCCCGCCGGAGGCGACGGCCGCCTGGTCCACCGCCAGCGGAGGCGGCTCCTCGCCCTGGAAGATCCACAGATCCTGCAGCGGGATGTTCTTGAACGTGTCCGCCGGCACGCCGAAATTCTGCGCGAGAATCTTCGGCGGGGTGTGGGCGAACCAGTCGGTGAGCAGCAGCGTGTTGTATTCGGACTGGAAGGCGTCGTCGAAGACGATGATGAACTCGCAGCCCTCCGGCCCGAGACCCTGCAGCGAATGTGGATAGCCGGCGGGGAAGAACCACAGGTCGCCGGCGCCGACATCGCGCACATAGGGGTGGCCGTCCTTGTCCAGCACGGTGATGCGGCAGCGGCCATTGGTCATCAGCGCCCATTCGCCGGCGAGGTGCCAGTGCATTTCGCGAATGCCGCCCGGCCCGAGGCGCATGTTCACGCCGGAGCCTTCCTTGGCGGCCGGGAACTCCGTGGCGGTGATCTGACGCGCCCAGCCGCCGGCCTGCACGCGCTTGGGCATAATGTTGAACGACGACCACAGCATCGGCATGTTGCCGACATCGGTGGCGGGCGGGTTCTGGAAGGAGGGGATCTGCGCCTCCAGCGCCGGATTCTGCGGGCCGGGATTGGACAGGGCGCCGGGGGTCGAGTTGATCGCGCCTTCCGGCGGCTGGTCGGGATTGCCGAAGCTCGCGGCCTGCGCCGCGCCGCTGGCGACGGCGACGCCGCCAAGGGCGCTGAGCGCGAGCAGGGTGCGCCGGGACAGGTCTTCCATTGTCGCTCTCCTCACGGGATCGAGGGCAAGGGGCGGGCCTCCTGTGTTGCCCGGACTGTGCGGGGAGCGCGCGGGGGAATCTTGCGCGCCTGCACGATCCGGCACGTGAGCGGGCGGATGCGCAAAAGCCGGCTGGCGCAGCGCGGGTTAACGCTGCGGATTGTGGCCGGGCGGGGAGGATGGCGGAAGAGAGTGGGAGTCGAACCCACCAGGGACCGGCTCGCGGCCCCTTCCGGATTTGAAGTCCGGATACCTCACCGGAGGTAACGCTCTTCCAGAAGGCATGTCCGCGCCCCGGGCGGGGGCGGGCGTATCAGTGTGGTCGATCGCACCGAACAGGTCCAGCCGGTGGCGGTTGATGCGCCGCAGATCGCCGCGCCGCAGGGTGACGCCATGACGGTCGAGAAATTCCAGGATCTGGATCGCCACCTTGCGGCCGACGGCGTGGCCGCCTTGCTCGATCCGGTCGCGGAAGGCGCTGGCGGTGAATTCCCGCCCCTGCGCGGTCTCGGCGAGAGCGTGGGCGAGCGCCACCATCTCCGCCACGGTGGCGCGAAGGAAGAAATGGTCGTGCGCCACCTCGTCCACCTTGCCCATGCGGGCGAGCAATTTCATCAGCCGGCGCATATCCGTCTCTGCCTCGCCGGTCTGCGCGGCGAGGTCGCGCACGCGGGGCGGGCGGAAGCGGGCGTCGTCGGCGAGGGAGGGGGCGATCCGCTCCCACAGCGCTTCGTCCCGGGGGGTGAGGCGCACTTCATGGCCGGGAAGCCGCACCCAGGCCCCTTCGCGCACCAGCGCGCCGCTGTCACCGAGCCGGCGCAGCGCCTCGGTGAACACCGGCTTGGGCAGCCGCGGGTCCAACGCGAGGCGCAGCTTTTCCGCGCCCATGCCGGCGAGGTCGGGATTGGCGTCGTGGAAGGCGCCGATTTCGCCGAGCAGCGCCTGCGTATAGAGCTCCCAGCGCGCGGGGGAGAGGGCGATGCGCGTCTCGCTCTCATGGAGGACTTCCAGCCCCAGCCGTGCGGCGATCGCCTCCGCCGCCTCCGCCCCCAGCGCCCGGTCGCGGGCGAAGGCGGCGAGGTCGAGATGGAACGGCGCGACCTCGAGCAGCCCGGACACCGCCGCGTCCGGGTCGGTCTCGCGCAGCGCGGCGAGCTGGGCGAGGCGCTCCGGCGCGCGCCGCTTGCGGGCTGGGGCGCGCAGGTCGATGAGGCGGCCGCCGCCGATGCTGCGCTGCGCCGAGGTGTCGCGAATGACGTAACGGTCGCCGACGGCGGCGGCGATCGGCCGTTCCAGCACGATCTGCACGAGGCCGGTCGTACCGGGGGCGATTGTGTCGGCGGAGAGCGGCACCAGCCGCGCCCCGATTTCGCTGGCGCCATGGTGGAAGCGCACCGGGAACCACGCACCGAGCGGCTTCGGCTCGCTCGCCAGCACGGTAAGCGTGGCGTCGAGGCGCTCGGTGGGGGCGTGCAGCGTCGGGTCGAGCACGAGATCGCCGCGCCGGATCGCCTCGGCGCGGATCGACTCGCCGGCGAGGTTGAGCGCACAGCGCTCGCCGGCGCGGCCTTCCTCCGCCTTGCGGTTCTGCGCATGCAGCGAGCGCAGCCGGGCCGGCAGGCCGGACGGGCTGACGACCAGCGGATCGCCCACGCGGACACGGCCGGAGAGCACGGTGCCGGTGACGATGGTGCCGGCACCGGCGAGGGTGAAGCTGCGGTCCACCGCGAGGCGGAAACGCCCCTCCGCCGGCCGGGCCTCGGACCGGCAGCCGGCGGCGATCAGCGCCTCGCGCAGCGCCGCCACCCCTTCGCCGGTGTGGGCGGACACCGGCACTATGGCGGCACCGGCCAGAGACGTGCCCTCCAGCAGCGCCGCGATCTCTCCCGCCACCTCGTCGCGGCGCGCGGCGTCCGCAAGGTCGGCCTTGGTGAGGGCGACCAGCCCCCGATTGATGCCGAGGAGGTCGATGAGCGCGAGATGCTCGCGTGTCTGCGGCATTACCCCGTCATCGCAGGCCACGATGAGCAGCGCGAAGTCGATGCCGCTCGCTCCCGCCAGCATGGTGTGGATGAACTTCTCATGGCCGGGCACGTCGATGAAGCCGAGCGTGCCGGCCTCGGTCCGCAAATAGGCGAAGCCGAGATCGATGGAGATGCCGCGCGCCTTCTCCTCCTTCAGGCGGTCGGTATCGACACCGGTGAGCGCGCCGACCAGCGCGGTCTTGCCATGGTCGATATGGCCGGCGGTGCCGATGATCATGCCGGCACCCTTATGTCGGCGAGGCTGGCGAGGAAGCCGGCCTCGTCTTCCAGGCAGCGCAGGTCGAGGATCAGCGCGCCTTCGCTGATGCGGCCGATGATCGGCACCGGCAGGTCCCGCAGCGCGCGCGCCAGCGCGTTGAGCCGCCCGCCGGAGGCTTCCGCCGCCGGGCGGATGGCGAAGCCGGCGCTGGGCAGGGTTTCCAGCGGCAGCGCGCCGGAGCCGATCTGGCTGGAACAATCGACGATCTCGATGTCGAACGCATCGCCCAGAGCGGCGGCGACAGGCTCGGCAAGCGCATGGGCCTGGGCGGCGATCTCCGCCCGCCGGCGCGCCAGGAGCCGCAATGTCGGCAGGCGCGCGGCCAGCCGTTCCGGGTCGCGGTAGAGTTTCAGCGTTGCTTCCAGTGCGGCGAGGCGGATCTTGTCGACCCGCAGCGCCCGCTTCATCGGGTTCCTGTTGATGGCGGCGATGAGGTCGGCACGGCCGACGATGAAGCCGGTCTGCGGCCCGCCGAGCAGCTTGTCGCCGGAGAAGGTGACGATATCTGCCCCTTCCACTACGGCTTCCCGCACCGTCGGCTCGTGGGCGAGGCCGATCCGGGCGAGATCGAACAGTGTGCCGGAGCCGAGATCATTGACCAGCGGCACGCCCTTGGCGCGGGCGATCTCCGCCAGTTCGCGCGCCGCCACCTCCTTGGTGAAGCCTTCGATGCGGTAGTTCGAGGTGTGGACCTTCAGCACCAGCCCGGTGGCCTCGTTGAGCGCGCCGGCATAGTCCCGGGGATGGGTGCGGTTGGTGGTGCCGACCTCGACCAGCTTCACCCCGGCGCGGGCCATGATGTCGGGCATGCGGAAGGCGCCGCCGATCTCGATTAGTTCGCCGCGCGAGACGATGGCCTCGCGGCCGAGGCCGAGCGTGTTCAGCACCAGCAGCACGGCGGCGGCGTTGTTGTTGACGACGGTGGCGTCTTCCGCGCCGGTCAATTCGATCAGCAATTCGCGCACATGGTCGTCGCGCTCGCCACGCTTGCCGGTGTCGAGGTCATATTCCAGCGCCACGGCGGCGCGCATGGCGCTCGCGGCCGCCTCCACCGCCTCTTCCGCCAAGAGCGCACGGCCGAGATTGGTGTGCAGCACCGTGCCGGTGAGGTTGAACACCGGGCGCAGGCGCGTGCGTGCCTCCCGCTCCAATGCTTCCGTTGCGGCCAGCGCCACGTGATCGGCCGTGGGCAGGGCGGCGAGCTTGCCCGCCAGAAGGCAGGCGCGCACCTCAAGCAGCGCGGCGCGGATGGCCGAGGTGGCAGGGGCGCGGCCGAACGTGTCCATCGCGCTCTGGCCAGCGGGAGTGGCGAGCACGCGGTCGACCGAGGGCAGGTCGCGCGGGGACGGGGCGGCGGTGAGGGAGGGCGCATCCATCGCCGCGCCCTCAATAGCCGAGCAGGAACGGGTTGAAGGCGGCGCGGCGATAAGGCCCCTGCCGCATCATCAGATCGAGGCCCAGCGTGCCGATATCGTCGGCGACCGGCTCGATGGTGACATCCTTGTTCTGGTACATCACCTTTACATAGGTGCGGCACTCGTCGCAGGTCTCGGCTTTCACCGTGCCGGGGCTGCCGTCGATTTCCTGATAGCCGATGCCCTTGGTGGTGCCGCAGGCGCAGCAACGGATGCGGACATAGTTCCACAGAGTGGAGCAGAGCGAGCAGGCGCAGAAGCGGTTGCCATGCGCATTCGGCCATTCGACGATGAGCGAGGCGACAGGCGGGCCGCCGCAGGCGGGGCAGACGCCATCGCCCACCGGCACCAGCTTTTTCGCGTCGAGCGTCGCGGCGAGGCGGGCGAAATGCACCTGCAGGGCGCCCGCGACATAGACATGCTCGGCGAGGCGTTCCACGGGGAGGTCATGCGCCAGCACGTCGCGCACCATCTGCGCGCGTTCGGCGCCATTGGCGCGGCGCACGCGGGTGAGAGCGGCGGCGGCTTCCTCGGGCATCGCCACACGGGCGGCAGCGTCGAAGAGTTGGTCGAGCGTCGCTTCCAGCGTGTCGTCGAGCAGGGTGGTGGCGCGGTCCAACGCCGGCATCTCGAAGGCGCGAGCACGCTCCAGATGTTCCGGCTCCGGCGGCTCCACCGGGGGGAGGGCGGGCACGATGGCCTGCTGCGCCTCGACAAGGCCGGCGACGAAATCCAGATAGGGCTTGAGCGGGCTCACCGCCGCATAGGTGCGCAACCGCTTTGCCCGCACGCCGAACAGGTGTGCGGGATCGGGCAGCACCGCGAAGGGCGGGGTGGAGACGGTGCCGATCGCGCTGGGATCGGGCTGAAGGTTCTGCGACATGCTCACCTCACGAACCGCACGGGCCACGTGGAACGGAAGGGCTCCGCCCCGGACAGGCAGGCGTCCGGGACGGAGACGAAAGCGGGCGGCGCCTATTCCGCCGGTGTCGGCGGGCGCTTGCCCGGCCGGGTGCCGACCAGCTCGCGCAGCCATTTGCGGTGGTGGCGCCACGCCCAGCCGCCGGTCACCTTGCCCCGCGTCATGGCGCCGATGGTGCCCTTGACCCAGATGGCGGCATAGACGTGGATGATCCACACGCAGATGATCGCCACCGCCGCGATGGAGTGGACGAGGATGGCGACGCGCTTCTGCTCGATGCTGGTGTAGGGGTAGAAATACTGGTCCCACATCACCACGCCGCTGGCGATGAGGATGACGATCAGCGCCGACATGCCCCAGAAGACGAATTTCTGGCCGGCATTGTATTTGCCGATCTCCGGCAGACGTTCCTCCCGCCCGCGCAGCACATCGCTGATGCGGGCGAGCCAGGTGCCGTCCTCGCGCGCCGGCAGGTTGGCCCGCCAGAAGCGCAGGAACAGCCCGGCGAAGGAGAAGAACAGCACCACGCCGATCCAGGGATGGATCGCCCGCGTCCACTGCCCGCCGCCGAACAGGCCGGTGAGGAAGAACAGGCTCGGCGTGAACAGGGCGAGGCCCGACAGCGCCAGCAGGATCAGGCTCAGCGCGGTGATCCAGTGGTTGATGCGCGCGCCGACCGTGTAGCGCGACACCTCGACCGGGTGGCCCGGGCGCACGGCGTCGCCCGGTTCCACATCGTCGGCCACGTGGGTCTTGAGGTTGCCGGCGCTCATGGCGTCCTCCTCTCGACCGGGCCGGCGGGTGTCGGCGGCGGCGGGGTGCCGTCGGCGAGCCGCTCGGCGTTCTCCTCATCCTCCTCCGAGACCTTGTTCGGCCCGGCGACGACATAGTGCAGGAAGCCGGCGGCGGCGGCGAAACCCATTACCGCGAGGCCGACATATTTCGTCACGCCCTTCCAGGCGTCGACGATGGGCGAGATGCGCGGATTGTCCGGCAAGCCGGCATAGATGGACGGCGTGTCCGCGTGGTGCAGCACATACATCACATGGGTGCCGCCGACGCCGGGCGGGTCGTAGAGGCCGGCATTCTCGAAGCCGCGCGACTTCAGGTCCTTGATGCGGAAATCCGCCCACTCCTTCATCTCGTCCTTGGTGCCGAAGACGATGGCCTGGGTCGGGCACGCCTTCTGGCAGGCCGGACCCTGGCCGACCGCGACACGATCGGAGCAGAGCGTGCATTTATAGGCGGTGTGGTCGACCTTGGAGATGCGCGGGATGTTGAACGGGCAGCCCTTGATGCAGTAGCCGCAGCCAATGCAGTTGTCGTGCTGGAAGTCCACGATGCCGTTGGAATATTGCACGATGGCGCCGGGGGCCGGGCAGGCCTTGAGGCAGCCCGGATCTTCGCAATGCATGCAGCCATCCTTGCGGATGAGCCATTCCAGATTTTCGGTCTCGGGATTCACCCATTCGGTGAAGCGCATCAGGGTGAAGGTGTCCGGCGTCAGGTCCATGGGATTGGTGTAGACCCCGTGGTTGAAGCCGATCTCCTCGGTCAGGTTGTTCCATTCCAGGCACGCGGCCTGGCAGGCCTTGCAGCCGATGCATTTGGAGACATCGATCAGCTTGGCCACCTCGGTCAGCCGCTCAGCGGGCGGCGTGACCGTGGAGGCGCTGCGGCGGAGAATGTCCTTCTCGCCGAAGCGCGGCGTGGCGGCGTCGGTGGCGACGTTGGGATTGGGGATCGCAGGAAACATGATGCCGCCTCCCTACGCCACCACCGGCCCGGTGGAGGGCTCGATGTTGACCATGAACGCCTTGAACTCCGGGGTCTCGATGTTCGCGTCGCCCACGAAGGGGGTGAGCGTGTTGGCCGGGAAGCCCTTGCGGGCCGAGCCGACGAAGCCCCAGTGGATCGGCACGCCGACGATGTGCACGGTCTTGCCGTCGATGGTCATCGGCTTGATGCGCTTGGTGACGACCGCCTTGGCGTAGAGCTCGCCGCGCTTCGACCACACCCGCACCCAGCCGCCGAGCGCGATGCCCTTCTCCTTCGCCAGTTCCTCGGAAATCTCGACGAACTGTTCCGGCTGCAGGACCGAGTTCACATGGTTGTTCTTGGTCCAGTAGTGGAAATGCTCGGTGAGACGGTAGGAGGTGCCGGCATAGGGGAAGTTGGGATCGCCGATATCGGCGAAGCTCTTCCAGTCGTCCTTGAACACGCGCGCCACCGGGTTGCCCCGGATCTTCGGCGCGATGACATTGGCAACCGGGCTCTCGAACGGCTCGTAATGCACAGGGAACGGCCCGTCCCGCATCATCTTGCGCACCCACAGGCGCGACGTGCCCTCGGGGTTCATGATGAAGGGGCCGACATCCCGCGGCTTGGCGGTGGGCGCGATGTCCGGCACGTCGTAGCCGGTCCATTTGGCGCCGTCCCACTCGATCAGCTTGCGCGAGGGGTCCCACGGCTTGCCGTCGAGGTCGCAGGAGGCGCGGTTGTAGAGCACGCGCCGGTTCGCTGGCCAGGCGAAGGACCATTTGAGGAACATGCCGGCATCGCCGGGATCGGAATTGTCCCGCCGCGCCATCATGTTGCCGGCCTCGGTCCAGCAGCCGGAGAAGATCCAGCAGCCGCCGGCCGTGGTGCCGTCGTCGCGCATCTGGCCGAAGCCGGAAAGCTGCTTGCCGGCCTCAAGGATCTTCTTGGTCGGGTCGGCGGGGTCGAAGACATCGACCAGCACCGAGCCGTTCATCTCCTTCGCCAGCTCTTCCGGCGTCGGCTCGCCGGGGTCCTTGTAGGACCAGTTGAGGTTGACGATCGGGTCGGGGAAGGCGCCGCCTTCCTTCTTGTACAACTCCTTCAGCCGCAAATGAATTTGCGCCATGATCCAGATGTCGGTCTTCGCCTCGCCCGGAGGCGAGCCGCCGGGCCAGTGCCATTGCAGCCAGCGGCCGGAATTGACCAGCGAGCCTTCATCCTCGGCAAAGCAGGTGGTCGGAAGCTGGATCACCTCCGTCTTGATGTCCGCCGGGCTCACCTTGTTGAAGGTGCCGTGATCCTCCCAGAAGCGGGCGGTCTCGGTTTCCAGCGGGTCCATGATGACCAGCATCTTCAGCTTGGCGAGGCCGGCGGCGAGCTTGCCCTTGTCTGGGAAAGCCTGCAGCGGGTTGAACCCCTGGCAGAAATAGAGGTTCACCTTGCCCTGCTTCATCATGTCGAAGACGCGCAGTACGTCGTAGCTGGCGACGTCGAGCTTGGGCAGGTAGTTGTAGGCCCAGTCGTTCTCCGCCGTCGCGGCCGGCCCGTACATCGACTTCATAAAGCTGACGAAGAACTTGCGGTAGTTCTGCCAGTAGCTCGTCTGGTTCGGCCGCAGCGGCTTGAAGGCCCGCGTCGACATGTAGGTGGTGAAGTCCGGTTCCTTCTGGGTGGGGATGTTGAGATAGCCGGGGATGAGGTTGCTCATCAGCCCGAGATCGGTCAGCCCCTGGATGTTGGAATGGCCGCGCAGGGCGTTCATGCCCCCGCCGCGCACGCCGATATTGCCCAGGATGAGCTGGAGCATCGCCATGCCGCGAATGTTCTGCGCACCCTTGGAATGCTGGGTCCAGCCGAGCGCGTACATGCTCGTCATGGTTTTGGTCGGCGTCGAGCATTCCGCCACCATCTCGGCCACCTTCAGGAAGGCGTCCTTCGGTGTGCCGCAGACGCGCTCCACCATCTCGGGCGTGTAGATGGCGACGTGTTGTTTCAGCAGATTCCACACGCAGCGCGGGTTCTGCAGCGTCTCGTCAACCACGGCGTAGCCGTCCGGGCCGATCTCGTACTCCCATGTGTCGCGGTTGTAGTCGCGCTTTTCCTCGTCATAGCCCGTGAACAGCCCGTCCTGGTAGCCGTAGCCCTCGCGGACCACGAAGCTGGCATTGGTGAAGGGCTTCACATAGTCCCACTGCACCTTGTCATTGCTGATGCAGTGATTGATCAGGGCCATGAGGAAGACGATGTCCGATCCCTGGCGGATCGGCGCATAGAAATCCGCCACCGACGCTGAGCGGTTGTAGCGCGGGTCGACGACGATGAGCTTGGCGCCACGGTTGGCTTTCGCCTCGGTGACCCATTTGAATCCGCACGGATGGGCTTCGGCGGCATTGCCGCCCATGATGACCACGAGGTCGGTGTTCTTGATGTCCGTCCAGGCGTTGGTCATTGCTCCACGGCCAAAAGTTGGGGCGAGACTCGCCACCGTCGGGCCGTGTCAGACACGCGCTTGGTTATCGAACGCCAATATGCCGGTCGAGCGCACGACCTTGTAGGTCGCGAACGCCGTCTCGTTGGTGGTCGCGGAAGCCGCGAGGAAGCCGGTGGTGAGCCAGCGATTGACGGTCACGCCATCCTGGTTGGTGGCGACGAAATTGGCGTCGCGGTCGTCCTTCATCGCGCGGGCGATCTTGTCGAGCGCGGCGTCCCAGGAGATCGCTTCGAAGGTGTCGGAGCCGGCCTTGCGGATCATCGGCTGGGTGAGCCGGGTCGGCGATTTCACGATGTCGCGCAGCGCCGCGCCCTTGGGGCAGAGGGTGCCGCGATTGGTCGGATGGTCGGCGTCGCCCTCGATATGGACGATGTCGGCCTTCTCGCCTTTGCGCAGATCACCCTTGGAATAGATGATGATGCCGCAGGCGACGGAGCAGTAGGTGCAGGTGTTTCGCGCTTCCGTGGTGTTCACCAGGTGGAACGGCTTCACGGCAGCGGCGACGGCCGCCTCCGCTTCGCTGAAGCCGAAGGCACCCAACGTGGTGCCGGCAAGACCGGCCCCCGTTGTTTTGAGGAACGTACGGCGCGAGAGCTCCATATTCATCGTGGCCCTCCCGTTTCTCGTCACAAAGCCCATCGACCGATAGGCTTTCCCAATCACAAGGCTATTTTTTAGCTCCTCCAATGTCAAACAGACTTAAGGTGAGGTCAGGGACAAAAAGTCGTGTGATTTCAGTTCGTTCGTGATGTTGCCGTGCGATCCCGACATGTTGCGCTGCAACCAATGCGGGTTTCGCCCAAGGGCCGATTGACGATTTCCCGCCCCCGGCGCAGCATTGCGCCCGTGCTCGCTTCTGCGGCTCCCGCGTGTCGGGGCGGAAAGAACCTCATCCTGCTGGCGGCTGTTGCTTCCCTAGCGTCATGGTCGCTGGCGGAAGGGCGTTCCGCCCATGCCGGCGCGCCGCTGCCGCTGGGCGCGGCACCGCCGCCCTTGGCGCTGCCTTCACTCGATCATGGGCCGCAAAGTCTTGCGGCGCTGCACGGGCGGCCGGTGCTGATTCACTTCTTCGCGACCTGGTGCGCGCCCTGCCGCGACGAGATGGCGGGCCTTGCGCGGCTTGCCGACCGGCGCGGCGAGGGACCGCTCGTCCTTCTCGCCGTCGATGTGGGCGAGGTGCCGGTGCGGGTGCGCCGCTTCTTCGCCACGCAACCCGTGCCCTTCCCCGTGTTGCTGGACGAGGACCGCGCGGCGCTGAAGGCGTGGAAGGTCGTCGGCCTGCCCGCGACCTTCGTGCTCGACGCCTCGCACACGCTGCGCCTCTACGCCGACGGACCGGTGGATTGGGACGACCCCGCCACTGAGCACCTGCTCGACAGGCTAGCCGACCCCGCCGCCGTGCCGGAAGGCGCGCGGCTGCCCTCGCTCAACATGGATGAATCCCGGGAGAATGCGCCATGACCACTCGCCGTGACTTCCTCAAGACCGGCGTCGCCCTTGCCGCCGTCGCCGCCGCGCCGCACGTCGCCTTGGCGCAAGCCGCCGGCCCGGCCGCTGCCGCCGCCTTCGCCCCGAAGCCCGGCAAATGGCGCGACTTCGAGGTGGTGACGGTGCTGGACGTGAAGCCGGTGGAGGGCAAGGCCGGCCCGGCTCAAGCCTGGGTGCCGCTGCCGTCTTACGCCGCCTCGGACTGGATGAAGCCGGGCGAAAGCACCTGGAAGACCAATGCCGCTACGGCGGAAGTGGTGAAGGACCCGCATTACGGCGCGCAGATGCTGCATCTGACCTGGGCGTCGGGCGAGGAAAAGCCCAGTGTCGAGATCACCTCGCGCTTTTCCACCCGCGACCGCGCCACCGATTTCGCCGCGCCCGGTGCGGTGGCGGGGCTGTCGGCCGAGGAGCGGGCGCTGTTCCTGGCAAGTACCGACCTGATTCCCACCGACGGCATCGTCAAGGCGACCGCCGACAAGATCACCGCCGGCAAGACCTCGGACCTTGAGAAGTCCCGCGCCATCTATGAATGGGTGGTGGAGAACACCTATCGCAATGCGGCGACGCGCGGCTGCGGAACCGGCGATGTCGCCTCGCTGCTGGCGAGCGGCAATCTCGGCGGCAAATGCGCCGATCTCAACGCGCTGTTCGTCGGGCTGAACCGCGCCGCCGGCATTCCCGCCCGCGATCTCTACGGTATCCGCGTGGCGCCCTCGGCCTTCGGCTATAAGAGCCTCGGTGCCAATTCGCCCACCATCTCCAAGGCGCAGCACTGCCGCGCCGAGGTGTGGCTGGAGGGGTTCGGCTGGGTGCCGGCCGACCCCGCCGATGTGCGCAAGGTCGTGCTGGAGGAGCCGCCGGGCAAGAACGCGCTCGACGACGCCAAGGTGGTGGCGGCGCGCAAGGCGCTGTTCGGCTCCTGGGAAGGCAACTGGCTCGCCTATAATGACGGCCACGACATCGCCCTGCCGGGCTCCTCCGGGCCGAAGCTCGGCTTCCTCATGTACCCGCAGGCGGAAGTGGCGAGCCTGCGCCACGACTGCCTCGACCCCGATGCCTTCGCCTATGTGATCAAGGCGAGCGAAGTGGCGGCGTGAGCGGCCTGCGTGCTTCGAGACGCGGGGCGTTGCCCCGCTCCTCAGCATGACGGGCGTCAAACTCACGTCATCCTGAGGTGCCCGGCATAGCCGGGCCTCGAAGGACGCAGGTGATCGCCGCGTCCCTGCCGACGACAAGGAAGACATGCCATGCTCGACACCCCGGCCTCCGCCGCCCCGTTCCGCCTCACCAGCCTCGCCCATGGCGGCGGTTGCGGCTGCAAGCTGGCGCCCTCGGTGCTGCGCGAATTGCTCGCCGAACAGCCGGCCAGCACGGGCTTCGCAAATCTGCTGGTCGGCACGGAGACCGGCGACGACGCGGCGGTCTACCAGCTGGACGACGACACCTGCCTGATCGCCACCACCGACTTCTTCATGCCGATGGTCGACGATCCCTTCGAGTTCGGCCGCATCGCCGCCACCAACGCCATTTCCGATGTCTACGCCATGGGCGGCCGGCCGCTGCTGGCGCTGGCCATTCTCGGCATGCCGCTCGGCAAGCTGGAGCCGGCCATGGTGCGGGAGATCTTGAAGGGCGGGGCCGCCATCGCCGCCGAGGCTGGCATTCCCGTGGCGGGCGGCCATTCCATCGACGCGCCGGAGCCGATCTATGGGCTGGCGGTGATCGGCACGGCGCGGCCGGAGCAGATCCGCAAGAACAGCACCGCCTTCGCCGGCGACGCGCTGATCCTGACGAAAGCGCTGGGCGTCGGCATCTATTCCGCCGCCTTCAAGAAGGAGAAGCTCTCCCCCGCCGCCTATGACGAGATGATCGCCTCGATGACGACGCTGAACCGCGTCGGCACCGCGCTCGGCCGGGACGCGGCCGTGCATGCGGTGACCGACGTGACCGGCTTCGGCATTCTCGGCCATGGGCTGGAAGTGGCGCGGGGCTCGGGGCTGGCCTTGGAGATCGAGGCGGCGGCGCTGCCTCTGCTTGGCGACGCCCGCGCGCTGGCGCAGGCGGGATTCGTCACCGGCGCCTCGCACCGCAACTGGGCGAGCTATGGCGAGGGGGTACGCCTGCCCGACGGGCTGCCGGAGGCGGAGCGGCACCTCCTCACCGACCCGCAGACTTCGGGCGGGCTCCTCGTGGCGGTGGCGCCGGACGCGGCGGAACGGGTGCTTTCCGACATCCGCGCCGCCGGTTTCCCCCGCGCTGCCGTCATCGGCCGGGTGGTGGAGGGGGCGCCGGCCGTCGCCGTCATCTGAGCCGCGCCTTCGTCTTCGTGACCCGCTTGCGGGTTTATGCGCGGGCGGCGGCGGGATATCCTCAGCCCCGAGGCGGCCGGAGGGTGGACCTGTGGCCGCGCGTGGAGTTGAAGGATCGGCCATGTCTGACACGGCTCTCGAACTCGCCTTCGGGCGCGGCGCGCTGCATCTCAGCCTTCCCCCGGGGGCGAAGCCGACCGTGCTGCGCAAGGCGAGGCTGCCCAAGCTGCCGGACAATGCGGCGGCCATCCGCCAGGCGCTCGACAACCCCATCGATTCGGCCCCGCTCGCCGCCCTCGCCAAGGGGCGCAACAGCGCCTGCATCCTCATCTGCGACATCACCCGCCCGGTGCCGAACCGGCTGTTTCTACGGCCGATGATCGAGACGCTGATGGCGGCCGGCATTCCCGCCGCCGGCATCACCGTGCTGGTGGCGACCGGCCTGCACCGGCCGAATGAGGGCGACGAGCTCGCCGAACTCGTCGGCGATCCCTGGGTGCTGGCGACGGTAAGGGTCGAGAATCATTTCGCCCGCGACGAGGCGGCTCATGTCGATCTCGGCCCCACCGCGACGCGCGGCACGCCTATCTTCATCGACCGCCGCTTCGTGGAAGCCGAGCTGCGCATCGCCACCGGGCTGGTCGAGCCGCATTTCATGGCCGGGTGGTCGGGCGGGCGCAAGGTGGTGGCGCCGGGCGTCGCCGGGCACCAGACCATCCGCACCTTCCACTCCGCCCGCTTCATGGAAGACCCGCTGGCGGTGCAGTGCAACCTCATTGGCAATCCGCTGCATGAGGAGCAATTGGAGATCGTCCGCAAGCTTGGCGATGTCTATGCGCTGAACACGGTGCTGGATGAGGAGCGCGACCTCGTTTTCGTCTCCTTCGGCGAGATCATCGCCAGCCATCTCGCGGCGGTGGAGTTCGTCGAGGGCGCCACCATCATCGAGACGCCGCGCCGCTACGCCACGGTGGTAACATCCTCAGCCGGCTATCCCCTGGACAAGACCTATTACCAGACGGTCAAGGGCATGGTGACACCGCTCGACATATTGGAGCCCGGCGGCACGCTGATCATCGCCTCGGAATGTTCGGAAGGCTTCGGCAGCGAGGAATTCCGCGCCGCGCAGGCGCGGCTGGTGGAGCTGGGCCCGGAGCGCTTCCTCGCCACTCTGACCGCCAAGACACTGGCCGATGTCGATGAATGGCAGACCGAGATGCAGCTCAAGCCCATGCGCGTCGGCCGCATCCAGCTCTACACGACCGGGCTCAGCGAGGAGGAACGGCGCATCACCGCGGTGGAGATCGTGCCCGATCTCAATGCCGCGATTGCGGCGAGCCTGGCGCGGTCCGGCGACAAGGCGCTCGCGATCATTCCCGAGGGGCCCTATGTGATTCCGGTCTGCCGGGAACAGCAGGCGGCGGCGTGACCTCAGGCG
Source organism: Ancylobacter sp. (assembly GCF_965229075.1). Taxonomy (GTDB): domain Bacteria; phylum Pseudomonadota; class Alphaproteobacteria; order Rhizobiales; family Xanthobacteraceae; genus Ancylobacter. The sequence goes on from NZ_CBDDIO010000002.1 coordinate 1,649,411, forward strand.
GCGTGAGACGCATCCATCTCGATGCGGTGGGCGGCGTCGCCGGCGACATGTTCGTCGCGGCGCTGCTGGACGCCTTCCCCGACCTCGCCCCGCGCGTGCTCGCCGACTGCCGCGCCGTGCTTCCGGAAGGGGTGGGGGAGCCGGTTCTGCGCCAAGGGCTGAGCGGGGGCCTCGCAGTGCGGCGCTTCGGGCTGGAAGAGGCGACGGCTGCGTACCACCCTCATTCCCATGCCGATGATCACGCACATTCGCACGCCCACAGCGCTCACCTTTCTTTAGCCCTCATGGCCGGGCTTGACCCGGCCACCCAGACTTCGCCTGCGGTTCTCGTGGAAGCGCTGGATCCCCGGGTCGAGCCCGGTGATGAGGGCACGCGTGGGAGTGGTGAGCCGGCTCATCATCATCCCCACGCCCACAGTGCCGGCGCCTATCGCGACATGGTCGCGCGGATCGAGGCGGCGCCGCTCGGCGCGGGGACTTCCGGCCATGCGCTGGCGATCCTTGGCTTCATCGCCCAGGCCGAATCCGCTCTGCACCGCGTGCCGGTGGACGAGGTGCATTTCCACGAAATCGCCGATTGGGATTCGCTGCTCGACGTGGTCGCCGCCGGCAGCCTCGCGGCCGCGCTGGAGGGTGCGGCGTGGACGGTTTCGTCTTTGCCGCTGGGCGGTGGGCTGGTGAAGACGCAGCACGGACTGCTGCCGGTCCCGGCGCCGGCCACCGCCACCCTGCTGGAAGGTTTCGACTGGCGCGACGACGGTGTGTCCGGGGAGCGGGTGACGCCGACCGGCGCGGCGATCCTCAAGCATCTCGCGCGCTCCGGTGCTCCCCTCGGCGGGCGGCTCGTCGCCTCCGGCACTGGGGCGGGCACGCGTGACCTCCCTGGCCTGCCCAATGTGCTGCGGGTGCTGGTGTTCGAGCCGGTGGCGGATGATGGCGATGTGGTCACCGTTCTGGAATGCGAGATCGACGACATGACCGGCGAGGAGATCGGCACCGCGATGGAGCTTCTGCGCGGTGAGCCGGGCGTGCTCGATGCCAGCTTCGCTCCGCGCTTCGGCAAGAAGGGGCGGCCCATGGTGGCGTTGCGGCTGCTGGTGCGGCCGGACCACGCGGAGGCGGTGGCGCAGGCCTGTTTCGCACAGACCTCGACGCTGGGGCTGCGGCGGCGCGAGGAGCGACGGCTGGTCCTGAAGCGCGCGGCCGGCGAGGTGGCGGGCGTGGCGGTGAAGCGGGCGGCGCGGCCGGGTGGCGACACGGTGAAAGCCGAGAGCGACGCGCTCGCAGGTGACACGCTGGCGGCGCGGCGGGCGCTGAAGCAGCGGGCGGAGTGTGGCGATGAGTGACGCGGCGGCCATGCTGCCGGCCGTGCGGCTGGCGCGTGTGCTCGGTCGCTTCCCCGCTCTGGCGGTGGCGGTGAGCGGCGGGGTGGATTCCCTCACCCTCGCCAGCTTCGCGCACGCCGAAGGCCTGCCGCTCAGCGTGATCCATGCCGTTTCCCCAGCGGTGCCGGGGGAGGCGACGGCGCGGGTGCGGGCGATGGCGGCCGCGCAGGGCTGGGAGCTGATCGTCACCGGCACCGGCGAGTTCGACGATGCCCGCTACCGCGACAACCCGGTGAACCGCTGCTATTTCTGCAAGACCAATCTCTATGATCGCATTGCCGGGCTCACCGACCGGCCCATCGCTTCCGGGGCCAATCTCGACGATCTCGGCGATTATCGTCCCGGCCTGATCGCCGCCGCCGAGCGGCGCGTGGTGCATCCCTTCATCGAGGCGGCAATGACGAAGGCGGATGTCCGGGCGCTGGCCCGCGTGCTCGGCCTCGGGGCGGTGGCGGAACTGCCGGCGCAGCCCTGCCTCGCCAGCCGGGTCGAGACCGGGATCGCTATTGATGCGGGCGACCTCGCCTTTGTCGAGCTGGCGGAGCGCCGGCTCGCCGCGCTCACCGGTGGCGGCACGCTGCGCTGCCGGATCATCCATCAGGGCGTCGCCGTGGAACTGGGCGAGGGAGCGACGGGCCGGGAGCGCGCTGTCGACGCGCTGATGACGGAGCTTTGCGCCGGGGCCGGCCGGGCCTATGCCGGAAGCCGGCCCTATCGCCGCGGTGCCATGTTCGTCGGCGCGCCGGCCATGGAAGCCTGAGCCATGGATTTCACCTTTGACTGGGGCCGCGCCGCGCGCACGGGTCTTCCCGAGGCGGTGCTGTGCAGCGCCAAGTCGCCGGCACAAATCGCGGAAATCCTCGCCGCCGCCCGGGCGCGCGGCGCGCGGCTGCTGTTGACGCGGCTGGAGCCGGCGGCCTTCGCCGCGCTGGACGAGTTGGCCCGCGCGGGGCTGGATTACGACCCGCTGTCCCGCACCGCCGTGCTGGGCGGGGAGGTCGCGCTGTCCGGGCCGGGCGTCGCCGTGGTGGCGGCCGGCACGTCGGACCTCCCCGTTGCGCGTGAGGCGGTGCGCACCCTCGCCTTCAACGGGCACGGCTCAAGCCTCGTCGCCGATGTCGGCGTCGCCGGGCTGTGGCGGCTGATGGAGCGGATCGAGGAGATCCGTGCCTGCCGGGTGGTGATTGCGGTGGCGGGGATGGAGGGGGCGCTGTTCTCCGTGCTCGGCGGGCTGGTGGCGGCGCCTGTCATCGCGGTGCCGACCTCCGTCGGTTATGGCGTTGCCGAGGGCGGCAAGGCGGCGCTGACCTCGGCACTGGCAAGCTGTGCGCCCGGCGTGGTGGCGGTGAACATCGACAACGGTTTCGGCGCGGCCTGCGCCGCGGTGAAGATGCTCGGCGCCGCTGCAAGGGGGGAGGGCTGATGGCGCGGGTGCTCGTCACCGGCGGATCCGGCTTCATCGCCGCCCATGTCATCCTCGCTTTGCTGCGCGAGGGGCACGAGGTGCGGGCGACGCTGCGCGGCATGGGGCGAGAGGCCGAGGCCCGCGCGCAGCTTGCCGTGGGCGGGGTGACGCCGGATGCGCCGCTCAGCTTCCACGCCGCCGATCTGCTTGCCGATGACGGTTGGTCCGCCGCGATGAAAGGCTGCGATTATGCGCTGCACGTGGCCTCCCCCGTGCCGGCGGGGATGGCGGCAGGAGATGGAGCGGCACTGATCCGTGTGGCCCGCGAGGGCACGCTGCGGGTCCTGAGCGCGGCACGGGCGGCCGGGGTGCGGCGTGTGGTGGTCACCTCCTCCTTCGCGGCGGTGGGCTATGGCCGCGCGCCGCGCGCCGATTTCTATGACGAGCGCGACTGGACCGACCCGGATGGCGTTGGGGTCGATGCCTATACGCGATCCAAGACGCTGGCCGAACGGGCGGCATGGGATTTCATCGCCGGCGACGGCGCGGGCATGGAGCTTGCGACCGTCAATCCCGTAGTGGTGCTTGGTCCGGCGCTGGGGCCGGATATGTCGGCCTCGCTCGATCTCGTCTGCGCGTTGCTCGACGGGGCGGTGCCCGCCTTGCCGCGCATCTTTCTCGGGCTGGTCGATGTGCGCGATGTCGCCGACCTGCATGTGAAGGCGATGACCGCGCCGGACGCGGCGGGCGAGCGCTTTCTGGCGACGACGGGCGCGGCAGTGTCGCTCGCCGGTATCGCGCGCACGCTGCGCGACGGGCTCGGCCCGGCGGCACGGCGGGTGCCGCGCTTTGAGCTGCCCGATCTCGCCGTGCGCCTCGCCGCGCTGGTGCTGCCGACGGCGCGGCTCGCCGTCCCCCGGCTCGGCATCCGCCGCAGCGCCACCTCCGCCAAGGCGCGGGAGACGCTCGGCTGGTCGCCGCGCCCGGCGGAAGAGGCGATCCTCGCCACGGCCGAGAGCCTGATCCGGCTGGGGCTGGTGAAGCCGTAAGCGTCAGCCCGGCGCGCCCAGCGGCTGCTGCTGGGTGATGCAGTGGATATTGCCGCCGCCAAGAATGATCTCATGCGTCGGCACCCCCACCACTTCGCGCTCGGGGAACAGCCGGGCGAGGATGGCGTGTGCTTCCTCGTCACGCGCGGGGTCGAGGAGCGGCATCAGCACGAAGCCGTTGCCGAGATAGAAATTGGCGTAGGAGGCGCCCAGCCGTTCGCCGGGCCGGCGCGACATGGTGCCGGGCTCGGTGCCGAGGTCGAGCGCTTCCTCGCCCGTGCGGAACAGCGGGCCGGGCAGCGGCAGGGTGACGATCTCCAGCGCCCGACCGCGCGCATCGGTCATCGTCGACAGGCGCTCGCGCGCATCCTTGGAGATGGCGTATTGCGGGTCGAGCGGGTCGTCGCAGCCGGTCAGCGCCACCACGCCGGGGCGCACGAAGCAGGCGAGGTTGTCGATATGGCCCGAGGTCTCGTCATCGACGAGGCCGGCGCCGAGCCAGAGCACGTTGGAGACGCCGAGATAATCCTTGAGATGCTGCTCGATCTCCTCGCGCGTGAGGTCCGGATTGCGGTTCGGGTTGAGCAGGCATTCCTCTGTCGTGAGCACCGTGCCTTCGCCGTCGACATGGATCGAGCCGCCTTCGAGAATGAGCGGGGCGGCGTAGCGCGGCGCGCGCTCGATCTCCAGCATCTTGGCGGCGATCAGTTCGTCCTGGTCGCAGGGCGTATAGAGCCCGCCCCAGGCGTTGAAACCCCAATCCACCCCGCGCAGCCGGCCGCGCGCATCGGTAAGGAAAGTGGCCCCGCTGTCGCGGCACCAGGAATCGTCCGAGGTCGCTTCCACCACCCGCACCGAAGACGGCAGGGCGGCGCGGGCGTGGCGCCACTGGCGCGGGCTCGCCAGCATCGTGACCGGTTCGAAACGGGCGATGGCGCTGGCGACCGCGACGAAGGCGGCCTGCGCCGGCTCGGCATCGGCGCGCCAATTGTCCGGCCGCTCCGGCCAGATCATCCAAGTGCCGGCATGCGGCTCCCATTCCGCCGGCATGCGGAAGCCGTCGGCGGCGGGAAGCGTGGTGAGGGTCTCGCTCATGCTCTCACCCGATCGCCCGCGTCGGCGCCCGCCCGTCGAGGGTGAGCACCGGGGCGTAAAGCTCCGGCCGGCGGTCGCGGAACACGCCCCAGCTGTGGCGCTGACGGGCGATGCCGTCGAGGTCGAAGGTGGCGGTGAGCACGGTCTCTTCCTCCCGCCCGGCTTCCGCGACCTTCTCGCCGGTCGGCCCGGCGATGAAGGAGGAGCCGTAGAAGGTGATGGAGGTTCCGTTGCGGCCCTCTTCGCGGCCGATACGGTTGGAGGCGATGACCGGCATCAGATTGGCGCCGGCATGGCCCTGCATCACGCGCTGCCAGTGGCCGGCCGAATCGAGGCTCGCATCATGCGGCTCGGAGCCGATGGCGGTGGGGTAAAGCAGCACTTCGGCGCCGAGGAGGGCCATGGTGCGCGCGCATTCCGGGAACCATTGGTCCCAGCAGATGCCGACGCCGATGCGGCCGACCGCGGTGTTCCAGACCCGGAAGCCGGTGTCGCCGGGCGAGAAATAGAACTTCTCGGTGTAGCCCGGCCCGTCGGGGATATGGCTTTTGCGGTAGAGGCCGAGCACCTCGCCATCGGCGTCGACCATAGCGACGCTATTGAAGGCCGCCGGCCCGGCACGCTCGAAGAAGGAGACCGGCAGCACGACGCCCAGCTCCTTCGCCAGACGGGCGAAATGCGCCACCAGCCGATTGCCCTCGAAGGGCCTGGCGAGGTCGAGGAATTCGTGCAGCTGGTCCTGGCAGAAATAGGGGGTCTCGAACAGCTCCTGCAGCAGGATGAGCTTCGCGCCCCGCGCGGCGGCCTCGCGCACCAGGGCTTCGGCGCGGGCAATATTGCCGTCGATATCCCAGTCGCAGCGCATTTGGGTGGCGGCGACAGTCAGGCTGCGCATTTAGATCTCCGAATCGATGTGAAGGCCGGTCAGTTGACGGCGCGCAGCGGCTTTTCCAGCACCGCGATGACGCGCGCAAGCTCATGCCCGCGCTTGAGGATGAGGCCGGTTTGCGACACCACCGTGTAGGCGCCCTGTTTGCGGGCGAGGCGCGGGTCTTTCTCGATGCGGTAGATCGGCACCTCGGTGGCGCGGCGGAAAATGGAGAACACCGCCTTGTCGCGGGTGAAATCGATGGCGTAGTCGCGCCATTCGCCCAGGGCGACCATGCGGCCATAGAGATCGAGGATGCGGTCGAGTTCGCGCCGGTCGAAGGTGACGCGGTCAACGCGCGCACCGGCCGGCAAGGCTATGGGCTCGATGTCCGCCACGCGGCGCCTCCGGCCTGTGCGGCCCGGCGTGAGCGGGCCTGTGGGCTGAACCGTGTCATGTCGCCGTCATGATCCACCGCCCGGCGCGCGGCTTCAAGCCCCTGTACGCATACCGGCGGTGCGGCGCGGGCGATGAGAGGGGCGGGAACGAAAAAAGGGCCGGCGACATGGCCGGCCCTGAAGAGCAATTCGGGGATTGAACCTAGGTAGCGTCAGGCCGGCCCACAAACACCGCGGGGGGCTGGGGGGCTGGGAAACCGATGCGCTCGCGAACCGGCCCAACGCTATGATGCGAAGATGGAGGGGCCTCGGGGCATCGCAACGGCCGAATTCGGGCGGCGATGTGTTTTCAGTTAACGAGGCCGTGATTCGGATGTCCGAATATCATCGGACACACGCGTATCATCGGATGTCCACACGTCAGTCGAGCGGCTGAAGTGCCGCCCCGACGACGGTGCCGGGCTCGGTGGACGAGCCCGTCTGGACGAACACCGCCACCGCGTCGATACCCTCGCCGGGGGCACGGTGGACCGGAACCTCGAAACGGGCGGGCATCCCTTCCCAGCTGCCGAGCCGCACCCAGCCGCGCACCACATTGTGGTAGACGACGCGGGCGCCCTCATTCTCACCCCGGCCGATCTCGACCTCCATGCGGCTCGCCACCGGGCAGAGCCACACCTCGGCCTTGGCCGCACCGGGCAGGGCGCCGATCTGAACCGTGACGTTGCCCGCGACGGATTCGACCGACACCGGCACGACGGGGGCGGGGCTGGCGGCGAGCACGCGCTCCAACGCCGCCCGGTCCGAGCCGATGGTCATGGCGCGTCCGTTCACCACCGCCTGGGGAGTGAACATCTTGCCGTCGCCGCGCATATGCGCATAGGCCTTCTGGCGCAGCGAATGCCCATGCTTGGCGAGCGTGTCCTTCCAGCCGAGATAGTCCCAGTAATCCACCGCCAGGGTGAGGGCGAGCACGTCGGAGCGGGCGGCGAGTTCGCCCATCAGCTTGTCGGCCGGCGGGCAGGAGGAGCAGCCCTGGCTGGTGAACAGCTCGATCATCGCCTTGGGCGCGGTGATCGGCTTCACCGGCTCGACCTTGACGGGCATGTCCTCGGCATGGGCGCCGGCAGGCGCGAAAAGCAGGCTCATCAGGGCGAGGGTGACGCCCGAAAATAGCGCACGGGTGAAGAGAGAGGCGCGGACGGGCGGGCCGAAAGCGGAAGCGGCGGTCAGGGACATGTCGGGCGCTTGTCCTTGGGCGCGGGGACTCAGGGCACGCAGCGGGCAGCCCGCCTAAAGGCCGCCCTCGCAGGGTTCGACGCGGGCCCGTGCCGGGATCGCCAGCGGGCCTGCGTCCAAGGCAATAGGACGACGCGGGGCGCGCCACCAGTCACATTCGGGTGTCGCCGTTGACGCCGGCGTGACGCGGCGAGGTGTGGCGGGCGGAGAATCCGGACATGAAAAGGCCGGCGCAGGAGGTATCCCGTGCCGGCCCGTTGTCAAGACGCCGTCGGTTCAGGCGGCGAGATTGCGCAGCACGAAGGGCAGGATGCCGCCATTGCGGAAGTAGTCCAGCTCGTCCAGCGTATCGATGCGGCAGGTGAGCGGGACGTTCTTGATCGTGCCGTCGGCGAACAGGATTTCGGCGATCAGCGTCTGGCGCGGCTTGAGGTCGCCCTCAATGCCCTTCAGTGTGACGATCTCGTCGCCCTTGATACCGAGCGACTGCCAGGATTCGTCGTTCTGGAACACCAGCGGCACCACGCCCATGCCGACGAGGTTCGAGCGGTGGATGCGCTCGAAGCTCTGGGCGATGACGGCGCGGACGCCGAGCAGCGCCGTGCCCTTGGCCGCCCAGTCGCGCGAGGAGCCGGTGCCATATTCCTTGCCGGCGAAGACCACGGTGGGCACGCCTTCCTGCTTATAGAGCATGGCTGCGTCGTAGATCGGCATCTCGGTGCCATCCGGCCAGTGGCGGGTGAACCCGCCTTCCTTGCCGGCCAGCATCTGGTTCTTGATGCGGATATTGGCGAAGGTGCCGCGCATCATCACATGATGGTTGCCGCGCCGCGTGCCGTACTGGTTGAAGTCGGCCGGGCGGACCTGATGGTCGCGCAGATAGGCGCCGGCCGGGCTCGCTTCCTTGATCGAACCGGCCGGGGAAATGTGGTCGGTGGTGATGGAATCGAGGAACAGCCCGATCACCCGCGCCTTGATGATGTCGGTGACCGGCTCCGGCTCCATCCGCATGCCCTCGAAATAGGGCGGGTTCTGCACATAGGTGGAGCGGTCGTCCCAGGCATAGGTCTCGCCGGCGGGAATGGCGATCTTCTGCCAGTTCTCGTCGCCCTTGAAGACGTCCGAGTACTTTTCCTGGAACATCTTCTTGGTGACGTTCTCGCGGATGAAGGTCGCGATTTCCTGGTTCGAGGGCCAGATGTCCTTGAGATAGACCGGCTGGCCGTCCGAACCCGTGCCGAGGGGCTCGGTGGCGAGGTCGATCTGCAGCGAGCCGGCAATGGCGTAGGCGACGACGAGCGGCGGGGAGGCGAGGTAGTTCGCCTTCACGTCCGGGTTCACGCGGCCTTCGAAATTGCGGTTACCGGAAATGACGGCGCCGGCGATCAGGTCGTTCTTGTTGATCGCCTCGGAGATCGCCTCCGGCAGCGGGCCGGAATTGCCGATGCAGGTGGTGCAGCCGAAGCCGACCAGATTGAAGCCGAGCGCGTCGAGGTCGTCCTGCAGGCCGGCGGAGGCGAGATAGCCTTCCACGACCTGCGAGCCGGGCGCGAGCGAGGTCTTGACCCAGGGCTTGGACTTCAGGCCCTTCGCCACCGCGTTGCGGGCGAGCAGGCCGGCGGCGATCAGCACGCTGGGGTTCGAGGTGTTGGTGCAGGAGGTGATGGCGGCGATGGTCACGTCACCATGGCCGAGATCATAGTCGGTGCCTTCCACCGGCACGCGCTTGGCCGTCTCGCCCGCCTTCTTGAACTCGCCTTCCAGCGCCGCGAGGAAGCCCTGCTTGGTGCCGGAGAGCAGCACCCGGTCCTGCGGGCGCTTCGGGCCGGCGAGCGACGGCAGCACGGTGGAGATGTCGAGTTCCAGCACATCGGTGAAGACCGGATCGGCCGTGCCGGCCGTGCGCCACATGCCCTGCGCCTTGGAATAGGCCTCGACCAGCGCGATGCGCTCGTCGGTGCGCCCGGTCTCGTCGAGATAGGCGATGGTTTCCGAATCGACGGGGAAGAAGCCGCAGGTCGCGCCATATTCCGGCGCCATATTGCCGATGGTGGCGCGGTCGGCGAGGGAGAGGTGGTCGAGGCCCGGGCCGAAGAATTCGACGAACTTGCCGACCACGCCTTTCTTGCGCAGCATCTGGGTGACGGTGAGCACGAGATCGGTGGCGGTGATGCCCTCTTTCATCTCGCCGGTGAGCTTGAAGCCGATCACCTCGGGAATCAGCATGGAGACCGGCTGGCCAAGCATGGCCGCCTCCGCCTCGATGCCACCCACGCCCCAGCCCAGCACGCCGAGGCCGTTGACCATGGTGGTGTGGCTGTCGGTGCCGACGCAGGTGTCGGGATAGGCGACGGTGACGCCGTCCTCATCCTTCGTCCACACGGTCTGAGCGAGATATTCGAGGTTCACCTGGTGGCAGATGCCGGTGCCGGGCGGCACCACGCGGAAATTGTCGAAGGCCGATTGGCCCCATTTCAGGAAGCGGTAGCGCTCCTGGTTCTGCTTGTATTCCTCTTCGACATTCTTGCCGAAGGCGGCGTTGTTGCCGAAGAAATTGACGATCACCGAATGGTCGATGACAAGGTCGACCGGCACCAGCGGGTTGATGCGCTTGGGGTCACCGCCCAGATGCACCATGGCGTCGCGCATGGCGGCGAGGTCGACCACGGCGGGAACGCCGGTGAAGTCCTGCATCAGCACGCGGGCGGGGCGATAGGCGATCTCGTTCTCGACCTTGCCGCGATTGACCAGCCAGTCCTTGATGAAGACGATGTCCTTCTTCGAGACGGAGCGCCCGTCCTCGAAGCGCAGCAGGTTCTCCAGCAGCACCTTCATCGAGAAGGGCAGGGCCGAGACGCCGTCGAGGCCGTTCTTCTCCGCCTCCGGCAGGCTGTAATAGACGTAGGTCTTGGAACCGACGGTGAGAGTTTTCCGGCATTTGAAGCTGTCGAGCGACGTCACGGCTGGCAGATCCCCGCTAACAAAGTGACAGGATGCGCCGGGCCTTGGAAGGAAGTGGGCTCGCGGGCTATAGCTCAGCTCGCGCGGGCTTTGGCAGGGCGCCGGGCGCATCGTTCAGTTTTCTATATAGAGCCATTTCAAACTTCGATCCTAGAGGGCATGACGCGATGCATTGGAAATTTGTGCGGCGCGTCGGCAGCTTCCGGGCGCGGGACCTCTGATGCGGCTGGTGGTCGCCGATCTCGCCTGCCGACGCGGCGTGCGCCTGCTGTTTCAGGGGCTCGGCTTCACCCTTGAGGCGGGACGGGCGCTCATCGTCACCGGGCCGAACGGGACCGGCAAATCCTCGCTTCTGCGCCTTCTCGCCGGGCTGGCGCGGCCGGAGGCGGGCACGCTGCGCCTCGATGGCGCCCCGGAGCCGGAGGATTTCGCCGAGGAGACGCATTATCTCGGCCATCTCGACGCGCATAAGCCCTCGCTTTCCGCGCAGGAGAATCTCGCCTTCTGGCGCGCCATGCTCGGCCGTCCCGCGCTTTCCGTCGGCGAGGCGCTGGAGGCGGTCGGGCTCGGCGGTCTGGAGCTTCTGCCGGTGGCGGTGCTCTCGGCCGGGCAGAAGCGACGCCTGGCGCTGGCACGTCTGCTCGTGGCGCAGCGCCCGCTCTGGCTGCTCGACGAGCCGACGACGGCGCTGGACGTGTCCGCGCAGGCGCGCTTCGGTGAGCTGGCGCGGGCGCATGTGGCGGCGGGCGGGCTGATCGTCGCCGCCACCCATGCGCCGCTCGATTTCGGACCTAGCGACGCGCTCGATCTCGGGGCCTGGCGGCCGGCGCGGGCTCTCATTCAGGAGGAAGGGCTGTGAGCCGGGCGTTCCTGGCGCTGCTCGCCCGTGACCTGCGGCTTGCCTTCCGTGCTGGCGGCGGGGCGGGGCTCGGCGTCGTATTCTTCCTGGCCGTCGTCGTGGTGACGCCCTTCGCCATCGGGCCGGATCTTGCGCTTCTCGCCCGCATCGGCCCGGCGATTCTGTGGATCGGTGCGCTGCTCGCCTCGCTGATCGGGCTCGACCGCCTGTTCGCGGCGGATGCGGAAGATGGTGCGCTCGATGTGCTCGCCATGGCCCCGCTGCCGCTGGAACTGGTGGCGGCGGCCAAGGGGCTGGCGCACTGGATCGCCACCGGCCTGCCGCTGGTGGTGGCAGCGCCGGTGCTGGCGCTGCTGCTCAACCTCGCCCCCGCCTCGATCGGGGCGCTGACGCTCACCCTGCTGGTCGGCACGCCCGCGATCACCTTTCTCGGCCTGATCGGAGCCGCCTTCGCCGCCGTGTTCCGGCGCGGCGGGCTGCTGGTGGCGGTGCTGGTGATGCCGCTGACCATTCCCGTGCTGATCTTCGCCGTTGCCGCGACCGCCACGGCGCTGGGCGGCACCGTGCCGTTCGGCACGCCGTTCCGCATACTGCTTGGCCTGTCGCTGGCGGCGCTGGTGCTCGGGCCGGTGGCGGCGGCGGCGGCGCTGCGGGTGGCGCGCGACTGATCCCGCGTCGCCTGCTGGCGGCTCGGCAGCGGGCTCTGGTATGCCAGAGACCGCGACATCCTCGCGCAGGGGTGGAAAAGCCGGCGTGCCAAGGACCGGGCGGCGCGGTGCAACAATGCGCCGCAGGGCCCGCAAAGCCTTGTGGCATCATGAGATGGTGCGCCGGCGGGGAATCTCCGGCCGCTGCGTCAGGTGCCCCGGTTTTTCCCTCACGCGCTCGTGTTGCAGCATGCGGAGAGCCGTGTTAGGGAACCGCCGACTTCGCTGTCGGGTAAGGGAAACCCCTACGCCGCCTTGAGTTCACATCCTTCCAGTCCGGAAGAAGCGTCCCCTCCCGGGCGGCGCGCGCTCCGGACGAGCCCCGAGAGAGGCAACGTGGCCGAGACCTACGTATCCGGAGTGGCAGGACGCTACGCGACGGCGCTCTTTGAGCTGGCCCGCGACGCCCATGCCGTCGATGCGGTGAAGGCGGACCTGGACCGTTTCAGCGCGATGATCGCCGAGAGCGCCGACCTGAAGCGCCTCGTGCGTAGCCCGGTCTTCGCCTCCGAAGAGCAGGAGAAGGCGGTCGCCGCCCTGCTCGCCAAGGCGGGCATCACCGGCCTCGCCGCCAACTTCTTCAAGACCGTGGCGGCCAACCGTCGCCTGTTCACGGTCGAGACCATCATTCGCGACTTCGGCCTGCTCGTCGCCGCCTATAAGGGCGAGGTGACGGCGGAAGTCACCGTGGCGCAGCCGCTGTCGGAAGCCCACGCCGCTACGCTGAAGCAGTCGCTCGACACGCTGACCGGCAAGGACGTCAAGCTCGCCATCGAGGTGGATCCCTCGCTCCTGGGCGGCCTGAAGGTCAAGGTCGGCTCGAAGCTCGTCGACGCTTCCCTCAAGACCAAGCTCAATTCGATCCGCACTGCGATGAAAGAGGTTCGCTGATGGATATCCGCGCCGCTGAAATTTCCGCGATCCTCAAGGAGCAGATCAAGAATTTCGGCCAGGAAGCCGAAGTCTCCGAGGTCGGTCAGGTCCTCTCCGTCGGTGACGGCATCGCCCGTATCTACGGTCTCGACAACGTCCAGGCGGGCGAGATGGTCGAGTTCGAGAACGGCACGCGCGGCATGGCGCTGAACCTCGAAATCGACAATGTCGGCGTCGTCATCTTCGGTTCCGACCGTGAGATCATGGAAGGCCAGACGGTCAAGCGCACCGGCGCCATCGTCGACGTTCCGGTCGGCAAGGGCCTGCTCGGCCGCGTCGTCGACGCCCTCGGCAACCCGATCGACGGCAAGGGCCCGATCGAATACACCGAGCGTCGCCGCGTCGACGTGAAGGCCCCCGGCATCATTCCGCGCAAGTCCGTGCACGAGCCGATGCAGACCGGCCTCAAGGCCATCGACGCGCTGATCCCGATCGGCCGTGGCCAGCGCGAGCTGATCATCGGCGACCGCCAGACCGGCAAGACCGCCGTGGCGCTCGACGCGATCCTGAACCAGAAGCCGCTGAACGCCGGCGATGCGCCGGAGAGCCAGAAGCTGTACTGCGTCTATGTCGCGGTCGGCCAGAAGCGCTCCACCGTCGCCCAGTTCGTGAAGGTGCTGGAAGAGCAGGGCGCGCTGGAATACTCCATCGTCGTCGCCGCCACCGCGTCCGACGCCGCGCCGATGCAGTTCCTGGCGCCGTTCGCCGGCACCGCCATGGGCGAGTTCTTCCGCGACAACAGCATGCACGCCCTCATCATCCATGATGACCTGTCCAAGCAGGCCGTGGCGTACCGCCAGATGTCGCTGCTGCTGCGCCGCCCGCCGGGCCGCGAAGCCTATCCCGGCGACGTGTTCTATCTCCACTCGCGCCTGCTCGAGCGCGCCGCCAAGCTCAATGACGAGAACGGCGCCGGCTCGCTGACCGCCCTCCCGGTCATCGAGACCCAGGCCAACGACGTGTCGGCCTACATCCCGACCAACGTGATCTCGATCACCGACGGCCAGATCTTCCTCGAGTCCGACCTGTTCTTCCAGGGCATCCGCCCGGCGGTGAACGTCGGCCTCTCGGTGTCGCGCGTCGGCTCGTCGGCGCAGATCAAGGCGATGAAGCAGGTCGCCGGCAAGATCAAGGGCGAGCTCGCCCAGTATCGCGAGCTGGCGGCCTTCGCCCAGTTCGGCTCGGACCTCGACGCGTCGACCCAGAAGCTGCTCAACCGCGGCGCCCGCCTCACCGAGCTCCTGAAGCAGTCGCAGTTCGCGCCGCTCAAGGTCGAGGAGCAGGTCGTGGTGATCTATGCCGGCACCAACGGCTATCTCGACGCCCTGCCGGTGTCGAAGGTGCGCGAGTTCGAGCAGGGCCTCCTGCTGTTCCTCCGCTCCAAGCATGCCGACATTCTCGACACCATCCGCACCTCGAAGGAACTTTCGAAGGACACCGCCGACAAGCTCGTGAAGGCGCTCGACGCTTTCTCGAAGACTTTCGCCTGATCGGCAGAGCGGAGCATCGGGTAGATGGCCAGCCTTAAGGATCTGCGCAATCGCATCGCTTCGGTGAAGGCGACGCAGAAGATCACCAAGGCGATGCAGATGGTCGCCGCCGCCAAGCTGCGGCGCGCCCAGCAGGCGGCCGAGGCCGCGCGTCCCTATGCCCAGCGCATGGAGAGCGTGCTCGGCAACATCGCCGGCGCGATTTCCGGCGGGCCGGACGCGCCGCTGCTGCTGACCGGCACCGGCAAGGACGAGACGCATCTGCTCATCGTGCTGACCGCCGAGCGCGGCCTGTGCGGCGCCTTCAACTCCTCGATCGTCCGTCTCGCCCGCGAGCGCGCTCTGTCGCTGATGGCGCAGGGCAAGACGGTCAAGATCTTCTGTGTCGGCCGCAAGGGCCATGACGCGCTGCGCCGCCAGTTCGAGAAGCAGATCGTCGAGGTCGTCGAGCTGCGCGCCAACAAGGGCGCCACCTTCGCCGACGCGCAGAAGATCGCCGAGAAGATCGGCGCCATGTTCGCTGCCGGCGAGTTTGACGTGGCGACGCAGTTCTTCAGCCGCTTCCAGTCGGTGATCTCGCAGGTCCCGACCGCGCAGCAGCTCATCCCGGCGACCTTCGCCGCCCCCGCCGAAGCGCCCAAGGGCAGCGAGGCGGTCTATGAATACGAGCCGGGCGAGGCTGAAATCCTCGCCGACCTGCTGCCCCGCAACCTCGCGGTCCAGGTCTTCAAGGCACTGCTCGAAAACGGCGCGTCCGAACAGGGCGCCCGCATGAGCGCGATGGACAACGC
Organism: Ancylobacter sp.; assembly: GCF_965229075.1. Lineage (GTDB taxonomy): Bacteria > Pseudomonadota > Alphaproteobacteria > Rhizobiales > Xanthobacteraceae > Ancylobacter. The sequence goes on from NZ_CBDDIO010000002.1 coordinate 1,664,591, forward strand.
CACCCGCAACGCGGGTGACATGATCAAGAAGCAGACTTTGACCTACAACCGCACCCGTCAGGCGATGATCACGAAGGAACTTATCGAGATCATCTCCGGCGCCGAGGCGCTGTGAGGCAGGACCCGGAAGGACGACGAACATGGCTAATGTCGGACGCATCACGCAGGTCATCGGCGCCGTCGTGGACGTGCAGTTCGAGGATCATCTCCCGGAGATCCTGAACGCGCTGGAGACGACCAATCAGGGCAACCGCCTCGTGCTTGAGGTCGCCCAGCATCTCGGCGAGAACACCGTGCGCACCATCGCCATGGACTCGACCGAAGGTCTGGTCCGCGGCACCGAGGTGAAGGACACCGGCGGCCCGATTTCCGTGCCGGTCGGTGAGGCGTGCCTCGGCCGCATCATGAACGTCATCGGCGAGGCGGTCGATGAACTCGGTCCGATCGTCGGCGAGAGCAAGCGCGGCATCCACCAGCCGGCGCCCTCCTATGCCGACCAGTCGACCGAGGCCGAGATCCTCGTCACCGGCATCAAGGTCGTCGACCTGTTGGCGCCCTACTCCAAGGGCGGCAAGGTCGGCCTGTTCGGCGGCGCCGGCGTCGGCAAGACCGTGCTCATCATGGAGCTCATCAACAACATCGCCAAGGCGCACGGTGGTTACTCCGTGTTCGCCGGCGTGGGCGAGCGTACCCGCGAGGGCAACGACCTCTACCACGAGATGATCGAGTCCAAGGTGAACGTGGACCCGCACGAGCATAACGGCTCCTCGGCCGGCTCGAAGTGCGCGCTGGTGTACGGCCAGATGAACGAGCCCCCGGGCGCCCGCGCCCGCGTCGCGCTCACCGGCCTCACCGTCGCCGAGCATTTCCGCGACCAGGGCCAGGACGTGCTGTTCTTCGTCGACAACATCTTCCGCTTCACCCAGGCGGGTTCGGAAGTGTCGGCGCTGCTCGGCCGCATCCCGTCGGCGGTGGGCTATCAGCCGACGCTGGCCACCGACATGGGCGCGCTGCAGGAGCGCATCACCACCACCACCAAGGGTTCGATCACCTCGGTGCAGGCCATTTATGTGCCCGCCGACGATCTGACCGACCCGGCGCCGGCCGCCTCCTTCGCCCATCTCGACGCGACCACGGTTCTGTCGCGCTCGATCGCGGAAAAGGGCATCTACCCGGCGGTGGATCCGCTCGACTCCACCTCGCGCATTCTCTCGCCGCTGATCATCGGCGAGGAGCACTACAATGTGGCGCGTCAGGTGCAGCAGACGCTGCAGCGCTACAAGTCGCTGCAGGACATCATCGCGATCCTGGGCATGGACGAGCTCTCGGAAGAGGACAAGCTCACCGTCGCCCGCGCCCGCAAGATCGAGCGCTTCCTGTCGCAGCCCTTCCACGTCGCCGAAGTCTTCACCGGCTCGCCCGGCAAGCTCGTCGACCTCGCCGACACCATCAAGGGCTTCAAGGGCCTGGTGGAAGGCAAGTATGATCACCTCCCGGAGCAGGCCTTCTACATGGTCGGCACCATCGAAGAGGCGATCGAGAAGGGCAAGAAGATGGCTGCCGAGGCCGCGTGATCCCAGCGCCCCGGCCGTGACGGCACGGGGCGTCGATCATTGACGCTGACGCATCCCCTGGAGGATCCATGGCCACCTTCCCGTTTGAACTCGTCTCGCCCGAGCGCCTCGTCTATTCTGGCGCGGTGACCGAGGTGATCGTCCCCGGCGCCGAGGGCGAGTTCGGCATCCTTGCCGGCCATGCGCCCTTCGTGTCGACGCTGAAGCCTGGCGTGCTGACGATCAAGGGCGATGGCCCGGCGAAAAAGCTGTTCGTGCGCGGCGGCTTCGCCGAAGCCAACCCGGCCGGCCTCACCGTGCTCGCCGAGACCGCCATCCCGCTCGCTGAGCTGAAGGCGGAAAACCTCGCGCAGATGATCCGCGACGCGCAGGAAGATGTCGAGGACGCCCGCGACGAGACCATCCGGGCCAGCCGCCAGCAGTTTCTTGAACAGCTGAAGTCTGCGGCGGCGGCGATCGAGGCGGACGCCCGCACGTCGCACTGAACCATCCGGCCTGGTTTTGCCGCCGGGAAATCGGACCAGTATGATCCGGGCCGCTGTCACCAGCGGCCCTTTTCATGTCAGGAGGAAACGCCATGAGCGACGGCTCGACCCTCAGCGCCCATTCCTTCAGCGCGCATGCCTGGGGCCGCAACCTGCCGACCTATGAGGCGATCCGTACCATGCCGTTCAACGCGGCGCTGGCGGACGGCACGCTGTCGGCGGAGCGTTTCCGCCACTACATGCTGCAGGACGCGCATTATCTCATCGCCTTTGGCCGGGCGCTGGCCATCGCGGCGGCGAAGGCGGAGGATCCGGACGAATTGGTGCAGTTCGCGGAAGCCGCGAAGGTCGCCGTGGTGGTGGAGCGGTCGCTGCACACCGATTTCTTTGAAAAATTCGGCATTGAAGCCGACGAATTCGCGCGCACGCCGATGTCGCCGGTGTGCCACCACTATTCCAGCTTCCTGATCGCCACCGCCTATGCCGAGCCCTATCCGGTCGCACTGGCGGCGCTGCTGCCCTGCTTCTGGATCTATGCCGAAGTCGGTCGCGACATTCTTGGCCGCGCGGTCCGGCCGAACCCCTATGATGCCTGGATCGACACCTATGCCGGGGAGGAGTTCCACGAGGCGGTGCGGGCGGTGATCGCCACCACCGATCGTGCAGCCCATGGCGCGTCGCCGGCCGTGCTCGCGCGCATGCACGCAGCCTATAAGCGGGCCACGGAACTTGAATGGATGTTCTGGGATTCGGCCTGGCGCCTCGCCGACTGGCCGGTCTGACCGGCGGGGCGAAGGGCGCGAGGCGAGGGCAGGCGGGGCGGCCGGGCGAAACGCCCGGCGCCTCAGCGGCGACGGCCCGGAGGCGGACGGCGCTGGCCGCTGCCGATCGGCGGGGTCGGTCCACCGGTCTTGTGACGGAAATTGATGCGTCCGCGTTCGAGGTCATAAGGCGACATCTCGACGACGACACGATCGCCGACGATGGTGCGGATGCGGTTCTTCTTCATCTTGCCCGCCGCATAGGCGAGTATCTCGTGTTCATTGTCGAGCACGACGCGGAAATTGCCGTCGGGCAGAACTTCCGTCACGGTGCCGTCGAACTCGAGCAGTTCCTCTTTCGCCATTAATGGCTCTCCTCGTACAGGCTGCTGCCGGCCTTGCCGCTAGGCCAATACCCTGCCGGCCGGCATTTGTCTTGTCCTGATAATGCTGCGCGGCAGCAAACACCAGAGGACCCCGCGCTCCTTTCGGTGCGCGGGGTGTTCGCACCTTGGCGATCAGGGCGCGGCGTTGTAGGCCTTGCGGCGCGGCGGGCGGCGCCCCTCGCGCGGCGGACCCTCGCGGCGCACGCCGTCGGTGCGGCCTTCGTGGCGCGGGCCGTCGGTGCGGCCTTCGTGGCGCGGGCCGTCATGGTGCGGCCGGTCATGGCGCGGACCGTCCTTGCGGGCCTCGCCCTCGGGACGGGGACCACGGTTGAACGGGCGGGCGCCGCGCGGCGCGTCGCTGCGCGGGCCACGCGGCCCGCGTTCCTCGCGCGCCGGGCGCGGACCATCGGAGCGGAAGCCTTCAAGGCGCGGAGCGCCTTCGCGGCGGCTCTCGCCACGGCGGTCGACCGAGGGGATGGTGATCTTGATCAGCCGCTCGATGTCGCGCAGGAAGGCACGCTCCTCACCATCGCACAGCGAAATGGCGATGCCCTCGCGGCCGGCGCGCGCGGTGCGGCCGATGCGGTGGACATAGCTTTCCGGCACGTTGGGCAGGTCGTAATTGATCACATGGCTGACGCCCGGCACGTCGATGCCGCGCGCGGCGATGTCGGTGGCGACCAGCACCTTGACGACACCCTGGCGGAAGGCGGCGAGTGCCCGCTCGCGCTGCGGCTGCGACTTGTTGCCATGGATCGCCTCAGCGGCAATGCCGGCCCCGGCGAGGCCCTTCACCACACGGTCGGCACCATGCTTCGTGCGCGAGAACACCAGCGCGCGATCGAGATCGGGCTCGGACAGCACTTCGACCAGCAGGTTCGGCTTGCCGGCGCGGTCGGTGAAGAACACCTTCTGCTCAATGCGGTCGGCGGTCTTGGCGACCGGGGTCACCGCGACGCGCACCGGATCGGTCAGCAGCGAATCCGCCAGCTTCTCGATCTCGCGCGGCATGGTGGCGGAGAAGAACAGGTTGCGGCGCTTGGCCGGCAGCCGGGCGCAGATGGCGCGGATGGCATGGATGAAGCCCATGTCCAGCATCTGGTCAGCCTCGTCGAGGACGAGCACCTCGACCATGTCGAGCCGAACCGCGTTGTTCTCCAGCAGGTCGACGAGGCGGCCGGGGGTCGCCACCAGCACGTCGACGCCATTGGCGAGCGCGCGGGCCTGACGGCCGATCGGCACGCCGCCAATGGCGAGCGCGGTGGAGGGGCGCACATGCTTGCCATAGAGGCGGAAGCTCTCAAGGATCTGGCCGGAGAGTTCGCGGGTCGGGCTGAGCACCAGCGCGCGGGCGGAGCGGCGCTCGGGACGGAAGCGGTGGGTGACGAGGTGCTGCAGGATCGGCAGCGCGAAGGCGGCGGTCTTGCCGGTGCCGGTCTGAGCGATGCCGATGAGATCACGGCCCGCGAGAACCTGCGGCACGGCCTGAATCTGGATCGGGGTGGGGGTGGTGTGGCTGGCTTCCGCGAGGGCCTTCAGGATCGGCTCGGCAAGGCCGAGTTCGTTGAAAGTGGTCAAGTAGCGTTCTTTCATGGGCGATTGCGTCCGCGCGCATGAGCAGCGCGAACCGCGAATCACGGGGTGTTGAGACACCCCGCGTGGCCTGGGACGTCGGCGATTTCCGATGATGAGGGGCCGAAGACTGCCGCGGCTCAGAAGTGGAGGCGGAAAAGCGGCCAGGAAAACCTGACCGGATCCGGCTCCCAGCCGAAGCGGACATCGAGCGACGCGGCCCCGATGCGGACGAAGCGACCGCATGCCTCGCCTATGTGGCGCAAAAGGGTGGTGATTTCAAGGCGTCATCGCTCAGGCTATAAGCTTCGGCATGTATCCTGACGTGGTCGGCCTTCGCAGCTTCTATGCCCAGCCCATCGGCGTGGTGACGCGCCGCCTTGTCGGCCGGGCCATTCGTGCCCGCGCCGGCAACATGCGTGGCCTTTCCGTTCTCGGCATGGGCTACGCCACGCCCTATCTCGGCATGTTTCGCGAGGAATGCGAGCGGGCCCTCGCGTTCATGCCGGGCGCGCAGGGAGTGACGCGCTGGCCCTCCGCGGCCCCGACCCTCGCCGCGCTGGTGGACGAGACCGAGCTGCCGCTGCGCGCGGGCATGATCGACCGGGTCATTGCGGTGCATCTTCTGGAGATGACGCCCGATGCCGGCGAGGTTCTGCGCGAGGTGTGGCGGGTGCTGGCGCCGGGCGGGCGGTTGATCTGCGTGGTGCCGAGCCGGCGCGGCGTGTGGGCGCGCACCGAGAACAACCCGTTCGGCCATGGGCGGCCGTTCTCGCGCACCCAGATCACGGATCTGTTGCGCGGCGCGCTGTTCACGCCCGTGGGCTGGGACGAGGCGCTCTACATGCCGCCGGTGCCGCGCAACTGGTTCCTGCGTTCGGCCGTGGCCTGGGAGCGCGTCGGCGCCACGCTGGCGCTACCCTTTGCCGGGGTACACGTCGTCGAGGCGACGAAGCAGGTCTACAAGCCCGTCCCCACCAAGCGCCGCGCCCGCCTCGCCGTGTTCGAGCCGGTGATGGCGCCGCAGCCGATGGGGGGGTGAAGGGGTACGGGCTTCGAGCCTGAATGGTATCGTGTGCAAAATCAGTTCTAGGAGTGTCGGATGGGCGAGGCAAAGCGGCGCAAGGCAATCGATCCTAGGTACGGGAAGTCATGGCGTGGACTGGTTGTGTCACCCCCTATCGAATCTTCCGGCAATCGACTTCTGATGAAATCGGGCGCTCTCGATCCGCAGGAACTTCGCTCAAATCTCCTTTTCTGGGATCGACTGGATTTTCCTGAGCAGAACATTATTCATATCGGATTGGATAATGACGCTCAATTTCTGGAAGAAGCGGGGGTGCTACAGAGATCAAAATTGCTCTTTTCAGGGAGTGGCGACATGGCAGAGATATATAGGAATCTTCATGTCGAAGCCTTTCGTCGGCTTGATCAAGAAAAGCCAGGTCGATGGAGTCTAGCCACCGGAGAACGCTCTATTTCATTCGGAGATCATGCGCTTCAGCAGGGTAGGGGCGCGCTTGTTCGATTGTATGGCGCGATCCCGGTTCCTGACAAAGATGTTCCTCTTGCAGATATTCTGGAATTCCGACTGCGTCGCAGCGACGAGTTGCTCGCACTCCGAACCCATCTGGAGTCCGTTTATCAGCGTGTTATAAGCGCAGGAGATGGTGAACTGGCTTGGAATACGGAGGTCGAAGCGCTGCAGCGAGCCATCCAAGATCATATCAAAACTTCAAAAGAGACTGGCTTTCGTCTCCGCCTAGCGGATTTAAGCGCCAGTTTGAATTTACTGCCGATTGGGGCCGGCGCAATTGCAGCTTATTCCACTGGGCTGCCTATGGTGCCCTCGCTGGTGGCCGGTGCTGCACTAGGCATCAGTCTGGACGTTGGCGTCGCCCTCAAGCGGCATCGGGCGTCTTCAACCCCTTTCCAATATGTCACCTCTTATCATGAAGAGGTTTTTTGAGCGCCCCGCTCACCCCTTCCGCGACAGAAGAAACACCGCCTGTTCGCCGAGCAGGTTCCACACCGCCCAGGGCAGGTTGAAGCGCACGGGGTGGCCATAGCCGTTGAGCGCGGCGGCGCGGTCGATGCGGGCGCCCACTTCTTCCACCAGCGCGACAAAATCGCGGATGGTGCAGAAATGGATGTTGGGCGTGTCGTACCAGCTGTAGGGCAGATTTTCCGTGCTCGGCATCCGCCCGTTCAGCAACAGGTCGAACCGCATCCGCCAGAAGCCGAAATTGGGGAAGGAGACGATGGCGTGGGTCCCGACGCGCAGCATCTGCTCCAGCACCCATTTCGGGCGGCGCGTCGCCTGGATGGTCTGCGAGAGGATGACATAGTCGAAGGAATTGTCGGGGTAGTCGGCGAGGTCGACATCGGCGTCGCCCTGGATGATGGGAAGCCCGCGCGCCACGCCGGCATTCACCCCCTCGCGCGAGAGTTCGATGCCGCGCGCGTCGCAGCCGCGCGTTGTGGCGAGCAGTTCCAGCAACTCGCCGTCACCCGAGCCGACATCGAGCACGCGCGAACCCGGGCGCACCATGTCGGCGATGAGCAGCAGGTCGACGCGCTTGCCGGAGGCCGCCCGCGCGGCTTCGCTCATGGTGCGGTCGCGCGCGGCCATCAGGACACTCCCACGGCGCGCGCGGCGGAATCGATGAAGCCGCGCGTGATGGCGAAGAATTCCGGCTCGTCGAGCAGGAAGGAATCGTGGCCCTTGTCGCTCTCGATCTCGGCGAAAGAGACCTGGGCGCCCGCCGCATTGAGCGCGTGGACGATGGCCCGCGAATCCGCCGTGGTGAACAGCCAGTCCGAGGTGAAGGAGACGAGGCAGAAGCGGGTCGTCGTGCCCCGGAAGGCATTGGCCAGCACGCCACCATACTCCCCGGCGAGGTCGAAATAATCCATGGCGCGGGTGACATAGAGATAGGAATTGGCGTCGAAGCGGTCGACGAAGGCCTCGCCCTGGTAGCGCAGATAGCTCTCCACCTGGAAGTCGGCGTCGAACGAGAAGGTGTGCCCGTCGCGGTCCTGCAGTCGCCGGCCGAATTTCCGGTGCAGAGAGGAATCCGACATATAGGTGATGTGCGCGGCCATGCGCGCGACCGCGAGGCCCCGGCGCGGGCTGGTGCCCTCGGTGAGATAGCGTCCGCCGCGCCATTCCGGATCGGCCATGACAGCCTGGCGGCCGACCTCGTGGAAGGCGATGTTCTGCGCGGAGTGGCGCGCGGCGGTGGCGATGGGCATGGCGGCGAAAACGCGCTCAGGATAGCTCGCCGCCCATTGCAGCACCTGCATGCCGCCCATGGAACCGCCCACCACGGCGAGAAGCTTCTCGATGCCGAGATGATCGATGAGCATGGTCTGCGCCCGCACCATGTCGCGGATCGTCACCACGGGGAGGTCAAGCCCGTAGGGCTGGCCGGTGGCAGGATTGGTGGAGGAGGGGCCGGTGGTGCCGAGACAGCCGCCGAGCACATTCGAGGCGATGACGAAGAAACGCTCGGTGTCGATCGGCTTGCCCGGCCCGACCAGCGTCTCCCACCAGCCGGGCTTGCCGGTGACGGGGTGGACATTGGCTGCGTGCTGGTCGCCGGACAGCGCGTGGCACAGCAGGATGGCGTTGGAGCGCGCCGCGTTCAGCGTGCCATAGGTCTGGTAGGCGATCTGGAACGGCGTCAGGACGCCGCCGGCATCGAGGGCAAGCGGCTTGTCGGCGCCGAAGCGCACCACAGCGGAATGCGGATGGTCCGCTTCGCCGCGGGCGGCTTCATAGGCCGGAAGATCGCGCAGGGCCGTGGTGTCAGACATGGGAACCGTCATACCGGACGAAGAGTTCGTTATACCGGACGATGCGATGATCCCACAGCCGGCACTTGTCAATAGAGCGCTGCGTCAGATTTTGCTTTGCGCGGCGCCCGCGTGAGGTTTACGACAAGCCGCCATGGACATGAAGGCCCACACACAGGACGCGCCGCAAAGGGCGGCTTCTCCGGCTTCCGCCGCCTCCGCGCCGGACCTCGGCAGCCTGCGCGCGGAGATCGACCGCATCGACGCGCAGATGCACGCGCTTTTGATCGAGCGCAGCCAGATCATCGACCGGCTGGTGGCGGTGAAGCGCGCTCAGGGAACGGAAAGCGGTTCGGCCTTCCGCCCGGCGCGCGAGGCCTCCATGATGCGCCGACTGGTGGACCGCCACCGCGGGATTCTGCCGCTCGACACGGTCGAGGGCATCTGGCGGGTCATCATTTCCACCTTTACCTATGTGCAGGCGCCTTACGCGGTGCATGCCGATCTCGCCTCTGGCGAGGCGGCGATGCGCGACGCTTCGCGCTTCCATTTCGGCTTTACCGTTCCGTTCATCGGCCATATGGGCGCCTCCGGCGTGGTGGCGGCCGTGGCGCGCTCGCGCGGCGATCTCGGTCTGGTGCCGGCCTTCGCCTCGCCCTCCGCCGGCGCGTGGTGGACGGCGCTGGAAGGCCCCCACACGCCGAAGATCATCGCCCGCCTTCCCTTTGTCGAGCGCGCCGACCATCCTGCCGGCCTGCCGGTATTCTGCATCGCTCATCCGGTGACGGATGGCGCGGTGACGGAGGTGGAGGCGTGGAGCCTGCACGTCTCCGGCTGGAACGCCCAGGCGGCGCGGGCGCTGGCGCCGCTGGCGGATGTGATCGCCGTGCCCGATCGCGGGCTCGACGGCGCGGCGCTGCTCGCCTCCATTCCGGTCGGCGGGGCGGTCAGCCTCGACACGGTGCTGGCGGCGCTGCGCGAGAGCGGTGCGTCTGTGCGCGCGGCGGCGCTCGTCGGCAGCCATGCCAGCCGCTATACCCATGCGCCGGCGCTGCACGCGCCCGGCACTCCCGCGCCGAAGGCCTGACCCCGGCGCCTTTCCTCCTCTTCTCGTCGCGACCTTCTTCTTCCCTCGACCGCCTCCCTCGGAGCCCCGTCATGTCGACCGCCCCCCACCCCAACCGTCCCGTCCCGCGCGCCGGCGTTCTGGCGATCGAGGCCTATGTGCCGGGCAAGTCGCAGGGCGGCCCGGGGGTGAAGGTGCATAAGCTCTCGGCCAATGAAAACCCGCTCGGGCCGAGCCCGAAGGCCATTGCCGCCTTCCAGTCAGCCAACGCGCTGGAGCTTTATCCCGACGGCTCGTCGACCAAGCTGCGCGAGGCCATCGCCGCGCAATATGGGCTCGATCCCACGCGCATCGTTTGCGGCACCGGCTCGGACGAGCTGTTGATGCTGACCGCCGCCGCCTTTGCCGGGCCGGGCGACGAGGTGCTGTATTCCCAGCACGGCTTCCTCGTCTACCGCATCGCCGCGCTGGCCGCGGGGGCGACGCCGGTCGTGGCGCCGGAAAAGGACTATCGCAGCGATGTCGACGCGCTGCTGGCGGCCGTGACCGAGAAGACCCGCGTGGTCTTTCTCGCCAACCCGAACAACCCGACCGGCACCTATCTACCCTTCGACGAGGTGAGGCGGCTGCAGCGCGGCCTGCCGCCGCATGTGCTGCTGGCGCTGGATGCCGCCTATGCCGAATATGTCCGCCGCAACGACTATGAGGCGGGCATCGAGCTGGTGGCGACCTGCTCGAACGTCGTCATGCTGCGTACCTTCTCCAAGATTTATGGGCTTGCGGCGCTGCGGGTCGGCTGGCTGTACGGACCGGCCGAGGTGGCGGACGCGATCAACCGCATTCGCGGGGCGTTCAACGTCTCCGCCCCCGGTCTCGCCGCCGCCGTCGCGGCCATCGAGGACACGGCCCATGTCGAGACCGCGGTGGCGCATAATGAGACCTGGCTGCCTTGGCTGGCGCAGGAACTCACCACGCTCGGGCTGATCGTGACGCCGAGCGTCACCAACTTTCTGCTGGTGCATTTCCCGCAGACCCCCGGACGCACGGCGAAGGAGGCGGACGCCTTCCTCAGCCAGCGTGGGCTGATCCTGCGGCGGGTGGATTCCTACGGCCTGCCGGACGCGCTGCGCGTGACCATCGGCACCGAGGAGGCCAATCGGCTTCTGGTGGAGACGCTGAAGGCGTTCATGGGCGGGGAGGCGGGCCATGGTGCTTGACCCGCCGCTGGCGCATCCGCTCGTCGGCCGGCTCACCGTCATCGGCATCGGGCTGATCGGTTCGTCCATCCTGCGCGCGGTCAAGGCGCGCGGGCTCGCCGGTACACTGGTGGCCTATGATGGAGCGGAGGCGGTACGTGATCGCGTTCTCGATATGGGCATCGCCGATCTCGTCGCCGCCACGCCGTCGCAGGCGGTGGCGGGGTCCGACATCATCATCCTGTGCGTGCCGGTCGGCGCCATGGGCGCGGTGGCGGAGGCGATCGCCCCGCATCTGAAGCCGGGCGCCATCATCTCCGATGTCGGCTCGGTGAAGGGGGCGGTGGTGAGCGCACTGCGCGCGCATCTGCCGGCCAGTGTCCACATCGTGCCCGGCCATCCCGTGGCCGGTACGGAATATTCCGGTCCGGATGCGGGCTTCGCCACGCTGTTCAAGAATCGCTGGTCGATCCTCACCCCGCCCGAGGGCACCAACCCCGCCGCAGTGGCGGCGCTGTCCGACCTGTGGACGGCCATGGGCGCCAATGTCGAGACGATGACGCCGGAGCACCATGACCTGGTGCTGGCCATCACCTCGCATGTGCCGCATCTCATCGCCTACAACATCGTCGGCACGGCGGCGGACCTTGAGGCGGTGACGCAGTCCGAGGTGATCAAATACTCGGCCGGCGGCTTCCGCGACTTCACCCGCATCGCCGCCTCCGACCCGACCATGTGGCGCGACGTGTTCCTCAACAACCGCGAGGCGGTGATCGAGGTGCTCGGCCGCTTCACCGAGGATCTGATCGCGCTGCAGCGGGCGATACGCTGGGCGGAGGGCGACAAGCTGTTCGAGCTGTTCACCCGCACCCGTGCCATCCGCCGCTCGATCATCGAGATCGGCCAGGAAACCGCCGCGCCGGATTTCGGCCGCTCGCACGACTGAGGCGCGAGGGCCGCCTAGGCCTATGGCGCGTCGTTGACGGCGTAGACCCGCAGCCGGTGGCCATCGGGATCGAGCGCGACGAAGCTGCGGCCGAAATCGAGATCTGTCGGCGGCAGGGCGATCGCTACCCCCTTCGTCGCCCAGTTCTCATAGGCGGCGTCGACGGCGGCGGGGTCGGCGACCTTGAAGCCGATTTCATTGCCGCCCGCGCGCAGATGCGGCCGCGGCGTCACCCCGTCGCGCTGCCACAGGCCGAGCATCATGCCCGGTGCCAGCGGCAGCAGGGCGAAGGTCGCGCTCTGCTCCACCGGCGCGCGGTCCAGCAGCGCGCCGTAGAAACGGGCGCTGGCGGGCGCGTCGTTCACATAAAGAAGAATATTGCTGGCGTCGGTCATGTCGTCCCCCGAAGATTCGAGGGGTAAGCATAGGCGGCGCTACTGCCAGTTTATGTCAGCAGGGTTCGGGCCTTTCGGCAGCGGCTGCCTGCTTCGCCAGCTTCCATTGCCGGATGAGTTCCGCCCGTCGCACGGGGTAGCGCAGGTCCCGGATGTCCGCCCGCGTGATACGGTCGGTGCGGAAACTGCGGAAGGCGCCGCGCAGTTCGCACCAGCCGATGAGCAGCCGCACCTGGTCGAAAAAGGCCAGCGCGAAGGGCCAGACGATGCGCTCGCTCGCTGTGCCGGCCGCGTCGAGATAGGCGAGGGAGAGCTTGCGCTCAGTGCGGATCGCCTTGCGCAACAGCGCCGAGTCGATGGAATCGACGGGAATGGGAGCGCCGGGGGCCACGAACAGCGCCGAGGCTTCCATCTCGGCGCGCAGTTCTGCCGGCAGCACGGCGCCGATGCGCGCGAGCGCCGACAGCGCCGCCTCGGCGAGCCGTCCATCCGCACGCCCCGCCACCCAGCGCGAGCCGAGCACCAGCGCTTCGATTTCCTCGGGCGGAAACATCAGCGGCGGCAGCAGGAAGCCCGGGCGCAGCACATAGCCGACCCCGGCCTCGCCCTCGATGGTCGCGCCCTGCGCCTGCAGCGTGGCGATGTCACGGTAGAGGGTGCGCAGGCTCACACCGATCTCGTCGGCGAGCACCCGGCCGCTCACGGGCTGGCGGTGGCGGCGCAGGACGTGGAGCAGATCGAACAGGCGCTCGGAACGGGACATGCGTCGAGACTAATCGCATCCGCCGCTGCCTGAAAATGGCAGCAGCGCCGCACGGGGTCTCCGTCGCGCGGCGCTGCCCTTGTGTTGGGTCGTGCGTCAGCCGCTGGTCGGCATGACGAACTGGGCGCCCTCGCGGATGCCGGTCGGCCAGCGGGCGGTGGTGGTCTTCATCTTGGTGTAGAAGCCCACTCCCTCCATGCCATAGACATTGCGGTCGCCGAACACCGAGCGCTTCCAGCCGCCGAAGGAATGGAACGCCACCGGCACAGGGATCGGCACGTTGATGCCGATCATGCCCGCCTTGGCGTCGCGGTCGAAGGCGCGGGCGCTGTCGCCGTCGCGGGTGAAGATGGCGGCGCCATTGCCATATTCGTGGTCGTTGACCAGCTTCAGCGCCTCGTCATAGCGGTCGACGCGGACGACGGAGAGCACCGGGCCGAAGATCTCTTCCTTGTAGATCTTCATGTCCGGCGTCACCTTGTCGAACAGGCAGCCGCCGATGAAATAGCCGTTCTCATAGCCCTGCAGCTTGAGGCCGCGCCCGTCCACCACCAGCTCGGCGCCGGCGGCGACGCCGTCATCGACATAGCCGGAAACCTTGGCGAGGTGTTCCTTGGTGACGAGCGGACCCATCTCGCTTTCGCGGTCGAGGCCGGGGCCGACCTTGAGGGCGCGCACCTTCGGCACCAGCTTCTCCATCAGCGCGTCGCCGACGCCGCCGACCGCCACCGCGACCGAGACCGCCATGCAGCGCTCGCCGGCCGAGCCGTAGCCGGCGCCCATCAGCGCATCGACGGTCTTGTCGAGATCGGCGTCGGGCATCACCACCAGGTGGTTCTTGGCGCCGCACAGCGCCTGCGCCCGCTTACCGTGCGCGGCAGCGGTCTTGTAGACATATTCGCCGATGGCGGTGGAGCCGACGAAGCTCACCGCCGCGACATCCGGGTGGGTGAGGAGGGCGTCGACCGCCTCCTTGTCGCCCTGCACGACGTTGAACACGCCGGCGGGCAGGCCGGCCTCGGCCAGCAGTTCCGCCAGCATCAGCGACGGGGTCGGATCCTTTTCCGAGGGCTTGAGCACGAAGGCGTTGCCGCAGGCCAGCGCCACCGGGAACATCCACATCGGCACCATGACGGGGAAGTTGAACGGGGTGATGCCGGCGACCACGCCGACGGGATGGCGGGCGGAGAACACGTCGACGCCGCGCGCCACCTGCTCGGTGAAATCGCCGCGCATCAGGTGCGGGATGCCGCAGGCGAATTCCACCACCTCGATGCCACGGGTGACTTCGCCCTTGGCGTCCTCGAAGGTCTTGCCGTGCTCGCGGGTGATGGCCTCGGCCAGCGCGTCCATGTCGCGCTCAAGCAGCGCCTTGAACTTGAACATGATGCGCGCGCGCGTCAGCGGCGGCGTGTCGGCCCAGGCGGGGAAGGCGGCAGCGGCGGCGGCCACCGCCTCGCCCACCGTGGCGACGGAGGCGAGCAGCGCTTCGCCGGTCTGCGCGCCGGTGGAGGGGTCGAAGACCGGGGATGTGCGCCCTGCCGTCGTCACCACCTTGCCGCCGATGTAATGCCCGATGACCGCCATCGCGATCTCTCCTCTGGTTTTCCTGGCTGCGGTTTTGCTTGTTGAAAGTCGTCACTTCAACGACGATGTTTTCGCATCCGTTGTGCGGCTGCGCACATTGCGATAGGCAGCATGCCATGGATTGGGACCATCTGCGTATCTTCCTCGCCGTGGCGCGTGCCGGCCAGATGCTGGCGGCGGCGCGTCAGCTCGGGCTGGACCATGCCACCGTCGGTCGCCGGCTGGGAGCGCTGGAATCGAGCCTTGGCTCCAAGCTGCTGGAGCGGCGCACAACGGGGAGCGAACTCACCCCGGCGGGGGAGCGGCTGCTGGCGCATGCGGAGCGGATCGAGACCGAAATGCTGCAGGCGCAGGCGGCCCTGGGCAATGTCGATCTCGCTCTGGCCGGCACTGTGCGGATCGGCGCCCCGGACGGCTTCGGCACCTATTTTCTCGCCCCGCGCCTCGGGCGCCTCGCGGAGGATCATCCGGGCCTGTCGATCCAGCTCGCGCCGCTCCCGCGCAGCTTCTCGCTGCCCAAGCGCGAAGTGGATATCGCGGTGACGCTGCAAAGGCCGAGCGAGGGGCGGCTGGTGGCGCGCAAGCTCACCGACTACACGCTCGGCGTCTATGCGGCGCGGAATTATCTCGCCCGCACCGGACCCATAGGGACCCTGCGCGATGTCACCGGGCGGCTGATCGTCACCTATGTCCCCGATCTGGTCTACTCGCCGGCGCTCGACTATTTCGAAGTGTTCCGCGAGGTCGAGGCGCGCCGGATGGAATGCGCCAGCGTGGTGGGGCAGATGGAGGCGGTGCGCGCCGGCGGCGGCATCGGCATCCTGCACGATTATGCCGCGCTGGCGCATCCCGAACTGGTGCGGCTGCTGCCGGAACTGAGCTTCCGCCGCTCCTACTGGCTGGTCACCCATGCGGATATCCGCGACCTCCGGCGCATTCGTACGGTGGAGGATTTCATTGCCGGTGCGGTGCGCACGGCGCGGGCGGGTTTCACCTGCGAGCCGGTCGCGGTGCCGCAGGACGGGGCGGCGCCGGCGCAGGCCTGAGCCTGCCTTTCCCAGTCAGGCATCGGCGCGCTGGTGGTGGGCGCAGGCGCCGTGATCGGCCAGTATCTCGATTACCCGGCAGGTGGCGACATGGCCATGGGCGCAGCCTTCGACCATGCGCTGGAGTTCGGCCCGCAGCGCGGTGAGGCTGGCGATACGGCGTTCCACGCTGGCAAGATGGTCGCGGGCAATGGCATCGGCGGCGGCGCAGGATTGGTCCGGCGCGTCCTGTAGATGAAGGAGCGTGCGGATCGCGTCGATCTCGAAGCCGAGTTCGCGGGCATGGCGGATGAAGGCCAGTCGCCGCAGGTCCTCTTCCCCATAGGCGCGCCTTCCCCCGTCGGTGCGCGGCGGGGCGGGGAGGAGGCCGATCTCCTCGTAATAACGGATGGTGGGCACCTTTACGCCGCTCTCGCGCGCGGCGTCGCCAATCGTGTACGGGGCCATCATTTCCCGCTTGCTCCTCTAGTCACTAGAGGAAGTAGGTTGGCTCTGCCGCCGATGCAAGGCGGGACGGAGGAGTGACGCGCATGCTGGCCGAGAAGACCCGTTACCGCATCGAGGGCATGGATTGCGCCTCCTGCGCGATGAAAATCGAAACGGCAGTGCGGCGCGTCGACGGCGTCGCGGATGTCGCGGTCTCCGTCACCGCCGGCACGATGACGGTGCAGCACAACGGCGCCGACCTGCCGCTGGTGGAGCGCCGCGTCGCGGGCCTCGGCTACGGCATTGCCCCCCTGGCGGCGGCGGCGCCTTCCGGTCACGCCCATGCGCACACGCACGGGCCCGGCTGCGATCACGGCCACGCGCATCACCATGAGCATGACCACGCCGCCCATGCCGCGCCTCCGCCCGCGGCCGGCAGCATGGCCGCCCAGCCGGCGACGAGCGGCCACGACCATGCGCATCTGGCGCTGGACGGGCCGTGGTGGAAGAGCGGCAAGGCGCGGCTCACACTTCTCTGCGGCGCGGCGCTGGCGGTGGCTTACGGTCTCGGCCATTTCTTCCCACGCCTCGACCCTTGGATCTTCATCGCCGCGCTGCTGATCGGCCTGGTGCCGATCGCCCGCCGTGCGGTCATGGCCGGGCTTTCCGGCACGCCCTTTTCCATCGAGACGCTGATGACGATCGCCGCTATCGGCGCCGTCATCATCGGTGCGTCGGAAGAGGCGGCGGCGGTGGTGTTCCTGTTTCTCGTCGGCGAGTTGCTGGAGGGCGTTGCCGCCGGCCGCGCCCGCAGTTCCATCCGCGCCCTCACCGCGCTGGTGCCGAAAACGGCGCGCCTCGTCGAAGGCGGTGCAACGCGCGAAGTGCCTGCCGAGAGCCTTCGGATCGGCGACGTGATCCTCGTCCGCCCCGGCGAGCGCCTGCCTGCGGATGGGCAGGTGATGGACGGTGCCGGCACAGTGAATGAGGCGCCGGTGACGGGGGAGAGCGCGCCGGTGGCCAAGCAGGCCGGTGACGCCGTGTTCGCCGGCACGGTGAATGGCGAGGCGGCGCTCACCATCCGCGCCACCACCGCCCCGTCCGATAACACCATCGCCCGCGTCGTGCGTCTCGTCGAGGAAGCGCAGGAGAGCAAGGCACCGACCGAGCGCTTCATCGACCGTTTCGCCCGCTGGTACACGCCGCTGGTCGTCGTCGTCGCCGCGCTGGTGGCCGTGCTGCCGCCGCTTGTCTTCGGCGCGGCCTGGGACGAATGGATTTACAAGGGCCTGGCCTTGCTGCTGATCGGCTGCCCCTGCGCGCTGGTCATTTCCACCCCCGCCGCCATCGCCGCCGGGCTGGCGGTAGGCGCGCGGCGCGGCCTGCTCATCAAGGGCGGCGCGGTGCTGGAGGCACTGCGCACCATCAATGCCGTGGCCTTCGACAAGACCGGCACGCTGACCGAGGGCAAGCCCGCCGTCACCGATCTCGTGGCCTTTACCGGGGACGAGGCCGGGCTGCTGGCCCGCGCGGCGGCGCTGGAAGCGGGCTCCACCCATCCGCTGGCGACCGCGATTCTCGCGCAAGCGGCGGCGCACGGGCTTGCCATCCCGCCCGTGCAGGCGGCGGCCGCGCTGGGCGGCGAAGGCGTGAGCGGCACGGTCGATGGTGTCGCGTTGTTCCTCGGCTCGCCCAAGGCGGCGAGCGCGCGGGCGACGCTGAGCGCCGACCAGGAGGCAACCATCGGTGCGCTTAACGCCGCTGGCAAGACGGTGGCGGTGCTGGTCGCGGACGGGCGCGCGCAGGGGCTGATCGCGCTGCGCGACGAGCCACGCGCGGATGCGCAGGCCGGGCTTGACGCGCTCAAGGCCGAGGGTATCCGCACGCTGATGCTGACCGGCGACAATGAGCGCACTGCGCAGGCGATCGGCGCCGCTCTCGACATCGAGGTGCGCGCCGGCCTGATGCCGGCCGACAAGCAGCGCATCGTCAACGAGTTGCAGCGCGAGGGGCTGAGGGTCGCCAAGGTTGGCGACGGCATCAATGACGCCCCCGCGCTCGCCGCCGCCACGGTCGGCATCGCCATGGGCGGCGGCACGGATGTGGCGCTGGAAACGGCGGACGCGGCCGTGCTGCACGGCCGGGTCGGCGATGTCGCGGGCATGATCGCTCTGTCGCGCGCGACTATGCGCAACATCCACCAGAACATCACGCTGGCGCTGGGGCTGAAAGCGGTGTTCGTCGTCAC
Source organism: Ancylobacter sp. (assembly GCF_965229075.1). Taxonomy (GTDB): domain Bacteria; phylum Pseudomonadota; class Alphaproteobacteria; order Rhizobiales; family Xanthobacteraceae; genus Ancylobacter. The sequence continues at coordinate 1,682,840 of NZ_CBDDIO010000002.1, forward strand.
CACCCTCGCCGGCATCACCGGCCTGTGGCCGGCCATCCTCGCCGATACCGGCGCCACCGTGCTGGTGACGGCTAACGCCTTGCGATTGCTGGGTCGGCGTTCGGCATAAACATCCTTCGAGGCTCGCCTGCGGCTCGCACCTCAGGATGACGTCGTTTCGAAAGGCGCAACGTCATCCTGAAGTGCCCGGCATAGCCGGGCCGCGAAGGAGGCTCATTCCTTCGCCAGCTGTTTCAGCCAGCGCTTGGCCTGGGCGCGGACATTCTTCGGCGCGGTGCCGCCATAGGAAACGCGGCTGGCCACCGACTTCGCCACCGAGAGCACGCTGAACACTTCCGCCGTGATGCGCGGCTCCACGCTCTGCATCTCCGCCAGCGTCAGCTTGTGCAGCGGCGCGTTCTTGGCGGAGGCGAGCGCGACGATGCGGCCGGTGACGTGATGCGCCTCGCGGAAGGGCAAGCCGAGCACGCGCACCAGCCAGTCCGCGAGGTCGGTGGCGGTGGAATAGCCGGAACCTGCGGCGTCCTTCATCCGCTTCTCGTCCGGCACCATGTCGCGCACCATGCCGGCCGTGGCGGCGATCATCAGCGACAGGGTGGAAAACGCGTCGAAGGCGCCTTCCTTGTCTTCCTGCATGTCCTTGGCATAGGCCAGCGCCAGACCCTTCATCACCATCAGCAAGCCATTGAAAGCACCGGCGATTCGGCCGATCTTGGCCCGCACCAGCTCGGCCGCGTCGGGGTTGCGCTTCTGCGGCATGATCGACGAGCCGGAGGTGAAGCGGTCGGAGAGCTTCATCAGCCCCACCAGCGGCGAGGTCCAGATCACGATCTCCTCGGCGAAGCGGGAGAGGTGCATCGCCGCGATGGATGCCGCCGCCAGTGTCTCCAGCACGAAGTCGCGGTCGGAGACGGAATCCAGCGAATTCGCCGTCGGCCGGTCGAAGCCGAGGGCGGCTGCGGTGGCGAAGCGGTCGATGGGGAAGGAGGTGCCGGCCAGCGCGGCGGCGCCGAGCGGGCACTCGTTGAGCCGGGCGCGGGCGTCGCGCAGCCGGCCGCGATCACGCCCCAGCATCTCGACATAGGCGAGGAGATGGTGGCCGAAGGTCACCGGCTGGGCGGTCTGCAAATGGGTGAAGCCCGGCATGACCGTGCCGGAATGGATCAGCGCCTTCTCCACAAGTGCTTGCTGGAGATCGCGAATCTGTCCGTCGAGCGTGTCTATCGTGTCGCGCACATAGAGCCGGAAGTCCGTCGCCACCTGGTCGTTGCGCGAGCGGGCGGTGTGGAGGCGGCCGGCGGCGGGGCCGAGCAGGGTGGCGAGGCGCGATTCGACGTTCATATGGATGTCTTCCAGCGCCCGCTGGAAGGTGAAATCGCCCGCTTCGATCTCTGACAGGATCGTGTCTAGACCCGCTGCGATCTTTTCGGCATCAGCCTTGTCGATGATCCCCTTGGCCGCCAGCATCGAGGCATGCGCCTTCGAACCCGCGATATCCTGCGCGTACAGGCGCTGGTCGAAACCGATGGAGGCGTTTATCTCCTCCATGATCGCGTCGGGGCCGGTCTCGAACCGGCCGCCCCACATCTTGTTGCTCATGCTCACTTTTCTCCGCGAGGACGGCCATGACCGAACGACCTGAGGACGCAGCCGCACCGGCGGGCGGGGTTCCGCCGCGCCGCACGGGCCGCTTCGCCCTCGTGCTGGCGGCCGCGCTGGTGCTGGGCGCCATTGTCGGGCTGGCAGGCGTATACGGGATTGGGGGCGGGGCACGCAACGCCGTTGCCACCGGACCGGCCGCGCCGGCGCCGATCGCCGTGGCCGATGAGGCCGGTGAGGTGGACAGTCAGTGCAGTCTGGCCAGTGCGGCCGGCAAAAGGCTGGCCACCTTTGCCACTGGCGAACTCGCCGCCTTCGCTCCGACGGAAAAGCCGACCCGCATCCCCAATCTCGCCTTTCTCGACCCCGAGGGGAAGCCGACCCGGCTGTCCCAGGTCGGCGGCGACGGGCTGAAGCTCGTCAACATCTGGGCGACCTGGTGCGTGCCCTGCCGCAAGGAGATGCCGGCGCTCGACCAGCTGCAGGGCGAACTCGGCACCAAGGGCGCGTCGGGCCAGCCGGGCTTCGAGGTCATCACCGTGAACATCGACACCCGCGACGCGGCCAAGCCGAAGGCCTTCTTCGAAGAGACGGGGCTGAAGCATCTCGCGCTCTATACCGACCCGAAGGCGCAGGCCTTCCAGGATCTGCGCGTGGTCGGGCGCGGCTTCGGCCTGCCCACCACCATGCTGATCGATGCGCAGGGCTGCGAGCTCGGCCACATTGCCGGCCCGGCGGAATGGGCGAGCCCGGATGCGGTGGCGCTGGTGAAAGCGGCGCTGGCCGAGACGGGCAAGGCGACGCCAACGCCGTAGGCCCTGACGGAATCGGGTGGCGCGCCGCTCGAGGACGGGCTAAAAGGCCGCACCCCCTTGCAGGAGCGTGCCATGTCCGCGTCGAGCCCCGTTCACCGCACCGGGCTCGCCACGGCCGTTGCCGGGCCGCTGCCGATGGCGCCGGCGGACTGGGGCGCGCTGGCGTTGCTCTCGGTGATCTGGGGTGGCTCCTTCTTTTTCGGCAAGGTGGCGGTCGCCGAGATTCCCCCGCTGACCATGGTGCTCACCCGCGTCGCGGTCGGGGCGCTGGCGCTGTGGATCATCGCCCGCGCGCGCGGCATCCGTCTGCCCCTGAACCGGCGGCTGGCGGGCGAGTTCCTGCTGCTGGCGGTGATCGCCAATCTCATTCCCTTCGGGTTGATCGCCTGGTCGCAGCAGCATCTGCCGAGCGGGCTGTCTTCCATCCTCAACGCGGCGACGCCGCTGTTCACCGTGCTGGTGGCGCAGGCCTTCACCCATGACGAGAAATTCACCTTCGGCAAGCTGATCGGCGTCGCCCTCGGCTTCGTCGGCGTGGCTGTCATGATGGGCCCGGCGCTGCTTGGCCAGCTCGGCGGGCACCATCTGCCGGCGCAACTCGCCGCCATCGGCGCGACGGTGTCCTATGGTTTCGCGGCGGTCTATTCCCGCCGCTTCCGCCACCTGCCGCCGCTCGGCGTCGCCATGGCGCAGCTCACCACCTCGACGCTGCTGCTGCTGCCGGTGGCGGCGCTGGTCGACCGCCCCTGGCATTTGCCGTTGCCCTCGCTGCCGGTGATCGGCGCGCTGCTGGGGCTCGGCGTGCTCTCCACCGGCCTCGCCTATATCCTGTATTTCCGCATCGTCAGCCGCAACGGCGCCACCAACATCTCGCTGGTGACCTTCCTCGTGCCGGTGAGCGCGATCCTGCTCGGCGCGCTGGTGCTGGGCGAGGCGCTGGAGCCGCGCGAATTCGCCGGCTTCGCCCTGATCGCGGCGGGGTTGGCGGCGATCGACGGGCGGCCGGCGCGGTGGGTGCGGGGGAAGATGGGGTAGGGGCGGTACCCGCCTGCGTCCTTCGAGGCCCGGCTTTGCCGGGCACCTCAGGATGATGGGGGCTGAGCGGGCGGGACCGCGCTCATTCAGCGTAACGGCGTGCCCCGCCTCTACCGGGTCGGCACCGGCTTTTCGCCGCGATAGTCGTAGAAGCCGCGCTGGGTCTTGCGGCCCAGCCAGCCGGCCTCGACATATTTCACCAGCAGCGGGCAGGGCCGGTATTTGGAATCGGCCAGTCCCTCATGCAGTACCTGCATGATGGAGAGGCACGTATCCAGCCCGATGAAATCGGCCAGCTGCAGCGGGCCCATCGGGTGGTTGGCCCCGAGCCGCATGGCGGTGTCGATGGCGTCCACCGAGCCGACGCCCTCATAGAGCGTGTAGATCGCCTCGTTGATCATCGGCAGCAGGATGCGGTTGACCATGAAGGCGGGGAAATCCTCCGCCACCGCATAGGTCTTGCCCAGCCGGGTGATGAAGGCCTTGGAGAGTTCGAAGGTCTCGTCCTCGGTGGCGATGCCGCGCACCAGCTCCACCAGCTGCATCAGCGGCACCGGATTCATGAAATGAATGCCGATGAAGCGCTCCGGCCGGTCGGTGGAGGCGGCCAGCCGGGTGATGGAGATGGAGGAGGTGTTGGTGGCGAGGATCGCCTCCGGCTTCAGGAACGGGCAGATGGAGGAGAAGATGCGGCGCTTGATCTCTTCCTTCTCCACCGCCGCCTCGATGACGAGGTCGACCTCGGCGAGGTCGGGGGCCTGGTCGGTGCCGTGGATGCGGTTCAGCGCCGCCTTCTTCTCGTCCTCGCCATAAAGCCCCTTGGCCACCTGGCGCGACATGTTGCCATTGATGGTGGCGAGGCCGGACTTGATGCGGTCGGCCTCAAGGTCGTTCAGCACGACATCATAGCCGGCGAGCGCGCACACATGCGCGATGCCGTTGCCCATCTGGCCGGCGCCGATAATGCCGATACGCTTGATCTCGAAAGCCATTGCTGCGTCCGTTCTGCCCCTGCGGAGGCGGCAGTATAGTGTCCCGTCAGGCTTTTGCCTTAGCTATTTCGGCCTTGAGCTGCGGCACGATCTCGAACAGATCGCCCACCAGCCCGTAATCCGCGACCTGGAAGATCGGCGCGTCCTCGTCCTTGTTGACGGCGACGATGACCTTGGAATCCTTCATGCCGGCGAGATGCTGGATGGCGCCCGATATGCCGAGCGCGACATAGAGATCGGGCGCCACCACCTTGCCGGTCTGGCCGACCTGCCAGTCATTGGGGGCGTAGCCGGCATCGACCGCCGCGCGCGAGGCGCCGACCGCCGCGCCGAGTTCATCCGCCAGCGGCTCGACAATGGCGTGGAACTGCTCGGCCGAGCCGAGCGCGCGGCCGCCGGAGACGATGATGCGCGCGGCGGACAGGTCCGGGCGGGCGCTGGCGGCGATTTCCTCACCGAGGAAGCTGGAGCCGGCGACGGCTTCGGCGGGCCCGAGGGTGCGGATCGGCGCGGCATTGCCCTCGCCGGCCGCAGTGAAGGATGCGGTGCGGATGGTGAGCACCTTCACCGCATCGGTGGCGCGCACGCGCTGGATGGCGTTGCCGGCATAGATCGGCCGGTCGAACGTGTCGGGCGAGACGACGGCGATCACGTCGGAGACCTGCATCACGTCGATCAGCGCGGCGATGCGCGGCATCACGCTCTTGCCGAGGGCGGTGGAGGGGGCGACCAGCGCGCCATAGTCCTTGGCGAGGCTGACACCCAGCGCCGCCACCGGCTCGGCCAGGCGGTGGGCATAGGCGGCATCGTCCGCCAGCAGCACCTCGGCGACACCGGCGAGTTTCGCGGCGGCCTCGGCGGCGGGGCGGGCATTGGCGCCGGCCACCAGCACATGCACCGGGGCCCCGAGCGCCAGCGCGGCGGTGAGCGCGCGCGCGGTGACGGGGTTCAGGCTGGCATCGTCATGTTCGGCAAAGAGCAGGGTGGCCATGGTCAGAGTACTCCGGCCTGCTTGAGATGGCCGACCAACTCGGCCGCGGAGGCCACCTTGATGCCGCCGGTGCGGCCGGCGGGCTCGGTGGTGGCGAGGATTTCCAGCCGGGGGGCGAGGTCGACGCCAAGGTCGGCGGCGGTCTTTTCCTCGATCGGCTTTTTCTTCGCCTTCATGATGTTGGGCAGCGAGGCGTAGCGCGGCTCGTTGAGGCGCAGATCGGTGGTCAGCACCGCCGGCAGAGCGAGGCGCAGCGTCTGCAGCCCGCCGTCGATCTCGCGGGTGACATCGACCGTGCCGTCGCCGAGCACGACCTTGGAGGCGAAGGTCGCCTGCGGCCAGCCGAGCAGGGCGGCGAGCATCTGGCCGGTCTGGTTGCAGTCGTCGTCGATCGCCTGCTTGCCGAGGATGACGAGGGACGGGCCCTCGGCCGCGACGATGGCCTTCAGCAGCTTGGCGACGGTGAGCGGCTCGATGCCGGCCTCTTCGGTCTTCACCCAGATGCCGCGATCCGCGCCCATGGCCAGCGCGGTGCGGATGGTCTCGTCGGTCTTCACCGGGCCGATGGAGACGGCGACCACCTCGGTCGCCTTGCCCGCCTCCTTGAGGCGCAGCGCCTCCTCGACGGCGATCTCGTCGAACGGGTTCATCGACATCTTGATATTGGTCAGTTCGACGCCGGAACCGTCGGCCTTGACGCGGATCTTGACGTTGTAGTCGACCACCCGCTTCACGGGCACGAGGATCTTCATCACCTGTCTCCCCCGGCAGGGCAGCGACCCCGCCTCTGGCAGCCATCGGCGCCGGCGGCACCGCCTGCCAGTGCCGCGCGGAAAGCCGGAAGAGGGGGCTTGGGGCGGGGATCTGGGGGGAGCGGGAGCAGCCGGCGAAAAGCGCCGGCAAACTAGGATTCGGCCCCCGCACTGTCAACGCCGCGCGCGGCGTGCGCGCGCCGCGATTACACCGGCGGGCGCCCGTCCGGTGTGCCGTCGCGCGTCATCACCCAGAGCGGCACGCCTGGCCGGCGCAGGAAGACGATGAGCACCGCCCCGGCGACGAGCCCGGCAATATGCGCCCACCACGCGGTTTCCTCGTCGCCGGACTGGAACAGGCTCCACAGCTGGAAGGCGATCCACGCGCCGAGCGGCCAGATGGCGGGCACACGCAGCGGCACGCGCAGGAACATCAGCACCCAGATCCGCACATTGGGGTGCAGCATGAGATAGGCGCCGACCAGCCCGGATATCCCCGCCGAGGCGCCGACCAGCGGCGAGGCCGAATCAGGCACGGCGAGCGAGTGGGCGAGGCCGCCGGCCACCCCGCACAGCACATAGAACAGCAGGAAGCGGGCATGGCCGAGCGCGTCCTCGACATTGTCGCCGAACACCCAGAGGAAGGCCATGTTGCCGGCGAGATGCAGCCAGCCGCCATGCAGGAACATGTAGGTGACGAGGGTGAGTTCGGCCGGCAGGCGGACATATTCCTCCGGCAGCACCGCCGCATGCGTCACCACGGCGGGAATGGCGCCGAAGCCGAAGGCGGAGGGAATGTCGAGTTCGGCCCGGTAGCCGTGCTGCACCAGCACGAAGACCAGCACGTTCACCGCGATCAGCGCCCAGGTGACATAGGCGTGGGTGATGCCTTCCAGCGGGTTGTCGTCGTTGAACGGGATGAGCATGGCGCGGCACAGCGAATCGCGAAAGCGGCGCGGGCGCGACGCAGCACCACATTGCCGCGTCGCGGGCGAAAACGCCATCGGGCGCTCTCAGCCGGCGGAAAGGCCGAGCTGACGCAGCGAGGGGCGGGCGATCATGCGCGCCCACCACTGCGCAAGGCCGCGATGGGCGGCGAGCAGGGCCGCGCCTTCCGGCGCCTGGTGGAAATAGGAGGCCATCGGCGCGAGATGGAGATCGGCAAGGCTCAGCCGGGGGCCGGCAAGAAATGGCCCGTCCTCCATGAGCGCCGCAAGGGCGGCGAGACAGACATCCGCCTCGGCGAGCGCGGCGGCGACGCGGGCCTCATCGCCTGCCTCGCCCCGCACGGGCCTTTCCACCCGCTCGACATAGACCCCCCAGACCATTGGCCGATAAGCATAGGAATCGGCGAGGCTGATGATCTGGTTGGCGCGGGCCCGCGCCTTCACGCCTTCGGGCAGGAGGGCAGGGCCGTCGAAGGCCTCGTCGACATAGCGGGTGATGGCGCCGGTCTCGAAGAGACGGAAGCCGTCATGCTCGAAGGCGGGAATTCGGCCGAAAGGGTGGCGCGCGCGGTAGGCGGGCGGCACGCCTTCCGGCGCGAACGGATCGACCGGCACGAGGTCGTGGTCGACGCCCTTCTCACTCAGCGTCAGGCGGACGATGCGGACATAGACGCTGTCCGCCGTGCCGAAGACGCGCGGCCGCGCGTCGGTCGCGTCCGCCGGGCCGGTCACTCCCGCCCCGCTGCCGGCACCCACAGCACGTCACCGGCTTCACCTTCGCCGGCGGCGCGGGCATTGGCGAGGCGGCTCATGACGAAGAGCAGGTCGGACAGCCGGTTGAGATATTTCACCGCCTCCGGCCCGACGAATTCGCCCAGCGTCGCGGAAAGCTCCACCGCCATGCGCTCGGCGCGCCGGCACACGGTGCGGGCGACATGCAGATGCGCGGCCGCCGGCGTGCCGGCCGGCAGCACGAAGGAGCGCAGCGGCTTGAGGTTGGCATTGAGCGTGTCGATGTCGCGCTCCAGCTTGTCGACCTGCGCGGCGATAATGCGCAGCGGCGTGTAGCCGAGGTCTTCGCCCGTCTCGGGTGTGGCGAGATCGGCGCCGAGATCGAACAGGTCGTTCTGGATGCGGGCCAGCACCGCGTCGATGTCGGCCAGCGCCGGGTCCGCGCCGGTGTGCAGCCGGGCGACGCCGATCACCGCATTGGTCTCGTCCACCGTGCCATAGGCGGCGACGCGCAGATCATATTTCGGCCGCCGCTCGCCGGTGCCGAGCGCGGTGCTGCCATCGTCGCCGGTGCGGGTGTAGATGCGGTTGAGAACGACCATGAAAACCCTCTCAGCCCTGATGCATCAGGAAGATGGTGATGAGCACGAAGCAGAGCGCCACCGCCTGCAGCAGCACACGCCACTGCATGAGCTTCTGCGAGCGCTGCGGCGAGCCGCCGCGCGCCATATTGGCGAGGCCGAGCAGCAGCACCACGGCCACCGCGCCGAGGGCGATGGGCAGGACGATGAATTTGGCGATGGTGACGAGGTCCATCGAAAGTCTCCGCTAGCGCCCGCCTGCGGGGCGCTCAGTTCAGGGCCACGATGGCCGCGTTCAGCGTGGTGGCATAGGACACCCAGGCGATATAGGGAACCAGCAGCGCGGCGGCGATGCGGTCGATCCGCAGGCAGGCCCAGATGGTCGCAGCGATGGCGAGCCACAGCGCCACCACCACGATGAGCGCCGCACCCGGCGCTTCCAGCCCGAAGAAGATGGGCGACCACGCGGCGTTGAGCGCCAGTTGCGCGAGCCACAGGCCGATGGCGCGGCGCCGCGCCGGGGAGGGCGCGTGCAACTGCCACAGCCGCCACAGCGCCACCGCCATCAGCACATAGAGCGTCGTCCAGGCGATGGGGAAGGCCCAGTCCGGCGGGGTCCAGGAGGGCTTCACCAGACCGGCATACCAGGTGGGGATTTTCGGCGTGGTGGCGAGCGAGCCGAGCGCGCCGACGCCGAGGCACAAGCCGACGGCGAGGACGAGGCGGAAGAAGGAGAGGGTTTTCATCGCGGTTCCTGCAAGGCTCGGGCACGCCGCCGCCGGCGCGTGCGGGGGCAATACGGATGAGGCGGCCGCCGGGTTCACTTGCAGCCGTTGCGGTGAATCCACCTTCACCGCAACGATGAGCTCGGCACGCAAAACCCCGCCGCCGGGGGCCGGCGACGGGGCGAGGGTAAACCGGTTCGCCGCCGGGGCGAAATCGCCCGCGGGGCGAGGCGATCCGAGGCCGGGCCGGCCTCAGGCGGCCAGATGCTTCTCGATCTCGTAAACCGGCAGCTTGACCATGTCGCGGTCGACCTCGGCGGCGATGATGTCGCTCACCGCCTTGGTCAGATGCGGGCGCAGCGCGCCGAGCGCGCGCGGGGCGGCGACGATGATGAGCGATTTCACCTCGCCCGCCGTCACCGCCGCATCGAGCCGGCCGGCGATCTCCCGCATGAAGGCGCGCTCGCCCTCTTCCTGCCAGTCGGTGGGCTCCACCGAGGAGCGGGCCGAGCCGACCGACTGGTGCACCCGGCCGGGCTGGTCGGTGCCCTGTTCGCGGGTCGGCGGGTTTTCCTGCTCATGCACTTCATGGGTGCGCAGATTGGGGAAGGTGGCGTCGCCCTTGTTGCACAGGATCAGCGCCTTGCGCCCGTCGCAGACGACGACCCACGCGCCTTGCTCGATTTTGATCTTGTCGTAGCTGGTGCTCATTCGAGCCTCCTTCCCTTCGCAACTCACCGTGCCATTGGGCACCCGGGCGGCGCCGGGAGCCTTGACCTTGGTCAAGCGGCGGGAGGGCGGGGAGGTTCCGCCGCTCCTGTCAGAGCACGCGCCGATCAGCTTGCATCGCAAGCTGATCGGATAACGCGTTCTCTATCTTAGAGTTACAGGGCGATTTACCGATCAGATTGATTCAACCTGATCGGATCGCACTCTAGAGCACGTTCCGATCTGATTGCATCGCAATCAGATCGGTAAAACGTCCTCTATCAATACTTTAGAGACTGATTCACCGATCAGATTGATTCAACCTGATCGGATCAGGCTCTAGAGCCGGCCTTCGCGGGCGCGGCGAATGGCGGCGTTGAGTTCGCCGCCATACACGAAGATCGAGGCGGTGGTGTAGAGGAAGACCAGCGCGATCATCACCGAGGCGAGGCCGGCATAGGTGGTGACGTAATTGCCGGCGAATTCGGCGAGATAGCGCCCGAACGCGGCGCCGGCGGCGAGCCAGAGCGCCAGCGTCACCAAGATACCCGGCAGCACCTGCGACAGGGTACGCCGCCCCGCCGGCAGCCACATATGTGCCACCACAAGCGCGACGATCAGGATCACCGAGGTGGCGGCGTAACGCAGGAAGGTGATGACCCAGCCGAAGGGCTCCAGCGCCGGCACATAGCGCACCGCTGCCAGCCACAGCACCGGGCCGAGCACCACGAGGAAGGACAGCGCCAGCAGCCCGGCGGCGCCGACCACGACATAGCCGATGGATTCGAGGCGCAGCCAGTACCAGGCGCGGGCCTCGCGCATGCCATAGGCGCGGTTGAGCCCGATGCGCAGGCTCTCAATGCCGTTCGAGGAGAAGTAGATCGCCAGCACCACACCGATGGTCAGCACATCGGTGCGGACCTGGGTGAGCACGTTGCGGATCTCGCGGCCGATCGGATCCGCCACCTGCGAGGGCCAGGCCTCCAGCATCAGCTGCACCGTCTCCTCGGCGAGGTTCTTGAAATCGAAGAACGCCGCCAGCGCGGTGACGAAGATGAGGAACGGGAACAGCGACATCAACGCCGACAGCGCGATGTGGCTGGCGATCGCCCAGCCATCATCCTCGACGAAGCGCCAGAAGGCGTCCCAGGCAATGTCGAAGGCGCGAAACAAGAGTGGCGGTCTCCTCGCGGATGCGCCTCAACGGGCGGGCATTGTGCCGTGACATCGGATGCCCGCGCGCAAATGGCAAGCCTCGCGGGCGTGATATGGTAAAGAGCGGTGCCGATGGCCATTTGCGTTTGGCGCCCCGCCGCCGCTTCGTGGTAGAGAGGGCGCCCGCTTTTAGCGCCCTCTGAACTCGAACGGGTGACATCATGACCGCCTCCTCCGCCCTGCGCCCCGCCACCGTCTCCGCGTCCGTTGCCGGCGCGCCGGCGCCGCGCGGGCCGGAGGGCGAGGATGTGGCGGCTGTCATGGCCGGGATCGGCGCCCGCGCCCGCGCCGCCGCCCGCACGCTGGCGTTGGCCCCGGCGGCGGTGAAGGAGGCGGGGCTGCGCGCCGCCGCGCAGGCGATCCGCGACCGGGCGCCCGCCATTCTCGCCGCCAATGAAGCGGACCTCGCGGCCGCCCGCGCCGCCGGCATGAGCACGGCGCTGCAGGACCGGCTGGTGCTGAACGAGGCCCGGCTGGAGGCTATCGCCCGCGCGGTGGAGGAGATCGCCGCGCTGCCCGACCCGGTGGGGCAGGTGACCGAGAGCTGGGAGCGGCCGAACGGCCTGCGTCTGGAGCGCGTGCGCACCCCGCTCGGCGTCATCGGCGTGATCTATGAGAGCCGGCCCAATGTGACGGCGGATGCCGGCAGCCTGTGCCTCAAGGCCGGCAATGCGGTGATCCTGCGCGGCGGCTCGGACAGCTTCCATTCCTCCCGCGCCATCCATGAAGCGCTGGTGGAAGGGCTCACCAGTGCCGGCCTGCCGGCGGACGCCATCCAGCTGGTGCCGACCCGCGACCGCGCGGCGGTGGGCGAAATGCTGGCCGGGCTCGGCGGCAACCTCGACGTGATCGTGCCGCGCGGCGGCAAGAGCCTCGTCGCCCGGGTGCAGGCGGAGGCGCGCGTGCCGGTGTTCGCCCATCTTGAAGGGCTGGTGCACGTCTATGTCGACAAGGCCGCCGATCTCGAAAAATCGCTCGCCATCGTGAAGAACGCCAAGCTGCGCCGCACCAGCGTGTGCGGGGCGGCGGAGACGCTGCTGGTCGACCGTGCGGATGCCTCCCGCCTGCTCGCCCCGCTCGTCACCATGCTGCTCGATGAGGGCTGCGCGGTGCGCGGCGACGCCGCCGCCCGGGCGGTGGACCCGCGCGTGACCGAGGCCAGCGACGAGGACTGGCGCACGGAGTATCTCGACGCCGTTATTTCGGTGAAGCTGGTCGACGGGGTGGAAGAGGCGATCGACCATATCGAGACCTATGGCTCGCACCACACCGACGCCATTCTCACCGAAGACGCCGCCACCGCCGAGCGCTTCCTCGGCGAGGTCGATTCCGCCATCGTGGTGCACAACGCCTCCACCCAGTTCGCCGATGGCGGCGAGTTCGGCTTCGGCGGCGAGATCGGCATCGCCACGGGCCGGATGCATGCGCGCGGGCCGGTGGGCGCCGAGCAGCTGACCTCGTTCAAATACCGCGTGCGCGGCACCGGCCAGATCCGGCCGTGAAGGAGGGCCCGGCGCCCTTCGCCCGCATTCCCCCGCTGGCGCCGGGGCTGCGCGTCGGGCTCTATGGCGGCAGCTTCAACCCCGCGCATGAGGCGCACCGCGCCGCCAGCCTGCTGGCGCTGAAGCGGCTGCGGCTCGACCGCGTGTGGTGGCTAGTGACGCCCGGCAACCCTTTGAAGGACAACCGCGCGCTGCCCCCGCTCAGTGCCCGGCTGGAAAGGGCGCGGGCGGTGGCCGACCATCCCGCGCTGGTGCCGACCGGACTGGAGGCCGGGCTCGGCACACGCTACAGCTTCGACACGGTGGCGACGCTGGTGCGGCGCTTTCCCGGCGTGCGTTTCGTCTGGCTGATGGGGGCGGACAATCTCGCCGCCTTCCACCGCTGGCAGCACTGGCGGGAGATCGCGGCGCTGGTGCCCATCGCCATCATTGATCGGCCCGGCTGCACCTTCCCCGCCATGGCGAGCCCGGCAGCGCAGGCGCTGGCGCGCTGGCGCGTGCCGGAGAGCGAGGCCGCCGCGCTGCCGCTGCTGCGCCCGCCGGCCTGGGTGTTCCTGCACGGGCTGAAATCGCCGCTGTCCTCGACCCAGCTGCGCGCGCAAGCGTAGGCGCGCGGGGACGATGCTCTGGCGAGGGGCGGCGGGGCGTGGCAGACTGGTGCTCCGTTCCTCCCCCCTATCATTCCCCCAGCCATGCCTCGCGGTGCCTGATGGTGTTCTCCCTGAACCGGCTTCTGCAGGAGCCGGCGCCGCTTGCCGCACTGGAGCGCCAGAGCTGGCATCCCTGGCTCGTCGTCGGCCTCGTCTCCATCGGCGCCTTTGTCGGCCAGCTCGATGCCACCATTGTGCAGCTGGCGCTCCCCGCGCTGGGGCGGGCCTTCGACGTGTCGCTGCAGCAGGTGAGCTGGGTGGCGCTGTCCTATCTCCTCGCCTTCGCTTCCTTCCTGCCGATCTTCGGCCGGCTGTGCGAGATCCATGGTCGCAAGACGCTCTATATTGCCGGCTATGCACTTTTCATCGCCGCCAGCGCGCTGTGTGCGCTCGCCGAGAGTTTCGGCCAGCTCGTCGCTTTCCGCTTCCTGCAGGGCATGGGCGGGGCGCTGCTCGGCGCCAACAGCATCGCCATTCTGGTGCAGGCGGTACCGGAGGCGGCGCGCGGCCGGGCGCTCGGCTATTTCGCGGCGGCGCAGGCGGTGGGGATGAGCGCCGGTCCGGCGCTGGGCGGCTTCATCGTCGAGGCGCTCGGCTGGCGCTGGATCTTCGGCCTCACCGTGCCCTTCGGCGTGCTGGCGATTCTCGCCGGCTGGCTCGCTCTGCCGCGTGGGGCGGCGGGTGGCGACAAGCCGGCCTTCGACTGGGGCGGGGCGCTGCTGATCGGCCCGGCGCTGATCCTCGTTGTGGCGACGCTCAACCATGTCTCCAGTTGGGGGCTCGCCTCGCCGCTGACGCTGGCGAGCCTCCTCATCGCCGCGCTGCTGCTGTGGGCCCTGCGCCGGCGCGAAGCGCGCACCGCCGCGCCGCTGATCGACCCGCGCCTGTTCACCGCGAGCGCCTTCCGCTGGGGCGCGCTGGCGGTGGTTCTCGGCTATGGGCTGCTCTATGGCGTGTTCTTTCTCATGTCCTTCGGTCTTGCCCATGGCTATGGCGAAAGCGCCGGCGCGGCCGGGCTGCGGCTGGCGCTGGTGCCGGTGGCGCTGGGGCTCACCGCGCCGTTCAGCCATGATGCGAGCCGCCTGCTCGGCCCGCGCCGCATCGGCCCCGCCGGCATGGGGCTGGTGCTGGCCGGGCTGGCGATCCTGGTGGGGAGCTTCGGCCTCTCGCCCTATCACCATGTGCTGGACACGGTGTCCTTCGTGCTCATCGGCATCGGTCTCGGCCTGTTCGTGGCGCCCAACAGCCACGCCACCCTCGCCGCCGCGCCGGCCGGCCTCGCCGGGGCGGCGGGGTCGTTGCTCAATTTGATGCGGGTGCTCGGCACCAGCCTCGGCGTCGCCGCCGGGGCGAGCATGCTGGCCTGGCGGCTCGGGGTGGAAACGGGAAGCGGCGCCGGCGCCGCCGATATGGCGGCGCTCGCCGCCGACGGCTCCGGCCTGCTGGCGGCGGTGCGCACCAGCCTGCCGCTGCTGGCGTTGATGGCGCTGCTTGCGGCTTTCGCGGCGCGGAAGGCGGCGGGGGGATGGCGTTAGGGACGCCGCGCTGGAAGTTGAACGTCTTAACGTTGATGCGTCTAGCCATGCCGGCCGCTAATTCGATACAAAGAGCCATGCGGGCTTCTAGGTTGGATTATACATATTAATAACTGAGATCTATCAAGATATAAATCATGATGAGATTATAAAATGACAAATCGCATGATAATCGGTGATAGAAATCGCGTCGTTGATAAAAATAAAAGTGAAATATTAAGATTCAATTATAATGATAAAGCATTTGTTCATGTCGTGAATTTATTGACAGGGCTGTACGGTTTTGTTGGATTGCTTGAGTTATACAAGCCTGATGAAAAAGGTGCTCGTCCTTGGGCAATGACAGATGTTGCAATGTTCGATGCGAAGGCGTGTAATTCAAGGTTAGTCTGGTCTCCGCATCATGTAATAGAGCCAATGATGTATAATTCATGGCCGCGCTTTGTCGAGTTTGAATACTTCCAGGCTGAGAAAATCGAAAATGGATCGTTGGATCTTGGTGTTCTTGATAAATATTTGTTTGGTATTGCTCAATCAATGATAACGAGTTTTTTCGAGTCTCAAAAGGAGGAGATGAGAAGAAAATACATAAAATCTGAGGTGTGGCCGCCAGTGTGGAATTTTGCACGTGTAATTCGAAATGCGATGGCTCACGATGGAAAAATTCGTATTAACGATAATACGAAAGTGTCTTGGAAGAATGTCATCTACTCAAATTGTGATAACGGAAAAATAATCGTTAATGTTGATATATGGCCCGGTGACTTTTTGTTCCTTGTTAAAGAAATGCAAGATTTATTGTAGTATACGGTTCTAGGCGGTTGCGTATTTTTGGAAAATGATGGAAAGTTTCGTGATATAAATACGTTACGATCTGGTTCAACTTGAACCAGAATATCTATTGTTAAAGGTGTATGCGCTTTCTGCGCGTCCGCTGCCATGTCGGGGCAGATACGCCCCCCTATTTCCTCCCCCGCCCCTAGCCTTCCGCATCGTCATGCCCTAGATACCCGCTCGGGTGTCGTCGGCTGCATCCCGCAGCTGGGGCAGGTATGCGCTGGTCGGGCCGCCGCGCGGGACCTGTTTGCATGGCCGGACGCCTTTATCGTCGCACCAGCGCGCGTGCGCGCCTCGCCACCGAGCGTGCTTTCCACGCTGCCGAACGTTTCCTGCATATCGAAGCCGTCAGCGGTCTGGTGCTGCTGGCCGCGGCTGCGATCGCGCTGATCTGGGCGAATTCGCCCTATGCGCAGAGCTATCACGACCTCTGGCACGCGCCGCTGAGCTTCGGCATCGGCGGGCTCACCGTGTCGCACTCGCTGCATTTCTGGGTCAATGACGCGCTCATGACCCTGTTCTTCCTCGTGGTGGGGATGGAAATCCGGCGGGAAATCCACGAAGGCGCGCTCTCGAAATTGCGCGCGGCCGTGCTGCCGATGGCGGCGGCGGTGGGCGGCGTCGCCCTTCCCGCGCTGATCTATGTCGCGTTGAACCCGGTGCCCGGCCAGATCGAGGGCTGGGCGGTGCCGACCGCGACCGACATCGCCTTCGCCGTCGGCGTGCTGGCGCTGCTTGGGCGCTCCATCCCGCCCAATCTGCGCGTGTTCCTGCTGGCGCTGGCGATCATCGACGACATCGCCGCCATCCTCATCATCGCCCTGTTCTATTCCGGCGGCATCGACCCGGCGGGGCTGCTGGTCGGGCTCGCCGGCCTCGTCCTGGTGGTGGCGCTGCAAATGGCCGGCATCGGATCAGCCTGGGCCTATGTGCTGCCGGGCGCGGTGCTGTGGATCGGCCTGTTGCAGGCGGGCGCGCACCCCACCCTCGCCGGGGTGATGCTCGGCATGCTGACCCCGGTGCTGCCGGCGCGCGGGCGCGAGCCGGCGCTGAATGCGGCGATGCGGGCGCTGGATGAAATCCGCGCCAAGGCCGCCCGTTCGCCGGACGCGGCCGCCAGTCTGCTGCCGCCGCTGCGCCGCCTCGCTCTTGCCCAGCGCGAGATGACCCCGCCGGTGACGCGGGTGCAGATGCTACTGCACCCCTATGTCGCCTATGGCGTGATGCCGATCTTCGCCCTCGCCAATGCCGGGGTGAGCCTCGACGGGGTCGATCTCGGCCGGGCGGATGCCTTCGCCGTCATGGCGGGCGTGGTGGTGGCGCTGGTGGTGGGCAAGCCGCTCGGCGTGTTCGCCGCCAGCTGGCTGGTGGTGCGTGCCGGCTGGGGCAGCCTGCCGCCGGGCGTCACCTGGGGCGGGGTGCTGCTGGTGGGGCTGCTGGCCGGCATCGGCTTCACCATGTCGATCTTCATCGCGACGCTCGCCTTCGCCGATCCGGCGCTGCTCGGCGCCGCCAAGCTCGGCGTGCTGGTCGCCTCGCTCGCCGCTGTCGGCCTCGGCCTCAGCTGGGGGCTGGTGCAGGCGCGGCGGGCGCGCGCGGTGGCGACCGCTTCCGCCTCGGCCTGAGGCGGGGTAGGGGGCGGGCAGACGCCCGCTCCCTCATCTCCCCGGACGCCGCAGTTGCAGGTCGCCCGCCAGCGTCCTGCGGTGGCATTCAGGTGCCCCCCATGGCAGGATGAGCCGTGGCGCCGGGGGTAGGGATGACGGCTGAGTACATTGGCGGGTTGGTCGGATACTGGTTGGGGCTTTATAGCGTCTCCTTCCTGCTCACATGGGGTTCGCTGGCCTGCCTGCGCGGAAACATGCCGCGCTATCTCGATGTAGTGGTCGCCAGCGTCGCCGTGCTGCTGACGCGCGCCCTGGTCTATGACAACGGCTTTGTCGAAGGAGTGGTGCTTTACGCCCCGCCGGCGATCGCGTGCCTGATCGTCTTCGGCATCTACGCGCGCCGCCGCGCCGTGCGGGAGGCACGGGCCGCTGCGGCGGCGGCGCCCGAGCCGACCGATCAGCTCTTCCTGCCGCTGCCCGAGTTTGCGGTCGCGCGGCCCGCTCCGCCGGCCCCCCCTGCCGCGCCACCCCCGCCACCGCCGGCGCCGCCGAAGAAGGGCTGGAACCCCATCGCCAATCATTGGCGCGGCGCCTATTCGCTGGGCGTGGCCTATTGGGTCGTCGGCACGCTCGCGACGATCGCGATGGTCGCCGTCATCGTCGCGGTCTTCGTCGTGCTGGCGTTCGTCGACTACCGGCCGGTGCTCATCTTCTGTGCCACCGCCCTCATGTGGCTTTTGGTTTTGGCGCTGACCGTCTGGAGCTATATCGGCGTCTGGCGCTCCGCTAACCGCCGCGTCCAGGAGCGGCGGGTGATCGGCCGACGGCCGTTCTGGGCCGGCATCGCCAAGCTCACCCTCGTTCTCAGCACCTTCCTCTCGGTCGTCGGCCTCGGCGACACGGTGTTTCCGCAACTCAAGGAAACCTACCAGATGGCGTTCGCAGGCGATCCGAGGATTCCGGATTACGGCCTGCGGATCATGCGCGACGGCACGGAGATCGAGATCACCGGCGGCATCAAATATGGCCTGACCGACGATCTGCTGACCCTGATGAAGGCATCTCCCCGCGTCGCCACCCTCCACGTCAACAGTGTGGGCGGCCGGGTCGGCGAGGCCTTGCGGCTGAACAAGGTGGTCCGGGATGCCGGGCTGACGACGTATGTCTCCGGCATGTGCGCGTCGGCCTGCACCCTCGCCTTCGCCGGAGGGGTCGAGCGCTGGATCGCGCCGAATGCGAAGCTGGGCTTCCATGCGGCGGCGGTGCCGGGCTTCTCCAGCGTCGAGAGCGGGGCTGCCAACGGGATCCAGAGTGCGGTTCTGGTCCGCTCCGGCTTTGACAAGGCCTTTGTCGACAAGGCGGTGGCCACTCCCAACAGCGACCTGTGGACGCCCTCTCTCAAGGAGCTGCAGGACGCCAATGTGGTGACGGACGTGGCCGACGGTTCGCAATTCGCGGCGTCGGGTTTCGGGAGGCAAGCCGGCAAGGAGGCGTTCGCGGGCTTCATGGTCGAGGAAAGCGAGGTTCTCGCCTGGCAGAAGCGCGCCCAGCCGGAGGCGTTCGACGATGCCGTGGACGATTATTACAAGGATTATCTCGACGGCGTGACCGATGACGATTTGACGGAAACGCTGGACTATTGGGAATACCGCGCGATCATCCGCAACGTAAAGGCGTCCGGTGACGATGACGCCGTCATCGATCTCGGCCGGCTGTTCGTGGAAGAACTCAAGCTTCTGCGCGCGGACGACGCCCAGCGATGCGCCCGCTTCGGCTTCAAGGGCGGCGCGGTGTTCCGCACGCAGTACGACTTCGATTCCGGCATTCTCGACCGCTACCGCGACATCGGCTTGCGCGTCGTCGCCGAGCGCGATCCGCGCCCGGCGCCCGACGAGGAAGCGGTGGTGCCGCTGCTCGCGCGTGTCGTTGACCGGATGCGCGCCACCCGCACGCCGGCGGAACAGGTCGTCTTGCTCGGCGAAGGCGAGCCCAAGCGGGCGGAAGCGGCGGAGTATTGCGCCGCCGTGATCGGATTCTATGAAGCGATTCTCAAGGCGCCCCACGCCGAGGCGGCCACTCTGCTGCGGGCGCAGATGGGCACCGAGCTGGACCTGCCGCCGCCCGTCTCTCCCGCCCCCGGTTGAAGATCGGCCGCATCCGCATTATTCTTGGGGTGCAGGCACGGTGCGGAAGGTCCGTCCGTGGCTTGCGGTAAAGACGAGAGGATCAGGACCCCTGTCCATCATGGCGCTTGCAGCGGCCGACACCAGCCCGGCGTCTGCACCTGTCTCCGACGCGCGTTTAGACGCCGAGGAGATTCTTGCCCTCGTTCTCGCCCGTCTCGATGATGACCAGGCCGAGGACGTCGTCTCCATCGAACTGCGCGGCAAGACGACCATTGCCGATTACATGGTCGTCGCTTCCGGCCGCAACCAGCGTCATGTCGGCGCCATTGCCGAGCACCTCGTCGAGGCGCTCAAGGGCCTTGGCGTCAAGGGCGTGCGCGTCGAGGGCCAGCCGGCCTGCGACTGGGTGCTGATCGATGCGAGCGACGTGATCGTCCACATCTTCCAGCCGGAAGTGCGCGGGTTCTACAATATCGAGAAGATGTGGTCGGCCGCCATTCCCGGCGGGCCGTCGACGCTGACGCGCGGCTGAGCGCGTCTTGCGGCTCATTATTCTCGCGGTCGGCCGGCTGAAGGCCGGGCCCGAAAGGGAGTTGTGCGCCCGCTATCTCGACCGCTCGGCCAAAAGCGGGCGGGCGCTGGGCCTCTCCGGCCCTGACGTGACCGAGATCGCGGAAAGCGCCGCGCGTCGCCCCGAGGACCGCATGGCCGAGGAGGGCGCGGCCCTTCTCGCCGCGCTGCCCGACGCCGGGGCGGTGCTGGCGCTCGACCCGCGCGGGCTGGAGATGACCAGCGAGCAGATCGCCGCCGACCTCGCCGCGTTGCGCGACCGGGGTTCGCGCAGCCTCAGTTTCGTCATTGGCGGAGCGGACGGGCTGAGCGAGGCGGTGCGCGGGCGGGCGGACCGGCTCATCGCCTTCGGTCGCGCCACCTTTCCCCACCAGCTCGTCCGCGTCATGATGGCCGAACAGATCTATCGCGCGACGACCATCCTCGCAGGCCATCCCTACCATAAGGCCTGAGCGGGCGGCGGCGCTAACCCGTTCTTAACCACGCCGGCCCCTCCTATCCCGATGCCCGCGCGCCGCTCCTCTTCACCCCCCATACCTCGCCCGCCCTTGCGCGCGGCGGTGGCGGGGGCGTGCGCGCTGGCGCTGCTGGCCGGGCCGTGGGCAAGGCCGGCCGCCGCGCAGGGCGGCGCCACGCCGAGCGCCACCGCTCAGGGTGCCACCGCTCAGGGCGCCACCGCAAAAGGCGGAGCCAAGCCCGCTGCGGCAGCGCCCGCCGCCGCGCCGGAAAAGCAGCAGGAACAGCAGCAGCGCATCGAGCGCCTCGATGCCGAGCTGAAGGATTCCTCCGCCGTGCAGAAGCGGCTCGCCGCCGAGGTGGCGGCGCTGGAGGGCGACCGGGCCAAGCTGAACGAGGCGCTGCTCGACACCGCGATCCGCGTGCGCGAGACTGAGGGCAAGCTCGACGCCAGCGAACAGCGCCTGCTGGTGCTGAGCCGCGAGGCGGACGACATCAAGGAATCGCTGGAGGCGCGCCGCGCCGTGCTGGCGGAAGTGTTGGGCGGGCTGGTGCGGCTCGGCCGCCGTCCGCCGCCGGCGCTGATGGTGCGCCCGGACGACGCGCTGGAATCGATCCGCTCCGCCATGATGCTCGGCGCCGTGCTGCCGGAACTCAAGGCGGAGACGGACCTGCTCGCCAGCGAACTCGCCGCGCAGGAGCGGGTGCGCCAGGACACCGCCCGCGAGCGCGACGCTCTCGCAGAATTGAAACGCTCCCTCGCCGATGAGCGCGCCCGCACCGCCGCGCTGATCGAGGAGAAGAAGAACTCGCTGCAGCAGGGCGAGGCGGCTCTCGCCGAGGAGAAGACCCGTGCCGCGGCGCTCGCCGCCGAAGCGGGCAATGTGCGCGAGCTGATGGAGCGCATGGAGACGGAGATTTCCGCCACCCGCAAGGCGGCGCAGGAAGCCGCGCAAAGCGAGGCGGCGCAAGGCGCGGGGGGCAGTGCGGCGGACCGGCTGGCGGCGCTGCAGAACCCCGGCCGGCTGAGCCCCGGCGTGCCGTTCGAGGACGCCAAGGGCCTGCTGCCGCTGCCGGTCGGCGGCGCGGTGCTCAAGGCCTTCGGCGCCGATGACGGCTATGGCGGGCAGGAAAAGGGAATGTCGCTGGGCACGCGGATCGAGGCCCAGGTGGCCTCCCCCAGCGATGGCTGGGTGGTCTATGCCGGGCCTTTCCGCTCATATGGACAACTGTTAATTATCAATGCCGGCAATGGTTATCATATCCTGCTCGCCGGAATGGATAAGATCACGGTGGAATTGGGTCAGTTCGTGCTGTCGGGCGAGCCGGTCGGGATCATGGGGCGCGGTCCCCAACTGGTCTCGTCGGCCGGCCTTGGAACTGCCCAACCCATTCTGTACGTCGAGTTCCGCAAGGATGGTAACTCGATCGATCCAACGCCATGGTGGGCGACGAGCGAAAGCGAGAAGGTACGCGGATGATGCGTAGGACGTCTGTATTTCTCTTCGGTGCGGCGGCCGGCGCCCTGATCGCGGTCGGTGCCACCCAGCCGCGGCTGCTGCTTGAGCCGACGGCGGCCATGGCGGCCGCTTCCGACACGTACCGCCAGCTGAACCTGTTCGGCGACGTGTTCGAGCGCGTGCGCGCCGACTATGTCGAAAAGCCCGAGGATTCGAAGCTGGTCGAGGCTGCCATCAACGGCATGCTGTCCTCGCTCGATCCCCACTCCACCTATATGGACGCGAAGGATTTTCGCGACATGCAGGTGCAGACCCGCGGCCAGTTCGGCGGGCTCGGCATCGAGGTGACGATGGAGGACGGCCTCGTCAAGGTCGTCGCCCCGATCGACGACACCCCGGCGGCCAAGGCCGGCGTGCAGGCCGGCGACCTGATCGCCAAGCTCGACGGCGAAGAGGTGAAGGGCATGACCCTGAACCAGGCGGTCGACAAGATGCGCGGCGCCGTCAACACGCCGATCAAGCTGACCATCGTCCGCAAGGGCCAGGACAAGCCGATCGAGCTGTCGATCACCCGCGACATCATCAACATCAAGTCGGTGCGCGCCCGGGTCGAGCATGACGATATCGGCTATATCCGCATCACCTCCTTCAGCGAGCAGACCGGCGAGGGCCTGAAGAAGGCGGTGGCCGACCTGACCAAGCAGATCGGCGAGGACAAGCTCAAGGGCTTCATCATCGACCTGCGCAACAATCCGGGCGGGTTGCTCGACCAGGCGATCGACGTGTCCGACACCTTCCTCGACCGTGGCGAGATCGTCTCCACCCGCGGCCGCGATCCCGAGCAGACCGAGCGCCGCAACGCCCGGCCGGGCGACCTCGCCAAGGGCAAGCCGATCATCGTGCTGGTCAATGGCGGCTCGGCCTCGGCCTCGGAAATCGTCGCCGGCGCGCTGCAGGACCACAAGCGCGCCACGGTGCTGGGCTCGCTCTCCTTCGGCAAGGGCTCGGTGCAGACGGTGATCCCGGTTTCCGGCAATGCCGCGATCAAGCTGACCACGGCGCGCTACTACACGCCGTCGGGCCGCTCGATCCAGGCCAAGGGCATCCAGCCCGACATCGAGCTGGTGCAGGACGTGCCGCAGGATGTGAAGGCGAAGGCCGAGGCGGCCGGCGTCGAGACCACGCGCGGCGAGGCCTCGCTCAAGGGCCATCTGAAGAACGGCGAGGACGAGCAGACCGGCTCCCCGGCCTATGTGCCGCCGGACCCGAAGGACGACACCCAGCTCAAGCTGGCGATCGACCTGATCGAGGGCGTGCAGAAGAACGCCGCCTATCCCGCCGACCCCAAGGCGGCCGTGCCGAACTGACCGCGCCTGACGGGACGCCGCCGGCCCCGTGCCGGTGGCGGCTTGAAACAGAGCAGGGCCCGCTTCCCCAAGCGGGCCTTTTCCTTTTGGCGGCCCTGTGCCTTAAGCCGCCCTGGCGCTTTTTTGCGCTGCCGCGACGAATGCCCGATTCTGCCCCGATCCTGCCTTGGTCGGGGGCGACAAAGGCGGCATGAACAGCGCGACTCCTCTCCACCTGCCGCCCCGCCCGCTGGACACGCTGCCCGCCGGCGACAGCCTGCCCGGCCGTGACGCCAGCCGCGACCATGCGCGGCACTATGCGGCGGTGGGCGTGTTCGGCCTCGCCGCACTCTCGGTGATCAGCGTGGCGGTGGCGGCCTATGTGCTGCGGCCCGGTGCGGGCGCCGCGCCGCAGGGCCTGCCGTTGACGCTGGAGGACAGCGGCTTCCCGACCATGGGCGTCGCCGCCGACATGCCGGCGCTGCGGCCGAGCCAGGGCGGCGATGACGGCGTGAGCATCACCGTGTTCGACGGCGCGACCGGCCGCAGCGAGGTGCTGACCGGCCCCGGGCCGCTCGCGGGCGGCGTTGGCGACACCACGTTAACCCCGTGACCATGCGGCACCGCGCGACCTCTGGTGTCGCGCTGCCGCTTGCCTATGATCCGGCCGGCGCGTGTTTCCAGCTTGTGCGGTGGCCCCATGATCCCTTTCGACCAGCTTCCCTATCGCCCCTGCGTCGGGGTGGTGCTCGTCAATCGCGACGGGCTCGTCTTTCTCGGCGAGCGCCGGGGCGGGCCGGAGCAGGTGGACGCGCAGCATTCCTGGCAGATGCCGCAGGGCGGCATTGACGAAGGCGAAAGCCCGGAAGAGGCGGGGCGGCGCGAGCTTTACGAGGAAACCAACGTCTCCTCCGTCGAACCGCTCGCCGTCGCGCCGGACTGGTTCACCTATGACCTGCCGGAGCCACTGGCGCGTCAGGCCTGGAAGGGCCGCTACCGCGGCCAGACGCAGAAATGGATCGCGCTGCGCTTCACCGGCACGGATGACGAAATCGACGTGCTCAATCCCGGCGGCGGGCAGCACAAGCCGGAATTCGTCGCCTGGCGCTGGGAGAAGCTGGAGCGCACGCCGGGGCTGATCGTGCCGTTCAAGCGGCCGGTCTATGAGCAGGTGGTAGCCGCCTTCCAGCCGGTGGTGGCGGCGGACTAAGCCGTCGCCCGCATCCGTTCCCGCCCGTGCCGCGTATCCCCGCCAAGGCCGCGAGCGGGGCATTTCCCGACGTTGCAAAATGCGAACGAACGTTCGTTCTTGACTCAGGGCAAGGGTCTGTCTAAATGCGAATGAACGTTCGCTCCAGCCCGGATCGGTGCATGAACACCCTTGCTTCCCGCGCGACCGCCGCCCCTGCGGCCCGTATGCCGGACGGAAAGTCGGCGGCCGCACGCCCGGAAAAGGAGCGGCGGGACCCGCGTCGCCGGGTGCTGGAGGCGGCCATCGCCTGTTTCGGACGTTCCGGCTTCCACGGCACCTCGATGCAGCAGATCTGCGCCGAGGCCGGCATGAGCCCGGGCGCGCTCTACCGTTATTTCCCCTCCAAGGAATCGATCATCATCGCCATCGTCGATGAGGAGCGGGCGCTGCGGATGAGCTGCGTCGACATGCTGGAAACCGCCCCCAGCTTCGTCGAGGGCCTCGCCCGCATGGGCGCGGCGCTGTTCTCCGGCGAGACGCGCATGGTGACGCTGGAACTCGGCCCGGAAATCTACGCCGAGGCGGCGCGCAACCCGGCGCTGAAGCCGACCTTCGACGCCGCCGAGGACGAGATGAACGCGGCGATCCGCGTCTGCTTCGTCGCCGCACAGGCGCGCGGCGAGATCGACCCTACCCTCGACCCCGACCTTGCCATGGTGATGATCAACGCCATCGGCGACGGGCTGGTGCTGCGCCACGGCTTCGAGCCGACGCTGCCGCTCGACAAGATGATGCCGGCCCTTTCCGGCCTCGTCGCCCGCATGCTGGCGCCCGTCCCGGCGCCGACCCTTTCACCGGACCGCACATCATGACCGTGAAGCCGCCATCCCTGCGCGGGCGCATCGCCCTTGCCCTCACCATGACCGCCGTGGTGGTGGGTGTCGCCGGCTACGCCTTCCGTGACCGCATCGCCACCGGGCTCGGTCTGTTCGAACCGGCGCAGGCCGAGGTCGCCGCGCCGGCGCCGAACGAGGTGAAGGGCATCACCATTTCCGTCGTGCCGGCCACGCGGCGCGAAGTGGTGGAGAAGCTTCCCGTCACCGGCACGCTGGTGGCGCGCGAGGAAGTGATGGTCGGGCCGGAGATCGACGGCTACCAGATCACCGAGATCCTGGTGGAGGAGGGCGACCGGGTGGAGGTGGGCCAGGTGCTCGCCCGGCTGTCGCGCGACATGCTGGAGACGCTGCTCGCCCAGAACACCGCCAATGGCGCCAAGGCGCAGGCCGCCATCGCCCAGCAGCGGGCCCAACTGGAACAGGCGCAGGCGCAGCTGATCGAGGCCAATGCCGCCGTGGAGCGCGCCCGCACCCTGATCAAGACCGGCGCCACCTCGCAGGAAGTGCTGGACCAGCGCGAGCGCGCGGCCAAGGTCGCCTCGGCGCAGGTGACGGCGGCGCAGGAAATGGTCACCGCCGCGCAGGCCGAGGCCGACCAGATCAAGGCCAATCGCGACGAAATCCAGGTGCGGCTCGCCCGCACCGAGATCAAGGCGCCGCTTGCCGGCATCGTCTCGTCGCGCTCCGCCCGCATCGGCGCCATCGTGCTTTCCGCCAACAGCGAGCCGCTGTTTCGCATCGTCAAGGACGGCGCCATCGATCTCGATGCCGAAGTGCCCGAATCCGCCCTGCCGCGGGTGACGCCCGGCCTGAAGGTGGCGGTGACTCCGGCCGGCATCCACACGCCGCTGGAAGGAACGGTGCGGCTGGTCGGCGCCAAGGTCGATCCGGCCACCCGCCTCGCCCGCGTCGCGGTGGCGGTGCCGGACGACGCGCGCCTGCGCCCCGGCGCCTATGCGCGCGGCGTGATTGAGATCGCCCGCCATGACGGCGTCGCCCTGCCGCAATCGGCGGTGCAGTTCGCCCCTGAGGGCGCCTTCGTGCTCGTGGTCGAGGGCGACACGGTGCACCGGCGCCCGGTGACGATCGGGCTCAAGGGCGACGGCTATATCGAAATCACCGACGGGGTGCGCGAGGGCGAGAGCGTCGTCGCCCGCGCCGCCGGCTTCCTGCGCGACGGTGACCGGGTGAGCCCCGTGCCGCTGGCCGACGCTCCCGCGAAGGGCGGTGTGTGATGGCTCTCAACATCTCCGCCTGGGCGATCCGCAAGCCGGTGCCCTCCATCGTGCTGTTCGTGGTGCTGACCGCGATCGGCCTCTACACCTTCGACCGGCTGCCGATCACCCGCATGCCGAACATCGACGTGCCGATCGTCTCCGTCACCATCACCCAGCCCGGCGCCGCGCCAAGCGAATTGGAAACGCAGGTGACCAAGGTGGTCGAAACCTCGATCGCCGGCGTGCAGGGGGTGAAGCACATCTCCTCCACCATCACCGAGGGCACCTCGCTTACCGTCGTCGAGTTCCAGCTGGAAACCCAGGTCGACCGCGCGGTGAATGATGTGCGCGACGCGGTGACCAAGGTGCGCACGGAAATGCCGCAGGACATCGAGGAGCCGCTGGTCCAGCGCGTCGATGTCGAAGGCATGGCCATCGTCACCTATGCCGCCTCCGCCCCGGCGATGACGCCGGAGGAACTGTCCTGGTTCGTCGACGACACGCTGGTGCGCGCGCTACAGGGCGTTCGCGGCGTGGCGCAGGTGAAGCGCGAGGGCGGCGTGGAGCGCGAGATCCGCATCTCGCTCGATCCCGACAAGCTGGCCGCGCTCGGCGTGACGGCGGCGGATGTGAACCGCGAGCTCGCCGCCACCAATGTCGACCTCGCCGGCGGGCGCGGCGAAATCGGCACGCAGGAACAATCCGTGCGCACGCTGGGCGGCGCCAGCACGGTGGAGGACCTCGCCGAGACCCGCATCTCGCTGCCCGCCGCCGGCGGCGGGGGCACGCGCTATGTGCGCCTTGCCGACCTCGCCACCGTGACCGACGGCGCCGCCGAGCCGCGCATCTTCGCCCGGCTCGACGGCAAGCCGGTGGTCGCCTTCGGCATCTACCGCGCCAAGGGCTTCTCCGACGTTGTCGTGGCCGAGAACGCGGAAAAGGCGCTGCTCGATCTCGAAAAGCGCCATCCGGAAGTCGACATCACCCTGATCGACACCACGGTGAAATACACCGAGGCCGACTACACCTCGGCCATGCACACGCTGATGGAAGGCGCGGTGCTGGCGGTGATCGTGGTCATGGTGTTCCTGCGCGACTGGCGCGCCACCATCATCACCGCGACGGCAATCCCGCTCTCCATCCTGCCCACCTTCTGGGTGATGGACATGCTCGGCTTCTCGCTCAACGGCGTGAGCCTGCTCGCCGTCACGCTGGTGACCGGCATCCTGGTCGACGACGCCATCGTCGAGATCGAGAACATCGTGCGCCATATGCGCATGGGCAAATCCGCCTATCGCGCGGCGATCGACGCCGCCGACGAGATCGGCCTCGCCGTGGTGGCGACCACGCTCACCATCGTCGCGGTGTTCCTGCCCGTCAGCTTCATGGGCGGCATTGCCGGCCAGTATTTCCGCCAGTTCGGCATCACGGTCGCCGTGGCGGTGCTGTTCTCGCTGCTGGTGGCGCGCCTGCTGACCCCCATGCTGGCGGCCTATTTCATGCGCGACCATGGCCACCGGGAGACGCCGGACAGCTGGCTGATGCGCGCCTATGTCGGCCTGCTGCACCGCTCCATCCGCCACCGCTTCCTTACGGTGACGGCGGGCATCCTGCTGTTCATCGGCTCGATGTGGCTTTCCACCCTGCTGCCCTCCGGCTTCATCCCCAATTCCGACGTGTCCCGCTCCGTTCTGGCGCTGGAACTGCCGCCGGGGGCGACACTGGAAGCGACGCGACGCGTGGTGGACGAGGTGACCGACACGCTGAAGGCGCAGCCGGAAGTGTCGAGCGTGTTCGCCACCGCCGGCTCCGGCTCCACCGACGGGCCGGCCAGCGGCGGCGGCGAGGTGCGCAAGGCGACGATCATCGTCAATCTGGTGCCGCGCGCCGAACGCACGGCGACGCAGAAGCAGTTCGAGATGCGGCTGCGCGACGAGATCGCCCGCATTCCCGACCTTCGCTTCAATTTCGGCGCCTCCGGCGGCGCCGGCCCGGGCGGGCGCGAATTCACCATCATTCTCTCCGGTTCGGACGGGGCCGAGGTGGAGGCGAAGGCGCTGGAGCTGGAACGCGAGATTCGCGAGAAGGTGAAGGGCCTGTCCAATGTGCAGACCTCGGCGGCTCTGGAGCGGCCGGAACTGCGCGTGGTGCCCAAGCTCGCCGAAGCGGCGGCGCTCGGCGTCTCGGTGTCGGACATCGCCCAGACCGTGCGCATCGCCACGCTCGGCGACGTGTCGCAGAATCTGGCGAAGTTCTCCGCCGGCGACCGCCAGGTGCCGATCCGGGTGCAGCTCGACGAGCGGGCGCGCGGCGACCTCTCCACTTTCGAGACGCTGAAGGTGCGCACCGCCGCCGGCGCCTCGGTGCCGCTGCTCTCGGTCGCCGACATCTCCTTCGGCACCGGCCCGTCGAGTCTCGACCGCTATGACCGCGCGCGGCGCGTGGCGATCGAGGCCGACCTCGCCGGCAACACCCAGCTGGGCGAGGCGCTGGCGGAGGTCTATGCCCTGCCGGCGGCCAAGAACATGCCGTCCAGCATCGTGCTGAAGGAGTCCGGCGACGCCGAGATCATGGGCGAGGTGTTCGGCGGCTTCGCCACGGCGATGATGGCGGGCGTGATGATGGTGCTGGCGGTGCTGGTGCTGCTGTTCGCCAACGTGCTGCAGCCGATCACCATTCTGATCGCGCTGCCGCTGTCGGTGGGCGGCGCCTTCATCGCCCTGCTGCTCACCAACAACGCGATGACGCTGCCGGTGGTGATCGGCTTCCTCATGCTGATGGGCATCGTCACCAAGAACGCGATCCTGCTGGTGGATTTCGCCATCGAGGCGGTGCACGCCGGTGTGGACCGGACCACGGCGCTGATCGAGGCCGGGCGCAAGCGCGCGCAGCCCATCATCATGACCACCATCGCCATGGCGGCGGGCATGATGCCCTCGGCGCTCGGGCTGGGGGAGGGCGGCGATTTCCGCTCGCCCATGGCGATCGCGGTCATCGGCGGCCTGCTGGCCTCGACCCTGCTGTCGCTGATCTTCGTGCCGGCCGTATTCACGCTGATGGACGATCTCGGCCACCTGATGGCGCGCATCTTCGGCCGCTTCATCGGCGCCCGCGACGAGCCGGACGAGCACGCCGGCGCGCCGGTGGCGCGCGCCGGGCTGCACGCGGTGGATGCCGGCCCGCACTCGACGCCCCGCCCGCCGCTGGCGGCGGAGTAAAAGGGGGTCCGATCGTCCCTCATCCCCGGGCTTGACCCGGGGAGCCGTCGTACCTCTGCGGCCGCGTGTGAAAGTCTGGGTGGCCGGGTCAAGCCCGGCCATGGGGGCGGGCGCGCGACGCGCTATTGCAGCGTGCCGTCGCCTTCGCCGCCGGTGCGGGCCATGGTCATCTGGGTGACGGCGATCAGCATCTCGGCGCGGGAGGCGAGGGTGGGGGCTTCCAGCAGCGCCTGTTTCTCGCGCGGGCCGAACGGGGCCATCATGGCGAGCGCATTCACCAGCGCCTCATTCGGCGCGTCCTTGATGCTCTTCCAGTCCGCTTCCAGCTGGTTGGCGTCGAGATAATCCGCGAGCGTGCGCAGCAGCGTGGCGCGGTCCACCGCCTCGGCGCCGGCATTGGGGGTGAAGTCGTCGCCATAGGGCGCGTAATCGACCTTGGCCTGGCGGAACGGCGTACCGGAATCGACCTCCGCCACCACACGAAAGCGGGCGATGCCGCTGAGATTGAGCAGGTAGCGGCCATCGCCGCTCTCGGCGATCTCGGTGATGCGGCCGACGCAGCCCACGCCGACAATGTCCGGCGCGCCCGGCACGGTGAGTGCCGACTGCTGCGGCGCGGTCTGGATGATGCCGATCAGCCGGTGGCTGGCCAGCGCCGCATCGATCATCGCGACATAGCGCGGCTCGAACACATTGAGCGGCAGCTGGCAGCGCGGTAGCAGCAGCGCCCCCTCCAGCGGGAAGAGCGGGATGATGGGCGCCAGCTCGGAGGGGCCGGCATAGGGCTTGTTGATCGCCATGGCGTTCCTTGCGCGATATGTCGGCCCCGAAAGGCCGGTGCGGCGTCCCGGCCGGGGCGGGGGCGCCCCTGCCGGCGTCAGGCGAAGAGCAGCGAGGACAGGCGGCGGCGGCCGGCGAGCGTGTGCTCGTCCGTCGGCCCCCAGGCCTCGAAGAACTGCACCAGCTGCTTACGGGCGCCGTCCTCGTTCCAGGCGCGGTCCTTACGGACGATGGCGAGCAGATGGTCCACCGCCTCCTCGCGCCGTCCCCGCGCGCTCAGCGCCACGGCAAGGTCGAAGCGGGCCTGATGGTCCAGCGGGTTGGCGGCGACCTTCGCCTCCAACTCTTTCACATCGCCCAGCGCGCTCGCGGCCTCTTCCAGCTCGATGGCGGCGCGCACGGCGGTGAGCGCGGCGCCGTT
The DNA here is from genome assembly GCF_965229075.1 of Ancylobacter sp. Classification (GTDB taxonomy): domain Bacteria; phylum Pseudomonadota; class Alphaproteobacteria; order Rhizobiales; family Xanthobacteraceae; genus Ancylobacter. Next base: position 1,713,745 of record NZ_CBDDIO010000002.1, read on the forward strand.
GGCGGCGCTGGCGGGCGCGAGGGCCAGCGTCGCCTTGGCCTGTTCGAGATTTCCGGCGGCAAGCTCGGTGCGGGCAAGGCCGGCGATGGCGGCGAGGTTTTCCGGCTCCTCGCCCAGAACGGCAGCGAAGATTTCCGCCGCGCCGGCGAGATCGCCCTCCGCGAGCGCTGCCTCGCCGCTGGCGAGAATGTCGGCGATGTCGTTGCCGCCGCCCGAGGCCGCGATCAGCTTGTCGACGATCGCCTTGATCTGCGCTTCGGGCTGCGCGCCCATGAAGCCGTCGACCGGCTGGCCGTTGACGAAGGCATAGACGGTGGGCAGCGACTGGATGCCGAGCTGCTGGGCGACGGCGGGGTGCTCGTCCGTGTTCATCTTGGCGAGGCGCACCTTGCCCTTGGCCGCGCGCACCACTTTTTCGATGATCGGGGTGAGCTGGCGGCAGGGGCCGCACCAGGGGGCCCAGAAATCCACCAGCACCGGGCGGCGGCGGGATTCCTCGACCACATCCTTCATGAAGCTCTTGGTGGTGACGTCGATCACCACATCGTCGCCGGCCGGCGCGCCGCCCGGGGCGGCGGGAGAGGAGGGCTGGTTCAGCAACATGGGTCGTCCTCGCAATAGGGCAGGTGCTGTCGGGGCTCGTGCTCGGCGTCTAAAATGGTCTGCCGCGCCGCGAATGCAACGGGGGCGATCAGCCCTCGGTGGTGGCGGGCTGCTCCGCCTCGCTGCGCCGGGGCACCGCCAGCACGCGCGGCTCATGGCCGGTGGCGCGCAGGAAGCGGATGAGGTCGGCGCTGGCGATGGTGGTGGTGGCGGTGTTCACCAGCGGGTGGCAGTTCACCGTCTCATGCGCCATCAGCTCGGCGTCGAGCACCACGGTGACGCGGCCCTCGACATCGTTGACCGGGCCGAAGGCGGTGACGGCGCCGGGCTTCACCCCCAGCACCTCTTCCAGAAGCTCGGCGCTGCCGAAGGAGAGCTTGCTCGCCGCGCCGAGCGGAACGTGCAGGTTCTTGAGATCGACCCGCGCCTCCTCCTCCACCACGACGAGGAACAGGTTCCCCTTCTTGTCCTTGAGGAACAGGTTCTTGGTATGCCCTCCGGCAATGTCGCCGCGCAGCGCCTGCGAATCCTCCACCGTGAACAGCGGCGGATGCTCGACCGTGGTGGTGGGAATCCCGAGCTCGGCGAGCCGGGCGAGGAGATCGTCGCGGGAAAGGGGCATGGCGCGGATCCGGCGGAGAGAGACGAGGGCGTTTTAGGGCGGCGCGGGGCGGGGGAGCAAGGCGATCGAGCAACAGGGATGCGGGGGGCTCAGCCGCCCTCGGCCGGCAGGGGCGTCCGGCTCCAGTTCTTGCAGGTGAGGAAGCGCTCCGTCGGCGCGTAGATCAGGATGTCCGGCTTGAAGCGGTCGATGACCCCCCGGTCGAACTCGCAGGCATTATGGTGGATCCAGATCACCGCCGAAGCGCGGTAGGCCAGCGGGTTGGACCAGAACCCCTGGGTGAAGGAATCGCCGATCACCATGATGCGCGGGCCGGCGTGGCCGGTGGCGTAGGCGTTGAAGCCGTAATTCTCGGTTCCGCGCGGCGGCGGGCCGACAATGCCGTCGAGCGGCGTGGTGTTGTGCGGCCCGCCCACTGGCGGCTTCCACACATAGTCCAGATCCGCCGGCTCGCGGTCGGGGACGCCGGCCACCCGCAGGAGGTCGCCGCCCGGGCGTCGCTTTGTGCCGCTGAACGCCAGCGAAGGCGGGATGGCGAGGTCCGGGCGGCCCGCCGCGTCCATCACGGCGTTGAAGGCCAGCAGCCCCGCGAGCGCGTTCCAATGCGTATCGTAGCGATAATAAAGCGGGCCGCTGGCCGCACCTTCGGCGACGATGGGGCGCAGATCGACGAAGGTGATGCCGTCGCGCTTCATCCGCGCGGCAACGAGGTCATACTCGGTCGGCTGGTGGCGCTGCGCGCGGATATAGTCCGGCAGCTTGTCGAAGCGGGCGGTGGCGGCGTTGGGCGGCAACGTCAGCACGAAGGTGCCGCCGCTGGCCGCCATTTTCTGCTGCAGTTCCTCGGCGAGGATGGCGAGCCTCTCCACCCCCTGCAGCCGCACCAGCTGGCCGATCGACTGTTCCAGCGCGTTGTTGTCGCGCAGGAACAGGCTGCCATCCGTGCCATCGACCACACGCGTGCCGGGCGGGGAGCCGATGAAGCGCAGATAGCGGCGATGGGCGGCGAGCACCGGGCCGCGGAAGCCGAAGACGTTGTTGATATAGGGGTCGAGCCGCTCGGAGGCGTGTTCCCACCAGCGCGCCTCCGGCGCCAGCACAGTGCGCATCGGGCCGGGCATGGCGGGGAGCAGCAAGCCGATGGTCGGCAGCGACAGCAGCGCCACGAAGATCACCGCCCACCAGCGGCGGAAGGCCATGAGCAAGGGCATGGTCGCGCTCCCCTCAGAACCGGAAATACAGGAAGGGCGAATAGGTCGCCGCCCCCACCGACAGGATGCACAGCACGAACAGCGCCGCCACCACGACGCTGTCGGTCACGCCATACAGGGCGCGGCGCAGATGCGCCGGCAGCCGCTTGGCGCCGGGCTGCGGCAGGCCGAACATGGCGAGCGGCCAGGCCAGAACCAGTATGACGATCGTCACCGGCTCCAGATCGGCCAGCAGATTGATCGACAGCGGGCCCACCCCGTTCAGCCCGGCGAGGCCGGCGAACAGGTCCATCGCCTGCGGCAGGCTCTCCGCCCGGAACCAGACCCAGCCGGTGAGCACGACGAGAAGCACATAGGCATGGCCGACCACGCGCGGCGCGGCGCGCAAGGCGGCGCCGAGGCGGGTGCGCTCCAGCACCAGGAAGGTGCCGTGATGCACGCCCCAGATGACAAAGGTCCAGCTCGCCCCATGCCACAGGCCGCAGAGCAGGAACACGGTCCAGAGATTCAGCGCCGTGTGCACATGGCCGTGCCGGTTGCCGCCGAGCGGGATGTAGACATAGTCGCGGAACCAGCTCGACAGGCTCATATGCCAGCGGCGCCAGAAATCGGTGATCGACAGCGCGCCATAGGGCAGGTTGAAATTGCGCGGGAATTTCAGCCCCATGGCCAGCGCGAGGCCGATCGCCATGTTGGAATAGCCGCCGAAGTCGAAATAGATCTGCAGCGCATAGGCGCAGACGCCGATCCACGCCTCGCCGAGGTTCGGGGCGGTTGTGTTGTCGAACACCACGCTCACCAGCGGCGCCACCTCGTCGGCGATCAGCACCTTCCAGGACAGGCCGATGACGAAGATGCGCAGCCCCGCTGACACCCGGCCGAGCGTGGTGCGCCGCGCCCTGATGCGGTGGGCGATGGTGGAGTAGCGCACGATCGGGCCGGCCACCAGCTGCGGGAACATGGTGATGTAGACCGCGATCTCCTCGAAGCGGCCATTGGCCCGCGCCTTCCCGCGATAGATGTCGACGAGATAGGAAATGGCGTGGAAGGTGAAGAAGGAGATGCCGAGCGGCAGCGGCAGATGCACCACCGGCAACTGGGCGGCCTCGGGCAGCAGGTGGTTGAGGTTCTCGGCGAGGAAGCCGGCATATTTGAAGGCGATGAGGCCGGCCAGATTGAGCGCCACCGCCAGCCCCAGCATGCGCAGCCGCCACGGGCCGGTGCGGGTGTCGATCAGCAGCGCGAGGCTGTAATTGGCGACGATGGAGACCGCCAGCACCACCACATTGGCGAGCCCGCCCCAGGCATAGAACACCAGCGAGAAGGCAAGCAGCACGAGGTTGCGGGCGCGCAGCCCCGGCGTCGCGAAATAGCAGATCAGGAACGCCGGCAGGAAATAGAACAGAAAGGTGACGGACGAAAAAACCATGGGCTTCCGGCGGCGCCTGCGGACGAGGGGGTGGCCCTTCATACACGAAGATTCTTCGCCGGAAACATTTGGGTAGGGAGCGCGGCGCGGCAGCGGCGATCGGGCGCAAGCGGCAGGGCCGCGCGCCGTGCGGGGCGGACGTGCGTCGCTGCGCCGTTGACAGCCGCCGGGGGCGCGCGCCACATCAGCGGCAGTGAGCGCAGGAGATATTATGCGTCCGGTTATCGGTGTGATCAGCGATGTGAAGGCCAGGGACGGACATGTCGTCCATGGCGTCACCGAAAAATACATCTATGCGGTGGCCCGCGGCGCCCAGGCGATGCCGGTGCTCATTCCCGGCACCATCTCGGCGGTGGATTCCGCCATGGCGCCGGAGCGGATCGTGGTCGACGAGATTCTCGCCGCCGTCGACGCGCTGTTCCTGCCCGGCAGCCCGTCCAATGTCGGCCCGCACCATTATGGCGACCTGCCGCACGACCCGCCGCTGCCGGCCGACCCGCACCGCGACGACATCTCGCTGCCGCTGATCCGCGCGGCGCTGGAACGCGGCGTGCCGCTGTTCGGCGTGTGCCGCGGCTTCCAGGAAATGAACGTCGCGCTCGGCGGCACGCTGTTCCAGAAGCTTTATGAGCAGCCCGGCCGCTTCGACCATCGCGAGGATTCCAGCCTCGACATCGAAGGCCAGTACTCGCCCGCCCATGGGGTGGCGCTGACCGAAGGCGGCCTGCTGGCGAGCCTTGCCGGCGACACGACGTGGCGGGTGAACTCGCTGCACGGCCAGGGCGTGGCGACGCTGGCGCCGGGCGTGGCGGTGGAGGCGACGGCCGGGGACGGCACCATTGAGGCCTTCCGCGTGCCGGATGCGCCGGGCTTCAACATGGCGATCCAGTGGCACCCGGAATGGCGCTTCTGGGAGGACAGGCTTTCCAGCGGCATCTTCACCGCCTTTGGTGCCGCCGCACGCCTCGCCGCCGAGCGCCGGCGCGGCGGCGGCCGGCTGAAGGCGACGGGCTGAGGCGTCTCTACCCCAGCTGCGCCAGCAAATGGCCGATGCCGTCGCGGATATCGGCCTCGATGGCGCGGCGCAGCGCCGCCTCGTCGCGGGCGCGCAGCGCGGCCAGCGCCTCGGCGTGGCGGTCCACGGGGTAGTGTGTCTCCAGATCCGCCAGCGCCATGCGCATGAACGGGCCGATCTGCAGCCACACCGATTCGATCAGCGGCAGCAGCACATTGTCCGCCCGCCCGCCATAAAGCGCGCCGTGGAAGGCGAGATTGGTCTCGATCATCGCCTCGGTATCGGCGGCGGCCACCGCCGCGTCGGATTCGGCGTTGAGCGCGTCGAGCCTTGCGATGAAGGCGTCATCGGCCACGGCGAGGGCGCGGGCCGCCGCTTCGGTCTCCAGCAGCGTGCGCGCCATCATCAGTTCCTCGAAGCGGCGCGCGGTCATTTCCGGCACGCGCACGCGGCGATTGTCGAGCAGCACCAGCGCGCGTTCGGCCACCAGCCGCCGCAGCGCCTCGCGCACCGGCATGGAGGACACGCCGAGCTCATCGGCCAGGCCTCGGATCGTCACCGCCTTGCCGGGCGGAAAGCGGCCGGCCATGACCGAACGGCGCAGGCGGCGGAACACCCATTGCTGCAGCGTATCGCCATCAAGGCGGGGTTCCAGGGCGAGATCGAGCGGGGAAGATTCCATCGGTCCGTGGCGCTTCGGGGAAGGTGGCGACGTGAGAATGTCAGCTTGCTGCGTTATATAGCCGGAATACGTTTGTGATCCTGCCGAAGATCGGGAGATTCCTGCCCATGGCCGCTGCATCCCCCATTCCCGCGCGCGCGGGCTATGAGATCGACCCGAAACTGCTGGAACTGCTGGTTTGCCCGGTCACCAAGGGGCCGCTGGACTATGACCGCGCGGCGCAGGAACTGGTGTCGCGCGCCGCGCGTCTCGCCTACCCGATTCGCGACGGCATCCCGATCCTGCTCGCCGACGAGGCGCGGCAACTGACCGAGGAAGAGGCGGCGCGCTAGCGCTCTACAGCGCTTCCCCGCGCAAAAGGCGCGGGGCGCGCCCGCCAATGCCGGCGGCGTCGCGGATGAAGAAGCCCTTCAGCGCCGGCAGGCGCTCCACCAGCCCGAGCCCGACATCGCGCGCCAGCCGCACCGCGTCCGAGCGCAGGCCGAACAGACGGTTCAGCCCGTCGGTCGCCACGCCCATGGCCAGCGTGTCGAAGCGCCGCCAGCGCTGGTAGCGCTCCAAAACGTCCGGCCCGCCAATGTCGAGGCCGAGCCGGGCGGCGTCGGTGGCGGCTTCCGCCAGCGCCGCCACATCGCGCAGCCCCATATTGATGCCCTGGCCGGCGATGGGATGGATGGTGTGGGCGGCATCGCCGACCAGAGCGAGGCGCTCGCCGATGAAGGAACGCGCCATCTGGAAGCCGAGCGGGAACGCCTTCGGCTCGTCGAGAATCTCGATCTCGCCGAGTTCCAGGCCGAAGCGCTGTTCCAGCTCGTCCAGCAGCAGCACGCGCGGCAGCTTCAGCAGGCGTGCGGCGGTGTCGGTCGCCTCGGTCCAAACGATGGAGCAGCGATTGCCGGTGAGGGGGAGCATGGCGAACGGGCCGGCGGGCAGGAAATGCTCGATCGCCTTGCCCTCGTGCGGGCGCTCATGGCCAACCGTCATCACGATGGCGGACTGGTGATACGACCAGCCGGTGACGCCGATGCCGGCCAGCGCCCGCAGCTTGGAGCGGCCGCCATCGCAGGCGGCGAGCAGGGAGGCGGAAGCTTCCGCGCCGTCGGCGAGCCGCAGCGCGGTGCGGGCCGCGCCGGGGGTGAAGCCGGCGATGCGGGTGGGCAGCAGCGCGACGCCGCGTTCGCGGGCGAGCGCGGTCATCGCGTCCTGCAGCACGGCATTGGGCAGCATATGGGCGAAGGGCTCGCCCGGCTCGACCTCGCCGTCGAAGGAGAGGAACACCGGCCGGGCGGCGTCGCCGAGCTTCGAATCGGTGATCTCCATCGCGAGGATCGGCTGAGCGTCGCGTTCCACCCGCTCCCACACGCCGAGCGCCTCGAACAGGCGGCGGGCGCCGGCGGCAATGGCGGAGGCGCGCAGATCTGTGCTGGCCGGTTGCGGCGCGGCGAAAGCCGGGTCGGCCACGGCGAGGCGGGCACTGTCTCCCAGCCCCTGCCGCAACGCGAGCGCCAGAGTGAGGCCGGCGAGCCCGCCGCCGGCCATCACGGCATCATATCGCTGGTCCTGTTGCATGGCGTGCCGCCTCCGCTCTCGACCATCCGCGCATTGTGCGCGCTCCCTCCTATGCCTTAGCTAGGCACCCCGGACAATGCGCCGGGGTGCCGCCCCCCGCCATGCCATTCTGCCTTGGCCGCCCGTTCCGTCGCGATGAGGAAAAGCCCGCCCATGACCCAAAGCGCCGCCGAACTCGTCGCCCTGCTCGATCTGGAGCGGCTGGAGGACAATCTCTTTCGCGGTCTCAACCCGCCGGAATCCTGGCCGTTCCGTACCCGCGTCTTCGGCGGGCAGGTGCTGGCGCAGGCGCTGGTGGCGGCGCAGCGCACCGTGGAAGGGCTCGCCGCCCATTCCATGCACGCCTATTTCCTGCTCGCCGGCGATCCGAAGGTGCCGATCATCTACGATGTGGAACGGGTGCGCGACGGGCGCAGCTTCGCCACGCGGCGGGCGGTGGCGATCCAGCATGGGCGGCCGATCTTCATCATGTCGGTCTCGTTTCATCGCCAGGAGCCGGGGCTGGAACACCAGCTCGACCTCGACATGGCGGTGCCGCCGCCGGAGGAGGTGCCGGGCATTGGCGAACTGCCCGACGAGGTGATCGCCACCCTGCCGGCGCCGGTGGTGGCCTATTGGCGCCGCCCGCGCCCGATCGAATTGAAGCCGGTGGGCCTGGGGGAAAAGCGCGTCGCGCCGCGCCGGGCGGTATGGTTTCGCACCACCGGCCCGCTGCCCGATTCGGAAGGGCTGCACCAGGCCGTGCTCGCCTATGCCTCCGACATGACGCTGTTGGAAGTGACGACGACGCTGCACGGCACCAGCGCGCTCGGCGAGAACCTGCAGGTCGCCAGCCTCGACCACGCGCTGTGGCTGCACCGTCCCTTCCGCGCCGATGACTGGCTGCTCTATGCCCAGGACAGCCCCAGCGCCGCCGGCGCGCGCGGCCTGGCGCGCGGGCTGATCTATGATCGCGCCGGGCGGCTGGTCGCTTCGGTGGCGCAGGAAGGCCTGATCCGGCCGGTGCGGGCGCCTGCCTCACAGGCATCTGCCTAAAAATTAGCCGACTGATGGCGAATGTGCGGCGGTGACTCGGGAAGGGTCAGCGCCCCGATCAAGAATTGAGCAATCCGGCGGCGCCGCGTGCGTGCAGGGCGGTGGCCGCCAGCGGTGCTTCGGCCGGCGCCTCCCCGCGGCATTTGGACTGGAAGCGTTGATCCGCAACGGTTGGCACGCGAATTGATTCTCTCTTCCCGGCTGGATCGGCAGGTTGCGGAAAACAACCTCGGCGAGTCCGACATGAAACGCCCAGAACCCCGCCAGCGGTTCGGGGCCAAGCGGGGACAGAACCCATGAAGATCGTCATGGCTATCATCAAGCCCTTCAAGCTTGAGGAAGTCCGGGATGCGCTCACTGGCATTGGTGTGCACGGACTGACCGTTACGGAGGTCAAGGGATATGGCCGTCAGAAGGGCCACACCGAGATCTATCGCGGCGCGGAATACGCAGTGAGCTTCCTGCCCAAGCTCAAGATCGAGGTCGCCGTGGCGTCCGATCATGTTTCCAAGGTCATCGACGCGATTACAACCTCGGCCAAGACCGGCCAGATCGGCGACGGCAAGATCTTCGTCTACGCGATCGATCAGGCCGTGCGCATCCGCACCGGCGAAACCGACGCCGACGCCCTCTGAGCCTGCGTCACCGATCCCGACATTTTCCGATTGCGACGGAGCATTGAACCCATGACGACCAAGAATTGGATACGCGCGGGCCTGCCTGCGCTGGCGACGACGGCGCTGTTTGCGGCCGCCGCTTTCGCCCAGGACAACCCGGCCGCCGGCGCGGAAGCCACCGCCGAGGTCGCCGCCGCGGTCACCGTGGACAAGGGCGACATCACCTGGATGATGGTCTCCTCCATCCTCGTTCTGTTCATGACCGTGCCGGGCCTCGCCCTGTTCTATGGCGGCCTTGTGCGCGCCAAGAACATGCTCTCGGTCCTCATGCAGGTCACCGTCATCGCCGCCGTGATGATGCTGCTCTGGGTGTTCTACGGCTACTCGCTCGCCTTCACCTCCGGCAACGCCTTCATCGGCGGCTTCGAGAAGGCCTTCCTCGCCGGCGTGACCACGGAAAGCCTGGCCGACACCTTCTCGGCCAATGTCAAGATTCCGGAATACATCTTCATCGTATTCCAGATGACCTTCTCGGCCATCACCCCCGCGCTGATCATCGGCGCTTTCGCCGAGCGCATGAAGTTCTCGGCCATCGTGCTGTTCAGCATCCTCTGGGTGACGTTCGTCTACTACCCGATCGCCCACATGGTGTGGTTCTCGGAAGGCTACCTGTTCGGTCTCGGCGCGCTCGACTTCGCCGGCGGCACCGTGGTGCACATCAATGCCGGTATTGCGGGCCTCGTCGGCTGCATCATCATCGGAAAGCGCACCGGCTACGGCAAGGAGCTGATGCCTCCCCACTCGCTGCCCTTCGCCATGGTCGGCGCCAGCGTCCTGTGGGTGGGCTGGTTCGGCTTCAACGCCGGCTCCAACCTTGAAGCCAATGCCGGCACCACGCTCGCCGTGATCAACACCTTCGTCGCCACCGCCGGCGCGATCGTCGGCTGGACGCTCATCGAGTGGCTGGCCAAGGGTAAGCCCTCCATGCTCGGCGCCATCTCCGGCATGGTCGCCGGCCTCGTCGCCATCACCCCGGCTGCCGGCCTCTCCGGTCCGCTCGGCGCGATCGTGCTCGGCTTCGTCGCCGCCATCGTCTGCTTCTTCTTCTGCACCACGGTGAAGAACGCGCTCGGCTACGATGACAGCCTCGACGTGTTCGGCGTCCATGGCGTGGGCGGCATCGTCGGCGCCATCGGCACCGGCATCGTCGTCGCCCCGGCGCTCGGCGGCCCCGGCATCGCCGATTACGCGATGGGCCACCAGGTGTGGGTGCAGTTCCAGGCGGTGGCGGTGACCCTCGTGTGGGGCGGCATCGTCTCGGCGATCCTCTACTACATCGTCAACATCCTCGTCGGCCTGCGTCCGTCGGTGGAGAAGGAGCGCGAGGGTCTCGACATCGTCGAGCATGGCGAGCGCGCCTATCACAGCTGATCGGAGCTTCCGGCTCCGCCGGGCGGCGCGTTCCGCGCGCCGTTTCAGGCTCTTTGCTGCGCGAGGCCCCGGCAATGCCGGGGCCTTTTCTTTGCCGGCGGCCCAGCGCTTTGCGCGCGCATGGTTAAGAACGCCTTTACCGCAGCCGGGCTATTGTGCCGGCAGAGGCCGCATTCCGTGGCCGAGGCGAGACCGATCCCGTGCCTGATGCCCTCTCCCCCGCTGCCGCCGCGACGCCGGCCGTTGTCCCCGATCCGGGGCCGGCGGCGCGCTCGCCCTTCGTGCGGCTGACCGAGCTGCTCGCCGATCTCGCCCCGGGAAAGCCGGCGCTGAGCCTGGCGGTCGGGGAGCCGCGCCACGCCATGCCCGGTTTTGTCGGCGAGGTGCTGGCCGGCCATCTCGACGGTTTCGGCCGCTATCCCGCCGGCAAGGGGCTGCCCGAGTTCCGCCGCGCCGCCGGCGACTGGTTCGCCCGCCGCTACGCGCTGGTCCGCGCGCCCGACCCGGAACGCGAAGTATTGGTGCTCAACGGATCGCGCGAGGGGCTGTTCTTCGCCGCGCTGATGGCGCGCCGGCTGCTCTCGCCGCAGAAGCGCGCCCGCATCGGCGCCGCCGAGCCCGCCGTGCTGCTGCCCAACCCGTTCTACGCCGCCTATGGCGCCGGGGCGGAGGCCGCCGGCTGCGCCAGCGTCGACCTGCCTCTGCCGGCCGGGGGCGGCTGGCTGCCGGACCTCGACGCGCTGACCCCGGAACTGCTCGACCGTTCGGTCGCGCTCTATTTCGCCTCCCCGGCCAATCCGCAGGGCACCATCGCGCCGCGCGCCTATCTTGAGCGGCTGGTGGCGCTGTGCCGGGCGCATGAGGTGATGATTTTCGCCGACGAGTGCTATTCCGAGATCTGGCTTGGCGCGGCGCCGCCCACCGGCATTCTCGAAGTGGCCGGGCCGGATTTCGCCGGCGTCGTCGCCTTCAATTCGCTGTCCAAGCGTTCCAGCCTGCCGGGGCTGCGCTGCGGCTTCTGCGCCGGCGAGGCGCGCTTCATCGAGGCCTTCGCCGATTTCCGCAATGTCGCCGCGCCGCAGGTGCCCGAGCCGCTGCAATGGGTCGGCATCGCGGCGCTGGCCGACGAAGCGCATGTGGCAGCGAGCCGCGACCTCTACAAGGCGAAGTTCGACATCGCCGACGAGGTGCTGGCCGGTCATTTCGACTATCAGCGGCCGGATGGCGGCTTCTTCCTCTGGCTGAACGTCGCTGGGCTGCGCACCGGCCGGTACAGCGCCGGCGAGGAAGCGGCGCGGCTTCTGTGGCAGCGCGAGGGGCTGCGTACCGTGCCGGGTGGCTATCTCTGCCGGGGCGACGCGCAGGGCCGCAATCCCGGCGCCGACTATCTGCGCATCGCGCTGGTGCAGGACCTTGAGACGACGCGGGAGGCGCTGCCGCGCCTTCTGGCCGGTCTGTCCTGAGCGGGGCGAGGCGTTTGGCGAGGCGGGGCAAGGAGACGGGGCGGGACATGGGGACGCAGACGACGATGCGGACGCCTCGGCTGGAGGCCGCTCCGTCCCGTGCCGCCCGGCCGCGATCCCGGCCGGAGGGGGCTGGCAAGAGCGGGGCGGGCCCGCGCGCGCACCGGGCCGGGCAGAGCGCGCCGGGCGGCTTCCTGCCCGAGGAAGTGCGTGGCGCGCTTTCCCGCCGCACGGCGGAACTGGTCGGCCTCGCCTGGCTGAGCCTGTGCGCGCTGATGCTGCTGGCGCTGGCGACCTGGTCGGCCGACGATCCCAGCCTCAGCCGCTCCAGCGCCGCCGCGCCGTCCAATCTGCTCAGCCTTCCCGGCGCGATCTTCGCCGATGTGATGATGCAGCTTTTCGGCGTCGCCGCGCTGGCGGTGGTGCTGCCCATGGGCATATGGGGCTGGCTGCTGCTGACCCATCGCCATCCCGGCCGGCTGCGGGCGCGGCTGATCGCGCTGGTGGCGGGCATCGTGTTCGCCTCCGGCTTCGCCGCCTGCCTGCCACGTTTCGGTGGCTGGCCGCTGCCGAGCGGGCTCGGCGGCGTGCTGGGCGAATTCGTGCTCGCCGTGCCGGCGGCGCTGCGCGCGAGCTGGCTGACCAGCGCCGACTATGCCGTAGTCGGCGTCGTCTGCCTCATCGGCGCCGCGCTCACCCTGCCGCTGGCGGTCGGGTTCGGGCTGCGGGCCGAGCCGGAGGAGGCGCTGGACGACCCGCGCCGCGCGCCCGCCAGCTTCGAGGATGACGAGCCGGGTTGGCTCGCCTTCCTGCTCGGTATGATGACTCATGGCGTGCTGTCGCTGAAGGCGCGCTTCGCCCCCGGCGCCGCCCGCCGCCCGCGCCCGGCGCGCGGCCTCGCCGAGCGGCTGCGCGAAAGCGTCGGCTTCGGCAGCGCGGAGGAGGACGATTTCGCGGCCCTGCGCGCCGGCCGGCACGAGCCGAGCTTCGGCCGGCGCGAGGCGTTCGACGACGAGGAAGAGGACGTCGCCGGCTTCGAGAGTGCCGATGACGATTTGCCCGACGCGCTGGACGAGGCCTTCGCCGCCCCGCCGCCGCCGGTGCCGCGCGCGGCCAAGCGCCCGCCGCCGCTGCGCTCGATCCGGGGCGGGCGCGCCGCGCTGGAGGAGCAGCGCCGGCGCTATGCCATGCCCGGGCTCGACCTGCTGTCGCCGCCGCCGCCGCGCGGCGGTCCCGCGCTCTCGCGTGAGGCGCTGGACCAGAACGCGCGCGATCTTGAAGGCGTGCTCGACGATTTCGGCGTGCGCGGCGCCATCGTTAATGCGCGCCCCGGCCCAGTCGTGACCTTGTACGAGCTGGAGCCGGCGCCGGGCATCAAGTCGAGCCGCGTCATCGGCCTCGCCGACGACATCGCCCGCTCGATGAGCGCGATTTCCGCCCGCGTGGCGGTGATCCCCGGCAAGAACGCCATCGGCATCGAACTGCCCAATCCCAAGCGCGACAAGGTGCTGCTGCGCGAAATCCTCGTCGCCCGCGATTTCGGCGAGGCCGCGCACAAGCTCGCCATCGCGCTCGGCAAGACCATTGGCGGCGAGCCGGTCATCGTCGATCTCGCCCGCATGCCGCACCTCTTGGTGGCCGGGACCACCGGCTCGGGCAAGTCGGTGGCGATCAACACCATGATCCTCAGCCTGCTCTTCCGCATGCGGCCGGAACAGTGCCGGCTGATCATGATCGACCCGAAGATGCTGGAGCTGTCGATCTATGACGGCATTCCCCATCTGCTCACCCCCGTCGTCACCGACCCGAAAAAGGCGGTGGTGGCGCTGAAATGGGCGGTGCGCGAGATGGAAGAGCGCTACCGCAAGATGTCGAAGGTCGGCGTGCGCAGCATTGACGGCTTCAACGCCCGCATCGCCGAGGCGCAGGCCAAGGGCGAGCAGATCGTGCGCACCGTGCAGACCGGCTTCGACAAGGAGACGGGCGAAGCGATTTATGAGCGCGAGGAAATGGACCTCTCGCCCATCCCCTATATCGTCGTGGTCGTCGACGAGATGGCCGACCTGATGATGGTGGCCGGCAAGGAGATCGAGGGCGCCATCCAGCGCCTAGCGCAGATGGCGCGCGCCGCCGGCATTCACCTGATCATGGCGACGCAGCGCCCCTCCGTGGATGTCATCACCGGCACGATCAAGGCCAATTTCCCCACCCGGATTTCCTTCCAGGTGACGAGCAAGATCGACTCACGCACCATTCTCGGCGAGATGGGCGCCGAACAACTGCTCGGCCAGGGCGACATGCTCTACATGGCCGGCGGCGGGCGCATCTCCCGCGTCCACGGGCCCTTCGTCTCCGACCAGGAGGTGGAGCGCGTGGTCGAGCACCTGAAGGCGCAAGGCTCGCCCGACTATCTCGACGAGGTGACGATCGACCTCGATGGCGAGGGCGAGGACGGCGCCGTGTTCGACAAGAGCGGCATGGGCGCGGAGGAGGGGGGCGACCTCTATTCCCAGGCGGTGGCGGTGGTGATGCGCGACAAGAAGTGCTCCACCTCCTACATCCAGCGCCGGCTGCAGATCGGCTATAACCGCGCGGCTTCGCTGGTCGAGCGCATGGAGCGCGAGGGGCTGGTCGGTCCGGCCAACCATGCCGGCAAGCGCGAAATCCTCACCGAAGGTGGCGGGGAGGGCTATTGAGCCGATGACGGTCGCCGCTCCCGCACCTGTGTTTCCCCCCGTCGCTGACGCAGCGTCCGGGCCACAGGATCGCCACAGCGGCGCGCTACCCGCTGCCCCGACACCGACATGCGCACGAGGCCTGCGCGCCCCGTGCCGCGCCCGACGTGCTCCAGCGAGATGTGCCCCATGCGCTCCATGATCCGTATCTGCGCCGCCGCCCTGCTGCTCCTGCCGGCGGGCCTTGCCCTGGCGCAGGTGCCGCCGCCGCCCTTCGCGCCGGTGCCGCCGAAGAAGCCGGCCTCGATGCGCACCGCCCAGGCCGGCCCGGCCGCGGGCGCGGATTCCGGCATCCAGGTCGCGGCGGCGGCCAACCAGCGCGCGGCGGCCGAGACGGTCCAGCGCATCAACGACTATTTCAACAGCTTCAAGACGATGATCGGCGACTTCGTGCAGGTCGATCCGGACGGCACGCGCCAGCAGGGCCAGTTCTACATCCTCAAGCCCGGCCGGGTGCTGTTCGAATATGAGGCGCCGAGCCGGATCGAGCTGGTGGCGGACGGGCGCTCGGTGGCGGTGCGCGACAAAAGGCTGAAGACGCAGGACATCACCCCGCTCTCGGCAACGCCGCTGCGCTTCCTGCTGTCGGAGAATTTCAACCTCGCCCGCAACGCCAATGTCACCGGCGTCTATCAGGACGACGTGTTCGCCACCGTGGTGATCGAAGAGAAGCAGCCCATGGTCGGCACCTACCGGCTGATGATCATGTTCGACGCCAAGACCATGCAGCTCAAGCAGTGGACCGTCACCGACCCACAGGGCTACGACACCACCGTCGCGGTCTCCAACCTCGACACCTCCCAGCGCCCGGACCCGATGATGTTCGTCATCAACCGGAATTGACGGTAGCCGAGGCACGGAGTGAGAGATAGCCGCACGCGTCTCCCTCACGACCGGGCTTGAACCGGGCACCCAGGTCGCTGAAGCCCGGGCATCTGTTCGCGCTCAACGGCGCGCCGCAAGGGCCCCCCGGGGCAAGCCCGGGGATGAGGGGCGTGGCGGACGAGGGGGCCTTGGTGAGGGCGCGCGGCGGCGATGACGGTGCCGCGCCGTTCACCTTCGGCGGAACATGCTCTAGTGTCGCCGCCGATTCCCGCCCCTCGACAGGTCTTCCCGCTTTGCCGCTCTCCATCGCTACCTGGAACATCAATTCGGTGCGCCTGCGCATCGGACTCGTCGCCAAGCTCGCCGAGGAACACCAGCCGGATGTCATCTGCCTGCAGGAGACCAAGACGCCGGATGACCGCTTTCCGCTAAAGGAGGCGGCAAAGTTCGGCTATCCCCACGCCGCCATCCATGGCCAGAAGGGCTATCACGGCGTTGCCATCCTCTCGAAGCGGCCCTTCGAGGATGTGAGCCGGCAAGGCTTCTGCGACATGGGCGATGCGCGGCATATTTCGGTGGTGCTCGGCCGCGAGGCGGGGCTCTCGGCGCCGCTCACCATCCATAATTTCTACATCCCCGCCGGCGGCGATATTCCCGACCCTGACGTGAACGAGAAGTTCCGCCACAAGCTCGCCTTCCTCGATGAGGCGACCGCCTGGGAGCACCTGCACCCGCAGGATCCCGCCGCGCGTTCGGTGCTGGTGGGCGATCTCAACATCGCGCCGCTGGAAGCGGATGTGTGGAGCCACAAGCAGCTGCTCGACGTGGTCAGCCACACGCCGATCGAGGTCGACAAACTGGCGAAGCTGCAGGCGGCCGGGAACTGGGTGGATGTGATGCGCAACTTCATCCCGCCGCAGGAGAAGCTCTTCACCTGGTGGAGCTACCGCGCCGCCGACTGGGCGGCTTCCAATCGCGGCCGGCGGCTCGATCATGTGTGGGCGACGCCGGCGCTGGCGCCGACCGCCCGCGCGCTGACCGTGCTGCGCGAGGCGCGCGGCTGGGAGCGGCCTTCCGACCATGTGCCCGTGATCGCCACTTTCGACGCCTGACGGGGCGACGCGCCTGCGCGGCGGGCCTCGCCTTTCCGCAAGCGGCGTTATAGGTTGCGCCTGAACCCGATCCGACCCAGCCGAGGAAGCCTCCTTGTCCCGCGCTCTCTCCCGCCTGTGCCGCACCTTCGCTCTTACGCTCGCGCTCGGTGGCGCGCTGGCGCTGGGCGGCTGCGGTGTGAAAGGCCCGCTGGAGCCGCCGCCCGGTTCGCCGCAGGCGCAGCCCGGCCCGGACGGCAAGGTGCCGAAAGATACCGGCCCGGTGAAGCCGAAACAGCCTTTCATCCTCGACGGCCTGCTCTGACCACCGAAGCGCCATGCACCATTTCGCCTATCGTGACGGCATCCTCCATGCCGAGGATGTGAGCCTTGTCGATATCGCCCGCGCGGTCGGCACGCCGTTCTATGCCTATTCCACGGCGACGCTGGAACGGCACCACCGGGTGTTCACCGACGCCTTCGCCGATATGCGCACCACGCTTTGCTACGCGGTCAAGGCCAATTCCAACCAGGCGGTGGTCCGCACCTTCGCCAAGCTCGGCGCGGGGGCGGACATCGTCTCCGGCGGGGAATTGAAGCGCGCGCTCGCGGCGGGCGTGGAGCCGCACAAGATCGTGTTCTCCGGCGTCGGCAAGACCCGCGAGGAAATGGCGGCGGCGCTCGATGCCGGCATCATGTGCTTCAATGTCGAGAGCGAGCCGGAATTGCTCACCCTCTCGGAAGTCGCGGTGAGCCACGGGGTGGCGGCGCCGATCTCGATCCGCGTCAACCCGGACGTGGACGCCAAGACCCACCACAAGATCTCCACCGGCAAGTCCGACAACAAGTTCGGCATCCCGGTGTCGCGGGCGCGCGAGGTCTATCGCCACGCCGCCGCCCTGCCGGGGCTGCGCATCACCGGCGTCGACATGCATATCGGCAGCCAGATCACCGATCTCGGCCCGTTCGCCAACGCCACCGCGCTGCTGGTGGAACTCGCGCGCGACCTGATGGCCGAGGGGCATCCGCTCACCCATCTCGATCTCGGCGGCGGACTCGGCGTGCCCTATGTCGCCGGCGAGGCGGAGCCGCCGCTGCCCTCCGCCTATGCAGCGCTGGTGAAGCGGCACACGCATAATCTCGGGCTCGGCCTCGTCTTCGAGGTCGGGCGCATGCTGGTGGCCAATGCCGGCATCCTCGTCGCGCGCGTGCTCTATGTGAAGGAAGGCGAGGGCAAGCACTTCGTCATCGTCGACGCGGCGATGAACGACCTCATCCGCCCGACGCTTTATGACGCGCATCACGAAATCTTGCCCGTGCGCGAGGCGGCGCCCGGCGAGGGGCAGATGGTCGCGGATGTGGTCGGCCCCGTGTGCGAATCCGGCGATTTCCTGGCGCTGGGGCGGCGCCTGCCGGGGCTGAAGGCGGGCGATCTCATCGCCGTCATGACCGCCGGCGCCTATGGCGCGGTGCAGGCGTCCACCTACAATACCCGCGCGCTGGTGCCGGAAGTGCTGGCGCGGGGCGGGGAATTCGCGGTCGTGCGTCCGCGTGTCGAGGTGGATGAGCTGATCGCGCTCGACCGGATTCCCGGCTGGCTGGCCTGAACGGCCGCCGGCCCGCGCGGCCACATTCGCCGCCGCGCCCGCTCACAAGGTGATGATGGCGTGAGCCTGCCCGTTCCGGCGGCAGGACTGGCGCGCCGGCCTCGCCATGTTAAGGTGACCTTGGGGCTGGTGTGGACCTGAGAGCGTCGGAGGTCGGCCGCGTGACGGCAACACCGGATGGAACGGAAGGCGAGGGCCGCCCGGCGGCGGAGGTGAACGCGCGCGCCGACAGGGCGCGGGCCGATGCCCGGCTGCAGGAATTTCGCCCGCAGGAATCGCGTTCGGCCGAGCCCGGCACCGCCGAGGCGCGCATGGGCGTGGCGCTGCGGCGCGCGCGCGGCGTGCTGCTGTGGGAGCGGGTCTGGCCGGCCATCGTCGCCGTCGCGGCGGCGCTCGGCGTGTTCCTCATCGCCTCCTGGCTCGGCCTGTGGCTGGCGCTTCCGCCGCTCGGCCGCATCCTCGGCCTCGCTCTCTTCGCCGCCCTGTTCGCCCTGGCGCTGGTGCCGACCTTCCGTATTCGCCCGCCTTCCGCCGGCGAGGCGCTGTCGCGGCTCGACCGCGAGAGCCATTTGCCGCACCGGCCGGCCACCGCCCTTTCCGACCATCTCGCCTCCAAGCCCGACGATCCCGTCGGCGCCGCGCTGTGGCGGGCGCATCTGGCGCGGATGGCGGCGCAGATCGGCAGCCTGCGCGTCGGCATGCCCGCGCCGGGCGTCGCCGCCCGCGATGGGCGGGCGCTGCGGGCGCTGGTGCTGCTCGGCGTGATCGCTACCTTCTTCATGGTGCCGGGCGAGCATCTGCGCCGCATCGCCTCTGCCTTCGACTGGGCGGAGCTGGTGCCGCCCAAGCCCTACCGCGTCGATGCCTGGGTGACCCCGCCGGGCTATACCGGCCGTGCGCCGATCCTGCTGCCGGGCCTGCGTTCGCAAGAGGTGGCGCAGGGAACGGCGGCCGCACCGCCGGACGCCGGCGGGACTTTTGAAGCGAGCGCGATGACCGTGCCGGCCGGCAGCGAGCTGGTGGTGCGCATCATCGGACTGGCGGACGCCAAACTGGTGACGCAGGGCGGCCTCGCCGCCGCCGTGCCTAGGGAAGGCGAGGCGGCCACCGCCGCTTCCGCCCCGGCGCCGGCCGCCTCCGCTCCTGCTGCGACCCCGCCCGCCTCTGGCGACGAGCGGCGCTTCGTTATCGCTGCCGATGGCAGCGCCCGCATCGAAGGGCCGGACGGGCGCTTCGTCTCCTGGCATTTCCGCGCCCAGCCGGACGCGCCGCCGACCATCGAGCTGACCAAGGAGCCGCAGGCCTCCGGCAACAACGCGCTGTCGCTGAGCTACAAGGCCGAGGACGATTACGGCATCGCCAGCGCCGAGGCCCGCTTCACCGCCCTGCCGCCGGCCCCGCCGCTGCACGCGCTGAAGAATGCGCCCGCGCCCGCCGCGCCGCGCCCGCTGATGGAGGCGCCGAACTTCCCGCTACCGCTGGTCGGCGGCCGCTCCCGCGCCGCGACCGGGCAGACCACCAAGGACTTCACGGAGAATCCCTGGGCCGGCACGAAGGTGGAAATGGTGCTGGTGGCGCGCGACCAGGCCGGCAATGTCGGCCAGTCCAAGCCGCGCAGCTTCACCCTGCCTCAGCGCAGCTTCTCCAACCCGCTGGCGCGGGCGCTGATCGAGGAGCGGCGGCTGCTGGCGCTCGACGCCAATGAGCGCGAGCGGGTGCAGGCCGCCCTCGACGCGCTCGCCATCGCGCCGGAAGTGTTCACGCCGGAACCCTCGCATTATATGGGCCTGCGCACGGCCTATTTCCGCCTCGCCAATGCCCGCAGCGACGAGGATCTGCGCGGCGTGGTCGACTATCTCTGGGAAGTCGCGGTCCGCATCGAGGATGGCGACCTCTCGGATGTCGAGAAGCGGCTGCGCGACGCGCAGCAGGCCTTGCAGAACGCGCTGGAAAACAACGCCTCCGAAGAGGAGATCGCGCGGCTGACGCAGGAACTGCGCGACGCCATGAATGAGTTCATGAAGGCGCTGGCCGAGGAAGCGCAGCGCAACCCGAACCGCGCCAACAACCAGCCGATGGACCCCAACACCCGCACGGTCCGTCCGCAGGACCTGCAGAAGATGCTCGACCGCATCGAGGACATGGCGAAGAACGGCGCCCGCGACGCGGCCAAGCAGATGCTGAGCGAGCTGCAGAACATGTTGAACGGCCTGCAGGCCGGGCGGCAGCAGCAGCGCCAGCAGCAGGGGCAGAGCCAGATGTCCCAGTCCATGGACCAGCTGGGCGATATGATCCGCCGCCAGCAGCAGCTGCGCGACCGTACCTTCAAGGAGGGGCGCGAGGGCCAGCAGGACCAGGCGTTCAACGAGCTGAAAGAGAACCAGGAAAAACTGCGCGAGCAGCTGCGCCAGCTGCGCGAGAAGATGCAGCAGGCCATGCGCGACCGGGGCCAGCAGGGCCAGCAAGGTGAAGGTCAGCAGGGGCAGGGCCAGCAAGGCCAGCAGCAGGGCCAGGACGGCGAAGGCCAGCAAGGGCAGGGTCAGCAGGGCCAGCAGGGACGCGGCCAGGGTCAAGGGCAGGGTCAGGGCATGCCGGGCGACGCTGGTCTTGGCCAGGCCGAACAGGCGATGCGCGAGGCCGAGCAGGCGCTGGGCGAGGGCGACGGCACCGGCGCAGTGGACGCCCAGAGCGAGGCGCTGCAGGCGCTGCGCCGCGGCGCCCAGCAGATGGCCGAGGCGATGCAGCAACAGCAGGGCGGTCCCGGTGGCGAGGGGCCGGGCGGCCCCTCCGGCCAGACCGCCGAGCGCACCGATCCGCTCGGCCGGCCGATGCGCTCGCGCGACTATGGCGACGACAACACGGTGAAAGTGCCGGAAGAGATCGACATGCAGCGCGCCCGCCGCGTGCTGGAGGAGCTGCGCCGCCGCTTCGGCGAGCCCGACCGGCCGCGCCTCGAACTCGACTATCTGGAGCGGCTGCTGCGCGACTTCTGAGGTCGGTCCGTCATCCCGGGACGGCCGCAGACCGTATCCGGGATCGGCTGCCGATGCTGGCAAGCATGCTCGGCAGGCGGGCTCGGGAAGGCGATCCCGGCTCTCCGCTTCGCTGCGGCCGGGATGAGCTCGGGACATGCGTGCCGGCGCGTGCCGCCGCCGCTATTTCTCCGCCTCGGGGATGTAGCCGATGAAAGGCAGCTGGCGGAAGGCGTGGGAGACATCCATGCCATAGCCGACGACGAAATAATCCGGGCATTTGAAGCCGACGAAATCGGCCTCGATCTGCACGGCGCGCTTGTGCGGCTTTTCCAGCAGCACGCACACCATCACCCTGCGCGCCCCGCGCGCCGCCAGCAGGTCCTTGGCGAAGGCCAGCGTGCGGCCGGATTCGAGGATGTCGTCGATCAGCAGCACGTCGCGCCCGCGCACATCGGTTTCGATGTCGCGCAGCACGGTGACATGGCCGGAGGAGATGCGGGCGTCGCGGTAGCTCGACAGGGTGATGAACTCCACCTCCGGCGCGAGCCCGGCATGGTGCATGGAGCGGATGAGATCGGCGGCGAAGACGAAGCTGCCCTTGAGCACCGCGATCACCACCAGCTTCTCCGGCGCCGCCTCGACGATCTCCTCGACCAGCTCGCGGTTGCGCTCGGCAATGGTGGCGGCGTCGAACAGCACTTCGATCCGGGCATCGTGATAGGGATGCCCGGCCTCGGTGGCGGTCGCGGCGGTATTTTCTTCGGTCATCGGCTTCCTCTTGCGCGGCAGGTGACGCACCCTGTGTTTTGCCGGCAGGATGAACGGGCCGTCCTCGCGCGTCCAGCCTGGTTTCCCATTACCGGCCCGCGCGGCCTGTCTTTTGCGACGCCGCGCACACGCTATGTTAGAGGTCGCGCCATCAGAATCAGCGGGCGGCATGTCCCGTCGAAGGATTGAGTCTTGGTTCGCTTCGAAAATGTCGGCCTGCGCTACGGCATGGGCCCGGAGGTTCTGCGGGATGTCACCTTCGGCATTCCCCCGCATTCCTTCCAGTTTCTCACCGGGCCATCGGGCGCCGGCAAGACGACGCTGCTCCGCCTGCTGTTCCTCTCGCTGCGGCCGACGCGGGGGCTCATCACCATTTTCGGGCGCGATGCCGCCAAGCTGGCACCGGACGAGACCGCGGCGCTGCGCCAGCGCATCGGCATCGTGTTCCAGGATTTCCGCCTGCTCGACCACCTCAGCACCTATGAGAATGTTGCGCTGCCGCTGCGCGTGCAGGGGCGCGAGGAGACGAGCTATCGCGCGGAAGTGACCGAGCTGCTGCACTGGGTGGGGCTGGGCGAGCGGATGCATGTGCTGCCCCCGGTGCTCTCGGGCGGCGAGAAGCAGCGTGCCGCCATCGCCCGCGCGCTGATCAGCCGGCCGGAAATCCTGCTGGCGGACGAGCCGACGGGCAATGTCGATCCCAGCCTGGCGCGCCGTCTGCTGCGCCTGTTCCTCGAACTGCACAAGAGCGGCACCTCGGTCCTGATCGCGACCCATGATATCGGGTTGATGGACCAGTTCGACGCGCGCCGCCTCGTCATCAATCAGGGACGCCTGACCGTCTATGACTGACCAACGACCCACGTCATCCGGACGGCTGGCGACGGTAGCCGGGCGCCTGCGGGCGCCGGCCGCGCCCGACGCCGAGCGGGCGACCCGCCCCGGCCCCGGCGCCCCCGCGGTGAAATCGGCGGCGCAGCGCCCCATCGTGCCCAGCACGACGGTGACGACGCGGGCGCTGATCGCGGTCATCGCCATCATGACCTTTCTCGCCGGCATCACCATCGGCGCCGTCTCGGCGGTGAGCAATGTCGCGGCGGAATGGACCGCCGACATCGCCCGCGAGGCGACGATCGAGATCAAGCCGGGCGATGGGCTCGATCTCGACGCCGCGCTGGCCAAGGCGGTGGAACTCGCCAAGGCGACGCCGGGAATCGCAGATGCCAAGGCGCTGGACCCCGCCGCCACTGCCCGTCTGCTGGAGCCCTGGCTCGGCGCCGGGCTCGACCTCGCCAATCTGCCGGTGCCGCGGCTGGTCACGGTGACGCTGGCCGCCTCGGCGGATGCGCAGACCCTGCCCGCCTTGCGCGAGGCGCTGACGCGGCAGGTGCCTTCCGCCAGCCTCGACGATCACCGGCTCTGGGCCGAGCGGCTCGCCGCCACCACGCGTACCGCGATGACCATCGGCCTTGCCGTGCTGGCGCTGGTCGCCACCGCCACCGTGCTGTGCGTGACGGTGGCCACCCGAGCGGCGGTGGAGGCGGCGCGCTTCGTGGTGGAGGTGCTGCATTTCGTCGGGGCGCGCGACACCTTCATCGTGTCGGAATTCCAGCGCCACTTCCTGACCGTCGGCCTCAAGGGCGCGGCGGTCGGCGGTGGCGCGGCGGTGGCGCTGTTCTTCCTCGGCTCCACCGTCCCGTCCTGGCTGCGCGTCGACCAGCAGATCGACACCTTTGTCGGCGCGATGACCATCGACGCGCGCGGCTATGGCGGCATTGTCGGGGTGGCGGTGCTGGTGGCGCTGGTGACGACGCTGACCTCGCGGCTGACCGTCTACCGCACGCTGCGCGGCATCAGCTAGGGCGCGCGTCGTGTCCATGCTCTCCCCTTCCGATCCCGCCCGCGCGCCCATGCCCGGCCGCTCCCGCCGCTGGCTTTGGCTGTGGATCCTCGCGGCCGTGCCGCTGGCGGCGCTCCTCGGCCTGCTCATCGGCTTCGCTGTCTTCGTCGCCGGGATCGAAGGCCGCGAGGCGCAGGCGGGGCGGGCGGCGGACGGCATCGTGGTGCTGACCGGCGGATCCGAACGCATCGCGGAAGCCACCAATCTCCTGCTGGAAGGGCGTGGCAAGCGCCTGCTCATCACCGGCGTGCATCCCGACACCACGCTCAATGAGATCGTGCGCACCGTGCCGGCGACGCGCGAGGCGCTGGAATGCTGTGTCGAGCTCGGCCGCTCGGCGCTGAACACGCAGGGCAACGCCATTGAGGCCGGCGAATGGGCCAAGGCACAGCATTTCCGCTCGCTGCTGGTGGTCACCTCGGCCTGGCACATGCCGCGCGCGCTGGTGGAACTGCGCCGCACCACGCCCGGAATCACGCTGGTGCCCTATCCCGTCGTGCCCCGCCGCGCGGAGGAGAACAGCGGGCCGACCTTGGCCGGCCTGCGGCTGCTCGCGGTGGAATATGTGAAGTTCCTCGCCGCCTCGCTCGGGGTGCGCGCCTGGCCGGCGGTGACATCGCAAATGCGTGAAACGGGGCGGTTACCAGCCCCTTAACGCGGCTTGTCAAGGGAACCTTCAGCATCTTCGCGGATTCCTCCACAGACAGTGTTGACGCCGAAACCAGATGTTCTAGATTTGTTCCATGATGACACGCGACACCACCCGCTTTGATTCGCTTGAGGACGCCGGCCCGCTCAGCGCCAGCGGTTTGCTGGCGCGTCGCTTCCGCCTCTGGCGCGGCACCGATGGCCGCCGGCAGGTCTATTCCGTCTATGCCGCGGAGGAGGCGCCGGACTATCCCGCCGCCGTCGCCATCGCGGTGCGGATGGAAGGCACGCGCCGCATTCCGGTGTGGGCCGGCCCGGCCGGGGCGAAGGCCCGCAGCGCCGCCATGGCCACCGGGGCGCAGGAAATCCATCTGCGCGTGCTGCCCGACGCCGAGAGCGGCACGCTGGCGCCGATGTGACCGGCCCGTCCGGGCCTAGAGCCGGGCGACCAGCCAGCTGATCTCCGCGTCGCGAATGCCAAGCTCGGCAAGATGCCGGGCGGTGGCGGTGACGTAATCCGCATTCGGCCCGCCCACGCCGTGCCCTTGGCGGATGAGGTGGAGCCGCTCCTCGGCCGTGATCTGCCCGGCATATTGCGCGTGGCCGCGATCGACCAGAAACACCACCGCCGGCACGGCGCGGGTGCTTCCGTCCTTCAGCCACACCCGCCGCACGGCTTCACGATAAATATTCGTGACCTGCTCGCGCTCGCGCAGATAGGCGAGCGTCGCCTCCGCCTGTTCCGGCGCGACGCGGAAGGCGATGCCGACGCAGGCGCCGCCACGGTCGAGGCCGAGCACCAGGCCGGGCTTCTCCGGCGTTCCCCGCCAATGCACCGATTTCACGCAGAAGGAACGATGCGCGCCGATGAGCTTGCCGGGCACGCGCTCCTCATAGGCGAAGCCCGGATTCCACATCAGGGAGCCATAGCCGAACACCCAGAGCGGTTCGCCGGGGGTGAGGGAATGGATGGCGTGGCCGGCGGACATGGCGGGCACCTGCGAGGCTTTGACGACGGACGCGGGCGGGGGGAATCGGCGCCGCCGCCGCGCGCCGCTTCTGCTTGCCCGGCTCCGCGTTCTGGCGCAAGCGCCGCGCATGACCTAAACCCACACTGGGCCCGTGCCGGGAACCCATGGCGCCCTCGCGCCTTAAGCCTGCCGTATCGGCGTCCGAGCCTGCGCCTGCCCGCCACTGGAGTCCGCCCATGACCTCGTCCGATGCCCGCCCCGCCCCGGCCGCCTCCCGCCGCCGGTGGCTGATCGCGCTGCCCTTCGCCGCGCTGGTGCTGCTGGGCATTGGTTGGTCCTTCGTCTGGCAATGGAGCGCCGGCCGGGCGGAGGCGGAAATCGACGCCTGGATCGCCCGCGAGGCGGCGGAAGGGCGGAACTGGGCCTGCGCCAGCCGCGAATTCGGCGGCTTTCCCTTCCGCTTCGAACTGATCTGCAACGCGCCCACCGTCACCTTCACCGGCCCGGAGCCGTGGACCGCGCGCATGACCCGCGCCCATGCGGTGGCGCAGGTGTGGAACCCCCAGCACATCATCGCCGAGTTCGAGGGGCCGTCCGTGCTGACGCAGGGCACAAGCGGGCGCGAGATCACCGCGACCTGGTCGCTGCTGCAGGTGAGCGGCGTGGGCCGCGAGGGCCGCGCCGAGCGTGTCTCGATCTCGGCCAATGATTATTCGCTCGCCGAGGGCGGCACGACGGTGTTCTCCGCCCGCCATGCCGAGTTGCATGTGCGCCACCATCCCGGCGAGGCGGCCGGCACGCTCGACATCGCGCTCGGCTTCACCGGCGCCAGCGGCATGGCGCTGAGCGCCACGCCCCGCACCGCCGGCGTCGCTGCCGCCCAGGCGGCGGCACAGGCCGCGAAGTCGGTCGATGGCGAAATGCAGGCGAGCGTGACGCAGGTGCCGCCCTTCCGCTCCATGCCCGCCGCCGAGCGGCTGGCGCTGTGGCAGCAGGCCGGCGGCCGGGTGCAACTGCAGATCGCCCGCATCACCGGCGGCGGCGGAGCGCTGAGCGCTTCCGGCGAGCTTGGCCTTGATGCCCAGCGTCGCCCGGACGGGCGGGTCGACCTTGCCGTGGTGAAGGCGCAGCCCTTGTTCGCGGCGATGGCGGCGGCGGGGCTGCTGCCGGATTTCCTCGCCAATCTCGCGCCTGCGATGATGATGGCGGGGATGCCGACCACGGTGGACGGGCAGAAGGCGAGTTCCTTCCCCTTCGTGTTCCGCAACGGGCAGGTGATGCTCGGCGTGCTGCCGCTGGGCAAGATCGGCCCGCTGTACTGAGGCGGTCGTCATCGCGGACGGCCGTAGCCCGATCCGGGATCGCGCGGACGTGCAACGATCCCGGCGCGGCGGCTGCGCCGCCGGCCGGGATGACGCCTTTGCCGTCACACCGCGAAGATGCTGGCTCCCGTATCCGCCGTGCCGACCGAGGCGCGGAAGGCGGCGAACAGTTCGCGCCCGACGCCGACATGCGAGGGGGCGAGGTTGGCCGGAGCCGGCGCGCGCTCCGCCCATGTTTCCGGCTCCACCAGCACGGTGAGCGTGCCGGCCACCGCGTCGAGGCGGATCAGGTCGCCATCGCGGATAAGGGCGATGGCGCCGCCATCGGCGGCTTCCGGGGTGACATGGATCGCCGCCGGCACCTTGCCGGAGGCGCCGGAAAGCCGTCCATCGGTCACGAGCGCGACCTTGTGCCCGCGATCCTGCAGCACGCCGAGCGGCGGCATCAGCTTGTGCAGTTCCGGCATGCCATTGGCCTTCGGTCCCTGGAAGCGCACCACGGCGATGAAGTCGCCGGTGAGCGATCCGGCCTTGAACGCGGCCTGAAGTTCCTCCTGGCTGTGGAAGACCCGAGCCGGCGCCTCGATGATGTGGCGTTCGGCAGCGATGGCGGAGGTCTTGATCACCGCCCGGCCCAGTTCGCCGGACAGCAGCTTGAGCCCGCCGGTGGGCTGGAAGGGCTCGCCGGCCCCGCGCAGCACGGCCGCGTCGCCGCTCGCCTCGGCGCCCTCGCGCCAGCCGAGCGTGCCGTCCTCGCGCAGCACCGGCTCCTGCGTGTAGGCGCCGAGCCCGCCGCCCCACACGGTTTCCACATCCGCGTGCAGCTTGCCGTCGGCAAGAAGCTCACGGATGACGAAGCCCATGCCGCCGGCGGCGTGGAAATGGTTCACGTCGGCCTTGCCGTTGGGATAGACGCGGCAGAGCAGCGGCGTCACCTCGGCGAGGTCGGAGAAGTCGTCCCAGGTCAGTGTGATGCCGCCGGCCGCCGCCATGGCGACGATGTGCAGCGTGTGGTTGGTCGAGCCGCCGGTGGCGTGCAGGCCGACAATGCCGTTGACGAAGGCCTTCTCGTCCAGCATGCGGCCGACCGGGACATAATCATTGCCGAGCGCGGTCATCGCCATGGCCCGCTCCGCCGCCGCCGTGGTCAGCGCCTCGCGCAGCGGCGTGTTGGGGTTGACGAAGGAGGCACCGGGCAGATGCAGGCCCATGATCTCCATCATCATCTGGTTGGTGTTGGCGGTGCCGTAGAAGGTGCAGGTGCCCGGCCCGTGATAGGACTGGCTTTCCGCCTCCATCAGCGCGTCGCGCCCGACCTTTCCTTCGGCGAAGAGCTGGCGGATCTTCGCCTTTTCGTCATTGGGCAGGCCGGACGTCATCGGCCCGGCGGGGATGAACACCGCCGGCAGATGGCCGAAGGCCAGCGCGCCGATGACGAGGCCGGGCACGATCTTGTCGCAGATGCCGAGAAATACAGCGGCGTCGAAGGTCTGGTGCGACAGGGCGACGGCGGTGGAGAGCGCGATCACGTCGCGCGAGAACAGCGACAATTCCATGCCGGCCTCGCCCTGAGTGACGCCGTCGCACATAGCGGGCACGCCGCCCGCCACCTGCGCCGTGCCGCCGGCGCGGCGGGCGGCGGCGCGGATCAGCGCCGGATAGGTCTCATAGGGCTGGTGGGCGGAGAGCATGTCGTTATAGGCGGTGACGATGCCGAGATTGGCGCCGGTGCCTTCGCGCAGCATCGCCTTGTCCGAGGGGCCACAGGCGGCAAAGCCGTGCGCCTGGTTGGCGCAGCCGAGCTTCGCCCGGCTCGGCCCGCGCTGGGCGGCCTCTGCGATCCGTTCGAGATAGCGCGCACGGGCGTCGCGCGAGCGCGTGGCGATGCGCGCGGTGACCTCGCCGATGCGGGCATTCACATGGGACGGAATGGCAGTGGCCATGCGGCTCTCCTCAGGGTCGTCGGCGGCCGGCAGGTCCGGCCGGTCTTCGGTGGCGGCGGCCCGGGCGGGCCGCCGGAACGTGTGCCCGGCTTACGGGCACCAGAAGATGTCGAGCGCGGGCTTCGCCCGCAGCACGGCGCGGATCGGCATCTCGGTCGCCGGGCCGTCGCCGAGCGCCTTTTCCAGCACCGGCTTCTTGGCCTCGCCCTCGATATGCAGCGCCAGCGCGTCGGCGGCGAGCAGCACCGGCAGGGTGAGGGTGATGCGCGGCTCGCCGGCATCGGGCGCGCGCATGGGGATGAGGCCGAGAGGCGCGTCGGGGTCGATGGCCTCGTTCAGATGGTCGCCGCCGGGAAAGAAGGAAGCGGTGTGGCCGTCGTCGCCCATGCCGAGAATGGCGCAGGCGAGCGGCCAGGAAATATCTTCCAGCGCCTCGTTGACGGCGAACAGCCCGTCCTCCGGCGTCGGCGCGTCATTGGCGAGCGGCACGAATTTCGCGCCCGCCGCCTTGTTCTGGAGCAGATGCTGGCGCACCAGCCGCGCATTGGAGCGGTCGGAGGTTTCGCGCACCCAGCGTTCATCGACCAGGGTGACGGCGATCTTGTCCCAGGGAAGGTCGCGGGTGGAGAGTTCTTCGAAGAAGCGGGTGGGCGTGCGCCCGCCGGAGACGGCGAGGCTGGCCATGCCGCTGCGGGTGACGCGGGCGGCGAGCGCCGCGCTGGCGAAATCGGCGACCGCGCGCGCCACCTCGGCGCTGTCCTTCAACTCGTGCAGTTCCGGCATGCCCGGCAGTCTCCCTCTCGTGCCGGCCTGCGGCCGGCGCCTCTACGGATCGCGGCGCCCGAGGCGCCTGCGCTCAGTATAGGGCAGTTGTGCGACGACCGGAGGCCGGCCGCCGCACGTCTGGTTGAGCGCCCACGGGTCCCGGCGGGGCGCGGTGGTCACGGCCGGCGCCGTTCAGGCGCCGTCCTCAAGCCCAAGGCGCCGCTCAGGCGCCGTCTTCCAACCAAAGGCGCCGTTCAGGCGCCGTCTTCCAGCCACGTGCGGCCGTCGCGTTCGATGAGGGCGATGGCGGCCGAGGGGCCCCAGGTGCCGGCGGTGTAGGGGCGGGGCGGCTCCTTGGCGTTGCGCCAGGCTTCCAGGATCGGATCGACCCATTTCCACGCCGCCTCGACCTCGTCGCGGCGCATGAACAGGGTCTGGTTGCCGCGCACCACATCGAGGATCAGCCGCTCATAGGCGTCCGGGTTGCGGACCTTGAACGCCTTGGCGAAGCTCATGTCGAGCGGCACATGGGTGAGGCGGATGCCGCCGGGGCCGGGGTCCTTGATCATCAGCCACAGCTTCACGCCTTCGTCCGGCTGCAGGCGGATGACGAGGCGGTTGGACTCGATGGGGCCGACATTGGCGTCGAACACCGAATGAGGCACCGGCTTGAAGCCGACCACGATCTCCGAGACGCGCGAGGCGAGGCGCTTGCCGGTGCGCAGGTAGAACGGCACGCCGGCCCAGCGCCAGTTCTCCACCTCCGCCTTCACGGCGACGAAGGTCTCGGTGCTGCTGGTGGACGAGCCGAGCTCGTCGAGATAGCCGGGCACCGCACCGCCCGCCGAGGCCCCGGCCCGGTACTGGCCACGCACGGTGACGGCGGCCATGTTCTGGTCGTCGATGGGTTTGAGCGCGCGCAGAACCTTGAGCTTCTCGTCGCGCACCGCGTCGGCGTCGAGCGAGGCGGGCGGTTCCATGGCGACGAGGCAGAGCAGCTGCAGGATATGGTTCTGCACCATGTCGCGCATGGCGCCGGCCGTGTCGTAATAGCCGGCGCGCTCCTCCACACCCAGCGCCTCGGCGACCGTGATCTGCACATGGTCGATATGGGCGTTGTTCCACAGCGGCTCGAACAGGGCGTTGGCGAAGCGCAGCGCCATCAGGTTCTGCACCGTCTCCTTTCCGAGATAGTGGTCGATGCGGTAGACGCGGTCTTCCGGGAAGATGCGGCCAACCTGCTGGTTGAGCGCCACGGCCGACTTCAGATCCTTGCCGATCGGCTTCTCGATGACGACGCGGCCCTTCTCGGCAAGACCGTATTTCCCCAGCCGTTCGCAGATCGGGCCGAAGAGATGCGGGGCGGTGGCGAGATAATAGACCGGGATATGCTCGGGGAAGGCCTCGACGCGCTGGGCCAGTTCCGACCAGCCGCCGTCGGCGTCGGCATCGGCGGCGACATAGGAAAGGCGGGCGAGGAAGCGGTCCACCTCCGGCCCTTCCAGCTCGCTGCCGGGAATGTGGTCGGTCAGCGCCTGCCGGGCGAAGGCGCGGAACTGCTCGTCGCTGAGCGCGCGGCGCGACACGCCGATAATGGTCGCGTCGTCGGGAAGCTGCCCGTCGAGATCGCGATGAAACAGGGCGGGAATCAGCTTGCGGCGCGCAAGGTCGCCCGTCGCCCCGAAGACGGTGAGGGTGAAGGGCGCCACCGGAATTACGCGGCTGGTCATATGGACTGTGTCTCCATGGCGTCCCGCGGCGGGACGGGAGGTGGGTCGGTCCGTCTCGTGCCCCTGGGGGCGGGGAGTCGTTTCACGCGACTCCTAGCAAAAACGATTCCGCGCCGCGACCGGCGCGGGTGGCCTGTCGCGGTCGTCGGGTGGGGCGGGGGAGGGGGCGATTCAGCGGTGGCTCTCCCCTTCCGCCCGTTCGGAGCACGTGTTGCAACGCAACAATATGGCGAGAAAGTGGGCGAGTTCGGGGCGAAATTGGGCGGAAGGCGGCTGTCCAAGTATTCGCGTCGCACGCCGTCAGGACGATGGGGCGAGGCCGATCTTCGCGACGAGCACGGGACGACTTAAGGGAAATGCCCCGGGATGGTGCTCAAGTGCCGACGAAAAAGGCTTTTTACTCAATGGTTTGAGTAATAACGTATTCGTACGCACTTTATAAAGTATGCCGTATGCCAGAGATGGCATGCCAAATACATAATAATCGTAATACGTAATACCAGTTGACCTTGCGATGCAACATTGAACTTTAGAATTATCGCTTGGCTTCGGCTTATTCTTGGTACAAGTTATTCCACAGAATAACCGGCGGAGAGACACAACAACGCCCCCGGCTATCGAGGTCTCGCCCCGCCAAACGGTGTGAGGCGGGGCCCAAACTAAAGAGCCGACCAACCAATGAGTCGGCCGTTCGCCAAAACCCTTTGGGAAGGAAACGCCAAATGAAACATCTGCATGCTCTCGGCCTCGGTGCCGTGACCGCTCTTGGCATGACGGCCCTGTCCATGCTGCCCGCCGCAGCCGCCTGGGAGCCCACCAAGCCGGTGGAGTTCATCGTTCCTGCCGGCACCGGCGGCGGCGCCGACCAGATGGCCCGCACGCTGCAGGGCATCATCGCCAAGCACGATTTGATGTCGACCCAGCTCGTCGTCATCAACAAGTCCGGCGGCGCCGGCGGCGAGGGCTTCCTCGACGTGAAGAGCAACAAGGGCAATCCGCACAAGATCGTCATCACGCTCTCCAACCTGTTCACCACCCCGCTCGCCACCGGCATTCCCTTCAACTGGAAGGACCTGACCCCGGTCGCGATGCTGGCGCTCGACGAATTCGTTCTGTGGGTGAACGCCCAGGAGCCCTACAAGACCGCGCAGGAATATGAGGCGGCGATCAAGGCGGCGCCGGATGGCACGTTCAAGATGGGCGGCACCGGCTCCAAGCAGGAAGACCAGATCATCACCGTCGCCATCGAGAAGGCGCTCGGCAAGAAGATGACCTACATCCCCTATAAGGGCGGCGGCGAGGTCGCGGTGCAGCTGGTCGGCGGCCACATCAATTCGAGCGTGAACAACCCGATCGAGGCCGTCTCCCAGTGGCGCGGCGACAAGGTGCGCCCGCTCTGCGTGTTCGACTCCAAGCCGCTCCCCTACACCGACAAGATTCTCGGCGATCTGTCCTGGTCCTCGGTCCCGACCTGCAAGTCGGCCGGCCTTGATGTCGAATATCTCATGCTGCGCGGCATCTTCATGCCCCCGGGCGTGAGCCAGGAGCAGGTCGCCTACTTCGTCGAGCTGTTCAAGAAGGTGCGCGAGACCCCCGAGTGGCAGCAGCTCATGAAGGACGGCGCGTTCAACCAGACCTTCATGGCTGGCGACGAGTTCAAGGCGTGGCTCGACCAGTCCGAGAAGACGCACAAGGACCTGATGACGGCGGCTGGCTTCATCGCCGGCAACTGATACGCCCTCTAAAGGCGTAGCCCCGAGCACGGCCGACCCCCTAAGGGTGATCCCTAAGAGCGATCCTCACGGGCCGGCCGCGCGATCCTCGACCGGATCGCGGCCTGCGCGGCGGGAAGGCGGAGACGGCTCCTCGTCTCCGCCGGGCCGCACCCCGGCCGGGACATAACAACAATCATTCAGCGGGCTGGCGCCAGTGTGCCGTCGACGGGCCTTGTCCCGCCGGCCCGGCTTTTGCGCGGATTTTCGGAGACATCGCGATGGAACAGTCTCACCACGGAGCCGAGTCGGGGCCCAAGCAACGCGCCGTAGAAGTCGGCACGGCGCTGCTGACCCTGATCTTCGGCCTCATCGTTCTCTACGGCAGCGTCCTCGTCGGCTTCGGGTGGGGCTCGGACGGTCCGCAAGCCGGTTTCTTCCCCTTCTATGTCGGCCTCATCATCTGCGTGTGCAGCGTCATCAATGTGGTGTCGGGGCTGCGCGAAGACCCGGATGAGCTCTTTGCCGAGAACCAGCAGCTGGTTCAGGTGCTCAAGGTTCTCATCCCCGCCTGCATCTATGTGGCGCTGGTGCCCTTCCTCGGGATCTACGTCCCCTCGGTGGCGCTCATCGTCCTCTTCATGGTCTGGCTCGGCCATTACAGCTGGCCGCTCTCCCTGGCCGTCGCCCTCGGCGTCCCGGCCTTCTTCTACGTCACGCTCGAACGGTGGTTCATGATCCCCCTCCCGAAGGGGCCGATCGAGGCCATGTTCGGTCTCTGATCCGGACAAACAAGAAGGCCACCCAAGGGGATAGCGCCCATGAACATGATTGCTGAGAATTTCACCTTCCTCTACCACGGCTTCGGCATCGCCTCCGATCCGTTCAACATCCTGCTGATGGCCATCGGCATTCT
Source organism: Ancylobacter sp. (assembly GCF_965229075.1). Lineage (GTDB taxonomy): Bacteria > Pseudomonadota > Alphaproteobacteria > Rhizobiales > Xanthobacteraceae > Ancylobacter. The sequence continues at coordinate 1,747,330 of NZ_CBDDIO010000002.1, forward strand.
GCTGGGCGTCATCATCGGCGTGCTGCCGGGCCTCGGCGGCGCCAACGGCGTCGCCATCCTGCTGCCGCTCACCTTCTCCATGTCGCCGACCTCGGCGATCATCCTGTTGACCTGCATCTACTGGGGCGCGCTGTTCGGCGGCGCCATCACCTCGGTGCTGTTCAACATTCCGGGCGAGCCCTGGTCGGTGGCCACAACCTTCGACGGCCATCCGATGGCGCGTTCGGGGCGAGCCGGCGAAGCGCTGACGGCGGCGTTCACCTCCTCCTTCGTCGGTGCGTTCTTCGCGATCGTCATGATCACGCTGATCGCCCCGCTGGTCGCGCAATTCGCGCTCCAGTTCGGACCCGCCGAGAAGTTCGCGGTCTACTTCCTCGCCTTCGCCTCCTTCGTCGGCATGAGCAAGGAACCGCCCGCCAAGACCATCGTCTCCATGATGATCGGCTTCGCCCTGGCGGCGGTCGGCCTCGACATGGTGACCGGCCAGCTGCGCCTAACCTTCGGCATCACCGAACTGCTCAACGGCTTTGACTTCCTCATCGCGGTCATCGGTCTGTTCGGCATCGGCGAAATCCTGCTGACGATGGAAGAAGGCCTGGAGTTCCGCGGCAAGGCGGCGAAGATCGACCCGAAGGTGGTGTGGAAGACCTGGAAGACGCTTCCGCGCTACTGGATGACCTCGCTGCGCTCCTGCATCATCGGCTGCTGGATGGGCATCACCCCGGCGGGCGCCACCCCGGCCTCCTTCATGGCCTATGGTATCGCCAAGCGCGTGTCGAAGAACGGCAAGAACTTCGGCAATGGCGAGATCGAGGGCGTCGTCGCTCCCGAAACCGCCGCCCACGCTGCCGGTACTGCCGCCATGCTGCCGATGCTGGCGCTGGGCGTTCCCGGTTCGCCGACCGCCGCGGTTCTGCTCGGCGGCCTGCTGATCTGGGGTCTGCAGCCCGGCCCGATGCTCTTCGTCGAGCAGGCCGAATTCGTGTGGGGCCTCATCGCCTCCATGTATCTCGGCAACATCGTCGGCCTGATCCTCGTGCTGACCACGGTGCCGCTGTTCGCCTCGATCCTGCGCATCCCCTTCTCGATCATCGCCCCGGTGATCCTGGTGATCTGCGCCATCGGTGCCTACACGGTGAACAACAACGTGTTCGACGTGATCATGATGATGGTGTTCGGCGTCCTCGGCTACCTCCTGAAGAAGACGAACTACCCGCTGGCGCCGCTGGTGCTGGCCATCGTGCTCGGCGACAGTGCCGAGGAAGCCTTCCGCCAGGCCCTGCTGTCTTCCGGCGGCGCCATCTCGGTGTTCTGGTCGAACGGCCTGGTGTCCTCGATCATGGGTCTCGGCCTCATCGCCGGCCTGTGGCCGCTGATCGGCCTGGCGTTCAGCAAGCTGCGCGGCACCTCCGCCCAGCCGGCCTGAACCCGGTAAGCAACGGACCCGCCGCGCGGCAGCGTGCGGCGGGTTCAGCCGCGAGAAGATGATGCAACATCATCGGTCTCGGGCGCCCAGGCGAAGGGCGGGGCCAATCGCTCTTCCGCCGAATCCCTCGCCCCCGGAGAGGGAAATCGGGCCATCAACGGTCGCGGGACACTCCGGCGCCCGAGCCACGCAGCAGAAGGTGGCCGGCGGATGGAAGCGCGAACCGACGTTTCGGGGGGACGGGAGGCAACGCCAATGATCTACGCCGATACGGAGCTTCATCGCCGATGCCCAGGGCCGGTGCCCGGGCGCAGGCAGGGGATGGAAGCCTCATGATGAGCGTCGAGAGCACGATCCGCCGGGTCAATGGAGGAGCGGCCAAGCTCTCCGTGGCCCCGCTCGAAGACACCTCCACCTTCAAGAACCGCGCCTATACGGCGCTGAAGGAGGTGATCGTCTCGCTCAATATCTACGACCAGGCCGGCGAGGTGCGCCTCGACGAGCGCCAGCTGGCGCAGAGTCTCGGGGTCAGCCGCACCCCGGTGCGCGAGGCCATGGCCCAGCTGGAACGCGAGGGCTTCGTGCATTCCGTGCCCCGGCGCGGCATCTATGTGGTGCGCAAGACGCGCCGCGAAGTCATCGAGATGATCCAGGTCTGGGCGGCGCTGGAAAGCCTCGCCGCCCGGCTGATCACGGTCCATGCCAGCGACGAGGAGATCGGCCGGCTGCGGCAGATGTTCGCCTCCTTCGACGAGGCCGGCGGCCCGCATGCCAAGCTGGACGAATATTCGGAGGTGAACATCCAGTTTCACCAGACGATCATCGCCATGGGCGGCAACGGCATTCTGGTCAATCTGGCGGAAAACCTGTTCACCCATATGCGGATGATCCGTCGCAAGACCATCGGCGAGGAGAACCGGGCCGACCGCTCGATCCAGGACCATCTCGCCATCATCCAGGCGCTGGAAGCGCGCGACACCGACGCGGCCGAAGTGCTGGTGCGCAACCACGCCCTCGGCCTTGCCGACCACGTCGCGCGCTACGCCGACTATCTCGAATAGGGGCCGCGCCACCGCAACGGCGCCCCATCCAACACTCCGACCCGGCGGGTTCCTCGACCCCGCCGGGCTTTTTTGCATGGGGGACGGCGAGGTGTGGCGCGGCTGCACCGGCGCCGCGCCTTCGGTCGCGCGCGGCAGACCGGCCGTTGCGCCCTTGCGGTGATTGGGTTACCCACGCTTCAGGCCCGCCACCGGGCCCCATCCCATCGCCGAACCGATCGACCCGCCGCGGAGGAGCCGCACGGCATGCTGCGCTCGCTGACCGATTTCATCGCCGAGATTGCCGGGGGCGGTCGCGAGACCTCCGCCTTTGCCGAGAACGACTACCGGCTGGCGGCGGCGGCACTGCTGGTGCATGTCGTCACCATTGATGGCGTGATCGGCGCCGATGAGATGGACAAGCTGCGCCGCCTGCTCGCCGCGCGTTTCACCCTTTCCGAGGATGACGCCGAAAAGCTGCTGGAGGCGGCCATCGCCCGCGACGCCGAGGCGGTGGACCTCTACGCCTTCACCAGCGTGCTCAACCGCGCCATGGACGAAGAGGGACGCCGGCGGGTGGTGGAGATGATGTTCGAGGTGGCCTATGCCGATGGCGGGCTGACCGAATTCGAGGACAATCTGGTGTGGCGGGCGGCGGAACTGCTCAACGTCACCTCCCGCGATCGGGTGGACATCCGCAAGCGCGTGCGCGACGCTTTCGAAGGCTGAGGCCGGCATAGGCCTCCTCGCGTCGAGGTGGGCGAGGGTGGGGTTGAGGCGCGGCGCGAATCGTGGCGTCATCCTTGCTTGCGGGGAGACCAGCACTCTCCGTCCTGTTCGTGCCGCACGAGATCATGGCTGTCGCAGAAACCCCGCTTCCCATCCTCATCGTGCTCCATCAGGAGCATTCCTCGCCCGGCCGCGTCGGACGCCTTCTGGCAGAGCGCGGGCACAGGCTCGACATAAGGCGGCCCTGCCTCGGCGATCAGCTGCCCGCCACGCTCGCCGGTCATGCCGGGGCGGTGGTGTTCGGCGGGCCGCAAAGCGCCAATGACTGCCATGATTACGTGCGGGCCGAGATCGATTGGATCGGCGTGCCGTTGCGCGAGGGCAAGCCCTATCTCGGCATCTGCCTCGGTGCGCAGATGCTGGCGAGGCAGCTCGGCGCGCGGGTCGCCCCGCACCCGGACGGGCTGGTCGAGATCGGCTATTACCCGATCCGCGCCACCGAGGCGGGCGCGCGGATGCTGCACGCGCCGCCCACCTTGACCTTGCCCGGCCCGGCCTGGCCCGACCATGTCTATCACTGGCACCGCGAGGGTTTTGAACTTCCCAGCGGGGCGGAACTGCTGGCGAAGGGCCCGACCTTTCCCAACCAGGCGTTCCGCTATGGCCCGCGCGCCTTCGGCATCCAGTTCCACCCTGAGGTGACGCATCACATGATGTGCCGCTGGACGGTGCAGGGCGGCGAGCGGCTGGACCTGCCGGGCGCCCGCCCGCGCCGGGCGCATTTCACCGACCGCCTGCAGCATGACGCACGGATCCGGCTCTGGCTGGAGGCGTTTCTCGGCCGCTGGCTGGGCGATGAGGACGCGTCGCCCGCTCCGGGCCATTGAGGGGCGCGGGCGAGGAGCCAGGCGAAAAAAGGCCGCGCGGGCAACCGCGCGGCCTTTTCTCATTCGCTCTTACAACCTTGCGCCAACCGCCAGCGGACCGCTGACGGTGCGTCTCAGGCCCACACTCGCATGCCGGAGCGAAAGGCTCCGGCGCGTGAGCGTCAGGCCACCTTCTTGGCGCGACCGCGCGGCTTGGCCACCGGGGCCGGCGCGGGCTTCTTGCGCTGCTGGCCGAGGCCCATCTTCTTGGCCAGATTGGAGCGCGCCTCGGCATAGCTGGGGGCGACCATGGGATAGTCGTTGGGCAGGCCCCATTTGGCGCGGTATTCTTCCGGCGTCATGTTGTACTTCGTGCGCAGATGACGCTTCAGCGACTTGAACTTCAGCCCGTCTTCCAGGCAGATGATATATTCCGGCGTCACCGACTTCTTCACCGGCACCGCAGGCTTCAGCACCTCTTCGACGACAGCCGGCGCGGGAGCGGAGAGGCGAAGCAGGGCGCCGTGGACCTTGGCGATCAGATCGGGAAGTTCGGCGGCGGGCACCGAGTTGTTGCCGACAAATGCCGCAACGACATCCGCAGTGAGGCCGAGATAATCAGCCGACACGCTTTCCTGCTCAGACATCTATTTTCTCCATTGAGACTGAGATCGATTTAACATCAAACGGCCAAACGTCAATAAGCAATTGACAAGCAAAGCGGCGTCGATATGGCAGCTTTCTCGGCTCTAAATGAAAAATACCACGTCGCGCGCTCGGTTTTGGAGGCTTCCACTGACTCCCGGCCCCGCTGCGGCGGCGTCTGACCAAGTCGAACGAAGTGGCGCGCCGAAAAAGGTTTTTCGCCCGCGCCGGCCACGTGCGCTGTCAAGACTAAAAGGGTGCCCTTGTACTGCCGCAGCGTCACTGGGTGACGTCAGCGATGACTGAATGTGGCTAAGAATAATCGGATGGGCACGCACAATTTCTTGATGAGGGTTGCCGCCAAGTACAATCTCTGAGCGGCCGGGGCACAGCTCACACTTACTCGAATCACTCATAGATGTGATCGAAGAAAGCCCGCTCCAGCGTCACGGCGCGACGGAAAAAGGCGGCGGCATCGGCGCGCCCGGCGTCGTCGATGACCGCACCAACGCGGTCGAGTTCGCCGCGCAGCCAGGTGACGAAGCCACGGAAGCCATCATTATTGTGCAAAGTGATCCATTCCGCATGCACGAAGTCCGGCGGCAGTGCCTCGCCCGCCCGGTCGGCCCAACTCAAATAGAGCCATTCGGCGACGGTGAGCACCGCGAGGCAGTTTGCATAGCCGCGGCTGGCGGCGGCATCCTTCATCAGAGTCTGGAAGCCGGCAGTAGGCGCGGTGAGAACGGGATGCGCCCGCTCCGCCTCCGGCACGCCGAGCGCGACGAAGGCGCGCTGGAAATAGGTGTTCTCGTCGCTGGTGATCATGGCCGCGAACTGGGCGAAGCGGATGCGCGAGTCGAAGCGGTCGGCGGTGGCGATGGCCATGCCGAGCAGAGCGACGAAACCGTCGATGAACTGATAGTCCTGCGCGAGGTAGCGGCGCATGACATCGGGCGCAACCGTGCCGGCGAAGATCTCCCGGACGAAACGGTGCTCGACACAGGCTTGCCAGTCCTGCGCGTTCGCGTGCCGAAGTTCATCGCTGAAGCTCATCGTTGCCTCTCCGCCGTGTGTCCGTCGTCGGGAGGTTATCTAGAGCCCTTTGCAGACAAGGGAAATCATTGGCTGAGGGAAGAGGCGCGCTATCCTTAACGCCCGCCAGCATGTCGCGCCGCGCGGGTAAGATGTGGGGCGGCGGTGTGGCGCTCACATCCGGACCGACTGCCCGCCATCGACGACGAGCACATGGCCGTTGACGAAGGAGGCCTCGTCCGACGCCAGAAACACCGCAGCGGCGCCGATTTCCGGGGGATGGCCCCAGCGGCCGATGGGCACGCGGGTGTCGACGAAGACGGAGAAGGCGGCGTCGGCGACCAGGCCGGCATTGGTCTCCGTCGCGAACATGCCGGGCGCGATGGCGTTGCTGGTGATGCCGACGCGGGCATAGTCCACCGCCAGCGCCCGCATCAGCCCGGAGAGCCCGGCCTTGGCGGCGGTGTAGACCGGGTCGTGCCGGTTGGCGATGTGCGCGGCGATGGAGGTGACGGTGATCAGCCGGCCATGGCGGTGTGCCGCCATGTGCTCGGCCGCCTCGCGCGCCAGCAGCATCGGGCCGATGAGATCGGTGGTCATCAGCGCCGTGGCTTCACTGGCGGTGAAGTCCTTCAGCGGCCGGCGGTCGCGCGCGCCGACATTATTGACCAAAATGTCGAGCCGGCCGTGTTCCGCCGCGATGGCGGCGATGGCCGCGCGCCCGGCGGCGGTGTCGGCGATATCGAATGGGGAGATGCCGACCGGCCGACCCGTGGCTGCCGCCAGCGCTGTCGCTGCCGCCTCCAGCCGCCCGGCATGGCGGCCATTGATGATGATTTGCGCGCCGGCGGCGGCGAGCGCCTTCGCCATTTCGAAGCCGAGCCCGCGCCCGGCCCCGGTCACCAGCGCAATTCGCCCGTCGAGGCGGAAGGGGCGTGGCAGTGGAACGGGTGTGGAGGAAGCTGGCGGCGGTAAAATAGTCATGATGAACTCGGTTTGGGCAGGAGCGCGCAGTGTCGCCTGCCCGGCGGACCGGCGCCACCCGCTTTCGCGATGCCCACGCCGCCGGCATTTCGGTCCGGGCGGTCCGGGTGACTTCCGCGCCGCGCCGCGCGGTGCCAGACTGGCACCGGTTTCGCATAACCGATCGTTCCGAAAGACCGATCCGCACCCGGGGGACAGTGCCGATGCCGCTTATTTCCAACAGCTATGGCAAGGGCCGCGTGCGCATCATGCGCGTTGCGCGCGACAGCGCTCGCCATGAGGTGCGCGAGCTGTCCGTGCAGGCGATGCTGACCGGCGACTTCGCCGCTGCCTACACCCAGGGCGACAACCGGCAGGTGATCGCCACCGATTCGATCAAGAACATCATCAACATCGTCGCCCGCGACCATGTCGGGGCGGAGAATGAGGTGTTCGCCAGCGCGCTGGCGCAGTATTTCCTCGATCGCTACCCCCATGTCGCCGGCGTCTCCATCACCGCCCACGAGACCAAATGGCGGCGGCTGGACGTGGACGGCGCGGGGCATGACCACGCCTTCGCGCTCGACGGCAATGGCCGCCCCGTCGTCCGGCTCGAGGCGACGCGCGAGGACAGCCGCCTCGCCTCCGGCGTCGAGGGCTTCACCTTCCTCAAGACCACGGAATCTGGCTGGGAGGATTACTGGTTCGACGAGGCGACGACGCTGAAGCCGACCGCCGACCGGCTGTTCGCCACCGCGATGGAGGCGCAGTGGCGCTGGAGCGGCGTGCCCGCGAGCTATGAAGCCGCCAATGCGGCAGTGCTCGACGCGGCGTTGAAGGTGTTCGCCACCACCTACAGCCCCGGCGTGCAGGCGACGCTGTACCAGATGGGCGAGGCGGTGCTTACCGCCGTGCCCGAGGTGGCGGACATCTCCATGGCCTGTCCGAACAAGCATTACCTCCCCATCGACCTCTCGCCCTTCGGCCGTGCCTTTGACGGGCAGGTCTTCACCCCGACCGACGAGCCGCACGGCCAGATCGTCTGCACCATCGGGCGGGGCTGAGCGGGCGGGAAGGGCGACGACGGGGATCGGCCGATGGACCTCAACACGGTTTCCGAGGTGCTGCGCCCGCGCGCACGGGCGGAGCTTCCGGCCGCCGACGCGGGCGATGCGGTGCTCGGTGGCGGCACCTGGCTGTTCTCCGAACCGCAGCCTTCGGTGCGGCGGCTGGTCGATCTCTCCGGCTTCGGCTGGGAGCCTTTCCGCGCCGGGGCGGACGGGCTGAGCATCGCCGCGACCTGCACCATCGCCGAACTCGCCGGCTTCGAGCCGCCGGCGGAGTGGCGGGCCGGCTTCCTCATCCGCGAATGCTGCCGCTCCTTCCTCGCCTCGTTCAAGATCTGGAACATGGCGACGGTGGGCGGCAATATCTGTCTCGGCCTACCGGCCGGGCCAATGATCTCGCTCGCCGTGGCGCTGGAGGGCGAAGGCGTGCTGTGGGGGCCGGACGGGGCGGAACGGCGGGCCCGCATCGCCGATCTCGTGCGCGGCCCGCGCGAGGTGGCGCTGGCGCCGGGGGAGGTGCTGCGCGCGGTGGAACTGCCGGCGTGGGCGCTGCGCCGTCGGGCTGCCTTCCGCCGCGCCTCGCTCACCCCGCTCGGCCGCTCCGGCGTGCTGCTGATCGGCACGCGCGCGGCGGACGGCGCCTTCGCGCTCACGGTGACGGCCTCCACAAGGCGGCCGGTGGAAATCGCCTTTCCCGCCTTGCCGGGCGCGGCGGAACTGACCGCGCGGCTGGCGGCGGCGATCCCGCAAGCGCTCTATTATGACGACATGCACGGGCGGCCCGACTGGCGCCGCCACATGACGCATCTTCTCGCGCAGGACATCCGCGACGAACTGAGTGAACCGGGCGAGGGGCGCGCGTGAGGCTGACCGTGAATGGCCGTGCCGTCGAGACCGAGGCCCGGCCGGGCCAGTGCCTGCGCACCCTGCTGCGCGAACTGGGCTGGTTCGGGGTGAAGAAGGGCTGCGACGCCGGCGATTGCGGCGCCTGCACGGTGCATCTCGATGGCCGGCCGGTACACAGCTGCGTCACCCCCGCCTTCCGTGCCGAGGGGCGGGCCATCACCACCATCGAGGGGCTGGCGGACACGGCGGAAGGTGACGGCCTGCACCCGATTCAGGAGGCGTTCCTTGCCGCGCAAGGCTTCCAGTGCGGCTTCTGCACCGCCGGCATGGTGATGACGTCAGCCGCGCTCGACCAGGGCCAGCGCGCGGATCTGCCGGACGCGCTCAAGGGCAATCTGTGCCGCTGCACCGGCTATGCCGCCATCGCCGATGCGGTGGCCGGGATTGAGACCGTGGAGGCCGACACGCGGCAGGGCCGCGTGGGCTGCTCCGTCGCCGCGCCGGCCGGACCGGCCATCGTCACCGGCGCCGCACGCTACACGATGGATGTGGCGCCGGAGGGCGAGCTGGCGGGGCTGCTGCATATGAAGCTGCTGCGCTCGCCGCATCCGCACGCCCGCATCCGCGCCATCGACACGGCGGCGGCCCTCGCACTGCCGGGGGTGGTGGCCGTGCTGACGCATGATGACGCGCCGTCCCGCCTGTTCTCTTCCGCCCGGCACCACCATGCCACCGACGATGCCGACGACACCCGTGTGCTCGACGATGTGGTGCGCCATATCGGCCAGCGTGTGGCCGCCGTGGTGGCGGTGAGCGAACAGGCCGCGGAGGCCGGCTGCGCGGCGCTACGCGTGGATTATGAGCCGCTGCCGGCGGTGTTCGACCCGGAGGAGGCGATGCGCCCCGGCGCGCCGCTGGTGCATGGGGACAAGGGGCCGGACAGCCGCATCGCCGACGCTTCCCGCAACATCGTCGCCGCGCTGGCGGGGGAGGTGGGGGATATCGCCGCCGGCCTGCGGGACGCCGATGTGGTCCACGAGGCGACCTATGAGAGCCAGCGCGTCCAGCACGCGCATCTGGAAACCCATGGCTGCATCGGCTGGCGCGACAGCGAGGGCCGCCTGGTGATCCGCAGCTCCACCCAGACGCCCTTCCTCACCCGCGACGCGCTGGCGGCGCTCTACGATCTGCCGCGCGAGCGCGTGCGCGTCTTCGCCGCGCGGGTGGGCGGCGGTTTCGGCGGCAAGCAGGAAATGCTCACCGAGGACATCGTGGCGCTGGCGGTGCTGAAGACCGGCCGGCCGGTGAAGCTGGAATACACCCGCGCCGAGCAGTTCGCCGCCTCCACCAGCCGCCACCCGATGAAGGTGACGGTGACGCTCGGTGCGACGCGGGACGGGCGGCTCACCGCCTTTTCCATGCGCATGCTGCTGAACACCGGCGCCTATGGCAACCATGCGGCGGGCGTGCTGTTCCACGGCTCGGGCGAGAGCGTGGCGCTGTACAATTGCCCGAACAAGCGGGTGGAGGGCTGGTCGGTCTACACAAATTCCCTGCCGAGTGGCGCCTTTCGCGGCTATGGGCTGAGCCAGACCATCTTCGCGGTGGAATCGGCCATGGACGAGCTGGCGCATAAGCTCGGCATCGATCCGGTGGCGCTGCGGCGGCTGAACATGGTGCGGCCGGGCGATGCGATGGTCTCTTCCGGGGAGCCGCACCACGATGTCGAGATGGGCAGCTACGGGCTCGACCAATGCCTCGACCGGGTGGAGGCGGAACTGGCCAAGCCCTCGCCGGCGCGGCTGGGGGCGGGGTGGCTGGTGGGGCGCGGCGTCGCGGCGGCGATGATCGACACCATTCCCCCGCGCGGCCATGTCGCGCAGACACGGCTGACTCTGACGCCGGACGTCACCTATAAGCTGCGCACCGGCACGGCGGAATTCGGCAACGGCACTACCACCGTGCATGTGCAGATCGCCGCCACGCTGCTCGGTGCGCGGCCGGAACAGATAAACGTGCGCCAGTCCGACACCGCCCATGTCGACCATGACACCGGCGCCTATGGCTCGACCGGCACGGTGGTGGCCGGCAGCGCGACGCAGGCGGCGGCGGAAAGGCTGGCGGTGGCGATCCGCGCGGCGGCGGCCGCCCGGCTCGGCGTGCCGGCCGATACCTGCCGGATCGAGGGCGAGGCGGTCGTGGCCGGGGAGAAGCGGATTGGCCTCGCCGCGCTGGCCCCGCTGGAGGCGGTGGGCGACGCTTCCGGCAGCCCACGGTCGGTGGCGTTCAATGTGCAGGGCTTCGAGGTCGCGGTGCATGGGCGCAGCGGCGAAATCCGCATCCTGCGCTCCGTCCATGCGGCGGATGCCGGCACGGTGGTCAACCCGATGCAGTGCCGGGGGCAGGTGGAGGGCGGCGTCGCCCAGGCGATCGGCGCCGCGCTCTATGAGCGGCTGAGGATGGATGAGGCGGGCGCGGTGACCAATGCGAGTTTTCGCGGCTACCATATCCCCGCCTTCGCGGATGTGCCGCGTACAGAGGTCTTCTTCGCCGAGACGTTTGACGCCATCGGCCCGCTGGGAGCGAAATCGATGAGCGAGAGCCCGTTCAACCCGGTGGCGGCGGCGCTCGCCAATGCGATCTTCGACGCCACCGGCGTGCGGCTGCGCGCGACGCCCTTCGTGGCGGATGAACTCTACGCGCTGCTGCCCGCCCAGGCGGCAGAAGAGGCCGTTTCATGAGCGGGAGCCTTCAATCGCGGGTGCTGCGCGGGCCGGCGGCGACGCTGGCGGGTAATCCGTTCGAGCAGCCCTCGCGCGGCTGCCTCATCACCCATGACGACGCGCTCATCGTCATCGAGCACGGGCGGATCACCGCCTTCGGCCCCTATGCGGAGCTCAGCGACACGCTGCCCGAGGGCGTGGCGGTGGAGCATTATCCCGGCCATCTCCTCGTGCCCGGCTTCATCGACGCGCATGTGCATTACCCGCAGATGCAGGTGATCGGCGCCTTCGGCACGCAATTGCTGGAATGGCTGGAGACCTACACCTTCCCCGCCGAGATGAGCTTCTCCGACGCCGGCCATGCCGGGCGGGTGGCGCATCTGTTCCTGCGCGAATTGCTGCGTGCCGGCACCACCACGGCGATGGTGTATTGCACCGTGCATCCGCAATCGGTCGAAGCCTTCTTCACCGAGGCGGCACGGTTCGACGCGCGGATGATAGCCGGCAAAGTGCTGATGGACCGCCACGCCCCTGCCGGCCTGCTCGACACGGCCCAGCGCGGCTATGACGAGAGCCTCGCGCTGATCGAGCGCTGGCATGGGCGAGGGCGCGCCCTCTACTGCGTCACGCCGCGCTTCGCCCCGACCTCGACCGATGCCCAGCTGGATGCCGCCGGGGCGCTGCTGAAGACCCGTGACGGTCTCTTCCTGCAGACGCATCTGTGCGAGAACCTGGCCGAGATCGAATGGGTGCGCGAACTCTTCCCCGCTCGCGCTTCCTATCTCGATGTCTATGCCCATGCCGGGCTGGTGGGGCCGCGCTCCATGTTCGGCCATGGCATCCATCTGCATGAGGGCGATTTCTGCACCTGCCACCAGGCGGGGGCGGCGCTGGCGCATTGCCCGACCTCCAACCTGTTTCTCGGCAGCGGCCTGTTCCGCCTGTTCGAGGCCGTGGACCCGCGCCGGCCGGTGAAGGTGGCGCTCGGCACCGATGTCGGCGGGGGCACCTCGCTGTCGCAGCTGCAGACGCTGAACGAGGCCTATAAGGTCGCGGCCATGGTCGGTCACAAGCTTGACGCGGTGCAGGGCTTCTATCTCGCGACGCTGGGCGGGGCGCGGGCGCTGGGGCTGGACGACCGGATCGGCCGGCTGGCGCCGGGGATGGAGGCCGATATCTGCGTGCTCGACCCGAAGGCGACCCCGTTCATGGCGTTCCGCGCCGGCTATTGCGCCTCGATGGAGGAATTGCTGTTTCTCCTGATGACGCTCGGCGACGACCGGGCCGTGCGCGCCACCTATGTCGCCGGCCGCCCCGTCTATGACCGCGACCGGCCGGGCGATCCATTCCGGCCGGTGCATGGTGAGGAGCAAGCGTGACGCATCCCGTCTCCCTCGACACGCTGAACACGCTCGACCGCGACGGCTTCATCGCCGCGCTGGACGGCATTTTCGAGCACGCGCCCTGGGTGGCGGAGGCCGCTTTCGCCCATGCGCCCTTCGCCACCGTGGCGGCGCTGCACGAGGCGCTGATGGCTTCAGTATGGGCGCGGCCGGAGGTGGAGCGCATCGCCTTCGTCGCGGCGCATCCCGACCTCGCCGGCAAGGCGGCGCGGGCCGGTGACATCGCCCCCGCCTCGGTGTCGGAACAGGCGGGGCTGGGGCTCGACCGGCTGTCGGATGCGGAGTTCGCCCGCTTCGAGCGGCTGAACAGCGCCTATCGTGCCCGCTTCGGCTTTCCCTTCGTCATCTGCGTGCGACGGCAGACCCGCGACGCGCTGCTCGACGCCTTCGAGGCGCGCCTCTTGCACAAGCGCGACGAGGAACTCGCCGCCGCCTTGGTCGAAATCGGCCATATCACTGCGCTGCGGCTGGTGGAGCGGGTGACGGGTCCCGGCCAGCCGAAAGTGTTCGGCCGCCTTTCCACCCATGTGCTCGACACCCATAGAGGCGGGCCAGCGCAGGGCGTGCGGGTGGAGCTCTACGAGGTGGGGGCGAGTGCGCGGGCGCTTCTCACCGAGGCGGTGACCAATGCGGACGGACGCACCGACGCGCCACTGCTCTCCGGCGCGCCGCTGCGGGCGGGGCGCTATGAGCTGGTGTTCCATGTCGGCGCCTATTTCACCGCGCGCGGGCTCGATCTGCCCGGCCCGGCTTTTCTCGACACGGTGCCGCTCCGCTTCGGCATCGCCGAGCCGGAGGGGCATTATCATGTGCCGCTGGTGGTAACGCCGTGGAGCTATTCCACCTATCGCGGCAGCTGAGGGGCGCGCCAGAGCCCGCTTCAATCGTCGGTGGGGCCGGACAGGGTGTGGTAGCGTCGGCTGTAATAGATGAGGCTCTCATTCGAGCCGCCCTCGGCGACGCCGACCACCTCGCAGAACAGCACGTCATGGGTGCCGACCTCGACCGTGCGGACGATGCGGCAGTCGAAGGCGACGACAGCGCCGTCCAGCATCGGCGCGCCGGTGACGGCCGGCCGCCAGTTGCCGCTGGCGAAGCGCTCCTCCGGCGGGGTGCGGCCGCCGAACAGGTTGGACAGCGGCTCGTGCCCGGCGGCCAGCGTGTTGATGCAGACGACACCATTGGCATGGACGGGGGCGGCGGCGGAGGAGCCCTTGTTGAGGCACACCAGCAGGGTCGGCGGGCTGTCGGTGACCGAGCACACCGCCGAAGCGGTGAAACCGTGTCGCCCGCCGGGTCCATCGGTCGTGACGATGTTCACCGCCGCGCCGAGGCGGGCCATGGCGTTACGAAAGCCCTGCCGGGTCACCGGCGGCGGGCCGTTATCGGGAGCGCCGTCCAGCGGCGAGCACGGGGGGGACATGCCCTTCTCCTTCCTGCCGGTTCAGCGCCGGCGCCGGCGGGCGCGGGGAATCCGCGCCCGATGGTTCGCGCGGGTCAGAACTCGCGCAGATTGTCGCGCAGCAGTTGGTGCTTGTATTCGGTGCGCACGAGGCCGCGCGCCTGCAGCTCCGGCACCAGCCCGTCGCAGATCTCGGTGATGTAGCGGCGGGAGACGCGCAGCACCGGGGTGGTGATGAGGAAGCCGTCGCCGCCCACTTCCGCCATCGCCTCGCCCATCTTGTCGGCGACCTGCGCCGGGGTGCCGATCAGTTCCATGGAGGAGACGAGGCCGCCACCGCCCGAGGCCGCGAGCTCGCGCAGGGTCTTGCCGGAGCCCCATTGCTGGAACTTGTCGAGCGTGCCGGATTCGCCATTCGTGACGAGCTTTTCCGGCAGCGGCTTGTCGAGATCGTATTTGGAGAAGTCGATCTCAGTGATGGCGGAGATGGAGATCAGCACGTCGGTGACGAAATTGTCCGACATGGTGACGTTCTCATAGCGGGCGCGCGCCTCCGCTTCCGTCTCCCCGAGGCTGGGGCAGATGCAGAAGAACACCTTGATGTCGTCCGGGTTGCGGCCGATGGCTTCGGCCCGGGCGCGGATGTCGGCGCGGAACGCCTTCATGCCCTCGACGCCATTGGCGACCGAGACAATGGCGTCGGCGTAGCGGGCGGCGAAATCGCGGCCGCGCGGCGAGGCGCCGGCCTGCAGATAGACGGGGCGGCGCTGCGGCGACGGCACGGTGTTGAGCGGGCCGCGCACCTGGTAGTATTTGCCCTTGTGGTCGATGGTGTGGACCTTGGAGCCGTCGGCATAGATGCCGTTCTTGCGGTCCAGCACCACGGCGTCCGGCTCCCAGCTGTTGAACAGCTTGTCGCAGACTTCCATGTATTCCTCGGCCATGGCGTAGCGGTCCTCGCGCGGAGGCAGCTTGTCCATGCCGAAATTCTTCGCCATCAGGTCCTCGGCCGAGGTGACGACATTCCAGCCGAAGCGGCCCTTGGTGAGGCTGTCGATGGTGGAGGACAGCCGCGCCAGCATGAAGGGCGGGTAGGCCATGGTAGACATGGTGGCGACGACGCCGAGATGCTGGGTCGCCATGCCCATGGCCACCGCCAGCGGGGCGGGATCGGCTTTCGGCACCATCATGGCGTGCTTGAGCGAGAGGTCGCGCGAGCCGCCATAGGTCTCCGGCACCATCAGCTTGTCCTCGATCATGATCAGATCGAAGCAGGCGCGCTCCATCGCCTGGGCCATCTCGATGTAGAAACGGCCATCCCACGGGTTGCCACCCTGGCCGAAGGGTTCGCGCCATTCGTCGGGCGTGAAGTTCATGAACCAGGCGAGGTGGAAGCGCTTGTCGGCCATTGTGTCAGTCCTTCACTAAAGCAGTCTCGAATGCCGGAACGGCCGGGTCGTCCCCGGTGGCGGGCGCGGCGGCGAGCAGGGCGAGGCGCACACGGGCGCGCTCCGCCTCGAACAGGCGGGATTCGCGCACGCTGCGGCACTTGGCTTCGAAATCGGAGACGATGCTGGCGCCGAAGCGCTCCGGGGCCTGCGGGTCCTTGCGCCGCTTGTCGACGGCGATAACGCGGGTGCCGAGCAGGAAGGCCTCGGGCAGATCATGCGTGACCATGACGATGGTCATGCGGTTCTCTTCCCAGAGTTCGCCCACCAGCTCATGCATGGATTTGCGGGTGCCGGGATCTAGCGCGCCGAAGGGCTCGTCGAGCAGCAGCACTTTCGGCTTCATGATCAGCGCTTGCGCCAAAGCGAGGCGCTGCTGCATACCGCCCGACAGCTGGGCGGGGTATTTGTGCGCATGCTCGCCGAGCCCGACGCGGGTGAGCAGCGCCATCGCCTTTTCTTCCAGCGCCTTGCGGCGGGCGCCGAAGAAGCGGCCGAGGAAGGGCGCACCAGCCCATTGCGGGCCCATCATCACATTACCCAGCACGGTGCGGTGCGGGAACACGGAATAGCGCTGGAACACCACGCCGCGATCGGCGGTCGGCTCGCTGGCGATGGGCTCGCCGTCGATCAGGATGCGTCCGCGCGTCGGCTGCTCCTGCGAGAGCAGCATGCGCAGCAGCGTGGTCTTGCCGACGCCGGAAGGGCCGATGATGACGAGGAATTCGTGGTCGTCGAGCGACAGGTTGACCTGTTCGAGCACGACCCGCTCGTCATATTCCTTCCAGACATTCTCGAAGGTGATGGTGGTCATTCAGGCCGCCTTTATCTGGTCCCAGGGATAGGCGGCGACGGCGAGGCGGCGCAGCGCGTAATCCATGAGGAAGGCGAGAAGGGTGATCCAGATGACGTAGGGAAGGATCACATCCATGGCGAGGTAGCGACGCACCAGGAAGATGCGGTAGCCGAGGCCGCCCTCGGCGGTGATGGCTTCCGCCGCGATGACGAACAGCCAGGCGGCGCCGAGGGAGAGCCGCACCGAGTCGATGAGGCGCGGCATCACCTGCGGCAGCACTACGCCGGAGATCATCTGCCAGGTCGAGGCGCCGAGCGTCTGCGCCTTGATGATCTGTTCCGTCGGCAGGGCGGAGACCCGTAGCATCACGTCGCGGATGATGAAGGGGGCGATGCCGAACACGATCAGCACGATCTTCGAGGCTTCGCCGAGGCCGAACAGGATGAACAGGATTGGCAGCACCGCCAGCGGCGGTATGAGCGAGAAGGCGGCGAAGAACGGTTCGAAGGTGGCGCGCAGATAGGGCACGAAGCCGACGATGATGCCGAGCACAAGGCCGAGCAGGGCGGAAATGCCGAGGCCGAGGAACAGGCGCTGCAGGCTGAGCCAGGTGTCCCACCAGAGCAGATACTGGCTCGTCGCCTTGTCCACCGTGGTGGCCATGCGCACCATGGTGTTCCAGAAGCTGGCGAAGCTCGGCATCAGCTTGTCGGCCGGCTCGACCGCGAGGCGGGCATTCGAGCCCAGCATATAAATCGCCAGCACAATGACGAAAGGCAGGATGGCGAGGATAAGCCGGACGCCGGGCCGGGGGGCGTAGTTGATGATGCGGCGCATGCGGGGCCTTTCGGTTGCGATCGTCATCCAGAGGCTGATCCGCGCCCGTGATGACCGTCATCCCGAGGCGCCCGCCCGCCGGGCGGGGCCTCGAAGGATGGGTGGGGCGCTTAGGGAGCCCATCCTTCGGGACGCGCTGCGCCCACACCTTGTGAGGACTGTGCTTTGAGCGGTCTCTCGGGCGTCGCCGGGAACTGGCGCAGAAGCCCGCCGCTCACAGCTTCCCGTCGGCGGCGTCCTTGGTGAAGCTGGCATTGACCCGCATCTTGATGTTGCCCTTGTCGCCCAGCACGGTGCCGTCGGCGACTTCGATGCCGATGGAATCGACGCTGGTGGCGCCCTGGCCGAACAGGCCCTGCTGGAAGCAGAAGGTGCGGATGTTGTTCCAGATCTTGGCGTTGTCGGGCGAGAGCAGGAAGCTGGCCGCCTCCTGGGGGGTGTAGAAGAAATGGGTGGTGTCGAGCTGGGCCTGCAGGCCGCCGGCATCCGTGCCCATGGCGCTGGTCATTACCGCGCGCATTTCGTCGCCCGCAGCGCCGCCGGCCTTGAGGATGCCGAGCGCTTCGTACCAGGCGCCGACCACGGCCTTGGCGAAGTCCGGATTATCCTTGAGCGTGGCGGTGTTGCCGATGAACACGTCCATGATCTCGCCGGGGATCTTGGATGAGTCGAACAGGTTCGTGGTGCCGGAGACCTTGAGCATGTCCTCGGTGAGCGGCTTCCACGACACGGCGTGCTTCATGTCGGCTTGCGAGATGAAGGCGGCGGAGATTTCCGAATCCGAGATGTTCACCGTCTTGGTGGCGGTGGGGTCGTCGATGCCGGCGAGCTGAAGGCCGCGATTGAGGAGATAGTGCGAGACGCTGTACTGCAGCAGGTACACGTCCTGCCCGGCCAGTTCCTTCACGTTCTTCGCGGTCTTGGACAGAACGATGTCGTTGCCGTTGGAATAGTCGGTGATCAGCAGGATGGAGGTGTCGACGCCGCCGGCTGCCGGCATGGTGAGGCCGTCCATCGAGGCCACGCCCACCGCGTCGATCTCGCCGGCGATGAACTGGTTGATTGAACCGACATAGTCGTTGGCCTGGATGATTTCGACATCGATGCCGTATTTGTCGGCCCATTTCTTCATGATGCCGGAAGACTTCATGTAAGCGAAGGGCATGAAGCCGATATAGACGGTATAGGCGACCTTGAAACTCTTCTTCGGGGCGGCATGCGCCGCAGGCGCCCCCGCAAGAGCTGCGGCGGCGAGGCTGGCGAAGACGGCTGCAGCCCTGATTATGCGCTTCATGAGGGGTGGCTCCGGTCGCTGAAATGGCTGGACCGGGCTATTAAACGGTGACTTAATATGACGTGCAAGCCCAACAAATGGGCACGCTTAGCATATGAGCAAGGCAGAAAATTCCGTACAAATACGGAGGAAACGCATGACCGCACGCACCGCCCGCAAGCGCCTTCAGCCCGCCGAGCGGCGGGTGCTGATCCTGGAAGAAGCGTTGCGGCTGTTCGCGTCGCGCCATTTCTCCGTTGTCACGGTGCGCGACATCGCGCTGGTCTGCGACATCAATGTCGGGCTGCTCTACCACTATTTCGAGAACAAGGACGATCTGGTGCGCCGCGCGCTTGGGCACGCCATCGAGCAGCTCGTGGCCGGCTATGAGGAGCGGCGCGCCGCCGGGGCCGAACCACTGGCGGAAATCCTCGCCTGGCTCGACATCCATATGGAGCTGGCGCCGACCCTTGCCCTGATGGTCAAGCTGATGAGCGACTATGCCTCCTCCGGCCTGCGCGACGCGGAACTCGACGCGCTGATTGCCGGCTTCTACGGCCGCGAGCAGCAGCTGCTGGAGGGCGCGCTGGCGCGCGGGGTCGCGAGCGGCGCCTTTGCCCCGGTCGACATCGCCCGCACCGCCCGGCGGATCGGGCTGATGCTCGACGGCATCTTCCACGCCTCCGCCAGCCGTGGCGACGACCGTATCGTCGCCGACATCGCCGATCTCGCCGATTTCGTGCGCGAATTGCTCGCGGTGCGCGGCCTGCCGGCGGCCTGAGCGGCCCTCCCTTCACGGAAGGGTGATTAGATGACGCTCATCATGAAGCAGTAGCCTCCCGCCGGGAGCGCAGACACCCCGTCCAGCCATTGCTGTTGCGGTGGACAGGGTGCCGTTGCGCGTCCTCATCCCCGGGAAGGAGAGGGCGTTCTAATGAAATTCACACTCAATGGTCGCGAGCAGACGCTGGACGCTGACGGCGCTATGCCGCTGCTCTGGGCGATCCGCGACCTTGCCGGGCTGACCGGCACCAAGTTCGGCTGCGGCGCCGCCCTGTGCGGCGCCTGCACCGTGCATGTGGATGGGGCGCCGGTGCGCTCCTGCCAGACCTTTCTGTCCGATGTCGAGGGCAAGAGCGTCACCACCATCGAGGGCGTCGCCGCCACCGGCAAGGTGGGCGCGGCGGTGATCGACGCCTGGCGCAAGCTGGACGTGGTGCAGTGCGGCTATTGCCAGTCGGGGCAGATCATGTCGGCCGTCGGGCTGCTGAGCGAGAACCGCGCCCCGAGCGACGCCGACATCGACGCGGCCTTGGACGGCAATGTCTGCCGCTGCGCCACGTATCAGCGCATCCGTGCCGCCATCCACGAAGCCGCCTCCAACCTCGGGTGATCGCCATGCACCTCCTCACACCCGACCAATACCGGCAGATGCTCGCGGGCATGGGCGCCCCGGCGGCGGCCACGCGCCGCGGTTTCCTCAAGGGCCTCGCCGCCGCCGGCGGCGCGCTCGTCATCGGCGTGCATCTCGCCCCGCGCCTCGCGCAGGCGGAGGAAGCCGCCGCCGCCCCGCCCGCTCCGCCGATGCCCAACGCCTTCATCCGCATCGCCCCGGACAACACCGTGACCGTGCTCATCAAGCATGTCGACATGGGGCAGGGCGTCACCACCGGCCTGCCGACCATCGTCGCCGAAGAGCTCGACGCCGACTGGGGTCAGATGCGCACCGCCTTCGCCCCGGCCGATGCGAAGCTCTACAACAATCTCGCTTTCGGCCCCGTTCAGGGCACGGGCGGCTCCACCTCCATCGCCAATAGCTGGGACCAGCTGCGCCGCGCCGGTGCGGCGGCCCGCGCCATGCTGGTGGAGGCGGCCGCCAAGCAATGGGGCGTGGCGCCGGACACGGTCACAGTCGCAAAAGGCGTGCTGACGAGCGGCGCTCATTCCGGCACGTTTGGTGAGTTCGCCGAGGCGGCGGCGAGGCTGCCGGTGCCGGCCGAGGTGAGGCTCAAGGATCCCAAGGATTTCACGCTGATCGGCACGAAGCTGCCGCGGCTCGATTCCGCTACCAAAACCGACGGCACCGCGACCTATGCGCTCGACATGCGCCGGCCGGGCATGCTTACCGCCGTGGTCCGCCGGCCAGACCGCTTCGGCGCGACGGTGAAGAGCTTCGACGCCACTGCCGCGATGAAGGTGCCCGGCGTGGTCGAGGTGGCAGCGGTGCCGTCCGGCATCGCGGTGCTCGCTACCAACACCTGGGCGGCGATCCAGGGTCGCGACGCGCTTGCCGGCCTCGTCTGGGACGAGGCCAAGGCCGAGACGCGCGGCTCCGCCGCGCTCTTCGACGAATACGCCAAGCTGGCGAAGACGCCGGGCCTCCCCGCCGCCCGTCGGGGCGATGCGGCCAAGGGGCTGGAGCGGGCGGCGAAGATCATCGAGGCCGAGTTCAGCTTCCCCTATCTCGCCCATGCGCCGATGGAGCCGCTGAACTGTGTGATCGAGAAGACCGGCGAGGGCGTCACCATCTGGACCGGCTCGCAGTTCCAGACCATCGAGCAGGCGGTCACTGCCGGCATTCTCGGTGTGAAGCCCGAGCAGGTGAAGATCGAGTCGCTCTATGCCGGCGGCTCCTTCGGCCGCCGTGCCAACCCGCCGGCGGACTATGTCGCCGAAGCCGCCACCATCCTCAAGGCGATCGACGGGCGAGCGCCGGTGCATCTCGTCTGGACCCGCGAGGACGACATCAAGGGCGGCTATTACCGGCCCATGTTCTACCACTCGGTGCGCGCCGGCCTGACGGCGGACGGCAAGATCGCCGGCTGGGACCAGCGCATCGTCGGCCAGTCCTTCATCGTCGGCACCCCGTTCGAGGCCTTCATCATCAAGGAGGGCGTCGACGGTACATCGGTGGAGGGGGCCTCCGACACCAATTACGCCATCAACGATTTCCGGGTCGACCTGCACACGGTGAAGGTCGGCGTGCCCACCTTGTGGTGGCGCTCGGTCGGCCACACCCACACCGCCCATGTGGTGGAGGTGATGATCGATGAACTCGCCCACGCGGCGGGGCGTGATCCGGTCGCGTTCCGGCTGGAACTGCTGAAGGACAAGCCGCGCCACGCGGCCGTGCTGAAGCTGCTGGCGGAGAAGGCGGAATGGGGCGGGAAGCCCGGCGCCGGAAAGGGGCGCGGCGTGGCGCTGCATGAGAGCTTCAACACCGTGGTCGGCAGCGTCATCGACGTGTCGGTGGTCGAGGGGCGGATCAAGGTCGAGCGCGTCGTCTGCGCGGTCGATTGCGGCATCGCCATCAACCCGGACGTGATCGCGGCGCAGATCGAGGGCGGTGTCGGTTTCGGTCTTGGCGCGGCGCTGCATGACGAGATCACGCTCGACGGCGGCGTGGTCGAGCAGGCCAATTTCGACACTTATGTG
The DNA here is from genome assembly GCF_965229075.1 of Ancylobacter sp. Lineage (GTDB taxonomy): Bacteria > Pseudomonadota > Alphaproteobacteria > Rhizobiales > Xanthobacteraceae > Ancylobacter. The sequence goes on from NZ_CBDDIO010000002.1 coordinate 1,769,261, forward strand.
CCGCTGCGCATGTCGGAAATGCCCAAGGTCGAGGTGCATATCCTACCCTCGGCCAACCCGCCGACCGGCATTGGCGAGCCGGGCGTGCCCGGCGTGGCGCCAGCGCTCTCCAACGCCATCTTCGCGGCTACCGGCCAGAGGCTGCGCTCGCTGCCCTTCCGGCTGGAGGATTTCAAGGTCTGACAGCCCGTCCGGCGCAACCTCCGTAAAATGAAAAGGCCGGTCGCAAGACCGGCCTTTTTGCTGGGACGTTAGTGTGCCGGCTTACAGTCCGCCGATGCACACATATTTCACATCGAGATATTCCTCGATGCCGTACTTCGAGCCTTCGCGGCCGACGCCGGATTCCTTCACCCCGCCGAAGGGCGCGACTTCCGTGGTGATGACGCCGGCATTGATCCCGACCTGCCCATAGCGCAGCTGCTCCGAGACGCGGAAGGCGCGGGCGAGATCGCGCGTGTAGAAATAGCAGGCGAGACCGAACTCGGTGTCGTTGGCGAGGCGCACCGCCTCTTCCTCGGTCTCGAAGCGGAACACCGGGGCGACCGGGCCGAAGATCTCCTCGCGGGCGAAATTCATCTCAGCCGTGGCATCGGCAATGACGGTGGGCTGGAAGAACTGGCCGCCGAGCGCGTGCCGTCCGCCGCCGGTGACCACCTTGCCGCCCTTGGCGAGCGCGTCGGCGACGAAGCTCTCGGTCTTCGCCATCGCCTTGTCGTCGATCAGCGGCCCCTGCACCACACCTTCCTCAAGGCCGGAGCCGACCTTCAGCTTGGCCGAGGCGGCGGCGAGCTTCTCGACGAAAGCGTCATAGATGCCGGCCTGGGCATAGAAGCGATTGGCGCAGACGCAGGTCTGGCCGGAATTGCGGTATTTGGAGGCGATGGCGCCTTCCACCGCCTTGTCGAGATCGGCGTCGTCAAAAATGACGAAGGGCGCGTTGCCACCGAGTTCCATCGACACGCGCTTCACCGTGTCGGCGGCCTGCTTCATCAACAGCTTGCCGATGGGGGTGGAGCCGGTGAAGGTGATCTTGCGCACGGTCGGGTTGGTGGTCATCTCGCCGCCAATGGCCGAGGCCGAGCCGGTGAGGATGTTGACCACGCCCTTGGGATAGCCGGCCTGTTCGCACAGCACGCCCCAGGCGAGGCCGGAATAGGGGGTCTGGGTCGCCGGCTTCATCACCGAGGTGCAGCCGGTGGCGAGCGCCGGGCCGATCTTGCGGGCTGCCATGGAGGAGGGGAAGTTCCACGGCGTAATGGCCGCGACCACGCCGACAGGCTGCTTGGTCGCGAGGATGCGCCGCTCGCCCCAGGGCGAGGGAATCACGTCGCCATAGACGCGGCGGGCTTCTTCCGAGAACCACAGCACATAGGCGGCGCTGGCGCCGACCTCGCCCATGGATTCGGTGAGCGGCTTGCCCTGCTCGATGGTCAGCAGTTCGGCGAGCGCGCGCTGATTGTCCATGATGGCGGTGTAGAGGCGGCGCAGCAGCTTGGCGCGCTCATCCGCCGTGGTGCGCGAGAAGCTCTCGAACGCCCGCTCGGCGGCGGCGATGGCGCGGCGGGTTTCGTCCGTGCCGGCATTGGGCACGGTGCCGATCACTTCGCCCGTGGCCGGGTTGGTGACCTCGATCGTGCCGCCGCCATCGGCGCCGACCCACTGCCCGTCGATGAGATTCGCGTCGCGCTTGAAATCCGCCCAGTTCATGGGTTCCGCCTCTCCGTCAGGGGGAGGCTGGAGAACCCGTCAGGCGGTACGCCCTGACCGGCTCAGCCTCCCGGGGCGCGGCTCTTCTGGCCGGCGCCGGCCAAGGCTATGTAGCGCCCGGCCGGCATGGCGACAATCACTCGCCGGTCACATCCGTTGTGAAGGCGTGGGGCAAGGCCTCAGTCCGGCCGCATGTCGAGCAGGGGGGTGAAGCCGCCAAAGATCATGCGGGCGCCGTCGAAGGGCATGTCGGTGAATTCCTTGAGGCGCGGGTCGTCCATGAACGCCTTCATGCCGGCATCGCGCGCCTCGCGGGAGGGCCATTCGATCCAGGAAAACACCACGGCTTCCTCGGGCGTCGCCTGCACCGCCCTATGGAAATCGGTCAGCTTGCCGTGTGGCACGTCGTCTTCCCAGGTCTCCATCAGCCGCAGGGCGCCGTGAGCGAAGAAGATCGGCGCCGTCTTCTCCGCCATGGTGCGGTAGGCCTCCTTCTTGGTAGTCGGCACGGCGATGACGAAACCGTCGATATAGCTCGTGGCGTCCTCCTCCCTTGGCCAAGTTGGACGCGATAGTAGGTCCATTCCCCTGGGGAAGAGCGGTAGGCAGGGCGGGAGCTCCAACGAAAAAGCCCCGGTGCGAGCCGGGGCTTTTCCTCATCTTGGCGTCGTCAGAGCGCTCAGTTGTTCCGGTTGCCGAATAGCTGCAGCAGCATGAGGAACATGTTGATGAAGTCGAGATAGAGCGTCAGCGCACCCATGATCGCCTTGCGGCCGGCCACCACGTCGTCGTCGCCGGCGAAGTACATCTCCTTGATGCGCTGGGTGTCGTAGGCGGTGAGGCCCGCGAACACCAGCACGCCCACCACCGAGATGATGAACTGCAGCATCGAGGAGACGAGGAAGATGTTCACCACCATGGCGACCAGAATGCCGATCAGGCCCATGACGAGGAACGAGCCGAGGCCCGACAGGCTGCGCGAGGTGGTGTAGCCATAGAGGCTGAGGCCACCGAACGCCGCCGCGGTGATGAAGAACACCCGGACGATGCTCTCATGCGTGTAGACCAGGAAGATGCTGGCCAGCGACACGCCGACAAGCGCGGCATAGACCCAGAAGATGGTCTGCGCGGTGGCGACGCTCAGCCGGTCCACCCGGAAGCTGAGGAACAGCACGGCGGCGAGCGGCGCGAACATCACGACATAGCGCAGCGGGCTGCCGAACAGCGTCGCGCCGAACTCGGTCAGGTAGATGCCGGCGAACTGGTAGGGCGTCGCCACGTCGGAGACGGCGAGCATGTAGATGCCAAGCGCCGCCGCGCCGGTGATGGCGAGGCCGAGCGTCATGTAGTTGTAGACGCGCAGCATATAGGCGCGCAGGCCCTGGTCGATCTCGGCCTGCGTCCGCGCCGCGGTCGCCCCGAAGCGCGGCACGGAGACGTTGCGGTTAAAGTCGGACATGGTCGAATCCTCTCGCGAAATCCGGTCACCCACCCCGCCACCGGCGCTCCGCCGAGCAGTGTGGGTCAGTGCGTCGAATATGAGGGCGCGACCTTCCTGCCGCAAGTGAAGTTTGCGACAGGTTTGACGCTACGGCACGCGGCGCGTGCCGCCGGCCTAGTGCGCGCCGCGCTACAGATTGCGCAGGATGCGCGCCGGTCTCTGCCCCAGCGCCCGCCAGGTGCCGATGAGGCCGAAGCCGACGGTGAGCACCAAAGCCACCGCGACGGCGCCGAGCGCCGCGCCGGTGGACCAGGCAAAGCCCAGCTTCATCACATAGACCACCACGACATAGGCCGCCGCCGTGCCGGCGCCAACCGCCACCACTGATGTGACAAGCCCGAGCGCGGCATATTCGAGCCCATAGGCGGCCACGAGCCGCGCCCTTGTGGCGCCGAGCGTCTTCAGGATCACCGCGTCATAGACCCGGTGATGCTGACCCGCCGCCAGCGCGCCGGCGAGCACCAGGACGCTGGAAAGCAGGGTGACGAGGCTCGCACCGCGTATGGCGATGAGCAGATTGCCGACGATTTCGCCGATCTGGGTCAGCGCCTCCTTCACCCGCACGGCGGTGACGGCAGGGAAATCCGCCGCCACGGCGCGGCCGAGACTGCGCTCGGTGGCGACATCGCCGCCTTCCGGGAGGGTGAGCGTCGCCAGCGAGGTGTGCGGCGCGCCGGCGAAGGTGTTGGGCGAGAACACCATGACGAAGTTGATGGCGAGACGCTCCCACTCCACATCGCGCAGATTGGCGATGGTGGCGGTGATGGAGCGGCCGAGCACGTTCACCGTCACCTCGTCGCCGATCTTGAGGCCGAAGGCGTCGGCGATCTCGCGCTCGAAGGAAACCAGCGGCGGGCCGGCATAATCGGCCGGCCACCACTCGCCGCCCGCCATCACCGAGCCTTCGGGCAGCGTCTGCGCATAGGTGATGCCCCGGTCGGAGGACAGAACCCAGGCGAATTCCGGCGGCGGGTCCAGGCTTTCCGCCGCCCGCCGGCCCAAAGTGAGGATGCGCCCGCGCAGCATCGGCACCACCTCGACCTCGCCCTCCGGCGCTTTCTGCTTGAGGAACTGAGTGAAGGCTTCGGTCTCGCCGTTCTGGATGTCGAGGAAGAAGAAGCTCGGCGCTTCCGTCGGCAGGCGCGAGGTGAGCTCGCGCGTCAGGCTGCGGTCGATCAGCGCCAGCGTCACCAGCAGGGTGAGGCCGAGGCCGAGCGACAGCACGATGGTGGGGGTGAGCGCCGCCGGCCGGTGGATATTGGCGAGTGCGAGGCGCAGCGCCGTGGAGCGCGGGCGCGGCAGCCGGCGGGCGATAGCCATGATGCCGGCGCCGACCAGCCGCAGCACCACGAGCACGCTCGCCGCCGCCGCGAGATAGATCATCGCGATGTTGCGCTGCTCCGAGGCGTAGACGGCGAGCGCCGCGAGCGCCAGCACGGCGAGGCCGGTGAACGCGACATAGGCGAAGCGCGGCCGGCGGCGCCCGCCTTCCACATGCTCGCGGAACAGCGCCGACACCGGCACATCATGGGCGAGGCCTAGCGGCCACAGCGCGAAGGCCAGGGCGATGAGCGCGCCATAGGCCAGCGCCAGCAGAATCGCGCCGGGCTGCAGGCTCGGCTCGATGGCCACCGGCAGCAGGTGGCCGAAGGCGGCATTGGCGAGGAAGGGCAGCGATGATCCCACCGCGATGCCGATGGCGATGCCGATCGCCGCGATCAGCCCCACTTCCGCGAGATAGATCGTGAACACCGTCCGCCCCGGCGCGCCGAGGCTCTTGAAGGTGGCGATGACGCCGCGCTTGGCGTCGAGATGGCTCTTCACCGCATTGGCGACGCCGACGCCGCCGACGAGGAGGGCGGTAAGGCCGACGAGGGTGAGATATTCGGTGAAGCGGCGGACATTGTTTTCCAGCCGAGGAGCGGCGGCGTCGCGGGTGCGGGCCTCGAAGCCGGCCTCCGGCGCGCCCTTCTGTACCTGCTCGACAAAGGCCGAAAGCTCAGCGGGGCGATCCATCCGCACGCGGTAATGCCAGCGCACCAGGCTGCCGGGCTGCAACAGATCGCTGGCGCGCAATGCGTCGATCGCGATCAGCACGCGCGGGCCGAATCCGATGCCGGTGGAGAGCAGGTCCGGCTCGCGCTCGAGCGTGCCGCGCAGGATGAGCGTCGCGGCGCCGAGCTGGAAACGGTCGCCGGTCTTCAGCTGCAGCCGGTCGGCGAGGGCGGGATCGACCAGCGCGCCATAGGCGTCGCCGTCGCGGGCCAGTGCCGCAGCGAGGGGCTGCGGCGGGGTGATGTCGAGCGTGCCGACCATGGGGTAGACGCCGTCCACCGCCTTCACCTCCGCCAGCGTGGCGTCGAGCGCCTCGCCACTGCCGGCACGCGCCATGGCGCGCAGGGTGGCGACGGTGGAAACGCGCCCGCCCGCCTCGATGAGCCGGTATTCCTCCGGGCTCGCCTCGCGCTGCACCAGGGTGAAGGCGGCATCGCCGCCGAGAAGCGTCGTGCCCTCGCGGGCCAGCCCGTCGGTCAGCGCCCGCGAGAAGGCGCCGACACCGGCAATGGCGGCGACACCGAGCGCGAGGCAGGCGAGAAACACGGCGAAACCGCGCAGGCCACCGCGCAACTCCCGCAGGGCGAAGCGCAGCGGCAGGGTGCGGCGGCTCGGCGCGCGCACCGGCAGGGCATGGCCGGCGGCGGCTGCCGGTGTCGAGATCTGATCTGTGCTCATGCGGGGATTCCGGCGCCGGCCAAGGCGTCCGCCGTCTCGACGGCACCGGAGCGCAGCCGCACCGTGCGGTTGCAGCGGCTGGCCAGCGTCGGGTCATGGGTGACGATGACCAGCGTGGCGCCGCGCCGCGCCTGCGCCTCGAACAGCAGGTCCATGATCTGCTTGCCGGTCGCCTCGTCCAGATTGCCGGTCGGCTCGTCGGCGACGAGGATGCGCGGCTCCGGCGCCAGGGCGCGAGCCACCGCCACGCGCTGCTGCTCGCCGCCGGAGAGCTGGGAGGGGTAGTGATCGAGCCGATGGCCGAGGCCGACGGCGGTGAGTTCGGCAGCGGCGCGGGCGAAGGCGTCGGCACGGCCGGCCAGTTCCAGCGGCACGGCCACGTTCTCCAGCGCGGTCATGGTCGGGATGAGGTGGAAGGCCTGGAAGACGATGCCGACATGCCGGCCGCGAAAGCGCGCCAGCGCGTCCTCGTCGAGCCCGGTGAGTTCCTGTCCCGCCACCTCGACCCGGCCGGCATCCGCCCGTTCCAGCCCGGCCAGCACCATGAGCAGGCTCGACTTGCCCGAGCCGGACGGCCCGACGAGGCCGACCGCCTCACCCTGGTGAATGGCGAGCGAGACGCCTTTGAGAATGTGCACGCGCGCCGCACCGCTGCCGAGAGAGAGTTCGACGCCATCGAGGCGGATGGCGGTGGCCTGTGTCGTGTCAGAAGGCATGGGGCTCTTTTCGCGTCTGTTGCGGGCCGGCGGGGCCTTGTCCTCTGGAGGCCGGCATCCCGTGCACCATATGTTGCGCTGCACCGTTTCCGAAAGGGTAGACCTTTGTCACGATTGCTCCATCGGCTCTTTGCTCTGTGCGCCCTTGCGCTTGTTGGCGCGACGGCCGCCGCCAGCGCCGCACGCGCCGAACCCGTGCGCCTGGTGGCGTTTGGCGACAGCCTCACCGCCGGCTATGGCCTCGCCGCCAGCCAGGCCTTTCCGGTACGGCTGCAAACGGCGCTGCGGGCCAAGGGACACGAGGTTGTGATCGAGAATGCCGGGGTGTCCGGCGACACCACCAGCGCCGGTCTCGCCCGGCTGGACTGGTCGATCCCCCAGGGGACGGACGGGGTGATCCTGGAACTCGGCGCCAATGACGCGCTGCGCGGCCTCGATCCGGCGATCCCGGAGCGCTCGCTCGACGCCATTCTGGCGCGGCTGAAAGTGCGGGGCATTCCGGTGCTGATGGCCGGCATGCGCGCGCCACCCAATCTCGGCAGTGCCTATCAGGCGCGTTTCGACGGCATCTACGAAAAGCTGGCGCGGAAATACGACGTTCCGCTCTACCCGTTCTTTCTCAACGGCGTGGCGGGGTCCCCGGCGCTGAACCTGCCTGATGGCGTGCATCCGACGGCGGCGGGGGTGGACATCATCGTCGCACGCATGCTGCCGGCGGTGGAGGCGTTCCTGGCGACGCTGAAGACCCAGGCCCCCGCCGGCAACGCCGCACCCGACTGACGTACCTCCGCCACCCCTGCGGCGAATGGCAGGATTGTGACGTTGTGTGTCCCGGCGGTTCTCGACGGGAGGGGCGGGGCGGGCTAACGCTCGGCCCGGGGCATAGCGTGCATAGTCGGCCTGTGCGGGGGCACATGAAGTATCGAAGCGAGATCGACGGCCTTCGGGCCGTCGCCGTCGTTCCTGTCATCCTGTTTCATGCCGGTTTCGGAGCCTTCTCCGGCGGTTATGTCGGGGTCGACGTCTTCTTCGTCATCAGCGGCTATCTGATTACCGTCATCCTGCTCAACGAGATTGAGGCCGGCACCTTCTCCATCGCCCGGTTCTATGAGCGGCGGGCGCGGCGCATCCTGCCGGCGCTCAGCGTGGTGATGCTGGCCTGCCTGCCCTTCGCCTGGCTGTGGATGATCCCGGACCAGCTCAAAGAGTTCGGCCAGAGCGTCACCGCCGTGGTCTTCTTCGTCTCCAACTTCCTGTTCTGGAAGGAGGAGGGCAGCTATTTCGCCGCCGCCGCCGAGCTAAAGCCGCTGCTCCACACCTGGAGCCTGGCGGTGGAGGAGCAATATTACCTGTTCGCGCCGCTGACGCTGGCGGCGCTGTGGCGCTTCGGCCGGCGGCGGCTGTTTTGGATGGTGGTCGGGGTGGCGGTGCTCAGCCTGCTCGCCACCGAATGGGGCTGGCGCTACGCGCCGCGCGCCAATTTCTACTTGCCGCAATTCCGCATCTGGGAACTGCTCGCCGGATCGATCTGCGGCTTTCTCGCCACCAGCCACGCGCCGCGCGCCAGCAACGGGCTGAGCGCGCTCGGGCTGGGGATGATCCTGTTCGCGATCTTCGCCTTTGACGAGGCGACGCCGTTTCCGAGCCTTTATGCGCTGGTGCCGGTGGTCGGGGCGGCGCTGGTGGTGCTGTTCGCGCATAAGGGCACGGTGGTGGCGCGGGTGCTGTCGGCGCGGGTTCTGGTGGGCCTTGGGCTGATCAGCTACAGCGCCTATCTCTGGCACCAGCCGCTTTTCGCCTTCGCGCGCATCCGCTCGCTGGTGGAGCCGGCGCCGGCGCTGATGATGGCGCTGGCGGTTCTTTCCCTTGTGCTTGCCTATCTCAGCTGGCGCTATGTCGAGCAGCCCTTTCGTCGCCGCCCCGTGCCGCTGCTGCCGAGCCGGCGCGACCTCTTCCGGGCGAGCGCGCTGGTCGGGGGACTGTTCGCCGTCGTCGGGATCTACGCCAATGTGTCCAAGGGCATTCCCTCCCGGCTGGCCAGCATCGAGAAGGGGAGTCAGGCGGAAAAGCTGATCGCCTCGGCCGGTCGCCCCACAATCGACGCCCATTGCGATCGCAGCGGCGTCCCCAACCAGGTCGGGCCGCTGTGTCCGATCTTCCAGCCGGCCAATCCGCGCCACCGCATCCTCATCATCGGCGACAGCCATGCCCAGGCAACGCTGCCCGCCTTCGCCGGGGTGGGCGAAACCGACGCCGTCTACTGGATGGGCGCGGCGAGCTGCCCGCCGCTGATCGGCGTCTCGGTGCATGGCGGGCTGTTCGAGCTGGGCGTGTGCGAGGATCTCGCCCGGCGCCAGCTGCGCGCGGCGGAGGAGGGCGCGTTCGATATCGTCGTGTTCATCGCGCGCTGGTCGATGTACCATTTCGGCCTGAGGAACAAGGTGTTGATTTCGCTTGAGGGCGCCCGTCGCTACCCCTCGCAGGCGGACGCGCGGGACGCCTTCGCCACCATGCTGCCCGAGACGGTGCGGCGCTATGTCGAAATGGGCGTGACGGTGGCGCTGCTGGACCAGATTCCGGAACAGGCCGTGCTGCCGCAGAAGGTCCTGGAACAGGCGGCTCTGCTCGGCCTGCGCGGCGGGTTCGACGGGGAGGCGCTGGAACAGGCGATCTGGGAGAGTTCCCCCGCTCTGGAGACGGATGCCGCGCGCCAGGCCTTCAGCGTGGGCGAGTTGCAGAAGGTAAAGGGCGAGAAGGTCTGGCTGCTGTCCTTCGACGAGGTCTTTGAGCGTAAGGGGCGCTATGTCTGGGGGGATCGCGACGGAGCCTTCTATTCCGACCGCGACCATCTTTCAGTGCATGGCAACGCGTTTTTGCGCGACAGCGTGACAAAGGCCTTCGCGGCGATCACGCGCTCGCTGCCTGGGGCGGTGACGCCCGGATTGTGACGTTGTGTGTCTCGGCGGTTCTCGACGAGGGCGGCGGGGCGGGCTAACGCTCGGCCCGGGGCATAGCGTGCATAGTCGGCCTGTGCGGGGGCACATGAAGTATCGAAGCGAGATCGACGGCCTTCGGGCCGTCGCCGTCGTTCCTGTCATCCTGTTTCATGCCGGTTTCGGAGCCTTCTCCGGCGGTTATGTCGGGGTCGACGTCTTCTTCGTCATCAGCGGCTATCTGATTACCGTCATCCTGCTCAACGAGATTGAGGCCGGCACCTTCTCCATCGCCCGGTTCTATGAGCGGCGGGCGCGGCGCATCCTGCCGGCGCTCAGCGTGGTGATGCTGGCCTGCCTGCCCTTCGCCTGGCTGTGGATGATCCCGGACCAGCTCAAAGAGTTCGGCCAGAGCGTCACGGCGGTGGTGTTCTTCGTCTCCAACTTCCTGTTCTGGAAGGAGGAGGGCAGCTATTTCGCCGCCGCCGCAGAGCTCAAGCCGCTGCTCCACACCTGGAGCCTGGCGGTGGAGGAGCAATATTACCTGTTCGCGCCGCTGACGCTGGCGGCGCTGTGGCGCTTCGGCCGGCGGCGGCTGTTCTGGATGGTGGTCGGTGTGGCGGTGCTCAGCCTGCTCGCCACCGAATGGGGCTGGCGCTACGCGCCGCGCGCCAATTTCTACTTGCCGCAATTCCGCATCTGGGAACTGCTCGCCGGATCGATCTGCGGCTTTCTCGCCACCAGCCACGCGCCGCGCGCCAGCAACGGGCTGAGCGCGCTCGGGCTGGGGATGATCCTGTTCGCGATCTTCGCCTTTGACGAGGCGACGCCGTTTCCGAGCCTTTATGCGCTGGTGCCGGTGGTCGGGGCGGCGCTGGTGGTGCTGTTCGCGCATAAGGGCACGGTGGTGGCGCGGGTGCTGTCGGCGCGGGTTCTGGTGGGCCTTGGGCTGATCAGCTACAGCGCCTATCTCTGGCACCAGCCGCTTTTCGCCTTCGCGCGCATCCGCTCGCTGGTGGAGCCGGCGCCGGCGCTGATGATGGCGCTGGCGGTTCTTTCCCTTGTGCTTGCCTATCTCAGCTGGCGCTATGTCGAGCAGCCCTTCCGCCGCCGCCCGGTGCCGCTGCTGCCGAGCCGGCGCGACCTCTTCCGGGCGAGCGCGCTGGTCGGGGGACTGTTCGCCGTCGTTGGTATCGCCATGACTGTCTCGGGCGGCTTTCCCAGCCGGCTCGCCGGTGTTGCGCCCGGCAGCTATGCCGACACGCTTCTGGCCTCGTTCCGCCGGTCGTCTGTCAAGCTCGACTGCGCCCCGGTGCCGCCAGGCGAGAACCGGGCGCCGCTCTGCGCCGTGTTCACGCCGGAACATCCGAAGCTGCGCATCCTCATTATCGGCGACAGCCATGCCGGTTCGATCCTGCCCGCCTTTGCCGGGGTCGGACGCGACAACGCGGTCTACCAGATGGCACTGGCCAGTTGCCCGCCGATCAACCGCACCACGCTGCACCGGGCGATCTTCGACATCGGCGTGTGTGAGCAGGCCACGCGCGACCAGCTGCAGGCCGCGCGCGACGGGCATTTTGACGTGGTGGTGCTCGCAGCGCGCTGGTCGGTCTATGCCCGGCGCGGGCGGGGCCGCTCCTTCGCGCTGGGGCCGGAAGGCGACCCGTCCTTCCCGTCCTTCGAGACGTCGCGCGCCACCTTCTCCAGCCATCTCGCGGCGACGGTGCAGGATTATCGCGCTCTCGGCGCCGCCGTGGTGCTGATCGACCAGGTGCCGGAACACCCGGTGGTGCCGCGCAAGGTAATCGAGCAGGCGGTGCTGCTCAATCTCGACCATGGCAGCGGTCCGGCGCAGTTCGAGAAGGCGGTGGAGGAGAGTTCCACCACGGTGGAGGAGGATGGCAAGCTGCAGGGCTTCGCCACGGCGGAGCTGGACAAGCTGCGCGGGGAGAAGGTCTGGGTGCTCTCCTTCGACGCGCTCTTCGCCCATGGCGGGCGCTATGTCTGGGGCGATCGCAACGGGGCCTACTATATCGACGGCGACCACCTTTCCCCCTATGGCGCGGCCCTGGTGGAACCGGCGATGACGGCGGCGTTCACGACGATTGCGGAGGAACTGAAGCCCAGCGGGAGCGCGCCGCCACTGCCGTAACGGTAGCCGGTAGATGTGCCGAAGGAGAAGGGCGGCGGCTTGCCGCCCGGCCGGGGGCTACCTATCTTGTCCGCACCTTCCCCCGTCTTTGCGAAAAGCTCCCCACATGCAGTATCGCCCGCTCGGCCGCACCGGCCTCGAGGTCTCCACGATCTGTCTCGGCACCATGACCTATGGTGAACAGAACACAGAGGCCGAAGGCCATGCGCAGATGGACTATGCGCTCGACCACGGCATCAATTTCTTCGACACCGCCGAACTCTATTCGATTCCGCCGAAGCCCGAGACGCAGGGCTCCACCGAGCGCATCATCGGCAGTTGGTTCAAGGCACGCGGCAACCGCGACAAGGTGATCCTCGCCACCAAAGTGTGCGGCCTCTCGCAGATGGACTGGTTCCGCGACGACGGCGTACCCGCGCGCCCGACGCGCGGCCAGATTCGCGAGGCGGTGGAAAAGAGCCTCGCGCGGCTGCAGACCGAGTACATCGACCTCTATCAACTGCATTGGCCTGGCCGGCCGGTGGCACTGTTCGGCGCCAACCCGACCCGCTGGGAGAGCGCGCCCGGGCCGGAGACCCCCATCGCCGAGACGCTCGACGCCTTCGCCGGACTGGTGAAAGAGGGAAAGATCCGCCATTTCGGCCTCTCCAATGAGAGCGCCTGGGGCACGATGAAATTCCTCGCCGAGGCGGAGCGGACCAGCGCGCCGCGCGTCGCCTCGCTGCAGAATGCCTATAATCTCCTGAACCGTACTTATGAGACGGCGCTGGCCGAAGTGAGCCTGCGCGAGGATGTGGCGCTTCTCGCCTATTCCCCGCTCGGCCAAGGCTACCTCACCGGCAAGTACCAAAAGGGCGCCCTGCCGGCGGGCTCGCGCACCGCGCTGTTCCAGCGCGCGACCCGTTATCAGGTGCCGGGGGCGGAGGAGGCGATCGACGACTATCTCGCCATCGCCCGCGACGCCGGGCTCGATCCCTCGCAGATGGCGATCGCCTTCTGCCTGACGCGGGACTTCATGACCTCGGTCATCATCGGCGCGACGACGATGGAACAGCTCGTCACCGACATCGGCGCGGTCGACGTGACGCTGTCGCCGGAGGTGCTCAAGCGCATCGATGCCGTGCACCAGCTTCGCGGCAATCCCTGCCCCTGAGCGGGCGCGGGCGGCGGGCTGGCCCCGCCGCCTATTTCTCGCCCGTGCTTTCGGGCGGGGCGTGGCGGGTCATCAGCGGTACCTGCGCCATGGCGAAGACGAGGGTGATCGGCAGATAGCCGAAGGTCTTGAACGCCACCCAGGTGTCGGTGGAGACGCTGCGCCAGACGATTTCGTTCAGCACCGCCATGACGAGGAAGAACACGCCCCAGCGAATGGTCAATTCGCGCCAGCCCTGGTCGGTGAGCACGAAGACATCGCCCAGCACATAGGGCAGCAGCGGCTTGCGCAGCCACAGCCCGCCGAGAAGGGCGAGGCCGAACAGCGCGTTCACCAGCGTCGGCTTCATCTTGATGAAATGGTCGTCCTGCAGCACCAGAGTGAGCGTGCCGAACACCAGCACCACCCCGGCGGAGACCAGCGGCATCACCGCGATCTTGCGGGCAATGATCCACATCACCGCTAGAGCGGCGAAGGTGGCGACCATGAAGGCGCCGGTGGCGACATAGATTCCGCCGCGCCCATTGGCGATGAAGAACACCACCAGCGGACCCATTTCCAGCGCGAATTTCAGCAGCGGGTGCATGGTGCGCAGGCGGGTGCCGGCGGGCGCGCCGGACGGTGCATCGCTCATGGATCAGTCCTCCAGTCCGACGATGGCGCGGGCGAAATCGCGCGCCGCGAAGGGTTGCAGGTCGTCAATGCCCTCGCCGACGCCGATGAGGTGGATCGGCAGGCCGTGCTTGGCGGCGATGGCGACCAGTATGCCGCCGCGCGCCGTGCCGTCCAGCTTGGTCATGACGAGGCCGGTGACGCCCGCCACCCGCTTGAACGCATCCACCTGCTGCAGGGCATTCTGGCCCACCGTGGCATCGAGTGTCAGCACCACCGCATGCGGCGCTGTGGGGTCCTGTTTCTTGATGACGCGGACGATCTTTTCCAGTTCGTCCATCAGCTCGACGCGGTTTTGCAGCCGGCCGGCCGTGTCGATGATGAGCACGTCGGCGCCCTCCGCGCGGGCCTGCTGCAGCCCGTCAAAGGCGACGCCGGCGGCGTCGGCGCCGGGGGCACGGGAGACGAGGCTGGCGCCGGTGCGCTCCGCCCACACCTTCAATTGCTCGATGGCCGCCGCACGGAACGTGTCGCCGGCGGCGAGCACGACCTTCTTGCCCTGCGCCTTCAGCGTGGAGGCGAGCTTGCCGATGGTCGTGGTCTTGCCCGAGCCGTTGACGCCGACCATCAGCAGGATGAACGGCTTGGTCTCGCCGGCGAAGGCGAGTGGCTGCGCCACCGGCTTCAGCACCGCCTCGATCTCGGCGGCGACGAGGGCGCGCACCTCCTCGGGCTCGATGGTCTTGTCGTAGCGCCCCTTACCGACGGCCGCGGCGATGCGGGCGGCCGTGTCCATGCCGAGATCGGCGCGAATCAGCACGTCCTCCAGGTCCTCCAGCGTGTCGGCATCGAGCTTGCGCTTGGTGAATAGGTCGGTGATGCCGGTGGAGAGACCGGTGGCGGTGCGGGTCAGCCCCTGGGTCAGGCGCTTCCAGAATCCGGGGCGGGATTTCGTCGTCTCGTCGTTCATGTCGGTCATGCCGCGATCAGCCGAACGCCGTCATGGCCGGCGATGCGGATATGGGTCAGCGTGCCGGGCGCCAGTGCCGAGGCCAGACGCACCGGGGTGAAGCTCTTGGTGCGGGCGAGGCCGCCGCGCTCGGCCAGCACCTCGCGCCGCGCGCCAACCTCGGCAGCGAGGTGGCGAAGCAGCGCATGCGCGCCCTTTTCCCGCAGGCGGCGGGCGCGTTCCCTCACCACTGCGGGGTCCACTGCCGGCATGCGCGCCGCCGGGGTGCCGGGGCGCGCGGAGAAGGGGAATACGTGCAGATGGGTCAGCCCGCAGGCGTCCACCAGATCGAGCGAGGCGCGGAAAGCCGTCTCCGATTCCGTGGGGAAGCCGGCGATGAGATCGGCGCCGAACACCATTTCCGGCCGGGCTTGGCGCAGTTCGCGGCAGAAGCGGATGGCCTGCTCGCGCGAATGCCGGCGCTTCATCCGCTTGAGGATCAGATTGTCGCCCGCCTGCAGCGACAGGTGGAGATGCGGCATCAGCCGTTCCTCTTCCGCCAGCGCACGCATCAGCTCGGCGTCGACTTCCACGGAATCGAGCGAGGAGAGCCGAAGCCGGGGCAGCTCCGGCACATGGCGCAGCAGGGTGCGTACCAGCGTGCCGAGCCGTGGCGCGCCGGGAAGGCCGGCGCCATAGGAGGTGAGGTCGACCCCGGTGAGCACGATTTCGCGCGCGCCCTGTTCCACCAGCTCGCGCACCCGCGCTACGACGGCGCCCATCGGCACGGAGCGGGAATTGCCCCGCCCATGGGGGATGACGCAGAAGGTGCAGCGATGGTCGCAGCCATCCTGCACCTGCACGAAGGCGCGCGTGTGCCCCTCAATCGTGTCGGCCGGTCCGTCGAGCAGATGCGGCGCGGTCTCGCGCACCGCCATGATGTCGCCGACGACGATCTTCGCCTCGTGGCCGAGGCCGAAATCGAGCGCGGCGCGGGTCGCCTGCCACGCCTCCGGCGCGGTCTTCTCGGCCGTGCCGAGCACGCGATCGACCTCGTCCATCGCGGCGAAGCGGGCGGGCTCGGTCTGCGCGGCGCAGCCGGTGACGATGATGCGGCGGGAGGGCGCCTCGCGCTTGAGCCGGCGGATGGTCTGGCGCGCCTGCTTCACCGCCTCGGCGGTGACCGCGCAGGTATTGACGATGACCGCGTTCTCCAGCCCCGCGGCGCCCGCCATTGCCTTGGCGCTGGCGGAATCGAGCGCGTTCAGCCGGCAGCCGAAGCTGACGACCTCAATGGCGGACGCAGCGGCCGGGGCGGCGAGGGGCATCGTCACTCGGCGTCGCCGGACGCGATGGCAGAAGGCTCGGCTTCGCCGGAGGTAGCGGCAGGACGCTCGGCTTCGCCGAGCATGGCGGCGGTGAGCCGGCCGTCGAACTCGAACTCGGCCGGACCGGTCATCAACATATGGTCGTCGCTCTCGCGCCAGTCGATGACGAGATCGCCGCCGGGCAGGGAGATGGTGACGCGCCGGCCGGTGAGGCCGAGGCGCGCCGCGCAGACGGCGGTGGCGCAGGCGGCGGTGCCGCAGGCGCGGGTGAGGCCGACGCCTCGCTCCCACACCTTCAGCACGATGTGGTCGGGCGAGACCACCTGCGCGGCGGAGATGTTGGCCCGCTCCGGGAAGATCGGATGGTGTTCCAGCTCCGGCCCAAGAAGGGCGAGGTCGACCGCGTTGATGTCCTCCACCCAGAAAATGGCGTGCGGGTTGCCGACATTGACCACGGCCGGCGCGCGCAGCACGGGGGCTTCCGCCGGGCCGGCCTGCAATTCGATCGCGCGGGTGTCCGCTACCGGGCCGGCGAGCGGGATGTCGTGCCAGCCGAAGCGCGGCACGCCCATGTCGACGGTGATGCCTTCCGGGGCGAGCGTGCATTCCAGCGGGCCGGCGACGCTCTCGAACAGGATATGGTCGGCGCCGGTGCGGCCGGATTCATAAAGCGCGATGCAGCGTGTGCCGTTGCCGCACGCACCGGACTCTGAGCCGTCGGCATTGATGATGCGCACGAAGGCGCGCGTGCCCTCGGTCTGTGGCGGATAGAGCGCCATGATCTGGTCGAAGGGCAGTACCTCCGGCCGGGCGAGGGCGCGCGCCTCTTCCGGCGGCACGGCGAGCGGGGCGTCGCGCAGGTCCAGCACCACGATCTCGTTGCCGAGGCCGTTCATCTTGACGAAGGGGCGGTTTTCCAGCGCGGCCATGAACCCGGTTTCGCGGCAGCGGCGGACGGGCCGCCGGTGGGTTGACGAGGATGCGGTCCTTATATGGCGAAGCGCCGAGGATTGACCAGACTTATCGCCGGCCGCCCGTCGGGGCGTGAGTGTCGCGGCACGGCGACAGGGGGCGGCGAAGCGGCGCGGCGGGTCGCGCGGGCCGTCGCGGGCGCGCCTGCGGAATGCTAGGAATCGCGTTGTTGCCTTGTTTCCGGCGCCGCGCCCCTTTTCCGGTGAATCGACCATGATGGTGAACGTCTCCGCCCGCCCGCTGCCGCGCCGGCTTCTCCTCCTGCTGGTGCTGCTGGCCGTGCCGGCGCTGCCGGCCACGCTGCGGGCGCAGGACGCCGCTCCGCCTGTTGCCGCTCCGTCGGCTGCCGCTCCGCCCGCGAACGCCGCGCCCGCCGATCCCGCGCCGGCATCGCCCGATGCGCCGCCGCTTGACGACGACGACATGATCGCCCCGCCGATGATCGACCCGCGCGCGGTGGAAACGCAGAATGTCGCCCCCGCGCCGGATCCGATGAAGCGGCCCGACGGGTTCGGCGAGGAATCGGTGATGAAGCCGGTGCCGGTGCTGATGAAGGCCGGTCATGCCAGTTGGGACGACGCCTTCAAGACCATCGTCGCGGCGCTGAAGGAGATCGACGCCGAGATGGCGCGGCTGAAGCTCAAGCCCAACGGCGCCTCTTTCATCATCTATACCGCGACGGACGATCTCGGCTTCGATTTCGAGGCGGCCGTGCCGTTCGAGGGCGCGACGGCGGACAAGCCGCAGAACGGCATGATGTTCTCCGCCTCGCCCGCCGGCCGGGCGCTGCGCTTCACCCATCGCGGGCCCTATGATTCCATGGACCCGACCTATGAGCAGATCGCCAACCTGCTCGACGCCAAGGATCTGGAAGCCCAAGACCTTTATGTCGAGGAATACCGTTCCGACCCGCGGACCACGCCCGAGGACGACCTCGTCATCGACATCTGGGTGCCGCTGAAGTGATGATCGGCGGCCCGCCCCGCATGGGTGCCCGGCGTCCCGGCCATTCGCCTCGCCCGCCGCTCTGTGCTATGAGGCGCGCAAACGGACATCTTCGATAGCGACATGAACCTCATCGATACCACAGCGGCCTCCGCCGCCGGGGCGCGTCTCCCCGTCGAGGGCGCTTCCGCCGAGACGCCGCGTGCGGAAGCGAAGCGCTCGCTTGCCGGGCTCGACCGCGCCGGGCTGGCCGAGGCGCTGGCCGAGATCGGCCTGCCGGAGCGCGAACGCCGCATGCGCGTCGCCCAGCTCTGGCACTGGATCTATCTGCGCGGGGCGCTGTCCTTCGACGAGATGACCAATGTCGGCAAGGGTCTGCGCGAAAAGCTCAGCGCTGTCTTCTCGCTGGATCGTCCCGAGGTGGTGGTCGAGCAGGTGTCGAATGACGGCACCCGCAAATGGCTGCTTCGCCTGCCGCCCGACATTGCCGGCGACAAGCCGCACGATGTCGAGATGGTCTATATCCCCGAGAGCGACCGCGGCACGCTGTGCGTCTCCTCTCAGGTCGGTTGCACGCTCAACTGCTCCTTCTGCCACACCGGCACGCAGCGCCTGGTGCGCAACCTCACGGCGGCCGAGATCGTGGCGCAGGTGATGGTGGCGCGCGACCGGCTCGGCGACTATCCCGGCCGCGACCGCGCCGTCGGCCCGGGTCTTCCGACCGAGGGTGACCGGCTGGTGACCAATATCGTGTTCATGGGCATGGGCGAGCCGCTCTACGCCTATGACTCGGTGGCGAAATCCATCGAGGTGCTGGCCGATGGCGAAGGTCTCGGCATCGGCAAGAGGCGCATCACCGTGTCGACCTCGGGCGTGGTGCCGGAGATCGAGAAGCTGGGCCGCGAGGTCGGGCCGATGCTCGCCATCTCGCTGCACGCGGTGCGCGACGAACTGCGCGACGTGCTGGTGCCGATCAACAAGAAGTACCCCCTGAAGGATTTGCTGGAGGCGTGCCGCACCTATCCGGCCGCGTCCAACGCGAAGCGCATCACCTTCGAATATGTGATGCTCAAGGGTGTGAACGACAGCCCGGCCGACGCCAAGGCGCTGGTGCGGCTGCTCGCCGGCATTCCCGCCAAGATCAATTTGATCCCGTTCAATCCGTGGCCGGGCACGAAATATGAGTGCTCGGACTGGGAGACGATCGAGCAGTTCTCCGACATCGTCTTTCGCGCCGGCTATTCCAGCCCGGTGCGCACGCCGCGCGGGCGCGACATCCTCGCCGCCTGCGGCCAGCTGAAAAGCGAGACGGAGAAGCTCTCCGCCCGCGAGCGCCTGGCCCTGCGGGCAATGGCGGCGGCGGCGGAATAGGGGCGCGTAATGGACAACCTGCTGCGCCTGCTGCTGCGTCTCCTCATCGTGCCGCTCGGCGCCGTGGCGGGAATGATCGCCGCGCTGGCCATCATCCTAGTCGGCTACTGGCAGCTGGGCGACCTCATCTCCGGCGTCACCGACATCGAGGCGGTGGCGCTGGCGGACGCATTGATGACCACCGCTTTTGCGCTGATCGCCATCGTCGTCCTGATGGGTGGTCTCGCGCTGATCGGGGTGCTCTTCTCTGAGGCGTTCGCCGTGCGCTCCTGGGTGTTCCATGTCGCCAATGGCGCGATCTCGGCCTTGATCGCAGCACAGATTTTCCCGCCCTATCCGGATGCGCCCGTGCCGTTCAACGGCATGCTCTACATTCTCGGCGCCGGCCTGGCCGGCGGGCTGGTCTATTGGGCGGTGGCGGGATGGAGCGCCGGCTTCTGGAAGCCGCTGGGCCCCGCGCAGGCCGCCGCGCCGCTGCCGCCGGCCCAGCCCGTGCCGCCGGCGGCCGTCCCACCTGCGAACTGACGGCGTCGGCGCATACCTATGCGCATACTTGCACCGGCGCGCGCCATGCCTATAGTCCGCGCGCCCTTCCGGGCTCGGCTCCTTTCCTGCGGAACGTGATATGGCGAACGATGTGAAGAAGGTGGTGCTCGCCTATTCGGGCGGTCTCGACACCTCGGTGATCCTCAAATGGCTGCAGACCACCTATGGCTGCGAGGTGGTGACCTTCACCGCCGATCTCGGCCAGGGCGAGGAGCTAGAGCCGGCGCGCAAGAAGGCCGAGCTGCTCGGCATCAAGCCGGAAAACATCTTCATCGAAGACGTGCGCGAGGAGTTCGTCTCCGAATACGTTTTCCCGATGTTCCGCGCCAATGCGCTGTATGAGGGGCTGTACCTGCTCGGCACCTCCATCGCCCGGCCGCTGATCTCCAAGAAGCAGATCGAGATCGCCCGCAAGGTCGGCGCCGACGCCGTGGCCCATGGCGCCACCGGCAAGGGCAACGACCAGGTGCGCTTCGAGCTCTCCTATTACGCGCTGGAGCCGGAGATCAAGGTGATCGCGCCGTGGCGCGAATGGGACCTGACCTCACGCACCCGCCTGCTGGAATTCGCCGAGACCCACCAGATTCCGATCGCCAAGGACAAGCGCGGCGAGGCGCCGTTCTCGGTCGACGCGAACCTGCTGCACTCCTCTTCCGAGGGCAAGGTGCTGGAAGACCCGGCCGATGAGGCGCCAGAATATGTCTACCAGCGCACCATCTCGCCCGAGGCGGCGCCGGACAAGGCGACCTACATCACGGTGGGCTTCGAGAAGGGCGACGCGGTCTCCATCGACGGCGAAAAGCTCTCGCCCGCCACGCTGCTGACCAAGCTGAACGAGCTCGGCAAGGCCAATGGCATCGGCCGGCTCGACCTCGTCGAGAACCGCTTCGTCGGCATGAAGTCGCGCGGCGTCTACGAGACCCCTGGCGGCACGATCCTTCTGCAGGCGCATCGCGGCATCGAGAGCATCACGCTCGACCGCGGCGCGGCGCATTTGAAAGACGACATCATGCCCCGCTATGCGGAGCTGATCTATTACGGCTTCTGGTTCTCGCCCGAGCGCGAGATGCTGCAGGCGCTGATCGACAAGAGCCAGGAATTCGTCACCGGCGAGGTGCGGCTCAAGCTCTACAAGGGCAATGTCGAGGTGGTGGGGCGCTCCTCGCCCTACTCGCTCTACAATCAGGACCTCGTGACCTTCGAGGAAGGCGCGGTGGCCTATGACCACCGCGACGCCGCCGGCTTCATCAAGCTGAACGCGCTGCGCCTGCGCACGCTGGCCAATCGCGACCGCAAGGTCCGGGGCTGAGGCGCCCTCGCACCTGCCTCATCCCCGGGCTTGACCCGGGGATCCAGACCTTCCAGTGCGCCCAGCCACTGGGTGCCCGGGTCAAGCCCGGGCATGAGGGGGGCGAGTTTCCCCAGCGCTTCGCTTTTCCTCAGATCGCCTGACCGCCCGACACCTCGATGCGCTGGGCCGTGACCCAGCGATTGTCGGGCGACAAGAGGCTCGCCACCATCGGGCCGATATCGTCCGGCAGGCCGACCCGGCCGAGGGCTGTGATGCCGGCGATGAATTTGTTGACCTCCGGTGTGTCGCGCACCGCGCCGCCGCGGAAATCGGTCTCGATCGCCCCCGGCGCCACCGTGTTGACGGCGATGCCGCGCGCCCCGAGTTCCTTGGCCATATAGCGGGTGAGCACCTCTACCGCGCCCTTCACCGCCGCATAGGCGGCATAGCCGGGATAGGCGAAGCGGGTGAGGCCGGAGGAGAAATTGACGATGCGCCCGCCATCAGTGATCAGCGGCAGCAGGGACTGGGTGAGGAAGAACACGCCCTTGAAATGGACATCGACGAGTTGGTCGAACTGCGCCTGCGTGGTCTCTGCGATCGACGCGCCGTCGCCGTGGCCGGCATTGTTGACGAGATGGTCGAAGCTCTCGCGGCCCCAGACCTCGGAAAGCACGGCGCGCAGGCGCTCGGCGAAGGCGGGGAAATCGGCGACCTTGCCGGTGTCGAGCTGAAGCGCGACCGCCTTGCGTCCCACCGCTTCGATCTCGGCCACCACCGCCTGCGCGTCTTCGGCGCGGCTGTGATAGGTCAAGACGACATCGCCGCCGCGACGAGCAACGCTGAGGGCGGTGTTGCGGCCAAGCCCGCGGCTGCCGCCGGTGATGAGGGTAATGGTCATGGGTCTGTCTCCTGTTGGGGTGAGACAGATATGACGCACGGCGCCCGGCGGCGGTTGCCGGATCGGCGGAGCTTCTTGCCTAATCCTCCGAAGGTGCTTTCCTTCCCGCGTCAGCGGGCTAAGATGGTCGCATGACAACGCTGCTCGACATCATGGACCGGCACGGCCGTCTGCACGCTGACGCCAACGGCATCGCCACGACGCCGATTCCCGGCGTCATGTTCTTCCGCGTCACCTCCCTGTCGGGCGTCAGCCACGCCATTGCCCGGCCGCTGGTCTGTCTGGTGGTACAGGGCGCCAAGCAGGTGACGATGGGCGGCCGCGATTTTTCCCTGGGTGCCGGGGATTCGCTGCTGATCACCGCCGATGTGCCGATCGTCAGCCAGATCACCAAGGCGAGCCACGCCGCTCCCTATGTCTCGCTGGTGCTGGAACTGGACCTCGCTACCGTCGCCGAACTATCGCAGGAGATGGGACCGGCCTTGGCGGAGGCGGCCGACCCGGTGCGGGTCGACCCGACCGATTGCGAAGTGGCGGAAGCCGCGCTGCGGCTGCTGCACTTGCTCGATCGTCCCGCAGCCCTGCCGGTGCTGCAGGCGCCGCTCATTCGCGAGATGCATTATTGGCTGCTGGCGGGCCGGCATGGCGCCGCCATTCGCCGGCTCGGCTGGCCGGACAGCCACGCCCAGCGCATCGGCCGGGCGGTGGCTTTGCTCCGCGCCGACTTCGCCAAGCCCGTGCCGGTGAACCGCCTCGCGGAGGTGGCGGGAATGAGCGTCTCAACCTTCCACCAGCATTTCCGCACCGTCACCTCGCTGTCGCCGCTGCAGTTCCAGAAGCAGCTTCGGTTGATCGAGGCGCGGCGGTTGATGGCGGCGGAGGGGGCGTCCGCCAGCATGGCGGCTTTTGCGGTGGGCTATGAGAGCGTGCCGCAATTCACCCGCGAATATGGACGCCTGTTCGGCGCGCCGCCGGTGCGGGACGTGAAGGCGGCGCGGGAGCAGATGCGCGCCGCCTGACCGTGGCGAGCGGCAAGGAGTCAGTCCAGCGGCACCTTGCGGTTCTCACCGAGATCGGTGGTGGAGCCGGAGAGACGCGCCGCCATCATCTTGAACAGCACGCCAATGGAATTGGACGGACCGTCCCAATATTCCGCCTGATCGGGGATGAAGCGCAGCACGCAGATATTCGGGTCGGTCTTGCCCTGCGGCCAGAACGCCTTGTTCATGTCGCTCCACAATTCGTCGATCTTGGCGCGGTCGTTGGAGACTTCGGCCTGGCCGGAGACGGAGAGGTAGTTGTTGTCGCCCGGCTTGGCGAAGGTCAGCGCGGCCTGCGGGTCCCGCTCCAGCTCGTCGTCCTTGTGGCCGCGACGGTCGGAAAGGAACCAGACGCAGCCTTCCTCGCGCGAGGGGTGGGCGTCCATCGGCCGGGCGCGCAGGGTTTCGCCTTCGCGGGTGACGAGCATGCAGATGCGCATGTCTTCCATCATCTCCCAGACGCGGTCGATGGCTTCGGCGGTGGTCTTGTCGTCCATGTAAAATGCCTCCTCGGGTTCGAGGGGAGAACCCGGAGCCTCTGCGCTGGTTCCTCGCGTCGTGCGGCTATCCGCCCGCGGCATCCGTGCTGTTCCGCTGTCATGTGGCAGCGCTCTCGCTATGCTAGCGCGCTCACGCAAGGAGACGCTCATGGCCTGGTCGCTCACCGTCGGATATGTCTATGGCACCGCGGTCCGCATTCACGTGACTTTCCTGCTGTTTCTCGCCTGGATCTGGGTCGCCTATTACCAGAGAGGCGGGGCGGGAGCGGCGTGGGATGGTGTCGCCTTTGTGGCGCTGTTGTTCCTGTGCGTGCTGCTGCACGAATTCGGCCATATCTTCGCGGCGCGGCGCTATGGTGTGAAGACGCCGGAGGTCACTCTGTGGCCATTCGGGGGCATTGCCCGACTGGAGCGCATCCCGGAAAAGCCGTCGGAAGAGCTGGTGGTGGCGCTGGCCGGGCCGGCGGTGAATGTGGTCATCGCCGCCGTGCTGCTGCTCTTCCTCGACGGCAATGTCGGGGTCGAGCACATCGAGAGCATCGAGAACCCGCAGGTGAGCCTGCTCGCCAAACTCGCGGCCGCCAACATCTTTCTCGTGGTGTTCAATCTCATTCCTGCCTTCCCTATGGATGGCGGGCGGGTGCTGCGCGCGCTGCTGGCAATGCGGATGAGCCACGCCCAGGCGACGCAGACGGCGGCCTCCATCGGCCAGGGCCTTGCCATCGGTCTCGGCGTGCTGGGTATTTTCGGCAACCCGATGCTCATCATCATCGCCGTCTTCGTCTTCCTTGCCGCCTCGGGCGAGGCCGGGCAGGTGCAGATGAAGCAGGTGGCGCGGGGCCTGCTGGTGGAAGACGCGATGATCACCCAGTTCGAGACGTTGGGTCCGACGGCGAGCGTCGGCGATGCGGCGGAAGCGCTGATCCGCACCACCCAGAAGGAGTTTCCCATCGTCGACGGCGCGGTGCATCTGCGCGGCGTGCTCACGCGCGACGCGATGATCCGCGCGCTGCAGGCGCAGGGGCCGGGCGCCTCGGTGCTGGAGGCGATGGCGGAGGTGCCGACGGTCGGCACCCGCACCCCGCTGGACCGAGCGCTGGCGCTGATCACCCAGCGCGGCGCGCCGGTGGTCGGCGTGGTGGATGCCGGCGGCAGGCTGGTCGGGCTGCTTTCGCCGGAGAATGTCGGCGAGATGATGATGCTGCGCGCCGCCCAGCCGGACGCCCGCTTCGGGCCTTGGGCCAAGCGCAGCCCGCCCGCGCGGCCGGTCGCCTGACGGCGCGCGGCGCGCTTAGCCGGCTTCCTTCACACCTGTGACGCCGGTGAAGGCTGGCGGGTCGCTGGCGGGGAAGCTCTCGTCCAGCGCCTCGTCGATGTCCGCCTCGCCGGCTTCCGCTCCAGTCGCATGGCCGCCGGGGGGGATGACCTCGGTGCCGCCGGGAACGCCGCCATCGGAAGGGGGCACATCGCCGGTAATGCCGCCCAGCGCCGGCGGATCGCTGGCGGGGAAGGTTTCTTCCACGCTCCGGTCGATCTCGGCCTCCGAGTATTCCGGTTCGCCCGGCTTACCGTTGTCCTGAACCATGGCCCGCTCCTGTGTCTGATAGACGCAAAGTGGGGCCAGGCCGCGCGGCTTCAAGGGTTTCGGCCACGCCGTCATGCGGGATGGAACTTTGCCGGACCGCGCGCGTTGTTCGCGATGTCGCGCCTCGTTCCAGCGCGCGCGGGCGCGGCGGCTTTCCGACCCTCTGCGCGCTGAGGAGTAGGTTCATGACTCCCGATCACGAGCCCGTCCGGCTGCAATACTGGCCGCCCTCCCACACCGTGGATGCCCCCGACAAATGGCCCGATTCCTATGAGTTCGGCTCTGTGGAAGATGCGGTCGTCTTCGCCATGACCCAATCGCCGTCCCATCGCGAGGTGGCGTGGCTGCGCACGGCCGAGGGCGAGATCCTCAAGCCCGCGCAGATCCGCCGGCTGTGGGAATTGCGGCGCGACCATTGATCGCTTTTTCGTCCGCGACGGCGGAGCGCGCCGCTTCCGTCGTTGATCTTGCGGGCTTTGTGAGTATAGTGCGCCGCAAAATTCACGCGGGTCCGAAGACTTCGGGCCCGCTTTTTGGTGTTTTCATATGAAGCTGCGCAACATCGCCATCATCGCCCACGTCGACCACGGCAAGACCACGCTGGTGGACGAACTGCTGAAGCAGTCCGGTTCTTACCGCGAGAACCAGCGCGTCGCCGAGCGTGTGATGGATTCGAACGATCTCGAAAAGGAGCGCGGCATCACCATCCTCGCCAAGGCCACCTCGGTGGTCTGGAAGGACACCCGGATCAACATCGTCGACACCCCCGGCCACGCCGATTTCGGCGGCGAGGTGGAGCGCATCCTCAACATGGTGGACGGCGCCATCGTGCTGGTGGACGCCGCCGAAGGCCCGATGCCGCAGACCAAATTCGTGGTCGGCAAGGCGCTGAAGGTCGGCCTGCGGCCGATCGTGGCGATCAACAAGGTCGACCGTTCGGACGCCCGCGCGCAGGAAGTCATCAACGAGGTATTCGACCTCTTCGCCGCGCTCGACGCCAATGACGACCAGCTCGACTTCCCCATTCTCTACGGGTCGGGCCGCAATGGCTGGATGGCGCATTCGCCGGAAGGCCCGCAGGACGAGGGCATGGCCCCCCTGTTCGATCTCGTGCTCAAGCATGTGCCCGAGCCCACCGTCGATGACGGCCCGTTCCGCATGATCGGCACGCTGCTGGAAGCCAACCCCTTCCTCGGCCGCATGATCACCGGGCGCATCACCTCCGGTTCGATCAAGCCGAACCAGTCCATCAAGGTTCTGGCGCAGGACGGCTCGCTCGTCGAGCAGGGCCGCGTCTCCAAGATCCTCGCCTTCCGCGGCATCGAGCGCCAGCCGATCGAGGAAGGCGTGCAGGGCGACATCATCGCCATTGCCGGCCTTTCCAAGGGCACGGTCGCCGACACCTTCTGCGCGCTCGAAGTGTCCGAGCCGCTCAAGGCGCAGCCGATCGATCCGCCGACCGTCACCATGTCCTTCATCGTCAACGATTCGCCGCTCGCCGGCACCGAGGGTGACAAGGTGACGAGCCGCGTCATCCGCGACCGCCTGCTGCGCGAGGCCGAAGGCAATGTGGCGCTGAAGATCGAAGAATCCTCCGACAAGGATTCGTTCTTCGTCTCCGGCCGCGGCGAACTTCAGCTCTCGGTGCTGATTGAGACCATGCGCCGCGAAGGCTTCGAAATCGCCGTGTCGCGTCCGCGCGTGGTGTTCTCGAAGGACGAGGCGACCGGCGAGATTCTTGAGCCGATCGAGGAAGTGCTGATCGACGTCGACGAGGAATATTCCGGCGTCGTGGTGCAGAAGATGTCCGAGCGCCGGGCCGAAATGGTGGAGATGAAGCCCTCGGGTGGCAGCCGCCAGCGCTTGGTGTTCTACGCCCCCACTCGTGGCCTTATCGGCTACCAGGGTGAGCTGATGACCGACACGCGCGGCACCGCCATCATGAACCGCCTGTTCCACGCCTATCAGCCGCATCGTGGTGAGATCCCCGGCCGCCGCAACGGCGTGCTGATCTCCAACGAGGCGGGCGAGGCCGTGGCCTATGCGCTGTGGAATCTCGAAGATCGCGGCCCGATGATGATCGAGCCCGGCTGGAAGGTCTATCAGGGCATGATCGTGGGCGAGCACAACCGCGAGAACGATCTGGAAGTGAACGTTCTCAAGGGCAAGAAGCTCACCAACATCCGCACCACGTCGAAGGACGAAGCGGTGCGCCTCACCCCGCCGATCCGCATGACGCTGGAGCGCTCGCTGGCCTGGATTCAGGACGACGAGCTGGTCGAGGTGACGCCGAAGTCCATCCGAATCCGCAAGCGCTTCCTCGATCCGAACGAGCGCAAGCGCGAGGAGCGCCGCAAGGAAGCCGAGGGCGTCTGACGCGCCGCGCCTCCCTTTCCGGTCCACGAAAAGGCCTGTCCGCGTGCGCGGGCAGGCCTTTTTCGATTCGCCCCAGCGTTGCCCTGGCGCCACGCTCCGGTGGAACGATCGTCGCGACGATGCGGAAAGACCTTGATCCCTCGGAGCGCATTTGCTCCCATAAGGCCATGAGCACGCTTCTCATCGAGACACGCCGGGCGCGCCTGGCCGATGCAGGCGACATTGCCGATATCCATGATGCGGCATGGCGGGTGGCCTATCGCGGCCTCATCCCCGGCGCCGAGCTGGAAAAGATGATCCTGCGCCGCGGTCCCGCCTGGTGGCACACGGCGCTGAAGCGCGGTTCACGCGTCATCGTGCTGACCTTCGGCGACGCGGTGGCCGGCTATGCCAATGTCGGGCGCAACCGTGCCAAGGGGCTGCCCTTCGAAGGCGAGATCTACGAGCTTTATCTGCGGCCGGAATATCAGGGGCTCGGCTTCGGCCGCCGCCTGTTCGAGGATGCGCGCAAGGAACTCGTCAGCGCCGGTTTCGACGGGCTGGCAGTCTGGGCGCTGGCGGCCAATGAGCCGGCCGTGGGCTTCTACCGCGCCATGGGCGGCATGGGCGTCGCGCGTTCCACCGAGAGCTTCGGCGGCCGCGCGCTGGAGAAACTGGCCTTCGGCTGGAACGCCTGACGCCTCTTAGAGCACGTTCCGATCTGATTGCAGCGCAATCAGGATCGGTAAATCAGTCTCCAGCGACCTTGCAGAATTGATCAGTCGGCAGCGTCGGCGAGGCGCACCAGCCGGGCGGCGATCTCCTGCGCGTCGCCGGCAAGCCGGAAGCTCTTGGTCCGGCCCGTCGCGCCCGCCAGCAGTTCCACCCGCGAGGGCGCGAGACCAGCCGCCTTGGCCAGTAGTTTCGCCAGCGCGGCATTGGCCTTGCCGTCCTCGGCGGCGACACTGACACGCGCTTTCAGCGCGCGCCGCCCATCGCCGAGTTCGACGATGCCGTCAATGGCATCGCGCCCGCCGCGCGGGGTGGCGCGCACCGTCACCGTCACTCCCTCGGCCGTCAACGTCCAGGGCAGCGCCGAAACGGGCGCGGTCACGAGCCGGCGACGAGTTCAAACACCAGGTTGCGGATGAAATAGAGCAGGATGATCAGGATCACCGGCGAGACATCAATGCCGCCGAGATTGGGCAGCACACGCCGCAGCGGCGCCAGCACCGGCTCGGTCACCCGCCAGAGGAATTCGCCGATGCTGCGGACGATGGGGTTGTGCGCGTTGACCACGTTGAACACCACCAGCCAGGACAGGATGGCCGAGGCGATGAGAATCCAGACATAAAGCGTGATCAGCGTGTCGAACAGCCAGAGAATCGAATACATCGGCAGCCTCGGAACAGGGGCGGGAGCACGGCGCGGACGTGTCTCGTCACGCGGGAGATTAGGCCTCCGACCCGGTTTTCCACCGGATCGGACCCGCCCCCACAGCGCCGTCCGCCACGATGCTTAATGCTGCCGCTGCATTGCGGCAACCCTGATTCACAGCCCCGCGCATCAACCGCGCCGAGCCGCCTTGACACAGCCCCGGCGGCGAACGTACAAGGCGCGGCCTGAGGCTTGGGGCCGTAGCTCAGTTGGGAGAGCGCTGCAATCGCACTGCAGAGGTCAGGGGTTCAAATCCCCTCGGCTCCACCAGGTCTTCAGGCATTTCGGCGCTGATCTGAGCGCCCTCGAATTTTCCCTCGACATTATTACTCTCTACGTTCGCCTGCGCTGAGCGCCTATCTCCACGCAGGGTCACGCAGCCGTGACGCGGCGTCGCCCCGGGACATGCCTCTGCGTCACATTGCGGGCGTAAAGCCCGGCAAAATCAGCCGAGTTTTCCACGAAGGTTCCCTGAATGGTATCGGCTCTGCGCGAAGGCGTGTCCGGGCTCGACGTGACCATGCGCCTCACGCTTGCCGTGCTGGCGCTGGCCTCGGGTGTCTACACCTATCTCGGCGTGCGCGAACTGCTTGACGGCCCGCCCGTTATGACCGTGTTCGCGGCGATCATCTATTCGAGCGCGGTTTCCGTCGCCATCTACGCCTTCTGGTCGTTCCTGCTGCGCTTTCTGCCGCATGTGCGCGATGTGGCGAGCCGGCTCTGGCTGACCGCGGCGATGCTGCTCGGCTCGCTGATGATCATCGCCATGTCGTCCTGGCTGAACGCGGCGGCACTCGCGGGGGCGGCGGCAATCGAGCAGCACCTCGCGGTAACGGTGCAGAACTACACGCGCGACCTCGACACGGCGCATAACCGGGCGCTTGGCGCGCAAAGCCTGCTGCCCGACATCCAATTGGCCTCAACCCGTTTCGCCCGGCTGGCGGAGGCCGAGCGTGGCGGCGCTCTGACCGGCACGGGCGGCTCCGGCACGGTGGTGCAGTTGCTCAGCCAGATGTCGAACCAGCTCGATGATCTCGCGCGCGAAGTGGCGGCAAGCGGCGAGCGGGCCAAGGCGTTCTATGCCGAGGGCAGCGCGCAGATCGCCCGCATGCGCGAATTCGTTTCCGGCCAGGGCGACATCAAGGCCCGCTCCGATGCCTTCGGCGCCGAGGCGCTGGCGCTGATCGGCACCATCGCCGCGCTGGAACAGACCTCCATGGCACCGGCGGTCCGGCGGGCGGCGGACGATCTCGTCACCGGCTTCATCGCCCCGGCCGCCGATGGCCGTACCGCCGATCTCGCCGGGCGGCAGAGCACGGTTGTCGGCAGCGTCGAGAAGGCGGTGCAGGCTCAGGCGAGTGCGCTCTCGCAGGCGGCCGACAAGATCATCGGCACCGGCACGGTCGAGCCGGCGCGTTTCCAACCGCTCTCCACCGCCGAGGCGGTGGTGCGCTATGCCGGCGACTTCCTGCCGAGTTGGGCCGGCGCCATTTCCATCGATCTGCTACCGGCGGTGCTGGTGCTGATCCTGTGTGTCGTCCACGCTGCGATTCGCCGCGAGGAGCAGCCGGCCGAGGCCGAGACGATGTCGGCGGCGCAGCTCATCGCCGCGTTGCGGCTGGCGCGGCAGGTGGGTGATGAGCGGCGATCGGCCGAGGACGGGGAGAGTTTCGAGGCGGTCATGGCCGAGATGTCGCCCGCCGCCACGGTGACCACTCTGCCCGCCGGCCGGGCCAAGAAGGACTGAGCCGTGGACGCCGCTGCCCCGCCATCCTCTCCCCCTGCGCCGGCCCGATGGCGCCGCGCCCTCGGCGACCGGCCGGACGAGACCCTGCTGCGGGCGATTTTCCGCGGCCTGGTCGTGCTGTCCGTGGTGGCGGTGGCGTGGGATATCTATGAGCGCGAGCAGGCGCCGCCCTCTCTTCCGGGCGCGAACCCTTCTGCCCCGGCCGAGGCGCCGGCGGTGCCTTATCTCCCTTCCGCCCGCCCGGACCGGGCGGCGCCGGAGAAGGATCGCCCCGGCCGCGCGCCCGACTCCGCGCTGCGCCAGCCGATGAGCCTCGAATTGCTGGCCGATGGCCGGCTGGACGCGCGCGGCACCATCACCCCTGGCACGGCCGAGCGGCTGACGGCCGAACTCGACAAGCGCGGCTCCTATGTGAAGACCGTCGTACTGAACTCGCCGGGCGGGGCGGTTGCGGATGCGCTGGCGATGGGTCGGGTGATCCGCGCGCGCGGGCTCGACACCCGTGTCGAGCGAACGGGTCTGTGCGCCTCGTCCTGCCCGCTCATCTTCGCGGCGGGAGTGGCGCGGACGGCCGAGCCTGGCGCGGCGATCGGCGTGCATCAGGTTTTCGCCGCGCAGCCGCCGGGAACGCCCCGCCTCGACGGTGCCGAAGGCATGGCGCAGGCGCAGCGCGTTTCCGCCGAGGCGCAGCGCCATCTCTTCGATATGGGCGTCGATCCGCGAGTGTGGATCAACGCCATGGAGACCCCGCCGCAGGAGATGTTCTATTTCACCGCGCCGGAATTGCGGGAGCTGAAGCTGGTGACATCACCGTCCTGACGGCAAGAGGTCGCAGCCTGGTGAAAAATCCGCCCCGACGCGGTCATTTTTGCAATTCATCAATGGCTTGCCCGCATGGATGCGCGTCATCCAGAAGCGGGCCGGCGCGCCTATATACAGCGCCTCACTGAACGGACGTGCCGCCATGAGCGCTCTCGGCTTTCTCCCCATTCCCTTCGCATCGGCCCTGTTCCTCGTGGGCTTCGCCGTCTCCATGATGATTGCCTTCAACGTGCTGGGCGAGCGCGGCGGTAAGTCCTGACGCGTCGGGTCGTCTATCCGCAGGCCGGGGTGTGGCGCCGCGCGGGAATAGGTGAACTGTCATCCGCTCCGCTCTATGATTGGTGAGCCGCTGTGGCGGCTACGCTGGTGAAAGGGCCCGTCATGCTGAATCTGTCCCGCCTGTCCGAGCTCTCCCGCCGCCTCCTGGCGCCGCTGCTGCTGGTGGTGCTGGCCACCGGCCTCGCCGGCTGCGGCGTGAACAACATTCCCACCAATGAGGAAAAGGCGAAGGCAGCGTGGAGCGACGTGCTGAACCAGTATCAGCGCCGCGCCGAGCTGATTCCCAACCTCGTCGAGACGGTGAAGGGCTACGCTCAGCATGAGAGCGAGGTGCTGACGCAGGTGACGCAGGCGAGGGCGCAGGCGACCTCGATCAAGGTGGACGTTTCCACCATCACCGATCCCGAACAGTTCAAGCAGTTCCAGCAGGCGCAGGCGCAGCTTTCCGGTGCGCTCGGCCGGCTGATTGCGGTGTCCGAAGCCTATCCCGAGCTGAAGGCCAACCAGAACTTCCTTGCCCTGCAGGCGCAGATCGAAGGCACGGAGAACCGCATCGCCGTAGCCCGGCGCGATTATATCGAGGCGGTGCGCGTCTATAATACCGAGCTACGCACCTTTCCCGGCGTTCTGTGGGCGAGCACACTCTATCGCAGCAGCAAGCCGATGGAGACCTTCACCATCTCGGAGGAGCAGATGAAGGCGCCTCAGGTGAAGTTCAACTGACCATGTGGGCCCTCTCGCCGCGACCTCTGCGCCGCGCCGCCGCGCTTTGGCTGCTGGTGGGGCTGGCGTTCGTCGGCCTCGCGCTCGGTACGGACAGGGCGCGGGCGGAACTGACCTTTCCCGCGCTGTCCGGCCGCGTCGTCGATGCCGCGCAGGTTCTGACCCCCGACGCCCGCGCGGCGCTGGAGGCCAAGCTCGCCGCGCAGGAGGCGCGCAGCACCGACCAGTTCGTCGTCGCCACCGTGCCCTCGCTTGAGGGCACCTCTGTCGAGGACTACGCCAACCGTCTGTTCCGGTTCTGGAAGCTCGGCCAGGCCGACAAGAACAACGGCGTGCTGCTGCTGGTCGCGCCCAATGAGCGGCGGGTGCGCATCGAGACGGGCTACGGGCTGGAAGGCGTGCTGCCCGACGCGGTGGCGAGCACCATCATCCAGACCGCGATTCTCCCCGAATTCCGCCAGAGCAATTTTGCCGGCGGGATCGAAAAGGGCGCGGACGCCGTCATCGAGGTGCTCAATCTCGACCCCGAAGAGGCGAAGGCTCGGGCGCGCGCAGCTGCCGAGCCGGAGATGAGCGCGGAGGACTGGGCGCATTTGGTCTTCATCGTGCTGATGATCGCCTTCTGGGCCTATGTGTTCTACCGCCAGGCCAAATCCGGCCATCTGCGCACGCGCGGGCGGCGCGGCGCGGGCGCGCTCACCGGCGGCGCCGCCGGCTGGGACTGGTCGCGCCGCAGCGGCGGTGGCGGCTGGTCCGGTGGCGGCGGCGGGGGTGGGTTTTCGGGCGGCGGAGGCTCCTCCGGCGGCGGCGGCGCCTCGGGGAGCTGGTGATGACGGGCGGTTTGATCGAGGCGGAACATGCGCGGGTGGCCGCTGCCATCGCCGCCGCAGAGGCGACGACCGCTGGCGAGATCCGTGTTGTCGTGCTCACCCGGCCGCTGGTGAGCCACGGTTTTTACGGGTTGATGTGGGCGGCGCTGCTGGCGCTGGTGCTGCCCTGGCCGCTGGCGCTGTTCACCGCGCTCGACACGCCCATGCTGCTGTCGCTGCAGGCCTGCGCCTTCATCCTCGCCGGCGCGGCGCTGATCTTCACCCCGCTCGGCGCCTTCACCGTACCGCGCTTCGCCCGCGAGGAAGCGGGCCGGGCGGCGGCCATCGACCATTTCCTCACGCTCGGCGTGCATCAGACGCGCGGGCGCACCGGGGTGCTGATCCTGGTGGCGCCGGCCGATCATCTGGTCGAGGTCGTCGCCGACGAGGCGATCCATGGCCAGGTGGGGCATGACGGCTGGGAGGGAGTCTGCGCCGCCGTGCTCTCCGGTGCCCGCGAGGGCCGGCTCGGCGACGGGCTGGCCGACGGCGTTGCGGCGGCCGGGCGCATCCTCGCCCAACATGTGCCGCCTTCCGCTGGCGACACGAATGAACTGCCGGACCGCATGATCGTGCTTTGAGGTTTGGGCGCGGAGGCTCAGTCCTGCGCCGCGCCGATGGTGTCCGCCATATGCGCGCCGCGCAGGCCGAGCGGCAAAGGCGGGCCGGTGGTGGTGTCGCGCGCGGTCTGGTGCTCGATCTCGGCGTTGAGCTCCGCGCCCAGCAGCAGCACCGACATGGACAGCCAGATCCACACCATGAAGCCGATCACCGCCCCCAGCGAGCCATAGGTCTGCTCATAGGACGCATAGCGGCTGACATAGAAGGAGAAGCCAGCGGAGGTGGCGAGCCACAGCACGGCGGCGACAGCGCTGCCGAGGCTTACCCATTTCCATTGCGGCCGCTCGCGCGAGGGGCCGAAGCGGTAGACGACGGTGATGAGCAGCGCGACGATCACCGCCAGGGCCGGCCAGCGCAGCAGCGCGATCAGCCGCTCCGTTCCCTGGGGAAGATGCAGCACGTTGAGCAGCAGCGGTAGTACGACCACCGTCGCCAGGGCGATCACGGCGAACAGCACGGCGCCGACGGTAAAGGTGAGCGTGACCAGCGTCAGGCGAAGGAACGAGCGCCGCTCTTCCTCCTCATAGACAAGATTCAGCGCCTCGATCATCGCCTTGGTCGCGGCATTCGCGCTCCACAGCGCGACGCCGAGGCTGAACAGAAAGCGCCAGCCGAGGCTCGCGGTCTCCGTCGCGGTCAACCTCAGAATCTGGTCGCGCATGACCTCAATTGCGCCGGAGGGCAAGACCCAAGCGGCGGCTTCCAACTGGCCCTGAATGGTCGCCGGATTGAGGAACAGCCCATAGAGCGAGATGATGGCGGCGAGCGCCGGGAAGGTGGCGAGAAGCGCGTAAAAGGTGACGCCGGCGGCAAGGCTCAGCACGCGGTTGGCAAAGAAGGCCTTGCCCGTGCGCAGCACGATGTCGCGCCAGCCCCTCGCCGGAATCTCCGTGGGGCGGGTGGCGGCGCGCCCGCGTCCGATTTCCGCCGAGGAAGCGGATGAGCCTGTGTCGGACCCCGTGCGTCCGCCTGGGCGAAAAGCCATTGCGACGACGGCGCCGATCGCCGCGCCGCTGAGGGCCGCGCTCCACAGCGCGCGTTTGTCCGAGTTGTACACCCCGCTCATCCCTCCCAGTCCTGCCGGCGGTGACTCGTGGTCGCCGTATCCGCGTATGGATCGGGGAGAGAACGCGACGGGGCGGATGCCGTTCCCCGCTTCAGCCGGAGGCGAGATCGCCCCGGCCGATGCCGACATAGGTGAAGCCCCGGCGGATGAGGTCTTCGGGCGGGTAGATATTGCGCAGATCGACCACGATGGCGCTGCGCAGCTGCGCTTTCAGCCGGTCGAGATCAAGCGCCCGGAAGGTGTCCCATTCGGTGACGATGACGAGGGCGTCGGCGCCCTCGGCGCATTCATAGGCGCCGGTGGCGTAATGGATGCCTTCGGGCAGCACTTTGCGCGCCTCCTCCATGCCGACCGGGTCATAGGCGCGGATCTTCACCCCCCGGTCGACGAGCGACTGCACGATATTGATCGCTGGGCTGTCGCGCATGTCGTCGGTGTTCGGCTTGAAGGTGAGGCCGAGCACGGCGACGGTGGCGCCGCGTGGGGGCACGCTGAGCGCTTCCAGCACCCGGCGGCCCATGGCCGCCTTGCGGGTCTCGTTCAGCGTGGTGACGGTTTCGATGAGGCGCAGCGGCGTGCCGGCTTCCTGCGCCGTACGAGCGAGCGCCAGCGTGTCCTTCGGGAAGCAGGAGCCGCCATAGCCGGGGCCGGCATGCAGGAATTTCGACCCGATTCGGCGGTCGAGCCCGATGCCGCGCGCCACTTCCTGCACGTCGCCGCCGACCTTTTCGCACAGATCCGCCATCTCGTTGATGAAGGTGATCTTCATCGCGAGGAAGGCGTTGCTGGCGTACTTGATCAGCTCGGCATTGGCCCGCTCGGTGAAGAGCAGCGGCGCGGCGTTCAACGACAACGGGCGGTAGAGCGCGGCCATCACGTCCCGCGCCCGCGAATCATCCGTGCCGACGACGATACGGTCCGGCCGCTTGAAATCCTCGATCGCCGCGCCTTCGCGCAGGAACTCCGGGTTGGAGACGACGGCGATGTCCGCCTCCGGCACGTCCTCGCGGATGATCGCCTCAAGATCGGCGCCGGTGCCGACCGGCACGGTCGATTTGGTGACGACGACGGTGAAGCCCTGGGCCGCGCGGGCGATCTCGCGGGCGGCGGCGTGAACATAGGACAGGTCGGCATGTCCGTCGCCACGGCGCGAGGGCGTGCCCACGGCGATGAACACAACTTCGGCGTCGGCCACGGCGGCAGCAAGGTCAGTGGTGAAATGCAGCCGGCCGGCGGCGACGTTGCGGGCGACGAGATCGTCGAGGCCGGGCTCGAAGATCGGCATGATGCCGGCTTTCAGCCGCTCGATCTTGGACAAGTCGTTGTCGACGCAGGTGACATCGTGGCCGAAGTCGGAGAAGCAGGTGCCAGAGACCAGGCCGACATAACCTGTACCGATCATCGCGACGCGCATATGTGTTCTCAATCCGTTTGACGGTGGAGGCTTCTGCCGCCCGTCGGAAGTCTTTCATTCCTTTAGCCAATCGCGCCAGGCATTTCGAGAGTCGCGGCGGCGGTCGGTTTCGGGGGCGGGAGAATGCCAGTCTTGTGCGTCGTCCGAACGACAAGGCGTGGCGGCGCGGCATCCATCAGACGTGATGTTCGGTCCCATTTGCGCCGGCGGGCCGAGCGGCTAGTAATGGCATCCGGCCGCTGCCCGGCGGCTCGCCAGCACGAGTGACGCCATGCCCGCCAATTCCCCTGCCATCGCTCCGTCCGCCGATGCCCGCCGCGCGGTGCGCAGCCGGCAGCTCACCGCCGGGCTGGTGGTGGCCGCCATTGGTGCCGGCGCGCTGGGCGGGGCGTGGTATTTTCAGCTCGTGGTTGGGTTGGCGCCCTGTCCGCTCTGCCTGGAACAGCGAATCCCCTATTATATCGGGGTGCCGGTGGCGCTCATCGGCGCGCTGTGCGGGGGGCTCGGCAAGGAGGGACTGGCGCGGGTAGCGCTGGCGCTCGCCGGCATGCTGATGGCGCTCGGCGCGTTTCTCGCCGTCTACCATGCCGGGGTGGAATGGGGCCTGTGGGCCGGGCCGGAAACCTGTTCGGGCGCCGGCCCGGCGGTGGGGGGCGGCAACCTCCTCGGCCAGCTGCAAACGGCGCGGGTGGTGCGCTGCGACGAGGCGCCCTGGCGCCTGCTGGGCCTTTCGCTCGCTGGCTATAATGCCTTCATCGCGGCGTCGCTACTGGTGGTGGCGATGTGGGGCGCGACGGCCAAGGCGTGAGCCGTCGCGGCTCACGGATCCAGTTCGGTGTCCCAGTAGAGATAGTCCATCCAGCTGTCGTGCAGGTAGTTCGGCGGAAAGTGGCGGCCGTTCTGGTGCAGGTCGAACACGCTCGGCTGATAGGGCTTCTGCCGTGGCACCATATGGGCGGCCTCTGGCATAAGGCTGCCCTTGCGCAGATTGCAGGGCGAGCAGGCGGCGACGACGTTCTCCCAGGTGGTCTGGCCGCCGCGCGAGCGCGGGATGACGTGATCGAAGGTCAGATCCTCGCGGGAATAGCAGTACTGGCAGGTGAAGCGGTCGCGCAGGAAGACGTTGAAACGGGTGAAGGCGGGCTGGCGCGAGGGGCGGATGAAGGTCTTGAGCGAGACGACGCTCGGCAGCCGCATCTGGAACGTCGCGCTGGAGACCTGCCGCTCGTAATATTCGACGATGTTCACCCGGTCGAGAAACACCGCCTTGATGGCGTCCTGCCACGCCCAGACCGAGAGGGGGTAATAGCTCAGAGGCCGGTAATCGGCATTGAGCACGAGGGCAGGCCAGGCACCCGGAGACAAAGTCGCCGTCAACGCTCGCTCCCTGTCAGGAACGTCCGCACGGTCGCTCGAGTCGGCGCCGCGTGACGCACGGCAATAGTCTATAGGGAGCGTGTCAGTCTTGTGAAGCGCCGGCGCGCAATTGGCCGCGTCCGGCCGGCTTCAGGCCAGAACCTCGGTCAGGAAGGTGCCAGCGAGAGTGAGCCCGGTGCCGTCAATGCCGTGGGCGAGGCCATTGGACAGATGCGCGCGCACCGCGACGCCCTGCTGCTGCAGGCTTTCCACCGCGCGTGGCAGCGCCATGGGCGGAATCACCTGGTCGAGGTCGCCATGGATCAGCAGCACCGGCGGGCGGGCGGTGATCTCCTCCGTGAAGGCCGCCGTCGCGCCCTTGGGCGGCAGGACATGGATGCCGGAGAAGCCGACAATGCCGGCGGGCGCGACCTTGCGGCGCAGGCCCACATGCAGGGCCATCATCGTGCCCTGGCTGAAGCCGACCAGCGCGAGGCGCGAGCCGGGCAGGTTCAGCCGCGCCAGCTCGGCGTCGAGAAAGCTGTCGAGCGCCCTCTGTGCGCTCTGCACCCCAGCCCACCGCTCGCGGTCATTGCGTTCGGTGTAGCCGAACCATTGCCGGCCGACCGGGGCGATGGCCAGCGGTTCCGGGGCATGGGGCGAGACGAAGGCGGTGTTGGGGAGCAGCGGCGCCCAATAGTCGCCGAGGTCGATCAGGTCACGCCCGTCGGCGCCATAACCGTGCAGCAGCACGACCAGCGAGGTGGCGGGGCCGCCGGAGCGGGGCGAAAGGCGGGGACCATCGAGCATCAATTGGTCTCGGCGTCGCCGGCATTGCTGGAAGCCACGCGCGGCGCACTGCTGTGGTTGAGCAGCGTGTCGATATTGGCACGCTCTTTCTCGAAGCTGGCGAGAATGCGCCCGTCCAGCGCCCGTCCGCGCGGCAGGCGGATGCGCATCGGATCGACGAAGCGGCCGTTCACCAGCACTTCGTAATGCAGGTGCGCGCCGGTGGAGAGGCCGGTGGAGCCGATATAGCCGATGAGCTGGCCCTGACGCACCCGCACCCCTTCGCGGATGCCCTTGGCGAAGCCGGACTGGTGCGAATAGGTGGTGACATAGCCATTGGCGTGCTGGATCTCGATGCGGCGGCCATAGCCGGAGGTCCAGGCCGCCTTCTTGATTACGCCATTGCCGGCGGCGTAGATCGGCGTGCCGGTGCGGTCGGACCAATCGACGCCCGAATGCAGGCGGCTATAGCCCAGAATCGGATGGCGGCGCATGCCGAAGCCCGAGCGCAGCTGACCGCCGGAGAGCGGCTTGCGCACCAGGAACTTCTTCGCGCTCTTGCCTGCGTCGTCATAGAAATCGAGCAGCCCGTCATCGGGGGTCTGGTAGCGGTAATAGCGCCGTTCCTCGCCGCCGACGGTGAGACCCGCATAAAGCACGCCGCCGGCGCCGCCCGCCTCGTCAGGCTCATAGAGCACTTCGAGCGAATCGCCGGCGCGCACGCGGCGCTGGAAATCCACGTCGAAGGAATAGACGCGGATCATGCTCTCGATCACCGGGCGCGGCACCTCGTGGCGCAGCGCGGTCTCCCAGATGCTGTCGTAAAGGGTGATGCGCCCGCCGCCGCTGTCCTCGTCGCCATCGTCCGGGCCGAGATCGGCGAGCTGGGTGTCGCTCGCCTCCTGAACGGGGAGGAAGGTACCGCTGTCGGACAGCGCCACCGTACCCTGATGGCCGCTCTCGCCGAACACCGCCACGCGCAGCGGCATCGCCCCCTCGGTGGCATTGTCGAGCAGCACCTTGAGCCGCAGGCCCGGCGCCAGCTTGCCCGAGAGTTCGCGTGTGCCGAAGGCGCGCGCCGCGCCATTGGCGGCGACATCCGGCACGCCGAGGTCAATGAGGATAGAGGCGACGGTGTCGCCCGCCTTCGCCACGACGGTGCGCTCGGACCAGTCATTGCCGCCGGAGGCATCCTCGGCGGACTTGTCGACCGCCGACATGTTCTCGGGCTGATGCAGCGCGTTCAACGGATCGGCGGCGCCAGACGGCGCATAGGCCATCATGCCGACGCTCGGGAAGGCCGGTGCGCGAGCGTCGGCAGTGGGCACGCTGAATTCGGCGGTCTCGCGCACCTTCATCAGCACATCTTCCATCGGCAGCTCGGCGGCGAAGCGTGTGCTGGGCGGAAGCGCGGCGATGTCGCGCAGAACGATGGTGAGGTCGCCGGTGGGTTCGGCCTGCACCGCATCGGCGTCGTCATTGGTCGATTCGGCGATCAGCTTGGCCGGGTTGAAGCGCGGCACG
The DNA here is from genome assembly GCF_965229075.1 of Ancylobacter sp. GTDB lineage: Bacteria > Pseudomonadota > Alphaproteobacteria > Rhizobiales > Xanthobacteraceae > Ancylobacter. The sequence continues at coordinate 1,809,201 of NZ_CBDDIO010000002.1, forward strand.
TCGACCGAGGCGGAGGTGACACTCTGCGCCAGGTTGGTCGCCACCTTGGTGACGGCGCGCACCTTGATGACCTCGCGGTCGCCGTCCTTGACGGTGGTGGACAGGCGCAGAGTCTGCTTGGCGCTGAAGCTTTCGGAGAGGATGGACATGCGGTCACCCTTGCGGGCGACGTTGGAGGGGCGCTCGCCCGCCGCCAGCGTGCCGCGCAGCGCCGAGCGCACCGTCTCCGGCGACTGGGCGAAGCGGTATTCGCCGTCGAGCGCGGCATAGACCGCGCCGCCCATCAGCGCCGCACCGCAAATGCCGGTGAGCAGCGTCGCCATCAGCCAGCGGATGGAGATGCGGCGGCGGTTGATCGGCTCTTCGGCATCGCCATCGACGCCGAGCGGGGGCTCGTCGCCGAGATCGAACGCCGCGAGGTTCGAACGCCTCGCGCCTGCCAGTCCGCGCCTCGTCTCCAACAGGCTTCCCCGCCTTCCCTCGTGGCGCGCCGCGCGGTCGAGGACCGGGGTGCGCTCGCATGTTTCCAACGGCGCCCGGCGGCGCTCGTGCAGTCGGCCCGGCACCCCGCTGGGCGCTGGCTTTGTGATCCGGCCCGGCAAGCGGTCGCTTGCGCAAGGACACGGCGAGAGGTTTTAAGATACCCTCGCGACAGATGGAGGGACGATGCCGCCCATGATCGCGCCCGTCAACCCGGCCCGTCATCGATTCGACGCAGACGCCGAGCGGCGAAGTCCCGATGTAAAGCGGGGCCTCGCGGCAAAAGGATGGCGGGGGCGCTACTGGGCGCTGGCAGCCCGGGCGCGCAGCGGGGAGGGCGGCGGCAGAGGCACCTGCGCCAGGCGGGTCGCGGTGGCCGGTGGAACTGCCTGCCCCGCGCCGGCCTGAACGAACCCATCCTGTCCGAAACCCGCCTGCAAGGGCAGCGGTGCGCCGGGCGCAAGCGGCCTGTGGAGCGCGGGCGTGGCCTCCGCTGCGGCAAAGGCGGTGGGTGCGGACGTGCCGGCGTCACGCGTATCGGCTTCCGGCACGATGCCCTGCCAGGCGTTGGCGAGCGTCGTCGGCTCACGCAGGATCGGCCGGGCAGGGGTCGCCGTGCGCGCGGGCGCTGCGGCGCGGGTGTTGGAGGTGGCGGCCACAGGCGCTGCGGCGGCGGGCGCGGCTGTCGCGATTTCAGCCGCCGGGGTGCCGCCGAAACGCTTGAAGAAGCTCCAGATCTCTTCCGGCGCGTCGAGCCCGCTGCGCCGCGGCCCGAGCAGCACGGAGGCGAGCGCATCCGCCGCATCGGTCGACTGCGCGGGCGGCTGGTGGCCACCGGCAATCTCGTAATAGGCGACGGCGGCGCCGGGGGCGCAATTGTTCCAGCGGGTGATGCGGGCCTGCGGGGCGCTGGAAATGTCCGGCGCGGCGCAGCCGCCGAGCCGGGCGAACAGGGCGGCGGTGGCGTCCGCCGACATCAGCCGGGCGCCGGGGGTGGGGCGACCGAACATCGGCACGATGGGATCATAAGTGCCGTTCATCAGCAGGATCGGCACCGGCTTCGACGGCCGGCAGCTTTCGGTGTAGCCGACCGGCACCGTCATCATCATCGTCGCATAGGCCTGGAAGCGGTCGGCATAGTTGCAGGCGACATAGGCGGTGAGGAAGCCGCCATTTGAGAAGCCCATGAGATAGGCGCGGGAGGGATCGGCGATGCCTTCTGCAACCAACGTGTCCAGCACGTCGAGCACGAAGCGGCCATCGTCGCGCTTGTGCAGCAGCGGGATAAAGCCGGCGATCGAACTGCGGCCGTCGTTCCAGAGGAGGTTCATGCCCTTGGGGTAGGCGACAATGAAGCCCTCGCGGTCGGCGATGGCGTCGAGATCGAGGTAGCGCTGCATCATTCCGGCCGGCTGCAGCGCGCCGTGCAGCGCGATCACCAGCGGCAGCGGGCCGGGATCGGCGTTCGCCGGGCGGTGTAGGATGAATTCGCGGGAGAGGCCGCCAGAGACCAGACTGCGCACCGAATCCGTCGGCGCGTCCTCCGCCTGGGCCTCGGCCGGGGAGGCAGCGAACCCGCCAAGGGCGAGAAACATCGCCAGGGCTGCGCCCAGCAGGCATCTGGGTTTCGCAAAAAGCATGGACGGCGCGACCTCGGATGGGCGGGTTCCGCAGGACCCCTAGAGACGGCGGATTTCCGTCAATTAAAAGGCAAAGATGGTTAACAGCCCGTCAGCGGCAGCTTTCGTGGAGCTTTCCTCCACCCACCGCGTTGGCGAAAAGGGGGTGCGCGAGCCGGCGCGGTTGCGCTAGGGTGCGCGCGCTGCAGCGCAACCTGAAAGAGGGCGCGCGGACGAACGATAGGATTTGCCTTTGGAATGATTGCGAACTGCAATCGTTTCCGCTACGCACACTTCATCTTCCTGAGTGATCTGGGACACCGACATGGCAGGAGCGGCCGAGCGGCCCCTTTCCCCACATCTGCAAATTTACCGCCCGATGCTGACGATGATGATGTCCATCGTGCATCGCATCACCGGCGTTGCGCTGTATTTCGGTACGGCACTGCTGGTGATCTGGCTGCTGGCCGCCGCCAGTTCCGGCCAGGCCTTCAGCACCGTGAACGGGCTTTACGGCAGCTGGCTGGGGCTTCTGGTGCTGGTGGGTTACAGCTGGGCGCTGATCCATCACGCGCTGGGTGGCATTCGTCACTTTGTCTGGGACACGGGCGCGGGCTTCGGCCCCGGGCCGCGCGAATTGTTCGCCAAGCTCACCATCGGCGGCTCGGTCGTGCTGACCGTCATCCTGTGGGTGGTCATCTGGCTGGTGAAGGGCTGATCATGAGCGTTTCCCCGGGTTCCTCCATGCGCACGCCGCGCCGGCGGGTCGCCGGCCTCGGCTCGGCGCGCTCCGGTACCGGTCATTTCTGGCTGCAGCGTCTCACCGCGATCGGCAATCTTCTGCTGATCCTGATCGCCCTGCCCATCGTAGTAGCGGCAGCGGGGCAGGAGCAGGCGCAGGTAGTGGCCATCATCGGCCATCCGCTGGTCGCCATCGTGCTGCTGCTACTGCTGTTCTCGATCTGCTTCCACATGCGCATCGGCATGCAGGTGGTGATCGAGGATTATGTCCACACGGAGGGGCTGAAGGTGCTCGCGCTGATCGCCAACACCTTCTTCACCATCGCGGTCGGCAGCGCCGGTGCGTTTGCCGTCCTCAAGATCAGTTTCGGAGGCTGAGACCATGGCCGGGACCTCTTCCGCCAATGGCGCCGCCAACGGGGCGTCGCCGCTCGGTGCGGCTTATCCCATCACCGATCATACCTATGACGTGGTGGTGGTGGGCGCTGGCGGCGCGGGGCTGCGCGCCGTCGTCGGCTGTTCCGAGGCGGGGCTGCGCACCGCCTGCGTCACCAAGGTGTTCCCGACGCGCTCGCACACGGTGGCGGCGCAGGGCGGCATCGCGGCCTCGCTCGGCAATATGGGCACCGACGACTGGCGCTATCACATGTACGACACCGTGAAGGGGTCGGACTGGCTGGGCGACCAGGACGCCATTGAGTATCTCGTGCGCCATGCCCCCGCCGCCGTCTACGAGCTGGAGCATTGGGGCGTGCCGTTCTCACGTACCGAGGAAGGCCGCATCTACCAGCGCCCCTTCGGCGGCATGACGGTGGATTATGGCAAGAGCCCGGCGCAGCGCACCTGCGCCGCTGCCGACCGCACCGGCCACGCCATCCTGCACACGCTGTACGGCGCGGCGCTGAAGCACTCGGCCGAGTTCTTCATTGAGTATTTCGCCCTCGACCTGATCATGGACGAGGATGGGCGCTGCCGCGGCCTCATCGCGCTGAAGATGGACGACGGCACGATCCACCGCTTCCGCGCCCAGACGGTGATCCTCGCTACCGGCGGCTATGGCCGCGCCTATTTTTCCGCGACCTCCGCCCATACCTGCACCGGCGACGGCAATGCCATGGTGCTGCGCGCGGGCCTGCCGCTGCAGGACATGGAGTTCGTTCAGTTCCACCCGACCGGCATTTACGGCTCGGGTTGCCTCATCACCGAGGGCGCGCGCGGCGAGGGCGGCTACCTCACCAATGCCGAGGGCGAGCGCTTCATGGAGCGCTACGCTCCCTCGGCCAAGGACCTCGCCTCGCGCGACGTGGTCTCCCGTTCCATGACGATGGAAATCCGCGAGGGCCGCGGCGTCGGCAAGAACAAGGACCACATCTACCTGCACCTCGACCATCTCGACCCGGCGATCCTGCATGAGCGCCTGCCGGGCATTTCCGAGAGCGCGAAGATCTTCGCCGGCGTCGACGTGACCAAGGAGCCGATCCCGGTGCTGCCGACCGTGCATTACAACATGGGCGGCATTCCCACGAACTTCCACGGCGAGGTGGTGACCAAGAAGGACGGCAACCCGGACCATGTGGTGCCCGGCCTGATGGCGGTGGGCGAATGTGCCTGCGTCTCCATCCACGGTGCCAACCGGCTCGGCTCCAACTCGCTGACCGATCTCGTGGTCTTCGGCCGCGCGGCGGCGCTGCGCTGCGCCGAACTGCTGACGCCGGGCGACAAGCAGCGCGAGCTGCCTTCCGGTTCCGCCGACCTCGCTCTGGCGCGCCTCGACCATTTCCGCAACGCCCAGGGCGGCACGCCGACCGCCGAACTGCGTCTGTCGATGCAGAAGGTGATGCAGAATAATTGCGCGGTCTACCGCACCGGCGAGGTGCTGGAGGAAGGGCGCAAGCTGATCGCGGGCGTGTTCGCCGGCTCCAGCGACATTCGCGTCACCGACCGCTCGCTGATCTGGAATTCCGATCTCATCGAGACGCTGGAATATGACAATTTGATCGCGCAGGCGAGCGTGACCATGGAAAGCGCCGCCGCCCGCACCGAGAGCCGCGGCGCCCATGCGCGCGAGGACTATCCCGAGCGCGACGACGCCCATTGGATGAAGCACACGCTGGCCTTCCTGGATTTCGAGACGCAGTCCGTGCGCCTCGATGATCGGCCGGTACACACCTACACGCTGTCGAACGACATCCAGTACATCGAGCCGCGCAAGCGGGTGTATTGAGCCGGAGAACGATCGCTCGCCATGGTCCAGCTCACGCTTCCAAAGAACTCGCAGCTTGTCGAAGGCAAGGTGTGGCCGAAGCCGCCCGGCGCCAACCGGCTGACCGAGTACAAGATCTACCGCTGGAACCCGGATGACGGGAAGAATCCAAGCGTCGACACCTATTATGTCGACCGCGACGATTGCGGGCCGATGGTGCTCGACGGGCTGATCTGGATCAAGAACAAGGTCGACCCGACCCTCACCTTCCGCCGCTCCTGCCGCGAGGGTATTTGCGGCTCCTGCTCGATGAACATCGACGGCACCAACACGCTCGCCTGCCTGAAGAGCATGGACGACGTGGACGCCTCGGCGGTGAAGATCTACCCGCTTCCGCACATGCCTGTGGTGAAGGATCTGGTTCCGGACCTCACACAGTTCTACGCGCAGCACGCCTCGGTCGAGCCCTGGCTGCACACCGAGACCCCGGCGCCGGAAAAGGAATGGCGCCAGGGGCGCGGCGACCGCGAGAAGCTGGACGGGCTGTATGAGTGCATTCTCTGCGCCTGCTGCTCCACTTCCTGCCCGAGCTATTGGTGGAATGGCGACCGCTATCTCGGCCCCGCCGCGCTGCTGCAGGCCTATCGCTGGCTGATCGACAGTCGCGACGAAGCCACCGGCGACCGGCTGGACGACCTGGAAGACCCGTTCCGGCTCTACCGCTGCCACACCATCATGAACTGCGCCAAGGCCTGCCCGAAGGGGCTGAACCCGGCCAAGGCTATCGCCGAAATCAAGAAGATGATGGTGGCGCGGCAGTTCTGAGCTTAACGCCAACGGGCGAAGCCACTATCCTGAGCCTCCGGGGCGCGTCGGCGCGCCGGGGGAGGAACCCATGGATGCCTCGACGCTGCTCGCCTTCGCGGCGGCCTTCTTCGTCTTCGCCGCCAGTCCCGGCCCCGACAACATGACCATTGTCGCGCGCACGCTCGCGCATGGCGCGCCGTCCGGGCTTGCCTATGGCGCCGGCACGGTCGCTGGGGTGCTCATCTTTCTCGGCCTTGCCGCCTGCGGCCTCTCTCTGCTGGCGCAGGAGATGGGCTGGCTGATGACGGCGCTGCGCTATGCCGGTGCCGTCTGGCTGGTGTGGATGGGCGTGCGGCTATGGACCGCCCCGCCGGTGGTGCCCGACTTAGCGCCCATGGCGGCGCGGCGCGGGCTGCTGCCGGACTTTGCCACCGGCGTCGCGCTCAATCTCGGCAACCCGAAGATGCCGTTGTTCTATGTCGCGCTGCTGCCGAATGTGGTGGGGCCTTCCCTGACGCTCGGCCAACTCGCCAGCCTGTCCGTTGTCATCCTGGCCGTCGAACTCGTGGTGGTTGGCGGCCATGTGCTGCTGGCCGGCCGCGCGCGCCGGCTGTTGCGCACGCCCAAGGTGGTGCGCCGCGTCAACCGCACCGCCGGGGGCGTGATGGTGGGTGCGGGCGTCGCGGTGGTGGCGGTCCGCTGACACCGTGTCCCGTCCCGTCTTCCGCTTCGCACCAAGCCCGAACGGGCAATTGCATCTCGGCCATGCGCGCTCCGCGCTGATCAATGACGCGCTGGCGTGGGCCAGCGGGGCCCGGCTGCTGCTGCGGATCGAGGATATCGACGCCACCCGCTGCCGGCCGGAATTCGAGGCCGGCATTTATGAAGACCTCGCCTGGCTCGGGCTAGACTGGGAGCGGCCGGTGCGCCGGCAATCCCAGCATTTTGCCGACTATCGGTCTGCACTGGCCCGGCTGGAAGCGCTGGATCTGATCTATCCCAGCTTCGAGACCCGTGGCGATATCCGCCGCGCTGTTGCGGAACGGTCGGGCTGGCCGAGCGACCCGGACGGGGCGCCGCTGTTTCCGTTCCCCCGCGCGGCGCTGAGCCCGGCGGAGCGCACCCGGCGCGTGGCCGCGGGGGAGCCCTACGCGCTCCGGCTCGATATGGACCGGGCTCACGCGCTAGCGGTGGAGAGGGCGGGCGCCCTCGGCTGGCAAGAGGTGGATGCTGCGGGGACGGTGAGGGACATCGCCGCCGATCCGCTCGCCTGGGGCGACATCATCCTCGCCCGCAAGGAGGTGCCTACCTCCTATCACCTGGCCGTAGTGGTGGACGATGCGCTGCAGGGCGTGACACATGTGGTGCGCGGAGCTGACCTGAAGGCGGCGACCTCGGTGCATCGGCTGCTGCAGGTGCTGCTGAGCCTGCCGGCGCCGCTCTACACTCATCATGCGCTGCTGCTGGATGCGGAAGGGCGCAAGCTCTCCAAATCCATCGGCTCGCGGAGTCTGGCCGCCCTGCGTGCCGAGGGTGTGACGCCCGACGAGGTGCGCCGCCACGCGCTGGAGCCGCAACGCGTGGGCGAAAGCGCGGAGTCGTCACTCGTGCGCAAATGATAGGGTTGAGTTCCCCTGAGTAATCGGGAAAGTTTGTCCGCCCGGCGCCGCGACATGGTGATCGCGCGGGGCAAGCTGCGCGGCCTGCGGGGGCCGGGGGTGAGGACGATATGGCGGGCTCGACCGTGCGTTCGGTCACGTATGATCTGCTGCGTGATCTTGGACTGACAACCTTTTTCGGTAATCCCGGCTCGACGGAAGAGACCTTCCTCAAGGAGTTTCCGGCCGATTTCACCTATCACCTCGCCTTGCAGGAGGCGTCCGCCATCGCCATCGCCGATGGCTATGCGCAGGCCACCGGCAAGCCCGCCATCGTCAATGTCCACACCGCGGCGGGGCTGGGCAATGCGATGGGCAACCTCATCACTGCCGCCCTCAACAAGACGCCGCTTATCGTCACCGCTGGCCAGCAGACGCGCGAAATGCTGCTGATGGAGCCGTGGCTAACCAATGTCGACGCCACGCAGCTGCCGCGTCCCTGGGTGAAATGGAGCTATGAGCCGGCGCGGCCGGAGGACGTGCCCGCCGCCTTCATGCGCGCCTATGCGACTGCGATGCAGGCGCCGGCCGGGCCGGTGTTCCTTTCCCTGCCGCTGGACGATTGGGATAAGCCGCTGGAAGGCCGCGCGGTGGTGCGCACGGTGAGCCATCGCATCGCGCCCGATCCGGACCGGCTGGCGGCGTTTGCCGAACTCCTCTCCGGCGCCGAGCATCCGGCGCTGATCTTCGGCGCCGCCATCGATCGTGGCGCAGGCTGGGCGGACGCCATCGCCCTGGCGGAGGCGCTCGACGCCACCGTGTTCGCGGCGCCGGCAAGCGAACGCTGCCCCTTCCCGGAAGATCACCCGCTCTATGCCGGCGGGCTGCCCTTCGCCATCGGCCCGCTCAGCGAGAAGCTGAAGGGGCACGATGTCGCCATCGTCATCGGCGCGCCGGTGTTCCGCTATTATCCCTATGTCGCGGGCGACTACCTGCCGGAGGGGCTGCGCCTGCTGCATGTCAGCGATGACCCAGCGGAAACAGCGCGCGCGCCTGTGGGCGACAGCCTGGTGGGCGATCCCGTTCTCGCGACACGGGCGCTGGCCGGGCTGGTGACGCGCCGGGCAGGCACGGGCGCCGCCCGCGAAAAGCAGCCGCACCGCATGGCGCCGCATCCAGCATCGGACGCGCCGGCGACCACGGATGAGGTGCCGACCGCCGCCGAGGTGTTCGCCGCGCTGGCGCAGGTGCGGCTGCCGCACACTGTGCTGGTGGAGGAATCACCTTCCAACCTCGCCGATCTGCACACGCATTGGCCGATCACCGAGCCGGCGACCTTCTTCACCTTCGCCAGCGGCGGGCTCGGCTGGAACCTGCCGGCCTCCGTCGGCATCGCGCTGGGCGAGCGCGACACCGGCCGCAACCGCCCGGTGATGCTGATCATCGGCGACGGCTCGTTTCAATATTCGCTGCAGGGGCTGTGGACGGCGGCGCGCGAGCAGGTGCCGCTGGTCGTCATCGCGCTGCGCAACGGCGAGTATGGCATTCTTAAATCCTTCGCCGTGCTGGAGGAGACGCCCGGGGTGCCGGGGCTGGACATTCCCGGTCTCGATCTCGTCAGCCTCGCCAAGGGCTTCGGCTGCGCCGCCGAGCGGATCAGCGATCTCAGACTGCTGAAGGAGCGGGTGGCGGCGGCGTTCAACGCCACCGGGCCGACCGTGTTCGAGGTGCCGATCAACCCGTCCATCCCGCCGCTGATCTGACCAGCGCGGGCGCGCGGCGCACGGGCGTCCTTGCCCGGTGGCCCGGATCGGGGCTACCGAGGGGGGACGCCCTCCGCCGAGATGACCGATGATTCCCTGGACCGTGCTCGCAACCGCCCAAGTGCCCGATGGCGGCGAGCTGCGCCTCAAGCGGCGGGGCGATGAATTCTCCATCATGGCCGGCGCCACCGAGCTGATGAACAGCCGCCTCAGCGGCTCGGAGCAGGCGCTGGCCACACTTGTCTGCGGTCGCCTCGGGGCGCGTCCGGGGTTGTCGCTGCTGATCGGCGGGCTCGGCATGGGCTTCACCCTGCGTGCCGCGCTGGGGGAGGTGGGCCCTGACGCCGAGGTCATCGTGGCGGAACTGGTGCCGGCGGTGATCGACTGGGCGCGCGGGCCGATGGCGGCGCTTTTCGGCGACAGCCTGACCGACCCCCGCGTCACCTTGGCGGAGGGCGACGTGGCCCAGCTCATCGGGGAGGGGCGCGCGCGCTATGACGGTATCCTGCTCGATGTCGATAATGGGCCGGGCGGGCTGACGCGGGCGGCGAATGACGGGCTGTACAGCCCGGCCGGGCTCGGCGCGACCTGGGCGGCACTGCGGCCGGGCGGGATGCTCGCGGTGTGGTCCTCGGCGCCGGACAGCGGATTCACCGCGCGCCTGCGCCGGGCGGGCTTTGCGGTGGAGGAGGCGCGGGTGCGCGCCCATGGCAAGAGCGGTGCGCGCCATGTCATCTGGCTGGCGGAGAAGCCGGCCAAGCGTGCGCCACCCGTGGCGGTCCGTCCGCCGCGCCGCTTCTGACGCCGGGCGCGGAGGCCATCATGGAGACCTCGCTCTATCTGCCGATCAAGCGCTTTCTCGAACAGCGCGGCTTCACCGTGAAGGGGGAGATCGGCGGCTGCGATCTGGTGGCGCTGTCCGAGGACGAGACGCCGGTAGTGGTGATCGGCGAACTGAAGCTCAGTTTCAATCTGGAGCTGGTCCTTCAGGCGGTCGACCGCGCCGGCGCAGGCGACGAAGTGTGGCTAGCGGCGCGGGCCTCCGCGCGCGGCAAGGGTCGCGAGAGCGATGCACGCTTCCGCAATCTCTGCCGCCGGCTCGGCTTCGGCATGCTCGCCGTGGCGCCCGATGGCGAGGTGACGATCCTCGTCGCCCCCGATGCGCCGATGCCGCGCAAGGACCCGCGCCGCCGCTCGCGTCTGGTCGCCGAGCACAGGCGGCGGCAGGGCGACCCGGCGGTGGGCGGCGGTTCGCGCGTGCCGGTGATGACCGCCTATCGCCAGCAGGCGCTGGCCTGCGCGGCGGCGCTCGCGGCGGGCCCGGCGCGCCCGCGCGATTTGCGCCCGCACGCGCCGGATGCCGGGAAGATCCTGCTTTCCAATGTCTATGGCTGGTTCGCCCGCGCTGAACGCGGCGTCTATGCCCTCACCCCGGCCGGGTATGAGGCGCTGGCACGCTGGCCGCAGCCGCCCCGGGAGGAGGTGGCCGGCTGACGCCGCGTCAAACCCCTGTCACCGCCGCGGGATAGCAACGCGCATCGCCCGAGCCGACAGGAGAGCTCCGTGACCTTCTTCCACGCCCTGCGCGCAACTCTGTGCCCTGCCACCCGACCGCTTGTCCCGGTGCTGTTCGCGCTCGCGCTCGCCGCGCCGGCGGCGGCCGAGAACGCAAGCGCCGCGATCACCGACATCGAGATCGGCCCGCGTCCGTTTTATCTCGTCGGCGAGATGAAGGACGGGGCGCTGAAGGACCAACTGGCGCAGTGCAAGGGCCCGTTCACGGCGAAGAACTTCTCCATCTCCCATCGCGGCGCGCCGTTGCAGTTCCCCGAGCACACGCGCGAGGGTTACCTCGCCGCCGCGCGAATGGGCGCCGGCGTCATCGAATGCGATGTCGCGTTCACCAAGGACCGCGAACTGGTGTGCCGCCATGCCCAGTGCGACCTGCACACCACAACGGACATCCTTGCACGGCCGGAACTCGCGGCCAAATGCTCGGAAGGCTTCCAGCCCGCCGACCCCGCGACGGGGCGCAAGGCAAGCGCCAAATGCTGCACCAGCGACCTGACGCTGGCCGAGTTCAAATCGCTGCGGCCGAAGATGGACGGCTTCAATCCGCGCGGCGTGACGCCTCAGGAATATATGGACGGCACGCCGAGCTGGCGCACCGATCTGTATGTGAACCGGGCGACGCTGGTGTCGCACAAGGAATCTATCGATCTAGTGAAGTCGCTGGGTCTCAAGTTCAGTCCCGAACTGAAGACGCCTGAAGTCGCCATGCCGTTCGAGGGCGACTACAGCCAGGAGCACTACGCCCAGCAGATGATCGACGACTACAAGGCGGCCGGTGTCGACCCGAGCTATGTCTACGCCCAGTCCTTCCGCCTCGACGACGTGCTCTATTGGCTGAAGGCCGAGCCCGCCTTCGGCGCGCAGGCGGTCTATCTTGACGGGCGTGACGAGGAGAGCAAGGGTTTCGACAATATGAAGCCCGAGACCTGGCAGCCCTCCATGCAGGAACTGGCGGATAAGGGCGTGAAGATTCTCGCCCCGCCGCTGTGGATGCTGGTGACCCACAAGGACGGCCGGATCGTGCCTTCCGTCTACGCTGAAGAGGCGAAGAAGGCCGGGCTCGGCCTCATCAGCTGGTCGCTGGAGCGCTCCGGCCCGCTCAATACCGGCGGCGGCTATTACTACCAGTCGGTCAAGCCGGTGATTGACCGCGATGGCGACATGCTGGCGCTGCTCGACGTGCTGGCCCGCGACATCGGCGTGATCGGCGTGTTCTCCGACTGGCCGGCGACCACCACGTTCTACGCCAACTGCATGAAGCTCGACTGAGGGCGGGCCTCTCAGCTGACCCCGAGGATCAGGAACCAGAGCGTCACGGTGAACAGGCTCACCGCCGTCGACAGCGAGACCGCGCTGGCGGAGGCGGCGACGCCGGTTCCGTAACGCTGGGCCAGCAGATAGGCGTTGATGCCGCAGGGCATGGCGGCGAACACGACCGCCACATCCGCCCAGACCGGCGGCATCGGCAGCAGCCGGGTCAGCGCATAGACGATGGCCGGGTGCACACCGAGCTTGAGCACGGTGATGAGCACGGCCGGGCCGACATCGCCCCGCACGGGATAGCGGTGGAGAGCGAGGCCGAGCGAGACCAGCGCGCAGGGGACGGCGGAGGCGGCGAGCAGATCGAGCGTCTGCTTCAGCACGCCGCCCGGCATATAGCCTGTGAGCTTGGCGATGCCGCCGGCATAGATGCCGAGCAGGATTGGGTTGAGCGCCAGCATGCGGCCAAGCTGGCGCATCGTCTTCAGCGAAAGGCCGGCGGCCGCGCCTTCGGCCAGCACGGTGGCCAGTACCATCATGATCGGCAGATGGATGGCGATGAGCAGGAAAAGTGGCACGGCGCCCTCCGGCCCGAAAGCCTGGAGGATGAGCGGCACGCCGACGAATACGGTGTTCGCCTGCCCAGAGGTGAAGCCCTGGATCACCGATTCGAGGTGGCCCCGCCCGAACAGCCGACGTGCCGCCAGCATGCCGAGGGCAAAGACGGTGAAGGCGCCGGTGAAATAGGCGATCCAGTAGCCCCAGGGCTGACCCTCCGCCGGAAGCTGCGCCTCGGCCAGGGTCTTGAAAATGAGCACCGGCACCGCCAGCCCGAACACATATTCGGACAGGCCCTCGGCGGCGCGCTCGCGCAGATGGCCGGAGACGGAAGCGATGAAGCCGAGTCCGATGAGGCCGAAGACCGGCGCCACGACGAGGGCGATGGCGCCGAGCTGGGCCAGCATGGCTTAGGCCGCGATCTCGCCGGAGGCGCTGGAGACGAGGTGGGAGCTGCGCACCGGCACCATCACATCGATGCGCGCCCACAGCCGCTCGGCGAGTTCCGGCCCGGCGACGAAGGCGATCTCCGCCCGCAGCGTGCCGAGGCGAGCGGGGTCGATCCGCCCATCTTCCGGCCCGTCAAGACGGATGCGGGTGGGCTGGACATCGTGGATGGCGAAGGGCTCCAGCAGGCGAAGCATGAGGTTGGGATGAGCGTCCGCCTCGACGACGAGGCGGTGGCGGCACAGAGCGGCAGGCATGGGAACGTCCGATGATGACGAGAATTCGGGAGGGCGTGCGTTCAGGAAACCCGGCCGAACCTGTCGGCCGGGCGGCGAATTCGCCATCCCGCGCAAAACCGCGCTGTCTCGATCGAAGCGATCATCATGGTGGCGAAGCTAGGCCGCGCGCATCGCGCCGTCAATGGCCCGCCCGCTCAGGGCGCCAACGCCGGCGACGGCCCCTCGCCCTCAAGGAGCTGATAGCTGACCGGATCGTCCGGGCAAAGGCCGCCGCCGCACTCGAACACGGTGGAGACGCCATTGCCCAGCGCCAGCAGGGCGATGAGCGCGAAGGCGAAAAGCGCCAGCCCGCTGAGCGTGTAGGTGCGCGGCACCGGCGCAAACTGACGGTCGAACAGAAGCAGAAGCGCACATCCGGCGACGATGACCACGAACAGCAGCGCCGCCCAGCTATAGAAATGCAGGCCGAGAAAGGCGGCGCCGAAGGTGCCGGAACCCGGCACGATGTGGAGTAAGACCTGCCGCACGGCCACCACATCGCCGGCGATGGCGGACAGCATGGCGAGGGCATAATGGCTGGGGCGCGGGCCGAACTTCAAATTCAGCGCCAGACCCACACCGACGCCGACAAAGCCGGCGCGCTGCAGGATGCAGAGCGGGCAGGGAAATTCGCCGCCGACAAACTGGTCGTAGAACGCGACCAGCAGCACCGCGCCAATGGCGATGAGGCCGAGCGCATTGAGCAGCCGCGACAGGTCCGGGGTCAGGGCGGGGGCTTTCTCGGGGGTCATAGCCGCACCCTCACAGTACGATGTCGAGGGCAGAGGTGGCGTGCAGCTTGAACAGCGTCAGCAGCACCCCGATCGACACCAGCCCGGCCGCGACGGCCAGCGCCCGTCGGCCGGTGGCAGCGAAGCCGAGGGCGACGCAGAACCCGAAGAAGGGAAGGCTCATCATCAGGCTGCACTCCTCGCGCCGGCGCGGCTACCATCGATTCACAAGAGCAGGATTATACCGCAAAGTCATGACGCAGCGCGGCAGCCTGCCTCTAGACGAAGCTCTGCGGATCGATGTCGATATCCACGCGCAAACTGCCCGTGGCACGAGGGGCGCCAGTTATCCAGGCGCGGACATAGGCGGAGAGATCGAAGCCGCGTTCGCAGCGGGCGAGCAGCCGGTAGCGATGACGACCGCGAATCAGCGCTAGCGGCGCCTCGGCGGGCCCCAGCACCCGCACCTTGTCGGTGAAGGGCGAACAGGCGGCGAGCGCGCGTGCATGGGCCTGCGCCGCATGCGCGTCCGTACCGGAGACAATCAACGCGCAAAAGCGGGCGAAGGGCGGCAGATGCGCCTCCTCGCGGATGGCGATTTCCCGATCGTAGAAGGCATCGCGATCTCCGGCCACGAGCGCCTGCATGACGGGGTGCTCGGGCATATAGGTTTGCAGGAATGCCCGCCCTTCCAGCTCGTGGCGACCGGCGCGGCCGGCGACCTGATGCAGCAGCTGGAAGGTGCGCTCGGCCGCGCGGGGATCACCGTGCCCCAGGCCGACATCGGCATCGACCACGCCGACCATGGCGAGACCAGGGAAGTTGTGACCCTTGGCGACCAGCTGGGTGCCGATGATGATGTCGACCTCGCCATCCTCGATCGCCTTCAATTCCGCGCGCAGCCGCTCCACCCCGCCGGCGAGATCGCTGGAAAGCACCTGCAGCCGGGCTTCCGGGAACAGCTTGGCCGCTTCCTCATGCAGCCGCTCGACGCCGGGACCGCAGGGAATGAGCGCGTTGGGCTCGTGGCAGTGCGGGCATTCATTGGGCACCGGCATCGCATAGCCGCACTGGTGACACTCCAGCCGGCGGCGGAAGCGGTGCTCGACCAGCCAGGACGAGCAGGAGGGGCATTTGATGCGGTGGCCGCAGGCGCGGCACAGAGTGAGCGGGGCATAGCCGCGCCGGTTGAGGAACAGCAGCGCCTGCCCGCCGGCCTCAATAGTGCTCTGCATCTCTCGGGCCAGGCGTGGCGCGATCCACTGGCCGCGTGGTGGCCCCTCGCGGCGCAGGTCGATCGGCTCCAGTCGAGGCACTTTTGTGCCGGCAAAGCGTTCCGGCAAAGCGAGCCTAGCGTAGCGCCCGCGCCGTGCATTCACTTCCGTTTCGATGGAGGGGGTGGCGGAAACGAGGGCGATGGTGGCCCCTTCCAGCCGCGCCCGCACCACGGCCATGTCGCGGGCATGGTAGTGGACGCCATCCTCCTGCTTGTAGGCGCTGTCGTGCTCTTCATCGACCAGGATCAGGCCAAGATCGCGGAAAGGCAAAAACAGCGCCGAGCGGGCACCGGCCACCACGGCGACCTCGCCGGACGCCACGCCGCGAAACACCCGCCCGCGTCGCTTCGACGACACGGCCGAATGCCACTCCGCCGGCCGCACGCCGAAGCGGCGGGCGAAGCGGTCGAGAAAGGCCTGGGTAAGGGCGATTTCCGGCATCAGGATCAGCGTCTGCCGCCCCTGCCGGATCGCCTGCGCCACCGCCTCGAAATAGGTCTCGGTCTTGCCTGATCCGGTGACGCCGTCGATCAGGAAGGGCTGGAAACTCCCGGATTTTACCGAATCCACCAGCCGCGCGGCGGCCTCCGTCTGGGCCGGCAGCAGGTCCGGGGCGGCGTGGTCCGGGTCCGGCGCCTCGGCGGCGGGCTCGGGCGGCAGCACGACGGTTTCGAGCACGCCGTCATCGATCAGCCCGTCCACCACGGAGGGCGAGACGCCGGCTTCTTTCGCCGCCTCGCTTTTCGCGCGCACGAGGCCGTCCGTCAGCGCTGCCACCACTTTCTCGCGCGCCGCCGTGCGCCGGGCGGGGCGGTGATCGGTCAGGCGCACGCCGACGCGCTCGCGGCCGATGCCAGCGCTTTCATCATGGCGGAGGGCGAGGCGCAGCACCATGCCGGGCGGGGTGACGGTGTAGTCGGCGATCCATTGTATGAACGCGATCATCCGCGCGTTCAGCGGCTCCACCTCGCAGCGGCGCTGGATCGGCTTGAGCTTGGCCGGGTCGACCGGCGTGGCCTTTTCCGGGCTCGGCCAGACGCAGCCCAGCATGTTCCGCGTTCCGAGCGGGACCACCACGATGTCGCCGGGCGCCACCTCCATCCCCTCCGGCACGCGGTAGGAATAGGCGGCGCCGAGGGCAAGCGGCAGCAGCACATCCACCACGCGCACCGGCGCGGGAAAGAGAGATGGGGAATCGGCGACGTCGGGGCTCGGCATGGCGTCTTCTTAGCGCATTGCGGCAGCAAGCGTCGCCACATCCTCATCCCGGCCGGAGCGGAGCGCAGAGCCGGGATGACGAATTTTAACAGTGTCGCCGCTACAATGCCCGCCTTTACGGAGGGCGGCATGGCAAGCACGGACGCACAGAAGGCGGCGCGCGCCGAGCGTGCTCTGCTGGCGGGAGCGGCGCCGGATGTGGCGGAGGCGCTGACAGGCTGGCTTGGGCGCCTCGGCCATGAGCGTCGGCTCTCCCCCAAGACCCGCGAGGCCTATGCCCGCGATGTCGCGGCCTTTCTCGGCCTGCTGGCGCGACAGATCGGACATGCGCCGACCCTCGGCGACCTTGACGTGCTGGAGCCGCGCCACGTGCGCGCGGTGATCGCCGCCCGGCGTGCGGAAGGCATCGAGGCCCGCACACAGATGCGCTTTCTCGCCGCTGCCCGGTCTTTTGCACGCCATCTTGAACGCGAAGGGCTCGGCAAGGTCGGCGCGCTAACCGCCGTGCGAGGCCCGCGTGTGCCGCGCACCCTGCCGCGCCCGCTCGCGCCACCGGACGCGCGCGCGCTGGCCGACCCCGCCACGCGGGCGGGAGACGCGCGTGAGCCCTGGATTCTCGCCCGCGACGCGGCGGTGATCGCGCTGCTCTACGGCTCGGGTCTTCGCATCTCGGAAGCGCTGGGAATGATGCGGCGCGACATGCCGGAGCCGGGGCGCGGCGACCAGATCGTCGTCCACGGCAAGGGCGGCAAGACGCGTATGGTGCCGGTGCTGCGGCCGGTGATCGAGGCGGTCGACGCCTATGCCCGCGCCTGCCCGTATGAGCTTGAACCGACCGCGCCGCTGTTTCGCGGCGCCAAGGGCGGGCCGCTCTCGCCACGCATCGTGCAATTGGCGGTGGAGCGCATGCGCGGTGCGCTCGGCCTGCCCGACAGCGCCACGCCGCACGCGCTGCGCCATTCCTTCGCGACGCATCTGCTGGGGCGCGGCGGTGACCTGCGCTCGATCCAGGAACTTCTCGGCCACGCCTCGCTTTCGACGACGCAGATTTATGCCGCCGTCGATACCGAGACGCTGATGGCAGCGTGGAAGGCGGCGCATCCCCGCGCCACCGCCAAATGAGGGGCCCATGACGCCAATCCAGCCAATGATCGAGCATATGTCGATCGGGGTCAGCGATTATGCGCGGTCCCTCGGCTTTTATGATGCGGTGCTGGCGCCGCTCGGCTTCGTCCGGGTGTCGTCGCATGAGGACCCGGAGGGCGAATCCGCCTGCTGGGGGCCGGAAGGCGAACTGCCCTCGCCGGAGGGCACGCCCGGGGCGGCGCCGTTCTGGATCCAGCACCGCGCTGACCTGATTACCCCACCGCCGGGCTTCCACCTCTGCTTCATGGCGCCCACCCGCCGCGCTGTGGAAGCCTTCCACGCCGCGGGGCTGGCGGCGGGTGGACGGGATGCCGGCGGGCCGGGCCTGCGGCCGCATTATGGCGAAGGCTATTTCGCCGCCTTCCTGTTCGATCCCGATGGATGGAAGATCGAGGCCGTGACCTACACGGATGCGTGAGGCGGCCGTTAAATCACCCCGGGGTGGTGTCGGGAAACCAGAACGGGGCTTTTCACCTTGGGGAAGCTGGGTGACACTTCGGACCATTGGACCCCGACAGCAGAGGAGACATTCCATGAAGCGTCTCGTGACCGCTCTGTGTGCGCTTGCCCTGATCACGGCCGCGACGGGTGCCGCTTTCGCCGATTGCCCGGCGCATGCGGCCAAGCCGGCGCAGACCGAGGTGAAGGGTTCCTGACCCAACCTCTTCTCCACCTGGACAAAAACGGCCCGGAAGGCGACTTCCGGGCCGGCTTTTGTGTGGGAAGCACTTCAGGGTTTCCAGCCCGGCAGGGCGGCTGCCTGGCGGATCCAATCGGCCAGTTGCCCCTCATCGACTGCATCGCCCTCGTAAATGTCGATCCAGCGTGCGTCCTTACTGCGTTCGGTTGCGCCCGGCGGCAGGGGCAGCAGCGAGGTGCCGGCGAAGAACGTGACTTTTACGTAGCGGGTGAGCACATGGAAGGAGAGGAACCAGCCCTCGCCTTCGACGCCATAAAACGGCGAGTTCCACCGCACAGCCTTGCGCACGCCGGGAACGGTCTGCACCACGAGCGCGTCGATCCGCTCTCCGCAGGCGCGCTTCCAGCCCGGCATTGCGGCGATGTAGGCCTGCACCGGCGCGTCGCCGTCGGCCTTGGCGATCTGCGGGTTGCCCCCGGAAAGAAGGACGACTTTCCCTTCCGGGGCGGCGGGGGGCTTCTCACGGGCCATGCGGAACTCCAGCGGATGGAGGGGCAGGGTGGCCACGCGCCTCACATGTGAATGGCGCGCTTTTCGACCGCCATGGCCGCTTCCTTCACCGCCTCGGACCGGGTGGGGTGGGCGTGGCAGGTGCGGGCGAGGTCTTCCGACGAGCCGCCGAACTCCATCAGCACGGCGCATTCATGGATCAGCTCGCCGGCTTCCGAGCCGATGATATGCGCGCCCAGCACGCGGTCGGTGGTGGCGTCGGCGAGGATCTTCACGAAGCCGTCCGTCTCGTCATTGGCCTTGGCGCGGCCATTGGCGAGGAAGGGGAACTTGCCGACGGTATAGGCGATGCCGGCCTGTTTCAGCTCTTCCTCGGTCTTGCCGACCGAAGCGACTTCCGGGAAGGTGTACACCACCGCCGGAATCACATCGTAATTCACATGGCCGGCCTGCCCGGCGAGCAGCTCGGCCAGCGCCACACCCTCGTCTTCGGCTTTGTGCGCCAGCATCGGGCCGGCAATGGCGTCGCCAATGGCGAAGATGCCGGGGACATTGGTGCGGTAATAATGGTCGGTGACCACGCGTCCCCGACCGTCCTTCTCGACGCCGAGCGCCTCCAGCCCCAGGCCTTCCGTATAGGGCACGCGGCCGATGGCGACGAGCACCACATCGGCTTCCAGGGTCTGCTCATCGCCGCCGGCGGCGGGCGCGATCGCGACCTTGAGCGTGTCCCCGGAGCTGTCGACGCCGGTGACCTTGGCGCCCAGCTTGAACACCACGCCCTGCTTCTCGAGGATTCGCTGGAACGACTTGGCGACCTCATTGTCCATGCCGGGCAGGATGCGGTCGAGATATTCGACCACGGTGACCTCAGCACCGAGGCGCCGCCACACACTGCCGAGTTCCAGCCCGATGACGCCGGCGCCGACGACAAGCAGCTTGCCCGGCACTTTCTCCAGCGCGATGGCGCCGGTGGAGGACACGATGCGGGTCTCGTCGATGGTGATGCCGGGCAGCTTGGCCACATCCGAGCCGGTGGCGATGACGATGGCCTTGGTCTCCAGCGTCTGCTGCCCGCCATCCGCCAGGGCCACATCGACCTTGCCCGCTGCCGGGATGCTGGCCGTGCCGTGGAAAGTGTCGATCTTGTTCTTCTTCATCAGGAAGGCGACGCCCTTGGTGTTGCCTTCCACCGCCTGGTCCTTGAAGCCGAGCAGCGCCGCGTGGTCGAGCTCCGGCGTACCGACCTTGATGCCCATCTTGGCAAAATGGTGCCCGGCCTCCTCGAAGCGGTGCGAGGCGTGCAGCAGTGCCTTGGAGGGAATGCAGCCAATGTTCAGGCAGGTGCCGCCGAAGGTGGCGCGCTTCTCCACCACCGCGACCTTGAGCCCGAGCTGGGCGGCGCGAATGGCGCACACATAGCCGCCGGGGCCAGTGCCGATGACGACAAGATCGTAGGACATGTTGCTACCCGTTGAGGGGAGCGGCCGGACCGGACCGGCCGCTCGGAAGAAGAAGGCGACGACCGATCACAGATCCAGCACGAGGCGGGTCGGGTCTTCGAGGGCTTCCTTGACGCGGACGAGGAAGGTCACCGCGCCCTTGCCATCGACGATGCGGTGATCATAGCTCAGCGCCAGATACATCATCGGGCGGGCGACGATCTGGCCCTTCACCACCACGGGGCGCTCTTCGATGCGATGCATGCCGAGAATGCCCGACTGCGGAGCGTTGAGGATCGGGGTCGACATCAGCGAGCCGTAAATGCCGCCATTGGTGATGGTGAACGTGCCGCCCTGCATGTCCTCGATGCCGAGCTTGCCGTCGCGCGCCTTGCGGCCGAGGCCGGCAATGGCCTTCTCGATGCCGGCCACGGAAAGCTGGTCGGCGTCGCGCACCACGGGAACCACCAGCCCCTTGTCGGTGCCGACGGCGATGCCGATGTGGTAGTAGTTCTTATAGACCAGATCGGTGCCGTCGATCTCGGCATTGACCTCGGGCACGTCCTTCAACGCCTGGATCACCGCCTTGGTGAAGAAGCCCATGAAGCCCAGCTTCACGCCGTGCTTCTTCTCGAACACGTCCTTGTACTGGGCGCGAAGGCTCATCACCGCCGACATGTCGACATCGTTGAAGGTGGTGAGCATCGCCGCCGTGTCCTGCGCGTCCTTGAGACGGCGGGCGATGGTCTGGCGCAGCTTGGTCATCTTCACGCGCTCTTCGCGTGCGGCGTCATCCGGCGCGGAGGGCGCGCGCGGGGCGGCCGGGGCGCGGGCGGCGGTAGGCGCCGGCGCAGTGGCCAGAGCCGCGAGCATGTCACCCTTGGTCACGCGCGCATCCTTGCCGGTGCCGGCGAGCATGGCGGGGTTCAGCCCACTCTCCGCCGCCAGCTTGGCGACGGCCGGGCCGTTGGCGCCGGCCGGCGCGGCAGCCGGGGCCGGAGCTTCAGCCTTGGGCGCTTCCACCTTGGGGGCCTCGGCCTTGGGGGCTTCCGCCTTGGCGGGCGCTGCCTTGGCCGCGCCCGAGCCCTCGCCGATGGAGCCGAGCAGCGCGCCGACGCCGACGGTCTCGCCGTCCTTGGCGATGATCTCCGAGAGCACGCCGGCCGAGGGGGCGGGCACCTCGATCGTGACCTTGTCGGTCTCCAGCTCGACGATCGGCTCGTCGGCGGCGACGGTGTCGCCGGCCTTCTTGAACCACTTGCCGATCGTTGCCTCGGTGACCGATTCGCCCAACGTCGGAACGCGGATCTCGGTGGCCATGCTCGTTCTTCCTCACCGTTTGCCGGCTACGGGGCCGGCACTCCCTCGGGTCTTGCGAATGCGGGTCGTAGGTCGGTTCAGCCCAGAGCGTCCTGCAGGAACGCCTTGAGCTGCGCCAGATGCTTGGACATCAGCCCCGTCGCCGTGGCGGCGGAGGCCGGGCGTCCGGTGTAGCGCGGCCGCGACGAGGCGGAGCCGGCCTGTTCCAGCACCCATTCCAGATAGGGCTGCACGAAGGCCCAGGCGCCCTGGTTCTTCGGCTCCTCCTGGCACCAGACGATCTCGGCCTGCTTGAAGCGGCCGATCTCCTGCGCCAGCGTCTTGAGCGGGAAGGGGAAGAGCTGTTCGACGCGCAGCAGGTAGATGTCGTCGATGCCGCGGCGCTCGCGCTCCTCATAGAGGTCGTAATACACCTTGCCCGAGCACAGCACGACGCGGCGGATCTCGCTGTCGGCCTTCAGCTTCACCGCTTCCGCCGGCAGGCCGGCGGCGAAGTTGCGGTCGGCATCGTCCCACAGCACGCGGTGGAAGGTGGTCTGCGGCCCGAGTTCGGCCAGCGTCGAGACGGCGCGCTTGTGGCGCAGCAGGCTCTTCGGCGTCATCAGGATCAGCGGCTTGCGGAAGTCGCGCTTGAGCTGCCGGCGCAGGGCGTGGAAATAATTCGCCGGCGTCGTCAGGTTGGCGACCTGCATATTGTCCTCGGCGCACATCTGCAGATAGCGCTCCAGGCGGGCGGAGGAATGCTCCGGCCCTTGGCCCTCATAGCCGTGCGGCAGCAGGCAGACGAGGCCGGACATGCGCAGCCATTTGCGCTCGCCAGACGACAGGAACTGGTCGAAAATCACCTGCGCGCCATTGGCGAAGTCGCCGAACTGGGCTTCCCACATGGTCAGCGCGTTCGGCTCGGACAGCGAGTAGCCATATTCGAAGCCGAGCACGGCCTCTTCCGAGAGCATCGAGTTGATGACCTCGTAATGCGCCTGGCCCTCCCGCACATGGTTGAACGGGGTGTGACGCTCCTCGGTTTCCTGGTCGATCAGCACCGAATGGCGCTGCGAAAAGGTGCCGCGTTCGCAATCCTGGCCGGAGAGGCGCACCGGATGGCCTTCGAGCTGGAGCGAGGTGAAGGCGAGCGCCTCCGCCGTCGACCAGTCGATGCCGGCGCCGTCGTCGAGGATCGCCTTGCGGCGGGCATCGAGGAAGCGCTGGATGGTGCGGTGGACGTGGAAGCCTTCCGGCACGGTGGTGATGCGGTCACCGATCATGCGCAGTTCATCGAGGGCAACGCCGGTGACGCCGCGGCGCGGGTCGTCCTCGGCGGCAGCGGCCTTGAGGCCGGCCCAGCGGCCGTCGAGCCAGTCCGCCTTGTTCGGCTTATAGGCCTGGCCGGCTTCATATTCGATATCGAGCTTCGCGCGCCATTCCGCGCGCATGGCGTCGATCTCGCCCGGCGCGATGACGCCTTCGGCCTCCAGCTTGCGCGAATAGAGTTCCAGCGTGCTCGGGTGCTGCTTGATGAGCTTATACATCAGCGGCTGGGTGAAGGCCGGCTCGTCACCTTCATTGTGGCCGAAGCGGCGGTAGCAGAACATGTCCACCACCACCGGCTTGCGGAAGCGCTGGCGGAATTCGGTGGCGATCTTCGCGGCAAAGGTGACAGCTTCGGGGTCGTCGCCATTCACATGGAAAATCGGCGCCTCGATGGTCTTCGCCACATCCGACGGGTAGGGCGAGGAGCGCGAGAAGCGCGGATAGGTGGTGAAGCCGATCTGGTTGTTAATGATGAAGTGGATTGAGCCGCCGGTGCGGTGTCCCTTCAGCCCGGACAGGCCGAGGCATTCGGCCACCACGCCCTGACCGGCAAAGGCGGCGTCGCCATGCAGCAGCAGCGGCATCACCTGGGTGCGCTCGGCGTCGCGCAGCAGGTCCTGCTTGGCGCGTGCCTTGCCCAGCACCACGGGATCAACGATTTCGAGATGCGACGGGTTGGCGGTGAGTGACAGATGCACCTGGTTGCCGTCGAACTCGCGGTCCGACGAAGCGCCAAGGTGATACTTCACGTCGCCCGAACCCTCCACCTCGTCCGGAGCCCAGGAGCCGCCCTTGAACTCGTGGAACAGCGCGCGGTGGGGCTTGCCCATCACCTGCGTCAGCACGTTGAGGCGGCCGCGATGGGCCATGCCCAGCACGATCTCCTTCACGCCGAGATTGCCGCCGCGCTTGATGATCTGTTCCAGCGCCGGGATCAGGCTTTCGCCGCCGTCAAGGCCGAAGCGCTTGGTGCCGGTGTAGCGGACATCGAGGAACTTCTCGAAGCCCTCGGCTTCCACCAGCTTGTTGAGGATGGCGCGCTTGCCCTCGCGGGTGAAGGTGATTTCCTTGTCCGGCCCCTCGATGCGCTCCTGGATCCACGCCTTCTCCTCGGGAGAGGAGATGTGCATGAACTCGACGCCGAGCGTCGCGCAGTAGGTACGCTGGAGAATGGCGACCATCTGGCGGACGGTGGCGAATTCCATGCCCAGCACGTGGTCGATGAAGATCGGTCGGTCGAGATCGGCCTCGCGGAAGCCGTAGGAGACGGGGTCGAGCTCGGGCGCGGCGCGCACGGGCTCAAGACCCAGCGGGTCGAGCTTGGCGTGAAGATGACCGCGCATGCGATAGGCGCGGATCATCATCAACGCCTTGACGGAGTCGCGGGTGGCCTGCTGCACGTCGGCAGAGGACAACTCGACACCGGCCTTCTGCGCCTTCTCGGTCGCCTTGGCCTCGACCTTGCGGCCGATCGCCTTCTCCACCTCGATCCACTGACCGTCCATCGCCGAGACGAGTTCGCCATTGGCGTGGATCGGCCACCCCTCCTTCTTCCAGGAGGCGCCGCGGGCGCTCTTCTCGACATCGGCCGGAGCGTCCTTCAGCCCGGCGAAGAAAGCCTGCCATTCGGCATCCACCGAATTGGGGTCGGCTTCGAAGCGGGCATAGAGGTCCTCGATCCAGGCCGCATTGGCTCCGTAGAGGAAGGAGGTATTGAGGAAGGTCTCGTTCACGTCCGCGCGCGACATCGTCGGCTCCTGGGGGGACCGGGTCGGGTCCGTTGGCAGTACTTTCGTGCCGTAGATCGCCTGCGGGCGTTGCCCGGGGCTGACTGCGGCGCCCTGCAGGGCGGGGCGAAAGTCGTAGGCTCTATATAGCCCTCGTATTCACTTCGGGAATGCCGCAGGAATGCGGCACGGGAATGCGAAAACGCGGACCATCATTCACAAGCAATAACGGCACCGGCACTTGACGCGCCAGCGGCGGGGGCTTCCCGCCGCCTGGAAACGGCGAAATCGCCGTTCACGTCCTCGCGACGGGGCTGCGCGCCCCGCCGCAGGCCGCTGGAAAAGCTCACGCGCCGAGGCCGGGCGCGATCTTCTGGCATTCGGCGACGAGTTCCTTCACCGAGGCGATCGACTTGTCGAGCATGGCGCGCTCGTGTGCGTCGAGCTCGATCTCCACGACCCGTTCCACACCGTTGGCGCCGATGATGACCGGGACGCCGAGATAGAGGTCATCGATCCCGTACTGGCCGGTGAGATAGGCGGCGCAGGGCAGGAGACGCTTCTTGTCGCGCAGATAGGAGGTCGCCATCTCGATCGCCGAGGCCGCGGGCGCGTAGAAGGCCGAACCGGTCTTCAGCAGGTTGACGATCTCGCCGCCGCCCTTGCGGGTGCGGTCGACGATGGCGTCAACCTTGTCCTGGCTGGTCCAGCCCATCTTGACGAGGTCCGGCAGCGGGATGCCGGCGACGCCGGAATAGCGCACCAGCGGCACCATGTCGTCGCCATGGCCGCCAAGCACGAAGGCGGTGACGTCTTCCACCGACACGTTGAACTCGTCGGCGAGGAAATAGCGGAAGCGGGCGGAATCGAGCACGCCGGCCATGCCGACCACCTTGTGGGTGGGAAGGCCAGAGGCCTTCTGAAGCGCCCATACCATGGCGTCGAGCGGGTTGGTGACGCAGATGACGAAGGCGTCCGGCGCGAATTTGGCGATGCCGGCGCCGACCTGCTGCATGACCTTGAGATTGATGTCGAGAAGGTCGGAGCGGCTCATGCCCGGCTTGCGCGGCACGCCGGCGGTGACGATCACCACATCCGCGCCCTCGATCGCCTCATAGCCATTGGTGCCCACGAGCGTGGCGTCGAAGCCGAGGACCGGGGACGCTTCTGCGATGTCGAGGCTCTTGCCCTGCGGAATACCTTCCGCCACGTCGAACATGACGACGTCGCCGAGTTCCTTGAGGCCTGCAAGAAGGGCGAGAGTACCGCCGATCTGGCCGGCCCCGATCAGTGCAATCTTTGCTCGAGCCATGAGATTTCCTGACTTTCCGAGGGAAGGGTGCGGCGCTACGCCGCGCGGGTTCCGATAGACCTTATCGCCGTGTGGTTCAAGCGAGGATGGGCATCGGGGTAAATACGAGGGCTTAAGACTTTCGGACCAAGTAACTGGTATACGAAATACCTATCGGGGATGAGTCGGCAGCGGGTCTAATGTCGCCGGCTGGCGAGATCTTCCATGAGTTCAATCTGGATTGCCTGAATCTCCGCCAGCCGCTCCCATTGCCGGGTGAGCATGTGGTCGATCTTCTCGTGCAGATGGCGGATTTCCAGCTCGGCCTTGAGGTTGATGCGGTAATCATTCTCCGAGCGTTGCCGGTCTTTCTCCTCCTGACGCTTCTGGCTCATCATGATGACGGGCGCTTGAAGGGCGGCGATGCAGGACAGCACCAGATTGAGAAGAATGAACGGGTAAGGGTCGAAGGCACCCATCATCCCGGCGACGTTCAGCGCCATCCATATCATGATGAACACCATGAACGAGATGATGAAGGTCCAGCTGCCGCCGAAGGAGGCGATCGCGTCGGCCGCGCGCTCGCCGAAGGTGCGCCCGCTTTCGATCTCCTCCTCGATGTTCTCGGTCAAGATGTCGTTGGCGGCCAGGCTGGCGATGACATCGTGGTCGAGCTGGCTGAGGTCGCCGCGCTCCGCCTTCAGCGTGTCGGCGATATAGCCGGCGCGCTCCTTCGCCAGCGCCTTGCGGGAGATATAGGCGTCAGGGGCGATGTCGGGGTGAAGCGCACGAATGTGGTCGGCGAGGCCCGGCCGCAGCATATCGAGGCGCAGGCCGTCGCGTGCGGAAACCACATTGCCGGTGAGGGCGCAGGTGTGGTGCGCCGTTTCGTGGGATGTCTTGGGTCGGCGGCTCATGGGCGAGCGTCCGGATCAGGGCAGGGATGTGCGGCGTAACCCGCAGAGGTTCAGTGCCGTTCGCGTATCAGGTTTCGACCAGGCCGGTGGTGTTGCCGCTCGCCTGCGAGTCGCCACGGCCGTGCGGACGAGCAATGTAGTCCTCCGAGCGCATCTCGTGCAGGCGCGAGACCGTGCGCGCCCACTCAAAGGCTTCCGCCCCCTCAGTGCCGAGATAGAGCTGCTCGGGCTCGGCCTCGGCGGAGGCGACGACCTTCACGCCTTTCTCGTAGAATTCGTCTATCAGCGTGATGAAGCGCTTGGCCTCGTTGCGCCGGTCCTGGTCGAGGCGGGGAATGTGGTCGATGACGATGGTGTGATAGGTGCGCGCCAGCCGCAGATAATCCGACGCGCCGAGCGGCACGCCGCACAGATTGTCGAACGAAAACCGTGCCGCGCCGCCGCCTGCGCGCGGCACGGTGAGCGTGCGTCCACCCGAGGCCAGGCTGGCGGGAGCGCCGCCGTCGACGCCCGCCACGCGGTGCCAGACCTTGTCCATCTCGCGGTCGACCTCCGCCATGGTCTCGTGTGCGGCCGGCACATACCAAGTGCGCACGCCGCCGAGTTTTTCCATGCGGTAGTCGGTCGGCGATTCGATGCGCACCACTTCCATGTGCTCTTCGATCATGGCGATGAAGGGCAGGAACAGCGCGCGGTTGAGGCCGCCTTCATAGAGATCGTGCGGGGCGACATTGGAGGTGGCGACGATCACCACGCCAAGGTCGAACAGCTTCTCGAACAGCCGGCCGAGGATCATCGCATCGGCGATGTCGGTGACGTGGAACTCGTCAAAGCAGAGCAGCCACGCTTCTTCGTACAGCGCGGCGGCGACGATGGCGATGGGGTCGCCATCCTTGATGCGGCCCGCCTTCATGTCGGTGCGCACCTGAAAGATGCGGGCGTGCACATCGGCCATGAATTCGTGGAAATGCGCGCGGCGCTTGCGCTTGCGGACCGCCACGCTCTCATAGAACAGGTCGACGAGCATGGTCTTGCCGCGGCCGACCGCGCCGTGGATGTAGAGGCCGCGCACGCGGGGGATGCTGTCCTCGCGCCGCGCGAACAGCCAGCCGAGCGCCGAGGATTTGCGCGCGAGACGGCGGGAGGCGATACGCTGCTCCAGCGCCGCGAGTGCGCCGACCACCCGCGCCTGACCGGCATCGGGCGAGATGTCGCCGGCCGCCATGCGGGCGACATATCGC
Organism: Ancylobacter sp.; assembly: GCF_965229075.1. Lineage (GTDB taxonomy): Bacteria > Pseudomonadota > Alphaproteobacteria > Rhizobiales > Xanthobacteraceae > Ancylobacter. The sequence goes on from NZ_CBDDIO010000002.1 coordinate 1,837,298, forward strand.
GCAGCGAGCACGGATCCACCCGCTTCCGCCGCCACCGTTTCCGCCATATCGGGCACCCCGCGATGTTGCGGCGCACGCTTAGCCTCCCAGGGGCGTTGCGGCAAGGGTCCCGCTGCGGCAGGATGAGACGGGCCTGGTTTAAGAGCGCCGCGCCCCGCCTCGTGCGCATGGCTGATCTGCGGGAACCAGATAGCGCGTCACAGCATTAACACCTTCGCGCCTTGACGCGGTCCCTCTCCCACCGTCACACTCGCAACTATGTGAAGAGGGCGAGGCCGAGATGGCGCGAGCGATGGGCGATCACGGGAAGGCGGCGGCCCTGTGCCTCGCTCTCTCGGCTTTGTGTGCAGCTGCCCCGGCCAAGGCCGGTCCGATCGAGAGCAAGAGCGCGGCGTCCGCCAGCCTACCGTCCTCCGCCATCATCATCGACAAGGACGACCGCCTCTCACGTGACGACTATGCCCGCAGCTTCGGCCTGACGCCGGCGGCCATGGCCTCGCGCTTCGGCGCCACCGGTCTGGTGCGCTGCGGCTCGGCGGTGGGAACTGGCCAACTCGTCGGGGCCAATAATGTGCTGGTGACTGCGGCGCATGTCCTGTTCGCACCCGGTGGCGAACCGCGCGGGCGGGGCGCAGCCTGCACTTTCGAGATCAACACGGCCGGCGGGCGTCAGAAAATCGAGGTCGATGTCGACAAGGTGGTGTGCGGCGCGCGTCAGCCCTACACCCAACCGGCGGTGAAAGACTGGGCGGTTGTGCCGCTCGCGGCGCCGGCCAAGGGCGTGAAGCCCTATATGCCGGCTACGATGCCGGTGCCGGGCGATATCGTACTGGCGGCGGCGGCACGCAGTGGCGGCGTCGAGAGTTATTCGCTGCAGAACTGTCAGGCCCGCAAGGTGACTGCAACCGCACCCGGTGGCCTGCGCGAAGTGGCCATCGACTGCGACGCCGAGGGTGGGGTGTCCGGTGCGGCAATCCTCTCGCCTGAGGGCGCCTTCCTGGGTGTCTATGTCGGCTTTCGCTCGGCCCATCCGGGCAAGGTCGGTCCCTTCTCGATGAGCCACTATAATTTCGGCCTGTCAGCCGAAGGCGGCCTGCGCGAGGCGATCGTCGACGTGGCGACGCGGGCCCAGAGCCTCAGCGCGAGCCGCTAACGCGGTCTGATCTCATCCCCCGGCCTTGGGGTGCGGGTGCTTACCGATGGCCTCGCTGCCGCTTGCGGAGTAGAGTGGTCCGTGTGCGCGACGGTCGCCGGCAATCGCGGCCTCGCTCGCGTCGCATGCAAGCCATGCAGATGCGGGAGTTGTCTCCTTGTGCGGTGCGCATATTTGTGTTGCGCCGCAATAAAGAACCGCGGTGCCGCCGAGGCCATGCCGATGACACTGCCCGTAAACGCTTCTTCCTCCGACCCTGCCGCCGAGCTCATGGCCGCGCGCGCGACGGCGTCTCATGGCGCTGAGCGCGTGGCTGGCCATATCCGCAAACTGGTCCCGGCGGAACGCAAGTTGATCCTGGCGCATCTGCTCCGCCTCGACCCGCTGAGCCGCTTCATGCGCTTCGGCGGCGTGGTGTCGGATGGCGCGCTGGCGCGCCATGCCACCCGCGTGGTGTCCGGCGATGCGAGCGCGGTGGGCTATTTCATCGACGGTGAGCTGCGGGCGCTCGCTGAGCTGCATCCGCTCGGCCGGCGTGCAGGCAAGCCGGCGGCGGCGGAGGCCGCGTTCAGCGTGGAGCGGCCTTGGCAGGGCAAGGGCATCGGCTCGGCGCTCATGCGCCATCTGGTTCTGCTGGCGCAGAATCGCGGCATCGAGGAATTGCAGGTGGTGTTCCTCCCCAATAATGGGCCGATGCGGAATCTCGCGGTCCACCATGCCGCCGATCTCCAGCTCGATGACGAGGAGATGGTGGGACGCATGCGCGCCCCGCGCGCCACCTTCTTCTCGCAGGCGCGCGAATTCATCGGCGATATCTTCGCCGTATTGTTCTCGGCCGCCGACCTGCAGGAGCGGATGTTGCCGCCGCATCTTCGCGGCAATTGAAGGCGGGCGTGGGCGCCGTCGTTGCAGCGCTCGCGTGGCGGCGGCTGCGCGGCCTTGACTTGGCCTTGATCGGGACTGAGACAGGTCGGCCACTGGCTCCAATTGTCCTGGCCCTATGTTTTCCAGCTATTCTCCCGTCCTCGCTTCTGCCACTGCGCGCCGCATCGCCGCTCCGCGCGCGGGCATGATTGCCCGGCCCGTCGTGCCGCTGATGGCGCGGCTGATGCTGGCCGCGCTCGTCGCTCTCGTCGTTTTGGTCGGCGCTGGCGCCGGCTTTGCGCAAATCCCGCCCGAACAGCAGCAGGTGCAGGAAAAGCTGGAAGGCCAACGCGCCATTGTCGACGGCGTGGAGGCGGCGCTCGGGCGTGACGGACTGCGCTCCATCGATCTCGACGATCTCCGCGCCCGGCTCGACCCGGTGCGGGCGGACCTTGCCACCGGCGTCGCCGCGCTGGACCCGCTGCTGGCCAATCTGAACCACCGCGTGAAGGAGATTGGGCCCAAGCCCGCCGACGACGCTCCGGCCGAAAGCGCCTCCATCACCGCCGAGCGCGACGCGCTCTCCGCCCGCGCGGCCGAACTTGATGCCGTGCTCAAACAGGCCAAGCTGTTGAAGGTGCGCGCCGACCAGCTGTCGGATCGCATCACCAGCCGGCGGCGGGCGCTGTTCACCGATCAATTGCTCGCCCGGTCCTACAGTGTGCTCGACCCCTCGCTCTGGCTGGCGGCGGCGGCGGCGGTACCGATTGAACTGCGTGGGATCAACTATCTCCTCAGTGATTGGGCGGCCTATGCCAATGCCCGCATGCAGCCGATCGGCCAGATCGCCATCGGCTTCGGCTCCATGCTTATCGTCGGGCTGATCTTCTTTGCACGCAGCGTGCTGGCGCGTCCGATTCGACGCGCGGAACTCGGGGTGGACGGGGCGCCGATCTCACGGCTGCGGGCGTGCAGCCTGTCGGCGCTGGTCGCCATTCTGCGCATGGCAGCAGGGCCGCTGGCCGCCACCGCCGTTCTGGCCCTGCTGAACGGGTTTGACCTTCTGCCGCTCCGCGTGAATGAAATCGCGCAGGGGCTTCTGCTCGCCATCTCCATCGTCGCCATCGGCGTCGGCCTGCTCGACGGGGCGCTGGCGCCGCGCGAGCCGCAGCGCCGCGTCGTGCCGCTGTCGAATGAAATCGCCGGCCTGATCTTCCGCTTTGCCTCGATCGGCTTGTGGATTTTGGCGGTCGCGGTGACGCTGGGCGCCTTCCACCGCGCTCTGGTGGTTCCGGTGCCGCTTTCGGTCGCGACCAGTGCCGCCATGTCGCTCTGCCTCGTGCTGGTCGCCTCGCGCAGCATGCGGGCGCTGAACGCGCTTTCCGGCGATGGCGACGAGGATGTCGCCGACGCCAAGGCAGGGGCCGCCAAGGAGGCCACCATCTCGACGGCGGATGCCGGCGAAGCGCCATCGACCTCGGTGCTCAACTGGATCAAGTTTCCCTTCTGGATCCTGAACCTCACCGTCGTCGGCGCGCTGGTGATCGGCTATGTAAGCTTCGCGAGCTTCCTGTCGTCGCGGGCGTTGATCGCCGTCGTGATGGCGGGCACGCTCTATCTCGTGGTCGCCCTGATCAACTCGCTGTTCATCGATGCACTGGCGACCGGCCCGCGCGCCCGCCATGCCGCGAAGCTGATCGGCGTGCGGCCGGCAAGCCTCGAACTTCTCGCCGTGCTGACGGCGGGCCTTTTGAAGGCGGTGGCGATCATCGGTATCGTCATCCTCACGGTCGGGACCTTCGGCACCTCCACCTCCGATCTCGCCGATATTGCGAGCCGTGTCACGCTCGGCTTTACCATCGGCAATTCGACGGTCGCCATCGGCGATATTCTGAGCGCGCTGCTCTTCCTGGCGGTCGGCATCGTCATCGCCCGCGCCATCCAGCGCTGGTTCGCGGTGGCGATCCTGCCGAAGACCGCGTTCGACCAGGGTCTGCAGAACTCCATCGCCACCATCATCGGCTATATCGGCTCCATCACCGTCATCGCGATGGCGATGGGCCAGTTGGGGTTGAACCTTGAGAACATCGCCCTCGTCGCCGGTGCGCTCTCGGTTGGCATCGGCTTTGGCCTCCAGTCTATCGTGTCGAATTTCGTCTCCGGCCTGATCCTGCTTGCCGAACGGCCGATCCGGGTCGGCGACACCATCGCGGTGAAGGGCGAGGAAGGCTATGTGCGCCGCATCAGTGTACGCGCCACCGAGATCGAGACCTTCGATCGTGCGGCGGTGCTGATCCCCAATTCCGACCTCATCACCGGCATGGTGAAGAACTTCACCCACGCCAACACCACTGGGCGGGTGATCGTCGCCGTCAACGTCGCCTATGATACGGATGCCGACGAGGTGCGCGACATTCTGATCGGCTGCGCCTGCGACCACCCCCAGGTGCTGCGCTCGCCGCCGCCGCGCGTGTTCCTGATGGCATTCGGCGACAGCTATCTCAAATTCGAGCTGCGCTGCGTGGTGGCCAATGTCGACTATGCGCTGACGGTGAAGAGCGATCTGCATTTCGCCGTGCTCGACCGGCTGAAGACGGCGAAGATCGGTATTCCCTACACGCCCTGGAGCATCTATCGCGGCGGGCGGATCGGGGAGGAGCCGGCGGCCGGGGATGACGGCGCCTGATCATTCTGGTGACCGGCCCGAGCGCCGGCGTGCGCGTTAGCGATTGGTTTACCGATCCGGGCGGATCAATCGTGCCCGGAATTCCTGTCTCCGCTCCTGCCTGAGAGTGTCGCATGTCCTTGCCGCTGAAGCGCCTCGCCGCCCTCCTGCTGGTGCCCCTCCTGCTGGCGGCCTGCGCCGCCGGCCCCACCACCGTGCCGGTGGACGAGACCTTCTATGCCAATATCGCCAAAGGCGGTGCGCTCGATTCGCAGGCGGCGGCCAACCTGATCAGCGACTATCGGCGCGGGCGCGGCCTGCCGGCGGTGACGATCGACCCGGTGTTGATGACGGTGGCCGAACGGCAGGCCAAGGCGATGGCGGCGGCGGACCAGCTCTCGCACAATATCGGCGGTCGTGGTCTCACCACGCGGCTCAAGGCGGCCGGCTTCAGCGGGCTGAGGGCGGCGGAGAATGTCGGCGCCGGCTATCACACGCTGGCGGAGGCATTCTCGGGCTGGCGCGACTCGCCCTCCCACAACAAGAACATGCTGCTGCCGGGCGCGACCCGGCTCGGCATTGCCGCCGTGCGGTCGCCGCGCAGCAAATACAGCGTCTACTGGGCGATGGTGATCGCGGTGCCCGATCCGAAGGCGGAGGCCGCCGAGGCGGCGCCGGCCGGCGCGACGGCGGCAGCTCCGGCACCCGGTGGCACGCAGGTTCTGCTCAACGGCGCGGCGATTTCCGGCCAGTAGGGCTCAGCGCCTGAGCGTTGCCGGCGCGAGCGGGTTGTCGGTCATCGCGACGCGGTCGGGCCGGTCGACCGCGGGAAGGCCCATGAAGGCGTCGAACAGCCGACGGATCACCGCCGGCTCGACATCGCGCACGATCATCACCAGCCGTGTGCGGCGGTCGTCGTCCGGCCAGGCGGGAAGCTGGCTCGGCGGGTGCAGCACATGCTGCACGCCATGCAGCACGAGGGGGTGATCGGGGTCCTCCGCGAGCTTCACGATGCCCTTGAGCCGCAGCAGCTTCGGCCCATGCGTGCCGCGCACCAGTTCCAGGAACATGTCGATCGCCGCCGCCGAGACCGGGGCTTCTGTCGCCACCGTGAAGGCGCGGATGCGCTCGTCGTGACGGTTCTCATCATGGGCGTGGGCGCGTGAGGCTTCCTCCGCGGCCAGGATCGCCTCATCCGCCAGCCAGCGCGAAACGTCGGGGATTTTCGTCGCGGGATCGTAGAGGCCAGCGCCGAACAGGGCCTCGGGTGTCGCCTGCCCCTTGGCGGCGTCGAGCACCGGCGCGCCGGGCGCAAGGCGGGCGAGGCGTTGGCGCAGCGCGGCGAGGTCCTGCTCGCGCGCCGGCGTGTCGATGAGGTCGGTCTTGGTGAGCACGATGCGGTCGGAGATCGCCGCTTGCCTCACGGATTCCGGGTGGGCGTCAAGCGTGCCGAGGCCGTTCACGGCGTCGACGACGGTGACGACGCCATCCAGCCGGAAGCGCATGACCAGATAGGGATGCATCATCAGCACATGCAGGATCGGCGCCGGGTCGGCGAGGCCGGTGGTTTCGATCACCACGCGGTGAAACGGCGGGATGGCGCCATTGTCCATCCGCCGCAGCAATTGCTCCAGCCCCTCCGAAAGGTCGCCACGAATGGTGCAGCACAGGCAACCCGAAGCCAGCAGCACGGTGGCGTCGTCGAAATGCTGCACCAGCAGATGATCGAGCCCGATCTCGCCGAACTCATTGATCAGCACGGCGGTATCGGCCATGCCGGGCTGCTGGAGCAGGGCGTTCAGCAGCGTCGTCTTGCCGGCGCCGAGAAAGCCGGTGAGCAGCGTGACCGGAATCGGTTCCGGCGGAAGACGGGTGGCCTCGCTCATGGGCGACATCCTGTTCGGGCGCGCCGCGGTCACGCGAGGCTGGGCGGCGCCAATGCTATTGCGGCGGAGGAGGGGCGAGGTCCATCGGCGCCGGTGCGGGCGCCGGCTTCGCGGCGGGTTTCGCCGCCGGCTTGGTCGCTGCCGGCTTGGCCGCGGGCTTCGCGTCGGAGGCCTGCGCCGTTGCGGGCTTCGGCTTGGGCTTGGGTTTCGGCGCGGCGGGGGCCGAGGGATCGGCCGGGTCGATGATCGCCGTCGTCTGCCCCTTCTTATCGCCGGGCTTCTTCGCGGTCGCGGGCTTTTTCGGGGCGGGCGGCGGCGGATAGGCGGCAGCGAGCGCCTCGGCGCTGGGGAAGGGGCCGACCCACACCTCGACCGGCGGCATGGAAGGCGGCAGCTTCTGCAGAAGGCTGGCGCCGGTCACGTTCTCGCCCAGCTGGGCCATGCCGGCGGCGACGAAGCCGGTGGGAGCCGGGCCGCTGTCATCATCGGCCTCAGAGGCGGTGTTCTTGCGCTGCCCGCCGCAGACCTGCGCGCGCATGTCGGCCGGCGGGCCGGATTCATTGCGCAGCGTCTCTACTGACGGCGCGATCGAACCGAAAATATTGCCGGATTGCTGGAAGCCGCGTTCCAGCAGCAGGGCCGCCTCTTCCGTGCGGGCCTTGCCCGACTCGGTGCCAAGAACGACCGCGAGGAGATGACGGTTGCCGCGCGTGGCGCTGGCGACGAGATTGAAACCGGAGGCGCAGATGAAGCCGGTCTTCATGCCGTCGGCGCCGGGATAGCGGTCGATCAGCTTGTTGTAGCTGCGGATCACCGCCGGGCCGATCTTGATCGCCGGAATGCGGAACAGGTCGGCGTGTTCCGGGAAATTGAGGAAAATGGCGCGGGCGAGAATGGCGAGGTCGCGCGCGGTGGAGACCTGTCCCGGGTCCGGCAGGCCGTTGGGATTGGCGTAATGGGTGCCTGTCATGCCGAGCTCGGCGGCGGTGGCGTTCATCTCGTCGATGAAACCGGGGAGCGAGCCGCCCACGCCCTCGGCGAGAACCACGGCCATGTCGTTGGCCGACTTCACCAGCATCATCTTCAGCGCGTTGTCGACCGTCACCTGAGTGCCGACCTTGAAGCCCATCTTGGACGGCTTCTGCGCCGCGGCGTTCTCCGAGACGGTGATCAGCGTTTCCGGCGTCAGCCGGCCCGCCCGCAGCGCCTTGAAGGTGACATAGGCCGTCATCAGCTTGGTGATGGAGGCGGGATACCACGGCTTGGTCGCGTCTTCCGCCAGCAGCACCTTGCCGCTTTCCACGTCGATCACCAGCGAGGGCGTCGCCTGCGCCGCCACCGGGGCAATCAGCAGCGGTGCCAGCAGCAGGAGAGCCAGCAGCGGGGCCGGGCGGCGCCCGGCGCGGTGGGTAAGGCGGGGGCGGAACAGGGAAAGGTTCAGCACGCTTCCAGTATCCGTTTCACGATGAGAGCGACGGCGCGCACGGCAGGACCGGCCAGCCTGAAAGGCTTTGCGCCCCTTCAATAACCCGATCGCTGCCGCGGCGCAAAAGGCAAAGCCGGGCGGGCGATCACAGCGGCGCCAGCCGGGCGCGTTTCTGCCGCGAAGCCTTCATGTAATTGGCTCTACAATCGACGAATGAGTGATTCGATACGCCGCCTGTATGCCGCCGTGGTCGCCACGCGAAAGGGGAGCAACCCTTCGCCGCGCACCGCGAAATTGTTGCGCAAGGGGCGGGCGGCGATGGCCAAGAAGGTGGCCGAAGAGGCCGTCGAGGTCGCTCTGGATGGCGTCATCGGCGACCGTGCCGCCACGGTGCGCGAGAGCGCCGACCTGATCTATAATCTCGTCGTGCTGTGGGCCGAACTCGGCATCGAGCCGGAGGACGTGTGGGCGGAAATGCGCCGGCGCGAGAAGCTGCTGGGAATGGCCGAGAAGATTCCCAAACGCCGGTCAGGATCCGGCAAGGATTCGCCGCTATTCGAAGGCAGTGCGGGCACGGCCGGGCCGATGCTCTGGGACCTTGCCGACGGTGCCGGTGCCGTCCCGCGTCCCGACCTTCCGCGCCGGCGGCCCTCATCATCCTAGTACCGCGCTGCGGCGCTCCCTTAGTCTCTTTCCGTCAGGCCTCCCATGCTGCGCCGTCTTTATCAGTGGGTGATCGACCTCGCCGAGCGTCCCTCCGCGCCCTGGGCGCTGGCCGGGGTTTCCTTCGCCGAAAGCTCGTTTTTCCCAGTGCCGCCGGATGTGATGCTGGTGCCGATGTGCCTAGCGCGGCCCGCGCGCGCCTGGTGGTACGCCACCGTGTGCACGCTCGCCTCAGTGGTCGGCGGTCTGTTCGGCTACGCGATCGGCGCGCTGCTCTATGACTCGCTTGGCCTGTTTCTCATCCAGCTCTATGGCTATGGCGCCAAGGTGGACGCCTTCACCGAAGCGTATCAGCGCTACGGCCACTGGATCATCCTTATCAAGGGACTGACCCCGATCCCCTATAAGGTGGTGACTATCACCTCGGGCTTCGCCCATTACAGCCTGTTCTGGTTCGTCGTGCTCTCAGTCGTCACCCGCGGCCTGCGTTTCTTCATGGTGGCGGGCCTGCTTTACTGGATCGGGCCGAGCGCGCGCACCTTCATTGAGGAACGGCTGGGGCTGGTGACGGCGGCCTTCGCCGTTCTGGTCGTGGGCGGTGTTCTGGCGGCGGTGTATCTGTTCTGAGCGCGTTCAATGCCCTCCGCCGCTGCGGCCGAGGCGCGCTTCCAGCACGGTCTTGGCCAGCAGGGTGACGATGGCGAGCAGGGCCAGCAGCGAGGCGACGGCGAAGGACGCCTGGAACTGGTACTCGTTGTAGAGGATCTCGACCTGCAGCGGGATGGTGTTGGTCTCGCCGCGCACATGGCCGGACACGACGGACACGGCGCCGAACTCGCCCATGGCGCGGGCGTTGCACAGCAAGACGCCGTAGAGCAGCGCCCATTTGATATTGGGCAGGGTAACGCGCGAGAACACCCGCAAGCCGCCGGCTCCCAGGGTAACGGCCGCTTCCTCCTCCGTCGTACCCTGTTCCTGCATCAGCGGAATCAGCTCCCGCGCGACGAAGGGGAAGGTGACGAAAATCGTCGCCAGCGTGATGCCCGGCCAGGAAAAGATGATCTTCCAGCCATTGTCGATCAGCCACGGGCCGAAATAGCCCTGCGCGCCGAACAGCAGCACAAAGACGAGGCCCGCCACCACGGGCGAAACCGAAAAAGGCAGGTCGATCAGTGAGATGAGCAGGTTCTTGCCGCGGAATTCGAACTTGGTGATCGCCCAGGCCATGACAAGGCCCATCACCGTGTTGGCGGTCAGCGAGAGGGCGGTCACGAGCAGCGTGAGGCGGATCGCCGCCAGCGCGTCGGGTTCCACCAGCGCGGCGAGATAGGCGTCCCAGCCCTTGGTGAAGGCCTGGGCGAAGACGGCGATCAGGGGGAGCACGATGAGCAGGCCGACGACGCCAATCGCCAGCCCGATCACCAGAGCCTTGACCAGCGCGGGCTCGTCACGGACGGGTGAGGTGCTCATGCCAGCCTCCCGGTGCGGCTCTGCGACCAGCGCTGCAAGCCATTGACGACGAACAGCAAAAGGAAGGAGGCCACCAGCATCGTCGCCGCGATCGCGGTGGCGTCGGCGTAGCGGAATTCTTCCAGCCGTATGACGATGAGCAGCGGCGCGATTTCCGACACATTGGGCAGGTTGCCGGCGATGAAGATCACCGAGCCATATTCGCCGACCGCGCGGGCGAAGGCGAGGGCGAAGCCGGTGAGGAAGGCCGGCAGCACCGCCGGGGCGATGACGCGGCGGATCGTGGTCCAGCGCCCGGCGCCGAGCGTGGCGGCGGCTTCCTCCAGATCGTGGTCGAGGTCTTCCAGCACCGGCTGGACCGTGCGCACCACGAAGGGCAAGCCTATGAAAATCAACGCGATCAATATGCCGAGCGGCGTGAACGCGACCTTGATGCCGAAGGGCACCAGCAGGCCGCCGACCCACCCATTCTCGGCATAGAGCGTGGTCAGCGCGATGCCGGCCACCGCCGTGGGCAGGGCGAAGGGAATGTCGATCAGCGCGTCGAGCACGCGCCTTCCCGGGAAGTCGTAGCGCACCAGCGCCCAGACGATGAGCGCGCCCAGCACGATGTTGATGCTCGCCGCCGCGAGCGAGAGCCCGAAGGAAATCTTCAGCGCATTCAATGTTCTAGGAGCGGTGAGAATGGCGAGGATCCGGTCCGGCGACAGTTCCGCCGTCTTCAGGAACAGCGCCGCCAGCGGGATGAGCACCACCAGCGACAGCCAGAGCAGGGTCAGCCCCAGCGTGAGGCCGAAGCCGGGGATGACGCCCTGCGCCCGTGGCGCGGCGGGGGGCGGGGCGGTGCCGACAAGGGTGGTTCGGTCCAGCGTCGTCTCGCTCAAGGCGGTGCTCCGGGAGGGGTGGTCACGGCGAAGGCCGCGCCTTGCGGCACGGCCCGGAGAGGGGTCGAAAGCGGTGGCCGATGAGGCCGATGAGGTGGACGATGGGGCCGATCGGACCGATGAGCCCGACGCCGACCGGCCCCGCCGGCCCGCCTCAGTTGGAATAAATCTGGTCGAACACGCCGCCATCGGAGAAGTGGGTCTTCTGCGCCTTGCGCCAGCCGCCGAAGGCCGGGTCGTCAATCGTCACCAGTTCCACCTTGGGGAAGACGTTCGCATAGGCCTTGGCGACCTCGGGGTCGCGCGGGCGATAGAAGTTCTCCGCCGCCAGCTTCTGGCCTTCCTTGGAGTAGAGCAGCTTCAGATAGGCCTCGGCGACTTCGCGGGTGCCCTTGCGCTCGACATTCTTGTCGACCACCGCCACCGGCGGCTCGGCGAGGATGGACAGCGAGGGCACGACGATGTCGAACTTGTCGTCGCCGAATTCCTTCTTCGACAGGAAGGCCTCGTTCTCCCAGGCGAGCAGCACGTCGCCGACGCCGCGCTCGGTGAAGGTGACGGTGGAGCCGCGCGCGCCGGTGTCCAGCACCGGGACGTGCTTGTAGATCTCGCCGACGAAGGCCTTGGCCTTTTCCGCGTCGCCGCCATTCTGTTTCAGCGCATAGGCCCAGGCGGCGAGGTAGTTCCAGCGCGCGCCGCCCGAGGTCTTCGGGTTGGGGGTGATGACCTGCACGCCCGGCTTCACCAGGTCGTTCCAGTCCTTGATGCCCTTCGGGTTGCCCTTGCGCACCAGGAACACGATGGTCGAGGTGTAAGGCGAGGCGTTGTCCGGCAGGCGCTTCTGCCAGTCCTGCGCCAGGAAGCCCTTATCGGCGATGGCGTCGATGTCATAGGCCAATGCCAGGGTGACGACATCGGCCTCCAGCCCGTCGATCACCGAGCGCGCCTGCTTGCCGGAACCGCCATGCGAGGTCTTGATCTCGACGCTCTTGCCGGTGTCCGCCTTGTAGCGCTCGGCGAACAGCTTGTTGAACTGGGAATAGAGCTCGCGGGTGGGGTCGTAGGACACGTTGAGCAGCGTCACGTCGGCGGCACGCACCGGCGGGCTGTAGGCGAGCGGCGCCGCCAGGGCGGCCACGAGCGCGGCGATGGCCGCGGGCCTGAAATGAAACGACATGGGCAATCTCCCCCGGCAGCGCGGTGGCGCTGGTGAATGTGATGGGGAGAGGTTTCCACAGGGAGGGGCCGGGGTCAATATTAATTCTACCGAATTAATAGGAAATAGTGGAAATTTACGCCGGGCCGATGGGGTTCCCCAGGTGGAGCGTTGGCGGAGGACGGCGGGCGGCGGGGCAAAGGTTGCCACCCCCGCCTTGATGGCCCCTCACGGCCTCATGCGCGGGCTTGACCGAGCACCCAGGCGGGGCGTGGCGGGCGGGGGCTGGAACCGCCCAATATCGCGCCTGTCGGGCGACGTGGGAAGGCTGGGTCCCCGGGTCAAGCCCGGGGATGAGGGGGGAGGGATGCGGCGCGCGCGGTGCTGGGCGGCGCGGGAAGGCTGGGTCCCCGGGTCAAGCCCGGGCATGAGGGGGTAGGGATGCGGCGCGTGCGGTGTCGTGGGGATGAGGTGGCAGGGAAGTGGTTCGCGCGGAGCTATTGGGGAGCATGGGCGGGCTGGGGTGGTCCTCCCGCTGCATCAGGCTGCTGGGCCGCTTTCGCCTCCCTCATGCCCGGGCTTGACCCGGGCACCCAGGGGCTGGGCGCTGAGAGAGCGGATATCGCGGTGCCGAGCGGTGCGGGACGGCTGGGTCCCCGGGTCGAGCCCGGGGATGAGGGGACGTGAAATCGGCGCGGACGGCGCCCGGCGACGCGGGACGGCTGGGTCCCCGGGTCGAGCCCGGGGATGAGGGGGTAGGGATGCGGCGCACGCGGTGTCGTGGGGATGAGGTGGCGGGGAGGTGGTTCGCGCCGAGCTTGTTGGGGAGCATGGGCGTGCAGGGCGTTCCGGGGCCGCTGCATCAGGCTGCTGGGCCGCTTTCGCCTCCCTCATGCCCGGGCTTGACCCGGGCACCCAGGGGCTGGGCGCTGAGAGAGCGGATATCGCGGTGCCGAGCGGTGCGGGAAGGATGGATCCCCGGGTCGAGCCCTGGGATGAGGGGACGTGAAATCGGCGCGGACGGCGCCCGGCGACGTGGTAAGGCTGGGTCCCCGGGTCAAGCCCGGGGATGAGGGGGCGTGAAAGAGGCGCGGGCGGTGCCCGTGGGGATGGGGGCGGCAGCGCCACGTGGGCACCTGCAGCCGTTCAGGCGCTGACGGTGTTCAGCAGCGTGTGGATGCCGCACTCGGTCTTGCCCTTGCCGCGCCAGCGGCCGGCGCGGGCGTCTTCACCCGCCGCCGCGCGGCTGGTGCAGGGCATGCAGCCGACCGAGGTGAAGCCCTTGGCCAGCATCGGATGGTCCGGCAGGGCGAAATCGCGCTGCGCGGCTTCCACGGCCGCGCGGTCGAGATTGACGAGCGGGTTGAACTTCAGCCGGGCACCGTCGCGCTCCACCGCCGGGATCGTGGCGCGCAGGCCGCCCTGATAGCGCTTGCGCCCATTGAGCCAGCCGTCGAAGCCGGACAGCGCCCGCGCGAGCGGCTCAACCTTGCGGATGCGGCAGCAGGCATCGGGATCGGAAAACCACAAATCGCGGTCGGCATCGAGCGCCGCCACCCGTGCCGCATCCGGCTGGATGCTGCGCACATCGGTGAGGCCGAGCTGCGCCGTGAGCGCGTCGCGATAGGCCAGCGTTTCCTCGAACAGGAAGCCGGTATCGAGAAACACCACCGGGATCGAGCGGTCGACCTTGGCGGCATAGGCCAGCAGTACCGCCGATTCCGTGCCGAAGGAGGAGACGAGGCACAGCCGGCCGGGGCCGAGCGTGCGCAGGGCGGTGGCGATGATTTCCTCCGGCCCGGCATCGGCGAGCGCGCAGGCGAGCCCGCCCACCTCGTCCGTGCAGGGCGTGGCGGGGGTGAAATCGGCACCGGAACGCTGGAAGGTCATGCGCGCACTCCCGAAACCGTGCGGCCGAGGCGCTGGCGCAGAAGGCTGGGGCGCTGGTCGGTCGCCGGCTGATAGAACACGGTGTAGCGGTGGGTCGCCTCGTCGAAGGCCTCGGCGTCGGCTTCCTTCACCGCCTCGATCTGGTCGAAGCCGGAGCGCTCCATCAGCAGGAACTGGTCGCGCAGCACCTGGCCAATGGCGCGCAGCGGACCCTTCCAGCCCAGCCGCTCGCGCAGCAGGCGGGCCTGGCTATAGGCGCGGCCGTCACGGAAGGTGGGGAAGTTCAGCGCGATGAGCGAGAGCTGGCCGAGATAGGGTTCGATCTCGGCGATCGGCCGGTTGTTCGGCCAGATCACGCCGACCGGCGCCTGCCGTCCCTTCAGCGTCTCCGCTTCTTTCAGGAAGCGGTCGATGCCGAGGAGCACCGCCGCGCCTTCGGGCAGCGCTTCTTCGTCGGGCACGCGGATATAGGCGTCGGCGACGATGTCACCCTTTTCAATGAGAGGCATAGACGCGCTCCTTGAAGGGCTCGACGCCGAGGCGGGCGACGGTGTCGATGAACAGTTCCTGCGGGCCGGCGCGCAGCTCCAGATAGGTGTCGACCACATCCTCGATCAGGCCGGGCACCTGCTCATAGGACACGGCCGGCCCCAGCAGCGTGCCGAGCTGGGCATGCTCGTCGGCGCGCCCGCCCAGCGTGATCTGGTAGAATTCCTGGCCGTTCTTCTCCACGCCGAGAATGCCGATATGGCCGACATGGTGATGGCCGCAGGCATTGATGCAGCCGGAGATGTTGATGTGCAGCCGGCCGACGCCGCGCGCGCGGTCGAGATCGGCAAAGCGCTTGGCGATTTCCTGCGCCACGGGGATGGCGCGGGCATTGGCCAGCGCGCAGTAATCGAGGCCGGGGCAGGCGATGATGTCGTTGACGAGGTTGACGTTCGGCGTGGCGAGGCCGGCGGCGTCGAGCGCCGCCCACAGCGCCGGCAAATCCTGCTGCGCGACATGCGGCAGGCAGAGATTCTGCTCATGGCCGACGCGGATCTCGCCGAAGCCGTAACGCTCGGCGAGGTCGGCGACCACGTCCATCTGGTCGGCGGTCGCATCGCCCGGAGGCGCGCCGACGGGTTTGAGGGAAATGGTGACGATGGAATAGCCCGGCACCTTGTGCGTCTGCACGGAATTGCGGTGCCAGGTGGCGAAGCGCGCATCCTTCAGCGCCTCGGTGAGCGCAGCCGGCGCGTTCTCCAGCGCCGCGAAGGCGGGATAGATAAAGCGGGCGCGGATATCGGCGATCATCTCGTCGGTGAGGTGCAGCGCGCCGTCGCGGATCGCCGCCCATTCCGCCTCGACCGCCTTGGAGAATTCTTCGGCGCCGATCTCGTGCACCAGGATCTTGATGCGGGCCTTGTAGATGTTATCGCGGCGCCCGTACTGATTGTACACGCGCATGATCGCTTCGATGTAGCTGAGCAGCTCGCGCGCCGGCAGGAAGGGGCGGATCGACTTGCCGACGAACGGCGTGCGCCCGAGACCGCCGCCGACTAGCACCTCGAAGCCGAGTTCGCCGGCGTCGTTGCGGTGCAGGCGCAGGCCGACATCGTGCACCTTGATCGCCGCGCGGTCATGGCCGGCGGCGGTGATGGCGATCTTGAACTTGCGCGGCAGGTAGGTGAATTCCGGGTGCAGCGTCGAGTACTGCCGCAGGATCTCCGCCCAGATGCGCGGGTCGTCGCATTCTTCCGGCGTCGCGGCGGCCCACTGGTCGGTGGTGACGTTGCGGATGCAGTTGCCGGAGGTCTGGATGCCGTGAACGCCGACTTCCGCCAGCGCGGCCATGGCTTCGGGGAGTTCTTCCAGCTTGATCCAGTTGAACTGGATGTTCTGCCGCGTGGTGAAATGGCCATAGCCGCGATCATAGGTGCGGGCGACATGGGCCATGCGGCGCAGCTGGGCGGCGCTGAGCGTGCCATAGGGAATGGCGATGCGCAGCATATAGGCATGCAGCTGGAGATAGACGCCGTTCATCAGCCGCAGCGGCTTGAACTCGTCTTCCGACAGCGCGCCCGAGAGGCGGCGGCCGACCTGGTCGCGAAACTCGGCGACACGTTCGGCCAGAAAGGCGCCGTCGAATTCATCATAGGCATACATGGGCGGGGTCGGCCTTGTGCGTCGTCAGTGGGGCAGTTCGAAAGTCGGGCCGGCGACGCGGATGCGCTCGCGCAGATTGCCCGGGCCGATGGTGCCCTGGTCATCCACGGTAACCGGGGCAACATAAGGGCCAACCGCGTCGAGATCGCGCTTGCCGGCTTCCGCCAGCAAAGCGATGGCGGCCTCGGCGGTGGTGACCACGGCCGCATCCGCCAGCGCCACCGACCAGCCGCCGTCGCGCGTGCGCCACACCACGGCGCCGTCGGTGAGACGGTTGGCAGTGACGGCGACGGGCCCGTTGACCTTCAGTTTCTGCTGTTGCGGCGCGGCCATGCGCGAAATCCTCATCTCAGTCGGGGTGTTTTTCTATCACACCGATTTAGAACGTACAAAAGAAATATATGCACAAGAATGACGTGTAATTATCCGCGTGCTCTTCCGATGGCATGCGCCACCGCGCTGAAGGAAGCGTTAAAGCCCACGCATTACGCCCATATGGCGACGGGCAACCCTTCGGAGTCGCGCTCCGGCGGGGAGGGGAAACTCGTCGCCTGCCCCCGCGCGATACGCCCTGCCGTCCAGGCGGCGGCGCAGGCGTCGATGAGATCGTCCTCACCGACGCGAAGCTCGCGCGCCTTGAGGGGCGAGATGACTTCCGGCGCGAAGCCGGCCGCTTCGAGAAGCCGCCGGCGCAGCTCCAGCCCCGGTGCGGCGGCGATGCCCTTCACCTTTTTGGGAAGGTTGAGCGGCACCTTGTCGTTCATCGCCCAGAAGCTCACCTCCGGGTGGCACTCGAAGACCTTTTCCCGCGCCGCCGGCGTGGCGCGCAGCCAGCGGTCGAGTTCAACGATGCGGGGAAAAAGCGCAAAACCCTGTCGCGAAACCTTGCGCGGCGGTGTCGAGGTGGCGAGTGCGACCGCGCAGGCGTGGCGGTAGCGCGCCGCTTCCGGGACGCTGTCGTCCACGCTCGCATAAACCGCGGCCCGAGAGGGCATGGAGAACACGCTCGACTGACGCTGCCCCAGCTTCGGCCGCACCAGCCGCTCGGGCGCGCGGCCATTGGTCTCGATCCGTTCGGGCAGCCCGATCGGCATGTCCACGGCGACGATGTGCGGCGCCAGCGGGCGCTCGAACAGTTCGGCGATCGCCCGGAGCCGGGTGGCGTGGGCGGAACCATCCGGCTCGACGATCACCGCCACCCAGCCGCCCTTGCCGTCGCCGCGATCCTTGCAGCCATCCACGCCAGCGACGCGCATGTTCGCCCCCTCAGATAATGTTCAGCTCCGCATGCGGGCGGCCGGCCGCGATGCGTTCATAGGAGAACACGTCGAGATCGAGCGAGACGGAGCGGCCCTGCACCAGCCATTCCGCAATCGCCCGGCCGGCGGCGGGGGCCTGCTGCAGGCCGTGGCCGGAGAAGCCGTTCAGGAAGTAGAAATTTCCCACCTCCGGGTGCGGGCCGATCACCGCATTGTGGTCCAAGAGGTTCATCTCGTAATGCCCGGCCCAGGCGCGCACCACCTTCAATTCCTCCATCGTCGGGATGCGGTGGGCGAGGTTCGGCCAGATGCTCTCCTCGAAGATCGACCAGTCGACCTCGAAATCGCCGTCCGCGTCGGGGTCGTTGTCTTCCGCCGGCGGCGCGCCGCAGATCTGGTAGGCGCCTTCGGGCCGAATATAGAAGCCCGAGGGGTCGACCAGCAGCGGCAGCTTTTCGATCGGCGTGCGGCAATGCACGACGAAGACGCAGCGCTTCTTGCCCTCGACGGGGAGGGGAATGCCCGCCATGGCCGCGACGCGCCCGGCGCGCGGCCCGGCGGCATTGACCAGCGCGCCGCAACCGAGGCTCCGCCCGTCCGCCAGCGTCGCCCCCGTGATGCGCGCGCCCTCGCGGCTGAGGCCGACCACTTCGCCGGTGATGAAATGCGCGCCCTGCGCCTTCGCCGCGCCGCGCAGGCAGGCGAGCAGCGCGTGCGCATCGAACCAGCCCTCGCCCGAGCGGCCAAAGGCGCCGGCGGCGAGATCGTCGACATTCAGCCAGGGGAAGGCGGCCTTGAGCGCGGCCGGGTCGAGCAGCGCGATGTCGGCGCCCTCCGCCAATTGCGTGCGGTGATTGGCTTCAAGGATCGGCAGGCCGGCGGCGCTGGCGAGAATGAGATAGCCGCCCTCATGGAAGGCGAGGTCGGTGTCGGGCCCGAAGCGCTCCTTGGCGCTGCGCAAGAACTCAAGCCCGAACAGCGACATGCGGATGTTCTCGGGAATCGAGAATTGCTGGCGCAGCGAGGCGGCGGACAGGGTGGTGGAGGAGTAGGTGAAGCTGGGATCGCGCTCGATGACGGCGACGCGGCCGGCAAAGCCGGGATCGCGGGTGAGGAAATAGGCGGTGGCGGCCCCCATGATGGCGCCGCCGACGATGAGCACGTCGAAAGTCTCGTCCATGGCCTTGACCCATAGGCGGCGCGACCGGGCACCGGCGCCCGATTGGCAGCCCGCCAATCAGCGGGATAGGCTCTTCGCCACCATCTGCCAATGAGCCGAGCGAATCATGTCCACACCCGTCCGTCCGCGCCGCAGCGTGCTGTTCATGCCGGGGGCGAATCCGCGTGCGCTGGAAAAGGCGCGGAGCCTGAAGGCGGATGCCATCGTCATCGATCTCGAGGACGCGGTGGCCCCCGACGCCAAGGAAGAGGCGCGCGCCCGCGTCGCCGCCACGCTGGCGCAAGGCGGCTTTGGCCCGCGCGAGGTGGTGGTGCGCACCAATGCCACCGACACGCCGTGGTTCGATACCGACATGGCGATGATCGCCGCCGCCTCGGCCCGCGGGGAGGGGCCGGACGTGGTGCTGCTGCCCAAGGTGAACGACCCCGAAACCCTGCATGTGGTCGGCCGGCTGCTGGAAGCGCTGGGTGCCGCTTCGTCGCTGCGGGTGTGGGCGATGATCGAGACGCCCGTCGCGGTGCTGCGTGCGCCCGACATCGCGCTGGCGGCGAAAAGCCCGGTGACGCGGCTCGGTGCGCTGGTGCTGGGCACCAATGACCTGTCCAAGGAGACCGGTACCCGGATCGTCCCGGGGCGGGCGCCAATGGCGAGCTGGCTTTCCCATTGCGTGCTGGCGGCGCGCGCCGGCGGCGTGGCGGTGCTGGACGCGGTGTGGAACGATTTTCGCGATCTCGACGGCTTCGCCCGCGAATGCCGCGAGGCGGCCGAGATGGGCTTTGACGGCAAGACGCTGATCCATCCCGACCAGATCGCGCCCTGCAACGCCGCCTTCTCGCCGCCGGAGGCCGAGGTGGCGGCGGCGCGGGCGCTGATCGCGCTGTTCGACCGACCGGAAAACGCCGGCAAGGGGGTGGTGCAGCTGGAGGGGCGGATGGTGGAACGCATGCATGCCGACATGGCCCGCCGCACCGTGGCGCTGGCCGAGGCGATCGCCCGGCGGGGCTGACACGGAACGACAACCGGACAAGACAGGAACCGGCGGGCGGCATTCCTGCCGGGCCGCAGACAGGAAACCGACATGAAGCTCTATCGCTACCTCACCGGGCCGGACGACCAGGCCTTCTGCAAGCGTGTTTCCGCCGCGCTCAACAAGGGCTGGCAATTGCAGGGCAGCCCAACCCTGACCTTCGATCCCGTGAAGGGGCGGGTGATCTGCGGCCAGGCGATCGTCAAGGAAGTGGAGGGCGACTGGCACGAGGATGTGGTGCTCTCCGACCATTGAAGCACGGTGTTTTCGGGCGGTTTTGGCCCCCTAGCCGGCCCGTTCGGGCCGGCACTTTTTTGCCGGCGGCGAGACCGCCGGAAGGCCGCCGGCGCGGTCCAGCGAATTGGGTCAGAATTGCTAACCTATTGAAAGGTCAGTCTTTCTTCCCCAATCCGGCCCGATTTATCAACAGTGTCGTGAGCCTGTCATTTTTCTGAAAAAGGTCGTTGACAGTCGAGGCGGGTGGGTCCTATAAAGCGGCCATCGACGGGGCGCGCCGCTGACGCGGTGC
>NZ_CBDDIO010000002.1:1860000-3615799 GCF_965229075.1 Ancylobacter sp.
GGGTCTCTCAAAACCGCCACGCCCCCACGAACCGCCGCTCGGGTTGCACACCCGGACGGAGCCCGGTTCGTGTTTGGAGTTCCATGGGGTGGGTATCGAAGATGAGAACGATCAAGTGTCTTAAGGGCATTCGGTGGATGCCTTGGTGCTGAGAGGCGATGAAGGACGTGGTACGCTGCGATAAGTCACGGGGAGCTGCGAACAAGCTTTGATCCGTGAATTTCCGAATGGGGAAACCCACCTTCGACGACTGGGACTCTGAAGTCTTGCCACACTGGAGCGATCCGGTGCGATGAGGCTTTGGAATTCCAGTTGTCAGATGAAGGTATCAAATCCTGAATACATAGGGGTTTGAAGCGAACCCGGGGAACTGAAACATCTAAGTACCCGGAGGAAAGGACATCAACAGAGACTCCGTTAGTAGTGGCGAGCGAACGCGGACCAGGCCAGTGGTGAATGTGCGACAAGTGGAATCGGTCAGGAAAGCCGAGCCTTAGTGGGTGATAGCCCCGTACACGTAATGCAAGCATTCATCCTCGAGTAAGGCGGGACACGAGAAATCCTGTCTGAACATGGGGGGACCACCCTCCAAGCCTAAGTACTCCTCAGCGACCGATAGCGAACAAGTACCGTGAGGGAAAGGTGAAAAGCACCCCGACAAGGGGAGTGAAAGAGTTCCTGAAACCGGATGCCTACAAACAGTAGGAGCCCAAGGTTCGTCCTGGGTGACTGCGTACCTTTTGTATAATGGGTCAGCGACTTAGTCTGGCGAGCAAGCTTAAACCGATAGGTGTAGGCGCAGCGAAAGCGAGTCTGAACAGGGCGTTCAGTTCGTCGGATTAGACCCGAAGCCGAGTGATCTAGCCATGAGCAGGTTGAAGGTGCGGTAACACGCACTGGAGGACCGAACCGGTGCCCGTTGAAAAGGTCTCGGATGACTTGTGGCTAGGGGTGAAAGGCCAATCAAACTCGGAAATAGCTGGTTCTCCGCGAAAACTATTTAGGTAGTGCCTCGCGTGAATACTCCAGGGGGTAGAGCACTGGATGGGCTAGGGGGATTTACCATCTTACCAAACCTAACCAAACTCCGAATACCTGGAAGTACTGCGCGGGAGACAGACGGCGGGTGCTAACGTCCGTCGTCGAGAGGGAAACAACCCTGACCTACAGCTAAGGCCCCCAAGTCGTGGTTAAGTGTGAAAGGATGTGAGAGTCCGAAAACAACCAGGAGGTTGGCTTAGAAGCAGCCATCCTTTAAAGAAAGCGTAACAGCTCACTGGTCTAGGATTCTTGCGCCGAAAATGTAACGGGGCTCAAACCACGCGCCGAAGCTTAGGGTTCATCTTCGGATGAGCGGTAGCGGAGCGTTCCGTAAGCCTGCGAAGGAGGACCCGTGAGGGCCTCTGGAGGTATCGGAAGTGCGAATGCTGACATGAGTAACGACAAACAGTGTGAGAGACACTGTCGCCGAAAGTCCAAGGGTTCCTGCGTAAAGCTAATCTGCGCAGGGTTAGCCGGCCCCTAAGGCGAGGCCGAAAGGCGTAGTCGATGGGAATCAGGTGAATATTCCTGAGCCTGTGGGTAGTGACGAATCCCGTGTGTTGTCAGACGAATTGGTTCTGTTCTGGCTTCGAAGGGGTTCCAGGAAATAGCTCCCACAACATAGACCGTACCCGAAACCGACACAGGTGGACTGGTAGAGTATACCAAGGCGCTTGAGAGAACTATGCTGAAGGAACTCGGCAATTTACCTCCGTAACTTCGGGATAAGGAGGCCTCCATTCTGGGCAACCAGTGTGGAGGGGCACAGACCAGGGGGTGGCAACTGTTTAGCAAAAACACAGGGCTCTGCGAAATCGCAAGATGACGTATAGGGTCTGACGCCTGCCCGGTGCCGGAAGGTTAAGAGGAGAGGTGCAAGCTTTGAATCGAAGCCCCGGTAAACGGCGGCCGTAACTATAACGGTCCTAAGGTAGCGAAATTCCTTGTCGGGTAAGTTCCGACCTGCACGAATGGCGTAATGACTTCCCCGCTGTCTCCAGCATAGACTCAGTGAAATTGAATTCCCCGTGAAGATGCGGGGTTCCTGCGGTCAGACGGAAAGACCCCGTGCACCTTTACTGCAACTTTGCACTGGCATTCGTGTCGGTATGTGTAGGATAGGTGGTAGGCTTTGAAGCGAGGGCGCCAGCTCTCGTGGAGCCATCCTTGAAATACCACCCTTATAGATATGGATGTCTAACCGCGGTCCGTCATCCGGATCCGGGACATTGCATGGTGGGCAGTTTGACTGGGGCGGTCGCCTCCCAAAGAGTAACGGAGGCGCGCGATGGTGGGCTCAGACCGGTCGGAAATCGGTCGTCGAGTGCAATGGCATAAGCCCGCCTGACTGCGAGACTGACAAGTCGAGCAGAGACGAAAGTCGGCCATAGTGATCCGGTGGTCCCACGTGGACGGGCCATCGCTCAACGAATAAAAGGTACGCCGGGGATAACAGGCTGATGATGCCCAAGAGTCCATATCGACGGCATCGTTTGGCACCTCGATGTCGGCTCATCACATCCTGGGGCTGGAGCAGGTCCCAAGGGTTCGGCTGTTCGCCGATTAAAGTGGTACGTGAGCTGGGTTCAGAACGTCGTGAGACAGTTCGGTCCCTATCTGCCGTGGGTGTAGGAATATTGAGAGGATTTGTCCCTAGTACGAGAGGACCGGGATGAACGTACCTCTGGTGGAGCTGTTGTGGCGCCAGCCGCAGTGCAGCGTAGCTATGTACGGACGGGATAACCGCTGAAAGCATCTAAGCGGGAAACCCACCTCAAAACGAGTATTCCCTTGAGAACCGTGGAAGACGACCACGTTGATAGGCCGGGTGTGTAAGTATGGCAACATATTGAGCTTACCGGTACTAATCGTTCGATTGGCTTGATCGTTCTCATCCTCGATGGCCATCCCATCAAGGATCAAAGACATCCAAAGACCAGGCGCAAACGCGCCGACCCTAACGGGTCCTTGCTTCGCAAAATGCTGTGCTTCGCCGGCCTGGTGGCCATTGCGAGGAGCCCCAACCCGATCCCATCCCGAACTCGGCCGTTAAACTCCTCAGCGCCGATGGTACTATGTCTCAAGACCTGGGAGAGTAGGTCGCTGCCAGGCCTGCTAAGCACAGCAAAACAGCTTCTTCACACCCCAATCAAAACCCCGCCCGTGAGACATCACAGGCGGGGTTTTGCTATGGGGACGCGGCTGAACTACCGCAGCCACGCGTCCCGACCAGAGCCGGCGCGCCGACGGGCGACGAAGTGTGCCGATCGCAAAGCGACATCCGCTCGGCAGCACAACCTGCGAAAGCCGGCGGCTGCGCGACCGGCCGGTCCGCCACGGGCATCACAAGCCAGGAATTCTCAGTCGACCCCCGTCCGGTTCACCACCACGCTGAACCGAGGCGCTTCCATGCATGCGCCACTTCCGCGCCTCGTCGCCGCGCCCCCTCAGGGGGCATCCACACGATACAGATCGGCTGCGACCGGCCTTCCCGCTGTCGCGGGGTGGGGCTCTCACCGCCGCGCCTCAACACTTGGCCGTCCCGTCACCACACGCTCCGCGCCCCACCGGCCACCATCTGCAGAGGTGACAGCTCCGCGCGCCGGCGACTGTTTCCCCTGGGTCCGGCGCCCGCGAGGGGCGGCGGGCGACGCAACAAAAAGGGCGAGCCGTGGTTCACACGGCACGCCCAGTCGGGTCTTTGGGAGAGTGGCCGTCCGTTCGCGGCGGACGACCGATAGCCGGCTTATTGTGGGGCGACCTACACCGCCTTCTTGAACTTCGCCGCTTCTTCCGAGCCGCCGGTCGCGTTGCCCTTGGAATAGGAATGCGCGCCGACACCCGCGAGGTTGCCGCCCTGGACGATGAGGTATTCGTCCCGGATCGCCCGGCCCTCGAAGAAGCATTCGAGAATTTCCCGCGTGCCGGCGGCGTAGCGGGTCTGAGCGGTGAGCGAGGTGCCGGACATGTGAGGGGTCATGCCGTTCCAGGCCATGGTGCGCCAGGGGTGATCGGCCGGCGCCGGCTGCGGGAACCAGACATCTCCGGCATAGCCCGCGAGCGTGCCGTTCTCCAGCGCCCGGGCAATCGCGTCGCGGTCGCACAGCTTGCCGCGCGCGGTGTTGACGATATAGGCGCCGCGCTTGAACAGCTTCAGCGTCTCCTCATTCACCATATGCTCGGTCTCGGGATGCAGCGGACAGTTCAGCGTCACCACATCGCAATGCGGGTACATGTCGGTGGGCGAGGCGTGCCAGGTGAGGTTCAGTTCCTTCTCCACCGACTCAGGCAGGCGGTGACGGTCGGTGTAGTGCAGCTTCACGTCGAAGGGCGCGAGGCGGCGCAGCACGGCGAGGCCGATACGGCCGGCGGCGACGGTGCCGACGCTCATCGCTTCCAGATCGTAGGAGTGCTTCACGCAGTCGGCTATGTTCCAGCCGCCCTTGCGCGCCCAGTCATGCGCGGGGAGATAGTTGCGCACCAGGCCGAGGATCATCATCACCACATGTTCGGCGACGCTGATCGAGTTGCAATAGGTGACTTCCGCCACGGTAACGCCGCGATCAATAGCCGACTGAAGGTCGACATGGTCGGAGCCGATGCCGGCCGTCAGCGCCAGCTTGAGGTTCTTCGCCTTGGCGAAGCGCTCGGGCGTGAGATAGGCCGGCCAGAAGGGCTGGGAGATGACGATGTCCGCGTCCGCCAGCTCCCTTTCAAACACCGAATCCGGGCCGTCCTTGTCGGAGGTCACCACCAGCGTATGGCCGTTGGATTCGAGGTATGTGCGCAGGCCGAGCTCACCGGAGACGCTGCCGAGCATGGTGCCCGGTGTGAAATCGATCGCCTTCGGCGTCGGCAGGGTCTGGCCGCCGGGATAATGATCAATCTTCGGCAGGTCGTCGCGGGCATAGGTGGTGGGGTAGCCGTCGATCGGGTCATCGTAGAGAACGCACAGAACCTTCGCCATCGGGTCATTTCCTCGCTTGGGGTTGAGCGGGGACGTTTCCGCCGCGTCGCGCGGCAGAGCCTGCCTGCCGGCCGGGCCGGCTTCTCCATCTCAGCAGGGCACCGGTCGGGGAAACAGTTCCGAAACGGCGCGGCGGTCGTCCTTGTGCCGGGCGGGGCGGGGTGATCGGCCCCGCCTCTCGCCGGCCCGCTGACACTGGCCCGGGGGCGAGGCCGCTTCAAATTGAAAGCAGTGAACAATTGATAGACGGCGGATATGAAGGTTCGGGCATCGGCCGGCGCTTCGCCCCGCGCGGGGTTGTCGGAGGCGGTTCGGAACGGCCCCGCCGGTGGTGCATCAACTGAACAGCCCTTCCAGCGTCCCCTCACGCGCCAGTTTCTGCGCCAGCCGGTGCAGCGCGCCGGCCACCGGGCTCAGCGGGTCGCGCTCGGAGAGCACAAGGCCGATCGGCTGCACATGCACCGGGTCCACCAGCGGCACGGCGGCGAGATCGGCGCCGTCGCCCAGCCCGCGAAAGCTCGCCTCCGGCACCAGGCTGTTCCACGGGCCCCGGCGGACGAAGGACCACACGCCCATGAAGGAATTGGTCTCGATGACCGGGGCGGAGGCGAGGCCGGCCTCGGCCATCACCTGGTCGATGATGCGGCGGTTCTGCATGTCCGGGGTGAGCAGGCACAGAGGCTGCGCCGCCGCTTCCGCCCAGCGCAGGCTGCGCCGGCGGGCGAGCGGCTCGTCCGGGCGGGTGATGAAGACATAATGCTCGCGGTAGAGCGGCACGCGGCGCACGCGGTTCAGCGGCTCATTGTCGAGATAGGTGATGCCGGCGTCGAGCTCCATCGCATCGAGCCCGCGCTGGATCGCCGCCGAGGAGAGGGTGAGCATCTGCACCCTAACCCCGGGATGGCGGTCGCGGAACGGGGCGAGCAAAGCCGGGGCGGCGGCGGTCGCGGCGGGAATGGCGCCGACGCGCAGCGTGCCGGTGATGCTGCTGCCGGTCTCCACCTTTTCCTGCTTCAGGCTCTCATAATCGGCGGCGATCTGCCGGGCCCAGCCGAGCACCCGCTCGCCTTCCGCGGTGAAGCCGAGAAAGCGATGGCCGCGCGCGACGATGGGCACGCCAAGTTCCTGCTCCAGCTTGCGGATGCCGGCGGACAGGGTCGGCTGGGTGACATGGCAGGCGGCTGCCGCCCGGCCGAAGTGCTTCTCGCGGGCCAAAGCGACGAGATAGTGCATCTGCCGCACGAACATGGGCGGGTCCCAATCTCTTCAAGGGCGCGGCATGGGCGTCCCGGCCCCGCTATTTCCGCTCGGATACAGCAGACATATAGGCGGAAAGCCGGCGGCGAAAGGCCTTCGGCTTCTCCGCAAACAGCCGGGCGTGGAGTAGCAGGGCGGAATGGGCGAGCTTGGCCTGCCGCGCGGTGATGGCGGCGAGCAGCGCGGCGCACCAGGCCGGGGGCCGGCCGGCGCGCGCGGGCTGCACCTCGGTGAGGGTGCGCAGCACGGCGAGATCGTGATGCTTGCCGAGCTTGTCGCGCAGCCGCTGCAATTCGTCGACCCAGAACTGGCCGAGCGCCGGCCAATCGGCGACCACCAGCTCCATCTGGTAGCGCTGGGCGATCACATCCTTGCGCAGCTCATGCAGGCTGTCGTCGTCGGCCGGATCGACGGCGCGGCCGGCGCGGCGCGCCTTGGCATAGGAGGCGGCCAGAGCCGCACACAGCGCGTCGTCATCCAGCGCGGCGCCGAGCCGGGGCAGCGCCTCGGCCAAAGCCGCCATCTCCGCCTCCAGCGCGGCACGATGCGCGCCGACGCCGTCGCCCGCCGGGGCCGGCGCGTCGGTGCTGGCGAGAGCGCGGCCGGCGGCGCGGCGAGTGGTCTTGGCGAGGCCCGCCTTGGCGACGAGATCGTCCAGCGCGTCCTCCCGCGCCGCCGCGTCGCGGGCCTGCGCGAGATGGCGCGCCGTTTGCGCCAAAGCGCGCCGGGCGGCGCGGGCTCGCTGGGAAACCGCGCGTGCGCGGGCGGCCTCGGCGAGGCGCAGCAGCGCCCGCAGCCGCTTGAAGCCCTTGCGCACCCCATGCACCGCCGCTTCCGGATCGCGGAGGGCAAGCGCGTCGCGGGCCTCGGTGAAGGCGTCGTCCAGGGCCAGCGCCAGACGCGTGGGCGGCGTATGGTCCGCCGGAACGGGGCTATCCACCGCTGCCGCAGCGCTGTCCGAAACCTTCTCCACGATGAAACACCTTTCCAAATCAGCCTGTTAGGTGCTTTCTCAACGCCCGAGACGACGATAGGGTGACAAAAAGATAGCCCGGACCCCTTTCATTTGGCCATGCGGATTGCTAGATAGCCGCCATAGGCAAGACGCCACGGCGACTTCCCGTCTCTGACGCGGGGTGGAGCAGCCCGGTAGCTCGTCAGGCTCATAACCTGAAGGCCGCAGGTTCAAATCCTGCCCCCGCAACCATCAAGACGACAAAACCCGCAGCCTTGGCTGCGGGTTTTGTTTTTCTGGCGGTCCGCCCTCCGCCGCGGCGCGGCCCGCCCGCCGCGTTGATGGCCGGGCGCCCGCGGCCGAGGTGTCCCGCATGCCCGGAACTGATGGTTGCATGCCCGAAAAGCATTGCCGCTACGGCATTTAGCTCCGGTAGTCTCCAGCATTCCCGATCGCCGGGTGCGATGGGTCGGAAGGAGATCAGATCATGCGGCAGGTCGAGGTAGCGGTCATTGGCACGGGCTGGTGCGGCGGGATCCGCGCCGAGACCCTTTCGCGATCGGCACTGGTGGACAAGCTGCACATCTGTGACATCCGGCCCGAGCGGCTCGAGGAGGTGCGCACCCTCACCAACGCGGCCACGGCGACCCTCGACTATCGTGACATCGTCGAAAACGACGCCATCCAGGTCGTCTACATCTCGACCACGCCCGAGAGCACGCACTACCCGATCGCCCGCGACTGCCTCAAGGCCGGCAAGCATGTCCTGCTGGAGAAGCCGATCGCGATGGAGCTATGGGAGGCGAATGAGCTGATCGAGCTGTCGAACCGCAACAGGGTGAAATTCACCATCGGCTATTCGCAGCGCTTCAACCCCAAGATCGCCTACGCCAAGAAGCAGATCGCCGAGGGGACTCTGGGCCGCGTGGTCAATGTGATGGTGTCACGCCATTTGTCGCGCAGCCTTGGCAAAAAGATCGCCTCGCGGGTGAAGCTGTCACCGGCCGCGATGGAATCGACACACGACCTCGATTTCGTGTTCTGGCTCCTGGAGCCGGCCAAGCCCGTGCGGGTCTATTCGCAGGGTGCCTATGGCTACATGCAGGATGTCAACGGTTCCTATGATTGCATGTGGTCCACCGTGACCATGGATAATGGCATGCTGGTGGTGATTGGCGGCGGCTGGAACCTGCCGCCGGCCTATCCGAACTATTGCGGCACCTGGATCGAGATCACCGGCACCGAGGGAGCCCTGATCCTCGACGACACGCAGCGCGATAACTGGCTGAGCACGGTGAGCGGGGGCACGCGCTTCCCGATGTCGACCATGCCCGGCGAGCAGGTCGATCACGTCTTTGCCGGCCAGATGGGGCCGGAGACCATCCATTTCCTTGAATCGGTGCTGCTCGACCGCGCGCCCATGGTGGCGCCCGAACATGCCCGTATGGTGATGGAGAGCTATCTGGCGGCCGATCTCTCGGCGGCGATCAACGAGCCGGTGGACCTGCCGCTGTCGAACCGCTCCATCGCCCAGATCAACGATCTGAAAGCGGCGATGATCGCCGCTTCCTGACCCTCAGCAAAGCGATGCCGGCAAGCGACCGGCGCCCGTGGGCGCCGGTCGTCTCATGTCAGGCGGTCGCCGGGCGCCGGCCGCTTCGGCGCGCCTGACTCGACCGCCGGAAGGCCAGGACCACGGTGACGAAGGAGATCAGCAGCAGGCCCATGGTGATCGGCCGTGTCAGCATGAAGCTGAGATCGCCGCCATGGATCACCATGGCCCGGTTGAGATTGGATTCGACGATCGGGCCCATGACAAAGGCGAGCACGATCGGGATCACCGGCATCTGGATCTTGTCGAACCAGAAGGCGACCGCCCCGAGCATCAGCGCCATGATGATGTGCGGGGTATAGGTCTGGTCGGCGAAGACGCCGATGGTCAGAAGGATCAGCACGAACGGGCCGAGTATGTAGCGGGGAATCTGCGCGACGAGCGCGAAGACCCGGACACCCGCCATGCCGACGAGCAGCATCAGCAGCGCCGAGACGACGAGGCCGACAAAGATCGCCATTACCAGCAGCCCGTTCCGCTCGAACAGCAGCGGGCCGGGCACCACACCCTTGGAGATCAGCAGGCCGAGCAGGATCGCGATGGCGCCCGATCCCGGTACACCCAGTGCCAGCGAGGGGATGAGCGCGCCGGCGACGATGGCGTTGTTGGCGGTTTCCGGCGCGGCGACGCCTTCATCGCAGCCGGTGCCGAATTTCTCCGGGTGTTTGGAGGCGCGGCGCTCCTCATTATAGGCGACGATCGAGGACACGGTGGCGCCGGGGCCGGGAATGGAGCCGATGGCGGTGCCGATCACCGTCGCGCGCAGCATGGTCGGCGAGAGCTTCTTCATCTCCTTCCAGCCGACATGGTTTTTCTCGCGGTCCGCGCCCTTGATCGACTGCAGGTCGAGCCCGGCCTCGCCCTTGCGTGCCATCAACAACCGGAACGCTTCCGGCATTGCCATGAGGCCGGTGATGACGACGATCAGCGGCAGGCCTTCCATCAGCGATTCCAGGCCGAAGGTGAAGCGTAGACCGGCAAAACCGGAACTGCCGATGGTCGCCAGGAATAGGCCGATGCCGGTAGCGACGAAGCCCTTCACTGGGCTGTTGCCGAAGAACGAGCCGATCATCGACAGACCGAACACGCCGACCGCGAACATTTCGCTGGGGCCGAACTGCAGGCCGATCCAGGCCAGGCCCGACGCGGCGAACAGGAAGATCAGGCTGGAGG
Organism: Ancylobacter sp.; assembly: GCF_965229075.1. Classification (GTDB taxonomy): domain Bacteria; phylum Pseudomonadota; class Alphaproteobacteria; order Rhizobiales; family Xanthobacteraceae; genus Ancylobacter. Next base: position 1,870,006 of record NZ_CBDDIO010000002.1, read on the forward strand.
CGATGGAGCCGACCACGCCGGTATAGAGCGAGATCTTGAGCGCGCGCGCCGCCTTGCCCTGCTGGGCCATCGGGTAGCCGTCGAGCAGCGTGACCGCCGCCGCTGCAGTCCCGGGCGTGCGAATCAGGATCGCCGGGATCGAGCCGCCATATTCCGCCGCCGCATAGATCGAGATGAAGAACAGCGCTCCCGCTTCCGGCGACATGAAGAAGGTGAAGGGGAACATCAGCGCCAGCGCCTGCGCCGCGCCGAAGCCCGGCAGGGCGCCCAGCACCGTGCCGACGACGACGCCGGCCAACATGATCAGGATATTTGTCGGCGACAGGACCAGAAGCGTCGCCGGGATCAGGTTGTCGAGTAGAACCTCCATCGCGGCCTCCTCAGAAGGTGATGTAGCTGGGCAGGAAGGCCAGCGGGATCGACACGCCGAGGGCCAGCACGAAGACGAGATAGATCGTCAGCATGGTCGCAACGGCGGCGAAGGCGCTCGTCGCCGGGGAATCGAGCCGCGGATAGAGCAGCGCGAAAGCGATCGCCACGCAGGTGATCTCGAAGCCGACCGTGTCGAGGCCGACCGCGAACAGAGCGCCGGCGCCGATGGCGACGGCGAAATCGCGATACTCGAAGACGACCGGCGCCGCCTCCGCTTCCGCCTCGGGCGACCCCGGGTCATGCCGGCGGCCCCCCCGGCCGAGATAGAGCCGGCCGAGCCAGAGTAAGGCGAAGGCGCCGGTGAAGAGCAGGATGATGCGGGGAATGAAGCCGGGGCCGGGATAACCGCGCATTGGCGATGGCGGCAGGCTCAGGCTGTTGATGAACAGGGCTATGACGGCGGCGAGAACCACCAATGCGGTGACCACCTCCGCGACGCCGCGATTGATGCGGACGATGCCACGCTCTTCCATGGCGATGCTCCCTTGGATCGGGGCCGTTGACGGGCCGTCCGCGCCCTTTGGCCGATCGCGGACAGAAGGGGGCAAGGCTCAGAGAATGCCGTTCTGCTGCATGAAGGTGCGGTAGCCCTCACGTTCGTCGTCGAACGATTTCTTCAGCTTCGCGCCATCGGTCTCGAACGCCTTTTCGACATGCGGGCTGTTCTTCAGATATTCGGCATATTCCGGCCCATCGACCACCTTCTGAAAGGCGGCGCGCACCTTGACCTTTACGTCCTCGGGGGTGCCCTTCTTGACGAAGATGCCCTGCCATTGATGCGAGATCGGGTAGACGTAGCCGAGCTCCTGAATGGTGGGCACGTCGGGCATTTTGGGCGAGCGCGTCTCGTTCAACACCACGAGGGTGCGCAGCTTGCCGGCTTCCTGATGCGGCATGATCTGGCCGATCGTGCCGAGCCCCGCCGGGACATGGCCGCCGAGCAGGTCGCGGATCGCGTCGCCCGAGCCCTCATAGGGAATGTGGTTGACGTTCGCGCCCGCCGCCGTGAAGGCGGAGAGGATGTGCTTGTGGTGGATTGAGCCGATCTTGTTGCCGGCGACGCCGATGCTGCCCGGCGCCAGCTTGGCGGCGGTGACCAGTTCACCGAAGGTCTGGTACTTGCTGTCGGAGCGGACGGCGAGCGCGTAGACGAACTTCTCGACCTTGACCACGAATTCGAAATCATCCGGCTTGGCGGAGAAGGTCGGCAGGTTCATGTAGCCCGCGAAGCTCGCGCTGGCGTGCAGCAGCGTGTAGCCATCCGCCGGGCGGCTCATCACATAGACCGCCGCCTCATTGCCGGAGCCGGCGCCCTTGTAGACCACGTTCACCGGCTTGCCGAGCACGTCGGGCTTGGAGAGCACCTGCGCCATGAGCTGGCACCATTGCGCGGCGGTGGAGCCGGGCGAGGTCGAGCAGACAAGTTCAATCGGTTTGGCGGGATAGACCTGCGCATGCGCCGCCGGGGCGACGGCGACGGAGAGCATCACGGCCGCGAGGCCGGCGGCGAGTTTCATCATGTGTTTTCCTCCCAGGTTTTGGCCGCGCGGTTTTTGTGCGCTGGCCGGCCCGCGCGCACCGGCGCGGTGCGGGCGGTCGAGAAGAGACGCGGGTGTTGGCGCAGCCGCGTCTTCCGGGCGATCAGGCTTGCATCAGGCCTTGGGCTCGAAGCCCTTTTCATAGAAAGCGCCGCTGTTCTTGCCGTCGGCGGCGACACCGGCAATGCCGAAGGACAGATCCTTGGCGACAAAGAAGATCACGTCTTCGTCCGGCAGGGCGACGGTGGAATGGACCTTGTTGGCGGGAAAGAAGATCAGCGTGCCGGGACCGGCGATCCGTTCCGGCTCGCCCTCGATGTTCACGCGCAGCCGCCCCTGAATGACGTAGTTCCACTGCTCATTGGGGTGCGAATGCGGCCGGGCGCCCGTGCCGCGCGCCTTGCGCATCAAGCCGACCTGCGTGCGCTCGCCTTCGACCACCGGGCCGATGGCGGTGCTGTAGGTCGGGCCGGCTTCCATCTTATCGAGGGTGAGCAGGTCGAAAATATAGGCGCCGTCGCCGGCTTTCACCGCGCCTTCGTTCTTGGTTTCACGCGACATGGCGGCTTGTGCGGACATGTGTGGCTTCCTCCCGTTGCAGTCCCGCCGGCCCGTTCTTCGGTTTGCGTGGCGGGATCGATGTCAGGACGTGTTCGGCGCATGCTCCAGGCAGGAGGAGCGCCGCACCGAATGAGATTAACATATGAACGATGTTTGAACATTTTTCACAAGTCAATAAATTCTGACTAATTTTCGAACCGACGTCCGGAGGACCCGTTCTGACCTTGGTACCGGTCCTGCATCCATGCCCTTTCACTATGTCCCAATGGCGAAAGAGCATTTGCGCGGCCTCGAAACGCATGGTCCGCTCCACATCAACAACAACGGTTGAGCAGGTGGAAACCATGAGGAAAACGGACGGCGACGCCAGCACTTCGCGTCCGCAGGCCGATGTCTGCGTCGCGGCGGCAGAGGGATCACGGTGATGGGTCGCCAGTCTCCCAAGGGTATTGGCCTCGCCATCATCGGCGCCGGACGTGTCGGCCTGTTCCGCGGCGCTGTCGCCGCGCGCCATCCGGCGGTGGAATGGATCGGCCTCGCCGAGATCAATCCCGAGCGCGGCCAGCGCGTGGGGGCCGAAATCGGCGCCGACTTCATCACCACCGATCATCGCGAATTGCTGAAGCGGCCGGAGGTGACGGCGGTGATCGTCGCCACCGACGAGCATCTGCATGTCGAGCCAGTCATGGCGGCGCTGGAACGCGAACTGCCGATGCTGATCGAAAAGCCGCTCGCCACCCATCTCGACGATTCCATGCGTGTGCTGCGCGAGATCGAGAACGCCGGTGTCGACGCGGTGGTGGGCTATACCCAGCGCTTCCGCCGCCGCTGGCTCGCCGCCAAGGAGAAAGTGCGCACCGGCGCGCTCGGCGACGTGACCATGGTGACCTCTCGCGCCTTCATGAACCGGCTGGTCGCCATCGATAATTACCGGCGCTCCGATGCGCCGAAGACCATCTCGCCTATGGTGATTTCCGGCACCCACGCCCTCGATATCGTGATGTGGTACCTGGAGGCGAAGACCCCGGTCGAGGTCTATGCCCGCTCGGTCGACAAGGTGCTCGGCGCCGACTGGCAGGGCATCGACGGCACCGCCGGCATGATCATGATGAGCGACGGCTCGGTCTATCACCTCGCCATCTCGTGGGCGCTGCCGGTGACCTGGCCCGGCGCGGTCTACAGCCTTGAGGTGGGCATTGTTGGCACCACCGGCGTGCTCACTATCGATGACACCCATCGCGATATCGTGTTGGCGGTCTCGGCGCCACAGGAAGAAGGCTATCTGCCGGACAAGACCCGGCTCGTCGATTTTATGGGCAGCTATCCGCCGGGCGACATGGCCCTTGGCGAGTTGCGCGGCCCGATGCGCACCGAGACGGAATCCTGGCTTAACCGCGTCGCGCTCGACCTTCCGACCCAGCACGCGACCGCGGCCGAGGCCCATAACCGGCTCATGCTGACCAAGGCGCTCGATCTTTCCGCCAAACTCAAGCGGCCGGTGAAGCTGCCGCTCGAAGTGGAAGGCGAGCGCGAGATGATGCGTGAGGCCGCCATGGCCTGAAGGCGCCGTGCCTGACATCGCTAAAGCGAGCCGGCGTCAGCCAGAATAAGAAGCGGCGCGGCTATCCTGGGAGGGAACGATGAACACGTCCGTCACGCGCCGTGCCGTAAATTCCTTAGCCGTGTGCGCGGCCGCCGCACTCGCCGTCGGCCTCGCCACCCCGCGCCCCGCATCGGCACAGTCCGACTATCCGACCCAGCCGATCACGCTGATCGTGCCCTTCGCGCCCGGCGGCGCGTCGGACTTTGCCGCCCGGCTGCTGCAGCCGCGCCTCTCGGAAATCCTCGGTCAGCAGATCGTCATCGAGAATCGTGACGGCGCGGCCGGCAATGTCGGCATGGACTTCGCCGCCCGGGCCAAGCCGGACGGCTACACGCTGTTCCTCGGCAATGTCGGCACGGTGTCGATCAACCCGTCGCTGTTCTCCAGCCTGCGGGTGAAGCCGCTGCAGGACTTCATCCCGATCTCCATCGTCGCCGACACACCCGGCCTGCTGATTGCCAACCCGCAATTCCCGCCGAACAACGTCAAGGAACTGGTCGAGTATGTGAAGGCCCGCCCCGGGCAGGTGAACTTCGCCTCGCCCGGCACCGGCTCGGTGAACCGGCTGGAAATAGAGGCGTTCCGGCGCGAGGCAGGGCTCGACATGATCCATGTCCCCTATAAGGGCGGCGCCGGCCCGGCCACGGCCGATGTGATGGGCGGCCATGTCAGCCTGATGTTCGTGACCATCTCGTCCGGCATCAACCATGTGAAGGGTGGGCGGCTCAAGGCGCTGGGCGTTTCCACCAAGGAACGCGTGTCGCAACTGCCGGACGTGGCCACCATGACCGAGCAGGGCTTCCCCAAGAGCGTGTCATCGTCCTGGCAGGGCATTCTGGCGCCGGCCGGCACGCCGCAACCGATCATCGACAAGCTGCATGCCGCGATCGTCGAGGCGATGAAGGATCCGACCATCAAGACGCGGATGGCGGATGCCGGCGTGATGGCGGTGTCGAGCCCCAGCCCGGCGGACTTCAAGGCCTATATCCAGGCCGACGCCGACAAATGGAGCGCCGTCATCAAGGATATCGGCGCCAAGGCCGATTGATGTCCCGCCAGCGAAGGGGCGGCGCCACAGCCACAGGCGTCGGCCTCTCGTTGTTCTGACCGATCCTTCCGCCTCGACGCCTCAAGCTGCGGCGGACCATCCATTGGGGTTGTGCATGGACATCAGGATTTCCTCCGATTTCGTGACCGGACTGTTCTTCTGCGCCCTCGGCGCGGTCGCCATGATCATCGGTTCCGACTATCCCATCGGCACCGCGGCCCGCATGGGTGCCGGCTATTTCCCGTTGATGATCAGCTGCGGGCTAATCCTGCTCGGCGGCATCCTCGTCCTGCGGTCCTTCCTCACCGAGACCGAAGAGGTCGGGTCGATCGACTTCCGGCCGCTGGCGCTGCTGATCGTCAGCATCCTGCTGTTCGGCCTGCTGATCGAGGACTGGGGGTTCCCGGTCGCCGGCCTGGTGGTCGTCATAGGCGCGCGCATCGCCGGCAAGCACTACAGGCCGCTGGAGACCGGGCTGCTCGCGGTCGGGCTGGTCGGTTTCTGCCTGCTCCTGTTCTCCTATGGGCTGGGCCTGCATCTGCCCGCCACGCATCTGTGGTGAGGGGCAGTGATGGAACTCTTCAACGATGTCTTCCTCGGTTTCTCGGTGGCGATGACGCCGGCAAACCTGGTCTATGGTTTTCTCGGCGTGCTGCTCGGCACGATCATCGGCGTGTTGCCCGGCCTCGGGCCTGTCGCGACGATCTCGATCCTGCTGCCGGTCACCTTCGCGCTGCCGGCGCCGGCGGCGCTGATCATGCTCGCCGGCATTTATTACGGCGCGCAATATGGCGGCTCGACCACGGCGATCCTCGTCAATCTTCCCGGTGAGAGTTCCTCGGTGGTGACGGCCATCGACGGCTACCAGATGGCCCGCAAGGGACAGGCCGGGCTGGCACTCGCTACGGCGGCGCTCTGTTCCTTCATCGCCGGCACGCTGGCGACCGTCGTGATCGCGGTGGCGGCGCCGGCGCTGGCGGAGGTGGCGCTTGATTTCGGGCCGGCCGACTATTTCTCGCTGATGCTGTTCGGCCTGGTGGCCGCCGTGATCCTTGCGCACGGATCTGTCGTCAAGGCGGTGGGCATGATCCTGGTCGGCATCCTCTTCGGAACGATGGGCATCGACGCCAATACCAGCCTGGAGCGCTACACCTTCGGCGTTCCCGCCTTTGCCGATGGCATCGACTTCGCCGTGATCGCCATGGGCATGTTCGGCATTGGCGAGACCATCTCCAATCTCACGCAGAAGGACGAGGAGCGCAGCTTCGTGAAGGAAGTGCGCGGGCTTTGGCCGCGCTGGGCGGATTTTCGCCGCTTCGTGCCGCCGGCCTTGCGCGGAACCCTGCTCGGCGGCGCGCTCGGCCTGCTGCCGGGCGGCGGGCCGGTGCTGGCGTCGTTCTCCACCTACGCGCTGGAAAAGAAGCTGTCGAAGACCCCTGGCGAATTCGGCAAAGGCGCCATCGCCGGCGTCGCCGGGCCGGAGGCGGCCAATAACGCTGCGGCGCAGACGGCCTTCATCCCCATGCTGACGCTGGGCCTGCCGTCGAGCGCGGTGATGGCGCTGATGATCGGCGCGCTGATGATGCAGGGCCTGTCGCCCGGCCCGCAGCTCATGACCCAGCGGCCGGATCTGTTCTGGGGCCTCATCGCCTCGATGTGGTTGGGCAATCTCATGCTGGTGGTGCTCAACCTGCCGCTGGTCGGCATCTGGGTGAAGCTGCTTTCGGTGCCCTACCGCATGCTCTATCCCGCCATCATGCTGTTCTGCTGCATCGGCGTGTACAGCATCAACAATAACGCGCTCGATGTGGTGCTGGCAGCGGTGTTCGGGGCGTTCGGCTATCTGATGAAGCGCCTGCATTGCGAGCCGGCGCCCCTGCTGCTCGGCTTCATCCTCGGCCCGATGATCGAGGAAACGCTGCGCCGCGCGCTGCTGATCTCCCACGGAGACCCGATGGTGTTCGTCCAGCGGCCCATCAGCCTAAGCTTCTTGGTGATGACGGTCCTGCTGCTGATCGTGCTGGTGGCGCCGATGATCCGCATGACACGCCAGCGTGCCTTCGAGGAGAGCGCGGATTAGGACCTGCTCTCTGGCTCAAACGACAACGGCCGGGCAGGGGGCCCGGCCGTTTTGCTGTGGGGGAGGCGGAAAACCCGTCAGGCCACGCCGGCAAGGGTGCGGTGCTGCGGGGCGGCCCAGTGCGAGGCGTTGGTGTCCGGGAGCGCGCTGAAGATGCCACGCTGGGCCAATGTGTCGATCTCGGCGCGCAGCAGTCCCATTACCGCATGCGCCGCCGGGCTGACCTTGTCGCCGACATGCGAGAGCATGATGGTGCGGCTGAGATTGACGCCGCCAACCGCAAGCCCGGTGAGCTGGCCTTCGTCGATCTCCTTGCGAAAGGTCGAGATCGGCATGATCGAGGCACCACGCCCACGCAGCAGCATCCGCCGAATGGCCTCCACCGCATCGATTTCGCAATCCACCTCGACGCAGATGCCGTGCGAGGCGAGTTGCTCGTCGACCAGCGCGCGGATGCCGCGGGTGACCAGCATGGGCGTCGAGGCCAGTTCGTCCAGCGTCACCACCGGCGACACGCCACGCTGCTGGCGCGGCATCACCACGACGATCGGCTCGGTCAGCACCGCCGTGAAGCGCAGGGCACGGTTCGGCGGCGGGTTGGTGAGCAGGGCGAGATCGACCTGGGCATTGACCAGATCGACCTGCAGCCGCCGGGTGAACTCCTCGACGATGGTGAGGTTGATCGCCGGGTAGGTCGCGACACAGCGCTCGATGAGTCCGGGCGCGAGAAGCGAGGAAAGGGTCGGCGAGATGCCGACCACCACCTTGCCCGACACGCCGTCACCGCCAATGTTCATCTCCTGCGCGGCATGAGCCACCTCCTGGAGGATGCGGCGGCTGTGCTGGAGGAAACGACGACCGGCGAGGGTGAGCTGCACCCCGCGGGGCAACCGGACCAGGAGTTGGGCGCCGATCTCGGTCTCGATGCGCTGGATATGCCGGCTCAGCGCCGGCTGGACGATACCGAGATCGCGGGAGGCGCGTGTGATGCTGCCAAGTTCGGCAACGCGCACGAAGGCTTCAATGCTTCGCAATTCCATGGCGTCTTCCTCCGGAAGGGCGCCTATTGTTTTGTGGCGTGCCCTTCGTGCTGATCGCAAATCCTCTCACGCGGGCGAGGGAACCCGAAACACCCGCAGGGCGATGGCAAGCATCGAGTAGTAGCCGAGCAATCCGGTCAACTCGATCACCGTGCGACGGCCGAAGCGCGTCACTGCTGCCGCGAACAGATCGTCCGGCACATCCTTGTGCTGGTAGATCGCGGCGGAAAAATCATGCACCAGCGCGGCGTCGTCATCCGTGAAATCCGGCCGGCGGCCGGCGGCGAGCGCCTCGATCTCGAATTCCGGCACCCCGGCCTTGCGCGCCTCGCCGGCATGCACGCCAAACTCATATTCCGCGCCCCAGAAGGAGGCGGTGGTGAGAATGGCGAGTTCCGACAGGCGCGGCGAAAGACCGGTGCGATAGCGGCAGAAGGCGCCGACCGCCTGCGCGGTCGCGGCCAACTCCGGGCTCTCGACATAGATGTGGAAGGGCGCCGGCACCGCACCGGCCCGCGGACGGCCGATGGCGTCGAAGATGCGGAGCTGGTCGGCATCGAGATCGGCGGGGTTCAGTTCGCGGTAGCGGGGCGGGGCGTCGGTCAGGCTGTCCATGTCACCTCCTCAGGCGCTGACGGCGAGCGAGGGACGGTCGAACGGCGCGGCCGCCTCGACCGCGACCGGCATATTGGTCGCCACCGAGCGGCAGATCGCTTCGAGCACGGCGATGTTGCCGACCTTCTGTTCGTCGGTGAACACGTAGGGCGCGTCCGTCTCGATCGAGCGGGCGAAGGCTTCGAGATTGGCGCGCACCGTGTCGGTCCACTCATATTCGCGCACGTCCCGCCGCCCGTCCTTGTACTGGATGGTCAGCGTGGTCGGGCCAGGGGTGTCGGGGTGTGTCTGGTTGCGCGCCTCGACCCAGGCATCGGTGCCGAAAACGGTGATGCCGATATAGAGCGGCGTCACCAGTATGGCATTAAGATAGCCGGTGGCGCCGGACGCGAAGCGCGTGTGGACCGAGACCACATCGCCATTCGGCCGGTCGGTCGCCCGCGTCGAGGTCGCGGCATAGACCTCGCTGATCGGGCCGAACAGTTCGAGAAAACCGTCGGTGAGGTGAATGCCCATGGCGGTCATGCCGGCGGCGGGCGCATCGACAGTGGAGGCGCGCCAGTCGGTCTTCGGCACGGCGGCAAGCTTGTCATGGCTGAAATTCGCCTCGACATGCATGATGGTGCCGAGCGCGCCGGATTGCACGAGCTCCTTGATCTGCAGCATGGCGAGTTCGTAGCGACGCTCATGGCCGATGCCGAGCCTGACCCCCGCGGCGCGGCAGGCAGCGACCGAGCGCTCGGCGTCAGCGCGGGTCAAAGCGAGGGGCTTCTCGCAGAACACGTGTTTTCCAGCCCGCGCGACCATGGCGACCTGCGCGGTGTGCAGCGAATGCGGGGTGCACAGGATCACCGCGTCGATCGAGGGATCGGACAGGACGTCGTCCCAGTTCGTGGTGAGCGGGATGCCATGCTCGGCGGCGAAGGCGGCCTGGGCGTCGGATGTGTCGATGGCGGCGACGATGCGGAGCTGGTCCGAATCCGCCATGCGGCGGATCATGTGCTTGCCCCACCAGCCAAGGCCGGCGATTGCGGCGCGGATCATATGGTCCTCCCTTGCCGCCTTGCCGGCGGCTCTTGATCTTGGGGATACTATTCGGCGGCTGCGGAGTGGCGCCCGGCATTCACCGCCGGCATCACTTTCTCCGCCATCAGCTCAAGGGAACGGATGGCGAGTTGCTTGTCCGCCCAGTCATGGCCGGCATAAAGCAGGGTTCCGAAGTCGCCGACCTCATCCTGGAACGCGGCAAGTTCGTCGGCAACCTTGTCCGGTGTGCCCCAGATGACGAGATCCGACAGCACGCTGTCGACCGTCACGGAACTGTCCGGCGCATTCTGGTCGCGCTTGAACAGGTTCGCCCGGCCATTGCCGACCAGCTTGGTCGCCAGCGAGTTGTAATAGGCATAATAGGGGCTGCCGGGCTCGGTCGCGTAACGCTTCGCCGTGGCGAGGTCATCAGCGACGAAAATGCTCTTGGCGACGCGCCAGTTGGCGGGGTCGGCCGGTCGACCGCCTTTCTCGCAACCTTCGACATATTTCGGCCAGTGGGTCTTGACCCAGCAGGGCAGCAGGAAGTTCGCCGAGATCGGCTCCCAGCCGCGCTGCGCGGCCTCGGTTACGCCCTTGGAGAACGGCGCGACCGCGGTGATGACGATGGGCGGGTGCGGCGATTGATAGGGTTTGTGCATCGCCCCCTGTCCGAGCGCGGGGATGTAGGTCCGCTCGGTGGTGATGTTCCAGTACTTGCCTTCCCGCTTGTAGGGCGGCTCACCCGACCAGATGGCGAGGATGTGATCGATGGCCTCGACGAACATCTCGGTGCGGTTCTTGTCGAGATTGCCGAACACTTCGGCGTCGGATAGCAGGCCGCCAGGGCTGATGCCCATGAGATAGCGGCCCTTGGCCATGTGATCGAGCATCGCCACCTCGCCGGCCACGCGCGCGGGGTGCTGGTTCGGCAGGTTGATGGTGCCGGAGCCAAGCTTGATGGTCTTGGTCTCGTTCAGCAGCCAGGCGATGAAGATGAGCGAGGAGGTAATGGTCTCGGCGGCGTCGGTCACATGCTCGCCGAAGAAGCCCTCGCAGAACCCCAGCTTCTCGGCGATGAGACAGAACTCCCGGTCCTCCTGCAGCGTCTCGGTCAGCGGCCGGTGGAGCGGGTGGATGGGCATAGTGAAAAAGCCGAGTTTCATGATGCGCGTTCCCGGTTCGCGAAAGCGTTGTTCGCGGAGCTGTCGTTGGCCAGCGTGTCGGCCGGCAGAGTCGCGGCGCTGCAAAGAGCGCCGGTGGCGAAAATCAGCGGTTCGCCATCGCGGTGCGCGGCGCGGAGCACCCGGCCGAGGAAGATGAGATGGTCACCGGCCTCGATGATCTGCTCGGTGCGGCACTCGAAACGGGCGATCGCATCCTCGATCAGCGGCGCGCCGTGATCACCGATGCGGTGCGCGACGGTTTCGAACTTGTCCGGCTGCGGCGTCGCGAAATGCCGGCACAGATGCTTCTGATGGGTGCCGAGCACATTGACCGCGAAATGGCCGGCCGTTGTGAAGTTCCCGAGTGAAGGAGCCTGTCGGCGCAGGCTCCACAGCACCAGCGGCGGATCGAGCGAGACCGAGGAGAAGCTGTTGGCCGTCAGCCCTTCGAGCTTTCCGTCGGCCGTGCGCGTGGTGACGATGGTGACCCCGGTGGCGAAGCGCCCGAGCGCCCGTCGGAAATGACCATGATCGTCGGTAGATCGGAAATCGATGACATGTTCGCTCATGAGGACGACGTTAAGGCGGTGGCGCTCGCTGTAGAAATGATATGATCTGCTCGTCTCCATCAGGAATCGTAATGGCGATGAGCGACACCTTGCGCGACATCCGGCTGTTTGTGGCGGCCTTTGAAGAGCGCTCCTTCACTGCCGCAGCGGAGCGCGAGAACGCCACCCAGTCCGGCGTCTCCCAGCACATCCGCAAGATGGAGGACCGTTTTGGGGTGAAGCTGTTCGCGCGCGGTGGCGGCACGGTGCAGCCGACACCGGCGGGCGAAAGCTATTACCGGCACTGTATCGAGCTGTTGCGGCTTAACGAGGCGGCTAATCGCTCGGTGGGCCGGTTCGGCGCCGGCCTCGACGGCGAGATGGTGGTGGGACTGATGCCGACCATGACCCGCTCTGTGCTGGCTCCGGCGCTCGCCCGCTTCGTCGCGCTGCATCCCAATGTCGTGGTGCGCGTTACCGAAGCCTATTCGGCGATCCTTACCCAGCAGGTGCGGGCCGGCGAGCTCGCTTTCTCCGTCGTGCCGGCCTCGACCGCGACAGTCGGTGTGAAGACCACGCGGTTCGCCTATACGCCGGAAGTTCTGGTCTCGGCGGCGGACGCGGAGCGGGAGCATATGCGGCCGGTGCGGCTTGCCGATCTCCGCTCTCTAAAAGTTGTGGTGCCGAGCGCGCAGAACGCCCGGCGCGCCAGCATCGAAACCTATCTCGCCTCGAACGGCGTCGCTGTGGAGCAGCGACTCGAACTCGATGCCATGATGGGCACGCTGGACTTCATCGCCTCGACCGACTGGGTCGCGATCCTGCCTGGGCTGATGATGGCGCAGGAGGTCGCATGGTCGGCCGGATCCGACACCATGCGTCGCTTCACCGTCAACCCGATCGACGATCCCCCGCTCGGTATCGACCTCGTGCAAATCGAGCCGGCGCGCCGCTCACTGGAGCCGGCGGCCGCAGCCTTTCTCGATATCCTCGCGCAGGAGACGGCGCGGATCGGCCGGGTCTGGGGCGAGCGCGCCGGGCTGTATGAGGATGCCGGCGTGCCGTAGCGATCGCCGGCCACCGTGCCGTCCCGCGCGTTCAACGCCGGCGACGGTGCCCGCCCGTCCATTTTCTTCACACGCGGCGGGCGAGCGGCGGAATAGCGAGATCGGCGGCGAGCGTATCGAGTTGGCGTTGCAGAGCTGCCGGCATCGGTACGCCATCGCGGGCGCGGGCCTCGCGCAGCACGGCGCGGCGGTCGCCGGGAATGCGCACGCCATCGGTGCCGGGCAGGGGGACATCGTTGCGCAGCTCATCGAGCTGGGTCGCCAGCAGCGCCGCGAAAGCCTCCGGCTTCATGAACCGGGCAACATCCAGCGCCAGAATGAAATGGCCGGTATTGGTTTCCGTAGAGGAATCGGCGTTGAAGTCGACCACTTCGCTGCCGAAAGCCGCGCCATTCAGCGTTCCGGCGAGCAGGCCCAGCATCAGGGCGAGGCCGGAGCCCTTATAGCCGCCGATCGGCAGCAGCAGGCCCTCGCCGCTCCGCTTGGGGTCGGTGATGGCGCTGCCATCGGCCTTGCTGACCAGCCAGCCCGCAGGCATCGGAACGTCGTTCAACAGGTGCTTCTTCACGGTGCCATAGGAGACGACGGTGGTAGCGATGTCGAGCAGCACCGGCGGCTTGCCCTCGCCGGCGGGAATGGCGATGGCGAGCGGGTTGGTGCCGAGCAAGGACGAGGTGCCGCCCCAGATCGCCATATGGTTCGAACTCGCAACCACGGAATAGATGCCGACCATGCCGCGCCTTGCGAGCATGTCGACATAAAGCGAGGCCGGACCGGCATGATTGGAACGGCGCACGCCGACCCAGGCGACGCCGATCTCGCGGGCCAGCTCCGCCGCCGTGTCGACGGCGGTCGACATCACCAGATGGCCCATGCCGTTATCGCCATCGACCCGCGCGACGCCGGGGGCGGCGCGCTCGACGGAGATGGTCGGGGTCGGATTGACCGCACCACCCTTTAGCCGCCTCACATATTGCGGCAGGCGGAAGATACCGTGACCGTCGGCGCCGGTAAGGTCCGCCTCGACCATCAGGGTCGCGACGCGCTGCGCTTCATGGGTCGGCAGGCCGCAAACTCGCATCGCGTCGGCGATCAGGCCTTCAAGGGCGGCCGGCGGAAGGGGGGCGGCGGAGCCGGACTCCGGCTTCACGGCAGCATTCATTGGGGCGTACCTGCGGAAGGGGTTTTCGGGCCTGCCGAATGTTCGGAAGCGATGGAGCGGGTCTCGCCGCTTGCCGTCAGGGTGCGGGTGGCCTCGACATCGGCATAGGTCCAGAAGATGGCGAGCGGCGCATTGTCCGAGGCGTTGCGGAAGCGGTGCGGCACGTCCGGGGGAATCCAGGTCGTGTCGTGCTGCGACAGCGAATAGGTGACGCCGTCGATCTCGAACACTGCGTCGCCTTCGAGGATGATCACGCTCTCCTCGCAATTATGGCTGTGCAGGGGGATCGCCGCGCCGGGGCCGAAGCGGGTGATACCGTTCAGCAGTTTCTGCGAGCCGATCTCGGCGGTAACGAGCCGGACGGTGCGCGCACCGCCGCCACGCTCGGTCACGGGCAGTTCGTTCGGGCGCAGGATGGCGGGAGCGGATGGCTGCGTGCTCATGCGTTCACCGCCTTGCGGGTCTGCGCGTCGAGACCGAACCAGCCGGCGGCGGTGCTGCCAAGGATCGTGGTCTCGTCCGCTTTCGACAAACCGGCGGCGCGGACCTGCCGGGCACCTTCCAGCGTGCCCATATCGAACGGGTAGTCGCTGCCCAGCAGCACATGATCGGCACCGAACGTATCGGCGAGATAGCGCAGCGCCGGACCGAAATGGGTCAGCGTGTCGAAATAGAGCCGGCGGATCGAGACTTCCGGGCTCTCCTTGATGAAACGCCGGCATTCCGGCCGCTCCTTCCAGCCATGGATCATGCGGCCGGTCTGGAACGGCATGAAGCCTCCGCCATGCACAAGGCAGATTCTCAGGTCGGGGTGGCGCTCCAGCACACCGCCGAACACCAGCGAGGCCGCCGCGATGGTGGTTTCCAGCGGATTGCCGATCAGGTTCTTGAGATAGAACTCGTTGGTCCGGTTGCCTGCCGCGGTCTTCTGCGGATGTATCAGGATGAAGGCGCCGAGTTCCTCGGCGGTGGCCCAGATCGGTTCCAGCGCCGGGTCGTCGAGGTTCTTGCCTTCGATGTGCGAACCGATCTGCGCGCCTTTCAGCCCCAGCTTGGTCACGGCGCGCCGCAGCTCGTCCGCCGCCCGGGCGGGATCCTGCATCGGCAGGGTGGCGATGCCGAGGAAGCGGGTCGGGTGACGCCGCACCAGATCGGCGATCGCCTCGTTCTGGATCTGGCACAGCGCGGCGGTGAGCGCCGCCTCGCGCTCATAAAGGAAGGTCTGCGGGCAGTTGGAGAGCACCTGCAGATCGAAGCCCGCATGATCGAGATCGGCGAAGCGCCGGTCGAGATCCCAGCCGCCGCGCGGAAACGGCCGCTGCACGATGTCGCCGACCTTCAGAACGCCGCCTTCCTCGTCGACCTCCGAGAGTGTCGGCCCGATCTCAGGCGCCTCGCGCCGCATGTGGGCCATCATTTCCTCGGTAAGGATATGGGCGTGAACGTCGATGACAGGAGCGGCAAGCGAGAGAGAGGTCATGCGGATGTCCTAATCAGAGGAATGCGACAGGGCCTCGGCAACGCCGGCACGGCGCGCCGCGCGGCGGGCGATGAGAAAGCTGAGCAGGGGCAGGGCGAGCGAGCCGATGACCAAGAGGGCCAGCACGGCGGAGAGCGGGCGCTGCACGAAGATCCCCGCGCTGCCTTCCGACAGCATCAGGCTCTGGCGCAGCGAGCTTTCCATCATCGGCGCCAGCACCACGGCGAGCACCAGCGGCGCCCGCGGTATGTCGGCGCGGATCATGAGATAGCCGACCATGCCGAACAGCAGCGTCAGCCCGACATTGAACAGGCTGAGGCTGATGGCGTAGGCGCCGACCAGCGAGACGATGAGGATGCCGGCGACGAGGTAGGAATAAGGGATGCGCAGCACGCTCGCGAACAGCGGGGCGAGCGGCAGGTTCATGATCAGCAGGATCACATTGCCGATGAACATCGAGGCGATGAGGCCCCAGACCAGATCGGCCTGCTCGGTGAGCAGCATCGGCCCCGGCCGGATGCCGAGCAGCACCAGCGCGGCAAGCAGCACGGCGGTCGAGGCCGAGCCGGGAATGCCGAGCGCGAGCATCGGTATCATCGCGCCATGGGCCGCCGAATTATTGGCGGATTCCGCCGCGGCCACCCCATCAAGGGCGCCATGGCCGAACTTCTCCGGGTGGCGGCTCGCCTTCTTCTCCACGACATAGGCCAGCAGCGCCGCAACCGTCGGCCCCGCGCCGGGCATGAGCCCGATGAGCAGGCCGATGAAGCCGCCGCGCACGATCGCCATCCGGCATTGCGCCCAGTCCTTGCTGGTCAGCCACATATCCTTGAGCCGGGTGCGGATGACCTGACCCGACTGGGTCTGCTCCATCGACACCAGAATTTCGGCGATGCCGAACACGCCGATGGCCACGGGAAGGAAATCGATGCCTTCCAGCAGATCCAGCGAGCCGAAGGTGAGCCGCGACGTGCCCTGGATCGGGTCAGTGCCGACAAGCGCGATCATCAGGCCGAGTGTGGCGCCGATCATCGCCTTGAGCGCCGAGCCGGTGCCGAGGCTGGCCGTCGCGGTGATGCCGAGCAGCGCCAGCAGGAAATATTCCGGCGCGGAGAAATTGAGCGCAAACGAACTGAGCGCTGGCGTCAGGAACACCAGGGCGGTGACGGAGCCGATGCCGGCGAGGAAAGAGCCGATGGCCGCCACGGCCAGCGCCTGTCCCGCGCGCCCCTGCTTCGCGAGCTGGTTGCCGTCAATCGCCGTCATGACGCTCGCGGCTTCGCCGGGCACGTTCACCAGCACCGAGGTGAGCGTGCCGCCATACATGCCGCCATACATGATGCCGGAGAGCATCACGAGCGCGGTGACGGGATCGAGGCCGAAGGTGATGGGCAGCAGCAGCGCCATGCCGGCCGATGGCCCGATGCCGGGCAGCGCGCCGATAAGCTGGCCGAGCGTGACGCCGATCAGCACGAACAGCAGGTTGGTGGGCGTCAGCGCGACGGCGAAACCGTTGGCGAGCGAGACGAGTGCGTCCATGTGCGGTCCCTCGCCTCAGATGCCGAGCGGGCCGGTCGGCAAAGCGATGCCGAGCCACGCGATGAAGACGCCATAGACCAGTCCGACCACGATCACGGTGGTGAACAGGCTGGCCATGACCGGGCGCCGCTCGATGCCGAGCAGCAGGAACAGACAGAACAGGACGCTGGCGGTGACGAAGCCCAGCGACGGGATCAACAGCACCATCAGCCAGAGCCCGGCGGTGAGCGCGGCAATGCGCAGGAGGCCGGCCCGACCGGGAAAGCTGTGGGGCTCGGCGCTGTCATCCATCACCGAGGTGACGAGAAGGCCGAGTGCCAGAATGACGCCGATCGCGCCGACCCAGAACGCGGCGAATGACGAGCCGGGGGCAAAGTCCGCCCAATAGGGCAGTTGCCACGTTCCGAGCAGCACCGTGGCGGCGAGGACGAGCAGCACCAGTGCTGCGATGATGTTGGTGAAGCGCATGCCGAACCCTTGTCTGAAGGCTGACATTGGCGGGCCGGGGATCGCCTGGCCCGCCGGGTCAGCTTCCTCACTGCACCGTGGGCTGTTTGGCGAGGCCGAGATCGCGCAGCAGAGCGAGGTGCTCGTCGTGCAGTTTCTGCATGTAGGGCTTCACCTGGGCGGCCGGGATCATCTGGCTGCGCAGGAAGTTCTCCTTCAGGCTCGCCTGCCATTCCGGGGTGGCGACCAGCTTGGCGATGGCGTCGTCCCAGAACTTCACCGTCTCGGCGTCGAGGCCGGGCGGGCCGGCAAGGCCCCAGGCCTGACCCCACACCACGTCGTAGCCCTGCTCCTTCGCGGTCGGGATGTCCTTCAGCTCGGGCGCGGTGCGACGCTCGCTGGCGAGGATCGCGATGATCCGCGCCTTGCCGGCCTTCACCAAAGGCAGTGCTTCGCCAGGTGTCAGGGTCATGAAGTCGACATTGCCGCCAAGGAACGCCGCCTGAGCGGCGCCGCCGCCGTCGAACGGCACATAGTTCAGCTTCACCTTTCCGGCCTTTTCGACCAGCCCGGACACCATGTGGTCGGTCGAGCCCGACTGGGCACCGGCGACCTTGACCGAGCGCTCGCGCTTGGCGGCCAACTCGACGAGTTGCTTCATGTCCTTGATCGGCGAGCTTTCCTGGACGACCAGAACCAGATCGCCCTGGATGAACATGCTGATCGGGGTCAGCTTGTCATAGAGCGTCGGCAGGCCCTGGGTGATCGGCGTGGTCAGGATCGGCTGGGCGATGCACAGCACGACGTTGCGGTCGCCCGCCTTGCCCATCACGAAATTGCCGGCGACCATCCAGGAGCCGCCAGTGCGGTTCTGCACCACCAGCGGGTTGGTGATGATCTTCTGCTCGTTGAGGATCTTGGCGGCACGGCGCATCAGCACGTCCGGCGTGCCGCCGGGGCTGGTGCCTGTGGTGATTTCGATCGGGCCGGTGGGGGCCCCCTGCGCCTGCAGGGCGGTGGGCGCGGCGAGGCAGGCGGCGCCAAGCGCGAACGCGATGGCGGTGTGCTTCAGGCGCAGATGAAGCGGCACGCGTGGCCGCATCTCAGTGTTTATCTGAATCATGTGGCGTTCCTTCCCAGGCTTGCGGCGGCACAGCGTCTTTTGACGTCTTGTGGTGCAGAGGAAATGGCGACTGCCCGGTGATGTCAAGTTAAAACGAAATAATTATGCGGCATAAGCCATGTCGAAACGGCATTGGTATAGTACAAATCGTTATCGGTTGTGTATAGGTGGTGTAGAGTGTCCACCTTCTGGGGTGTTTTGAGGTATCGATTCCGCTGGCGCGCGGTCTGACAGCGCACCCCGCGGTCTGGAGGTGCGTTGGTCTCTAGGTCAACTAGAGCGCTTGTGGCGTTCAAGCCGAAAAGCGCCAACCGATATTCTTTGAAATGAGAATTTCCCGTGCTAATATAAGAGAAATAAAACAAAGTCCGGAGGAAGCGAGAATGTCAGAATTACTTACAAGATTCTTGAATTATGTATACCAATGCTTAGTCGTTACTGGGGCTTCGCACTGTGTCGCGGCCGATGAGGGCGCGGGGGTGGGCCGTTCCAAAGGGCGCGATCCGGCATCACGCGGCGTTCCCCATCGCAAGGGTGTCCAGACTCCGCTGTAGCGCGGCGGGCGGTATATTGCGGGTGATGAAGACGATCCGCGTGGTGTGGTCCGCGCTCGGCCACGCCTCCAGCTGCACCGGTGGATGCAGCACGTTCTGCACCGCGTGGACGATGAGAGGCGCCGCTTCGCCGCGCAGCGCCACGATGCCCTTCATGCGCAGGAGATCGCGGCCGCGCAGCGAGAGGATGGCGCGCAGCCATCCGCGCAGCGCGTCGCGGCTGACCGGCCGATCCAGCGTGATCGCGAATGCCTGGATGCCATCGTCGTGGTGGGAATGGGCATGCTCCGCCGGTGCGTGTGGTGCCTGGGCGGCTGCGAAGGCGGCGTCGTTCAGCCAGCGCAGCACGTCGCCGCTGTCGCGCGTCGGCGCTCGCGCAGCGTGGGCGAACAGATCGTCCGGGGCGATGTTCCCCTGAACCACGGGCAGGATTTCGGCGCCGGGGTTTATCGCTCTCAGCCGCTCGCGCAGCGTCGCGATCGCCTCCGGCGTGGCGAGATCGGGCTTGGTAAGCACCAGCACGTCTGCGAGCCCGACCTGATGCCGTGCTTCTCCGAACTCGTCGAGCTGGCCGGCACCATTGACGGCATCGACCGTGGTGATCACCGCGCGTAGCGCGAAGCGCTCCGACAATGTGCGCTCCGTCAGGAACAGCTGCACCAGCGAGGCCGGATCCGCGAGGCCCGTGGTTTCGACGGCGATACGCGAGAAGGGCGGCACCTCGCCCCGCGCCGCCTTGCCGGTCAGGTCGTCCAGCGTATCGACAAGGTCGCCGCGCACGGTGCAGCAGATGCAGCCGCTCTGCAGCACGACGGTGTTCTCGATCGAACTCTCGACCAGCAAATGATCGATGGCGACATCGCCGAATTCGTTGATGACCACGGCGCTGTCCGCCATGCCGGGATCGCGCAGCAAATGGTTCAGCAGCGTGGTCTTGCCGCTGCCGAGGAAGCCGGTGATCAGCACGACGGGGATCATGGCGGCGTTTCCCCCTAGACGTCGAGTTCCAAGACATAGAGCCCGCCCGCGTGACGGTCGGCGCAGTAGACGATGCCGTTCTCGTCGACATAGACCTCGTTGATCTGGGTCGCCGGGACGCGCGCACCGGGCGCCGCGGCCGGCACGAAGGCCCCGACCTCGCGCGGAATCAGCGGGTCGCTGATGTCGTGGATGCGCAGGCCGCCATTGAACAGCGTCGAGAACAGCAGGGTCTCGGAGTGCAGGGCCGTCTCGCGCGGCGGGTTTTCATGCAGATTGTGGCAGCCGAAACGGCCGCCCTTGCGGGAATATTCGTCGAAGGAGGGCATGGGCAACGTCGAAAGCGGCACCGGGTTGTCCTCGCAGCGTATGTCGAGAAGCCAGGTCAGCTTCGGCCAGTCGAACCCGTCATCATGGATGCACTCATGGCTTGCGACCGCCAGATCGCGGCCGAACAGCGGCATCAGCGTATGGGCGAAGCCCGGGAAGGGCGGATTGGGGCTGAAGCGGGAGATGACGGTTGGACGAGACTTGTCCGAGATGTCCATCACGAAGAAGCCCCCGTCGATATAGCCGACATAGGCGCGGTCCGGGCGGGCCGGGTAGACATTGGTATTGTGGCAGCGAATCCCGGTGTCGATCTTCAGGCGCGGCGGTGGTGGGGCGTCATCGCCTTCCGCCGTGCCCGGCATCCACCAGCGGCCGGCCTCGACCGGCTTCGACGGATTGCGCACATCGATGATGCGGTAGGGTTGGTCGTCGAGCGGGTTGCGCGGGGTGAAGTCGGGTGCCCCGGCTGCGCAGTGGATGAATTCGCCATCGACGAACCAGACCTGATGCACGCCGCGCGAATGCGGGCCGGAGCAGTCGAAGAAGCTGACGGAGCGCGGGTGCTCGGGCACCGAGATATCGAACAGCTCGATGCCGGCAGGCTGCTCGCCATGCTCATAGGTCTGATAGGCCACCGCCATCAGATTGCCCGTGGTCTCCAGCGAATTCGAGCGCACCCTGTTATGCGGCAGGTCGGTCTGGACGATCACCTTGGGGCGGCGCGGATCGGTGACGTCGACGCCGGTGAAGTTCTTCGGCGGCCCTTCATGGGCCAGCCAGAGAATGCGGCGGCCGTCCGGTGCGCTCTGGAGCGACATGCCCTCGCCGATGCCGCCGAATCCGGCAATCGGGTCATGGGCGATGAGCTTCATGCCGTGGATCAGGTCGATCTTAACGTCGGCGACCCTGGTGTGGTCGAGCATGCACGGTCCTCCCGTTGGACCCACGCGGACAAGACCCGTCGATCGGTCCTTCTGATTGTTAATCAAAAGGATGTTCGAACAAAACTGCTATGTCAATAAAGACGAGTGTTGTTTGTTCGGTGCGCGGCTAGTTTCCCTCGTCGCCATTGCCCGCCGAAAGGCTCCGGGAGACCTCCTCATAGTTGCGGACCACCACTTCCACACTGCCCTGAAAATGCTCGGCGAGCACGACGGTGGCGCGGTCCGCGTCGCGGGCGATGGCGGCTTCCGCAATGGTGCGATGCTGGTCGCGCACGCGTTTCAGCAGCTCCTGCGACGACGAGGTGACGACGATCACGCCGCGCCGATAGCGCTGGAAATGATCGGACAGCGCCCCGCAGAAATGCAGCAGCCAGGGCGAGTCGCAGGCGGCGATCAGGCTGTGGTGGAAGCGGTCGTGCCGCAGCTCCCATTCGTCCACCGTCTTGCGGTCCTCGACCGAATGCGGCACCGGCGTGCGCTCCAGCCGGTGCAGAGCGGCCAGGATCTCCGCCTCCCAATCCTCGTCGCCGCGGGCGATGGCGCGGCGCAGCGCGTTGCAGCTCAGCTCGGTCCGCAGCGCGCACAGATCATGCAGGTCCGACAGCGAGAGCGGGGCGACGGTGTAGCCGCGATGGCCTTCGAAACGCACCAGCTGATCGGACACCAGACGCGACAGCGCCTCGCGCAGCGGCGCGATGCCGACGCCATAGATCGCGCTCAGCTGGCGAAAGCGCAGCCGCTCGCCGGGCTTGAGATGACCGGCGATCAGGTCGCGGCGCAGCCGGGCGTAAATCTCGATGCCGAGCGTTGTCGATTCGTCGTCCGCGACCGCGACGGGCTGAAGGGACACAGGGCACTCTCCACGGCTACAATTACCGGTGGATCATACGCGCGGGGGACGTTCGATCAAAGCGAAGATGTTCGAGGCCCAATTGGCCAATCGTCTAGCGCTTTGTGTTGTCCCCGGTTTCCCGACCGGCGAGGTGGGTCAGCACCGGGCCGACGCCGGAGAGGAAGGTGTCGACCGCGTTGCGGATCATGGTCGGCCGGTCGACGGGCATCGGGAACTGGTACACGATCTCGCGGACTCCGTAATAGAAGATGCCGCCCTGGAGGGTCCAGAACAGTTCGACCTCCTCCGGCCTCGGCGGTTCGTTCCCGCTCAGCCCGAAACTCTGCCGGGTCGCCAAGGTGATGGGCCGCAGGATCTCAGCCTCCACCTTTGCGGCATAGCGCCGGTTGATGTCGACGCCGCGCAGCCCCGCGAAGATGTAGATGCGGATCCATTCCGGCGTGAAGATGGTGCGCGTGTAGTCCTCATAGAAGTGAATGATGCGCTCGCGGATCGGGCGGTTCTCGTCCATCAATCCCTCGCGCCATTCGCTCTTCCAGCGATTGACGTAGATTTCCTGGTAGACGGCGGCGATCAGGTCGTCCTTGCTCGGGAAATACCGGTAGAGCAGCGGCTGGGTGACGCCAAGGCGCTGGGCAAGTTCGCGGGTGCCGGCTTCGAACCCGACCTCCGCGAACAGCTCGATGGCCCTGCGGATGAATTCGCGATGCCGGTCCTCGGGCTTGTTTCGGGTGCGCCGAGCCGCGCGAACCGCGCCGGCCGCCTCGGCGGATGGAGATGACGGGCCGTCCATTGATCTTGCGTCGATGTCCTTGTCGAGGCTGCGTCTCACACGGCCGGGTTGTCGGCTTCCATCCCGAGCGCGAGGCGCCCGAAGGCGGCGTTCGCGACATCGGTGCTGAAGGCGATATGGGCACTTATAGCATGGGCGTCGCGAAAACGGCGCTGCGGGCTTCCCGAAAGATAGAGCGCCTGCGCGCCGCCCGCGCCATTGATTTCGTCCACCGCCTGCGTCGTCAAGCCGGTCGCGAAGGCCAGATCCCGGCGATAGGCGAATTTCGTCACCAGATCGGGGACATGCCCGCGTTCGGCATCGCGCATCGCCTCGTTGCAGATCGCCAGCATCATGCGCCGGGCGTGGGACAGCCGGGTTGCGGCGCTGCCAATGTGAATCTGCACGCTCTGCAGTTCGGCCAGCCGCGCGCCGGTGTAGCTCGCCGCACGCTTGCGGGTGGAAGTGACGTGATCGGTGAGAGCGCCTTCGCCATTGCCGAGCCCGACGCCCGAGAGAATGGCCGGGAACAGGGCGAACACCGGCAGTCGGTAGAGTGGCGCGGGATGCCGCTCGGCACCCGGCGCCCCGCCGCCCTTCAGATGCGCGACGGAGACGGTCATCTCCTCCGGCACGAAAACCTCCTCGCACACCACGTCGTTGGAGCCCGTGCCCTTGAGCCCGGTGACCTGCCAGGTGTCGAGAATCCCATAGTCCGCGCGGGGCAGCAGGAACACACGGTGGTCCGGCGCCGCGCCGTCCTCGCGCACGATGCCGGCGAGCATGTTCCAGCCGCAGACATCGACGCCCGAGGAGAAGGGCCAGCGGCCCGACAGTACATAGCCGCCCGGCGCCTTCGCCACCTTGGCGGCAGGAAAGACGAAGGAGGAAGCAATGAGCGCGTCGCGGTCCTCGTTCCAGACGCGGTCCTGCGCGGCCGGCGGGAACATGGCCAGCATCCAGTGATGGCTGGCGAGGTTGGTGAGATTCCACGCCGTTGAGGCACAGCCGGCGGCGAGCGCGGCGCCGATGGTGATCAGGCTTTCGTAACCGAGTTCGGCGCCGCCGATCGCCTGCGGCTGAAGCATCCGGTAGAGGCCGCTGTCGTGCAGATCGCGCTCGCTTTCCGGCGGCAGGCGACGCAAATCCTCGGCGCGCGGAGCGCGTGCGGCAAACACCGAGGCGAGTTCGACGGCGCGCCCGAGCAGTTCATCGTGGCGCCGCTCCACCGGCGAACTGGCGATGGCGGGCGCCGAGATTGTGGAGATCATCACGGCCTCCCTCACGCGCGCCGGCGGCGGTCGAGATAGAGGGTCGCTTCGAGATTCTCGCCGACCTGCTCGAAGCGATCGGCGAGGCGTTTGAGCTCGGGAATCCGGGAGGTGTCGAGGCTGGAGACATCCGGCCAGTCGACCTCGACGAGATTGCCGCCGGGATCGCGCAGATAAAGCTGCACCGTGCCATCGGGCATCTCGTTCACGCCATTGCCGAAGGTCGCGTGGTCGATGAGGCCAGCGTCGCGGGCTCGCTCATACACGCCCATGAAATCGTCCACGTTGAGCGCGAAATGCTGGTAGTTCGGCGTCGTGTCCGGCAGGCCGAATATGTGCAGCTGTTGGTTGCCGCAGCGCAGATACTGGGTGCGGAAGCCGAAATTATACGTCGGGATGACCTCCATGCCGAACAGCTCGACATAGAAGCGAACGGATTCCTCGACATCGCGGGCGCCGATCGAAAGATGGTTCAGGCCGGTGGCGTGCATAGCGTTCCCTGCCATATTAGTTATCGACCGATAATTAACATGGCAGGTGGACTGCAGCAAGGCTTGACACTTGGCGGCGATTTAGTTTTCACTCGATAAATAACAATAGATATCGACGGATCGCGCCGAGCCTCGCCTCTCGCGTCAACGTTTGGCTCCCCCGGGCCAGGAGGAAACATGCCCCGCCATTTGAAGACCGCCCGCTCCATCGAGGAACGGGCCGAGGCCGACGCGCAGGTGCGCGCCACGGTCGAGACCATCCTGAAGGAGATCGAGACCGGCGGCGATGCTGCGGTCCGCACCTATTCCGAGCGCTTCGATAAATGGTCGCCGGCGAGTTTCAGGCTGTCCGAGCAGGAGATCGAAGCGGCGCTGTCGAAGGTCTCGAAGTCCGATCTCGACGACATCCGCTTCGCGCAGGCGCAGGTGCGCAACTTCGCCCAGATGCAGCGCGCCTGTATCACCGACCTCGAGGTGGAAACCCTCCCGGGCGTGATCCTCGGCCACCGTAATGTGCCGGTGGAGCGCGTCGGCTGCTATGTGCCGGGCGGCAAATATCCCATGGTCGCCTCCGCCCATATGAGCGTGGTCACCGCCAAGGTCGCCGGCGTGAAGAGTGTCGTGGCGGCGGCTCCGCCCTTCCACAACGGACCGCATCCCGCAATCGTCGCGGCCATGCATCTGGCGGGGGCTGACGAGATTCTCGTACTCGGCGGCGTTCAGGCCGTGGCCGCGATGGCGCTGGGCACCGAGACGGTCGCGCCGGTCGACATGCTGGTAGGACCGGGCAATGCCTTCGTCGCAGAGGCCAAGCGGCAGCTCTATGGCCGCGTCGGCATCGACCTGTTCGCGGGCCCGACGGAGACGCTGGTGATCGCCGATGACACCGTCGATGCCGAGATTTGCGCGACCGACCTTTTGGGCCAGGCCGAACACGGGCCGACGTCGCCGGCGGTGCTGCTCACCACTTCCGAGAAGCTGGCGCGCGCGACCATGGCGGAAATCGAGCGACTGCTCGACATCCTGCCGACCCGCGAGATCGCCTCGGTTTCGTGGCGCGATTTCGGCGAAGTAATTGTCTGCGACAGCCTCGACGAGATGGTGACGGAGGCCGACCGCATCGCGTCTGAGCACGTGCAGGTGATGACCGCGGACCCGGACTACTTCCTGAACAACATGCGCAATTACGGCGCGCTGTTCCTCGGCCCGCGCACCAATGTCGCCTATGGTGACAAGGTGATCGGCACCAACCACACGCTGCCGACCAAGAAGGCGGCGCGCTACACCGGCGGGCTCTGGGTCGGCAAATTCCTGAAGACCTGCACCTATCAGAAGGTGACCAGCGACAAAGCGAGCGCGGAAATCGGCGCGTATTGCTCGCGGCTCTGCGTGCTCGAAGGCTTCCTCGGCCATGCCGAGCAGGCCAATGTCCGGGTCCGCCGCTATGGCGGCGACAATGTCGCGTATGCGACGGCGGCGGCCAGCAAGATCGGGTGACCCCAGGGCCGACCGAACCCCTCCGAATCCATTTGCTCTGCCCGGAGCCGCAGTATGAGCCTTTTGAGCGAACGCGCGCCTTATCTCGCCTTTCCCGATCGGCCGCGCCTGCATCTGCCCGATGATGCCCGCGTCGCGGTGTGGATCATCGTCAATGTCGAAGAGTGGTCCATCGCCCGAGCCATGCCGCGCACTGTGCTGCCGCCGCCCATGGGCCAGCCGCTGATGCCTGATCTGCCCAACTGGGCCTGGCATGAATACGGCATGCGCGTCGGCTTCTGGCGGCTGCTCAAGGCCATCGAATCCCGCGGGCTTCGCGCCACTTTCGCGGTGAACGGCCATGTCTGCCGTTCCTATGAGCGGGTGGCGCGGGCGGCGCGCGATGCCGGCTGGGAGTTCATGGGCCACGGCTATGTGCAGCAGCCCATGCATCATGCGGAGGACCAGCGCAAAGCGGTCTTCGACACGGTGGAGGCGATCCGTGATTTCACCGGCCGCCCGCCGCCGGGCTGGGAAAGTCCCGGCCTCACCGAGAACGATGCGACGCTCGACCTCCTGAAGGAGGCCGGCGTCGGCTATGTCGCCAATTGGGTGATCGACGACCTGCCGCTGGAACTCGCCACCGCCCATGGGCCGATGCTGTCGGTGCCCTATTCGGTGGAGACCAACGACATCGTCGTGCACGCCGTGCAGCATCAGCCTTCCGACGCCTTTCTGCGCCGCTGCACGCTGCAGTTCGACCGGTTGTGGGAGGAGGGCGCGGAGAACGCCAAAGTGATGGCGATCAGCACGCATCCTTATCTCACCGGCGTGCCGCACCGCATCGGCTATTTTGAACAGTTGCTGGACTATGTGCGCACCCGGCCGCAGGTGGCGATGATGACCGGCGAGGCGATCGCCGACTGGTATCGCACGGCGAGCCGGTAATCCCGGTCTAGAAGCTCGGCAGCCGGGGCGCTCCGGGCGCGATGGGCAGCACATGGTCGCGCCAGAAGCCGCTGCCGCGTTCGCCGAGCAGTTCGGCGAAGATGCCGGGCCGGGCAAGATCGGCAGCGGTGATCGTCCGTACGGTTATCCCCGCCGCAGCGAGTTGCTCCTGCCGTCGGCGCTCGGCCGGAGGGAGCAGGGCCGAGGGGTCGAAAAGCACGGCGACGGCGGTCTCGCCAAGCCACAGGAACATGTCCACCGGGATTTGGGCCCCGGCGGCCAGCGGCACCAGTGCGCGCGGCAGCGGAAGGGGGGCGGCATAGAGCACGTCCTCCGGCATGAAAAGCCCGGCCATCCCGCCCAGCCGATCGCCAATCTCGTCGCGATGGCTGGAGATGACGGATCGGAGATGCACGAAATAGCCGTCGATGAACACACCGGCGCTGCGGTTCCATCCGCCGGCCAGCCGCTTCAGATGCTCGGCCAGCCTCACATCGGTTGGCGTGTTCTCCTGCCCGATCGCAGGCGGCGGGAGATCGAGCGCCTCATCGCTGAGACGCAGCACCTTCCCCGGACGCACGGGCACCCGGAGGAGATTGTCGAGGCAGCCATTAGCCGGTGCCTTCTCGACGCCATAGGCGACGAGTGGCGGTGCGCCGGCGAGGGTGGGGAGACGGCCTGTCACCGCCGGCTCTCGGGATGCCAAATCAGCAGACGGCGGCGGACGATTTCGAGACTCTTCACCACGACGAAACCGAGAATGATAATCTGGACAATGCCAGCGAACACGCCAACCGAGTCGGCGAAGCGCCCGGCCATGATCATCGAGCCGCCCACACCGCGTCCACCCATCAGCATCTCCGTGACGATGGTGGTGATCATGCCGGTCGGCAAGGCCACCTGAAGGCCGGTGATGATCTGCGGCATGGCCATGGGCAGATACACTTCCCACAGCAACTGGTGCTCCTTGGCGCCCAGCGATCGGGCCGACCAGATCGGCCATTTGTCGAGGCCGGAGCAGCCGGCATAGGTCGCCGCGACGATCGGGAAGAAGCAGGCGAACGACACCATGATGATCTTCGACGTATCATAAATGTCGAACCAGAGTATGAAGATCGGCAGGAAGGCGATCTTCGGCATCGGGAAGCCGATGGAAACCACCGGGTCGAGGAACCAGCGCATCACCGCCGAGCGCGCCATTAGAATGCCGGCGGGAATGCCGATCACCGCGCCTATGACGAAGCCGAGCAAGGCGCGATAAAGCGTGAGGCCGAGATCGACCAGCACGGTGCCTGCGAGCAAATCCTCCCAGATCCGCCCCAGCACCACGCTGAGCGGCGGCAGCAGGAACGGGTTGAGCGCGCCGAAGCGTGCGCCGAATTCCCACATGCCGGCAAGCAGGGCGACCACCGCGATCTGAACGAGGGTGTCGACCGTCTTTGCTGAGAGGGTGCGGGCCGGACGCGGCGCCGTCACCTTCCTGGCGGGCCTGTCGGGAGCGATGTCGCGTGCCTGAGCCATGGTCATCACGCCTCCCTCCAGCGCAGCGAGCGCCGGGCGAACATCGCGTAGAGGCGATCTGCCGCGAAACCGATGCCAGCGACGAAAAAGATGGCGGCGAACATGGCCGGATACTGTCCGCCATCGCCGAGCGAGGAGATCATGAAGCCGACGCCATCGGTGGCGATGACGAATTCCGAACTCACCATCAGGATGAAGGAGAAGGCGAGCGCGGTGCGGCAGCCGTTGAGAATGTCGGGCATCGCGCCGCGCAGCACCACTTCGCGCAGCACGTCGAAGCGCGAGGCGCCGAGGCTTGCCGCCGACCACAGCAGGAACGGGTTGACGCCCCGCGCGCCATTATACGTGCCGACCACGACCGGGAGCAGGCAGCCGAGAAAGATCAGCAGGATCTTGGAGGAATCCCCGAGGCCCAGCCAGATCATGACCACGGGGATCAGGGCGGATTTCGGCATGGGGTAGAAGATCTGCACGATCGGATTGACCAGCAGCCGGGCGGCGCGGAACTGCGCCATCATCAGCCCGATGACCACGCCGACAATCACCGCAGCGCCCAGTCCTGCCGCCGCGCGGCTGATCGAGCGGGCGGTGTTGTAGAGCAGGTCACCATTGACCAGCATTTGCACGAAGGCGGAAAACACCTCGCCGAGCCCCGGCAGCATCTGCTGCGAGACGATGCCGCTAAGGCCCAGGAACTCCCAGAAGCACGCCAGCAGCAGCAGCGGCGAGAAGCGGAAGGCTGTCTCGATGACGGAATAGCCAAGGCCGGGGGAGCGCCGCCCGCCGGCGAAGATGTCGCTCATCAGTGCACCCCCCGCGTCGCGGCCACCGCCTGCTCGCGCACCAGACGCCAGATGTGCTCGCTGAGCCCGATGAAGTCGCGATTTTCGAGGATTTCCTCGCCGCGATCCTTGGGCAGGTTGACATCGATGACGTGCTGGATGCGGCCCGGCCGCGCGCTCATGATCGAGATGCGGTCGGCGAGGAACACCGCTTCCTGTACGTCATGGGTCACGAACACCACGGTCTTGCGGCTCTCGCGCCAGATCGCGCGCAGCTCTTCCTGCATCACGCGCCTTGTCTGCGCGTCGAGCGCGCCGAACGGCTCGTCCATCAGCAGGATGCCCGGATCGACCGCCAGCGTGCGGGCGATGGCGGCGCGCTGCTGCATGCCGCCGGAGAGCTGCGAGGGATAGGCATTCCCGAAGCCGGTGAGATGTACCATGTCGATGTAGCGCTGGGCGCGCGGCTCGCGTTCGGCGCTGGGGTAGCCGGCCTTCTTCAGGCCGTAGAGCACATTGTCCTTCACGGTCTTCCACGGGAACAGGGCGAAGTTCTGGAACACGATGCTGCGGTCCGGTCCCGGCGCCGTCACCAGGCCGGCGGCGGTTGAGATCGTCCCGGACTGCACCGGGATGAAGCCGCCGACGAGATAGAGCAGCGTGCTCTTGCCGCAGCCCGAAGGGCCGAGCAGGCAATGGAACTCGCCATCACCGATCTCGAGATTGATGCCGTCCAGAGCTAGTACCCCGCTGCCGCCCTGCGCGCCGTAGCTGTGCGACACATCGCTGATCGAGATGCCGCTGGCGAGATGAGCGCCCTGTCGCGGGGCGGCCGATGCGTCGGTCCTGCTCATTGGCTCGCCTCGATCCGCTTCTGTGCCTCCTTGACGAAGCTGAGGTCGACATAGTCGGGATCGACCTTGATGCCGCGCTGGGCGAGGCCGAGATCGACCGCGATATCGATGCTCTCCTGAATCGCCTTCACGTTCGGCACCATGAAGGGATCGCGGAAATAGTCTTCGTTGGTGAACAGGTAGCTCAGCGACTCCGGCGGCTGCTGCATGAAGTTGGCGATGATCTTCACCGCCTCGTCATGGTTCTTCGGGTCGGTGAACCAGCGCACGGCACGCACATGGTCCTCGAAGAAGTCCATCAGCGCCAGGCGGTTGTCCGCGAGGAACGTGCCCTTGGCGGCGAGAAAGACGAGCTGCGACGGCCCCATCGCATCCTTGGAGGTGAACAGCACCTTGTAATCGCCGGTGGCGAGCAACTGCTTGGACATCGGCTGCAGCACGGTGCCGAGGTCGATCTTCTTCTCGTCCAGCATCGCCGGGATGTTGGGGAAGGCGACCTCGACCATCGTGTAGTCGCGCTTGTCCTGCATGTTGTTCTTGCGGAACATGGCGCGGATGCCGGTGTCGGACGCCGAGCCGATGGCGTTGGTGCCGACCCGCTTGCCCTTCATGTCCGTGATGCTGTTGATGCCGGAATCGGCGCGGACCATGAAGGTCTCGCTGTGGCTGTCGCCGACGCCGTCCTGGATGATGTCGGCCACCACCTTCACGTCGAGCCGGGCATTGGTTGCGGCGAGCGCGAGCACCAGCGGGCCGAACGCGGCCATGTCGATCTCGCTCGCCGCCATGGCGGTGATCTGCGGCGAAGACCCGCGGAACCGAATGGGCTCCACCGTGTAACTCTTGCCGTAATATTTGAGGATGTCCGGCTTGCTGTAGAGCACCGGAATGAGATGGCCCGGCATGGTGGACCAGCCGATGCGGATCTTGACCGGGTCGGCCTTTGCCGGAGTCAGCCCGCCGGGGGCAAGGATGAGGGCCGCCATCGCGGCCGCGAGCGCCAAGGCGCCGCGTCGTGTTGCCATGATCGTTTTCTCCCGATGCGCCCGGGCTTTGGCCGGATCACGTGTTTCTGAGCAGAGAAGATCGGGGCGTCCCACGGACTCCGCGCGGGAGAGGCGAGCGTCCCGGTCGGCTTGGCGTCACCCGCCGCTGGTTCTTCGCGCGGCAGTTCCTGCTTATTTATCGATTGATAATCACTCTGATTTTCGATCATGTCAACGATGCAAGATGATCGTGCCCTCGTTCGCAAGCCGTGAGGCGCGGATGGGGATGCCGGCTAACGCCCGCCTCCGACGGGAATAATCGCGCCCGTGACATAGGCGCTGGCCGCCGAGGCCAGCCACATCACGACATCGGCAACTTCCCCTGCCGTGCCCGGCCGCTGCATCGGAATCATCGGACCGAGCCGCTCCAGCCGCTCGGGCGCGCCGGCGGCAGCGTGCAGATCGGTGGCGATGAGACCCGGTGCGACGGCATTGACGCGAATGCCTTCCGCCGCCACCTCGCGCGCGAGACCGATGGTGAGGCTGTCCACCGCGCCCTTGCTGGCCGCATAATGCACCCACTCGCCGGCCCCGCCGAGTTCGGCGGCGCGCGAGGACATGTTGATGATGAGGCCGCCGCGCCCGCCACGGCGCGTCGACATGCGCTTCACCGCCTCCCGGCAGCACAGGAAGCTGCCGATGACGTTCACGGCCATGATGTCGGTGAGAGCGCGGGCGGTGATCGCCTCGACGCGGCCGAGCGGACCGACACCGCCGGCATTGTTGACCAGCACGTCGGGCGGGCCGAAACGGGCATCAACCGTGCGGAACAGCGCGAGGATGTCGGCCTCGACGGCGACATCCGCCTTGACGATGAATGCGTCGCCGCCGGCCGTCGTGACAGCCTCGGCAACCGCTTCCGCACCGGCCGCGTCCTCCTTGTAGGTGAGGGCGACCCGATAACGGGCGGCGCCCGCGGCACGGGCGATGGCCGCGCCGATGCCCTTGGAGCCTCCCGTGACGATGATGGTCCGAGACGTGGCGGATGAAGGCATGGCACTCCTCCTCAGGCGACGGTGACGAAGCGATCCTTTCCGGCGGCGGCGACGATGGCTTCCAGCACTGCAACGCCGTGGATCATCTCGGCGGGCGTCAGGGGATAAGGCGGGCCACCTTGGGCGGCCTGGGCGAAGGCTTCGAGCTCCGCCCGCAACGTATCGAAGCCGGCCACCGTGTCGTGCGTGGTCGGCGCCGCGGGCACCCCGGAGGCGGCTGGCACCGGCTGCAGGCTGAAACTGTCCAGCGTCGCCCCGGTGATCGTCGCGGTGGCGGCCGAGCCGGCCACCATGAAGCGATAGGTCGGCGCCGCGGTGGTGAAGGCGAGCAGCGAGCCGGTCTGGCCGCTCCTAAAGCGCAGCAACACCGAGGTGGTATCCTCAGCGCCCGAGGGCGCGGCCCGGTGAACGCTCTGGCAGGCAACGGCGTCTATCTCGCCGAACAGGTCGATCATGCCATCCACCAGGTGGATGCCGAGCCCGGTCATCCCGCCGGCCGGCGACTGTTCGGGATCGGTGCGCCACACGCCGGGCGGCAGGAACAGGCCGGTCGGCGAGGCCATTTCGCCATGGCCATGCAGCACCGTGCCGAGTTCGCCCGCCCGCACGAGAGCGCGCAATCGGTGCATGTGGGGATGGAAGCGCCGGTTATGGCCGAGTGCCAGCGTCACGCGGGCGCGCGCCGCCGCGGCGACGGCTCGCTCGGCGCTCACCTTCGTTAGGGTGAAGGGCTTTTCGACGAAGATGTGTTTGCCAGCTGCCGCCGCCCGCGCGACCTGCTCGGCGTGCTGGAGATGCGGCGTCGCCAGCACCACCGCCTCGACCGAGGGATCGGCGAGCACGGCCTCAAAACTGTCCTTGAGTTCGATGCCGGCGGAGGCGGCGAAGCCCTCTGCCTTGGCGCGGGTTCCGGTCGCGGCGCAGGTGAAGCGGATGAGGTCGCTTTTCCCCTGGACCGAACCCACGAGAGACTGGCCCCAGCGGCCGAGCCCGATGATCGCGGTGCGCAGCATGGTCTAGAAATCCACCTGGTCCGCGCCCTTGAGCGCGAGCATGTCGCGGGCCTCTTCGGGCGTGGCGAGTTCGAGACCCATGCCTTCGAGGATCTGCCGCGCCTTGCGCACCTGCGCGGCGCTGGAGGGTGCGAGTTCGCCCGGCCCGAGCCAAAGCGAATCCTCCAGTCCGACGCGGACATTGGCCCCCATCGAGGCGGCCATGGCGGCGACCCGAAGCTGCGAGGCCCCGGCGCCGAGCACCGACCAGCGATACTGGTCGCCGAACAGCCGGTCTGCCGTGCGCTTCATGTGGATGATGTCTTCGGGATGCGTGCCGATGCCGCCGAGAATGCCGAACACCGACTGCACGAAGAGCGGCGGCTTGACCAGGCCGCGATCGAGGAAGTGCTTGAGATTGTAGAGATGGGCGATGTCGTAGCACTCGAACTCGAAGCGCGTGCCATTGCCGTAGCAGGTCTGGAGTATGTACTCGATGTCCTTGAAGGAATTGCGGAAAACCAGATCCCGCGTCGCTTCCAGGTGCTGGCGCTCCCACTCGAACTTGAAGTCCTTGTAGCGGTCGAGCAGGTGGTACAGGCCGAAATTGATCGACCCCATATTGAGCGAGGCGACCTCCGGCTTGAAGTGCGCCGCCGGCAGCACACGCTCTTCCACCTTCATATAGGGGCTGCCGCCCGTGGTAATGTTGATGGCGGCGGAGGTGCGCTGCTTGAGCTGCGGCAGGAAGCGGCCGAACGCCTCGGGGGTTTGGTCCGGCTTGCCGGTCTCCGGGTTGCGGGCGTGAAGATGCAGGATCGCGGCACCGGCTTCGGCGGCGCCGATGGCGTCGGCGATGATCTCGTCCGGCGTGATCGGCAGATGCGGCGACATGGAAGGCGTGTGGATCGCGCCGGTGCAGGCGCAGGTAACGATGACCTTGCGGGCGGCAGCCATGATCGGCTCCAGTGATGCGAGCAGCGAGGGGACGGCACGGGTCTGGGCCGCCCTGCGATATCGGCCGATGCGGCGGCGCTACTTGATCGCCTGCGGATTGATCGGCGAGCCGGTGCCGCCGGTGATGATCAGCGGCGGGCCGCAGAAGAAGAACTCATAGATGCCGTCCTTGGCGCAGTCCTCGGCGAGTTCCTTGACATAAAAGATCTCGCCCATGCACAGCCCCATGGCGGGGATCACCACCCAGTGCCAGGGCTGGTTGGCCTCGGTGGTCTCGTTCGGCCGCACCTCGACGCCCCAGGTGTCGGAGCAGATCGCCGCGATCTCCTTGTCGTGGCACCAGTAGCAATTCTCGAACTTCACGCCCGGCGCATCGCCCCCGGCATAGCCGCCCCATTCGCCCTCGGCGAGGCAGCGTTCCATTTGGCCGGTGCGGACGATGACGAAATCGGCCCGGCGGATGTCGACGCCCTGCTTTCTGGCGCAGGCGTCGAGTTCGTCATTCGAGATGGATTCGCCGTCCTGCAGCCAGTCGACACCGCGGAAACGGGCGATGTCGAGCAGCACGCCGCGCCCGTTCATCTTCGACTTGGAGTGCTCGATGCCGAGGACGTTGAGACCGCGCGCATTGATGTGACGGGGATCGTGGCCGTTATAGGCCTTGTCCTCATAGAAGATGTGGCCGAGCGCATCCCAATGGGTGGCGCCCTGCACGCACAGATTCAGCGTGTCGTCGGCATAGCGGATCTTGTTCCAGTCCTGCTGGCCGGTGATGGCATCGGTGCCGGTGGCGAGCATCTGGTGGATCGGATTGAAGCGTCCGCCGAACAGGCCGTTCTGCGGCCCTTCGCGGTCGAGCGGGATGCCGAGCGAGAACACCCGGCCGGTTTTGATGAGCCCGGCGGCGTCGACGATGTCCTGCGGCGTGACGTGATTAAGCGTGCCGCTGTGATCGTCTTTGCCCCAGCGCCCCCAGTTGGAGAGCTTGCGGGAGGCCTCTTCGATGGCGGCAAGACCGACATTGATGTCCATTGGTTTCCTCTCTTTTCTGATTTCTTATTCCGGCCGCAAGAGCTGGCGCCGGCCGGGTGGCAGTCAGGGCACGCGGATCGGTTTCTTCGGCGAGACCGTTCACGTCCGGGCTTTCCAACCTTGTGCGATTTGTTTATCGTCCGATAAATATCAGGTCGGCGTGACGGTCTTGTCAATCGCTCACCGTGAGCCGAAGCCAAAGTCGCCGACGATCAGCATTGATGATCGGCGGGATCAGAACTCATGGTTTCGAGCCCGACGGGGAGGTCGTTAGCGTTCACCCGGACCGGAGGCGGCAAACGCCTCGGTAACAACAATTGGAGAGGAGCCGCCCATGACGACCGACTTCGTCACCTCCGGCGACGCCGAGATCGCCGTACGTATCGATGGAGCGGAGCATCTGCCCTGGATTGTGCTGTCGAACTCGCTCGCCGCCGATCTCACCATGTGGGACGACCAGATCCCGTTCCTCACCCGCAGCTACCGCGTATTGCGCTACGACACCCGCGGCCACGGGAAGAGTTCGGCGCCGGCCGGGCCCTACAGCTTCGACATTCTCGTCGGCGATCTCGTCGTGGTCATGGACCATTTCGGCATCGAACAGGCGGATATTCTCGGTCTGTCGATGGGGGGCATGACGGCGCTGGGGCTTGGCCTGCGCTATCCCGAGCGCGTCGGCCGGCTGATCTGTGCCGATGCGCGCGCCGATGCGCCGCCGGCCTTTGTGGCGGGCTGGGATCAGCGGATCGCGGCGGTGGAAGCCGGCGGCATGGCGGCGATCCTTTCGGGCACCCTGGAGCGCTGGTTCACCGCCGCGACGCGCGAAACGCGGCCGGAAGTCGTCGATCGCGCGGCACGCATGGTGCTGTCGACCTCGCCGGTTGGCTATATCGGCTGCGCCAACGCTCTGAAGGGGCTCGATTATCTGCGCCATCTCAAGCACATGGCGCCGCCGACGCTCTACCTCGTCGGTGCCGAGGATGGCGCCGCGCCGGCCGACGCGATGCGTCAGATGGCGGCGGAAACGCCGCGCGGGCGGTTCGACATGCTGCCGGCCGCCGCCCATATCGCCAACATGGAAGACGTGGCCGGCTTCAACCGGGCGGTCGCCGATTTTCTCGACATTTCCCGACAAGCGGCGGAGTGAGACGCGTGACGAGCGAGACCAAAGGGACCGTTGGCATCATCGGTCTCGGCATCATGGGTTCGGCGTATGCCGCCAACCTGCTGGCCGACGGCTTTAGGGTGATCGGTACCGATGTCGCCGAAGACGCGAGGACGGCGCTGGCACAGCAGGGCGGACAGCCGGTCGGCTCGGCCGGGCAGGTGGCGGCGGGTGCCGATATTCTCCTGCTCGCCCTGCCCTCGGTGAAGGCGCTGGAGACGGTGACAGCCGAGATCGCCGACGCCATTCGACCCGGAGCGGTGGCCTGCGAGATGGGCACCCTGCCGATCGAGGCGAAGGAGGCGTGCCGCGCCGCGCTGGCGGCGAAGGGCGCCGATGTGCTCGATTGCCCGGTGAGCGGCACCGGCGCGCAGGCGGCCCGACGCGACCTGTCCATCTATGCCAGCGGCGACGAGGCCGCCTTCCGGAAGGTTGAAGCGTCCTTCGGCGCCTTCGCCCGAGACGTCCGCTATTGCGGCAGTTTCGGCACCGGAATGAAGCTGAAATACATCGCCAACCTGCTGGTCACGATCCACAATCTATCGACCGCCGAAGCATTGCTGCTCGCCGAGCGCGCGGGCCTCGATCTCAACCTTGTCTATGACGCCATCCGTCCCGGGGCCGGCGGCTCGCGCATGTTCGACGTGCGCGCGCCCATGATGATCGAGAACCGCTACGAACCGGCGACGATGAAGATGGACATCTACATCAAGGATTTGCAGCTCATCATGGACTTCGCCCGCGAGATGCGCACGCCTACTCCGCTGATGGCGGCGAGCCTGCCCTTCTATTACGCGGCGCTGGCGGAGGGGCGCGGCAAGCAGGACACCGCCTCGCTGTTCGCCGTGCTCAAGGGCATGACCGCGCCGCACGACAAGGGAGAGTGACATGGGTAATCTCACTCTGGCTCATGCCGATGTGATCGGCCGTGTCGCCCTGGAGGACGGCCGGCGGCGCAGCGCCAAGCCACTGACCGTGGTGGTTCTCGACGCCGGCGGTCATGTGAAGCTGGTGCGCCGCGAGGACGGCAGCGGGATCGCGCGGTTCGACATCGCCTTCGGCAAGGCCTGGGGCGCCCTCGGCATGGGCATTTCCTCGCGGGGCCTGTCGGTGCGGGCGGCAAAGACACCCGGCTTCTTCACCGCGCTCGCCGCGGCGACCGATGGCCGGATGGTGCCGGTGCCCGGCGGCGTGCTGGTGCGCGCCGGTGTGGACGGACCGATCATCGGCGCGGTCGGCATCAGTGGCGATACCTCGGATGTCGACGAATTCTGCGCGGTCGCCGGCATCGAGGCGGCCGGTCTCGTCGCGGATATCGAGGAGCGCTGAACCATGCTTCTTGAGGGCAAGACGGCCCTGGTCACCGGCGCCGGCCGCGGCATCGGGCGGGCGACGGCGCTCGCCCTGGCGAAAGCGGGGGCCAAGGTGATCGCGGTGGCCCGCACCCAGGCCGATCTCGACGAACTCGCGCAGGAAGGCGGCGGACGCATTGAAGCTTGGGCCGCGGATGTGCGCGATGCGGCCTTGCTCGCGCGGATCGAGGCGATGCGCGATCTCGACATTCTCGTCAACAATGCGGGCGGCAATCGTCCCAAGCTGATGGTCGATGTCGATGACGAGACGCTCGACTGGATGATCGACCTCAACATCCGCTCGGTCTACCGGGTGGCGCGGGCCGCGGCGCGGGCGATGGGCCAAGGGGGTGTCATCGTCAACATGTCCTCGCAGATGGGCCATGTCGGCTCGCCCAAGCGCACCGTCTATTGCATGACCAAGCATGCGGTGGAGGGGCTGACCAAGGCGATGGCGGTGGAACTCGCCCCGCGCGGCATCCGGGTCGTCGCGATCGCGCCGACCTTCGTGATGACGCCGATGACCCATGGCATGTTCGAGGACGCGGAATTCCGGCGCTTCGTTTACGACATGGTGCCGATGAACGAACTGCCGACGCCCGAGGACATCGCGGAGGGCATCCTGTTCCTCGTGTCGCCGGGGGCGCGCTTCATCACCGGCGACAGCCTGCGTGTCGATGGAGGCTGGACGGCGCGCTAGCGCGCGTGTGCCAAACGCGGCGGCTGGCGGTGACAGCCGCCGCCGCGCCCGATCACGCCGCGAACTGAGCGAGGATCGCTTTGTCGAGCTTGCAGATATAG
The DNA here is from genome assembly GCF_965229075.1 of Ancylobacter sp. Classification (GTDB taxonomy): domain Bacteria; phylum Pseudomonadota; class Alphaproteobacteria; order Rhizobiales; family Xanthobacteraceae; genus Ancylobacter. The sequence goes on from NZ_CBDDIO010000002.1 coordinate 1,908,595, forward strand.
GTGTATTTCGGGTTCACCACCTGGGTGCAGCGGGCCTCGGCGATCTGGCCGAGCAGCATATAGCCCTCCGGCGCCGGGATGCCGTAGTCGTCCTCCAGCCAGTAGATCATCTCCTGGAAGGCGGTGCGCATCGCGTCCTCCAGCGGGCGGGCGCAGCCGAGCGTACAGATATGCGTCGGCGTCTCGATGCGGGGATGGGTGAGTCGCGCCGGGGCCGTCTCCAGCGTCACCCGCACGGTAAGCGTCGCCGCCACCTCGATGGCGCCCATGCCATTGGCCTCGCCATCGCCCTGCAGCGCGTGGCAGTCGCCGAGGAAGAGATGGGCGCCGTCATGGTTGACGCGGAACATCACCTTGTTGCCGGCCGTGATTTCCTGCACGTCGAGATTGCCGCCATGGGTGCCGTTGTCGACGGTTAGCACCGCACCATGGACCGGGGCGACGCCGGCGACGCCGATCATCGGCCGCACCGGCAACTTCACCTTGTCGCTCCAGTGAACGAGACCGTCCTTGATCTCCACCACATGGGTGCGCAGGCCGAATTCCTTCTGCCGCACCCAGTCCGGGAACATGCCGATGCCGGGCCACAGCGCGGTGAAGCCGAGCGTGTCGACCTCCATCTTCACGATCTCCAGCACCAGCATGTCGCCCGGCTTGGCGCCGGCGACCTCGATCGGCCCGGTGGCGCCATTGACGAAGGGCAGGGTCACGTCGGCCTCGGTCAATTGCTGGCCGACATGACGGATCGTGCCGTCATTGGCGTTGATGGCGCACTCGACCACGAAGGTCTCGCCGGGCGCGACGCGGGCGATGAAGGCATCGGCGGCGGACAGGGCGTATTTGATGTTGCCTTCTTTGGCGACACGCTGGGTCATGGTCACTCCGTTGGGCACTGGGGGGCAGGGGGGGGCGGTTCAGCCGAGGCGGCGCCAGGGCATGAGCAGCTTTTCCACCTTGCCGACGATGAAGGTGAGGAGAAGGGCAAGCGCGATGGTGGCGACCAGCGCGGCGAACACTTTCGGGATGATGTAGAGCGAGCCGGCCTTGAAGATGGCGTGGCCGAGCCCTTCCGAGGACGACATGAACTCGCCGACAATGGCGCCGATCAGCGCGAAGCCGACGGTGAGCTTGAGCCCGGCGAAAATGTCGGTGAGCGAGGCCGGCACCACCAGCTTGCGGAAGATCTGGAATTTCGAGGCGCCGAGCGTGCGCATCAGGTTGATCTGGTCCTCATCGACCCCGATGGCGCCCTTATAGGAGGTGACCAGCGCCACGATCACCACCGAGAGCGTCGACATGGCGATCTTCGACATCAGCCCGGTGCCGAACCAGATGATGATGATCGGCGCCAGCGCGATGATAGGGATCGAGCCGAGCGCGATGACGAAGGGCTGGATGACGCGGGAGACGAAGCGCGAATACCACAGCGACAGGCCGATCAGCGTGCCGATGACATTGCCGACGGCAAAGCCCAGCAGCGTCTCGACGCCGGTGACATAGGTGTCGCGCCACAGGCTGCCGTCGCTGGCCATGGTCATGAGAAAGCCGGCGATGGCCGAGGGCGAGCCGAACATGAAGGCCGCCTGCCGGTCGAAGGCGGTCATGTACTCCCAGAAGGCGATGAAGGCGGCGAGCAGGGCAATCTGGCTGAGGAGCACCAGCGCCGTGGCGCGCCGGCGGGCGCGCCGGTGGGCGGCGAGGCGCGCCGCCGCGCGGTCGTCCGTCTCGCGGGTATCGGTGGGGATGAAGCGGGCGGATGCGTCCATGCCGCTCCTCCTAATTCCGCGCCACGTCGAGATCGGCCCAGATGCGCCGGACATAATCGACGAATCCGGGGCTCTCGCGGGCGGCGATCATGTCGGTGCGGTCGCTGTCGAGGGAGATGTTATACACCGCCTTCACCCGGGTCGGCCGCTTGGACAGCACGATGACGCGGTCGGCGATGGAGACCGCCTCCTCGATGTCATGGGTGATGAGCAGCACCGAGCGGCGGCTTTCGCGCACCAGCCGGGCGGTGTCGCTCTCGATCAAGAGCTTGGTCTGGAAATCGAGCGCGGCGAAGGGCTCGTCCAGCAGCAGCACGTCCGGCTCGTTGACGAGGGTCCGCGCGAGCGCCACGCGCTGGCGCATGCCGCCGGACAAGGTGGTGGGATAATGCTCGGCAAAGCCGTGCAGGCCGAGCTTGTCGAGCACCACATGGCTGCGCTCCTCGGCGTCGGACAGCGGCACGCCGCGTATTTCCAGCCCGAGCATGACGTTGCGCAGCGCGGTGCGCCAGGGCAGCAGCAGATCCTTCTGCAGCATGTAGCCGACGCCGGCGGGCTGGCCGGAAATCTCCCGCCCGTGCCAGCGTATGCGCCCGGCATCGGCGGAGATGAGCCCGCACAGGGTGTTGAGCAGCGTGGTCTTGCCGCAGCCGGAAGGGCCGACAATGGCGACGATCTCGCCCTCGTTCAGGTTCAGCGACAGATCGCCGATGACGGGCACGATGCGCCCGTCCGCGTCGTAGCTCTTGGCCACGTGCTCGACGACGAGAGGCGGCGCGCCAGCCGGCGCGGCCGCCCCTCCCGCGATGGCGGGGGGAGCCACCGCGCTCACCCGAGCTGCTTGATGGCTTTCTCGGCGAAGGAATTGTCGATGATCTCGTCGAACTTCACCGTGCCCTTGATGTTGCCGAGATAGAGCTGCATGTCCATCAGATTGGCCCACTGGTCCGGCTTGGTGATCACCGACTGCGCCGGGATGAGATATTGCAGCTCGGCGTCGATCGCCTTGTCGACCACGTCCCCCGGCAGATCGGGGAATTCGAGCCGCGCCACTTTCTTGGCGAAGGCGGGGTCGGCATAGGTCTTGCGCGAGGCTTCCTCGAAGGAGGTCACCAGCGCCTGCACCATGGCCGGGTCCTTGGCGATGGTGGAGGGCAGCACCATGATGCCGGTGTTGCAGAACGGGCCGATATAGTTGGAGAAGTCGAACACCACCTTGGAGCCCTGCGCCTCGGCGGCGGCGACGCTCGGCTGATAGGCCACTGCCATATCGGCCTGGCCGGCGAGCATGGCGCCGATCTCGGTGCCGGGATTGACCGGCACGATGGTGACATCGGTGCCGAGCTTCATGCCGGCTTTTTCCACCATGCGCTTGGTGACGGAATAATTGGTGTTGGGCTCGGGCGAGGTGACCACCTTCTTGCCCTTCAGCGCCATCGGGTCGGTGAAGGGCTCCATGGTCTTCGACACGCCGAAATAATGCGCGCGCTGCACCACCGTGCCAACCACCACGCCGGGGCCGCCATTCTCGCGCGAGATCTGCGCCATGGTCGCGTCGCCAATGGCGAAATCGGCGGAACCGCCGAGCACGGCGGCGAAGGTCTGGGTGTCGCCGCCGGCGGCGGAGACCTTCATGTCGAGGCCGTTCTTCTCGAAGATGCCGGAATGCATGCCGACATAGAGATTGATGTAGCCGAGGTTATGCACCGCCTCGCTGAAATTCACCGTCTTCAGCGCCGCGGCGCTGGCGCGCCCGCCGAGATAGGGCGCGGCGATCAGGCCGCCGCCGATCAGGGCCGAGGTCTTGAGGAAGCCGCGACGATTGAAGCCGTCGGTTGTAATCCGGGACATGGGTTGCTCTCCACCGTGCTGAATGCCGCATGAGCCTCGGTGGAAAGGAAAAGACCGGGTGCCGCGTGGCGCAAGCGCAAATAGAGCGCAGTAATCTGCCGCGAGGGGCGGCATGTATTGGCTGCGCCACCCAGAGGGGCGGAGAGGAGATGCTGTCGCAGCATTCGCGGCCTTGCCGCGCACACGCAGTCGGCGGAATGATTATTTCCGCCGCGCGGCCCGGATCATTCTGTCAGTTTTGCCATTTGGCGCGCCTAAACAAGCGGCAGCGCCTCAGCGGGTGACACGCACCGAGGCAAAGCGGCCGACCACTGCGCCGCCGCAGCGCTCCGCCGCCAGCATCGAAGCGCGGTGCGGCGGCATGGCGCCGGCCGGCAAGGGAAGGCGTCCGGGCCGGCGCGGCCGCTCGCCGGGCGGTTCGCTGCGCGGGGGCTCGTGCAACTGCTGCGACAGGTTCGACACCAGCGCCCGCAGCCGGCGGTTCTCCGCTTCCAGTTCCTTCATCTGCATCACCGCCGGCGCGCTCAGCCCGCCAAAGCGGCGGCGCCAGCGGTAGAAGGTGCGCAGCGAGACCTGGGCGGTGCGGCAGATCTCATCCACCGGCACGCCGGCATTCGCCTCCTGGATCAGGTGGATGATCTCGCTTTCGGTGAACTGCGAACGTCGCATCGGATCGTCCTCATGACTGTTGACGGATCGAACGGTCGAACCTGTCCCCACACCCCAAGCCGGTCATCTGACGTGGCGGCCGTCAGCCGCACATCAGATAAGCATGCGCTTAATATGAGCACAGTAACGCGTCTCGCCCCGCGCGGCGACCGAAATCCTGCGCCGCGTCACCGCTGGGCCCGGGTGCTTGGCGGCGTGGGCGAACGCGGGCGGTTGCCGCCCCGGCACGTGCGGCGGCGGGCGCCGAGAGGCGCGCGCCGGCTAGTGGCAATTCTGCCAGAAACGGCGCGAGGACCGGCCCGGTGCCGCGCCATTGGGCAGGGCTGAACATTATATGAAGTTGCGCCGGGACGGGGGTTCAACAGAATTCGCGGCATCTTCCGCTCATCGAGGTGTCCGTCCCATGGTCAAGTTCTCGCGGCGTTCCTTCCTGCAGGCGAGTGGCGTTGCGGCCGCCGGCCTCGCCTCTCCCCTCGCCATGCCGGCCTATCTGCGCAGCGCCCGTGCCGCCGGTCCGGTGAAACTCGGCTGCCTGTTCTCCTCCTCCGGCACCATGGCCAATCTGGAGGGCCGGCTGAACTATGTGGTGAAGATGGCGGCCGACGAGATCAACGCCAAGGGCGGCGTCAACGGCTCCACCATCGAAGTGCTGGTGTCCGATCCCGCCTCCGACTGGCCGCTCTACGCCCAGTCCGCCAAGCAGATGCTGCAGCAGGAGAAGGTCGCGGCGCTGTTCGGCTGCTGGACCTCGGTGTCGCGCAAGACCGTCCTGCCGGTGGTGGAGCAGGAGAACGGGCTGCTCTACTACCCCCTGCATTTCGAGGGTGACGAGAACTCCAAGAACGTCGTCTATGTGAACTCGCCCCCGGCCAGCTCGGTGTTGCCGGCGGTGGACTATCTGATGGGCGACGAGGGCGTCTCCGCCAAGCGCTTCTTCATGCTCGGCTCGGATTATGTGTGGCCGCGCACCATCAACAAGCAGCTCAAGGGCTATTTCAAATCCAAGGGCATCAAGGAGAGCGCGTGGAAGGAGGAATATGTCCCCTTCGGCTTCTCCAACTTCCAGACGCTGGTCAACCAGATCCGCGCCTTCGCCGATGAGGGCGGCGGCCAGCCGGTGGTGATCCTCACCGTGGTCGGCAATTCGATCCCGGATTTCATGCGCGAATTCGCCAATCAGGGCATTCTCGCCACCGATATTCCGGTGCTCGGCCTCGACATGGTGGAGGCCGATCTCGAAGGCCTCGACACCTCCAAGCTGGTCGGCCACCTCAATTGCTGGGCCTATCTGCAGAACGCCAAGGGCCCGGCCAATGAGGCGTTCCTGAAGAACTGGGCGGGCTATGTGAAGGCCAAGAACGTGCCCTTCAGCCCCGATGTCTCCATCGACCCGATGGTGTCGGCCTATGACTCGGTGCATCTGTGGGCGATGGCGGCGGCAAAGGCCGGTTCCTTCGACGTGCCGGAAGTCTCCAAGGCCTTCGCCGGCCTCACCTTCGACTGCCCCTCGGGCTACAAGATCTCGATGACGGGCGAGAACAACTATGTCGCCCGCGGCGTGTTCATCGGCTCGGTCAACGACAAGCAGGGCTTCGACATTCTCTGGCAGTCCAAGGACACGCCGAAGCCCGTGCCGTTCAGCCCCTATGGCTGAGTGCCGTCCCGTCCCTCCCGACCGAAGAAACGGCTGCCCTCGCAGGAGGGCGGCCGTCTCGAGTTTCCGCATGAAACACTGGTTCTGGCTTGTCTTTGCCGGCTTGGTTTCGGTCCTGCCCGTCGCGGCGCAGGCTGCGCCGCTCGACCGCGCCGCGCTGATCGCCAAAATGTGCGGCGATGCCGGGGCGATGGGCGAGGCGGGCACGGCGCTGGCCGCTCTCGCCGCCAGCGGCGACACGGCTGACCGCGCCTGGGCGGCGCCGCTGCCGCGTGCCGCCATCGACCGCACGCTCGCCTGCGACGAGGCCGGTGCCGTGCTGACGACTGGTGGGGTCGATGCCGTCACCGGCGCGTCGCGCGCCGCACAGGGCACGCCGCGCACGCCGCTGCTGAGCCTGAAGAACCGCCCGGTCTATGAACTCGCCGACGCCGCCTTCACGCTGCGCATGGCTCCAAGCGCTGGCCAGAGGGCGGCGGCGCTGAAAATACTGGAGCGGCGGCCGGCGCTGATCCCGGCGGGCCTGTTGGAGGGTGCCGCGCAGGCCGAGACCGACGCCGGGCTGAAGGCGCAGATCGAAAACCTCGCCCAGAGCGCCGCGCTCAATGCCGCCGATCCCGTGCTGCGCCTCTCCGCCATCGCCCGCCTGGCCGAGAACCCGAACCGCCGCACGCTGACCCAGCTCACCGGGTTGAAGAACGACGCCGCCTATGCCTCGGACGCGGCGTTCCGGCAGGCGGTGGAGACAGGCATCGCCAAGGTCGAGCGCGGCATAGCGCTGGGGGATGCGTTGGCGACGCTCTATAATGGCGTGAGCTTCGCCTCCATCCTGTTCATGGCCGCGATCGGCCTCGCCATCATCTTCGGGCTGATGGGGGTGATCAACCTCGCGCAGGGCGAGCTGATCATGATCGGCGCCTATGTCACCTGGCTGGTGCAGCAGGGGCTGCGCAGCCTCGCGCCCGGCCTGCTCGACTGGTATCTCGTGCTCGCCATCCCCGTCGCCTTCCTCGTCACCGCTGCCATCGGCATCGCGCTGGAAGCGAGCCTGCTGCGCCATCTCTACAAGCGCCCGCTGATGAGCCTGCTCGCCACCTGGGCGGTGAGCCTGTTCCTGATGAACCTGGTGCGCGTGCTGTTCGGCACGCAGAACCTGCAATTCGAGACGCCGTTCTATGTCACCGGCGGCGTGCCCGTGATCGGCGACTTCATCTTCACCTGGAACCGCATGTTCGCGATTGCCTTCGCCGTGGTGACGCTGGCGCTGACCTGGGCGGTGGTGCGCAAGACGCCGCTCGGCCTCAACATTCGCGCGGTGACGCAGAACCGCGACATGGCCGCTTGCATCGGCATTCCCACTCGCCGCGTCGACATGATGGCCTTCGGCCTCGGCTCCGGCCTTGCCGGGCTGGCGGGCCTCGCTTTGTCGCCGATCTATTCGGTGAACCCGCAAATGGGCCAGAACTTCATCATCGACGCCTTCATGGTGGTGGTGCTCGGCGGGGTCGGCACCATCGCCGGCACGGTGGTGGCCGCGCTCGGCATCGGCCAGATCAATGTGCTGATCGAACCGCTGTGGGGGGCGGTGGCGGCCAAGGTGATCGTGCTGCTGATGATCATCGGCTTCCTGCAATGGCGGCCGGAAGGGTTGTTCGCCGTGAAGGGGCGCCGCAAATGAGGCCGCTGTCCAAGGACCGTCCCTTCCTCGCGCTGGTTCTGGCGCTGGTCGCCGTGGCGTTGGCGATGGGGCTGCTCGCCGGCACGCCATTCGCGCTGTCGCGCTACCTCGCCAACGCCATCGGCCAGCTCGCCGCCTTCGCCGTGCTGGCGCTCGCGCTCGACCTCATCTGGGGCTATCTCGGCATCTTGTCGCTCGGCCATGGCCTGTTCTTCGCCATTGGCGGCTATGTCATGGCCATGTACCTGCTCAAGCACTCCTTCGTGGTGACGGGCACGGTGCCGGACTTCCTGCAGTTCATGGGCTGGAAGGACTTCCCCTTCTACTGGGCCGGGTTCGAGTTCTTTCCCTATGCGCTGTTCGCCGCCGTGGCGGTCACCGGGCTGATCGCCGGCATCTTCGGCTATGTCTCGTTCCGCTCGCGGGTGGGCGGGGTGTACTTCGCCATCATCACCCAGGCGCTGGTCTATGTCGCCATGCTGCTGATGTTCCGCAACGACACTGGCTTCGGCGGCAATAACGGCATGACCGGCTTTGCCGTGCTGTTCGGTTGGCCGATGGGCACGAGCGGCATGATCACCGCGCTCGCCATCGCCTCGCTCCTGGTGCTGGCCGGCGTGCTGGTCGGCTGCCGCCTGCTCGTCGGCAGCCGTTTCGGCGCGCTGATGCTGGCGACGCGCGACGACGAGACCCGGCTGCGTACGCTGGGCTATGAGACGCTGCGGCTCAAGCTCGGGGTGTGGTGCCTCTCGGCGCTGATCGCCATGCTAGCCGGCATGCTCTATGTGCCGCAGGTCGGCATCATCAATCCGCGCGTGCTCTCGCCGGAACTGTCGCTGGAAATCGCCGTCTGGGTGGCGATCGGCGGGCGCGGCCATCTCGTCGGCGCGGTGATCGGCGCGCTGTTGGTCAATGCGGTGAAGTTCTGGCTGTCCTTCGCCGCGCCGGACATCTGGCCGTTCATCCTCTCCGGCCTGATCGTGCTCGTCGTGCTGGTCTTCCCCAATGGCTTGATGGATCTGGCGACGTTCAAACTCGCCCGCCCCTTCGGGCCGCGCCGCGCGGCGGCCGCGCTGGAGGAGGGGCGCTGATGGCGGTCACCGCTCTCCTTGTCGATGGGCTCACCGTGCGCTTCGGCAGTTTCCGCGCCATCGACGCGCTGTCGCTCGCCATCGATTATGGCGAGGTGCGCGCGGTAATCGGCCCTAATGGCGCGGGCAAGACCACGCTGCTCGATGTCATCTCCGGCATCACCCGGCCGAAGGAGGGCCGGGTGCTGTTCGACGGCGCGTTCGACCTGACGCAGGCCAGCGACTCCGCCATCGCCCGCGCCGGCATCCGCCGCAAGTTCCAGAAGCCCAGCGTGTTCGAGGGGCTGAGCGTGCGCCAGCACATCGCCATCGGCGCCGATGCCGGCTTCCGCCGCGCCCTCGACGTGCCGGCGCTGGAGGACCGCGTCGGCGAGGTGCTGGAGACGGTCGGCCTCGCCGGGCACGCCACACACCTTGCCGGCCAGCTCAGCCATGGCCAGAAGCAATGGCTGGAAATCGGCATGGTGCTGGCCTCCGATCCCAAGGTGCTGATGCTGGACGAGCCAGTCGCCGGCCTCACCGATGAGGAGACCGAGCGCACGGCGCAGCTGGTGCGACGGCTCAACCGGCCGGACCGCGCCATCATCGTGGTCGAGCACGACATGGATTTCGTCGAACGCATCGCCGACCGCGTCACCGTGCTGCATGAGGGCCGCACCTTGTTCGAAGGGCCGATGGACAAGGTCCGCGCCGATGCCGGCGTCATCGAGGTCTATCTGGGGCGCTGAGCATGCAGTTCCGTATCGAGGCACTCGACCAGCATTACGGCTCCTCGCAGGTGCTGCGGCAGGTGGGGCTTGAGATCGCGCCGGGCGAATGCCTGGCCGTTCTCGGCCGCAACGGCGCCGGCAAGACCACGCTGCTCAAATGCGTGATGGGGCTTATCGCGCCGAGCGCGGGGCGGGTGCTGCTCGACGGCGCGGATATCACCGGCTGGTCGCCTAACCGCCGCTCCCGCGCCGGCATCGCCTATGTGCCGCAGGGCCGCGAGATCTTCTCGGAGCTGACGGTGGGCGAGAACATCGAGGCCGCCGCCCGCGCCCACGGCACCTATGGCACGGCGGCGATGGAGGAGGCGGTGAGCCTGTTCCCGGTGCTGGCCGAGATGTGGAAGCGCCCCGGCGGCGCGCTGTCGGGCGGGCAGCAGCAGCAGCTTGCCATTGCCCGCGCCCTCGTCACGCGCCCGCGCCTGCTGATCCTCGACGAGCCGACCGAGGGCATCCAGCCCAATATCGTCGCCGCCATCGGCGAGGTGCTGCGCGCGCTGAAGGGCCGGCTCTCCATCCTGCTGGTCGAGCAATATCTCGACTTCGCCATAGAGACCGCCGACGCTTTCCTCATCCTCTCGCGCGGGGCCGTGGTGGAGAGCGGCCGCGCCGAGGCGATGAGCCGCGCCCATCTCACCCGCTTCATTGCCGTCTGACACGCGCTCGCGCCTCGCATCAGGAGTTCCCCATGTCGCGCCGCTTTGAAATCCCGGCCACGCCGGAAAACATGGTCTGGGGCTATCTCGACAGCCAGACCCCGCCCGTGCTCGAAGTCGCCTCGGGGGATGTGGTCACGCTGCATTCCTTCCCCGCCGGCGGCAAGGAGACGCTGCCCGAGACCCTGCCGGTGCCGGAGGATTACCGGCTGGCGCTCGACACGCTGCCGCAGGGGCCGGGGCCGCATTTCATCACCGGCCCGATCTATGTGAAGGACGCCAAGCCCGGCGACGCGCTGCAGGTCGACATTCTCGACGTGAAGGTGCGCCAGGATTGGGGCTTCGTCTCCATCCTGCCGCTGCTCGGCACGCTGCCGGACGAGTTCACCGATTACGAGACCATCCACCCGGTGGTCGACCACGCCAAGAATGTCTGCATCATGCCCTGGGGCACCGAGATTCCGCTCGACCCCTTCTTCGGCATCATCGCTACCGCCCCGCCGCCGGCCTGGGGGCGTTGCGGCTCGCCGGTGCCGCGCGCCTTTGGTGGCAATATGGACAATAAGGAGCTGCGCGCCGGCACCACGCTCTATCTGCCGGTCTTCAACGAGGGCGCGCTGTTCTTCGCCGGCGACGGCCACGGCGTGCAGGGCGATGGCGAGGTGTGCATCACCGCGCTGGAAACCGGCGTCACCGGCACGTTCCGCCTCACCGTGCGCAAGGATATGGCGCTCGACTGGCCCTTCGCCGAGAGCGCGACGCATCTGATGTCGATCGGCCTCGACGAGGACCTCGACGACGCTGCCAAGCAGGCGACGCGCGAGATGGTCAAGCATGTGTGCGAGCGCACCAATCTCTCGCGCAACCAGGCCTATATGCTGTGCTCGCTGGCGGGAAATCTGCGGGTGACGCAGATGGTCGACGGCAATAAGGGCGTGCACATGCTGCTGCGCAAATCGCTGCTGTGAGGCTGCGCCCGCGTTGATGGGAAGCCGCCCGCGGTGGCGGCTTCCTTGTGTGCGGCTTGCCTGTCCTGCCCGGTCCGGGCGCGCGTCGTCCTTCCCTGGCAGGGCCGGGGACGCCGCGATGGCCGGAGCCTGATCAGTTCTTGCGGATGTAGAAGCCGTGCTGGCTGCCGGGCACCAACTCGGTGGACAGGCCGAGCACGCTCTCGGCGCCGCCGAGTACGAGATAGGCGTCCGGTGCCATGACGCTGGCAATGCGGCTGAGCACGTCGCTTTTCGTCGGCGTGTCGAAATAGATCAGCACGTTGCGACAGAACACGATGTCGAACTGCCCGAGATGGCCGAAGGGTTGCAGCAGGTTCAGCCGGGAGAAGCGGACCATGGAGCGTATGTCGGCATTGATCCGCCACATGTCGCCCTCCTGGTTGAAGCACTTAAGCAGATACTGCACCGGCAGGCCGCGCTGCACCTCGAACTGGGTGTAGAGACCCTCCTTCGCCCGGTCGATCACCTCGCCGGAGAGATCGGTGGCGATGATCTCCACCCGCCTTCCACCGAGCAGCCGCTCATTGTCGCGCAGCAGCATGGCGATGGAATAGGGCTCCTGCCCGGTCGAGGCCGCGGCGCACCAGATACGCAGCGGCTGGCCCGGCGGGCGGCGCGAGACGATGCCCGGCAGGATCAGCGAGGCGAGCTGTTCGAAGGGCCGCTTGTCGCGGAAGAACAGCGACTCGTTTGTCGTCATCGCCTCGATCACCGCCTCGGCGAGCGGGGAGGTGCCGCGCTCGCGCAGGGCAGCGACAAGCTGGGTCACATTGGGGATCGAGGCCTTCCGCATGACCGGATCGAGCCGCGTCTCCAGCAGATAGTGCTTGTCGTCGGAGAGGGCGAGGCCGGATTTTTCCTTGAGGAAGCGACGGAGGAAGTCGAATTCGACGGGCGCGATCATTCGCGGCCTCCCGTGAGCAGCCGGTTGACCCGTGGGCCGATCTCCACCAGCGGCAGAATGCCGGCGCAGGCGCCGATCGCCGCCGTGGCGCCGGGCATGCCCCAGACCACGCTGCTTTCTTCGTCCTGGGCGATGACGCTGCCCCCGAGATCGGCGATCTTCAGCGCGCCGCGCGCGCCGTCGCTGCCCATGCCGGTGAGCACGACGCTCAGCGCCGCGGCGCCATAGATGCCGGCGACCGATTCGAACATCGGGTCGACGGCCGGCTTGCAGAAGTTGACCGGCGCGGTGTCCATCAGGCGGATCCGGCTTACGCCGCCGCTCTGCACCACATCCATGTGCAGGCCACCCGGCGCGACATAGATCTGGCCGGCGACGAGGTCTTCGCCGTCGCGCCCTTCGGCGCAGCGACGGCCCGAGGCGCGGGCGATGTGCTCGGCGAGGATGGCGGTGAAGGTGGGCGGCATGTGCTGCACCACCAGCACCGGCACGCGGCCGATGAAGGGACCGATATCGGCGAAGAGCTTGGTCAGCGCCTGCGGCCCGCCCGTAGAGCTGCCGATGGCGAGGAGGGCCGGCGGCATGCGCGAATAGGCGCGCAGCTTGCCGTCCGTCTTCGGAAGGCCGCTGATCCGTAACGGGGCGGCGGCCGGGGTCGTCGTGGGCGTGCCGGCCGCGGGCGTGCCGGCCGCGGGCGAGCCGACCGGCGGGCGGGGCATGGAGCGGCGGCGCACGCGCTGGCCGAGGCTGCGGGCCTTGGCCAGAAGCTCGGCGCGGAATTCCTCCGCCGCCACCGGGCCACGCGCACTATCGGGCTTGGGCAGGTAGTCCGCCGCGCCGAGGGTGAGCGCGCGCAGGCTGACCTCTGCGCCGCGACGGCTCAGCGCCGAGGCGACCAGCACTGCCGTGTTGGGCTTGCGCTCAAGGATGAGCGGCAGGGCGGTAAGGCCGTCCATGTCGGGCATTTCGAGATCGAGAATGACCACGTCGGGCTGCGAGCTCTGGACATCGTCGGCGGCGCGGCGGCCATTGGGATGGGTGCCGACCACGGTGAACTCGCCGGATTCGCCGAGCCACTTGCTGAGGATGCCGCGCATGAACACCGAATCGTCGACGATCATCACCTTGATCGGCGGACCGGAAGGCTGCGCCTGCGCCGGCGCGGCAGGCGTGCCCGGGGGGCGTGCGAGCGTCATGTGGGCTCTTCCTCCAGCAGACCGACCTCGACAAGCTTCTCCCGCAGAATGTCCGCGTCGAACGGCTTCATGATGTACTCGTCCGCGCCGGCCGAGAGGGCGGAGGCGATGTGGGAGGCATCGTTATTGGTGCTGCAGAACACCACGCGCGGCGCGGTGCCGCCGGCCTCACTGCGCAGCTGCTCCAGGAATTCGACGCCGGTGAGCTCCGGCATGTTCCAGTCGAGCAGGATGCCGTCCGGCATCTGCCGGCGGCAGCGCACGAGCGCGACGGCGCCGTTCTCGGCCTCATCGACCTCGAACGACCATTCTTCCAGCATCCGCCGCGCGACCTTGCGCACCACACTGGAGTCGTCAACGACAAGAAACGTCTTCATCGGCTTCGTTCCCGGCTCCGTTCCCTCATGCCGCGCTGCGCACGCCACCGACGGTGGCGAGCACACGCTCGACATCGAGCACCACGAGCAGTTCCGTCTCCAGGCGATGGACGCCCTCGGCGAACTGCGTCCACTCTTCTTCGAGATTGGGCGGGTTGCTCTCATAGGTGCTGGGGTCGAGCAGCAGCACGTCCCCGACCCCGTCGATGAGCAGGGCGAACGCCTCGCCCGTGCGCTCGATGCCCACCGCCATGCGGGCGAGGGTGCCGTCCGACAGGCCGAGCAGGCGGCGCATGTCGATCATGGTGACGATGCGGCCGCGCAGGTTCAGCACCCCGTCGATCTCGCGCGAAGCGAGCGGCACCGGGGTGATGCGGTCGGGGACGAACACCTCGTTCACCGAGGAGATCGGCAGGCCGAAGAGCTGTCCGCCGACGCGGACCGTCACATATTGATGGGCGTCGCTGCGCCCTTCCACATTGGCAGCTGCCGTGCTCATGCCGCCTTCTCCTCATCCTCGTGGACCGCGAATTCGCGCAGGGCGGCGAGGAGGCCGTTGCGGTCGAACTTCGCGACATAATCGGTGAAACCGGCCATCCGGCCGCGTTCGATGGAATCCGGGTCGCCGCCGGTGGCGATGGCGATGATCGGCAGGTTCTGCATGTGCAGCACGCTGCGCACGCGCTCGGCGAAGCCGATGCCGTCGAGGCCACGCAGATCGACCTCGCTGACCACCGCGTCGAAGCGGGCGTCGCCGGAGAGCTTCTCCAGCGCCTCGCTGGCGGAGGTGCAGGTGGTCACGGCATAGCCGTTGCCCTTCAGCACCGGTTCCAGCATGGCGCGATGGAAGGCGTTGTCGTCCACCAGCAGCAGCCGGCCATTGCGCTCATGGCCATGCCCGACGGGAATGTCGAAGCTCTCGCCGAAGGCGCGCTGCACGAAATGGGCGACATCCAGCACCTCGGTCGCGGTGCCGTTGATGATCGCTCCGCCCATGATGTCCGGAGAGGTCGAGGACAGCTTGAGCTCGAAGGCGGTCTCGACGATGTCGACGATCTGGTCGACGACGAGGCCCATGGTCCGCTCGCCTTCCGAGAAGATGAGCAGCGGCTGCTTGCCGGAGGTCTTCCGCTCCACTTCGTCATTGGCGTAGAGGATCGGGATGAGCGTGCCACGATACTGCGCGACGCAGCGATCCGACAGGCGCTCCACATCCTCAGCGTCGAGTTCTTCGAGCCGGGTGACGAGGGCGAGCGGCACCGCCTTGAGCCCTTCCGCGCCGGCGCGGCACAGCAGCAGCGACATCCGGTTGGTATCGCCGGTCTTGGCGGCATCCGCCTCGCTCTTGGTCGCTTCGCCGGTCTTGTCCGAGCGGGCGGCGGCGAGCTGGGACAGGCCGTTGGGATCGATGATCATGATGACGCGCCCGTCGCCGAGAATGGTGCTGCCCGAGACCAGGGAGATGCCGCGCAGCACCGAGGCGAGCGGCTTCACCACGATTTCCTCGGTGTGCGAGACGCTGTCGACCACCACGCCGAAGCGCTGGCTGCCGACCTGCATCACCACGATCAGCTCGCCTTCGGGGCGCTCGCCCCAATGGCAGGACAGGCCCATCACCGTGCCGAGATCGAGGATCGGCAGCAACCGATCGCGCAGGCGCAGCACATGGGCGTGCTTGATGAAGCTCAGCGAATGCTCGCTGTCGCCGCGCACCCGCACCAGCTCGACCACCGAGGTCTGCGGCAGGGCGAAGCGCTCGCCGGTCGACTCGACGATCAGCGCCGGGACGATGGCCAGCGTCAGCGGGATCTTGATGGTGAAGGTCGTGCCCTCACCGCGCTTGGAGCGCACATCGACCGTGCCGCCGATCGCTTCGATATTGCAGCGCACCACATCCATGCCGACGCCGCGGCCGGACACGCTGGTGACCTGCTGGGCGGTGGAGAAGCCGGCCTGGAAGATGAAGCGGAAGGCCTGCGCATCGGTCATGCGCGCGGCATCGGCCTCCGAGCACAGGCCGTTCTCGACCGCCTTCGCCTTGATGCGGCTGACGTCGAGCCCGCGCCCGTCATCGGCGATCTCGACGATGACATGGCCGCCCTCGTGATAGGCGGCGAGGCGGATCGTGCCCTTCTCCGGCTTGCCGGCGGCACGCCGCGCGGCGGGCATCTCCAGACCGTGATCGGCGGAGTTGCGCACCATATGGGTGAGCGGGTCCTTGATCTGGTCGAGCAGCTGCCGGTCGAGTTCGGTCTCGGCGCCGTGCTGTTCCAGCTCGATATGCTTGCCGAGTTCATGCGCGAGGTCGCGCACGATGCGCGGCAGCTTCTGCCAGGCATTGCCGATCGGCTGCATGCGGGTGCGCATCACCGCTTCCTGCAATTCGCCGGTCACGGTGGAGAGCCGCTGCAGCGGGCTCTTATACTCGCTGTCCTCGTTGCGGCGGCTGATTTCCATCAGCTGGTTGCGGGTCAGCACCAGCTCGGACACCATCGTCATCAGATGTTCGAGCACGGAAACGTTGACGCGGATGGTCTGCGCCGCCGCCGCCGCCGGGTCATGTCCGGCCGCGGCCGGCTCGCCCTCGGCGGCCTTCGGGGCGGGAACCGCAGCAGCGACCGCCTTGGGGCGGGCTTCCACCGCCGTCTCGCGGAACATGCGCTCCAGCTCGTCCAGCGGCACTTCGCCCGGCAGCAGTTCGCGCTCCAGCGTGCCGGCGGCGGAGACGGTCTCCACCGGCGCCGGCATGGCGGCGGCGAGCGGCGGGGCGACCACCTCTTCCTCGACGCTTTCCTGCGCGGCTTCCGCTTCCAGCGCCGTGATCAGATCCTCGTCCGCGCCCGGAGGCTCGACGCCGTCGGTGCGCTCGATCTCGGCCAGGATCAGCTTGATCCGGTCGATGGTGCGCAGGATCAGGTCCACTGCGCCCGACTTCACCGGCCGGCCGTTGCGGAACTCATCCATCAGCGTCTCGGCGGCATGGGCGAGCCGTGCCAGCCGCGCCAGGCCGATGAAGCCGCACGTGCCCTTGATGGTGTGCACGAGGCGGAAGATGTTGTTGAGGATGTCCCGGTTGTTCGGGTCGGTTTCGAGCCTCAGAAGTTCGCCGTCGGCGACGTCGAGGCTTTCGCTGGTTTCCGTCAGGAATTCGCGGAGCAGATCGTCCATGACACTCACTGGATTGGGGTGATCTCGGAGCCGGCGCGCACGGCGCCGGCGGGGCTCAGGCGGCGCGGATGCGTTCGATGAAGGTGTCGACCTGGGTGCGCAGGCGGCTGGCCTGCGACGACAGATCGGTGGCGGAGCGGACGATCTCGGCGGAGACGCGGCCGGTGTCGGCGGCGGCGACGCTCACCGTCGAGATGCTGGAAGAGACTTCCTGCGTACCCTGGGCCGCCTGGTGGACGTTCTGCGCGATCTCACCGGTCGCCGCCCCCTGCTCGTCGATCGAGGTGGCGATGGCGCTGGAAATCTCGTCGATGCGGCGGATGGTGCCGGTGATGTTCTCGATCGCCCGCACCACATCGTTGGTGGCGCCCTGCACGGCGGCGATCTGCGAGGAAATCTCGTCGGTCGCCTTCGAGGTCTGCTCGGCGAGGGTCTTTACTTCCATCGCCACGACCGCGAAGCCGCGTCCCGCCTCACCCGCCCGCGCCGCCTCGATGGTGGCGTTGAGGGCCAGCAGATTGGTCTGCGAGGCGATGTCGGTGATGAGGTTCACCACCTGGCCGATGCGCTGGGCGTTGGTGGCGAGGCCGCGCACCACATCGGCCGTGCCGGTTGCCTGTTCGGTGGCCTCGCCGGCGATCTTGGCGGCGGTGGCCACCTGATGGCCGATCTCGCGCACCGAGGCTGCGAGTTCCTCGGCGGCGGAGGCGGCGATCTGCACATTGCTGGTCGCCTGCTCGGCGGCGGCGGCGACGACGGTGGACTGCTTGCTGGTCTCGTCGGCGGACGAGCTCATGCTGGAGGCGGAGTGTTCGAGCTGGCTGACGGCGGCCGCCACGGAGCGGACGACGCCGGAGACCTCGCTGTCGAAGCGCTCGGCGAGATCGCGCATGGCGACGCGCTTCTCGGCTTCCATGCGCTCGGCATTGGTGGCCTGCTCGGCGCGCAGCTGCTCGGCATCGCGCAGCGTGCCCAGAAGCTCGCCGGTGGAGCGCCAGAGGTCGCCGATCTCGTCCTTGCCGGGATTGGTCTCGACCGCGACATCGAGCTTGCCATCGGCCACGGCCTTCACCGTGTCGATGACCCGGCGGATGGGACGGCTCAGCGTGACGACGCCGATATAGAGGCCGGTGCCGATGCCGATGAGAAGACCGATGATCGTCGCGGACAGGATGACGAAACCGGCCCAGCTGCTGACCTTGTTGAACTCCTCGCGCAGCGGGTCGGTCATGTCGCGCAGCCGCTCGACATGTTCGTTGAGCGAGGTCTGCAGCGCCTTGCGGTTGGCGCGGTTGGCCTCGTTGTTGCCCTGGGTGTTGGCCGCCTGCGGCCCTTCCACGGTGGCGAGCCGCGCGGTCTCGGCGCGGAAGGTGACGAAGTCGGCGACATCTTTGGCGACCGGGCCGAAGCTCGCCCGCACATCGGCGTCATTGGTCGAGGTCACCTCCTGCGCGGTCTCCTCCAGGTGGTTGAGGCTGCGCTTCAGGCCGGCGACGAAGGGCTTGGCGGCTTCAGTGTCCTTCGACATGTAGATGCCGCGCGCGTCCATGACGACGGTGCTGACCAAGCCGTTGATGCGCTCGGCGAGGAAGGCCTGGCGGTGCAATTGGTCGAGCTTGTTGGCGAGGCGGGTTTCGTGTGACAGCGTATAGATCGAAATGCCGCCGACGATCGCCGTTGTCAGGCCCAATGTGGCGACGATGGTATAGATTTTACCGGTGATCTTCATGTGGACATTTCCGGGTGAGCTCAATGCGTTGCTTTTTCGCCTGAGGCGGCGGAGGATTTCTTCTTCGGCGCGTCGCCGGTCCGGTCGACAAGGGCGCGTATTTCGGACTTGTCGATGTAGTTGATGCCGTCGACGAGTATTTCGGTGATGACATCGCCTTTGAGCTTTTCATTGGCTCGCATGCGTATATTGGCCATCATCTCGGCGAGGTTGTATTTAGACAACTTGCCGAATTCGATGCGGCCTTCGGTATAGATCTCGTCAAAGGCCGCGTTGGTGACGAAGATCTGCGGTTCGATCGGCAGCTTGCGCAGCGTCCCCGCGTCGGCGGTGAACACCAGCTTGGCGATGACATAGCCGCGCACGGTGCCGTCGATGATCATCGGCACGTTGATCGGGTCGAGCCGGCGATATTCGAGCCCGGCGAGGTAGGGTTCCTCGCTCTTGGCGCCGGCCGATCCCGCCATCCAATAGGCCCCGCCATAGCTCGCCAGCAGCGTCACCAGGCAGACCCAGAGGCCGATGAACAGCAGACGCATCATCGCGCGGCCTGCCGGTTGAGCTGGGCGAAGGAGTAGGTGCCGTCGGATTCCGCCTCGCCCATCTCGCGGCCGAGAAGGGTGGCGATTTCCTGCGCGGCGGAAAGATGGATGCGCAGCATGTCCTGATTGGCCTCCAGCCCGGCCCGCAGCCGCGCCAGCCGCGCGGACAGCCCGCCTTCGCGGACGGCGTCGAACGCCTCGGGCAACGAGCGAATGGCGCGCGTCAGTTCCAGCAGGCTGCGGCTCTTGCGGCGGTTGATCTCCTCGAAGTCCAGCGGCCGGCGCTGGGCGAGCGCGGTGGTTTCCTCCTCCACCGTCTCTTCCAGCCGGTCGAGCAGGCCCTTCAGCGTCGCAAGGGCGGGATTGGCGGTCATGATGCGCTCGGCCCGCCCCGCGCGGCGGCGAGGTGCTGGGCGATGCCGATGCCGCCGGACTTCGCGACTTCGTCGGCGATGCGCTCGGCCAGCATGGAGCGCCAGACCTGCCCGGCGGTGCCGGCGCCGAACAGGGTGGCGCTCGACTTCGGCAGCAGCTGTTCGACGAAGCCGCTCAGCACCATCGCCTCGAAGCGCCGATAGGGCGAGGCGCCGGGCGCCTCGTGACGAGCGGAGAGAGCGGTGGCGTTGGACAGCGCCCGGGCGGAGAAGCCGCCGAGCGGGCCGGTGCCTTCACCGAGGACCGGAGCGGCGACACCTTCGCTGGCGAGGGCGTCGTCGAAACCCGCGCCCTCCGCGAGGTCCACGGCCCCGGCCGGACCGGCGGACGCGACCTCGCGCAGCCGCGCCGCCATAGCTTGCGCCTTGTGCGGATCGGCGGCTTTCACCACGTCGAGAAGGATATCGGAGGGCGGCTGAATGCTCATCGGCTGCACCGTTACATTTTGACGGTTGCAGCCTCGCAGGTCAGGCTGGCGGGAAGCTTGCGCCACTCCGGGCGATGAAAGCCTCCAGCGCGTCGTCGAGATCGGCGCGCTCCTGTGCGGCGTTGGCGTGCGTGGCGGCCTTGCCGGTCAGGCGTTCCGCCCGCTTCAGCCGCATCGCGGCGTCCAGCGCCACCACTTTCTGGTGCGCCACTTCCTGCTGCAGCCGGGCGATCTGCGCGTCGAGCGCGCGCAGGCGCGGGGCGGCGAGGGCGATGACGAAGGAGGGCACGGCCTCGTTGTTGAGCACGGCGAGCACCTCGCCCCGCTCCCGCTGCACCTCGGCCAGCGCCCGCTCCAGCTGGGCGAGCGCGCTCTCGGCGCGCTGGTGCATCTGCCCCTGCACCGATTCGATGCGGCGTGCCTTGCGCAGTGTGGCGACCATGGTTCAGCCTTTCACCAGCCAGGAGGCGAAGGCCTCCAGGAACATGCGCAGCACATCGTCCACCGTCGCGTAGAGCAGCAGCAGGCCGCCGGCGGTGATGATGGGCATGGCAATGAAATAGACGGGAAGCTGCGGGGTCAGCTTGTTGATGAGGCCGACCGCGAAATTCACCACCACGGAATAGATGAGGAACGGGCTCGCCAGCCGCAGCGCCAGCAGGAAGGTGTCGGTGAGCCGGTCCACCACCAGGGCGAGCGAGGCGCCGGTCTGGAAGGTGCCGGCCGGCGGCAGACGCGCATAGGAATCGATGAGCGCGCGCAGGATCTCCCAGTGCTGTTCGGTGGCGAAGAGCAGGGTGACGGCGGACAGCGCCATCAGCGTCGCGATCTCCGGCACCTGGCCTTCATCGTCGGCCATCATGCTGGAAGGGGTCGCGAGGCTGAGCGCCTGCGCCGCCGCCGTCATCAGCGTCTGCAGGGCGAGAAAGAAAATGCGCGCCAGCAGGCCGATAATGCCGCCGGTGGCGAGTTCGCCGCCAATCGCCAGCAGCAGCTGGGCCTGCGACAGGCCGGCCACGGTGCGGGCGATGCCGTCGCCGAGCAGCGGGACGAGGGCATAGGAAATGCCCAGCGCCAGGAACAGCCGGACCTTGGCCGGCAGACGGCTGCTGGAAAAGGCCGGCATCAGCATGAAGCAGGCGCCGAGGCGACAGAAAATAAGGAACGCCGCGACGAGGGGCGCCTCCGCCGCGCTGTTCACGCGATGGCCCCGAGCGAGGAGATTTCCACCCCGCGGGCGATTTCCACATGCGAGAGCACCGGCAGCGCCGGGAACATGCGCTCGATGATCATCCGCACATAGGGGCGGGCGTCGGGGGCGGTGACGAGGGCGAAGCTGCCGGCGCTGCGCATGCGCTCGCGAATGGCGGTGGAGGCCTCGGTGCCGAACTGCTCGACAAGGCGCGGGTCGATGTCGAACTCCGCCACCTCGCCCTTGGCGTCGCGCTTCAGGCTCTCATGGAAGGTGAGATCCCATTTGCCGCCGAGCCGCAGCACCTTCAGCACCCCGCCCTCGGAAAGATCGCCGCAGATCTGCTGCGCCATGCGCATGCGCACATGTTCCACCACCTGCTCGGAACGGCGGGCATGCGGCACGATCTCGGCGATGGCTTCGAGGATGAGGTGCAGGTTGCGGACCGAGACGCGCTCGGCCAGCAGCAGCTTGAGCACCGCCTGCAGCCCGGAATAGGAAATCTGCGAGGGGCACATATCCTCGATCAGCCGCTTATATTCGGGATCGAGCCGGTCGAGCAGCGCGCGCATGTCCTTGTAGGACAGCAGCTGGGCGAGATTGTTCGACACCACCTCGCTGACATGGGTGAGCATGATGGAAAGCGCGTCGATGGGAATGAAGCCCTCGCGCTTGACCTCGGCGGCATAGGCATCCGACACCCATAGCGCCTTCATGCCGAAGGCCGGCTCGCGGGTCTCGTCGCCCGGCACGTCCGGGCGCGGGCCCTCGCCGATCACCACCAGCGCTTCGCCGATCCGCATCTCATGGCCGGTGATGGCGGTGCCGTGCAGCCGGATCTGGTAGTTCTTCGCCGGCAGGCCGAGCCCTTCCGTCACGCGGATGTCGGGCACCACGAAGCCGTAGCGCTCGGCGAATTTGCGCCGCATCTTGCCGATGCGGTGGGCGAGTTCGGCCGGGTTGCGCAGCACGAGGGTGGCGAGCTGCTTGCCGACCACCACCTCGACCTCGGCGGTGCGCAGCGATTCCTTGACCGAGTCCTTGGCCTCGGCGGCGGCCTGCTGCTGCGCCTGCGCCGCCCGGGCCTGCTCGGCCTCCTTCTGCCGGGCGAGGTGCTGCGGCACCTTGTAGCCGACAAAGGCCATGATGGCGCCGAGGCCGGCGAAGGGCACCAGCGGCAGGCCGGGCACCAGCGCCAGGCAGAACAGCAGGGCGGCGGCGACATAGAGCGCGCGCGGATAGGCGCCGAGCTGGCCGAGCACCGCCTTTTCCGTGGCGCCGCGGGTGCCGCCCTTCGACACCAGCAGGCCGGCGGCGAGCGAGACGATGAGGGCGGGGATCTGCGAGACCAGCCCGTCACCGACGGAGAGGCGGGTATAGATGTCCGCCGCCTCGTGCAGCGCCATGCCGTGACGGGTGACGCCGATGATGATGCCGCCGAAAATGTTGACGGCGATGATGATGAGGCTCGCCACCGCCTCGCCGCGGACGAATTTGGAGGCGCCGTCCATGGAGCCGAAGAAGGAGCTTTCCTCCTCCAGCTCGCTGCGCCGCTTCTGGGCTTCCTTGTCGTCGATGAGGCCGGCATTGAGATCGGCGTCGATCGCCATCTGCTTGCCGGGGATGGCGTCGAGGGTGAAGCGCGCGCCGACCTCGGCGATGCGGGTGGCGCCCTTGGTGATGACGAGGAAGTTGACGGTGATCAGGATGACGAAAACGACGATACCGATGACGAAATCGCCGCTCATCACCAGCTGGGAGAAGCCGCTGATGATGTGCCCGGCGGCGTGAACGCCTTCGCCGCCTTCCGCGAGGATCAGGCGCGTGGTGCCGATGCCGAGCGCGAGGCGCAGCAGGGTGGCGATCAGCAGCACGGTGGGAAAGGCGCTGAATTCCAGCGGCTTCTGGATCCACAGCGCCACCATCAGGATCAGCACGGAGAGCGCGATGGACAGGGCCAGCCCCATGTCGATGAGCGGGGCCGGGATCGGCAGGAACAGGATGGTGAGGATGGCGACGATGCCCGCCGCGAAGCCTATGTCACGCCGTGAGGCGCGCTCAGTGGCGGGTGCGGCGGTCAGGGCGCTCATGATGCATCAGAATCCGGTGCCGATGCGGCCATAGACCTCCTGCGTGAAGGCGAGGATCTGCTGGCCGACGAAGGTGGCGGTGAGGGCGGTGACGATGAGCACTGCGATGATTTTCGGGATGAAGGTGAGGGTGACTTCCTGCACCTGCGTCAGCGCCTGGAACAGGGCGACGCCGATGCCGACCAGCATCGCCGCCGCGACCGCGGGGCCGGACGCGATGATGATGGTCCAGATGGCGGACTGGACGATATCGAGAGCGTCGGCCTCGTTCATCGCTCAGGCGATCCGGATGCCGGAGCCGAGGGTGATCTCCCGCCCGTCGGTAAGGGTGGCGACCGGCGCTTCCGAGGTGATGCGCACCGAGGCCACCTGTCCGGTCACGCTGCCATCGGCGCTGGTGACGGTGCGCCCGACGGCGGCATCGGCGATCTGAAGCGCGGAGGAGGTGAGCAGCCGGTCGAGCTTGGCATTGGCCGAGACGCTCTGTTCCACCTGCGAGAAGGAGGCGAGCTGGCCCAGATATTGGGCGCTGTCCATCGGTTTGGTCGGGTCCTGCGTCTTCATCTGCGCGACGAGCAGCTGCAGGAAGGCGCTGTAGTCGAGCGTGCTGCCGCCCGGCTTGGCCGGCGCGGCCGCGCTTGTGCTGCCACCGAGGGCGTTGATGCTGGTCATGGCGGAACTCCCTTGGGGCCGCATGCACGAGGCGGCGGCGGTGGGCGGCGCGGTGGTGGCGCGGAAAAAGCTCTAGGCGGCCCGGGGCGCGTCGCAGCCGAGGATGGTTTCCTCGACGAGGAACAGGCGGCGGATGGAGCGCAGCGCGTCGAAATAGCGGCCGGTATCGACGAGATCGCCGATCTGGGTCAGCGCGGCCACCATCGACTCGGTGCGGAAGGAGACGACGAGCGCGGCGAGCTGCTCGCGGAACAGGCGCTGCGCCTGGTTCATGCGGTGCGGCTCGATCAGCATCATCTGCACCACGAAATAGAGCTGGCGCAGCGGCGTGGTGGTGTCCTCGACCTGGAGAACATGGCTTTCCAACAGGAAGGCCACGTCATTCATCAGCTCGACGGTCACCCGGCGGTCGACGCGGATGACGGCGCCGTTGAGAAACAGGCGTTCACCGGGCTTGAGGGAAATCTGCATCGCCGCGCCTCACATCAGCCCGTCGCGGATGGAACGGTTTACCTCGATGAGGGCGGCGAAATTGGAGGAGCGCTCCTGCACGATCTGGTCCGCCTCCTTGATCACCCACAGGCCGATGGAGATCAGATTGCCGCGCAGCTGCTCGGCCAGCTCGTTGTGCGGATCGCTGAGGTCGCGGATCAGGAAGCCCCAGAGCTTCTGCAGATAGAGCACCGCCTCGGCGGCCTCCGGCGAGGACGGGCCGTTGGCCTGTGCGCGCGTCAGCATGTCGATGGCGCGGTCGAGCGCGAGGCGCTCCTCGTCCCGGGCTTCGGCAGCGGAATCGCCGAGTATCTCGGCATAGGAGAAGCGGTACATCTTTAGACCTTTCGTCCTAGACGTAGTCCATGATGGACAGTTTAAGTATTCGCGCGGTCAGCGAGTACGACATCTCGACCTGGGTGGTCATGGTGTCGAACCGCGTCTTGGCTTCGGCGGGGTCGACGGCTTCGAGCACGTTGAGGCGGCGATCCGTGGCGTCGATGGCGCTACGCATCAGGGTGTCGGCGGCGGCGATGCGGCTCTGGGCGGAGCCGACCCGGGTCGATATGTCGGTGACGCCGGAAATGGCGCTGCCGAGGAGACCACGGGTCTTGTCGAGCACGGTGTTCAGCGCGTCGCCCTTGAGGCCGGAGCCTCCCAGCGTCGCCATCATGGTGTATGCCATGGCGAGCTTGCGCATGGCTGGCTCATTGGCGCTGGCGCCGACCTCGATCTGGGCGGTGGAGGAAATGGCGGCGCGGCGGTTCTCGCTGCTCGCGTCCGACCAGGTGGCGCTCCAGCCCGGCTCCTCGAAGGAGGCGGCGAAGGTGGTGTCGATGAAGTCGGCGAGGTCGGCGACGGGGATCTGCGCCACGGCCGGGTCCTTCATCGGATCGGCGGGATCGAGCCCGAAGCGGGCGGCGAAGGCCCCTGCTATCGCCGCCTCCGGCCCCTCGTCGAAGCCGGCCATCGGCTTGGTGCCGCTGTTCAGTCCGCCGAAGAGATAGCGCCGGCCGTCGGTGAGGTTGAGCGTCGAGGTGAGGGCGTCGAGGGCGGAACGTCCCTGCGCCGCCAGCACGCCGGCGCCGCTATTGGCGTCGGAAATGCCGACCATGGCGCTGAGGAAACGGTCGGCCTGGCCGCGAATGTCGTCGAGCGCGGTCTGGGTGCGGTCGAGCACGGCGCCGGTCGAGGCGTTGCCGTCGATCAGGCTCTGTAGCGAAGTCTGGTCGCGGCGTAGAGTGAGGTTCTCGCCCACCGCCACGCCGAGATCGCGGCCGATATCGGCGCGCCGGCCGGTGGTGAGTTCCTGGCTCGCCTTGGCGAGTTCGCTCTGCAGCCGGGGCAGGGCGGCGCGCGGCGCATTGTTGAGCGTGAGGGTGGAGATGAAGCTGGAGTGCATCGCTTACCTCAGAGCCTGGAAGAGCGCGTCATAGAGGCTGCTGACCACGGCAATGAGCTTGGACGAGGCCTGGTAGCTGCGTTCGAGGTCGAGCTGCCGGGCATATTCGTCGTCCATGTTGATGCCGGTGGCGTTGGACAGCGCCGAGGAGGCATGGGCGAGCAGCGCGGTTTCGCTTTCCGTCTCCCGCGCCGCCACCTGACGCTGGCCTTCCAGCCAGCCGGTGGAGGCGGCGGCGAAATCGGCCATGGTGGAGCGCGCGGGAATGCCGGAAGCGGGGTCGAAATCGCGCACTTCGGCCAGCGCGGCGGCGCCTGCCTGCAGATGGGCGCCGAAGCTCGGCTGGGCGCTTGTATTGACCACATAGGCCGCGCCATTGATGCCGCCGTCGCGCAGCCGGCTCGGGCTGCCCCCCTGCGCGGGATCGACCGCCGGGTTGACGGTGAGGCGCGCGGCGAGGCCGGTGGGGCCGGCCGGCAGGTTCGCCGTGCCATCGGTGAACAGGCCGGGCGCGTCGGGCGCGCCGCCGCCGGTCTGGTCCGTCTCGGCAAAAGCCTGGGCGAGGCCGAACGCGAGGGAATCGAGCTGCGTCTCCAGCGTCACGGCGGTGCGGTCGCGCAGTTCGGCGAGGCCGGCGATCCGGCCGGAGCGCAGCGGCATGGTGGCATCGGCGCCGGTGACGCTGACGCCGTCCACCATCACCGCCTTGCCGGCCATGCCGGCGGCGAGCACCGGCGTGGTGGCGAAGCTCACCGTGCGCGGCGTGGTCTCGAACAGGGTGGCACCGCCATCGGTGTAAAGCACGAGGTCGTTATTGCCGCGCGAGACCGCGGTGACGCCCATTTCCTCGGCGAGGCTGGCGAGCAGCGTGTCGCGCCGGTCCATCGCATCGCTGACATCGCGCCCGGCGCCGGTGCCGCGCACCACCGTGTCGTTCTCGGTGGCGAACTGCTTGAGCAGGTCGTTGACCCGTGCCACCGAGCGCGCCATGCCGCTATCGGCCTCGGAGCGGACGGTGCGCACGGTGGCGGCGGCGCTGTTGAGCGTGGTCGCGAGGTCCTGCGCCATGGTGACGGTGCGAGCGCCGAGCGCGGGATCGTCCGGGGCATTGGCGAACTGGGCGAGCGCGTCGCCAAGCGCACCGAAGCGTGCCGCCGGCGAATTTTCGCCGGTGACATCGCCCATGCCGGTGCGCAGCCGGTCGAGCCCATCCAGCACCGCCTGCCGGTCGGCCGCGTTCGAGGTCGCGCCGAGCATGCGCGTATAGAGCGGTCCGTCGCTCGCCCGCGACACGGTGACGACATAGGCGCCGCCGGTCGCTTCCGTCGTGGTGACGGCGATCTTGCGCGAGGAGCCCGGCTGACCCGCATTGGCGATGTTGCGGGTCGTCGTCTCGATCTGCGTCGAGGTCGCCGCGAGCGAGGCGCGGGCGGTGTTGAAGGCGAGCGACAGGCTCATCGGCGTATCACCGCTTCAGGCTCATCAGCACGTCGAGCAGTTCGGAGCCGGTCTGGAACACCTTGGAGTTGGCGGTGTAGTCGCGCTGGGCGCTGATCATTTCGGTCAGCTCGGACGCCATGTCGACATTCGAGCGCTCGGTGGCGCCGGACACCATGGTGCCGAGCCCGCCCTCATTGGCGAAGCCGATCTGCAGCCCGCCCGATTCCCGCGTGGTCTCGAACACATTGCCCGCCTTGGGGGCGAGTTTGTCGGCGCTGGTGACGAAGGCGAGCGGGATCTTGTAGAGCGGCGACTTGCGCCCGTTGAGATCGACGGCGGAAACGACGCCGTTCTTGTCGATGGTGACGCTCGACACCGAGCTCGGGGCGTTGCCGTCCACCGTGGCGTTGAGCGGGGTGTAGCGGTCGGCCAGCTGGGTCATGCCGGTGAGGTCGAGGGTCAGCGTCTGGCCGCCCGGCACGTTCAGCGCCGTGGTCGGGGCGGAGGTGAGGTTGCCGAGCGCGTCGAAATCGAGCGTCTGGGTGGAGAGCGGGGCATTGGCATAGGGGAAGCCGCCGCCCGCCGCCGCGCCGGCGCGGTCGAAGGTGGTCATTTCCCACGCGATCGGGCTGTCGCTGGTCTTGGTGAGATAGATGTCGATGGTGACCTCGCTGCCGAGATTGTCGAAGGTCACCAGCGAGGATTTCTGCGAATAGGACGAGCCGGCAACGTTGGCCGCCGGGGTGCTGCCCGTCACCGCCGTGTCGGCGGCCGGCAGGTTGGCGGCGAAGGCGCCGTCGCGCGAGGGATTGGCGGCGAGCCGCACATCGGCGACGCGTACGGGCTTCAGCCCGCCGGCGCCGTTCAGCACCACATTGGGGTCGCCATTGGTGATGTCGTAGCCCATCAGCGTGAAGCCGGCGGTGTTCACCAGATTGCCGGAGGAGGCATCGACGGTGAAGGAGCCGGCGCGGCTGAGATAGGAGGTGCCGTTGGGGTCGGAAACCAGGAAGAAGCCGTTGCCCTGGATGCCGAGATCGGTGGCGGAGGTGGAATAGTTGAACGCGCCCTGCTGGCTCACCGCGTAGCGCACGCTGGTGTTGACCGCGCCGGAATTGTACTCGCCCGGCCCGCTCTGCAGCAGCAGGCTGGAGAATTCGGTGGACGCGCGCTTGTAGCCGGTGGTGCCCGAATTGGCGATGTTGTCGCCGATGGTGCCCAGCTTGTTGGACTGCGCCGCCATGCCGGACACACCGGTCCGCATCATGCCATAGAGGCTCATTTCATCACTCCTCGGTGTCGTTGCCGCAGTTGACCCTGTCTGGCTTGCGCGAGACTGGCGTGCAGGGCGTGGTGGGCTCGGAGGGCTCGTCGCGCAGGGCTAGCCGCGGATCGCTAGCCACGTATGGCTTGGGCGAGTTCGGCGAAGGGTTCGCGGCTCGGCGGCGCGTCGGCATATTGCGACAGCGCCTCATAGATGCGCGGCACCACCTTCACCGCCTGGTCGAGCTCGGGGTCGGCGCCGGGGTGGTAGCCGCCCATCAGCCTGAGGTCGCGGGTGTCCTCGAAGCGGGCGATGAGGCTGCGCAGGCGGCGGATCAGGTCGCGCTCCTCCGGGCTCCAGACGAGATCGGCGAGGCGCGAGACCGAGCGCAGCACGTTGACGGCGGGAAAGCGG
Source organism: Ancylobacter sp. (assembly GCF_965229075.1). Taxonomy (GTDB): domain Bacteria; phylum Pseudomonadota; class Alphaproteobacteria; order Rhizobiales; family Xanthobacteraceae; genus Ancylobacter. The sequence continues at coordinate 1,937,481 of NZ_CBDDIO010000002.1, forward strand.
CCCTGGTCGCCGATCGCGCGATCGAGCACGATATGGCCGTCCAGCGTGCCGCGCACCGCGTCGGCCACCGGGTCGTTATGGTCATCGCCGTCCACCAGCACCGAGAATATGGCGGAGATCGCCCCCTTGCCCTCCGGCCCCGGTCCGGCGCGTTCCAGCAGGCGCGGCAGGGTGCTGAACACGCTCGGCGCATAGCCGCGCGCCACCGCCGGCTCGCCCGCCGCCAGCGCCACGTCGCGCGCGGCATGGGCGTAGCGGGTGACGCTGTCGATGATGAGCAACACCTGCTCGCCGCGGTCGCGGAAATACTCCGCCACGGCGAAGCCGGCGCGCGGCGCGAGGCGGCGCATCATCGCGCTCTCGTCGCTGGTGGCGACCACCACTACCGAGCGGTGGCGGTTGGGCGCCAGCGGACCTTCGAGGAATTCGCGCACCTCGCGCCCGCGCTCGCCGACCAGCGCGACGACGATGGTGTCGAAGCCCTCGCAGCGCGCCAGCATGGCGAGCAGGGTGGACTTGCCGACGCCCGAGCCGGCGAAGATGCCGATGCGCTGGCCTTCGACCATGGGGGTGAACAGGTCGATCACCCGCACCCCGGTGCGCAGCGGCTTGTGGATGCGTGCCCGGCTCATCGCCTCCGGCGGGTCGGCCTCCAATTCGCGTGCCTCGTCGCCGAGGGTGAGCGGGCCGAGCCCGTCCAGAGGCTGGCCGAGCGCGCCGATCACCCGCCCCTTCCATTCCTCATGCGGGCGGAAGGCGAGGGCGCGGGCGCGGTGCGCCGGGGCGCCGAGGCCGATTGCCACGCGCTCGTCGAACGGCTTCACCGTGGCGCCGCCCTCGTCGAGCCGCACGACCTCGCCGATCAGGTTTCGGCCATTGGCCTCCACCGACACGCAGGCGCCGAGGGTGAGATGGGAGGACAGGCCGGAGACGCGGAAATGCGTCGGCGTGACCTCGCGCACCGTGCCGGAGACGCGCACGAAGGGCAGATCGTCGAGCCCGGATTGAACCGCCGCTTCCAGCCGCGCCAGCGCGTTCATCTCAGGACGGCCCGAGCGTGCGGATGGCCTCGGAGGTCTGGTCCTCGCTCTGCTGCACCGCCTGGGCGGCCATCTCGAACGTGCGCTGCACGGCGATAAGCCGCGTCATTTCCATGATCGGGTCGACATTCGAGCCCTCGACATAGCCCTGGCGGACGCCGAGGCTGGAGAAATCCTGCACCGGCAGGCCGGGGCGGTCGGGGACGACCGCATTGCCCTGGCGGGTCAGCTTGGCACCGGCCGGCAGGGTGAACAGGCCGAGCGTGCCGACGCGGTTGGCGCCCTGGGTCATCGCGCCGTCGGCGCCGATGCGGATCTCGCCGCCAGCGGGGTCGACGAGCATCGCGGTGCCGCCGGCATCGAGCACCGGCAGGTTATCGACGGTGAGCAATTCACCGGTCGCGGCGATATGCAGACGCCCGTCGCGCGTATAGGCCCGCCCATTCGGGGTTTGCACCGCGAACCAGGCGTCGCCCTGCGGCGCCACGTCGAGCGGGTTGCCGGTGTAGTTGACGGGGCCGGCGGCGAGCGAGGTGTAGGTCTCGCCCTCGGAGACGAAGGCCACTTCCTGGTCGCCGGCGGTGGAGAGCAGCCGCTCGAACTTGATCGACTCGGCGCGGAAGCCTGGGGTGCTCATATTGGCGATGTTGTTGGCGATGGTCGCCATGCGCCGTTCGGTCGCGACCTGTGCGGCCAGCGGGACGTAAAGGCTCGGCATGGATCAGCCTCCATATTTGAGGTTCAGCAGCGCCATGCCGGTGCGCATGCCGACGCCATTGGCCGGAAACAGCGCCAGCGTCGGTGAGGCGGCGACGCCCTGGTCGGCATCCCAGCGCGCGGTGAAGCGGCGGATCAGCCGGTCGAGCTTGGTCGGGTCCTGTAGCTCGGCGAGCTTGAGGCGCTGGGTGACGGCGTTGGCCTGTTTCTCGATGTCGGCGGAGGCCATGGCGGTGGGAAAGCCGTAGACGGTCTTCAGCACCTTCCACAGCGCGGGATCGGCGAGCAGCCCATAGGCCGACTTCACCTTGGGCGCCTCGCGCTGGAAATAAAGCGCGAGCCGCACGCCCTCATTCTCCGCCCCGGCATCGACTTCGAGCTTCTGGCGCACATAGGCGTCGACCACGTCCTGCCGCGCCGCCGGGCGGCTGGTGGTGAGCGGGCCGTAATTGTCGAAGTCGAACGCCTTGGCGAAGGCGGTGAAGCGCTCGTCATTCAGCCGGTTGGCGAAGGATTTGGGGTCGACGATGCCTTCGGTCAGCACCTTGCGCATATAGCCCTTGGCATAGGCCATGTCGCCGAGCCCGAAGGCGTTCATCGCATAGGTGAAGACGCGGGTGTTCTTGAGGAAGGCGTCGACCGTCTTGATCTTCGGGATGGTGGCGAGGAAGTGCTTGGTCTCCAGCGCCACCGACGGTTCCGCCGCCTTCTGAGAGAGCGTGCGGGTCATGTTGCGCGTGAGCGACTGGAAGGTCGCGAAGGTGGTGGTCATGGCGGTTCCCGGCTCCGGTCCGGCCGCCACCGTGGCGCGGCAAGCTTGCGCCGGGCTTCCGCGCCGTCCGGCCGGGCAGGGCCAGCCTCGCGCAATCTTGCTTGCCTAGACCCTCAGCCAACAACGGAGGGGTCGGCATTGTTCATTCTGATTGGCATCGTCCTGGGGTTTGCCTCGATCGGAGGCGGCTTCGTCGCGATGGGCGGCCATCTCGAAGTGATTTGGCAACCCTTTGAATATGTGATCATTTTCGGCATCGCCTTCGCCACCTTCCTGATCGCCAACCCGATGTCGACCGTCAAGGACACCGGCAAGGCGATGGGGCAGGCCTTCGCCGGCAAGGCGCCCAAGCGCAAGGATTTCCTCGGCCTGCTCGGCCTGCTCTATGCGCTGATGCGCGAATTGCGCACCCGTCCGCGCAACGAGGTTGAAGGCCATATCGACGACCCCGCCAATTCCGCGCTGTTCCAGCACTTCCCGGACATTCTCAAGGACAAGGAGCTGACGCAGTTCATCTGCGACTATGCGCGGCTGATCGTCATCGGCAATGCCCGCTCGCACGAAATCGAGGGGCTGATGGAACAGGAAATCTCGACCATCAAGAAATACAAGACCAAGCCGGCCGGGGCGATCAGCACGGTAGCCGAGGGCATGCCGGCCATCGGCATCTGCGCGGCGGTGCTCGGCATCGTCAAGGCGATGGGCGCCATCGACCAGTCGCCGGAAATCCTTGGCCATTACATCGCCTCGGCGCTGGTCGGCACCCTGATCGGTATCTACACCTCCTACGCGATCCTTGGGCCGATGGCGCATTACATCAAGATCATGCGCGAGAAGCAGGTCCAGCCCTACATCATCGTGAAGCAGTCGCTCATCGCCTACATGAACGGGGCGCTGCCGCAGATCGCGCTCGAACATGGGCGCAAGACCATCTCTTCCTCCGAGCGCCCGAGCATCGACGAAGTGGAAGCCGAGGCGATTTCCAACGTGCCGAACCTCACGGCCGTTCCCCAGGCAGCCTGATCACATGAACATGCGCGCCACCCCCTCCGCCGGCACGCCGGCCGATATTCGCGACCTTCTGCTCGACGCTGCCGGGCTCTCGCTCGACAAGCTGCCGATGCTGCATGTCATCTTCGACCGCATGGCGACGCTGTGCGCGGAGAGCCTGCGCCAGCTGGCCTCCTCGCAGGCCTATTACTCGCTGAGCCAGGTGGAGAGCGGGCGCATCGGCGACGTGCTCGACAGCTATGAGGGCATGGCGATCGTCGGCGTGTTCCACTCCCCGGAATGGGACAGCCACGTCATTGTCGGCTTCGACCGCGACTTCGTGTTCAGCATGGTCGAGGTGCTGTTCGGCGCCGACGGTTCCGAGCCGCCGGTGGATGACGAGCGCTCCTTCTCCAATATCGAGCTGCGCATCGCCATCGCTTTGTTCGAGCAGGTGGCGAAGGCGCTCCAAGGCAGCTTCGCCCTGGTGAGCCAGGTCAGCTTCAAGTTCCAGCGCCAGGAAACCCGCATGGATTTCGCGGTGGTGGGCCGGCGCAACAACCTCGCCATCTGCGCCAAATTCCTGCTGCAGGCGCTCAATCGCGGCGGCGAGATGTTCGTGCTGATCCCGCAGGGTGCGCTTACCCCGCTGCGCCAGCAGCTCGCCAGCACCACCGCCGGCGAATCCTCCCCGCGCGACCCGATCTGGACCAAGCACATACGCGGCGAGGTGCAGCGCACCGAGGTGCGGCTGCGCGCGGTGCTGGAAGAGCGCGAAATCACGCTCGGCGACGCCGCGCAGCTGGAAGTCGGGCAGATCCTGCCGCTGCAGGCGACGCCGCGCAGCCGGGTCAAGCTGGAGAGCGTCGAGCAGCCGCTGTTCTGGTGCAGCCTCGGGCAAGCTGAAGGGTCTTATGTGCTGCGTATCGAAGAGGCGGTCGACCTCGATCAGGAGTTCATCGATGACATTCTCCCCCGCTGAGGCGGTGCTGTTCGTGGCGCTTGTGGTGACGAGCGGTTGCGTCGTGCTGATGTATCGCAAGCTCAACGAGCTCTCGACGGTCGGGCGCCACTACCGGCTGGCGCTGCATGACAGCGCCGCGGCGCTGGGCGAGGCGCGCGATGCCGTCGCCCTGCTCAACAATGACAGCCGCGAGCTGATTTCGGCGCTGTGCACGCGCATCGGCGAGGCGGAGGCGCTGGTCGCCCGGCTCGACCGTGCCCGCACCGAGGCCGCCGCTGTTCTCCCCACCCCCGTGAACAAGGACCCGCGCGGATGAGCCACGAAACCTTCGCCCCGGAAGTGCTGTCGGCCAGCGGCACGGTTGAGGAGAGCTTCGGCGGCCGTGGCCTCGAATCGCTGCTGCGCGTGCCGGTCACGCTGCAGGTGGTGCTGGGCTCGGCGCACCTGCCGGTGGCGCAGCTGATGAAGCTCGGCCGTGGCGCCATCGTGCCCCTTGACCGCCGCGTCGGCGAGCCGGTCGACATCGTCGTCAATGGCCGCATCATCGCCCGCGGCGAAGTGGTGGTGGTGGACGAGGACAATTCCCGCTTCGGCGTGTCGCTGACCGAGATCGTCGGCGCGTCCGGTGCCGATCTCTCGCGCTGAGACGGTTGAGCGCGCATGTCCGCCGTCACCCGGGTGGCCCGCCCGCTACAGGGTTCCGACCGTGTCGCCGCTCTGCTCATGACCATGGGCCGACCGGTGGCGGCGCGGCTGATGAAGCACTTCCAGCCCGAGGAGATCAAGGCGATCACCCGCGCCATCGCGGAGATGCGCCCGGTGTCGACCGCGCAGGTCGAACTCGCCATCGAGGAATTCGCCACCCAGTTCGTCGCCGGCGCGAATGTGGTCGGTTCGCCCAGCGATGTGGAGCGCCTGCTCGACGGGGTTCTGCCCCCCGAGCAGATCTCCGCCATCATGACCGACATTCTCGGTTCGACCAATCACACCATCTGGGACCGGATTTCCGGCGTCTCCGAGGGCACGATCGCCGCCTATGTGATCAAGGAGCACCCGCAGATCGCGGCGCTGGTGCTGTCCAAGGTCAAGCCGTCCTGCGCCGCCAAGGTGCTCGGCCATCTGCCCGAGGCGATGCGCAACGCCGTGATGCGGCGCATGCTCGGCTTCAAGCCGATCGTCGACGAGACGATGCGCATCATCGAGAACACCATCCATGAGGACTTCATGGTGAACCTCGCCCGCAATGCGGGCGCTGACACCCATGCGCGCATCGCCGACATCATCAACAAGATGGAGCGCGACGACATGGAGAACGTCCTCTCCAGCCTCGCGAGCACGCGGCCGAAATCGGCGGAAATCCTCAAGGGGCTGCTGTTCACCTTCGACGACATCATCTCGCTGCCGCCGCGCGCCCGCACGGCGTTGTTCGACCAGGTGCCGAACGACCGCACGGTGATGGCGCTGAAGGGCACGGACGCGCAGTTCCGCGAGGTCATCCTGCAATCGCTCGGCTCGCGCGTGCGCCGCATGGTCGAGCAGGAGCTGATGAGCAGCGAGCCGGCCTCGCACCGCGACGTGCACGAGGCCCGGCGCGCCATCACCGACATGGCGCTGGAAATGGCCGGGCGCGGCGAGATCGAGCTCAACGCCGGCGGCGAGGACGAAGCCTATGTGCGCTAGGTCAGGCCACCCCGGGGGCCGCCATGTCCGAGGATAATGACAAGGAGAGCAAAACCGAGGAGGCGAGCGAGAAGAAGATCTCCGACGCGTTGGAAAAGGGACAGGTTCCGTTTTCGCGCGAAGCCCCGCTCTTTGCCTCGCTGCTCGGCATTCTCGTCAGCCTGTCCTTCTTCGCCGGTCCGCAGGTCACGCTTCTGACCGAGGGGATGGCGCGGCTGATCGACAATCCCGGCGGCTTCCGCATCGCCGGCAGCGAGGATGCGCTGGAGCTGTTCTGGCTCGCCTTCGGCCTTGCCGCCCGCTTCCTGCTGCCGATCGCGCTGGTGCTGGCCGCCTTCGGCCTCGTCGCCTCGCTGGCGCAGAACATGCCGCGCTTCGTGGGCGAGCGCATCCGCCCGCAATGGTCGCGCGTCTCGCCGGCCTCGGGCTTCACCCGCATTTTCGGCCGGCACGGCCAGGTCGAATTCCTGAAATCGCTGTTCAAGTTCGGCGCCGTCGCGGCGATCTGCGTCATGCTGCTGCTCTCCGCCAAGGACAGCATCATGGGCGCCATGTCGAGCGACCCGACGCTCGTTCCCTCCATGCTGCTCGGCCTCGCGGTGCGGCTGGTCTCCGCCGTCTGCGTCGCCACCATCGCGCTGGTGTGCATCGACCTCGTCTGGTCGCGGCTGAGCTGGCGCGCCGAACTGCGCATGACCAAGCAGGAGGTGAAGGAGGAGTTCAAGCAGGCCGAGGGCGACCCGATCGTCAAGGCGCGCATGCGCTCGCTGGCGAAGGAACGCGCCCGCCACCGCATGATGAGCGCGGTGCCGCGCGCCTCGCTCGTCATCGCCAACCCGACGCATTACGCCATCGCCCTGCATTATGACCGGGTGAAGGGCGGGGCGCCGCTGGTGCTCGCCAAGGGCGTGGACCTGATCGCCCTGAAGATACGCTCCATCGCCGAAACGTCCGGCGTGCCTGTTGTGGAGGACCGCGCGCTGGCGCGGGCGCTCTATGAGGCGGTGGAGGTCGACCAGTGGATTCCGGCGGAGTTCTACCGCCCGGTCGCCAAGATTCTCTTCTTCATCTACTCGCGAGGCCAAAATGCGCGGAAATGAGGGGCCTTGCCGTCTCGACATCGCCAGCCTGCCGGAACTGGCGCTGCTCACCTATGAAAAGCGGCTGGCCGAGGCGCTGCGCGGTTTTCTCACCGAGCTGTGCCTGACCAATGCCGGGGTGGTGATGGCCTATATCAACAGCGGCCAGGACAGTAACATCGACGACCTCATCGCCTCCTCGGCCGAGCTTTTTCTCAAGCCGGGCCAGCTCAGCTATGACCGCCACGCGGTGATCGAGAGCGACTGGGGCGCGCCGCCGCATGTCTCCCTCGCGCTCAGCTTCCGCCAGCCGGCGATGACGACCGCGTTCCATGTGGTGTTCGACGAGAATTCGGTCGGCGTGCATATCGACGCCATCGAGTTCGCCACTGCGGCGGGATCGGAGAGCGAGAATCTCCGCCGCTTCGAGGCGGCGCTGGCGGCGGCCCGGCTCAGCGAGCACTGAACGCTCCAGCCTCGTGCAAGGTTCTGGTCCTACGGTCCCCGCGTAGGAATGCGGAGACCCCCCTTGGACAAGATCTTCCTGTTCGATCTCGCCTCCCGCCACGCCGAATGGGCGTCGGTGCGGCAGGCGACGATCGCCGCGAACATCGCCAATGCCAATACGCCGGCCTATCGGGCGGCGGATGTCGAGCCGTTCTCGACGGTGCTCGACCGCACCCACCTGACCCAGGCGCGCACCTCGGCGGGGCATCTCTCCCCGGCGGGAGCCGAGGCGATGCGGGCCGAGGTGAAGCCGGCGGACAGCTGGGAAGTCTCCGACTCCGGCAACACGGTGAGCCTCGACCAGCAGATGGTCAAAGCCGCCGACACCAACGCGGCCTTTACCTTGAACACGAGCGTCGTGCGCGCCTTCCACCGCATGGTGCTCGCCAGTGTGAGGAACGCCTGATGATCGATTCCCTGAAGTCCATCTCCGCCATCGCCAGTTCCGGCATGGAGGCCCAGTCCACCCGCATGCGGGTGGTGTCCGAGAACATCGCCAATGCCCGCTCCACCGGCTCGACGCCCGGTGCCGATCCGTTCCGGCGCAAGACGGTGCATATGGGCGTGCCGGAAGGCCTTAGCGCCGGCCCGGGCGTCGCGATCCGCTCCATCGGCACCGACGACACCACGCCCTTCACCATCGAGCACGATCCCGGCAACCCGGCCGCCGATGCCGAGGGCAATGTGAAGCTGCCCAATGTGAACGTGCTGACGGAGATGGCGGACCTGCGCGAGGCCGGCCGTTCCTATTCCGCCAATCTCCAGATGATGAAGCAGGCACGCTCGATGATTTCGATGACCATCGATCTATTGAGGGCCGGGTGATGATGGACGCGCTCAATTCGATCTCCACCCTGCGCGGGACCGGCGGCACCGCGTCAACGGCCGCCACGTCCGCCACGTCGGCGGTTCGCCCGGCGGCAGGCACCGGCTTTTCCGACATGCTGGCCGACATATCCGGCCAGGCGGTCAGCTCGCTGCAGGGAGCGGAAGCCGCCGCCATAACCGGCCTGCAGGGCAAGGCCTCCGTGCAGCACGTGGTGCAGACCATCATGGCGGCCGAGACCACGCTGCAGACCGCGCTGGCGGTGCGCGACAAGGTGGTCGCCGCCTATCAGGAAATCTCGCGGATGGCGATCTAGCGCCGCCCGCGACACCTCGTTCCGCCCCCTGTTTCCCGCATCCCCGGCGGGCGGCGCCGTCGCCGCGCTGTCCGAGGCTGCCCCGAGGACGCCGACATGAAAGCACTGGCCATCGCCGCCACCGGCATGAGCGCGCAGCAGACCAATGTCGAGGTGATCGCGAACAACATCGCGAACATCAACACGACCGGCTTCAAGCGTGCCCGCGCCGAATTCTCCGACCTGCTCTACCAGGCCGAGCGCGCCCAAGGCGTGCCCAATGCGGAAGGCGGCCTGCCGATCCCGGAGGGGGCGCTCATCGGCCTCGGCGTGCGCACGCTCGGGGTGCGCAACCTGCACCAGCAAGGCCCGCTCGCCCAGACCGGCAACCCGCTCGACATGGCGATCAACGGGCGCGGCTGGTTCCAGATCACCGGCCCGACCGGCGAGACGCTGTATACGCGCGCCGGCTCCTTCAGCAAGGGACCGGCCGGCGAGCTGGTGACCAATGACGGCTATGTCGTGCAGCCGGCCATCACCTTTCCCGCCGACACCACCGAGATCGTCATCAACGAGACCGGCAACATCTACGCCAAGACCCCGGCGCAGGCGACGCCGCAGCTGCTCGGCCAGCTCAGCCTCGCCAATTTCGCCAATGATGGCGGGCTGGAGCCGATCGGCAACAATCTCTACCGCGAGACCGCCGCCTCGGGTCAGCCGGTCACCGGCGTGGCGGGCGATGCCGGCTTCGGCAAGATCCACCAGGGCTATCTCGAAGGCTCGAATGTCGATCCGGTGAAGGAAATCACCGAGCTCATCACCGCGCAGCGCGCCTATGAGATGAACTCCAAGGTGATCCAGGCCGCCGACGAGATGGCGGCGACGGTTGCCAAGGGCATCCGCTAAACAAGGATACCTGCGATGAATCGGCTGCTGCCGGGGGGCGTGCGCGCCCTCGCCCTTTCCTGCGCCGTTCTGTCGGCCACGCTGCCGGCCTTCGCGCAGGCCCTGGCGCAGGCTCCGGCCACCGCGCGCCAGCGGCCGATCGCCGACACGGTGTCCGGCCTCGACGCGCCGCCCGCACCGGCTCCGGTTGCGCCCGCGCCGGCGGCGGTCGCCGCGCCGGATCAGATCAGCCTGCCGGTCGCCGCGACCAATATTGCGCCGGGCGAGACCATCACCGCCGCCATGCTCGGCGAGCGCGCCTTTCCGGTCTCGATGGCGCACCAATACCCGCTGGCGGTCAATACGGGCCAGCTGGTCGGCAAGGTGGCGCGCCGCCCGCTGGCGGCGGGCAACGCCATTCCCGTCGCTGCGGTCGCGGAGGCGCAGCTGGTGACGCGGGGCGTCGCGACCGAACTGCGCTTCGAGCAGGACGGGCTCAGCATCCGCGCGATCGGCGTGCCGCTCGAATCCGGCGCGCTCGGTGCGATGGTGAAGCTGAAGAACGCCGACAGCGGCAAGGTCGTCGCCGGCATCGTGCAGGCCGACGGCTCGGTGAAGGTGACCGTGCCATGATCGGCTGGACACGGCGCCTGATGCGCGGGCGCGGCCTGTGCGCGCTGCTGCTGGTGCTCGCCTTCGCCCCGGCGGCCGAGGCGGCGACCCGCATCAAGGACATCACCAGCGTGCAGGGCGTGCGCGACAACCAGCTGATCGGCTACGGCCTCGTCATCGGCCTGCAAGGCACCGGCGACACGCTGCGCAACTCGCCCTTCACCGAGCAGGCGATGCAGTCCATGCTCGACCGGCTGGGCATCAGCACGCGCGGCGTGCCGCTGCGCTCGCGAAATGTCGCGGCGGTGGCGGTGACCGCAAATCTGCCCTCCTTCGCCGGGGTCGGCGGGCGCATCGATGTCAATGTCGCCTCGCTGGGTGACGCGACCTCGTTGAAGGGCGGCACGCTGCTCATCACCCCGCTGAACAGCGCCGACGGCCAGACCTATGCCGTGGCGCAGGGCCAGCTCGCCGTCACCGGCTATGTCGCCGCCGGCGAGGCCGAGAGCGTGACCCAGGGCGTGCCCACCGCCGCGCGCATCCCCAATGGCGCGCTGGTGGAAAAGCCGGCGCCGGGGGAGCTGGCGGAGCTGCCGCAATTCGTGCTGGAGCTGAACAACCCCGATTTTGCTACGGCCGCCCGGGTGGCCGACGCCATCAATGCCCGCTTCGGCAACAATGTTACCGACAATGGCAAGATCGGCGGCCCGGTGCGCCCGACGGCGCTGGCGCGCGACCAGCGCTCCATCGTCGTGCTGCGGCCCCCGCGCATCAGCGCCGCCCGCTTCCTCGCCATGGTCGGCGATCTCGCGGTGCAGACCGACGCGCCCGCCCGCGTGGTCATCGACCAGCGCTCCGGCACGGTGGTGATCGGGCGCAACGTCAAGATCTCCACCGTCGCGGTCACGCAGGGCAACCTCACCGTGCGCGTCACCGAGACGCCGCAGGTCTCCCAGCCCGCGCCGTTCTCCTATGGCGAGACGGTGGTGGTGCCCAATACCGAGGTCCAGGTGCAGCAGGACGGCGGCTATCTCAGCGTGGTGCGGGGTCCCGATCTCGACACCCTCGTGCAAGGTCTGAACCGTATGGGAATGAGGCCGACGGACATCATCTCCGTCCTTCAGGCGATCAAGACAGCCGGCGCCCTGCAAGCCGAGCTGGTCATCCAGTAAGCGCCGCAGGGCGCATCGGCCGGGAGTTCCCGCATGAGCATGATACTGGTCGTCTCGCATCTCGCCGCCCTCGTCGTGGGCGGCCTGCTCGGGCTGCTTTCCGCCGCCCTCTGCTTCGCCGCCCGCGACAGCGAGCCCGGCGGCGAGGATAACGAGGCGGAGGCGATGGGCTGGACGGTGCCTGCCCGCCGCCTGCCGCTGCCGCGCCGCGACGGCAGCGCCGGCATCGTCAAGGCGCTGGTCATCGTCGCGCTCGCCCTCGGCACCAGCTTTCTCGGCGCGATGAGCCTGCGGGCGGAAACGGCGCCGGCCCCCGAGGCCGCGGCACCCATCGCCGCCTCGCGCCCCGCCCCGCCGGCGCCGAAGGGCGACAATGCCGATCAATATTGCGAGGCGATGGTCGACGCGGTGCGCGATGCCCGCTTCGCCCGCCAGCGGGCGGCGCTCGCCGCGCTGGAGAAGGACATCGAAGACCGGATTGCCCGGCTGGAGGCCAAGCGCGCCGAATTCGAGAAATGGCTGACCCGGCGCGAGGACTTCCTCAACAAGGCGGACGCGGCGGTGATCTCGGTCATCTCGCAGATGCGCCCCGACGCCGCTGCCGCGCAACTCACCATCATGGGCGACGACCCCGCCGCCGCCATCCTCGCCAAGCTCAACCCTCGCGTCGCCAGCGCGATCCTCAACGAGATGGACCCGGCCCGCGCCGCCCGCCTCACCGGCGTGATGGTGGGCATCGCCAAGCGCCCGCCGCCTCCGGATGGAAAATCATCGTGACCCGCACCCGTTCGACGCTTCCTCTCACGGTGTCCCTTGTCGCGCTCGCGCTGGGCGGCTGCCAGAAGACCTATGACAGCCTGGCCTTCGGGCCGAGCCTCACCCCGGTCGGCTACGGCATCAACCAGCCGACCGACCCCATTCCGATGAGCTTCCCCGCGCCGCCCAAGCGCAGCTTCGCCTCGACCTGGGACCAGGGCACGCAGAGCATCTATCGCAGCATCCGCGCCAGCAAAGTCGGCGATGTGGTGACGGTGACCATCGCGATGAACGACATGGCGCAGTTCGACAACCAGACCGACCGCTCGCGCAAATCCGCGCAGCAGGCAGGGCTCGATGTCGCCGTCGCCGCCGAAGGCTTCGGCTGGAGCGGGGCGGCCGGCTCGGCCAATGGCAACCTCACCATGAACTCGGACACCGCCGCCAAGGGCAAGGGCTCGATCGACCGCTCGGAAAAGCTGCAGGTCCAGATCGCGGCGGTGGTCACCGACGTTCTGCCGAACGGCAATCTGATGATCAGCGGCTCGCAGGAGATTCTGGTGAACTACGAAGTCCGCGTGCTCAACGTCGCCGGCATGGTCAACCCGCTGGATATTTCCGGCCGCAACCTCATCTCCTACGACAAGATCGCCGAAGCCCGCATTTCCTATGCCGGACGCGGTCGACTCATGGATGTGCAGCAGCCCGCCTGGGGCCAGCGCATCTATGATGTCGTGGCGCCGTTCTGACGGGGGCGGGCCATGGCAGCCAAGGCAGTCGCCGTCAAAGGCGACGACAAGAAAAGCGGTGGCGGGCTGATCGTGCCGCTGGCCATCCTCACCCTCCTCGCCGCCGGCGGGGGCGGCGGGCTCGGCATCCAGCTCGCCTCCAGCGTCGAGAAGACGGTGAGCGAGAAGGCGAAGGAGAAGCCGCCGGAGCCCGACACGCCGCCGCTGAAATACGCCGGCACCGATGTGGTGATGGAGCCGATGAAGGCGATCGTCTCCAATCTCGCCGCGCCCTCGCAGACCTTCGTGCGTATCGAGGCCGCGATCATCTTCAAGAAGGACGCGCTGCCCGACCCGAAGATCGCCGTCGCGCAGATCCGCGACGACATCATGGGGTATCTGCGCACGCTCTCGCTCAGCCAGCTGGAGGGGCCGAGCGGGCTTCTCCACCTGCGCGAGGATTTGAGCGAGCGTGCCAAACTGCGCACCGAGGGCAAGATCGACGAGCTGATCATCGAGACGATGGTGGTGCAATGAGCGCGTTCTCCCGCCGTCTCGCCCGGCCCCTCGCGGTGGCGGGCCTTGCCGCCGCCGGCCTTTTCGCCAGCGCCGTCCTCGCCGCCCCGGCCTTCGCCCAGTCGCTGCCGGGGCTGAACGATCTGCTCCAGCAGTCGGGCGGCGGGGCGGCGAGCGGGCGCATCGTGCAGATGATCGCCCTGCTCACCGTGCTGTCGGTGGCGCCGGGGCTGCTCATCACGGTCACCAGCTTCACCCGGCTGGTCATCGCCTTGTCCTTCCTGCGCTCGGGGCTCGGCCTGCAATCGACGCCGGCGAATATGGTGCTGATCTCGCTGTCGCTGTTCATGACCTTCTATGTCATGGGCCCGACCTTCGACCGCGCCTGGCAGCAGGGCATCCAGCCGCTGACCGAGGGCCAGATCAGCGAGCAGGAGGCGCTGACGCGGGTGGCGGCGCCGTTCCAGGACTTCATGATGTCGCAGGTGCGCCCCAAGGATCTGCAGACCTTTGCCGATCTCGCCGCCGCCAACGGCCAGGCGCCCGCGGCGACGGAGGACAAGGTGCCGCTGCGCATCCTCATCCCCGCCTTCATGATCTCCGAGCTGCGGCGCGGCTTCGAGATCGGCTTCCTGATCATGCTGCCGTTCCTGATCATCGACATGATCGTGGCGACGCTGGTCATGTCGATGGGCATGATGATGATGCCGCCGGCGGTCATCGCCCTGCCGTTCAAGATCCTGTTCTTCATCCTGATCGACGGCTGGAATCTTCTGGTGGGCGGGCTGGTGCGCTCGTTTTACTGACGCACTTCATAGACCGACGGATTGACAACAATAGCGGGGCGGTGCGCGCGAGCGGGCCGCCTCGCCGGCGTTTTGCCGGCTTCGTATCGCGATGTCCGGTCCCGTGCCGGATGCAAGCCCCGCGCAAGCTAGCCGTGCGAGGGTAGGTTCATGGCAGATTGATTGCCCGCCCGCTTCGGGCCGGCACTCGGATTGCGCTCTCGGGCCCGATCATCAAAGGCATGATGCCGCCTCTGCCATGCCGGTGTAAGCCCGGTATGTCCCGTGAAAAACTCACATCAACTCAAGGGACATTCCTATGACCAGCCTGATGACCAACACGTCCTCCATGGTCGCCCTGCAGACCCTGCGGACCATCAACTCTTCGCTCGACGACACCAACAACCGCGTCTCCACCGGCCTGCGCGTCAATTCGGCGTCGGACAACGCGGCCTACTGGTCCATCGCCACCACGACCCGCTCCGACAACGGTGCGCTCGGTGCGGTGAAGGACTCGCTCGGCCTCGCCAAGTCCTCGGTCGACACCGTCAACACCGGTCTCGACACCGTCCGCAATGCCCTGCAGAAGGTGAAGGAAAAGCTCATCACCGCCGCGTCCCCGGACGCCGATCGCGCCAAGCTGCAGACCGAAATCGGCAGCCTGCTCGAAGAGGTGAAGAACAACGCCAAGAGCACGGTCATTTCCGGCAGCAACTGGCTGTCGGTGGATTCGAGCGAAGCCAACTACAATGCCAACAAGGCGGTGGTTGCCTCGTTCTCCCGCACCGGCGACTCGGTGCAGGTCGACACGATCAACATCGACACCAGCAAGTTCAAGCTGCTGGATTCGAACACCACCGTTCACTCGGCGGTTGACGCCGCGGTGACCACGGCGTCGGCGACCTACTCCACCGCCGCCACCACCGCGACGACGGCCTTCGATACTGCGAAGACCACGGCGACGACGGCCTACGACACCGACATTGCGGCCGCCGACACGACCTTCGCCGGCAGCGCCATGGACGCCGCGGCTGTGGCCGCCCGTGACGCCGCCTATGCGACGGCCAAGAACACCCGTGACAGTGCCTTCACCACCGCCGAAACCACGAAGAAGACGGCCCTCGACGGCGCGGTTCTCGCGCTGAAGAACTCGCTGGGCGCCTCGGGCACCGATAACCTCGGCATTCTCGACAAGTCCCGCGTGGCCGCCACGTCCAATGGCAAGGCGACGGTCAGCTCGATCATGGATATCGACATTTCCAAGCTGACCTCGAGCCAGAACGACCTCGACCAGATCGCGAACTATACCTCGATCGTCGATGCCGCCCTGACCGATCTTACGGATGCGTCCACGAGCCTCGGCTCCACGGCCAGCCGTATCGAGTCGCAGACCAACTTCGTGCAGGCGTTGCAGGACGCCAACAACCGCGCCATCGGCTCGCTCGTCGATGCGAACATGGAAGAAGAGTCGACCCGTCTGAAGGCGCTGCAGACTCAGCAGCAGCTCGCCGTTCAGTCGCTCGGCATCGCCAATTCCAGCTCGCAGAGCGTGCTCAGCCTGTTCCGCGGCTGATACGGCCGGGTTCGCGCCCGGTTTCTCCGACCCCGCCGCCGTGTTCCACGGCGCGCCTCGGGCCACGCTTCTCCTCCCAGGGGCGTGGCCCTCTTTTTTAGCGCTCCCCCGCGCAACGCTCAGGCAAGCTCGCCGACGCACTCTCCCCTCCGACGGATCGGCCCTCCTCGCAGGCGGGCCCCGCGCGCGGCCCGCGCCAAGGGCCCTTCGCATCATCTAGGGAGCGGGAGAGCAGATGTTCGCACGCCAGCAGCTCGACATGCTTCTGAGCAATCTGCGGCAGCTCGGCGCCCGCCGCCTGTTCGCGCTGGCGATGATCGGGCTGGCGGTGCTCGCCGCCATCGGCCTCGGCGCCTATTATCTCAGCCGTCCCGCCACCGAGACGCTCTACGCCAATCTCAGCCGCGAGGACGTGACCCGCATCGGCGCCGCGCTGAAGGATGCCGGCATTTCCTTCGACGTGAACGCCGATGGCACGGCCGTGCTGGTCGCCCCCGCCGACACGGCGCGCGCGCGCATGCAGCTGGCGGAGAAGGGCCTACCGCAGAGCTCCAGCTCCGGCTACGAACTGTTCAACGACGTGAACTCGCTCGGCCTCACCTCCTTCATGCAGGAGGTGACCAAGGTGCGCGCGCTGGAAGGCGAACTCGCCCGCACCATCCAGACCATGAAGGGCATCAAGGCGGCGCGGGTGCACATCGTGCTGCCCGACCGCGCCTCGTTCCGCCGCGACCAGCAGAGCGCCTCGGCCTCGGTGGTGATCCGCACGGAGAACGCCGAGGACGGCACCTCAGCGGAAGCGATCCGCCATCTCGTCGCCGCCGCCCTGCCGGGCATGAAGGTCGACGCCGTGACCGTGCTCAACACCGAGGGCGCCATTCTCGCCTCGGGCGACGACCCGGCCAATGCCTCCTCCGGCAAAAAGGCGATGCTGCAGGAGCAGATGAACCGCGAGACCGAGGCGAAGATCCGCCGCGCGCTCACCCCCTATCTCGGCATCGACAATTTCCAGATCAGCGTTACCTCGCGCCTCGACATCGACCGCGTCACCACCAATGAGACGACCTACGACCCCGCCTCCAAGACCGAGCGTTCGGTGCGCGTGGTCAAGGAGACCGGCACGTCGCAGAACCGCTCCAAGCAGGCGGCGGCCTCGGTGCAGCAGAACATGCCCGGCCAGGCGGGCGGCGCGGATACCGGCAACAACTCCAATGAGGAGAGCAACCGGCGCGAGGAACTGACCAATTTCGAGATCTCCTCGCGCAGCACCGAGACGGTGCGCGAAGGCTTCACCGTGCAGAACCTGTCCATCGCCATTCTGGTGAACCGCGCCCGGCTGGTGCCGGCGGAAGGGGCGGGCGATGGGGCCGTGCCGCTGGAGACGCAGATCTACGAGATCGAGCAGCTCGCCGCCGCTGCCTCCGGCTTCGACAAGGCGCGCGGTGACAAGCTGAAGGTCTCCGCTGTCGGCTTCGCCGATGGCAATGGCCAGCTCGAACCGGTGGCCGCGCTGCCCTGGTCGGAAGTGCTGATGCGCCAGGCCGGCACGCTGGTAAACGCCGCCACCATTCTCATCGTCGCCGTCCTGCTGATCTGGTTCGGCCTGCGCCCCGCCGTGCGCGCCATCGTCGCCCGGCCGGAGGATGCCGAACTGATCGAGACCGCCATGCTCGCCGGCACCGGCGGCGCGATGGGCGAATTGCCGGCGCCTGACGGTGGCGGCGCCATGACGCCCGGCGTCACCGAGCCGGTCAGCCTGATCGAGGACCTCACCAGCAAGATGAACCGTTCGCCGCAGAAGCGCCTGGAGCAGATCATCGACTTCGATGAGGAGCAGGCCGCCGCCATTCTGCGGCAATGGCTGCAGCAGGAGGCCCGGGTCTGATGCGGGCGCTCATCGACCATCTTCCCGATTATTCCGGCCTTGCCCCGCGTGCCGCCGAGCCGGCGCACCCCCGCGCCGCCGAGGCGCCGGCGCGTCCCGCCGCGCCGCATCCCGCGTCGCCGATTGCGTCGCCGATCCCTGCCGCTCCCCCCGCGCCGGACCTCGCCCTGTTGATGCAGGAAGCCGAGGCGGCCGGGCGGGCGGCGGGTGAGGCCGCCGCGCGCGCCCGCTTCGACCGGCAGCGCACCGAGGACGCCGCACGGGCGGAGGAGCGGCTCGCCGAGGCGCGCCGCGCCTGGACGCAGGCGGAGAGCGAGCCACTGGCGCAGGCGCTGGCCGAGGGGCTGGAGCAGCTGGGCGAGGACCTCGCCACCCGGCTCGGCCGGGTGATCGCCCCCTTCCTCGCCGACGCCCTGCGCGAGCGTGTGCTGGCGGACATGGCGAGCGCGATCACCCGCGCCCTCGCCGACGGCACCACGCCGCTGCTTCACGTGCGTGGCCCGGCGGCCCTGCTGGAGGGGCTGCAGGCGCGGCTCGATCCGCGCGCGCCGGTGTGCTTCGAAGCCGGAGCGGGCGGCGAGATCGTCGCCGTCGCCGGCGCGACCACATTCGAGACGCAGATGCAGGCCTGGGCCGCGCGCCTCGCCCTGGCGCAGGAGTAGACGGCCATGGCCGGTCCCGAACATCAAGAACTCATCATCATCAAGCGGCATGACGACGAGGAGCACGAGCACCATTCCAGCGCCTGGAAGGTTGCCCATGCCGACTTCATGACGGCGATGATGGCGTTCTTCCTGATCATGTGGCTGATCAACGTCACCGACAAGGATGTGCGCAAGGCGATCGCCAATTACTTCAACCCGGTGAATCTCGCCGACAGCGTGAGCGAGCGCAAGGGACTGAACGACCCCGAGGACGTCAAGGATGTCGGTACCTCGGACGATGGCGACCAGATGTCCGCGCTCAAGGACACGGTGGGCGAGAAGACAGGCAAGGGCGAGGAGGTGCAGCAGGGCCCGCGCGAGGCGGCGCTGTTCCAGGACCCCTATGCCGTGCTGGCCGAGATCGTCGCCGATGCCCCGCCCGGCACGCCGACCTCGCTCGACGCCCCGATCGGCGTCAATAGCGAGCCGGGTACCGGCAGCGGCGACGCCACGCGCGACCCGTTCGACCCAGTCTATTGGCAGATGACCTCCACCCGCAAGGCGCAGGCGACGGCGCCCGGCACCGCCGGCATCGGCGCGCCGCAGGGCACACGGCCGGATGCGGGCGCCAAGCGCGACACGC
Organism: Ancylobacter sp.; assembly: GCF_965229075.1. Taxonomy (GTDB): domain Bacteria; phylum Pseudomonadota; class Alphaproteobacteria; order Rhizobiales; family Xanthobacteraceae; genus Ancylobacter. The sequence continues at coordinate 1,956,550 of NZ_CBDDIO010000002.1, forward strand.
CGAACCCCGCCGTCGAGGGAATGGATGGCTCGCCCGCCGGCGGCCCGACGCCGGATTCCGCCCGCGCCGGCGGCATTGCCGGCGCGACCAAGGCTGCCTCGTCGACACCCGACGGCGACAGCGCCAAGGCGGTGGCCGCCAACGGGCCGGCCCGCACCGAGGGCGCGCAGGGGCCGGCGGAAAAGCTGGAAGAGCAGATCAAGGCCGACCTCGCCGCCGCCATGGGCGGCGCCACCGGGCCACAGGTGACGGTGCGCAAGACCGGCGACGGCACGGTGATCAGCCTGACCGACGATCTCGACTTCTCCATGTTCCCCATCGGCTCGGCGGTGCCGGATGCGCGCATCGTCGCCGCCATGGCGCGCATCGCCCAGACATTGAAGGACCGGCCGGGCGATGTGGTGATCCGCGGCTATACGGACGGGCGCCCCTTCCGCTCGCCGACCTATGACAATTGGCAGCTCTCCGCCGCCCGCGCCAACATCGCCCATTACATGCTGGTGCGCGGCGGGCTGGACGAGGGGCGCATCAAGCAGATCGTCGGTTTCGCCGACCGCAATCTCAAGAACAAGGCCGACCCCAACGCGCCGGAAAACCGCCGGATTGAAATCGTGCTGCAGGAGCCTGCCCGATGAGCCGCGTCGCTTTGCTCGCCACACTCCTCGCCGCGCTGCTGCTGGCCGGCCGTCCGGCTCTGGCCAAGGATTCGTGGGGCGGGGTGCGCCCCGCCGATGCCGCGCCGGCCGATGCGGGCGGGCAGGAGACGGGCGATGGCGAAGCGCTGCCGGAACTCACGCCCGTGCGGGTGCCGCTGCCCCAGCCGAAGCCGGCGGTGATGCCCCCGGCGGCGCCGCGCCAGATGCCGCGGGAGGCGCCGCTGCCGCTGCCGCGTCCGGCCGATCTCGCGGCGCAGGCTCCCGCCGTTGCGGCCCCCGCGACGGTGGAGCCGGGCACTGGTGCCCCGGAGCCCCTTGCGCTGGCGGATGCGCCGGCCGATCTGCCGAACGCTGCCGCGCCCGACGCGCCGGTGGCGCGGGTAGCGACGCTGCGCGTGCCGCTGCCCCCCGCGCGGCCGGCGTTGGGCGGCGCGCCGGCGCGGTCGCCGGTCGCCTTCCAGCCCGCGCCCGTCGAGGTGCCGGTCGTGGCGCCGGAGGACGCGCCGACCCCGCCGCCCTTCGCCGGGCTTGTGCCGGCACCCGCGCTCTTGGCGTCGGAGGCCGTGGGGCCGGACACCTTCGCCGCGCTGGCCTTTACCGCCGATTCCTTCGACCCCCGTTCCTTCGCGCCGGCCGTTTCGGCGGCTTCGAGCGCGGCAGCGCCGGCAGTGTCCCCGGTCATCTCGCCGGCGGCCGCGCCGATGGTCGCCCCGGCTGTCGCCCTCGCGGCGCCCGAAGCCCCCGCCGCACCGGCGCCTGAGCCTGATCTGCCGGAGCCGATGGAGCGCACCACCGCGCTGCTCGCTCTGCCGACGCTTGGCGTGTTCTCGTCGGCGCAGGCGGCGGAAGCTACCGCTCCGGAAGCCGCCGACAAGGAGGCGCACGCCAAGGATGAGCCCGCCAAGGATCCCGCCGCCTCCGCCGCGAACGCGCCCGAACTGCCGCCCGCGCCGCCGCTCTACCGCGAGGTGCGCGAACTCCAGCGCCTGCAGGACCGCATGGCGGCAGGCGAGCCGAACGCCCTGACGGCGCAGAACGCGCTGATCGCCCGTATCGACCAGAGCTTCCGCGCGGCGGACGCCTCCGCCTGGAACGACCCGCAAAATGCCCGCGCGCTCATCGTCTTCGCGCTCAGCGGCGGCGGGCCGGGCGTGCTGCGGTCCGTGCTGGGCCAGGGCGCCAGTCCCGCCGTCGATGAGCGGCTGCTGCGCGGCACGCTCGCCTATCTCGAAGGCCGTGAGCCCGAGGCGCTGAAGCAGCTCGGCGAGATCGACGCGCGCCAGCTGCCGGACAGCCTCGCCGGCCAGGTGGCGCTGGCGCAGGCCGCGTTGTGGGTGCGCCGCGACCCGCCGCGCGCCTCGGTGCTGCTGGGCCGCGCCCGCCTTTTGGCGCCGGGCACGCTGGTGGAGGAGGCCGCGCTGCGCCGCGAAATCTTCATCGCCGCCCAGGCCAATGAACTCGCCACTTTCGAGCGCCTGACCTCGACCTATCTCGCCCGCTACCGCCACTCGGTCTATGCCGGCAATTTCCGCCTGCGCTTCGCCGCCGCGCTGACGCGGATGAGCTTCATCGACAGCGCCGACGAGTTCCACCGCGTGCATGAACTGCTCGCCCCGCTCGAGCCGGAAAGCCGCCGCGAGGTCGCGCTGCTCATCGCGCAGGCGGCGCTGGCGCAGGGCAAGACCACCGCGGCGGCGCTGGCCTCGGAACTGGTGCTGAAGGGCACGGTGTTCGGCAGCCTGGAAGCCGACCGCGCCACACTGTACCGCGCCGCCGCGATCATCGCCGCGCCCGGCCGCTTCGACGAGGCCAGCGCCGCCCTCGCCAGCGTCGCGCGCGAGCGCTTTGGCAGCGAGGATACGCGGCTGCTCGGCGCGGCGCTGGCGGTGGCCGCGTCGATCAATGATGCGGTCAATGTGGCCGTCCCGCCGCCGGCCGGGCTCGGGGGCGAGGCCGGCGCGCCGGAAGCCCAGGGGCCGGTCGCCCCGGAGCCGGGCCAGGACGGCGGCAAGGACGCCATGCCGCCCGCCGTGCTGGCTTCGGCCCAGGCCGCGCTCGAGGCCGCCGACAAAGCGCTGGGAGACGCGCCGCTATGATCCCGGTTCCGCTCAACGCCGCCCGCACCGCCACCGCCGACGATTTGCCCGGCCGCGCCGAGCGCGGGGACGGCGGCGACGCCTTCGCCGCCCTGCTCACCGAGATGGGCGGACGGCCCTCCGCCGTGCCCGAGGCGCCGGCGCCTTCCGCCGGCCCGCGACCCGAACGATCCGCGATGGCGGCGTCGCGCCTCGGCGTGCCGGTGCGGCTGGAGGCGGTGGAGACGTTGCCTGCCCCCGAGCCGGCGGCCGAACTAGCCGCCCCGCCCGCTGGCCCGATGACCGAGACGGAGCTGCCGGTGGCGGCGATGGACCTCGGCGCGCTGCTCGCGCGGTCCGCCCGCCCGGCCGCCGTCTTGTCGTCCGCCGCCCTGCCGTCCGCCGCCGCGCCGGCCGAGGCGGGTTCGTCGCCCGCACCGGCCGCTCAGCTTTTCACCGAGCCGCCTGCCAACGGCGCAGGCGACGCGTTGGACGGGATCGGGGCGGCGATGCGCCCGCTTGCCCCGGCGGTGGCGGAAGCTGGCTTGCCCGCGCCGCCGGCGTCCCACCGACCCGCCGCGTCCAGCACTGTGCCGCACACGATCTCGACGCCGGCCGCGCCGTTGCGCCCGCCTTCGCCTTCCATCCTCTCCCTGCCGGGCGAGGAGGCGGAAACCGTGGCTCAGATGCCGTCCGCCCCGATGAAGGCAGCCCCCGCGCCCGCCGCTCGGCCCGACTCCGACGCCGGGGCGGGGGAGGGCGCGGACGCCCCTGCCGCCCCGCCATCGATGACGGCGGACGAGGCCGCGCCCCGCCCGGAGTGGTCCCCGCCCTCCTCGTCGCCGGCACTGGTGAGAGCCGATGCCCCCCGCCTGCCCACCACCCGCGTGGAGGCGACGCCCGCATCTTCGGTGGCGGAGGAGGGCTCGCCGCGTTCTCTCCCGGTCGAGGCCGGTCGGTCCGCCGCCACGTCGTGGCCGGAACGCCTGGAGGAGGTGCCAGCCACCCCCTCGGCTGCCGGGAGCGACATGTCGCCCTCAACGTCTCCACTGCCGCCGGCGATGTTCGCGTCCCTGCTGCCCGCCCCTTCGGCGCTGCCGGAAGAGGCCGATGTGCCGGAAAGCACGAGCGACCCGGCCATGATCGCGACGCTGGAGGAAGGGGCCACGCTGGACGAGGCGCCGGTGCCCACCGCCAAGGTCGTGCTGTGCGAGACGCATTTCGCCCCGGTACTGCCGCGCGAGGCCGGGCCGACCGCGCCTTCTGTTCCCGATCAAGCAAAGCCGGCTCAGTCACCTTCCGTCGCGCTGCCGCCGGCGGTCGAAGCGGAGGTGCAGGCTGCGGCTGTCGCGGTGCCGGCGGCCACGATCGCTGCCGCTTCCGCCTCTGCCGCTTCCGCCTTGGCTGCGTCCGAAGGGCCGGGGCTCGACCGTCCGGTGCCCGCCTTGAGCGAGCGTCGCCCCGCCGCGCGCGTTGTCGCCATGGCCGCCCAGGTGGGCGAGGCGCCCGCGCCTTCCACCGACACGGCCCCGCCCGAGGAACGCCCCACCGCGCGGATGCCGGCACGGGCGGCGGCCGGCGCGGAGCGGGCGCGCGGCGCGCCTGAGATCGCCGCCGAGACGCCGACCCCCGCTCCGGTTGCCGGCAGCGCCGCCTCCACTCCCGCGCCTGTCGCGGCGCCGGCGGGGGCCGCTCCGTCGTCAGCGGCGGTGCAGCTCGGCAGCGTCCTTGCCGAGGCGGTGCGCGCGGAAGCGCCGGCCTCTTCCGCCGCCGGCGCGGCCATACCCGCGGGTGGCCCGGTGCGGGTGCTGGAAATCCAGCTCCGCCCGCTGGAACTCGGCCTGGTGACGGTGCGGCTGCGCACCGGCCGCAACGGGCTGGAGATCCACGTTCACGCCGCGCGGGCGGAAACGGCGCGCCTGCTGGAGCAGGACCGCGCCAGCCTCATCGCCACGCTGGCCGATGCCGATGCCGGCCCGCTCGACCTCACCATCAGCCAGACCGGCCTGCCGCCCCGCCTCACCGGCGAGGACGCCTTTGCGCCGGCGGACTGGGAGCGCCGCGAGGGGAGCGGGTCCCGCGAGGGGAATTCCGGCGATTCCGACCCGCGCCGAAGGAGACAACAGGATGAAGATGCAGCTTTCCGCGCTGTTGATGGCGGCGCTGCTGAGCAGCAGCCCTGAGCTTGCCGCCGCGCCGAACGCCTCGGTGACGCAAACGCCCCCCAACACGCCTACCGGCGCGCCCCCCAGCGCGGGGGGCGGGGCGCGTTTCGGCGTCTGCGAGGCGGCGATGGCGCGCGCCTCCACCAAATATGGCGTGCCGCTGGCCATACTCTACGCGGTCGGCATGACCGAGACCGGCGGCAATGGCACGCTGCAGCCTCTGGCGATGAATGCGGGGGGGAAAAGCCTTGTCGCGACCAGCCCTGCCGATGGCGTGCGCAAGCTGGCGGAGTTCAAGGCGCGGGGAGTGACCCTGGTCGATCTCGGCTGTATGCAGATCAACCATCGCTGGCATGGCGACCAGTTCGCCTCGGTGGCGGAGATGTTCGATCCGGAGCGCAATGTCGACTACGCCGCCCGCTTCCTTGCGGAGCTGCGGCAGCGTCATGGCAACTGGACGATGGCGGCGGCCCGCTACAATGCCGGGCCGGATAATGATCCGGCGCAGAAGCGCTATGTCTGTGCCGTCATCCGCAATCTGGTCCGGTCCGGCTTCGGAAGCTGGACCGCCCAGTCGCGGGCCTTCTGCGCCTGATCTCAGGCGAAGAGGGAGTCGATGTCGTCCTGCGAGACGACGTTCTCGTCATCCGCCAGCGCCGGCCCGTTGAGCAGCGCGTCGTCGCCGGTGCGCTCGGGGGCGATGGTCTCGGCGATGCGCGCAACCTCTTCCTGCCCGCCCCAGATGTTGGACATGCGCTCGACCCGCTCCTCGATGAAGACCATGAGGTCGACCACCTTGCGGATGCGCTGGCCGCTAATGTCCTGGAAATTGCAGGCTTCGAAGATGCGCGTGGCATAGCTGTGGATCGCCTGGGCCAGCATCTTGTGGCTGCCTTCCAGCTCCGCCACCAGCGAGATCGCCGCGCCGTCGATATTCTCGGCCATCTGCAGAATGTCCTCGGTCGCCGCCTCGGTGTCGGCGACGACGGCGTCGAGCTCGTCGGTCGCGCGGTTGAAGCGCGCGCCCTTGGCGCCGCCGGCCTGCAGCGTGGCCAGCTCGTTCTTGGTGTTGTCGATGGCTTGGCGGATCGTCTCTACATCCATCAGCATGGCGTGGCGCGAGCATTCGGGGTCGGCTTCGGGGCAACGGCGGTCGAACCGTGCGATCACGCCGCGCAGTTCGTGCAGCTCTTCCAGCACACGGCCTATCTGGGCGGAGACGGAGCCCTGCATCGTCACTGTGCTGGCGACGTGCTTCTCCGCCGCCCCATTGTGTCGTTCATTCGCTTCAATCCGGAACGGCCGCCGGGCAGACGACATGTAAGTTCTCCCATTAATTCGCAAGTGTTCGATGATTTCTTATAGTTCAAAGCCAATCAGCTGAGAATAACCCTAGGTTTCGACCTGCAAGCTTCGCGCAAGCATTGCAATTCAGAACATCAACCTAGGAAAGGGCGGCATGTGGCTGTCCCGTGGAACTTGTTAGCTGAGGGACGGAGCGCTTTATGGCCGTGGATTTGTCGATGCCGGTTCTTGTAGTCGACGATTACAAGACCATGGTCCGCATCATTCGCAACCTGCTGAAGCAGATCGGTTTTGAAGACGTGGACGAGGCGTCCGACGGCGTCGAAGCCCTGTCCAAGCTGAAGGAGCGGCAGTACGGGCTGGTGATTTCCGACTGGAACATGGAGCCGATGACGGGCTACGAACTGCTGAAGCAGGTGCGCGACGACAGCGACCTCAACGCGCTGCCCTTCATCATGGTCACGGCCGAGGCGAAGTCGGAAAACGTCATCGCCGCCAAGAAGGCCGGCGTGAACAACTACATCGTCAAGCCCTTCAACGCGCAGACGCTGAAGAGCAAGATCGAGACTGTGTTCGAAGGCTGATTTCGCGGCCGTCGGCCCGGCGCTCGCGCATCGCGCGCATCGCCGCCGGGCCTGCGCACGCGGGCATCGCCAGGATCGATTCACATCGGATGGATCTCACACCAACGCCCCTCGGCTTACCCCGAGGGGCGGCTTTTGCGTTGCCGCGACCCGGCCCGAGGCGGCGATACCCCCCAGAATGGAAGGAAACCCACTCCAACCCTGAAGCAACTCGGCTTGAGTGGAGATATTTACCAAAATAGTTCTTTGGCCAAGGACACGTGCAGGCAGCAATCAACGAATTGCGTGACTGCAGGTTCAAGGCAGGGGAATTGAATCATGTATGTCATCGTCGACGACCGCTCTATTGTTGCCGAAAGCTATGTTTCCAGCTTCTCGCGGGAAGGTTTTTCCAGCTTCGGCCTGAACGAAGACGAGTTCAAAGGCTGGATCGAGAGCGCTTCGGAAAATGATATTGCTGCGGTGGAAGGTTTTCTGCTCGGCGATTTCGAGCGGCGCCCCACTTATCCCGAGATGATCCGTTCGCACAGCGCCGCGCCGATCCTGGCGCTGAGCGACCAGAAGAGCCTGGCGCAGACGCTGGAACTGTTCACCGCCGGCATTGACGACGTGGTGCGCAAGCCCGTCCATGTCCGCGAGATCGTCGCCCGCACCGATGCCATCTGGCGGCGCGTCAACGCCAATGCCGCCCCGGCCGCGGCCCGCGAGGACCGGCTGAAGGTGTTCTTCGACGGCCGCGATCCCGAGATCGACGGCGCCCCGCTGCCGCTGCCGCGCCGCGAGCGGCACATGCTGGAATATCTGGTCAAGAACGCCCGCCGGCGGGTGACCAAGACCCAGATCTTCAACACGATCTACGGCATCTTCAACGACGATGTCGACGAGAGCGTGGTCGAAGGCCATATGAGCAAGCTGCGCAAGAAGCTGCGGCTGAAGCTCGGCTATGACGTGATCGACGCCAAGCGCTATCTCGGCTACCAGTTCGTCGGCTGAACGCCTGCCGCCGGCCGTCCGCGCGCGGCCGGCTCAGTCCAGGGGAAGGCCGAGACGCTCGGCCTGGCGCTTGACGAAGGTTTCCATCCGCTGACGCCCGCTTTCCGTCAATTCGACGATGATCCGCCGACGATCGGCGGGGTCGGGGCGGCGCTCGATCAGCCCGGCGTCGCGCAATTCATCGATCCGCCGCAGCGCCGTCGTCGTCGGCGCGCCCGACGCGATGCACAGGCTGGTGACGGAGATCGGCCGGCCGGAGGCTTCCGCCACCGCGAGGTCGAGCAGCATGTCCCAGGCCGGGTCCGAGAACAGGTCGGACTGGAAGATAGCGTCGCGGTCGGCGCGGGCGGCCACCAGCGTCTTCAGATAATTCGGCCGGGCCACCGGCTTTTCCGCCACCGGCGCCGGCCCATTGGCCTGCCGGACGCTGTCCTCGACCAGCGAGAAGGCCCGGCGCACCGCCTGCGCGACTTCCTCAGGCAGCAGCGGCTTCTGCAGGAAATCCACCGCATTGAGACGCAGCGCGCCCACCGCCCGGTCGAGCGAGGCGTGGCCGGTGATGATGATGGTGGCGAGCGGGCGCTTGCGGCTCATCAAGGCGAGCTTCTGCAGCAGCTCGATGCCGTCGATGCGCGGCATTTGCAGGTCGGTCACCACCACCTGCAGCTGCTCGTTGCGCTGCACGAGGTCGATGGCTTCCACCGGTGTATTCGCGGTCAGGCTCGGCAGGCCGAGCATGGCCAGCCCCTCGCACAGTTCGATCAGCACGTCCGGGTCGTCATCGACGAGCAGAACGCGCGGCAGTTCCGAATCCACCCCAGCTGCACCCACCATTCGCACCGCCACACGCCCGCTCACGACGAAAACAATGTCACGCTCGGCGACTACCCCAACTACTATGTTAGTGCGGGCCTTCCGTCATTGTGAAATGACAAATTCAGAGTGTCAGGTTCCTTCGCAGCGGGTGGCGACGGGCGACCTTCGCCCTCAGGCCGGGGGCGGCGCCACGCTGGCGAGGAAACTGCCGATATCGTCGAGCACGTCCGTTGGATCGACCGGCTTCACATAGAGGAAGTCGCTGTCGAGATCGGCCGCCGTCACATTGTGCATGACATGACCGGTGATGATGATGACCAGCGCCGGGCGGAGCGCCGGCGGCAGGGAGCGGGCCTCGGCCACGACCAGCCGCCCATCGACCGCGCCGATGCGCAGATCGGTGATCAGCACCTGCGGCGCCAGCCCGCCGGTCAGCTGCGCGATCGCCTGCTCGGCCGTGATGGCGAGGGCGACACGCCAGCCCAGCGAGGCGAAATACTCGCCCAGCTCGTGCGCGAGCTCTTCCTCATCGTCGCAGATCAGCATGCTGGGAGTGGCGTTCATGCGGCGGCCCGCGCGGCGTTGATGAGCGAGGCCGGCACGGTGATGGTGAAGCGCGCGCCGGCGCCGACATTCTCAGCTACGATGGTACCGTTCATATCGCGCACCACGCTGCGGGCGAGCGACAGGCCGAGCCCGGTGCCCTTTTCGGTCGATTTGGTGGTGGCGAAGGGCTCGAACATGCGTTCCAGAATGTCCTCGGGGACGCCGCCAGCATTGTCCTGCACCGCGATCACCGCGTGCTCCTCCACTCGCCCGATGGACACCTGCACCTCCCGCCGGGCCGCGCCGACCGTGGGCATCCGCGAATTGTCCTGCGCTTCGCGGCTTTCCTGAGGCTCGCGGCTTGCCCGGGTCTCGCGAAGTTCCTGCGCCTCGAAGGCGTCGCGGGCATTGATCAGCACATTGACGATGACCTGCTCGAACATGGTCTGCTCGCCGAACACCAGCAATTCCGCCGGCACGCCCGCCTCGACCGACAGCACGATATTGGCGGCGCGGAACTGCTCGGCGACGAAGCCGGCGGCGAGTTCCACCGCATGGCGTAGCGAGAAGGGCAGGAGCTGCTCGGTCGGCATGCGGCCATAGCGGCGGACCTGGTCGGTGATGCGCTTGGCGCGGTCGACCTGCGCCGAGATGCGCTCCAGCTTGGCCGCCACCGGCTCCCCGCCCGGCAGCGGGTCGAGCAGGCGGCGGGCATTGGCCACCGCCATCTTGATTACCGCCAGCGGCTGGTTGAGCTCATGGGCGATGGCGGTGGCCATCTCTCCCAGCGTCGCCAGCTTGGCCGCCTGCATCACCTGCAATTCGGCATTGCGCACCTGCGAGGTGTCGACCACCACGATGAGCTGCTGCGGGCGTCGCTCCCACAAGACGATGCCGATCGATCCGCGCAGCGAGATGATGTCGCCGGGGTTGCGGGCATAGCCCATGCTCAGCGCCCCCCAGCGGCGGGTGTCGGGCTCGCCGGCGGCGGCGCGGATCGCCCGGACGAAGCGCGGCCAGGCGGGATCGTCGAGCGAGGGCGAGACGAGGGCGGCGGCGGACGGATTGATGAAGTTCACCTTGTCGGTGTCCGGGTCGGTCACCACCACGCAGGCCGGCACGGCCTGGATGACGGCGCGCAGATTCTCTTCCATCGCCGCCAGCGCCGCCTGTGCTTCCCGCACCTCATTGAGGCGCAGGCGGTCGCGGCGGGACTGGAGAATGAGCACGGCGGCGAGGCAGGCGCCGCTGACGAACAGCATCACCAGCGGCAACGCACCGGGCCGTTGCGCCATGGCGCGCTCGCGCTGGAAGATTTCCTGATTATAGGCGACGGACTGCATCAATATGGTCTGCAGGGCCTCGCCGAGCGGCTCCAACTGCTGGCTGAGCTTCTTGAGTTCTCGCGCCGTGCCGCCATCTTCCGCGTCGAGCTTGCCCACCTCATCGATGATCTCATCCAGCCGTGCTTCGAAAATCTGCGTCGGGCCGCGCGTGTCGACGACATCGCTGAGCACCCGGCCTTCGTCGGAATCATAGAGCAGCGGCAGCCGCGAGCGGAGCAGTTCGAGGCGCAGCATCAGCTTGTCCATGCCCTGGGCGCTCGGCACGATGGCGAGCTTGGCGAATTCGGCCTGCGTCTTCACGAATTCCAGCTGCGCCTGATAGGCCACCCAGCCGGAGGAGCGGATCGTCGCGGTGAGAAAGGCCTGCTGGCGGGTCTGCAGGACATAGACCAGGGTGGTCGCGAGAAAGAGCGCAACGGAAGCGACGACGAGGCCGAGCTTGAGAAGGCCGATCGAGCGACTATTGCGCGCTAAAATCAATGGACTTGACCTGCCAGACCATGCGCGACTGGTAATATTGCTGCCGCAGCGCCGGGTCGGAATCGATGGGGTACATCACCCAGAACGGCCCCTTGTCGCGCACCCGCATGGTCTTGCCATCGATCCGCGTGGTCAGTATGGCGCCATGCTCCTTCCAGTCTTCGGCGGGAATGGGGGCGACATAGTCGTTGAGCGCCATCACCTTCGCCTCCCGCACCGGCCGGCCGCCCAGCGCCGCGAGCGCCCCGAGCGAGGGGCCGGTGAAGCGCTTGAGGCCGTCCGTCCAGGGTGTGCTGGTGTCGATGGTCACCTGGGGAAGCCGGTCGATTTCGGCGAGCGTAAGCGTCTTCTCCAGCGCGACCTGGCCGTCCGCGCCGAGCCAGCGCAGGGTGAGTTCGTCCGCGCGCGCGCTATCCGTCACGGCCAGGCACACAAGCCCCAGCACGAGCGCGCAGATCAACCTGGCCATCATCGTCCGCTCCGTGGAAAAAGCCCGCCGCTCAACCGGTACGAGCGCCGCTAGGATCGCACGCGGCTTTCCGCCAAGCCTGCCGAAACGCTCCCATTCCGGCGGGGAAACGGCGGAGATCGCTCCATTTTGGATCGAGTTTACGGGGGAGGGCCCCGCGCCGGCCCAAAAAACCGGGCCGGCTGTCAAGAAAACGCAAGGATTCAGCGCCGTTTCAACTATCTCAGGTCGTGCGAGGCGCTAACGGGTGCGCACGATTGCATCCACAGGGCGGGGCGACTACGACATAATGAACTGCAAGAGTGTCCGGGTGCCGTCGGCCCCGAAGACACAGGTGCGGGGTGAGGCGGCAGCGACATGCCTTTTTCGACATGGCGGCGATGACGTCGCAGTCTTCAGCGCAGGCGGTGCCGAGCCCGCCCGATCCCTCCGCCATGCCGGCGCACGCCCCCCCGGCCATGCCGCTGTGGAAGGGCGCCTCGTACCGGCTTCTGCTTTTGTTCGTGCTCGTGCTGGCCTTCGTTCTGCCGGCATCGGTGGCGCTGATCGCGATCGAGCTGCATGCCAAGCATGAGGAAGAGGTCGCCATCGCCGCCTCGCGCAAGCTGGCGTTCGCGCTGACCTCGCATCTCGAGCGCACGGTCGAATCGATCGAAGCCTTCCTCGATGGCTTTTCCAACCTGCCGAACGACGCCTCGCCGCAGGAAATCTACTCCCGCCTGCTCACCGCCCGCCTGCCGGCCTCGGTCATCCAGGTGACCTATGTCGATCCCACCGGGGCCGTGGTCGCCAGCAATCTGCTGCCGCCGGGCAATGGCGTAAAGCTGGCCGACCGCGAACATATTCGCGTTCATATGAATGACGATCCGACCGATACCGGCATCTTCATCAGCAAGCCGGTGAAGGGGCGGATCAGCGGCGCCTGGTCGATCCAGTTCACCCGCGCGCTGCGCGCCGATGACGGCAAGCTGCGCGGTATCATCGCCGCCTCCTACCAGATTTCCGATTTCATCGAGTTCTATGAGAAACTGCTGCCGAAAGGCGACGGCCTGATCGCGCTCGTCGGCTTTGACGGGGTGGTGCGGGCCATCGTGCCGGCGAACCGGCAGATCGACGGGCTGCAGGCCGCCGCCATTTTGCCCCAGAGCGCGCTGGCCGGCGGCGCCTCCAACGGCCCCGAAGGCGGCCTCGCCTGGGACGATGCGGGGCGCGTCGGCTATTCCATGCATTCCGACCGTTTCCCCTTCTTCGTGGCGGTGGCGGTGGATCGCGCGGAGATCAATTCCGACAATCACGATTTTCATGTCGCGATCTGGGGCATTGCCGGCGGCCTCAGCCTGACGCTCGTCGCCCTCATTCTTTTCGGCGCGCGGCATGCGCGGCTGGAGCGGACCTATCGCGAGCGGGAACTGACGGCGCAGGCACAGGAGCGCGAGGCGCAGGTGCTGCAGGCGATCAGCCGCGTGCCGGGCATCCATGTGCTGCATGTCGAGAACGGGCGGGCGGTGCGCATCGGCGAGGCGGCGGACGGCCTGCTGCCCCGGCTGATCGCCGAGCGGGTGGAAACGCCGGAATTCCTCGCCCGCCTGCAGGAGGACGCCGCACCTTCGGTGGCGATGGAGCACTTCTCCGCCGATGGCGAGGAGTTCGAGGTCGGCATGGTCATCACCCGGCTGCGCCGCAACGGGCCGGGCCGCACGAATGCTGCCAATGCGCCCGCCGTGGTGTTCGCGCTCGACGAGACCGCCAAGCGCCTGAAGGAGAACAAGCTCTACCAGATGTCGAAAATGGCGGCGCTGGGCGAATTGGTGACCGGCCTCGCGCATGAGATCAACCAGCCGCTCGGCGTCATCCGGCTGGCGGCCAGCAATGCCCAGATGGGCCTGCGCAAGGGGCTGCCGGCCGAACATACCACCGAGAAGCTGGCGCGCATCGTCCGGCAGGTCGAGCGCATGAAGGCGATCATCGACCATATGCGCATCTTCGGGCGCAAGGACGCGCTCACCATCGATCCCTCCTCGGCGGAAACGGCGGTGGAGGGGACGCTGCAGGTGCTCGGCACGGAAATCCGCCTCGACGGCATCGAACTGACCGCCACGGGCAGCGCCGGCACGGCCCGCGTGCCCTGCCGGCAGGAACAGCTGGAACAGGTGCTGATCAACCTGGTGCTGAACGCGCGTGACGCCATCCGCGCCCGCCGCCAGCACGAGCCGGACTTTGCCGGCCGCATCGCCATCGCCATCGAGCGCCGCGTGACGGAAGGGCAGGGCTTCGTCGTCGTCACCGTGCGCGACAATGGCGGTGGCATCCCGCCGGCGGCGATCGGCAAGATTTTCCAGCCCTTCTTCACCACCAAGCCTTCCGGGCAGGGCACCGGCCTCGGCCTCTCCGTCAGCTTTGGCATCATTCGCGACTATGGCGGCACGCTCACCGTCGCCAATGTCGAGGGCGGCGCGCTGTTCACCATCGCCCTGCCGGAAGTGCCGGCGGCACCGGCGGACGACGCCGCCACGTCGGGCAACCGGAGCGAGCCTGAAGCAAGCTCCGCGGGCTAGCAAAAGAGGCCCGTCCCGATCAGCTGGACCGGCCAACTGCCCCCGACCGGAGATCGGCATGAGCCCCGCCTCGCTTTATTCCCTCAAGCGCCGCTCCTCCGCGCGCGCCTTCGACGCCTCCCTGCTGGACGAGCTGCCGGCAGCCATCCTCATGTGCGACCCCCATACGGGTGGGATCGACTACGCCAATATGCGCTCGAGGGCGCTCTACGAGACGATCCGGCACGCGCTGCCCAAGGCGCCGCCGGAGATCGTCGGGGCGTCGCTCAGCCTGTTCACCCTCGATCTCGCCTCGGGCGACGGCCGCTCGGCGCGCGGCGACCTCCAGCCGTTCTCGCGGGATGTGCGCCTCGGCGACGAGGTGCTGCGCTTCGCCCTCGCCCCCATCCGCAACGCCCGTGGCGAATGCCAGCATGTGCAGGTGATGTGGAGCGTTGAGACGGCGGCGCTGATCGCCGAGGCCAAGATCCGGCGGCTGATGCAGATGGTCGACCAGATGCCGATCAATGTGATGACCTGCTCGCTCGACGGCTTCATCATCGACTACGCCAACCGCACCAGCCTCGATACGCTCAAGCGCATCGAGCAGCATCTGCCGATCAAGGCGTCCGAGCTCATCGGCTCCTCCATCGACGTGTTCCACAAGAAGCCGGAAATGCAGCGCCACATGCTGGCGGACGCCTCGCGCCTGCCGCACACGGCGCGCATCAAGGTCGGGCCGGAGACGCTCAATCTCTCCGTCTCCGCGCTGATGACGCCCGATGGCCATTATGACGGGCCGATGCTGACCTGGGCGCTGGTGACGGACACAGTCAAGGTTGCCGCCAGCGTCACCTCGGTCATCGAGGAGATGAACAAGTCCTCCACCGCCATGGAGGTCGCCAGCACCGATCTCGACGATCTCAGCCGCCAGAGCGAGGAGATGACGGCGTCCGTCGCCGCCTCGGCGGTGGAGATGTCGGTGTCCTTCGGCGAAGTGAGCAAGCAGATTCACAACGCCACTGCCATGACCGCGCAGGCGGCCGAGCGCGCCACCTCCGCCGACGGGCTGGTCGGCGGGCTGGTGGCGAGCATCGAGCGCATCGGCAGCATTTCGGCGATGATCGAGCGCATCGCCTCGCAGACCAATCTTCTCGCCCTCAACGCCGCCATCGAGGCTGCCCGCGTCGGCGAAGCCGGCAAGGGATTCGCGGTGGTCGCCTCCGAGGTGAAGGAGCTGGCGCTGCAAACCGCCAACGCCACCAAGGAGATCACCACTCAGGTCGGCGCGGTGCAGCAGGCGAGCAATGACGCGGCGCGCGCGGTGAACGAGATCACCCACAGCGTCGGCACGCTGCGCGACGTGTTCTCCACCCTTTCCGCCGCGGTGGAGGAACAGAGCGTCACCAATGCCTCGGTGACGCAGAGCATCAACAGCGTCTCGCGCATCTCCGGCCAGATCCGGGGCACGGCGGGGCAGATCGATCAGGTTTCCGATGCCGTCTCCGCGCTTGGCGGGCGGCTGCGCGACGAAGTGAAGGTGCTGACCGCCTGAGCGACAGGCGGGCCGGGCACCCGCGAGACATCCCGTTCCTGCACAACCTCCCAAGGGCCGGCTTCCGCCGGCCCTCTTTTTATGCGATCGCCGGCTGATGGCCCCCGGCCGGGGCACTTGCTCGGTCCCGACAGGGAACCTTTTGGCGCGGACCTGCGTTTTGTGCTCGATCCGACACATGAGAGCACCCATGTCCGACTGCTACTGGGACGCTGATCTGGAACGCCCGCTGCGCACGCGGGAGGGCCGTCGCCTGCGCACGCTGCGCGACGCCTATGAATTTGTCGGCACCCGCAGCGCCTGCCCCGGCCATCCCGTGGTCAAGACGACGCTCGGCGCGCTCGCCGCCGCGGCGCGGAGCGGGGCGCCGCTCGATCTGCGCCGGGCGCTGGAACGCACGGTGCGCCTCATGCGCGCCAACCACTGGGGCTGGGGCTGACGCTCCACTTGTTCTGACCATTCCGGATGTGCCACGCGCCGCCCCTGCGGCGCGAACGACTGACCGCGTCTTTTCCCTCCTTCTGGTGACCCCATCATGCGCAAGATACTGCCCGGTTCTGCCTTTCCGCTCGGCGTGACGGTCGACGGGAAAGGAACGAATTTTGCGCTCTTCTCGGACAATGCCGTCGGGGTGACGCTGTGCCTGTTCGACCGCTATGGCCAGACCGAGCTGGAGCGCATCGACCTGCACGAATGCACCAACGGCGTCTGGCACTGCTATCTGCCGGGCGTCGGGCGCGGACAGGTCTATGGCTGGCGCGTCCACGGCCCGTGGGCGCCGGACGCTGGCCACCGCTTCAACCCTAACAAGCTGCTGCTCGATCCCTATGCCCGCATGCTGGTGGGCAATATCGAATGGGACGACGCGCTCTATGGCTACACGATCGGCGCCGGCGACGATGCCGATTTGATCATGGACGCGCGCGACAGCGCCCCCTTCATGCCCAAGGCCCGCGTCGTCGCCGGCACGCCGATGGCGGCGACCCAGCACCCGCGCGTCTCCTGGGCCAAGACCGTCATCTATGAGGGCCATGTGCGCGGCCTGACCATGCGCCACCCGCTGATCCCCGAATCCATTCGTGGCACTTTCACCGCGCTCGGCCAGCCGGAATTCATCGACTACCTCGCCAAGCTCGGTGTCACCGCGCTGGAACTGCTCCCGGTCCACGCCTTCACCCAGGACCGGCACCTCATCGACCGGGGGCTCGCCAATTACTGGGGCTACAACACGTTGAACTTCTTCGCCCCGGAGCCGCGCTATCTCGGCGAGGACGGGCTCGACGCCATTGGCGAAGCGGTGGACCGGCTGCACCAGGCCGGCATCGAGATCATTCTCGACGTGGTCTACAACCACACCTGCGAGGGCAACCATCTCGGCCCGACGCTCTCCTTCAAGGGCATCGACAACGCCTCCTATTACCGGCTGCTGCCCGGCAACGGCCGCTATTATGACGACCTCACCGGCTGCGGGAACTCGGTCAACACCGATCATCCGCGCGTGCTGCAGATGGTGATGGATAGCTTGCGCATGTGGGCTTCGGTCTACGGCATTGACGGCTTCCGCTTCGACCTCGCCACCACGCTCGGCCGCCGTCCGGACGGGTTCGATCCCGGCCACGCCTTCTTCAACGCCATCCTGCAGGACCCCACCCTTGGCGGGCTGAAGCTGATCGCCGAGCCGTGGGATGTCGGCCCCGGCGGCTACCAGCTCGGCGCCTTCCCGCCCGGCTTCTCCGAGTGGAACGGCGACTACCGCGACAAGGTGCGCGAGTTCTGGTGCGGTTCGGAAGGGCTGCTGCCGAGCTTCGCCACCCGTTTCGCCGCCTCGCAGGACATCTTCTCGGAAGGCCGCCGCCGGCCGTGGTCGAGCCTCAATTTCATCACCGCCCATGACGGTTTCACCCTGCACGATCTCGTCACCTACAACGACAAGCACAATGAGGCCAATGGCGAGGATGGCCGCGATGGCCATGACGACAATAAGAGCTGGAACTGCGGCGTCGAAGGCGAGACCGACGACCCTGCGATCAACGCGCTGCGCCGCCGGCAGAAGCGCAATTTGATCGCCACGCTGTTCCTCAGCCAGGGCGTGCCCATGTTGCTCGCCGGTGACGAGCGGTCCAACTCGCAGGGCGGCAACAACAACGCCTATTGCCAGGACAATGAGATCGGCTGGGTCGACTGGTCGAATGACGACCCGGAACTGCCGGAATTCGTCGCCCGCCTCGCCCAGCTGCGCAAGACCCATTCCTGCCTGTCGCGGCCGGAATTCCTCACCGGCTCGCGCAACGCGATGGGCCAGCCGGATGTCGCCTGGTTCAACAATGGCGGCACGCGGATGACCGAGGAGAACTGGGCCGATCCGCACTCGAAATGCATCACGCTGCGGCTTGCGCCGGTGCTGCCCGAGGAGCCCTCGCTGGTGATCATGCTCAACGCGTCGCATGTCGATGTCGATTTCGTCGCCCCGCCCGTGCAGTCCGGCCATTGGGAAGCGATCCTCGCGACCGGCGACGATCTCGAAGGCGCGAGCCTCGACGGCGGCGGCACGTTCGGCGTGCCGGCCCGCACGCTCATCGTGTGGGAATGGCGGGCATGAACAGCACTTTCGGCCCGCTGATCGAGGGCGCCACCACTCGCTTCCGCCTGTTCGCCCCTGAGGCCGCCACTGTGAGCCTGGAGATTGACGGCGCGGGGCCGGTGGCGATGGAGAAAGGCGCGGACGGCTTCTTCACCGCCGCTGTCGATGGGCTCAATGCCGGCACACGCTACCGCTTCCGCCTCGGCGAGGGGCAGGCTGGCCTCGCCGTGCCCGATCCCGCCTCGCGTGGGCAGGCGGAGGATGCCGATGGCTGGAGCCTCGTCCCCGCGCCCCTCCCCTCCCGCGCGCCCGGCCCGTCGCGGCCCTGGCATGAGGCCATCATCGCCGAGGTGCATGTCGGCACCGCCACGCCGGAGGGCACGTTCCGCGCGTTGATCGACCGGCTGGACCATTACCGCGACGCCGGCTTCACGGTTATCGAGCTGCTGCCGGTCGCCGACTTCGCCGGGCGCCGCAACTGGGGCTATGACGGCGTGCTGCTCTACGCGCCCGACACCGCCTATGGTTCGCCGGAGGATTTGCGCGCGCTGATCGACGCCGCGCATGAGCGCGGCCTCGGCATGATGCTCGACGTCGTCTACAACCATTTCGGCCCGAGCGGTAATTACCTGCCGCTCTACGCCAAATCCTTCTTCCGCGCGGATATCGACACCCCCTGGGGCCCGGCGATCGACCTCGAAAACCCCGTTGTCCGCGCCTTCTTCAGCGAGAACGCCGCCTATTGGATCGCCGAGTTCGGCTTTGACGGGCTGCGCTTCGACGCGGTGCATGCGCTGGCGACCACGGGCGCCGAGACCTTCCTGCGCGAGATCGCGGCTGCCTGCAGGGCGGCGAAGCCCGATGCCTGGCTGGTGCTGGAGAACCACGACAATATCGCCGGCTGGATGACGGGCGACGATCATCTCTACGACGCGCAGTGGAACGACGACTGGCACCATGCCTTCCATGTGCTGGCGAGCGGCGAGCGCACCGGCTATTACGCCCCCTATGCCAGCGACCCCGTCGCCGCCGCCGGCCGGGCGCTCAGCGAGGGCTTCGTGTTCCAGGGCGAGCCCTATCCCGGCGAGGGGGGGCATCCGCGCGGCACGGTGAGCACGGCGCTGGCCCCCGACGCTTTCGTCGCCTTCGCCCAGAACCACGACCATATTGGCAACCGCCCGCTCGGCGACCGGCTGGCCGCGAGCCTGGCGCCGGAGCGGCTTGCCTTCTTGCGCTTCGTGCTGATGCTCTCGCCTGCCATTCCGCTGCTGTTCCAGGGCGAGGAGGCGCTGCTGTCGCAGCCCTTCCCGTTCTTCTGCGATTTCGAGGGCGATCTTGCCGAGGCGGTGCGCAATGGCCGGCGGAGCGAATTCGCCGATTTCTTCGACGCCCATGGCGAGAGCTTCCCCGACCCGCTGAGCGAAGCGACCTTCATCTCCGCCAAGCTGAAGGCGGAGGATTTCCGCACCCCGCAGGCGCGAGCGGAACTCGACATCTTCCGCCGGCTGGCGGATGAGCGGCGGCGGCTGGTGTGGCCGCTGGCTTTGAGCGGCTATCGCGCCAGCGAACTCAGCCGCACGGGCGAGGCGCTGCGCGTCGCCTGGCACTTCAACGCCGGCACGCTGGTGATGGTGCTGAATGGCGGCCGGCAGGCGGCGACGCTCGACCCGATGACCGGCATTGCCGGTATGCCCGCCGGGGCCAGCACTGGCAGCGTGATCCATGAAGCCGAGGGCAAGCTCACCCTCGGCCCCTTCGCCGCCGCCGTCTGGAGCCTCGCGCCCGTATGAACCCGCCGCTTCGCGCCACCTACCGCCTGCAGTTCCATCGCGGCTTCACCTTTGCCGATGCCGAGGCGCTGGTCCCCTATCTCGCCGAGCTCGGCATCAGCCATCTCTACGCCTCGCCGATCACCATGGCGGTGCCGGGCTCCACCCATGGCTATGACGTGGCCGACCCGACCCGCATCAACCCGGAACTCGGCGGGGAGGAGGGGTTCGCGCGCCTCGCCGCCGCGCTGGCCGCGCGCGGCTTGGGCGTGCTGCTCGACATCGTGCCCAACCATATGGCGGCGTCCAGCCACAACCCGTTCTGGAACGACATGCTGGAAGGCGGGCCGGGTTCGCCCGCCGCCCGCGTGTTCGATGTGAAATGGGAGAGCGGCCGGCTGCTGCTGCCGCTGCTGGGCGATCCGCTCAAAGCTACGCTGGAGGCGGGCAGCCTGTCGCTGGAGGCCGATTACGCGCTCGGACGGATCAATGTCGCCTATGCCGATCACCGCTTCCCGCTGCGCGCGGCGAGCGTGGCGGCGCTGCTGCGCGCGGCCGGGCTTGAGGCCGCCGCCGCCGGCTTCGAGCGGGTGGAGGCCTCGCCCAGCGATGCCGGTCTCGGCGCGGCGCGGGTGGTGTTCACCGGCCTTGGCGAAAGCGAGCGGGCCGCGCTCGACACTGCTCTCGCCGGTGCGGACCTCGCCGCCCTGCTGGAGGCCCAGCACTGGCGCCTCGCCTGGTGGCGGACGGCGGCGCATGACCTCAATTACCGCCGCTTCTTCAACATCACCGACCTTGCCGGCGTCCGCGTCGAGGACCCCGAGGTGTTCGACCTCGTCCACCGCCTGCCGCTGGACCTGATCCGGCGTGGCCTCGTCCATGGCCTGCGCATCGACCACATTGACGGGCTGGTCGACCCGGCCGGCTATTGCGACAGGCTGCGCGCAGCGGTGGGTGCGGGTGTGCCGTTGCTTGTCGAGAAGATTCTTGAGCCGGGCGAGGTGCTGCGCCCGTGGCCGATCGAGGGCACCACCGGCTATGAGCGGATGAACGACATCAACGCGCTCTGTGTCGACCCCGAGGGCTATCGCCGCTTCGAGGAAGATCTGCGGACCCGCCATCTGCTCATCGGCGCGCTGCCCGAGCGGCTCGCTTCGGCGAAACGGCAGGTGCTGGAAGCGAGCCTGAAGGCCGAGGTCGACATTCTGGCGACGCTGGCCCGCGAGGGGCTGGACGAGGCGATGCAGGCCGGCGACCTCACCGACACCGCGATCCGCGACGGCGTGGTGGCGCTGCTCGCCCATTGCCCGGTCTATCGGTCCTATGCCACGCCCAACGGCCATGCGCCCGAGGATGTCGCGATCTGGGAAGAAATCCGCGCCCGCATCGAGGCGAACGAGAACCCGCTCACCACGGCGGCCGCCACGCTGCTGCTGCAGCGGGTGGAGCATCCAGAGCGGCCAAGCGACCATGAGTTCCGCTCGCGCTTCCAGCAGCTCAGCGGCCCGGCCATGGCCAAGGGGTTCGAGGACACCGAGCTTTACCGTTATCCTGTGCTGCTCTGCGCCAATGAGGTGGGCGGCAGTCTCGACCATCCCGCCCGCACGGCGGAGGAGATGCACGCGCTGTATGCGGCGCGGGCGCAGGCGGGGCTGAGCGATCTCATCCCGCTCGCCACCCACGACACCAAGCGCGGCCCCGGCCCGCGCGCCCGCCTCGCCGCGCTCAGCCACCAGCCCGAGCACTGGCTCGCCTTCACCGAAGAGGCGCGGGAACTTGTCGCGCCGCTGCTGCGCGAGGAGGCGGGCATGGCGATGCCCGACCCGCTCGATGCGCATATGATCGTGCAGACGCTGGTCTCGGCCTGGCCGATCACCGCCGAGCGCATGGCGGGGTACATCACCAAAGCGCTGCGCGAGGCCAAGCGCCACAGCAATTGGGAAACGCCGAACGCGCCTTACGAGGAGGCCTGCCTCGCCTTCGCCGCTGCATTGATCGAGGCGCCGGAGGCGGCCGGGTTCCGCGAGCGGCTGGGGGCGCTGGTGGCGGAAATCGCCCCGGCCGGGCGGTTGGTCGGCCTCACCCAGCTCATTCTCCAGCACACGCTGCCGGGCACGCCAGACCTCTATCAGGGCACGGAGTTCCGCGATTTCTCGCTGGTCGACCCGGATAATCGCCGCCCGGTCGACTGGACGGCGCGGCAGGCGGCGCTGCGCGGCGAGGAACCCAATGAGGCCGGCGACGCCGAATATTTCCGGCTGACGCGGGCGCTGCTGGCGCTCCGCAACCGCAATGCGGCACTGACGGGCGGGGACTACCGACCGCTCGACCTTGATCCCGGCCGCGTCGGCTGGTTCGGCTTCGAGCGCTGGCGCGGCGAAGAGGCGGTGCGCGTCGTTGTGCCGACACGCCTGCCGGCCGATGCCGGCGAGGTTGCGTTGCCGGATGAACTCATCGCGCCGGGCTGGCGGGTGCTCGACGCGCTCGGTCCGGATGCGCCTTTCCTGATAGCGGAACGTGGGGCGGCGGGCTGACCGAGGTTCAGCCGACCTTGCTCCTGATGAAACCGGCGACACCGACCAGGCTGCGCAGTGCGATCCAGCCGATGATTGCGTTGCCGGCGACGAACAGCGCCAGCGCCATCTGCGTCACCGGCGCGCCGGCGCCCTGTTCCACCAGCTTCAGCGCAGCGAGCGGCAGGCTGGCCACGCCGAACGTGTAGCCCCAGGCGCCGGGGCCGAAGGGCTGCTGCCGCAGCCAGGGCACGAGGCGCAGCATCACCAGCGCCAGAAAGCAGCCATAGCCGAACAGAGCGAGCGCCGCCCGGTCCGCCGGGCCGGGCGCCAGCGAGAGATAGGCGACGCAGGCCACCGCTGGCGGCGCCAGTTCCATGCCGAGGCTCGCGCGGGCGGTGGCAGGCAGCCCGTGCTGGAACAGCCGGGTGAGGAACACCGATTCCATGGAGAGCCACGAGAACAGCCCCATGCCGAAGAACATCCAGCCCAGCGCCGGCTGGCCGAAGGTGGCGCTGGCGATGCCGGCGACCAGCCCGCCGCCGACGGTGGGCAGATAGAGGATCGGCGTCACTTCCTGCGGCGCCCGCCCGCCCTGCCACAGCCCGCCGACGCTCCACGCGGCGTAGAGCGCGACCCCCGCCGCCCCGGCGATGAACAGGCCCCAGCCGAGCAGCGGCACATGCGGGCCGATGGCGATGGCGGCGATGAGGGTGGAAACGGGCGCCAGCGCGGCGATGAGCCCCTGCGCGGGGTGGCGTATTTCCTCGCGCGCGGCGGCGGGATGGATCAGCCATTTCAGCGCGTAGAGCACGCTCCACAGCGCCCAGAGGGCGAAGGCGGTGACCGCCAGCGCCTCGCCGATCAGCACCGGCGCGCCCCACAACCGGCTCGCCGCCCGCCAGCCATTGGCGAGGCCGCCAATCCCGAGCACGGTGCCGAAGAAGATGGGGCGCATGTGGAGGAGGAGGGAGGTCACGAGTGGGCACCTGTCGCTTGAGGCGCGACACTTACCCCCTCGACCCGCGGAAAGCACCCTCCGCGCGCCTATTGGAACTTCGCCCGCAGCCGGTCGGTGAGGAATTCCATCGCCAGCACGATGACGAAGATGGCGAGGATGATGGCCGAGGCGTTGCGGTACTGGAAAAGGTCGAACGCCACTTTCAGTTCCTGCCCGATGCCACCGGCGCCGACGAGGCCGAGCACCACCGAGGCCCGCACCGCCTTTTCCAGCGCGAAGAGCGAGGAGTTGATCAGTGTCGGCATCACATCCGGCAGGATCGCCCCCAGCAGCACGCTGACGCGGTTGGCGCCGATGGCGTGCAGCGCCTCCTGCGGCTTCTTGTCGGCCTCCTCCATCGCCTCGGCGAAGAAGCGGCCGCAAAAGCCGATCGTGTCGACGACGATGGTCATCGTGCCCGCCACCGCGCCGAGGCCGAGCGTCGAGACGAAGAGCAGGGCCCAGACGAGATCGGGCACGGTGCGGAACAGCGACACCAGCGCG
The DNA here is from genome assembly GCF_965229075.1 of Ancylobacter sp. Taxonomy (GTDB): domain Bacteria; phylum Pseudomonadota; class Alphaproteobacteria; order Rhizobiales; family Xanthobacteraceae; genus Ancylobacter. The sequence continues at coordinate 1,980,441 of NZ_CBDDIO010000002.1, forward strand.
CGCGGGAAATGCCGGAGCGCGCCGAGCGGGGAGATGCCGCGCGCGGCCAGCCAGCCCATGGGCAGGCTGATGAGCACGCCGAACACGGTGCCGACCAGCGCGATCTGCAGCGTCTCCAGAATGCGCCAGCCCATGCGCTGGAGAAAGCCGGGGTCGGTGTTGGGCGGCAGCATGCGGCCGACCAGTTCGGCCATGCGCGGCAGGCCGTTGGCGAGCTTTTCCGGCGAGGGGGCGACCTGCCCCATGGAGGCGAGGAAGAGGGCCGCGACCACCACGATGAGGGTGAAGGTCAGCGGCGACATCGACGGAAGCCGCGAGGGCGGCAGGGCGCGTGTGGCGGTGGCGGCGTCAGCCATGGAACACGCCCTCCATGTCGCGCGCGGTCACCCGCGCGGTGGGCCGGTCGAAATGCACCTTCCCGTCTTTCAGGGCGACGATGCGGTCGGAATAGTCGAGCGCGTGCTGCATGTCGTGCGTGGTGTAGACGAGGGTGATGCCGTGATCGCGGGCGAGATCGGAGAAGATGCGCATGATGTCGCGCCCCACCGCCGGGTCGAGGCTGGCGGCGGGCTCGTCGGCGATCAACAGGCGCGGCCGGCGGATCAGCGCGCGGGCGATGGCGACGCGCTGCGCCTGTCCGCCGGAAAGCTGGTCGGCGCGGGCGCCGGCCTTGTCGGCGAGGCGCACCTCGGCCAGCACCGCCATTGCCTCCTCGCGCCAGTGCTGCGGGGCGAGTGCGTGGTGGAAGGCGCGCCAGCTACCGGGCAGGCCGAGCTTGCCCTGAACGACATTGGTGAGCACGCTCTGCCGCCCGACCAGCCCGTGATTCTGGAACACGAAGCCGATCTGCCGGCGCAGGCGGGCGAGCTGCGCGCCGCTCGGCGCGGCGAGGAAGCGCTCGCCCAGCGTGGTGATTTCGCCGAGCGTCGTCGGCAACAGGCCGATCAGGCATTTGAGCAGGGTGGATTTGCCCGCGCCATTGGAGCCGATGAGCGCCACGCGCTGGTCGGCGCGGATGTCGAGATCGACGCCGGCGAAGACACGCTGCCCGTTGGGATAAGTCTTGGCGAGGCCGCGCGCGCCAATGATCTGCGGGGCGAGCACCGGCGCCGGCGCCTTCACCAGCGGGCCGATCGGCGGGTTGCCGGTGTCGGCCGGGCGCAGGCCGGCGAGATGCGGCACGGGAACGGGCTCGATCGGAACGCGCTCCATGGCGGCCTCCATCGCGAAAAACACAGAAGCGCCGGACGGGGCAGAGCCCGCCCGGCGCCGGGAAAGCGGATCAGTTGATGAAGCTGCCGAAGCTCTCAATGCCGATGGTGCGGTACATCGAGCGGACATAGTCGTAATCGCTGTCCGTCACGTCGGTGATGAAGACACCGCCCTTGAACTTCTGATTGTCCTCGCCCTTCAGCACGGCGTTCATCAGCTCGTTGCCGTGCTTGAGGAAGGCTTCGCGCACCTTCACGAACACCTCCTCGGGAATGTCCTTGCGGGCGACGAGGATGTCGTTCGGCAGGTCGCGGCCACGGGCGACGACGGCGAAGGCAGCGTTGGGGAACGCCTTGCGGATGGAGTTGAGATGGCCATAGTTCAGGCCGATGGCGGCGATGTCGCCGCGGATCAGCGCTTCCGCCGCAACGTTGCGGGAGATGATGACGCCCTCATAATCCTTGCCATACATGATGCCGAAATCGGCCAGCACCTGCGCCGGGCCGAGATGCTGCGAGGTGGAGCCGACCGAGCCGAAGGAGACCTTCTTGCCCTTGAGGTCGTCGATGGAACGGATCGGCCCGTTGGCCAGCACCGCGATTTGCGCGAAATAATCCGGGCGCTGCCAGGCGACGACGATGCGCGGGTCGCTGAGCTGCTTCATGACGACATATTCGGCCGGGCCGGTGAGCACGAGCTCGACATGGCCGGAATTCATCGCCTCGACAGCGGCGGTGCGCGAGCTGACCGGGATCAGCTCGATGTCGAGCCCGGTGAGCTTCGACAGTTCCTTCTGGAAGCCGCCGAACTCCTGCTGCAGCGCCTCCAGCCCCTCAATGTCGGTCACGGCGAAACGCACGGGTTCGGCGCTTGCGGCGAAGGCGGTCACCACGGTGATGGCGAGAGCGGAAACAAGCCTGCGAAACATTTTGTGCCCTTTGCTGTATAGACAGGAACTATGGACTGCGATTATCTGTATAGACAGCGTATGACGCATACGTGACAGTGACCTAGGGGACGATGAGGCGGTGATGAGCGTGCGTATCGAGAACGGACTGGCGCTGGTCGATGGCCGGTGGAGCGAGGAGCCGCTGGCGCTGCGTGGGGCGCTTCTGGCGGATGACGCCACCTCCGGCGCGCCGGCGCGGGTCATCGACGCGTCGGGCCTCCTCGTGCTGCCGGGCATCGTCGACATTCACGGCGACGCCTTCGAGCGCTACATCATGCCGCGCCCGGGGGTGCGCTTCGACACCACGCTCGCCTTGCGCGACACCGACCGGCAGCTGGTGGCCAACGGCATCACCACCGCCTTTCACGGCGTCACCATCTCCTGGGAGCCGGGTCTGCGCTCGGTGGAAGCGGCGCGCGCCTTCGTCGCCACGCTGATGGACATCCGCCCCGGCCTTGCCTGCGACACCCGCCTGCATCTGCGCTGGGAGACCTTCGCGCTGGAGGCGCTGGAAGAGGTGCGCGGCTGGCTGGCGCTCGACCCCGCGCCGATCCTCGCCTTCAACGACCACACGACCGGCTCGGTGCTCAAGGGCACCATCGCGCGCAAGATCGGCCAGATGGCCGAGCGGTCCGGCCTGACACAGGACGATTACCGCGCGTTGCTGGACCGCGTGTGGGGGGGCGCGCGAGGCCGTGCCCGCCGCCATTGCGAGCCTCGCGGCCAGCGCGCGGGCGAACGGCAATGTGTTGCTGGCCCATGACGAGAATTCGCCGGCCGAGCGCGCGCAGTTCCGCGCGCTGGGCGCGGTGGCGTCCGAATTCCCGATGAACCCGGAGACCGCGCAGGCCGCCCGCGATGCCGGCGAGGATGTGATCCTCGGCGCGCCGAATGTGGTGCGCGGCGGCAGCCATAATGGCGCGCAGAGCGCGGGGGAGGCGGTGGCCGCCGGGCGCTGCACCGTGCTGACCAGCGATTATCACTACCCCTCGCCGCTCTATGCCGCCTTCACCCTGGCGGCCGGCGACCGCGACGCGCTGGCGCGGCACTGGCCGCTCATCTCCGCCAACCCCGCCCGCGTCGCCCGTCTGGACGATCGCGGCTGGCTGGCGCCGGGGCAGCGGGCGGATCTGCTGCTGGTCGATGCCTCGGACATGGCGCATCCGGAAGTTGTGGCGACGCTGGTCGAAGGGCGTATCGTCCATGCGCGCCGGGCGGTGGAGCATCGCCCCGTCGCGGGCGTGGCACAGGCGGCGGAGTGAGGGCGTGAACCGAAGCGTGAAGGCACAGGCCGGGGGGGCGAGCGATGTGTCCGGCTTTGACGGGCTGGTGTTCCGCCCGCGCCGGGACACCCCGATCTGGCAGCAGATTTACGATTACATCCTCGCGCTGATCGAGAGCGGCTATTTGCGGCCGGGCAGCCAGCTGCCGGGCGAGGTGCATCTGGCGGAAAAGCTCGGCGTCACCCGCATCACGCTGCGCCGGGCGCTGCAGCAATTGCAGCAGGAAGGCCACCTCACCGCCCGCAAGGGGGTGGGGGCGTTCGTGCGCAGCCTGCCCTCGGCGCTGGTGGTGCGCGACGGCAGCCGCTTCGCCGAGAGCCTGCGTGCCGACGGCAAGGCGGTCACCACCACGACGACGCTGCTGGAAGAGGAGTTCGCCGACGCCGCGGCCGCCGAGCAGCTGCATCTGCCGCCCGGTGCGCCGGTGGTGCGGCTGCGCCGCGTGCGCGCGGCCGACGGGCAGCCGATCTATATCAGCACCAAGGTGTTTCCCGCCGCTTTGCTGCCGGACTTCGCCACCGTCTATTCCCGCCGCCAGTCGGTGACGGATGTGTTCATCGCCCATGGCATCCAGAAATATCGCCGCGCCGAAACCCGGATCAGCGGCGGCTTCGCCACAGCGGAGGAGGCGAGCCTCCTGGCGCTGACGCCGGGCACGCCGGTGTTCCGCACCAGCTCCATCAACACCGACGCGGCCGGCAACCGCATCGAATGGGCACGCGGCTGCTGGCTGCTCACCTCGGTCGACTTCGTGTTCTGAGGCGGCGTTACGCCCGCCAGCCCCGGCTTTTCGCCACCGCCTCGGCGAACCGGGCGTGGTCCTGCGGGCTCACCGAACCGTCCGGGGCGAAATGGCGATCGGCGCCGCGCGCGGCACTGATATCGACGCCGCACAGCGCGGCGAGACCGAGCGCGGTCATTTCGTGCTGCGCCGGCACCTTCACCACCCGCCCGCTGGCGGCGGCGAGGAAGCGGGCGAAATAGGTGCTTTGCGAGAGGCCGCCATCGATGGAAATCGCCGTGATCGGCGCGCCGGCAGCCTCCGCCGCGTCGATCAGCCCGACGGTGAGCAGAGCAATGCCTTCGAGCGCCGCCCGCACCATATCGCGCCGGTCGGTCGCCGCCTCCATGCCGATGAACAGCGGTGCCGCCTTGCGGTCCCAATAGGGCGCGGCAAGGCCGGACAGCGCCGGCACGAACACCAGTCCGCGGCTGAGAGCGGAGGGGCCGGTGAAGCCGTCGAGTTCGGCCGTGTCGCTGTAGAGACCGAGCCGGCGCAGCCATTCCAGAGCCGCCCCGGCATCATAGACCCCGCCCTCAATGGCGAAGACCGGCGCCTCGCCCATGCGCTGCCAGCCGATGGTGGGCAGCAGCCCCTCCGGCGCGGGCCGCTCCGCGCCGGCGAGGACGAGCAGGAAGGCGCCGGTGCCGAAGGTGATCTTGGCATCCCCCGGCGCCCGGCAGCCATGGCCATACAGCGCCGCCTGCTGGTCGACGATGGACACGCGCAGCGGCACGCCGTCGATCGTCCCGAAACCGGAATCGACGGCACGGATGGGGGGGAGGAACTCGCGCGGCACGCCGTGGAGATCGCAGAGTTCCGCGCTCCAGCGCCCGGTGGCAAGGTCGAGCAGGCCGGTGCGCGAAGCGGTGGCGAGATCGGTGGCGAAGGTGCCGGTAAGCCGGTCGAGGAAATAGGCGTCGGTGGTGCCGAGCCGCAGCCGCCCGGTCGCCCGCGCGGTAGCGACGCCGGGCACATTCTCCATCAGCCAGCCGAGCTTGGAGGCGGAGAAATACGGGTCGAGCGGCAGGCCGCTGATCGTCTTGGCGCGTGCCGCCTGTTTCGCCGGGCGCGCGGCCAGGCTGTCCGCTGTGCGCGCATCCTGCCAGACGATGATGGGAGAGAGCGCGTCCCCGCTCACCGCGTCCCAGGCGAGGCAGCTCTCGCCCTGATTGGCGAGGGCGATGGCGTCCACTTCACCGGCGGCGGCAATGAGCGCGCGGATATTGCGCAGGAGCTCGGCCGGGTCGTGCTCCACCCAGCCCGGCGCGGGGTGGCGCTGGGCATGGGTCAGGCTGCCGGCCACCCGCGCCGTGCCATCCGCCTCGACCACGAGGCAGCGCGTGGAAGTGGTGCCCTGGTCGATCGCGGCGACACGCATCAGGCGGCCTCCTCGAAGCGGAGATGCACGGCGTCGGCGGTGAGCGCGGCGCATGGGATCGGCACCAGGACGCGCCGCTCGGGCATCCAGGCCCCCCGCGCCGACCACGTCTCGCGCCCGTCAATGAGCAGCGCCAGCCGCCCGCGCGCCCGGCGCAGGAAGCGCAGCTGGAAATCGGGGAAGGCGGGCGTCGCGCGCGCCCCGCGCCGGATCAGGCCGGGAACCGCCAGCTTGATCGGCGGGTCGAAGGTGACGGGAATGAGCGCGTCCGCGTCGTCGCCTGCCTCGCCGCGCGCCAAATCCTCGGCCATGGCGCGGCCGACGGCACGACCCTCGCGGAACGACCAGCCGCCGGTCTCCACCGCCCGCAACAGATTGCCGGCGGCGAAGACATGGGGGTCGGCGGTGCGGCCGAACGGGTCGATGGCCGGGCCGGAACTGCCGGCGTCGACGCCGATGGCGGACTGACGCAGCAGCGCCGATTCCGGGGTGAAGCGGCCGGTGAACAGCACGCCGTCGCAGGCGAAGATGCGCTCCGTGCCGTCGGCAAGGCGCACCGTCGCCTCTTCCACCCGCGTCGTCCCTTTAATGTCGACAAGTTCCGCGCCGGCATGGAAGGGCACGCCCATCAGCCGGGGAAAGGCCATCAGCGGCGCCGGGGCGAGCGGGTGCGGGCCGGGCTCGATCATCGCCACCGGCCGCGCGCCATGGCTCTTGCAGGTGAGCACGGCGGAAAGGCTGACCAGTTCCGAGCCGACAATGAGCGGGCGGCGGAACGGCATCAGCCCGTGAAAGGCGACATAGGCCTGCAGCGCGCCGGTCGTGACCACGCCCACCGGCCGGTCGCCGGAAACGAGGCGCGCCGCGCGCGGCGTCTCGCGCGTGCCGGTGGCGATGAGCAGGCGCTTCGCGGCCAGGGTTTCGACCCCGCGCGGGGAGGTGACGTGGAGCTGGCCATCCGGCTCGATCCGCACCACGGAGTGTCCTGTGCGCAGTTCGACCCCGGCGCGGGCGATCTCCGCTTCCAGCCGCCTGCCATAGGCGGCGCCGAGATAGACCCGGCCGAATTCGCGCATGCCGAAGGGCGAATGGCTGCAATGGCGGGTGGCGCCGCCGAGATGCGGCTCGCGTTCCAGCAGCACGACGCGGGCGACGCTCTGGCGGCGCAGCTCCAGCGCCGCCGCGACCCCGGCCGGCCCGCCGCCGACGATGAGGACATCCGCCTCGCTCATGATGCGTCGCCTCCCACCGCCAGCGGTTCGGCCAGATGGCCGCGCGTCATCTCGGCGAGGCGGGCATTGCAGTAGAAGCCCTGGCAGCGGCCCATGCCGGCGCGGGTGCGCCGCCGCAGCCCGCCGAAATCGCCCGGCGACACCTCGGAGGCGAGCGCCGCCTCGATCTCGCGCTTGGTCACCAGTTCGCAATGGCAGACGATCTCGCCATGCTCCGGCTGCTGCCAGTCGCGCGGCAGCGTTTCGGTGAGGTTGGGCAGGCGCACCGGCGGCGCGCTTTCCACCGGCGCGAGGCCGAGGCCGAAGCCTTCGATCAGCCGAAGCGCGTGCTGTGCCAGGCCGAGCGCGGCGCTGAGACCGGTGGAGCGGATGCCGCCAAGGGTGACGGCGCGGCTCTCCGGCCGGCAGAAGACGCGATAGGCCTTGCTCTCGCTCGCCGGGCGCAGGCCGGCATAAATGGCGGTGACCGGAATGCCCGCCAGCGCCGGCACGATCTCCGCTCCGCGTGCCAGCAGCGCTTCCAGCGTGTCCTTCTCCACCGTGGCGCGGACGCGGTCGTCCTGTTCCTCGGCGGTGGGGCCGATCAGCACATTGCCGAAGGCGGTGGGGCAGACGACGACGCCCTTGGTGATTTCCGTCGGCACCGGCAGCACGATGCGCGGCACATGCGCGGCGGCCGCCTTGTCCAGCACGACGAACTGGCCCTTGCGCGGGCGGATCTCGAATTCCGGGGCAAAGCCGAGGCGGGCATCGACGATGTCGCCATAGAGCCCGGCGGTGTTGACCACGGCGCGGGCGCGCACGTCCCCGGTGGTGGTCGAGAGATGCCACTCCCCGTCATAGCGGCCCGCGATCAGCTCGGCGTGGCGCAGGAAGCGCGCGCCGAGCTTTACGCCTTGCGTGAGATAGGCGAGCGGCGCGGTCCAGGGGTCGATGATGTGCTCGTCCGCCACCTCCAGCGCCGCGACCAGCCGCTCGGAGAGGCCGGACATGGTGGCGCGGGCGGCGTGGCCGGAGAGCAGCTCCAGCGCCGCGATGCCATTGGCCCGGCCCTGCGCGGCGATGGCCTCCAGCTTTTCCGCCTCAACGTCGTTCCAGGCGCAGACCAGCGCGCCGGTCTTCACCACGGAGAGGCCCAGCGAACCGGCGATGGCGAGATATTCCGCGCGTCCCGCCTTGATGAGATCGAGTTCGAGACTGCCGGGCGGGGCGTCGAAGCCGGTATGCAGAATGGCGCTGTTGGCCTTCGAGGCGCCGGAGAGGATATCGCTGCCCTTCTCGATCAGCACCACCTTGGCGCCGGCGAGCGCAAGGCGCCGCACCACCGCGCAGCCGACCACGCCGGCGCCGATGACGGCGACATCGAAGGTCTCGCGGGGGGCTGAGAGGGTGGGGGCGGTTGCGGGGAGCATGCGGCTCCTTTCCTGGTCGGCACGGCCGCAGCGGGGCGGTCGGGCCCGGCTGGCAGGTGACAGTGAGCGCTGGGGGGGCGGGCGCTCGGGGCCCCGCCGCCGCGCGGGCGGCGGGACAATTGGCGGTGAGGCGGCTCAGCGATAGGGGTAGCCGGCCTTCTGCATGGTCTCGTCATATTTCTTGAAGGCGGCGACCACCTTGGCCGCGCGCGGGCTGGACGACGACACCTCGTCCCAGAAGCCCTTGGAATCGGCCACCACCTGCGCCCATTCGGCCGGCGGCAGGGCGGTCAGCTCCATCTTGTTGCCCTCGACGCGCAGCTTAGCCTCGCCGCCCCAGTACCAGACATCGCGGTAATAGTGCGACTGGTCGATGCTCATCAGGAACAGCTCCTTGAGATGCGCCGGCACCTTCTCCCAGCTCGGCGTGTTGGCGAAGTAGCTGCCGAACCAGGCGCCGGTGACCGAATTGGTCAGCGCGTAGTTGCACACATCCGCCCAGCCCACCTCATAGGCCTCGGTGAAGCCGCACCAGGCCACGCCGTCGAGTTCGCCGGTCTGCAGCGCCACTTCCACGTTGTCCCACGGGATGGTCACCGGCACGAGGCCGTATTTGGAGAGGAACTTGCCGGCCGTCGGCACGCCGAACACGCGCAGGCCGGCCATGTCGGCGAGGCTCTTGATCGGCTTGTTGACGGTGAAGATGTGCAGCGGGTCCCAGGCGCCGGTCGACAGCCAGGTGACGTTCGGCACCTCGGCATAGGCCTCGGCCCAGATTTCCTTGAGGCCGTAATAGCGGAACAGCGCCGGCACATCGAGGCTGTAGCGGGTGGCGAAGGGGAAGTAGCCGCCAAACACCGCGATATCGACCGGCGAGGCCATGGTCGCCTCGTCCGACTGCACCGCGTCGAGCGTGCCGGTCTGCAAGGCGCGGAACAGGTCGGAGGTCGGCACCAGCTGGTCGGCGTAATAGAGCTCGATCTCCATCGCGCCATTGGCGGCGGCATTGAAGGCGTCGATCTGCGGCTTGATCACATGCGCGCCGAGCGGGGCGCCGGAATAGGTCTGCAGCCGCCACTTGATGGTGCCGGCCTGGGCGATGACGGCGGGGGCGGCAAGCGTCGAGCCGGCGAGCGCCGCGCCGGTGCCGAGCGCCGCCTTGCCGAGGAAGCTGCGGCGGGTGGCGAGAATGGCGTCGGCGGCGGGGTCGACCTTTTTCGGGAAGGGCGTCGTCGCGGCGGGCTTCTTGATGTCGTCGGTCATCTTGTTCTCCTCTGGAAGGGGGAAAGATTGGACAAGGCCGTTGATCAGCCTTTGACCTTCATGTGTTCGGGGAGCCAGAGCGCGATCTGCGGGAAGACCATCAGGATGACGATGGTGAACAGCATGATCGCGGCGAAGGGCCAGATCGACTTGTAGATGTCGACCAGCGAGATTTCCTTCGGCGCCAGCGAGCGCATCAGGAACAGATTGTAGCCGAAGGGTGGGGTGATGTAGGCGATCTGGCAGGTAATCGTGTACAGGATACCGTACCAGATCAGCTGGTTGTCGAAGCCGAGATCGAGTGCCTTCACCAGCGGGATGTAGAGCGGCGCGACGATGACGAGCATCGCCGTGTCGTCGAGGAACATCCCCATGATGATGAAGCTCAGCTGCATCATGATGATGATGGTCCAGGGGTTGAGATCCCACTGCTTGACGAACAGGAACTCGATCGCCTTCACCGCGCCGAGCCCGTCGAACACGGTGCCGAAGGCGAGCGCGGCCAGGATCAGCCACATGAACATGCAGGAGACGTTCAGCGTCTTCAGCGCGGTGTCGCGCAGCACCGGCCAGTTCAGCCGGCGCTTGGCCAGCGCCGCCAGCGTCGCCGTGGTGGCGCCGACCGCCGAGCTTTCCACCAGGCTGGTGACGCCGAAGACGAACAGGCCGGTCATAAAGAAGAAGATGGCGAAGGGAATGATGCCCGCCCGCGCCAGCGCCAGCTTTTCGCGCAGCGGCATGTTCAGCTCTTCGTCCGTCAGCGCGGGCGCCAGCTTCGGGTTCAGCTTCACGCGGATGTAGATGTAGATGATGAACAGCGCGGCCATCAAAAGGCCCGGCCCGACACCGGCGAACCACAGCTTGGACACCGGCTGGCGGGCGATCATGCCGTAGAGCACCAGCACCACCGACGGCGGGATGAGGATGCCGAGCGAGGAGCCGCCCTGGATGACGCCCGAGATCAGCACCTTGTCATAGCCGCGGCGGATCATTTCCGGCAAGGCGATGGTGGCGCCGATGGCCATGCCGGCGACGGAGAGGCCGTTCATCGCCGAGATGATGACCATCAGGAAGATGGTGCCGATGGCAAGGCCGCCGGTGAAGCGCCCGAACCAGACATGCAGCGCTCGGTATAGATCCTCCGCGATGCCGGATTCCGCGAGGACGTAGCCCATATAGATGAACATGGGCAGGGTCAGCATCGCGTACCAGTTGAACAGCTTGAACACCTGGTTGAACGGCAGGTCCATGGCGCCGGGACCATAGAGCAGCAGCGCCGCGGCGGAGGCGACGAAGCCGATGCCGGCGAAGACCAGCTGGCCGCTGATCAGCGCCAGCACCATCGACGCGAACATCAAGAGCGCGATCGTCTCATAGGACATCAGAGCTTCTCCCCGCGCAGGGTGGCGATATGCTTGAACACCAGCGCGAAGGCCTGCATCAGCATCAGAACGAGACAGACGGTGAGCAGCGCCTTGATCGGAATCACCGAGGGATTCCAGATCGAGAAGCGCTTCTCATTGGTGGCAATGGCGTATTGCAGGCTGGAAATGGAGCCGGCGAGCAGCACGCCGAGATAGAAGATGAGGCACCAGACGGTGGCGAGGTCCATCTTCGCCTTGCCGCGCTCCGACAGGGTCGAATACCAGAGGTCCATCCGCACATGCTCATTGTTCTTGAGCGTGAACGGGCCACCCATGAAGTAATAGGCCGCGAGCATGAACTGGGTGAGTTCCACCGCCCAGTGCACCGGCATCTTGATGAGGTTGCGGGTCACCGCATCGAACATCAGCACCCCGCCCATGGCGAAGACCAGAGAGGCGGCGAGATAGCCGACATAGTCCGAGAGCTTGTCCGTCACGCGGACATAGGCGGCGATCAGCCGCCAGACGCCCCCGCTCCGCTTCACGCCTTCCACCTGCACGCGGTGTCTCCATGGCTGGCCGGGCGTCCCTCGCCAGGCGGCAGGACGCACGCCCGCGACGCCGCGCCGGCCGGGGCCAGCGCAGGGTGATGCGGGGTGCGGCGCTGCCGCCGTCGGCCGGGCGCGAGCCCGGCAGGTGCTGCCCGGTTCAATTCAGTCCCCTCGCGCTGCATTGCACTAATGTTGTGCTTGCTTGATTTTTTCGCGCTTGCGATCACTCTAACGTAACGGAGCGCAAAGGGAAGCCCGATTTTTGACCTAATTGCCCGTTCGGTCGCTGATTTTGTGAACAAAAAGTCCGAACGGTCGGTCGCGGCCCGGATTCCTTGACCAATTCGATGTTTCGCGCGGAATCCACTGGATTAACGCCGCCCATTCGGTCAAGCTTGGCCGTATTGACCGCCTTTCCGCTCTGGCATAACCGATCCCGCATGCCTAAATCGCCCGAACGGGCAGGGGCGGCATGGGGCGGCGCGGGGCGCGGCTCGTTGGGAGACAGGCTTGGCACTTTCCTCGCGCCATCAGGACATCGTCGCGCTGGTCGCCGCTGCGGGCGAACTGACCGTGGAGGCGCTGTCCGACCGGCTCGGCGTCTCGCGCGAGACGGTGCGGCGCGATCTCGCGCGGCTGGAATCCACGGGGCATCTGCGCCGCTACCATGGCGGCGCGCGCGCGCTCGCCGCGCCGGGCGCCGAACCCGACGAGGAACGCCCCTTCGCCCAGCGCATGGTGCAGAACGCGGCCGGCAAGAAGCGCATCGCGCTGGCGGCGCGGGAGCTGTTCGGGCCCGAGGATTCGCTGTTCATCGACACCGGCAGCACCACCATCGCCTTCGCCGAGGCGCTGGCGACGCGGCCGGCGCTGGTCGCCATCACCAATGCGCCGCGCATCGCCGCGACACTGGCGGCGCCCCATACGCACAAGGTGTTCCTGCTCGGCGGGGCCTATGGCGCCGATGCGGGGGAGAGCCTCGGCCCGCTGGCCCTGGAGCAGATCGGCAAGTTCCGCGCACGCCACGCCGTGCTCACCATCGGCGCCATCGACGCCCATGCGGTGATGGATTTCGACCTGCAGGAGGCGGAAGTGGCGAAGGCGATGATCGAGCGCGCCGACCGCGTCACCGTGCTGGCCGATCACAGCAAGTTCGAGCGCGGCGCGGTGTTCGAGGTCGCGCCGCTGGCGCGCATCGACCGGCTGGTGACCGATCTGCCGCCCTCCGAGGCGATGAGGCGCGCCCTCACCGAGGCCGGGGTGGAGCTGATCGTCGCCGACGCGGAATAGGTGGACGACGGGATCCTCCTCCTCTGCGGCCCCTCTGCGGGTGTCGTCCCGCTAACGCTTGCCCCAGTCCCCCTATCGCTTGCCCCACGTCAGGTACATGCCGACATCGCCGGGCATGTCGTTGGGCCATTCCACGATGAGGGCGGAAAGCCCGTAGCCGGCGCTTTTCAAATGGTCGCGCCAGATTTCATAGGCCTGGCGCGGGCGTCCGGTCAGTGTCTCCGGCCAGCCGGGCTCGGCATTGTTGATCGCCCGCCCATGGTCGGTGCACAGCGTGTTGGGGAAGCGCATGACCATGATCTCGGTCTCGCCGCGCTCGGCGGCGGCGCGCATCTTCACCAGCAGCGTCTCGGCGAGTTCGTGCAGCTTCTGCGGCGTCAGCTCGATGGGTTCGGCGAGCCGCTTGGCCAGCTCCTCCTTGGCGTGGCGGGCATGGTCCATCGCCTCCACCGCCTCGTTCATCTTCGCCAGCGCGATCTTGTCCATGTAGCCGCGCAGATCGGCGGCGGACATGAAGCTTTCATCGCCGAGCTTGTCGTGCGGGCCGGTGGGGTCGGTCATTGTTCGCTCCTCTGATTGTTGTTGCCGGCGGCGGATGGGCATTCAGAAAATCGCCGGGACGTGGTGGCGCACATCCTCCGGCTCGACATAGCCCTTGGGCCTCTGCCGCTTCGGCAGGGTGATCTTGTCGCGCTTGGGCGCCTCATAGGGCACCTTGGACAGCAAATGGCTGATGACGTTGAGCCGGGTGCGCTTCTTGTCGTCGGAGCGCGCGACATACCAGGGTGCCCAGGCGCTGTCGGAGGCGGTGAACATGGCGTCGCGGGCGCGGGAATAATCGTACCAGCGGCCATAGGATTCGAGGTCCATCGGCGAGAGCTTCCAGATCTTGCGCGGGTCGTGAATGCGCTGCTCGATCCGGCGGGTCTGTTCCTCCGGGCTCACTTCCAGCCAGTATTTCAGCAGGATCACGCCGGATTCGACGACGACGCGCTCGACGGCGGAAATGGTGTCGAGGAACTTCTCCGCCTCCGCCTCGCTGCAGAAGCCCATCACCCGCTCGACGCCGGCGCGGTTGTACCAGGAGCGGTCGAAGATCACGATCTCGCCCGCCGCCGGCAGATGCGGCAGGTAGCGCTGGGCATACATCTGCGATTTCTCGCGCTCGCTCGGCGCCGGCAGGGCGACGACACGGAACACGCGCGGGCTCACCCGCTCGGTGATGGCCTTGATGACGCCGCCCTTGCCGGCGCCGTCGCGGCCCTCGAACAGGATGCAGATCTTCGCGCCGGTCGCCTTGGTCCATTCCTGCAGCGCGACGAGTTCGCCATGCAGGCGCTTGAGTTCGCGCTCATACACCTTGCGGGAGAGAGGGGCGGGCGTTTCGTCGCTCGTGTCGCTCATGGGTCTGCCCTGTCCAGCACAGCCGCAGCCCGCTGCCGCCAGGACGGATACGGGCACTACGCCCTTACCCTAGACGCCGCATCGGCGGGGGCTTTGATCTTAGGCAAGAGCGGGCAAGCGCCCGCGGGTCAGCGCCGGCGGGCCAGCGGCCGGGGCTCAGCCGCCGGATGTCGCCGGTTCCACCGGCGTGATCTGCAGCGACTGGAACTGGATCTCGCCGGAGGCGAACTGCTCCGAGGTCGAGCGCGAATCGTGGAACAGCCGCAGCCGCTGGGCATCGCAGCGGCCATTATTGGGAATGGTGATGTCGAAGGAGAACGGCCGCCACAGGCGCGGCGCGCCCATCAGCTGGGTCGACTGGCCGGCCACCGGTCCGCCGGGATAGCACAGCAGCTGCCAGACCATGCCGCGCTTGGAGGACATGACACCCTTCTGCTCGCCGGAGAACTGGTAGCGGCCGGGCCGCAGGAAGGTGACCTGCTCGATCGCGCCCAGCCGGATGCGGCCGACGCCGAAGCGGATGCGCAGCACGCGCCCGTCCACCGTGTCGTTGCGCGGCTGAAGATCGATGAAGGCGTTCATCGGCCGCGGCAGGTTCCAGTTGAAGGGCAGGGTGCTGGGGTCGCGGGCGAAATCGAGATTGTTCACCGGGCGGACCTGCAACACCTCCTCCGCCGGCAGCATTTGCAGCCAGATATTATAGGCGCCTTCGGCCCGCTTTTCCGCCGCCATCCGCGCCCGCAGCAGCGGGATCAGCTCGGCCTCGCTCGGTGGGCTGCCGGCCTCCTTCAGTGCCTGGATCAGCGCCAGCGGCGCGTCCGAGGCGGCCAGCTTGGCCCCCATGCTGCGCAGGAACAGCGGGCGCCAGCCGGGATCGCGCACCAGCGCCGCGACCAGCGCCGCGCGCCCCTCCGGCTCCAGCGCCAGCGAATTGAGATAGCTGAGCGTGTATTCGTTGAGTGCCGGCCGTGTTTGCAGCAGCACCGCCGCCAGCGCCACCACGCCTTGATAGTCCTTGCGCTCGTAATCCTGGTGCATCAGCCAGAAGGCGGCCACGGTCTCGCGGCGCGAGCGGGCGACGGCGTCCAGCATCGCCTGGCGGCTGGCATTGAGGTCGTCGGTGGTGTCGCCGAGCAGGCGGTGGGCCGAGGGCTCCAGCGGCGCGGCGGCGGCGATGCGGGCGGCGATGTCGCGCAGGCCGGCGCGGATGGCGGGCAGTTCCGCCGCGGCGGGCGGTATAGCCGGGGCCGCAGCGTCGTCCGGTGCGTCCGCGGCGGCATTGGTGGCCGGTGCGGCGAGAGAGGCGGCGTGCTCCCGCTCCGCCTGCGCCAGCGCGTCCTCGGCCGGGGGGGCCTCATCCACGGGGGCGGCTTCGCCGTCGCGATCAGGGTTCTCCTGGGCGATCTTGCCCTGCTGCTCCGCCTGCGCCGCCGCTTGCTGGGCGGCGGCTTCTTCGTGCGCCCGCGTCGTGGCGGCAGCGAGCCGGACGCGTTCCTCCCGCGCCAGTGTCAGCAGCGCCTGCGGATGGTCGGGATAGAGCCACAGCGCCAGCTGCGGGTGGCGCTCGGCCAGTGCCATGGGCAGCGAGGTGGTGGCGATGAGCACGGCGAGAGCCACCAGGCCGGCGGCGAGCGCCGCGCTGCGCACGGGATGCACCGCCAGGGCGAGGCGCGCATTCCGCAGCCAGCCAAAGCGAGGCCATGAAAAGCGAAGCCAGGAAAAGCGTAGCCCGGAGGATCGTGGGCGCGGCGAGGGCCGGCGCCGGTGTTTCGGCGTGCTCATCGGCGGCCCCAGAGAAGACCCCAGAGCCGTATCCACAGCGAGGGTTCCTCAAGCCGGTGGACGCTGAGCGGCAGCGGCCGCCGCGAAAGGCCGCTCCCTGCGCCGGCGCCGCCAGAACGAGAGCCGTTCGTGCCCGGCCCGCCGCCATTCGGCGCGCGCGGCCCGGCCTTCGGCGACCGTGTCTTGCCGGAAGGCCCCTTGGCCGCATTGGGCCTCGCGGCGCCCGGCTTGCCACCTCCCGGCACGGCACCATTGGTGCGGGCGCCGGTCGACGCAGAGGCGCGGCTCGCTCCGGCACGTGTGCCGGCGCTCGGCGCGGGCGGGCGGCGCAGCTCATAGGCCTCGCGCCGCTCCGGCGTCTTCAGGTCCTCCCAGGCGCGGGAGACGCGGGCGGCGAACACTTCCCGGTCGAGCGGCCCGTTGCGCTGCGCCTGCAGGTCGGGATGCAGCCAGCGCATCAGCAGCGCCATGTTGTGCCGCAGCTCCTCATGGGTGGACTGCGGCCCGCCACCGAGCACGCGGTAGCTGTCGGCGTCGCGGCAAAGCAGCGCCTGTTCGATGAAGAAGCCGGCGGCCTCCTGCAAGGGTTGCCGGGTGAAGCCGCTGCGGCGGCTGGCGGTGGCAAGCGCCTCTTCCTCGCCGACGGCGATGGCGAGCAGCCGGCCGACATCCGGCGGCAGCGGCCGGCCGGGCAGGCTGCGGACCCTGACCGGGTCCTTGAACAAAGCGAGCGCGGCGTCGAGCGCGTCGGGCTCCGCCATGGTCAGGCCGCTTCGGAATGGTCGGTCTTGGCGTCGCGGCGGCCGAATTTCGGCAGCAGCGCCTTCACGCTGTCGAGCCCGCGCGCGCCGCTCGGGCTGCCGGTGTCGGTGCCCTGCCCATATTCGTAGCCATAGCCGTAGCCATAACCGTAGCCATAGCCGTAATGGGCGCTGCGGGTGTCGAACTTGGTCAGCACGACGCCGATGGTGGCGGCGCGGGCGATCTGCAGCCGGCGCAGCGCGTTGCGGGCGATGGCACGGCGCCCGTCTCCGGAGCCGGTGACGAAGATGGTGGCCTGCGCGGCGGCGCCGAGCAGCTGGGCGTCGGCGATGCTGAGCATGGGCGGGCTGTCGAAGATCAGCAGGTCGTAAATCTCCAGCCCGACCGAGATCAGCGAGAACACATGGGTGCCGCCGAGGATTTCCGCCGCATTGGGCGGCAGCGGGCCGGAGGCGAGGAAATCGAGCGTGTCGAGATCGGTCGCCTGCACCACATCGTGCAGGGTCGACATGCCGGTGAGGCAATTGCTCAGCCCCACCGAATTGTCATAGCCGAGCTTGCTGTGCACAGAGGGGCGGCGCAGATCGGCGTCGATCAGCAGCACGCGCTTGCCGGTGATGGCGTAGTGGCGGGCGAGCGCGATGGCGGTGCTCGACTTGCCCTCGGAGGCGCCGGCGCTGGTCACCACCAGCGTGCGCGGCAGCCCGCTCTCGGTGGCGAATTGCAGCGAGGTCGCCAGCGAGCGATAGGCCTCGGCGATGGCCGAGCGTGGATCGCTCAGTTCGGCGACGATGCCATTGGGGAACTCGGCGCGTGGCACGATGCCGAGGATCGGCAGGCCGGTGGCCTTCTCCGCGTCCTCCGGCGTGCGGATGCGGTCATCCAGCAGTTCGATCAGGCAGGCCGCGCCGAAACCGCCGATCAGCCCGAGCATCAGCCCGCCGGCCAGCAGCAGCATCGTGCGCGGGTGCGAGGGGCCACCCGGCGGCAGGGCGCGGTCGACGATGAAGACGTTGTTGGTGCCGACGCCGCTGGCGACATCGACTTCCTTATAGCGCTGCAGCAGGTCGTTATAGAGGTTGCGGCTGGAATCGACCTCGCGCTGGAGAATGCCGTAGCGCACGCTCTTCTTCTGCAGATCCAGCACCTCGGCGCGCAGCTGATCGATCCGCTGGCGCATCTGCGCTTCCTGATTGGACGAGGACTCGTAGGCGGCTTTCAGCGAGCTGCGGATGGCCGCGACTTCGGCGGCGAGCTGGCGGTCGATCTCGGCAATCTTGTTGGAAATCTCGACCATGGCGGGATAGCCGGGCTTGAAGGTCTCAAGTCCCTGCTCATACTGCCGCCGGAGCTCGTTGCGCTGGGTGCGCAGCCCGTCGATGACGTTGTTGGTCAAGAGCTGCGGCAGGTTGATGCCCGTGGCGGCGTCCACCTGCTTCCAGTTTTCCTCGTCGCGAATGCGGGTGGAGATGAGCTGGCCGAGCGCGGCATTGGCGGCGGCGAGATTGCTCTCGGCGATCGAGACCTTGTCATTGGTCTGGACCATGTTCTCGCTTTCCGAGAAGGCGATCACCGCCCGCTCGGATTCCTCAAGCCGCAGCTTCAGCTGCTTGATCTGGTCTTCGAGGAACACCTTGGCATAGGAGCTGGCCTCGAACCGCTTGTCGAGATTGGAGGCGATATAGGCGTCGGCATAGGCATTGGCGATCGAGGCCGCCCGGGTCGGCGATTCGTCAGTGTATTTGATGTCGACCAGTCGCGACGCGGTCACCGGGCGAATATCGACATCGCCCTTCACCCGGCCCACGGCGCGGCGGTGATTGCGCTCCTGCTCCGCCGCCGAATTGGATTCCTCGGACGAGCCGGAGAACAGGCCGAACAGGCTGCCGATCAGTCCGGGGGAGGAGGCGGTGAAATCCGCGTTCTGATCGAGGCCCAGCGCCGCCACCACGCGCTCTGACATGGCGCGGCTTTTCAGGATTTCATATTGCGTCTTCTGGAACTCGGCGCCGCCGCGCTCGGTGGGCGAGATCGTGCCACCGTCGACGATCTTGCTCGCCTCGCTATCGATCTGGATGCGGACATTCGCCGTGTAGAGCGGGGTGGCGAGGAAGCTGTAGACCAGCGCGATGACGCCGAGGGCGCCAGCGCTGCTGAGGATCAGCGTCCGCCATTTCAGCGCAATGCCGATCACATAGTGCAGCGCGGCGGCGAGTTCGGATTCGTGGTGCGTTTCCGGCCCGACATAGGCGGCGGCGCCGTAGCCATAGCCGTAACTGTCGCGCGACGCGGGGAGATTCCGGCTCTCCTGTACAACCGGAAGGTTGCGATCGCTGCCCGGCCGTCCGCTCTCCGCCCCCTCGCCCATCATCCGTTTATGCTTCCCTTGAGGCGCATCCGCTGCTCGCTCTGGTTGGGCTACAATAGCATGAAGGCGTTGAAAAGCGGCACGGACTGGAAAATGTACCGCATGCCGATCTTGAGGTCGGAACTCGGCACCGTCACGATGTCACCCGCCTGAAGGTCCGGGTCGCTGGCCTTCTGCGAGCGTAGATCGGCGACGCTGAACTTGGCCACCGCCGTCTTGCCGTCCACTCGGCGGAACACCAGGATGGTGCCTTCCGCCACTTCCTGCATGCCGCCGGCCATGGCGATGGACTGCAGCAGCGACATCGGCCCCTGCATCGGGAACACGCCCGGCTTGTTCACGGCACCGTCCACGGTGATGCGGTGGCTGTTATATTCCTTCACCAGCACCGTCACCTGCGGGTTGCGCAGGTAATTGCCGCCGAGCTTGGCGGCGAGGTCCTTCTCGATCTCGCTCACCGTGCGGCCGGCCGCCGGGATATCGCCCACCAGCGGGAAGGCGAAGCTGCCGCTTTCCGACACCTGCACCGTCTTGGTCAGGTCGTCGACCTTGAATACCGTTATGTTCAGCACGTCGAGCGGGCCGACGCGGTAGCCGTCCGAGCCGGGCGTGCTGACGGCGGTCATGGCACTCACCGCTGCCGCCTCGCCCGCCGGGAGGCTCACCGGCTGCGCGGCCACCGGGGTGCTCGCCGCCGCCGGCGTCGCCGCCGTGCGGGTCGCGGCAGCGCTGCTGCGGGCCGCGGCCGGCGGCCCATCCGAGTCCGTGTAGCTTGCCGTCGAGGCGGAGGGCGCAGGATTATCGCCCGACGAGGCGACGCAGCCGGCCAAGAAGACCGCCGCCACCATCAGCGCCGCGATGCGTGCGGAAATCGTCGCTCTCGTTCCGCCCAGCCTCATTGAACCCCATCCCCGTCGACGCACACTCGGCCGGCGCCCTGTCCAAAACGATATCGCGCGGGCATTGCACCGCCAGGCGCGTGGCTTCCGCCGATCCCACCAGCACTTCGGCCGCCCGACGGCCTTCCGCAAGGTCCGGCGGGCGCTTCACCGTATCATGCGCGTCGCTGGCGAGGATATGCGCCTTTCCCTCGCTGACCATCTTCTCCGCCCAGTATTTGGGCCGACGCCCGAAACGGCCGGTGAGCGAACCGGAGGTAATCTGCATCCACACACCGCGCGCGGCCATGCGTTCGATCAGATCGTACTTCTCCTCGATCCACTTCAACCGCTCCGGGTGGGTCACGATAGGCACATAATTCGCCAAAAGAATGGTAAAGACCAAGTCGTCCAGCCGCGCGGGGGCGACATTGTGCGGCGGCTCCACCAGCACATAACGGGTGTCTCCGAGCGTCAGCAGCCGCCCGCGGCCGATCTCGTCGGCGAAATCCGGCACGATGTGGTTGTCGGCGCCGGGAATGAGGATGAGCGGCACACCCGCCTCGTCGAGCACGCGCTGGAGATCGTCCACCGCCTGGCGGATCTTGGGGCCTTCATTGTGATAGACGCCTGGCAGGATGTGCGGGGTGCAGGCGACGATCTCCACCCCTTGGGCGACATGCAACCGCGCCATTTCAAGCGAGACGGCGTAATCGGCCGCGCCGTCGTCGATGCCGGGCAGAATATGATTGTGCAGATCGATCATGGGGCCCATCTGTGCATGCGGCCAGCGGGAGCGTCCTTGCGGGCGGTCAATCGGCCGCACCCCGCACGCCATGCCAAGGGCCGGCGCCGCCGTGTCACAGGTGTGCAGATAGGGGGCCGGCGCCGCCGTGTCACAGGTGTGCAGATAGGGCGGGGGAGGGGGTTCAGCAAGAAGCGCGGGCGCCCGGCCCGCCATTGCAGATACGCGACGCCGTGAAGGCGGCGCTCTTGCCCACAGGGGGCGGCAACGGCGAAGCTGGGGCGAAGATCATGGTTGTGTAGGGGAATCTCGGCATTCCTCGCGCGCAGAAGAGCGATAAGAGACAATCTGGAAACCACGTCATCCCAGCGGTTTTGATTTCAGGGAGCAAAGCCAGTAACATTTCGCAAGGTTGGCGTGCCAGGGGTTACGTTTCGTAAGGTGGGGCAAATGAGGCGTTGTGTGGCGTATGCGTCGGTGGCGGGACTCGTCTCGCTCGGCATGATCGGTTCGGCGGCGGCGGATGCCTGCCAGACCACGGGCACGCTGGCCGAGGCGGTGGGTACGGTGCTGGTCGACAAGGGCCAGGGCTTTGCCCCGGGCGTCGTCGGCGCTTCGCTGAAGGGCGGCGACAAGGTGGCGGTGCAGGGTACCGGCAGCGCTGTGATCGATTTCGGCAATGAGCGCACCGTAACCGTGCCGTCTTCCACGACCGAGACCCTGCGCGTCCCCGGCTGTGGCGTGGTGCTGGACGATTCCACCGGGCTGGTGATCGGCACCGTCGCGGTCGGCGGCGGCATCGCGGCAGCCATTGCCCTCTCCAACAATGACAGCAAGAATGGGATCATCTTCCCGGTCAGCCCGTGATCGGGGTGACGAACGAGGCGCGTGAAAGAGGCAATTGGCCCTGTTTCTGAAGCCACATGGCGACGGGGGGGTGGCGTATGGTGCGTCGGTCCTCCTGCTGTTCGCGACTATCGTGCTCGGCGGGGCCACGCGCGCGGGCTACCTCGCCGATGTGTTGCTGCAGTTCTTTTCCCTCCCCTTCCTCGCCCTGGCGGCGTGGCTCTGGCTTGATCGGCTGACCGTCCCCCCCGGCCGCCCGCGGCTCAGCCTCGGTCTCGCCTGCGGCACCGCGATCGCGGTGGTCGGCGTACTCATCGCGCTGGCGCAGTTCTTTCCGCTGTTCGGCGCGCCGGGCTGGGGCGGCATCTCCACCCGCCTTGTCGCCGCCGGCGGGCAGGGGCTGGAGGGCGTCGCGTGGACGGGTAGTTCCTCCGTCGATCCGGCGGCAAGTCTCGCCGCGCTCCCCGCCGTGCTGCCGCCGCTGGCGCTGTTTCTTCTGGTCGCCCTGCTCGACGAGGAGCGCCGCCTGCGCTTTGCCGGCTGGGCGTTGGTCTTCGGCTTCCTGGCGCTGTTCCTCGGCATTCTGCAGGTGATGCAGGGGCCGGCCAGCGCGCTGCGCTTCTTCGAGATCAGCAATCGCTCGGAATCGGTGGGCTTCTTCGCCAACCGCAACCATTTTGCCGCGCAGCTCTATGTGACCTTCCTCATCGGCGTCGCCTGGCTGGTTGGTCGTGGTGGCGGTGTCCTGGGGCATCGTGGCGCGAGCACGCCGAAGATGATCTGGCTCGCGGGCGCGTTCTGTCTTGGCCTGCTGATCATGGCCGGCATCGCGCTCGCCCGCTCGCGCGCCGGCATCCTGCTGCTGCTGCTGGGGCTGGCCGGCGTGGTGGTGATGGCGCCGCTGATCCTCGCCGTGCTGCGCGGGCGCGCCGCCGCTCCCCGGCGGGTGCGCAGCCTCGTGCTCGCGCTGCTGGTGGGGCTAGTGTTGCTGGTCGGCCAGCTCGGCGCCGACCGCTTTCTCGGCCGTTTCGGCGGCGGCCTTGTCGACCAGATGCGCGCGACCCTCAATGAGACGACGCTGCAGGCCGCGCTGGAAGCTCTGCCCTTCGGCACCGGGCTTGGCACCTTCACCGCCGTGTTCCCGGTCTATGAAGGCGCGGCGACGCTCGCCCCGCAATATGTCAACCGCGCCCATGACGACTGGGTGGAGTTCTTCCTCGAAACCGGCCTTGCCGGCGGGGTGCTGGTGGCGCTGTTCCTCGTCTGGTTCGGCGCGCGCGTGTACCGGCTGTGGATTGCCCCGGAGGAGACGGGAGCGACGCGGCTCCTGGTGCTGCAGCAATGCGCCTCGCTGGCGGTGCTACTGCTGCTGCTGCATTCCTTCGTCGATTATCCCCTGCGCACCGCCACCATGCTCGCCTATTTCGCCGCCTGCTGCGCGCTGATGACGCCGGCCGAGGCGCTGGCGCGGGTCACGCGGCGGCAGGCGCGCGCGCCCACCACTCCCGCCGTCCCCACGCGCGCCGCGCCGGCGCGCCGGCCAATGCGGCCCCCCGGCGCGGGAGCACGGACATGATCACGCGGGCCGCGCCTTCCAGCTTTGCAGCACCGGCTCGTGCGCGGCTTCCCTCGGCCCGCCGTGCCGGGGCCCCCTTCCGGGTGCCTTCGCGCTGCCAAAGGGTTGTCGCGCATGTCTGATTTCTACGCCAAGGGGGGCAAGCGCCTGCTCGATGTGGCGCTGGCGCTGGCGCTGATCGTGCCGGCGGGCCTCGTCTGTCTTGGCTGCGTGGTGGCGATTCGGCTGGAAAGCCCGGGTCCGGGTCTGTTCCGGCAAACACGGGTAGGGCGAAATCGCCGTCCGTTCGTGCTCTACAAGCTGCGAACCATGACGACCAATACGGGCAACCACCCCAGCCACGAAGTGCCGCCGGCGGCGATCACCCGCCTCGGCGCCCTCCTGCGCAGGACCAAACTCGACGAACTGCCGCAACTGGTGAATGTGTTGCGGGGCGATATGAGCTTTGTCGGGCCGCGCCCCTGTCTGCCGAGCCAGGAGTTGCTGATTTCCGAGCGCGCCCGGCGTGGCGTTTATGGGGTGCGGCCGGGCATTACCGGCCCGGCGCAGATCGCCGGTATCGACATGTCGACGCCGGTGGAGCTGGCGCAAGCGGATGCGGTTTATCTTACGGAGATCGCGCTGGCGTCGGATCTCGGCTATCTCGTCAAAACCGCAAGGGGCGGCGGCCGTGGCGACGCGGCTATGCGTTGCTGATGTCCTCGCCGAGAAAGGCGAGGCTTTGCGGCATCTGCTCGACGGGGCGCCAGCCGAAGGCGGTCGTGAGTTCCTGCACGGGAGCCATCTCCAGCCCGTCGACGATCCCCCCCACCAGATCGCGCCGGCCGGTGGCAGAGCCGATGGCTCGCAGGAAGTTGGGCGGCACGGGAAGCAGCAGTGGCGCGCGTCCGCGCTGGGCTCCCATCATAATGGCCAGCTCACGCGTCGAGATCGCTTGTCCATCCCAGGGTTCGAAGACCCGACCCGCAGCGGCAGCCCAGCGCTCGGACCCCGCCAAGGCGATGGTGCGGACCAGCGAGGCGAGGTTGGTGCGAGAAAGGTAAGCGCGGGGTGCCCGCGCCGCACCCACAGGGAGCGGAATCGGCTTTTGCGAAAGACGCGCCAGCGCCGCGAAGCCGCCCCTGCAACCGGGGCCATAGACCGGTGGCAAGCGCAGGATCACGGTCTTCAGGTCGCCGGCGGCCATAAACCGCTCTTCGAGTGCCCGCTTGGCCGCACCATACGCACCCCGGCCCTCGCGCGCATACACACTGCTGGCGAGGATGATGCCCTTCATGCCTGTTTCACGGGCGGCGGCAATGATGGCGTCCGCATTGCGCAGGCCGGCTTGCGGATCACGCGCGGCGAGGCGCGAAGGGTCATCGGCAAGATGCAGAACGAAATCCGAGCCCGAGAAGGCGCCTTCGAGCGCCGCCGGGTCGCTGTAGGAAGGAATGCGGGTCCAGTCGGTCGCGGGCGGCAGCCAGGCGGGGCGCGAATGCCGGGAGACGGCACGGTATTCCAAGTGGGTGCCGGGCGCCTCTGCGAGCAGGCCGCGCGCGATAAAGCCTGTGGCCCCCGTGACCGCAAGCCTGACTTTCTCATTTTCGCGCGTCATGTTTCTCATTATTCTGGCCTGAGGGCGGTAAATATGCGAAGTCTCGCATCCTTATGAGAATAGCTTTCATATCCCAGTATTTTTTCCCTGAGCAGTTCTCAAATACGGCGATCGCTCGCGATCTTGTCGCGCGCGGTCATCAGGTTCACGTTTTTACCTGCGTGCCAAACTATCCTGCCGGTGTTTTTTTCGAGGGGTACTCAAATGCCTTGCGCCGCGAGGAAAACTGGGAGGGCATGCGCATCAGTCGAGTCTATACCTTCCCTCGCGGAAAGACGGCGGCAGCGCTTCTACTGAACTTTCTCGCCTTTCCCGTGGCGGCGAGCTGGACATTGTCCAGACGGCTCGCGCCAGCGGCGGATGTGTCCTTCGTCTCGATGCCCTCGCCCTTGCTGCAGGCTTTCGCCGGCCTTTTTCTGCGCTGGCGGACCGGCACGCCCTGCGTCTACTGGGTTCAGGACATCTGGCCGGAGAGCGTCACCTATACGCTCGGCATCCATAACCGGGCGGTGGTGGGTCTTCTCAATGCGCTCTGCGGCTGGCTCTACCGCCGGGCCGATATCGTCATGATCCAGAGCGCGGCGTTTCACAGCATGATCGCGCGCTTCGGCGTTCCGGAGGAGCGTATACGGCTCCTGCCCAATACCGCACCCGACTCTTACGTCCCGATGGCACCGCAGGACGCGCCGGAATATGCGGGGATCGTTCCGCAGGATGGGTTCCGCCTGATGTTCGCGGGAAACATCGGCGAGAGCCAGGACTTCGATACGCTGATCGCTGCCGCCGGCCTGCTGCGCGCGCGCTACGATCTGCGCTGGGTGATCGTGGGCAGCGGCCGGGATCAGGCGCGCGCGCAGAAGCTCATCGCCGAGCGCGGTCTGAAGGATCGCTTCCACTTCCTCGGGCGCTTTCCAGAGACCGAGATGCCGAAGCTATTCGCCCATGCGGATGCGATGCTGGTGAGCCTGAAGGACATTCCGATCTTCAGCCTGACTGTCCCCTACAAGGTCCAGTGCTACATGGCCTGCGGCAAACCCATTCTGGCCTCGCTTTCGGGAGAGGGGGCGCGAATAATCGAGGAGGCCGAGGCCGGGCTCGCCGTTCCGGCGGGTCGGCCCGAAGCCCTTGCCGATGCCATCACACGGATGATGGATACCGACCCCGAAGCGCGGGCCGCCTATGCGGACAATGGCCGCCGCTACTTCGAGGCCCATTATTCGCCCGAACAGGTCTATGGCGCTCTTGAGTGCGCCCTGCACGACGCGGCTGGTCTTCGGGCCGAGCGGCGGGCGCGGAGACATGCGAGCCGATCCCGCCCGGCCGGTGGGGATTGTTAAATGTTCTGGCGTCATGTGACGGTGTGTCGGACGTGCAGGCGGAAGAGAGTGAACTTTTGGCGGCAATGAGCGCAATTGAAGGCGTGGGGCCGCAGGGCGGATATCCTCGCCCCTCCTTTCGCCGCGAGGGACACGATGGAAAGGGAAGGCGATGACAGGACGCTTTCTCAACTATCTCATCGGTCTGAGCCGGTCGCGGAAGCGGGCCGTGCTGATGCTGGTGGATGCGGGGCTGCTGGCGTTCAGCTTCGGGCTGGCCATGGCGCTGCGTCTCGACGGGTTTTCGCCGGCTCTGGCGCCGTCGAGCTGGCTGGCCTTTGCGCTCGTCCTGCCCTGCACCTTGCTATTGTTTCACCTGATGGGCCTTTACCGGGCCGTGGTGCGCCATGTCGCCGGGCGCACGGTGCAGGTGCTCGCCTTCGGCCTTGCCGTCTCGGGGGTGCTGCTGCTGCTGGCGGCCAAGAGCTTCGGCCTGTTCCTGCCGCGTTCGGTGCCCGCCATCTATTGGCTTCTGGCAATGGGGCTCTTGGGCGGGGCGCGCTTCGGCCTGCGCGCACTGTACCGCCAGCGCCTGGCGCGGCTGAAGGCGCGGGTGATCATTTTCGGGGCCGGCAGCGCCGGTCGCCAGCTTTTCGCCACCCTGGAACATGGCGGCGATTACGCGCCCGTCGCCTTTGTCGACGATGCGTCGGAGCTGCAGGGCCGCGACATTGGCGGCCTACGGGTCTATTCGCCGGCGCGCCTGCCGAGCCTGGTGGCGGAACACGGTGTCGAATGCGTGCTGCTGGCGATTCCCAGCGCCACGCGGCGCCAGCGCCGCGATATATTGGAGCGGCTGGAACCGCTGGGTCTGCGCGTCCAGACCGTTCCCGGGCTTTCCGACATCGTCTCGGGCCGGGCGGAACTCAGCGAAATCCGCGAGGTCGCGATCGAGGACCTGCTCGGCCGCGACCTGGTGCCGCCGCGCCAGGACCTGCTCGACGCCAATATCCGGGGCAAGACGGTGATGGTGACGGGCGCGGGGGGCTCGATCGGCAGCGAGCTGTGCCGGCAGATTCTGAGTCAGCGCCCGGCGCGGCTGGTGCTGCTCGATCTGTCGGAGTTCGGGCTCTATGGCATCGATGAGGAGCTGCGGGGCCTTGCCGCGGCGGAATCACCGGAGACGGTGGTCGTGCCCTTGCTTGGCTCCGTGCTCGACCGGCCGCGCCTGGACGGCGCGCTGCGCGATTTTGCCGTCGACACCATCTTCCATGCCGCCGCCTACAAGCACGTCCCGCTGGTGGAGCGGAACCCCGTGGAGGGGCTGCGCAACAATGTCTTCGGCACGCTCGCCTTGGCGGAGGCGGCGCGAACCGCAGGGGTGAGGGCGTTTGTCCTGGTCTCGACCGACAAGGCGGTGCGGCCGACCAACGTCATGGGCGCCTCCAAGCGCATCGCCGAGCTGATCTGCCAGGCCTTGAGCGGGCTGCCGGGCGAGACGGTCTTCTCTATTGTCCGCTTCGGCAATGTGGTCGGTTCGTCAGGCTCGGTCATCCCGCTCTTTCGCAAGCAGATCGAGGCCGGCGGGCCCGTAACGGTCACGCATCCGGACATCACCCGCTATTTCATGGCCATACCGGAAGCGGCGCAGCTGGTCATTCAGGCCGGCGCCATGGCACGGGGCGGCGATGTGTTCATCCTCGACATGGGCGAGCCGGTGCGGATCGTCGATCTCGCCACGCGCATGGTGCGGCTGATCGGTCTCAACCCGGTTGTGGCGCGTGCGGGAGGGGCGGGCGTCGTTCCGGCAAAGGGCGATATCGAAATCCGGTTCACCGAGCTGAGGCCGGGGGAGAAACTGTTCGAGGAACTGCTCGTTGGCAGCGACGCCCATCCCACAGAGCATCCCCGCATCATGACGGCGACCGAGGTCGCGATGGACTGGCCGGCGCTCGACGCGCTGCTGCAGCGGCTGGCCGCCGCATGTGACGCCCACGACCTGCCGACGCTGCGCGACCTTCTGCGCGAAGCTCCCACCGGCTATGAGCCGGCGGAAGCGATCGGCGATCTGCGCTGGCTGAGGATGCCGTCGCAGCCGACGCCGAAGGAAGGCGCCGGCCTCTCCGGTGCCGCCTGAGCCGGCGGAAACTCAGGCGGTGCGCAGCCAGGGCAAGGCCTCGTCCCATGTTGCCAGGGGCAGGCGCGTGTAGTTCTCGTAGAAATAGGGGAACTGGGGCCCGCCCAGCGTGCCGCTGAAATCGGCGAGCGCGCTGCCCGGCTCCAGCACCCGGATCACGCCGACCCCGTGGTCGATCTTCACGATCTTGAAGTCGACCCCCTCGGTCTGCAGCAGCTCGAAAGCCACCTTCCAGCCCTGGCCGACCCAGGCGGTGATCTCCGAATAGGGCTCGTGCTGTTCCATGACATTACTGGGCAGCATGTCGTGCATGGCGATCCAGCCGCCGGGCTTGATCGCCTTGAGGGCGTTGGCGACATCGCGATGAACCTGGTCGTAGGTGTGCAGGCCGTCGATGAAGATCAGGTCGAATTTCTGGGTGTTGGTGGCGAAGAACGCATCCGAGGTCGCACGCACCGTACCACCCTGGACGGGGTCGACACCGACCTTGACCGCCAAGGGTATGGAATCGAACAGGTCGTTCTTGAAGCAGCCGATTTCCAGGTAAGCGCTGTCCGGCTTGCGGGCGGCGAGCACGTTGAGAAGGGCGACGCGGTTATAGTGGGTGGCCTTCCAGTTCCAATCGATCTTCCAGCCCTGCCCCTGGCGCTCGTATTCCTCTTGACATAGGCGGCGTGCAGGCGGGCTTTATGGCGATACCTCTGCGCGAACCGGAGGGCTCGGAAAGGAAGGCTCATGCTGATTCGGCGATCCATGCCCGTCGTCGTCCCCTCTTTGAAAGATCCGCTCCGCCACCCCTATCAGAAGACGCGGCGTATCAGAAAGTCAGGGCGTGGCGGCATGGAACGGTAGCCCAATGCAGAGTGGCCGCGAAGGTGAGAGAAAAGCCGCGATTCACGGCCATCTTCGACGGCGGCGGGCGCGATTGCCTGATAATAAGCGACGTGTCAGAAGGGCGCGCCGGGCACTTGCCTGCAGGCTGCGCGGCGCCAACCTTCGGCGGGTGTCGCAGAGCCCGCGTCAGTGGCAAAAGAGGCTTCAGGGCGCCACGCCAAGGCCCGGCCGGCCCACCCACGGCAGCGGAAAGAACGGGCAACAGGTTTCTCGTGGTGATGAAGCGGTGAGTGAGGCGTGACAGGATCGACACCGGACAGGACCGTGCTGCAGGCAGGCCGCGCGCTTTTCAGCGAGCTGAGCCCGGCCCGGCGCCGCGCGGCGATGCCGCTGCTCATTCTCATGCTGGTCGGCGCTTTCGCCGAGATTTTCAATCTCGGGGCCGTCGTCGTCTTCCTCTCCATCATTGCCGAGCCCGCTTCGATCGGGCGGTTCCCGCGGCTGGCGCAATTCCTGTCCTGGGTCGGGGCGGACACGCCGCGAGGCTGGGCCGCTGTGGTGACCGTGTTCTTCTGCCTCTGCGTGCTGTTCGCGGCGTTGATCCGGTTGCAGCTTCTCAAGCGGACGATGGGCTTCGTCTACGATGTCTCCTATGAGCTGGGATCGCGGCTGTTCTTCCTCACGCTGCATCAGGATTACATCCACCACACCCGGCAGAATTCCAGCGAACTCCTGGCGGCGGTGAACAAGGCGCAGCAGGTGACCGGCGAAATCCTGCTGCCGGCCATGCAGGCGCTGGTCGGGGCGATCCTCGCCCTGTTCATCGTGGTGGGGCTGGTGTGGATCGACCCAATGATAGCTGTTGTGTCCGGCGTGGCGCTGACAGGCATCTACGTCGCGACGTCGATCGTCAGCCGCGCGCAGCTCCAACGCAACAGCCACATCGTGGCCCGCGCGCAGAATGTGCGGGTGAAGGTGATGCAGGAAGGCATCGGCGGCATTCGCGACATCCTGCTCGATCGCTCGCAATCGGTGTTCGTTGAGGCCTATGACCGGGCGGAGGCCGACATACGCAACGCGCGGGAAACGACCGCGCTTGCGGCCTTCGGGCCCCGCTACGTGGTGGAGGCGCTTGGCATCGTCGTCGTTGCCATTGTGGCGTGCGTGGCCTCGCTCGGCGCCGGCGGCCTTACGCAGGTGCTGCCGACGCTGGGGGCGCTGGCGCTCGGCGCGCAGCGCCTGTTGCCGTTGCTGCAGCAGATCTATTCGGGCTGGGCTACCACGACGGGCAACCGCCAGGCGCTGTACGACCTGACGGCGCTGCTGCAGCGGCCCGTGCCGCCGGCGCCCTCGACGGCCGTCTCGCTGGCTTTCCGCAACAAGCTCGCCATCGAGCATGTCGGCTACTGCTACAATGAGGGCGGGCGCCCGGCGCTGGTCGATGTCAATCTCACCATCCCGCGCGGCGCGCGGGTCGGTATCGCCGGCAAGACCGGCAGTGGCAAGTCGACGTTGATGGATATCATCATCGGCCTGCTGGAGCCGACCCAGGGCGCGATACGGGTGGACGACGTGCTCCTCACCGCCGCCAACCGTCACGCCTGGCAGCGCCACATCGCCCATGTTCCGCAGGCGATCTTCCTGTCGGATGCCAGTATCTCGGAGAACATCGCCTTCGGTGTGCGCCCCGCCGATATCGATCCGGAGCGGGTGCGCCGCGCCGCCGAGCAGGCGGAACTGACGGATGTCATCGAGGCGCTGCCCAAGGGCTACGAGACGCGGGTGGGCGAGCGCGGCATCCAGCTCTCCGGCGGCCAGCGCCAGCGCATCGGCATCGCGCGCGCGCTCTACAAGCAGGCCTCGGTGCTGGTGTTCGACGAAGCCACCAGCGCGCTCGACAACGAGACCGAAGCGGCGGTGATGCGGGCTATCGAGCGACTGGACCGGGAACTCACCATCCTCATCATCGCGCACCGGCTATCGACGCTGGAAGGCTGCGACATGGTGGTGAGGCTGGAAGGCGGGCGCGCCTTTGTGCAGGAGAAGGTGGCGTGAGTGCTGGCGCCGCGGCCCGTCCTGCGACGGCCCGCGTCCTGCTCTGCATCGTTGTGGGCGCCCCCCAGCACTATGGCGTGGGGCAGGTGTGGGACGACGTGCTGCGCGGCTTCGCGGCGCGCGGCTGGAAGGTCATCCTGGCGGTGCTCGACAGCGCTCATGCGCAGGCCTGGCAGGCCGCCTATCCTGATGTCGCCGTGGTATCGGCGCCGACATCCGCTTCGGTGGTTCCGGTGGCGTCCGGCCGGTGGAACAAGCTGGCGTCGATGGCGCGCCGTGTCGGCCGGCAAGTGTCGCATCTGGGCTGGCTCACCCGGCTGGCGAGGCAGCGCGGGGTCGGCACGGTGATCGTCCAGACGCCGCCGGAAACGCTGCTCGCGGCGCTGGTGGCGCGCCGGGCGAAGCTGCGGGCCTTGTGGCTGGTGCCCAATGCCATCGGCGACAATGTGCCGCTCAACCTCAACCGGCGAATCTACCGCACGGTCTTCCGGCTCGGCATGGTTCCCGTCGCCAATTCCCGCTTCACTGACTCGACGTTCGGGTCGGGCCGGCATGAGCGCCATGTGGTTCATCTGGGCGTCGACACGACCTACTTTGCCCCCGGTGGCGATCCGCGACCGGTGCGCGAGGCCTTCGGCATTCCGATGGACGCGCCCGTCATCGGGCTGTTCGCGCGGATGACACCCTCCAAGGGCCAGGACAGGCTGGTCGAGGCGCTCGCCCGGAGCGGGACTCCTTTTCACGTGCTGCTCTGCGGAGGGCCGGTGGAAGGCGACTATGCCGATCATCTCCGGCGCCGGACCCGTGAACTTGGCCTGACCGGCCGCGTACATCTCGCCGGGCCGCAGACCGATCTCCGCCCCTTCTTCGCCGCCAGCGACATCATCGCCAATGTGCGGGTCGATCCCGAACCGTTCGGTCTGACCATCATCGAGGCGATGGCCTGCGGCAAGCCGGTGCTTGTGCACGGCCTCGGCGGTCCGTTGGAACTCGTTGACGACGGCGTGGAGGGCTGGGTTCTTGCCGATGCCGGGATTGCCACCATTGCCGAAGGCCTCCGCCGTGCCCTAGCCTCACGTTGGGAGTGGTCCGCGCTCGGCCATGCGGGCGCTACGCGGGCAGCGCGCTCCTTCGTTAAAGAGCGCTTCGTGCGGCAGATCGAACAGTTGGCCTGTCCTGATCTGTAGCGAGAGAGAGTCGGAGACCCATCAATGTCCAAATTGCCGTTCATCCGACAGCTCATCTGGGGAAATGCCGCCTGGTTCTCGCTCGTCTTTCAATCATTGTTCGGAGCGGCAGGTCGTGTCGTTCTTTCCAACGTGTGCCACGCAATGAGTGTCTATAAGAGACAGCCGCGCCTGAGAAAGGTCCCGCTTTCCGATGTGGTGCCGCGTAGCATAGAGATCAATCTGTCTCATGTCACGAGCGAGAATTGGCAAGTAACAACCTACGAACTCGCATCGATTATTTCAATCGTCCTGTCAAAGAGCCCACAGCGCTTTTTCGAGTTCGGCACGTTTGACGGCAGAACATCACTTAATGTCCTGCGAAATGCCCCGGCGACTCAGGTCTTCAGTATTGATCTTCCACCGGGCGATGTAAATTTGCCGGACCAGAAGAAGGTTGGAAATCTGATTGGCGAGGAGTTTCGCGGCGATGATAACCGCTTCACCCAGCTGCTCGGTAATTCCCTGCACTTCGACTTCACGCCTTATCGCGGCAGTGTGGATGTGGTCTTCATTGATGCCGGTCACAGCTATGCCTGCGCCATTGCCGATTCCCGCTCGGCCTGCCGCCTGATCGGTGAAAGGGGCGGGGTCATCATCTGGCATGATTATGCAACTTGGCCCGGCGTTACGCAGGCGGTTGAGGAGATTCATGCGCTGACGCGGGAAAAGGCCGATATGTTCTGGATCGAATGCACCACGTTGGCTGTGATGATGGCGAAGCCCGGGATTTTACTTCTGGAGTAAATTCCATGTCTAGCGCCTTGCTTTGCCGCAATAAATTAGTCCACGCGTATCATTGATATTCAATTTGTGAAAAGATCGTACATGAAAATCGCAATGATAGCAATCCATGACCCAAATGTGTATCCAGGTTTCTACGACCTTGCGATAAAGATGTCCAATATTTGTAATAAAACATACTATATATCAAGACCTGAGTTGACGTTGAATGGAGCTGATGGCGGCAGTTTGTCGTTGTTGAAATTCACGATTCCGGATAGTATTCTTAAGAATGTTCCGTGGTTTAGGTCTGGGCATGATAAGGTCGTCGGTTTTCTCAAGGATGTTCAGCCAAACCTAATAATTGCAGAAAATGAATTTCTCATGCCGTCAATATTTTATAAGAATATTTTTGACAAAAATGTAATTATAGCTAGTTTTATAATGGATAATGAAAGAAATAGGAATTATATGAAAATAATTAAGCCATTAAGCGGGGACATAAGTATTCAGATCGAATGTTGTGACGTTCTCTGCCGTTTCCGCCAGGAAGATTGGCCAAAGATGACGGCGAAGTCGTTTATTTTGAGGCACGCGCCCTCCCTCCGTGAGGGTGCCAAGTTCCTGCAACATCAGGGGGCGGCCCGGATCGTGTTCACCAGTTCGAGGTATGTTCTCGGATTGAACCGCGAGCGGCTGGCGCGTTTTCTCGGGCGGTTGTGTTTGCACGGAATCTCGGTCGACTGGTACTTTCCTCATCAAGATGAGAGCCGTGACATTGCCCGGACACTGCTGTCACATCCCCTGTACACGGTACGTGAGCGGGTCGGAAAGGCGCAACTACTCGACACGCTGAGCGGCTACGATGTGGGCCTGCACTGGGCGCCGATGGCCGAGCAGGACTATGACTACAACTACTTCCAGTCGACCGCGTCCAACAAAATTGGCGAATATGTTGCGGCCGGGCTGGCGGTTGCCTATGCCGGAAATCCCGGCTTGGCGTTTCTGCCCCGCGAGATTTCGCTCATCTTCGACCCGACGGATCCCGAGGCCGGTGCCGACCAGTTGGCGGCGTCGCTGTCGGATCGCGCCGGCCTTGAGAGGATGCGGGCGGCGTCGCTTCGCTATCATCAGGAGGAGCTGAACATTGAGGCACAGGCGGCTCCGTTCCTGCGCTATGTCCGGGAAGAGCTGATGCCGCGATTTGCCTGACAGGCGCGTGCGGACGGTGGTCGGTGCGCTACACCGGCGGTCGCCTATGCTATGATTTCCAGGAATTGCCCGTTCTGCCACGCCTCCATGCCAGAGGCCTTCGGCCGATGGCCATGGGCGAATGACGGGATGATGGGGAGCGCGATGGCGTGAGTTATGGTCTGGCGCACGATCGGATGCGGGCGTCGCCCCTTGGCCTGAGCGCTCGGCCCAAGGTCGATTACATCTACCTCGCGGTCATCATCATGTCGTTCCCAGGCTACCCGCTGGTGGCGGCGTTCGCCACCCTGTCCGGCTTGCCGAACACGCCGATGTCGCTGGCGATGCGCGCCCTCAACTTCTGCTTGGCGCTGCTGTTGGTCGTCGGCGGGATCGTGAGTCGCCGGGGGCGAAGCGCTTCGGTGCTGCTTCTGCTGCTGGTCCTGTTCTGGGGGGGCGTATGTGGTCCGCCTCTATGTCGACACGCTCTATGAGCCCCTCTTCCTCGGCAGGGAGGTTTCCTATTACTGGGTCTGGTCCATCGGCGGCTGTCTGGTGCCCATGCTCGGCCTGGCGATGCGCACCAGTCGTCCCGAGCAGGCGGACGACTATTTCCGCTGGCTTTACGTCGCCACCTTCTGCGCCTGCTTCATGTCTATGTCCTTGGCCACCGGTGCGGTGAGCAATGAGGCGGGAATAGAGTATGAATCGGGGCGCATGCGGCTGGAGGCCCTGAACCCTATCGCTCTTGGCCATCTCGGCGCCATGCTGGTGATATTGTCGGCATGGGCACTGCTGTTCCATCGCCCCTGGGCGCGCGGTTCGCGGCGGCTGTTCCTGCTGGTCGGGCTGGCCATTGGCGCCTACGTGCTGCTGGCGGCCAACTCGCGCGGTCCGGTTCTTGCCGTCCTGACCTGTTTCCTGTTTCTTCTGTGCTTTGTCAGCTTCCGCTACAAATTCGCGGTGATGGCGTTTCTGGTCGTCGGCGCGCTGGCGGTGGTGCCCTTGTCGCTGTATTTGCAGGAAGCACACAACATCAATGCCTTTAGCCGGCTGTTCGGCATGTCGCTGGAAGAGCACGCTCAGCAATCTTCGCGGCTCGACCTCTATGCCAGCGCCTTCGAGGTCTTCTGGGCCAACCCGTGGCTCGGCGGGGCAATGGAGGATCCTTCCACTCAAGGCTACCCGCACAACGTCATCGTCGAATCTTTCATGGCTCTCGGCTTTTTCGTGACGGTGCTGTTCATCGGCGTGCTGGTGGCTCTGTGTTTCCGCGCTGCCCTCCTGTTCCGGCGCTACCCTCAATATGGCTGGCCGGCGCTGCTGTTCCTGCAGTATCTGGTCGGCGCGCAGTTTTCGGGGGCGCTTTACGGCTCAACCTTCATGTGGTGCGCGATCGGCCTGCTTCTGTCTTTCGGCGATCAGGCGCGCGAGAGGGCGTTCCAGGTGTCGCGCGCGGCGATGCCAGTTCGACCGCGTTTGGAGCGGCAGACATGGTGAACGCGGCCCGCTCCCTCGTCATCCGGTGGCGCGCGCTCTGCCGGGCCGGGAAGATAAAGCGCCTATGAAGGCCTCGCGTGTGATCATCTTTCAGCCGACGCTGCCGAGCTACCGCGTCGATCTGTTCGCGCGGGTCGCGGAAGATCTCCCCTGTCAGACCGAGGTGTGGCACTCCTCCGCCCAACTCGGGGTGTTAACGCAGCGTGAGGAGCGTTTTGCCTGGGAGCGGCGGCTGCCGGCCATGCGCGCCCTGCTGCCGGGCCTCGACTGGCAGCCCGGCGTTCTGACGACACCGGTCGGACCGGGCGACATCGTCGTCCTCTCGGGCGCGCCGCGCAATGTGTCGAACATGCTCATGTTGGCCTGGGCGCGCTGGCGCGGTGCGCGCACCGTGTGGTGGGGGCAGTATTGGAGCAGCACCAGCCGCACGCATCGCTTCCTGTTGCGCCTCCTGCTCATGAAGCTCAGCCACGCCATCCTGTTCTACACCGACGACGAGGTCGAGGCGTATCGCAACGGCTTGGGGCGCGGGGACCGTCGGCCGGTCGACGCGCTCAATAACGGCATCAATGTCGGGCCGATAGTGGCCGAGCGGGCGCCCTACGTGCCCGGACAGCGGCCGCGCTCCCTGCTGTTCATCGGCCGTCTCACTGAGAAAGCCGAGCTTGGCACCCTGCTCGATGCGTTGGCCCGTCCGGAACTGGCGGATGTCCGGCTTGAGATCGTCGGCGATGGCGAGGAGCGGTCCTCTCTTGAGGAAAAGGCGGCCCGGCTGGGCCTCACGGGCCGTCTTGCCTGGCATGGGGGTATGACCGACGAGCGCGCCATTGCCGCGATCGCCAATCGCTGCCGGCTGTTCGTCTATCCCGGCGGGGTCGGCCTCAGTTTGCTGCATGCCATGGCGTATGGCCTGCCGGTGGTGGTACATGACGAGCGCTGGCGGCACATGCCGGAAATCGCGGCGTTCCACCGTGCGCGTTGCGGCCTGAATTTCGAGAGAGGAAACCCGGTCGCCCTGGCGCGCGCCATCGCGCAAGCGCTGAACGTCACCGAGGTGGATGACGGCTGGTCCGTGGCGGCGGCGCGCGTGGCCGAGCACGAATTCAGCACCCAGGAAATGGCGAGGCGCTTCTGCCGCCTGTTGCAGCGGGTTGAGGCGGGGGAAGACCGGCATGCCGCCACTTCGTGAGGCGAAGGGTCCCTCGCCGAGATCAGGCACGGCCCCGGCCCGTCCCGTCGTCCTTGTGACCATCGGCCACTATCTCCCCGGTTTTCGCGCCGGCGGCCCCATTCACAGCCTCGCCCATCTGGTCGAGCATTTGTCGGACGAGTTCGACTTCCGCATCGTCTCCACCGATCGCGATCTCGGGGATGAGCAGGCCTATCCCGGCATAGAGACCGACCGCTGGCTGCCGGTGGGGCCGGCGCGGGTGCTCTACGCCTCGCCGCCGCGGCAAGGCGCACGGGCCATCGCTCGCCTCATCGCCGAGACGCCGCACGACCTCCTGTACCTCAACAGTTTCTTCTCGCCCCGCTTCACCATCGGGCCGCTGCTGGCGCGGCGGCTCGGCCTGGTCCCCCGGCGGCCGACGGTGCTGGCGCCGCGCGGGGAGTTCTCGCCGGGAGCGCTGGCGCTGGAAGCTTGGAAGAAGCGCTTCTATCTCGCCGCCGGCAGGGCGGCCGGCCTGTTCCGTGACATTCACTGGCAGGCGTCGTCGGATTTCGAGGCGCGGGACATCCGCGCCGCCATCGGGCCGCAGGCGCGGCTGAGTGTAGCCTGCGACCTGCCGGCGCCGCTCGGCGCGCATGCTCCTCCCCATACGCCGCGGCAGCCCGGCGCGCCGTTGCGGATTGCCTTCGTCAGCCGTATCTCGCCCATGAAGAACCTCGACTATGCGCTGAAAGTGCTCGCGAGGGTTCGTGTGCCGGTGCGGTTCAGCATTGCCGGCCCCGCCGAGGATGCCGAGCATGTCCGGCTGTGCCGCACCCTGGCGGAGGGGCTTGGGCCTCATGTCCATGTCGATTGGCTCGGCCCGCTGCATCCCGAGCAGGTGGGCGCGGTCTTCGCCGCGCATGACCTGTTCTTCTTCCCGACGCGCGGCGAGAATTACGGTCATGTCATCGCCGAATCGTTGGCGGCGGGAACGCCGGTGCTGATCGCCGACACCACGCCGTGGCGGGGGCTCGCCGAAGCGGGTGTCGGCGACGACCTGCCGCTTGGCGATCCCGCCGCCTTCGCCGCCCGTATCGAGGCGCTGGCGGCGGAACCGGTCGAGGAAGCGCAGGCCCGGCGCCGTCGGGCAGCAACGTTCAGTTACCATGGAAGGGACGACGATATTCAAGCCAATCGTCGTTTGTTCCGGTTTTCGATTGTCGCAGGATATTAATGTTTATGGCCGAGTGCACCGTACCCAAGACCATCATAATCAATGCGGCAAACCTCCACGGCGGAGGCGGTGTGCAGGTTGCGATCTCGTTCCTCGACGAGCTTGCCCGCCTTGAGGTTCATAGGTCGGGATTGACTGTCTTGGCTTCGGACGAGGTGGCGGAGGGGCTGAGTGAACTAGGCGTCGACGTCTCGGTGTTTCGGTCGTTCGAGGTCGTGAATTCCTACGGCCCATGGCGAGGATTCAGCGTTCTGAGAGAAAAGCTAAAGCGCGCCGACCTTGCTTTTACGCTGTTCGGTCCTCTTTATCAGATTAAAAAGCCAAATATTAGCATAGTAGGTTTTGCACAGCCCTGGATCGCCTATCCCGATAATGAAGTTTACAATAAACTATCGTATTTTAGCGCAATTTTGAATCGTATAAAGTTCGCCGTTCAGAAAAATGTTTTTAAATTTTCAAGTGATTTCATTGTGGTAGAATCTGAGAATATCCGGGATCAACTTATTTCCCTGGGTGTCGTGAAGCCTTCTGACATTTCGGTCGTTTCAAACTGCATTAGCGGGATTTATCAACGATCAGACGTGTGGCGCAACGTTAAAATGCCTGTCACGCCAGGTAGAATTCGACTTGGGATCGTAACGCGCGATTATATCCACAAGAACCTCGACATAATACCGGCCGTGAAGGCGTGTCTCGAGAAAGATTATGGCATTGATTCGGCTTTCTTTGTTACGTTTACAGAAAGCGAATGGATTAAAAAATCTGAAGAATTCAAAAATGCTGTTTTCAATATCGGTGTTATTAGACCAGAGCAGTGTCCGAGTTTTTATCAGCAGATCGATGCCGTTTTTTTTCCGAGTCTGCTCGAGTGTTTTTCGGCTACTCCGCTCGAGGCCTTGGCGTCAAAGAAGCCTCTTTTTGCCTCTAACAGGCCGTTCGTTTCAGAATATTGTGGGAATTTTCCAATGTACTTCGACCCAAATTCACCTGCAGACGCCGCGCGTGTCATTGCTGAGTTCGTGCATAAGGGCATAAGTTCCGAACGCGTCGAGTCGGCATGCCAGCATGTGCGTTCGCTTCCCGGCGCTCGAGATCGCGCACTGGCCTATCTGCAGATTGTGGAGCGGCTCATGGCTGGAAAACCGGGGAGTACGCCTTGATGCAGCACGAGCGGGTTTTGATCACCGGCGGCACCGGCTCGTTTGGGCGGACGATGCTGCAGGATCTGCTGCGTCGGGGCTGTGCGGAAATCCGCGTGTTCAGCCGCGACGAGGAAAAGCAGGACATGCTGCGCGGCACGCTGCGCAGCGGCAATGTCCGTTTCTACATCGGTGATGTGCGCGACCGCGACAGTGTCGACCGCGCGATGGCGGGTGCCACCCGCGTTTTCCACGCGGCGGCGCTGAAGCAGGTGCCCTCCTGCGAGTTCTTTCCGCTGGAAGCCGTCCGCACCAATATTCTCGGCTCGGAGAATGTGGTGCGCTCCGCGGTGGCGGCCGGTGTGCGCTCGGCGGTGTGCCTGTCCACCGACAAGGCGGTGTTTCCCGTCAACGCCATGGGCATCTCCAAGGCGATGATGGAAAAGCTGGCGCAGGCGCTCGCCCGTTCCATCGGCCCGGAGGCGCCCACCACCATCTCGCTGGTGCGCTATGGCAATGTCATGCATTCGCGCGGTTCGGTGATCCCGCTGTTCATCCGGCAGATCAAGGCGGGCCTGCCGATCACCGTCACCGAGCCCAGCATGACGCGTTTCCTGATGCCGCTGCGCGACTCGGTGGCGCTGGTGCACCATGCCTTCGAGAATGCCCGCCAGGGCGACCTGTTCGTGCGCAAGGCGCCGGCGTCCACCATCGCCGATCTGGTCACGGCGCTGACGGAACTGTTCGGTCGTCCCGACCACCCGGTCGAGGTGATCGGCTGGCGGCATGGCGAGAAGCTGTTCGAGACGCTGGTCAGCGCCCAGGAGCTCATCAAGAGCGAGGATATGGGCGATTATTTCCGCGTCAGCATGGACGGGCGCGACCTGAACTACCGCCATTACTTCGTCGAGGGCGATACCGAGACGGTCGACCAGCAGGATTACCATTCCCACAACACGCAGCGCCTCAGCGTGGCTGAGGTGAAGGCGCTGTTGCTGACCCTCCCCGAGGTTCAGGCCGAGATCGAGGCATGGACGGCGTGAGGAGGAAAGCGCGGGGATGAGTTGCTCATGAAGGTTCTCGTCGTCGGCGTGAGCGGCATGCTTGGCAATGCGCTGGCGCGGGTGCTCCCGGCCGAGGGTGTGGAGGTCTACGGGGCCGCCCGCGGCCCGTTTTCCGCCGAGAGCTTCCCGCGTCTTTCCCCGGATCATTATGTGCGCATCGCCCATGTGCAGGATCTCGACGCGTTGCGCGCGCTCCTGGCCCGGCTGCGGCCGGATGCGGTGATCAATGCCGTCGGCGTGGTGAAGCAACTCGCCGATGCGGATGACCCGCTGGTCGCCCTGCCGATCAACGCGCTGTTGCCGCATCAGCTGGCGCACTTGTGCGGGGAAGCTGGCGCGCGTCTGGTCCATGTCAGCACGGAACTGCGGGATGCATATGCACAGCGCGGCTGATGCCGTCACGGGGGAAGCCCGGCGCGTTGTCGTCACCGGCGCCGGCGGGTTGCTTGGCCGGCACTGTCTGGTTCGCCTGCACGCTCGCAACTGCGCGGCCCGCTTCCGCGGCGAGCCGGCGCCTTATGATCTGGTGCCCCTCGACCGCGCGGCGTTCAACGATGCGGCCCGCCTCGCGGGGGCGCTGGAGGGTGCGGCGGCCGTGTTCCATTTCGCCGGGGTCAATCGAGGCCCCGAAGAGGAGGTCGAGGCCGGCAATGTCGATATCGCCACCCGCCTCGCCGAGGCGAGCCGGGCAGGCGGGAGCGCGGCGCATATCGTCTACGCCAATTCCACTCATGCCGCGTCCGACACGCCCTATGGCCGCTCCAAGCGGCGGGCGGGCGACATTCTTGCCAATGCCGCGCCGCGCTTCACCGATCTCGTGCTGCCGCACATTTTCGGCGAGGGCGCGCGGCCGTTCTATAATAATGTCACCGCCACCTTCATCCACCAGGTGATGCGTGGCGAGACGCCGAGCGTCAATCCGGACGGGCGGGTGCAGCTTCTGCACGCCGGCGCGGCGGTGGAAGCGGCGATCGACGCCGTCGCCGAGGGCGTCACCGGCGAGTTGCGGCCCGCGCCGCGCCCGATGGGGGTCGTGGACCTGCTGGCGCGGCTGCAGGACATGCACGCCTCCTATGGCGCCAACCTGTTCCCGGACCTGTCGGACCCCTTCGACCTCGCTTTGTTCAACAGCTACCGCGCCGCGCTGTACCCGGAAGGCTTCCCGCGCCCGCTGAAGCTGAACACGGATGCGCGCGGGGTGCTGTTCGAGGCGGCCAAGGGCGGCGGCGGCGGGCAGACCTTTCTCAGCTGGACCGAGCCGGGCGTCACCCGCGGCAACCATTTCCACCTCGACAAGGTGGAGCGCTTCCTTGTGCTGGAGGGCGAAGCCATCATCCGCATCCGCCGCGTGCCGGATGGCCCGGTGTGGGAGTATCGCGTCGATGGGCGCCAGCCGGCGGCCGTCGACATGCCCACCTTGCACACGCACAGCATCGAGAATGTCGGCGATAAGCCGCTGCTCACGTTGTTCTGGACGCAGGCGGTGTTCGACCCCGCCGCGCCCGATACCTATGCCGATCCGGTTCTGGGGTGAGACGATGCTCAAGGTCATGACGATATTGGGCACCCGGCCCGAGATCATCCGCCTCTCTCGCGTTATGGCGCGGCTGGATGGCCTGTGCGACCATCGCCTCGTCCATACCGGCCAGAACTACGACTACGAGCTGAACGAGGTGTTCTTCGAGGATCTCGGCGTGCGCCGGCCCGACCATTTCCTCGGCACCGGCGGCGGCTCGCTGGGCGAGACGCTGGGAAAGATACTGATCGAGAGCGAGAAGGTGCTCGCCGCCGAGCGGCCCGACGCGGTGCTGATCCTCGGCGACACCAATTCGGCGATCTCGGCGCTGATGGCGCGGCGGATGAAGATCCCCGTCTACCACATGGAAGCCGGCAACCGTTCCTTTGACGGCAATGTGCCTGAGGAGACCAACCGCCGACTGGTCGACCACATCGCCGACTTCAACCTCGTCTATACCGAGCATGCCCGCCGGCATCTCATTTCCGAAGGCCTGCCGCACCGGCGCATCTATCTCACCGGCTCGCCGATGCGCGAAGTGCTGGAGCATTACCGCCCGCGCATTGACGCCTCGGACGTGCTGCGGCGGCTGGGTCTATCCCCACGCGGCTATTTCATCGTCTCGCTGCACCGCGAGGAGAATGTCGACAGTCGCGAACGCCTCCGCGAACTCGTCGGCGCCCTGTCGGAGCTGGCGGTGCGCTATGACCGTCCGGTGATCGTCTCCACCCATCCGCGCACCCGCAAGCGGCTGGAAGCGGCCGGGCTGGTGGCGGACGGACGGGTGAGCTTCATGAAGCCCTTCGGCTTCCATGATTATAATCACCTGCAGAAGAACGCCTTCTGCGCCATCTCGGACAGCGGTACCATCGCCGAGGAAGCCTCGCTGCTCGACTTTCCCGCCATCACGCCGCGCGATGCCATCGAGCGGCCGGAGGCGCTGGATACGGGCGCGATCATGGTCACCGGACTCTCCCGCGCGGCGATCCTGCGCGGGGTCGAGGTTGCCACCCGCCTGTTCGCCGCCCGCGCCGAGCAGGGGCTGGCCTGCCCGATTCCGGAGGATTACGCCGTCACCAACACCTCCGAGCGTGTGGCAAGCCTCATCCTCGGCACGGCGCCGCTCTCGAATGGATGGGACGGTATCCGGCCGCCCGAGCGGTCATGAGCGCGGCTGCGGGAGGCGCGGCGCGGCCGCGGCTGATCGTGCTCTCTCAGTGGTTCGATCCAGAGCCAACGGTGCGCGGTGTTGCGTTTGCGCGGCGTCTCGATGCGCTCGGATTCGATGTCGAGGTCGTCACCGGCTTTCCCAACTATCCCGGCGGCAAGCTGTATGAAGGCTACCAAATCCGACCGCTCCGCCGCGAGTTCGTTGACGGCATCCGGGTCACCCGCCTGGCGCTCTACCCCAGCCATGACCGCAGCCGCGTTGGCCGGGTGCTGAACTATGTCAGTTTCTTCCTGTCCGCGACGTTCTACCTGCTCTTCCTCGCGCGCCGGGCGGATGTGATCTATGCCTATCATCCCCCGCTCACCTCTGCGCTGGCCGGGGTGGCAGCGCGTTTGCTGCGCCGCATGCCGTTGGTGCTCGACGTGCAGGACATGTGGCCGGACACGCTGCGCGCCACTGGCATGCTGAACAACGAGCGGGCGCTTGGGTTCATCGGCGCCGTGTGCCGCTGGACCTGGCGCCGGGCGGACCGGATCAGCGTGCTCTCCGATGGGTTTCGCCGGCTGCTGGTTGAGCGGGGCGTGCTGGCCGAGCGGATCGCCGTAATCCACAACTGGGCGGACGAAGCCGATGGTAGCGAGGGCGCCGCCGCCCAACCAGCCGCCATCGCCATGCGGGGGCGCTTTCGCATTCTCTTCGCCGGAAATATGGGGCCGGCACAGGGGCTCGACACCGTGCTCGACGCTGCCGCCCTGCTGATCGACGCGCACCCACAGATCGAGTTCTGCTTTCTCGGTGGAGGGCTTGAGGCAAAAAGGCTGGAGCGGGCCGCCACCGCGCGCGGGCTTTCCAATGTCCGGTTCTTTCCGCGCGTGTCGAAAGTGGAGGTCGGCCCCTGGCTGGCGGCGGCGGATGTGCTGCTGGTTCACCTCAAGGATGATCCGCTCTTCGCCATCACCGTGCCGTCGAAGACGCAGGCCTATCTCGCTGCCGGCAAGCCGATCCTCATGGCGGTCGCGGGCGATGCGGCCGAACTCGTCCAGCGGGCCGGCGCCGGGCTGGTGGTGCCGCCGGAGAATGCCTCGGCAATGGCAGCGGCAGCGTCCGAGCTGGCCACTATGGAGCTGGGCCGACTGGCGGCGCTTGGAGCCAGTGGGCGCCGTTACTATGACGACCAGCTGTCCTTTGCGCGCGGCGCCGAATCCATGGCGGGGCTGCTTCGGCAGGCCATGGCCGGAGCGGACGGGACCTGAGCCGGTCCGGCGCTTGCGGCCAGGGTCGGCGCTTCGGGCTCGTCTAAAGCCGAAGCCTGGGCACGGGCAAGATTGTTTGAGCTATTGGGGATCGCGCCGGCGGCCATCGAATCGAGCCGCCCGCTGACCCCGCTGCAGCACGCTCAGGCGCTCTCGGCGGAAGGATCGCCTCTCCGCGTCCTCTTCGCGCGGGCACATGGCGGGCCCGATAGCCTGTCGACTCCGACGTGACCGGCATCTAAACCAATACGCTGCGCGTGTGTTCCTCCGAAAGCAGGTCGTTCATGACTCTTTATACTTTCATCAGTTGGATTCTGCACAATGCGGTACCTAGATACAGTAGTTATAAGATAAAGAAG
This sequence comes from Ancylobacter sp., assembly GCF_965229075.1. Classification (GTDB taxonomy): domain Bacteria; phylum Pseudomonadota; class Alphaproteobacteria; order Rhizobiales; family Xanthobacteraceae; genus Ancylobacter. Next base: position 2,024,988 of record NZ_CBDDIO010000002.1, read on the forward strand.
CTCTATTCCAGCCACATGCCTATCCTTATCGGCCTTGGCCTTATTATGACTCCGCGGCGGGTACTTGAGCTCGGTTCTGGGACGATAAGCACGCCGGCTTTTCTCGATCCGGCGCTTTTTCCCTCTCTCTAATGCCTGGATTCGGTGGAGGACGATCCCGACTGGGGTGAGATGGTGAGCCGCCACATCGGTCCGCATCAGAAGCTCCGGCTGCATCAGGTCGCTTCGGTGCCGGAATGGGCGGCAACGGCGGACCTGTCCCGCTACGACCTTATCTTCATCGATGACTCCAAGACGAGCGAACTGCGGGAGCAGACGATCCGCCACGTTCTCGCGCGGGTGGCTCCCGAGACGGTGGTCGTCATCCACGATTTCGAGATACCGCCTTATCAGAACGCGGTACCTGCGGACTTCGAGCGCATCGCCTTTTCCAGCTTTCGTCCCATGACCGGCGTGGTCTGGCGTGGCGCCCGCTGGACCATGCCGATCACGCAGCTGGCGGAACGGATCGACGCGCGCAAACATATGTCGCCGCTTCGCCATTCTGCCTGGAGACGGTACCTCGCGAGCGGAACGGGACCCGCCCGCTGACCCCTGCCGGAAGCGCGGCGGAAGACTCGGATCAGAAGTCGAAATAGTAAAAATTCGTCGGCTGCATCGAGGCGATCACCGCGCAGCCCAGGCACAGCATGAGCAGCACCGGCGCGGCAAGCGCCGCCGGCACCCGCGCCGCCGCCGCCCGTATCTTGTCGATCTGATCGAGCGGGTGCAGGAGCAGCAGCCCGAGGCCAAGCAGCACCGGCACGGTGGCCGCTTCCGGCCACCGATCCCAGCCGCCACGCCCGAAGCTGGCGACGCCGACATCATACGCCACCGACATCGACGGCGAGCGGAAGAACACCGTCAGATAGGTCCACACCAGGAAGGTGAGGCCGATGCAGAGCCCTCGCTTCCAGCCGACCGCCTTGGCGGCGAAGCGGCCATAGCCGGTGGCCGACTCGGCCATCATGACCAGCCCCTGCACCAGCCCCCAGAACACGAAGGTCCAGGCCGCCCCGTGCCAGAGGCCGGAGAGCACCATGGTGAGCACCAGCGAGAGGTGGCGGGCGTATTTGTGCAGGCGGCTGTGCAGCGGCTTGAACACATAGTCGCGCAGCCAGAAGCTCAGCGTCATGTGCCAGCGCCGCCAGATTTCGGTCAGCGAGGTGGAGGCATAAGGCGAATGGAAATTCTCCGGGAAGGCGATGCCCAGCATGCCGGCCAGCGCGATCGCCATGTCGGAATAGGCGCTGAAGTCGCAGTAGATCTGGATGGTGAAGCCGAAGATCGCCGCCACCGCCTCCCAACCCGACAGGGTGGCATGCGCGGCATAGGCCTTGTCGACATAGGCGCCCACGGGATCGGCCACCAAAACCTTCTTCAGCATCCCCACCGTGAACAGGGCGAGGTTCGGCATCAGGTCGGCGCGCGCGATCGTCAGCTGCGGCAGTTGCGGCAGGATATGGCGCGCCCGCAGGATCGGCCCGGCGATCAGATGCGGAAAGAAGGTGAGATAGACCGCCGTCGGCCAGAAAGCGGGCGGCGTCTCCTCCGGCTGCCGGGCCGTGTCGACGACATAGCTGATGATGGTGAAGGTCACGAAGGAGATGCCGAGCGGCAGCGCCCAGCCGAGGCGCGGCGTGGGAATGCCGGTGAGGCTCTCGACGGTCGCAAAGAGAAAGTCCATGTACTTGTACAGGACGAGCGGAATCAGCGCCACGATCACGCACGCCGCCAGCCAGCGCCGGTCGTGCCAGACGAGGCGCAGCATCAGCCAGCAGCCGACAATCAGCGCGATGAGCAACAGCACGGCTGGCGGATACCACCAGGCATAAAAGATCAGGCTGGCGACGGTGACGAAGCTGAGCCGGAAGCGGGGCGGGCAGACGGCGAAGAGCGCGCAGAACACCAGAAAGAAAAGAAGGAAGGACGGCAGCTGGAACAGCATGAACGGCTACTTTTGCGGGGCGTCCAGATAGGGTGTCAGCACGTTCGCCATGACCCGAAAGGCATCGGCATTGAAGTGCACATCGCTGTTTGACACCCAATAGCTTTCCGCCGGCTTCTTCTGCAGCTCCGGAAGCGGATCGAGGAACGTCCAGCCGCGCTTGTCGGCCTCGCGGCGCATGACATCGGCCGTGAAGCCGAACAGATAGGGCTGGTAGCTGTGCGGCTCTGGCACCAGCATGACGATGACCCGATAGCCGCGCGTCGCCTGATCCTGCTTCAGCCGATCGAGCGCCACCTCCATCGCCTTGAAGCCCGCGCCGCCGGACCACAAGGCCCGGTAGTGGTCGACGAGCCCTTCCTTCCCCGGCGTGTTCTGCATCGCGATCTGCACGAAGGACACGAGCAGCGCGTAGAGCTGGCTATGCCGCACGAGCCATCCCGCGCCTTCGCCATCCTGGACGGCCGGAGCGCGCACCGTGGCCAGCACCACGACCGCGTCGGGCCGCACCGTCGCGCTGTAGCGCAGCCAGTTGGCGACGATCTGCGTCATGTTCATATTGCCGACGCCGGTGGTCATGACCTCGGCCGAGGGGCCGAGGGGCCGAGGGGCCGAGATCGCCGGACGCGGACTTTCCCCGCGCCGCCGCCCGCTTCTGCCTTGAGGCGGCGGAGGGTGGGGCCATCGACCATGTCGTGTTCTACGACAAGCCGCTGCTCAAGTTCGAGCGCATCCTGGAGACCTATCTCAGCTTTGCGCCGCAGGGCTTCGCCACCTTCCGCGCCGGCCTGCCGATATGGGCCAAGGAAAAGCTGTTCCAGCGCTCGCTGCTGATGAAGGAACTGAATGACCTCGCCCCCGGCCGGTTCGCGCCGGACGCGCTACTGTTCTCCGAGCACCATCTCAGCCACGCTGCATCCGCCTTCTACCCCTCGCCCTTCGAGGAGGCTGTGGTGCTGACCATGGACGGGGTGGGCGAATGGGCGACCACCTCGGTCGCGATCGGTCGCGGCGCGGAACTGAAGATCATCCGCGAGCTGGCCTTCCCACATTCGCTGGGCCTGCTCTACTCCGCCTTCACCACCTATGCCGGTTTCCGCGTCAACTCCGGCGAATACAAGCTGATGGGCCTCGCCCCCTATGGCGAACCGCGCTTTGCCGAGTTGATCCGCACGCATCTGGTCGACGTGAAGGAGGACGGCAGCTTCCGGCTGGACCAGCGCTACTTCAACTACTGCACCGGGCTCAGCATGACCAATGCCCGGTTCCACGCCCTGTTCGGCCGTCAGCCGCGTGTGCCGGAGAGCCCGCTGGAGGATTTCCACGCGGACATCGCCGCCTCGATCCAGCAGGTGACGGAGGATATTATGCTGCGCCTGACGCGGGCGCTGGCGCGGGAGACCGGGCAGAAGAACCTTTGCCTCGCCGGCGGCGTGGCGCTCAACTGCGTCGCCAATGGCAGGATCGCGGCCGACGGCGCGTTCGAGAACATCTGGGTGCAGCCCGCCTCCGGCGATGCCGGCGGGGCGCTGGGCGCCGCGCTGGCCGCCTATCATCTGCACGCGAAGGCGCCGCGCCAGCCGCGCCGGCCGGACGCCATGCACGCCAGCGCGCTCGGGCCGGCCTTCACGGCCGGTGAGATCGAGGCCGCGCTTTCAGCCGCCGGTGCCCGTTTTACCCTCGTGCCGGATGAGCGGCTGTTCGACGAAACCGCCGCCGCGCTGGCGGCGGGCGAGGTTGTCGGCTGGTTCCAAGGCCGCATGGAGTTCGGCCCGCGGGCGCTCGGTCAACGCTCCATCCTGGGCGACCCCCGCGCCCCGGAGATGCAGAAGACCCTCAATCTCAAGATCAAGTTCCGCGAGAGCTTCCGGCCGTTCGCGCCCTCGGTTCTGGCGGAAGCGGCGGCGGACTGGTTCGACATGACCACCCCGGATTCGCCCTACATGCTTCTTGTCACGACGGTGGCGGAACAGCACCGCACGGTCACGGCGCAACAGGCGGCGGCGCAGCATCGCCTGGCGGATCAATATCTCCGGCGCTCCACCGTTCCGGCGGTGACGCACACCGACTTTTCCGCCCGGGTGCAGACGGTCCATGCCGAACAGAGCCCCCGCTACCACGCCCTCATCAAGGCGTTCGAGGCGCGAACCGGCTGCCCGATGCTGATCAATACCAGCTTCAATGTGCGCAGCGAGCCGATCGTCTGCACCCCGGCCGAGGCGTTCCAATGCTTCATGGCCACCGGCATGGACCGGCTGGTGGTCGGCAACGCCGTGATGCTGAAGGCCGATCAGGACGCCTCGCTCGCCACCGACTATCTTTCCCGTCACGAGATGGATTGACATGACCGCTGAACCGGCCCGGCAGCCCCGCGGTCGGCGGGTGCGGACCCTTCTGACGCGCCTGTTCCAGGCGTTTATCGTCCTCTGCCTGATCGACGGCTTTGTCGACATCGCCTATCCGGCGCTCGGCGCCGCCAAGGCGTATGTGGCCCGGCAGTTCTCCGATCCCCGCCCGTCCGGACCGATCGAACCGGGCTCGATTCACGATGTCCTTTGGCCCCTGCCTCACCTAACCCTCCGTGAGGAACCCGGTATCGCGGGAATCGCAGCCGAACATCGCTCGCCCGGCACCACTGTGGATGCCGACGGGCGCCGCTCCAACGGTCTGCCTGCTCCCGAAAAGCCCGAAGCTGTGGGACTTGTGCTCGGGTCCTCGGCTGCTTTCGGCTTCGGCATCGCCGACGACCACACGCTTTCCGCGCATCTGGAGCGCGCCTTGGGGACGGTAAGGATCGACAACTACGCCGGCCTGCTTCAGCCGCTGGCCGACACGACCTTGCGCTGGTGGGACCTGCAGCGCCGAAACGGCAAGCCGGATTTTGTCATCATCGCCGGCGCGAGCCTTGATCTCTACATCGCCTGCGTGCCGCCCCCGCCTGTCAGCACGACCCGCAACGCCCTGCTCTTTCTCGCGGAAAGGCTGACCGCCAAAGCCTCGTCGCCCAAGGATACACCCTGCCAATCGGAGCACAGCATGGAACTGGCCGTGCGTCATGCCATCCAGGCTGTGCAAAACGCGGTGAGCCTCGGTCGGCAGCAGGGCGTTCCGTTCTACATCGTGTTGCTGCCCACGCCCTACGATGCCGGGGTGAATGTCGAGAACCTCCGCGACAATCCGCATTTCAAAGCCGCGGTCGACCGGCTGAGGCCGGCCTATCGGCGCTACCACGAGGAACTGGCCAAGCTCGATCTGCCGGAATTCATCGACCTGTCGCAGGTCCTGCCGCCGGAGGGGATGTATCTGATCGATGCCGGTGCCCATCTTTCGGGGGAGGGCAACGCTCTCATCGCCGCGAGGCTCGCCGAACGTATCAGGAGTGACGGGGCAAGGGGCCTGCTGCCGGCTTCCTTATCCGCGCGATAGGTCCGCGGCTGCAGCTACCCGTAATAGTCCCGGTACCAGGCGACGAAGCGCGCGACCCCCTCGCGGAACGGGGTGTGCGGGCGAAAGCCGGTGAGCGCGTGCAGAAGGCTGGCATCGGCCCATGTGGCGGGCACGTCGCCGGCCTGCATCGGCAAATAGTTGCGCCGTGCCGGGCGGCCGATCTCCTGCTCGATGGCCTCGATGAAATCGAGAAGCCGCACCTTGTCGGAGTTCCCGATATTCACCACGCGGAACGGGGCCGCCGGGCTCAGGCTGTCGCCCGGGATTGGCTCGCCGCGCGCGCCGGGGAGCGGTGGCACCGTGTCGATCAGCAGGCTTATGCCGCGCACGAGGTCGTCGACATAGGTGAAGTCGCGCCACATCTCGCCGTGATTATAGATGTCGATCGGCGCACCTTCGAGAATGCCGCGCGTGAACTTGAACAGCGCCATGTCCGGCCGGCCCCAAGGGCCGTAGACCGTGAAGAAGCGGAACAGGGTGGTCGGCAGGCCGTAAATATGGGCATAGGAATGCCCCATGGCCTCCGTCGCCTTCTTGGTGGCGGCGTAGATGGTCAGCGGGGTGTCGGCCTTGTCGGTCTCGCGGAACGGCATGTCCTCATTGGCGCCGTAGACCGAGGAGGTCGAGGCCATGAGCAGATGCTGCACCGGCACCGCGCGGGCGCATTCCATCACGTTGAAGGTGCCGAGGATGTTGGCGTCGATATAGGCGCGCGGATTCTCCAGGCTGTAGCGTACCCCCGCCTGGGCGGCGAGATGGACGATGACATCCGGCTGGAAGTCCGCGACCGTGCGCGAGAGTGTCTCAAAATCCTCCAGCATCGCCTCGGTGGCGGCGAAGGCTTCGTTCTGCGCCAGCATGGCGTGGCGGCGCTGCTTGAGCCGGACATCGTAATAGTCCGTCATGCCGTCATAGCCGTGGACGCGCCAGCCTTGCGCCAGCAGCAGGCGCGCCAGGTGAAAGCCGATAAAGCCGGCGGTACCCGTTATGAAAATGCGCCGCTGCGCCACGCCCGTTCCCCGCTGCCGCGACAGGGCAGTCGCGGCGTTGCCCGGTCGCCTTGTTACGCCGCGTCGGCGGGGATGGGAAGCGCAGGCGGCGGCGAGGCTTCAGCCCACCGCCCGCAGATGCCGGATCGGCCGCCCCGGCACGATGGCCTGCACTGCCCGCACCATGCCCTGCGCGTCGATGCCGAAGTGCCGGTAGAGATCGGCGACGGTGCCGGTCTGGCCGAAATGCTCGACGCCGAGCGCGCGGGCGCGGTGGCCATGCACGGAACCGAGCCAGCCCAGAGTCGCCGGGTGGCCGTCCACGGCGGAGATGATGGCGCAGCCCGGCGGCACGGCGTCGAGCAGCGTCTCGACATGGGCGCGGGCCGCGCTGTCGCCGCCTTCGCGGGCGCGCTGCGCCGCCGTCCAGCCGGCATGCAGCCGGTCGGCCGAGGTGACGGCGAGCAGGCCGACATCGCGCCGGTCCTCCGCGATCAGCCCCACCGCCTCGATGGCTTCGGGGGCCAGCGCCCCCGTATAGGCGATCACCACCTGCGCGTTCGGCCCCGGCCGGCGCAGCCAGTAGCCGCCGGCCACGATGTCCGCCGCCAGCGCCGCGTCCATGGTCCGGCGCGGCTGCTCGATGCTGCGGGTGGAGAGGCGCAGATAGGTCGAGCCGCCATCCTCCGCCTGCGCGTGCTGGAAGGCGAAGCGCAGGATCACCGCGAGTTCGTCGACAAAGGCCGGCTCGAAGCTCGCCAGCCCGTCCTGCGCCATGCCGATCAGCGGCGTGGCGATGGACTGGTGCGCGCCGCCCTCCGGCGCCAGCGTCACCCCCGAGGGCGTGGCGGCGAGGATGAAGCGGGCATCCTGGTAGCAGGCATAGTTCAGCGCATCGAGCCCGCGCTCGATGAAGGGATCGTACAGCGTGCCGATGGGCAGCAGCCGCTCGCCGAACAGGGAATGCGACAGGCCGAGCGCCGAGAGCATCGTGAACAGGTTCATCTCGGCGATACCGAGTTCCAGGTGCTGGCCGGCGGGGCCGAATTCCCAATTATAGGTCGAGGGAATACGCTCCTTCTTGAAGGTGTCGGCCAGTTCCTCGCGCGCGAACAGCTTGCGCCGGTTGACCCAGGCGCCGAGATTGGTCGAGACGGTGACATCGGGCGAGGTGGTGACGACGCGGCGGGCGAAATCATCCTCGCGCTTGCCGATCTCGTTCAGCAGCAACCCAAAACCCTGCTGGGTGGACATGGCGGACTGCAGCGGCACGTCGAGCGTCGCCGGCACGTCGATCCGGGGCGGCGCGTGGCGGCGGGTGCCCCCGGCGCGGAACGGCACAGTGTCGAGGAACGCCTGCAATTGGGCCGGCGGGGTTCTGAGGCCCTCGAAGCGATCCCATTCATGGCCTTCGCGCACGCCATGGCCGGCGCGCAGGCCCTCCAGCTGCGCCGGGGTCATCAGCCCGGCATGGTTGTCCTTGTGGCCGGCGAGCGGCAGGCCGAAGCCTTTGATGGTGTAGGCGATGAAGCACACCGGGCGGTCATGCGTGCGCGCCGCTTCGAAAGCCTCGATCAGCGAGGGCAAATCGTGCCCGCCGAGATTGCCCATCAGCGCCGCGAGTTCCGCGTCGCTCCGCCGCTCGATCAGCGCGGTGACGTCGCCCTGGTCGCCGATCTCGTCCATCAGCCGCTTGCGCCAGGCCTTGCCGCCCTGGAAGGTCAGCGCCGAATAGAGCGGGTTCGGGCAGGTGTCGATCCAGCGCTTCAGCGCCTGCCCGCCGGGCTCCTTGAACGCCGCCTGCTGCAACTGGCCATATTTCAGGATCACCACATCCCAGCCGAAGCTGCGGAAGATGGATTCGAAGCGCTCCCACAGCCCCTCGCGCACCACGGCGTCGAGGCTCTGGCGGTTATAGTCGACGATCCACCAGGTGTTGCGCAGCCCGTGCTTCCACCCCTCCAGCAGCGCCTCGAAGATGTTGCCCTCGTCCATCTCCGCATCGCCGACGAGGGCGACCATCTTGCCCTCGGTACCTTTCCCCAGCCCCTTGGCGGCGAGATAGTCCTGCACCAGCGAGGCGAACAGGGTCTGCGCCACGCCGAGGCCGACCGAGCCGGTGGAGAAATCCACGTCGTCCACGTCCTTGGTGCGGGAGGGATAGGACTGCGCACCGCCAAAGCCGCGGAAATTCTCCAGCTTCTCCCGGGTCTGCCTGCCGAAGAGATATTGGATGGCGTGGAAGATCGGGCTCGCATGCGGCTTCACCGCCACCCGGTCTTCGGGGCGCAGCGCCTTGAGGTAAAGCGCGGTCATGATGGTGGCGAGCGATGCGGATGAGGCCTGATGGCCGCCCACCTTCAGCCCGTCCGCATTCGGGCGCACATGATTGGCGTTGTGAATGGTCCAGGTCGCCAGCCAGAGGATCTTGCGCTCCAGCTCGGCGAGAAGTGTGAGGTCGTCGGCACGGCGTTCGGCGCTTGCGGCCATGGTCGGCGCTCCGGGCTCATCCATGGATAGAGCCTAGGCATGGAGCTTGGGTGTTTGGAGCTATTCAGGATCGTAGCGGCAGCCTATCGTGGCTGGAATTGTCCATTTCAGGCTGCCGAAGGGTGAATCATGCCAGAGGCGAAGATCGATACCATCGACCGCAAGATCCTCGCGCTGCTGCAGCAGGACGCGCATATGACGATGGAGAAGCTTAGCGAGGCGGTGGGCCTCTCGCCCTCGCCCTGCGCCCGGCGGGTGCGCTACCTCGAAGCCTCGGGCGTCATCAAGCGCTATGTCGCGGTCGTGGATCAGGACAAGGCCGGCCTGCCGGTCAGCGTCTTCGCCTCCATCCGGCTGGAGCGCCAGCGCGAGGACGAGCTCGACCGCTTCGCCAAGGCCATCGCCCGCTGGCCGGAAATCGTCGAGTGTTATCTGATGACTGGGCAGCGGGATTATCTCCTGCGCATCGTCGTCAAGGACCTGCCGGCCTATGAGGCCTTTCTCAAGCGCACCCTTACCCGGCTGGACGGCGTCGCCTCCATCGAATCGAGCTTCGCGCTGAGCCAGGTGAAACATGCGCAGGCGCTGCCGGTGGAGTGACGGGCGGGCACCGCTGTCGCTCTCTGATGGTCAGCCGGCATAGCCCTCGCGGTTCTGCTGTTGCCAGCGCAGATGATCCGCCAGGATATCGTCGAGGCCGCGCGTCGCGCGCCAGCCAAGATCCTTGCCCGCCAGGCTCGGATCGGCCCAGTATTGGGCGATATCGCCGGCGCGGCGCGGCGCCACGGCCCATGGAAGAGGCTGTCCGGTCACCCGCTCAATGCCGCGAATGACCTCAAGCACCGAATAGCCGCGGCCGGTGCCGAGATTCCAGACATGATGGCCCGTGCGCTCCTTGAGATAGCCCAGGGCGGCGAGATGCCCCTGCGCGAGGTCCATGACGTGGATATAGTCCCGCACCCCCGTGCCGTCGGGGGTGGGGTAGTCGTTGCCGAACACCAGAAGCTGTGGCCGTCGCCCCACCGCGACCTGCGCGGCGTAGGGGATCAGGTTGGAGGGCGGCCCCAGCGGGTCCTCGCCGATCCGCCCGCTGGGATGCGCGCCGGCCGGGTTGAAATAGCGCAGCACCCCGACGGACCAGCGCGGGTCGGCCCGGCACAGATCGGTCAGCACGCGCTCGACCATCATTTTCGAGCGACCATAGGGATTTGCCGGCTCGCCGAGTGGGCTCGTCTCGGTGAGGGGCATCTCGACCCGCTCGCCATAGACCGAGGCGGTGGAGCTGAACACCAGACGGAACACGCCCGCCGCCGCCATGGCGCGCATCAGGCTCATGCCGCCCCCGACATTGACGCCGTAATAGTCGAGCGGGTCGGCCACGCTCTCATTCACGGCTTTTTTGCCGGCAAAATGCATGGCGGCCGTGATGGCGTGACCGGCGAAAATGTCTGCCAGGAGTTTGCCGTCGCGGACGTCGCCCCGGTACAGCGTGACCACGCCACCGGCCAGTTCCCGCACACGCGACACCGCTGCGGGAGAACTGTTGGAGAAATCGTCGAGCACCACCACCTCATGGCCCGCCGCGAGGCAGGCGAAGAGGACGTGCGAGCCGATATAGCCGGCGCCGCCGGTGAGAAGAATGGTCATTCGGGCGTGCTCCGGTCTGGAAGGGCGGTACCGCGATCTTTTTCATGATTTCCGGGTTAAACCACAGCGGGGATGATAAACACTCTGCAAATCCTGCTGTGCACCGCTTGTGTGAGGTTCCATGTCCCCTTCCGCACCCATCCGCATCGGCGTCGGCGGCTGGACCTTCGAGCCCTGGCGCGGGGTGTTCTATCCCGACGGCCTGACCCAGAAGCGCGAGCTGGAATATGCCGCGTCGAAGCTCACCGCCATCGAGATCAACGGCACCTATTACGGCTCGCAAAAGCCCGAGAGCTTCGCCAAATGGCATGCGGAGACGCCGGAAGGCTTCGTCTTCACGCTGAAAGGCCCGCGCTTCACCACCAATCGCCGGGTGCTGGCCGAGGCGGGTGAATCGATCGAGCGCTTCTTCAACAGCGGCGTCACCGAGCTGAAGGAAAAGCTCGGCCCGGTGAACTGGCAGTTCATGGCCACCAAGAAATTCGATCCCGACGATTTCGCCGCCTTCCTCAAGCTCCTGCCCAAGCGCGTCGACGGCCGCGACATCCGCCACGCGGTGGAGGTGCGGCATGAGAGCTTCAAATCGCCGGATTTCGTCGCTCTGGCGCGCGAGCATGGCGTCGCCATCGTCCATGCCGGCGACAGCGAGTTCCCCGCCATCGCCGATGTCACCGCGCCCTTCGTCTATGCCCGCATCATGGGAACAACGGAGGACGAAGCGCTCGGCTATGGCGAGACGGCGCTCGATGGCTGGGCCGCCACCGCGCGGGCCTGGGCCAAGGGCGAGACGCCGGAAGCCCACAAGCCGGCCCTGCTCGCCCCGCCGGCGGAAGTGACGCCGCGCGAGGTGTTCCTGTTCGTCATCTCCGGCTTCAAGCCGCGCAACCCGGCCGCAGCGCAGGCGCTCATCGCGCGGGTGTGACCGGGGCGGGGCTAAACACCAGCCGCGCCACGGTGCCGTGCGGGGCGAGGCGGGCGATTGCCAGCCGCCCGCCATGCAGCGCGGCGATGCGGCGGACGATTTCCAGCCCGATGCCGAGCCCGCCGGCGCGGCGGTAATGGCCGGGCGGGTCGGTCGCCTCGCCCGGCGCGTCGGGGTCGAAGCCGCGCCCGTCATCGATGACGCTGATGCCCGGGCCGTCATCGGTGCGCACCGTGATGGAAACGCCCGGCCCGCCATGGCGCAGCGCGTTCTCGATCAGATTGCGCACCGCGTCCTTCAGCAGGGCGGCATTGCCGGGCACATAAACGTCGCCGGCTTCCTCGAAGCCGATGCGGGCGCCCCGCGCATAGATGATGGGCGCCAGCGTGCCGACGATCTCGCGGCCGATCTCGTCCAGCGCGACGGGCGTGAAACCGCTGCGGTCCGCCGCCTCAAGCCGCGCCAGCATCACCATCTGGTCGATGAAATGCGCGAGTTCGTCCAGCTCCCCCAGCGTGCGGCGCGCGGCGGGGTGGTCGATGTTTTCCAGTTCGAGCCGGATCACCGCCAGCGGCGTGCGGATCTCATGGGCGATGGCGGAGGTGAACAGCTTCTGCGCGTTCATCAATTCGCGGGTGCGGGCATAGGAACGGTTCACCGCCCCGGCCAGCTGGGCGATCTCGCGCGGCATGCCGGCCTCGTTGAGCCGCGCATCGGGGCTCAGCGGGTCGAGCCGCTCCGCCTGCTCGGCCGCCGCCGTCACCGGACGCAGCGCGGCCCGGATGGAGAGCAGCGTGGCGCCGAGCACGAAGAGCAAAGTGAGGCTCATCGGCAGCACCATATGGTCCAGCACCTCATGCGCCAGCACGCCCCACACCGCGCCCTGCGGGTCGCCGGTCACCGCCACTTCGATGAAGGCGGCGCGCGGGCCGATGTCCACCGTGCGCCCGCCCGCGAAGCTCAGCGGATAGCCCGGGGCGATGATGCGCAGCCAGAAGGAGGGCGGGTTGAGGTCGAGGGGCAGGAAATGCGCGGTGCAGGCCTGGTCGCAATGGGAAAACAGCACCACGCCCTGCGCGGTGCGCACGCGGGCGACATAACCCGTGCCCGCCGCGCCGTAGCGCCGGCGCAGTTCCTCCGGCAGTTCATAGGCGAGGCGGGTGTCGTGCAGGGACAGGCCGGCGGCGAGTTCCGCGCTTTCCTGCTCCAGCACCAGCCGGGCCATATTGTCGGGGTCGCTGCCATAGTCGATCAGCACGGCGACGAGTTGCGCCAGCATGGCCAGCGCGGCGAACAGCACGATGCGCAGCGCGACGAGGCGCCCCAGCGGCGCGCGGCCGGTCCGCTTCACCCTTCGGTCTCGCGCAGGAGATAGCCGACGCCACGCACCGTCTCGATGGCGGTGCGGGTGGGGTAGGGGGCGAGCCGCCGGCGCAGTCGCGACATCAGCACCTCGATGGCGTTGGGGCTGATCTCCTCGTCATATTCGGAAAGCGTTTCCTCCAGCCCGCGCTTCGGCGTCACCCGGCCGGCATTGCGCAGCAATATTTCCAGCGTCGCCCGCTCGCGCGGGGCCAGCGCGATCACCTCTTCTCCGCAGCGCGCTTCCTGCGTCGCCGGGTCGAAGCGCAGAGCCCCCGCTTCCAGCACCGGCTCGGCGGAAACCGGCGCGCGCCGCAGCAGGGCGCGGGCGCGGGCGAGCAGTTCGCCATTATTGAACGGCTTGGTGAGGTAGTCGTCGGCGCCGGCGTCGAGCCCGGCAATGCGCTCATCCACCGCGCCGCGCGCGGTCAGCACCAGCACCGGCATGCTGCTGCGGCTGCGCCGCAGGCCGCGCACCACATCGAGCCCGTCGCCATCGGGCAGGCCGAGATCGAGCAGAACGAGGTCGTAATGGGTGGTGGCCAGCGCCTCCTGCGCCTCCTCCACCCCGCCGACCGCGTCGAGCCGCCAGCCCGCCATGCGGATGGTCTCGCCGACGAGGTCGCGCAGCCGCGCGCTGTCTTCAACGAGGAGAAGCCGCATCCGCGCTCACCGCCTTTTCCAGCCCGTCACCATCGACCATACGAGGTTCTCGCGGTGGCGCCAGCTCTCGAACAGCGCCGCCGCCGCGTGCAGCAGGGCAAGCACCAGTATGGCATTGCCGAGGCCCTCGTGAAGCTCCTCCAGCCAGTCCTCGCCCCAGAAGGCGTCCAGCGTCGTCATCCAGCCGGTGAGGCAGACGGCGGCGAGCAGCGCCATCAGCGCCAGCATCATCACCGCGCCGGCCGGGTTGTGGCCGAGCATGCGCGGCTCCTCGCCACGCAAGAGGGCGCGGACATAGGCCATGAGCCGGGAGGGTGTCGGTACGAAGTCGGCGAAACGGGCGTGCCGCGTGCCGATGAAGCCCCAGACGAGGCGGATGACGAGCGCGGCAGCGACGGCATAGCCGACGATCTTATGCGGCAGCTCGCCATCTTCCAGAACGAACAGGTTGAGGACGCAGCCGGCGACGACGGTCCAGTGGAACAGGCGCACGACCGGATCCCACACCCGGACGTTCGCGCCCGCGGCCGACGGCGTGACGCCGCCGGCCTGAGCGACCCTGTCGGTCATCAGTCGATCTCGGCCTTGACGACGGCGCCGGTCACCGGGTTGAAATAGACTTCGGCCTTCTTGTTGTCCTTGGTGTAGCCATAGATTTCGTAGCAGGAGCCGGAGACCTTGAAGGTCTTGATCTTCTGATAGCCCATCTCGGCCACCTTGGCCTTCATGGCATCCTCGCTCATCCACTTGTCCTTGGCTTCCGTCGTGCAGACCGGGCCGGCGAAAGCGGCGACGGGGGCGAGGACGGAGAAGGCGACGAGGCCGGCAACGATCTTCTTCATGATGTGTTCCTGATCCAGTGATCGCCGTCAGCGGCGAACACAGGGAGGCTAGCGGCGGGAGGCTGTCGGCCAGCTGTCAGAAGGTCAGGAACGATCGGTCGGGATGACGGAGGGATGCGGGGGGAAGCCGGCACGCGCTGCGTTGCCGGCTTCGTTTCCTAGCGGCCGGCGCCGGTCACTTCCCGCCGGACCATTTCCACTCCCGCACTTCCGGCATGTCGAGGCCGTGGGCGCGGATATAGCGGGCGTGCTCGGTCAGCTTGTCGCGGATCGCCTGCCGCACATGGGTGTTGGTCTTGAGCTGCGGCACCCGGTCGAGCACGTCGGCGACGAGATGGAAGCGGTCCAGCCGGTTGCGCACCACCATGTCGAAGGGCGTGGTGGTGGACCCTTCCTCGACATAGCCGCGCACATGCATGTTGTCATGGTTGGTGCGGCGATAGGCGAGGCGGTGGATGAGCCAGGGATAGCCGTGATAGGCGAAAATGACCGGCTTGTCGGTGGTGAACAGCGCGTCGAAATCCTTGTCCGACAGGCCGTGCGGGTGCTCGGACTGCGGCTGCAGCGTCATCAGGTCGACCACATTGACCACGCGCACCTTGAGGTCCGGGAAGAAGTCGCGCAGCAGGTCGGCGGCGGCCAGCGTTTCCAGCGTGGGCACGTCGCCGGCGCAGGCCAGCACCACGTCGGGGTCGACGCCGCCATCGGTGGAGGCCCATTCCCACATGCCGATGCCCTTGGCGCAGTGCTTGATCGCGCTGTCCATGTCGAGCCATTGCGGCGCGGGCTGCTTGCCGGCGACGATGACATTGACCCGGTTCCACGAGCGCAGGCAGTGGTCGGTGACATAAAGCAGGGTGTTGGCGTCCGGCGGCAGGTAGACGCGCACGATCTCCGCCTTCTTGTTCACCACATGGTCGATGAAGCCGGGGTCCTGGTGGCTGAAGCCATTATGGTCCTGCCGCCAGACATGCGAGGTGAGCAGGTAGTTGAGCGAGGCTATGGGCCGGCGCCATTCCACCTCGGAGGCGGATTTCAGCCATTTGGCGTGCTGGTTGAACATCGAATCGACGATGTGGATGAACGCCTCGTAGCAGGAGAACAGCCCGTGCCGGCCGGTGAGCAGATAGCCCTCCAGCCAGCCCTGGCACATATGCTCAGACAGCATTTCCATCACCCGCCCGTCGCGGGCGAGATGGTCGTCATAGGACAGCGTCTCCGCGTCCCAGGCGCGGTTGGTCACCTCGAACAGCGCCTGCAGCCGGTTCGAGGCGGTCTCATCCGGGCCGAAGACGCGGAAATTCTTCGACGCCGCATTGTCCTTCATCACGTCGCGCAGGAAGGCGCCCATGATGGCGGTGGATTCCAGTTCCTTCTCGCCGGGATGGGCGACCTCCACCGCATAGGCGGTGAAATCCGGCAGGCGCAGCGGCCGGCGCAGCGCGCCGCCATTGGCGTGCGGGTTGGCGCTCATGCGCTTCACCCCCTCCGGCGCCAGCGAGGCGATCTCGGGCTTCAGCGTGCCCGCCGCGTCGAACAGCTCTTCCGGCTTGTAGCTCTTCATCCAGTCTTCGAGCAGGGTCAGGTGCTCGGGCTTCGACATGTCGGAGAACGGCACCTGATGCGAGCGCCAGAAGCCCTCGGCCTTCTTGCCATCCACCGTCTTCGGGCCGGTCCAGCCCTTCGGCGAGCGCAGCACGATCATCGGCCAGCGCGGGCGGTCGGTGTCGCCGCGCGTGCGCGCCGCGTCCTGGATCGCGCGGATCTTGTCATGCGCTTCATTGAGCGCCGCCGCCATCGCCTGATGCATCGGCTCGGGGTCTTCGCCCTCGACGAAGATCGGGTCGTAGCCATAGCCCTCGAACAGGCTTTTCAGCTCCTCATGCGGGATGCGGGCGAGAATGGTCGGGTTGGCGATCTTGTAGCCGTTGAGGTGCAGGATCGGCAGCACCGCGCCGTCGCTGGCGGGGTTGAGGAACTTGTTGCCGTGCCAGGAGGTGGCGAGCGGGCCGGTCTCGGCCTCGCCATCGCCGACGACGCAGGCAACGATCAGCTCCGGGTTGTCCAGCACCGCGCCATAGGCGTGGGAGAGCGAATAGCCGAGCTCGCCGCCTTCATGGATCGACCCGGGGGTCTCCGGCGCCGCGTGGCTGGGAATGCCGCCGGGGAAGGAGAACTGCCGGAACAGCCGGCACAGCCCGGCCTCGTCCTGCGAGACATCGGGGTAGAGCTCGCTATAGGTGCCTTCCAGATAGGTCGCCGCCACCACGCCGGGCGCGCCATGGCCGGGGCCGGCGATGAACAGCACTTCCGCGCCGGTGTCGCGGATCAGCCGGTTGAGATGGACATAGAGGAAGTTCAGCCCTGGCGTCGTGCCCCAATGGCCGAGCAGGCGGGGCTTCACATGTTCCAGCGTCAGCTTCTCGCGCAGCAGCGGGTTGGCGAGCAGGTAGATCTGCCCGACAGAGAGATAGTTCGCCGCCCGCCACCAGGCGTTCATGCGGTTGAGAAGGTCCGGCGCGAGAGTGTCCGTCGCCTGCTGCGATGCCATTGCTCTGTCCTCTGCGTGGGTTGCCGTTGGGTGAGATAGGGCGCGCGCCTGCCGGGTCACGGAACCAGCACCGCCGCCCCCTGAAAATGCCCCGCGCGCAGATCGGCGAGGGCGTCATTGGCCTGTTCCAGCCGGTAGACATGGGTGGTCGCGCGCACCCCGGCCTGCGGGGCGAGGGCGAGGAATTCCCGCGCGTCCTCACGCGTGAGGTTGGCGACCGACAGCACCTGCCGCTCTTCCCACAGAAGCGAATAAGGGAATTGCGGAATGTCGCTCATATGGATGCCGCCGCACACCACCCGGCCGCCTTTTCGCACCGCGCGCAAGGCGAGCGGCACCAGCGCGCCGACGGGGGCGAAGATCAGCGCAGCGTCGAGCGGCACCGGCGGTGCTTCGCCGGAGCTTCCCGCCCAGCGCGCGCCGAGCGAGAGGGCGAGCTGTTGCGCGCCTTCGTCCCCGGCGCGGGTGAAGGCATAGACCTCGCGCCCCTGCCAGCGGCAGAGCTGGGCGATGAGATGGGCGGCGGCGCCGAAGCCATAGAGCCCGACGCGCTGCGCCTCCCCCGCCAGTTTCAGCGTGCGCCAGCCGATCAGCCCGGCGCACATCAGCGGCGCGGCGGCGACGGGGTCGTCGAAGCCGATGAGCGGAAAGCAGAAGGCGGCATCGGCGACGATATGCGAGGCGAAGCCGCCGTCGCGGGTGTAGCCGGTGAAGGCGGGAGCGTCGCACAAATTCTCGCGCTGGCTGGCGCAATAGGGGCAGTGGCCGCAGCTATGGCCGAGCCACGGGATTCCCACGCGGGTGCCGAGCGGCGGCGTCTCGACCCCCTCGCCCTGCGCCTCGACAATGCCGACCACCTCATGGCCGGGAATGATGGGCAGCGGGCCGGGCGGCAGATCGCCATCGACGACGTGGAGATCGGTGCGGCACACGGCGCAGGCTTCCACCCGCACCCGGATTTCCCCGGGGCCGGGCGCCGGCAGCGCGCGCTGTTCGAAACGCAGCGCCTCGCCAGTGGCATGGAGGACCATGGCCTTCATCAAGGGAACCTCAGGGGTGATGGCGGCGGCATCCAACAGGCTCATGGGGGTCCCTTCGTTGATCGTGGTCAAGACGCAGGTGCAAATGACGGCTACTCATGCGCATCTGTTCGTGGACAATGTTTCGCGAGCAACTGGTGGATGCGGCGCGGCGCCCCATCCTCTTGATGAGCGGCTGCAATCCTAGGGAGCCACGATGGCAGGTCAGCGACGGTTCCAGGCTTTCTCTCTCGCGCTCGTGCTCGCGGTCGCTCTGGCCTCGCCCGTCGCGGCGCAGGAGGGGGCGTCCACGACGCCGCCCGCGTCCCTCGGCGCGCGGCTGCAGGGGCTGATCGCCAAGCTCACCGGCAACCGGCTGCCGGCCGGCATCTTCTCTACCAATGGGCGGATCGAGGCCGAGCAGGTGCTGGTCGCCGCCAAGCTCGCCGGCCGCGTGCTCACCGTGCTGGTGGAAGAGGGCCAGACGGTGGAGACCGGGCAGGTGGTCGCCCGCATGGACACGTCCGAGCTGGAAGCCCAGCTCGCCGGCGCGCAGGCGCAGGTGCGCCGGGCGGAAAAGGCCATTGCCGAGGCGGAAGCCGCCATTGCCCAGCGCGAGAGCGAGCGCACGCTGGCGCAGCAGGAACATGAGCGCGCTTCCAAGCTGAAGGAGAGCGGCTTCGGCACCGCCCAATCGCTCGATCTGCGCCAGAGCCAGCTCAATGTCGCGCTGGCCGCGCTCAAGGCGGCCCATGCCTCGCTGGACGAGGCGGACGCCGCCGCCGATGCCGCGCGGGCGGAGGTGGCGCGGGTGCAGTCGCTGATCGACGATTCCACCTTGCGGGCGCCCCGGCGCGGCCGGGTCGAATACCGGCTGGTGCAGTCGGGCGAGGTGGTGGCCGCCGGCGCGCCCATCGTCACCCTGCTCGACCTGTCCGACGTTTACATGACCGTGTTCGTGCCGGCGCGCGTCGCCGGGCGGCTCGCCATGGGCGACGAGGCGCGCATCATTCTCGATCCGGCGCCGGATTATGTCGTGCCGGCCAAGGTGAGCTTCGTCGCCACCGGCGCGCAGTTCACGCCGAAGGCGGTGGAGACGGCGGATGAGCGCGAAAAGCTGATGTTCCGCGTCAAGCTGCGTATCGCGCCGGAACTGCTGCGCCAATATGAGGACCGGGTGAAGGCCGGGGTGCGCGGTCTCGCCTATGTCCGCACCGATCCGGCGACGGCCTGGCCGGACATGCTCGCGGTCAAGCTGCCGCAATGAGCGGGGATGCGGGCACGCCCGTCCTCGCGCTTGCCGGCGTCACCCATCGCTATGGCAAGACGCTGGCGCTGGACGCGGTGGACCTCGCCGTGCCGGCGGGCTGCATGGCCGGGCTGATCGGGCCGGACGGGGTGGGCAAATCGACCCTGCTCGGCCTTGCCGCCGGCGTCACCCGCCTGCAGGAGGGGCGCGTCTGCGTGCTCGGCGGCGACATGGCGGCGCGCGACTGGCGT
This sequence comes from Ancylobacter sp., assembly GCF_965229075.1. Classification (GTDB taxonomy): domain Bacteria; phylum Pseudomonadota; class Alphaproteobacteria; order Rhizobiales; family Xanthobacteraceae; genus Ancylobacter. Next base: position 2,044,407 of record NZ_CBDDIO010000002.1, read on the forward strand.
CGGCAGGCGGGCGGGCGCATCGCCTTCATGCCGCAGGGGCTGGGGCGCAATCTCTACCCGACGCTGTCCATCGCCGAGAATCTCGACTTTTTCGGCCGGCTGTTCGGCCAGGGTGCGGCAGAGCGGGAAGAGCGCATCGCGGAACTGCTCGCCGCCACCGGCCTTTCCCCTTTCGCAGCGCGCCCGGCCGGCAAGCTCTCGGGCGGCATGAAGCAGAAGCTCGGCATCTGCGCCGCGCTGATCCACGACCCCGATCTCGTCATTCTCGACGAGCCGACCACCGGCATCGACCCGCTGTCGCGCCGGCAGTTCTGGGAACTGATGGCGCGGCTGCGCGAGCGCCGCCCGTCGATGAGCGTCATTGTCGCCACCGCCTATATGGAGGAGGCGGAGCGCTTCGACTGGCTGGCGGCGATGAATGCCGGGCGCGTGCTCGCCACCGGCAGCCCGGCCGACATCCGCGCGCAGGCCGGGGAGGCCACGCTGGAGCGCGCCTTCGTCGCCCTGCTGCCCGAGGCCGCGCGGGCGCAGGACGGCCCGCTGCCGGACCTGCCGCGCGTCGTCCATGACGGCGAGCCGGCGATCGAGGCCAACGGGCTCACCCGCCGCTTCGGCGATTTCGTCGCCGTCGACCATGTGAATTTCCGCATCGAGCGCGGCGAGATCTTCGGCTTTCTCGGCTCCAACGGCTCGGGCAAGTCGACGACGATGAAGATGCTCACCGGCCTTCTGCCCGCCAGCGAGGGCGAGGCGAAGCTGTTCGGCGCCCCGCTCGCCGGCGGCGACATGGAAACGCGCAAGCGCGTCGGCTACATGTCGCAGGCCTTTTCGCTCTATGGCGAACTCACCGTGCGGCAGAATCTCGTGCTGCACGCCGAGCTGTTCGAGATCGCCGACCGCGAGGCGCGCGTCGCCGAGATGGAGGCCCGTTTCGACCTCGCCGATGTCGCCGATGTGCGGCCGGAAAGCCTGCCGCTCGGCATCCGCCAGCGGCTGCAGCTCGCCGTGGCGGTGATCCATCGCCCGGAAATCCTCATCCTCGACGAGCCGACCTCCGGCGTCGACCCGGTGGCGCGCGACGGTTTCTGGCGCACGCTGATCGAACTCTCGCGCCAGGATGGGGTGACGATCTTCCTCTCCACCCATTTCATGAACGAGGCCGAGCGTTGCGACCGCATCTCGCTGATGCATGCCGGCCGGGTGCTGGCGGTCGGCACGCCGGCGGCGCTGAAGCGCGAGCGCGGCATGGACACGCTGGAAGAGGTGTTCATCACCGTGCTGGAAGAGGCCGGGATGGGGCGCGAATCCGGCGCGGTGGAACTGAAGCAACGCCCGGCGACGCTGGCGCCGGTGAAGCGCTTCGACGCCGGCCGGCTCTGGGCCTATGCTCGGCGCGAGGCGCTGGAGATCGTGCGCGACCCCGCCCGCCTCGCCTTCGCCCTCATCGGCCCGATCCTGCTCCTGTTCACCTTCGGCTACGGCATTTCCTTCGATGTCGAGAAGCTGCCCTATGCCGCCTTCGACCAGGACCGCAGCGCCCAGAGCCGGCAGGTCTTGGAGAGCTTCGAGGGCTCGCGCTATTTCGAGACCCATGCGCCCATATCTTCCATCGAGGAACTCGAAACCCGGCTGAAAAGCGGGGAGCTGAAGCTCGCCATCGAGATCCCCCCGAATTTCGGCCGCGACCTGCTGCGCGAGCGCACGCCGGAAATCGGCGTCTGGCTCGACGGCTCCATGCCGTTCCGGGCCGAGACCACGCGCGGCTATGTCCAGGGTATCGCCCAGAGCTATCTCGCGGATGCGGAGCAGCGCGCCACCGGCCGGGCGAGCGCCGCCGCGCCGTTCACCCTGGAGCCGCGCTACCGCTACAATCAGGCGTTCAAGAGCGTGAACGCCATGGTGCCGAACGTCATCATGCTGATGCTGGTGCTGATCCCCGCCATCATGAGCGCGCTCGGCGTGGTGAAGGAGAAGGAGACCGGCTCCATCACCAATTTCCAGTCGACGCCGGTGACCCGGTTCGAATTCCTGCTCGGCAAGCAGCTACCCTATGTCGCCATCGCCTTTGTCAGCTTCCTCACCATGGTGGCGGCGGCATGGCTGGTGTTCGCGGTGCCGGTGAAGGGCTCCTTCGTCACGCTGGCCTTCGGCTCGCTGGTCTATGTGTTCGCCACCACCGCCTTCGGCCTGCTGGTGTCGAGCTTCGTGCAGAGCCAGGTGGCGGCGATCTTCGCCACCGCCATCGTCGCCATCATCCCGGCGGTGAATTTCTCCGGCCTGCTGGTGCCGGTTTCGTCGCTGTCGGGCGGGGCGCGGCTGATGGGGCTCGCCTTCCCCTCGGCCTGGTATCAGCAGGTGAGCGTCGGCACCTTCACCAAGGCGCTCGGCTTCGGCGTGCTGTGGCACGACATCGCCATGGTGTTCGTGCTCGCGCTTGTCTTCATCGCCGGCGCCATGCTGGCGCTGCGCAAGCAGGGGGCGTGAGCATGTTCGCCCGCCTCATGCGCATCTGGCGCCTCGGCATCAAGGAACTCTACAGCCTCAAGGCCGACCCGGTGCTGGCGGGGCTGATCCTCTACACCTTCACCGTTGCGGTCTACACCGTTTCGGCCGGGGCCAAGTTCGAGGTGGAGAACGCCGCGGTGGCGGTGGTGGACGAGGACCAGAGCGCGCTGTCGCGCCAGCTGCGCGACGCGCTGCTGCAACCCTTCTTCAAGCAGCCGGTCGTCATCACCGCCCGCGAGGTCGACGCGGCGATGGATTCCGGGCGCTATGTCTTCGTGCTCACCATCCCGCCGAAGTTCGAGCACGACCTGATCGCCGGCCGCGACCCGGCCTTGCAGCTCGATATCGACGCGACCGCCATGTCGCAGGCGGGCAATGGCGCCGCCTATATCCAGAACATCCTGACGCAGGAAGTGGCGGCGGCGCTGGCCGCCCGCTCGGCCGTCGCCTCCAGCACGGGCGAGGCGCCGGTGAGCGTGGTGATCCGGCCGAAATTCAACGCCAATCTCACCTCCGCCTGGTTCACGGCGGTGATGCAGGTGATCAACAATGTCACCATGCTCGCCGTCATCCTCTCCGGCGCGGCGCTGATCCGCGAGCGCGAGCACGGCACGATCGAGCACCTGCTGGTCATGCCGGTGACGCCGATCGAGATCATGCTGGCGAAGATCTGGGCCAATGGCCTCGTCATCGTGGTGGCGGCGACGCTGTCGCTGCTCATCGTGGTCGAGCGGCTGCTTCACGTGCCGGTGCAGGGCTCCGTGGTGCTCTTCGTCGCCTCCATGCTGGTCTACCAGTTCTCGGTCACGGCGCTCGGCATCTTGGTGGCGACCGTTTCCACCTCCATGGCGCAGTTCGGCCTCATCGTCATGCCGGCGCTGATCATCATGAACCTGTTGTCGGGCTCGACCACGCCGATGGAGAGCATGCCGGTCTGGCTGCAGAATGTGATGCAGCTCTCGCCCTCCACCCATTTCGTCGCTTTGTCGCAGGCGGTGCTTTATCGCGGTGCCGGGCTGGCGGTGATCTGGCCGAACCTGCTCGCGCTCGCCGCCATCGGCGCCGCCTTTTTCGGCCTCGCCGTGCTGCGCTTCCGCAAAGCGTTGCAGGCGGCGGGGTAGAGCAATCGCGCCCTTAGAGCACGTTCCGATCTGGTTCACCGATCAGGTTGTTTCAACCTGATCGGATCAGGCTCTAGGCGTGCGGGTTTTAAGCGCCGAACTTCGCCCGCAGCGTCTCGCGCATGGCGGCGAGGATCTCGGCGGACAGCGCCGGGTCGCCTTCGGCCACGCCGCGCGCCAGGGTCAGCGCGCCGATCATGCCGGAAAGCACCGCCAGCGCCTGCCGCCGCCGCTCTTCGGGCGTGGCCTCCTTCATGTGCCGTTCCAGCGCGGCGAGAAAGCCCTCCAGCCCTTCGGCATAGCTCTTCTGCAGCTCGGGCGACTGGCGCGCGACCTCGGCGCCGAGCGCGGAAAGGGCGCAGCCGCGCGCCGGGGCGTCGCGATGCGCCGGGGTGAGGTAGCGGTCGAGCAGCGCGGTCAAATCCGCAGAGTGCAGCCAGCTCTCGATGCCTTCCGCGCAGGCTTCGCGGCAGGCCTGGTCGGCAAGGTCGGCCTTGGAACGGAAATGGCCATAGAAGGCGCCATGGGTCAGCCCGCTCGCCTGCATGATCTCGGCGACGCCGACATCCTTGATGCCGCGTTCGCGGAACAGGCGCGAGGCGGTTTCCAGAATCGCCCTTCTGTGCTCGGCGACCTTGGCTTTCGTGACCCGCAACGCGGCTCTCCTTGATGCCCGGGGGACGGGCCGGGTGGCCGAAACAGCGCGGCCAGACATGCTTAAGATCACGAAAGGCGGGGCGAGGAAACAACAGCTTGTACCGGTATGGATGGAAAGCGGCGACCTGTCGCGGCGTCAGCCCGGCACGGGGCGGCGTCGCAGCCGGCCGCGTAGCGCCCGCAGCCCGGCCAGAACCGGCCGTTCCACCGCGAGGAGGAACAGCGTCGCCAAAGCGAGGGCGGCGAGGAAGGTGGCGGCGAACAGCCCGGCCAGCGCCGCCGGCTCCAGCGGGCCGAAGCGGGCATAGAAAGCGCAGGCCGGCGCGACGATGAGCGGCACGTGCACGAGATAGAGCGGGAAGGAGAGTTCGCCGAGGCGCTGCAGCGGCACGCTCTCGAACAGGCGCCGCAGCGGCGGGGTGATGAGCAGCGCCACCAGCACCATCACCGCGCCGATCTGCCGGGGCCCGTCGACGCCGAGCCAGGATTGCAGCAGGGGAAGGAGGCCGCCCTCGCTGGAATGGCCGGGATAGGTGGCGCCGAGCACGAGACCGAGCAGGCCGAGGAGCGCGCCGCCCCGCTTATGGTCGCGCAGGAGGTGACGGCCCTCATAGACCAGCGCCCCGCCGCAAAAGGCGGCGAGCGAGAACTGTCCCAGCGCGGCAAGGACCAACGCGCCCAGCGCCATGGCCGGCGGGCGCGCCCGGCCGGGCAGCAGCGCATAGGAACCATAGATCAGCACCGAGCCGAAGAACTCCGCCTGCATGGTCCAGAGCGGGTTGTTGAACCGCGTCGTGCCGGTGAGAAACACGCCGATCCCGCCTTCCCACAGCGCCTGATCGAAGGGCGGGAGCGGCGGCTGATAGGTCCAGCGGAACCAGCGGCTGCCGGTCATCGCCTGCACGTCGCGCGCCGCCTCGGGAAAGCCGTTCAGCCACGCCCAGGCGAGCGCCGAGGAGACGAGGGCGGGCAGGGCGAGCCTGAGATAGCGCAGGCCGATCAGCGCCGGCGCCTCGCGGGCGGTGCGCGGCGCCGAGGCGGCGAGCACGAAGCCGGACAGCACGAAGAAGAGGGCGACGGCGAAATGTCCGTTCCACAGCACCGCCAGCGGCGTGTCCCACAGGCCGAAGCCGGTGCGGCCCCAATCGGTGAAGGGCGCCGGGGTGAAGGCATAGAAGAAATGGAACGCCACCACCGAACAGGCGGCGACCCCGCGCAGCCCGTCGAGGCAGAGCAGCCTTTGGGAGGGAGCTGCGGCGGGGGCTGCGGGCGTGGCGGCGGCGGGCGCGACGAGGGCAGGGCGCGGCGTCATGGGGGCGGGCGGTCCGGGACGACGGGGGGCGATAAGGCCGCCTCAAGATACCGGCAGAGCCGGCCGCGTGGCGAGCCCCCTCCTTGCCTGTCGGCGCTGGGCGGCAGGGGCGTCCCGCCTGACCCTTCCACCCTCGCCCGGCTAGAGCACGTTCCGATCTGATGGCATCGCAATCCGATCGGGAAAAGGTTCTCTATCAATCATTTAGAGCCTGATCCGGTGCGGTCGAATCGGCTTGGTCGGATCAGGCTCTAGTCCGCCTCAGCGGGCCGGTCCTTCGCGTGCTGCTCCGCGCCCTGCTGCGGCGCCAGCCAGGGCTCGCGGCGGATGGTCCACAGCTCATAGGACGGCACCAGCGCGGAGGGCGGCTCGTCCAGCGTGCCGAGCTTGACCTCGATCTCGTCCGAACCCTCCTCCCAGCAGAACAGCTGCGACCCGCAGCGCGGGCAGAAGCGCTCCCCGCCGGCCCGCGCCTGCCAGCAGGCGAGTTCGCCCGACAGCGTCACGCTTGAGCGCGGCCAGATGGCGAAGAAGGAGAAGGCCGAGCCGGACTGTTTGCGGCAGGTGGCGCAATGGCACAGCCCGGTGCGCAGCGGCGCGCCCTCGATTTCATAGCGCACCTCCCCGCAATTGCAGCCGCCGGTCAGGATCATGGTCGGTCTCCATGGGGTTGGCGGGCGCGGGCCAGGTGCGCCATCATAGACCGGGCAACGGCGCGCGGGGCGTTGGGTTCCGGCACGCCTGCGGGCCTGGCGCGGCGCGAGTCTATCACGTTGCCCGCCGCGCGCCCTGTGTGCCACGCTGCCTTATGGCCTCCTTTGACTTCCGATCCGTGCGGGAGGACGGTCGCGCCGTTCATCTGCGCGACATTCTCCACCTCTTGCAGCCGCGTGGCGACCTTGCCGCGTGGGAGCTGGATCATGGCGAGGAGGGGGAATTCTGGGCGACGGCCACACGGGGCCACGACATCGCCTGGGCGCAGGCGATGGCCGGAACCGGCCAGCGCCTCTCGGGCGCGGCCCTGCGCACCCGCGCGGAAACCCTTCTTCAGGTCATCACCGGGGAGTTCCGCGCCTTCGAGCGAGCGGCGGCGTCGCCATGGCTGATGGTGCGCGCCTTCGACAGTTCGTTCTACGCGATCGAAACCGAGGACGAGGCGGTGCTCGCTTTTGCCCGGCGGCATTTCCGTTGGTAGCGTCGGGCTTAGCCCCGCCACCATGAAAAAGGCCCGGCGCGTGCCGGGCCTTTCGCATGCGCGCGCGGTGCGGCGCGTCAGTCGGCCTTCGGCTCCAGCGGCGCGGAGCGCAGCACGGCGTCATCCGCCTTCATCGCCGCGGCGCGCGGGCGCATGGAATCGCCGCTCTCTTCCGGGCGCGGGGTGCGGTGCGCCATCGTCTTGTCGATGGTGACGAGCCGCAGCACATTGGTGGTGCCGGGGGTGGCGAAGGGCACGCCGGCGGTGATGGCGATGAGGTCGCCTTCCGTCGCGAAGCCGTGGTCCACCGTCACCTGCGTCGCCTTGGCCGCCATCTCGCCGAAGGTGTGGATCTCCTCCGGCGCGTGCACCACATGCACGCCATAGGACATCACCAGCCGGCGGGCGGTGGAGAGCTGGCTGGCAATGCCGATGATCGGGATGCGCGGGCGCTCGCGCGCGGCGTGCAGCGTGGTGGTGCCCGAGAGCGTATAGGTGCAGATCGCCGCCGCATTGGTCGACAGCGCCGCGTGATAGGCGGCCTGCGTCACCGCATCGGCCACCGAATGGCCCTGCTCCGGGCGCTGCGATTCGATGATGGCGCGGTAGCCGGGGTCGCGCTCCACCTGCTTGATGATCTGGTCCATCATCGCTACGGCTTCCACCGGGTACTGGCCGGCGGCGCTCTCGGCCGAGAGCATCACCGCGTCGGCGCCGTCATAGACGGCGGTGGCGACGTCGGAGACCTCGGCGCGGGTCGGCACGGGCGCGCTGATCATGGATTCCAGCATCTGCGTAGCCACGATCACCGGCTTGCCGAGGCGGCGGGATTCGCGGATCACGCGCTTCTGCAGCGCCGGGATTTCCGGCAGCGACAGCTCGACGCCGAGATCGCCGCGCGCCACCATGATGCTGTCGGACAGCTCGGTGAGGCGGGTGAGGTGCTCGACCGCCAGCGGCTTCTCCAGCTTCAGGTTGATCTGGGCGCGGCCCTGGATCAGCTCCTTGGCCTCGATCACGTCCTCGGGGCGCTGCACGAAGGAGAGCGCGATCCACTCGACGCCGAGGTCGAGGGCGAAGAACAGGTCGGCGCGGTCCTTGTCGGTGAGGGCCGAGACGGGGAGCAGCACGTCGGGGACGTTGAAGCCCTTGTTGTTGGACAGCTTGTTGCCGGCCACCACCTCGGCCTCGATAAAGCCGGCGCCCTTCTTCACCACGCGCACGCGCACCTTGCCATCGTCGAGCAGCACGGTGGAGCCCTCATTGAGGGCTTCGAGAATTTCCGGGTGCGGGATCGAGACGCGGGTCTCGTTGCCCGGGGTCGGGTCGGTGTCGAAGCGGATGGTCGAGCCGGCGGTCAGGTTGATGAAGCCGTTCTCGAAGCGGCCGAGGCGCAGCTTCGGGCCCTGCAGGTCGGCGAGCACGCCGATCGGCCGGCGGACTTCCTTCTCAAGTGCGCGCACAGATGCGAGCACCCTTCCATGGTTTTCCTGCGTGCCGTGGCTGAAATTCAGCCGGAACACATCGACCCCGGCCTCGTACAGGGCCTTGATCATCTCCGGGCTCGAAGATGCCGGACCCAGCGTCGCCACGATTTTGGTCGCGCGTCCACGCCTGCTAACCATGATATCCTCCGTCGGTGGGCTTGCCGATGCGCAGCACCGGCGAACCCTCATATGAACCAAAAGTCTACTTCTGTCTCCCGGATGTTATCTTGCACCGCAGCGTGTCCCTTTCGCGACGCCGAGGGCGGATCCCATCACAAGAGCGTGCCGTAGCGGCAGGCGCGGCGGCGGCGATCCGGGGTGCATTTCCGCGCCGGAGGCCTGCCGGAATCGTCTTGCTGGCATGCGGAATTCTGTATACCACTATGCGTGTCGCGCATGCGGTCCCAGGCGTCTCGACGGCCTTCGTCCCCGGAAATTCCCCGCGCGCTGCCGCGGGTGACACGGGTGGCGGAACCGGCCGGGGGTGCCGGGCCGGCGAGCGGAGCCCCACCGGCCCGTCCCTGCCGACGCATGAAGAAGACGGCCAATGACCTTCTCGGGAGGAAGGCGATCTTGGGAGTGAGGCAGTGCGCATCGCAATTTTGAAGGAAGAAGCGCGGTTCGAGCCGCGCGTGGCGGCCAGTGCCGACACGGTAAAGCGCTATATCGGGCTTGGTGCGACGGTTTTTGTCGCCTCGGGGGCGGGGGCGGCGTCGGGGATTGGCGACGGGGAGTATGAGGGCGCGGGGGCGACCGTGGTGGCGGATAACGCTGCCGCCGTCGCCGGGGCGGACATCGTGCTCGCCGTGCGCCGGCCGGAAGCCGCCGCGCTCAAGGGTGCCAACAAGGGCGCGCTGGTCATCGCCATCGCCGACCCGCACGGCCATGAGGCCGCGCTCGGCGAGATCGCCGGCACCGGCGTGTCGCTGTTCGCCATGGAGCTGATGCCGCGCATCACCCGCGCGCAGGTGATGGACGTGCTGTCCTCCCAGGCGAATCTCGCCGGCTACCGCGCGGTGATCGACGCCTCGTCCGAGTTCGGCCGGGCCTTCCCGATGATGATGACGGCGGCCGGCACGGTGCCGGCGGCGCGCGTGTTCATCATGGGCGCGGGCGTGGCCGGGCTGCAGGCCATCGCCACGGCGCGGCGCCTCGGCGCGGTGGTCTCGGCCACCGATGTGCGCCCGGCGGCGAAGGAACAGGTCGAGAGCCTCGGGGCGAAGTTCATCGCCGTCGAGGACGAGGAGTTCAAGCAGGCGGAAACCTCCGGCGGCTACGCCAAGGCGATGTCGGCGGAGTACCAGGCCAAGCAGGCGGCGCTGACCGCCAGCCACATCGCCAAGCAGGACATCGTCATCACCACGGCGCTGATCCCCGGCCGCCCGGCCCCCAAGCTGGTCTCGGCCGACATGGTGGCGTCGATGAAGCCGGGCTCGGTCATCATCGACCTCGCGGTGGAGCGTGGCGGCAATGTCGCGGGCGCGGTGCCGGGCGAGGTGGTGACGACCGCCAACGGGGTGAAGATCGTCGGGCATCTCAACGTGCCGGGCCGGCTGGCGGCGACCGCCTCGCAGCTCTACGCCAAGAACCTCTACGCCTTCGTCGAGACGCTGGTGGACAAGGGATCGAAGGCGCTCAGCGTGAAGTGGGACGACGAGCTGGTGAAGGCGACGCTGCTGACCAAGGACGGGGCGGTGGTGCATCCCGGCTTCGCGCCGCAGGAATCGGCGCCGGCGCCGGCGCCGGCGGCCGAGGGCGCGTCGGCGGCGTGAGCCGGGCGGGCTGAGGGCCGGCGATGACGCGGCCTTCGGGCTTCACTTTCTTCCCTCATGCCCGGGCTTGACCCGGGCACCCAGGTCTTCCGGGTGGCCCGGCTTCAGGCTGGGTCCCCGGGTCAAGCCCGGGGATGAGGGCGCGAAGGGGGAAGCGTTCGGCACGACGCCAGCCGGTTTGCCGGCTGCTCCAATGGCCGCCGCGTGCGGCTTCGGCAAGACGACCGCATCACGGAACAAAGCGGGCCTCCGGCTTCGGGGAGTGGGACGGCCCGGCAGAGACAGAGATAAGGGAATCGAGGAAATGGCCAATCCGGCAGGGGGCGTGATACTCGCCCAGAACGCGCCTGGCGTCTCGGACGCGGCGCAGGGGGCGATGGCGCAGAACGCGGCCGAAGGGGCGCGGATGGCGGCGGAAGTGGCGCGGCAGGCGGCGGAAGCGGCGCAGGCCTATGCCGCGGCGGCGCAGCAGAGCTATGCGGAACTCGCCGGCAACGCTGCGCATGCGCTGACCGGCGGGGCGATCGACCCCTTCGTGTTCCAGCTCGCCATCTTCGTGCTGGCGGTGTTCGTCGGCTATTACGTCGTGTGGTCGGTGACCCCGGCGCTGCACACGCCGCTGATGAGCGTGACCAACGCCATCTCCTCGGTGATCGTGGTCGGCGCGCTGCTCGCGGTCGGCGTCGACACGGTGGCGGAAGGCACGGGCTGGGCGCGCGGCTTCGGCTTTGTCGGCCTGGTCCTGGCGGCGGTGAACATCTTCGGCGGGTTCCTGGTGACCAGCCGCATGCTCGCCATGTACTCGAAGAAGAAGTGAGCGCGAACATGAACGCCAATCTGGTCGCGCTGCTCTATCTCGTCTCCGGTGTCCTGTTCATCCTGGCGCTGCGCGGGCTCTCCAGCCCGGTCACCTCCCGCCAGGGCAACATCTTCGGCATGGTCGGCATGACCATCGCCATTCTCACCACGCTCGGCTCCTCCCCGCCGGCCGGCCCGGGCGGCTGGGCGCTGGTGCTCGGCGGCCTCGCGCTCGGCGGCGGCGCCGGCGCGGTCATCGCCCGCAAGATCGCGATGACGCAGATGCCCCAATTGGTGGCAGCGTTCCACTCGCTGGTCGGCCTTGCCGCCGTGATGGTGGCGGCGGCGGCGCTCTACGCGCCGGCGGCGTTCCATATCGGCGATCCCGGCCATATCCACGCCCAGGCGCTGATCGAGATGAGCCTCGGCGTCGCCATCGGTGCCATCACCTTCACCGGCTCGGTCATCGCCTTCGCCAAGCTCAACGGCAACATGTCGGGCAAGCCGATCCTGCTGCCGGCGCGCCACCTCATCAACGCCTCGCTCGCGGGCCTGATCGTGGTGCTGATCGGCGTGCTGGTGGCGACCGAGAGCCACACCGTGTTCTGGCTCATCGTCATCGCCTCGCTGATCCTCGGCGGGCTGATCATCATCCCGATCGGCGGCGCCGACATGCCGGTCGTGGTGTCGATGCTCAATTCCTATTCCGGCTGGGCGGCGGCGGGCATCGGCTTCACCCTGTCCAACACCGCGCTGATCATCACCGGCGCGCTGGTGGGGTCCTCGGGCGCGATCCTGTCCTACATCATGTGCAAGGGCATGAACCGCTCCTTCATCTCGGTGATCCTGGGCGGCTTCGGCGGCGACAGCGCCTCCGGCCCGGCCGGGGCGGTGGAAACGCGCCCGGTGAAGCAGGGCTCGGCCGAGGACGCGGCCTTCATCATGAAGAACGCCTCCAAGGTCATCATCGTGCCGGGCTACGGCATGGCGGTGGCGCAGGCCCAGCACGCGCTGCGCGAGATGGCGGACAAGCTGAAGGAGGAAGGCGTCGAGGTGAAGTACGCCATCCACCCCGTCGCCGGCCGCATGCCCGGGCACATGAACGTGCTGCTGGCGGAAGCGAACGTGCCCTATGACGAGGTGTTCGAGCTGGAGGACATCAACTCCGAGTTCGCGCAGGCGGATGTGGCCTTCGTCATCGGCGCCAATGACGTGACCAACCCGGCGGCGAAGACCGACCCGACCTCGGCGATCTACGGCATGCCGATCCTCGACGTGGAGAAGGCCAAGACGGTGCTGTTCATCAAGCGCGGCATGGCGGCGGGCTATGCCGGCGTCGAGAACGAGCTGTTCTTCCGCGACAACACGATGATGCTGTTCGCCGACGCCAAGAAGATGGTCGAGGACGTGGTGAAGAACCTCAACCACTGAGGAGGGCGCGTGAGGCGGATCGGTCTCATCGTCCACCTCATCGCACTCATCGTCCACGCCTAGAACACGCGCAAAGGCCCGCCTCCCGGCGGGCCTTTTTGGCATGGGGGAGGGGGGCTTAACCCGTTGTCAACCAAGACGGGTTAGCGTCTTCCCATGACGCGCGGCGTATCCTGGTTTTTCGTAGCCCCGCTCGTCCTTCTGGGGCTTTCGGGTTGCAAGTTCGGGCTGTTCGATCAGCGCGAACCCTGGCGCACGGAAGCTGAAGAAAGGTGTTTGGCGGAGGGCCGCGTGAAGCCCTCCGCCTTCATCGTCCAGGACCGCGCCATCAACGGCGCCGGCACCTGCGGCATGGACCATGCCTTCCGCATCACGGCTTTTTCGCAAGGATCTGTTGAGGTTAGCCCGCGCGCGACGCTGGCCTGCCCGATGACCTCGGCCGTCGACCAATGGGTGACGCAGGACGTTCAGCCCGCCGCCATGGCTTGGTTCGGCCAGCCTGTGGTCAAGATCAAGCAGATGTCGTCCTATTCCTGCCGGCGCATGAATGGGGCGACGACGGGCAAGATTTCCGAGCACGCCTTCGGCAACGGGCTCGACATTGGCGGCTTCGTTCTGGCCGACGGACGCGAGATTTCGGTGCGCAAGGACTGGAAGGGAAGCGCCGACGCGCGCGGCTTCCTGCGCACCGTGCAGGCCGACGCCTGCGAGCGGTTCACCGTCGTTCTGGCGCCCGGATCGAACGTCTATCATTACGATCACATCCACATCGACCTGATGCGCCGCGCCTCCGGCTCCACCACCTGTAAACCCGTGGCGCAGCGTCCGATTCCGCCTCGCCTGCCGGTGTATAAAGCGCCGGCCTACAAGGCACCGCCCTATGGCGCGTCCTGGCAGACGGGCCCGATGTCGTCCGTGCCGGGCGCGGCTCAGCCGGCGGAAGACTATGGCCCGGCGGGCGACGAGCAGGAGGGTTATGACGAGGCCGCCGCCCCCGCGCCGCTCGCGCCTGCGCCTTTGGCACCCGCCCGCCCGGCCGCCGTACCCACCTATCCGCCCGCGCACGCCTACCCGGCGCCGAGCCGCGCCTCCGCCGGGAGTGTCGGGGCGCCAATGGTGCTGACCCCTCCGGCCGCGAATCCTTATGAGAACGGGGGATATGCGGCCGATCCCTACCCGGCGCCCGCTCCGGCCGCACCGGTTCAGGCCTATCCCGCGCAAACCTATCCCGCGCAAGCCTATCCGGCGCCTCGAGCGCCCGCGCCCGCACCGGCCGCGCCAGCCTCGACGCGCCCTCCCGGCCTGCTTCCCCCCGGCAGCATTCCGCTGGCGAAATGGCTGGGGCTCGACACCACGCCGACGGGCGCGGCCGACAATGCCCGCTCTTTCACCACGACGCGCGAATTCGCCAGCCCGATCCCACCCCCGGCGGCGGCGACCGGATCGGACTGACGGGGTAGCTGTTCAGTCGAGCAGCGTGTCGAGGCCGCGCTTCACCCCCACCCAGCCCTGAACCTTGCGGGCGGCGAGCAGCGTGCCGGCAACATAGGGCGCGGCGGAAGAGCCGGCATCGTGGCGGATGGTGAGCCGCTCGTCCGGCGCGCCGAAGATCGCTTCCACCCCCAGCACGAAGGAGGGCAGGCGCAGCGCGTGCACCCGCACCTCGCGTGGACCTTCGCCGAAGGCGCCGCCGCGCGTTTCCGGCACGCCGACCACCTCGGCGACGGGGCGCGAGGTCGCCGGCTGACGCACGCCCGCCAGCGCTTCGGCGAGTTCGCGGCCGGTGCCGGAAGGGGCATCCGGCTTGCCGGCCGAGGCGTAGTCGATGAGCTCGACATCGGCGACGTACTTTGCCGCCTCCAGCGTGAAGCGCTTGAGCAGCGTCGCGGTGATGGAAAAATTGCCGGCCGCCAGCAGCCCTTTCCGCTGCGCCTTCGCCACGTCGTCAAGTTCGGCGTAGTCGGCGGCACCGAGCCCCGAGGTTCCGATGACGACGCAGAGACCGGCCTCCAAAGCGGCGCGGGCATTGGCCTTCACCACGCCGGGCTTAGTGTAGTCGATCAGCACATCGGCGGGCACGGCGAGGGCTTCCGCGACGCTGGCGAAGACCGGAACGCCGGTCGTGGCCCCACCGAGCGCGGTGCCGAGGTCGGCGCCAGCATGGGAGCGGGCGACGCCGGCGACGAGTTCGAGATCGGGCGCGGCGGCGATGGCGGGCGTGAGCGCGCGACCGACCCAGCCGGTGGCGCCGGCGAGAATGATGCGGATCGCCATGGGGTGAGCTCCTTCACGGTTGGCGGCAACCAAGCCGTAGCAAGCCGTGAGCCCGGCGCCAATGGCACGGGGGGAAGAGTGGGTGCCAGCCGGCCTATAAGCCGGGTTTTGTATGGCGGGATTTCTCCCACGTGACGGCCATTCCTCTGGGACGCCAATTGCTTGGCGCCTCGAGCAGTCAACCCGGGCGGCTGTCCGAAGACGGGACCTGAAGCAGAGCTTCGTGCCACCCCTATACGACTTTGCTCCCGGTGGGGTTTGCCGTGCCGCCTCCGTTGCCGGACGCGCGGTGCGCTCTTACCGCACCGTTTCACCCTTACCCCGGGCGAACCCGTGGCGGTCTGATTTCTGTGGCACTTTCCCTAGGGTCGCCCCCGCCGGACGTTATCCGGCACCGTGTCTCCGTGGAGCCCGGACTTTCCTCGGCATCTTGCGATGACGCGGCCGTCCGGCCGGCTGGCGGTCTGCACATGCGGGAGTGCGACGCCGCCGTCAAGTGCGCGGGGGAGGAAGAGGCAATGGGCGCCGCCCCGCCCACAGGGCAAATCCTGCACGCGGGGCATCGGCGTCAGTTTGAGGCCATGATGGTGCGTGCCTTGGAGCAGTAGCTGCGCGCGGTCGCCGACATACGCTTGGCGCCGTGCCCGCCCTGATAGCGCATCACGGTGCCGCAGGTGTCGCCGCTGGCGAGACGATAGGCGCCGGCGAGGTAGCGCATGCCCCAGCGGATGTTGGTCGCGGGCTCGTAGAGTTTCGCGCGGGAGCCCTTGTAGCCCATGCCGCGCGCGGTCTGGTGCTTGATCTGCATGAGACCGACCTCACCGGCGCGCCCGGTGGTCTGGACCTTCCAGTTGCTCTCGATGCGCACCACGGCGCGGGCGAGGGCGACGGGGATGCCGTTGGCGCGCGCCTCGCGGTCGACGAGTTCGGTCAGATTATCTCTGGAGGATGAGAGTTTTATCTCGGAAGATGCGTGGGGCGGCGGCACCGGGCGCTCGAAAATCGATTTCGCATCCACGATGTTCGGTAGGAGTGGAATGAAGAGGGAGGAGACGATCAGAGCAGAGAAGAGGCGGGAAACGTTCATCAGACGGTTAAAGCCTTTCGATCCGGTTTTGGAAGCCGGGGAAAAGCCAAGACAATCAGGTACGAATGTGACCTATGCCGCACAAGATCGGTCGCATTGCCGACAAGCGACGGCCGCAACCCCCCGGCAGTACCGCGCAATGTGGTGCCATCGCAGCGCGCACGAACAATGATTGCGGGATAATCGCGCCAGGCGCAGCATCCTGTCTCCGCCTGCTCATATTTGAGGCGGGGTGCTATTTCAGGCGGTCTCGGCGCTTGACGTTGCGCCGGCCACATCCGCCGGGCGTGCCGCGCAGAGCGCGTAGAGCGTCGCCAGCGTCGAGACATCGGCGATGCCATCGACACGGGCACGGCGGAAATGGCGCTGGAAGGCCCGGACGACCGCCTCGGTCTGCGCGCAATAAGTGCCACTCACCGGCACGCCATAGCCGTACAGGGCGAGCATGGCCTGGAGCGCTTCTATGGGTTGGCCGTGCTCGCCGCGCATGAAGAAGCGTCCGTCGCTGGGCGGGAGTTCCTCGACGAGATGCCCGACCCCGAAACGGTGCAGAATTTCCCAAGGAAACTTCTCCCCGGGGTCGCCTTTGCGCGTCGGGGCGACATCGGAATGGGCGAGCACCCGGTCGGGCGGGATGGGCTGGCGCGACAGGATGTCCTTGGCCAGCGCCGTCACGGCCTCGATCTGGACGGCGGGGAACGGCGGGTAGCCGAAATCATGACCAGGATTGGCGATTTCGATGCCGATCGAATGCGAGTTGATGTCGGTGGCCCCTGCCCAGAAGGCGGCACCGGCGTGCCAGGCGCGGCGCGCTTCCGGCACCAGCTGGAGAATGCGGCCATTCTCCAGAACCACGTAATGCGCCGAGACTTGCCGCTCCGGCGCGCGCAGCCAGGCGACGGCCTCGGCGCTCGATTCCATGCCCGTATAGTGCAGCAGCAACATGTCCGGGCGGGCGACCCCTAGGCGCGGGCCGTGGTTGGGCGAGGGCAGGACCTCGGCGACCAGCGGCGAGTCGGGCGGGAAGGGGCTGTGGGTGTCGCTCATCCCGCAGCAGCTAATGCCGGACGGGGGGTGATTCAACAGATTCTTAAGGTTCATGGGGCGTTAATGCCGGGATGCCGACTGCGGCGGAATCACCTGTGTGGAAGCCCCACAGACGGTGGTCTGCCACGGTCATTCCATTGACGACCATCATATCCCATGGTATCCCAAATCATCCCGTTGCAGTACCGCGTAACCAAGGCCGACGGCGCCGTTTCGGCGCCGGTCGTTCGGCATTTGGTGCGCGGCGAGCACATTACGGCGGGGCGTGTTTGCGTAGGGGCGTGCCGGGCCGATGGAACGTTTCGTATCGACCTACCCGATGCGGCTCGATTCCAAGGGCCGGATGTCGATCCCGGCGCCGTACCGCGCACTTCTTGCGCGGGACGGGCTGGAGCATCTGTACTGCCATCCGGCGCTCGACCTTCCCGCCCTGCAGGCGGGCGGCGCGCGGCTGATGGCGGGGATCGACGCCCTGATCGCGCGCTATCCGCCCTATTCGGAAGCGCGGGAGGAACTGGCGGGCGCGCTCTACGGGGCGATCGAGATGGTCAAGCTCGATCCGGAGGGCCGCGTGATGCTCGGCGAGGGGCTGAAGGCCCATGCGCACATCAAGGACGAGGCCGTTCTGGTCGGTCTCGGCGATCATTTTCGGATCTGGGAGCCCGATCGCTTCCGGGCGCATCTGGCGGAGGCCACTGCCAGAGTACGCGCGCTGAAGCAGGAGATCGGCTCTCAGGGGGCGACGCGGGATTCCCGCGCCGATGGGGCATGATGACGGGTCGCGGCGGTTCGGAGACGGACGCTGCCGGCGGACCGGCCCGTCATCTGCCTGTCCTGCTGAACGAAGTTCTGCATTATCTCGCCCCGCAGCCGGGCGGCATCTATGTCGACGGCACCTTCGGCGCTGGCGGCTATACGCGCGCCATTCTGGGTGCGGCGGAGTGCCGCGTAATCGCCATTGACCGCGATCCCAACGCGATCCGCGACGGGCAGGCGCTGGTCGCAGAATTTGGCGGACGCCTCACGCTGGTGCCGGAGCGCTTCAGCGCGCTCGACGCGGTGCTTGACGCGCAGGGCGAGCCGCTGGTCGATGGCGTCGTGCTGGATATCGGCGTCTCGTCCATGCAGATCGACGAGGGCGAGCGCGGCTTTTCCTTCCGCCGCGACGGGCCGCTCGACATGCGTATGTCGCAGGATGGGCCGTCCGCCGCTGATCTGGTGGCGAAGCTCTCCGAGACCGAACTCGCCAATCTCATCTATCGCTTCGGCGAGGAGCGTCGCTCGCGGGCGGTGGCGCGCGCCATCGTGGAAGCGCGGGTGCAGACGCCGATCGAACGCACGCTACAGCTTGCCGACATCATCTCCAAGGTGGTGTGGGCGAAGCCGCACGAGCCGCATCCGGCCACCCGCACCTTTCAGGCGCTACGCATCGCGGTGAATGACGAGCTGGGCGAACTCGCCCGCGCGCTGGAGGCCGCCGAGCGTGTCCTCAAGCCCGGCGGGCGGCTGGTGGTGGTGACCTTCCACTCGCTGGAAGACCGCATCGTCAAGAATTTCCTCGCCAACCGCGCCAAGGTCGCCGCCGGTTCGCGCCATCTGCCGGCGGTGGCGGGTGCGGCGCCGAGCTTCACGCTCGTGGCGCGCGGCGCGGTCGAGCCGGGTGACGAGGAGCGGGCAGCCAATCCGCGGGCCCGCTCGTCCAAGCTGCGGGCCGCCGCCCGCACCGCGGCACAGGCGCATGCCGGGGGTGACCTCGGCTCGCTGCTGCCGCCTCTGCCCGCCCTTGATGCTCCCCGCCGTCGCTGAGGTCGAGACATGTTCCGCATACTCAACGCCGTCTCGGTCATCGCGCTGCTCGCCGCGGCGGGCATCGTCTACCATGTCAAATATTCCTCGGCCTTCGAGGCGCAGGAAATCGCCAAGCTGCGCACCGAGATCCGGTCCGAGCGCGACCGCATCGCCATTCTTCATGCCGAATGGGCCCGCCGCACCGCGCCCGACCGCGTTCAGGCCCTGGCGGAAAAGCACCTCGACATGCAGCCGCTCGATGTCGACCATATGGACCGTCTCGCCAGCCTTCCTGCCAAGCCGGATGCAGGCGGTGACGGGCTGAGCGGCATGATCGAGGCGCTGGTGGACGGTCCCTCTCTCAATCCGCCGACGCCGGAAGCGGCTGCGCCCAAGCCGTCCAAGCCGGCGCGCACCGCTCCGGTGGCCAAGCTGCCCGACGATGCGCCGCTGCCCGAACAGCCCTTCTCCGCCGAACCGTTGCCCCTCTCGGCGATGCCGCCGGCGGGAACGATGGGGACCGTGCGTCGCAGCCCCGCCGGCGCGCAGGGCGTCGTCGGCGCGCCGCTCAACCCGGTGACGGCGGCGCCGCTGCTTCCCCCCGGCGATATCGGCCAGTAAGCGCGAGGTGGCACCATGAGCATTGTTTCCAACCTCTCTGCCCCCGCGATCGGCCGGCGCCTGCTTCGTCTGCCGCACGCCTTGCTGCGTGGGCTGCTCGCCATTATGCGGGCCGCCTTCGGACGCGGCCGGCCGGAAGCTCATGCCGTCGCGCGCGCGCGCATCGTGCTGTGCATGATCGTGTTCGGTGGCGTCTACCTCGCCATTGGCGGCCGGCTGGCCATGCTGGCGTCGGCGCCCGAAGGCGCGGTGGCCCGGCGCATCGTTGCCACCGATGCGGTCGCCTCGGCGCGGCCGGACATTGTCGACCGCAACGGGCTGGTGCTGGCCACGGATGTGAAGTCGGCCTCGCTCTATGGCGAACCCCGCCGGCTGATCGATGTCGACGAGGCGGTCGAGGCGCTGACCGCCGTTCTGCCCGACCTCGACGCCAACGAACTGCGCCAGCGGCTTTCCACCGATCGCGGCTTCATCTGGCTCAAGCGCGACATCACCCCGCAGCAGCAGCGGGAAATCCATAATCTTGGCCTCCCCGGCATCGGCTTCATGACCGAGAACCGGCGCATCTATCCGGGCGGCACGCTGGGCGCCCATGTGCTCGGTTCGACCAACATCGACAATCAGGGCATTGCCGGCATCGAGAAATGGGTCGACACGCGCGGACTCTCCGATCTTCACCTTGCGGGCTTTGCGACCGACCGTCAGCAGGAGCCGGTGGAACTGGCGCTTGATCTGCGCGTGCAGCACGTGCTGCGCGACGAGCTTTTCGCCGCCAAGGAGAAGTTCAAGGCCATCGCCGCCGCGGGAACGGTCGTGGACGTGCGCACCGGCGAGATCGTCGCCATGGCCTCGCTGCCGGATTTCGACGCCAATGACCCGGCGCGCTCGCTCGATCCGAAAAATCTCAACCGTCTGACCACCGGCGTGTTCGAGATGGGTTCGACCTTCAAGGCGCTGACCTTCGCCATGGCGCTGGACAGCGGCCGCTTCAATATCAATTCGACGCTGGACGCGCGCGGGGCGCTGAGCTTCGGGCGTTTCAAGATCAGCGACTATCACGCGGAAAACCGCGTTCTGACGCTCCCTGAAGTGTTCCTGTTCTCGTCCAATATCGGCACCGCGAAGATGGCGCTATCGCTCGGCGTGGACGCGCACAAGGCGTTCCTCGCCAAGGCCGGGCAGCTCGACCGGCTGCGCACGGAACTGCCGGAAAGCGCCATGCCGATCGTCCCCAAGCGCTGGGGCGAGGTGAACACGGCGACCATCGCCTTCGGCCATGGCCTCGCCGTCGCGCCGCTGCAGGCGGTGATGGCCGTGAACGCGCTGGTGAATGGCGGCTATCTCATTCCCCCGACCTTCCTCAAGCGCACGCGGGAAGAGGCGATTGCGCTCGGCACGCCGATCATCAAGCCGGAGACCAGCGCCAAGATGCGCTACCTGCTGCGGCTCAACGCGGAGAAGGGCTCGGCCAAGAAGGTCAACGTTCCCGGCTTCTATGCCGGCGGCAAGACCGGCACGGCGGAAAAGGTGATCAATGGCCGCTATTCAAAGACGCGGCTGCTCACGACCTTCACGGGTGTGTTTCCAATGGACAATCCGCAGTACCTCGTGCTGGTGATGCTGGACGAGCCGCAGCCGGTCGAGGGCACCTATGGCTTCGCCACCTCCGGCTGGAACGCGGCGCCGACCACGGGCAAGATCATCTCGCGCATCGCTCCGATGCTCGGAATCATGCCGCGTACCGATGTGCCGCCGGCCGAGAGCCTGCTCGCCAACACGACGCTGGCGCGGGCGCAGTGATGTAAAAGGCGCCCGCAGTGGCGCGCAGGACGACGCCAATGCGTGACCAGATACAACCCACCGTCGACTGCGCCCGCCGCCTCACCCTTCGGGGGCTGATCGGCGAGGACGCCGATTACGAGGCCGCCTCTCCGGAACTCGCTGTGGCCGAGCCGGCTCTCGACAGCCGTTCGGTTCGGGCGGGAGATGTTTTCTTCGCGCTTGCCGGTGTGAAGAGCGACGGACTTTCCTTCGTGCGCGAGGCCATCGACCGCGGGGCGGTCGCCCTTGTCGCGGAGGGGGCAAGGCCGACATGGCTTGATCCTGCCATTTCCTATGTGCGCGTCGGCAATGCCCGGCACTCCATGGGTCTGGCGGCTGCCCGCGCCTTTCCCCGCCAACCTGAGACCATCGCCGCCGTCACCGGCACCTCGGGAAAGACCTCGGTGGCCTCCTTCACCCGGCAGATCTGGCAGGGGCTCGGCTTCTCCGCTGCCAGCCTCGGCACGCTCGGTGTGGTGGCGCCTTCAGGAGCCGTCAAGGGCGCCCTCACCACGCCCGACCCCATCACGCTGCATCGCACCTTGCACCACCTCGCCCAAGAGGGCGTCACACATCTGTGCCTGGAAGCTTCCTCCCACGGGCTCGACCAGCACCGGCTCGACGGGGTGCGGCTCAAGGCCGGCGGCTTCACCAACCTCTCGCGCGATCATCTCGACTATCACCCTGACATGCAGGCCTATCTCGACGCCAAGATGCGGCTGTTCCGCGATCTCGTGCCCCGCGGCGGCGGGGCGGCTGTGTGGGTAGACAGTACCGAAGGCAGTCACGTTGCGCAGGTCGCCGCCGAGCACGAGCTCAACCTGCTCGGCATCGGCACGACGGGAGCCGGCATCGCGCTGCTCGAACGTGTGGATGAGGGGCTGGGCCAACGGCTTGAGATCGAAATCGACGGTGCGCGCCACACGGTGAAACTGCCGCTCGTCGGCGCGTTCCAGGCCTGCAATGCGCTCGTCGCTGCCGGCCTTGCCTTGCTCACCGGCGCGGCTGCCCGCGAAGTGCTGCCGCTGCTGGAGACGCTGGAAGGCGTGCCGGGGCGGCTCGAACTGGTCGGGACGAAGGAGGGGGCGGGCGTGTTTGTGGATTATGCCCATAAGCCAGACGCCCTCGCCAACGCGCTCGACGCGTTGCGTCCCTATGCGAGCGGGCGGCTGATCGTCGTCTTCGGCTGCGGCGGTGATCGTGACCGGGGCAAGCGCCCGATCATGGGCGCGATCGCCACCGCCAAGGCCGATGTCGTGATCGTCACCGACGACAATCCGCGCAGCGAAGATCCCGCCACGATCCGGGCGGCGATTCTCGCCAATGCGCCGGGTGCGCGCGAGATCGGTGATCGTGCGGAAGCCATCAAAGCCGCGCTGGACGAGGCGGCAGCGGGAGATGTGGTGCTGATTGCCGGCAAGGGTCACGAAACCGGCCAGATTATCGGCGACCGGACGTTGCCATTCTCCGACCGCGACGTTGCGGTCGGGCTTCTCGGGAGATGAGCGCATGAGCGCCGGTTCGGCTGCCGTATCGCCGCTGTGGACGCCGGAGGCGCTCGCGCAGGCTACCGGAGGAGTGCTCGCCGGTGCGCCGGCCGCGGCCATTGGCGGCGTCTCCATCGATACCCGCACTCTGCAGCGAGGCGATGTGTTCTTCGCGCTTCGCGGCGACAACAGTGACGGCCATGCCTATGTCGCCATGGCGCATGAGCGCGGCGCGGCACTGAGCGTGGTCGAGCGCGGGCGCGCCGGCGATATGCCGGACGGCGCGTCGCTGCTTCTGGTGGACGATGTGCTCCGTGCGCTGGAAGCGGCGGGGCGTGCCGCCCGGGGCCGCACCCGCGCCCGCATCGTCGGTGTCACCGGTTCGGTCGGCAAGACCACGACCAAGGAAGCACTGGCCCTGGCACTGGGGGCGGACGGCTCGACCCATGCCTCGGCGGCGTCCTACAACAATCACTGGGGTGTGCCGCTTTCCCTCGCCCGTATGCCGCAGGACAGCGTCTACGGCGTGTTCGAACTCGGCATGAACCATGCCGGTGAGATTGCGACGCTTGTGGACATGGTGCGTCCGCATGTGGCGATCATCACCACCGTCGAGCCGGTCCATATCGCCCAGTTCGACAGCGTGGAAGGCATCGCCGATGCCAAGGCGGAAATCTTCACCGGCGTAACGCCCGGTGGCGCGGCCGTGCTTAACCGGGACAATCGGCATTACGAGCGGCTGGTCGCCGCCGCGCGGGCGGCGGGCGTCGACACGATCATCGGTTTCGGCGAGGCGGAAGGCGCGCAGGCCCGGCTCACCAGCGTCAATCTCCAGCCGCACATGTCGACCGCCATGGCCGACATCATGGGCGAGAGCGTCAGCTTCAAGGTCGGGCTGCCCGGTCGCCATATCGTGCAGAACGCGCTCGCCGTTCTCGCTGCGGCGAAGCTCGCGGGCGCCGATCTGTGCCTTGCCGCGCTGGCGCTGTCGGCGCTCGGCCCGCCCCCGGGGCGCGGCGTGCGCACCCCACTCGCGGTCAAGGGCGGGCGCGCGACGGTCATCGACGAAAGCTACAACGCCAACCCCGCCTCGATGCGCGCGGCGCTGGCCGTGCTCGGCACCACCCCCCCGACAGGGCGCGGTCGGCGCATCGCCGTGCTCGGCGACATGCTGGAACTCGGGCCGCAGGGCGAGGTGATGCACCGTGAACTCGCCGTGGCCGCTGCTGCCGCCGATCTGGTCTTCTGCGCCGGCCCGCTGATGCGGGCACTGTGGGAGGCGCTTCCCGAAAGCCGCCGCGGCGGCTGGGCGCCGGACGCGGCGGCGCTTCTGCCTCTGGTGGCCGAGCGGCTGCGCGGCGGCGACGTGATCATGGTCAAGGGCTCCAATGGCAGTCGCATGGGGCCGCTGGTGCGTGCGCTCATCGAACGTTTTCCCGCCGACCGCCTTGCGGAAACGGCGGAATCATCGGAATGAGCCGCGCTGTTCCTTTCTTCCCGATTCCGGGCCTGAACACTTGCCTGGCGCGGCGCGCCGGCTTGCCGCCCTGCCCACCCCAAGGTTGATCTTCCATGCTGCAATGGCTCGCCGAACTCCAGGGAAGCGTCCCGGCGGTTAACGTCTTCCGCTACATCACTTTCCGCACCGGCGGGGCAATCATCACCGCGCTGCTGTTCGTCTTCATGTTCGGCCCGGCGATCATCGCCCTTCTGCGGCTGAAGCAGGGCAAGGGCCAGCCCATCCGCACCGACGGGCCGCAGTCGCATCTGCTGACCAAGAAGGGCACGCCCACCATGGGCGGGCTGATGATCTTTTCGGGGCTCATGGTGGCGACGCTGCTCTGGGGTAACTTGTCCAACCCCTATGTCTGGGTGGTGCTGTTCGTCACCACAGGCTTCGGCCTGATCGGCTTCTATGACGACTATCTCAAGGTGACGAAGCAGACGCATAACGGCCTGTCCGGCAAGTCGCGCCTCGCCATCGAGGCGTTGATCGCCGGCACGGCGGCGGTCGTCATCATGCATGTGGGCCGCGAGCCGCTGTCCTCTTCGCTGGCCTTCCCCTTCTTCAAGGACCTGCTGCTCGATCTTGGCTGGTTCTTCGTCGTCCTCGGCGCCTTCGTCATCGTCGGCGCCGGCAATGCGGTGAACCTGACCGACGGGCTCGACGGCCTCGCGATCGTGCCCGTCATGGTAGCCGCAGGCAGCTTCGGGATGATCTCCTATCTCTCCGGCAATGTGCTGTTCGCGGATTACCTGCAGATCCACTATGTCGCCGGGGTGGGCGAACTGGCGGTGATCTGCGGCGCCATCATTGGCGCCGGCATCGGCTTTCTCTGGTTCAACGCGCCGCCGGCGCAGATCTTCATGGGCGATACCGGTTCGCTGGCGCTGGGAGGGCTGCTCGGCACCATCGCGGTCGCCACCAAGCACGAAATCGTGCTGGCGGTGATCGGTGGGCTGTTCGTGCTGGAAGCGGTCTCGGTGATCGTCCAGGTCGCCTCCTTCAAGCTCACCGGCAAGCGCGTGTTCAAGATGGCGCCGATCCACCACCATTTCGAGCAGAAAGGCTGGACCGAGCCGCAGATCGTCATCCGCTTCTGGATCATCGCGGTGGTGCTGGCGTTGATCGGCCTGTCGACGCTGAAGCTTCGGTGAGCGCCCGCGTCTGCGTTCATCCCGGCAGCGCTAGGACCTTCTTCACATTGGCGGCGTGTACCGCCTCATAGGGGGCGAAATAGGCCAGCGTCCCGGTGGCGAGGTCGCCGGCGATGAAGGTTGAAAGATCCTGGTCCGCCAATGCCATGTCGATGCGCGTGTGCAGCAGCTTGCTGACATAGCGCAGCGTGGCATCGATCAGTTCCGGGCCGTAGCCGCCGGCAGCGATCACATCGAGGGCGCCGTGATTGGGCAGGATGCGGGCATAGCCCCACTGCCGGATGCGCTTCAGTTCCTCGATATGCACCGGCAGCCGCTCGGCCTCGGCGACATAGGTGATCGGCTCTTCCAGCGTGTCGCCGGCCAGCATCAGGCCGAGCTGCGGCAGCAGCAGGATCAGCCCGTCATGACTGTGGATCTCCGCCGGTTCCAGCTTCACGGTGAGGCGGCCGACGGAAAGCTCGGTCGGGCCGGTGATGATCTTGTTCGGCATGACCAGCGGGAAGATCGGCGGGTCGCCGTTCTCCAGCGCCACGCGGTTGGCGGCGAGCGCACGTTCGGTGCGGTCGAGGGCGATGATCTCGTCTGTGGCAAAGACGGCGTTGCCGGCCACATGGTCGTCGTGCCAGTGGCTCAGCACGACCCGGAAGGAGGTGACGCCCGCTTCTTCCAGCGTCCGGCGCATCATCTGCGCGTGGGGAATCGAGATGTGGGTGTCGTAGAGCAGCGCCTCATTGCCATCCACCACCGCATAGACGCAGACGCCGAGGGCATAGGCGCCATCGTCGAGCCAGTTCGGTGCCGCCGAATGTGCCCGCGCGCCGTCGATCCGGCCGTCATAGAAGGCGTAGATGTTGGGATGCGGCCGCAGCACGCGCATCGTCGAGCCGAGGGGAAGCAGAGCGGGGGCGGGCATGGCAGGCTCTCAGGCTGGGGGGAGGTCGCCGCTGTCGTCGGCAGGCCGATCATTTCATCGCCCGGTGAAATGCGCTAGCGAGAGGAGCCCGCCCTGTCCTTTTTGCGGGTGACGCTCCCGAGGTTGTTCCCGATGATACCCGTATCTTCCTTCAAGGACTGCGCTGTCGCCCTGTTCGGGCTCGGCGGGTCGGGTCTCGCCACCGCCCGGGCGCTTCTCGCCGGGGGCGTGAAGGTCACCGCCTGGGATGATTCGCCTGCCTCGGTCGAGAAAGCTGCGGCGGAGGGAGTGCCGACCGGCGACCTGGCTACGGCCGACTGGTCGGGTTTCGCCGCGCTGGTTCTGGCGCCGGGGGTGCCGCTCACCCATCCCGAACCGCACTGGACGGTGAAGAAGGCGCGAGCCGCCGGCGTGGAGGTCATCGGCGATATTGAGCTGTTCTGCCGCGAGCGGCGGGCGGCGGGGCGCCCCGCTTTCGCGGCGATCACCGGCACCAATGGCAAATCGACCACTACGGCACTGCTCGCCCATCTGCTCAAGGTCGGCGGCCGCGACGTGCAGATCGGCGGCAATTTCGGGCCTGCCATTCTGGGACTGGAGCCGCCGAAGGGGCGCCGCGCCTATGTGATCGAATGCTCCTCCTACCAGATCGATCTCGCCCCGAGCCTCGATCCGGCGGTGGGAATTCTGCTCAATCTCTCTCCCGATCATCTGGACCGGCATGGGACGATGGAGCATTACGCCGGGGTGAAGGAGCGCCTGATCGCTGGCGTCGAAGCCGGAGGTACGGCCGTCATCGGTGTTGATGACGACTGGTCGCGCGCCATCGCCGATCGCGCGGAAGCGGCGGGCAAGAATGTCGTGCGGGTCTCGGTGCGGGAGGCGCTGCAGGACGGCGTTTCCCTTGAGGGCACCGATCTCGTCGTCAGGGAGAAGGGCGCGCGCATGTTTACCCTTCCGCTTGCCGGCATCGGCTCGCTGCGCGGCGCGCATAACGCACAGAACGCCGCCGCCGCCTTTGCCGCCGCCCGTGCCCTTGGCCTCGCTCCGGAGGTGATCGCCACCGGCATGAAAAGCTTCCCCGGCCTCGCCCATCGCATGGAGCAGGTGCGCACCCTAGGTTCGACGTTGTTCGTCAACGATTCCAAGGCCACCAATGCCGATGCAGCCGAGCGGGCGCTGACCTCGTTCGAGGACATCTTCTGGATTGCCGGCGGCAAGCCCAAGGAAGGTGGCATCGAGCCGCTGCGGCCGTTCTTTCCGCGGGTGCGCAAGGCCTATCTGATCGGCGTCGCCGCCGAGGCCTTCGCCGCGACGCTGGGCGAGACGGTACCGTTCCAGATGTGCGGGACGTTGGACGTGGCGGTCGCCCGCGCGGCGGCGGACGCCGCAGCATCGGGTCTGGCGCATCCGGTGGTTCTGCTGTCGCCCGCCTGCGCCAGCTTCGACCAGTACCGCAACTTCGAGGTGCGGGGCGACGCGTTCCGTGACCTCGTCAATGCCCTTCCGGCGGCCTGAGGCACTGCCGGCATTAAGTCGGCGTCAACCTTAACCGTCCCATACTCCGGCAAAGCGTTTCCCGGAGTGGCGTATATGATATCGCGTGCCGAAAGGACGGTGGTCGGCGAGTGGTGGTGGACCATAGACCGGCTGCTGCTCGGCGCTCTCGCCGCCTTGATGATCATCGGCATCGTGCTGGCGCTGGCGGCGAGCCCGCCGGTGGCGGCGCGCATCGGCATTCCCGACCCGTTCCATTTCGTGAACCGGCAGGTGATGTTCCTGGTGCCGGCGCTGATCATTCTGCTCGCCACCTCGTTCCTGTCGCCGCGCAACATCAGGCGCATTGCGCTGGTGCTGTTCCTCCTGTTCCTCGGCCTCGTCTGCGCCACGCTGGTGATCGGGCCGGAAGTGAAGGGTGCCCGGCGCTGGCTCAACATCGCCAGCGTGACGGTGCAGCCGTCCGAGTTCCTCAAGCCGAGCTTCGTCATCATCGCCGCCTGGCTGTTCTCGGAGAGCGTGCGCCGGCCGGAAATGCCGGGCCAATTCCTCGCCATCGGCCTTCTCGGCATGGTGGTGACGCCCTTGGTGATGCAGCCGGATTTCGGCCAGACCATGCTGGTCTCGCTGGTGTGGGGCAGCCTGTTCTTCCTCGCGGGTCTTCGGATCATCTGGGTGGTTGGCCTCGGCGGCATTGGCGCCACCGGCCTGTTCATCGCTTACAAGACGGTGCCGCATGTCACCCAGCGTATCGACCGCTTCATGAATCCGGATTCCGGCGACACCTATCAGATCGACTTGTCGATCAACTCCTTCCTCAATGGCGGCTGGCTAGGGCAGGGGCCGGGCGAGGGCAGCTTCAAGAAAGTGCTGCCCGACGGGCACACTGACTTTATCTTCGCCGTCGCCGGTGAGGAGTTCGGTGCGGTTCTGTGCCTGATGATCGCCAGCCTGTTCGCCTTCATCGTGCTGCGTGCGCTGTCGCGGGCGCTGAATGACGAGGACCCCTTCGTGCGCTTCGCCACGGCGGGCCTCGCCATGCTGTTCGGGCTGCAGTCCTGCATCAACATGATGGTCAACCTGCACATGATGCCGGCCAAGGGCATGACGCTGCCTTTCGTGTCCTATGGCGGCTCGTCGCTGCTGTCGCTCGCCTATGGCATGGGCATGCTGCTCGCCCTGACGCGCCGGCGCCCGCGAACCGCGACGCTGGCCGAGCTGGAGCGGCTCGGCACCCGCCTCGGCTCGCCGATGCCGCGTCCGGCGTGAGGCGCACCATGGCACCCGCCTCGCGTCCGCTTGTCATGCTTGCCGCCGGCGGCACCGGCGGTCATCTGTTCCCCGCCGAAGCGCTGGCTGGCGTTCTGGCCGCCCGTGGCATCAACGTCGATCTCGTCACCGATTCGCGCGCCGCTCGCTATGCCGGCCATTTTCCGGCGCGGCGCCTGCATGTGCTGCCGGCCGAGACGGTGCGCGGGCGCTCGCCTGTCGCGCTGGCGCGCACCGCGCTCACGCTTGGGCTCGGCTTCGCGAAGGGCTTCCGGCTGATGCGGGCGATGCGGCCGGCGATCGTCGTCGGGTTCGGCGGCTATCCCACCCTGCCACCCATACTCGCCGCCCATTATGCCGGCTTCCCAACCCTGATTCATGAAGCCAATGCGGTGATGGGACGGGCCAACACGCTTCTCGCGTCCCGCGTCACCGCCATCGCCTCCGGCTATCCCGCCATCTGCGCCGGCAAGCCTGCCCTCGCGGCCAAGGCACACCACACCGGCAACCCCGTCCGTCCTGCGGTGATCGCCGCCGCTGACGTGCCCTTCGCCCCCCTCGCGACGGACGGACCGGTCCATCTTCTGGTGACCGGCGGCAGCCAGGGCGCGCGGGTGATGAGCGAGGTGGTGCCGGCGGGTGTGGAAGCGCTCGATCCGGCGCTGCGCGCCCGGCTTCGTCTCGTGCAGCAGGCCCGGCCGGAGGACCTTGAGGCGGTGCGCGCCACCTATTCGCGGCTCGGCGTGAGCGCGGAAGTGGCGCCCTTCTTCCCGGATCTGCCGGCGCGGATTGCTCAGGCGCACCTCGTCATCTCCCGCTCCGGTGCGATGACCGTGGCGGAACTGGGTGTGATCGGCCGCCCTTCCATTCTTGTGCCATTGCCCGGCGCGCTCGATCAGGATCAGTTGGCTAACGCCACCGCGCTTGCCAATGGCGGCGGTGCGGTGGTGATGCCGCAGAGCCATTTCACGCCGGAGAGCTTCGCCGCCGCCATCGCCCGTCTCGCCGGCGAACCAGGGCGGCTGGAGGCGATGGCCAGCGCCGCCCGTGCCATGGGCCGGGCCGACGCCGCTGAGCGCCTCGCCACGCTCGTGATCGCGGTCGGCAAGATCCATGTCTAGGATCGCGCCCGCCCGTCCTCTCCCTCACCCGACCAAAGGCCCGGTGACGGGCGCAATGCGCTCGTCTATTTCTGCGCGCCGGCAAAGGACGCCTGCCGCGCGCGCGGGCGGAAGGAATATCCCATGAAGCTCCCGCTCTCCCTCGGCCCCATCCATTTCGTCGGCATTGGCGGCATCGGCATGAGCGGCATTGCCGAGGTGCTGCACAATCTCGGCTACACCGTGCAGGGCTCGGATGTCGCCGAGAGCGCCAATGTGAAGCGCCTTGCCGAGAAGGGCATCAAGGTGCTGATCGGCCATGCGGCCGCAAACATCGACGGCGCCGAGGTGCTGGTGGTCTCCACCGCCATCCGCCGCGACAATCCTGAGCTCGTCGCCGCCCGCGCCAAGCGCCTGCCGGTGGTACGCCGGGCGGAGATGCTGGCCGAGCTGATGCGGCTGAAGAGCTGCGTCGCCATCGCCGGCACCCACGGCAAGACCACCACGACTTCGCTGGTCGCCACCCTGCTCGACGCCGGCGGCTTCGACCCGACCGTGATCAATGGCGGCATCATCAACGCCTATGGCACCAATGCCCGCCTCGGCGACGGCGAATGGATGGTGGTGGAGGCAGATGAGAGCGACGGCACCTTCCTCAAGCTGCCGGTCGAGGTGGCCATCGTCACCAATATCGACCCGGAGCATCTTGACCACTTCAAGACCTTCGAGGCGGTGCAGGCGGCGTTCCGCAGCTTCATCGACAATCTGCCCTTCTACGGCTTCGCTGTGATGTGCACGGATCATCCCGTGGTGCAGGACCTCGTCGGCCATGTCGAGGATCGCCGCGTCATTACCTATGGCGAGAACCCGCAGGCGGATGTTCGTCTGGTCGAACTCGACCTGCGCGGCGGCATGTGCCGCTTCGGCGTGCTGTTCCGTGACCGCACCGGCGCCGTGGTGCACGAACTGCGCGATCTCGTGCTGCCGATGCCCGGCAAGCACAATGCGCTGAACGCTACCGCCGCCATCGCCGTTGCGCATGAACTCGGCGCCAGTGACGAGCAGATTCGCAGCGCGCTGGCTGGCTTCGGTGGCGTGAAGCGGCGCTTCACCCGCACCGGCGAGGTGGGCGGTGTCACCATTTTCGACGATTACGGCCACCACCCCGTGGAAATCGCCGCCGTGCTGCGCGCGGCCCGTGCCTCGACCGAGGGGCAGGTGATCGCCATCGTCCAGCCGCACCGCTACACAAGGCTGCAATCGCTGTTCGACCAGTTCGCCACCTGCTTCAACGACGCCGATCATGTGATCGTCGCCGATGTCTATGCGGCCGGCGAGGCGCCGATCCCCGGCATCGACCGCGATCATCTGGTGGAAGCGCTGCGCGCGCGCGGCCATCGCTCGGTGACGGGGCTGAGCGGGCCAGAGGCGCTCGCGGGGCTGGTGAACGGGCTGATGAAGCCGGGTGACTACGTCGTCTGTCTCGGCGCCGGCAACATCACCCAATGGGCCTATGCGCTGCCGGAGCAACTGGCGGCCGGGGCCGCACGATGAGCTTCCCCGACCTCATGCCAGAGCTTTCCGCCGCGATGCCGGAGCTGCGCGGCCGGCTGATCGCGAATCAGAGCTTGGCCGAACTCACCTGGTTCCGAGTCGGCGGGCCGGCACAGACGCTGTTCACCCCGGCCGATGAGGACGATCTCGCCTATTTCCTCAGCCATCTGCCGGCCGAAATCCCGGTCACCGTCATCGGCCTCGGCTCCAACCTCATCGTGCGTGATGGTGGGGTGCCGGGAGTGGTGGTGCGGCTGGGGCGCGGCTTCAGCGAGATCACGGTTGAAGAAGGCTACCGGCTCCGTGCCGGAACGGCGGTGCCGGACGTGAAGCTCGCCCGCGCGGCGGCGGAAGCGGGGATCGACGGGCTCGCCTTCTATCGCGGTATTCCCGGCGGGCTCGGCGGGGCGCTGAGGATGAATGCCGGCGCGCATGGCGGCGAGACGAAGGACACGCTCATCGAGGCGCGCGGCGTCGATCGCGCGGGGCGGGTGCGCGTGTTTACCAATGCCGATTTCGGCTTCAGTTACCGGCATTCCCAGGCGCCGGCAGATGTGATCTTCACCGCCGCGCTGTTTCAGGGACGGCCGGGAGAGACGGCGGCCATCCTCGCCGAGATGGACCGAATCACCAGCGCACGCGAAGCCTCGCAGCCGATTCGCGAGAAGACCGGTGGCTCGACCTTCAAGAATCCGCCCGGCCAGAAGGCGTGGCAGCTCATCGACGCCGCCGGTTGCCGGGGGCTGACCCGGGGCGGGGCGCAGATGTCGACCATGCACTGCAATTTCTTGATCAACACCGGCGGCGCGACGGCCGCCGATATCGAGGGGCTCGGCGAAGAAGTGCGCCGGCGTGTGAAGGACCACTCCGGCGTCGAGCTGGAGTGGGAGATCAAGCGCATCGGTCTTCCCGTCTGAGCGATGCGGCCCGTCGGGCCGTCGAGGAGAGTATCATGGGCAAGCATGTCGCCGTCCTGATGGGCGGCTGGTCGCCGGAGCGGCAGGTGTCGCTGTGGTCCGGCGAAGCCTGCGCGAAGGCCGCGGAAAGCGTTGGCTACCGCGTGACCCGCGTCGATGTCGGGCGCGACATTGCGCAGGTGCTGACGGCGCTCAAACCCGATGTGGCGCTGAATGTGCTGCATGGGCGCCCCGGCGAGGACGGCACCATCCAGGGCATTCTCGAAATCCTGCGTATTCCCTACACCCATTCCGGGGTGCTCGCCTCGGCGCTGGCGATGGACAAGCGGCAGGCGAAGATCGTGCTTGCCGCGCACGACATTCCTGTGCCCGAGGGCCGTATGGTGACGCGGGCGGAAGCGGCGCGGGCGCATGTGCTGCCGCGCCCCTATGTGCTCAAGCCGAACACAGGCGGCTCCTCCGTCGGCGTGTTCATCGTGCGGGAGGATCAGGAGCATCCGCCACAGGAGCTTCACCGCCCGGATTGGGGATTCGGCGAGGACCTCGTGGCCGAGCGCTATATCCCCGGCCTGGAGCTCACCTGCGCCGTCATGGGCGACCAGGCGCTCGGCGTTATCGAAATCCAGTCCGACCTAAAGTTCTATGATTACGAGGCAAAATACGCTCCGGGCGGTTCACGCCACATTCTGCCGGCCCGAATTTTACCGAATATTTACCAAAAGGCGCAGATGTTAGCGGTCAGGGCGCATCGCGCTCTCGGCTGTCGGGGCATCAGCAGGACGGACTTCCGCTACGACGACCAGACCGGAGACGAATCCGGCCTTGTCTGTCTGGAGGTCAATACGCAGCCCGGAATGACCGAGACGTCGCTTGTGCCCGAATTGGCAGCCCATGCGGGCCATTCGTTCGGTGAGCTTGTACGATGGATGGTGGAGGACGCTTCGCTCGATCGCTGACCCCGCGGCAGACGCCGGCGGGCAAGCGGACCAGCGCGGCCACCGGCGAATCGACCCGAGGCGTGCGTCCGCGCATGCCGGTGCGCCGGGCCCCCGTGTCCGAGCGCACCCGTCTTCTCGACCGCACCATCATCGGTGGCCGGCGCCTGCTGGTCGGCCTGTGCACCTCACGTGCCGCCTTCACCGGCGCCGGGGTGTGGCTTACGGCCGCGCTGTTCGCCGCCACCGGCCTTTACGGCATGGAGCGGGGCGGCCATATGCCGGCGGCGATCGAAACCGCCCGCGACTTTGGCGATGTCGCCGCCAATTTTGCCGGGTTCCGCATCGCCAACATCAATCTCTCCGGTCAGAACCACGTCACGCCCGGCGATATCCTCGCCACGGCGGGCGTGAAGCCCACCTCCTCGCTGCTGTTCCTCGACGCCGAGGGCGCGCGCATGCGGCTGGAGGAACTTGCCTGGATCAAGCGCGCCACGGTGCAGAAGCTCTATCCCGACCGCCTCGACATCCAGATCGTCGAGCGCGAGGGCTTCGCGCTCTGGCAGAAGGACGGCAAGATTAACGTCATCGCCCGTGACGGCACGGTCATCGCCCCCTATTCCGACGACCCGCGCTACATCCGCCTGCCGATCGTGGTCGGCGACGGGGCCGAGACACATGTGGTCGAGATCGTCGAGGCTCTGAGCCTCGTTCCCGGCGTGCGCGACCAGGTGCGCGCGGCCATCCGCGTCGCCGATCGGCGCTGGACGCTGAAGCTGCGCAACGGCGTCGATGTGCGCCTGCCGGAAGAGGGGCTGAACGACGCGCTCGAACAGCTCGCGCTGCTCGACCAGCAGAAGTCGCTGCTCTCGCGCGACATCACCATTGTCGATCTGCGGCTGCCCGACCGGGTGTCGGTGCGGCTCTCCGACACTGCCTATGCCGCGCGCGAAGCGGAATTGAAGGCCAAGGCCAAGGCGAAGAAGGCGGGCAGCACATGAGAACCCGCGCACCGTTCGAGATCGCCCCGAAGATGCGGCCACTGGCCCCGCGCCGCACCGGCGTGGTCGGTGTACTGGAAGTCGGCACCTCCAAGATCGTGTGCATGATCGCCCGGCTGAAGCCGCGCGACGCCACGTCCAGCCTGCGCCGCCGCACCCATTCCGTCGACGTGCTCGGCATCGGCCACACCAGCGCCCATGGCATCAAGGGCGGCACTGTCATCGATATGGAGCGGGCCGAGCACGCGATCCGTCGTGCGGTGGACGCGGCCGAGCGCACCGCCGGGGCGCAGATCGCTTCCGTGATTGTCTCGATGGCCGGTGGGCGCCTCGCTTCCGAGCACTTCACCGCCGAGGTCGACCTGCCCGAGCCGGCGGTCGCCGAGGGCGATATCCGCCGCGTGCTCGACGCCGCCTCCACCTTCGCCGTCGGCGAGGGGCGCACCATCCTGCACGCCTTGCCCGTCGGCTACGCGCTGGACGGTGTCGCCGGGATTGGCGAGCCGCGCGGGATGCTGGGGCGCCGGCTCGGCGTCGACCTGCACGTCATCACCGCCGAGGCGGCCGCCGTGCGCAACCTGCTGCTGTGCATCGAGCGCTGCCATCTCGGCGTCGAGGCGATGGTCGCCGCCCCCTATGCGGCGGCGCTGTCGACCCTCGCCGATGACGAGGCGGAACTCGGCGTCACTCTCATCGACTTCGGCGCCGGCACCACGACGGTGGCGGTGGTCGAGAACGGCCATTGCGTGCATGTCGACGGCATCGCCATCGGCGGCCAGCACGTGACCAATGACGTGGCGCGCGGCCTGTCTACCCGCCTCGCCGATGCCGAACGGCTGAAGAGCCTGCATGGCGGCGTGCTGGCCATGGGTGCCGACGAGCGCGAAATGCTGACCGTGCCGAGCATCACCGACGATCACGACCTGCCGCGGGCGATTCCCAAGGCGCGGCTGATGCGCATCGTGCGTCCGCGCGTCGAGGAGATCGTGGAACTCGTGCGCGACCGCCTGCACGCCTCCGGCCATGCGGCGGGAGCGGGTCGGCGCATCGTTCTCACCGGCGGTGCCGCTCAACTCACTGGCCTTGCAGAGCTAGTCGGGAACATACTGGGACCACAGGTGCGAATCGGTCGTCCGCTCGGTATCTCCAAGCTGCCGGAGGCGACGCGCGGCGCGCCCTTCGCCGTGGCTACCGGGCTTCTGGTCTATCCGCAGGTCGCGGGACTCGAGCATTTCGAGGCTCGCCGCCGCCGCCTCTCGCAGGGCGACGGCTCCGGCTACTTCTCGCGCGTCGGTCACTGGCTGAGGGAGGCCTTCTGACGTGCACCATTTAATCCGCGCCGGCGGAACCGGCACCACAGGGATCATGACGGGCCGCGTGCCCGCCGGCGTTAGGGGACACTAAAATGACCATCAACCTCCAGGTACCGGATATCCGCGAACTGCGTCCCCGCATCACCGTCTTCGGTGTTGGTGGCGCTGGCGGCAACGCGGTCAACAACATGATCACGGCCGGCCTGACGGGGGTCGACTTCGTGGTCGCCAACACGGACGCGCAGGCGCTGACCCTCTCCAAGGCCGAGCGCATCGTGCAGATGGGCGTCGCGGTCACCGAAGGTCTCGGTGCCGGTTCCCAGCCGGAAGTCGGCCGCGCCGCCGCCGAGGAAGCTCTCGACGAGATCCGCGATCATCTCGCGGGCGCCCACATGGTGTTCATCACCGCCGGCATGGGCGGCGGCACCGGCACCGGCGCCGCCCCGGTCATTGCCCGTGCGGCCCGCGAGCTCGGTATCCTCACCGTCGGCGTGGTGACCAAGCCCTTCCACTTCGAAGGCCAGCGCCGCATGCGCATCGGCGAGATGGGCATCAACGAGCTGCAGAAGGGTGTCGATACGCTCATCGTCATCCCGAACCAGAACCTGTTCCGCGTCGCCAATGAGCGCACCACCTTTGCCGACGCCTTCGCGATGGCCGACCAGGTGCTCTATTCCGGCGTTGCCTGCATCACCGACCTGATGGTGAAGGAAGGCCTCATCAACCTCGACTTCGCCGACGTCCGCGCCGTGATGCGCGAGATGGGCAAGGCGATGATGGGCACAGGCGAGGCCTCCGGCGAGCAGCGCGCCCGCCACGCGGCCGAGGCGGCGATCGCCAACCCGCTGCTCGACGAAGTGTCGATGCGCGGCGCGCGCGGCCTGCTGATCTCGATCACCGGCGGCAAGGACCTAACCCTGTTCGAGGTGGACGAGGCGGCGACCCGCATCCGCGAGGAAGTCGACCCCGATGCCAACATCATTCTGGGCGCCACCTTCGACGAGACGCTGGAAGGGCTGATCCGCGTGTCGGTCGTCGCCACCGGTATCGATCCGGCGGTGATTCCCGAGCAGATTCCCCACGCGCTGAACAATCTGCCGGACCTCGGCGGCCGCCGCGTCTCCAATGCTGGCCGCGCTGCCGTGGAAGCTCGCCGCGATGCCGCCCTGCGCTCGGTCGCCTCGGCGCTCGACGCGGAGGATTTCGGCGCCCCGCACCACGAGCCGAGCTTTGCTGCGGCTCCGGTCAGCGAGCATCCCTATGGCGAGCCGTCCTACGCCCA
The DNA here is from genome assembly GCF_965229075.1 of Ancylobacter sp. Taxonomy (GTDB): domain Bacteria; phylum Pseudomonadota; class Alphaproteobacteria; order Rhizobiales; family Xanthobacteraceae; genus Ancylobacter. Next base: position 2,081,252 of record NZ_CBDDIO010000002.1, read on the forward strand.
GCCGTCCTATGCGCCGGCGCCGGCCGCCATTGACGACGTGACCATCCGCCCGATGGCGCCCAAGCCCGCGCTCTATGCCGAGCCCGAGCCGGTGCCGTACAATGAGGCGGCTTACGAAGAGCACGCGATCGAGCCGTTCATTCCGCCGCAGGCGGAGCGTCCGTCCCCGCGCATGCCGCGCGTCGACGAGCTTCCCATGCCGGCGCAGAATCAGATCCGCGCCGCGCGCGGCGAGGCCCCGGACCATCATCAGGCTGAGAAGAAGCGGATGACGCTGCTGCAGCGTCTCGCCCATGTCGGCCTCGGCCGCAGCCAGGAGGAAGACGAGGAGCCGGCGGCGGACATGCGTCCCGTGGTCCGCCGGGCGCCGGCCCAGCCCGAGCCGCGTCAGGTCGCCGATATGCGGCCTGAGACTTCTGAATACGCCAAGCGTCCGGTGGCCCGCCCCGCCGATCCGCGCGCGGCGCGCCCGGCCGAGGATGATCATCTCGACATCCCCGCCTTCCTGCGCCGTCAGGGCTGACACACGACACAGGCGGCCATGTGCCGCCTGTTACAAAACGCCTACGCACTGCAGCGCCCGGATCGCGAGGTCCGGGCGTAGCTATTTGATATTAAAAGATTTTTCAGATTTGTGCGGTAGCGTAAAAACGGTAACAGACGGTAAGCAAGCGTGATTTGGCGCGGACTCACGGCGCCGTTATCTTGCCAGCCAACGATAAGCGTCCGCAGCGGATTCGGTTCCGAGCCCTTAGGTAGCGGCGCACTGTGTTGGTTTTGGGGATTGGGGAGAGCGGGGCGCCTGCCGCCACCGCTTTTTGGGTCGAATGAACGCTGTACGGCAGACCACCCTCGGCGATGACGTGACGCTGTCCGGCGTTGGCGTACATTCCGGCAAGATGGCCCGGATGCATCTTTCCCCCGCCGAAGCCGACACCGGCATCGTCTTCTTCCGCAACGATACGAATCAGTCGGTGCGCGCCTGCCGTGGTGCGGTGCGCGGCAGCGATCTCGCCACCGTGCTGCGCGATTCGGAAGGTCCCGCCGTTTCCACCGTCGAACACCTGATGGCCTGCTTCGCCGGCCTCGGTGTCGACAATGCCCGGGTCGAGATCGACGGTCCGGAAGTGCCGATCCTTGATGGCAGCGCCAGCGAATTTGTGGCGGCCGTTGATGCGGCCGGCATTGTCGAGACCGGCCGGGCGCGCCGTTATCTGCGTGTGCTCAAGCCCGTCCGCATCGAGACCGAGACCGGTTTCGGTGAGATTTCGCCCTATGACATGGGCTTTCGGCTCGAAATCGAGATCGATTTCAACCACTCCGCCATCGGGCGCCAGCGCTTCGCGGCCACCATGTCGCCGGATGTGTTCCGCAAGGAACTCGCCGCCGCGCGCACCTTCGGCTTCGTCAGCGACGTGGAGCGTCTGTGGCAGGCCGGCTACGCCCTCGGCGCCTCGCTCGACAACACCATCTGCCTCGGCGACGACGGTGTGATGAACACCACCGGTCTGCGCTACGCCGATGAGTTCGTCCGGCATAAGGCGCTCGACGCCATTGGGGATCTCGCCATTGGCGGCCTGCCGCTGCTGGCCCGCTACCGTTCCTATCGCGGCGGCCACAAGCTCAATTTCGCCGTCGTTGACGCGCTGCTCTCCGATCGTTCCGCTTATGAGATCGTCGAAGCCCGCATCCCGGCCCGCCGCACCGTCAGCAGCAATGCCGGCCTGATCGCGGTGGCGGTTCCCGCCTACGCGCCGGAACTGTGAGGCTGTCGACCTCCTGGGCGACTGACGCTCCGGGCGCCGGACGTGCCACTCGCTCCCGTCTTCCGGTTTTTCTCCACCTGGCTCGCTTCCGCCCGGGCTGCGTTTCCTGGTGTTTCCGGGCAGGCGCGTCCTTCGCGCCACAGACGGCATGAAAAGGTGGCTTGCTGCGGCTCTTTGCGCTCGGCGTCCCAAGGCGCCATAATCCGGTCGGAAAGCAACCTTAGCGCCTGTCCACGCACTCGGCGACGAAACAGCGACCAGATCGGGATCGAACTTGTGATGCGTCTTCTCCGTCTCGGCCAGACTGTTCCCGGCCCCTTGGCTCCCGCTTCCCGCCCCCGGGTGGTGCGGTCGGGTCTCGTGGCCGCGCGCCTTTTCGGGCTGGTGCTCGTTGGTGCCTCGCTGGGTGGCTGCGCCAGCTGGTTCGACACCAACAAGGAAGAGACGATCTATCCCGACGTTCCCGCCGAGCAGCGCTACAATGAGGGCCTGACCCTCATGCAGAAGGGCGAGTACAAGGAGGCGATCACCCGCTTCGAGGATGTCGATCGCCAGCATCCTTATTCCGAATGGGCGCGCAAGGCGCTGCTCATGATCGCCTATAATAACTACACGCTGGGCGAATACGACGATTGCATCGCAGCGGCGCGCCGTTATCTCGCGCTGCATCCCGGCTCGGAAGATGCCGCCTATGCGCAGTATCTCGTCGCCGCCTCCTATTTCGACCAGATCCCCGACATCTCTCGCGACCAGCAGCGCACGCAGCGCGCCATGGATGCGCTGGAAGAGGTGGTTCGCAAGTATCCGAATACAGAATACGCCGTCAGCGCCAAGAAGAAGCTCGAAGTTGCCCGCGATCAGCTCGCCGGCAAGGAGATGATGATCGGGCGCTATTATCTCGAGCAGCGCAACTATGCGGGCGCGATCAACCGCTTCAAGGTTGTGGTAACGCGCTATCAGACGACTCGCCATGTCGAGGAGGCGCTGTACCGTCTCACTGAAGCCTATATGTCGCTTGGCGTTGTTAGCGAGGCGCAGACATCGGCGGCGGTGCTGGGGTATAATTTCCCAGACAGCACCTGGTACAAGGACGCGTTCAAGCTTGTGCAGTCGCGCGGCGTCGATCCGAAGATGAATGAGCAGTCGTGGATCGCCAAGGCGTTCAAGGGTTTCACCCTCGGCTAGGGAAGGGGCGAAACCCTCTTCCGCTTCGCCGCGACATGTGAGAACGTAGCAAGAACACAATGCGCGTCTTCCGGCCGCTGGCGCCAACGCCGCGCATGCTCGTCCCGCAAGACCACGTTCTGGAGCGTTACCCATGCTGATCGCCCTGTCGATCAGGGATATCGTGCTCATCGAGCGGCTCGACCTCTCTTTCCAATCCGGCCTCACAGTCCTCACCGGCGAAACCGGCGCGGGCAAATCCATTCTGCTCGACGCCTTCACCCTTGCGCTTGGCGGCCGGGGCGACGGCTCGCTGGTACGTCAGGGCACCACTCAGGGGCAGGTGACCGCCGAATTCGATCTCGCTGCCGATCACCCTGTGCGCGCATTGCTGGCGGAAGCCGGGATCGACGATGATGGCGCGCTGGTGCTGCGGCGGGTGCAGCATGCGGATGGTCGCACCCGCGCCTTCGTCAACGATCAGTCGGTCAGCGCGCAGATGCTGCGCACGCTCGGCCGTCGACTGGTGGAAATTCACGGCCAGCACGATGATCGTGCACTGGTCGATCCTGCGTCGCACCGCGCGCTGCTCGACGCCTATGGCGGTCTGGTCGGGCTCGCTGAGGAGGTCAGCGCCCGGGCTAGAGGCTGGCGGGCCGCCCGCACGGAGGCCGCCCAGGAAAAGGCGCGGCTCGATGAGGCGGCGAAGGAAGCCGATTTCATCCGTCACGCGGTGGAGGAACTGACCGCCCTTGCCGCCGAGCCGGGTGAAGAGGAACGTCTCGCGGCGCGCCGTACCGAGATGATGCGTTTCGAGAAGATCGCGACCGATCTCGCCGATGCGCAGGACGCCGTCGGCGGCAACAATTCCCCCATACCCGGCCTCGCCGCCGCCGTGCGCCGGCTGGAACGGCGGGCCGGCGAGGTCGAATCGCTGGTGCGCCCGGCGGTGGAGGCGATCGACGCGGCGCTGAACGCGCTGGATCTCGCCCGCTCCCATCTCGACGCGGCGCTGCGCGAGGCCGATTTCGACCCGCATGAACTGGAACGGATCGAGGAACGGCTGTTCACCCTGCGCGCGGCCGGCCGAAAATACGCCTGCACGGTGGACTACCTACCAACCGTGGCCGCCCGCTTTGCCGACCAACTCGACGCGCTCGACCATGGGGCGGAGACGCTGAAGGGGCTGGAGGCCCGCGCCGATGCGATGGAAGCGGCCTATCGCCAGTCGGCGCGCGATCTCTCGCACAAGCGCCGCGCGGCGGCCGAGGCGCTGGATGCGGCGGTGAACGCCGAACTGCCGCCGCTGAAGCTGGAACGCGCCCGCTTCCTCACCGATTGCCAGGTGGACGAGGCCGCGCATGTCGACGGCTATGACCGCATCGAGTTCTGGGTGCAGACCAATCCCGGCACGCGGCCCGGCCCGATGATGAAGGTCGCCTCCGGCGGCGAACTGGCGCGCTTCCTGCTGGCGCTGAAGGTGGTGCTGGCCGACAAGGGTTCGGCGCCGACGCTGGTGTTTGACGAAATCGACACGGGGGTCGGTGGCGCGGTGGCCGACGCGATCGGCGCGCGCCTCGCCCGGCTTTCGGGCCGCGTGCAGGTGGTGGCGGTGACGCATGCCCCGCAGGTGGCCGCGCGCGCCGGCAATCATTTCCGCATCGCCAAGGAAGCCATGGCCGATCTCGACCGCGTGGCGACGCGGGTGGCGCCGCTGGCGCCCGATCACCGGCGCGAGGAAATCGCCCGCATGCTGTCCGGCGCCGAGGTGACGTCGGAGGCACGGGCGGCGGCCGACAGGCTGCTGAAAGGGGCTGTCGCCGATTGATACCCCGCCGGTGTATGCCTGCGCCCTCGGAGGGCGTCGACTTCCGCGCCGGCCTGTCCTATTCGACGTGCGAACGCCCCTGTCCCTCGCTCCGCCGGCTTCCCATGACGTCCTCGCCGTCCCTCGCGCCCACCCACGCCGGCACCGACAGTGCCGCGCCCGTCGTCCTCGCCGCACCGGCCGTGCCGCCTGATCTGACGGTGGTCATTCCCACCTTCAACGAGCGCGGCAATCTGGAGCCGCTGGTCGCGCGGCTCGCGCGCGTGCTCGACGGTCTCGCCTGGGAAGCTATCTTCGTCGACGACAATTCACCCGACGGTACCGCCGACGCGCTGCGCGGCATCGGCCGGCGCGACCCGCGCGTCCGCTGTATCCGCCGCGTCGGCCGGCGCGGCCTCGCCGGCGCGTGCATCGAGGGCATGCTCGCGGCGCAGGCGCCGGTCGTCGCCGTCATGGACGCCGATCTCCAGCATGATGAGAGCCTGCTGCCGCGCATGTTCGAAGCGATGGGCGCCGGTGCCGATGTGGTCGTGGCGACGCGTTACGCCCCTGGCGGCGACGCGGAAGGCTTCAGCGCCTGGCGCGGCCGCGGCAGCCGGCTGGCCACGCTCCTCGCCCAGCGCGTGCTGCATGTGACCTCTTCCGACCCGATGAGCGGTTTCTTCATGCTGCGGCGGGAGACGGTGGAGGAACTGGCGCCGAAACTGTCGACCCAAGGCTTCAAGATCCTGCTCGACATTCTCGCCACCGCCAAGGGGCGGCTGAAGGTGACGGAGCTGACCTACAGCTTCGGCGTGCGGCAGAGCGGCGACAGCAAGCTCGACAACAAGGTGTTGATGGATTTCCTCGGCCTGATCGTCGCCAAGGCGACGGGTGGCCTTGTCTCGCTGCGCTTCCTGTCCTTCGCCACCGTGGGCGCGGCGGGGCTCGTCGTCCATCTCGCGGCGCTGCGCATCGGCCTCGGTCTGGCCCTGAGCTTCCTGGTGGCGCAGGCCATCGCCACGATGACGGCGATGACCTTCAACTATCTGCTCAACAATCTGCTCACCTATCGCGATCGCCGCCTGACCGGCTTCGCCTTCCTGCGCGGGTTGCTGGCCTTCTATGCCATTTGCGGCCTCGGCGCGGCGGCGAATGTCGGTGCGGCAGATTGGGCCTTTTACCAGACCAACCAATGGTGGCTCGCGGGCATCGCCGGGGCGTTCATCGGCGCGGTGTGGAACTACGCGATGAGCCGGGCGCTGGTGTGGAAGGACGCGGCGTGACCGCGCCATCCGCCGCCTCGTCGCCGGTTGCCTCCCTGTCGCAGGAGGCCGCGGCGCGGGGCGCGTTGGTGCTGATCGGCCTCATGCTGGCGTGGCGCCTGCTGCTCGCCGCCTTTGTGCCGCTCGTGCCCGACGAGGCCTATTACGCGCTGTGGGCGCAGGGGCTTTCCGCCGGCTATGTCGATCATCCCCCGATGATCGCGCTGTTCATCCGCGCCGGGCAGGAACTGGTGGGCGACACGCCGCTCGGCATCCGGCTATTCAGCGTGCTGGCCGCTTTGCCGGCGAGCTGGTTCGTCTGGGGCGCGGCGGAGGAACTGCTGGAGGACAAGCGGGCCGGCGCCCTGGCGGCGGTTCTGTTCAACGCCACCATCTTCGGCTTTCTCGGGCTGACGTTGGCGACGCCGGATGCGCCGCTCGCCCTGTTCTGCGCGGCCATGGTGTGGGGCGCGGCGCGGTTGCTGCGCGCACCCAGCCCGTGGTTGTGGCTCGCCATGGGGCTGGCGACGGGGCTGGCGGCGCAGTCGAAATATTCCGGCATCATGCTGGCGGGTGGCTTCGCGCTGGCGGTCCTGGTGCTGCCGCCGCTCCGTCGGCAGTTGCTCACGCCGTGGCCATGGCTGGCGGGTGCGCTCGCGCTGCTCGTGTTCCTGCCCAATATCGCCTGGAACGCCACGCATGAGTGGGCGACGCTGACCAAGCAGGGCGGCCGGGTGACGGCGCAGGCACCGTTTCGCCCCGGCTTCCTGCCGGAGTTCGTCGGCTCGCAGATCGCGCTGGCGACCCCGCTCATCTTCCTGTTCGCCGTTTTCGGACTGCTGCCGGGGCGGGCGGCGGCGACGTTCCGCCCCGGCGCCGGCCGGGCGCTGGTGCTCTTTTTGCTGTTCGTGCCGCTGGCCTATTTCCTGGTGCATGCGCTGCGCGCGCGCGTCGAAGGCAACTGGGTCGGCTTTCTTTACCCGCTGGTCGCCATCGCCGCGGCGGCCGGCATGCTGGCGCCAGCCGGCAGTGGGTGGCTTGCGCGAAGCCTGCCGGGCCTGGCGCGGGCCACGCTGCCTCTGGCCTTCGGTCTCATTCTGGCGTTGGGCCTTCACGCGCTGTTCGTGCCCACCACGCTCGCCGGCAACAAGGACGCCATTGTGCGCATGACGCGCGGCTGGCCGGAGTTCGCCGCCGCCATCGATGCGCGGCGGCGGGAGATCGGCGCGACGGCGATCCTCGCCAATGATTACCAAATGACCGCCATGCTGAAGCGCCAACTGCCTGGCGTGACCGTGCGGCAATTCGACGAGCGCCAGCGTTATGCCTTCATGCATGAGTCCGAGCCGCTCGCGCTGCCGGGGCCGCTGCTGCTGGTGCTCTCCACCTACCGCTCCTTCAATGAGATTGCCGCTGTCTATGGACGAACGGATCTCGGGGAGGTGTCGCGGCGTTTTCGCGACGTGACCATGCCGCCGGTGCGGCTGTTCCGGCTCGATCCGGTGGGGCCGACCCCGCCGAGCCCCGTGCCTTCCGCGCCGTGATCGCGAGGCTTGAGCCGGCGGGCGATTTCTGGAAAGGGAGAGGGCCCCCGGCGGTGCCCCGCCCAAGCCTGCGGTGAGTGTGATGTCGCGATCCCCAACGTCTTCTTCCGCCACGCCGGCCGATGAACTGGCGAACGTGGCCGCTGCCGAGGATGTCGCGGCAATGACCGCCGACGAGGCGGCCGTCGCGCACGCAACGCTGGGCGAGGAGATCGCCGGCCATGACCGGCGCTATTACCAAGACGACGCACCAACCGTCTCCGATGCGGCGTATGACGCGCTGCGCCGGCGCTATGAGGCAATCGAGGCGCAGTTTCCCGAATTGCGCGGCATGGGCAGCCTTTCGGAGAAGGTTGGTGCCGCACCCTCCGCCAAATTCGCCAAGGTGCGCCATGCGGTGCCGATGCTCTCGCTCGGCAACGCCTTCGCCGACCAGGAGGTGGAGGAGTTCGTCGCCCGCGTTCGCCGCTTCCTCGGCCTTGCCACAGACGCCGAGGTGACCTTCACCGCCGAGCCGAAGATTGACGGGCTGTCCTGCTCGCTGCGCTACGAGAATGGCGTGTTCGTGCAGGCGGCGACGCGCGGCGACGGCTTCGAGGGCGAGGACGTGACCGCCAATGTCCGCACCATTGGCGAGATTCCCCAGCGGCTGAATGGCGCGGATGTGCCGGCCGTGTTCGAGGTGCGCGGCGAGGTCTATATGGGCCACGACGCCTTCGCCGCCATAAATGAGCGCCAGCAGGAGGCCGGCAAGCCGCTTTTCGCCAATCCGCGCAACGCGGCGGCGGGCAGCCTGCGTCAGCTCGACCCGAAGATCACCGCCAGCCGGCCGCTGCGCTTCTTCGCCTATGCCTGGGGCGAAGTGAGTGAGGCCGGGCTTCCGGCCGATACGCAGTTCGGCGTCATCGAGGCGTTCAAGCGCTGGGGGCTGCCGACCAACCCGCTCACCGTGCGCTGCCATACGGCGGCGGAATTGCTGGCGCATTACCGCCTGATCGGCGAGCAGCGGGCCATGCTCGGCTATGACATTGATGGTGTCGTCTACAAGGTCGACAGCCTCGCGCTGCAGGGCCGGCTCGGCTTTGTCTCGCGCTCGCCGCGCTGGGCGCTGGCGCATAAATTCCCGGCGCAGCGGGCGGTCACAAGGCTGGAGCGGATCGAAATCCAGGTCGGGCGAACCGGGGCGCTGACACCGGTGGCCAAGCTCGCGCCGGTGACGGTGGGCGGCGTCGTTGTCTCCAACGCCTCGTTGCACAATGAGGACTATATCAGGGGCATTGGCGGCAATGGCGAGCCGATCCGCGGTGGGGTCGACATTCGCGAGGGCGACTGGGTGGTGATCCAGCGCGCCGGCGACGTGATCCCGCAAGTGGTGGCGGTCGAGACCGAGCGCCGTCCCGCCGATGCCAGGGCCTATATCTTCCCCACGCTGTGCCCCGCCTGCGGCTCCCATGCCGTGCGCGAGGAGGGCGAGGCGGTGCGTCGCTGCACGGGCGGGCTCATCTGTCCGGCCCAGGCGGTGGAGCGCATCCGCCATTTCGTCTCGCGCGACGCCTTCGACATCGAAGGGCTGGGTGAGAAGCAGGTGCAGGCCTTCTATGAGGCCGGGCTGGTTAAGCAGCCAGCGGATATCTTCACGCTGGAGGCGCGCGACTCCGCGCCCGGCGCGCTCACCCGCCTGAAAAATCGCGAGGGCTGGGGCGAGACCTCGGCGAAGAATCTGTTTGCCGCCATCGCCTCGCGCCGGCAGGTGCCGGTCAACCGTTTCCTCTACGCGCTCGGCATCCGCCATGTCGGCGAGACCAATGCCAAGCGCCTGCTGCGCCATTTTCCGACCATCGAGGCGCTACGCGAGACGGCGCTGGCAGCGATACCCCCTGGCGAGGCGCACCCCAAAGGCAACGAGGCCTGGCAGGAGATCATCGGCATCGAGGGCATCGGCGCGGTGGTGGCAGAGGCGGTGGTCGATTTCTTCGGCGAGCCGAACAACCAGGCGGCGGTCGAGGCGCTGCTGAGCCAAGTGACGCCGCAGCCGATGGAGGCGGTGGCCAGCGCCGGTGCGGTCAGCGGCAAGACGGTGGTGTTCACCGGCGCGCTGGAAAAGATGACCCGCGACGAAGCCAAGGCCATGGCCGAGCGGCTGGGCGCCAAGGTGGCGGGCTCGGTATCGAAGAAGACCGACTATGTCGTTGCCGGCGCCGATGCGGGCTCCAAGCTCGCCAAGGCACGGGAACTGGGGGTGGCGGTGCTCTCGGAGGATGAATGGCTGGCGCTGGTCGGCGCCAGTTGACAGGGAAGCGGCGCGGGGCCGACCTTGGCGCTCCCTTCATGACCACTGGAGCCCGCCGTGTCCGACACCGCGCTTCTCATCATTGATCTGCAGAACGATTATTTCCCCGGCGGCCGCTTCCCACTGGAAGGCACCGACGCCGCCGCTGCCAAGGCGGGCGACCTGCTCGCGATTGCGCGTGAGACGGGCGCGCGCGTGGTGCATGTGCGCCATGAAATGGCGGGCGAGGACTCGCCGTTCTTCACCCGCGGCACGCCGGGCGCGGAGATTCACGCCAGTCTGGCGCCGCAAGAGGGCGAGCCGGTGGTGGTGAAGGAAGAGGTGAACGCCTTCCTGCGCACCGATCTCGACAGCCTGTTGCGCGGGCAGGGGGTCAACCGCTTGGTGATCGTCGGCGCGATGAGCCATATGTGCGTGGACGCGGCGAGCCGGGCAGCGCTCGATCTCGGCTATGAGGTGACACTCGCGCATGACGCGACGGCAACGCTGCCGCTGGCCTTCGACGGCACGGAAGTTCCCGCGCCCGCCGTGCAGGCGGCGATGATGGCGGCACTGGAGTTTGCCGGCGCGAAGGTGGTGCCGGCGGCGGAGGCCGCAGCGGTGCTACGCGGCTAAACGTTCACCCCACCGCCACGCTCGTTTCGCAGACACGAAAAAGCCGCCGCGGGGGGAGACGCGGCGGCTTTTCCACTCCGGAGCGCGACGGTCAGAGGCGCCCGGTCAGCATCATCACGATCAGGATCACCAGCAGGATGGTGACCAGACCGCTGGGGCCATAGCCCCAATTGCGGCTGTAGCCCCAGCTCGGCAGGGCGCCAATAAGGATCAGGATAAGAATAACGATAAGAATGGTGGTCATCGTCGAGTCTCCAGCCGTCCCGTTACATCGGTCGCGGGGATAATGCCGGTCATCGACGATGGTTCCATTGAACCATTACCTATTTCTCGGCCGCTTGCGGCCGGTGGTGGGGCGGAGGCGACGCCATCAGTTGGTAAGCGGCGCGGTAGCGGCCTCCAGCCAGAGCCGGGTCGGAGCGTCGACCAGCGGGCCAATCTGTGCCCGCACCCGGGCATGATAGGCGTCGAGCCAGGCGACCTCGTCGGCTGCAAGCAAAGCGGGCTCGATTCCGCGCCGGTCGAACGGGGCCAGCGTCAACGTCTCGAAACCGAGCAGCGTGCGCTCCGCCCCCTCGATCACCGGCCCGTCGACCACGATCTCGAGATTTTCCAGCCGGATGCCATAGGCGCCGGTCTTGTAGTAGCCGGGCTCGTTGGACAGCACCATCCCGCGCGCCAGCGGCACCGTGCCGACCTTTGAAAGGCGGGCCGGCCCTTCATGCACCGAGAGATAGGCACCGACGCCATGGCCGGTGCCGTGGTCGAAATCGAGCCCCGCTGCCCAGAGGTGCTGGCGGGCGAAGCTATCGAGCTGCGCGCCCGAGGTGCCGAGCGGGAACACGGCGCGGGCAATGGCGATGTGCCCCTTCAGCACCCGTGTGAAGCGGTCGCGCATTTCCGCGCTCGCCGTGCCGACGACGAGGGTGCGGGTCACATCGGTGGTGCCGTCCTCATATTGCGCGCCGGAATCGATGAGGAACAACTCATCCGGGCGGATGGACCGGTTGGTCGCCTCGCTGACGCGGTAATGCACGATGGCGCCGTTCGGCCCAGCGCCGGAAATGCTGGGGAAGGAAATGTCCTTGAGCGCGCCCGTCTCGCGCCGGAAGCTCTCCAGCGCACAGACCGCGTCGATCTCGGTCAGCCCGCCTTTCGGGGCTTCCGCGTCGAACCAGGCGAGGAAGCGGGCGAGCGCCGCGCCGTCGCGCCGGTGCGCGGCCCGCATGCCGTCAAGCTCGGCGGCATTCTTTGCTGCCTGCATCAGCGCGACCGGGCTCACCGCGTTAGAGACCTTGCCGCCGGCGGCCTCGATCCGTGCCGCCAGCAGAGCCGGAGCGGTTGCCTGATCGAGCCGGACAGTGGCGCCGCCAGCGGCGGCCATCTCTACGGCACGTTCCAGCAGCACCGGCTCGGCGATCTCGGCGATGGGCGCGAGGGCATCGCGTACCGCGTTGGAGAGTTTGCGGGCGTCGATGAACAGTGTCGGTCGTCCGCTGCGTGGAATCAGCGCCCAAGACAGCGGCAGCGGCGTAAAATTCACGTCGCCGCCGCGAATGTTGAAGGTCCAGGCGACGGAATGCGGGTCGGAGATGACCAGGGCATCGAGCTTCTGCTCGCCGAGCGCCTTCTGCACCCGGGCGATCTTGTCGGCGGCGCTTTCGCCGGCCAGCGCCGGATCGCGTAGCGTCACGGGGGCGAGCGGGGGCGCCGGACGGTCCCGCCACACCGCGTCCACCGGGTTGCCGTCCACTGCCACCAGCACCCCGCCGGCAGCGGCGGTGGCGGGGCGCAGCTTCTGCTCGCTGTCCACGGTGGTCAGCCAGGGGTCGTATCCGAAATGAGCGCCGGCCGGCAGGTGCGTCTCCAGCCAGCGCTCGGGCGTGGTTTCCGCCAGCGGCACCACCGTGAAGGAGCCGGTGTCGACCTGCGCGGCGGCCTGCAGCGTGTAGCGGCCATCGACCACAATCGCGGCCTCCTCACGCAACACCAGCGCGACGCCGGCCGAGCCGGTGAAGCCGGTCAGCCAGGCGAGGCGTTCGTCGCAGGGCGGGACATATTCGTTCTGGTGCGCGTCGGCGCGGGGAATAAGGAAGCCGTCGAGCCCGCGTCGTTCCAGTTCCTCGCGCAGCAGCTTCAGGCGGGCGGTGCCGAGCGCGGGAGCGGCGGAATCGGCGAAGGTCTGGAACTTGGCGTCGAACATGATGGGCCTTGGTGCTGCACGGGCGGAATCTGATCGATCAGACCATGCCCGGTCCGCCGATGCCAGCGCCTCGTGCCGCCCGGATCGCTGCGCAGCGGTTCGGGCGGCGCGGCAGGCGTCTCAGCCTCTGGCGGCTGTGATCGAGTCGGAGATGATCTCCAGCCCCAGGTCGATCTCCGCCTCGCTCACCGTCAGCGCCGGGGCGATGCGGAACACGCCGCCCATGCCGGGCAGTTTGACGATGTTCATGCTCAGCCCGCGCGTCATCGCCTCTTCCATGACGCGCGCGCCGAGCTCGAAGCCCGGCTCCTTGGTGCCGCGGTCGAGCACGATTTCCAGCCCCAGCAGCAGGCCGCGACCGCGCACATCGCCGACGCAGTCATGGCGCTGCTGCAATGCGAGCAATCCGTCCTTCAGCCGCTGACCGCGCGCGATCGCCTGTTGCACCAGCCCGTCGCGCTCGACCACGTCGAGCACGGTGACGCCGACAGCGGCCGGCAGCGGATCGGAGACATGGGTGGTGTAGAACAGATAGCCCTTCTCATGCGCCTTCTGCTCGATCTCGGCCGTGGTCATGACGGCGGCAAGCGGCAGGCCGGCGCCGAGCGTCTTCGACAGCGTCATGATGTCGGGCGTCACGCCGTCGCGCTGGAAGGCGAACATGTGGCCGGTGCGGGCGATGCCGGTCTGTGCCTCATCGAGGATCAGCAGCATGCCCCGCTCCTCGCATTTCTGCTTCAGCGCCCGGAGATAGCCGGGCGGCAGTTCGAGAATGCCGCCGCTGGACAGGATCGGCTCGGCGATGAAGGCGGCGAGCGCCCCGGTGGACTGGCGGTCGATCAGGGCGAAGGCGTCGTCGAGTTCAGTCTGCCAATCATTCGTGCCGTCGGCATGGGCGAAGCGCGGGCGGTAGGAATTGGGCGCGGGAATGACGAAGGAGCCCGGCGTCACCGGCCCGTAACCCCGCCGCCCGGCGCTGTAGGTGGCGGCCGCCGCCGCGCCGGTCATGCCGTGCCAGCTCTGCGCGAAGGCGACGACCTCGTGCCCGCCGGTGACGAGCTTGGCCATGCGCAGCGCGGCCTCGTTCGATTCCGCGCCGGTGGAGAGCAACTGCACGCGCTCCAATCCCGGCGCCAGCGCGGCGAGGCGGGAGGCAAGCTCCACCACGGGCCGGGACAGCATGCCGGAAAACAGATGCGCGACCCGGCCCATCTGCCGCTCGACGGTGGCGACGATGGCGGGATGGGTATGGCCCAACACCGCGCTCATTTGGCCGGACGTGAAGTCGAGAATGCCGCGCCCGTCGGCGTCGTAGACGAAGCTGCCCTCCGCCCGCTCGACAATGATGGATTCGAAGCTGGGCCCGTAGCGGGTGAGATGCGTGTTGGCGGCGGCCCAGAAGGCGGGATCGGCATTCAGCGACATGGCTCATCCCCGTATGGCGGTGGATAAGAGCTATCGGTGGTGCCGCTCTCAAGCAAACTGATATTGTTTCATTCCGATATTGATGAAACTGATGGCGGCATGGCCGCTATTCCCGATCTCGACCTCGCTCTGCTGCGCAGCTTCACCGTGGTGGCGCGCGCCGGCTCGATCAGCGGCGCCTGCCTGCAGATCGGCCGCACCCAGTCGGCGCTCAGCATGCAGATGCACCGGCTGGAGAGCGCGCTCGGTCAGCCGCTGCTGCACCGCAGCGGCTCCGGCGTGCGTCTCACCACGGCAGGCGAGAAACTGCTGGTGCATGCCGACGCCCTGCTTGCACGCCACGACGAAGTCCTTGCCGACATGGTCGGCACCGGTCTGCGCGGCTCGGTCAGCTTCGGCTGCCCGGAGGACTATTCCGCCGCCTTCCTGCCGGAGCTTCTGCGCGGCTTCTGCGCGCTCTATCCCGATGTCGAACTGCGCATGGTCTGTGCGCCGACGCTGGAACTGCGTCCGCTGCTGCACCGGCGGCAGATCGAGCTTGCGCTCGTTTCGGTGCCTGACCCCGCCGGCGGCGAGGTGATCCGGCCGGAGGAGTTCGTCTGGGTGGCCCATGATCCCGTGCCCGCCGTGCTCGCGCAGGCCACCCTGCCGCTGGCGCTCTCCGCGCCGCTTACGCTCGACTACCGCGCCGCGTGCACGGCGATGGAACAGGTGGGACGGCGCTACCGGGTGGCGTTCGCCAGCAACAGCCTTGCCGGCCTCATCGCCATCGCCCGCTCCGGCCATGCGATTGCGGTGCTTACCCGCATGGCGGTGCCGCCGGACCTGCATATCGTTACGGAGGGCATGCCGGCGCTTCCCAGCATCGGCATCGCGCTGGAATATGCTGATCCGCGTCCTTCGCTGGCGGCGCGGGCGCTGGGGGCCCATATCGGTGCCGAACTGCCCGCGCTGGGCTATCGCGCCAGCTGAAAACCTCGTCAATGTGCGCCGCCCTCGCCAAACGGGCATGCCGGTGCCATTTTGTTCCGCCAAGAATCATTCATCATGACTGTGAGCAGGCCGTTGGCCGACCCCCGAAACATCCCGGACGGTGACCCCTCCGATTTCCCATTCGACCTGCCGGCGGCCTCCCCGCGGCCCGGCGGCATCGCCGCGCGCGCGGCGGCGCTCGCGCGGCCTGACGGGGGCGGGCACGCGCGCGGCGTCTATCTCGACGGCCTGAACCCCGAGCAGCGGGCGGCGGTGGAGGCGACCGACGGCCCCGTGCTGGTGCTCGCCGGCGCCGGCACCGGCAAGACACGGGTGCTCACCACCCGCATCGCCCACATCCTCTCGCTCGGCCTTGCCTGGCCTTCGCAGATTCTGGCCGTGACCTTCACCAACAAGGCGGCGCGGGAGATGAAGGAGCGCATCGGCGCGATGGTCGGGGAGGAGGTGGAGGGCATGCCCTGGCTCGGCACCTTCCACTCCATCGGTGTGCGGATGCTGCGCCGGCATTCGGAGCTGGTGGGGCTGAAGTCCGGCTTCACAATTCTCGATACGGACGACCAGATACGGCTGCTGAAGCAGCTGCTGCAGGCCGAAGGCGTCGACGAGAAGCGCTGGCCGGCCCGGCTGCTGGCCAACATCATCGACGGCTGGAAGAATCGTGGCCTCGGCCCGCAGCAGGTGCCGGCGGGCGAGGGCTCTGCTTTCGCCAATGGGCGCGGCGGGGCCTTCTACGCCGCCTATCAGGCGCGGCTGAAAGCGCTCAACGCCGTCGATTTCGGCGACCTGCTGCTGGAGAGCATCCGCCTGCTGCGCGAGAATCCGGACGTACTGGCGGAGTATCACCGCCGCTTTCGCTACATTCTCGTCGACGAATATCAGGACACCAACGTCGCGCAGTATCTCTGGCTGCGCCTGCTGGCGGCCGGTTCCCGCAATGTCTGCTGCGTCGGCGACGACGACCAGTCGATCTATGGCTGGCGCGGGGCGGAGGTGGACAACATCCTGCGCTTCGAGGCTGATTTCCCCGGCGCCACCGTGGTGCGGCTGGAGCGCAACTACCGCTCTACCGGCCATATCCTCGGCGCGGCGGCCCACCTCATCGCCCATAATGCCGGGCGGCTTGGCAAGACGCTGTTCTCGGAAGGCGAGAGCGGCGAGAAGGTCACGGTGACCGGCGCCTGGGACAGCCAGGAAGAAGCCCGCGCCATAGGCGAGGAGATCGAACAGCTTCAGCGCCAGGGCCATGCACTGACCCAGATCGCCATTCTGGTGCGGGCCTCGTTCCAGATGCGCGAGTTTGAAGAGCGTTTCGTCACGCTGGGGCTGAACTACCGTGTCATCGGCGGCCCACGCTTCTATGAGCGGGCGGAAATCCGCGACGCGCTGGCCTATCTGCGCGTCATCGCCTCGCCGTCCGACGACCTCGCCTTCGAGCGCATCGTCAATGTGCCGAAGCGTGGTCTGGGCGACGCGGCGCTGCGGCAGATCCACGATCACGCCCGCGCCGCGCAGATGCCGCTGATCGAGGCCGCCCGCGAACTGGTGGCGAGCGAGGAGCTGAAGCCGAAGGTGCGGCTCACCTTGCGCGACCTCGTCGCTTCCTTCGATCGCTGGCGGGGCCAGATGACCAACCTGCCGCAGAACCAGCTGGCCGAGATCGTGCTGGACGAATCCGGCTACACCGAGATGTGGCAGAAGGACCGCTCCGCCGACGCGCAGGGCAGGCTCGACAACCTGAAGGAACTCGTGCGCTCGATGGAGCAGTTCGAGAACCTCATCGGCTTTCTTGAGCACATTTCGCTCGTGATGGATGTCGAAGGCGCCGCTGGCGGCGATGCCGTCAACATCATGACGCTGCATTCGGCCAAGGGCCTGGAATTCGACACGGTGTTTCTTCCCGGATGGGAGGAGGGCGTGTTCCCCAACCAGCGCGCGCTGGATGAGCAGGGCCGCGCGGGGCTGGAGGAAGAGCGCCGCCTCGCCTATGTCGGGCTCACCCGCGCGCGGCGCCGCGCCAAGGTATTCTTCGCCTCCAACCGGCGCATTCACGGCATGTGGCAGTCGGCGGTGCCGAGCCGCTTCCTCGACGAATTGTCGGAGAAGGACGTGGAGGTGACGGAGTCGCGCGGCGGGCAGGGCTGGGGCGGCGGCCAGTCGGGTCGCTATGGTTATGGCCCCAGTCGCTTCGACGAGGCGCAGACCTTCGGCTCCTCCTATTCGACGCCCGGCTGGCAGCGGGCGCAGAACGCCGCGCGTAGCAATAGCGGCGGCGGTGGCTTCTCCGGTGGCAGCTTCAGCGACAACCGGCCCTCCCGCTTCGCGGCCAGCGAGAAGGCGCGCGGCGGCCGGGTGATCGAGGGCGAACTCATCGCCAAATCGACCGGCCCGGCCTCCCGCTTCGCCATTGGCGACCGGGTGTTCCACCAGAAGTTCGGCTATGGCGAGGTCGCCTCGGTGGAAGGCAACAAGCTCACCGTGCAGTTCGACAAGGCCGGCGAAAAGAAGGTGGTGGACAGCTTCGTCGACGCCGCGTGAGCGGCGGAGGCGCTCGCGCGCTGGCGTTCGGGCGCGTCCTCGCTTACAGACGCGCACCATGGATGCGCTCGCGAGGTGAGGACCGACATGCTCGAAGGATTGCCGCCCAATGGCGCCTCGCACGTGATGCGGGTGGACGCGCCCGAGCATGAGGCGCGGGCCATTGCTGAATATCTCGGCGAGAGCTTCGACCCCACCGAGGTGGCTGCCGCTGCCTTCGAGGTGGAAGACCGCGCCGAGGGCTCGGGCTGGGCGGTCGAAGTGTATTTCGGCGATCCGCCGGACGAGGAGATGGTGCGCGATCTCATCGCGCTTGTCTCGCCTGAAGCCGCCGCCGCTGCGACCTTCTCGCTGCTCGACAAGAAGGACTGGGTGGCCGCCTCGCTTGAAGGTCTCGCCCCCGTGGCCATTGGGCGCTTTGTCGTGCACGGCTCGCATGATCGCGGGCGGCTGACGGGCAACCGGATCGGCATCGAGATCGAGGCGGCGCTCGCCTTCGGTACCGGCCATCACGGCACCACCAAGGGCTGCCTGGCCGCCATCGATTCCTTCGGCAAGCAGCGCCGGCCGGCACGCACGCTCGATGTCGGCACCGGCACCGGGGTGCTGGCCATGGCGGCGGCGCGGCTGTTCCACGCCCCCGTGCTGGCCAGCGACATCGACAAGGTGGCGGTGACCACGGCGCGGGCCAATGCGGTGGCGAACCGGGCCGCGCCGCATATCCAGTTTGTACATGCGCCGGGACTGGGGGCGGGAGAATTTCGCCGCCACGGCCTTTATGACCTGATCCTCGCCAACATTCTGCTGGCGCCGCTCAAGGGGATCGCCCGGCCGCTGAGCCGGTTGCTGGCGCCGGGCGGCACGGTGGTGCTGTCAGGCCTGCTCCCTTCGCACGCCAATGCGGCGTTGGCGGCCTATCGCGCCCAAGGCCTTCGGCTCAAGCGCCGCCGCACCATCGAGGGCTGGACGACGCTGGAATTGACCGCCGACCGCGGGCGCAACACCACGCCCGCCTTCCGGGGGTGATACCCCCGAAAGGCGTGTGGGTTCTGCGCGCCGCTCAGCTCAGCCGGATCGGCATGTTGACCGGCCGGCCGAGCCCTTCCGGCATGGGCAGCGCCCCATGGGCCGCCTTCATCAGCGCCAAGCGCTCCAGCACCTCGTCGGGGAAGGGCACCACACGGCGTGTGCCCGCCTCGACATGCTGGGCGATCTGCTCATAGGTCGCGGCGATCCAGCCCTCGCGGGCATGGTGCAACTCCTGGAACAGATGCATGCGCTTGTCGTCGTAATTGATGAGGCGGAGCGTCGCCCGCACGTCCTGCCCGGCGCGAAGCTCGCGCTGGAAGCGCTGATGCGCCTCCATTGTGACGAAGGACGCCCGCCGGCTTTCCACCATGTGCGGCCCAAGCCCCACGAGAAACACCGCTTCATCGACCGCGCGGTCGAAAAGCAGGCTGTAGAACGCTGCGTGTAAATGCCCGTTGTGATCGGCCCAACCGGCGTCAACCGTCATGACGGACGACACGAAGGGCGCGAAGAACACGGGTTCGAAATCGATCCCGTCCAGCATGACACCATCCCGACCGTTATGAGCGCGAGGTAGCGCGCTGCCTTATTGACAAGCATTGTGCCGACTTTCCATGCAGTCGTCACCTGCTGTGATGGCGTTTGAATGACCGAATTCTTGCGATGGCGGGGTTTCGTCGTGCTTTTTGCGCGGCAGCTTGTCCCGGCCGGGAGTCGCGGGGGGGCGGCATAAGGTATATGCCCTTGAGGCGGCCGGCTGCGGCCGTGTGCAGGGGCCGAGACGAGCGTCGGGAGGGTGGCATGGAAACCAGTGTCGAGGAGCGTCCCGCGGCGCCTGCGAGTGGTGCGGCGGTAGAGCAGGTGATCGCCGCTCTGTCCGCCCATTTCGGCGAGCGGCTCGCCACCGGTCGGGCCATCCGCGAGCAGCACGCCAACACCGTCACGTGGCTCGCCAATGAGGCGCCGGATGCGGTGGTGTTCGTCGAAAGTACCGAGGAAGTGCAGCGGGTCGTGCGCGCTTGCGCGCAGCACCGTGTGCCGGTGATCGCCTTCGGCACCGGCTCCTCGCTGGAAGGGCAGATCAACGCGCCGCGGGGCGGTATCTCCATCGACCTGTCGCGGATGAACCGGGTTCTGTCCGTGCACACGGAAGATCTCGACTGCGTGGTCGAGCCGGGAGTGACGCGCAAGCAGCTGAACGAGCATCTGCGCGATGCCGGCCTGTTCTTCCCCATCGATCCCGGCGCCGATGCCTCGCTGGGCGGCATGGCGTCCACCCGCGCTTCCGGCACCAATGCCGTGCGCTATGGCACGATGAAGGACAATGTCATCGCGCTTACCGCCGTGCTGGCCAATGGTGAGGTGATCACCACCGCGCGGCGGGCGAAGAAGTCATCGGCCGGCTACGATCTCACGCGTCTGTTCGTCGGCGCCGAAGGCACGCTCGGCATCATCACCAGCCTGACGCTGCGGCTCGCCGGCCTCCCCGAGGCGATCTCCGGCGGGGTTTGTGCCTTTCCCAGCGTCCGCGCCGCCTGCGATGCGGTCATCCTCACCATCCAGACGGGTCTTCCCGTCGCTCGCATCGAACTGCTCGACGAAGTGCAGGTCCGGGCCTGCAATGCCTATTCCAAGCTCGATCTTGCCGAGCAGCCCACCCTGTTCGTCGAGTTCCACGGCACGGAGGCAAGTGTTCACGAGCAAAGCCAGAGGTTTAGCGAGATCGCGGCGGAGTATGGCGGGGGTGGTTTCCGCTGGGCGACGCGGCCGGAGGAGCGCACGCGCCTGTGGCAGGCGCGGCATGACGCCTATTGGGCCTGTCTGCCCCTGAAGCCGGGTGCCAAGGCTCTCGCCACCGATGTCTGCGTCCCCCTCTCCCGCCTTGCCGATTGCGTTGACGAGACAAAGCGCGACATCGAGGAAATGGGGATGCTGGCGCCGATCGTCGGCCATGTCGGGGACGGCAACTTCCACACCGTAACCCTGGTGGACATGAGCGACCCGCAGGATGTCGCCAAGGCGAAGGATTTCATTTCCCGCATGATCAAGCGCTCGCTGGCCATGGGCGGCACAGCCACTGGCGAGCACGGCGTCGGGCAGGGCAAGCGCGCCTATATGGAGGCCGAGCATGGCGCCGCCACATTGGGGGCGATGCGGGCGATCAAGCAGGCGCTGGATCCGGACGACATCATGAATCCGGGCAAGATCCTGCCCTGAGCCGGGACGCGCGGGCCGTGCCGCGGTCCGCTCGCGGCTGTCTGCCTCAATTCGCGCCTTGCACATACCGCTAAGAACGCGAAAATTATCAACCATCTAGCGTAGAGTGGTCGGGCATCCGCCAGCGGGCGGGACGCCGGGGCCGAAGGGCCGGAGGAACGCGTGCAGAACCTGCTGTTGACGATTGCGGGCGCGATCATACTGGCCGTCGCGGCGGCCTTCGCAGCGCCGTTCGTCGTCGACTGGTCGCAGTGGCGGTCGGTGTTCGAGGCGCAGGCGGCCCGGACGATGGGTGCGCCGGTCATCATCCGCGGCCCGATCGACGCGCAGATTCTCCCCACGCCGCGCGTCGTTTTGCGCGACGTTTCCATAGGTCTTGATGGCGGCGGAACCTCGCTGTCGGCGGCGGAACTTTCCGGCCGGCTTAATCTTGGGGCGTTGATGCGCGGCGACGTGGTGGCCGAGCAGGTCACACTGCTGCGGCCGCGCGCTCGCTTAGTTATTGATAATGCAGGAAAAATCTCGCTTCCGACCGGCGCCGCCCGCCCGGCGGGGTTCAGCGTCGCCCAGCTCTCCGTCCTGGACGGCAGCTTCGAACTGCTGGACCGCGCCAATCAGCGCGCGTTCAAGCTCGACGACGTGGACCTTACCGGCGAAGTCGGCGGTTCGATGGGACCGATAAAACTGGATGGTGAGGCCGATGCGGCCGGTCTGCGCCGGCGGGTGCGGCTGAATGTGTCGGCCTTCGCCGCCGACGGCACCGCCAAGCTACGGCTCAGCGCACAGAATGTCGGCTCGCCGCTCAGCGTCGACGCGGACGGGGTGCTGAACCTTGCCGGTGGCGCGCCGAGCTTTCGCGGCCGGGCGGCGCTGGTGCGCACTGCCGCCCCCGCTGCCAGTCCCACGGGCGGCGACCCGCTCAAGGCCTGGAGTCTCGCCGCCAAGGTGGATGCAACACCGCAGACCGTCGCCGCCACCGATCTCAGCCTGACGCTCGACGCCGCCGAGCGCCCCGTGGCGCTGTCGGGCTCCGCCCGCCTGATCGCGGCCGGCCCCGGTGTCCCGGAATCGCGGCTCGATCTCACCCTTGCCGCCCGCCAGCTTGATCTTGCCGCGCTGACCGGCGGCGCGACGCCGCTGGCGGCGACCGATGCGCTGGCGCGGCTGCTGGCGCCGCTCGCCGATCTCGCCATGGTCGGCTCGCTCGATCTCTCCAGCGACACGGTGCTGCTCGCCGGGGCGGCGGCGCGCGAGGTGAAGGCCGGGCTCGACTGGTCGCCCGGCGGCTGGCGCGCCCGCACGCTGGAGGCGCGGCTGCCCGGTGGGGCGCGGATCGCGCTTTCCGGCACCCTGCCGCGCGTGGCCGGCACCGGTGACCCCAATGCGGCGCTGTTCGGTGGCACGGGCGTGCTGGAGGCGCAGGATCTGCCGGGCTTCGTCGCCTGGGCGGTGCCGCAGGCCAGCGGGCTGGTGGCGAGCCTGCCGGCCGGGGCGGCGCGGCTTGCCGGCGACCTCAGCGTCAGTGCCGGCGGTTTCGCGCTCGACAAGCTGGAGCTTGCCGCCGGCGAGAGCCGTTTTGCCGGGACCGCCGCCTACACACTGCCGGTGGCGCCGGGGCGCGGGCGCATCGATGCGGTGCTGACCACTTCGGATGTCGATGTCGACGCGCTGCTGCCGCCGATGCAGAAGCTGGTGGCGCTCGGGCTCGGGACGACCGATCTCAATCTCAGCGTCGGCGGCCGGCAGGTGCGGCTTGCTGGCGGCAGCGCCCGCAGTCTCGATCTCATCCTCAAGGGCACGTCGGAGGGGCTCGGCATCGAGCGCCTGGCGCTGGAGGATTTCGCCGGGCTCGATCTCACCGGTAGCGGACGGCTCGCTGCCCTCGGCGACGATCGCGCCGGCACGGCGCGCTTCTCCGCCAAGCTCACCGGCCGGCGGGCCGAGGGCCTGCCGGGCCTTGCCGGGGCGTTCGGCCTCACCCGCATCGAACCCTTCCTTTCCGCCGCGCAGGCGAGCCTCGCGCCCGTCGACCTCACCCTCACTCTGGTGTCGCAGGACGGGCGCACCACGGTGGATGCCGGCGGCCGGCTTGGCGGTCTTTCCGGCACCGGGAAGCTCGGCTTTGCCGCCGATGGCAGCCTGAGCGGACAGGTCGCGCTCGATGCCAGCGACGGCAGCGCGGTGCTCACCAGCGCTGGCGTGCCGGGGCTGCGGCCCACTCTCGGCCCGGCGCGGCTTACCCTCGATCTCGACCAGCGGGTCGTGGCGACGCTCGAATTTGCCGGCGCGCGGCTGCGCGCGGAAGGCAAGGCGGCGCTCGATGCCGCCGGGCGGCTTGAACCCGACCTCGCCCTGACGCTGGACGCCGCCGACCTCACCGCCCTGCTGCCGCAGCGGGCCAACGCCGCTGCCGGCGCCGTGCCGGCCCGCGTCACCGGCACGCTGACCCGCGCGGGTGAGGAATGGCGCATTGGCAGATTGGCCGGGACGCTGGGCGCGCAGCGTCTCGACGGCACGCTCGCCTATACGCCGGGTCAACCGCTGCGGGCGGCACTCAACCTGCCGCAATGGAGCCTCGCGCCGGCGCTCGCGCTTGCCGTCGGCGCTTCCGATGGCGGCGCGGCGGAAGGATGGTCACGGGCGGGCTTCGGGCCGGCCGCCGGGGCCTTCGCTGCCGATGTGACGCTGAATGTCGGGCGCTTCGATCTTCCCGGCGGGCTGATGCTGGGCGAGGCGAAAGTGGCGGCGCGGCTGAGCGAGGGGCGCCTCGCGGTGGAGAGCGCGAATGGCGCGCTCGCCGGCGGGAATTTCGCCGGCAAGTTCAACCTCGCCCGCACCGGCCAGACGATGCAGTTCGACGGACGGCTTGCCCTGACCAATGCCGACAGCGCCGCGCTGTTCGCCGCCCTCGGCGTGACGCAGCCGAAGCTTCGCGGCCGCGTGAGCACCACGCTCGACCTCACCGGACGCGGCACTTCGCCCTTCGCGCTGGCCAGCCAGTTGCAGGGGCAGGGCAGCGTGGCGGTCGAGGGGCTGGAAATCGACCAGAGCGACCCGAAGGCGCTGCAATATGTGATGCTGGCGACCGAACGCGGGCCGCCGCCGGACCAGCAGCGCCTGGCTCAGCTGCTCAGCGACGGGCTGGCGCGGGCGCCGCTGAAGCTGGCGCGGGCGGAGAGCGCGGTCAGCGTGGTGGATGGCATCGCCCGCACCAGCGCCGCCCGGCTCGCGGTGGGTGAGCAGCGCTTCGGCCTGAGCGGGGCGCTGGACATTCCCGCCCTGACCTTCGAGGCGACGCTGGAAATGCAGGATGTCGCCAATGCCGGCCTGCCCGCCGCGCCGGCGGCGGCGGTGCAATGGCGTGGCCCGCTGACGGCGCCGGAGCGCCGTTTCGACCTCACCGCGCTCACCACCGCCATCAATATGCGGGCGCTGGAGCGGGAGACGCGGCGGCTGGAAGCGGAATATGGCCGCACGCCGCTGACCGATGGCGGGCAGCCAACCGACGCGCCGCCGGTGCGCCGCCCCACGCCGCAGGCCGCGCCGCGTGCCGGTGGCGCCGCCGTGGCCCCGCGGGCAACGCCGCAGCCGGCCGCGCCCCGCGCGCCTGCTAGTGCCGCCCGGCCGGCGGCGCCGCAATCCTATTACGGCCAATACACCGCGCCCGGGCAGAGCGCGCCGGGAAGCGCCGCCCCGCCGCTGGCCCCGCCGGTGGACATTCCCAACGACCCGCTGCGCAACCCGATCATCCTGCCGCCGCTGGCGCCATGACGCGGCTTAGGCGGCGATGAATTCCTCGGCCGCATAGCCCTGGAGATAGAGCAGGGCGGTGAGGTCGCCATGGTCGATCCGCACCTGGGCCGCCGCAGCGACGGCGGGCTTGGCGTGGTAGGCGACGCCGAGGCCGGCTTCGCCGATCATGGCGAGATCGTTTGCCCCGTCGCCCACGGCCAGCGTGTCGCCATGGCCAAGGCCGAGGGATGTGCGCAGCTCCACCAGCGCGGCGAGCTTGGCCTCGCGGCCGAGGATCGGCTCTTCGACCAGCCCGGCGAAGGCCTCGCCGTCGGCCACCAGCACATTGGCGCGGTGGGCGTCGAAGCCGATCAATTCCGCCACGCGCTCGGTAAAGAGGGTGAAGCCGCCGGACACCAGCAGCGTGTGGGTGCCCTGCGCCTTCATGGTGCGGACCAGCGCGGTGCCGCCCGGGGTGAGGCGGATGCGCGCGGCGATGACCTCGTCGACGACGGCGAGCGGCAGGCCCTTGAGCAGCGCCACGCGCTCGCGCAGCGCCGGCTCGAAGGCGATCTCGCCGCGCATGGCGCGCTCGGTGATGGCGGAGACATGCGCCTTCATCCCAGCATAGTCGGCGAGCTCGTCGATGCATTCCTGGCCGATCATGGTCGAATCCATGTCGGCGAGGAACAGCTTCTTGCGCCGTCCTTCCGCCGGCAGCAGCGCCACGTCTACCGGGGCGTCGCCCAGCGCCGCGCGCAGGGTCGCGAGATCCGCGCCGTCGGCGCAGGCGATTTCCGCCGCGACGCCAGGGTTGAGCCAGCGCGCCGGGCCGGGCGAGGGGAGGGCGGCGCGGGCGCGGGCGAGCAGCGCCTCATCCACCGCCGGGGCGGCGGGAGAGGAGATGAAAACGGCGACAAGCGGCAGGGAGTGCGACATGGCAGCGACTGGGACCTTGCCGCCGGGCCGGCGTCGGGCAAAAAGGCAGGATGGAAACCCGGAAGAGCGAGGCGGGCGTGACTGAGAATGCTGCGCGCCCGCGCGCCGTGCTTATTGCAGGACCGACGGCGAGCGGCAAGTCGGCGCTGGCGCTCGCTTTGGCGGAGCGGGTGGGCGGCGTTGTCATCAATGCCGATTCCATGCAGGTCTATCGCGACCTCAGGGTGCTCTCGGCGCGTCCGACCCCGCAGGAGGAGGCGCGGGCGCCGCACCGTCTCTATGGCCATGTCGATGGCGGTGACGAGTATTCCGTGGCGCGGTGGCTGGAAGACGCGGCGGCGGTGCTGGCCGAGGCGGAGCGCGCAGGGTGGCTGCCGATCGTGACCGGCGGCACCGGGCTTTACTTCAAGGCGCTCACCCAGGGGCTCTCGCCGATTCCGTCGATTCCGGAGGCTGTCCGCGCCCGCGTGCGCGGCCTCGACCTCGATGCGTCGGGGCTGCACGCGCGGCTGGCGGCGGTGGACCCGGAGACGGCGGCGCGGCTGCGTCCTTCCGACACGCAGCGGCTGATGCGGGCGATGGAGGTGTTCGAGGCGACGGGACGGCCGCTGGCGCAGTGGCAGCAGGCGCCCGCCGAGGCGCCGGTGCTGGCGGCGGAAAGCACGGTGCGGCTGTTCCTTTCCACCGACCGGACGGTCCTGCGCGCCCGCATCGCCGAGCGCTTCCACGCCATGATGGCGGAGGGGGCACTGGAGGAGGCTCGGGCGCTGCTGGCGCGCGGCCTGCCGGCGGACCGACCGCTGCTCAAGGCGCATGGCATGCCGTGGTTCGCGCGCCATCTCTCCGGGGAGATCACGCGGGAAGCCGCGATAGAGGGGGCGATCCTCGACACGCGCCACTACGCCAAGCGGCAGGATACCTGGTTCCGCCACCAGCTGGAGGGCTGGACCGCCCTGCCGAAGGAAGAGGCCGGCGCGTGGCTGGCGCGCGCGGTCGGCTGACCCTTTACGCCCGTGCGGTGCGGCGGACGGGAAGGGGCCGCAGCCGCAGGGCGATGTCGCTCAGCACCGCGACGCCGAGGCCGGCGCCGGCGACCCACCAGCTGGGGCTGATGGCATAGGCGAAGGAGAGGTTCGCCTGCAGCACCCGCAGAGGGTCGATGCCGGTGGCGGCGGCGTACCAGCCGGCCTCGATCAGCGCGGTGAGCAGGCCTGAGGCGGCGGCCAGCGCCAAGAGGTTGAGAAAGCCGGTGCCGCGCCCGTAAGCCTGCAGCACCCGCCAGCCCATCAGCCAGACGAACAGGCCGGTCATCAGCACCGGCTGGGTCACGTCGAGCTTCTGCTGCATGAAGAAGTGCAGCAAAGCGAGCGCGGTGGCGGGGTAGACCAACTGGTGCAGCCGGTTCCAGCGCGCCGCGCCGAGCCGGCGGATCGCCCCATCCCACGAGGTCGCCGACAGCGCGGCAAAGGCCAGCATGGCGATGAAGCCGATGGTGAGATAAATGCGCAGCACGATCTCGCTCGCCGCCGTGGCGAGGCTGCCGACATCGACGAGATAGACGGCGAGATGCGCGCCGATGAGCGCGGCGGCGCCGAGGCCGAGGGTGCGGCGGGTCAGCAGAAGTTTCGGCGCGTTGAACAGGCGCCGCGCCGGCGTGACCGCGAGCGAGAGCAGCAGCAGCCGGATCGCCCAGTCGCCGACGAAATGAATGACCTGGATCAGCGGACGCGCGCCCAGCGCCGCCTCGCCGCCCAGCCCGCCCCCGGCCGCCGGCCCGCCGAGCCCGCTGCCGCCCAAACCGGCACCCCCCAGTCCGGGTGGCTCGGAGGCAGCGAAGCCGCCGCTGAGGATCTGTGCCAGCAGCAGGCCGAAGGGCAGCAGCACGACCGCCAGCGCGCCGATTTTCTCGGGGCTGAGCTTGCCGGAATTCTCGCGCAGGAAGGGCATGGACGGGTCCGCTCGGGTCGGTGACGGTCCTGCCTATACGCCCCTGGCGACGGCGGAATTTCAACGGCGCCGCGCACGAAGGCGTGAGCGGCTGTGCCCCGCCGTGCGAAGCGGCAAAAGGCGCGGGGCGGAGGGGCGCTCCGCCCGCGCGGCCTAGTCTTCCTCGAAGATGCGCGTCACATGGCCCATCTTGCGGCCGGGGCGGGCTTCCGCCTTGCCATAGAGGTGCAGATGCGCGCCGGGCTCATCCAGCAGATCGCGCCAGCTGTCGGCCTCGTCGCCGATGAGATTGGTCATCTCGACACGGCCGAGCCGCTCCACCGCGCCGAGCGGCCAGCCGGCGATGGCGCGCACATGCTGCTCGAACTGGCTGGTGAGCGCCCCGTTCAGCGTCCAGTGGCCGGAATTGTGCACGCGCGGGGCGATCTCGTTGACGATGACGCCCTGCGCGCCGTCCACCACCACGAGGAACATCTCCACCGCGAACACGCCGACATAGCCGAGCGATTCGCCGATGCGCCGGGCGATCTCGCGGGCGACCGCGTCCACTGCCGGGGTCACATCGGCCGGGACCGTGGAGCGGAACAGGATGTGATGGCGGTGCTCGTTCTCCGTCACTTCATAGGCCTTGAAGCGGCCATCCTCGGTGCGGGCGGCGACCACGGAGACTTCGCGTTCGAACGGCACGAAGCCTTCGAGGATCGAGGGATGGCGGCCCACCGCCTTGAACGCGGCCGCGGCATCATCGCCCTCGCGGATGATCACCTGGCCCTTGCCGTCATAGCCGAAGCGGCGGGTCTTCAGCACCGCCGGGCGGCCGATCTCGGCGAGCGCCGCTTCCAGCTCCGCCTCGTCCTGCACGGCGGCGAAGGGTGCGGTCTCGATGCCGAGGCGGGAGACGAAGGTCTTCTCTTCCAGCCGATCCTGGGTAATGCCCAGCGCCCGCGCGCCCGGATGCACCGGCACATGGCGGGAGAGAAACTCGGCGGTGTAGACCGGCACGTTCTCGAATTCATAGGTGACGACATCGACCGACTTGGCGAAGCGCTCCAGCGCGGCGAAGTCGTCATAGGCGGCGCGGGTGTGGGTGCCGGCCACGTCGAAGGCGGGGCTGCCCTCTTCCGGCGCGTAGATATGCGCCTTCAGGCCGAGCGGGGCGGCGGCGAGGGCGATCATGCGGGCGAGCTGGCCGCCGCCGAGAATGCCGATCGTGTCGCCGGGCGCGAGAATCTTCGGTTCCGTGCTCATTCCGGGCGCTCCGTCACGGCGGCGGTGCGGGCGGCGCGCCATTCCGCCAGCCGGGTCGCCAGCGCGTCGTCGGTGAGGGCGAGCACGGCGGCGGCGAGCAGCGCGGCATTGGTGGCGCCGGCCTTGCCGATGGCGAGCGTACCGACCGGAATGCCCGCCGGCATCTGCACGATGGAATAGAGGCTGTCGACACCCGAAAGCGCCTTGGATTCGACCGGCACGCCGAACACCGGCAGCGTGGTGAGCGAGGCGACCATGCCCGGCAGATGCGCCGCGCCGCCGGCACCGGCGATGATCACCTTTGTCCCCGCCGCCTTCGCGGCTTTGGCGAAGGTGAACATGCGTTCGGGCGTGCGGTGGGCCGAGACGATGCGGCAGTCATGGCCGACACCGAGCGCGTCCAGCGTCTCGGCGGCGTGGCGCATCGTGTCCCAGTCCGACTGGCTGCCCATGATGATGGCGACGGGTCGATGGTCGGCGGCCGTTCCGGCCGTCAGGTCGCTCATTCTGCTTTCCGCCCCTTTCAGGAAAGGCGCGGATTATAGGAATCGCGGGCGCGGGAGCAAGGGAAGATGACGGCACACCGCATCGTCTTAAGCGGCCTTACCGAGGGGCTGGCCGAGCCGCTGCGCGAAGCGTCGCAACGTGCCATGCTTAACACCGCCTTTACCATACCGGGGCAGAGTGCCGGGCGAGAGATTCCCCGGGGATCCGCCTGCCGTGTTCGTGAGTTGAACCCCGTGTGGGCTATGGTCTGATCGTCGCCGATTCCCAGCGGGAGCGGCACGGCCAGGCGACCCCGGTGGGTAACAGGCGGAGAGAAGTCAATGTCCGGTCGCGGCGCTGTTGATACGGTCGAAAACAAAGGCGCCACGGCACGCGGGACAACCGCGCGGCGCGTTCTGGCGGCTTCGGCCGGCCTGCTGCTGGCCACGGTGAGCAGCGCGGGGCTGAGCGTCCAGGCGCAGCAGGCGCCCGGCAGTATCGTCGCCGTCGACCGCGCCGGCCAAGGAACCGGCGAGGCCCCCGCTGGGGCCACCACCTCCTCCGAGAACGTGTCCCCTGCCGCCGCGACCGCGAGCCTCGTGCGCCCCGGCGAGCCGGCGGCGCCGCTGCCATCCATCGCGACGGAGGCGCCGCATTTCGATGCCGCCGATCCCGCCCGCCCCAGCCCGGCGCGCAGCGCCGCGCTGGCGGCGCCGAGCCCGGCCGAGCCGCTTCCCGCCGTGCCGGTCGATGCCAGCCCTGCGGCCGCCTTGCCGGCCGCGCCCAGCGTTGGCAATGGCGCGCCGGGCGTTGGCGAAGGCACGTCCGGCGGCCCCGCGCCCGCCGCGCCGACTGAGACCGCCGAATCGGCGTTCTCCCGCCAGCTCGCCGCGCTGATCGGCAATTCGCTGCCGCGCTTTTCCACCCGCCCGGCGGACCGTGAGGCGCTGGCCACCTTCTACACCGCGCGTGGCTTCCAGCCGGTGTTCACGCAGGAGGGCGGCGTTTCCCCGCTCGGTCAGGCGGCCATCGACACGTTCGCCGCTGCCGCCAGCGAAGGGCTCGACCCGACCGACTATGCCCTGCCGCCGCTGCCGGCGACGGCCGATGCGGGCCAACGCGCCGAAGCCGAAATGCGGCTAGCCGCCACCGCGCTGCTTTATGCCCGGCACGCGCAGAGCGGCCGGTTCGACCCGAAGAAGCTCTCCAAGGATGTCGACCCGAACCCGACCGTGCCCGATTCGGCCGATGTGCTGGCCCGGCTCGCCGGCGCGCCGGATGCGGCGGCGGCGCGCGCCGTGCTGGCGAGCTTCGCTCCGCAATACCCGCAATATCTGCTGCTGAAAGAACAGCTGGCGCGGCATATGGCCCGGGAACAGGCCGTTTCCCACGCGCCGATCCCGCCCGGCCCCTCGGTGCGCCCCGGTGAGAGCGACCCGCGCGTGCCGCTGCTGCGGGCGCGGCTGGGTGTCGAGCCGCGCGGGGACGGCGAGGTCTATGACACGGCGCTGGTGCGCGCCGTGGAGGATTTCCAGCGCCAGGCTGGCCTTGCTGCCGACGGCATTGTCGGGCGCGGCACGGTGGCGGCGCTAAACGACACGGGCGGCGACCCGGTGCCGGACATCATCGCAAATATGGAGCGCTGGCGCTGGGTGCCGCACGAGGTGGCGCCGACCTATGTGATCGTCAACATTCCCGAATTCATGGTGCGCATCATCGTCGATGGCGGCACGGTGCATGAAACGAGGGTGGTGGTCGGCAAGCCCGAGAGCCCGACGCCGATCCTCGACGAGACGATGCAGTATGTGGTGTTCAACCCCTCCTGGCATGTGCCGCCCAGCATCATGCGCAACGAGATGCTGCCCAAGCTGCAGGCCGACCCCTATGCGCTGCAGCGCCAGGGAATCGACGTGGTGCGCAATGGCCGGGTGGTCGACCCCGGCATGGTGGACTGGCGCCGGGGCACGCAGGGCTATTCGTTCCGCCAAGAGCCGGGCGAGCGTAACGCGCTGGGGCGGATGAAATTCATGTTCCCCAACAAGCACTCGGTCTATCTGCACGACACGCCGAGCCGGGCTCTGTTCGCCCGCGATCGCCGCGCCTTCAGCCATGGCTGCGTGCGGGTGCACGAGCCGATGGCCTTCGCCGAGGCGCTGTTCGCCCTTGGCCTGCCCAAGGAGGGATGGACCGAGCAGCGCCTGTCGCGCCTGCTCGGCGGCAATGAGCGCTCGCTCACGCTGAAGAACAAATTCCCGATCCACCTCGTCTATTTCACCAGCTTCGTCGATTCTGCCGGGCAATTGGTGACGCGCGAGGACCTCTACGGCATCAACGCCGCCACCAAAGCGCAGCTCGGGCTTGACGGGGCGCGTCGCTTCGCCGAGCAGGGGAAGCCGGCGCTGCGGCGCTGACGGCAGCCCCGCACCAGCCCCTGTGGCTAGGAAGAGACGGTCGAGCGCAAAGAGGCGTGGCGGGAGGTAATCGCACGCGAATTTGACGCGCTGGCACTCTTTTGCCACAGTCACTTTTTAGTGCGAGAGACAACAGGCGTGGGGGCTGGGGTCGTAAGGACCTCTTAACCAAACCCGAGAAGACTGTGTTCACCATGCGCGGTACGGGCGCTTCCGCCCGCACCGTCCCAGGAAACGTTGAGTTCGGGTTCAAGCTGTTGCGATTTTCCGCCCTCCGCTCGTCCAAGCTGGCCAAGGCCGCTCTTCTCGCGGCGCTTGCCACGCTGTGTGGCGCCGATCTGCTGCAGGATGCGGTGGCCAATGGCGACACCCGCACGCTCAGCCTCCACCATGTCCATTCCGGCGAGAGCGCCACCATCACCTTCAAGCGCAATGGCCGCTACGACCCGGCGGCGCTGAAGCAGCTCAACGTGCTGTTGCAGGATTGGCGGCGCAAAGAGCCGACCAACATGGACCCGCGCCTGTTCGACATCGTCTGGGAGGTCTATCGCGAGACCGGCGCCACCCAGCCGATCCAGGTGATCGGCGGCTACCGTTCCCCGGCGACCAACGCCATGCTGCGCTCGCGCTCGCGCGGCGTTGCCCAGACCAGCCTGCACATGCAGGGGCGGGCGATGGATTTCTACATTCCCGGCGTGCCGCTGGCGAAGATTCGCGAGGCCGGGCTGCGGCTGCAGCGCGGCGGCGTCGGCTTCTACCCCACCTCCGGCTCGCCCTTCGTCCATCTCGACACTGGCGGCATCCGCCACTGGCCGCGCATGAGCCGGCCGGAACTCGCCCGCGTCTTCCCGGATGGGCGCACCGTGCATGTGCCGGCGGACGGCAAGCCGATGCCGGGCTATGCGCAGGCGCTGGCGGCGGTGGAAGCGCGCGGCAGCGAGCCCGGCGGCGCCGGCGCGGCCTTCGCCGGTCTGTCCGGCGGCAATGATCCCAAGCGCAAGGGCGCGCCGGTCAAGAACATTTTCGCCGGCCTGTTCGGCAAGGATGGCGACGACGAGGAGGAGGCCGCCCCGGCCGTCGCCTCGGCCCCCGCCGAGGAGGCGCCGGCCCAGGTCGCCGCCGCTCCCATACCTGCCGCGCCGGCCCAGCTCGCGCTGGCCGCGCCCGTGCCCACACCGACGCCGCGCCCGTCGCTGCCGGCTGCTGCGGCGCCCATGGCGCCGTTTGAAGTGGCCTCGCTCGATTCCGTGCCGCTGCCGCAGCCCAATCCGCTGCCGCGTGGGACGATGGCCGCGGCGCCCGCGCCCCGTCCCGCTCCCGCGCCGGTCGCCGGCAAGGCGGACCTCGCCGCCCTCGCCGCCGCGATCCCGATGCCGGGCACGCCGGAGGCGAGCAATAGCCGGCAGATCGCCAGCGCCATCAGCGGCACGCCGCTTGCCGCCACCCGCCCGAGCGAGGTCGGTGGCCTACCGGAAGTGATCGTGCGCGGCACGCAGGGCGAAGGTCCGGCGCTGGCCTATGCCGACGCCGCCGGCAGCGTGTTCACCGCTCCACGCCTCCAGCCCGGCCGCGCGCCGGAGCCGGCCCCGGCGACCGTCGCCCGCACAGCGCCTCCCGCACCGGCAACCGCCGCCGCTGCCCCCGGGCGCAAGCCGCAGGCGCATTCGCAGGCGATGATCGCCGAGATCCGCCGCCTGTTCAGCGGCCCCAGCGTTGCCGGCGAGGTGTCCATGCATCTGCCGGAGCTGCGCCGCTTCAGCGCTTTCGTGCTGCCGCCGCGCCGCATCGTCGCCGCGCAGTTCAGTCGCGAGGGGGTGAAGGGGCTCTCCACCACGCGATTCTCCGGCGAGGCGGTGGTCGCCGTGCCGGTGGTTGCCATGATGACCGGCCCCGCCCCGCTCAAGAAGCCGCTTTAAACGGAACGGGCGGCCACTGGCCGCCCGGTCGGTTCGACAATGTCTGATGCGGCATGCCGGGCTCAGCTTTCGCCGAGCATCCCCAGCGCCTGCATATAGAGGTCGACGATCGCCTCGTGCTCGGCGCGCTGGTCGGCGTCCTGCTTGCGGATCTTCAGGATTTCCCGCAGTGCCTTGGTGTCGAAGCCGGTACCCTTGGCTTCGGCGAAGACATCCTTGATGTCGTCGGCAATGGTCTTCTTCTCTTCCTCAAGCCTCTCGATGCGCTCGATGAAGGATTTCAGCTGTTCCTTGGCGAAACCGGCGGCGGCATCGGACAAGGGCTGGTCGTTCGGAATATCGGACATGGTGTCTCCGGGGCAGCGGGCAGGGCCCGGCGTCTAGACGGCAATTCGGGCGGCGATAGGGAGCGCAAGCCGGGCGGGCCGTCAAGGCAATGGCGCATCTGCGCGCCTTTGCGCGGCAAGCTAGCCCCGCTATCCACCGCGAATCCGGGGAAAAGCTCCTCCTTGCCGGCTCAGTGCGGGCCGGGGCCGGGGAAAGCCGCCTTTTGCTCCGGCGTCGCCTCGCTCTGGTGGCGGGCCTTCCACTCCTCATAGGGCATGCCATAGACAGCCTCGCGGCTCTCGTCCTTGGTCATAACCACGTCCCGTTCCCTGGCCGCGTCGAGCAGCCAGTTGGACAGGCAGTTGCGGCAGAAGCCGGCCAGGTTCATCAGCGCGATGTTCTGCACATCGGTGCGCGCCTGCAGATGCGCGACGAGGCGGCGGAAGGCCGCGGCTTCCAGTTCGGTGCGGGTGGCGTCGTCGAGGTCGGTCATGGAAGTCTCCCGGGAGGTGTCGTCCCGTCAGATGGGGGGCACGGGGCCGGTGCGCGAGCCATAGCTGCGCACTTCGTGCAGTTCAGGCCGGGCAAGGAGGGCCGGCAGCAGCCCGGCGAGCCGGTCGGCCCAGGCGCGCTGGCCGTCGACCTCAGTGATCAGGTCCTGACGGATTTCGAGCAGCGTGTTGGCGAGGCCGCGCAGCGTGGCGTGGCGAAAAAGGCAGTCGCCGCGCAGCGCACCATCATAGGGCTCGTTGTCGCCGACGATGAGATCACCGGGGGCTTCCAGCGCGTCGATGAGCTCGCGGGTGAAGCGGGGATCGCTGTCCCACAGCACAGCGGCGTGCCAGGGCCGGGCCACGCCGCGCCAGACCGGAGTGAAGCTGTGAATCGACAGCAGCACCGGCACGATGCCCGCCGCCAGCGCGACCTCGATCTCGGCGGTGATGGCGTCGTGATAGGGGCGGTGGAACAGCGCCAGCCGGCGCTCGATCTCCGCCGCGTCGGCATGCCGGTTGCCGGGAACGACCGCGCCGTCGGAGAGCCGCATCACCAGCGTGGGATCGTCCTCGCCGCGATTGGGGTCGATGAGAAGCCGCGAGAAGCGCGAGAGAATGGCGGGGCAGCCGAGACGATGCGCCAGCATGCGGGTGACGCCGGCCGCGCCGATGTCGTAGCCGATATGCCGCTGCAACTCTGACTTCGGCAGGCCGAGCGAGCCATAGGCCGGCGGCAGGGCGTTGGAGGCGTGGTCGCACAGCAGGATAAGCCCGGCCTCCAGCGTTCCCGGAAGGCGCTCAAAGGCGGGGAACGGGTCCAAAGCGGGGGAGGCGCTGGCGGGCGCGGCGGAATCGTCCGTGGAGAGGCGGCGCATAATTGCCCGTGTGCTGCGGGGAAGTGTGCAGGAGGATATCGACGTGAGGCGTGGCGTGCCATAGGAATACGCCCGTTTCGCGTCGCGCGGCCGGGGATTCGCGCCCGCGCGCAATAAGCAATGGCCGGGCAAGAGACCGGCAGGAAGGCCTCCTTTGGGGCGGGGTGGGTGTGATGACGGACGTTTCGGCGCGTGATTTTCTCGATCGCCTGTTCACCGCTGCGGTTGCGGCCGCGCATCCTTCCACCTGTCTGCCGCCGGCGCTGCCGCCGCCTCCCGCCAATGGCCGCCTGATCCTGCTCGCCGCCGGCAAGGCCGCGGGCTCGATGCTGGAAGTCGCCGAGCGGCATTATCTCGACGAGATGGGCGTCGACCCCTCGCGGCTTCTCGGCATCGGCGTCGCCCGCCACGGCTATGGCCGGCCCACGCGCCAGCTGGAAATGGTCGAGGCCGGCCATCCCGTGCCGGATGCGGCGGGCCTCGCCGGGGCGCAGAAGGCGATCGACCTCGCCGCCTCCGCTACCGCCGACGATCTCGTGCTGGTGCTTCTCTCCGGCGGCGCTTCGGCCAACTGGATCGCGCCCGCTTTCGGCGTCGAGCTGGACGACAAGCGCGCGCTGACCCGCGCCCTGCTGCGCTCCGGCGCCAACATCACCGAGATCAATACGGTGCGGAAGCATCTCTCGCGCATCAAGGGCGGGCGCCTCGCGGCGCTGGCCCAGCCGGCGCGAGTGGTGACGCTTTCCGTCTCCGACGTGCCGGGCGACGACCCGGCGGTGATCGGCTCCGGCCCGACCGTGCCGGACCCGACCACGCTGGCGGAGGCGCGCGACGTGCTGGCCCGCTACCGCATCGATCCGCCGCCCTCCGTGGCGGTGGCGCTGCGCGACCCTGCCAACGAATCGCCCAAGCCCGGCGATGCGGCCTTCGCCGGTTCCGAGTACGTCCTCATCTCCCGCCCGGCTGATTCCTTCGTGGCGGCGGAGAAAATCGCCCGCGAGGCTGGCATCGAGCCGGTTCTCCTCGGCGACAATCTTGAAGGCGAGGCGCGCGAGGTCGCGGCCGCGCAGGCTGCCAAGGCGAAGGAGCTGAAGGCGGCCGGTCGCAAGGCGGTGCTGCTCTCCGGTGGCGAACTCACCGTCACCATGCGCGGCCAGGGCCGTGGGGGCCCGAACCAGGAATATGCGCTGGCGCTCGCCGTGGCGCTCGACGGCGCGGCGGGCATCTACGCCGTGGCCGGCGACACGGACGGCACCGATGGCGGCGGCGGCGACGCCTCCGATCCGGCCGGCGCCTATGTGATGCCGGACACGCTGGCGCGGGCGAAGGCGCAGGGTCTCGATCCTGCCGCCTTTCTCGCCAATAACGACTCCACCAGCTTCTTCGAGGCCCTCGGAGATCTGCTCACGCCGGGGCCGACCTGCACGAACGTCAATGATTTCCGAGCCGTTCTCGTCGACAAGTGACCCTGTTGCCGCTGCCGCCGCCCTCCCTCGGGGCGGCCGGCTGCGGGTGCCGCGTGGCGTGCTGACGCGGGCAGTGGGGGCGATGCTTCTTGCCATCCCGCTTCTCGCCGTGCTGATGCCGGCGCCGGCGGCGGCGGATTTCCGCCTGTGCAACCGCTCCAGCAGCCGCGTCGGCATCGCGCTCGGCTATAAGGACGGCAATAGCTGGGCGACCGAGGGCTGGTGGAACATCGGCGCCAATAGCTGCGAGACGCTGCTGCGCGGCGATCTGGTGGCGCGCTTCTATTATGTCTACGCCATCGACTACGATCTCGGCGGGGAATGGTCCGGCAAGGCCTTCATGTGTACCCGCGAGAAGGAATTCACCATTCGTGGCATCCAGGACTGCCTGGCGCGCGGCTTCGACCGCACCGGCTTCTTCGAAGTGGACACCCACGAGCAGAAGAGCTGGACGGTGCAGCTGACCGAGCGCAAGCCGGGCACCGCGGAGGCCGGCTCCGGCCTGCCCCCGCCGCCCATGCCGCAGGCGCGGCCCTGAGCACGTCGCATTCGCCCACATTGATCCGTCCTGACGAAAACACCCCGGAGCGGGCTCCGGGGCGCCGTCTCGTGCATGGATCGGCTGACGCGGCCTCGGCCGCGTGTGTCACTCGATCGGCAAGGCGGTGAAGCGAATCTGGCCTTCGGGATCGGCCACCATCAGCAGCGCGGAACGCCGGCCCTCCTTCTTCAGCGCGGCGAGGCGCTTCTCGACATCGCCAGGGGCGAGCATCGCTTCTTGATTGACCTCGACGATGAGGTTGCCCGGCGCGATGCCGCGCTCGGCCGCCACCGAGCCGGGCTCCACCGCCATGACCACGACGCCCTTGAGATCGTCCTTGATCTTGAAGCGGGTGCGCAGTTCCGGCGTCATCTCGGCCATCTCGACGCCCATCAGCTTGAGCGTGGTGACCGGCGGCGGCGCCTCGGGCTTCTTCTCCGGGGCGACGGCGGCGCTGGGAGAGGGCGTGCCCTCGTCGAGCCGGCCGACGGTGAGCTTGACCGTCTCCTGCTGGCCCTTGCGGATGACGATGACATCCACCTGCTTGTCCACCGGCGTGTCGGCGACGATGATCGGCAGTGCGCGCATGTCCTTCACCTCCTTGCCGTCGAAGGTGATCACCACGTCGCCGGCCTTGAGCCCGCCCTTGGCGGCGGGTCCATCCTCGGTCACCGAGCCGATGAGCGCGCCGCGCACGCGGTCGAGCGAGAGGCTCTCGGCGATTTCGGGCGTCACTTGCTGGATGCGCACCCCGATCCAGCCGCGCCGGGTTTCGCCGAACTCCTTGAGCTGGGCGATGATCGGGATGGCGGTGTTGGACGGAACGGCGAAGCCGATGCCGATGGAGCCGCCCGACGGCGAGATGATGGCGGTGTTGATGCCGATCACATCGCCTTCCATGTTGAACAGCGGGCCGCCGGAATTGCCGCGGTTGATGGCGGCGTCGGTCTGCAGGAAATTGTCGTAGGGGCCGGAATTGATGTCGCGGTTGCGGGCGGAGATGACGCCCACGGTGAGCGTGCCGCCCAGGCCGAACGGGTTGCCGACCGCCATCACCCAGTCGCCGACACGCAGAATGTCGGAATTGCCGAACTTCACCGCCTTCAGCGTCTTGCCGGCCTCCGGCGTCACCTTCAGAAGTGCGAGGTCGATCTTGGTGTCACGGCCGACGATCTCGGCCTTCAGCTTCGAACCGTCGGCGAAATTGGCGTAGACTTCGTCGGCATCGGCAATGACGTGGTTGTTGGTGACGATGTAGCCGCTGGCGTCGATGACGAAGCCGGAGCCGAGCGAGGAGACGCGACGGGGCCCCTGGCCCTCGCCCTGCTGCTGCCGGCGCTTGAAGAACTCCTCGAAGGGCGAGCCCGGCGGCAGCTCCGGCGTTGGCACGCTGCGCGAGGGGGCGACGGTCTGCGAGGTGGAGATGTTTACCACCGCGTCCATGATCTGGGCGGCGGTGTCGGCCACCGTGTCGGGGCCCTTGGTCGCCGCCGCACGGCCCGGCTGCGGCAACAGCGTCACCGAGAGGACAATTGCAAAGGCGAGAAGCGCGGCGCCGAGCCGCCGTGCCGGCGAGGCCTGTTCGGCGCTGCGGCCTGAGGCGAAGAGAGCGGGGGCGGAACGCGCAAGGCCGAGGCCCTCAAGGCATTTTGTCATGAAGCCTCCTTGACGCCGCCACGCGGAGCCGGGCGGCACGGCCCCTCATCCATTGGCCGTGCGCCCGAAGCTACAAGCGGCAAGGCGCGATGCAAGCCAAAAGAGCGCGAGGCGGGGTACGGAACCCCGCCTCGTCAGCCTCGGATAATCCACACAAGGGCAAGACCCAGAACGGCCCCGATGAGGCCGGCCACGCGCAAGGGCGAGTCGGACAATTGCGCGATGGCTTCGGCGGAGCGGCGCACCGCCGCCGGAGCGACGGCAAGCGCCAAACCTTCGATTACCAGCACAAGGCCGAGCGCGACGATGAAATCATACATCGTCGCGTCGCGTCAGTTCGCCGGCGCCAACGGCGCCGCCGGAGCGGGTTGAGCCGCTGCCGGCGCGGCCGGCGTGCCGAGAACCGAGTCGGCGCGGGCGGTGGGATTGCTGAAGAAGCGGAAGAATTCCGAATCCGGCGCCAGCAGCATCCGCGTGTCCGAGCCCTTCAGCGAGGCCTCGTAGGCCTGCATCGACCGGTAGAAGTCGAAGAAGGACCGGTCCTGGTTGTAGGCCTGCGCGAAGATCTCGTTGCGCTCGGCCTCGCCCTCGCCGCGCAACTGGTCGGCGGTGGCGTTGGCCTCGGCGACGATGATCGTCGAGTCGCGGTCGGCGCGGGAGCGGATGGTCTGCGCGGCTTCGCCGCCCTGCGCGCGGATTTCCGCCGCTTCGCGCTGACGCTCGGTCTGCATGCGCTGGAACACGGCCTGGCTGTTGGCTTCCGGCAGGTCGGCGCGACGGATGCGGACATCGATGACATCGATGCCGAAGCCGGCGGCCTCGCGGTTCACCTGGTTGCGAATGCGCGCCATCAGATCCTCGCGCTGGTCGCGCACCACCTGGGTGAAGGTGGATTCGCCGAGCACGCGGCGCAGCGACGAGTTGAGGATGGTGGCAAGGCGGGAGTTGGCCGCCTCGACACTGCCGACCGACTGGTAGAAGCGCAGCGGATTGACGATGCGGTAGCGGGCGAAGGCATCCACCACCAGACGCTTCTGGTCGGCCGCGATCACTTCCTGCGAGGGATTTTCCAGGTCGAGGATGCGCTTGTCGATGAAGATCACGCTGTCGATCATCGGGATCTTCGCGTGCAGGCCCGGCTCCTCGATGACCCGGATGGGTTCACCGAGGCGCAGAACCAGCGCCTGCTGGGTCTGGTAGACGCTGAACAGGGCCGAGAACAGGCCGATGAGCACGGCGGCGACGGCGATCGCCAGAATGAGACCGAGGCTGTTCCTCATTTCGCGGCTCCCTGAGCGGGGGTGCTGCCGGTGAGCGGCGCGAGAGGCAAATAGGGCACGACGCCGGACGAGCCGCCGGCCGCAGGATCAATGATCACCTTGTCCATTCCGCCGAATACGCGTTCCATGGTTTCGAGATAGAGGCGCTGGCGTGTGACCTCGGGCGCCTTCTGGTATTCGCCGAGCACGCTCAGGAAGCGCGCCGCCTGGCCGCGCGCCTCGATGATGGCCCGCTCCTTGTAGCCTTCGGCTCCCTGGGTGATGCGCGCAGCGTCACCTCGGGCTTCGGGGACGACGCGGTTGGCGTAGGCCTGAGCCTCGTTCTGCAGACGCTCCGCATCGGCGCGGGCGGCCTGCACATCACGGAAGGCGTCGATGACCTGCGAGGGCGGATCGACCTTCTGCAGCTGCACCTGGGTGACGAGCACGCCGGCGCGGTAGCCGTCCAGCGTGCGCTGCATCAGCTCTTGCACCGCCGTCTCGATGTTCTGGCGGGCACCGGTGAGGATGGGCTGGATGTTGGTACGGCCGACCACTTCGCGCATGGCGCTTTCCGCCACAGCCTTGATCGTGCCTTCCGGATTCTGGACGTTGAACAGGAAGTTCGCTGCGCCGACATCCTCGGTGGAACCGGGCGCGGCGGGCTTCACCATCCAGAACACGGCGAAATCGACATCGACGATGTTTTCGTCGCCGGTGAGCATCAGGCTCTCTTCCGACACGTCGCGCTGCACGGAACCGCGACGCGGGTCGTCCCCGGTACGGATGCCGATATCGATGCGGTTGACGCGCGTGACCTGGGGGGTCAGCACCGTCTCGATGGGGTAGGGGAGGTGGTAGTTGAGGCCGGGATTGGTGGTGCCGACGAATTTGCCGAAGCGCAGCACTACGCCCTGCTCGTCCGGCTCGACGCGGTAAAAGCCGGACAGCAGCCAGGCGACGATGGCGAGCGCCACCAGAACCACGATGCCCTTGCCGGTGCCGAAGCCGCCGGGAATGGCGGTCCGCAGCTTTTCCTGTCCGCGACGGATCAGATCTTCAAGATCGGGAGAACTCGGCCCCGGCGATTGCGGACCAGTGCCCCAAGGGCCGCGCGGACCATTGCCCCATGGCCCGCCGCTCTGGTTCTTCCATGACATTCCGCGCCCACTCCGTTTGCGCGCCCGGCTTGTCCGGGCTCGCAAGCGCAGAACCGGCAGACGCCACCGTGCAAGAAAACCCGCGCCTCGCCGCCATGACGGCGTGACGAGGCGGTTATAGGTGACGAGGCATCAGGTTACAACGCGCCCGCCACCTGCCGATATGGGAACGGCTTCGGGTTTACGCAACGGTAGAGCGCAAGGAACCGTTTCGCTCCGACGCTTCGGTCGGTTCGCGGCTGGAGGAGGGGCTGCGGTAATGCGCCAGCACGTAGAGGCGGATCGCCGACGACAGGTTGCCCTGATTGCGGCCCGAATCGATCGAGGCCACGATCTCCGACAAGGTGCTGCGCCGGTTGGCCGCGATCTCCTTGAGGGCGTCCCAGAACTGATCTTCCAGACTGACGCTGGTCTTGTGCCCGGCAATCACGATGGACTGCTTAACCACGGGACTCTTCATGTCTCGTCCTCTCGAATGCGCCTATGCCCTTCAAGCATTTTTTCCTGCTTTCGTTCTTCGGCCGCTTCCAACTCGCGCTGGTACTTTGGGCGGCCGAACTCCAAACGCCGGGCAGCGGCGGTTTGTTCCGCAGTCATCCGCGCCATCCGCTTGCGGTGGCGGTTGAGATTCACAAGGTCGCCCACGGGCGCCGGCCTCCGTTCAAAAGGCGCGCAGAATCTACGCAACAAGCTGCATTAGTCCTCTCATAATATCGGCGAAAATGGCGTTTTCCAAGAATTTGCGGCGCTCCGGTACCCGGCGGCAGGCGCCGCGACGGCAGCCAGAAACCGTTGCAGGTAGCCGGCTGACGACTCACCACTCGACTGCTTGGCGGTAAAATGATGATGTCGAGGGGTGTTCCATAGGGGCCGCCGAAGGGGTAGTTATCACGTATTTGTGATCATACTCGGCGGAACCTTGCGCGGGCCTGTCATCGAGCCTGCGGCTGATTTCGCCGCCGCGCGACGCATGCTAAACCGGCGCCGAGCCGCGACGCCCGCGTGGACGGGCCCTGAGACGCACCCGGAAAGGCTTTGACCGATGAGCAATACCCGCATCGAAACCGACACGTTTGGGCCCATCGAGGTGGAGGCCGACAAATACT
Source organism: Ancylobacter sp. (assembly GCF_965229075.1). Taxonomy (GTDB): domain Bacteria; phylum Pseudomonadota; class Alphaproteobacteria; order Rhizobiales; family Xanthobacteraceae; genus Ancylobacter. The sequence goes on from NZ_CBDDIO010000002.1 coordinate 2,123,668, forward strand.
GGGGCGCGCAGGCGCAGCGCTCGTTCGGCAATTTCAAGATCGGCTGGGAAAAGCAGCCGCTGCCGGTGATCCGCGCCCTCGGCATCGTCAAGCGGGCGGCGGCAGAAACCAATATGGCGCTCGGCCGTCTCGACCCGACGCTGGGCGCCGCGATTATCGCCGCCGCGCAGGAGGTGATCGACGGCAAGCTGGACGCTCATTTCCCGCTGGTGGTTTGGCAGACCGGGTCGGGCACCCAGTCCAACATGAATGCCAATGAGGTGATTTCGAACCGGGCCATCGAGATGATGGGTGGGGAGAAGGGTTCCAAGAAGCCCGTCCACCCCAATGACCACGTCAATATGAGCCAGTCGTCCAACGACACCTACCCGACCGCCATGCATGTGGCCTGCGCTGAGGAGATTTCGCGCCGGCTGCTGCCGGCCCTGCGTACGCTGCACGCGGCGCTGGCCGAGAAGGCGGCGCAGTGGCAGCACATCATCAAGATCGGCCGCACCCACACGCAGGACGCGACGCCGCTGACACTCGGCCAGGAATTCTCCGGCTACGCCCATCAGGTGGAGAACGGCATCGCCCGCATCGAATCGACGCTGCCGGCGCTGATGCAGCTGGCCCAGGGTGGCACGGCGGTCGGCACCGGGCTGAACGCGCCGGTGGGCTTCGCCGAGAAGGTGGCCGAGCATATCGCCGCCATCACCGGCCTGCCCTTCACCACGGCGCCGAACAAGTTCGAGGCGCTGGCGGCACATGACGCCATGGTGTTCTCGCACGGGGCGATCAACACGGTGGCGGTGTCGCTGTTCAAGATCGCCAACGACATCCGCTTCCTTGGTTCCGGTCCGCGCTCGGGCCTCGGCGAACTGGCGCTGCCGGAGAATGAGCCGGGCTCGTCGATCATGCCCGGCAAGGTGAACCCCACTCAGTGCGAGGCGCTCACCCAGGTCTGCGTGCAGATTTTCGGCAACAATGCCGCGCTGAGCTTCGCCGGCAGCCAGGGCCATTTCGAGCTGAACGTCTACAATCCGGTCATGGCCTATAATTTCCTGCAGTCGGTGCGCCTCATGTCCGACGCGGCGCTAAGCTTCACCGAGCATTGCGTCGTCGGCATCGTGCCGCGCGAGGACAATATCAAGGCGGCGCTGGAGCGCTCGCTGATGCTGGTCACCGCGCTGGCGCCGAAGATTGGCTACGACAACGCCGCCAAGATCGCCAAGACCGCGCATAAGAACGGCACCACGCTGCGCGAGGAAGCGGTGGGTGGCGGCTATGTCACCAATGAAGAATTCGACGCTGTCGTGCGTCCGGAGAAGATGATTTCGCCGGGTTAATGACTATTCATGAACCTGAACGTTCATTCAGCTTCGTTTCCGAATGTAATATTGGGTTCATTACCGAAGTTTCATTTGAAACGCTCGGTCTCATCAGACAGCATCGGCCTCACCTTCACAGGAGATGAGGCCGATGAAACGCACGATCATTGCCGCTACCGCCGCCGCCCTTCTCGCGGGTGTCACCTTTGGCGTGGCAGCGCCGAAGCCGGGCATGGGTGAGCACGCGCGCCCGAGTCCGGAGCAGATGGCCGAATTCGCCGGCGCCATGAGCGATGCACGTATCGCCGCGCTCAAGGCCGGGCTGCGGCTCAACGCCGAGCAGGAGAAACTCTGGCCGGCACTGGAGACCGCGTTGCAGGACGCCGCCAAGGAGCGCGCCGCGCACTGGGCCGAACGCCGCGCGGCGCGGGAGGCGATGCCTAGGGGTGAGCGTCCCGATGTCATCGAGCGGCTGCGCGCGCAGGCCGACGGGATGATCGGCCGGGGCGAGACCATGAAGAAGGTTGCCGATGCCGCCGCGCCGCTCTATGACGCGCTCGACGGTTCCCAGCAGCGCCGTTTTGCCATTCTGTTCAAGCAGATCGAACATCCGCGCACGGCCGATGGCCGCCACGGGCCGGGTCATGAACGCGGCCCCGGGCCGCATCGCTTCGGTCCCGGCGGCGAGGGCCCGGATGGCCCGATGCCGCACCGCCTGCCGCCCGGCCCGATGGAGCACGGACCGGACGGGCCCGACGGCCCCGATGGCGAGCCGCTCTGACGCGCGCTTCCTCTTCAGGTAAGAGTCAGCCGCCGGCCTCGTGCCGGCGGCATTTTCGCGGGGGGGGGGGCGCTCAGCCCTGCGCCAGCCGTTCCAACGCCTCGCCGGTGACGCGCTGCATGGTCCAGGCATCCAGCGGCACGGCGCCCACCGAACGGTAGAAGCGGATCGCGGGCTCGTTCCAGTCGAGAACGTTCCACTCGAAACGCCCGAGCCCTTCGTCGAGGCAGCGCCGGGCGAGCCGGCGCATCAGCGCCCGCGCGATGCCGCGCCCGCGAAAGCCCGGGCGGACATAGATGTCCTCAAGGAAGATCCCCTGCCGCCCGCGAAACGTTGAGAAGGTATAATAGAACAGCGCGAACCCCGCCGGCGCCCCCTCCCATTCCGCGATGTCGCAGAAGACGCGCGGCTGCGGGCCGAAGAGCTCGCGGGCGAAATCCGCTTCCGTTGCCTCCACTTCGTGCCGCAGCTTCTCATAGTCGGCGAGTTCGCAGACGAAGGCGTGGATCAGCGCGGCATCGTCGGGCTGCGCGGGCCGCAGGGTGAGGGTCATGTGCCTACACCGCCACCGGTGCCTTGATCGCGGGATGGGGGTCGTAGCCTTCGATGGCTATGTCCTCGAAGCGGAAGGCGAAGAGGTCGGTCACGTCAGGATTCAGCTTCAGCCGCGGCAGCGGGCGCGGCGCGCGCGAGAGCTGTTCGTGCACCTGGTCGAGATGGTTGAGATAGATGTGGGCGTCGCCGAAGGTGTGGACGAAATCGCCCGGCTGCAACCCCGTCACCTGCGCCACCATATGGGTGAGCAGCGCATAGGAGGCGATGTTGAACGGCACGCCAAGGAAGATATCCGCCGAGCGCTGGTAGAGCTGGCAGGAGAGCTTGCCCTCCAGCACATAGAACTGGAACAGGCAGTGGCAGGGCGGCAGCGCCATGGCCGGCACGTCCGCCGGGTTCCAGGCCGAGACGATGAGCCGGCGCGAATCGGGATTGCGGCGGATATCTGCCACCACCTGCGCGATCTGGTCGATCACACCGCCGCGCCCATCCGGCCAGGAGCGCCATTGATGGCCATAGACAGGGCCCAGATCGCCCCTGTCATCGGCCCACTCATCCCAGATCGAAACGCCGTTCGCCTTGAGATAGGCGATGTTGGTGTCGCCGGCCAGAAACCACAGCAATTCGTGGATGATGGAACGCAGATGCAGCTTCTTGGTGGTGACGAGCGGAAAGCCCTCGGCGAGATCGAAGCGCATCTGGTGGCCGAAGAGGGAAAGCGTGCCCGTGCCGGTGCGGTCGTCCTTGCGCACGCCCTCGCGCAGCACGCGTTCCAGAAGCTCGTGATAATTCCGCATGGCTGTTCGTCCCGGAACTTTCCTGCCCACTCCATATAATATGAGCCCGCCGAGGCCCATCCGCGAGACCTCATTCGCCCTCGTCATCCCCAGGGGGCACCCGGCGGCGGGAGGCGGTAACGGGGAACATTCCGGCGGGGCTCGACTTGTCCCCTGCGGCCATGCTGAGGGAGGAAACCATGACCAAGAGCACCGACACGCTCAACACCGAACTGCACCGCCTGCGCATGCATCTCAACCTGCTGGAGAAGGATGCCACGCATCCGCTCGACTTCACGGTTGAGCACTCGCACACGGCCCCGGCTCTGGTGCTGCGCGAAGGGCAGGCACTGCGCAGCGCCCATTCCGAACTGCGGCTGGACTATGAGATGCTGCGCCAGGTCCTGATCGAAGCGCTGCGCACCGAGATTGCCGCACGCGAGGAAAAGTTGCTGGGCAGCAATGGCGGCAATCGCCCGATCGAGCATTTGCAGTTCGGCGACCAGACCGAGGCGTGAGGCGCCGGCCGGGGACGGGGCCGGGGAGATTCGCCTGCCCCCTTCCAACCGGCGGGACGAACGCCTATATTCGGATTGCCGGCGCAAGCCGGCTATGGCGATAAACGGACACCGTAATAAACTCTTCGGACCCGGGGGCAGTACCCGGCGCCTCCACCGGAGCCCATCGGCAAGTGGGCTGCGGCGGGGGCGAAACAGGATCGACGAGAGCGTAAAGGGTCTTCTTTCGCCCGGCATGGTACCGCCGTCATCGGACCAAACATATAGTTGCCAACGACAACTATGCTCCGGTTGCTCAGGCCGCGTGAGCGGTTTGATCTACGGAAAATAAGTCCAAACGGGTAGCACCGTGAGGCGGGGTTCGCAGGCACCTGGCAACAGAAGCCTGCACTTCCTTCTCACGTCCTACTGGCAGTCAGGACTGGAATCGGGTTCATTGCGAGCATGAGCGTCGATCTGATCCGATATGACCTGCTGGTGCAGGATGCGTTGCGCGGCGTCGTTGGCCGCGTCCTTACCGATGTCGCCCGCGACGGCTTGCCCGGCGAGCACCATCTTTATCTTTCCTTCGACACGCGCGCAGCCGGGGTACGAATCTCGCCGCGGCTGAAGGAGCGTTATCCCGAAGAGATGACGATCGTTCTCCAGCATCAGTTCTGGGACCTGATCGTCACCGACCAATTCTTCGAGGTTGGCCTGTCCTTCAACGGCATTCCCGAGCGCCTGCATGTGCCTTACGCGGCGCTGAAGGGCTTTTTCGACCCTTCGGTCAAGTTCGGGCTGCAGTTCGAAACGGCGGAGGAAGACGGCGCGGGCGAGACACCGGCCGAGCCGACGGTCGTGACGCCGACACCGATCGGCGAGGGCCGTCCCACCTCTGTTCCCTCCACCCGCGCCCCCGCCCGCGTCGCCGAGCCGGTGGTGAAGCTGGAAACGGCCGGAGCGCCGCAAGCCGCGCCGGCGCCCGTCGTCTCTGCCGAGAGCAAGGCCGCGCCGAAGCCGGCCACTGTTGCTCCAGCGGCTGCCCGGCCGACCGAGGCGAAGCCTGCCGGAGGCGAGTCTTCCGACGCCAAATCGGGGGACAGCAAGCCTTTGGACAGCAAGCCTGCCGATGCCAGGCCGGCCGACGACAAGGGCGCTGCTCCCGCCGACGGCGAGGATCCCAAGGATGGGGGCTCGGGCGGCGCGCAGGTCGTGCGGCTCGATGCGTTCCGCAAGAAGTGATGAGGTCGCCGGCCCGTCGGCGGTCTCACGTTCTCTCATTCCCCGATATCGGACCTGACCGTGACCGCTCAGCATGAGGTGATCGTCATCGGCGCGGGCGCGGCCGGCCTGGCTGCTGGCGCGCGGCTGGCGCAGGCGGGGGCGGATGTGCTGGTGCTGGAAGCGGCCGCGCGCACCGGCGGGCGGGCCTTCACCGATACCACGACCTTCGGCGTCGCCTGGGATCGTGGCTGCCACTGGCTGCATTCCGCTTCGGTGAATCCATTGCGGGCGGCGGCGGACGAACTCGGCCTCTCCTATTTCGTGCGCGGCAACCGCAAGGCGCGCGCCACCCATCTCGGCGACCATTGGGCCGATGAGGTGGAGTGTGAGACCATCTGGGACGCCATTCAGGCCAGCTACGCCGCCATCCACAGGGCGGGCGAGGAGGGGCGGGATGTCGCCGCCAGTGCGGTCTTGGCCGGGCTGGCACTGCCACCGGAGGGGGCACGGCTCGCCCGGCACTGGCTGACCCTGCTCTCGGCCGCCGAGCCGGAGCGGCTCTCCACGCTCGACTATGCCGCCTACTCCGACACGGGCGAAAACTATCCGGTCGAAAAGGGCTATGGCGCCCTGGTGCAGGCGCTCGCCGCCCGGGAGGCGCCGGACCTCCCCATCGTTACCGGCTGCGCGGTTTCCACCGTCGATTGGTCGGGACAGGGCGTGAGCCTTGCCACTTCGCGCGGAACGGTCACGGCCCGGCTCGCCATCGTCGCGGTGCCGACCTCGGTGATCGCGCGCGGCGGGCTCGGCTTCGCGCCGCTGCTGCCGCCCGATCTCGCGGAGGCGTTCGAGGCGCTGCCGCTGGGCGCGGCGGAAAAGGTGGCCTTCCTGTTCGACCGCGACGTGTTCGGAGCCGAGCCGACCAGCTATATCGACACGCTGGATCGGCGCGACCCGGCGCGCAAGCCGGTCAATTTCACCCTCAATCCGTTCGGCCACCCCATGGCCATCGCCCAGCTCGGCGGGGCGAATGCGGCGGCGCTGGTGACGGCCGGGCCGGCGGCGATGCGCGACTTCGCCCTGGCCGCACTCAAGGACGCATTCGGCGCCGACATCGAAAAACATGTCGCCGGCGTCGCTACCACAGGCTGGGTGGCCGATCCCCTGATCGGCGGCGGCTATAGCTGCGCCCTCCCGGGTTTCGCCCCTGTTCGGGCGCGGCTGACGCAGACGCTGGAGCACCCGCTGGGGGATCGGCTTCTGTTCGCCGGCGAGGCCTCCTCGCCCCACGCTTATTCCACCGCCCATGGCGCGCACCAGACCGGCCTTGCGGCGGCGGACACGGCCCTGGCGCTGCTGCGCGGGAGGGGAGCATGACCGTTCTCACACTGGTTGCCGCCGTGGCGGAGAACGGCGTGATCGGGCGCGGCGAGGCGCTGCCCTGGCACATATCCGGCGATCTCAAGCGCTTTCGGGCGATCACCTGGGGCAAGCCGATCCTGATGGGGCGGCGGACTTTCGAATCCATCGGCAAGCCGCTGCCGGGGCGCACCAGCCTCGTCATCACCCGCGACACCGGCTTCCGCCCGCCGGAGGGCGTGCTGGTGGTCTCTTCGCTCGGTGCCGCGCTGGAACGTGGGGCGCAGGAGGCTTTGCGGCTCGGGGTCGACGAGATGGCGGTGGTCGGCGGCGCGCAGATTTATGCGCAGGCCTTTCCCCATGCCACGCGGCTGCGCCTGACCGAGGTGCATGGCAAGCCCGAGGGCGACGTGCATTTCCCCGCCTTCGCGCGCGAGGAATGGCGCGAGACCGGCCGCGAAGGGCCGATCCAGGGCGAGAAGGACGAATTCGCCTTCAGCTTCGTGGATTACGAGCGAGCCTGAGCTGGCCGTCCGGCTTCAGATCGGCCGGCCCTCGACCTTGATCGCCAGTTCCTTCTCCATATCCACCATCGCGTCGAGATGCGGGTAAATGGCGATTGCCCGGCGGGCGGCCTCCAGCGCACGCTTCTCGTCGCCGATTTCCTTGCAGATGATGGCGATGCCCGCCCAGGCGCCGTAATGGCGCGGCTCGCGGGCGACGACCTGGCGCAGATCGACCAGCGCGTCGGAATAGTCCTCGCGCAGGAAGAAGATGGTGGCGCGCTTGTTCCAGGCTTCGAGATAATCCGGCTCGATGCGCAGCAGGCCGTCGAGCAGTTCCACCGCGAGGTCGAACTGCTTGGCCTGTGTCGCCTGCGAGGCGCGGGCCATCAGCAGATCGGCGGTGTCGCTGCCGGAAGGGGTGAGCGCCACGTCGATGCGGGCGGCGATTTCCTTGGCCGATTCGTCGTCCGGCGCCACCTTCAGCGCGGCGAACAGCGCGTCGAGCCGCTTGGCGCGGTCGGGTTCCGCCGGCTTGGCCGCAGGCGCGTCAGCCTCGGGCCGCTCCGCCTTGGGCGGGGTCGGAGTCTGGGCTAAGGCGCCGGGCGCGAAGGCACCCAGCGGGGCGGCGGCAAGGATGAGGGCAGCAAAAAGGGCGCGCATGTCTCCATGTTAGGAGTCACGGCGCCCTTGAGCAATATTGTCCGCTAAAGGCCGCGAAATCGTGAACGCGGCCGACCGAAAGCCAAGCGGCCATCGCTCAGCCCTGGCGGGCCTTGAAGCGCTTCTGGGTCTTGTTGATGATGTAGACGCGGCCCTTGCGGCGCACCAGACGGTTGTCGCGGTGACGGCCGAGCAGCGACTTGAGCGAGTTACGGATCTTCATGACACTAACCTTCGGATCGACAGCGCCTGCGCATGAGACGGCGCCCTATGGCCGCGCCCCGATCCGCCAGCAGAAATTGAGGCCCGGCTGATAGCGGAGCGGAGGGGGCCTTGTCAATCCAACTGGCCGTCTCCGCCTGAACCTTCCTCAGTTTCGGCCGAGGCGGCCGAGATGTGTATGGCCGAAACCGGCACTGTATTTGAGCCCATAGCCGAGCAGCCGGTCGAGCCCGATATGGGCGGTCCAGATCAGGGCGAGGGCGCCGGCGAGCGGGGCGCTGAACCCATAGGCGAGGGCGCCGAGCAGCGCCGGGCCGACATAGGTGTGGCCGGCATTGTAGGCGAAAGCCCCCGCGCGCGGCCCGGCGAGATAGCCCAGCATCGAGAGGTCCGGCGCCAGAATCAGCGCCGCGAAGAGCCACCAGCTGGCGCCGAGCGCGGCATAGGCCACCAGCGCGGCGGCGAAGACGGCGAGGCCCTCGGCACGCAGCAGCGCGGCAGGGGCGCCCGTCACCGCGCCGGTAGGCACCTCAAGGCGTGTGGTCATGATGTCGGTCCCGACCTAGTAAGCGCCCCGCGCGGCCTTGTAGGGCGCCATGCCGGCGCGGGCGAGTTCGTCCGCGCGCTCGTTCATCTCGTCGCCGGCATGGCCCTTGACCCAGTGCCAGCGAATGTCGTGCCGGGCGATGGCGGCTTCAAGGCGCTCCCACAGATCGACATTCTTCACCGGCTTCTTGTCGGCGGTGCGCCAGCCATTGCGCTTCCAGCCGGCGATCCACTTGGTGATGCCGTTGCGCATATATTCGCTGTCGGTGTGCAGATCGACCGTGCAGGGGCGCTTCAGCGCCTCCAAAGCGGAGATCGCCGCCATCAGCTCCATGCGGTTATTGGTGGTGGGGGATTCGCCTCCCGAAAGTTCCTTCTCCGAACCGGCATAGCGCAGAATCGCGCCCCAGCCGCCGGGGCCGGGATTGCCGGAGCAGGCGCCGTCGGTCCAGATGGCGACGATACCCTTCGGGGCGTCCTTGGGAGCGTCCTTTGCCGCGTCGTCGGCGAAGATGCGGGCGGTGCCGGGAGCGGTCTTCACGCGGCGTCGCCTTCCAGCACGCCATAGTCGCGCGGGCTGGTCACCGAGCGGTGGAAGCGCAGCTTGCGCAGATATTCCAGCGGATCATGCGGGCGCACCAGCGCGCCGGGCGGCACATTCAGCCAGTCGACCAGGCGGGTGAGCAGGAAGCGCAGCGCGGCGCCGCGCGCCAGCAGCGGCAGGGCGGCGATCTCGTCAGACCCGAGAGGCCGCTCGGCCTGATAGGCGGCGAGCAAGGCGCGGCCCTTGGTCTGGTTGAAGGCGCCGTCCGGCTCGAAGCACCAGGCGTTCAGGCAGATGGCGACATCATAGGCGAGAAGGTCGTTGCAGCCGAAATAGAAGTCGATCAGCCCCGACAGCCGCCCATCGGTGAAGAACACATTGTCTGGGAACAGATCGGCATGGATGACGCCGGCCGGCAGGCCGGTCGGCCAGCGCGCTTCCAGCACGGCGAGTTCATCGGCGATGAGGGCGGAGAGCCCCGGCGCCACGGTGTCCGCCCGCTCGTCCGCCTGCTCGAAGAGCGGCCGCCAGCCGGCGACCGAGAGCGCATTGGCCCGGTGAAAGGCGGTGAAGTCGGCGCCGGCCTTGTGCAGCCCGGCCAAAGCGGCGCCGAGCGCGGCGCAATGGGCAACGCCGGGGCGGCGCACCGAGGTGCCGACGAGGAAGGTGGCGATCAGCGCCGGCCGTCCCGCCAGCCGGCCGAGCGCCACGCCGTCGCGGTTGCGCACCGGCTGCGGGCAGTCGATGCCGCGCGTCGCCAGATGCTCCATCAACCCGACGAAGAAGGGCAGGTCGGCCGGGTTAACGCGCTTCTCGTACAGCGTCAGGATGAAGCTGCCCGCCTCGGTCTGCAGCAGGTAGTTGGAATTCTCCACCCCCTCGGCGATGCCCTTGAAGGCCCGCAGGCGGCCGATGTCATAGGTGGCGAGGAAGGCTTCGAGCTCTTCCGGGGAAACGTCGGTGTAAACGGCCATGGGACGGGTCGAGCCTATTCGGCAGCATCGGAGCGGAGCTGCCGGGGCAGCGGGAAGAACACGTCCTCATGGGCGTTGTGCACCGTCTCCACCGCCAGCGTGTAGCGGGCGGCGAAGGCGTCGAGGATTTCCTCCACCAGCACTTCCGGGGCGGAGGCGCCGGCGCTGACGCCGAGCGAGGTGATGGCGCCGAAGCACTCCCAGTCGATTTCGCTGGCCCGCTGCACCAGTGCCGCGTGGCGGCAGCCGGCACGCTCGGCCGCCTCGCGCAGGCGCTGGGAGTTCGAGGAGTTGGGGGCGCCGACGACGATCATCGCGTCCACCTCGGGCGCGACGCGCTTGACCGCTTCCTGCCGGTTGGTGGTGGCGTAGCAGATGTCTTCCTTGTGCGGCGCCACCATGGCGGGGAAGCGTTCGCGCAGGATGGCGACGATCTCGGCGGTGTCGTCGATAGAGAGCGTGGTCTGGGTGGTGAAGGCGAGATTGCCGGGGTCACGGGGCTGGAAGCGGCGCGCCTGCTCGGCGGTCTCCACCAGCGACACCGCGCCCTCGGGCAGCTGGCCCATGGTGCCGATCACCTCGGGGTGGCCGGCATGGCCGATGAGCACGACCTCGCGGCCGCGCTTGTAATGGACGGTCGCCTCGCGGTGCACCTTGGTCACCAGCGGGCAGGTCGCGTCGATGGCGAAGAAGTTGCGCCGGGCGGCGTCCTCGGGAACCGAGCGGGCGACGCCATGGGCGGAGAAAATGACCGGGGCCGCGGTGCCCGCGGGCACTTCGTCGAGTTCCTCGACAAAGACCGCGCCCTTCGCTTTCAGCCCTTCCACCACATATTTGTTGTGCACGATCTCGTGGCGCACATAGACCGGCGGGCCGTACATCTCCAGCGCCCGCTCCACCGCGTCGATGGCGCGCACGACCCCGGCGCAGAAGCCGCGCGGGGCACAGAGTAGGACGCGGAGAACAGGTTTTTCGGCGGTCATCGCAGGGTCCAGCGGGGCCTCGCCACCGTCATGGGTGCCGAGGCCCGCGCTGTCAAGCGCGGCCCGGTCAGGGCTGCTTGATGAAGGCGGCGACGATATCGAGCGCCACCTCGTCGGAGATGGCGGGCACGCCATAGCCGAGGCCGAAATCGCTGCGCTTGATCTCGGTGGTGCCGGTGAAGCCGATATTCTCCACCTTGGTCATCGGGTTGATGCCGGCGCCGAAGAAGCTCACATCCATGGTGACCGGCTTGGTCACGCCATGCAGCGTCAGCTCGCCCTCGATGGTGGCGTCGCTGCCCTCCACCGTGATCTTCGAGGATTTGAAGGTCGCGGTGGGGAATTTCGCCGTGTCGAGGAGATCCGGGCTGGCGAGATGGGTGGCGAACTCTTCCGAGGTGACGCGCAGCCCCGCCATCGGGATGGTGACTTCCAGCTTCGCGTCGTCCGGCTTGCTGGGGTCGAGCACCAGCGTGCCGGCGGAGGCGCCGAACATGCCGGCGAGCGGGGTGATGCCCATGTGGTCGACCGTCCAGACGATCTGGGTATGGTCGGGGTCGACGGTGTAGGTGCCGCCGCTGATGCGGGACAGCTCGCCCGTGCCCGGCATTTCGCGCGCGGCCTCCTGCGCGAAGGCGCCGGTGACAGCGGTGAAGAAGAGGGTGGCGGCGGTGAGAACTCGAACAGGCTTCATCGCGTCATCCTTATTTGTGGGGGGGCGCGGACGCTAGCAGCGGGGGAATGCAACCGCTACCCCATGGGCTGCGTCTTTGGATTTGCAGGACGGCGCGCGCGGGCTTATATTCACGCCATCCCGGTCATCGCGAGACGGTCCGAGGCTCCGCCCCTCCGGGTGGTGGGCGCGGGGAGACTTTTGCGCGGCCGAAGACCCGAAATCTGCACGCCGGCTCGGTTTCACCGCCCGCCCGGCGCCCCACTCGATGGAGCTGCGTCCCATGGCGAACGCCCCCCTGATGCCGAAGGCCACCGCCGTGTGGCTGGTCGAGAATACCGCCCTGACCTTCGACCAGATCGCGGACTTTTGTAAGCTGCACGTGCTGGAAGTGAAGGGTATCGCCGATGGCGAGGTGGCGCAGGGAATCAAGGGCAGCGATCCGATCACCACGGGCCAGCTCGCCCGCGAGGAAATCGAGCGCGCGGAGAAGAACCCCCATCACCGGCTGAAGCTGCTCGAGTCCAAGGTGCGCCTGCCGGAGCCCAAGCGCCGCCGTGGCCCGCGCTACACCCCGGTGTCGAAGCGCCAGGATCGCCCCAACGCCATTCTCTGGCTGCTGCGCAACCACCCGGAGCTGAAGGACAGCCAGATCATGCGTCTGGTGGGCACGACCAAGACGACCATCGAGTCGATCAAGGAGCGCACCCACTGGAACGCGGCGCATCTGACGCCGATGGACCCGGTGACGCTGGGCCTGTGCTCGCAGATCGACCTCGATATCGAGGTGCAGCGCTCCTCCAAGGACCGCCCCGCCTCGGTAGCCCCGGTCGGCGACGAGACGACGCTGCTGCCGGTCGACCTGTCGGTCGGCGACGGGCCGGAGCCCTTCGTGCCCAGCCGCAAGCCGCGCGAGGAAGCGATCGACCTCGAAACCGTGTTCGCCAAGCTCGGCGGCTCGCGCAAGAGCGAGGCCGACGACGAGGAATGAGCCGCCTTTTGCCGGCTGCCGCCTGAATGAAAGAAGCCCGGAGCGCCATCGCCCCGGGCTTTTTCATGTGCCGGCGCGCGCCTTAAGCGGCCGTCACCTTGGCGAGGCCGCGCGCGCCGAGCGCGGCGGCGATCTCGTCCAGCGCGGCGGGATCGTCGATGGTGGCGGGCATGTTCCACGGCTCGGCGTCGGCGATCTTCTTCATCGTGCCGCGCAGAATCTTGCCCGAGCGCGTCTTCGGCAGCCGGTTGACGGTGATGGCGAGCCGGAACGCCGCCACCGGGCCGATGCGCTCGCGCACCAGCGCGACGATTTCCTGTTCGATATCGGCGGGTGAGCGCGCCACGCCCGCCTTCAGCACCACGAAGCCGCAGGGCACCTCGCCCTTCAGCTCGTCATGAATGCCGATGACCGCGCATTCCGCGACATCGGCATGGGCCGCCAGCACTTCCTCCATGCCGCCGGTGGAGAGGCGGTGGCCCGCGACATTGATGATGTCGTCGGTGCGGCCCATGATGAAGAGTTGGCCATTGGCATCGGTGAAGCCGGCATCCGCCGTCTTGTAATAGCCGGGGAAGTCGATGAGGTAGCTCTCGCGGAAGCGCTCGTCCTGCCGCCAGAGCGTCGGCAGGCAGCCGGGCGGCAGCGGCAGCTTGATGGCGATGGAGCCCATGCGGTCGGGTCCGACCGGGTGGCCGCCTTCATCGAGAATGTCGACCTGATAGCCCGGCATCGGCACGCCGGTGGAGCCGACGCGGATCGGCAGGGCACCGAGGCCGACGGGATTGCCGGCGATCGCCCAGCCCGTCTCCGTCTGCCACCAGTGATCGACCACGGGCACGCCGAGCCGGGCCTTGGCCCATTCCACCGTATCGGGGTCCGCGCGTTCGCCCGCGAGGAACAGGGTGCGCAGGCTGGAGCGGTCATAGTCGCCCATCAGCCGGCCTTCCGGGTCTTCCTTCTTGATCGCGCGTAGGGCGGTGGGCGCGGTGAACAGCGCCACCACCTTGTACTGCTCGATCACCCGCCAGAAGGCGCCGGCATCCGGGGTGCCGACCGGCTTGCCCTCATAAAGCACGGTGGTGCAGCCGGTAAGCAGCGGCGCATAGATGATGTAGGAATGGCCGACCACCCAGCCAATATCCGAGGCCGACCAATAGACCTCGCCCGGGCGCACATCATAGAGCCCTTCCATGGACCAGCGCAGCGCCACCATGTAGCCGCCGCTGTCGCGCACCACGCCCTTCGGCTTGCCGGTCGTGCCCGAGGTATAGAGGATGTAGAGCGGGTCGGTGGCCTCGACCGGCACGCAGTCGGCCCGTGTGCCGGCGGCGCGCGCCTGCGCGCAGCGCGTGGCCCAGTCATGATCGCGGCCGGCGACCAGCTTGGCCTCGACCTGCGGCCGCTGGAAGATGAGGCAGGCTTCCGGCCGGTGCTTCGCCATGCTGAGGGCGAGGTCGAGCAGCGGCTTGTACTGCACCAGCCGTGAGGGTTCGATGCCGCAGGAGGCAGACAGCACGACCTTGGGCTGCGCGTCTTCGATCCGGCTGGCCAGTTCGGCGGCGGCAAAACCGCCGAACACCACGGAATGCACCGCGCCGATGCGGGCGCAGGCCAGCATGGCGAACACCGCTTCCGGGATCATCGGCATGTAGATGACGACGCGGTCGCCCTTGCCGACACCGAGTTCGCGCAGCACGCCGGCGAGCAGGCTCACCTCGTCCTTCAGCTCGGCATAGGTCACGCTGCGCTGCGCGCCGGCCACCGGGCTGTCATAGAAAATCGCCGGCTGGGCGCCGCGCCCGCCATCCGCATAGCGGTCGACCGCATTGTGACAGACATTGGTGGTCCAGCCGGGAAACCAGCGGCCGTAAATGCCGAGCGCGGGATCGAAGACGCGCGCGCCCTCGCTCACCCAGTCGATGGCACGGGCGGCCTCGCGCCAGAAGCCCTCGGGATCGGCGATGGAACGGGCATGGAGGGACGGATAGCGGCTGGCGGCAGCGGACATGCGGGCGTCTCCCAGAGCAGATTTCCTGTCGAGCAGGTTTTTGTTGCTGCGAGATTTCGCCTTTCGCGCGCGTCTGGCAAGACGCTGAAATGCTTACGCCCTTCGTCGAGGACATGACGCGCGTGTGCCCGCGCGGCTCGCGTCCGCGCGGGCACATAAGCAGGTCGCCGACGGTAAAGCCGGCGACCGCGTGGTCATGTCAATGAAAGGGTTGCGCCGGGACGGCACCCCGGCGCCGAGGCGACATGGCAGGCATGGACGCACGTGCAGCGAGCGCCGTTCTCAGACACGCGGCCTGGAACGGCGGTCGTCCGTGCTCTTCTGTGTCACGCGGGTGGGGTGAGGGCCTTAATGTACCGTGCCGCTCTTGCAGCGGGCGATTTCGTCCTTGAGGAGCAGCTTGCGCCGCTTGAGATCGGCGATGCGGGTAGCGTCGGTCGCGGGGCGGGTCGTCTCTTCCCGCAATTGCTTTTCGAGTGCCTGATGGCGACGTTCCAACTCGGCAACATGCGACTGCATGGTCATGGACAGTATCTCCTGTCTTCCGATGCGAACGTCATCAGTCTGTCACGAGAGTGCGGGGCTGTCGACGAAAGGATGTGCTGCACCGCAGCGCGGTCGCTCACAGTGTCGGGAGCCCGGCGGTTGCGGCCGGCCGCAGGGGCGGCGATACTCGTGCCCGACCTCGGCCGTGCCGGGGATGAGTCGGGTTCGGGTCGGGCGTTTGACACAAATGACGGCGGAAGAGGAACGCGAGCTCCTGGCTGTTCTGGAGCGCTTGCGGCAGGAACACCGTGATCTGGATGTCGCGATCCAGGCGCTGCAGGATATGCCGGGCAGCGACCAGCTCCAGCTGGCGCGGTTCAAGAAGCGCAAGCTGCAGCTGCGCGACCGCATCGGTTATATCGAGGACCAGATCTGCCCCGACATCATCGCCTGAGCGGCGGTGGTCTCACCCCTCGCGGGAAATTCCGGCACGGGCACGCCCGGCCGGAATCCCGTCTTGAACGGCTCAGAACTGGGTGAGCAGCACGTCGGCGTTGGTCTTGTCGGCCTTGCTCGGCACGTCCTCGACATTGAGGACCAGCACCTCGCCGTCATCGACCAGCATGGAATAGCGCTTGGAGCGCACGCCGAGGCCCGCCGCCGCCGCGTCGAAATCGAGGCCGATGGCCTTGGCGAATTCGGCATTGCCATCCGACAAGAACACGATCTTGCCGCCGGCATTGGAGGCCTTCTCCCACGCCGCCATGACGAAGGGATCGTTCACCGCGGTGACGGCGATGGTGCTGACGCCCTTGGCGAGAATCTCTTCCGCGCGGGCGATGAAGCTCGGCAGGTGGTTCTTGTGGCAGGTGGGCGTGAAGGCGCCGGGAACGGCGAATAGCACGACCTTCTTGTTCTTGAAGATTTCATCGGTGCTCTTCGGCACCGGGCCGTCCTCGGTGGCCACCCGGAAGGTAACGCTGGGGAGCTGATCGCCAACCTTGATCGTCATGGAAACGTCCTTTCATAGGGCGGTAAGGGGTGGGAACGGACCCGCCGAAGCGCCGCGCCGAGCCGGCTGCCGCAGGGTCCGGTTCGGTCGGTACCATAGCGATTTCCCGCGAGGCGGGAAGCGGGTTCAGTGCGCGGAAAGCGGCGCGTCCACCTGGATCGCCCGGTCGCCATCAACAAGCGTGAAGCGAAGCGTGGCGGTGGCGACATCCGCGCCCTTGGGCACGCCATCGACCGGGAGCGTGAAGACGGTGCGCCCGTCCGGGCCGGTCTCGCGCACGGGCAGCGGCAGCGCCCAGTCCTCGTTCGGCCCTTCGACGAAGAGATCGGAGGTGGCGGCGTTGTCGACATCGGCGACGATCCGGATGGCCGGCGTTTCCGCGCTGCGCTCCAGCTTGGCGGCGGCGATGCCGGGCTCGCCCTTTCCGCCGAGGGGAGCCGGGCGCGGCACGCGGGCGAGGGCCTGGGCCAGCGCCGCGGAAGGAGTGCCGGCACCGCCGGGCGGCAAAGCGAGATCGAGCGCGGCATTGGCCGGCTGGCAGATCTTGCCGCACACGGCGAAATCGAGATTGAGCTTCAGTTCGACCGGCTGAGCGCGGTCCTTCGGCGTGATCCGCAGCGGCAGCACCACGTCATGCTTGTAGCCGATGGAGTAGGAGCCGCCATCGTCGAACCGCGCCGGGGCCGGCCAGAGCACCTCGACCGCCTCGACATTCTGCGAGCCCGTCCAGTCGAAATGCGGCGGCACGCCGCTGTCGCCGGGATAGCGCCAATAGGTTTTGAGACCAGGCGGCAGGCGGATTTCGACGCCGCCCAGCAGCGCGTCACCCTGCGTTCCGCCGGCGATGAGCCGCGCCGCCGTGCCCTCGGGCGCCGACCAGGAGGACATGTCGCCGGCATGCGCCGGCACCGCGACGGGCACGAGCGCGAGCGAGCACACAGCGAAGGGATACAGACGAGACAGCATGGTGTTGGCGATAGCCTCTCCGCTCCCCGTGGGGAAGTCGTGCAAGGCGCACTTTCGTGTGAGGCCGCCTTCGCCGCCGCCAGGCAGTTAACGGGCGGGCTTGAAAATGCCCCGGCGGGGATTAGGCTTCCCTTTATGTGGATCGGACGCGAGCGCCCCCGGAAGCCTGACGCCCTCGATGGCGGGACCTTCCTCGACGGACAGATGCTGGTCGCCATGCCGGGCATGCGCGACGAGCGTTTCGCGCGGTCGGTGATCTATCTGTGCGCCCATTCCCCGGAAGGGGCGATGGGCATCGTCGTCAACCAGCCGGCGGCCCATGTGAACTTCCCCGATCTGCTGGTGCAGCTCGATGTCATTCCGAAGGATGAGCGCATTCACCTGCCGCAAAGCGCCGGCGGGGTGAAGGTGCTGCGCGGCGGGCCGGTGGAAACCGGGCGCGGCTTCGTGCTGCACAGCGCCGATTTCTTCATCCAGGATTCCACCCTGCCGATTGACGACGGCTTCTGCCTGACGGCCACGCTCGACATTTTGCGGGCGATGGCGGCGGGCAGCGGGCCGGCCTTCGCCATGCTGGCGCTCGGCTATGCCGGATGGGCGCCGGGGCAGCTGGAGAACGAGATCCAGCAGAATGGCTGGCTGCATTGCCCGGCCGACCCGGCGCTGGTGTTCGAGGCCGAGGCCGGCGCGAAATATGATCTTGCTTTGCGCAAGATCGGCATCGATCCCGGCATGCTGTCCGCCGAGGCAGGCCACGCCTGAGGCGGCGCGCCCCTCGCGCCACGCGTTTTTCAGAAGGATCGGCGTCAGGAATTCGGTGTCTGTGTGGGCGCCACAGCTGCCGTTGTGGCGGCGGGGCGCGCGGCCACGGGGGCCGGCGCGGCACCGGCGGGCGCCGCTGCGGGCGTCGCCGTCGAGGCGGCCGGCCGGGCCGCACGCTGCGCGGCTTCGGCAGCGCTGGCGGGGCGGGTAGCGGCCGAGGGAACCGGCGGTGGGGTGGTGGCCGCGCGCGCACCGCGGGAGAGCTGGCGGCCGCGCTCCAGCAGCGAGGTCGGCGGCTGTTCCGGCTGTAGGCGCTTGCGCGCCTCGTCGGCGGTCAGCGCCTCGCCGAAGAACCGGCCCTGGCCATAGCGGCAGCCGAGCTTGCCGAGCGCCGCGGCGACCTGCTCGGTCTCGACGCCCTGGGCGATGATGTCCATGCCGAGATCATGCGCCATGTTGACGATGGTGCGCAGGATGATGGGGCGCTGCGCCTTGTTGCCGCTGCGGCCGAGCGCCTTGGTGAAGGTGCGGTCGACCTTGATGCTGTCGAAGGGGAAACGCTGGAGATAGGCCAGTGCCGAGTAGCCGGAGCCGAAATCCTCCAGCGTGAGGCCGGCGTCGAGGTCGCGCATCCGCGTGAGGATCTGCGAGGTGTATTCCGGGTTCTCCATCGCCAGCGATTCCGACAGCTCCAGCTTCAGCGTGCCGGGCGCGACGACATTGCGGGCAAGCACCGCCTTCAAATCCTGCAGCAAATCGTGCCGCAGCATCTGCCGGGAGGAGATGTTGACGCAGATGAAGATCGGCTCGCCGCGCAGCGAACGCTGCCACACGCCCAGCTGGCGCGCGGCGGTGTCGAGCACGAACAGGCCGAGATCGACGATGAGCCCCGAATCCTCGGCGAGGCCGAGGAAATCGTCGGGGGTCAACGTGCCCAGCGTCGGGTGCTGCCAGCGCATCATCGATTCGAAGCCGGCAATGCGCCGCGTCGTGAGATCGACGATGGGCTGGTAGAGCACGCTGATCTCGGCGCGTTGCAGGGCCTGGCGCAGGTCCTGCTCCATGGTCAGCCGGTCGAGCTTCTGCGTCCGCATGTTGGGACGGAACACCTCGATGCGGTCGCCGCCGACGCGCTTGGCGAAATACATCGCCAGTTCCGCGTCCTTGAGCGTCTCCACCGGGGTGCGCTTCTGGCCGTCGGCCAGCAACAGGCCGATGGAGGCGGTGATGAAGATTTCGCGGTCGCCGAAGGTGATGGGCGCGCGCAGCGTGCGGCGCAGCGTGTCGGCGAAGGCGGTGATGCGTTCGGGATCGCGTTCGGACAGCAGGATCAGCGCGAAATGATCGCTGCCGAGGCGAGCCAGCGTGTCCTGCTGCTTGACGAGCCGCATCAGGCGGCGGGCAACGGTGAGCAGGATGGAATCGCCGGCCGGCATGCCGAGGGTGGCGTTGACCTGCTTGAAGCGGTCGAGGTCGATCAGCAGGACCGTCGGGCGGATCTGGTCGTCGCTGCGCGCCAGGCCGTTGGCGGCGGCGATGCGGTCGAGGAAAAGCTCGCGATTGGGCAGGCCGGTCAGGTTGTCATGCACCGCATCATGCAGCATCCGCTCCTCGGCGGTGCGGCTGTCGGTGACATCGGAAAGCGTGCCGATGCAGCGCACCACCTCGCCATCGGTGCCGACCACCGGGCGGGCGCGCAGGTTGAACCAGAGATAGTGGCCGTCATGCGCGCGCAGGCGGAAATCCTGGTCGATGCGCCCGCGCCGCTGGTCGAGCAGCCCGTCCAGCGTGGCGCGGAAGCGGTCGCGGTCGCCGGGATGGATGATGTCGAGCCAGCCGGCGGCCTCGGTTTCCAGCGTGCCCTGCTTGAGACCCAGCATATGCTCGGCCTCCGGGCTGACATGGATGCGGTCGGTATCGACATCCCAGTCCCAGACGATGTCGCCCGAGCCCGCCACGGCGAGCGCCCGGCGCTCCAGTTCCTGCGCGCTGCCGGCCACCGAGCCGATGCCGGCAAAGGCGTGTTGCATCACGGTGAAGCCGATCAGCATCACGATCAGCACCAGACCGCCGAGCAGCGCCGGGGCGACGAGATCATTGCCGATGCGCCCGGACACCGCCATGCCGGCGGTGATCACCCACACGACGAGCAGAAGCAGGGTGGGGATGATGAGCACGGCGCGGTCGTAGCGGTGCAGCGCCAGCCACACCACCACGCCGAAGCCCATGAAGGAGACGACGAGCAGCGAGGGCCGGGCAATGCCGGCCGCGGCGGAGGGGTCGAGCAGGGCGAGGCCGACAATGGCGGCGAGGAACACCAGCCAGCCGGCGGTGACATGGGCGTAGCGCACATGCCAGCGATTGAGGTTGAGATAGGCGAACAGGAACACCACCAGCGTCGCGGCGAGGATCGCCTCGCCGGCCGCGCGCCAGAATTGCTGCGCCAGCGGCGAGATGCCGAACACTTTCGACCAGAAGCCGAAATCGAGGCCGATATAGCCCAGCACCGCCCAGGCCAGCGCCGCCGCCGCCGGGAACATGGCGCTTCCCTTCACCACGAACAGGATGGTGAGAAACAGGGCGAGCAGGCCGGCAATGCCGATGACGATGCCATTATAGAGGGTGAAGCTGTTGACCTTGTCCTTGTAGGCCTCCGGCTCCCAGAGATAGAGCTGCGGCAGCCCGCCATCGCCGAGCTCGGCCACCAGCGTCACCGTGGTGCCGGGGTCGAGTGTCAGGAAGAACACGTCGGCATCCGGCGCGTTCTGCAGTTCCGGCCGGAAACCCTGGCTGGTGGTGACGTTGAGGATGCGGCGATTGCCGAGATCCGGCCACAGCACGCCGGAGCCGACCATGCGGTAATGCGGGGCGACGATCAGCCGGTCGACCTGCTCGTCGGTGTTGTTGGCGAGGGCGAAGACCGCCCATTTGTTGCCATGCGGCCCCGGCACCACCGAGCGGACCTCGATGCGGCGGACGATGCCGTCGGCGCCGGGCACGGTGGACACCTGCAGCCGGTCATTGTCGCTGGTGCGCCGCTCGATGGCGGGGGCGAGGTCGATCACCGGGGCATCGAGCCGGATCGCCACCGCCTCCAGCGCGCGGGCAGGCGCCGCCCCTAGCGTGAGCATCGCCGCCAGCACTGCCGCCACCACCGCGAACGCCCGGACGAGATCCGGCCGGCGGGAATGAGCAGGCGGCATGGCCCGCGAGGGCACTGGACGAGCGATGAGCAAACGAAATCCCCAGAAGCTGTCTTCGACGCCGCGCCACCGGCTCCCAACGGCGAAGCGTCCCGATGAGTAACGGTGCCCGGCGGCATGAGCAAGGCGGGAACGTGCCGCCGGGCTTTGCCGGTAGGACGGGCGGTTACTCTAATAGGCCGGCGGTGGCGTCCAAGGCTTGATCCGCGCCTGCGCCTGCGCGCGCTGCTCGGGCGTGAGGCTCGCCACCAGCTTGTCGAGCATGGGATCGTCAAGTTTCTGCGCCTTGGCGACGAGGTGCCAGCCGGCGGCGGCGATCACATCCTTGGGAACGCCGCGCCCGGCGGAGAGGATGCGCGCATAGCGGTTCTGGGCGATGGCGTTGCCCTGGAGCGCCGCCTTGCGGAACAGGGCGGCGGCGCGCTCCTCGTCCTTCGGCACCCCGACGCCGTTGAACACGGCGATGGCGAGCTCGGTGGTGGCGACATCATTGCCGATCTCGCTGGCGCGCTGCAGCAGGCGGGCGGATTCGATGGGGTCGCGCGGCACGCCATTGCCGTCGCGGTAAAGCGTCGCCAGCGCATAGAGCGCGTCCGGCTGGTCGCGCTCGGCACCGCGCTTGAACCATTCGGCGGCGATGGCCGGTTCCTTCGGCGCCACCTCGCCCTGGAGATAGACGAGCCCGAGATTATAGGCGGCGCGGGCGCTGCCATTCTCGGCGGCCTGGCGGAAGAACTCCACCGCCTGGTCCTTGGTGGTGACGGTGGGCGAGGCCATGAGCACGGCGCCGAGGGTGAAGAGGGCGTCGGCATTGCCCTTGGCGGCGGCGGCCTCGTACCATTTGCGCGCGGCCGTGGGATCCTGGCGCACGCCATAGCCTTGGGACAGCAATTCGCCGGCCAGCACCATCGCCGCCGCGTCGCCCTGTGCATTGGCTTGGCTGACGGCGAGATCCAGTGCCGTGCGGTAGCGCCCGCGCTGATAGGCGGTGAAGGCGGGATCGCGGTCGGTGCCGAGCGGCGCTGCCGTGCTGGGGGTGCCGAGGGGCGAGCCAAGCGGGTTGGAGAGCGGGTTGGGCGTGCCGGGTTTCGGCGCTGCCGGCTTGGGGGCTGCCGGCGATTGCGCCAATGCCGCGCCGGCGCCCGACAGGTGGGCGAGGAGCAGTCCGACCAAGACCGCCGCGCCCCGCGCCCGCTCGCTGCCGCACGCCCTCCGCATCAGGACGCCTCTGCGGGAAGGACGAGGCGCGCCGCCAGCGCCCGGGCGCCCTCAATGGGCGCCTCGAAGACCAGCGTGTCGACGGCGATGAAATCGGCCCCGGCGGCGACGAGCGCCTCGACCTCTTCCAGCGTGCGCGCATAGCCGACGCAGGGCGGCTCGAACAGCTGCGCCCACCATTCGGTGCGCTCCAGCGTCGCCTCGAAGGGCGGGCGGCGGCCTTCCGCGTCGGGCTCGCCGAACATCACATAATCCGCGCCACTCTCGGCCGCCGTCATGGCGTCGTGCTTGCTGCGCAGCCCACCGGCACCGACGATGCCGTCCGGCCGCAGCGCGGCGACGGCGGCCTTCAGCGCCGGGACCGCGTCGACATGCGCGCCATCGGCCCCGAGCGTGGCGACGAGGGTGGCGGCACCATCGACAAGGCCCGCAGCACCGATCGCCTGGCAGGCATCTAGCAGCGGCGCGAGCGTCGTCGCGGCCGCGCCGGCGGCGGGCCGCAGCAGCACGGCGGCGATGTCGACCTCAGCGGCCGCCTGGCGCAGCGCCTCGGCCTGCGCGGCGATGCCGGCGGCGTCGGCGGCCGGGGCAAGCACATAGAGGCGGGGCGCCGGGCGCGGCGGTTCGGAGGCAGGGCGGGTGGAGGAGCGAGCCATTGAAACAGTCTTGTGACGAGCCATTGGGGGAAGCCATCGGCGAGGATGGCGGCGAAAGCACGGCACGCGGCGCTTTCTGTAGCGCGGCGGGCCCTTCGCGGTCCAGTACGCCGCCCTGGTCGCGGCAAAGCGGTGCCTTCGCCTTATTGCGGTAACATTTTAACGGCGATCTCTTCGTCGTCGCTTTCGTGTTCGGACGGCGTCTTATCGTTACGAATCAGCGGTGCTAATGCTCTACCGCAGCAAGCCGACCGGCCCGTCGCCGGATCGCCGCCGCCCGTTTGGGGGAAACATGCGCCTTCATTCCCAGTCTCTCGCCTTCATCGCCGCGGCGTTCGCGGCGAGCCTTTCGCCCGCCCTGGCGCAGCAGCCGGCGCCCCCGGCGGCCCAGGCCGGCACCGCCGCCGCGCCGTCGGCGCTTCCGGCCGCGCTGGCCTGGCCGCGCAGCTTCGACCTCGGCGACAAGCTGATGCAGGTCTATCAGCCGCTCATCGAGCAATGGAACGGCGACCAGATTTCCGGCCGCGCCGCCGTCGCCATCGGGCCGAAGCCCGACGCGAACGCCGCCAGCGCTGCGGGCTCTTCTGCCGCACCCGCCGCCGGCCCGACCTACGGCCTCGCCCGCTTCACCGCGCGTGTGGCGATCGACAAGCCGTCCAAGCTCGCCCAGCTGAGCAATATCCGCATCACCTCGGTCGATGTGCCGACCGACGCCTCGCAGAACGCGGTGCTGCTGAACGCGCTGCAGTCGCGCATCTCGCCGCAGGGCCTGACCTTCGCCCTCGATCAGCTGATGACCAGCTATGCCGCGACCAAGCAGCTGGACAAGGAGCTGACGCAGCCGGTGCAGAACACCCCGCCGCGCATCATCTTCGCCGACAAGCCGACCCTGCTCGTGCTCGTCGCGGGGCAGCCGGTGCCGCGGCCGGTCAACGGCGTGCCGGGCTTCCAGCGCATCGTCAACACCCAGCCGCTGATGCTGGTCGACAGCGCCGGGCTTTATCACCTGCAGGCGTCGGGCACATGGTATCAGGCGCCGTCGGTCGAAGGGCCGTGGACGGTGACCGCGCAGCCCGACCCCGCGCTGGAAGCCGCCGGCAGCACGGCCACCTATGAGGAGCCGGCGCAGACCATGCTGCCGGCCAATGGCCAGAAGCCGGCGACCCCGCCCGCCATCATCGTTTCCACCACGCCCACCGAACTCGTCATCACCGCCGGCGCGCCGCAGATGACGCCGGTGGGTGGCACCTCGCTGCTGCGCGTGGGCAATGCCGACCACGCGCTCATCCTCGATCCCGACAGCAACCAGTATTACGTGCTGATCTCCGGCCGCTGGTTCCGCGCCGCCGGCTTCAACGGGCCGTGGAGCTTCGTGCCCGGCACCAGCCTGCCGGCCAGCTTCGCCAAGATTTCCACCACCGATCCGGCGGCGAATGCGCTGGTCTCGGTGCCCGGAACGCCGCAGGCCAAGGAAGCGGCGATCGCCGCCACCGTGCCGCAGACCGCCTCGATCAAGCGCGATACCCAGCTCACCATCCAGTATGATGGCGGGACGCCGAAGTTCGAGCCGATCAAGGGCACCATCCTCGCCTCGGCGGTCAACACCCGCACGCCGGTGATCCAGCTCGATCCCGGCCGCTATTACGCGCTGTTCCAGGGCGCATGGTTCGTCTCGGCGACGCCGACCGGCCCGTGGATGGTGGCAGATGTGGTGCCGGACGCGATCTACACCATCCCGGTGTCCTCGCCGCTGCACTACGTCACCTATGTCCGCGTCTACGCCTCGACCGCCGACGTGGTCACGGTGGGCTACACGCCCGGCTATATGGGCGTGGTGATCGAGCCTGGCGGCACGGTGGTCTATGGCACCGGATATAACTGCGTCGGCTATATCGGCACGTACTGGTATGGCTGCCCGGCGACCTATGGCTATGACGCCGCCTTTGCCTGGACCACCGGCTTCGGCTTCGGCTACGACGCCGCCTTCGGCTGGGGTGCGATGTATCCCTGGTGGGGCCCCTATTGGCGGCCCGGCCCCTGGTACGGCCCCTGGGCCGGCGTCGACATCGCCCGCACCAACATCTATGGCGCCTGGGGCGGTGCGGCGACCTGGGACCATGCCTGGGGTGTCGGCCCCTATGGCACCGCCTGGGGCGCCAACGCCGTGCACGGCGTGACCGGCTGGGGCACCGACTTCGCCGGCCGCTCCGCCGCCGCCTTCAATCCCTGGACCGGCAATTACGCCGCCGGGCGCTCGGCCGCCTTCTTCAACCCCTATACCGGCGCCCATGGCGAAGCGCGTGCCGGCGTGGCGGGCAATGCCTATACCGGCAATGCGGTCGCCGGGCGTGAATCTGCGGGCTACAACCCGACGACCGGCATCGGCCATGCCTCGGAGACCGGCGTGGTCGACAATAACGGCCATGTCAGTGTCGACAGCCGCGGCGTCGCCGGCAACGCCAAGACTGGCAATGCGGTGGCGTGGAACAATGGCAATGTCTACACCGACCATGACGGCTCGATTCACCAGTACGACGCCAATAATGGCTGGCAGCGCCAGACCGGCAGCGGCTGGGCGAACGACACCGATGCCGCGCAGATGGACCGCCTTAACCAGCAGCGGCAGTACCAGTCCTATGGCGACCAGCGCGCCGACAGCTTCGCCCGCGCCGGCGGCTATGACGGTTTCGGCGGTGGCTATGGCGGGGGCGACCATTTCGGTGGCTATGGTGGCGGCTTCGGCGGCGGCTATGGCGGCGGATTCCATAGCGGCTTCGGCGGCGGTTTCGGCGGCGGGTTTGGCGGGGGCTTCGGCGGTCGCCGCTGAGCGCGGACCTCCCTCCGGCTTATGAAGGCGCCGCCCTCCGGGGCGGCGTTTTCTTTTGCAGCGGCTGTCCGGCCATGGAAGCGGCACCCCACCCCCTTCGCGGAAACGAAAACGCCGCCCCGAAGGGCGGCGTTTCACATTCATGCCTGCGAGGAAAAGGGCTCAGGCCGCCTTCTTCTCTTCGCTTTCCGGCGTCCACTGGCCGAGAGCGGCGAGATAGTTCATCCGGGCGCGGTGGGTGAACGCGGCCTGACCGGCGGCGACGTTTTCCGGCTTGCCGGACCACGCCTTCTGCGGCGCGGCCTGAAGGGCGCGGCCATAGGAGAAGGTGAGGTTCCACGGCAGCCCGCCCTGACGGATCATCGCGTCGAGATGGGCGGTGGCCTCTTCGTCGGACTGGCCGCCGGAGAGGAAGGCGACACTCGGGATCGCCGAGGGCACGCAGTTCTTGAGGCAGCGGATGGTCTTTTCCGCCACTTCCTCGACCGAGGCCTGCTTGGGCGACTTCTTGCCGGCGATGACCATGTTCGGCTTGAGCACCGCGCCTTCCAGCTTCACGCGGCCATAGAAGAGCTGCTGGAACACTTCCTTCAGCACCCACTCGGTCACGTCGTAGCAGCGGTCGATGTCGTGGTCGCCGTCCATCAGTACTTCCGGCTCGACGATCGGCACGATGCCGGCGGCCTGGGCCAGCGCCGCATAGCGTGCCAGCGCCTGGGCATTGGCGAGGATCGAGGTGTAGCTCGGAATGTGCTGGCCGATATCGATCACCGCGCGCCACTTCGCGAAGCGGGCGCCAAGGTCGTAGTATTCCTTGAAGCGGCCGGCGAGGCCGTCGAGACCCTCGGTGATGGTCTCGCCCGGGCAGCCCGGCTGCGGATGGGCGCCGAGATCGACCTTGATGCCGGGAATGGAGCCCGCATCCTCGATCAGCTTCACCAGCGGCGTGCCGTCCTTCGCCTTCTGGCGGATGGTCTCGTCGAACAGGATGACGCCCGAAATATACTGGGTCATCGCCTCGGAGCGGAACAGCATCTCGCGGTAATCGCGCCGGTTCTCCTCCGTCGATTCCACGCCGATGGCGTCGAACCGCTTCTTGATGGTGCTGGCGCTTTCATCCGCCGCCAGCAGGCCCTTGCCGCCCGCTGCCAGCTTATACGCGACCTCTTCGAGGCTTGCAGTCATTGTCTCTCTCCCGCGCGAAACTGACCGGCCGGCACCGCCGCCGGAGCGAACGCGGGCCGGACCGGTCGGATACTAGCACCGGGCGGAGCGATTCCGAATGACGGGACCGCGCCGCCCAGGCGTCCTTCAACGTCTCAGGGCTTCGACGCCCGGCAGGGGCTTGCCCTCAAGCCATTCCAGGAAGGCGCCGCCGGCCGTCGACACATAGGTGAAGCGGTCGGCCACCCCGGCATGGTTGAGCGCAGCCACCGTGTCGCCGCCGCCCGCCACGGACAGAAGTCCGCCGGCGTCGGTGAGTTCCGCCGCCGCGCGCGCCACCGCCACCGTCGCCGTGTCGAAGGGCGGCAGCTCAAAAGCGCCGAACGGGCCGTTCCAGACGATGGTCCTGGCGTCCTTCAGCCGGGCCACGACGTTTTCCACCGAGGCCGGGCCGGCATCGAGCATCATCTCGTCCGGCCGGATATCGTCGACCGAGGCGACGCGGTGCGGCGCATGCGCCTTGAACTCGGTGGCGGCGAGGGCGTCGACCGGCAGCACGATGTCGCAGCCGGCGGCCTTGGCCTTGTCGAGGATTTCCAGCGCCGTGCCGGTGAGGTCATGCTCGCACAGCGACTTGCCGACATCCTTGCCCTGGGCGGCGAGGAAGGTGTTGGCCATGCCGCCGCCGATCACCAGAATGTCGACCTTGGCGACGAGATTGCCGAGCAGGTCGAGTTTCGACGAGACCTTGGCGCCGCCGACCACGGCAAGCACCGGGCGTTCCGGCTTCTCCAGCGCCTTGGCCAGGGCCTCGATCTCTTCCTGCATGCAGCGCCCGGCGAAGGCCGGCAGCTTGTGCGCGAGCCCTTCGGTGGAGGCGTGGGCGCGGTGGGCGGTGGCGAAGGCGTCGTTGACATAGACATCGCCGAGGCTGGCCAGCGCCGCCACGAAGTCGGGGTCGTTCTTTTCTTCCCGCTTGTCGAAGCGGGTGTTCTCCAGCAGCAGCACGTCGCCGTTCTGCAGCTTTGCGACCGCTTCCTCTGCCACCGGGCCGATAGTGGCGGGGGCGAAGGCGACGGGCTTGCCGAGCCGGCTCGCCACTTCCGCAGCGATGGGGGCCAGCGACAGCGCCGGGTCTTCGCCCTTGGGGCGGCCGAAATGGGCGAGCAGGATGACCTTGCCGCCCTTGTCGGAGATTTCGCGGATGGTGGGCAGCACGGCCTGGATGCGGGTGTCGTCGGTCACCCGTCCATTGTCGACCGGCACGTTCAGATCGACGCGCACGAGAACGCG
This sequence comes from Ancylobacter sp., assembly GCF_965229075.1. GTDB lineage: Bacteria > Pseudomonadota > Alphaproteobacteria > Rhizobiales > Xanthobacteraceae > Ancylobacter. The sequence goes on from NZ_CBDDIO010000002.1 coordinate 2,151,870, forward strand.
CTTACCGGCGACGTCGGCGTCGTCGAGGATGCGAAAGGCGGAAGCCTCGCTCATGGTCTTCTCCCTGGGATTGTTGATCTTATCTGCGAAACGGCCGGACCTCCTTGGCGGGAGGCCCGGCCGGGCCGGCTGTTCAGATCAGCTTTCCGAGGGCGACCGCCGTGTCGGACATGCGGTTCGAGAAGCCCCATTCATTGTCGTACCAGGACAGAACCCGGACGAAATTGCCTTCCAGAACCTTGGTCTGGTCGAGATGGAAGATCGAGGAATGGGGGTCGTGGTTGAAGTCGGTCGAGACATTCGGCTGGTCGGTGGTGCCGAGGATGCCCTTGAGCGGGCCGCCGGCGGCGGCCTTGATCGCCTCGTTGATCTCTTCCTTCGTCACCTTCTTCTTGGCGACGAACTTGAAGTCGACCACCGAGACGTTCGGGGTCGGAACGCGGATCGAGGTGCCGTCGAGACGGCCGGCGAGTTCCGGCAGCACCAGGCCGACGGCCTTGGCGGCGCCGGTCGTGGTCGGGATCATCGACAGCGCCGCGGCGCGGGCGCGGTAGAGATCCTTGTGCATGGTGTCCAGCGTCGGCTGGTCGCCGGTGTAGGAGTGGATCGTCGTCATGAAGCCGTGGTCGATGCCGACGGCGTCGTTCAGCACCTTGGCCACCGGCGCGAGGCAGTTGGTGGTGCAGGAGGCGTTGGAGACGACCAGATGATCCTTGGTCAGCTTGTCGTGGTTGACGCCGTACACGACCGTGAGGTCGGCGCCTTCCGCCGGGGCGGAGACCAGCACGCGCTTGGCGCCGGCCGCGAGATGGGCGGCGGCCTTGTCACGGGCGGTGAAGATGCCGGTGCATTCGAGCGCGATATCCACGCCGAGCGCGGTGTGCGGCAGCTCGGCCGGGTTGCGGACGGCGGTCACCTTGATCGGGCCGCGACCGACATTGATCGTGTCGCCGTCGACCGTCACCGTGCCGTTGAAGCGGCCATGCACGCTGTCGAAGCGGAACAGATGCGCATTGGTCTCGACCGGGCCGAGATCATTGATGGCGACGACCTCGATATCGGTGCGGCCGGACTCGATGATGGCGCGCAACACGTTGCGGCCGATGCGTCCAAAGCCGTTGATGGCAACCTTGAGCGTCATGCGTTTTTTCCCCAGGTAAGCTGTCTCATCACGATCCGCGCGTGGGCCTCATAGCGCGACGATGGCCACGACACCAGCCGGTCTTTTGACGCTGCCAGTGGGACGCAGGGCTGGCGCATTTACCATGCGCCAGCTGCATAGCTTATTGGCTTGGCTCAGCGCTTGAGGCGGCTGAGCGCGGTCGCGACCACGGCTTCGACGGTGATGCCGAAATGGGCAAAGACCTGCGGGGCCGGGCCGGAGGCGCCGAAGCCGTGCATGCCGACAAAGGCCGCATCGGAGCCGACGATCTCGTCCCAGCCCTGACGGATCAGGGCCTCGACGGCGATCTTCACCGGCGCCTTGCCCACTACCTGGCGGCGGCTTTCCTCGGGCTGGTTCAGGAACAGCTCGAAGCAGGGCACGGAAACAACGCGGGTCGGGATACCCTGCGCTTCCAGCTGCTCGCGCGCCTTCATCACCAGCGACACTTCCGAACCGGAGGCGAAGAGGGTGACCTGCGCCTCGTCGGAAGCACTCGCCAGCTCATAGGCGCCGCGCGCCGTGAGGCAGCGCTCGGTGTCGTCGGTGCGCAGCAGCGGCAGGTTCTGGCGGGTCAGCGCCAGCACGCTCGGGCCGGTCTTGTGCTCCAGCGCCAGCTTCCAGGCTTCCGCCGTTTCGACCGTGTCGCAGGGGCGGAAGACGAGGAGGTTGGGAATCGCGCGCAGCGCGGCGATCTGCTCCACCGGCTGGTGGGTCGGGCCGTCCTCGCCCACGCCGATCGAATCATGCGTGAACACATAAACGACGCGCACGCCCATCAGCGCCGCGAGGCGGATGGAGGGGCGGCAATAGTCGGAGAACACCAGGAAGGTGCCGCCATAGGGGATGAAGCCGCCATGCAGGGCGATGCCGTTCATCGCCGCCGCCATGCCGTGCTCGCGGATGCCCCAGTTCACATAGCGGCCGTCATATTTCGGCGGCTCGACATAGACCGAGGTGGCCTTGGTCTTGGTGTTGTTGGAGTGGGTGAGGTCGGCCGAGCCGCCCACCATTTCCGGCAGCGCGGCGGTGAGCGCTTCCAGCACGATCTCCGACGATTTGCGGGTGGCGACTGCGCCGCCATCGGCGCGGGCCTTGGCGATCACGGCGGCAATGGTCTCGCCGAGCTTGGAGGGCAGGTCGCCGCGCACGCGGCGCTCGAACTCGCCGCGCAGCGCCGGGTCGGCGTCGTTGAAGCGCTGGCTCCAGCTCTTGTGCGCCTGGCGCGAGCGCAGGCCGGCGAGGCGCCACGCGTCGAGCACGTCGCTGGGAATGACGAAGGGCTCGTATTCCCAGTTGAGGAAGGCGCGGGCGGCGGCAATCTCGGCGGCACCGAGCGGGGCGCCGTGCACGGCATTGGTGCCGCCCTTGCTGGGCGCGCCATAGCCGATGGTGGTGCGGCAGGCGATCAGGGTCGGCTTATCGCTGGTCTTGGCGGCTTCCAGCGCGGCGAGGATCGCGTCCGGGTCATGGCCGTCGATGCGGGTGGTCGCCCAGCCCGAGGCGGCGAAGCGCTCCAGCTGGTCGGTCGCCACCGACAGCGCGGTCGAGCCATCGATGGTGATGTGGTTGTCGTCCCACAGCACGGTGAGCTTGTTCAGCTTCTGGCGGCCGGCGATCTCGATCGCCTCCTCCGAGATGCCTTCCATGAGGCAGCCATCGCCGGCGATGACATAGGTGTGGTGGTCGACGAGGTCGCCGCCGAACTGCGCGGCCATCATGCGCTCGGCGAGCGCGAAGCCGACCGAATTGGCGAGGCCCTGGCCCAGCGGGCCGGTCGTTGTCTCGACGCCGACGGTGTGGCCATATTCCGGATGACCCGGGGTGCGCGAGCCGAGCTGGCGGAAATTCTTGATGTCGTCGAGCGTCATGCCCTCATAGCCCGTGAGGTAGAGCAGGGCGTAGAGCAGCATCGAGCCATGGCCGGCGGAGAGGATGAAACGGTCGCGGTCCGGCCAGCGCGGGTCGGTCGGATCGAATTTCAGCACCTTGCCGAACAGGACGGTGGCGACATCCGCCATCCCCATGGGCATGCCGGGATGGCCGGAATTGGCGGCTTCGACGGCATCCATGGCCAGGGCCCGAATGGCATTGGCCATGCGGTCGTGCTTCTCGCGGTTCGACATGAGGACGGATCTCTCCGAGGCAGATGGGTTGCTGTGTCAGGGCGCGACGTTTCGGTGCCGCAGGCCGGGCGGCGTGCTCCCGGGCGGGCCAGCTCAGCATGCGGGCGGGGCTGGCGAGTGATAGCACCACCGGGCGCGGTGTCAAAGACAGCGCTGTGACACCCCCTTGCGGCAACGTCATTCGCTGGCGCCGCAAGGGGGACGAGTCGCCGGCGGCCTGTTGAAAGTCGTCGGTTGCGGGGCTGCCGGCGGCGAAGTTGACGCTGCCGCCCGCCGCAGGCTCAATATTGCCGGATTCGTTCCGCGATGAATGCGTTACGTACGGGTGGAACGAAGCGTCGCCATGGGCCGTTTCGCCCGCGCTTCCCGCCCGTGACGGGCGAAACAAGGGAGAGGTCATGAACGCGCCTGAGGCGGGCGAGACGACAGGCGTCGTGGACGCCGCCCTGCGGCGCTTCGACAGCGCGGTCGAGGCCCTTGAGAGCGCCATCGAGCGCCGGCTGGAGGTGGAGCGGCAGGAGGCCGCGCTCGCCCAGCAGCTGCATGTGCTTGGTGCCGACCGTTCCCGCCTCGCCGATGCGCTCGACGGGGCGCAGGCGCGTGCCGAGCGGCTCGACAGTGCCAATGAGGAGGTTGCGCGCCGGCTGGGCAGCGCCATGGAAACCATTCGCGCGGTGCTCGCCGCGCAGGAGCGCTGAGGGAACGCAATGGCCTATGTGACCATCAGCATTGGCGGGCGCGCCTACCGCATGGCCTGCGACGACGGCCAGGAAGATCATCTCAGCGGCCTCGGCGAGGAAGTGGACGCCCGCATCGAGCAGCTGCGCGTCGCCTTTGGCGAGATCGGCGACCAGCGCCTCAGCATCATGGCCGCCATCACCCTCGCGGACGAACTGAGCGAGGCGCGCCGGCGCATCCAGGCGCTGGAGAAGGAGGCGAGCGCCGAGCGCGCCGCCCGCAGCGCCGCGACGCGGCGCCTCGACGAGACGGAGGTCCGCGTGGCGCGCGGCATCACCGGCGCCGCCGAGCGGCTGGAGCGGCTGACCCGCGAACTCGGCACCAGTCCCTCCGGCGGCGTCGGCATGGGCTGACCGCGCGTCGGAAACCCCGGCACCCCGGGGCCGCTCTGGCCGTCCCCGCCCATTGGCCGGCCCGGCGGGGGGCCGTGCGCACTTGACGCGCTCCGCCGCGCGGCGCACAGGAGCACACGTTCTGCGGCGGCTGATCGCGCTTTATCTGGAATTTGACATGATCCGTACTCCCCTGATGACCGTCATGGTCCAGGCCGTCCGCAAGGCCGGCCGCTCCCTGATCCGCGATTTCGGGGAGGTGGAAAACCTGCAGGTGTCGCTCAAGGGCCCGGCGAATTTCGTCTCCAACGCCGACCGCAAAGCCGAGCGTATCCTGCACGACGAGCTCTCCAAGGCGCGGCCGAATTTCGGCTTCATCATGGAGGAAAGCGGCGAGATCGACGGGGCCGACGAGAGCCACCGCTGGATCATCGATCCGCTCGACGGCACCACCAACTTCCTGCACGGCATCCCGCTGTTCTGCGTCTCGTTGGGCCTGGCGCGCGACGGCGTGCCGGTGGCGGGCGTGATCTACAACCCTGTCACCGACGAGCTTTTCGTCGCCGAGAAGGGCGCCGGCGCGTTCATGAACGACCGCCGCATCCGCGTTGCCGCCCGGCGCAACCTCGCCGATGCCGTGGTCTGTTGCGGCCTGCCGCATATGGGCCGGGGCGACTTCGCCCAGTTCGGGCGCGAATACGGCGCCATCGCCCCCAAGGTTGCCGGCCTGCGCCGCACCGGCTCGGCGGCGCTCGACCTCGCCTGGGTTGCCGCCGGGCGCTTCGACGCGTTCTGGGAGCGTGGGCTCAGCCCGTGGGACATGGCGGCCGGCATCGTGCTGGTGCGCGAGGCGGGCGGCTATGTCTCCGACCTCGACGGCGGCGACAAGATGCTGGCCAAGGGCGACATCATCGTCGGCAATGACACGGTGCGGCGCGACCTTCTGGCGCTCGTCAACAAGGCGTAGAGAAAGCCGTAACGGTAGAGACATAAGGGCTTTTCTTGAGGTCTCTGCCGCGTTCCTTTTCCCTGCGTCTGTGGCATAGTCCGGCCCGAGGGGCGGTCTTTCGGGCCATCGCCGTCCTTCACAGGGACGGCCGACGGCATGAGCGCTACCGATTCATTTCATAAATTGTCATCGCCCCGCATCTTTCTGGTGCGGATGTTCGTGTTCATCCTGCTGTGCGTGGCGCTGGCCTCCATTCTGCACGAGCCGATCTGGCGCGCCTTCCTCAACAATCCCGGCCTGAACGGCGTCATCTTCGGTGTTCTGTTCATCGGCATCATCTTCGCCTTCCGCCAGGTGCTGCGCCTGCTGCCGGAAGTCGAATGGGTAAACAGCTTCCGCATCGCCGATCCCGGCCTCGAAGTGCGGCAGGCGCCGGTGCTGCTGGCGCCGATGGCGGCGCTGCTCGGCGATCGTGTCGGGCGCATGTCGATCTCGCAAGCGACGATGCGCGGTATTCTCGAATCCATCGGCACCCGCCTCGATGAGGCGCGCGACCTGCTGCGCTATCTCACCGGCCTGCTGGTCTTTCTCGGCCTGCTCGGCACCTTCTGGGGCCTCCTGGAAACGGTGAGCTCTATCGCCCGGGTGATCGGCGCGCTGGATGTGGGACCGGAATCCGGCTCCGTGCTGGACACGCTGAAGACCGGCCTTGCCGCGCCGCTCGGCGGCATGGGCATCGCCTTCTCCTCCTCGCTGTTCGGTCTTGCCGGCTCGCTGGTGCTCGGCTTCCTCGACCTGCAGGCCGGGCAGGCGCAGAACCGTTTCTACATCGACCTCGAAGACTGGCTGTCCACCACGGTGGAGGATCTCGGCACCGAGGCGGCGCGCGCCCGTGGCCCGGTGCCCGCGCCGATCTCCGCCACGCCGATCGGTCCGCTGCCGCTGCCGCCCCCGCCAGCGCCCACCTTCGCCCAGGCGCCGGATTTCAGCGACCTCTCCGCCGCCATCGCCCGGCTTGAGCGCACCATGACCGAGGCGGGCTCGCAGCGCGTCACCTCCGCCATGGCGCATCTCGCCGAGAGCCTGCAGGGCCTTGTGCAGCACATGCGGAGCGAGCAGCAGATGGTGCGCGACTGGGTGGAGGCGCAGGCCGAGCAGCAGCGCGACATCAAGCGCTTGCTGGAGCGGATCGCCGAGTCCAAGTCGGACCGCGAGAGCGTCTGATGGCCCTGGGTCGTTCCCGCCGTGGCGAGCGCCACATCGATTACTGGCCCGGCTTCGTCGACGCGCTGTCGACGCTGCTGCTGGTCTTCGTGTTCCTGCTCTCCGTTTTCGTGCTCGCGCAATTCGTGCTCACCCAGGAGATTGGCTCCAAGGACGATGCCATGGCGCGGCTGCAGGCGCAGATCCGCGAACTGACGGAATTGCTGGCGCTGGAGCGGGCGAACGACGCCGAGGCCGAGAGCCAGGTGGGCGCGCTGCGCGCCAGCCTGCTGCGGCTGGAACAGGAGCGCGATGTGCTGCGCGACGCCGCTGCGGCGGTCGCCAGCCCGGAAGAGATCGCCTCCGCGCAGAGCCGCACCGCCGAACTCGCCCGCCAGCTTGGCGAGGAGAAGGACGCGGCGGCGTCGGCGGCGGCGCAGATCGCCATTCTCAACCAGCAGATCGCTGCGCTGCGCCGGCAGATTGCGGCGCTGGAAGAGGCGCTGAACATTTCCGACCAGAAGGACAAGGAAAGCCAGTCGCGCCTTGCCGATCTGGGCCGGCGGCTGAATGTCGCGCTGGCGCAGCGGGTGCAGGAACTGACCCGCTACCGCTCCGAATTCTTCGGCCGGCTGCGTGCCATTCTCGGCGACCGGCCGGATGTGCGCGTGGTGGGCGACCGCTTCGTCTTCCAGTCGGAAATCTTGTTCGACCCCGCCGCCGCGCAGCTGCGGCCCGACGCGCTGCCGGCGCTGGACAAGCTCGCGAGCGCGCTGATCGAGCTGGAAAAGCAGATACCGGACGACCTTCCCTGGGTGCTGCGTGTCGACGGGCATACCGATAATCGCCCCATCGCGACGCCGCTCTATCCCTCTAACTGGGAGCTTTCGGCGGCGCGTGCCATCGCGGTGGTGCAGTATCTGGCGCAGCGCGGGGTCTCACCGCAGCACCTCGTCGCCGCCGGCTTCGGCGAGTACCAGCCGCTCGATGCCGGCAGTGATGACGAGGCGCGCGCGCGCAACCGCCGTATCGAACTCAAGCTCACCGAGCGATGAGCCCTTTGCGATGAGCGAGCCCCCCGCGCCCCTGCTGATCGGCTTCGACTGGAGCCATATGCCCGAGATGACGCATCTGTGGGTCGAGGCGTGGCAGGAGGCGCTGCCGGAGATCGATTTCGAGGCCCGGCGCGGCTGGCTTTGCCACCGCATCGGCACGCTGATCGAGGAGGGGGCGGAAATCGACCTCGCCCAAGCCGAAGGGCAGGGCGGCGCGCCGGGAGCGCTGCTTGGATTCGTGTCCGTCAATCCCCGTACCGGCTATGTCGACCAGTTGGTGGTGCATCCCAACCATTGGGGAGCGGGGGTGGCCAGCCGGCTGATCGCCGCCGCCGCCGCCCGCTCGCCGCGTCATCTCGTGCTCGACGTGAACGAGCAGAACGAGCGAGCTGTGCGCTTCTACGAAAAGGCAGGGTTCGTCGTGACCGGACACGGGGTCAACCCCACCTCGGGCCGCCCGACCCTGCGCATGGAGCGCCGGGGCGCCTGACGCACGCCGGCGCCCCTCCACAAGCCGCATCAGCGCGCCGCGTTCACCGGTGCCGTGGCGGTGACGCGCCAGACGGTGTTTCCGGCGTCGTCGGCGATCAGCAGGGCGCCGGTCGAATCCACCGCCACGCCCACCGGCCGGCCGCGCGCCTGGCCTTCCGCGTTCAGGAAGCCGGTGACGAAATCTTCCGCCGGGCCGCTGGGACGGCCCTCGGCGAAGGGAACGAAGATCACCTTGTAGCCGCTGAACTCATCCCGGTTCCAGCTGCCGCGCAGGCCGATGAACGCCCCGCCCTGATAGCGTGAGGGGAAGGCGGTGGCGGTGTAGAAATCGAGCCCCAGCGCCGCGACATGCGAGCCGAGCGCATAATCGGGCACGATGGCGCGCTCGACCAGATCCGGCCGTTCCGGCTTCACTCGCGGATCGACATGTTGGCCGTAATAGCTGTAGGGCCAACCATAGAAACCACCATCCTGCACCGAGGTGAGGTAATCCGGCACGAGATTGGGGCCAAGTTCGTCGCGCTCATTGACCACGGTCCATAGCGCCCCCGTCGTCGGGTTGAAGGTCAGGCCGTTGGGATTGCGCAGGCCGCTGGCATAGAGCCGCTGGCGGCCGGTGGCGCGGTCCACCTCGTGAATGGCGGCGCGGTTCTTCTCCGCTTCCATGCCGCGCTCGCTCGCATTGCTGTTGGAGCCAACGCCAACATAGAGCAGGCTCCCATCCGGGCTGGCGACGAGGCTCTTGGTCCAGTGGTGATTGATCGGCCCGCCGGGCAGGGGCGCCAGCAACTCGCCCGGCGCGGTGATCTGCGTGTCGCCCTCATTATAGGGGTAGCGCATGATCGCATCGGCATGGGCGACATAGAGATCATTGCCGACCAGCGCGACGCCGAAGGGCGAATGCAGATTTTCGAGGAACACGGTGCGCTGCTCGGGCGTGCCGTCGCCATTGCTGTCGCGCAGCAGGGTGATGCGGTTGCCATCGCCGCCGCCACCACCCCCGCCGACCATTTTCTCCACGACGCCGCGCACCAGGTCCTTGGGATGGCGGATTGGCTTGCCCTTCGGCGCCCGCGCCTCGACAACGAGAACGTCGCCATTGGGCAGCACATAGAGTTCGCGGGGGTTTTCGAGCCCGGTGGCGAGCGCCTTGATCTCGTAGCCCTGCGGCACGCTGGGCGTTTCGCCCTCCTTCCAGCCGACGACCTCCGAGAGTTTCATGGTCGGGAAGAGCCCAAGCTGCGGTTCCGGCAGGATCGGATTGGGACCCGTCTGCTGCTCCACGGTGATGCCGTCCTGCGCCAGCGTGGGCAGGGTGAAGGCGAGCAGGCCGAAGGCGGCGGCGAGGCAGGGAGCGAGCGGGGTTGTCCAGCGGGTCATCGGGCGGGACCTCCGGTGCGGGGACGGGCGACAAGCGCATAGGCCGCGGCAGCGGCGGCGAGGAAGGCGAGCACGGTCAGTGCCGAGAGGGTGAGCCCCCAAGGCACCACGGAGGACCAGGCGTCGCGCGTGTGTACCAGCATGTTGAAGGTCGCCAGCACCATGGCGGTGAGATAGGCGAGCACATAAACCGTCATGCCCGCGCTGGCGCGCAGCAGGGGCCGCATCAGCAGTTCGATGAGGCCGGCGATCGCCACCAGCCACGCCAGGATGGCGCCGGCGCTGACCAGCCAGGCCGAGAAATCCGCCCACATGGTGTTGACGGTGGCCCAATAGGCCAGATCGGTCAGCAGCCCCGTGGTGAGGCACGTTGCCGGAATGAGCATGAGGAAGGGGTGGAGCGGCGGCGCGACGATGCGCGTCGCCGGCGCCTCTGTAATGGCCATGTGCGGTCTCCCGTGCCGAGGACAGTGCGCCGTGGCGGTGGGCGGTGCCAATGCGGCACGCCTGATGCCGCCCTGCCACGGGCTGCGTGTCCGAGGTCAATGCAGGAGCCGCGCGATGGTTCAGGCGGGAGACCGGAAACCCGAGGGGAAGGGGCCGAGGGGGAGCGCCTCGGACCCGGCAGTCTCAGCCGCCAGCCGTCGCCTCGCCGAATTGCAGCGCTGCGAGGCGGGCGTAGAGCCCGCCGCGCCCGACGAGGCTGGCATGGGTGCCTTCCTCGACGATGCGGCCGCCGTCCATGACGAGGATGCGGTCGGCGGAGAGCACGGTCGCCAGTCGGTGGGCGATGACGAGGGTGGTGCGACCCTGCATCGAGAGGTCCAGCGCCTGCTGCACCAGCGTCTCGCTTTCGGCGTCGAGTGCCGAGGTGGCCTCGTCCAGCAGCAGGATCGGCGCCTGCCGCAATATGGCGCGGGCGATGGCGAGGCGCTGGCGCTGGCCGCCGGAGAGCGTGACGCCGCGCTCGCCCACCGGAGTCTCCCAGCCTTCGGGCAGGCGGGCGACGAATTCGTCGGCCCGGGCCAGCCGGCCGGCCTCCTCCACTTCCGCGTCGGTGGCATCGGGCCGGCCGAGGCGGATGTTCTCGCGGATCGAGGTGGCGAAGATGGCGACATCCTGCGGCACCAATGCGATGCGCGCGCGCACCGCCTCCGGGTCGGCCTCGGCGATGTCGACGCCATCGACCAGCACCCGGCCGGCGACGGGATCGTAGAAGCGCAGCAGCAGCTGGAACAGCGTGCTCTTGCCCGCCCCGGAGGGGCCGACCACCGCCACCCGCTCGCCGGGCTTCACCGCGAAGCTCACGCCGGAGAGCGCCGGCAGGTCCGGCCGCGCGGGGTAGGCGAAGGCGACATTCTCGAAGGCGACGGCGCCGCGCGCCGGCTCAGGCAGGGCGAGGGGCGCGGCGGGGGGCGCCACTTTCGGCTTTTCCGCCAGCAGTTCGGCGATGCGCTCGGTGGCGCCGGCGGCCTGAGAAATCTCGCCCCACACCTCGCCCAGCTGGCCGAGCCCGCTCGCCGCCAACACGGCGTAGAGCACGAACTGGCCAAGCGTGCCGGCACTCATCTGGCCGGCGAGGACGGCATTGGCGCCGGCCCACAAGATGCCGACCACGCTGGCGAAAACGAGGAAGATGCCGATGCCGGTGAGAAAGGCGCGCGCCCGCACAGCGTTGCGGGCGGCGTCGAAGGCGTGCTCGACCTCGCCGCTGAACAGCCGCGCGGCGGCGCCCTCGGCGGTGTTGGCCTGCAGGCTGCGCACCGAGCCGATGGCTTCGGCGGCATAGGCGGAGGCTTCCGCGAGCGTGTCCTGCGCCCCGCGCGAGCGCTTGCGCACGCCGCGCCCGGCGCCGATCAGCAGCGCGACGATGACCGGAATCGCCACCAGCAGCGTCGCCGCCAACCAGGGGCTGGTGATGACCATCATGATGGTGGCGCCGATGAACAGCAAAATGTTGCGCAGCGCGATGGAGGCCGAGGCGCCGACGGTCGATTTGATCTGCGTGGTGTCGGCGGTGAGGCGCGAGATCAACTCGCCCGACTTGGCGCTGTCATAGAACGCGCCGTCCAGAGTGAGGAGATGCGCAAAGACCTGCGAGCGCAGGTCGGCGACGATCCGCTCGCCAAGCGTCATGACAAGATAATAGCGTGCCGCCGAGGCCAGCGAGAGCACCGCCACCACGCCGATCATGACCGCGAAATAGCGGTCGATGAAGCCGGCATGGCTTTCGTCGAAGCCGAAATCGATCATCCGCCGCACGGCAATGGGCACCACCAGAGTCGCGATGGCGGCGACCAGCAGAGCGGTAAGTGCCGCCACAGCCCGGCCGCGATAGCGCATGAGATGCGGCCACAGCGCCATCAGCGGTTTCAGGCGCGGGCGGCGCGTGGCGGGCTTTTCCGGCAGGGCCGGCGCGGAGGCTTCGGTGGACGCGGCATTTGAAGGCTTGGAGGCGGCTTGTGTCACAGGCATGTCTCGGTTATAGAGCCGCTCGGATTTCCGGCAGGATCGTTTTGTAGATCGCCGCATGGCTCCCGCGAGGGGCCGGCCTGCGGCGGCTGAGGATGCTACCCATGAAGAGCGACATCCATCCCGACTACCACTTCGTCAAGGTGGTGATGACGGACGGCACCGAGTACACGACCCGGACGACTTGGGGCAAGGAGGGCGATGTCCTCCAGCTCGATATCGACCCGACCTCGCACCCGGCCTGGACCGGCGGCTCCGGCCAGCTGCTCGACCGCGCCGGCCGCGTGTCCAAGTTCCAGAAGAAGTTCGCGGGCTTCCTCAAGGCCTGATCGGCCGGGGAGTGGCGTCCTTCCGGACGCCGCGCGACGCAATGACATCAACCCTCGCGCCGGGCACGGCCTGGCGCGAGGGTTTTCGTTTGCCTTGGTGCTGACGGAGACACCCGCGCGTCGCACGCGATGTCAGCGGCGCTCGAAGGCGCGCCGCAGCCGGCCGATCTGCCCGGCGACGACATTCGGTCGCAGGCCGGCCATATCCGCTGCCGATGGCGCGGCGAGCGCGGCGTCGAGCTGCGCGATCCGCCGCTGAAGCTCGAAGCTGCGGGTGATGAGATCGGTCAGCGGCTCCGGCAGCAGGGCTTCCGCGTCCATGTCCCGCACGGGACCCGTAATGTCGATCTTGGCGGCTTCGCGACGGGCGGTCGCCTCCGCCATCTCGCCTTCCGCCACGGCGCGGCGCAGCAGCAGCCAGGAAGCGAGCTGCATCAGCCGCGTGGACAGGCGCATGCTCTGCTGCACATAGGCGGCAAGGCGCCCGCGCGAGAGCGCGGCACTGGCCGTGCGGCCCTCTCCGTCGAGATAGGCGGCGGTTTCCTCGACCAGCGCCATGCCTTCCTGGAACAGGACGAAAAAGGCGGGGGAGGCGAGGCGGCGCTCGGCAAAGCGGATCATCTCCGCCGACACCACCGTGCCCGGCGCGGCGCGGTCCGCCTCCGGGGTGCCGTCCCTGTCCGAATCTTCGCGGAAGCTGCCCATCGCGGCGAAACCCTCAACGACGCCCGGCGGCGCCTGACACCGCTGTCTGTCGCGCAGCCGTGCCGCGCTGTCCAGCCGGGGACGGCGGAATCGCGTTCGGTCTGATACCGGCGTGGGATAGCGGGGAGAAAAAAGAGCCGCCCAGGGGGCGGCTCGTAAAGTGGTAGACAGGGATGCGTCAAACAGAGTGGACAGAGGCCACTCGCGGTCAAAAAGGACCGGCGCCAGTAATAGGTCGGAAACCTTAATCGGGGGTTAAGGCCTCAGCGCTTGAACACGTTCTCGGCGGCGAGGCGGGAGGCGCGCTTGGCCTCCAGCGCCCGTTTCAGCCGCTCGATCTCGCCGGCGAGCTGGTCGATGCGCTCCTCGATCTCGGTCTCGGAGAGCGCGGAAATATCGGTGCCGACCATGTGGGTCGCGGGCTTCGCCGCCAGTGCTGCCGAGGGGAAAAGGTCATCGTCGATCGCCATCGCTCTGCTCCTGTTCGTCGTCCGGCACATGCAACGAACTTAGCCGTCCCCGTGCGCGGTTGCCAGCACTGGCGGCTTGACCTAGGACGGACGGGACATTCGAACAGGATGAGGACGACGCTGTGACCGAGCTGCCCGCCACCATGACCGCCATCGGCCTGCCCACGCCGGGCGGACCGGAAGCCCTGGTTCCCGTGGAGCGCCCGGTGCCGGTGCCCGGCGCGGGCGAAATCCTGGTGAAGGTGGCGGCCGCCGGCGTCAATCGCCCGGATGTGATGCAGCGCAAGGGGCTGTACCCGCCGCCGCCCGGCGCGCCGGACATTCCCGGCCTCGAAATCGCCGGCGAGGTGGTGGCGCTCGGCGCGGGCGTGACGCGCTGGAGGCTCGGCGACAAGGTGTGCGCGCTGGTCTCCGGCGGCGGCTATGCCCAGTATTGTCTGGCGGATGAGGGCTCTGCCCTGCCGGTGCCTGCGGGCCTTTCCATGGTCGAGGCGGCGGCGCTGCCGGAGACCTTCTTTACCGTCTGGACCAATGTGTTCGACCTCGCCGGGCTGAAGGCGGGCGAGCGCTTCCTCGTGCATGGCGGCACCTCCGGCATCGGCACGACGGCGATTCAGCTCGCCAAGGCCTTTGGGGCCACGGTGTTCACCACTGCGGGCAGCGCCGAGAAGTGCGAGGTCTGCCGCCAGCTCGGCGCTGATGTCGCCATCGACTACAAGACGGAAGACTTCGTCGCCGTGGTGAAGGAGACGAGTGGCGGCAAGGGGGTCAACGTCATTCTCGACATGGTGGGCGGCTCCTATATCGCCCGCAATTACGAGGCCGCCGCGCCGCAGGCCCGGCTGGTGCAGATCGCCTTCATGGAAGGCTCCAAGGTGCAGATCGACTTCATGCGGCTGATGCTCAAGCGCCTGTCGCACATGGGCTCGACCCTGCGCTCGCGACCCAAGGCGGAGAAGGCGGCGATCGCCGCGTCGCTGGTCGAGAAGGTGTGGCCGTTGATCGAGGCCGGCAAGGTCAAGCCTGTCATGGACCAGAGCTTCCCGCTGGAAAAGGCCAGCGAGGCTCATGCCCGGATGGAGAGCAGCGCCCATATCGGCAAGATCATGCTCGCCGTGGCGTGAGGCTTCAGCCGGCATCCCGAGCCATCGCAAGGCGAGCGGGGATCGGTTGCGGCATTTCGAGCGATCCCGACCCGACGTGTCGCGTTGGCCGGGGTGACGCGGTCCGATCACCGAAAGCTGTTCAGCCCCCGTCATCCCCCTCTGGCAATTTGCCCTGCGGCGTCCTAGATTTGTCACGCGGGGCTGCGGGGTTCGTCAGGAGCATATATTTCCGGGGCCTTATCGATCTCAAAGGGAGCTGTCCCTGACCTTGCCCCTGGGCTTGGACACACGGCGCCCACCTACGTTGTAGGTTCCCGGGATCGAGCCTCCAACGGCCATCGTGGCTCCGCACTCATTGCATCATGCCTCTTGTGACAGACGCCCAATTCGACAAGGCCAGCCTCCGCACCGTGGCCCTCGCCCGGCGGGCGGCGCTCGAACCGGCCGCGCGCGCGGCGGCGGCCGAGGCGGCGGCCGCCCATGCGATGGAATGGCTCGGCGCGGTGCAGGGCGAAGTCGTTTCCGTTTTCGCGTCTATTGGCGGCGAGATCGATACCGATCCGCTGGTGCGTCGGCTGCGAGAGGCCGGCGCCTGCATCGCCCTGCCGATCGTGCTGGAAATCGGCAAGCCGCTGCTGTTCCGGCTGTGGGAGGCGGGGGTCGATCTCGTCCCGTCCGCGGGTCCCGGCCGCATGGCCATTCCCGCCCCGCCCGAAGGCGCTCCCGCCGTCTCGCCCGATGTGCTCGTGGTGCCGCTCGCCGGCTTCGATGCACGCGGCAACCGGCTCGGCTATGGCGCCGGCTTCTATGATCGCACGCTGAGCCTGCTGCGCCACGCCAAGCGCGTCGAGGCGCTGGGCTATGCCTTCGCGGTGCAGGAATTGCCCGTCGTACCGGCGGAGGCGCATGATGAGCGTCTCGACGCCATCGCCACCGATGCTGGCGTGGTCCGCCCGGCCGAGGAGTGACGTATGCGCCTTCTTTTCCTCGGTGATGTCGTCGGGCGTCCCGGCCGCCAGGTCGTGCTGGAGCACCTGCCACGCCTGCGCCGCCAATGGGCGCTCGATTTCGTGGTCGTGAACGGCGAGAACGCGGCCGGTGGCTTCGGCATCACCGAGGCGATCTACGAGGAGTTCCTAGAGGCCGGCGCCGATGCGGTCACGCTCGGCAACCACGCCTTCGACCAGCGTGAGGCGTTGGTGTTCATCGCGCGCGCGCCGCGCCTCGTACGCCCCGCCAATTATCCCGTCGGCACGCCCGGACGCGGGGCGGCACTGATCGAGGCGAATAATGGCGCGCAGGTGCTGGTGGTCAACATGATGGGCCGCGCCTTCATGGAACCGCTCGACGACCCCTTCGCCGCCATCGACCGCGAACTCGACGCCGCCCCGCTGGGGCTGGTGGCGGACGCGACCATCGTCGATTTCCACGCCGAAACCACCAGCGAGAAGCAGGCCTTCGGCCATTGGTGCGACGGGCGGGCGAGCCTGGTCATCGGCACCCACACCCACGTGCCGACCGCCGACCACCGCATCCTGTCCGGAGGCACCGCCTACATGACCGATGTCGGCATGTGCGGCTGCTATGACGGGGTGATCGGCATGGACAAGGAGGAGCCGCTGCGCCGCTTCACCCGCAAGATCGGCTCGTCGCGTTTCGAGCCGGCGGCCGGGCCGGGCACGCTGTCGGGGCTCGCGGTGGAGATCGATACCGCCGGGCGGGCCACCGCCGTGGCGCCGGTGCGCATTGGTGGTAACCTGTGCGGGGCCATGCCGGACTTCTGGTAGGGTGCTGGAGAAGCGGTCGAGCCGCTTTCACCCCTCTCCTTTGTCGGAGGCATCCATGGGTATGTGGGAGGTGCTCAGAACGCAGGGGTGGTTGTCTTTCGTTGCCAAGACGCCGCGAAGGGTCAGGCGAGTCGTCGTTCGCAAGATAAATAAACTATTCAACCGTAAAATTGTTCGATCGTTCTACGGTGTGTTCTTGACTGAAAATTCGAACGACGTGACTTTTCGGTTCTGTGTTGACGGAGCCTATGGAAAATTTTACTCGAATTATCTGCAGAAAATCGATTGTCCGTTCATTTTCATCGATATCGGGGCAAATCAGGGGCTTTATTTCCTCATCGCTGCTCAGAATCCCTACTGCGAACGAGCGATTAGTCTTGAGCCGGTGAACGAGACGTTCGGTTTTCTCACCGCCAACATCCGTGCCAATGGATTGGCGGGCATGATCGTCGCCTTGAATTGTGGCCTGTCGTCCGAGAAGGCGCGCGTGAACATCCGCTTGAAGCCGGGCCATAGCGGCGCGGCTTCTCTTCACAACACATTCGCTGGCACGGAGGCCGTCGAGGAAATCCAGATCTCTACCGCCGCCGTCCTCGAGCCTTATCTTGTCCCGGGCCTGCCATTGGTCGTGAAGATCGACACCGAGGGCCATGAGCATGTGGTGATCGCGGAGTTGGCGCGAAGCCGTTTTGCCGACCGGGTGATGTCGGTGTTCTACGAAGTCGATGTCGCATGGGCGGACCCGGAAAATCTCGAGGCGGGTCTGCGCGCCATGGGGTTCGACCACTTCCACCCGACCCGCGGCGGCACGCATTACGATGTGATGGCGACACGGCAGGCGGCGGGGCCCGCTGAGGGCCGGGCAGCGTAAGGTGACGCGCTCGGCGCTTTACGCGCGCCCGCCCTCTCGCCTATAAGCCGCGCACCTTTTCTTTCAGGCATTCGACACGGCCGGGCCACGGGCCCGCCCGGTGTGACGTGGAGGCGGCCATGGCCGGGCATTCGCAATTCAAGAATATCATGCACCGCAAGGGCAAGCAGGACGCGGTGCGTTCCAAGCTGTTCTCCAAGCTGGCGCGTGAAGTCACGGTCGCCGCCAAGCTCGGCATGCCCGACCCGGCGATGAACCCGCGCCTGCGCGCCGCCGTGCTGGCGGCCCGCGCGGAAAACATGCCCAAGGATAATATCGACCGCGCGATCAAGAAGGCGCTCGGCGGCGACTCCGAGAATTATGACGAGATCCGCTATGAGGGCTATGGCCCCGGCGGCGTCGCTGTCATCGTCGAGGCGCTGACCGACAACCGCAACCGCACCGCCTCGGAAGTGCGCTCCTATTTCACCAAGTCCGGCGGGGCGCTGGCGGAAACCGGCGCCGTCTCCTTCATGTTCGACCGCATCGGCACGGTGGAGTTCGACGCGGCCAAGGCCTCGGCCGACGACATGCTGGAAGCCGCCATCGAGGCGGGCGCGGACGATGTGAGTTCCGACGAGCACGGCCATGAGGTCGTCTGCTCGGTCGAGAATCTGCACGAAGTCGCCCGGGCGCTGGAAGCCAAGTTCGGCGAGCCGCGCAAGTCCGGCCTGGTCTGGCGGCCGCAGAACACGGTGGCGGTGGACGACGAAGTGGCGGAAAAGCTGATCCGCCTCGTCGACAACCTCAACGACAATGACGACGTGCAGAACGTCTATGCCAATTTCGAGCTGTCCGACGCCTTCATGGCGAAGATGGGCGGCTGATCCGCGGCGCGCCGCTCACCGCCCGATCAGACTGTCGAACAGCGGCAGGCTGATGAGGGCGGCGGCGGCGATGACCCAATAGGCGGCGACGCGGTAGTGCCGGTCGGAGGCCCCGCGAAAAGCGCGCGCGCCCGCATAGAGCCCGAGCGCATAGGCCGGCCCGAGAAACAGGGTCAGCCTCCCGACCTCGGTGGTGAACATGCCGCTGAGCGCGTAGGAGGAACCGGTCGCCAGCGTCACCAGCGCGAAGAAGCCGAACAGGTTCGCCCGCACCAGCGCGGAGGGCTGGCCGGTGCCAAGCCAGTAGACCACCACGGCGGGCCCGGACATCTGTGCCGCGCCGCCGCAGAAGCCGGCAATCGCGCCGATGCTCAGCGTCACCGGCAGCGTGTGCTGGCCGGTGTGGCGCCAGCCCGAGGCCAGCAGCGCCAGCAGTCCCAGCCCGAGAAAGGCAAGTGCCCAGCGCACCACCAGCGGGTCCGTATGCTGCAGCACCCACACGCCGGCCGGAACCGCCACCACGGCGCCCACCGCCAGCGGAGCGACCTGCCGCCAGACGCAGGCGCGCAGCGCGGGAACGACGAAGGGCAGCGTCATCAGCGTGTCGATGACCAGAAGCAAGGGCACGGCGACGCGCGGGCCGTAGGCGGCGCTCACCAGCGGCACGAAGATGAGGGCTCCGCCGAAGCCCGAGAAGCCGCGCGTGACGCCGGCAATGAGCGCGGTGAGGAAGGCCCAGGCCAGGGCGGGATCGAAGACCATGAACGAACCGGGGAGCGCGCACGCCGCCAGGGCCTGCGCGGGTAGAGCTAGTCTTCTGCCCGAGTCGCGTCAACACGATCGGCGATCGAACGGCCCCATCCATCAGTTTTCGCGAACGTGCCTATTCGCAAAACGCGTTTGCGAAGACGGGTCGCGCGCGCCACATTTCGGCTAACGCTCGTCCCGGCCGCGCCGGGCACCCCTTCTTTGCGCCGCTAGGCGGCGGGATTTTGCTCATGAATACGTCTGTCTCCATGGCCGCGCCGGGCGGCGCGGCGGTGCCGTCGTCTTCCGACCGCTTGATCGGCGCCGGCTGCGCGCTTCTTGCCATCGCCATCTGGGGCGGCTGGATCGTCTCCACCCGCCACGCCGTGCACGGGCATCTGCCCCCTGCGACCATTGGCTGGCTGCGCTTCATCGTGCCGGCGGTGGTGCTCGCCCCCGCCTGGTGGCGCATCGGCCTGTGGCCGAAGCGGGGCCTGCGTCCCTTCCTGCTTTGCTTCCTTGGCGCCGGCGCCTTCTTCTTTCTCGACGTGGCGACGGCGATGCGTTTCGTCCCGGCGGCCGATGTAGGGCCGCTCTTGCCCGGCACCATGCCGCTGATCGTTGCCGCCATCTCGGTGCTGGTGTTCCGCGAGAAGCTGGGCACCGCGCGGGCGATCGGCTTTGCCGCCATCGCGCTCGGCGTGCTCACACTTGGCGGGCGCGGCCTGTTGTATCCGCAGGACGGCGCCTGGCGTGGCCATGCCCTGTTGCTGGCCGGCGCGACGATGTGGGCAGGCTACACGTTGGCCTTCCGCCGTACCGGGCTGAAGGCGACGGAAACAGTGGGGTTGGTCGGGCTGTGGTCGACGGTCATTCTCACGCCTTACGGCCTCCCCGGTGTGGTCGACGCGGTCTCCAGCGGCTATGGCCGCGAAATCCTCATCCAACTGCTCATCCAGGGGCTGCTGTCCGGCGTCGTTGCGCTGGTGGCGTTCGGCATCGCCATCGAGCGTCTGGGCTCCTCCCGCGCCGCCGCCTTTACCGGATTGGTGCCGGCGCTGGCGGCGGTGATCGCGGTGCCGGTGCTGGGCGAATACCCCGACACGGCGGCAATCATCGGTGTGGTGGCTACGGGGGTGGGGGTGACGCTGGCGAGCGGCGCAATTACCAGCGGGCGCTGAGGCCGCGCGCGTTAACAGCGCGTTCACCCTGAGCGACGATGCGCGGCGTCTCCCCTAGGCGTTCGTCCTTTGTTCGGCTACGCCCTAGGACATGGTGCCGTCGCCGATTCGCATTCTCGGGCTCGATCCGGGCCTCCGCCGCACCGGCTGGGGGGTGATCGAGGCTGCCGGCACGCGGCTGAGCTTCGTCGCCTGCGGCACGGTGATGCCGCCGGAAGAGGGGGGGCTCGCCGAGCGGCTGGCCTGTCTCCATACCGAGCTGATGCAGGTTCTGCGCGCCTATGCCCCCGATGAGGCGGCGGTGGAAGAAACCTTCGTCAATGTGAACCCGGCCTCGACGCTCAAGCTCGGCCAGGCGCGCGGCGTGGTGATGCTGACCCCGGCGCTCGCGGGAGTGCCAGTGTCGGAATATGCGGCGCTGCTGGTGAAGAAGACCGTGGTCGGCGCCGGCCGGGCGGAGAAGGCGCAGATTCGGCTGATGATGAAGATCTTGTTGCCGCAGGCGGATTTCACCACCGATGACGCGGCGGATGCGCTTGCGGTGGCGGTGACGCATGCGCAGCATCGGGGCATGGCGGCGATGAAGGCGCAGATGGCGGCAAAGGTGCCGCCGAAGCTCACGGCAAAGGCGGCGGCACGATGATCGGCAAGCTTAAGGGCCTCGTCGACAGCTATGGCGACGACCATGTGATCCTCGACGTACAGGGCGTGGGCTATCTCGTCCACTGCTCCGGGCGCACGCTGCAGGCGCTGCCCAAGGCCGGCGAGGCGGCGGTCCTGTTCATCGAAACCTTCGTGCGCGAGGACATGATCCGGCTCTACGGCTTCGCCACGCCGGCGGAGAAAAGCTGGTTCCTGCTGCTGCAGAATGTGCAGGGTGTCGGCTCCAAGGTGGCGCTCAACGTGCTTTCCACCCTCTCACCCGCCGAACTCGCCAATGCGGTGGCGCTCGGTGACAAGGTGATGGTGGCGCGCGCCAATGGCGTCGGCCCCAAGGTCGCCGCCCGGATCGTCGCCGAATTGAAGGACAAGGCGCCGGGCTTCGCCAGCGTCGATCCGGCAGTGGCGGGCCTCGCGGCACAGATCGAGGAGCGGCAGGCGCCCGGCCCGGTGGCGGATGCCGTTTCGGCGCTGGTCAATCTCGGCTATGCGCAGCTTCAGGCGAGCGCGGCCATCGCCGCCGCCCTGCGCGAGGCCGGCGAGGGCGCCGATGCCGCCAAGCTGATCCGGCTCGGCCTGAAGGAACTGGCGCGATGATGCTGCGCTTCATCACCGCGCGCGAGCCGGGGAAGCGCCAGCCCTGGCCGTGGTCGGCCCGCATTCCGGCGATGATCTTCGCCTATGGCGGGGCGATCCTCGCCGTGCTCACCATCGAGCGGCTGATGCACAGCGCGGCCTCCGCGAACTATGCCGCGATCGCGGTGGTACCGGGCGGCGTGGTGGCAGGGATCTGTGCCTTTGCCCTTTCCTTCCGGTCGCGGCACCCGCTCTTCGTGCTTGCCGCGGTAGTGGTGGTGGCATTGCTACCGCTCGGCGTTATCGCGGTGTCCTATGATTTTGGCGCGTTTCGCGAACTGTTCGAGCAGCGGGCGGTGCGGCTGGCCCCCATTCTCGCGGCGACGGTGGCACTCGTCACCGGCGTGCTGATGGCCGGCGGCGTCTTTCCCGCGCGTGACCGGGGGAGGGCGGAATGAACGCCAAACGTCTCGTCGCCCCCGACAAGCGCGAGGAGGACCTCGCGGAGGCCTCGCTGCGGCCGCAGAACCTCGCGGAGTTCGTCGGGCAGGAGCAGGCGCGGGCCAATCTCGACATCTTCATCAAGGCAGCCAAGGCGCGCGGCGAGGCGCTCGACCATGTGCTGTTCGTCGGCCCGCCGGGGCTGGGCAAGACCACGCTGGCGCAGATCGTGGCGCGCGAACTCGGCGTCGGTTTCCGTTCCACCTCCGGCCCCGTCATCGCCAAGGCCGGCGACCTCGCGGCGCTGCTGACCAATCTCGAAGAACGCGACGTCTTGTTCATCGACGAGATTCACCGGCTCAACCCGGCGGTGGAGGAAATCCTCTATCCCGCCATGGAGGATTACGAGCTCGACCTGATCATCGGCGAGGGTCCGGCGGCGCGGTCGGTGAAGATCTCGCTGTCGAAGTTCACCCTGGTCGGCGCGACCACGCGCTCGGGACTTCTGACCACGCCGCTGCGCGACCGTTTCGGCATCCCGATCCGGCTGAACTTCTACACCGTCGAAGAACTGGAACTGGTGGTGACGCGCGGCGCGCGGGTGATGGGCATCCCCATCGCCCGGGACGGCGCGCGCGAGATCGCCCGCCGCGCGCGCGGCACGCCGCGCATCGCCGGCCGGCTGCTGCGCCGGGTGCGCGACTTCACCCTGGTGGCGGGCAAGGAGATCATCGACCGCGCCGCCGCCGACCACGCGCTGCGGGCGCTGGAGGTGGACGGGCTCGGCCTCGACCAGATGGACCGGCGCTATCTCACCGTGGTGGCGATGAATTATGGCGGCGGGCCGGTGGGGGTGGATACCATCGCGGCTGCGCTGTCCGAGCCGCGCGACGCCATCGAGGAAATCATCGAGCCCTATCTGGTGCAGCAGGGCTTTCTCCAGCGCACCCCGCGCGGGCGGGTGCTGACCGCGCATGCCTTCAAGCATCTCGGCCTTGCCGCACCGGCCAGCGTCAACCAGATGCCGCTGTTCGACGAGGGCGGTGATTAAGGCGCGGGCGCCATTGGCGCGGCCATCGACGCAGCCATCGACGCGGCCCCTGGCGTGATGTAAGTCCCCTTCACATGAGCTGGTCCCGGAACGGCGGAGAATCGCGCGGTTACCATCACGGCAACCTTCGGGAAGCCCTGATGAAGGCGGCGCTTGAGCTGATCGGCGAAAAGGGCACCGCTGGCGCCACTTTCGCCGAGGCGGCGCGCCGCGCCGGCGTTTCTCCGGCCGCGCCCTACCGCCATTTCCGCGACCGCGACGACCTGCTTGCGGCGGTGGCAGCCGACGGTTTCGAGCGCTTCACCAAGGCGCTGGAAGCGGGCTGGAACGAGGGGCGGCCGACCCCGGCGGAGGCCTTTGAACGGCTCGGCCGCGCCTATCTCGCCTTTGCCCGCGAGCATCCGGCGGACTATGTCGCCATGTTCGAATCCGGCCTGCGCAACGAGGCTTATCCGGCGCTCGATCAGGCTGGCCAACGGGCCTTCGGCGTGCTGCGCGAGGCGGCGGACACGCTGGTCGCTTCCATGTCGGCCGGGGATCGACCGCCCGCGCTGATGGTGGCGTTGCACACTTGGGCGCTGGCGCATGGCGTCGCCTCGCTGTTCGGCCGCGCCGACGGCGCCCGCCGCAAGCTGCCCATGGCGCCGGACGATCTCTTGGAAGCCGCTTTCCTCGTCTATCTCAAGGGGCTCGGCGCGGGCAGCTAGGCGCGCGATGGGCCGGCCCGCTGCATTTATCTCGCCAGAGGGCCGTTCGTCGCCCAGCCTCGAAACGTCTCTATAAGCGATTGCAGGTGGAGAGGGCCGCTGAAGCCGTGGAACACGTTGTTCTCAACCGAACAGACCCACCAGTCGGTCTCATGCCCATAGTTGTGCTCGATCTTATCGAGTGTTCGGCCGTCGCAGTCCGTTCCGGCAAGCTCGATCTTTAGCCACCAGCCAGGGTTGTCGATGTTCGTGATAGAGACGCCGTATCCGTGCTCCCAATTCCCATCGCATTGAGCTTTGTACCAACGCGAAAGCCAAGTTAGGGCGTCCATGAGACCAACCTAACGTAAGAGCAGAAGCGGCGAAGCTAAAATCGCTTTGCGGTTGCGGTCAACACGAGACGGCGACACTCGGCGGAGCGCTTAGTCTTCCGCCGTCAGGTTGACCTCGATGGCGGCGCCGGCGCCGCGGCAGAACAGCAGGATATCGTCGGGCTTGTTTTCCGGTGTCAGGATCACCGGGCGCTGCGCGCGTTCAGCCAGCCACAGCATGAACCCGCCGAGCGCCTGCCAGTCCTCCGGCTCGCAGACATCGGCGGGGTCGATGTCGAACTCAATGTCGTCGCTGCGGAAGAAGTGAAGGTTGACCACGACATTGCCGGAATTCCACCGGAGGCTGGGACTTGCGCGCTTCCAGACGGCAAACACATCTTCGATGCGAGCGGGCATAAGGGCCGGCTCGCCATCGGTTTCGAAAATGGCCGGCGGGTCGAGCGTGCGCAGCCCGTCGATCACGGCCTGCCAGCCCTCGGGGCCGGCGTCGAGCACATAGAGGTCGCGCAGTCGGCCATCGGGCTCGAAGAGCGGGGCGACCTCGGTCCAGTCGGGAATCAAAGCGGTCATCGAAGCAGTCCTTTGCTTTTCAATCCCGCGGACCGCGCCCGTTGACAAGCGGGGGGCGGATTTCTATCTATGTAAATGTGATTAACATTAACCCGAGCGGGCATGGTGCCCGCGGCGGGTCTACCCAGGAGCGGTACGCCCATGGAGCTCGCACAGAAGCTCGACAGTTACGGCAAGCCGGCCTGGATCGCGCTCACGGTACTGGGCTTCATGGCCTGGTGGCCTCTGGGTCTTGCGGTCCTGGCCTTCACGATAGGGAGTGGACGGATGTTTTGTAGTGGCAAGCGCGGCTTCGGCCGCTGGCAGGAAGAAGGCGCGGAAGCGGTGCGTAACTTCGGCAGCCGGTTCGGCGGCGGTTTCCCCTCCAGCGGCAACCGCGCCTTCGACGAATACCGCCAGGAGACGCTGCGCCGGCTGGAAGAGGAACAGAAGGACTTCCGGTCCTTCCTCGACCGCCTGCGTCAGGCCAAGGACAAGGCCGAGTTCGACCAGTTCATGGCCGACCGTCGCAACCGCCCGGCCGCGCCTTCCGCGCCGACGGATGATGTCCAGCGCTGATCGGCTCGACCATCTGCGACCGCGCCCTTTATCCGAAGGGCGCGGTTCTTTTTTTGCAGGCACTTCTCGTCTATGAGGGCGGCATGAACGAGCGCGCCGCACCCTTCTCCCCGGAAACCCTCAAGGCCGACCCTTTCCTGCATCTGGCCGGCCGGCTGGTGCCGGGCGGGCATGTGCTTCCCGTGCGGGTCTATTACGAGGACACGGATTTCTCCGGCATCGTCTATCACGCCAACTACCTCAAATTCATGGAGCGCGCCCGTTCCGACCATCTGCGCCTCATCGGCGTGGTGCAGGGCGAATTGTTCGGCGAGGCGCTGGCCGAGGCGCCGGGTTTCGCCTTCGTTGTGCGCTCCATGGAACTGCAGTTCGTCCGCCCCGCGCGTATCGACGACGTGCTGGAAGTCCACACAAGCCCGGTGGAGGTCGCCGGCGCCTCCATTACGCTCGCCCAGAAGGTGAAGCGGGGAGAGGAACTGCTGGTCGAGGGCAAGGTAAAAGTGGCCTTCGTCGCGCAAGGCCGCGCCCGTCGTATCCCCGATGCGTTGCGCGCCGCGATGAAGCTGGCGCTGGAACAGGCCCCGCAGGACTGACGCGCGCCCGGTAGCAAAGCACCTTTTCGCTGCTGCGATGCGGCAACGCTAACGCGGTATTAACCCTAATGCGGTGTTGTACCGCGCGGCTGTAGACGCGCCTCGGCCCTGATCGCCCAAGTTTGGACAGACTCGGTCGGTTGATGGCGGGCGCGTTCCCTTAAAGCAGCCATGCAGGGCATTCGCTGCTGTCGGCAGCGGATGCACAGCGGCGGTGCGACCTTTAACGAGCGGGCAGGATTGGCTTGATGACGCTGAAGAAGCTCTTAATCGCGGTTATGCTGGTTCTTACGGCGCCCGCGTCCCTAGCCATTGCCCAGAACGCGCCCGCTCCGGTCACCGCCGCGCCGACGGCGCAGGTCGACGGTCAGGCCGTCGCCGCCCCTCCCGGTGCGATGAGCGCGCCCGCTGGCGCCGGCATGGGCAGCGCCGACCTGTCGCTGATCGGCCTTTTCCTCCAGGCACACTTCATTGTGAAGCTGGTGATGGCGGGTCTCGTCCTCGCCTCGATCTGGGTCTGGGCGATCATCATCGACAAGACCATCCTCTACGGCCGCATGAAGCGGCAGATGGACCGTTTCGAGACCACCTTCTGGTCCGGCCAGAGCCTGGAAGAGTTGTATCGCTCGCTCTCCTCCCGCCCCAACCACGCCATGGCGGCGATCTTCGTCGCGGCGATGCGGGAGTGGAAGCGCTCCTATGAAGGCGGTGCGCGCTCGCTTTCCGGCCTCACCCAGCGGCTCGACAAGGTGATGAATGTCACCATCGCCCGCGAGGTGGAACGGCTGGAGAGCCGGCTGCTGGTGCTGGCCACCGTCGGCTCGGCCGGCCCGTTCATCGGCCTGTTCGGCACGGTGTGGGGCATCATGACCAGCTTCCAGTCGATCGCCGCATCGAAGAACACCAGCCTCGCCGTGGTGGCGCCGGGCATCGCCGAAGCCCTGTTCGCGACGGCAATCGGCCTCATCGCCGCCATTCCCGCGACGATTTTCTATAACAAGTTCGTTTCGCAGGTGAACCGGCAGGCGGCGCGGCTGGAGGGCTTCGCCGACGAGTTCTCCGCCATCCTGTCGCGCCAGATCGACGAACGGGGCTGATCGAATGGGCATGTCCGCAGGAGGAGCGGGAGGCGGCTGGCACTCGCGGCGTTCGCGCCGGCGCGGGGGCGGTGCCGTCATGTCCGAAATCAACGTCACGCCGATGGTCGACGTGATGCTGGTTCTGCTCATCATCTTCATGGTCGCCGCGCCCATGCTCACCACGGGCGTGCCGCTTGACCTTCCGCAGACCGAAGCCAAGGCGGTGCCGCAGGAAAGCGCGCCGCTGATCGTTAACATCACCAAGGACGGCAAGATCTTCCTGCAGGACACCGAAATCCCGGTCGATGAACTCGTGCCCAAGCTGCAGGCCATCGGCAAGGCCGGCTATGAGGAGCGCATCTTCGTGCGCGCCGACAAGAGCCTCGACTATGGCTCGGTCATGCGCGTGATGGGTCGGCTCTCCGGTGCCGGTTTCAAGCGCGTGGCGCTGGTCTCTGAAGTCGATCAGGGGGGCTGACGCATGAAGGCGGGCTTCCTCTCCTCGACGGTTCTTCACGTCGGCATCATCGGCTTCATGGCGGTCTCCTTCGCGTCACCCTCGCCCTATGAGGTGACGCCGGCCGAATCCATGCCGATCGACATCATCTCCGATTCCGAGATGTCGAAGATGATGGCCGGCAAGAAGGACGCGCCGAAGGAGAACCCGAAGCCCGTCGTCGAGAAGAAGGCCGACACGCCCAAGCAGGCGGAGAACCTTGACGCCAAGGTGTCGGAGAAGCCCGAGGTGAAGGCTGCCAATGAGCCTTCGGCACCTCCGCCTCCGCCACCTCCGCCGCCCCAGGCAAAGCCCGCCGAGCCCAAGCCCCCGGCCGCTCAGGCCGAATCCAAGCCCGCGCCGCCCCCGCCGCAGGATGCGGAGGCGCTCGCCGCCAAGCCGCCGGAGCCGCCCAAGGACCAGCCGAAGCCGCAGGAACAGGCGCAGGCCACCCCGCCGCCGCCCGCGCCGCCGAAGAAGCCGAAGAACATTCCGCCCAAGGTGACGCAGGACCCGGCGCCCGAGCGCGACTTCAACCCGAACCAGATCGCCGCCCTGCTGAACAAGCAGGACCCGCGGCGCATGGCGGCGCTTGGCGACACGATCAACAATACCGCCTCGCTCGGCGCGTCGCAGGGGACGGCGACATCGCTGTCACAGACCGAGATCGACGCGCTGCGCGCCTATATCGCCCGGTTCTGGAAGCTGCCGGCCGGCGCGGTCGATGCCGCGCAGGTGACGGTGGTGTTCAAGATCGTGCTGAGCCCGGACCGCCGGCTGGTGGGGGCGCCGCAGCTGGTCGAGGTGCAGGGCGCCGGCAATGCCTATGCGCCGATCGTGCGGGAAACCGCGCAGCGGGCGCTGTACGAGATCGCCAATCAACAGAACCCGTTCCCGATGCTGCGTGCCGACCGTTACGACACGTGGAAGGAACTGGAGCTGGGGTTCAACCCGGCCATGCTTCATTGATGCCCGTTTTTTTCGAGGTACCCAGAATGTCGCGGCGTTTTTCCCTTGAAGCCAACGGTCTTGTCGGCCGCCGGTCGGTCCTTGTCGGCATGGCGGCGCTCGGCGGTGCCGGGATAGGCGCCGCTGGACTTGGCGGGGCAATGCTGGGTTCGACGCCGGCCAATGCGGCGGTGCGCCTCGACATCACCTCGGGCACGGTGCAGCCACTGCCCATCGCCATTACCGATTTCGTCGGCGGCGGCAGCCCGCAGGACATCGAGGCCGGCAAGGGTGTGTCGCAGATCATCTCCGCCGATCTGCGCCGTTCCGGCCTGTTCGCGCCCATCGACCCCGCCGCCTTCGTCGAGAAGATCACCAATCCGGACGCCTCGCCGCGCTTCCAGGACTGGCGCGTCATCAACGCTCAGGCGCTTGTCACCGGCCGCATCACCCGCCAGCCGGACGGCCGTGTGAAGGCGGAATTCCGCCTGTGGGACGTGTTCGCCGGCCAGCAGCTGATCGGCCAGCAATATTTCACCCAGCCGGAGAACTGGCGCCGCGTCGCCCATATCATCGCTGACGCGATCTATGAGCGGCTGACCGGCGAGAAGGGCTATTTCGACACCCGCATCGTCTTCGTCGATGAAAGCGGGCCGAAGGAGAAGCGTATCAAGCGCCTCGCCATCATGGACCAGGACGGCGCCAACGTGACCTACCTCACGCGCGGCGACGACTTGGTGCTCACGCCCCGCTTCTCGCCGACAAGCCAGGAAATCACCTATATGAGCTATGGCCGCGGCGAGCCGCGCGTCTATCTGCTCAACATCGAAAACGGCCAGCGCGAAGTCGTCGGCAATTTCCCCAATATGAGCTTTTCGCCGCGCTTCGCCCCCGACGGGCAGCGAGTGATCCTGAGCCTGCAGCAGGGCGCGGATTCCAACATCTTCGTGATGGACCTGCGCTCCAAGGCCACCACGCGGCTGACCGACACGGCCGCCATCGACACCGCGCCGTGCTATTCGCCGGACGGCACGCAGATCTGCTTCGAGAGCGACCGTGGCGGCGGCTCGCAGATCTACATCATGAATCCCGATGGCTCGAACCAGCGCCGCATCTCCTTCGGCGACGGGCGTTATTCGACGCCGGTGTGGTCGCCGCGCGGCGATGTGATCGCCTTCACCAAGCAGGCGCAAGGCCGCTTCGCCATCGGCCTGATGCGGCCGGACGGTTCGGGCGAGCGCATTCTGACCGAGGGCTACCACAATGAAGGCCCGACCTTCGCGCCGAACGGCCGGGTGATCATGTTCTTCCGCGACGCGGGGGGCGGAGGCGGGCCGCAGCTCTATACGGTCGACATCACCGGCTATAACGAGCAGCGCGTGCCGACGCCCAGCTATGCGTCCGATCCCGCCTGGTCGCCCTTGCGCTCCTGAGCGGGTTCTGTCAGGGAACGATTAACCATAAGCGGCGGTTTAAGGCATGGCCGCGAAATGGACGCAATTCAGCAAGGTTCTGTAAAGCACGACAGAACATTGATTGACGCCAGCAGCCAGTCGGCAGTTCAGTCGGGAATTCAGGAGTCAGCGGAATGATCCGTATGTTGCGCCATCTGGGCGGCGCGCGCGTCGCCTTCATCGTCGGTTTCGCGATGCTCGCGGCCGCCTGTGCCAAGAACCCGATGGACGGCGCCGGTCAGGCGCTCGGCTCGGCCCCTCCCGGCAGCCCGCAGGAATTCATCGTCTCCGTCGGCGACCGCGTGTTCTTCGAGAGCGACCAGACCAGCCTCACCCCGCAGGCGCAGGCCACGCTGGATAAGCAGGCGCAGTGGCTGAACCACTATGCCAAGTACACCTTCACCATTGAAGGCCATGCCGACGAGCGCGGCACGCGCGAATACAACATCGCCCTCGGCGCTCGCCGCGCCCAGAGCGTGCGCGATTACCTCGTCCAGCGCGGTGTCGCAGCGAACCGCATGCGGACCATCTCCTACGGCAAGGAGCGCCCGGTCGCGGTGTGCAACGACATCTCCTGCTGGTCGCAGAACCGCCGCGCGGTCACGGTGCTGAACGCCGCCGGCAGCTGATCGCCGCCTCCGAACCTGTCTTGACCCGGCTCGCCCTGCGGGCCGGGTTTGGCATTTGAAGGGCTGGTGATCGACCAAGCGGTGCCCCTGGGTCAAACTTTGGACGTGATCCGCCCCGTATGCTCCAATGGAAAGCGCGCGGCCTTCCGCTGCCGCTCCTCCCGTCCCAGTGCATGGCCATGATGACCGTCCGCTCGCTCCGCCCCGCCGCCCTCCTTCTCGTCGCCGCCTTCGCCGCTACGTCGTTTCCCCATGAGGCGGCGCAGGCACAGGCGGACAACAATTTCTTCGGCAATCTCTTCAAGCCGCCGGGGCAGGTGCGCGGCGGCAACCAGCCCGCCGAGACGGTGGAGGAGGCCGATAGCCTCGTCACGCGGATCGACCGGCTGGAGAATCAGCTGCGGCAGATGACCGGGCAGATCGAGCAGCTGCAGTTCCGTAACCAGCAGCTTGAGCAGCAGCTACGGGCGTTGCAAGGCGGCACGGGCGCTCCCGTCGGGGCGGCGCCGGCCACCGACCCGGCCCGTCGCGCCGATGTGTTCGACCCGTCGTCGCAGGCGAGCGCGCCGGGTGCGCCGCGTCCCCTCGGCACGACCGCGCCCTCCGGCCCTTCGGGCGCGCCCATGGACCTCGGCACGCTGTCTGGCGCGGCTGCCGGCGCGGGAACGCCGGCCGCGGGCGGCACCCCGCGCGAGCTGTTCGATGCCGGCTTCGGCGCGCTCCAGCGCCAGGATTATGCGGGGGCGGGCCAGACCTTCGAGCAGTTCGTCCGCCTCTACCCCACGGACCGCGCCACGCCGGACGCCTATTACTGGCTGGGTGAGAGCCAGTATCTGCGCAAGTCCTATAAGGAAGCGGCGCAGAATTTCCTCAAAGTCTCGACCGACTTCCCGAATGCGGTGAAGGCGCCGGACGCGCTGCTGCGGCTCGGGCAGTCGCTCGCCGCGATCGGCGAGAAGGACGCCGCCTGCGCGACGCTGAATGCCGTCGGCAACAAATATCCCCGCGCCTCGGCGACGGTGAAGCAGGGGGTGGAGCGTGAGCAGAAGCGCGCCGGCTGCTGACGCCGCGCCCGCCGATCTCGCGCTCGGCCCGCGTGCGGCCGAACTCGCCACGCTCTTTGCCGCCTTCGGCGTCCACGACCGTGTGCTGCTCGCCGTTTCCGGCGGGCCGGATTCGACCGCGCTGATGCTGCTGGCCAAGCGTTGGCAGGTAGAGTGCCGGCCGTCGACGCAGCTTCACATCGCCACCGTCGATCACGGATTGAGGGCCGAGTCGCGCTCCGAGGCCGGCGCCGTGGCCGCGCTGGCGGCGCAGTTGGGCCTCCCCCACAGCCTGCTCGACCTCGCCGTGCCGCTCCCCGCGACGCGGTTGCAGGAGGCGGCGCGCCATGCGCGCTACGAGGCCCTGACCGCCCACGCCCACGCCATTGGCGCCACCGCCCTCGCCACCGCCCATACGCTGGACGATCAAGCCGAAACCGTCCTGTTCCGGTTGCTGCGCGGGTCCGGTGTCAGCGGGCTCGCCGGCATTCCAGTCCTGCGGCCGCTGGGCGGACTCACTCTGCTGCGCCCGCTGCTTGGCTGGCCGAAGGCGGAACTGGTCGCGCTTTGCCGAGCGGCCGACATCGCGTTCGCCGAGGACCCCTCGAATGTGAACACGCGCTTTGCCCGCGTGCGGCTGCGGGCGCTGCTGCCGTCTCTCGCGGCGGAAGGGGGCGATGCGGCGACGCTCGGGCGTCTTGCCCACCGCATGGCCCGCGCCGATGCGGCGCTGGAAGCCGCGACGGATGCCGCCGCCGCCGCGCTTGGGGCCGTGCCAGGGGAGGAGGGCGCGCTCGCCTTTCCGCGCGTCGGCCTCGCCGCCCTTCCCGAGGAGATCGCCCTTCGCCTTCTCGGCCGGGTGATCGGGGCCGTCGGTACAGGGTCGGTGGAACTCGGCAAGCTGGAGGCGCTGATGGGCTGGATCGCCGGTCTCGGCGACCAGCAGACGGGCGCGCGCACGCTGGCTGGCGCGGTGGTGAGGGTGAGCCGGCACAGGGTTGCCGTGGCGCGGGCGCCGGAGCGTCGGCCGCTCGGTTCCCGGAGGTGACGCCGATTTGCGCGGATGGTCGCAGCTGGCCGCTGCCCAGCATCTTGGCAATCCCCCCTCCGCCACCTAAATTACGGAGCGACAAGGGAGGGCCGCCAGCGCCGGCGGTGCCCGTGCGTCGGTCACATCCGACGCCGAAAGGGACATGATGAACGCCAATATCAGGAATTTCGCCCTCTGGGTGATCATCGTTCTTCTTCTTCTGGCGTTGTTTTCGCTGTTCCAGAATCCGGCGCAGCGTCAGGCGACGAACGATGTCAGCTTCTCGCAGCTGCTCAACGATGTTGATCAGGGGCGCGTGCGCGACGTAGTGATCCAGGGTCCGGAGATCACCGGCACCTTCACCGATGGGCGCACCTTCCAGACCTACGCCCCCAATGATCCCTCGCTGGTGCAGCGTCTCTACGGCAAGGGCGTGTCGATCACCGCCAAGCCGCTGACCGACAATGTGCCGTGGTTCGTCAGCCTGCTGATCTCTTGGCTCCCCTTCATCGCGCTGATCGGCGTCTGGATTTTCCTGTCGCGGCAGATGCAGGGCGGGGCAGGCGGCAAGGCGATGGGCTTCGGCAAGAGCCGCGCCAAGCTGCTGACCGAGGCCCATGGCCGCGTCACCTTCGAGGATGTCGCGGGCATCGACGAAGCCAAGAGCGATCTCACCGAGATCGTCGACTTCCTGCGCGACCCGCAGAAGTTCCAGCGCCTGGGCGGCCGCATTCCGCGCGGCGTGCTGCTGGTCGGCCCTCCGGGCACCGGCAAGACGCTGCTCGCCCGCGCCATCGCCGGCGAAGCCAATGTGCCGTTCTTCACCATTTCCGGCTCGGACTTCGTTGAGATGTTCGTCGGCGTCGGCGCCAGCCGCGTGCGCGACATGTTCGAGCAGGCGAAGAAGAACGCCCCCTGCATCATCTTCATCGACGAAATCGACGCGGTCGGCCGTCATCGCGGCGCCGGCCTCGGCGGCGGCAATGACGAGCGCGAACAGACGCTGAACCAGCTGCTGGTCGAGATGGATGGTTTCGAGGCCAATGAGGGCATCATCCTCATCGCCGCCACCAACCGCCCCGACGTGCTCGATCCGGCTCTGCTGCGTCCCGGCCGCTTCGACCGTCAGGTCGTGGTCCCCAACCCGGACGTGGTCGGCCGCGAGCAGATTCTGAAGGTTCATGCCCGCAAGGTGCCGGTGGCGCCGGATGTGAACCTCAAGGTGATCGCCCGCGGCACGCCCGGCTTTTCCGGTGCGGACCTCGCCAATCTCTGCAACGAAGCCGCCCTCATGGCCGCGCGCCGCAACAAGCGCATGGTGACGATGAGCGATTTCGAAGACGCCAAGGACAAGGTGATGATGGGCGCGGAACGCCGCTCGCTCGTCATGACCGAGGACGAGAAGCTGCTCACCGCCTATCACGAGGGCGGCCATGCCATCGTCGCGCTGAAGGTTCCGGCGACGGATCCGGTGCACAAGGCGACGATCATCCCGCGCGGACGTGCGCTGGGCATGGTCATGCAGCTGCCGGAGCGTGACAAGCTCTCCATGTCCTATGAGCAGATGACGTCGCGCCTCGCCATCATGATGGGCGGCCGTGTCGCCGAGGAGCTGATCTTCGGCCATGACAAGGTGACGTCCGGCGCCGCCTCCGACATCGAGCAGGCTACTCGCCTCGCCCGTATGATGGTGACCCGCTGGGGCTTCTCGGAGAAGCTCGGCCAGGTTGCCTATGGCGAGAACAATGACGAGGTGTTCCTCGGCATGTCGATGCAACGCCAGCAGAACGTCTCGGAAGCGACGGCGCAGACCATCGACAGCGAAGTGCGGCGGCTGGTGGATGAGGGCTATGCCGAGGCCAAGCGCATCCTGACCGAGAGCAAGGACCAGCTGGAGACGCTGGCGCGTGGCCTGCTGGAATATGAGACGCTGTCCGGCGATGAGATCATCGGGCTGCTCGACGGCAATGCGCCGGTGCGCGACACCACTATCGAGCCCGCCAATGCGCGCGGTTCCGTGGTGCCGAGTGCCGGCAAGAACCGTCCGCCGCGCCCGGATGCCGGCATGGAGCCGCAGCCGCAGGCGTGAGCCCCCGGCTAGAGGTTAATTGAGGGGAAGGTCTGCGCAAGCAGACCTTCCTTTTTATTTGTCGGCGACTTCGCGGTGCGGCAGGCTGGCGAAGTATCCCGCGAGATAAGATCGTGTGATCCTGATCGCGTCGGCCTCAAGCGTCTCTTTGACTGCCGGGTCGGCGCCGCAATGAATGCTTACACTTTGTGAAACCCTTGCCTTTAGGCTCAATGATAGACAAGAGTAAAACGCGACGCGCCAATGGCGCGCCTGGACGGCGTCGATCCGCATGAGGCAAGGCATGGCACGCAAGTTCTTCGGCACGGACGGCATTCGCGGCCGCGCCAATGCGACGATCACACCGGAACTCGCGCTGAAGGTCGGCATGGCGGCCGGTCTGGTGTTCCAGCGGGGCGAGCATCGCCACCGCGTCGTCATCGGCAAGGACACGCGTCTGTCCGGCTACATGATCGAGAACGCGCTGGTCGCGGGCTTCACCGCCGTCGGCATGGATGTGCTTCTGCTCGGCCCGATGCCGACCCCGGCTGTGGCCATGCTCACCCATTCCATGCGCGCCGATCTCGGCGTCATGATCTCGGCTTCCCACAACCCCTTTGACGATAACGGCATCAAACTGTTCGGGCCGGACGGCTACAAGCTCTCTGATGAGCTGGAGCTGCGGATCGAGGAGCTGATCAACGGCGAGATGGGGGGCATGCTGGCCCAACCCGCCCATATGGGTCGCGCCAAGCGCATCGAGAGTGTGCACGCGCGCTATATCGAATTCGCCAAGCGCACCCTGCCGCGCAACCAGTCCTTTGACGGGCTGCGGGTCGTGGTCGACTGCGCCAATGGCGCGGCCTATCGCGTCGCTCCGGAGGCGCTGTGGGAACTCGGCTGCGAGGTCATCACCATTGGCGACGAGCCCGACGGTTTCAACATCAACCGTGATGTCGGCTCGACCGCGCCCGAGGCGCTGGCAGCCAAGGTGCGGGAAGTGCGCGCCGATATCGGCATCGCGCTTGATGGCGACGCCGACCGCGTGCTGATCGTCGATGAAAAGGGCCGGCTGGTTGACGGCGACCAGCTCATGGCCGTGGTGGCGGAGAGCTTCCAGGAGGACGGCCGGCTGTCGCGCGACGGTATCGTCGCCACGGTCATGTCCAATCTCGGGCTGGAGCGCCATCTCGCCGATCGCGGTCTCACTCTCGCCCGCACCCCCGTGGGCGACCGTCATGTGCTGGAGCATATGCGCAGCCATGGCTTTAATGTCGGAGGCGAGCAGTCCGGCCACATCATCCTGTCCGATTATTCCACCACCGGCGACGGGCTGGTGGCGGCGCTGCAGGTGCTCGCCGTGGTGCAGCGCCGTGAGCGTCCGGTGTCGGAAGTGTGCCACCGCTTCGACCCGCTGCCGCAGATCTTGCGCAATGTGCGCTATAAGAGCGGCCGGCCGCTGGAGAATGACGGCGTGCTGAAGGCGATCGCTGCCGCCGAGTTGAAACTCAACAGCCATGGGCGGCTGCTGATCCGTCCCTCCGGCACCGAGCCGGTGATCCGGGTGATGGGCGAGGGTGATGATCGCGACCTCGTCGAGGCGGTGGTGAGCGACATCGTGGAAGCTGTGGGTCTGGCGGCAGCCTGAACCGCGCCGCGGCTGCGCTTCGTTGCAGTCTGTGAAACGCCGTCAGGCGGCCTGACGGCGTCTTTCTACGTTGGACGGGGACGCGTCAGCCGTCCAGCCGCCGCAGCAGGCCGCGATAGATTTCGTCGTCGTCGCACAGGCCGGCGAGGCGGCCGAGGCTGTCGACCAGAAGGATCGGCAGATCGGTGTGGCGCTTGAGTTCGATGGCTGCCTTCAGCTTGAGATCGACCGGGGCGACGATGCAGTCGGCATCGTGCGCCAGCTTGTCGTCGATCAGCCCGGCCTCGCCATCGGCGGTCGCGAGAACGCCGGTGCGGCCGTCGAGATCGAGCGCCACCGGGCGCCCGTCGGCATCGACCTTCACCTTCACATGGCCGTCGCGGTCGAGCACCACGGCGTCGCCGTCACGGGCGAGGCTCGCGGCCGGGCGCATCACCGCCGTGCCGCGCAGCACGTTGAGCGGATTCATGTGCTTGACGAATTCCGCGACATAGGCATTGGCCGGACGCAGCAGGATGTCCTCGGCAGTGCCGGCCTGCACGATGCGCCCGCCCTCCATGATGGCGATCTTGTTGCCGAGTTTGAGCGCCTCGTCGAGGTCATGGCTGACGAAGACGATGGTCTTCTGGATGCGCCGCTGCAGGTCCAGCAACTCGTCCTGCAGCTTGTCGCGGATCAGCGGGTCGAGCGCGGAGAATGGCTCGTCCATCAGCAGGATATCGGCATCGGTGGCGAAGGCGCGGGCGAGGCCGACGCGCTGCTGCATGCCGCCGGAGAGTTCGTTGGTGTACTTCCCGGCCCAGTTGGTCAGGCCGACCATGGCCAGCTTTTCATCGACGATGCGGTTGCGCTCGGCAGCGCTCATGTCGCCGCGCAGCTCCAGCCCGAAACCGACATTGTCGCGCACCGTGCGCCAGGGCAGCAGGCCGAATTGCTGGAACACCATGGAGACGGTGTGCATGCGGATGTCGCGCAGCGTGTTCTCGTCGCAGCGCGCGACATCGATGGCGGCGCCCTTGTGCTCGACGAGAACCTCGCCGCGCGCCACCTCGTTCAGCCGGTTGATGGCGCGCAGGATGGTGGATTTCCCGGAGCCGGACAGGCCCATGAGCACGCAGATCTCGCCGCGCTCGATGGCAAGGCTGACGCCGGCCGCGCCGAGCACGGCACCGGTGGCGGCGAGGATCTCGTCGCGCGAGCGACCCTCGTCGATCAGTCTCAGGGCGCTCTTCTGGTCGGCGCCGAAGACGATGTCGATGTTGCGGAATTCGACGGCGGCCATGGTTCAGCCCTTTCGCGCGCGGCGCTCGGGCCGCTTGCACACACGGTCCAGCACGATGGCGAGGACGACAATGGCGAGACCGGCCTCGAAGCCCATGGCGATGTTGACGGAGTTCAGTGCCCGCACCACCGGCTTGCCCAACCCGTCGGCGCCGACGAGGGCGGCGATGACCACCATCGACAGGCTCAGCATGATGCACTGGGTGATGCCGGCCATGATGGTGGGCAACGCATAGGGCAGCTCCACCTTGAACAAAAGCTGCGTCTTGGTGGCGCCGAACGCCTTGCCGGCCTCATAGAGCGCGGGCGGTACCGAGGAGATGCCGAGATGGGTGAGGCGGATGGGGGCGGGGATGGAGAAGATGACGGTGGAGATCAGCCCCGGCACCGCGCCGAGCCCGAAGAGCACAAGGGTTGGAATGAGATAGACGAAGGTCGGGATGGTCTGCATCAGGTCCAGCACCGGCCGGATCGCGGTGTAGAGCCAGGGCCGATGCGCGGCGGCGATGCCGATGGGAACGCCGACGACGACGCAGACCAGTGTGGCGCAGATGACCAGCGAAAGCGTCTCCATCGTCGCCGACCAGTAGCCGAGATTGGTCACCAGCAGCAGCGAGCCGACGATGAACACCACCAGTCCGATGGAGCGGTGGACGAGCCAGGCGGCGAGGCCGAACAGGGCGATGAGAAGCAGCGGGGGCACCCAGAGCAGCGCCGCGGTGAAGCCGCCGATGAGCGCGCCCAGCACCAGCGACACGAAGTCGAAGAAGCCCTGACCATGCGTGGTGAGCAGGTCGACGAAGTCGCGGAGCCAGATTCCCAGCGGGATCTTGTGCTCGGTCAGCCAGTCATACATGGGCGCTCCTCGGCGGGGTGAGTGAGGGCGGGCGCCGCCTGCCGGCAGGGGCGCTTGCGGTCAGCATCCGTCAAGGCCCGGCCGCGAGGCGGCTCGGCGTGACGGTCATCGCTTATGATCGTAAGGGGCGGCCCCTCATGGCAAGGGGCCGCCAGGCCGGATGCGCCGCGCTCAGAGCTTCAGCGCGGCCTTCACCGCCGGGACGGCGGGCTTGCCGTCGATGGTGGTGACGCCGGTGAGCCAGGGCTCCCACACGGTCGGGTTGGCCTTCAGCCACTTGTCCGCCGCCTTGGCGGGTTCCATGCCGTCGAGCAGGATGTAGCCCATGACGACGTTTTCGGTGTCGAGCGAGAATTTCAGGTTCTTGATCAGCGTGCCGACATTCGGGCATTCGCTGGTATAGCCGGCGCGGGTGTTGGTATAGATGGTGGCGCCGCCATAATTCGGGCCGAACACGTCGTCACCGCCCGAGAGATAGCTCATCTTGTACTTGGCGTTCATGGGGTGCGGTTCCCAGCCGAGGAAGACGATGGCTTCCTTGCGGCGGGAGGCACGCTCCACCTGAGCCAGCATGCCCTGCTCGCTGGATTCGACGAGATCGAAGCCCTTCAGACCGTATTTGTCGTCCTTGATCATGTCGAGGATCAGGCGGTTGCCGTCATTGCCCGGCTCGATACCGTAAATCTTGCCGCCGAGCTTGTCCTTGAACTTGGCGATGTCGGTGAATGACTTCAGCCCTTCGTCATAGAGATAGGTCGGCACCGCCAGCGTGTACTTGGCGCCTTCCAGATTGACACCGATCACCTCAACCGTCTTATCGTCGCGATAGGGCTTCAGATCGGCTTCCATCGTCGGCATCCAGTTGCCGAGGAACACGTCGATATCCTTGGTCTGCATCGACTTATACGTCACCGGCACCGAGAGAACCTGTGTCTTCGGAGTGTAGCCGAGCGCTTCCAGGATGGAGGAGGCGAGCGCGGTGGTGGCGGTGATGTCAGTCCAGCCGACATCGGCGAAACGCACCGTCTTGCAGGCTGCTGGCTCCGCGGCCTGGGCGGCGTCGCGGGGCTGGGGAGCGAGGCCGATCGCCAATCCTAGGGCGGCGGCGGCCATGAAATTGAGCATGCGCATCTTTGTTGTTCCCGTTGGCATCCTGGCAGGATCATGGAACCGGCGTGGCCTGACGCCAAGCCCGGTACGGCCGGAATCGACAAGTCGGGGACGGCGGGGTGTCTCGGTACCCATTGGGGCCCGGCCCGCTCCGCCCGGATGCGGCCTCTGGAGGCTTCTTTTGAACAGATATTCAAAACGCGATCGGACCATTTGTCACGCGTAATTTTTGCCCAGAAACGACGAATTTACGGCGCTTTTCGCGGCGTTTGACGAATTGCGCCACGGCAACAGAAGCGTTGCGACGTGATTATCTGCGGTACTCCATGCCGGGCGCGCCGGGGATTGCCGGCGCGGGCGATCCATGTATTGTACAGCCATTCAATAGCTCCCTTCCGTCGATCAGGAGGTGCCGGTGGCCCGGGCGAATGCGCAGGCGCAGAAGCCTCCCGCGCGGTTCGATGAGGTGGACGATGAGTCCGATCCGGCCGGCCGGACCGGTCCGACCGGTCCCGCGCGTGGGGAGGAAGAGACCCGCCGCCGCGCGCCGGAGGATGTGCGCCGCCGCCAGCTGATCGACGCCACCATCGATTCACTCGCCGAGATCGGCTTCAACGCCTCGACCCTGGCGCAGATCGCGCGGCGGGCCGGCGTCTCGCCCGGTCTCGTCGCGCATTATTTCGGCGACAAGGACGGGCTCCTGGAGGCGACGCTGCGTCACCTCTCGCTGCGGCTCTACCGCGCCACCGCGCAGCGCCTCGCCGCCGCCGATACGCCGCGCGGCCGGGTGCAGGCGCTGATCGACGCCAATCTGGCGCCGGAGGAGTTCGACCAGCGCACGTCCAGCGTCTGGCTCGCCTTCTGGGGGCAGGTGCTGCATTCCGAGCGGCTGCGCCGGGTGCAGCGCATCTATCAGGCGCGCATGCTGGCCAATCTGCGCCACGATTTGCGGGCGCTGGTGGCGCCGCAGGATGTGCGCCGCCTCGCCATCACCATCGCCGCCGTCATCGACGGGCTGTGGCTGCGCTCCTCCCTTTCCGCCGCCGGCGAGACCGACTCGGTCAGCGCCCGGCAGGTTGCCTCGCTTTTCGTCGATGCCCAGATCGCCGCCGCCGCGCCGGCGCTCCCTACCAACGGACCCGCGACCATGACCAGCCGTCCCAAGCTGCACGCCAACCATATTGGCGGCCAGTACCGCCCGCATGGCGGCGCCACCTTCACCACCGCCAACCCCGCCACCGGCGAGGTGCTGGCGGAGATCGAGATTGCCGGCGAGGCCGAGGTCGAGGCGGCGGTGGCGGCCGCGCGCACGGGGCAGAAGCGCTGGGCGGCGATGACCGGGGCCGAGCGCGGGCGCATTCTCATGCGGGCGGTCGCCCTGCTGCGCGCCCGCAATGACGAACTGGCACGGCTGGAGACGCTCGACACCGGCAAGCCGATCCAGGAAACCAGCGTGGTCGACGTGCTCTCGGGCGCCGACTGCCTGGAATATTATGCCGGCCTCGCCGCTGGCCTCTCGGGCGAGCATGTCGATCTCGGCCCCAGCGCCTTCGGTTACACCCGCCGCGAGCCGCTCGGCATCGTCGCTGGCATCGGCGCCTGGAACTATCCGCTGCAGATCGCCTGCTGGAAATCCGCTCCCGCGCTCGCCTGCGGTAATGCGATGATCTTCAAGCCGGCGGAACTCACCCCGCTCACCGCGCTCAAGCTCGCCGAAATCTATGCCGAGGCCGGCGTGCCGGAGGGCGTGTTCAGCGTGGTGCAGGGCTTTGCCGATACCGGCCGGCTGCTCACCCGCCACCCCGCCATCGCCAAGGTCTCGCTCACCGGCGAGGTCGGCACCGGCAAGAAGGTGATGGTGGATGCCGCCGGCACGCTGAAATATGTGACGCTGGAACTCGGCGGGAAATCGCCGCTCATCGTGTTCGACGACGCCGATCTCGACGATGCGGTGTCCGGCGCGCTGCTGGCGAATTTCTATTCCGCCGGCGAGGTGTGCTCCAACGGCACCCGCGTCTTCGTGCAGGAAAAGGTGCGCCCCGCCTTCCTCGAAAAGCTGAAGGAGCGGGTGGCGAAGATGGTGGTCGGCGATCCGCTCGACCCGGCGACGCAGGTCGGCGCGCTGATCTCGCCCGAGCACATGGAAAAGGTGCTGGGCTATATCGAGAAGGGCAAGGCCGAGGGCGCGAGCCTGCTGGCGGGCGGCCACCGCGTCACCACGGGCGCGCTGGGCAAGGGCTGCTTCATCGCCCCCACTGTGTTCGATGGCTGCACTGAGGCGATGAGCATCGTGCGCGAGGAGATTTTCGGCCCGGTCATGGCCGTTCTCTCCTTCAAAGACGAGGACGAGGTGATCGCCCGCGCCAACGACACCGATTTCGGTCTCGCGGCCGGCGTGTTCACCAAGGACCTCGCGCGCGGCCACCGGGTGATCGCGCAGTTGCAGGCCGGCACTTGCTGGATCAACGCCTATAACATCACGCCGATCGAGCTGCCCTTTGGCGGCGCCAAGCAATCCGGCCTCGGGCGCGAAAACGGCAAGGCGGCGATCGAGCACTACACCCAGCTCAAGAGCGTCTACGTCAATCTCGGCCGCGTCGAGGCGCCCTACTGATGTCCGCCGCCGCGCATGAACTGTTCGATTATGTGATCATCGGCGCCGGCTCGGCCGGCTGCGTGCTGGCCGACCGGCTGAGCGCGGAGGGGAGCAACCGCGTTCTCGTGCTGGAATATGGCGGCTCCGACCGTTCCGTGTTCATCCAGATGCCGAGCGCGCTCTCCATCCCGATGAACATGAAGAAATACAACTGGATGTATGAGACCGAGCCGGAGCCGGGGCTGGACGGGCGGCGGCTGCACTGCCCGCGCGGCAAGGTGCTGGGCGGCTCCTCCTCCATCAACGGGCTCGTCTATATGCGCGGCGCGCCGGCCGATTTCGACCGCTGGCAGGAGGAAGGCGCGCGCGGCTGGTCCTATGCCGATGTGCTGCCCTATTTCCGCCGGGCGGAAAGCCGGCGCGAAGGCGGGGATGAATATCGCGGCAGCGACGGCCCGCTCGCCACCCGCTACGGCACGCTGGAAAACCCGCTGTACCGCGCCTTCATCGAGGCGGCGCAGCAGGCGGGCTACCCCGCCAGCGACGACGTGAACGGCTACCAACAGGAAGGCTTCGGCCGCATGGACATGACCGTCAAGGACGGCGTGCGCTGGTCGG
This sequence comes from Ancylobacter sp., assembly GCF_965229075.1. GTDB lineage: Bacteria > Pseudomonadota > Alphaproteobacteria > Rhizobiales > Xanthobacteraceae > Ancylobacter. Next base: position 2,194,185 of record NZ_CBDDIO010000002.1, read on the forward strand.
CGGCCAATGCCTACCTCAAACCCGCGATGAAGCGGGCGAACCTGAAGGTCGAGACCCATGCGCGGGTGGAGCGCATCTTGTTCGAGGGGCGGCGGGCCATCGGCGTGCGCTGGTGGCGCGGCGGGCAGAGCCATGAGGTGCGGGCGGCGCGCGAGGTGATCCTCTCCGGCGGCTCGATCAATTCGCCGCAGCTTCTCAAGCTTTCCGGCATCGGCAGCGCCGACGAATTGCTCCCCCTCGGCATCGAGATGGTGGCGCACCGGCCGGGCGTGGGGGAAAATCTGCAGGACCATCTGGAAATCTATTTCCAGCAGGCCTCCACCCAGCCCATCACCCTCTATTCCAAGATGGGGCTGATCCCGCGCGGGCTGATCGGCGCCCGCTGGCTGCTGAAGAAGGACGGGCTCGGCGCCACCAACCATTTCGAGGCCTGCGGCTTCATCCGCTCACGCCCCGGTGTCGCGTCGCCGGACATCCAGTATCATTTCCTGCCCCTCGCCGTGACCTATGACGGGCAGGGGCTGGCGAGCGAACATGGCTATCAGGCCCATGTCGGGCCGATGCGCTCCAAAAGCCGGGGCTGGGTGCGGCTCGCCTCGCCCGACCCGTTCTCGGCGCCGCGCATCCGCTTCAACTACCTCACCCATCCCGATGACAGGGTGGAGTTCCGCGCAGCCGTGCGGCTGACGCGGGAAATCTTCGCGCAGCCGGCCTTCGCCCCCTATCGCGGGCGGGAAATCCAGCCGGGGGCTGATGTGACGAGCGACGAAGCCATCGACGCCTTCGTGCGCGAGAAGGTGGAGAGCGCCTATCACCCTTCCTGCACCTGCCGCATGGGATCGCCCTCCGATCCGCTGGCCGTGCTCGACCCGCAGATGCGGGTGATCGGGGTCGAGGGGCTGCGGGTGGTGGATTCCTCCGCCATGCCCTCGATCACCAATGCGAACCTGAACGCGCCGACCATCATGATGGCGGAGAAGGCGGCGGACCATATTCTCGGCAAGTCGCTGCTCGCGCCCTCCAACGCGCCGGTCTATGCCGCGCCGAACTGGCAGAGCGCGCAGCGTTAAAGGCGCTCAGGGCGGGGTGGTGCCGGTGGGCGCGCCGACACTGCCGGTCGGCCCGTCCATGGCGGCAGCGCGCGCGGCGGCGCCGGGATGGAGCGCCCGCTCGGCCCGGCGCAGATTGCGGGCGCTGCGATAGGAGGTCGCGAGCGTGCGGCGCACCCAGTGGCGCAGCGCGGCGCGCTGCGCGGCCATGCGAAAGCCGAGCGCGGTCAGCCGCGTCTCCAGCGCCGCGTCGGACAGGCTGTCGCGGTAGCGCACGAAGATGAGGTGATGAAGCACTGCGGCCAGGATCACCATCAGCCCGATAGAGATCACCACATCGGAGAGATAATGCCCGCCAAAGGCGACGCGGCTGAGCCCGACCGCGGCGACGAAAATCCCGAGCAGCGTGCCGACCTGCCAGCGCCATTCGCGCGGGACGAACAGGACCAGCGGCAGCAGGCAGGCGATGAACGCCCCCTCGCCGGAGGAGAAGGAGTGGTTGCCGAGGCCCGAGGGCCCCATCACCCACGGGCCCTGAAACGGCCAGGGGCCGCCGAAATGATCCGTGTTCATCGGCCGGGGACGGCCCCAATAGGGCTTCAGGATGCCGTTCACCAGAAGGGCGGGGCCGAGCAGATAGAGAGAGACGAAGAACAGCGCCATACGCGGCGGCACCAGGCTCGTCTTCGCCGGGAAGGACAGTTTCAGCACCACGCCGATGAGCAGCAGCAGCGGCAGCGCCAGCGAGATGTTGGAGCCGAAGGTGCGGAAATCCTGCAGCAGTGGCATCTGGGCGGCGGGGAAGCTCTTGCCCGGCTCATGGAACAGCCCGGCGACGGTCAGGTCGATCTGCGGGAACAGATAGAACAGGACCGAAAGCGCCGCGGTGGCGAGGATGGCCGTGGTCAGCGGCGCGCGCGCGAAGAAGGAGGCCCTGGCGCGCGAAGGTTCGTTCGGATCGGACATGGTTGGTCTGTCTGTGTCAGCGAGAAATCACGGGAAGACGCGGGCGGCCCGGCAATGGCCGCTCAGCCGGCGCGGCGCGCCGTGCGGCCTACTGCCGTTACGGCAGGTGCGGGGCGTGTGCCGGCGGTCTCGCGTGTTTCTGGCATGATCGGTTCCCTCTCGCGCGTGCGTCGCCGGGCCCCCGGGAAGCGGTAGGTTGTTAGCGTCTCTTCGTGGCAAATGCATGGGAAAAGGCGCGGCACTGCCCGGCAAAATAGGCCGGTTGCGGCTGACAGGCCGCTGACAGAGGCCGGCTTTAGCGCCCGGCGATGAGGCCGAGCGCGCGCAGATGCGCGAGAATCTCCCGCGCCGCGTCCTCCGGCGCCGGGTCGACCAGCAGCTTGCCGCCACCGCTCGCCGCCACCGTCGCCGCCTTCAGCCGTTCGGCGGCGGAAGCGCCCGCCGCCGCCTTGGCGATAAGTTTCGGACGCGGGCGATAGGGCCGCTCGTCCACCGCGCGCGGGGCGGAAGCGGGGGCGGCGATTTCCTGCGTCTCGACATGGCCGCGTCGCACGCCGGTGAAGGCGAAGGGCAGCGGCCCGGGCGCGGCCGGGTGGACGGTGACCAGCGCCGGCAGCCGCACCACGAGCCGCCGCCGTGCGCCGCGCCCCAGCGCCTGCTCGACGCTGAGCGTGCCAGCCTCGGCTCCCGGGGTCAGCGCGGCGGCATCGGCGAGGATGGGGCGATGAAGCGCGCGCGCCAGCGTGTAGGGCAGCAGCCCGGAATCCTCGCCCCCTTGGCCGCTGCGGCCGGCGAGGATGAGATCGTAGCCGCCGGCCTCCAGCGCCGCGATGAGCGCGGCCGTGAGATCGGCCTCGGCATGTGTGCGCAGATGCACGAGATGGCCGAGCCCATGGCCGAGCGCATCGGTGAGCGGGCCGAGCTCCGGCCCGGCATGCAGGCCCGTGACGGTGCCGCCATTCGCGCCGGCGAGTTCCACCGCCAGCCGCAGCGCCTGAAGTTCCACCGGCACCGGGGCCGGGCGGCCGGAGACCTTGTGCCGGCCGGCGGAAAGCAGCAGCGCGATCTTCATGGCGCGCCCTCCGCGTGGAGCAGCGCCAGCAGCGCCGGCATCACCTTCTGCGCGTCCGCGACGATGGCGAGGCCGGCGCGTTCGATCATCGCGGCGTGGAGATCGGTGTTGACGGCGATCACATGCTCGCAGCGCGCGACGCCCTGCAGATGCTGCGGCGCGCCGGCAATGCCGAGGGCGAAATATCCGCGTGCCTCCAGCACCGTGCCGGAGGCGCCGACCTGCGCGGCGCGCGGCATCAGCCCGGCATCGCACAGCATGCGGCTGGCGCCGGGCGTGCCGCCAAGCGCCGCCACCAGCGCGCGGAAGGTGGCGAGATCGCTCACGCCATTGCCCGCCGAGACGACGAAATCGGCTTCCGCCAGCGACACCTTGGCCGGGTCGGCGGGAATGAACTCAGCGGACAAGAGGGCGCCGCCCGTCGTCGTCGGGAAGGCGAATTCCAGCGGCAGTGCCTCGTGCAGGCTGCCCGCATGCGGGGCGAGCGCATCGGCGGCCAGCGTCATCAGCCGCGTCGGCGCACTGCGCTGTTCCACCCGCCGCCCGCGCGCGGCACGGGTGACGGCCTTGGGGCTGAGGCTTTCCGCCCCGGCGAAGAAGGCCTCGCCCGAAAGCGCGGCCAGCCGGCGGGCGAGGTCGCCGCCCTCCGCGCTTTCCGCGAACAGCACATGGCGCAGATCGAGCGCGGCGAGCGCGGCGTTGAGCGCCGCCGCCTTCGCCTCCGGGTCGTAGCCGGAAACCGGCAGCGCCAGCACGCGGTCGGCACCGGCGGCGCCGAGTTCCTCGCTAAGCGCGTCGACCAGCGCCAGCACCGCCCCGCCGCCGGCATCGGCCAGCAGGCGGGCGGCGCCGAAAAGCTGCCGGTCATGGGCGGAAAGCCGCCCGCCCGGCGCATCCGGCACCACGGCGACGAGAAAAGCGGGCTCGGCGATGACCACACGGCGCGGCGCGGCCTCCATCTCCACCGGGGCGGCGGCGACTGTGAGGCCGGGAACCGGCGCGCGCTGGCTGCGGTCGAGCCGCCGGCGCAGCGTGCCGGGCACGAGGGCGAGCCGTTCCTCCGCGCGCGGGTCGCGGCGTGGGCGGCCGGAGGCGGCTGGCGTCGCCGCGAGATCGAAGCGCGGGCGGGTGCCGCCGGGCACGCGGTGGGCGGCGCGCTCCCCGCGCGGGTCCTTGCGCGCGCGGCTCATGCCGGCACCTGTGCGATGTGGGTCGGCGCGGCGCGGGCCGGGGCGGTGGCGGCCTTTTCCACCGCCATCAGCACCAGCTCGGCGATGTCATGCACCGCCGGGCGCTCGCCGGTGACGCCTTCCAGCATGGCGGAGCATTGCGGGCAGGCTACGGCGACGATGCCGGCGCCGGTGGCGGCCGCCTGGCCCATGCGGATATCTGGGATGCGGCGTTCGCCCTCGATGTCGGCCACCGGGGCGCCGCCGCCACCGCCGCAGCACATGGAGCGCTTGCCGGAACGCTCCATCTCCCGCCGCTCGATGCCCAGCCGGTCGAGCAGGCGGCGCGGGGCGTCCACCTCGCCATTGTAGCGGCCGAGATAGCAGGGGTCGTGATAGGTGACGCGCGCCTGATCCAGCGCGCCGAGGTCGAGCCGGCCGGTGGCGGCCAGTTCGTCGAGGAACTGGGTGTGGTGGACCACCTCATAGGTGCCACCAAAGGCGCGGTATTCGTTGCGCAGCGCGTGCAGCGCGTGCGGATCGGCGGTGAGAATGCGGCGGAAGCGGTAGCGCGTCAGCGTCTCGATATTCGCGCCGGCGAGGCGCTGGAAGCCGGCCTCGTCGCCCAGCCGGCGGGCGAGGTCGCCGCAATCGCGCTCCTCCTCGCCGAGCACGGCGAAATCGACGCCGGCCTTTTGCAGCAGGGTCACCAGCGCCCGCAGCGTGCGGCCATAGCGCAGATCATAGGCGCCTTCGCCGAGCCAGAGCAGGATTTCCGCCTCGCCCTTTTGCGCCATCAGCGGCAGGGTGAGGCCGGCGGCGAAATCGGTGCGGCCGTTGAGCGGGCGCCCGCCGGGCTCGTCGGCATAGCGCAGCTCCATCAGCGGCGCGGCGGCCTTGGCCGGCAGCGCGCCACGTTCCAGCGTCTGGAAGCGGCGCAGGTCGACGATGGCATCGACATGCTCGATCATCATCGGGCATTCCTCGACGCAGGCGCGGCAGGTGGTGCAGGACCACAGCGTGTCCGGGTGGATCATCGCCGCTTCGCCGACGATCGGCAGGCCGGGGCCACCGATGCCGGCGACGGGGCGGGCGTTCGGATAGGGGCTGCCGGCGTAAGCGGCGTTGGTGCCGCCGGGCTGCAGGCTGGCGGCGAGGTCCTGGATGAGGCGCTTGGGGTTCAGCGGCTGGCCGGCGGCGAAGGCCGGGCAGGCCACTTCGCAGCGGCCGCACTGGATGCAGGCGTCAAAACCGATCAGCCGGTTGAAGGCAAAATCCTCCGGCATCGCCACGCCGAGGCGCGGGGCGTCAAGGTCGAGCGGGGCCAGCGCAGTGGCGCGCTCGCCCGTGAAGCGGCCGGGGCGGGGATGGGCGACGAGATGGGCGGCGCCGGCAAAGGCGTGGCGCATCGGGCCGCGGTCGATCTGAAGCGCGAGACCGATGCCGCCGATGGCCGCGAAGGCGAGGCCGAGCAGGCCGAGCGGGCGCAGCGCCCCGCCGAGCGAGGCGTCGAGCGCGACGAGGAAGCCGCCGCCGCTATAGGCGGCGAGCAGGAAGGGCAGAACCTGGAACCGTCCGCCGGAAAGCCGCGCCGGCTTTGTCGGGTAGCGCCGCCGCCCGACCATCGCCCCGCCGGTGAAGGCGGCGGCGAAGGCAAGCGCGGTGAGCCACCAGAACAGCCTGTTGTCGCCGAGCGCCGGGAGGAGGCCGATGAGCGCGAGGCCTGAGCCGGCCAGCAGCCCGCCGGCGGCCAGCGCGTGCATGCGCGCGGCATAGGGATCGCGCCCCACCACATGGTGGACATCGACGAGGTAGCGTTTCGGCAGGGCGAGGAGGCCCGCCACCCAGTCCACCCGCGCCGCCCGGCCGATGCGCCACGCCCGCGCGCGGCGGGCGGCGAGGGCGCCGGCGATCACCACCATGGCGAGGACGGTGAGTGAGAGGAGAAGCGCGACGTCCGTCATGGCCGGGCCTCGCGGGGGCGGCACGGCCCCTCACCCGGCCCTGCGGGCCGACCTCTCCCCGACGGGGAGAGGTGAAGAGCAGCCACCAACGGATGAGGCGCGGAAAAGCAGCGGCGGCGTGCAAGCCCTCTCCCCACGGGGGAGAAGGTTGGGTGAGGGGGAAGGGGCAAGCCCTCTCCCCATGGGGGAGAGGGTTGGGTGAGGGGGCCGGGGCGTAAGCCCTCTCCCCGTGGGGGAGAGGGTGGGGTGAGGGGGCCGGCCATGACGGCATGCGAGCCGGAATGGCGTTGGAGGTCCGCCGCCTCCGTCATCCCGGCCGAAGCCCGCAGGGGGGAGAGCCGGGACCGCGTGCCAGTTCTGCGCACGATTCCGGATTGGCCAGATGGCCGTCCGGGATGACGTTCCTTGGGCGTTTCCCTCGCGGCGATCATCGCCTCACAGATCCTTGCAGAGCCGGAGCGAATCATAGAGCGCGGCGTGGATATTGCGCCCGGTCCAGGCATCGCCGACGCGGTAGAGCGCAAAGCCCGGCTGGCCGGTCCAGCGCGGGGCGCGGCCGGAAATGAGCGCGTCGAGGTCGGTCTCGCCATCATTGATGGACGCGCCGCGCAGCGCCTCGAACAGGCCGTCAACGGGCAGCGTGCCGTAATCGACCACGACGCGGTCGACCACGCGCTCCTCTTCCGCATCGGTCATGGTGTTGCGCAAAGCGGCGATGAGGCGGTTGCCTTCGGGGTAGATCTCGATCAGCTCGGTATTCGGGGTCATGACCACGCCGAGCTTGTAGAGTTCGCGCAGATGCACGGGCTTGTTGGTGGTGCCGATCTCCTGCGCGATCTGCACGTCATGCGTCACCATCTCAACGAGGCAGCCCTTCTTCGCCAGCACCTCGGCGGTGGAGGCGGCGTTGTGGCCGCCGATCTCGTCGAACAGCAGCACCGAGCCGGTGGGCTCGATGCGGCCGGTGAGAATGTCCCAGGTGGAGACGGCGTGCTCGTGCCCCTTGGCATGGCCGAGATTGGGCACGCCGCCGGTGGCCATGATCACCGCATCCGGCGCCTCGGCGGCGATGTCTTCCGGCGTGGCGGCGCGGCCGAGGCGGATGTCGACGCCCTTCTTCTGCACCTGCGCATAGAGCCAGCGCGGAATGCCCGACAGCGCCTCGCGCCAGGTGGCTTTCGCGGCGATGTTGATCTGGCCGCCGACCACCGGCTCCTTCTCGAACAGCACCACGCTGTGGCCGCGCTCGGCGCAGACGCGGGCGGCCTCCAGCCCGGCCGGGCCGGCACCGACCACCACCACCTTGCGCGTCACCTCCGCCTTCGGGATGACGTGCGGCATGGTCGCCTCGCGCCCCGTCGCCGCGTTCTGCAGGCACAGCGCGTCGCCGCCGACATAGATGCGGTCGATGCAATAGCCGGCGCCGACGCATTGGCGGATGTCGTCGTCGCGGCCTTCCATCAGCTTCTTGACGAGATGCGGGTCGGCGATGTGGGCGCGGGTCATGGCGATCATGTCAACATGACCCTCGGCGACGGCGCGGGCGCCGGTGGCCAGATCCGTCACGCGCTGGGCGTGGAAGATCGGCACCTCCACCTCGCGCTTGATGGCGCTCGGCAGGTAGAGGAAGGGCGCGACGGGGAAGGACATGTTGGGCAGCGAGACGGCGTGGGACATCTCGTCCCGTGCCTGGCCGCCGACGATGTTGAGGAAGTCGACAAGGCCGAGGCGGGCATATTCCGCCGCGATGGCGACGCAGTCCTCATGGCTGAGGCCGTCGGCGATCATCTCGTCGCCGGACATGCGCATGCCGATGACATAGTCGTCGCCGGTGGCCTCGCGCATGGCGGTGAGCACTTCTTTGCCGAAGCGCATGCGGTTTTCCAGGCTGCCGCCATACTCATCCGTGCGCTGGTTGACCGAGGGGCTCCAGAACTGGTCGACGAGATGGCCATGGGCGGCGGAGATCTCGCAGCCGTCCAGCCCGCCCTCCTTGCAGCGGCGGGCGGCGTCGGCAAAGGCCTTCACCACGCGGCGTATGTCGTGTTTGTCCATGGCGCGCGGCACGGTGCGCGAGGCCGGCTCGCGCCGCACCGAGGCGGAAATGGTCGGCAGCCAGTTCTCCGTGTCCCACTTGGTGCGCCGGCCCATATGGGTAAGCTGGATCATCAGCTTGGCGCCGTGAGCGTGCACGCGCTCGGCGAATTGCTGGAAATAGGGGATGACGCTGTCGTCGGTGACGGAAATCTGGTTCCACGGCGCGGCGGGGCTGTCGATGGCGACCGACGAGGAGCCGCCGAACATGGTCAGCCCGATGCCGCCCTTGGCCTTTTCCATGTGGTAGAGCTGATAGCGCTCCTGCGGCTTGCCGTCCTTGCCGTAGCCCGGCGCGTGCGAGGTCGACATCACCCGGTTGCGGATGGTGAGGCCCTTGATGGTCAAGGGTTTGAGAAGTGCCTCGGCATTGGCGATCATGATGGTGGGCGCGCTCCTTCGCCGACGCATTCTAAACCCGACGCTGGCACGATAGGTCGCATGCGCCTATGCCGGACAGAAGATTTGCGCCATCGCGCCGGTAGCGTTGCGACCGAGCCGTTCAGCGCAGCAGGATGCGCAGCGCCGAGGGGCCGGCGAGCGCCAGAACCAGCAGCGCCAGCGGCACGGCGAAGACGAAGCCGACCTGGTTGAAGCCCACCGCGCCGACCACGCCGCCGACGAAGAAGGCGGTGAGGAAATAGCTGAGCAGCTTCAGCTTTTCCCGGTCCGCCAGCACCAGCGGCAGGCCGGTGCCGCGCCGGCGCCGGTTGGAATAGAACAGTTTGCCGAGTTCGATGCCGATATCGGTGACGATGCCGGTCATGTGGGTGGTGCGGATCTTGGCGCCCGACATCTTGGTGACGGTGGCGTTCTGCAACCCCATGATGAAGCACAGCACTGCCACGGCGAGGCCGAGCATGAGGGCGTGCTGGCGGGTGAACGGGCCGATGAGGGCGAAGGCCAGCAGCAGCAGCGCCTCCAGCGTCAGCGGCAGCGCGTATTCGCGGCCGGCGACATGCAGCCGGCCCCAATTGACCAGCACCGCCGAGGTGGCCGCGCCGAGCACGAAGGCGATGAGCGCGCCCATGCCGCCCAGCACGAGGTCCATCGCGCCGAGCACCGCATGGTCGGCGGCGGAGGAGATGATGCCCGACATGTGCGAGGTGTATTGCCCCACCGCCAGCAGCCCGCCGGCATTGGTGGCGCCGGCGACGAAGGTCATGGGCAGGCCGAGCCAGGCATCGGCAAGCGGCGTGCGCTCGGGCGCCAGCATGCCGGAGGTCAGGTCGCTGTAGCGGGCGGCCAGCCTGCGATAGCCGTTCGGGTTCACGGGCGCATTCATCGGCGCAGTCTCGGGGCGCGGCGCGTTTGAGGCGCCGCTGAAAAGGCAGTCACCCTGCACAATTAATACCACGCGCCGTGCCGCGCCAGTGCGGACGACGCCGGATCCTCACGCCCGGGCCGGCGCGGGGGCGGCGCCGCGCCGCTCGCGGCTGGGTGGGCGGCCGAAATGCCGGGCATAGGCGGTGGAGAAATGCGCCGCCGACTGGAAGCCGCAGGCGAGCCCGACATCAGTGACCGGCAGCGGCGAGAGGCGCAGCAATTCGCGCGCCCGCTCCAGCCGCAGCCGCAGCTGATAGGCCGCCGGGGTGACGCCGAGATGGCGCTGGAACAGCCGTTCCAGCTGGCGGGCGGAGACGCCGAGCCGGTTGGCGATGCCGGAAACGCCGAGCGGTTGCTCGATGGCGGCCTCCATCAACCGCACCGCGCGGGCGAGCGTCGGGTCGGGCAGCAGCGGGCGCGGGCGGGCCACCACCTTCTCCGCCCGGCGCGGGGCGCGGTCGACGATGAACTGTTCCGACACCTTGTCGGCCAGCGTCCGGCCGGCCTTGGCCTCGATCAGGGTGAGCATCATTTCCAAGGGGGCGATGCCGCCGGTGCAGGTCAGCCGGTCGCGGTCGATGACGAAGGCTTCCTCGACGAAATCGATCTGCGGGAATTCCTCGCGAATGGCCGGCAGGTTCTCCCAATGCACGGCACAGCGATAGAAATCGAGCAGCCCCGCCTCCGCGAGCACGAAGCTGCCGGTGCACAGCGCGCCGAGCGCCACCCCGCGCCGGCCGAGCCGGCGCAGCATGTCGGCCACCGCTGGGGTGGCGGCGTGGCGCACATCGATGCCGCCGCACACCAGCAAAAGATCGAGCGGGCCGGCTTCCGCCAGCGCCACCGTTGGGGAGAGGGTGAGGCCGTTGCTGGCGGTGGCGGGCGTGCCGTCCGGTGTGACGATGCGCCAGGAATAAAGCTCCCCCTCCGCGACATAATTGGCCATGCGCAGCGCTTCCAGCGCGTTGGCGCAGGCGATCATCGAATGGTTCGGCAAAGTGAGGAAGCCGATGCGGGTCAGCGAGGCGGGATCGAGCACGTGAGGGCACCCGGAAAGTTTGCCGAAGGTTGCGCGGCGATCATGTTGGGAAATGGGCGCGCAGGATTACCCCCGCTTCGTCACCGACTGGCACCAATCATGCCGCAAAATGGTCGCCAACGCAGGCGGAAATGCGCCGAGATAAAAGGGGATTCCGTCCATGCGCTCTTTCCTGCGCTCGCGCTCCAGCTTCCAGTCTTCGCTGACCGGCCGCCTCATGCTGCCGGTGGGCTTCGCGCTCGCGGTTGCCGCCGGCACCTATGTGGTCGCCGAAGGCAGCGGCTATGCGCGTGGCAAAGCGGAACAGGCCGGCGCGCAGCAGGCGCAGGAGAGCGTGAAGACGCTGGCCCGGCTGGTGGCGGTGCCGCTCGACATGAGCGAGGAGCCGACCGAGAAGGGCGACCAGCTCGACATTCCCACCATGATCCGCGCCATCGAGCCCGGCGCGGTCTACAAGCCGCCGCAGAAGACCGCCAAGCCTGCTGCGACGTCTGCCGCGACGCGCACGACCCATGCCGGCGCCGCGCCGCTTTCCAGCGACATCACCGTCGCCGACCTGCCGGCGGGCGTGGAGCGTTTCGACCAGTGCGGCGCGCGCTGCGACAGCCGCGACCCGATGGTGCGAAACGCGCCCGCGCCCGCCCCGGTGGCTGGCAGCGCCGCTCCGGCCGCTCCGGCCCCTTCCGCCGCACCCGCCTCGGTCGGTCGGCCGCTCGATCTCGCCGCCGCCGAACCGGGCGTGCTGCCGCCGGCCCCGGTGGTCGCCCGCGAGAGCGAGAAGAAGGAAGGCTTCCTCGGCCTGCCGCCCATTCCCACCGCCACCGAGATCGTCGACCGCACGGTGGAGGGCACCAGCCGCGCCTATGACGGCATGAAGCAGGCGGTGAACGGCGCGCTCGATCTCTGGCGCTGAAACGCCGGTTGAGCCGCTTCCTCAATAAGCGTCATCCCGGTCGGTGCCGAAGGCGGTGAGCCGGGATTGTTCCCCCTAGCTGCATGGCGATCCCGGACAGGGCCTGCGGCCCTTCCGGGATGACGCTTTACTGTCCGGTGCGGGCGGCAACCGCTCAGCGGTCCACCACCAGATTGCTGGTCGGCTTGGAACAGCACAGCAGCGCCATGCCCGCATCGATTTCGCGCTGGCGAATGCCGCCGCCATGCTTCATCTCGACCGTGCCCTCGATGAGCTTCGACTTGCAGGTGCCGCACAGCCCCTTCGAGCAGGAGGAGGGGAGGCGCACCCCGGCGCGGCGGGCGGCGTCCAGCACGAACATGTCCGAGCGGCACTCGATGCTGCGCTTCTGCTTGGCGAACTCCACCGTATAGGTGACGACAGGCGCTTCCAGCGCCTCCGGCACCGCCTGCAGCAGTTCGGCCGAAACCACCTCCGCCGCCACCTCGGGTTCGGCCCTGGCGAGTTCGGCGAAGTCGAAGCTCTCCTCATGGTGGCGGGCCATGTCGAAGCCCGCGCTCTTCAGCATCTCCCGCACTGCCTTCATGAACGGCGCCGGGCCGCAGACGAAGACTTCGCGCTCGCGAAAATCGGGCGCGACATGTTCGAGCACGCCAAGGCTCACCCGGCCGCGCAGGCCGTGCCACGGGGCGCGCGGGCTGTCGGCCTCGCAGACCGGGGCGAAGCGGAACACGCCGGGCTGGTTGCGCGCCATCAGTTCCAGCTCGTCGCGGAAGATGATGTCGGCGGGCGAGCGGGCGGCGTGGACGAAGACGATGTCGCGCGGCTCGGCGAGGTCGTGGAAGGTGCGGGCCATCGACATGAGCGGGGTGATGCCGCTGCCGCCCGACAAGAACAGATATTTCGGCGCCGGCGCGGCCTTGCCCTCGATGAAGCAGGAAAACTCGCCCATCGGCCCGACCGCGCGCAGCGTGGAGCCGACGCGGACATGGTCGTGCAGCCAGTTCGACACCGGCCCGCCGGGCACGCGCTTCACCGTGATGGCGAGCGTGTGCGGGCGGGTGGGGGCGGAGGCGATGGTGTAGCAGCGATTGATGGTCTCGCCGCCGATCTCCAGCTCCAGCGTGAGGAACTGGCCGGGCTGGTAGTGGAACTGGCACGGCTCCTTCGGCGCCAGCACGAAGGTCTTCACATCCGCCGTCTCGTCGCGGATGGCGAGGACGGTGAGCGCGTCATCCGCCTCCGGGTTCCACGCCTTGAGGGCGCCGGCGAGGCGCGGGGCGGCGGGTTCGGGCGAGACGGTGGGGGTGGGCGCGTGCATGGGGGCGGGTTCCGATTATGAGCGACTGTCCCGGTGGATCAGCCATGCGCCCTCTCCCCGACGGGGAGAGGGGTGGGGTGAGAGGGCTGTGCTTGGGCCGTCGCGCAACCCCTCACCGGCCCGCTTCGCGGGCCACCTCTCCCCAATGGGGAGAGGATGAGAGGACGTTCAGGCGTCTGGCCGCCTCACCGTCCCAGATGTTCGCTCATCCGGTTGACGTACCAGTTGCAGAACTTGTCCACGAGCATCTCGGTGTGCGGCGAATAGGGGCCGGGCTCATAGGCCGGGCTGCGCGCGCCGGTCTGGCAATAGCCGACCAGTTCCGAATCCTGGTCGTTGGTGGCGTCCCACACGCCGGTGAGGTTCTCGATCGTGTAGTCGACACCCTCGACCGCGTCCTTGTGCACCAGCCATTTGGTGCGCAGTAGCGAGCGCTCGGCGTCGAGCGGCAGCACCGAGAACACCACGGCGTGGTCGGACATGAAGTGGTGCCAGCTGTTGGGCTGGGTCCAGAAATGCAGCGCCCCGTGCTTGGGGTCGTTGATCTTGCCGAGCAGCTTCTTGCACGCGGCTTCGGTGCTGTGGGTGTGGCTCTCGCCGGCGCCGGCGAGCGGCAGGCGCTCGGTGCGGAAGCCGGTGGCCATGTCGTCGAGATGCTCCATCAGCGTGGAAGGGAAGCCGCAGCTTTCCCATTCCTTGTGGCTGTCCTTGAGCAGCTTGTCGTAATCCTCGGCTTCCTTGCGCTCATGCTCGTCGAGCTCTTCCGGCGCGAAGCCGAAGCCATAGGCGAAGAGCGGCACGGTCAGCTCGGGATGGTTGCCCGCGCAGTGATAGCACTCGCGGTTGTTCTCCATGGTGAGCTTCCAGTTGCCGGGCTCGATGATGTCCTTCTCGAAGGCGACCTTGGCGTTCTTCAGGTCGTGCGGGGCGAGATAGGGCGCCATCTTCGCCGCCATCACCTCGAAATCCGCCGGCGGTTCGTCGGCGAGGCAGACGAAGAGCAGCCCTTCCAGCGAGCGCACATGCACCGGCTTCAGCCCATGGCAGGAGGCGTCGAAGCCCTCGCCCATATGCGAGGCGGCGAGCAGCTTGCCGTCGAGGCCATAAGTCCAGGAATGGTAGCGGCAGACGAGATTGCCCACCGTGGTCTTGTAGTCGTGGACGATCGGCGCGCCGCGGTGGCGGCAGACATTGTGGAAGGCGCGCACCTCGCCATCATCGTCGCGCACCAGCACGATGCTGGTCTGGCCGATGTTCAGAGTCATGGCGTCGCCCGGCTCGGGAATGTCGGGGTCGACGCCGACGAAGAGCCAGTGATGGCCGAAGATGATGTCGAGGTCCGCCGCGAAGATCTCGGGGCTGGTGTAGAACGGCGCTTCCAGGCTGTAGCCCGGCTTGCGGCGGCGCAGCAGCGCTTTGAGCGGGGTGGCGGTGGAATCGAGCATCGTCTGTTCTCCCTCGCGCGGGTGCGGCCCGCTTGTCGTCTGGAATTGTTCGACACAAGTGCGCCGCCGACTTTCACCGACGCGACAGACAATTTGCTGGACGCGACATTCCACCGCGCCGCCACGCAGAAAGGGCGGCGCGTCGCCGCGCCGCCCTCTCCGTGGCGTGACAGGAGCGTGGAAGGCTCACATCGCCGGCAGGATGGCGATGTCGTGCACCTTGCCCGCGACGCCGGCGATCTTGCCCACCGCGGTGGCCTTGCCGGTAGCAAGATCGACCGCATAGAGCGTGTCGCCCGCCATCAGCCAGCCCTCATTGGCGCCGGCCGCCGTCGTGACGATGTCGAAGGCGTAGCTGTCGCCGGTGACGCCGAGCTTGCCGACGGAATTGAGCACGCCGTCATTGGGCGGGGCCTGCTTGACCAGCGTGCCGGCGGTGGCGTCGATGTCGTAGAGCGCGGTCTCCTTCGCGCCCTTCACCGAATTGGTATAGGCGCCGGCGACAACCTTCGCGGCCTTGCCCTTGTGCATGTCGCCCTCGGCGTATTTCAGCACGCCGTCCGTCGTCACCTTGCCGTCGTCGACATTGGCGCGAAGATTGGTGCCGTCGCTGCCGATGACCCGCAGCCGGTCGGCCACCGGGTTGAAGTCGACCGTGGCCATGGTGCCGGCCGGGAGCATGGTGGAAAGCGTGGACTTCTTCATCGCCTTGCCGCTGGCGGGATCGATGGTGACCACCGTGCCGTCGGCGAACAGGCCGTAAAGCATGCCGTCGGCCGGGCGCACATCAATGCCGACGAGCTTGCCGTCGCCGGTGACTTTCACCGGCGTGCCCGCCTTGGCGGCCTTCACGTCCACGATAGCGATCATGTTGCCGTCCAGCAGGGCGGCGACGGATTGCGCCTGCGCGCCGGTGGTGGCAAGGGCGAGGCCGGTGACGGCGCTGAAGGTGAGGGCGATCATCGAGCTTTTCATGGTGGCGAACTCCGTTTCGCGCCGAACCTGTGTCGGCTGGGACGGAGCGGCTACACGCGGGAATCGCCGGCGGATGCAGCGACCTGTGAAAAAATCTCTTCTCGCTGCATCCGAAACCGAGGACGGGGCGTAAGAGTATCAGGCCTTACCTTGCGGGAGCCGCCCGATGACGACCCTGCTGCCCATGCTTGAGGCCGCCGCCGAAGACGACCTTGCCGAGGCGTTGCGCGCCTGCGCGCGCGGCGAGCGTGCCGGACTGAATCGTCTCTATGACCGGCTGGCGCCAAAGATGACCGGCGTCGCGCTGCGCATGCTGCGCCGGCGTGATCTCGCCGACGAGGTGGTGCACGACACCTTTCTGCGCATCTGGGACAAGGCCGACAGCTTTGATCCCGCTCGGGGCAAGGCGACCTCCTGGGCCTTCGCTATCCTGCGCAACACCGCGCTGAACGCGCTGCGCGGTGAGGGACGGATGGAATCGGTCGGCGATTTCGAGGCGATCGAGCCGGCCAGCGAGGCGGCCGACGCCGAGGCGCTTGTCATGGCGCTCTCCGAGGCCAGCGCGCTGCGGCGCTGCCTCGACCGGCTGGAGCCGCTGCGGCGCCGGGCGATCCTGCTCGCCTATATGCGCGGGCTGACCCATGGCGAGCTGGCGGGAAGGCTCGGCGTGCCGCTCGGCACCGCCAAGGCCTGGATCCGCCGCAGCCTGCTCACCCTGCGGGAGTGCATGACATGAGCGCCGACGAGCGCGACCGTCTGGCAAGCGAATATGTGCTCGGCCTGCTCGACGCGGAGGAAATGCGCCGCTGCGAGGAAAGGCTGGCGCGCGATGCCGCGCTGGCGCTGCAGGTGGAAGTGTGGCGGGCGCGCCTCGCCGAACTCGACGCCACCGCCGCGCCGGTGACGCCCGATCCGGCGCTGTGGCCGCGCATCGAGGCGGCGCTGGCGGTGCCGACACCGAAGGCGGCGCGCCCGGCGCCCGCCCGCCCCGCGCGGCTGGCGGCGTGGTGGGAGAGTCTCAGCCTGTGGCGCGGCTACGGGCTGGCGGCCTCGGCCGCGCTTGTGCTGCTCGCGCTCGGTGTCGCCCATCTGGCGCGGCAGGCGGCGCAGACGCCGGTACTGGTGGCGGTGCTGCTCTCCGACCAGAGCCAGCCGGCGGCGGTGGTCAACGCCTTCCGCGACGGGCGCACCGAGCTGCTGGCGCTGAGCGCGCTGAAGGCGCCGGAGGGCAAGTCGCTGCAGGTATGGACGCTGTGGGACCGCGAGCGCGGCCCGGTGTCGGTCGGCCTCTTGGAGGCGCTGCGCAATGTCGAGCTGAATGTCGCGGGCCTGCCGGCCCCGGCGGCGGAACAGCTCTATGAGGTGACGCTGGAACCCGAAGGCGGTTCGCCCACCGGGCGGCCGACCGGGCCGATCCTGATGAAGGGCAATGCCAGCCGGACCGAGACGGGGATTTAATTCGTTGATTTAGCGCGTTTTCTTCACGCGAACCGGTGCCCACTTCCCTCGAAAACACTCTGTGCGCCTGCAGTCTCTCAGCCGGTGGTCGGCGACGCTCTGCCCCGCTACTGGCGCGCGGGTGACCCCGCGCCTTAGGACGGCGCGCGTTCGCGCCGCCACGCCGTCGGGCTGGTGCCGGTGACGCGGCGGAATTCGCGGTTGAAGTTGGACTTGGTGAGGAAGCCGGCGTCCAGCATCACCCGCGTCACCGGCAGATCGGTGCCGGCGAGAAGGCGCTGCGCCTCCGCCACGCGCAGGTCGTTCACATAGTGCGAGACGCTGATGCCGTGGGTGCGGTTGATCGCCTGCGACAGCCGCCGCGCGGGAAGGGCGAGCCGGCGGGCGAGGCGGCCGAGATCGAGGTCGATCTCGGTGTAGAGCCGGCGTTCGGCCATCAGCGTGCCGAGGGCGGCGAGGATGGCGGCGTCTTGCGCCGATTCGTCGGACGGGGTGCCCTCCGGCGCGGTCCGCTTCTGGTCCGGGTTTGCCGCCGCTTCGTCCGGTGCGGCGAGGGGTGCGGGCGGCGCCTCGCGGTCGGGGGCGGCGGAATCGGCGGCGGCGGCGGCGGCGCCCAGCACCAGCAGCGCCAGCATGTTGAAGCTGGCGATCATCGCCGGCGTGTAGCGTCCGCCGCTCACGTCGAGGTCCAGCGAGATCAGCATATCCGTCAGCGCCGAGCCGATGAGCGCGGCGGCCGTGAGCACCAGCGCGCGATAGGAACGCAGCGTGCCGTCGAGACGGGCGCCGATCAGCCCGTCCGGGCCTCTTCGGGCGAGCCAGCCCAGCGCGCCGCCATAGGCGAGAAACAGCGTGACGATCACCGGGCCGATGGGTGCGGGCTGCCAGAGAAACAGCGCCGCCACGGTGAGCGGCGGCAGCAGGAGGTGCGGCCACAGGCGTGCCGGACGCTGCGCGTCATCCTCGGCAAGGCTGCGGAAGGCGGCATAGGCCAGCGGCGCGATGAAGCTGGCCAGCAGCGCCTGGAAGGGCTGCACGGCGCGGATGTCATAGCCCCAGCGCAGGCCGACCAGCACCGACTGGACGGCATAGGCGAGGATGAGGGCGAGAAACAGCGCGTGCGGGCGCCCGCCCTCCGCGCCGCGCACGAGGCGGAGCGCCAGCAGGAGGAGGATCAGCGCGACGACGAAGGGCAGCGGAACGAAGATCATGGAGGCGACGGGGGTGGAGCGGCGGCGACAACCGCACGGTTCTGACCCGGATCGCGCATCAGGTCGACCTGAAACGCGATCCGGGTCGCGAGCAACACGGGAACGGGCGAGGACGGTGGCTCACCAACCAAACGGATGTGCCCGCCATGAAAACGCTGTTCCTCATCCTCGCCGTGCTGCTGGCCGGCGGGGTGCTCGCGCACGCCGACGACAGGCGGCTCGACCTTTCCGGCATTGAGAGGGTGGAGATCGCGGGCGACGCCGCCATGGTGCGGCTGACCGCCCGGCCCGGTGAGGGGGCGCAGGCGCGGCTCACCGAACGCCGCACCGGCTGGTTCGCCCGCTGGTATTCGAGCTGGTTCTTCAACGACTGCCGCACAGGCAGCCGCCTATGGGTGGAGGGCACGGTGCTGCATGTCGAGGCGCACAGCCCGTCCCTGCTCGAATCCTCCGACTGCGCCGTCGAACTCACCGCCAGCCTGCCGCCTGACGTGTCGGTGGCGATCACGCTCGCCGCCGTGGACGCGCGGCTCGAGGGCCGCTTCGCCGCGCTCGACACCCAGACGCGCGCCGGTGACCTGACGCTCACCGGGGCGGTGGAGCGCATCGACCTGCGCGGGGCGGCGCTGCGCGCGCGTCTCGACCTCAGCGATGCGCCGCGCAGGGTGAACCTCGCCGTCGGCTCGCTCGACGCCGAGATCACGCTGCCGGCGCAGGCTTCGGTTGGCTGGCAGGTGGATGCCAAGGCGGCACTGGTCGACACGGCACGCGCCAATGACCGCGACGGCGCCACCCAGCTGCGTGTCGCCGCCGATTATCTGCGGCTGGCGATCCGATAAGCCTGCGCTCAGTCGAACAGCCGCTGGCCGGCGACGCTCTGCACCGCGACGGGCGCGCGGGCGCGGGCATCAGACGGGGTGAAGCCGTGCTGCGCCTTGAACTGGCGGGAGAAATGCGCGCAGTCGGAAAAGCCGGCTTCCAGCGCGATATCGGTGACCGAGCGGCCGGTGGTGTCCAGCAGGAAGCGGGCATAGCGCAGCCGCAGCCGGCGGTAGAACTCCGCCGGGCGCTGGCCCATCACCGTCTGGAACAGGCGTTCGAGCTGGCGGGTGGAGAGCTGCAGCCGGCGGGCGATGTCGGCGATGGGCAGCGGGTCGGCGAGGTGCTGCTCCATCATCAGCAGCGCCCGGCGCACGCGGTCATCCGCCACCAGATCGGCAATGGGCGGGTGCGGCTGGGATTCGGTGCCGGGGCGCTGGCGGTCCAGCAGCAGCACGTGCCGGCTCTTCTGGGCGATGGAGCGGCCGAGGAACTTCTCCACCAGCGCGGTGGCGAGATCGGCCGCGCCGCCACCGCCGGCGCAGGTGATGCGGTCGCCATCGATGACATAGAGCCGGTCCGCCACCGGGGTGTGGTGGGGGAATTCCTCCATGAAGTCCTGATAGTGATACCAGGACACGCAGCAGCGCCGGCCGGTCATCAGCCCGGCGCGGGCGAGCACGAAGGAGCCGGTGCAGACGCCGACCAGCGGCACGCCGGCACGGGCGGCGCGCTTCAGATAGGCGATGCTCTCCTCGTCCAGCTGCTGGCCGCCATGCAGCAGGCCGCCGACGACGATGATGTAGTGGAAGTTCGTGGGGTCGGCGAGCGGGCCGGAGGGCGCCACCGTGATGCCGCAGCTGGCGCGGATCGGCTCCTGGCGCGAGGACATCACCTGCCAGCGCGCGAGGATGGGGCGCGAGCGGTCGCCATCATCGGCGGCGAGGCGCAACTGGTCGACCATCAGCGAGAAGGCCGAGAGGGTGAAATTATCGGCCAGGATGAAGCCGACATTCAGCACCGGCGCCGCCGTGCTGGACGCGCTCGTCATGGCCAGAGAGGGGGGACGCTGCTGGTTCATGGCCTGCTCCTCGCCCCAGCATAGCAAATTTGCGGCGTCAGGTCGCACCAGCTGTGCGGTGGGTTGAGGCTTCCTCGGCGGCGGCATGGGCGGCTCAGCATTCCGGCAGGTTCACGGCGAGGCCACCCAGCGAGGTTTCCTTGTATTTCGACGCCATGTCGCGGCCGGTCTCGCGCATGGTGACGATCACCTTGTCGAGCGAGACGATATGCGTGCCGTCGCCATGCAGCGCCAGCGAGGCGGCGTTGACCGCGCTGATGGCACCAAAGGCGTTGCGCTCGATGCAGGGCACCTGCACCAGCCCGCCAATGGGGTCGCAGGTCATGCCGAGATGGTGCTCCATGCCGATTTCGGCGGCGTTTTCCACCTGCGCCGGGGTGCCGCCCAGCGCGGCGGCGAGCCCGCCCGCCGCCATGGAACAGGCGACGCCGACCTCGCCCTGGCAGCCGACCTCGGCGCCGGAGATGGAGGCGTTGATCTTGAACAGCGCGCCGATGGCGGTGGCGGTGAGCAGGAAGATGTGCAGCCCCTCGCGGTTCGCCCCGGGGCAATGGTCGCGGTAATAGCGCAGCGTCGCCGGCACCACGCCGGCCGCGCCATTGGTCGGGGCGGTGACGACGCGCCCGCCGGCAGCGTTTTCCTCATTCACCGCAATGGCGTAGAGGCTGACCCAGTCCATGATCTCATGCGGGGTCGGGGCGTTGCGGGCGAGCAGGCTGTCGCGGATCGCCTTGGCCCGGCGCTTCACCTGCAGCCCGCCGGGCAGCTCGCCCGAGGTGGAAAGGCCGCGGTCGATGCAGGCCATCATCGCCTCGACCACGCCGTCGAGCCGCGCCTCCACCTCGGCCGGCGCGCGGCGGACGCGCTCATTGGCGAGCACCAGCTCGGCGATGGAGAGGTTCTCGCGCGCCGCATAGGCCAGCAGCTCGCGGGCATTGCGGAACGGGTAGGGCAGGGCGGCCTCATCCGCGGCCGGCGGCTGGCCGACCTCCGCCTCCGGCACCACGAAGCCGCCGCCGATGGAGCACCAGCGCGCCTCGGACAGCGGCGCGCCATCCGCCGCGAAGGCGCGGAAGGCGAGCGTGTTCGGGTGCTGCGGGGTGGGCGAGACGCCATCGAACACGATGTCGCGCGCAGGTTCGAAGCGGATGCTGTGGCTGCCGCCGAGCGGCAGGCGACCGTCTTCCGCCACGCCGGCGACGAGCAGGTCGGCGCGGTCGGGATCGACATTGCGCGGGTGCAGGCCGGCAAGGCCGAGGATCACGGCCTTGTCAGTGCCATGGCCCTTGCCGGTCCAGGCGAGCGAACCGTAGAGCACCACCTCCACGCGGGCGGTGCGCGCCAGCACTCCCTCGGCCGCGAGGCCCTCAGTGAAGCGCAGCGCGGCCAGCATCGGCCCCACCGTGTGCGAGGAGGAGGGGCCGATGCCGATCTTGAAGAGCTCGAAGGCACTGATCATGGACGCTTAACCCGGTTCGTCATCCCGGCCGGAGCGGAGCGGAGAGCCGGGACCGCTCTCCGCCCGGCAACGATCCCGGATCGGCCTGCGGCCGTCCGGGATGACGTTGACCATGTGGTGTCGACTTCAGGCTTCGATCGGCAAAACTCACGCCAGTTCGCGGCGGGCGTCTTCCAGCAGTTCCCAGACATAGGGCGCGAAGGAGCGCCAGACATCGATGTGGAACACGTCGGGAGCGTGGCGCACCAGCACGATTTCCGCCTTGTGGAACACGGTGCGGGTGCACATGCCGACCGGGAAGGCGTCGAGCGACAGGTCCAGCGGGTTGCCCTGGTTCAGCACGAAGGCGGCCTTGTCGCCCGCGATCTCGATGCCGACGCTGCGCGCGGAGACATCGACCAGCGCATGCGGCACGCCCGCCGTCGCGGCCTCGATGGCGGCGAAGAGCGGCGCGGCCTCTGCGCCGGGGGCGAGCAGCAGCCACTCATCCGGGCCGAGCCAGAAGGCGAAGCGGCCATTCGCGGCATTGAAGCGGCAGGCCTCGCGCGGCAGGGCGACGCCGAAGGCCTCGCCGGCCGGGCCGATCGCCGCCTCGCGGCCACGGAAGACCAGGCGGGCGGCGTCCCCCAGCGCGCTGAGCCGCGCGGCGGGAAGGACGCGGGAGGCGGCGGCCAGCGCGCCGAGCGGGCGGGCGGGTGCGAGGGACGCGGTCACGGCAGCGCTCTCAACCATTGAGGCGTTCTCCCTTGGGATCGTAGAACACCGGCTCGACCACCTCGACCTCGATCGCGTGGGTCGGCATCGGCACCATCAGCTTCGTGCCGATGCGCGCGCGCCCGCCCTTCACCATGGCCAGCGCGATGGAACGGCCGAGAACGGCGCTGTGATAGGAGGAGGTGACGAAGCCGAGCATCGGCACCGGAACGGGGGCGGAGGGGTCGGCGACGATCTGCGCGCCTTCTTCCAGCACCACCTTGGGGTCGGTGGTCTTGAGGCCCACCAGCTGGCGGCGGTCCGGCGCGGACATCGACTCGCGGATGAGCGAGCGCTTGCCGACGAAGTCCTTCTTCGCCTTGCCCACCGCCCAGCCGAGATTGACATCGTCCGGCGTCGCCGTGCCGTCCGTTTCCTGGCCGACGATGATGTAGCCCTTCTCGGCGCGCAGCACATGCATGGTCTCGGTGCCATAGGGCGTGATGCCGAAGCGCTCGCCGGCGGCATAGACCGCTTCCCACACCGCCCGTCCATAGGTGGAGGGCACGTTGATCTCGAAGCCGAGCTCGCCGGTGAAGGAGACGCTGAACAGCCGCGTCGGCACGCCGAGAATGGTGCCCTCGCGCACGCTCATATGCGGGAAGGCCTCCTTGGAGAGGTCGATGCCCTCGATCAGCGGGGCGATGACCTCGCGCGCCTTCGGGCCCTGCACGGCGATGACCGACCATTGCTCGGTCGTGGAGGTGAGCCACACGTCGAGGTCGGGCCATTCGGTCTGGAGATAGTCCTCCATATGCGCCAGCACGCGCGGGGCGCCGCCCGTGGTGGTGGTGACATGGAAGCGATCCGCCGCCATGCGGCCGACGACGCCGTCATCCATGACGAAGCCGTCTTCGCGCAGCATGACGCCGTAGCGCAGCCGGCCGGGCTCCAGCTTGGCCCAGGCGTTGGTGTACATGCGGTTCATGAACTCGGCCGCGTCGGGGCCGACGATCTCGATCTTGCCGAGGGTGGAGGCGTCGAACATGCCGACGCTGGCGCGCACCGCCTTGCATTCGCGCGCGACGGCGGCGTGCATGTCTTCCCCCGCGCGGGGGAAGTAATGCGCGCGCTTCCAGTTGCCGACATCCTCGAAGGCGGCGCCGTGTTCGGCGGCCCAGTCATGGATGGCGGTCTTGCGCAGCGGATCGAACACATCGCCGCGCGCCGCCCCGGCGAACAGGCCGAAAGTGGTGGGGGTGAAGGGCGGGCGGAAGGTGGTGAGCCCGATCTTCGGCACCGGCGTGTCGAGCGCCTCGGAGACGATGCCGAGGGCGTTCATGTTCGAGGTCTTGCCCTGGTCGGTCGCCATGCCCGTGGTGGTGTAGCGCTTCACATGCTCGATGGAGCGCATGCCCTCGCGGGTGGCGAGCTTCAGGTCCTTGGAGGTGACATCGTTCTGCCAGTCGACGAACGCCTTGGTGAAGGCCAGGTTGCGCCCGTGCGGGGTGGCGCCGATGAAGCCGCTGGTGCCGAGATCCTCGGCGCTGGCGGGGATGCTCCGCGACGGCGCGGCCGGCACCGGCGTGGCGCCACGCGCGGGGGAGGTGTAGGTGCGGGCGGCAAGCGCCGCCGCCTCGCCCTGGGCGTAGCCGTCCTCCAGCACGCGCTGCAGTCCATTCACGCCACGGCAGGCGCCGGCGGAACGCTCGCGCTCCACCGAGGTGCCGGGCAGATAGGCGCCGGCGGCGCCGTCCCACACCAGCTTGCCGCGCGACTGCGAGAACAGATGCACGCTCGGCGTGAAGCCGCCGGACATCAGCACCGTGTCGCACGCAATGGTTTCCGCCGGGCCGACCGTGCCCTTCGTCACCTTGGCGAGCTGGGCAGAGGCGACGCGCAGCCGGCCTTTGGTGCCGACCAGCACGGTGGAGGGGCGCACATCGATGCCCGCAGTGAGGGCGCGGGAAGGCAGCTCGCCGGAGACTTCCGCGCGCAGATCGGCGATGGCGGCGATGCTGACGCCGGCGGCCTTGAGATCGAGCGCGGTGCGGTAGCCGGCATCGCAGGCGGTGAAGATCACCGCGCGCTCGCCGACCTTGGTGCCGTAGCGATTGGCGTAGGTGCGGGCGGAATCCGCCAGCAGCACGCCCGGCCGGTCATTGTCGGGGAACACCAGCGGGCGTTCCAGCGCGCCGGCGGCGATGACCACCTCTTTCGCCCGCACTTCCCACAGCCGCTCGCGCGGCAGATCGGGGCCGGGGGCGGCGAGGTGCTCGGTGACGCGCTCGGCCAGCGCGATGTGGTTGTGCGGGAAATAGCCGAAGGCGGTGGTGCGCGGCATCAGCGTGACATTGTCGCGCGCCTTGAGGTTCGCGAGCGTCGCCGCCAGCCAGTCGGTCGCCTTCTGACCCTCGATGGTGGCGGTGGTCTCCGAGAGCAGCGAGCCGCCGAGTTCCGCCTGTTCGTCGCAAAGGATCACCTTCGCCCCGCTCTCGGCGGCAGCGAGCGCGGCGGCAAGGCCGGCCGGGCCGGCGCCGACGACGAGCACGTCGCAATGGGCGTGGTTCTGGGTGTAGCGGTCCGGGTCCGGCAGATCGGGGGCGACGCCGAGGCCGGCCATGGCACGGATCTTCGGCTCGTAGAAGCGCTTCCACGCCCCCGCCGGCCACATGAAGGTCTTGTAGTAGAAGCCCGAGGGCAGGAAGGGGGCGGCGAGATCGTTGATCGCGCCGGCATCGAAGGAGAGCGAGGGCCAGCGGTTCTGGCTCTGCGCCTTCAGGCCCTCGTAGAGTTCCACCTGCGTGGCGCGCAGGTTCGGCGCAGCGCGGGCGGCGTCGCGGGCGACATTGACCAGCGCGTTGGGCTCGTCCGAACCGGCGGAGAGGAAGCCGCGCGGGCGGTGATATTTGAACGAGCGGCCGACGAGGTGGACGCCATTGGCGATGAGCGCCGAGGCCAGCGTGTCGCCGGCAAAGCCGGAATAGGTCTGCCCGTCGAAGCGGAAGGACAGCGGCGCGGCGCGGTCGATGCGCCCGCCCGAGGCGGTGCGGAAGCGGTTGGTCATGTCGAGGACCCTCGGGCGGTGTCCACCTCTCCCCGGCGGGGAGAGGTCGCCGCGCAGCGGCGGGTGAGGGGGAAGGCGGCGGCAGCGAAGGGAAGGCCCCTCACCCCAACCCTCTCCCCGGCGGGGAGAGGGAGAAGAGGTCGGCTCATGGCGCGCTCCCTTCGACATCCGGGCGCGGCTCGCCGGCCTTGTAGGTGGTGACGAAGAAGTCGCTCACCGTGTCGCGCAGCGCGTTGAAATAGCGCCCGCAGCCATGGATGTGGCGCCAGCGCTCGGCGTGCAAGCCCTTGGGATTGGTGCGGTTGTAGAGGAAATCGGCCCATTCCGCGTCGGTGAGGGCGGAAGGGTCGGCGGGGCGGGCAATGTGCGCCTCGCCGCCATAGCGGAACTCGACTTCCGGCCGGGCGCCGCACCAGGGGCAGGTGATGATGAGCATGTCCTGCCCTCCTCAGTGCGCGACGGCGGCGGCGGCCGCTTCGTCGATCAGGAAACCGTCGCGGAAGCGCTCCAGCGTGAACGGCGCGTTGATGGCGTGCGGGGCGTCTTTCGCGATGGTGTGGGCGAAGACATGGCCGGAGCCCGGCGTCGCCTTGAAGCCGCCGGTGCCCCAGCCGCAATTCACATAGAGGCCCGGCACCGGGGTCTTGGCGATGATCGGCGAGCGGTCGGGCGTCACATCGACGATGCCGCCCCAGTTGCGCAGCATGCGCAGGCGCCGGAACTGCGGCACCAGTTCGCAGATGGCGTCCAGCGTGTGGGCGGTGATGTGCAGCGCGCCGCGCTGGGAATAGGAGGTGTAGGCATCCGTGCCGGCGCCGATGACCATCTCGCCCTTGTCGGACTGCGAGATATAGGCGTGGATGGTGTTGCTCATGACCACGGTGGGGAAGGCGGGCTTGACCGGCTCCGACACCAGCGCCTGCAGCGGGAAGCTTTCCAGCGGCATGCGCAGCCCGGCCATGGCCATGACCACGCTGGTGTGGCCGGCGGCGGAGACGCCGACCTTCTTCGCCCGGATGAAGCCGCGCGAGGTTTCCACGCCCTCCACCGCGCCCGACGGGCCGCGACGGATGCCGGTGACCTCGCAGTTCTGGATGATGTCGACGCCGCGCGAATCCGCGGCACGGGCAAAGCCCCAGGCCACCGCGTCGTGCCGCGCCGTGCCGCCGCGCCGCTGCAGCGCGCCGCCGATGATGGGGTAGCGCATGCTCTTGATGTTGAGCGGCGGGCAGAATTCCTTCACCTGCTCGGCGGTCAGCCACTCATTGTCGACGCCGTTCAGCCGGTTGGCATGGACATGGCGCTTGAAGCTGATCTCGTCATGGTGGTTGTGCGCCAGCATAAGCACGCCGCGCGCCGAATACATGACGTTGTAGTTGATGTCCTGCGACAGGCCTTCCCACAGCTTCACCGCGTGCTCGTAAAGCGCGGCGCTTTCGTCGAACAGATAGTTCGAGCGCACGATGGTGGTGTTGCGGCCGGTATTGCCGCCGCCGAGCCAGCCGCGCTCGATGACCGCGACATTGGTGATGCCGTGTTCCTTGGCGAGGTAATAGGCGGCCGCCAGGCCATGCCCGCCGGCGCCGACGATGACGACATCGTATTCGGCCTTCGGCTCGGGATTGCGCCATTGCGGCTGCCAGCTCTTATGGCCGCCGAGCGCGCGGCGAAACAGCTCGAAGCCGGAGAATTTCTGCACATTCGCCTCCGCGGCAAAGAGTGAGACGCAGGCGGCCAAACCGAGGGGGCGGGGCCGCTTTCGTCGTCTGTCCGCATGCTCGCGCGCCGTCCGCAAAACGGCGAGCATTGTTTCGGCGCTGGCGTTGAACGTATGCGACATGAGATGCGACATGCCTTGCGACGTGAGCCGCGCGCCCCAGCCGCAATCCGTGTTTGAACCGGGCCTGCCGCGGCCCGGAGCCAATTGGGCTAGGCTGGGGAAGATTGGCCCGGAGATTCGCGATGAAGCCTTCTCTTCCCGCCGTGCTGACCCTGAATGCCGGCTATGTCGACGCCGCCGGCTTCCTTGCTCTGCAGGGACTTTTCAGCGCCCATGTAACCGGCAATTTCGTCACGTTGGCCGCTTCGCTCGTTCACGGCAGCACCGGTGCGCTCAGCAAGCTGCTGGCGCTGCCGGTGTTCTGCCTGGCTGTGATCGCGACGCGCTTCATCGGTGTCGCCCTCGCGGCCCGCTCGCTGCCGCGTCTGCGGCCGCTTCTGGCGCTGAAGATCGCGTTGCTGGCGCTGGCCTGCGTCTTCGCGGTCCGGCTCGGCCCGTTCGCCGACGCCGACAGCCCGGCCGCCATTCTGACAGGCATGATGCTGGTGGCGGCGATGGGCGTGCAGAACGCGGTCGGGCGGATGCATCTCGCCAGTTACCCGCCCACCACGGTGATGACGCTGACCACGACGCAGGTGATGCTGGACCTCGCCGACGTGATGCGCGGCGTCGCCGGCGCCGAGGCCGAAACCCTGAAGCCGCGCTTCCGTCGCATGGCGGTCAGCGTCGTCGGTTTTGCCCTGGGCTGCGGGCTCGCGGCGGCGTTCTACTATTTCGCGGGTATGTGGTGCTTCGCCATCCCGCCCTTGATCGCGTGTGCCGGGCTCGCGCTGGGCGAGGCGAACGGCACCAATTGACGAGATCCTGAAGGGCGAAAGGACAGCTTACCTAGCGTCCGCCACATTCCATCCTTACCTGCCCTGTTGCCACAGGAGCGGGACATCCCATGATCGACCTCAAGAACTTCGACGCCAAGCGGCTCCTCGACCAGTTCCTCACGCCGCAGGCGGGGACGCAGGGACAGGTGCCCGCGCAGACGAGCCCGCTGGGCGGGCTGCTCGGCGGCCTCGCGGGCAGCCTCGGCGGCGGCGTCACCGGCAGCGCCAACGCGCAGCCGCCCGGCGCGGGCACGGCCTCGTCCGGCGCCGGTGACCTGATGGGCCGGGCAAAGGACTATCTCGGCAATAATGGCGGTTCGCTCGCCTCCGGCGCGGCGGCCGGCGCGCTCGTGTCGCTGGTGCTCGGCAGCAAGGGCGGGCGCAAGATGGCCGGCAATGCGGTGAAGCTCGGCGGCCTCGCTTTGGTCGGTACGCTCGCCTACAAGGCCTATCAGAACTACCAGCAGGGCCAGAAGCCGCAGCAGACGGCGGCCGAGCCGGTGCCGAGCCAGCTGCCGCCCGCGCAGTCGCCGTTTCACCCCGCGCAGGCCGAGCGCAGCCATTTCGACGTGACGCTGCTGCGCACCATGATCGCCGCCTCGCTGGCCGACGGCCATGTGGACGAGGCGGAACGCGCGGCGATTTCCGCCAAGCTCGGCGGCGCCCAGCTGGATGAAGCCGAGCGCTTCCTCACCCAGGAACTCGGCACGCCGGCCTCGCCCGAGGCGCTGGCCGCCGAGGCGACCTCGCCCGAGCAGGCGGCGGAGGTCTATATGACCGCGCTGCTCGCCATCGACGCCGACACCACCTCCGAGCGCGTGTTCCTCGCCCGGCTGGCGACGGCGCTGAAGCTCGACCCGGCGCTGGTGCCGCATCTGGAAGCCAGCGCCCGCGCCGCGCGAGTGGGGTGAGGCCCCCGCCGGCCCGTCGCCCGAAAGGCCGTCATCCCGGCCGCGCCGCAGGGGACGAGCCGGGATCGCGCGCCGGATTGCCGGAACGATCCCGGACAGGGCCTGCGGCCCTTCCGGGATGACGTTAGCTTGGGCGGCAGAACCTTCGGTTCGCCCGAGGCAAAGCCGTTCCGGCTTGCCGGAGGCAGAACCTTCGGTTCGCCTGGAGGTAATCAAGGTTAAGCGTTAAGGTTAAGCCGCTCTTAATCACTCGCGGGCACAGTGCAGCCGTCGAAGAACGCCGGGACTCTCCCGGCTCGTCTGGGATGGTTGCATGCGTAAGTCGGGTGAGACGGTTGGGGCAGGGGTGCGCGGGAGCGTGCTCGCGACGGTATGTGTCGTTCTGCTCGCGGGTGGCGCGGCGCGGGCGGCGGATGCGCTCGACGCTCTCGACGCCGACGATCTGCTGGCCCGGGCGCCTCAGGTCGAGGAGGCGCGCAGCTTCTATCTGCGCGGCGATATCGGCTTCGTCTTCAACGAATCGGCCGATCTCGGCGCCGCCGGCCATGCGCCGGTGGATAGTGCCGGCGTGTTCGGCGTCGGCGCCGGCCTGCGGCTGAACGACCTCGTGCGCCTCGACCTCACCGCCGATTATCGCAGCGCGGCGGATGTCTCCTTTCGCGGCTTCAGCGGCGAAGCGAGCGCCACCACGCTGCTCGCCAATGCCTATCTCGACCTCGGCACCTGGTACGGGGTGACGCCCTATGTCGGCGCCGGCCTCGGCGGGGCGCATGTGTCGCTGTCCGGGCTTGGGGCGGGCGAGGGTTGGGGCTTCGCCTGGGCGGCGATGGCGGGCGGCACGGTGACGCTGGCGCCGAACTGGCAGCTCGATCTCGGCTACCGCTATGTCCGCATCGAGAACGCCGCTCTCGGCGGCGGGCTGTCGGATTTCAGCCAGGCGGCGCATGAAGTGCGGCTCGGCCTGCGCTACCTCTTCGACTGAGGTGCGCGGCGGGCCGGGCGCCGGGCCCAACCCGCCGGCGGGGCGGCCTTTCAGCGGCAGCCGGACAGGATGCGGTTGGTGGCGGCGGTCACGCCGTTGAGCGAGAACACATAGCTCGTGTCATTGCCGCGCGCGGAAGTGGCGCTGATGCTCATCTGGCTGCCGCCGCGCAGCGCTTCCAGAAAGGCCGGCTCGCGCTCGGCCCGGCGCAGCCAGGCGCTGCTGCCCTCGGTCATCATCACGAATTTGTCGTCGCCAATGCTGGCGACCACCTGCGAGCCGGCGGCGAAGCTATAGCCGGTCTGGAAACTCACCTCGGTGCGCTGCGTGGTGTTGGGCAGGGCGGTGACAAAGAACGTCACATCGCCATGGGTCAGGCTCTCCGGTTTCTTCGCGATGGGCGTGCTGATGGTATAGCATTGCGGCTTGCCATCGACGTTGAAGCGCCAGGTGCTCCAGTCCTTGTACTCACCCATTGCTGTCGGCTTGGCGGCCATGGCAGCCGTGCTGGCAAGGAACATCACACTCAGTGCGATGGCGGTCCGTCCAATCATGGGGGGAAGCCTCCTCTCGTCTGTGGTTCAGCGCAGAAGACTTGTCGCCCCGCGTTAAGACGGCGTTAAGGCACGGGGCGCGATCGCGATCACAATGTGGACAGGGAGGCCGGTTTTGGGAGGGGCGGCCTCATTTCCGGCCGATCCCTTCAGGTCGCGCCGCTTCGCCGGGGGCGCGGCGCTGGGGCCTAGATGGGGCGCGCAACATCAGAGCGCATAGTGGAGTAGATACATCGCTCCCATGATAAAAAGAGCGATAGAGAACGTGTAGTCCAGCATGATATCGAACATCGTCTAGGCACTTCTGTCTTGAGGCACGTGAATGCAGATGGTTAGGGATTTTCTATCTGGCGCCGATGCGGCGACATCGGCCAAATGCTGTACAGTCCTCCTGGTTCGTGTCCATGAACATCGCCGTCCCGTCCAGAGTGTGACGGGCAGGTAACAGCGAACCCTCTGCCGGAGTTCCATACCCTTCAGCGGTAATTTGAGGTTGGAAGTGGCCTAGGAGAGAGGGGGCTCCGGCGCGACCCAGACCGCACGAAGCCGCCGATCCGCGCCTCCGATGACACGGACACGCCGAGGACTCTTTGCCCCTTGCGTTTCGCGCCCGCCGGGAGTAGACCCCTTCTCGGGCTACCCCTCCCCACCGAGGGGCACCCATCTGGAAGGATGGCTATCATGACGATTACCGCGCAGCCGGCTGTGAAGCCGGCCAATCCCAATTTTTCGTCCGGCCCCTGTGCCAAGCGTCCCGGCTGGACGCTTGAGGCTTTGAGCGACGCTCCGCTCGGCCGCTCGCACCGTGCCAAGGTCGGCAAGGCGAAGCTGAAGCTCGCCATAGACCTCACCCGCGAAGTCCTCGAAATCCCCGCCGATTACCGCATCGGCATCGTTCCCGCGTCCGATACCGGCGCGGTCGAGATGGCGCTGTGGTCGCTGCTCGGCGCCCGCCCGGTCGATCTTCTGGCCTGGGAAAGCTTCGGCGAAGGCTGGGTGACGGATGTCGTCAAGCAGCTGAAGCTCAAGGACGCCCGTGTCCTGAAGGCGCCGTATGGCGAACTGCCCGATCTCGCGCAGGTAAATTTCGACCATGACGTGGTCTTCACCTGGAACGGCACGACCTCGGGCGTGCGGGTGCCGAATGGCGACTTCATCCCCGCCGACCGGCAGGGCCTGACCATTTGCGACGCCACCTCGGCCGCCTTCGCGCAGAATCTCGACTGGGCCAAGCTCGATGTCGTGACCTATAGCTGGCAGAAGGTGCTGGGCGGCGAAGCCGCGCACGGCATGCTGATCCTCTCGCCCCGCGCGGTTGAGCGGCTGGAAAGCTATGTCCCGGCCTGGCCGCTGCCGAAGATCTTCCGCCTCACCAAGGGCGGCAAGCTGATCGAAGGCACCTTCGAGGGCGAGACCATCAACACCCCGTCCATGCTCTGCGTCGAGGATTATATCGACGCGCTGAACTGGGCGAAGGCGGTGGGCGGGCTCAAGGGCCTGCAGGCGCGCTCGGATGCCAATTTCAAGGTGCTGGCCGACTATGTCGCCAAGACGCCCTGGATCGACTTCCTCGCCACGGTGCCGGAAACCCGCTCCAACACCAGCGTGTGCCTCGTCGTCGCCGACCCGGACGTGAAGGCGCTGGCGCCGGACGCGCAGGCGGCTTTCGCCAAGGCGCTGGCGGCCGCGCTGGAAAAGGCCGGCGTCGCCTATGACATCGGCGCCTATCGTGACGCGCCGGCCGGCCTGCGCATCTGGGCGGGCGCCACGGTCGAGGCGTCCGATCTCGACGCGCTGCTGCCCTGGCTCGACTGGGCCTTCGCCACCGCCAAGGCCGGCCTCAAGCAGGCGGCCTGAGCCCCTTTCGCGACGGTCCCCGCCGCTGACGCAAGGGGACGGCGAAGGGGCCGTGCAGGCGGCGAAGGCGCAGGGCTTTCTCTCCCGGCCGCGTCTCGCCTTCGACGCCTTGCATGTGCGCCCGACGAACGCTTCGTCGTCCCCTCCCGCCAGCGGCGGGAGCCTTCCTCTCTCCCGCTCCGCGCGGGTCGATGTTCCCATTTCCGAACAGGATGAAGCCCATGGCTCCCCGCGTTCTCATTTCCGATGCGCTTTCCCCCGCCGCCGTGCAGATCTTCAAAGACCGCGGCATCGAGGTCGATTTCCAGCCGGCGCTGGGCAAGGACAAGGACAAGCTGGCCGAGATCATCGGCAATTATGATGGCCTCGCCATCCGCTCCGCCACCAAGGTGACGCCGAAGATCCTCGCCAACGCCACCCGCCTGAAGGTGGTCGGCCGCGCCGGCATCGGCGTCGACAATGTCGACATCCCGGCCGCGACCGCCAAGGGCGTGATTGTGATGAACACGCCGTTCGGCAATTCCATCACCACCGCCGAGCACGCCATCGCCATGATGTTCGCGCTGGCCCGCGAGATCCCCGCCGCCGACGCCTCCACCCAGGCCGGCAAGTGGGAGAAGAACCGCTTCATGGGCGTGGAGCTGACCGCCAAGACGCTCGGCATCATCGGCTGCGGCAATATCGGCTCCATCGTCGCCGACCGCGCCATCGGGCTGAAGATGAAGGTCGTCGCCTTCGACCCCTTCCTCTCGCCGGAGCGCGCCAAGGATATCGGCGTCGAGAAGGTGGAGCTGGACGACCTGCTCGCCCGCGCCGATGTCATCACCCTGCACACGCCGCTGACCGACAAGACCCGCAACGTGCTCTCGGCCGAGGCGATCGCCAAGACGAAGAAGGGCGTGCGCATCGTCAACTGCGCGCGCGGCGGGCTGGTCGACGAGGCGGCGCTGGCGGAAGCGCTGAAGAGTGGCCATGTCGCGGGCGCGGCCTTCGATGTGTTCATCACCGAGCCGGCGACCGAGAACCCGCTTTTCGGCCTGCCGAACGTCATCTGCACCCCGCATCTCGGCGCCTCCACCACCGAGGCGCAGGAGAATGTCGCCCTGCAGGTGGCCGAGCAGATGAGCGACTATCTGCTGCGCGGCGCCATCTCCAACGCGGTGAACTTCCCCTCGATCACGGCGGAAGAAGCGCCCAAGCTGAAGCCCTTCATCGAACTCGCGGAAAAGCTCGGCTCCTTCGCCGGCCAGCTCACCGACACCGACATCCAGACCGTGCGCATCACCTATGACGGCGCGGTGGCCAGCCTGAAGATCAAGGCGCTGACCTCGGCGGCGGTGGCCGGCCTGCTGCGCCCGGCGCTGGCGGACATCAATGTCGTCTCGGCGCCGAGCATCGCCAAGGAGCGCGGCATCGTGGTGGAAGAGACCACCCGCGAGATCGCCGGCGATTATGAGAGCCTGATCACGCTCACCGTCATTACCGACAAGATGGAGCGTTCCATCTCCGGCACGGTGTTCGCGGATGGGCGCCCGCGCATCGTCGACATCAAGGGCATCAAGGTGGACGCCGAGTTCGCCCCCTCCATGCTCTACGTCACCAATGAGGACAAGCCGGGCTTTGTCGGCCGCTTCGCCGGCCTCCTGGGCGATGCCGGCATCAACATCGCCACCTTCGCGCTCGGCCGCGACCGGCAGGGCGGCGACGCCATCGCGCTTGTGGAAGTGGACGGCACGGTGCCGGCCGAGCTGCTGGCCAAGGTGCAGCAGCTCCCCTCGGTGAAGCAGGCCAAGCCGCTGGCGTTCTGAGCCGCGCCCCTCAACAAAGAGGCCCCCGGAGCGATCCGGGGGCCTTTTTCATGAACGCATCGCTCACATCGGAAAGGCCGCCCGGTGCAGCTTGGCGGCGGCCTTGGCGAGGGCGACGATCTGCTCCCAGTCGCCCATCGTCACCGCCTCGTTCGGCGCCACCCACGAGCCACCGACGGCGAGAATGTTGGGCTGGGCGAGATAGGCGCCGACATTGGCCGGGCTGATGCCGCCCGTCGGGCAGAAGCGCAGGTCCGGCAGCGGGCCGGCCAGCGACTTGATGAGGTTGACGCCGCCCACCGCTTCCGCCGGGAACAGCTTGAGCACGGGAAAACCCAGCGCGTGCAGCGTCATCGCTTCGGTGGCGGTGGCGCAGCCGGGCATGACCGGCACCGGCGCTTCGGCCAGCGCCTCGGCCAGCGCGGTGGGGCAGCCGGGGCTGACGAGGAAGCGCGCGCCGGCGTCGATGGATTTCTGGATGAGATCCGGCCGCGTCACCGTGCCGGCGCCGACAATGGCGTCCGGCACCTCGGCGGCGATGGCGGCGATGGCTTCCAGCGCCGCCGGGGTGCGCAGCGTGACCTCGATCAGCGGCAGCCCGCCCTCGGCCAGCGCCCGCGCGAGCTTCACGCCCGCGGCGACGCTCGGCACGGTGACGACGGGAACGACGGGAGCGCGGGCGAGCAGCAGGCTGGGGTCGGGAAGCGACATCGGAAACCTTGCGCAAGAGTTGCGGGGAATGCGTTGCGACATGAAGACCGCCGGGCGCCGGCTTGTCGAGAGGCACGGCCAAGAATTGTGCGCTGCGGCGTGGACAGTGCCGGTTCCGCCCTGGCTTTGAACCGGCTAGCCTGAGCGCCGCCCTTCGCCGCCCTCGGACGCGCCCGCATGTTCAACATCGATTCCGCCTATCCCCGCGACCTCATCGGCTATGGCCGCACCCCGCCGGATCCGAAATGGCCGGGCGGGGCGCGGATCGCGGTGCAGTTCGTCATCAATTACGAGGAGGGCGGGGAGAACTGCATCCTGCATGGCGACGCCGCTTCCGAGGCGTTCCTGTCCGAAATCGTCGGCGCCCAGCCCTGGCCGGGGCAGCGGCACATGAACATGGAGTCGATCTACGAATATGGCGCGCGCGCCGGCTTCTGGCGGCTGTGGCGGCTGTTCACGTCGCGCGGCCTGCCGGTCACGGTCTATGGCGTCACCACGGCGCTGGCGCGCAATCCGGAAGCGGTCGCGGCGATGAAGGAGGCGGAATGGGAGATCGCCAGCCACGGGCTGAAATGGATCGACTACCGCAACCATTCCTACGCGGCGGAGAAGGCCGATTTCGACACCGCGCTGCGCCTGCACACGGAAATCACCGGCGAGCGCCCGCTCGGCTGGTACACCGGCCGCACGTCCGAGCATACGCGCCGCATCGTCATGGAGGAGGGCGGCTTTCTCTATGATTCCGATATCTATTCCGACGAACTGCCGTTCTGGGTGGAGGGGCCGCGCGGGCCGCACCTCTCCATTCCCTATACGCTCGACGCCAATGACATGCGCTTTGCCATTCCCGCCGGCTTCGACCATGGCGAGCCGTTCTTCGCCTATCTGCGCGACAGTTTCGACGTGCTCTATGCGGAAGGGGCGGAGGCGCCGAAGATGATGAGCATAGGGCTACACTGCCGGCTCGCCGGAAGGCCGGGGCGGTTCCTGGCGCTGCAGCGCTTTCTCGACCACATCGCCCGACATGACCGCGTGTGGGTGCCGCGCCGGATCGACATCGCCCGGCACTGGCACGCCCATCACAAGCCGTCCCCGCTCTCGGAGTAAAGCCTATGACCCGCCCTGCCGTTCGGCTCGCCCTTCCCATCCTTGCCGTGCTCGGCGGCCCGGCGCTGGCGGACCAGATCGTCCTCCCCCTGCCGAAGGGAGTGAAAGCGGAGACGCTCCACGTCGCTTATGACTGCGGCGCCTTCGGCCGTGTGTCGGCGCAGTATGTCAACGCCCCGCCGGTGGCGCTGGCCAGCCTCTCCTTCAAGGGCGAATTCGTGGTGGCAGCCAATGTGATCGCCGCCTCCGGCGCGCGCTATGCCGGCGGCAAATATATCTGGTGGACCAAGGGCAACAGCGCCGACCTCTATGATGTGACCTTGGGCGAGGGGGCGGCGCCGGTCGCTTCCTGTGTCTCGGGCACATGAGCCTCCTCGTCATGATGCGGCGGCCGCCGGCGTGGCGGACGACGCACCTCCTGCAGATGCTGCTGGATGACGAGGAACAGCAGGGCGGTGCTCCAGCCGAACATCATGATGCCGCTGCCCGCCGTCATCGGGTCGATCAGCCGGGTCGCCGCGTCCTGCGTGGACTCACCGAAGCCCAGCGCGGTGTAATTGACGAAGGCCGAGTAATAGGCGTCGTTGTGATCCTCGACGATGCCCTGCGCGGCATAGACCACGGCCCACAGGCCGACCTCGATGAGATGGGCGACGAGCAGCACGATATTGGCGACGGTGAGCGCCGCGAGCAGCCGCAGCCGGGGATGACGCTTGAACATGTTGTCATAGGCGTCCGCCCAGTCGAGCAGGACATAGGTCGCCATCAGATGAACCAGCATGACAAGCATCATCACCGTGATGCCGATGCCGATTTCCTTGATGATCATTGTCGTCTCCCGGGGGCGGAGGAGGAGTGAATGCCGGCGGAACCTAGCATTCGCGCGCTTAACAGGGCGGAAATCGGGCTGGCGGTGGAATGGGCGGCGGCGGAAGGCTGGAATCCCGGTCTCAGCGACGCCGGCTGCTTCGCTACGGTCGATCCCGCCGGCTTTCTCGTCGCCGAACTGGACGGCGTCCCGGCGGCGGTGATCTCGGTGGTGAATTACGATACGCACTTCGCCTTTCTCGGCTTCTACATCGTGCGGCCGGACCTGCGCGGGCGGGGCATAGGCTTGCGCCTCTGGCAGGCGGGCCTCGCCCATGCCGGGGGGCGCACCATCGGCCTCGACGGGGTGGTGGCGCAGCAGGCCAACTACGCCAGCCAAGGTTTCGCCCTTGCCCATCGCAACATCCGCTTCACGGGTGCGCCGGAGGCGGGTGAGGCGGGAGAGACGGTGGATCTGGCGCAGGTGCCGTTCGCGGCGATCGAGGCCAGCGATGCCCAGGTCTTTCCCGCGCCCCGTGCCGCTTTTCTCAAGGCGTGGATCACCGCACCGGGCCATGTCGGCCGGGCGGTGCTGCGCGAGGGGCGCCTTGCCGGCTGGGGCGTGGTGCGTCCGGCGCGGACGGGGTGGAAGATCGGGCCGCTGGTCGCGGAGGATCCCGAGGTGGCGGACAGCCTGTTCCGCGCGCTGCGGGCGGCGGCGGGGAGCGATTCCATCGTGCTCGACGTGCCGGAGCCGAACGCGCCGGCGCTGGCGCTGGCCCGCCGGCACGGGCTCAGCCCCGTATTCGAGACGGCGCGGATGTACCGGGGCTCACTCCGGCCGGCGACGCTGGAGCCGGTTTATGGCGTCACCAGCTTCGAGCTCGGCTGAGGCGGCCGGGCGGCCGGTTTTCGGCGCCCATCGGGTGGCGATGACGACGCCGGACAGCACCAGCGCATAGCCGGCGGCATGGTAGAGATGCGGCCGCTCGCCGAGAAAGACGATGGCCAGCGCCGAGCCGAACACCGGCATGAGGTGGAAGAACGGCGCGGCGCGGTTCGGCCCCACCAGCTGCACCGCGCGGTTGAAGAACAGATAGGCCAGCAGCGAGGGAAACAGCGCGACATAGACAATAGCGGTCAGCGCCTTGGCGTCGAAGGTCAGCGGCGGGCCCATGATCCGCTCCGCCAGGAAAAGCGGCGTGAGCATGAGGAGGCCGAGGCTGAGGCTGATGCCGAGAAAGCCCAGCGCGGAAAAGGCCGGCCGGCGCGCCAGCAGCGAGGAATAGAGCCCATAAAGCACCATTGCCGCGATCAGCCAAAGATCGCCCCGGTTGAAGGCGATGTCCATCAGCACATGCGGATCGCCCCGGCAGATGATGGTAAGCACGCCCATCAGCGACAGGAAGATGCCCGCTGCCTGCCCGCGCGACAGCCGCTCGCCATTGAGCAGCAAAGACCAGAAGGCGATGAGCAGCGGCCCGGTCGATTGCAGCAGCAAGGCGTTCAGCGCCGGGGTGAATTCCAGCGCGTGGTACTGCATGGTGTTGAACAGGGTGATGCCGGTAAGCGCGAGCAGGCCGACCAGCTTCCAGTGCCGGCGCAGCAGCGGCCAGTCCGCCCGCATCGAGCGCCAGGCGAAGGGCAGCAGAATCAGCACCGCCAGCGCCCAGCGCAGCCAGGCGAGGCTCGCCGGCGGCACATGGCCGGCGACATGCCGCCCCATCACGATATTGCCCGCCCAGAACAGCGGGACGAGCGTGAGCAGCAGATAGGGCGCGTCGAACAGGCGGCGGAACATCAGCGGGCCCGGGTGGGAGCGGGTGGCCCGCCGAGGCTTTAGCGCATTTCCCCCGTGCTGGCGCCGCCGGGCGGGAGGCGCCAGCATGAAATCTTCTGATCCATCGCCGCGCGTCGGTGATGTGTCGCGCGGCGGGCCGGGCTCAGCCGGCGGGGCGGATCACGGCCCGCGTGCCCCAGGGGTCGGTGACGGCAAAGCCGTGCGGGCGCGCCGTCACCGTCTCGCCCGCCGCCGTCAGGCGTGCGCGCACGGCGTCCACGGCGGCGGCGTCGGGCAGCACGACCTCATACTCGACGAGGCCGACGCTGTTGGCGGGGGCCGCCCCGCCATTGCGGCTGTGCCAGATGTTCAGGCCGAGATGGTGGTGATAGCCGCCGGCGCTGACGAACAGCGCGCCGGGATAGCGCTCCGTCGTGATGGCGAAGCCCAGCCCATCGACATAGAAATGCCGGGCGCGCGCCAGCTCGCCGACCTGAAGATGCACATGGCCGACACGTGTGCCCGCCGGCATGGGAGCGTCGAGCGGCACGCCTTCGGGCACATCGGCGAGCAGGTTGCGCAGGTCGAGCGGGTGCGTCGCCATCTCCACCGTCGCCTTGTCCCAGCGCCAGTCGCTCTCCGGCCGGTCGCGATAGATTTCGATGCCGTTGCCGTCGGGGTCGTCGAGATAGAGCGCCTCGCTCACCAGATGGTCGGAGGCGCCGAGCCGCACGCCCTGCGCCACCAGCCGGCGCAGCACCACGGCGAGGGCGGGACGGTCCGGCACGAGCAGGGCGACATGGAACAGGCCGGTGGTGCCGGCCGGGCGCGCATGCGCGTCGGGCGCGCCGACCAGCTCGATCAGCGTCTCATGGCCGACGCCGAGGCGCAGGCTGCCATCCTCGCCCTTGCCGAGCAGCGCGAGCCCTACCGTGCCGGTGTAGAAGGCGGCCGAGCGCGCCGCGTCACGCACGCGCAGGCGCACCGCGCCAAGGCGCAGGGCGGCGGGCAGGACGGAAGCGGCGGCAGGCGACGGGGCGGCGGGGGCATGCGTGGTCATGGCGGGTCCTCGGGGGCATTCATCTCTTGCCACTAAGGTCGTGCAATACCAGACTTGCCGCAATGGCGGTTTGATTGCACCCTCGCAACACTGACTTGTTGTCACCGCCCGGTTCGGCGCGGCTGCGCGCGCTTGTGCATCGCGTTAACGACATGGCCCGCGTTCTTGCCTCTCCCGGTGTCATCCCTTAAGACGAAGCAGCCCCGGTCGGACGTTCGCCGGGGCTTTGTCTGTGCGCGGGCACGGCACGCCGCCGCACCCCGCCTCGCAATGCAGGAGCGTGGCTCGTGGCGAATGTGGTCGTCGTCGGTTCCCAGTGGGGCGACGAGGGTAAGGGCAAGATTGTCGATTGGCTGAGCGAGCAGGCGGACGTGGTCGTCCGCTTCCAGGGCGGCCACAATGCCGGGCACACGCTCGTCGTTGGCGACAAGACCTACAAATTGTCGCTGCTGCCGTCCGGTCTGGTGCGTGGCGCCCGGCTGTCGATCATCGGCAATGGCGTTGTGCTCGACCCGTGGGCGCTGGTGGACGAAATCACCCGCATCACTGGCCAGGGCGTCGAAGTGACCCCCGAGCGCCTGCGCGTTGCGGAGAATGTCGCACTGATCCTGCCGCTGCACCGCGAGCTGGACGCGATTCGCGAAAACGCCTCCGCCGGCACCAAGATCGGCACCAC
This sequence comes from Ancylobacter sp., assembly GCF_965229075.1. Taxonomy (GTDB): domain Bacteria; phylum Pseudomonadota; class Alphaproteobacteria; order Rhizobiales; family Xanthobacteraceae; genus Ancylobacter. The sequence continues at coordinate 2,234,217 of NZ_CBDDIO010000002.1, forward strand.
CAAGCGCGGCATCGGCCCGGCCTATGAGGACAAGGTGGGCCGGCGCGCCATCCGCCTGATCGACCTCGCCTCGCCGGAGACGCTGGCCGGCAAGATCGACCGGCTGCTGGCGCACCACAACGCGCTGCGGCGCGGCCTCGGCATCGAGGAAGTGGACGCCGCCCGTCTTGCCGCCGAACTCGCCGAGATCGCCCCCAAGGTGCTGCCCTATATGGACCGCGCCTGGGCGTTGCTGGACGATGAGCGCCGGCGCGGCGCCAAGATCCTGTTCGAGGGCGCGCAGGGCGCGCTGCTCGATGTCGACCACGGCACCTATCCGTTTGTCACCTCCTCCAACACGGTGGCGGCGCAGGCGGCGACGGGCTCCGGCCTCGGACCGGGCGCCATCGGCTATGTGCTCGGCATCACCAAGGCCTACACCACCCGCGTCGGCGAAGGCCCGTTCCCGACCGAACTGCACGACGACACCGGCCGCCGTATCGGCGAGCGCGGCCATGAATTCGGCACCGTCACCGGCCGTCCGCGCCGCTGCGGCTGGTTCGACGCCGCGCTGGTGCGCCAGACCGTGCGCACCTCGGGCATTAACGGCATCGCGCTGACCAAGCTCGACGTGCTCGACGGCTTCGACGAGCTGAAGATCTGCACGCGCTACCGCCTCGACGGGCAGGAGATCGACTATTTCCCCGCCGGGCAGGACGCCCAGGCGCGGGTCGAGCCGGTCTATGTCACCATCGAGGGCTGGAGCGAATCGACCGCGGGCGCCCGTTCCTGGGCCGACCTGCCGGCCGAGGCGGTGAAGTATGTGCGCCTCATCGAGGAACTGATCGGCTGCCCGGTGGCTTTGCTGTCCACCAGCCCCGAGCGCGATGATACGATCCTGGTGCAGAACCCGTTTGAATCCTAGACCTTTCCTCCGGACCTGATCCTCCCCCATGGCCGACTACTACCCGCTCATCGCCCGCGCCGTTGGCGGCCTCCCCGACAAGACGGTGGAGGCGCGCAAGGCTGTCTATGAGCGGGCGCGGCGGGCGCTTCTCGCCCAGCTCACGGCCGTCGATCCGCCGCTTTCTCCGGCCGATGTCGCCCGCGAGCAGCAGGCGCTGGAGACGGCGATCGACCGGGCGGAGGCCGATTTCGGCGGAGCGGCTCCGGCCGCTCCGCCACGGGCACCGAACCCGCCCCCGGCGCCGCCACCCGCGCCGGTGAACCCGCCGGCCGTGGCGCCGGCCCCGCCTCCGCCTCCGCCTGTGACGCGGGCGCCGCTCACGGCCGCCAACCCGCCCGCACCTCCGGCGCCGCCCCCGTCGGTGTCGCCTGCCGCCTTCCCCGAAGCGGCCCCGCCGCCGCGCTGGAGCGGGCGCAGCCCGGAGCGGCCGGTGGAGCGGATGCCGGAGGTCGGCACGGGCTTTCACCCCAGCGAAGCGGAAGCCGTGGCCGCCGGGCTGGAGCCGCCGCGCAGCGCTGGCCGCCCGTCCGACTGGCGCAGCGAGGCCGCCCGGCTGGTGCGCGAACGCGAGGCCGGCGAGGCCGCCCAGGAGAGCGCCCGCGAGGGGGCACGGGCCAGCGGCGAAGCGCTGCCTGACGCGGCGGATGCCGGCGAGGAGCCGCCTGCCGCCGAGGCGCCCGTCGCCAAGAGCGGGCGCAGCCGGCTCATCGCCATCGGTCTTTTCGTGCTGCTGCTGATCGCCGGCGGCGTCGTCGGCTATACCCAGCGCGCGACCATCGTCGCGCTTCTGCATGGCGGCAGCGCCGGCACCTCCGCGCCCTCCACGCAGGCGCCGGCCACCCCGACCCGCGCCGATGCGCCGAAGTCCACGGATCGCATTACCCAGGCGAGCGGCGAGCCTGTCTCCGCGCCGGCCAGCGCGCCGCAGGCGCCGGGCCGCGCCGATGCGGGGCAGAGCAGCGACCAGCGCGCCGTGCTGTTCGAGGAAAGCCCTGGCGGCGGCGAGCAGGGGCTGCAGCAATATGTCGGCACGGTGGAGTGGAGCACCGAGCAGGCCAGCGCCAGCGCCGGCCAGCCCGCCGATCTCGGCGTGCGGGCGGAGATTTCCATCCCGGCGCGCAATTTCAGCGCCACGCTGACCTTCCGCCGCAACCAAGACCCGTCGATCCCGGCCTCGCATATCGTCGAGGTGCAGTTCAAGCTGCCGCCCGGCTTCGATCTCGGCAATATTTCCAGCGTGCCGGGCGTGCGCGCCAAGGCCTCGGAAGGGGCGCAGGGGGCGCCGCTGGTCGGCCTCGCCGTGCGGGTGGCGCCGAACTACTTCCTGATCGGCCTGTCCTCGCTGCCGGCGGATGTGCAGCGCAATCTCGGCTTTATCATCACCCGCAACTGGCTCGACCTGCCGCTGGTGTTCGAGAACGGCCGCCGCGCCATTCTCGTGCTCGACAAGGGCGGGGCCGGACAGGCGGCGTTCCGCGACGCCTATACGGCGTGGGGGCTCGCCCCGCCGCCGCCGGCGCAGCAGAACCAGAACTAGATATTTCACGTTTCACGGAAACCGTGAAATGATCTAAATCTTTGTTCTGTCGCGTTTTCTTCACGCGAATCGGTGTCCACTTCGCTTGAAAACGCTCTAGAACCGACGCCCCGCTTTCGGCGGCTGAACGACCAGGGGAAGCCGGGGGAAACCTCGCGCTTCCCTTTTTCGTTGCGTTTCCCTCTCGGCGCCGCCGGAAGCCGTTTCCGGTGGGTCAATGTCATGCGTCTGGCGCAAGGGCGGTATCTGGTATGTGGTATGCCACGAACCGATGGTCTCCGGTATTGTGCGTCGCAACACAGACGCGATCGGAGTCGGCGCATGTTCCAGTCGATCTACCCCCTCCTGCCGCTGCTCATTCTCGGCCATGCGTGGATGACGATCATGATCGTCGAACTGCTCGGCGAGGAGGAGACGGCGGGAATGGCGCCGGAATGCTACCCGGCGTGACATGAAAAAACCCCGCGGCGGCGCCGCGGGGTTTGTCTTTTTCAGGTGCGGGCTCCGTGCCGATCAGGCGGCGACGCGGCCCTTGAGCACCTCGACCAGCGTCTTGCCGAGCCGCGCGGGGGAGGGGGAGACCACGATGCCGGCCTCTTCCATCGCCGCGATCTTGTCCTCGGCGCCGCCCTTGCCGCCGGAGATGATGGCGCCGGCATGGCCCATGCGGCGACCGGGAGGGGCGGTGCGACCGGCGATGAAGCCGACCATCGGCTTCTTGCGGCCGCGCTTGGCCTCGTCCTTGAGGAACTGCGCCGCTTCTTCTTCCGCCGAGCCGCCGATCTCGCCGATCATGACGATAGATTCGGTGGCGTCGTCGGCCAGGAACAGCTCCAGCACGTCGATGAACTCGGTGCCCTTCACCGGGTCGCCGCCAATGCCGACGGCGGTGGTCTGGCCGAGGCCTTCCTGCGAGGTCTGGAACACCGCCTCATAGGTCAGCGTGCCGGAGCGCGAGACGACGCCGACCGAGCCCTTCTTGAAGATGTTGGCCGGCATGATGCCGATCTTGCACTCGCCGGCGGTGACGATGCCGGGGCAGTTGGGGCCGACGAGGCGGGACTTGGAACCGTCCAGCGCGCGGCGCACCTTCACCATGTCGAGCACCGGAATGCCTTCGGTGATGCAGACGATGAGCGGGATTTCCGCCGCGATCGCCTCGCAGATAGCGTCGGCCGCGCCCGGAGGCGGCACATAGATGACCGAGGCGTCGGCACCGGTCTTCTCGCGCGCCTCGGCGACGGTGTCGAACACCGGCAGGCCGAGATGGGTGGAGCCGCCCTTGCCCGGCGAGGTGCCGCCGACCACCTGCGAGCCATAGGCCAGCGCCTGCTCGGAGTGGAAGGTGCCGTTCTTGCCGGTGAAGCCCTGGGTGATGATCTTGGTGTTCTTGTTGATGAGGACCGACATCACACAGTCTCCTTCACGGCCTTGACGATCTTCTGCGCGGCATCGTCGAGATCGTCGGCGGGGATGACGTTCAGGCCGCTGTCACGGATGATCTGCTTGCCTTCCTCGACATTGGTGCCTTCGAGGCGCACGACCAGCGGAACCTTGAGCCCGACCGCCTTCACGGCGGCGATGACGCCGCGCGCGATGACATCGCACTTCATGATGCCGCCGAAGATGTTGACGAGGATGCCCTTCACGCTCGGATCGGAGGTGATGATCTTGAACGCCGCCGTCACCTTCTCTTCCGTGGCGCCGCCGCCGACATCGAGGAAGTTGGCCGGGCTTTCGCCATAGAGCTTGATGATGTCGAGCGTCGCCATGGCGAGGCCCGCGCCGTTGACCATGCAGCCGATCGTGCCGTCGAGCGCGATATAGGCGAGGTCGTATTTCGAGGCCTCGATTTCCTTGGCGTCTTCCTCGGTCTCGTCGCGCAGCGCCACCACATCGGCGTGGCGGTAGAGCGAGTTGGAGTCGAAGGAGATCTTGGCGTCGAGGCACTTCAGCTTGCCGTCCTTGGTGACGACCAGCGGGTTGATCTCGAGCATCGCCATGTCCTTGCCGACGAAGGCGGCGTAGAGCTTGGCGACGAGGTCGCCGGCCTGCTTGGCGAGATCGCCGGTGAGGCCGAGCGCCTGCGCGACGGTGCGCCCGTGATGGGGCATCACGCCGGTGGCGGGGTCGACGGAGAAGGTGTGGATCTTCTCAGGGGTGGAGTGGGCGACTTCCTCGATGTCCATGCCGCCTTCGGTGGACACGACGAAGGCAATGCGCGAGGTGGCGCGGTCGACGAGGGCGGAGAGGTAGAACTCCTTGTCGATGTCGGAGCCTTCCTCGATATAGACGCGGTTGACCTGCTTGCCGGCCGGGCCGGTCTGGATCGTCACCAGCGTCTTGCCGAGAATCTGCTTGGCATTGGCGGCCGCTTCCTCGGCGGATTTGACGACGCGCACGCCGCCCTTCTCGCCCGCATCGGCTTCCTTGAACTTGCCCTTGCCGCGCCCGCCGGCGTGGATCTGGCTCTTTACCACCCAGACGGGGCCGGCGACCTTGGCCGCGGCGGCTTCCGCTTCAGCGGCGTCGAGAATGGCAACGCCATTCGGCACCGGGACCCCGTATTCGCGGAGCACCCCCTTGGCCTGATACTCATGGATGTTCATTAATTCCGCTCCTCCACAACCGGCGGGTCGGGAGAGCCGCCCCGGCCCTCCCGTCGATTGGCGTATCCTATTTCCCTATAGGCGCACACGCGCCAAGACGCTACTGCGCCGAAACGCAGACACCCTATGCCGCTACTGCACGAAGGTGTTGCTCAGCGTCCCGATGCCCTCGATCACGATTTCCACCGTGTTGCTCGGGGCCTTCATCACACCGACGCCGACCGACGTGCCACAGCAGATGACGTCGCCGGGGTTCAGTGTCATATCGTGCGAAATGCGGCTCACCAGCTGGCGGGCCGAGAATACCATGTCGCTGATCGGGTAGTTCTGGCGCTCGTCGCCATTGAGCACCGTGCGCACGACGAGGCTGGCGGGATCGACATCGGTCGCCACCACCGGCCCGAACGGGCCGAAGCCGTCGAAGCTCTTGGCCCGCACCCATTGGGCGAAGGTGGCGTCCTTGTTGATGATGTCGGCCGCGGTGATGTCGTTCACGCAGGTATAGCCGAAGATGTAGCCGTCGGCCTCCTCTTCGGACACGGCGGTGGCCTTCTTGCCGATGACGATGCCGAGCTCGCCCTCATAGACGACCTTGCCGTCATAGGAGGCCGGCCGGTGCACGGTGGCGCCGGGGCTGGTGAGGCAGGAACCGGCTTTGAGCAGGTAAAGCGGATCGGCCGGAACCGGCGAATTGATCTTGGCCGCGAGGGCGTGGAAATTGTTCCACAGCGCGATGACCTTGGTCGGCTCCGTCGGGGCGAGGAGGTCGACCTCGGAGAGCGCGATGCGCTCTCCGGTCGGCGTGGCGCCGGCGAACATGTCGCCGCTGTGAACCGCGATGGTGTCGCCCTCGAGCGTGCCGAAGCCGGCCGCGCCCGAGCGCTGGTAACGAACCCAGTGTGCCATTGTCTCGCCGAACTCAGTTGTAGCAGCCGGCGATCTGCGCGCGCTGGCGGACCAGCGAGAGCACAACGTCGATGGTCGGGGTCGGGATGCCGGCGAGGCGGCCCATTTCCTGGACGACGGTGACGAGCGCGTCGATTTCCATGGCGCGGGAGCGTTCGAGATCCTGCAGCATGGAGGTCTTGTGCGCGCCGACGGCACCGGCGCCGTCAATGCGCCGCTCGACGCCGACGCGGAAATTGACGCCCGACTGAACGGCGATTTCCTGCGCTTCCAGCATCATCGCCTTGGCGACGGCGCGGGTGCCGGGATCGGAGGCGATCACGTCCAGCGTCGCATGGGTGAGGGCGCTGATCGGGTTGAAGCAGAGATTGCCCCACAGCTTCAGCCACAGCTCGTCGCGGATGTTGGGCAGGACCGGCGCGCGCATGCCGCCGGCGGCGAAGGCTTCCGAGAGCTTGGTGGCGCGGTCGGTGATCTCGCCGGAGGGCTCGCCGAGCGGGAACTTGTCGCCATAGACGTGCTTGATGACGCCCGGCTCGACCACTTCGGTCGCGGGATAGACGATGCAGCCAATGGCGCGCTCGGGGCGCAGGCCGTTCCACTGCTTGCCGCCGGGATCGACGCTTTCCAGCGTCTTACCTTCGAGCTGGTCGCCATGCTTGTAGTAGTACCAGTAGGGCACGCCGTTGACGGCGGTGACCACGGCGGTGTCGTTGCCGAGCAGCGGCTGCATGGCGTCAACGACGCCCGGCACCGAATGGGCCTTGAGCGCGACGATGACATAGTCCTGCGGGCCGAGTTCGGCCGGGTTGTCGGAGCAGGGAATGTGCTCGACACGCTCTTCGCCGTCGATGAGCAGCTTGAGGCCGTTCTTCTTCATGGCCTCGAGATGGGCGCCACGGGCAACGAGGCTGACATCGACGCCCGCCCGCTTGAGCTGGACGCCAACATAACCGCCGATCGCGCCGGCACCATAGATGCAGACCTTCATGGGACTCCCTCCTATGTCCAGGCTGCCCCCGCGGCGCCCGGACTTGTTTGGTATTTTGTATGCCATGATTAGGTGCAATGAGCCCCTAGTCAAGAGCGAAGGCACGGGCGTGATAAAACGTCGCGCATGTTTAGCCGCTTCGCTTATCCTGGCGGGGCGTGTTTGCGACGTGTCGCTTAAGTTACTTCGCGAAGGACCGGCTTGTCCACGGTGTATAGGCCAGAACAATTGTCTGAATGAATACGCAAAAGACGTCGCGGGGCGTCGGATTTCACTAGCGGGACAGCAATGCTTACTTTTCTCGTCAGAAACAGTTCGGGGGCGCCAAGCGCCCCCGAAGGTCGTTTTGAATTATGAATGCAGATGCTCAGGCGTCCGGCGCGACCGTGTGGTTCGCCATCAGTTCCAGCGCCTTGACGAGGGCCGAGTGGTCCCACGCCGAGCCGCCATTGGCGGCGCAGGTGCTGAACAGCTGCTGCGCCAGCGCGGTGGAGGGCAGGGCCATCTGCATCTGACGCGCGCCGTTGAGGGCGAGGTTCAGGTCCTTCTGGTGCAGCTCGATGCGGAAGCCCGGATTGAAGGTGCGCTTGATCATGCGCTCGCCATGGACTTCCAGAATGCGCGAATTGGCGAAGCCGCCCATCAGCGCCTGGCGCACCTTGGCCGGGTCCGCACCCGCCTTGGAGGCGAAGAGCAGCGCCTCGCCGACGGCGAGGATGTTCAGCGCGACGATGATCTGGTTGGCCACCTTGGTGGTCTGGCCGTCGCCATTGCCGCCGACGAGGGTGATGTTCTTGCCCATCTTCTCGAAGAGCGGCTTCACCGTCTCGAACGCCTTCTCCGGGCCACCGACCATGATGGTGAGCGACGCCGCCTTGGCGCCCACTTCGCCGCCCGAGACCGGGGCGTCGAGATAGTCGCAGCCGAGCTCGTTGATCTTCTTGGCGAACTCCTTGGTCTCGACCGGGGCGATCGAGGACATGTCGACCACGATCTTGCCCGGGGTGAGGCCGGCGGCGATGCCGTTCTCGCCGAACAGGGCGGCGTTCACATGCGGGGTGTCCGGCACCATGGTGATGATGATGTCGGCGTTCTTGGCGACTTCGGTGCCGCTGGCGCAGGCCACGCCGCCCTTGCCGGTCAGCTCGGCCGGAACCGGCTTGACGTCGTAGAGATAGAGCGTGTGGCCGGCGTCGATGAGATGACCGGCCATGGGCGCGCCCATGATGCCGAGACCGACAAATCCAACATTCGCCATCGTCTTATCCTCGTTTTCCCAGACGTTTCGTTTCTTGATCGACGCAGCCTCACGCCGCGCCGGTGAGTTCCTTCAGCCAGCCGAGGCCAGCGGCCGTTTCGCCCTTCGGCTTGTATTCGCAGCCGACCCAGCCCTCGTAGCCGATGGCGTCGAGATGGCGGAACAGGAAGGGGTAGTTGATCTCGCCGGTGCCGGGCTCGTTGCGGCCGGGATTGTCGGCAAGCTGGATATGCGCGATCTGGGACAGGTTCGCCTCGATGGTGCGGGCGAGATCCCCTTCCATGATCTGCATGTGGTAGATGTCGTACTGGATGAAGAGGTTGTCGGAGCCGACCTCTTCGATGATCGCCTTCGCCTGCTTGGTGTAGTTCAGGAAGAAGCCGGGAATGTCGCGGGTGTTGATCGGCTCGATCAGCAGCTTGAGACCGGCTTCCTTGATCTTGGGCGCGGCGAACTTCAGATTGTTGACGAAGGTGTTGTGCAGCAGCTCGCGGTCGGCGCCCGCCGGGGCGATGCCGGCGAGGATGTTGACCTGCGGGCAGCCGAGCGCCGTGGCGTAGGAGATCGCCTTGTCGACGCCGGCGCGGAACTCGTCCACGCGCTCGGGCAGGATGGCGATGCCGCGCTCACCCGCGCCCCAATTGCCGGCGGGGAGATTGTGCAGCACCTGCTTCAGATTGTTGGCCTTCAGCTTGGCGACCAGTTCCTCGACCGCGAAGTCATAGGGGAACAGGTATTCGACGCCGGTGAAGCCGGCGGCGGCGGCCTTCTCGAAACGATCGAGGAAGGGCACCTCGTTGAACAGCATGGTGAGATTGGCGGCAAAACGGGGCATGGACCGCTCCTAGGGCATTTCGAAGATGGACGGGCTCCCTCTCCCCGGCGGGGAGAGGGGTGGGGTGAGGGGGCTAGCGCTGGAGGAGGCTTATCCCCTCACCCGCCGCTGCGCGGCGACCTCTCCCCAACGGGGAGAGGAAAGTAAAGGCTAATCGGCTCGCGTATCAGCGCGAAAACACCTTCACGCCTTGGCCGCGTCTTCCAGCGGCAGGTCGAGCACTTCCTCGAACTCGTTCACCGCGTCGATCTCGGTGCCCATGGCGATGTTGGTGACGCGCTCGAGGATGAACTCCATCACGACCGGCACCTGGTGCTCCTTCATCAGCGCCTTGGCCTTGACGAAGGCGTCCTTGAACTCGTTCGGCGAGGAGACGCGCACCGCCTTGCAGCCGAGGCCTTCGGCGACCGCCACGTGATCGACGCCATAGCCGGCATTCTCGTCGGCATTGATGTTGTCGAAGGCGAGCGAGACCTCGAAGTCCATGTTGAAGCCGCGCTGCGCCTGACGGATCAGCCCGAGATAGGAGTTGTTCACCACCACATGGATGTAGGGCAGCTTGTGCTGGGCGCCCACCGCCAGTTCCTCGATGAGGAACTGGAAGTCATAGTCGCCGGAGAGCGCGACGATCTCCGCATCCGGGTCCGCCGCGCGCACGCCGAGCGCCGCCGGCAGGGTCCAGCCGAGCGGGCCGGCCTGGCCGCAATTGATCCAGTTGCGCGGCTTGTAGACGTGCAGCATCTGCGCGCCGGCGATCTGGCTGAGGCCGATGGTGGAGACGTAGCGCGTGTCGCGGCCGAACGCCTCGTTCATCTCTTCATAGACGCGCTGCGGCTTCAGCGGCACGTTGTCGAAATGCGTCTTGCGCAGCATGGTCTTCTTGCGGTCGAGGCATTCCTTGGCCCAGCCGGAGCGGTCCTTCAGCTTGCCGGCGGCCTTGTATTCCTTCGCCACCTCGATGAAGAGATCGAGCGCCGCGCCGGCATCGGAGACGATGCCGAGATCCGGGCCGAACACGCGGCCGATCTGGGTCGGCTCGATGTCGACGTGAATGAACTTGCGGCCCTTGGTGTAGACATCGACCGAGCCGGTGTGGCGGTTCGCCCAGCGATTGCCGATGCCGAACACGAAGTCCGAGGCCAGCATGTTGGCATTGCCGTAGCGGTGCGAGGTCTGCAGGCCGCACATGCCGGCCATCAGGTCGTGATCGTCGGGGATGGTGCCCCAGCCCATCAAGGTCGGGATCACGGGCACGCCGGTCAGCTCGGCGAACTCGACCAGCTTGTCGGAAGCGTCCGCATTGATGATGCCGCCGCCGGAGACGATGAGCGGGCGCTCGGCCTCGTTCAGCATGGCGATGGCCTTCTCGGCCTGCTTGCGCGTCGCCTTGGGCTTGTAGACCTCGAGCGGGGCGTAGGTCTCCTCGTCGAACTCGATCTCGGCCAGCTGCACGTCGATCGGCAGGTCGATCAGCACCGGGCCGGGACGGCCGGAGCGCATGACGTGGAAGGCTTGCTGGAACACCATCGGCACCAGCGCCGGCTCGCGCACCATGACCGCCCACTTGGCGACCGGCTTGGCGATGGATTCGATGTCCACCGCCTGGAAGTCTTCCTTGTAGAGGCGGGCGCGCGGGGCCTGGCCGGTGATGCACAGGATCGGGATCGAATCGGCGGAGGCCGAATAGAGGCCGGTGATCATGTCGGTGCCGGCCGGGCCGGACGTGCCGATACACACGCCGATATTGCCGGCCTTGGCGCGGGTATAGCCTTCGGCCATGTGCGAGGCGGCCTCGACATGGCGGGCGAGCACGTGGCGCGTCTGGCCATAGGCGCGCATCGCGGAATAGAGCGGATTGATCGCGGCACCGGGAACGCCGAAGGCGGTGGTGACGCCTTCCATTGCGAGAATCCGGATCGCCGCATCGACGGCACGCATCTTGGCCATGGCACTTCCTCCTCGCGTCGCAGGTCCGGCGGGGGCTCGCCCCTTTCAAGGGGCTGGCGGCGCCCGGCACCGGCCTGGTCGACCTGTTCAAAACACTTGTCCGGCACCGCACGGCGCCGCCGTGCGCGGGGGTCGCGGAACCCGGGCGCATGCTGCGGGGCGGTATCATTCTTTCCGCACTGCGGAATGAATTTCCGAAATCGCGGAAAACATGCCACGCCGGCGCTATTTCCGCAATACGGGATATATTTCTGGTTTGCGAAAAATGTGAGGATGCGCCTTTATGCGGGGAGGCGGCCCCGCCGGCCGATGGCATAGGCTGTGCGGCGTAGGCGGCGGGGCCGGGCGGTGCGATGGTGTGCTCCCTTTCGGAGGTGATCTGCGGATGAATCAGGATGTTCCGACCGTGCGCCGCCGCGGCCGCCCTTCCTCCGCGACCGGAACCGAGGGCGGCGGCGAGGTGCAGTCGCTCGACCGCGCCATCGCGCTCTTGGAAGTGCTGGCGCTGTCCGACGGCCTGACGCTGAGCGAGGTGGCGCGGGCCGCCGAACTGCCGACCTCCACCGTGCACCGCCTGCTCACCACGCTGGAACGGCGCGGCCTTGTCGGCCATGACGCGGCGACCGGGCTGTGGATGGTCGGCATCGGCCTGTTCCGCGTCGGCTCGGCCTATCTGCGCATCCGCAAGCTGCCGGAGATCGCCCGCGCGCTGCTGCGCGAGCTCTCGCACGGGGTGAACGAGACGGTGAACCTGTCGCTGATCGAGGGGCCGCATCTCGTCTGCGTCGCGCAGGTGGAAAGCCATGCCGCGGTGCGCGCCTTCTTCCGCATTGGCGGCGATCTGCCGATTCACGCCTCCGGCGGCGGCAAGGCCATTCTCTCCGCCATGAACCCGGAGGCACGGCGCGCCTGGCTCGGCGGCGACCAGCTGCAGCGCTTCACCGAGCACACCCATATCAGCCGGCGCGCTTTGCAGGCGGACCTTGCCGAGATCGCCGAGCGCGGCTTTTCCATCGACGATGAGGAGCATACGCCCGGCATGCGCTGCGTGGCGGCGGCGGTGCTGGACGAATGGCGCGAGCCGGTGGGGGCGATCTCGATCTCCGCGCCGACCGTGCGGATGCCGCCCGAGCGCATCGCCGATCTCGGCGCCCGCGTGCGCGAGGCGGCGCGGCGGCTGACGACGCAGTATTCGGGGCGATAGGGTCCCGTCGCTCCGCGTCATCTCGGACGCAGGCGCAGCCTACGAGCCGGGATCGTGCGCAACGCGAGCCCTCCTTTTGCAGGCTGTCGGATTGAGCTTGACGGTCCTTCCGGGATGACGACCTGAGGCCCATCCTGCAACGGCCCTCATGGCCGGGCTTGACCCGGCCATCCCGCTACAGGCGAGCGCCTTCGGCGGGAGGCGGGATCCCCGGGTCAAGCCCGGGGATGAGGTTCTATCAGGCGGTCCCCGCCGCTATCCCATCCGCCAAAAAAAAGCCGGCGCTCATCGCGCCGGCGTTAGTCGCCTAGGAGGAACCGAACGTTGGGTGAACCCTTCGTCCTGCTCCGGGAGGCTCGTGGGCTAATCCCTCACCGCCACATCTGCCGCGCGGCGTGAGAGGGAAGGCCGATAGGTCCCGCGCAAGGCGGGAGAGGAGCGGCGCGGGCGCCGCTCCACAGGCCAGAGGCGATCAGACCGCCTTGGCGTCGTGCATCGCGGCGATTTCTTCCTGCGAATAGCCGAGCTGGGCGAGCACTTCGTTGGTGTGCTGGCCGAGCAGCGGCGAGGCGGTGACCTCGACTTCCACGTCCGAGAACTTGATCGGCGAGCCGACGGTCAGGTACTTGCCAAGCTTGGGGTGATCGACCTCGACCACGGTGCCGCTCTTGCGCAGCGACGGGTCGTTGGCGATTTCCTTCATCGACAGCACCGGGGCGCAGGGGATGTCGAACTTGCGCAGGATGTCGATGGCCTCGAACTTCGTCTTGTCGGCGAGCCAGGACTCGATGAAGGCGAAGATGTCGAAGATCTTGTCCTGACGGGCTTCGGCGGTGTTGTAGGCCGGATCGTCAATCCACTCCGGCTTGCCCAGCGCCTTGCAGATCGGCGCCCAGGCATGGCCCTGAATGGTGAAGTAGATATAGGCGTTCGGGTCGGTCTCCCAGCCCTTGCACTTCAGCACCCAGCCCGGCTGGCCGCCGCCGCCGGCATTGCCGCCGCGCGGAACGACATCCGAGAACTCGCCATGCGGGTACTGCGGATACTCTTCGAGATAGCCCAGCGCGTCGAGGCGCTGCTGGTCGCGCAGCTTGACGCGGCAGAGGTTGAGCACCGAATCCTGCATCGACACGGCGACCTTCTGGCCCTTGCCGGTCTTCACCTTCTGGTGCAGCGCGGTCAGGATGCCGATGGCGAGGTGCATGCCGGTGTTGGAGTCGCCGAGAGCGGCGGCCGACACGGTCGGGGGGCCATCCCAGAAGCCGGTGGTGGAGGCGGCACCGCCCGCGCACTGCGCGACGTTCTCGTAGACCTTCAGGTCCTCATAGGCGTGGCCTTCCGAGAAGCCCTTCACCGAGGCGAGGATCATGCCCGGGTTGAGCGACTGGATGTGCTCCCAGGTGAAACCCATGCGGTCGAGCGCGCCGGGGCCGAAATTCTCGACCATCACGTCCGACTCCTTGATCAGCTTGGTCAGGACTTCCTTGCCCTGCGCCGTCTTGGTGTCGAGAGTGAGCGAACGCTTGTTGGAGTTCAGCATGGTGAAGTACAGCGCGTCGGCGTCCTTGACATGACGCAGCTGCGAGCGCGTGACATCGCCCGCGCCGGGGCGCTCGACCTTGATCACGTCGGCGCCGAACCAGGCAAGAAGCTGCGTGCAGGCCGGACCGGCCTGAACGTGCGTGAAATCGATGATCTTAATACCTTCGAGGGGCTTAGACATTGTAGTCGACTTCCCTTTTCGCGTTAACAGTCCGGACGGAGGCTCACCCTGCCGCCGGATTGAGGCCTCCATCCCGCGGATGGAAGGCTTTCGTCTCCCCATGCTCCCCGGCGCTGTTCAGCGCCGGCGGGCATCTCCCAGGGGGTGATCGACTTCGGAACGATTCACGACTTCTTTTCGTCCACCCTGGCCTCACATCCCGCCGGGCCGCGCCTTGGGCGCACGTCCGGCGGAACGTCTCGTTGCGGACATGCCGCGGTCGCCCGCGCCATGCCCGTATCGTCACGCGACGCCTCCCGCCGCCGGGAGGCGCGTCAGGCGCGCAAGATCACTCCGCCGCCAGCGCCACGGGGGCGCCGACCGCGCCGGAAGCCTTGATGCGCTCGATCTCGTCGCCGCCGAGGCCGAGAACCTCGGCGAGGATTTCCTCGGTGTGCTCGCCCAGCAGCGGCGAACGCTCGACCGCGACATCATTGTCCGACAGCTTGATCGGGTTGCCGACGGTCAGGTACTTGCCGCGCGTGGGATGGTCGATCTCCACCAGCGTGCCGGTCGCGTAGAGCGACTCGTCCTCGGCGATCTCCTTCATCGAGAGCACCGGGCCGCAGGGGATATCGACCTTGTTGAGGATTTCCATCGCCTCGAACTTGGTGTGGGCCATGGTCCACGATTCGATGCGGTGGAAAATCTCGTTGAGATGCGGAAGGCGGGCCGCCGGCGTGGCGTAGTTCGGGTCGGTCTTCCACTCCGGCTCGCCGATGACGTCGCAGATCTTCCCCCAGACCGGGGCCTGGGTGATGAAATAGATGTAGGCGTTGGGATCGGTCTCCCAGCCCTTGCACTTCAGGATGCGGCCCGGCTGGCCGCCGCCGGAATCATTGCCGGCGCGGGGCACGGTGTCGCCGAAGGGGAAGCCCTCGCCGAACTGGCTGTATTCGCGCAGCGGGCCGCGATCGAGGCGCTGCTGGTCGCGCATCTTCACGCGGCAGAAATTCAGCACCGCGTCCTGCATGGCGCAGAGCACCTTCTGGCCACGGCCGGTCAGCGTGCGCTGGTAGAGCGCGGTGACGATGCCGAGGGCGAGGTGCAGGCCGGTACCGGAATCGCCGATCTGCGCGGCGGTGACGAGCGGCAGCCCGTCGCGGAAACCCGTGGTCGAAGCGGAACCGCCGGTGCACTGGGCGACGTTCTCATAGACCTTGCAGTCCTCGAACGGGCCGGGGCCGAAGCCCTTCACCGAGGCGAGGATGATGCGGGGGTTCAGCTCCTGGATGCGTTCCCAGCTGAAGCCCATGCGGTCGAGCGCGCCCGGGGCGAAATTCTCGACCATCACGTCGCAGATCTTCACCAGCTCCTCGAGGACCTTCTTGCCCTCGGGATTCTTGGTGTCGAGCGTGATGGAGCGCTTGTTGGAGTTCAGCATCGTGAAGTAGAGGCTGTCCGCATTGGGGACATCGCGCAGCTGGGCGCGGGTGACATCCCCTTCGCCCGGGCGCTCTACCTTGATCACATCGGCCCCGAACCACGCGAGAAGCTGCGTGCAGGTGGGGCCGGACTGAACATGGGTGAAATCGAGGACGCGAACGCCGTCCAATGCCTTGCCCATGGGGTTCCTCTCAAGATGACCCGGCTTTTCGCCGTTGTGTCTTTGTTACGTAGGGAATGGGACGGGTGGGGATATTGCCGCTCCCCACCCGTCCCGGTTTGACTTACTTCTTCTTCACGACGCTCTGCGGGTTCAGGCTGCCGATGTTGCCGCTTTCGCTGCCGGCCGCCGGGTCGATCACGGCGTTGATGAGGGTCGGCTTGCCGCTGTCCATCGCCTCGTCCACGGCGCGCTTGAGCTCGTCCGGGGTGGTGACGTGGACGCCGACGCCGCCGAAGGCTTCCATCATCTTGTCATAGCGCGAGTCGGCGACGAAGACGGTGGTGCCGGGATCACGGCCGGTCGGGTCGGTGTCGGTGCCGCGATAGATGCCGTTATTGTTGAAGATAACGACGCAGACCGGCAGGTTGTAGCGGCAGATCGTCTCCACCTCCATGCCGGAGAAGCCGAAGGCCGAGTCGCCCTCGACCGCCAGAACCGGCTTGCCGGTTTCCACGGCGGCGCCGATGGCGAAGCCCATGCCGATGCCCATCACGCCCCAGGTGCCGACGTCCAGGCGCTTGCGCGGCTCGTACATGTCGATGACGCCGCGGGCGAGGTCGAGCGTGTTGGCGCCTTCATTGACCAGGATCGCGTCGGGACGCTCCTTGATCACCTGCTTGAGCGCACCGAGCGCCGAGTGGAAGTCCATCGGGGTCGAGTTCTTCAGCAGGCGCTGAGACATCTTGCCGATGTTGACTTCCTTGCGGGCGTTGATCGCGCCGATCCACTCCTGCGAGGGGGCGGTCCAGCCGGACTTGATGCCCTCGTTCAGGGCCTCGATCACCGAGCCGATGTCGCCGACGAGCGGCGCCGCGATCTCGACGTTCGAATCCATTTCCTTGGGCTCGATGTCGATCTGGATGAACTTCTTCGGGGCATCGCCCCAGGTCTTGCCCTTGCCGTGCGAGAGCAGCCAGTTGAGGCGGGCGCCGACGAGGACGACCACGTCGGAATCCTTCAGCACCGTCGAACGGGCGGCGCCGGCCGAGAGCGGATGGGTGTCGGGCAGCAGGCCCTTGGCCATCGACATCGGCAGGAAGGGGATGCCGGAGGTTTCGATGAAGGAGCGGATCGCCTCGTCGGCCTGCGCGTAAGCCGCGCCCTTGCCGAGGATGACGAGCGGCTTCTTCGCCGACTTCAGCACGTCGAGCGCGCGGGTGACCGCGGCCGGGGAGGGGAGCTGCGCCGGGGCGGCGTCGATCACCTTGACCAGCGACTTGGCGCCGGCGTCGGCGTCCATCACCTGCGAGAACAGCTTGGCGGGCAGGTCGAGATACACGCCGCCGGGACGGCCGGAAACCGCCGCGCGGATGGCGCGGGCGACGCCGATGCCGATATCGGCCGCATGCAGCACGCGGAACGCGGCCTTGCAGAGCGGCTTGGCGATGGCGAGCTGGTCCATTTCCTCATAGTCGCCCTGCTGCAGGTCGACGATCTCGCGCTCTGAGGAGCCGGAGATGAGGATCATGGGGAAGCAGTTGGTGGTGGCGTTCGCCAGGGCGGTGAGGCCGTTGAGGAAGCCCGGCGCCGAGACGGTGAGGCACACGCCCGGCTTCTTGGTCAGAAAGCCGGCGATGGCGGCGGCGTTACCGGCGTTCTGCTCATGGCGGAACGAGATCACGCGGATGCCTTCGGCCTGTGCCATGCGGCCGAGGTCCGTGATCGGAATCCCGGGCACGCCGTAGATGGTGTCGATATCGTTCAGTTTGAGCGCATCGATGACCAGGTGGAAGCCGTCGGTGAGCTCCTGTTCGGTCTCGGTGGCGGCATTCACGTCAATAACCTGTGCGACTGCGGACATCCCGTATTCCCTCCCAAACGTCCTTCGGCGGGTTCATGCCGCCCTAATCTAGGTCTACGTGGTTCTCGACATGCTCAGCGAGCCGGAGCGTGTGGTCGCGCACCAAACGCTCGGCGCGGTCCGCGTCCCGCGCCTCGAGAGCAAGAATGATCTCCAGATGGTCGGAGGCCGAACGCTGCGCCCGGTCCATCTCAAAGATCGTGCGGTGGCGGATGGCCCGTACATGGAAGAACAGGTTTTCCGTCATCGCCACGAGCAGCGAAGAGCCGCTCAGCCGGATCAGCGCCTGGTGAAACGCGATATTCGCACTCGAATATTCGTCGCACCGGTCGCGCTCGATCCGCGCCAGATCGAACTTCTTGAACAACGTCCTCAGCTCGGCGATCGCCTCGTCGCTTGCGCGCTGCGTGGCAAGGCGGGCCGCCATGCTTTCCAATGCCGCCCAGGCCTCGATCATCTGGATGATCTCGGCCTTGGAGCGGCGAACCACCATAATTCCCCGCCGGGGCACGGCGCGGAGCAGGCCTTCCTGCTCCAGCATCGCGACCGCCTCGCGGATGGGCGTCCGGCTTGCGCCGAGACGCTCGGAAATGTCCCGCTCGTCGAGCAGCATCGGCTCGCTCGAGCCGTAAATATTCATGTGCGTGATAGCTTCCTTGAGAGCGGCGTAGGCCTTGCTCTTGAAGCTCTCCTTGGCCGGCAGGCGTTCGATGGTCAGACCATTCTCACCGCTTTGCCAGGGCTTGCTCTCAACGGCTTTGCTGCTCACGGAAGCGTCCTCTGCGGAAAACCCACAGTGGATTTCCGAAAAAGTGGCATACCAAATACCAACATGTCAATTCGCTTGTCCCCGCTGCGGGAACCCCTCCGGCTCCTTTTCCTCACCCGTGCCGCGCGCTTTCTCAGGTCGACCTGCCCCAGGGGAAGAATGCCGGAGCGCGCTTGCGTATGCAATATACCACGGGTGGATGCGGCTGGCGAGAGTGTCTGAACACTTTGCTGCGCTGCGCAGTCAAAAGTTCGTCGGCGGTGTTTGGGTAGGGTTATACTGCGGCTACGGTGAGGGCGGGCTAGCGCGGCGGGCGGTGCGGAAGCCCTTTCACGATCAGCGCTTTATGAGTGCGTGGCGCGCCCGCACGCCACGGCGGCGCGCCGGCCGCTCCTGCAGCGGCCAGTACCTGTGCGCCGCACCATGCCCGCTGTCAGGAGGGGAAGCGGCCGTGCTTCTCCACATGGGCGGCGAGGCCCAGCGTGTGCTCGCGCACGAGTCGTTCGGCAAGGTCGGCATCGCGGGCGACCAGCGCGGCGATGATGGCGCGGTGCTCCTGCAGCGAGCGCTCCGAGCGGTTTTCCTGCCGCACCGAGACGGCGCGGATGCCGCGAATATGGATGAACAGGTTTTCCGTCACCTCGCCGATCATGGCGCAGCCGCCGAGGCGGATGATGGTCTGGTGGAAGCGGATATTGGCGTTCGAGTACTCGTTCATGTGCTCGGCCGGCGCCTCGGCGTCGAAATCGTGGAACATGTCGCGCAGTTCCGCGAGGTCGCGATCGGTGGCGCGGGTCGCCGCCAGCCGGGCGGCCATGCTCTCCAGTGCGGCCCAGACGATGATCATGTCGATGATCTCGCGCTTGGACTTGCGCACCACGAAGATGCCGCGCCGTGGCACGGAGCGGACGAAGCCTTCCTGTTCGAGGACGGTCAGCGCCTCGCGGATGGGCGTGCGGCTGACACCGAGATCGTGCGAGAGCTGCCGCTCATCGAGCCGGATCTCGCTCTCCTGGCCATACATGTCCATCTCGGTGATGGCCTTCTTGATGGCGTCATAGGCCAGCGTGCGCAGGCTCGTATTGGCGGCGAGAGGCGCGATGTTCAGCCTCATCTGGGTGTCGGCGCTTTCCACGGGCGGTTTCCTCGTCAGTTAATCGGTATCTTGTTCTTGTTGTTGTCCGTCGCCGCGTGGCGGCGGCGCGGCCGGCTTTGGCGGCCTTCACGCGACCCTGTCCTGTCATTGGCGATTCTGTGGCGGATCAAGGCATCGTGAGCATCGTATAACACATACAGAATGTCCATGCGGGAGGCCCCTTACCGGGGCGATAGGCTGCCCGCGCCGACGGTTTCCCCGCGTTTCCGGCCAGAGCCTTCCGCAGCCGTGCCTGCCGGCGCGCGAGCGTTCTGCGCATCCAAGGCACGAGATGACGCTACGTAATAATGGGCAAGTATTCCCTATGGGAAGATGCCGCAACGTCACTCTGCGTTCTGCACATGGATTGTGTTCGTGGTATGCAAAATTTTGCATTACCCAAATTTCATAGTATGGTCGTTTCAATGGCTGATTGATGACCCGCCCGGATGGGCGTGCGTAGCGGGCATTCAATAAGAAAACAGAAAATAGTCGGTCGGTTTACGTTGGGAAACGTTCGAGGACAACATGACATCTGACGCAACGGCATCCATCAATAAAAAGCGCTGGCTGCAGCTGGTGTTCGGCGTGATCTGCATGTGCATGATCGCCAACATGCAGTATGGCTGGACCTTCTTCGTCAATCCGATGCAGGAAGCCCATGGCTGGGATCGCGCGGCGATCCAGGTGGCGTTCTCCATCTTCATCGTCACCGAAACCTGGCTCGTGCCGGTCGAGGGCTGGTTCGTCGACAAGTACGGCCCGCGCGTCGTGGTGCTGTTCGGCGGCGTGCTGTGCGGCCTTGCCTGGGTGATCAACTCCTATGCCGACACGCTGACCCTGCTCTATGTCGGCGCGGCTCTCGGCGGTATCGGCGCTGGTGCGGTGTACGGCACCTGCGTGGGCAACTCGCTGAAGTGGTTCCCGGATCGTCGCGGCCTTGCCGCCGGCATCACCGCCGCCGGCTTCGGCGCGGGCTCGGCGCTGACCGTGATTCCGATCCAGAACATGATCAAGAATCAGGGGTATGAGGCCGCCTTCTTCTATTTCGGCGTCGGCCAGGGCGTGGTGATCACGCTGCTCGCCCTCTTCCTCGCCGCGCCGAAGAAGGAGCAGATCGCCGCCTTCGCCGCCAAGGCCGTGGCTAAGCTCTCCCAGTCGGCCCGCGATTTCGCGCCGAAGGAAATGCTCTCCACCCCGCTGTTCTGGGTGATGTATGCGATGTTCGTCATGATGGCCGCCGGCGGCCTGATGGCGACCGCTCAGCTCGGCCCGATCGCCAAGGATTTCGGCATCGCCGACATCCCGGTGAGCCTGATCGGCATCACCCTGCCGGCGCTGACCTTCGCCGCCGCCATCGACCGCGTGCTCAACGGCCTGACCCGTCCGTTCTTCGGCTGGGTGTCGGATCAGATCGGCCGCGAGAACACCATGTTCGTGGCCTTCGCCATCGAGGGCGTCGGCATCTATGCGCTGAGCGTGCTCGGCCATAACCCGGTGCTGTTCGTCATCCTCACCGGCCTCGTCTTCTTCGCTTGGGGCGAGATCTACTCGCTGTTCCCGGCCATGTGCGGCGATGCCTTCGGCTCGAAGTTCGCCACCACCAATGCCGGCCTGCTCTACACCGCCAAGGGCACGGCGGCGCTGATCGTGCCGTTCACCTCCATCATCACCACCATGACCGGCAGCTGGCATGCGGTGTTCATCACCGCCGCGGCGCTCAACATCATCGCCGCCGTGATGGCGCTGGTAGTGCTGAAGCCGCTCGCCTCCGCCCATGGTCGCCGTGCGGCGGCGCAGGCGGCCGCGTCGAAGGTGGTGGCGGCCGAGTAAGCCGCCCTCTCTTTCCGTCGCCTTCATTCAGGGCCCGTCCTCGGACGGGCCCTTTTTCTTTTTCGGGGCGCCGGAAGCGGCGGCGGGCCTTCCCGTGTCGACGGCGAGATTGACAGCATTCCAATTGTAAACTGGCGGCGCGACTGGGGTGCGACGCAGGCGCTTTCGTGTCGTCGTCCGGGCATCCGTGTGGCTCCACGTGACAACGCCAAGTCACCCTTACGAAACGTTCCTGATATTCAACTTTTATCTGAATTTGAACTAACGCAGCGACGTTGCACGACAACGATGTGACATCTATTAATATCCGCCATCCAGCTAAGTGAAAGTTGTTCGGTTTCTTTAGCCTTACGGAGCGGTTGGCGAGTCATAAAAGCCAATTGGCATACATAATATTGTCGATTATGATCCTTACTCAGCGGGTCGGTTCCGCAACCCTGCGGCAGGGCGTCTCCGAGGTGTCGGAACGCGGCGTCAGGGGCGGATACCGCGCAACCTTTGAGAACGAGATGCCGCACGAGCGGCCGTCGCGGGGGCGACGCAGAAAGCGCCCCCGGGACCAACGACAAGCCGGCGCCCGGGCCCCACAGGCAACGGAGCGACCGCAACAAAAAAGCCGATCCGCGGCATTTATCGATTTGGGAGAGGAGATCGCCCTTGAATACGTCCAAGACTCTGGCGGCTGTCGGGCCGGGCCAGGATTTCTCTGAGAGCCGCCGCTGGATGCAGCTGGTCGTCGGCGTGGTCTGCATGATCGCGACCGCCAACATCCAGTACGCCTGGACCCTGTTCGTCCCCGAGATTCAGCAGACCTTCGGCTGGGAGCGCGCCTCGATCCAGGTGGCGTTCACCATCTTCGTGCTGGTGCAGACCTGGCTGGCGCCGATCGAAGGCTACTTCATCGACAAGTTCGGCCCCCGCCTGATGGTCGCGTTCGGCGCGCTCTTCATCGGCACCGCCTGGGTCATCAATTCGCAGGCCACCAGCCTGATGGGCTTCTATGTCGGCGCGGCCATTGGCGGCATCGGCGTCGGCTCCATCTACGCCACCTGCATCAACAACGCGCTGAAGTGGTTCCCGGATCGCCGCGGCCTCGCCGTCGGCCTCACCGCCGGTGGCTATGGCGCCGGCTCGGCCGCCACCATCCTGCCGATCGCGGCGATGATCGAATCCTCCGGCTTCCAGGAGACCTTCTTCTTCTTCGGCCTGCTGCAGGGCGGTCTCGCCTTCATCGCGGCGTGGTTCCTGCGTTCGCCGAAGGCGGGCGAGGTCAAGGCCTCCACCAAGCTGAACCAGAGCAGCCGCGACTACACCCTCAAGGAAGCCCTCAGCACCAAGCTGTTCTGGCTGATGCTGCTCATGTTCACCTGCGTCGTCACCGGCGGCATGATGGCCGTGGCGCAGCTCGGCGTGATCGCGCAGGACCTCGGCGTGAAGGAGTTCAAGGTCAACCTGTACTTCTTCACCATGGCCGCCCTGCCGCTCGCCCTGATGCTCGACCGCGTCATGAACGGCATTTCGCGTCCGCTGTTCGGCTGGATCTCCGACCATATCGGCCGTGAGAAGACCATGGTCATCGCCTTCTCGCTCGAAGGCATCGGCATCATCGCGCTCGGCTATTTCGGCCACAATCCGTGGGCGTTCCTCATCCTCTCCGGCGTCGTGTTCCTCGCCTGGGGTGAAGTCTACTCCCTGTTCTCGGCGCTGGCCGGCGACGCCTTCGGCACCAAGCACATCGCGAAGATCTACGGCGTGCTCTATTGCGCCAAGGGCATCGGCGCGCTGTTCGTGCCGATCGGCAACCTGCTGATGGAAGCGACCGGCACCTGGTCGACCGTGCTCTACACCGTCGCTGCCATGGACCTGTTCGCCGCCTTCCTGGCGATCACCCTGCTGCCGCGCACGCTGAAGGCGCATGTGGCGCAGTCCGCCGCGATGGGCCCTTCGGTCGACAAGACCCGCACCGTTTCGGCGCACGCCTGATCCGCTTGCGTCCCGGCCGGCCACGCCGCCCGGGACGCAACGGCACGACCTTGGATCAGGGGCCCCTCGCGGGCCCCTTTTTCGTTGCCGGGTTCTTAGTCGGCGCTCGCCGCAGCGAGGGCGAGGTCGGCGAGATATTCCACCTTCAGGCTGGCGGCGGGGCCGAGACGGGCGAGTTCGGCCCGGTCGAACCAGCGCGCTTCCAGCGCGTCGTCCGCGGCGACGGCCTCGCCCGCCTGCCAGCGGCACAGCACGGCGATCATTGCGAAATGATGGGCGAGGGCGCCGGACGCCTCATGCTCGATGAAGTCGAGCACGGCGACGAGGCGAGGGGCTTCGGCGATGAGGCCGGTTTCCTCCTGAAGCTCGCGCAGCGCCGCGTCGAGATAGGTCTCGCCCGGCTCCACCCGTCCACCGGGAAAACCCCACAGCCCCTGGTCGGGCGGGTTGGCGCGGCGCACCAGCAAAACCTCACCCGCGCGCTCGACGAGGGCGAGAACGGCGACGGTGGGGCGGACAGGGGACGGCGTCATGCAGAGAGGGCTCCCGGTTGAGAACGCGGCCGGGAAAGTCCCGGCCGCGCCAGAAATTACTCTGCCGCTGTGACATCGCGATAGAGCTGGCCGCCCCCGTCGCGGAAGCGGGCGGCCATGTCCTCCATGCCCTGCGCAGCCTCTTCGGCCTGCCGGGCGGTGTCACGGATTTCGTGACTGATCTTCATCGAGCAGAATTTCGGCCCGCACATGGAGCAGAAATGCGCCAGCTTGTGCGCCTCCTTCGGCAGGGTCTCGTCATGGAAGGCGAGAGCGGTGTCGGGATCGAGGGCGAGGTTGAACTGGTCCTGCCAGCGGAACTCGAAGCGTGCCCGCGACAGCGCATCGTCCCAGGCCCGCGCCAGCGGGTGCCCCTTGGCGAGGTCGGCGGCGTGGGCGGCGATCTTGTAGGTGATGACGCCGGTCTTCACGTCGTCGCGGTTGGGCAAGCCCAGATGCTCCTTCGGCGTGACGTAGCAGAGCATGGCGGTGCCGAACCAGCCGATCATCGCCGCGCCGATGGCCGAGGTGATGTGGTCATAGCCCGGCGCGATGTCGGTGGTCAGCGGCCCGAGCGTGTAGAAGGGCGCCTCGCCGCAGGTGGCGAGCTGCTTGTCCATATTGGCCTTGATCTTGTGCATGGGCACATGGCCGGGGCCCTCGATCATCACCTGGCAGTCCCGCGCCCAGGCGATCTGCGTCAGCTCGCCCAGCGTCTCCAGCTCGGCGAACTGCGCCGCGTCATTGGCATCGGCAATGGAGCCGGGCCGCAGCCCGTCGCCGAGCGAGAAGGTGACATCATAGGCGCGCATGATCTCGCAGATCTCGGCGAATCGCTCATAGAGAAAGCTCTCGCGGTGATGGGCGAGGCACCATTTCGCCATGATGGAGCCGCCCCGCGAGACGATGCCGGTGACGCGGTTGGCGGTGAGCGGCACATGAGCAAGGCGCACGCCGGCATGGATGGTGAAATAGTCCACGCCCTGCTCGGCCTGCTCGATCAGCGTATCGCGAAACACTTCCCAGGTGAGGTCTTCGGCGATGCCGCCGACCTTCTCCAGCGCCTGGTAGATCGGCACGGTGCCGATCGGCACGGGCGCGTTCCGCACGATCCAGTCGCGAATGTTGTGGATATTCCGCCCGGTGGAAAGGTCCATCACCGTGTCGGCGCCCCAGCGTATCGCCCACACCATCTTGTCCACCTCGTCGGCGACCGAGGAGGTGACGGCGGAATTGCCGATATTGGCGTTGATCTTGACCAGGAAATTGCGGCCGATGGCCATCGGCTCCAATTCGCCATGGTTGATATTGGCGGGAATGACGGCACGCCCGCGCGCCACCTCGTCGCGCACGAATTCCGGTGTCACGACATCGGGGATGGCGGCGCCGAAATCCTCGCCGTCGCGGATGATGTCGCGCATCCGGTCGCGCAGGCCGTTCTCGCGCAAGGCGACATATTCCATCTCCGCCGTGACGATGCCGGCGCGGGCATAGGCCATCTGCGTCACCGCGCCGGACCGGGCGCGCAGCGGGCGGTGGGAGAGCGGGAAGGGGGTGACGAGTCGGTCGGCGGGGACATGGCCGTTATCCTCCGGCTTCACCGCGCGCCCGTCATAGGCCTCCACATCGCCGCGCGCCTGCACCCAGGCCGCGCGCGGGCAGGGGAGGCCGGCGGCGATGTCGATGCGGGCGTCCGGGTCGGTATAGGGGCCGGAGGCATCATAGACCGCGAGATTGGGCTCGCCGGCCGAGGGGTGCAGCAGGATTTCGCGGAACGGCACGCGGAACCCGCGCGCGGGGCATTCGGCATAGATGCGACGCGAGCCGGGAATCGACCCGGTGGCGACGCTGAGGTTGTCGGGATGTTTGGTCGACATGCTGGATCTCCTGAACCATGGGTTGGGGAGATCCGGGCGTATGACGTTGGGGAAGGATGGCGGCGCGGGACTCATTGCGAGCCTGCGCGTGGCGACGCCATTCGGTTCCGATCCCTTCGCCGGCATGACCCGGATCAGGTTCGAAGGGTCATCGCGTTGCGGTACCTTGCGGCACAGCCGGCGCTCTCTCAGCCCCCTAGCGGGGCTCCCCTTGGAACGGGCCGATCTTGGGTGAAACGGGAGCCGGGGTCAATCGGCCTGAACCGTCACCCTGCCGCTGCCGTATTCCTGTAGAATGGCTGACGGCGAGACGATTGCAGAACGACAGGTCGGGGAGTGCCATGCGCCGCTGGAAGAATTCGATCGGCCGGATGGCCGCACTGGTGGCGCTGGCCGCGCCGTTTGCCTTCGCTGTTCTGGCCTCCGCGCAGGAGAATTGCGGGCGCAGCGGCGCCGGTTTCGATAGCTGGCTTGCCGGCTTCAAGCAGCAGGCGGTGGCAGAAGGCGTGTCGCCGCGTACGGTGGCGGCGGCGCTCAACGGCATGACCTATGCCCCGGACATTGTCGGCACCGATCGCGGGCAGAAGGTGTTCGGCCAGAGCTTCTTCCAGTTTTCCGACCGCATGGTGGCGAATTATCGCATCCAGCAGGGCCGGCAGAAGATTCAGGCCAATCCCGATCTGTTCAGCCGCATCGAACAGCGATTCGGCGTGCCGGGCGCGGTGCTGGTGGCGTTCTGGGGGCTGGAAACCGATTTCGGCGCGGTCATGGGCGACAAGCCGACCATCCGCTCCGTCGCCACGCTGGCCTGGGACTGCCGGCGCTCGGACATGTTCCGCACCCAGTTGATGGCGGCGCTGAAGATCATCGATCGCGGCGACCTCACCGTGCAGACCATGCGCGGGCCCTGGGCGGGAGAACTCGGGCAGTTCCAGTTCCTGCCCGACCATTATCTCAATTACGGCGTCGATTTCGACGGCGACGGGCGGGTCGATCTCATCCGTTCGGCGCCGGACGCGCTCGCCTCGGCGGCCAATTACATCAAGGCGCTGGGCTGGAAGGCCGGCCAGCCCTGGCTGGAAGAGGTGCGCGTGCCGCCGAACCTGCCCTGGGACCAGGCGGACCTGTCAATCAAGATTCCCCGCGCTCAATGGGCGCGCATGGGCGTGGTGCGGGCCGGGGGCGGCCAGCTTCCCGCCGACCAGCTTCCCGCCTCGCTGCTGCTGCCGATGGGGCGCAACGGCCCGGCTTTCCTCGTCTATCCCAATTTCGATGTGTTCACCGAGTGGAACAACTCGCTGACCTACGCCACATCCGCCGCCTATCTCGCCTCGCGCGTCGCTGGCGCCGGGCCGTTCAACCGGGGGCAGGGCGACAAGATCCCGGTGCTCTCCATGGCCGAGGTGAAGGACCTGCAGACGCTGCTGAACGCGCGCGGCCACCATGTCGGGCGGGTCGACGGCATTGTCGGCGCGGCGACGCGGCAGGCGATCAAGGTCGAGCAGATGCGGCTCGGCCTGCCGGCGGATTCCTACCCGACGCCGGAACTGGTGGCGGCGCTGCGCGCGGGCAAGTGAGGGGACCTGGGAGGGGCGTTCGTCATCCCGGACGGCCGACAGGCCGATCCGGGATCGCATGCCGTCAGTGGACGACCCTCCTGGCTCTCGCGTCGCTTCGCCGGGATGACGGGGTGTCGCAACGTCACAGCACCGGCACGCCCTGCTGCTTGGCCTTCACTTCCGGCTCGACATGGATGTTGACCAGGATGTCGGTAACCTCCGCTTCGAGCGCGTCCTCGATGCGGTCGCAAATGGCGTGGGCCTGGCTCACCGGCATGTCGCCGGGCACGACGAGGTGGAAGTCGACGAAGGTCATGCGGCCGGCCTGGCGGGTGCGCAGGTCGTGCGCCTCGATGGCGCCGGTAGCCTCGGCGGCGATGCGCTTGCGGATGCGCTCCAGCGTCTCCGCCGGCACCGCCTGATCCATCAGCCCGCCGACGCTCTCCTTCAGCACCGACCAGCCCGACCAGAGGATGTTGATCGCGACGAGGCCGGCGAGGACGAGATCGAGCTTCTCCCACCCGGACAGCACCGCCAGCACCACGCCGACCAGCACGCCGGCCGAGGACAGCACATCGGTTAACAGATGCCGCCCGTCCGCCGCCAGCGCGGGGGAGCGCGCGCGCCTTCCTTCGCGGATCAGCACCGCGCACCAGATGCCGTTGATGACCGTCGCGGCGGCGTTGATCGCCAGACCCTGCGGCGAGGCGTCGAAGCTGTGCGGTTCCAGCCAGCCGAGATAGACCTCGCGCAGGATCGAGATCGCCGCCACCACGATCAGCACGCCGACGATGACGGCGGAGAAATACTCGGCCTTGGCATAGCCATAGGGATGGGCAGCATCGGCCGGCTTGGCGCTGACCCGCAGCGCCAGCACCGCCGTGATGGCGGTCGCCACATTGACGATGCTCTCCAGCGCGTCCGAATACAGCGCCACACTGCCGGTGAGCAGGAAGGCGAGGTATTTCAGCCCCAGCACCAGCAGGCTGATGCCGACATTGATCAAGGCGATCCGCGAGGAGAAAGTCATCGGCGCAAACCCGTTCCGGCGCCGCGCGCCCGCTGCCGCAGCGCTTAGTCCGTCAGCGGGCGGAAATCAAGCAAGCGCAAGGGTTTGCAAGTCGTTCGCAGAAGCAGGTGCAGCGCCGCGATGTGCGGTGCTCAGGCGTTGGCGTGGCGCGGCAGCAGCGCCCCGCGATGGCGAATGACGCGGCCCGCGAGCTGGTGCCCGGCCTCTGCCGCCGCCGCCGGGGCTTCGCCGGCAAGGCGCGCGGCAAGATAGGCGGCATTGAAGCTGTCGCCCGCGGCGGTGGTGTCCACCGGCACCACGGGCTGGGGAATGGCGACCAGCTGCGCCTGGCCGCCGCTCACGACAAGCGCCCCCTCGGCGCCGTTCTTCACCACAATTTCCTGCACGCCGAAGGTGGCGAGCCGCTCGGCGGTGGCGGTGGGGGACCCGTCGCCCCACAGCGTCGCCTCATCCTCGAAGGTCGGCAGGGCGATGGAGGAGCGCTTGAGCGCCTCGGCATAGACGGCGCGGGCGCGGGCCACGTCGCCGCGCCAGTTGCGCGGGCGGAAATTGCCGTCGAACACGATTCGCGTGCCGCGCTCGCGGGCGAATTCGATCGTCGCGAGCAGGCGCCCGAGCCCGGCATTGGAGTAGAGCGAGAGGGTTATGCCGGAGAGATAGATGAGCTTCGCCTCGATCAGCGCCTCGCACATCACCTCCCAGCCGGGCAGTTCGAACAGCTCGCGGGCGGGGGCGCTGTCGCGCCAATAGGTGAAGTTGCGCTCGCCCGCCGCGTCGATGTCGATGAGATAGAGCCCGGCGGTGCGGCCGGGCACGCGCGCCATCAGGCTGATGTCGAGCCCCTCGGCCTGGGCGGAGGCGCGGATGGCGTCGGAATAGGGGTCGTCGCCCAGCGCGGTGGCATAAGCGGTGTCGACGCCGGCGCGGGCGAGATAGACGGCGGTGTTGAAGGTGTCGCCGCCAACGCCCTGGCTGAAACGGCCATCGGCGCCGCGGGCCAGTTCGACCATCACTTCGCCGATGGAGATTACCTGGGCCATGCGTCCCTCCCTGTCGCGTCGATTCGCGCGGGAGCCTCGCCCTATTCGCCGGGGGAGGCAAGGCCGGTGCGCCTCCCCGCCCCGCGCGGGCGGGACGGGGAGGGTGGTCTCAGAGCTGGACGCCGCGGGTCAGCGCGCCGTCGACCACGAGATTGGTGCCGTAGATGAAGCTCGCCGCCGGGCTGGCCAGGAAGACGGCGGCATTGGCAATTTCCTGCGGCGTCGCCATGCGGCCGGTGGGGTTCAGCGCCAGTGCCTCGGCGAACAAAGCGGGGTTGCCGTCCTTGATCTGGTTCCAGATGCCGCCATCGAAATAGGTGTTGCCCGGCGAGACGGTGTTGGCGCGGATCTTCTTCGGCGCCAGCTGGAAGGCGAGGCCCTGCGTGTAGTGAATGAGCGCCGCCTTGAACACGCCATAGGGACCGCAGGCGAAATCGATCTCGCGGCCCGACACCGAAGAGATGGTGACGATGGAGGCGGCGGCACTCTTTTCCAGATAGGGCAGGGCGGCGTTGACGAGGCGCACCGTGCCCATCAGGTCGGTCTCGAAGCCCTTCTTCCAGTGCTCCTCATCATGGCCGACCGCCAGCGCGCTGACATTGGCGACGACGATGTCGAGCCCGCCAAACGCTTCCGCCGCCTTGTCCACCAGGCTGGCGAGGGCGGCGCCGTCGGACACATCCGCCGCCGCGCCCAGCGTCTTCACGCCGCTTTCCGCCAGCCGCGCGGCGGTGGCTTCCGCCTCCGCGCCGTTGCGGCTGCACAGGGCGACATCGCAGCCCTCGGCGGCCAGGGTCTCGGCGATGGCGAGGCCGATACCCTTGGTGCCGCCGGTGACGACAGCGCGCAGTCCCTTGAGTCCGAGATCCATGGTCGGGGGTCCTTCATGAGCGGGGGGAAGAGGGCGGCATGATCCCAACACCGCCGCCCCCGCACAAGACGCTTCGTCGGCTTATCCCGATGCCGTGTTCAGCTGGGCGCTCACGGCGCGATCAGGATGACGCGCGGCGCGCCGGTGGGTGGTGGCACGGGCGCGGCGGCGGCCTCGGCGGACGGCGCTGAGGGAGCGGGCGGGGCCGCCGGGGCCGGTGGCCAGCCGCCGGGCGGGGCGTAGCGGGTTTCGAGGTCGCGGGCGCGCTGCCCGTTGAGGCCGATCAGGCAGATCAGCCGCTGTTCCATGACGCCCGACCCGCCGAGCCGCCCGCCAATGCTCTGCTTCGGGCCCTCACCCTCGAACGGGGCGATGCTCTGGCACTCGAAATTGCGCCAGTGGACGAACCGGCCCTGCGATTCCTCGAACAGTGAACTCCAGCGGCGGCGCTGCGCCGGCTGCAGATCGGCCCGCGCCTCGATGGCGGCGAGCACGCCGGTGACGCTGCGTTCCAGCGCGCTTTCGCCCGCCGCTTGCAGCGCGGCGAGGCAATCGAGATAGGCGCGCGGCTCGGCGTGTTCGCGCCGGCAAGCCGCCGGGTCTGTCGCGGCCGCGACGGCGATGCCGCCGAGCCCGAGCAGAAACGGCGCGGCAAGAAGGCGAAGGCCGAGGCGGCGACGGTTTGTCATCGGTTTCGGCCTCCGTTCGGCCGCCGCACTCAGGCGGCGGGCGTCTTGCGCAGGAAGGCGTCCATGCGCTCCAGCGCGCGGGAGATGTTCTCGGCCGAGTTGGCGTAGGACAGGCGGATATAGCCCTCGCCGAACACGCCGAAATCCGGCCCGCCTATGGTGGCGACTCCCGCCTCGTCCAGCAAGGCGGTGGCGAGCTTCTTGGCCGAGGTCCAGCCGGTGCCCGTGATGTTGGGGAAGGCGTAGAAGGCGCCCTTCGGCACGGCGCAGCGCACGCCCGGCAGGGCGTTGAGCCCGTCCACCACCAGGTGCCGGCGGCGGTCGAACTCCGCCACCATTTCCGCCACGCAGTCCTGCGGCCCGGTGAGCGCGGCGAGCGCCCCGAACTGCGCCGGGGCGTTGACGCAGGACCAGGCATTGACCGCGAGCTTGCGCGCGGCGTCGAACAGCCCTTCCGGCCACAGCGCCCAGCCGAGCCGCCAGCCGGTCATCGCGTAGGTCTTCGACCAGCCATTGAGCAGGATCAGCCGGTCACGGATCTCGGGATAGGCGAGCAGGGTGGTGTGTGCCTCGCCATCGAACAGGAACTGGTCGTAGATCTCGTCGGAGAGGATGGCGACCTGCGGATGCGCGGCCAGCCCGGCAATGAAGGCGTCGATCTCGGCCTTGGGGGTGACGCCGCCGGTCGGATTGGCCGGCGAGTTGAGGATGACGAGGCGGGTGCGCTCGGTGATGAGCGAGAGCGCCTCGGCGGCGGAGAAGCCGAAGCCATTCTCCTCGCGCACCGGCACCGGCACGGGGGTGGCGCCGGTGAACTCGATCATCGAGCGGTAGATGGGAAAGCCGGGGTCGGGATAGAGGATTTCCGCGCCGGGTTCGCCGAGCATGAGGATGGCGGAGAACATCGTCACCTTGCCGCCGGGCACGATCATCACCCGGCCGGGGTCGATGCCGAGGCCGAAGCGGCGCTCGATGTCGCCCGCCACCGCCTCGCGCAGCGGCTGGATGCCGACGGAAGGGGTGTAGCCGTGCTGGCCGTCGCGCAGCGCCTTTATCGCGGCGTCCACAATGTGGCCCGGCGTTGAGAAATCGGGCTGGCCGATGCCGAGATTGATGATGTCGCGCCCCTGCGCCGACAGGGCGGCCGCGCGCGCCAGCACGGCGAAGGCGTTCTCCTCGCCGATCCGGTCGAAGGCGGCGACGGGGTGGAGCGGCAGGCGGGCGGCTGGCGTCATCATGTCCTCGTTCGGGTTCCGTTGGCGTTTCGGTTGACGCGGCGCATCAAAGCTCTTGCAGTCTTTCGCAGTCGTGTCACACGGGAACGGGGCCGGGTTCAAGTGCGACGCCGGCCATGCGGGAGTGGGGTGAGACGCCGATGACTGGGCCGCAGAGTGAGCTTTCCGCGCCGCCGGCGCTGCCGATCGGGCCCTTGGTCGATACCGCGCCGGCGCAGCGGCCTACGCGCAAGTTACTTGCCGGCCGCTTCGTCGAGCTCGTGCCGTTCGATCTCGACGCCCATGGGCCGGCGCTGTACGCCGCCAGCCACGGGCCGGAGAGCGAGGCCATCTTCGCCTATCTCCCCAACGGCCCCTATGCGGATTATGCCGCCTTCGCCGCCTATTACGGCCCGGCGGCGGAGCGCGACGATCCGCTGCTGTTCGCGATCATCGACAAGGCGACCGGCGTCGCGGTGGGCCATGCGACCTATCTGCGGATCGACCCGCCGAACCGGACCATCGAGGTTGGCCATATCCTCTACACGCCGGCGCTGATGCGCACGCCGGGCGGCACCGAGGCCATGTATCTGATGGCCCGCCACGTGTTCGAGACGCTGGGCTATCGCCGCTATGAGTGGAAGTGCAACGCGCTCAACGCCCCCTCGCGCCGGGCGGCGGAACGCTATGGCTTCCGCTTCGAGGGGCTGTTTCGCCACCACATGATCATCAAGGGCCGCAACCGCGACACGGCGTGGTTCTCGATTCTGTCCGAGGAATGGCCGCAGATCGCGGTGGCGATGGAGGCATGGCTCGCGCCGGGGAATTTCGACGCGGCCGGCCGGCAATGGGTGTCGCTGTCCGCGCTCAATGCCCGCACGCTTGAGGTGGAAGGCCGCACGCTGCGCCGCGCCGACCTTGCCGATCTTCCCGCGGTCGAGACGCTGCAGCGCGCCGCCTATGCCCGCAACCGCATCCTGCTCGGCGTCGAGCCGGTGCCGCTGCTGTGGGACTATGCCCGCGTGTTCCGCGAGCGGGAGGTGTGGGTGCTGGAGGGCGCCGACGGCATCGCCGCCGTCGCCATCCTACAGCCACGCGGCGACGATCTGCTCGCCGACAGCCTCGCCGCCTGCCCGCGGGCGCAGGGCTTCGGCCATGGCAATCTGCTGCTGGCGGCGGCCGAGGCGCGGGCCCGCGCCCTCGGACGGGACACGGTGCGGCTCTATACCGGCGAGCCGCTGGAGGCCAACATCAACTGGTACCGCCGCAAGGGCTACGCCATCGAGCGGGTGGAACAACTGCCCGACCGGCGGCTGGTGCATATGGCCAAAACGCTGGGGTGAGGGCGAGGCGCGGGGCGTTCTGCGCGTGCTTTCCTTGCGCCAGCGCGCGGATGGCTTACATTCGAGGCGCACCTTCGCCCTGACCCCGTGCAGTTGGACGTTCGACGATGAGCTATGTGGAGGCGGCCGGCGCGCCGCTGCGCAAGACCGGCCATATCAAGCTGCATGGCCCCGAGGGCTTTGCCGGCATGCGCAAGGCCGGGCAGCTGACGGCGCAGGCGCTCGACCTCGTGCATGAGCTGGTGGCGCCGGGCGTGACCACCGACGCCATCGACCGGCTGGTGTTCGAGTTCGCGATGGACCATGGCGCGCTACCGGCGACGCTGATGTATCGCGGCTACCGCAAATCCACCTGCACCTCGATCAACCATGTCGTCTGCCACGGCATTCCCAACGACAAGCCGCTGCGTGAGGGCGACATCGTCAATGTCGACGTGACGCTGATCGTCGATGGCTGGTATGGCGATTCGAGCCGCATGTACCCGGTGGGCGAAATTCCCCGCCGCGCCGAGCGGCTGCTGGACGTGACCTATGAATCGCTGATGCGGGGCATCGCCGAGGTGAAGCCCGGCAAGCATGTCGGCGATATCGGCGCGGCGATCCAGGATTTCGTCGAGCCGCTGCATATGAGCGTGGTGCGCGATTTCTGCGGCCATGGCGTCGGCCAGGTGTTCCACGACGAGCCGAACATCGTGCATGTCGGCCGGCGCGGCGACGGGCCGGAGCTGATGCCCGGCATGATCTTCACCATCGAACCGATGATCAATCTCGGCCGCCCGCATGTGAAGGTGCTGTCCGACGGCTGGACGGCGGTGACGCGCGACCGTTCGCTCTCCGCCCAGTTCGAGCACACGGTGGGCGTGACGGAGACGGGCTGCGAGATCTTCACCCTCTCGCCCAAAGGCTATCACAAGCCGATCTTCAGCAACGACTAAGCGGGGCCGGGGCCGGCATGGCGCGCAACGGAGCAGGGCGCAGCGGCGGCCGCGAGGCCGCGCCGGGGTCCGCCGGGCGCGAGCCGGCCGCGCCTTCCGGCTTCGACGAGGCGGAGCCGCATTTTCTCGGCCACCGCGAGCGGCTGCGCGAGCGCTTCCGCAGCGGGGGCGGGGAGGCGCTGCCGGATTACGAACTGCTGGAACTCGTGCTGTTCCGCGCCGTGCCGCGCGCCGATGTGAAGCCGCTCGCCAAGGCGCTGATCGACCGCTTCGGCTCCTTCGCCGAGGCGATCAGCGCCCCGCCCGGACGGCTGCGCGAGGTGAAGGGGGTGGGCGAAGCCATCATCACCGAGCTGAAGCTGATCGGCGCGGCGGTGGAGCGGGTAACGCGCGGACAGGTGCGCGCCCGTCCGGTGCTGTCCTCTTGGAGCGCGGTGATCGCCCATTGCCGGGCCAGCATGGCCTTTGTCGAGCAGGAGCAGTTCCGCATCCTGTTCCTCGACAAGCGCAACCAACTCATCCTCGACGAGGTGCAGCAGCGCGGCACGGTGGACCACACGCCGGTCTATCCGCGCGAGGTGGTGAAGCGAGCGCTGGAAGTGGCGGCGAGCGCGATCATCCTCGTCCATAACCACCCGACAGTCGCGCTGTAGGGTGCTGCGTCGAACCGTGGTGTATCATAGCGTAAGTGCTGTGCGGGCTAGATTTTAGCGCTTGGCGTGTTCCCGGAGGCTGTGGGATAGTGGGAGCGGCAAAAGGGATAGAGGACCGCTTTCCGATCCCAGTCGGCGATCCCGCTTCTCCTCGACCGATCCCAGTGCCCACGTGGGAGATGCGCCATGCCGAGCCTGACCGATGCCGCCATCCGCCACGCCGTGAAGCGGGTGGAGACTAGCGGTAAGCAGGAGAACCTGCCGGACGGGGAGGGGCGGGGGACAGGTCGCTTGGTGCTGGTCCTGAAGCCCATGCCGAAGAGGGTGACTGCCGATTGGATGGCGCAACAGTGGCGGGACGGTAAGCGGACGAAGAAGAAGCTTGGTGCCTACCCGTCGATGTCATTGGCGCAGGCGAGGGAGGTGTTCAAGCGCGACTACGCCGACTTGATCCAGAAGGGTCGGAGCATCAAGATCGCGACCGATACCCGGCCGGGTACGGTTGCGGATCTGTTCGAGGGCTATGTTGTATCGCTAAAGGCGGCGAACAAGCCGTCGTGGAAAGAGACGGAGAAGGGTCTCAACAAGATTGCCGGGACATTAGGGCGGAACCGCCTGGCACGGGACATCGAGCCGGAGGAGATCGTCGAGTTGATCCGACCGATCTATGAGCGTGGCGCCCGGTCCATGGCCGACCATGTCCGGGGCTACATCCATGCCGCCTATGGCTGGGGCATGAAGTCAGACAATGATTACCGTCACGCTTCACCAAGACGCTTCCGGATTCCGTTCAATCCAGCCTCGGGCATCCCGACCGAGCCGAAAGTGCAGGGGACCCGGTGGCTGAGTGAGGATGAGTTCGTCCGGCTCTATCGGTGGCTGGAATGCCCGGACACCCCGATCCACCCATCTTATGCCCGGGCGGTTCAACTGATCATGCTGACCGGGCAGCGGGTGGAGGAGATCGCTCGTCTTCATGTTGATCAGTGGGACGCCAAGGAGCGGATCATCGACTGGTCGACGACGAAGAACCTTCAGCCGCACGCGGTCCCTGTTCCCTCGCTCGCAGCCGAACTCATCGAGTCAATCACACCGAACGCATTCGGCTGGTTCTTCCCTTCAGCCAAGGATCCGACCCGTCCGGTCAGCCACGGCACCCTCTATGCCTTCGTCTGGCGTCAGCGCGATCGCGGCGTCATCCCGCATGCGACCAACCGTGATCTGCGCCGGACCTTCAAGACGCTTGCCGGCAAAGCGGGCGTCACCAAGGAAATCCGCGACCGGCTTCAGAACCATGCGCTACAGGATGTCAGTTCCCGCCACTATGACCGCTGGAACTACATGGTTGAGAAGCGCGCCGGTATGGACAAGTGGGACAAGTTCGTCCGCACCATGCTCGCGAAAAAGCGCGGTAAAGTCGCCGCTTGAGTGGCGACGGCCGGGTTTGCTCTCTACCCGCCCGTCGACTGCCCTCTTCAACGACGTCCGCTTTGCGCCGCCATTTCGGCCATAGAGGTTGGATGAGCGATTTCCTGAAAGCGGACGTTGCGCTTACCGCCCCGGAGGTCGTGGTTGCGCCAGGAACGGACTTTGGTTCACTGCTGAGGACCGGACATTGCCGCGGCAACGATTGTCGGCGGCTGCAACCTCGGTCGCGCTCAGAGCAGCCGCCCCTGCGGGTTCACGCAACTTCGGTGCAGACGAACCTGCTGAAGGAGCCAAGCGGGTGAGCAACGGCGAAGGCCGCCTCGATGAGCGCCGCGGGCGCCGCCGGCGCATCCACCATGGCCATCCCCCGCCCGGCCGCCCGAGAGAAGGGGAGCCGCCCCTCGGCCATGGCCTCGCCCGCCGCCTGAGACATCACCACCACGCAATCCGGTTGCCATTCTCGTCCGCGTCCAGCCGGGGCGGCGACGGGCTGGCCGAGGTGCCGAAGCCGCGCAGTGTGGGGGTGAAATACCCCCACGTCCTGCTCTCGATCATCAGCACGAAAAAGTTGGGCAGCTCCAGCAATGTGGAAGGGGACAGCACCAGCTCCAGGCGCTGCTGCAAGGCTCCCAGAAGCGCGATCGCCCGGTGGCGCGACCGTGCCATGTCCATCTGTTGGGCAGCGCCCCCGCCCAGGCGGCAACGTCATTGGCGAGCTCGATGGGAGCGTCCTTGTCTTCGCCGGTTCGCCGGAAACGATAGGTCGCCATGGCTATTTGCTCGCGGTTATGCGCGCCTGCAAATGAGCTCCAAGGGCTGTGGCGAGCAGCCGGGGCTTTCTCACGTGTCGTGGCTCGTCCGAAGCAAGACCCGTCTCTCGTTCGGGAGACGGCCTGTAGATCCTGCCGTTGCGAGCGGCCGGTGCCAATTGACTGAAAGAGCGAAAGTGGAGGGGCCGAGAAAGCTCGGTTGCGAAACCAACGGCATTGTCCATCCGTGACCCTTACCACGGGTGCCGGCCTAATCGGCGCACGTCGGCGTGATGGCGACGATATCCGCCCTCAGGACCGGGCTGGTGACATTCTCGGCCTGGTCGGATATCTATGGACATTCGGGAACGGCGGTGCCTGAGAGGAGCGGCAGTGCTAGCCGGCGAACCGGTCCGTCGCGACCACCAGCCGGATGAAAAGACCCTCCGGCTTCCATTCGCGCTCAATCTCGCCCCCTAGCTGGCCGCGCACGGTGGAGCGCGCGAGGAGGCTGCCGAACCCGTCACCGTCGGGAGCGCGAGCGATCCGCGGGCCACCACGCTCTCTCCAGGTCAGGACGAAGGTAGCTCCTTGATCCTCACAGCGGATGTCCATCCCTCCGCCCGGCACCGATAGAGCGCCGTATTTGGCGGCGTTCGTCGCGAATTCGTGGAACAACAGGGCGAAACCGTTCCCTGCGCCGCTGGCTACATCGATATCCGGCCCTTCGATCGTGACACGGGATCCAAGCTTCCCGTCGCATTCGTCATATGGCGACAGGATGGAGCGCATGAGCCTGTGCAGTGTCGTCCCCTGCTGCAATCGTGTGCTGGCCGTCGAGGTGTGCGGCACCGTCAGGGCATGTGCCTGCGACAGGGCATTCAGCCGCGACATGACAGCGGAGGCGAGATCGTCCATGCTCGTCGCCGACCTCCGGCTGAGTGAGACGATGCTGCTCGCCAGCGAGAACAGGTTCTTCACCCGGTGATCCATCTCCCGGATGAGAAGATGCTGCTGCTCCTCGGCGCGCCGCCGCTCGCTGATGTCCCGTGCGATCGTCGAGGCGCCCATGATCCGTCCGGAATGGTCCGCTATCGGCGAGACCGACAGCGAGATGTCAACCAGGGTGCCGTCCTTCCGGCGCCTCGTCGTCTCATAGTGCTCGATACGCTCGCCGGCGCCGATGCGTGTCAGGATGTTCGGCTCTTCGTCGGGGCGATCGGGCAGCACGAGCATTGAAACCGATTTGCCGATGATCTCTTCAGCGGCGTAGCCGAACAGCCGCTGGGTTCCGCCATTCCAGCTGGTGATGATGCTATCGAGATCCTTGGTGAGGATCGCATCGGCCGACGTCTCGATGATAGCTGCCAGGCGCTGAGCGGCTTCGTAGGCGACGGCGCGATCCGACACGTCTTCCAGCAGGTTGACGATGCCCGTCATGGTCCCGCCGTCATCGAACAGCCCGGTCGGAACGCCAGGACGGTCGCGCGCGATATCATCGCCGGCCTCCCCTATGGCCGCGCCACCACGATTCCCGAGGCGTTCAGCTGCATGCACGGCCATGGCCCGGCTTCCGATGACGAGCTCTGGCAGTTGCTGCGCGAAGCGTCCGGCCATTCCGGTCCGTGGCCGAGAGTGAGCATCTGGCAGGGTTCGGCCGATCCTACGGTCGCCCCCTCCAACGCCGAGGACATCGCCGCGCAGTGGCGCAGCGTGCACAGGCTCGAGGCGGTTGCGACGCGAACCGATGGTCGGGGTACACATTGGCGGCGGGTCTGGTGTAACACAGCGGGCGAGGCGGTGATCGAGCTCAACACGGTCGCTGCGGTGGGCCATGGCACGCCGCTGGGCGACGAGTTGGGCAGGCCGGAGCCCTATATGCTGGACGTCGGCATTTCCTCCACGCAGGAAATCGCCCAATTCTGGGGCATCGTCGAAGGCCACGATAGTCTACCGCCAGACTTCGTTCCGGATATATCCGAAGCTTCCCGTGCCGCTTTCCCGCCACCGGGGCCACGCCATTCCGACACGGATGGCGCGCGGGCGGGCGATGCTCCCGCACGTCCAGCGATCCATGGCTCGGCTCGCGAGACTTCCGTAGGCAAGATCATCGAGGACGCACTGCGCAGTGCGGGCCTGATGCGCTGAGTCCGGGGACACCGCATCGGCCGAGGCATGAAGACACCTGCTTCGGCCCGGAACCGATCAGGTGGCGAGGGCCGTCACGCAGCCTTCCACACCGAGGCGGTCAGGCGAGGTCTGGCCGGGCATAATCGCCCAGCCGCCTTCCTCGACGAACTGGCGCTTCTTGTAATTGTCGGGGATCGCCTTGAACTCGGCGAGTTTCGCGGGCGCATCCGGCGCGGCGTTGAATCGCTCGACGCAGATGGCGGAAGCGAGTTCTCCGCGCGCCACATCGCCTGCGGTTGCAGCCTCCGCGCGTGACGTGCCGCCGGTCACCCAGCCGCCCCAGTTGAACCCTATGATCATCGTGGCCGCGGCGGTGGCGACGCAGGTCCATATGAGGATCATCTTGGACGGCCGATAGTCGTCAATTCGCTGGCTAAGCGATGTCCTGCTGCTGCCCTGCATGGTCATTGGAAGTCTCCTGCCGATTGGAGGTTGGATTCCGCCGTCCGGCCATGCCTGGCCGGACGATTCAGGCACTGTGCTCAGTAGTCCATGCCGCCATTGCCGACCGGTGCAGCGCCTTCCTTGGCGGGAATGTCGGCGATCATCGCCTCGGCGGTGATCAGGAGCGCCGCGATCGAGCCTGCGTCCTGCAAGGCGGTCCGCACCACCTTGGCGGGATCAACGATGCCGGCCTTGATCATGTCGACATAGGTCTCGCTCTGCGCATCGAAGCCCTGATTGTGATCCTTGCTGTCGGTGAGCTTGCCCACCACCAGCGAGCCTTCCACCCCCGCGTTCTCGGCGATCTGCCGGATCGGCGCCTCCAGTGCCCGCAGCACGATCAGGATGCCGGCGGTCACATCGGCATTGCTGCCCGCCAGCGAGCGCAGGGCGGATCGTGCGCGCAGCAGCGCGACGCCACCGCCGGGCACGATGCCTTCCTCGACGGCGGCGCGCGTGGCGTTCAGCGCATCATCGATGCGGTCCTTCTTTTCCTTGACCTCGGTCTCGGTAGCACCGCCGACGCGGATCACCGCGACGCCGCCGGCAAGCTTGGCCAGGCGCTCCTGCAGCTTCTCGCGGTCATAGTCCGAGGTGGTTTCCTCGATCTGCGTCTTGAGCTGGGCGATGCGCGCCTCGATGTGCTTCTTCTTGCCGGCGCCGTCGATGATCGTCGTCGTTTCCTTCTCGATCAGCACGCGCTTGGCCCGGCCCAGCATCTCGATGGTCACGTTCTCGAGCTTGATGCCGAGGTCGTCGGAAATCATCTGGCCGGCGGTGAGGACCGCAATATCCTCCAGCATGGCCTTGCGGCGGTCGCCGAAGCCCGGGGCTTTTACCGCCGCGACCTTCAGGCCGCCGCGCAGCTTGTTGACCACCAGCGTGGCCAGCGCTTCGCCCTCGACATCCTCGGAGATGATCAGCAGCGGCCTGCCGGTCTGCACCACGGCCTCGAGGATCGGCAGCAGCCCCTGCAGATTGCCGAGCTTCTTCTCGTGGATGAGGACATAGGGGTCCTCCAGCTCCGCGCGCATCTTCTCGGTGTTGGTGATGAAGTAGGGAGAAAGATAGCCGCGGTCGAACTGCATGCCCTCGACGACATCGAGCTCGGTCTCGGCCGTGCGCGCCTCCTCGACGGTGATGACGCCCTCATTGCCGACCTTGTCCATCGCCCTGGCGATCATTTCGCCGATGGTGGTGTCGCCATTGGCAGCAATGGTGCCGACCTGGGCGATCTCGGCCGAGGATTCGACCTTCCGGGCGCGGGCCCGGATTTCCTTGATGACCTCGGCCACCCCAAGATCGATGCCGCGCTTGAGGTCCATCGGGTTCATCCCGGCGGCGACCAGCTTGGCGCCTTCGCGCAGGATGGAGGCGGCGAGCACGGTGGCGGTGGTGGTGCCGTCGCCGGCGAGGTCGTTGGTCTTCGAGGCCACTTCGCGCACCATCTGCGCGCCCATGTTCTCGAACTTGTCGGCGAGCTCGATCTCCTTGGCGACCGTCACGCCGTCCTTGGTGATGCGAGGGGCGCCATATGCCTTCTCTATGATGACGTTGCGCCCCTTCGGGCCCAGCGTCACCTTGACGGCATTGTTGAGCAGCTCGACGCCGCGCAACATGCGGTCGCGGGCGTCGGTGGCAAAGCGGATTTCCTTGGCGGACATAGGATCAGGTCCAGTTCGGTCTTGAGAGGCGGGACTCGGAGATCGGCCGGTCAGGCGGCTTGCCTGCCGGTCGCCGCGGTCGTCTCGACGATGCCCAGTAGGTCGACCTCCCTCAGGATCAGGAGTTCCTCGCCGTCGATCTTCACCTCGGTGCCGGACCATTTGCCGAACAGGACGAGGTCGCCAGCCTTAACGTCGAGCGGAACCAGCTTGCCGCTTTCGTCGCGCAGGCCAGGGCCGGCGGCAACGACTTCGCCCTGCGCCGGCTTTTCCTTCGCGGTGTCGGGAATGATGATCCCGCCCTTGGATATGAGATCGCCTTCCGAGCGCCGGATGACGACGCGGTCGTGGAGTGGCCGGAATTTCATCGGATTCTTTCTGCGGTCAGCGTACAGGGCGACCGCAGCGTTAACATAGCGCCTCTGGCACTCGGATGATAGGAGTGCCAGAGTTATAATTTTGCCGGCACGAAAATATTGAAAGAGCGGCTCGAAATATCGGTTTCAAAAACCGAGGGGCCGATGAGAAAAAACGGCATCTCCCGATGTGCTCGCCCCCGCTTTTATTTT
Source organism: Ancylobacter sp. (assembly GCF_965229075.1). GTDB lineage: Bacteria > Pseudomonadota > Alphaproteobacteria > Rhizobiales > Xanthobacteraceae > Ancylobacter. The sequence goes on from NZ_CBDDIO010000002.1 coordinate 2,276,130, forward strand.
TCCGATTCAGCCGATGAGCGGACAAAATATTTACATTATAGCGATGCGGCCTTGTCTGGAACGAAATTGAGGCGTACCCCATAAATCTGTTGATTTGGCCCATTTGGCTTTCGCTGTCTCAGCGACGGCGACGCGCCATCACCACCAAGTTCTCAAAACGGATGCGTGGCGCCGATCCGACGTGTACGGCGCCTATTCGGATCTGGAACGCTTCTGCCGAACACGGATGTATTGGCGGCACGGGTCTCGGTTCGGAGAGGAGCGGTCTTCCCACATCGGCTCGAGCGGGCGTGCGCCATTGTCTGATTGGCTGCCGATCACCGCCCGACAGCCCACGCAGCAAGTCGCCGATCATTTCGGCGAACCGCCCTATCTCAGAAGGACCACAAACCATCATGACCATTCGAAGCATTCCACAACACAGCGCCCCTGCCATCGACAGCGAGCCGACGACGCATCTCTTCGCAATCGGGCAGACCGTCCGGCTCAGGGGCGGATACACCGTCTTCACCTCGCGGTTCGGCGATATCTACCGTGTTACCAGCAAGCTGCCGCCGAGCGGGAACTCGCTGCAGTACCGCATCCGCAACGAGCGCGAGCAGCACGAGCGGGTGGCGACGGAGGACAGCCTGGAAATCGTCCGCGCGGATGAGCCGCGCGAGAACACGGCGCTCGTCGACAGGACGTTTCGTCGCTGACCGCCGGCCTCTCCGGAACCGGATATGATGAAGTTCGTGATCGAGTTCTATCGCACCCGCGAACGGGACGACGCTCATGCGGTCGTCGGCCGCGAAACCGTGGACGCAGTCGATCTCGATAATGCGATCGGGATGGCGCGGTCGCTGGCTCAGTCGCTCGACATGCCGCAGCGACCTGATGCCTTGGCGATCGTCGACGAGAACGGCCGCAAGCTTCATTACTGCGCCTTCGACGCTGCGCTGGGGCAAGAGAAAAGGCCGTCGCCATGAACCAATTCGGGGAACCGCTCGTGCGGAGCGACGCATCTGCAACCATGGCAGGGCCACTATGACACTGGCTTTCCCCAACCCAAGCCGCAGCCTCGACAAGGCGCGGAACGCCGTCCGGTTCTCCGGCTATGACGGCATGTTCGAGGTTGCGTTCCTGGTCGATGTCGGCGCGCTGGTAAATCCAGCAACCCAATTGTTCGTGTCGGAGGCATCGGAAACGGCCTGCCTTTCCGCTTTCGACGCTCGGCGAAGCTCAATCTATGCAGCCGCGTCCAAGGCCTATTCGAACGGACACCGCGCCCCTTACATTCTCACTGCCGCCGATATCCGTTAGACGGATCGAGGCTCCCAGGAATCCTTCATGCTGATCCGCTACGGCTATGAGATAACGCTGACCTGCCAGCAGCCGACCGCGCTCGTCTGCCTGCTGTCCGTCCATGAGGACCGCGCCGACGATATCCGTGCGGCGGAGACATTTTTCACCACGCCCGATGTCCCGACATCGACCTACCGCGATCTGTTCGGCAACCGATGCCGGCGGCTCGTCGCGCCGGCCGGCGACCTGATGATCTGGGGCGATGCCACGATCGAAGATGACGGCAGGCCGGACCCAGTGCTGCCGGCCGCCCGGGAGATGCCGGTGCCGGAACTGCCGGACGATACCCTCGTCTATCTGCTGGGCAGCCGCTATTGCGAGACCGACCGCCTTAGCCAGACGGCATGGGACATGTTCGGTACGCTGCCACCCGGATGGGGCCGTGTGCAGGCGATCTGCGACTTCGTGCACAACCACATCCGCTTCGATTACATGCAGGCCCGCTCCACGCGGTCGGCTTTCGAGACCTTCCACGAGCGGGTCGGCGTGTGCCGCGACTTCGCCCATCTCGCCGTCGCCTTCTGTCGCTGTCTCAACATTCCGGCGCGCTATGTGAACGGGCATCTGGGAGATATCGGCGTGCCGGTCGTCGACCCGATGGATTTCAGCGCTTGGATCGAGGTATTTCTCGACGGCGCTTGGCACACTTTCGACCCCCGCAATAACGTGCCGCGCATCGGCCGGATCGTGGTCGCCCGCGGTCGCGATGCCGCCGACATACCGCTGATCAATTCCTTCGGCCCTCATATTCTGAAGTCCTTCCGGGTGTGGACCTACGAGGTGCCGGGGCCGGCATAGATGTAAAGGGACCTGGCCCGGAAGCTGTCAGAAGCTAGGGGGCTTGTCGAATGAAAGAGAGCCTTGCACGGCTTCCCAGAGAACCGGCAGACCGGCTCACGCGGCCTTTCACGCGCTTCCTGCGCTTCGAGGCGATGGCGGGCGTGGCTCTGCTGCTGAGCACGCTCCTCGCACTACTTCTCGCCAATACGGTATTGTCGGCCTCGTTCCTCACCTTGTGGGATATGCTGGCGGGAGTCCGGCTCGGCGAGGTCGAACTCTCCCGTTCGCTGAAACACTGGATTAACGACGGGCTGATGACGCTCTTTTTCTTCGTCATTGCGCTCGAGCTGAAACGCGAACTGGTCCTGGGGGAACTACGCAACCCGCGCGTCGCTGCCCTGCCTGTGGCGGCTGCCTGCGGCGGGATGCTGGTGCCCGCCGGGGTGTTTCTGCTCGTGGTTGGCAGCGGTCCGGGCGCAAGCGGCTGGGGCACCGTCATGTCCACCGACACGGCCTTCGTCATCGGATGCCTGGCGATTCTCGGCGCGCGTATTCCAGAAAGCTGACGGCTATTTCCTGGTCGTGGCGATTGGCTATGGCGCCCCGCTGAACTGGGCTGCACTTGGCGCCGCCGGGATCGGTCCTGCCGTAGTGGCTGGATCGGGCTCACCATGGCGCTTCTCATCGCCGAACTGGCCTTCGAGCCCACGCTTCTGGACTCGGTCAAGCTCGGCATTCTCGGCGCCTCCATCATCTCGGCAGCAGCGGGATTCCTGGCGTTGAGCTGGCTGACGTCTTGCAGAACGCCATAGCGCCCTACGCGCGGCCGCTGACCAGCGTGGTGCTCCATTGCGTTTACGCCTGGACGGAAACCTCCACCGACATCGCGTCGAACGCATCGTTCATCCCGAAGAATTCACCGGTCACGGGCATCACCTGTCGAATATCGCGGCCAACGGCAACCGGAATGAGGTTGGCGCCGCCCACACTGCGGTTCGTCGGATCGAAAGTGATCCAGCCCGCTCCGGGAACATAGACCTCCGCCCAGGCGTGAGTTGATCCCGAGCCCATCGTTCCCGCAAGCTCCCGGAAGGGATTATGCAGATAGCCGGAGACGATCCGCGCGCCGAAGCCCAGGGTCCGCACGGCCTCGACGAAGAGCACGGCCATGTCGCGGCACGATCCCCAGCCGCGCTCCAGCGTGTGGACCGGTGACTGCGTGCCCTCGTCGTCGCGGCTCTGATAGGAAATCCATGCCGCCACGCCGGCATTAATGTCCTTCAGCAGCGCAAGCGTGTCTGTAGGCACGCTGCGGACGAAAGCCCGGCTCCATGTTCGCAGCCGTTCTGTGAGATCGGAATATTGAGGCGTTGTCAGGGCACCAAGGTCCGTCCATTCGTCCGCGCTGTATTGGAAGGGATAGAAGATCGCCGATGCGGCGACGTCGAATACCGGCCATGCGACCGCATCGAGCTCGATCTCGGCCCTGCTTTCGATGACGAGATTGTCTGTCATCTCGTGGAAGGTCGCCGTTGCCACGATATTGCCGGCGACGTCATGGGCCCACGTCACCACCGCACTGGGGGTGATCGTCAGGTCGATCGAACGCAGACGAAGCTCCCGGCTCTCGCGGGGGCGCAGCATCATCTGATGCGGCCGCAAGCTCACGGGCCTGTTGTAGCGATAGGTCGTGCTGTGATGAATCTTCAGGACGCTCACTGCATCTCCATTGAGTCAGCGGGACCTCTGCAGAACCGCTTGATGACATGTGCGCCGAGGCCGCTTCCCAGCCTCGAATAGAGGGCAGATCGGGCCAGTATCCACCGCATGTGGCGCCCTGACGCTCGATTGCCAGGGATGGCTACACCGGAGCGGGGCGAATAATGCGCCTGGTCGGCAAAACTACCGAAATCACCACAGGCAGGTGACTGTTTTGTCGCCGAATAAGTTTACACAGCGAATATTGGGCGCCTAATTCGAACAATTTTCGATGTCATAATAATGTTTCATCCACTCTTAGACCTCGCGAACATCAATGGCCCATGCCGAGAGACGCGAGTGGACGCGGAGACACGATGCCGACGGCTGACCAATGCGGCGCAGCGAAATCTAATGCGAAGAGCTGGATGGCCCGGCTGAGCGGCTATCGGCAATCCGATCCACGACGCAGCGTCTGGGAGCTGCTCATCACGGCCATTCCCTTCGCGCTCGCCTGGAGCGCCATGCTGACGGCGTTGAAGCTGGAGCAGTTCTGGCTCTACGCGCTACTCATCGTTCCCGCGGCCGGGCTTCTCGTCCGCCTGTTCATGATCCAGCACGATTGCGGCCACGGCTCCTTCTTCCGTAACCGGAGCGGCAATGACTGGACCGGCCGGGTGATCGGCGTGCTGACCATGACGCCCTATGATTACTGGAAGCGCAGCCATGCCAGCCATCACGCCAGCTCCGGCAATCTCGACCGGCGCGGCATCGGCGACGTCGATACCCTGACGGTGGAGGAATATCGGGCGCGCTCGCGCTGGGGGCGGCTGCGCTACCGGCTCTACCGCAACCCGCTGGTGATGTTCGGCGTGGGCCCGATCTACGTCTTCCTGCTGCAGAGCCGCCTGCCGCTCGGGGTTGTCGGCGAGGGCTGGGAGCCGTGGATCAGCACCATGACGACCAATCTGGGCATCGCCGTCGCCGCCGGCCTGCTGATGTGGGCCTTCGGCATCGGGCCGTTCCTGTTGGTCCACCTGCCGATCGTCATCCTGGGGGCGGCCGCCGGCGTCTGGCTGTTCTACGTGCAGCATCAGTTCGAAGGCACGCACTGGGCCGCCAACGAGAACTGGAAATTCCACGAGGCGGCGCTGCATGGCAGCTCGCATTACGACCTGCCCGGCGTGCTGCGCTGGTTCACCGCGAATATCGGCATGCACCATGTACATCATCTGTGCAGCCGCATTCCCTATTACCGCTTGCCGGAAGTGCTGCGCGACCACCCGGACTTGCGCGACATCGGCCGCCTGACGCTGTGGGAGAGCTTCGGCTGCGTGCGGCTGACGCTGTGGGACCAGCGCCAGGGACGGCTCATTTCCTTCCGTGAAATGAACGAAATCTACGGATGAGCCGCCGTCAAAGGCTGAGCGTCGGCATTTAAAAATCCGTTTACCCTTGTAATATTCTCGTCGGCGCGCATATTGGTTTAGTCGATACACGGCGAGAAGAACGCTCTCCGCGCGGAAAATTCTTCCGCGCCACAGGTTCTATTTTCCTGAAAATGCGATTTCGACAGCTCGAATTCGTTCGGGCAAGCCAAAATACAATCATGAAAGGGTTTCCATGGCCACGGGAACCGTAAAATGGTTCAATGCCCAGAAGGGCTTTGGATTCATTGCGCCGGACGATGGCGGCAGCGACGCCTTCGTTCACATCAGTGCCGTTGAGCGTGCCGGCATGAGCGATCTGCGTGAAGGTCAGAAGGTGGGCTTCGAGCTTGTCGCTGATCAGCGCAGCGGAAAGATGTCCGCAGATAAGCTCCACTCACTTAGCTGATCGCCGACTGTCCGAAGCCTGACTTCGGACGTCGCCGGTAGCGCGTCGCCTTCCCGGCCAACCACGGAAGTACTGGCGGCCGGCTGAGCGATGCCGCAGCGACTGGAGGCGCTCCGCGCTCTTCGGCCCCGCGCCTTCCCAAGGTTGCGGGGCCTTCGTTCTATGAAGACACATGTCAAGGCGTTAGGGAGAAAGAGCTCATGGCTAAGGGTCAGGTACGCAGCAATCGAGAAGCCAAGAAGCCGAAGAAGATCAAGGAGCCCGTGGCAGCGCCCGCCCTCTCCAAGGGAACGCTGGCCTCTCTGGGGCTGCCGAAGAAGAAGGGCTGAGGCCGTGCCATGCACAGCCGGACACGAGAGACCACGGTCACCTTCAGGCATCCGTTCAAGCTCAGCGCGCTCGAAAGCGGGCAGCCTGCGGGGACCTACCGGTTGGTGATCGACGAGGAAGAGATCCCCGACCTCACTTTTCTGGCCTATCGGCGCTCAGCGACGATGCTGCACATACCCCCCATCGCCGCTTCCGGCTCTATCCAGGTCTTCACGATCAATTCCGAGGAACTGGCCAAGGCACTGGAAGCCGACCTGAAAGCGTGATCGCCGGTCAAATTCCAGGGAGACATCGGCCATGGACTATCTCGGCGGACTACGCGGCACGGGCCGTCTCCTTTGCGGGAACACCTCGGTTGCTTCGACGCGGTATGATTTCGACGGCTATCTCTCCAGCGGCGGACAGGTGACAAGCTGCGGCGAGATCCGCCTGCCCACCTCCGTGCTCCGGGAAGTATTTGGCCGCGCGGACCTGCGGCTGCGCACCGTCGACGGCCGACTTTTGCAGCTCCGTTTCTCCGAAAAGCGCCTTCCCTCGTGCTGCGACGGCGCCGCACATGTCGATGTCACCGGCGACCTCCCCGCCGCCGGCGAATGGTGCGCCGACCGGGACGCCGTCCACCTTACGCCCTAGCGCGGGCTCCGGACCCGCACCCCGCGAAGATCCGCCCCCCGGCCATCGGCCCATGCCTCTCGCGCCACCCCGCATCGGTAGCCATTGATGAATCCGATCGCTGATCTTCGCCGCTACGCCCTGCAACTGCGCAGCCGCACCTGGCAGGGGTCCGTCTGGAACGATCCTGCGCCGATACGTGAGGAGTTGTTCGGCGCCGAACGGCTGGAGCAGCACGCACGAAGCCTCGCCGCTGCGCAGCCGATCACCTTGCGGCCGCCTTCCGTCCCCTCCCTGCATGCCCGCCTGAAAGACAATGCCGGCGTCCTGCTGGCCGCCTATCGCGGCACGGCCGCCGATGCGGAGGGGGGACGCGCCGTGGTGCCGGCCGCCGAATGGCTGCTGGACAATTACCACCTCGTCGAGGAGCAGGCTCGCGAAATCCGCGACGACCTGCCGCCCGGCTATTACCGGCAGCTCCCGAAGCTCGCCGAAGGGCCGTTCGCCGGCTATCCCCGCGTGCTTGGCCTCGCCTGGGCCTATGTCGCCCATACCGACAGCCATTTCGATCCGCAAATGCTGCGCCGCTTTATAGCCGCCTATCAGCAGATCGAGCCGCTCACCATCGGCGAGCTGTGGGCGGTGGCGATCACGCTGCGCATCGTGCTCATCGAGAACCTGCGCCGGCTTGCCGACCAGATCACCGCCGGGCAGCAGCTGCGCCGCGAGGCCGATGTTCTGGCTGACCGGCTTCTCATGGCGGGCGAATCCCGTACCGCGCTCGACGCGGACGTCCTGGCTCGGTCGCCGGGACCGCTGGACGAGGTCTTCGCTGCGCAGTTGGTCAAGCGGCTGAGGGACCAGGATCCGCGGATCACGCCAGCGCTGGGGTGGCTGGAGGCGCGATTGGGGCGCCAGGACGCGACGGTCGAGAGCGTCGTCCAGCACGCTCAGCAGCGCCTCGGCGCTTCCAATGTCAGCGTGCGCAACGTCATCACCAGCATGCGGCTGATCTCAGACATCGACTGGGCTGAGATGTTCGAGAGCGTCAGCCTGGTCGACGAGCGGCTCCGGGCGGGCAGCGCCTTTGCGGCGATGGACTTCCCTACCCGCAATCTCTACCGCAGCGCCATCGAACAGCTCGCCCGCGGCTCCGCAGCGTCCGAGCTCGATATCACCGGGCATGCACTACAGGCCGTGGCGACGGCGACGACCGCAACGCAGGATGCGTCGGCCGACGCCACCGGCGATCCCGGCTATTATCTCATCGGTAATGGGCGGGACACCTTCGAACGGAGCCTCGATTTCCGTCCGCCGCCCCGGCTCCATCTGAGCCGCCTCGGCATCCGCTTCGGCATTAGCGGCTATGTGGGCACGATCCTTTTCGTCGCCTGCGTCCTCCTCGCGCTGGCGCTGTGGGCGCTGTCCGCTGCCGGCCTGTCCGGGGCGTGGCTCACCGTGCTCGCGCTGCTCGGCTTCATCCCGGCGAGCGACGTGGCGACCGCTCTGGTGAACCGGGCGGTGGCCTGGCTGTTCGGTGCCACCAGCCTGCCCGGCCTGGAACTCGCTGGCGGTGTCCCGACGTCGCTGCGCACCCTCGTCGCCGTGCCGACGTTGCTCACCAACGAGGCGGATCTCCTGGAGCAGGTCGAGCGGTTGGAGGTGCATTTCCTCTCCGGCTCCGCCGGCGATCTCACCTTCGCCCTGCTCTCCGACGGCATCGATGCCGACAGCGAGGTGCTGCCCAACGATGCCGCGTTGCTGGAGCGGGCGGCGAAAGAGATCCAGCAGCTGAACCTGCGTTACGGCCCAGGCCCGGCCGGAGACCGCTTCCTCCTGCTGCACCGCCATCGCCGGTTCAATCCGGGCGAAGGCAAATGGATGGGATGGGAGCGCAAGCGCGGCAAGCTGCACGAGCTCAACCGCCTGCTCCGCGGGGCGGACGACACCTCCTTCATCGCCATTGCCGGGCGTGCCCCGCAGGTCCCGGCGGATGTGCGCTACGTTATCACCCTCGACGCCGATACCCGCCTGCCGCGCGACGCGGCGCAGCGGTTGGTCGGCAAGATGGCGCATCCACTCAACCGGCCAAAATTCGACAGCGTCGAGCAGCGCGTGGTCGGCGGCTACGGCATCCTCCAGCCGCGGGTGACGCCCTCGCTGCCGATCGGCCGCGAGGGCTCGTTCTACCAGCGGGTGATCTCCGGCGGCGGCGGCATGGACCCTTATGCGGCGGCGGTGTCCGACGTCTATCAGGACCTGTTCGGCGAAGGCTCCTACACTGGCAAGGGCATCTATGAGATCGATGCCTTCGAGGCTTCGCTCGCCGGGCGCATCCCCGACAACACGATGCTCAGCCACGATCTCTTCGAGGGCGTGTTCGCCCGCGCCGGCCTTGCCTCGGATGTCGAGGTCGTTGAGGAATTCCCTTCGCGCTACGACGTTGTCGCCAAGCGCCAGCATCGCTGGATGCGCGGCGACTGGCAGCTCGTTCCGTGGATCTTCGGTCACGGGGCGGGACGGCGCGGCGTGACCCCGGTCGGGCGGGGCAAGATGCTCGACAATCTGCGGCGCTCCGTTCTAGCCCCCCTCACCTTGCTGACGCTGTGCCTGTGCTGGCTGCTTCCCATGCCGGCGGCGCTGATCGGCACGCTGCTGGTGATTGCTAGCGTCGCGGTCCCCGCTTTCCTGCCGATCCTCTTCACCCTGCTTCCGGGCCGTCCCGGCATAAGCCTGCGCAGCCACCTCGCCCACCTGCGGGCCGACATCTGGCTGGCAACCGCCCAGACCCTGCTGTCACTCACCTTTTTGCCCGACCATGCCAGGCGGGCCGCCGATGCGGCGATCCGCACTTTGCTTCGGCTGATGGTGACGCATCGCCATTTGCTGGAATGGACGACGGCGGCGAAGTCCTCGGCGGCACCGCGGCTGGGACTTGCCGGCTTCTACCAGCAGATGACCGGCAGCACGGCGCTCGCTTTCCTGCTGGCGACCAGCGCGCTCCTCATCATGCCGTCCTCCTGGCCGCTCATCCTGCCTTTCGCCTTGCTCTGGCTCGGCGCGCCCGCGATAGCGCAATGGGCGAGCCGTTCGCCGAAAGTGCCGCTGCGCCTCGCCGTCGGTGAACGGGAAGCACGCGACCTTCGGCTGATTGCCCGGCGCACCTGGCGCTTCTTCGAGACCTTCGTCACCCTGGCCGACAACATGCTGCCGCCGGACAATTTCCAGGAAGTGCCGAAACCGGTTGTCGCGCGCCGGACCTCGCCGACCAACATCGGCCTCTATCTGCTCTCGGCCGTCGCCGCCCGCGACTTCGGCTGGGCCGGCACGATCGAGACCATCACGCGGCTGGAAGCAACGTTCGCGACCCTGAAAAAGCTGCCCCGCTTCCGCGGGCACTTCTTCAACTGGTACGGGACGCAGGACCTCGCCTCATTGCCACCCGACTATGTCTCGTCCGTCGACAGCGGTAATCTCGCCGGCCATCTCATCGCGCTGGCCAATGCCTGCGAGGAGTGGACGGATGCCCCTGTCGGCGTGAGCACGCGCGCGGGCATTGCGGATGCTCTGGCGCTGGCGCGCGAGGCGATGACGGCCCTGCCCAGCGCGGGCAGTCCGCAGGGACAGGCGCTGGCGACGACGCTGGACGAGATCGACGCCCAGCTTTCCGGCATACAGACCCTGGAGGCGACAGCACCGGCGCTGAAGCGGCTCGCCGACAGGGCCGGCAGGATCGCGCAGGAGATCGTCCCGGCGACCGGCGCCGACGGCTCCACGGACATCGCCTACTGGATAAACGCGCTCGGCAGGGCGGTGAGCGAACATGAGCGCGACCGCGTCGAGCTCCTGGCGGCGCCCGCCGCCATACGGGATCGCCTGACCGCGCTGGCGGATATGGCACGGGCCATGGCGTTGGAGATGGACTTCGCCTTCCTGCTCGATCCCGAGCGGAAACTGCTCTCCATCGGCTATTCACTCGCCGAGAACGGCCTCGACCCGAGCTGCTACGACCTTCTGGCGTCCGAAGCGCGCCTCGCCAGCCTTTTCGCCATCGCCAAGGGCGATGCCCCGACCCGCCACTGGTTCCGGCTCGGCCGGCTCGCGACGCCGCTCCGCAGCGGCTCGGCGCTGATCTCCTGGTCGGGATCGATGTTCGAATACCTGATGCCGTCGCTGGTGATGCGGGCGCCGGCCGGCAGTGTGCTCGAACAGACCAACCGCCTCGTGGTCGAGCGGCAGCAATCCTACGCGCGGTCTCTGGGCGTTCCGTGGGGCATGTCCGAGTCCGCTTACAATGCGCGCGACATGGAGTTCACCTACCAATACGCCAATTTCGGTGTGCCCGGCCTCGGCCTGAAGCGCGGTCTCTCGGAGAGCGTGGTCGTGGCGCCCTATGCGACCGGCCTCGCTAGCATGGTGAACCCCGAGCGCGCGCGGCAGAACTATGCCCGTCTCGCCGAGCTGGGTGCGCAGGGCCGCTACGGCTTCTACGAAGCGCTCGACTTCACCCGTTCGCGGCTCCCGGAAGACGAGGACGTGGCCATCGTTCGCAGCTTCATGGCTCATCACCAGGGCATGACCATCGTCGCCATCGCCAACACGCTGCGGGGCGGCGAGATGCGTGCCCGATTCCATCGCGAGCCGATGATCCAGGCGAGCGAGCTGCTGCTGCAGGAACGCTCGCCGCGCGACGTCGTCGTGGCCCGCCCCCGCGCCGAGGAGGTTCGCGCCGCCGCCGTCGATGCTCGCAGCGAGGGGGCGATGGTACGTCGCCTGACCGCTCCCGCTCCGGGGGCGCCGACTACGCACCTGCTCTCCAATGGTAGCTACGCCGTCATGATGACCGCGGCCGGCAGCGGCTACAGCCGCTGGGGCGACATCGCGGTCACGCGCTGGCGCGAGGACGCCACGCGCGACGACTGGGGCTCCTTCATCTTCCTGCACGACGTGCGGAGCGGCAGCGTCTGGTCCGCCACCACGCACCCGATGGCGGACGCTGCGGGTGAAAGCGACGTGGTGTTCGGCGAGGACCACGCCGAATTCATCCGTCACGATGCCGGCCTGACGACGACGATGGATGTCATCGTCTCCGGCGAGCACAATGGCGAGGTCCGGCGCGTCTCGCTGACCAATAGCGGCCGGCGGACCCGCGAGATCGAGCTGACCTCCTATGCCGAGCTGGTCCTGACCACGCCGGCCGCCGACAATGCCCACCCGGCCTTCGCCAAGATGTTCGTCGAGACCGAGCACCTGCCGGAATTCGGCGCCCTTCTGGCCACGCGGCGGCTTCGGGCGCCGGGCGAACCGCAGATCTGGGCGGCGCATTTCGCGGTAGTGGAAGGCGAGGTCGCCGCCAACCCGCGATACGAGACCGACCGCGCCCGCTTCATCGGCCGCGGGCGCAGCGTCGGCACGGCCCAGGCCATGTCTGGCGGTCAGCCGCTCTCGAACACCGTGGGCACGGTGCTGGACCCGGTCTTCTCGCTGCGCCAGAGCGTGCGCATCGCGCCGGGCAAGATTGCGCGCGTCGCCTTCTGGACCGTCGTCGCGTCCTCGCGGGCGGAACTGCTCAATTTGATCGATACCCATCATGATCGCAACGCGTTCGACCGGGCCAAGACCCTGGCGTGGACGCAGGCACAGGTTCAGCTTCGACATCTCGATGTGGATGTGGAGGAGGCCGCCGACTTCCAGCGGCTCGCCGCGCCGCTGCTCTATGCCGACCGGCGCTTCAGGTCGCCCTCCGAGGCGATCATGCGCGGTGCCGGCCCGCAGTCCGGCCTCTGGCAGCATTCCATCTCCGGCGACCTGCCGATCGTGCTGCTGCGGATCGACGACGTCGAGGACATGGCGCAGGTGCGCCAATTGCTGCGCGCCCATGAATATTGGCGCATGAAGCGCCTCGCCGTCGACCTCGTCATCGTCAACGAGCGCGCCTCCTCCTATGTGCAGGACCTGCAGATCGCCATCGAGGCAGCGGTGCGGACCAACGCGTCGCGCCCGCTGCTCGGCACGGAACCGGCGCAGGGTTCCGTCTATGTGCTGCGTGCCGATCTCATGAGCGTCGAGTCACGTGCCCTTCTGCGCTCGGTCGCCCGCATCGTCCTTGCGGCACGTCGCGGCACCATCGCCGACCATCTCGCCCGTCTTCTGCCCCGGCCGTCGAATCCTCCGTCCGTCCAGCGCCGGGCGCGGGCCTTGACCTCGATGCACGTTCCCGTGTCGCCGCGCGAGCCGCCCACGCTCGAATTCTTCAACGGCCTGGGCGGCTTCGACAAGGACGGGCGCGAATATGTGACTATCCTCGCGCAGGATCGGACGACGCCGGCACCCTGGATCAATGTCGTCGCCAATGCCGGCTTCGGCTTCCAGATATCCGCCGACGGCAGCGGCTATAGCTGGGCGCAGAACAGCCGCGAGAATCAGCTTACCCAATGGTCGAACGACGCCGTCGTCGATCCTGCGGGCGAGGCGATCTATGTCCGGGACGAGGAGAGCGGCGATCTGTGGAGTCCGACCGCGCAGCCGATCCGAGGCGACGGCACCTATGTTGCGCGGCACGGCTTCGGCTACAGCCGCTTCGAGCATGAGGCGAACGGCATAGCCCTCGACCTGCTCCACTACGTGCCGCTCGACGATCCGATCAAGATCTCGCGGCTGAAACTCGCCAATTTTTCCGGTCGGCCGCGCCGGCTCTCCGTCACCGTCTATGCGGAATGGGTGCTTGGCACCTCGCGGGGAGCCTCCTCTCCGTTCATCACCACGGAAATCGACGAGCAGAGCGGTGCGATGCTGGCACGCAATCGCTGGAGTTCCACATTCGGCTCCCGCGTCGCCTTCGCCGACCTCGCCGGGCGGCAGACCGCCTGGACCGCGGACCGCACCGAATTCATCGGCCGCGATAGCGGGCCCTCGTCGCCTCTCGGCCTTGCAAGCAGGGCGCCTCTGTCCGGCGCGACCGGCGCTGGCCTCGATCCGTGCGCCGCCCTGCAGACGGTGGTCGAACTCGGCGTCGGCGAGACGATCGAGGTCGTCTCGTTCATCGGCCAGTGCGGGTCGGTGGAGGAAGCGCGGGCACTGCTCGCGCGCTATCGCCAGGCTGACCTCGACGCCGTACTCGCCGCGGTGACAGCCCATTGGGACGGGGTGCTCGGCACCGTCCAGGTGAAGACGCCGGACCGGGCGATGGACATCATGCTGAACGGCTGGCTGCTCTACCAGACGCTCGCCTGCCGCATCACCGCGCGCTCTGCCTTCTATCAGGCCAGCGGCGCCTATGGCTTCCGCGATCAGTTGCAGGACGGCATGGCGCTGACGCTCGCGCTGCCGGAGGAGACGCGCGGCCACATATTGCGCGCCGCCGGGCGACAATTCCTCGAGGGCGACGTCCAGCATTGGTGGCTGCCGCAATCGGGCCAGGGCGTGCGCACTCGCATCTCCGACGACCATGTGTGGCTCGCCTTCGCCACTGCCACCTATATCGGCAACTCCGGCGACGCGGCGATCCTCGACGAGCCCGTGCCCTATCTCGACGGCCCGCTGCTGCACCCCGATGAGCACGACAATTTCTTCCAGCCGATGCCGGCGGACACGTTGGGGCCGCTGTTCGAGCATTGCGCGCGCGGCCTCGACCATGCGGTGACGCTCACCGGCGAGCTCGGCCTGCCTTTGATGGGCACCGGTGACTGGAACGACGGCATGAACCGCGTCGGCGAGGGCGGCAAGGGCGAGAGCGTCTGGCTCGGCTGGCTGCTCATCCGCACCATCGACCTCTTCGCGCCGCTGGCAGAGGCGCGCGACCCCGAACAAGCCCGCCGCTGGCGTGCCCACGCGGCGTCAGTGCGCCGGGCGCTCGAGCGCTCGGCCTGGGATGGCGAGTGGTACCGCCGCGCGACCTTCGACGACGGCACCTGGATCGGCTCGAAGGACAGCGGTGAGTGCCGCATCGATTCCATCGCGCAATCCTGGGCGGTGCTGTCGGGCGCCGCCGACAGCCTGCGCGCGGCCACCGCCATGGCCTCGCTCGAGCGCTACCTGATCCGGTCGGACGGCAAACTCGCGCTACTGTTCACCCCTCCCTTCGACAAGACGCCGCTCGATCCAGGCTACATCAAGGGCTACCCGCCCGGGCTGCGCGAGAATGGCGGGCAGTACAGCCATGCTGCGATGTGGGCGATCCTCGCTTTCGCCAGGCAGCGGGCGGGCGACAAGGCGCACGATCTCTTCACCCTGCTCAACCCGATCAACCATGCCCGCACGCCCGATGAGGCGGAGCGCTACAAGGTCGAGCCCTATGTCGTCGCCGCCGACATCTATTCCGTAGCGCCGCATGTCGGGCGCGGCGGTTGGACCTGGTACACCGGCTCGGCGGGCTGGATGCACCGCGCCGGCGTCGAAGGCATTCTCGGCATACGCCGGGAGGGTGATTTCCTCGTCGTCGCCCCCTGCATCCCCTCGGCATGGCCCGGATTTGAGGCGACCGTGACGCTTGGCGGGGCAGCCTGCAGGATCGAGGTTCGCGCCATCGGCGAGGGTGAGGAATTATATTCGGTGCTCGACGGTGTTCGCACCCCATCACCGGACAGATCGACTCGTATTCCGCTCAACGGCGAGAATCATAATCTGCTGATGTCCATCTGACGAGAGTACATCAAGCCCGGTCTCATCGAGCCCAACTGCCGTGGTGAAGAGCGGCGACTTCGAGAGATTCGGCCCCCTTCTGCCGTAGAATAGACCTGCCACAACCCGACCGCTGCAACACTGAGCACGAATTAGAACATCTACCTCACACCGCGGAACTCATGCGGCAGGAGCCGACCAACGGCGGACGCACAGAAAGTGGACGCTCACTTTAGAGGTGACAGAATCGAACCTGCGGGATGCGCGCACAGCCGAGGTCGCGCATGCATCTTGCGGCGCTATGAGGCTCGCCGCTGCCCCCCACCGACGGCCAGCGGGAGATGCTCTTGATGCGCTCGGATCCGTTGCCGACAAGCAGACCTTCCCAAGGTCAGAGAAGTGGTCAGCTCAGGACGCCACGTCGGTTGACCACGACGGCCGCTCTTAACTGGTCTGACGCCAAAAGCCGCCATTCCGGATACGGCCCCGATGCCGCCTGTCAGCAAAGCGCCGCGTTCTCGGCCATTGATCGAGCAACGGCCTCGGCCCAAAAGCGGACATTAGCGAGGCTCCGCGCCCGGTCTTGGTCTTTCACAATATGACCAGCACAAAGCAGGCGCGAAGCTTCAGCTGCCTCAGCGTGGCAGGCCGAATTGCTGGCGCAGCGCCTTGTCGAACAGCCGCGCGGGCATGAGGCGACGCAGCAGGCTGACCTTTTTCGCCACTTTGCCGACGGGGTAGCGCAGCCTGTAGCGCGGCGCCGTGGCAGCTCGAAGCACCGCATCCGCCACATCTTCGGGTGTGACCGCCGTCGGCAATGCCTTCTCGATGAATCCACGCACCCAGGCGCGGCCACCATCATACTCCGGCTTCTTGGCGTCGGGCTCCAGCGCGCTCTGGTCGAAATTGCCGGTCACCGTGCCGGGCTCAATCAAGCTCACGCGGACATTGAAGGCGCGGACCTCGTGATCGAGCGACTCGGAATAACCCTCAACGGCGAACTTGCTTCCGGCATAATGGGCCGAGTACGGCGCGGGGATGAACCCGAGCGCGCTGCTCAGATTGATGATGCGGCCCTGCCCGCGCGCCCGCATCGACGGCAGGACCGCGTTGATGACCCGGACAACGCCGAACAGATTGACGTCGTAAAGGCGCTGAACTTGTGCGACTGACGATTCCTCGGCGCCCCCGAACATGCCGACGCCGGCATTGTTGACGAGAACGTCGATGCGCCCCGTGCGTGCGAGCACCTGCGATATGAGGGCGGCGACGGAGGCGTCATCCGTTACGTCGCAGGCCAGCATCGTGACCTGGCTCGGGGCGGTTCCGCCCGGTTTGCGGCTGGTGCCGAAGACGGTGAAGCCCGCCCGCGCCAGGGCTTCGGCGCTCGCCCGGCCGATGCCGGACGACGCCCCCGTTACAAGAGCGGTTTTCGGAGAGTGTGAGGACATGGCTGCTGTTCCGGTTTGCGGGACGAGGGAACGGGTCCGCCATCGCGGCCCAAAGAGTCACCGCTGGCCGGCGCCGCAGGGCCGGCCATGCGTCAGGTTGGGGCTCCGCCCCCGTCAGTTCAGCCGGACGACGACCTTGCCTCTGGACCGTCCGGTGTCGAGATAGGCCAAGGCCTCATTGGTCGCGGCGAACGGGAAGACCCGGTCCATGATCGGACGAATGGCCCCGGCCTCGATCAGCGCCGTGATCTGGCTCAACTGCCCGCCATCCGCCCGCATGAACAGGAAGGAATAGGCGAGCCCTCGGCCTTTTGCCTTCCGGCGAATGCCGAAGCTCAGAAGGCGCATGAGCTGCCGCAGGCCCCAGTTCAGCCCCTTCTGCCGGGCGAAATCGGGGTCCGGCGGGCCGGAGATGGAAATCAGCTTGCCGCCGGGCTTCAGCACGCTCAGGGACTTCTGGAGCGTGTCGCCGCCGAGGCTGTTCAGGACGACATCGTAACCCGACAGGACTTTCTCGAAGTCCTGCGTCTTGTAGTCGATCACGACATCGGCGCCGAGGCTTCGGACCAGATCGACATTGGCGGTGCTGGTGGTCGTCGCGACCGTCGCGCCGCGATGCTTGGCCAGTTGAATGGCGAATGTCCCGACGCCGCCCGAGCCCGCGTGGATGAGGATCTTCTGCCCCGTGCGCAAGCCGGCGCGGTCGACAAGAGCCTGCCAGGCGGTCAGCGCGACCAGAGGAACCGCAGCCGCCTCCTCCATGGTCAGGTTCCTCGGCTTCAGCGCGAGATCGCCCTCGTGAACGGCAATCCGCTCCGCGAGGGTTCCGACCCGGCCATCGCGCGGGCGGGCATACACTTCGTCCCCCGCCTTGAAACGGCGGACCTTCGCGCCTACCCGCACGACCCGTCCCGCCATGTCGTGTCCCAGAATGAAAGGCGGGCGATAGGGAAGGAGGGGCTTGAAGGCGCCGGCGCGGATCTTGGAATCCAGAGGGTTCAGCCCGGCGGCATGAATGTCCACCAGGACATCCTCATCCCCCAGTTCCGGCTCCGGCCTATCGCCGAAGCGCAGGGCGCCGCTCTTCTTGTATTTGTCGAGGATGAAGGCCTTCATGATGGTGTGCTCTCTGGGTTCCCGCGCCAAGGCTCAGGCAGCCGTGCGGTAACGCGCCGCGGCGTGTTCCTGGCGGGTGTTCGGCAGCATGGCCTGACGCGCGGCCTGATAGGCGTTCCACTGCTCCACATCGGGCAGCGGCGGGATGGTGACGGCCTCGCGGCGGTCGAAGCCGACCAGCGCCGCGTCGACGAGTTCTTCGACATCCATCACCCCGGCCATGGCGTCGACATCGGCGCCGACGTGCCCCCAGATCTCGGTGCGCGTGGCGGCGGGGAGCACCGCCTGGACATAGACGCCCTTCGGACCGAGCTCGAGGCTGAGTCCCTGCGACAGGAACAGCGCGAAAGCCTTCGTCGCCCCATAGACGGTCATGCCGAATTCCGGCGCGATCCCGACCACCGAGCCGATATTGACGATCGCGCCCGTGCCGGCCTGTGCAAGACGCGGCGCGATGGCACTGGCCAGCCGCAGGACGGCGGTGGTGTTGAGGGCGAGCAACTGCGCGACGGCGTCGGTGCTCTGCTCGATGAAGCTGCCGCCAATGGCCGTTCCGGCATTGTTGATGAGGATGCCGACGCGGGCGTCGTCGCGCAGGCGAGCCTCAACGACCGCGAGGTCGGCGGGCTGTGTGAGGTCGGCCGTGACGATGTCGATCGTCACGCCAGTCTCTTCACGCAGGCGCGCCGCCAGCGCCTCCATGCGCTCCGTGTTGCGGGCAACCAGCACCAGATCATGCCCACGGCGGGCGAAACGCTCGGCATAAGCCGCGCCGATGCCGGTGGAGGCGCCGGTGATAAGAACGGAGGGGTGTGCGGCCATGGGTTGCTCTCTCTTCAATTCGTGGTCATATACATGATGAACATCATGATTGAATCTAAATATGACGATCATCATGTAACTGTCAATGACAGGTGTCGGAGGAATCTGAAATGAAGGTGAGCCGCGAGCAGATGGTGGAGAACCGCCGCCGCATCCTCGACGCTGCCAGCTCGCTCTTTCGCGACAGGGGATTCGACGCCGTCAGCGTGGCCGAGGTGATGAAGGCCGCCGGGCTCACCCATGGGGGCTTCTATGGGCATTTCAGTTCAAAGGACGATCTGGTCGCGCAGACGCTGGCCCATGTCCTCGCGGCGGATGTCGGCGGGAAAACCGATATCCGCGCCTATCTCGAGGCCTATCTGTCGCCGCGCCATCGCGACAACCCGGCCGCGGGTTGCCCGACGGCGGGACTTGCCGCCGCCATCCGCCACCAGACCCCGGCGGCACGCGCGGCGATGACGGAAGGGTTGCGCTCGCAGATCGGACGCATCGCGACGTCGCTCCCGTTGGCGGATCCGGCCGGCCGGCGTCAGGCAGCGATTGGAAGCTGGGCGGCGATGGTCGGGGCGGTCATCCTTGCCCGCGCCATCGATGACCCTGCTCTTTCCGACGAGATCCTGGAGCAGACTCGCGCCTGGA
The DNA here is from genome assembly GCF_965229075.1 of Ancylobacter sp. Lineage (GTDB taxonomy): Bacteria > Pseudomonadota > Alphaproteobacteria > Rhizobiales > Xanthobacteraceae > Ancylobacter. The sequence continues at coordinate 2,295,377 of NZ_CBDDIO010000002.1, forward strand.
TCGAAGCGGGGATCACGGATGGGGCAGCCTTGTAATTCCAAGGCCTGCAACGAAGTTAGATTGCATCCTCGGCTAGCAGTAGACGACCACCAACTTGATGTGGACTTCGAAGCGGAAGTTTCGAAGGTAGCCTTTTGGTCAGCTTAGCCCTCGGCAATTCACCGGCGCGATATGTCGGCTTCTTGCTTGAAGTCCCGATAGCGGCCAGTCCGCTCGGCCCCGAACCGGCGTTTCCTCCTCGCGGCACCGAGCTTCCATTTCTGGCCTTACAACTAAGTTGCCAAGCGTGCAGGGAACTATTGGGGCGATAGCTTGGCAGCATGATCGGTCACGACGGATATGAAGGCCCGCAGCCGCCGAAGGCGCCGGATGTCGCGGTGATAGCCCATCCAGATATCCCGTGAGGGTGGCTTCACCGGCAGATCGAGCTTGCGGAGACCCACGATCTGACTTCCGACCACCTGCGGTAGAACGGCGATGCCGATGCCTTGGTGGGCCATCCGCCCCTGAACGTTCCGATTGTTCGACCGCAGGAGCCGCCTGGCGTTTGGAAAGCTTTCGGCGAGCCAGGCGATGTCCGGGAACTGCCCGGTCGAGGTGTCGTGGGTGATGAGCCGGAAGCCGGCGCCATCTCCGTAGACCGGCTCGGGCGAGCCTGCCGCGACGTAGACGCCATAGGGAAGCTGGACCAAGCGTCGCTGCACGACATCAGGATTGTCGAACGGGACGATCCGGAAAGCGATGTCAGCCTCCCGCTGCGCGAGGCTGAATAGGCGGGTGCCGGTGAGGACTTCCAGATCGACCTGCGGACAGGCCTTCGCATAATCGTCGATGATCGGAGGCAGCACATAGGCGCCAAACCAGTCCGCAGACGATATGCGCAAGGTGCCCTGAAGGGCCTGCTCCTGGCCGGCGAGCCGCCGCTCGATGGCGAGGGCACCTTCCTCCATCTGCTCCGCCAGCGCGATGACCGCGTTGCCTTCTTCCGTCGGAATGAAGCCGTCGGCGGTTCTCTGAAACAGCGTCTGGCCGGTGGCCTGTTCGAGCGCCCTAAGGCGGCGTCCTACCGTGGGATGGCTCAGATGAAGTGCGCGAGCGGCAGCGCCCAGCGTACCGGTACGGGCTATGGCGAGAAAAATTCTAACGTCGCTCCACTCCATTGCCTCACCCACAGAAATGAACGAACGACGTACGATACTGTCAGTTATCGAACAAATCCATTCACCTACATTTGCCTCATCCCGCTGGGTCCGGCAGCGCGCCGGCCGTTTACGGCGGCGCCTCATCACGGCGCTCGTCCCAACGCTAAAGGAGGACAGGATGAAAACCTGGCTGATCACAGGATGCTCGTCGGGCCTGGGCCGGGAGCTTGCCGAGGCCGTCGCCGCGCGCGGCGATCGCCTCGTCGCCACCGCCCGTTCGACGGAGAGCTTGCAGACGCTGAGCGAGCGCTATCCCGAGACGGTGCGCAGCATTTCGCTCGACGTCACCCGTGCCGGCGACGCCGCAAGGGCGGTGGCCTTGGCGGAAAGTACGTTTGGCGGGCTCGACGTGCTCGTCAACAACGCCGGCTTCGGCTTTATCGGCGCGATCGAAGAGGGTGAGCCCGACGAATATCGACCGCTGTTCGAGGTGAACGTTTTCGGGCTGATCGAGACGACGCGAGCGGCGCTGCCGGCGCTCCGCAGGCAGCCGGGAGCCCGCATCGTCAATCTCTCCTCTGGAGCCGGGATCTCCGGCTCGGCGGGCTTCGGCTTCTACAACGCGACCAAGTTCGCGGTGGAGGGCTTGTCCGAGGCGCTCGCCGGAGAACTTCGCCCGCTCGGTGTGACCGTCATAATCGCCGAGCCCGGCCCGTTCCGAACCGCGTTTCTCGGGCGCTCCATGATGGCAGCAGTGCGCGAGATCCCCGCTTATGCCGGGACCACGCAGGCGCGGCGGCATTACCGCGAGACCAATGATGGACGGCAGGCGGGCGATCCCGCAAAGGCTGTGGCCGTGATGCTGCAGGCCGTCGATGCCGAGAGCCCGCCGCTGCACCTGCCCATCGGCCCCCGCGCTCACGCCATAGCGGAGCAGAAGCTGGGCGCCTTCCGCGCCGACATCGCGGCTTGGCGCGAGCTTTCCATCGCGACTGATTTCGATGCCGACGACCGGGATTCAGCGGCCGGTGCCGCTTAGCACGGCCTCAAGTCATCGGCAGCAACGAAGCCTGGGGTTCAAGACCGGAAACACTCCCATGACCACGACAACATGCGGAAGGGCGTCCCTTGGGGCCTCTATGGTGAGGGACGGCAACGGTCTGCTCGAGCCACGGCGCTGGACAATGTTCGTCGTCCTACTGGTCGGCACGTTCCTGCCCCCGCTCGACTTCTTCATCGTCAATGTGGCGCTTCCCTCGATCCGGGGGGAGCTGGGCGCCTCCTCCTCCACCGAGCAGCTCGTCATTTCCTCCTATGCCGCGCTCTATGCGGTGACGCTGACAACCGGTGGGCGGCTCGGCGACCTGTTCGGTCGCGGCCGCATGTTCTTTCTCGGCCTGATCGGCTTTGCCGCCGCCTCGACGGTGTGCGGCTTCGCCTGGTCTCCGTGGGTTCTGGTCGCCGGGCGCGCCTTGCAGGGCGTAACGGCCGCCGTGATGGCGCCGCAGGCACTCGCGTCAGTGCAGGCGATTTTCCCGGAGAGGGAGAAGCCACTCGCCCTCAGCATCTATGGTGCGGTCTTCGGCCTGGCCGCGGTAATCGGGCAGGCGCTTGGTGGCCTCCTGATCTCGCTCAACATCATGGGGCTGGGGTGGCGGACGATCTTCCTGATCAACCTGCCGGTGGCAACGCTCGTCCTGCTATTCGGTATTCCGCTGCTCAAAGAGACGCGCGCGCACGAAGCACGCAGGCTCGATCTCGGCGGGATGTCGCTCTCGATGCTAACACTCGGCGCGCTGATCGAGGGGCGTGAAGCTGGATGGCCGCTCTGGTCCCGGCTGTCGCTCGTCGCGGTGCCGTTGCTGGCAGGGCTCTTCTGGCGTTATGAGACCCGGCTGGCACGCGCCGGCGGCGCGCCCTTGCTCGACCCGGTCGCTGTGCGGGCGCCGGGACTCGGTTGCGCGCTGTTGATCGCGCTGTTGTTCTATTCGATCGGCAGCTTCTTCCTGCTGTTCTCTGTCTATCTGCAGGAAGCTCTGCAGGCGACAGCTCTGCAGGCGGGCCTCGTCTTCCTGCCATTCGGTGCCGGTTTCCTGTTCGGGCCGCTGTCGACGCCCTTTCTCCGGCGGTTCTGCGGCGCCTATGTCAATCCGATCGGCATGGGGCTGGAAGTCGCCGGGCTCCTGGCTCTCGCCGGGCTCATCGCGGCGACACGCACCGGTGTGCATCCCGCGCCGATGCCGCTTGCCCCGATCCTGTTCGTGATCGGCTTCGGACAGGGGCTGGCGCTGCCGACCCTGATGGCGATGGTGACGGGCCGCGTCGCGCCGGTCCTTTCCGGCATGATTGCCGGCGTCGCCAGCTCGACCCTGCAAGTCAGCACCGCGCTCAGCGTCGCCGTCATCGGCGGGATCTTCTACGAGGTGCTGGGCGAGCGGACCGATCCGGCCGCCATCAGTCAGGCCCTCATCGTCGCCGTGCTTTGCATCGCCGCCTGTCTCGCCGGTGGCGTGGCTCTGAGCGTCACCCTGGTCCGGCGGTTGCCTCCTGCGCAAGGCGAGGCAGAGCGGCAGGTTTGAGAACCTCTCCCTGATGCATGCCCGGAGGCGGGTATCGCCCCCCGAGGCGACTCCATCAGAGCAGAGCCCCCCATCACAAGACAGGACAACCCCATGTTTGGAATCTCGCCTCTCGGTTGGGTGCATACGCTTGGCAGCCTGCCTGCCATTCCCCTCGCCATCTACATGTTTGCCCGCCACGGCAGGATCGTGCCGCGATCCGTGCCCGGCGCCCTCTATTTCGTTTCGATGCTGATCGGCGGGACAACGGTGTTTCTGGTGGCCCATGAGCAAATAAGCTAGGGCATCGGCGCGGCGACGCTCCTGCTGCTGCTGGCCGGATATGGCATCGGCCACGCCCCGCAATTTGGCCGCGCCGGCACCTATTTCGAGACAATTTTCCTCACCCTGACGACGTTTCTCTTGATGGTGCCGAGCGTAAGCGAAACGCTTCGTCGCGTACCGGATGGCCACCCGCTGGTCACCGATCCGAAGTCGCCGCTCCTCCTGGGCGCCCTAGCTACCCTCGTCGTCATGCTCGTCGTCGGACTGACCGCTCAGGTCATCTATTTGCGCAGGCAGGGCTGGGGCGTGGCTGGGTACGTACCGAGCAGGAGAGCCGCCGACTGAATGGGCAAACGGACGCCGCTCGACGCGCAGGGCATGTTGCTTGCCGATCGGCCTTGGCGGCCCGGCGGCAGCTAACGTGGTGAAATGGCAGACTGCGGCCGTTAAGTGAATCCGAGCAGCAATGTCTTCGCCATGTCGCGCGCCTGCGCGGCAAGCTGCTCATCCCGTAGTTCGCCGGCGGTCCAGAACGAGAGAACCCCGCGAAAGGCGAAGGCGAGCTGTTCCGGCAGACAGCGCAGCGCGCGCTCCCTGTCCGCCCCGGCCAAGCCTTCCCCGGCGCCCAGCGCTAATGACCATAGGGTCGTCGAGTGGGCTAGGACCTGTCCGGGGGATGGCCCGGCCGTGCCGATCCAACTCATCACGACGCGGTTTATCTCCGGCTCCTCCAACATCACCTCGACCGCCGTGTCGATCGCCAGCAGCACCCTGCCGGCGGCATCGGCCGGCGGCGACATATCGGCAAAGCGCGTGGCCATTGTGTCGATCCGCCGGCCCGACAGGGCAAGCATGATCGCCGCCTTGCTGCCGAACTGGTTGAACGGTGTCGCGAAACTCACCCCGGCCTCGGTGGCAAGGTCGCGCATCGAGAAATCGGCCTTCCCTCGGCGAAGCAACCGTTCCGCCGCGTCCAATACGCGCTGACGAACCGGCTCGCCGCGCGCGGCGGTCGGTGCTGCCTGGGTCTTGTTTCCTGTCATAGCTTATCTATATCATGATATAGATTTGTTCATCTCCGGAGTTGTATCATGGCTTCCTCCCCCAAGACATTTCTCATCACAGGCGTCAGTTCCGGCCTGGGACAAGCCTTTGCCCTCGGAGCGCTTGAAGCGGGCCACCATGTGATCGGCACCGTGCGGCGGCAGGGTGACGCCGAGGTCTTCGCCGCGCTCGCGCCCGGTCGTGCTCACCCGGTCACGCTGGATGTGACGGATTTCGACGCGATCCCGGCGGCGGTCTCTGAGGCCGAACGGCAGGCTGGTCCGATCGGCGTGCTGGTGAACAATGCGGGCTATGGCCATGAGGGCGTGCTGGAGGAATCGTCCTTGGACGATCTTCAGCGCCAATTCGCCGCCAACGTCTTCGGGCCTGTCGCGATGATGAAGGCGGTGCTGCCGGGCATGCGCGCGCGGCGTCGTGGCCATATCATTAACGTCACCTCCATGGGCGGCTTCATCACCATGCCCGGGATCAGCTTCTATTGCGGCAGCAAGTTCGCGCTCGAAGGGCTCTCCGAGGCGCTCGGCAAGGAAGTGGCGAGCTTCGGAATTCGGGTGACGGCGCTCGCGCCCGGCCAATTCCGCACCGATTGGGCCGGCCGCTCGATGGAACGCACGCCGCGCAGCATTGCCGACTATGACACGGTGATGAACCCGATCCGCGCTGCGCGACAAGCCAAGAGCGGCAATCAGCCCGGCGATCCGGCTAAGGCCGCGCAGGCATTGCTCGCCCTTGTCGATGCCGAGAACCCGCCGGTGCGGCTGTTCCTCGGCGACGATGCCTTGGGGCTAGTCGAACAGAAACTCGGCCGCATGCGCGACGAAATCAGCGCATGGGAGGCGCTGTCGCGATCCACCAACTTCGTCTGATGAGTTGTCGGATTTGCCGCAGCCTATGAAGGCGCTCTGCGCGACTTCATAGGCTGCCACGGAGTGAGAAGTGGACTGCAGGCTTGCGCTCGACACAGGCGGGAAGGCGGTCGTCCCGTATCCGAGGGGCAAAGGACATGCAGGTCCTCCTTTGCGACCAAACAGGACTTAAACAATGTCCAACCCTGTCCACGCGATGGACAATCGCCACAGGCGCTCAGCCGATTCCGGATCGCACGCCCAGGGGCTGACGCCTTTTCTTCCCGTCCTCGCAGAGTTGACGACGGCGATGTCGCAGTCCTCGCAGTAGACGCCGCCCAAGCCGTCGACCCGCTGGTTCGTGGCGCACCAGACGCTTGTGGCGGCCCCTTGCTCGACCGTCTTCATGCCGCGCGCGGGATCGATGATTGGGCGCCCTGCCTCGTCCAGAGCGTCGAACGAGGCGATCTCCTCGGCGCTGAGATGCCGGGCGAGATCGGTCAGGATCTGGCCGGGATGAAGCGAGAAGGCCCTGATGGCATGGCTCCGTCCCCGGCGGTCAAGCGCCATTGCGAACAGAGCGTTGGCCGTCTTCGACTGACCATAGGCGACCCATTTGTCGTAGGGACGAACCCGGAAGTCGATGTCCTCGAAGTCGATCCCGGATATCTGGTGGCCGCGCGAGGAGACGCTGACGACGCGGGCGCCTCCGGCCGCGACAAGAGCGGGCCAGAGCCCGAGCGTGAGACGGAAGTGGCCGAGATGGTTCGTCGCGAACTGCGCCTCGTGCCCATCGGCGTCCCGAGTCTCCGGCGTCGCCATGATGCCGGCGCTGTTGACGAGGATCGACACGGGCTGGCCGGCGGACACGACATGTGCCGCGAAGGCAGCCACGGACTGCGGATCGGCAAGGTCCATGGCGTCGACGGTGGCGCCGGCAAGTCCGCCTAAGGCTTTCCTTGCCCGCTCAGGGCTTCGCGCGGGCACGATGACCTCGGCCCCGGCATGGAGGAGAGCGCGCGTCGTCTCGAGCCCGAGGCCCGAGGCCCCTCCGGTCACAATGGCGAGCTTCCTCGAGAGATCGATCCCGGAGACGACCTCCATGGCCGTGCTGGCGGCGCCGAAGCCGGAGCCAATGGGTGTCTGCTGCGTCATGTTGTTGTCCTGCGTGAGCTGGCGCGCCGTGCGAGAACAACAGTGCGTTGAGAGGTTGAATGTGGGGCGAGGCGACATGCGCCGCCCGCGGTCTGATCACTGTGTCCGGGAGGTCGGGTCCGGCCCCGCAGCGAGAGCCTGCGCGATATGGCGGAGTTTGTCGGGATTGCGGGCGGTGATCCGGCCGTCTTCAATAGCGAGCGCTGTCGTCTGGAGGACGTCGCCGCGCTCGCGGCTGACATAGCCTGGCAGCCCGTCGATCCAGGCGGGTTCAAGCATCTGCGCCCAGCCCTCTCCCCATTTTCGGCGCACCCCCTCGTACAGCCGCAGGAGGCGGTCCAATCCCGCAATGGGGTTGATGAAGGCAAGGACCTTGCCGCCGCCGTCCGAACGCAGAACCACGTTCTCGGCAAGAAGCGTCCGCAGCGTTGCGGTGTCACCGCTGGTCGAGGCCGCGAAGAAGGCGCGCGCGATCCGCTCGCCCTCTTCGCGTTCGACCGGGAAGCGCGGACGTGCGGCCTGAATATTTCGGCGCGCCCGGACGGCGAGTTGGCGCACGGCCGCTGCTTCGCGATCGAGCGTGTCCGCCACCTCGCCGAGCGGCACGCCGAAGACGTCGTGGAGCAGGAATGCCGCCCTTTCCAACGGTGACAAGCGCTCGAGTGCCATCATTAGCGTCAGCGTGAGGTCGTCCTCCTCCAGGCCACCTTCTTCGGTTTCGACCAACGGTTCGGGCAGCCAGGCGCCGACATAGGTCTCGCGGCGGGCGCGTGCCGACTTCATCTCGTCAAGGCAAAGCCGGGTGACGACGCGTGCAAGGAACGGATACGGGGCTGCGACACCCCTACGGTCCGTGGCGACCCAGCGCAACCATGCGTTCTGCACGACGTCCTCAGCTTCGCTGCGCGAGCCCAGCATGCGGTAGGCGATGCGCAGGAGCCGCGCCCGATGGGTCTCGAAGATGTCTGTGGCGTCATCTACCTGCCGCATTGCGTTCCTCGACAGTGGCTTTCGCTTGCCCCCGTAATGATGGCCGCGGACGAACTCCCCCACCCAGCGTACACCGGTTCTTACGGCCGGTCCGGCGTCGTGAGTTTGGTGTCGTCCGTATCCACGACGAACACGGCAAGGAGCTTGGAGGGCTCGACATCGCTCGCGTTGGCGCTGACGCCGTGATGGTCGCCCGGCATCTCGACGAAGCTTTCGCCGACGCGAAATACCTTCTCCGGGCCGTCGTTGATCCGGCTGCGCACCGCGCCCTCGATCACAGTCGCCGTGATGAAGGCGGATGTCGCGTGGGTGTGGGACGGCGAGGAGCCGCCCGGACCGTACTCGACAAGGACGCCGCGTAGGCTCTTGCCCGGAACGGAAGGTATCGGATGGTCGAAGATCGTCGTTACGCGCGCTTCGCCCCTTGCGACATCTGTCGCCATGGCGGGAACGGCAGTGACGGATAGCAGGGCTCCAAGCAGGAATGTTCTGAACACGGCATGGGTCTTTCTGTGTGGGTGGGAGAACGCATCGGGCTCAGGCGGCGACGAGCCAGCTCTCGAAACGCGTTGGTCCGAGACGCGCCGCTCCCACATGTTCGGGAACCAGCGAACCTTTTTCGAGCGCGGCGCCGAAGTAACGCGCGGCCCTGTCGGCCTGAACCTCCCGAACGTCGCCGTCCGCGGCGATGCGACGGGCGACGAAGTCGCGGAAGGGCAGGCGGTTGGGTCCGGCGATCTCGATCGTCGCGTTGCGCGGCGGAGCGAGCGCGACATCGGCGAGCGCTGCGGCGACATCGGCGGCGGCGATGGGCTGGAAGTCGGCATCGGGTACGACCAGGCGGTCGCCGTCGATCGATGCTTCGGCGATGGTGGCGACGAACTCGAAGAACTGGGTTGCGCGCACGATGGTGAAGGGGACGCCAGAGACCTTGATCAGCCGTTCCTGCGCAACCTTCGCCCGGAAGTAGCCGTTCCCCTCGAGGCGATCCGTGCCAACGATGGACAGGGCGACGTGATGCCTTACGCCCCCCGCGCGCTCGGCAGCCAGAAGGTTGCGGCCCGAGCGCTCGAAAAAGTCGAGCACCGCTGCATCCTCGAAGGAAGGCGAGTTCGACACGTCCACGACAACATCGGCGCCCGCAAGGACCTCGGCCAGGCCTTCACCCGTCAGCGCGTTCACGCCGGTACTCGGCGAAGCCGCGACAGCATCAACCCCTTGTCGCGAGAGGTCGGCCGTCAGTTGACGCCCGATCAGTCCGCTTCCACCAATCACCACGATCTTCATAGTATCCATCTCCCAGTTTAGGAACGGACCAAGCGGCATGTGCCGCTCTCAGGCGTCCGTTGAAGACAAGGACGAGGCGTATTGGGCCGGATGTGACATGCCCCCCGGAAAAATCGGCGACGCAAACGCGAGGACGCGGGAACCGATCGATCAACCGCGGCGCAAACGGGACGGCTGTAGCGCCGGCCCTGAGCGTGCGACTGGGCCGACTAAGCCTTCGCCTGAACCGGCAGTCGAAAGGGCGCCCCCAGCCTATTAAAGGCGTTCATCGCCGCGATGGTGATCGTGAGATCCACAAGGTCCTTCGGTGCGAAGGCGGCGCTGGCTGCGGCGTAGGCTTCATCGGAGGCATGCGTCTCGCTGACCAACGTGACCTCCTCAGCCCAGGCGAGAGCGGCGCGGTACTGTTCAGAAAATAGATGGGGCACTTCATCCCAGACCGGAACCAGGACGACCTTTTCGAGAGGCATGGTCTTGAGCAGGTCGCGCGTATGCAGGTCGATGCAGTGCGCGCAACCATTGATTTGCGACACCCGTAGGAAGACGAGGTGGATCAGCTCATGGGGGAGATCGGTGCCCGTGGTGATGTAGTGATGGACGCCGTAGAGCGCTTTGGCCCCCTGCGGGGCCACCTCGTTCCAGGCCAGCCTTTTGTTCTCGCTCATATCTCGTCCTTGTGCTCGGAGCGCCGGAGATCGACGTTCGAGGTCATGACGAGCCGAGCGATCCGGATGTGACATGCCCATGCCGCACTTCGACTCGAAGCAGCTCCTGTTACGGCGAGCGCTTCTTCGTCAGGGTGCGAGCGGTCTCGACGGATTAATTGAGGTCTGACATCGGCCTGCGGCTGCAGAACGGCGGTAATCTGCACAGCGGCAGCCAAAACCGGCCGGTCCGCTCCCGGCCCCAAACGCGCCACTCGTCGTCGCAGCGAACTTCTGCTTCTGGCGCATCCGGTAGGTTCTATTCCTTCCAGCCAGGGATTTTGGCGCGGAAAATTCCAGCTTTAAACGGTCCAGTTTTCGGGGATCAGATCACAATGTAGAGCTTCAGCAGCACGGCGGGATGGTTAGCAAGCCGCCTCGTGCTCGCGGGCATCGCCCGCCGAAGCTTGAACTCGGCAGGCCCAGCGCATCGACGAAGGCCTCGACCACATGAATCGGGTTGTTCTCGTCTGCCCATTCGCGGGGAGGTTCCATCCGACTCTCTTGTTGCACAGCCAGAAGTCAGTAGCCAATTTTAGCAACCAATGGGCAGTGATCGGATAGAGCCAGAATCGGATTGGGATGGGTCGCGTTTGCCGACAGTGTGCGCCCAAGACGCTGGAGCGGCACTTTGACTGCTTCTTTGGCTGACAGGCCTGGCCCCACTAGGATGTGGTCGAGTCCCACGGGGTTGCGACATCCCAAGACATCTGTGGCAGCGAGCGTCTTTGTGGCGGCGCGCCAGGCGGCCTTGTCCGGAGGCGCTTCAGCGACCGCGCACGCGATCTCGGCCGCCGAACTGACCGGGCAATGCTCTACAAGGGCGGACAGATCGCTCGAGGCTGGCGCACCGTCGTCAATCTCCTCGATCAGGCTGTTCACCTTAGCGCTATTACCCAGTGGGCTGGCCGGATCTGAGCCGTCCGTGCGGACCGGTCCGGTAAGATGCAGCTCGTGCCAGATGGCGCGGTTGAAATCGCCGAGGACAATGAGCCTATCGCTGCTTTCGCTCGCGCCTTCAATCCAGGCCTCCAAGGGCACAATCTGCTGCTGCAGGATCTGGCAATGTGGGTTGTCCCCCGCGAGCGCCCCGCGAGGACTTCCCGGTTCGGCCTCGACCGGCGTTACGCATGAGGATTTCAAGTGCACGTTCAGCACGCGAAACCGCTTGCCGCCAATCGTAAGGGCGAGAGAATATCCCGGCCTCACTTGGAGCTCGGTGGCAAGGTGAGGCAGGCTGATTGATGTCTCGTAGGCGCACTCGCCAGCGCCGAGTTCTTTCCTCCAAGCAAAGCCGAGGCGCTGGACCTTGAAGTTTTCGAACGCGCAGACCTCGTAGTCCTTGCCATTCTCGGGAAGCACATCCCGAATGGCTTGTTCGCCACTTACTTCCTGAAAGCCGATGATGTCTGCCTGGAGCCGGTCCGCAATAACAGCGGCAATCTGTTTGGTCCGCTTGAGATAGGCCGCCTCGGTCACCGGGACGATTTCGAAATTGGCCTGATACACGTCACAGGGCGCCCAGCGGGCGATGTCCCAGGCGATTGGCGCGTCACGCCCCCATTCCAGCTCCCAGCCGGGCTTTCCGGCCGTTGCCGGTTCCCACTGACCGGTCTGCGGGTTTTTGGCGAAAGGCCCACTGCATTTCTTGATCCACGTGGCAGCCTCCGTGCGTGACATATGCCAACCGAGGTTCCAGGTGGCGACTTTCAGCGTTTCGGCGTGGGCCGTGCCCACCGCCAACAGCAAAGCAAGTCCGAAAATCACCTGTTTCATCTCTATTCCCCTAAGGAAAATTCTGATGATGACTGCAATAAATGCAGCCATATGGTGTGGAGCGCTGCGTGTTTATTTGCTGGTTCAGCTGGATCATTGAACATCCGTTCAAGTTCGGTTGACAATGTCGTAGACCCGATGCAGCGGGAGAAAAATTCTAGTTTTTGCATGTCTTTTCCGGCAATCCGCTGCAATATGACCTGATACGTACCATGCTGGGAAAGAAACGGCTAAGGTCGTTTAAGCTTGTGTCGAAACAGCCATTGTCGTCCGGCCAGAACCGAGCGTGAGTACCCGGAAGATTTTGCCAGTGGTTGGGCGGCATCGTGGTATTGGCCGCGCGCTCGAGGATCGTCGTGCAGAAGTTATGTTGCTTGGTCACAGCCGGAATCTCGTGGCAGGCCATGCAGCCGGGGGAGCCTGGCACGGCAGGCATCGCTGGGTAGTTCGTCCAGCTTTCCCGAGCTGATTCCAGGCCAGTGAACCTGAAGCGGCCCGGGCCGGGATTCGGGGCATACATCGATCTCACGATCTTGCCCAAGGTTGTCGCGGGATTGACAAGGAAAGGGTTCTTGCCGAGGTGGCAGGAATTGCACCGATCCTCCCCGTCGAACGGATGAACGAAATCCCGCAGATCAGTGACCGGTATCTCTTCGCGCCGGATCCGCCTCGATTTATTGGCGTCGTCATAGACGAGACTGTCGAAGAAGCAGGTGTCGATCTCTTCGCGGTCGGTGCAGATCGCGCCAAAATAGACGGGTGCAGACGGCTTGTCGGGATTCTCGCGCAGCAGCGCGACGCAATAGCCGCCATCGTCGGCCCGGTAAGTCCAGGCCGTGGCAGCTCTCCAGTTCGAGCGGAACAGATAGGCTTGTGTTTCGTGATCAAGACGCGTCGGAGCCGACCATCTGCGGTCCGTTGCGAGCGGACCGGGAACCGGTACGCCGGCAGCCTCGCACTGCGCATGGTAGGCCGCGGCATCATTCCGGCCGGGACGGGCACCGCCGGCGCGCACGGCGACGGCCTGCGAGAGGGACTGGGTGGCGTGCTGCTTTTCGACAATATCGCCGACGTCGCGCCAGCCGTCGATCAGTCGGCGGGCAACCTGACGATTCTGGACTGCCGTTTCGCTTTGTGAGAGGGCAGCCGCCAGCTCAATGAGAACGAACATATGTTCGGCTTGCTCGTCACGCGTCGACCGGGGGGCGTCGACAGACTGAGCCAGCCGGCGATATCGGGCTAGGGCTGGCCCGTCGAGGGCGGCCTCCGTGCAGCTCAGCGCGCTCTGAAGAAGTGCCGCCCTGTTCTCGTCATCGACAACGACGACATGACCCGTCTTAGAGTCGACGACGGAACCATAGGCGGCGATGAACTCGCACCGGGAATCCTGCGGCTCCGAACCCGACTCGTTGTCGGCTCGCAGCGACGGCCAAGCCAACAACGAGAGCGACACGGCGCCGAGGGCGGCGATCAACGATGTGGAGCGCATGTCAGGCTCGCAGGCTAGAGAGGAGACGACTTGAGAATTGGGTATGCAGAAAGGCGCTCGGGACCCTCCCGGGACCGGTTCCCGGAAGGATGAGCTGATCGATCAATGCCTGCGCGTCTCGGCTCTTGGCCCCCGGGCCATCCCCTGCGAGCCAGGCCATGATCCGCGAGCGGACCCTGGCGTCGAAGCCCTCGAGTACGGCGTCCCAGCTTCTCAGCTTAAAGTGGAGCCGACGCGACGCGGCGTTTAGCGCGGCCGCCTCGGCCATATCGATGACGCCCGCCAGCCGGGCACGGGCGGCCACGTCGTCGACATCGACCAGGGGAACGCTGCAGGGGATATAGCCGAGTTCCGCCGGGCCATACACCAGGGCCACATCGGCATCGGCACTGCGGCGACCGGATCGGTAGTCCTCGAAGATCGTGCCGACGCCGATCATACCGTCTTGCCAGCACTCGGCGGCGCGCAACGCGCCCATGCTGGCGGCCCCGAGGACCCTGCAGCCGGCGGCAAGGGCAAACAGTATTTCCTTGTGCCAGACCGCCGGGCCGGATTCGAACGTGCCGTCGACCAGCCCGATCGTACGTCGTCCATCCAGGACGGCGCGCATGATGTCGCCGCATCCGGCCGGCGGTGCCAAATCGACCCCTAGGCTCGCTGATCGGAGGCCAGGCAGGCTTGGTCCTATGAATAAGATGGGTCTCATGATGAAGCCCATCGGCGCAGCAGGTTACCCGCAGCACGCCCGCGTCGGGCATATCCGACAGGTGCGTGGACGCTCACGAGATCATCGGCGAGGACACGGACGGCATCGAAGCCGAAACGGCGGCCGCCAAGAGGAAAGACATAGACGTCCCGCTCCGCGGCATCGAGCACGCCCGTTAGAACGTCCGACGGGTTGGGACGACTGGCATAGCCGTCGGCGCCGGTGACAAATCGGCAGGCTTGGAAGAGGCCCTGGGTGCCGGTTGGCAAGGTCGCGCGATAGTCATCGGCGTAGAGATCGTCGCGCGCGCCCGACACGAAGATGCCGCGGCATTGCACCGCCTCCAGCAATGCGCTGAGAGCCGCCGATTCAAGCTCGGTGTCGCAGGCGGAGCCGCAGAAATAATTGCGAGTCTCACCCTGATTGCCGAGGGACACTAGCGCCGCGAGGACGACCGGGAGCTTCAAGTCGGTGGGCGCCCGGGCAAACTGTGCCTCCAGACCATGTGCGGCGAGCCGCTCGACCAGAGCCTGGAGGCCGCGGCCGCGTTCGAGATCGAAGTCCAGCGGGGACGCGTGCACCTCACTGGGGAGAAGCGTGGCGAAGATCGCGTCGTCTTCCACCAATTCGGAAAGACCGTGGGTGATTGCACTCTCCAGGTCGGCCCCCGACGCTAGCCCCACGGATGAAACCCGGAACTGTTGCGTATTCCAAGGTGCCTCCGTGGCCATATCCATACCTACGAGTTCATACGGCGCGTAGACCCACTCGCCCGTTCTCCAGGACAGCCCCTTCACCCACGCCAACTCCCTGTCGAGCGGGAGCCAGCTGGCCGCGCAGCGCGATTGTCGCTCGAGAGGCACGCTGAGCAGGCCCTTGCGAGCCAGTTCCCGCGGGCTGCACACCACCGACACCAGCGCCGGGGCGTCCTCGGCCAGGGCCTGCTCGGCGCTCTCGAGGACCGCTGAGGTCCAGGCGACATCGTGTGAGATGCCTTTGCCAGCCGAAACGCACAAAGAGCGTGAGCCGGGGCGTATGGCCGACCAGACCGGAATGCCGAGAACGTCCAGATCCGTCAGGTCCGCCACGCGCGTAATGCCCAAATGTCCAACGAACGGCTCAAGTTGCGATCGTTCGAGCCTTCCGGAGCGCGGCCAGCCCTGGTCGGGCCCCCGTTCGCGCAACGCTAGAAGGCGTGCGTTCGCCTCGGCCAGCTCCGCAGCCGCAGAGAGCATTGCCTACTGTCCACTTCTGGGGTCGACCCAGGGCTCAAGCGGCCGGAGATTGTCGGTGAGCAGGTTGCTGATGACGAATGTCTGCGACTCGCCGGGTACTGTCCGGGAACCGTCCTCGCCGTAGGCCTTCAGATAGTCCCGGATTTCAACGGCTGGGCCGGTGCTGCGACCGCGCGCGACGATGCCGGCAGGATCAATGTCGAGCGCCACGCAGAAGTCGACGTCGCATACCGTGCCGTTGTTGCGGATGATGCGGGCGATAGATTCGGCGTTGTGAAGTTCGGCGAACATCCGCTCTTCCTCGGCCAGGCTGAAATTGCCGTGCTGGCCGCCCCGAACCTCATTCTGCCGCTGTTTCAGCGTGTCGAGGTCAACACCGCGCATGAAGGGCACGAGCTCCTGGACCACGCCGGCCATCACCGTCGAGGTATCGACGCCGACCATCTGATTGATGGCGGGGTTGGCAAGGTCGTCCTTGGAATAGTGGACGACCATCACAGGATCCGTGATGACGATGGTGAGGCCGTGATCCTTGTCACCGATGATGAACGCACGTGACGGCTTGCTGGACGTCGTCTCAATCATTGGAACCCCCATTTGTCGGTAATTACTTGATCCCTGCCACCCGCAATCCCTCGATGAATGGCTGCATGTCGGCCTTGGTCCGGTGCGGTTGCAGACGTGTCATGCTCTCCGCGGTTTCGGTCGGATAAGCTTCCCGAAGCCGGTCGCCGTATTCCCGCGCCTCGCTGATGTTGCCGAGTTGGCCATGGCTTGCGGCCAGGAGGCGAAGCACGGACTCCTCGCTGGCAAGCTTGCCGCACAGGGCGATGGCTTTGCCGTAGTCCGCCTGAGAGAAGGCGATGCTGGCGCCCGCCCACCAGTAGTGATCAGGGGGAGAGGGATTCAGGTCCAGCGCACGCTCGAACGTGCGCCATGCCATATTGGCGTCCCCGACAAATCCCATGGCATCGCTGTGATCCAAGAGGATGTCGGCCGAGTTCGGGTGCCGTTCCTCGGCCAGCTCGAAATAGCGCTGCGAGTCATCGAAATGTCGCTGGTATAAAGCCACCATAGCCCGGCGCCAGTAACCCGTCGAGTTTTCCGGATCCTGCTGGATCGCGAGGTCTGACAATTCCCGTGCTTGCGACAGCAGCCTGGGATCGTTGCCGCCAAGCAGAAGCCACTCCAGGTACAGCGAACAGGACGCCCCCGAATAGGCGTCGGCGAACCTGTCGTCCTGGGAAATTGCCTCGCTGAACAGACGGCGTGCCCGTCTCACCGAGCGAAGATCACAGGTTTTCAGCGCAAGCTGCGCCTTGAGAAAGCTGACATAGGCGGAAGCGTCCTCGCTGCGCCGCGCGGCGAACAGACGATCGTTCATAACCGCCTCGGTCAGCGCCGCGACGATCCGTGCCACCAGTATTCGGTTTGACGAAACAGCCAGTCTCTGGCCGAGCGGGTATTCACCCGCCCAGACAATGGCGCCCGAGGTGTTGTTGACCAGTCTGACCGAAAGCTCTCCTTCACCGGGGCGGACAAAGCTGCTCACGGCGTAATCCGCGCGCAGCTGCGAGTTGTCCTCGATCATGCCGCCGTCGCTGGTAGCACCAAAAGAGCTGTGCGCGGCCAGCGCAGTAACTGTTCGGTGTCGCGCCAGCTCATTGGCGGTGTCCTCGACAAAGGCCCGCAGGAAATTGCTGCTGGCGGCTCCGTTCACCCATCTCGGCGCAAGCAGCGCGACCCGCGGTATCTCAGGGCTGTACCTGCCGTCGTATCGCCGCGCGTTCGGACTTGGCTGCACCTCGATTGTTCGGATGGTCGCGCGCGTAAGAGAGGCGCGCGTGGCGAGTTCGGGGGTGCCGGAACCATCCTGCCGAAGGACGGCGGTCAGCTTGGCAAATACCCGCCTCGCCTCGTCGGCGCGGCCGATGGCGCCATAAGCGGCCACCAAGGCGCGATAAACTTCCTCCCTGCCGCTGTCGATGCCGAGCGCATGATGTTCGAGGTCGAGCAGCAGCGCCTGGTTGGCGTGCCCATAGTGGGTCAATCCCATGATGGCACTGTTAATGAAGCTGAAGTACCGCTCCCGCAGATAGGCTCGAGCGACCATGAGGGGCTCTGGCGAGGGCAAGCCATCCAGTTCGACATTTTGCAGCAAGTCGCCGCGATAAAGCGACATCAACTGGCGGGCAGCCACTTCGCTTACCAGCTCCTGCAATGAGAGAAAGCGGCATACGTCGATCGCCTCGGGCAAGGCAATGCGGATGATCTTGTCGTCAACCTGGAGGAGTGACGCGAACTCAGGCATAGCCCGCGACATCCGGAATAACAACTGGCGAAGATTGCCGAAATTCGTTGAGGTGTCACGGCTTTCCCACAAGTGCGCGGCAGCCTGCGCCCGGCCCATCGCTTGTCCCGGACTCGTCGCCAGTAGGGCGAGGAGGCCGAGTCCGCGCGTCGGAAAGGCGGGCGAATGCTTCGCCTCCGTAGCGACCTTCGGAGAGCCAAGCAATTGAATAAGCAGATTGGTCTTACCGCTCATCGCTCGATCTCAATGGAAGACCTGGGCCTACCAAGTTCTGGCAAGATCAAAGCCGGTCCGCGGGCACAATGTCAATGCGGTGCCATAGTGTGTGTAACGGAGGAGTAACGCCACCCGCGCCAAGCTTGGCAGATGGATTGCTGCCGCGCCGTCCCGGCAGAGCATGAGGGAAACCCATGTCGACGACACAGGTGCTCAAGTTTGCAGGCAGGGAAACGACGCTTATACGCAGTGACGACCTTGTCGCCCTATGCGCGTCGCCAGGACGCCAAGAAACGTTCGAAGATCAGCTTTCCTCCCGCGAGATCCGACGCCTGGCCACTCATTGCGGCATGATCGGAAACTTCGAACTTCTTGAGATATGCGCAGGATCTCACCGGCAGAACGAGGTGTGCGGGGAGATCGCACATATGCGGCCGGGCATCCGGCAAGCTCCGGTCTATTACACTTCGACTGATGGCGTGCCGTTTGTGCCGATCGGCACAATCTATCTGTCGTTTGTCCCGGGCGCCAGGGTGGCGGATATCAACGCCGTTCTTGTACGGCACGCTCTAGTAGCCCTCAGAGCCGAATCCGGAGGATATGTGACGGTCGGCACCCGGGCTGATCCCGTGCTCGTTTCCGCGCGCTTGCAGGACGAACACGTCGTCGCTGTGGCCGAACCGGATCTTGTGACTCTGCGGCAGCCTTTTCAGCTTTCCGACCGGCTGTTCGATCGCCATTGGCATCTCAATAATACCGGCAGCCACGCGGGACGAAGCTTCGGGTACAAGGCAGGCGCTGACGCGCGCGTCGTGGAGGCTTGGTATGCGCTCGGCAACCGGGGATCCGATGCCGCTATCATTGGCATTATTGACGACGGCTTCGATTTTCGGCATCCCGATTTACGTGGCAAGGAAGTATTGCCCTGGGATGCAACGCGCAGCTCTCCCGACCTCGCTGCACCGGATACGCTGGCCGAAATGTCCAATCGGCACGGCACGGCCTGCGCTGGCGTCGCCGCGGGGCGCGCCGAGGCTGGCGATATCGTCGGAGCAGCACCGAACGCGCGTATTATGCCGGTGCGCATTGGACCCGACCTTCGTACCGACGAGCTGGCGCGCGCCTTTGGCTATTTAAGTGCCAATGGCGCCTGGGTCGTCAGTTGCAGCTGGGGTCCGGCGGCGGCGCTCTATCCGATGAGCCAGCGTATCGCCAACGCGATCTCGGATTGTGCTCGACGGGGTCGTGGCGGCAAGGGCGCCGCCGTGTTGTTCGCGGCCGGCAATTCCAATGTCAGCATCAACGACGCGACGCACTACAACGGCTTCGCCGTCCATCCCGACGTCATCGCCATCTCCTCCTCCACCAGCCTTGATCAGCGTTCGGATATGTCGAATTTCGGCAGGGAGATCTCCGTTTGTGCGCCATCGGGCGGCGGCGGCGGTTGGGCCATCGTCACGGATGACGTGAGCGGGTCTCCGATCGTCTTTGGGGAGGCCCCGTCAGGCCGACATGACCCGGCGGACTACTACGCGCGGTTCGGCGGGACCTCCGGTTCATGTGCCCTGGTTGCCGGCATCTGCGCCCTCATCCTCTCGGCGGCGCCTCATCTGAGCCCGGGCGAATTGCGATCGATACTGGAGCGGACAGCCCGGCGGATCGGTGATCCGGAGAACTACGACGCTTCCGGCCATTCTCAATATTTCGGCTATGGCTGCATCAATGCTGCCGCCGCCGTCGCGGCCGCGCGCGTCGGGTTTACCGGCTAGCCCGGCCTTCCGCCAGCGGGCGAATCCCGCTGATTCCAACGACAATCGTTCAGATCACACCTGCCAGGAGAGTTCGAATGAAGCGTATCAAGGTGAATACCCAAACCAGCACAGCCTGCGAGCCGGTGCGCGAGCAGTTCCTCGCTCTCATGCGCATGGTGGCTTTCGCCCGCAATGACGCAGCTGCACTCGGGGCTGACTTCCCGGCCTATTGTCTCGACGTGGCGGTCTCCGCCCTGTTATCCGAGCTGAGGACGCGGGAGACGTCCACGCGGAGTGAAGGTGCGATGGAGGTGCGCTGCGATGGTTAGCGCGCCTGTTCTGTGCGGGAGGCTTTCTTGAGGCTTGTGATAAAATAGAATAAAGAATCCTTCGACGAGCGGGCCTAATCTTCAGATGCCCGCCATGACTGGATTAGTCATGCAGAGCGTAAGCAAGAAGCGTGCGAATGTAAAGACAGCGCGCCGTATTCACGAGGTTGATCACCTCATTGCGCTGCGATTGCGGCTGGCTCGTGTCGAGGCGGGTTTGTCGCAGTCCGAGTTGGGTAGTGCGGTTGGCGTTACATTTCAGCAAGTCCAGAAGTATGAGAGAGCTCTCAATCGCGTGACGGCCAGTTCGTTGCTGCGAATGGCCCGCGTCTTGAATCGAGATATTGGATATTTCTTCACTGAGGTCGATGACCCTGCCGCACGCCTTATCGTTCAGGGGTGGGAGCAGAATGCGGACCGTGTCCGTCGGCTCGATGTCGATATTATGAGGCTTCTTCTGCGGGTGGACGATCTAAATCTGAAGTTGAGAATCGTCGATCTGTTGACGGAAAGAGCCAATTTGGGCAACAACTCGATCTCGCGGGCCAGATAATATGGGAATTAATCTTCTTGAGTGCTAGGCTTCGGCGCGATCGGAAAAGGAATCGTGCTCGTAATTCAGTCGAAACTCATCATTAACATGGCCGGTGTTGACGTGTCGCCCTTCAGCAGACGACTTCGTGTCGTTTCCGGTAGTCTATTCTCCCAACAAATATAACCCGGCCGTCCGAACGCCGCTCAGCGTCGCTCGCTCAATGATGCGAGCGAGGCGGCTGAAGACGTAGCAGTCTGATTGGCATTCGTGGCCCTTCGCGCCTTGGCGAACTCGCGATCGGTGGCGATGAAACGCTCCAGCATGGGCACGATGAGCTTTACTGGATCGGTGGCCGGCTCCCCGGTTTCCCGCGCGAGCACCTCGGCATAGGCAACAAGATCGCGGTGCAGTGCGCCGGGTAGTGACAGAACCACCCTCACCGGCTTGTCGCTCGTGATGGGTCCGAGTTTGAGCTTCGCCATAGTCAGTACCTGTAAGGTTCGAGCACGAGGTCACGGGTGACCATGACCCGCACCGGGAATCCCGGCCGGATGGTCAGGGTCGGGGCGACCTGCAGCTGCCGGCGGATGATCTCCTGGCCGGCATCGTTGATGGTGTCCTGCGCCCCGCTCTGCAGCGCCTGGATCAGTTCGTCCTCATCATCCATGGCGAGTTCGGCGCTTACGGAGAGCAGCGTCGAGAGCCCGACCGCCTTGGCGAGGTCCCACCAATGCATGTCGACGTCGTCCTCGAGGCCGGCATAGCCCTGCGCGTCCGTGCCGGGCTGGCGCTCCAGCACGATGGAGCGGCCATTGGGGAAGATCAGCCGGTTCCAGACCAGCAGGATCCGGCGCTGACCGAAGGCGACACCGTTGTCGTATTGGCCCAGCAGCCGCGTGCCCTGCGGGATGATCAGGATGCGACCGGTAGGGCTGTCATAGATGTTCTCGGTCACCTGGGCGGTGATCGGGCCGGGCAAATCGGAGCGGATGCCGGTGATCAGCGCGGCCGGGATGACGGCGCCCGCCTGCAGCACATAAGGCGATGCCGGCGCCATGACGCGATCGGATGCGACGACGCGCCGATCCACGGCGGCATTGAGGAAGGCAAGCTGGCGATCCTGGGCTGAAGGTGTACCGCCGGGCCCGACGGCGCCAAGGCCGCTGAAGCCGGACGCACTCGTCACTGACGACGCCGGCGCGCGGGCCTGCGCCGCCTGGAAGAATACGCGACTGGTCCGCGCGGCTTCCTGTTCCGCAAGACGCCGCTGCTGCTCGGGATCGACCTGTGGCGCTGTCATTGTCGGCGGCACGACGGGCTGGCCGCGGTTCTGTGCATCAAGGATCGGTCGGCCGAGATCGCCGGGTAGAGGCGGTCCAAGGATGGGGCCGGTGTAATCGCGCGGCAGGCCGGCAAGGCCATCGGCGGTGGAGCGGTTCCGGGTGGAATAGAGCTCCTCACCTCCGGTGCCCTTGTCGCGACCCTGCAGCGCATAGATCAGGGCGCCGCCTATGCCGAGGCTGAAAACCAGCCCGGCGCCAGCGAGGACCTTGCGCGAGAGACGCGTGACGCGCGGCGGCTCGGGACGCAGCCGCATGGCGCCAGCATGATCGGTGGTCGGAGCGGCAAGATCGGCCTCGAGGTCATGATTGTCGGGGCTGCTCATGATGCCGGCCTCCCGTCCGTGCGCTCGATCCGCACCTTATGTGGACGCTCACCGCCGCCGAGGCGAAGCTCGGCCGCACCGAACAGCCGGTCGACGATCAGGATGTTCTGGTGGATGCGGCTGTTGACGATCTGCGCTTCGCCATCCGCCCCAATGACGAAGAGCGGCGGCATCTCGCCCTGCAAGATGCCACGCGGGAACTCGACATAGACCTTACGTCCGTCATCATAGACGGCCATTGGCCGCCAGGGTGGCGTGTCGCCGGAGAGCGCGTAGCGGTAGTTGCGGGCTGCGAAGCTGGGGATGACCGGTGCCGCCGGTGCACCGGGGCGCTGCGCTCCCGCAACCTGCGGATAGGCCCAGGCAACCGCCGGCATGTAGGGCTTCTCGCCGGCGCGCAGCTCGATCATATAGCTGCGCCGGTCGGTGGTAATGACGAGGTTGGTGGAGATGTCCGCCCGCGTCGGTTTCACCAGCACATGCACGCGCCGGTTCACCCCTTCGCCGCTCTCGGTGTCGCCAATGATCCAGCGCGCGGTGTCGCCCGCCGCGATCGGCCCATTGCCGGTCAGGCTCTCGCCCGGCTCCAGTGCGATGTTGGTGATCTGGCCGGGCGCGGCATAGACCTGATAGAGCGCGCCCTCGCTCCAGGGATAGATCTGGATGGCGTTGTAATAGCCCTCGCGGCGCGGCTCCACGCGGGCTGCCGCATTGGCGTTCTCGACGCGGGCGATGGGCGTTTTGGCATCCGTGCCGCCCTTGGCCGGCGTCCAGGCAGGCGGCATGTGCAGCGTGCGCGGACGCTCGTCCGTGACGACGGCTGGCACGGCCGGCAGCGCCGGGACCTCACTGTCATAGGTGATCTGCGGCGGCTTCGGTGCCGAGGCGCAACCGCCCAGCATCGTCGCCGAGAGCAGGAGAACCGCAAAGGCGGAATGGCGGAAAGCCGGAGATGCGGGTTTACGGAAGGACGTTTTCACGGGCTCATCTCCCGCGACCAGCTGATGGCGTTGACATAGATGCCGAGGGGATTGGTGCGCAGCCGCTCGGCATCGCGCGGCGGCTGGCTCACCAGGGTCAGGATCGCGCTCCAGCGCTCGGTGGCGGCGAGCTGGCCGTTCTCATAGCGCCGTTCGACCCAGGCGAGGCGGAAGGAATCAGGAGAGGCCCGGATCACGCTGGAGACCTCGACGGCGATCTGCTGCTTGCCGACCCGCGTGAAGGGATCGTTGGCGCGGGCGTAGTCGTTGAGCGCGGCGGCGCCCCGATCGGTGGTGAATTCATAGGCCCGAAGCCAGTTCTGCCGCACAATGACCGGATCCACCGGCAGGCTGCGCACCTGCTCGATGAAGCGGGCAAGATGCCAGGCGATCTGCGGATCGGTCGGGCGATAGTCTCCAGTTGCGGCCCCCACGGCCTGCGTCTGACCAAGACGATCGACCTCGACCACCCAGGGCACGACGGTGCCCCGCGTCGACTGCCAGATCAGCGCCGAGGCAAAGCCAGCCGAGAGGAACAGGCTGCCAAAGGCCATTAGCCGCCAGTTCTTGGCCTGCACACGGGCCGAGCCGATGCGCTCGTCCCAGACCTGTGCTGCCTTCTGATAGGGCGTGACCGGCTCGGGCGAGGTGCCGTAATGGGTCGCGGGTCGCTTGAAGAGGTTCATTAGCGGTCGCTCTCACTGAGGGAGACGGAAGAGCCGCCGGCAGGACTGTCACCGGAGCGCACAGCATGGGCGGCGGCGGAGACGCCATGGCGAAGCGACTGACCGCGCTTCATGCGCTTCGCCCAGTCGGGTACATCGCCGGCGGAGGAGGCTGAGGCTGTACCGCTGACGGCGTTCGCGAGCGGTGAGACGGCGGCGGAGCCTGCGGCTCGCGCTACGCTACCGAGACCGGAGGCGACACCCGCCATGCCGGACTGCCCGGCGGAACCGAGGCTGTAGGCTGTCGCGCCTCCCCGCGCCGCAGCCGCCGTCGCCGAGAGCGCCGCCCCGCCGCCGCGGACGGCGAGGCTGGCACCGCTGCCGGCTGCCAGCATGGCGCCACCGGCGGCAAGGCCGGTGCCGACCGCGGCCCCGGCGCTCAGCTGCGGACCTCCGGAGACAAGGCCGGCGGCAATGCCGGGACCGAAGATGCCGAGACCGAGAAGGGAAAGGGCAGCCAGCACGATGGCCATGGCGTCATCGATCGACGGCGTCTGGCCACCGAAGCCTGCGGTGAACTGGCCGAACAGGGTCGAGCCGATGCCGATGATGACCGCGAGCACCATGACCTTGATGCCGGAGGACACGACATTGCCCAGCACCCGTTCGGCCATGAAGGCGGTCTTGCCGAACAGGCCGAAGGGGATCAGCACAAAACCGGCGAGCGTCGTCAGCTTGAACTCGATCAGGGTGACGAAGAGCTGGACGGCGAGGATGAAGAAGGAGAGCAGCACCAGCGCCCAGGCAAAGAGCAGGCAGGCGATCTGGATGAAGTTCTCGAAAAAGGCGACCCAGCCCATCAAATCGGAGATGGAGTCGAGCAGAGGGCGGCCGGCATCGAGCCCGGTCTGCGCCACTTTGCCGGGACGCATGAGATCATCAACCGAGAAGCCGGTGCCCGAACCCTTCAGCCCCAGCCCGGCAAAGCTCTCGAAGACGATGCGGGCGAGGGTGTTCCAGTTGCCGATGATGTAGGCGAAGACGCCGACAAACAGCGTCTTCTTGATCAGCCGCGCGATGACGTCGTCATCCGCGCCCCAGGACCAGAACAGCGCCGCCAGCGTCACGTCGATGACGATCAGCGTGGTCGCGATGAAGGCGACCTCGCCGCCAAGCAGGCCAAAGCCGCTGTCGATATAGGAGGTGAAGACTCCCAAGAAGTTGTCGATGACGCCGGTGCCGCCCATCTCAGCGACCTACAATCGATGCGGGACGCCCGAGGAACCGGTCTCGCGTCTGCGCCCAGACCTTCAGGCACGCGGCGTCCTGCGCGGCAGCCTCTCCCAACCGCTGGCAGCGGCGCTGTTCATCGCGCAGAGGATCGTGCGCGGCCTCGACCGTCCGAATGGGTGAAGGCTCCCGCGCCTTCTCCTCACGGCTCATCGCCAGAACCGCAGCCGTACTGGCGATGGCCACAAAGATCACCGCGCCGAGCCGTGCCAGCAGGACTCCGTCCATGTTCGCCTCCCGTCAGTTGCTGAACATGCGGGCATTGCCGGCCTGATAGCCGGTGCCCGGGGTGAGGAAGCGCCGGCGCTGCTCGCGTCCCTGCTCGGCGGCGGTCGCGCGTTCCGCCTCGGACAGCGCCGCGGCGCGCCCATTGGCGGACATCACCGCGATCAGGTCGGAGAGCTGCTGCGACTGCAAAGCGAGCAACTGGTTGCCGGCCTGCGTGGCCTGAAGCGCGCCCGTGGCACCCTGGCTCTGGCCGACAAGCGTAGCCATCTCGGCGCGGTTGGCGTCGACATTGCCGACGACTCCGGCCTGCACCCGCAGCGCATCCTGCAGGCCCCCGACGGTGGTCTGCCAGCGCGCGCGTGCACCGGCGACGAGATCGGCATCGGAGGCCGAGAGCGGGATAGTGCCATAGCGCTGCTGGAAGGCCTGGTCGATCCGGGCGACATCGAAAGCGATGTTCTGCGCCTGTACGAGCAACTGCTGGGTGCGCTGGACCGATTGATGGATCTGTTGAAGCGAGGAGTGCGGCAGGCTGGCGAGATTGCGCGCCTGGTTGATCAGCATCTGCGCTTCGTTCTGCAGCGAGGTGATCTGGTTATTGATCTGCTCCAGCGCCCGCGCCGCCTGGAGGACGTTCTGCCCATAGTTTGATGGGTCATAGACGATGTCCCACGCACTGACGGGCTGGGTGAGTGGTGGAACCACGGCAACAGGTGCCAAGACTATTGCGAGGGCAAGCCGTGCCACGCAGGAGACGGGGTAATAGGTCATGGACGGGCCTCCCATTCGTCGTCGGGCATCAAATTGGTAAGGTTCGGGACGAGATCAGCGGCCCAATCGAGGTCGCGATGGCGCAACCAGGCCTCAAGAAAGCCGTTCCGGCCATGCTCGGCGAAGATCTTGTCGATGGCCTGCTGGTCCGTCTTGGAGGACGCGGCGCACAGCGCCAACGCCACGTCGGACAGGCCAAGCTCGAATAGCCGGTTTCCGCGACGCGACTGGCAGTAATAGTCGCGCTTCGGGGTCGCCCGCGCGAGGATCTCGATCTGGCGATCGTTCAGGCCGAAGCGGCGATAGATGGCGGTGATCTGCGGCTCAATGGCCCGGTCATTGGGAAGCAGAAGACGTGTCGGGCAGCTCTCGATGATCGCCGGGGCAATGGCGCTGCCATCAATGTCGGAGAGCGACTGCGTGGCGAAGATCACGCTGGCGTTCTTCTTCCGCAGCGTCTTCAACCATTCCCGCAACTGGCCGGCGAATCCCTCATCGTCCAGCGCCAGCCAGCCTTCATCGATGATGATGAGGGTCGGTGATCCATCGAGTCGGTCTTCGATCCTGTGGAACAGATAGGCCAGCACGGCGGGCGCGGCCTCCGTCCCGATCAATCCCTCGGTCTCGAAGGCTTGGACCGTGGCCGATCCCAGATGCTCGCTCTCCGCATCCAGCAGCCGGCCCCAGGCGCCGCCGATGCAATAGGGACGCAGCGCTTGCTTCAAATCATTGGACTGCAGGAGGACGCAGAGACCTGTCAGGGTACGCTCTTCGACCGGCGCCGAGGCCAGCGAGGTTAGCGCCGCCCAGATGTGTTCCTTCACCTGCGGCGTGATGGGGACGCCTTCGCGGGTGAGGATGGCTGTGAGCCAGTCGGCGGCCCAGGCGCGTTCCGCAGCTTCATCGACGCGCGCCAGCGGCTGGAGCGAAACGGATTCCGCGCTCCCCTCGCTGAGCCCGCCACCGAGATCTTGCCAGTCACCGCCCATGGCGAGCGCCGCCGCCCGGATCGAGCCGCCGAAATCAAAGGTAAACACCTGCGCGCCCGCATAGCGGCGGAACTGTAGGGCCATCAGCGCCAGCAGCACGGACTTGCCCGCGCCGGTGGGTCCGACGACAAGGGTGTGGCCAACATCACCCACATGAAGGCAGAACCGGAATGGGGTCGAGCCCTCGGTCTTGCCGAACAGCAGCGGCGGTCCGTCGAAATGCGCGTCGCGGCTCTCGCCGGCCCACACCGCTGACAGCGGGATCATGTGGGCGAGATTGAGCGTCGAGATCGGCGGCTGGCGGACATTGGCATAGACGTGGCCGGGCAAGCTGCCGAGCCAGGCATCGACGGCATTGATGGTCTCGGTCATCACCGTGAAGTCGCGGCCCTGGATGACCTTCTCGACCCGACGCAGTTTCTCGTCGGAGATGCGCGGGTCGGCGTCCCACACCGTCACCGTCGCGGTGACATAGGCGATGCCGGCATGGTCCGCGCCGAGTTCCTGCAGCGCGAGATCGGCATCTTCGGCCTTGTTGGCGGCATCCGAGTCCACGAGGACGGAGGCCTCGTTGGTCATCACCTCCTTCAGGATGGCGGCGATGGATTTGCGCTTGGCGAACCACTGGCGGCGGATCCTGGTGAGCAGCCGGACCGCATCCGTCTTGTCGAGCAGGATTGCCCGTGTCGACCAGCGATAGGGAAAGGCCAGGCGATTCAGCTCATCGAGCAGGCCGGGGGTCGTCACCGCGGGAAAGCCGGTGATGGTCAGCACCCGCAGATGCTGGTCGCCAAGGCGCGGTTCCAGCCCGCCGGTGAGCGGCTGATCGGCCAGCAGGGCGTCGAGATAGATAGGCGTCTCCGGCACGCGGACACGATGCCGATGCGTCGAGACGCAGCTGTGCAGATAGGTCAGTGTCTCGACGTCATCGAGCCAGCGGCATTCCGGCATGAAGGCGTTGATGAGGTTAAGGAGCCGATCGGTTCGGTCGGCGAAGCCGCGCAACGTCTCATGGGGATCAAGGCCCGACTTGTCGCGCCCTTCATAAAGCCAGCCTTCGGTCCGTGCCGCATCCTCCGCCGGCGGCAGGAAGGTGAAAGTCAGAAAGTAGCTCGACTCGAAATGGCTGCCTGCGTGCTCGAAGTCGGCCAGCCGCTCGGCATCAACCAAAGCGGAAGCGGCATCCGGGAAAGTGCTCGCGGGATAGGTCCCTGCCGCATGGCGCTGGGCCTCCACGAAGATCGCCCATCCCGAGCCGAGGCGGCGGAAAGCATTATTGAGGCGCCCGGCGACCGCGACCAGCTCGGCGGGTACGGCACTGTCGAGGTCCGGCCCGCGGAAACGCACTGTCCGCTGAAACGAGCCGTCCTTGTTCAGCACGATGCCCGGCGCGACCAGCGCTGCCCAGGGCAGGAAATCGGCAAGGCGCCGGTTGTGGCGGCGATACTCGGCGAGGTTCATCATCGGCGCACCTCGCTCAGACGACGAGGTGCGCGGGGATGCGCAGATGCCGGCGCACCACCTCGACAAAAAGCGGATCGCGCTTCGCCGCCCACACCGCCGCAACATGCCCGATCATTCCGATGGCGAGGCCGACCAGCCAGAGGCGCAGGCCGAGACCGACGGCGCCGGCGAGCGTGCCATTGACGATGGCGGTGGCGCGTGGTGCGCCGCCGAGCAGGATCGGCTCGGTCAGCGCCCGGTGGACCGGAACGCTGAAGCCGGGGACCTCAACCGTCTCGGCCATCAGACGAGCGCTCCGCCGCCGAAGGAGAAGAAGGACAGAAAGAAGCTCGATGCGGCGAAGGCGATCGACAGGCCGAACACGATCTGGATCAGCCGGCGGAAGCCGCCCGACGTGTCGCCGAAGGCCAGCGCCAGCCCGGTCGAGATGATGACGATGACGGCAATGATCTTGGCGACCGGGCCTTCGATCGATTGGAGGATGGATTGCAGCGGCGCTTCCCACGGCATGGACGAGCCAGAGGCATGAGCGTTGGCCGTGGCCATCAGGCTCATGCAGGTGGCAGACACGGCCAGCTGGGCCGCGCTGACGGCGCGATGGAGCGATCGGATCATAGGTGGTCTCCGGTAAGGACAGGGGTGACGCAGTAGTCGCCATCGGGGCCGAGGCCCTCGACAGACCCGAGTTCGATGAGCCGGCGCGCCGCACCGCGACCTGCGAGGACGGCCACGAGATTGATGGTCTCGGCGATCAGCGCGCGTGGGACGGTGACGACGGCTTCCTGGATGAGTTGCTCCATGCGGCGCAGCGCGCCGAGCGCGCTGCCGGCATGGATGGTGCCGATGCCGCCGGGATGGCCGGTGCCCCACGCCTTGAGCAGGTCGAGCGCCTCTGTGCCGCGCACCTCGCCAATGGGGATGCGGTCAGGACGCAGCCGCAGCGCGGAACGAACAAGGTCCGAGAGCGAGGCGACGCCGTCCTTGGTGCGCAGAGCGACGAGGTTCGGCGCCGCGCATTCCAGCTCGCGTGTATCCTCGATGAGGACGACGCGATCTTCTGTCTTAGCGACCTCGGCGAGCAGCGCGTTGGTCAGCGTGGTCTTGCCCGTCGAGGTGCCGCCGGCTACCAGGATATTGGCGCGAGAGGCGACACCCTGGCGCAAAGCGCCGGCCTGTGCGGCGGACATGATCCCGGCGCGGACATAGTCCTCGAGCGTGAACACCGCGACGGCGGGCTTGCGGATGGCGAAGGTCGCGGCTGCGACGACCGGCGGTAGCAGGCCCTCGAACCGTTCTCCCGTCTCCGGCAGCTCGGCTGAAGCGCGCGGTGCTCCCGCATGCACCTCGGCGCCGACATGATGCGCGACGAGCCGCACGATGCGCTCGCCGTCAGCGGGCGACAGCTTCTCGCCTGTGTCGCCCAAACCTTCCGAGAGCCGGTCAATCCACAGCCGCCCGTCCGGGTTCAGCATCACCTCGATGACATCAGGGTCTTCCAGATGCCGGGCGATCGCCGGACCCAGCGCCGTGCGCAGCATCCGCGCGCCACGGGCAAAACCCAGATGATGATGTGCTGCCGTCATCCCAACCCCGACAATTCCGGGGTCATGACGATCTCATCCCGGGTGGGGATGATTAAAAGAGCCCGATATTGGGCCGGTTCAACAGGATTCGATCCGCGTCGCAGCGTGGCGTGCAATGACAGGCGAACGGCGGAACTGCTGAGTGATCGGAAGCGGCATAGGTAGCCTCCGCTTCCAGAATACCGGGCAGCCGATGCCGATCACGCTGGCCATACCATCGAGCAGCATCGCAGGGATATTGCGACCAGCTCGAGGTCCATCAGCGGACGCTCGATGTGACGGGCTGCATGACCTTTCGCCGAAACGATCATCGCGGCCCAGCAGACGACGCTCGGCCGCGTCGCCTTCCACACCGCCAAGGCGCGCTTTTACGATTGCTTCCGCGACAAGATGAACGAACGGCAGGAGAAGGCGATTGACCGTCTGTTCCGTGAGGGCCCCGGTGGCTTCACGGGAGGCCTGAGCGCGGAGAAGCACCTCGCGATCACCGGCACCTCACGCCCCACCGCAACGTGCGACCTGCACGATCTGGTCGAGAAAGGCGCCCTGAGGCGCTTCGGCGAATGCCGTTACACGCGATACCGCCTGAACTTGGGGAGAGGTGCTGTAATGACCTGAGATTGCAGAACGCGGCGCAACTGCTACCTTGCGGCTTAGCCGGTCCACCGTCATGAAGCAGACCGGCTATATGCTCTCAGGCCTTAACAGCTGCCGGCGACAGGCCGAGCGCCTCAAACGGCATCGCGAGCTTCAGGCCAGCAGGTGGCGGCACGGCCGAGTAGGCGGCCGAGGGCTTCTGTGTCCGCCATGATAGACCAGGCGCGTTCTCGCGCCAAAGGGGCAGGATTGTCAGTTGCCACTTGAGGCAAGGCCGGCAGCTGTGCCGGTACTCTCAGTCGCAGGCTGCACGTGCCCGAGCAGTACTTATGCTTCGTCGCGCTCGCGCTCATAGCGTCGCACTTCGGCCATGGCAAATTCGCTATTGAAGGATAGAGTAGTGAAGATTTCCCGCAACTTGGTGATCTGCTCACGCGATATGTCGTTGAAGAGCTGATCATTCACCCGGCGCAGGAAGGGGGCAACATGTTCGACGGCGGCTTCACCTTCGTGCGAGAGCTTGACGAGCACACTACGGCGGTCTTCCGCGTCGACATGCTTCACCAGCAGCCCGCGTCGTGAGAGTACCCCGACTTCGGTGGTGACATGGGTCGATGCCAGCTGCACATACTTCGCAAGCGCGTTAATCTTGACCCCCACTTCGCCCTGCTGGTACGCAACGCCGATCAACACCGCGAATTGCGAGCCGGTGAGCCCAAGCGCGCGCCCGAAGGCGGCGCGGCAGGCCTCCAGCCGGCTGAGCACCTGGACGATGAGGTAAATTGTCTGCCGGAACTCGTCGTCCCGCCCTTTCGAAAGAATACGGCGATGCGAGATCGTAAGGGGCGGAATGAATATCGATTTCGGGGCCGATTTTTTCTCAGGCCGTAATTTAGAAGAACTCGAATCCACGCGCGGTAACTTAGCCTTCATTGAATCCTCTTGCCGTGTCCCAACTCGCCGATTGCAGCCTCGAGGCACGGCAGTGCAGGGCACTCTGCCATAGTCCCGCGATAGCTTCAATCTTTAGCAAAAATTGAATGGCAAAGAGGTGTCGGTCGCGCGGCCTGTGGCGCATCCGGCACGTGTCGATTCTCCTTTGTCTAACTCTAGGTCAGGAGTGGGCCTCGTCATGGATGCCGAGCCCACCCCAAACCGGGGCGCCAAGCGCCGACGGGCGCGCGGGCGGGGCGTCAGGCGGGCGGGGCGTCAGGCGGGCGGGGTGGCGGCGATGGCGGCGATTTCCAGCAACCCCTTGCCGTGCAGCTTCGCCTGCACGCAGGAGCGCGCCGGCAGGTTGTCGCGATCGACCCAGCCCCGCCACACCGCATTGAAGCCTTCGAAATCGCGGTCGAGATCGGCGAGCCAGACCGTTGCCGAGATCAGCGCGGCCTTGGACGTGCCGGCATTGGCGAGCTGGGCCTCGATCTCGCGCAACACGTCGGCCGTCTGCTCGGCGATGGACGCGGTCTCGTCCGACGGCATGATGCCCGACAGATGCACGCAGCCATTCCAGGTCACGGAATCCCCGCGATGCGGCAGGTTGCGCGTGTTGATGCGCTTTATGGTCATGAAAGCCTCGCAGATTGGGAGGAGCGCGGCCCGGCCGCAGCCGCGGGCCGGGTTGCCGCAGGGGCCGGTTACTTCATCCCGCGATTGGACTCATCGCGCAGATCCGCCCAGATGGTGCCGACCAGCTGGCCGAAACGGTCCGTGGTGATGATGTCGGAGGTCCGCGGATGCGGGAGGTCGATGTCCACGATGCGCTTTATCCGCCCGGGACGGTAGGTCATGATCACCACGCGGTCGCTGAGCAGCACGGCTTCCGTCAGATTGTGCGTGATCAGCACGGTGGTCTGCTTCAGCTGCTGCTGGATTTGCAGCACCTTGTCGCCCAGCAGGATACGGGTCTGTTCGTCGAGCGCGGCGAAGGGCTCGTCCATCAGCAGGATCTGCGGCCGGACGACGAGGGTGCGGGCGATGGAGACGCGCTGGCGCATGCCGCCCGACATGGCGGCGGGATAATGGTTCTCGAAGCCTTCAAGCCCCACAAGCGCCAGCGTATCGCGGGCCCGCTCGATCCGCTCCGGCTTGGGGATCCCGAGCGCCTCCAGCGGAAACATCACATTCTCGATCGCAGTGCGCCAGGCGAAGGTCGATTCCTCCTGGAACACGCTGCCGATCGTGCGGCGGGCGCCGGGGTCGGATTTGCCGTGGACGACCACGTCGCCATCATAGCGGTTGAAGAAGCCGCCGATGATGTTGAACAGGGTCGACTTGCCGCAGCCGCTGGGGCCGATGATCGAGATGAACTCGCCATTGGCCACATCGAGCGAGAAGTCACGCACGGCCCAGATCGGCTCCGCGCCTGTTCCATAGGACTTGCCGACATTCTTCAGGCTCAGTGCCGGAACCGAGCCTGCCATTGCCGGGCTGACTGCCTGTGCGTGCATCATGCTAGATCGGGCCTCCTCCCGGAACGCCAGAGCCTGATCCGATCGGGTTGAAACAACCTGATCGGATCACGCTCCAAGTTATGGATAGAGAACGTTTTGCCGATCGGATTGCGGTGCAGTCCGATCGGAACGTACTCTAGCGCCTACTGCCTCCACGCTCCGCTCGCTCTGGCAAGCAACCGGCGCGTGCCCCTGCCTTCATCCACGCGCCGCCATAGCCCGCTGCTTCTGCCGCTCCAGCTTCCAGGGCGCGAAGTGCGGATCGAGCTTGAACAGATCCTGCGCGTTGCCGCCCAGTATGGCGCGCTTCTGGCCTTCCTGAAGAAAGGGAAGGTCGTAGATCGTGCTCGGCAGATCCATGTCCCAGTGGGGATAGTCCGACGAATAGAGCAGCTGGCTTTCCGCCTTCATCATCTTGAAGGTGAGTTCCAGCGCTTCCTTGTTCTCGACCATTTCCATGGGTTGCGAGGTGTAGAACATCTCGCGCATGTAGTCGCTGGGCTTGCGCTTGAGCAGCGGGGCGTCTGAGCTGCGCATCATGAATTCGTTATCGAGGCGCTGCATGAGGAAGGGCACCCATGCCAGGCCGCTTTCGATCCAGAGCGTCTTGAGGCGGGGGAAGCGCTCGGGCATGCCGTTCATGAGCCAGTTCGTCATGTGCACCATATTGTGCCAGACGAAACCGAGGGCATGGACCGAGATGAAGCGGTTCATCAGCGCCGTCGACTTGTCGCCCCACGTATAGGCGGCGTGGAAGCCGAGCGGCAGGCCGCGTTCCTGCAGGGCCGCATAGGTCTTCACGAAGGCGTTGTCCTGCACGCTCTTGTAATGCGTGGCCGTCACCATGAAGCCGATGACGCCCTTGCGGTCACCGAACTCCTCGACCATGCGGTAGCAGGATTCCGGGTCGTTGAACGGCAGATAGAGCATGGAGGTGAGGCGCGGCTCTTCTGACAGGATATTGTCGCACAGCCAGCGATTATAAGCCCGCGCCAGCGCCACCTCGACTTCCACGCGCGGGCAGGTGGCGATGTTCAGCATCGGGGTCGGGAACATGCAGGCCATGTCGACGCCCATGGCGTCCATCCAGCGCCGCATCAGTGTGATGTCGCGATGGATGGTCGGCGGGGTCGCCTCGTGGCGGCGCAGCGGGTAACGCGTCACCCGGCCGGTCATTTCCTGGTAGGAGCCGTCCACCGAGGTAACGCCGCCGCGCGCCATGCCCTGATACAGGGCTTCGTCGCGCAGGACCGGGTCCTCGATGTAGCGGGCGATCTCGCCGAACGCTTCCGTCTCGTAGTGGTGCGAATCCACGTCGACGATCAGGAAGTCCTCGTAATTGCGCTCCAGCGCCTGTTGATAAGCGTTGCCGAGATGCTCCTCGGTGTCAAAGGACTTGCGCAGGGGTTCTCTGAAGACTCCGGCAGTGGCGGTCATTGACCCGGCTCCGTAATAGGCAAGGGGCGTGCGAGCCGGCTGGAGCCGATGTTGGAGACGGCCTGCCAGGCGGCGAGTTCAAAGACGGCGAGTTCGACGCTCTCCAGCAGAGCGGTGCAGGCGATCACCGCATCGGTCGCCGAGAGCGTGTTGTTGCCGGAAAAGGTGCAGGGCGGCAGGCCCTGCTGCGCGCGCTCGGCCAGCAGGCGGATAGCGTGGGCAACCACCGTGCCCACATCGTCGCTGGCGACGCGCGCCACATCGCTCTCCGCCGCCGCGCTGAAGCGCCGGGTCAGCTCGGCCGCGAGCTCGGAAGTCGGGATCAGGCCCAGATCAGAACTGGACATAGATTCCGCCCTCCCGCACGACCGTGGCGTATTTGCGCAGCCGCACCGCCGAATTGCAGACGTGCTCGCCGGTCTTGATGTGAAATTCGTAGCCGTGCCACGGGCACACAATGTGCAGGTCGGTCTCATCATAGCGCTGGCCGACGAACAGCCCCGCCTCGTCGAGGACATCCTGGACCTGGGGGATGCGCATCCCCTCGCAGGCGGGGCCGCCCTGGTGCGGGCAGCGGTTGAGATAGGCGAGGTACTCTCCGTCATGCAGCATGACGCCGATCCGGTGGCCCGGCTCGCCGACGATACGGACCCCGCCATCGTCGAGTTCGCCGACCTTGCAAACAAACAGCTCGTTCATGAGGGCCTCATACAATAAGGTACATTATAATAAGTCGCCTTTTGATCTGAGTCAATTGACAAGGCGCCTTACGTTTTGGCTAGTGGGAGCCGTCAAACACAGGAGGCGGAATGTCGGAGGCGGATGAGAAGCAGGCCGAAATCGGGATAGGCTGGCACCTTCGGCGGGCCCACATGGCGTTCAGCCGGGCCTTTCGTCACGAGCTCGCCAAGGTCGACGTGTCCTTCGGCCAGTTCGTGCATCTTCAGAAGCTCTGGGAGAATGACGGCCCCACCCAGGCTGAACTCTCCCGTGCCGTCGGCATTGAGACGGCCTCGTCGACCACCATTCTCGACGAGCTGGAGCGGCTCGGCTTTGTACGGCGGGTCCGCAACCCGAAGGACCGCCGCAAGATCAACGTCTACCTCACCGAGGCGGGGCTCGCGCTCCAGCCGGTGCTGCTGGAGCGGGCCCGCGTGGTGAATCTGTGTGCGCGCAAGAACCTGAAGCGGAAGGATGTTGAGGCTCTGTTCGCGGTGCTCAACGACATCACCGACGCTCTGCTCGCGGAATATCCGCAAGCCGGCGGCCGGGCCGACGCCCGCGAACGCCTCGACGCCTGACCCCCGGAGGGAAGGGCGGCCGCGGCAACGCGGCCGCCGCTCCCGATCAGGGCCGGGCTCAGAGCGAGACGTTGATGTTCTTGAGCTGGGTGCATTCCAGCAGCTCTTCCAGCGATTCCTCGCGGCCGAGGCCGGACTGCTTGTAGCCGCCGAACGGCGCGCCCAGCGTGTGGGTGCTGCTGCCGTTGATCCAGATATAGCCGGCCTCCACCCGCGCCGCCGCCCGATGCGCCGTGGCGAGGTTCCGGGTCCAGATCGAGGCGGTGAGGCCGAGTTCGGAGCGGTTTACCGCCTCGATCATCGCGTCCTCGTCGCGCCAGCGCAGGATCGACATCACCGGCCCGAACACTTCCTCGCGGGCGATGGTCATGTCCGGCGTCACGTCGGTGAACACGGTGGGAGGATAGAAGAAACCACGGGAATAGACCGGGTCGCTGGGCCGGGCGCCGCCGGCGACGAGCCGCGCGCCTTCCTTCAGGGCGAGGGTGACATAATGCTCGGTCTTGCTCAGCTGCTGCGCGCTGATCATGCACCCCATCTGCGTCGCCTCGTCGGTGGGCAGGCCGAACCGGTAGGCCTCGACCGCCTTGAGGATGCCCTCCACCACCTCATCATGGATGTCGTCGTGCAGGAAGATTCGCGAGGTGGAGCCGCAGGACTGCCCGCACCAGGTGAAGTTCATGCCGTTGACGGCGCCGGCCGCCACCTTGGCCGGATCGCTGTCGGGATAGGCGATGAGCGCGTTCTTGCCGCCGAGTTCGAGCCCGACCTTCTTCAGCGTGCCGGCGGCGGCGCGGGCGATGGCCTTGCCGGTCGGCACCGAACCGATCAGCGCCACCTTGGCGACGAGCGGGTGCTCGACCAG
This sequence comes from Ancylobacter sp., assembly GCF_965229075.1. Lineage (GTDB taxonomy): Bacteria > Pseudomonadota > Alphaproteobacteria > Rhizobiales > Xanthobacteraceae > Ancylobacter. Next base: position 2,332,048 of record NZ_CBDDIO010000002.1, read on the forward strand.
TGCCTCGCCGCATTCGCGCCCGCCGGTCAGCACGTTGATGACGCCGGGCGGGAACAGCGGCCCGATCAGTTCGGCAAGGCGCAGGGTCGACAGCGGGGCCTGATCCGGCGGCTTGATAATGAGCGCATTGCCGGCCGCCAGGGGCGCTGCGGCACGCGAGGCCGCGAACAGGAAGGGGTGGTTATAGGCATTGATGCGCACCACCACGCCGAGCGGCTCGCGCATCGTGTAGTTCAGCGTGTCGTCGCCGACCGGAAGGGTCGAGCCCTTCATTTCCGTCACGAGGCCGGCGAAGAAGTCGAAAGCGGCGGCCCCGCCTTCCGAATCCCGGATCATCCGCCGGTAGGGCCCGCCGGAATCGGCGGAATCGATCAAGGCGATCTCCTCGGCATGGTCGCGGATCACCTGCGCCGCCTGCCGCAGGATGACGGCGCGATCCGCCGGCTTCACCGCGCGCCAGACGCGGAACCCTTCCTGCGCCTTGCGCACAGCGGCATCGACATCGCTCGCATCGGCCACCGCCCAGCTTCCCAGCGACTCGCCGGTCGCCGGGTTGATGGTGGTGTCGGTCTTTCCGCTCCCCGCCTTGAGCCACTGGCCGCCATAATAGAGATCGCGATGGTGGGGGAGCACGTCGGTATAGGTCGGCATGGTCATTTTCCCAAGGAAGGAGCGACGAGGCAGGCACGGGCCGTCGGGGCGTCAGCCGCCGCTTCCCGCATAGCCGGGGCCGATATGCACATCGAGCACGGCCACCTTACCGGCAAGGACCGCCTCGACTGCCGCTTTCATCGCCACCCGCAAGGCATCGGGATCGCGGATCGGACCAAGTCCCAGCGCGCCCTGGGCTTCCGCCATCTTGGCGATATCAGGCTCGGGATCGGCGATGCGCTGGCCGATCCAGCGATTCTCCACCGGCCGGCTGCGGCGGCGGGCAACGCGCTCCTGGTGCAGCTCGTCGTTGAAATAGGAGCGGTTATTGGCGGAAATGACGAGCATGGGAATCGTGTAGTGCACGGCGGTCCAGATGGCTGTGACGCCCATCAGCGTGTCGCCGTCGCCCAGCACCGCCACCGGCAGGCGCCCGCTGCCCAGAAGAGCCAGCGCCGAGCCGACCGCCATGCCCGGCCCCGACCCGACACCGCCGCCACCGGAATGGCCGAGCTGGTCGAGCGGGTGGTTGAAATCCATCAGCGCGCCGTCCCAGCCCAGCGGCAGGCGCGACAGGCAGACCGGCCGGCCCTCGGCCGCCTGGTCGAGCGCATAGGCGATATGGGCGAGACTCAACACGTCGCCGCGCGCGGGGGCGGCCGGACGGCGGGGCGTGACCGTGTAATGGCGCGCGGGCGCGGGCAGGCGCTCCAGCAGGGCGGCGGTGAACGCCTCCGGCGTGGTGGCGAAATGCAGGTCGACCGGTGGCAGCGCCATGTGATCGAAGCTGAAGCCGTTATGGACATGGTGGTCCACCGAGGCCAGCACGATCTTGGCGGGGCAGGGGCCGTCGGGCCACACGGTGCTGATGAAGCCGGCGAGGTCCACCCAGTCCAGCGACAGCACGACATCGGCCTCGGCTAGCCTGGCGATCGCCGCCTTGCTGAGCGACATGCCCGGCGCGGCGCAGTGCAGGGGGTGGGCGGTGGGGAAGGCCGCGCCGACCTTGAGGTCGGTGATCACCATCGCGCCGAGGCTCTCCGCCAGCCGCACGCGCCGGTCCCAATCCGCCGGGTCGCGGGTGGCGCGGCCCATCAAGATCGCCGGGCGCCGGGCGCCGGTGAGCAGGCGGGCCGCCTCTTCCAGCATCGTCGGATCCGGGGCGGGGGCGGGAACCGGGCGATAGCGCGCGAGATCCGGCATCGGGCGACCGGCGGCATAGGGAGCTTCCTGAACCTCGGCGTCGAGATTGATGTAGACCGGGCCCTGCGGTTCGGTGCGGGCGATCTGCATCGCCCGCAGCAGCGCCTCTTCCGTCGCCTCGACCGAGGCCGGCTGGTCGTCCCATTTGGTGTAGGAGCGCACCAGCGCGCCCTGATCGCGCATGGTGTGAATCCAGTCGATGAAGGGGCGACGCTTGGCGGCATCCACCGGGCCGGTGGCGCCGAGCACCAGCATCGGCAGGCGGTCGCACCAGGCGTTGAAGATCGACATGGTCGCGTGCATCAGGCCGACATTGGCGTGCAGCGCCACCGCGAGCGGCTTGCCGGCGGCCTTGGCATACCCATGGGCGATGGCCACCGCGTGTTCCTCATGCAGACAGACCAGCATCTGCGGCGAGGTGTTGCCGAGATAATTGACCACGCTGTCATGCAGGCCGCGAAAGCTCGATCCGGGATTGAGACAGAGATAGGGCATGTCAAGCTGGGACAGCAGGGCGGCGATGCGGTCGCTGCCCCAGGCCTGGGGCGCGGCGGCATCAATGCCGGTCGGCTGCTCCGGCTGGCTGGCGCTGGTCAGGGGCTGGCCCTCGGTCACGTTGTTGATCAGGTTCATCAAATCAAATCCCTGCCACGATCCGGCGCTTCGGTGCCCAGGCGATAAACATTCACTGGATAGATAAATAATGAAGCTTTTTTGGCGGAGGTCAAGAAGGCGAACAGCCCGCCGGCGCGCGGATTTCGAGGCATGCCTATTCTTGCATCGCTTTCGCGCGCCGAACGAGCTGTGCAGTCGCAGCGGACCGGCGCCGGAGCGACATGACAGGTGCGGGCGACGCCGTGGCGGCGCATGAGAGGAGGCCCTATGCTCAACCGTTCGGCATTAAAGCTCCTATTTTAAGCTTGATATTTACCTAGAATATGTACCTATTTATCCAGGATTTGTCCTTCGAGAGGGGCCGGACAGCGTCCACATTCACACTCCTTGGCGACGCATTGTGTTTAAAAAAGAGGGGAACTTCGATGCTAAAGCCTGTTGGTAAGAGCCTGGCCTTCTTCGCCGCCCTGGCGGCCTGCGGACTTCCGATGCCCGCTTCGGCGGCGGATACGGTGAAGGTGGCAGTCTCCTGGGTCGGCCTGTGGGACACCTCCCAGCCGACCTTCTGCAAAGATCGCGGCGAGTTTGAGAAAGCGGGGCTCGATGTCCGCATCACCCCGACGCGCGGGGGATCGGAAACGGTGCAGGCGGTGATCGCCGGCGGAATGGACATTGGCTATTCGCCCGGCACGTCCGCCGCCATCGCCGCCTTCGTGAAGGGCGCGCCGATCAAGATCGTCGGCTCCGAATTCGTTGGGCAGAACGACACCTTCTTCTATGTGCCGGTCAACAGCCCGATCAAGACGATCGAGGACATTGCCGGCAAGAAGGTCGCCTATCCCCGCCCGGGCGGGGCGACCGAGGCGGTGCTGCTGGGGCTCAAGGCCGAGCGCAAGCTCGACTTCACCCCGGTCTCGTCCGGCGGCATGGACGCGACGCGCACCATGACCATGAGCGGACAGGTCGATGTCGGCTATTCCGTTCCGCCGTCGGGCCTCGATGCCGTGGCCAAGGGCGAGATCCGCGTGCTGTTCAGCGGCGACGTGGTTGAAAGTCAGCGCGAGATCTCCGCCCGCGTGAATATTGCGAGCGATGATTTCCTGAAGAATCGCCGCCCGGCGGCGGAAAAATTCTTCAAGGTCCTGAACGAGTGCATCGACTGGGCCTATGCCAACCCCGACGAGTCCGCCAAGATGTTCGCGGCGCTCAACAAGATCGATCTCGCCACGGCAAAGGAAGCGCTCAAGTTCTACAACCGCAACAAGCTGCGCTTCGCGCCGGTGAAGGGCTTCGACGAGTCGATCAAATGGGCGGTGACCAACAAGTTCATTGAACAGTCGCTCACGCCCGAGCAGGCCAAGGCGATCATTGATCTCGTCCCGTGACCGCGTTGCCTGTAGAACCGACAGGGCCGGTGGCGCATGCCGCGCCGGCGGCCCTGCCGGCTCAGCCAATGGAGAGTTGGCGATGACCGCTCTATCGATAACCGTGAATGGCCGGCCCGTCGCCGCCGAAATCGACCCGCGGACACTCCTGGTGCAGTTCCTGCGGGATGAGCTGCGGCTCACCGGCAGCCATGTCGGCTGCGACACCAGCCAGTGCGGCGCCTGCACGGTCCATCTCGACGGGCGGGCGGTGAAATCCTGCACGGTTCTCGCCGTCCAGGCCGAAGGCGCGCAGGTGCTGACCGTGGAAGGCCTCGCCGCCGGCAACACACTGCATCCCATGCAGGAGGCGTTTCGCGAATATCACGGCCTGCAATGTGGCTTCTGCACTTCCGGCATGATCATGGCCGGCATCGAGATTGTGAACCGCCACGGCTTCGCGCTCGACGAGCACACCGTTCGCGAGGCGCTGGAAGGCAATCTGTGCCGCTGCACCGGCTATCACAACATCGTCCTCGCCATCATCGGCGGCGCCGAAGCCATGGCGCGGCAGCCGGGCGCCGCGCCCGCCGTGGCCGGGTGAGCCGGGGCAGATAGGCCATGTTCGCGTTCAACTACCATCGGCCGGAACGGATCGAAGAGGCGCTCATGCGGGCCCGCGACAGCGGCGACGCGAAGTTTCTCGCCGGCGGCCAGACATTGATTCCGACCCTCAAGCAGCGCCTGGCGGCACCCGGCGACCTGATCGACCTTGGCAGCCTCCCCGGGCTGGCGGGCATCGAGGTCACCCCGGAAGCGGTGACCATCGGCGCCATGACCCGCCATGCCGATGTCGCCGCCTCGCCGGAAATTCGTCGGGCGTTGCCGGCCCTCGCCGCGCTTGCCGGCCTCATTGGCGATCCCGCCGTGCGCAACCGCGGCACCCTTGGCGGTTCGATCGCCAATAATGATCCGTCCGCCGATTATCCCTCCGCCTGCCTCGCGCTGGGAGCCACCATCCGCACCGATCGTCGGAAGTTGCCGGCGGAGGCGTTCTTCCGCGGCCTGTTCGAGACGGCGCTGGAGGAGGACGAGATCGTCACCGCCGTCGGCTTTCCGGTTCCCGCAGCGGCGGCCTACCGCAAATTTGCCAATCCGGCCTCGCGCTATGCGATGGCGGGGGCCTTTGTGGCGCGCACAGTGGCGGGCGCGCGGGTGGCGATCACCGGCGCGGGCCAGGATGGCGTCTTCCGCTGGATCGAGGCCGAGGATGCCCTGACGGTGGCGTTCACCGCGGCCGCGCTCGACGGGCTTGCACTTTCCGCCGACGACATGATCGCCGACATGCATGGCGACGGCGCCTATCGGGCGCATCTGGCGGCGGTGATGACGCGGCGCGCTGTGGCCGCGCTGGCGACCGGCTGAGGGCGGCGATGCGCCGCCGTGCCACGCGCGAGGAACGCTACCCCACCGTGGCGGACCTGTGCGAGGGGGCGCGGGCACGGCTTCCCGCCTTCGTCATGGCGACGGTGGAGGGCGGATGCGGGGCCGATACCGTGGTCCGCCGAAACCGCGCGGCCTTTGACGACATCGCGCTGCTGCCGCGTCACGGCGTCGGCCTGCGCGAGCCATCGCTGTCCGTGTCGCTGTTCGGGCGGGACTATGCGGCACCCTTCGGCATCGCGCCGATGGGGCTGGGCGCGCTGGTGCGCCCGCAGCTGGAACAAGGCCTCGCCCGCGCCGCGCAGGCCGCCAACATTCCCTATGTGCTGTCGACGGTGGCCAGTGCGAGCCTCGAGACCATCGGCCGGCTCGCGCCGGATGTCCTGTGGTTCCAGCTCTTCGGCCTTCCGCGCGACGATCATCGCTGCACGTTCGATCTGATGCGCCGGGCGGCCAACCTCGGCGTCCAAACCCTGGTGCTGACCCTCGACACCCCCGTGCGGGCCCACCGCCCCCAGGATGTGCGCAACCGGCTCACCGTGCCCTTCCGTCCCGGGCCAGCCGCCCTGCTGCAGATGCTGCGCCGCCCGCGCTGGCTGGCGGACATGCTGAGGGCGGGGCCGCCGGGCTGCGAGTCGCTGCGTCCCTATGTGGAGGAGCCGGCGACGCCAGCCGACCTCGTGCGTTTCGCCGGCACCGCGATCGAGGGGGGCTTCAGCTGGGCGCTCGTCCGGCGTATCCGCGACCGATGGCCCGGCCGGCTTGTCGTCAAGGGCGTGCTGCATCCGGCAGACGCGCGCGAGGCGCGGGCCGCAGGCGCCGATGGGATCCTCGTGTCGAACCATGGCGGGCGCACCTTCGACGCCGCGCCGGCCAGCCTCGACATGCTGCCGCAGGTCCGCGCCGCCGGGGGCGATGGGGCGGTGATGGTGGATAGCGGGGTGCGCAGCGGGCTTGATGTGGTGCGGGCGCTCGCCTGCGGGGCCGACATGGCCTTTCTTGGCCGGCCCTTCCTCTATGCCGTGGCGACGCTGGGGGAGGAGGGGGGCGACTTCCTGATCAGGCTGCTGCGCGAGGATGTGCGCCGGACCCTGTGCCAGATTGGCGTGAGCACATGCGCCAATCTCGGCCAGGTGGAAGCACGTTCGCGGCGGGCCGGCGGGGCCGCTTACCAGCCATAGGTCCAGTAGGCGTCGTGCGGGGTCGGCTCGCTCCGCGCCTCAGGGTCGAGGCGGCGATAACTCCCGCCGAAGAACACGAGCGGGTCGGCCGAAGCCGAGGGGCGGCGCGCCATCGCGACAATCCGGCCGACGATGATTATGTGATCGCCGCCCTCATAGATGCGGTAGGTCTCACACTCGAACCAGGCCAGCGCGTCGGGGAACAGGCTCGCGCCGGTGGCCTCGCCGCGTAGGGTCTGCACCCCTTCCCATTTGTCGAGCTGCGCCCGACCGAAACGGGCGGAAAGTTCCTTCTGCGACTGGTCGAGGACGTTCACCGCGAAGTGGGTAACGCTGTTCCAGGCGGCGAAGACCTTGGAATGCCGGCCAATGCTGAACAAGAGCAGCGGCGGGTCCAGTGACAGCGACCCGAAGGAACTGACGGTCGCCGCGATCCGCTCCCCGCCGACGACGGCGGTGATGATGGTCACCCCGGTGGGGAACAGGCCGAAGGTCGCGCGAAGATCCTTGGGGGAAAAGGCGCGGGTCTCGGTGTCGGCCAGGGCTTCCATACGACCTCCCTCGGGCGCGGCGGCGCCCTTTTCCCGCGCCACCCGCCGCTCGTCAGCTATTGGCCAGCGGCGTGGTGCTCAGCGCCAGGGCGGAATCCACCAGCTTGCAGGCCCGGGCGAAATCATAGTTCCGGTACATGTTCTGCTTCACCAGGAAGGACGCGCCGCCGTAAAACTTCTCATATTGCTGGTGCCGGTTGCCAAATTCGGAACCGAAGAAGTCCCAGGCCAGGCGCATGAGCGCGATGCGATCGCGGGCGCTGCTAATGCCGGACGCCATGTAACGCTCGATGTCGGGGCCGGTGACGGCGCTGTCCAGATCCTTGAGCGAAGAGGGCATGGTGATCATGGCTGCGCCGGTCATTTCCCGGACCATGTCGACCATCTTCGGATTGATCTCGGACTGCAGCGCCATGACCGCGTAGAGAGCGGTCTTGGAAGGCCAGACGACACCTTTCTCGTCGATCGTCGCCTTGAGCTCCTGCGCTTCCAGCATCGTCTCGACGATGGAGGCGAGGGCGGCCAGCTCGCCCATCTGCACCATGACGGGCGGCACCGCCGCATTGCCGGTCGCCTCGTTCATGCGCATGGCGAGACCGAGCATGAAGCGCAGCTTGGCGGCGTAGCGGGCCTGGGCCTGGAGATTGCCGTAGGAATGGGACGGCGTCTTCCACCACTGATCCCGGCAGACTTCCAGGTTGCGATAGATGAACACGTGTTCCCAGGGGACGAACACGTCCTTCAGAACGACGAAGCAGTCGGATTCGTCGAACCGGCTGGTCAGCGGATGGTCGAATCCGTTCTCCGCCTGCACCGCGAAGGGGCGCCGCGGGTAGAGCCGCAGGCCGGGCGCGTTCATCGGGATGGCGACGCCGATGGCATAGTTCTCATCGCCCGGCTGCAGCGGATGGATGCAGGAGAGGTAGAGCACATCGGAGTAAAGCCCGGCGGTGGCCAGCTGCTGCGCGCCAGCGATGACGATGCCGCCATCGGTTTCCTTGACGACGCCGGCATAGAGCGTGGGATCGCTCTGCTTATGGGCGGGCTTCGACCGGTCCACCTGCGGGGGCACGATGGCATAGGTCGCCCAGAGATGGTTTTCGCGCAGATGCTCGTAATAGGAGACGACATTGTCGGCGAAAGGCGCGCCGCCAGCGGCGAAGACTTCGGGCACCGCCGCGTAACCGCAGAAGAAGCCGGCCACGTGATCGGGCGTCCGGCCCATCATGCCGAAGGTCGATTCTGACCAGGTTTCAGAGGCGAGGCGCTTGGCCTTCAGATCCGCATGGGTGCGGGGGATCTGATAAGCGCGCAGCACGCGATTGCCGGTGGTGGGCGAGACGAAGGTCATCCGCTCTTCCATCGCCGGGTCGCTGGCGATGTCGAACAGGCGGGCGGCCGAGCGCGCGGCTTCGCGCAGCGCAGGGTGGGTGGTGACGTTCTTCACCTGCTCACCGTCGATGAACACTGCCCGTCCATCGTCGAGGGAACGCAGATAGTCCGCACCCGTCCGCAGCGCTTTCGGCGCGGTGGCCCGGGGGCTCAGAAGTGGGGTCGCGTGGGCTTCAATGCTGGCCGACATCCGAGGTCTCCTCCGCACTCGCCCAAGCCTTGGCCAGGACAAATTAACTACGGTTTGTAGCTTCTTTATGTATCTTCATTTCGTGGGTGTCAAGTCGAAGGATGGGGCGCCGAAACCCCGTGTGCCGGACTAAATCAGCACGCCAAAATAGCATTGCGCCTTATCATATGCCGTCTTATAAATATCGGTAACGATGGGAAGTCCGACCTGCGCGCAAAGGGGTTCCGTTGGTCTATGGGGACCCGGAAACTCTTGTGATTTCAGACAGTTCGGCTCGGTTGCCCTGGCAGGGAGATCAGCGTGACAGCGGTGGATTACAACGACCTTCGCGACTTCATCGGCCTGGTCGAGGGCATGGGCGACCTGAAGCGCGTGGACGGGGCCTCGGCCGATTTCGAGCTGGGCGCCATCACAGAAGTGGCGGCAGGACTTCCGGCCTGCCCGGCGCTGCTGTTCGACCAGATTCCCGGCCTTCGCCCGGGCCATCGCGTCTTCACCAACGCGACCGTCAGCACCCGCCGGGCCGCGCTGGCGCTGGGCATTGATCCGACTCTGCCGCCGCTGGAGGTGCTGAAGGCCTGGAAGAGCCGCAGGGTCGAGCTGAAGCCGCTCGATCCGGTTCCGGTGAAGGATGCCGCCTTCCTCGAGAATTCGCAGCTCGGGGATCAGGTGGATCTTGGTGTGTTTCCCTGCCCCATTTGGCACAAGCGGGACGGCGGCCCGTATATCGGTTCCGGTAGCCTGGTGATCACCAAGGACCCCGATGAGGGCTGGGTGAATGCCGCCATTTACCGCGTGCAGGTGCACGGGCCGAACCGGGTGACCATCCAGTTCGACCACAAGGGCCGCCACGGAGCGATGATTTCGCGCAAATACTGGGACCGGGGGCAGCCCTGTCCGGTCGCGATCGTCAACGGCCAGGATCCCGCGCTTTTTATAGCCGGCTTTGAATATCTCCCCGAACGCCAGTCCGAATATGCCTTCGCCGGCGCGATCAAGCAGACGCCCATCGAAACCTTCGCACTGCCGGTCACGGGGCTGCCGGTGCCGGCGCGTGCGGAAATCATCCTTGAAGGGATGCTGCTTCCCTTCGATCAGGACAATCTGCCCGAAGGCCCGTTCGGGGAATTCACCGGCTATTACGCCGCCGACCGGCGTCCGGCGCCGGTGATGGACGTGCAGGCCGTGCATTACCGCTCGAACCCGATCCTGCTCGGCTCACCCCCGCTCAAGCCGCCGCGCTTCCATTTCGGCATACCCTTCCGGGCCGCCAGCATCTGGGCCAATCTCGAAGCCTGCGGCGTCGCGGATGTGGTCGGTGCCTGGCAGCATGTCTCGCAGCTGATGACGGTCATCGCCATCAAACAGCGCTATGCCGGCCACGCCAAGCGCGCGGGGCTGATCGCCGCGGCCAACAGCTATATGGGCCGGATCGTCGTCGTCGTGGACGAGGATGTCGATCCGTCCAACCTCGCGGATGTGATGTGGGCGGTGACCACCCGCGCCGAGCCGTCGGAGGATGTCGACATCGTCCGCAATGCCTGGAGCTCGTCGCTCGATCCGCGGCTGTCGATGGAGGACCGCAATGCGGGCCGCACCTCGAATTCCAAGATGATCATCGACGCGTGCATTCCGTTCGAGCTGCTCGGCAGCTATCCGCCCACGTCCGCCCTGTCGGTCGAGGAAGCGCAGGCCGTGCGCCGGCGCTGGCCCGACATTCTCGCCTAGGTCCGCCCGTGGCACGCGAGCGCTTCATCATCGGGATCTCCGGCGCCTCGGGCGCCATTTACGGCGTGCGGATGCTGGAGGCGGCACGGCGGCTGGGTCTGGAGACCCATCTGGTGATGACGCGCTCGGCCAAGGTGACGCTCGCCCATGAAACGACGCTGAAGGTGCGCGATGTCGAGGCACTCGCCGATGTCGTGCACGCGATCGACAATATTGGCGCGTGCATTTCCAGCGGCTCTTTCCGGACACGTGGCATGGTCGTGGCGCCATGCTCGATCCGCAGCCTGTCCGAAATCGCCTATGGCACCACCTCCAACCTGCTGACGCGCTCCGCCGATGTGGTGCTGAAGGAGCGGCGCCGGCTGGTGCTGATGGTGCGGGAGACGCCGCTGCATCTCGGCCATCTGCGCAGCATGGTGCAGGCGACGGAGGCCGGCGCCATCATCATGCCGCCGATGCCTGCCCACTACACCAAGCCCGCGACGGTGGACGACATCGTCAACCATTCCGTGGGGCGGGCGCTCGATCTGTTCGGCCTCGACACGGGCGACCTCGTGCGCTGGGGCGAGCCGGGCAGGGGGGACGCGTAATGTCCGACGCGGCGCCTGTCGTCCTGCCCGACTGCCTCGACGCCGGCGCGGACCTTGCCCTCGACAACCCGTTCTGGTCCTTCGCCTGTCTGATCTACGCGCAGGACGCCGTGGCGCCCGCCTGCCTCGAACTCCAGGACGATTTCGGCGTCCAGGTGAACGCCCTGTTGTTCATGCTGTGGCTCGGCACACGGGGACACAGCCCCGGCGAGGCCGGTTATCGCACGCTCCTCGACTTCCTCGCGCCGTGGACCGGTGGGGTGGTGCAGCCGCTGCGGCAGGCGCGCCGCAACTGGAAGCTTCTGGGCGGTCGCTCGCCCGCCGTGCAGGCGGGGCGGGAGGCGCTCAAGCGGAGCGAGCTTTTCGCCGAACAGATCGCCTGCGCCTATCTGTTCCGCCTCGCGGAACGCGGGCACGACGCAGCCCCTCACGCCACGCCGGAGCGGGCGGTCACGGCAAATCTCGACCTCGTGCTGCGCCTTGCCGGCCTCCCCGCCGCGCGGCGGCAGGAACTGGCGCCCCGCCTCGCCGGCGCGGCGCACGCTGTCGCCGCGAAATGTCCGGGGCCAGCGGCATGAACCGCAAGGCATCCCCACCGTCAGGCGCCCCGGTCGCGGGAAGCGCCGGCCGCCGGGGGTGCGAACCGGTTGGCGGGCCTGTCGAGGCCCAGATGGTCGCGCAGGGTGCGGCCGACATAGGCGGAGCGGAACAGCCGGCGCCGCTGCAGTTCCGGAACCACCCCTTCGACGAACCGGTCGAAGGTGCCGGGAAAGGTCGCCGGCACCACCATGAAGCCGTCGCAAGCGCCGGAGGTGAACCATTCCTCCATCAGATCGGCAATGGTGGCGGGCGAGCCGCAGGCGACGAGATAGGCCCGGGACACCGCGAAGATGTTATAGATGTCGCGCAGCGTGCATCCCGGCCGCCGGGCGAGCGTGCGCACCACTGCGGCATAGCTGTGAATATGCGCCGAGGGCGGCAGTTCGGGCATCGGCGCATCGAGGTCGTAGCCGGACATGTCGTGGCCGAGCCGCTCCGACAGCGTATTGAGCGCGCTGCGCGCGTCGACCATGTCGACGAAGCCGGCCAGCGTGGCGCGGGCTTCCTCGTCGGTGCGACCGATCACGGGGAAAAGCCCGGGCAGGATCTTGCACTGGTCGGGGGCGCGGCCCTGAGCGGCGACGTCCTGCTTGGTCTGGCGGTAGAACGCCCTTGCCTCCTCAATGTCCTGCTGCACGGTGAAGATCGCCTCCGCATAGCGGCTGGCGAAGGCGCGTCCGGCCGAGGAGGCGCCGGCCTGCACGATCACCGGGCGCCCCTGGCAGCTGCGCGAGCTGTTCAGCGGGCCTTTCACCGCGAAGAAGCGGCCCTTGTGGTCGAGCGCGTGGATCTTGGCGGGGTCGACATAGCGGCCGCTGTCGCGGTCGGCGAGCCGGGCGCCGTCTTCCCAGCTGTCCCAAAGACCCTGCACCACCTCGACGAACTCGGCCGCCATCTCATAACGCAGGTCATGCTCGGGCGGCGCTTCCGCGCCGAAGTTTGCCGCGGCCTGCACGGTGGAGGTGGTGACCACGTTCCAGCCGGCACGCCCGCCGCTCAGATGATCGAGCGAGGACACCAGCCGCGCGAGATTATAGGGCTCGGTATAGGTCGAGGAGGCCGTGCCAATCAGCCCTATCCGGTGCGTGCGCATGCTGAGCGCCGACATCAGCGTGAAGGGTTCGAACCGCGCGATCGTGCCGGGATGGTCGCCGACACTGGCGGAAAGACCGTCGGCGGCGAAGATGAAGTCGAGCTTGCCGGCCTCCGCAACTTTGGCGATGTGGGTGAGGGCAGCAATGTCCTCATTGCTCGTGAACGAGCCGGCAAGCCGCCAGCCGGCGACGTGATTGCCGGTGGCCATGCAGAAGACGCCGAGATGCATCGAGGAACCTTCGGTCATGGCATGCAGCTTTCCGCGAAAGGGGGCTTGCGCCACCGGCCGGGAGCGCGCCTGGACAGAAGCCGGGCGACGCGCCGCCCGCCTGCGGCGCGACCATGCTTCAACCGATCAGGAAGCTTGTCAAGTTACCTTTTTTATGTAGCTAAAAATTGATGCTGAACGCTCCATGCGGCCCTCCCCTAAGGGTAGGCGGCGGAAGACAAAGTCGGGCTCATAAGCATATTTTTTTAGCTTTGTTATTGATATAAATTTCGAGTGGGATAAGCTCACTGGCGCTCACAGAACGAGACCGGAGATCGAACGTGAAGGCATGGATGTCCTACGATTTTAACGACATGCGCCTCGAGGACATTCCGGAGCCCAAGGCAGAGCCGGGCTGGGTGGTGTGCCGCACGCGCGTGCTCGAATTGTCGGTGACGGAAGTGGCGGAGTTTCAGGGCGTCCCGATCTCCAGCCATGAAGCCCTGAAAGCGATGTTCGCCCAGAAGAAGCCGCTGCCGCTCTTCGGGCACGAATTCTGCGCCGAGGTTGTCGAGGTCGGGGCCGGCGTCACCAATGTGAAGCTCGGCGACCGCGTCTTCTATCATCGCGGCGTCCCGTGCGGGTCCTGCAAATATTGCCAGGCCGGCATGCAGCAATATTGCCGTTCGGTGCTGAATGTCGGCGAGGACACGCCCGGCTGCCTCGCCGAGTATTTTCCGGTGCCTGCCCGCATGATCGCGGCTGTGCCGAAGGAGGTCAGCGATTTCGAGGCGGCGGCGCTTCAGCCGCTGGTGTCCATCGTCGGCGCCGTCAACGGCGTCGGCATCGAGATGGGCGACACGGTGGCGGTCATCGGGCTGGGGCCGATGGGGCTCGATTCCCTGCAGGTGGCGCGCTGCGCCGGCGCCGGGCGCGTCATCGCCATCGCCCGCCGCGACCCGGTTCTGCAACTGGCCAAGTCTCTGGGCGCCGACGTTCTCGTCAACATCACCGAGCAGGACCCGGTGGAAGCCGTCATGGAAGCCTCCGGCGGCCTTGGCTGCGACGTGGTGTTCGACTGCGCCGGCGGCGCCACCGGGCAGGGGCATGCCGGCACCGACGCTTTCCATCAGGGCCTGCAGATGCTGCGGCCGGAAGGGCGCATCATCGAGATCGGCCATTTCCCGGGTGGCACACAGGTCACCTTCGCGCCGATCGAGAAGAAGGGCCTGCGCATCATCGGCCGCCGCCCTCCGACGCCGAAGATGATCCGCTACGCCATCGATCTCGTGGCCTCCAAGCGCGTCCAGATCGAGCCGACGATCAAGCATACGCTGCACGGTCTCGACCAGGTGCCGAAGGCGTTCGAGATGCTCGCGAACAAATCCGTCTACGGCGTGATCAACCCTCCGCAGGTTGTCGTCTGGCAGTGATGCCCGGCCCGGGCGAGGGCGTGGTGCCCTCGCTCAATCTCCGCGTTTCATTCCGAAGGGCCGTGCCATGATTGCCGAAGAGAAACTCGCCTCGCTTTCCTACCCCGTCATGCCGCAGATGGTGTCGAACGAGTTTCCGGGGCGACGGGCGCAGGAAGTCATTCAGCGCGCCCTTCAGTTCCAGTCTCCCACCCGGCCCTCGGTGAAAGGGCGCATCGTGGTGGAGAGCGGATATGGCGCCGGCATTCAGGATCCCGACGGCAACATCCTGATCGACCTCTCCGCCGGTGTCGCGGTGTCGAATGTCGGGCGCAACCATCCGCGCGTGGTGGCGGCGATCCGCGACCAGGCGGAACGGCTGATGCACTCCGCCGGCCTCGTCAATGAGACGACAGTGGCGCTGGCTGAGCGGCTCTCGGCCTGCATGCCCGAGGGCCTGCGCGGCGAGTGCTTCACCTGGTTCGGCATGAGCGGCTCGGCGGCGACCGAAACCGCGATCAAATTCGCCAAGGCCATCACGGGCCGCTCGCAGATCATCGCCTTTGAGGGCGCCTATCACGGCGTGTTCCACGGCTCGCTGGCGCTGACCACGCGTGAGAATTTCCGCGAGAAGTTCGGTCCCCTGATGCCGGGCGCGCTGCACATGCCCTACGCCTATTGCTACCGCTGCTTCGTGGATCTGAAATATCCCGATTGCGGCGTCAGCTGCGCCAAATATCTCGACTACAAGCTGTCGACGCCGAATACCGGGGCCGACGATGTCGCGGCCGTCATCGTCGAATCCATGCAGGCCGATGGCGGCTACATCGACCCGCCGGTCGAGTTTCTGCAGATGCTGCGCGAAATCTGCACCCGCCGCGGCATCCTGCTCATCATTGACGAGGTGCAGGCCGGTGCCGGACGTACCGGCAAGATGTGGGCCAGCGAGCATTTCGGCGTCGTGCCGGACATGATGACCTGGGCGAAGGGCATTGGCGGCGACCTTCCGCTTTCCGGCGTCACCGTCCACAAGCGCTACCAGGACAAGCTGCCGCTCGCCTCCCAGGTGATCACCGGCGCGGAAAACGCGCTGGCCAATGTGGTCGCCCTCGCCAATCTCGACATACTTCTCGACCCCCAGGACAACCTGATCGAGCGTGCCGCCCTGCTTGGCGCGGAGATCAAGGCGGAACTCGCGGCAATCGCGGCGGACAGCGCCCTTCTCGACGATGTGCGCGGGCGCGGCTTCTTCATCGGCGTCGAACTTGTCGCCGACAAGGCCGCACGCAAGCCGCTGGAGCCGAAGCGCGTCGGCGCCATTCTGCAGCGGTGCGAGCAGCTCGGCGTCCGCATCATGGCCTGCGGGCGCTACGGCTCGACCATCCGCATCATGCCGCCGCTGACCATCACCAAGGCGCATTTCCGCGAGGGCCTGCGGCGCTTCGCGCAGGCGGTGTCGGAGGTCGAACACGCCCAGACCCCCGCCTGATCGCCGCCCAAGAGCCAACCGACGACCCGGACGTTTATTCCACGAGGCATTGATGACCCAGTTCACGTGTAGCCAGGAGATTGTCACGCAGGCGCGCCGGGCGCTGAATCAGGAGGTCTGGGACTACCTGACCGGCGGGGCGGAGTCGGAAACGACGATGCGCCGCAACCGCCACGCGCTCGACAGCTATGTCTTCCTCCCGCGCGTGCTGCGCGATGTCTCGCACGTCGACCCGTCCGGCACCATGCTGGGCCATAAGGTGCGCATTCCTGTGTTTCTCGCGCCCATCGGCTCGCTTCAGGCGATCGAAAAGGGCGGCGGCGCCAGCTCGTGCCGGGCGGCCTCGACCTTCGGCACCATTCCGATGATCAGCTCCATCACGGAGCCCTCGCTGGAGGAATGCGCGGCCGCCACCACCGGCCCGAAGATGTTCCAGCTCTATGTGCGCGGCGATTTCGACTGGATCCGGAACATTCTCGGCCGGGTGAAGGCGGCCGGCTATGATGCCCTCGCCGTCACGGTCGATTCCTCGCATTACGGCATTCGTGAGCGCCAGCTGATGAACGGCTATTTGCCGCCGAGCGTGAAGGCGCAGAAGGACCGTCACCTGCAAGCGGCCATCACCTGGGACCTTGCCAGCCGCATCCGTGACGAGTGGGGCGGGGCGTTCATCCTCAAGGGAATCGCCCATGTCGAGGACGCCGCCATGGCGGTCGCGCGCGGCGTGGATGCCGTCTACATCTCCAACCATGGTGGCCGTCAGCTGGACCATTGCGCCGGCGCGCTCGACACGCTGGCGGAGATTGCGGCGGAGGTCGGCAAGAAGGTCGAGCTGATCGTTGATGGCGGCTTCCTGCGTGGCACGGACGTGATCAAGGCGATCGCCCTCGGCGCCTCGAGCGTCGGCATCGGCCGTCTGCAGGGATGGGCGCTGGCGGCGGGCGGCGAGGCGGCGCTCGTGCGGTCGCTTGAACTGCTGGAGCGCGAGATCATCAACGCGCTCGGCCTTCTGGGCCTCACCTCCTTCGCCGAACTTGGCCCGAACTATGTCCGCAAGGCGGAAGTGATCGGCCCGACGCACGAGTTCAGCACCTTCTACCATCTCAAAAGCCGTCCGGTCTGAAGGCGCGTCGCATGCAGCACGACCTCGCGCTTCTCATCAATGGCAGCTGGATCATCCCGTCGTCGGGGCGAAGCTCGCCGGTGATCAATCCGGCCACGGAGGCCGAGATCGGCCGCCTTCCCCATGCCGGCGTGGACGATCTCGACCGCGCCCTGGAGGCGGCGGCGGCCGGCTTCAAGCTCTGGCGCCAGGTGCTGCCGCAGGAGCGCGCCAAGGTGGTGCGCCGTTTCGCCGACCTGATGCGCGAGCATGTGGACCTGCTGGCGGCGGCGATCACCGCCGAACAGGGCAAGACCCTCGCCGAGGCGCGGGGGGAAGTGCAGGGGGCGGCCGAGCTCGCGGAATGGCTCGCCGAGGAAGGGCGCCGGATCTATGGCCGGATCGTGCCATCCCGCTTTGCGAACAGCCGGATCCGGGTGGAGCATGAGCCCGTCGGCCCGGTGGCGGCGTTTTCGCCCTGGAACTTTCCCTGCAGCATGGTGGCGCGCAAGATCGCCCATGCTCTGGCGGCGGGCTGCTCCATCGTCATCAAGCCGGCCGAGGAAACCCCCGGCGCGGCGATCATTCTCGGCCATCTCTGCCTCAAGGCCGGGGTGCCGCCGGGGGTGGTGAACATCGTGTTCGGCGCGCCGGCGCAGGTTTCCCAGCACCTGATCGCCAGCCCCATCATCCAGAAGATCTCGCTGACCGGCTCGGTCGGCGTCGGCAAGCACATCGCCATGCTGGCGGCGCGCGAGCTGAAGAAGGTCACGCTCGAACTGGGCGGCCATTCGCCGGCCGTCATCTGCGAGGATGCCGACATCGCTGCGGCGGCGCAGATGTGCGTGCAGTCGCGGTTCCGCAATGCGGGTCAGGTCTGCACGGCGGCGACGCGGTTCTACGTCCATGCCAGCGTCGCCGAGAGCTTCACCCGGCAGTTCGTCGAGCATGTCGCGGCGATCAAGGTGGGCGACGGCACGGCGCCCGGCGTGCAGATGGGCCCGCTGTCGAACCAGCGCCGGCTCGACGCGACGGATCGTTTCGTCGCCGATGCCGAGGCGCGTGGAGCGCGGCTCGCCGCCGGCGGCCAGCGGATCGGCAATCGCGGCTATTTCTTCGCCCCCACCGTGTTCACCGACATTCCCGCCGATGCCGAGGTGATGACGCAGGAGCCCTTCGGGCCGCTGGCGCCGATCTGCAGCTTCGACACGCTGGACGAGGTGATCGCATCCGCCAACAGCCTGCCCTTCGGCCTTGCCGCCTATGGGTTCACGCGCTCGCACCGGACGGCCGAGCGGCTGTCCTCAGGCCTTCGCGCCGGCGTCGTCGCCATTAACGGCGTTACCGTCACGGCGCCCGAGGCGCCGTTTGGCGGTGTCGGCGACAGCGGCGTCGGGCGCGAGTCCGGCAGCGAGGGGCTGCTCGAATACACCCATGTGAAGACCGTCACCGAGACGTTCAACTGAACGCGTGGTCAGGACCTGCCATGAAGCCCGATGTGCCTGCCAAGAGCCAGAATACAAGCATGGCGTGGGGCAGCGACGCTGCCGCCGAAATGCTGCGCCATCTCGGCATCGATTATGTGTGCGTCAATCCGGGATCGAGTTTTCGCGGCCTGCACGACAGCCTGGTGAACTATCTCGGCAATGAGCGCCCGCACATGCTGCTGGCGCTGCACGAGGAAAGCGTGGTCGCCATCGCCCATGGCTATGCCAAGGCCTCGGGCAAGCCCATGGCCGTGGTGCTGCACAGCAATGTCGGGCTGATGCATGGCATGATGGCCGTATTCAACGCCTGGTGCGACCGGGTGCCGATCCTGATGCTGGGCGCGACGGGCGCCGTCGACACGGCGGTGCGGCGCAACTGGATCGACTGGATGCACACGGCGCGCGACCAGGGCGGCATGGTCCGGCATTTCGTCAAATGGGACGACCAGCCCCATTCGCCGGAGGCGACGATCGAAGCGATGGGGCGGGCCTATAACAGGGCCTGCACCGCGCCCTGTGGCCCCTCCTATGTCATCCTCGACCGGCGTCTGCAGGAAGACGCCCTGCCGGCGCCGCTAACGCTGCCGCCCGCCGCGCGTTTCGCCCCGGCCCCGCGCCTCGTGCCGGCGGCCGAAACCGTCGCGCCCGCAGCCGAGCGGCTCGCCAAGGCGCAGCGGCCGGTGTTTCTCATCGGCCGCGTCTCCCGCAGTTCCGCCGACTGGGCGCTGCGCGTTCGCCTAGCGGAGCTGCTGGGCGCTCGCGTCATCACCGATCTGCGGACCGGCGCCTCCTTCCCGACCGAGCATCCCCTCCATGGTGCCCCACCGGACCTGTTCTTGACCGGGCCGAACCGCAAGATTCTCGCGGAGGCCGACGTCGTGCTCAGCCTCGACTGGACCGACATCGCCGATGTCATGCGCGCGGGGGAAGGCGAGGCGGCGGCGCCGCGCACGCTTATCCATGTGTCGGTCGACCACCATGTGCATAATGGCTGGAGCGGTGATCACCAGCGCTTCAGCAATGCCGACATCCACCTCGCGGTGGAACCGGATGCGGTTCTCGCGCCGCTTATCGCCGCCCTTGAGGCGCATGGGCGGGCTGTGGTGGCGCCCACTCCGGCGCCCACTCCGGCGCTTGCCACCGCCTCCGGTCCACCCCGCCTGCCCGAGCGGCTGCCGACGCTGGCCGATATCGGCGCGGCGCTGTGCGAGGTGAAGGGCGAGCGCGCTTTGTGCCTGGCCCGCGTGCCGCTGAACTGGCCGGCAGGCGCCTATCCGTTCCGCGACCCCCTGGACTATCTCGGCTATGATGGCGGCGGCGGCGTGGGTTCCGGGCCCGGCATGACCATCGGCGCCGCCCTTGCGCTGCGCAACAGCGGCCGCCTGACCATCGGTCTCATGGGCGACGGCGAGTTTCTGGGCGCGCCCTCGGCACTGTGGTCCGCCGCCCATTACAAGATTCCCGTGCTCTTCGTCATCGCCAACAACCGCAGCTACTACACCGATGAGGTGCAGCAGGAGGCGGTGGCGCATCATCGCGACCGGCCGGCCGAGAATAAATGGATCGGCCAGCGTATCGACGAGCCGGCAATCGACATTCCCGGCCTAGCCGCCGATTTCGGCATCGCCAGCGAGCCACAGATCACCGATCCGGCAGAGATCGCCGCAGCGTTGGAACGCGGCTTGCGTGCGGTCGAAGCGGGCGAGAGCTACCTGCTCGACATCCGTATCGATTCAACGCGGGGATCGAGCCTGGACTGGCTGAATCACCATTGATCTTCGAGCTCACGCGAGAATGGCGGTCTCATGGATGCGCGCGACATGACCACGGTGCCGGCCAACGAAGCAGTTTCCGCCCGCCCCGTGGTGGAGCCGGCTATTGACCGGACCGGAGGGCGGCTTCGGCCCCCTTCGGCGCGGCCTTTCACCAGCTGGATCGATCCGCCGGTGCTCTTCGGCGCGGGAACGGTGATCCTTGGCCTGCTGATCATTGAGGCGCTCGTCCGGCTGGGCGTCATTTCGAGCCTCATCATCGCGCCGCCGAGCGCTGCCATTGGCGGTCTCTTCCATGGGGAGAAGGCGTTCCAGCTGCTGGTCGCGACCAAGCTGACCTTCGGCATGGTCTTCGTCACCGTGCTGATCGAAATCATCGCCGCCGTGCCCATCGGCTACGCGCTCTTTCGCTACAAGCACTTCGGCAAGGCCTATGAAGGCTGGCTGGCGTCGCTCTTCGCCGCGCCAATCTTCCTGCTCTACCCCTTGTTCATGGTGATCCTTGGCCGCAACAACGTCACGCTAATCGTCATGGGCTCGGCCGCCGGCGTCATTCCCGTCATCGTCTATGTCCGGCTGGCGTTTCTCTCGGTGCCAAAGACCCTGATCAAGGTTGGCAAGAGCTTCAATCTCACGGAATCGCAGATCTTCTGGAAGATCATGGTGCCGAGCGGTGCGAAGACGATCTTCACCGGCATCCGGCTCGGGCTGATCTATGCCCTCATCAACATCATCGCGATTGAATATCTCGTCGATGCGGGCGGGCTGGGGCGGTTGGTGTCGGACAGCTATTTCCGCTTCGACATCACCGGCACCTATACGGCGATCATCGCCATCGCTGCGATCAGCATCACCTGCAACGCCATCATCGACAGAATCGAAAAGATGTTGAGGTAGCCCCATGGTCGCCGCCACCCACGCACACCTTCGGCTGTCGCTGCGCGATCCCGTCCTCTGGATAAGGGTCGGGACGGTCGTGCTTCTCCTGACCGTCTGGCAGCTCGTCGCGGTTTCGGGCCTGCTCTATGACGGGCTGGTGCCGCAGCCGGCGAGCGTCTTCGTGGCGCTCATCGGCCAGCTCGGCGATCCCTCGATGTATCGGGACCTCTGGACGACGGTCTACACCTCCGTCGGCGGCTTCGTGCTCGGCTCGGTGCTGGCCATTGTCATAGGACTGTGGCTCGGCTCGAACGAATTCATGCGCCGCGCCTTCGAGCCCTACATCGTCGCCCTCGCCGGCACGCCGAAGATCATCTTCCTGCCGATCATCTTCCTCGTGTTCGGGCTGGGCGTGGAATCGAAGATCGTGAAGTCGGCGATGTCGGCGTTCTTTCCGGTGATCTTTGGCACGATCAGCGGCTATCTGCAGATTCGGATGATCCTGCTGAAGGTGGGCGAGAGCTTCCACCTCTCAGTGCCGCAGAAGGTGCGCATGATCTACGTGCCGGCGATGCTGCCGGCACTGCTGGTTGGCGGCCGGCTCGGCATGGCGATGGCGATCATCGGCGTGCTCGCCGCCGAGGTCGCCTATTCGGATGCCGGCCTCGGCTACCGGCTCATGCAGTTCTCCGATCAGTTCCAGATCAGCGCCATGTACGCGACGATCATCATCATCTTTGCGCTTGCCTCGGTCATCAACGCGATCTTCGGCCGGATCCAGAGCCACAAGCTCCGCTATCTCGAGGCGGCGGGAGATTGAACGGCGTGGGAGCGATGCTCGGAACATCGGCACTGAACCGCGCCACGGGGCCGGCGCGGTGGATGAGCGCGAACGACGGACCCATGCAGGGGAGCGCGCCGACATGAATGCTGCGGGATTGGGACAGCCGGTCCGCCGGGTCGAGGATCTCCGCCTCATCCGGGGCCATGGCCGCTACACCGACGACATGGCGACTCTGGAGGGCGCGGCCTATCTCCATGTCGTGCGGTCGCCGCATGCGGCAGCTCGGATCGTCTCGATCGACGTGACCGAGGCGCGCGAGGCGGAAGGAGTCCTCGCCATCCTCACCCCGGACGACCTGCGGCAGGAAGCGTTCCAGCCCTTTCCCACACGGGTGAAGCGGGTGCGCGCCGACGGGACGCCGAACCTCGCGACCGATTATCACCCGCTCGCCCTTGGGGCGGTTCGCCATGTCGGCGAGGCCGTCGTCGCGGTCATCGCCGAGACGATGAACCAGGCGCGCGACGCCGCCGAACTGGTGCAGATCGAATATGACGCGACCGACGCCATTGTCGATACGGCCGGGGCGGTGCAGCCGGAGGCGCCCCGTGTCTGGGAGCACCATCCCGACAATGTCTGCTTCGAGCTCAGGGCCGGAGACCGGGCCCGCGCGGAGGCGCTCTTCGCCCGTGCGGCGCATGTGGTGACCCAGCGCTTCGTCATCTCGCGCGTCGGCACCAATTCGCTGGAGCCGCGCGCGGCGCTGGGTTCCTATGATCCGCGCACCGGCCGCTACACGCTCCATGCGGGCCTGCAGTCGCCGCACATGATCCGCCAGGAACTCGCCACGATCCTCGGCATTCCGGTGCATCAGCTCCGGGTGGTCGCGCCCGATGTCGGCGGGGCTTTCGGCATGAAGGGCAGCCTTCATCCCGAACTGGTGCTCGTCTTGTGGGCGGCGAAGCTCACCGGGCGGGCGGTGCGGCACACGGCGGATCGCTCCGAGGGGTTTCTCTCCGACCACCAGGCGCGCGACAACGTCTCCGATGTCGCGCTCGCCCTTGATGCGGAGGGGCGGTTCCTGGCCCTGCGCGTCGACACCATCGCCAATCTCGGCGCCTTCGTCGCCTCGAACGGACTGCACGCGCCGACCAACAATATTGGCGGCCTCGCCGGGGTTTACACTACAGAGGCGTTCGACGTGCGCGTGCGGGGGGTGTTTACCAACACCGTGCCGACCTGCCCGTTTCGCGGCGCCGGCCGTCCGGAAGCGTCCTATTGCATCGAGATGATCGTCAACAAGGCGGCGCGAGCGCTCGGCCTCGACGGCGCAGAACTGAGGCGGCGCAACATGATCGCGCCCTCGGCGATGCCCTACGCGACGCCGCTGGTATTCACCTATGACAGCGGTGAGTTCGAGGCCGTCATGGACAAATGCCTGCGTGCCGCCGACTGGGCCGGCTTCGAGGCGCGCCGCCGCGACGCGGCCACCCGCAACAGGCTGCGGGGCATCGGCATCGCCACGGTCATCGAGATCGCCGGCGGTCCGCCCGACCGGCCTTTCGAGGAATATGCGGAAATCCGCTTCGATGCCTCCGGCGGAATGACCATTCTCGCCGGCAGCCATTCGCAGGGACAGGGCCACGCCACGGCCTATCACCAGATGGCGGCGGAGCTTCTCGGGATGGGCGGCGACGAAGTGACCGTCGTGTTCGGCGATACGGATCTGGTCGCGCATGGGCGCGGCACGTTCGGTTCGCGCACCATGATGGCGGTCGGCACCTCCTTCGTACGCGCCAGCGAGAAGATCATCGCCAAGGGACGGCGTATCGCCGCGCATCTGATGGACGCGCCGGAGGAGGCGATCGGCTTCATCGACGGCAGTTTCGTCGTGAGCGGGACGAACCGGGGCATGTCGCTGCGCGAGGTCGCCAAAGCCGCCTTCGTGCCGCGCCTCATGCCTCCGGACATGGAGATTGGCCTGCAGGCGGCGGCCAATGTCGCGCTGGAGAAATCCACCTTTCCCAATGCGTGCCACATCTGCGAGGTCGAGATCGACATGGAGACCGGGGAGCGTGACCTGGTCGCCTATCACGTCGTCGACGATGTGGGCACGGTGGTCAATCCGCTGATGCTCAAGGGTCAGATCCATGGCGGCGTGGCGCAGGGCGCCGGCCAGATCCTAGACGAGCTGATCGTCTATGACGGGCAGGGGCAGGTGCTGACGGGCTCGTTCATGGACTACGGCATGCCGCGCGCCACGGATCTTCCCCCCATCCATGTGCTGAGCCATCCAGTGCCGACCACCACCAACCCGCTCGGCGTCAAGGGTGCCGGGGAGGCCGGCACGGTTGGCGCCCTGCCGGCGGTGATGAGTGCCTTCATGGACGCGCTCGCGCCGCTCGGCATCGAGGAACTCGACATGCCTGCCAGCCCTTTCAAGCTGTGGCAGGTGATTGAAAACGCACGGCGGGCGGCGGGCGCAGATGCCTGCGCCGTCGCGCCGGTCTGACGTGATGAGAAGGCCGGGTCTCCGGAAAAAGCCATGATGCCCCGTGTCGTCTACCCGGAGATTCTCGACTCCGACACCGCCCTTGAAGCGGACATACTGACCCCACACGCCCAGGTCTCGTTCAACGACGTGCCGCTGATCGCCGATCTCGACCCGGCGCTGTGCCGCGACGCCGACGGTCTGCTCGTGTTCCGGCATCATGTGACCCGGGCGGACTTCGACCGCTTTCCGAAGCTGTCGGTTCTGGTGCGGATCGGCGTCGGTTACGACCGCATCGACATGGCCACCGCCGCCGAGCGGGGCATTCTCGTGTGCAACGTGCCCGACTATGGCACCACCGAAATCGCCGATCACGCCATGGGCCTGATCCTCTCGCTGCGGCGCGGGCTGCTGTTGCATCATGATCTCCAGCGCGGCACCTCCCCCGCCCCCTGGCTTCTGGTCGAGACACCGCTGATCGACCGCCTCAATGTACAGACCCTCGGCATCATCGGCCTCGGGCGCATCGGCACGGCCCTCGCCATGCGCGCCAAGGCGTTCGGCCTTCGCGTCGTCTTCTACGATCCCTATGTGCCGAACGGAGTCGATCTCGCCCTTGGCATCGAGCGGGCCCGCGCGCTGCCCGATCTGCTGCGCGTCGCCAATGTGCTGTCGCTGAACTGCCTGTTGTCCGACGAGACGCGCGGGATGATCGGCGCGGCGGAACTGGCCCAGCTGCCGCGCGGCGCCATCATCGTCAACACGGCGCGCGGCGCGGTGATGGACATCGAGGCGCTGGAGGCGGCGATGCGGGCCGGCCATGTGGCCGGGGCCGGCCTCGACGTCATTCCCGTCGAGCCGCCCGTGGAGCCCCTGCCGGGCCTGCTGCGCGCCTATCGCGAATGCGAGGACTGGTTGACTGGCCGGCTCATCGTGACGCCGCATGTGGCCTATTACTCTGCGCCGGCCAATCGCGACATTCGCGTCAAGGCCGCTGAAACCATGGTGGCCGCGCTGCAGGGACGCCCGCAGAATGTCGTGCTGCCCGCACCGCGGCACGGGCGGGGCTGAAATGGCACATCTGCACGAAGCGGCGGTTCAGGAGCGGGCCGTCACGGCGCCGCGGGTCGAGGACGCGACGCCCCGGCATCTGGCCCCGTTCCTGTGCCTGGCCGATTTCGAGGCCGCCGCCCGCCGGCGGCTGCCGCGCCAGATCTATGGCTATTACGCGGGCGCGGCCGAGACCTGCCAGTCGTTTCAGGCTAACGCCGCCTCCTTCCGCAGCTATGAACTCGTGCCGCGCGTTCTGGCGGACGTCTCGGCCCGCTCGGCCCGCACCACCCTGTTCGGCACCACCTATGCCGCGCCGTTCGGCATTGCGCCGATGGGCCTGTCGGGCCTGGCGACCTTCGAGGGCGAACTGGTGCTGGCGCGCGCCGCGACGCAGGCCGGCATCCCCGCGATCGTCAGCGCGACGTCGCTGATGCCGCTGGAGCGCGTCGCGACCCAGGGCGGTGCCCGCTGGTTTCAGGCCTATCTGCCCGGCGAGGACGCGCGCATCGAGGCGATGGTCGACCGGGTTGAAGCCGCCGGCTACGACACCTTCGTGCTGACGGCCGATGTGCCGGTTCCGGCCAACCGCGAGAATAATGTCCGCACCGGCTTCAGCATTCCCCTGCAGCCGTCGCTGCGGCTGCTGTGGGATGGGCTTTCCCGGCCGCACTGGCTCGGCGCTACCTGGCTCGCCACCTTTCTGCGCAATGGGGTGCCGCATTTCGAGAACATGGACGCCTTCCGGGGCCCGCCCATTCTCTCGCGCCATGTCGTGCGCGCCATCGGGGCCCGCGACCAGCTGTCCTGGCGCCATCTTGCGCTCATCCGCCGGCGCTGGCCGGGCAGGCTGATCCTCAAAGGCGTGCTGTCGGCCGAGGACGCGGTGCAGGCCCGCGAGCACGGCGCCGATGGCGTGATCGTCTCCAATCATGGCGGACGCCAGCTTGATGGCGCACGGCCGGCCTTGGCGGCATTGCCGGCCATCGCCGAGGTCGCCGGGCCCATGCGGGTCATGGTCGATGGCGGCATTCGGCGCGGCTCGGACGTGCTGAAGGCGCTGGCGCTGGGCGCGCATTTCGTCTTCGTCGGCCGCCCTTTCCTGTTCGCCGCCGCCGCGCGCGGGGAAGACGGAGTGCGGCACGCGATCCGGCTGCTTTCGGCGGAGATCGAGCGCGACATGGCGCTTCTCGGCGTCACCCGCCTTGAGGCGCTGTCCCGCGCGCATGTCGAGCGCGCGTCGTGGGCGGCATGACCCCGCCTCGCGCAGGCACGGATTTGGTTTCACGCGACAACCGGCGATTCCGCGCCGTGTCCGCGCATCAGGGAGGCCCACCATGGCGATGACGATGACCGGGGAAGTGCAACTGCCGGCGAGCAAGGATGTCGTCTGGGCCAAGCTCAACGATCCCGAAGTGCTCAAGGCCTGCATTCCCGGCTGCGAGGCACTGAGCCAGGATGACGAGACCCACTTTTCCGCCGTGGCCAAGGTCAAGCTCGGCCCGGTGAAGGCCAGCTTCAAGGGCAAGGTGGAACTGCTCGATCTCGATCCCCCGAATGGCTACCGCATTCGCGGCGAAGGCGAAGGGGGCGTCGCGGGGTTCGCCAAGGGCGGGGCGATCGTCATCCTCACCGAGGCGGCGGAAGGCACGCTGCTCCGCTACGAGGTCGAGGCCCATGTCGGCGGAAAGCTGATGCAGCTGGGCTCGCGCCTGATCGATTCCGTGTCCAAGAAGCTGGCGGCGGAGTTCTTCGAGAGCTTCGAGAAGGCCGTGGCCGGATCCTGACGCCGCCCGGCCCACTCCTGCGGAAGGCGGCGGTGCCCGTCAGGTTGACACCATGATCTCGTGACTACAATATGTACCTAAATTATTGACTTGTTATTCGTTCGTGTCGTGGGGTGCGGCGGAAAGCGGTCGCGCTGGCGCGTGCTGCACGCCGCCGGAGAGCGGAAAGTCGGGAACCGTCGTCCCGGGGGGGCGGCGGAGGGGCGTTTGCCTGCCACGCGTGCCCCTCCGTTTCGCCGACGGGACATTCAAGGATCGCCCGCCGAGCCCTCCGGCTGAGGGCGGGCTCAGGGGAAACAGACAGATGGAACTGAACATTCGGCGGGTTTTGGTCCAGTGCGAGGACACCTTCGAGGAAGGGGCCGTCCGCGTGGAGACACCCCTGCGCAAGGCGGCGGTCATCTTCGTGGTCGAAAACCCCCTCGCCGGCACGGTGGGGGCGGACCTTTCTCCGCTGATCGAGGCGAGCGTCGATCTCGGCCGGAAGGTCGGCGCGAAGCTGGTCGAGGTGATGGCGGGGTTCGAGGTTCAGGGCTACGGCAAGGGAGCGCTGGTGGGGCTGGCGGGTGAACAGGAGCACGCCAATGCCCTGCTCACCACGGTTTTCGCCAATCCCGTGCGCGAGGCGATTGGCGGCGGCGAGGCGTGGATCTCGTCCTTCCAGAAGGTGGCCGCTCCCGGCACGGTGATCGACATTCCGATGAACCACAAGGATGAGGTCTATGTCCGCTCGCACTATGACGGCATCACCGTGATGGTGCCGGGCGGGCCGAAGGCGGACGAAGTGGCGGTGATCTTCTGCGCGTCCAGCGGCCGGCGGCTGAACTGGCGCGTCGGCGGTATGACGCATGAAGAGGTGCTGGCGCGCAAGGCGAAGGCGACGCAGGGATGAAGACGGCCATCGTCAATATTGGCGGCATTTTCTCCGGCGACATCGACGCGCCCTTTCGCGATGGCGACGCCCTTCTCATGGCCGATGGGCTGATCCAGTCCGTCGGCACGCTCAGCCCCGCCGAGGTCGAGGCGGCCGATGTGGTGATCGACGCCGCCGGCACCTTCGCCGCGCCCGGGCTGATCGACTCGCATGTGCACATCACCTTCGGCGACTACACGCCGCGCCAAAAGACGGTGGGTTTCCTCGAAAGCTATGTCCATGGCGGTGTTACCTCGTCGATCACCGCTTCCGAGGTTCACACGCCCGGCCGCCCGAAGGACCCTGTCGGCGTGAAGGCGCTGGCCGTGGCGGCGATGAAGTGCTTTGCCGACTATCGTCCGGGCGGCATGAAGGTCCATGCCGGCGCCCTCATTCTCGAACCCGGGCTGACGGACCAGGATCTGCGCGAAGTGGCCGACGCCGGGCTGCGTTTCGTCAAGGCGGGCTTCGGGGCTTTCCCATCGCCCTATGACTATGTGCCGCTGATCGAGAGCGCGCGGCGCCATGGGCTGATTTCGATGGTTCATACCGGGGGCGCGTCGATCCCCGGATCATCGGGCATCTGGGCCGAACATCTGGTGGCCATGCAGCCCGACATCTCCTTTCACGTGAATGGCGGGCCGATCGCCATTCCGGAAGCGGGGTTCGACCGGCTGATCCATGAGACGAAGGTGGCCATGCAGTTGTGCATGGCCGGGAATCTTCGCACCGCTCTGTTGATCGCACAGAAGATGACCGCGACCGGCACTCTCGACCGGCTGCTCATCGCGACCGATACGCCGACGGGATCGGGCATCATGCCGCTGGGCATGCTCTACACGATCTCGCATCTCGTCGCGCTTGGTGGCATGGCGCCGGAAATCGCCATCGCCGCAGCCACGGGCAACAATGCGCGCCATTTCCGGCTGAACGCCGGCGTGATCGCTCCCGGCCGCGACGCCGATGTCATCCTGCTCGACGCCGGGACCGGCGGCTCGCAGCCCGATGCCCTCGCAGCGATGCGCAATGGCGACGTGCCTTCGGTCGCGGCCGTGATGACGGCCGGCATCCCGCGTTTCGTCGGGGCCAGCCGGAACACGCCGCGCGGCATGCGCAATGTCCGCACTGCGCACTCGCGCATCGTCCAGACCTTTGACGGCGCGTCCCACTGACCCTCACGTCGCGGAATGCAGGAGAGATCAAATTGCGCGCTGGAGCCGTACTGTTTTCGGAAATGACGCCAGCCCCGGAGTGGGAAGACGACTTCAATCATTGGTACGACACCCACCACATTCCGATCCGCATGGCGGCCCCCGGCTTTCTCGGCGCGCAGCGCTACCGCAATGTGGAGGGCCCGGCCTATCTCGCCGTCTACGACATGCAGACCCCGGCGGCGCTGAAGACGCCGGACTATCAGCGGATCAAGCAGAACCCGTCCGAGCAAACGAGCTGGATGCTGGCCAATGTCGGGGATTTCACCCGCTACACCGGCGAGCTGATCAGCTGGCAGCAGCGGCCCGACGTCGAGGATGATCGCATGCTCGATTCCGCCTATCTCTATGCCGTGTTCTTCAGCGTGCCGGCCGAGCGTGAAGAAGCGTTCAATGCCTGGTATGTCGAGGACCACGTTCCCCTGCTGCTGGGCTGCGAGCACTGGCTTGGCTGCCGGCGCTACCGCATCGTCGACGGGCACCCCGCCGCTTTCACCCATATGGCGCTGCATCACCTTGCTGATCTCGCCGCGCTGCAGAGCCCGGCGCGCGAGGCGGCCCGTGCGACGCCCTGGCGGGCCAAGCTTGCCACCGAACCCTGGTTCAAGGGGCACTATGCCGTCTTCTCCCGCCACGGCGCGGCGTTTCGGGCGACGCCCGCCATTTGAGCGGGTGTCCGATCCCCCCCGGGCGACCTCAGCCGATATAGGAATGAAACAGTTCCTTCTCGTCGTGAAAGTCGCCCGTCGGCCCGTGGGTGATGATCGTGCCGGCGCGAATGACGTAGACGTAGCTCGCAACGCCCAGCGCCAGATGCATGTTCTGCTCGACGAGCAGCACCGAGGTGCCGGCCTCATTGAGCCGTTTGATGGTGCGACCAAGCTCGCGCACCACCAGCGGCGCCAGCCCCATGGACGGCTCGTCCAGCATCAGCAGCTTGGGCCGGGCGGTGAGCGCGCGAGCGATGGCCACCATCTGCTGCTGTCCGCCGGACAGGGTGCCGGCACGCCGGGCAAGATGCGCCCGGAGTTCCGGGAAATAGTCGAGGGCGCTCGCGACGCGGGCGTCAAGGTCCCCGCGTGAGGCGCAGGCGATGGCGCCGAGTTCCAGATGTTCCTGCACCGACATGTCGGTGAACAATTCCCGCCATTGCGGCACCAGCGAGAGGCCGTGGCGGAAGACGCGGTGCGCCGGCTGTCCCTGGATGCTGTTCCCCTCGAAGGCGATCTCCCCGCCCTGCGACGGGATCAGCCCCATGATCGCGCTCAGTGTGGTGGTCTTGCCCGCACCATTGCCCCCGAGCAGCGCCACGACCTGCCCCTTCCCCACCCGCATCGACAGGCCTTGCAGCACCTCATGGGCGCCGTAGCCGGCGCGAAGTCCTGTGATGTCAAGCATTGAGCCGCTCTCCGAGATAGGCTTCCTGTACGGCGGGATCGTTCTCGATCTGCTCCCCTGTTCCCTCCGCAATCACCCGCCCACGGTCGAGGACGGTAATGCGGTGGCACAGTTTCACCACCAGCGGGATGACGTGCTCGACGAGAACGATCGACACGTTCCAATCTGCCGGCAGTCTTGCGATCAGGTCGTCGAGCCGCGCGACCTGTGCCGGGGACAGGCCGGCCGTCGGCTCGTCCAGCATCAGTAGCCGGGGGGAGGCCACCAGCGCCTGACCGATCTCGACATAACGCTGCTCGGCGATAGACAGCGTGCTCACCAGATGATCGACGCGCGGGGCGAGGCCCAGATAGTCCAGCACCCGGGTGATCGTCGCCATTGGATCGGTCGCGCCGCGTGCATTGACGGCGTGGCCGACGAACAGGGCCGCGAGCGGGTTGTCGGCGCGGCTGTGAAGGCCAAGCAGCAGGTTTTCATAGACGGTCATGGTCTGGACGAGCTGCACCGTCTGGAAGGTGCGGCGGATGCCCCGTGCCGCCCTGTCCGGGGCGCCCAATGCGGTCACATCCGCACCGGCGAAGATCATTCGGCCGCTCCTTGTGGGGGCGAGGCCGGAAATGGCGTTGAACAGGGTGGTCTTTCCTGCCCCGTTCGGCCCGATCAGCCCTCGGATCTCGCCTTCGGCGATGGTGAGGCTGACCTTGTCGACCGCCACGAGGCCGCCGAACTGCACCGTCACGTTTTCGACTGTCAGCAAGGAGGACATCCGCCTAAACCTCCTGCGGCGCCGGGCGGGAACGGCCAGGCAAGGACGGCCGGCGGAGCGAGAACCGCTCACGGGGCAGGATGCCCTTGTCGATCAGGAAACCGGCAATGCCGCGCGGGGCGAAAATGACGAACAGAATGAGCATGAGGCCATAGCCGATTTCCTGCAGGGCCTGCGCGTTGCGCAGTACCTCCGGCAGCCAGGTCAGGATGATCGAGCCGATGATGGGTCCGGCGAGACTTGCGGCGCCGCCGACGATGACGATGCAGAAATGCAGCGTCGTCTGGTAGAAGCCGAAATTCTCGGGGGTGATGTAGCTCTGGGTAAGAGAGAACAGCGACCCGCCGATGCCGGCATAGAAGGCGCTGATGGCGAAGGCGAGGACCTTGGTCCGCGCCACCTTGATGCCGCTGCACTGGGCGGCGATCTCGCTGTCGCGGATGGCGACGAAAGCGCGGCCGAGCTTCGAGCGGATGATCGCCTGGGCGAGAAGGGTCATGGCCAGGGCGACGACCACGACGATGTAGAAGGTCGGGTAGTCGCCGTAGAAGCGGTGGCCGAACAGGACGGGCGCGGGGACGCTGACGCCGTCCGGCCCGCCGGTGACCGACTTCCAGTGTTTGATGACCCATTGCACGATCTCGGAAAAGCCGAGCGTCACCATTGCGAGATAGAGGCCGCTCACCCGGAGCGCGGGAAAGCCGATGAGGGCGCCGACGATCGCCGCGGCAACGCCCGCCGCCGGCATCGCGACAAGCAGCGACACGCCGAGCTTGGCGGTGAGCAGGGCGGACACATAGGCGCCGATGCCCATGAACGCCCCATGGGCGAAGGCGAACATGCCCGCAAAGCCGAGGATGAGATTGAGCCCCTGACCGATGACCACATAGACCAGCACGAGATTCACAAGGTACTGGGAATAGGCGTCGGTCGTGAATGAGAGGGCGACGGTTCCGGCGAAGAACAGCCAGACGAGATTGTTCTGCAGCAGGGTGCGCATGGCTCAGACCCTCGCGGCGCGGCGTGCGCCGAACAGGCCCTGTGGCCAGAACAGCAGGACGAGAATGATAATGATGGGCGCGAAGATATCCATCATCGAGGTCGCGATGTAGCGGCCGGCGAAAATCTCGACGACTCCCATCAGCACACCGCCGAGCAGCACGCCGGTGACGCTGCCGAAGCCGCCGAGGCAGGCGGCGGCGAAGCCCTTCAGCAGCATCCGCGTTCCCATGTCGGGATGAAGGAAGATGAGCGGCGCCGCGAGCACGCCGGCGATGGCGCCGCAGGCCGCCGCGAGTGCCCAGGTGGCCGAATAGATATTGCTGGTGTGGATGCCGATAAGCTTGGCGCCGGTGGGGTTCTGCGCGGTGGCACGCATTTTCTTGCCCAGCGGCGCGCGGGCAAAGAAGACGGAAATAGCGACGGTGAGCACGAGCGTCACCGCGACGATCAGCAGGCGCTGGGTGGCGATCGCGACGCCGCCGATGGTGACCGTCTGCGTGGTGAAGGCCGTGGGCAGGTTGCGCACGCTGTCGCCCCAGGGAATGCGGGCCAGGCCCTTCAGCACGATGGCAAGCCCCACGGTCGCGAGCACGATGGCGACTTCGCTCGAGGCCCGACCCAGCGAGCGGTGCAGGGAAATGGGCCGGATCGCCAGCCATTCCAGCAGCATGCCCATGAGGCCGATGCCGACGACGGCGATGAGGAAGGACAGAAAATAAGGCAGTCCCAGCAGGACAATGGCGGTGTAGGCCAGAAACGCCCCGGCCATGAACAATTCGCCATGGGCGAAGTTGGGAATGCCCTGGGAGCTGTAGACCAGAACGAGGCCCAGGCCCACGAGCCCGTAGAGGCAGCCATTGGAGAGCCCCACGGAGAGCAGTGTCGCGATTTCCATCTGAACCCCATCCGGTCCGGCAGGAAGGGCCCGGCGGAATGGCTCCGCCGGGACGCGGGAATGTCGGCCAGGAGTGGCCCGTTGGGACGGCTCGCGGCGGACGGACAGGACGGCTCAGTTCTTCCAGCGGTCGCCGATCACCACGATCTTGCCGGCGCGAACGCCCCACATCACGCCCGTCCGGCAGCCGTCATGATCGGCGGCGGAGAAGCTGAGCGAGCAGGCCATCGGGCCGCCATCGAGATTCTGGATCCCGTTCATCGCCTCGATGAATTTCGCGCGCGTGAGGTCCGGTCCGGCCTTCTTCAGCCCCTCGACCACGGCGAGGGCGCCGGACGTGCCGAGGAAGGCGGAAGCCTGCACCTTGTCGGAGGGATAGTACTTCTTCAGCATCTCCTGCCATGGCGTCATGGCCTCGCTGCCGAGCGGGCCCTTATAGACGGCGACGACATACATGTTCTTGAGCGCGTCCGTGCCGCCGATGCGGTCGGCAAGATCCTGAAGATCGACGACGGTGGCGCCGATCATGGGAACATCCAGCCCCAGGCGGTGGGCGTCCTTCAGAAAGACGGCCGAGGCGGCGGGCCGGCCGACGAGCACGACGGCATCGGGCTTGGCGTCCTTGATCTTCAGCACCTGCGCCGTCGCGTCGGTGAGCTCGGTCTCGATGGTCTCGAGGCCGAGCAGTTCGACGCCGTGCTTTTTCAGCCCTTCGGTCAGCGTGCCATAGCGCGCGCCGGCGTGTTCGTCGGCATGGCCCACGACCACGACGCGCTTGACGTTCGGCATGGTGGCGATGAAATCGGCGATGATCTTGCCGTCGAAACTGCCGGGCAGGAAGGCGCGGTAGATGTAATCGTTCGGCTTTTCCTGGACGATCTTGTCCATGGTCGCGACGAGGATCATCATCGGCACTTCATTGGCCAGCACCTCGTCGCGCGTGGCGAGGATGGACCCGCTGCAGCTGCCGCCATGCAGCATGAAGACCTTGTCGCGGTGGATCAGCTTCTTGGCCGCCGCCAGTGCCATCGGCGGGGCGCATTGCTCATCCTCCACCACCAGCTCGATCTTGCGTCCGTTGATGCCGCCCTGCGCATTCACCGCGTCATAGACCATGCGCGCGCCATTGATGGTGGGCCACCCCCACGCCGCCGCCGGGCCGGTGAGGGAGCCGATCATGCCGATCTTGATCGAGGTCGGGGTGATGCCCGGGTCGTCGGCGCGGGCATGGGGGGCCGCCATGGCGAAAGTCAGCGCCAAGGCGGCGGACGCGACGAGAGACAGGCGCACTGAAGTCTTCATCTCTGGGTCCCCTGAATTGTTGTTTCATGTCTCAGGAAGGGGCCGACTTGCGTGAGCCGGCTCTGTTCTTCACGGGCCACCCGTCGAGAGATCCAAAAATGCCATGCGGCGACACGGCCCGGGGCGACCCGCCCCAGGGCTGACGAGGAATGAATGGATATCGACGAATTGTAAGTACAGTCTTTATGTTAAAGATGTATCTGTCAAGCGAGCGACGGCGAGAAGATGCCGCACCGCGTCATCCCTGATCGAGGAAGGCGGTAATCGCGGTCAGGAAGTCGTCCAGATTGTCCCAGGGAATCATGTGCCCGGCATCGATGCCGATGGCGCGCCCGTTCGGCATCCGGCGGACCATCTCGCTGGCGGCATCGGCCGAGACGACCTTGGCCCGCAGCGCGAAGACCAGCAGGGTGGGCACGTCCAGAAGGGGGAGGTCGGGAAAGATGTCTTCCTCATGGAAGCCGGCGTGCGACCGCGTGATCGCCTCGACGCTGCAGGTCGGCAGCCATTCAAGGCGCAGGGCGATCTGCGCGTCGCTCCAGCCGGGCGTGAGCGGGCGAAAGGCCTCCACGGTCGCCCCGCGCGAGGCTGCCTCATGGGCGGCGAGGTAGGAGGAAAGCGGCGTCGGGTAGGGCGCCCTGCCGGGCCCGGAGAGCGGCGGATCGGCAAGGATCAGCCTGGAGACGACGCCGGGCGAGCGGGCCGCAAGCCGGATGGCGATCCGGGCACCCATGGAATGGCCGAGAATGACGGGCTGGCGAAGCCCGAGGCCGTCGACCAGCCCCAGTGCATCCTGCGCGTAATCCTCCAGCGCATAACCGAGCCCGGCCCGGCTTTCCGAAAGGCCGCGACCACGGAGGTCGGGCACGATCACGCGCCGCGTGGCGGCGAGAGGTTGGGCGACGAAGGCCCAGGTTGCGGCCGGGCTGGTGATGCCGGGCAGCAGCAGGATCGGCGCGCCGGCGGCGTCCGGATTGAAGTCGAGATAGTGCAGGCGGATGCCATTGGCGAGGCAATGCGCGCCACGGCAATGCGGGCCCGGAGCGAGGTGCGCGGCCCCCATCAGTTCAGGACCCCGCCGCCATCGACCTGGATCTGCTGCGCCGTGATGTAGCCGCTGTCGTCGCCGGCAAGGAAGGCGACGATTCCCTCCAGGTCCTGCGGAACGCCGACGCGGCGCATGAACTTGCCCTGCGCCTTGCTCTCCAGCTGTTCGCGGGAGAAGGCGCCGGTGTCGATCTGCCCGGGATTGACCATATTGACGGTGATCCCCTCCGGGCCGAGCTGCTTGGCGGCGCACCGCATCAGACCAATGAGTGCCGCCTTCGAGGCGGTGTAATGGGTGACATGGGCCAGCGCCTCGCCGATCGCGGCCGAGCCGATGAAGATGATCCGTCCGCCCTTCCGGCCGATCATGTGCGGAGCGATCGCCGCCGCGCAGTTGAAGGCGCCTTCCGTGTTGACGCTGAAGGCTCGCTGCCACTCGCTGTTTGGTATCTGCCAGAACGGGCCGGAGGTCAGCTGTTTCCAGATGCCGGCATTGCTGACGAGCACATCCACCTGTCCCAGCGTGGCCACGACCTGCGCGACCATCGCTTGCACGGAAGCGCGATCGGCGACATCGACGGTGACAGGCAGGCAGCGCGCGTCCGGCTGATCGCGTCGGATGGCCTCCGCAGCCTCCGTGACGCTCGCCGCGTCGAGATCGGCGAGGGCGACCTGCGCACCTTCCGCGGACAGGCGGGCGGCCAGGGTGAATCCGATGCCGCGGGCAGCACCGGTGACTAGGGCAACCTTGTTCGAGAGCTTCATGACCAGCTTTCTCTTGGCGTGCGAAGGCGCGCGAAAGGGCCGGTCGGCGTTGAGAATTCCCCTCGACGCACCGTCGACACGCGCTCGTTCATCCGCGCTTGACACGAGTAAATTTATATAAAGAATGTACGTAATAGCCGGAGGGTTGGCAACAGGGAAAGGGCGCTCTTCCGCCGGTTTGTGCCCCTGCCGATCGCCCCGACCACAGCGCGTTCCTGCGGTGCCGCCGGCGCCGCAGCCTGATGCCGAAGCCCTCGTTCCCCATCAGTCGAGAGAGAAACCAGATGCCCGAGAAGCCCTACATGCCCCCGATCTGGGACGCCTTTCTGACGCCCCGGGACAAGCAGGTCTTCGCCGCCTCGGGCTATGGCGCGCGTGGCGGCTTCGGCAAGCGGCCCGCACTGCTGATCATCGATGTCAATTACGGCTTCGTTGGCGACAAGCCCGAGCCGATCCTGGAATCGGTGAAGCGCTGGATGAATTCCTGTGGCGAGGATGGCTGGGAGGCCGTCGCCGCCATCAAGAAGCTGCTGGTCGCCGCGCGCGCCAAGGCCATTCCGGTCATCTACACCTCGGGGCTCCGCCGGGGCGACGCCTGGGACCAGGGTGCGTGGGCCTACAAGAACAGCCGGGTGAACAAGGACTATCTCGGCAAGTCCCCGGCGACGCTGCGCAGCAACATCATCGTCCCGGACATCGCGCCGGAACCGCAGGACCTGATCATCGGCAAGCAGAAGCCCAGCGCGTTTCATGGCACCCCGCTGCTCGACTATCTCGTGCATCTGGGCTGCGACAGCGTGCTGGTGACGGGCACCACGACATCGGGCTGCGTGCGCGCGACGGCGGTAGACGCCTTCAGCTACAATTACCGCGTCTCGGTGATTGCGGATGGCTGCGCCGATCGTTCGCAGGCCTCGCACGCGATCAATCTGTGCGACATGAACGCGAAATACGCCGATGTCGTCTACAGCCCCGAGGTGATCGACTACATCGCCACCCTTCCGGACGGGCTTTTCGATCTCCCGCAAGGCGATGCCAACGCAGCGCGCATTTTCGCCCGGGACAAGGCGGCGGAATAGACCGAGCCAGGCTGGCGGTCTCTCCCGAACGCCAGCTGCGGAGAACCGGCGGTGGGCGCGTCCGAGCCAACGCCCCCCGCCGGTGCCACGGCACGGATGCGCAGCCGAAAACGACCCCGAAGGCGACGTCAGGGAAAAGGGACATCATGTCGGTCGACAAAGATATGTTTGACCTGTTCCGCAAGGAACTGGAACTGTGCCAGGTCAAGGCCGGCGAGCGGATCGGCATTCTCTCCGAGGACTGCATCCGGCGCGACTACGCGCTCGCCTTCGCCGCCGCCGCCGAGGATCTCGGTGCCGACACGCTGCATGTGAATATCCGCAAGCGGCCGGGGAGCTTCTTCGGTCCGGGAAATTCGCTGCGCGGTCAGCAGGCAGCGATCGACGCGCTGAAGAACATGGACATGGTCATCGATCTTGTCGGCCTGCTGTGGTCGAAGGAACAGGACCAGATCACCGAGGCCGGCCCGCGCATGCTTCTGGTGCTCGAACCGATGGCCGTGCTGTCGCGCCTGCTCGCCTCGCCGGACTTGCGCCGGCGGGTGACTGCAGCGCACGAACTGATTTCGCAGGCCCGCGAATTGCGGGTCACCTCGCCGGGCGGGACGGATGTCACCTACAAGATCGGCACGCTGAAGACGGTCAGCCAGTATGGCTACACCGACGAACCCGGCCGATGGGACGCCTGGGCGGGCGCCTTTGTGTGGACCGGCGGCGACGAGGATGGCGTGGACGGTACGGTCGTGATCGATGCCGGCGATCTGCTGCTCGATCCGATCATGCGCTACGTCTCCGAGCCGATCGTCCTCACCATCCGCAAGGGCTACATCACCGACATCGCCGGCGGTGGCGCCGAAGGCGCGCTCATGCGCGACTTCATGAAAGGCTTCAACGACCCCAAGGCCTATGCGGTCTCGCATATCGGCTGGGGGCTGGACGCGAACGCCCAGTGGACCTTCCTCGCCACCCATCCGGCCGCCTCCGAGAGCCTCGGCGTGGACGGGCGCTGCTTCTACGGCAATGTGCTGTTCTCGACCGGGCCGAACACCGAACTCGGCGGCACCAATGACACGATGTGCCATCTCGATATCCCGCTGAAAAACTGTTCGCTGTTCCTCGACGGCCGCCAGATCCTGCGGGAGGGCGAAATCCTTCCCGAGGAAATGCGCGTGCCGGGGAGATAGCCGGCGGCGCTCTTTGTACACGCGCCGGCCGGCGGCGCGTGACCGCTGCCAATGTCAAGGGAGTTCGCGCATGCCGCTCGTCCAAGTGCAGCACCTCGCCGGGGCCTTCACCCGCGAGCAACAGACCGCGCTCATCGGCGACATCACCGAGGCCTTTGTGCGCGTCGCCGGCGAGGGCATCCGCGCCAATGTGCTGGTGACGGTGAGCGAGATAGCGAGTGGTCTTTGGGCCACCGGCGGTCAGCCGCTCACCATCGAGGAGGTGGAGCGGCGCCGCGCCGCGCGGGCCGCCGCTGCCCCTTAGCCGCCGCCCGGACCGGCCCGGGCGCCGAAATCGCCACCGAACCGGCGTGAGGCTCACGGCCACTGCCGCATGGAAGCTAAAAACGGGACACCGCCATGTCGACTGATGCCACTGCGTTTCCGGTGCTCGAAGGTTTCGACCCCTTCAGCCAGGAGTTCCTGAGCAACCCGGTGCCCACAATAAAGCGGGCGCAGCAGGAGTGCCCGGTCTTCTACTACCCGCCGCTGCGCATGTGGGTCGTCACCAAATATGACGACATCTGCCGCGCTGCGCGCGACTTCGAGACCTTCTCCTCGAAGGCGACGGCCTATGTGCCTCCCCCGGACGATCTGCGCGCCAAGATCCCCGAGGACTTCATCGCCAATCACTTCATTTCGCTCGACCCTCCCGAGCACACGACCGACCGCACGGCGGTGGCCCGGCAGTTCCTGCCGCGCGAGCTGCAGAAGCAGGAGCCGGTCATCCGGGCCATCGCCAATCGTCTCATCGACGGCTTCATCGCCAAGGGTTCCTGCGATTTCATGCAGGAATTCTGCTACCCTCTCTCGCTCAACGTCATCATCAACCTTCTGGGCGTGCCGCCCGACCGCGCCGACGACTACCGCATCTGGACGGAAGACCTGTTCTCGGTGCTGACGCCGAAGACCAAGGACGCCGTCACCAGGCCGATGAGCGAAGAGGAGCGGCGCGAGCGGTGGACGCGGCTCGCCGCCAGCCAGGCATTCTTCGAGGACTTCGTCGCCGAGCGCGCCCGCTGCCCGATGGGCGATCTGACCAGCCAGATCCTCGAGGTGAAGGACAAGGCGACGGGCGAGCAGGCAATGCCGACCCCGCGCATCGTGCGCAAGATTCACGAGTTGGTGGCGGCGGGCAACGACACCACCGCCAATCTGATGGGCCTCATGCTCATCTACCTGACCGCCCACGCCGCCGAGCGAGCGCAGGTGAGCGCCGACCCCGCGCTCCTGTCGAATGTCGTGGAGGAGACCCTGAGGCTGCGCGGCACCTCACCCGGCCTGTTCCGCATCACCACCCGCCCGGTCGAACTGGGCGGTACCCACATTCCCGAGGGAGCGCTGGTGTGGCTACTGTTCATCGGCGGCGGCGTCGATGAGAGCCATTTCCCTGATTCCGAGAAATGGGACATCCATCGTCCCAACCGCGACAAACATCTGGCCTTCGGCCATGGCCGCCACGCCTGCCTTGGCAATCCGCTGGCGCGGCTTGAGGCGCGCGTGGCCTTCGAGGAACTGCTGCGGCGCATTCCCGACATCCGCGTGACGCCGGGACAGACGGTGCAATACCTGCCGGTCATGACCGTCACGACCATCAACCATCTGCGGGCCGAGTGGACCGTCGCCGCAGCCGGCTGAAAGGACGCGCGACATGTCAAATCCGGCCGGTTCGAGCGAGATGCGATCCCCAGTCGCGGGTGACGCGACGCAGAGGTTGATTGTCGAGCGCGTCACCTATGCCGCGCCGGAGGTCGTGATTCTGGAACTGGTGGACGCGGCGGGTGCCAATCTGCCGCCCTGGCAACCCGGAGCTCATATCGACCTGAAGCTGCCCTCCGGCAAGGTGCGGCAATATTCGCTCTGCGGTGATCCGGAAGACCGTCGGAGCTACCGTGTCGCGGTGCTGCGCGAGGCGACCGGCCGCGGTGGATCGGAGGAGATCCATGCGGTGGCCGCTCCCGGCCTTGTGTTGCCAGCGCTGGGTCC
The DNA here is from genome assembly GCF_965229075.1 of Ancylobacter sp. Taxonomy (GTDB): domain Bacteria; phylum Pseudomonadota; class Alphaproteobacteria; order Rhizobiales; family Xanthobacteraceae; genus Ancylobacter. The sequence continues at coordinate 2,372,696 of NZ_CBDDIO010000002.1, forward strand.
GCGCAACCATTTCCCGCTGGTGGAGGCGCCGGACTTTCTCTTCCTCGCGGGCGGCATCGGGATCACCCCCTTGCTGCCTATGATCCGGCATGTCGGCCGGGCGGGTCACCCCTGGCGCCTCGTCTATGGCGGGCGCCGGCGGGAAGCCATGGCGTTCCTCGACGAGGTCGCGGCATGTGAAGGAGGTAAGGTGCAGGTGGTGGCGCAGGACGAAAGCGGCCATCCGGATATTGGCGGCCTGATCGCCGCGCTGGGGCCTGACACGGCCGTCTATGGTTGCGGCCCTGGCGCCATGCTAGCGGCGCTCGAGGCGGCCGCGGACCGGCAGGGCTGTACGTCGCGGCTCCATATCGAGCGCTTTTCTGCTGCAGGAGAGGTGGCCGCCCCGTCCACTGAGGCCGGTGATGTTGCATTCGAGGTGGAACTGCGCCAGTCCGGGCTGGTGCTGCAGGTGCCGGCCAACCGCACACTGGGCGGTGTTCTGGAAGAGGCGGGCGTGCCGGTACCGTTCTCCTGCCAGGAGGGGTATTGCGGCAGCTGTGAGACACGGGTTCTCGACGGTGTTCCCGATCATCGCGATACGATTCTGACCGATGACGAAAAGATGGCCGCGACAGCCATGTTCGTCTGTGTCGGGCGTGCCCGCACGGCGCGCCTGGTGCTTGATCTGTAGCCGTCCTAGGCCGGCCACACATTGGCCTGTGGTGACCGGTTAGGATTTAGAATGTGCAACCGCGGGGGCCACGCCCACGAAGCAACTGCCTTGAGTTGACCTGGATTCCCAAATGCGGAGATGAACGGCGTCTATCTTTGCCGGTTTCTGCAGCCGGGAATTCCGATCCTCGACTGGGCTCGACGCGCTCGGACCAGACCTATGACGTTTTCCACGTCACTAACGACTGCGTCTTCCAACTGGAACCCGAGCGCAAACTGAACGAGACCGGCTTCCCCGGGCCAAGCGTGCCTGAACGGGTGCTGCCGCCTTGCGAGAGGTGACGTGCTCCGCGCGTTACTGACGGGGGGACACCCCCAGGGACGTCCTGAATTTCCGAGAGAAATGGGCAGCGTCGGAAAAGCCACAATCAAAGGCGATTTCTGGGCTCCGGGACCGGAAGCGGACTAGCCGGTTTTGGCTACCGCTGAGCGGATAGCCGCCGGTCTGCATCCGGCCCCAGTTCTCCCTTTTGGGGCTATGAGATCATCTCAAAAGGGGCATCATACGGGTCGGTCGTTTGGAGCGCCCCGTGGTACCATCACCGCCCGGCGGTAAACCCCGAGTGTTGCCGCGAAGTCGCGGTAGGCGTGCAGCGGTCGGCCAAGCATGTTGGTCAGGCGCTCGCGGTCGCCTGCGCCCGGTGTCATGCCATCGCTGACGTAGCGCTCGGCCATGAGACGCATCTCGTAGGCCTGCCATTTTGGTATGAAGTTGGCCATGTTGGCCTCGAACGCGCTTGGATCATCGCCGCCGTAGACGACAGGCCGGCCGAGCACTTCGATCCAGATGCGGGCAATCTGCTCGCCCGTCAGCGTGTCGGGTCCGACGAGGTTGATATTCTCGATCGGCAGCGCGCTGCCGGCATGGATGGTGCCGATGCCGCCGGGATGGCCGGTGCCCCACGCCTTGAGCAGGTCGAGCGCCTCTGCGCCGCGCACCTCGCCAATGGGGATGCGGTCGGGACGCAGCCGCAGCGCGGAACGAACAAGGTCCGAGAGCGAGGCGACGCCGTCCTTGGTGCGCAGAGCGACGAGGTTCGGCGCCGCGCATTGGTGAGCCGGACCGGGGATTTCGGCAGGGGTGCCAAGCACCTTCGCCCGCTCGAAGCCCGCTTCGAGCGCAACTACGCCGTTCGCCTGTGATTGCACGCCACGCTGCGACGCGGGTGGAATCCTGTTGAACCGGCCGAATATCGGGCCCTTTTAATCATCCCCGACCGGGATGAAATCGTCAGGACCCCGGCATTCTCAGGGTTCGCATGGCGGCAGCACATCATCAGGGTTTTGCCCGGGGCGCGCGGATGCTGCGCACGGCGCTGGGTCCGGCGATCGCCCGGCATCTGGAAGACCCTGATGTCATCGAGGTGATGCTGAACCCGGACGGGCGGCTGTGGATTGACCGGCTCTCGGAAGGTTTGGGCGACACAGGCGAGAAGCTGTCGCCCGCTGACGGCGAGCGCATCGTGCGGCTCGTCGCGCATCATGTCGGCGCCGAGGTGCATGCGGGAGCACCGCGCGCTTCAGCCGAGCTGCCGGAGACGGGAGAACGGTTCGAGGGCCTGCTACCGCCGGTCGTCGCAGCCGCGACCTTCGCCATCCGCAAGCCCGCCGTCGCGGTGTTCACGCTCGAGGACTATGTCCGCGCCGGGATCATGTCCGCCGCACAGGCCGGCGCTTTGCGCCAGGGTGTCGCCTCTCGCGCCAATATCCTGGTAGCCGGCGGCACCTCGACGGGCAAGACCACGCTGACCAACGCGCTGCTCGCCGAGGTCGCTAAGACAGAAGATCGCGTCGTCCTTATCGAGGATACACGCGAGCTGCAAGCGCCGCTTTCGCGACATCACGCAACGCGATTCTCGCCGTCCGAGACCCGCGGGGCTACGCCGCTGGCCACAAGGCCGCTGGCGCAACAATCGACCATCTCGCGCAACCGCATTCAATCTATTGGCCGATCTCCGCGCCTAGCGTGGCGGGTGAACCGTCATTCGTTGACTGCTATCCGTGCCCCGGTGCGGTGGCAGCGCGCGCGGGAGGCCGGATGTGCAGCACATGTCTTCCATTATTAAGTCGCGACTTCGTCCACGCCTATCGCCCACCAATCGGCCGACTCGGCTGCGGCAAAGGTAGTTCGGTGTGGTATTTGACCCGCTTCAACGCGATGCTCGAACGAATGCTGGACATGTTCTCGATTCGAGAGAGGCGATTGACGATCAGTCGTTCAAGATCTCCGAGATCCTTTACGGCAACGCGGAGAAGATAATCGGAATTGCCGGTCATAAGATAACATTCCATTACTTCAGGAAACTGTAAAACGGCCTTCTCGAAGCGCTCAAGCGCCATTTCGATCTGACGATCAAGGCTGATCTGAATGAAAACATTGACCGTAAGGCCGATTTCCTCGGGATCGAGCAGCGTGACGTATCGATCGATGATGCCGGCGACTTCGGGCGCCCTTACCCGCGTCAGGCAGGGCGATGCCGACAGGTTCACGCGGCTTGCCAGTTCGGCATTGGTCAGCTTCGCGTTCTGCTGAAGTTCTGAAAGGATTCTGAGGTCGATGCTGTCCATCTGCATGCGCGCTTTCCTCTTATTGACGCTGCCGACAAAGAGGTCATCTGCCGTAGATTATGCTGAAAATGCCCCTAACGATCTTATTTTCGGAAGAAAATGCCGGATGGCATCGTTTAAAGTCAACGCATAAAAATAGGGGAGCGCCGCAATGAGCTTACATACGTGAGATATACATCGCGGAGATAACCTCGATTTGATGCCATTTATCGTGAATATCGAAGTATTTACGCAATCTGATCGTTTGCGTTGTTCATATCTGTTGCATAAACACTTCCGACAGTCATGCGTCTCTGGCGTCAGTGCGGACCGGATCGCCGCGGCATCGCAAGGCGGCCGAAGTGTCTTTCGAGCAGATCTGGCCTACGATCTGCACCTCTCACTATCATGGCGAGGAAAGTTCGACGTTCATCATCGACCGCTCCCTCATGAGGCCCCGCAACGTACTGAAGATCTTCAATCACGCCCGCGGCTTCGCCAGTAATTTCAATCGGGCGCGGATCAGTGAAGGCGACATCGAGAAGGGGATGCGGGCCTATTCTCAGGATCTGCTGATTGAACTCGACCGGGAGCTCGGCGACGTTTTACCCTCGGCCAAGGACTTACTCTACCACTTCATCGACGCGCCAAGCGTCCTTGACACTGCGGCCCTGCACAACATCGTACGCGAGGCTGGCATTGAGCAAGAGGTTGCTGAAGGCGTGGTCGACTTTCTTCTCTACTACGGCGTTCTCGGCGTGCGCACCGAGAACAGCGACTTCTTCATCTTTAACGTCGCCTATGACCTAAAGGCATTGAAGATTCCAGCCAAACGGGGAGGCGCCGACACGCTTTATCTGATCAATCCAGCGTTCGGTCCCGCACTAGGTCTGAAGGAGTTCAAACAGGAAGTTGTCGATCTCGACGAGCCGGCGCTACCGCTCTGATCTTCGAGGTGAATGACCGATTCAGCGATATCTGCCGAGACGAGCTCGTCAGGAACTTTCTCTTGGAGCTTCACCCCGGGGATGGGAGCGGATGGGCGAACGGTTGCTGCTGCTACCGATAGCCAACGACGCCACAACTAGCCGCTTCGAACGAAGCTCCAACGTCAGCTCTGCCGCCACCTTGATTTCAAACGTCCTAATAAAATCGGCATCTCTGTCGACGACTTAGCGCTGGCTTCCGGATAAGCCATACTATTGAGCAACAATCCTCAGCGCATTCAATGTCTCTGGTGTAATTGTTCCTGTCGGCTTCAATCCATAATCTGTCTGCAAGCGCGTTAGCGCGTCACGGGTCTGCGGACCGACCTTGCCGTCAACGGGACCGCTAAAATATCCGAAGGCAACCATCGCGGTCTGAACCTGGCGCACGATAGCCGCAAACTTGTCGGTGTTTCCAGGAAGCGGGACCGGTCCGGTGCGCGTTGGCGAAACAGGGTTTGGTCCAATCTCCACAGGCGCGGACAGAGCCGGTGCCGGCGTCGTCGCGTAGCTTCCTGTTGCTGGCGAACCGCTGATGGTGGGGGTCGGTACGGCCGGTCGTGTTGGTACAACTGGCGGCGGCGCATAGAGGGGCGTCGCGTAGGAGGGTGAGGGGCTATAGCTTGGACTGTAGTAGCTGCCGCCAGTCGAGGAGCGGTGGCTCGTGTGGCTGCTATGGCTTCGATGCGAGCTATGACTGCGATGTCCGGCCAACGTATAAATGTGGTCGAGTTTGAAGATGTCGAAGAGCGACTTGCTCTTCTGAGGGTCAAGGCCTGGCGGCGCGCTGAGCGGAAGGGTCAGGCCTTTTGACGGGAGAAGGCCAGCCGCGAGCAGCGAGGGAATGGCAAAAAGCCTGCGTTTCATATGCGAGCGAGCCTCTGGAAGCCTCGATCCTCTGGATACCACTCAAAGAACCCACCGCAAATGTCCCGCTCCTGGCAGCCGCTGCACTCCCCCAGATAGCGTCGCTTCCAGTCTGAGATCGTCGACGGCGCGCGATCACGATAAGGCTGTGGGACCGTGCAGCGAGGAAAGTTGAAGAGTACGGCTTCGACGTTTCGCGCTTTTGCAATATTCAGGGCATCCGCAATCGGCGTGAACTCGGTCGAATGGTCGAAGAAAAGCCGGTCCCAATTCTGTCGGCCGAAGCCGATGCTCTCCAGCTGCATTAGAGCCCAGCGGTTGATGAACGGCAAATGCACGATCACGAAGCTGGCGAGCCGCGCAAGTAAGGCAGCGTTCTCGCGCATGATAACCGTACGCAGTTCGATTGATGCACCAGCACGGGCGAAGATGGGAAGGGTCTCCATCAGCTGGAGGAAAGCACCCGTTTTGCCGACGATGCGATCGTGCGTGGCAGCGTCGGCCGCATAAAGCGGAATGCCCCACAGCACGCGGTCGCGCATGACGGCCAGAGGATCCAGATCGTCTTCGTCGATATGCTGGGCGTTGCTCAGTACGTGAAATCCGAGGTCCGGTCTGTGCGTGAGGACCCTCTGCATCATCGGCAGGAGTGCCGTCTTATAGAGCAGCGGCTCTCCCCCTGAGATGCCGATTGTCATGGCGGGGGGCGCGAGCAGCGCCGCCGCCTCGAAGAACGGCAACAAATCCGCGTGATTATGCTTCGGTGGCTGAGAGCACATCAAGCATAGCTGGTCGCAGCGCTCGGTGATCAAAAACGTGTTGTGGGGTGATGTTGCCCGGATCAGTCGCTGGGCAGCCCGTCCGCCAGGCAACGCCAGCACTACGTCGCCGTCAATCTCTTCGGCGGTCGCACCGTCGATGACGAGTGTGCCCCGGGGGCTCGCATAGGTCAGACGCTGACCCGCCACCTCAACCAGGTCTCCATCAAATTCCGTACGCAGGCCCGTTCTAGCGAGTTCGTATGCCCGCCCCTCGGCGTTAAGCCGCATGACGAAGGGTTCAGGCTGTGACGATCGAGCTGCAAACCGGAGCGGAATCATTGGTGCTCTCGCACGAGATGTTCGGGCCAGCTTTCCAGGTCCGCCCAGCGGCTCAGAGAGAAGCGCGTCGCCTCATCACGGCGATACAAGAGCTCGAAAACCTTATCGAACAGGCTTGTGTGGCGGCGGCAAAACCATGTCGCTTGCTTGGGGAGGTCAATGCGGCCGTATCGCGAAATGTCGTCGACCAGATCAGAGCCGCAGAACGGCTGATAGGGACAATGGATGCAGTCTGGGTCGAAATTGTTGCACGAGGCCGCGTTGAGCGTAGCGACCTTCTCGGTATCGATGCCACGGTGGACATGGCCGACTGACAGATCGATCCGACCGATGCGCGACTGCATGCGGGCCTCATCCGTTGGATACAGCACGCCATCGTGGTCAATGACGATGTAGTCCGACGCGAAGAAGTTGGGGTTGCGCAGATCGACATGCTCGTCGGCGCCAGCGCGCAGCACACGCTTGAGACACTGACTAAAATAATACTCCTCAATGATAGTGCCTGTACGGAAGTTCCGCTCGATCAGATGCTCGATGAAGGCCGCATGCCAGGCATTCCAGCGATCGAGACCCACATCAGGATCCCTGCCGCGACGGGCAAAGCCTTGATGATTAATCGGACGGAGATAAATTGAGCGCAAGTCGCGGTCCACGAAGCTGTTGATGAGTTCGTCAACCGCAGGCGGGCGCTCAATGTCGATGGTTGGCAGAGCCGAGATCTTCCTCGAACCGAACTGCTCGATGGCTCGGTCCAGGTTGCCAAAGAATGCATCAGTAAGCTCGGCTGACCGGGTACGTTGGCGCTGATGCGTCACCGCATCGCCGTCGAGCGAAGTGCTGATGAAAGTATCCGGTGCCGCCAAATAGTGCCACGCCTCCGCGCTCACCGCTTGCAAGTTCGTGCACACGACGAACTCGGCTTTGCCGAACCGTTGGCGGCAAAAGTCCCGCACGCGCTCAAGGAGATCGAGGCGAAGTAGCGGCTCACCTCCCTGGAATTCGATCTTGATTTCCGGGGCTGCCAGTCCCCCGATAAAGGCCAGCACGGCGCTGAGGGTGTCTTCGGTCCAGTCGAAGCCACGCGCACCTTCAGGCGCCCGCGACACTTGGCAATAGCTGCAGGTCAAATTGCAACGAAGCGTCGGGACGAGGATTACATATCCCAGTTGGCGGCGGGGTGCCTGGCGCGCGCACCAGCGATAGGCGAAACCGAGATAGGAGAGATCGAGTTCTCGCTGAAAGGTATGGCCGCCTTCGTGAAGGAACTCTTGGTCCTCGTCGGTCAGGGCATTAAGGGCATAGCGATCCAGAAAGTCTTCGGTTCCCTTGAAGAATCCCCCGGCGTCATCAGCGAAAAGGATCGAGCCGCGGCCGAGGTCGCGAAAGCGAAGTGGCCAGATGTTCACCTGAGCACCCGATTCAGCAATTCCTCGCGAAGGGGCAACGTTTCGGCATAGATTTTCTCGCGATAGACTGCGTGCAGCACGGCGGATCGAAGATGTTCCGGAGCTAGATTCCCCGCGTCCACCTGAATCCCAGCCGGCGTGCGTTCAAAGACGGTTTCCGGAAACTGACTCTGGAGTCTTATCAGCGTGGCATCAATGAAGCCGGCTAGCGACGATGGAATATCGATTTGCATGACCGTACGTGCACCAAGTGACTGATATCAGCCGTGTTCATATGAAGCGGCTTTCGACGGATCGCAGTTTACAATTCCTGCGATAATCGACCAGCCGTTATTTCGATTTTTGGAAGTGCACAGCGACGAAGCTGGCCCATTGATCGCCACTTTCTCACTTGTCGAATCCGCATGGGCGAGTTCATGCCATACTCCGACGAGGCGCGCTGTCCGACCTGTTATGGGGAAGCGAAAGGTATGGTTTCGGGCGGGCCGACAACGTCAGCTTCGCGCAAAGGTGCCTATATGCCGCGCCTCACTCATGTCCGCTTTTGGGCCTCGCCCGTTACCAGATCAATGACCGAGTTGGGGGCGCAACGCTGACCGTCAGCAATCGGGTAGCGAAAAGGCTGCATGTCGCACTTTGGTTGCGATGTCTGTATGTGGTAGTATTTGCGCCATTATGTAACGCCTAACCCACGACATATGGATTAGATAGGCGACCGTGACAGCCTTCGCGCGAGGGAGTTGTAATGGCTGAAGAGTTCGACATTCCTGACGAAGCGCGGGCAGTTAAGGCATGGTTTTCAGAGCATCCTCGCAAGGTAGTTCCCGAAATTCTCGCGTGGATAAAGGCCGGGAACTGGCCGCATCTTTGGCGAGGGCATACGCACACGCAGCCGCCCACCGATGCCTATCCTTTGTACGTTGGCGAATTCGACCTCGCGGATAAGCTACTGAGCAAACGACATTTTGCGCCCTGTCCGTGCTGCAGCCCGAACCATGCCAAATACGGGAGAGGCGGCAAGGTGGCGTGGTTTCCAGCAGAACAGGTCATTCGACTGATCGGGCCACGCTGCTTCGCCTCGCTGAATGCAGACGCGCATGCCCAGGCTGAAGCGACATTTCGCCGAGAGAAGCGGGCAGCCGAAGACACGGCCTATCTGTTGGCAAACCTCGATAAGATCGGCCCAACGGTCTACGTTTTCGAGGAGCTGGTTGGGCTTGCCGAGGCAATCGACCAGCTGCGGCTATGGCTGGTATCCGAGGGGCGAGCGGCGACGCAGTCTGTCTGGCAACACTCCCGCGGCGGATTGCTTCACACCGTTGTGTCGCGGGAGGAGGTTCGTCGGCTTCCTAACGGTGACCACCACACCGTCAAGGTGGAGGATTTGAAGCGCTACGCTGAAGTCGCCGGTATGAAGCTGTTCGACCCGAAGCCGAAGCCGCTAATGCCGCGGGTGTCGGGAGCGCTGAAACGACTCAAGGATCTCGAGGTCGTCTACGTCGCGGAGGCGCTCGAGGATATGGATGACGAGGACAAGAACAGCCTGGCGCGGCGGGTAGGTCGCGCCATGAGGGGTGCCGCGGACATTCGAGATGAACTGGCCGATATCAAACTTGGATACAGCACTCAGACACTCGCGACGCTGCGGACGTGGGGGCAACGTCCTGATGCGCCGACGCGCTTCTACGTCCGCCGAACCGACGGTCGTTTGTCGATCGGGCGTGACGAAGGAACAGCGGCGACATTCAACCTCCATTTTCGGATTGACGGCCGGGTAGGGGAGATTCCGCGGCTCTCTGCGGCAATTCCGGAATGATGGCGACATGCAGGTTGGGCGAGTATGGTTCGAAGACGGAAATCGAGCCGCACTCAACCGGCTTGTGACGCCAATGGCAATCGGCGTCGATGGTTTGAAAACGTTGACAATTGAGAACTGCCCCTCAGATGATAAGCCAAATAAAGCGTGAAATGAGAACGGATGGGGCAGGAGGCGTTAAGTGGGGCATTTTTTTAGTGATGTTTTCGGCGTTTCCGAGGATGATGTTGACGAATACGGGGCGTTCAACGTATCTCTGATCAACGATCTTCCCTTGTTCATTGATCCATTTTTGCTATTCAATAGCGAGAAGCCTGAATATCAGCAGTTACATCAAGATATATTGAATTATATCGTGTTCCTCCGCGACGAGGTCATCGCAGGGCGCGTATCCGCCGACCTGAGGGAAGCCTGGTTCATGTTTCCGGAGGTTAAGCAAAACTGGCTGGGATTCTCGCTCATCGGTAACGGTGGTTCGGGACTCGGTCGAAAGTTTGCTGAAGCGTTACGCGCGAACCTCGGAAGCCTCTTCGCTGATTTTGGCGACGAGCGCATATCTCATGGAAGTCATATCGAAAAGCTCTGCCTGGTCAGCGATGGCGTCGGTCGAGACAACATCAGCGACTTAACGCTGAACCTCATATTGGATTTTATCTGTAACTACTCACAGTCCTTCGCGCGGGATCATATCGACGCCGGTCTCCGTAAACGCGTATGGATCAATAAGGCAAAATTCAACTATGCCACCAAATCGTGGCAGAGAGCCCAGTATGAGCTGCCATACATCGATGGTGACTTCGTTCTTCTTACGCCGAAAGACATGCTAACGCGCGATGAGAACTGGATTAATCGTGGGGACATGATCCGCCAGTTTGAGGCGATTCCGACCGCGATGACAGATAGGGAGTTGCGCGGCCAGGTCTTCGCCTATTTCGAAAATGTTCTAGCGAAACCGCGGCACCGCGAACCCTCGGCTAAGGAGCGCGCTGAAGCCGCCATCAAAACCTATCTGCGCTTTCCGGATCTCGTCGATTGGTACATCCGGTATAAAGAAGATACCGGCGATGAGGCCGCCGATGCCAGTGCGGATAAGGTGGCGCTGACAAAGTTTCTGTTTGAAGAGCAAGTGAAGTCGATTCAGAAGCAGCTGGCAGCTGAGACTGATTTTTATAAAGTAGGAGCCTCAACGTATGACGAGACCCACAAACGGCTCTCGTTTTTCAAGGATGTGATTGAAAACAAAGGCGGCCACCGTATCTTCTGGCACAATGGCGAAGCCGTCCAGCGCGAAAGCGACCTGCAAATACTTTGCAAGTTCATCTGGTACGGGTCTCCCTCCGACGCCAGTGCAGAGGTCAATGATGGGCGCGGGCCGGTTGATTTCAAGATCAGCCGTGGAGGGCGGGACAAAACGCTTATTGAGATGAAGTTGGCCAAGAATACCAAACTCAGACAAAACCTTGAAAGCCAGCTCCCGGTTTACCTCGCAGCGAGCAGTGCAAAGCATGGTGTTAAGGTGATAATATACTTCAGTCTTTCGGAAAAGGCCAGGGTTGATGGCATTCTGAAAGATCTCAAGATCGCAGGTCACCGCGACATCGTTTTGATAGACGCTCGAAATGACAATAAGCCCTCGGGATCGAAGGCATGAACAGCGACTCGGCTGCTCTTAACTCCGGAAGGCGCTTTTTCCCGTCGAGATCAGGGCGAGTATGATCATGACGACCCCCGACGTCTGCCCGACAATCCGCGCTGCGCTCGGTGAACTGCCGAACACGGCTCGGGCGGAATGTCCCACCACGAGGTAGACAAGACCGCAGTTGACCGTGTGATAGCGCCGAGCACGGTCAGTTGCAGTGACAGTGGCCAGTCCGAGCTGGCTGACGTGAACTGCGGCAGGAGCGAGAAAGAACAGCAGAGCCTTGGGGTTAAGACCGCTGATATAGAACCCGCAAAGCATCCATCCCTCTGCGCCATTTAGGATCGAAATCAGCTTCGTGCCGGACGTCTGAGACGCGTAACCCATTAAATGACGGCTTTCGGGCGTGACCAACGGCTCGGCGAACGACCGGGTTGGAGGGCGCAAAGCGGACGTCGCTGAAAGGGCAGTCGAGGGGCAGGTATGGCTCAACTCCGGATGCCCCCGTCATTCTCCGATCCCGCAACATCCTCCACGATCTCCTGCCGCAGCTGCGGCCCCTTGGCGAGGCGATGGCCGAGCGCGCGGGTGAAGGCTGCGTAGCGATCGGAGAGCTTAGCCCGCGCGGCCTGGGCTGCGGGTTCGGGCAGCGCGGGGGTGGTGGCGAGCCAGAAGCGGATGAAGGTGGCGAAGGCCTCGGTCGAGATGCCGAGATCCCGCTCCAGCCGCGCGAGACGGCGATCGATCTGACCGAGGCGCCGGGCAAGAGCGGCCTCTTGACGCTCGGCGCTGTCGGGCGACAGGAAGGAGGCGATTGCGGCCTGAGCGATCAGGGACATGGACTGGTCGCGCTGGGCGGCGTATTGCGCCAACATGTCCATGAGGTCGGGCTCGAGGTAGACCGAGATCTGCGCTTTCTTCGTGCGACCTGCCATGGCGATCAAAGCTCCATACCGTCATTGGGATTGAGGCTGACCTGTCGGGCGACGCCTTGCATCAGTCCGGTCATGCGCCGGTTCCGGGTGGCGACGTCCTCCATCTCGTCGTCGCGATCCGTGTCAAACTCGAACTCATTCTCGATGGGTTGGCTTTTCTCGACCGGTTCCACGCGGCTGAGCTCCGGCTGAAGCCGGTGCTCGGAGCCGGTCGGGTCATCGTCTCGACCTTCGTCCGCGGTGCTCCCGGCCGTGCTCTCCTGTGGCCTTGGCAACGGCAGAGCGGTCCAGTCATCGTGTTGGGCAGCGAGGCCACGAGAGGGCGTTGGCGGCGGCAAGAGTCGATCCCGGAAGCGCACGTCCTCATAGTAGCGGGCCTTCTTTGCCCGGATCGGCGGGGTGCCAGCGATCATGACGATCTCGTCCGTGGGCGGCAGCTGCATGACCTCGCCGGGGGTGAGCAAAGGGCGGGCGGTCTCCGAGCGCGAGACCATGAGATGGCCGAGCCACGGCGAGAGCCGGTGGCCGGCATAATTCTTCATCGCCTTCATCTCGGTGGCGGTGCCGAGCGCATCGGAGACGCGCTTGGCGGTGCGCTCGTCGTTCGTGGCGAAGCTCACGCGGACATGGCAGTTGTCGAGGATCGAGTTGTTTGGCCCATAGGCCTTCTCGATCTGGTTCAGAGACTGGGCGATGAGGAAGGCTTTCAGGCCATAGCCGGCCATGAAGGCGAGCGCCGATTCAAAGAAGTCGAGCCGGCCGAGCGCGGGGAACTCGTCGAGCATGAGCAGCAGACGATGGCGCCCACCCTTCGCCTGCAGGTCTTCCGTGAGGCGCCGACCGATCTGGTTGAGGAGCAGGCGGATCAGCGGCTTGGTGCGGTTGATGTCAGAGGGCGGCACCACGAGATAGAGAGTCGATGGAGCCTTGCCGCCGACGATATCGGCGATGCGCCAGTCGCAGCGCCGCGTCACCTCGGCGATCACCGGATCGCGGTACAGGCCGAGGAAGGACATGGCGGTGGAGAGCACGCCCGAGCGCTCATTGTCGGATTTGTTCAGCAACTCACGGGCGGCGCTGGCGATGACGGGATGCGGGCCAGCCTCGCCGAGATGCCCGGTCTTCATCATGGCGTCGAGCGTCGTCTCGATCGGCCGCTTCGGATCGGAGAGGAAGGCGGCGACGCCGGCGAGCGTCTTGTCCGTCTCGGCATAGAGAACGTGGAGGATGGCACCGACAAGCAGCGCGTGGCTGGTCTTCTCCCAGTGGTTTCGCTTTTCCAGCGAGCCTTCGGGATCGACGAGAATGTCGGCGATGTTCTGGACGTCGCGGACTTCCCATTCGCCGCGGCGCACTTCCAGCAGCGGATTATAGGCGGCGGACTTGGCGTTGGTCGGATCGAACAGCAGCACGCGGCCATGCCGGGCGCGGAAGCCGGCAGTGAGCTGCCAGTTCTCGCCCTTGATGTCATGGACGATTGCCGATCCCGGCCAGGTCAGCAGCGAGGGCACCACCAGGCCGACGCCCTTGCCGGACCGGGTTGGCGCGAAGCACAGCACATGCTCGGGCCCGTCATGGCGCAGATAGGCACAGTCGAAGCGGCCTAGCACGACGCCATCCGTACCGAGCAGGCCGGCGGCCCGGACTTCCTCCCTTTCGGCCCAGCGCGCTGAACCATAGGTCTCGACTTTTGAGGCCTCGCGGGCCCGCCAGACCGACAGGGCAATGGCGACCGCGATGGAGAGGAAGCCGCCAGAGGCGGCGATCAACGCGCCCCGGAAGAACACGTCCGGTGCATAGGCGTCGAAAAAGTACCACCACCAGAAGAAGGCCGGCGGATAGTAGACGGGCAGCCCGAGAAGCGCGAACCACGGCGCGCCGAGCTGCGCCTGATAGCCGAGGCTCCAGGCCACATATTGTGTTGCGCCCCAGATGGCTGCCAGCACGATGAGCAGCACGGTGAGGATCTGCCCCCAGAGGATTTTCGTCGCCGACATGGTGATGATCCTTCTCTGCGGTCAGAGGCCGAGGCCGCGCTTGCGGCCGAAGCTCCAGTCGACGCCGCCATCCTCACGGGCGACGCCGGAGACATGCTTGCCGAGTTGGCGTTCTAAAGAGGGTGACCAGGGCACGAGCTGGAAGCCGAGCCCGTCGTCGAGCATGGCGAAGCGGCCGGAGGCGAGCACCAGGCGCTGGCGATACGTGCCGGCGGCATACTCGCCGGTGCCGGCCTTGTTGAACGGCAGGCCAGTCTCGGCGGCGAGCTTCTCCCCCACAGCATCCAGTTCGCGGCGGCGGAGCGTCTCGATGAGGTTGCGGGCAAAGACGACACGCCGTCCCTGCCGCTCGGCCAGCCCCTCGCGGATGAGATGCTCGGCGCGTCGGTCGAGTGCCTGGCTCACCTCCGCGCCGAAGCCTCCGTCCGAAAGAGCAACGGGGTCACGCGCAATGGCCTGCCGGTCGAGCCAGGTGGCGCCGGTAGCGGTCACCTGATGGGCGATATCCAGATCGGAGCGCACGGCGAGCGCGACACGCCGCTTGCCGTGGGCATCGTCGAACGTCCTAAGTTCGACGATGGAGCCGGCCGCGCCGTCACCGGCGGCATCGAGATCTGGCAGCCGGATGTGATGGGAGCGCCCGTCCACGCCATCGACGATGGCATAGGCAGAGCCGTGGAGCTCATCATCGAGGCCGCGCGCGACCAGCCGGCCGATCACCGGCACGTCGAGGCTATCGGCGGCAAGGACGTAGCTGGCCGTGCAGCGCTCAATACCGCGTTCGGTCAGGGCGCGGTGCATGCGCTTGATAATGTCGCCGCGCTCCCCCAGCCCGCGCAGAGTGGCTTCCGCTTCCGGCTCAATCACCCATTGCGCGTTGCCGATCTCAGTGGCGAGGCCGAGCGCTTCGAGCCTTCTCAGACGCCCGATCTTCAACGCATGGTGGTAGTCCGGCTGCCGGCCGAGAACCGGCGCCATGTCGATGATGCCGCTCTCGCGGGTCTCGCGGAGAAGCTGGCGGTCGAGCTCGGTCCAGCGTTCAGCCTCGATCTGGCGTTCCAAACTCCGGCGGATATCGAGCTCGGTGCGGGGGCCGAGTTCCTGGGTGATCAGGTCACGGGCGCGATCGCGCATGCCCTTCTTGATGTAGTCGCGGGAGATCACGAGATCCTGGCCATCGTCGCGGCGGCCGCGCACGATCAGATGCACATGGGGATGCTCGGTGTTCCAGTGATCGACGGCGACCCAGTCGAGCCCGGTGCCGTGGTCCTTCTCCATCTGCCGGGTGAGGTCACGGGTGAAGGCCTGCAGGTCCTCCATCTCCAGGGCGTCGTCAGGCGAGACGATGAAGCGGAAATGGTGCCGGTCCTCGCGGCAGCGCTCGGTGAAGGCGTCGACATCCACGCTGTAGCTCTCGGGACCGAATAGCCGCGCTTTCTTCCCGTCGCGAGTGACGCCCTCGCGGCGAAGATAGGTGAGGTGCTGACTGAGGGAGCCCGCGCGGGCCGTGTGTCGGACGACGCGGGCCTTCACCACGGCGCCGCGTGAGCGTGGCGTGATCCGGCGGCTGGCCTGAAGGCTGGCGACCTGTCCGCTTCCGAAACGCGAGCGGTTGCTGGAGGCGATCTTGCCGGAGCGAGAGACGCCGCCGCCGGCCTTGCGGGCCGCAACGAGCGCCTGGGCGATGAAGGGCCGCGCCTGCTGGGCGCGCGTCGAGCGGATGCGGCCGGGACGGACGCGGAACTTGCGTTCATCGCTCATGGCGAAACCTCGCAATGTGCGAAGAAGCCTTGATGCGCCGTCCTTTGCGGCACGCGCGCACCTTGTGCTTCGGCTCTATAAGGTGCCGAGGACGCGGAAAACATCTGCAAAAACAACAGCCCGACCGCCGCGCACTGTGCGCCCTTTTATCCTGCCCTCGCGCGGTCGTGGTCGCAGTCCTGCGCCTCCTTGCTCGCCACGGAACGCCAGAGCCCGACAGGATGCGAAAGTGGGTCAGCCTGCTCATGGCGCTCTCCGCGATGGCATAGGTGCAACGAACAGCGCGCCCGATCGCGGGGCGAGGAGAGCGGCATCGGCTGGATTGCTGCGCGCAGGCGGCGTGGCGAACAGAGGCGCCTCGCGCCAGCTTTGCGCCATTGGACGCACCGGTCCAGTGGCGCCGGCTGCAGACTCGTTGTCGATGATCGGCGCCAGAGCCGCGATGTAAATGCGCGTATCCGGCGGCAACGGCGTGCCGGAAAGCGACGCTTCGTAGCGCGCAGGCCCGGCATTGTAGGCCGCGACCATGGCGCGGATGCTGCCATAGCGGTCATGGAGCTGGCGCAGATAGGCCGCGCCGGCGAGGATGTTGTCACGCGGGTCGAACGGATCGGCGCCGAGACCATAGTGGACGCGAAGCTCGTCCCAGGTCGCGGGCATGATCTGCATCAGCCCCATGGCACCGGCGGGTGAGACTGCGCGGGGATCGGCGCTGCTCTCGGCCCGCAGCACCGCACGGATCCAGTTGGCCGGAAGCTCGAAGCGCTGCGCGGCTTCGTCGATAAAGGCGGCGTAGGACGTGACGGCGTGCGCCTCAGTCGGCGACATGGTCTGCGCGGTGACAGAGCAAGCCGACGCACCGCCGATCAGCAGTCCGGATGCGAGAAAGAGCACAGAGCGATGCATGTCAGCGCACCGCCGCGCGCCAGACGAAGTCACTGTTGCCGGCTTCATCCGTGAGGAGTGGCATCGCACGACCGATGACGGTGCCGTCTGAAATCGGCCCGAAATACCGTCCGTCGAGACTGTCGCCGACGTCCGGGTTCATTAGGAACAAATGACCGGGCTCGATACGCCGGCAGCCCTGCCAGACCGGCAGATCGCGCCCCATGCGGTCTCGCGGCAGCGCGTCGCCAAGCGGTACGCCATCGACGGTGATGGCGTTGCCGAGACGACAGACATCCTGTCCCGGAAGCCCCATCACGCGCTTCAGCAGAGGCGTGCCTTCGCCGATATAGCCGCGCCCGATGAGGAACGCGGCGAGCGGCGGTGGCGGCATCACCGCGACCAGATCGGTGATCTCGAGAGCATCCGCCGGCTCGACCGAGTAGAGCCCGACAGGAACGCTCGCCGAGACGTTCCAGATCAGCTTGAGCGGCGTCGGCAGCGAGGCGGCATAGGCCACACCGACGCTGGCGACCGTCGTCATGATCACATAGGGGGCGCGGCTCATTGTCCGCACTCCCGCCGCTTCAGCCACACCTGATGGCGCTCGATCGTGTAGGCGCGCGGCTCGAATCCGACGCTGGTGCGGTGGGCGACATGCGCCCAATGGTCAGGGGCGACGGTCCCCGCATCGATGCCGATCGCCTCGATGGCGTCGATGTGCTGAAGGATTTTCTCGACCTTCGGCCAGCCATCGACCCGCAGCAGGATCTCGCCACCGGGCCGCACGAAGGGCAGCGTCTGGTAGCTCTCGCCTGGCGCCACGCAGCGCACGATGTCGAGGCGGGAGGCCACGGTGCCGAAGTCGTTCGATGCCCATCGGACAAAGGCGAAGATGCAGCCGGGGGGGAAAGACAGTATGCGCCGGCGGCGATCCAATAGCTGCTCATGCGCGTGATGGCCAAAGCGGATCCAGTTCTCGATGCGCTTCTCGATATGGGTCAGCTCGACATGGGTCATGGCATCGGACGGGGGAACAGGTGCGAATGCCGTGCTTGCCGGACGGGGCGCAAACGCCGCGCTCATGGCTGGTCTCCAGATTGGGGAGGGAATTCACGGGCGAGGAGGTCGCGCAGCATCTCGGCGACGGTGACGCCACGCCGGAAGGCGGCAACCTTGATCCGCCCGCGCAGGTCGAGCGTCACATCGATGGTGAGGCGCGCGGTGAACGCGGCGCCGGGGCGGCGGTCGGTCGAGACATCGGCTGCCTTGATCCAGTGCTCGGGATCGGCAGGTCGAGAGGCGAAGTCCCGGCGGATCGGGCGTTCGCTCATGGCGCGAGCCTCCCGAGGTCGAGGCCATTGATCTCGGCGCAGAGCGCGGCAATCTCGCGCGTGGCTGGCCCGGCATCGTCACGCTCGAAGACGAGACGCCCGGATTGTGCGGCCGCCGCAAAGGCGATGCGCTGACCGATGGTGCTGGCGAGCACCGGGGGATCGTGATGGGCCAGCGTCCGCGCCGTCTCACGGGCGAGAACGGTGCGTGCGCCGCAGCGGTTCAGGACGAACCGGACCAATATCTGCGGGCGGTAGATCCGCGCCTCGCGGATCAGCGCCAGCATCTCGGCCGATGCCCAGCCATCAAATGGCGAAGGCTGCACCGGGATCAGCACCAGATCGGCGGCGAGCAGCGCCGAGCGCATCAGTCCGGCGACGCGGGGTGGTCCATCGATGACGGTATGATCGGCGTCACGCGCGAGCTCGGGCGCCTCCCGGTGCAGCGTGTCGCGGGCGAGGCCGACGACGCCGAACTGCCGCGGCAGGCCCTCGCGGCTGCGCTGCTGCGACCAGTCGAGGCTGGAGCCCTGCGGATCGGCGTCGATCAGCGAGATCCGCTGTCCCTGCCGGGCCCATTGCCCGGCGAGATGCAGCGCCAGGGTCGTCTTGCCGACCCCGCCTTTCTGGTTGAGGAGCGCGATGATCATCGATGCCCCCTCGAGCGAGGGGGCATCTGTAAGACGCTGTCAGGCGGCGTCTTTCCCGGCCACTTCGCCCCCAGTCGGGGCTGATCGACGGCGCTCGCAAAAGCGCTCGCGCGCGTCTTAAGGTTAGATTCTGGGTTAGACTCTAAGTTAAGGGCGCCATTTCCTGATGCAGGACAGGGAGTTAAGGCCTGTTTGGGTTCCTGATAGCACGAGGCGCCGGTTCCCGATGGCACGATAGTCCGGGTTCCCGATAGCACGAGGCTATCCACAGGCTGTCCACAGGGCGCGGCAGGCTCGAAGGCCAGCAGCAGCCGGCCGCTGACCTCGACCTCAACGGACAGCATGTAGCCGGGAAGTGGCTGGCGCCGGATCAAATCCCTGAGCTCAAAGGCGAAGCGCTTGAACGGCGACAGGCTGCCCGACTTCTGGTGCAGGTGCCGGAAATCGAAACGCCACCCATCCTGCTGTCGCCCGCCATGCTTGCGCACCAGCCGGTAGAGCCAGCGTTCCAGCCCGCCCGTCAGCCCGAAATAGGCGCGGTCGATGGTGAGCACGAGGGCGTCGTCGAGTACGGCACGGTAGAACCAGTCCGGCAGGATGAGGTCCACGCCATCGGGCCGGCCGTTGCGGTCGGTGCGCTCCTGCCATTCATTGATCCAGGAGAAGCGGTGCCGGCGTCCCTCTGCCGGCTGGCGGATGGTGGCCGAGACCGTCGTGGATTGGAGACGGTCGAGCGCGGCCTTGAGGCGCTGATAATCCCGCAGCGAGGTGCCGCGCCCGACAAAGGTGAGGATCTCATAAGGCGTCGCCGCCATCAGGCGCGAGGTGCGCAGCCCCGCGTCGCGCGCTTCAACGATCTGGCTCGCCGCCCAGATGAGAATGTCGGCATCCCAGATCGTCGCCATGCCGTGATCGGGCACGGCCTCGACCCGGATGGCGATGCTGCCGGTCCGGAAATCGATCGGCGCAACGCGCGGCGTCTTGGAGAGGGAAAAGAAGGGATAGGCCATGAGATCCTGCGCATCTCGTGGCGCGAAGTCCCCCGGCAGGGCGCGGAACAGATCAAGCTGTCCGCGCTCCGAGAGGCTGTGATGCCGCGCCGCCATGGGTAGTGCGTTCAGCGCGCGGCGCGGCCGGCGAACGAGCCGGCGGCAAGCGTATGGCGCTTGGCAGGCAGGACGGTGCCGCGCGGATCGGAGGTCGAGGTTACCGTGCCGCGGTCGGTCCAGGCCTGCAGATCGTCGATGGAATAGACGACGCGTCCGCCCAGCTTGCGATAGGCGGGACCGGTGCCATAGGTGCGGTGCTTCTCAAGCGTGCGGGCCGACAGGCTGAGGAACGTGGCGGCTTCCTTGGTGCGCAGGTAGCGCGGCGGGAGGGAAGCGAGATCGGGTCGCATGGAGCGGGCCTCCGAGGGTGTGGCGGGAGCCGCCGGAGTGCGGCGGCGGACGGTGACCACGGTGGCGGAGGAGGAATATCGGGAGGGATGGGGAAGATTGGGGGGCTAGAATCCCCACCCTAGCGGGGCGAAGTGCAGCGGCGGCGGCGATGCAACAGCTTGCGATAGTCGCTCTCGATCATCCGGCTCGCATCCTCGACGAGCGCGATGACCGTGTCGCGCAGGGACGACGTCTTCCAGGGCGCCGCCGCGACACGAACGGCACCGAACAGTACGGTGGCGATCTCACGATAGGTCGCGCCTGCGCGCCGAGCGTCCCCTGCCTGAAGCATGCAGCGCAGGCGTTGACGCTGCTGGAGCGTGATCCGCCGATCCGGCGGCATAGATCGAGTCCGCATATGGGCAGACAGCCGCATCAGAGCCTCGATCCGATCGGGGAGGTGTGCGTCCATCAGCACGAGAGCACAAAGGGATGGATCGAGGCGATGGCCTTCTGGCAGCATGACGGTGATCGCGTCGCGGCCCCCGCCGACGACCGCACAAATGGATGCATGCTGGTGATGTCCCGTGCATTGGGGTGTATTACCAGTGGTCGAGGGGGCACAGGCAATGTCGCACGGCGCGACAAGTGCGATCAGGCCGGGGTCTGTTTCCAGTTCCCAGATGACGGAAGCGCCTCGGGCATCATAGGCGGGGTCGATTGGGAAATCGCAGGCCCCAGCGGGCTCGGATGAGCGCCGCGAGGGTCTCTTTCTCAGAAGGAGCGGCTGCACCGAACGCGACGTAGTCCTGCCGATACGCCTCGTTGCGCCGTAGCCATTCCCAAGCGAGTTGTGGGGGCGAGAGAGTGTCCACGAAGGCGTAAGCTTCTGAGGACTGCCAGACCGATTCCAAGGCCATCTGGATCCCTTTCGAGAGGACCGCGATATGCCAGACGATCTCGTCTCAGGGGAACTTCGGGAAGAAACGCCGAAGACATGGCCTGATGCCCGATCGGCATCACCCGATCATTCGCAGTGTCGAGGCAGAAATTGCTGATATCCTTGTGTCGACATCCAGCGCGCCCGGGCCAGATGGGTCGCATAGACGTTTCGTGCGCGTTCCGGCGCGGTGAATGGATCCAGGCCGAATAGCCGCGCTACAATCTCCGTCCAGTCGGCCCCCGCCGCTTCGGCATCGAGCAGCCGCAGATACAGCACGGCATGGGCACGATCATAGTCGGTGATGGTCGATGCATCGGGCGGCGCATCGAGGAAGGCTCGGGTCATGGCGGGCGTCGCTCTTCATAGTACGGAGAGAGAGCCTAGAACGACGACTCGGTAAGGTGACAGGCCGTCGAGCGACATCATGTGATGAGGCCCAGGCATCAGGGAAGAGGCGGCACATGAGCGATGACGTCGGCCGTGTCATACCGCCTGACGAAGCGATTTCTACGGGGAAGCTGCGCAGCGGCGCCCTCGCACCTTTGAATTAGTCCTCCTTTCCAAAGAAAGAATTCGGCCCTATTTTATCCAGGGATAGGAGGTTCCAATGCAGGAAGTGGCTTATCGAGATACGCCGGCAGCGGAAGGGACGGTTGTCGCCAAGGCCGTGCTGCGCGCGGCCGATCAACTGGGCGTACCGGCGCGGGCGCTCGGCGGCGTCATCGGCCTGTCCGAACCGACCATCTCGCGGATGAAACGCGGCACCTTCTCGCTGGAGCGGGGTACCAAGCCGTTCGAACTCGCCTTGCTGTTCGTCCGCCTGTTCCGCTCGCTCGACGCCATTGTCGGCGGCGACGAAACCGTGGCGCGTGCCTGGCTGTGGCAGGAGAACAGCGCGCTCGGCGGGAGGCCGATCGACAACATCCAGACCGTGTCAGGGCTCACCCATGCCATCGCCTATCTGGACACACGACGCGCTGTCGTCTGAAGCGAAGCCTTATGAGGGGCGCTGCTGGCGGCTGGTGGAAGCCCAGCATCGGGTGTCGACCCTCCGGCTCGTCGACACGCTGGAAGAGCAGGCGCTTCTGGAAGAACTGCTCGAGGCCACCAAACCGGTCGTCCCGCCGGAGTGCGGGCATCTCGATTATCTCCTGGCGACGCCGTTCCGCTACGACGCACCCTATCCCCACGGATCGCGCTTTCGCCGTGCCGGGCGCACGGCCGGCGTCTATTACGCTGCGGAGGCACCGCGTACGGCGGTCGCGGAGATGGCATTTTACCGGCTGTTGTTCTTCGCGGAATCGCCGGGCACGCCCTGGCCTTCCAATGCCGCAGAGTATACGGCCTTTGCCGCCGAGGTCGCGACCGACCGCTCGATCGACCTGACCATCCCGCCGCTCAATAGCGACCGTGAAAAGTGGACCTGCCTCACTGAGTATGAGGCGACGCAGGCTCTCGCTGACACGGCGCGGGCGGCGTCGATCGATCTCGTCCGCTATTCTTCCGTCCGCGATAGCGCGGGCGGGATTAATGTGGCCATCCTGGCCTGCCGTGCCTTCGCACAAGCGAAGCCGGTGGAGCGCCAGACCTGGCGCATCCGGTTGAGTGCTTCAGGAGTGCAAGCCATTTGCGAGTTCCCGGACCTACGGATCGGTTTTTGCCGCGAGACTTTCGCGGCGGATCCACGCTTGCGAGCGTTCAACTGGGAACGCTGACAGAGGCACGGGAAGCGGTGTTCCCGGTGCCAGCCATCGAATGACGCCTGTGCAGTGCAGGATGGCTCGTACGGCAATTGCTTGGGGATTTCTTGATCTCGCTCGCGAGGCTTCAGTTCTCACGCAGACGATTGTGCGTTTCGAACGTGGCGAGCAGCTACGCTCTTCGACGATTGCTGCTCTGCAAAAGGCGCTGGAAGCGGCCGGCGTCGAATTCATTCCTGAGAATGGCGGCGGGGCCGGCGTTCGTTTCAGCATGCCAAGGCGTAAAGCAGATCAGTGTTTACATATTATAGTTGATAAACTTGGCGCAACGGAATTGCGATCCGTCTGCGCATGGATATGCGCAAGCTGGTCGGACGAAATTTCGCCCGCCTGCGTCAGGCCAAGGACCTGACGCAGGAACAGGTTGCCGAGCGCTCGGGTCTGAGCCAGCAATATCTGAGCGGTCTCGAGCGGGGCCGGCGCAATCCGACGATCATCACGCTCTACGAGCTGGCGCGTGCTCTCGACGTAAGCCATGTCGAGCTCGTCCTTCCGCCTGACGAGAAGTGACGTCCGCCCGGCTGACCCCGGCCGGTGAGGCCGGGGCCGTAATTCGGGCGAGGTCTTAGTCGCTCCGGCGTCCGTTGGGGCGCGACCAGATCAGCGAGAAGCCTTCGCCGTCCTCGTCGTCGAACAGGTTGGCGTAGATCGGAGCGTTGAAGCTCGGATCGTCAAGCTTGAGGCCCAGATAGTCGCGGCCCTCGGTGGAGCGCTTGGACCAGGCGGCCCCGATCTCGGCGCGGCCGACCAGGACCCGGTGGCTGGGGGCGTTCTCGCCGGTGGCGCGGGTGTCGGGGACGATGCGCACGCCCCGGGCCTGCACGCCGAGGGTCACGATGTCGCCGGTGAACTCATTGGTGCCGGTCTTCTTGAAGGTGCCGATGGTGGCCATGTTCCGTCTCCGTCCTGTCTTCTGAGCCCGCACCATTGCGGCCTCTATGGCGATCGGGAGGCCGAAGGCGAGCGACGCCACATCGCCTCGGGGTCCCCGTCGCGCTCGTGCGATGGGGTGAGGATTGCGACCGCAGCCCAGCGGAGGACGGCGCAGGCGCGACTTTGTTGCTTCGCGAGGAATGACGGCGATCCGGGGTCCCCGCGCAGCGCGCGGGGTGGGCGTCGGCAGGGGAAGAAAGTCGGGCCCAGCCGTTGTGGCATAGGCGCTCGAGGCACAGCCGTCCTTCGGCCAGATCAGGCCATTGAAGAGGCCGTTTGGAGCGAGCACGGGCGGATGGATGAGGGGGATGGTTCGGCCTCGCGCCGGATATCGAGAGCCGACCGGCCAGCATCGGCGGACGATGCCCTGAGCTTGGCCAATCTGCGCATTCCCCGTCCCGCCAACGTCGCGAATGCTCTGCCCCGAGGGGCCTTTCGACAGCGACGCGGCCGCCGTTCGCCGCGCGCGCCAACCCTGCCGTACAGCATGGCGAAACGGACGCTCTGGACTTCCGCTCCCTCCCGGCCCAGCCGGTTGACGCGGACGCTATGTCATTCGCTGTCTGGTGCCGCCGAGCGGATATCGCGGTGTCAGGGAGGAGAGCTGTGCCCGTCAGAAGGGCCGAACGCCTTCGTCTCGGTGATGCGCACGAAGGCTACAATGCCGACCACGCCGGCTCCGATGATCGAAAACACCATCTGCCACGTCTGCGAGGGCATGGTGTGCTTCACTATGCCATGGGTGGCGTGGAAGCCCTGCCGCCGCAGCCGGGACGACGAACACGGCAGCGATGAGCATACGTGCCCAGATCGAGCGGACGGTGGCGAACAGGAACTGGCCGAGGGCGTAAGTTAGGCCAGCAGCGGCAAGGCCGACCACAAGAACGCCGAGCCATCCGGCGCCTGTGCCATAGGCCCATGTGCCCGCCGTGATGCCCGCAAACAGCGGCAACGCGAATACCGCCAGCGTGAAGAGCAGCCAGCAGAGGAAAGCTATTGTCGCCATGCTGAGGAGAATGCCTATGAAGATCATGGGGGCGGCTCCATAAAATCAGATCGATGCGCCTCCACCACCACGATGCACCGGCAGGATTTGCGTTGGCGTCAGAGCAAGAGCGCACGCGGTCTCCGCCGTTCATGGCCGCCTGTTCGCCTCTCAAGAGGCGAAGGGGTCGATTTCGCGGACGATGGCGGCTTCTTCGCCGTCATATTCGGCAGCCGGGGTGACAGAGAGCGTGCCGTCTCCGGCGCGGAAGATGACGACGGTGGCCATCAGGGTGGTGGCGAGGCTGAAGGCGAAGGCGTGAGCGATCTGGGCGGACATCGACCTGGCTCCTGCGCGAGCGGAGGTCCATCCCCCGCTGACAGGCGCCCGAAAGGGCCGGCCGGTGGCCGCAATCACCGCGTGAGGCGCAGCCAGAGCGGCGGCACGCGTAGCGTAGTCCGACCCTTCGTGGGTTGATGGCGTCAGGCCATCGGCTGGACCCAAGGGTCAGCGTCGTGAAGCGGGGATGGTCGTCCGATCAGGAGACCGTAATGTTGGGCTGCTGCGCAGGTCGCTTCCGCCGGGTTATCAGGGCGAATACTTGCTGCCCGTGGCAGCTCGTCAGCTGTTGACGTTCCACGGATTGATGACCACCACACCCGCGGCATGGAAGGCGCTGGTATCGCGCGTGGCCACAGCGAAGCCCCGGGAGGCCGCGATCGCCGCGATATAGCCGTCGGGCGTTGGAAAGCCCTTCCCAGCCGCCCGCGCCTTGACCGCGAGGTCGGCATAGCGTCGTGCGGCAGCGATATCGAACGGCAGGACACGGTCAGCGAACAGCTCCATCACCCCGTCCAGGGCTTCGGTTGGCCGGTCTTTGCGCTTGCCCGCGGGCAGCGCACCGATGCCGTACAACAGCTCGGCAATCGTGACGCTGGAGAGATAGAGCGTCTCGGCCGCCTGCTCGTCGAGCCACGCCCGGACGGTGTCGTCGGGGGCGGGCTTCATGGCCTCCGATATGACATTGGTGTCGAGAAGGATCATTCGAAGCTCATGGGCTCGGCAGGCGTCCTGTCGCGCGCCGGGCTGAGGGCGTCGATGTCCTCATTGGTGAGGCCGAGGCGGCGGCTGCGCTCCGCGAGCGTCGTGCCGAGCCGAAGGCGCGTGTCAGGGCGAACAGCGGTCTCAAGGATGTCGCGCATCTCGGCTTCGGTGCTGCGGCCATGCTGCGCCGCGCGCACCTTCAAGGCGCGGTGCGTTGCCTCGGAGAGATTCCGGATCGTCACTGCGGGCATGATGGCGCCTCCAGTAATATTGATTGCATTGATAGCAAGATATAGGAATTGCCATCACATGCAAGATGCAGGGTTCCGGCGGCGCTTATGCGTCACCAGTTCCGAACCGATAGACCGGAATGCCCATCTTGCGGGCCTTGTCGGCGAGATTGTCCTGAATGCCGGTGCCGGGGAAGATCACGACGCCGATCGGCACCACATTCAGCATCTGGTCGTTGCGCTTGAAGGGAGCGGCCTTGGCGTGCTTCGTCCAGTCGGGCTTGAAGGCCACCTGCGGCACCTTGCGGCTGTCGGCCCAGAGGGACGCGATCTTTTCGGCCCCCTTGGGGGAGCCGCCATGCAGCAGCACCATGTCCGGGTGCTTGGCGTGGATCTGATCGAGCTTGGCCCAGATCTGCCTGTGATCGGTGGTGTCGCCACCCGAGAAGGCGATCTTCGGGCCGGCGGGCACGAGCACATCGGTATCGGCGCGCCTCCTGGCCGCTAGGAAATCCCGGCTGTCGATCAGCGATGCGGTGAGGTGGCGATGGTTGACCCGTGATCCGGCCCGTGGCGTCCAGGGCGAGCCGGCGGCGATACGGAAGCGGTCAGCGGCGGCCTCGCGGAAGCTTTCCAGGCCGTCGCGCCGGCCGATCAGGTTCATGCCGATGTCGATTAGGCGCTCGAGCTCGAGAGACTTCACCTCGGAGCCGTCCTGTTCACGCTGAAGCTGCTTCTGGGTCTGCTCGTTGTCGTCGAGCTTCTGCTCAATCCGGTCCACGGCGCGGTGGAACATGTTGACGGTCGACCAGAGGAGATCAGGGAGGTCGGCATCGAGGCTGGTGTCGGTGATCGTGGCGACCAGGGCGTCGAAGATGTCGGCAACGGCGCCTTCGATGAGGCGGTCTTCCGGTGGTGGGCGCTGGTCGCGCTCGTCCTCGGAAGGACGATGGCCGTGGAGCTGCAACTCCTGGATCAGGTGGTCGGTCGGGGATGAGACGTGGTGCGGCTCGTGGTCGTCGTGCGTGCTCATGGGATGCTCCGTCGGTTTGGACCGCTTGCCGTGGCGGCCTTCATGGCGACGAAGCCGTCGGGCGGGACGGACCTGCACCCGGAGCGCGGGCATGGTCCCCGAAAGTGGGAACCCGTTTCGGGATAAGACCATGCCGGAAAAGCGCACAGGGCCGCAGCGCCAGCGGAGGATGGCGAATCGCGGACGATTTTGCTTCGCGATGGAAAGCGGCCTGAAGGCCGCGCCGGAAAATCGTCGGTGGCAGCCATTGCCGATCCGGCCCGGCTGATGGCCGATCGCCCTCTCGAAGGCGCAAGGCGCGGTCCTCTTGCCGTTACTGACGCATCCTTGCAGGCATGGCGGCCACGCATCGCGGTTCAGCACGTTTCGGCTATGGGGCCAGGCTCATGAAGCGCACGACATCTTCCGGTGCGAGTTGCACCCGAACGCCCGTCCGCAGGGTATCGATACCGAGCTGCTGGAGATCCTCGTTGAAGTCCCCAAGTGCTGGCGACAATGGAATGGCCTCGATGCCCTCGGCGTTCGCCCGTTCCATCAGCATGTCCCGCGCGGCGTCACCGGCAGGATCGTTGTCGCGGACGATGTAGAGCCGCCGCAGCCTCAGTGGGAACAGGATGGCAGCCAGATGTGCTGCCGAGAGCGCCGGTGCTATCGCCATGTCGGGCAGGACCTGCCGGAGGGAAAGCATGGTCTCGATGCCTTCGCCCGCCGCCATCACGCTGTCGGGTACGCCGATGCGGACGGTAGACCCAAGCAGATCACCCATCGCCTTGCGCGGTGTAGTGACCGGAGCCTTATCTGAGCCGTCGGGCGCTAGCCAGGTGCGGTGTACGCCGGTGATCCTGCCGGTGAGGTCGGTGACGGCGGCGATCATGGCGGGCCAGGTCTCTGACGGGCCGTCGTCACGCTTGTAGTAGCAGCGCGGATGAAAACGCAGGTTTGCGGTTCCGTGCAAAAGCGTAATGCCGCGTCGGCGCAAATACGTCTCTGCGATGGTCCCGACGATGGGCCGCGACATGGCGAACAGACGCCTTGCCGCTTCGACGGATCCTGACGGGGCCTGCGCGATACCGCGACAAGGTGATGCCGGCTTCGGTTCGGGAGGCGGCAGGTTGAGAAAGGCGCGCGCTTCCCCGGCAACGTTAGGGAAGTCGGTGAGGCCCAGCGATCCGCGGATGACGTCGAGAAGATCGCCATGTTCGCCGGTGGCGGCATCGGTCCATTTGCCCGCCGGCCCCTTCGCGGATGCCTGGAGCCGCACAAAGAGCGAGCGGCCGGGCGTGTTTCTGATATCGCCAACAAGCCAGTAGCGGCCCTCCCGGCGTCCATTGGAGAGATAGTGGCGGCAGACGGCTTCGGCCCGATCGGCGAGCCGGCGCGACAGATCGTGAGCAATCCCGGACATAGCGAGCTTTTCAAAACAAAGGCCCGCCGACAGAGCCGGCGGGCCGAGGTTCAGGATCGTGTTGAGGGTTACTCCGCCGCCACGGCAGGGGGGATGTCCGTGGTGTCCTCAGTATCCTCAAGGCTTTCGTCTTCGCTCATGGCCGTTGTGCCGTCCTGCGCCGCCGTTTCATCGCCAACTGCGGGTTCAGAGCCGCGCAGCGGTTCGGGCAGCCAGCCGGTATCGGCCAGCAGTGCTTCGGCCTCGCGGGCCATGTCGCCCTTCTTCAGGTGCGCGATGCGGTCCGCAGCGCGCGCGCCCTTCGCCTCGCTCACCGCCTGCAGAATGCGGGCCTTGGTCACTCGGCCCAGGAAATTGTCCACGGTCGGCTTCCATCCGGCTGCCGCCATATCGAGGCCAACGGCACGGGCGAGCTGATCGGCATGATTGAGCGCGCGCGGGCGCCGGTTCCAGGCCTCGTGAACGGCGTTCACCGACAGGCTCACCACATGGGCGAACAGGCCGGAACGGCTGTCGCTGTCCCAGTCCTGCAGCGCCCGCCACAGATCGGCCGAGTCCTTCGGCAAGACCTTGGCCCAGCCTTCGTGCCGGGCGTGGATCGCCGCGGCCGAGGGGCTGTCGTTCAGCCCCGGCGCCTGTGCGCTGAACGCCACGCTCTTCAGGTCGAGCTCAAGGCAACTGTCCGAGCCGTAGCGGTAGAAGCTCTTCAGCGTCAGGGCATGCAGGGCCGCGAGGAAGGCGACATCGGGCCGCTCGCCCAACGCCTGGCGCAGGCCGAGCGTGCGATGCGAGGTCAGTTCGGTCATCAGCCGGTCCGAGAGCGCAGACAGCCCTTCATCCTCCTCGGGCTCGGGCATCGGCGCATCTGCCATAACGCCATCGCCGGTACGCATGGCCGCCACCGCGATGTGGTGCGGGCCCGCGTATTCCGCGGCAACTTCGGGCTCCACCGGCAGTTCGTCCTCCGGGAGCACATAGCCGCGCTCAATGCGCACCGTGCCATCATGGGCGATGCTGACGAAGGCACCGGCGCGCGCCATCTCCGCCGGATCGAAGGTGATTGGACGCGCCTCGAAGGCTTCGATCGCCGTCTCGATCTCGCCGAGCCGGGCGTCCACCTCCTCCGGCAGTTCATCCGCCTCGGCGTGTTCCGCGGACAGTCGGTCATATTCCGCCTGAAGAGCGTCGCGGCAGGTCTCCTCTTCGGCGGTGAGCAGGACGGTCTCGCCACGCAGCTGGCGCAGGCCGTAGGTGTGGCCATAAGCGAAGTCGGGGGCCGTCTCGACCCACTTCCACCCCTCGGTGGCGACAGTGTCCGCCTCGGCCTTGAGCTTCTCGGCCACCAGTCGGTCGACCAGCGCGACATCCTGCAGCCAGCCGCCATCATCACCCTGGAACAGGTCGCGCAGGATGATGCCGCCAGCTTCGACATAGGCCTCGAGGCCGATGAACTGGGCGCGCTTGTCACAGGCGCGGACAGCCCCTTCGGTCAACATGCGGCGGATGGCATATGGCTGCTTGTCATAGGAGGCCTTCAGCCGTTCGAAGACCTGTTCCTGGCGCGCATGGTCGCCGGAGACGGTGAAGGCCATGAGCTGGTCGAGCGTCATGCCGTCCTCGGCATAGACCTCCAGCAGCACCGGCGAGATCGAGGCGAGCTTGAGACGCTGCTTCACCACGCCGACGGAGACGAAAAAGGTAGCCGCGATCTCTTCTTCTGACTGGCCTTTCTCGCGCAGCGCCAGAAAGGCGCGGAACTGGTCGAGCGGGTGCAGCGGCGCGCGCTGGACATTCTCGGCGAGGGAATCCTCCTCGGCGATGCCGCCCTCCCGGATGACGCAGGGCACCGGTGCGGTCCTGGCGAGCCGCTTCTGCTTCACCAGCAGTTCCAGCGCCCGATAGCGCCGCCCGCCGGCCGGGATCTCAAACATGCCGGTCTCGACGCCGGTGTCGTCAACCACAGACCGGACGCTGAGGCCCTGCAACAGGCCCCGGCGGGCGATGTCCTCGGCCAGTTCCTCGATCGAGACCCCGGCCTTGATGCGCCGGACGTTCGACTGGCTGAGCAGGAGCTTGTTGAAGGGGATGTCACGCGAGGGCGAGAGCGTGATCTTCTGAACATTGGTCGCCATGGAAAGCACCTCCGCGACGGGCGGCCGAGAGCCTCTCTCTCGGCTTCCAACCCGTCACGCAGCGCAGCGCCGCCCTCTCACTCTGGAGGGCGACGCCGCAGAACCGCAGATCTGCAAAAAGGCGTAAAGCCGGAGACACGGATCTCCACATCTCCGGCTTTCCGGAAGTCAGGCGGCCCGATCAAGCAGCTTCTTAGCCCGACCCTCAAGGTCGAGCCGCGCATCCTGGTGGGGCTTGTCGCGTGCGACCGCCGTGATGCCCTGCACGAAGTCGAAGATGCTCTCGGGCTTGCGCCCTTCCTCGGCCAGCACCGTGTCGATGATCTTGGCGGTCTCGGCCTTGGAGAAGCCCCGGTTGCGCAGGAAGTCGCTGCGGTCCTCATCGGTGCGCGCGACGATCTTCTCCCGCGCGGCCTTGATGCCGTTGACGAAGGGCATGGGCGAGGAATTGGCGAAGCGGGTCAGGGCCGGCGCCGCCTCATGCGCAAAGCGCGAGGCGGCGTATTTGGAGTGGCGGATGGTGATCTCCTGGAAATCCTCGACGCCCCAGAGATTGCGGTTCTGGCACACGGCACGCAGATAGAAACTCGCCATGCCAAGCGTCTTGGCCCCCACCTCCGAGTTCCAGCAATAGAAGCCTCGAAAATAGAGGTCCGGCGCGCCGTCGGGCAGCCGCCCGGCCTCGATCGGGTTGAGATCGTCGACCAGGAACAGGAAGACGTCGCGGTCGGAGGCGTAGAGCGTCGTCGTATCCTTGGTGATGTCGACACGCGGATTATAGACGCCCGTCGACCAGTCGAGCACGCCCGGCACCTTCCAGCGGGTGTCGCCGGTGCCGTTGCCGGCGATGCGCTGCACGGCCTCGACCAGTTCGTGATCGTAGATCCGGCCATAGTCCGGGCCGGTGACAGCGCGCAGCTCGACGCAGCCATTGGCGGTCTCATAGGTCTTGATCTGCTCGGCGCGGTGCGCCGTCAGGCCATATTGCAGATTGATGCCGGCCAGCGCGGCGGGAAGCTGGCGCAGATAGGCGGCCGGTGCCCCGATCTGGGCCGCGAGCTGGCCGAAGGACCAATGGTTCGGTTCGACGGGCGCGTCAGCCCCGGGGAGCACCAACGCCAGCCGCTCGGCATTGGAGCGGCTGGCCTCCACATGGATGCGGGACGTCTCCACAAGGCGCGACCGGCTGTGATCGGCCCGGCCCCGCACCATCGCGGCCAGTTCGCCGAGCGATAGGAACCGCTCGTCATTCGGCCGTGAGAACCATTCCGACGACACGCGGCCGACCCGCTCGCCGCGTGTGACATCCACCTTGTAGCCGCCGCCGGCATCACGAACGGCACCCAGAACCTGGATATTCATGGGGATCAACCTCCATGACGGGCGCCGGAAGACTCTCTCCCAGCCATGGACCCGTCACGGAAATCCCATCCCGCCTCTCACTCCTGAACTCGACGGTCATCGCCTTCCGCTGCGAGCCACGCGAGTGTAGGACAGTACATGCAATGGGCGTGCTGGGTTGCCGTTTCAGGCTATGTGGGCAGATAGTGCAGAGCCATTCATATCCCAATAAAATATCCCAGTAAGAAAAATCATCTCATATTTGAGTTATAAATCAATGCATTGGTTGATCTCATGCTGTGATGCACAACCACCCGAGTGGCGATCCCACGCCGTCCAATGCCGACATCCAGATGACCAAGACCATCATCGACGTGGCCAAGCCGCTCGGCATCGAGGTGCATGACCACATCATCGTCGGCAAGGACGGCCACGCCAGCTTGCGCGGGCTGCGGCTGATCTGACGTCTCCGTCAGCGCGCGCCGGAAAGCGGGCGGGCCTCCGGGTCGATCTGCCGGGCGGCGCGCAGGCCGGATTCGATGGCGCCTTCGACCCAGCCGGTTTTCAGCGTGGTGAAATCGCCGGCGAAATGGATGCGCCCTTCCGGGGCGGTCCATTCCTTCACCATCCAGCCGCCGCCGACGGGCGTCGAGCCGAAGGAGCCGCGAATCCAGGGCTGTTCGCTCCAGGCGAAATCGCTGACGCTGACGACATCGCCGAGCAGGCCCGGCAGGTCCTGCTGGAAGATGTCCACCACCTGCTGCGCCCGCACCTCGCGCGGGGCGGCGAGCACGCGGTCGGCATTCTCGCCATTGAGGTAGAAGAAGCCGCTGCCATGGCCGCCGGGCTCATTGCCGGTGATGTCGATGAAGCGCTCCCACGGCCGGTCGCCGCCGGCCATCGGCCACCCGCGCACATTATGGGCGAGCCAAGTGGGTTCCTTCGTCTTGACGATGACCTTGACCGTCTTGTCCCACTCCATCTCGGCGAACATGCGTGCCTTGCCGGCGGACCAGGCGGGCGTGACCTCGACCTCGTCCATCACGCTGAAGGGGATGGTGGAGACGATGGCGTCGCCGGTGAATTCCTTGCCGTCCTTGGTGCCGACGCGAATGCGCGGGCCGGTCTGGTCGATGCGGACCACCTGCGCGTCGAGCACGATATTGGTGCGGCCGAGAGCATTGGCCATCGCCATCGGCAGGCGGTTATTGCCGCCCTGGATGCGGAACACGTTCTGGTCGCCGAAATGGTAGGCCAGATCGGGAATGATGCTGAGCGTCTGCGCGTAGGGGGTGAACAGCCCGGCATTGGCGGCGAGCAGCTTGAGGAAGGCGGGCGAGGCGCCCACCGGGCGCAGCAGGTCTTCCAGCGTGATGTCGTCGAGCCGGTCGAGCAGGTCCTGGTCTGGCCAGTCGGGGCTGAGCACGGTGTTGGTGTCGAGCCCGGCGCGGAACAGATAGCGGTTGAGATTGGCGGAGACGGTGACGTTGCGCTCTTCCGCCGTCAGG
This sequence comes from Ancylobacter sp., assembly GCF_965229075.1. GTDB lineage: Bacteria > Pseudomonadota > Alphaproteobacteria > Rhizobiales > Xanthobacteraceae > Ancylobacter. The sequence goes on from NZ_CBDDIO010000002.1 coordinate 2,406,026, forward strand.
TCCCACGGCCAGTTGGTGATGTCGGCCGATTTCGCCGTCTTGCCGTCGACCATATAGACCGGCAGCCCGTCGTTGAGGCTGAGCAGCGGCAGATTGAAATGGCGCACATAGTTGAGCACCAGCGGCATGTCGGAGCGGAAATGGCCGCCGCCCGCCTCGGTGAACATGCCGTCGCCCAGCGGCAGCGACAGCAGCCGGCCGCCGATGCGTCCCTGCCGTTCGATCACCGTCACCTTGTGGCCGCGCCGCTGCAGGGCGAGCGCGGCGGTAAGGCCGGACATGCCGGCGCCGAGCACCAGAACCTCGATGGGGCGATCGGTGCGCGCCTGCGCCCGCGCCGGGGCCGCCAGCGGCGGGGCGGCGAGCGCTCCCAGCGTCGCGGCGGTGCCGGCCAGCAGCGCGCGGCGCGAGAAGCCACGGGGGGACGTTTCGGTTGTCATCGGTTGAAGCTCCGCCTTGCCTTTACGGCATGTAGCAGGAGATAGTTCAAAAGTCTCGCATCTACCGGTGCGGCTCAGGGACGGCTCAGCAGCAGCGGCGTTCCCTCGTCGGGCGGCACCTTCTCCCAGCCGCCATCTTCCTGCGCGGCGAAGCGCAGGCCCTCGCCGCGCGCGGTGAGCAGCACCAGGCTGCCGCCGTCGAGTCGCCAGCGATCCGGCGCCAGCGCCACCAGCCGGGCCGGGCAGCCGGCGGCGAGCCGGGCGCGATAGGTGCCGCCGCCGGCCTCCGCATTGGTGAGTTCAAGCCGGCACCGCGGCTTGCCCGCCTGCTCGGCCATATCCCACATGCCGACCAGATCGGCGGCGTGGAGGGTGGGGTCGGCGAGGCGCGGATTGACGAGGAAATACACCCCATCGCCCTCGCGCAATGCCTCCCAGGTGCCGCCGACGCCTTCAGTAAACTCCGCCACCAGCGCGCCGTCCGGTCCTTGCAGCCGGATGGCGTTGCCGGGGCCGGGCGACCAGGAAGCGATGTCGACGCTGAACAGGATGGTGCCGGCACAGGCCTGTCGGTCGAGGGCGACCTCGAAGCGTGCCGGGCTGCGGGCCCGGCCCTGTGGTTTCTCGGACAGGGTGAGAAGACAGACCCGGTCGCCATCCGCATTGGTCAGCCGATACTCGGCCGCGAGCGTGGCTGGCGCGGGAATGTCGCTCTCCTGCGCGCGCGCCGGGGCCGCGTGGGCAAGGGCAAGGGGAAGCGCGAGCACGCCGGCGGCGATCGCGGCGGCGATTTGTGGTCGGCAGCGGGCGGGGCGGCAGGGCGCCGGCATGCGCGTCTCCCTCAGCCGGCCGGCTTCACGGGCGTCTCCGGCACCGGCGTCAGCACCGGCTTGCCGGCCGCCCAGGCGAGGAGATTGTCGACCACGAGCTGGCCCATGGCGTTGCGCGTGACATGGGTGGCGGAAGCGACATGCGGCAGCAGCACGACATTTTCCCTGCCGATCAGCGCCTCCGGCACATGCGGCTCGTTGGCGAACACGTCGAGCCCGGCGGCGGCGATGGTGCCCTCTTCCAGCGCCTTCACCAGCGCCGGCTCGTCGACCACCGAGCCGCGCGCGACATTGATCAGCACGCCCTTCGGCCCGAGCGCGGCCAGCACCTCGGCGTTGATCATGCGGTCGGTTTCGGGTCCGCCCGGCACGATGACGATGAGCGCGTCGACATCCCGCGCCAGCGCGACGAGCTCGGGATAGTGGGTGTAGGGCACATCCGCGACCGGGCGGCGGCTGTGATAGGCGATGGGCCGGCCGAAGCCTTCCAGCCGGCGGGCGATGGCGCGGCCGATGCGGCCCATGCCGACAATGCCGAGCGTGCGGTCGCGCAGGGTGGCGGTGAGGGGGAAGCCGCCGGAGGGCCACTTGCCCTCGCGCAGATGACGCTCGGCCTGGGGAATCTGGCGGATGGTGGCGAGCAGCAGGCCGATGGTGAGGTCGGCCACTTCGTCGTCGAGCACGCCGGGGGTGTTGGTGACCACCACGCCGCGCCGGCCGGCGGCCTCGGCATCCACGGAATCATAGCCGACGCCGAAATTGGCGACGATTTCCAGCGCCGGCAAACGAGCCATCAGCGCCTCGGTCACCCGGCGGGCACCGCCACCGGTGGAGCCGACGCCAGTGGCGACCGCACGGATGCGCGGACCGACTTCCGCCAGCGTCGCCTCGGCGTCCGGCGCGTCGAGCCGGTGAACGGTGAAGTGCTCGTTCAGCTGCGCCTCGATCATGCCCATCATCGGGCCGGTCTGGAGAAGGTCGGGGCGGCCGGACATGGGGCACTCCTGCGCGGAAAGGGGCCGACATTCCTCACCAAAGCCGGGCCGGTTTCAAGCCCGATTCGGCGGAAGGCGCCTTTCGCGTTCAGGCGGTCTCTTCCTCGGCCGCGTCCTCGGCGTCCTCGTCCGCCTCGCTCGTCGTGGCGCCGAGCTGGGTGGAGAGGTTGCGGTCGATCTTGCGCAGCATCTTGCGGAAACGCTTGCGGTCCTTGCCGTCGAGGCCGGCGATCATCGTGTCTTCGATGGAGTCGGAAATGGCGTCGATCGCCTCGGCGCGGTGGCGGCCTTCCTCGGTGAGATGCACCCGCACCAGCCTTGCATCGCCCTCGGAGGCGCGGCGCACCAGCAGCCCTTGCGCGGAGAGGCGGCCGACCGTCTTCGACGCGGTCGGCGGGCGCACCTTCAGCGCGGCGGCGAGTTCGCTCATGGTGCGGCCGTCGCTTTCGCAGAGCAGCTTGAGCACCGTTTCCTGACCGGGAAACAGCCCGATATCCTGAAGACGCCGTGCCGCCAGCGCGCGCTGAAGCCGGGCCACATGATGCAGCCGCTGGCCAATCTTCTTGTCGAAGCCGTCTTTCATGGGCGTTCCTGCCATCTAATGCACGCCACGGTACCATTATCTAATGCGAAAATAACGCATTGCCGTGACACAAACACCGATGCCAGCGAAAGATCGCCCGGCAAAGCGGGCGCGCGGCGTCAGAGCCGGGCGAAACGGGCCTCGACCTTGGCGAGGAAGGCGGCGCGGCGCTCGGCACTGGCGGAATCCATGCTGTGCAGCGCCAGCCATAGCTTGCGCGCCCGCGGGTGGATGATGCCGCCAATGCCATCGAGCAGGATGCGCCGGCCGGGCTGGCCGATCCACAGCCACCAATACCAGGGCGAGCCGAGCGAACTCACCGCCGCCAGCACGCGGATATTGGTCAGCCGGCGTTCCAGCGAGCGAAAGGGCTTGGGCATGCCGAAGGTTTCGTGCGGCACCAGTACCCGTTCCAGCCAGCCCTTGAGCATGGCGGGCGGGCCGTACCACCAGGTGGGCGCGACGAAGATGAGGGCGTCCGCCTGCTTCACCCGTTCGAGATGACCGGCGATGCGCGCGGTGTTGAGGCCGGGTTCGTGATAGGCGAGCCGCTCGTCGCGGCCCATCACCGGATCGAAGCCCTCGCCATAGAGATCGAGCAGGTCGACCTCATGGCCGGCGGCCTTCAGGCCCCGGATCACCGCGTCGCGGACGCCGGCGGTGAAGCTCTCCGCAACCGGGTGGCAATAGACGACAAGCGCGCGCATCAGCTGGCCTCCCCCGTGGCTCGGCCTTCCAGCCCGGGAAACAGATAGGTGCGGCCGGTGGCAAAGTCGAAGTCGGGATTCTCCCAGGCGATCATCTTGCCGGGGTTGAGCAGGCCGCGCGGGTCCGCCTGGCGCTTGAAGGCGAGCTGCGCCGGGTCGGTCTGCTTCATGCCGCCTTCTTCCAGCGTGTAGCGGTGCGGGTTGAACACCGGGATGCCGAGCTCTTCATGCAGGGCGACGATTTCCTCAAGCCGCTCCTCGGAGGCAAAGCGTACCAGCGGCAGGCCGAAGCAGGTGACCTTGCCGTCGAAGCGCACGAATTCGAGATGCGCCGGCACTTCCTCGCCCAGAAGGGCATGCACCTTCGCCACCAGCGCCAGCTGGTCCGGAAAGGGATAGAGCGTCTGCAGATAGGTGATGGCGGGATCGACCCGCAGCGCGCGCAGCGTCGTGTGGTTCCAGGCGAGTTCGTAGAGCGGCGGCAGGCCCTTCCGCTCCTCCGGCGACAGCAGATCGGAACGGAACAGCATTTCCCCGCCCCATCGGGCGGTGAAGCTCTCGAACGCCGCGCGGCCCATCGGCGCCAGCATCACCAGCACGATGTGCCGGCCGTCCGGCAGGAAGGGGCGATGGCGAAGGAAGCTCATCTGCGGGATGGGCGCGGCGATGACGGAGACGAGCTTCTTCAGCAACGCGTCCTGTTCACCCAGCGCGTTGGCATAGGCAGCGGCCTCGTTGAAATCCGCAAAGCCGACAATTGCCTCGGTCCAGTCATAGGCGGGCGCGAGCGGCATCTCGATGTCGAGAATGATGCCGTTGGTGCCATAGGCGTGGGCGACCTTCTGCACCTCCTCGCCGGTCAGGGTGAGCAGGCGCGGGCTCGCCTCCATCGTGGCGAGGCGGAGCGAAAGGATGTTGCCGAGGTCGCGCAGCCCGCCCCAGCTGATGGAGCCGACCCCGCCGGAGCCGCCGGCGATGAAGCCGCCCAGCGAGGCGGTGCGGTAGGTGGAGGGGTGCAGGCGCAGTTCCTGCCCGCTCGCCGCGCATGCGGCGTCGATGTCCGCCAGCAGGGCGCCGGCCTGCGCCCGCACCCGGCCGGGGGCGATGTCGAGCACCTTGTCGAGGCCGGAGAGATCGAGCACCAGCCCGCCCGCCAGGGGCATGGCCTGGCCGTAATTGCCGGTGCCCGTGCCGCGCGGGGTGACGGGTATGCCGAGGTCGAAGCAGGCGGCGAGGACGCGCAGCACCTCCTCCTCGCTGACGGGGGCGGCGAGGATGTCGCCGACCACCCCGTCGAACTGGCGCTTCAGCGTTGGCGAGTACCAGTAGAAATCGCGGCTCTTCTGCCGCAGCACGGCTGGATTGTCCTCAAGCCGGATGCCCGCCAGCCGGGCCTTGAGGGCGGCGATGTCATAGGTCACGCGGGCGCTCCATCAGATCGTCCAGCTCGGCATAATCGGGTGGCGTGGTGTCGATGGCGCGGCCCGTCCTGAGCACGGTGCGCCCCGCCAGCGGGCGGGCGAGCCATTCATTGAGGCTGCGCGCGGGAAAGAGCGAGAGATCGGCGGGCGCTCCCTCGGCCAGCGTGCCGGCCGCCACGCCCATATGCGCCGCCGGGGCGCGGGTGATGAGCGCCGGCCCGTCGCCATGGGGATGGTCGAGATGGGCGATGCGGGCGGCCTCGCGGTACACCTCGACAAGATCGAGATCGCCATAGGCGTAGAAGGGATCGCGCGCATTGTCGCTCGCCACCATGACAGGAATGCCGCGCGCCCTCATTTCCTGCAGCAGGGTGACGCCGCGCCAGCGCGGGGTGCGGCCGGGCTGGCGGTCCTGCAAATAGAGATTGCACATGGGCAGCGAGACCACGGCAATGCCGGCCAGCGCGACGCGGTCGAGCGTGCGGTCGATCTCGTCCTCCCCCTTCACCGCCAGCGCGCAGCAATGGCCGGCGAGGATCGGCCCCTCGAAGCGGCGCTCCAGCGTCATGCGCGCCAGAAGGTCCAGCCCGCGCCCCTCGCGGTCGCGTTCGTCGACATGGAGGTCGAGCCCGAGGCCGAAGCGCTCGGCCGCGTCGAACAGCCGGGCAAGGCCGGATTCGAGGTTGGGGGTGAGATAGGTGTAGGCGCCGAGCCGGCCGCCATGGGCGCGGACCAGATCCAGCAACGGCATGAAGGCCGAATCGTCGAGCACGCGGTCGATGGCGATGAGGCCGACCGCCTGCAGCTCGATCCGCCCGCGCCAGGCCTCGCGCATCTGGGCGAAGACCCGCCAGGCGCCGGCGGCGCGCGGGCCGTCGGAATCGAGATGGGTGCGGATCGCCACCGTGCCATGGGCATAGGCGCAGCGCAGGCCGAAATCGAAGCGCCGGCCTATGTCCTCCTCGCTCCAATGCGCCGCGCGGTCGGTGTTCACCGCCTGCACCGCGCCGTCGAAACTGCCGTCGGGGTTGGGCGCCCGCTTCCAGATGAAGCCCTTGTCGAGATGGGTGTGGATGTCGACAAGGCCGGGCAGCACCAGCCCGCCCGAGAGGTCGAGCCGGGGCCCGGCCTCGACCAGCGCGCCGGCCGGGGCGAGGCGGGCGAGGCGGGCCCCTTCCACCGCGATGTCGAGCGCCACCAGCCCTTCCGCATCCGCCGGCCTGGCAAAAGCCGGGACGAGGCAGGCGGGCACCCGCGCGTGACCGAGCACGAAGGCGGCGGGTGGGGCTTTCAGGTCGAGCGTCACGTCCGGCCACCCAGTTCGCTCTCGTGCCAGCGCCGCAGCACCAGCCAGGACAGCAGGCTCAGCGCGGCATAGATGAGGATGCCGGTGAGCGAGATGAGCAGCAGCGCCGCGAACAGGCGCGGAATGTTGAGCCGGTAGGCGGATTCGACGATGCGGAAGGCGAGGCCCGACCCTTGCCCGGCCGAGCCGGCGGCGATTTCGCCGACCACCGCCCCGATGAGCGCCAGCCCGCCGGCAATGCGCAGCCCCCCGAGGAAATAGGGCAGGGCGGTGGGCAGTTTGAGCTGCGCCAAGGTCTGCCAGCGCGAGGCGCCGGAGAGGCGGAACAGGTCGCGCAGGTTCGGGTCGACCGAGTTCAGCCCCAGCGTGGTGTTGGACAGAACCGGGAAGAAGGCGACGATCCAGGCGCAGACCAGCACGGCCGCATCGGTGGAGAGATAGATCAGCATCAGCGGCGCCACGGCGATGACCGGCGTCACCTGCAGAATGACGGCGATGGGGAACAGCGAGAATTCGACGATGCGGGCGCTGGCGAACAATAGCGCCAAGGCGACGCCGCCGACCACGGCCAGTGCCAGCGCGACCAGGGTGGTTTGCAGCGTCACCAGCATGGAGGCGAACAGCACCGCGCGGTCCTTGACCAGCGTCGCCAGCACCGCGTCCGGGGCCGGCAGCACATAGGGCGGCAGGTTGTTGAGCTTCACCACCGCTTCCCAGCCGAGGATGAGCGCCGCCAGCACGCCGAGGGGGAGAAGCCAGCGCAGCGGCGAGGTGGCCATGCCCGCCCCCGCTAGCGCGCGTCCATCGCCCGGGCGAGGGCGAGGGAGGTTTCGCGGCACAGCGCCGCATATTCCGGCGAGGTGCGGAAGGCCTCGTCGCGCGGCTGGTCCGGGGCGATGGTCAGTTCCGCCGAGACGCGGCCGGGACGCGCCCGGAACACCAATATGCGCGAGGAGAGATAGACCGATTCGAACACGGAATGGGTGACGAAGACGATGGTGCAGTCGAGGCGCCGCCACACCTCCAGCAGATCATTGTTGAGCTTGAAGCGGGTGATCTCGTCCAGCGCGGCGAAGGGCTCGTCCATCAAGAGCAGGCGCGGCTTGGTGACGAGCGCGCGGGCGATGGAAACGCGCATCTTCATGCCGCCGGAAAGCTCGCGCGGATAGGCGTCGCGAAAGGCGGCGAGGCCGACCAGCTCCAGCGCCTCCATGATGGCGGGCTCGGCCTCGCGCCGGCCGACCCCGGCGAGTTTCAGCGGCAGATGCACATTGCCGAACACGCTGGCCCAGGGCATCAGCGTCGGTTCCTGAAACACGAAGCCAATGGCGTGGCGGTCCTGCGCGCGCCGGGCCTTTTCATCCGCGTCCCAGTCGAGCCGGCCCTCGCTCGGCTCGGCGAGGCCGGCGACGAGCCGCAGTGCGGTCGACTTGCCGCAGCCGGAGGGGCCGAGCAGCGAGACGAACTCGCCCGCGCGCACCTCCATATCCAGCCCCTCCAGCGCGGTGACGCCGTTGCCGAAGCGCTTGCCGACGCCGGACAGGCGCAGCAACGGCGCGCCATCAATGGCCGGGCGCGGCGCGAGCTCCGACAGGTGCGCGTTCATGCCCGGCCCGCCCGGCGCGTGAAGGGAAAACCACGCCTCATTTCGGCGCCAGCTCCTTGCCGACGCCCTTGTTGACGAATTGCAGCGTGTAGGACTTGGCGTAATCGATGCCCGGCGCCAGCACCTTGGCCTTTACCATCTTGTCGTAGAACGCCTTCATCCGCGCATCGCTCATCGCGCCGATGCCGAGCGTGGTGGTGTCGCCGGAATCGACGATGCCATATTCCTTCAGCTTGGCGATGGAGAAGGCGATCATGGCGTCGGTCATCTCCGGATTGTCCTGCTTGATCAGGGCATTGGCCTTGGCATTGTCGCCATAGAGATAATTGTACCAGCCGATGATCGAGGCATCGACGAAGCGCTGCACGAGGTCGGGATTCTGCTTCACCAGCTCGGTGCGGGTCTCGATGGTGGTGGCGTAGGTCTCGAAGCCGTAATCGGCGAGCAGGAACAGGCTCGGCTTGAAGCCGCCCTGCTGTTCCACCGCATAAGGCTCGGAGGTGATGTAGCCCTGCATGGCGCTGTTCTTGTCGACGAGGAACGGCGCGGCATTGAAGGTGTAGGGCTTCACCTGGCTCTCGCTGAAGCCGTAATCGGCGATCAGCCACTGGTAGTAGCTCGCCAGCCCTTCCTTGGAGATGAACAGCGTCCGGGTCTTCAGCTGCTCGAACTGGGTCACGTCGGGATGGGCGATGAGGACCTGCGGGTCCTTCTGGAACAGGGCGGCGACGACTTCGGTGGGGATGTTCTCCACCACCGAGGAGATCGCCTGCAGCATGTTGGCGCCCATGTAGAAATCGATCTTGCCCACCGGCAGCAGCAGCCGGTTATTGGCCTGCGGGCCGCCCGGCATGATGGTGACGTCGAGCCCGTATTTCGCGTAGGTGCCGTCGGCCACCGCCTGGTAGAAGCCGCCATGCTCGGCCTGGGCGACCCAATTGGTGCCGAAGGTCACCTTGTCCGCCGCGCGGGCCGGCGCGGCCGTGAGCAGAGTGGCCAGGGCCAGCGCACCCAGCGCGGCGAGAGCGAAGAGGGAACGCAAGCGCGGCAGACGCGGGCGCATCGAAATCTCCATCCGGGCTAAGAAGGGCGGTGCGTGACGGAACCCATGCCCTCATGATAGGCTAGCTTAATCGCCATGCACATATGCTGTCGCGAGAGAACTGTGCATGCGCAGCATTGCCCGCCTTCGGCCCGGCGGAACGGAGAACCCCCCATGCTTCGCCATCTCGTGCCGCCCGCCATCCGCGCCCCCTTCGCCCGCTACAGCCACGCGGTGGAAATCCCCGCCGGCGCCCGGCTGCTGCTGGTCTCCGGCCAGCTCGGCATCACCCCGGACGACGCCATTCCCGAGGGCGTGGAAGAACAGGCCGCGCTGTGCTTCGCCGCCATCGAGGCCTGCCTCACCGAGGCCGGCATGGGGCGCGCCGATATTGTGCGGCTCAACGCCTATGTCACCGACCGGGCGTATCTCGCCGGCTACATGGTGGCGCGCGACCGCTTCATCGCTTCCCCGCCGCCGGCTTCGACGCTGATGATCGTCTCCGGCTTCGCCCGGCCGGCGTTCAAGGTGGAAATCGAGGCGCTGGCGGCCCGGCAGGATTGAGCCTAGAACGCCGCCAGCAACGACCGGAGCCGTGCCATGCCCCCCAAACGCTTCTGGACCGAACTCAGCTGGACCGATTTCGCCCAGGGCGACACGGAGAACTGGATCGCCGTGCTGCCGGTGGCGGCGGTGGAACAGCACGGGCCGCATCTGCCGGTGGGCGTCGACGCCTTCATCGGCGAGGGCTATCTCAAGGAAGTGGCGCGGCTGCTGCCGGACGATATCCCCGCCCTGTTCCTGCCGATGCAGGCCATCGGCAAGTCGAACGAGCATCTCGATTTTCCCGGTACGCTGACGCTGTCGGCCGAGACGGTGATCCGCGCCTGGACCGAGATCGGCGAGAGCGTCCATCGCGCCGGGGTGCGCAAGCTGGTGATCGTCAACTCGCATGGGGGCAATGTGCCGATCCTCGACATCGTCGCGCGCGAGCTGCGGGCGCGGCTCGGCATGCTGGCGGTCATGGTCTCCTGGCATCGCTTCGGCTATCCCGAGGGCCTGTTCACCGCGCAGGAACGCCAGCACGGCATCCATGCCGGCGGGGTGGAGACCTCGCTGATGTTGGCCTTCCGGCCCGACACGGTGCGCGCGGACGAGGTGCGCGACTTTCCCCCTGTCACGCTCGCCATGGAGCAGGAATTCGCCTTTCTGCGCGCCGGCTCGCCGGCGGGCTTCGGCTGGATGGCGCAGGATATCCAGCCCACCGGCGCGATGGGCGATGCCACCGAGGCGAGCCTTGAGAAGGGCGAGGTCTGCGCGCTTTACGGTGCGCGCGCCTTTGTCGAACTGCTCGGCGATGTCCATCGTTTCGATCTGTCGCGGCTGCCGGCGGGGGCGCGCGGCGGGGTGGCCCGCTGATGGAAGGCTCGGTCGCACGGGCGGCGTTCCATTCCCGCCCCCTCTCGCTTGACGCTGCCCGCGCCTATGCGGCGCGGGTGCTGGAGCGCTTCGGCACCGCCCCCGGCAATGCCGAAGTGACCGCCGATGCGCTGGTGCGCGCGGAGGCGGACGGGCTCGCCACCCACGGCCTGACCCGGCTGCCGAGCTACAGCGCCATGGTGGCCGCCGGCAAGATCGACGGTCATGCGGTGCCGCGCATGCGGCCCGTCGCCCCGGCAGTGCTGGCGGTGGATGCCGGCAACGGCTTTGCCTATCCCGCCCTTGCCCATGCCCTGCCTGAACTGGCGGCGATGGCGCGGGCGAGCGGGGTGGCGCTGATGGCGGTGCGGCGTTCCAGCCATTTCGGCGTCGCCGGCCAGCCGGTGGAGACGCTGGCGAATGAGGGCCTGGTTGGCCTCGCCTTCTCCAACGCCTCCGCCTCCATCGCCCCCTGGGGCGGGAAGCGGCCGGTGTTCGGCACCAACCCCATCGCCTTCGCCACGCCGCTGAAGGGAAGGGCGCCGGCGGTGGTGGACCTCTCCGTCGCCAAGGTGGCGCGCGGCAATCTGCTCGCCGCCGTACAGCGCGGCGAGGACGCGATTCCCCCGGGCTGGGCCTTCGACAGGGAAGGCAACCCGACCACCAATGCCAAGGCGGGGCTTGCCGGCACCATGGTGCCGATGGGCGAGGCCAAGGGCACCGCGCTCGCTTTTGTCGTCGAGGTGATGGCGGCGGCGCTCACCGCTTCGACCTTCTCCTTCGATGCGCCGACGTTCTTTACCGGCGAGGGGCCGCCGGCCTCGGTCGGCCATGTGGTGATCGCCATCAATCCCGGCCTGCTGGCGGGCGACGCCTATCTCGACCATCTCGAACGCCTCGCGCTCGCCATCGAGAGCGAGCCGGGCGCGCGGCTGCCGGGCACGCGCCGGCTGGTGAACCGCGAACGCGCGGCCCGCGAGGGCGTGACGCTCACCGTCGGCGTGCAGCGGGCGCTGGCGCAGATGGGGTTCGTCGACGGTTCGGAAGCGGCGGGGGCCTGACAGCAAAAAGGCCCGGACAAAGCCGGGCCTTTCGTATTCTCATGCACCGGACGGCGCGTCGCTCACTTATAGGCGGCGATCGCCTTGAGGATCAGCTCGCGGGCGCGCTCGGGACCTTCCCAGCCGGCGACCGTGACCTTCTTGCCCTTCTCCAGATCCTTGTAATGGGTGAAGAAGTGGCCGATCTGCTCGATGACCAGCTCCGGCAGGTCGGCATAGGTCTTGATCTTTGAGTGGTACGGGTAGACCGAGTCCGCGGGCACGGCGAGGATCTTCTCGTCGCCGCCCTTCTCGTCGGTCATCATCAGCACGCCGACCGGGCGGCAGGCGATGACGCAGCCGGCCAGCAGCGGGATAGGCGAGAGCACGATCACGTCGATCGGGTCGCCGTCATCGCCGAGCGTGTTCGGCACGAAGCCGTAATTGCCGGGATAGAACATCGGCGTGTGCAGGAAGCGGTCGACGAACAGCGCGCCCGATTCCTTGTCGATCTCGTACTTCACCGGCGCGCCGCCGGCGGGGATTTCGATGATGGCGTGGACTTCGTCAGGCGGGTTGGGCCCGACCGAAATGCGCGAAATATCCATGAATGGGCTCCAACGGCTCCAGGTCGACAGGCCGGCAAGGCCGGCAGGCAGAAAGGCGCCCTCTCATAGGTCGCTGCGGGCGCGCCGTCGAGACGTGTCGACCCATCAATTCGACGGGCACGGCCGCCGGGGGACGATGCCGGCGCTGACGCACCGTCAACGATTTGATATAGTGTATCTTTCCGCTGGACGGGCGATGCCGATATACAGTATCAATTCCACGTCTGGAGTTTGAGCATGTCCGTCGCCCCCATCCGCCTGCACGACCACGCCCACACATCCGCCCCTCCGGAGGGACGTGGAAAGGCCGGCGCGGGCGGGCACGGGCACGCTCATTCTCCGGGCCACGCGCATGATCATGCTCACGATCACGGCCATGCGCATGCCCCTTCCGATGCGCCGGAGGGCGGCGCGCATCTGCACCGCCATCATTCCCATGCCGCGGGCGAGCGGCACCCGCCGGCCCGGCCGGGCTTCTCGCTGCTGCGGCTCTCCGCCCTGCAGCGCCTCGCCATCGCGCTGCCGCTGGCGGCCGTGCTGTGGGCCTTGGCGCTGGCGGTGATCGGGGTGGGCGCGTGATGGGAAGCGTGCTGGCGTTCCGCAATCTCACTCTCGGCTATGACCGCCACCCGGCGGTGCACCATCTCGACGGCGAGGTGGCGCAGGGCGACCTGCTCGCCATTTGCGGGCCGAACGGCGCGGGCAAGTCCACCCTGCTCAAGGGCATTGCCGGCGTGCTGTCGCCGCTCACCGGGCGCATCGAGGGCCATATTCCGGCGCGGGACATCGCCTATCTGCCGCAGGCGGCGGAGGTCGACCGCTCCTTCCCCATCGATGTCTACGACCTTGTCTCCATGGGACTGTGGCGGCGCGCCGGCCTGTTCGGCGGCATCAGCCGCGCCGACCGGGTGCGGATCGAGGAAGCGCTGGCCGCTGTCGGGCTGGAAGGCTTCGAGGCGCGTCCCATCGGCACGCTGTCGGGCGGGCAGATGCAGCGCGCGCTGTTCGCCCGCCTGCTGCTGCAGGATGCGCGGCTGCTGCTGCTCGATGAGCCCTTCACCGCGCTCGACGCCGGCACGATCACCGATCTTACCGCACTGGTGAAGCGCTGGAACGGCGAAGGCCGTACCGTCATCGCCGTGCTGCACGATTTCGAACTGGTGCGCGGGCATTTCCCCCGCACGCTGCTGCTCGCCCGCGAGGCGGTTGCCTGGGGCGCCACCAGCGAGGTGCTTACCTCCGCCAACCTCGCCGAGGCCCGACGCATGTGCGAGGCGTGGGACGAGGACGCGCCGGCCTGCGCCCCATCCCTCAAGGCGACGGCGGCGGGGAGGGCGGCGTGATCTACGATCTGCTCATCGCTCCCTTTGCCGAATTCGATTTCATGCGCCGCGCGCTGGTCGGCGTGCTCGCGCTCGGCATCGGTGCCGGCCCGATCGGCGTGCTGATGATGCTGCGTCGCATGAGTCTCGCCGGCGACGCCATGGCCCATGCCATCCTGCCCGGCGCGGCAGTCGGCTTTCTCGCTGCCGGGCTGAACCTGTTCGCCATGACCGTGGGCGGGCTGGTGGCGGGATTCGCGGTGGCGCTGGGCGCCGGCGCGGTGGCGCGGGCGACGCAGATGAAGGAGGACGCGGCGCTGGCCGCCTTCTACCTCATCTCGCTGGCGCTGGGCGTGCTTCTGGTGTCACTGCGCGGCTCGAATGTCGATTTGCTGCATGTGCTGTTCGGCACGGTGCTGGCGCTCGATGACGCGACGCTGCTGCTCATCGTCTCGATTTCTAGCTTCACATTGGTGGCGCTGGCGCTGGCCTGGCGTCCGCTGGTGCTGGAGAGCGTCGATCCCGGCTTCCTGCGCTCGGTGAGCCGGGCGGGGGCGCCGACCCATCTCATCTTCCTGGCGCTGGTGGTGATGAATCTCGTCGGCGGCTTCCACGCGCTCGGCACGCTGCTCGCGGTCGGGCTTATGATGCTGCCGGCCGCCGCCGGCCGGTTCTGGACCCGCGAACTGACGGCGCTGGTCGGTGTTTCGGTGCTGATCGCCTGCGGCTCCGGCGTGCTGGGGCTGCTGGTGTCCTATCATTCCGGCGTGCCCTCCGGGCCCGCCATCATCCTCGTCGCCGGTGGCGCCTATGCGCTGTCGGTGCTGTTCGGGCCGGTGGGCGGGCTTCTGCCCCGCTTCCTGCCGCAACGCCATCTCGAAGCCTGAAGGAGCCCCCCATGCTCACCCGCCGCCTTGCTGTTGCCGGCGCGCTCGCGCTCGGCCTTTCCCTCCCGCTCGCGCTCCCCGCTGCCGCGCAGGACGCCGCACCGAAGATCCCCGTCGTCGCCTCCTTCTCCATCCTCGGCGACCTGGTGAAGGAAGTGGGCGGCGACCGTGTCGCCGTCACCACCCTCGTCGGCCCCAATGGCGACGCTCATGTGTTCCAGCCGGCGCCGGCCGACGCCAAGAAGGTGGCGGCGGCGCAGATCGTCTTCGTCAATGGCCTCGGTTTCGAAGGCTGGATCGACCGGCTGGTGAAGGCCTCCGGCACCAAGGCGGAGATCGTCGTCGCCACCAAGGGCATCACCCCGCGCGAAATGGCGGATGAGGATGAGGACGACCACGCCGCGCCGGGCCACAAGGATCATGACCACGCCAAGAAGGGCGAGCATGACCACGACCATGGCGGCATCGACCCGCATGCCTGGCAGTCGGTGGCCAATGCGGAGATCTATGTGGCCAATATTCGCGACGCGCTGGTCGCCGCCGATCCCGCCGGCAAGGCGGCGTATGAGGCGAATGCGAGCGCCTACACCGCCAAGCTGGAGGCGCTGGACGCGGAAGTGAAGGCGGCGATGGCGGCGATCCCGGAAAGCCGGCGCCGCATCATCACCTCGCATGATGCGTTCGGCTATTTCGGCGCCGCCTATGGCATCGAGTTCATCGCGCCGCAGGGCGTCTCCACGGAGTCGGAGGCTTCCGCCAAGGACGTTGCCCGCATCATCCGCCAGATCAAGGCCGAGAACATTCCGGCTGTGTTCATGGAGAACATCTCCGATCCGCGCCTCGTGAAGCGCATCGCCAAGGAGACCCAGGCGAAGATCGGCGGCGAGCTGTTTTCCGATGCGCTCTCCGATGACAAGGGCCCGGCGAGCACCTACATCGACATGATGAAAAACAACATCACCCAGCTCTCCTCGGCCCTGTCGAGCTGACGCGGGGACCCCGCATCCCGGCCGGCCGCTGGCCGGACCGGGAGCGGCGGGACATCTGAACGGAACACGCGATCCCGGTTCGCCGCACTGCGGCGTCCGGGATGACGCATTTGAGACGACCACTGGAGTTCACCATGCCCGAAGCGGCTTCGTCCAAAATCCCTGTCACCGTGCTCACCGGCTATCTCGGCGCCGGCAAGACCACGCTGCTCAACCGCATTCTCTCCGAGCCGCACGGCAAGAAATTCGCCGTCGTCGTCAACGAATTCGGCGAGATCGGCATCGACAACGATCTCGTGGTCGGCGCCGATGAGGAAGTGTTCGAGATGAACAACGGCTGCATCTGCTGCACCGTGCGCGGCGACCTGATCCGCATCATCGACGGTCTGCTGCGCCGCAAGAACGACTTTGACGGCATCATCATCGAAACCACCGGCCTCGCCGACCCGGCCCCCGTCGCCCAGACCTTCTTCGTCGACGAGACGGTGGGGGCCAAGACGGCGCTCGACGCGGTGGTGACGGTGGCCGACGCCAAATGGCTGAAGGACCGGCTGAAGGACGCGCCCGAGGCCAAGAGCCAGATCGCCTTCGCCGACGTGATCCTGCTCAACAAGACCGATCTGGTAACGGAGACCGAGCTGAAGGACGTGGAGATGCGCATCCGCGCCATCAACCCCTTCGCCCGCATCCACCACACCCAGCGTTCCGAGATCGCCATCGACAAGGTGCTGGGGCAGGGGGCGTTCGACCTCGACCGCATCACCGCCATCGACCCGGACTTTCTGGAAGGCGGCCACCGCCACTTCCACGACGAGGACATGCGGTCCTATTCCTTCGCCACCGACAAACCGCTGGACCCGGACAAGTTCTTCCCGTGGATTCAGGAACTGACCCAGCGCGAGGGCATCAACATCCTGCGCTCGAAGGGCATTCTCGCCTTCAAGGACGACGCCGACCGCTTCGTGTTCCAGGGCGTGCACATGATCCTCGACGGCGACCACCAGCGCCCCTGGCGCGCGGACGAGGCGAAGGTGAGCCGCATCGTCTTTATCGGTCGGCAACTGGACGCCGCGGCGCTGGAAAAGGGCTTTCTCAGCTGCGTGGCGTAGAGCCGCGAGCCCTCTGCGTCCCGCCAACGATCCCGGATACGGCCTGACGGCCGTTCCGGGATGATGCGGGCGGGGGAGTTCCGTCGTGACGCCGGCCGCGAATTGGGCTAACCCGACATTCCCCGCCAAGAAGCCGTCGAGCCCATGACCTCCCAGTCCTCCACGCCCTCCTCGCTCACCTCCAAACTGCGCCCGCTCTCTCTCGGCGGCGCGGTCGTCGGCCTGCGCTTTCTCGGCACCACCGCTGGTTTCGTGCTGGGCGAGGGCGAGATCGTGCTGGTGGACGAGAAGGAGACGCGGGTAGAGGCGCATAAGGGCGCGGTTCTCTCGGTCGCCGGCGACGACAGGCGCCTCCTCACCGGTGGCGATGACGGGCGGGTGGTGGCGACCACCGCCGACGGCACGATGCAGCCGCTGTTCGAGCAGAAGGGCCGCTGGATCGACCAGGTCGCCGCCGGGGCCGACGGGGCCGTCGCTTTCTCGGCCGGCAAGACCGCGCATTTCCTGCCCGTGAAGGGCGAGCGCAAATCGCACGATTTCCCCTCCACCGTCGGCGGCCTCGCCTTCGCGCCGAAGGGCACGCGGCTGGCCGTCGCGCATTATGGCGGCGTCTCGCTCTGGTTCCCCAACGCCCAGGCCAAGCCCGAATTCCTGGAATGGAAGGGCTCGCATCGCGGCGTGCTGTGGAGCCCGGACATGCGGTTCGTGGTGACCACCATGCAGGAAGCGGCGCTGCATGGCTGGCGGCTCGCCGATGGCGGGCATATGCGCATGTCGGGCTATCCCTCGCGTGTCACGTCCATGGCGTTCACCGCCGGCGGCAAGTTTCTCGCGACGTCCGGTTCCAGCGAGGCGATCCTCTGGCCCTTCGCCAGCAAGGAAGGGCCGATGGGCAAGCAGCCTTCCATGCTCGCGCCGCGCGATGTGCGCGTCTCCACCGTCGCCGCCCATCCCCGCGACGAGGTGGTCGCCTGCGGCTATGAAGACGGGCTGGTGCTGATGGTGCGCATTTCCGATGGCGCCGAAATCCTGCTGCGCGCGCCCGATGGCGCGCCGGTGACCGCGCTGGCCTGGCGCGGGGATGGCGGCGCGCTCGGCATCGGCACCGAAAGCGGCGCGGCCGGCCTCATCGTCTTCTGAGCTTCGCGATGCTGTGGTCTGCGTGGGTTAGCCAGCCTTCGTTAGGGCCGAGGACCGCCTCGACCCTTCTCGCCCCTCGGGCGGCAAATCGGCTAGGCTCGGTCATCGCAGGAGTTGCCCCGCATGAAGATCGACGACGTTCGCCGCACCGCCTATTCCATGCCGCTCACCAGCCCGGCCTTTCCCAAGGGGCCGTACCAGTTCTTCAACCGTGAATTCTTCGTCATCACCTACCGCACCGATCCGGCGGCGCTGGAAAAGGTGGTGCCCGAGCCGCTGAAAGTGGTCGAACCGATCGTCAAATATGAGTTCATCCGCATGCCGGATTCGACCGGCTTCGGCGACTACACCGAGACCGGGCAGGTGATCCCGGTCGAGCTGAACGGCGTCAAGGGCGGCTATGTCCACTCCATGTATCTCGACGACGAGGCGCCGATCGCTGGCGGGCGCGAGCTGTGGGGCTTTCCCAAGAAGCTGGCCCGCCCGAGCCTGAAGGTGGAGAGCGACACGCTGGTCGGCACGCTCAACTATGGCAGCGTGCTCGTCGCTTCCGCCACCATGGGCTATAAATATCAGGCGCTGGACAAAGCGGCGCTGCACGCCTCGCTTCTGGGGCCGAACTGGGTGCTGAAGATCATCCCCCATGTCGACGGCACGACGCGGGTGTGCGAACTGGTCGAGTATTATCTCGAAGACATCACGGTCTATGAGGCGTGGACCGGCCCGGCGGCGCTTGGCCTGTTTCCGCATGCGCTGGCCGATGTCGCCAGGCTGCCGGTGTTGGAAGTGCTCTCGGCGGCGCATTTCCGCACCGACCTCACCCTCGGCCTCGGCAAGGTGGCGTTCGACTATCTGAAGGAGTGAGGCCCTATCCGAGCGTCAGCCGCTCCGTCGCCATAAAGCCGAAAAACAGGGCCAGCCCGAAGGCGACCAGCATCAGCGCGGCGAGCAGTTCCACGCCGCGTAAGGCCACCGTCGCCGCCGAGCCGGAACGGTTGGCGGCAAGGCGCACCGCCGCATGCTTGGCGAAGACCGCCAGCGCGGCGATGGCGCTGACGGTGAGCGCCGTGCCGATGCCCATGAGCAGGGCCGAGGCGGCGCCGACCCAGAAGATGCCCTGCGCCAGCGCGAAGACCAGCACGAGAATGGCACCCGAGCAGGGCCGCAGCCCAACCGACAGCACCGCGCCCCACCAGTCGCGCCAGCCGCTCCCGCGCGGCAAATCCTCAGGTGCGGGCATATGGGCGTGGCCGTCGCCGCAGCCGCAATCCGGCCCATGGACATGGGCGGGCGTACCGCGCCAGGCGGCCATGAGCGCGCGGCCCTTGATCCACGCGAGGCGCAGGCCGAGGAGGACGATGAGGCCATAGGCGGCGAGTTCGATGAAGCTTACCGTCCGGCTCATCGTCGCGGCGGTGGCGCCGAGGAGGGCGGCGAGCAGGCCGGCGACGGCGATGGCGGTGAGGGCCTGCGCCAGCGCGCTGGCAAAGGCGAGGCCGACGCCACGCTTCAGCGTCGCCTCATTAGCCAGCAGATAGGAGGAGATCACCGCCTTGCCATGGCCGGGGCCGGCGGCGTGGAACACGCCATAGGCGAAGGAAATGCCGCCGAGCAGCAGCACCGCATGGCCATCCTGCTTGGAGGCGCGCACGGCGGAGGTGAGCAACCGGTAGAATTCCGCCTGCTTGGCGAGGATGAAGCCGGCAAGGCCGCCGGCCTCCGGTGCCGCCGGCGCGCCGACGCCGAACGGGCTCTGGGCAAAAGCGGGGTGCAGCATCAGCGCGCAGGCACTGAGCGTCAGCGCCAGCAGGGCGAGCCGACGTTTCACGAGCACTTCACCGTCACGCGGTTGGCGAATTGCGAGCCGAACTGGCTGGCGGAGGTGAGGGCGTTGAAGAAGCCTTCCGACAGCGTGGTCGAGCTTCCCGTCGCCGCCGGGTCGGGGCGGTGCAGGGTGAGCGCGCAACTGCCGGCGTCGCCGGCGAGCTTCACCGGGTCATCATCGGCGAGCTGGAAGGCGACGAAATAGGTGGGATCATAGACATCGAGCGACATTTCGCCCTTCTTCGCCGGCGGATCGGCGAAGGGCAGGGTGAAGTGCAGGGTGAGCGCGGTGCCGTCATAGGTGAGGGAATAGTCCTTTGGCGGCAGGAACTTGATGTCCTGCTTGCCGCGCTTGGCATAGGTGAAGAAATCGAACTCGTGCAGGGAGTCGATGTTCACCTGCGCCAGTTCCTTCAGCGTCTTCTCGCTCGGCTTGCCATCGGGCGTGGTTTCCAGCCCTTGCAGCGCATAGGTCGAAAACGCCTCGTCGAACTTCCAGTGGTGGCGCACGCCGGTGAGCCGGCCATCGGGCGCGTAGTCGAGTTCCGACTGCACCTCGACCCAGACATGCGGGTGTGCAGTGGCGCCGCCAGTGAGTGCGGTGAGGACGACGAAGATCGCCAGAAGTCGCTGAATCACGTCGGGCCTCTCCGGAGCCGCTGGGGTGTGCGACTGGTGGCGGGGGAGTTCGGCGGAATGGTGACGCAGGGCACTACAAACGGCAACGGCCGCCCTAAGGCGGCCGTCGGATCGTTTCACAACCCCGTGCGGGCCGTGTGTGGACGTCAGGCCGCCTTCTGCGCCTTCGGCTGGATCAGCTTGCGGTTGACCAGCACTTCGGCGATCTGCACCGCGTTCAGCGCCGCGCCCTTGCGCAGATTGTCCGACACGCACCAGAAGGAGAGGCCGTTCTCCACCGTCGCGTCCTCGCGGATGCGTGAGACATAGGTGGCGTCCTCGCCGGCCGCTTCATACGGCGTGATGTAGCCACCCGGCTCGCGCTTGTCGACGACCAGCACGCCCGGCGCGTTGCGCAGGGTTTCGGTCGCTTCCTCGACGCTGATCGGATTCTCGAACTCGACGTTCACGGCTTCCGAATGGGAGATGAACACCGGCACGCGCACGGCGGTGCAGGTGAGCTTGATCTTCGGGTCGAGAATCTTCTTCGTCTCGGCCATCACCTTCCACTCTTCCTTCGTGTAGCCGTCTTCCATGAAGACGTCGATGTGAGGAATGACGTTGAAGGCGATGCGCTTGGGGAACTTCTTGGCTTCCACCGGATCGGAGACGAACACGGCGCGGGTCTGGGCGAACAGTTCGTCCATGGCGTCCTTGCCGGCGCCGGAGACGGACTGATAGGTCGCCACGACGACGCGCTTGATCGTCGCCTTGTCGTGCAGCGGCTTCAGCGCCACGACGAGCTGGGCGGTCGAGCAGTTCGGGTTGGCGATGATGTTCTTCTTGGTGAAGCCGGCGACGGCGTCGGCGTTCACTTCCGGCACGATCAGCGGCACGTCGCTATCGTAACGGAAGGCGGAGGAATTATCGATCACCACGCAGCCCTGACGGCCGATCTTGGGCGACCATTCCTTGGACACCTCGCCGCCGGCCGACATCAGGCAGATGTCGGTGTCGGAAAAATCGTAATTCTCCAGGGCTTTGCACTTAATGGTCTTGTCGCCGAACGAAACCTCGGTGCCGACGGAGCGGCGAGAGGCGAGCGCGACCACCTCGTCGGCGGGAAAGCCCCGCTCGGAGAGGATGTCGAGCATTTCGCGGCCCACATTACCCGTGGCACCGACGATGGCGACCTTGTAGCCCATGTGCTGATCTCCTGAAGGCCCTGCCATTCACAGGCTCGGGCGAGCGCGGGCTTTTACGCGATAAGGGGCAAGAGGGCAACGGGTGGGAGGGGCCGACAGTGACGACGACCATCCTTCCCGCACAGACGGCCCCCGCGCGGCGCCACGGATCGTGTCCCAATCGCCACGGACGAGGGCGTCCTTCTTGATCCGACTCCAGCCCTTGATCTGCCGTTCGGCCGAGATGGCATCCGTGATGCGCTCGAACGCTTCCGACCAGACCAGCGCGACGGGCCGGCGACGGAATGTATATCCGCGATAGCTCCCGTCCTGATGCTCGGCGAGCCGCTTTTCCAGCGGACCGCTGGTCGAGCCGATATAATTGGAGCCGTCGGCGCAGTGGAGCATGTAGACGAACGCCGCCATTCCCCGCTCCCGGACGAGCATCCTTCGAGGCCCGGCCGCGCCGGACACCTCAGGATGACGGTGTGTGGGTGGAACGCAAGACCCCGCTACGGCGGCCGCAAGAGCCACGTCATCCTGAGGTGCGAGCAAAGCGAGTCTCGAAGGTTGGTGATCCCGGCACGCCGCCGCCTCTCACCCCTTCGCCGCGACCGTCTCCACCGGTGCGCCCGCTGCCTTCCAGGCGGTGAAGCCGCCCGTGAGGTGGCACAGTTTTTCCAGCCCCATTTCCTGCGCCGTCCTGGTCGCCAGTGCCGAGCGCCAGCCCAGCGAGCAGTAGAACACGAAGCGCTTGTCCTGCTGGAAAATGTCCTTGGCGTAGGGGCTTTCCGGGTCGATCCAGAATTCGAGCAGGCCGCGCGGGCAGGAGAAGGCGCCTGGAATGGCGCCCTCGCGCTCGCGCTCGCGCGGGTCGCGCAGATCGACGAAGACCACGTCGTCGCGGCCGTGCAGGCCGGCGGCCTCGGTGACGTCGATCGCCGTGACGACGGCGTCCGCCTCGGCGAGCAGCTGCTTGTAGCCCTTTTTCATCGCCTCACTCCGCCGCGTCGATGCCGGTGTCGATTCCCTGCGCCGGGGCGGTGCCGGTGACGCCGAAGCGGCGTTCGACATAGTCCTCGACGATCCTCTTGAAATCCTCACGCAGGGAAGCCCCGCGCAGCGTCATCGCCTTCTTGCCGTCGAGATAGACCGGGGCGGTGGGGAACTCGCCGGTGCCGGGCAGCGAGATGCCGATATCGGCATGCTTGCTCTCGCCCGGTCCGTTGACGATGCAGCCCATGACCGCGACGTTCAGCGTCTCGACGCCGGGATAGCGCTTCTTCCATTCCGGCATGGAGGTGCGGATGAAATCCTGCACCTCGAAGGCCAGTTCCTGGAAGGTGGTGGACGTGGTGCGCCCGCAGCCGGGGCAGGCGGCGACCAGCGGCACGAAGGTGCGCAGGCCCATAGTCTGCAACATTTCCTGCGCCACCGTCACCTCGCGGGTGCGGTCGCCGCCGGGTTCGGGGGTGAGCGAGACGCGGATCGTGTCGCCGATGCCTTGCTGGAGCAGCACGCCCATGGCGGTGGACGAGGCGACGATGCCCTTGGAGCCCATGCCGGCCTCGGTGAGGCCGAGATGCAGCGCGTAATCGGCGCGGCGCGCCAGCTCGGCATAGACGGTGATGAGGTCCTGCACCGCCGAGACCTTGGCGGAAAGGATGATCTGGTCGCGCGGCAGGCCGATCTCCTCCGCCAGCGCCGCCGAGAGCAGGGCCGAGCGCACCAGCGCCTCGCGGGTGACGGCGCGCGCCTCCGCCGGGCGGGGGAGCTTCGCGTTCTCGTCCATCAGCGCGGTGAGAAGGTCACCGTCGAGCGAGCCCCAATTGGCGCCGATGCGCACCGCCTTGCGGTAACGGATCGCCTGCTCCACGATGGTGGTGAAGTGGCGGTCGCGCTTCTCGCCAAAGCCGACATTGCCGGGATTGATACGGTATTTGTCCAGCGCCTCGGCGCAGGCTGGGTACTTCGTCAGCAGGAGATGGCCGTTGTAATGGAAGTCGCCGACGATAGGGGTGTCGAGCCCCATCTTGAGCAGGCGCTCCTTGATCTCCGGCACCGCCATCGCCGCTTCCTCGCGGTCCACGGTGATGCGCACGATTTCCGAGCCGGCGCGGGCGAGCGCGGCGATCTGCCTTGCGGTGCCTTCGGCGTCCGCCGTGTCGGTGTTGGTCATTGACTGCACGACGACGGGCGCGCCGCCGCCCACGGTGACGCCGCCGACCTTTACCGCCACGGTGCGGCGGCGGGGGGCAGGCCCAGCGGCTTCAAGCTCGGGGGCGACGACGGGGGCGGGGGAGAGGGCGTCCATGTTCATCGTCCGGGGACTGAAGCGTGCGGCGGGCGGCAGGGGGTAAGACGGGGCGGGCGGGGCGTCAACGGGCGGCCTCGGTGGCGGCGTCCGCTTGCGCCGTGGCGGCGCGGCACTTTGCGCAGGTGCCGGCGATCTCCACCACTGGCGTGCGCGGGGTGAAACCCTCGGCGCGTGTCGCCCAGGCGAGATCGCGGCCGATGGCGTGGGAGGCGACTTCCGCCGTCACGCCGCAGCCCTCGCAAATCAGGAACACGATCACGTCGTCGGGGCCGTGCTCGCGCCCGCAGACGAGATAGGCATTGCGGCTTTCGATGCGATGGGCCAGCCCCTCGCTCACCAGAAAGTCGAGCGCCCGGTAGACCGACATGGGCGGCGGCTTCTCGCCGGACGCGCCGAGCCGTTCGACGATGTCATAGGCGCCGAGCGGGGTGTGGCTGTCGGCCAGTTCCTCCAGAACGCGGCGGCGCAGCGAGGTCAGCCGCGCGCCGCTCTTGGCGCAGCGCGCCTCGAAGCGGGCTATGGCGCTGGCGACGCAGGCGGCGTGGTCATGGTCGTGGCCATGGTGGTCATGCCCGTGCGGGCCGGCGGGGAGAGGTAAAACCGACATGTGAATAGTATAGACCCTCCGGCGTCACGGCGCCATGACGGCCCCACTCACGTCCTGTTCACGCCGCCCTTACCCCGTTCGGGCAGAGGCGACGAAAGAGGGAGCGGCCGGCAGCGGCTTTGGCGCGCTTCGCCCTTGTGGGCGCCCGTGTGCCGGAGCAGGATACAGGTGCCGGTTCGTCAAGTGGGGATTCCATGAAGGCTTTCAAGTTCATTCTCGTGGCGGCGCTCGCGCTGCCTCTGGCGGCGTGTTTCGAGGGGCCGTCCGGCCCGGCGGGTCCGAAGGGCGAGGCCGGCGTGGCCGGCCCGGCCGGTCCGGCGGGCGCCGCCGGTCCCGCTGGCGCCACGGGTCCCGCCGGTCCTGCGGGTCCCGCTGGCCCGGCCGGTCCCACGGGTCCGCAGGGGCCGGCCGGCACGGCTGGCGCGGCGGGCGCGCCCGGTTCCTCGTCCCTCACCGTGCGCAGCGTGCCGTGCCCGGCGGCGGGCTGTACCAGCAGCTGCGAGAGCGGCGAGGTCATCGTCTCCGGCTATTGCGTCAACACCGAGCGCGGCTTCCAGCACATCGCCTCCTTCGCCGATGATGGCGGCAAGACGGTCGTCGCCTGCGAGCACCCGGTGAAGGAAGTGGTCGCGGTCTGCCTCAAACAGCCCTGATCCGCGTCCGAGCCTCTATCGAGGCGGGGCGGTGATGGGCACGTCACCGCTCCGCCCTAGATTCCAGCGGGCGGCCGCAGCCGCCCGTCCCGTCGCATGAGGAATTGACTATGTCCCTGAAGGGTAAGAACGCCGTCGTCACCGGCTCCACCAGCGGCATCGGCCTCGCCATCGCCCGCGCCTTCGCCGCCGAGGGGGTGAATGTCACGCTGAACGGCTTCGGCGATGCGGCCGAGATCGAGGCGCTGCGCGCCGGCATCGAACGCGAATTCGGCGTCCGCGCGCTTTATTCCGACGCCGACCTCACCAAGGCGGCGGCCTGCGCCGGGCTGGTAGCCTATGCGGAGAAGGAACTCGGCTCGGTCGACATTCTCGTGAATAATGCCGGCATGCAGCATGTCGCGCCGGTGGAGGAATTCCCGGACGACAAGTGGGACCTCATTCTGGCGCTCAACCTCTCCGCCGCCTTCCACGCCATCAAGGCCGCCGTGCCGGGCATGAAGGCGCGCGGATGGGGGCGTATCATCAACACCGCCTCCGCCCATGCGCTGGTGGCCTCGCCGTTCAAATCCGCCTATGTCGCCGCCAAGCACGGCATTGCCGGCCTGACCAAGACCGTGGCGCTGGAGACGGCGCCGTTCGGCATCACTGTCAACGCCATCTGCCCCGGCTATGTCTGGACGCCGCTGGTGGAAAAGCAGATTCCCGACACCATGAAGGCGCGCGGCATGACCGAGCAGCAGGTGAAGGACATGCTGCTGGCGGAGCAGCCGACCAAGCAGTTCGTCACGGTCGAGGAGGTGGCGGCGCTGGCGGTGTTCCTCGCCGACGACGCGGCGCGCTCGATCACCGGCGCGCTGCAGCAGATCGATGGCGGCTGGGTGGCGAAGTAGCGCCTCTCGACGCGGGGGCGGCTTTGTGGTGTGACGGCGCGATGAGCGACACCGTCCCGCCCGTCCCGCCCGCCTTCGACATCGCCGCCCGCGTGCTCCACCGCGACGGCATGATGCTGGTCATCGACAAGCCGGCGGGCCTTGCCGTGCATAAAGGCCCGAAGGGCGGCGAGACGCTGGCCGACCATCTCGACGCGCTGCGCTTCGGCCTGCCCAATGCGCCGGAACTGGCGCACCGGCTCGACAAGGACACCTCCGGCTGCCTCGTGCTCGGCCGCCACCGCAAGGCGCTGGCCGACCTCGGCAAGGCGTTCGCGGACGGCACGGTGGGCAAGACCTATATGGCCGTGGTGCGCGGCGTACCAGCACAGACGCGCGGGCGCATCGAGCTGAAACTCGCCAAGCGCTCGCCGACGCGCGGCTGGTGGATGGCGGTCGACCCCAAAGGCCAGGAAGCCATCACCGAGTGGGAGACGATCGCGCAAGGCGAGGGGCTGGCGGTGCTGGCGCTGTCCCCGCTCACCGGGCGCACGCACCAATTACGCGTGCATCTCGACGCCATCGGCCATCCGATTCTGGGCGATTCCATCTATGGCGGCGCCTCGCGCCTGCCGGGCGGGCCGATCCTGCACCTGCATTCCCGCCGGGCGGTGATTCCGCAGAAGAAGGGGCGCGACGCCGTGGATGTGCGGGCGCCCTTGCCCCAGCATATGCGGGCGACGCTGGCGCGCGCCGGCTTCGATCCCGCCGCGCTGGAAGCACAGGCGGACGCTGCCATCTTCACGCCCCGCGCGGGCCGCTAGTTCATCCGAGGTGGGCGCCCTCTTGCGTATCACGGGCCATACGACAAGATCATACCGTCGCTGGTCGGCGATATGTTTGTCGGGAGATGCCTGTGCGTCGAAGCGTGCTTCGTGTTCTTGCTGCCATGTGTTTCGCCGGTCCGGCGGTTGCGCAGGACGCGTGGCCGGATCTCATCGGCAAATGGGTGGGAAAAAGCCGGGCGATTATCACGAGCCCAGCGGGTCACTATGGCAGCGCCGGCGGTGGCAATGAGCCACGCTTCGCCTCCGCCGATCTCGTGATCGAATTCACGAAGCAGGACCAGGGCCGTTACATCGGCACGATCGTCTCTGCGGGCCATAAAGAAGAAAAACTGATGGTTTTGTCCGAAGACCGGAAAACGCTCCGCTCAGTGGATAATGACGGAAACTCCGTCGGCCACATCATCGATTCGAACAGCTTTGAATTGTGCTATGCGCAGATGGCGCCGACGGTTGCGTCCTGCGCTCTCTTCAAGCGTGAAAAACCATAAATCTGCCGGAGCCATCCCGCGTGAGCAGGTTGTGCCGATCTGATGGCGTCGCCATCAGATCGGAGAGTGCTCTCGTCTAGACGACCCGCAAACCGGGCTTGAGCGTGCGCGCCACCCGGCCGCCGAACTGGCCGCAGCCGATCAGCCCTGGCGTCGGGTGGGTGATGACATGCACCGGCATCTCGGCGAGGCGCCCCTCGAAGGGCGGGTGCTCCTCGAAGGCGGCGCGGAAGTCCGACGTTGCGAACAGCGAGGCGAGGCCGACCGAGACGCCGCCGGCGAGAAACACGCCGCCGCGCGCATTGGTGATCAGAGCGAGATCGCCGGCGATACGGCCGAACAGCCGCAGGAACACGTGGCAGCTGTGCCTAGCCGCGTCGTCGTCACGTTTCGCCGCCGCGATCACATCTTCCGGCGAGAGGGCAGTGCCGGAGAGGATGCGGTGGATGCGGGCGAGGCCGGAGCCGGAGAGCGCGTGCTCCACCACGACGGGGCCGAGCTCGCGCACCATATGGCCGAGCAGCAGCGCCTCTTCCGAATCGGCGGCGCCGAGCCGCACCCGTCCGCCCTCGCCGGTGAGCACCATGCGGTTGCGGCCGGTCTTCACCAGCATGGCGGTGCCGAAGCCGGTGCCGGGGCCGCAGACCAGGATCGGCGCGTCGCGCTCGGCATGGCCGCCGCCCACTGCAAGCAGATCGTCGGCGGTGAGCGCCGGCACGCCCAGCGCCAGCGCTTCGAAATCGTTCAGCACGTTGAATTTCTGCCAGCCGAAATAGCGGCGCATCTCGCGCTTGGAGAAGGCCCAGTCGCGGTTGGTGAGGCGGATCTCCTCCTCATCCGCCGGACCGGCCACCGCCAGCACCGCACCGCCGACCGTGGCCCGCGCCTCCTCGCCGCGCTGGGCGAGATCGGCCTCGATCATCCGCTCGAAGCCGGCGAAATCGTCATTGCGGTGAATCTGGATGTCGCGCGGCACGCCGTCCGGGCCGACAAGGGCGAGGCGGGAGGAGGTTCCGCCGATATCGGCGATGAGGATCTTGCTGGGCATGTTCCATTCGCTGCAGGACGAGGCCGGTGAGGACGGCATGGCAAGGATTAGGGCCCATTCGGACCCGGTTCGACAACCCCCATGCAGGCATTTGGATGCACCGCTTGCGGGAAGTTGCGGATAAGGTTGCCTTCCCGTCCGGCTCGGCCTAGTCCCATCGCGATGAAAGACACGCGCTCGTCATCCCGCCGCCCGGCTTCGGGCTCCCCCGCCGGTTCCCCGCCCGCCTCCGAGGCGCCGGGCCTCGCCGCCCGCCGCGCCGCCGCCGAGGCGGTGCTCGCGGTGCTGGAGACCGGCCACCCGCTCGAAGAGACGCTGGACCGGCTCACCCGTGGGCTGGAGGACCGCGACCGGGCGCTGGCGCGGATGATCGCGGCGACGACGTTGCGACGGCTGGGCAGCCTGCGGGCGCTGCTGAAGACGCTGCTGGAACGCGGCATTCCCGACAAGGCGCGGCGGGTGGAGGTGCTGATCCTCACCGGCGCGGCGCAGATCCTGTTCATGGACGTGCCTGACCATGCGGCGGTTGGCACCACGGTGACGCTGGTGGGCGAGCAGGCGGCGACCGCCGGCTTCAAGGGGCTCGCCAATGCCGTGCTGCGGCGGATCACCCGCGAGGGCCGCACGGTGCTTCCTGACGCCGCCGACCAGCCGGAATGGCTGGTGGAGGGTTGGACGGCGGCCTATGGCCCGGCGCAGGGCGAGGCGATCTCCCGCGCGCTGGCGCAGGAGGCGCCGCTTGATCTGACCGCCCGGGAGAACCCGGCGGCGCTGGCGGAAAAGCTCGGCGGGCGGCTGCTGCCGACAGGCTCGATCCGTCTTGTCGAGGCCGGTAATGTCACCGCGCTGCCCGGCTTCGCCGAGGGCGAATGGTGGGTGCAGGACGCGGCGGCGGCGCTGCCGGCGCGGCTGCTGCGCCCGGCGGCGGGCATGACCATCGCCGATCTCTGCGCCGCGCCGGGCGGCAAGACCGCCCAGCTCGCCGCCGCTGGCGCTCGGGTGGTGGCGGTGGACCGTTCCGGCCCGCGCCTGCGCCGGCTCAAGGCCAATCTGGCGCGGCTGAACCTTTCCGCCGATATCGTTGAGGCCGACGCCACCCGGCTCAATGCCGGGCCGTTCGACGGTGTGCTGATCGACGCGCCCTGTTCGGCCACCGGCACCATACGCCGCCACCCGGAAGTCGCCTGGACCAAGGCGCCGGGCGACATTGCCAGCCTCGCCGACCTGCAGACGCGCCTGCTCTCGCACGCTGCCGACATGGTCAAGCCGGGTGGGGTGCTGGTCTATTCCACCTGCTCGCTGGAACCGGAGGAAGGCGAGCGGCAGGTCGCGGCCTTTCTTGAGCGCCGGCCGGATTTCGTCCGCGACCCGGTGACGCCGGGCGAGGGCGGCATCCCGGCGGAATGGATCAATGCCGAGGGCGAGGTGCGCACCCTGCCCACCCATCTGCCGGACGAAGACCCGCGCTTTGCCGGGCTTGACGGCTTCTTCGCCGCGCGGCTGCGCCGGGGGTGAGCTTTTCCACCTGCGCCGCCTTCCGCCCTGCTGCCCGGTTGGAGGCCGGGACTCGCTCCGCTAAGCTCGCGCCCATGGCAAAGCTGGTGATTCCCGGCGTCTTCGAGAGGGGCTGAGGCGCTGATGGCCCGCGACATCCACGCGAAGCGCGCCCGCCTGGCGCTGTTCGCGATCGAGACCGGCTGGAACAGGCTGGTGGCGCGCACGCTGGTGCATCCCTGGTTTCCCTGGCGGGCGACGGCCGTGCCGGTGCCCTCGCGCCTGCTGTTCGCCCCGCATGAGCTGCGCACTGGCGACCCCGCCCGCGCCGCCGAATTTTATGCCGGACGCTACAGCTTCGCCGGCAAGCTGGTGCTCACCGACGGGGCGTCCCCCTTCGAGATGGAGCCGCCCTCGCCGGATTGGGCGCGCGAGCTCTATTCCTTCGCCTGGCTGCGGCATTTGCAGGCGGCGGCCTCGCCGGTCGCCCGCGCCCATGCCCGCGCGCTGGTCGGTGACTGGATCGCCATGCGCGGCCACCGCCTGCCGCTGGCCTCCGCCCCCGATGTGGCGGCGCGGCGGGTGACGAGCTGGCTCACCCAAGCGCCGCTGATCCTGCAGGATGCCGATCCGAGCTTCCACCGCCGCTTCATCCGCAGCCTCACCGCGCAGGTGCGCTACATCAAGAGCGTGGGTCCAAGTGCGCCGGACGGGCGGGCGCGGCTTTCCTGCGCCTTCGCGCTGGCGCTGGCCAGCCTGTGCATGGCCGACCAGACAAGGCTGATGCGCGCGGCGCAGAAGCGGCTGGTGGAGGAACTCGACCGGCAAATACTGGGCGATGGCGGCCATGTCAGCCGCAATCCCGGCCTGCTGATCGAGGTGCTGCTCGACCTGCTGCCGCTGCGCCAGAGCTATGAGGCCCGGCATGTGCCGCCGCCGCCGGCGCTGCTCAACGCGCTCGACCGGATGATGCCGATGCTGCGCTTCTTCCGCCATGTCGACGGCGCCTTCGCGCTGTTCAACGGCATGGGGCCGACGCCGGCGGACGTGCTCGCCACCGTGCTGGCCTATGACGATGCGCGCGGGCGGCCGGTGGCGAACGCGCCCTATTCCGGCTACCAGCGCATGGAAGCCGGCGCCACTGTGGTCATTGCCGACACCGGCGCCCCGCCGCCGCTGCCGGTGAGCCTGGAGGCGCATGCGGGCTGTCTGTCCTTCGAGCTTTCCGCCGGGCGGCACCGCATTGTCGTCAATTGCGGCCTCCCGGCTGCCGGGCGCGACGAATGGCGCGCGGTGGCGCGGCAGACGGCGGCGCATTCCACCGTCGTGGTGGAGGATGTCTCCTCCTGCCGCTTCCTCGCCGCCGGCCCGCTGACGCGCCTGTGCGGCGCGCCGGTGCTGAGCGGGCCTAGCGACCTGCATGTCGACCGCAGCGAGCGTGGCGGGGCGGATGTGCTGCGCGCCAGCCATGACGGCTATGCCGGCCGCTTCGGCGTGGTGCATCAGCGCTCTTGGCGGCTGTCGGCCGACGGCATGCGGCTCGACGGCGAGGACCTGTTCCGGGTGGCGCAGGGCGAGGAATTCTCCGCCGACCAGCCGGCCCGCTACGCGGTGCGCTTTCATCTGCACCCTTCGGTCGAACCTTCGCGCACCTCGGACGGGCAGACGGTGATCCTGCGCCTGCCGGATGGCGATGACTGGGCCTTCACCGCGCCGGGCAGCAGCGTGGCGATCGAGGAGAGCATCTTCCTCGGCAGCGGCGCCGGCCCGCGCCGCACGGCGCAGCTGGTCATCACCGGCACGGCGCGGCAGACGCCGCGGGTGGAATGGACCTTCGTCCAGCTCAAGGCGCTGCGGGGCTGATCCCTCGCCTTGTCGCAATTCGTCATCCCGGATCGGCCTGCGGCCGTTCCGGGATGACGCCGTGCCGTCGGCGAGCGCCGTCATCCCAAGGGGCGAGCGCAGCGAGCCTCGAAGGATGCATAGCTGTCCGGGGGGCTCGAAGGTTCACCCGGAAGGCCAGACGTGGTACGGGCGGCGGCTTCCTCGTTCAAACGCACTGGCCGCTCCCATGTCTGGTTCAACGCCCGCCGATATCCGTCCCATCGCCCGCGCTCTGCTTTCGGTCTCCGACAAGACCGGCCTCGTGCCCTTCGCGCAGGCGCTGGCCGCCAAGGGCATCGCGCTGGTGTCCACAGGCGGCACGCGCAAGGCGCTGGCCGAGGCGGGGCTGATCGTGGCGGATGTGTCGGATCTCACCGGCTTTCCCGAAATGATGGACGGGCGGGTGAAAACACTGCACCCAGGCGTGCATGGCGGCATTCTCGCCATTCGCGACGATGCCGGCCACCGCGCCTCCATGGACGAGCACGGCATCCTGCCGATCGACCTCGTGGTGGTGAATCTCTACCCGTTCGAGGCCACGGTGGCGCGCGGCGCCGGCTATGATGACTGCGTGGAGAACATCGACATTGGCGGCCCGGCGATGATCCGCGCCGCCGCCAAGAACCATGCGGATGTGGCCGTGGTAGTCGATCCCGCGAGCTACGCCACCGTGCTGGCCGACCTTGAGGAGAAGGGCGGCACCAGCCTCGCCACCCGGCGCAAGCTGGCGCAGCTCGCCTATGCCCGCACCGCCACCTATGACGGCGCCATCGCCGCTTGGTTCGCCGAGGTCGAGGCGAAGGAGAACGCGGAAGCGGCAGCAGAAAGCCGGGTGTTCGGCGGGCGCCTCGCGGAGGCGCTGCGCTATGGCGAGAACCCGCACCAGAGCGCGGCCTTCTATGTCGGCGGCCCGGCGCGGCCGGGGGTCGCCACCGCCCGCCAGCTGCAGGGCAAGGCGCTGTCCTACAACAACCTCAACGACACCGACGCGGCCTTCGAGGCGGTGGCGGAATTCGACCCCGCCCGCGCTCCGGCGGTGGTGATCGTCAAGCACGCCAATCCCTGCGGCGTCGCCGAGGGCGAGACGCTGGTCGAGGCCTATCGCAAGGCGCTGGCCTGCGACCCCACCTCGGCCTTTGGCGGCATCGTGGCGCTGAACCGCACGCTGGACGCCGACGCCGCCCGCGCCATCGTCGATATCTTCACCGAGGTGATCGTCGCCCCCGACGCGACCGAGGAAGCCGCCGCCATTGTCGGCGCCAAGAAGAATCTGCGCCTGCTGGTGACCGGCGGCCTGCCGGACCCGCGCGGCGGCGGCCTGGCAGTGAAGTCGCTCGCCGGCGGCTATCTCGTGCAGTCGCGCGACAATGCCGTGGTGGACGACATGGCGCTGAAAGTGGTGACCAAGCGCGCGCCGACGGCGAAGGAGCTGGCGGACCTCGCCTTCGCCTTCCGCGTGGTGAAGCATGTGAAGTCGAACGCCATCGTCTATGCCAAGGACCTCGCGACCGTCGGCATCGGCGCCGGGCAGATGAGCCGGGTCGATTCGGCCCGTATCGCCGCCCACAAGGCGCGCGACGCGGCCGAGGCGGCGGGGCTGGCCGAGCCGCTGACGCGCGGCAGCGTGGTGGCCTCCGACGCCTTCTTCCCCTTCGCCGACGGGCTGATCACCGCCATCGAGGCCGGGGCCACCGCGGTGATCCAGCCCGGCGGTTCGATCCGCGACGCGGATGTGATCGCGGCGGCGGACGCGGCCGGCATCGCCATGGTGTTCACCGGCATTCGCCATTTCCGCCACTGAGCGGGACGGACAAGCCAACGAAAAAGGGCCGGCGCGAGCCGGCCCTTTGCGTGTGAGGCTCCTCGCCTCAGAAGCGGTAGGTGACACCGAGGCCGACGATCCACGGGTCGAGATCGGCCTTGCCGGAAAGCGCCTGGCCGGCGACGACCACGTCGAAATCGGGCTTGAGGAAGAGCTTCTTCACGTCGACGTTGAGGCCCCAATGCTCGTCGAACATGTAGTCGAAGCCGACCTGCAGCGCCCAGCCGAACGTGTCCTTCACGTCGATCGAATCGGCTGAATAGGCCTTCTGGTCGAAGAAGAAGGTGTAGTTGATGCCCGCGCCGACATAGGGCTTGAAGGCGCCGAAATCGGTGAAGTGATACTGCAGCGTCAGGGTCGGCGGCAGCAGCCAGACTTCGCCGATCTTGTTCAGGCTGGCAATCGTGCCGGTGCCGTTGATGTCGTGCGGCGTGACGCCGAGGATCAGTTCGGCGGCCCAGTTCTTGGTGAAGTAGTAGGTGATGTCGAGTTCCGGCACCACTGAATCCGAGATGTCGAGCCCGGAGCCGGGGACGCCGTGGACCGAACCATTATCCTCGGGGAACACGCCGAGCAGGCGCAGGCGAATCTGCCACGGGCTCTGTTCCTGCACCGGCGCGGGCGCCTTGTAGGCGAGCGGCGCGGCCTTGGTGATGTCGGCGGCCAGCGCCGGGCCTCCCATCAGAGCCGCGCCCGCGAGCGCGAGGACCGCCGGCGCGGCGGTGCGAGCAAAAAATGACCGGATGGACGACATGCCCCAAACCCCTTTATTCCCTTAAGCCCCGTGCAAGGGCGCGGGCCTATTGGTGAGGGCGCGGGCGAGTCGTGCGCTTGATCGAGATCAAGCGGGCGATAGTCTTGTCATTCTGTGACCAACAGGCAACAGCGGCCGAGAGAGGGCTCGCCCGCATTTAAGTGGGCGGAATAGACGTATAATAGAACAATCGGCTACAGCCGGCGGGCGGGCTCCCAGGCGGAGGTCGCGCCATCCGGCGGGGGGAAGTGATGGGCGTCGAAGGGTTCCTGGCCAGCGAGGACGAGCGCGTCGCGCGCCAGCTCGTCGAGCAGGCGGACCTTATCCTGCAGGCGACCGACGGCGACGTGCCGGCCCGGTTCGCGCAGGGGCTGTTCGGCCGCGCGGTGGCGGAGGATGTGCGGGTCTACACGCCGCACGAACTCGCTGCGCTGGCCCGGCTCGCCTATGGGCATCTCAAGGTCCGCCGCCGCGACAGTTTCGACATCCGCATCGAACAGCTCCCAGCCGCCGAGGGCGGCGATCGGCTCGCGCGGGTCTCGGTGATCGAGATCGTCAATGACGACATGCCGTTCCTGCTCGATTCGCTCATGGGCGCGCTCAACGCCCAGGGGCTGACGGCGAGCTTCGTCGTCCACCCGATCATGGGCGTCGACCGCGACACCAGCGGGCAGGTGACCAATCTCGTGCCCGGCGAGACCCCGGCCGGCGCCCGCATGCGGCGCGAAAGCCTGATCCAGATCCATGTGCCGCGCATCGAGGATGAGGGCCGCCAGGTCGCCCTGATCGAGGAACTCGGCGCGGTGCTCAACCAGGTGCGCGTGGTGGTCGCCGCCTGGCAGCCGATGATGGCGCAGGTGCGCGCGGCGGTGACCAATCTCACCCTCGCCCCCGCCATGGTGCCGCGCGAGGACCGGGAAGAGGCGATCGCCTTTCTGGAATGGCTGCTTGCCGGCCGCTTCACCTTTCTCGGCTGCCGCCACTATCAGTCCGCCGGCGCGCCCGGCGCGAAAGCGACGGTGTTCGAGCGGCGCATGGAGGATGCGCTGGGGATGATGGCGGACGAGGCCTTCCGCCTGTTCCGTCCCACCGGCGATCCGCGCTCGGTCAGCGCCGACATCGCCGAGGCGCTGGCCGATCCCAGCCCGCTGATCGTCACCAAGTCGCGCACCGTTTCCAGCGTCCACCGGCGGGCCTGGATCGATGTGGTGCTGGTCAAGCGCTACGACGCGCAGGGGCGCGTGGTCGGCGGGCTGTGCATCGCTGGCCTGTTCACCGCCACCGCCTATACGAGCTCGGTCCGCACCATCCCGGTGCTGCGGCGCAAGGCTGCCACCGTGCTGGCGCGCGCCGGCTTCGCACCGGAAAGCCATTCCGGCCGGGCGCTGGTGAAGGTGCTGGAGACCTATCCGCGCGACGACCTGTTCCAGATCGACATTGCCGCGCTCTACCAGTTCTCGCTCGCCATCCTGCAGCTGGACGAACACCCGCGCGTGCGGGTGCTGGCGCTCAATGAGCGGTTCGACCGTTTCGTCTCCATCCTCGTCTTCGTGCCGCGCGAACGCTATGGCAGCGAGGTCCGCGCCAAGATCGGCACGCTGCTGGCGTCGAGCTTTGGCGGGCAGGTGGTCGCCTTCCGCCCGCTGTTCCTCGAAGGCCCGCTGACGCGGGTGCATTTCATCATCGAGCGCGGCACCGGCGAGGTGCCGAGCGTCAATCGCGCGACGCTGGAAGAGGCGATCGGCGCCATCATCCGCACCTGGGGCGACGGCTTTGCCGAGGCGCTGGCGGCGACCGTGCCGGCCAGCAAGGCGAGCGAGCTGATGGAGCGCTACGCCGGCGCCTTCCCGGCCGGCTATCAGGCGGCGGCGACGCCGGCGGAGGCGATCGACGATCTGCGCCTCATCGAGGAACTGAGCGAGGCGAATCCGGTGGCGGCGGATTTCCGCCCTTCGGCGCTGCGCGAGCGCGGGCGTCTCGCGCTCAAAGTGTTCAGCTACAAGGTGCCGCGCCTGCTGTCCGAGCGGGTGCCGCTGCTCGAATCCATGGGCTTCGTGGTCATTGACGAGCGCACCTTCACCGTCCGTCCCGCCGGGGGCGCGCCGGTCTATGTGCATGACATGCTGCTGTCGCGGCGCGGCGGCGGCGATGTCGCGCTCGACAAGCTGGGGCCGCGGCTGCACGCGACGCTGATGTCGGTGCTGCGCGGCGGCGAAAGCGACGGGTTCAACGCGCTGGCACTGACTGCCCAGCTTGGCTGGCGCGACATCGCGCTGCTGCGGGCGCTGGGGCGCTATCTCCGGCAGGTCGGCATTCCGTTCAGCCAGGATTATCTCTGGCAGACGCTGAACGCCCACCCCGCCATCGCGCAGAAGCTGGTGGCGCTGTTCCATGCCCGCTTCGACCCCGAACAGGGCGAGCGCCGGGCCGAGCGTCAGGAGGAACTGCGCGCCGCCATCGAGGCCGCGCTGGCGGATGTGCCGAGCCTCGACGAGGACCGCATCCTGCGCCGCTTCGCCAATCTCATCGGCGCGGCGGTGCGGACCAATTTCTTCCAGCGCGGCCCGCAGGGGAGCCACCGCCCGACCATCGCCTTCAAATTCCTCAGCACCGCCGTCGAGGGACTGCCGCAGCCGCGCCCGCTGTTCGAGATTTTCGTGCAGTCGCCGCGCGTCGAAGGCATCCATCTGCGCTTCGGCCGGGTGGCGCGCGGTGGGCTGCGCTGGTCCGACCGGCCGCAGGATTTCCGCACCGAGGTGCTGAGCCTCGTCAAGGCGCAGCAGGTGAAGAACGCGGTCATCGTTCCGGTGGGCGCCAAGGGCGGCTTCGTGCCGCAGCAGCTTCCCACCGGGCCGCGCGAGGCGATCCAGGCCGAGGGCGTGGAAGCCTACAAGCTGTTCATCTCCAGCCTGCTCGACGTGACCGATAATATCGAGGACGGCCGCACGGTTCACCCCGCGCAGACGGTGCGGCACGACGAGGACGACCCCTATCTCGTCGTCGCCGCCGACAAGGGTACCGCCACTTTCTCCGACACCGCCAACGCGCTGTCGCTGGAGCGCGGCTTCTGGCTGGGCGACGCTTTCGCCTCCGGCGGCTCGGTCGGCTATGACCACAAGGCGATGGGCATCACCGCGCGCGGGGCGTGGGAGGCCGTGCGCCGGCATTTCCGCGAACTCGACATCGACATTCGCCGCACGCCCTTCACCGTGGCCGGCGTGGGCGACATGTCGGGCGACGTGTTCGGCAATGGCATGCTGCTGGAGAACACGATCCGCCTGGTCGCGGCTTTCGACCATCGCGACATCTTCCTCGATCCGAACCCCGACCCCGAACTCTCCTTCCGCGAGCGCCAGCGGCTGTTCGCGCTGCCGCGCTCCAGTTGGCAGGACTACGACAAATCGCTGATCTCGCCCGGTGGCGGGGTGTTTCCGCGCAGCGCCAAGAGCATTCCGCTGACCCTGGCGATGCGCGAGGTTCTGGGCTTCGAGGCCGCCTCCGCTTCGCCCGCCGAAGTGATCAGCGCCATTTTGCGCGCGCCGGTGGACCTGCTGTGGTTCGGCGGCATCGGCACCTATGTGCGCGCGACCAGCGAGACCGACGCCCAGGCCGGCGACCGCGCCAATGACGGCGTGCGCATCACCGGCAGCCAGATCCGGGCGCGGGTGATCGGCGAGGGCGCCAATCTCGGCGTCACCCAGCGCGGGCGCATCGAGGCGGCGCGGCGCGGCGTGCGGCTGAACACCGATGCCATCGACAATTCCGCTGGCGTCAACACCTCCGACATCGAGGTGAACATCAAGATCGCCATGGCGCCGGCCCTGCGCGAGGGGCGGCTCGACCCGCAGGCGCGGGCGCAGGTGCTGGCCAGCATGACCCCCGAGGTCGCCGCGCTGGCGCTGACCAACAACTATCTGCAGACGCTGGCGCTCTCCCTCGCGGAAATGCGCGGGCTCGACGATCTCGGCTTCCTGCAGCGGCTGATGCAGCGGCTGGAAGCGCGCGGCCTGCTCGACCGGGCGGTGGAGTATCTGCCCACCGACAGCGAGATCGCGGAGCGGCGCGGGCGCGGCGAGGCGCTGACCCGGCCGGAAATGGCGGTGCTGCTGGCCTATGCCAAGCTCTCCGTCCATGCCGACCTGCTCGACACCGACGTGCCGGACGACCCCTATCTCGCGCGCGAATTGGCCGCCTATTTCCCGCCCGAACTGCGCGAGCATTTCCCGGAAGGCGTGGAGCATCACCGGCTGCGGCGCGACATCATCGCCACCCGTCTGTCCAACGCCATGATCAACCATGGCGGGCCGGCCTTCGTCGCCCGGCTGATGGACGAGACCGGCGCGGGCATTGACGGCATCGCCAAGGCCTTCGCCGTGGTGCGCGACGGTTTCGGCCTCGCCGGGCTCAACCGCGAGATCGACGCGCTGGACGGGCTGGTGCCGGGCGCGGTGCAGCTCGACCTCTATGGCGTCGTGCAGGACATGCTGCTCGACCGCGCCATCTGGTTCCTGCGCAATGTCGACCTGCGGCGCAATCTCGACGACCTCGTCGGCCATTACGCCGCCGGCATTCCGCCGGTGGAGAAGGTGCTGGCCGGCCCGGTGCGCGAATTGCTGCCGGAAGAAGCGCGGGTGCTGCACGATGCCCGCATCAGCCAATGGACGCAGGCCGGCGTGCCGGAGGCGCTGGCGCGCCGCATCGCCCGGCTGCCGGCGGTGGAGAGCGCCACCGATATCGTGCTGATCGCCGACCGCACCCGCGCCCCGCTGGCGGATGCCGCCGTCACCTTCTTCGCCGTCGCCCTGCTGTTCCGGCTGGAGCGCATTCTCGGCCCGGCGCGGACCTTGACGGTGACGGATTATTACGACCGGCTGGCGCTGGAGCGGGCGCTGGCGGCGTTCGAGAGCGCCGTGCGCCGGCTCACCGCCGAGGTGATCGAGGAGCACGGCGCCGGCGTCGCCGGGGTGTCGAGCTGGGCGCGGGCGCGCGGCGAGGTGGTGGAGCGCGCGCAATGGCGTGCACGAGATCGCCGGCTCGGGGCTCAGCGTGTCGAAGCTGTCGGTGGCGGCGAGCCTGATCGGCGATCTGGTGCGGGGGTAGGGTGGCTGCCGCGCGGTCGTTCGCGCGAAACGCACGCTCACATCCCCGGCCGTCATCCCGGACGGCCGCAGGCCCATCCGGGATCGTCTGCGACATGGGAGGCGATCCCGGCTCTGCGCTACGCGCCGGCCGGGATGACGGATGGCGGGGCCGGGATCACCGATGCTGGGCCGGCCCGGATGATCACATCCGTGCCGGATCCCAAACCCGGCTCACACCGCCGCGTGCTTCTTGTTCTGGCGGTGGGAGATGAGATCGTCCACCACGGCCGGGTCGGCCAGCGTCGAGGTGTCGCCGAGACTGCCGAACTCGTCCTCGGCGATCTTGCGCAGGATGCGGCGCATGATCTTGCCGGAGCGGGTCTTGGGCAGGCCGGGGGCGAACTGGATGAGGTCCGGCGAGGCGATGGGGCCGATCTCCTGCCGCACCCAGACCACGAGTTCCTTGCGCAGCGCCTCGGTCGGCTCGACACCGGCCATCAGCGTCACATAGGCGTAGATGCCCTGACCCTTTATGTCGTGGGGATAGCCGACCACGGCGGCCTCCGACACCTTGGGATGCGCGACGAGGGCGCTTTCCACCTCGGCCGTGCCCATCCGGTGGCCGGAGACGTTGATCACGTCGTCGACGCGGCCGGTGATCCAGTAATAGCCGTCGGCGTCGCGGCGGCAGCCATCGCCGGTGAAATACTTGCCGGGATAGGTGGAGAAATAGGTCTGCATAAAGCGCTCATGGTCGCCATAGACCGTGCGCATCTGCCCCGGCCAGGAATCGGCGATGACAAGATTGCCCTCGCAGGCGCCGCTGAGCGGGTTGCCTTCCGCGTCCACCACTTCCGGGATCACGCCGAAGAACGGGCGCGTCGCCGAGCCGGGCTTCAGCTTGGTGGCGCCAGGGAGGGGGGTGATGAGGATGCCGCCGGTCTCGGTCTGCCACCAGGTATCGACGATGGGGCAGCGCTCCTCGCCGACCACGCGGTGATACCATTCCCACGCTTCCGGGTTGATCGGCTCGCCGACCGAACCGAGCAGGCGTAGCGAGGCGCGGCTGGTCTTGGTCACCGGCGCATCGCCGCCCTGCATCAGCGCGCGGATGGCGGTGGGGGCGGTGTAGAAGATGTTGACCTTGTGCTTGTCGATGACCTCCCAGAAGCGGGAATTGGTCGGGTAGTTCGGCACGCCCTCGAACATCAGCGTGGTGGCGCCGTTGGCGAGCGGGCCATAGACGATGTAGCTGTGGCCGGTGACCCAGCCGATATCGGCGGTGCACCAGTAGATGTCGCCGTCGTGATAGTCGAAGACATACTGGTGGGTCATCGAGGCATAGACGAGATAGCCGCCCGTCGTGTGCAGCACGCCCTTGGGCAGGCCGGTCGAGCCCGAGGTGTAGAGGATGAACAGCGGGTGCTCCGCGTTCACCGGCGTCGCCGGGCAATGGCGGGTCACCAGCTCCGCAGCCTCGTGGTACCAGACGTCGCGGCCGGGCTCCATGTTCACCGCCCCGCCGGTGCGGCGGACGACGACGACGTGGTCCACCTCGACATCGCCGAGCTTGGCGATGGCGGCGTCGACATTGGCCTTCAGCGGCACCTTGCGGCCGCCGCGCAGGCCCTCATCGGCGGTGATGACGACCTTGGAGCCGCAATCGCGGATGCGGCCGGCGAGGCTGTCCGGCGAGAAGCCGCCGAACACCACCGAATGCACCGCGCCGAGCCGCGCGCAGGCGAGCATCGCATAGGCCGCCTCGGGGATCATCGGCATGTAGATGGTGACGCGGTCGCCCTTCTCCACATTGCGGTTGCGCAGCACATTGGCGAAGCGGCAGACCTCGTCATGCAGCTCCTGATAGGTGATGTGGCGGTGCTCGGACGGGTCGTCGCCTTCCCAGATGATGGCGACCTGGTCGGCGCGGGTCGGCAGATGTCGGTCGATGCAGTTCCAGGCGACGTTGGTGACGCCGTCCTCGAACCATTTGATCGAGACATGGCCGGGGTCGAAGGAGGTGTTCTTCACCACCGTATAGGGCTCGAACCACTCGATGCGCTTGCCCTCGTCGGCCCAGAAGGCCTGCGGGTCGTTGAGCGAGGCCTCATACTTCGCCTGATAGGCGCGATCATCGAGGAAGGCCCGCTTCGCCCACTCCGCGGGCACGTCGTAAATCTTGTCGGACATGGCGTTCTCCCCATCAGGCGGCGCTGTGCGCCCTCTCTTGCTTCGGCGGGATTATGGTGACCCCGCCGGGGCGGGACAAGCGCGCGGGCGCGCAACTTTGGTCGGTAGGTAGTCGCGCGGAGGGGCACGCCGCGTCCGCTCTCAGCGCGGCTTCGGGCGCCAGACGCTGGTGGCCTTGATCTCCGCGTCTTCCAGCTCGCGCGAGACCGGAACGGCATAGTCCGCCATCTTTTCCAGCCGCTCGCGCGGCAGATAGGAGCGGCCGGGATCGCCGATCCACACCTCGACGCCGCCCGCCGCGAGGGCTTCCAGCCAGGCGAAGACCCGCGTCGCCAGGTCGCGCTCATAGGCGATGTCGCCGGCCAGCACCACGTCCCAGCCGCCCTCGGTGCCCACCACATCGGCGGTGAGCACGTCCACCGCCGTGCCGTTGAGCGCGGCATTCGCCGCGATGGCGGCATGGGCGAAGCGGTCGATGTCCGCGCAGGCGACATGGGCCGCGCCGGCCTTCATGGCGGCGATGCCGACCAGCCCCGAGCCGGCGGCGAAATCCAGCACGCGCTTGCCGCGCACCGTCTCAGGACGGTCAAGGATGTAGCGCGCCAGCGCCTGCCCACCGGCCCAGGCGAAGGCCCAGAACGGCGGCGGCAGGCCGATCTCGCCCAGCTCCTCCTCGGTGCGCTGCCAGATCGGCAGCGATTCCTCGGCAAGGTGCAGCGTGATCTCCGGCACCAGCGGCGGGGCGAGGCGCTGCGTCTCGGCGCGGATGAAGGCGTCGGGATCGGCGATGCCGCGCGGCGTCAAAATGTGCCGCCCGCCATCTCCAGCACGATGTCCCATTCGGCGTCGGTGACGGGTTGGACTGAGAGGCGCGAGAATTTCATCAGCGCCATCTCGGCGAGGCGCGGTTCCGCCTTCACCGC
Organism: Ancylobacter sp.; assembly: GCF_965229075.1. GTDB lineage: Bacteria > Pseudomonadota > Alphaproteobacteria > Rhizobiales > Xanthobacteraceae > Ancylobacter. Next base: position 2,448,077 of record NZ_CBDDIO010000002.1, read on the forward strand.
CGCGAGCGACACCGGGTTCTTCAGCGCCGCCACCGCCTTGAGGTCGACCATGACGAACTTGCCCGAGGGGTCGGAAGGGTCGGGATAGGCTTCCTTGATCACCTCGACGATGCCGACGATCTCCTTGCCCTCGTTCGAATGGTAGAAGAACCCCCGGTCGCCGAGCCGCATGGCGAGAAGCTGCTGCTTGGCGAGGTGATTGCGCACCCCATCCCAGTGGGTGCCCTTGTCGGCGGCGGCGACCTGCTGCTCCCAGGACCATTTGAAGGGTTCGGACTTGTAGAGCCAGTGCGCCATTTCCACTCCTGATGACCTCGCCGGAAGGCTCATTCACTTACCGCTTCGCCGCGCCTCCGTCATCTCGCAGGGTCCGGCGCGCCGCGTCTCACGCTTCCGCCTTTTGCGGGCGGGCCAGCAGCGAGCCGATCGCCTGCTCGATGCCATGGCGCCCGGCCAGCACGTCTTCCACCGCGCGGGCGATGGGCATGTCGACGCCGCGCGCCTGCGCCATCGCCACCAGCACGCTGGCGGTGAGCGCGCCTTCCGCCAGCTTGCCCGGCGGGTGCAGGCCCTCCTCCTGGCCGAGGCTGAGACCGAGCGCGTAGTTGCGCGATTGCGCGGTGGAGCAGGTGAGGATGAGATCGCCGAGGCCCGACAGGCCGGTGAGCGTTTCCGCCCGCGCGCCATAGGCCTTGCCGAAGCGCATGAGCTCGGCGAAGCCGCGCGCGATCAGCGCCGCCCCGGCGCTGGCACCGAGCTTGCGGCCACCGACAATGCCGGCGGCGATGGCGAGCACGTTCTTGGCCGCGCCGCCGATCTCGACCCCGCGCACATCCTCGCTGTGATAGAGCCGGAACGACCCGGAGCCGAGCGCGGTGGCCAGCGCCTCGGCCACCGCGCCGTCCCGCGCGGCCAGCGTCACGGCGGTGGGCAGGCCGGCCGCGACATCGGCGGCGAAGCTGGGGCCGGAAAGGATCGCCGGCACGGCGCGAGGGCAGGCTTCGCCCAGCACCTGCGTCATGAAAAGCGAGGTGCCGCGCTCAATGCCCTTGGCGCAGGTGACGACCGGCGTGCCCGGCGCGAGATGCGGGGCGAGGGCGGTGGCCACGGCGCGGCTGGCCTGTGCGGGCACAACGAGGAGCACCGCATCGGTGGCGGCGGCGGCGGCGAGATCGTCCGTCGGGCGCACCGAATCGGCCAGCGACACGCCGGGCAGATGCGCGGGATTGGCGCGCCGCTGTGCCAGCGTTTGCATCAGCGCCGCGTCGCGGCCCCACAGCACCACCTCGCGTCCGGCGCGGGCGGCGGCATTGGCCAGCGCCGTTCCCCAGGCGCCGGCCCCGACCACGCCGATGGAGGCGAAGCGTGCCGGCATCAGCCGCCGATCCCTTCGGACGGGGCGGACGGGGCGGCGGCGGGCGGCACGGCGGGAGTGTCGGCGGCGACCTCGGCAGCCTGCGCCGCGGCCCGGGCCGCGCCCACGCCCTCGATCTCGCCCAGCGGCCAGCGGGCGCGGGGGGAGGCGTCGAGCCCGTCGTGCAGACCGCGCGCCAGCCGCTCGGCGCCGGCCCAGGCGATCATCGCGCCATTGTCGGTGCACAGCTCCGGCGGCGGCACGGCGAGGCGGGTGCCGCCATCGGCCGCGACCTTGTGCAGCGCCCGGCGCACCGACTGGTTGGCGCCGACGCCGCCGGCCAGCACCAGCGCGGAGGGCTTCAGCCCCTGATGGCGCATCAGCCGCAGCGCGCAGCGTACGCGGTCGGCGAGAATGTCGACCACCGCCGCCTGGAACGAGGCGCACAGATCGTTCACATCCTGCTCGCTCAGCGGGGCGATCTTCAGCGCCTCGATGCGCACGGCGGTCTTGAGGCCGGACAGCGAGAAATCCGGCACCGGCTTGCCGTGCAACGGGCGCGGCAGGGCGAAGCGCTCGGGGTCTCCCTGCAACGCCGCGCGCTCCACTGCCGGGCCGCCGGGATAGGGCAGGCCGAGCATCTTGGCGGTCTTGTCGAAGGCCTCGCCGATGGCGTCGTCCATCGTGCCGCCGAGCTTCTCATATTCACCGATGCCGGTGACGGCGACGAGCTGGGTGTGGCCGCCGGAGACGAGCAGCAGCAGGAAGGGGAAGGGCACCTTGTCGGTGAGCCGCGCGGTGAGGGCGTGCGCTTCGAGGTGATTGACCGCGACCAGCGGCTTGTTTGCCGCCAGCGCCAGCGCCTTGGCGGTGGTGAGGCCGACGATGACACCGCCGATCAGCCCGGGGCCGGCGGCGGCGGCGATGCCGTCGATCTCGTCGAGCCGCAGCCCGGCGGCGCGCAGGGCGCGGGCGACCAGATGGTCGAGCACTTCGACATGGGCGCGGGCGGCGATCTCCGGCACCACGCCGCCATACTCCGCATGGTCCTCGGTCTGCGAATGCACGATGTTGGACAGGATCGCGCCGGTCCCGTCGGCACGCCGACGCACCACCGCGGCGGCGGTCTCGTCGCAGGTGGTCTCGATGCCGAGCAGGAGAAGATCACGCATTGACTTTACGGGGTTGGCCGGTGAACTGAACGCATACGAACCGCTAGCACCGCAGGACGGCATGACGCAATCGCTTCCCAAACTCCGGCTCGGCACCCGTGGCAGCCCGCTCGCCCTGTGGCAGGCGCATGCGGTACGCGACGCGCTCTTGAAGGCGCATCGCTGGCCGGACGAGGCGGTGGAAGTGCAGGTGATCCGCACCACGGGCGACGCCATCACCGACCGCGCGCTCTCCGAGGCCGGCGGCAAGGGGCTGTTCACCAAGGAGCTTGAGGAAGCGCTGCTCGACCGGCGCATCGACCTCGCCGTGCATTCGGCCAAGGACATGCCGACGCGGCTGCCGGACGGGCTGCACCTTGTCGGCTACCTCCCGCGTGCGGATGTGCGCGACGCGCTGATCCTGCGCGAGGGCGTGGCGCTGCGCGACCTCAAGCCCGGCGCGCGCGTCGGCACCGCCTCGCTGCGGCGCGAGGCGCAGCTGCGCCGGCTGCGGCCAGACCTCGACGTGTCGCTGCTGCGCGGCAATGTGCATACCCGCCTCGCCAAGGTGGAAAGCGGCGAATTCGACGGCACGCTGCTCGCCTATGCCGGGCTGAGCCGGCTCGGCCTCGCCGACAAGGTGAGTTCGGTGCTGGAGACCACGGATTTTCTCCCCGCTGTCGGCCAGGGTGCGGTGGCGATCGAGACCCGCTTCGGCGATATCGCGGTGGACGCGCTGGTGGTGCCTGTCGTGAGCCCCGCGACTGGCCTCGCTTTGCGGGTGGAGCGGGCCTATCTCGCCGAGCTCGACGGCTCCTGCCGCACGCCGATTGGCGGGCTGGCGCAGGTGGAAGGCGACGAGATCCGCTTCCGCGGCGTGGTGCTGGCGCCGGACGGCTCGCGCTTCTACGAGATCTTGCGGTACGGGCCGATCAACCGCGCGCTGGAACTCGGCATTGCGGCGGGCAAGGAAATGCGCGCCATGGTTCCGGCCGATCTGTTGCCGCACTGATGCGGGTGCTGGTGACACGGCCGCAGCCGGACGCGCAGGCGACCGCCGCGCGGCTGCGCGAGGCGGGGCATGGGGCGGTGGTGGATCCGATGCTGACGGTGGAACCGCTGCCGGAGGCGCTTCTGCCGGCCGGCGCTTTCGACGCAGTGACCCTGACCAGCGTCAATGGTGCCCGGCTGCTGGGCGCGCGCCCGGAACTGCCGGCGCTCGCCGGTCTGCCGCTCTATGCCGTCGGCCGGCGCACGGCGGCGGCCGCCCCGGCTGCTTTTACCGAGGTGCATGTGGCGGGCGGGGACGGGGCGGCGCTGGGCGTCTTGCTGCGTGAGCGCCTGCCGGCCGGAGCACGGCTGCTCTATATCGCCGGCGAGGAGCGGGCGGTGGACATCGGTGCGGTGCTGGCGGACGCCGGCATTTCCACCGAACTTTTCGTGATCTACCGCACCGTGCCGGCTGAGGCCCTGGCGCCGGCGACGGTGGAGGCGGTGCGGGCGGGGCGGATCGACGCGGCCTTCCATTTTTCGCCGCGCACGGCGGCGACGCTGGCGGGGCGGGCGGAAGCGGCGGGGCTGGCGACGCATTTCCGCCATGTCGAGCATCTGTGCTTCTCCGCCAATGTGGCGAAGCCGCTGGCGGCGATGGGCTGGCCGACCCGGATCGCGCGCGAGCCGACCGAGGACGGGCTGTTCGATCTCATCGGCCGGTAAACCATCGCAGTCTCCCGAGGTTGCGGCGCGGGGGCGGGCGGTCTATCCCGGAACCAGGGGCCAGCCCGGCGCTTTATCAAGGCGGAGGTAAGGACGTGGCGACAGACGATCCCAATAAGAGCGCGACCAACAAGCCGGAGGCGGGGGCCAAGCCCGCGCGCCGCAAGCCGCCGACGCTCGACCTTTCCGCCCGCGACGTGACGCCCGAGGGCGCGAAGGCTGCCGACGACGCGGCCACGGCGCCGGTGCCGGCGGATGAGGCCGCTTCCGCTGCAGCGCCGGACACGTCGACCCAGCCACCGACCGGTTCCGACGCGCCCGCCGCTGGCGAGGTGCCGGTGCTCGACGCCGCGGCGACGCCCACCGATGCCAAGGAACCGGCGACGACGGACGCGCCTGCTGACGCGCGACCGGACCCGCTGGAGCCGGTGCATCCCGTGCCGCCGCCGGCCGCCCCGGCGCCCAAGCGTCAGCTGGGCCTGTTCGGCACGCTCCTCATTGCACTGATTTCCGGCGTGATCGGCGCCGCTTTCGCCGTCGCCGTCGTTTCCGCCTTTTCCAGCGCCGAGCAGAATGTCGAGGCGATCACCGAGCTGGAAGCGCGCGCGCTCGATCTGCGCCAGCGGCTGGAAATGCTGGAAGCGCGCAATGGCGAGGCGCCGGCGCCGGGGCTCGCCGCCCCCGCTGAACTGGCCACCCGGCTCGATGCGCTGGAAAGCGGGCTCGGCGCGCTCGGCTCCAAGGTCGACGCCCTGCCGGCTCCGACGACCGCCGCGCCGGCAGCTTCGCCCGAGGATGTCGCGGCGGTGAAGGGCCAGGTCGAGGCGCTGGAACAGCGGGTGAATACGCTTCCGGCTCCGGCTCCGGCGGCCACCCCGGCCGCGCTCGACGCCACCAATGCCCGGGTTGCCGCGTTGGAGGAGAAGCTCGGCGCGGCCACCGCCGCTCAGCGCAGCAGCGGCCAGGGCGCGGCGCAGATCGTCGTGCTCGGCACGCTGCGCGAGGCGGTGATCGCCGGTCGTCCCTTCGCCACCGAACTGAAGGCGGCGCAGGCGCTGCTCGGCGATCAGGCCGCGCCGCTGGCGGCGCTGCAGCCTGCCGCTGCCACCGGCTATGCTACGGATGCGGCGCTGGCCGCGCAGCTGCGCGCCGCCACCGCGCCGAAGGCCGAGGCCGCGCCGGCCGCTGCCACGGAGGAGGGCGTCGTCGGCACGCTGCTGAAGGGGGCGCAGAAGCTCGTCACCATCCGCCGCTCCGATGAAGCCGCCGCCTCGGCCGATCTCGCCAAGGCGGAAGCCGCGCTGGCGCGGGGCGATGCCGAGGGTGCACGCACCGCCATCGCCACGCTGCCGGAAGCCGAGCGCAACGCGGCCCAGCCCATGCTTGCCGCGCTGGACGCCCGGCAGGCGGCGCTCGCCACCCTCGCCGACCTTCATCGGCGGGCGCTCGCCACTCTCGCGGGAGCAAGCCAGTGATCCGGCTCGTCGTCTATCTCCTCGTTCTCTCCGCCGTGGCGTTCGGCATTGCCTGGCTGGCGGACCGGCCCGGCGCGGTGGTGATCGACTGGCAGGGCTGGCAGGTTGAGACCAGCATTCTGGTCGCGGCCAGCGCCCTGCTGGCGCTGCTGGCGGCGGCGATCCTGCTGTGGACGCTGCTGCGGCTGATCGTCCGTTCGCCCGACAGCATCGCCCATTCCTGGCGCAGCCGGCGGCGCAATCGCGGCTGGTCGGCGGTGACGCGCGGTCTTGTCGCGGTGGGTTCGGGCGACGCGGTCGGTGCGCGCCGGGCGGCCAATGATGCGCAGCGCCTCCTGGGCGAGGAACCGCTCGCCAAGCTGCTGGCGGCGCAGGCGGCGCAGCTTTCCGGCGATGCCGCTGGCGCCGAGGCGGTGTTCCGCTCGATGACCGAGGCGCCCGGCACACGGCTGCTCGGCCTGCGCGGCCTGCATGTGGAAGCGCGCCGGCGCGGCGACCAGGGCGCGGCACTGCAGGCGGCGGAAGAAGCCGCCCGCCACGAGCCGGGCCTCGCCTGGGCGGCGGATGCGGTGATCGAGGCGTGCTGCCTCAATGGCGATTTCGCCGGGGCGCTGGCCATGCTGGAGCGCGAGGCGGCGCATGGCGCGCTCGACCGTGCCACCCATCGCCGCCGCCGTGCGGTGCTGCTCGCGGCGCAGGCGCAGGCGCTCGAACTCTCCGACCCCGCCAGCGCGCGGGAAAAGGCGCAGGAAGCCGCGCGCCTCGCCCCGACGCTGGTGCCGGCGGCCGAGATCGCCGGCCGTCTGCTCGGCGCCTCCGGCGATGTGCGCAAGGCGGCCAAGATCATCGAGGCGGCCTATGCCGCCACGCCGCATCCGGACCTCGCCGACGCCTATCTGCACCTGCGGCCCGGCGATGCCTCGCGCGAGCGGCTGAAGCGGGTGCGCACGCTCACCGCGTACCAGCCGGCGCATCCGGAAAGCGCCATGGCACTCGCCCGCGCCGCGCTCGACGCGCAGGACTATGAGGTCGCGCGCACCGCGCTGGCGCCGCTGCTGGTGGCGCCGACGCAGCGCACCTGCCTGCTGATGGCCGAGTTGGAAGCGGGTGAGCATGGCGATGTCGGCAAGGCGCGCGAATGGACCGCCCGCGCCGTCCGCGCCCAGCGCGACCCAGCCTGGGTGGCCGATGGCGTGGTGGCGGAAGCCTGGGGGCCGGTCTCGCCGGTTACCGGCCGGCTCGACGCCTATGAGTGGAAGCTGCCGCCGGGCCTCGCCACGACGCCGATGCTGGAGAATGAGGCGGAGCGGGTGAAGCTCGCCATCGCCGCCGCCATCGAGAGCCGCCCGCTGGCGGAGCCGACCGCGCCTGTGGTCGACCTCTCGGCCGACAGCGCCGCCGCCAGCCTGGCGCCGGAGGTGGAAGGTAAAGGGGATGTCGCGGCGTCCCCCGCGCCGGCGCCGGTCAAACCCGTCGCCGCCAAAGCGACCGGGGACAATGCGGTGAAGGTCTCGCCCGTGGTCGCCATGCCGCATCTGCCGGACGATCCCGGTCCCGGCGGGTCCTTTGCCGATGAGCAGAGCGGCGCCCGCCCGCCCTATCCCGTCTGAGGCGCAGCCGGCGCATCGCGCCGGCTCGCGGACCCCAACAAAAAAGCGCGCCTTGCGGGCGCGCTTCCTGTCTTCCTACGAAGAGAACCGGTCAGAGGCCGGCCGCTCGTCAAGCGGCCGGAGGGTGAAAGTGCGGTCGGAGTACATCCGTCCTGACCGCTCTCCATCCGGCGAGACACTGACGAGGTGCCAACATGCCGGAAGCCCTGTTCTGACCGGGATGATGCCTATATGGGGCACTCCCGGCGGCTTTCAAGGGTCCACTTCCCGATCGACGCGCTAAACGTCGTCCCGGACGGCCGAAGGCCGATCCGGGATCGTCCCCGGGATCTTCAAACGCGATCCCGTCTCTTCGCTTCGCTGCGGCCGGAATGACGGCAGCGGACAGACGGCCGCCGCCGCTTCCGCGCCGCTCAATGCACCCGGCGGGTGGAGAGCGGGGTCGCCGTCGGGCGGCCGGCCGGAGCGGCGGGCTTCGTGGCGGGCTTCGGCGCCTGCGCAAAGGCAGCGGCACTGCGGCCCTTGCTCTCCTTGGCGCCGCCGCGCGCGCCTTGCTCGCTGAACAGTTCCGCCAGCTTTTCGGTCATCGCGCCGCCCAACTCCTCGGCGTCGACGATGGTGACGGCGCGCTTGTAATAGCGCGTCACGTCATGGCCGATGCCGATGGCGATCAGTTCCACCGGGGACTTGTCCTCGATCTGCTGGATCATCCAGCGCAGATGCCGCTCCAGATAGTTGCCGGGGTTCACCGAAAGGGTGGAATCGTCCACCGGCGCGCCGTCGGAGATCATCATCAGGATGCGGCGCGATTCATTGCGCGCCAGCAGGCGGTTATGCGCCCATTCCAGCGCCTCGCCGTCGATGTTCTCTTTCAGCAGCCCCTCGCGCATCATCAGGCCGAGATTCCGCCGGGCGCGGCGCCAGGGGGCGTCGGCGGACTTGTAGATGATGTGGCGCAGGTCGTTCAGCCGGCCGGGCGCGCCGGGCTTCCCAGCCGAAAGCCACGCTTCGCGCGCCTGCCCGCCCTTCCACGCCTTGGTGGTGAAGCCCAGAATTTCCACCTTCACCCCGCAGCGCTCCAGCGTGCGGGCGAGAATATCGGCGCAGGCGGCGGCGACGGTGATCGGGCGCCCGCGCATCGACCCGGAATTGTCGAGCAGCAGGGTGACGACGGTGTCGCGGAAATCGGTGTCGCGCTCGCGCTTGAAAGAGAGCGGCTGCATCGGGTCGAGAATGATGCGGTGCAGGCGTGCCGGGTCCAGCATACCCTCTTCGAGGTCGAACTCCCAGCCGCGGCTCTGCTGCGCCATCAGCCGGCGCTGCAGCCGGTTGGCGAGGCGGGCGACGATGCCGGAGAGATGCACCAGCTGCTTGTCGAGATGGGCGCGCAGCCGGGTCAGCTCCTCCGCGTCGCACAACTCGTCGGCGTTCACCGTCTCGTCGAAGCGCGGGGTAAAGGGGTGGTATTCCGGCGGGCGCGGCTCGGCCGGCACCGCGTTCTCCGGCTTCCACGGTTCGGACGCATCGTCGGATTCGCCGAGTTCCGCGTCGTCGGACAGTTCGGAATTCGGCTGGTCCTGCTGCTCCTCGGACTCTTCCGGGTTCTGGTCGGAGGACAGATCGGTATCGACCTCGGTCTGGCCCTCGGCGTTCTCATCTTCCTCGCTGTCGCTACCCTTGCCGTTGTCGTCGTCGCGGCTGTCGTCGGTCTCGGTGGAGGGGTCGTTGTTCTCGTCGAAGGGGGCGATGTCCTCGCCCATGCCGAGCGAGGACAGCAGGTCGCGCATCGCCTCGGCGAAGCGGGCCTGGTTCTCGGCGGCGCCGGCCAGCTCATCGAGCGCGGCGGAACCGTGCTCCTCGATGAAGCCGCGCCAGAGATTGACCATTTCGCGCGCGGCGGCGGGCGGGGCCATGCCGGTCATGCGCTCGCGCAGAATGAGCGAGAGCGCGTGTTCCAGCGGCGCGTCCGAGCGGTCGGCGAGATTGGCGAAATTGGCCTTCTGGTATCGGTCTTCCAGCATGGCGGAGAGGTTCAGCGCCACGCCGTCCATGCGCAGGGCGCCGACGGATTCGCAGCGCGTCTGCTCGGCCGCCTCGAAGGCGGCGCGGGCCTGCTCGCCCATCGGCACCAGGCGCTGGTGGATCTTCGGGTCATGGCAGGCCATGCGCAGCGCCATGGAATCGGCATGGCCGCGCATGATGGCGGCGTCGTGCTTCGACATACGGCGCGCCGGCTCCGGCAGCCGGGCGCGGCCGTCGGCATAGCCGGGCTTTTCTGCGCCGAAGGTCACGTCGATCTCGCGATTGCCCGCAATGGCGCGCAGGCAGCCGGTCACGGCGCGCTTGAGCGGCTCGGTCGGGGCTTCCTTGGGCGGCGTGCGGGTGGTGCGGTTCGACGTGGACATGGGCTTGCCTTGGAGGTTGGCATCACGGCTCCCTTGCGGGAGGTCGCCCCGAACTCGGGGGCGGTGCCCTCTCCCCGGCGGGGAGAGGGCGCGTGTCGCTTAGGACAGGACGACGTTGACCGCGGATTCGGTCAGTTCCTTGCCGAAGCAGCGCTGGTAGAACTCCGCCACCAGCGGGCGCTCCAGCTCGTCGCACTTGTTGAGGAAGGTCACGCGGAAGGAGAAGGCGAGGTCCTGGAAGATCTCGGCATTCTCGCCCCAGGTGATGACGGTGCGTGGGCTCATCACCGTCGACAGGTCGCCATTGATGAAGGCCTGGCGGGTGAGGTCGGCGAGGCGGACCATGCGCGCGGCGGTGTCGCGGCCTTCCGGCGTCTGCAGGTTCTTGGCCTTGGAGACGACGATGTCGACTTCCTTGTCATGCGCAAGATAGTTCAGCGTGGTGACGATGGACCAGCGGTCCATCTGCGCCTGGTTGATCTGCTGCGTGCCGTGATAGAGGCCGGTGGTGTCGCCGAGGCCGATCGTGTTGGCGGTGGCGAACAGGCGGAACGCGCCGTGCGGGCGGATGACGCGGTTCTGGTCGAGCAGCGTCAGGCGGCCGGCGGATTCCAGCACGCGCTGGATGACGAACATCACGTCCGGGCGGCCGGCGTCATATTCGTCGAACACCAGCGCGACATTGTTCTGGTACGCCCAGGGCAGGATGCCGTCGCGGAACTCGGTGACCTGAAGGCCCTCCTTCACCACGATGGCGTCCTTGCCGATCAGGTCGATACGGCTGATATGGCTGTCGAGGTTCACGCGCACGCAGGGCCAGTTGAGTCGGGCGGCGACCTGCTCGATATGGCTCGACTTGCCGGTGCCGTGATAGCCGGTGACCATCACGCGGCGGTTATGGGCAAAGCCGGCGAGAATGGCGAGCGTGGTCGGGCGGTCGAACAGATAGTCCGGGTCGATCTCCGGGACATAGGCGTCCGGTTCGGCATAGGCCGGCACTTCGAGATCAACGTCGATGCCGAACACCTGACGAACAGAGACCTTCATGTCCGGCAGCGCGGGCGCTTGCGTGAGCGGGGCGGTCATTCTTCCTCCGTTGCCGCGCATGCGCGCGGGCTGGTCTGGCACGCGCTTCCCTAGCAGAAGCCCGCGTTCTTGAGATGATTATAGGACTGGATCACGTCGCGCAGACGGTCCTCGGTTGAAATATCGCCGCCATTGGCGTCGGGATGGTATTTTTTCACCAGCACCTTGAAGCGGGCCTTGATCTCCTCCGGCGTGGCGGAAATCTCCACGCCGAGGGATTCGAAGGCGCGGCGCTCGGCATTGCGGATCATCCGGCTTTCGCGCGGGGCCTCCGGCTCAGGTCGCGCCCGGCCGCCGACCTCGCCGAACATGCCGAAGGGATCGCCGATATTCTCCGTCGCATGGCGCTTGGCGTGCTCGGCTGCTCGTGCCGCGCCGCCCTTGGAACCCATCTTCCAGGTTGGGCGATGGCCGGTGGCCGCGTCCTTCTGATAGGCGGCGACGGCGTCGTCGCCCATGCCGGCGAAATAATTATACGACTGGTTGTAGGCGCGGGTGTGCTCGAAGCAGAAGCGCCAGAACTGCCCTTCCATCTGCCGGCCCTTGGGCGCCCGGTGAGTCGCGGCATTGCAGCAGCCCTCCCATTCGCAGGTAGGGCCTTCCGCCTTCAGGCGGCGATCACGGTCGGGCTTCACCCGGATGCGATCGAAGAGGGGGGAGTCGAGCTTCATGGTCCGACGATTATGCTGTTGCTGGAGCAGGTATACAAGAAACCGCGGGTTCGTCACCGCCCCCGCCGCATCATTCCGGGGCGGCAGAGGCCCCACGACGCGGCGGAAACGGTGCGGTCCCGCGCCTTATACGGTGCAGAACCGCCAAGTGTGCGCGGCGATTGCGGTGCAATCGGGTCGGCGGATGCCGCACCGGGCTGTTGACGCGGCTAGGCGGCGGGCGTACCGCATCGGGCATGAGCACGCCCGTTCCCCCGCTGTCGACCGATGATGCGATCTCCCAGAGGCTGGCCCGCGTGCGGGCGGCACTGGCCGAACTCTCGCCCAGCGTTCTCGAACTCGAGGATGAGAGTCATCGGCATGAAGGTCATGGCGGTCATCGTCCCGGTCAGCTCACGCATCTTCGCGTGCGGATTGTCGCGCAAGCCTTTGCCGGCCAAAACCGGCTGGCGCGGCATCGTCTGGTGAACGGCCTGCTGGCGGACGAACTGGCGCGTGGCCTGCACGCCCTCGCCATCGAAGCCAAGGCGCCGGGCGAGTAGCGGCCGGATCATCATCGCCGGAGAGGAAAGCTCCGCCGATATGGGGAGCCGGCGGCATTTTTCCAGAGCGGCGTAAAGCCTGTCTCCGATAGAGCTTCCCTAACGTTTTCGGCGGGGTATAGCGCCTATGAGTGCTGTCTCTGCGTTCATTTTCTTGATTTCCCATTCGTCTCTTCCATATGCCCAATGGAGCCATGGTCGTATCCATTTCCCGCACTGTAGAGCGGTCGGGCACGGCTTCCGGCTTCGCAAAATGTTTCGGTGTATGGAGGAGATATTCATGTCGATTGCGGGTCGTGCCGAGCGCAGCCTGATCAGCCGCGACGAATATGAGGTCGTTCGCCTTACTCATCATCCTGAAATCTATGACGTATCCGACGACGATCTCTCATCGACCCGCAAGCGTCTGCGCGACCTGCACGCAAAGGAGCGTACCCTTGCCTGGGAGAAGCGGCGCATCTCACGCGGCAAGGCGGAGCCGCGCGGCGGCAGCTTTCCCGGCACGCATGAACGGCCGAGCCGCCGCAAGCAGGTGTTCGCGGCGGCGGTAAAGCGTCTCAACCGCGAGATCGAGCGCCGGGCCGAGATCGCCGCCCGTCCGAGCCAGGCCGAGATCGCTGAAAAGGCGCTGGCGATGCGCCGGCAGAATTTCGTCAGCCCGCCTCCCGGCGCGGCGCGGGCGGATGAGGGCATGGAGGTGATCGCGAGCCGACGCCGGCGCACCTCGGTTCATCCCGGAAAGGTCGGCCGCGTGTCGCAGCGGACCAAAGCCGCGCAGGCGAAGAGAGACGCCAAGCGAGGCGCACAGGGCTGATCCGCGATCCCGCGCGGCGGCGGAGGGACTACCCCTGCGCCCGCCGCAGCGCGGAGACGCGCAGAAGGGTGATGCGGTTGCGCTGCTTGCGCATCACCTGAAAGCGGAAGCCGTGGAACATGAAGGCCTGCCCCGGCTCGGGGATGATGCGGGCCTCGTGGATGACGAGGCCGGCGATGGTGGTCGCTTCCTCGTCCGGCAGGTGCCAGCCCATGGCGCGGTTGAGATCGCGGATCGGCACCGAGCCCTCGACGCTGACCGAGCCATCCGGGTTGCGGCGGGCGCCGGTGAAGGCGCGGTCATGCTCGTCGGAGATGTCGCCGACGATCTCCTCCAGAATGTCCTCTAGGGTCACCAGACCCATCACCTCGCCATACTCGTCGACCACGAGCGCGAAATGCTGCTTGCGGCGGCGGAACGCCTTCAGCTGATCCGGCAGCGAGGTCACATCAGGCACGAACCACGGCGCGCGGGCGATCTTCTCGATGTCGAGCTTGGACGTGTCGTTGCCGAGCGCCATCAACTCGCGCAGTAGGTCCTTGGCGTGCAGCACGCCGATGATGTTGTCCGGCCGCTCGCGCCACAGCGGCAGGCGCGTATGCGGGGAGGCCAGTACCTCCTGCACGATGCGCTCCGGTGGCGTGTCGGCGTTGAGGCTCGCCATCTTGGTGCGGTGGACCATGATGTCGGAGACTTCCAGCTCGCCGAGATCGAGCAGGCCGCCGAGCATGTCGCGCTCGTCCTTCACCACGCTGCCCTCGCGGTGCAGCAGGTCGACCGCGCCGCGCAGTTCCTCCGAGGCGGAGAGCACGTTGGTGGTGGCGCCGAGCGGCACGCCTACGGCGCGCAGAAGCGCGCGCACCAGGGCTTCGATGGCCAGGGTGAGCGGGCCGAACAGGCCGACGATGAAGCGGATCGGCCCGGCCACCAGCAGCGACACACGGTCGGGATGGTTGATGGCGATGGTCTTGGGCAGCACCTCGGAGAAGATGACGACGACGACGGTCATGCCCACCGTGGCATAGGCGATGCCGGCCGAGCCGAACCACGCCAGTAGCAGTCCCGTGGTGAGCGAGGAGGCGCCGATATTGACCAGGTTGTTGCCGAGCAGGATGCCGCCGATGAGCCGCTCGCGCTGCGCCATCATCCGGTTGACCAGCGCGGCGCGGGCGTCGCCGTTCTTCTCAAGCGCGTGCATGCGCGCCTTGGAGGAGGCCGTCAGTGCGGTCTCGCTGCCGGAGAAGAAGAAGGACAGCAGGAGGCAGAGGACGACGGCGCCGAGGGCCATCCAGTCATAAAGGGTCATGCGCCCTTCTTAGCGGCCCCGGCGCTCCTCCTCAAGGAAGGCGCGCAATTGCGCGGGATCAACATCCCGCGCGATGTAGCTCTGGCCAATGCCGCGCGCGAGGATGAAGGTAAGCGCGCCGCGCGAGACCTTCTTGTCCTGCGCGATCAGGTCCATCAGCCCGTCCGTGTCGGGCAGGGCGCCGGGAATGTCCGCGATGCGCGTCGGCAGCCCGACCGTGCGCAGATGCGTCTCCACCCGCTCGGCATCCGCGGCCGCGCACAGGCCCTGCGCGGCGGAAAAGCGGAAGGCCTGCGCCATGCCCACCGCTACCGCCTCGCCGTGCAGCAGGCGTTGGGAAAAGCCGGCGCCCGCTTCCAGCGCATGGCCGAAAGTATGGCCGAGATTGAGCAAGGCGCGGTCGCCCGTCTCCTTCTCGTCGCGGCTGACCACGGCGGCCTTGGAGGCGCAGCTGGTGGCGATGGCCTCGATGCGCTCCGCCCCGCCGCGGAACACCGCTTCCCAGCGGCGCTCCAGCCAGCCGAAGAACGGGGCGTTGTCGATCAGCCCGTATTTGGCCACTTCGGCATAGCCAGAACGGAACTCCCGCAGCGGCAGCGTGTCGAGCACGCCCGTGTCGGCGAGCACGAGAATCGGCTGGTGGAAGGCACCGACCAGATTCTTGCCGTGGCGCGAATTGATGCCGGTCTTGCCGCCGACGGAGGAATCGACCTGCGCCAGCAGGCTGGTGGGCGCCTGGACGAAATCGACACCACGCCGCAGCGCCGCCGCCGCGAAGCCGGCGAGATCGCCAACCACGCCGCCGCCCAGCGCCAGCACGAGGTCGCGCCGCTCGATGCGGGCGGCGAGCAGCGCGTCCACCACCTGCTCGAACACGGCGAAGCATTTGGACTTCTCGCCGGGCTCGACGAGGATCGGTGTCGGGGTCAGGCCGGCCTCGCGCAGCGAGGTCTCGACCACGCTGAGATGGCGGTCGGCGACGTTGCGGTCGGTAACGATGCCGATGCGCGCGCCCGGCCGCAGCGCGGCGATGCGCGCGCCGGCTTCCGCCAGCAGGCCCGGGCCGATAACGATGTCATAGGAGCGATCGCCAAGCCCGACACTGAGCTGGGTGCGGTCGGCGGCCAAGGGGGTGGCTTGCTTGTTCACGTCTCGTCTCCCGATCCTGGCGCGGCGAGATGGCCGATCAAGGCCTCGATCACCGTGTCGACCATCACTTCCTGCGGCACGTCATGCGACACGACGGTGAGGTCCGCCCCCGCATAGACGGGGTAGCGCTGGTCGATCAGCCGGGCCAGCGTGCCTTCCGGGTCGTTCTTCAACAGCGGCCGGTCGTCACGCCGGCGCACGCGGCGCAGCAGCACGTCAAGTTCGGCCTTCAGCCAGACGCAGATGCCGTTGGCGGCGATGGCGGCGCGGGTGTCGGCATTCATATAGGCGCCGCCGCCGGTGGCGAGCACCATCGGCCCGGCTTCCAGCAGGCGGGCGATCACCTTTTTCTCGCCGTCGCGGAAGGCCGGCTCGCCGCGTAGGGCGAAAATCTCTGGAATGGTCATCCCCGCCGCCTGCTCGATCTCGGTATCGGCATCGGCGAAGGGCAAAGCGAGGCGGCGGGCGAGGCGCTTGCCGACCGAGGATTTGCCGGCGCCCATCATGCCGACGAGTACGACGGAGCGCGCACCCAAAAGCGTGCGCAGCCGTTCCGCCTTCTCGTCCTGTTCGGGTTCCGCTGTCATCGCCCTGCGCTCGCTCGCTCAAGCGCGGACTATCATCAGCGCGGGGGTGACGCAATGCGAGCGCGGCCCGTGCGTACGCGTGGCGGCGCTGTAACGCTCCGTTCAGACAGAGATGGCAGGGTGAGGAAGATACCGCCGGCTTCCACCGGTGCGCCGAACGGCCTTAGGATCGCCGGAACCCCTTTCGAATCGTGCAGGGCCTGCTCAACCATGCCGAGCCTCATTCGCCTTCTCGTCATTCTCGGCATCCTCGGCGGCCTCGGCTATGGCACGCTGTGGGCGTTCGCCACGCTGGTGAAGCCGCAGATGCGCGAGATGAGCATCGTGGTGCCGCCCGACCGGTTCGCCAAATGAGCCCGCGCGGGGCGCAACTCTTTCTCGACATGATGGCCGCCGAACGGGGCGCGGGAGCGAACACGCTCAGCGCCTATCAGCGCGACCTGGAGGACTATGAGGGGTTTCTGGCGACGCAGGGCCGCGATGTCGCCGGCGCCACCACCGCCGATCTGCGTGGCTGGCTTGCTGCGCTCTCGGTCCGCGGCCTCGCCAGCGCCAGCGTGGCGCGCAAGCTCTCCGCCGTACGCCAGTTCCACCGCTTTCTCTATGCCGAGGGCCATCGCGGCGACGATCCCGCCGCCGTGCTCGAAGGCCCTCGCCGCAGCCGGCCGTTGCCCAAGGTGCTGTCGCAGGAGGAGGTGAGCCGTCTCATCGCCACCGCCCATGCGCGGGCCGGCGAAGCGGTGGCGAGCTTTGCTGAAGCCGCGCGGCGGGCGCGCACCGCCTGTTTCGTCGAGCTTCTCTACGCCACGGGTCTGCGCGTGTCCGAACTCGCGGCGCTGCCGGCGTCGGCGGCGAACGCGCGCGGCGACGCCATCATCGTGCGCGGCAAGGGCAACAAGGAGCGGCTGGTCCCGCTCGGCCCGCCGGCGCACGCCGCCATGTCCGCCTATCGCGCGGCGCTGGACAGGGTCGCGGCGGAGCGGGCGGAACGGGCAGGGCGGAAAGTGCCGGCCGAACGCGGTCGCTGGCTTTTTCCTTCCGGCGCGGCGAGCGGGCACATCACCCGCCAGCAGGTGGCGCTCGACCTGAAAGACCTCGCCGTGGCCGCCGGGCTCGATCCGGCGCGGCTGTCGCCGCATGTGCTGCGCCACGCCTTCGCCAGCCATCTCCTGGCGCATGGGGCGGAGCTGCGCATCGTGCAGACGCTGCTCGGCCACAGCGACATTTCCACGACGCAGATCTATACGCATGTGCTGGACGAGCGGCTGAAAAGCCTGGTGCGCGACCTGCATCCGCTCAGTGAGGGCAGCGGCGATTGAGCGCAGATGCGCGCCTGCCTTGACGTCGCCACCCTCTCGGGGCAGCTTCCGCCCGATTTCGCGGGCTGTCCTTCCGGATGGCCCCCCTTTCCCGTGAGCCGGTTCAATCATTTCCAATGCGCAGCTACCTCGATTTTGAGAAGCCCGTGGCCGAACTCGAGGCCAAGCTGGAAGAATTGCGCGCCATGGCGGCGCAGGGCGACGCGGTCGCCATTGGCGACGATATCGCGCGGCTGGAAGGCAAGGCGCGCGACGCGCTGCTCCAGCTCTACGCGAATCTCTCTCCCTCGCAGAAGACGCAGGTGGCGCGCCATCCGCTGCGCCCGCACTTCTCCGATTACGCCTCGGCGCTGTTCGAGGAGTTCGACCCGCTGGCCGGAGACCGCAAATTCGGCGACGACCACGCCATTCTCGGCGGTCTCGCCCGCTTTCGCGGCCGCGCCGTCTGCCTGATCGGGCAGGAGAAGGGCTCCAGCACCGAAACCCGCATCAAGCACAATTTCGGCATGGCGCGCCCCGAGGGCTACCGCAAGGCGGTGCGGCTGATGGAACTCGCCGACCGCTTCTCGCTGCCGGTCATTTCGCTGGTCGATACCGCCGGCGCCTTTCCCGGCCTCGATGCCGAGGAGCGCGGCCAGGCCGAGGCCATCGCCCGCTCGACCGATGCCTGCCTGTCGCTCGGCGTGCCCAATGTCGCCGTCATCATCGGCGAGGGCGGCTCCGGTGGGGCCATCGCCATCGCCACCGCCAACCGCGTGCTGATGCTGGAGCATTCGATCTACAGCGTGATCTCGCCGGAAGGGGCGGCCTCGATCCTTTGGCGCGACACCGCCAAGGCGCAGGAAGCGGCGATGAACATGAAGATCACCGCGCAGGACCTGCTGCGCTTCCATGTCATCGATTCCGTGATTCCCGAGCCCCCCGGCGGCGCCCACCGCGACCCCGAGGCGGCGATGCGGGCGACGGGCGACGCTATCGAGGCCGCGCTCGGCGAATTGGACGGGATGGAGCCGGCGGCGCTGCGCAAGGCCCGTCGCGAGAAGTTCCTGGCTATCGGCCGCAACCTCTGAGCGGACGCGGGCGAACCGAAGCGATCGGCTCGCTGACGGCCGGCCTCGCCGGGCTGTGATCGACCGTCCTGCGCGGTGGGATTGCGCCGGCCCCGGACGCGGTATAACGCTTGGCGCGGGCGCCTTGTGCGCTGCGGTTTCGGGGAGATACCGGGGTTGAGGTTTCAGGCCATTTCGAGCCTCTCGCGTCAGGCGCGTGACCGGGGACTCGGTGCGCGCTGGCGCGCGGCCCTGTTGGCCGGCTGCACCGCGCTGGTGCTGGCCGGCTGCAATGGCGGCGACGGCTCCTCGCCCATGTCGAAGGCGAGCAAGAGCCTTTCCCCCCAGACGCTGGCGCTGATCGACCAGAAGGGCATGACCAAGTCGAGCCCGATCGTGGTGCGGATCTTCAAGGAAGAATCCGAGCTCGAGGTCTGGAAGGAAACCACCAGCGGCGAATATGCGCTGCTGAAGACCTACCCGATCTGCCGCTGGTCCGGCGAATTGGGGCCGAAGGTTAGGGAGGGGGACCGGCAGGCGCCGGAGGGCTTCTACGCCATCACCCCCGGCCAGATGAACCCCAATTCCAGCTATTATCTCGCCTTCGACCTCGGCTTTCCCAATGCCTATGACCGCGCCTGGGGCCGCTCCGGCAGCAATCTGATGGTGCATGGCGACTGCTCCTCGCGCGGCTGCTACGCCATGACCGACGAGCAGGTGCAGGAGATTTTTGCGCTCGGCCGCGAGAGCTTCTATGGCGGGCAGCGCTCCTTCCAGGTGCAGGCGTACCCGTTCCGCATGACGACGGACAATCTGGTCCGCCACCGCAACAACCCGAACCTCGCCTTCTGGAAGATGCTGAAGGAAGGCAGCGACGTGTTCGAGATCACCAAAGCGCCGCCGAAGGTGGATTATTGCGGCAAGCGCTACGTTTTCAATGCCACGCCGACCGACCCGAACCAGAAGCTGCAGGCGAGCCAGCCTTGCCCGGACTACACGATGCCGGAAGGGCTGGAGGAAGAAGTCGCCGCCCGGCAGAAGGACGTCAGCACCAAGATCGCCAGCGCCGGCGCGCTGCAGCCCGTCGCCCCGGTCAAGACCGGCAAGGATGGCGGCATGCACAAGGTGTTCCTCGCCAAGCTGGAAAACCCGGAGCTCTCCGCGCCGGGTTCGCTGCCGCCGGTGGTGAAGCCGCCGGGAAGCGACTACGGCGTCTCCACCACCGAGCCGGCGCCGGCAGAGAGCATCGCGCTCGCCACCGCCGACACGGTGACCGAGGCCGCCGCCGTGCCTCTCCCTGCGCCGCGTCCGGACGATGCACCGGGCGGGCCGCGCATCGCCGTCGCCGCTGCGCCAAGCACGGGCGGGTTCTTCGACAATCTGTTCGGTGGGCTGACCTCTGCACCGACGGCCTCCGCGCCCCCGGCGGTGGCTGCGGCGACGCCCGCTTCGGCGCCGACCCCGCCACAGGCCAGCGGCGCGCCGTCTGCCGACGCTCAAGCCCGGCCGGCTGAGCGGGCGCCGCTGCCGCAGCTGGCCGCGCTCGATGCCGGCAGCAATGGCGGTTTTCTCGACAGCCTGAAGAACCTGTTCGGTGGCAGCGCGCCCCCGGCGGAAGCGGGCCCGGCGGCCGAGCCGATTGCCGACGTGCCGGTTCCCCCGGTGCGCCCGCCCGTGCCGCGCCAGGCGACAGCGGCGCCCGCACCGCAGGGGGCAACGCGCGCGAGCCCGCCGGCGCCTGCCACTTCTTCGGTGGTGTCGTCCGGCTCTGCGACGACACCCGGCACGGTTCAGACCCTGCCGGGTGCTGCCGGCATTCTGGCGCCGGGTAGCTTCTCAGCGGTTCAGTAGGGACCGCGGGCTTCAGGCGAGCGGGGTGCTGTGGGCGCTGGCCACCCGCCAGCCCAAAGCCTCACGCCGCCACACGCGGGTGAAGCGTAGCCTTGCCTCAAAGGGTGCCCCGCCCGCCGTGCCGGCCGCATCGGCGCGCAGCACCGCGAGCACCAGCCCGGGCGCGAGGTGGCTTAGCCGGTAGTCGGAAAAGGTCAGCCGCTCCAGCCGGAAGGCGCCGGTGCGGTGCAGGTCGAGATCGTCCTCTTTGCTCAGCACATGGCCGAACTGGTTGACGAACACCAAATCGTCGGCCAGCAGGGCGTCGAGCGCGGCGACATCACCCGCGAGAGCGGCGTCGCACAGGCGCTGCTCGGCGGCGGCGACGCGGTGCAGGTCGTCATTTGGATCGCCCTGCGCCCCGCCACCCATCGCCCCGCCTCAGACGAACTTGCCGTGGCAGTGCTTGTACTTCAGGCCCGAACCGCAGGGGCAGGCCTCGTTGCGGCCGACCCGACCCCAGCTGGAAGGATCGTTCGGATCGCGGTTCGGTGTCGCCGCGTCGAAAGCCGGGGCCAGCGTCGCCGCGGCGGCGATCTCGGCATCGGCGAGCGCGAACTCGTCCTCGCCGGTCGCCGCGTCGATATGGTGCGGCGCCATGGGCGGCATCTCGTCGGTCTGAGGCGCAGACATCACCTCGACGCGCATGAGCTGGGCCGTGACCGCCTCGCGCAGATTGGCAAGCATGGCCTCGAACAGCTGAAACGCTTCCGACTTGTACTCGTTCAGCGGGTCGCGCTGGGCATAGCCGCGCAGTCCGATGACCTGGCGCAGATGATCGAGCGTTACCAGATGCTCGCGCCAGAGGTGATCCAACGTCTGCAAGAGGATCGACTTCTCGACATAGCGCATGATGTCGGGGCCGTATTTCGCCGCCTTCAGCGCCATCGCCTCATCGGCCCGGCGCTGCACGCGCTCGCGCATCTCCTCGTCGGCGATGCCTTCCTCGGCCGCCCATTCCTTGACCGGGAGGTCGAGGCCGAGCACGCGCTGCAGCTGCTCGGCAAGACCGTCCGTGTCCCACTGCTCGGGATAGGCATTGGGCGGCACATGCTTGGTGACGATGTCCTCGATGACGCCGTGGCGCATTTCGGCGACCGTCTCGGCCACGTCCTCGTCCTGCATCAGCTCGACGCGCTGCTCGAACACCACCTTGCGCTGGTCGTTCATCACGTCGTCGTATTTCAGCAGGTTCTTGCGGATGTCGTAATTGCGCGCCTCGACCTTCTGCTGCGCCTTTTCCAGCGCGCGGTTGATCCAGGGATGGACGATGGCCTCGCCCTCCTTGAGGCCGAGCTTCTGCAACATGCCGTCGAGCCGGTCCGACCCGAATATGCGCATCAGGTCGTCTTCCAGCGACAGGAAGAAATGCGAGTGGCCGGGGTCGCCCTGGCGACCGGAGCGGCCGCGCAGCTGGTTGTCGATGCGCCGGCTCTCATGGCGTTCGGTGCCGATGACATAGAGCCCGCCGGCTTCCAGCGCCTTCGCCTTCAGCTTGGCGATCTCGTCGCGGATGCGGGCTTCGGCGGCGGCGCGTTCTTCGCCCTCCGGCATGTCGCCGAGTTCGTGGGTGATGCGCATCTCGGCATTGCCGCCGAGCTGGATGTCGGTGCCGCGGCCGGCCATGTTGGTGGCGATGGTGACGGCGCCGGGCACGCCGGCCTGGCTGACGATGTAGGATTCCTGCTCATGGTGGCGGGCGTTCAGCACCGCGAACACCTTGTCGTCCGCCGTGCCCTGATCGCCGTCATAGAGCGGGCGGAAGGCGTCGGGGTCGGAGAAGTCCTTCTGCTTGAAGCCGCGCTGCTTCAGCAGCTCGGCAAGAAGTTCCGACTTCTCGATCGAGGTGGTGCCCACCAGCACTGGCTGGCCGCGGGTTTTGCAATCGGTGATGAGGTCGATGATGGCGTTGTATTTCTCGCCCGCCGTCCGATACACCTCGTCATCGTCGTCGATGCGCTGCACCGGCAGGTTGGTCGGGATCTCGACCACTTCGAGGTTGTAGATATCCTGGAATTCCGCCGCTTCGGTATTGGCCGTGCCAGTCATGCCGGCCAGCTTCTCATACATGCGGAAATAGTTCTGGAAGGTGATGGAGGCCAGCGTCTGGTTCTCGGGCTGGACCTGCACCCGCTCCTTGGCTTCAAGCGCCTGATGGAGGCCTTCCGAATAGCGCCGGCCCGGCATCATGCGGCCGGTGAACTCGTCGATAATGACGACTTCGCCGTTGCGGACGATGTAGTCCTTGTCGCGCTGGAACAGGCTGTGGGCGCGCAGCGCCTGATTGACGTGGTGGACCACCGAGACGTTCTCGATGTCGTACAGGCTCTCGCCCTTGAGAATGCCGGCGTCGCGCAGCAGGGTCTCGATCTTCTCCATGCCGGCTTCGGTCATCGCGACGGAGCGCTGCTTCTCGTCGACCTCGTAGTCTTCCTTCGACAGCTTCGGGATGTAGGTGTCGATGGTGTTGTAGAAATCCGAGCGGTCGTCGAGCGGGCCGGAGATGATGAGCGGCGTGCGCGCCTCGTCGACCAGGATCGAGTCCACCTCGTCGACCACGGCGTAGAAGTGCGGGCGCTGCACCATCTGGTTCAGCTCGTACTTCATGTTGTCGCGCAGATAATCGAAGCCGAGCTCGTTATTCGTGGCGTAGGTGACATCGCACGCATAGGCCGCGCGGCGCTCATTGTCGTCCATGCCGTGATGGATGATGCCGACGGTGAGGCCGAGGAAGCGGTAGACCCGCCCCATCCATTCGGCGTCGCGCTTGGCAAGGTAGTCGTTGACGGTGACGACGTGCACGCCCTTGCCGGTCAGCGCGTTGAGATAGACCGGCGAGGTAGCCACCAGCGTCTTGCCTTCGCCGGTGCGCATCTCGGCGATGCCGCGCTCATGCAGCACCATGCCGCCGATCAGCTGCACGTCGAAATGCCGCTGCCCGAGCGCCCGGCGCGCGGCCTCGCGCACCGTGGCGAAGGCGGGGACCAGCAGGTCGTCCAGGCTCGCGCCCTTGGCCAGCTGCTCGCGGAAGGCAACGGTGCGGGCGCGCAGCGCCTCGTCGGAGAGCGCCTTGACCTCGGGTTCGAGCGCGTTGATGGCCGCGATCTTGGGCTGATAACCGCGCACGCGGCGGTCATTGGCCGATCCGAAGAGCTTTCGCGCGAGAGCGCCGAACATGAGACTTCCAATCCGAGTCCGCCAAGGGCAGGTGTCGGACGGGCGGTGACGGGCCGCCACATCCTCTTGAGCAAGCTGCGGGCGCGAACGCGCGGGCTGAAGCCTCATCGAGACGCCATTTGCGGCCGAAATGGGTCTTCAGGGCCGGGCCGCCGCGAACGGCTTGCGGGTTCTTGGCTCACATAAGCGCGAGTGCCGGCGAGAACCCGCACCGCGTGCCACACTTATGAACGGGTTTGGGGGTTGTCAATCGCAGGCCGGACGACAGTTTCGCCGATCAGCGGGCGGTCGCGCAGGTAGCCCATGCCACCGGCGCGCAAGCGGCGAAATATCCGGCGTTGGCCATCATACCGGCTTGCAACCTGTGCCGTGCTGGGCCAGCTTTCGCGGCCCACGCGGCCAAACCGAATTGAGGAACGTTCCATGACCCGTCATTTCCCGCTCGCCGCGCCCAAGGCGTCCGCTCGCGCCGTCGCCGGCCGGGTCTCCGCCGGCCCGCTGCGTGCCGGCCTACTGGCTGCGCTGATCGGCACCGCCCTGCTTCCCGCCCTGCCGGCGCTCGCCCAGGACGCCGCGCCGAAGACCGCGGCGCCGGCTGCTGCCGCGACCCAGGGCGACGATCCCGTGCTCGCCACCGTCAACGGCCAGCCGATCCGCCGCAGCGACGTGACGGCTGCCGCTGCTGAACTCGCGCCGAACCTGCCGCAGCAGATCCAGGGCGCCGCCCGCGACGAATATGTGCTCGGCTTCCTCATCGACCTCAACGCCATGGCGCAGGCCGCCGAGGCGCAGAAGCTCTACGAGACCGAGGAATTCAAGCGCGAGATGGATTTCATCCGCAAGCGCGTGCTGATGCAGGCCATCCTCACCAAGGCCACCAAGGACGCGCTGACCGACGCCGCCCTGAAGCAGACCTATGAAGAGGCGGTGAAGCAGCAGAAGCCGGAGAAGGAAGTGCGCGCCCGCCACATCCTGTTCCGCGCCGACCCCAACAACAAGGAAGCTCAGGCCGCCGCCGAGAAGAAGGCGCAGGATGTCGAAGCCCAGCTCAAGAAGGGCGCGGACTTCGCCAAGCTGGCGAGCGAACTGACCGAGGACCCCTCGGGCAAGGATGATGGCGGTGATCTCGGCTTCTTCACCAAGGAGCAGATGGTGCCGGAATTCGCCGAAGTCGCCTTCGAGCTGAAGCCGGGCGAAGTGTCGAAGCCGGTGAAGACGCAGTTTGGCTGGCACGTCATCAAGCTTGAGGAAGTGCGCGAGCGTCCGGTGCCGACCTTCGACGAGGTCAAGCCGCAGATCGAGCAGTTCCTGGCGCAGAAGGCCCAGGCCGATGCGGTGCAGAAGACCCGCGAGGCCGCGAAGGTGGAAAAGACCGAGGCCGCGCCGAAGCCGGGCGACCTGATCAACGCCCCCGCCGCGACGCCCGCGACCCCGGCGACCCCGGCCCCGTGATCGCCGCGGCCCCCGCGCGGTCCGCCGCGACGAGCCGCTGACCAGAAAGGCCCCGGACCGCACGGTTCCGGGGCCTTTTCATGTAAGAGGCCTCGCGCCTTTGGAGGTGGCCGCGCGGGGCTCAGTTCACGGGGAGGCGCCGCAAAAGCGCGTCGACGCTCTGGCGCCAGGTCAGCCAGGGCATCCCGCGCGACCCCACCACGCGCCCCGCGTGGAAGGCCGCAAGCCAGGCTTCAAGGGCCGCGTGCAGGGTTTCCGCTCCCGTGCCGTCGAAATAGTTGGCATGGTCGCCGGCCACTTCGCGAAAAACCGGAATGTCGCGCGCGAGGATGGGCAGTTCGTGCCGGGCTGCCTCGATCAACGGCAGGCCGAAACCTTCCCCCTCGCTGGCGGCGAGAAGGCAACTGCACGAACTGTAAAGCTGCCGCAGCTCCGCGTCGCTGGGGCGCTCGATCCAGATCAGCCTTGTGCCGCTTTCGGGATGCCTCTGCATCTTTTCCATGAGGTCATCGATCATCCAGCCCGGTGCTCCTGCGATCACCAGCGCCGCATCCCCG
Source organism: Ancylobacter sp. (assembly GCF_965229075.1). Classification (GTDB taxonomy): domain Bacteria; phylum Pseudomonadota; class Alphaproteobacteria; order Rhizobiales; family Xanthobacteraceae; genus Ancylobacter. Next base: position 2,473,387 of record NZ_CBDDIO010000002.1, read on the forward strand.
CCACGGGCCCACAGGTGCTCCATGGCCGCGAGCGCCAGCGCGTGGCCTTTGCGCGGTTCGACGGTCCCCACCATCAGGAAGCTCGGGCGTTCGGGTGTCTGCCGGACGGCGTCGCGCAGCTCCTCGCCCTGCGCCGCCTGTGCTGTGGCGGTCTCAAGGTCGGCGCCGAGGTGAAACCAGTCGATGGCGGGCATCCGCCCGTTGGCGGGAGGGTGGGTCGCCAGATAGCCGGCGACATCCGCGGCCACCGCGCGGGAGATACACAGCAACTGATCCGAACGCATGATCGTGTCCAGCCAGCGCGCGAAAAGCCCTTCGGGCAGAGGGAAGTAGTGGGGGAATTGGATCGGCAGCAGATCATAGATGACGGAGGCGACATACACGCCCGCCTGCGCCATCGTATCCAGCGCGGATTGCATTTCCGGGATCTGCGTGAAGCAGGCATCCGGGCAGAGCAGGACATCGCCGGGATAGATGTCGATCGGTTCGTCCCCGGGCCAGACACAGGGCAGACCCAGAAATCCGCAGGTGAAGCGGCGGGCATAGCGGTAGCGTCCGAGGACAGGATCGCCGAAAACCGGCTCCACCCGCCAGCCGGCCGGCGGCTCCCGCAACAAGGTTTTCAGCAGGGCGCGTACCACCCGCTGAATGCCGCTATTGGCATCCCCCTTCGCGATTTCGCCGACATCGACCAGCAACTGCCGCAGCCGTGCACCCGCCGGCAGGCTGTCGGCCGCGGCCTGTGCCAGCTCGGCGTCGAGGGCCGCATCGGTTTCCAGTCCCGCCAGTTCGCCGACAAGTCGGCGCCGGCTCTGGGCGCGGCGGTTGAAGCCTTCGATCGCGGCGTAATAGGCGCGGGCGCAATCGGCCGGCGCCTGTTCCGCCAAAATCCGCTCGCGCCCGGCCGTGCCCATGCGCTGCCGCAGGACAGGATCATTCACCAGAAGATCGATGGCGTGGGCCAGCTCGCGATCTTCGAAGGCGTCGGGAATATGCAGCACGCCGTCGGGCGGCAGATCGGCAAGGCTTCCATGGTCGTTCACGATCACGGGAAGGCCGCCCGTCAGGCAGTCAATGACGGAACCTGAACTTTCGCCGCGGGAATGCGTCCGGAGCTGGATGGCGAAATCGGCTGCCAGCAGATAGTCGCTGAACACTTCCTCGCTGGCCCAGCCGGTGATGTGAACCCTCTCGGCCCATTGTGTGTGTGCCACCAGGTCCATGATCGATGCGCCCAGGCTTTCCGCATCGCCGACAAAGACGAAGCGGACGCCGGGATTCATGGAGCAGGCCGCCGCGCACAGGCCTTCGATCAGGCGGAGGGGCAGTTTGGTGGGCGCGACATAGCCGAAATTGCAGATCAGCACCGCGTCCGGGCTGATGCCGAGCCGCGCGCGGGCCTTCGCGCGCCCCGCGTCGGCCCTGTCGCGGGGCAAAGCGAGATGGGGGATGACCGCCCAATCGGCGACGGTTCGCGGATCGTAGAACCGCCGCGCCAGCTGGCGGGCATGCTCGGAATGGACGATCACGCCATCCGCCGTGCGCACGGCGCGGGCATTGGTAGGCCAGGCGTGGATAGCCTCCGTCACGGGATCGCGGCCTTCGGCTGCCGCGTGGCAGGCGAGGAGGGCCGCATAGCCGTGGTTCTCTCCCAGAAGCCGCGAGAAACGCGTCAGACAGGTAGCGCGCTCGATGCCGGACAGGAAAAAATCATGCAGGACGACGACGCCGGGCACATCGTCGAGCAGATCGAACATATGCGCGTGAAACTGCGAATTGCCGAACTGGTAGAGCACGCGATCGAAGCTCGCGGCGTGTTGCCGGAGGAACGCGACATCCCTTATCCGGAACCGCTCCGCAAGGCTGGGCGCGACGGATTCCGGCTCCTGTGCGATGAGCTCCATGTCGTAATAATCCGCGAGCGCGGGCAGAAGATCGGCGCTGTAGAAGCTGACGCCGCTGCGTTCCGGCGGCAATGGCGCGACAAAGGCCAGGCGCGGCTTGGGGCGAGCGGTCTGAGCGGACGCCACTTGAGCCGTCTCGCGCACCCGTGTACGCAGCGCGTCGAGCGCGCGCGCGGCCGTCGCGTCCCAGCTGTAGCGCGCCGCCTGGGCCGGCGCGGATCCGCGCAGCGACTGGCGGAACGCTTCATCCGTCAGGAGCTTCGCCATTATCCGCGCCATGTCGTCGGTGGAGTGCGGATCGAACAGCGCGTCGTCCCGCCCGATGATCTCGGGCACGCTGGAGGTGTTCGCCCCCACGACCGCAGCGCCGCAGCGCAGCGCCTCCAGCACGGGAAGCCCGAAGCCCTCGTACCAGCTCGGGAAGATGAACGCGGCGCACAGATTATAGAGGGCGATGAGCGTGTCGTCGGACACATAGCCCGTGAGGATCACGGCCGTGTCCGGCAGGCCGGCGGCGCGGGCATGGGCGAGCAACTGCTCTTTCTCGTCCGCCGTGGCGTGGCAGACAATGGCGAGCTGGTGGGTTTCGATCAGCGACGGGGGGAGGGTGGCGAACGCGCTGATGAGGGCGGGTATGTTCTTTCGATGGTCGATGCCGCCCGTGTACATGAGAAAGGGGCGGGTGAGGCCCAACGCGGCGGTGTGCCGCTCGCGTTCGTCCTCGCTGATGGCGAGAGGGACGAAGCGGGTATCGACATCGGCGCCTATGGTGACGATCCGGTCCGCCGGTCGCCCCAGATGCAGGGCCGCGTCCCGCGCCGAGCAATCGGAGATCGCGAGCAGCAAATCGGCCTTTTGCAGCGCTTCGATCTTGCTCTGGTACCAGGCCGCGACATGAGGATCGGTGAGGTAGAGCGAAGGAAAAAGCTGCGGGATCAAGTCATAGAGCACCACGGCGGTCGGTGTGCCGCCGACGACGGTTACGCAGTCCTCCGACATGCCTTCGAACAGGCTGGTGACGAGAACGATATCGGCCGCGCAATCGGCGATCACCGCCTCGCGAATCGCCTCCGCGGCCTGCCGCCGCTCGCGCGGTGCGAGGAAGCTGGCGGGGCGTGCGGCGGTCCAGAGGCGCAGGGTGACATTGGGCCATGCAGCGAAGTCACGTCGCAAACCGGCATTGTCTTCGCCGATCATGCCGTTGAGGAGCAGAACGAACTCGTCCTCGGGCGCGTGGCGCAGAAGGCCTTCCAGCAGAGAGCGGGCATAACGGCCTATGCCACGCTGTCCGTTCGATCGTGATTGAAGCGCCTGCAGGTCGACAAGGATGCGCACGGTGTCTTTCTCTCGTCAGGCGGCTTGGCGGGCGCGCCGCGCCACGATGCGTCGCCATAGATGGGCCGCGGCGGGGCTGAGGGAGGGCTCGTCATGCGGCGGCGCCGGCACGTGCGGCGCGACGCCGGGAGCCGCGGCCACCGCCACCGCGCCACGCAGAGTCTGGTATTCCGCACTGTGGAGCCAGAGCCGAAACGGCCGGCGGGGCCGTCCGCTCGCGTGAACGACGAGGCGGCGGAACGCCTTGCGAGGCTTGCCGCTGGTATGGAACAACAGCCGGCGCAACATCTTCTTCGGTCGACCCGATGGGCGGAAGAACAGCGTCTCCCAGAGGCTCCGGTGAGTGGCGTATTCGAGGGCGATGGCGGCCGCCTGGGCCTGGCGCGCCAATTCCGTCGTCAGCGCCTCGATCGTCTGCTCCCGCTGCTGAACCTGTGCCGCGAGGTCGCCGTTTCGGGCGCGCTCGGCGGCGAGGAGGCGCTCTAAACCGTCCACCTGCTCCTGCAACCGCTTCGCGCGGGCGTTTTCGTCAGTCTTGACGAACTGATCGAACACATTGGGTGGCGCGGAGAAAGCCGGCGCGAGTTCCTCGTGCTCCGCAGCGAGGTAGAAGCGGTTCAGCCCATCCCAATAGATGCTGCGATAGCCGGCAGCCGTCAGCAGCGGCTCCCAGCTTCTGGCGGTCTCTTCCGGTGAGTTCGGGTGCGTGGCCTCGATCAGGATCACCCAGGGGCGATGGCGGGTGAGGTCCAGTCCCTGCACCACGGCCGTCTCATGGCCTTCGACATCGATCTTGAGAAAGTGGATGGGTTGGCCCGGCGCCAGATGCGCGTCGAGGAGGCCGGTCAGTGTGCGCTGGGGCACGTCGATCGCCGATACGGCCCATCCCTTGGTGCGGTGCCTCTCGGCGATGGTGGCATCGACGGTGGACAGTCCCGTATCGCCAACGATGTGCAGCCGGGCGGTGCCGTCGCGATCGCTCGCCACCACGCCGAGATTCACGTCCCGGTCGCGCCGCGCCGCAAGCTCCGCCAGCCTTCGGGGGACCGGTTCGATGTTCACGCCCCGCCAGCCGCGCGCGTAGAAGGCGTGGGTGACACTGTCGGCCTCGGGGGAGAAGGCGCCGACATCAACATAGAAGCCGGCGCCGACATGGCCGAGCGCCCGCCAGAGCATCACGTCTTCATAATTCTGCGCGAAGGAGACGAATGGCACTGGGAAACTCCGGGGCGTGGGATGCTGCCGCTGGCCCTAAGCTGCCGCGCGCTGCCCGGCGCGTCGCCGCGCCAGAAGGTTATCTTTCCGCCAAGGCGTAAGAGCGCCCGCCGCAGCGACGGCTGGCAGGTTAGCGCGACGGGGCGTCGGCTCTCCAGTCGTCGTAATCCGACCGGGCCATCATGTCCGCGAGTTCGCGGACGGTGACCTTGGGTTCCCAGCCTAGCCGCGTGCGCGCCTTCGTCGCGTCGCCGAGCAGCAGGTCGACTTCCGCTGGCCGGTAGAATTTCGGATTGACCTTGACCGCCACCTTGCCGCTGTGCCGGTCCACGGCCTGCTCGGCCTCGGCCGTGCCCGACCATTCCAGCGCGAGGCCGAGCGCCTCGGCCGCGAAGCTGACGAAGTCGCGGATGGGCGTCGTCACCCCGGTGGCAAGAACATAATCGTCCGCCTCGTCCTGCTGCAGCATGCGCCACATGCCGTCGACATAGTCGCCGGCGAAGCCCCAGTCGCGCCGCGCATCGAGATTGCCGAGTTCGACCGGGACATGTTCGCCATGGGCGAAACGCGCCAGCCCCAAGGTGACCTTGCGCGTTACCATTTCCGCACCGCGCACAGGGCTCTCATGATTGAACAGAATGCCGGACGATGCGTGAAGTCCGAACGACTCTCGGTAGTTCATAGTGACGTAGTGGCCATACACCTTGGCTGCACCATAGGGCGAGCGGGGGTGGAAGGGCGTTTCCTCGTTCTGCGGCACCGCCCGGGCGCGGCCAAACATTTCCGAGGTCGACGCCTGGTAGAAGCGGGTCTGGGGACAATAGGTGCGGATGGCATCGAGGAGGCGCGCCACGCCCATGCCGTTGACATCGGCGACATATAGCGGCTGGTCCCACGAGGAGCCGACAAAGCTCTGCGCCGCGAGATTGTACACCTCGTCAAAGGTGATCTGGCGGAGCACGCGGTTGATGCTGTTGATCTCGCTGAGGTCGAAGTCCACAAGCCGCACGTCGTCGGCAACGCCCAGCTTCCGCAGGCGGGTCAGCTTCGCCTGCGAATTGGCGCGGACGGTGCCCGTGACCTCATAGCCCTTCGCAAGCAGCAGACGCGCGAGATAGCTACCATCCTGCCCGGTGATACCCGTGATAAGCGCCTTTTTCACCTTGGACCCCACACGCATAAAGAACGTGACGGGGGCTACATACATACCGCTCCGACCGCTTGTCGAGCGGCGGACCGGTATTTTGATCCTCCAGCGTCAAGGCAGACCGCACCCACGTATTTCTACCTAGAGATGCGAGCGTGCCGCTGACGCAACGTCAGCCGAGAAGCTCTTTGATGCGGCGTCCCACGGCGGCAAAGGAGTTATGGCGCTCGAGGTGTGCGAGCCCCGCCTGTGCCTTTGCGGCGGTCTGTCCAGGGTCATCATAGATGGCCCGCATAATGCTGGCGGCGTGTGCGAGGCTCGGTTCCGCCCAATAGCTCCCCTCGGTGCCAAAGTAATCCTGCGGAGGCACGGCGGCCTGAGCGAACTGGACGGGATATCCGGTTTGCTCATTGATGAAGTCGCGTGTGCCGCCAAAATTGGTCGCGATAACCGCTTTGCCGCGTGCCAGCGCCTCCGCGCATCCAAGACCAAAGCCCTCCGAACGATGGAGGGACACGAACACGTTGCAATCCTCCATCAAGGCCGTCATTTCGGCTCTGGTGAGCGTGCCGTCGATGATCTCGATACGGGCGTCCTGGCTGGCAAGCGCCAGCAGGCTTGAGAGCCGGCCCGCATCCGAACCTCCGCCGCGTGCCTTGACGAGCAGCCGGGCGTCTTCCCGCCCGCTCGGAAAGGCGAGGCGGAACGCTTCTATCGTTCCCAGCGGGTTCTTTCGCGCGATGGAAGAATCGGCGTCAAAGAAGGTGTGGAACTTCAAAGGGCCCGTGAACAGCTGCTGCGGTGGCTCCGTCGGCAGATCGACGGGTTGCGGGACCACGGTGATCGGCCTCGAATGGACGCTCGCGAGCGCGTCCCGAATGAACGTCGTCGGCGCCCAATACGCGTCGAAGCGTTCGAACCAGCGCCTCCATGCGGTGGGAAAGCTGGGCAACTCCCAATAGGGATAGGCGATGTCGGTCTGGTCGCGGCAGGCGCGGCGAGCGAACATGCCGATTTCGGCGGCGCCGAAGATGGACAGCGCGGTGCGGTGCCGGGACGAGGCGGCCAGCCGGTCCGCCAATGCCGGTTCGGCCATTCTCCCCGGCAGGGGAACATTGACGAGGCCTGCGGGAATTCCGCCGGCATCAAGGGCAGCCACCATGAGCCGTGCCGCTTCGCCAAGCCCGATTTCCGATCGAAGAAAGCCGACGATATCGACCCCGGGCTCCGGGCTCTTGCCGGCGAGGCGGCGCAGCCAGCAGGGCATCGTCCGCGCCGGCGGGCAATTCGCATGCGTGCACAGCAGCGATCGCATGCCGGAGTTGAGCGCCTTCCCGCCAATTTTCATCGCGCGGCCGGTATCCTCATGGGGCGATCTCCGGACGAGCGTCAGCCCTTGCCGCCTCCGGCGGAGCGCCGGCTCTCGCCGCTACGTAAGGGAACAGGATGAACAGCTTTCCAGCCATGCGGCGGCCCACCTTTGATCCGCGCGTAGGGGGCCCACCCTACGAGGGTACGCGTCGTGCCTCAACACCTCGGCCGGCGTGGCTGGGCTGAGGTTCAGCTGTGGCACGTCTGTCGGTCCGCCCCTTGGCAGATCGCGACACCGGCGCCAACCCGCCGCTGATCCGACCACTGGCCAGCGGGCGCGCGCCGCAGCTGTGCCGTCATCGCCCTGCCGTTGGACACAAGCGCGTGTTCGATGCGGGCACGCAGGAGTGTAGGCGGAGCGTGGGCGTGGATCTTGCCAAGAGGCTCGCCGCCCGCGTGGGAGCAAGCTTGAGCGACTTGCAGCCGGGGACACTTGACGCGCGACGCAGTTCAGAAGCCCAGTTCTTCCGTTAAAGACGCTTGAGGCTCTCAGCAGGGCAGGCGTCCCCGGCGATCGGGCGGGCGATGCCTGCGAGGCGGCTTCAGCGGCAGCGCCTCTGCACGTGAGCGTAGCCTGCGGCAGTCACCCCACCGTGAGGAGGCTGGACGGAGCGTCCGCGTTTCCTCCGCAGGCGACATGGCGCGCATCGCGGCGTAGGACGTCTCAGTTGCAGCCCTTGGGCGGGCCGAGGGCTGTCACGAACGCAGCAGGCATCCCCGGGCGATCAGGCGGCCGGCGGCGGCGAGGCTGGTGGCTTCGTCATCAAGCCGGCGCGCCAGCAAACGCGCCCACACATAACCGTTGACGAGATCGAGGCCGGCCGCAGCGTCGAAATCCGCCACCAATTCTCCGCGTCGCGCAGCCCGGGCGAAAAGTTCGGCAACGGGAAAGCTGCGCTCAACCAGGAAGGCGCGCAGGGTTTCCAGCGCCGCCGGATCCTGCTGCGCCTCCACCAACAGCGCGGTGAGAGCTTCACCGGCGGGCGTATCGCGCCAGAAGGTGATGAGCTTCCGCAACGCCTCCGCCAGGTCGTGCTCCAGAGAGCCGGTGTTGGTCTCCGACATGTCGAAAGGCTGGCGGGCATAAATCTCGACCAGCAGCGCCGCCTTTCCGCTCCACCAGCGATAAATGGTCGGCTTGCCCGCTCCCGCCCGGCGCGCCACCTGCTCGATGGTGAAGCCGGCATATCCGGTTTCGGCGAGCACCGCCTCCGCAGCTTCCAGGATCGCCTCGGTGGCCGCCTTGCTCCGGCGCGGTCCGGCAGAGCCTCGTCGTGCCGGGCTCCCTTGGACGCCGCCCGTCCGTGGCTGTGCGGCTTTGTTAACCATCGCCGTTAACTTTCTTGCACCGCGCGCATCTTCGTCTCGGAGCCGTACTATGGCTTACGTTTGACGCAACGAGCGGCCCAAATGCACACGCCGATAAACGATACGAAACGTTTCGACGCATGAAACGCTACGTTTCGTATAAATACTAGTCTGTTCATTCGACTAGTCTTTTATTTAGGCGGCCACCGGCGGCGCGGCGCGTGCCGCGAGGCAGTGCGCCTCATCGGACGGGCGTGCAGGTTCCGAGAAACATGGACGAACGAGCACGAATCACTCCGCACCGACCCCCACAACTTGTCGCTCGGCAGATGCAAAAGGTAAAGATGCTGCGATGCGGTGTTAGGGCGTACCGAGTTCGCCTTTCACCTCGCGTGACGAACCCGGGACAAGACAAACGTGCCCCCGAGCCGAACGTGTCCGGCCGGTCCGGGAGCACTGCCTTCTGGACGACCAAAACAACCCGAGGGCCCGCTCGCCGTGGACTGCCGAGTGCTACACCCCAGGGCTGGCGCTCCACCCCCGCGCCGCCAGCGCGCGGATGATGTCGGGTGTCACAGAGTCTGAAGATGTCGTTGACCCAGACTCTCCGGCGCGCGGGATGCCGCCGACATGAGCGAGCCCCGCCATTCGGCATGACGGGTTCGAGCGTGACCGCCACCCATCGTCTTGCGGATGTTGCGCATCTCGGGCACACCCGTGCGGCCCTTTCCCGCGATCGAGTTCCCGCCGATGGCCCACGCTGCTTCCGTCTCTCCGCTCGCCCCCAAGACCACGCCTGAGCTCGGCCCGGTTGCCGGGGTGCGCTTCGCCACCGCCGAGGCGGGGATCCGCTATAAGGGCCGTACCGATGTGCTGCTGCTGACGCTCGACGAAGGCACTACGGTGGCCGGGGTGTTCACCCGTTCCAAATGCCCGTCGGCGCCGGTCGAGTGGTGCCGCGCCAATCTCCCGCACGGCACGGCGCGGGCGCTGGTGGTGAATTCCGGCAATGCCAATGCCTTCACCGGCGCCAAGGGCCGGGAATCGACCGCCCTCACCGCAAAGATCGCGGCCAAGGCGCTCGGCTGCCGCGAGGAGGAAATCTATCTCGCCTCCACCGGCGTCATCGGCGAGCCGTTGGACGCGACCAAGTTCGAGGGCGTGCTAGAGGAAACCGCCACGCGCCTCGCGCCGCTGCCCTGGATCGAGCCGGCCAAGGCGATCATGACCACCGACACCTTCCCCAAGCTGGCCACCGCCAAGGTGAAGATTGATGGCGTGGACGTCACTATCGCCGGCATCGCCAAGGGCGCCGGCATGATCGCGCCTGACATGGCGACCATGCTCTCCTTCGTCTTCACCGATGCCGCCATCGAGGCGCCGGCGCTGCAGGCCCTGCTCTCCAAAGGGGTGGTGGACAGCTTCAACGCCGTCACCATCGACGGCGACACCTCGACCTCGGACACGCTGATGCTGTTCGCCACCGGCGCCTCGGGGGCGCCGCGCATCGATGACGCCAAGGACCCGCGCCTCGCCCGCTTCCGCAAGGCGCTCACCGGCGTGCTGGCGGATCTCGCCGAGCAGGTGGCGCGCGATGGCGAAGGCGCGCGCAAGCTGGTGAAGATCCATGTCACCGGCGCGACCTCCAAGCGTTCCGCCCGGCGCATCGCCATGTCCATCGCCAATTCGCCGCTGGTGAAGACGGCGGTGGCCGGCGAAGACGCCAATTGGGGTCGCATCGTCATGGCGGTGGGCAAGGCTGGCGAGCCGGCGGAGCGCGACCGGCTCTCCATCTCCTTCGGCGCCATCCGCGTGGCGCATGAAGGCGCCCGCGACCCGGCCTATGACGAGGCCGAGGTCTCGGCGTATATGAAAAACGACGTGATCGACATCACCGTCGATCTCGGCCTCGGGCGCGGGTCGGACCGGGTGATGACCTGCGACCTCACCAAGGAATATGTCGCCATCAACGGCGATTACCGCTCGTGAGCGGAGAAGGACGAACGCCATGAAACTCGTCCTCGTCGCCGCCGCTGCACTCGTCGATGTCGATGGCCGCGTGCTGCTGACCGAGCGGCCGGCGGGCAAATCGCTCGCCGGGCTGTGGGAGTTTCCCGGCGGCAAGGTGGAGCCCGGCGAGCGGCCGGAGGAGTGCCTGATCCGGGAACTTGCCGAGGAACTGGGCATCACGGTCAAGGAGCCTTGCCTCGCGCCGCTCTCCTTCGCCAGCCACACTTATGAGACCTTCCAACTGCTGATGCCGCTGTGGATCTGCCGTCGCTGGGAAGGAGAGGCGCAGGGCCGCGAAGGCCAGCGCCTCGCCTGGGTGAAGCCGGGGGCGCTGCGCGACTATCCCATGCCGCCGGCCGACGAGCCGCTGATCCCGGTGCTGCTGGATCTGCTGGGGCCGGCGCGGTAGCGATCAGGCGGGCGCGCTCTATCCTTCGCCCGGCAGTCTTCCTTCGGGCACCTTGAGCGCATCCGCCAGCCGGGTCTTGGCGGAGCCGGGCCGCAGCGGCTTCTGCTGGCTCTCATGCGGCGCCCAGCCGGAAATCCACACGATCTCGAAGGTGGCGCGCAGGCGCCCATCCGGATCGGCGAAGCGCTCGGCATAGACCTCGAACAGCCGCACCAGCGTCTTTTTCAAAAGCGGCGCCCGACGCCGGTCGACGAGCGGGTTGGCCGCGCCCATGCGGCGCAGATCTTGCAGCAGGGCCAGCGGGTCGCCATAGCGCACCACCACGCGGTCCACATCGGTGACGGGCAAAGCGAGGCCAGCACGCTGCAGCAGCCCGCCGAGGTCGCGCAGATCAACGAAAGGCGCGACGCGTGGGGAAATGCCGCCCAGCGTGTCGCTCTCGGCGATGGTGAAGGCCTCGCGCAGCTCATTGAGCGTGCCGCCGCCGAGGAAACCGGCGAGCAGCAGACCGTCGGGCTTCAGCGCCCGGCGGATCTGCGCCAGCACCCCGGGCAGATCGTTGACGCTTTGCAGCGCGAGGGCGGAAACGACGAGATCGAGCGACGCCGGCGCGAAGGGCAGGATTTCCGGGTCGGTGATCACATCGACATCGGCCCGCTCGACAGGGCCGAACGCCTTATAAGTCTCGACCATGCCCGAGGCGGCCAGCGCGTCGCGAAGGGCGCGGGTGGGGGTGCCGAGATCGGCCACATTGCCGAAGCGCCGCTTCACCGCGCCCAGCCGGTCAAGGAGATCCTCCGCCACCCGGTCGAGCAGGAACGTCTCGGGGCCCAGCGCGAGGGCGCGTTGACGGCGTTGGGCCAGGGCGACGGGGTCGAACACGTTCATCGACGCGGCGGTGGTCGGGGCAGCGGGCATGCGGGGGCTCCTCGGATGAGAGCCATAGGGCGGTGGACTGGAGAGGTCAAAGGCAGGGCGCGGCCAAAAGCGGTGAGGCAACGGGCAAGGAAACCGAAGCCGTGCTAATCTACCACCATGACACCGCTTCCGGAGCCATGGTCCGCGCCTGACGGTGAGGCCGAGGCATTGCCGCCGGCCTTGGCCACGCGGCTGCGCGGCCTGGCGCGGCGGCTATGGGGCGGGCTGGTCGATGTCGCCCTGCCGCCGGGCTGCATGGCCTGCCGCGCGGCGGTGGACGCGCCGGGCTGCCTGTGCGGTGCGTGCTGGAGTCGGCTTGCCTTCATCGCGCCGCCGATCTGCGACCGTCTCGGTACGCCCCTGCCTTATGGCTGCGGGGAGGGGCGGCTGATCTCCGCCGCGGCCCGCGAGGCGCCGCCGGCCTATGGCAGGGCGCGGGCGGTGGCGGCGTTCGGCGAGGTGGCGCGAGACCTGATTCATGCGCTGAAATATGCCGACCGGCTGGATGTCGCTCCCCCGATGGGGCGGATGATGGCGCGCGCGGGCGCGGACATTCTGGCTGATGCACAGGCGCTGGTGCCCGTGCCGTTGCATCGGCTGCGGCTGTGGCGGCGGCGGTTCAACCAGTCGGCGGCACTGGCCGGGGTCATCGGCCGCGAGACGGGCCTGCCGGTGCGCGCGGGCTGGCTGGAGCGGCGCCGCGCGACGCTGCCGCAGGTGGGGCTCGACCGGGCGGCGCGGGCGCGCAATGTGCAGGGCGCCTTCGCCGTGCCCGACATGGCGAAGGGCGACTTGCGCGGCCGGCGGCTGGTTCTGGTCGATGACGTGCTCACGACCGGGGCGACCATCGACGCCTGCGTCAAGGCGCTGCAGCGCGCCGGGGCGGGACAGGTGGACGTTCTGGTGTTTGCCCGGGTTGCTGACGAGGCGGACGCGCCCATATCATGAGCGACCAGGATCACGGCCGCGCCGGCGGCTGACGGTTAGGACAGGCCGATGGCGAAGATCGAAATTTACACCACGTCGAGCTGCCCCTATTGCCATGCGGCCAAGTCGCCGCTGGGCCGCAAGGGCGTGGATTTCTCCGAACTCAATGTCACCGGGGATCCGGTGGCGCGCTCGGCCATGTCGACCCGCGCCAATGGGCGCACCAGCGTGCCGCAGATCTTCATCGACGGGCGGCATGTCGGCGGCTGCGACGACCTTTATGCGCTTGAGGAAGCAGGCGAACTGGACGCGCTGCTGGCAAGCTGAACGAGACCGCGATCATGACCTCTTCCGACCACGCCTCCATGCCCGGCACCCCGCCGCTGGGTGCCCCGTTTCGCGCGGCCCTCATCCAGATGCGGACGGAAAAGAGCGTTGCCGCCAATATCGCGGCGGCCTCGGCCTTGGTCCGCCAGGCCGCGGCGGAGGGGGCGACCTACATCCAGACGCCGGAAATGACCGGCACGATGGAGGAGAACCGCGAGGCGCTGTTCAAGGTGCTGCACACGGAAGAGGACGACCCGGCGCTGGCCGCCTTCCGCGCGCTGGCGGCTGAACTGAAGGTGCATCTGCATATCGGGTCGCTGGCGGTGCGGGCGAGCGAACACCGCGCGGCCAACCGTTCCTATCTCCTCGGCCCGGACGGCACGATCTCGGCCCGTTACGACAAGATCCACATGTTCGATGTCGACTTGCCCAATGGCGACGTATACCGCGAATCCGCCGCCTACCGGCCGGGCGAGCTTGCCATCGTCGCCGATCTGCCGCAGATCCGGCTCGGCCTCACCATCTGCTACGACCTGCGCTTTCCCGCGCTGTTCCGCGCGCTGGCGGAAGCGGGCGCGGGCATGATCGCCACGCCGGCGGCGTTCACCCAGTCCACCGGCGAGGCGCATTGGCACATTCTCCAGCGCGCGCGGGCGATCGAGACCGGCTGTTTCGTGCTCGCCGCCGCTCAGGGCGGCACGCATGAGAATGGCCGCAAGACCTTCGGCCACAGCCTCATCATCGACCCCTGGGGCACGATTCTCGCCGAGGGTGGCAGCGAACCCGGCATCATCGCCGCCGAGATCGACCCCGCTCAGGTGGCCGCGGTGCGCGGGCGCATTCCCTCGCTGTCGAATGGCCGGCGCTTCGAGCTGGTGATGCCGGCCGACCAGAGTCGGCTGCATCTCGTGCCGGGTGGCGCGGCATGATCCTCTACCGCCTGTGCTGCGCTGCGGACCATGACTTCGAGAGCTGGTTCCGCGACTCGGCCGCCTATGATGCGCAGCGGGCGAGGGGACTGGTCACCTGCCCGGTCTGTGGCTCCGCCGAGGTGGAGAAGGCGCTGATGGCGCCGGCACTCGGCCGCGGAACGCGCAAATCCATTGTCGAGCCGGCCGCCGAAGCGACCGCTGCCGAGCCGGCGGAGGTGGCGGTGCCCGCCCCGCAGCCGGTCGCGCTGGTGTCGGAGAAGGAGCAGCAGCTGCGCGCCATGCTGCGCGCGGTGCGTGCGCATGTGATCGCCAATTCGGTCGATGTCGGCGACGACTTCGCCACCCTTGCCCGCCGCATGCATGAGGGCGAGGAGGAGAAGCGGGCCATTCGCGGCGCGGCGACGCCGGACGAGGTGCGTGCGCTGATCGAGGACGAGATCGAGATCCTGCCGCTGCCGGTTTTGCCGGACGAGCGGAACTGAGCGTGCTCTATCAATAGTTTAGATCGGTCTCTAAGGCGCTTTCTGCGCCTTGGCGATTTCCGGCAGCAGCCGCGTCTTCAACCCGTCCGCGTCGAGCGGGCCGATGAACTTGTAGGCGATGCGCCCGTCCTTGCCGATGACGAAGGTTTCCGGCACGCCATAGACGCCCCAGTCGATGGCGGCGCGTCCATTGGCGTCGACGCCGACGGCGGCATAGGGATTGCCGAAGCGGCCGAGGAAGCGGCGGGCATTGCCGGCATCGTCCTTGTAGTTCAGCCCGACGAGACGGAAGCCGGGCATCTGCGACAGCTCGACCAGGAACGGGTGCTCGTCGCGGCAGGGCACGCACCAGGAGGCGAAGACGTTCAGCACCGTGACCTCGCCTTTGAGCCCGGCCGAGGCGAGGCCGGGCACCGGCTGGCCGTCGCGGGTCAGGCCCTCCAGCGGCGGCAGGTCCAGGGTGGGCGCGGGCCGGCCGATCAGCGCCGAGGGCACGCGCGAGGGATCGCCCGAGAACAGCCGCCCATAGAACAGCCCGGCCAGCGCCAGGAAGGCGACGAGGGGCAAAAGCACCAGCAGCCGGCGACCGGACCGTGCGGCCGGGGGCGCGTTCGGGGTGTCCGGGGGCGTGCTCATGCGTCGCTCCGTCCCGCCGAGCGGCGGCGTACCCCGCGCGCCTCCATCTCATCCAGCCGCCGGCGCACGGCGCGGCCGTCGAGGACGATCCACAGCGCCAGCCCGCCAAGGGCGAGGGCGCTCACGCCATAGCAGGCGAGGATGAAAAAGCCGTGCTCGCCGAACATTCAGGAGGCCTCACGCATGGGCGGCCTCGGCGGCGGCACGCGCTTCCAGCACGCGCAGGCGGCGGCGGTAGATCTCGTTGCGCATCGCCGCCATGTGCAGCGCCAGCATCAGCAGGGTGAAGCCGAGCGCGCAGATCAGCAGCGGCCAGAGCAGGCTGGAATGGATGGTCGGCCCGTCCATGCGGAACACCGAGGCCGGCTGGTGCAGCGTGTTCCACCAGTCGACCGAGAATTTGACGATCGGCACGTTGACGAAGCCGACCAGCGAGAGCACCGCCGCCGCTCGACCCGCCTGATTGGGGTCCTCGATCGCCGAGCGCAGCGCCAGGAGGCCTAGATACAGCAGCAGCAGCACCAGCATGGAGGTGAGGCGCGCGTCCCACACCCAATAGGTGCCCCACATCGGCCGGCCCCAGAGCGAGCCGGTGAACAGGCAGAGAAAGGCGAACACTGCGCCGATCGGCGCCATCGCCTTGTGCGCCACATCCGCCAGCGGGTGCCGCCAGACGAGGATGCCGAGCGCGGAGACTGCCAGCATGGAATAGCCGAACATGGCCAGCCACGCGAAAGGCACGTGGATGTACATGATCTTCACCGTCTCGCCCTGCTGGTAATCGGCCGGGGCGCGGAAGGCGAGCACGAAGCCGATCGCCAGCGTCGCGAGGGCGAGGCCGCTCAGCCATGGAAGCACGCGCCCGGAGAGGGCGAGGAAACGGGTGGGGTTGGCAAGGTCCATCAGCGCCATGGGGCGGTTCTAATCTCCCGCTTGGCGCTCGGCAACTCGCAGGCGCCCTGTCGAAATGCGGATAGAACGCCATAGCATCGCCAAATCTGCGCTATTGAAGGGGAGCATCGTCGACCGAACAGGATTCGAGCGCTTATGCCGCACATCGCCGCTGCCCCCGCTGCCCTTCTGCTCGCGCTTGTCGCGCTGCCGGTCGGCGCCCTCTCCAGTGCGCAGGCGCGCTCGACCCAGGACGAGATGATGCAGCTGGAGCCCTCGGAGCGGATCGAGCAGGTGTGCAACACGCGGGCGATGGGCGAGGTTCAGCGGGCGGGCAAGGGTCTGCGCCCGGACGAACTCGTCGCCTATGCCTATCGCGACCCTGTCGTGAAGGGGTGGAAGATCAAGGCACCGGGCGCGGCGGTGCGCTCGGGTGGCACCTGGTATCACATCGCCTATGAATGCGAGACCGCGCATGACGGTCTCGACGTGACCAGCTTCCACTACACGCTCGGCGCGGCGATCCCTACCTCGGAATGGGGCGCCCACTATCTCGTGGGACAATGAGCGCGGCAGCGGGAGTGGCGCGGTTACCAGGAACGCAGCGCCCGCAGGGTCGGGGTCTTCTTGTCGAGATGGTCGGCCATGCGGCCGAGCAGCCGGTCGAGCAGCTGGACCGCTTCCACCACCGCCGGGCCCTTGTTGAGCATCACACATTCGGCGCGGGCGGCCATGGCGGCATCCGTCATTTCGCCGCGCGAGGGAATGCCGTCGCGCACCAGATCCTCCAGCACCTGCGTCGCCCAGATCGACGGAACGGCCGCGGCCTCGCAGATCCACAGTAGTTCCTCCTGCATTTCGGCAAGCCGCTCGAAGCCGATTTCGGCGGCGAGGTCGCCGCGCGCGATCATCACGCTGAAATGGCCGAAGCGGGCGGCACGGGCGATCAGATCGGGCAGGTTGCGCACCGCCTCCGGGCGCTCGATCTTGGCCATCAGGCCGAGCGGGCGCTCGCGCCCCGTGCCATGGCGGGCGATGGCGGCGTCGAGCAGATCGAGATCTTCCGGCCGGCTGACGAAGGAATAGCCGATGAGATCGGCGCATTCGATGACGGTGGCGAGATCGGCGTCGTCCTTGTCGGTGAGAGGCGAGAGGCCGAGCGCGGTGTCGGGCAGGTTGATGCCCTTCTCGGGCTTGAGCTTGGTGCCGCCGGGGCGGGTATGGAGAATGCGCAGGATCGCCTCGTCCTCGCGCACGCTCTCGACCACCGCTTCCACCTTGCCGTCGTCGTAGCGCACGCGGTGGCCGACCGCGAGACGGGTGACGATCTCGGGCAACGAGACGGCGGCGCTGAACAGCGCGGCCTCGTCCACGCGCGGTTCACCCTCGGCGACCAGGCGCAGCGTGTCGCCCGGCAGAAGTCGGCCGGAAGGCTTGCCCTTGCGCATCGGCAGCACGGCGCCGGTCCGGATCTTCGGGCCGGCAATGTCCATCAGCACGGCGATGGGGCGTCCCACCGCCTCGCCTGCCACGCGCACATGTTCGGCCATGCGACGCCACGCCTCTGGCGCGTCATGAGCGCAGTTGATGCGGGCGACATCCATGCCGGCCCGCGCCAGCGCGAGGATGAACGCCGGATCGTCCGCCGCCTCACCGGGCAGGGTGACCATGATGCGGGTGTAGCGCCCCGCCCGCTCCGGGCCGAGGCTCGCCACGGCCGCGGCGTCGAGCCGGGCTTCGCCGGCGAAGAAGGCGGCTTCGTCCGGCGTGGCGAAGGGGGTGGCCCGGCCGGCCAGCGCCGCGAGCGCCGCCAGCACGGCGTCGAGCGTCGGCAGCACCCGGCTTTCCAGCCGTCCGAGCGAGGACAGGCCGCGCCGCATCAGCTGCCGCTGCAGCGGGCGAAGTTCATGACGGCGCAGGGCGAGATAATAGGCGAGGTTGTCCAGCGCGGCATCCTCGCGGCCGGCCTCGCGCCGGAATCGCTCGATGAGTGGGGCGGCTTCCTCGATCACCGCCGCGCGCAGTGAGAGCAGCGTCTCGAACAGGGCAGCGCAGTCATCGGCGGCGCTCTCGCTGATGGCGGGGAGGGGGGCGGTGTCGTGGGTCATGACCGGGTTCCTCGCGAGGATGGGCACGCTATAGGATGGCGCTGTTACGAGGCTGTGACCTCCGTACTCTCCCGCAAAGGGCCGTCAAAACTTGACTTGGCGGCGGGCGGCGCTTACCAAGCCGGCATCCTCGCAGAACCCGCGAGCCGATCCGCCGCCCGGTCCCCGAGACCGGAGGTCAACGCCCGACAGCGCTTTGCGCCCTCGGGCGCCGTTCGGCATTGCGCTGTGAGCTGTGGGAAAGCACCGGAGCGAACGCATGTTCGATTCATTGACCGACCGCCTTGGCGGCATACTCGACCGGCTGAAACGACGCGGCGCCCTCACCGAGGCCGACGTGAACGAGGCCATGCGCGAGGTGCGCCGGGCTCTGATCGAGGCCGACGTGGCGCTCGACGTGGTGCGCTCCTTCACCGACAAAGTGAGGACGCGCGCGGTCGGTGCCGAGGTGATTAAGTCGGTCACCCCCGGCCAGATGGTGGTGAAGATCGTCAATGACGAGCTCGTCGCCATGCTCGGTTCCGACGCCAAGGCGATCGACCTCGACGCCGCGCCGCCGGTGCCGGTGCTGATGGTCGGCCTGCAGGGCTCGGGCAAGACGACCTCGACCGCCAAGATCGCCAAGCGCCTGACCGAGCGCGGCAACCGCAAGGTGCTGATGGCCTCGCTCGACACCCGCCGCCCGGCGGCGATGGAGCAGCTGGCCACGCTCGGCACCCAGGTCGGCGTCGCTACCCTGCCGATCGTCGCCGGTCAGTCCGCCGTGCAGATCGCCCGCCGCGCCATGGAAGCCGCCCGCCTCGGCGGCTATGACGTGGTGATGCTCGACACCGCCGGCCGCGTCACCCTTGACGAGGCGCTGATGGCGGAAGTGGCCGAGGTGAAGGCCGCGACGAAGCCGCACGAAGTGCTGCTCGTCGCCGACAGCCTCACCGGCCAGGACGCGGTGAACACCGCCAAGGCGTTCGACGCCCGCGTCGGTCTTACCGGCATCGTGCTGACCCGCGCCGATGGCGACGGGCGCGGCGGTGCCGCCCTTTCCATGCGCGCCGTCACCGGCAAGCCGATCAAGCTGCTCGGCACCGGCGAAAAGATGGACGCGCTGGAGGATTTCGATCCCCGCCGCGTCGCCGGCCGCATCCTCGGCATGGGCGATGTGGTCTCGCTCGTTGAAAAGGCGGTCGAGAATCTCGACGCCGAGAAGGCGATGGCCGCCGCCGAGCGCATGCGCAAGGGGCAGTTCGACCTCAACGACCTGCGCATGCAGCTCGACCAGATGGAGAAGCTCGGTGGTCTTGGCGGGCTGATGGGCATGCTGCCCGGCGTCGGCAAGATGAAGAACCAGCTCGCCGCCTCCGGCATGAATGACGGCGTGCTGAAGCGGCAGAAGGCGATCATCGATTCGATGACCAAGAAGGAGCGGCGCAATCCCAAGCTGCTCGACGCCTCCCGCCGCAAGCGCATCGCCGCCGGCTCGGGCACCAAGGTCGAGGATGTCAACCGGCTGATGAAGATGCACCGCCAGATGGCGGACATGATGAAGGCGATGGGCGCCCCCGGCGCCAAGCGCGGCCCGATGGCCGGGCTCGCCTCCATGTTCGGCCTCGGCGGGGGCAGCGGCATGCCAAGCCCCGAGCAATTGAAGCAGATGGCCGAGAAGATGCCGGGCGGCCTGCCCGGTGGTGGTCTGCCACCGAATTTCCCCGGCAACATGCCCGGCCTGCCGGGCGGGCTGCCGGGGCTGGGAACCAAGCCGGGCGGGCTTCCGGGCCTGCCGGGCTTCCCGGGGAAGAAGAAGTGACGAACGACGTGCCTTGAATCCAGCCTGTCATCCCGGACGGCGCCGCAGGCGGCGATCCGGGATCGTTCTCCGCGTGGCGGTCAGCGATCCCGGATCTCCGTTCGCTCCGCCTTCATCATCCGGGATGCGGCCAACCAACCGACGAACCGAACAAACCTGCTGAAAGGAAGACCCGCATGTCCCTCAAGATCCGTCTCGCCCGTGGCGGCGCCAAGAAGCGTCCCTATTACCGCATCGTCGTCGCCGATTCGCGCTCCCCGCGCGATGGCCGCTTCATCGAGAAGATTGGCACCTTCGATCCGCTGAAGCCCAAGGATGCCGCCGACCGCTTCACCCTCGACACCGAGAAGGCCAAGGCCTGGCTCGCCAAGGGCGCCCAGCCGACCGACCGCGTCGCCCGCTTCCTCGACAGCCTCGAACTGGTGAAGCGCTCTCCGCGCAACAACCCGAACAAGGCCGTCCCCGGCAAGAAGGCGCAGGAGCGCGCCGCCGAGGCCGCCAAGGCTGCCGAAGCCGCCGCCGCTGCCGCCGCTTCGGCGGAGTGAGTTTGGGCGGGGCGGCCTTGCGCCGCCCCGCTTGAGCCTCTTTCGGGGCGAGCCTCGAACGACGGTCATTTCAGAGCGCACCCCATGCCCCAGGAACGCATTCTCCTCGCCCGTATCGGCGCGCCGCACGGTGTGCGCGGCGAGGTGCGGCTGTTCATCTTCGCCGAAGACCCGTCTTCGCTGCAGGATTATGCGCCGCTGACCGACGAGGCCGGCACCCGCGTGTTCCGCATCAAGACGCTGCGGCCGGCGAAGGAACATTTCGTCGCCCGGCTGGAGGGCGTCGACACCCGCGAGGCGGCGGAGGCGCTGACCAATCAAGGTGTGTTCGTCGCCCGCGACCTCCTTCCCGAGCCGGAGGAGGAAGACGATTTCTACCATGCCGACCTGATCGGCCTCGCCGCCGAGACACTAGAAGGCGCGCCCTTCGGCAAAGTATTGGCGGTGCATGATTTCGGCGCCGGCGACATTCTGGAAATCGCGCCGGAAGCGGGTGGCAAGACGCTGATGCTACCCTTCACCAAGGCCGTGGTGCCGAAGGTTGACCTCAAGGCCGGCCGGCTTGTCGTCGATCCCGGCGAATGGGTGCGCGAGGAAGCCCCGCCGCCTGAGGCGGACCAGGGTTAGGGGCCCGCTCATGTGGCGCGCCTCGGTTCTCACCATCTTCCCCGACATGTTTCCCGGCCCGCTCGGCCTGTCGCTGGCCGGCCGCGCTCTGGCGCAGGGCGGCTGGGCGCTGGAGACGGTCGATCCGCGTGACCACGCCACCGACCGCCACCGCTCGGTCGACGACACGCCGGCCGGCGGCGGGCCGGGCATGGTGATGCGGGTCGATGTGCTCGCCCGCGCGGTGGACGCCGCCGCGCCGGAGGGCGACACCCGTCCGCGCCTGCTGATGACGCCGCGCGGGACACCGCTGACGCAGAAGCGCGTGCGCGAGCTGAGCGCCGGCGAAGGAGTCGTCATCGTCTGCGGCCGCTTCGAGGGGGTCGACGACCGCCTCGTCGCCGCGCGCGGGCTGGAAGAAGTATCGGTCGGCGATGTCGTGCTTTCGGGCGGCGAGGTCGGCGCGCTGGTGCTGCTCGATGCCTGCGTGCGGCTGCTGCCGGGGGTGATGGGGCATCCCGAATCCGGCACGGAGGAGAGTTTTTCCGCCGGCCTGCTGGAATACCCGCAATATACCCGCCCGCAGAGCTTCGAGGGCATGGAGATCCCCGCCATTCTCACCGGTGGCGACCATGCCAAGGTCGCCCGCTGGCGGCGCGAGCAGGCAGAGGTGGCCACCCGCGCCCGCCGCCCGGACCTGTGGGCGGCGTATCGCGCCGCGCATGACGGTTCTGCGACGAAGGGGGAATGACAAACCCGCGCGTTTCGCGTATAGGGCGCGCCGTCACTACCAACTGACAACAGCAAGATGCGGGCGCCGGGCCTGACGTGCCACGGTCGATCCTGCCTGAGGTGATAGAAATGGTCGATATTATCCGCGAGCTCGACATCGAGCAGGCTGCCAAGCTGGCCGAAGTGCGCGCCATCCCCGATTTCCAGCCGGGCGATACCGTCATCGTCAATGTGAAGGTGAAGGAAGGCGAGCGCACCCGCGTGCAGGCCTATGAGGGCGTCGTGATCGCCCGCAATGGCGGCGGCATCAATGAGAGCTTCACCGTCCGCAAGATTTCCTACGGCGAAGGCGTCGAGCGCGTGTTCCCGCTCTACTCCCCGAACATCGACAGCCTGAAGGTTGTCCGTCGCGGCAAGGTGCGCCGCGCCAAGCTCTATTACCTGCGCGACCGTCGCGGCAAGTCGGCCCGTATTGCCGAGCGCCAGGACAAGAACGCCGGTAGCCGCAAGAAGGGCGCTGCCCCGGTCGCAGCCGAGTGAGGCGGGCTCCGGCTTCGGCCGGGCGCTGAAGGACGTTCAGGGCGGCTTCGGCCGCCCTTTTCATTTGGCCCGTGCCGGGTGCCGTTCAGCGCGCGGCCGTGACGGGAAAATCGAAATAAGTGTCGGGGAAAGGCTCGTCCGCCAGCGTGTAGTGCCACCATTCTTCGGCATAGGGCGTGAAGCCGTGCCGCTGCATCAGCGCCTTCAGCCTCTCGCGATTGGCGGTGGCCTCCGCCGTGATGCCGGCGGCGCCATGATGCGCTTTCACATCGAAACAATCATAGCCGGTGCCGAAATCGAGTGTCGCGTCAGCGTAGCGCTGGCCGGCGGGGAGGGCGCAATCGGCCAGCGGGTCGCCGGGCCTCCAAGCATTGGCGGGCGCCTGCTCTAGCCTCACCAGCGCGAGATCGACGGTGCTGCCCCGGCTGTGGCCGGACTGCTCAGCAATGTAGCCACGGGCGAAAAGCTCGCTCTTGGGCACGCGGGGATAGAATTCCGGCTTCATCGTCTCGTCGGACAGGTCCTTCGCCCAGGCAACAAAGGCGGCGACAGCCCGCGCCGGGCGGTAGCAATCATAGACCTTTAGGCCGAGGCCCACCGGCGCCAGTTCCCGCGCGGCGGCAGCCAGCGCCTCGGCCGCCGGGCGGGTCAGAACGCAGTCCGGCGCGTCGTAGCCGGAGATCGGGCGGCCGACGAAATTGTGGCTGCCGGCATAGCGCATCTCATGGCGGATGGTGGGGGCGAGGCTGTGCAGCCGCACGAAGCCCTCGGGGAGATCGCTGCTGCGGGCGGTCGCCGGCGCCGCCGCAAGCGCCAGCAGAAGCAGGAAAAGCCTGAGCATCGCATGGACCTCGTTCGCAACGAGGAACGAGATCTGCCACCGCCTCCCGACCCTGTCCAGAGGAGCATACCGTTACGGAAGAGTGTGCCGGCGCGCGTCAGCAGTCCTTGATATGGGCGACGCGGGTGTTGGTCTGCTGCTCGACCAGCAGTGTGCCGTCGCCGAGCATTGCGGCCTGCATGACAGTGGCGAAGTCGGGCTTGCGCAGCGGGCAGGTAATCAATTGCGGGTGCTGGATCTTTGCCACTTCCTGCGGCCGCATTTCCACGCGATTGCCGGCTTCCACAGCGGCGAAAGTGGCGAATGTCGCGGCGATCAAGGCGATATCGGACAGGCGCATCATCCCCTCCCTTCCCCGAATCAGCTTAACGCCATGCATGACGCTACGCCACCTCGAACATAATCGGCGAGAGATGACGCGGTTTCCGCACTAAATGCCGCAGTTTACTTTGGAATACATTATTCCAATATTTCGGCCAGCTGCTTGCCTTCACGCCCTCGTGCAGCGGCCTTCCGGGTGGGGAGGGTGGCAGCGATTGTTTGCCGCGCCGAGACTTGCTAGAAGGGTTCCATGATGGCGCACGGCTTCTCGATCACGGCTGCTTGCGGCGCGGCGACCTCGCCGGCGCCCGGTGCCGCGCGCCCGGAGGCCCGCCGCCGCCTGCCGACCACCATCGGTTTCGCCGCCGTGCCGGACCATGTCCGCCTCCCGGCGCGCTTTTTCGGACGCTTCACCGCCTGCGCGGTCGCCGGGCTTAGCTGAGCGCCGCCCGGAGCCGCCTTCCGGCTTCGTGCTCCCGGCCGCGCTGCTGCCCGCCCCTGTTTTCCTCTTCGCATGAGACGCCCAGCATGAGCACGTCCGCTCCCCGTACCCTGTACGACAAGATTTTCGACGACCACGTCATCGACCGCCAGGAGGACGGCACCTGCCTCCTCTATATCGACCGGCATCTGGTGCATGAGGTCACCAGCCCGCAGGCCTTCGAGGGGCTGCGCGTGGCCGGCCGCCGCGTGCACGCGCCGTCGAAGACACTGGCCGTGGTCGACCATAACGTCCCGACCACCGACCGCCGCTTCGGCATCGACGATCCCGAGAGTCGCACCCAGGTGGAGACGCTGGCCGCGAACGCCCGCGAATTCGGCGTCGAGTATTTCAACGAGCTCGACAAGCGCCAGGGCATCGTCCACGTCATCGGCCCGGAGCAGGGCTTCACCCTGCCCGGCACCACCATCGTCTGCGGCGACAGCCACACCTCGACGCACGGTGCATTCGGCGCGCTCGCCCATGGCATCGGCACGTCGGAGGTCGAGCATGTGCTCGCCACCCAGACGCTGATCCAGAAGAAGAGCAAGAACATGCGGGTGCTGGTGGATGGCCGGCTGCCCGAGGGCGTGACCGCCAAGGACGTGACGCTCGCCATCATCGGCGCCACCGGCACTGCCGGCGGCACCGGCTATGTCATCGAATATGCCGGCGAGGTCTTCCGCAACCTCACCATGGAAGGCCGCATGACGGTCTGCAACATGTCGATCGAGGGCGGGGCCCGCGCCGGCATGGTGGCGCCCGACGAGACCACCTATGCCTATGTGAAGGATCGCCCGCGCGCGCCGAAGGGCGCCGCCTGGGACGCGGCGCTGCGCTATTGGGACACGCTGCGCACCGATGACGGCGCCTTCTTCGACAAGGAGATCCGCCTCGACGGCGCTGCCCTGCCGCCCATCGTCTCCTGGGGCACCAGTCCGGAAGACGTGATCTCGGTGGAAGGCACCGTGCCCGATCCCGAACTGATCCACGACGCCGACAAGCGCGAGGCGAAGAAGCGCGCGCTGGCCTATATGGGCCTCACCGCCGGCACGAAGATCACCGATATCGCCATCGACAAGGTGTTCATCGGCTCCTGCACCAATGCCCGCATCGAGGATCTGCGTGCCGCCGCGTCCATCGTGCGCGGCCACAAGGTGCGCGAAGGTGTCTCCGGCATGATCGTGCCGGGTTCGGGGCTGGTGAAGCTGCAGGCCGAGGCCGAGGGGCTGGACGCCATCTTCAAGGCGGCGGGCTTCGACTGGCGCGAGCCGGGTTGCTCCATGTGCCTGGCCATGAACGCCGACAAGCTCGGCCCGGAGGAGCGCTGCGCCTCCACCTCGAACCGCAATTTCGAGGGCCGGCAGGGCTTCAAGGGCCGCACGCACCTCGTCTCTCCCGCCATGGCGGCGGCGGCGGCGATCGCCGGTCGTTTCGTCGACGTGCGCAGCTGGCCGCGGGCGGGCTGAACGCACGGGGGAGGGCGCCGCGATGAGGGGCGATCCGTTCTGGGAACCACCGCCCGACGACCCCACGGAAGTGTGGGGCCGTCGCATCGGGCGGGGCCTCGCCGTGGTCGTCGCCTTCGCGCTCGCCGTCTATCTTCTCGTGACCTATCTGCGGTGAGACCATGAGTGCGGACTGGCTGAAGCGCGGGGCGCCCTCGCTGGGGGAGATGGAGGCCATGGCCGAGGAGGCCTATGCCCGCCTGCCGGAGGAGTTCCGCGCCCTGTGCGGCAATCTCGTCATCCGCGTCGAGGATTTCCCCACCGACGAGGTGCTGAAGGAGATGGAGGCGGAAACGCCGTTCGATCTGCTCGGCCTGTTCCAGGGCATCGGTCTGGCGCAGGGCTACGAACTGGCGACCGGCGTGCTGCCCAACATGATCTTCCTCTACCGCCGCCCGATCCTCGACTATTGGGCGGAGAATGAGGAGACGCTGGGCGATATCGTCACCCATGTGCTTGTCCACGAGATCGGCCACCATTTCGGCCTGTCGGACGAGGACATGGAGCGGATCGAGGAGGAGGCGGATACGTAGCGGACCGCATGGGAACGGAGTAAGGCTCTGCTTAGAATCTCTCCAAATGTGAGAGACGAGGCACAGCCCATGTCAAACCCTTCATCCGTCCCCTCTGCCGAGCCTTGCTATAGCCTGCCGCTGCGGGCGCTTCACTGGCTGACGGTGCTGGCCATCGTCGTCACTTATGGCGTCACCTATCTCGAAGATTTCTTCGCGCGCGGCACGCCTGGGCGCGCCCTGATCTGGTGGACCCACATCTCCGTGGGTCTGACGATCCTCGGCTTCGTCATCCTGCGCCTTGTCGCGCGGCTTGTCGGGCCGGTGCCGCCGCCTTCGGCGGCCCTGTCGCGGCCGGTTCACCTGGCCTCGACGACGGTTCATGTGCTGCTTTATGTCCTGCTGGTCGCGACACCTCTGGTCGGCATCTATCTCGCCTTCCTGCGCGGCAATGAGGTGACGTTCTTCGGCCTGTTCACGATTCCCTCCCCGGTGGAGGTGGACCGGACGGCCGCCGGCCAGGTCATCGAGTGGCACGAACTGCTGGCGAACGCGCTGGTCGTGCTGGCCCTGCTGCACGCGGCGGCGGCTCTGGTGCACCACCACGTTCTCAAGGACGACGTGCTGCGCCGCATGCTGCCGCGCCGCTGATTCCCGCGCAGGTTCAGCTTGCGGAAGGCGTGCGGTCAGGGCACATCAGCTGCGCAGGCGGAAGGCGAAGGCGGAATATCTGACGGAGAGCGGCACGCGCCGCCTCCGGAATCTGAGGAGAGTGCCGTGGACAAGTTCACCACCCTGACCGGCGTCGCGGCGCCGCTGCATCTGGTCAATGTCGATACCGACATGATCATTCCGAAGCAGTATCTGAAGACGATCAAGCGCACCGGGCTCGGCACCGGGCTGTTCTCCGAACTGCGCTACAAGGAAGACGGCTCGGACAATCCTGATTTCGTGCTCAACAAGCCGGCCTATAAGGGCGCGCAGATCCTGATCGCCGGTGATAATTTCGGCTGCGGCTCTTCCCGCGA
This sequence comes from Ancylobacter sp., assembly GCF_965229075.1. Taxonomy (GTDB): domain Bacteria; phylum Pseudomonadota; class Alphaproteobacteria; order Rhizobiales; family Xanthobacteraceae; genus Ancylobacter. The sequence goes on from NZ_CBDDIO010000002.1 coordinate 2,500,222, forward strand.
GCACGCGCCCTGGGCGCTGCTCGACTTCGGCATTCGCTGCGTGATCTCCACCTCCTTTGCCGACATCTTCTACAATAACTGTTTCAAGAACGGCATCCTGCCGATCCGGGTGACGCCGGAGCAACTGGCGGCGCTGTTTGACGACGCGGCGCGCGGCGCCAATGCCAAGATCACCGTCGATCTCGAAAGCCAGACCATCACCGGCCCGGACGGCGGCTCGATCTCGTTCGACATCGACCCGTTCCGCAAGCACTGCCTGCTCAACGGCCTCGACGATATCGGCCTCACCCAGGAGAAGGCGGACAAGATCGCGTCCTATGAGGAAAAGCTCGCCGAGGAGCGCCCGTGGGCCTGAGTGCCCTTGGGCGTGAGCATGACGCCGCCGCGTGGCGGTGCCCGGGAGGCTTGAATGACCGAGCGTCGCCGTATCTCCTCCGGCTCCGCCTTCGAGGCGGAGGCCGGTTATTCCCGCGCCGTGGTGGACGGGAACGACATCTTCGTCTCCGGCACCACCGGCTATGATTATGCCGCCATGGAGCTGCCGGAGGATCTGGTGGCGCAGACCCATGGCTGCTTCCGCAACATCGCCGCTGCGCTGGCTGAGGCGGGCGCCAGCCTCGATGATGTGGTGCGCGTGCGCTACATCGTGACCGAGGCGGACTATGCCGCGACCGTCTTTCCGATCTTCGGTCAGTATTTCGCCAAGGCCCGCCCCGCCGCCACGCTCATCGTCGCTGGGTTGCTGCAACCGCAGATGAAGATCGAGATCGAGGTAACGGCGCGCCGGCAAGGCTGAGCCGGGTCACACCGCCTTTTCGCTTTACAGCGCCCGCGTCTCGGGATGGAATCGTTCAAAACGAGAACACCCCGGGAGACGCTCCATGTGCCACATCTTCGCCGGCCAGGCGCCCGAAACCTATGAGAGCCAGACGCGCTCGGTGCGCATTGGCGGCCATTCCACCTCGATCCGCCTCGAAGCCGCCTTCTGGACCGTGCTGGAAGAGGTCGCCGCCCATCAGGGCATGAGCGTGGGCAAATTCGTCACCAAGCTGCATGACGAGGTGCTCGACCTGCATGGCGAGGTGCGCAACTTCGCCTCGCTGCTGCGCTGCTCTTGCCTGATCTACCTCGCCGAGCTGCGCCCCGCCGGCATCGCCCCCGCAGCCGCCCGCGAGCGCTACCTCTGCGAGAGCGCCCGGCTGCATCTCCACGCCGCCGAATAGGCGGCAGGCATGCCGCGCCGGCAATGCACATCGTGGTGATGTGTTAGCGGTCTACCACCTGCCGCTTCCTCCCGGGCCTAGCATCCTCGTCAAGGCGACCTGCGTCGCCGAATGAGGTTCAAGGTCGGAGGTACAGGTGGCGAAGGCCATTCATTCGATGATCCGCGTGCTCGACGAGGCGCGCTCGGTGGATTTCTACGCGCGGGCCTTCGGGCTCACGATCGCGCAGCGGCTTCCCTTTGACGGCTTCACGCTGGTCTATCTCCGCAATCCGGAAGCCGATTTCGAGGTCGAGCTGACCATCAACCACGACCGCACCGAGCCCTATGTGCTGGGCGACGGCTATGGGCACATCGCCTTCGTGGTGGACGATCTCGACGCTGAGCATGCGCGCTTCACAGAAGCTGGCCTTAATCCGCAGCCGGTCAAGGAGTTTTTCCACGAGGGCGCGCTGCTCGCCAAGTTCTTCTTCGTCACCGATCCCGACGGCTACAAGATCGAGGTGCTACAAAAACACGGCCGCTACCGCTGAACGACCGCGCCGATACGCCAAGCGGTGCGTGAATAGAAAAATAATACATAAAATTACCCGGGAGGTAACAATGCCAACACTGATCGACAGGCGCGGTCCGTCACGCCGCGCCGTGCTCGCCGGCCTCGGTGCCGCCGGCGCGCTGATGGTGAGCGGAGCGGCCGTGCTCAACCCGCGCGAGGCGTGGGGGCTGGAAGTCACCACGCTGAAGCCGGAGACCATGCGCACGCTCATCGTCATGGCGCGCGACGTCTACCCGCATGACCGCGTGCCCGACCGCTTCTACGCCATCGCCATGAAGCCCTATGAGGCGGACGCGGCGAAGGACCCGGCGCTCAAAGCGCTGGTCGAGGACGGCGTGATCACGCTCGACACGCTGTCCAAGGCCAAATACGGCGCGGCCTATGCCGATATCGGCTGGGAGGACCAGCGGGTGGCGGTGCTGCGCGAGATCGAGGACAGCGCCTTTTTCCAGAAGGTGCGCGGCGGTCTCGTGGTCGGCCTCTACAACCAGGAGGAGGTGTGGCCGATCTTCGGCTATGAGGGCTCCTCGGCCGACAAGGGCGGTTACATCGACCGCGGCTTCAACGACATCGCCTGGCTGTGAGGGGAGACGAAATCCATGTCCGCACCCTTCGATCTGAATGACGATTCCGTTGTGGTCATCGTCGGCTCCGGCGCCGGCGGCGGCACGCTCGGCACCGAGCTGGCGCTCAAGGGCATCAAGGTGGTGATCCTTGAAGCTGGTCAGCGCCACAACATGGAAGACTTCGTCAACAACGAGTGGGAGAGCTTCTCCCAGCTCGCCTGGAAAGACATGCGCACCACCTCCGGCTCGTGGCGGGTGCACAAGAACTTTCCCAACCTCCCCGCCTGGATCGTCAAGGCGGTGGGCGGCTCCTCCGTGCACTGGGCCGGCGCTTCGCTGCGCTTCCAGGAACACGAGTTCAAGACCCGCACCACCTATGGCGACATTGACGGCGCCAATCTGCTCGACTGGCCGATCACGCTGGCCGAGCTGGAACCCTGGTACGCCAAGGCCGAGGACCGGATGGGCGTGACCCGCACCAACGGCATTCCCGGCCTGCCCGGCAACAACAACTTCAAGGTGTTCGAGGCCGGGGCGAAGAAGATCGGCTACCAGGAGGTCTCGACCGGCCGGATGGCGATCAACAGCGAGCCGCGCGCAGATCGCGGCTCCTGCCAGCAGATCGGCTTCTGCTTCCAGGGCTGCAAGTCGGGCGCGAAATGGTCGACGCTGATCGCCGAGATTCCGCGCGGCGAGGCCACCGGTAATCTGGAAGTGCGCCCGCAGAGCATGGTGCAGAAGATCGAGCACGATGCCTCCGGCAAGGTCACCGGCGTCGTCTATGTCGACAAGGATGGCAAGACCCAGCGCCAGAAGGCACGCATCGTCGCCGTGGCCGGCAACTCCATCGAAAGCCCGCGCCTGCTGCTCAACTCCGCCAGCAGCCAGTTCCCGGACGGCCTCGCTAATTCCTCGGGGCAGGTGGGGCGCAACTACATGCGGCACATGACCGGCTCGGTCTACGGCATCTTCGAGAAGCCGGTGCACATGTATCGCGGCACCACCATGGCTGGCATCGTCCGCGATGAGGCCAGGAACGACACCAAGCGCGGCTTTGCCGGCGGCTACGAGATGGAGACGCTCTCGCTCGGCGTGCCGTTCATGGCCGCTTTCCTCGATCCCGGCGGCTGGGGCCGTTCCTTCACCTCCGCCATGGACGGCTACGTCAACATGGCCGGGCTGTGGATCGTCGGCGAGGACATGCCGCAGGAGACCAACCGCGTCACGCTGAACACCGACGTGAAGGACCAGTACGGCCTGCCGGTCGCCAATGTGCATTTCGACGATCACCCCAACGATGTCGCGATGCGCAATCACGCCTATGGCCGCGGCGCGGCGATCTATGATTCGGTGGGCGCGGTGCGCACCTTCCCGACGCCGCCTTACCCCTCGACGCATAATCTCGGCACCAACCGGATGAGCGAGAAGGCGCGCGACGGCGTGGTGAACAAGCACGGGCAAACGCACGACATCCCGAACCTGTTCATCTCCGACGGCAGCCAGTTCACCACCGGCGGCGCCGAGAACCCGACGCTGACCATCGTCGCCCTGGCGCTGCGCCAGGCGGATTTCATCGCGGGAGAAATGTCGCGCAAGACGATCTAACCGGGCAGAGGCTACGTAGAAGGGGTTGCCGGCATGCCCCCCGGCCACCCCTCGGGGTGTCGCCTAAACTCGTCCCACTCGAGCGCGATCCGCTCGTCTTGCTTTAATCGGATCCGGCTCCAGGCCGCTGGCGTTTGCGCGCCAGCGGCTTTTTTCTGCCGCGCGAGTAGGCCCTCGCCGGTGCCGGACCGGCCAATGTCTTGCCAGCGTCAGGCTTAGCGATTAGCAACGCTTCGCCTGAGACAGAGGCGAAGCCCCCAAGGCGAATGCGAGGAAACCATGGCGACCCACAAGCTCCTGCTCCTTCCCGGCGACGGTATCGGCGTCGAAGTGATGGCCGAGGTGAAGCGGGTCATTGACTGGCTCGACCGGCGCGGCGTCGCCTCCTTCGCCATCGAGGAAGACCTCGTCGGCGGGGCCGCCTATGATTCCTGTGGCCAGCCGATTTCCGAGGAGGCGATGGCCAAGGCCTTCGCGGCGGACGCGATCCTGCTCGGCGCCGTGGGCGGCACCAAATGGGCGAATGTGCCCTATGAGGACCGGCCGGAGGCGGGCCTGCTGCGGCTGCGCAAGGACCTGCAGCTTTTCGCCAATCTGCGCCCCGCCGTCTGCTATCCCGCGCTCGCCGACGCTTCCAGCCTCAAGCGCGAGCTGGTCGAGGGTCTCGACGTGCTGATCGTGCGCGAACTGACCGGCGGCGTCTATTTCGGCGAGCCCAAGACCATCACCGACCTCAGCGATGGCCAGAAGCGCGCCGTCGACACTCAGGTCTATGAATCCTATGAGATCGAGCGCATCGCCCGCGTCGCCTTCGAGCTCGCCCGCACCCGTCGCAACAAGGTGGTCTCCACCGAGAAGCACAATGTGATGAAGACCGGCCTGCTGTGGAAGCAGGTGGTGAGCGAGGTGCACGGCTCGGCTTACGAGGATGTGCAGCTGGAGCATCAGCTGGCGGATTCCTGCGGCATGCAGCTGGTGCGTGCGCCCAAGCAGTTCGACGTCATCGTCACCGACAATCTGTTCGGCGACATTCTCTCGGACGTGGCGGCGATGCTCACCGGCTCGCTCGGCATGCTGCCCTCCGCCTCGCTGGGCGGGGTCGAGGAGGTCTCCGGCCGTCGCCGCGCGCTTTATGAGCCCGTGCACGGTGCCGCGCCTGATATCGCCGGCAAGGGGCTTGCCAATCCGATCGCCATGATCGGCTCGCTGGCCATGGCGCTGCGCTATTCCTTCGGCGAGCTGCAAGCCGCCGACCGCATCGAAGCGGCGATCGCCGGCGTGCTGGCGGGCGGCGTGCGCACGGCGGATATCTATTCCGAGGGCAAAACCCGGGTCGGCACGTCAGGCATGGGCGATGCCATCCTCGCCGAGCTCGACAAGGCCAACTGAGTCGCCGGACCCGCTCCACCTGATGAAAAGCCCGGCTCGTGCCGGGCTTTTTGCTGTCCGACCTTTTGTGTCGCGGCTCGGTCCATGAAAAAGCCCGGCACGAGCCGGGCTTTGATGTCATCAGGCAAAGGCGCCGAAAAAACGGGGCGAATCAGTAGCCCGGCAGATCGAAGCGGCTCGGCAGCGGCCAGCGAATGCCGGTGATGCCACCATCATTGCCATACTGCGGATACACCGACTGGGCGACATAGATGTAGTTGAGGTCGCGTGCCGTGCCAGGCTTCACCACCGGGCCGGGATCGAGATAGGAGCGCGGCGGCAGCTTGCGGATGATGATGCGGTTGCTGTCCTGCGCCTGAGCAGGAGCCGTGGCGACGACGGCGGAGCCGGCGACAAGAGCGGCAATGGCGAACAGGGCGACACGCATCTCAACCTCCAGGAAACGGTCGCGTCGCGCGGCGCGGACGGTCTCGTTCGGTACAACATTGCCCGGAACTTATCGTTCCGTCGAGATGATGAAAGTCCTAATTGCGCCGATCGGCGATGAAAAATGCCGCTTCCACGAGAAGTGTGGCCGCGCTGCCAAAGTCGGCGAGGGCCGCTTCCGCCTCGCTGACTAACCGCGCCAGCTCTGCCCGCGCGCCGTCAATGCCCAGCTTTCCGACCAATGTGGCCTTGCCGGCGGCGGCATCCTTGCCCACGGCCTTGCCCACCAGCCCCGCCTCGCCCTCTACATCAAGCAGGTCGTCGGCGATCTGGAAGGCGCGGCCGACCGCGCGGGCGTAGCGGTCGAGGCTGGCGCGCTCACAGGGGCTGGCCCGCCCCAGCAGCGCCCCCGCTTCGCAGGCCTGGTGCAGCAGCGCGCCGGTCTTCATCGCCTGCAGTTCGATGATGGAATCAGCCGGCAGATCGAGCGGAACGCCGTGCGCCGCGCCTTCCGCGAACCGGCCTTCGGCGGCGAGGTCGAGCATCTGCCCGCCGATCATCCCTGCCACTCCCGCCGCGCGGGCCAGGCTGGAGACGAGGGCGAGACGCACCGCCGGATCAGGGTCGGTCGCTTCCTCCGCGAGGATCTCGAAGGCGAGGGTCAGCAACCCGTCGCCCGCCAGAATCGCAGTGGCCTCGTCATAGGCGCGGTGCACGGTGGGCCGGCCGCGCCGCATATCGTCATTGTCCATGGCCGGCAGGTCGTCATGCACCAGCGAGTAGCAGTGGATGCACTCCAGCGCCGCCGCAGCCGGCATCGCCGCATGCGAGGGGACACCGAACAGGGCTGCCGATTCGATCACCAGGAAGGGGCGCAGCCTTTTGCCGCCGGCGAGGGTCGCGTGCCGCATGGCCGCCGACAGACGCGCGCCGGGCGCTCCGCTGCGGGCGATGGCGCCGTCGATATAGGCCGCGACGGAATCGGCGGTGGCGGCGAGTGCAACGGCGAGGGGCGGGCGGTTTTCGACAGCGGGCATCGGACCGAGGGATCGTTCAAGAGGGGTAATGCGTTGCGTGCCCGAGGCGGGCGGTGGGGTCAAGCGAGGCGATTGCCGCATCCTGTCCCGGTCGACCGGCGGAAGCGGGGCAGCTACAGTGCCCGGGGCGGGGAGAACGCATGGGTCGGGTGTGGAGCTGGGTCTGGAAGATCGCACTCGTGGTGGTGGCGACCCCGCTCGTGCTTGGTCTTCTCTATAATGTGCTGCCCGCGCCCTCCACGCTGATGCTCGGCCGCTGGGCCACCGGCCAGTCTGTGGAACGGGTGTGGCTGCCTCTCGACGAGATTTCGCCGACGCTCATCCGTTCCGTGCTGGCCTCGGAGGATGCGCGCTTCTGCTCCCATTCCGGCATCGACATGGTGGAATTGCAGGGGGTGATCGACGAATCGGACGGGCTCAACGCGCCGCGCGGGGCCTCCACCATTACCATGCAGCTCGCCAAGAACCTGTTCCTGTGGAACGGCCGCAGCGTTATCCGCAAGGGGCTGGAGCTGCCACTGGCGCTCTATCTGAACGCGGTGATGACCAAGCATCGCCAATTGGAGATTTACCTCAACATCGCCGAATGGGGGCCGGATGGGGAGTTCGGCGTTGAGGCCGGGGCGCAGCGGGCCTTCGGTCGCTCCGCCCGCGATCTGACCGGACGGCAGGCGGCACTGCTCGCGGTCATGCTGCCCAACCCGCACAATCGCAACGCCGGCAAGCCGGGACGAGGGCTGAACCGGCTTGCGGGAAACCTGCAGGCGCGCATTCCGCGCGAGGGGCCGGAGCTGACCTCCTGCCTGTAAGACGCGCCGCGCGGGAAGCGTGCGACAGAATTGCGTCAGCCCCTTTCGCTCGCGCCCATGAGTCTGTATAAGCCGCCACTCGAATTACGCACCATCCGGCGCGGCCCTTCCGACTGGGCGTGAGCCAGGCCGGGACAGGAGAAGACCATGGCAGTTCCGAAGAAGAAAACCAGCCCGTCGCGTCGCGGCATGCGCCGTTCCGCCGACGCCCTCGCCAAGCCGACCTATATCGAGGACAAGGATTCGGGCGAGCTGCGCCGTCCGCACCACCTCGACCTGAAGACCGGCATGTACAAGGGCCGTCAGGTTCTGAAGGTCAAGGCCGAGGCCTGATCGCCCCGGACCCGTGCCGATCTGTCTGAAGCCGGCCCTCGGGCCGGCTTTCGCGTGTTCAGCCGGCATTTTCCCCGCGTGGCGGTAACGATCCAGAAGCGTTGGTGCCGTATCCTTGTAGGGTCGCCACTGCTATCGTGCCGGCCGCCCCTGTGAAGGGGTGATCATCGGGCGCGTCGAACGGAGAGCCTGTCGTGTCGCGTAAGTCTAGTCGTGGATCGCGCAGCGGCTTCGTTTGGATTGTGGCGCTGGCGCTGATCGCGCCTGTGCTGGCCGGATGTGCCGGGCGCCCGGGGCCGGACGCGCTCTCCGTCATTACCGACGAGGATGTCAGCATCAGCACCCACACGCTGCTGGTGGCCTCGGCCCGTGCGCGCGACCCGCGGCCCGGCGTGTTCTACAATGGCGAGCGCACCCCGGAACTGAGCTTCGCCAAGGTTCAGGTCAGCGTTCCGCCTACTCACAAATCCGGCATGGTGGAGGCGCCGACCAAGTCGCCGCCCAATCCCGCCACCGACATGGTGGTGCGCGAGGCGGTCTATCGCGAGACGCCGAAGGAATTCACCGCCGATCTCAAGAGCGAGCTGGCGAAATACCCGGCCGGCAAGCGGCAGGCGGTGATTTTCGTTCACGGCTACAACACGCTGTTCTCCGAGGCGCTCTATCGCCTCACCCAGATGGCCGAGGATTCCAAGGCCACGGGCGTCGCGGTTCTGTTCACCTGGGCGTCGCGCGGCGAAGTCGCCGACTATGTCTACGACAATAACAGCGCCACGGCGGCCCGCGACCGGCTGGAAGAGACGATCCGCCTCGTCTTCGATAGCGGCGCCGACCAGGTGAGCATCGTCGCGCATTCCATGGGCAATTGGGTGACGGTGGAGGCGCTGCGGCAGATCCAGATCTCCGGCAAGCGCCTGCCGGTGGAGAAGATCGGCAACATTGTGCTGGCCGCGCCGGACATCGATGTCGACGTGTTCAAGAGCCAGCTCAAGCGCTTCGGCAAGCCGCCCAAGCCCTTCATCGTCATCGTGTCGAGCGACGACAAGGCGCTGGCCTTCTCCAACTTCATCGCTGGCGACAAGCCCCGTCTCGGTGCTTACACCCAGGATGCCGAACTGGTCGAGCTGGGCGCCGTCGTCGTCGATATGTCGAAAGTGAAGTCGGTCGACGGCTATAACCACGCCAAATTTGCCCAGCTGGCGGAGATGGCGCCGGAACTGCGCGGCCTGATCGCGCGCGCCGCGCAAGGCCAGGCCGCGCCGCCATCCAATGTCGAGGTGGCCGGCATCCGCTTTGTCGGGCTGGACCGTGTCCGCGCGGCGCAGGTGACCTCGGGGCTGCCCGTGGTTCAGGTGCCGGCGAGTGGGGCCGCCACGGGCGATGCCACAGTCGTCACCGCCAATTCCGTGGCGCAGCCCTGACCCACAGGCGCCGGCGCCGCATCCCGGCTTGCCACGGTCGGTGGTGAGGGAGACCTCGCGCGTGACGTGAGGCGGCGCCGCCGGGCCGGCCGAGAGCCGGCGCGGCCGTTTCCCCACCGGATCAGTCCTTCTTGCCGGCGTCGCCGAGCTTGTCGAGCCGCTTCTGCATATCCGCCACCTGGCGGCGCAACTCGTCGAAATCACCCGCCTGCGGAGCGGCCGGCGCTGCAGGCGCGGTGGGCGCCTCGTCGCGCCCGTTCGGCAAGAACATCTTGAAGGTGCGGTCGAACATTTCCATGTTGCGCCGCACCTGTTCTTCCAGCATGCCGAACCCGCCTATACCTCCCATGCCGCCAATGCCGAGCGTCTTGGTGAAGTGTTCCCGCAGGTTGTTCTGTTCCTTGCTGAAATTTTCGATCGACATGTCGAGATAGCGCGGCACCAGCATCTGCATGCTGTCGCCATAGAAGCGGATGATCTGGCGAAGGAAATTGATCGGAAGCAGGTTCTGGCCTTTGCCTTCCTGCTCGAAGATGATCTGGGTCAGCACGGAATGGGTGATATCGTCGGAAGTCTTGGCGTCGTAGACGACGAAGTCTTCGCCGTTCTTGACCATCTGCGCGAGGTCTTCGAGCGTTACATAGGTGCTCGTGCCGGTATTGTAGAGGCGGCGGTTCGCGTATTTCTTGATGGTGACGGGTTCGGTGGATTTTGCCATTGTGATCCAGTCGCCTTGATCGTTTCCCATTGAAAACTCTAGGACGTTTCCCGCCGCCCGGCTACAGGAATTGTGGCGCCCTGTGGCGCGCGCGAAGGCAGGGTGCAGCGCACGCCTGACCTCACGTCAAGAATATCCGCCTGCCATTGACATGGATCACAGGTGGCCACCACGATGCTGTCACACCTAAATAACAAGGTGAGGCGCCGGCCGGGAGGCCGAGCCCGCATCCAGGAACGGTACCGGAGGACGTCATTCATGAAAGACGGCATCGTCATTGTCGGCGCCGCGCGCACGGCGGTCGGCGCGTTCAACGGCGCGCTCTCGTCGCTGCCCGCCCATGAGCTGGGCAAGATCGCCATCGCGGCCGCGCTGGAGCGCGCGGGCGTCGCGCCGGGCGAGGTGAGCGAGACCATCATGGGCCAGATCCTCACGGCCGGCGCGGGCCAGAACCCGGCGCGCCAGGCCTCGGTGGCGGCCGGCATCCCGGTGGAAAGCCCGGCCTGGGGCGTCAACCAGCTCTGCGGCTCGGGCCTGCGTGCCGTTGCCCTCGGCTATCAGGCGATCCTCAATGGCGACAGCGACATCGTCGTCGCCGGCGGCCAGGAATCGATGAGCCAGGCGCCGCACTGCGCGCATCTGCGCAACGGCACCAAGATGGGCAGCCTTGAGATGGTCGACACCATGATCAAGGACGGCCTGTGGGACGCCTTCAACGGCTATCACATGGGCACCACCGCGGAGAACGTCGCCCGCCAGTGGCAGATCACTCGCGACGAGCAGGACAGCTTCGCCGTCCGTTCGCAGAACAAGGCTGAGGCGGCGCAGAAGGCCGGCCGCTTCAAGGACGAAATCGTCCCGGTGACCATTGCCTCGCGCAAGGGCGATATCGTGGTCGCCGATGACGAATACCCGCGCCATGGCGCTACCATCGAGGCGATGACCAAGCTGCGCCCCGCCTTCTCCAAGGACGGCACGGTCACCGCCGGCAATGCCTCCGGCATCAATGACGGCGCCGCCGCCGTGGTGCTCATGTCCGCCGCCCGGGCCGCGAGCGCGGGCAAGAAGCCGCTGGCGCGCATCGTCTCCTGGGCGCAGGCCGGCGTCGATCCCGCCATCATGGGGTCTGGGCCGATTCCCGCCTCTCGCCGCGCGCTGGAAAAGGCCGGCTGGGGCGCCGCCGATCTCGACCTGATCGAGGCCAATGAGGCTTTCGCGGCGCAGGCCTGCGCGGTGAACAAGGACCTCGGCTGGGACACCGACAAGGTGAACGTCAATGGCGGCGCCATCGCCATCGGGCACCCGATCGGCGCCTCGGGCGCCCGCATCCTCACCACGCTGCTCTATGAGATGGAGAAGCGCGACGCCAAGAAGGCGCTCGCCACGCTGTGCATCGGCGGCGGCATGGGCATCGCCATGTGTCTTGAGCGCGACTGAGGCGGACGGTCGCGGCGGGCATCGGCCGTGGCTCCAACCGAACCCGGCGGCAGGGCGGGTGACGCCTTGCCGCCGTCACAAATCGACGTACAACCGTCGCGAGTTCCCTTGGGAAAGGGACGCCAGAGGGGGGAGACATGGCGCGAGTTGCATTGGTCACGGGCGGAACGCGCGGTATCGGCGCGGCCATCGGCAAGGCCCTCAAGGCGGCGGGCTATACGGTCGCTGCCAATTATGCCGGCAATGACGCAGCAGCGGCAGCGTTCACGGCGGAAACCGGCATTGCGACCTTCAAATGGGACGTGTCCGACTTCGAGGCCTGCAAGGCGGGCATTGCAGAGGTGACGGAGAAGCTGGGCCCGGTCGAGGTGCTGGTGAACAATGCCGGCATCACCCGCGACGGCATGCTGCACAAGATGTCGCCGGAGAACTGGCACGCGGTGCTCAACACCAATCTGACCTCGGTGTTCAACATGTGCCGCAACGTGATCGAGGACATGCGCGAGCGCGGTTTCGGCCGCATCGTCAACATCTCCTCCATCAACGGCCAGAAGGGCCAGATGGGCCAGACCAATTATTCCGCCGCCAAGGCCGGCGAGATCGGCTTCACCAAGGCGCTGGCGCAGGAAGTCGCGCGCAAGGGCATCACTGTAAACGCCATCTGCCCCGGCTATATCGCCACCGAGATGGTGCTGGCGGTGCCCAAGGACGTGCTGGAGAAGAGCATCCTGCCCCAGATTCCCGTCGGGCGGCTCGGCCAGGCGGAAGAAATCGCCCGCTGCGTGGTGTTCCTCGCCGCCGACGACGCCGGCTTCATCACCGGCTCGACCCTCTCCGCCAATGGCGGTCAGCTGCTCAGCTGAGCCGAACGCCGCCCGCCGCGGCGGCGGGCGGCTCGATGCCCGTTAGCGGGTGTCGGTCTTGAGCACCTTGCCCGTCGCGGGATCGATGTCGATCTCGATCTTGCGCTGGGCGGCGTTCATCCCTTCCACTTCCCACTTGGCATCATCCAGCTCGATCTTGGTGACGTGCGCCACGCCATTGTCGCGGGCGATACGCAGCGCGTCGTCGATGCCGGTGGCCGGAGCCTGCGTCTGGGCATACGCCGGCACGGCGAACAGCGCGGCAAGGGCGAGGGCCGGGGCGAGGGTACGAGCGACGATCATCAGGGGGAACTCCTCGGAACAGGGGTGACGTTTGGTAATCGGCCCCCGCGCCGGAGGTTCCCGTGCGCGGCGCGATTCCCGGTCGGCGGCAGGCCGAAAACGCCCCTTGGCGTGCGCGGCCGCGCCGGTCATAAGGAGCACCCGTACAGGTGTTCCCATGCCCTCTTCCGCGCCCTCCGCTCCCGCCCGCTCCCTGTCCCGCCAGATGGCCACACTGATTGGCTTCAGTGCCATTCTCTTGTGGTCGACGCTGGCGCTGACGACATCCTCCACCGGTGCGGTGCCGCCCTTCCTGCTCACCGCGCTCACTTTCGCCATTGGCGGGGCGGTCGGTCTGGTCACGGCGGTGGCGCGCGGCGTCGGGCTTGGCGTGCTGCGCCAGCCCTGGCCGGTGTGGCTGCACGGCGTGGGCGGGCTGTTCGGCTATCATTTCTTCTATTTCTCGGCGCTGAAGCTGGCGCCTCCCGCCGAGGCGGGGCTCATCGCCTATCTCTGGCCGCTGCTCATCGTGCTGATGTCCGCTTTCCTGCCAGGGGAGAGGCTGCGGCCGGCGCACATTATCGGCGCGCTCATGGGGCTGGCCGGCACCGTCGTGCTGCTCGGCGCCCGGGCGGGCGGCTTCGGCTTCGCGCCGGAATATGTGCCGGGCTATCTCGCTGCCGCGCTGTGCGCGGTGATCTGGTCGGTCTATTCGGTCGCCTCGCGCCGCTTCGCCAGCGTGCCGACCGAGGTGGTAGCCGGCTTCTGCCTCGCCACCGCCGCGCTCTCCGCGCTCTGCCATGCGCTGTTCGAGCCGTCCGTGTGGCCGGCGGGGGCAGGGGAGTGGCTGGCGGTGGTGGCGCTCGGCATCGGCCCGGTCGGCATCGCCTTCTACACCTGGGACATCGGCATGAAACGCGGCGACATGCGCCTGCTCGGCGTCATGTCCTATGCGGCGCCGGTGCTCTCGACCCTGCTGCTGGTGCTGGCGGGCTTCGCCGCGCTGAGCTGGTCGCTGGGGCTCGCCTGCGCGCTCATCGTCGGCGGCGCGGCGGTGGCGACGCTGCTGGTGCGGCGCTGATCCCGGCTCAGCCCGGCGACCAGCCGGGCGCGGCCAGTTCGAAGCCGGCAAATTGGAAGCCGGGCGCCACGGTGCAGCCAACCAGCGTCCAGTCGCCGAGGCTGCGCGCGGATTGCCAGGCGGCGCGTGGGACGATGCGCTGCGGCTCCTCGCCCGCGTCAATGCCCGGTCCGAGCCGATGCGGCACGACCGGCCCGGCATCGCCCGGCGCGATGGAGAGTTCCAGCGCCGCGCCGGCGTGCCAGTGCCATATCTCCACCGCATCCACCCGGTGCCAGTGCGACACTTCACCGGCCGCCAGCAGGAAATAGATGGCGGTTGAGGCCGAACGCCCGTCCGGCGTCAGCTGGGGATCGCGGAAGGTCTCGCGGTAATGCCCGCCCTCCGGGTGGGGGACAAGGCCGAGGTGGGCGACGATGTCGGCGGCGGAAAACCCGTTCAGCCGCATCGCTCAGCCCCGGAAGCTGTTCTTCAGGCTACGCAGCTCGGTGAACACCGCTCCCGGCTCGGCGCCGGGAAGGCCGATGCGGGCGGCGAGTTCGGGATCATCGGCGCGCATGAAGGGATTGGTCGCCTTTTCCGCGCCGATGCTGGTCGGCAAGGTCGGCGTGCCGGCGGCGCGCTGCGCCTCGATTTCCCTAAGGCGCGCGGCGATGGCGGCGTTGTCGGGGTCGACGCTGAGCGCGAAGCGGGCATTGGAAAGGGTGTATTCGTGCCCGCAATAGACCGCGATGTCGTCCGGCAGGGTGCGCAGCCGGGCGAGCGATTCCCACAACACCGGCGGGTCGCATTCGAAGGGGCGGCCACAGCCCATGACGAACAGCGTGTCGCCGGAGAACAGCAGGCGCTCCTCCTCGAACAGGAAGACGATGTGCCCCTTGGTGTGGCCCGGCGTCTCCATCACCCGCCCGACCAGCCCGCCGACGGCGACGGGATCGCCATCGACCACGGCGAAGTCGAGGCCGGGAATGGTGTCGCGCTCTTTGCGCGGGCCGATCACCGTCGCGCCGAAACGCTCTTTCAGCGCCTCGACGCCGGCGATGTGATCGGTGTGGTGATGGGTGACGAGAATATGGGTGAGCGTCCAGTCCTCGCGTTCCAGCGCAGCCAGAACGGGAGCCACCTCCGGCACGTCGATGACGGCGGTGGCCTCGGTCACGGGGTCGCGCAGCAGCACCGCGTAATTGTCGGCGAGGCAGGGGATGAGCCGCAGTTCGGCAGGCATGATCACCTCGAAGATTGGCGCTCGGGGAATGGCGGGGCGCGAAGCCGCCGCCGGCAGTCTAGCAGGCGCAGATGGCGCGTCAGCGGCATTCCTGGGCGGCGCGGTCGATGGCCGCCGAGATGCCGCTGAGCGAATAGGTGTCGGTGGTGACGTTGCCGCGCACCGATGTGCTCTTTACCACCACGTCCTTGCCCTTGCGCAGCGCATCCACCAGCCGCGCCTCTTCCGCGACGTTGCGCACCCAAGCGCCAGTGCCGCGCGTATAAAGGTCGAAATTGTTGGTGCCGATGGTCAGTGTGGCGTCGGTGCCTTCCTTCAGCGCGA
Source organism: Ancylobacter sp. (assembly GCF_965229075.1). Classification (GTDB taxonomy): domain Bacteria; phylum Pseudomonadota; class Alphaproteobacteria; order Rhizobiales; family Xanthobacteraceae; genus Ancylobacter. The sequence goes on from NZ_CBDDIO010000002.1 coordinate 2,515,516, forward strand.
AGCCCATGACCACGCTGACCTCGCCCTTCACATTCTCGGCGGTGCGGGTGGAGATGAAGAAATAGGCGGGATCGCGCTTCAGCCCCGCCGGCATGCGGGTCTTGGGCTGGGAGAGTGCGTAGCAGATTTTGCCGCTGCCGCTGGTGTCGAGATAGACGCCCCAATCCCCGGACTGGGTGACGAGCTTTGGCGCACCCTGGGCACTGGCGCCGCCGATGCCGATCAATGCCATTGCCAGGCCGGCGAGTGCGGCGCGCACGGTGCGTCGTGCCATGGTCTGCATCCTCCGTATCCTAAAGGGCCGCCAGCGGCGGCTCCGCGTGATTCTCCGTCTCAGCGGCTCAGGGATATCCGCGCTGTTGGCGGCTGTGAACCCTTGGAGCCCCGATCGGACGGCTTTGCTGATCAATTGGCGAAAGGGCAGCGGCGAATTGATGGCAGGAGCGGCGCCTGCGGCAAAGATAGCTGCCAGTCAACGGGCGCGCAGCCGTGCCAGAGCGCCCTTGGCCGCCGCACGGTGGTCGGCGCCTATATGGCTGGCGAGCAGATTGAGCGCCGTCGCCAGCACCGCCGCGTCGTCGGTGAAACCGAGGCCGACAAACACATCCGGCACCGCATCGGTCGGGAGCAGGAAATAGGCGAGCGCGCCGAACAGCAGCGCCCGCACCCGCGTTGGCGTCTGAGTGTCCAAGGCGCAATAATAGGCGGCGGCCGCGTCCTCGGCGAAAGGGATGCGCGAGAGCGCGCCGGCCAGCTTCGGCCAGAAGCCAGCGCGCACCCGGGCCTCGTCCGCCGCGCTGGCGCCGGAAAGCCCCTCGCGTTCGGTGCCTAGCGGATCGGCATCGAGAAGGTCGGCATCAAGGGCAGGGTCGGCTCTTTGGCTCATCTCGGTCTCCGGACGACCCATGGCTGGGCCAGCAACCAAGACATGGTTGCCGGCTTCGCCTTTCGCAACGGGCGCGCCGTCACATCAGCGGATAGGCGGCCTCGACCCGATAGGGTCCGCCGCCGATGGAATCGCGCGAGGAATAGAGCACGAAGCGCGAGACCTCGAAGGTGCTGCTGCGGAAATAGCCGCGCAGGGCGAGATAATCCGCCACCTGCCGGGGCGCGGCATCGCGTAGCCGGGCGAGGGTGACATGCGGGCGGAAATTGCGCCCTTCCGGCGGCAGGCCGATGCGCTTCATCGCCCGCTCGTGCTCGGCCTGAAGCTCGGTCAGCGCCGGGTTGGCCTGCACGCCGGCGAAGATCGAGTGGGGCTTGTGATTGCCGAACTGGTCGACGCCCGACAAAGTGAGATCGAAGCCGAAGCGTTCGATCTCGTCCAGCGCGGCAGCGGCATCGCGGGCGACCACATGGTCGACATCGCCGATGAAGCGCAACGTGACGTGGTAATATTCCGGGCTGATCCAGCGGGCGCCGGGAAGCCCGCCGCGCAGCATCGACAGGTGTTCGGCGATGTCGGCCGGAATTTCGAGGGCGGTGAAGAGCCGCGGCATGACCCCCTCCTGGTGGTTTCGGCAGGGAACCCGCCATCCATTGAGACGGATTCGTAACCCGAGGAAAAGCTAAAATTGCGACAGGCAAAACACGGGCCGCCGGAGTCGCCCGCTGCGGCTGACGTGGGCGCCCGGAGCCGATATGGTGAGGCATGATGAGCGAATCGACCGACGACGCCGACCTTTTCACCGCGGCTGACGAGGCGCCGAAGTCTCTCAGCTTCGCCAGCATCCAGTCGATCTACCGTTACCCCGTGAAGGGGCTGACGCCGGAGCGGCTCGACCTGGTCGAGCTTGAGGCGGGCGGGTACTTTCCCGGCGACCGGCTCTACGCCATCGAGAACGGCCCTTCCGGCTTCATCCCGGAGGCACCAGCCTTTCAGCCCAAGATCAAGTTCCTGATGCTCATGCGCAATGAGCGGCTCGCGGCGCTTGAGGCCCGCTACGACGACGCGGCGGCGGAGCTGGTCATCCGCCTCGACGGCGACGAGGTGGCGCGCGGCCGGCTTGACACGGCGGAGGGGCGGGAGGCGATCGAGGCGTTCTTCCAGCGCTATTCGCGCTATGAGCTGCGCGGCGCGCCGCGCGTGCTGGCGGCGCCGCCGGCCTTCCGCTTCGTCGACACCACCGAGGGCTATGTCTCGCTGATCAATCTGGCGAGCTGCCGGGCGCTGGGCGAGATCATCGACCGGCCCGTGGACCCGCTCCGCTTCCGCGGCAACCTCTATCTCGACGGCATGGAGCCGTGGGAGGAGTTCGACCTGGTCGGCCACACCATCGAAGTCGGCAGCCAAGTTCGACTCAAGATCACCCAGCGGATTTTCCGCTGCGCCGCCACCAATGTCGACCCGGCGACGGCCAAGCGCGACATGGACGTGCCGGGAACGCTGATGCGGACCTTTGGCCATACGGATTGCGGCGTCTTCGCCGAGATCGAGCAGGGTGGGCTCATCGCCGAGGGCGATTCGCTCCGCATCACTGTCTGAACCTTCCGGCGCCACACGCGCTCCCGCAACGAAAAAGGCCCGGCATGCGCCGGGCCTTTTCATTTGGGTCAACTCACTCCGCGACTTCCGCCGGGGCGGTGTCGGCGCCTTCGCCTTCACCTTCCGCATCGGCGCGGCGGTAGCGGCGGCGGCGGGTGCGGGGCGCACGGGCCTCGCCATCCTCGGCCGGGGCTTCCTCCGGCGCCGGCACGGGGGCCGCCTTGGCGGCACGGCTGCGGCCGGGCGCCTTCGGAGCGGGGGCTGCCGGGGCAGCCGCCTCTGCAGGCGCGGGCTCCGCCGCCGGCTGAGAAGCGGGCACGGCGGCCGGGATCGGGGCTTCGGTGGCCTTGGCCTCCGTTGCTTCCGCCGGCGCCTCGTTCCGGCGCGGTGCCGCTGGGGTCACCGGGGCGGCGCCGCCGCTCTGGGTGATGAAGGCCGGCAGGCCGATCTCGGCTTCCACATCCGGCCCTAGGCGCGGCTGCGGCTGCTGGGCGGGGTCGCGATAGCCGCCCTCGCCACCCTCGCGGGGCGCCCGGTTGTCGCGGTAGGGGCGGTTGTCGCGCGACCAGCGGCCCTCGCGGCCCTCATTGCGCTCGGGGCGGTCGCCCCGGTCACGATCCTGCCCGCGCTCGGCGTGGCGGTCCTGGTTCCGGTCTTGGTTCCGATCCTGACCGCGGTCCTGATTGCGATCCTGGTTCCGGTCCTGATAGCGGTCGGAACCGCGCTCGCGATTGTCGCGCCGATTGTCGCGGTCACGCGGGAAATCGCGCTGGCCCTCACGCGGGCCGCCTTCACGGTGCCCATTCTCGCGGTAGCCGTTCTCGCGCGGCGCCTGCGGCTCGCGAACCTGATAGGCCTGCGGCGGCTCCGCGCCGCCCTCGTCCATCTCGTCGTCGAAATCGTCGTCGTCGTTGCGCTGGTAGGGCTGGCCCTGCACCCCGAACTGCGCCTGGGCGGCGGCGATGATGCGGTAATAGTGCTCGGCGTGCTGCAGATAGTTCTCGGCGGCCACGTGATCGCCGGAGGCCTGCGCGTCGCGGGCGAGCTGCTGGTACTTCTCGACGACATGCTGGGCCGTGCCGCGCACCTTCACGTCCGGGCCGTTCGACTCATAAACGCGGGTAAGCGGATTCTGGCTGCGCCGATTGCCGTTGTTGCGGCCGCGCGTACGCTTCTGCTGATTGTTATTTCGCATCGAGCTGGTCTCTGGTGCCCCACAAAGCCGGACGGCAGTGCCGTTCGGTGCCACACGGGCGGGTCAATCACACGGTGTCCGCTGTGCCGTTGCTTCGGCTTCAACCATCGTCACGGCACGGCGGCAAATCTCGCCGTCAGCCGGGGAAAAGCTGCCGCAGGCCGGAACCCCAGCGGGGCTCCAGTCATGCCGCAGGTCGACCTCGACCATCGGGCTTCTTCCATGGGAGCGCATCTCGACGATGCATCGTCGCCGGCCATGCCGACGACGCTCCGTCCGAACCGCATTTCTCCGGCCCAGACCCGGCGCGCGCACGGATGCGCTGCGGCCGACCCCATGTTTCATCGCGCAACCGAAGCCACGCCGATAAACTCTTGGAGCGTTCGCCCCTTAATGAAACAGGTCGCATCCAGGCTCTTCGCAAAGCGCTGAACGCCACTGCCAGCGACGAGCACAGCTACCCGAACAAATGAGCGGCCGGCGTTCCAGTCACCAAGAGGCAGTTGATGTCTCAGGACGATTCCTGCGAAAGACACTAATCGGTTCGGTATCGTGTTCCAAGCCCTTTTTTGTGGCGCTTCCTCGCGATCAAGCCTTTCGGGCGATCATCGCGCGGGCGATTCCGGCGAGATCGGCGCGTGCCGGGCCCTCGACGCTGAGGCCGGCGGCGGCGAGCAGTCCTGACACTTGGCGCTCCTGCCCGATGCCCAGTTCCAGCACCGCGTAGCCGCCCGCCACCAGGAGGCCGGGCAGCGCCACCGCGAGGGCGCGGTAGGCATCGAGCCCCTGCGGCCCGCCATCGAGCGCGAGGAGCGGGTCGTGCGTCCGAACCTCCCGTTGCAGCGTCGGGATATCGGTGCTTGGAATGTATGGCGGATTGGAGACCACGAGATCGAAGCCGCCAGTGAGCGCCTCCCCCCAGTGCCCCACCAGCACCGCCGCGCGCGTGGCAAATCCAAGCGTCGCAAGGTTTGCGCGCGCCTGCCGGGCGGCGCCCGGCGCGAGGTCTACCCCTACGCCGAAAGCGGCGGGATACTCGCTCAACAGCGCGGCGAGCAGGGCGCCGGTGCCGGTGCCGAGATCAAGAAGGCGCAGCGGGGCGGACCGGTCGGGGAACAGCGACAGCGCCGCCTCCACCAGCGTTTCCGTCTCCGGGCGCGGTACCAGCGTTTCAGGGCTGAGGGCGAGATCGAGGCTCCAGAACTCACGCCGTCCGGTCAGCCGGGCCAGCGGTTCGCCAAGGGCACGGCGTTCCGCGAGGGCGCGAAGGCGGGTCGCATCCTCGTCCGCGACGTCCTGTTCGCCTCGTGTCACGAGGTCGAGATCGGTGAGGCCGAGGCCGCCACGCAGCAGGGCGCGGGCCTCGCGCTCGGGCTCGTCCATGCCGCTTTCGGCGAAGGCTGCGGCAAAGGCGCGCAGAAGGGCGGTGCGGGTGGTCACCGCTCGCCCCAGCCGGCGCTTTCGGCTTCCGCCAGCAGTGCGGCCTGATATTCGGTCGTCAGCGCGTCGACGAGTTCGCCCAACGCGTCGCCGGCGAGAATTTCCGGCAGCTTGTGCAGGGTGAGGCCGATGCGGTGATCGGTGACGCGCCCCTGCGGGAAATTATAGGTGCGGATACGCTCGGAGCGGTCGCCGGAGCCGACCTGCACCTTGCGCTCGCTGGCGCGGGCGCTGTCGCGCTTCTCGCGCTCGGCCTCATAGATCCTCGCCCGCAGCATGCCCATGGCGCGCGCCTTGTTCTTGTGCTGCGAGCGCTCGTCCTGCACCGCGACGACGGTGCCGGTGGGAATGTGGGTGATGCGCACCGCGCTTTCGGTCTTGTTGACGTGCTGGCCGCCGGCACCGGAGGCGCGGAATACGTCGATGCGCAGGTCGGATTCGTTGATCTCGATATCGACATCCTCCACTTCCGGCAGCACCGCGACGGTAGCGGCGGAGGTGTGGATGCGCCCGGAGGCCTCGGTGTCCGGCACGCGCTGCACACGATGGACGCCCGATTCGAATTTCAGCTTGGCGTAGGCGCCGGAGCCGTGCAGGCCGGCGACGATTTCCTTGAAACCGCCCGCCGTGCCCTCGGTCATCGACAGCACCTCGACCGACCAGCCATTAAGGCCGGCGAAGCGCTCATACATGCGGAAGAGGTCGCCGGCGAACAGCGCCGCCTCGTCGCCACCCGTGCCGGCGCGCACTTCGAGGATGACACCGCGCTCGTCCATCGCGTCCTTGGGCAGCAGGGCGAGCCGCACCGCGTGGGAGAGGGTCTCGACCTCCTCCTCCAGCGTCTCCGCCTCTTCCTGCGCCATCGCCGCCATCTCGCGGTCGCCCGCCGCGTCGACGGCGAGGCCGCGCGCCTCGATGAGCTGACGCTCGGCGCGGCGCAGCGCCTTCACGCTCTCGACCAGCGGCGAGAGGTCGGCGAATTCGCGCGAGAGGCGCACATAGGTTTCCGCCTCCGGGCTGGCGGAGAGGGCGTGCTCGATCTCGGCATGGCGCGCGAGGAGCTGGTCGAGGCGGGCATCGGGCAGGGCGGTCACGCGGCGGCACTCACAGCGGCAGGCCGGCCTTCTCGGCGAAGGCGGCGAGCTGCGGGCGCAGCGACGCCACCTCGCCGCGCGTGCCGAGCAGCGGTTCGACAAAGGCGGAAGCGGCGGTCAGGTCGAGTTCGAGCAGCATCGCCTTGACCGGGCCATAGGACGCCGGGGAAACTGACAGTTTGCGGTAGCCGATGGCGGCGAGCGCCAGCGCTTCCAGCGGGCGCGAGGCCAATTCGCCGCACAGCGTGACCGGCTTGCCGTATTCCGCCGCCTTGTCGATGATCAGCTTGAGCGCCCGCAATGCCGAGGGGGCGAGCGGGTCGAAGCGGTCGGCGACGCGGGCATTGCCGCGATCGGCGGCATAGAGGAACTGCACGAGGTCGTTGGAGCCCACCGAAGCGAAGTCCACCCGGCTGAACAACTGGTCGAGCTGGAACAGCAGCGCCGGCACTTCCAGCATCACCCCCACCAGCACCCGCTCGGGCAGTCCGTGGCCGTGCCGGCGCAGATGGGTGAGTTCGCGCTCGACGATGTGGTGGGCGCGATCATATTCCTCCACCGCCGACACCATGGGGAAGATGAGGCGCAGCTCGCGTCCGGTGGCGGCGCGCAAGAGCGCGCGGATCTGGCTGCGGAGCAGGCCGGGCCGGTCGAGGCCGAGGCGGATCGCCCGCCAGCCCAGCGCCGGGTTCTCTTCCTCGATCGCCCGCATATAGGGCAGCACCTTGTCGCCGCCGATGTCGAGGGTGCGGAACACCACGGGCCGTTCTCCCGCCGCGTCCAGCACCGAGCGGTAGAGCTTCAGCTGCTCATTGGTGCGGGGGAAGGCGGAGGCGATCATGAACTGCAGTTCCGTGCGGAACAGGCCGATGCCGGTGGCGCCGGTCTCGGCGATATGCGGCAGGTCGACCAGCAGGCCGGCATTGAGGTGCAGTTCGATCGGGGTGCCATCCTTGGTGACGGTCGGCACGTCGCGCAGGGCGGCGTAGCGCTCCAGCCGCTTGGCCCGGAACCGCACCTTGTCGACATAGGCGTTCTCGACATCGGCGGGCGGGCGGATATGCACCTCGCCCGAGACGCCGTCGACGATCACCGCGTCGCCGGCATCGACCTGGCCGACGACGTTCTCCATATGGCCGACGGCGGCGATGCCGAGCGCCCGCGCCACGATGGTGAGGTGGCTGGTCGCCGCGCCTTCTTCCAGCACCAGGCCGCGAATGCGCGTGCGGTCATAGTCGAGCAGCGCCGCCGGGCTCATATTGCGGGCGACGATGACGGCATTGTCCGGCAGCTTGATGTGCTCGGAACCCGCCGCGCGGCCGGTGAGCTGGCGCAGCAGCCGATTGGCGAGATCGTCGAGATCGTGCATCCGCTCGCGCAGATAGGGGTCCGTCATGCGCAGCATGCGGGCACGGGTGTCGGACTGCACGCGCTCCACCGCGCCCTCGGCGGTGAGGCCGGTCATGACCGCCTCGCGCATGCGGCCGATCCAGCCGCGATCGTGCGCGAACATGCGGTAGGCTTCGAGAATTTCCCGATGCTCGCCGACGCGGGCGACGCCCTCATCCTCCAGCATGGTGTCGATGGAGGCGCGCAGTGTCTCGACCGCCCCGTCGAGCCGCTTCAATTCGCCGGGAAGGTCGTCGGCGATGACCTTGGTGACCTCGATGCGCGGCTCGTGCAGCACCACATGGCCGAGGCCGATGCCTTCCGACAGGGCGAGGCCCTTGAGGTGCAGCGGTCGGCGCGCCGCCGGCTCGGCGCCGGGCAGCGCCATGGCGGTGAGCTCGCCCGAGGCGATGATCTCGGCCAGCACCATGGCCGTGGTCTGCAGCGCCTCGATCTCCTCCTCGGTATAGGAGCGGTGGGCACGGTTCTGCACCACCAGTACGCCGAGCGTGTTGCCGGCGCGCAAGATCGGCACGCCAAGGAAGGAGTGGTAGATTTCTTCGCCCGTTTCCGGCCGGTAGGAGAAGGCCGGGTGGGCCTGGGCGTTGGACAGGCTGATCGGCTCGGCCTCGCGCGCCACCGTGCCGACGAGGCCCTCGTCGATCCGCATTACCGTGAGATGCACGGCGGTGCGGTTGAGGCCTTCGGTGGCGTAGAGTTCGAGCGTGCCGTCGACGCGCAGCACATAGACCGAGCACACCTCGGCCACCATGTTGGCCGCGATCAGTACCACGATCTTGTCGAGGCGGTCCTGCGCGCTCACCGGCTCCGCCATGACCTCGCGGAGACGCCTCAAAAGCACGCGCGGGCCGCCGAGCGCGCCACGCATGGGCCGTCCTCGGTTTCCGGGAGCCGCTATCCCGGAGCGTCACTTAAGACGGCGCGACTCGCGCCGCGCCGTTGCCTGACTTCAGGCGTCTAGCCCGTATACCGAATGCAGCGTTCGCACGGCAAGCTCGGTATAGGCGGCGTCGATCAGCACCGAGATCTTGATCTCGGAGGTGGAGATGGCGCGGATGTTGATTCCGCGCTCGGAAAGCGCCTTGAAGGCCCGTGCCGCGACACCCGCATGGCTGCGCATGCCGATACCGATGATCGAGACCTTCACCACGTCGGTGGCGCCCTCGATGCTCTGGAAGCCGATCTGGTCGCGCACGACGGCAAGGGCCGCCTTGGCGCGTTCAAAGTCGGTGCTAGGCACGGTGAAGGTGATGTCGGTGAAGCCCTCGGCCGAGATGTTCTGGACGATCATGTCGACATTGATGTTCGCGTCCGCGAGCGGCACGAACACATTGGCCGCGATGCCGGGCTGGTCCGGCACATGGCGAATGCTGACCTGGGCTTCGTCCCGGGCGAAGGCGATGCCGGTGACGACTTCACTCTCCACGATTTCCTCCTCGTCGCAAATCAGGGTGCCGGGCGGGTCGCCGGCGGTCTTGAGTTCCGGGGCGTCCGGATCGGTGAAGCTGGAGCGCACGAAAGTGCGCACCTTGTGTACCATGGCGAGCTCGACCGAGCGCACCTGAAGCACCTTGGCCCCGAGCGACGCCATTTCCAGCATTTCCTCGAAGGCCACCTTCTCCAGCCGCCGCGCCTTCGGCACGATGCGCGGATCGGTGGTGTAGACGCCGTCGACATCCGTGTAGATGTCGCAGCGGTCGGCCTTGATGCCGGCAGCGACCGCCACGGCGCTGGTGTCCGAGCCGCCGCGCCCGAGCGTGGTCAGGCGCCCGCTCGGCAGGTGGATGCCCTGGAAGCCGGCGATAACGGCCACCTCACCTAGGGCGAAGCGATTGATGATCTCCTCGCCGTTCACGTCGAGGATGCGGGCGGCGCCATGGGCGTCATCGGTCGAGATGGGCAGTTGCCAGCCGAGCCAGGAGCGGGCCGGAATGCCCATGTCCTGCAGCACGATGGCCAGCAGGCCGGAGGTGACCTGTTCGCCCGAGGCGACGATGGCGTCATATTCGCGCGCGTCGTGTAGCACGGCAGCTTCGCGGCACCAGGCGACCAGCTCATTGGTCTTGCCGGACATGGCCGAGACGACGACGGCGACCTGATGGCCGGCCTCCACTTCCCGTTTGACGTGCCGCGCAACGATGCGAATGCGCTCAATGTTGGCGACTGAGGTGCCGCCGAACTTCATCACCAGACGTGCCATTGCGGGAAACCGTACCGTGTTCTTCTGTGGGGCCGGGCGGGAGGAGGTGGGCTCCCGGCCCAAAAGGCGCGTATACATATCCACCTCGCGCCGCGCCCGCAACGGCAGCGCGCGAGCTTGGAATCCCTCTCGGCACGGCCGGGCGAAGATGAGGCGCCGATGACCGCAACCGCCACCACCGTCGATCCCCGTGAAGTCGAGCGCTTCGCCGCGCTGGCCGCCGAATGGTGGAATCCGCGCGGCAAGATGCGGGTGTTGCACAAGTTCAATCCCGTCCGGCTCGCCTATCTGCGCGAGACGATCACCGCGCATTTCGGCCGCGATCCCCGCGCCATCCGCCCGCTGGAAGGGCTGCGCCTGCTCGATATCGGCTGCGGTGGCGGGCTGCTGAGCGAGCCGCTGGCGCGCATGGGCGCCGATCTCACCGGCATCGATCCCGCCGAGCGGAATGTCCGCATCGCCGCGCTGCATGCGGAGGAAAGCGGCGTTCCCGTCGATTACCGCGCCACCACGGCAGAGGCGCTGGCCGATGCCGGCGAGCGATTCGACGTGGTGATGGCGATGGAGGTGGTGGAGCATGTCGCCGATGTCGACCTGTTCCTCGCCCGCGCCGCCGAAATGGTGAAGCCGGGTGGGCTCATGGTGGCGGCGACGCTGAACCGCACCAAGCGCGCCTTCGCCCTCGCCATTGTCGGCGCCGAGTATGTGCTGGGCTGGCTTCCCAAGGGCACCCATGACTGGCAGCGCTTCGTCACGCCGGAGGAATTGCAGGCGGCGCTGGAAGCGGGCGGCCTGCGGGTGATCGAGCGCGAGGGCGTCGTGTTCAACCCGCTGGCGGATGAATGGCGGCGGTCCGGCGATCTTTCCGTCAACTACATGATGCTGGCGGAGCGCCCCGCCGCGTCCTAGTCTCGCTGACCGGCAAAGATCGCGTCGCGCTAGCGGAACCGTTCCGACGGCCGGCCGTTTCCGGTGCGATGCCACCGCCGGTAGATCCCCATGCGCACCTCCACCTCCGCCGTGCTGCTCTCCCCGCTCGCCGCGCTCGCCGCGCTGAACCTGTTCCTCGCCGACGTCCGCGACGGGCTTGGGCCGTTTCTCGGCGTGTTCCTGCAGGAAAAGGGCTGGGGACCGGCGGAGATCGGGCTGGTGATGACGCTGGGCGGGCTGGTCGGCATGGCCGCGACCATGCCGATGGGGGCGCTGGTCGATGCCAGCCGCGCCAAGCGGGCGATCATCGTCATCGGTTCGGCGGCGATCCTTGCGGCATCGCTAACCATCCTCGCCGTGCCGTATTTCGCAGCGGTGGCGGCGGCGCAGGCGGTGAACGGCGTCGCTGCCGCCGCGCTGCTTCCGGCCATTGCCGGCCTCACCCTCGGCCTGGTCGGCCCCGCCGGCTTCGATCACCAGCTTGGGCGCAACGAGGCGTTCAACCATGCCGGCAACATCCTCGCCGCCGTGCTGGCCGGCGTGCTCGGCTGGTGGTTCGGCCTGCCGGCGGTGTTCGCGCTGCTGGGCGCCATGGCGCTGCTCGGCGCGCTGTCGGCTCTGGCGATCCCGGCGGCGGCCATCGACCACGAGGCGGCGCGCGGCGGCAGCGGCGCGGAGGTGGCGAAGGGGCATGAGAGTGTCGGCAAGCTGTTGCGGGAACCTGCGCTGGTGACGGCGGCCATCACCTTCGGCCTGTTTCATCTCGGCAATGCGGCGATGCTGCCGCTGTTCGGGCAGGCGATGGTGGCGACCGCAGGCGCCGACCCCAGCGGCCTCACCGCCGCGACCGTGGTGGTGGCGCAGGGTACGATGATCCCGATGGCGCTGGTCGCGGCATGGTTGGGCCAGCGCAGTGGCTACCGGCTGGTGCTGCTGCTCGCCCTCGCGGCGCTGCCGATCCGTGGTGTCATCGCGGCGGCGGCGGTGCATTACGGCGCCGCCTGGGCGTTGATCCCGGTGCAGATGCTGGACGGTGTCGGCGCCGGCCTGCTGGGCGTCGCGACGCCCGGGTTGGTGGCGCGCATCCTCGCTGGATCCGGCCGGTTCAATCTCGGCCTCGGCTTCGCGATGACGGCGCAGGGCATCGGCGCCTCGCTCTCGACCCTGCTCGGCGGGGTGGTGGCGCAGCGTCTCGGCTACCCCGCAGCCTTCCTCGCCTTGGGCGGCGTGGCAGTGCTGGCGGCGGGCGCTTATCTGATCGGTGGCTGCCCCGGTGGCACCGCGCCGAGGCGTCCCGTCGCAGGGTCCGGCACAGCGGCGGCAGCGGCCTGAGCAAAATCCGCGTTTGATCCGGCGCAACGCCCTTCCGTTGCCGTTTCGCCACACTACATGAGGACAGACGGATTGCCGCAACGGGGTCCGTTACGGCGGCCGGGATACGGGCGCCGTCGTCCCGAATGACCGTTCGCGCCTTCATGGGCGGACGGGGGGCCAGGAGGCAACGCGAAATGAATTTCGAAATCTACACCGAGCGCGCGCGCGGATTCGTCCAGTCCGCCCAGTCGCTTGCCCTGCGTGAGGGCAACCAGCAATTCACCCCCGAGCACCTGCTGAAGGTTCTGCTCGACGATCCGGAAGGTCTCTGTGCCGGGCTGATCACCCGCAGCGGCGGCGATCCGCGTATCGTGCTGGCCGACACCGAGGCGGCGCTGAAGAAGCTGCCCAAGGTGCAGGGCTCCGGCGCGGGCCAGGTCTATCTCGCCCCCGCCATGGCGCGCGTGTTCGAGGCCGCCGAGCAGGCGGCAAAGAAGGCCGGCGACGGTTATGTCACCGTCGAGCGCCTGCTCCTCGCGCTGGCACTGGAAAAGGACAGCGAGGCGGGAAAGATTCTCGCCAAGGCTGGCGCCACGCCGCAGAAGATCAACACCGCCATCGAGGCGCTGCGCAGGGGCCGCACGGCCGACAGTGCCACGGCGGAGAACGCCTATGACGCGCTGAAGAAATATGCCCGCGACCTCACCGAGGCGGCGCGCGAGGGCAAGCTTGACCCGGTGATCGGCCGCGACGAGGAAATCCGCCGCACCATTCAGGTTCTCTCCCGCCGCACCAAGAATAACCCGGTGCTGATCGGCGAGCCCGGCGTCGGCAAGACCGCTATCGTCGAAGGCCTCGCCCTGCGCATCGTCGATGGCGATGTTCCGGAGAGCTTGAAGGACAAGCAGCTGCTCGCCCTCGACATGGGCTCGCTCATCGCCGGCGCGAAATATCGCGGCGAGTTCGAGGAGCGGCTGAAGAGCGTGCTCTCCGAGGTCGAGGCGGCCGAGGGCGGCATCATCCTGTTCATCGACGAGATGCACACGCTGGTCGGCGCCGGCAAGACCGATGGCGCCATGGACGCGTCCAACCTGCTCAAGCCGGCGCTGGCGCGCGGCGAGCTGCACTGCGTCGGCGCCACCACGCTCGACGAATACCGCAAGCATGTGGAGAAGGACGCGGCGCTTGCCCGTCGCTTCCAGCCCGTCTTCGTCTCCGAGCCGACGGTGGAGGACACGGTGTCCATCCTGCGCGGCATCAAGGAGAAGTACGAGCTGCACCACGGCGTGCGCATCACCGATAGCGCGCTGGTGGCGGCGGCGACGCTGTCCAACCGCTACATCACCGACCGTTTCCTGCCCGACAAGGCGATCGACCTCGTCGACGAGGCGGCGTCGCGCCTGCGCATGCAGGTCGATTCCAAGCCCGAGGAACTCGACAATATCGACCGCGAGATCGTGCGCCTCCGCATCGAGCAGGAGGCGCTGAAGAAGGAGAGCGACGCCGCTTCCAAGGACCGGCTGAAGAAGCTGGAGAAGGAGCTCGCCAATCTGGAGGAGCAGTCGGCGTCCATCACCTCGCGCTGGAAGGCGGAGAAGGAGAAGCTCGGCGACGCGCAGAAGATCAAGAGCGAGCTGGAGAAGGCCCGCGCCGATCTCGCCATCGCCCAGCGCTCGGGCGAGTACCAGAAGGCGGGCGAACTCGCCTATGGCACCATTCCGGCGCTGGAGAAGAAGCTCGCCGCCATCGAGGCGAAGGACACCGCTGCCGAGGTGAAGGCTGGCGCGATGGTGGAAGAGGCGGTGACGCCCGACCACATAGCTGGTGTCGTCTCGCGCTGGACCGGCGTTCCCGTCGACAAGATGCTGGAAGGCGAGAAGGAGAAACTGCTGCGCATGGAGGACATGCTCTCCAAGCGCGTGGTCGGCCAGAAGGAGGCCGTGGAAGCCGTCTCGACCGCGGTTCGCCGCGCGCGGGCTGGGCTTCAGGACCCGCACCGGCCGATCGGCTCCTTCATCTTCCTCGGCCCCACCGGCGTCGGCAAGACCGAGTTGACCAAGGCGCTGGCGTCGTTCCTGTTCGACGACGACACGGCGCTGGTGCGCCTCGACATGTCGGAATACATGGAGAAGCACTCGGTTGCCCGCCTCATCGGCGCGCCTCCCGGCTATGTCGGCTATGAGGAGGGCGGCGCGCTCACCGAGGCGGTGCGGCGCCGGCCTTATCAGGTCGTGCTGTTTGACGAGATCGAGAAGGCGCATCCGGACGTGTTCAACGTCCTCCTGCAGGTGCTCGATGACGGGCGGCTGACGGACGGGCAGGGCCGCACGGTCGACTTCCGCAACACGCTGATCATCATGACCTCGAATCTCGGGGCCGAATATCTGGTGAATCAGCCCGACGGACAGGACAGCGAGGCAGTGCGCGAGGAAGTGATGGCGGTGGTGCGTGCGCATTTCCGGCCGGAATTCCTCAACCGTGTCGACGAGATCGTCCTGTTCCACCGGCTGCGCCGGGAGCAGATGGGCGCCATCGTCGATATCCAGGCCAAGCGGCTGGAGAAGCTGCTGGAGGAGCGCAAGATCGCGCTGGAGATCACCCCCGAGGCGCGGGACTTCCTGGCCGACAAGGGCTACGACCCGGCCTATGGTGCCCGCCCGCTCAAGCGGGTCATGCAGAAGCTGCTGCAGGATCCGCTAGCCGGCCGCATCCTTGCCGGCACCGTAAAGGATGGCGATGTCGTTCGGGTCGAGCGCGGGGCGAACGAGCTTCTGTTCGACACCCGCCCGCGTAATGTGGACGAAGCGGCCTAACGGCCGCCACACGCCTCATCATCCTGTAGAAAGACCGAAGGGCCCTCTCGCGGGGGCCCTTCTTTCATCCGGGGAGGGGTCGCGATGCCGATGCCGATGGAGTTGCAGCACGCATCCGACGAGTTCGAGCGTTTCCTCGCCGATGCCCGCGATTTCTCCGGGCTCGCCACCCGCAACCAGACCTACACCATGGTTGAAGGCGTGCTGCTGACCTTTCGCCGCCGGCTGGAGGTGCAGCAGGCGCTCGATTTCGCCGATGTGCTGCCGCCGCTGCTGCGCGCCATCTTCGTTTCCGGTTGGGATGTCTCGGAGCCGGTGCGGCCCTTTGCCGACCGGGCGGCGCTGACGCGAGAAGTGCAGGCTCTGCGGCAGCACCATAATTTTGCGCCCGGCAACTGCCTGTCCGATGTCGCCTGGGCGCTGCGCCGTCATGTCGACGCAGAAGCGTTCGACCGGGTGGTGGCCACGTTGCCGGAGGGCGCGGCGGATTATTGGCAGGCGTGAGGCGAGGTGCGCCGGCCAAGCTACGCCAACCAAGCAAAAGGGCGCCGTAGGGCGCCCTTCTTCATGAGATGGCGGCGGCAGGACGGGGGCTCAACTCCGTGCCAGCAGCGCGTCGAGTTCGGGGCGGAAGGCGCCGGAGATTTCCGGGTTGTCGAGCGCGTAGGCGACATTGGCCATGAGGAAGCCGAGCTTCGAGCCGCAGTCGTAGATCGCGCCGTCGAAGGTGACGCTGTAGAAATCCTGCGTCTGGGCCAACTTCAGCATGGAATCGGTGAGCTGGATCTCGTTGCCGGCGCCGCGCTCCTGAGTGGCGAGCAGATCGAAGATTTCCGGCTGCAGGATGTAGCGGCCGGAAATGGCGAGGTTCGAGGGAGCGACCTCCTTCTTCGGCTTCTCGACCATCCGGGCGATCTTATGCACGCCGTCGGCCATCTCCTCACCGAGGCCAACAATGCCGTATTGGTCCGTCTGCTCCGGCGGCACCTCATAGACCGCGATGTGGTTGCCGCCGCCGGTGCGCCGGTAGGCTTCCGCCATCTGGCCGAGGCAACCCTTGCCGTTGGACGGCTTGTGCAGCATGTCCGGCAGCAGCAGGGCGAAAGGCTCGTTGCCGATAATATCGCGGGCGCACCACACCGCGTGGCCGAGGCCGAGCGGGAGCTGCTGGCGGGTGAAGCTGGTGGCGCCGGGACCCATGGTCTCCTCGCGCAGCAATTCCAGCATCTTGAGCTTGCCGCGCTCCTGCAGCGTGTCTTCCAGTTCGTATTGCCGGTCGAAATGGTCCTCGATCACGCCCTTGTTGCGGCCGGTGACGAAGACGATGTGCTCGATGCCGGCGGCGCGCGCCTCGTCCACCACATGCTGAACGACGGGCCGGTCCACCACCGTGAGCATTTCCTTCGGCACCGCCTTGGTGGCGGGCAGAAAGCGCGTGCCGAGGCCGGCGACGGGGAGGATCGCTTTGCGAATAGGTTTTACCATCGGGGGAATATGCCGCTCTTGATGACGCAGGTTCAGGCAGACGGGCGAACTCGTAGCGCAACGAACTTAACGCTTCGCTCCTGTCAATGCACCGGCGGGTTAACGCGGAGGTGGCGGAATAGGTTCCGCGGTGGTCACATCCGCGAAAGAGCCGGGATGCCGCAGCGGAAAGTGACGCCGCGTTAACATCACCGAAACCATGCGGCTGGCCTAATCATCGCCGGTTTCCGCGTTAGGGTAGCGTCATGGTTCATCGCACGGCCTCCGACCGGGGGTATGCCGGCCGCGCGGCTGGCGTCGCCATCGTCTGCTTCGGGCTCGCCGGCTGCGCCGGCGGCGACGACATTACCGGCGCGCTATCCGCGCCGCCGGCCGCCTATGCCAGTGCGGCGCCCGCTCGGCCGGCGCCCACGCGCCCGCAGGTGCGAGCGGAGGCGGCTCCCGCCGCACCGGCCGCCACTGCCAGCCATCCCGACATGACCCCGGCCGCGCTGGCGCGCGACGAGGCGAATTTCAGCCGCTGCATCGCCGCGCTGGAACCGAAGGCGCGTGCCGCCGGTGTCTCCGCCGCCGGGTTCCGCCGCTATACGGCGGGGCTGAAGCCCGACATGGGCATCATGGAGAAGCTGCAGACCCAGCCCGAATTCAGCCGCACCGCCGGCGACTATGTCGACATGCTGGTTTCCGAAACCCGCATCCGCAAAGGCCGCGAGGCGATGGCGCAGAACGCGGCGGTGTTCGCCGAAGTTGAGCGCCGCTACGGCGTCGATCGCTATGTCGTCGCCGCCATCTGGGGCATCGAGACCAATTACGGCAGCGCGCGCGGCTCCTACCCGGTGCTTCAGGCGACCGGTACGCTGGCCTGCGTCGGTCGCCGCAAGGCTTATTTCCGCGACGAATTTGTCGCCGCCCTGCGCATCGTCGATCGCGGCGACATTCCCGAGAGCCATTTGCGCGGCTCCTGGGCCGGCGCGTTCGGTCTCACCCAGTTCATGCCGACCGCCTTTCAGCGCGATGCGGTGGATTTCGACGGTGACGGGCACCGCAACGTGGTCGATTCGGTTGCCGACGCGATGGGCTCTACCGCCAACAAACTGAAGCGCGGCGGCTGGCAGGCGGGCCGCAGCTGGGGCTATGAGGTCGTGCTGCCGCGCCGCTTTGACTATCTGCTGGCCGACAAGAACATCCGCAAGCCGATGCGGGAATGGGCGGCGCTCGGCATTCACCGGCCGGACGGGCGGGCGATGCCACCGGGCAACGAGATGGCCTATCTGCTGCTGCCCGCAGGGGCCAAGGGGCCGGCCTTCCTGATGACGGACAATTTCAAGGCCATTCTCAGCTACAACCCGGCGGATGCCTATGCGCTCGCCATCGGCCATCTTGCCGACCGGTTGCGCGGCGGCGGGCCTTTTGTCCAACCCTGGCCGGAGCAACGCGCGCTCTCGCGCAATGAGCGCTCGGAGCTGCAGCAGCGCCTTGCCTCGCGCGGCTACAATGTCGGCACGCCCGATGGCGCGATCGGCGCGCAGACGCGGGCGGCCGTCCGCGATTATCAGGTCGCGGTCGGCCTGCCGCCTGACGGAATGGCCAGCGGCGAGGTGCTGGATAGCCTGCGCGGTGGCTCCTGATACCGGAACCGGGTCGGAGGGTCTTGAATCAGCCGCGATAATGGGCCACCCGTTCTGGGTGTCACCATTGGGAAATCGGCGCATGGGCCGCAGGCTCGGCTATCGGATCGGAGCGAAGGCGCTGGCGTCGGCCGGGCTGCTTCTGGCCGGCTGCGCTTTGGCCCAGGCGCAAAGCGACTGGTTCCGCCCGCCGGCCGATGTCGGCCAGCCCTCGGCCCGGCCCTCGCAACAACAACAGCAGCGGGCCCGTCCGCAACAGCAGCAGGCGCGCCCGCAGCAGCGCGGCGCACCGCCGCAAGCCGCCGCGCCGAGCCGTTCCTGGTCGCCCTTCCAGCCGCTGATCAACCTGTTCGGCGGCAATGACGCCCGCCCCCGGCGGATGATGCCCGCGGAACCGCAATTCGCGCCGCCCCCGCCCGTGGTGGCGCAGCCACCGGCGGAGCCGCGCGGCAAGGTCTACGCCGCCGCCGGCGAGGCGCGGTCAGCGTCCGACAAGGTGAAGGAAGTCGTGCTGGTGTTCGGCGACGAGCAGGCCGGCACGCTCGCGCAGGGGCTGGCGGATGCCTTCGCTGCCGACCGCGAGAGCGCGGCGGTCGTCGGCCGAACGGAAGCCGGCGCCGGCTTCGCCCCGGGGCGCACGGTGGATCTTCTCGCCGTCGCGCGGCAATTGCCCACGGGCAATGATCAGGCCGACGCCATCGTTGTCCTGGCCGGCGCCAATGATCTGGAGCCGATCACCGATGCGGCGGGGGTGAGGGCCGAACTGTTCGACGAGCGCTGGCGCGAGCTCTATTCCCGCCGCGTCGAGGATTTCCTGCTGGCACTCAAGCTGCAGCGCCGCAACGTGGTCGTAGTCGGTCTGCCGCCGGTGGAAGACAGCATGCGCAGCGAGCAGATCGCCCGCTACAACGCGCTGCTGAAGGAGATGGTGGAGCGCAACGGCTTCATCTTCGTCGACGCTACCGACGGCTTCGTCGACGAGAACGGCAAGTTCATGATGTCCGGCCCGGCGGTGGATGGTCAGCGCCGGCGCCTGCGCACCGCCGACGGTGTCGGCTTCACCCGCGCCGGCGCGCGCAAGCTGGCCTTCTTCGTCGACCAGAAGCTCGACGATCTGCTTTCGGGGCAGGATGTTCCGGCTGCTGCGGCCGACCCGGCGGACACGAGGCCCTCCATCATTATGCTGACCGGCGGCCCGCCGGCCGGCAATGCGCGCAGCCTCGCCGGGGCGCCGGCGCTGGCCGCAGGCAACGATGTCCGCCGCGCCGCCATGGCGGAGGAGGCCAAGCCGGAGCCGGCCAGTGCTCTGGTCGAGGGCACGGCGCCGCCAGCGGTGGCTGGCCGCACGGACGATTTCCGCTGGCCGCCGGGCCAGCCGGTGGAACCGCTGGTTCCCGCCATGCCGCAGGCCCCGCTTCCGGGAGCGGCCCCGTCGCCTTAGAGCCTGATCCGATCAGGTTGAGGCAACCTGATCGGTAAAACGTGCCCTAGCCCGTCCGGACATGAAAAAGCCGGGCGCGAGGCCCGGCTTTGCGTTCTTGCGGGTGATCACTCTCAGCGCGGCAGGACGGAGCTGCCCATCAGGAACGTGTCGATCGACTGCGCCGCCTGGCGACCTTCGCGGATCGCCCATACGACGAGAGACTGGCCACGGCGCATATCCCCGGCAGCGAACAGCTTCGGCACGCTGGTGGCGTAGTCGAGATCGGTCGCTGCCACATTGCCGCGCTTGTCGATTGCGAGCCCCTCCTGCTCCAGCATGCCTTCGCGCACCGGATGGACGAAGCCGAGAGCAATGAAGACGAGATCCGCCTTGATCAGGAACTCGGTGCCGGCGATCGGCTGGCGCTTGGCGTCGACACGGGCGCACTTCACCGCGGTGACATGGCCCTTCTTGCCCTCGATACCGAGGGTCGCGGCGGCGAATTCGCGCTCGGCGCCTTCGGCCTGCGAGGAAGAGGTGCGGAACTTGGTCGGCCAATAGGGCCACACCGCCAGCTTGTCTTCCTTCAACGGCGGCACCGGGCGGATGTCGAGCTGGTGCACCGACAGCGCGCCCTGGCGGAAGGCGGTTCCGACGCAGTCGGAAGCGGTGTCGCCGCCGCCGATCACCACCACATGCTTGCCGGCGGCGAGGATGGGCTGCTCGCGCGACACATCCTCATGGCCGACGCGGCGGTTCTGCTGCACCAGATAGGGCATGGCGTAATGCACGCCTTCCAACTCCTGGCCGGGCAGGGCCGGGTTGCGCGGAGCTTCCGAGCCGCCGCACATCAGCACCGCATCATGGCCTTCCAGCAGTTCGTCGAGCGGCGTGGTGACGCCGACATTGACGTTATAATGGAAGGTCACGCCTTCGCCCTGCATCTGGGCGACGCGGCGGTCGATATAGTGCTTTTCCATCTTGAAGTCGGGAATGCCGTAGCGCAGCAGGCCACCGGCCTTGGGCTCGCGCTCATAGACATGCACCTCATGGCCGGCGCGGGCGAGCTGCTGCGCGGCGGCGAGGCCGGCCGGGCCGGAGCCGACCACGGCGACCTTCTTGCCGGTCTTGTGCGCGGCCGGCTCGGGCTTGATCCAGCCCGCCTTCCACGCCTTGTCGGCGATCGCCTGCTCGACGGTCTTGATGGTGACCGGCACGTCCTCGAGGTTTAGCGTGCAGGCTTCCTCGCAGGGGGCGGGGCAGATGCGGCCGGTGAATTCGGGGAAGTTGTTGGTGGAGTGGAGGTTGCGCGCCGCCTCTTCCCAATTGCCGTGATAGACGAGGTCGTTCCAGTCCGGGATTTGGTTGTGCACCGGGCAGCCATTCGGCCCATGGCAGAACGGCACGCCGCAATCCATGCAGCGCGAGGCCTGGTTGGCGACCTCGGCGTCCGGCAGCGGCAGGGTGAACTCGCGGAAATGGCGAATGCGGTCGGAGGCGGGCTGATATTTCGCCTCGCGCCGATCGATTTCGAGAAAGCCCGTAACCTTGCCCATTGCGCCCTCTTTCGCGGAGCACCGCCACCTTGGAGGCATTCCACCCCCCGGTGCAGATACATCAAACATGCCAGTTGGAAAATGGCGGCGCGGCACCGTACCGCGCCGCGACCGAGCCGCGGCCCTCCCGAAGGGCCGGTCCCGCCGGAAGCTCCGGCAGGTGCGGGCAGACCTATTCGGCTGCCTGCAGGCCGCGCATTTTCTCCATTTCGCGCAGCGCCCGCTGATACTCGACGGGCATCACCTTGACGAACTTGCCGCGATAATCGGCCCAGTTGTCGAGGATCGCCTGCGCCCGCGCCGAGCCCGTATAGTGCAGGTGCTTGGCAATCAGCTGATGCAGGCGCTCCTCGTCGTGGTGGCCCATATCCGCCATGATGTCGATGCGGCCCTTGAATTCCAGGTCACCACCATGGTGGTGCAGGCGCTCCAGCAGGTCCTCTTCCTCTTCCACCGGTTCGAGATCGACCATGGAGAGGTTGCAGCGCTTCTTGAAGGTACCGTCCTCGTCCAGCACATAGGCGACGCCGCCGGACATGCCGGCCGCGAAATTGCGCCCGGTCTGGCCGATGACGACGACCACGCCGCCGGTCATGTATTCGCAGCCATGGTCGCCCGTGCCTTCGACCACCGCGATGGCGCCCGAATTGCGCACGGCGAAACGCTCGCCGGCGACGCCGCGGAAATAGACCTCGCCCGAGGTGGCGCCGTAGAGCACCGTGTTGCCGACGATGATCGACTGTTCCGGCACGATGGCGCTGTCCGCCGCCGGCATCACCACGATCCGTCCGCCCGAGAGGCCCTTGCCGACATAGTCGTTGGCTTCGCCGACAAGCGTCATGGCGACACCGGTGGCGAGGAAGGCGCCGAAGGCCTGGCCGGCGGTGCCTGTCAGATGGATGTTGATCGTGTCGTCCGGCAGGCCGGCATCGCCGTAGCGCTTGGCCACCTCGCCCGAGAGCATGGCGCCGACCGAGCGGTTGATGCTCTTGATCTCGCTGTGGATCACGACCTTCTCGCCGCTCTCCAGCGCCGGCATGGCCTGGTGGATCAGCGTGCGGTCGAGCACATGCTCGATCGGATGGTTTTGCCGCTCGGTGTGGTAGATCGCGACCTCGGGGCCGACCTGCGGCTTGGCGAAGATGCGGCTGAAGTCGAGACCCTTGGCCTTCCAGTGCTCGATCGCCTCGCGCTGGTCGAGCCAGTCGGAGCGGCCGATCAGCTCGTTGAAGGTGCGCACGCCGAGGGCCGCCATGAACTCGCGCACTTCCTCGGCGACGAAGAAGAAGTAGTTGATGACGTGCTCGGGCGTGCCCTTGAAGCGCTTGCGGAGCACCGGGTCCTGGGTGGCGACGCCCACCGGGCAGGTGTTGAGGTGGCACTTGCGCATCATGATGCAACCGGCCGCGATCAGCGGCGCGGTGGAGAAGGCGAAATCATCCGCCCCCAGCATGGCGCCGATCACCACGTCGCGACCGGTCCGCAGGCCACCATCGACCTGCAGAGCGATGCGTCCGCGCAGATTGTTTAGCACCAGCGTCTGGTGCGCTTCCGCGAGGCCCATCTCCCAGGGCGAGCCGGCATGCTTGATGGCGGTGAGCGGGGAGGCGCCCGTGCCGCCCTCGAAGCCGGAGACGGTGATGTGGTCGGCGCGCGCCTTGGCGACGCCGGCCGCGACCGTGCCGACGCCCACCTCGGACACCAGCTTCACCGAGATGTCGGCTTCCGGGTTGACGTTCTTCAGGTCGTAGATGAGCTGCGCCAGATCTTCGATCGAGTAGATGTCATGGTGCGGCGGCGGCGAGATGAGGCCGACGCCCGGGGTGGAGTGGCGCACCTTGGCGATGACCGCATCCACCTTGTGACCGGGCAGCTGGCCGCCTTCGCCGGGCTTGGCCCCCTGCGCCATCTTGATCTGGATCATGTCGGCATTGACGAGGTAGTCCGCCGTGACGCCGAAGCGGCCCGACGCCACCTGCTTGATCGCCGAGCGCATGGAATCGCCGTTGGGCAGCGGCTTGAAGCGCGTCGCCTCCTCGCCACCCTCGCCGGTGTTCGACTTGCCGCCGATGCGGTTCATCGCGATGGCGAGCGTGGTGTGCGCCTCGCGCGAGATGGAGCCGAACGACATCGCCCCGGTGACGAAACGCTTGACGATCTCGGCCACCGGCTCGACCTCGTCGACCGCGATCGGCGCACGGCCGAGCTCGCCGGCCTCGCGGATGCGGAACAGCGAGCGGATGTTCAGCGTCTTGGCGCCGGCCTCGTTCACCAGCTGGGCGAAATGGCGGTACTTGTCCTGCGCGTTGCCGCGCACCGCATGCTGCAGCACTGCGACCGTCTCGGGGTCCCAGGCGTGCTCCTCGCCGCGCAGGCGGAAGGCGTAGTCGCCGCCGACATCGAGCGAGGTGCGGTAGACCGGCGCGTCGCTGAAGGCGTCGCGGTGGCGCATGGCGGTTTCTTCGGCGATCTCGGCAAGGCCGATGCCGCCGACCGAGGAGGCGGTGCCGAAGAAATAGCGGTCGACAACCTCCTGGTTGAGGCCGACGGCGTCAAAGATCTGCGCGCCGCAATAGGACTGGTAGGTCGAGATGCCCATCTTGGACATGACCTTGAGCAGACCCTTGTCGATCGACTTGATGTAGCGCTTGACGATTTCGTACTCGTCGACCTCCTCGGGGATGTCGACGCGCATGTCGATCATCGTCTCGAAGGCGAGATAGGGGTTGATCGCCTCGGCGCCGTAACCGGCGAGACAGGCGAAATGGTGCACCTCGCGCGCCTCGCCCGTCTCGACGACGAGACCGACCGAGGTGCGCAGGCCCTTGCGGATCAGGTGATGATGCACCGCCGCCGTCGCCAGCAGCGAGGGAATCGGGATGCGGTCCGGCCCGACGAGGCGGTCGGAGAGGATGATGATGTTGTAGCCGCCATGCACCGCCGCCTCGGCGCGCTCGCACAGCCGCTCCACCGCATCGCCCATGCCCGCCGCGCCCTTGTCGGAGGGGTAGGTGATGTCGAGCGTGCGGGTGTCGAAGCGCTCCTCCATGAAGCCGATGGAGCGGATCTTCTCCAGGTCCTCATTGGTCAGGATCGGCTGGCGCACTTCCAGCCGCTTGCGGCGGGAATTGCCTTCGAGGTCGAAGATGTTCGGCCGCGGCCCGATGAAGGAGACGAGGCTCATCACCAATTCCTCGCGGATCGGGTCGATCGGCGGGTTGGTGACCTGGGCGAAGTTCTGCTTGAAATAGGTGAACAGCGACTTCGACTTCTTCGACAGCGGCGAGATCGGCGTGTCGGTGCCCATGGAGCCGACCGCTTCCTGGCCGGTGGTCGCCATCGGCGCCATCAGCAGCTTGAGGTCTTCCTGGGTGTAGCCGAAGGCCTGCTGGCGATCGAGCAGCGACACGTCGGTGCGGACCTCGCGCGCTTCCACCGAGCGCAGCTCCTCCAGCACCAGCTGGGTGCGCTGCAGCCACTCCTTATAGGGGTGCGCCTTGGCAAGCGTGGTCTTCACCTCCTCGTCGGGGACGAGGCGGCCTTCTTCCAGGTCGACCAGCAGCATCCGGCCCGGCTGCAGGCGCCACTTGGTGACGATCTCGCTTTCGGGGAAGGTGAGCACGCCCATTTCCGAGGCGAGGACGATCTTGTCGTCCTTGGTGACGAGATAGCGCGCCGGGCGCAGGCCGTTGCGATCCAGCGTGGCGACGATCTGGCGCCCGTCGGTGGCGACGATGGCGGCAGGCCCGTCCCACGGCTCCATCATGGCGGCGTGGTACTCGTAGAAGGCGCGGCGTTCCTCGTTCATCAGCGGGTTGCCGGCCCAGGCTTCGGGCACCAGCATCATCGCCGCGTGCGGCAGCTCGTAGCCGCCCTGAATCAGGAATTCGAGCGCGTTGTCGAAGCACGCCGTGTCCGACTGGCCCTCATAGGAGATCGGCCAGAGCTTGGAGATGTCGTTGCCGAACAGCTCGCTGTCGACGGAAGCCTGGCGGGCCGCCATCCAGTTCACATTGCCGCGCAGCGTGTTGATTTCGCCATTATGCGCGACCATCCGGTAGGGATGGGCGAGCGACCAGGCGGGGAAGGTGTTGGTCGAGAAACGCTGATGCACGAGGGCGACCGCGCTCTCGAACTCCGGGTCGTGCAGGTCGGCATAGTAGGCGCCGAGCTGGTCGGCGTTGAACATGCCCTTATAGACGATGGTGCGGCAGGACAGCGACACGACATAATAGCCGGCCGTGCGCGGGTCCTTGGCGTCGTAGACCGCGTTGGAGATCACCTTGCGCAGGATGAACAGCCGGCGCTCGAAGTCGTCCTCGCTGGCGATCGCCTCGGCGCGGCCGATGAAAACCTGCACATGACGCGGTTCGGTCGGGAGGACAGTGTGGCCGAGCGAGGAATTGTCGGTCGGCACGTCGCGCCAGCCGAGCAGCACCTGGCCCTCTTCCGCCACCACGCGCTCCATGGTGGTGCGGATGATCTCCCGCCCCTCGGCGTCCTGTGGCATGAAGATGTGGCCGACCGCGTAATGGCCGGGCGCAGGCAGCGTGAAGCCGAGCTTCTCCGCCTCCTTGGCGAAGAAGCGGTGCGGCAGCTGCACCAGCATGCCGGCGCCGTCGCCGGCGCGCGGGTCCGCGCCCACCGCGCCGCGATGTTCGAGGTTGAGCAGGATCTTCAGCCCATCCTGGACGATCTGATGCGACTTGCGGCCCTTGATGTCGGCAATGAAGCCGACGCCGCAGGAATCCTTCTCGTGGCGCGGGTCATAGAGCCCTTGCGCGGCCGGGAGGCCCGGGTCGATGTGGGAAATGGATTTGGTGGCACGATCCGCCGCGGCCGGACGAACCGGAGCCTCGTGGACAACGTGCGCGGCGGAGCCGCCCCATTCCTCATTCATTCCCGTCACTCCCTCAAGGGTCGCTTTGATGTCCGGCGCCGAAACGGACTGTTCCCGCGGGGCGCTCTCCCGCAAGGCGTTCCCGCTCGCCGAACTACGCTAGCATCCGCCGTGCCACGCCCTCAGAAGGGCTGGGCCGCGAATTATAGGACAGCATACCTGCCCTATCAACCGCGAAGATGCCAGAATTGACGCGCGCGCACAAGCGCCGCGCGCGTCTTGGCCGGCGCGTTTTTTCACTCTTCTTGCGAAGCGTGCGCGCCGGGCGAAACGAACGGTAAGGCGCCCGGCCTTCGCGCGCAACGCCATTGCGCTTGAAGGTCACCCTTGCCGCCGGCTTGGCCGCGAGGTCGGGCAGGGGAGGAGACATGGGCCAAGGTCTTGCCGATGCCGCATTTTGCGGCTTCGTTGACCGCTCGCCCTTCCGCTTCGGAGATGTCCATGCCGATGCCCTGCGCGCCGACCGCCCGCTTGCCCCGGCGCCTCGCGGCGGCCGTGCCGGTGATGGCCGGCCTGTGCACCCTCATCAGCCTGCCCGCGCAGGCGCAGATGTATGTCCGGCCCTATGGCGGGGTCTATGTGGAGCGCTATTACGGTCCACCGCCGGCCTATTACCCGCCGCCCCCGGT
This sequence comes from Ancylobacter sp., assembly GCF_965229075.1. Lineage (GTDB taxonomy): Bacteria > Pseudomonadota > Alphaproteobacteria > Rhizobiales > Xanthobacteraceae > Ancylobacter. Next base: position 2,542,018 of record NZ_CBDDIO010000002.1, read on the forward strand.
CTATTATCCCCCGCCTGCCGCCTATCCGCCCCCACCGCCGGTTTATCAGGCGCCGGGTCGCTTCCCCTTCGCCGATGTCGCGCCGATGCTGCGTTCCATGGGCATGAGCGCCATCGGCCGCCCGCGCGTCGACGGCAACACCTATCTCGTCGATGCCACCGCGCGCTCGGGGGCGCGCATGCGCGTGCGTATCGATGCCTATAGCGGCGAGGTGATCGCCATGCACGAGATCGGGCAGGGGCCGGTTGGGGGCGCGCCGTCCGCACCTGTTCGTCAGGCGCTGCCGGCGGTGGCGCCGTTGCCGCCCGCACGGCCGCCGGAACTCGCCGCCATTCCGGCGCCGGAGCCTTCGGCCGAAGCGACGCCCACCGCCGCGCCGGATTCCTCGCCGTCGCCCGCTCCGGCGGCACCGGAGCCGGCAGCCAATGCGACGACGCCCGCGTCTCCCTCCGCTGCGACGGGTGCGAGCGAGCCGGCTCCGGGCGCCGCCAGCCCGGTGCGGATCATCCCTGGGACCGCCGTCCCGCCGAGCGCCATGCCCGCCGCAACGGCATCGACTGCGGCTCCCGCGGCCGCACCGCCCGCCGAACCGGCTAAGGCTGCCGCCGCAACGCCCGCCATTCCCCCCGCCGGCAGCGGCACGGGAACCGGCGTCGGGACCGGCAGTACCGTGCCGGCTGGTACCGCCTCGGTCTATGCCCGCGGCGCCTCGGGCAAGCCGGCGCCGACGGAGGACTGAGCTTCCGCCCACAACGCAAAGGGCGCCCCGGTGGTCCGCCGGGGCGCCCTTTTCTGTCAGATGGAGAGCCGGATCGCCGCTGCGGGGACGGTCCTCACCCGCAGCAGGCCGTCGGCTTCGCTAGTGTGGCGTCCGCCTCACGCGGCGTTCACCTCACGCGGCTTGGGCCTCGCTGGCTTTCGCCTCGCTGGTCTTGGCCTCGATCACGCGCGGCGCGCTGGCGCCGGTCGCGATGGGAATGGTGCGGGGCTTCATCGCCTCGGGAATCTCGCGCACCAGTTCCACATGCAGCAGGCCGTTGGCGAGGCTGGCGCCGCGCACTTCCACATGGTCGGCGAGCTGGAAGCGGCGCTCGAAGGCGCGGGCCGCGATGCCCTGATAGAGCACGTCGGACGGCTTGCCGGCCTCGACCTTGCGATCGCCGCGAATGGACAGGCCATTCTCCTTCACCTCGATGGACAGATCGTCCGCGGTGAAGCCGGCGACGGCGACGGTGATGCGATAGGCGTTCTCGCCGGTGCGCTCGATATTATAGGGCGGATAGGTGGGGGCGGTGTCGACGCTGTTCACCTGGTCCAGCAGCGAGAACAGGCGGTCAAAGCCGACGGTCGAACGGTGCAGGGGGGTAAGGTCAAACGTACGCATGGCATATCCTCACGTTAAGCGACATGCAGAAGGGTCCTCTCAATTGAGCCGAACCCGGTTCACGTACCGCCTTCTGGCCGGTACAACAGCGAGATAGGAAAGGCTTGGCGGCGCGCAAGAGCCGCGCGGCGAAATCGGCGGCGCGTCGGTCGCGGCCGGTGCGCGTTGCACCTGAACGAGGGATGAACGAGGGGCTTGGACCCTATTCAGTGCCGGCTGGTTAAGGGATCGAAGGTCGGTACCAATCCGATCGAGGGGTGTGTGGAGTGAGGACGCGGGCACCGGTGGCGCTGGCCGTCGCCGTGGGACTGCTGGTCGGGATGCTTCCCCCGCTGCTGCCGGGGAGCATGACCGCGTTCGCCCAGAATTATCGTCCGCCGCCGGGGCCCTATGCGCCGGGACCGGGCCCCTACGCGCCCTATGACGCGCCGCCCGGCGGCCGGGCGGGCGGGCCGGTCGATGCCGACGCGGCGGTGCGGATGCTGAGCGCGCGCGGCTTTTCCAACATTTCCGTGATCCGTCGGCGTGGGGCCACCATTCTTCTGGAAGCGAATGGCCCGCGCGGGGAGCGCGTGCAGGTGGTGGTGGACGGCGCGTCCGGCGCCATCAGCGGCATGAAAGTGATCGGCTTCGGCGACAAGCGCTATTGAGATGCGCCACGACCCGGCCGGCCTGACGTGGCGGCGCTTTGCGCGCTTTTGCGCCTTTGCCCGGTGCCGGGGCTTCGCTATAAGCCGCAGGGGCAAAAACCAGCGCGCGGCGACATGAGCTTCAAACCCGTTCTCTATTCGACCCGGGATAATCCGGTGCCGGAAGGTGCCCTGTGTGGCGCCGCCACCGCCACGGACGGGATTCGGCTGCGCTTCGCCCGCTGGATGCCGGAGCGCGCGCCGTGTCACGGCACGGTCTGCGTCTTCCCCGGCCGCACCGAGAAGATCGAGAAATATTTCGAGACGGTACGCGACCTGCTGCGCCGTGGCTTCGCGGTGGCCGCGCTCGACTGGCGCGGGCAGGGCGGTTCACAGCGGCTGCTGTCCAACCCGATGAAGGGCCATATCAAGGACTTCGCGGACTATCAGCTCGACATTGAGGCGCTGCTGCGTGAGGTGGTGCTGCCGGATATGCCGGGACCCTGTTTCGCCCTTGCCCATTCCATGGGCGCGGCGATCCTGCTCGATCATGCACGCCGGGGCGGGCAGTCCTTCGAGCGGATGTTCCTGGTCGCGCCCATGCTCGACCTCTCGCTGCTGAAGCACGATGTCGCGGCGCGGCGCATCGCCCGCACCCTGTCGCGCCTCGGCCTCTCGCGCGCCTATGTGCCGACCCGCAAGGTGCGGCCGCTGCACGAGGTGCATTTCGAGGGTAACCGCCTCACCTCCGACGCCACGCGCTTCGCCCGCAACCTCACCATATCCATGGAGCACCCACAGCTGGAAGTCGGCCCCCCGACCATCGGCTGGGTGAAGGCCGCCTTCGACCTGATGGAAACGCTGGCCGACCCGGCCTCGGCGCGGGCAATCCGGCAGCCGCTGCTGATGGTGGGCGCGGGCGCGGACAAGATCGTCTCCACGCCGAGCATCGAGCATCTCGGCACCCGGCTGATCGCCGGGGCCCACATCATCATTCCCGGTGCGCGACACGAATTGCTGCAGGAGCGCGACCTGTTCCGCGAGCCGTTGCTCGCCGCCTTCGACGCCTTCATTCCCGGCAGCGCGGCCGCTTAAAGCCGCGCTGCAGAAGCTCAGCCGCGGTTGAGCACGCTCAGCGCTTCTTCATGCAGGCGGCGGTCGCCCGAGGCGACGACGCGTCCGCCGGAGAGGTCCGAGCCGCCCTCCCAATTGGTGACGATGCCGCCCGCGCCCTGAACGATCGGGGTGAGGGGGAGAATGTCAAAATCGTTCAGATTGGTCTCGATGACGAGATCGACATGGCCGGCGGCCAGCATGCAATAGGCATAGCAGTCGCCGCCATAGCGCGGCAGCCGCACGCGCTTCTCGACTTCCGTGTAGAGGGCGCGGTTGCCTTCCTCCATCAGCAGCGGGCTCGTGGTCATCATGACGGCCTCGCCCAGGGAGGCGCAGGAGCGGACGGTAAGCCGGCGGTCGCCGGCCGGGCCGCGATAGCGCGCCTGCGCGCCGTCGCCGGTGAAGCGCTCGCGGATGAAGGGCTGGTGCATCATGCCAAAGACCGGCTCGCCCTGCCGGCACAAGCCGATCAGCGTGCCCCAGGCTGGCATGCCGCTGATGAAGGACTTTGTGCCGTCGATGGGGTCGAGCACCCAGACATAATCGGCATCGAGGCCCTCATCGGGAAACTCCTCGCCGCGCACGCCATGGCTGGGAAAGGTGCGGCGGATGAGGGTCCGCATCGCCTGCTCGGCGGCGCGGTCGGCGGCAGTGACGGGATCGAACACCGCGCCGCGGCTCTTGTCCTCGACACCCAGGGCGGTGCGGAAGAAGGGCAGGATGGCCTGCCCGGACACGGTGGCGAGTTCGTCGACGAAGCTCTCGAAATCCACCGCGCCCATCTTATCCTGCCCCTGCTGCTGCCCTTCCGGCCCGTTCCGTCCGGCGCTCCTCACTTCCTACCGGGCAGCGCAGGGATCGGCAATTGCCCTATGCGTGGCGCGGGGGGCGGATGCCGCCGCGACCCCTGCGCGAACTGAGGGGCGTCCCTCAATTTTGCTCCGCGCCAAGCGCATGGCTGCCATTCCGGCAGGGTCAAGAAATGGGCAATTCCGTCGTTGCACCGGAGAAGCGAACCTGCCATATTATTGCAGCGCGGTAGAGCGATTGGCGTCGCCTTACCGCCGCCCTCCTTGGGCGTTTCCTCCCTAGACTTGGGCCGCTCCGGCAACGTGAGCGGCCCCTTTCTTTTCCGCCATCTTCCTGAAAATAAATCACATTTTCGGCGACCAGGGCGCGCCGTGCAGATCCGCATGGGGTGGGTCCTCGCGTCCGAGGCCGTGTTCAGGGCGATGACAGGCGGTGCTCAAAAGCACCGCGTGCCGATTCCGGCGCCAGGCGCGCTGAGTGCGCGATTGTCATCATTTGAGCGCCTGCGACCAATTGCCAGTTTCGTTTCTTTCGTTTCGCCGTTGTCACGGCGGCGTCGCAGGTCTATGTTTATTGCGTTGCGGCGGCGTGATTGGCGTCACGCTGCCGCCGCCCTCCTTGGGCGTTTCCTCCCTAGACTTGGGCCGCTTGCGCGCTGCGTAAGCGGCCTCTTTCTTTTCAGCGCCCGCGCAGTCCCGCCGTGGTGAACGGGGCAGGGCAGGTGTGCGATGAGGCTCACCTTCATACCGGCCGAGCACGGCGGCAATCCCGGCCTCAACGTCTCTCTCTTGATGGCAGTGGAGCCGCAACCTGATGAGGGCACCCCTCTTCCTGTCGCATAGCCCGTCTGCCCCGAGCATTCGACGGGATCGGGCATCCGGGTCTCCCCCGGCCGCGCGCAATGTGGCGACGGCTCCGCGACACGTCGTCTCGCAGGTCACGGGCGGGGAAGAGGAGGTCGCGCAGGGCTGCTCCTGGCTGACGGCCTTGAGCCAAGCGGGAAGCCGGAAAGACCGCCCGGTGGGTGATTCCGCTACTCCGTATCACCAGCCGTGCGCCGGGCCTCAAAACGGAAGCGGGCGCTGACGTGCCGCGACCCCCCGGTCGGCTCCGTCAACGCCCGGCAGGGCGCCAAGCGCTCCTGAAAGGTAAATTGATACGGCGAATTGCGGTATTAATGTCACACCGCTCACGTCACCGTATTTGGTATGCCAGAAACTGACGGGGCTTGCCTTGATTATTCCGCAATGCACCTACATCTTGCACTCGCACGCAGCGATTGGCGTCGCTCCGTGCAGCCCTCCTTGGGCGTTTCCTCCCTAGACTTGGGCCGCTTGCGCGCTGCGTAAGCGGCCTCTTTCTTTTGCGCCGGACGAAGACGCCTGCCGTGGCTTCTGCCATCTTGCCGGTCATCCCGTCGCGGTTCCGTGGTCTCTCTGGGAGAGCCCTCTGTCCTTTCGGACCGACCTTTCCCCCCGCTTTTTCAGCGGCTTTGACCGAACAATCGGTGGTGGATTTCAGCCCGGAACCGAGCGTGCAGAATTGGTATAGCTCGCATGTTTAAAATGCAAGGCTCTGCGATGAGGTTTTTTACGTCGCCCCATCAAAAATTTGAAACGTCTCATCAGTGAATTGAAAAATAAGGGTTATTCCGCCGCGGTGCGCAGGGGCGCGAGGTCGAGATGCGGTATCTCGGTCAGCGCGAGCGCGACTTCGAGTAGATCGTTCTGCACGATCTCGAAATTCTCGGAGGGTTCGTAGGTCGCCTCGCGCATATAGAGCGCGCGGTTGATCTCGATCTGCACCGCATGCATCCCGGAGGCCGGGTTGCCGTAATGCTCGGTGATGAAGCCGCCGGCATAAGGCTTGTTGCGCACAACGCTGTAGCCGCGCCGGCGCAACTCGGCTTCGATCGTGTCGGGAATGATGCCGGCGCAGCTCGTGCCGTAGCGGTCGCCGAGCACGATGTCGATGCGCCCGTCCCGCTGGCAGCCGGACGGCATGGAGTGGCAATCCACCAGAACGGCGACGCCGAAGCTGCGCTGCATCTGCGCCATCAGTTGCCGCAGCGAGCGGTGATAGGGCTTGTAGAGCGATTCGATGCGGGCGATCGCCTCGTCCACCGGAATGCGCCGGCCATAGATTTCCTGCGCCTCGCCGACGATGCGGGCGATGGTGCCGAGCCCGCCGGCCACCCGCATGGAGCGCGTATTGGCGTAAGCAGGCAGGCGACCCTCGAACATGCGGGGGTCCAGCTCATAGGGCTCGCGATTCACGTCGAGATAGCAGCGCGGGAAATGCGCCCGCATGAAGCCCATGCCGAATCGGGTCACCTCGGCGAACAGACGGTCGACGAAGCTGTCCTCCGAGCGGCGCAGCACCGGCAGATCGAGCCGCGACTGGCTGACGAAGGCGCGGGGATAGACGATGCCGCTATGGGGCGAATTGAACAGGAACGGGGCACGAAGCGCGGCCGGCTGGACGATCTCGAAGGCGGGGTCGATCGTCTCGGCAATGACGGCCATCATTCCTCAATCCGCTTCCGGCCCCACCGCGCGCGGGCCTAGGCTCCGTCTCTAACATGGCGCATGGCGGGGCGGAATGCGCCCGCGCGCGGGCGCGCCGGTTTTTGCGCACACGTCCGCGCGAGGGAAAGGGGGGCGCGTTCACGATGTGCTAAGGGGCGCTGGAGTACCCAAGGAGAACGTGTACGCGGCGCGGTGCGCGTGTCGGTTCGCCCGATGCTCGCCATGGCCGCCTCAGGACAATCAGGATGCCCGGGATGCTCAAGATCCTGCTCGCCGAAGACGATAATGACATGCGCCGCTTTCTGGTGAAGGCGCTGCAGAATGCCGGCTATGAGGTCGCCGACTTCGACAATGGCCGCTCCGCCTATGACCGGCTGCGCGAGGAGCCGTTCGAGCTTCTCCTCACCGACATCGTCATGCCGGAGATGGACGGAATCGAACTCGCCCGCCGCGCCACCGATCTCGACCCGGATATCAAGGTGATGTTCATCACCGGATTCGCCGCCGTCGCGCTCAATGCCGACAGCCAGGCGCCGAAAGATGCGAAGGTGCTTTCCAAGCCCTTCCATCTTCGCGATCTCGTCAACGAAGTCGGCAAGATGCTGGCGGCCTGACGCTCGCCCGATCGGTGGGGAAGGGTGGCGTCATCCACAGCCACCATTCCCCGCTTGCACCAAGCCGGGCTTCTGGTTATAGGGGAGCCCCGCTCGCAAGAGACCACGGAATGGGCGCGTAGCTCAGCGGGAGAGCACCTCGTTGACATCGAGGGGGTCACAGGTTCAATCCCTGTCGCGCCCACCATTCCTTCTCGCCAGACACTGACAGCCCAGAACGGCCCGGCTCACTCCTGCCGTCGGTTTGCCGAGTCCCGCTGCCGCGCGAATGGATTGCGCCTCCCTCCGCGCCGCTTCTTCTGCCCATCGCCCCGCTCGTAGGACCGCTGCGCCGCGCAACGGCGATAAGTCGCGTGCGATTGCCTTACGTCACGCGCGTGAAAAGTGCGTCCATTCTGGAGGGAATTTCACCCCCATTTTGGAACAGCTTTCCGCCGGCCGCCGCTCACCAAAGCTTGTCGCCCCGCGTGAGCAGGGAGTACCAAAACACCGTGTGCGGAACTGGCGGGCGCATCAGCGATGGTCGCGGCGCGGTGGGTGTCATCCGCCTGTCCGCAAGGCTTTGCATCATCGGTGAGCGGCCGCTGAGCCTACCGGCTGTATGATCGGCAAGCCCCATGAAAGGGGTGAGTCCGGCATGTTGGCGGTATCATAATAGTCATTCCGATATGGGGCTGAGAAGACATCATGACTCGTCTGAATTGGGTAAAGGCGCGCAGCGGCTGCGCGGCGTTGGCGATTGCGGTGGCGCTGGCGTGGGGGGCGGCGGGCTTTGGCGGCGCCTTCGCGGCTGACGCGACCGGCCCGGGTTCGCTGGATAAGAGCTTCGGGGCCGGCACGGCCGATGGCACGCCGGACGGCGTCTCCAGCACCTCGCTGGGTGAAGGCGACGACATCGCCAACGGGATCGCCACCACGCCGGACGGCAAGGTCGTCGTCGTCGGCAACCGCAACAATGGCAAGAGCAACGACATCGTCGTGCTGCGCTACGCCAAGGACGGCGCGCTGGATGCCAGCTTCGGCAAGGCCAATGATGGCACGCCGGACGGCGTGGTCAGCCTCTCGCTCGGTGACGGCGATGACTTTGCCACCGACGTGGCGGTGCAGGGCGACGGCAAGATCGTGGTGGCGGGCTATCATCAGGAAGGCGCCAGCACCAACATTGCCGTGCTGCGGCTCAACACCGACGGCACGCTCGACTCCAGCTTCGGCAAGGCTAATGACGGCACGCCGGATGGCGTGGTCAACATCTCGCTGGGCGATGGCAACGACATCGCCAACGCGGTGGGCCTGACCGCCGATGGCAAGATCGTTATCGCCGGCGCCACGGTCGCCAAGGACGGCACGTCCAATATCGTCATTGGCCGCTTGAACGCGGATGGGACGGCGGACGCCAAGTTCGGCGTCGGTGGCCGCGACGGCACCCCGGACGGCTTCACGGCTGTCTCGCTCGGCGACGGCAATGATGTCGGCGAAGACCTCGCCGTGGCTCAGGACGGCAAGATCGTCGTCGTTGGCACCCATGGGCCGAAGGGCAACACCAACATCGCCGTGCTGCGCTTCACCGCCGATGGCACGCTGGACCCCACCTTCGGCAAGGCCAATGACGGCACGCCGGACGGCGTCGCCAGCTACACGCTGGGCGAAGGCTCGGACGAAGCGAATGCGGTGGCGCTCACCGCCGATGGCAAGATCGTTGTCGCCGGCGACTCCGTCACCAAGGACGGCAGCACCAATGTCATCGTCGCCCGCCTCAACGCCGACGGGTCGCTGGACGAGGCCTTCGGCGTCTCCGAAGACGGCACGCCCAACGGTTTCGTTGCCACGTCGCTCGGCGCCGGCAACGACTACGCGACCGATGTGACGATGGACAAGAACGGGAACATCGTCGTCGCCGGCTATCACCAGGAGGGCAACAGCACCAACATCGCGGTGCTGCGCTACAATCCGAAGGGCGAACTGGACGAGGCCTTCGGCACCGCCAATGACGGCACGCCGAACGGCATCGTCAACCTCTCGCTCGGCGATGGCGACGACATGGCGAGCGGCGTGGTGATGGAGGCCGATGCGCTCATCGTCGTCGGTGGGGTCACCACCGCCAAGGATGGCAGCAAGAACATCGCCGTGGTGCGGCTGCTCGGCCAGTAGGGACAGCGGACGCAAAATCGGGTGTCCCTCACGAAAGCGCCCCGGCCTCCGTCACGGAGCGCCGGGGCGCTGTCATTTTCTGCCTCGCGCGGGCCGCTCAGCCGACGCTTTCGTCCAGCAGCCCATTGGCCTCGCACCACCAGCGGAAGGCGTTCGCGGCCTCGATCAGGTCTTCCTCGCGATGGGCGCCCTGCAGGCGGCGGATCATCCCCTCATAGTCGCCTTCGGGATGCGGGTTGTGTTCGGCGAAGACCAGCGCCTCGTCGAGCGTGCGGATCACCAACCCTTCGGCCTCGTCCTTAAGGCGCAGGGGCGGGGTGAAGGCGGCGGCGGTGGAAGAAGTGATCACCATGGCGTCCTCCGTGGAGTCGGCGAACAACGGCCGGACGCGCGACAGGTTCCCCGCGCGTCGGGGTGTGTCGCGCGACGAGCAATTTGTCGATCGTCGCCGCCTCTATTGGAAACTATTTTCGAGGCTGCGTGTTGTCCGGCCAGAACATCGTTTCTTGAGGAGGTCAACATGACGAAAACTCGGATGAGTTCGGTCGGCGTTGCCGCTCTGGTGGCTGCTGGCCTTGTTTTCGCGGCGGTGCCTGCCAGTGCCACGTCGGTCGGTCCCCGCGACACGGCGCGTTTCGGCGACAACCCCGACCGCACCCAGGTGCGCGAGCATGAGCGCGTGCGCAAGCAGCAGGTGCGCCAGACGGAAGGCCAGTCCAAGACGCGTGCGTTCTTCGGCCCGCTCTACGAGGGCAAGAATTCGCCCTGGCAGAAGATGAAGCGCACTTTCGACTGACCGTGCCGATCCCAAATGGACCTAAACTGAGCGCCCCCGTGGCGCTCTTTTTTTGTCAGGGCCATTCCGCCGAATTCACATTCGGCGGAATGGCCCTAATTTCATGATTATACGCAATTCCTACCGCAAAACCGCTACGCATTTTTGCGGGAATTGCTCCTAGGAGCAGCCGCTGTTCGCCGGCCGGGGCTCCGGCGCCCCCCAGTCATTGGACGGCAAATTGGCATAGGGCTCGGCGAAATACTGCCGCACCACCTCGAACCGGCTGGGCACGGTATCTTCCGGCCGGTCATAGGTGAGGATCCAGAAGAAATTGTAGTTGCTGTCCGGCCAGGTCTTCGGCACGCCGCCCTTGACCCCCTTCACTTGGTCGAGATGCAGCAGCTGGCGCAGCGTCACTTGCTCGCCGGCGAACTCAGTCTCCAGCGCCGCGCTGGCGATGTGGAAATGCTCCCACACCATCACCACCGTCTTTCCGTGCCAGCGCGGATTCGTCAGCAGATCGCGCGCCACGTCGCGGTTGACCACGTTCAGCTTCGAATTGAAGTAGCGATTGTTGCGGATCGGCACATAGCCGATCGGCGGCGCGGTGAGGGGCATGTCCCAGGCACGGGCAATGGGCCGGGCGGTCTCCACCGTGTGCAGCGTCATGGCGAGGATGGCGGCGGGCGGGTCGTTGCGGATCAGGCTCATCGGACTGGTCGGGCTCAGATATTGCGCCGCCAGCGCCTGTGCGCGTTCCTTCCCGAGGCCGCAGAGGGTCAGCGCCGTGTGTTTCTCGCCATGCCGCACGATCACGATCCGGCGGGGCGCCGCCTCGGCCAAGGCGGTACCGAGAGTGGTGAGCAGGGTCAGGCAGGCGAGAATTCGGAGCAGCGGTCGCATTTCTTCCTCGGGGCGCGCAGGTTCAGGAGAGAATGCCGCGCCTTGGCGGCGCTGCCAATTCGCAACGGGATGGTTGATAGCCCGCCAAGGCACACGATATCACTGCCACCTCGCCTTACCCGCCGGAGTGACCATGCAGCGCCGTTTCGATTCCTTCGCCTTCGCGCCCCGTTCGCCGGAGGCGTCCGCCGCCGCCCTTGGCTCCCTCCCGCAATGGGACCTGTCGGATCTCTATCCGGCGATGGATTCGCCCGAACTCGCGGCCGACCTCGCCGCGGTCGCCACCGAGTCGGCGGTTTTCGAGGAAGCCTATAAGGGCAAGCTGGCTGAGGTGCTCGACGGCGCGGATGCCGGCGGACAGATGGCGCTGATCATCGCCCGCTACGAGAAAATCGAGGACCGGCTCGGCCGGCTCTATTCCTATGCCGGCCTCGTCTATTCCGGCGACACGACCGATCCCGTGCGGGCCAAATTCTATGGCGACGTGCAGGAAAAGCTCACCGACGCATCGACGCATCTGCTGTTCTTCACGCTGGAGCTGAACCGGCTCGACGATGCCAAGATGGAATCGGCGCTCGCCGACCCGGCCTTCGCCAAGTACCGGCCGTGGATCGAGGATGTGCGGGCGGAGAAGCCCTACCAGCTGGAAGACCGCATCGAGCATCTGTTCCATGAAAAGGGCGTCACCGGCCGTGGCGCCTGGAACCGGCTGTTTGATGAGACCATCGCCGGGCTGCGCTTCGAGGTCGGCGGCGAGAGCCTGCCGCTGGAGCAGACGCTGAACTTCCTCGCCGAGCCGGAAGAGGAAAAGCGCCGCATGGGCGCCGAGGCGCTGGCCAAGGTGTTCGGCGATAATCTGCGGCTGTTCACCCTCATCACCAATACGCTGGCCAAGGACAAGGAAATCTCCGACCGCTGGCGCGGCTTCGAGGACATCGCGGATTCCCGCCATCTCGCCAACCGCGTCGAGCGCGAAGTGGTCGACGCGCTGGTGTCCTCGGTCCACGCCGCCTATCCGCGCCTGGCCCATCGCTATTACAAGCTGAAGGCCAAGTGGTTCGGCAAGGAGAAGCTGGAATATTGGGACCGCAACGCGCCGCTGCCCAAGGTGGAGACGCGTCCTATCGGCTGGGACGAGGCGCGCGATACCGTGCTCGGCGCCTATTCCACCTTCTCCCCGCGCATGGCCGACATCGCCCGCGACTTCTTCGACAAGAGCTGGATCGACGCCGGGGTGCGCCCGGGCAAGGCCACGGGCGCCTTCGCCCACCCCACCGTGCCCTCCGCCCACCCCTATGTGCTGCTCAACTATATGGGCAAGCCGCGCGACGTGATGACGCTCGCCCATGAACTGGGCCATGGCGTGCACCAGGTGCTGGCGGCGCCGAACGGTGCGCTGATGGCACCGACCCCGCTCACCCTGGCGGAGACCGCCTCGGTGTTCGGCGAAATGCTCACCTTCCGCCGCCTGCTGGCGGCGGCGCCGGATGCGCGCGCCCGCAAGGCGATGCTGGCCTCGAAGGTGGAGGACATGATCAACACGGTGGTGCGGCAGATCGCCTTCTACACCTTCGAGCGCCGCATCCACACCGAGCGCAAGAATGGCGAGCTGACCGCCGAACGCATCTGCGCCATCTGGATGGAAGTTCAGTCGGAGAGCCTGGGCGAGGCCATCCATCTCGGACCCGGTTATGAAAATTACTGGGTCTATATCGGCCACTTCATCCATTCGCCGTTCTATGTCTACGCCTATGCCTTCGGCGACTGCCTGGTGAACTCGCTCTACGCGGTCTATGAGAACGCCCAGGAGGGCTTCGCCGAGCGCTATCTCGCCATGCTGGCGGCGGGTGGCACCAAGCATCACTCGGAACTGCTCAAGCCCTTCGGCCTCGACGCCCGCGATTCCGCCTTCTGGCAGACCGGTCTCGGCCTCATCGAGCGCATGATCGGCGAGCTGGAAGCGATGGAAGAGGCGTGAGCTCGCCTTGGATCATTTCACCGTTTAACGGAAACAGTGAAATGATCTAATTCTTTGTTTTGGCGCGTTTTCTTCACGCGAACCGGTATCCACTTCGCTCGAAAACGCTCGAGCCGGCGCTGCGGATCAACGCGCCGGCTGTTCCGATATCGGCGCGGCCGTGCGCTGCCGCGCCGGATCGCCCGACATCCGCACGCCGCTCAGGCTCCAGGAGGGCGGCGCGCCGAAGGTGTGGCGGAAAGCGCGGGTGAAATGGGCCTGGTCACAGAAGCCTGCCTCGTGCGCAGCGGCCGTCAGGCGGCTGCCGCTCGCGACGGCCCCGATCGCCAGCCGCAGGCGCCGCCACGCCCGGTAGCGGCGATAGGGCACGCCGACCTCCCGCGTGAACAGATGCTGGAAATGATGCGCGGACAGTCCCACCCGTGCACAGGCGTCGGCGACGCCGGGCCAGTCATCCGCTTCGTCGAGCGAGGCCATGATGCGCGCGATGCGCGGGTCGAGCGGGCGCCGCGCCCGTCGCACGCCGAAGCCGAGAAAATCGTCCAGCGCCTCGCCGGCCCAGTCGGCGCTGTCGGCATCCTCCCAGAGCGCGCGTAGCGGCGCGCATTCGCCAGCGGCTCCCAGAAGGGCGCCGCCGCTTTCTTCCGCGTTGCCGGTCAGCGCCGCCAGGCAGGCGGGTCCCGCCAGCGAGGGCTCGATGTACAGCACGCCGATTGGCTGCCCGCCGACGTCGAGCTCATGCACCATCCCGGCCGGGATCATCGCCGTGCGTGCCCGCCGCCAATCGCCGCCCGCGAGCCGCAGAGCGAAATCGCCATAGATGCCAGCGAGAAACACCGGCGCGCCGTGCTGGTGCGGGGCGTTGTAGGTGAGCGGCCCGATGAAGCAGGTGCGCGTCGTGTCGAGATGCCAGAGCGGCCCGGCCGCCAGCCGGGCAGGGGCGGGCGGCGCACGTTCATACAAGCGATCCGGCGGGGCCATGGGTAGCCTCCTCAACGCTGCGCGCCCGACGCGGCCATTTGAACATCAAAAAAGGCCCGCCGCGAAGCCGGCCCGGAGGACGCCCATGCCCAGCCTTTCCACGCCCCCCGCCCGCCAAGGGCTCGCCTTGTCGCGTCGCCAGACGCTCGCCGCCGCCCTCGGCCTCGTTGCCGCCCCGGCGCTGCTGCGGGCCACGCCGGGGCGCGCCGCCGCGCCGGAGCTTGGGCCCTCGACACCCAGCTTCCAGCGCTTCCGGCTCGGTAGCTTCGAGGTGACCAGCCTGCTCGACGCCAGCGTCATGATCGACGGGCCATGGCCCATCGTCGGCGAGGACCGGTTGGCGGGAGAGGTCGAATCGCTGATGGCGGCGAACCTGCTGCCGGAAAAACGCTTCCGCCCCGGCTTCTCGCCCACGCTGGTCAACACGGGCCGCGAACTGGTGCTGTTCGATGCCGGCAATGGCGCCGATGGCTTCGTCCCGCCCCCTGCGGGCGGCCAGCTGATGAAATCGCTCGTCGCGGCAGGCTATGCTCCCGAGCAGGTGGACGTAGTGGTGATCACCCACGCCCATCCCGACCATGTCGGTGGCTTGATGAACGAGGGCAAGCCGACCTTCCCGAACGCCCGCTATGTCATCGGTGCCACCGAATTCGATTTCTGGAAGAGCGACAAGCCGCTGGCGGCGCCGAAGGAAAGCAACGAATACGGCTCCGCCGTCGTGTTTCGCTCGCATGTTCTGCCGCTGGCCGACAAGACGCGTTTCCTCGCGGCGGACGGTGAGGTGCTGCCCGGCATTCGCGCGGTGGCGGCGCATGGGCACACGCCCGGGCATCTCGCCTTCCATGTCGAAAGCGGGGGCAAGCGCCTGCTGGTGTGGGGCGACTGCGCCCACCATGAGGTGGCCTCGCTGGCGCGGCCGGACTGGCACGCGCTGTTCGACCAGGACAAGGAAGCGGGCGCCGCCACGCGGCGGAAAATCTACGACATGGTCGCGACGGACCGCGTGCTGGTGGCGGCCTATCACACCTCCTTCCCCTCGCTCGGCTATGTCGAGCGGCGGGGCGAGGGGTATCGCTGGCTGCCGATCACCTATCAGCTGGCCGAGTGAGGGCACGTGGGGCCGCAGGGCCTTTCCGGCGAACACGGGTTCACCGGAATGGGGCTCGGTTTTCGCCCTTACGGCCGGGCGGCGATGTAGCGCTGTTCCTGGGTGAGGCCGGCATAGCCATAGGCGTCGCCGCGCGCTTCCACCACATGCACATAGCTTTCCGCGTGAAGGGGCCCGAGCATGTCGCCGAAGGCGGCGAAGATCTCGGCGATGAAGGCCGCCTTCTCGTCCTTGGTGTTTGTCCCCTCGGTCACGCGGATATCGAGCCAGAAGCCGGACAGGCCGGCGTCGGCGAGGCTGCGTCCCGCGCAGAACCACTGCTCCGGGTCGGCGCGCTGCACCAGCACCGCGGTGAGTGCCGGGTCCTTGCCGAGCCGCTGCTGCGCGAGCTGCGACGCGCGAGCGGCGAGGGCGGCGTCCAGCCCGGCGGCGGGAGCGGCGGTGGCGTACTTTATCTGGATCATCGGCATGGCGCGTCTCCTGGCAACATTGTGCGGAGACTCGTAGCGCGTCGAGATGCATGATAAAATGATATCATTGAATATATCAGTGATAACATATCATCATGACTGAGCGGCCCCTCGACCTCGAACTGGTTCGCGCTTTTGTCCATGTCGCCGAACTGTCCAGCTTCACCCGCGCGGCGGAGGCGCTGGGTGTCACGCAGGCCGGGGTGAGTCTGAAGCTGCGCAAGCTGGAAGACCGGCTCGGCCGCACCCTGCTGGAACGCACGCCGCGTCTGGTCCGGCTCACCGCGGATGGGTCGGCCTTCCTGGAGCGGGCGCGCCGCCTGCTGGCGGCGGATCGCGACGCGCGGCTGTGGGACGCGGCGCCGTCGCGGCGTCTACGACTGGGCATCAGCGATCACGTCACCGGCGACACGCTGCCCGGCCTGTTGCGGCGGCTGGCGGCGGCGAGTCCCGGCCTCGTCTTCGACATCCGCATGGGCTTTTCGCGGCTCCTGCTGGATGCCTTCGACGCCGGCGATCTCGACGCCGTGGTGGTACGGCGCGAGGGCGACCGGCGCGACGGTCAGATGCTGCGGCAGGATCGCTATGGCTGGTTTGCCGGCCCCGGCTGGCACGCCGATGACGGCCACCTGCCGCTCGCCCTGCTGGCGGCGCCCTGCGGCGTGCGTGCGGCCGCCATCGCCGCGCTCGATTCGGCTGGTATCGGCTGGCGCGAAGCCTTCACGGGCGGCAGTGTGTCCTCGGTCGCTGCGGCGGTGGCGGCGGGGCTTGCCGTCGCGCCCATGGCGGCCCATCTCGCGCCGGCGGGCAGCGTCGAGATCGGCCCGGCGCTGAAACTACCCGTTCTGCCGGCCGCGACCGTCATGCTGGTCGCCCGTGCTGGCGACGCGCCGGTGAAAACCGCGCTCCGCGAACTCGCCGCCTTCCTCCGGGCGTGAGGCGGCACAGCCACCAAAAACGAAAAAGGCCGGTCGAGCGACCGGCCTTGAACATTGCGCGGAATGCTGTGGATCAGGAGCGCCGCTTGGGGCGCAGGCGCACCACCACGTCCACACGCGCGACCTCATAGCCTTCCGGCGGTTCGGGAATCCGCTCCACCTCGACCGAGGCGCTGGGAATGTCGACGAGGTTGTTCTCGCCTTCGAGGAAGAAGTGATGGTGGTCCGACGGGTTGGTGTCGAAATAGGTCTTCGAGCCATCCACCGCCAATTCGCGCAGCAGGCCCACCTCGGTGAACTGGTGCAGCGTGTTGTAGACCGTGGCCAGCGACACCGGGAAGCGCGCCTTGATCGCCTCTTCATGCAGGATTTCCGCCGAGACGTGACGGTCGCCCTTGGCGAAGAGCAGCCAGCCGAGCGCGAGGCGCTGGCGGGTGGGGCGCAGGCCGACATCGCGCAGCATGTGGCGCACATCGTGGAACGGGCAGCCGGTGCGGCCCGCGCCGTCACGCAGCTTGGCGACCGGCAGCACGGGACCGTCCTCTTCCACCACCATGCGGGAGAAGGCTACGTTCTGGGGGCGAAAAACTTCGCTCATCTCGTCTTCCGAACCATCGTTACCGCCTTTCCCCCGAAGGGAGAGACAAGGTCGATCCGCAACTCCGGCCCCGCCACACGCTTCCTGGCAAGGCCGGAAGCGGGCACAGGGCACCTTTTTCACTTGGCATTATATCGGTACGGTGACCGCCGGGGCAATATCGGGCGGAATAATCGTAACAGTTCCAATCTGTGGCGCGTTCGGCGCAGCCTTCGCACGCGCCTGCGCCGGAGGGGACCTCTGCCACTTTCCGGCGCGGCGGTGCACGGGTATTGTCATAGGGATGACATTTTCGGCATAGCCGCAGGCGGCCGGCCGGCTTTGAGCGCGCGGGGCGCTGTGATAGGAAGCGCCCTGCGTCAGGTGGCCGGGCCGGAGAGTGCCCGCGCGTGCCGCACAAAACCGGCGGCTGCGGGCCGCTCAAGGCATGGAAACAGCAAGCGTGGGTAATACCGAGACGATGGTCGAGCGGCAGACGAGCTTCACTTACGAGGAACTGCTCGCGTGCGGGCGCGGAGAGCTTTTCGGGCCGGGCAACGCGCAGCTTCCCGCTCCGCCCATGCTGATGTTCGACCGCATCACCGAGATTTCCGAGGATGGCGGCCCCAACGGCAAGGGCCATGTGCGGGCTGAACTCGACATCAAGCCTGACCTCTGGTTCTTCGGCTGCCACTTCATCGGCGATCCGGTCATGCCCGGCTGCCTGGGCCTCGATGCGCTGTGGCAGCTGGTAGGCTTCCATCTTGGCTGGCTCGGTTCTCCCGGTCGCGGGCGGGCGCTCGGTGCTGGCGAGATCAAGTTCTCCGGTCAGGTGCTGCCCTCGGTGAAGAAGGTCGTGTACGGCATCGACTTCAAGCGCGTGATGCGCTCCAAGCTGGTGCTCGGCATTGCCGATGGCTGGCTGGAGGCCGATGGCGAGGTGATCTATCGCGCGAGCGACCTGAAGGTCGGCCTGTTCCAGTCCTGACCCGCGCGCCCTTGCGGCGCCATCCGGGCGGGGCCATCTCGCCTGTCTCGATCCTCTCGCGTGCTTTGAAGGAAAGGAAGCCTATGCGCCGTGTTGTCGTAACCGGAATGGGCATCGTCTCGTCCATAGGCAACTCCACCCAGGAGGTGCTGGCTTCCCTGCGCGAGGGCAAGAGCGGCATCCGCCGGGCCGACGCCTATGCCGAACTCGGCTTCCGCAGCCAGGTGCACGGCGCGCCGCAGCTCGATGCCAGCGAGGTGGTGGATCGCCGCGCCATGCGATTCCACGGCGGCGGCACGGCGTGGAACCATGTCGCCATGGATCAGGCGATCCGCGACGCGGGCCTCGAAGAGCACGAGATTTCCAACGAGCGCACCGGGCTCATCATGGGCTCGGGCGGCTCTTCCACCCGTACCATCGTCGAGGCCGCGGACATCACCCGCAAGAACACCAGCCCGAAGCGCGTCGGCCCCTTCGCCGTGCCGAAGGCGATGGGCTCCACGGCGTCGGCCACGCTCTCGACCTGGTTCAAGATCAAGGGGTTGAGCTATTCGATCTCGGCCGCCTGCGCGACCACCAATATCTGCATCGGCAACGCCGCCGAGATGATCCAGTACGGCAAGCAGGACATCATGTTCGCTGGCGGCTGCGAGGATCTCGACTGGACGCTGTCCTGCCTGTTCGACGCCATGGGCGCCATGTCGTCGGATTATAATGACCGCCCGGCTGTCGCCTCGCGCCCCTATGACAAGAATCGCGACGGCTTCGTCATTTCCGGCGGCGCCGGCGTGCTGGTGCTGGAAGAGCTGGAGCACGCCAAGGCGCGCGGCGCGCGTATCTATGGCGAGATCGTCGGCTATGGCGCCACCTCGGACGGCGCCGACATGGTCGCCCCTTCCGGCGAGGGCGCGGCCCGCGCGATGAAGCTGGCCCTCTCCGGCGTGAAGGGGGGGATCGATTACATCAACCCGCACGCCACCTCGACCCCGATCGGCGATCTCAAGGAGATCGAGGCGATCCGCGCCGTATTCGGCGACAAGGCGCCGCCGATCTCGGCCACCAAGTCGCTCACCGGCCATTCCCAGGGCGCGACCGGCGTGCATGAGGCGATCTACTCCATCCTGATGATGCAGAACGGCTTCATCTCGGCGAGCGCCCATATTGACGAAATCGACCCGGCCTTCGCCGACATGCCGATCGTGCGCGAGCGCGTCGACAATGCGCGGCTGGAGCGGGTGCTTTCCAACGGCTTCGGCTTCGGCGGGGCCAATGCGGTGCTGGTGTTCCAGCATCCCGAGGCGTGATCGAGGCGGCGGGGCGGAAGGAACCACAAGCATGAGCCTGACGCAGGGCACTTCCCCTCAGGGCAACCTGATGCAGGGCAAACGCGGCCTCATCATGGGTGTCGCCAATGATCATTCCATCGCCTGGGGCATCGCCCGGACCTTGGCCGCGCAAGGGGCGGAACTCGCTTTTACCTATCAGGGCGAGGCGCTCGGGCGCCGCGTGAAGCCGCTGGCCGAGAGCCTCGGCAGCGACACGCTGCTGGCCTGTGATGTCGAGGATCTGGCCTCGGTCGACGCACTTTTCGCGGCGCTGAAGGAGAAATGGGGGAAGCTCGACTTCCTCGTGCACGCCATCGGCTTTTCCGACAAGAACGAGCTGAAGGGCCTCTACGCCGACACCACACGGGCGAACTTCACTCGCACCATGGTGATTTCGTGCTTCTCCTTCACCGAAATCGCCAAGCGCGCCGCGCCGCTGATGACGGAAGGTGGCTCGCTGGTCACGCTCACCTATGGTGGCTCGACGCGGGTGATGCCGAATTACAATGTGATGGGCGTGGCCAAGGCGGCACTGGAGGCGAGCGTGCGCTACCTCGCCGCCGATTACGGGCCGCAGGGCGTGCGGGTGAACGCGATTTCCGCCGGGCCGATCCGCACCTTGGCCGGTGCGGGCATCGCCGATGCGCGGCTGATGTTCAACTACCAGAAGCGCCACGCCCCGCTGCGTCGCACGGTGTCCATCGATGAGGTGGGCGGCGCTGCCCTGTACCTGCTCTCGGACCTTTCAACCGGCGTGACCGGCGAGGTGCATTTCGTCGATTCCGGCTACAACATCATTTCGATGCCACACCCGGACGCGCTGAAGACCATTGAGGACGCCGTCGAGCGTGCGACCGGCGAGGCCGCCGAGTAGGCGCCTTATCGCTCTTGATGAGAACAGGCCCGGCCACGCGCCGGGCCTTTGCGTTTCACGCCCGCAGCGCCACACGGTAGGGGTGGGCGGGATAGACGCCGAGAATCCGCACTTCCTTGGAGAAGAAGGACAGTTCTTCCAGCGCCAGCTTGAGGTTGGCGTCCTCGGGGTGGCCGTCGACATCGGCATAGAACTGGGTGGCGAAGAATTCGCCGTCGAGCTGATAGGATTCCAGCTTGGTCATGTTCACGCCATTGGTGGCGAAGCCGCCCATCGCCTTGTACAGCGCCGCCGGCACGTTGCGCACCCGGAACACGAAGGTGGTGACGGTCGGCCCGTTATTCGCCGGCGCCCAGTCGCCATCCTTGGCGAGGATGACGAAGCGGGTGGTGTTGTGCGCCTCGTCCTCGATGTTCTCGGCGATGATGTCGAGGCCGTAGATCTCGGCGGCGAGGCGGGAGGCGATGGCGGCGCGGCTCGGGTCCTGCGCTTCCGCCACCAGCCGGGCCGAGCCGGCGGTGTCGGCGCCGACAATGGCCTTGAGCCCCAGCTTGCGGATGATGTTGCGGCACTGGCCGAGCGCCATCACGTGGCTTTCCGCCGACTTCACCGTCGCCAGCGTGGCGCCGGGAATGGCCATCAGCTGATGGGAGAGCGGCAGGAAGAACTCGCCGATGATGGTGAGGCCGGACGTCGGCATCAGGTGGTGAATATCCGCCACCCGCCCGGCGACCGAGTTTTCGATCGGGATCATGCCGAGATCGGCCTCGCCATTCTGCAGCGCGGCGAACGCGTCCTCGAAGGTGGCGCAGGGCACGGCCTCGTGGGTGGGATAGACCTCGCGGCAGGCGATATGCGAGTTCGCGCCCGGCTCGCCCTGGAAGACGATGGTGCGGCGGGTCGTCATGGCAGCGTCCTTCACGTTGATTCGCGCGCGAGCATGAGGCGCGCCTTTTCGAGATCGTCCGGCGTGTCGACACCGAGCGGCACCGTGTCGACGATGGCGACATCGATCCGCATGCCTGCTTCCAGCGCGCGCAGTTGCTCCAGCTTCTCGCGGCTCTCCAACGGCGAGGGCGGCAGCGCGACGAAGCGCTCAAGGGCGCGGCGGCGATAGGCGTAGAGGCCGATATGGTGGAACAGCGGGCCCTCGCCATAGGGCGCGGTGGCGCGGGTGAAATAGAGCGCGCGCAGCCGCGCGGCGCTGAGCGGGCTGCCCACCGCCTTCACCACATTCGGGTTGATGCGCTCGCCCGCCTCGGTGATCTCGGCGGCCAGCGTGCCGATATCCACAGCCGGATCGTCGAGCAGATCGAGCGCGGCACGGATGAGGGCGGGGTCGATGGTCGGCAGGTCGCCCTGCACAT
Organism: Ancylobacter sp.; assembly: GCF_965229075.1. Lineage (GTDB taxonomy): Bacteria > Pseudomonadota > Alphaproteobacteria > Rhizobiales > Xanthobacteraceae > Ancylobacter. Next base: position 2,563,534 of record NZ_CBDDIO010000002.1, read on the forward strand.
TGACGATGCGGGCGACCCGGCCTTCCGGGTCGATGCGCCCGAGCGCCTCGAAGATTCGGTCCGAGCCGCTGGCATGGTCGGCGCGGGTCATCGCCACCTCGAAGCCGGCCTTTTCCACGGCGGCGCGCACGCCCTCATCGTCGGTCGCCACCACCACGCGGCCGATCTGCGCCGCGGCGGAACGCCGCGCCACCTCGACGATCATCGGGCGGCCTCCGAGATCGGCGAGCGGCTTTCCCGGCAGCCGGGTCGAAGCCATGCGGGCTGGAATAAGAATAACTGTGTCCTGCGAGGACATTCGGGAGCCCCGTCATCGTGCTAGAAGGTGCCGGCGCCCCTCGCAGAGTGGCGAAACGTAGCACCGCAGCGCGCTTATACGGGTTGCACGTCAACCGTCAAAATGATTAGTTCCCGCGCGCCATTGGCGGTCGCAAGCGAGCGCTGATACATTGCGCGCGGGGTATCGGCAGGCCAGCCGGATGGTCGCGGTGCCGGGTGAGGGAGCGAATATTTCGATGGACAGCTTCGAGCTGAACAAGGTTGCTGGTGCGGTCCTGGGCGTGCTCACGTTCACGCTCGGTCTGAATGTGTTCGCCGACATTCTGTTCTCCAGCCACGGGCCTGAGAAGGCCGGCTACGAGATCGCCGTGCAGGAGGAAATGACCGGCGAGGCACAGGCCGCGCCGGCCGCCGTTCCGCTTGCGCAGCTGCTCGCCGCCGCCAGCCCGGAGAAGGGCGAGGCTCAGGCCAAGAAGTGCGCCGCCTGCCACAATTTCGTGGAAGGTGCCGGCGCCAAGGTCGGTCCGGACCTCTATGGCATTGTCGGCCGCCCGGTCGGTGGCGTCGAGGGCTTCGCCTATTCCGCGGCGATGAAGGCCCATGGCGGCAACTGGACGTTCGAGGACCTCAGCGACTTCATCAAGAATCCGAAGGCCGACATTCCCGGCACGGCGATGGGCTTTGCCGGTATCGCCAAGGACACCGACCGCGCCGACCTGATCGCCTATCTCAACACGCTCTCGCACAGCCCGCTGCCGCTGCCCTCGCCGGAGGCGACGCCCGCCGCTGCCGAGCCCGCCGCCACCCAGCCGGCGTCCGGCGAGACGGGCGGCAATGTTCCGCCGCCGGCTGGCTCCGCCGCGCCCGCCACCACCGTTCCGGCTCCTGCGCCCGCCGCTCCGGCACCTGAGGCGACCCCGGCTCCGGCCGCTCCGGCCCCGGCTGCTCCTGCTCCCGAAGCAGCGCCTGCGGCTCCGGCGGCGCCCGCTCCGGCGGAACCGGCTCCGGCCCAGCCCGCTCCGGCGGCGCCGGCCACGCCCTGAGATACGCGCCCCACGGGGCGCGGCTTTCACGATCACGTCAGGCCGGCGGCGCTTTGCGTCGCCGGCCTTATTCTTTTCCGGACTGGCCTCTTCTTATTCGCAGCCACTGTTCATAATCCGTCGCGAGGGTCGGATCGGCCCCACCTTCAGACGTGCCAGAGGGATGAATGCGCATGACCCGTCTCCGCCGCTCCGACCGCCCCGCCGCTCCCGGCTGGCGTCCCCCGGCATGGAGCGGCACGATGACCCGGTCGCTCGCGCTCGCTCTGCTCGGCATCGGCCTCGCCGGTCCCGTACTGGCGCAGGAGGTGGCGCCCGCCGCCCCGGCCGCCTTCGCCCAGGGGGCGGGCGAATGGAAGCACGGCCTCTCGCTGATGGGCGAGCCGAAATACCCGGCCGGCTTCAAGCATTTTGACTATGTAAATCCGAATGCGCCGAAGACCGGCCTCGTGAGGCAGTCCGTCGATGGCACCTTCGATTCGCTGAACGACATCATCCCGCGTGGCGCGGCGGCGGCTGGGCTGCAGCTCATCTACGACACGCTGATGAGCCCGGCCTATGACGAGGTGGCCACGGAATACGGCCTCATCGCCGAGAGTGTGCGCTATCCCGCCGACTTCTCGTCCGTCACCTATCGCCTGCGCCCGGAGGCAAAGTGGCATGACGGCCAGCCGATCACCGCCGAGGATGTGGTGTGGTCGTTCGAGCAGATGACCAAGAACAACCCGCGCCAAGCCTATTACTACAGCCATGTGAAGGGCGCCGCCGTCACCGGCGAGCGCGAGGTGACCTTCACCTTCGACCAGGCGGGCAACCGCGAACTGCCGCAGATCGTCGGTCAGCTGCGGGTGATGCCGAAGCACTGGTGGACGGCGAACGGTCCAGACGGCAAGCCGCGCGACATCAGCCAGGGCACGCTGGAAGTGCCGCTCGGCTCCGGCCCTTACAAGGTCAAGCAGGTGCAGCCGGGCCGTTCCATCTCGTTCGAGCGCGTGCCGGATTATTGGGGCAAGGACCTGCCGGTGAACATCGGCACCGACAATTTCGCCGAGCAGCGCTACGAGTATTTCCGCGATTCGACGGTGGAGCTCGAAGCCTTCAAGGGCGACCAGTATGATTTCCGCATCGAGACCTCGGCCAAGGACTGGGCCACCGCCTATAATTTTCCGGCGGTGAAGGAAGGCAAGGTTATCCTTGAGGAGTTCCCCAACCGCTCCTTCGGTTCGATGCAGGCGTTCATCCCCAATCTGCGGCGCGAGAAGTTCCAGGACCAGCGCGTTCGGCGGGCGCTGAACTTTGCGCTCGATTTCGAGGGCATGAACCGCACGCTGTTCTTCGGCCAGTACAAGCGCACGTCGAGCTATTTCCAGAACACCGAGCTCGCCTCTTCGGGCCTGCCGACCGGCAAGGAGCTGGAGATTCTGGAGAGCGTCCGCGACAAGATTCCCGAAAGCGTGTTCACCAAGCCTTATGAGAACCCGCCCTCGGGCAGCGAGGGCATTCGCCGCTCCAATCTGCGCGAGGCGGCGCAGCTTCTGCGCGCAGCCGGCTATGAAGTGAAGGACGGCAAGCTGGTGAACGCCAAGGGCGAGCCCTTCACGCTTGAGATTCTGATCGGCAACCCGGCCTTCGAGCGCGTCGCCCTGTTCTACAAGCCGTCGCTGGAACGGCTCGGGATTACCGTCACTGTCCGTCAGGTCGACACGTCGCAGTACATCAACCGCACCCGCGCCCGCGATTACGACATGATCATCACCGGCTGGGGACAGTCGTTGTCGCCCGGCAATGAGCAGCGCGACTTCTGGGGTTCCAGCGCTGCTGACCGCGAGGGATCGGGCAACCACGCCGGCATCAAGGACCCCGGCATCGACGCGCTGATCGAGAAGGTGATCTACGCCAAGGACCGCGAGGAACTGGTCGCCGCCACCCATGCGCTGGACCGGGTGCTGCTGGCGCATGACTATGTCATTCCCAGCTGGAACTACCCCAACACCCGCACGGCGCGCTGGAACCGCTTCAGCCATCCCGAGAACATGCCGGAATATGGCGGCGACGCCTTCCCCACCATCTGGTGGTGGGACGCGGAGAAGGCGGCCAAGACCGGGGCGGCGCGATGAGCGGGCCGCTGCCGGCCTCACTCTCCCGTCGGGCCCTGCTGACCATTGGCGCCGGTACGGCCGTGCTGCCCTGGCTGGGTCATCGGGTGGCGGCGCAGCCGGCGCCCGGCGCGCCGAGCGCGTCCAGTGCCTCATCGGCCTCCACCCTCGGGCCGGAGCGCCATGGCCTCTCCATTTTCGGCGATCTGAAGTACTCCGCCGATTTCGCCCATTTCGACTATGTCGACCCCGCCGCGCCCAAGGGCGGCACGTTCTCGCAGATCGGCCCCACCATCGCCTTCAACCAGTCGTTCCAGACCTTCAACACGCTGAACGGCTATATCCTGAAAGGCGATGCCGCCCAGGGCGTCGAACTGCTCTTCGACACGCTGATGGCGCGCGCCTATGACGAGCCGGACGCGCTCTACGGGCTGGTGGCGCAGAGCGTCGCCGTGTCGGAGGAGGGCACACTCTACCGCTTCCGCCTTCGCCCGCAGGCGCGCTTCCATGACGGCTCGAAGCTCACCGCCGAGGATGTCGCTTTCTCGCTCACCCTGCTGAAGGAAAAGGGCCATCCCGTCATCGGGCAGAATCTGCGTGATCTCGTGAGCGCGCAGGCGGAGGGCGATGAGGTCGCCGTGCTGCGGTTCGCGCCGACGCGAGCGCGCGATGTGCCGCTGTTCGCCGCTTCGCTGCCGATCTTCTCCAAGGCCTATTACAGCGCCCATGCCTTCGACGCGAGCACGCTGGACGTGCCGCTCGGTTCCGGCCCCTACCGGGTCGGCCCATTCGAGGTCGGCCGTTACATCGAGTATCGCCGTGACCCCGACTATTGGGGCAACGAACTGCCGGTGAATGTCGGGGTGAACAATTTCGACGTGCTGCGCTACGAGTATTTCCGCGACCGCGAGGTCGGCTTCGAGGCGTTCAAGGCGCGGGCCTACCTTTTCCGGCAGGAGTTCACCGCGCGCAGCTGGGCCACGGGCTATAATTTCCCGGCGCTGAACGAGGGCAAGGTGAAGCGCGAGATACTACCCGACCGCACGCCCTCGGGGGCGCAGGGCTGGTTCCTCAATCTGCGCCGGCCGAAATTCGCCGATCCGCGCGTGCGCGAGGCGCTGTCCTACGCCTTCGATTTCGAGTGGACCAACAAGAACCTGATGTTCGATGCGTATAAGCGCACGACTTCCTTCTTCGAGAATTCCGACCTGGAGGCGGAAGGCCCGGCCGGCCCGGACGAATTGGCGCTGATCGAGCGCATCGCCGGCCAGCTGACACCCGAGGACATCGCCGTGCTCAAGGCCCCGCCCTGGAGCCCGCCGGTCTCCGACGGCTCCGGCCAGGACCGCGCTTTGCTGCGCAAGGGCACGCAGCTGCTGCGCGAGGCCGGCTGGAGCATCCAGGGCGGTCGGCTGGTGGACGGCCAGGGCAATGGGCTTTCCATCGAATTTCTCGACGACGAGAACGGGCTGGAACGCCACACCGCGCCCTTCATCAAGAATCTCAAGCTGCTCGGCATCGAAGCGCATTTCCGCCTGGTCGATTCGCCGCAATATCAGCGCCGGCTCAACGATTTCGACTTCGACACCACGGTGCGGCGCTTCTCCGTTTCCACCGTGCCGGGCGAATCGCTGCGCAATTATTTCGGCTCGGCGGCGGCCTCCATTCCGGGCTCCAACAACCTCTCCGGCATCGCCGATCCGGTGGTCGATCTGCTGATCGAGGAAGTGATCGCGGCGCCGACGCGCGACCAGTTGCGCACCGCTTGCCGCGTGCTCGACCGGCGCCTGCGCGCCGGGCGCTACTGGGTGCCGCAATGGTACTCGGCCGAGTTTCGCATCGCCTTCTGGGACGAGTTCGGCTGGCCGAGCGCGCCGCGCCCGACTTATGCCCGCGCCATCCCGGACATCTGGTCGCCACGGATGCGGTCGGCCGGGTGAGCCTGCCATACCCATGGTCGCGCATGAACGGACGTTAAGTTGACGCGGCCCCGGCCGCCCGCCACCTTGGACCCGCCTCGCGGAGAAACCCGACCGAATGCTCGCCTATATCGTCCGACGCATCGCGCTGATGGTGCCGACCGTGATCGGCATCATGCTGATTTCCTTCGTGGTGGTGCAATTTGCGCCCGGTGGGCCGGTGGAGCGGATGATCGCCGAACTGACGGGGCAGGGGAGTTCGGCCACCGCCCGCATCTCCGGCAGCGGCGGCGATTTCGGCGGCATGCCGCAGAGTGCGCCGGGTGGGGATCCCGTCTCCTCGAAATATCGCGGCGCGCAGGGGCTGGACCCCGCTTTCATCAAGGAACTGGAACGGCAATTCGGCTTCGACAAGCCGGCGCATGAGCGCTTCTTCAAGATGATGTGGGACTATGCCCGCTTCGATTTCGGCCGGTCCTATTTCCGCGATGTCTCGGTGGTCGACCTCGTCATCGAGAAAATGCCGGTGTCGATTTCGCTCGGCCTGTGGATGATGCTGATCAGCTACGGCATTTCCATCCCGCTGGGCATTGCCAAAGCCGTGCGCGACGGCTCGCGCTTCGATATGTGGACCTCGGCGGTCATCGTGGTGGGCTATGCGATACCGGGCTTCCTGTTCGCCATCCTGCTGGTCATCCTGTTCGCCGGTGGCTCGTTCTTCTCATGGTTTCCGCTACGCGGGCTGACCTCCGACAATTGGGAGCAGCTTTCGCTGACCGGAAAGATCCTCGATTATTTCTGGCACTTGGCCTTGCCCATCACCGCCATGGTGCTCGGGGCCTTCGCTACCACCGCCTTGCTGACCAAGAATTCCTTCCTCGACGAGATCAGGAAGCAATATGTCGTTACCGCGCGGATGAAGGGGCTCTCCGAACGGCGCGTGCTTTACGGCCACGTGTTCCGTAACGCGATGCTGATCGTCATTGCCGGCTTTCCCGGCGCCTTCGTCGGGGCCTTCTTCACCGGCTCGCTGCTGATCGAGACCATCTTCTCCCTCGACGGTCTCGGACTTCTCGGTTTCGAGAGCGTGCTCAACCGCGACTATCCCGTGGTGTTCGCCAATCTCTACATTTTCTCGCTGGTGGGGCTGGTGGTGAACCTCATTTCCGACCTCACCTACACCTGGGTCGATCCGCGCATCGACTTCGACACGCGGGACGTCTGAACATGGACGCCAACGCCGCCGTGCCGACCGAGACCGCCGCCCCCGCCGTGCCGCGCCGCCCGTGGCTGTCGCCGCTGAACCAGCGCCGCCTCGCCAATTTCAAGCGCAACCGGCGCGGCTGGTGGAGTTTCTGGATCTTCTCCGTGCTGTTCATCCTCAGCCTCGGCGCGGAGTTCATCGCCAACGATAAGCCGTTCCTGGTGGAATATGACGGCGGCTATTATTTCCCCGGCCTCGTCGCCTACCCTGAGACCACCTTCGGCGGCGATTTCGAAACCGAGGCGGACTACCGCGACCCCTATCTGCAGAATCTGATCCGAGAGAAGGGCGGCTGGATGGTGTGGCCGCCGATCCGCTACTCCTACTCCACCCATAATCTCGACCTGCCGACGCCGGCCCCTTCGCCCCCGACCTGGATGCTGACGGAGGCGCAATGCGCGCCTGTCGTGGAGAAGCTCGGCCGCACCGGCGGCTGCGACGCGCTGGAGTGGAACTGGCTCGGCACGGACGATCAGGGCCGCGACGTGCTGGCCCGGCTGATCTACGGCTTCCGGCTGTCGGTGCTGTTCGGCCTGATCCTCACGCTGATCTCGTCCGTCGTCGGCGTGGCGGCGGGCGCGGTGCAGGGCTATTTCGGCGGATGGACCGACCTGATCTTCCAGCGGTTCATCGAGATATGGACCGCCATTCCGGCTCTCTATCTGCTGCTCATCATCTCCTCCATCCTCGCCCCTGGCTTCTGGGTGCTGCTCGGCATTCTGCTGCTGTTTTCCTGGGTGGCGCTGGTGGGGCTGGTGCGGGCGGAGTTCCTGCGCGCGCGCAATTTCGAATATGTGCAGGCGGCGCGGGCGCTCGGCGTTTCCAACGCGGTGCTGATGTGGCGGCATATGCTGCCCAACGCGATGGTGGCGACGCTGACCATGCTGCCCTTCATCGTCTCCTCCTCGGTGATGACGCTTACCGCGCTGGACTTCCTAGGCTTTGGCCTGCCGCCCGGCTCGCCTTCGCTCGGGGAGTTGCTGGCGCAGGGCAAGGCCAATGTGCAGGCGCCCTGGCTTGGTCTCACCGGCTTCTTCACCCTTGCCATCATGCTGAGTCTGCTCATCTTCATCGGCGAAGCCGTGCGCGACGCCTTCGACCCGCGGAAGACCTTCCAGTGAGCGAAACGCCGTTGAACGAGGCCCCCCTTCTTTCTGTCCGCGATCTCTCCGTTGCCTTCGCCCAGGGCGGGCGGTCGACGCTGGCGGTGGATCGCGTGTCTTTCGATGTCCGCCGCGGCGAGACGGTGGCACTGGTGGGCGAGAGCGGCTCGGGCAAGTCGGTTACCGCGCTCTCCATCCTCAAGCTGCTGCAATATCCCGCCGCCAGCCACCCCTCCGGCGAGGTGGTGTTCCAAGGCGAGAATTTGCTCGCGATGGAGGAGCGCGAGATCCGCCGGGTACGCGGCAACGACATCACCATGGTGTTCCAGGAACCCATGAGCTCACTCAACCCGCTGCACACGGTGGAACAGCAGATCGCCGAAATCCTGTTCCTGCATCGCGGCATGCGCGGTCCGGCGGCGCGGGCGCGGGTGATCGAACTGCTCACCGAGGTCGGCATTCCCCAACCCGAGACGCGGCTCGGCTCCTATCCGCACCAGCTCTCCGGCGGCCAGCGCCAGCGTGTGATGATCGCCATGGCGCTCGCCAATGAGCCGAAGCTGCTCATCGCCGATGAGCCCACCACCGCGCTCGATGTGACCGTGCAGGCACAGATCCTCAAGCTGTTGAAAGAGCTGCAGCGCCGGCTCGGCATGGCCATGCTGTTCATCACCCATGATCTCGGCATCGTGCGCAAGATCGCCGACCGGGTCTGCGTGATGAATCACGGCCGCATCGTCGAGGAGGGGCTCGTTGGCGAACTCTTCGCCCATCCCCGCCATCCCTATACGCAGGCGCTGATCGCCGCCCAGCCGCGCGGCAACCCCGCCTCACCACATCCCGAGGCGCCGGTGGTGCTGGAGACCACGGGCCTGAAGGTCTGGTTTCCGATCAAGGCCGGGGTGATGCGCCGCACCGTCGGCCACATCAAGGCGGTGGACGGCATTTCGGTGGAGATCCGGCGCGGGGAGACGCTGGGCGTGGTGGGCGAGAGCGGCTCGGGCAAGACCACACTCGGCCTCGCTCTGCTGCGGCTGATTTCCAGCGAGGGGCCGATCGTGTTCATGGGCGATCCCATCGACCGGCTCGGTTTCAAGCAGATGCGCGCCCGCCGGCAGGCGATGCAGGTGGTGTTCCAGGATCCGTTCGGCTCGCTCAGCCCCCGCATGTCGGTGGCCGACATCATCGGCGAGGGGCTGCGCGTGCACCACCCGAGGCTGTCTGCCGACGAGCGCGACGCCCGCGTCGTCGCGGCGCTCACCGATGTGGGCCTGGATCCCGAGGCGCGCCACCGGTACCCCCACGAATTCTCCGGCGGTCAGCGCCAGCGCATCGCCATTGCCCGCGCCATCGTGTTGGAGCCCTCCTTCGTCGTGCTGGACGAGCCGACCAGCGCGCTCGACATGATCGTCCAGGCGCAGATCGTCGACCTTCTGCGCGATCTGCAGACGCGGCGCGGCCTGACCTATCTGTTCATCAGCCATGATCTGCGCGTCGTCGCGGCTCTGGCCTCGCGGGTCATGGTGATGAAGGGCGGCGTGGTGGTGGAGGAGGGGCCGGCGGCCGAGCTGTTTGCCCAGCCGAAGACCGCTTACACCCGGGCCCTGTTCGCCGCGGCCTTCGACATGGAGACGGCGCCGCTATGAGCGGGAGAGCCAAGGCCGACCACCTCGCGGATCGGTCCATCGCCCTCGACCTGACCGAGCCGGAGAATGTGGGGACGGGCTTCCGGCCGTATCACCGTTTCATCGCCACCTTTGCCGGCGCGGGTGGGGCGCCGCTGCGCCAACGGCGGGACATTCTGCGCGTCGGGCCGGTTGTCGGCGTGCTGGCCTATGATCCCACGGCGGCGTGCTTCGTGCTGATCCGCCAGTTTCGCCTGGGGGCAGAGCTGGCGACCGGGCAGGGGGAGTTGGTGGAGATCGCCGCCGGCCTCATCGATCCCGGCGAGGATGCGGAAGCGGCGGCTCGGCGCGAATGCATGGAAGAGATCGGCGTCGTCCCGCGTGCCCTGCTGCCGATGGCGCGCTTCCTCCCCAGCCCCGGCGTGACGGACGAGCACGCCACGATCTATCTCGGGCTGGTCGATTCGGCCGATGTGCCCGACATCGCCGGCGAGCCGGGCGAGACCGAGCTGACCCTGCCGTTTCTGGTGCCGGTGGACGAGGCGCTGGCGGCGCTTTCCGCCCCGGCTCCCGCCCCCGTCGCCAATTGCTTCGTGCTGATCGCCCTGCAATGGTTCGCGCTGAACCGGGCGCGGGTGGAGGCCTTCGTGGCGGCGAACGTGCTCTAGAGACGGCGGACGCTGCGCAGCGGTGTGCCACTGGCCTCGATGCGGGCAAGCGCCGGTGCCAGTGGTTCGCGCACCACGGACATGAAATGCGCGGTGGCGTGCAGCAGCGTCGCGCTATCCTCGACAAGGCCGACATGGCCGGGCCAGTAGAGCAGATCGCCGCGCCGCAGCGCGCCGAGATCGCCGGAGAATGCCACTTCAACCCCTACCGCTTTTTCCTGCATGTCGGTGTCGCGCGGGCAGGCATGGCCGCAGGCGGTGAGCGCCGCCTGCACGAGGCCGGAACAGTCCAGCCCCAGGCTGGAGCGCCCGCCCCAGAGATAGGCGGCGCCGAGATAGCGGGCGGCCACCGAGACAATATCCGCCTCGAAGGCATCGACCGGGGCGAGATGGTCGGCGAAGACGAAGCCGCCCTCGGCCGTTACCGCGAAACGCTCCCGCGTGCCCACGATGACGAGACGGCTGCCGAAGGACAGCAGGTCGATCGGCGGCAGCTTGATCGAGGGGCCGGGAAACACCGGCGTGCGCAGCGCGCTCACCTTATGCGTCGGCGCCGGGCCGGCTGGCGCGAGCGCCTCGGACGGCAGCCAGCCGACATAGGAATCCGCGTCGAGCTGGGCCCAGGCCCAGCCCTCTGCGGTGGTCTCATAGACGGTCACCGCCTCGCCATGGAGCGCTTCCGTCACCAGCGGCGCCAGCGGGTCGGGCGTGGCGCGCACCGGTGCGGTCGGGTGGACGATGCGGCCGGCTGTGCCCTCGACGAAGCGCTCCGCCGTCACCACGCCCTGGAGATGGCGCGCGGCGAGGTCGGGCCGGGCAGGGGTCAGGCGGGGATCGAAGGTCACAGGGCGCTCCTGCGCGAGGTGAGGCGAGGTTCAGCGTGGCAGGCCACGGGCGGTGGCGACGACGAGATCGCCGAGCCGTTCGAGATAGAGCGCGCCTTCCACCGTACGCTGGATGATGACATTGCGTCGATCCGCCTCGTCCCGCCGGCGGGAGACAAGACGCAGCTGGCCCATCGTGTCGAGCGCGCGGGTGATGACGGGCTTGGTGACGCCCAGCCGGGCGGCGAGCCCGCGTACCGTATGCGGCGGCGCTTCCAGATAGACGCTGAGCAGGATCGCGAGTTGGCGCTGGCTGAGATCGGGCGCGTCGTCGCGCACCTGCGCGAGGGAAAGCTCGTGCAGGAGACGCAACGCCTGCGATGGACGCAGCTCGACCGCCATTGGCCTGTCCCCGGATCCGCAATCGTTACGGCTGCGGATTGTTCCGGACTATGGCGGCTCGGCGCCGAAGAAACCATTAACACCCGCGCGAGCGGCGTTCCGATTCTACCGCAGCGTCAGCCGTAGCGCTCGGCCAGCAGAGCGTCGAGGGCGCGGATGGTCTGCGCCTCGCCGCCTTCCGGTCGGCCGGGGCGAGAGGAGGGGTTCCAGGCGAAGATGTCGAGGTGCAGCCACGCACCGGCGCGAGAGACGAAGCGCTGCAGAAACAGCGCGGCGGTGATCGAGCCGGCGAAGCCGCTGCCGGGGGCGTTGTTCAGATCGGCGATCTTGCTGTCGAGCATCGAGGCATAGGGCTGCCACAGTGGCATCCGCCAGGACGGGTCGGCCTCCGCCGCGCCGTGACGGGCAAGGTCGGCGGCCAGCGGCTCGTCATCGGTATAGGCCGGCGGCAGCTGCGGCCCCAGCGCGACGCGGGCGGCGCCGGTGAGGGTGGCGAAGTCGATCAGCAGTTCAGGTGCTTCCTCATCGGCCAGGCTGAGCGCGTCGGCGAGGATCAGCCGGCCTTCGGCGTCGGTGTTGCCGATTTCGACAGTGAGGCCCTTGCGCGAGGGGAATACGTCGCCGGGGCGGAAGGCGGAACCGTCAATGGCGTTCTCCACCGCGGCCACGATCAGCCGCAGACGCACCTTGAGACCGCGCGCCATGATCATCTGCGCGAGGCCAATGGCGTTGGCGGCACCGCCCATGTCCTTCTTCATCAGCAGCATGCCGCTCGACGGCTTGATATCGAGCCCGCCCGTGTCGAAGGCGACGCCCTTGCCGACCAGCGTCACCTTGGGTGCGCTCGGGTCGCCCCAGGAAAGGTCGATGAGGCGGGGCGCGCGCGGGGAGGCACGGCCGACGGCGTGGACAAGCGGGAAATTGGCGGCCAGCAGGTCGTCGCCGGTGGTCACCTTCACCTGCCCGCCAAAGCGCGAAGCGAGGGTGCGCACCGCCGCCTCGATTTCGGCGGGGCCGAGGTCGTTGGCGGGGGTGTTGACGAGGTCGCGGGTCAGCGTCACCGCCTCGGCGGTGCGGCGCAGATAGGCCTCGTCGGCACCCTCAGGCACCACGAGCCGCACATCGGCGCCCGCGCGCTTGCCGTAGCGGGTGAAGCGATAGCCGCCGAGCAGGAAGCCGAGGGCCGCCAGCCGGGGATCGACGGGGGCATGGGCGATGGCATAGTCGCCGGCTGGCAGCGCCGTGGCGAGCTTGCCGAAGCTCAGCGGGTCGCGCGGGGCGCCGTCGCAGCCGAACAGCACGCCAGCGATGGCACCATCAGCGGCCGGCAGCACCAAGAGCGATCCGGCCTCGGCCTTGAAGCCCGTGGTCTCGCCGAAGGCGAGCGCCGGCGCCGGCAGGCCGCTTGCGACCTCGCGCCAGTTTTGCGGCGTGACGCACCAGATCGGACGGGGAGTGCGTGCCTCGTCGGCACGGATCAGCTGGGCGCCCATTGCGTGTACTCTCCTGAAGAAGGTCAGGCGACGGCGAGTTCGAACGCGCCGTTTTCAATGAGATAGACCGCCCCCTGGCGCACCGGCAGCTCCACCGCCTGGCTAGGCGGCATGCCGGCGAAGGCGTGCAGCATGGCGCGCACCACGCCGCCATGGGTCACCACCACCGCATCGCCGGTGAGTTCGGCGACGGCTTCCAGCACCCGCGTCGAAAGCTCGGCATAGCTCTCGCCACCGGGGGGAGAGAAATTCCACGGGTCGGCATCGCGGGCGGCGAGGCTCACCGGGTCGCGCCGGCGCAGTTCCGGCCAGGTGGAACCTTCCCAGCGGCCGAAGGTGATCTCGCGCAGACGGGCATCGCGGCGGAAGGCATCCGGCGGCAGGCCGAGTTCGGCACGCAGGATCGCCATGGTCTGCGCGGCACGGCTGAGCGGGCTCGCGACGAAGTCGAGATGACGCGCGCCGCCGCTGAGACGTTCCACCACCCGCGCCGTCTCCGCCGCCTGCTCGCGGCCGAGGTCGTTCAGCGGGATGTCATGCGAGCCTTGAAGGCGGCCGGCGAGATTCCAGTCGGTCTCGCCATGCCGAACGAGAAAGATGCGTCGGGTCATTTGGAAGGCAGGCTCACCACATGCGTGTAGCTGATCCGCTTGAACGGGTAGGAAACCCGCAGCGTCACCGTGGAGCCGGCGGGCGCGCGGCCCTTGGCCGTGACCAGCACGCCGCCCACGGTGCGACCCACGCAGCGATGCGAGCCGCCATCGACGCCGGTGGCGGTGAACTTGCCGATGCTGAAGTTCAGCTTCACGCCGGGTGGGGCGGAGAGCACCTTCACCTGCGGGGCCTGCGTCATCTGGCACAGCGAATCGGCCGAGCCGGCGGCGAACAGCACCGGTCCCTGGCGACCGCCGGTGAGATAGCCGCGCCGATCCCGGTCGTCGCGTCCGTCGCTGGGGCTGACATAGCCGGGGAAGATGGCGCCGCCGAAGCCGAAAATCCGGTTCATCAGCGGGTATTGCTGGAAGGTCGGCGGCACGCCGCTGTCCTGCGCATCCGGCGGGGGAATATAGGGCAGGTTCGAGAGCCCCGAGCCCGGAGGCGGGTTGACGATGATGGGGCCGGACTGCGCCGCTGCCGGCTGCAGGCCGGCCAGAGCGAGCACCAATGCCCCCGCCGCCAGAGCGGGCAAGGCGTTGCGGCGGAAGAGCGATATCAGGCGGGCCTTCATCATGGCGCGTGCTCCGCTGGGGGGTCGGCTCAGTCCCGGTCGAGGGTGAGGTCGGGCGCGTCCGGGTTTTTCATGCCGACGATATGATAGCCGGCATCGACGTGATGCACCTCGCCGGTGACGGCGCGGCCGAGATCGGAGAGCAGATACATCCCCGTATCGCCCACTTCGTCGATGGTGACGGTGCGGCGCAACGGGGCATTAAGCTCGTTCCACTTCAGGATATAGCGGAAATCGCCGATGCCGGAGGCCGCCAGCGTCTTGATGGGGCCGGCGGAAATGGCGTTGACGCGAATGTTCTTCGGGCCGAGATCGGCGGCGAGATAGCGCACGCTCGCCTCCAGCGCGGCCTTGGCGACGCCCATCACATTGTAATGCGGCATCCACTTCTCGGCGCCGTAATAGGTGAGGGTGAGCATGGAGCCGCCATTGGTCATCAGCTTCTCCGCGCGCTGGGCGACGGCGGTGAAGCTGTAGCAGGAGATCAGCATGGTTTTGCTGAAATTCTCCGCCGTGGTGTCGACATAGCGGCCGTCGAGCTCGTTCTTGTCCGAGAAGGCGATGGCATGGACGAGGAAGTCCAGCCCGCCGAGCTGACGCTCCGTCTCAGCGAAGACCGCGTCGATGGTGGCGGGGTCGGTGACGTCGCAATGGCCGACAATGGCCGCGTCGAGCTCGGCGGCGAGCGGCTCGACACGCTTGCGCAGTGGTTCGCCCTGATAGGTGAGGGCGAGTGTCGCCCCCTGCGCGTGGGCCGCCTTCGCAATGCCCCAGGCAATGGAGCGATTATTCGCCACTCCCATCACCAGGCCGCGCTTGCCGCTCATCAATCCGCCCGATGCCATGCTCGTCACGATGCTCCGTACCGTTGCCCGTCTTTCCGGGCGCAGGTTCCTATCGCACAGCAGCAAGACCCGCTCAAGCGAGCGGTCGCGCGCGAGGGGGACGCGCAGGCGGCGGAACTCAGCCCGCGCCGTCGCGCCGCTTGCGCATCAGCTCTTCCAGCTGCGGGTCCGGCGCCTCGGGGAGCATGATCCGCATGGTGGCGAGCAGATCGCCAAAGCCGCCATCCGCCTTTGGCAGGCCCTTGCCGCGCAGGCGGAAGGTGCGGCCCGACTGGGTATGCGCGGGCACGCTGAGCGAGACCTCGCCGCCCAGCGTCGGCACCCGCACCTTGCCGCCCAGCACCGCATCGGCGAGCGGCAGCGCCACATCTGTGCGCAAATCCGTGCCCTCGATGCGGAAATGCCGGTGCGGGGCATAGGCCACCACCACATAGGCATCGCCCGGCGCGCCACCGAAGGGGCTCGGTTCGCCCTGGCCCTTCAGCCGCATGCGGTGACCTTCGACGGCCCCGGCCGGAATCTTCACCTCGACGGTGCGGCCGTTGGGAAGATGCACCTTCACCGATCCGCCTTCGACGATGCGCTCCAGCGCCACCGGCACGGTGATGTCGACATCGCCGCCGCGCGGCGTCTCTCCGCCCGTGCCGCGTCCCCGGCCGCGCCCGCCAAGGCCGCCGAGAATGTCGGCGATCACGTCGTCGAAGCCGCCGGCATCATGCGGGCCATGGCCGGAGCGGCGGGCGCCCTCGGGGCCGAACGAGAAGCTCTCATAGGCGGCGTCGCCCGGCGGGGGGCGACGGAAGCCGCGCCCGAAGCCGCCGCCGGGGAAGCCCTCGAAGCCGCGTGGCTTGCCTTCGGCGTCGATCTCGCCACGGTCGAACTGGCCGCGCTTCTCCACATCGGAAAGGATTTCGTGCGCGGCGTTCAGCTCGGCGAATTGATCCTGCGCCTTCGGGTTGTCCTTGTTGGCGTCGGGATGCAGCTTCTTGGCGAGCTTGCGGAAGGCTCGCTTGATTTCGTTCTGGTCGGCGTTACGGGCCACGCCGAGAATGTCATAGGGATCGCGCATGAATGGTAATCTCGTCCGGCGGTTCCGGCTTCCCTCCATGTAGGGAGGGTGTTGCGGGGATGCAACGGCTCCGCGGGCCCGCAGGTGCAGAGATCGCCGCGCGAATGGCTCAGCGGTCGAGCAGGCGGGCCTGGTCGACCTTCCAACCGCTTTTGCCGGCGCGGCAGGCCTCGCCCTGCAGCCAGTCTTCCTGTTTCTCGCGCACGAAGCTCATGAGGAATTCGCGGCATTTGCCGTCGTCGCCGGTGGCGCCGAGCGGCGTCACCGTGCCGCGCGTGGCGCTGGCATAGTTCTCCCAGGGCACGCTGGGGGCAGCCTGCTTCTCGTGCAGCGCCTCGGCGAGGGCGGTGCGGGCGGCGGCCCAGTCATCGGGGGCGATGCCTTTCGGTACCGGCTCGCGGGCATAGGCGCTGGGCGCCACCGAGCCGGTCGCCAGCGTGTCGAGGTCTGGCCCGGTGGAACAGCCGGCGACGAGAAGTGCCGCGCCGACCAAAGTCAGCACGCTGGGTGCTGTGCGGAATGATGCCGGAAGCGTATATGGAGGACGCGCGCTGTCCCTTTCGCGCGCCGCCTGCTCTCGCCACCTGTGGAACGTTTCCATGGGTCCCGTACTCGACCGTCCGAAGTTGTCGTTATGGAAGCGTCCGAACAGTTAACATCCGGTGATTTCACCGCGGCCACCGAGCCTTTCCTGCTGTTCGAGGAATGGTTTGCGCAGGCGAAGGAGAGCGAACCCAACGACCCCAACGCCATGGCGCTCGCCACCGTGGACGCCGACGGCCTGCCGGATGTGCGCATGGTGCTGCTGAACCAGCGCGACGCGCGCGGCTTCGTTTTCTTCACCAATACCGGCAGTGCCAAGGGCCGCGAGCTTGCCGCCATGCCCAAGGCGGCGGTGGTGTTTCACTGGAAGTCGCTGCGCCGCCAGGTGCGCGTGCGCGGCCCGGTGGAGCAGGTGAGCGAGGCGGAGGCCGACGCCTATTTCGCCTCCCGTCCGCGCCTGTCGCAGATCGGTGCCTGGGCGAGCCAGCAGTCGCGGCCGATGGAAGGGCGCTTTTCCCTGGAGACGGCGGTGGCGAAAGTGACGGCGCAATATGCGCTGGGCACGGTGCCGCGCCCGCCGCACTGGACCGGCTTTCGCATCCGCCCCCTGCAAATCGAATTCTGGCATGACCGGCCGTTCCGCCTGCATGATCGGGTCGTCTTCGCGCGCGAGACGGCCGAGGCGCCGGAATGGACCAAGACGCGACTTTACCCCTGATCGGCCTTTCCCTGGCGGCCTTGTCCCCTGACACCGCCCCGTCGCTGAGCTAGACATCGCCCATGAACAACCAGCCTCGCCGCACTCTCCTGCTCACCGGCGCCTCCCGCGGCATCGGCCACGCCACCGTCAAGCGGTTCTCCGCCGCCGGATGGCGCGTCATCACCTGTTCGCGCCACGCCTTCCCGGAAAATTGCCCCTGGGAGATGGGGCCGGAAGACCACATCCAGGTCGACCTCTCCGACCCCGCCGACACGCTGCGGGCGGTGGAGGAAATCAAGAACCGCCTGCCCGATGGCCAGCTCCACGCGCTGGTGAACAATGCCGGCATCTCGCCCAAGGGCGCGGGTGGGGCGCGGCTCGGCACGCTGAACACGCCGGAGGAAGACTGGCGGCGCGTGTTCCAGGTGAATTTCTTCGCCCCCATCCTGCTGGCGCGCGGCCTGCTGGAAGAACTGAAGCGCACCCATGGCGCGGTGGTGAATGTCACCTCCATCGCCGGCTCGCGGGTGCATCCCTTCGCCGGGGCGGCCTATGCGACCTCCAAGGCGGCGCTGGCCGGCCTGACGCGCGAAATGGCGGCTGATTTCGGCCCGCTCGGGGTGCGGGTCAACGCCATCGCTCCCGGCGAGATCGACACCTCGATCCTCTCGCCCGGCACGGAGAAGCTGGTGGAGCAGATCCCCATGCAGCGGCTCGGCACGCCCGACGAGGTGGCCAAGATCATCTATGTGCTGTGCACCGAGACCTCGTCCTATCTGAACGGCGCGGAAATCCACATCAATGGCGGCCAGCACGTCTGAGCCGTGCCGGACATCGCGTCATCCCGGAAGGCGCTCGCCTGTCCGGGATGACGGCGCTACAGCCAGCGCTTCCACTTGAAGAACAGATACGGCACCACCGCCGCCGCGAGCATCCCCGCCAGCGCCAGCGGGTAGCCCCAGCGCTCATCCAGCTCCGGCATGTGCTGGAAGTTCATGCCGTAGACGGAGGCGATCAGCGTCGGCGGCATCAGCACCACCGAGAGCACCGCGAAAATCTTGATGATGTTGTTCTGCTCGATGCCGACCATACCGAGCGTGGCGTCGAGCAGGAAGGTGATCTTGTTGCCGAGATAGGAAACGTGGTCGTTCAGCGAGCCGACGTCGCGCTGCATGCTTTTCAAGAGCGCGCGCTGCTCCTTGTCGAATCGCTGCGCCTCGCCCTCGGTGGACAGGAAGGTGACGAGGCGGCCCATCGACACGAGGCTCTCGCGCACCTTGGAGGCCAGATCGCCGCGCCGCCCCAATAGTTTCAATATGGTGCGGAAGCGCCGGCTGTCGCTCGGCCGGTCCGTCGCCTCCTCGAACACCTGGCGCGACACGGCGTCGATATCGCTCGACAGGCGCTCGATGATGTCGGCGGCGCGGTCGATGATAGTGTCGAGCATGATCAGCAGCAGCCGGTCGCCGCGCGTGCCGGGCGGGCATGCGCGATCAAGCTTGGCCACGACGAGGCGGAACGGCGTCGGCTCGTCATAGCGCACGGTGGTGAGCCGGTTGCCGGCGAGGATGAACGAGATTTCGGCTAGGGAAGGGCGTTCGCCGTCGCTGTTGCAGACGATGGCGCCGGTCATGTAGCGCGCGCCGTTCTCCACCCGCAGGCGGCTCGACGGCTCGATCTCGACCATTTCCTCCCGCGTGGGCACGGAAAGGCCGAGCGCCTGCTCGATGATCCGGTCCTCGCCCTCGCAGGGGCGGAACAGGTCGACCCAGACGGCGTCCGCCGGCATGTCATCCACGGTCCGTACGGAAACAGGGGCGAGCAGTCCGTCACGGACGCAATAGGCGGTGATCATGGCTCCTCCGGCACGGTCGCGGCGGCGCCGACCATGCTCTGGATCGCAAATAGATGCCAGCCGGCCCTCCGCGAAAGGCGCAGGGCCGCACCATAGCCGTCATCGCGGCGCGAATCAGGCGAGCCTGTCCGAGCCGGGCGCGCATCTGCGCAGCCCGGAGAGGGCGGTTCGTCGTTCAGCGTCTCTGGGGGAAGAGGCGGCCTCAGGCCGCGAAATATTCTACGTCGCGAAGCGTGACGATTTTGGCTTCCGCATCATCGGTCCGCGCCGCGCCCGAAACGGGGGCATCGGATACCGTCTTCTTGGAGGAGGCGTAGCGGGCCGCAGCGGCAACCGCGGAAATGCCGATCTCGCGCCAATGTGCGCTCTGTTCCGCGCGGTCCCAGCGTTCGCTCGGTCGGGATTCGGGAGCGCGGCTCTGTTGGGCCGGGCTTTCTTCGTCGGTAGACATGACACTCTCCAGGTTGAACTTCCCGCCGTTGCGGGGCGGATGCCGACGAAGTGGGCGTCGACTGCGTCAAAAATATGCAAAGTCGCGGTCGGAGATAAGGCCTCTTGGCGCTTAGCCGGCTTCATCCCGGCATTTTGGACCTCTTCCAACGGAAGTGATGTTTTTCCGCAACAACTTATGGCGACGAACCGGTGGCAGTCATGTGGCCCCTTCAAGGCGGGTCCTACATGGGTTAATCGACGGACAGCGAGCGATTTGACGCGCATGGCGCGTGGCGGGATTCGGAGCTTTGGATATGGTTTTGCGCGGGGCGGCGGTGGTCCTGTTGGCGGTTCTTCTGGCGGCGTGCAGCAATGCGCAGCGGCAGCCGGCTCCTGAGGCGTCGCTGACGCCGCGGGACAAGAAGTTGCTGGCGGACGCACCCTACAAGAAGGTTCAGCCGCCGGAGATGTATCAGCGCGCGATCGTCGACTACGCCGGCACCGAGAAGCCAGGCACGATCGTCGTCGATACCGACAAGAAGTTCCTCTATCTGGTCGAGGACAACGGCAAGGCGATCCGCTACGGCGTGACCGTCGGCGAAGAAGGCCTCGCCTTCAAGGGTGAAGCCAAGGTGGGCCGCAAGGCCGAATGGCCGACCTGGACCCCGACCCCGGAAATCAAGCAGCGCCTCGCCGGCATTCCGAACTTCGTCGGTCCGGGCCCGCACAATCCGATGGGTGCCCGCGCCCTCTATCTCTACCAGGGCAACAAGGACACGCTGTTCCGCATCCACGGCACCAACCAGCCGGAATACATCGGCTGGGCCATTTCCTCGGGCTGCATCCGCATGCTCAACGAGGACGTGATCGACCTCTATACCCGCGTGCCGCAGGGCGCGAACGTCGTCGTTCTCTGACGAACGCGATGGGTTCACATGAAAAGGGCGCTGCCGCTGGCAGCGCCCTTTTTGTTTGTCGGTGCGGTGCTTGAGGAGCTTACCGCCCGCCATTGCATCGGGAAGGGCAGGGCCCCGGCGCTCGGCCGGGGCCGCGTTACGTCAGGCCGCCAGCAGGTTCTCGCGCACGGCGTAGTCCAGCGTCTTGTCGAGCGCGCGGGTGAGGCGGTCGAACAATTCGTCGATCTCCGCCGGGGAGATGACCAGCGGCGGGCAGATGGTGACGGCGTCGCCGAACACGTTGCGCAGGATCAGCCCTTCCTGCTGGCAGAACGCGACGCATTTGGCCGCCATGCCGAGCTTGGGGTCGAACTGGCGCTTGGTCTTCTTGTCCGCCACCAATTCGACGGCGCCCACCAGACCCTTGCCGCGCGCCTCGCCCACCAGCGGGTGATCTTCCAGCGCGGCACGGCGCGCGTCGAACTGCGGGATCTTCGCCCGCACCCGCTCGAAAATGCTCTCGCGCTCGTAGATTTCCAGCGTCTTCACCGCCACGGCCGCGGCCACCGGGTGACCGGAATAGGTGTAGCCATGGCCGAAGCTGCCGAGCTTGCTGCTCTCGGTGAGCATCGCCTCATACATCAGTTCGGGCACCATCACCGCGCCGATCGGCTGGTACGCCGAAGACAGAGCCTTGGCGACCGAGATCGAATCGGGCCGCATCTCCATCGCTTCGCTGCCGAAGGCGGTGCCGAGACGGCCGAAGCCGGTGATGACCTCGTCGCCGATGAAGAACACGTCGTACTTTTTCAGCACGGCCTGAATCTTCGGGTAGTAGGTCGCCGGCGGCACGATCACCCCGCCCGCGCCCATGACCGGCTCGGCGATGAAGGCGGCGACCGTCTCCGGTCCCTCGGCGATGATGAGGGCTTCGAGATCGGCGGCGAGGCGGGTGGCGAAGTCCGCCTCGCTCTCGCCCGGCTCGGCCAGACGATAATGGTGCGGCGCAGTTGTGTGGCGCACGCCAGCAATCGGCAGGTCGAAATCATTATGGTTGCCGGCGAGGCCGGTCAGCGAGGCGGAGGCGATGGTGACGCCGTGATAGCCGCGCATGCGGGCGATGATCTTCTTCTTCTTCGGCCGGCCGAGCGCATTGTTCATGTACCAGACCAGCTTCATCTGGGTGTCGTTCGCCTCGGAGCCGGACGAGGTGAAGAACACCTTGGAGATCGGCACGGGGGCGATCTCCTTGAGCTTTTCCGCCAGTTCGATCGCGGGGTCGTGGCTTTTGCCGCCGAAAATGTGGGTGAAGGGCAGTTTGCGCATCTGCGTCGCCGCCGCCTCGACAAGTTCTTCATTGCCGTAGCCGAGCGCCGTGCACCAGAGACCGGCCATGCCTTCAAGATAGGGCTTGCCGTCGACATCGTGCACCCACACGCCCTTGCCGCGCTCCAGGATCAGCGGCCCGGTCTCGCGCACGGCGACAAGGTTGGTATAGGGATGAATCAGCGTCTCGACGTCGCGAGCCTGAAGATTGGTAAGCATGGCAGCTACTCCGCCGGCCGGGTGGAACCGGCCCCACCCTAGAGCGGCGACGCGCGCGCCGGAAGCCGGCCCTTGGTCGGAACCCCCGACCTATTGACTTGTGCCGGGGTTTTCGCGCCCGTTGGCAGCGGGCGACGCCTCCTCATCCGCCCCTTCCGTAGCGTCCGTCGCGGCGGGCGCGTCCGGCTTGCGCGGCGGGCTCGGGACCTTGGCCGTCGTTTCGGCCACCGCCCATTGGCAAAGCACGGCCCCGCTACGCCGCTCGGCCCGATCCACATGCAGATGCTGCTCGTGATAGCCGTCCGAGCCGGGGCCGAGGATGGTGGTGAAGTCGGCGCAGGCGCTGGCCTTGATCCGTTCCTGGAAGGCCACGGGCATGGCCGAGTCGCCGCTGCCGGGCGCCGGCGTGCCGATGACGAAGCGCCGCCCGTCTTTCAGCACATAGCCCCGCGTGTCCATCGCATTGCCGCGCCCGTGCTCGCTGGTGCGGGCGCCGACAACACGGTTGCGCGGGCGGCATTGCTGCGAGCCGGCGACGAGCACCGTGTCGAGCGGCGCGCCGAGCGTTGCCACCGCAGGCTCGATTCCGTCGCGGACCCAGTGCGCCACGGCGGCAGCCATTTCGCAGCGCAGCGTCGCCGCCGGCTCCAGCTTCACCAGCCGCCCGTCCTTCATCCGTACGGCCGAGAGGGAAACGCCCCGGTCCACCGTGCAGGCGGTGTTGGTGGCGGTCACTGCTACGGGCGTGAACACGCCGAGCGATTCGTTCGAGAGTTCCGGGCAGATAGTGGGCTCCGGCGCGGTTGCCGACGGCTCGGGGGCGGCCGTCGGCGCGGCTGGAGCCGGCGGCGGCAGGGCGGCAAGGCGCGGCTCGGGAGATGGCGGGGGCAGGGGAACGGGAGCCGTCCCTACCGTCGCCTCGTCCGTCGCCGCCTTCTCCGCCGGTGGCTCGGGCGCGGCAGTTGGGGATTCCGGGACGGGCGGCTCTGCCGGCGCGGGTATCGCCGCCGCTGTCTCGGCGGTGGGTGCAGGCTCCGTCGGCGCGCCGCCTCGCTCTGGGCGGGGATCGCGCGGGGGTGAGGCGGGCGCCACCGCCACCGGGGCCAAGGGCTCGGCAATCTCCGGGTTGGCCTCAGGCGTCGACGCCGGGGGCTCGGCGGCGATGTCCTGCGGGCGCGGCGGCGGCAGGGGAATCGCCGGCGCCTTGGGTCGCGTCGCGTTGCGCGCGCGGGCCGGCCGGTCCGGTGCCACCCCCAGCCAGTCACCGAGCTGGCGATTGACCGCCGTGCCGGCCTCGTCAATCGAGCGCTTGAGTTCCTGCACCGGCTCGGCGGCCAGTGGCGCGGCGCCGACGGCCAGCAGGGCGAGCCCTGCGAGGCTGGACAGGGCGCTGCGGGGAGCGGATGGGAGCCGGGGAAAATCCATGCTATCAGGCCTCCATTGTCGGCTTGCCTGCCCGGACGAACTGGATTGCGACAGACTGTGAACGCTCCTCGCGGCATTCTGTTCGACAAGGATGGTACTCTTGTCGACTTCGACCACACCTGGGGACCGGCCGCCGGTGCGGTGATGCGGCGTCTGGCCGGTGAAGAGGGCCCGACGCTGGAACGGCTGTTCGACGCGAGCCATTATGTCGCCGAGGAGCGGCGCTTCCTTCAGACCTCGCCGCTCATCGCCGGGTCCTCGCGCCAATATGGGCCGCTCTGGGCCGACATTCTGGCGCGGGCAGCCGATGCAGCCTTCTATGAACAGGTCGATCACCTGTTCTGCGAGGAAGGCGCGCGCTACCTCACCCCCATCGGCCGTCCTGCCGACACGCTGGCACGGCTGCATGCGGTGGGGTTGCCCCTCGGCATCGCCACCAATGACGCGGAGCCCAATGCGCGGCTGCAGGCCGATCGGCTCGGCCTCTCGCCCTATCTCAGCGCGGTGTATGGGCATGATTCGGGTTATGGCTCGAAGCCCAACCCCGGCATGATCGACGCCTTCGCCGCGCTCACCGGCCTGCCGGCTTCCGCCATCGCGCTGGTCGGCGACACCCGGCACGATCTTGAGACAGCGCGGGCGGCGGGGGCGATGGCGATCCTTGTGCGCTGCGGGCCCGCGCCGGTGGACGACTTCGCGCATGAGGCCGATCTGGTGGTCGATTCGGTGGAGGATCTGGCCGCGCTGTTCCTCGGTGCGCACGCGGCCGGGCCGGCGGTGGCCTGAGACGGGCGGGGGAGGGGCAGCGATGATCCGCCGGAGGCTCTACATCGAGGAACGTATGTCGCGGCTCGCCGTATGGAGCCTGCGCGCCGCCATCTTCGCCTTCCCCGTCACCTTCATCGGCGCCGCGCTGTTTGCCACCGAGACCTTGGATTTCCGCAGCGCGCTCTACACCGTGCTGGCTGGCGTCGCCGTGGCGGTGCTCGCGCTGGTGCTTGCGCTGGCGGGCTTCGTGGTGATCTGGAACGACGGGCTGAAAGGGCTGTGGCGGGTGATCGGCGCGGCGGCGCTCGCGCTGGTGCTGATCATGCCGACAGCGACCGTTGCCGCGCTCGGCATGGGTGTGCGCAACCTGCCGGACGTGACCACCGACACCGAGGACCCGCCGTCCTTCGTCACCCTCGGCACGGTGCGCTCGCGCGCCGCCAACAGCCTCGCCTATCCCGGCGACCGCATGGCGGCACTGCAACTGGACCTTTATCCCGGCATCAAGCCAATGAGCTTCGACGCGCCGCCGGAGGAAATCTACCGCGGCCTGCTGGCGCTGGCGAAGCGGCACAAATGGCTGGTGGTCGAGGCGGTGCCGCCGCGCGACGGGCGCGACGGACGGCTGGAAGCGGTGGCGCGCAGCCTGCCCTTTGGCCTGCGCGACGATCTCGTCATCCGCATCCGCCCCATCGCCACGGGCACGCGGGTCGATATCCGCTCCGCCGCGCGCAGCGGCGACGCCGATTTCGGCTCCAATGCACGGCGCATTTCCCAGCTTTTCGCAGAACTCGCCGACCAGCAGGGCCGACCGCTGCGCCGCTGACGCCTTGGCGGCTCAGGGCAGTCGGTAGAGGCCGGCGAGCACAGCCGGGCCGTCGGTCAGCACGTCGCCGCGTTCCACCAAATCTTCGAGATGCGCCAGGGTGGAGAGCCCCGCCGCGCCGGCGAGCCGGGGATCGAGGCCGAAATAGATCGCCCGCACAATGTCCGGGATGGCGCGCGGCCCCCGCTCCAGCGCCCGCAGGATGGCGGTTTCGCGCGCCAGCCGGTGGCGCAGGAAGCGCTCGACGAAAGCCGGCCCCTGGGTGATGACGCCGCCATGGCCTGGGAAATAGAGCGTCTCCGGCCGCTCCCCCAGCCGCCGCAGCGAGTGCATATAGTCGTTCATCGAACCGTCCGGCGGCGCCACCACCGTGGTCGACCAGCCCATCACATGGTCGCCGACAAAGATCGCCGCGGCCTGTTCCAGCACGAAGGCCATGTGATTGGCGGTGTGGCCCGGCGTGGCCAGCGCGGCGAGCGTCCAGCCGGCGCCTTCCACCCGTGCGCCGTCGGCCAGCGCCACATCGGGGAGAAAGCCCCGGTCGCCGGCCGCGTCGAGCGTGCCGATCTCCTGCGCGTGCAGCGGGCGGGCGGCGCGATGCGGGCCTTCGGCATAGGTCGGCGCACCCGTCGCCGCCTGCAGCGCCGCCAGCGCCCCGCTATGGTCGCGATGGGTGTGGGTGAGGAAGAGATGCGTCACCGTCTCCGCCTCCACCGCCGCTAGCACGGCGGTGACATGCGAGGCGTCGTCCGGCCCGGGGTCGATGACCGCCACCTCGCTGCGTCCGACGATATAGGTGCAGGTGCCGGTGAAGGTGAACGGCCCGGGATTGGGGGCAAGCACGCGGCGCACGCCCGGCGCCACCTCTTCCACAACGCCCGGCACGGCGGTGAAGCGCCGCTCGAAGGGAATGTCGTCCGCCATGCTGAGCCTCCGGCTGCCGCGCTGTGCCTCTTGGGGCATTGCGTTTGCACGCCGGCCCCGGCACGTCTATTCAGCTACTGCGCGGACTGCCTATCGCAAGGGTGAGGGATGGACAAACTGCTCGACGGCTATCACCGCTTCCGTGCCACCGGCTGGCCGGAGCGCAAGGCGCTTTTTGAACGGCTCGCGGCTCTGGGGCAGAAACCACAGACGCTGGTCATCGCCTGTTCCGACAGCCGCGTCGACCCGTCCATGATCTTCGACGCCGGGCCGGGCGAATTGTTCGTCGTGCGCAACGTTGCCAATCTGGTGCCGGCCTATTCGACGCCGGATCACCAGCACCACGGCACCAGCGCCGCCATTGAGTTCGCCGTCCGCGTGCTTGAGGTGCGGGAGATCGTCGTGCTCGGCCATGCGCTGTGCGGCGGCGCCGGGGCGCTGATCGACGGGGCCCCGCCGCAGGCGCAGGATTTTCTGCCCGATTGGATCCGCATCGGCGGGCCGGCGCGCGACATCGCCCTCAATCTCAGCGACGATCCGGCGGAGCGGCGGACCATTGTCGAGTATCAGTGCGTCAAGCTTTCCCTGCGCAATCTCGCGACCTTCCCCTGGGTACGGGAGCGGCTCGACGATGGGCGGCTGGCCCTGCAAGGCGCCTATTTCGCCGTTGCCACCGGCGTTCTGGAGCGGCTGGGTCCGGACGGCACCTTCGCCCCCGCCTGATACTTTCGGTTGAGACGCCCGGAACTTCCACCCCGCACCCGCGTTTGGCGCTCGACCGGCGATGCTGGTCCATCAGCCAAAAGGCGGGAGGATGTGCCGTGGGACTGCTCTCAAAAGACATAAGGTCGCTTGACGATCTCCTCATCCAGGGGCTCGGCGAGCTTCTCTACACCGAGCGCCGGATTGCCAAGACGCTCGCGGCGCTGGCCGGCAAGGTTTCCGATCCGGCGCTGCGCCGCGATCTCGAAGACGGCCTTGCCGCCAGCACCAGTAATATCGCGCAGATCGAGGAAGTCTGCCGCCGCCGCGACTGCCGCCCGCATGTCGCGGAATCCCCAGCGATCGACGGCATCTTCATCAGCGCGGAAGAGTTGGCCGGCGAGATCGACGACGATCATGTGCTCGACATCGCCATCGCCGGCGCCGTGCAGGCGGCTGCGGCCTATACCGCCGCGCGCTATGCCGGCCTCATTGCCAGCCTGGCGGGCGTCGGCCGGACGGATTGCTGCCGCCTGCTGCAGGCCGGGCTGGCCCATCACCAGCGCGTCGCCGACATGCTGCGCCTGCTCGCCGAGAAGCGCCTCAATCCCCGCGCCTTGGGTCGCGGCGGGCGCGGGCCGCTCCCGGTGGCGATCGCCAGCTGAACGGCAGCGATCCGCAAGCCTATCGAAGGGCCTGCCGGCACGCCTCGGCGAGCCGGCCGGGATCAGCGGCCAGCGCCTCCACCGCAACCCAGCGATTCCAGTCGGCGGCCAGGCTCCAGCCCGGCCGGCCGACATAGGCCAGCGGCAGCCGGTAATGCAGCACGGCCCGCGGCTTCACCTTGCCGCTGATGCGGTGCCCGATGGCCGGGAACAGCTCCAGGAACAGCGGCAGCAGATCCAGCGAGCGCTTGCGCGTTGGATTGGCCGCGACATAGTCGGCGCAGAGCGTGGCGAGGTCGGGCCGGTAGTCGGCTGAAAGGACCCGCCTGATATAGTCAGCGGGGTAGGGCGGCGGCGCGTGTAAGCGCATCAGCCGGCTCGTCAGTGTCGCTTGGCGCAAGGCCGGCTCGCTCACCAGATAGGCCTGCAGCAGCCGCAGCAGCGTCCCGGCATCGGTGGCTTCCGGCATGACGTTGAAATGCAGGCCGAGCGAATCGGTGAGGATCACCGCTTCACCCCCCGCTCCTGCTGCGCGCAGCGCCTGAACCACCCCATCCAATTCGCAGAGCCTCTCCACCGGCAAGGGCCCGGTGATGAGTTCGCGCGGCACGAGCGGGCTCACCACCGCGCCGAGCCAGAGCGAGAGCGGCCCCAGTCGCCGACCCGGACCCTCGCGTCCGGGATGGACATGGCGCACGTCGAGTTCGATGCCGAGATCGCCGAGCCGTGAACCCCTGAGTTGGAAGGCGTGCGGGTCTTCCTCCTCCACCGTGCCGCCGATGACGGCGCTGAGGCACTGCGCCGCCCCGTGCTCGGACAGGCGGGTGAATTCGATCTCGATACCCACGAGCCGCGCGCGGCCGTCGCGGGTCAGCGGCGCGGGCAGGGGCTGAAAAAGCGGGGAAGGTGCGCTCACGCGCGGCACCAGGGCAGTTGGCTCATCAGCCGCATATGGTGAAGAACCGCGCCGTGTCCAGACGCTGCGGTCGCTCCGTCCGAGCGTCCTGCCCAGCGTCGGTGCTTGCACGGGCGAGACATCACCACCGACGACGCGTCAGGCCCGCGCAAGCCTTGCGGTCGACCTTTGGGAAGGGGGCGAGGTGTGAGCGCCATTGCATGCTGGCTCCCGCCTCGCCGCATCGCCTCCCACTGTCCGCATCAGCATCCAGCCCACTCCCCGGACGGCCGACAAGCGGCCGCTCGTCATGGCCCCAGAGCCGGAGACCTCGAATGAACGTGAAGAACCTCGCGATCCGCACCAAGATCATGCTGGCATTTGGGCTTGTCCTCATTGCCAGCCTCGTCACCGGCGGAGTTATCCTGAAGGCCGAAACGACGGTCAGCCAGAATGTCGGCTGGACCGTCCACACTTATGAGGTGCTGGACCGTGTCGACGCGATGCTGGCCGCTATGGTCGATCAGGAAACCGGCCTCCGCGGTTATCTCATCACCGGCAAGGATGGCAATCTCGATCCGCTCCGGGCCGGTGAAAGCGCTTTTGTCACCAACTGGAAGGAAGCGAAGTCGCTGACCAGCGACAATCCCGTCCAGCAGCAGCGGCTCGATGCCATCCGCCAGCAGGTCGAGGCCTGGCAGCGCGATGTGTCGGCCTATGCCGTCAATCTCATGAAGGCGGGGCAGGTTGAGGCCGCCCGCGAGGTGGAATATGCCGGCAAGGGCAAGGCCTATTTCGACAAGATCCGTGGCCTTGTCGCCGAGTTGAGCCAAGCCGAGGCGTCCTTGCTCACCGTCCGCCAGGATGACATGCGCGCGGCCGAGTGGATGATCATGATCGCCGTCGGGGTGTCGGTGTTGGTCATCGTTCTCATCGGCGCCGGCGCGGCCTTCACTCTCAACAAGCTGATCGCGTTGCCGATCCGGGCGACGGTGACCAGCATGGAGCGCATTCGCGGCGGCGACTTCGCCACCGCTGTCGATTACACCGAGCGCAAGGACGAGATCGGTGCCATGAGCAACGCGCTGCTCGCTTTCCGCGACAGCCTCGCCCAGGCCGAAGCCGCCCGTCGCGAGGCGACCGCCCGCGCCGAAGCCGAGCGTGCGGCGATGGCCCGGCGCGACCGGCTGGCGCAATCCTTCGTCGCCAATATGGAAAGCATCGTCAATCAGGTCGCTTCCTCCTCCAGCGAGGTGTCGGTGGCGGCGCGCAACCTCTCGGACACGGCCGAGGAAACCTCGCGCCAGGCCGTGGCGGTGACCAATGCGGCGGCGGAAGCCTCTACCAATGTGCAGACGGTGGCCAGCGCGACGGAGGAGATGAGCTCGTCCATCAGCGAAATCGGCTCCCAGGTCACGCAGGCCGCCGCCTTCGCGGCGTCCGGCTCGGACGAAGTCACCCGCGCCGCCGGCGAGATCCGCGAGCTGTCCGAAGCCGCCAGCAAGATCGGCGAAGTCGTTAACCTCATCACCGACATCGCCGCCCAGACCAACCTTCTCGCGCTCAACGCCACGATCGAGGCGGCCCGGGCGGGCGAGGCGGGCCGCGGCTTCGCGGTGGTGGCACAGGAGGTCAAGCAACTCGCCGAGCAGACCGCCCGTGCGACACAGGAAATCGGCGTGAAGGTGCAGGGCATCCAGCAATCGACCAGCCGCACCGTCGGCTCGATCGAGAGGATCGTCGGTACCATCACGCAGATCCGCGACGTCACCACCGCCATCGCCACGGCGGTGGAAGAGCAGGCCGCCGCCACCCGCGAGATCGCCAGCAACACGCATATGGCGGCCAGCGGTACCGGCGCCGTGAACGACAACATGGCCGGCGTCGGTCGCTCAGCCGAGATGACGGGCGCAGCGTCGACCCAGCTCTCCTCGCTGTCGACGTCGCTGTCCTCGCGCGCTGGCGACCTGCAGCGCGAAGTCGCCGAGTTCGTCCAGAACCTGCGTGCGGGCTGAAGGTTCGGCCGGAAGCGGGGCCGCACACGCTGCGGCCCCGGACGGGCCGGGTGCCGTCCCCGCCTCATGCGCGCTTGACCCGCGCGGCCAGAGCGTTCACGAGGGCGGAAGAGGCGCGGGTGGTGAGGCGGCTGGGGGCCTTGAAGGCCCCCTTCGGCGTGTCGCAACGGGCAAGCGCGCTTCAGGTGCGCCGCTGGGCGCCTCGGCTTGATCTGTCAGCGTCCGTTCCGCAGCGAGGGGTCCCACCAAATGTCCACCACCTACTATGTCGTGCTGTCCTTCGTCGCCAATGAGGAAGGCGACCTCATCCCCGAAGAGCCGCGCGAGGCGCAGAGCCGGGGGCAGGCGGAAGCCATGGCACGCGCGCTCAAGGGCCAGAAGGCCGGCGTGGTCGCTTTTTCGCGGACGGGGGATCCGAATACCGGGGATTTTCAGCCGGCGGTCGAGATCGTGCGTTACGGCCTCGTGCCGGACGACCTCGAATAAGGGCTTAGGTTTCTCTGCGCTCTTGGGAGCGCGTCTCTCAAGGGCCCTGGTGCGCCCATGTCCCAAGACATTGATATGTCTCGGGTCCGCGTGGTCGGAGTGGCAGGATTTGAACCTGCGACCCCCTCGTCCCGAACGAGGTGCGCTACCAGGCTGCGCTACACTCCGCCGCGGCGCGCAGCCTGTAACATGGCAATGAGCCGCCCGGCAAGGGCCCCACCACCACTTGCACAGCGAGCAGTGGATAAGCCTGTTGTGGCCGGCGGATGCGTCGAGGTTGAAAGCGGCGTCAAGCTGTGGCTATGTCCGCCCCCACGGAACGCGCCGATAGCGGCGCGACCATTGGGGCGTCGCCAAGCGGTAAGGCAGGGGATTTTGATTCCCCCATGCGGAGGTTCGAATCCTCCCGCCCCAGCCAACAATCTCTTTAAAATCAAAGAGCTGCATTCTCGGCACGGCAGGCATTCGCGAAAAGAAAGCTCGCCGATCCCGGTTCCCACACCCTCTTCCGCCCCGCCGAAGCCGCCGACGCGCTCTGCGTCCCTAGGCCGATGAGGGTCTAACGATGGCGGCCCTTACCTTCATCGGTGCCCTCGTGGTAGCCCTGCTGATCGCCCGTGGTCCTACGTCATGGTTCGATGCCAAGCGTAAAGGAGAAACCGAATGACCCGCGTCGTCTCCCTCGTCACAGGCGGCATCGCGCTCTTGCTCGGCCTCACCCTATTGTTGGGCGGTTGGTATACGATCGATCAGCGCGAGCGTGGCGTCATCCTGCGTAATGGCGCCTTTATCGGCGAGGCAGCGCCGGGCCTGCATTTCAAGCTGCCACTGGTGGACAGTGTCGTTACGGTGCCGCTTGAAACACAGGTCATCAAATACGAGCAGCTGCCCGCCTATTCCCGAGATCAGCAGCCGGCCGAAATCGATCTGTCGGTCATCTATCGGGTGCCTTCGACCGAGGTGGCGGATCTCTACAGCCGCTTCGGCGACACCCAGCGTGTCGCGGATCGCATCATCACACCCAAGGTCAAAGAGCAGGTCAAGAATGTCTTCGGCCGCTACAATGCCGTGACCGCCATTCAGGAGCGAACCCGTCTGAATGCGGACATAGCTGCCGCCGTGCACGAAGGCATCCGCTCGCTCGATGCGCCCGTAACCATCGAGGCCGTCCAGATCGAAAACATCGATTTCAGCGACGCCTACGAGAAGTCAATCGAGCAGCGCATGCTGGCAGAAGTCGAGGTTCAGAAGCTCCGCCAGAATGCCGAGCGCGAGAAGGTGCAGGCCGAGATCGTCGTGACGCAGGCTCACGCCTCCGCCGACGCCGTTCGCGCCGCCGCCCAGGCGGAAGCTGACGCCATACGCCTTCGTGGCGAGGCCGAAGCGCTCGCCATCCGCGCCAAGGGGGACGCCGTGCGCGACAACCCCCACCTTGTGCCGCTCACCACGGCCGAGAAGTGGGACGGAAAGCTGCCGGCCACCATGCCGCCCGGCTCAACGGTGCCCTTCCTGTCTCTTCAGGCGCAGCCATGATCGAGACGCGCAAGCGTACCGACCCGCCCCACAACGCCGCCGGAGCCAGAGCTAGCTCCAGTGACCCGGGCGATCAGGCTGGTCTCGATTGACGGGGGTCTGTTCCAGACTGCGAGCCACAAAAGCGCGCCTCTATCTCGCCGGCCTCGAAGTCTCTCGCTCTGACGCCGTCGCCGAGGGCGGGCGGTTGAACGGCCCTCGCCTAGGGCGCCGGCGCGGAGAGCCTTCCGCTCGGCGTTCGTTGTCCCGCCAGGCCGACGCTGGCTCGCGGAACTCAGACGGCGCATAGCGGCGCTGACCCTAAAGGCTACTCCGCGAAACCGGAACAGGCTCCAGCTGGAAAGCAGGAGCCTGTCACCCGTGTCCCCGCCGGCCCTCCTTTCCGCCTGCGTAATGGCGGCAGTCGGGGCCGGCGGGGGGGCATGGTTCTTCCGCTAACCGCCGCTCATCCCGCCTGCGTTTCCGCGATCTGCGCCATTCCGTCCGATTGCCGTTCGAAAAGGCGCCGGTAGCGACCGCCCCGACGCGCCAGCAGATCGTCATGCCGTCCATCCTCAAGAATGCGGCCATGTTCGAAGACCAGGATGCGGTCCATCGCCCGCACCGTGGAAAGCCGGTGCGCGATGACGATGGCGGTGCGCCCCTGCATCAGCCGCTCCATCGCCTGCTGGATCGCCGCTTCCGATTCCGAATCGAGGCTGGAGGTCGCCTCGTCCAGAATGAGGATCGGCGCGTCGGCCAGGAAGGCGCGGGCGATCGCCACGCGCTGGCGCTCGCCGCCGGAGAGCTTCACGCCCCGTTCGCCGACCAGCGTGCGATAGCCCTTCGGCAGTCGCACGATGAAATCATGCGCATTGGCGAGTCGCGCCGCGCGCTCGATCTCCGCTTCGGTGGCGCCGGGCCGGGCATAGGCGATGTTCTCCGCCAGCGTGCGGTGGAACAGGATCGGCTCTTGCTGCACGATGGCGATCTGCTGGCGCAGAGAGGCCTGCGCCACCTCGCGCACATCGTGCCCGTCAATCGCCACCCGGCCGCCGGTGACATCGTAGAGCCGCTGCAGCAGCTTGACGAAGGTGGTCTTGCCCGAGCCGGACGGGCCGACAAGGCCCACGCGTTGCCCCGCGGGGATCACCACATCCAGCCCGTCGAACAGCGGCGCGGCGTGCCGTCCATAATGGAAGGTGACGTTCTCGAAGCGCACCTCGCCGCCGCGCACCGCCAGGGGCTGCGCCGCGTCGCGGTCGGCGACCCCGGCCGTGAGGGCGTGCAGGTCGACCATCTCCTCCATGTCGTTCACTGCCCGCTGGAGATTGTGCACATGCTGGCCGATCTCGCGGAGATAGCCGTGCAGCACGAAATAGGTGGTGAGCACATAGGTCACGTCGCCCGGCGTGGCGCGCCCCTGCCACCACAGCCACAGCGCCGTGGCGGTGACAGTGGTGCGCACCAGCCAGAGCAGGGCGAACTCGCTGCTGGCGCTCCAGGTCGACAGCATCCAGGTGCGCCGCACCCGCCGGCGCCAGCGCGTGACCACGGCGCCGAGCCGCTCGTCCTCGCGCGCCTCGGCGCCGAACGCCTTCACCACCTGGTTGGCGCCGAGCGTGTCGGAGAGGATGCCACCAATGCGGGTGTCCCAGGCGTTGGATAGCCGCGCCGCCGGCGCGACGACGCGGGTCGCCAGCAGGACGGTGAGCGCGCCATAGGCCAGCGCGCCCGCCGCCATCACCAGCCCCATCACCGGCCAGTGCAGCATCAGCAGCAGCACCGTGCCAGTCAAAACCACTACGGAGGGCAGCAGCGAGAGCAGAAGCACGTCGTTGATGACGTCGAGCGCCCACATGCCGCGAGTGATCTTGCGCACGGTGGAGCCGGCGAAGCTGTTGGCGTGCCAGTCGCTGGAAAAGCGCTGCACGCGGTGGAAGGCCTCGCGCACCACATCCGACATGATGCCCAGCGTCAGCGGTACCACGCCCCACCAGGCGAGATGGCGCAGCAGCACCATGACGAGGCCGAGCCCCGCCATCATGACAAAGGCATGCAGCGCGGCGGGCGCCTCGCTCTTGCCGGCGGTGAGGGCGTCGATCAGCCGGCCGGCATAGAGCGGCACGAAAA
The DNA here is from genome assembly GCF_965229075.1 of Ancylobacter sp. GTDB lineage: Bacteria > Pseudomonadota > Alphaproteobacteria > Rhizobiales > Xanthobacteraceae > Ancylobacter. The sequence continues at coordinate 2,597,714 of NZ_CBDDIO010000002.1, forward strand.
TCTCGGTCAGCGTTGCCAGCACGATGGCCACACCGATGCCGGCCGCCATGGGCCAGCGGCGCGCCCAGTGACGGAAGGTGAAGGCGAGCACATTGCGCAGCGCGTCGCTGCCGCGTTCAATCGGGAATGACATGGGAAATGCAGGCGCGACAGGCGCGCCTCTCCTGCGAACGGAAATCAGTTCAGAGCGGGAAATAGGTGATGGAGCGGCGGGGGAGCGCGGCTCCTCAGCCTGCCGAACTAGCCGTGCCGGATCACAGCCGGGGTGGGCCGACGAAACAAAATAGTCATGCGCGCCCCTCCCTGGTTCGCAGTGTCACTGTCCGCATCAATACCATGATCTGCCGGCGCGGACAATCGAGCGGGGAGGGGGGCTTCAGCGCACGCGGGCAATGGCGTGGCGGGCGAGCAGATCCGCAGCCAACTGGAGCAGATCCGCCGCCAGCGTCGCCCGCTCCACCTCGAACTCGTCGAGCAGCGTGTCGATGATGTCGGCCATGGAACGTGTGCCGTCCATCAGCGCGACCGCGCTACGCGCCGTCTCGTTCATCTCTGTCGCCTCGTCGCCGGCGGTGTGCGCCGCAACGGCCTTGAACACGGCGGTCTCATCAAGATCGGCACCGTCCGCCTGCGCCGTGCCGTGGTCGCCCGCCTGCCCGTGCACATAGCTCACGCCCTGCGGCGCCAGATCGCCGAAGCGGGCGTCCCGCTCGGGGGCTGCCAGCCGACGCTTGATGCGGTGATCGTCGGTCGCCCGGAGCTTGCCGGTGGGAGACTGGCCCTGCAGGTAGAAGCGCTGCCATTTCTGCGTCTGCGCCTCCGGGTCCTGCTGCGCCAGCTTCCGGTTGAAGGCGAGGCGGGAGTCCCGCCAGCTGGCATATTCCCGCTCCAGATCGGGGTCGGACGCCAGCGGGCGCAGGCGCGGCGTCACATCCTCAAGCGCCACGCTGGGCCAGAGGCTCAAGAAGCAGAACGGCTCTCCGGCCGCGAAGCGCACGCTGCCGGGCTGGAGAAAGCGCCAGTTCATGGTGAAGGTGAAGGGTGCCCAGTTGGTCTCGACGATGCCGTCGAGCGGCGCAATACCGGCCTTCATGCGGTTGGGCGATCCGCGGCACCAGATCACCCAGTCCGGGTCGGTGCGGAAGAGGTAGCCGGTCTGAAAGGTGAGGATGCCGGAGCCGAAATGCGACGACGCATAGGCGGGCACGCTGCCATCGTCGGCACGGACGACGATATCCTCCAGGCTGGCGCCGCCATTCCAGCTCGCGGTCAGGTCGACGGGATTGATGAGTTCCCAGCCGGAGGCATTGGCGATGGAGAGCGGCGTGCAGCGATAGGCGAAGCGGTCCGGCGTGCCGTCCATCCAGTCGCGTTCGGAGGCGCCGGGAACGATGAGCGGCGGGTCCTTGAATAGGGGATAGCAGTCGAGACGCAGCCTAGCCATGTCCGCGTTTCCATGTCAGCCGGCCCGTGAGACGTACATGCCGCTATGAGGTGACGCGCATAAGCAAAAGGCCCATCCCGCCAAGGATGGGCCTGCACGTTCTGAAGCGCAAACACGCGTGGCGCTTACGCCCGCACGTCTAGCCTCACGGCGGCGGCGGCGGAGGAGGAGGCGCCGGCGGCACAAACGGCACTCCGGACACCGGGATAACCGGCGCAGGCGCCGATGCTGAACTCAGCCGAACGGTCTGCATGACCGCTGGCGGCACGTATGGTTTCTTCATTCACTCCCCCAGTTCCGACTTAACTCGCAACATTCATTCACATGTCATTGGCCAATTACGGTGTCAACGATCTCTGAGGCGGAGGTGCGGGGCGGCACGACATCGACGACACAGTGCGATTTTGCTGACACAGCCGTCGTCGTCGCTGTGCGAGAAAGGGAGGCCATGCGCCCCCGGACCGGTGCCCTGGCGCGAAACTGCGCGCGTTGCCAATGCCGCCCATGATGCGGCGCAGAGGTCGAATAATTCGTCAGAAAAAAGGCATCTCAGGCGCCTGTCGTGCCAGAGATGCCCATTTGATAGCAGGACGACAAAGCGCGGTGCGAAAACGCGCGCGCTCCGGCGCTCAGGTCGGCGGCACGAGCGGCGCCCCGGACACCGGGACTACCGGAACGGGTTCTGACGCGGAGGTCAAACGAACCGTCTTCGTGACCGTCGGCGACACATATGTCTTCTTCATTCCCAACCCCAATTTAGAATTAAATCGCAACAATCATTCACATGTCATCGCCCAATTGGGGTGTCAACGCTGCCCAAAAGGGGAAGCAGTGGGCAGAGCGAAGTCGGTGCCTCGCGTCACATTGTCGACACAGCCATTCGGCCCGCCGGTGTGAAATAGGGGGGCCGGGATCGCTCGCAGCGGAAGCAACACATTCGCTTGCGAACTCCGCGCAGGATCTGCGGTCGGAACTGCGTGCCAATCGGGATAGAAGTATCCCCGGCGCCTGACACGTCGGGGATGAGATGTGATCGCGGAGACGGCAACGCGCGGCGTGGAGCGCCTGCGCTCGGATCCTTAGCCTGCCGGTACGACTGGCGCGCCTGACACCGGGACAACGGGATCGACGCCCGACGCATCACTGCTGGGGTAGCGTGTCAACCGACTCCGGAGACGCGCACGGTGGCCCGTTCGCATTTGCAGTTCGACACTACCCAGCCTCTGGTGCGTGTGCCCCGCGCGTGGCATGTGAGACCGCTCAACGTGTCGCCACACGCTGGCGGGGAGGACGAATTGGAATTGGACTGTGTGCTTCGCGTTTCCCCGCTCGCCAGCTTCCAGCCGCTCGGTGACAGCGCCGTCGTGCTGCGAATCGACAGTGGCCAGCTGTACTCGGCGAATACCACGGCGCAGGCGCTGCTCTCCGCCATGGATGGGGAGCGCACCCTGGCCGACATCGCCTCCCTCCTCATGGACGGTTTCGACGTGGACCGCGATGTTCTGGAGCGGGATCTGCTTGCCCTGAGTCGGCAGCTTCTGGACGACGGCATCGTAGAGCAGGTGCCCTCCGCGTCATGACCCGGGAGGCGCTGCGTCGACGGCTGTGGTGGGAGGCGCGCTCGCTGCCGCTTCGGGTGCTGGGCCGGGACTTCGCCGGTCTGCTGGCACTCGCGAATCGCCCGCTCCGCAACATTGACGCGCAGGGCCTGCCGGTGACGGAGATCGTCGCCGCCGTGGTCGCGGCGACGCGGCGGCCGTGGATGATGCGCGACCGGCGTTGCCTGCGGCAGGGGCTTCTGGCCTTCCGCGCCCTTCACAGTGCCGGCCACCGGCCAGCCCTGCATTTCGGCGTCGACGCGGCAGGCCTGAAGGCCCCGGATGGCGTGGTGCATTGCTGGATCGTGATCGGCGACGAGGTCGTTCTCAACCCTCCCAACCCGGGAATGACGACGGTCTTCATCCATTCCTTGCCGGACGTGGGTTGATGCACAGGCTCTGCTTTGCCCTTGGCGCGGAGAACTGGGTGGTCGAAGGTTCCGATGCCTGCCTGCTTCCACCCCTGCGCGCCCTTCTTAACGGGCTTGAACGGGACCCTGCCGGGGCCGCGCCGCCGACATGGCGCCTGGAACGCGGTCGACCCGACAGCGCTGGAGCGCAGGGGCTTGTGCTGCACGAAGGGCAGATGGAAACCGGCTCCCTTTTCCGGCTGTTTGAGACGCCCGACGCGCTCGTCCTGCTTTGCGGGAGCGAACTGCGTATCGAGGCCGATCGCGCGGGTGGCACGGGGCGTGCGATGGTCGCCCCCGGCAGTGAGAGATTGCTGATGGGCCAGGCCGGCGTCTTCATGATGGCGGCTGCGCTCGACAGCGTGGGGCAGCAGCTCGTCCATGCCGCCGCTCTGGTGCGGCCCGGCGGGGCCGGGGCCATTCTGCTGGCGGCGCCGAGCGGGGCGGGGAAGACCACAACGGCGCTCGCTCTGGCCCAACAGGGGTTCGGCCTGATGTCCGATGATGGCGCAGTGCTCTGTCCCGGTGCCGGGGCGTGGACATATGGGGCCTTCCCCGCCGTCCCAAAGTCCACCGGGCGACGGCCGCACTGTTGCCCGCGCTTGCGTCAGGCCTTGGCGGCGACTGGGACTCCGCCGGCGAGCAGCCGCTCGACCTCGCGCCCATCAGCGGGCTCGGCGTGGCGCCGCCCGGCCACGTGCTGCCATTGGAAGCGCTTGTCTGGCTGGGTGGGCGCCGGGCGGGGGGCACGCGCTGCGAGCCGATGGCCCGCGACGTTTTTCTCTCCGGCTTTGCGGCCGACAATCTCAATCGCGCGACGACCGGCGTGCCCCAGCACCAGTTGAGGCGATTCGTGGCCATGAGCCGGGCGGTCGGCCATGCGCCCACCTATGAGCTGCGGGTGGGCGACGATCTCGCCGATGTCGGCGAGGCGCTTCGGCAGGGGCTCGCACAGGCATGAGCCGCACTCCGCTCTGCCCCACTCATGCCCGCTGGCTGCTCGCCCTATCCGACCCTGAGGGGCCGGGTCCGGATCTGTCGACCCTTCCTCCCGCCGCCGTGCCGCAACTGCTGGCGGCGGCGCGAGCACACCTCGTGCTGCCGGTCCTGTGGCGCCGCCTGCGCGACATGCGGACGGCGGAAACCGCGGTGGCGCTCGATAAGGCGCATCGGGAATTGGAACTACTCACCGCCCACGGCCTGCTGCTGACGCATTATGCCGGCCGCATCGCCGCAGGCTTGGCGCCCGCGCAGGTGCGTTTCGCCATCGTCAAGGGCCGCGCCTTCGCGGCGCTCTACCCGCATGCCTCCGACCGGCCCTTCACCGACATCGATATGCTGGTGCAGCCCGAGGACCGGGCGATGGTCGAGGCGACGCTCGAGGCGCTGGATTTCGTGCCGGCTCCGCGCAAGACCATCGACCATTCGGCCGCCTATGGCGAATTCAAATGGACCGCCCGTCAGGCTCCGAATGTGCTGGTCGAGGTTCACCTGAACCTCGTGCATTATCCGCTGCTGCGCCGCACCGTGTCCCTGTCGCTGGACGACCTCGCCGCCTTCGGCGGCGCCGAGGCGCCGGCTGGCCGGCTCATGGTCGCCGTGGCTCATGCGGCCGCCGGCCACAAATTTCACGCGCTGCGGCTCATCGTCGACGTGCTGCAGGCCGCGCGGGCGATGGAGGTGCAGACGGCGCAGGCCTTTGCCGAAACGGCCGTGCGACGGGGCTGGGCGCTGGAGGCCGGCATCGCGCTCGATCTTGCCGCGCGGCTTTATGGCGATGCGCGGACCGCCTCTATCGCAACCCTCCTGCCGTCGACGCCTGCGCGCGCGCTTGCCGCCCGTCTGCTGTCGGAGACGGCGATCCTCGACGCCCCGCAGCATGGCATCGCCTCCCGTCTCCGCCGCACCCTGGTGCGCGGGCTGCAACATGTGCGGCCGGCGCGCCGGCAATGACGGCGGGCATGCGGCCCGTCAGCCGCCCGACCCGTCGCCGGTGATGGAGACGGTCGCCGTCAGCCCGGCGACGAGGGTGATGCCGGCCGGCACAGGATCGAGTACCACGCGCACAGGGACGCGCTGGGCCAGGCGGACCCAGGTGAAGACCGGATTCACCGTGGCGAGGCCGGAACCGTCGGGCTGCGCGTTGGGCACCGCGATGCCGCGCCCGACGCCCGTGACCTTGCCGCTCAACGTGCCGGGATAGGCCATCAGCGCCACCCGCGCCGTATCCCCGACATGGACGCCACTCAGCACCGATTCCTCGAAATAGGCGTCGACCCAGAAGCTGTCGCTGTCCACCACCGACAGCGCGCGCTGGCCGCTGGTGGCATAGTCGCCGGGCTGGACGAGGAGATTGGTGACGTAGCCATTGACCGGCGCGACGATCCGCGTGCGGCTGAGATTGAGCCGCGCCTGGTCGCGATTGGCCAGTGCCTGCTGATAGGCGCCCTGCGCCATTTCGGCGGCGGCGGCAAAGGCCTGCTGCTCCTCCTTGGACACGGCGAGGGCATCGAGATCGGCGCGCCGCTGCGCCTGCGCCTGCTTGTTGTCGAGATCGGCCTTGGCCCGGGTCACGGCGGCGTCGGCATTGGCCAGCGCGATCTGGTAGTCGTCGGGCTCGATCACCATGAGAACATCGCCCTTGTGCACGAACTGGTCGTCCTTGACCGGCATCTCGACGATGCGGCCGGAGACCTGCGGGGTCACCGTCACCACATAGGCGCGCACCGTGCCGTCGCGCGTCCACGGGGTATCCATATAGGTCCGCCAGGTCCACCAGCCGAGCAAGCCTGCGGCGGCGAGGGCGCAGAGCGTGAGCCCCACAGAGAGCAGGGCGCGAAAGGTCGACGGCCGCTCTGCGGCCGGGGTGAGCATGGTCATGGCCGTGGCCCCACAGAAAGGACGATGAGCGAAAGCAGGATGATGTAGATGCAGAGGTTGAACAGGCCGGGGTGCCAGACACGGCGCGGCAGGCTGAAATGATTGGCGATCCGGCTGAGCGGAAAGGTCGCCACCCAGGCCGCCAGCATCATCACGGCGAAGGGGGCGACATAGACCCCGAGAATGTCGATTTCTCTGAACATGTCGTTCGGCCCTTTCAGAGCAATGGGAATCGGCTGGCCGGCGAGGCAAGCAGCGCAGCGTGCAGGTCGAGCGTGTCGAGGATCACCTCGACTGCGGCACGCGCCTTCAGTTGCTGCGGGGCCGAGGTGCCGTCCGTGGGTGTGCCGGCGAGATCGTCCCGCTGGCTCAAGGTCAGCAATGTCGTCCGTGCCGTGCCGAGGCGCCCGGTCGCGAGCGCGTCAAGCGCCTCCGTCAATGCCGGCCCCGCCAGAGAGCGCGGCGCCAGCGCCCGGAGTTGCAGGACGACCTGCCCGAGGGCGAGCAGCGCCATAAGGCTTCCGGCCTGCTCCGGCGTCGCCTGCGGCGGCAGCGCTTCGGCCCGCCGGGTTAGCCGGGCGGTCCAGCGCAGGGCGGTGGTCGCGCCGGGGGAGCGGGGGAGGCGGCGGAAGTCGCGCAGCGAAAGGTCGATGAGCCGGCAGGCGCGCAGCTGTGGCGGGACCATCGGCAGAATGGTGAAGAACAGCGTACCGATGACCGTGCCGGTGACGATCGCCAGAGCGAGGTTGAAATAGGCGGCGGCGTCGTAGCTTGTCGGATTGCCCACCCCTAGCAGCGGCAGCGCAGCGATGGACATGCCGAGAAAGGCGACATTGTGCCAGCTGCCCGCCTGCATCACGCCGAGCGGAACGTAGAGCAGGAACAGCAGGGTCAGTAGGGCGGGGAAAGTCGAGAGGCCCGGCAGCACGGCGAAATAGAGCACGCCGCCTAGCGCCACCATCGCGGCCGCTCCCATCGCGTAATCCTTGGCGAAGGCGCGCGCCTGGTCGCCGAAAGAACCGAAGATCAGCGTGCCGGCGGCGGCGAAGACGATGGCGAAGGCGCCGTTCGGCCAGGCCGACACCACCCAGAAGGCCGAGGTGAGCAGCACTGTGAGGAAGACGCGCAGCCCGTTCAGCAGCGCCGGCAGCGGGTCGGCGATCACGAAGGGGCGGCGTGGCGGCGCGAGGCGCGGGCTGTTGGGTTCCCCTAGCAGGAGGATGGCGTCCGCGAGGCCGGCGAGGCCGTCGACGACCTCGCGCGTGGCATCGAGCGCGATGCGTCCGGCGCCGTCGCGGGCCGGAAGCGTGTCAAGCTGTGCCGCGACCTCCTCGGCCGCCTGCCGCAGCTGCCGGGGGGCGTGGTCGAGCTGTGCCGGGTCGAGGCGTTCCAGCAGCGGGACCAGATGGGCGCGCAGCGGCGCGCGGCTCGGGCGGTGAAGGGTGAGATGCGCGCCGGCATTGCGCCAGCCGACGAGCGCGCCGACCAGCCCGTCCATCATCCGCTGCAGATTGCCGGCGCGCGAGCGCAGATAGGAGGATTCGCCGATGGCGGCGTCGATCTGCGTGTGCAGCAGGCCGAGGCTGCGCGTGAGAGCGCGGCGCCTGGCCACGAGGTCGGGGGGCTCGCCTCCCTGCTGCAGGGTCGCGAGGAAGCCGTCCCTGAGTTGCTCCGCCGTGCCGCGCAGCGTGCCGGCCAGTTGCCGGCGCGCCGCGCCGAAATCGGTCAGCACCATCACCAAGCCGGCCGAGGCGATACCGATGCAGATCTCACCGACTCGGATGACGGCGAGAAAGAACGCGGTGTCCGGATTCGCCAGCGTGTCGGCGAAGATGATCACCGCGGTGATGCCGGAGAGCGCCGCCGCATAGGAGGCGAAATTGCGCAGCAACACCACCGCGACCCCGCACAGGCCGCACCAGAGGGCGAGGCAGAACAGCAGCGCGTCGCGTTGCTGTGGAAACACCGCCAGCATCGCCACCATCATCAGCCCGCCGACAATGGTGCCAATGGCGCGGAAGCGGCCCTTCTGCAGCGAGGCGCCGAGATTGGGCTGGCAGACGATGGCCGCCGTGGTCGCCGCCCAGAACGAGTTCTGCAGTTCGAGATAATAGGTGATGTACAGCGCGAGGCTGACCGAGGTGGCGAGGCGCAGCCCGAAGAGAAGGCGCGGCCGAAACGGGGCGACGAACGACCGTGCCGCCGCCAGAGCGAGTTGCGGACTGCCGAGATTCAGCGCCGGTGCATCGTGAACGTCGCTCATCGTATCGCCTGCCGGGAAAGTGGATGAGCCCAGCATAGGCGGTGCGTCGGCGGCGAAAATTATACGCCCGTTCCAGCCTCTAGCGCTTTGGTATGGCCCGCATTTCCCGCTCGCTGCACGCGAAAAAGCGGCGATGCCCGCGAAGGCATCGCCGCTCATCCGTCACGTCATCTGCGGTTCGCTCAGGCCTGGATGAAGGCGAGCAGGTCCGGATTGATGACATCGGCATGGGTGGTGAGCATGCCGTGCGGGAAGCCCGGATAGGTCTTCAGCGTGCCGTTCTGCACCAGCTTCACCGAGAGATGGGCGGAGTTGCCGATCGGCACGATCTGGTCGTCCTCGCCATGCATCACCAGCACCGGCACGCTGATGGCCTTGAGATCTTCCGTCTGGTCGGTCTCGGAGAAGGCCTTGATGCCTTCATAATGCGCCTTGGCGCTGCCCATCATGCCCTGGCGCCACCAATTATTGATCGCGCCCTGCGAGACCTGCGCACCCTCGCGGTTGAAGCCATAGAACGGGCCGGAGGCGACATCGAGGAAGAACTGCGCGCGGTTGGCGGCGAGCGCGGAGCGGAAGCCGTCGAACACTTCGATCGGCAGGCCGCCGGGATAGGCTTCGGTCTTGGCCATGATCGGGGGAACGGCGGAGACCAGCACCGCCTTGGCCACCCGGCCCTGCGGCTCGCCGAACTTGGCGACATAGCGCGCCACCTGGCCGCCGCCGGTGGAATGGCCGATATGCACCGCGTTCTTCAGGTCGAGATGCTCCACCACCGCCGAGACATCGGCGGCGTAGTGGTCCATGTCGTGGCCTTCGCTGACCTGAGCCGAGCGGCCATGGCCGCGCCGGTCGCTGGCGACGACGCGGAAGCCCTTGCCGAGGAAATACAGCATCTGCGCGTCCCAGTCGTCGGAGGACAGCGGCCAGCCATGATGAAACACGATGGGCTGGGCGTCCTTCGGACCCCAATCCTTGAAGAAGATCTCAACGCCGTCCTTGGTCGTGACGTAACCCATAGCGCTATTCCTTTGATGGAGGGGTGGAACCAGTCTCTTCCTGCGCTTCCGGGGAAGGCGCGGGAAACTCGTGATGCGCGGCCGACATCCGTGAAGCGCCGTTGCATCGTCCGCGATAATATATAGCGCGATATATTTTTTCGTGAAAGCACGAAAGGCGGGCGCAGGCGCCTTTTTGTGTGTGCATGCCTGCATGGCAGATATGCGTGGCGGTTTCGCGAAACCGCCGGCCGGTCAGGTGGCACCGGCAGGGGCGGCAAGCAGGGCGTGCGTCAGAAGCCGATGGCGGCGCGCGTCTCGGTTGCCGCCGCACGGCCCGGCCAGCCGGCGGCCATGAGGGCGAGCGGGGGGTGGGCCCCGTGGTCGCGGCGCGTCGCGGCCTCGGCCTTTTGCGCCTTGAACCGTCGGGCTTCGGCCACCCGCCAGTGGCGCGGCGTGTCACCCGCAACACGTTTGAACACCGTGGTGAAATGCGCCTGCGTTTGGAAGCCGACCGCGAGGGCGATGTCGATCACACGCTGGTTGGTGCCCGCCAGCAGCTCCTGGGCGGCTTCAATCCGGCAGCGCAGCAGATAGTCATGCGGGCGCAGGCCGGTGGCGAGACGGAACTGAGCGGCGAAATGCATCCGGCTCAGCCCGGCGGCGCCGGCCATGTCGGCGAGGGTGATCCGCTCGCCAATATTCATCTTCACATACTCAACGACGCGCTTGAGACGCCATTTCGGCAGTGCCGACTTGACCCGCGCATTACGGTCAATGGCGGTGATCGCGCCGTCTGCTTCCTGAAGGCGTTCTGCGCTCTCGCAATACACGCCGCTGTCGGTGGTGTTCGCTGCGGGGGAATGCATCTGAAATCCTCTCAAGATCATCAGGCAATTCGATGAGTTGAGAGTAGACGGCTGGACGCCAGACAAAATCGTACCAGCGTTTCGTTCGCTATGCTCTTGGGTGTCCGCTCTCATACCTTGGTATGTACGGCGAGCCACCCGGATATACCGAAGGGGGCATCGGCCCGAGGGAACCGCGCCGGTGAGGGATAGACTATAAAAGTACCTCCGAACCAAGGAGCTGCGCGCGGGAGGATGAGGGAGGACGCGCCGCATCGGCGCTGGACCGTGCGAACAGGATAGCTTTAATCAGCCCCTTCAACCGTCATGCGCCGTCTGACGGAACGTCAGGGCGGTGGAGGAACGAGGCGGCATGACGGGAAAATCACCGTATTTCTTTCCAGCTCTGGCCGCTGTCATGGCAGCGCCGATCTTCGCCGTCGACACGCTGACCCCGCTCGATACCGCCATCGCCGTTCTCTACGTCGCCGTCATCATGCCGTCGGCGCATTTCCTCGGCCGTCGCGGCGTGCTGGCCGTCTCGGGCACCTGCATCGCGCTGACGCTCACCAGTTTCGTCATCGTACATCAGGACGATTGGGAGGGGTCGGCGCTGGTGCGGCTGATCGTCAGCCTGTCCGCCATCCTCATCACCAGCCTGCTCACCTTGCGCAACCAGCAGGTGACCTCGGCGCTGCGGGAGCAGGCGAACCTCCTCAATCTCACCCACGACGCCATCTTCGTGCGCGATCTCGCCGACAGGATCACCTACTGGAACCACGGCGCCGAGGAGCTCTATGGCTGGAGCCGGGCGGAGGCGCTGGGCCAGACGGCCGCCAGCCTGCTGCGCACCCGCTTTCCCGACACGCCGGCGCGCATCCACGCGGCGCTACTGGCGGACTCGCAATGGGCGGGCGAGCTGACCCATTTCAAGCGCGATGGTGCGCAGGTCACCGTGCTCAGCCGATGGTCGTTGCAACGCGACAAATCCGGCCGCCCGGTTGCTGTTATGGAGACCAATAACGACATCACCGAACGCAAACGCTCCGAAGCCATGCTGCAAAAGGCCCAGACCGAGCTTGCCCATGCCGCGCGCGTGGCGACCATGGGCGAACTTACCGCCTCCATTGCCCATGAGGTGAACCAGCCGCTTGCCGCCGTCGTCACCAATGGCGAGGCGTGCCTGCGCTGGCTGGGGCGCGAGGTCCCGGACCTTGGTGAGGCCCGTGCCTCGGTGGAGCGCATGATCAGCAACGGACGGCGCGCCAGCAATGTGATTGCCCGGCTGCGGGCGCTGGCCCGGCGCGACGATCCTGATCATGTCGCGCTCAACCTCAACGACATCGTCGAGGACGCGCTGACGCTGGTGGAGCGGGAGGCGGATTCGCACCACATCGCCGTCCAGCTCGACCTCCAGCGCGCGCTGCCGGATGTCTCCGGCGACCGCGTACAGTTGCAGCAGGTGGTCATCAACCTGATGATGAATGCCATACAGGCCATGGCCGGCGTCTCCGGCCGGGCGCGGCGCCTCGCGGTCACGACCCGGCAGGAGGGTGTGGCCGGCGGGGCCGGCTGCGTGGCGGTGGAGGTGCGCGACACCGGCATCGGCGTGGACGAGGCGGGCGCGGAGCATTTGTTTACCGCCTTCTACAGTACGAAGAAGGAGGGTCTCGGCATGGGACTGTCGATCTGCCGCTCGATCATCGAGGCCCATGGCGGGCGCATCGCCTTCGCCGCCAATCCCGATCACGGGATGAATTTCACCGTCAAGCTGCCCGCACTGAAGGAGCCGGCGCCGTGATTTCCCATACCTCGTCCAGTCGCACTCCGGCCGCCGCGCCCGCGCCCACGGTGATTGTCGTCGATGACGACGAGGCGTTGCGCGAGGCGCTGAGCAGCCTGTTCCGCTCGGTGGGACTGCGGGTCGAGCTTTATGGTTCGGCGGCGGAACTGCTCGCCGCCAAGCCGCCCGCCGCGCCGCGCTGCCTGGTGCTCGACATCCGCCTGCCAGGGGTGAGCGGGCTGGACTTCCAGGCCCAGATCGCCGCTTCGCCTATGAACATGCCGATCATCTTCATGACCGGCCACGGCGATATTCCGATGACGGTGCGGGCGATGAAGGCGGGCGCGGTGGACTTTCTCACCAAGCCGTTCCGAGACCAAGACATGCTCGATGCGGTCGCGACGGCGCTGGAGCATGACCGCCGGCAGAGCGAGGCCGACAAGGCGGCGACCGACATACGCGCGCTGTACCAGTCGCTCACCGCCCGTGAGAAGGAAGTGATGGCGCTCGTCACCTCCGGGCTGATGAACAAGCAGGTGGCGGCGCAGATCAATCTGTCCGAGATCACCGTAAAGATCCACCGCGGCCATGTGATGCGCAAAATGAACGCTAAGTCTTTGGCGGATCTGGTGCGGATGGCCGAAGCGCTCGGCCTTGGCATCACAAAGGCTTAAATTGCAAACCTCCGTATGATTTGCATCCCGGACCTTTCGCGCCATCCTTCAGGGAACGCGCCAAGGCGTGCCGCTTTGACCGCGAAAGGAATGCCCCCGTGTCTGAAGTTCCGATGATCGCCATCGTCGATGATGATGAGTCGGTTCGCGTGGCCACCTCCAGCCTTGTCCGGTCCTTCGGCTTCAAGACGACGGTGTTCGCGTCGGCGGAAGATTTTCTCGCCTCGCCGACAATGCCGCGCACCGCCTGCCTCGTCACCGATGTACAGATGCCGACCATGAGCGGCATCGAACTGTTTGAAGCGTTGCGGGCGCGGGGCGTTGGCCTTCCCGTGATCTTCATCACCAGCTTCCCGGAGGAGCGGGTGAAGCGGCGTGCGGAGGAGGCGGGCGCCGCCGGCTTCCTCGCCAAGCCCTTCGACGCCGACACCATCATGGGCTGCGTGTTCGAAGCCCTCAAGGGCCAGCCTCTCCCACGCTAGAGCCGGTCCACCGTCACCGTTCAAGCCGACAAGACGAGCGCCGCCTCGGGGCGCATGCTGACGCTTGTCCTGTTTTCGACCCCATGCGCCCCCGCACCGAGCCTCAGGAGCCTGTTATGGACATCGAAGCTATCAAGAAGCGCCGCCTCGCCCCGCTGGGGACTCCCACCGCGCTGCCCTCCAACGCCGTCGCCGACATCGCCGCCGCGCTGACCACGCTGCTGGCCGACGTGTTCACGCTCTACATCAAGACCAAGAACTTCCACTGGCACCTCTCGGGCCCGCACTTCCGCGATTACCATCTCATGCTCGACGAGCAGGGCGACCAGCTCTTCGCCATGACCGACGACATCGCCGAGCGCGCGCGCAAGCTCGGCGGCGTCACGCTGCGTTCGGTCGGCCACATCGCCCGGCTGTCGCGGCTCGACGACAATGACGCCGATTTCGTCACCGCCCAGGACATGCTGGCCGAACTGTGCAGCGACAACATCGCGCTCGCCGGCTTCCTGCGCGCCACCCACACGCTGTGCGACGAGCATGGCGATGTCGCCAGCGCCAGCCTGATCGAGAACTGGATCGACGAGACCGAGCGCCGGACCTGGTTCCTCTACGAATCCGGCCGCCACGACGAGGCGCGGGGCTGAGCCGCCGCGCCCCACCTGCTTCCTCCCCGAAGACCCACCTGGCCGTCGCTGTGCCGCAGCGGCGGCCGCTTCTTGTCGGCACTGGGCCGCACGGTGCTGGCGCCGGCCGGATCGAACCAACATCGCCGGCAGCCGTTTTCCGCCGGGAGATTGCCGGCAGAAGGAGGCGTTGGCGTGAGCGATTATGATTTCTACTACTGGCCGCTGCCGTTTCGCGGCCAGTTCATCCGGGCGCTTCTGGCCCATGCCGGCAAGAGCTGGGACGAGCACGGGGCGGAGGAGATCGAAGCGCTGATGCAGCGTGATCCGACTGACCAGCCCATCGCCTTCATGGGACCGCCGGTGCTCATCGAGCGCGCCACTGGCCTTGCTTTGTCGCAGATGCCCGCCATCGCGATCTATCTCGGCGAGAGTCTCGGCCTGATCGCCGACGATCCCGCCCGGCGGGCGCTGACAGCGAAAGTGGTCAACGATGCCAATGACGTGCTGGACGAGGTGACGCTGGACGGCGGTCGGCAGATGTGGACGCGCGAGCGTTGGGAGGCTTTCATTCCCCGGCTCGTTCATTGGATGCGGATCGGCGAGGCGATCGGCCGGCGTCACGGCCTGACGGCGGACCGAGGCACGCTGCTCGGCACCCCGGAGCCCGGCGTCGCCGACATTGTCACCAGCACGCTGTGGTGCACCATGGGCGAGCGCTTTCCCGCCATTGACGCGCTGCTGGAAGAGAACGCGCCACGACTCGCCGGCCTGACGCGGCGCGTTGCCGCCATCCCCGCGCTCGTCGCGCTTCGCGAGCGCTCGCGCCAGCTCTATGGCGATGCCTATTGCGGCGGCGAGATCGAAAAATCGCTGCGGCAGGTGCTGGGTGCCCCTATTGACGGTTCCTGACCGTGAGGGCGCGGCTCAGCCGAGCTTGCGCAGCAGCCGCAGCGCTTCCACGCGTTCGCTCGGTGTTAGCGGCTCAAGCGTGGCGGCGCTGATCTCCTCGGCCACTTGAATCGCGACATCGGCGACCGCGCGGCCACGGCCGGAGAGGTCGAGGGTGCGGCGGCGGCGGTCGCTCGGATCGTCGGTTATGGCGAGCAGCGCGCGCGCCTCCAGCCGGTCGACCACGCCCTTGATGGTGGCGGCATCGAGATGGATCAGCCGCCCGAGGTGGTTCTGCGAGCACGGACCAATCTCGCGCAGCTTGGCGAGGGCGGCGAATTGCGGCGGCGTCAGCCCTTCGACCATGCGCGCCGCGAACAGGGCGGTGTGGCGTTGACTGGCGACGCGGATAAGAAAGCCGATCTGTGCGTCGACCTGATAGGCGGCGCCGGGTCCGATGCTGGCGCTGTCCGCGCCCTCGCTGCTCATGACGATGCCCCCCTCTGATACCGTCGTTGCATCAGAGCACAGCCCGGCCACCGTGCAAGAGAAAATTGTGCGTATAGAAGCACTCGCGCGACAGTGGGGCGGCCTATGGCGGTGGCGCCGACGGCGATCCGCGCAGTTCGCCCTGCTCGATCCGCAGAACCCGGTCGCAGAGCCCGGCGCACAGGTCGGAATTTTCCTCGCAGATCAGCAGCGCCAGGCCCGCCGTCTTCAGCCGCGCGAGCGCCCGGCCCATCTGCTCGACCACGATCGGTGCCACCCCTTCGGAGGGCTCGTCGAGCAGCAGCAGCGCCGGGTTGCCGATCAGCGCGCGGGCCACGGCTAGCATTTGCTGTTCGCCGCCCGACATCTGCCCGCCGCGCCGCTCGCGCATCTCGCCGAGCTGCGGGAACAGCTCGAACACAGCGTCCATCGTCCACGCGTGGCCATCGGCGCCGGGCAGAGGCGGGCGGCGGCCGAGATCGAGATTTTCCCGCACCGTGAGCTCGGTGAAGATGCGGCGATCCTCCGGCACATAGCCGATGCCGAGGCGGGCGATGGCGTGGGTCGGCCGTGCGGTAAGGTCAGCGCCGCCGAAGCTCAGCCGGCGTGCCCGCCGCCGCACGAAGCCCATGATCGCCTTGAGCGTGGTCGACTTGCCGGCGCCGTTGCGTCCGACCAGCGCGACGGCTTCGCCGGGAGCTACCTGCAAGGATAGGCCAAACAGGATCTGCGCCTCGCCATACCAGGCGTCGAGGCCTTCCATCTCCAGAAGCGGCGCGAACGTGCTCATGGCGCCTCGCTTGAAGCGGGCGTGACACCCCCGAGATAGGCGGCGCGCACCGCCGGGTCGTTACGCACCTCGTCGACGCTGCCATTGGCGATCAGCCGCCCGCGCGCCAGCACCACTACGCGGTCGGCATAGCCGAACACCACATCCATGGCGTGCTCGGTGAACAGCACGGCGAGGTCCCGCGCCCGGGTGAGGTCGCGCACCAACGCGATCATCGCCTGCCGCTCCTCGCCCGACATGCCGGCGGTGGGCTCGTCCATCAGCAAGAGGGTGGGGTTGCCGGCCAGCGCCATGGCGAGTTCGAGCCGCTTCACATCGCCATAGGCGAGGGCGGCGGCCGGGCGTTCGGCCTGCGCGGCCATGCCGGTCTGTTCCAGCAGTGCCAGCGCCTCCTCGCGCGCCATGCGATGGGCCGGCGCCCACAGGCGAAACACCTGCCCGCGGGCGGCGATCAGCGCCATCTGCACATTCTCCCGCACCGTCATCGAGCCGAACACGCTGGCGACCTGGAAGGTGCGGCCGACGCCCAGCCGGGCGATGCGGCACGGGGGAAGGCCGGTGATGGCGCGGCCCTTGAGCCGCACCTCGCCGGCATCCGGCCGCAGCTGGCCATTGACGATGTTGAAGCAGGTGGATTTGCCGGCGCCGTTCGGGCCGATCAGCGCCAGCAATTCGCCGGGCGCGATGGCAAAGCTCACCCCGTCCAGCGCCCGCACGCCGCCATAATGCTTTGTCAGCGCTGAGACTTCCAGAACAGGCGTGCCCACGCTCATGGCGCGCTCCGCACGCGGCGCAGCCCGCCGGCGAGACCCGCCGGGAAGGCGAGAACGAGGCCTAGTATCAGCAGGCCAAGCAGGCCGCGCCAATAGGGGCTCTCGCGCATCACCATGTCCTGCAGCAGCGTCAGGCCGCCAGCGCCGAGCAGCGGGCCCATCAGGCTGTGCACGCCGCCGAGCAGCACCATCACCAGCCCGTCGATCGAGCGCCCGACCGAGATCGCCTCCGGCGAGATCGAGCCCTTGGCGAAGGCGAACAGCCCGCCCGCCGCCCCGCACAGCGTGCCGGCGACAGTGAAGGCGAGCCAGCGCACCTTTTCCACCGCGATTCCAGAGGCTTCCGCCCGCAGTCGCGAATCCCGCGCCGCCCGCAAGGCGAGGCCGAGCGGGGCGAAGACGAGGCGGCGGAGAAGCACGAGGCCGAGCACGGTGACCGCCAAGGCGGCGAGATAGAGCCCGTTGGCGCTGTCGAAGGGCGGGTTCGGCCACACGCCGAACAGCCCGTTGGAGCCGCCGGTGACCTCTTCCCATTGATGCGCGATCGACCAGACGATCTGGGCGAAGGCGAGGGTGAGCATGGCGAAATACACGCCCTCCAGCCGCACGCAGAACCAGCCGAACAGCACGGCCCCAGCAGAAGCGCTAACGATTCCAACGGCTAAGGCGAGTGGCGTCGGCAGGCCGAGCACGGTCGCGGCATAGGCGGTGCCATAGGCGCCGAGGCCGAAATAGGCGGCGTGGCCGAAGGAGGCGAGGCCGCCCGGCCCCATGAGCAGGTGCAGCGAGGCGGCGAACAGCGCCGCGATCACCAGGTCGAGCGCCAGCACCGGCGCGTAGCTCGACACCAGCCCGAACAGCGGCACGGCGGCGAACAGCACCAGTGCCGCCACCACGACAAGTCGACTACGCTGTCCCAGCGGGGTGAGCGGCGCCTCTATTTCGCTACGCCGGGCGGCGGGCGGCAGCGGCCGACCGAACAGGCCGTGCGGGCGCACCACCAGCACCACAGCCATGACCAGGAATTCCGCCACCAGGGTCAGGCGCGACATGTTGAAGGTGAACCCGGCCACCTCCACAACACCTAGTGCGGTGCACAGCGCCTTCACCTCCGCCACCAGCAGGGCGGCGAGATAGGCGCCGCGGATCGACCCCAGTCCGCCGATCACCACCACCACGAAGGCGTCGCCCAGAACCGAGAGGTCGAGCGCGAGATTCGCCGGCTCGCGCGCCATCTGCAGCGCCCCGCCGAAGCCGGCGATGCCGGTGCCGAGGGCGAAGACGGCGGTGAACAGCACCGCCTCGTTGATGCCGAGCGCGGCGACCATTTCGCGGTCCTGCGTCGCCGCCCGCACCAGCCGGCCGAAACGGGTGCGCGTGAGTACGATGTGGAGGACGATGAGGACGATGGGACCGATGAGAGCGAGAAAAATGTCGTAATCCGGCAGCCGGCGGCCGAGGAGCTCGACCGTCCCCGTCAGCCCCGGCGCGCGCGGGCCGAGAATGTCCTCCGGCCCCCACAAAGCGAGGGTGACGTCGCTGAGGATCAGCAGCAGGGCGAAGGTGGCGAGCAGCTGGTAGAGTTCCGGCGCGGCGTAGATGCGGCGCAGCAGCAGCACCTCCACCAGCGCGCCCAGCGCCGCCGTGATCAGCGCGGCGCCGAGGATCGCGCCCCAGAAGCCGAGCGCATCGCCGAAGACCTCACCGAGCCGGGGCGCCAGCGACACCGCAAGGTGCAACCCCAGCATGTAGAAGGAGCCATGCGCCATATTGACGATGCGGGTGACGCCGAAAATGATCGACAGCCCCGCCGCGACGAGGAACAGGCCGGAGGCCGAGGCGAAGCCGTTGACCGCCTGGAACAGCAGCTGTTCGAACGTCATCGCCTGTTTCCGCCCGCCGCGCTAATTCGCCGCCGGGCGCAGCTTCGAGACTTCGGCGTCCGAGGGCAGGACGCTTGCGCCGTCGATATAGACGGGATCGACCATCACCCCGCGCCCGTCCTTCACCGCCAGCGTGCCGACAAAGGCGCCCATTGTCGCCTGGTGGTCGCTGGCGCGGTAGGTGAAGGGGCCGAACGGCCCGTCCACTTCCAGTCCCTCGAACGCCGCGACAAGCTTCTCGCTGTCGGTGCTGCCGGCCTTGGCGAGGCCGGCGGCGAGCGACTTGATGGTGGCGTAGCCGACGATGGAACCGAGGCGGGGATAGTCGCCATAGGCGGCGCGATAGGCGTCGAGGAACGCCTGGTGCTCGGGAATGGTGATGGCGTACCAGGGATAGCCGGTGACCACCCATCCGGTCGGCGCCTCGTCCTTCAGCGGGTCGAGATATTCCGGCTCGCCCGACAGCAGGCTGACGACGAAAGTGCCGTCCAGCGCCTTGCGGGTATTGGCCTCGCGCACGAAGCGGGCGAGGTCGGCGGCGAACAGCACGTTGAACACCGCGTCGGGCTTGGCGTCGGCGATCGCCTGCGCCACCGGGCCGGCGTCGATCTTGCCGAGCGGGGTCGCCTGCTCGGCGACGAATTCCACATCCGGCTGCGCCGCCTTCAGCAGGGTCTTGAAGGTCTGCGCGGCGGACTGGCCATACTCGTAATTGGGGTAGACGAGCGCCCAGCGCTTGCGGTTGGCCTTCACCGCCTCCGGCATCAGCATCGCCACCTGCATGTAGGTGGAGGGGCGCAGGCGGAACGTGTAGCGGTTGCCGTCCGCCCAGGTCAGCTTGTCGGTCAGCGGTTCGGCGGCGAGGAAGAACACCTTGCGCCGCTTGGCCAGTTCCGCCACCGCCAGCCCGACATGGGAGAGGAAGGTGCCTGTCAGCAGGTCCACCTTGTCGCGGGTCAGCAATTCGGTGGCGACGCGCACCGCGTCGCCGGGATTGCCGCCATCGTCGCGCGAGATCAGTTCAAGCGGCCGCCCGAGCACGCCGCCGGCGTCGTTGACCTGCTTCAGCGCCAGTTCCATGCCCTTGCGATAGGGGTCGAGGAAGGCGGCCTGCGCCTTGTAGCTGTTGAGTTCGCCGATGCGGATCGGCTCCGCCGCGCCGGCCGGCAGAGCCGGCAGCAGCGCGAGGGCGGCGAGGGCGATCAGCGCCGCGCGCCGGCGCAGGAGGGGCGCCGAGGTGAACGGCGCGGCCTTGTGGGGGCGCATCGGAAAACTCCGAGTGGAACGAGGAGGGGAGCCGGGGGCGATTTGCGCCTAACCTACCGCCTTGCGGCGCAGGGTCCAGCCCCGCGCCGTCAAGGGGATTAAGGACCGACCTCGACTTCCGCCTCCTGCAGCCGGCTGCGGCGCGAGGCGATGAGCGCGCCGCCGGCGATGAGCGCGGCGCCGGCCAGCGTGCTCAGCGCGGGAATCTCGCTGAACGCCACCAGCCCGATCACCAGCGCCCACAGGAAGGCGGTGTATTCGAACACGCCGAGCCGGCTCGCATCCGCCCGCCCATAGGCCCAGGCCATGCACAAATGCCCGGCGGTGCCGAGCACGCCGATGAGCACGAACAGCCCGAATTCCCCCGTCGACACCGGCACCCATTGCCAGGCGCCGAGCGGCGTCACCAGCGCGCAGGCGAAGACGTTCTGCAACAGCACGATGGTGGTGATCGGGTCGCGCGCGGCGCGGCTCTTCAGCGTCACCATGGCCAGCGCATAGGTCAGCGCCGACACCAGCGCCGAGAGAATGCCCCAGCCATTGGCGAGGCTGCCGCCGGCGCTCATGTCCAGCTCGTTCCACAGCACCACCAGCACGCCCGCAAAGCCGAGGCCGAGCGCCAGCAGGATCGATTTGCCCGGCCGCTCGCCGAGGAACAGGGCGGCGAACAGGGCGATGAACAGCGGCGAGGTGAAGGAGAGCGCCAGCGCCACGGCGAGCTGCAGCACGGAGAGCGAATAGAAGAAGGTCAGGGCGGTGATCGACACCAGCACCGAGCGCCACAGATGCGGCCGCAGCATCGCCGGGCCGGGCAGGGGGGTGCGGCAGGCGAAGAACACCGCGCCCGCGGCCAAAGCGCCGATGGCGTAGCGCAGCATGGCGATCTGCCCGGTGCCGTGGCTGGCGGCGACATATTTGATGATGCCGTCCATGATCGACAGGATGCCGATGGCGGTGATGGTCACCAGAGCGGGGCCGTTGAGCACGGCGCGCTTGAAGGTTGCCTGCAACATGAGAGTCAGCCTTCGCCCGTCGCGGCCGCCGCAAGGGGCAGGCGGTAGAGATATTCCCAGGTGGCGGAAAGGTCGTGGCACTCGCGCGCCGCGCCATGCCGGGTGAAGCCGCAGCGCTCATAGAAGCGGTGGGCATCGGTGAAGCGCGTGTCGGTCCACAGCCGGATTTCCGGCGCATCGGCGGCGTGGGCGGCGGCGAGGGCGGTGTCGAACAGGGCCCGGGCGATGCCCCGGCGCCGGGCGGCGCGGGCGACATAGACCTTGAAGATCTCCTGCCCGCCGGCCGGGGCGTCGGTGTCGCGGGTGGGGGCCAGCGCCATCGAGCCGATGACGCCTTCCGGCCCTTGCGCCACCCAGATGGTGCCGCCGCGCCCGGCGAAATGGCTGGCGATGGCGTCGAGTTCGGGAAATTCGGCGGCGCGGTCGAACACGCAGCCCTCATATTCGGCGAAGGCGGCGGCGATGAGCACGGCAATGGCATCGCCATCCGCGTCGCTCGCCGGCCGGATCAGGAAATCGGTCACGTCACTCACTCCGGCCCGGCGCGGTCCATTTTCTCGCCGGGTAAGGCTGGGAGAGTTCGACGGCGGGGCGCGGGCGGACTATGTTCGGCTCGTCTTCTGGCGTAAAGACCATTCATTATGCCCGATACATGGATCTGAAATGGCGGGCTGGTGCTTAACCGCTGCTATCCGCCTGTTTGGCCTTCCGTTCCGGAGTGCTCGATGAACCTGCCCCGCCCTGTTCTCCGCCTGGCTTCGGCCGCCGCTCTCGCCGCCCTGCTGGCCGGCTGCGCCTCCGCGCCGTCGCCGCAGCCGATCGAGCCGCCGCGCCCGCAGTTCACCTCGCCGATCACGGCGCAGCAGGTGGAAGGCAAATGGGGGCTGGCCGCCTATCACCGGCCGGAGGACGCGGCGCGCACCGAGGCGCAGGCCCGCCAGGGCTGCCGGCAGCCCTATGTCATCAATATCGGCCCGTCGGGCGGGTTCATGATGTATCTCGCCGACGATTCGTCCCCCTCCGAGGTGGTGTCGAAACAGGTGGGCAACGGCCCGATCTATATCGGCCTGCCGGACGAGCCGCCGGGCGCGCGCTCCGACCGCGAAGTGGTGCGCTTCGACGGGCAGGTGCTGGTGCTCAAATGGCTCGACCCGGAAGTCGCCGGCCGCTACGGCACCATGGTCTATGTCCGCTGCCCGGCGTGAGCGGGCGGGGCTGATTCGCCGCCGCGGGTAGCCGCCCGCGCAGGGCTGGGTTGCTCGCGGCTCCCGGCCGGCGGCTTGGAGGCGCGGGGCCTCTCCGCTATGGTCCGGCCCGATTTCGGATCGAACGCGGGAGCCGCGCAGCCATGGCGGGCGACACACAAATGCTTGGCGACACACAGCAAGGCGCCGACACGCATTTCGGCTTCCGCACCGTGCCGCTGGAAGCCAAGCAGCGCATGGTCGACGAGGTGTTCCACTCGGTGGCGCGCCGCTACGACCTGATGAACGACCTCATGTCGATGGGCCTGCACCGCGTGTGGAAGGACCTGCTGGTCTCGCGCCTGCGCCCGCCCAAGAGCGAGCGCGCCTTCCGCCTGCTCGATGTCGCCGGCGGCACGGGCGATGTCTCCTTCCGCACGGTCGAGGCCGGCGGGCCGGGCACCAGCGCCGTCGTCGCCGACATCAATGGCGGCATGCTCGGCGTCGGGCGGGAGCGGGCGCAGGGGCTCGGCCTTGCCGAACGGGTGGAGTTCGTCGAGGCCAACGCTGAGTCGCTGCCCTTCGCCGACAAGAGCTTCGACGCCGCCACCGTCGCCTTCGGCATCCGCAACGTGCCGCGGATGGACAAGGCGCTTGCCGAGATGCGGCGCGTGCTGAAGCCCGGCGGGCGCTGCTTCGTGCTGGAATTCTCCCGCGTCGACGTGCCGGGGCTGGACGCCATTTACGACGCCTATTCGTTCAAGCTGATCCCCGGCATGGGCAAGCTGGTGACGGGCGACGCCGAGTCCTACCAGTACCTCGTCGAATCGATCCGCAAATTCCCCCCGCCGGAAGCCTTCGCCGATCTGATGCGCGGGGCGGGGTTCCGGCGCGTGGCGTGGCAGCCGCTGACCGGCGGCATCGTCGCGCTGCATTCCGGCGTGCGGATCTAGCGCCGTGGCCACTCCCCTCGGCGATTATCTGCGCCTCGCCCGTGCCGGCTTCGTGATGGCGCGCGAGGGCGTCGCCTCGCGCATCGACCCCGGCGTGCGCCCGCCCGGCTCCGAGCCGCTGTTCGCGCTCGCCGGGCTGATCGCGCGGCGGGGGCCGGCCTCCAGCGCCGCCCGGCTCGGCGCCGCGCTGTCGCGGCTCGGCCCGTCCTATGTGAAGCTCGGCCAGTTCCTCGCCACGCGGCCGGATGTGGTCGGCCCGCAGCTGGCGCGGGACCTGGAACTGCTGCAGGACCGCATGCCGCCCTTTCCGCAGGCGGTGGCGGAGGCGACCATCGCCCGCACCTTCGACCGGCCGGTGCGGGACGTTTATGCCCGGCTCGACCCGCCGCTGGCCGCCGCCTCGATCGCGCAGGTGCATCAGGGCGAGGTGATCGACCCCGACGGCACCGCCCGCCGCGTCGCGGTGAAGGTGCTGCGCCCGGACGTGCAGCGCCGCTTCCGCATCGACCTCTCCTCCTTCTATCGCGCCGCGCGGCTCGGCGAGAGCACCTCGCCGGAGGGCAAGCGGCTGCGGCTGGTGGCGGTGGTCGACACGCTGGCGCGCTCGGTGTCGATGGAGATGGATTTGCGGCTGGAAGCCGCCGCCATGTCCGAACTGGCGCAGAACACCGGCGAGGACGAGGATTTCCGCGTGCCGGCGGTCGACTGGGACCGCACCGGGCGCGAGGTGCTGACCACGGAATGGGTCGACGGCATCAAGCTGAACAATCTGGCGGCGCTGCGCGACGCCGGCCACGACCTGCCGCGCCTCGGCCGGATCGTCATGCAGTCCTTCCTGCGGCACGCGCTGCGCGACGGCTTCTTCCACGCCGACATGCACCCGGGCAATCTGTTCGTCGATGCCGACGGCAAGCTGGTGGCGGTGGATTGCGGCATTATGGGCCGGCTCGGGCAAAAGGAGCGGCGCTTCCTCGCGGAAATCCTGTTCGGCTTCATCACCCGCGACTGGCTGCGCACGGCGCAGGTGCATTTCGAGGCCGGCTACGTGCCGCCGCACCATTCGGTGGAGGATTTCGCCCAGGCGATCCGCGCCATTGGCGAGCCGATCTATTCGCGCCGCGCCGACCAGATTTCCATGGCCAAGCTGCTGACGCTGCTGTTCGAGGTCACAGCGCTGTTCGACATGCAGACGCGGCCGGAGCTGCTGCTCCTGCAGAAGACCATGGTGGTGGTGGAAGGCGTCGCCCGCAGCCTCGACCCGCAGCTCGACATGTGGAAGACCGCCGAACCGGTGGTCCGGGCCTGGATCGAGCGCAATCTCGGCCCTGCCGGGCGGATCGAGGAAGTGGCGGTCGGCATCGGGGCGGTGGGCCGCTCGCTGCAGACGCTGCCGGAACTCATCGCCCATGGCCAGCGCATCGCCGTGCAGCTCGACGCCGCCACGCGCGACGGGCTCACCCTCTCGCCCGCCAGCACCGAGGCCATCGGCCGCGCCGAGGGGAGGGGCAATCGCTGGGTCGCCGGGGCGCTGTGGGCGATCGCGGCGCTGCTGCTGGCGCAGATGCTGTTCTGAGGGCGATCGTCCAGCAGAATTGTGGTTCTAGGATACTGCAACTTAAGAGTGCGCGGCGCGCCGTAATGGTGTAATGGTACTCTCCGCAACCTTTGCGGGGAGATATGCCATGCGTGCCCTTACCATGCTGTGCCTCGCCGGAGCGGTCGGCCTCGCCACCGCCGCCGCGCAATATGCCTACAGCCAGTCGTCCTATGTGCCGGCGGCGCAGTTCTGCGCCAATGACACCAGCGCGCCCTGCTCCATCATCCCGGCCTATATCGGGACCGACAAGATGCTCGCGAACAGCGTTGGCTATAACGGCATCATCGGCGGGCTTCCCACCAGCGCTGCCAGTGATCCGCAGACGCCGTTCGACAACATGTCGTGGCAGAGCTTTGTCGGGCTGAACTGGATGATAAATATGGAATCTGCCCCCGCCGCTGCGGGCCTCGCCGCCGGCGGCGTGCGCGTGTGGCAGAGCTGGCTGAAGGTGAACCAGGTGTTCGGCAATTCGCCGGAGCAGGCCACCTGCGCTAATAAGTCGGGCCTGCCGGTCATTTCCATCGGCAGCGACGGCAATGGCAACCCTTCGCAGAAGAACGACGACTATTACCAAGCGTCCACCGATGTGCCGCTGATCGACATCAACGGCAATTGGACGCTCTATGAGCGGCGGCTGAACTTCATCGAGCTCGCTTATCTCAAAGCTCCCAACGGCAATCTGAACAACACCCTGACAACTGTCCAGGGCCAGACGAATTTTGTCGCTGCCGGACAGACCGTCGCCTTTCCCGCCGTTTCAACCGCTCCGGTCGGGGTGCACGGCGCGATGGAGCTGAAGATCGCCTGGCGCATTCTTGGGCCGAATGACGACGCCGGCCGCTACATCAGCCAGAACGTGCTGCTGGCGGTGGCGCCGGACCTGGTAAGCGGCACGCAACAGATCTGCGCCGAAGTGACGGTCGGCATGGTCGGCATGCACATCATCCAGCGCAACATCGCCAATACTAAGAACGCCGCCCTGCTGCCGGAATGGATCTGGTCGACCTTCGAGCATGTCGACAACGCGCCGCTGGCGGCAACGACCTGCGATCCGGCCGCTCCGGTCGGCTGCGTGAACCTGAATCAGCCCTCCTGTGGCGCGGCGGCGGCGGGAAGCGGGGTCGGCTCCTATTTCGTGCCATCCACCAGCGCGGCGACCAATGTGGCGCCCGCCCCTTCGGCCTCGACCCCCAATTTCCGCTGGAACCCGGTCCAGCCCTACGCCAAGGGTTATGCGCAGCCGGTGAGCGTGGGGACGCAGACGCTGTATTCCGGCCCGCAGGTCGTTCGTTGCTGGCAAATCTATGCTCTCACCGTCGCGCTCAACGCCCAATGGCAGAATGCGCTCGCCGGTTCGCCGCTGGCCAATTACCAGCTGGTCGGCACCCAGTGGGGCGCCCCTATTGACGGCCGGGTCGCCCCTTACCCCAACGACGCCGTGCCCGGCCTGCTCTCCAACGCGACGCTGGAAACTTACATCCAGAACAACGCCCAGCCGACCGCCTCCGGCGGCGTGGGCTCCTGCATTGGCTGCCACCGCGGGGCGACGCTGGTGGACAACAAGACGCCGTCCGATTTCAGCTTCCTGCCGAGCCTTGCCGCAGGTACACCGACGCGGTTTCAGTTCGCGCAGTAAGGCGCGCACCCGTCGCCGGTGTCCTACTGCCGGCGGCGGGCATTCAGCATGTTCGCGGTTGCCCTTCGGCCGAATCGGCGTTTGGCTGTATGAACGCCCGACCTCCCGCTCCGGGCCTTCGGGAAACGCCATGCTCGCCAACAAGCGCCTTCTGCTCATCATCGGCGGCGGTATCGCCGCCTATAAGAGCCTCGACCTGATCCGCCGGCTAAAGCAGCGCGGCGCGGCGGTACGCGTGGTGATGACATCCGCCGCGCAGCATTTCATCACCCCGCTGGCCGCCGGCGCGCTTTCCCATGACACGGTGTTCACCGAGCTGTTCGACCGCGAGGCGGAGCAGGATGTCGGCCACATCCGCCTCTCGCGCGAGGCCGATCTCGTCATCGTCGCCCCCGCCACCGCCGATCTGATGGCCAAGATGGCGCATGGCCTCGCCGATGACCTCGCTTCCGCCGTGCTGCTGGCCAATACCCGCCCGGTGCTGCTCGCCCCGGCGATGAACCCGGCCATGTGGGCGAACCCCGCCACCCGCCGCAACGCGGCGCAGCTCGCCGCCGACGGGGTGCGCTTCGTCGGGCCGAACGCTGGTGCCATGGCCGAGCGCGGCGAGGACGGGGCGGGCCGCATGGCCGAGCCGCTGGAAATCGCCGCCGCCGCCGAGGCGATGCTGGCCGGCGATGGCCCGCTCACCGGGCGGCATGTGCTGGTGACCTCAGGCCCGACGCATGAGCCGATCGACCCGGTGCGCTATATCGCCAACCGCTCCTCCGGCAAGCAGGGCCACGCCATCGCCGCCGCCGCCGCGCAGGCCGGGGCGCGGGTGACGCTGGTGAGCGGTCCGGTGAACCTGCCCGACCCCGCCGGCGTCGATGTCCGCCGGGTGGAAAGCGCCCGCGAGATGCTGGCGGCGGTGGAAGCCGCGCTGCCGGCCGATGTCGCCATCTTCGCCGCCGCCGTGGCGGACTGGCGCGCCGCGCGTGAGGCGAGCGAGAAGATGAAGAAGGATGGCGGCGCCCTGCCGCCGCTGGCGCTGACCGAAAACCCCGACATTCTCGCCACCATCGCGCAGCGGGGGGAGGGGCGCCCCGGCCTCGTGATCGGCTTCGCGGCGGAGACGCAGAATGTGGTGGCGTATGCTGAGGCCAAGCGCGCCCGCAAGGGCTGCGACTGGATCGTCGCCAATGACGTGTCCGCCCAGAGCGGCATTCCCGGCGGGGTGATGGGCGGGGACAGCAACGAAGTCCACCTCATCACCGAGGCCGGGGTGGAGGCGTGGCCGCCGGCCTCCAAGAGCGAGGTGGCCGCGCGCCTCATTGCCCGAATCATCGCCGCCACCGGCCCTGAGGAGACCGCCCCGTGAGTCTCGCTGTCACCGTCCGCATCCTCCCCCATGGCGAGGGCCTGCCGCTGCCCGCCTATGCGACGCCGGGCGCCGCCGGGCTCGACCTGATGGCGGCGCTGCCGGAGGGGGAAGCGCTGACGCTCGCCCCGCTCGCCCGCGCGGCGGTGCCGACCGGGCTGGCGCTGGCCTTGCCGGAAGGCTTCGAGGCGCAGGTGCGCCCGCGCTCCGGGCTGGCGCTGAAACAGGGGCTGACGGTGCTGAACGCGCCGGGCACGGTCGATTCCGACTATCGCGGCGAGGTGAAGGTGATCCTGGTCAATCTCGGCACGGAGCCGGTGGTGCTGGAGCGCGGCCAGCGCATCGCGCAGATGGTGGTGGCGCCGGTCACGCGCATTCATCTCGTCGAGACCGGGAAATTCGACGAAACAACGCGCGGAGATGGTGGATTTGGCTCGACGGGGCTCGACGGCCGGCAAATATCGCGCTAGCCAAGAGCCATGCCGCGCCTCTCCGATAAAAGTCTCCTCGCCATCGCCGCCGTCGTCGACGTGGCGCTGCACGCCCGTGGCGCGCCGGTGGCGGCCAAGGCGCTTGCCGCGCGGCACGAATTGCCGCCGCGCCATCTGGAGCCGGTGCTGCAGGCGCTCGTCCATGCCGGCGTGCTCAAAGGCGTGCGCGGCCCGCGCGGGGGCTATGAACTCGCCCGCGAGCGCCGGCGCATCACCGTGGCCGAAGTGGTCCGCGTGGTCGAGGCGGAAGGGGAGGAGGCGCTGGAAGGCTTCCCGCCCATCGTCCGCGACATCGTCCAGCCGGCGGTGGCCGAGGCCGAGCGCGCCTTCGAGACCGCGCTGGAAGGGGTGACGGTGGAAGACCTCTGCCGCGCCGCCGCGCAGAACACGCTGCGCAAGGGCCTGCCGGAAGGCATAGATTTCACAATTTAGTCTTGTTCAAAATTTGTTTCCTCGACTTGGCAACGTGAATATGGTAGCGCTGCCGGCGACAGGCGTCTGTTGAAGAACGTTCGTCCGAGAACAATTCGCCAATGACGAGCCGTGCCATGTGCCGGCCCGCTTGCTGGAGGCACCCATGGCCGAGACCGCTCCCACCACCACCGCCACCACCGCTGACAAGCCGGGCCGCGGGCGGGTCTATTCCTCGATCACCGAGACCATCGGCGACACGCCACTGGTTCAGCTGAACCGGCTGCCGGCCGAGCGGGGGGTAAAGGCGCGCATTCTCGCCAAGCTCGAATTCTTCAACCCGATCGGCTCGGTCAAGGACCGCATCGGCGTCTCCATGATCGAGGCGCTGGAAGAAGCCGGCGTCATCAAGGCCGGCACTGTGCTGGTCGAGCCGACCTCGGGCAATACCGGCATCGCGCTCGCCTTCGTCGCCGCCGCGCGCGGCTACCGGCTGATCCTCGTCATGCCGGAATCCATGTCGGTGGAGCGCCGCAAGATGCTGGCGCTGCTCGGTGCCGAGCTGGTGCTGACCCCGGCGGCGCAGGGCATGCGCGGCGCGGTGGCGCGGGCGGAAGAGCTGGTGAAGGAACTGCCGGACGCCATCATTCCCCAGCAGTTCCGCAACCCGGCCAACCCGGCCGTGCACCGCCGCACCACGGCGGAAGAGATCTGGAACGATACGGACGGCGCGGTCGACATCGTCATTTCCGGCGTCGGCACCGGCGGCACCATCACCGGCCTCGGCCAGGTGCTCAAGCCCCGCAAGCCGGGCCTGCGTCTCGTCGCGGTCGAGCCCGAGGACAGCCCGGTGCTGTCCGGCGGCCAGCCCGGCCCGCACAAGATCCAGGGCATCGGCGCCGGCTTCGTGCCGGACGTGCTCGACCGTTCCGTCATCGACGAGGTGGTGACCGTCGGCAACCAGACCGCCTTCGAGACCGCCCGCGCCATTGCCCGGCTGGAAGGCATCCCGGTCGGCATCTCCTCCGGCGCGGCCATCGCGGCGGCGCTGGAAGTGGGCGCGCGGCCGGAGAATGAGGGCAAGACCATCGTGGTCATCATTCCCTCCTTCGCCGAGCGCTATCTTTCTACCGCCCTGTTCGAGGGACTTTGACCCGCCGCCACGCCTTGGCCTGTATAGGCCGCCTCCGGCCCTTCTAGAGCACACCCGGCTTCGCTAAAGTCGCGGTGATTCGATGCCCCGCCACGTGCGGGGCGTCTGCCGGAGGTCGGCACGCGGCGAGGGGGAGACGGGCGCGGATGGCGCATCCGGCCGACAACGGCGGGACGGGAGACGACGGGCGCCGCGACGTGCGGGCCGGCTCGCTTTCGCGCCCCTGGCGCCGGCAGCTGCGCCGCCTTGTCCGCCGCTCCGCGCGTCGCATGGCGGCACTGCCCGCTGCGTCCCTTGCCCGCCTCGCGGTTCTCGCCGCCGCCACCCTTGCCGGCGGCGCGCTCGCTTTGTCCGGGGCGCGCGCCTATGCCCAGCCCGCCGGCGACGGCGTGTTCGCCGTTCTCGCTGTGCAGGACCCCAGCGCCCTGATCGGCCTCGCCCTCGTGGTCGGCCTCATCGTCTTCGCCGCCACCACCGCCATCGTGCATCTGCGTTACCGCCGGCAGTCGCTGCTGCGCGAGGCGGAAGCCTATGGCGAGATCGCCCGGCTGGAAGCGCAGATCGACGAGGCGCGCGCGCTGCTGATGGCGGAGCCGCAGATCGTCGTGGTCTGGCGCGATCCCGCCGGCGAGCCGGAAATCATCGGCAATACCCCCGCCTTCACCGGCGTGGTCGCGCCCGCCCGTATCCTCGCCTTCGGCTCCTGGCTGGTGCCGGCGGCGGCGGGCGAGATCGAGGCGGCGGTGGACCGGCTGAGGGCGCGCGGCACGCCGCTCACCGCCACGCTGGCGACGCAGGACGGGCGCTTTGTCGAGGCGGAGGGGCGCCCCGTCGGCTCGGCCGTGGTGCTGCGCCTGCGCGACATTACCGGCGTGCGGCTGGACCAGGCGCGGCTCGAAGTCGCCTATCGCGCCCTCGACGACGAGAGCACGGCGCTGCGGGCTCTGCTCGACGCGCTGCCGGCCCCCGTCTGGGTCGGCGGCGAGGACGGCAAGCTGCGCTGGAGCAATGCCGCCTATGCCCATGCGGTGGAAGCGCGGGACGGGCACGACGCGGCCGCGCGTGACCTCTGGCTGCTCGACCAGCAGAGCCGGGCCAAGGCGCAGAAGCTGCACGCGGCCAGCCTGCCGTTCAAGGCGCGCCAGCCGGTGGTGATCGCCGGCACCCGGCAGGTGCGCGATGTGTTGGAAGTGCCGGTCGGCGGCGGCGCCGCCGGCATCGCGCTCGACGCCACCGAGGCGGAAACGGTGCGGGCCGAACTTGCCCATGTCATCGGTGCGCATCGCCGCACGCTGGACCAGCTCGCCACCGCTGTGGCCATTTTCGGCAAGGACCAGCGGCTGGTGTTCCACAATGCCGCCTATGCCAGCCTGTTCGAACTCGACGCCGCCTTTCTCGACGACCGCCCGACCGATGGCGCGGTGCTCGACCGGCTGCGCGCGGCGCGGCGCCTGCCGGAACAGGCGGATTTCCGCGTCTGGCGCGAAGACCTGCACGCCGCCTACCGCGCCATCGAGCCGCGCGAGCACTGGTGGCACCTGCCGGGCGGGCGCACGCTGCGCGTCGTCACCGCCCCGAACCCGGAAGGCGGCGTCACCTATCTGTTCGACGAGGTGACCGAGCGCCTCGCGCTGGAAAGCCGCTTCAACTCGCTCACCCGCATCCAGAGCGAGACGCTGGATGCGCTCGCCGAGGCGGTGGCGGTGTTCGGCAGCGATGGCCGGCTCGGCCTGTCCAATTCCGCCTTCCAGCGGCTCTGGCGGCTCGACAAGGCCGGGCTCGGCGCCCACCCGCATATCGACTCGGTGGCCGAAGCCTGCCGCCGCCTGACCGCCGACAGCACCGCCTGGCGCAAGCTGCGCGCCGCCGTCACCGGCATAGACGCGCGAGTGCCGACCGAATTCCGCCTGGAGCGCAGCGACGGCATCATTCTCGACGGCTCCACCCAGCCGTTGCCGGATGGCGGCACGCTGGTGACGCTGCGCGACATCACCGACAGCGTGCAGGTGGAGCGCGCGCTGGTGGAGCGCAACGAGGCGCTGGTCGCCGCCGACCACCTCAAGAGCACCTTTGTCGGCCATGTCTCCTACGAGCTGCGCTCACCGCTGACCACCATCATCGGCTTCGCCCAGCTGCTGGACGACACCGGCATCGGCCCGCTCAACCCGAAGCAGCGCGCCTATGTGAACCACATCACCGAGAGCAGCGCGGCGCTGCTCGCCATCATCAACGACATTCTCGACCTCGCCACCATCGACGCCGGCGCGATGACGCTCGAACTCACTGATGTCGATCTGCGCGCGGCGATGGAGGCGGCGGCGGAAGGGGTGCGCGACCGCCTTGCCGAGGGCGACATCCGCCTGTCCATCGAGCTGCCGCCCGCCGCCGGCACCTTCCGCGCCGACGCCAAGCGGGTGCGGCAGGTGCTGTACAATCTGCTGTCCAATGCCGTCGGCTTCGCGCCGGAGGGCTCCACCGTCACGCTCGCCGCCGAGCGGCGGGACGACAAGGTGGTGTTCCGCGTGCGCGACATGGGACCGGGCGTCCCGCCGGAAATCGGCGCGCGGGTGTTCGACCGCTTCGAGAGCCACACCGCCGGCTCGCGTCATCGCGGCGTCGGGCTCGGCCTGTCCATCGTGCGCTCGCTGGTGGCGCTGCATGGCGGTACGGTGAGCCTCAGCGCGGCGCCGGGCGGGGGCACGCTGGTGACCTGCATCTTCCCGCGCGCGGCGGATGCGGGCCGGGACGCGGCGGAGTAGGGCGATGATCGACAGCCGCAACACGGGTTCCGTTCCCACCTCGCCGGTGGCGCATTGGGACGTGGTGCTGCCGGACGAGACCGCCACCGGGCGCCTCGCCATGGACCTCGCCGCCCTGCTGCGGCCGGGCGATCTGGTGACGCTGGGTGGCGATCTCGGCGCCGGCAAGACCACGCTGGCGCGGGCGATCATCCGGGAACTGGCGGGCGACCCGAGCCTCGAAGTGCCGAGCCCGACCTTCACCCTGCTGCAGGCCTATGACCTGCCGCGCCACCGCGTGGTGCATGCCGACCTCTACCGGCTGGGCGATTCCTCCGAGCTCGACGAACTCGGCTGGAGCGAGCAGACCGACGGGGCGGTGACGCTGGTGGAATGGGCCGAGCGCGCGGAAGGCGCCGTGCTGCGGCCGGACCGGATGGAAGTCCACATCACCCTGCCCACCGAGGGCGCGGAGAAGATGCGCCGGGTGCGCCTGCTCGGCTATGGCCGCATGGCGGGCGCTCTCTACCGCATGAAGGCGATCCGGGCGCTGATCGACCAGGTCGGCTTCGGCCCGGCGCAGCGCCGCTTCCTGCAGGGGGACGCCTCCGCCCGCTCCTATGAGCGGCTGATCGGCGCCAAGCGCAACGCCGTGCTGATGAATTCCCCGCGCCGGCCAGACGGCCCGCCGGTGCATAACGGCAAGCCCTACAGCGCCATCGCCCATCTCGCCGAGGATGTGAAGCCCTTTGTCGCCATGGCGCGGGCACTCAGGGCGCGCGGCTTCTCCGCGCCGGCGATCTATGGCGGCGATCTCGATGCCGGGCTTTTGGTGATCGAGGATCTCGGCCATGAGGGCGTGCTCGACGGCACGCCGCCCGCCCCGGTGCCGGAGCGCTACGAGCTGGCGGTGGACGTGCTGGCGGCCCTGCACGCGCAGGACCTGCCTTCGACCGTCGCCGTCACCACCGGCCTCGACCACCACATACCGCCCTATGATCTCGACGCGCTGCTGATCGAGGTCGAGTTGCTGCTCGACTGGTATCTGCCGCATTCCGGCGGAAGGCTGTCGCCCGATGCCCGCCGCTCCTTCCGCCAGCTATGGACGGCGGCGCTGGCGCCGTCGCTGGCGCAGAAGCCGGTATGGGTGCTGCGCGACTACCATTCGCCGAACCTGATGTGGCTGCCCCAGCGCGCCGGGCTGGCGCGGGTCGGGCTGCTGGATTTCCAGGACGCGGTGATGGGCCCGCCGGCCTATGATGTCGTCTCGTTGGCGCAGGACGCGCGGGTCGATGTGCCGGAAGCGCTCGAACTCGCGCTGCTCTCGCGCTATGTGAAGGCGCGGCGCACCGCCGATCCCAGCTTCGATACCAAGGGCTTCGCTGCCTCCTATGCGGTGATGGGGGCGCAGCGCGCCACCAAGATCCTCGGCATCTTCACCCGGCTGAACCAGCGCGACCGCAAGCCGGTCTATCTCAAGCACCTGCCGCGCATCTGGAACTATCTGGAACGCTGCCTGTCCTTCCCCGAGCTGGGCGGACTGGCGAGCTGGTACAAGGACCATGTGACCGCGCCCGGCGCCTCGCGGCTGCCGCCCGGCGTGCGCCCGGCGGTGTTCCCGGTCGCCAAGCCAGCGGCAACGCCTGCTGCCACGCCTGCGCCCGCTTCCACTCCGCCGAATGAGTCCGGCCGTTCATGACCGACATCACCACCGCCATGGTGCTCGCCGCCGGCCTCGGCACGCGCATGCGCCCGATCACCGACCGCCTGCCCAAGCCGATGGTCGAGGTCGGCGGGCGGGCGATGATCGACTTCGCGCTGGACAGCCTGGCGGACGCCGGCGTGACCACCGCCGTGGTCAATCTCCACGCCCATGCCGACCTTTTGCAGCGCCATCTACAAGGGCGCACCCGCCCGCGCATCGTGCTGTCCGACGAGCGCGGCGAGTTGCTGGAAACCGGCGGCGGCATCCGCAACGCGCTGCCATTGCTGGGCGACGCACCCTTCTTCGTGATGAACGCCGACACGGTGTGGATCGAGGGCATCCGCCCCAATCTGCGCAGTCTCGCCAACCGCTTCGACCCGCGGGAGATGGACATCTGCCTGCTGCTCGCCCCGGCGGCGACCTCGATCGGCTATGACGGGCGCGGCGATTTCCTCATGGACGGTCTCGGCCGGCTCACCCCGCGCCCGGAGCGACTCACCGTGCCTTTCGTCTATGCTGGCGCGGCGGTGGTGGCGCCCGCCCTGTTCGAGGACGCGCCGCAGGGGGCGTTCTCGCTGAACCGGCTGTTCCGCCGCGCCGCCGAGGCCGGCCGGCTGTTCGGCCAGCGCATGGAAGGGGTGTGGATGCATGTCGGCACGCCGGAGGCCATCGCCGAGGCCGAAGAGGCCATTGCCCGTTCCAAGGACTGAGCGCATGGCGGCCTCCCGAGGCGCGCGCTCATGAGCACGGACGCGCCGCGCCGCCATCCCCGGCTGTTCTCGATTCCCTCCTCCGCGCCCTTCGTCGCGGTGCTGGCCGACGCGTTGCTCGACGGTGTGCTGGTGGAGGGCTTCGCCCCGCGCGGCGATCCGCTGCGTCTTGCCACCGCCACCGTCTATCTGCCGACCCGCCGCGCCGGACGCCTGCTGGCCGAGGCGCTGCGCCAGCGCATGGGGGCGGGGGTGACGCTGCTGCCGCGCATCGTGCCGGTCGGCGATGTCGACGAGGACGCGCTGGCCTTCGCCGAGACCTTCACCGATCCGCCGCGCGCCGTGCCGCCGACCACCCGCCGGCTGGCGCTGGCGAGCCTGATCCGGCTGTGGCGGCGGGCGCTGGCCGGCGATGACGGGCGCACCGCCGTCGCCGCCGGGCCGGGGGCGGAATTCGCCCTCGCCGACGAGCTGGCGCGGCTGATCGACGAGATGGTGGCGCAGGAAGTGCCGTGGGAGCGGCTGGACACGCTGGTGCCCGGCGAGCATGACCGCTACTGGGACATGGCGCTGGACTTCCTCAAGATCGCCCGCGCCTTCTGGCCGGGCTTCCTGGAGGAGCAGGGGCAGGTGGACGCGGCGGTGCGGCGCGACCAGCTGATCGCCGCCGAGGCGGCGCGGCTGGCGAACACGCCCGAGGGCGGCCCGGTCATCGCCGCAGGCTCCACCGGCTCCATGCCCGCCACCGCGCGGCTGCTGGCGACGGTGGCGCATCTGCCGCGCGGCGCCGTGGTGCTGCCGGGGCTGGATTTCGCGCTCGACGAGCCCTCCTGGGCGGGGCTGACCGACGAGGAGACCAGCGCCCCGAGCCACCCGCAATACGGCCTCGCCTTGCTGCTGAAGCGCCATATGCGCGTGCCGCGCGACGCGGTGCGCGAGCTGGCGCCGTCGGCCGCGCATGGGCGCGAGTCTCTTCTGTCGGAGGCGCTGCGCCCCGTCGCCTCCACCGAGCAATGGGCGAGCCTTTCCGACCGGCTCGGCCCCGCCGCCATCGACGCCGCGCTCGCCGAGGTGAGCGTGATCGAGGCGGAGGATGCGCGCGAGGAGGCGCTGGCCATCGCGCTTGCGCTGCGCGAGGTGCTGGAGGTGCCGGGGCGTACCGGCGCGCTCATCACCCCCGACCGCGACCTTGCCCGCCGCGTGGCGGCGGAATTGCTGCGCTTCGAGGTCGCCATCGACGATTCCGCCGGCGAACCCTTGTCGGAAAGCGGGCCGGGCCGCTTCGCCCGGCTGGTGGCGGATGCCTGCCGCGACGCGCTGGCGCCGCTGCCGCTCTCCGCCTTACTGCGCCATCCGCTCGCCCGCTTCGGGCTGGAGCGCGCCACGCTCAATGCCGGCGCCGACGCGCTGGAAATGATGGTGCTGCGCGGCCCGCGCCCGGCCGCCGGGGCCTCCGGGCTGACCGAGGCGGTGGCGGGCTTCAACCCGTCCGATTTCCACCCGCGCGACCCCCGCGCCCGGCTTGGCGAGGAGCGCCGCACGCTGGCCGAGGCGCTCGCAAACCGCCTTGCCGCCGCCCTCGCGCCGCTGCTGGCGCTGGGGGAGGGGGAGCACCCCTTCGCCGCCCTGCTGGAGGCCCACCGCGCCGCCATTGCCGCCGCGTGGAGCGGGCCGGAGGCCGACGGGCCCGGGATCGACTCGCCCGCCGAGGCGACGGCCTTGGCTGAACTCGCCCGCGCCTTCGAGGCGCTGGCGGAGGGCGCCGCCCATGCGCCCGCCATGACGCTGGCGGATTATGCCGCCGCGCTGGTGCTGCTGCTCTCCAGCCAGCCGGTGCGCCCGCCGCTGGTGCCCGGCGCGCGGCTGCGCATTCTAGGGCCCCTGGAAGCCCGCCTGGTCGGCGTCGACCGCGTGGTGCTGGCCGGGTTGGTCGAGGGCACCTGGCCGAACGCGGTGCGCGCCGACCCCTGGCTCAGCCGGCCGATGCGCGCCGCGCTGGGGTTGGAGGCGCCGGAGCGGCGCATCGGCCTTTCCGCGCATGACTTCGCCCAGGGCTGCGGCGCGCCGGAACTGGTGCTGTCCTATCCGCGCAAGCTCGGCGGGGCGCCGACTGTGCCCTCGCGCTTTTTGCAGCGGCTGGCGGCGGTGAGCGGGGAGGCGCGCTGGAAGGCGGCCATCGCCCGCGGCGACCGCTTCCGCCGCCTCGCCGGTTTCATCGAGGAGGAGCCGCCCGCCGCCCGCATCGCCCGACCGGAGCCGGCGCCGCCGGTGGAACTGCGGCCGCGCCAGCTCAGCGTCACCGAGATCGAGACCTGGCTGCGCGACCCCTACACCATCTATGCCCGCCATGTGCTGGGCCTCGCCCCGCTCGACGGGCTCGACGAGGCACCGGGCGCGGGGGAGCGCGGCAGCGCCATTCACGACGCGCTCGGCACCTTCGCGCAGGCGTTCCCGGAGGCACTGCCCGAGCAGGCGGAGGCGGCGCTGCTCGCCTTCGGCCGGCGCGCTTTCGCGCCGCTGGAGCGCTTCCCCGCCGAGCACGCGCTGTGGTGGGCGCGTTTCGAGCGGCTGGTGCCGCGCCTCATCGGCTGGGAACGCGCCCGGCGCACCCGCACGCGGCGCGTCTTCGCGGAGAAATATGGCCGGCTGGCCCTCGCCGGCGGGCGCTTCACCCTCACTGGCCGCGCCGACCGCATCGAGCAACTCAGCGACGGCGGGCTGGCGATCCTCGACTTCAAGACCGGCGCGGTGCCGACCGCCAAACAGACGGCGGTGCATTATTCCCCGCAGCTGCCGCTGGAAGCCGCGATGGCGGCTGAGGGGTGCTTCCCGGACGTGCCGGGCGAGGAAGCGGCGGCGCTGGCCTATATCCGCCTCGGCACGGCGGAGGTGAAGGAGGTGAACGCGGTGGACAAGGAGACGACCGCCGCCGGCCTCGCCACCGACACGCTGGCGCGGCTGCAAACGCTGATCGCCG
Organism: Ancylobacter sp.; assembly: GCF_965229075.1. GTDB lineage: Bacteria > Pseudomonadota > Alphaproteobacteria > Rhizobiales > Xanthobacteraceae > Ancylobacter. The sequence continues at coordinate 2,635,737 of NZ_CBDDIO010000002.1, forward strand.
CCTTCGAGAACCCCTCGCGCGGCTATGCCTCGCTGGCACGGCCGATGTTCGGCGGGCGCTATGGCGATTACGACCATCTGGCGCGGGCCAAGGAATGGTCCACCGGCGGGGAGGGTGAGGAATGAGCGACATCACCGACCTCGCCCCCGGCGCGCTGCGGGCGGCCACCGTGCTGCAGACCTCGGCCTCCGACCCCATGCTCTCGGCCTGGGTCTCGGCCAATGCCGGATCCGGCAAGACCCATGTGCTGGCGCGGCGGGTGATCCGCCTGCTGATGCGCGGCGTGAAGCCGGGGCGCATTCTCTGCCTCACCTATACCAAGGCGGCGGCCGCCAACATGGCCAACCGCGTGCTCGGCGAATTGCGGCGCTGGACGACGCTGGACGACGAAGCGCTCGACGCCGAGATCGTCCGCACCGACGGCGGCGAGCCCGGCCCGCTGCGCCGGGCGCAGGCGCGGCGGCTGTTCGCGCAGGCGCTGGAAACGCCGGGCGGGCTGAAGATCCAGACCATCCACGCCTTTTGCGGCGCGCTGCTGCACGCCTTCCCCTTCGAGGCCGGCGTGCCCGCCGGCTTCGGCGAGCTGGAGGAGGCGGCGCGGCTGGAACTGCTGGCGCGAGTGCGGGCGGAGGTGGTGCTGCAAGCGGCAGGCGCTCCGGCGAGTGACCTCGGCCAGGCGCTGGCGCTGATCGTCGGCCAGACCTCCGATGCCGGCATCAACGAACTGCTGAAGGAGCTTGTGGCGGATGCCCCGGCACTGGCGGCGAGCGAGGACGACCTCGCCCGCGCCGTCGGGCTCGACGCGCCCATCGCTTCCGCCGACATCGAGCGGGCGATCATCGAGGCGGCGCTGATCCCGCCCGGGGCGTGGCTGGGGCTGGCGGAGGCGCTCATGCTGGAGGGGGGCAATTGCGCCAAGCGCGGGCAGGCGTTGCGCGCCGCTGTGCTGGCGCCGCCGGAGGCGGTGGCGGAGACCTATGCCGGCGTATTTCTCAAGGAGGATGGCGAACCTTATTCCGACGGCCAGTTCGGCAATGCGGCGGCGCGGGCGAAATACCCGCAATTGATCGCCGAGCGCGACCGCATCGCCCCGTTGGCGCGCCAGCTGACGGCGGCCCGCGCCTTCGAGCGCAGCCGGGCGGTGCTGATCCTCGGGCGCGAGGCGGCGCGGCGCTATGAGCGGGCCAAGGCGGCGCGCGGCGTGCTCGACTTCGCCGATCTCGTCAACGCCGCCCGCCGGCTGCTGGCCTCCGGCGCCTCGGCCTGGGTGCATTACAAGCTCGACCAGGGCATCGATCATGTGCTGCTGGACGAGGCGCAGGACACCAGCCCGGAGCAATGGGAGGTGATTCGCCCGCTGGTGGCCGAGTTCTTCGCCGGCGAGGGCGCGCGCGAGGACCGCCAGCTGCCGCGCACCCTGTTCGTCGTCGGCGACGAGAAGCAGTCGATCTTTTCCTTCCAGGGCGCCGATCCGCGCCGCTTCGACACGGTGCGGCGCGACTTCGAGGCGGCGGGCGGGGCCGGCTTCGTGCATGTGGAACTGCAGCACTCCTTCCGCTCGGCGCCGGGCATATTGGAGGCGGTGGACGCGGTGTTCGGCCGCGAGGCCTCCTATCGTGGGCTTTCCGCCGAGGCCAAGCCCCCGGTGCATGCGCCGATCCATGCTGCCTTGCCGGCGCTGGTGGAGATGTGGGAGCCGGAAGCGCCGAGCGAGAAGGTGGATGTCGACGCCTGGCAGCGCCCGCTCGACGCGCCCGGTGCCGACGACCCCAAGGGAAGGCTGGCGAAGAAGATCGCCGCCCATATCGCCGCCCGCATCCGCGAAGGCTTTCCCGTCACCGGCCGCCACGGCACGCGCCCGGCACGGCCGGGCGATTTCCTCATTCTGGTGCGCCGGCGCGACGGGCTGTTCACCTCCATCATCCGCGAGCTGAAACAGGCGCGGGTGGAGGTGGCCGGCGCCGACCGTCTGGTGGTGGCCGAGCATATCGCGGTCATGGACCTGATGGCGCTGGGCGATGCGCTGCTGGCGCGCGACGACGAGCTGGCGCTGGCGAGCGTGCTGAAAAGCCCGCTTTTCGGCTTTGACGACAATGACCTGATGAAGCTGGCGCCCGGCCGCGCCGGGCTTCTGGAAGATGTGCTGGCGGCCCGCGCGCTTGAGAACCCGACATGGCGCGCCGCCGCGATGCGGCTGGCGCGGCTGCGCGACGAGGCGCGGCGGCTGCGGCCGTTCGATTTCTACACCCGCGTGCTCGGGCGCGAGCGCGGCCGCGCCGCCATGCTCGCCCGGCTGGGGCCGGAGGCGGCGGACGCGCTCGACGAGATGCTGGCGCTGGCGCGGTCCTATGAGAGCCTGGAGGCGCCCTCGCTCGCCGGGTTCCTCGCCTTTCTGCGCCGCGGCGGCGCCGAGGCAAAGCGCGACATGGAAGCCGGGCGCGACGAGGTGCGGGTAATGACCGTGCACGGCGCCAAGGGGCTGGAGGCGCCCTATGTCCTCCTCGCCGACACCACGTCGGGCCCGATGACCCGCCGCAGCGCCGGGCTGCTGCGCGTGGAACTGCCCGACGGGCGCCGCGTGGCGCTGCACGCTCCGGCGAAGAAGGGCGACACGCCGGCCATGGCCGCCGCCCGCCAGCGCGGCGACGACGCCCAGCAGGACGAATATCGCCGCCTGCTCTATGTCGCGCTGACCCGCGCCGAGACGGCGCTGGTGCTGTGCGGCGCCGATGGCGCGCGCCAGCGCCCGGCCGATTGCTGGTACGATCTCGTGCGCTCCGCGCTGGAGCCGGAGGCTCTGGAAGTCCCCGCCAGCGGCTTTGCCGGCACGGTGCTGCGCTGGCGCGCCGGCGCGGCGGACGCCCCGCTGCCACCGTTGCCTGTTCCCCCGCCGCCCGCCGGTGCCACCGAGGAGCGCGCCCTGGCGCGAGCGCTGGCCCGGCCGGTGCGCGAGACGCTGGCGCCAGTGAGCCTTCGCCCCTCCGGTGCGGATGTCTTCGGCCTGGCGCCCACCGGCGATGCCGCCCGCGCGCTGGAACGCGGCGACCTGCTGCACCGGCTGATGGCGGCGCTGGCGCCGCTGCCCGAAGCTGGGCGGCCCGAGCCCGGCCGCCGCCTGCTGGCGTCGAGCACCGACTGGCCGGAGGCCGCGCGCGAGGAACTGCTCGCCGAGGCGCTGGCGACGCTCGCTCTGCCGGAACTCAGCCCCCTGTTCGCGCCCGGCAGCCTCGGCGAAGTGCCGCTGGCCGGCGAACTGGAGGACGGCACCCCGGTGTCCGGCCGCATCGACCGGCTGAGCGTGACCGAGGGGCTCGTGCTGCTCGCCGACTTCAAGACCGACCGGCATGTGCCGCGCGACGCATCAGCCCTGCCGCCGGCGCATATCCGTCAGGTCGCGCTCTATGCGCGACTCATCGCCAAGCTATTCCCAGGCAAGCCTGTGCGGGCATTGCTGGTCTATACCGCCGGCCCTCTCGTGCATGCGCTCGACGGCGCGGCGCTGGAGCGGGCGGTGGAAAGAGTCACGTTGGGGTGACGCTGCCTTGACGCATGGGGGGGCGGCTACCTACCTTCCTGTCAACTTTGTGGAAATCCACGATTCTAGAAAGGTGTCCAAATGGGCGTCGAAAAAGTATCGGATCAGAATTTCGAGTCCGAGGTGCTGAACTCCTCTTCTCCCGTCATCGTCGACTTCTGGGCGGAATGGTGCGGCCCGTGCCGCATGGTGGCCCCGGTGCTCGACGAGATGGCGAGCGAGCTCGGCGACAAGGTGAAGATCGTCAAGCTGAACGTCGACGAGAATCCGGCGACGGCCTCGAAGTACGGCATCATGTCGATCCCGACCCTGCTGCTGTTCAAGGACGGCCAGCTGGCCTCCCGCCAGGTCGGCGCGGCGCCGAAGGCGAAGATGCTGAGCTGGGTCGGCGGCGCGATCTGATCGCCTGACTGTCTCCGGTTCCGATCAAACCCCGGCCGGTCCTCCGCGCCGGGGTTTTTCGTTCCGACCGCCGCGCTCCCGATGCCCTCAGAAGATGCTCTGGCGCGGGCGGTCCTGTCGCATTCCCCTTCTGGAGACTTCCATGCCGCTTTCCATGTATGACGCCTCCATTCCCGTGTTCCAGCGCGCGCTGGGCAATCTCGACGCGATCTTGCGCAAGGGCGAGGAACACGCCGCCGCCGCCGGGCTCGATCTCGCGGAACTCGCCGCCGCGCGGCTTGCGCCGGACATGTTTCCGCTGACCGGCCAGATCCAGAGCGCGTGCGATTCCGCCAAATTCGCTGCCGCACGGCTGACCGGCACCACTGCGCCGAGCTTCCCCGATACCGAGACGACCTTCGAGGAACTGCACCAGCGCATCGCCGCGACGCTGGACTATCTCGCCAACGTCGATCCGGCCGGCTTCGCGGGCAGCGAGACGCGCGAGATCGTGCAGAAGTCGCGGCGCGGCGAAAGGCACTTCGTCGGGACGAGCTATCTGCTGACCTTCGCGCTGCCGAACTTCTTCTTCCACGTCACCACCGCCTACGACATTCTGCGCCACAAGGGCGTGCCGGTCGGCAAGATGGACTATCTCGGCGCTTTCTAACGCGCCGGTGCGTCAAGTGCGGGCGGCGGGAAGGCCAGCGTCTCGCGCGTGTAGCTCTCCACCAGCGCGCTGAACGGCGTGCCGTCGGGCAGGGTCAGCACGGCGCGGTGTTCCAGCACGAAGGGCGGGATGGCGAGGGTGCCGGCCGCGGGCGGCAGCGGCGCGCCCATCGCCCAGCCCTCGGGCAGTGGCTGCCACAGCAGCCGGGCGCCGAGCGTGGTGCGGCGGAAATCGAGCGGCTTCACCACCCGGCCGAAAGACGTGTCGGTAGTCTCCAGCGTCGCGTTCATCGCCGGCGTCAGAAGCGCCGGCAGATACCAGTTGTCGGCTTCCGACAATACCTTGTCGCCGCAGGTGAGCCGGACCCGGCGGTAATTCACCGGCGCGTCCGCGTCGACCTTGAGCAAGGCGCGAATCTCCGGGCTGGCCGGCTTGTCCTGCCCGCGCATGCGGTCGGCGACGATGGTCGGCTTCTCCGCCAGCCTATGGGCGGCGCACCAGCGGTCCAGCGTCAGCGTGGCGCTGGGATGGGACAGCAGTTCGGCGTTCAGCGTCTGCACCAGCGCCAGCGCCGCCAGCCGGTGAACGGCATCGTCCGGCCAAAGGGGCGGCTCGGCGGCGCGGGCCGGCATGCCGAGGGCGAGGCAAACAAGGCCCACAACCGCGACGCGGCGTCCGGCCTTCATCCATACGTCCCGCATCCGTCCCTCCCGCACCGGCGCCCGTGGCGATCGGGGAGGGAATGGCGTAAACCGCGCCTGCTGTCGAGACGGGCGATCCCCTCCGTAATCCCCCGCTTGTCGGCGCCTGCCGGCCGGGCCGATAGTCCGCCCCTGCGGTCAGTTGGGCCGGAAGGCACGCAGCCCGAGGGATTGAGGCCGGCCATGGACGAGATGGACATCTTCCGGCGTCTGGCGCTGGCGATCGCCATCGGCGCGCTGGTGGGGGTGGAGCGCCATTGGCGCGAGCGCGACGAGGATGAGGGCGCCCGCACCGCCGGCATCCGCACCTTCACGCTCATCGGCATGCTGGGCGGCGTCGCCGGCCTGCTGGAACGGCTGCTCGCGCCCGCCGGGGCGCCGTCGGGGCTGGTGCTGGTCGGCTTCCTCGTCACGCTCACCGCCGTCATCGCCCTGTTCCAGTACCGCGAGGGCGTGGTGGAGAACCGTTTCAGCGCCACCGCCGTGGTCGCGGCGATGCTGACCTTCGCGCTCGGCGCGCTGGCGCTCGTCGGCGACATGACGCTGGCCTCGGCCGGCGGGGTGGTGCTGGCGGTGATCCTCGCCAGCCGCGACATGCTGCACCGGGCGATCAAGCGCCTGCGCTGGGCAGAACTGCGCTCGGCGCTGATCCTGCTGGCGCTCGCCTTCGTGCTGCGGCCCATCGTGCCGGCGGAGCCGATCGGCCCGTTCGGCGGCGTGTCGCCGGCGCGCATCCTCGCCATGGCCATCGTGCTGGCGGCGATTTCCTTCTGCGGCTACATCGCCGTCCGCCTGTTCGGCGCTACGCGCGGGGAACTGCTCGCCGGCAGCATTGGCGGGCTCATCTCCTCCACCGCCACCACTATCACCAATGCCCGCCGCTCGCGCGAGAGCCCCGCCGTCGGGGCGTTGGCCGCCGGGGCGGTGAGCGCGGGCGGGGTCTCGCTTGTGCGCACCGCGCTGCTGGTGTCGGCGCTGCTCCCCGCGCTGGCGGACCGCCTGCTGCTGCCGCTGGCCGTCGGCGCGGCGGTGATGTTCGCCGCCGCCCTGCTGCTGACCCACTGGGGCGGGACGGGCACGCCGCCGGCACAGCGGCCGGAGCCGGGCAACCCGTTCGATCTCCTCGCCGTGTTCAAGATGGCGCTGCTGCTGGTGGCGGTGGCCTTCGCCGCGCGGGTGGCGAGCGAGATATGGGGCACGGGCGGGCTCTATGCCGCCGCCGCGCTCTCGGGCCTCGCCGATGTCGACGCGGTGACGGTGACGGTGGCCGGCATGCTGCCGACGCTCGACGCCAGCGTGGCGGCGCGGGCGCTCGGCCTCGCCGTCGTCGCCAACATGCTGGCGAAGACGGCCTATGCCGGCCTGTTCGGCACGCGGCGCTTCGCCCTCACTTTGGCGGGCGCCAGCCTCCTCGCCCTGATGGCGGCGGGAGGCGCGGCGCTGCTGCGGTGAGGGCGACGCGGGCGGCTTGCGTCAGCGCGGCAGCAGGTTCTGCCTGGCGAGGTCGAGCACCTCGTCGCCGCGCCCGCTCAACACCGCGCGGATCATCCACAGGCCGAAGCCCTTGGCCTGCTCAAGGCCGATGGTCGGCGGCATGGACAGTTCCTGCTTGGCGGTGACCACGTCGAGCAGAGCCGGGCCGTCATGGTCGAACACCTGCCGCACGGCGCCGGGAAGGTCGCCGGGGTCTTCCACCCGCACCCCCATCAGCCCCATGGCACGGGCCATGGCGGCGAAATCGGGGTTCTCAAGGTCGGTGCCGAGCCCGACGAAGCCCGCAGCCTTCATCTCCATCGCCACGAAGCCGAGCACGCCATTGTTGAAGATCACGATCTTCACCGGCAGCTTCTCCTGCACCAGCGTGATGAGATCGCCCATCAGCATGGCGAAGCCGCCATCGCCGGAGAGCGAGACCACCTGCCGGCCGGGCTGCGCCGCCTGGATGCCGATGGCCTGCGGCATGGCGTTGGCCATCGAGCCATGCACCAGCGAGCCGACCAGCCGGCGCTTGCCGTTCATGGCGAGGTAGCGCGCGGCCCAGATGGTCGGCGTGCCGACATCGAAGGTGAAGGCGGCGTCCTCCGCGGCGAGATCGCTCACCACCTTGGCGAGATATTGCGGGTGGATGGGCTTGCGGCCGGGCGTGCCCACGGCGAGAGCGTCGAGCCCCTCGCGCGCCCGCTTGTAGCGGGCCAGTGCGTCGTCGAGATGCGCCCGGTCAGTCTTGGCTCGCAGGAGCGGCAGCACAGCCGTGAGCGTCGCGCGCACATCGCCGACCAGACCGAGATCGAGCGTGCAGCGCCGGCCGAGCTGCGCGGCGCGGATGTCGACCTGCACGGTCTTCACGCCCGTGGGCAGGAACTGCTTGTAGGGGAAATCCGTGCCGAGCAGCACCAGCAGGTCGCAGGCATGCATCGCCTCATAGCCGGAGGCGAAGCCGATGAAGCCGGTCATGCCGACATCATAGGGGTTGTCGTATTCGACATATTCCTTGCCGCCCAGCGCATGCACGATGGGGCTCTTCACCGCCTCGGCCAGCGCCATCAGCTCGGCATGGGCGCCGGCGCAGCCGCGTCCGCAGAACAGCGTCACGCGGCGGGCGCCGTTGAGCAAATCGGCGAAAGCCTCGATCTCGGAGACGGCGGGTGTCACCACGGGCACGGGCGGCAGCAGGCCGGCGGGCGGCGAGATCACCCGCGCCGGCGCCGGGCGCAGCGCCACGTCGCCGGGCACGACGATGACGGCGACGCCGCGCTCGCCCACCGCCGCGCGGATGGCGTTTTCCAGCACAAAGGGCATCTGCGCGGGGTCGGAGACCATCTCGCAATAGACGCTGCATTCGCGGAACAGGTTCTGCGGGTGCGTCTCCTGGAAATAGCCGCCGCCGATTTCCGAGGAGGGGATCTGCGCGGCGATGGCGAGCACCGGCGTGCGGCTGCGCTGGGCATCGTACAGGCCGTTGATCAGGTGCAGATTGCCCGGCCCGCAGGAGCCGGCGCAGACGGCGAGCCTGCCGGTGATCTGCGCCTCGCCCGCCGCGGCGAAGGCGGCCGCCTCCTCGTGGCGGACATGCACCCATGTGATGCGGTCGCTGTCGCGCAGCGCTTCGGTCATTCCGTTCAGACTGTCGCCAACGACGCCATAGATGCGCGCGACGCCGGCCTGTTCCAGCGTGTCGATCATGAGTTCTGCGATGTTTCGTGACATGGTCCGGTCTCGCTTGGGGGGAGGCATGAAGGTCTTCACGAAAGGGTTCCGGGCTGGCGTGTCCCGGCAGGGGCGTCATAGGCGCCGTGCTCCGTCAGGGTCTTGCCGCGGAACACCCAGTAGGCATGCGCCTGATAGGCGAGGACGACCGGCAGGACGATGGCAAGGCCGAAGCTGATGAAGGTCAGGGATTGCGGGTCGGCGAGGCCATCCCAGACGGTGACGGCGCGCGGCACGACATAGGGCCACAGGCTCACCACCAGCCCGATGAGGCCGAGGGCGAACAGCACCAGCGCGAGCGCGAAGGTGCGCATCTCCGCCCCGGTCCAGATGCCGCGCCAGAGCGCGACGATGACCGCCAGCGTCACCAGCGGCACCGGCGCCAGCAGCACGATATTGGGCAGGCTGAACCAGCGCGCCGCCACGTCCGGCACGGTGAGCGCGCTCCAGCCGCTGACCACCAGCATCATCACCGCGACAAGGATGAGTGCGGCATGGGCGATCTCGCGGGCGAAGATCTGGGTGCCGCCTTGCGTCTTCAGGATCAGCCAGCCGGCGCCGATCAGCGCGTAGCCGCCGACAAGGCCGATGCCACAGAGCAGGCCGAGCAGGCTGAGGAAGCTGAACGGCCCGCCGGCGAACATGCCGTCCGCCACCGGCACGCCGTCGATCAGTCCGCCGAGGATCAGCCCCTGGCACAGCGCGGCGAGGATGGAGCCGCCGGCGAAGGCGAGGTCCCAGACGAAGCGGAACCGTGTCGCCTGCAGGCGGAAGCCAAAGGCGACGCCGCGCAGGATCAGCGCGAACAGCATGGTGACGATGGGCAGGTAGAAGGCCGGCAGCAGGATGTAGTAGCCGGCTGGGAAGGCGGCGAGCAGCAGCGTGCCGCCGGCCACCAGCCAGGTTTCGTTGCCGTCCCAGACGGGTTCGATGCTGGCCATCATCACGTCGCGGTCCGCGTCGCGCGGCGCGGCGAGAAACAGGATGCCGACGCCGAGGTCGAGGCCGTCGGCCAGCACATAGACCACGACGCAGAACACGGCGAGCGCGGCGAAGACGAGCGCGACATGCGCGGTGAGAAGGGCGATCATGGGTCAGGCTCCCGCAGCATGGGGCGCGCCCGGCAGGGCCGGCGCATCGGGGGCAGGGGGAAGGGCGGCGCGGCGGCCGCTGTTGGTGCCGTCCAGGCCGGGATGTATCTCGACCGGCACCGGCAGGTCGGTCGGCCCGGCGATGGCGGCGCGGCCGGCGAACCAGAGGAAGGTCAGCATCAGCACATTGTAGAGGAGGAAGAAGCCGACGAGGCTCGCCCCCACCGCGCCGGCGCTCACCGGGGCGACCGCGTCCGCCGTCCGCAGCTGGCCATAGATGACCCAGGGCTGCCGGCCGGCTTCCGTCACCGTCCAGCCGGCGATGACGGCGATGAAGCCGAGCGGCGTGGTCGTCATCGCCAGCCCGAGGAACCAGCGCGTTTCAAACAGCCGGTGGCGCAGGCGCAGCACGAGCCCGGTGATGGCGGTGGCGAGCAGCACCATGCCGATGCCGGCCATGATGCGGAAGGCGAAGAACACGACGGGCACATTGGGCTGGTCGGCCGGCGGCACCGCCTTCAGCCCTTGCACCTCGCCGTCCCAGCTATGGGTGAGGTAGAGGCTGGCGAGATGGGGAATGTCGAGCGCGTAGAGGTTCTTCTGCGCCGCCATGTCCGGCCAGGCGATCAGTGTCATCGCCGGGCCCTTCGTGGTCTCCCACAGCCCTTCCATCGCGGCGAGCTTGGTCGGCTGGTGCTCCAGCGTGTTGCGGCCGTGCAGGTCGCCGAGCGCGATCTGCGTCGGGGCGAGGATCAGCGCCATCCACAGCGCCATGGAGAAGGCGGTGCGCGAGGCTTCGACCTGCCGCCCGCGCCAGAGGTGGAAGGCGGAGACGCCGGCGACGACGAAGGAGACGGTGAGGAAGCTCGCGCACACCATATGCGCCAGCCGGTAGGGGAAGGAGGCGGTGAACACCACGTCCCACCAGTTCACCACATGGAAGATGCCATCGGCACCGGCCACGGCACCGGCCGGCGTCTGCATCCAGCTATTGGCGGCGATGATCCAGGTGGCGCTGAACAGCGCGCCGACCGACACCATCAGGCTGGCGAAGACATGGGCGCCCTTCGACACCCGCCCCTCGCCGAACAGCATGATGCCGATGAAGCCGGCCTCCAGGAAGAACGCGGTCAGCGTCTCATAGAGAAACAGCGGGCCGAGCACATTCGAGGCCGAGCGCGAGAAGCCGGCCCAGTTGGTGCCGATCTCATAGCTGAGCACGATGCCGGTAACGACGCCCATGCCGAAGCCGAGGGCGAAGATGCGCATCCAGAAGCGCATGAGCTGGCGGTACACCGGCTTGCCGGTGCGCCACCACAAGGCGCTGAGGCAGGTGACGAACCAGGCGAGACCGATGGTGAGGGTCGGCCACAGAATGTGGAAGCCGACGGTGAAGGCGAATTGCAGGCGGGCGAAAGCGACGGCGTCCATGGGATCACTGGGCTCCCGGCTGAAGGGTTGATTTGGCGATCCGCACCGGCACGCCCTTGGAAGACGGCGTGAAGCTCTGGGGATCGTGCGCGTAGAGCGGAACCAGGGGGTTGGTCTCGGGGTAGTAGGCGGCGCAGCTGCCGGCCGGGAAATCGTAGGCAATGAGCCGGAAGCCGCGCAGGGTGCGCTCCACCCCGTCCGCGGAGAGGGTCGCGATGTCGACCCGGTCGCCGTCCGCAAGGCCCCGGCGGGCGATCTCGTCGCGGTTGAGGAACAGCACGTCGCGCTGGCCATAGACGCCGCGATAGCGGTCGGAGAGCGAATAGAGCGTGGTGTTGTACTGGTCGTGGCTGCGCATGGTGGACAGCCACAGCGCGTCGGGATCGACCACGGCCGGGTCTTCGCACAGGCCTCCGCAGACGAGGAACTGCGCCTTGCCGCTCGGCGTCGCCCAGATGCGCTCGCGGGCGAGCGAGGTGAGATGGAAGCCGCCCGGCGCCTCGATCCGCGTGTTGTAGCCCTGGAAGATCGGGAAGATCGCCTCGATCTCCGTGCGGATTCGCGCGTAATCGCCGACGAGCCCTTCCCAGTCGATCGCGACCCTGCTGCCCAGCGTCGCCCGCGCCATGCCGGCGACGATGGCGGGCTCGCTCTTGAGATAAGGCGAGGCGGGCGGGTTGTGGCCGGTGGAGGCGTGGACCATGGACATGGAATCCTCCACCGTCACCGACTGCGGGCCGGTGGCCTGCAGGTCCTGCTCGGTGCGGCCGAGGCAGGGCAGGATCAGCGCCTCGCGGCCATGGACGAGATGGCTGCGGTTGAGCTTGGTGGCGATGTGGACGGTGAGGTCGAGCCGCCGCAGCGCCTCCTGCGTGCGCGGGAGATCGGGAATGGCGGCGGCGAAATTGCCGCCGAGGCCGATGAAGACCCGCACCTCGCCGCGCAGCATCGCCTCCAGTGCCGTGACGACGTTGTGGCCATGCGCGCGCGGCGGGGCGAAGCCGTAGCGCGCTTCCAGCCGGTCGAGGAAGTCGGTCGAGGGAACCTCGGTGATGCCGACGGTGCGGTCGCCTTGCACATTGGAATGACCGCGCACCGGGCAGATGCCGCTGCCCTCGCGCCCGACATGCCCGCGCAGCAAAGCGAGATTGGCGATCTGCTGCACATTCTGCGTGCCGTGGCGGTGCTGGGTGATGCCCATGCCATAGACGAGAATGGCGCGCTCGGCCTTGGCATAAGCCGCGCCCGCGCTTTCGATGTCGGCGCGCGACAGGCCGCTTTTGGCGGTGATGGCCTCCCAGGGGGTGGCGTCGAGATCGGCGATCAGCGCCTCGATGCCGGCGCTGTGGCCGCGGATGAAATCCCAGTCCAGCACCGGCGCCCCGCCCGCCGCCTGCGCGGCGCGGTCGGCGGCGAGGAGATATTTCATCATCCCCTTGAGCACCGCGACATCGCCGCCGACCTTGACCTGGAAGATGCGGGAGGAGATCGGCGTCGAGGTCAGCGTCGCCATCTCCACCGGGTTCTGCGGCGCCTGGAAGCGCTCCAGCGCCCGTTCGCGGAACGGGTTGAAGGAGAGGATGGTCGCCCCGCGCCGCGCGGCGTTGCGCAGCTCGGTCATCATGCGCGGGGAATTGGTGCCGGGATTCTGGCCGAAGATCAGGATGGCGTCGGCCTTGTCGAAATCCTCCAGCAGCACCGTGCCCTTGCCGACGCCGATGGAGTGCGGCAGGCCGACGCTGGTGGCCTCGTGGCACATGTTGGAGCAGTCAGGAAAATTGTTGGTGCCGACGGCGCGGGCGAACAGCTGATAGAGAAACGCCGCTTCGTTCGAGGCGCGGCCGGAAGTGTAGAACTCGGCCATGTCCGGGTTAGGCAGGGCGTTGAGATGGCGCCCCACGGTGGCGAAGGCGTCTTCCCAGCTCACCGGCACATAGCGGTCGGTCAGCGCCTCATAGCGCAGGGGATGGGTGAGCCGGCCCTGCATCTCCAGTTCGAAATCGGTGAAGGCTTCCAGTTCGCTCACGGTGAAGCGGGCGAAGAAATCCGGCGTGCAGCGCTTTGCCGTCGCCTCCCACGCCACCGCCTTGCCGCCATTCTCGCAATATTCGAACGGCGAGGGGTTCTTCGGGTCGGCCCAGCCGCAGCCGGGGCAGTCGAAGCCGCCGGGCTGGTTCATGCGCGCGAGCGTCGCCATGCCGGAAACCGCGACATGCTGCTCGACCAGCGCGGCGCCCATCGCCTTGAGGGCGCCCCAGCCCCCGGCGGGTTCATGATAGGGACGAATACTCTTCGCGATGCCCATTTGTGTCTCCGACTGCGACCGACGCCGGCTCCGGCGCCTCGGTCACAATGGCCAACAGGCAGAGACCCCTCCATTCTACATCGGGCTGTCGTCGGGAATGGTTGGTTTGGTCTGGCAATACCTATGTATGATTTACCTGCCGGCCGTTTCTTCTTGGTGGCTGCGGTAGGTATTTCGTTAGCGCCGGCGCTCTTCGGCCCGGCGGCCGCGAGGTCCACCCGTCCCGCCTGCGCGCTTCGCGCCCGCCGTGCCTTCCTGCAAGACGGCCCGCATCGCGGCTTCTATCTCTCAAGGCCGCCGCATGCCGGCACCGGCCCGGCGCTCCGCCCTGATGGCGGCACCCGAGAATGGCAATGGCCGGCACGAAGGGATCTTCCGCCATGAACTCTCGCATCCTCATCATTGGCGGGTCGATGGGCGGCCTGTTCGCCGCCGTCCTCCTCGCCCGCGCCGGCTTCGACGTGCAGGTGCGCGAGCGCTCGCGGCACGGCCTCGAAGGGCGCGGCGCCGGGCTGGTGGCGCAGCGCGAAGTGTTCGACATGCTGCGCGAGATCGGTGTCGAGCACGTCGCCCGTGTCGGCGTCACCGCGCCGGAGCGCATCTATCTCGATAGCGACGACCGCATCATCCACCGCCAGCACAGTCCGCAGACGCAGCTTTCCTGGGATGTGCTGTGGCGCAGTTTTCGCACGCAGGTGCCGGAGCAGAGCTACCGCATCGACGCCCGCGCCGTCGCGGTGAGCCCGGCACCCGCCGGGGCGCGCGTGCGCTATGAGGACGGCACCGAAGAGGAGGCGGACCTCGTCATCGGCGCCGACGGTATCGGCTCGCGGGTCCGTGCCGCCGTCTCCGGCCCGTCGGCGCAGCCGGCCTATGTCGGCTATGCCACCTGGCGCGGGCTGGTGCCGGAAGCGGACATGCCGAAGGTCGCGGCGCGCCAGCCGTTCGAGCGCTTCGCCTTCTGCGACGCGCCGGGCTCGCACATATTGGGCTATCTCGTCCCCGGCGCCGACGGCGCCACCGGGGTCGGACACCGGCGCTACAACTGGGTCTGGTACCGCCGCTACATGCCGGAGGAACTGGGCGACGTGCTGACCGATCGCGACGGCGTGCGACGGCCCTTCTCCCTTGCCCCCGGCCGCGTGCGGCCCGAACGCGTGGCGGCGCTCAAGGCGCAGGCGCAAGAGGTGCTTCCGCCCTCCTTCGCGGCGGCGGTGGCGGCGGAGCCGGAGCCCTTCATCCACGCCATTTTCGATTATGCGCCGGACCATATGGTGAAGGGGCGGGTCGCGCTGATGGGCGATGCCGCCTTCGTCGCCCGGCCGCACACGGCGATGGGCGTCGCCAAGGCGGCGGGGGATGCCTTCGCCCTGCGCGACGCGCTGCGCCAGCATGCCGATCTCGACGCCGCGCTGAGCGACTATGCGCGGGTCCGCGTGCCGGCCGGACAGGCGATCGTCGCCTATGGCCAGCGCCTCGGCCGCAACCTCGCGCTCAACGCCGCCTGAGCCCGCCGCGCCTCAGCCGGCCGCGTCGGTGTGAAGGGGGAGGCGGATGCGGAAGGCGCTGCCTTCTCCCTCCACCGACCGCGCGTCCAGTGTGCCGCCATGCAGCTCGACGATGGAGCGGCAGATGGCGAGCCCCACCCCCATGCCGGTGGCCTTGGTGGTGAAGAAGGGCTGGAAGATCCGCCCCAGCAGGTCCGGCGCCATGCCGCAGCCGCTGTCCTCCACCGTCACCTCGACCCGGTCCCCGGTCGTGGCGGTGGTGATGCTCAACATGCGTTTCTCGCGTGCCGGGTCGCCCATGGCGTGCAGCGCGTTGGTGACGAGGTTGAACAGCACCTGCTGCAACTGCACCCTGTCGGCCAGCACGGCGCGGCTTTCCGGGGCGAGGGCGGTGGCGAGCGTCACCCCGGCGGCGGCAATCTCCGGTGCCAGCAGCGCCAGCACCTCCTCGACCACGCTTTCGATCCGCAGCGGGGCAAGAGAAGAGGGCGCCTGCCTCACCAGCGCGCGCAGGGCCTGGAGGATGTCGGCGGCCCGCCGCCCGGCAGTGCGGATGCCGAGCAGGTTGCTTTTCACCTCCTCCAGATCCGGCTCCGGCCGGTTCATCCAGCGCAGCGCCGCCTCGGCATAGGAGACGATGCTGCCGAGCGGCTGGTTGATCTCATGGGCGATGGCGGAAGCGAAGCTGCCCATCGCGGTCAGTTGGGTGGCGCGCGCCAGTTCGCTGCGGGCCTCGCGCAGGTCGAATTCCGCCCGCGCGCGGCGCAGGTTCTCTTCCATCAGGTCGCCATAGAGCCGGGCGGCATCCAGCGAGATCGCCGCCTGTGGGGCCAGCACGTCCAGCATGGCCATGCGGCGCGGGGTGAACACCTCGGCCGCGAGCGCGTTTTCGAGGTAGAGAATGCCGATGAGTTCGCCGCGCTTGAGCAGCGGGATACAGGCGAGCGAGCGGATGCTGCTCCGGCCCATCGACAGGCCGCGATCGGGGGCTTCCAGCGCCGCATCGGCGAGCGTCACCGGCTTGCCGGTGCGCCACACCGTCTGCAGCACGGAGGAGGGCATGAGCTGTTCCGGCACCGCGTCCGGCCGCAGCTCGATCTCGACCGTCTGCTGACGCACCCGCGCCGTCGCCTCGATGACCGGCGCGCCGCCGCGCAGCAGCAGCAGCAGGCCGAACTGCGCCCCCGCATGCACCACCATGCTCTTCATCAGCGTGCGGACGACCTGTTCCAGCCCGATTTCTTCCGCCAGGGCCTGTGAGGCCGACCTGACCACGGCGAGGTCGAGCTCGTTCTGCATCCGCTCCGGCGCGGCGACGCGCGCGTCGGCATCGTCCATGGGCTCCGGCGCGGCACCGAGCCGCGCGGCCTTGCCATGGGCGCCCCATTGCCGGTAAGCGCGCGCCGCCGCGCGCATGCATCCCTGCGCCGGCGCCACCAGACGCGCGCCCAGATAGAGCTGCGCCGCCAGTTCGTGGGCGAGAGCCTGGTCGTGGATGAAGCCGGCGGCACCTGCGGCACCGGCGGCCTGTTCGAAAAGCGCCGCCGCGCTTTCGAAGCGCCCCTCAAGGCGTGCCGCTTCGGCTTCCAGCAGCAGATGCTTGCCGCCGAAGGTTTCGGGATTGAGCCGCGCCCAGCCGGCAAAGCGCGCGCGGGCCTCGCTCAGGCCGTCGAGGCGTGCGGCGAGCGGCGCCTCGGCCGGCAGGCTACGCAGCCGCGCGAGGGCGAGGAAGAAGCAGGATTGCGCCGTGTCGATATGCGCCGCCGCCGCCCAGGCGAGAGCGTCCGCGCGGGTGAGATGGCGCGCGGCGGCATCGTAATCGCCGCGATAGAAACAGCGCAGCCCGGCATAGTGCTCGGTCCAGAAGCGGGTGGCGACGGAAAAGCTGTGCGAGGCCGGCTCGGCCGGGACGGGCGCGCGGTCCGTCGAGGCGAGATCGTCGACGAAGGCGAGCTGTGCGGCGAGGATCTGCTCGATATCGGCATAGCCCACCTCCGCGGTCTTCGCGAGGCTGTCCACCAGCTCCGCCCGCAGCCGGTCCAGCCGCTCGCCGAGGATGAGCAGGTTGGAGGCGATATGGTTGCGGGCGTAGCAGGTCATGCCGACATCGCCGGCCGCCTGTCCGATCCGGGCGCCTTCGCGGGCATGGTCGAGCGCGGTGCGGATCGGCTGGGTCCAGGCGCTGACCTGATCGAGGGCGATGAGCGTCGCGGTCCGCTGCGCTTCATAGCCGTCGCGGGCGGCGAGGGTGGTCGCCGCCGCTGCGAGTTCGGCGCCGCGCTCATAGGCGGCGTAATGCTGGGCGCTCTGCATGCCGAAAAAGGCGAGGCCATAGGCGGTTTCGGGCGCCAGCCCATGGGCGAGGGAGAGTTCGAGAATACAGATCGTGTGCAGGAAGCGCAGCTCGCCCTCGACGAAGAAGGACGAGACGAGGGTGGACAGCAGTGCCAGCGCCGCGCGCGCCCGCCGGTCGGTCATGTCCGGCAGCGCCAGCAGCGCGTCGAGGCCCATGGCGTCGAGCCGCTCCTGGCAGGCGCGGTAGCGGGCATCGATCTGGTCGAGGGTCGGTGCCGCGTCGAGCGCGATGTCGAGCCTCCTCAGCCCGTCCAGCGCCGCCGCGATCGCCTCGGGATAGGCGCTCTTGACCGTCAAGGCCAGCGCGCGCAGGCGGTGGATGTCGGCGAGGTCGAAGGCGTCGCGCGCCAGCGCCGGCAGGGCGTCCAGCGCGTCGAGCGCTTCCTCGACCTGCGCCAGCGCCAGCAGGCAGTCGCAGCGCAGCCACTCGACCTCGAAGCCGGGTCGTGCGCCGGCGACGGCCGGATCGGCGGCCATGCGCCGGATCAGGTCCACGCAGTGCAGCGCGCGCTCGGCATCGCCCGCGCTCCGGCACAGCCGCGCGGCCACCATGACGATGTCGGTGAAACGGGCGCGGTCCTGCGCGGAAAGGCTGTCGAGTTCGCAGCGCTCGATCTGCGCGGCGATGTCGAGGGCGAGGTTGCGGTCGGCCTCGATGTCGCCGGCGGCCAGGAGCCGCGCATTGTTGAGATGCTCGCGCGCCCGGTGTTCCGGCGTCATCCGCGCATAGGCCGCTTCCAGCACCCGGTCATGGACGATGGCATAATCCGCCCCGACCCGCTGCAACAGCCCGGCGGCCACGAGCGCGCCGGCGGCGCTCGCGGCCTGCTCGACGCTGATGCCTGACAACCGCGCCGCCGCGTCCACCGAGCAGCGCCCGCCGAGACTGGCGCAATGTTGGAGGACGCCCCGCTGGAGCGGTGTCAGCGCATCGATGCGCCGGTTCATCAGGTCGGGAATGTCCTGCGGCTGGCCGAGGCGCTCCGCGTCCCATACCCATTCATAGCGATCCGCGTCGAACCGCAGAATGCCCTCGTCGCGCAGCCTTTGCAGCAGCTGGCCGGCATGGAAGGGATTGCCACCGGCCTCGCGATGAACGATCGCGGCGAGGCCGCGCACCTCCTCCGCCGTGCTCTTGAGCGTGAAGGCGACCAACTCGGCCGTGTCGCGGGCCGCGAGCGGTGGCAGGCGCACGTCCGGGGCCGCACGGCCGGCCACATCGAGCAGCTCGCGCAGGTTCATCCGATGGCGGGTCTCCGTGCGGTAGGAACCGATCACCAGCACATGGGCGGGCGGCGCGTCGCAGAGCTGGCGCAGTACGGCGAGGCTGGCGTGGTCGAACCATTGCAGATCGTCGAAGAACAGCACCACGGGGTTCTCCGGCGCGGCGAGGGCGCCGAAAGTCTCGATGAAGATCCGCGCCAGGCGCGCCTGCGCCAATTGGGCGGGCACCTCGCGCGGGGCGGAGGCGTCCGGCGGCAGGAAGGGCAGGTCCGGCGCCAGTTCGGCAAGGAGCCGACCGCATCCGCTCACTGTGGCGAGGCGCGCCTGTGCGGCTTTGAGCGCGGTGGCATCCCCCGCCATCAGTTGCGCCAATGTCCGCCGCAGTGCCTGCCGCAGCGGGGCGAGCGGGGCGCCCTGCCGCAGCTGCACGCCCTTGGCGGCGGCGCAGACCACGCCCTGGCCCCGCAGTTCCGCCAGAAAGGTCTCGACCAGCGTGGATTTGCCGGCGCCGGGTGGGCCGGAGACCATCAGCACATGCGGCGCCGCGACGGCACGGAAGGCCGCATAGCCTTCGGCCAGAGCCCGGCTCTCCTCCCGCCGCCCAAACAGCCGTAGGGCGACCTGCGCGGCGTCGGCGAACTCCCCGCGCGCGAGCGGGAAAGTTTCCGCCTGTCCCTTGCCGTCGAGAGCGCGTGCCACGCGCCGCAGATCGGCCGCCAGCGCCTCGGCGGTCTGGTAACGCGCGCGGGCGTCCTTGCTCAGCAGTTTGAGCAGGAGGGCGTCGAGCACGGGCGGCACGTCCGGCCGGCTCTGCCGCACCGAGGATGCCTCCATCGCCACGTGAGCATGAAGCCAGCCGGCGATGCCGTCGGCCGCCAGCGGCAGCGCACCGGTCAGCCGCTCATAGAGAATGACGCCGATGGCGTAGAGGTCGGCGCGGGCATCGGCCGGCGCCGGGTCGGTGCGCAGCAATTCGGGCGCGGCATAGGGCAGCTCCTGCCGCAGCACCGCGTAGTCCTGCGCCGGGCCGGAGCCCTCGCAGGCACCGGCCTCGAACTCGGCGAAGCGCACACGCATGTCCGCGTCGAGCAGCAGCCGCGCCGGCACCAGCGCGCCATGAACGACGCCCGCCGCGTGCAGCCGCGCCAGCGCGGTCGCCACCGCCACGGCGAGGGCGAGAAAATCGGCAAGGCTCTCGCCCCGGGCGAGGTCCAGGAGGGTGCGGCGCGCCGGCTGAGGATAGACGAGGGCGAACCTCTCCGGCGCGCCGAGAAAGGCCGGCACCTCGGCGAGGTCCTCGCCCAGCCGCAGGGCGAGAGCGGCCCCAAGCTGCAGCCGGCAGGCCGCCGCGCTGTTCCAGCACGCGCTGCGGATGCGCCAGCTTCCGCCCTCCGCGTCGCGCGCGTGCCAGCTGTCGACCCCCGCCTCGACGGTCCGTGCCGTCACCCTCAGGCGCCCCCACCATTCGTCGCGCTTGACGCCGAGCCGGCCGACGAGCTCATTACTGAGAAGGTAGGCGGTGCCGGGGGCGCTGGCGATGCCGGCGTCCTCAACATGCTGCGCGGGGGTCCTGGAGTTCATCACCATCTCCGTCCGCTCCGCTCCACCCTGCCGGCGCCGTGTCGCAAGGGGGAGCGGACGCTACAGGATTACGGTGCCGCATCCGCGTGGGCGCGTCTTTGCCGGGATCGGCATTGTGTTTGCTTGGATTGACGTGGTTGATCCCGGCGCCGCCCGGCCTCGGGATTGAAAAATGAGAGTGCAGCCCATGCGAACGAGGATGTGACACATGGCGAGCGTGCACGATTTTGGCCGCCGCAAGTTTCCCCGGGCCGAACTTCTGTTCAGTTCCGCGCGGCGCAACTGGTCGGGGATGGCGGCCGAGATCCGCAACCATCCGGCGGGCGAGATCCCGCCGCCGGTGCCGCAGCAGATGGAAATCACCCTGGCCCTGCGTGGCGCGGAGGGCGCGCGCGTGCAGCGCCGGGCGAGCGGAGAACTTCAGGACACGGCGGTGCGGCGGGGCACGGTATGGCTGTGCCCTATCGGGGTCGTCGAAGATTCCATCCGCATCACCGACGACCTGCAGGACGTGCTGCACATCTATATCGGCCGCGAGGTGTTCGCCGACATGTCGCGCGACCTCTCGCGCCCGGTGCTACCGGAAGAGATCGCCTATCGCGCGGATGTCGACGATGATTTCCTCCGGCAGGTCGGCTTCCGCGTTCAGGCCGAGCTGGAACAGGAAAGCTCGGCCGGCCGGCTGCTGGTCGACAGCCTGACCCGCGCCCTCGCGGCGCATCTCGTCTCGCTCTATGCCGGCGAGCGGCGCCCGCCGCCGGGCGACGTGTCGCTCGACCGCAACCGGCTGCGCCGTGTCATCGACTACATCAACGACAACATCGAATCCGAACTGCTGCTGGCCGAGCTTTCGGATATTGCCTGCCTGAGCGTGCATCATTTCGCCCGCGCCTTCCGCTCCGCCATGGGCGTGCCGCCGCACCGCTTCATCAGCACTCTGCGGGTGGAACGGGCGCAGGATTTGCTGCTGCACAGCGATTTGAGCCTGGCGGAAATCGCCCACGCCTGCCGCTTCTCCTCGCAATCGACCTTCACGCGGGCCTTTCGCCGCCATGTCGGCGTCTCCCCCGGCGAGTTCCGGCGCGGAGCGAGGTGAGGCAAGGCAAGGCAAGGCAAGGCAAGGCAAGGCAGGACTCGGTGTTGGATCGTGGCCGTTGAGCCGAGCCGGGAGAAACCCGCCCGCTCCGAACGTCGTCGCCTTCCCGTAGATCGCGCGGAGCAAGCCGCAGCTGCGTGGAGCGGGAACGCGCGCTGGGCCTTGCCGTCCTTGCAGCGTATAGGCGGTTAGGTCGAGACGGGAGAAGCCCATCTCGTCGGCCTTTAACGGTCAGGGCGCATCACCCGTCACCACTCGCCACCAAACAGATATTACAATTCTGTCTGGGGTTATTGACTTGAGAGCGCTTCTAAGATGATCTGATGGTTCTGTGGCGGAGCCGGGGGCGTCAATACATGAGTGACCCTGATTTTCGCGGCGAGATATGCTCGGTCCACGTGGATGAACGTCCACGTGACGCGCATCTAAATACCATTTATGATTTAGTTTTGCATAATTGCGCAGTGCTCACCTGAAAGAACAACTTATGCGACCCTCGCGCCGCGATTTTCTCAAGCTGGCTTCGGTCTGCGGCATTTCGCTTTCCGTCTCTCCGGTCGCGAGCGCTCAGGTGCCGGAGTTCGTGGCGCGCGAGACTCTTCCGGGTCGTGGCGTCTCGCACCCGGCCCTGGGCCGCGTCGACGGCGTCGCCAAAGTCACTGGCGGCAAGCTTTACGCCGCCGATTTCCGGGCCGCCGATCTGCCGGGGTGGCCGGCCACGACCCACCATGCGCTGCTGGTGCGGGCGCCAGACGCCACGCATGTCTATGAAGGCCTCGATCTCACGGCGCTCCCGCCGGAGGCGACGCCAACGCTGGTGGTGACGGCGGAAGACATCAAGCGCATCGGCGCGCGTGTCCCGGAGTTCTATGCCGGCGACCTGTTCTGCCCGGCCGGCACCACGCCGCTCTATCTCGGCCAGCCCGTCGCCTTGCTGCTGTTCGAGACCTTCGATGCCTATGATCTCGCGCGCGTGGCTTTCCGAGACGGCAACCTCCTGAAATTCGGCAAGGAGACCGGGCCGCAGAAGGGGGCGAATTATGGCGCGTTTCGCTTCACCCGTGTCGCCAGTCCTGAACCCGGTGCGCCCGACATCTACTCGCCGCTACAGGAAGGCTGGATCAGCCCCGGCTTCGTCGACGGCGGTTCCGGCCGGCCGATCTGGCGGGTGCTGCCGGATGAGAAGGGGCCCGACTATGTCAAAGGCGCCGCCTATGGCGAGGCGATCCGCGCAGAACTCGACGCCGCCAATCCGGCGGTGCTGACGCTAGAGCGTTCGTTCGAGACGCAATCGGTCGATCCGATGTTTCTTGAACCGGAGACCGGGCTTGCCTGGTACGACCCGGCGACCAAGACGCTCGACATGGTCATTGGCGTGCAGTCGCCCTTCGAGGCGGCGGAGGCGGTGGCCCATCTGCTCGGCGAGGCGCAGGCAGACCACAAGCCCGCCACGATCAACACACGCTTCTGCTATGTCGGGGGTGGTTTCGGCGGGCGGGACCATACGCCCTTTCCGCTCTATGTCGCGCTGGCGGCACTGTTCTTTCCCGGCCGCCCGGTGCGGCTCGCGCATGATCGGTTCCAGCAGTTTCAGGGCGGGGTGAAACGCCACGCGTTCAAGATGCGCTCGCAGATCGGCGTCGACCGGAAGAGCGGCCTGATCACCGCCTTTGCGGCCGATCATGTGCTCGATGGCGGTGGTCTCGCGAACTATTCCGTCAGCGTCGCTGTGGTCGGGGCCACCGGCGCCATCGGCATGTATGCCATCCCCAAGGTCGACGTCACCACCGTTGCCGAGCATACGCGCGGCGTCACCGCCGGCTCGATGCGCGGCTACGGCACGCTGCAGACGATGACGGCGCTGGAAACACTGGTGGATGAAGCCTGCACGGCGCTTCCGCTCGACCCTATCGAGTTCCGCCGGAGGAACGCGCTCAAGGTCGGGGCGCGCACCATGACCGGCAATCCTTATTCCGTCTCGGTCCGCGCGCCCGAAATTCTCGACAAGCTGCAGACGCAGGCGATCTGGAGAGATCGGGCCAGGGAGAAGGCGGCGGCACGCAGCGGGTTCCTCGTCGGCACCGGCGTCGCGTGCGCGGCGAAAGACTACGGCACCGGCGCGGATTGCTCGCTCGGTGCCGTCTCGATCGACCCGCAGGGGCGCGTCTCGATCAATGGTGACGCGGTCGAGATGGGCAACGGTATCGGCACGGCCCTGGCGAACCGGGTCGCAACCCATATCGGCGCGATTGCCGACCAAGTGACCGTCGCGCAGATCGACGTGTTCGACGCACTCGACCTTGTGACCTCGGGCGATCCCTATTCGATCTCGCAGGCCGATCAGGATCAGGCCGCGCGGGACCCGCATTGGGTGCCGGCCATCTCGTCCGCCACCAGCGCCTCCATCGGCGCGCATGTCGGCACGCAGGCGGCGGCGGAGGCCGCCCGTGTGGTGTTCCGCTTTGGCTTGTGGCCGGCGGCGCTGGCGCTGTGGGGTGTCGCGCCCTATGATCCGCGCGCCGAGCGGTGGACCGAGGCCTATTGGCAGGGCGAGACGCTGCTGTTCTCGGGTCTATCGCCGCTGCCGCTGAAAGCTCTTGCGGCGAAAGCCCACGAGCAGGGGGGCGTGACCGGCGCGATGGCGCACGCCTTCTCGCGCTGGGCCTGGGCGGAGGCGACCTTTGCACTCCCCGAGGGCGAGTGGAGCGCCGAGATCGACGCGCTGGCCGTGCGGCGCGGCAGCGGCCGCTATCAGCGTCTGGACCGCAAGGCGGTGGCTTTCCCGCCGGCCGACTACAACCGCATCGGCACCGCCTTCGCCTCGATGTGCGGCACATCGGTGCGGATCGAGATCGAGCGCGCGACCGGCACTCTGCGGATCGTCAAGGCGTATAGCGTGCTTGAGTGCGGCAAGGCGCTGGTTCCGGAGGTCGTGCTCGGCCAGGCGCAGGGTGGCTTCGCCATGGGCGTTGGCTATGCGCTGCTGGAGGATCTGCCGCCCTTCGAGGATGGGCCGGGCAATGGCACGTGGAATCTCGGCCAATATGTCGTCGCGCGGGGCTCCGATCTGCCGCTGCACGATCTCGATATCGAGGTGCTGCCGCCGCTCGCCCCCAATGAGCCGCCCAAGGGAATGGCCGAGGTGGTGATGATCCCTGTCGTGCCGGCGCTGCTCAACGCGATCTTCGATGCGACGGGTCATCGCTTCTATGCGCTGCCGGTGACGCCCGAGATGATCAAGGGAGTTCTCGCGTGACGATGTTGTCGCTGACGATCAACGGTCGCGCGGTCGGCCCGCTGGACGTTCGCCCCGACCTGTCGATGAACGACTTCCTGCGCGAAGTGCTCGGGATGACCGGCACCAAATTCGGCTGCGGGGCAGCACAGTGCCTGAGCTGCGCGGTGATCGTCGATCTCGACGACGGCACCAGCGTGACAAAGCCGACCTGTGTCGCCCCGGCGCTCGCCTTCAACAACCACAAGATCAGGACCGTGGAAGGCCACGCCGTCAACGGCGTGCTGACGCCGCTGCAACAGAGCTTTGTCGAGCATTTCGCCTTCCAGTGTGGTTATTGCACCCCCGGCTTTCTCAATGAGGGGCAGGTGCTGCTGGAGCGGCTGGAAAAGCAGAAGGTGGCGCGCGCGGATCTCGAGCGCACCATCATGGAAGCGCTGGACGGCCATATCTGCCGTTGCTCCGGCTATGTGAAATACCATCAGGCGGTGCGCGATGTGATCCTTGCCGATCCTTCGCGCTTCCTCACGGCGTGACGGTGGCCATGACAATGAACAAGCGCCATCTGATGCTGTTGGGGGTGGTGGTGACCGTCAGCGTGCTGACCGCCGGCATCACCAGCCGGAGCGGGCTGGCGACCCCGACCGACACCCCGGCGAATGCGCTGGCGTCCCCTGAGAGCTTTGCGACGATCGCGGATCCCGCCACGCGCTCGGCGGCCTATTTCACCGAACTCGGCAAGGTCCTGACCAGCCCGCGCTGCACCAACTGCCATCCGGCCACGGATCGTCCCCGGCAGGGCGACACCAAGCGCCCGCATCAGCCGCCGGTCTACCGTGGCGTCGACGGCATGGGGCTGGCCAGCCTGCGCTGTTCCAATTGCCATGGCGGGGCGAATTTCGATCCGGCCGGGATGCCGGGGCATCCCGCCTGGCATCTCGCGCCGGCGGAAATGGCGTGGGAAGGCAGGACCGTCGCGCAGATCTGCCAGCAGATCAAGGATCCCGCCCGCAATGGCGGCAGGTCGCTGCAGGATCTGATCGAGCACATCGGCGATGACACGCTGGTCGGCTGGGCGTGGCATCCCGGTCCCGGACGGACGCCGGCACCTGGCACGCAGGCCGAAGCCAAGGCGCTGGTGACCGCCTGGGTCGAGAGCGGAGCCGCCTGCCCCTGACAGGGGACAGAACATCGAGCGTGTCGGAAGGTCGGGGCGCGGCGTGACTTCAGCGTGTCGTACAGCTGCACCAGGCGCAAAGGTCCTCTGGGAGGCAAGAGGGTAGGGGCGCCGGACTGCCTTCCGCAGGACGCGCCACGGCTTGCCGGTCTATCCACACTTGCCGCCGTCGTCGCGGGAGCAGCCTTCGTCAGTTCATCCACAAGCCGCCGGTGACGTTGATCGCCTGCCCGGTCATGTAAGCGGCTTCGTCCGAGGCGAGGAAGGCGACCACGCGGGCGATGTCGTCGGGCTCGCCGACCCGGCCGAGGGGGATGAGGTGGGCACGCTCCCGGGCGGTGGGCAATCCCTGCTCGCGCGACATCCGGTCGGCGTCCTCGCGCATCCGCGTGCCGACGATCGAGCCGGGGCAAACGGCGTTAACGTTGATGCCGAGCGGCGCGACCTCGGCGGCGAGAGACTGGGTGAAAGCGATGACCGCCGCCTTGGAAGCGGAATAGGCGGCGTAGCTCGGCTTGCCGATCTTGCCGAACCAGGAGGCGATGTTGACGATCTTTCCGCCGCGCCGGGCGATCATGTCCGGCAGCACGGCCTGCGCGACATGGAAGACGCTGTCGGTGTTGATGGCGAACATGCGCCGCCAGGCGGCGGGCTCCAGATCGACCACCCTGCCGACACCGGTAATGGCGGCATTGTTGACGGCGATGTCGACGGGTCCCAGCGTGGCCCGCACCTGCGCCACGCCCGCCGCCACGGCCGCGCCATCGGCGACATCGACGGCGAGTGCCAGGGCCCGTCGGCCGGAGGCCTGAACCATCGCGGCCGTTTCCTGCGCGCCGGCGAAATCGAGGTCGACGATGGCGATATCGCAGCCCTCCTGCGCGAGGCGGGTGGCGATGCCGCGGCCGATGCCGACCGCTCCGCCGGTGACGAGGGCGACGCGCCCGTCGAGATGGTACATGTGCTTCCCGCCTCAGTGCGTGCCGTGGCTGTCGAGGCCCGGCAGATAGATGTCCTTGATACGGGGGTCGGCGGCCATCTTCGCGGCCGGGCCTGAGCATTGCAGCGCGCCGTGCTCAAGCGCGTAGACGAAATCGGCCACCTCGAAGGACAGGTCGATATTCTGCTCGACGAGGATGATCGACACCCCGCTTTCCGCGAGCTTCAGCACGATCTCGAAGATCTGGTGGATGATGATCGGCGCGAGGCCGAGCGAGGGTTCGTCGAGGAGCAGAAGCTCCGGGCTGCCCATCAGCGCGCGGCCGATGGCCACCATCTGCTGCTGGCCGCCCGACAGCCGGCCTGCCGACTGGTGACGCCGCTCGCCGAGGATCGGGAACAGGCCGTATACCTCGTCGCGCAGCTCGGCGAAGCTCTTGCCACGGCCGGGGATGTAGCCGGTGATCAGGTTTTCCTCGACCGAGAGCTGGAACACCCGCCGCCCTTCCGGGCAATGGCCGATGCCACGCCGCACCATCTGGTGCGGCTTCAGTCCGACGACCTCCTCGCCCTTGAAGCGGATGGTGCCGCGCGTGGGGCGGTTCAGCCCGCTGATGGTGCGCAGCAGCGTGGTCTTGCCGGCGCCATTGGGGCCGATGAGGCAGACGATCTCGCCGGGCAGGACCTCAAGGCTGATGCCATGTAAGACCTTCACCCTCCCGTATCCGGACTCGATTGCGTCGACCGCGAGCAGCGGCCTCGATGTCCTTGATGGCTCCTGGCTGGCCAAGATACGCCTCCTGAACTTCAATGTTGGCGCGGATGTCCGCCGCAGTGCCCTGAGCAAGGACACGCCCGCGATTCATCACGACGATGGTGTCGGAGATGGACATGATGAGCTTCATGTCGTGCTCGATGAGCACCATGGCGAGGTCGGGGGCGCGCAGGTCGAGAATGTGTTGCTTGAGCTGCTCGGTCTCGCCATGGTTGAGCCCGGCCGCCGGCTCGTCCAGCAGCAGCACGCGGGGTTCCGCGACCACCGCCCGGGCCAGTTCGACCAGCTTCTGCTGGCCATAGGCGAGGCTTCCCGCCGGCCGCTCGGCGTGAGCGGCAAGGCCCAGGCGCTCAAGCACCGCGTGGCAGCGCGCGCGCCGCTCCTCGGCTGCCGCCCGCGGCGTGAGGCCCAGCGTGTCGGCGACCAGCCGGCCGATGCGTGGCGGGACGAGCGCCACTTCGAGGTTCTTCACCACGCTCATGGCGTCGAACAGGCGGATGTTCTGGTAGGTGCGGGCCAGCCCGGCATGGGCGATGCGGTGCTTGGGCAGCCGCTGCAGCTCGACGCCATCGACCAATATGCGGCCGGAACTGACCGCGTAGGAGCCGGCCGCCATGTTGACGAGGGTGGATTTGCCGGCCCCGTTCGGCCCGATCACCGCGGTGATGATGCCGGGCTTGACCTCGAAGGACACGTCTTCGATCGCCTTCAGTGCGCCGAACTGTTTGGTCACGTGGTCGAAAGTCAGCATTTGCCGCCTCCCAGCCGTCGCATCAGCCAGGTCGGGCCGAACGGGCGGCTGATGATGCCGCGCGGCCGGGCGAGGATGATGATGACCAGCGCCATCCCGTAGAGCAGCAAACGATAGTCGGCGTAGGCGCGCAGCAGCTCGGGAATGAGGATGAGAAGCGTCGCGCCGAGCAGCGCGCCGAACGGGTTGCCGAGGCCGCCGATGACGATCACCAGCACGATGATGAGCGACTCCCAGAAGGTGAAGCTCTCCGGGCTGACGAAGCGCTGCATCGCGGCGAACACCACGCCGCAGCCGCCGCCGATAAAGGCGCTGAGCGCGAAGGCGACCAGCTTCACCCGCGTCGTGTCGATGCCGCAGCCGCGCGCCGCGTCCTGATCTTCCCGCACCGCGGACAGGGCGGTGCCGAGCGCGCTCTCCTGGATGCGCCAGACGAACAGGAAGACGACGACCAGCATCGCCACGAGCAGATAGAGGAAATCGTGGGGCGTGCTCAGCGTCCAGCCGAACAGGTGCGCCTCGTCGATGCGCGCGATTCCCTGCGGGCCGTTGGTCACCCCGTCCAGATTGTTCATCAGCACGCGGATGATCTCGCCGAAGCCGAGCGTGACGATGGCGAGATAGTCGCCGCGCAGCCGCAGCACCGGAATGCCGAGCAATATGCCGGCGAGGCCCGCCAGGCTGGCGCCGATCAGCAGCACGAGCGCAAAGGGCAGGTGGATGTCGAACTGGCCGGAGGCCAGCAGCGCCCAGGAATAGGCGCCGATGGCGTAGAAGGCGACATAGCCGAGATCGAGCAGGCCGGCATAGCCGACGATGATGTTCAGCCCCAGGCCGAGGATGGCGTAGAGCAGGATCATGTCGAGGATGCGCAGCGGATAGGTCGGCAGGAACTGGCCGGCGGCCAGCGCCAGCACCGGCAGCAGCGCCATCGCCAGCGCGCCAGGCCAGATCCGCATGGTTCGGGCAGAGGACGCGCTGCGCGTGCCGGCCGCCGCTCCGCCTGGGTTCGGTGCGTCAGAAGTCACTCTTGTACACCCTGGTTTCTTCGCTGACATGCTCGCCGAGCAGGCCGGCGGGGCGGAACAGCAGGATCAGGACGAGGACGGAAAAGGCGAAGATGTCGCGATATTCGGTGCCGATGACGCCGCCGGTCAGCACCGGCATCCAGGCGGTGCCGAAGGTCTCGATGGCGCCGAGCAGGAAACCGCCGAGCACCGCGCCGGGGATCGAGCCGATGCCGCCGAGAATAGCGGCGGTGAACGCCTTCATGCCGATGACGAAGCCCATGGTGAAGGTCGCGACGCCGTAGAAGGACGAATAGAGGATGCCGGCGACGGCGCCGAGGCCGGGGCCGATGAAGAAGATCAGCGAGATCGCCATGTTCGGGTTGATGCCGACCAGCGACGCGGTTTCGGCGTTCTCGGCCACCGCCCGGATGCGCACGCCGAGATTGGTGCGGTTTACGAACAGTTCGAGACCGACCATCAGCACCACGGCGACGACGAAGATGGTGATCTGCTTGTAGCTGACGATGGCGCCGAAAACGTCGATGACCCCCGTCGGCAGGAAGGAGGGGTAGATCAGCGGCCGGCGGCCGCCGATCAGCATCACCGCGTTCTGGATCACCACCGCCATGCCGAGGGCGGAGAGCATCGGCGCGAGGCGCGAGGTGCCGCGCAGCGGGCGGTAGGCGACGATCTCGACGCTGACGCCGGCAAGGCCGATCAGCACGAAGGTGATGAGGCCGACGAGCAGCCCGCCCGTCGGGTGGCCGGCAACGCCCAGCGCCCCGGCAAGCGCGAGGCCGATAAAGGCGCCGGCGGTGAAGAGTTCGCTATGGGCGAAGTTGATGAGGCGCAGAACGCCGTAGACCATCGTGTAGCCGAGCGCGATGAGCGCGTAGATCGACCCGACGGTGAGGGCATTGATCGCCTGCTGGAGAATGAGCGCGCCCATGTCAGCCTTTCGGTCCGTTGCGTGCGGTGGCGGGCGGGAAAGGGGCCCGGCGCGCGCGGGGGGCGCAGGCGCCGGGCCAGGAGGCTTCACGACCAGAGGGGGTCTGTCGGTGAAGCGAACCCGCGTCGGGAAGGCTGCGCGCTACTGAACGAGCGCGAACTTGCCGTCCTTGACCGCGTAGAGGAACAGGAACGGCTTCTGGAGTTCGCCCGCCGGGGTGAAGGCGACATGACCGACCAGCCCGTCGAAGTCGCTCTTGGCGATTTCGGACGCAATGCCGGCGCGGGTGAGCGGTGTCGGAGCCTTCTTCATCGCCTCGATGATGATGGTGGCTTCGACAAAGCCATAGGCCGAGTACGGGCCGGGATCCTCGCCGAAGGCGGCCTTGTAGTCGGCCGCGAACTTCTGCAGGGCCGGGGATGAATCATAGGGCGGGGCCTGGAAGGACACGACCGCGCCTTCCGACGCCGGGCCGGCGCCGGCGATGAAGTCCGGCGTGAAGGCGCTGTCGGCGGCGAAGAAGGTCGCCTTGATGCCCAGCTCGCGGGCCTGCTTCACAAACAGGCCGACCGCCGGCATGACGCCACCGAAATAGACCACATCGGGGTTTTCGGCGCGGATGGAGGACAGCAGGGCGCTGAAGTCGACATCGGTCTGGGCGATGCCGGAGAAGGAGGTGATGGTGCCGCCGCCCTTGGTGAAGTTCTCGCGGAACACCTCGGCGACGCCCTGGCCGAAGGCCTGCTTGTCATGCACGACGGCGGCCTTCTTGGCGCCGAGCTTGGCGAGCGCGTAATCGGCCGGGGCCGCACCCTGCGAGAGGTCGTTGGCGATAGGGCGGAACAGGTTCTTGTAGCCGGCCTTGGTGACCTTGGGGTTCGAGGCGTTGGTCACCTGCGGCATGCCGCAGCGGTTATAGACATCCGAGGACGGGATGGTGACGCCGCTGTTGAAGTTGGCGACGACGGCGAGCATGCCGGTCTCGTCGCAATGCTTCTGCGCGATCAATGTGCCCTGCTTGGGATCGCCGCCATCGTCGTCGCGCACCAGGACCAGCTTCTGGCCATGAACGCCGCCGGCCGCATTGGCCTGGCGCACGGCGAGTTCCATGCCGTTCTGCCACGTGGTGCCGAAGAGGGCCTCGGCATTGGTCGTCGGCCCCGCCGTGCCGATGAGGATATCGGCGCGCGCCGCTCCCGTCAGCGCGGCCACGGCAACGGCAGCGTAGAGTATGCTCTTGATACGCATGTCAGTTCCCTTCTCTCTGGGGTCCGTTCCGGACCATTGCGCAGGGTGCCAACACGCGCCGGCAGCCTGGTCGTTAAGCGATGTCGCGTGCCTTTCCGAGCCGACCCTCGGCCAGAGACGCGATGAGATTGCGCGAGACGCGCTGGATATGCGCCCGCAGCGTGTCGACGCCCCGGCGGATGTCGCCCAGCCGGGCGAAGGCGATGAGGGCGCGGTGGTCGGAAAGCTCGCGTTCCACGTCCTCCGCCACGGCGATCTGCAGGTTCACGTAGCGGTTGGCGTTGTCGTGCACGGTGCGCAGCAGCTTCAGCGCGATCAGATGGCCGCTGGGGCGATAGAGCGTTTCGTGGAAACGCCAGTTCAGCTCGCCCCAGTTTTCGACGCTGCCTCTCGCCATGGCCTCGTCGGTGACGGCCTCGGCAAGGGCGAAATCCTCTTCCGTCAGGCGCGGGATGGCCACCTCGAACAGCCAGGTTTCCATGCGCGCCCGGATTTCGAACAGTTCCTCGATTTCCTCCAGCGACAGCGAGGACACGACCGTCCCCTTGTGCAGTTCCGATACGACGAGGCCCTCCGCCTCCAGCTGGCGGATCGCCTCGCGCAGCGGCACGCGGGAGACCCCCAGTTCGGTGGCCAGCTTCTCCTGGCGCAGCGGCGCGCCCTCCGGCAGCTGGCCGATAATGATCTGGCGCCGCAACTCGGTGACGATTTGGTCCGTCAATGACTGGCGGCCGACTTTCACAACCATTCGATTGGCTCCATATTGAATACGATATTCAATTGATCGAGATCAACAAGCCTAATTAATAGGCATTATCACGCCATTATTGCCTATTCTTTCATCTTTAATTCTCCATTCGCGGTGTCTAGCCTGAATATTGTATTCAATCCTCTCCCCGGACGAGCGGAGCAGACCCATGTCGGAACAGGCGGGCCACACGGCCCAGACGGACGCGACCTCCCATCTCGGCGATGTGCTGGTGAAGCAGCCGGGCGAGGAGGTCAGCTACTGGCAGCCCGTGCCGGCCAACGGCCATATCGATGTGATCTTCGCCCCGCATCTCGTGCCGATGGAGTTTCCTATCGGCTTCGGGACCCAGACCGTGCCGCCGGGCGGCTATGTGCGCGAGCATGCCCATGACCGGAACGAGGAAGTTATCTTCGTGATCCGTGGCAAGGGCCGTGCCGTGGTCGATGGCGTCAGCCATGAGATGCAGCCGGGCTCCGCCTTCTTCATCGGCCGCAACCGCCGCCACATGTTCATCAACGAGGGCACCGAGGACATCCTCTGGACCTGGCTGATCGTGCCGAACGGGCTGGAAGACTTCTTCCGCCTGATCGGTCGCCCCCGCCAGCCGGGCGAGCCGACGCCGGAGCCGTTCCCGCGGCCCGAGAACGTGCTGCAGATCGAGCGCGACACCGTCTTCGCCGCGCAGCCGATCGACCAGCGCCAGC
Organism: Ancylobacter sp.; assembly: GCF_965229075.1. Classification (GTDB taxonomy): domain Bacteria; phylum Pseudomonadota; class Alphaproteobacteria; order Rhizobiales; family Xanthobacteraceae; genus Ancylobacter. Next base: position 2,668,361 of record NZ_CBDDIO010000002.1, read on the forward strand.
CCTGAGCTGGTCCAGCCAGCGTTCGTGCCCTTCCCGACGATCGAGGACTCCATGCGTCTCAAAGACAAGGTCGCCATCATCACTGGCTCTGCCGCCGGCATCGGTGAAGCGGCGGCCGAACTGTTCGTGCGGGAAGGTGCCCGCGTCCTGCTGGCGGACCGCAACGGCGAGGGAGCCGCGCAGGTCGCCGAACGACTTGGGCCCCATGCCACCGCCATCGCCGTCGACGTCAGCCGCAGCGACGAGGTGAAGCGCATGGTGGAGTACGCGGTGGAACGCTTCGGCCGGCTCGACATCCTCGCCAACAATGCTGGCTACGGCATCCCCGGTACGGTTGTAAATACCGAGGAGGACGCCTGGGACGCCCTGATGGCGGTCAACCTCAAGGGCGTCTTCCTGTGCTGCAAGCATGCGATCCCGGTCATGGCGGCGCAGGGCGGCGGCACCATCGTCAACACCGCCTCCAATGTCGCAACCGTCGGCATCTTCGACCGCGCGGCCTATGTCGCCTCCAAGGGCGGCGTCGCGGCGCTGACCAAGGCGATGGCGCTGGACCACGCCGAGCAGAACATACGGGTGAATTGCGTGGCGCCGGGCGTCACCTGGTCGAGCTATTTCGACAAGATGGTTGCCGGCCATCCCGACCCCGACAGCTTCAAGGCCAAGCTCAAGGCGCGCTCGCCGATCAACCGCTGGGCGCAGCCGGTGGAAATTGCCAACGCCATCTTGTGGCTCGCCTCGGATGAAGCCTCCTTCGCCACCGGTGCCATGTTCACCGTCGATGGCGGCATGTCGGCCTGGTGAGCCGATGAGCGCCACGCGGGACGTTGCTCTCATCGGCTTCGGCGCCATCGGCCAGGCGCTGGCCGCCGACCTCGGCCGCGATCCCGCCTATCGCCTTGCGGTACTGACGCATGACGTGGCGCAGCTTCCCTCCACCCTCCGCGCGTTGCCCGATGTCGCGGCGCTGATCGCCGCCCGGCCGGCGTTGGTCGTCGAGGCCGCCGGCCAGAGCGCCGTCGCGCAGTACGGCCCGGAGCTGCTCGACGCCGGCATCAGCCTCGTTATCGCCTCCACCGGGGCTCTGGCCGATGATGGGCTGTTGCAACGCCTTGCCGAGTCTGCGCAGGCGAGCGGCGCCCGGCTCATCGTCCCGGCCGGCGCCATTGGCGGGCTCGACTATCTGGCCGCCGTGGCCGGCATGGCGGGCGCCACGGTGCGCTACATCTCCCGCAAGCCGCCGGCGGCGTGGCGCGCCGAACTGGCGGCGCTGGGTCACGCGCCGGAGCGCCTCGGCTCGGCGGTCGTCCTGTTCGAGGGAAGCGCGGCAGAGGCGGCCCGCCGCTACCCGCGCAATCTCAATGCGGGGCTGACGGTGGCGCTGGCGGCGGGTCCTGCCGTTGTGAACGTGCAGGTCGTCGCCGACCCGGCGGTCAGCTGCAACACGCATGAGATCGAGATCGAGAGTCCGGCGGGGAGCGCCAGGCTGCGCTTTGCCAATCAGCCCTCGCCCGACAACCCCAAGACATCGGTCGTCACCGCGCTCAGCCTCGCCCAGGTGGTGCGGCGCCATTTCGCTTCGCTGGTCATTTGAGAGAGCCACCCGACATGTCGCGCATCCTCATTATCGGCGCCGGCATTGTCGGCCTCTCCTGTGCCCGGGCGCTGCGGGCAGACGGCCATGAGGTGACGGTGCTCGACCGCGAGCCGGCCGGGGACAAGTGCTCCTTCGGCAATGCCGCCGGCATCGGCATCACCGAGATCATCCCCGCCTCCGTGCCCGGTCTCGCCTGGAAGGTGCCCGGCTGGCTGGCCGACCCGCTCGGCCCGTTGTCGCTGCGCCTCGGCCATTTCCCCCGTCTGGTGCCCTGGCTGCTGCGCTTTCTGAAAGAGGGGCGCTGGGACCGTGTGGAGGCGATCACGGCCTCGCTCGCCACGCTGTCGGCCCGCACCTATGACGACCTGCTGCCGCTGCTCGCCGAACTCGACCTCATGGGCGACCTGCACCGCGTCGGCGCGCTGTGGGTCTATGAGACGCGCGAAGGTTTCGAGGCCGACCGGCGCTTCCATGACCTGCGCCGCCGCCACGGCCTCATCTGCGAGGAGATGGACGGCGCGGCCGCGCAGGCGCTGGAGCCGGCGCTCGCCAGTACGATCCGCCACGCCATCATGACCCCGCAATGGTCGCATGTGTCCGATCCCAAACGCATCGTCGATCGACTGCGCACCCATCTCGAGGCGCGGGGCGTGGCGATGGTTCGGGGCGAGGTCGCCGGCATCGCTGGCCGCGACGTGCTGACACGGGACGGGCAGCGCATTCCCTTCGAGCGGCTGGTGATCGCCGCCGGCGCCTGGTCCGGCCGGCTCGCCCGGCAGATCGGCGACCGGGCGCTGATCGAGAGCGAGCGCGGCTACAACACCACGCTTCCCACGCCGGGCGTCTCCCTGACCCGCGAGGTGATCTTCGCCGAGCGCGCCTTCGTCGCCACCCCGATCGAGGCCGGGCTGCGGATCGGCGGCGCGGCCGAGTTCGCCGGGCTGGAGGCCGCCCCGAACTTTGCGCGCTCCGACGCGCTCGCCCGGCTTGGCCGCCGCTATCTGCCGGGGCTGAACATCGAGGGCGGCACGCGCTGGATGGGTCATCGGCCGACCACGGCGGATTCGCTTCCCGTCATCGGCCGCTCGCCCCGGCGCGACGACGTGTTCTACGCGTTCGGCCATGGCCACACCGGGCTCACCTTCGGCCCGACCACGGGGCGCCTGATCGCCGAACTGGTCGCCGGCCGTCCGCCCGCTGTCGACGTCGCCCCCTTTGCCATCCAACGCTTCAACTGACACGCGGAGCCCGCGATGAACCCGCATACCTTTCTCTGCGTCGACGCGCACACCTGCGGCAACCCGGTGCGTGTGGTCGCCGGCGGCGCTCCGCTGCTGCCGAACGTGTCCATGGCGGAGAAGCGGCAGATTTTCCTCCGCGACCATGACTGGGTGCGCAAGGCGCTGATGTTCGAGCCGCGCGGCCATGACGTGATGTCCGGCTCGATCCTCTACCCGCCCTCGCGGGAGGATTGCGAGCTGGGCGTGCTGTTCATCGAGGTGTCCGGCTGCCTGCCCATGTGCGGTCACGGCACCATCGGCACCGTCACCGTGGCGCTCGAACAGGGCTTCGTGGTCCCAAAGGTCGAGGGCCGTCTGGCGCTGGAAGTGCCCGCCGGGCGGGTCGACATCGAGTACACGCGCAATGGCCGGTTCGTCGATCAGGTGCGGCTGTTCAACATTGCCAGCTACCTGCATGCCGAGGGCGTGACGGTGGATGTCCCCGGCATCGGCGAACTCGTCGTCGATGTGTCCTATGGCGGCAATTACTACGCCATCGTCGAGCCGCAGAAGAACTGGCCCGGCCTCGACGGCATGAAGGCCGAGGACATCCTCCGCTTGAGCCCGGCGGTGCGCGCGGCGGTGCAAGCGGCGGTGGCTCCGGTGCATCCCGAGGACCCCCGCATCAAGGACGTGAGCCATGTGATGTGGGCGGATGGGCCCAAGCACCCGGAGGCCCATGGCCGTAATGCGGTGTTCTATGGCGACAAGGGCATCGACCGCTCGCCCTGCGGCACCGGCACCTCCTCGCGCATGGCGCAGCGCGTCGCCAAGGGGCTGCTCAAGGTGGGCGACGACTTCGTGCATGAGAGCATCATCGGCACGCTGTTCCACGGCCGGGTCGAGAGTGCCGCCGAGGTCGCGGGACGCCCGGCGATCCGCCCCAGCATCGGGGGGTGGGCGCGCGTCTATGGCCACAACACCATCACCGTCGATGAGCGCGACCCGCTCGCCTTCGGCTTCCAGCTGGCATGAGGCGGTCATGATCCTCGAAGAGCGCGACTACCACATCGTGCCGGGCCGGATGGGCGATTTCCTCAATGCCTATGAGACGCTCGGCCTCGACATCCAGAAGCGCTTTCTCGGCACGTTGATCGGCCATTTCGTGACCGAGATCGGCGAGCTGAACCATGTCGTCGCGCTGTGGCGCTACGACAGCATGGCCGACCGCGAGGCGCGCCGGGCGCAGATGCTCGCCCATGCGCCATGGCAGGATTATCTCGCCGCGATCAAAGGCATGATCCAGAGCCAGCAGACGCGCATACTCGCCCCCACCGCGCTCTCGCCGATGCGCTGACAGAGGTCGCCGATGATCGCGCCGCTTCCCTCCCGCGACCAACTGGTTCCGCCGACGCTCCGGCCGGGCGGGGAACTCGTTGCCGAGGGTCGGGCGCTGGCACGGGATTGGACGGTCGGCCGCAACGCCTTCCTCGACGCGCAGGGCGTGGCCAGCGAGGCCGAATACAAGCGCCGGGAGGCGCTTGCCGGGCGCATCATGCAGCACGCCCATATCGGCTTTCGCAGCGTGGAGCGCACCGTCGCCGCGATCGCCGAAGTGCATGCCGCCTGCGCCCGCCACGGCGCCCGGGTGGACCGCTTCGGCATCACGCTCGACATGTCGATGGGCTACCCGCCGCACCTGCGCAAGGGCAGCCGGCGCGGCACCGGCATCGTGCTGGAAGGGGCGGAGAGCTTCGCCCGCATCACCAATGCGGCGCCCGCCGCCGCGCATTTCGGCGACTTCATGCTGGGCCTGCCGGGAGCGCTGGAGAACACCAAGGGCGCGCTCGCGGCCGGCGCCACGGCCATCGGCAATCTCGGCCAGTACTTCACCTTCCGTCTGCCCGACTGGGACGACGATGTCGCCACCACCCATGCCACCGTGACCGCGCTCGGCCTCATCGCCGCGCAGCCGGTCGAGGTGCTGGTGCATTCCAATCTCGACGACGGATTCGCCGGCCTGTTCGCCGATATGAGTTCGGCGCTCGGCATGGTGCTGGTGGAGAAGCACATCGTCGAGACGCTGATCGGCGCCCGGCTGTCGCACTGCTTCGGCCACCACTTCACCGCACCGCGGGTGCGCCTCGCCTTTCATGCCGCGCTGGCGCAGGTAACCGACACGCCGGGGACCATGATTTTCGGCAACACGGTGAGCTACAAATCCACGCCCGCCGGCAACTATGCCAGCCTCGCCAGCTATCTGCAGGCGGACATCTGGGCATTGGGCCGCCGGCACACCGGCCATGCGGTCAATCCGGTGCCGGTGACCGAGAATGAGCGTATCCCCGACATCGACGAGATCATCGACGCGCAGATGTTCGCCGCTCGGCTCGCCCAGCAGGCGGCCGATACCGGGGGGCTGATCGACTTCACCCCCGTCGACGCGCTGGCCGACCGGCTGGTGGAGGGCGGTCGGCTGTTCGCCGCGCGGGTGCTGGCGGGCCTCGGGCAAGTGGGCGTCGACACGGCCGACCCGGCCCAGGCCATGCTGGCGTTGCGCCGCATCGGGCCCAAGCGGCTGGAGGCCGCCTTCGGCGCCGGTGCGCCGGACGCGAAGGCGTGGAGCGGGCGCCTCCCGGTGGCGCAGGCCGAATGGGTGGACGAACTGGAGCACGCCGCCCGCGACTGGGCGGAACGCGTTCCGGCGGAAGCTGCCGCGCGCCTTGCCGGGGGGAAGCTCATCGCCTGCGTCGCCTCCAGCGACGTGCACGAGCACGGCAAGAACCTGATCGAGCGAACCCTCGGCCATCTCGGCGTCGAAACGGTAGACGGCGGCACCTCAGTCGATGCCGACGACCTCGTCGCCACCGCAGTTGCGGCCGGCGCGGATGTCATCGCCATCAGCACCTATAACGGCATCGCGCTACGCTATGCCCGCGAGGTGAAGCAGGCGCTCGCCCGCGCCGGGGCCGACATTCCGGTGTGCATCGGCGGGCGGCTGAACCAAGTGCCGGACGATTCCAATTCCGGCCTGCCGGTTGATGTCGTCGCCGACATCGCCGCGCTTGGGGTCGTGCCCTGCCTCACCCCCATCGGCCTCATCGATCACCTCACTGCACTCATCGGCCACCCCACAGCTGCCCCTGCTGTCTCCTGAAAGGACACGCGATGACCCGCTGGACCGGAGTCTTTCCCGCCGTCACCACCAAGCTCAAGGAGGACGAAAGCCTCGACCTCGCCGCGACCCAGGCGAGCATCGACCGCCTGATCCAGAATGGCGTGTCGGGCGTTATCGTGTTGCCGATGCTGGGAGAAAACGCCTCGCTGAGCGCCGCCGAGCGCGAGAGCGTCATCCTCGCCGCCAAGGAGGTGGTGGCCGGCAGGGTGCCGCTGCTCTCCGGTCTCGCCCATGTCGGCATGGCCGACGCGCTGGCTTCCGCCCGCCATTACGAAAAGCTCGGCGCCGAGGGGCTGATGGTCTTTCCGTCCATCGCCTATAAGAGCGACCCGCGCGAAACGGCATCTTGGTACCGTACGCTGGGCGCCGGCTGCGGCCTGCCGATCATGATCTACAACAACCCGATCGCCTATGGCGTCGATGTAACGCCCTCTATTCTCAACGAAATCGCAGATGTGCCGACCATCGTCTGCATCAAGGAGGAGACCGGCGACATCCGCCGCGTCACCGACCTCTACAATGAATGCGGCGATCGCTTTTCGGTGTTCTGCGGCGTCGACGATCTGCTGCTGGAAAGCGCCGCGCTCGGCGTCACCGGCTGGGTATCGGGCATGACCAACGCCTGGCCCGCCGAATGTGTCGAGCTTTTTAACCTTTGCATGGCCGGACGTTACAATGAGGCCCGCGCGCTGTACCGCATCCTCACGCCGGCCTTCCACCTCGATACGGACGTTAAGCTGGTGCAATACATCAAGCTGGCGGAGAAGGTGACCTATGGCGCGCCCGAATGGGTGCGCGCGCCGCGCCTGCCGCTCATCGGGACGGAGCGCGAGCGGGTGCTCGGCGTGCTTGAGGCGACGGTCCGCGCGCTTGCCGCCGCCCCGCTTTCGGCAAGCTGAGGACAGTCCGATGCGCTTCAGCCGTATGATCACTGTCGTCGGCGCGCACGCCGCCGGCGAACTCAACGAGGTCATCACCGGGGGCGTCCGCGACGTGCCCGGCAAGACTATGTTCGAGAAAATGCAGTATGTGCAGGCACATCGCGACGAACTGCGCCGGTTTCTCTTGAACGAACCGCGCGGCCGTGTCTCGCAATGCGTCAATCTGGTGCTGCCGCCGACGACGCCGGAAGCCGACGCCGGCTTCGTCATCATCGAGTCCAACTATTACGTCCCGATGTCGGGCACCAACACGATCTGCACCGTCACCGTGTTGCTCGAGACGGGTATCATTCCGATGCAGGAGCCCGTCACCCATCTGGTGCTGGAAGCGCCCGCCGGGCTGGTGAAAGTCTCCGCCGAGTGCCGCGACGGCAAATGCGTGAATGTCACCTTCGACAACGTTCCGGGCTTTGCCTTCGCGCTGGACCGCGAGGTCGACGTGCCGGGCCTCGGCCGCATTACTGTGGATGTCGGCTATGGCGGCATGATCTACGCCATCGTCGACGCGGCATCGCTCGGCTTCCGACTGGAGCTGAAGGAGGCCGCACAGCTGGTGGAGGTGGGCGAGCGCATCAAGGCGGCGGCGGCCGAGCAGATACCCTGCGTGCATCCGGAAAATCCGGAGATTCACACCATCAACCAGACATTGTTCGCCGGGCCGCTGGAACGCGACGATCAGGGTCTTGTTTCAAAGAACACCGTCATCGTCTCGCCGGGCCGGCACGACCGATCGCCCTGCGGCACCGGCACCTGTGCGCGGATGGCGGTGCTGCATGCCAAAGGACAGCTTCAGGTGGGCGAGCGATTCCTGCATCGCTCGCTGATCGGTACCGAGTTCATCGGCCGGCTGCGCGGCACCACGGAACTTGCTGGCCTGCCTGCCGTCTTGCCGACCATCACAGGGCCGGGCTGGATCACCGCCTTCCATCAATATGTGCTTGATCCGACCGACCCGTTTCCCGATGGCTTCCGGTTGGGCGACACTTGGCCTGGATATACGGGCGAGCAGCCGATCTGAGGTTCAGCTATGCCCTTGGTGATGACGTCCGATGGTTGCCGTGTGCATTACGAGATGCGGGGCACCGATGGCTCCGCCGTGGTGCTGATCCCGGGTCTTGGTGGCGATGGGCGCTTCTGGCAGCCGGTCGCGGAGCGGCTGGAATCGCGCTTCCGGCTCCTGATTGTCGATCATCGTGGTGCGGGTCGCAGCGACCGGCCGGAGGGAACCTACACAGTCGAGGGCATAGCGCGCGACGTTGGGGAGATCATGGACGGGGTCGGATGGGCGAAAGCCCACCTTGTCGGCCACTCCACCGGCGGCGCCGTGGTCCAGACCATGGCCATTGATAGTCCCGCGCGGGCCGACCGCCTCGTGATTTCCGGGAGTTGGTCTGCGTCGGATGCGCGTTTTCGTGCCCTGTTCGAGGCCCGGCTTGCGCTTCTCGACGCCGCCCGGCCGGATATCTATCAAGCCTTTACCCACGTGCTCGGCTATGACGCGGCTTGGATCGCCGCCCATGAGGCCGAGCTCGACGAGGCCGTCGCGCGGGCAGGGGAGATTCTGGCGCCGCTTTCCGTGGCGATGGCCCGCATCCGCATGCTGCTCGCTTTCGACCGGGCGGAGGAACTCGGCCGCATCCGGGCGCCGGCACTCGTCCTGGGCGCGCGCGACGATGAGATGATCCTGTTCGCCCAATCCGAGCGCCTTGCGCACGCCATTCCGGGCGCCAGACTTGTCGCGTTGGACGGCGGACATTTCTACCCGCGCACGCGCGCAGAGCTGTTCGCCCAGCACGTCGCGCATTTTCTTCAGCCTCAAAGCGCCTCCTGAGCCCGGCGGCGCTTTTCCGCGATCGGGCAACTGTCGCAGAAGCCGTTGCCGTCCTGCAATCGGTAATGCAGGCAGCAGGTTCGCCTTGTCATGCCTGCCTTTCCCCGCGTGGTCGGCAGGAAAGGGGTGCTCAGAATATTGCGCGCGCCGTCGGGCCAGGTCTTCGCGGTCGAAAGCGGGCCCACATCGCAGCTGAGAGGATACCGCGACCGGAGTGCCGCTGTCGCAATGTCATCCGCAATCATCTTGAACGTGACCGCGGCATCGCCGTGCAGCACCGTGAGCGGCGCTCTCATGTGGCGGGCGACCGCGTCCAGCACGGGGCCGAGATGGTCCCGGATTGCAGTTTGCAAGCGCAGGAAGGGGTCGTCGGTTTCAACCATTCGGCCAGCATGTGGCACCTGCAGGCACAGCGGACAGCCATCGCGGGGATCGAGCGCCATGCGCGTCTCGTCGAGAGCGGTCGGCAGGTGCCGGTCAAACAGCGCCGCCGGCAGGGCCGCCGCGAGGAGGCGGAAGCCGTACATCCGCGCCCAGAGCACGGCGAGGTCGGCAGGTCTTGCCTCGGGATAGCTGTTCCGCAGTCGCAGGACCGCTTCGCCGAGCACGTCGCGTTCGAGAAAGCGGCAACTGGGCAAGGCATGAGGGCTTTCGTCGACCAGCGTTACCGAGGCGGCCAGATGCTCAAGCCCGGCCGGCAGATCGAGAGCCGGCAGACCGCTCATGACGGGCGCCGCCACATCAGCCAGAGAAAATACGGCGTGCCCACCAGCGCGGCAAGCATCCCGGCCTGTATTTGATGCGGAAACAGCAGGTTACGGCCAAGCCAGTCGGCTGCTACCAGGATGTCGGCGCCAAGGATGGCGGACATCAGCATCTGGTGCAGCGGCTGGCGAAAGCCGGCCATGCGGGCGAGATGGGGCGACATCAGGCCGACAAAGCTCATCGGGCCGATCGTCAGCACGGCCGCGCCCGTGAGAAGCGCGGCGACCAGGATCAGCAGCAGCCGGCTGCGACCGACATCCACGCCGAGCGCACGCGCGGTTCTCTCACCGAGCGGAAGGATGTCGAGCCAACGCCGGGTCAGCGGCACGACCGGCGCCAGACCGAGCGCGAGGCCGGCCAGGATGAGCGCGCTGGTCGCCGAGACCGGATAGGTGGAGCCGGCCATCCAGGACAGCAGGCTGACGATGCGCGGATCGAAGCGGACGGTGATCGCCGCGAGGAATGCGCCGAACACTGTGGCGAGTGCCACGCCGGTCAGCAGAAGGCGTTCCGGCGCGCCCGACGCATTGCGCATTAGTCCCATGAGGAGGGCGAGGACGACAAAGGCGCCGCCAGTGGCCGCAAGCACCCGTAAGGCCTGACCTGCGGCGGGGTCGAACAGGAAAAGAGTGGCAACGCCGAAGGCCGCTCCCGAACTGACACCGAGCACTTCCGGGCTGGCGAGCGCATTCGAGGACACCCGCTGGACGATGACGCCGGCCACCGCCAGCATGGCCCCCGCCAACGCGGCGGCCAGGACGCGGGGCCAACGCCATTCCAGCCCGTTGCCCATCTCCCAGATATCGCGCCACACCCAGCCATCGAGCCGCCGGCCAAACGCCAGCGCGGTCCACACCAGCAGCAGCAGGACGAGCGCCGACACGGCAATGCGCAGGGCGGGGCGCGACGGCATAACGCTCGGGGGCGCTTCGACAGGAATTGGGGGCGGGGCGCCGGTGCCGCTCCGCAGCTGTTGCAGCATCCACAGCATCAGCGGCCCGCCGAGAAGGGCGGTGATCACCCCGGTCGGAAGTTCGGTCGGGCTCAGCGGATTGATCTGCGTGAGCTGGTCCGCGAACCACAGCAGCGTCGCTCCGAGCAGCGGGGTCACGACCAGCCGGGACCGGAAGCTCCGAACTCCGGCTAGCTGCGCGATGGCCGGCGCGGCGATGCCGATGAATCCGATGGCGCCGACCGCAGCGATGGTGACGGACGCCAGCATCACAGCCAGCAGCACCCCCGCCAGCCGCACGGCGGCGACGGGCACGCCGAGCCCCCGCGCACTTCCGGTTTCAAGCTCCAGAAGCGCGAGCGGGCGGGCGAGCAGCAGCACCAGCAGCGTGCAGGCCCCCAGCGCGGGCGCGATGGCGCCGGCGGCGTCCCAGCCGAGATTGGCAAGCGAGCCGGCGTTCCAGAGAAAGACGCTGCGCAGCTGCTCATGGAAGAACAGCGCCAGTACCGCATTCGCCACACCGCAGAACAGCCCGACGACGAGCCCCGCCAGGATCAGTCGGAACGGCGAGGACAGATTTCGCGCGGCGAGCGCCAGCGTCAGTGCCATCGTCGTAGCGGCTCCGAGAAACGCGACGAGGGTCGGAGGCCATGCCAGCGACGGTGCCATCACGGCCGACGCCTGCAGGGCGAGGCCGGCACCAGCGGAGACGCCCAGCGTCGACGCCTCGACCAGCGGATTGCGCAGCACCTGTTGGAAGATGAGGCCCGACAGGCCGAGCGACGCGCCGGCCAAAAGGCTCGCCGCCAGGCGGGGCAGCGTGACATAATGGACGAGCATCTGCGCCGCCTGCTCGCTCGCCGGCGCGATCACAGCTTGCCACCACTCGGCCGGCGGCAGGTCCTGTCCGAGCTGATGCAGGCTGAGCAGCGTGGCGATGACGGCGGGCAGGCACAGCAGTACCCCCCACGCAGGCGCCCCGAGCTTGCGAAACGGGTCAGTTGAGGGAAGGATGGGGCGCTCCCTCAAGGCCTTTGACCAGCAGATGGGCGATGCGTTCCGCCTCGGGCAGCCCACCGAACATCCAGCTGGGCGGCAGGACAATGAGCTGCCGTCGCCGGACGAGGGGAAGAGCTTGCCAGAACGGATTGTCGTCGAGCGCCGCCGGCACGGCTCCGAAGTGCAGGACGATCATGTCGTCCAAAGCCGCTAGCTGGTGCAGCGTCACGGGCAGCCATCCCCAGATGTCGCCGACCTCGCTCGCCGCGTTCCGAAGCCCGAGTTGCGCGACGACATCGTGGACCAGGCTGGCGCTGCCGAGGGTCCAGAAGTCGCGCGACGTTGCCGCCCACAGCACCATGACGCGCCGGCCCGTGAACGGCGTGAGGCGCAGACGCGCCTCCGCCATCCGCTGGTCGAAACCGGCGAGATAGTCGTCGGCCTGCCTTTCCCGGCCGGCGAGGGCGGCGATGCGCAGCAGCGCCTGGCGCGCCCGTTCCAGCGGCCCAGGCGCACCGGTGTAGATCGACAGTTCCACCAGCGGGGCAATTCGCCGGAGCTGCGCCGTGTCCGTCGGCCATTCGCGGGAATAAAGGATGGCGCGTGGCCGGATTTCGGCCAGCAGTTCGAGATTGGGCTCGGAAAACGTGCCGATGTCGAACACGGCCGGTGGAAGGCGCGGTTCCCTGACGAACCGCTCATAGCGCCAGCGTTCGGCGAGGCCGAACGCGTCGACGCCGAGCGCGAGGAGCGATTGCGCATGGGCGAAGTCGAGCGTGACCAGCGGGCCGTCCGGCGGCACGGCGGCGCGCGCCCGCCGGCTGCCGGACGCAGTGGCAAGCCCGGCGCCGACCGCCAGCCCCAGCAGTTGCCGGCGGCTCGGCCGAGCGCCGCCCGCACCCGCCCTCATGCTCAGAAATCCATGGTCGCGGAGAGCTTGAAGGTACGCGGCAGGCCCATGGTGACCCAGCCGTCGCTGACCGCCGCCCAGTAATTGGTATCGGCGACATTCTCGAAGGCCGCGCGCAGCACCAGCGGATTGCCGAACGCCTCGGTGCGGTACTGGGCGCCGAGATCTATGCGGGTCCAGCCGGGGATCGTCTGCGTGTTGGCCTGATTGACATATTGGGAGCTCGTCGCGATCAGCCGGCCCGACAGGGTCAGCCCTTCCACCAACTCGGGGTCCCATTCGAGGCCGATATTACCCTGCCAGCGCGGCACGCCGACGGCTGTGTTGCCGTTGTAGAGGCCGTCATCGGTCTTGGTCAGCGTGCCCTGCGTATAGGCGACGCCGCCGAGCAGGCGCAGGCGGGCGGTCAGCTCGCCGAACAGGTTGACCTCAACGCCGCGATTGCGCTGCTCGCCATTGACGCTGAACACCGAGGCGCCGGACGAGTCCGTGGTGATGATGCTGCTGGGCTTGGTGATCTCGAACACGCTGACGGTGGCGGTGAAGGTGCCGAAATCGTATTTGACGCCGACCTCCATCTGCTCGGTCAGCATGGGCGGGAACACCTGGCCCGCATTCTCTGTGCCGGGCCAGGCCACCGGACCCTGCTGCAGCCCCTCGATGTAGTTCGCGTAGACGGACATGTGCTCGAGCGGCTTGACGACGAGCCCGAAGGCGGGCGTCACGGCCTGCTTGTCATAGCCTTGCGAAAGGCTGCCATCGGGGTTGAAGACATCGACCTTGATCTGCTGGTAGCGCGCGCCGGCGGTGAAGAGAACGCGATCCTCAAAGAAGGACATGGTGTCGGCGATGGTCACGGCCGGGGCGTTGATGTCCCAGTATTTCGGCGGGTTGTCGCTGAAACCTGCCGTCGAGGGGCGAGGGATGACGGGAGCGTTGTAGATGTTCGTCTCGAACGCGTAGAACCCGTAGTAATTACTCTCCTGGTTCATCGTCTGGTAGAGATAGGACGTGTTGAGATTGACCTGGTGGCGGACGGTCCCGGTGTCGAATTCGCCACGGACGCCGGCCTGGGCCGAGGCGGCCCGGCCCTGGATCGGGCTGTAATAGGCCGTCGCGATGGCGTTGCCGGCGAGATCGGTGACATAGATGTCGGTTGCGAGCATCTCCTGGTCGTACTGGCTGAAGCCGGCGCCGCCATAGACCGTCCAGGACGAGTTCAGGTCATCTTCGAACTTGCCGAGGGCGTAGCTGCTCTTGGATTCCGCATATTCCCAGTCCTGATAAATCTGCTTGCTCAGATCGGGCGCGCGCGGAATCGGCATGTCGGGCGCAAAGCTGAAGCCGGCGGCGCCGGTCGGGGCGATGGTCTTCTGGTCGATATAGCCGACATCGAGGCTGGCCCGCAGCGACTCCCCGCGATAGTCGAGGGCCAGGGTCGCGACACCAAGCTGGGTCGACTGGCCGTCAATGGCGGTGTCACCGTCGCGATACACGCCGTTGACGCGGACGCCCCATTCCTTGTTTTCCCCGAAACGGCGCCCATAGTCGATATGAGTGCCGAAAAGTCCGTCTGAGGCGTAGCTGGCGGTCAGGCGCGTGATCGGGTCGTCGGTGGCCCGCTTCGGCACCACGTTGATCGAGCCACCGAGCGAGCCATATTGCGTGTAGCCGTTCAACAGGGCGTTCGGCCCTTTCAGGATTTCCACGCTCTCCATGGTCTCGACGGGAATGATGCGGTCCGCGGAAATGCCGCCATAACCGTCGAGCAGGATGCTGTAATTGCCGACCGAGAAGCCGCGGATGAAGAAGGAGTCGCCGACGCCGGCCGAGGAGGCGAGCCCGTTGGTGTAGACCCGGACGGACGGGTCGTTGGCGACGACATCGGCGACGGTCACCGCCTGCTGGTCTTCGATGGTCTTGGAGGTGTAGCCGGCAATGTTGAACGGGGCGTCCATCACGCTGGTATTGCCGAGGATGCCGAGCTTGGCGCCGGTGGCCACCTGACCGCCGGCATAGCTCGGCGGCGCATTCCAGTTGTCGATGGCCTCGCCCTCCACCGAGATCGTATCGAGCGCGATCGATCCGTCTTCGGTGGCGCCGCCATCACTCCGGGCCGACGGATCGACGATGGCGGCGGTTGTGGGACCGGAGATGCTGACGCTCAGACCCGTGCCGGCCAGCAGGGCCTCCAGAGCCTCGGCCGGAGGCAGCGTGCCGCCGACGGGGCTGGAGCGCTTGCCGGCGATGGCCTGCGAGGTGAAGCCGACCTCCCATCCCGTCGACCGGGTAAAGGCATTGATCGCGGCCCGCAGCGGCTGCGCGGGGATGTCGAAACGCATCGCCTGGGTGGAAGCCGGCTGTTGGGCCGAGGCGCCCTGCGGTGCAAGCAGGCCGGCGGTGCCCAGAAGCGACGAGCACAAGAGCAGCGAGGTCAGTGAGCGACCTGCGCGCCGCGGCTGGTTCCGCTTCCCCGCCCGGCACTGCGTCGCGCCGTCTCTCTCCGCCCACGCAAGCCGCGCCATGAGTGACCCTTTTCGCCAGAAATGGGGGCCGACGCTTCACGCGTTCTGCTGGCCCATACCCACCTGACAAAGAGCTGCGGGGCATCTCACAAAAAACTCTAGCGAACGATCAGAATCCCCCCGGGAAGCCGGGTGACCGAGGCACCGGCCGCGGTCGCCAGCGAGCGGACCGCGCGTTCCGGGTCGTCGAGACGGTAATTGCCATTGACCCTGATCTGCGCCAGACCGCTAGTGGCGGCGATGATGGCGTGGCCGTAATAGCGCGCGACCTCGTCCAGCACCTCGTCGAACGGCTTATCCTCGAACACCAGCTGTCCGCGCAGCCAGGCCAGGGACGTTTCCGGGTCCGCCCGCCGGATCGGCGAGAGCGACGCGGCGGTGGCGACGATGCTCTCGCCGGGGTTGAGCGCGGCCTGAACGCGCCGGCCGGGAAGCTGGGCGACGTCGATATGACCGCGTTCGAGCACGACCACGTCCTGCGTGCCGTCGGTGCGCACGGAGAAGGCGGTTCCCTTGACCTCAACCACCGAAAAATTCGACGTCACCGTGAACGGGCGCGACGTGTCGCGCACGACATCGAAATAGGCCTCTCCCTGAAGCAACGTGACCGAGCGCGTCGCACCGTCGAAGTTCAAGGCGACGGCGGAGGCGGTGTTCAGTGTCATGCGCGAGCCGTCGGGAAGAACGACAAGCTGGCGTGCCCCGGCGAGCGTCAGATAATCGGCCTTCCAGCGCAGCGCGAGGCCCGGATAGAGCTGCACGCCCAGCGCCAGCACCAGCGCCGCCGCCATGGCCAGGGCGAACTTGGTCCAACGGCCGCGCGGGGGCGGGCGGCGCGCGGCTAGCCCTCCGCGCCCGCTCTCGGCATGTCGCTTCTGGCTGACAAGTCCGCGCGCCACCTCGTCCATCTCCGGCAGAGACCAAGCCTGCGCCACGCGGGCGAAGGCCGCCTCATGTGCGCTGTCGGCCTGCCGCCAGGCATCGAAACGCGCCTTCAGCGCTGGATCATCCGGATGCGCCTGCAGGGTGAAGAGCCAGTCCAGCGCGGCGTCGGTCTGTGGATCCGGATGGCTGAATTCCGGTTCCGGTTCGCCGCGCCCGGCCTCATCGCGTTCCACGCAGGTCACACCCTCTGAAAGGCCGGAAGCGGAGCGGCCTGTGGCCTGGACACGCCGCCGGCCGAAATCCCGTAAAGGCCCCCGCAAGCGCCTGCCATGTGTTGTTCATGCCAGTCTCGTTATAGAGAGTCGCCGGGCGGACGCCAGAAGGTCGCGTCCGGCAGGGCTCAGGCCCGATCGAGCTTCGCCAGCGCATCCATGCAGTGCGCATGGGCCAGCTTCATGTCGTTGAAGACGGTGTTGGGCGAGACGCCCAGATGCGCCGCGATCCGGGGGTAGGGCCATTTCTCGATCCGGCTCAGCAGCCAGACTTTCTGCGCCCGTTCGGGAAGGCTGCCGATGGCGGCGTGCAGGCACCGCAGGCGCTGCCGCTGGATGAGGTCGGCTTCGGCAGAGGGCGTTGCCGAAGCCACGTTCTCGATAGCCTCTTCCGGCAGGTCGGTGCGCTCGATCCGGCCGCGCAGGTCGCGGCGACGCCGGTAGTTGAGGGCGAGATTGCGCGCGGTGTGATGCAGATAGGCCTCGATATGCTCGATCGTCCCCTTTTCCAGCGCGCCAACCGCCCGGACATAGGTTTCCTGCGCCAGGTCTTCCGCCGCCTGAGCATCGCGCACAATGCGCATCACGCTCCAGATCAACGAGCGGCGATGGCTCAGGAAAATGTCGGCGAGGGTCGCGCTCAATTCAGGCCTGCCGGCAAGCGCTATGCGAGGGAGCCGGGCGGCCAAGGGGCCCGCTGGGGTCGGCAACGGCCGCGGAGAGACCGTCCCGGCATTCGAGCATGTTCGGCGGCGTCGACATCAAGGGGTGCTCACATCGCTAAGCCCCGCCCAAAGGGGCGGAGAGCATCCACTAGCAGAGGGGAAATATTCTGCAATAGCAATGAATTAGAAGGAATCTAGAGTGGTGCAGGGAAAATGCGGCATCCTCCTATTTCGCCATGGCACCGGGTGTTACATGCGCCGGCGCCGAACCGGCTCTGGCTCTCGGACTTCACCTATGTCAGCACTTGGGCGGGCTTCGTCGACGTCGCCTCGCGACAAATGCTCCGCATTTGTCCTGACGTGACGACGCCTGTGCACGCCGGATCGTCGGCTGGCGAGTGAGCCGAGGCGCTCATGCCGGCTTCGTACTGGATGCGCTGGAGCAGGCCTTTCACGAGCCGCAGCCGCTCGTCGCGGCGGCCAGGTGCATCATAGCGACCGCTGTTCGCAATATGTGAGCATTCGCTCCACCGAACGGCTGGCCGAAGCCGGGGCCCCGGCGCTCCTTCGAGGCTGTCGAGTTCGCACGCTGAATTGGGTTGACTGGCCAACCATCGCCGGCTGCTGGCGCCTACCGGCACCATCCCGCCGGCCGAAGCCAAGGCGCGCGGCTACGTCATGCTCGGTGAGCGGAATATGGCGGCGTAGATTAAACCAAACGGTCTTGGGCGAAGCCGGGGCGGTTCGGCATGACTGAGCCGACGAGATGCTCAAGGAGCAGGTTGCCAAGCTGCTGCGAAGGGCCGTGCCCACCGACCGGGCCACCCAGTCGGGTGTTCGCTGTTCTGTACCGAAGTGGCGCGCCCACGGGGAATCGAACCCCGGTTTTCGCCGTGAGAGGGCGACGTCCTGACCGCTAGACGATGGGCGCATCTAGGCAGGCCGGTCTCTTAGAGCGCTTTGCTGGCGGGATCAAGGGGGCGGGTGAATTGAGACGACTTTTTCAACCGGCCAACCCGCTAAGTCATTGTTAAGGGCGCGCGGCGCCGGGTGAAGTGCTTCAGGGCGTGCTGGCGAAACCGAGCATCCCACGCGGGGCCCGGGTTTCGAGATCGAACAGATGCGTCTCGACCCGGCCCTCTCGGGAAACCGTCACCGCGATCAGGTCGCCGGAAACGACGGCCGCGCGCACCTCTGCCCCCTTGGGCAGTTGGATCGTGCCGGTGATTTCGGCGGGGGCGCTTTTCCTGCCGCTCATCAGCTTGTATCCGATGGCCCCGAAGACGGCGAGAAAGCCCAGAAGCATGATAAGCCCGGAAAAGGCGGCGAAGCGGCGCATGCGGCGCAGCACGCGCTCGGCGGCGGGGTCGAGCGTGTCGTCGGAATCAGGAGAAGTCATGCCGGCACCGGAACTCAACGAGGAGATGGACGATGACGCGCCGGAGGCGGTCGCGAGCCGCGTCGATATCACCGTCGGGCCGGAGGATGAAGGGCTTCGCCTCGATCGCGTGCTGGCGCGCCATTTGCCGGAACTTAGCCGTACCCGCCTGCAAGCCTTGATCGGCGAGGGAAGGGTCCTGCGCGGCGGTGTGCCGGTGACCGGCGGATCGGCCAAGGCGATCGCCGGTGACACCTATAGCGTCGAGGTGCCAGAGCCCGAGGACGCCACGCCGGCCGCGCAGGACATTCCTCTCGCCATCGTCTATGAGGACGATCATCTCATCGTCGTCGACAAGCCGGCCGGCATGGTGGTGCATCCTGCCCCGGGCAGCCCCGATGGCACGCTGGTCAATGCGCTGCTGTTCCATTGCGGCGCCAGCCTGTCCGGCATTGGCGGCGTGCGCCGGCCCGGGATTGTCCATCGGCTGGACAAGGACACGTCGGGCCTCCTTGTTGTCGCCAAGAACGACCGTACGCATAAGGCGCTCGCCGCCCAGTTCGCCGATCATGGCCGTACGGGGCCCCTGGAGCGCGCCTATCTCGCTTTCGTCTGGGGCACGCCGGACCTGCCGAGCGGGACGGTGGATGCGCCGCTCGCCCGCCATCCCGTGGCGCGGGAGCGCATCGCGGTGCGCAGCGGCGGGCGCTTCGCCATCACCCATTGGCAGCGTCTTGCGGCGTACACGGACACGCTCGGCCGCCCGATCGCCACGCTGGTGGAGTGTCAACTGGAAACCGGCCGCACACATCAGATTCGCGTGCACATGGCCCATATCGGCCATCCCCTGCTTGGGGACGCGCTCTATGGCGTCGGCCAGCGCACGCGCGCGAGCCGGCTTCCCGAGGCGGCGCGCGAGGCGCTCGACGGGCTCGGTCGGCAGGCGCTGCATGCGGCCCGGCTGGGCTTCGAGCATCCCGTCACGGGCGACGTCCTGTCGTTCGAAAGTCCTCTGCCGGCGGACCTTGCTCGCCTTGAGGAGGCGCTGGCCGCGGGCAGTTGACGGGCGCCGCCTCAACGTATCGTGACCCCGTAACGCCTTGCGCTTTCGCAAATTCGGCTTCTTCCTGCTATTATAAATTCGAGGCCGGCTGACAAGCGGCCGCATGGCGGTCGCCCGCTGATGGGGACCGCGAGAGAAGGAGGGTGCAGTCATGGCCCGTTCCGCTATGAGCCTACCGTCCGCCGAAGGTGGCCTGAGCCGCTACCTCGCGGAAATCCGCCGGTTCCCGATGCTGGAGCCGCAGGAAGAATATATGCTCGCCAAGCGCTGGCGCGAGCATGAAGATCCCGACGCCGCGCACCGTCTCGTCACCAGCCATCTGCGTCTCGTGGCCAAGATCGCCATGGGCTATCGCGGCTACGGCCTGCCGATTTCCGAGGTGATTTCGGAGGGCAATGTCGGCCTGATGCAGGCGGTGAAGCGCTTCGAACCCGACAAGGGCTTCCGCCTTGCCACCTATGCCATGTGGTGGATCAAGGCCTCGATCCAGGAGTACATCCTGCGCTCGTGGAGCCTGGTCAAGATGGGCACCACGGCGGCGCAGAAGAAGCTTTTTTTCAACCTGCGCAAAGCAAAGAGCCAGATTTCGGCGCTGGAGGAAGGGGATCTTCGTCCCGACCAGGTGCAGCAGATCGCAACCAAGCTCGGCGTTACCGAGCAGGAAGTGATCGAGATGAACCGGCGTCTTGGCGGAGACGCTTCTCTGAACTCGCCTCTTCGCGGCGATGTCGAGGGGGGAGGGGAGTGGCAGGACTGGCTGGCGGATGATCGCGACAGTCAGGAGTCCGTTCTGGTCGAGCATGAGGAGATGGACAACCGCCGCAGCGCACTCTCGGGCGCGCTTTCCGTGCTCAATGAGCGTGAGCGGCGCATCTTCGAGGCAAGGCGGCTGTCCGACGACCCGATGACGCTGGAAGACCTCGCCGCCGAGTTCGGCGTGTCGCGCGAGCGCGTGCGGCAGATCGAGGTGCGCGCCTTCGAGAAGGTGCAGAAGGCGGTCATCGACCGCGTGCACCAGATGGAGACGGCGCCGATGCGGCAGGATCATTCCCCCGCCATGTGACCGCGGCACGCGCCGCAGAAACACCGAGCCGCCCGGAGCGATACCGGGCGGTTTTTCTTTTATCTCAAGGCCTTACGCCGGCAACGCCGCCGGCGTCATGCTCGCCAGCCCCGCGCCCGACAGCGTCGCCGCGGCGCGGACATCGTGCGAGAGCACGTCGCGGATGCTGAGCACGCCGACCAGCTGGTGCTCCTCCATGACCGGGAGATGGCGCACATGGTGCTGCTCCATCAGCGCGCGCACATGGTCGACGCTGTCCTCCATGCGGCAGGAGATCATGTTGCGCGACATCAGGTCGCCGACCGGCAGGCGCAGCGCGGCCGCACCGCGCTCGGCGATGGCGCGGACAACATCGCGCTCAGAGAAGATGCCGACGACGGTGACGCCTTCCGAGCCGCAGGCGTCCTTCACCACCACGGCGCCGATGCGCTCGCGGTTGAGCAAAGTCGCTGCCATTTCAACGGTTTCGCCCATCCGAACGGTCGGCACGCGGGCATTTTTGAGCTTCATGAGATCGGCGACAAGCATGGCGTATCCCTCTGGTGGAGCCTCGACTGTCACGCTTCTTATTCTTTGGTCTAAGTCTGGTATGCAATACACACGCCGTCAATGAAATCCGTTGCGGCAGCGCAGCATCCACGCCGCTCCGACACGAAAAAGGCCCGCCGGGAGGCGGGCCTTTTCGCGTGTTCGGGGCGTGGACGATGAGTGCGGTGAGGTGGACGATGAGACCGATCCGCCTCACGCCCTCTCCGCCCGGGCGCGGGGCGGCCGGGCCGCCCCTTGCCGTCCTCAGTGGTTGAGGTTCTTGACCACGTCCTCGACCATCTTCTTGGCGTCGGCGAACAGCATCATCGTGTTGTCGCGGAAGAACAGCTCGTTCTCGACGCCGGCATAGCCCGCCGCCATGCCGCGCTTGATGAACAGCACGGTCTTCGCCTTCTCCACGTCGAGGATCGGCATGCCGTAGATCGCAGACGTCGGGTCGGTCTTCGCCGCCGGGTTGGTCACGTCATTGGCGCCGATGACGAAGGCCACATCCGCCTGCGCGAACTCGGAGTTGATGTCCTCCAGCTCGAACACCTCGTCATAGGGCACGTTCGCTTCCGCCAGCAGCACGTTCATGTGCCCGGGCATGCGGCCGGCGACGGGGTGGATGGCGTACTTCACCTCGACGCCTTCCTCCTTCAACTTGTCGGCCATCTCGCGCAGCGCGTGCTGGGCCTGCGCCACCGCCATGCCGTAGCCCGGCACGATGATGACCTTGGAGGCGTTCTTCATGATGAAGGCCGCGTCCTCGGCCGAGCCCTGCTTCACCGGGCGCGTTTCCACCGCCCCGGCCGGGCCGGAGGCGCTGTCGCCGCCGAAGCCGCCCAGGATCACCGAGATGAAGGAGCGGTTCATGCCCTTGCACATGATGTAGGACAG
This sequence comes from Ancylobacter sp., assembly GCF_965229075.1. Taxonomy (GTDB): domain Bacteria; phylum Pseudomonadota; class Alphaproteobacteria; order Rhizobiales; family Xanthobacteraceae; genus Ancylobacter. The sequence goes on from NZ_CBDDIO010000002.1 coordinate 2,690,033, forward strand.
GATCGCGCCCGAGGACCCCACCAGCGCGCCGGTGATGATCAGCGCGGTGTTGGACAGGGTGAAGCCGATGCCCGCCGCCGCCCAGCCGGAATAGGAATTGAGCATCGACACCACGACCGGCATGTCGGCGCCGCCGATCGGGATGATGATCAGCCCGCCGAGGATCAGCGAGGCGATGACGATGAGCCAGAACACGGTGTGGCTCTCGGTCGCCACCAGCACGCCGATCAGCACCACGATCAGGCCCGCGAGCGAGGCGTTGATGAGGTGGCGCGCCGGCAGCAGGATCGGCTTGCCCGACATGTTGCCGTTGAGCTTGGCGAAGGCGATGACCGAGCCGGTGAAGGTGATGGCACCGATGGCGACGCCGAGGCTCATCTCGATCAGCGCCTGGGCGTGGATATGGCCGGGATCGCCGATATGGAACGCCGCCGGCGCGTAGAGCGCCGCCGCCGCCACCATCACGGCGGCAAGGCCGACCAGCGAGTGGAACGCTGCCACCAATTGGGGCATCTGCGTCATCGCGATCTTGCGGGCGATGACCGCGCCGGCGCCGCCGCCGAGCGCGAGGCCGCCGAGCACCAGCGCCCAGCCGCCCGGGCCGGCCGGCGGGGAGGAGCCGAGCGTGGTGAGAATGGCGATGGTCATGCCGACCATGCCGAAGATGTTGCCCTGGCGGGAGGTGACCGGGCTGGAGAGCCCGCGCAGCGCCAGGATGAACAGGACACCGGAGACGAGATAGAGCAGCGCGACCAGATTGGCGTTCATGTTCGCGCTCACTTCTTCTTCGAGTACATGGCGAGCATGCGGCTGGTCACCAGGAACCCGCCGAAGATGTTCACCGCCGCCAGGACCAGGCCGACAAAGCCGAAGCCGCGCGCCCAGCCCGTGCCTTCCGCCACCGTGTCGACGCCGACCGCGAGCAGCGCGCCGACCACGATCACCGAGGAGATGGCGTTGGTCACGCTCATCAGCGGCGTGTGCAGCGCCGGGGTCACCGACCACACGACGTAATAGCCGACGAACACCGCCAGCACGAAGATGGCGAGCTGGAACACGAAGGGGTCGATCGCCCCGCCGGTCAGCGCATGCGCAGCGTTGCCGGCGAGTTCCGCATAGCTCTGCTGCGCCGCCGCGGCATAGGCCTGCGCCGCTTCCGCCGCCTGCCGCGCCACTTCCGCCGCCATCCGCGCCCCTTCGGCCGCGTTCTGCGCCATCGCCCCCTGCGCCGCGTCCGAGACGCCAGGCGCGTTCTGGGCGAGTATCACGCCCCCTGCCGGATTGGCCATTTCCTCGATTCCCTTATCTCTGTCTCTGCCGGGCCGTCCCACTCCCCGAAGCCGGAGGCCCGCTTTGTTCCGTGATGCGGTCGTCTTGCCGAAGCCGCACGCGGCGGCCATTGGAGCAGCCGGCAAACCGGCTGGCGTCGTGCCGAACGCTTCCCCCTTCGCGCCCTCATCCCCGGGCTTGACCCGGGGACCCAGCCTGAAGCCGGGCCACCCGGAAGACCTGGGTGCCCGGGTCAAGCCCGGGCATGAGGGAAGAAAGTGAAGCCCGAAGGCCGCGTCATCGCCGGCCCTCAGCCCGCCCGGCTCACGCCGCCGACGCGCCCTCGGCCGCCGGCGCCGGCGCCGGCGCCGATTCCTGCGGCGCGAAGCCGGGATGCACCACCGCCCCGTCCTTGGTCAGCAGCGTCGCCTTCACCAGCTCGTCGTCCCACTTCACGCTGAGCGCCTTCGATCCCTTGTCCACCAGCGTCTCGACGAAGGCGTAGAGGTTCTTGGCGTAGAGCTGCGAGGCGGTCGCCGCCAGCCGGCCCGGCACGTTGAGATGCCCGACGATCTTCACCCCGTTGGCGGTCGTCACCACCTCGCCCGGCACCGCGCCCGCGACATTGCCGCCACGCTCCACCGCGAGGTCGATGATGACCGAGCCCGGCTTCATCGACGCCACCATGTCGGCCGAGACCAGCTTGGGGGCCGGGCGGCCGGGGATCAGCGCCGTGGTGATGACGATGTCCTGCTTGGCGATGTGGCTGGCGGTCAGCGCCGCCTGCTTGGCCTGGTACTCCGCCGACATCGCCTTGGCGTAGCCGCCGGAGGTTTCCGCCTGCTTGAACTCCTCGTCCTCGACGGCGATGAACTTCGCCCCGAGGCTCTCGACCTGTTCCTTCGCCGCCGGGCGCACATCGGTGGCCGAGACCACCGCGCCGAGGCGCCGCGCCGTGGCGATGGCCTGCAGCCCGGCCACGCCCGCGCCCATGATGAACACGCGCGCCGCCGGCACCGTGCCGGCCGCCGTCATCATCATCGGGAAGGCCCGGCCGAACTCGGACGAGGCGTCGATCACCGCGCGGTAGCCGGCGAGATTCGCCTGGGAGGACAGCACGTCCATCACCTGCGCGCGGGTGATGCGCGGCATCAGCTCCATGGCGAACAGCGACACGCCGGTGCCGGCGATCTCGCCGAGCGCGGCCTCATGGCCGTGCGGGTCGGCGATGGCGATGACCAGCGCGCCCTTGTTGGCACCCTTGAGCGCGGCGGCTTCCGGCCGGCGCACGGCGAGCACGATGTCCGCCCCGGCGACGGCGGCAGCGTTATCCGCCACCACGGTCGCCCCCGCGCCCTCATACTCCCCGTCGCCAATCCCCGACGCCGACCCCGCACCCGAGGCGACAAACACCGCCGCACCAAGCCCGATATAGCGCTTTACCGTGTCGGCAGACGCGGCGACCCGTGGCTCCGAAGCAGAGCTCTCTTTGACAATCGCGATACGCATGGCTGGTCTCAGGAGGTGATGATCAGGGCGAGCACGAGAACGCCGAGCAGGCCGAACAGCAGCTTGGGCTTGCCGTCTTCCGAGGCGAGGCCGATGGCGCAGGCGGCGACCGAGGCGAGGGTGCCGATGGTGAAGATGCCCCAATGGCCGTTGGCGCCGCCAATGGCGAAGGACACCATGAAGCTGCACAGGGCCAGCGTGCTGACGAGGGTCATCTTGGTGAAGAAGTGGTACGTGCCCCGGTGCTCGGCATAGTCGTTGCCATCCGCCTTGGCGTATTCGGTCACTCCGTGATCGGCCATGTCGACCCCCTCCCAAAGAATAATGATCGCGCGATGCTCCGCTTTAGCGGAAGACTCCGCCTGCGGCAACGGCGCGCGCCGGGGCAGGTCAGCGCAGTCCGGCCTCCGCCAGCGCGGCGCCTTGACGCGCCGCCACCGCCTCGGTGGAGAAATCGGCGATCGCTTCCTCGAACAGAGCATGGAAATTCAGCTCCGCCTTGAGGTGCAGGAACACCCCGCCAAGGCCGATGGCGGCGCGGTCCATGAAGACGAATTCGCGCGGCACGCGGACCGGGCCCTGTTCCTTCAGCGCGCGGTGCACGGTGAAGGCCTCGCGCCGCCCATAGTCGCCCGGCGCCACGCCGTCGGCGATGGTGCGGACGCGATCGTCGAGCAGCGGGCCATAGATGAAGCGGGCCCAGATGTTGAGCACGTCGATCAGCGCGCGGGAGAGGCCGCGGAAGCCCCAGATCTCATAGGCATGGACGATGCGGGCCTCGTCCCCCGACTGCAGGCCGCGATAGAGATCGACCACGCCGCCGACGAAGCTCGGCGGGAAGATGCGTATGCAGCCATAGTCGAGCAGGTTGATCCCGGCCGGCTGCCCCGCCTCCTCGAACACGGTGTAATTGCCGAGATGCGGGTCGCCATGGATGACGCCGAAGCGGGAGAAGGGCTGCCACCATGCGGCGAACATGGCGCGGGCGATGGCGTTGCGTTCCTCCAGCGAGTGATCGACGAAATCGAGCAGCCGCCGGCCCTCCAGCCAGTCGAGGGTGAGCAGGCGGCCGGTGGAGAGGTCCTTATGGACGCGCGGCACCCGCACCTGCGGCGCGTCCGCCAGCATGGCGGCGTAGAGCCCGGCATGGGCGGCCTCGCGCTTATAGTCCAGCTCCTCGCGCACCCTTTCGCCGATCTCCTCGGCGATCTCTGTCGTGTCGATGACCGGGTCCATCCGCCGGTGGATGGACAGCAGCAGGCCGAGCTGCTTGAGGTCCGCTTCCACCGCCGACTGCATGTCGGGATATTGCAGCTTCACCGCCAGCGCCGTGCCGTCCAGCGCACGGGCACGGTGAACCTGGCCGAGCGAGGCGGCGGCGGCGGGCTCCTTGTCGAAGGAAAGAAAGCGCGCCTGCCAGTCCGGGCCGAGCTCGGCCATCATCCGCCGCTTGACGAAAGCCCAGCCCATGGGCGGGGCCTGGTTCTGCAGCGTGGCGAGTTCCTTGGCGTATTCCGGCGGCAGCGCGTCGGGGATGGTCGCCATGAGCTGGGCGACCTTCATGATCGGCCCTTTGAGCCCGCCCAGCGCGGCGGCGAGCGCGGCGGCGTCGCCCTGCTTCGCGCCATTGCCGAACAGCCTGGTGCCGGCCATGCGCGCGGCGACGCCGCCGACGCTGGTGCCGACACGGGCATAGCGCAGAGCGCGGGCGGAGAGGCGGTTGGCTTCGCGGTCGGGGGAGGCCGGGTCGGGGGAATCGCGGTCGGGGGCGTTCGGGTCGGTCAAGGCAACCTCATCTGTTGCCCCTCAGTTAGGGCACGGCGGACCGCGCGCAACCTTCCACGCCTGGGCGGGCCATCACCTTTGCGGTACGGGCCCGAGCACGCGCTGGATCAGCAGCAGGCCGAGCACGGCCAGCGGCGTGAGGAAATCGGTGTAGAAGATCGGCCCGGCATTGCCGCTGGCCATATTGCCGGTCTCCTCGATCTGGATGGCGTGGCCGATGCCGGCACCGCCGAGAAAGCCGAGCGCGACGATGCCCACCGCCGCGCGGAAGCCCGGCGAGCCGAAAAAGGCGCCGATCACCCCGGCGACGCCGATGCCGAGATTGGCCATGCCGACCTCGAACTGGAACGGGCTCGGCGCCCAGCCGATGGAGGCCGCCGCCTGGCCGGGGAAGAACACATGCCCCAGAAAGGCCCACAGCCCCATCAGCCCGACCGGCAGCAGCAGGATGTAGCGCAGCAGCTGGTCCACCACGAGGGCGAGTGAGAACGGGTGCGGCCCGCGCCACGACATCAGCAAGGCGAGGCCGATGGCGAGCGCCCAGGCGATCAACGGAACCCAGAAGACCATCGGCCTTTCCCCCCAAATGCGCGGCCGGTTCAGCCGCCCGCCGCCAGCCTTTCCAGCGCCGCCGCCACGGCGTCGCGGTGCTCGGTTAGTCCCTTATACGCGAGCTGGTCGGCGTCGAGGCCGAGAATCTGCTCGCGCAGCGAGGCGGCGAGGGTGCGCCCTTCCGGGTGGCGACGGAAGGCGAGGAACGGGTCGACATGAATGCGGATGGTGAACAGCATGTCGCCGCTCTCCGGCAGGCGGCGCAGCGTCTGGCGTTCCACGCGCACGAAGGCTTCCGGGGCGAGATGGGCGGGGTCCTCGAACCAGTGGCGCGGGCGCTCCTTCGATTCGGGGTGGTGCCGTTCGTCATCGGGATAGATCGACCAGTTCACCCGCCACACCGGCTGGTCGACCTTCAGATTCTCGAAGATGCGGTTCATCACGCGCGCGAGCTTGCTCTCATAGCCCGGCACCGCGCGGTGGAGTTCGTCCAGCGACTGACCGAATTTCTCGGTGAGCGACCAGGCGGAGGGAAAGCACAGCACGGCGGCGACGAGCCGGTAGCCGGCCTCGCCTTTGCGCAGCAGCACGAGATCGTCGGAGACGATCTGGCCGGCGACGACCAGCGGTGCCTCGCTCTCGTCGTCGAGATCAACGGTCCGGCCGGTCGCGGTCACGGTGAGCTGGCGGCCCTCCAGCCGGTACTGATCGGGAAAGCGCGCGGTGAGATGGGCGACGAGCAGCTCCAGCGTCTCGCGCTGCGCCGCGCGGGTGTCCGGCTCCTCGCACACCACGATGTCGCGCTTGTCGCGGATCAACGCCGCGCGCTCGGCCAGCGTGGTGGCGAGATGGGCGTCGGGCTCGATCCATTCCGCGAGGTCGAGCGGGGCGAGGCCGACGGAAAACGCCTTGCGCGACCCGTCATAGGGCGTATGGGCGAAGGCGTCGGCAACCGGCTCTGCGGCGGGGGAGGTCGGGGGGGCGGCGATGTTCATCGAAGCGTGCTCGGCTGGCGGAGACGGGCAGGGGCCCGCGTGGGGTTAGCTTAGAACCTGTGCAGGGTTTTCGTCAGCCCAAATTGTCGCCAGCCGGCGCCTGGTGCCATGCTGAAAACGCAGGGCCGGAGCCGAGCGCGGAGGCGGGCGTCAGCCCTCGCGCGTTAGGCGTCGGGCGTTTCGTCCTGCCATCGCAGTTGCGAGCGCCCGCTGGTGAGGTCGGACAGCAGCCGCTGCACAGGCTCCATCTGCGCGGCCGGCGACACAATCGACAGGGTGGCGCCGCTCGCGGTGAAGGCCTCGACCGCGACCTCGACGCCGGGCAGGGCGCCGAGGCGCGCCTGCACCAGAGCGAGATCGCTGAAGCCGCAATCCGCCGTGCCGGCCACGGTTTCCACCAGCACCACCTTGGCGGCCTCGCGCAGGCATTGCGCGGCGGTGCCGCCATAGGCGCGCACCAGCCCGCCGCTGCCGAGCAGAATGCCGCCGAACCAGCGCGTGACCACCACGGCCACACGGTCGAGACCCTGCCCGTCGAGCGCGGCGAGGATCGGCTTGCCGGCGGTGCCCGAGGGTTCGCCGTCATCGCTGAAGCGGTAGGCGGCGCCGATCCGCCACGCCCAGCAATTGTGATTGGCCCCGGGATCGGACTGCGCGGCGATGAACGCCTTCGCCGCCGCCTCGTCCGCCACGGGCGCGGCCGCCGCGCGGAAGCGGCTTTTCTTGATCTCCTGCTGGCACAGGGCCACGTCAGTGAGGGTGAAGCGCTCGACCATGGCCTCGTCTAGAGCACGTTCCGATCCGATTGCACCGCAATCAGATCGGAACGTGCTCTATCCATAAATTTGAGCCTCATCCGGTCAGGCTGTTTCAACCGGATCGGATCAGGCTCTTGAGCAATTCCGGCGAAAATGCTTCCGCCGGATCGAAGAGGCGCGGCGCGTCAGGCGGTGGCGCCGTGGGTCCGCGTCTGGTGGATCTCGATCAGGCTCGGCCCGTTGCGCTCCTTGGCGGCGGTGAGCGCCGCGCCGAGCTCGCTCACATCCGACAGGCGCAGCGCGGGCACGCCAAAGGCCCCGGCCATGCCGAGGAAATCCGGCGGCGAGGGCTTCACACCCTCCGGGGTGATGCCGTTCGAGACCATGTAGGTCTCAATTTCCTGATAGCCGTCATTGTTCCAGACGAGGAAGATCACCCGCGTTCCGGCATCGACCGCCGAGCCGATTTCGGCGAGGGAGAACTGGAACCCGCCATCGCCGGTGAGGCAAACGACGGGACGATCCGGCGCGCCGAGTGCCGCGCCGATGGCGGCGGGCGGGCCATAGCCCAGTGCGCCGAAGCCGGTGGCGGCATTGAACCAGGCGCGCGGGCGGGCGAGATCGAGATAGAGATTGCCGGCATAGACGGCCTGGGTTGAATCGCCGACCACGAGCGCGTACGGCAGCGCGGCGTAGATCGCCTCGATCACGCCGATCTCGGTGCGGATTTTCGGCGTCAGCTCCTGCCACGCCGCCTCGCGCGTCGCCGCCGCCCGCGCCGCGCCATCGCCGCTGCGGGCGGCAACAAGCGGGAGCAGGCCATCGACCGCCGCTTCCACCGTCGATAGCACGGGAAGGTCGGCGCGTGGCGCGCGGGCGAGCTGGAGCGGATCGATGTCGACGCGCACGAAGTTGGCGAGCGGCGGGAAGCGGCCGTCATCATACATGTCGTAATCGGTCTGGCCCATTTCGGTGCCGAGACCGATGACGAGGTCCGCTTCGGCGATGAGCCGGCGGGTGGCGGCAAGGCTCGGGCTCGCGGGCACGCGCAAGGGGTGGCCGGCCAGCAGGCCGCGCGCGTTCACCGTCATGACCACGGGCGCGTCGAGCTTTTCCGCCAGCGCTTCGATCGCGTCCGCCGCCGCGACGGCGCCACCGCCGCACATCAGCACGATGCGTTGGGCCTCATTACACAGCGTGGCGAGCTGATGCAGCGTCGCCGCCGCCGCGCCGGGACGGGCCGGCACGGTGGCCTTGGCGACGATCTCGCCGGCCGGCAGGGGCATCACATCGGTGGGGATTTCGATATGCACCGGCCCCGGCCGCGCCGAACCCATGACCGCGAAGGCCTGCGCCACCACGGAGGCGAGGTCCGCCGGATCGTTCAGCGTCCAGGAGGCGGTGGCGAAACTCTTCATCAGCGCTGCCTGATCCGGCAACTCGTGCAGATAGCCGAGGCCCTGGCCGAGCGAGGCGCGCCGGTTGACGCCCGAAATCACCAGCATCGGCACGGAATCCTGCCGCGCCTGCGCCATGGCGGTGATGGTGTTGGTCAGCCCCGGCCCGGTGATGACCAGCGCCACGCCGGGCTTGCCGGTGACGCGGGCATAGCCATCGGCCATGAAGCCCGCGCCCTGCTCATGGCGCGGGGTGATGTGGCGGATCTTCGCGCCGGCGAGGCCGCGATAGAGCTCGACCGTGTGCACGCCGGGAATGCCGAACACCACCTCGACGCCATTGGCTTCCAGGAGGTCGATCAGCGCCTCCCCAACCGTTTTCGTACCCATGACCGCTCCTCCCAACCCGCCTTGCCCGGCCGCGACCGGCGCCACCGAATCCTAGGCCCGTCTCGCCTTCGGCAGACCCGAGCGCGCGGCCAGAGCCGCCATGCGCCGGCACGCCTCTTCGATCTTGTCGTCCGGCACCGTCAGGCTGATGCGGATGAAATCGCGGGCCTCGGCACCGAAGGCGGAGCCGGGCATGACCGCGACCTCCTCTTCGTTCAGCAGCGCCCAGGCGAAGGCTTCGCCATCCATGCCAGTGCCGCTGACATCGACGACGATGAACATGCCGGCCTCGGGCGGGAACGGCACCAGGCCGGGCGCTTCCGCCAGCATGGTGGCGATGAGGCCGGCACGCCGGCGATAGGCGGTGCGCATGAGCGCGGAGGTGCCGATGGGGTTGTCGAGCGCATGCGCGGTCATGTCGGCGATGAAGGGCTGCTGGCCGAACAGCATGGTTTCCGACACCGCCAGCAGCCGGGCGCAGAACTCGGCCGGCCCGATGGCCCAGCCGCTGCGGAAGCCCGGCGCGGCGTGCGATTTCGAGATGGAGGAGCAGACGATGGTGCGCTCGGCCAGTGCCGGATCGTCGAAGGGCGAGGCGAAGCGGCCTTCGAGGATCAGTTCCTCATAGACCTCGTCGGAGACGATCCACAGATCGTGGCGGCGGCAGACCTCGCCGATGGCGGCGATCTCCTCGGCGGTGAGCACGGCGCCGGTGGGGTTGTGCGGCGTGTTGAGCAGCAGCACGCGAGAATGAGGGGTGATCGCCCGCTCCAGATCCGCCGCCTGCATGTGGAAGCCTTTTTCCGGGCGCAGCGGCACGGGGATCATCTCGGCGCCGGTGGCGCGGACGACGCCCTCATAGGTGGCGTAGAGCGGATCGCCCACCAGCACCGCGTCGCCGGTCTCGACCAGGCCGAGCATGACGGCGAACAGCGCGGTCTGGGTGCCGGGAAAGCAGAGGACGTTTTCGCTGGTCACGTCCGCCCGGCGCTTGGCGTATTTGCGCACCAGCGCGTCGACCACCACCTGCTCGCCGCGCCCGTTGGAATAGCGGTGCCGGCCGGCCGCCATGGCACGCGTCGCCTCCGCGATCAGCCGCTCATGCGGCGGCAGGTCCGGCTCGCCGATGGTCAGCTCGATGATGGGCCGACCGGCGGCCTTGCGGCGGCGGCCCTCGACATGGACGGCCCATTTCTCGGAGCCGAGGCGGGCGAGCCTGTCGGTGATGGATGCGTAGCGCATTGGGCTACTCCCGGTCGCGAGCGGTGGGGGTTGGCGCGGCGATCGGGTGGCCGATCAGCGCCTCGACGGAGGAAAAGGCGATCGAGACCAGTTCGCTTTCCTCGAAGAGTTCGCCGGCGAGGCAGCCTTCCAGCCAGAGGCCGTCGAGGATGCCGTTGATGGCGATGGCCAGTGCGCGGATGCGCGCCGGGGAGACGGGCGCGCCCCGGCCGGCGAGGAAATCCGCCAGCAATTCTTCCAGCTCGGCCCGGAAGCTCAGATAGCCCTCGCGATGGATCGCCGCGAGCGCGGGATCGACGCTGACCCGGCTGATGAACGCCGCCCAGAGCGAGAGGCTGCGGCTGTTGGCGACCGGCTCGGTCAGGTTGACGAAGATGAACTCCGACAGCCGCTGCTCCGGCGTGCCCTCAAGGTTCTTCGCCTTCTCGGTCAGCCGGGCGATGAGGACCTTGTAGGCTTCCTGGAGGATGATGTCCTTGGAGGCGAAATAGTGCCGGATCAGCCCCGCCGTCACCCCGGCCCGTGTCGCGATCTGGCGCACGGTGGCGCCCTGCAGCCCGGCCTCCGAAATGCAGTCGAGCGTCGCCTCGATGAGGTCGTGCCGACGCTCGGCCTCGGTGCCCCTATGGAAATCCCGGCGGGTCATGCCGCACGACGCAGCACGGGCCGCGTCAGGCAGGTGGGGCCGCCCTCGCAGGCGATGCACAGCGCGTCCGCCGCGAAGGTCGACACCGTGCAGCCGGCGGCCTCCATCGCCGCCTTTGTGGCGGGGAAGCCCTCGACCATGATCACCTCGTTCGGGCGTGTCGGCAGCACGTTGAGCGAAAGGCCGTTGCTGGCGTGGAACTCGTCGGCGGGGGCCTCGATCAGGCGGATGCCGCGCGCCTTCAGCAGCTGGTAGAACGCGGCCGGCAGCAGCGGCGCGAAGACGAGGGCGAGATCGTCGGCCAAGGGGCTGATGACGCTCATGAGATGCAGGCAGGCCGCTTCCCCGTGCCAGAGCGGCAGGTCGAAGCCCAGCACGGCGATGCCATAGGGCGCGAGCAGGGCGCCGAGCTGGTCGATGCCGGATTGATTGGTGCGCACGCCGCGCCCGACAATGAGGGTGCGCGCATCCAGCCACACGCAGTCGCCGCCTTCCACCGTGCCGGGAGCCTCGATGCGCCCGAGGATCGGAATCTGCCGTTCCGCATAGGCCCGCTCATGCAGCGCCGGTTCGCCAGCGCGCAGCGGCTTGCCCATGCGCAGGATGACCGCGCCAAGGTCCGTCATCAGCGAGGGATCATGGGTGAACATGGCGTCGGCGAGCCCGTCGCCCGCATCGTCCAGCCAGAGGATCTCGGCGCCGGACTGTTCGACCAGGCGGGCGAAGGCGCCATATTGCTCGACGGCTTTCGCGCCATTGAAGGTCGGGCCGTAATGCCACTCTACCGGGTCCGCCCGGAGGAGGCTCGGGCCCGGGCGGCGCATGAGCACGCGCTGCAGCGGCGCCGACATTTCCTGCGACCCGAAAGGCGACATATGATACCTCTTGGCGATCAACTGCCAAATTTTTGGCACTGCACAAAAACGTTGCGGTGCGATTAGTTATACGCTTGAATAACTGCGAAGGAAAGTGCATCGTTACCCCGTGGAATGACACGGCGCCCGCAGGCGTCGCCCCTGGCCGGTCCCGCGGCGGGGCGCGCGAGGGCGTCGGAAGGAAAGAGGGACGGCATGAGCGATATGCCTTGGTCTCGGCCTGCGGAGGCGCCCATCCGATGACGGAGCGCGCCGAGGCCATCGCCATTCGCGACCTGCACAAGCACTTCGGTGCGCTGGAGGTCCTCAAAGGCATCTCGCTCACGGCGCATGAAGGCGATGTCATCGCCATCATCGGCGGTTCCGGCTCCGGCAAATCGACGCTGCTGCGCTGCATCAACATGCTGGAAGTGCCCAGCCGTGGTTCGGTCGCCATTCGCGGCGAGGAGATCGCGCTGAAGCCGAACGGGCTCGGCGGGCTGGCGACGGCGGACCGGCGGCAGGTGCAGCGCCTGCGCTCCCGCCTCGGCATGGTGTTCCAGAGCTTCAACCTCTGGCAGCACATGACCATTCTGCAGAATGTCATCGAGGCGCCGGTGCATGTGCTCGGCGTGCCGAAGGCCGAGGCGGTGGCGCGCGGCGAGGCGCTGCTGCGGCGTGTCGGCCTGTTCGACAAGCGCGACGCCTATCCCGCCTTTCTCTCGGGCGGCCAGCAGCAGCGGGCCGCGATCGCCCGCGCCCTCGCCATCCAGCCGCATGTGATGCTGTTCGACGAGCCGACCTCGGCGCTCGACCCCGAACTGGTCGGCGAGGTGCTGACCGTCATCGGCGATCTCGCCCGCGAGCAGCGCACCATGATCCTGGTGACGCATGAGATGAAGTTCGCCCGCAATGTCGCCAGCCACATCGTGTTCCTGGCCCACGGCGTGATCGAGGAACAGGGCCCGCCGGAACAGATTTTCGGCGATCCAAAATCGGAGCGGCTGAAGAAGTTCATCAGCTCCAGCCACTGAAAAAGCCCGAAAACCAGAGGGGACAAGCATGAAACACGCATTCAGGACGATGATCGCCGCCGCCGTCATCGGCATCGCCGGCATCTGCGGCGCGGCCGCCGAGCCGCTCAAGGTCGGCTTCGCCGCCGAGCCCTATCCGCCCTTCGCCTCGCCGGACGCCAGCGGCAAGTGGGAAGGCTGGGAAGTCGAGTTCATGGAGGCCATCTGCAAGCAGGCCAAGCTCGAATGCGTGATCACGCCGGTCGCCTGGGACGGCATCATCCCGGCGCTGACCTCGAAGAAGATCGATATGATCGTCGGTTCGATGTCGATCACGCCCGAGCGGCTGAAGACCATCGACTTCTCCGACAAATACTACAACACGCCGACCGGCGTGATCGGCCCGAAGAGCGAGAAATTCACCGCGACGCCCGAGGGGCTGAAGGGCAAGACCATCGGCGTGCAGGTCGCCACCATCCACCAGGACTATGCCAACAAGTATTTCGGCAAGGCCGGCGCGACCGTGAAGGAATACCAGACCCAGGACGAGGCCAATGCCGACCTCGCGGCCGGGCGGCTCGATGCGGTGCAGGCCGACGCCATCGCGCTCGCCGCCTTCCTCAGTACCGACCAGGGCAAGCAGTGCTGCGACCTCAAGGGCAATGTGAAGGATGACCCGGAAATCCTCGGCGCCGGCGTGGGCGTCGGCCTGCGCAAGGGCGACACCGAGCTGAAGGACAAGATCAACGCCGCCATCAAGGCGATCCGCGCCAACGGCACCTACGACACTTTCTCCAAGAAGTATTTCGACTTCGACATCTATGGCGGCTGATCCTGTGCGGGCCGGGCCGGCAACTGATGCCGGCCCGTGCCCGCCGGAGCCCGGGAGGGGCTGATGGCGGCCGACCTGATCAATTGGGGCCTGCTGGCACTGGAGCCGCCCGGCTGGGGCGGTGTGCTGCTCGGCGGGCTGATGAACTCGCTCAAGATCGCCTTTGGCGGCTACGCGCTCGGCCTCGTGCTCGGCACGGGCGGCGCCTTCGGCAAGCTCTATGGCGGGCCGGTGACCAAGGACCTGATGGAGGTCTACACCACGCTCGTGCGCGCGGTGCCGGAACTGGTGCTGATCCTGCTGCTCTATTACGCCGGCACGGATCTGCTCAACCGCCTCTCCGCCGCGTTCGGCTATGGCTCGGTGGACATTAGCGGGCTGGCGGCCGGCATCTTCGTCATCGGCGTGGTGCAGGGCGCCTATTCGACCGAGGTGCTGCGCGGCGCCATTCTCGCCGTGCCGGCCGGGCAGATCGAGGCGGCGCGTGCCTTCGGCATGTCGCCGCTGATGGTGCTGCGGCGGGTGACGCTGCCGGCCATGCTGCCGCATGCGCTGCCGGGGCTGTCCAATCTCTGGCTCATCTGCACCAAGGACACCGCGCTGCTCGCGGTGGTCGGCTTCAGCGAGCTGACGCTGGTGACGCGGCAGGCGGCGGGCACCACCAAGGCCTATATGCTGTTCTTCTGCGCCGCGGGCGTGCTGTATCTGCTGCTGACGCTGGCCTCCACCCTTGTCATCCGTCTCATCGAGGCCCGCGCCCGGCGCGGTTGGGTGGCGCGATGACGCCCGAAGGCCGCGCCGGCGCGCCGGAACCGCTGGTGGAGCTTCCGCCGGAGGAGAGCACGCTGGAGGCCACGGCGCTGACCCGGCTGCCGAGCGGGCGCGGTTTGCTTGAGCTGCACCGCCTCGCGCTGATGGCGGTGGCGGGCGTGCTGGTGTTCTGCGCCGCGTGGTTCATGCGCTGGGACTGGCTGCCGACCTATGCCGGCGCGCTCGTCTCCGGCGTCGGCGTCACGCTGCTGATGCTGGTGAGCACGGCGCTGCTCGGCTTCGTGCTGGCCGTGCCGATCGGGCTGGTGCAGGTGACGGGGCCGTGGTGGCTGAGCCTGCCGGCGCAGGGCTTCTGCACCATCATCCGCGGCACGCCGCTGCTGCTGCAGCTCTGGCTGCTCTATTACGGGCTCGGCTCGCTGTTTCCGCAATTTCCTGAAATCCGCCAGTCCTTCCTCTGGCCCTATCTGCGCGAGGCCTGGCCCTATGGCGCGGCGGCGCTGACCTTTTCCTTCGCCGCCTATGAGGGCGAGGTGATGCGCGGCGCCTTTGCCGGGGTGCCGAGGGGCGAGCTGGAAGCGGCCCGCGCCTATGGCATGGGCCGCTGGAAACTGTTCTGGCGCATCTGGCTGCCGCGCGCCGTTCACCGCGCCCTGCCCACGCTCAATGGCGAGACGGTGCTGCAGCTGAAGGCGACCCCGCTCGTCGCCACCATCACGGTGATCGATGTCTATGCCGTCATTTCCAAGATCCGGCAGGTCACCTATCTCACCTATGAGCCGCTGCTGCTGCTGGCGCTGATCTACCTCATCCTCACCGCCCTGCTGGTGGCGGGATTCCGCTATTTCGAGAACAGAATACCCAACCGGAGTGCCTGAACATGAACGCGCGCGCCACGCTCACCAATGCGATGCCGGAATTGGTCGCGCTGCGCCGGGACCTTCATGCCCATCCCGAACTGGGGCTTGAGGAGGTGCGCACCTCCGATCTCATCGCCCGCGAACTGACCGCGCTCGGCTACCAGGTCACGCGCGGGCTCGCCAAGACCGGGCTGGTGGCGACGCTCACCCAAGGCAGCAGCGGGCGCTCGGTCGGGGTGCGGGCCGATATCGACGCGCTGCCGATCCTGGAAGAAACCGGCCTGCCCTATGCCAGCACGACGCCCGGGCTGATGCATGCCTGCGGCCATGACGGGCACACCGCCATGCTGATCGGCGCGGCGCGCGCCATCGCCGAGCGGCGCAATTTCGACGGCACGGTGCATCTCATCTTCCAGCCGGCGGAGGAGAATTTCGGCGGCGCGAAGATCATGGTGGAGGAGGGGCTTTTCGACCGCTTCCCCTGCGACGCGGTGTTCGCGCTGCACAACGATCCCGACGTGCCCTTCGGCACCTTCGTGTTCCGCGACGGGCCGATCATGGCGGCGGTGGACGAATGCCGCATCACCGTCCATGGCCGGGGCGGGCACGGGGCGGAGCCGCAATCGACCGCCGATCCCATCCTTGCCGGGGCGTCCATCGTCATGGCGCTGCAGTCCATCGTCGCGCGCAATATTCACCCCATGGACCCGAGCGTGATCACCGTCGGCGCCTTCCATGCCGGGGCGGCGAGCAATGTCATTCCCGAACGGGCCGAGCTGGTGATCGGCATCCGCTCCTTTGATCCGGGCGTGCGCGACGAGCTGGAGCGCCGCATCCGCCTGATCGCCGAGGGACAGTCGGCAAGCTACGGCATGAGCGCGACGGTGGACTATCAGCGCAGCTATGACGCCACCATCAACCATGCGGCGGAGACGGACTTCCTGCGCGCGCTCGCCACCCGTTTCGCCGGGGCGGACAAGGTGCGCGAGATGGCGCGCCCCAGCATGGGCAGCGAGGATTTCGCCTATATGCTGAAGGAGCGGCCGGGCAGCTATTTCTTCCTCGGCGGAAGGGTGTCGGAAGCCGACCGCCCGCTCCACCATCCCGGCTACAATTTCAACGACGATCTGCTGCCGATCGGCGCCGCCTTCTGGACCGAGCTGGTCGAGACCTATCTGAAACCGGCGTAAGCGGGCCGGTTTGCGGCGGGCGAAAGACGAGGTTTCATGCGAGTGCCCTCGACACAGGCGCTGCGGGCGCTGGAAGCTTTCGCCCGCCATGGCACGGTCTGGCAGGCGGCGGCGGAGCTGAACATCACCCGCAGCGCCGTCAGCCACCAGCTGCGTTTCCTCGAACAGGATCTCGGCTTCGCCCTGCTGCAGCGCGCCGGCAAGGGCGTGAGCCTGACGCCGCAGGGCAAGCGCTACGCCGCCGATGTGCGCACCGCTCTGGCCTTGCTCGCCGACGCGGCGGTGCAATATGGCGATCGCGGGCTGTTGCAGGGGGCGATCACCATCAGCTCGACGCCGGGCTTCGCCACCTTCTGGCTCTGCACCCATATCGCCGAGTTCCGCCAGCTCCACCCCGGCGTGACGCTGCGCATCGTCACCCCGTCGCGGCTGGAGGATGTCGACGCGCCGGGCGTCGACGCCTTCATCGCCTATGGCGACGGCGACTGGCCGCGCCACAGCGTGGAACTGCTCAGCGTGGTCGATTTCATGCCGGTGTGCAGCCCGGTGCTGCTCAACCAGCTTGGCGGCTTGAGCGAGCCGGTGGACGTGTTCCGCACGGTGCTGCTGCATCTCGACGGCCTGGGCGACTGGTTCACCTGGCTGTCGGCGGCCGGCGTCGTGGCGCCGCGCACCGACCAGGGCGTGATCTTCTCCGACATGAATCTCGTTCTGGCGGCGGCGCTGGCGGGGCAGGGGATCGCCATCGGCGACAATTTCGTCTGCCGGCAGGCGGTGGAGACCGGGCGGCTGGTGGTGCCGTTCGATCTCACCATCCGCGCCTCGCGCGCTTACTACTTCGTCACGCCGCGCGACCGCCCCGGCAATCCCGCGATCGAGGCCTTCGCGGACTGGCTGAAATCGCGCCTCGTGCAGACCGCGCCGGTCATGCGGCTATGAATGCTGAATTGATAGGCGTCGCAAGATCCGTGCTCAGTACGTCAACAATGGCGTGAATTTATAGCTACAGCATTCGGCATTTTTATTCATTTGAGGTGAGTGGATCACGAGATTAGGATTTCTACATATACAGGGAGCACGCGGCAAACGTGAGCAAGCGCGCGGTCGGGTTGCAGGCGGTCGGGATCGGCAAAACCTTCGGCCACTTCACGGCGCTGGAGGACATCACGCTCGACATCGCGGCGGGTGAGTTCCTGACCCTGCTCGGCCCCTCAGGGTCCGGCAAGACCACCTTCCTCATGGTGCTCGCCGGTTTCCAGGCCGCCACCACAGGCCGGCTGCTCAGCGACGGCACCGACATCACCCGCAGCCGGGCGGAAGACCGTTCCTTCGGCATGGTGTTTCAAGGCTACGCGCTGTTTCCGCACAAGAGCGTCGCGCAGAACATCGCCTTCCCGCTTCAGGTGAGGGGCGTGGCGCGCGAGGACATTGCCCGCCGCGTCGACGCCATCATCGCCCGGGTGGGGCTGGTGGGGCACGCGCACAAACGCCCCGCCCAACTCTCGGGCGGGCAGCAGCAGCGCGTGGCGCTGGCCCGCGCGCTGGTGTTCGAGCCGCCGGTGCTGCTGCTGGACGAACCGTTTTCCGCCCTCGACAAGCATTTGCGCGGCCGCATGCAGGACGAGGTGGCGCGCCTGCATGGCGAATTCGGCACCACTTTCGTCTTCGTCACCCATGACCAAAGCGAGGCGCTGTCGCTGTCCTCGCGCATCGCCATCTTCAACCATGGCCGGCTGCTTCAGGTCGGGGCGCCGCGCGACATCTATGAGCGCCCGTCCAGCCGCTTCGTCGCCGAGTTCCTGGGCGAGATCAACCTGCTCCCCGTCGACGGCATCGGCCATTGTTCGCGGGGCACCAGCGGCCGGTTCGAGGAGGTGCGCCTCACCGCGCCGCGGCATGAGAACCTCAATGGCAGCGCCGTGCTGGCGGTGCGGCCCGAGCATATGTCGGTCAGCCCCGAACCGCCGGCGGAGGGCAATGGCGTTCCCGCTCGGCTCGCCGGCACCACCTATCTCGGCTCGGCGATGCGCCTTGCCTTCGCCACAAGCAGCGGCACCCCGCTGACCGTCACCCTGCCGAGCGAGGCCGCCGGCCGCATCCTCGCCCACGGGCCGGATTTCTGGGTCACCTGGTCCTTCGACAATGGCTTCCTTCTTCCAGAGCAAAGCTGAAAACAGCAGGAGCACGCCGTGAACGACGCATTCCAGAAAGACTGCCTCGACATTCTCGCGGCGAAGGCCGCGCGTGGCGAGATCGACCGACGCCGCTTCACCCAGCTCGCCGCGATGGTCTTCGGCGGCGCGGCCCTGCTGCTGCGCACGCCGGAGGCGCTGGCGCAGGTGCGCCAGCTCGTGCTGGTCAATTGGGGCGGCGACGCGCTGAAGGCCTATGACAAGGCCTATGGCCAGCCCTTCGAGAAGGCGACCGGCATCGTCGTCAAGGAGGACGGCACCGGCCCGACCGAGGGCGCTATCGCCGCCCAGTTCAAGAGCGGCAAGCCGACCTGGGATATCGTCGATGCCGATCCGTTCTCGGCCATCTCGCTCGGCAAGCAGGGGATGATCGAGCCGATCGACTACACGATCGTCGACAAGGCGAAGATGCGGCCCGGCTTCGACTGGGAATACGCCGCTTCGACCTATTTCTTCTCCTATGTCCTCGCCTATGACGCGGAGAAATACGGCGCCAACCCGCCCAAGACCATGGCCGACTTCTTCGATGTGAAGACATTCCCGGGCAAGCGCACCATGTATAAATGGGGTGCGGGCATGTGGGAGGCGGCGCTGCTGGCCGATGGCGTCGCGCCGGACAAGCTCTACCCGCTCGATCTCAAGCGCGCCCATGCCAAGATCGCCGCGCTGAAGCCGGATGTCGCGGCCTATTGGGGCGGCGGCGCGGAGAGCCAGCAGCTGATGCTGAGCGGCGACGCCTCGATGGGGCTGATCTGGTCGACCCGCGCCTCGCTGATCGAGAAGGATTCCGGCGGGCAGATCAAGTTCACCTGGAACCAGGGGCTGTTGTCGCCGGGCGCGCTGGCGGTGATCAAGAACAATCCCGGCGGCAAGGAGAACGCGATGAAGTTCATCGCCTCCACCTCCGTGCCCGAGCGCCAGCTGGTCATGTTCGAAATGCTCGGGCAGGGGCCGGCCAATCCGGCGACCGATGCGCTGATTCCGGCCGACCAGCGCCGCTACAACCCGGTCGACCCGGCGAACATGAAGGGCCAGGCCGTGCTCGACATGCCTTGGTACGCCGACAATTACGGCCCCGCGCTCGACGAGTTCACCAAGGTCATTTCGGCCTGAGGCACGCGCCCTCCCGCGCGCCGCGCGGGAGGGCTGTTCCCCCGACGGATTTCCCCCAATGCGCCCGCGCTCCGCCTTCTGGCCCGCACTCGCCCTGACAGCGCCTCTGGTGCTGTTCCTGGCGTTTGCCTATGCGCTGCCCTTCCTCGGCGTCGCGCTGTGGAGCGTGACGCTGCCGGAGCCGGGGGTGGGGCAGTATGAGCGGCTGGTGAGCGATCCGCTGGTGCTCTCGGTGTTCCTGCGCACCTTCCGCATCTGCTTTCTCGTCACGCTGATCGCGGTGGCCTGCGCCTATGCCGTCACCTATGTCTGGGTGCGGGGCTCAAGGATGCAGCGCCGGCTCATCGAGATCTGCATCTTCGTGCCGTTCTGGATTTCGCTGCTGACGCGCGCCTTTGGCTGGCTGGCGCTGCTGTCCAATCGCGGCATCGTCAATAGCGGACTGCAGGCGCTCGGCCTCATCGATGCGCCGCTGGCGCTGGTGCGCAACGAGCCGAGCGTGATCGCCGGCATGGTGCATGTGCTCATCCCCTTCGCCGTGCTGCCGCTCGCCTCCGCGATGCGGGCGGTGGACGAGCGGGTGCTGCTCGCGGCGCGTGGCATGGGCGCCTCGCGCCTGCGCATCTTCTGGTCGGTGTTCTTTCCCATGACGCTGCCCGGGGTGATCGGCGCGACGCTGATCGTCTTCGTGTTCAGCCTCGGCTTTTTCGTCACCCCGGCCATTCTCGGCGGCGGCCGGTCCATCATGGTGGCCGAGCTGGTGTATCTGCGCATGTTCCAGAGCCCGGATTGGGGGTTGGGCGCGGCGATCAGCGTGGCGCTGGTGGTTCTCGTCGCCGCGCTGATGGGCCTGCTGGCGCGCTTCGCCCGGCTCGGGCTGATGGGGAGCGGGCGATGAGGCTGCAGCGTCCCGGACTCGTCGCCGTCGTGCTCGCGCTGCTGGTGGGGGTGTTCCTGCTGCTGCCGCTGCTGGCGGTGGTGCCGATCTCCTTCACCCCCGGCCGGCTGCTGACCCTGCCCAAGGGCAGCCTGTCGCTGACCCATTACCGCACGCTGTTCGAGAATCCGGACTGGCTCGCAAGCATCCTGCTGAGCGCCCGCATCGCGCTGTTCACCAGCGTGATCGCGACCGGGCTGGCGACCAGCTTCGCGCTCGGCATCTGGATGCTGCAGCCGCGCTTCTCCCAGCTTCTGGTCGGCTTCGTGCTGCTGCCGATGATCGTGCCGCCGGTGGTGTCGGCGATGACGCTGTATTTCCTGCTCACCGGCATGTCGCAGGTCTCGCACGCCATCGGCTTCGACAGCGTGATCGGCGTGACCCTCGCCCATGTGGTGATGACGGTGCCCTTCGCGGTGGTGATGGTGCTGGTGGCGCTGGCGCAGGTCGACCGGCGCATCGACCTCGCCGCGCGCGGCATGGGGGCGGGCGTCGTCCAGCGCATCGTGCACGTCATCCTGCCCAATATCGGCTTCGGCGTGGCGACGGCGGCGCTGCTGGTCTTCGTCCTGTCCTGGGAGGAGATCGGCGTCACGCTGTTCATCACCAGCGTCGACGCGATCACCCTGCCGCGGCTGATGTGGATGGGGCTGCGCGACAATGTCGATCCCGCCGTCGCCGCCATTTCCGTCGTGCTGATCGTGGTCACGACGCTGATCCTGCTGGCCCGCATGGCGCTGCAGCGCCGCCCCGATTTCGAGGAGGAATGAGATGGACGAGGTATTCGGCCGCAAGGACATGATCAGCCCTTCCCGGCTCAAGGAACTGAGCGCGAAATCGGATGTGTCGGGCTTCATCCAACTCGGCAGCCATCTCGGCGCGCTGGCGATCACCGGCACGGCGCTGTGGTTCAGCTGGGGCACGTGGTGGATGGTGCCGGTGTTCATGCTCCACGGCGCGCTGATCAATTTCCTCTATGCCGGCCAGCATGAGATGAGCCATTCCACGGTCTTCAAGACCAAGGCGCTCAATGAGTTCTTCGGCCGGCTGTTCGGCTTCGTGCTGATCTACCCGCGCGATTTCGACCAGATCCAGCATTTCGCCCATCACCGCTACACCCAGGACTGGGAGGGCGACGGCGAGTTGGGGCGCGAGCGCTACTCGATGCTGTCCTATCTGCTCTGGGTGCTGGGGCCGACCTATTGGTACAGCCGTATCCGCCGGGTGCTGCGCTTCGCCTGCGGCATCGTCAGCGAGCACTACATTCCGCAGGACCAGAACGCGAAGGTGATCCGCGAGGCGCGCTGGCATCTGGCGGGCTACGCGCTGATCGCGGTGCTGTCGGTGGCGACGGGCAGCTGGATCGCGGTGAAGCTGTGGCTGCTGCCGATGATCGTGATGAAGCCGGTGCACCAGCTGCAGAACACCATCGAGCATCTCGGCCTGCCGCATGTCGACCAGATCACCGAGAACACCCGCACCACCCGCACCAACGCGCTGATGCGCTGGATGTGCTGGAACATGCAGTTCCACACCGCCCACCACGCCTTTCCCGGCGTGCCGTTCCACCGGCTGCCGGACCTGCACCGCACCATCTTCGTGGAGAAGGGCCGCAAGCCGCATTCCATGACCTATCTCGGCTTCCAGCTGGCGGTGATCAAGGCGTTCTGGAACGGGCGGACCGAGGCGGACTATCCCGACGACAAGATCTGGATCATGGACGACACCGACCTCGAACCGGTCGGCCCGCGCGCCGCCAAGCGGGTCTGAGCCATGCCGCTCAAGGTCTACCAGTCGCTTTGGGCCACCGAGCAGCGCCGCCCCGGCGCGCCGGAGCGGCCGGTGGCCGAGCGCTTCGATGCGGTGAAGGCGGCCGGCTTCGACGGCATGGCCATCGACCTCGGCGCCATGGATATCGACGCCGCGCGCGGCACGGTGCCGGAATTCGCCCGCACCGGCCTTGGCGGGCTGCTGACCGCCTTTCCCCGCTCGATCGAGGAGCTGCGCCCGGCGCTGCACCTCGCCAAGGAGATCGGTTCGCCCTTCGTCATCGTCATCGGCCAGGTGATGCCGCTCTCCGTGGCGGAGATGGTGCCGGTCATCGAGGCGTGGATGCGGATCGGGCGGGAGGAGGGCGTCCCGCTGCAGTTCGAGACGCACCGCAACTGCATCACCAACGACATGTTCGCCACGCTGCTGCTGATGGACGCCATCCCCGAGCTGCGCCTCGCCGCCGACCTGTCGCATTACGTGGTCGACCGCGAAATGATGCTGCCGATCAGCGCCGACTACCAGGCGCAGGTCGGCCGGCTGCTGGCGCGCTCGGACAGCTTCCAGGGCCGGGTCGCCAATCGCTGCCAAGTGCAGCTGCCGCTGCATTTTCCGCAGCACCAGCCCTGGGTCGCCGTGTTCCGCGACTGGTGGCGCCGGGGGTTCACCTCATGGCAGGCGCGCCACGGCACGGACGCCGACTGCCTGTTCCTGTGCGAACTGGGTCCCCGCGACTACGCCATCACCGATGCGCAGGGCGAGGAATTGTCGGACCGCGCGCAGGAAGCCCTGCTGCTGCGTCAATGGGCGCTTGAGGACTGGGCTGCGGCCGCCGCGCGCCCCGTCGCCGAACCGAACTGAGGAGAAGCCGTCATGGTCGTCGCCCGCCTGAGCCCGGAGATGAGCGCCGCCGAATGGCAGCAGCGGGTCGACCTCGCCGCCTGCTACCGGCTGCTCGCGCATTACCGGATGACCGACCTCATCTACACCCATTGCACCGTGCGGGTGCCGGGCGAGCCGGGGCGGTTCCTCATCAACCCCTATGGGCACCGCTGGGAGGAGATCACCGCTTCCTCGCTGGTGAAGATCGACGTGGACGGCAACAAGGTGGGCGACAGCCCGCACCGGGTAAATCCGGCCGGCTTCACCATCCATTCCGCCGTGCATATGAGCCGGCACGACGCGGCCTGTGTCATCCACACCCATACCCGCGCCGGCATGGCGGTGGCCTCGCTAAGGGAGGGGCTGCTGCCGCTCAACCAGATCGCGCTGCAATTCTATGGCCGGCTCGGCCTGCATGACTATGAGGGCATCGCGCTCGACCTCGACGAGCGCGAGCGCATCATCGCCGACCTCGGCACGCATTGCGGCCTGCTGCTGCGCAATCACGGCCTGCTCACGGTCGGGCGGAGCGTCGCCGAGGCGTTCAACCTGATGTTCTATCTGGAGCGCGCCTGCGAGGTGCAGGTGGCGACGCTTTCCATGGGCCGCGAGATCGTGCTGCCGCCGCGCGAGGTCTGCGAGAAGGTCGGCGCGCAATACGACCAGATGAATTTCGACGACGGCGACCTGCAGCTCGAATGGGACGCGCATCTGCGCCTGCTCGACGCGCTCGATCCGTCCTACCGCACCTGAACATTCAAGGGATCAGCAAGATCCGAACGCCTGGGAGCACGCACATGACCACCGAGACGAGTGCCGCCGCCGGCAGCTTCGACTGGACCCTGCCGGCCAGCGATTATTGCGATCCCGCGCTTTACGAGCGCGAGCGCAAAGAGATATTCGCCCGCAACTGGATGTTGTTCACCTGGTCGGAGCGGCTGCAGAAGCCGGGCGACTATGTGACCGGCACGCTGGCGGGCTATCCCGTCTTCGTCATCCGCGACGATGACGGCGTGGTGCGCGCCTTCCACAATGTCTGCCGCCATCGCGGCGCGCAGCTCCTGGAAAAGGAAGAGGGCCATTGCGGCAAGCTGGTGGTCTGCCCCTATCACAGCTGGAGCTTCACCCGTGACGGCGCCCTGAACAAGGCGGTGGATTTCGGCGAGGGCATCACGTTCGACCCGAAGGCGTGGGGGCTCTACGCCATCGACGCCGAGGAATGGCGCGGCCTCGTCTTCCTGCGCATCGCCCGCGGCGGCGAGAGCCTCATCGACTGGCTCGGCCCGATCCACGCCATGGCGGCGGATTATCCGCTGGAGCAGCAGCATTATTTCATGTCGAAGGACCGCGACTGCGCCGTCGACTGGAAGGTCTATGGCGAGAACTATCTCGAATGCTACCACTGCCGGACCATGCATCCGGGCCTGTGCCAGTCGCTGGATATCGACAATTACCGCATCGACACCTATCCCAAAGACAAGTTCTTCCACCTGCACGCGCCCAAGCGCGATGGCGGGCTGACGCGGGGGCTTTATTTCTATCGTTTCCCCTTCCTCATGCTGAACCTCTATGACTGGGGCTCGTCCATCGCCACCATCGAGCCGCTGGGGCCGGGGCGCATCCGCCACATCAACTGGTACTTCTTCACCGATATCTCGCCGGAGAAGGCGGAAGAGAACCGCCGTTCGGCGGAGTGGTCGGCGCAGATCGTGACCGAGGATCTCGACATCATCACCGGCGTGCAGCGCAATCTCGCGGCGGGAATCTACACGCGCGGGCCGCTGTCGCCGAAAAATGAGTATTCGGTCAAAGCCTTCCAGGACATGTGCCGCGAAGGACTGGAGCCCAAGGCCCCGCTGCGCGGCGTCGCCGCGGAATAAGTCGTGCCGTCCTTCGGAATGCGATCCGTCAGCGTGGGGTTGAAGCGATGAATGCCGACGTTACCGTGGGCAAGGTTTACGACGCCATCATTATCGGCGCCGGGCATAATGGGCTGGTCTGCGCCAATTATCTCGCCAAGGCGGGGCAGAAGGTGCTGGTGCTGGAACGCCGCGATGTCGTCGGCGGGGCGGCGGTGACGGAGGAGATCGCGCCCGGCTTCCGGGCGTCGATCTTCTCCTACCTCATGAGTCTGCTGCACCCGCGCATCATCCGCGAGCTGGAGCTGAAGAAGCACGGGCTGGAAGTGCTGCCCTGCTCGGACATGGTCTCCCCGCTGGACGGGGAGGACTACATCCTGTTCTCCGACAATATCGCCAAGTCGCAGGCGAGCTTCGCCCGCTTCTCCAAGCACGATGCGGACATCTATCCCGAGTTCGACCGCTATCTGAACGAGGCGGCCAACATCGTGCGCAAGCTGCTGTGGGAGACGCCGGTCGATCCGACCAAGCGCGACTGGCGCACCTTCAAGGACGGGGCGTCGCTGCTGTGGCGGCACCGGAAGATCGGGCGGAAGATGTACCGCATCGTCGATATGCTGACGATGAGCGCCTATGACTTCCTGCGTGAATGGTTCGAGGATGACCGCGTGATGGCCGTGCTGGCCTATTACGCCTCCATCGGCACCTTCGCCGGGCCGAAATCGCCGGGTTCGGCCTATGTCATCATGCACCACATCATGGGCGAGCATGAGGGCGCCGGTGGCTGGGGCTTCATCAAGGGCGGCATGGGCGCCATCACCCAGGCGTTGGCCTCTTCCGCGCGCGAGAAGGGCGTCGACATCGTCACCGGCGCGCCGATCCGGGAAGTGCGGGTGCAGAATGGCCGCGCCACGGCGGTCTCGACCACCACGGGCGAGACCTATGCCGCCAAGACCATCATCTCCAATGCCAGCGCCAAGACGCTCTATCTCGACCTCGTCGGCGAGACGCATCTGCCGGAGGAGGTGGTGCGGGAGATCAAGGGCTATCGCACCTTCTCCACCGCTTTCAAGATGAACATCGCCTGCGAGCGCCCGCCGCAATACCGCATCCTCGACCGGGTGCGGCGCGAGGGGACGCTGGGGAATTTCGACTACCCCACCTATATGCACATCGCGCCCGACATCGACTATCTGGAGCGCGCCTATGACGACGCCAAGCATGGCTGGTACTCGTCGCGCCCCTTCATCACCCCCGTGGTGCCGACCATGGTGGATACGACGCTGGCGCCGCCCGGCAAGCATGTGGTCAATCTGTTCGGCGGCCACGCGCCCTACACGCTGAAGGGCGGCGACTGGGCCACCGAGAAGGAGAATTTCCGCAAGACGGTGTTCGACACCATCGAGGAATACGCCCCCGGCTTCCGCGACGATGTGATCGAGGCGCAGCTGCTCGTCGCGCCCGATATCGAGAACATCGTCAACCTGCCGCAGGGCCACATCTTCCATGGCGAGCTGTCGACCGACCAGCTGTTCTTCCAGCGGCCGGTCTCCGGTTATGCGGATTACCGCACGCCGGTGAAGGGGCTTTATATCTGCGGCTCCTCCATGCATCCCGGCGGCGGCGTTTCCGGCATCCCCGGCTTCAACGCCGCCCGCGAGGTGATGCGGGACATCAAGGCGAAGCGGAACTGACGGCAATACGAGAGGCCCGGACCGGGCCTCTCGCGGCCCGGCTCAGCCGAGCGTGGCGGCGACCGCCTCGACCGCGCCGCGCGTCGCCTCGACCACGACATCGGCTTCCTCCCGCGTCAGGCACAGCGGCGGGGCGAAGCCGATGATGTCGCCCTGCGGCATGGCGCGGGCGATGACGCCGCGCTCCAGCATGGCGGCGGCGATGCGCGGGCCGACCTTCTCCGCCGTGTCGAAGAAGGCGCGGTCGTCCTGGTCCCGCACCAGTTCCACCGCCGCCAGCAGACCCTCGCCGCGCACCTCGCCGACGAAGCGGTGGCCAGCGAGCGCGTCCTTCAGCGCGGCGTTGAAATAGGCACCGGTCTCGCGGGCATTGGTGACGAGGTCGAGTTCGTCGACCAGTTCGAGATTGGCGACGCCGGCCGCCGTGCACAGCGGGTGCGACGAATAGGTCCAGCCATGGCCGATGGGGCCGTATTCGTCCGAGCCCTGCTCCAGTATCCGCCAAACCTTCTCCGAGACGATGACGCCGGAGAGCGGCGCATAGGCGGAGGTGAGGCCCTTGGCGATGGTGATGAGGTCCGGTTCGATGCCGTAATGGTCGGAACCGAACATGCTGCCGAGCCGCCCGAAGCCGGTGACCACCTCGTCGGCGATCAGCAGGATGTCGTATTTCGTCAGCACCGCCTGGATCTTCGGCCAGTAGCCGGCCGGCGGCGGCACGATGCCCCCGGTGCCCAGCACCGGCTCGCCGATGAAGGCGGCGATGGTTTCCGGCCCTTCCGTGAGGATCATGTCCTCCAGCCTGTCGGCGCAGTGCTGGGAGAACTGCTCCTCGCTCATGGAACGGTCCGGCCGGCGGAAATAATAGGGCGCCTCGGTGTGCAGGATCGGCGCGCGCGGCAGGTCGAACAGGTTGTGGAAGCCGGCGAGGCCGGTGAGGCTGCCGGTCATCAAGCCCGAACCGTGATAGCCGCGCCAGCGCGAGATGATCTTTTTCTTCTGCGGCCGACCGAGCACGTTGTTGATGTACCAGACCAGCTTGATGTTGGTCTCGTTGGCGTCCGAGCCGGACAGGCCGAAGAACACCCGGCTCATGCCTTTGGGCGCGCGCTCCACCACCATGCGGGCGAGGTTGATCGACGGCTCGGAGCCGTGGCCGGCATAGGCGTGGTAATAGGCGAGCTTGGACGCCTGTTCGGCGATGGCGTCGGTGATCTTGCGCCGGCCATAGCCGACATTCACGCAGTAGAGTCCGCCAAAGGCGTCGAGGCTGCGCCGCCCCTCGCGGTCGACGATATAGACACCCTCGCCGCCGGTGACGATGCGGTTGGGCGTCTCGCCGCGCGCGTGCTGGGCCATATGGGTGGACGGGTGGAAGAAGTGGTCGCGGTCCCAGCTTTCCAGTTCGTTGCTGGCGGGGGCGGCATGATCGAGCATGGCAGACTCCTTATTTCCCCGCCTCAGCCGAGGTCGAGGCAGACATATTTAAGGTCGGTGAAGGCTTCGAGGCCGTGGCGCGAACCTTCGCGGCCGAGGCCGGACTGTTTCACGCCGCCAAAGGGGATGGGTGCGCCGGTGATCTTCACCCGGTTGACCGCGACCATGCCGTAGTCGAGCGCCTGCGCCATCCGCGCCGCCCGGGCGCCGTCGCGTGTGACGACATAGGCGACCAGCCCATATTCCGTGGCGTTGGCGCGGGCGATCACCTCCTCCTCGTTGTCGAAGGGGGCGAGGGCGGCGACGGGGGCGAAGGTCTCCTCGTCCATGATCAGCGCGTCTTCCGGAACGTCGGCGAGAACGGTGGGGGCGAGGAAGAGCGGGCCGGGCACCGCGCGCTCCGGCGTCAGGCGGCGGGCGCCTTGCGCCAGCGCGTCGTCGATCTGCGCTTGCGCCTTGGCGACGGCCCCTTCATGCATCAGCGGGCCGATCTCACTCGACGGATCGAGGCCGGGACCGACCCGTAGTGCCGCGACCCGTTCGGCGAAGGCGGTGCAGAAGCGGGGATAGAGCCCGCGCTGCACGTAGATGCGGTTGGCGGCCAGGCAATCCTGGCCGGAGGTGGCGAATTTGGCATCGACGGCGATGGCAACGGCACGCTCAAGATCGGCATCGTCGAACACGATCAGCGGCGCATGGCCGCCAAGTTCCATCACCACCCGCTTCAGGCTGCTCGCGGCGTTGCGGGCGACGATCCGGCCGATCTCGGTCGATCCGGTGAAGCTCACCGCCCGCACCCGCAGATCGGCGCAGAAGGTCTCGGCGATCGGCGCGGGTTCGCCGGTGACGACATTGAACACGCCGGCCGGGAAGCCGGCCCGCTCCGCCAGCTCCGCCAGCGCCAGAGCCGAGAGCGGCGTGTGCGAGGACGGATGCGCAACGACGGTGCAGCCGGCTGCCAGCGCCGCCGCTGCCTTGCGGGTGAGCATCGCGGATGGGAAATTCCACGGCGTGAGCAGTGCGGCGACGCCGACCGGGACACGGGCGAGCGACATCTGCGCGCCGGGGAGATGGCTAGTGACACCCTCCACATTCACCCGCAGCGCCTCCTCGGCGTAATAGGCGATGAACGAGGCGGCATAGGCGATCTCGCCGCGCGATTCCGCCAGCGGCTTGCCTTGCTCAAGGGTCATGAGCAGCGCGAGATCGTCGGCGGCATCGAGCATGAGCCCATGCCAGCGGCGCAGAATATCGGCGCGCGCCTGGGGGAGAAGCCCTTTCCAGGCCGGGAAGGCGCGGTGGGCGGCGTCGACCGCCCGCGTCGCCTCGGCCGCACCCAGCGCCGCGACCTCGGCGATGGCGCTGCCATCGGCCGGATCGGTGACGGTGAAGGTCCGGCCTTCCGGCGCGCCGGTCCATTTTCCGTCGATATAGGACAGGCTGCGCAGCAGACGCGGATCGGACAGCCGCCCCAGCGCCGGGTGGCCGGCGGCGCGGGCGAAGCGTTCGTTGCGGGCGCGTTCATTGCGGGCGGGCGCGATCATGGCGGCTCCTTTCTCTCGTTCCCTGAAGCCTAGGGGGGCGGGGGCCGAGAGGGTTTCCGAACATCCCGGCGACCGCCGACAGGCCGCCGGAACTTTGCCGGTCCGCCGAAGAACTATCGGCGGGCGCGGCTGCTAGCGCAGCACCGAGGCCAGGAACTCGCAGGTGCGCGGGTGGGTGGGGGCGGTGAAGATCGCCTCCGGCGCGCCCTGCTCGCAGATGCGGCCCTTGTCGAAGAAGCACACGCGGTCCGAGACCTCGCGGGCGAAGCGCATCTCATGCGTCACCAGCAGCATGGTCAGGTCGTGCTCATGGGCGAGGTCGCGGATGACGGCGAGCACCTCGCCGACCAGCTGCGGGTCCAGCGCCGAGGTCGGCTCGTCGAACAGCAGCACGCGCGGGCGCATGGCGAGCGCTCGGGCGATGGCGACGCGCTGCTGCTGGCCGCCGGAGAGCTGGGAGGGGAAATGGTCCTTCTTGTCCGCGAGCCCTACCAGCGCCAGCAGCTCCGTCGCCCGCGCTTCCGCCTCGGCACGCGAGAGGCCGAGCACGCGCACCGGCGCTTCCGCCACATTGCGCATCACGCTCATATGCGGAAACAGGTTGAAGCTCTGGAACACCATGCCGACATGGCTGCGGATTTCGTGCAGATGGCGTTCCGACGCCTGGAACGGGCCGGTGCCGTGAGGCTCGTGATAGTCCTTGCCCGCCAGAGTGAGGCGGCCCTCCTGGAACGGCTCCAGCGTCATCAGGATGCGCAGCACGGTCGATTTGCCCGAGCCGGAGGGGCCGATGAGCGTGACCTTCTCGCCCGGCGCGACCTCGAAGTTGAAGTCGTCGAGCACGGTGAGCGCGCCGAAACGCTTGGTCACGCCGGCGAACTGGATCAGGGGCGCGGGGGCGTTTTCGGTCATCGCAGCGGGATTCCTGCCTTGGGGAGCACTTTCTGCAGCCGGTGCAGGCCGGCCGAGCAGATCAGCGTCAGGATGAGGAAGATGAGGCCGACCATGGTCAGCGGCACGAGATACTCAAAAGTCCGCTCGCCGATCATGTTGGCCAGCGCCATCATGTCGAGCACGGTGATGACGGAGAGCACGGGCGTCTCCTTGATCATCGCGACCATGTAATTGCCCATGGCCGGCAGGATGCGCGGCACGATCTGCGGCACGATAATGTCGCGATAGGTCTGCATCCGGGTCATGTTGAGCGCGGTGGCGGCTTCCCACTGGCCGCGCGGCACCGCCTCGATGCCACCGCGATAGACTTCCGACGTGTAGGCCGAATATTGCAGCCCCAGCGCTAGCGCTCCGGTGAGGAAGGCGGGCAGGGTCACGCCATATTCTGGCAGCACGTAGTAGAGGAAGAACAGCTGCACCAGCAAAGGTGTGTCGCGCAGGAATTCGACGATGCAGGCCGTGGTCCAGGAGACGCTGCGGAAACGGCTACGCCGGAGCATGGCGAAGACCAGGCCCAGCCCGAGCGCGATGGCGAAGCCGGCCGCCGCCGCTTTCAGCGTCACGGTGAGGCCGATGAGGATGATGGGCAGGATCGACCACGCATAGGTGAGCGGGGTCGTCGTGTCCCAGGCGTAGCCGTACATCATGCCGGGGCCCTCACGAATGCGCCGCGCGCGGGAAGGCCGCGCCACGCCGGGCAAGCCGTTCGATGAGCCGCATCAGCAGCATCAGCACCAGCGACATGGCGAAATAGCCGAGCAGCGTCAGCGTGTAGACGCCGGCACTGTCGAGGGTGAGGTTGCGGATCGACTGGGCGCGGAAGGTCAGGTCGGCGATGGAGATCAGGGAGACCAGCGACGACAGCTTCAGCGTCTCGATGGCGAGGTTGCCGAAGGCCGGCAGCATTTCGATGAGCGCCTGCGGCAGGGTGATGTGGATGAGCGTGTGCAGCCGTCCGAAATTGAGGGCGCGGGCCGCCTCGTGCTGCTGCACCGAGACGGAGGCGAGCGCGCCGCGGACGATTTCCGAACCATAGGCGCCGACATGCAGGGCCAGCACCAATATGCCAGTCGCCACCGGCTCGAAGCTGATGCCGACCAGCGGCAGCGCGTAATAGAACCAGAACAGTTGCACCAGCAGCGAGGTGCCGCGAAACAGTTCCGTGTAACACAGCGCCAGCAGGGAGACGGCCCGTCCGCCCTCGACACGGGCGATGCCGGCGGCAAAAGCCAGCACCGCGCCGATGGCGATGGCCGCCAGCGTGATCCACGCGGTGACGAAGGCGCCCTGCGCCAGCGAGGGCAGATAGGAGACCCACGACATCGACAGCTCCCGATGTGAGCGGCGGAAACGGCATGCCCTCCGCCGTGGCCAGGCCGCCGGCGGAGGGACGCGGGTTCAGGCGGCGCGGTCTACTTGCCGGCGCAGAGATCGGCGACCTTGCGGTCCGCCGCGGCCTTGATGCTCTCCGGCGAGAGGCCGTAGCCGGCGAGGATCTTCTTGTACTCGTCGGTGGTGCGGAACTCGACCAGCGCGGCGTTGAAGGCCTGATAGAGGTCCTTGTCCTCGGGGCGGAAGGCGAAGCCGCCGTAATTGCGCACCGGCTTGCCGTCGACGACCGGGTCGGTGAACGGCGCCGCCTGCTCGACATTGGCCTGCCCCTTGGCGAGCGCGGCGACGGTGAGCTCGGTGGCGGCATAGGCGTCGGCGCGGTTCTGCACAGTGGCGAGCGCGTCGGCGTTGGCGGTGATGAAGATCACCTGGTCGTCCTTCACACCGACGGCGCGGAGGAAGTCGATATTGTTGGCGCCGGAGACCACCGCCACCTTCAGCGACGGGTCCTTGGCGATGTCGGCATAGGTGGTGAGCTTCTTCGGATTGCCCTTCTTCACCAGCAGCCCCTCGCCATAGGAGGAATTCGGCTCGGTGAAGGCCACCTGCTTGCAGCGCTCGGGCGAGATGTTCTGCTCGGCGGCGACGAAGTCGAAACGCTTGGCCTTCAGGCCGGGGATCAGCGTGCCGAAGGGCGTCACCGTCCAGGTGACATCGGTGATGCCCATCTTCTTGAGCACGGCATTGGCGACATCGGGGCCGATACCGGCCGAGGTGCCGTCATCCTTCATGTAGGAATAGGGCACCTCATTGGCGGTGGCGGCGCGGATATAGCCCTGGTCCTTCACCTCCTTCAGCGTGGTGGCGCTTGCGGTGGAGAGGCCGGCGGCGAGGGCAAGGGCGGAAAGCCCGGCGAGCTTGAGATACGACATTTTCTTCTCCTCTGGTCGGTTTGGAGCGAAAGGCGGTGCGCCGTGTGTCGGCGTCCGTGTTGGGCCGCGCGGCGGCCGGTTCGATCAGGCCGCCGTCACCACGGCGAGAACGGAAAGGCAGTCGCCCGCCTTGATCAGGCCCGGCACGTGACGGGCGGCGAGCACGCCGTCCATGGCGGCGCGGTATTCGGCGGGCGTCTCGCCCGTGCGCCCGATGGGGTAGACGCGGGCGATGAGGTCGCCCTTGCGCACCGGGGCGCCGAGATCGACCGCGAAGGCGATAAGCCCATCGTCCCCGGCGAAGGCGAAGCAGTCGGCGGATGGCATGTCGAGCCAGCGCGTTGGCGCGGGTTCCGGCTCGCCCCGCATGATGCCGGCATGCCGCAGCAGGTTGGCGACGCCGCGCCTTGCGATGCCGATGCTGGTGGCGCTGGCCGTGCCGGCACCGCCGAGTTCGGTGGTGACGAACACCTTGCCCATGTCCTCGACCGTGGTGTCGAGCATGCCGACGGCGTCGATCTCCAGCATTTTCATCGAATAGGGAGCGGCGAAGGCGGCCACGGCGGCGAAGCACGCCGCCTCCTGCGCCTTGTCCGCCAGTTCGTGCGCGGCGGCATAGGGCAGGAAGTCCAGCGTCCTGCCGCCGGAATGGAAGTCGAGCACCAGATCGGCGAGCGGCACGAGGTGGCGGGTGACGTAATCGGCGATCTTCTCCGTCACCGTGCCGTCCGGCCGGCCGGGAAAGCTGCGGTTGAGATTGCCACGGTCGATGGGCGAGGTGCGGGTGCCGGCGCGAAAGGCGGGGTAGTTCAGCGCCGGCACGAGGATGACGCGGCCCTGCACCTCCTCCGGCCGCAGGGTCCGGGCCAGCTCGAACAGGGCGGACGGGCCCTCATATTCGTCGCCATGATTGGCGCCGGTGAGCAGCGCGGTCGGCCCTTCGCCATTGGCGATGACGCAGATCGGGATCATCACCGAGCCCCAGGCGCTATCGTCGCGGCTGTAGGGCAGACGCAGATGGCCGTGCTGCACGCCTTTCGCGGCGAAATCGACCGTCGGCGTGATCGGCGAGGGGCGAGGCGAGGCGGTCAGCATGGCCATCAGCCCTTCACGAAGAGCTGGCGCGGCACGTTGGACAGGCATTCATGCCCGGCCTCGGTGATGGCGATGCTCTCGGTGATCTCCAGCCCCATATCCTCCAGCCACAGGCCGGTCATGAAGTGGAAGGTCATGCCGGGCTTCAATTCGGTGCGGTCGCCGGGGCGCAGGCTCATGGTGCGCTCGCCCCAGTCCGGGGGGTAGCTGAGCCCGATCGGGTAGCCGGTGCGGTTGTCCTTGATGATCCCGTATTTCTTCAGCACCGCGAAGAAGGCGTTGGCAATGTCCTCGCAGGTGTTGCCGGGCCGGGCGGCGGCGAGACCGGCCTCCATGCCTTCCAGCGTCGCCTTTTCGGCGTCGAGAAAAGCCTGTGTCGGCGTGCCGAGAAAGACGGTGCGCGAGAGCGGGCAGTGATAGCGCTTATAGGCGCCCGCGATCTCGAAGAAGGTGCCTTCCCCGGACCGCATCGGCTTGTCGTCCCAGGTGAGATGCGGGGCGGAGGCGTCCGCACCCGACGGCAGCAGCGGTACGATGGCGGGATAGTCGCCGCCGAATTCGGCCGTGCCACGAATGCCGGCATCGTAGATTTCGGCCACGAGGTCGCATTTGCGCATGCCGGGCTCGACCACCTCGACGATGCGCTTGTGCATCAGTTCGACGATGCGGCCGGCCTTGCGCATGTAGTCGAGTTCGGTCGGGCTCTTGACCGCGCGCTGCCAGTTCACCAGGCCGCTGGCATCCTGGAAGCGGGCATTGGGCAGGTGCTTCTGCAGCGAAGCGAAGGCGGCGGCGGAGAAATAGTAATTGTCCATCTCGACCGCGATGGAACCCTTGTCCCAGCCGCGATCCGCGATGATCTGCGAGAGCAGGTCCATCGGGTGGCGCTCGGTCGACTGCACGTAATGGTCGGGATAGCCGATGATGTTGTCGTGCCCGAGATAGGCGGTGCGCTTCGCGCCATTGGCATCTTGCTTGCGGCCATACCAGATCGGTTCGCCGGTCGGCGGCACGAGAACGCACTGGTGGACATAGAACGACCATCCATCATAGCCAGTGAGCCAGTGCATGTTGGAGGGGTCGGTGACGACCAGAAGGTCGATGCCGGCCTTGCCCATCGCCGCGCGGGTCTTGGCGAGGCGCTCGGCATATTCCTCGCGGGTGAAGTTGAGGGTGACGGTCACGCGATGTCTCCGGCTGCGGCCTTGGTGTCGATGGGGCGCCCCGCACCGGCGTCGCGCGCACGGGCAAGGGCGAGATTGGCGATAGCGGTGTCCTGCACGCCGGTGCCGGTGAGGTCGGCCAGCGTGATCTCGTCCGGGCGTGTGCGGCCCGTCGCGGTGCCGGCGATGACTTCGCCGAGTTCGGCGAAGCTCTTGTCTGCGCTGACAATTCCGGCAGCGATGGCGTGGTGCAGCTCACCGAGGCGCCGTGTCTGGCTCAGCCGGTCGGCGACGTAGGTGACGCGGGCGAAGGCGGCGGGGTCGATCTCGTTCTTGTGCTCGCTGTCGGCGCCCATGGCGGTGATGTGCTGGCCGGGTTGCAGCCAGTCCGCCATCAGGATCGGCCGCTCGGCCGGCGTGGTGGTGACGACGATGTCGGCGCCGCGCACCGCTGCTGCCGGGTCTTCCACGGCAGTGACGGAAAAACCGAGGCGCGTCGTGAGATCGCGGGCGGTGGCGGCGGCCTTGGCGGCATCGCGCGCCCAGATCCGCGCCTCGCGGATCGGGCGCACCAGCGTCAGCGCCTCCAGTTGCAGCCGTGCCTGCATGCCGGCGCCGAGGATCGCCGCAACGGCGGAGTCAGGGCGCGCGAGATGCCCGGCGGCGACCGCGCCTGCGGCGGCGGTACGCACATCGGTGAGGTAGCCATTGTCGAGCAGAAGCGCATCGACGAGGCCGGTGCGGGTGCTCAGCAGGATCATCAGCCCGTTGAGGCTCGGCAGGCCCAGCAGCGGATTGTCGAAGAAGCCGGGGCTGATCTTGATGGCGAAGCCGTCGAGGCCGGGGACATAGGCGGTCTTCACATCGACTTCGCCGCGATGCTCGGGGATGTCGAGACGCAGGATCGGCGGCATCGCCACCGGCTTGGTGGCGAGCGCGGCGAAGGCCTGCTCGACGCTGTCGACGGCGCTGGCGTCGAGGCGGACGATCGGGCGGAGATCGGTTTCGGTGAGGACGAGCATGCGGCTCATGCGGACGCTCCGTTGACGAGGCGGCTGTGCAGGGCGGGGTCGATATTGCCGCCGGAGAGGATGAGGGCGGCCGGCCCTTCCGGGTGGACCTTGCCGGCGCGCAGGGCGGCGATGCCGACGGCGCCGGCGCCCTCCACCGTTTCGCCCTCGGCCGTCGCGGCATGGCGAATGCCGGCGGCAATCTCGTCCTCGCCGACGAGGACCACTTCGTCGAGCAGGGCGCGGCAGAGTGGGAAGCTGTAGCGATTGGCGAGGCCGATGCCGCCGCCGAGCGAATCCGCCAGCGTTTCCTCCTCCACCACCTCGACCGGCCGGCCGGCCTTCAGCGCGGCCGCCATGGCGGCGCCTTTCTCCATCGACACGCCAATGAGGCGAACGTTCGGGCGCAACGTCTTCACCGCCAGCGCGATGCCGGCGGCGAGGCCGCCGCCCGACAGCGGCACCAGAACCGTGGCGAGGTCCGGCAGGTCTGCGACCAGTTCGAGGCCGATCGTGCCCTGGCCGGCGATGACGTCAGGGTGGTCGAAGGGCGGGAGAGCGGTGAGGCCGCGTTCGCGGACCAGACGCTCCACCTCGGCCTGCGCGTCGTCCTGCGAGCGGCCGACGATCCGCACCTCGGCGCCGAGCGCCCGCACCGCCTCGACCTTGTTGGCCGGCACCAGTGCCGACATGCACACCACCGCCGGCACGCCGGCCTCGCGCGCGGCATAGGCGACGGCGCGGCCGTGATTGCCGGTGGAGGCGGTGACCAGCCCGCGCCGGCGCGCCGTCTCGTCCAGCGCCAGCAGCGCGTTCATGGCACCGCGCAGCTTGAAAGCGCCGACGGGCTGGCGGGTTTCCAGCTTGAGATGGACGGGCTGTCCCGTTAGCGCCGCCAGCGACGAGGAGGCGATCAGCGGCGTGCGCGCCACGCGGCCGGCGATCCGCTCCGCCGCCGCTTCGATCGCCGCGAAGGCGACCGGCAGCTCCTGCGCGGCGGAACGAATGGCGGCTGAGGCTTGTTGCGACATGAACTGAAATTCCCTCTCGCTTGTGATGGTGAGAGGCATCAAAAATCATGTCAATTATTATATTGTAATGATCCAATGATGTGCGGCCACGGCGCGCCCGCGCGCGGGACCGGATCGTCAGCCGATGGCGCCGATGTCGAAGACCGGGGGCAACTGCTCGAAAGTCTGCCGCACCGTGGTCAGCGCCTGCGCCAAGGTCGCCGACGTGAAATGCCCGCCGAGGCAGATGCGGATGCCGCCGCCATGATTGCTGCCGGCGATGAAGGGGTCGGAAGGCGTCACCGCCACGCGCCGCTCCGCCAGCGAGCGCACCAGCCCGTCCTCCGTCCAGTGCGGCGGCACGGCGAGCCAGGCGCACAGCGAGAGCGGGTGGCTGGCAGCGATGTAAGGGCCGAGGGTCTGCGCCACCAGCACCTGACGGGCCTGCGCTTCCTCGCGCTGCACGGCGAGCAGGCGCCGCGCCGTGCCGTCCTCCACCCAGCGGCTGGCGATCTCGGCAAGCAGATAAGCCCCGCTCCAGCTGGTGACGCGCAGGATCGAGGCGGCACGGATGGAATAGTGTGGCGGCACGACGAGATAGCCGACGCGCAGCCCGGTCAGCACGGTCTTGGTGAAGCTGGTGACGAAGAAGCCGAGGTCCGGCACCATCTGGCTGATGGCGGGCAGGGGCGTGTCGATCAGCGGCTTGTAGACTTCGTCCTCGATCACGAACACGCCGTGCCGGCGGGCGATAGCGGCGATGGCCTCGCGCCGGGCCGGGCCGGCCACATGGCTGGTGGGGTTGTTCAGCGTCGGGATCAGCACCAGAGCGCGCGGGCTGCCGGCGAGGCACGCCGCCTCGAACGCCTCCGGGAGAATACCCTCCGCGTCGGTGGGGAGTCCCTTCAGACTGAAGCCCAGTACATTGGCGAGGCCGATCACGCCATGGTCGGTGAGGTTCTCCGTCAGCACCACATCGCCGGCGCGCACGATGCAACTCAGCGCGAGAAACAGGCCATGGGCCGCGCCGTTGGTGATGAGGATGCGCTCGATTCCCGCCTCGATGCCGAGCGGCGCCAGCCAGGACCGCGCCGCCTCGCGGTGGTGGTCGAGGCCGGCGATCGGCCGGCAGCTGCTGAGGAAGGAATCATTATCCGCCTCCGCCAGCGCCGCCAGCACGGCGCGCGCGGCTTCCTCATGGGCTTTGGTGTAGACGCCGCGGACGATGGAGAGGTCGACCGCCTCATCCGGGTTGCGGTCCAGCATCAGGCGGCCGGCGCGCTCGGTGACGCGGGTCCTGACAAAGGTGCCGCGCCCGATCTCGCCGGAGAGATAGCCGAGCCGTTCCGCCTCGCGGTAGCTCAGGCTCACCGTCTGCACCGACAGGCCGAGCGCGCGGGCGAGGTCGCGATGCGTCGGCATGCGGTCCATGGGCTTGAGCACGCCGGACTCGATGTCGGCGATGATGCGCTCCGTCAGCGCCGCGTGCTTGGTCTGGCCTTTGGTCTTGGTGAGCCGGGGCTGCCAGTCCACGCTTTTGCCCATCGCCGCGCCAGCAGGCAGGGCGGCCGCAGGGTGGACTTGACGCAGCATGGAATTGTCTCGTTCTTAGGGGACGGTATTCATGACATTATGCACCCCCGGTCGCAAAAGATGAAGCTCGATGCCATCGACCACCGCATTCTCGCGGCGCTGCGCCGCGACGGGCGCATCACCAAGCTGAAACTGGCGGAACAGGTGCATCTCTCCCCAGCCGCCTGCTGGGAGCGGCTGCGCCGGTTGGAGACCGCCGGCATCATCAAGGGCTATACCGCGATCATCGATCTCGGGGCGGATGAGCCGCGCACCACGGTCATCGTCGAGATCAGCCTTTCCGGTCACCAGCAGGCGGATTTCCGCCGCTTCGAGGAGGCGGTGACGCGCGAGCCCGCCATCATCGCCTGCGATGCCACCGGCGGCGGCATCGACTATGTGCTGCGCGTGGTCGTGCCCGACATCGACAGCTACCAGCGCCTGATCGACCGCCTGCTGGAGCAGGAGGTCGGGATCGCGCGCTATTTCAGCTATGTCGTGACCAAGAGCGTGAAGCGTGAGCGCGGGGATGGTTGAGCCGCGCGCCGCTCACTCCGGCCCGAACACCGTGCGCAGGCTTGCCGCGATGTCCGGCACCACCTGCGCCAGCACGGTCGCGCCCTTTTCCGCCGAGGAGGATTTGGCGGAGGACAGAACGCCGGTGGGCGGGATCGGGCGGGTGTCGAAGGGGTACACGTCGTAAGGCGGGAACACGGCGGCGGGGTCGTCGGGGATCTTGTCGTCGCGCACCAGATCGGGCCGCACATGCAGCATGATCGAGGTTTCCATGACGGCGGCGTGTTCGAGTTCCCAGCTGGGGAATCCGTCGGGAAACAGCACGGCCTCGGTCGCCTTGTTGATGAAGTCCCAATAGCCGAGCTTGACGATCTTCACGTCGCTGCGGCCGAGCATCGCCTGGTCGCGCAGCGCGAGATCGGCGGCTTCCACCAGGAACCACGCATTTTCCATATGCCCGTCGAACAGCACGATCTTGCGCGCGCCGTGGCGGACGAGTTCGTTGACGATGTTGCGCACGAGCGCGATGAACACGCTGGCGTCGAGGCTCAGCGTGCCGGGGAAATGGTTGCCGCCACCGGATTTCGGCTGCGACTTGTAGCCATAGCTCACCGCCGGGGCGACCATGCCGCCCACCTCCGCCGCCACCGCCTCCGCCACGCTGACGGGCAGGATCACATCGGTGAGCAGCGGCAGGTGCGGGCCGTGCTGTTCCACCGAGCCGGTGGGCAGGAAGACGATGGGGTCTTCCTTCATCCGGTCGGCGAATTCGTACCAGGTCATGTCGGCGATGCGGACGGTGGGGGTGCTCATGGCGGGGGCTCCGTCGGGGGTCAGGCAGGCCACATGTCGCTGGTGCCGACCAGGCGATGAATGCCGAGATCGACCTGGTTGCAGCGGCGGTGGATGGCATCGAAAGCTGGGGCGAAGGCGCGGTTCGCCGCCTCGACGCCGGAATGGTAGTCATTGAAGGCCGGCATCAGCGACCGCAGCTCGGCCAGCAGCGCCTTCTCGTCGATCCTTGTCAGCTGGCCGTTTTCGACCACGATCTCGCCATTCACCATCACCTTCTCGATGGAGGAGCCGTTCTCGCTGTAGACGAGGTGGTTGAGGATGTCGTGGCGCGGGGTGAAGCACACCGTGTCGAGATTGATGACCAGCAGATCGGCCTTCTTGCCCGCTTCCAGCGAGCCGGTCTCATGGCCGATGAGCGCGCTCTTCGCCCCCGCCAGCGTGCAGGCGTGCAGCACCTCGGCGGAGCTGAGCCACTGGCTGTAGTCGGGCGTCGTCACCTTGTGGATCAGGCCGCAGGCATGCATCACGTCGAACATGCGCGGCGTGTCATTGGTGGAGATGCCGTCCGAGCCGAGCGCGACATTGACCCCGGCGCTGAGCAGCTGGCGCACCGGGGCGACGCCGGCGCCGAGCTTCTGGTTGGAGATGGTGTTGTGCACCACCGAGACGCCGGCCTCGCCCATAAGCGCGATGTCGTCAGGCGTCACCCAGATGGAATGGGCGATGGTGGTGCCGGGATGCATCAGGCCGAGATCGGCCATGTAGCGCATCAGCGACTTGCCATACATCGCCGGGCCGGTGACGCCCTGCACCTTGGTCTCGACGATATGGGTGTGGAACGGTACCTGCCATTCCAGCGCCAGCGCGTTCACCGCCTGCATCAGCTCCGGCGTGCAGCGCTGCGGGGCGGAGGGGGCGAGCATGAAGCGGATGCGCCCGGAGCGGCCATGGAACTGCGCATAGGCCTCCTTGGCGAAGGCGAGATACTCATCCGTTGTCGGCGGGGTGAGCTTGGCGACTTCCGCCTGCAGCTCGGCCGAGACATGCTCGCGCGAGAAGGGGATGGAATCGAGAAAGTCGCGGTCCATCACATGGCCGGAGACGGTGGCGCGGATGCCGGCATCGTCATAGGCCGACACCGCCGCGCCGAGCTGCGCCAGCGACTGGCGCGGGGCCTCGAAGATGTCGTCGGTCAGGCAGGTGACGCCGGTTTTCAGCGACTCGATCGCCACCACCATGCTGCGCAGATAGATCATGCGCTCGCTCAGCGCCTTGGCGCCGAGGATCGGGTAGGCGTAGAGCATCCACAGTTCGAGCGGCAGGTTGTCGTAGCGGCTCTTGAACAGCGCTTCGCCGGAATGCAGGTGCGCGTTGATGAGCCCGGGCATCACCAGCTTGCCGCTGCCGTCGATGACCGTGGCGCCTTCCGGCACCGGCAGGTCCGGGCCGATGGCCTTGATGCGGTCGCCCTCGACATGGACATCGCCGAGGAAGGGTGTACTGCCGGTCGGGCCGCCCATGGCGAGCACGGTGGCGCCGCGGATGAAGAGGGACATTAGCGAAGCTCCACAGGTTCGCGCGGAAAGGGGGCGTCAGCCCGGCAGGAAGAAGCCCTGGCTGGGCGACCAGCGGGCGACGACCGGCTGGCCGACGGCGAGCGGCGTGTTCTCGATTTCGTGCAGCGAGCGCTGGGCGCGCAGTTCGCCGCCGCCCTCGGTTTCCAGGAAGACGGTGACGGTCGAGCCGACGAATTCCACGGTGACGACGCGCGCCGCCACCTCATTGCCGGTGCCGGTGCCCGCGCTCGCCAGTTCGATGCGGTCGGCCGGCACCACCAGCGTCGCGGTGGCGCCGGAGACGGGGCCGCCCTCACTGGGCGCCGGGGCGTGGACGGTGCCCACCGGGCCTTCGAGCGCGATGGCGCCGTTCGCCTCCAACCGCGCCGTGCCGGTGAACAGGTTGTTGCCGCCGACGAATTCGGCGACGAAGCGGTTGGCGGCGCGGCGGTGGATTTCGCGCGGCGCGCCGATCTGCTGGATGCGTCCTTCATTCATGATCACCACCCGGTCGGCCATGGCGAAGGCCTCGGAATGGCTGTGGGTGACGCAGATGAAGGTGATGCCGAGTTCGCGGTGCAGCCGCACCAGTTCCGACTGCATGCGCACCCGCAGATGCGGGTCGAGGGCGGAGAGCGGCTCGTCGAGCAGCAGCATTTCGGGTTCGAGGGCGAGCGCGCGGGCGAGGGCCACGCGCTGGCGCTGGCCGCCGGAAAGCTGGTCGATGCCGCGCTCGGCAAAGCCGGCGATGCCGAGCCGCTCCATCCACTCCTCCGCCTTCTTGCGGCGCTCGGGTGCCGGCAGGCGGCGCTGCTTGAGGCCGAATTCGACGTTCTTGCGCACGGAGAGGAAGGGGAACAGCGCGTAGCTCTGCCACACCAGCGGCGCGTCGCGCTCCCAGGGGGCGTCCTCGTTGAGCCGCCTTCCCCACAGGCGGATTTCGCCTGAGGTCGGCTGGTCCAGCCCGGCGATCATCCGCAGCGTGGTGGTCTTGCCGCAGCCGGAGGGGCCCATCAGCGCGATGAACTCGCCCTTGTCGATGGTGAAGGAGACGTCGGCGACGGCGGCCTGGCCGCCATAATGCTTGGCGACGCGGTCGAGTTCGATCATGGGGGCGGCCATGCGCGTCATCCTTTCCGGCGGGCCGCGCGGCCGGAGAAGCGGCCGAGCAGCAATTGGGCGAGCACGATGAGGGTGATGCTGACGCCGAAGACGATGGCGCCGATGGCGTTGATGCGCGGGCTGACCTGCCCCTGCAGCATGGCGAGCACGCGCACTGGCAGGGTCTCGTTCACCCCGGAGACGAACCAGGCGATCATGAATTCGTCGAAGGAAACGGCCGCCGTGAGAAACACCGCTGCGAGGATCGCCGGCAGGCAGAACGGCACGATGACGCCGAACATGGTCGCCCAGGGCGAGGCGCCGAGATTCCACGCGGCGCGCTCGATATCGGGGTCGAGATCGGCGAGCCGCATCCGCACCAGCGCCATGGCGAAGGGGGTGCTGAGCACGACATGGCCGACGATGATGCCTGTCAGCGTGCCCGACAGCCCGACCCGCCCCTCGAAAGTGAGCAACGCCACGCCGAGAATGACCACCGGCACGGTCGGCGGCAGGGCGGCGAGGGCGAGATAGACCGACTTGCCGAGGAAGCGGTAGCGGTAATCGATATAGGCGGCGGAGAAGCCGAGAAAGGTGGCGATGACGCAGGTGACGCCGGCGACAACGAGGCTGTTCATCAGCCCCCGCTGGATGGTCGCGTCGGCGAAGATCGCCTCGTACCATTGCAGGCTGAACCCGCCCCAGGGCAGGCTGGGGAAACGGTCGGCATTGAACGAGAACACGATGGTCGAGACGATGGGCGCGAAGATGAAGGCGAACACCAGAGCCGTGTAGACGACCAGCAGGAGGCGGCGGAGCGCGGCCATGCTCATGCCCTGCCTTTCCGCCGGCCATAGGCAAGGCCGATCATCACCAGCATCACCACCATCAGCGTCACGATCATCATCACCGCGACCACGGAGGCGCGCGGCCAGTTGTTGCCGGACTTCACCTGGTCGGCGATGAGGATGCTGAGCGTGGGCGGCTTGGAGCCGCCGAGATAGGTCGGCGCGACGTAGTCGCCGAAGGCCAGCACGAAGGCGAAGGTGCCAGCGACGATGAGCCCGATGCGGGCCGAGGGGATGATCACCGTCGCGATGGTGCGAAAGCGGCCGCAGCCGAGATTATGCGCGGCTTCGATGAGGGTGCGCGGCACATTGGCGAGGGCGAAGGTCTGCAGCAGCACCACGAGCGGCAAGGTGAGCACGAGATAGCCCACCACCGTGCCGGTCGGCGTGTTCAGCACGTGCAGCGGGCCGAGGCCGAGCGGCACGAGCACGGTGTTGATGATGCCCTGCGGGCTAAAGAAGATCTGGGTGGAATAGATGCGCACGGGATAGCTGGTGAAGAACGGCACCACCA
The DNA here is from genome assembly GCF_965229075.1 of Ancylobacter sp. GTDB lineage: Bacteria > Pseudomonadota > Alphaproteobacteria > Rhizobiales > Xanthobacteraceae > Ancylobacter. The sequence goes on from NZ_CBDDIO010000002.1 coordinate 2,733,922, forward strand.
GCATGAAGATCATGAAGCGCCGCGCCGCCGGGCTCACCTTGTAGGCCAGCGTATAGGCCGCCGGGAACGCCGCCACGCTGGCGATGACGGCGGTGAGCACCGAGAGCCAGAAGGTGTAGACATAGGCGTTGCGGAAGAAGCTGGCGTTGAGGATGAACACCCAGTTGGCCAGCGTCGAATCCGGCGTCAGGCGGAAGTTCTTCACCGACCAGAAGGTCATGGCGACGAGGAAGCCGAGCGGCACCAGGAAGAACGCGGCCTGCCACAGCGCCGGCGGCGCGCCCCAGAACAGGGCGAAGCGTGCGCCGGTGGCACGGCGCGACGGCACCGTCGCAGGCGGGGGCGTCGAGGAGGCAGGTACGGTTTCGCTCATGAAGCCTTCGGGGCTCGTGCCGGGCAAAGCAAGACCGGCGGGCGGCGCGCGGCCGCCCGCCGGGGCGGGTCACATCGCCTTGAATTCCGACCAGACATCGTTCCACTGCTCGATGCTCTGCTGCACCGGCGTCTTGCGGATGAAGATCTTGCCGTCCTTGTACTCGTCCATGACGTTGCGAGCGTCGAAGGTGTGGCGCAGCGCCTTGGCCTCGGCGAGGTGCTGCTTGTTGAGCAGTTCCCAGCCCTTCTTGTTGGGGATCGAGGCCCAGTAGGCCGGCATGATCGAGGAGCGCACCTGTCCCTCGGGCGAGGACATGTACTGGATGAAGGCCTTGGCGAGGTCCTTCTTGGTGGAGGAGGAGACGATGGACATCGATTCCGTCCACTGGATGCCGCCCTCGTCCGGCACGGTGGCGGAAACCGGCACGCCGTTCTTCTGCAGGAGCAGCACCACCCAGTCGCCGACGCCGGGAATGGCGGCGGCGGTGCCGTTGGTCAGCATGGAGAACTGGTCGGCCATGGAATAGAAGCCGGCGGTCTGCGGCTTCAGCGAGAACAGCGTCTCCTTCAGCTTGCCGAAGGCGGCGTCGGAAATGTCGAAGGGCGGCTTGTTGCCGTCATAGAGGCTGAGGCAGCCCATGGTCGGCAGGTACCAGTCGAAGAAGCCGAGCTTGCCCTTGATCTTGGGGTCCCACAGCGCCTTGTAGGACTTCACGTCGGCTTCCGAGAATACGTCGGTGCGGTAGGCGATGCCGAGATAGCCGAAGCGGATCAGCACCGAATAGAGATCGTCACCGACCCAGTGCGGCTCGAACTTCTGGAACTCCGGCCAGTAATCGGCGAGCGGGTAGTCGGCCGGGTTCATCTTGTCGATGAAGCCGCCCTCTTTGAGCATGTGGATATATTCGGCATCGGCCAGCACCACGTCGAAGGAGCCCGGGGGCGACTGGTTCATCAGCGCCAGCATCGGCTCACCGCCAACATATTCCTTCGCGACGACCTTGACGCCGTATTTGTCCTCGAAAGGCTTCACCACCGCCGGGTCGGCATGGCCGGGCCAGGACAGCAGGTTCAGCACCTTGTCCTGCGCATAGGCGGGTTCCGGCGCGGTGGCGGTGACGCCGAGCGCGGCGGCGCCGGCGAGCGCACTGGCGCCCTGCAGCAGGCGGCGCCGGTTCATCGGGTGCAGCAGCGCGCGGAAATCGGTGATCGGACCGTCGAACTCGTTCATGTCGTCGTCTCCATCGGGAAGGGCGTTCGGGATTGGGCCGGCACTCACTGGAACGGGCTGAAGCCGGGCGAGGCCGCCCATTCGTCGAGGACCTCGCGGGCCTCGGTGGGGAGCAGGCGTTCGGCGGGGAGGGTGCGCTCGTGCAGATCGCTGCGGACCATGGTCGTCAGCGGCTCCAGCTTGAAGCCGATCTCGGCGCAGTCCTTCAGTGTGTTGGCGTAGTAGAGCCTGCGGATCTTCGCCCAGAACATGGAGGCGACGCACATCTCGCAGGGCTCGCAGGTGGTGTAGAGGTCGCAGCCCGAGAGATCCCAGGTCTTGAGGTTCCGCCCGGCGTCGCGGATCGCCTCGACCTCGCCATGCGAGGTGGCGTCGTGGTTGTTGATGACGTTGTTCACGCCCTCGCCGACGATCACCCCGTCCTTGACGATGACGCAGCCGAACGGCGCGGAGCCGTCCGCCCGCATCTTGTCGCGGCTGATCTCGATGGCGCGGCGCATGAAGGTTTCGTGGGGGCTCGGATCGACGACGCGGGACATGGGCGCTCCTTAAACGCTGGGGAGGGTGCCGGCGCACGGCCGAACGTCGCCGTCGCCGCCAGAAGCTGGCAGCGCTGGGTTCGTGCGGAAGGCATGGGCGCATCTCCCGAGGCCACGGGTTGCGGGGGGCTCTGCGTGGCTCGACGAGGCAGAGGCTAGAGACAAGCAGCCGCCATCGGCAAAGACGATTTTCCGATCACATATATAGGTTGAGCCTATGGTTTTTATTTATAGGCAGCAATGATCAAACCCCTGTTTGCGTAACGTATTGTTTGAAAACGAGTATTGGAAAATTCCTGCCTATAGATCATGCAAATGATGATTTGTTAGTCAGTTTGACAATTGGGCGATGGCGCGCAGAGTTGCCGGGTGAGCCGGGGCGATCCATGGATCTTCGTAAGCTGAAATACTTCGTGCAGATCACCGAAAGCGGCAATTTCTCCCGTGCCGCCGAAATGCTGCGCATCGCCCAGCCTTCGCTCAGCCAGCAGGTGAAGAACCTGGAGGACGAGCTGGGCGTCGAGCTGCTGCGGCGTCACGCGCGCGGCGTGACGCCGACCGAGATGGGCCAGCAGCTCTATGATCATGCCCGCCGTATCCTCGAAGAGGTGGAGCGGGTGAAGGACGTGGTGCGCTCGCAATCGGTCAACCCGTCCGGCCGCGTCGCTGTCGGGCTGCCGACCTCGGCCTGCCGCGGGCTCTCCATCCCGCTGATCACCGCCATGGCCGAGCGCCAGCCCAACATCACCCTGCGCGTGGTGGAGGCGATGACCGGCTATCTCGACGAGTTCCTGCAGGTGGGCCGGCTCGATGTCGCGCTGCTCTATGACCGGCGGGCGTTCGAGACCGTCGCCTGGACCGAGCTGATGGTCGAGGAGCTGATGCTGTTCGTGCCGCCGGGCCATGCGCTGGCGGCGAGCGGCGGGGTGACGCTGCGCGCCCTGTTCGAGCATCCCATCGTCCTGCCGGGCGCGCCCAATGTTCTGCGCACCGTCATTGAGCAGGTCGCCGCCCGCCACGACATCACGCCGGTGGCGATGGATTGCGACAGCCTGCCGGCCATCGCCCAGCTGGTGCAGCAGGGCCGGGCGCTGGCCGTCATGCCGCATTTCGCCTTTGTCGAGGAGATGCGGCGCGGCGAGATGGTGGCCGTGCCCATTCTCGACCCGACGCCATCCTGGCGCCTGTCGGTGGTGGTGTCGCCGCGCACCATGAACCCGCGCGGCAGCGACGCGGTGGCCAAGGTGATGGCGGATGTGATCGCGGGCCTGGTCGAGGCCGGTGTCTGGCGGGCGCGGCTGCGCTCCGACAAGGCCCGGGGCGAGGCCGCGCGCGCCGCCTCCCGTTGAGTGGGCGACCGCTCAGCCGAGGCCCGGCCCGCAGCTGGTCGCCACCAGCACCGGCGCGAGGCTGAACAGGGTGGCACCCAGACCGATCCACAGGCCGAGCCGGGGGAGGTCCGCCTCCGGGCCGAGCGCGGTCTTCACCCGCCCCAAAAGGCCGAGGCAGATCAGCGCTCCGGCGAGGGCGGGGAGGGCGATGGCGAGCCGGTGCAGGCTGACCGGCCCGACCGCGACCGCCGGCCAGCCGAGTTCGCACCCCATGCCGTGCAGGCCATAGGCGAGGGAGAACGCCGCCGCCCACACCGTCGGCCCGGCGATCAGCCAGCCGAGCCAGACCATGCCGCCCGCCGGCCTCACGACGCCGCCTCCTGCGCCCACAGCGCGGCCAGCGTCACCGCGGCGGCGGCGACGGTGTAGCTCTGCCAGAGCCCGGCATTGCGCAGCGCGCCAGCGCGGCCCGGGGCCAGTTCGCCCCGCTTCGCCTGATCGAGCGCGAAGGCGGTGAACAGGGTAGCGATGGCGGTATGCAGGCCGATATAGGCGACCAGCGCGGCCCGCACCGCGTCCGCCGCGTGGCGCGTGGGGTCGGGCAGCTGCCAGAGCGCGAGCGCGAGGAGGAGGGCGAGCGCCAGCAGATTGGCGGCGAAGGCGGCCGGCAGCGCCGCCCCGGCGGAGCGCCCCGCTTCGATCCGCGCGAGCGCCCGGGGCAGACCGAGCGCGGCGACCGCCAGCAGGGCCAGGACCACTCCGGCGGCGAGGAGCAGCGTGCCATCCGCTTCCCAGCCCGGCCGGGCCGGGCCGGGCGAGACCAGCGCCAGGAAGGCTACCCCGAACAGCAGCGAGGCGAAGAAGGTGCCATTGGCGAACAAGAGGCTGACGAGGCCGCTGCGCGTCAGCGTCGCGCCATCGCCCGGCTGGACCGGCAGCATCAGCCGCGGCGCCACCTCGATCGGCGTGGCGTCGAGCGGCGCTACGGCGCGCCGCGCCCAGATCCAGATCAGCGTCACGACCGGGATCAGCGCCAGCGGCGCCAGCGTGTAGAGCCCGGCCAGCATCAGCAGCACAAAGGCGCAGATGGCGAGCGCCAGCAGCAGCGGCAGGCCGGTGTTGAAGGGCAGGATCGCCACATGTTCCGGCCGCGCCGTGCCCACCGAGGTGACGAGGATCTCGCGCCGGCCGCGCGGGGCGCCGGGCAGCAGGCCCTCGCCCTTCGCCAGATTCAGCATGGCGACGTCGGCCCCGGCCTGTTGCAGCGCCGGCCCCGGCAGCGAGGCGAAATTATAGTTGGGCGGCGGCAGCGCCATCGCCCAGTCGAGCGACGGCGCCTTCCACGGGTTGCGCACGCTGCGCTTGCCGAAGCCCGCCTGCAGAATCAGGTCGATGGCGAACAGCGCGAAACCGATGGTCATGACGAAGCCGAAGAAGGACGAGGAGAGGTTCAGCGCCGTCCATTCCGGGTTGTCGGGATAGGAGGGGATGCGGCGTGCCATGCCCATCAGCCCGGTGAGGTGCATGAGGAAGAAGGTGCCGTGGAAGCCGACGAGGATGAACCAGAACGCGGCTTCGCCCAGCCCGCGCACCCGGCGGCGGCCGCTCATCAGCGGCGTCCACCAGGCGACGCCGGCCAGCATGGGGAAGACGAAGCCGCCGATCAGCACATAATGCAGATGCGCGGTCACAAAAGCGGTGTCGTGCGCCTGCCAGTTGAATGGCACCACCGCCAGCATGACGCCGGTGAGGCCGCCCATGACGAAGGTGAAGAAGAAGCCGAGAATATAGAGCATCGGCAGCTTCAGTTCCGGCCGGCCGCGCCACAGCGTGGCGATCCAGGCGAAGATCTGCACGGCGGTGGGCACCGCCACCAGCATGGAGGCGGCGGAGAAGAAGGCCAGCGCCAGATGCGGGATGCCGACCGTGAACATGTGGTGCACCCACAGGCCGAAGCTGAGGAACACCATACCGAGAATGGCGGCGACGATGGCGCCATAGCCGACGATCTGTGTGCGGCACAGCACCGGAATGACGGTGGAGAGCACGCCCGCCGCCGGCAGGAAGATGATGTAGACCTCGGGGTGGCCGAACAGCCAGAACAGGTGCTGCCACAGCAGCGGGTCGCCGCCGCGTTCGGGATCGAAGAACGGCCAACCGAAGGCGCGCTCCATCTCCAGCAGCACTGAGCCGAGGATGAGCGGGGGAAAGCCCGCCAGCATCATCGCCGCCGTACCCAGCATGTACCAGGCGAAGAGCGGCATCTGCGTCAGCTTCATGCCCGGGGCCCGCAGGCGCAGGATGGAGACCATCAGCTCGATCGCCGCCGACAGCGCCGAGATTTCAACGAAAGTGACGCCGAGCAGCCAGACATCGGCATTGATGCCCGGCGAATAGGTCTTGCCGGACAGCGGCGTGTACATGAACCAGCCCTCGCCGGGGGCGACGCCGGCGAGCAGGGCGGCGATGAGGATGCAGCCGCCGAGCAGGTAGCACCAATAGCCCAGCGCCGAGAGGCGGGGGAAGGCGAGGTCGCGCGTGCCGAGCATCTTCGGCAAGAGATACATCGCCAGCCCTTCCAGCATGGGAATGGCGAACAGAAACATCATGATGCTCCCGTGCATCGTGAAGATCTGGTTGTAGAGCGCGGTGTCGAGAAAGGCCCCGTTGGGGGTCGCCAGCTGCGCCCGGATCAGCATGGCCAGCAGCCCGCCAATGCCGAAGAACACGAAGGCCGTCACCATGAAGCGCAGGCCGAGCGTGGTGTGGCTGACGGCGGTGACCTGCCCCCACAGGCCCGGCGCGTTGCGCCAGACGCGGTCCAGCTCCCGGTGAAGGCCGAGCGCGCGCTGCGGCGGATTGGCGGGGATGGCGGCGGGGTCGGGGGGCGTGTTTATGGGGGTGCTCATGGACGTGTTCATGGGCGCGGGCCCTCCGGCGACACGGGCGGCCATTGGGCGGGATCGTGCGCGATCACCTCGAAGCGCATGGCCGCGTGTTCCAGCCCGCAGAACTCGGCGCACAGCCCCTCATAGGTGCCGGGCTGCGCGGCTTCGAGGCGCAGCCGGTTCTCGCGGCCGGGGATGGCGTCCATCTTGCCGCCGAGCTGCGGCACCCAGAAGGAATGGATCACGTCGGACGAGGTAATGAGCACATCCACCGGCCGGCCGGCGGGAATGTGCAGCACGCCCTCGGACGTAACCGGACCTTCCGCGCCGGGATGGCTGAAGCTCCACGCCCATTGCCGCGCATGGGCGCGCACTTCCAGCGCCGGGCCGTGCGGCAGGATGCGCTCGCCGACCCAGAGCGCGGCGACGAGGATGAGGCTGAGCACGCCGAGCGAGAACCACACCCCCATGCCGAACACCCAGCGCCCTTCCGTGATGGCGCGCGGCCGGCCGAAGCCGAGGGCGACGAGCACGAACACCATCAGCGCCAGCGCCGTCGCCCCGGCCAGCAGCCCCCACCACAGAAAGGCAATGTCCTGCGCAATGGGTCCCGCCGGGGTCAGCGTGGAAAGCGGGCCCTTGCATCCCGCGAGGACAAGGGGAACCAGCGCGAGGGCTGCGCACTTGCCCGGTGAGAACGACCGCCATGCGAAGGAGGCCAGATGGACGCCCGCCCCGACCTGTTCGACCCGCTGGAAGAGCGGCGCGCGCTTGAGGACACGGAATCGAAGATCGCGATTTCCGGCCATCCCCTGCATGCCATGCTGGTCACCTTCCCCATCGCGCTGTCCTTCAGCACGCTCGGCGGCGATCTGCTCTATCTCTGGACCGGCAACAGCTTCTGGTCGCATGTCTCGGCCTATGCGGTGTTCGGCGCCTTCGCCATGGGCGTGCTGGCGGGGATCACCGGCGCGGCCGAACTCTTGATGGTGCGCGGCATCCGCAACCGTTCCGCCAGCTGGACGCATTTCATCCTGGCAGTGATGCTGCTCTCGCTCATCGGCATGAACTGGATCATCCGCATCGGCGATCCCGACGGCGCGGTGCTCCCCGTCGGGCTGGCGCTGTCGCTGGTCATGGCCGGAATGACCGCCTTGACCGGCTGGCATGGCGGAAAACTCGTCTTCGACTATCAAATCGGCACCAGAGCGTCGGGCAGTGAGCGGCCCTGAGGGGTGGTGAGCGCCGCCGGCAGCGCCTCGATCAGCGGCTGCAGGTCCGGCTTGGCGAGCACGAGATAGAGCACCGCGCTCATGCAGATGAGGCTGGCGGGGAGGGCGGCGATGGCGTGCGGCATCTGGTAGGAGCCGCGCCCCTCAGAAGCCTCGACATTGAGATGGCCGAGCCAGGCATGGGCGAGCACCATGCCCGCCACCGCCACCAGCTTCGCCACCAGCCAGGGCTGGGTGATGTCGGCGGCGAAGATCAGCGCCGTGCCGGCGGCGATGGCGATGATCGCCGCCGGGGTGACGATGCGCGTATAGGCGGCGTGCATTAGCAGGCGGAATTCGGTGAAGCCCGCTTGGGTGCGGACTTCCTCTCGCCGGCCATAGATCTGCAGCACCAGCGGCATGGCCACCAGCCCGGCGCACCACAGGCTGAGGGCGGCGATGTGCAGCGTCTTCAGCAGCGCGATCATGTCAGGCTCGCCTCGCGCCAGCCGCGCCGCAGCAGCAGCGCGCCGAGCAAAGCAAGGGGCAGCATGCCCGGCACCCACATGATGAGCCCGGCCAGTTGCTGGTCGGCGAGGGCGCTGAGTCCATAGGCCTCGGTGACGCCGAGATGCTGGAGATAGAGCAGGCGCGGGGCGAAGGTGAGGATGGCGCCGATCAGCCCCATCTGCCCGGCCAGCGCCAGCACCAGCCCGACGGAGGCGACGCGTTCAGCCGGACGCTCCGCCGCGAACAGCGACGACCAGAAGGCGAGGCCCGAGACAAGCAGGCCCGCCTGCATCAGCCAATAGGCGCCATGGCTGTTCCAGGCCAGCGTGTAGGCCGCCGGCAGGTGCCAGAGCCAGAGGAACAGCGACAGGCCGAGAAAGCCGCCGATGCGGGCGAAGGGCAGGCGGAGCGGGAAGGCCAGCGCCAGTGCCGGCGCCGCGACGAGCACCAGGACGAGGTGATGCAGCCCGCGCGCGGAAAACAGCGCCACTGTGAGCGCGCAGAGCGGCGAGACGAAAGCGAGGAACAGCGCCCCCGCCGCCAGCGCCGCCGGCCCGCGCGGCACATCCCGGCGCAGGGCGGCGAGCACAAGCGGCGCCGCGCAGAGGGCGAGCGGCAGCGGCGCGAGGTTCCACGCCGTCAGCAGGTTTTCAGGCGGGGGACCGCAATAGGGAACGATCGGGTCCAGCTGCGACCTCCGTAGCTTGTCGTGGCGCCGAGCCTCCCCCGCCAAGGCGCGCGGTAGCGAGAAACGCCGCGCGGTAGCGGGAAACGCCTTCGCCTAACGCGCCGCTGCGGCAGGGGTTCCGGTGGAAAGCGTGGCGTCTTCCCTAACGGCACGTCCGTCCGGCCGGACCCGAATCGGCACCGATTTCGCCGCCGGGGTCTTGCTGCCCTCGGCATGGTGCCAGAGCGGGATCAGCGCGTTGCATTCCGGGAAATAGGCGGCGCAGGTGCCGGGCGGCAGGTCGTAGTCGATGACCTGGAAGCCGCCCATGGCGCGGTGGATGCCGTCATCCACCGCCGTCACCAGCTGCGCTTGGCCGTCCTCGGTGAGGCCGAGGCGGATGCGGTCGTCGCGGTTCATCATCACCACCCTGCGCGAGCCATGAATGCCGCGCAGCCGGTCGGCATAGCCATAGACCGTGGTGTTGAACTGGTCGTTGGAGCGCAGCGTGATCAGGCGCAGCACATCGGCATCGCGGCCGTCGTCGAAGCTGGCGGAAAGCGCCTTGGGCCGGGTGAAGTTCGCCTTGCCCGATTCCGTCTCCCAGCGCCGCTCGCGCGCCGCGACCGGCCGGGGAAAGCCGCCGGGCGTGTCGAGCCGGGCGTTGAAGGCGCGGAAATCGGCGGGGAAGGTCTCCTCGATCGCCTCGCGCACCCGAGCATAATCCTCCACCCAGCGGTCCCACGGCACGCGCGGATTGGGTGGCAGCGTCGCCTTGGCGATCTCGGCGACGATGCGCGGCTCGGAGAGCAGCGTGTCGGCGGCCGGCTCGAACTTTCCACGCGAGGCATGGATGCAGGTGGTGGAATCCTCCATCGTCACCACCTGCGGCCCGGTGGCCTGCCGGTCGATTTCGGAGCGCACCAGCGTCGGTAGCAGATAGCTGGTCTTCGCGGTGATGAGATGGCTGCGGTTCAGCTTGGTGGCGATCTGCACGCAGAGGTCGAGATCGCGCCACTTTTCCTCCATCAGCTCGCGCTCGGGGATGGCGCGGACGAAATTGCCGCCGAGGCCGATAAACGCCCGGACCTTGCCGGCGATCACCGCCTCGCAGGCTTCCACCGTGTTCATGCCGTCGGCGCGCGGCGGCTCGAAGCCGAACTGCGCGGCGAGGCGGTCGAGCGGCACGAGTTCCGCCTTTTCGGCGATGCCGACGGTGCGCTGGCCCTGCACATTGGAATGGCCGCGCACCGGGCAGATGCCGGCGCCGGGCCGGCCGATATGCCCGCGCATGAGCAGAAGATTGACCAGCATCTGCACGGTATCGACGCCGAGCCGATGCTGGGTGAGGCCCATGCCATAGATCGCGATCACCGCCCGGGCATGGGCGAAGGTGTGGGCGGCGGCCTCGATTTCCGCCTGGGCGAGGCCGGATTCGTGCTCGATCTCCGCCCATTCCGTCGCCCGCACCATCGCCTCGAAGGCGGGGAAGCCGTCCGTGTGCGCGGCGATGAAGTCCGCGTCCAGCACCCGCGCGCGGCCGAGCGCCTGCGCCTTGTCGTCCAGCGCCAGCAGCGTCTTGGCCATGCCGATCATGGCGGCAATGTCGCCGCCGGCGCGCACCTGATAATATTGCGTCGCGATGGTGGTCGGCTCGTTGGTCAACATCTGGCCGGGCCGCTGCGGGTTGACGAACTCCTCCCAGCCCTTTTCGCGCAGCGGATTGAACACCACCACCGGCACGTCGCGTTCCCGCGCCTCCTGAAGCTGGTGCAGCATGCGCGGCGAATTGGTGCCGACATTCTGGCCGAAGGAGAGGATGCAGTCGGTCTCCTTGAAGTCGTCCAGCAACACGGTGCCGACGGGCGTGCCCAGCGTCGGCGGCAGGGCGACCGACGTGGTCTCGTGGCACATGTTGGAACTGTCGGGCAGATTGTTGGTGCCGTAGAGCCGGGCGAGCAGCTGGTACATGTAGGAGGTTTCCAGCGAGGCGCGGCCGGAGGCGTAGAACACCGCCTCATCGGGCTGATAGCCGCGCAGCTTCGCGCCGATATCGGCGAAGGCATCCTCCCACGCCACTTCGACATAGCGGTCGAGGCGGGCGTCGTAGCGCATCGGATGGGTGAGACGGCCTTCGTTCTCAAGGTCGTAATCCGACCAGTCGAGCAGTTCGGAGACGGTGTGCTGGGCAAAGAAGTCCGGCGTTGTGCGCCGGGAGGTCACGTCCCAGAAGGTGGCCTTGGCGCCGTTCTCGCAGAATTCGGCCGCGTGCGGCTGGGCCGGCTTCGCCCAGGCGCAGCTGGTGCACATATAGCCGCCGGTCTTGTTGTGGTCCTTCACCAGCGCCGCCACGGCGGAAACGGCGTGCTGCTCGGTGGAATGTTTGAGCAGGGACTTTGCCGACCCCCAGCCGCCGACGGGTTGATCATAGGTGGCGTGCCGGGCGCGCTCGGTCATATCGGTCTCCTTGGCTGTGAGACGCTAATGGCCTGGCGGCGCTTCCGTTCCGGCGGCGCTCGCGCGCCGGCCGGACACTTCGGTGTGAGGGGGCAGGGGCGGAGGCCCGCTCAGCCCCCGGCCTGCGGCCCCTCGCCGGCGAGGCGGGCGCGCAGCGCGGCATTCTCCGCCTCCAACTCCGCCAGCCGGTCGCGCAGTGGGCGGACGGCCTCGGTGATCTCGGCCTCGGTGAAGCGCGGGGTGATGTGCTGCGGGCAGTTCCAGTCGAACGCGTCGAGCCGCAGACGGAACAGGCGCTCGGGCCGGGCGCGGTAGCCCTGCGGGCTCAGCTTTTCCGTCAGCTCCGCGTCGGCGTCGAGCGTGAGAACCTCGGCATGGGCATAAATCTTGAGCCGGGTGCGCCTGGGATAATCCATCAGGAACAGGCAGGTGCGGCTGTTGGCGGCGACATTGCCGGTGCTGATATATTGCCGGTTGCCGCTGTAATCGGCGAAGGCGAGGGTGCGCTCGTCGATGACTTTGAGAAAACCGCGCGGCCCGCCGCGATGCTGCACATAGGGCCAGCCGGTTTCCGACACGCTGGCGATGTAGAAGCTGTCGCGCTGGGCGATGAAGGCTTCTTCGCTGCGCGAGAAGCGGTCGGAGGCGCGGTCGCCGCGAAAATCCTCCCAGAGATGCGCGACGCCCATTTCCTCCTGCGCCGCCCGGACGCTGGGGGTGATGGCGATGTCGAGAAAGCCGTAGGACATGGCGAACCTCCGGGCGCTGTGCCAGCGGCACGCCCTTGCTTGGGCAGCAAGAGTGGGGGCGGGGGCGCTGGCGCGCAAGGCTTAGCTGTCCGCCGTCGGCCGGCGCGGCTGGCGGCGCGGCGGGAATGAGTTGTAAGCTGCGGCCGATTCGAGGATCCCCGATGGCCATGACCCCCACACGACGCGGCAGCGGTTCGGCCCGCGATATCGCCGAAGCCGCCTTCAAGAGCGCGACCGCCAAGCCGGCACCGGTGGTGGAAAAGCCTGCGCCGGCGCGGGCCACCTTGTCGCTGCCCAATGCCAAGGAGCTGGTCTCGCTGCGTCTCGACCGGGATGTGCTGGAGCATTTCCAGCAGGACGGCCCCGGCTGGCAGGAGCGGATGAACGCCGCGCTGCGCAAGGCGGCAGGGCTCTAGATCATTCCACCGTTTCACTGAATCCGTGGAATGATCTCATTCGTTGTTTTATCGCGTTTTCTTCACGCGATCCGGTAGCCACTTCGCTCGAAAATGCTTCACGCCCCGTCGTCAGGAGGCAGGGCGAGGCACGCCGGCCCCGGACTCAGGAAGCCGGTTTGCGGATCACCGGCGCGGCGTTGCAGGGCAGGGTCACGCAGCTTGGATTGGGATTGAGCTGACGCGAGGCCGGAGTCGGCTGCGCCGCGGGCTCCCAAGTCTGCGGCGGCTTGCCGGCCTGCTTCGGCACGGGGGTCGTCGCCCCCGGATTGCGCAGGCCGGGATTGCCCGAATATTGCGCCGAGGCGACGATCGCGCTGGCCGGAAGGGCCAGGGCGACGAGAACGGCCGTAAGCGGAAGGCGATTTTTCATGGCGTTTCCTTGCACGCGCCCCGGTTCCTAATCAAGCGCATCCTGCGTCGGCGTCAAGGGACGCGCCGCTCTGTTGCGTTTCGGTCGTGCGCCGCGCGGAACCGTTCTGCCTAAATGGCGTTCACTCCTCACAATTTGTGATCGGAGGGCCATCAGATGAAGCGCATTCTGCCTATTCTTGCTGCAATGGCGATCGCCGCGCCGGCTTGGGCGCAGACCCCGCCGGCGGCGCAGGACCCCAACACTCCCGCCGTGACCACCGAGAGCACGCCCCAGCCGGCGGAGCCCGCCAAGGGCGCCAACAGCTTCACCGAAGCGCAGGCGAAGGAGCGCATCGAGGCGCGCGGCTTCTCCGACGTGACCGGCCTCGCCAAGGACCAGGACGGCGTCTGGCGCGGCAAGGCGATGAAGGGCGGCGCCTCGCATGACGTGGCGCTCGACTATCAGGGCAACGTCTTTCCGAACTGATCTCACGCTGGCCCCTTAGGGAGGACCTATCATGGCGACTGTTTCCGGACTTTTCGACAATTACGACGACGCGCTCACCGCGGTGAACAAGCTGCAGGCTCTGGGCATCGACCGCGCGCAGATCAGCCTCGTGGCCAATAATTCCGACGACTGGTATGGCCGCGACAGCGCGACCACGACGACCGGCACCACCGCCACCCATGCCGATGGGCGTACGCATGAGCACCATGAGAGCCATGCCGGCGAGGGCGCGGCCACCGGTGCCGGCATCGGCGCCGTGCTCGGCGGCGCGGGCGGCCTGCTCACCGGCCTCGGCCTGATGGCGATCCCCGGCGTCGGCCCGGTGGTGGCGGCCGGCTGGCTGGTGGCGACCGGCGCTGGCGCGGTGGCCGGCGCGGCGGCGGGTGGCGCGGTCGGCGGCCTCGTCGGCGCGATGACCTCGGAAGGCGTGCCCGAGGAGCGGGCGCATGTCTATGCCGAGGGCGTGCGTCGCGGCGGCACCGTCGTTTCCGCCCGCGTGCCGGATGAGCGCGAGGCCGAAGCGCAGGCCATTCTCGACGCCGAGTCGGCCGTGGATGTGACCGCGCGCGAGCGCGTGTACCGTGACGAGGGCTGGACCCGCTTCGACCCCGACGCTCCCGCCTATACCGCGCCGGAAGTGCAGCGCGAGCGTTCCCGCTACCGCGCGTGATCGGCACGCGCTGCGGCGCGTGACGCGTGAATGATCAGGATGCCGGGCTCTCGGAGCCCGGCATTTCCTTTTGTCCGACGGGTCATAGGCACAATCTGCCGGCTTCTTGGGCAGGATTAATTCTAAAGCAGCCGACCAAGCTTCGCCTCTTCACGATACTCCCCCCGGGTGTCGCGCCCTTAACCTCTCCTGCGTGCCGGCGGAAGTCGGCGTGCGGATCAGGACAAAGGTGCGTGCATGACGGCGAATCCCTTCCATCTCGCCTGGTTTCTCCAGGGTTCCAGCGTCCAGGCCTGGGGCGAGCCGTGGACCGGCAATATCGGCCAGGACTGGATGAGCGCCGATCTCTTCGTCGACCTCGTGCGGTCGATGGAGCGCGCCTGCTTCGATTATCTGCTGATCGAGGATTCGATCTATGTCGGCGAGAACTGGCAGAATTCGCGCGACATCTTCCTGAAGGGCGGCATCTGCATCCCCCGGCAGGAGCCGAGCGTGGTGGCGACGCTGCTCGCCGCCTCCACCCGCAAGCTCGGCATCGTGCCGACGCTCTCGACCTTCGCCTATCACCCCTATCTCACCGCCCGCATCGTCTCCTCGCTCGACCAGATTTCGGGCGGACGCGCCGGCTGGAACATGGTGACCGGCTCGTCCGACTTCTCCGCCCAGAATTTCGGCATGGAGAAGCTGCCCGAGCACGATGAACGCTATCTGATGGCCGAGGAATATATCGACATCGTCAAGGGGCTGTGGGGCTCGTGGGAGCCGGGCGCCTTCCTCGACGACCGCGAGAACGGGGTGCTGATCGACCCCGCCAAGGTCCACACCATCGACTATGCCGGGAAATACTACGCCTCGCGCGGGCCGCTGAATTCGGGTCCGTGCCCGCAGGGCCAGCCTGTCATCGCGCAGGCCGGCGGCTCCAAGAGCGGGCGCAAGATCGCCGCCACCCATGCCGACACCATCGTCGCCGCGCCCAATGGCGTCGCCGCGATGAAGCAGTACCGCGACGATGTCCGCGCGCAGATGGCCGGGATGGGGCGCAACCCCGACGATTGCAAGATCCTGTTCCTGCTCTCGCCCATCGTCGCCGAGACCGAGGAACAGGCGAAGTGGGCGGCCGACCAGCGCCGCGTCTCCGCCGCGCAGAACCTCGATGCGCGCATGGCCCGCTTCGGCTGGAGCACCAATCTCGATCTCTCCGGCCTCGACCTCGACACGCCGGTGAGCCAGCTGACGCTCACCACAAACGGCCACCAGTCGAGCCTCTCGCAATTCCTCACCCGCGCGGGCGACAAGCCGCTGCGCCAGGCGATGATCGACCATGTGAGCTGCGGCTATTGCGTCGATGTCGTCGGCACCCCGGACAGCGTCGCCAGCCAGATGGACGAGATCATGCAGGAGGTGGGCGGCGACGGCTTCCTCATTGCCCTCGGCGATGTCTCGCGCCGCTCGGTGGCGACGATCACCGACGGGCTGGTGCCGGTGCTGCAGCGCCGGGGCCTGACCCGCGCCGCCTACACCCACCAGCATCTGCGCGACACGCTGACCGAATTCTGACCCCCCAGCATCCACCCCCGCCCCCCACCAGGACATGACGCCGATGATCTCCCGCCTTCCGCATCATCCTCTCCGCCGGGCCGGTACCCTCGCGCTCGGCCTGTTGCTGGCGACGGCCGGCCTCTCGGCCGCCTCCGCCGAGAAGCTCAAGCTCGGCAATGAGGGCGTCTATCCGCCCTTCTCCATGGTGGATTCCTCGGGCAACCTCACCGGCATGGAGCCGGAACTGGCGCGCGAGATGTGCAAGCGCATCGGCGCGGACTGCGACATCGTCGTGATGGATTTCAAGGCGCTGATCCCGTCCATGCTGCAGGGCAAGTTCGACGGCATCGTCACCCAGATTTCCCCCACGCCGGAGCGGATGGATAAGGCGCTGTTCGCCATGCCCATCGTCTATAATCCCGCGACCTTCGTGGTGAAGAAGGGCAGCAACTACACGCTGACCAAGGAAGGCGTCACCGGCAAGGGCCTGCGCATCGCGCTGCAGCGCGGCGCCTCCATGGTGCCCTACATCCACAAGCATTTCGGCAAGGACACCTTCGTCGAGGTCTATTACGACAATCCCGACCAGATGAAGCTCGACCTGCTCGCCGGCCGGCTGGACCTGATCTTCGATTCCAAGATCAACTGGACGCTGGAACTGATCGCCAAGCCCGAGGGCAAGGATTACGAACTCGCCGGCGGCGATCACTGGCTGGGCGACCCGTCCATCCCCGAGGCCGAGCGCGGCTATAGCTGGATCTTCCCGAAGAAGAGCGAGGCGCTGGTCAAGCGCGTCAACACCGCGCTCGCCGAGATGATCAAGGACTGCACCTACACCACCATCCGCAAAAAATACGTGCCGGTGGCGACGCTCTCGGCGGAAGCCGCCTGCGAGAAGACCAACTGACCGCGCGCCCAGCGGAGCCCGGCCGATGACCAATCTCTCCCCCGCCGACCTCGCAGGCTATCTGCGCCAGCTCGGCGAGGGAGCGCTGATCACGCTGGAGCTGTTCCTCACCAGTTTCGCGCTCGCCTTCACGCTGGGCGTGGCGATCGGCGTCGCCACGCTCTCGCGGAACCGGATCATCCGCGCGGCATGGCGGGTCTATGCCTCCATCTTCATGGGCGTGCCGTCGCTGCTGGTGATCTTCCTCATCTTCTATGGCGGCAGCGCCATGCTCGGCGCGGTGCTTGGCGAGTTCGGTTCCCGCATCGACATCTCGCCCTTCGGTGCCGGCGTGGCGGCGCTCGGCATCGTCTATGCCGCCTATATCGCTGAACTTGTGCGCGGGGCGATCGAGAACCTGCCCAAGGGCCAGTTCGAGGGCGCGCGGGCGCTTGCCATTCCCCCGCTCATCATGTGGGGGCGGGTGATCCTGCCGCAGGTGATGCGGCTCGCGCTTCCCGGCCTCGTCAATGTGTGGAGCTTCATGCTGAAGGAGACGCCGCTGGTGTCGCTGGCCGGGTTGCAGGACCTCGTCGCCGCCGCAAAGATCGCCGCCGGGGCGACCAAGGAGCCCTTCGTCTTCTTCATCGCCACCGCGCTGGTGTTCATCGCCTTCAGCGCCGCCAGCCTTTGGGTAGCGAACCGGCTGGAGGCCCGTCTCGACCGCGGCCAGCGCCGCGCGCCGCGTTCACCGAGCCGGGCCGAGGCATGAGCGCGCTGCCCATCGACTTCGCCCTCGCCTGGGAAAGCCTGCCGGCGCTGTTCGCCGGCCTGCGCGTGACGGTGTTCCTCACCGTGCTGCCGCTGATCATCGGGCTGATGCTGGCCTTTCCCATCTGCTTCGCCCGCATGTCGCCCCGGCGTGTGCTGTCGCTGTCGGCGGAGATCTTCGTCGTGTTCTTTCGCGGCGCGCCGCTGCTGATCCTGCTCTATCTCGTCTATTACGGCCTCGGCCAGATCGAGGCGCTGCGCGAGGGGCCGTTCTGGGTGCTGTTTGGCTCGCCCTTCGGCTGCGCCATCGTGGCGCTGAGCCTCAACCATGCCGCCTATATGGTGGAGGTGCTGCGCGGCAGCCTGCTCGCCGTGCCGCACGGGCTGGTCGAGGCCAGCGAGGCGCTCGGCATCACGAGGCGCAACATCTTTCTCTGGGTGCGCATGCCGCTCGCCCTGCGCTATGGGCTGAAAGCCTACCAGAACGAGGTGGTGAGCTTCGTCAAGGGCACGGCCATCGTCTCCGTGGTGACGATCACCGACCTGATGGCGGTGGCGAATGCGATCTTCGAGCAGACTTATGATCCGTTCACGCCGATCCTGTGCGCGGCGGCCTTCTACTGGGCCTTTGTCAATGTGCTGCGCCTCGGCTTCCAGTTCTGGGGCCGCTGGCTCAATCGCCACAGCGCCGAGGACGTCGCCGCCGTGCCGGCCGGGGGGAAGGTGACACCATGAGCCCGCGCGCGCTCCCCGCCGACCTCGCCGCCGTGCCGGCGATCCATCTCGCCGGGGTGGTGAAGCGCTATGGCACGCACCGCGCCCTGTCGGGGGTCGATCTCGATGTGCGGCGCGGCGAGAGGGTGGTGATCTGCGGCCCCTCGGGCTCGGGCAAGTCGACGCTGATCCGCTGCATCAACGCGCTGGAACGCCATGATGCCGGGCGGATCGTGGTCAATGGCGTCGAACTGACGGGCGATGAAGGCACGGTGCAGGACATCCGCCAGGAAGTCGGCATGGTGTTCCAGCACTTCAACCTGTTCCCGCACCTCACCGCGCTGGAAAACTGCATGCTGGCGCCGCGCCTCAACCGCGGGCTGTCAAAGGCGCAGGCGGAAAAGCTGGCCATGGCGCATCTGGAGCGGGTGCATCTGGCCGATCAGGCGCGCAAATACCCGGCGCGGCTTTCCGGCGGGCAACAGCAGCGCGTCGCCATTGCCCGCGCGCTGTGCATGGAGCCGCGCATCCTGCTGTTCGACGAGCCAACCTCGGCGCTCGACCCGGAAATGGTGAACGAAGTGCTCGGCGTGATGGAGGAACTCGCCGCCAGCGGTGTCACCATGGTCTGCGTCACCCATGAAATGGGCTTCGCCCGGCGCGTGGCGGATCGCTGCGTGTTCATGGACCGGGGCGAGATCGTGGAGGCGGGCGACGCCGCGCGCTTCTTCGACGCGCCGGAAAGCGAACGGCTGCGCCACTTTCTCGCGCAGATCCTGCGCTGAGGGGGCGGGCACCTCGACGACCCGTTCCCGCTTGAACCGTCATCCCGGCCGCGGCCGCAGGCGGCGAGCCGGGATCGCCCACCGGGCTACGCCAGCGATCCCGGACAGGACCTTCGGTCCTTCCGGGATGACGCTTTTGCAGGCCCACCGATGCCTTTTCAGAATTCCCGCAGCATCTGCCGCAGTGTGGCGCCTTCGGTGTAACTTGTGCGGGCGAGGCCGCGCCGCTGCAAGGCCGGCACCAGCCCCTCGCAGATATCGGTGATGTATTGCCGGCTGATATTGGCGGTAAAGGGCCGGGTGATGAGGAACCCGTCGCCGCCGACTTCCGCCATCACCTCGCCCATGCGCTCGGCCACTTGGTCGGGCGTGCCGATCAGCCCGTCGAGCCCGCGCGAGAGCTGGTCGGCACAGAGCTGGCGCAGCGTCTTGCCCGAGCCCCATTGCTGGAAGGCGTCGAGCGAGCCCTGCTCGCCATTGGTGGTGAGGTGGGGCAGGGGGGCGTCGAGGTCGAATTTCGAGAAGTCGATGTCGGTGATGGCGGCGATCAGCGCCAGCGCCTTCTCGCAATAATCCGGCGCCTCGATGATGCGCGCGGCCTTGGCCTTCGCCTCTTCCTCGGTCTCGCCGAGAATGGGGGCGACGACGAACAGCACCTTGATCTCGTCCGGGTCGCGCCCGCCGGCCTGTGCCCGCGCCCGCACGTCGTCGCGATAGGCTTTGAGCCCGGCGACGCCCATGGAGGGGGCGATGATGCTGTCGGCGGTCATCGCCGCGAATTGCCGCCCGCGCGGCGACCCGCCGGCCTGCACAAAAGCCGGGCGCTGCTGCGGCGAGGGCACGCAGTTGAGCGGGCCGCGGCTCTTGAAATACTTGCCCTCGAAATGGATCGGCCGGACCTTGGAGGCGTCGGCATAGGTGCCGGTGGCGCGGTCGCGCACCACGGCGTCGGCATCCCAGCTGCCCCAGAGCTGCTTGACGAGTTCGACATACTCGTCCGCCATGTCGTAGCGCTCCTGGCGCGGCGGCAGCTTGTCCATGCCGAAATTCTCGGCGGCGAGATCCTCGCCCGTGGTGACGATGTTCCAGCCGAAGCGGCCCTTGCAGATGCTGTCCAGCGTCGAGCACAGGCGCGCCAGCATGAAAGGCGGGTAGGCCATGGTGGAAAAGGTCGCCACCACGCCGAGATGGGTGGTGTGGGCGCCGATCAGCGCCGCCATCGGCGAGGGGTCCGCCTTCGGACCCATGATGTTGTGCTTGAGATAGACCTCGTTAGAGCCGCCATAGGCCTCGGAGATCATCAGCGTGTCTTCGAGCATGATGTAGTCGAAACAGGCGCGCTCCATGGCCTTGGCCATGTCGATGTAGAACCCGCCATCCCAGGGGTCGCCGCCGCCGCCGGTGAACGGCTTGGTCCATTCGTCGACCGCGAAATTGGTGAACCAGCCGAGATGGAGTGGCCGTGGCGCCATGATACCTGCCCTGTCTGCCCGTTACCGATAGGCCGAGGCTAGGGCGGGGCTCCCTGTCCGTACCATCGCGAAAAGCCCAAGCGATGTTCGCGTCCCGGCGGCTCATCCTTGGGCAGCGGGGCAGAGGATGTTCAAACCCTGGGCAATTACCTCCATCGCCATGATGCGCCGCACGCGGACAGATCGCGCGCGATCATGCGGCGCACAATTTGCTAGCGGGGTGGCGGGGGGAAGGGGTGTCGTTGACCGGAGAGGCCTAGCTATGTCGTCTATCAGCCAGATCTACGATATCGACCTGAAGCTTCTGCGCTGCTTCTGCACCATTGTGGAAGAGCAGAGCTTCACCGCCGCGCAGGCCGCGCTGAACCTCTCCCAATCCACCCTCAGCGAGAACCTGAAATCGCTGGAAATCCGCCTCGGCACGCGGCTGTGCCGGCGCGGGCCGAAGGGTTTCAAGCTCTTCCGCGAGGGCGAGGTGGTCTACAAGGCGGCAAAGGAGCTGTTCGCCTCGGTTGAGGCGTTCAAGCAGAAGGCCGCGAACATCAACCAGAATGCCGGCTACGAGCTTTCCATCGGCATACAGGACGGCATTGTCGAAAACCCGTGCGCCCGCATCCACGACGCCATTCACCGCTTCTCCGATTATTACCCCAATATCCGCTTCCGCATGGAGGTGATGCTCGGCTTCCAGCTGGCGGGAAGGGTGGCCGATGGCATGCTGCATGTCGGTATCGGGCTGGTGAACGAGCATTATGCGCAGCTGTCCTATGAGCATCTGTTCGATGAGCAGGGCTTCATGTGCTGCGGCCACCGGCATCCCTTGTTCGCCGTTCCTGAGGAGGAGCTGACGCTAGCGGAGATCGAATCCGCCGCCTATTGCAACCGGGGTCATCTCGAATACTACCACCCCGAGCGCACGCGGCGCAGCGACACCTGCGGTGATGTCGGGCTCGGCATCCAGTCGCAGCTGGCGCTCATCCTGTCCGGGCGCAATATCGGCTATGTGCTCGACCACACCGCCCAGCCGCTCATCGCCAGCGGCGCGCTCCGGGCGCTGCGGCCGGACCGGGTGCGCATCGTCAATCCGATCACCGCCATGACCGGCCCCGCCGCCGCCGATTTCAAGCTCGCCCGCCAGTTCGTGGACTGCCTGGTCGATGTGCATATGGAACTGGGTCAGAGCCGCCTGCTGCCGCGCCCGGACTATGTGACGAGCTGCGGCACGGTGGTGGACCGCGACGGCGTGTTCAGCGTGCTCTCCACGGCGCGGTCTCCCGTCTTCGCCGGCGCGTGAGGGCCGACGACGCTGGCGCCTGGCGGGCATTTAGGCTGCGCGCTTCACCGCGCCTTATTTCTCGTAATGGTTGCATTTCATCGGCGGGACCTTTGCTTCGTTCGCGGCGCGGCCACCTGGGTCAGGTGCCGGATATCCTTTCATTTCAATGGCCTGCGGTGATGAACGCGCCGTCTGCGGGACGGCGTTCAGCGAAAAATCTCTGATTGCACTTATTGACGATACAACTCTGAGGTGCCAATCTACCGCTCGTGGCTGGAGGGCGGTGGATGGTGCGGCCGAGTGTGAGTCTTGCGAACAGGAACGGTCGGCTGGCCCTCCCTGCGCCACCCGGTCCTGCGCAACCCGGGCCGGTCCAAGTCGCTCCCGTGCAGGGCGCTCCCGTGCAGGGCGCTCCCGTGCAGGGCGCTCCCGTGCAAGGTGCTCCCGTGCAAGGTGCCCTGGCCCCTCTCATTCACTGGGATTTTCATAAATTCGACGACACGCACCTTCCGCCGCCGAGCGACAAGTACAGGTACGTGCCGGTATCTCTCCCTCTTTTTAAATACACGCCCGATTTTGCGGATGTGAAACAGGAGAATATCGGCGATTGCTATCTTTTGTCGGCGATTAATTCGATGCTACGAGTTAAGAATCAAAGTTTTTTCTACAATATGATAGGTAGTACCGAGAAACACGTGCATGTGCGTTTCTATGGGGTGAATGCCGGTGCGATCGTGCCCGTCATCGTCCAAGTCCAGCGCACGATACTGAAGAGGATCGACGGCAAGAAGGTCGTCGATATGCAAGGCCACAGCGCGATCTGGCCCTATTTCATCGAAAAGGCCTACGCTTTCTTTCGGGCCTATTATCTGCAGCCTCTGCTCAGGCAGAACCAGATCGAGATCCCCGATCCGACCAAGCCGCAACCGGCGGCCCCGGCCTGGCCATTCGCCGCTGCAACCTCTCCTGCGCCTGAGCCGGGCCACCGGTATTCCGTTGACTATACCGAGGCGCTGGAAGGCGGCAACAGCGGGCGCGCCTACCAACATCTCACGGGCGAAAGGACGATCAATGTGACGCCCTCCATAGAGGTTCCCGACCCGCAGGGCGGCAGGGCGTCGATCGATATGAGGGACTATCGCGGCGCGCTGCTCCGCTTGGTTCTCGACGAGAGTCTGCCCAATCCGTTCGCCGAGACCTGGGACGCAACCTTCGATCGGTTCATCGGCGTGTTGGGCCTCACGGTGCCGGGCCTGACGACCTCACTCGCGGTTCCCGCCGTGCCGGTGAACGAGATCGTCGTGCGAGCCGCGATCAAGCAGCATATCGCGGACACGCGACTGGCCAATCGCTCCGTTGTCGACGATCTGATCGACATGGTGGACAAGAAAAAGAAGTTGTTGCGGGAGGTGCGGAGCACCGACATCCGGCCCTATCTCACGCGGATTGCCCGCAGGCCCGTCTCTCTCGCCGCGAACGGGATGAACGACATCGATTTCGGCAAGTTGATCCTTGATTTCGTCAGGAAGTCCTTTCCGGGAAAGCGGGGCACGGGCGAATACACGGATTACCATGAGGCACTCTTCGCGCGCGTGCGCGCGGCTTGCGCCGCGAACCCGCCCAAGGCGGCGTTCACGTCTACCCGCGACATCGTGCATGTCTATGATTTTATCACCAAGACCCAAGTGCACGAAGGCACACGTAAAGGGCTCGTTCCTTGTCATGCCTACGAAGTATCCGGCACATCGACAATAAGGATCAGGCGTCCAACAGGTAATGTTGAAGTTCGCTTTCTTCTCTTGCGAAACCCGTGGAATAAATATGTTCGTGGGTACGACTTCAAGTTCGAGAAGGTGGGCGGAGTCGACATCGTGAGGTCCCTGTCGGCCAAGCCGGTGCAGGATCTGAAAAACCTCCCCGTAAACGCGCTCAAGATCCTGGAATTGCAGGGGCAGGGACTGAAGAGCCAGGTCGTCCAACTGCAGGCCCGCGCGTCGCAGCAGGTGCGCCAGAGCGCTGCCTTCCCCGTCGAACTCTCCGACATCACCAAGTACTTCGATCAGGTTCAGCTCGGCATCTGAGCGGCTTTTCGCAATGTGACGTGTTCAGCAAAGGGCGAGGCCATGGCCGGCGGCAATGAGGGGGTGAAGGCGGACAACGTCCTTCCCCTGTCGAAGATCGACCCGGAACGGTTCGAGGCGCTGGGGTTGACGGATCATGGCTGCGCGCAGCTCGATCTCTGGCTGGCCGCGCTCGGCGAGAGCGGTGGCGCCGTCTCCGCGCTGCAATTCGAGCTGCCGGTCTATGCCGAGGGCGGGGCGCGCACCACCGCCACGCGCGTGGTTGTCGCCTCCCGCGAACCGCGCGAGGTGTGGCGGCCCGGCGATGCCTATTCCGACCTCAAGCCGGCAAAGGCCGTCATCGACAAGGCGCTGGCGCTGCGGGCGGCGCAGCTGTCTTATTGCTCCCATGATTTCGCCGCGCCCGCCGCCAGCACGGCGAGCGCCGCCGACATCGCCCTCATCACCGCCACCGCGCGGGCGCTGCTGCCGGACTGGCCGCACCAGCTGGCGCCGTTGCGTGCCGGCATGAATTTCACCGGCGAGGCGACGCTGCTGCCCGAGGTCGACGCGGCGCTGCGCAAGCGTTTCGGGCTCGACGGCAGCGTGCGCGTCGCCGGCAGCGTCGGAAGGCTGCCGCAGGCGGGCCAGCAGGCGCAGGGCTACCGGATCGAGGCCAGCACCGCCCTCGATGTGCCGCCGTTGGAACTGCTGGGCGGGCGCCTGTCGGTCGCCCTCCAGCGCGCCCGCGTGGCGGCGGAAGGGGTGGGGACCGGGGCCGGCGGCGACGCGCCGTTCGCCCTGGGGCTGTCCGGCGCCATTTCGCTCGACCAGCAGCGGCTGGCCGCGTCGATCGAGCTCAATCTGGCCAGCCGCGAGCTCAACCTCATCGCCGATGCGCCGGAACTGCTCAAGGCCGGGGCGCTGGTGCGCAGCCTGGTGCCGGAGCTCGACGCGGCGCTGTCCGGCGCGCTGGGCACGGTGGACAAGGTGGTGCCGGGGCTGCGGCGGCTCGACGTGACCACGCCGCTCGACGGCTTCGACGGGGCGAGGCTGGCGCTGTGGCTCACCTATGCCGAGCCCTTTGTCCTGTTCGACCTGATCCGTGTCACTCCCAGCCTGTTCGCCACCGGCACCTATGGCGGCGGCGCCTTCGCCTTCGAGGCGGAGATCACCGGCACCGGCACGATCGGCAGCGGCGCGCAGGCGATGCGCTTCGAGACCAGCCTTTCCCTGCCGGAGGGGACCTTCCGCGCCGCGCTGGCGGAAGGCAGTCCGCTCGTTCTGCCGGGAGAGATCGCCGGCAAGCTCGACAAGGTGGCGGGCCGGGAGAACCTGCACCTCATCGACCTCGCCCTCAGCGCCAACACGCGCGACGGTGCCTATTCCTTCTCCATCATCACACTGGGCTTTCTGGATATCCCGATCGGCAGTGGCCTCCTGTCCATCGGCGATGTGCGCTTCGAGGTCGGCAAGCGGCGGGGCGAGGGCTACACGGCGCAGCTGGAGGCGTCGCTGGTCATTGGCGATGTCGAGGCCGAAGTGGCCATCGACATCGATAAGGGTGTGCAGGGCAAGGTGACGGTGCCGGTCCTGCCCATCGGCGCCATCGCCGCCGATCTGCTGCAAATCGAGGCGCCCGGTGAACTGGCGGCGGTCGAGCTCAGTGCTTTCGAGCTTAAGCTCAAGCTCAGCGAGAGCACTGAATTCGAATTCAGCGCCGGGTCGGAGGAATTCACCATTGGCGGCCTGGCGCTGAAGCTCGCCCAGCTTGAGGTCAGCTATGCCGGCGCCCTGACGCTGAAGGGGAAGGGGCGGGTGCGCTTCGACACCGGCACGGTGGAGCTCACGCTCGACTACCTCGCGGGAAGCTGGAACTTCACCTTCGGCGGTGACACGGATGTCGATCTCGGCCGGGCACTGGCGCCGCTGGCGCAGGATATCGGCTTCGATCCGCCCTTCGCTGATCGCAGCGTCAAGGTCACCCGCGTGGCCGGCGCTCTGCGCCTCGGCGCGGAGGGCCCGCGTTTCGCCGTCAATTTCCAGTTCAAGATCAATGACGGCGATTTCCGCCTGACCCTCGTGGCGGGGCGCGCGGCGGGTGGCAAGGCGGGCTGGGACTACAGCCTGAAACTGGGCCCGGCGACAATCGATTTCCGCAGCCTGCCGGTCGTCGGCCAGGCGATCGGCGCGGCGGCGGACGCCTTCGCCAAGAGCGGCGCAAAGAAGGCGATCGGCGTCGATGCCCTGCGGGTGGGCGTGCTCTCCACCTTGGAAGAGAAAGCGCTCACCGACCTGTTCAAGGGCCTGCCGCCGACCGACTACCCGCCGCCGGAGGCGCCGACGGGCAAGCTGATGCTGACCGGCACGCTGCAACTGCTCGACTATAAGAAGCCGATCCTCTACCCCCAGCCGAAGGACAAGGCGCCGGCAAAGGACGCCAAGGACAGCAAAGGCGCCAAGGCGGACACGAAGGGCGGCGCGAAGGCGGAGGTGGAAATCCTGCCGCCTGTGCCGGCCAAGGTCGACACCGCGACGAAAGCCGGGGGCACCCCCGCCGCGCCGCCCGCCGACAAGCCTGCGGATGATATGCACTGGCTTTCGGTGCAGCGCGATTGCGGGCCGCTCCACCTCGCCAAGCTCGGCCTCGGGCTGCGGCAGGCGGGCGGCAGCTACGAGGTGTCCGCCGGCCTCGCGGGTAAGATCACCGTTGCGGGGGTGCAGCTGGAGCTGATGGACGCCGGCATCAGCGTTCGCCTCAACGAACTCACCGCCCCGCGCGGCCGGCTGAAGGGTATGAGCCTGAGCTTCCGGCGCGGGGCGGTGTCGGTCGAGGGCGGCTTCCTGCAAATGTCGGAGACGGTCTATGGCGGCCAGCTCAGCGTGCAGCTGCCCAAGGTCTCCATCGGGGTGGTCGGCGTCTACGGCACCTACAAGCTGCCGGACAACCGCGGCTCCTCCACCTCGCTGTTCATCTACGGCACGGCGAGCCTCACCGGCGGCGCCGGCATCAAGCTCGGCGCGATCACGCTCACCGGGCTGGCGCTCGGCTTCGGTCTCAACCGCCGGGTGATCGTGCCCGCCATCGGCGAGGTGGCGGCGTTCCCGCTGGTGGCGCTGGCGATGCAGGAGAAGGCCGACGGCGCCAAGTACTCGGCCATGGAGATGCTGACCACGCTGGAGCGGCACCTGCCCTTCACCGAGGGGCAGATCTTCGCCGCGCTGGGGCTGCGCTTTACCATTGCCGAGACCATCGAGGCCTTCGCGCTGGCCATCGGCCAGTTCGGCCGGGATGTGGAGTTCTCGCTGCTGGGCCTCGCCCGCTTCGAGAAATCGGTGGGCGACCAGAAGTTCTGCCGGGTCGAACTCGCGATCAAGATGACCCTGCGGCCGGAAGAGGGCGTCTTTCTGCTTCAGGCCGAGCTTACCGCCAATTCCTGGGTGCTCGACCCTTCCTGCCGGCTCACCGGCGGCTTCGCCCTGGGGGTCTGGTTCGGCGGCGCGCGCAAGGGCGACTTCGTGCTCACCCTTGGCGGCTATCATCGCGATTTCACGCCGCCGCCGCATTATCCCGTCGTGCCCCGTCTCGGGCTCAACTGGGCGGTGACCAACGAACTCACCCTCAAGGGCGAGCTCTATTGCGCGCTCACCCCGTCGCACCTCATGGCCGGCGGGCGCTTCGAGGCGTCGTTCATCCATAGCCGCATCAAGGCCTGGTTCGTCGCCGCCGTGGATTTCCTCATCCGCTGGGCGCCGCTGCAATACAGCCTGGAGGCCGGCATCTCGATCCGCGTCGAGGCCGATCTGTGGCTGTTCTCGATCAATCTCAGCCTCGATGTGCAGCTCAGCCTGTGGGGGCCGCCCTTCGCCGGGCGGGTAAGGGTGCGCCTGTCGGTGCTGTCCTTCGAGATCGCCTTCGGCGGCGACCGGGCCGCGGCGGAGATCCGTGGCTGGGCGCAGTTCGGCGCGCTGTTCCTCGACAAGGCCAGCCCGCATTGGGACGCCTTGCCCAAGCCCGGTGCAACGGTTGAGGCACCGGCCATCTGCGGCGTTGCGCTGGCCGGCGGGCGGCTGTCGCAGCCCGATGACCGGCCGCCGGGCGGCCCGTGGATGGTGCGCGGGGACGAACTCGTCCTCTCCGTCACCTCGGTGCTGCCGGCGACCACGATCGTGATTGGCGCGGTTCAGGGCGCGGTGCCGAAAAAGGAGCGGGAGGCCCGCAATCTCGCTTTGGCCACTCCGCTGGCGCTGGAGACCATCACGGCACGGCATGGCGCCGCGAGCGAGGCCTTCGGCATCGTGCCGCTGGCGGTGACCCGGGCCGAGAGCGCGCTGACCATCGCCATCGTCCGCGATCTCGCCGACGACGTCACGAAGGCGGTCGACCTCGCCGGCTGGCAGGCCGAGCCGGAGCGCCAGGGCATGCCGGCCGCGCTGTGGGACCGGCAGCCACCCGGCGACGCGCCGGCCGCGCGTATGACCGGCGCCTACCTCGCCGGGCTTGCCCGCTTCGCCCCACCCGAGGGGCGCCGCCAGGGCGAGGGCACGCGGGTGGAGATCGCCCGCTATCGCGAGAGCGACCGCATCTTCCGCGCGGCCGCCGCCGCCGAGCCCGCGATCCGTACGGCCGCCCGTGCGGGGGAGGCGCATGTCCCCGCCCACGATCCGGCGGAAAGAGGCCCGCGCACCTTCCGCGCCCCGCCGATGCACCGCAGCTGGCTGCAAGGAGCCTGACCATGCCAGATCCCGGCTCCGCCTCGGAAGCGCTCAGCCTCGACCTTTACGACGCCTATGTGCCGGCGCTCACCGCCGGAAGCCACCGTGTGCTCGTCCAGCAATCCATCGTCTATGAGGAGCCCGGCGGCGCGGCGAAGGCGCATCATTATTACCGCGACGAAGCATTCGTGGTGCGCGGCCCGCGCTTCTTCCTCGACGAGAACGACATCCATGCCCGCTACCCCTCGGTGGGCGCGATGGGGCAGTTCGACCGGCACGTCGCCAATATCGTGCTGCGCAAGCGCGCCTTGCCCTGGGAACGGCAACTGGCGCTGGCGGCGGCGCCGCAGGCGCCGTGGATGGCGCTGCTGCTGCTCACCGAGGCGGAATTCCAGGCGCAAGGCGGGGACGCGGCGGTGCAGACCATCGCGCCGGACGCGCTCTTCGCTCCCGGCCGGCGCACCTCGGATGGAAAGGTGCTGTTCCCCCGGCTGGCCGCCGAGCCGAGCCCCGACGCCGGCCAGCAGCGCGTCAACGTCCTCGATCTGGAGCGCGGGCTTGCGAGCGCCCTGTGTCCCTCGCCCGCCGATCTGCCGCTGCTCGCCCATGTGCGCCGGGTCGCGATGGACGACAAGCCGCGCGCGGCGATGCACGGGGCGGGGGAATTCCCCGTGGTCTGCGCCCGCCGGGTGCCGGCGCCAGGCGCCAACCTCGCCCTGCTGGTGTCGCTCGAAGGCTGGGAGGAACTGATCGAGGGGCAGCTGCCGGCGGGGCCGGAGCGGCTGCGTTTCGTCGTTCTCGCGCGCTGGCGCTTTATCCATGATCCCGGTTTCGCCCACAGCTTTTCCGGCCTCGCCAACGGTCTCGACATCGACCTGCTGCGGGAAAAGTCGCCGCCCGGCATGCTGCCGGCGGTCGCCGTGCCGCACGCGGCGGGCTACACGCCGATGGCGTATCGGCGGGACGCGGGCGACCCTCTCCCTTCCTGGTATCGCGGCCCGTTCGCGCCCGCGCCGGTGGCGCCGCTCCCGGTCGATTGTTTCGATCATGCCGACGCCGCGCTGATCCTCTCGCCCGAGGATGGCGCGCTGACCGTTTCCTATGCCGCCGCCTGGCAGCTCGGCCGGCTGATGGCGCTCGCCTCTCCGAGCTTCCTTGCCGCCACCCGGGCCTTCATCACCGACAATGCCGGCCCGCGCGAAGTGGCGTTCCGGCTCGACACGTTCATGCGCCTGCATCTCGCGGCGATAAGGCGCGAATGGGCGGCGTCGGCCCCGGCAGCCCCAAGCCCGGCCGGCGAGGTGGAAGCCGAGCCGCCGGACAGCTTCCATGCCGTGCTGAAGATGGTCGCCTGGCTGCGGGGGCTGCTGCGGCTCGAAGGCGTGCCCTTTCCCTATCTCGTGGGAGGGGAGGCGCTGCTGCCGGCGGCCAGCCTGCGCTTTTTCCATGTCGATTCCAACTGGTTGCTGGCGCTCGCCAATGGTGCGCTCAGCCTGAGCGGCACGGCGACGGGGGCGGCGGCCCGCGACGGGCTGCCCCTGCGCCGCCTGATCGCGCGGCTGGTGGAGCGGAGCGAGGCCGGGCCGATGGCGGAACTCGATCCGCCCGGCGACACGCTCGACCGGCCCCGCACCGGCTTTCTGCTGCGCTCGACACTGGTGTCGGACTGGCCGGGACTGGAGACGGTGGTCGACACGGCGGCGGAGCCGGGCGCGCGGCCGCTGCGGCTGGAGCGCCTGGCGCCGGATGTGCTGCTGGGAGTTGCCGACGGTCAGCTCGTTCGGCTGACGCTGAAGGAGCCGCCGGAGGGGTTGGCGTTCCGGCTGGCGAATCACCCCAATGTGCCGGAGCCGGACGCGCGCGGCCTGTTCAGCCCGCTGGCGCGGCTGCGGGCGGAAAGCGCGCTTAAGGGCGCCCGGCTTCAGTCGGCCGCGCCCGTCGATCCACTTTCCGCCGCCGCTTTCGCCGCCGGCGCGCTCAGCAGCGGCAGCGTTCAGAGCTTCGTTTGGGAGATTGCGCGGTGAGCCCTGTCGAAACCGCCGCCGCTGCGGCCACTCCCCTGCTGGTGCCGATCCAGCTTGAAGCGCTGGTGATCGAGGGCGCGGCTGCGCCTGAGGGCGATCTGCTGCTGGCGCGTCACACGGCCGAGCGCGGGGCCTCGCTGCGCTGGAAGGCGAACCGCGTCAATTACGTGTCGGGCCTGCGCACCCTGGTCGATCCCAAGCTCACGCCGTTTCTCGGAGCGGTGTCGGCGGCGGGCGACCGGCTGGCGCTCCGCGACAGCGAGCGGCCCACCAAGGCCGATCGCGGCGTCTATCTGCGCTGGATCGTGCCCGCCGGCCTGCGCAAATCGCTGGCGGCGAACAGCCTCAGCTTTCCCGCGCTGCCCGACCAATGGGTGATCCTGCGCCTGCTGCGCCGCGCCACTTCCCGCACGGAGGTCGAGCTGAAGGCCTGGGTGATCGACGGCTCGGCCTATCCCGGCGATGCCGCCTCGGCCAGCCTGCCGGTGGCGACCCCGCGCAAGGGGGGCGGGGCCGGGCTTGAGGTCACGGCGCAGCCGGTCGGCGTCGCTCGCACGCTGGACGACTACGACCCCGCCCGGCAGGCGCAGATGGAGCACACCACGCTGACCGCGCTCGGCACGGCCTGGACCGGCTCGCCGACCTTCTCCACTTCGCTGGCGGAGAACCGCAATATCCTGTCCTGGCGCGACGGGTTGGAGGATCTGCGCGACGCGCACGATAAGCTGCCGCTCGCCGCCGTCAGCTATGCCGTGGTCGGCTGGTATCGCACCCCGGGTGCCGATCCTCTGGCGGCCCTGCCGCTGACGCTGAAGGCTGAGGCGGGCGCACTGGGCGATCTCGATGCCGTGCTCAAGCATCTCGGCTGGACGGCACCGCTCGATGCCGAGGAGCGACCCGGGCCGTGCCTGTTCCATGGCGCGCTCGCCCATATCAATTTCTGGGACAGTGAGCGCTATCGCGGGCCGCTGCTCGGCTACCCCCAATCGCCTCCCGCCCATGCCGGCCTGGTGCCGCCGGAGGCGCGCATGGAAGTGGGGATCGGCACCTCGGCGCAGGCCGCGCTGGCCGCTCTGGTGTCCGACCAGTTCTGGGACGATGAGGTCGAGGCGAAGGACCGTCCGAAATGGGCGGTGCTGGAAGGGCATCTGCTCGGCGCCGCCGATCCCGCCGGCCTCGATGCGGCGACGCGGCGCAAGCTCGACCATCCTCTCGGTTTCACATCGCTGGAAGCCGGCCAGCGCCATGTCCTCGTGCGGGAGAAGGAGGCGGCGGAGAAGGCCCCGGGCCCGACGCCGGCGCAGCGAGAAGAACTTGTGGAGCTCAACGCCTGGCAGGCGACGCTCAATGGCGAGGTGCGGGCGCTGATCGCGCGGGGCAATGCGCTGCGCATCGCCTGGCGGGAGCGTGTCGTCGCGGTGCGCACCGGTACGCTGCGCCCGGATGCCACCCCCGACCCGCTGGCCGCGCTCAAGGCCGAGCTCAGCGCGTTCGCGGCGGCGGTGGCAACGGCCAAACGTGCCGCGACCGATCTCGCCGCCGCCCTTGTCGCCTTCACGGCCACTCTGCCGGCCGGGTGGAGCCTGAAGGCCGAAGCCGAGCCGTCTTTCTGGGCGGCGGCCGACCCGGTGGTGATGCTGGCGGGCATGCCGGGCGCCAGCCGGCCGACGCTGCCGGAAAAACTGCCCTGCCGCACGCTGGCGGGCCTTGTCGCCCGCGCCTCGGTGGAGCCGGAGCGCGCGGCGTTTCCCGAGGCTGGGCTTGCCACGCTCGCGGAACGGCTTCGCGCCAAGGGCCTGCCGCAGGCCGGCGCGCTTGCCGCGCTGCTGCGCGAGGCGGCGCTGATGGAACAGGCGGTCGCCGCCGAAGCCTTTGCCGAAACCGTGCCTTTCGCCGGCCAGATCGAATGGACGCGCTGGAAGGACGCGCTGCAGGCGCGCTTCCGTTCCGGGACGCCGGGGCAGTCACGGGTGCTGGTCGGCGGCGATGGGCGAGAGGTGCTGCCCGAGGCGCTGGTCTCGGTCTGGGGCCAGCAGCCCTGGTCGCCGCTCTACATCGACTGGAGCGTCAATTGGCACGCCAGCCCCGGCGGCGTTCAGGACTGGCGCTTCGCCACCGGCCAGCACCCGCTGCACTATGATTACCGGCAGCCGGCCGGGGTGCCGGCGACCGGGCGCGAGAACGCGATACGGGTGAAGGGGCGCAGCGTGATGGCGCCTATGGACGGGCGCTTTATGGCTGACGCGCTGACCGCCGCCATTACGGAGTCGCGACTGAACAATGGCGATTTCGCCGCACTCACCCGTACGCCGCTGGTCGGGCAGGAGCTTTCCGGGCTGGGGGCGAGCCTGCGGCGGCTCAACGCCCAGGCGCTGATCCCCCGACCCGATGCCGCCTTGCCCTGGCTTAACGCGGCGACCGACCAATTGCTCGCAGAAGGGACGAATGCGCTGGCGCAGATCGCCGCCGGGCTGCGCATCGCCATGCCGGCGCCACTACCCCCGCTGCCCTCGGCGGGCGAGGTGCCGGCGCTGGAGGCTGGCTGGTTCCGCCTCGAACATCTCTGGGTGATCGATGATTTCGGCCAATGGGCGGAGCCGATCGCGCGGCCGGAGACGCGGGTGCAGCCGCATCCGCGCTCGCGCCTGCGGCTCGGCCCGGCGGTGGACGACACGCAATGCGGTCCCTTTGCCCGTCCACCCCGGCTGACCGAGGGTGCTCGTCTGGACATCGCCTTCTCCGGCGGCGCGGACCCGATCCGGGGCTGGATTTACGTCAACCGCTTCGACCAGGCGCTGGTGGTCTGTGCCGGCGATGGCAAGCTGCTGGGCGAACTCGCACTGGTGGGCGGCACGGTCGTCTGGCGCAGTCTCGCCGAGACCGCTGCGATCGGGCTCACTACGATCGGCGATCCGGTGCTGGCCCACTTCGCGACGTGGCTGGCGGACCCGCTGGAAGGGGCGGATCGGCTGGCTCGCATGCTGGCCGCCAT
The DNA here is from genome assembly GCF_965229075.1 of Ancylobacter sp. Lineage (GTDB taxonomy): Bacteria > Pseudomonadota > Alphaproteobacteria > Rhizobiales > Xanthobacteraceae > Ancylobacter. Next base: position 2,767,102 of record NZ_CBDDIO010000002.1, read on the forward strand.
TGACGAGGCGGTGCCCACCATCCGCGCCCGCGAGGCGGCGCCGGAGCAGATGTTGATCGGCCGGCCGCTGGCAGTTGTGGCCGTCGAGGCGCGCTTCCAGTCCTTCCGGGGGGAGCCCGCACCGGGTGCCGCCGCGCTGCGTCTGCCGCTGCGGCTTGGCAATCGGCACGACGAGCAGGATGGGCTCGTCGGCCATGGCGACGGGCGGCGCTTTTCCGCCTTCGCCGCCCTCGACACGCCAACCGCACCGTCGGCCGGCTTCGCGACGGCGAGCGAGCTTGTGCTGGTCATGGACCCGCTGGCCGCGGTGGAAGTCGCCAGCGGGGTGCTGCCCGCCCGCGCGGCCAGCCTGCCGATCGACACGGTACGGGCCGCGCTGGCACGGCTGGAGATCGGCTTCAGCGCCGGGCCGGTGCTGTTTCATGGCGCGCTGCCGCTGCTGCCGCCGCCGGCCAGCACGGGCGGACGATGGGAATGGCAAGGGAGCGATGGGGCATCCGTGCCGATCGCCGCTCTCGGCATTGATCCGCGTTTTGACGGCGCGCCGCCGTCCGTGGGGGAGGGGCGGCTGATCCTGCGCCGCACCGAGCCCGCGGCTAAAGCGTCGCCCGTCCCAGCAGAAGGCTGAATGGCATGAACTCCCGCTCGCAGTTTCACGCCTGGCTCGCCGTCGCCCTCCTCGCCGCACTTCCCTTTCTCGCCGATGTGCCGGCCCTCGCCCAGACGCCACCGGCGGCTACGCCGCTCGACGCGCGCGTGGTGCCCGGCACACCGCCGACGCTGCAGCTTCTCGTGCCGCCGGCGCCCGGGGCTGAGGGAGCGCCCCGCCCGCGTGTCGTGCAGGTCGTGGTCGATCGCGAGGCCCTCGCCGATGCTCTCATCCGCGACCAGACGGACGAGCTCTGGCAGGATATCGGCAAGGTCAACGGCGTATTGCGCGATGCCGGAGGCGACCCGCTCTGGTACGTCATGTGCAGCGATGCCGCCGATCCGGAGAAGGTGCGCATCGGCATTGCCAATTTCAACCTGAATGACGGCGGTGCCGCGCCGCTCCTTTCCGGCAATAAGGAACTGCGCATCCTGCTGCCGCTGCGGGCCGGCGACCGTTCCCTCCCGCTGCAGGTGAGCACCGGCGCGAGCATCGACCAGCTGTCGGCTCCCGTCGTGGTCGAAGCGCGGCTGGAGAAGCCGGTAGATGTCGACCAGGAAGCCAAGGTCCGGTTCAACGCCGATGTCGCGACACCGCTGACGCTGGCTCTCGGCGCGCCCGTGACGCTGAGCTGGAAGATTGTCGATTGCGTGCAGGCGACGTTGAGCGGACCCATCGACTACCGCCAGCCCGTGCTCGCCATCACTCCTGAAAACGGCGTGTGCGCGGGTTCGAAGAAGGTGCTGGCGCTGGGTCCGGCCACCTATCAGCTGACCGCCGAAATCGCCGGCAAGCAGGGAAGCCGCGTCAGCGTGGTCGTCACCCGCACGGTGACGCTCGATGTGCGCCGGTTCGACCAGTTCGCCAATCTGACGTTGACACCTCCATCCGTTCTGCCGGGCGGCAAGGTGCTGGCGCGCTGGTACATCCGCGAACTCCCGGTCGACGACCGCCGCGAGGCGGTGCTGTCCTGGACCGATGCCAATGGCAATCGCCGCCTGCAGCGCCTGCGCGCCTCGGCCAGCCAGACGACCTCCGGGGAGATGAGCTTCGCCGTGCCGCAGAGCGCGAGCGCGACCGACACCTCGGTGCGGCTGCACTATGGCGAGGAGACCATTGCGCGCTCCTTCGACATTGAGCGCTGGCAGCCCGCCGGTGCCTCCGCTCTCGCCACTGGCGCCCTGCGCGGCCTCGACTTCGCCGGCGGCAAGCTGGTGCTGTGCAGCGAGAAGGGCCTTTTCCTCGCCGATGTCGGGGCCGGCGGCGGCATCGGCTCGGATGGCAGCGGCAAGACCAACGACCCGTTTCCGCCCTTTGCCCGCGTGCCGCTGCGCATTGGCGAGCGGCCGGAGGCTGCCGGAGCGGCCGCGAACCGGCAGCCGCTGCAGGACGCGCCGTGCCTGGCCGTGCGCGCCATCGATGCCGATCGCGTGGCGGTGCTGGCCCAGATCGACACGCCCGTGCCCGGCCGCCCCGCCTATGCCGAGCTGACGCTGCTCTCGCCGCGCGAGCAGGTCGCCTCCTATCCCGTGACGCTGACCGACGACCCGATCAACACCACGGCCGCCCAGCGTCGGGACTACCAATTGGGCATGTTGCGCGGGCGGCTGTTCGTGCAGGTGCAGATCGGCCCGGTCGATCGGACGGGTAGCCTCAATGCACGCTCCACGGTCAGGGCGTTCTCGATCGTCGAAAGCGACATGCGCACCGGCAAGGCCGGATGGCGCACCGAGCCCGCGCTCAGCAGTATCGAACTGAGCCCGAACTATGGCTGGCACCTGGTGGACGGGTTTGGAACCGACAACGAGTTCCTGTTCCTGATCAACGATATCAACGGCAAAACGCTGCGCTTCGAGGCAAGCCCCGATAGCGCCAAGAGGCTGGCACAGGCCCGGGCCAGCGGCTCTCCGGCGCGGCTGACGGCCGCCCGGGAGGCGGTGGAGATCGAGTATCCCATGCCGGCGAAAGAGATGGGGAAGGAATGGGCGGCCGCGCTGTCGGCGGGGCCGGTGACCAATGTGGGCGGCGTCATCGTCGGGCTGGGGGCGGGGCTCGCCTACAACCCGCAGACCAATGAATGGCAGCAGGGCTCGTTCGGGCTGACCGGCAGCGCCGGCGCCGCTGCGGCCTATCGTGGCGACGGCGAGCCCCGCCTTTGGCTGATGAAGGCAAACGGCGACCGCCTCAGCCTGACGGTCGAGAGCCCGCGCCTGTTCGCTGCCGACTATTTCGAGAATACCCGCGCCGCCAGCCTTCCCTATCTCGTGCTGGGCGCCAAGGTGACGACCCGCACCCGCGAGGCGCGCAACTGGAAAACCGAAAATCGCACCGAACTGGCGAAGACGGGTGAGCGCTCGGAGATGGTGACCTGCACCGCCAAGGGCGTCACCAGCACCGTCCCAATGGTGGTCAGCGAATTCACGCTGTTCTACCCCGATCGCCCCTTCGAATTGGTCGGCAGAGGTGCCGACCGAAAGACCGACGTGTCCAAGGCGCATCTGGGCGCGGGCAAGTGGGACACCACCACCAGTCTCGACTCCTGCGAAACCGTTCGGATCGAGCCGATTCCCGTGCCGAGCCCTTGAGCCCCGCAGCACGATTGCCGCAGGGCGGCAATCCTCAGCAAGGAACAGCAAGATGAGCGATACCGTCACCCCGCCATGGACCCTGACCCGGGTCCGGCAGATCGACAGCGATACGGGCAGCCTCAGCCTGACGCTGGACGGGGAAAGCACGCCGAAGGTGGAGGTGACGGCCGATGGTCGGGCGACCTTCAACACCTCGCTGGCCGTCACCGGTCCCCTGCTCATGGAGGGGCCGGCAATGGCCCATTCCGGCCTCTCCGTCACCGGCGACGCGAAGGCCAGCGGCAGCATCGAGGCGGAGAAGGGGCTGGTCGGCCTGGGGGCGGTGCCGGTCGGCGCCATCCTCATGTGGTCGGGAGATCCGGCGAAGCTGCCGGAGGGCTGGCATCTGTGCAACGGCGTCGGCTGGTTCGCCAATGGCGACCCGGTCCCCGACCTGCGCGGCAGGTTCATCGTCGGCCACGATCCCCGCTACGCCGACTATGCGCAGGTTCGCACCAGCGGCGGTTCCGCCACGCGCGTGCTCAAGGTGGAGAACCTGCCCAGCGAAGAGATGTTGAACCTGAAACAGTTCATCGCCGCCCGGCCGATCATCGATGGCGACACCTATGGGCTGTCGCGCAGCGTCGGCCGGGATGTGGAGGTCGGCTCGAAGGGCCTTAGCAAACCGATCGACATCCGTCCGCCCTGGTACGCCCTCGCCTACATCATCTATGGCGGGCGCGGTGGCCTCGCCAATGTGGGGAGGGAACTGCGTGCCGATCAGTTCCTGGTCAAGGGTCAGGGCATCGCGTCACCGTCCGGGCGCTACGTCCTGATGCTGATGGAGGATGACAAGCTCAAGCTGCTGGACATGAAGGACAAGGCCCAGCCCAAACCGATCTGGGTGGCTAAGCAGGAGAATTCGGACGCGCTTGGCGTCGAGGCGCGCATGCAGTCCGACGGCAATTTCGTCATGTACACCAAGGAAAGCAAGCCGACCTTCGCCTCCAATACCTACAAGGATGGCGGCGTTGTTGTCCGCGTGACCGATGAAGGCACGGTGCGGATCGACGATGCGCAAGGCAAGTCCGTCTGGTCGAAACCCTGATGCGCCTTCGCTGCACCTACAGGCATGAAAGGATACCGCCATGAACGACCGGACCGTGACGCCGAAATGGAGACTGACCCGCGTCAGTCAGGAGGACGATGACGACCTCAAGCTCACCTGTGTCGGCCAGACCGAATCGTCGCTGGAAATCACCACTGACGGAAAGACCACGCTCAATACGTCGCTGACCGTGAAGGGGCCGCTCACCCTGTCGCAGCCGATCTCCGGGGCCGGCGGCACGGTGACGGTGGCGGGCGAGCTCAGCGTTACCAGCGCGGTGAAGGTGGCGGGCGGGCTTACCGTCACCGGGCCGGTCGAGGTGCCGGGCGGCATCAGCGGGCCGGGGGCGGTGCCGCGTGGAGTGATCCTCATGTGGACAGGCGACCCGGCGCGGCCGCCAGAAGGCTGGGCGCTCTGCGATGGTAACAACGGCACGCCGAACATGCGGGCCAAGTTCCCGGTCGGAGCCGACGGGGGCTGGTTCAAGTTCAGGGAGGCAGGCGGGACAGCGAGCCACAACCATGACATCAAGCATCAAATGCCGCTCAAGGCGTACCGGAAGGCCGACGGCGAAGCCTTCGATGTCGTCGCTCCGGGATCGCAGTTGATCGACTGTAAGACGCACGATACCGCCCATTTGCCGCCCTTCATGCCGCTGCATTTCATCATGAAGCTCTGAGGACGCGCCGCCGTCCCACGCATGTCTGACATCCCCGACCTCACCGTGATATGCCGTTCCGTCACCGGCGCACCCGTTAGGCGTCTGGGGCATAGATGCGAGGCGGTGGGGCAGGCATGGGCGGAGCGTTGCGACCATCCGCGGCGGAGGCTTTGGCAGCCTTCGATCTGCTTCGGCGCGCCTGTGCCGCGGCGGCTCCACAAGGCGTCTCTGCCTCGCTTATCGCCGCCCCCGACCGGATGGTGAATTGGGAGCTGTTCCTGCGTCTGGTGGAGCGGCACCGTGTGCCGGGTCTCGTCCATGCCGGGCTCGGGCACCTTCCCGATGTCGTGCCGGAGCCCGTTCGGCAAGCGATCGCCGGGCAGGCTCAGGCGCTGGCGCGGCGCAATCTCGCCCTCGTCGCCGCCACCATCCGTCTCCAGCAGTTGTTCGACGCCGCCGGAATCGAGGTGATCTTCTTCAAGGGCGCGCTGGTCGGGCAGCGGGCCTATGGCTCGCTCGCAGTCAAGCACGGCAAGGACATCGACTTTCTGGTGCCGCCGGAGGACCTCGCGGCGACCTTCGCCCTGCTCGCCGGGGAAGGCTACCAGCCGGTCTTCCCCGCCGCGCCCTTGACGGCGGCCAAGATCGACGCGCTGCGAGACTTCCAGATCGAGGCGGTGATGGCCGATCCGGCGCGCGGCGTGCAATTGGAGCCGCATTGGCGGTTGACCGAGAACCGTCGGCTGCTGCCCCTCGGTCCGCTTCGGGCGGGGGCGGCCAAGCGCGCGAACCTCGGCGGTGTGCCGATTCGCGGCTTTCATCCCGACGATGAATTCGCCTATCTCTGCGTCCACGGCGTGCGGAGCGGCTGGTTTCGGCTGAAATGGCTGGCCGATCTTCATGCGCTGCTGGCGGGGCAAGCGGAGGCGGAGCGGCTGCGGCTCTATCGCCACGCCGAAGGTCGGGGGGCGGGGCCGGCCGCCTTGCTGGCTTATGGCCTGTGCCGCGACCTGTTCGCGCTGCCGGTGCCGGCCGCGCTGGTCGGTGCGGTCGAAGCGCCGCTGCAACGGGCCATGCGCGGGCTTTGCCATGCCTCTCTCGGCGCCAGCCACCCGCAGACCTCGCTGCGTCAGGTGCTGCTACTGCCCATGCTGCACGCGGTCGCGTGCGGGCCGGCGCACATCGGCAGCGAGGTCCTGCGCTGGGGGGTGAACGGCCAGGATGTGATGGAACTGCCGCTGCCGCGCTACCTGTTCTTTCTCTATCCGCTGCTGCGCCTGCCGCTCTGGGCTGGCCGGCAGATCGCAGGCCGAGGCATGTTCAGCGGCCCGGGGCGTGCCCCGTGAACCGGCAGGCCGTCGATGCGGCGCTGCTCGTCGGCTTCCTGCGGGCGCTTGTACAGTGAGGGGCTCGTCTCCCTCTGGTTCGCCGCGTGGCGCCGCGACAACCTGCTGCTGCTCCTGCTCGCGGCTTTCCTGTTGGCGATGACGGCGCGGGCCTTTCTCCTATATGCGCGTGACCGATGATCCGTTTGTCGACTTCTATCCGGCTGTTCGTACAGATCGCGTGGCCGCGCTGCTGGTGCGGGTGCAGGGCGGGCTGGAGATGCGGCAGGGGCAACTGTTGACCTTGGGATGAGGCCGTCGGTCATTCCCCTGATGTTGCGACGCAGCATTCCGGCCGCTACGGTGCCCGCCCCCGGTTCCAGAAGGCGCGCCCATGCCCTCCAAGATCCCGTCTCCTGCAACGGCATCTGGCTCGACCACCGCCCGCAAGCCACGACAGGGCGGCCGGCGGCGGTCTCAGCCGAGCGCGGCGCATGAGCCAGAAGCAGGACAGGCGCCTGCTTTGGCGCGTGGCCCGGTGCGGGTCGAACTGGCCCTGCAGGGCGGCGGCTCGCATGGCGCCTTCACCTGGGGTGTGCTCGACCGGCTGCTGGAAGAAGACTGGCTCAGCATCGAAGGTGTTTCCGGCACCTCCGCCGGGGCGATGAACGCGGCGGTGCTGGCGGATGGCTACGCCGCTGGCGGGCGGGAGGGCGCACGGGCGGCGCTCGACGCCTTCTGGCACAATGTCGCCGAGGCGGCGCGCTTCAGCCCGTTTCAGCGCGGTCCGCTCGACGTGCTGCTTGGGCGCTGGACGCTGGACCATTCGCCGCTCTTCGTCGCCCTCGACCTGATGTCGCGGCTTTACTCGCCCTATGATCTCAACCCCACCGGCGCCAACCCGCTGCGTGCCGTGCTGGAGAAGGTGATCGAGTTCGAGCGGCTGCGCGCCTCGCCGATCAAGCTGTTCATCACCGCCACCAATGTGCGCACCGGGCGGGGGCGCGTTTTCCGCAATGCCGAGATCACGCCGGAGGTGCTGCTTGCCTCCGCGTGCTTGCCCACCCTGTTCCAGGCGGTGGAAATCGACGGCGACAGCTATTGGGACGGTGGCTATTCCGGCAACCCGACCATGACGCCGCTGGTGCGCGAACTCGCATCGGAGGACACCATCCTCGTCCCGATCAACCCGGTGGAACGGCCCGGCACGCCGCGCACCGCCTATGAAATCCTCAACCGACTGAACGAAGTCTCGTTCAATTCCGTGCTGATCAAGGAGCTGCGCATGATCGCCCTGCTGCGGCAGGTGGCCGATCCCGGCAATTGCGAGGGCGCGCACTGGGCGCGGATGCGCATCCATGTCGTGCCCAACGGCGTGGTCGATCAACTCGGCTATTCCTCCAAGCTGAATGCCGAACGCGAATTCCTCGCCATGCTGCGGGAGGAGGGGCGCAAGGCGGCCGACGCTTTTCTCAAGGCCGACGGTGACAATATCGGCAAACGCTCCTCGGTCGATCTCGACGCGCTGCTCGACGGCGTGTGAGGCGCGGCCCGGCTTGCCATGGCCGGCACCGGGGTGGCACCTAGGGCGCTGACCGGGCGCCGCGCGGTGAGGTGTTTTGCAGAAAGGGTGCCTGAGGGCGCCGAGGCGGAGAACCATGTCAGCGATCGAAGTGTCCGGCCTCCTCACCTTCACCATCGCCATCGTGGTGTTTTTCGCCGGTTCCGGCATCAACCGGGCACTGCCGCCGCTCGGCCGATTCAACATTCCGGAGGCGGTGACCGGCGGGCTGCTGGCGGCGTTAGCAACCCTCATCGCCTACCGGGTCTTCGATACCGCCATCGTGTTCGATCTCGCCGCGCGGGACATGCTGCTGCTGTATTTCTTCACCGGCATCGGCCTCAATGCCCGGCTGGACGATCTTCTGGCCGGCGGGCGGCCACTGCTGGTCCTGCTCGCGCTCACCGTCCTCTATCTCGTCATCCAGAACCTCATCGCCCTCGGTGCCGTCAGCCTGCTCGACCTGCCGGAGGGGCTTGCCGTGTTCCTCGGCTCGGCCTCGCTGATTGGCGGGCATGGCACCACCATCGCCTGGGCGCCGCTGATCGCCGAGCGCTTCGGCGTCGCCAATGCGCTGGAAGTGGGCATCGCCGTGGCGACGCTCGGCCTCGTGCTGGCGAGCCTCGCCGGCGGCCCCATCGCCCGCTATCTCATTACCCGCCACCAGCTGAAAAGCGAGCCTGGCCAGGAGGCGATCGTCGGCCTGCCCAAGCCGGTGAACGAGCGGGCCGACGACGACATCAGCCATATCAGCCTGCTGCGCACCGTGCTGGTGCTCAACGTGGCGATCCTCATCGCCTTCGGGCTTGAGGGGGCGGTGGAGTGGACCGGGCTGAAGCTGCCCATGTTCGTGGTGTGCCTGCTGGTCGGCATCGTGCTCACCAACACCGTGCCGCGCCTCTTGCCGCGCCTCGCCTGGCCCACCCGGACGCGGGCGCTGGCGCTGGTCTCCGATCTCGCGCTGAACATCTTCCTCGCCATGTCGCTGATGAGCATGCAGCTGTGGAGCATTGGCGGGCTGGGCCTCGCGCTGGTGCTGGTGCTGGCGGTGCAGACGGTGGCGGCGGTGGCCTATATCGTCTTCGTCGTGTTCCCGGCCATGGGGCGCGACTATCAGGCGGCGGTGATCTCCGCCGGCTTCACCGGCATCAGCCTCGGGGCGACGCCGACCGCCATCGCCAATATGACGGCGGTGACCAAGGCGCATGGGCCTTCGCCCCGCGCCTTCATCATCCTGCCGCTGGTCTCCGCGTTCTTCATCGACATCATCAATGCGGCGGCGATCGGCTTTCTCGCCCGCTGAAGCGGCGGTTCAGTCCGCCGCCGGGTCCTCGACCGTCTCGCTGAGCGTCTGGCCGAAGCGCTCGACCTGTCCTTGATAGGTGCGCCGCGTCTTCGGGTCGATGACGGCGATCGGCGCGCTGAGCGCGAGGCCGGCGGCGCTGCCGACGGTCTGCCCGACACCGATGGCGCCGGCGGCGATGCGGTCGCCGAGGCTGATTTCGGAATCGGTGACGGTCTGCCCGTTCACCAGCCGCTGGCCGATGAGTTGCACCACTTCCGGCGAGGAGGCGAAGCGGCCGTGATTGAGTGAATCGCCGCCGCGCATGGCGGTGAGATCGATCACCACGATGCCGGATTTCTCCAGATCGGCGTAGTATTTCTGGGTATCGATCAGCCCCAGCCGATCCACGCCGCCGGCGATGCGGCGCGAGACCTGCAGCGCCCGGTCGTCCTGCGACACGAACAGGGTGAAGCGCGCCTGCGGCCCGTTCAGCGCCCGCCATTGCGAGGCGAACACGTCGACATCGACATCGGGCGAGGCGAGGATGACGTTGCGGATCTTGGCCGGCAGCTTGCCGCGCCGGATCGCCATCTGCCGCAGGCTTTCCATCGCCAGCCACGCGCCCATGGAATGGGCCATGATGGTCACGTCCTCGACGCGCGGGTCGCTGGCGACCTGCCACACCGTCTCCTCGAAGGCGTCGCGCGAGAAGATGGTGCTTTCGCGGTCGAAGAGATAGTCGAATACCCGTGCGCGGGAGGGCCAGGTGAACAGCACCGGCGCCACTTCCGATCCCGAATCATGCACGATCTGGGCGAAGCGGTAGACCGCGTCCTCGAAGCGGTTGTTGAAGCCGTGGACGAAGATCAGCACCCGCCGGCTCGGCGGCAGATGACTGTCGAGCCAGCCTTTCGCGGCCTTCACATTGGGCAGCGGCTTCACCGAGAGCGTAGCGAAGTCGGTTTCCGGGTTGGGCGGCAGGCGGCGCGGCCACTGCACTTCGCCGATCTGGCGGCGGCTGTCCGGCGGGATCGAGACGGTGAAAGCGTCGAGCGACACGCCCGCGCCGCGCTCGCCGGTGTAGAGGATGCCGGCATCCGTGGAGGCCTCGCGCGTGGTGGCGACGAGCAGGTCGACCTTGGTGGTGTCGGGCGCAGCGGCCTCGACGGGGGTGAGCACGCCCACCGGCCGGTTCGAGCATCCCGCGCACAAGGCGAGTGCCAACGCAACGATGACGAGACGCATTCAGCCTCCGCAGGCCCTTGCCTGTGCCGAGCGCCAGCATTAGCGCGGCACCGTGTCAAAGGCGAGTCGTCCGCGCGAGAGGCGGGCCTCTCGCGCGTCAGGGAGCGGGCGCGGTTTCCGGCTCCGGTGGCGTGCTCGCGGGCGGAGGGGGCATGATGCGGTCATTCATGTAGGAGAAGAACGGGTTCGACGACATGCGCACCAGCGCATCGAGGCTGACGATCAGCGCCCCCCGCTCGCCCCGCACGGCCATGGCCCCGAGCTCAAGCCCGAAATCATCCTTCGGATCGGGGTGCGAGCCATAGAGCCCGTCCTCCGGCGGGAAGGGCAGGGCGACATGGGACAGCGAATAGACATCGGACGGGTAGAACAGGCCCAGCGGACGCACCGTCTCCTCGCTGCTGCCGGCGGGGATGGCGTGCTCGATCACCTGGTCCGAGCCCGCATCCTCATTGGTGATGATGACAGTGCGGAAGGTTCGCGGCAGCGGGGGCAGCAGGCGCAGCAGCGCCGAATAGGAGGTGGCGCGCAGCAGCGGCCCGAGCTTGGTGTTGCGGTTGATGTCGAACAGCACCAGTTCGCTGCCATTGGCCGGCAGCTGGCCGTACAGCGCGTCGATGATGGCGCGGGTGGACACGGTGAAGTCCATCACCGACTGGAAGGTGAGCGTTGGCGCCAGATCCTTCAGTCGCCCGGCCCGCGCCTCGGCGGTAATGGAGGCTTGCAGCGCGCGGGTGAGACGGTGCGACTGCACGGCGCCGTTCACCGGAAAGCTGTTGTACTTGAACGGATTGAACTCCGGCACGATGCCGAGCCACGCCGCTTTGTCGAAGGCCGGCAGCCAGGCCGGCAGCGCCGCCAGCCCGGCGAAGCGGGCGAAGCGGGTGATGCCGATCATCGGCGAGATCAGCACCAGCCGGTCCGGGCGGACGAGCTTGTCGTCGCTGAGCGCGTCGAGCGCGTATTTCAGCGCCAGCGCCCCGCCATTGGAAAAGCCGACGATTTCCAGCGGTTTGCCCGGCGCGCGGGCGGCGGCTTCGCGCACGGCGAGGCGGGTGGCGGCCAGCCAGTCCTCCCACTCGGCGGCGGTGAGCCCCGCCGGCACCGTGCCATGCCCGGGCAGGCGCGGGGCGATGACGAGGAAGCCGTTGGCGAGATAGCGCCGGGCGACATGGCGCAGGCTGTAGGGCGAATCGGTGAGCCCGTGCAGCAGCACGACGACGCCCACCGGCGCGCCTTCCGGCACCAGCTCATAGGAGCGGTTGAAATCGTGCGAGAGATGGGGCGGGTAGACCACGCTGCCGGCGAAATAGCGGTTGGAGGGAACGCGGTCCTCCTCCGGCAGCTGCTGCACGACTTCGCGGGTCACGTCAGCGAACAGCTTGTCCTCGCGGGCGAGGTAGGCGCGCCAGTCGGCCTTGTCGAGCTCGGCGACGCTCATCTCCTCCGGCACGAAAGTGTGCCAGGGTTCCAGCGGCGCGCCGCTCTGGGCGAACCAGACGCGCGAGCCGAGAAAGGCGACGAACAGCACCAGCGCCAGCACGCCGGCCCATTTGAGGACCCTGCGCAAAACCTTGAAAACCGTGCTCATGAGCGGACCTCGGGTTCCTCGCGGCCGGACAGCAGTCGGGCGATCCAGCGTGTTCCCTCGCTTTCCTCGCAGAAGGTGAGGGCGGCGATGACCAGCGGCACGCCGATGAAGGCGCCGGACAGGCCCCACATGAACGCCCAGAAGAACACGGCGAACAACACGAGGAAGGGCGAGATGGCGAGCGCCTTTCCGGCCACGCGCGGCTCGATATAGCTGCCGCTGAAGAACTGGATGACGTTCATGGCAAGGAACACCGCCACCGCCGTTTCCCAGGCGCCGAACTGCGCCAGGGCGAAGAAAGTGGGCAGCAGCGTCGCCACCAGCGGGCCGATGAACGGGATGTAGTTGAGCGCGAAGGCGATGACGCCGAAGGCCAGCGCGAGATCGAGCCCCATGGCGGCGGACAGCGCCCAGACGAACAGGCCGGTGAGCAGGCTCATCACCGTGCGCACCATCATATAGGTGCGGAACTTCGCCGCCGTCGCCGCGCTGGCCCGTACCAGGCGACGGCCGGTGTCGCCCGCCTCCGCCACCAGCTTGGTGCGGACGATGTCGACCTCCAGCAGGCCGAGCATGACGAAGATCAGCGTGACCACGCCGAAGCCGAGCATGCCGTTCAGCCGTCCGGCCAGCCCCTGAAACGTGCCGATCAGCCAACTGGCGTTGAAGGTGTCGGCCAGCATGCCGGCGGAATAGAGCCCCATTTCCTCCAACTGCGCCGCCGTCTCGCTGTAGATCGCCTGGAAGCGCCCGGCATTGGCGATGAGCCAGCGGCCGGCCTGGCTGAAGCCCCAGATGGTGACATAGCCGAGCAGGGCCAGCGCGAGAATGGTGAGGACCAGCGTCACCATCATCGCCAGCAGGGCTGGAACACGCTGCTGCAACCGCTGCTGCAGCGGCCAGACAAGGGCGATGATGAACAGGGCGAACGCCACCGGCGCCACCACGGAGCGTGCGAGATAAATCGCCCCGGCCGCGAGAATGAACGCGCAGATACCGAGTGGAAGGCGGAGCGCGCCGAGCGTCATGGGAGCTTTCGTGAAAGATGGCGGCAAAGTGACATGCGGGATAACACGCCGCGCCGACTTGGGAAATCCGCCAGAGCCGGCGCGACCCCGCTTCGCTGCCGCAAGGGCAGAGACGCTGTCGGCGCTCGCCGCGACAAGGCGGGTTAAATTGGCTGAGACGATGGTCTATCTTGCCGTCCTCGGCGGGGGCGGCGATGGGGGCGCCCCGGCCCAAGCAGAACAGCCGGCCAGTTCGGGGGGATAGGATGGGAGGGCTTCTCGCCTTCAGCCGTTTCGTTGACGGGTTCAACGAGAAGTTCGGCCGTATCGCCGATTACTGCGTGCTGTTCGCCTGCCTCGTCAGCGCCGGCAATGCCACGGTGCGCTATCTCTTCAGCTATTCCACCAACGGCCTGCTGGAAGTGCAGTGGTATCTGTTCGGTGCCGTGGTGCTGCTGGGCGCCCCCTATGCGCTCAAGCGCAACGAGCATGTGCGGGTCGATCTCGTCTACATGGCGGTGTCGCCGCGCGTGCGGCTGTGGATCGACACATTGGGCTTCCTGCTGGTGCTCATCCCCGCCGGCCTCTATCTCACCTGGCTGAGCTTCCCCTTCTTCTGGCAGTCTTTCGAGGCCGGCGAAGTCTCGCAAAATGCCGGCGGGCTTATCCTGTGGCCGGCCAAGCTGCTGCTGCCGCTCGGCTTCGCGCTGCTCACCGTGCAGGGGCTTTCCGAACTCATCAAGCGCATCGCCGCGCTGTCGGGCGTGCTCGACATCTCGACCGACTACGAGAAGCCGCTCCAGTAGGAGCGGCACGACACCCCGCTGTTCCGGCCCCTCATCCGACGCGCGAGCCCCGCATGTTCTCCTATGGCGTGATGCCCCCGCTGATGTTCGCCGGCATGATCTGCTTCATGCTGGCCGGCTTTCCCGTCGCGTTCTCGCTGGTCGCGGTCGGCCTGTTTTTCGGCACGCTGGGCATACTGACCGACCATTTCACCTTCAGCTTCCTGCAGGCACTGCCGTTCCGCTTCTACGGCATCATCTCCAACGACCTGCTGCTCGCCATTCCGTTCTTCACCTTCATGGGGGCGATCCTCGAACGCTGCGGACTTGCGGAGGACCTGCTGGAAGGAACGGGCAAGCTGTTCGGCAAGGTGCCGGGCGGGCTGGCCTATGCGGTGATCATCGTCGGCGCCATCCTCGGCGCCATCACCGGCACGGTGGCGGCCTCGGTCATCGCCATGGGGGTGATCTCGCTGCCGGTGATGATCCGCTATGGCTATAATGAGCGCCTCGCCACCGGCGTCATCGCGGCCTCGGGCACCATCACCCAGCTGATCCCGCCCTCGCTGGTGCTGATCGTGCTGGCCGAGCAGCTCGGCCGTCCGGTGGGCGAGATGTATCTTGGCGCCATCGGCCCCTCGCTGCTGCAGGTGCTGATCTTCCTCGCCTATGTGTTCGTGCTGTCGCTGTTCAAGCCGCAGCACATGCCGCCGCTGCCGCCGGAGGCGCGCGGGGAGGGCGGCTGGCCGCTGGTGCGGCAGGTGCTGTGGGGCATGGTGCCCTCCATCGTGCTGATCCTGCTGGTGCTCGGCACGCTGGCCATGGGCCTCGCCACGCCGACGGAAGCGGGCGCCATGGGGGCGGTCGGCGCGATTGCGCTGGCGGCGCTGCACGGACGGCTCAGCTGGAGCCTGCTGCGCCAGGCCATGGGTTCGACCGCCCGGCTGACCTCGATGGTGGTGTTCATTCTCATCGGCGCCACCGTGTTCAGCCTGGTTTTTCAGGGCATGGACGGCGCGCTGTGGATCGAGCACCTGCTGGCCCAGCTGCCGGGCGGGAAGGTCGGATTCCTGATCTTCGTGAACGTGTTCATCTTCTTCATCGCCTTCTTCCTCGATTTCTTCGAGATCGCCTTCATCATCGTGCCGCTGCTGGTGCCGGTGGCGATGAAGCTCGACATCAATCTCGTCTGGTTCGGCGTGTTGCTGTGCGTGAACATGCAGACGGCGTTCATGCACCCGCCCTTCGGCTTCGCGCTGTTCTACCTGCGCGGCATCGCGCCGAAGTCGATCCGCACCTCGCAGATCTATTGGGGCGCGATCCCGTGGCTGCTGATGCAGCTCGTTCTCGTGGTCGTGGTCATCCTGTGGCCGGAGGCGGTGACCTATTGGATCAGCGCGCCCTCCACCGTGGACCCTTCGACCATCGAGCTGAACATCCCGCAATTCGACGCGCCGCCGCTCGACCTGGCGCCGCCGCAGTTCTGACCTCAGGCGGGGAGGGCGGCGGGCGGCCTCTTTCCGCGCGCCGCCGCGACGCCGGCCAGCACGAACAGCAGCAGGACCACACCCTGCGCGATGGCGAAGGGCGGTTCCGACTGGGTGGGCGCCAGCGCCTTCAACGTCGGAACCTTGGCGAAGGCCTGGGCGATGGCGACGAAGACCAGGAACCACTGGCTGGCGACAATGCCGATGGCATAGACGAGGCCCCATCGTCCGGCCCGGTGGAAATGGGTGAGCGCCGGCACGGTGACGGCGAGCACCGCCAGAGCGATGGCGCCGACGATGTGCGAGGGCAGCACGCCGTTGAAGGGAAAGCCGAAACCGGTAGCGCTGGTGGCGAAGGCGGTGACGAGAAAGGCCACCGTCCAGCCCCGCCGGGCGCGGCCGGCGATAAGGTCCGCCATCACGACGAAACCGGTGGCGATGGCGATGAGGCTGAGCCAGGTGTGGAAACCCGTCCACGTGGTCGGATCGAACATGCGCATGCTCCCCGATCGCGCCCCCGCCCGACGCGGTGCGCGGCGCCGGCAGGCCGCCGCCGGCGCATTGATGATATCCATCAGATTTATTGACGCCAGCAGGAAAGCCTTGCGGTTGCTGCTTTTGTCGCCAACGCACGGCGGAATTCACCCGTCTGTGTCTTTCAGCCTATAGGCCGCATCGGTGCCGCGCGTTAAGGCGAGGTCCGCTACCCGCCGCCGCCCGTTCGTTGATCGGGGCGGCCCTGCCGCATTGGATCGCCTATGTCCTCCCCCCTCTCCACGCCGGAGCGTCCGCCCGCCGGCTCTCCGCACCCGGGAATGGGTTTCCGGGAATTCGTGCTGTTCATCGCCGGGTTGATGGCCACCAATGCCATCGCCATCGATTCCATGCTGCCGGCGCTGCCGGAGATCGGCGAGTCGCTCGGCATCGACACGGCGAACCACACCCAGCTCGTCATCACCGCCTATCTGCTCGGTTTCGGCGGCGCCCAGCTGTTCTATGGCACGCTGGCGGACCGTTTCGGGCGGCGTAGCGTGCTGCTGTTCGGCCTCGCGGTCTATACGCTCGCCTCCATCGGCGCGGTGTTCGCCGGCACGCTGGGGGTGATGCTGGCGGCGCGGGTGCTGCAGGGCGTGGGCTCGGCGGCGACGCGCATTCTCGCCATCACCATCGTGCGCGACTGCTATTCCGGCTCGCACATGGCGCGGGTGATGTCGCTGGCCTTCCTCGTCTTCCTGTCGGTGCCGATCGTGGCGCCTTCCATCGGCCAGGCGATCATGCTGGTCGCGCCGTGGCGCGGCATTTTCCTGATGCTCTGCCTGTTCGGAGCAGTTCTGTTCATCTGGACGCTGGCGCGGCTGCCGGAAACGCTGCACGCGGAAGACCGCTCGCCCATCTCCTTCGCCGGCATATCCCATGCGTTCGGGCTGATTGTCCGCAGCCGCATCACGGTCGGCTACACGCTGGCCATCACCATGGCGATGGGTGGGCTGTTCGGCTTCATCAATTCGGCGCAGCAGGTGTTCGCGGACGCCTTCGATGCCGAGGAGTTCTTTACGCTCATCTTCGCGCTGATCGCCGTGTTCATGGCCGCCTCCTCGCTGCTCAATGCCCGCATCGTCGAGAGGCTGGGCATGCGGCGCGTGTCACATGCGGCGCTGTGCGGCTACCTCACCGTGACGCTTGTGCATGCCGCCATCGTGCTGGCCGGGATCGAGAGCATCTGGAGCTTCTCCATCCTGCAGGGGGCGATGATGTTCTGCTTCGGCCTCATGGTGTCGAACTTCAACTCGATGGCGATGGAGCCGGTCGGGCATGTGGCCGGCACGGCGTCGTCCGTGCTGGGTTTCGTCAGCACGGTGGGTGGTGCGCTCGCCGGCTTCGCGCTGGGGCAGAATTTCGATGGCACCACGCAGCCGCTGACCCTGGGCTTCGCCGCCCTGGCGATCACCGCCCTGGGCTGCGTGCTGTTCGCCGAGAGGGGCCGGTTGTTTCAGCGCGACCGCCGCGTTTCCGACACCGAAACCTGAACAGCAGAGCACCCCAAGGTATTCCGCCGCTGTCTTCTGTCGCCTTCCCCGACACTGGAACGCCTTTCCAGTTTCGGCGTTGAGTTCCCGCCAATCAAAGGGGCAGGGCGACAGGAGAATTACCATGATTCGACATGCTATTATTGCGGCTTCGCTTGTTCTGGCCGCGCCTTTGGCCGCGAATGCGCAGGACGGCGCCGGCACCGCTGCCGGTGCGACCACAGGTGCGGTTGGCGGCGCGCTGGTGGGTGGGCCCGTCGGGGCCGTCGTCGGCGGTGTCGCCGGCGCGGTGGTCGGGGGCATTTCCGACGAGCGCCGGTCGCGCTTCCGCGGTTATGTCGTGGAAGAGAACATCCCGTCCTACCGCGTGGAGCGCGAGGTCGTGGTCGGCACGGAACTGCCGCCGGGCAGCATCCGCTATTACGAAGTTCCCGCCGAATACGGCGTGCAGGAATACCGCTACACCGTCGTAAACGAGCGCACCGTGCTGGTCGACCCCGCCACCAACCGGGTCGTGCAGATCATCGATTGACGAAAGCCCGCTCCGCGGCGGTTCATCCTGCCGCGGAGCCAGCGCTGGCTTCCGCGCGGCGGGACGGGCGCCCGGCCCGCGCCGGCTTCGCCGCGGCGAGCAGCCGGGCCGCCCGGGACTGGGAAAAATCCAGCAGGATGGCGCCAAGCTCCGGCTCGTCGATCAGCAGAGCGGCATCCTCGGCGGGCAGCCAGACTTGCGCCCGCTCGTGACGCTCGGGCCAGTCAGCGAGCTGACGGCGCACAGCGAGCGGATAAACGGACACTTTCACCAGCGCAAAATGGGTGTCGAGCCGCTTCCAGTAGAGATACTGGCCGAGCCGCTTGCGGCCGACCTCGCCGACCACACCGGCTTCCTGACGGGCCTCGATCTCGGCGGACTTCCAATCCTTGCGGTTCTTCATCGGCCAGCCTTTCGGGATCACCACACGCTGGGTTTCCCGCGAGGTCATGATGAGTACCTCGATCTCGCCGACGGGTGTCACACGGTAGGGTAGTGCCGCCACCTGGCTGAGGGGGCGGCCGTCGGTCATGCGACGCCTGATCTGCTTCTGTTTGGCCATGATGTGCTAAATGTAGGGCATCGCGCAGGAATAGCGATGCCTCTCAAGGGGCTTTCTCATCCGACGGGACCTCGCATGACGATCGAATTGAACCTTCTCGCCTGGGTTCTTGTCCTCGCCGTGGTGCAGGTGATGCTCCCGGCCATGTGGCGCAACCGGGAGACGGGGCTCGACTACAATGCCGGTCCGCGCGACGAGCCTGGCCCGCCGGTTGGTGTGGTCACCGGGCGGCTCCGGCGTGCGCAGGCCAACCTTTATGAGACGCTTCCTCTTTTCGCTGCGGCGGTGCTGATCGCTCACGTCGCCGGCCGGGAAGGGGCGCTCACGCTCTGGGGCGCGTGGCTCTATCTCGGGGCGCGGATCGTCTATGTGCCGCTTTATGCAATGGGCGTGCCTTATCTGCGCTCGGCGGTCTGGTCCGTGTCCGTGCTGGGGCTGGGGCTGGTCCTCCTCGCCATTCTGATCCCGGGCTGAGGAGGGCGGGCGCATGGCGGTCGATTTCGCCTCCTTCGATTTTCTCGTCGTTCCCGGCCGCGAGAACGCGCCGGCCGAACATTGGCAGTCGCATTGGCTCGGCGCCTTTGCCAATTCCAGCCGGCTGATCCAGGCCGAGTGGAGCCGGCCCGAGGTCGGGGCCTGGACCCACCGGCTCGATGCGGCGGTGGAAGCGGCGCCGCGCCGGGTCGTGCTCATTGCCCATTCGGTTGGCGTGGCCACCGTAGTGCGCTGGACGGCGGCGCAGCCGGAGCGGGCGCGCGCCAAGGTGGCGGCGGCCTTGCTGGTGGCGCCGACCAATGTCGACGACCCCGACCCCTCCTTCGATCTCGTGCGCAATTTCGGCCCCATGCCGCTCTCGCCTTTGCCTTACCCCGCCTTGATCCTGTCATCGCGGGATGATCCGCGGGTGACGCCGCGCCAGGCCCATGCCTTTGCGCAGGCCTGGGGCGCGGATATCGCCGATGTGGGCGAACTCGGCCACATCGGCTCCGCTGCCCGGCTCGGCCTGTGGCCGCAGGGGCTTTTGCTGCTCGGTGGGTTGCTGGCGCGAATCTAGTGGCGCTGCCGCTTAGTGCTGCGCCAGAATCGCGGCGATGGCTTGCGCAACGGATTTGGTCACGCGCTTGCGGTAGCGGCGGTGCACGAGCTGGCCATTATGGAACACATCCTGCTCGACATAGAGATTGGTGCCGTCCCAGCGCAGGATGTTGTCGGATTCGACGGTCTCGATGACGCCGATCCCCGGGATGAGATGACCTTCCGGTGCGGTGGAGCTCATGCGCTTTCTCCTGCGTTTGCTGGCGCGCTCTGCGGCGGCCTGAGGTGATGATAGCCGAGCGCGCGGCGAAAGCCATCGGGTGGTTTGCGGGGGTCACGAGGGGGGCGTGCGCGGGCTGGCCTCCTCCGACCCGTTGCCATTGGGGCTCTCCACTTTTCCGCGTCGTTGCAGCAGCAGGACGGTGATCCAGCACAGCAACGCCCAGGCGCTGCCGGCGCACCAGCCGGCGAGAACGTCGGTCGGCCAGTGGACGCCGAGATAGATGCGGCTGAAACCCACCAGCAAAGTGAGGCCGACCGCCACGGCGAGCGCATAGGCTTTCACCCGTCGCTTCCGCTCGGTGCGGACGATGAGGACGCCGAGCGTGAGAAAGGTGATCGCCGAGCCCATGGCGTGGCCGCTCGGGAAACTGAGGGTGCGGACATCGACGAGATGGGCGACGAGGTCCGGCCGGGGGCGTTCGAAGCCCAGTTTCAGCGCGTAGCTGAGCAGGCCGCCGCTCGAGGTCGCCAGCAGCACGAACAGAGCCGCCGCGCGTTTGCCGTCAATGGCGAGGAAGCCGGCGACGATGAGCGTGAGGAGGGTGAGCACCGTCGTACCGCCCAGCGCCGTCACGTCGCGCATGACGATTTCGAGCCACGCCGGCCCTAGCGGGTCCGCCGGGTCGCCGGGCGCGCGGAAGGCCAGGAGAATGGCCTGGTCGAAGGCATGGGTTTCGCCCTCCACCACTTCATCCGCGATGAACGCAAAGCCGAGCAAAGCCAATGCCGCCCCGAGCAAGGCCAGCAGGATGGCCAGTTCAGGCAGAACCAGTCCGGGCAACTGGCGCAGGCGAGGGGGGAGGTAGCGGGCGAGGCGAGAGGAAGCTGGGGACATCGTTCACCGGTACAGACGCGAATTGGCCCGAACGGGCCTGGCGGGCATGGAACCGATAAGGGCCCTGCGGTGTTCCCTTGCTGCACAAGCAAGGAGACTGTTCATGTTCAAAGGTGCCGCTCTCTGGATGCTCGGTATTCCGCTGCCGATTATTCTCATTCTTTGGTTCATGGGCTATCTCTGAGGCCTTATGAGGGCCTTGAAGCCCTGAGACCTTGAAGCCGCCGACATGAGGCTGAGGGTGCGCGACAGGTGCCTTCCGCGCAAAAGGTGAGATACACACGCCGATCATGAGCATCATCGGGAGCCACAATAGCGCGCTGGTGGCGCTGTCGATCCTGATCGCCGTCGCGGCGTCCTACACCGCGCTTGATCTCGCGGGACGCATGACCCGCACGCGCTCGGCCGGGTTGGTCTGGCTGGGCGCCGCCGCGGTGGTGCTCGGCGGCGGCATATGGGCGATGCACTTCATCGCCATGCTCGCGCTCAATGTGGGAATGGAGATTTCCTACGGCGCCGAACTGACGCTCGCCTCGCTGCTGCTGGCGGTGTTCGCCACCGCGCTGGCGCTGTTCGGCGCGAGCCGGCCGGGCGTCGGCTTCGAGGGAATACTGCTCAGCGGCATTTTCATGGGGCTCGGCATTGTCGGCATGCACTATACCGGCATGGCGGCAATGCGCATGCCGGGCTCGATGAGCTACGACATGATCCATGTCGGCATGGCCATTGTCCTTGCCATCGCCGCCTCCACCGTCGCCATCTGGCTCGCCTTCCGCCACCATTCGGTTCTTCAGCGCGCCATCGCGGCGCTGGCCCTCGGCTTCGGCATTGCCGGCATGCACTATGTCGCGATGATGGGGGTCACCTTCGCGGGCCATGCTGACGCGCATGATGCCGCCGCGACGGCGCGGGCGGCTGTGTCGGGGGGAATCGGTGCGGCCTCGCTGGTTGCGGTGGTGACCGCCGCCACCTTCGCCATTTTCATCGCTCTGCTGCTCGCCGCCGCCTATGATCGGCGCGTCGCGCTGCTCGCCGACCGCGAGGCCGGGGCGTGGCGCGAGAGCGAGGAGCGCTACCGCAATCTCTACCGTCACACGCCGCTGCCGCTGCACTCTCTGGGGCCGGATGGGCGCATCGCGCAGGTCAGCGATCGCTGGCTGAGCCTGCTTGGCTATCCGCGCGAGGAGGTGGTCGGGCGGCCGCTGACCGACTTCATGACGGAAGACTCCGCCCGCCGGCGCACCGAAGAGCACTGGCCGCGCCTGCTGGAAACCGGGCAATTGCGGGAGGCGGAATACAAGCTGGTCGCCAAGGATGGGCGCCTGCTCGACTGCGTGCTGTCCGCCGTGGCGGAACGCGATGCCGACGGCAATCTCACGAACACGCTGTGCGGTCTGGTCGATGTCACCGAGCGGCGCGCCACGGAGGACGCCCTGCGCCAGGCGCAGAAGCTGGAAGCCGTCGGCCAGCTCACCGGCGGAATCGCGCATGATTTCAACAATCTGCTCGCCGTGGTTCTGGGGAATCTCGAACTCGCGGCCAAACGCACGCCGGATGATGCGCGGCTGCGGACGCTGCTCGGCAATGCGATGCAGGCGGCGCAGCGCGGCGCGGCGCTGACCCAGCGCATGCTCGCCTTTGCCCGGCGGCAGGACCTGAAGCCGGAAGCGGTGGATGTGCCGGAACTGGTGCTCGGCATGGCGGAGATGATGCGCCGTTCCATCGGCCCGGCGGTGCGCATTGAGACGCGCTTTCCGCTCGGACTGCCGCTGGCGCGGGTCGATGCCAACCAGCTTGAACTCGCTCTGTTGAACCTCGCGGTGAATGCCCGCGACGCCATGCCGGACGGTGGAGTGATCACCATTGCCGCGCGGGAGGAGACCGTCGCCGCGCCCGTCGGCGAGGATGTGGTGGAGCCGGGGCGACTGAAGCCGGGGCATTATTTCTGCCTGTCGATTGCCGATACCGGCAGCGGCATGGATGCGGAAACGCTGGCACGCGCCGCCGAACCGTTCTTCACCACCAAGGGCGTGGGCAAGGGTACCGGGCTCGGCCTCGCCATGGTCCATGGCCTCGCCGCCCAGTCGGATGGGCGGCTCGTGCTCTCCAGCACGCCCGGCAAGGGCACGACCGCCACGATCTATCTGCCCGTCGCGGATGTGGCGCGGCCGGCTTCCACGGCTGAGGTCGAGGATGAAAGCGGCGTGCCGGATGGCGACGAAGGCGCCCAGCGGGTGTTGGTGGTTGATGACGACCCGCTGGTGCTCTCCGCCACCGGCGCCATGCTGGAAGACCTCGGCTGCGTCGTCACCGAGGCGATCTCCGCGCGGGAAGCGTTGGAACTGCTCGATTCCGGCCAGGTGTTCGATGTGGTTCTCACCGACCAGGCGATGCCGGGCATGACCGGGGTGCAGATGGCGGCGGTGATCGAGCAGCGCTGGCCGGAACTGCCGGTGGTTCTCGGCACCGGCTATGCCGAACTGCCGGCCGACGCCAAGGCCGGCCTGCCGCGCCTTGGCAAACCCTTCAGCCGCGAGGCGCTGAAGCGCGCCATCGTCGCGGCCACGCGCAAGGTGCCGAGCAATGTGGTGCCAATGTCGCGGCGGGGCTGAGCGCCCGTTGGATTATTGACAAGCGCCGGTGACATTCGCCGGCTGAATGACTATATCCAGAGCGTCCAGGGGAGCCTCGTCAGGAGGCTGAGAGGCCATCGGCGCGTTCGCGCGGCATGGCGACCCTTTGAACCTGATCCAGTTGACACTGGCGGAGGGAGGGAGTGCATGGTGTCTCCTCACACGAAATCGACTGAAACGACAACGGTTTACCCCACGGCCAACGCCATGCGGGTGAAGGTGGTCGGCGCGGGCGTGGCCGGGCTCACCTGCGCCCATGCCTTTGCGCTGCGCGGCGCGCAGGTGACCGTGGTGGACCGCCGCCCCGGTTCGGGGCAGGGCTGTTCCTGGTATGCCGGCGGCATGCTGGCGCCGTGGTGCGAGCGCGAGAGCGCGGAGCCGTTGATCGTCGATCTTGGTTTGGAATCAAAGGCTTACTGGCAGGTGGCGGTGCCGGATGTGCCCAATGAGGGCTCGCTGGTGCTGGCCCAGCCGCGCGATCTCGCCGATCTTCGGCGGTTTTCGCGAAGAACCGAGCATTTTGAATGGGTTGACGGAGCGCGGATCGGCGAACTCGAACCCGATCTTCAGGGCCGTTTCGACCAAGGGCTGTTCTTCCCCACCGAGGCGCATCTTGAGCCGCGCAAGGCGCTGGCGGCGCTGACCCGGCGGCTGGTCGACGAGTATCAGGTTACCTTCCGCTTCGAGGCCGATGGGTTCGATGAGGTGGACGATGAGGCCGGCGCGTCCGATGAGGCCGACCTCGTGGTTGATTGCCGCGGGCTGGCGGCGCGCGACACGCTCGCCGACCTGCGCGGGGTGAAGGGCGAGATGCTGGTGCTCTATTCCACCGAGGTGGCGCTCAGCCGTCCGGTGCGGATGCTGCACCCGCGCATCCCGGTCTATATCGTTCCGCGCGGCGACGGACATTTCATGATCGGGGCCACCTCGATCGAGAATGACGAGCGCGGCCGGGTGACGGGGCGCTCCATGCTGGAGCTGCTCGGCGCGGTCTATGCGCTGCACCCCGCCTTTGGCGAGGCGGAGATCGTCGAGATCGGCGCGGATGTGCGCCCGGCCTTCCCGGACAACCTTCCGCGCCTGCGCAAGCGCGGCAACACGATCTATGTGAACGGCCTTTACCGCCACGGTTTCCTCGCCGCCCCCGCTCTGGCGCGCCGGGCGGCGGAACTGGCGTTTGACGGGGCCTATTTCCCGGAGGTGATGGATGAAGATCATCGTCAATGGTGAGCCGGCCAGCACCGACGCCGCCACGCTGGCGGAGCTTCTGGCCGAACTCGAACTCGCCGACGCCATCGTGGCGACGGCGGTGAATGGCGACATGGTGAGGGCCGCGCGCCGCATGGCGACCCCGATCGCCGATGGCGACCGGGTGGAAATCCTCGCCCCCATGCAGGGTGGATGAACCATGGATGCGATGACAGGCCTGACGACCGACATCGGCACCGACAAGGTGACCTTCTACGACACGGAAATCTCCTCGCGCCTGCTGCTCGGCACGGCGCAATACCCGTCCCCGGCGATCCTTGCCGAGGCGATCCGCGCCTCGGGGGCGGAGATCGTCACCGTCTCGCTGCGGCGCGAATCCGGCGCGGCGAAGGCGGGGCAGAGCTTCTGGCAGCTGATCCGCGATCTCGGGGTGAAGGTGCTGCCCAACACCGCCGGCTGCAAGACGGTGAAGGAAGCCGTGACCACCGCCGAGATGGCGCGCGAACTCTTCGGCACGCCCTGGGTGAAGCTGGAGGTGATCGGCGAGGACGACACGCTGCAGCCCGACGTGTTCGGGCTGGTGGAGGCGGCGCGCATCCTCTCGCGCGACGGCTTCCAGGTGTTCCCCTACACCACGGAAGACCTCGTCGTGGCGGAGAAGCTGCTCTCCGCCGGCTGCGAGGTGCTGATGCCCTGGGGCGCGCCGATCGGCTCCGGGCGCGGGCTCAACAACCCCTATGGGCTGCGCTCGATGCGGGCGCATTTCCCCGGCGTGCCGCTGGTGGTGGATGCCGGCGTCGGCGTGCCCTCGCATGCGGCGGCGGCGATGGAACTCGGCTATGACGCCGTGCTCTTGAACACGGCGGTGGCCAAGGCCGGCGATCCCGTGCGCATGGCCCGCGCCTTCGCTGCCGCCATCGCGGCCGGCCGCGAGGCGGTGCTGGCCGACCCGATGGAGGTGCGCGACATGGCGGCGCCGTCCACCCCCGTAATGGGCCGGGCCTTTGTCGGCTCCTGAAAACCAAGCGTGAGTGCGTGATGAAGCTCGATCCGTTCTATCTCATCGTCGACCGCGCCTCCTGGCTGCCGCGCCTGCTGCCGCAGGGGGTGAAGCTGCTGCAATTGCGCGCCAAGGACATGGACGAGGCCGAGCTGCGGCGCGAGATCGCCACCGCGCGCGAGGTGTGCGCGCGCTATGGCGCGCAGCTGATCGTCAATGACTACTGGAAGCTCGCCATCGAGCTCGGCTGCGATTTCGTCCATCTCGGTCAGGAGGACCTTGCCGAGGCCGACGTGCCGGCGATGCGCCGCGCCGGGCTCAAGCTCGGCATCAGCACCCATGACGAGGCGGAGCTGGAAGCCGCGCTGCTGGCGGGGCCGGATTATGTCGCGCTCGGCCCGGTCTACCCCACCATCCTGAAGAAGATGCGCTGGGCGCCGCAGGGGCTGGAGCGGGTGACGCAGTGGAAGAAGCGGATCGGCGACCTGCCGCTGGTCGGCATTGGCGGCCTCACCATCGAGCGCGCCCCGGGCGTGCGGCAGGCGGGGGCGGACAGCCTCGCCGTCGTCACCGACATTCTCTTGAACGCCAACCCGGAAGCCCGCGCCCGCGAATGGGTGCTGGCGACGCGGTAGGGGCTGCCGCGCCTTGCCGCGCCTCATCCCGGGCTTGACCCGGGGATCCAGACTTTCCCCACGCGCCTAAGACCCAGGCTTGGCGCAGGCCCTCCCAGTCTTCCGGGTGCCCGGGTCACGCCCGGGCATGGGGGCTGCGAGGGGGCCTCAGCCGGCGGCCCGGCGCTGGCGCAGCAGGGCGGCGAGCTTGGCCATTTCCGGAGGCGGCTCGCGTTCGATGCGGGCATATTCCCGCCCGTCCGGCGTGCGGCGGAACAGGCCGAATTCCACCATTTCCCGCCGCAGCAGGGCGTAGTCACCGAACAGATGCTCGGCGTTGAGCAGTTCGTTCATCCGCCGCTCGGGGAAGGTCTCGCCGCTCGGCAGGCGCGACCACAGCAGCCATAGGCAGAGGATCTGCTGGTTGCGCTTCTTCGGCCAGCGCAGCAGACGGCCCTGCGGATCGAACAGCCGCAGCGCCTTTTCGCAGCGTGTGTGGTCCGCCGGCGCCGGCGGTTCGGGCGGGGCGGCTGACAACCGGCCGCGCGCCTGCGCGTCGGCCCGCAAATGCTGGAAATTGCGGTAACCGGCGCCCCGCGCCAGCAGATTCAGCAGTTCGACATGGCCCGGCGGGCGGTCGAGCGCGGCAAGGCCCTGATGCAGGGTGCGGGCGAGCGCAGAGATATCCGGCGCCTCATAGGCCAGATGGAGTCGCGACATGACTTATCCTCGTTGGTGCCCTTTCGCGAGGAAATGTCGGGGTTGCCGTCTTGCGACCGGGCACAAGGACAAGTGCGGGGTGCGGGTATTGAGCAGGTTTAGCTCCCCTTGCGGGGCGGCAACGCCTCGGTGAACTGCAGACCGTGGCGCAGAGATAGGCGAGGCCGGGCGCGATGTCCAGAGGCGCCGCCGCGTCAGTGTGGCGTCGCGACGCGCGCTCCGGCCTTGTCGTGGAGGGCGAAGCGGTCGACCATGGTGGCGCTCGCCTCGTTCAATCCGATGAGCTCCACCCGGGCGCCGGCCTTGCGGAACTTCAGCACCGCCTTGTCCAGCGCGCCGATCGACGTGATGTCCCAGAAATGCGCGTGGGTGAGGTCGATCACCACGTCCCGCGCCGGGGTGTCGAAGTCGAAGGCGGCGAGGAACGCCTCGGAGGAGGCGAAGAAGATCTGTCCCTCGACGACGAAGGTGAGGCGCCCGGTCGCCGCGTCGATCACCTCGCCGACGCTGACGAGCCGCGCCACCTTGCCGGCGAAGAACACGCCGGAAAGCAGCACGCCGACCAGCACGCCGATGGCGAGGTCATGCGTCGCCACCACGGTAATCACCGTTGCCGGCATGACGATGGACGAGGAGCGCGGGTTACTGCGCAGCTCCAGCAGCGAGCGCCAGGAGAAGGTGCCGATCGACACCATGATCATCACCGCCACCAGCGCCGCCATCGGGATGATGCGCACGAGGTCATCGAGAACCAGGATCAGGAACAAGAGGAAGGCGCCGGCGACGAAGGTGGAGAGCCGCCCGCGCCCGCCGGAGGTGACGTTGATCACCGACTGGCCGATCATGGCGCAGCCGCCCATGCCGCCGATCAGCGCCGAGGCAATGTTGCTGGTGCCCTGGCCGATGCATTCCTGGCTCTTGTTGCTCGGCGTGTCGGTCATGTCGTCGACGATCTGCGCGGTGAGCAGCGATTCCAACAGGCCTACGGCCGCCAGAGTGAGCGAATAGGGAAGGATGACCTGCAGCGTCTCCAGCGTGAGCGGCGCGGCCGGCAGCGTGAACACCGGCAGGCCCGAGGGCAACTCGCCGAGGTCTCCGACCGTGCGCAGGTCCATCCCGCTCCACCACGCGAACAACGTGAGCGCGGCGATGGCCACCAGCGGCGAGGGCACGGCCTTCGTCAGGCGTGGGAAGAGATAGATGATGGCGAGTCCGACCGCGATCATCGGGTAGGTCTCGACCGGCACGCCGATTAGTTCCGGCAGCTGCGCCATGAAGATGAGGATGGCGAGCGCGTTGACGAAGCCGGTGATGACCGAGCGCGAGACGAAGCGCATCAGGCGGCCGATTTTCAGCAAGCCGGCGAGAAGCTGGATCAGCCCCATCAGGATGGTCGCGGCGAACAGATATTGCAGGCCGTGGTCGCGCACGAGGCTGACCATCACCACAGCGGTGGCGGCGGTGGCGGCGGAGATCATCCCCGGGCGGCCACCGACCACGGCGGAGACGCAGGCGATGGCGAAGGAGGCGAACAGCCCCACCTTGGGGTCGACGCCGGCAATGACGGAAAAGCCGATGGCCTCGGGAATCAGGGCAAGGGCGACGACGATGCCGGCGAGGACATCGCCGCAGACATTGGCGGTCCAGTCGCGGCGGTACTTCTGAATGGGAGTCATGAGGTCTTTCGCAAAAGAGCGGGCTTCCGCCCCGAGGGGCGGCGAAGGCGGGCGCTGCATGTGCGTGGTCCGGCGGATCGGCGGCCGGAAGAGCCACCCGGGATTTCACCGGGTCCAGATTCGTACCCCCTCGTAACCTCATCCGCCCTGCGGTGCAACATGAAGGAGTGGCCGGGCGCGATGTCCAGAGGCGCCTCGTTCCCATCGAAGGGGCATCCTCCCCGCGCCTGCCCCCGGCATGAGGGAAAGGGTGGCGCGTCATCCCGGACGACGCAGCGCGTCAATCCGGGATCGCTTTCCGCGAAGTATGAGCGCGATCCCGGCTTTCCGCTTCGGCTGCCGGGATGACGTGCGGAGGTCTAGCAGAATCCGCCGCTCAGACCGCGCTCGCGAAGCTCCGCTCCATTTCGCGGCGCAGGCGCACGGCGGGGCTGTCCTTCACCTCGACATCGGCCCAGCCGACGATCTCGCCTTCCGCGATGTCGCGGGTGAGGGTGACGTGATGGGCGAGGCCGATGGGCAGGCCGCCTCGTGCCAGCGAGGTGGCGGCGGGGAAGAGCTTGCCCCAGACGGTGAAGCCGCCTTCGCCATCCAGCGTCTCGCCGGCCTTGAGCGGGCGCTTGGCCACCGCCACCACATCGGCGTTGAAGGCTTCCGTCACGCCGGTCGGCTCCTGGCGCAGCGCCGCCGAGGCGACGCTGACGCCCAGTTCCAGCCCGATGAGGTGATAGGGCCGGTAGAGCGCGGTGTAGCGGCCGGAGGCATCCGTCACCACGCCATACTCCTTGAAGCAGCGGCGGGCATAGTCGCCGCGCGGGCTGGGATCGGCCTCGAACACGACATAGACGCCCCAGCGCAGGTCGCGGAACACCGGGCGGCCGTCGCGCTCCAGCGAGGAGACGGTTTCCACCGTGCCGGAATGCTCCAGAATGCCGCCGGCCGCGCGCGGGCGGAGAATGGTGGCGAGGTCGTCGACGCCGCAGGGCGGGAACAGCAGCCCGTCGGAGGGCGCCTTCAGCCCGGCCGCATTGGCGATGGCGGCCATCTCGATGGAGGATTTGGTGCCGTCGGCGAAGGAGTTGAACATCTGCGCGTTCATCCCGCCCTCGGCCGCCTGCTCGGGCGTCAGGCCGTAGAGGCTCCAGATCGTGTCGGGCGTCGAGCGGTGGAAGCTCGGCAGGTATTTGGTGCCCTTGCCGGCGCAGACGACGTTGAAGCCGCAGGTGCGGGCCCAGTCCACCATCTCGCACACCAGCGCCGGCTGGTCGCCATAGGCCATGGAATAGACGACGCCGGCCTTGCGGGCGCGCTCGGCCAGAAGCGGGCCGACCAGCACGTCGGCCTCCACCGTGACCATGACGACGTGGCGGCCATGCTCGATCGCCAGCAGCGCATGGGCGGCGCCGGCGGCGGGACTGCCGGTGACTTCGACCACCACGTCGAGCCCGTCGGTGGCGATCAGCGCCGCCGCGTCATCGGTGAGCATGGTGCGGCCGGTGCCCAGCGCCTCGGTGAAGGAAGAAGCGACGACGGCGTCCGCGTCCCAGCCGGTCGCCTCCAGCGCGGCGCGGGCGCGCGGCACAGAGAGATCGGCGATGCCGAGCAGATGCAGGCCCGGCGTGGTGCGCAGCTGCGAGAGGAACATGGAGCCGAACTTGCCGGCGCCGATGAGGCCGACACGGACGGGCCGGCCGGCATCGGCGCGGGCCCGGAGCAGGCGGGCGAGATTCATGGCGTATCCTTGATGCGTTTCGTCCCGGGAGGGCGGCCGGGCTTATGTTGCCCGGTCCGTTGGTTTCTCCGCCGGTCGCGGCCGGCGGGGATGGGCTCAGCCGGCGGCGGCGCGGCCCTGCGGGCGGGCCTCTTCCGCCACGACCGCCTCGATGAGGGCGGGGGCGGGCGGGGTGACCGGCGCCTCGGCCTCGGCGCGCTCGGCCTCGGAGCGTTCGGCAGCGGCCTTGAGGTCGAGAATGCGGTCGGCGAGGCTCGGCGGCGCGCCGGGCACGCGCGTGTGCTCGGCCAGCAGCGCCTCGATCTTCGAGCCGGGGCCTTCCAGCCGGGCGGTGAGATGGGCGACCCCGGCGGCGATGTCGCTGATGTGCTCGCGCAGCAGCGCCGCCGCGTCCGTGCCGTTTTCCGCCGCGCCATTGGCGGCCTGCGGCACGGCGGCGGCGAGCGCGGTGAGCCGTTCGATCCGCTCCTGCAGCGCGGCGCGTTCTTCCTGCGCGCGGGTGAGAGCGTCGGCGAGAGTGTCCTGCACCTTGGCCAGTTCGTCCTTCATCGCGTGGTTCCGGCGCAGTTCGGTTGCGAGGCTTTCGCTTGTGGTGCGCACCGTCTCGCGCTCGCTCGCCAGATGGGCGTTGGCGGCGACGAGCTGGCGGTCGAGTTCGTGGATGCGGTCTTTCAGCGTGTCGCGCAGCGTGGTCAGCGCCACATGCTCGATCTGCAGCCCCTCCTCACGCGAACGGGTGTCCTCGAAGGCGTCGCGGGTGCGGGCGAGCTCGGCGCGGGTGTGCAGCAGCGCGGCGCGGGCTTCTTCCAGCGCGCTGGTGGTCGTCTCCAGCTCGGCCAGCAGATGGTCGCGATGGGTGGAGACGCTGGCATGTTCGGTCTGCAGCGCGTCGAGATCGGTGGAGAGGCGGTCGATCGTGTCCTGCCGCAGGCGCAGGGCCTCGGCCTGGCGGACGATCTCGCCATATTGCGCGGCGGTGCGAACTTGCTGGCGCTCCACCTCCATCTCCAGCCGGCGGATGCCGACGGCGAAAACGGCGCGCTGTTCGTCCTTGTCGGCCTGCACCTCGGCGATGGAGACGGGAATCGCGCCCTCGATCCGCTTGCGGGTGAGCCGCACCGCCCGGCGCCACACGGCCGGCAGCGTCAGCAGCGCCAGCAGGGTCGCGGCCAGGAAGCCGATGGCGCAATACATGATCGCTTCGATCATGCGGTGATTTCACCTCACAACGCGGCGGCGGTCCGGAGCGGGACGGCCGGCCAGGGAGCCAACAGGTTACAGATACCAAAACGGCCGGGCTAGCCCGGCCGCACGGCATTCGGTGGGAGGATCAGAACGGATTCCACGTCGCCGAGGGGGTGAATTTGAGATAGCCGATATTGGCGCCGAGGCGCACGCCGACACCGGAGCGGATCGGCACCACGACGATATTGTCGGAGGCCAGCGCCGTCATGCCGAAGCCGGCGACGAAATAGGCCGAGCCGGAAATGCCGCCGAAGCGCCGGTAAATGTCGTTGATGCCGTTGAGGTTGTACACAAGGATCATGGTGCGGGCGCCGTCGCCGCCGAAATCCCAGCCGAGCGAGGGGCCCTGCCAGTACACCTTCAGGTCGCCGGCATTGCGGGTGTAGAGCGTGCCGTCGCCATAGCGCAGGCCGCCGACAAAGGCGCCGGAGCCTTCCTGGCCGAGAATATAGCCATTGGGCTGGCCCCACTGGCTGACCGCCTTTTCGATCGACAGAGCGAGGCCGCGCGAGACCTCGCCGAAGAAGCCATGGCCCTTCTCCACCAGTTCGTCCGTGGAGTAGGTGCCGCCGGCCTGCTGCGCCACCGCAGGCGGGGCGAGGAAGGGCAGGGCACAGAGAAGGGCGAAGCAGGCATAAAGGGCGCGCAAGGTCGGCATGGACGGTCTCGCGTTTGATCTCGACAGGCAGGGCGCCGCGGGTGACGGGCCCGTTTCAGGACCCGGGCAACCGGCACCGCGTGCCTATCAATAGCATGGAGTGCGACCAGAGAAAGGCATGGCCGGCCCAAAAGGGCGGAAGCGGGGCGGGTGTGGCCCGGCGACCCTTCCTCACACCTCGCGGCCGCGGGCGATGAAGCCGTGCACCCGGTAGTCCGCCTGGGTGCGCGCATAGGGCAGGGCGCTGCCATCGGGCCGGCGCACGCTGCCCCCCGCCGCCCGCACCAGCGCATGGCCGGCGGCGACATCCCATTCGCACACCGTGCCGAAGCGCGGATAGAGATCGGCCCGCCCTTCCGCCACCAGCCCGAATTTCAGCGCCGAGCCGCAGCTGATCGATTCGGCGATGTCGAGATTGGCGAGGAAGGCCGAGGTCTCGGGATCGAGATGCGAGCGGCTGGCGACGGCGATGAGCCCCTTTTCCGGCATCGGCCGGCAGCGAATCGGCGTCCAGCTGGCGGGCGCGGCGTCGTTGCCGCCGAGAAAGGCGAGGCCGCCCTCTGCGGTGGTGGCGCCGGCATAGAGCTTGTTCACCGCCGGGGCGAGGACGATGCCGACGCTGGGCACACCGGCCTCGACCAGCCCGATATTGACGGTGAATTCGCCGCTGGCGCCGATGAATTCGCGCGTGCCGTCGAGCGGATCGACCAGCAGGAACGTGTCGGCCGGCACTTCGCCCTTGCCCTGCGCCACCGCCTCCTCGGCGATGACGGGCACGCCCGGCAGCAGGCGGGCGAGTTCCTCGCGCAGGATCGCCTCGGCGGCGAGGTCGGCGGCGGTGACAGGGCTTTCGTCGCTCTTGCGCGCACTGGCGAGGCCCCCACTGGCGAGCCCCTCGGCGCGTATGCGCAGAATGACCTCTCCCGCCTTCAGCGCCGCATCGGCGAGGGCGGAGAGCAGGCTGAGGGCGGGCGGCAGGTGCGGGGGAAGAGAGGACATTGCGCGCGTGTTTCCGGCTGGAACGGGAGAGCGGAGGGGGAGAAACGGTTGGCCTCCATGGGAGCGCGGTGTATCACACCCGGCGATGCCGGCCACACGGGCCGGCGCGATTTCCGGGCGGGCGATCCCGCCATAGCTCTTCGCAAGGGACGCGATGACGACCGCCATCGACCTCGACAAGCTCGACCTCGCCGCTCTGCTGTGCTCGCGCGTCTGCCACGACGTGATCAGTCCGGTCGGCGCCATCGTCAACGGGCTGGAAGTGCTGGAAGACGAGGACGACCCGGCGATGAAGAGCTTCGCGCTCGACCTCATCGCCAAGAGCGCCCGGCAGGCCTCCGCCCGGCTGCAATTCGCCCGCCTCGCCTTCGGCGCCGCCGGCTCGGCCGGGGCGCAGATCGACACCGGCGACGCGGAAAAGGTGGCGCGCGGCTTCCTGGAAGACGACCGCACCACGCTGACCTGGCAACTGCCGCGCGTGCTGGCGCCGAAAAACAAGGTGAAGCTGCTGCTCAACCTGCTGGTGGTCGCCACCTCGACCATTCCGCGCGGCGGGCGCATCGGCGTGGAAGAGAACGGCGCGGGCGAGGAGGGCGGTTTCCGCCTCACCACCCAGGGCAGCCATTCCCGCATTCCCCCGCATCTCGTGGCGCTGCTGGCCGGGCACCCGGCCGAGGAGGGCGCGGCGCTCGACGCCCATGCCATTCAGCCGCATTACACCGGCCTGCTGGCGCGGGCGACCGGCTATGGCATCGAGCTCGCCCATGCGGGCGACACGGTGACGATTCTCGTGGCGCGCGGCTGAGGCCGCGCCGCCGGTTTATGGCGAAACCGCGACGGCGGGCGGGACACCTTCCCGAAGGTTCAGACGACATTAACGGTATCGGTGGAAACTGACGCTCGCAGGCCGAAAGGTCGGTGTGTCCTGTCCCGTAGTGCCGGTCGCCCATGTTCCCCGTCGATTCCCTGCCTGCCGCCCCGCGCGGCCCCGTTTCCCGCGAAGCCGCCCGCATCGCCGCGAGCCTGCGCGCCCCCGCGCCGCGCCCGGAGCCGGCCCGCGCCGCCCCGCGCCCGGCGGCAGCGCGCGTCGAGATCATGGCCTTCGCCCTTGGCGGGCTGCGCCTCGCCTTCGCCGCCTCCCAGGTGATGGACACCATGACGGTGAGCGGCGCGCGCTGGGCGCGGCTGCTCGCCATGACCCAGACCGGCACGCTGGCCTCCAGCGGCCTGCCGCTCATTCATCTCGCCGCCCGCATGGGCGTGGCGCCGCTGCGCGCCACCACGGGCACGCTGCTGCTGCTCGGCAGCGGCGGCAAGGTGCGCGCCGCCGTGCTGGTGGAAGGTGAATTGCAGGCGCAGACGGCGCGGGTGGAGAGCCTGCCGCCGGGCTGGCGGCCGCGCTTTGGCAGCGGTGCCGATCTGGTGGACGGCATGGCGCTGCTGGCCGACGGCACGCGCGCGGCCATGGTCGCGCTGCCGCTCGGTGTGGCGATGAAGCGCCCCGCCGCCGCCGCGCCGGAGACCGACACGGCGCATCTTCTGGTGCGCGCCGGACGGGCGCAGATGGAGGCGGTGCGCGTCGCCTCGCTGAAGACGGTGACGGCGCTGGAGAAGGTGCCGGGCATCGCGCTTCTGCCCACGGCCGGCGCCCCGGCCCGGCGCATGCTGCTGGCCTTTGGCGGCGAGGGCGAGGTGGTGATCGTCGACGAGATTGTCGGGCTGGCGCCGGAAGGCCGGATCGAGCGTGTGGGCGGGCTGCGCTTTCTCGCCACGGCGCAGGGGCGCTACCGGCTGCTGGAGCCTTCCAGCACCCAGGCGCCGCGCGCCACGCCTTCCCGCGTGCTGGTGACGGCGCCGGCCGGCGCCGCCCGCACCGCGCTGCGCGCGCTCATGCGCTCCCTCGGGCATGAGGTGTCGCTGGCCGAGGATCCGCGCGCGGCGCGGCTGATGGGCGAACGCTTCGACGTGATCCTGTTCGACCTCGACGCCTATGGCGAGGGGTGTGAGACCGGAATTGCCGCCGGGCCGGGCCGGCGCATCGGGCTGTCGACCGCTGCCGTCGCCGCGCCGCCGGGCTTCGAGGCGGTGGTGCCGGCCGGCGACGCGGTGGCGCTGGTACTCGCCCTGCTGCAAAGCGCGCCGGGGCGCTGACGCCCGATCACGCTTGCGCCATCCGGATGAGCCCGCTCTGTCCTCTCCGGGCCGGGCTTGCTAGCCTGACGCTTCGATCGGCCCCGTGGCTGCGGCCGGCCGTCACCGGAGGGATGATGCGGCTTCGACTGCTCCGCCTGCTGCTGGCGCTGTGCGCGCTGGGCGCCGCTCTGGCGAGCCCGGTCGCGGCCGCGCGGGCGATGGCAGCGCCGGATCTGGCGGCATCCGACCCCGTCCTGCCGTGCCACGAGACGGCGTCGGAGACGGCGCAGGCGGCACCCTCCGTCGCCCCCACGCAAAAGCCGACGGCGTCGCATCTGTGCTGCGTGCTGACCCAGACCGTGGTGCCCCCGCTCGCTGCGCCCGCCTTGCCGGTGCCGGAGGCGGTGTCCGCACGCCCGGCCGTGGCGGCGGAGACGACGCGGGCGGGCCTCGCCCCGCCGATCCCGGTGCCGCCGCCGCGCCTTCTCTGATCGGTTTCGCGCGGCCGGAGCGGCCGCTTTCCCACCATCAGAGGATTTTCGACATGAACCGTACCCCTTGCGCGGCGCTGCTCGCCGCCGGCTTTGCCCTGCCCATGCCGCTGCTGGCGCAGCAGGCGACCACCCCCGTGCCGGGCATGGACCACAGCCAAATGGACCACAGCGCCCACATGAGCGCCGCGGCCCCCTCGACCCAGGCCTTCGAGGCCGCCAATGCCCGCATGCATGAGGGCATGGCCATTCCCTTCACCGGCAATGCCGATATCGACTTCGCCCGCGGCATGATCCCCCATCATCAGGGGGCGATCGACATGGCGCGGATCGAGCTGGAGCACGGCAAGGACCCGGAGCTGCGGGCGCTGGCGGAAGAGATCATCAAGGCGCAGGAGGGCGAGATCGCTTTCCTCAAGGCCTGGCTGGCGAAGAACGCGAAGTAGCAGGTCGAAGGCTCTCCCGGACGGCCACGC
The DNA here is from genome assembly GCF_965229075.1 of Ancylobacter sp. Classification (GTDB taxonomy): domain Bacteria; phylum Pseudomonadota; class Alphaproteobacteria; order Rhizobiales; family Xanthobacteraceae; genus Ancylobacter. The sequence continues at coordinate 2,803,232 of NZ_CBDDIO010000002.1, forward strand.
GGCCGCTCCGGGAGGGTGCCCCAAAACAAAAACCCCGCCTTGCGGCGGGGCTTTCAGTCGGGGAGGATCGGAAAGGCGGGCGGTCAGGCGGACAGGCGGTCCGACTCGTTGCCGGCGTCGCGCAGCACATAGCCGCGGCCCCAGACCGTCTCGATGAAATTGTGTCCCTGCGAGGCGTTGGCCAGCTTCTTGCGCAGCTTGCAGATGAACACGTCGATGATTTTCAGCTCCGGCTCGTCCATGCCGCCATAGAGATGATTGAGGAACATCTCCTTGGTCAGGGTCGTGCCCTTGCGCAGGGAGAGGAGCTCCAGCATCTGGTACTCCTTGCCCGTCAGATGCACGCGGTTGCCGGCGACCTCGACCGTCTTGGTGTCGAGATTGACCACGAGATCGCCCGTGGTGATGACCGACTGCGCATGCCCCTTGGAGCGGCGCACAATGGCGTGGATGCGGGCGACCAGCTCGTCCTTGTGGAACGGCTTGGTGAGATAGTCGTCGGCGCCGAAGCCGAGACCCTTCACCTTGTCCTCGATGCCGGCGAGGCCGGAGAGGATGAGGATCGGCGTCTTCACCTTGGCGACGCGCAGCCCCTTGAGGACATCATAGCCCGACATGTCGGGCAGGTTGAGGTCCAGGAGGATAATGTCGTAATCGTAGAGTTTGCCGAGATCGACGCCCTCTTCACCGAGATCGGTCGTGTAGACGTTGAAGTTCTCGGACTTGAGCATCAGCTCGATGCTCTGCGCGGTCGCGCGGTCGTCCTCGATGAGCAAGACGCGCATGCCAATCCCCTTCCCTCGCCATGGCCCCGGGGGGGTCAGCGCTCAACACGACTCTTTCAAGCCGAGCGTGACCCCACCCCGCGCCCGGCCGACACACACCGATTCGTTACTCGTGAGACAAGGGGTAACAAAAACCGATTCCCGAGCACAAGGCGTGAGCCGAATTATCTTCGAGTCTTCCGCCAAGAGTTTGTTCGAAAATTGGAATTCCAGATCCCAGCCCTTAGAGTCGAATCTTAACAAGCGTGCCTAAGTGAGTCTCTCGACTCCGCTTTCGCGAAAGCCTGACCCCACCGGACGACATCGCGATCATTAATGAGCCCGGTAAACAAATCGTTTCGATCCGGCGGCCTGTCGGCGCTTTCCCCCAGCCGGGCACCCTTTTCCGACGAAAGAGTAAGGAAGCGGCAATATCTGTTGTCGAAAATGGCTTTGCCGCAGCGTGATGGCGGTACGTGACGGCCGCCTTGTCGCGCCCATCGGGGATGCGGGCGGACGACGGAACGGAGTTATGCCGACCATGAAGTCGCTCGATACCCTTATTCGCCTCAAGCGCTTCCAGGCGGAGGAAAAGCGCCGCCATCTCGCCCAGATCGAGACCATGATCGCGGACTTCGACCGCATGGCGCGCGATCTCGAACGCGAGATAGCCGCCGAGGAAGAGCGCTCGGGCATCACCGACACCCAGCATTTCGCCTATTCCACCTATGCCCGCGCCGCCGCCACCCGCCGCGACAATATGCGCCGCTCCGCCGACGAGCTGAAAGGCCAGCTCAGCGAGGCGCGTCTGGCGCTGGACGACGCGCTGGACGAACTCAAGAAGATCGAGGCGCTGGGCGAACGCGAGCGGATCGAGGCGCCGGTGGAAATGACCCCGCGCAACATTGCCGGCCGCGCCCGCGCCGTGCTCGGCGCCTGAACCACCTCAGCCGGCCGGGCGAATGACCGGCACATGCGGCGATGCTCCGGGCGCCATCAGCCCGGAGAGGCGAGGGTCGTCGACGATCTCCACCGCGCTGGCATAGGGACGGAACCCCGCCTTGATGTAGAAGGCCAGCGCGCCCTGCTTGTCATTGGTGCAGGTGTGAACATGCACCCGGCGGGGCTGGCGCGCCCAGGCGCGGGCGAGCGCCCGGTTGATCAGGAAGCGCCCGGCGCCGCTGCCGACCATCTCAGGCACCAGCCCGACAAAGGCGAGTTCGATCTCCCCCGGCTCGCGGCCGTCCAGCTCGATATAGCCGGCCTCCACCCCGTGCTTGCGCAGCAGCAGCACCTCCACCTCGGGGTGCTGGATGATGGCGGCCAGTTCGGCGTCGCTCATGCGCAGCCGCGAGAACCACATCCAGTCCTCGCCGACCCGGCGGAACAGGTCGCGGTACCAGACGGGATCGGGGCAGGGCACGCGCTCCAGCGTCAGCCCCTCGCTCGCGCGCTCCGGCAGCGGCGGCGGCGGGGCGGTCATCTCAAGCATGGTGACGATCGCCGCCACCTTGCCGGGAGGCAGGGGCGTGTAGCCATTGAGATTGAGAATCAGCGGGGCGTCGGTGGCGGTCATGAGCGGCTCGGGTCCGGTGAAGCCCGGCTTTTACCGCCAATTTGGCGCCCCGCGCCATGGGAAAGGGCCACACCGGCGGCCGCAGGGCGCGGTGCGGGCTTCACAGCGGCGAATTTTCAGATATCTTGCGGATAATTCCAGTTAGTACATCTAATGAGAGTGAATTCATGACGGTCGCCGTCACCATCGACCAGGTCGGCAAGAGCTTCGGCAGCGGCGCGCCGGCGCTTTCCAACGTGTCGCTGGATGTGAAGCCCAGCGAGCTGGTGGCGCTGCTCGGGCCTTCCGGTTCGGGCAAGACCACGCTGCTGCGCATCGTCGCCGGGCTGGAGCAGCCGAGCCATGGGCGGGTGCTGTTCAACGGCGAGGACGCGCTTTCCGTGCCGGTGCGCCGGCGCGGCATCGGCTTCGTGTTCCAGAATTACGCCCTGTTCCGCCACATGACGGTGGCGGAGAATGTCGCCTTCGGCCTGCGCTCGCGCCCGCGCGCCGAGCGGCCCTCGGAAGCCGAGATCCGCTCGCGTGTGGCGGACCTTCTCGCGCTGGTGCAGCTGGAAGCCTTTGGCGGCCGCTTCCCGGCGCAGCTTTCCGGTGGTCAGCGCCAGCGCGTGGCGCTCGCCCGCGCGCTCGCCATCGAGCCCAAGGTGCTGCTGCTGGACGAGCCCTTCGGGGCGCTCGACGCGCTGGTGCGCAAGGAACTGCGCCGCTGGCTGCGTGAACTGCATGACCGCACCGGCCATACCACCCTGTTCGTCACCCACGATCAGGAGGAGGCGCTTGAACTCGCCGACCGCGTGGTGGTGATGGGCAAGGGGAAGATCGAGCAGGTCGGCACGCCGGACGATGTCTATGACCGGCCGGAGACCGCTGCCGTGTTCGGCTTCATGGGCGAATCGAGCCGGATCGAGGTCGAGGTCAAGGACGGTGTCGCGCTGGCCGGCGCCACCGCCATCGCCGCCGCGACCCAAGGCGTGCCGGACGGGCCGGGCCTGCTCTATGTGCGCCCGCACGATGTGACGCTGGGTCTGCCGGGCACGGCGGGGCTGAAGGGGCAGGTGCGCGCCTTCCGCCGCCACGGCGCCATTCGTCGGGTGGAGATCGCGGTCGGCAATGCGGTGCTGGAAGCCGACATCGCCCCGACGGTGCGGGTGCCGATTGGCGAGAAGGTGGCGGTGCGGCTCGACCGCGCCCGCCTGTTCGCCTCCGGCGGGCCGGGCGTCGACACCAAGGCCCCGCCGGCGCAGCAGCCGGGCGATTACGCAATCTGAGCGGCGTCCATCCTGAAGCCCTCATCCCCGGCACGATCCGGGTATGGGCGCGTCTGTGCCGTTGCGCATGTCGCGCGATGATCTAGCTTCTCAGGATGGGCGTCGCTTTCTCCTACGTTCTGAATGGCAAGGGCTGGGCCGAGTGTCAGATCGATGTCGATGGCGCGCATCTCTTCATGCGGGCCTCACATCTTTCCGATGCGTTCGATGAAATCGTTCGTGCCACGCTGAGCATGATCGTGAATGGGAGCGTAGAGACCGCGATCTTCAACGATGAACCCGGGACATACCGCTGGCGTCTCACACCCGCCGGCGACCGGCTCAACATTCGGATCGTCAGTTATGACGAACCGTTCGCCCGTGAGACCGATCCGACAGGGTGCTTGTCTTTTGATGCCACCTGCCGCTTGCGTACCTTTGCAGGTGCGGTCCTCGCGGCAGGGCAGCAACTTCGTGCAACGCATGGTGAGGATGGCTACGCAGCGCAGTGGGGCCATCCATTCCCTAACGCGCCCCTCGAGCACCTCAAGCAAGCCCTGCGCAAAGGCTGACGACGCCCGGCCAGGCTGCCCGGGTCACGCCCGAGCATTAGGGGGAACGGGCGGTCAGCGCCGCTCCAGCTTCCACGCTTCCTCGGCCACCGGCTCCTTGCCGCGCAGCCCGCCCTTGAGCGGGTGCTTTTCCAGCAGGGTCACGTGATAGGCCGCGCCATAGTGCCGGCGCACCTCGTGCTCGTTGACGGAGAAAGGCGGGCCGACGGTGAGCAGCGGATCGTAGTCGAAGGTGATCAGCAATTGCCGGGCGCTGTGGGTGAGATGCACGAGATGGCCGGCATAGCGCGCCCGCATCGCCTCCGGCAGCGCGACCAGCGCGGCGCGGTCATAGACGGCATCGACCGGGCCGAGCACGTCGCGGGTGAGGTCGAAGATGTCGCCGACATAGATGGTGATGCCTTCCGCCGCGAAGCGCTCCAGCGGGCCGATCTCGGTGATCTCAGGCGTCACGCCGAGTTCGCTGAACAGCTGTTCGACGGCGAGGCGGCTCAGCTCCGCCCCGGCGACGTCATGGCCATGGCCGAGCAGCCAGTTCATGTCGCGGCTCTTGCCGCAGAGCGGCACGAACACCCGCGCGCCGGGGGCGAGGCCGAGCGCGGAGAAATGCCGGACCAGAAGCGGATGGGCTTCGCTCTCGTGGAAGGCGATCTCGTTCGCTTCCCACTTCTTGTGCCAGAAATCGGGGTCCATGGCGGTGCCCTCCTGTGACGCGGGCCGGCATCCTAGACCCGGCCGGGCGGGTGGCTCAATCGCCCGTCCGGCGCAGGAAGGCGCCGAAGGCGCGCGGGCCATCGGCGACGGGGATCGTCTCCACCACCTTCAGCGTGGCGGCGTCGATGATTTCCAGCGTGTTGGCCTCCCAGCAGGCGACATAGACGAAGGCGCCGTCGCGGCTCGCCGCGATGCCCTCGGGATAGTCGCCGACGGGAATGGTGGCGAGCGTCTTCAGGGTGTCGGTATCGAACACGGTGACGGTCGAATCATATTGGTCGGTGACGAAGGCCCGGCCTTTCGCCAGCGCCACCGCATAGGGCCGCGCGCCGACCTTCACGCGCGCCACCACCTTGCGGTCGGCGAGATCGATCACGCTCACATCGTTGGAGGCGACATTGGCGGTGTAGGCGCGCGCGCCCGTCGCGTCGATGGTGACGCCGAAGGGGCGGGCACCGACGGGAATGGAGGCGAGGCGGGTCAGGGTCTTCGTGTCGATGAGGCTCACCGCGTCGGAATCGCGGTCGGCCGAGACCAGCAGCGCGCCGTCCGGCGTCACCGCAAGGCCGGAGGGCGACTGGCCGACGTCAACTTCGCCGACCACGGCACCGCTCGCCGCGTCTACCGCCTTGATCCGGTGCAGGTACCAGTCGGCGACATAGGCCGGGCTGCCGGAGGGATGAACCGCGACGCCGAGCGGCCCGCCGCCGAGGTCCACCCGGTGGGTGACGGTGCGGCTGGCGGCGTCGACAATGGTCAGCGTCTTGCCGTCCGGCGCGGTGACGAAGGCGCGCGCGCCGTCCGGACTCACCGCGATGCCGGCCGGCTTGCCGGATATGGGCAGGGTTGCCACGACCTTGCGGCTGGCGAGATCGACGACGGAGAGCGTCTCGGCCGGCTGCGAGGTGATGAAGGCCTCATCCGCGCGAGCGGGTGAGGCTGCGAGGAGGGCGAGGAGGGCGCACCAGGCGAGGATCCTCCGAGGCCCGGCTTTGCCGGGCACCTCAGGATGACGACGCTCCATAGGATGACGACGCTCCGTGAGAGTCGCGTCATCTTGAGGCGCGCGCCCTCGGCCCTTGCCTCCGGCCGGCCCGAGGGCAGGCTTCGCGAGCCTCGAAGCGTGCGGAGGGGCAGCGGGTCGAACGCCGAGCGGCCGTTTCATTGCTCTCAGGATGCCGATGCCACATCGTGCACCGTCATCCTGAGGCGCCGGCCGAAGGCCGGCCTCGAAGGATGGTGGGTCCCGAGCAACCATCCCGCCCGCCCTGTCGGAGCCAGTGCTCAGCTGCCGCCCTCGATCTGCTTCTTCAGGCTTTCCAGCCCCGCCTTGTAGAGGCCGGTCACCGCGTTGATCGCGGCTTCGTCGTTCAGCTCCGGCGGCGGGTCGTTATTGGGGTAGCCGCGATAGAAGGCGCCGCGCCACTCGACCTCGGACTTCTTGCCGTCATCGGCGGGGGTGACGACGAGCCAGGAGGAATAATTGGTGACCGGCAGCACCGCCACGTCGACCTTGTCGATGCGGTACATGAGGGTCATCTTCTCCGGCTCGAGCTTGGCGACCTCTTCCTCGACGGTGGCGCCGTTCTTCAGGGTGAGGGTGCGCTTGGCGCCGGGGGCGTTGCCGCCCGTGCCCTCGGTCTTGGCGACCACCGGAATCCAGCCGCCATCCTGGAAGTTGGAGACCACGGCCCACACCTTCTCCGGCGGGGCGTTGATCTCGATCTTCTCGGAGATCTTCTGGCGGGTCGGGCCGTGCGCGGCGGCGGGCGGCAGGGTCGCGAGCAGAGAGGTGGCGGCCAGCGCCGCGGCAAAAAGGTGAAGCTTCATCGTTTCCATCCCGGAGCCAGAGCACGTTCCGCTCGGATTGCCGCGCAATCCGCTCGGTAAAACGTTCTCTATCAATAGTTTAGAGACTGATTCCCCGATCGGGTTGATTCAACCTGATCGGACCAGACCCTACGTGCATTCCGGACTTTTGCGTCCGTTGGCCACCAGTCTAGGGAGGGATTCGCCGTTCGTGAACTCTCTTGCGCGTGGAAAATTTCCCGGGTCGAATTCTTCGGATTTCTTAAGAGAATTCTTTGAGAATCTTAAGAAACGCCGCCCCGAACGCCTCCAGCTTGGCGGCGCCGACGCCCTTGACCCCGGCGAGCTCGCTGCGCGTGCGCGGGTGTTCCACCGCCATCTCCTCCAGCGTCTTGTCGGCGAAGACGACATAGGCCGGCACGTTGCGCTCGGCCGCGAGATCGCGGCGCAGCGCCTTGAGTTTGCCGAGCAGCGCCGCCTCGGCCGGGGCCAGCTCCGCCCCGCTGTCGGACCGGGCGAAGCGCTCGCGCGAGCGCTTGGCCGGGGCGCGCAGGGTGAAGGCGCGCGTGCCCTTCAGCACGGCGAGGCCGGTCTCGGTGAGGGTAAGCGCGCCGAAGCGGGTAGGGTCAGCGTGTAGCGCCCCGGTGGCCACCAGCTGGCGCAGCAGCGCCCGCCATTCCGTCGCCGGCTTGTCGCCGCCGGCGCCGAAATCGGCGAGCTTGTCATGGCCGCGCCCGCAGATCGCATCCGTGCGCTGGCCGGTGACGACGCTGGCGAGATAGGCGGCGCCGAAGCGCTCGCCGGTGGCACGCACGAGGCGCAGCACCAGCTGGGCCTCGGTGCTGGCGTCGATCACCTTGGGCGGATCGCGGCAGACATCGCAGGCGCCGCAGGCCTTGGCGCGCTCGCCGAAATAGCCCAGCAGCACGGCGCGCCGGCAGGTCACTGCCTCGCAGAAGCCGACCATGGCGTCGAGCCGGCGGGCTTCCACCATCTTGCGCTCGGGCGGGGAGGGTTCCTCGTCGAGGAAGCGGCGGCGGGTGGCGATGTCACCGGCGGAATAGAGCAGCAGCGCTTCGGAGGGTTGGCCGTCGCGGCCGGCGCGGCCGATCTCCTGATAATAGGATTCCAGCGTGCCCGGCGCGTCGGCATGCAGCACATAGCGCACATCCGACTTGTCGATGCCCATGCCGAATGCGACGGTGGCGACCATCACCACCCCGTCCTCGGCGAGGAAGATTTCCTGATTGGCGGCGCGCGCCTCCGCGCTCATGCCGGCATGGTAGGGCAAAGCGCGTATGCCGGTGGCGGCGAGCCGCTCGGCGGTCTCGTCCACCTTCTTGCGCGAAATGCGGTAGATGATGCCGGAAAGCCCCGGCCGGGCGCGCACATAGCTCTCGATCTGCCGCGCCGGGTCCTTCTTGTCCTCGACGCCGATGAAGATGTTCGGCCGGTCGAAGCCGGAGACGAAGACCCGCGCCTGCCCGCCGAACAGTCGCTCGACAATGTCGTCGCGCGTCGCCTTGTCGGCGGTGGCGGTCATCGCCACCAGCGGCAGCCCGGGGAAGATCTCGCGCAGCCGGCCGAGGCCGAGATACTCATTGCGGAAGGAATGGCCCCATTGCGAGATGCAGTGCGCCTCGTCCACCGCCACCAGCCCGAGCTTGAAGCGCGACAGCGCCGCCAGCATGCGCTCGGTGAGCAGGCGTTCGGGGGCGAGATAGAGCAGGCGCACTTCGCCCGCCGCCACACGGCGCCAGATCGCGACATTCTCCTCGCGGGATTTTCCCGAGTGGATGGCCTCGGCGGCGACGCCCTGTAGCTTGAGCGCATTCACCTGATCGTCCATCAGCGCGATCAGCGGCGAGACGACGATGGAGAGCCCGCCCTTCACCAGCGCCGGCAATTGGTAGCACAGGGATTTTCCCGCGCCGGTCGGCATCACCGCCAGCGTCGGCACGCCGGCGAGGATGGAATCGACCACCTCCTGCTGGCCGGGGCGGAAACGGTCGAAGCCGAACACCTCGGCGAGCCGCGCCCGCTTCGCCTCCTCGATATGAGGCGGCAGGATGCCGTGCGATGAGGTGACGGGGATATTCATTCCGTGCGTCGTCGTCCGTTTCGGATGCCCTTGGGCGTCATGGGTCTTGATGGCGACCGCGCGGGCGGAAATGGTGGCCGCGCGGCCCCGGGGGATTCGTCGGTCGCGGCGGCGGCCCGCTGAGACCGACAGCCACCCCTTCCGGGAGAATCAGTTGCCAGAGAATCACTCGCGATGAGCCTCGACCTTACTCTTGGTTTAACCCTGGCGGCGCTGCTGTTCGAGGTCGCCTTCGGCTATCCCTCGTTTTTGCTCTCCCGCATCGGCCATCCCGTGATGTGGATCGGCCGGCTGATCGGCGCTCTCGACCGCCATGTCAACCGCGACGCCGCCCCGCCGCGCGAGCGGCGCCTCGCCGGGGTGGGGGCGCTGGTGCTGATCGTGGCGGTGAGCGGCGGCGCCGGGCTGCTGGTGCAGGGGCTGGCGCTGCGTGTGCCGGTGGTCGGCCTGCTGCTGGCCGGGCTCGCCGGCTCCAGCCTGCTGGCGCAGCGCAGCCTCTACCAGTTCGTCGCGGCGGTGGCGGATGGGCTGGAAGTGAGCCTGGAAGAGGGACGGCGCGCGGTGTCGCACATTGTCGGCCGCGACCCGGACAAGCTCGACGAGGCCGGGGTGGCGCGGGCGGCGATCGAGAGCCTGGCGGAGAACTATTCCGACGGGGTGGTGGCGCCGGCCTTGTGGATGGCGGTGGGCGGGCTGCCGGGCGCGGCGATCTACAAGGGCGTGAACACCGCCGACAGCATGATCGGCCATCGCGACGCGCGGCACCTCCATTTCGGCTGGGCCTCGGCGCGGTTCGACGATTTGATCAACCTGCCGGCCGCGCGGCTGGCGGGGTTGCTGATCGTCGCCGGGGCGCTGTTCGTGCCGGGCGCCTCGCCCGTGCGGGCGTGGCGGGCGATGATGCGCGACGCCCGCCGCCACCGCTCGCCCAATGCCGGCTGGCCGGAGGCGGCGATGGCCGGTGCACTCGGCATCGCCATCGCCGGCCCGCGCCATTATGGCGGCAGGCTTTCCGTTGACGGGCTGATGGGCGAGGGTGGGCGTTATGACTGCACCGCCGCCGATATCCGCCGCGCGCTCGCCCTCTACCGCGCGGCGGATGCGGTGATGCTGGCGCTGGTGGCCGGGCTGGCGCTGGTCATGTGGGGGTGGTGAGGACGGGCTTTCCTTCCGCGCCCTCATCCGCGGGCGTGACCCGCGGACCCAGAGGGTGCCGGCGCTCCCGGTCACTGGGTGCCCGGTCAGGCCCGGGCATGAGGGACGTTGGCCGCGATCGCCAGCAGCCGGTCGAGATCGACATGGCGTTCCAGATGCGCGGCCAGGGCGTCGAGGGTGGCTTCGACGCCGGCCTCATAGTCGAGCCCGCTCGGCGGCGCGCCGAGGGTGCTGAGCCAGTGCGCGCGCTGGCGGTCATCCGTGAACAGGCCATGGGCGTAGGTGCCCATCACCCGCCCGTCCGGGGAGACCGCGCCTTCCGGCCCGGCGCCGTCGATCTGCGCGAAGGGGCGGGCGCGGCCGGGGCCCTCGGTCACGCCCATATGCATCTCATAGCCCGAGAAGGGTGCGCCGCCGGCTGACCCGGTGACGGCCACCAGCCGTTTTTCGCCTGACAGCACCGTCTCGACATCGAGCAGGCCCAGGCCGGGCAGCGTGCCGGGCGGGCCTTCGACGCCGTCGGGGTCCGCCAGCGAACGCCCCAGCATCTGGTAGCCGCCGCACAGGCCGAGCACCCGCCCGCCGCGCCTGATATGCGCGAGAAGGTCGATGTCCCAGCCCTCGCGGCGGAAATCGGTGAGGTCGGCAATGGTGGATTTCGAGCCCGGCAGCAGGATGAGCGCGGCATCGGCGGGCAGCGGCGTGCCGAGGCGCACGCGCACGACGTCGACGCCCGGTTCGGCCTCCAACGGGTCGAGGTCGTCGAAATTGGCGATGCGCGGCAGGATCGGCACGGCGATTTTCACCCGCGCGCCCGGCTTCGCCAGCGTCGGAGCGTCGAGCGCCAGCGCGTCCTCCGCCGGCAGGCGGCGGGCCTCGGGGAAGAAGGGGATAAGGCCAAGCGCTTCCCAGCCGGTGCGGGCGGCGATCGCCTCCATGCCGGCGGCGAAGAGAGTGGGGTCGCCGCGAAAGCGGTTGACGAGAAAGCCGCGGATCATCGCCGCGTCGTCCTCCGGCAGCACGGCGCGCGTGCCGACGAGGCTGGCGATGACGCCGCCGCGGTCGATGTCGCCGATCAGCACCACGGGCACATTCGCGGCACGGGCGAAGCCCATATTGGCGATGTCGTTGGTGCGCAGATTGATTTCGGAGGCCGAGCCGGCGCCTTCCACCAGCACGAGGTCGGCCTCGGCCCGCAGCCGCTCATAGCTGTCCAGCACGGCTGCCATGAGGGTGGGCTTGAGCTTTTGATAGTCCGCCGCCTTCGCCGTGCCCTGCGCCCGGCCCTGCACCACCACCTGCGCGCCGATCTCGCTCTGGGGTTTGAGCAGCACCGGGTTCATGTGGACGGAAGGGGCGACCCCGGCGGCGCGGGCCTGCAGCGCCTGCGCGCGGCCGATCTCGCCGCCATCGGGCGTGACGGCGGCGTTGTTCGACATGTTCTGCGGCTTGAACGGGCGCACGATGAGCCCGCACCGGGTGAAGGCGCGGGCGAGGCCGGCGACGATCAGCGACTTGCCGACATCCGAGCCGGTGCCCTGGAACATGAGGGCGAGGGGAGAACGGGGGGCGGTCATGCGCCCTCTCCCCGACGGGGAGAGGGATGGGGTGAGGGGGCTGCCGGGCGATAGGCCGGGAGGCCCCTCACCGACCCGCTGTGCGGGCGACCTCTCCCCGACGGGGAGAGGAAAGAAAGGCCCGCAACAGCAAGGCCCGCATAAGTCGTGGATCCCCGGGTCAAGCCCGAGGATGAGGGGGCGGCCGGCCTCAGCCGCGCCGTGCTTCGAGATAGTCGACGCGGCGTTCCAGATTGGCCTCGCGCACCATGCCGGGGATGAGGAACAGATCGATGATCTGCCCGATGCCGAGCAGGCCGACGGTGAGCAGCCACAGGGCGCCGGTCCAGTAGCGGCCGGTGTAGAAGCGCTGGATGCCGCACACGCCGATCAGGCCGAAGCACCAGAACAGATAGGCGATGGGGGTGGAACGCATCGAAGCGTTTCTCCATGAAAGAACCACGCCGCAACAGCCGGCGTCGTGTCTCACATAGGAATGACGCTGCGCAATTGCGAGATCGCCGCCACGGCCCGCGTGCCGATTTCGACCGGCCGCGCATCAGAACTCGATGCCCTTCTGCGCCTTCACCCCGGCTTTGAAATGGTGCTTCACGAGCCCCATCTCGGTGACGAGATCGGCCGCCTCGATCAGCTCCGGCTTGGCGTTGCGGCCGGTGACGACGATGTGCAGCCCCTCCCGCCGGGCGCTGAGCGCTGCCACCACCTCCGGCAGCGGGAGATAGTCATAGCGCAGGGCGATGTTCAGCTCGTCCAGAATGACCAGCCCGAAGGCGGGGTCGTCCATCATCTCGCGCGCCTTGTCCCAGGCGCGTCGGGCGGACGCGATGTCGCGGGCGAGGTCCTGCGTCTCCCAGGTGAAGCCCTCGCCCATGGAATGCCATTCCACCCGCGTGCCGAAGCTTTCCAGCGCCCGGCGCTCGCCGGAATCCCACGCGCCCTTGATGAACTGGACGACGCCGACCCTGGCCCCGTCCGGCTGGCCGAGCGTGCGCAGCGCGAGGCCGAAGGCGGCGGTCGACTTGCCCTTGCCGGGGCCGGTATGGACGAGCAGCAGGCCCTTTTCGACGGTCTTTTCCGCCACTTCGGCGTCCTGCACCGCCTTGCGCTTTTCCATCTTGGCGCGGTGGCGGGCGGCCTCCTCGGGGGAGATGTCGCTCATGGGGCGCTTCCTTTCACATAGAGCGGCAGGCCGGCGACGGTGAAGACCACGCGCTCCGCGCGGGCGGCGACCATCTGGTTGAGCCGTCCCTGCGCATCGCGGAACCGGCGGGCCAGCGCATTGTCCGGCACGATGGAGAGGCCGACCTCGTTGGAGACGGCCACAATCGGCCCGTCATGGGCGGCGAGCGCCGCGACCAGCGCGGCGGATTCCGTGGCAAGCTCAGCCTCCGCCAGCAGGCGGTTGGACAGCCACAGGGTGAGGCAATCCACCAGCACGGGCCGGCCGGGCGGCAGCGCGGCAAGCGTGGCGGCGAGGTCGTGCGGGGCGTCGAGCGTCTGCCAGCCCTCCGCGCGGCGGGCACGGTGCTCGCCGATGCGCTCTTTCATCTCGTCGTCCCAGGCCTGCGCGGTGGCGATGTAGCACCAGGGCGGGGGCAGGGCGGTGACGAGCGCCTCGGCGTACGCGCTCTTGCCCGAACGCGCGCCGCCGAGGACGAGGGTGAGCGCCCGGCTCACGCGGTCGCGAAGCGCGGGCGAAGCCAGCCGGCCAGGCTGCCCAGCAGCACCCAGAACACGAAGCTGGTGGCGATGCTGGCCACCACGAAGCTGTGGTGCAGCGCCTCCGGTATCGGGCTCTCATGGCTTTCCGGCTGCGGTGCGCCGATGGCGTGCGGCGCGAGGATCAGCGCCACGCCGAGCACGGCGAGAAGCGGCGTGCGGCCGAAGGCCAGCAGAGCAAGGCCGCCCGCCGTGGCGCCCGCGGTGGCGATCCACCACATCTGCCGCGCGGCGAGATCGGCCGCCGGCATGGCCGGCAGTTCCGGCGGCAGACCGAGGCCCGGGGCGAGGGTGAACGCCGCGAAGCCGCCGAGACCCCAGAGCAGGCCCTGGTGCCAGCCCGCGAGCCCCCCGCTCACCTCGCTGGCGGCCACCAGCAGCAGCGCAAAGCCGAAGCCGGTGAGCAGCGAGAAGACGAGGGTGAGGCCGTTGCGTTCCAGCCCGTCCGCCGGTTCCCATGCCTCACCGTCATGCGCATGGGCGGCGGTACCGGGCGCGTGTTCATGCGCCGGCGCCGCTGCAGCGGGGTCGGCCTCGCCCGCGCCCTCAAAGGTTTCAGCCTTGAGGATCAGCGGTACGGTGGTGAAGAGGTGGATGGCGGCGCCGACCAGCCCCGCGCCGATGCCGGCGAGGGCGGCGACGAACAGAATCGTCCTGAAAAGCGACATCAGAGAACCTCCCCCGGTCAGTGGCAGGGGAAGGCGTTGGCGTGACGCACGTCATGCGTCGCATTGTGCATGGCGTCGATGTGGGAGAAGCCCACGCCGCCCAGCACGAACACGCCCAGCAGGGCGGCGAAGGTGATGGCAAGGGCGCGCGAGGCGGGCGAATCCTGAGAGGCGGCGGTGGCGCCGTTGTGGTTCTGCATAGCGGTCTCCATGACCCTCCACCCGAGGGCCGTTACGGGTTGCGTCGCCGGCCGGTCTCCTGGCTCGCGGGTCACGGCCCCATCTCCGCCTTCCCGGCGTTGCCGCCAGTGGCCAATGGAGGAGGGCTCGCCGCTTACAGTTGCGGGGGCAGCCGCGGATTCGGCGTCCACCTTCGAGAAGGTTTTCGCCCCACCGCGTTCCCGTCTTGCGTCCCGTGCGTGTCACGGGAACCGACGACGGCCCGACTATAGCGCGCAATCCGCACGGGGCAATCACGGGGTGCGTGGCATTTGACTTTCCCCCGTCACGCTCCTTTAGTGGCCGCGACCGACGGTTTCCTCCCGCCAGGGAGGGACGAAGAGGGAATGCGGTGCGGGGCTCTCGGGCTCCAATTCCGCGGCTGCCCCCGCAACTGTAAGCGGCGAGCCTCAGCCGGAAGCCACTGGAGACCTCTCCGGGAAGGCGGCGACGAGGCGGCGACCCGCGAGCCAGGAGACCTGCCGGCGGTCCGGTCGTGCGTGCCGGCGGGGTGCCCGGCAGACAGGCAGAGACGCGCCACGGCGCGGCTTCGCGCGGGGATTCCTCCCCGCGACCGACGCATCCCGCGAATCCGTTGCCCGTGGAGATGCCGCATGACCACCGATTTCCGCACCGCCCTCGATCGTGTCCCCTGCACCATCGTCACTGGCTTTCTCGGCTCGGGGAAAACGACGCTGATCCGCCATGTGCTGGAGCATGCCCGCGGCAAGAGGCTGGCGGTGATCGTCAACGAGTTCGGCGATGTCGGCATCGACGGCGACATCCTCAAGGGCTGCGGCATCGACACCTGCCCGGAGGAGAACATCGTCGAACTCGCCAATGGCTGCATCTGCTGCACCGTGGCGGATGATTTCGTGCCGGCGCTCGACGCCATTCTCGCCCGGGAGCCGAAGGTCGACCACATCCTGATCGAGACCTCCGGCCTCGCGCTGCCGAAGCCTTTGGTGCAGGCCTTCCACTGGCCGGCGATCAAGAGCCGGGTGACGGTCGACGGCGTGGTGGCGGTGGTGGATGGCGAGGCGCTGGCCTCCGGCCGCGTGGCGCACGACCACGACGCGCTCGCCGCCCAGCGCGCCGCCGATGACAGCCTCGACCATGACGACCCGATCGAGGAAGTGTTCGACGACCAGATCGCCTGCGCCGATCTCGTCATCCTTACCAAGGCCGACCTGATCGATGTCGCCGGGCAGGCCAAGGCCCGCGCCGCGCTCGACGCCGAACTGCCCAAGGGCGTGCGGGTGGTGAGCGTGACCGAGGGGCGGATCGACCCGGCGATCCTTATGGGGCTTGGCGTCGGCACCGAGAACGACATCGAGAACCGCAAGACGCATCACGATGACGAACTCGACCACGACCATGACGATTTCGACAGCTTCGTCGTCGCGGTGCCCGAAATCGCCGATCCGGCGGAATTTGCGGCCCGGGTGGCGCGGGCGGCGGAGGAGGCGGACGTGCTGCGGGTGAAGGGCTTCCTGCCCGTCGCCGGCAAGAAGATGCGGCTGCTGGTGCAGGCGGTGGGCCCGCGCGTGGCGCATCATTTCGACCGCCCCTGGGGCGACGCCGAGCGCACCGGGCGCCTCGTCGCCATCGGGCTGAAGGGGCTCGACCGCGCCAAGGTGGAGGCGATCCTGGCCGGCGAGAGCGTGGCGGCGTGAACGCGTGGCTGGCATCCGGCGCAACGTCATCCTGAGGTGCCCGGACATCGTCCGGGCCTCGAAGGATGCTGGTTCGGGCACGCGGCGTTACCATCCTTCGAGGCTCGCTTCGCCCGCACCTCAGGATGACGGCGCACGAAAGGTGGAGTTCTGACGTCCCATGCACATTCTCGCCACCAGCTCGTCCAGCCTCGACGATCTCGTCGAGCCGGTCGATCTCGGCCAGACGCCGGGCGAACTGGTGGTGGTGTCCTTCGCCGACAGCGATCTCGGTGCGCTCGCCGCGGCCATGGCGCGGGCGCAGGAGCGGGGCGAGGATCTGCCGAGCCTGCGCCTCGCCAATCTGCGCGACCTCCGGCACCCGATGTCGGTCGATCTCTGGATCGACAGGGTGGCCATCCATGCCCGCATCGTGGTGGTGCGGCTGCTCGGCGGGCTCGACTGGTGGCGCTACGGCGTCGACCGGCTGGCCGCCGAGGCGCGGGCACGGGGCTTCGCGCTTGCGGTGCTGCCCGGCGAGGACCGCGACGACCCGCGCCTCGCCGACGCCTCCACGCTGAACGCGGCGGAGCTGGGCACGCTGCTCGGCTATTTCCGCGCCGGCGGGCCGGGAAATATGGCCGCGCTGCTGCGGGTGCTCGCTGCCCATGCGGGGCGGGCGGTGGCGTCCCCGCCGCCGGCGCCGGAGAACCTGCCGCTGGCGGGGTTTTATGCGTGGAGCGGGGTTTCCCCCTCACCCAACCCTCTCCCCGTCGGGGAGAGGGCTTCTCCAGCCTCGGCTCGACGCTCGTCTTCTCCCTCTCCCCGGCGGGGAGAGGGTCGGGATGAGGGGGCTTCTGCCGCCGCCATCCCGATCATCTTCTACCGCTCCATGGCGCTGGCGGGCGACACCGCGCCGGTGGACGCTCTTTGTGCGGCACTCAGCGCACGGGGGCTCGATCCGCGCCCGATCTATGTCGCCAGCCTGAAGGAGCCGGTCTCCATCGCCTTCCTGCGCGAGGCGTTGGCGGGGATGGAGCCCGCCGCGATCCTGACGCTCACCGCCTTCGCCGCCGCCGATCCCGGCGAGGCGACGGTGCTGGACGCGCCCGGCGTGCCGGTGCTGCAAGCGGTCATCGGCACCACCAGCCGCGCGGGCTGGACGGAAGGCGTGCGTGGGCTGACCAGCGCCGACCTCGCCATGCATGTGGTGCTGCCCGAACTCGACGGGCGGGTGCTGGCCGGGGCGCTCTCCTTCAAGGCGCCGCAGGAGATGCCGTCCGTGCCCGGCTTCGCCGCGCTGGCGAACGCGCCGGTGCCCGACCGGGTGGCGCAGGTGGCGGAGCGCGTCGCGGCGCTGGTGCGGCTGCGGCAGACCCCGCGCGGCGAGCGCCGCGTCGCCGTGCTGATGCCGGACTATGCCGGCGCCCCCGGCCGCACCGGCTGGGCGGTGGGGCTCGACGTGCCGGCGAGCGTGCTCGCGTTGCTCACGGATTTGCGGGACGCCGGCTACCGGGTAGAAAATGTGCCAGCGGACGAGAAGGCGCTGGTGGCGGCGGTGAGGGGGGCCTTTCCCTCTGCCTCAGGTCTCCCCCTCACCCAACCCTCTCCCCGCCGGGGAGAGGGCTTCGTGCGGGACGGCATTCTCTCCCTCGCCGCCTACCGCGCCCATCTCGCTACCCTGCCGCCCGAGGCGGTGGCGGCTGTCGAGGCGGCGTGGGGGGCGCCGGAGGACGACCCGGACCTGATCGACGGCGTCTTCCGCTTCCGCGCGGTCCGCTTCGGCAACGTCACCGTGGCGCTGGCGCCGGAGCGCGGCGATGCGGCGGAGCGGCGGGCGCAGTATCACGACCCGGCGCTGCCGCCACGTCACGGGCTGGTCGCCTTCGGCCTGTGGCTGCAGCAGACCGCCGACGCGCTCGTGCATATGGGCGCGCATGGCACGCTGGAATGGCTGCCGGGCAAGCATGTGGCGCTGACCCGCGCCTGTTTCCCCGAAATCGTGCTCGGCCCGCTCCCCGTCATCTATCCCTTCATCGTCTCCAATCCCGGCGAGGCGGCGCAGGCGAAGCGGCGCGTGGCGGCGGTGACGCTCGGCCATCTGCCGCCGCCGACCGTGGAAGCCGGCCTCGCGGACGACGCCGCTAGCCTGGAGCGGCTGGTGGATGAATATGCCGAGGCCGACGGGCTCGACCGCCGCCGGCGCGAACGCCTCGCCCGGCTCATCGTGGAAGAAGCGACGCGCACCGGCTTTGCCCGCGACGCCGGGCTGGAGGAAGGCGCCGACCCGGAGGAGGCTCTCAAGCAGATCGACGCCTTTCTCTGCGACATCAAGGAGATGCGGCTGAAGGACGGTTTCCATGTCTATGGCCGCGGCCCCTGCGGCGCGGCGGAGCGCGACGGGCTGCTGGCGGCGCTGGATGGGCGCCGCGTGCCCGCCGGGCCGGCCGGCGCGCCGGGGCGTGGGCGGACGGATGTGATGCCGACCGGGCGGAACCTGTTCACCAGCGATCCCCGTGCCTTGCCGACGCCGACCGCGATGGACCTCGGCCGGCTGGCGGCGGAGGAGATCGTGCGCGCCTATGCGCAGGCGCATGGCGACTGGCCGCGTTCCCTAGTGCTCGACCTCTGGGGCAGCGCGACGTTGCGCACCGGCGGCGAGGAGATCGCGCAAGGCCTGGCGCTGATCGGTGCCCGGCCGGTGTGGGACCCCGGTTCGGGCCGCGTCACCGGCATTGAGGTGCTGCCGCCGGCGGTGCTGGGGCGCCCGCGCGTCGATGTCACCTTCCGCATTTCCGGCCTGTTCCGTGACCTCTTCCCCGCGCAGATCGCGCTGCTCGACGCCGCGCTCAGGGCGGTGGCCGGGCGCGAGGAGAGCGAGGAGGAAAACCCGCTGCGTGCTGCGGGCGAGGGGGCGGTGCGCATCTTCGGCACCGCGCCGGGGGCCTATGGCGCCGGGCTGGAACGCCGCGCCGACGGAATGGAGCGGGAGGCGCTGGCCGACGCCTATCTCGCCAGCGCCTCGTATGCCTATGGCGGCGCGGAAGGAGCGGGGCGGGCGGTGGAGGGTTTCGCGGCGCGGGTGGCGGCGGCGGATATGCTGGTGCACGGCGCCGACGATCCCGGCCGTGACCTGCTGGAAGGCGACGCCGATCTCGCCTTTATCGGCGGCTTCGCGGCGGCGGCGGAAAAGCTCGGTCGCACGCCGGATCTCGTGGTGCTCGACACCTCCGACCCTGCCCGGCCGCAGGCCCGCCCTTTGGCGGCGGCGCTGGCGCGGATCGTGCGCGGGCGGGTTAACCCGCGCTATCTCGACGGGCTGAAGCGCCACGGCCCGCGCGGGGCTGCGGAGATGGCGGAGACGGTGGACCGGCTGATCGGCTTCGCCGAGGCGACACGCGCCGTGCCCGGCCACCTGATCGACGCGCTGCACGCCGCCTATGCCGGCGAGGCCGGCATGCGCGCCTTCCTGATGGAGGCCTCGCCCGAGGCAGCGCGCTTCATCGCCGCCCGGTTCGACGGCGCGCGCGACAAGGGCTTCTGGCACCCGCGCCGCAACGATGTGGGAATGGCTCTGGCGCAGCTTTCCGGGGAGGCGGCGGAATGAGCGCGCTCCCTGCACTGCGCCGGGGCGCCTGCCCGAGCCTGCCGGAGCCGATGCAAACCGGCGACGGGCTGCTGGCACGTTTGCAACCGCTCGCGCCGTTGACGCTGGACCAGCTCGCCGGACTGGCGCTTCTGGCGGCAGAGCGCGGCAATGGCATTCTTGAGGTGACGGCACGCGGCAAGCTGCAATTGCGCGGGCTGACGCCGGCCACCGCGCCGGGCCTCGCCGAAGCGGTGGCGGCGCTCGGCATCGACGTGCCGCAGGGCTTTCCGGTGGAAGTGAGCGCGCTGGCGGGGCGCGACCCCGAGGGGCGGTTCGATCCGCGCCCGCTGGCGCGGGCGATCTCTGAGCGCGCCGCGCCGCTGGTGCCGCATCTCGCGCCGAAGGCCTCCGTCGTGGTGGATGGCGGCGGGCGTTTCCGGCTCGGCGGGCTGAAGGCGGACATCGCGCTGAGCGCCGGGGAGGACGGGCTGTCGCTGGCGCTGGCGGGCCAGCCGTGCGGTGTGGTGCAACATGCGAGGGCGACGGAAGTCGTCGTCGCCCTGCTGCAACGCCTCGCCGCGCAGGGGCCGGCGGCGCGCATGGCGGGCCTCGTGGCGGCGGAAGGCATCGAGGCGCTGCGCGTCGCCTGTCGCCTCGCGCCGCCCGTTGGTACGCCGGAGGAGGGCGCTGACCCTGTGGGCCTGCACACGCTGGCCGATGGCAGCGTCGCGCTCGGAATCGGCCTCGCCTTCGGGCAGGTCCGGGCGGCGGTGCTGGCGAATCTGATCGACGCCGCGCACGGGGCGGGCGTGACCGAGGTCGAGCCCGCCGCCGGGCGGGCGCTGCTGCTGATCGGGCTCGCGCCCGAGGCGGCGGAAACCCTGCGCGCGCAGGCATCGGGGCTCGGTTTCCTCACCGATCCCGGCGACCCCCGCCGGCGCGTCTTCGCCTGCGCCGGCCGCCCGGCCTGCGCCTCCGCGCGGCTCGACACGCACGCGCTGGCGGCGACGCTGGTGCCGCTGCTGGGCGGGCGGACGCTGCACGTCTCGGGCTGCCCCAAGGGCTGCGCGCATCCCTCAAAGGCGGGACTGACCATTGTGGGGCTGGACGAGGGGGCGGGTCTCGTGGTCGAAGGCACGCCGCGCGATGCGCCCGCCCGCATCGTGCCTCCCGCGCAGTTGCGCGAGACGATTGAGAAGGATCTGGCCTGAGTGTCCACCCCGTTCGATTATGAGCGCGACGGCAATGCGATCTATGAGCGCTCCTTCGCCATCATCCGCGAGGAGGCCGAACTCGGCCGCTTCACGCCTGAGGAGGCGGATGTGGCGGTGCGGATGATCCATGCCTGCGGGCTGGTGGAAGCCGCCTTCGCCATCGATTTCGCCCCCGATCTGGTGCGGGCGGCGCGTGGCGCGCTCAGGGCCGGCGCGCCGATCCTGTGCGACGCGCAGATGGTGGCGCATGGCGTCACCCGCGCCCGCCTGCCGGCGCAGAACGAGGTGATCTGCACGCTGCGCGACCCTGAAGTGCCCGGTCTCGCCGAGCGGCTTGGCACCACGCGCTCGGCCGCCGCGCTGGAACTGTGGCGCGACCATATGGAAGGCGCTGTCATCGCCATCGGCAACGCCCCCACCGCGCTGTTCCGCCTGCTCGAAATGCTGGACGCCGGGGCGCCGAAACCGGCGGCGATTCTGGGCATTCCCGTCGGCTTTGTCGGCGCGGCCGAATCCAAGGACGCGCTGGCGCTGGGCGATCACGGCGTGCCTTGGCTGGTGGTGCGCGGGCGACTCGGGGGCAGCGCCATGGCGGCGGCGGCGGTGAACGCGCTGGCGAGGCCGGGCCTATGAGCGAGATCGCGCAGGGGCGGCTGATCGGCGTCGGCGTCGGGCCGGGCGACCCGGACCTCATCACGCTGAAGGCGGTGCGGGCACTCGGCGCGGCGGATGTGGTCGCCTATTTCGCCAAGCTCGGCAATGCCAGCCATGCCCGCGCCATCGCCCATCCGCATTTCCGCGCCGGGGCGGAGGAACTGCCGCTCGGCTACCCCGTGACCACGGAAATGCCGAAGGACGAGGCGCCCTATCGCACCGCGATCACGGGCTTCTACGAGGCGGCGGCGGAGGCGGTGGCGGCGCATCTGGCGGCCGGGCGCACCGTGGCGGTGCTCTCCGAGGGCGACCCGATGTTCTACGGCTCCTACATGCATCTGCATGTGCGGCTGGCGCATCGCTTCCCGACCGAAGTCATTGCCGGCGTTACCGGCATGTCCGGCTGCTGGTCGCAGGCCGGCACCCCCATCGCCCAGGGCGACGATGTGCTGAGCGTGCTGCCGGGCACGCTCTCCGAGGCGGAACTCGCCCGCCGGCTGGCCGGCACCGATGCGGCGGTCATCATGAAGGTGGGGCGCAATCTGCCGAAGATCCGGCGGGCGCTGGCGGCGGCCGGGCGGCTGGAGCGGGCGATGTATGTCGAGCGCGGCACCATGGCGGGCAGCCTGTGCGAACATCTGGCGGCGCGCGGCGATGCGCCCGCGCCCTATTTCGCCATCGTGCTGGTGCCGGGCTGGGAGGGGCGGACATGACCAAGGGCAAGCTGTTCGTCATCGGCCTCGGCCCCGGCGAGTCGCGCTTCCTCACCCCGGAAGCGAGCGCGGCGCTCGGCGCGGCCGAGGCGCTTTATGGCTACGAGCCCTATCTCGCCCGGGTGCCGATGCGCGCGGGGCAGACGCGCCACCCCTCCGACAATCGCGAGGAACTGGTGCGCGCCGGCGCGGCGCTGGCCCATGCCGCCGCCGGGGCGACAGTGGCGATGGTCTCGGGCGGCGATCCCGGCGTGTTCGCGATGGCGGCGGCGGTGATCGAGGCGATCGAGGCCGGACCGGCGGAGTGGCGGGCGCTCGATCTCGCCATCGTGCCCGGAATCACCGCCATGCTGGCGGTGGCGGCGAAATGCGGCGCGCCGCTGGGGCATGATTTCTGCGCCATCTCGCTCTCCGACAATCTCAAGCCCTGGGAGGTGATCGAGAAGCGGCTGCGCCTCGCCGCGCAGGCGGGCTTCGCCATGGCGTTCTACAACCCGGTCTCGAAGGCCCGCCCGCACCAGCTCGACACCGCTTTCGAGATTCTGCGCGCCGAATTGCCGGCGAGCGTGCCGGTGATTTTCGGCCGCGCGGTGGGGCGGCCGGATGAGCGTATGCGGGTGGTGCCGCTCGGCCATGCGCGCGGCCACATGGCCGACATGGCGACCTGCATCATCGTCGGTTCGCCGGAGACGCGGCTGGTGGAGCGCCCCGGCCTGCCGGCGCTGGTCTACACGCCGCGCCGCGCCGGGGAGGAGTGATGAGGGAGGCGCTCCAGCCACTCCAGCACGCCGTCCACGTTGTCGACCGTCTCGACCTCGGGCCGTGCCGGCCGGGCGACCATGATCACCTCGATGCCGAGCGCGCGGGCGGCTTTGATCTTGCCATAGGTCGCTTCCCCGCCGCTGTTCTTGGACAGGAGGGCGTCGATGCGGTGGGCGGTCAGCAGCGCGTACTCGTCCGCTTCCGCGAACGGGCCGCGCGCCTCGATATAGCGCGCCTGCGGCAGGGCGAGCGGCGGCAAGACGGGGTCGATGCTGCGCACGAGATAGGCATGCTGCGGGGCGGCCTCCAGCGCGCGCACCTCGTTGCGGCCGAGCGCCACCAGCACCCGGCGCGGGGCGGAGCCGAGCTTTTCGACTGCCTCGGGAATGTCCGCGGCCTCCCGCCAGACATCGCCCGGCTGGCGCTGCCATGCGGGCCGCAGCAAAGCCAGCAGCGGCACGCCGGCGCGGCGGGCGGCCTCAGCGGCATTGTGCGACATGGTGGCCGCGAAGGGGTGGGTGGCGTCGATCACCGCGTCGATGCGCTCGGTTTTCAGATGGGCTTCGAGGCCGTCCACCCCGCCGAAGCCGCCGGAGCGGGTGGGGGCCTCCACAGGCAGCGGGTTGCGCGTGCGCCCGGCCAGCGACAGGCTCACCGCGAATCCCCCGTGCGCGGCGAGCCGTGCTGCGAGATCGCGGGCCTCATTGGTGCCGCCGAGGATGAGCAGGCGCGGGGCGCCGGCCTCCCGGCCGTTTTCGGATGCGTTCATGCCCGACCGTGAAACCATCGCCCCGACCGCGTCAACCGCTGACGACCGCTGGCTCACCCTTGTCGGCATTGGCGAGGACGGGCTGGAGGGCCTTTCCCCCGCCGCGCGGGCGGCGGTGGAGGCGGCGGAAATCGTGTTCGGCGGCGCGCGGCATCTGGCGCTGGCGGGCGATGCGGTGCGGGGCGAGGCGCGGGCCTGGCCGAGCCCGTTCGCGCGCGGCATCGAGGCGGTGCTGGCGGCCCGGGGCAGGCGGGTTTGCGTGCTGGCCTCGGGCGACCCTTTCCTGCACGGTGTCGGCGCCACGCTGGCGCGGCAGGTGCCGGCGGAGGAGATGCGCGTGTTTCCCGCGCCCTCCGCCTACAGCCTCGCCAGTGCCCGGCTCGGCTGGCCGCTGGCGGAGGTGACCTGCCTCACCGTGCATGGTCGTTCGCTCGATCTGGTGCGGGCGCATCTTTACCCCGGCCGGCGTCTGCTGGTGCTGACCTCGGACGGCGCCGGGCCGGGCGAGATCGCGCACCTGCTGGCGGAAAGCGGCTTTGGCGACTCGTCGCTCACCGTGCTGGAAGCGCTGGGCGGCCCGCGCGAGCTTGTGCGCCACGCCCCGGCCGAAGGCTTCGCGCTTAGGGATATCGACCCGCTGAACGTGCTTGCCATCGAGGTGGCGGCCGGGGAGGGCGCGCGCATCATTGCCCGGGCGCCGGGCCTGCCGGACACGCTGTTCGCGCATGACGGGCAATTGACCAAGCGCGAGATCCGCGCGGTGACGCTGTCCGCCCTCGCGCCCCGCCGGGGGGAGCTTCTGTGGGACATCGGCGCCGGCGCCGGTTCGGTCGGCATCGAATGGATGCTGGCCGACCCCTCGCTCGCCGCCATCGGCATCGAGGAACATCCCGAGCGGGCGGCGCGGGCGCGGCGCAATGCGAGCGCGCTCGGCGTGCCGGGGCTGGAGATCGTCGAGGGGCGGGCGCCCGAGGCGCTTTCCGGCCTGCCGGCGCCGGACGCGATCTTCCTCGGCGGGGGGGCGGGCGATGAAGGCGTGATGGAGGCCGCGCTGGCCGCGCTCAAGCCCGGCGGGCGGCTGGTCGCCAATGCGGTGACGCTGGAGACCGAGGCGCTGCTCATCGCCCGCCATGCGGCGCTGGGTGGCGACCTTACACGCCTCTCCATCGCCCGGGCCGTGCCGGTGGGTGGGCTCACCGGCTGGCGGCCGGCCATGCCGGTGACGCAATGGAGCTGGGTGAAGCCGGGGGATGCGCCGTGATCGTCGCCGGTGTCGGCAGTCGGCGCGGCGTCACCTCGGAGGAGGTGTGCGCGGCGGTGCGCGGGGCGATGGAGCGCCACGGCGTGAAACTGTGCGACATCTCGCTGATGGCGACCCCGGCGGCCAAGGGCAGCGAGGCCGGCATCATCAAGGCGGCGCTCGATCTCGGCCTGTTGCTGGTCATGGTGCCGCAGCGCCAGCTGGAGGCGGCGGGCACGCGGGCGATGACCCATTCCGACCGCGTCGTGGCGCTGATGGGCGTGCCCTCGGTGGCGGAAGCCTCGGCGCTGGCCGTGGCCGGGCGGCGCTCCACGCTGATCGGCCCGCGCTTCGTGCTGGGGCCGGTGACCTGCGCCTTCGCGCGCGAGGCGGAGAAGGGAGAGGCACCGTGACCGTGCATTTCATCGGCGCCGGGCCCGGCGCGGCCGACCTGATGACGCTGCGCGGGCGTGACCTCATCGCCCGCTGTCCGGTGTGCCTCTATGCCGGTTCCATCGTGCCGCCGGAGGTGCTGGCCTGGTGCCCGGCGGGCGCGCGCATCGTCGATACCGCGCCGCTGTCGCTCGACGACATCGAGGCGGAGTTCGTCGCGGCGCAGGCGTTGGGGCAGGATGTGGCGCGGCTGCAGTCGGGCGACCTCTCGATCTATTCGGCGGTGGCCGAGCAGATCCGCCGGCTGGAAAAGCACGGCATCGCCTACACGCTCACCCCCGGCGTGCCCGCCTTCGCGGCGGCGAGCGCGGTGCTGGGGCGCGAATTCACCGTGCCCGGTCTGGCGCAGAGCCTCGTCATCACCCGCGTCTCCGGCCGCGCCTCGGCCATGCCGGCGGGCGAGACGCTGGCGGCCTTCGGCGCGACGGGGGCGACGCTTGCCATCCACCTCGCCATTCACGCGCTTGAACAGGTGGTCGAAGAGCTGGCGCCGCTCTACGGGTCGGATTGCCCCGTCGCCGTGGTGGTGGAGGCGAGCCGGCCGCGCGAGCGGGTGATCCGCGGCACGCTGGCCGACATTGCGGGAAAGCTTGCGGCGGAGCCGGTGGAGCGCACCGCGCTCATCCTGGTCGGCCGGGCGCTGGCGCCGGAGGGTTTCCGCGAGAGCGCGCTCTATGACGCCGCCTATCAGCGCCGCTTCCGGGGGCGGGAATGAGGGGGCGCCTGCCTTTCCCTCTCCCCGCTGGGGAGAGGTGGCCCGCGCAGCGGGACGGTGAGGGGGGACAGGGCCGCGCTCGACTGCCTCTCACCCCATCCCTCTCCCCGTCGGGGAGAGGGTGCAGCCATGTCGCTGCCGGAGCCGCCGCATGACCGCCCGCGCCTTCATCATCGCCGCGCCGCGCTCCGGCTCGGGCAAGACCACGGTGACGCTCGGCGTGGCGGCGGCGCTGCGCGCGCGGGGCGTGCGGGTGCGGGTGGCGAAGTCGGGACCTGATTATATCGACCCCGCCTTCCACGCCGCCGCCACCGGGCGGCCGGGGCTCAACCTCGACAGCTTCGCCATGCCGCCCGCCCTCATCGACGCGCTGGCGGCGGAGGTGGCGCAGGCGGCGGACACCGTCATCATCGAAGCCTCGATGGGGCTGTTCGACGGCATCGAGGGTGAGGCCGGACGCAGCGGCGCGGCGGCGGACCTTGCCGCCCGGCTCGGCCTGCCGGTCGTGCTGGTGCTCGACATCTCGGGCCAATCGCAATCGGCCGCGGCCGTGGTGCGCGGCTTTGCCGGCCATGACCCGCGCGTGCGCATCGCCGGGGTGATCCTCAACCAGGTGGCGAGCGAGCGGCACCGGGCGCAGGCCAGCGCCGCCATCGAAGCGCTTGGCCTCCCCGTTCTCGGCAGCCTGCCGCGCGACGGGGCGGTGCGCTTGCCGGAGCGCCATCTCGGCCTCGTGCAGGCGGAGGAACACCCCGCGCTCGCGGCGCAGCTGGCGGCGCTGGCGGAACGGGCGGAAGCGCACATCGACCTCGACGCGCTCACCGCGCTTGGGGCGCCGGTGAACCCGGCCGGCCCGGCGCCGGTGGCGCTGGCGCCGCCCGGCCAGCGCATCGCCCTGGCGCGCGATGTCGCCTTTTCCTTCGCCTATGAGCATCTGATGGCCGGATGGCGCCGGGCGGGGGCGGAAATTCTGCCCTTTTCCCCGCTCGCCGACGAGGCGCCGGCCGACCATGCCGATGCCTGCTGGCTGCCCGGCGGCTACCCCGAACTGCACGGGGAAAGGCTCGCGCAAGCCTTTCGCTTTCTCGATGGGGTGCGGGCCTTTGCCCGAACCCGGCCGGTGCACGGCGAATGCGGGGGCTTCATGGTGCTGGGCGAGGCGATCGAGGACGCGGAGGGCAGGAGCCACCCGATGCTCGGCCTGCTCGGCCACGCCACCAGCTTCGCCCGCCGGCGGCTCAATCTCGGCTATCGCCGCGCGGTGACGCTGGACGCCTCGGCGCTGGGGCCGGCAGGCACGCGGCTGCGCGGCCACGAGTTCCATTATGCCAGCGTCACACAAGCCGGCGACGATGCGCCGCTGGTCGCGCTGAGCGATGGACAGGGTAAGGAAATGGGTCCTTCAGGAAGCCGCCGGGGGCGCGTCTCGGGAACCTTCTTCCACGTCATCGCCACGGACGGCCAGTCAAGCGGAGCCGAGCCATGAACGCCTTTCGCCGTTTCCTCGTTTTTGTCGCCGGCCTGATGGGCGCGGCCGGGGTGGCTGCGGCGGCGGCAGGCGCGCATGTGAACGCCGCCCCGAATTTGACCACGGCCGCCACCTTCCTCATGCTGGGCGCCAGCGCGGTGGTGGGAGGCTGCGCCCTGGCCGCGCTGCGCGGTCCGGGCTGGTCCTTCGCCAGTGTCGGCGCCGGTATCATCGCGCTGGGCACGGTGCTGTTCAGCGGGGCGCTGGCGCTGCGCGCGCTGTGGGACATCGTTGTTTTTCCTATGGCCGCGCCGATCGGCGGTACTATGCTCATCCTCGGATGGCTGGTGCTCGGCCTGGCCGCGTTTCAAAGGGAACCCCGCGCCGGCTGAGTTGGCCAAAAGGTTGCATCCGGCAGGGGTGAGATAAGCGGCGCTTCCCGTCTCACGGGCGGTGACCGCAACGGGAGCACAAGCTGCACATGTCAGTCGAGGTCGAAGAGAAGATGCTGGACACGCCGGAGACACCCGCCCGCACCCTTTCCGCGCAGGGCGACGAGGTCGCCAAGTTCCGTGCCGCGGTGATCTCGAAGCTCACCTATGCGGTGGGCAAGAACCCCGCCGCCGCGAGCGACCGCGACTGGTTTCTCGCCACCGCCTTCGCCACCCGCGACCGCATCGTCGACCGCTGGATCACCTCCACCCGCCAGACCTATTCGGAAGGGCGCAAGCGGGTTTACTACCTCTCGCTCGAATTCCTCATCGGCCGGCTGCTGTTCGACGCGCTGACCAATATCGAGATGCTGGAGACGGCGCGCTCGGCGCTGGGCGATCTCGGCGTCGATCTCGACCGGCTGCGCCAGGTGGAGCCGGACGCGGCGCTGGGCAATGGCGGCCTCGGCCGCCTCGCCGCCTGTTTCATGGACAGCATGGCGACGCTTTCCATCGCCGCCTATGGCTATGGCATCCGCTACGAGAACGGCCTGTTCCGCCAGATGATCAAGAATGGCTGGCAGCAGGAATATCCCGAGGACTGGCTGTCCTTCGGCAACCCGTGGGAGTTCGAGCGGCCGGAGGTCTATTACGACATCGGCTTCGGCGGCTCGGTGGAGTCGGTGGCCATGAGCGGCGACCGCAAGAAGCAGGTCTGGCATCCCGCCGAGACGGTGGAGGCGGTCGCCTATGACACGCCCATCGTCGGCTGGCGCGGGCGGCATGTGAACACGCTGCGCCTGTGGTCGGCCCGCGCGGCCGATCCGATCCGGCTCGATGCCTTCAACCAGGGCGACCATGTCGGCGCACTGGTGAACCAGGTGAAGGCCGAGGCGATCTCCAAGGTGCTCTACCCCTCCGACGCCACGCCGGCGGGGCAGGAGCTGCGGCTGCGGCAGGAATATTTCTTCACCGCCGCCTCGTTGCACGACCTGATCCGCCGCCATGTCGACAGCTTCGGCGATGTGCGCTCGCTGCCCGACAAGGTGGCGATCCAGCTCAACGACACCCACCCCGCCATCGCGGTGGCGGAGCTGATGCGCGTGCTGATCGACGAGAACGACATCGAATTCGATGAAGCGTTCGACATCACGGTGCGGACCATCTCCTACACCAACCACACCCTGCTGCCGGAGGCGCTGGAAACCTGGCCGGTGCCGCTGATGGAGCGGGTGCTGCCGCGCCACATGCAGATCATCTACCTGCTCAACGCCAAGCATCTGGAGCGGGTGCGCACGCAATTCCCCGGTGACGACGCGCTGCTCGGCTCGGTGTCGCTGATCCAGGAAGACCATGGCCGGCGCGTGCGCATGGGCAACCTCGCCTTCCTCGGCTCGCACTCGATCAACGGCGTCGCGGCGCTGCACAGCGACCTGATGACGACGACGGTGTTCAAGGATTTCTACCGCCTCTTCCCGGAGCGGATGAACAACAAGACCAACGGCATCACCTTCCGCCGCTGGCTCTACCAGGCCAATCCGGGGCTGACCAACCTCCTGGTGAATGTGTGCGGGCCGGCGGTGCTGGACGACGCGTCGCAGCTGAAGAAGCTGGAAGCGCTCGCCGGCGATTCCTCGCTGCACGACCGGCTGATGGCGGTGCGGCGGCAGAACAAGGTGGCGCTGGCGCGGCTGATCCGCGACCGGCTGGACATCAAGGTCAACCCCGGCGCGCTGTTCGACGTGCAGATCAAGCGCATCCACGAATATAAGCGCCAGCTGCTCAACGTGCTGGAGACCATCGCGCTTTATGACGCAATGCGCGCCAATCCGGCGCGCAATTGGGCGCCGCGGGTCAAGATCTTCTCCGGCAAGGCGGCGGCGAGCTACCAGATGGCCAAGCTGGTCATCAAGCTCGCCAATGACGTGGCCAAGGTGGTCAATGACGACCCGACGGTGAAGGACCTGCTCAAGGTCGTGTTCCTGCCGAACTACAATGTCTCGCTCGCCGAGGTGGTGATTCCGGCGGCGGACCTTTCCGAGCAGATCTCCACCGCCGGCATGGAAGCCTCCGGCACCGGTAACATGAAGATGGCGCTCAACGGCGCGCTCACCATCGGCACGCTCGACGGCGCCAATGTCGAGATCAAGCAGCATGTCGGCGACGACAACATCTTCATCTTCGGCCTGACCGCCGAGGAGGTGGAGCAGCGCCGCGCCGCCGGCATCGACGAGGCGGGCTCGATCCGCAATTCGCAGCATCTCGGCGAGGTGCTGGACGCGGTCGGTTCCGGCGTGTTCTCCCCGGACGAGCCGGACCGCTTCAAGCCGCTGGTCGACGCGCTGCGCTACCACGACTACTTCCTGGTGACGACGGACTTCGACGCCTATTGGGACGCCCAGCGCAAGGTCGATGCGCGCTGGAACAACCGGGCGGCGTGGTGGACGTCGAGCGCCATCAACACCGCCAATATGGGCTGGTTCTCCTCCGACCGGACCATTTCCGAATACGCCAAGGACATCTGGAACGTGCCGGTGCGCCCGGTGCGCTGACGCGGCCGGCCGCCGCGTTCCGCCCGGCGGCCTTGCTCCGGCGGCCCGCCCGCGGGGGCCTGTTTGGCCAACCATTAACCTGATGCCGCGACGCGCGGCTGCGACCAGTGGACTTTGTGTTGGCGGTAGAGGAACCTTCACTGCGCGCGGGGCTTGTCCCCGGTGTTTCGGCTCAGGAAGGGTTGGCAGTGATGCAGGCATGGCAGGCACCCGCACGGGAGGTCGACGCTCTCGTCGCAGGCCGCCATCACGACCCTTTCTCCCTGCTGGGTCCGCACCAGTTCGAGGAGGGCCTCGTGCTGCGCGCCTTCGTGCCGGACGCGCAGACGCTGGAGGCGATTGAGCCCGACGGGTCGGTGTTCGCGACCTTCGAGTCCCGCCATCCCGCGGGGTTCTTCGAGGCGCTGGTGCCGGACCGTCCCGCCTGGGCGCGCTACCGACTGCGCGCCCGCAATGAGGGTGGCACCTGGGAGCTGGACGATCCTTATTCCTTCCCGCCCGTGCTCGGCCCGCTCGACGACCATCTACTGGTCGAGGGAACGCATCGCACGCTTTATGAGCGGCTCGGCGCCCATCCCGACGCACATGAGGGCGTTGAAGGCGTGCGCTTCGCCGTCTGGGCGCCGAACGCTGCCCGCGTCTCCGTGGTCGGCGACTTCAACCGCTGGGATGGCCGACGCCACCAGATGCGCAAGCGCGTCGACAGCGGCCTGTGGGAGATCTTCGCCCCCGGAGTGACCGAAGGGGCGATCTACAAATACGAGATCGTCGCCGCCGATGGGCGGCTGCTGCCACTGAAGGCCGACCCGTTCGGCTTCGCCGGCGAGTTCCGCCCGGCCACGGGCTCGGTGGTGGCGCGCACCGACAATTTCGACTGGACCGACGACGCCCATGTCGCCGCCCGCGCGGAAGGCGAGGCGCGCCGCCGGCCGATGAGCACCTATGAGGTGCATCTCGGCTCCTGGCGGCGCGGCGACGAAAACCGCTTCCTCACCTATGACGAACTCGCCGACCAGTTGATCCCCTATGCGCAATGGATGGGCTTCACCCATCTAGAATTGCTGCCGATTTCCGAACACCCGCTCGACGCCTCCTGGGGCTACCAGCCGATCGGCCTGTTCGCGCCGACGAGCCGCTTCGGCGACCCGGCCGGTTTCGCCCGTTTCGTCGACAAGGCGCATGCGGCCGGCCTGTCGGTGATCCTCGACTGGGTGCCCGCGCATTTCCCCACCGATATTCACGGGCTCGCGCATTTTGACGGCGGGCCGCTGTATGAGCACCCCAACCCGCAGCGGGGCTTCCACCCGGACTGGAATACGGCGATCTACGACTTCGGCCGCCGCGAGGTGGCCAATATGCTGATCGCCAACGCGCTGTACTGGCTCGACCGTTTCCATGTCGACGGGCTGCGCGTGGATGCGGTGGCGTCGATGCTCTACCTCGATTATTCGCGCAAGCACGGGGAATGGTCGCCCAACCCCGACGGCTCCAACGACAACAAGGACGCGGTGTCGTTCCTGCGTCGCGCCAACGAGATCATCTATGCCGAGCATCCCGGCACGGTGGTCATCGCCGAGGAATCCACCTCCTGGGCCGGGGTCTCGCAGCCCGTCTTCGCCGGCGGGCTCGGCTTCGGCTTCAAGTGGAACATGGGCTGGATGCACGACACGCTCGACTATATGTCGCTCGATCCGGTCTATCGCCCCTGGCACCACAACCGGGTGACCTTCGGCATTACCTATGCCTTCACCGAGAATTTCGTGCTGCCGCTCTCGCATGACGAGGTGGTGCATGGAAAGGGCACCATCCTCTCGCGCATGCCGGGCGACGACTGGCAGCAATTCGCCAATATGCGCGCCTGCTACGGCATGATGTGGGCCTATTCCGGCAAGAAGCTGCTGTTCATGGGCCAGGAATTCGCCCAGCGCCGGGAATGGAGCGAGGAGCGCTCGCTCGACTGGCATCTCGTCGGCATGGGGCCCTATCATCGCGGTATGCAGCTGCTGGTGCGCGACCTCAACCTGATCTACCGCGACACGCCCGCCTTGCATGTGCGCGACTGCGAGCCGGAGGGGTTCCGCTGGATCGTGGTCGATGACAGCGCGCAATCGGTGTTCGCCTGGGCGCGCTTTGGCGAGGGCGAGGACGCGCCTGTCGTGATGGTCGCGAACCTCACCCCCGTGCCGCGTCACGACTACCGCGTCGGCGTGCCGCGCGCGGGACGCTGGCGCGAAATCCTCAATACCGATGCCGATCTCTATGGCGGCTCCGGCATGGGCAATCTCGGCGGCGTCGATGCCACGGACGAGCCCGCGCATGGGCTGCCCGCCAGCGTGCGGCTGACGCTGCCGCCGCTCGCCACGCTGTATTTCAAATGGGAACCGGAAACGCGCGCCGCCGAACGCGACGAGCCGGAACAGAGTAACTGAGGGAGACCACGCGACATGGCACGGCCGACGCTACCCAACGCTCCACTGGCCCGCTCCGCGATGGCCTATGTCCTTGCCGGCGGCCGCGGCAGCCGCCTGATGGAATTGACCGACCGCCGCGCCAAGCCGGCGGTCTATTTCGGCGGCAAGTCGCGCATCATCGACTTCACTTTGTCCAACGCCATCAATTCCGGCATTCGCCGCATCGGCGTCGCCACCCAGTACCAGGCGCACAGCCTGATCCGGCACATGCAGCGCGGCTGGAACTTCCTGCGCCATGAGCGCAATGAGAGCTTCGACGTGCTGCCCGCCAGCCAGCGTGTCTCGGAAACCATGTGGTATCTGGGGACGGCGGACGCGGTCTATCAGAACCTCGACATCATCGAAGCCTACGACACCCGCCACATCATCATTCTGGCGGGCGACCACGTCTACAAGCAGGACTACGAGATCATGCTGCAGCAGCACGTCGACTCGGGGGCCGACGTGACCGTCGGCTGCCTCGAAGTGCCGCGGCAGGAGGCGAGCGCCTTCGGCGTCATGCATGTCGACGACCGGGACCGCATCATCTCCTTCCTGGAGAAGCCGAAGGACCCGCCCGCCATGCCCGGCCGGCCGGACAAGGCGCTGGCCTCGATGGGCATCTATGTCTTCGAGACCAAGTTTCTCATCGACCAGTTGCGCCGCGACGCTGCCGACCCGCTGTCGACGCATGATTTCGGCAAGGACATCATCCCCTATATCGTCAAGAACGGCACCGCCTCGGCGCACCATTTCTCGCGCTCCTGCGTGCGTTCCGACCAGGAGACGGCGCCCTATTGGCGCGATGTCGGCACGGTGGACGCCTATTGGGAAGCCAATATCGACCTCACCGGCGTGGTGCCGGAGCTCGACCTCTATGACCGCGACTGGCCGATCTGGACCTATGCCGAGATCACCCCGCCGGCCAAGTTCGTGCATGACGACGAGGGCCGGCGCGGACAGGCGATTTCCTCGCTGGTGTCGGGCGGCTGCATCATTTCCGGCTCGTCGCTGCGCCGGGCGCTGCTGTTCACCGGGGTGCGGATCAACTCCTATGGCTCGATCGAGAACGGGGTGATCCTGCCCTATGTCGAGATCGGCCGCTCCGCCCGGCTGAAGAATGTGGTGATCGATTCGCATGTGCGCATTCCCGAGGGCCTCGTCGTCGGCGAGGACCCGGAACTGGACGCCAAGCGTTTCCGGCGCACGGAAAAGGGCATCTGCCTCATCACCCAGCAGATGATCGACAAGCTGTCGGTCTAAGTTGTTCGCGTCGGTCGGGTTGGGAAATCCGATCGACAGGAACCTGCTCTACACTCAACCCGCGCCGGCGGTTCAGGCCGCCGGCGGCTTCGGTTTTAACGGCACAGGGCGCGGGTCTGACGTGTCATCCCTCAAGGTTCTCTCCGTCGTCTCGGAAGTCTTTCCGCTGATCAAGACCGGCGGCCTCGCCGATGTGGCCGGCGCGCTGCCGGCGGCGCTGGCACGGCACGATGTCGAGGTGCGCACGCTCGTTCCCGGCTATCCCGCCGTGATGGCGAAATTGACCGAGGCGGCGCCGGCGCACCGTTTCGACGATCTGTTCGGCGGGCCGGCGACGCTGCTGGCGGCCAAGGGCGGCGGGCTCGACCTGTTCGTCATCGAGGCGCCGCATCTCTATGACCGCCCGGGCGGGCCCTATGCCGGTCCGGACGGGGCGGACTGGGGCGACAATGCGCGGCGCTTCGCGGCGCTCGGCGCGGTGGCCTCCGGCGTCGGGCTCGGCCTGATCGCCGGCTTCGTGCCCGATATCGTCCATGCGCATGACTGGCAGGCCGGGCTCGCGCCGGCCTATCTCCACTATGCCGGCACAAGGCGGCCGGGCACGGTGATGACCATCCACAACATCGCCTTTCAGGGGCAGTTTCCCGCCCATGATTTTCCCATGCTCGGCCTGCCGCCGCACGCTTTCGGGCTCGGCGGCGTCGAGTATTACGGCATGGTCGGCTATCTCAAGGCCGGGCTGCAGCTGGCGGACCGCATCACCACCGTCTCCCCCGGCTATGCCGGCGAAATCCTGCTGCCCGAGGCCGGCATGGGGCTCGACGGGCTGCTCAATGCCCGCGCCTCCGTTCTGTCCGGCATTCTCAACGGGCTGGACGATGCCGGCTGGAACCCGGCCACCGACGCGCTGATCGCCAAGCCCTTCGACGCCAAGACGCTGAAGGCGCGGGCGGCGAACAAGGTGGCGCTGAAGGAGGCGTTCGGGCTGGAGGCCGACCCGGAGGCGCTGCTGTTCGGCGTGGTGAGCCGCCTGTCCTGGCAGAAGGGGCTCGACCTGCTGGCCGACAGCCTCGACACGCTGCTCGGCCTCGGTGCGCAAATGGTGCTGCTCGGCGCGGGCGACGCCGACCTCGCCGGCCGCTTCGCCGCTGCCGCCCATGCCCATCCCGGCCGCGTCGGCGTGCAGCTCGGCTATGACGAGGGCGTGGCGCACCGCATCCAGGCCGGGGCGGATGTGCTGATCGTGCCCTCGCGCTTCGAGCCCTGCGGCCTCACCCAGCTTTCCGCCCTGCGCTATGGCGCGCTGCCGCTGGTGGCGCGCGTCGGCGGCCTTGCCGACACGGTGATCGATGTGAACGAGATGGCGCGCAGCGCCGGCGTCGGCACCGGGGTGCAGTTCTCGCCCGTCACCGCCCCGGCGCTGCAGATCGCGCTCAAGCGGGTGGCGGCGCTGTGGCAGGACAAGGCGCTATGGCAGAAGCTGCAGCGCAATGCGATGACGACCGACGTGTCCTGGCAGCGGGCGGCCGGCCAGTACAACACGCTGTTCCGCACGCTGGCGGCGGAGCGGGCGGGGTGAGCGACCTCACCCTCGCCCCCGGAAGCCCCGAGCCGCTCGGCGTCACCCTGGACGCGCGCGGCGTCAATGTCGCGGTGTTCTCCGCCCATGCGACGCGCATCGAGTTCTGCCTGTTCGACGCGGTGGGCGAGGGCGAAACCGCCCGCATCGCCCTGCCGGAGCGCACCGGTGACGTGTTTCACGGCCACATTGCCGGGGTGAGCGCGGGGGCCCGCTACGGCCTGCGCGCGGCGGGGCTGTGGGCGCCGAAAGAGGGCCACCGCTTCAACCCGGCCAAGCTGCTGGTCGACCCCTATGCGCGCCGGCTCGACCGGCCGTTCCGGTTGGACGCGGCGCTGTTCGACAACCGTGCCAGCGGCGCGCTGCATGATGAGACCGACAGCGCCTTCGCGCTGCCGAAAGCCATCGTGATGGGGGCGGAAGCCGATCCCGTCGCGTCGCGCGCGCCGTTCCGCTGGGACCGGCAGGTGCTCTATGAGCTGCATGTGCGCGGCTTCACCATGCGGCACGAGGCGATCCCGCCCGGCTTGCGCGGCACCTTCGCCGGGCTGGCCGAACCGGCGGCGCTGGACCATCTGGTGCGGCTCGGCGTCACCACGGTGGAGCTGATGCCCGCCATGGCCTGGATCGACGAGCGGCATCTGCCGCCGCTGGGGCTGAGCAATTACTGGGGCTACAACCCCGTCGTGTTCGGCGCGCCCGACCCGCGCCTCGCGCCCGGCGGTTTCGAGGAGATCGCCCGCACCATCGCCGCGCTGCACGCGGCCGGTATCGCCGTCGTGCTGGATGTGGTGCTGAACCATTCCGGCGAGAGCGACGCCTTCGGGCCGACGCTGAGCCTGCGCGGGCTCGACAACGCGACCTATTACCGCCACGCCGCCGATGACCCCTCCCGCCTGATCAACGATGCCGGCACCGGCAACACGCTGGCGCTGGAGCGGGCGCCGGTGCTGCGCCTCGCCATGGATGCGCTGCGGCGCTGGGCCGCCTGCGGGCTCGACGGTTTCCGCTTCGACCTCGCCGCCACGCTCGGGCGCCGGC
Organism: Ancylobacter sp.; assembly: GCF_965229075.1. Taxonomy (GTDB): domain Bacteria; phylum Pseudomonadota; class Alphaproteobacteria; order Rhizobiales; family Xanthobacteraceae; genus Ancylobacter. The sequence continues at coordinate 2,839,901 of NZ_CBDDIO010000002.1, forward strand.
CCGACGGCTTCGACATGGAGGCGCCGTTTCTGGCGGCGATGCAGCAGGACCCGGCGCTGCGCGACCTCGCGCTGATCGCCGAACCCTGGGATATCGGGCCGGGCGGCTATCAGGTCGGGCGCTTTCCGCCGGGCTGGGGCGAATGGAACGACCATTTCCGCGACACGGCGCGGCATTTCTGGCGCGGCGATGCCGGGGGGGGGGTGGGCGAACTGGCGACGCGGCTCGCCGGCTCCGCCGACATCTTCGCCGGGCGCCACCGCCCGCTCTCGCGCGGCATCAATTTCGTCACCGCCCATGACGGTTTCACCCTGGCCGATCTCGTCGCCTATGCGGGCAAGCACAACGACGCCAATGGTGAGCACAACCGCGACGGCACCGACAATAATGTGAGCTGGAACCACGGCGTCGAGGGCGGCACCGAGGATCCCGCCATTAACGCTGCCCGGCGTGGCGATGCGCGGGCGCTGCTGGCGACGCTATTGGTGGCTCGCGGCACGCCGATGCTGACCATGGGCGACGAATGCGGGCGCTCGCAGGCCGGCAACAACAATGCCTATGCGCAGGACAATGAGCTGACCTGGCTCGACTGGGCAGCGGCGGATGCGGAACTCGCCGCCTTCACCGCCCGGCTGGTGAAGCTGCGCCTCGCCCATCGCGCGCTGCGTGGCGACGCGCCGCTGACCGGGCGCCCACCCGATGGCAGCGGCCTCGCCGATGTCGACTGGCGCGCGCCGGCCGGCGGCACGGTGCGCTGGGACGATGGCGCCACCCGCGCGCTGGTGGCGGTGTTCTATGCCCCCGCCACATCCGACGAGGCGGCGGACAGGGTGGCGGTGGCGCTCAACGCTTCTGACAGGGCGGAGCCGCTGGTTCTGCCCGAGCCGCGCGACGGCTTCGTCTGGCGGGTCGCCGCCGATACGGCCCGGCCGGAGGCCGGGGAGGGCGAGCCCATGGAGGTCGCCGCCCGCGCGGTGCTGATCGCCGTCGAGGAGGCAACCCCCGCCCCGCCGCGCCGCGCCGTCGCGCCGGAGCGGCTGGAAAAGCTCTCTGCGGCTGCCGGCATCGATGGCCAGTGGTTCACCGCCGACGGCAAGGCGCAGAAGGTCAGCGACGACACCAAGCGCGCGCTGCTGGCCGCGCTGGACCTGCCCGCCGGCACCCCCGGCGAGGTCAGCGACAGCCTCGCCCGGCTGTCCGCCCAGCATTTCGACCGCGCCATTCCCTTCGCCGTCCTTCTGCGCGAGGGCACGGCGCCGCTGCTGACGCTGGCGGGCGAGGCCGCACAGGCGCCGCGCCGGCTGGACCTTTCCGTAACGCTGGAGGACGGGCAGGAGATCGCCTTTCCCGTCCGCCCCGAGGACGGCGAGAGCCGCAGCGTGGAGCGGCCGGACGGCCGGCTGACGACGCTGCGCGCCGTGGCGCTTCCCGCCCTGCCGCCGGGCCGGCATGTGCTGCGCCTCGGCGCGGATGCGTGCCGCATCACCGTCGCGCCGCCGGCGAGCCATCTGCCGCGCGCGCTTGAGGCCGGGGGACGGCTGTTCGGCATTGGTACGCATCTCTACACGCTGCGGCGCGCCGGCGCGGATCAGGGCATTGGCGATTTCACCGCGCTGGCTGAACTCGGCGAGCGGGCGGCACAGGCGGGGGCGCGCACGCTGGGGCTGAACCCGCTGCACGCGCTGTTCCCCGACGACCGGGAACGCACCAGCCCCTATTCGCCGTCCGACCGGCGCTTTCTCGACCCGATCTATATCGATGTCGCCGCGCTCGGCGCGGAGATGGCGCCATTCGCCGCGCTCACCGCCGCACCGTCGGTAGACTATGCCGGCGTGTGGGCGGCCAAGGAGGCGGCGCTGCGGGCCGCCTTCGCGGGCTTCGAGCGCGCGCCGGATACGGATTTCGAGCGCTTCATCGCGGAAGGCGGCGAGACGCTGCGCCGCTTCGCCCTGTTCCAGGCGATTACCGGCGCCCATCCCCGCCGCCCCTGGCGCGACTGGCCGGACGGCCTGAGCGAAGCCGGCGGCGCGGCGGTGGAGGCGTTCGGCCGCGCCCATGCGGGCGAGGTCCGCTTCGCGCTGTGGCAGCAATGGGTGGCCGACCGGCAGCTTGCCGCTGCGGCGGAGAGGGCGCGCGCGGCGGGGCTCTCGCTTGGCCTCTACCGCGACCTCGCCGTCGGCACGACGCTGGACGGCGCCGAAGCCTGGGCCGAGGCCGATCTGCTGATGCAAGGCGTCACCATCGGCGCGCCACCGGACCCCCTGGGGCCGGAGGGGCAGAACTGGAACCTGCCGCCCTTCGACCCACTGGCGCTGCAGCGCGACGGCTATTTGCGCTATGCCGGGCTGGTGCAGGCCAATATGCGTCATGCCGGCGCGCTGCGGATCGACCATGTGATGGGGCTGCGGCGGCTGTTCCTCATTCCCGAAGGGGCGAGCGGGGCGGACGGCGCCTATCTCGCCATGCCGTTCGAGGCGCTGGCGGCGCAGGTGGCGCTGAAAAGCGCGCGGGCGCAGTGCCTCGTCATCGGCGAGGATCTCGGCACCGTGCCCTTCGGCATGCGCGACCAGCTTTCCGCCGAGCGCATGCTGTCCTACCGCGTGCTGTGGTTCGAGCAGAAGGCGGGCGTGTTTACGCCGCCGGAGGACTATCCGGCGCTGGCGGCGGCCTGCGTCTCCACTCACGACCTGCCGACGCTGGCCGGCTGGTGGGAGGGGATCGACCTGAAGGAGAGGGAAGCGCTCGGCCTGATCGACGCGGCGGGTTACGCGGCGGGGCTGGTGGAGCGGGCGAGCGAGCGCGAACGACTGTGTACGGCGCTGCTGGCGGAGGGGCTGATCGCCGCGCTGCCGGCGGAGGGGGCGCCGCTCGACGATTCGCTGCTGGCGGCGATCCACGCTTTCGTCTCGCGCACCAAGGCGGCGCTGGCGCTGGCTCAGCTCGACGATCTCGCCGGCGAAACGGTGGCGGTGAACCTGCCGGGCACGGACAAGGAGCGGCCGAACTGGCGGCGGCGGCTGGCGCAGACGGTGGAGGCGGTGCTGGACAGCCCGCGCGCCAAGGCCGCGCTCGCCGCCATGTCGGGCGAGCGCGGCGGCGAGGCGTGAGCCTTACGGGTTCGCGGGCGCCGGGGCAGACGGAGCCGGCTCGGCCGGAGTGGCGGGCGCGGGTTCCGGCGACTCGGCCGGCGGGGTCGAGGGCTGCACGGCCGGATCATTCGGCGGCGGCAGGGTGGCTTCCGGCGCGGGCGGCGGCGGGGTGATGGGATCGGCAGCCGGGGGAACCGAGGGCTGTGCGGCAGGCGGGGTCGGGTTTTCCGTGGGCTGGGTTGTCATCCGCCCGGAATATTGGACGGCGGCATAGGCGGCGATCACCAGGACGATCGCAGCCACGATCAGCATCATGTTTCGGCTCATTTACGCTTCTCCGGCTTGGTGGCCCGGCGGGGTATCGGAGAGCCCGACAACGTCGCCCAGTCCACGAGGCATGGCTTCACGGGATGCCCGCAGGCGGGGCCGTTGCAGGTAAATCCGCGCGCGTGCCGCTGGCCCGGGCGCAACAAAGCGGCGCAACCTGCGGATTTACCATTGTCGGAACGCCATTATTCGACGAAAGTTCCTGCTCCATTCCGCCGCAGGGCGGACGCCGACAACCGAGCCGCGCTAACGCGGCCGCCCCGTCCGCGCGCGGACGGGCAGAGGGAGGAGACGACCATGCCGCACGCCGATTTCGACGTAGTCACGCTCTCGCCTTCGACCGTCCGGGTGATGCACCGCGTCGCCCACCACATTTACGAATTCGCGCTGGAAGAAGATGCCAGCGGCCGGCGGCGGATGCGCGGCGGGCCGCAGGTGACCTGTGGCCGGGGCGACGTGCCGGCGCTGGAACTGCTGAGCGCCGCCGAACAGGTGGCCGCCGCCACGGCGCGCCATACCGGCATGATCGACTGAAGCCGCCCGGAACCTTCGCGCGCAACTGACGTGCGGCGGTTTTCTCAACTCCGGTGAAAGAACCCTCCGCCGCGCCCGGCGATAAGCCGGGCACGGCGGGCTGGCATCGTGCGGCTAATCATGTATATGGACGGATACATGTATATCGCCGGATATAAGAAAGACCCCGCCATGTCGTCACGCCTGCCATCCCGTCGCCATGTCCTGCGAAGCCTCGCCATGGGGGGCGTCGCTGCCGCCGTCGCCGCCCTTCTCGGCACAGCGCTCCCCGTGCCCGTGCGGGCCGAGGCGCCCGTCACCGTCTTCGCCGCCGCCAGCCTGACCAATGCGTTCCAGGATATCGGCAAGCTCTACAAGGCGAAGACCGGCACGGAGATCGCCTTCTCCTTCGCCGCCTCCTCGGCGCTGGCCAAGCAGCTGGAGGCCGGCGCGCCGGCGGGCATCTTCGCCTCCGCCGACACGAAGTGGATGGACTATTCCGAGGGCAAGGACCTGACGCTGAAGGCCACCCGCGTCACCCCGATCGGCAACAGCCTCGTGCTCATCATGCCGGCGGATGCGGCGAAGCCGGTGACGCTCGACGCCTCGTTCGACTGGATGGCATTTCTCGGCGCCGATGGCCGCATCGCCACCGGCCTTACCGACAGCGTGCCGATCGGCATCTATGCCAAGACCGCGCTGACCACTCTCGGCGCCTGGGACAAGGTGAAGGACCGCGTCGTCGGCGCCGAGAGCGTGCGCGCGGCGCTGGCGCTGGTGGAGCGCGGCGAGGCGGCCGCCGGCATCGTTTATTCCACCGACGCGGCAGTGGCGAAGAATGTGAAGGTGGTCGCCACCTTCCCGGCCGGCAGCCATCCGCCGGTGGAATACCCGTTCGAGATCGTCAAGGGCCAGGACAACCCGGCGACGCGGGCCTTCTTCGACTTCCTGACCGGGCCGGAGGCGAAGGTGGTGTACGCCAGGTACGGCTTCGTGGTGAAGTGAGGCGTCGTGCGCCCGGTGGCGGGCCGGGTGCGTGCTGAATCAATGCGTCATCCCGGAACGGCCGTCAGGCCGTCTCCGGGATCGCGGGAAGCGATGTGACCATGCGATCCCGGCTCTCCGGCTTCGCCTGCGGCCGGGATGACGACGTCGGATGAACATGCTCACCCCCGAGGAATGGACCGCCGTCGCGCTCAGCCTGCGGGTGGCGTTCTGGGCGACCTTCTGGAGCCTGCCGCTCGCGGTGCTCACCGCCTTCGTGCTGGCGCGGGCGCGCTTTCCCGGCAAGAGCCTGCTCGACGGGCTGGTCTATCTCCCGCTCGTGCTGCCGAAGGTGGTGGTAGGCTATCTGCTGCTCGTCAGCCTCGGCGCGCGCGGCTTTCTCGGCCAGTATCTCGACGCCTGGTTCGGCATCCGGCTGATCTTCACCACGGCGGGGGCGACGGTGGCGGCGGCGGTGGTGAGCTTTCCGCTCACCGTCAACGCCATCCGCCTGGCGCTGGAGGCGGTGGACCGGGGACTGGAGACAGCGGCGCGCACGCTCGGCGCGTCACGGCTCGACGTGTTCTTCTCGGTGACGCTGCCGCTGATGCTGCCGGGTATCCTTTCCGGCGCGCTGCTCGCCATTGCCTCGGCGCTGGGCGAGTTCGGCGCCACCATCACCTTCGTCTCCAATGTCGAGGGACAGACCCGCACAATCCCGCTCGCCATTTACAGCGCCACCCATATGCCCGATGGCGACGCCATGGCGCTGCGGCTCACGCTGGTCTCGGTGGTGCTGGCGCTCGGCTCGCTGCTGCTGGCGAGCCTTGTCGACCGGCGCATCCGCGTCATGATCGGGCGGGGATAGGCATGATCGAGGTTGATCTGCGCCTCGCCCGGCCGGGCGGTTTCGCGCTCGATTGCGGCTTCGCCGTGCCGGCGGAGGGCGTCACCGCGCTGTTCGGCCGCTCCGGTGCCGGCAAGACCACCATCATTCAGGCGGTGGCCGGCGTGGTGCGGCCCGATGCCGGGCGCATCGTGGTCGGGGGCGAGGTGTTCTTCGACGCCGCGCGCGGCATCGACGTGCCGATAGAGGCGCGACGCGTCGGCTATGTCTTCCAGGATTCGCGGCTGTTCCCGCATCTCAAGGTCGAGGGCAATCTGCGCTATGGTGAGCGCCGCAGCCGGGCGGCGGAGCGCCCGATCCGCTTCGAGGCGGTGGTGGAATTGCTCGGCATCGGCCATCTCCTAGCGCGCCGGCCGCACACGCTCTCCGGCGGCGAGCGCCAGCGCGTCGCCATCGGCCGGGCGCTGCTGGCGCAGCCGCGCCTTCTCTTGATGGACGAGCCGCTGGCGGCGCTGGATGAGGCGCGCAAGGCGGAAATTCTGCCCTATCTGGAGCGGCTGCGCGACACGATGCGCCTGCCCATCCTCTATGTCAGCCATTCGCTCGACGAGGTGCTGCGCCTCGCCGACACGCTGGTGGCGCTGCGCGAGGGGCGGCAGGTGGCGGCGGGGCCGGTGGCGCAGGTGCTCTCACGGCCGGAAATGCTGCCGGTGGTCGGGCGCTTCGACCTCGGCACGCTGCTGGAATGCGTCGTCAGCCGGCACGATGCCGATCTCGCCCTGTCCAGCCTCGTCTTTGCCGGCGGGGAATTGCGCGTGCCGCAGGTGGACCGCGCGGTGGGGGAGAAGGTGCGGGCGCGGGTGCGGGCGCGCGATGTCGCCATTGCGCTGACCAAGCCCGAAGGCGTGTCGGTGTCCAACCTGTTGCCGGCGGTGGTGGAGCAGGTCGTGGCGCAGGAAGGGCCTTATGCCGATGTCGGCCTCATCGTCGGTGGCGTCCGCCTCGCCTCCATGGTGACGCGCGAAAGCGCGGCGCGGCTGGCGCTGCGGCCGGGGCTCGATGTGTGGGCGATGGTGAAATCGGTGGCGGTGGACAGCCGAAACCCGGACTTCCTCAGTCCCGGCGGGCTTACGGCGCCTGAATGATCGGCGCCACGCCGGGTCCGACCGCCTGCTCGTCGCGCACAAAGCCGATGACCGCGAGGATCAGCAGGCCGATGGTCAGCACGATCAGCACCAGGCGCAGCCGGGCCGAGCGGGCGCGGAACACGCCGAAGCCGCTGAGGACGACGAGAATCAGAATGACGATGAGCAGCGTCTGCATGGTGTCCCCCAAGGCGAATCGCCCGACGGTGGACAACGAGCGGGGCGCTCGCGGGTTCCCCGCTACCCGTGCTTGCCCGTCTCTTCGTCCTGCGGCGCCAGCGCGGCGCGCAGTTCGTCCACCGCGTTCCGGCTGGCGGCGGCGCTGGCGCGCTCCACCTCGCGATAGAGCGCGATCAGCCTTTCGCCAAAAGCGGTGAGATCAGTACCATGGCCGCGCCGGCCGGGATGGGTTTCGACCACCGGCTGGCGGAAATTGCGGCCGATCTCGTCCACCAGCAGCCAGGCGCGGCGATAGCTCATGCCGAGCCGGCGGGCGGCGGAGAGAATGGAGCGTTCACGGCGGATCGCCTCCAGCAGTTCGATCATGCCGGGGCCGAGATGGCGCCCATCGCCGAAATAGACGCGGATGAACAGCCCGTCGCGCGGAGGGGGCTTGGCCCCTCCCGCGCCGTCATCGTCGGCGGTGCTGTCCGTGTCGGCAGTCCTTGTCTTCGTTCCGGCCATGCGCGCCCCTTGCCCCGCGCAATGTTAGGGGAAGAGGCGCGCGGCTGGAACCCGCTCAGGCGGTGCGCAGCTTCGGACGGCGGCGGGCGAAGACGAGGTCAAGCGCCACCATTACCACCAGCGAGGCGCCGACCAGCGGGAAGATGACCCCGACCACGGCCATGATGGCGATCAGCCCCCACATCACTCCGGCGCTGGTGGGCGCGGGCGGCACGCCGAGCGAGCCGGCCGGCCGGCGCTTCCACCACATCACTCCGGCCGAGACCGCCATCAGAATAATGGCGAGGCAGATGGCCAGCAGGAACAGCTGGTTCGCCAGACCGAATTCCTGGCCCATGTGGAAGTTGATGCCCCATTCCATCGCCTTCGCCGCCGGGCCGTAATCGGCATAGGAGAAGTCGATCAGCGGCTTGCCGGTGTACTGGTCGAGATGCACGACGCGCTGCTTGGACAGGTCGTCGGGATAGACCGTAGCGGAGTAGACACCGGTGGGACCGCCCGGCAGGCTCAGCGTGTAGCCTGGCGAGACGCCCAGACCGTTCACGATCGCCGCCGCCTTGTCGATGCCGATGGGCGCGCCGGGGGCCGGGGTCGATTCCGGCATCTTCGCCTGTTCCAGCGACCAGGTGGTGGGGCCGTTGGCGTGGGCGAGATGTTCGTCGGACATCGGCACGTTGACGTAGAGGCCGGAGGGATATCCGTAATTGGAGCTGTTGGCCCATTCATTCACCTTGGCGCCCCACAGCACCGACCACGGCATGCCGGACAGCGACATGAAGCCGATGGCAAGGCCGGCGAAGGCGCCGGTGACGGCGTGAACATCGCGCCAGAAGATGCGCTTGCCCGGCGTGCCGCGCACGCTCACCACGCCGCCGGCCTGTTTGCGCGGCCACCAGAGATAGAAGCCGGTGGCGACCAGCAGGATCGACCAGCCGCCGACGATCTCGATGATGCCGTTGGCGATGGGGCCGAACTCGGCCAGGCTGTGCAGCCGCCGCATCAGCCACATGATGGTGCCGCGATCCGGCAACTCGCCGAGCACGCGCGAATCATAGGGGTCGACATAGACCGAGCGGCGGGCGCCCTCGGCGGTCTTGATCACCACTTCCGCCGAGGCGGTGGGGTCGACCGGCGAGATGATCTTCAGCGCCGTGCCGGGGCGGGCCTTCAGCGCGGCGTCGATCCAGGCGCTGGGCGCCTCCACCGGCGTGGAGCGGGCCTCGACGACTTTCAGCTGGTGGTGCCAGACATTGTCGATCTCCTCGCGGAAGAGATAGAGCCCGCCGGTCACCGCCAGCAGGATCATGAAGGGCAGCACCAGCAGGCCGGCATAGAAGTGCCAGCGCCACACGGCGCGGTAGAGATTGGCCGAGCGTTCCTCGGCGCCGAGCGTGCGGTCGGCAGACAGAGTCGTGGTGTTCATCGGAAAGGTTCCGGAAAAGGGGCGCGCCACGGCACGCGCCGAGCCCCGGCCCTCACAAGCGAGGGCCGGTCTCAAGGCGCGCGGCGGGCGATCCGCTGATGAGGATCAGTTGGCGGGGGTGCCGTGCTGGTGGCTGTGGCCGTCCTGACCGGCGGCTTCCGAACCCTTCGGCCCGGCCATACCCTCGATCTTGAACGAGACATTCACCGTGCCGGCCTTGGCGAAGGTGAGCGTGCCCTTGAAGCTCTCGCCTTCCTTCAGCGGCTGCTTCAGGTCCATCAGCATGAGATGGAAGCCGCCGGGCGCCAGCTTGGCCTCGCCGCCGGCCGGGATTTCCAGCCCGTCGGGCAGCATGCGCATGGTCATGACGCCGTCCTTGACGGCCATTTCGTGGATTTCGACGCGCCCGGCCACCTCGGCGGTGGCGGAGACGAGGCGGTCGGCCTCCTTGCCCTCATTCTCGATGGTGAGGTAGCCGCCGCCGACCTTGGCGCCGGCCGGGGTCATGCGCGCCCAGGGGTGCTCGATTTCGAGACTGCCGATCTTGTACTCATGGGCGAAGGCGGGCTGCATGACGAGCAGGCCGAAGGCGGCGGCGAGGAGGGCGAAGCCGACGCGGTCCTCGGTGCGGCGAAGGGCGCGACGCAGAATGGTGGTGATCATGTGAGGTCTCCCGGGCTGCCGGCGGGCGCGTTCCGCGCACACGGCCGGCGCATTGACTGACGGTGAAGGCGTGTTCCGGCGTCAGGCGGCGGGAGGGGCCCTTGTATGGCGGGGCGAGCGCTCGGGAGCGAAAGCGAGGCGGGCGGTGCGCGGCGCCAGCGTGCGCGCCTGCGCAGGGCTGGCCGGGAGCACGGGCGTCGTCGCTACGGGCGGCGGCAGGGCGCTGGCGGGCGCGCTCTGGCAGCCGGTGAGGCAGCAATCAGGGGTGTGGCGCCCGGATTCGCCCGGCGCGTCGGGTGCGCCATGGCTATTGAGGCACAGCGTCTGGCCGAAGGCGTCGACGGTGAGGAAGCCGGCCGCGTGAGCGCCGCTCGCCATGCCGCCGAGAAGCGCCTGCAGCACCAGCACATAGGCGACGGCAAGCACCAGCGCCAGCCGGCGCAACGGTGCGTCGGCGGGGCGGATGGGCTTGGCGGTGGTGTCGGCTGCGGACACGGCGTGCTCCCTTACCCGCGTCATAACACAGGCGGGGAGGGGCCGGAACAGCGGCACGCCGCCGCTCCCCAACCCCCGCGTCGGGGGATCAGTCGGCGGCGGCGCCCGGGCCGGCCAGTGCGCCGGGCGGACTCTTGCCGAGGATGATCATGCCGAGCACCTCGTCCTTGGTCACGTCCGAGGTGCGGGCGGTGCCGACCAGCTTGCCGTTCTTCATCACGCTCACCCGGTCTGCGAGGTCGAACACGTCGTGGATGTCGTGGCTGATGAGGAAGATGGCGATGCCCTCGGCCTTGAGCTGCTTGATCAGCTCGGCCACCTGCGCCGTTTCCTGCGGGCCGAGCGCGGCGGTGGGCTCGTCCATGATCAGGATCTTGGCGTTGAAGTGGATGGCGCGGGCGATCGCCACGGACTGGCGCTGGCCGCCGGAGAGGCCGCGCACCGGCTCCTTGAACTTGCGGAAGTTCGGGTTGAGCCGGCCCATCACCTCGCGCGTCGCTGCCTCCATGGCCACGTCGTCGAGCGTGCCCCAGGGGGTCATCAGTTCGCGGCCGAGGAAGAGATTGGCGGCGGCGTCGACATTATCGGCGAGGGCGAGGGTCTGGTAGATGGTCTCGATGCCGTAGCGCTTGGCATCGCGCGGATTGCCGATATCGGCCTTCTCGCCATTGATGCGGATTTCGCCGGCATCCGGGCGATAGGCGCCGGCGAGGATCTTGATCAGCGTCGACTTGCCGGCGCCGTTATGGCCGAGCAGGCCGACGACCTCGCCGGGATAGAGATCGACCGAGACCCCGTCGACGGCACGGATGCCGCCGAAGGAGATGCAGATGTCGCGCATGTCGACGGCAGGGGTGCCGGTCATGCGGGAGGCGCCAGGATTGGCGACGGGCGACGTGACAGCGTTCATGGTCGCGCTCCTCACTTGATCCGCTTGCGATAGACCGTGTCGATCCACACGGCGACGACCAGCACGATGCCGACCACGATGTTCTGATAGGGCGTGTCGACGCGCATCAGCACCATGCCCGACTGCAGGCTCTGCATGGCCAGCGCGCCGACCATGGCGCCGACGATGGTGCCGGAGCCGCCGGCGAGCGAGGTGCCGCCGATGACCGCCGCCGCGATGACGTACAGCTCGTCCAGCGTGCCCTGCGCATTGGTCGCCGAGTTGAGGCGGGCGGTGGAGATGGCGGCGCCGATGGCGGCGAGCGCGCCCATCAGCGCGAACACGGCCAGCGTCACGCGCTTGGTGTTGATGCCGGCAAGTTCCGCCGCCTCCGGATTGCCGCCAATGGCGAAGACATAGCGGCCGAAGCGGGTGCGGGTGGTCACAAAGGTCATGACGATGCCGACCGCGACCGCCACCAGCACGGGAATGGCGTAGCCGAAGCTGATCGACAGGCCCTCCGGCGGCACGGTGAGGCCGGCGGCCTCGGCATAGCGGCGGGCGAGCGCCGGGGGCAGCGTGTAGGCGTTGACCACCAGCGTCGCCGCGATCACGGCGAGGCAGCCGGAAATGACGAGCGTGAACTCGGCCCAGACCGGCTTCAGCGGGAAGTGGAAGCGCTGGCGCTGGCGGCGCGCCTGCACTGCGGCGAAGGCGATGGCGAGGCAGGCGATGACGGCGATCACCCAGCTCCACATCTCACCGACCGAGCCATTGGCACCGCCACCGAGCAGCTTGAAATTGTCGTCGACCAGCGGGATCGTCTTGCCCTCGGCCACCGCCCAGGCGGCGCCGCGCCACACGAGCAGGCCTCCCAGCGTGACGATGAATGCCGGCACGCCGAGATAGGCGATGACGAAGCCGTGCAGCGCGCCGATGGCGGCGCCGATGCCGATGCCGGCGGCGAGGGTGAGGACGATCACCGCGGGGTGGTTGAAGCCGAAGGTCGGCAGCAGGTAATTGACCTGGAACACCGCCATGATCATGCCGGTGACGCCGAGGATGGAGCCCACCGACAGGTCGATGTGGCGCATCACGATCACCAGCACCATGCCGGTCGACATGACGGCGATGGAGGAACTTTGGACCGAGAGGTTCCAGAGATTGCGGGCGGTGAGGAACGTGCCGCCGGCGAGGAAATCGAACACCACCCAGATGACGGCGAGGGCGCCGAGCATGCCGAGGAAGCGGACATCGATTTCCAGCGCGCCGATGAAGCTGGTGGGCGCGGCAGCGGGGGTGGAGCCGGTGGCCCGTGGGGCGGGGGCCGGCGTCGTGGTGGTGGTGTCTGTCATGAGCGTTCTCTCCCCGCCGCGCGCTGGGTGCGGTGACGCCTGCGCAGCGGCGGGGTGAGCCCCCGCCGCGCGGATCGTTACCGGACCGGCGGTTGCCGGATCAGTTGCAGGCCTTCACCGTGCCGGGCTTCACGCCCTGGCAGACCGTCGCCTTCGGCACCCAGCCGGCTTCGATGATCACGTCGAGATTGTCCTTGGTGATCGGCACGGGCTTGAGGAAGGTGGAGTTCATCGCCACGCCCTTCGGGCCGCCGGTGAAGGTGGTGGTGCCCTTCACCGCCTTGGGATCGGTGCCCTTGGCGAGGTCGATGGCGATTTCGGCGGCGCGCTTGCCGAGTTCGCGCGAATCCTTCCACACCGACACCGTCTGGGTGCCGAGCGCGATGCGGTTCAGCGCGGCGAAATCGGCGTCCTGGCCGGACACCGGCACCGAGCCGGCGAGGCCCTGGGCGGCGAGCGCGGCGATGGCGCCGCCGGCAGTGCCGTCATTGGAGGCGACGACGGCGTCGACCTTGTTGTTGTTGGCGGTCAGCATCTGCTCGGTGTTGCGCTGGGCATTGGCCGGGAGCCAGCTGTCCGTGTACGCCTCGCCGACATTCTTGATGTCGCCCTTGTCAATGGAGGGCTTCAACACTTCCATCTGGCCGGAGAACAGGAAGTCGGCATTGGGATCGGAGGCCGAGCCCTTGATAAAGATGTAATTGCCCTTCGGCTTCACCTTCATCACCTCGGCGGCCTGCAGGCGGCCGACTTCCTTGTTGTCGAAGGTGATGTAATAGGCATAGGGATTCTCGATCAGCCGGTCATAGCCGACCACCGGGATGCCCTCGTTCTGCGCCTTGGTAATGGCGGGTGCGATGGCGTCGGAATCCTGCGCCAGGATGATGAGGGCGGTGGCGCCCTGGGCGATCAGCGCCTCGACATCGGAGAGCTGTTTGGCGGCGGAGGACTGCGCGTCGGCCGAGATGTACTTGGCGCCGGCGGCGTCGAGCGCCTTCTTGATCGCGGTCTCGTCGGTCTTCCAGCGCTCTTCCTGGAAGTTCGACCAGCTCACGCCGACCACCGGCTGCTGCGCATGGGCGGCGCCCATCGCCAGGACCGTGGTGAGGGCCACGGCGGAAATCGTCAGTTTCAGATTCATCTATTCCTCCCAAAGGGGTGCGACAGGCCGGGTGCCGGTGGCTGGGCGTGCCGCCCCGAAGGGCGACGCCTGCCGCGGTCGTTATCCTGACGTTCGAACCTCATTCAGATCCGATCGCCGTCAAGTGGTTGGCCAGCGAGGACGCCGGCGGTACGGTTTCACCTCGCTTACCGAGGTGCTGATGGTCAAGGTAACAAATCGTGATGCCGGGCGCTTGTCGATCTTTGGTCTAAAGCGGCGGTCCACAGCCTGAGTTGCGTACCTCAGATTTTGAGGGCAACATGAGGCCATGTCCAGAGGTGTTTCGCGCATAACCCTGCAAGATGTCGCCCGGGAGGCCGGCGTTTCGCTGGCCACCGCCGACCGCGTGCTCAATGGCCGCGCGGGGGTGCGTGGCATCACGGCGGAGCGGGTGAAGCAGGCGGTGGCCCGCCTCGGCTACCGCCCGAACCTCGCCGCCGCCCGGCTGGCGCGGGGAGAAACCTATCGGTTCTGCTTCGTTCTGCCGGCCGGCGCCAATGTGTTCATGCGCATGCTGGCCGAGCATGTGGCGAACACGGCGAGCTGGCTGGCCGCCAACAACGCCTATATCGACACGCTGCGCGTCGACGTGTTCGCGCCGGAAACGCTGGCGACGGCGCTTGAGGGGTTGATTGGCCATTATGACGGGGTGGCGGTGGTCGCCCTCGACCATCCGCGCGTGCGGGCGGCGATCGATGACCTCGCGGCTTCCGGCATCGCCGTGGTGACGCTGGTGTCGGACGTGCCGTCCTCGCACCGCCTGCATTATGTTGGCATCGACAACATCGCCGCCGGGCGCACTGCCGCCACCCTGCTCGGCCGCTTCGCCCGCGGGCGGCGCGGCTCCATCGGCCTCATCGTCGGCACGCCGGCCCTGCGCGACCATGCCGAGCGGCAGTTCGGCTTCACCCAGGTGATGGCCGGCGAATACACGGCGCTGAAGGTTCTGCCGGTGCGCGAGAGCCTCGACGAGGACGAGCGCAATGAGACCATCGTCTCGCAGATGCTGCGCGAGGTGCCGGACCTCGTCGGCGTCTACAATGTCGGCGCCGGTAATCGCGGCATCGCCGCGGCGGTCTCCGCCGCCAACCGCGCTGGCGACCTCATCTTCATTGGCCACGACCTCACCGACGACACGCGGCGCTTCCTGCTGCGCGGGGTGATGGACGCGGTGATCAACCAGGATGCCGGGCACCAGTCGCGCTCGGCCGCCCGGGTGCTTCTGGCCCATTGCGCCGGCGAGCCGCTGCTGAACGAGCAGGAGCGCATCCGCATCGACATCTTCGTGCGGGACAACCTGCCGTGACCTTCCTTCTCCGTTGTGCCGAAAGGGTGTGAGGCATGTATCTCGGCCTCGATATTGGAACCTCCGCCATCAAGGCGGTGCTCGTCGATGACGGGCAGAACGTCCTCGCGACGGCGGAGACGCCGCTGGCGATCTCCCGTCCGCAGCCGGGCTTCAGCGAACAGAGCCCGGAGGACTGGTGGCAGGCGACGCTCGCCAGCATCGACAAGCTGAAGGCGGAACAGCCGGCGGCGCTCGCCGCCGTGCGTGGCATCGGTCTCTCCGGCCAGATGCACGGCGCGGTACTGCTCGACGCGTTCGGCAAGGTGCTGCGCCCCGCCATTCTCTGGAATGACGGGCGCTCCTCCGCCGAATGCCGCGAGCTTGAAGAACGCTTCCCGGCGCTGCACCAGGTCGCCGGCAATCTCGCTTTCCCCGGCTTCACCGCGCCCAAGCTATTGTGGGTGCGCAAGCATGAGCCGGACCTGTTCGCCCGCACGGCCAAGGTGCTGCTGCCCAAGGCCTATGTCGGCTACCGCCTGACCGGCGAGATGGTGGAGGAGATGTCGGACGCCTCAGGCACGCTGTGGCTCGATGTCGGCCGGCGCGACTGGTCGGACGAGGCACTCGCCGCCACTTTCCTCTCGCGCGAGCACATGCCGCGCCTCGTCGAGGGCAGCGCGGCGGCCGGGCGGATCAAGCCGGAACTGGCGGCGCGCTGGGGCATGGACACGCCGCCGGTGCTCGCGGGCGGGGCGGGCGACAATGCCGCCGGCGCCATCGGGCTCGGCGCCATCGGCGCCAATGACGCCTTCGTCTCGCTCGGCACCTCGGGCGTTTTGTGGGCGACGACGGATCGCTACGCGCCCAATCCGCAGTCGAGCGTCCACGCCTTCTGCCACGCCATTCCCGCCACCTGGCACCAGATGGGCGTCATCCTTTCCGCCGCCTCGGCGCTGGGCTGGTGGGCGGAACTGGCGAAGGAGGCGCCGGGCGATCTGCTGGCGCCGCTGGGCGACACGCCCAAGGCGCCCTCGCGCGCCACCTTCCTGCCTTATCTCTCCGGCGAGCGCACCCCGCACAACGACACCGCGATCCGCGCCGCCTTCATCGGCATGGACCACGATACCGGGCGCGCGGCGCTGACCCAGGCGGTGCTGGAGGGCGTGTCCTTCGCCTTCAAGGACTGCCTCGACGCGCTGACTGCCGCCGGCACGCGCCTGACCCAGGCCGATGTCATCGGCGGCGGCTCGCGCTCGCGCTTCTGGATCGCGGTGCTGGCGAGCGTGCTCGGCATTCCGCTCAACCGGATCGAGGATGGCGAGCGCGGCGGGGCCTTCGGCGCCGCGCGCCTCGCCCGCATGGCGGCGACCGGCGAGAGCCCGGCGGAGATCTGCCTGCCGCCGCGCCGCCTTGAGACCATCGAACCCGATCCCGTTCTTCAACAGGCCTATGCGGAACGCCACGCGCTCTACAAGGCGCTGTACCCCGCGCTCAAGGGAGTGACCTCATGACCGCCCGCTTCTTCCCTTCCATCGACAAGCTGACATATGCGGGCCCCGAGAGCCGGGACCCGCTCGCCTTCCACTGGTACGACAAGGACCGGGTGGTGCTGGGCAAGCGGATGGAGGACCATCTGCGCTTCGCCGTCGCCTATTGGCACAGCTTCACCTGGCCGGGCGGCGACCCCTTCGGCGGTGAGACCTTCCTGCGCCCGTGGATGCACGGCACGGATGAGCTGGCACTGGCCCGCGCCAAGGCGGATGTGGCGTTCGAGCTGTTCGACATTCTCGACGTACCGTTCTTCGCCTTCCATGACCGCGACATTGCCCCCGAAGGCAAGACGCTGGCGGAATCCAACGCCAACGTCCGCGCCATCGCCGACATCTTCGCCAAGAAGATGGAAACCTCGAAGACCAAGCTGCTCTGGGGCACGGCCAACCTGTTCTCCAACCGGCGCTTCATGTCGGGCGCGGCGACCAATCCGGACCCGGACGTGTTCGCCTATTCCGCCGCGCAGGTGAAGAACGTGCTGGAAGTCACCCATGAGCTGGGCGGCGAGAACTATGTGCTGTGGGGCGGCCGCGAGGGCTATGAGACGCTGCTCAACACCGATCTCAAGCGCGAACTCGACCAGATGGGCCGCTTCCTCAACCTGGTGGTCGAGCACAAGCACAAGATCGGCTTCAAGGGCACGATCCTTATCGAGCCGAAGCCGCAGGAGCCGACCAAGCACCAGTACGACTTCGATGTCTCCACCGTGTACGGCCTGCTCTGCCGCGCCGGGCTTGAGAAGGAAGTGAAGGTCAATATCGAGGCCAACCACGCCACGCTCGCTGGCCACAGCTTCGAGCACGAGATCGCCATGGCGGCGGCGCTCGGCATTTTCGGCTCCATTGACATGAACAAGGGGGACGCCCAGTCCGGCTGGGACACCGACCAGTTCCCGACCAATGTCGAGGACACGGCGCTCGCCATGTACGAAATCCTGCGCGCGGGCGGCTACACCACCGGCGGCACCAATTTCGATGCCAAGGTGCGGCGCCAGTCGATCGAGCCGGAAGACCTCGTCATCGCCCATGCGGCCGCCATGGATGTGTGCGCGCGCGCCCTGCTGATCGCCGCCGACATGATCGAGGACGGCGCACTGCAGAAGGCGGTCAATGAGCGCTATGCCGGCTGGGAGGCGCCCGCCAACAAGGCGATGCTCGCCGCCGACAGCTCGCTGGAAGCGATCGCCGCCCGCGTCGCGGCGGAAGGGCTCGACCCGCAGCCGCGCTCCGGCCGGCAGGAGCGGCTGGAAGCGCTGGTGGGCAGCTACCTGCGCTGAGCGCTGACGCTCTGCCACACGATCTGCGCCGGCACGGCTGGCGCAGATTTCATCAAACAGTGATTGACTTTAGGTCATAATCCTCTTTCGATCCCGTCCCAGGGAGCGACCCGTGACTCGGCGGCGCGCGAGCGCGTGCGCCCGGTTCTCAGAGGGGAAATGACGAGATGCGTCTTCATCATGTGGGAGCAGGCCTGATTGGGGCAGCGCTGGCGCTGGCCCTCGCGCTTCCCCTCGGCCCGGCCGCCGCGCAGATGCGGCCTGCCGCCGGAATGGGCAACCAGATCGTCGACGTGCCGGAAAAGCCGGGCTATGTGCCCGCGCCGGGCGAGGAACAGCTGGACCCGGCGTTCCGCCGCCAGCCGGTGTATTTCCGCACCAATGAGCCGCCGGGGACGATCATCGTCCACACTAATGAGCGCTTCCTCTATCTCGTGCTCGGCGACAACCGGGCGCTGCGCTACGGCATTGGCGTCGGCCGCGACGGTTTCCAGTGGGCCGGGTTGCAGAAGGTGAGCCGCAAGGCGGAATGGCCGGACTGGACGCCGCCGCCGGAGATGATCCAGCGCCAGCCCTATCTGCCACGCTTCATGGCCGGTGGGCCGGGCAACCCGATGGGCGCCGCCGCGCTCTATCTCGGCTCCACCGTCTACCGTATCCACGGCACCAACATGCCGAACACCATCGGCATGGCGATTTCGTCCGGCTGCTTCCGGCTGGTCAATGCCGATGTGCAGGACCTGTATAACCGCGTCCCGGTGGGGACGAAGGTGGTCATCCGGCAGGCGCCCGAGCTGTGAGCGCGTCAGCGCTCGCCGCCCGGCTTTCGATCGACATTGGGGGAAAGATGAACAGGATCGCAACCGCGCTGGCCGCCGCCGGCGTTCTGCTTTCGGCCGGCTTCGCGCAGGCGGGCACGCTGGCGGATGTAAAGGCGCGCGGCACGCTGAAATGCGGCGTCAGTCAGGGCCTCGCCGGCTTCTCCGCCAAGGACGACAAGGGCCAGTGGTCGGGCTTCGATGTCGATTTCTGCAAGGCGGTGGCGGCGGCGATCTTCGATGACGCCAGCAAGGTGGAATATGTGCCGCTTTCGGCCGAGGCGCGCTTCCCCGCTCTGCAGAAGGGCGAGGTCGATCTGCTCTCGCGCAACTCCACCTGGACCATGCAGCGCGAGGCCGATCTCGGCCTGCTGTTCGCCGCCGTGTCCTATTATGACGGCCAGGGCTTCATGGTGCCGGCGGCCAAGAATGTGATGGGCGCGCTGGAACTCGGCGGCTCCAAGGTCTGCACCCAGGCCGGCACGACCAGCGCCCTCAACGCGCAGGACTATTTCAAGCAGAACAAGATGGAGCTGGAACTGATCCAGCTTCCGACCGTCGACGAGGTGGTGAAGGCCTATGCCGACGGCAAATGCGACGTGCTGACCACCGACGTGTCGCAGCTCTATGCGCTGCGGCTCAAGCTGCCGAAGCCCGCCGACTATGTCGTGCTGCCCGACGTCATCTCCAAGGAGCCGCTCGGCCCGGTGGTGCGCCAGGGCGACGACAATTGGCTGAACATCGTCAAGTGGAGCTTCTACGCGCTGGTGAACGCGGAGGAACTCGGCATCAGCACCGCGACGCTCGACCAGGCGGCGCAGTCCACTAAGCCCGACGTGCAGCGTTTCGTCGGCTCGGACGGTGCCTATGGCGAGAAGCTGGGCCTGACCAAGGACTGGGCCATGCGCATCGTCAAGAGCGTCGGCAATTACGGCGAAGTGTTCGAGCGCAATGTCGGCGCGCAGTCGCCGCTCGGCATTCCGCGCGGCATCAACCAGCTGTGGAGCACCGGCGGCATCCAGTACGCGCCGCCGATCCGCTGACCGCCTGACGGCCGAAATGAGAGCCGGCGACCCGGATAGGGCGCCGGCTTTTTCAGTTGGGACGTAAGGAAAAGGGATTACGCCCCGCGCCACTGTGCCGGGCGCTTGGCGAGGAACGAGTCCACCCCTTCGCGGAAATCCGCGCTGCCATAGATTTCCCGCACGAGGTCGGCGTCGGCCGCACCGGGATCGTGGGCGAGGCGATCCAGCATCTGCTTGGTGACGCGCAGGGTGAGCGGCGCGTGGGCCGCGAGGCGCACACACAGCGCGTCCACCGCAGCGTCCAGCGCTTCGGGGGCGTGGATCGCGACATAGCCCGGCGGCATTTCCTCCGCCGTCGGTGTTTCCGCCGCCAGCAGCATGCGGCGGACCATGCCGAGCCCGAGCGTGGCGACCAGCCGCCGTAGATTTGCCGCCGACAGGCAATTGCCGAGCGTGCGGGCAATGGGCACGCCGAAGCGGGTGCCCGGCGTCGCCAGGCGGAAATCGCAGGCATTGGCAATGGCCATGCCGCCGCCGACCGCCCAGCCTTCCACCACCGCGACGGTGGGCACGGGAAGCTGTTCCACCAGCCGCATATAGTGCTCGACCTTCGCCTCATAGGCGAGGCCATCCTCGCCGGAGAAGCCGCGGAACTGCTCGATATCGGTGCCGGCGACGAAGGCTTTGCCGCCGGCGCCGCGCATCACCGCGACGCGGATGGCGGGATCGGCCGCGATGGCGGCGAGGGCCTGCGCCATCTCCTCATACATGCGCCAGCTCATCGCATTGCGAGCAGCGGGGCGGTCGAAGACGAGGTGAGCGACCGCGCCTTCGCAGGAGAAGCGGACGCGGCCCTCAGTGGGGGAGGGGCTTGCGGTGTCGGGGGCGCTCATGGGGCGAAGGCTCCGCGAGTGGTGAGGCTTTCCACCGCCGCTTCGTCGAGGCCAATCTCGCGCAGCACCTCGTCCGTGTGCTGGCCGAGAAGCGGAGGGTGAAGGCGCACCTGCTGCGGCGTGCCGGTGAGCTTCACCGCGAAGCCGATATTCGACACCTTGCCCTCGTGCGGGTGGTCGATCTCCATCCGCATCTGCCGGTGGCGGCCATGCTCGCTCTCGAAGGCCTGGGGGTAGGTGTACATGGTGCCGGCGGGGATGCCGACGGCGAGCAGGGTTTCCACCCACTCGTCGGACGAGCGAGTGACGAAGGTCTTTTCCAGCTCGGCGATGAGGGCCTCGCGATTGTCCAGCCGGTCGGGGATGGTGGCGAAGCGCGGATCGGCGGCCAGATCCGGCCGCTCTAGCGTCTCGCACAACTGTAGCCACAGCTTCTGACTGGTGGCGCCCATGACGAAATAGCCGTCCTGCGATTTCACCGCCTGATAGGGCGCGGTCATGCGGTTGGCGGTGCCGAGCGGGATCGGCTCGGTGCCGCGTCCCCAATATTCCGAAATGTCCCAGACGGAGAAGGCGAGCGCCGCCTCGAACAGCGAGGCGTCGATATACTGGCCCTCGCCGGTGTTCTTGGCGCCGATATAGGCGCCGAGCACGGCATAAGTGGCGAACAGGCCGCAGCCGATGTCGGCCACCGGCACGCCGGCCTTCACGGGCGGGCCGCCGGGATGGCCGGTGACGCTCATCACGCCCGACATGGCCTGCGCCATCAGATCGAAGCCGGGGCGGCCGGCCCAGGGGCCGGTCTGGCCGAAGCCGGAAATGGAGGCATAGACGAGGCGGGGATTATAGGCCCGCACCGTCTCATAATCGCATTTCAGCTTCTTCATCACGCCGGGCCGGTAGTTCTCGACCAGAATGTCGGCGGTCTTCACCAGCTCATAGAAGGCCTCGCGCCCGGCCTCGCTCTTGAGGTTGAGGGCGACGGAGCGCTTGTTGCGGTTCATGTTGAGGAAGCCCATGGAATCCGGGCCCTTCATCTTGAACCCCATGGCGCCTCGCGTCTGGTCGCCGGTGCCGGGCGGCTCGATCTTGATGACATCGGCGCCGAGATCGCCCAGCAGCATGCAGCTATAGGGGCCGGCCATCACCTGGCTGACATCGAGCACCCGCACGCCGGCGAGCGGCAGCGGCCGCGGCGCTTTCGCGGCCTCGGAGGCCGGCGCGGCGTCCGGCGGCGCCTGATCGAGAACATCGCTCATGGGTCTCTCTCCGCTCACTGATGATTTAAAATCAATAATTACAGATTGGTCGTTCACGTCCGCCATGTGGAGCGCGTGGCTCAGGCCTCCTGGGAGGCCGGCACGGACCCGCCGCGCGGGGAAGCGTCTCCGGCGCCCGCGCGCGTCCGCTCGATGAAGGCGCGGGCAATACCGGCGGTGGTGCCCATGACGTGGCGCTCCATCAGCGCGCCGAGGCGCGGGGCGTCGCGCGCCTCCAGGGCCTCGATCATCGCCTTGTGTTCCTCCACCGCCGCCGCCCAGTGATAGCGGCTCTTGCGCACCACGAAGCGGCAGGCATGGATGCGGGTAAGGATCTGCTGGTAATAGGCGGAGAGGGTGGCATTGCCGGCGATGGCGAAAAAGGCTTCGTGGATCAGACGGTTGTGCCGCAGATACTCCGCCTCCTCGTCCCTCTCGAAATGCCCCATCATGGCGTCGTGCAGGGTGCGCACGCGGGCGATGTCGTAATCGGTGGCGCGGGCGCAGGCGAGCAGGCCGGCCAGTCGCTCCAGCGAGGCCATGATCGGGAAAAGCTCCTCGATCTGCTCCTCGGTGATACGGGCGACGATGGCGCCGCGATGCGGCAGGATTTGCAGCACCCCTTCCGCCGCCAGCACCTTCAGCGCTTCGCGGATGGGGGTGCGCGAGACGCCGAAGCGCTCGCATAGCTGTTCCTCCGGCACCTTTTCCCCCGGCCGCAATTCACCCTGCAGGATCATCTCGCGCAGCGGAGCGACGAGCGATTCGTGCAGGGAATGACGGATGATCGGTGCGGAGGGCATAGGCGTTTCCGGCGCGGTGAGCGTTCAGCCTAGCGCGACGAATGAATTGCATCAATAATTATCGTTGGGGCGCACCCCCGGCGACGCGGTCACAGCCCCGCCGCGCGTTGGAGCGGCCGTTCGTCGGGATCGGGCAGGGTGCGCCGGTCGAACGCCGCCTGCGCCTGCGCGATCTCGACGAGGTTCGCTTCCACCCACTGGCCGAGCGCGATCACCGGGCCACGCAGCGAATGGCCCAGCGGGGTCAGCTCATAATCGACGCGCGGCGGAATGGTGGGGTAGACCGTGCGCGACACCAGCCCGTCGCGCTCCAGCCCGCGCAAGGTGAGGGTGAGCATGCGCTGGGAGATGCCGTTGACCATGCGCTTCATCTCGTTGAAGCGGCGCGGCCCGCCGGCCAGCAGCATGACGATGAGCACGCTCCATTTGTCGCCGACGCGCGCGAGCACGCGGCTGACCGCGAGGCAGCCCTCGGTGTGGAAAGGTGGATGTTCCTCAGTCACTTCCGTGTGCCTCAGGGTGAGTCATGTGCGTTCTTGCGGAGTTTAGCGCAGGTATCTAGTTGGGTCAGTTACAAATCGTAACCAGCCAATCACGGTGGCATCATGTCCAAGACCCTCCTTCACCTCAATTCCTCCATTCTCGGCGACCATTCGGTGAGCCGGCAGGTCAGCGCCGCCATCGTGGCGCGGCTCACCGCGGCCGATCCGTCGCTCGCCGTGGTGTATCGCGATCTCGCCGCTGACCCGCTGCCGCACGCGACGCCGGCCTCCATGCCGGCCGATCATCCGCTGTCCGGCGGCAAGGGCGATGCGGCGAGCCAGCAGGCGCTCGACGACTTCCTCGCCGCCGACATCGTGGTGATGGGCGCGCCGATGTACAATTTCTCGGTCCCCACCCAGCTGCGCGCCTGGATCGACCGCATCCTCGTGCCGGGCAAGACCTTCGCCTATGGCGCGGGCGGTGCGGTGGAGGGGCTCGCCAAGGGCAAGCGGGTGATCGTGGCGCTGGCGCGCGGCGGCAGCTATGCCGATCCGTCCTTCGCCGCCGTGGCCGAGCACGCCGAGACTTATCTGCGCTGGGTATTCGGCTTCATCGGGGTCGAGCCGGAATTCATCATCGCCGAGGGCATCGCCGCCGGCCGGCGCGAGGCGGCGCTCGAAGCCGCGCTGAAGGATGCGGCGGCGCTGAAGGCGGCGTGAGGCTCAAAAGCCTTGAGGCGTCATCCCCGGCGCTGCCGCCGGGGATGACGGGCAGGGCGCTACTCCGCCGCCTGCGAATCCGTGCCTTCCAGCGATTCATGCACCATCGCCGCCTTGTGGCGCAGGTGCAGCTTGAGGATGGCGCCGAGGCGGACGCCGTCGCGGGCCTTCAGCGCGGCCATCATCTCCTCATGGTCGTCCACCGCCTCACGCCAACGCTCGCTGGACTTCTGGGCGACGAAGCGCACCGCGTGGATGCGCACCATCAGCGTCTGGTAGAGCTGGGCCAGCGCATGGTTGCCGGCGATGTCGAAAAAGGCCTCGTGGATGCGCCGGTTGAGCCGGAGATAGGCCGCCGGGTCGCCGGCGCGGTAATGCACCAGCATCTCGTCATGCATCGCCTGCACGCGGGCGATGTCGGCATCGGTGGCGCGGGCACAGGCGGCCTCGCCGGCCAGCGCCTCCATCGCGCCCATGATGGGGAAAAGCTCGTCCACCTCCTCGGGCGAGACGCGGGCGACGCTGGCGCCGCGATTGGGGGAGAGGATGACCAGCCCCTCATTGGCCAGCACCTTCAGCGCCTCGCGCAGCGGGGTGCGGGAGACGCCGAAGCGCTGGCACAGCGCCTGTTCGGAGATCTTGTCGCCGGCCTTCAGATCGCCGCGCATGAGCATGTCGCGCAGCTGCGCGGCCAGCTCGTCATGCAGGCTGCGCCGCGGAATGATCGCCGTGTCCGACATCGCCATATGGCGAATCTCCAAATGGCCGCGCACCCGGCGCGGCACCTGCGCAAATCTACCCCTAAATCGCTCCGGCCGGCGAATTTCGCAAGGTCAACGAAGGTCGCGCGGCCGGAGCGTGAGGGTCACGCGGCGGCGCTGAGCGTGCCGCGGGCGCAGTCGGTGAGGTAATCCATCGCCGCCTGCACACCACCCTTCTTATGCGGCACGCCGGCGACCGACAGGCCCATCTCGACGCCGGACAGCGCGCCGAGAATGGTGAGGTCGTTGGTGTCGCCGAGATGGCCGATGCGGAAGACGCGGCCGGACAGCTTGGTGAGGCCGGTGCCGAGCGACATGTCGAAATGGTTCAGCGTCTTCTCGCGGAAAGCATCGGCGTCGTGGCCCTCGGGCATCAGCACGGCGGTCAGCGAGGACGAGTAGTATTTCGGGTCGCGGCAGAGCACTTCCAACCCCCAGGCGCGCACGGCGCGGCGGGTGGCCTCGGCATGGCGGTCGTGGCGGGCGAAGACGTTGTCCAGCCCTTCCTCATGCAGCATGTCGATGGCCTCGGCGAGGCCGTAGAGCAGGTTGGTGCCGGGCGTGTAGGGGAAATAGCCCTTCTCATTGTGGGGGAGCATTTCCTCCCACGACCAGAACAGCTTGGGCATGGTCGACTTCTTCGCCACCGCCAGCGCCTTGGGCGAAAGGGCGTTGAAGGAGAGGCCGGGCGGCAGCATCAGGCCCTTCTGCGAGCCGGAGACGGTGACATCGACGCCCCATTCGTCGTGGCGGAAGTCGATGGAGGCGAGGGAGGAGATGGTGTCGACCAGAAGCAGCGCCGGATGACCGGCGGCGTCGATGGCCTTGCGCACTTCGGGGATGAGCGAGATGCAGCCGGTCGAGGTCTCGTTATGGACCACGCAGACCGCCTTGATGTCGTGGTTCTTGTCCTCGCGCAGCCGCGCTTCGATGGCGTCGGCATCGGCGCCGATGCGCCAGTCGGAGGCGATGAATTCCGGGTGGAGGCCGAGCTTGATCGCCATGTTCTTCCACAGCGTGGCGAAATGGCCGGTCTCGAACATCAGCACCTTGTCGCCGGGCGAGAGCACATTGGCGAGCGCGGCTTCCCACGCGCCGGTGCCGGAGGCGGGGTAGATGATGACCGGGTTGGCGGTCTTGAAGACGCTCTTCATGCCTTCCAGGACGCGCTTGCCGAGCTTCTGGAACTCGGGTCCGCGATGGTCGATGGTCGGCATGTCCATCGCGCGCAGGATGCGATCAGGCACCGGCGTGGGGCCCGGAATCTGCAGGAAATGACGACCCGCCACCCGGGCGGCATTGCTGGACATCTTTTTCTCTCCCTTGGTCGGCGCTGATGCGCGCGCCTCTTCACGGCTGCGAGCGGGCGGCTGGTGACGACCCGCTTCCACGCCCCATCTTGCATAAATGAATTATGAATGCAAAATGCGTTTCAGTCCATGGCGGCGCGCCGGCGTCGCGAAAAAGGACATGAGGGAGCGAGACCATCATGGCGGCACGGCTGACGCCCGGACTGGAGCGGCGTCTGAAGGCGGAAGTTTCGGGAGATGTGTGGTTCGACCGCTTCAACCGCGGGCGCTACGCCACTGATGCGTCGTTCTACCAGATCATGCCGCTGGGCGTCGTCGTGCCGCGCACGACGGAGGAGGCGGAACGCGCCATTGCACTCGCACGCGCCGAGGGTATTCCTGTCACGCCGCGCGGCGGCGGCACCTCGCAATGCGGCCAGACGATCAACGATTCGCTCGTCATCGACGGGTCGAAGCATCTCAACCGCATTCTCGAACTCGATGTGGCGAACCAGCGCTGCGTGGTCGAGCCGGGCATCGTGCTCGACGACCTCAACCGGGCGCTGAAGCAGCACGGGCTGTGGTTTCCGGTGGACGTGTCCACCGCGTCGCGCGCTACCATTGGCGGCATGGCCGGCAACAACAGCTGCGGCGGGCGCTCGCTGCGCTACGGCACGATGCGCGACAATGTGCTGTCCATCGACGCCATGCTGGCGGATGGGGCCAAGGCGCATTTCGGGCCGGTGGACCACAACCTCTCCACCCTGCCGCCGGACGCGCCGCTGGCGCCGCTCGCCCGCGACCTGTTCGACCTCGGCGCGCGCGAGGCGGACGAGGTGGCGGCGCGGTTCCCCGCCGTGCAGCGGCGCGTCGGCGGCTATAATCTCGACGCGCTGGTGCCGAAGCCAAGCGGCGCCAACCTCGCCCATATCCTTGTCGGCTCCGAGGGCACGCTTGCCTATTCCACGCGGATCGAGCTGAAGCTGTGGCCGCTGATCGGCAAGAAGGTGATCGGGGCCTGCCATTTCGGCAGCTTCTACCAGGCGATGGACGCCGCCCAGCATCTGGTGAAGCTGAAGCCCATCGCGGTCGAGCTGGTGGATTCGACGCTGCTGGCGCTCGCCAGCGAAATCCCGATGTTCCAGGCGACGCTGAAGCAGTTCGTGCGCGGCGCGCCGGACGCCATCCTTTTGGTCGAGTTTGCCGAGGACGAGGCGGAGAATGAGCGCCGGCTGAGGCTGCTGGACGATACGATGGGCGATCTCGGCTTCGGCTGGGACCGGGACGGCGCGCGCTGGGGCGGCGTCGTGCCGGTGCGCGAGGCCGGTCTGCAGGCGGCGATTGCCGATGTGCGCACCTCCGGCCTCAACATCATGATGTCGATGAAGCAGGCAGGCAAACCCGTTTCTTTCGTCGAGGACTGCGCCGTGCCGTTGCCGCACCTCGCCGACTACACGGCGCGGCTGACGCAAGTGTTCGAGAAGAACGGCACCAAGGGCACCTGGTACGCTCACGCCTCCGAGGGATGCCTGCATGTGCGCCCGGTGCTCAATCTGCGGCTGGAGAAGGATGTGAAGGCGATGCGCGCCATCGCCGAGGAAGCCTTCGCCATGGTGCGCGAGTACAAGGGCTCGCATTCCGGCGAGCATGGCGACGGCATCGTGCGCTCGGAATTCCACGAGACCATGTTCGGCACCCGGCTGGTCCGTGCCTTCGAGGAGGTGAAGGACCGTTTCGACCCGAACGGGCTCTACAATCCCGGCAAGATCGTCCGCGCGCCGAAATTCGACGACCGCAGCCTGTTCCGCTACGCCCCGGACTACAAGGTGGCGCCGATGACTGCGGCGCTCGACTGGTCCGGTTATTCCGGCGAGGGCGGCGGGCTGCAGGGCGCCATCGAGATGTGCAACAACAACGGTGCCTGCCGCAAGGCGGTGGGCGGCGTGATGTGCCCGAGCTACCGCGTCACCCGCGACGAAAAGGATGTAACGCGCGGGCGCGCCAACACGCTGCGCCTCGCCCTTTCCGGCCGTCTCGGTCCCGACGCGCTGGCCTCGGACGAGATGATGGAGACGCTGAAGCTCTGCGTCTCCTGCAAGGGTTGCCGGCGCGAATGCCCGACCGGCGTCCACATGGCCAAGATGAAGATCGAGGCATTGGCGGCGCGGGCGAAGGCGAAGGGCATCGGCCTGCACCAGCGGCTCGTCGCCTATCTGCCGCACTATGCCGGCCTCGCCGCGCGCGTGCCGTGGCTGCTCAACCTGCGCGACCGGCTGCCGGGGGCGGCGAAACTGTCGGAGCGCATCGCCCAGTTCAGCGCCCGCCGCACGCTGCCGCGCTGGCGCGCGGATGCCTTCCGCGAGGACGCCGTGGCCTTCGGGCCGGAGGGCGGGCGCGAGGTGGTGCTGTTCGCCGACACCTTCAACCGCTGGTTCGAGAAGGAGAACATCGTCGCCGCGCTCGACGTGCTGACCGCGGCGGGCTACCGCGTGCACATGCCGCGCCCGGTGGACGGGCAGAAGCGCGCGCTGTGCTGCGGGCGCACCTTCCTCTCCGCCGGGCTCGTGGACCAGGCGAAAGCCGAGGCGCAGCGGGTGGTCGCCACCTACGCCCCCTTCGTGGTGCGCGGCGTGCCGGTGGTGGGGCTGGAGCCGAGTTGCCTGCTCGCCTTCCGCGACGAACTCCCGTCGATGCTGCCGGGGGAGGGGACGCAGACGCTTTCCGCCCATGCGCTGCTGATCGAGGAATTCATCGCCCGCGAGATCGACGCCGGCCGCTTCGACCTGCCGCTCGCGCCGCTGGCGGAGAAGGCGCTGCTGCACGGCCATTGCCACCAGAAGAGCTTCGGCGCGATGGGCGCGGTGGAGAAGGCGCTGCGGCTGGTGCCGGGGCTGCAGGTCGAGACGGTGGAGTCGAGCTGCTGCGGCATGGCGGGCGCGTTCGGCTATCACAGCGAGACCATCGATACGTCGCTCGCCATGGCTGAGCTCTCGCTGCTGCCGGCGGTGCGCAAGGCGGAGGCGGGAACGCTCATCGTCGCCGACGGCACATCCTGCCGCCACCAGATCCATGACGGTGCCTCGCGCGAGGCGGTGCATGTGGTGCAGGTGCTCGCGCAAAGCCTTGCGGCGGCACGGGCGGGAACGCCGGCGCGCCAACTGGAGGCAGCGGAGTAGCCACCCACTGCGCCGGCCTGTCGTTTTCAAAGCCCCCGCGCCCCGGCGCGGGGGCTTTTTCATGGCCACGGCCATCCCGGCGCGTTGGGCAAAGAAAAACCTCCCCGGTGGGCACCGGGGAGGTTGGGGTATTCAGCGCAATCGGCGGTCAGTTGGTCGGCATGACGCCGATCGAGGGGTCGCCATAGAACCACTGTGTCGGCGCCAGGGCGAACCACGGCACATAGGTGCAGATCATCAGCACCACGAGCAGCACGAACAGGAACCCCAGATTGGCCTTGGTCGTCTGCCAGATATCCGATTTGGCGATCGAGCAGGCGGCGATAAGCACCGAGGCGACCGGCGGCGTCTGTTGGCCGATGGCGAGATTGAGCGTCAGCACCAGCCCAAAATGCACCGGGTCGATGCCGACCTGCTGGATCAGCGGCAGGACGATGGGCACGGTCAGGATGATCGCCGCGGCCGAGTGCAGGAACATCCCGAGGATAAGGAACAGGATGTTGAGCAGCAGCAGCACGAGATAGGGGTTGGTGGTGAAATCGGCGATGGAGCTGGCCAGCGCCTGCGGCACCCGGCTCTCGGTCAGGAACACGCCCACCAGCGCCGAAGAGGCGACCAGGAGCATTACCACCGCCGTCTGCAGCGCGCCGTCGACGAGGGCGCGGTAAAGCGCCGTCAGGCTCAGCTCGCGGTAGACCACGATCGAGATGAACAGCGCCGCGACCACCGCAACCGCCGCGCCCTCGGTAGCGGTGACGAAGCCGCCGAAGATGCCGCCGAGGATGATGACCGGCAGCATCAGCGCCCACAGGGCTTCGCGGAACGCCGTCACCAGCCGACTCCAGGCGAAGCGCTGCTCGACGGGGAAGTCGTTCTTTACCGCATAATACCAGCTCGCCAAAGCGAGACCGGCGCCGCCGAGCAGGCCGGGCAGCAGGCCGGAGATGAACATCTTCACCACGGAGACCTGCGCCATCACCGCGTAGAGGATCATCGGGATGGAGGGGGGCAGGATGATCGCCAGGCTGGCCGAGGAAGACGAGATCGCGGCCGCGAACTCCTTGCTGTAGCCCCGGCTCTTCATCGCCGGGATCAGCAGTGAGCCGAGCGCGGCGACACCCGCGACGGCCGAGCCGGAAATCTCGGCGAAGAACATGGACGAGCCGATCGTCACCATGGCGAGGCCGCCACGGATGAAGCCTAGCATCGCCGAGGCGAGATTGATCAGCCGCCGCGAGATCGACGACGAATTCATGATGCCGCCCGCCAGGATGAATAGCGGGATGGCCAGCAGCGGGAAGTTGGTGGCGCCCTCGAACATGACCAGCGCCACATTCGGCAGCATGTCGGCGCCCTGGGTGGCCCATATGGCGACCACCGCCACCATGCCGAGAGCGACGGCGATCGGAACGTTCAGCAGCACCATGCCGAACAGGCCGAGGAACATCAGGCCCATCGTGCTGGTCATCGGGGGGTGCCTCCGCTTGCCGGGGTCTCTTGGACGGTGTCGAGCGCTTCCTTCAGTTCGTGATCCTCGAAGCCGGCACCGCGCGCCGCCGCCAGGACCTCGGGAAAGCGCATCAGCTCGGCGATGATGAACAGCACCGCCGTGATCGGGATCACCGACTGGGTGACGACCAGCGACACGTTCGGCAGGGAGACCAGCGTGCTGCCCTGGAGGATGTCGAGCACCTCAAGGCCGGTAACGGTGAGGATGACGAAGAACACCAGCACGATGATCTCCGCCACGACGGTGCTGGCGACGCGCAGCGAGGGCGGGAAGGCGTTGACGATGCCGGGAAAGCCGATATGGGCGCCGCGCAGCGCGGCCAGGGCGCTGCCGTAATAGGTGAGCCAACACAGTCCGATCGAGGCAATCTCGTCATACCAGACCAGCGAGAGGCCGACGGCGCGGAACACGAAGCCGATGACGATGATCCCGGTGAGGGCCGCCATCAGCAGCGCAGCGATGACTTCCAAGATCCGGTCGTAGGATCTTCTTATTGCGAGCATGGGTCCTATTCCACGGGCGCGGGCGCTCGGCCGCGCATTCATTAGTGAGCGGGGGGGCTTTTCCGTCAGGTCCGGCGGGGGTGGGCCGGCGACCTTGAGGTGCGCCGGCCGGAAGGGGGCTCAGGAGCCCTTGCCGAGGGCGAGGGAGTCGTCGACCAGCTTCTGGCCACCCGGCACTTCCTTCGCGAACTCCTCATAGACCGGCTTCGACGCCTCGATGAAGGCGGCCTTGTCGACCTCGTTCACCTGCATACCGGCTTCCTTGAGCTTGCCGAGCAGTTCGTCATCGAGCTTGGCCGCGATTTCAAGCGCGACGGGCTGCATCTCGACGGCGGTTTCGGCGAGCGCCTTCTGCACGTCCGGCGGCAGCTTGGACCAGCTGCGCCCGGCGGTGACATAGGCCGGCGTGTAGACGTGGCCGGTCAGCGACAGGTACTTCTGCACTTCCTGGAAGCGTGAGGGGTAGATCTGAGCCAGCGGGTTTTCCTGGCCGTCCATAACCCCGGTCTGCAGCGCGACGAAGACTTCCGACAGCGCCATCGGGCTCGGCGTGGCGCCATAGGCCTGGAACATGCGCACGCGCCACACGCCCTGCGGCACGCGCAGCTTGATGCCCTTGAGGTCCTCGGGCTTGTTGATCGGCCGGGTGTTGTTCGTGACGTGGCGGATGCCGTTCTCCCACACGCCGATGATCTCGTAGCCTTTTTCCTTGGCGATCGGGACCAGGACGGGGGTGATGACGGCGTCGCGGATCTTCGCCGCGTGATCGCGGTCCTTGACCAGATAGGGCATCTCGAAGACGCCGAACTCCGGTGCGACCGTCGTCATCACGGTCGAGGGGAGGGCGAGGTCGACGGTGCCGAGCTTGAGCTTCTTCAGCAGTTCGGTGTCGCCGCCGAGCTGGCTGGAGCCGTAGACGGCGACATGGGCCTTGTCGCCGAGCTTGGCGTTGGCGCGCTTGGCGAATTCCTGCGAGGTCTGGTCGAACAGCGAACCAGGCTCGCCCACATGGCCCAGCTTGATCTCGATGGGCGCGGCCGCCGCCGTGGCGGCAAGCAAGAGTGTGCCGGCAATCGCCGACACGATTCGCGTGATGCGGATCATGGCATGCTCCTTTGGGTTTCCTCGTGCCCGGTTTTCCGGTGCTTTTCTGTTGTGCGGAATGGCCAGGGGCCGGCGCCGGATGGCGTCGGCTATCCCTAGCAAAACCGAACTATGAATTATGAATGCAAAAATTAGCCGCCATGGCAAGGCGAGACTTGACGGTCCGGCCGCGAAAGGCACAGTCGGGCGCCGAAAAACACACCCAATGCAGGGGAAACGCATGTCCGATCTCACCCTCGACGCCGCCCAGACCATCCTCTCCACCGCGCTCGGCCATTGCCGCGCCAGCAATTTCAAGCCGATGGCCGTGGTCGTGCTCGACGCACGCGGCGCCGTGAAGGTGTCGGCGGCGGAGGACGGCACCAGCCTCAAGCGCTTCGAGGTTGCCCATGGCAAGGCCTATGGCGCGCTGGCGCTCGGCATGGGCTCGCGCTCGATCTTCAAGCGGGCGAAGGAGCAGGCCTTCTTCGTCGCCTCGGTGACGGACGTGGTGGGCGGCGCGCTGGTGCCGGTGCCCGGCGGCGTGCTGATCCGCGATGCGGCCGGCGCGGTGATCGGCGCGGTCGGCATTTCCGGCGACACCTCAGAGAATGACGAAGCGGCGGCGAGCGCCGGCATTGCGGCGGCGGGTTTTGTCGCCGACCCCGGCGCGGACTGACCCTCGCTCACGATCTTGATACCGCCAGTTGAGGGCGCGCGGGAACTCCGCGCGCCCTCGGGCGTTTGGGCTTCTGGAATGCCGTGTCTGACTATTCTGAACGCAGGTTCAGAAATCTGAAATCTTGCTGCAGATTTCGTTCAGGGAGCATTCATGGAACAGCCGTTACATCCTGTGTAATGGTTGTAATTCGGAGGAAGCTACTATGAAGAAGCTCTCTATTGCTATCGCGACGGCGGCGATGGTCATCACCTCAAGCGTGATGCCGGCGATGTCCGCACCCTTTATCCCGCAGCCGGTGGCCCAGTCGACCTCGAATATCGAGCCGGTGCAGTACCGTCCGGGCTATCGCCAGGGCAACCGGCAGGGCTATCGCCAGGGTTACCGCCAGGGGCAGCGTCAGGGGTATCGCCAGGGCGCGCGCCGCGGTTACTGGAACAGCGGTCGCAACCACTATTACAATGGCTATCGCGGCTACAATTACTACCGCCCCGGCTATCGCCAGTATAATGGCTGGTGGTTCCCGGCCGGTGCCTTCGCGGCCGGCGCGATCATCGGCGGTGCCCTGGGCGCGGCCGCGAACCAGCCGACCTATTCCGGCGGCGGCAATGCCCATGTCCAGTGGTGCGCCAGCCAGTACCGCTCGTACCGCGCTTCGGACAACACGTTCCAGCCTTATAACGGCCCGCGCCAGCAGTGCGTCTCGCCCTACTGAGCCACGCTGGCACCAAAACGAAAAGCCCGGCTTCGGCCGGGCTTTTTTGTGGGATTGATGGCCCGTCCGTCAATGGCCCGAGAGGAAGGTTTCCATCGCCACACCGCGGCAGGCGTGGAACATGCCGATAAAGACCCCCTCGCGGGCGGAGAGATCGGTTCGACCCCACTCGGCATAGGTGACCCGGCGCTCGGGGGAGGGGACGGCGCGCAGAGCGGCGGGCAACGTTTGGG
The DNA here is from genome assembly GCF_965229075.1 of Ancylobacter sp. Taxonomy (GTDB): domain Bacteria; phylum Pseudomonadota; class Alphaproteobacteria; order Rhizobiales; family Xanthobacteraceae; genus Ancylobacter. The sequence goes on from NZ_CBDDIO010000002.1 coordinate 2,873,541, forward strand.
CTAGGCAGGAAAGGACCAGAGCGCGAACTGCTTCCAGTCCGCATTGGCGACCGGCGGCGTTCAGCGATTCCGGGCGGATCTCCTGGACCCGCCGTGCCGCTCCGTCGAGCAAAAACGTCTGCTCCTTATTCGGTGCACCACTTTCTTCAAGAAGGCGCCGCAGCTTGACCTGCACGGCGCTCACGCTGGCTTGGCCGCAAGCCGCTGGCGTCGCCGCGCAGTTCAGGGCCGTCCCGAGGATCGAGCAGAACAGGAAAAACCGTATCGCGAACGGCGGCATCGTCGGGTCGTCTCCCGGGAGGCGCCATTCGGCAGCCAGCGCGAGGCTCACCTGATTTTTGTGGTAGCGGGAGAGGGACTTGAACCCCCGACCCCAGGATTATGATTCCCGTGCTCTAACCAGCTGAGCTACCCCGCCACAGCGAACCGGCGAACCGATGCGCGAAGTGGCGCGATATAAGGAAGCGGGCCGGACGGTGTCAAGGCGGGAAAGCGCATTGCCCCCGACAGTGTCACCAGTGTGCGGCGGCGGGCCGGCTCTCCAGCACTTCCGCAAGGCGACGCCGGGTCGCCGGGGAGGTGTCCGGCGGCAGGGCAGAGACGGGGAAGAAGCCGATTTCGGCGATTTCGCGGTTCGGCCGCCACTCGGCGCGGCGCTCGAAACGCTCGACAATATAAACCGCGACATGGTCGCGCGCGCCGAGGTGGCGGTTGAGCAGCAGGCCATGGAGACGGGGCGCGGCGGTGACGGTGATCGCCGCTTCTTCCAGCAGTTCCCGCACTACGGCATCGGCGGCACTTTCGCCGCGATCGACGCCGCCGCCCGGCAGGTGCCAGCCCGGCACATAGGTGTGGCGCAGTAGAAGAAAGGCGCCGTCTTCGTCCCTCACCACGGCGCGCACACCGAGGGTGACGCTGCGGGTCAGGCGGGTCCAGCGGTGGGCGAGCCGGACGAAAAGCCGTTGGAAGGGCGTCATTCGCGTGGGCGGACTGCCGAAAGCGTGACCGTCGGCGCTTTCCTTTCCCTGCTCCGGGCTGATAAGGATGCCCGCGTGTTTGTTCTCGCCCATGTCACCGACGCCCATCTGGGACCGCTGCCGCGCGCTCGCTTCGCCGAGCTGGCGGGAAAGCGGGCGCTTGGCGTGCTCAACTGGCGGCGCGGCCGCCAGCACCGTTTTTCCGTCGCCACGATCGACCTGCTGGTCGACGACATCAAGGCGATGGCGCCCGATCATATCGCGGTGACCGGCGATCTCGTGAATGTCGGCCTCGCGGCCGAATTCGCCACCGGGCTGAACTTCCTCAAATCGCTGGGTGACGGCCTCGATGTGACGGTCGTGCCCGGCAATCACGACGCCTATGTCCGCTCCACCGCTCACCATTCGCTCCTCAACTGGGGCGACTATATGCGTGGTGACGGGGCGAATGGCGATGTGACCGATGAAAGCGCCTTTCCCTTCGTGCGCCGGCGCGGCGAGGTGGCGCTGATCGGCGTGTCTTCCGCGATTCCCACCCGTCCCTTCATGGCGACCGGCAAGGTGGGCCGGGCGCAGTGCGAGCGGCTGGGGGCGGTGCTGGACCAGCTTGGCGCCGAGGGGCTGTTCCGGGTGGTGATGATCCACCATCCGCCCGCCGGCCTGCGCGCCGGGCACAAGCGGCTGATCGACGAGGAGCGCGTGCGCGAGGTTCTCGCCCGCTACGGGGCCGAGCTCGTCATTTGCGGCCATGACCATGTGCCGATGGTGGAGATGATTCCCGGCCCGCATTCGGGCCTGATTCCGGTCGTCGAGGCGCCGTCCTTCGCCGCCGGTCCGGAGGACCGCCACTGGCCGGGCGGCTACCACCTCTACCGCATCGAGCGCGTGTCGGACGGCGGCTTTCCCTGGCGCTGCACGCTGGAGGCGCGCGGCTTCCAGCAGGGCGAGACCACCGTGGCCTCGCGCGGGACACGGGTGATCACGGAAGCGATAAGCGGGCGGTGATCTCGGGGTAGAGGCTCGTCAGCGCGAACATGACCAGCGCGCCGAGAACAAGGCCCAGCAGGAAGGGCAGGGCGCGTCCGCCACCTTCGGCCCGTGGGGCTGGCGCAGCTTCCGGAGGCACGGGCACGGAATGGTGCGGCGCCGGGTGCGGTTCGACCGCCGCGATCTCCGGCGGAGCGCCGACGCTGACCATCGCCTGCTCGCGGGCGATCAGCCGGCGGGCAATGTAGCGCGTCACCGCGTCGACGATGTCATTGGCATTGGCGCTCTCGGCCAGCACGTGGCGGCCTGAGCGCGTATCCTGCAGGAAGCGGTAGGTGCGCCGGTCGCGCGCCAGCGTCACATGCGCGACCATGTCGATGAACAGACGCGGGATTTCGCCCGGCATCAGGCCGCGGTCGAACAGGTCGACATGCTCGAGCGGGACCTGGGCGAAGACCGGATCGAGCAGTTCGTTCAGCATGGACAGGCGGGCGAGGGTGGCGTCGCGCAGCTCGACGATGACGCCGGAACGCTCCGCCGCCTCCATCCGCGCGGCGCGGATGGCGTCGCGCAGCGAGAGGCCGGGCGTCTCGCCCCGCAGGCGCTCGTCGTCCATCGCGCTTTCGTCCCCGTTTCCCGTGCGCCCCATCATGGCGACATCGGGTTAATGGGCCGTTGGCGGGGGCGCCGCCACGTGCGGCCGCGGCCTCAGTACAGCGTGGCGCGGTAGCGCTCCAGCATCTCCGCCTGCGTTTCGGCGCTGGCCATGCCGAGCTGGTCGCGCATCATCTCGCCCATGCTGGGCAGGCGGTCGCGCGGCAGGAAGCTGTCCGGGTTCCACGCACCCGACCGCATGAAGGCCTTGGCGCAGTGCAGGTAGACCTCTTCCACCGCGATACGCAGCACCGTCGTCGGCGCCTTGCCGTTGACGATGAAACGCCCCAGCAGATCCGCATCGTCGCGGATCTCGGCGCGGCCATTCACCCGCAGCGTCTCGTCGACGCCGGGAATGAGAAAGAGCAGCCCCACTGCCGGGTTGGCGATGAGATTGGTGAGCGTGTCCAGCCGGTTATTGCCCGGCCGGTCCGGCAGCAGCAGGGTGGAGGGGTCCTCGACCACGACGAAGCCGGGCGCGTCGCCGCGCGGGGTGACATCGGCGCGGCCATCCGCGCCCATGGACGACAACATGACCAGCGGCGAAAAGCCGATGAAGTTGCGCGCGTGCGGATCAATGGCCGGCAGCACCTTGCGGCGGCTGCGCTCGCGCACCTCGCCATAGAGCGCACGGAGGTCCTCAAGGCGTGTGAGGGCGGCCATGATCTGTCCTTTCAGTTCTTCACCACAAGCTGCACCCGGTCGGCGCAGAAGCGGGCACGCGAATATTGGATTGGGCGGCGCTGGGCGTCGCCATTGATGGCATCCAGTACCATGACGGTGCGCCCGGCGGGGAGGGCGAGCAGGCGGCAATCCTCCTCATCGGCGGGGCGGGCGGTGATGCGAGTTTCCAGCCGGCGATAATCGCCGAGGCCGAGCGTCTCCAACGCCCGCGTCACCGAGCCGGTGGCGGCGACCAGGAGATCGAGATCGCGGCAGAGGTCGGCCTCGTACCAGTGCGAGGCGACGGTGATCGGCACGCCGTCGGCCTCGCGGATCATGTCCACCCGCAACACCTCGGCGCCGGGGGCGAGCCCCAGAGCCTGCGCGATCTCGGCGGAGGCCGGCTCGACGCGCGAGCCGATGAGCCGGCCGCCGGGGGCGCGGCCTTCGCGCGAGACGATCTCGGAAAAGCGGGTACGCGGGCCGATGGGGTAGCGGATCGGCGGTTCCTTGACGAAGGTGCCGCGCCCTGGCGTCGCCTCGATCAGTCGCCGCTCTGTGAGGTGGGCCAGCGCCCGGCGCAGCGTGTGGCGATTGACGCCAAAGCGTTCCGCCAGATCGTTTTCCGTCGGCAGGCGGGCGCCAGAGGCGATGCGGCCTTCGACGATGTCGGTCTCGATCCGCTCAGCGATCTGCTTCCACAGTGCGACGCCCGTGCCGCGCGCCACGTCTTCCGCCGGGGAGGGGGGCGTCGTCACGGCGCTGTCGTTTGTCGGGTCCATATTTCTACCGCGCTGCAAAAACTGCCCTTGCCTATTTGTATAGATGAATATACAAATCCGCCGAAATGTAAACGGCCTTGACGTCAGGTCAGCGGATTTTTCCCATGCAGCCTTCCCCTTCAAAATCCAATGATGGCGCGGCTTCCCGCTCGCCGCGGCAGGACGCGATGGCGTTGATGGCGCGGGCCGAGGCGGGCGAGCTTGAGGCCGTTCTGGCCGGTTTCGCCCCGCTGCCGGCGGCCTCCGATCTCAAGCCGCCCGAGGTCGGGCTGGTGATGCTGCGCGGCCGCACCGGCGGCGACGGCGCCCCGTTCAATCTCGGCGAGGCGACGGTTTCCCGGGCGGCGGTGCGGCTGGAAGGGGGCGCCAGCGGCTTCGCCTATCGCCTCGGGCGCGATGTGAAGGCGGCCCGCGCGGCCGCTATCCTCGACGCGCTGTGGCAGGACGGTGCCCGTCGGGCCGAGGTCGAGGCCGCGCTGGCGCCGGTGCGGGCGCGGCTGGCGGCGGAAGCGGCGCAGGTGCGGGCCGAGACGGCGGCCACCAAGGTCGATTTCTTCACCCTGGTGCGCGGGGAAGATTGATATGTCTCAGACACTTATGGCCACGGGCTTTGCCGATCCCGTCTTCGACCAGCAGGCGACCTTCCGCGCCGCCATGTGGGCGCTGTCGCGCCCCGGGCGGGTGGAGCCGATCCGCGCCGGGCTCACCCCGCCAGCGCCGCTCAATGCGGAAGCGGCGGCGCTGGCGCTGGCGCTGTGCGACTATGAGACCCCGCTCTGGCTCGACCCCGTGCTCGCGGGCACGCCGGCCGTGGCCGATTTCCTGCGCTTCCACACCGGCGCGCCGATCGTCGCGGAGGCGCGCGAGGCGCGCTTCGCGCTGATCGCCGAACCCGCTGAAATGCCTGACTTTTACGACTTCGCGCAAGGCTCGCCCGAGTTCCCCGACGCCTCCGCAACGCTGATCCTGCAGGTCGACTCCTTCACCGCCGGGCTGGTGCTGGAAGGGCCGGGAATCAATGGCCGGACCGCTTTCGGCGCGGCGCCTTTGCCGGCGGACTTTATCGAGCGGATGGCGGCGAATCGGGCGGGCTTTCCGCTTGGGGTCGACCTTCTGCTGGCGGGGGCTGGCGGGGTTGCCGGCCTGCCGCGTTCCGTCACCGTGAAGGAGGGTTGAGCCATGTATGTGGCGGCCAAAGGCGGCGAAAAAGCCATCCGCAACGCGCACGCGCTTCTCGCTAAGCGTCGGCGCGGCAAAAGGAATTTGCCCTCCGTCAGCCTCGCCCAGATCGCGCAGCAATTGACGCTGGCGGTGGACCGGGTGATGGCGGAGGGGTCGCTTTACGATGTGGAACTGGCGGCGCTGGCGGTGAAGCAGGCGCGCGGCGATCTGATCGAGGCGATCTTCCTCATCCGCGCCTTCCGCACCACCCTGCCGCGCTTCGGCTACGCACAAGCCCTTGATACGTCTGAGATGCTCGTGCGCCGGCGGGTGTCGGCGACCTATAAAGACCTGCCGGGCGGCCAGCTTCTCGGTCCCACCTTCGACTATACTCACCGGCTTCTGGATACCTCTCTCGGCGTGACCGATGAGTCCGGTGAGGTGGACGATGAGACCGATCCGGCCGATCCGGCCGCCGACGCCCCCGTCGCCATGCCGCGCGTCACCGATCTGCTCGGGCAGGAGGGGCTGATCGAGGCCGCCCCCGCCGATGAGGGCGCCGAACCCTTCGACATCACCCGCGCGCCGGTCTCCTTCCCCGTCGACCGTCCCACCCGGCTGCAGACGCTGGCGCGCGGCGATGAGGGCTATCTGCTCGCGCTCGGCTATTCCACCCAGCGTGGCTATGCCCGCTCGCACCCCTTTGTCGGCGAGATCCGCTTCGGCGATGTCGAGGTGATCTTCGAGGCGCCGGAACTCGGCTTCGAACTCTCGCTCGGCACCGTGCAGGTGACAGAGTGCCAGAGCGTGAACCAGTTCAAGGGCTCGGCGACCACGCCGCCGCAGTTCACCCGCGGCTACGGGCTGGTGTTCGGGCAATGCGAGCGCAAGGCGCTGTCCATGGCGCTGGTGGAGCGGGCGCTGCGCTGGAAGGAACTGGGCGAGGAGCCGGGCGCCCCGGCGCAGGACGAGGAATTCGTGCTCTCGCATTGCGACAATGTGCAGGCGACCGGCTTCGTCGAGCATCTCAAGCTGCCGCATTACGTCGACTTCCAGGCGGAACTCGACCTCGTGCGCCGCATGCGCGCCGAGCAGGCGGCCGAGCGGCCGGCGGACGGGATCAAGGAGGCGGCGGAATGAACGCCCACGCGACCGGGGCCATGCCCGAAATCACCTATAATTTCGCCTATCTCGACGAACAGACGAAGCGGATGATCCGCCGGGCGATCCTCAAGGCGATCGCCGTGCCGGGCTATCAGGTGCCGTTCGCCGCCCGCGAAATGCCGATGCCCTATGGCTGGGGCACGGGCGGTGTGCAGGTCACCGCCGCCGTGCTCGGGCCGGACGATGTTCTGAAAGTCATCGACCAGGGCGCCGACGACACCACCAATGCCGTGGCCATTCGCGGCTTCTTCGAGAAGACGGCGCGGGTCGCCACCACCACCTCGGCACGCGAGGCGACGGTCATCCAGACCCGCCACCGCATTCCCGAAACGCCGCTGGCCGAGCACCAGATCCTCGTCTATCAGGTGCCGATTCCCGAGCCGCTGCGCTTTCTGGAGCCGCGCGAGACCGAGACGCGGCAGCTGCACGCGCTGGCGGAATATGGCCTCATGCATGTGAAGCTGTATGAGGACATCGCCCGCCACGGCCATATCGCCACCACCTATGCCTACCCGGTGGAGGTGGCGGGGCGCTATGTGATGGACCCGTCCCCCATCCCGAAATTCGACAACCCCAAGCTCGACGATTGCCCGGCGCTGCAATTGTTCGGTGCCGGGCGCGAGAAGCGCATCTACGCCATTCCGCCTTACACAAAGGTGCGCTCGCTCGATTTCGAGGACCATCCCTTCCGGGTGCAGCGCTTCGCCCAGCCCTGCGCGCTGTGCGCGGCCACGGGCGTCTATCTCGACGAGGTGATCCTCGACGACAGGGGCGGGCGGATGTTCGTCTGCTCCGACACCGATTACTGCAACGGGCGGCAGGAAGCGGGCCATCGCGGCGAGATGGCCGGGGAGTCGGGCCGCGCTTCCCCCTCACCCCAGCCCTCTCCCCCGCGGGGAGAGGGAGCAGACGGCGCACTTAACCTCTCCCCGACGGGGAGAGGTCGGCCCGAAGGGCCGGGTGAGGGGACTTCGGGCGTGCCTGCCACGCCGTCTTCCCGGCCGGAATCGCGCGGCCGGGAGGAAGGGCATCGGGGGAAGAAGTCGACCCCGGTGGGAGAGGGGGCATGAGGGCGCTCTCCACCGACCATCCTTCGAGGCCGGGCTTTGCCCGGCACCTCAGGATGACGGCGTACCCGTCATCCGGGGATGACGGAAGCTCTCCGTCTTCGGGGGATGCTGTCCCGCCAACCGAACAACGTCATCCTGAGGTGCGAGCGCAGCGAGCCTCGAAGGATGCAGCCTTGCCGCGCGCTCTCCGCGAAGGGTGACCAGCCATGACCGAACAGCCGCTCCTCATCGCCGAGGGTCTTTCCAAGAATTACGGCGCCCGCCTCGGCTGCCGCGACGTGTCGCTGGAGGTCTATCCCGGCGAAGTGCTGGCCGTGGTCGGGGAATCCGGCTCGGGCAAGTCGACCCTGCTCGGCCTGCTCTCCACCGAGCTGGAAGCCAGCGCCGGAAGCGTCTCCTACCGGCTGCGTGACGGGCGGATGGCCGACCTCGCCAGCCTCGGCGCCGCCGAGAAGCGGCTGTTGATGCGCACCGATTGGGGCTTCGTGCGGCAGAACCCGGCGGACGGGCTGCGCATGGCGGTCTCCGCCGGCGGCAATGTCGGCGAGCGGCTGATGGCGGTCGGCTGGCGGCACTATGGCAACATCCGCAATGAGGCGATCGACTGGCTGGCCAAGGTCGAAATCGCCGCTGACCGGGTGGATGACGACCCGCGCGCCTTTTCCGGCGGCATGCGCCAGCGGCTGCAGATCGCCCGCAACCTCGTCACCCGCCCGCGCCTCGTGTTCATGGACGAGCCGACCGGCGGGCTCGATGTCTCGGTGCAGGCGCGGCTGCTCGACCTCATCCGCCAGCTGGTGGCGGAGCTGGGGCTGGCGGTGATCATCGTTACCCACGACCTCGCCGTCGCCCGGCTGCTCTCGCACCGCATGGTGGTGATGCGGCACGGGCGGGTGATCGAGACCGGCATCACCGACCAGGTGCTGGACGACCCGCGCGAGCCGTACACGCAGCTGCTCGTCTCTTCGGTGCTGGCGGCGTGAGCATGGCGACCCCCTCTTCACCGTCATCCCGGACGGCGCGGCACGCGCCGAGCCGGGATCGTCTGCCGACGGGAGCGCGCGGTCGGCCCGCGATCCCGGCTCTCCGCTTCGCTTCGGCCGGGATGACAAGGAAGACACGACATGGCGACTGACCCCATCCTTTCCGTTTCCGGCGTCGCCAAGACCTTCATCCTGCATCTGCGCGAAGGGGCCAGGCTGCCGGTCGTGAACGGCGCCGGCTTCGAGCTCTATGCCGGCGAGTGCGTGGCGCTGGGCGGGCCTTCGGGCGCGGGCAAAAGCTCGCTGCTGAAGATGGTCTACGGCAATTACCGCGTCGATGCGGGCGCGATCCGCGTGCGCGATGGCGATGAGGTGGTGGATGTCGCCACCGCGCCGCCCCGCCGGCTGATAAAACTGCGCGACACCACCATGGGCTATGTCAGCCAGTTCCTGCGGGTGATCCCCCGCGTCGGCGCCCGCGACGTGGTGGCCGAGCCGCTGATCCATGACGGCGTGGCGCCCGAGGAGGCGGTGGCGCGGGCGGGGGAGCTGCTGGCGCGGCTGAACCTGCCGGAGCGGCTGTGGAGCCTGCCGCCCGCCACCTTCTCCGGCGGTGAGCAGCAGCGGGTGAACATCGCCCGCGGCCTCATCGCCTATCGCCCGCTGCTGTTGATGGACGAGCCGACGGCGTCGCTGGACGCGGCCAACCGCGCCGTGGTGGTGCAGCTGATCGAGGAGAAGAAGCGGGCCGGCGTCGCCATTCTCGGCATTTTCCACGATGCGGAAGTGCGCGAGGCGGTGTGCGACCGGGTGATCGACGTGACCAGCTTCGGCCAGATGGCGGCGTGAGCGGCGCAGGCGTGACGGGCGCGGGCGTGACGGGCGGCAGCGTGAGGGAATGATGAACGAGACGGTCTATGCCAACGCCCTGCTGGTGCTGGAAGACGAGGTGCGCCCCGGCCATCTCGTGGTGCGCGACGGGATCATCACTGAGATCGGCGAGGGCACGGCGCCGCGCGGGGCCGTCGACATGGGCGGCGACCATGTGCTGCCCGGCTTTGTCGAACTGCACACCGACCATGTGGAGGGCCATCTCTACCCACGCCCGCGCGTGACCTGGAACGCCTTCGCCGCCGTGACCGCCTATGACGCGCAGATCGCCGCTTCCGGCATCACCACCGTGTTCGACTCGCTGCGCGTCTGGCCGGACAAGCGCGCCGCCGGCATGGATGGCGACGCGGCGCTGCTCGCCGCCACGGTGCGCGAGGCGGGTGCCGCCGGCGTGCTGCGGGCGGAACATTTCGTGCATCTGCGCTGCGAGGTGACCGCCGACGGCGTGGTGGAGGAAGCGGGCGCGCTGCTCGACGATGCCGGCGTGCGGCTGATCTCGCTGATGGATCACACGCCGGGGCAGCGCCAGTTCATGACCGAGGCGCAGTTCCGCAGCTATTACAAGAAGAAGAGCGGCATGAGCGACGCCGAGCTGGACCTCATCGTTTCCGAGCGGCAGGAGGCGCATGCCCGCTACGCCCGGCCCAACCGCGCCCGGCTGGTGGAGATGGCGCGCGCGCAGGGCATCGTGCTGGCGAGCCATGACGACGCCACCGACGACCATGTCACGGAGGCGATCGGGGATGGGGTAGCCATCGCCGAATTCCCCACCACCGACCGCGCGGCGGACGCCTCGCACAAGGCCGGCATCCGCGTGCTGATGGGCGCGCCCAATATCGTGCGCGGCGGCTCGCACACCGGCAATGTCGCCGCCGAGAGCCTGGCGCGGCGCGGCGTGCTCGACATTCTCTCCTCCGACTATGTGCCCGGCAGCCTGCTGCTGGCGGCGTTCGAGCTGCCGGCGCGCACGGAAGGCGTCATCACCCTGCCGCAGGCGGTGGCGATGGTGAGCGCCAACCCGGCGCAAGCGGCGGGGCTGAAGGATCGCGGCCGGCTGGCGCCGGGGCTGCGGGCGGATTTCATCCGCGTCTCGGCGGCCGGGGCCGGCCCGGCGGCGCGGGCGGTGTGGCGGCAGGGGGAGCGCGTGGCGTGAACGGCGAGGCGGTGGTGGCGCAGGCTTTGGACGCGGGCGAAAAGCTCGGCCCCGGCCTGCTGGTGCTGGTGGTCGGCCCCTCGGGCGCCGGCAAGGACACGCTGCTCGCCTATGCCCGCGCGCGGCTGGCCGAGCGCACCGACCTCCGCTTCGCCCGCCGGCGCATCACCCGGCCGGCGGATGCCACCGAGAACCATATCCCGCTGGACGAGCGCGATTTCGCCCAAGGGGTCGCGCTCGGCAGCTTCCCGCTCTACTGGCGGGCCAACGGGCTCAGCTACGCCTTAGGGGCGGAGGTGGCGGAGGATATTCTCGCCGGCTGCACCGTCGTCGCCAATGGCTCGCGCGCGGCGGTGAGCGAGGCGCGGCGCCGCTTCGCCCGGGTGAAGACGGTGCATGTCACCGCACCGGTGGAGATGCTGGCCGCGCGCATCGCCGCAAGGGGACGCGAGAGCGCGCAGGACGTGCTGGCCCGGCTGAAGCGCGAGCCTGCGCTCGACGCCCCGCCGGACCTCACCGTGCTGAATGTCGGGACGGTGGAGACCGCCGGCGCGGCGCTGGCGGATTTTCTCGGCGGGCTCGGCTGAGGGGGCGACTAGACGTCGGGTGCGAGCACGGTCGGCAGAGGATTGGTGCGCTCGCCCCTGCGGTGGCGGCGCTTGAACTTGCTCTGATACTCCCGCCGCTGTTTCGTGATCTCGTAGAGAACGATGCCGGAACTCGTTCCCAGGTTCAGGCTCTCGATCATGCCGAACATCGGAACGGAGACGCACATCGCGCTGCGCGCGACGGCCAGATCGCTGATGCCCGTCGCTTCACTGCCGAACCAGACGGCGAGTTTCGTGTGCGCCGTGTAATCGCCCTCGTGGAGAAAAAGGCTTGTCTTCCCCTTCACGTGCGGCGAGGTCACGATCGAGACGAAACCCTTCTTTTCCAGATGGTCGAAGCACTCCTCCGTGCTGTCGAAACGCTTGACGAAGGTCCACTTCACCGCCGAGACCGACGTGCTGGATATCGCGCGCCGTTCGCGCAGCTCCTGCCAGTCGTCCGGCAACGAACGACGCGGGTCGACGACATAGACCTTCTCGACGCCCAGTGCGTTGACGTTGCGGATGACGGTGCCGATGTTCTTTATGTCGGATGGATTTTCCAGGACGGCGATCAGATTCTTGCAGCGAAACGGCTTGATGGCCTCGGCGCGCTTGCGGACTGATGGCCTCGACTGAGCTTTTTCTTCCATGGCGACCTTGGAGCGAGTTCGGTTCGTCTCTGACGTGCGCTGTCTGCCGCGCAACGCTACCATAGGCCATGATCCGCGCGTCGCTCGTCGATTTTCTCAACACCGGCTGCCTCGGGCCTGTCCGGCCGGGCGTTTCGATGGAGGAGATCGTCGCCCTACTGGGGGAGCCGATCGAGACGATCGGTGAGCCGGCGCCGCATGCGACGCAGCGTCCCTATTGGGGCTACGGCGATCTTGAAATCAGCTTAGCGCAGCCAGAGGGAGCGGCGCCCTTTGTCGAGTTCCTGCAGATCGACAGGCCGGAGCGCCTGCGCGGGGCGGCGCGGCGCGTGGCGCCGCGTCTCATGCTCGACCTTCACGAGTTCAATGCACGCTCACGTCCCTCCGCGTTCATTCGTGCGGTGGATGAGATCGACCGGGTGAGCGTGTGTCTGGTCGACATCGCCCAGTATCCCGCCGTGACGGTGTATGTCGGGGAAGAAATTGAGATCAATTTCGACCTTGGCGCCGAAGATCCTGTCGAGACCTTGCCGCCGCTTGCCAGCTATGTACGCCAGCTAGATGAGGAGGCGAGGTGGCAGGACCTCTATGCCTATGATCCCCGCTGCCGAACCAGCCGGCGCGCGCGGGAAGAGACCTGGCCGGGCCGCTATGCACCGTTCATGCTGACGGGGCGCGATTATCTCGCGGCGCTGGAGGGCTGAGGCCGAGGGGGTGAAGCCGGCTTCCGGGCTTCCGGGGGGACGGCGTCGGCGGCAGCACCGGGATATGTCCGGCGCCGTCGCCGCTTTACTGCCGGTATTGCTGGATGCGCGTGGTGCGCAGGCCGGCGAGGCCGTGGCGGTCGATGGAGGCCTGCCAGGACAAGAACTCTTCCGTGGTCAACGTATAGCGGCTGCAGGCTTCCTCCAGGCTGAGGAGCCCGCCGCGGACGGCGGCAACAACTTCCGCCTTGCGGCGGATGACCCAGCGCCGGGTGTTCGGCGGGGGCAGATCGGCAATGGTCAACGGACTTCCGTCCGGCCCGATTACATACTTCACCCTCGGGCGATAGGGTTCTGTCATGTTTCACTCACTCAATACACACGACCAATGAAAGTGAGCATAGCGATGGAGATTTAAATATTCTCCTAAGCGAATCACCACCCCGTGAGCGCTAAGTGATTGCTGCTTCGTTAATAGTTGCGAAGGAGTTTGTTTACTTTTCGTGCCGCAACGGCAACGCTTCCGGTGTCTGCGCCAGGGCAAAATGTTACCGCAGGCGCCCGGGCGCGCCGCGCAGGGTTCATGAAATCGCCGAGGTGCCCTATATAGTGCGTCGCACGCGTCCTTTTTTCTCCCGGTTTCCGCCCCGCCATGATCCGTCTCGACGACACCGACCGAGCCCCCAGCCAGACGCGCGTCGTGGTCGCGATGTCGGGCGGCGTGGATTCCTCCGTCGTCGCCGCGCTTTACGCGCAGGCGGGCTATGATGTGGTGGGGGTGACGCTGCAGCTCTACGACCATGGCGAGGCGATGCACCACCGCCCCGGTGCCTGCTGCGCCGGGCAGGACATCTATGACGCGCGCACCGTGGCCGAGAAGCTCGGCATTCCGCATTATGTGCTCGACTATGAAAGCCGCTTCCGCCACGCGGTGATCGAGCGCTTCGCCGACGCCTATGCGGCCGGCGAGACGCCCATTCCCTGCGTCGACTGCAACCGCACGGTGAAGTTCCGCGACCTCTTGGAGACCGCGCGCGACCTCGGCGCCGACATTCTCGCCACCGGCCATTATGTCGCCAGCCGGACGATGGAAGGCGGGCGGCGCGGCCTGTTCCGCCCGCTGGATGAGAACCGCGACCAGAGCTATTTCCTCTACGCCACCACGCAGGCGCAGATCGACATGCTGCGCTTTCCGCTCGGCGAGACGACCAAGCCGGAAGTGCGTGCGCTGGCCGAGAGTTTTGGGCTGAAGGTGGCGGACAAGCCGGACAGCCAGGACATCTGCTTCGTGCCCAATGGCCATTACACCGCCATTGTCGAGAAGCTGCGCCCGGAGGCGGCCGAGCCGGGCGAGATCGTGCATCTCGACGGGCGGGTGCTGGGCCGGCATGCCGGGGTGATGCGCTTCACCATCGGCCAGCGCAAGGGGCTGGGCATTGCCGCGTCCGAGCCGCTCTATGTGGTGGGTATCGACGCCGCCCGTCGGCAGGTGGTGGTGGGGCCGCGCGCGGCGCTCGGCGTTTCCGCCATCCGCATCGACGAGGTGAACTGGCTCGGCGAAGAGACGCTTGACGAGGCCGCCGCGCGCGAGCGCGAGCTTTATGTGAAGGTGCGTTCCTCCCGCGCGCCGGTGCCCGGCCATCTCGCCCCCGCCGAGGGCGGCGGGGTGGAGGTGCGGCTGCACGGCACCGAGGAAGGCGTGGCGCCGGGGCAGGCCTGCGTGTTCTACGAGGATGGCGAGGCCGGCACCCGCATGCTCGGCGGCGGCGTGATCCGCCGCAAGCTGGCGCCGTTCACCACACTGACACGTGACGCGGAGATGATGGCACGTTCGGCCTGAGTTGACGTTACGTTAGAGCCCTTTCCGGTCCGGTGAATTCACCGGATCGATAAGAAAGTGCTCCAAGATCAGGAAACTGCAGCCGCGTCGCGTCGCGAGAAGGCTGCAGGAATGGGCGCGCCGGCCCGGCAAGTGCAAGGGGAACCGCATGAAGACCGATCTCGATCACGCCACCGTTCAAGAGGCCTATGCCGGCTGGGCGCCGATTTACGATATCGTCTTCGGCGCGGTGTTCGAGCCCGGCCGCAAGGCGGCGCTGCAGGCGGCAGAGAAGATCGGCGGGCGGATCCTCGATTTCGGTGTCGGCACCGGCTTCGCGCTGCCGGCCTATAAGCGCAGCAACCGCGTGGTCGGCGTCGACATTTCCGAGCCCATGCTGCGCAAGGCGCATGAGAAGGTGGCGAAGGAAAACCTCACCCATGTCGAGGGCCTGTGCCTGATGGACGGCGCCCATATGGGCTTCGCCGACCATTCCTTCGATGTGGTGATGGCGCAGTTCGTCATCACCGTGGTGCCGCACCCCGAAGAGACGCTGGACGAAATGGCCCGCGTGCTCAAGCCCGGCGGCGAGATCATTCTGGTGAACCATCTCGGCGCCGAGGATGGCCCGCGCGCCGCCTTCGAGCGCTGGTTCGCCCGCCGCGCCCGCAAGCTCGGCTGGCGCCCGGAATTCCAGTTCGCCCGGCTGCACAATTGGGCGGTGCGCAACGGCACGGTGGATTTGCCGGTCAAGCGCGACGTGGCGCTCGGCATGTACACGCTGGTGCGCTTCCGCAAGCGCACCGAGGCGGAGATGGCCACGGCGAGCGAGAGCGTGGCGCTGGTCGGCTGAGGGTGGTATTTGGCGGGGGCGTGCCGGCGCCTCGCCGGTGCGCGGCCCGCCACCCCCCAGCTTCCGGCAGATCATGGCCCTGTTCTCCCGCCGTCGCGGCATCGCCGCGCCTTTCGCCCTTCTCCTCAGCCTGCTCGCGCTTGCCATCGCCGCCCCGGCGCGGGCGCAGGAGGCTGGTGCCGTCACGGTGGCCGGCGGCGTGCGCTATGAATTTCTCGAACGCTGGGATGTCGCGCGCCTGAACGAGGTGCTGACCAAGGAAATCCCGGCCTTTGCCGGCATTAGCGTCAGCTACACGCCGGCGAAGAACGCGGTGAAGCTCTACCGCGTCACCTATCCCAGCCTCATTCCCGAACGCGGCAACCGGCCGACCGTGGCTACGGGGCTGATCGCCATTCCCGATGTCGAGGGCCGCAGCTTCCCGCTGGTGTCCTACCAGCACGGCACGGTGTACGGGAAACAGGAGGTGCCGTCCTTCATCGCCCAGTCGCCGGAGACGGCGCTGATGGTCGCCCAGTTCGCCGGGCAGGGCTATGTGGTGATCGGCGCCGATTATTTCGGCCTCGGCCTCTCAACCGAGCCGGAAGGCTATATGGTGAAGGCGAGCCACCAGCAGGCCACCGCCGACATGCTGGCCGCCAGCCGCCAGGTGCTGGCGGCGCTGAAGATCGACACGCCGAAGCTCTTTCTCGCTGGCTGGTCGCAGGGCGGCTTCGTCACCATGGCGCTGCTGGAAAAGCTGGAGGCGGAGGGCGTGAAGGTGGACGCCGCCGCCACCGCCAGCGCGCCGGTGGACATCTATGTCGCGCTGAGCGGCTTTCTCGACTTTCCCCGCCCGAACGATGCCAGCTGGGTGACCTCGCTGTTCATCCTCTCGTCCTTCTCGTTCGAGAATTACTATGGCGTGCCGGGGCTGGCGCGGGCGCTGCTGACCGAGGAGAGCTATGAGATCGCCCGCAAGGCCTATGCGCGCGAGCCCTATGACCCCGCCGCCATTCCCACCGACCTCACGAAGCTGATCCGCCCGGCCTATTTCGACCCGCGCTTCTTCGCGGAGTCGGCCTATGGGCGGCTGGTTCTGGCCACCACCGCCTATCGCTGGGTGATCCAATCGCCGGTGCGGAACTATTATGGCGAGGCGGATGAGGTGATTACCCCCGGCCTCGGCCAGCTGGCGCAGACCTATCAGCAGGCGATGGGCACGGGTAATCCGGCGGTGGAGGCGGTCTCGACCGGCAAGACCACCCACCGCGGCACCTTCGCCACCGCCGTGCCGCAGTGGAAGGCGTGGTTCGACGGGAGGTGAGGGGGGCTAGGGGCGCTTTTCGCTGGCGCACCATTGCTTCATCGCCACTAACAGTTCAGCGGTCGGGTAATCCCTGATGTCGCGCTCGGAGAACCCTGCCGCCAGTTGCTGCTCGTAGTACCACATTTGGAAGTCTTCATAGGCAGCGAGAATGCGCGTGGCGCCGTCAGCGCGGATGTCGGCCTCGCTCACCAGCCAGTTGCGGACCTTGCGGACCGCGGTTGCGAATTGTCCCGCATGGGCCTGGATATCGCAGCCGGCGAGATCCGAAATGGCGGCCTGATAGCGATAGGGCTTTTCTTCCAGGATGAGGATTCTCTTGGCGCGGTGCTCGCCACCCGAGAACTGCCGGCAGCCGTAGTCGAGGCCAAGCTCGAACGGCATGTTGAGCCGAAAATGCTCGCCCCGGCGCCGCGCCTGAATGCGGCTGAGATCGTGGATTGAGTATTTCGACTCGGCGATGAGCGTCTTGATCTTCTCAAGCCGCATCGCGCCCGAGTCGCCACTCTCCGTGGCGATGCGAGGCGTGAAGCCAAGATAGACGGTGCAGAACAGCACGGCCTGAAGAATGGGCTCGAATTCTTCGTCGAACGGGCAGTTGATGAAGACGCTTCTGGCGAAGTCCGGCAAGGATCACCCCTTGGGCGGTAAGGGATCCTTGCCGTAGGACAACCGCTCGCGAATGCGGCCGTCGGTGCCGTGAATGTAAAGCTCGGTGCCGCGCTCCTTGGCGATCGAGCGTGCGCGCGCCACGGCTTCCTGCTGCGTGGCGAACGTCGCACTGGCGCGGCCGGCACCCGTCGTCCGGACGATCCACTTGTCGCCACGCGGCGCGACATGTTGCGATTTCGTCGACATGACTATGACCGATCTGCTCAATGTCTCCCGCCAAATATATAAGCGCCGGCCCGCCCCCTACAATCGAATTCCCATTGGGACGTGGCTGCAGCGGGGCTCACCCCCACCACACCTCCGGCCCCACCGGCACCACGCCCGTCGGGTTGATGGTCTTGTGGCTCTCGTAATAGTGCCGCTTGATGTGGGTGAGGTTCACCGTGCCGGCGACACCGGGCAGGGCGTAGAACGCCCGCACATAGCGCGACAGGTTCTTGTAGTCGAAGATCCGGCGGATATTGCACTTGAAGTGGCCGACATAGACCGGATCGAAGCGGATCAGCGTGGTGAACAGGCGGATATCGGCTTCGGTCAGCGCCTCGCCCAGCAGCCAGTCGCGGCCCTCAAGCTTTGCTTCCAGCGCGTCCAGCTCCTTGAACAGGGCGGTGACCGCCTCCTCATAGGCGTCTTGCGCGGTGGCGAAGCCGGCTTTGTAGACGCCATTGTTCACCGCGTCATAGACGCGGGCGTTCAGCGCATCGATCTCCTCGGCGAGGGCGGCGGGGTAATAATCGTGCCGGTCCTCGGTGAAGGCGGCGAAGGCGGTGTTGAGCATGCGGATGATTTCCGCCGATTCGTTGCTGACGATGGTGCCGCGCGTCTTGTCCCACAGCACCGGCACGGTGACGCGGCCGGAATAGGCGGGATCGGCGGCGAGATAGACCTCGTAGAGCCGCTGCTTGCCGAGCACGGCATCGGTGGTGGCGCCCTCGCTGCGGCGGGCGGCGTGGTCGGCGAACACCCAGCCTTCCTCGCCCATGAAGGGATCGACCACCGAGACGGAGATGATGTCTTCCAGCCCTTTCAGCGCCCGCATGATGAGAGTGCGGTGCGCCCAGGGGCAGGCGAGCGAGACATAGAGATGGTAACGCCCGGCCTCGGCGGGAAAGCCGCCTTCACCGGTCGGGCCGGGGCTGCCGTCCGCCGTGATCCAGTTGCGGAAGCTCGTGGTGGTGCGCACGAAGCGCCCGCCCGTGCTCTTGGTGTCGTACCATTTGTCGACCCACTTGCCTTCGACCAGCAGTCCCATGCGCACTCTCCCTGTGTGCGGCAGACAATAGGGCGCGCGGCGGAGGAGGCCAGCTTTCCCGTTTGCACGCAGGAGAGGGCGGTCTTGCGCGGATGCCGGTGACGTCGTCAGCCGGCGGGGGCGAGGCGCTTCACATAGAGCAGCGTCGCGGTCAGCCCGCCATGCGGCTTCAGCGCGAAATCCGGGATGGCGCCGACGCGGATGAACCCGGCTTTCTCATAGAGCCCGGCGGCGCCTTCCTGCTCGGCGGTGTCGAGCACCAGCAGTGTGCGGCCGCGCAGGGCGGCCTGCCGCTCGGCCTCCAGTAGCAGCGCGCGGGCCAGGCCCCGGCCGCGAAAGCCGGGCGCGGTCATCATCTTGGCGATCTCGGCCCGGTGCGGCTGGTTCTCCGGCAGAGCGAGCAGCAGCGTCACGGTGCTCGCGAGCGTGCCGTCGACAAAGGCGCCGAACACGATGCGCTCGCCCCGCGCCGCCGCTTCCAGGCTGGCGCGGGCGAAGCCGGCCGCCTTTTCCGGCGCCACGGGATGCATGAAGCCGACCGAGCCGCCCCCCGCCACCGTCTCGATGAGCAGGGCGGCGAGGGCGTCGATGGTGGCGGCGTCGGGGCCGAGCGGGCGGATATCGGGCGCGGTCATGCGCATGAGCCTATTCCATGCGCTCCGTGCCCGGCAACGGCTCGACCTCGCGCGCGGTCCGTGCTATCGGGCGCGTCCGATCGAGGAAAGCCCGATGTTCCGGTTGCCGGCCCAGCGACGACGAGACGAGCGAGCCCGCCGCGCCTTTGCGCGCGTGTGCCTGCCCGTTCGCGCCCGCCGGCGGCCGTGATCCACGGCCGCTCGGTGCGGCGAACCGCCGATCCTGAGCGCCGAGACACCCGATGACCGAGCTTTCCATTTCCCTGCTCTCTGAGACCCCCGCCGACGATGCCGCCATCGAGCGGCTGATCGCCCGCACTTTCGGCCCCGGCCGCTATGCCCGCACCGCCTTCCGGCTGCGCGAGGGCAACCCGCACCGGCGCGACCTTTCCTTCACCGCCTCCATCGGCACCATGCTGGTCGGCTCGGTGCGGCTGACGCCGATCGTCATCGGCGACCTGCCAGCGCTGCTGCTCGGCCCGCTGACGGTGGAGCCGCCGTTCCGCTCGCATGGCATCGGCCGGCGGCTGGTGGAACGGGCGCTGGAGGCGGCGAAGGCAGTGCTGGCGCAGGGCGATGGCGCGGCGCGCCTGGTGCTGCTGGTGGGCGACGAGCCCTATTATGGCCGCATGGGCTTCCAGCGCGTGCCGCGCGGGCAGGTGAGCCTGCCCGGCCCGGTGGACCCCGCCCGCGTGCTGGTGTGCCCGCTCGACGCCACGCCGCTGGACGAGGTGCGCGGCGCGGTGCGCAAGGCCTTTGCCCCCGCAGCGCTTCAGGAAAGCGCGTAGCGCAGCCGCGCCATGCCATTGGCATAGCGCTCGGTGTCTTCAAGCTGCAGCCGCCGGGCCGGCGTTGCGCCCGGCGGGAACAGCGGAATGCCGCCGCCGAGCAGCACGGGGATCACGAACAGGTCCAGCCGGTCGAAGGCGCCGGCGGCGATGAAAGCCGCCTGCAGCCCGCCGCCGCCGACCACCCAGGCCGCACCCTCGCTGTCGTTGCCGCCACGCACATGGGCGATCAGCGCCGGCACGCCTTCCGTCCAAGCGGCAACGCCAGGAGGGGCGTCGGGCAGCGGGCGCGAGGTGACGATCAGGCCGCGCCGTCCGGCATAGGGCCAGCCGCCCGGCATGGCCATGATCGCCTCATAGGTCGCGCGGCCCATCACCACCGTGCCGATCTCGGCAATGAAGGCGTCATAGCCGGAATCGACATCGTCGAACGGGGTGAGCCAGTCGAGGCAGCCGTCGTTGTCGGCAATGTAGCCATCAAGGCTGGCGGCGATGAAGCCATAGATGCGGGTCATGGGCGCTCCGAGTCGTTGGCGCACGAACATGACCGGTCGCAAGCGCGGGGGCCAGCCCCGGCGCCCCGCTTATGCAGAGGCCACGCGCAGGGGTGGCCCTACCGTCCCTCGCGCGCCCAGGCGGCGGCGACGCCGGCGAGCAGGATGAGCAGGCCGGACAGGCCGGCAAAGAGCGGGAACAGGCCGAGCCCGCGCACGACGGAGACTTCGCGCATCTGCAGGCCCATCCAGTCCTCGCCGGCGAAGCGCTCGCCCGAGCGCACGGCGACGACGCGCGGCACCAGGCCGGCCAGGTCCGCCATGCGCCACACGCCGCCGCCGGTCGCTTCGAGGATCGGGCGCAGCGTCTGCGTGGTCGAGGTCACCTCGGCGAATTCGCGCGGGTTGAGCGGGCCGATATTCACCAGCGCCGTGTGGGTGCCGTCGCTGGCGCGCCACAGGCCGAGCATGTCGGCGGGGAAGGTGACGCGGAACAGGCCGGGCGCGGCAGGCTCCAGCGTCACCTGCCGGGTAGCGCCGGTGGGCGTGGTGATGGTGACGGGCGGGGCGCTGTCGCCCATGGTCTGGCGCTCGACCATGATGTCGCCGCCGCTGGCCACCATGCGCAGCCGCTCCTCCTCCAGATCCGGCTCCTTCATCAGCCAGTGCGAGAGCCGGCGCAGCAGGTCGATATGCGGGCCGCCGCCCTCATAGCCGCGTGCCCACAGCCAGAAATGATCGGACAGCAGCAAGGCGACGCGGCCTTCGCCGACGCGGTCGAGCAGCACCACGGGCTTGCCGTTCGGCCCGTCCATCACGCTGGTGCCGCGCGCGGCGTCGGTGTCGACCAGGCGGAAGAAGCGCGACCAGGCCGGCGGCGTGCTTTCCGAGCCCGGCAGGGCGCGGGTGACGGGGTGGCGCTGGCCGGCCTGCGTCAGTTGCGGGCGGTAGGGCGTCTCGGTCATCTGCCCCGTCGGGCCGGCGGGCAGGATGGCGTCGAGCGGGGTGTAATAGACCGAGCCGTCGGAGATGTAGTCGGTGCCGGCGGAGACCAGCAGCGCGCCGCCCTCCTGCACATAGCGCACGATATTGTCGAAATAGATCATCGGCAGCACGCCCTGCTGGGCGTAGCGGTCGAAGATGATGAGATCGAAATCCTTGATCTTCTGCTGGAACAGCTCGCGCGTCGGGAAGGCGATCAGCGAGAGTTCGTTGATCGGCGTGCCGTCCTGCTTCTCCGGCGGGCGCAGGATGGTGAAGTGGACGAGATCGACATTCGCGTCGGATTTCAACAGGTTGCGCCAGGTGCGCTCGCCGACATGCGGCTCGCCGGAGACGAGCAGCACGCGCAGCTTGTCGCGCACGCCGTCGATGGAGACGGCGGCGCGGTTGTTGACCGGGGTGAGCTCGCCCTCCAGCCCCGCCGCCTCGATCTCGATGATGTTGGCCCCGGCATGGGTGATCTCGACATCAACCTGCGCCGGCTGGCCTGAGGTGACGATGGGGCGGGCCACCACCTCGCCATCGCGGCGCACGGTGACGGCGACGCGCGCCCCGGCCGGGGCGCCCTCATCCTCGACGCGGTAGCCGATGGTCTGGTTCTGCCCGACAATGCCGAAGCGCGGGGTGGAGGTGAGCGCCACGCGGCGGTCGCGCTCGCCCTCATGGCCGGAGATGATGGCGTGCACCGGTGCGCGGAAGCCGAGCGCGGCAACGGTGGCGGGAATATCATGCACACGGCCGTCGGTGAGGAGGATGGCGCCGGCCACCCGCTCGGGCGGCACATCGGCGAGGCCGGCGGAAAGCGCGGTGAACAGGCGCGTGCCGTCCACCTCGCCGGCGCCGCCGCCGGCATCAATGAAGCGGATTTCGGCGCCCTGCTCCTTCAGCCGGGCGAGGCGGCTGTCGAGCTCGGTGCGGGCTGCCTGCGTCATCTGCGTGCGCTCGCCGAAATCCTGGCTGGCGCTCTGGTCGACGACGACGGCGACCACGGTGGAAAGCGGCTCGCGCTCCTCGCGGGTCAGCGAGGGGTTGGCGAGCGCCAGCACCGCGAGGGCGATGGCGAGCGCGCGCAGCAGCGAGCCGCGGGTGCGCGAGACAATGACCAGCAGCGCCACCGCGCTGGCGATCACCGCCGCGGCGATGAGCCAGGGCAGCGGGATCAGCGGATCGAAGGCGAGGCCGAGATTCATGCGGCGGCTCCGTGCCCGTCGGGCAACGTCATCCTGAGGCGCCCGGCGGAGCCGGGCCTCGAAGGATGCTCATTGGCGATGGTGGCCTGTGTCGGCATCCTTCGAGGCTCGCTGCGCTCGCACCTCAGGATGACGGCGTGATCGAAAGCGGGATTCATCCTCACTGCCCCAGCCTTTCCAGCAGCGCCGGCACATGCACCTGATCGGCCTTGTAGTTGCCGGTGAGCACATACATGACGAGGTTGGCGCCGGCGCGGAAGGCGAGCTCGCGCTGGCGCGGGCCGCCATCGGAGACCGGGAGCAGGGGCTGGCCGTAGTCATCCACCGCCCAGGCGCCGGCGAGGTCGTTCGAGGTGATGACGACGGGCGACACGCCGTCGCCGGCGCGGGCCGGGCGTTCCTCCGCCTCGTCGGCGGCGGGCAGCGCCTCCACCCAGGTGGTGCCGCCGGTGAAGCGGCCGGGGAAATCGCGCAGCAGATAAAACGCCTTGGTCAGCACATGGTCGCGCGGCACCGGCTCCAGCTCGGGAATGTCGAGCCCTTCGAGGATGGCGCGCAGCGTCGTGTTGGCGGGCGAACCGGCGCCGTTGGAGCCGGGCAGCGTGGTCTCGGCGTCGCGCGTGTCGAAAATGACGGTGCCGCCCTGCTTCATGAACGCATCGACGCGGGCGAGCGTCTGCGGGCTCGGGCGCTCGCTGCCGGGCACGATCGGCCAGTAGATCAGCGGGAAGAAGGAGAGTTCGTCGCGGGCGAGGTCGACGCCCATAGGCTCGCCGGCTTCCAGCGCGGTGCGCTCGCCGAGGAAATCGGTGAGCCCCTTCAGGCCGGCGCGGCTGACCGCGTCGGTCTCGGCGTCGCCGGTGACGACATAGGCGAGACGGGTGGAATTGGTCGCCTGCAGCGCGAAGTCGATCTCGCCCGGCGTCATCGGCTTTTCCGGAGCGGCAGCCGGCGCAGGAGCCTGCGCGCTCTGGGCCGGCGCGCTCTGGGCGAGCGGCGGGGTCACGGGCTTGGGCTGGGCATGGGCCTCGCCCGGCGCGCCGGTGGCGAGGCCGAGCGCCAGTAGAAGTGCGGCCGCACCCCCGGCGGTCCGGCGGGTGGTGAGGCGGGAGGCGCCGCCGGCGAGCAGGAACACGATCATAGCGTCGACCAGAAGGAGGGCCAGCAGCGCCACCAGCAGCGGCGCGCGCAAATCGCGCGGAGCGGCGTCGCGGTAGGGCTCCAGCCGGCCGAGGCTTGAGAGGTCCAGCGCCACCAGCCGGTCGCGCGGCAACAGGGCGTTGACCGCCACCAGCCCGTCCGGCGGGCCGTAGAAGCCCGGGGGATGGTCGGCGCTGGCGCGGCCGCGATATCCGACGGGAATCGCCTTGGCGGTGGGCAGCGTCGGGCGGAAGGCGCCGAAGCCGTCGAGCAGCCGGGTGGGGGCGAGCGTTTCGCCATTCAGCACCGGCCCGCCGGTGGCGTCCGTCGAGGCTTCGCTGGCGCTGGCACCGCCGAGCGCCACCACCCGGCGCAGCATCTCGACGAAGGCGCCCGAGATCGGCAGGTTCGACCACGAGGTGTCGGCGGTGACGTGGAACAGCACCAGCGTGCCGGCGCCGCGCCGCTCGCCGGTGACGAGAGGCGTGCCATCGGTGAGGGTCGCCCAGGTGCGCGCGGCGAGCAGCCCGTCCGGTTCGGCCAGAACCTGGCGGTTCACGGTGATGTCGTTCGGCACCGCCACGTCGCGGAACGGGCCGTCAGCCGAAAAGCCGCCGAGCGCCTGCGGCTGTTCCCAGGACAGCGAGCCGCCGAGCACGCGCCCGCCGCGCCGCAGCGTCACCGGCACCAGCTCGTCCGAGCCATTGGCGAGGCGCGGGCCGGCGAAGCGGATGAGCACGCCGCCACCTTCCACCCAGCGGGCGAGGCGGGCCTGCGTCTGCGCCGGCAGGGTGCCGACATCGGAGAGGATGATGACCGGCAGCTTCTGCTCGATGAAGCGGTCCACCGCTTCCGCGGTAGAGGTGCCCTCAGCGGTGCGGATATCGGCGAAGGGGGCGAGCGCCCGCGTGAGATAATAGGACGGCGCGAGCAAGGGCTGGCGCTGGTCGGCGGCGACGCCGGAGACGACGCCCACCGCCCGGCGGCGCCAGCGCTTGTCGAGCAGCTGCACCGCGCCGGCGGACGCCTCGTCGCGAATGTCGAGCCGCGCCACCTCGTTGCGGATTTCCACCGGCAGATCGAAGCGGGCCTCGCTCTCCCCGGCGCCGGCGGTGAAGGCGAAGGGCGCCTCGCCCAGCGGCAGGCCGCGCATTTCGAAGGCGCGCACCACGCCGGCACGGGGCGTGCTATCGCGGCCGGCGCGCAGCACCTTCACGGTCAGCGCGTCCACCGCATTGTCGGCGGCCGCCAGCGCCAGCGGCTCGCCCGCGCCATCGGCCAGCGTGGTCAGCGGCCGGTTGCCGACAAGGGCGGCGAGATCGGCCGGGGCGGTGCCGGCGCTGTCGAGAGCGACGCCGTCGGAGAGATAGATCACGCTCGCCTCCGGCGCGGCGGCCAGCGCCTTGGCGAGGCTGGCGAAGGCGGGGGCGCGGTCGGGCACGAAGGCCGCGGGGCCGAGCGTGCGTAGCCGCTCGCGCGCCTCGCGCGGGGAGATGACGCGCGGCTCCAGCGGCGGCTCGCCGGTGGGAATGAGAATGACGCCGCGCCCTTCGAGATCGGCATCGGCCACCACGCCCTCGGCGCTGGCGAGGCGCGCGGACCAGCCGGCGGCGGCGGGCCAGCCGGAATCGATGAGCAGCACCACCGGGCCGGACGAGGCCGGGCCGGCGACCGGCGGATTCCAGATCGGCCCGGCGGCGGCGAGGATGATGAGCGCGGCCAGCAGGAGCCGCAGCACGGTGAGCCACCACGGCGTGCGGGCCGGGGTCTCTTCCTTCGGCGGAATGTCGAGCAGCAGGCGCATCGGCGCGAAGGCGAGCTTGCGCGGGCGCGGCGGCACGAGGCGCAGCAGGAACCACAACAGCGGCAGGGCGGCGAGCGCGGTCAGCAGCAGCGGGGTGGCGAAAGCGAGCGGCAGCCCGAACAGTCCGGTCATGCCAGATGCCCCGAAATATGCCCCGTCTCGTCAGCGGCACCCTCGCGCGGCGGCACGGCGCCAAGGCCGCCGCTCATGCGCGCATGCAGCGCCAGCAGCACCTCGCTCGCCGGCCGGTCGGTGCGGTGGACGAGGAAGCTCCAGCGATGGCGCTCCGCCTCGCGGCGAATGGCGTCGCGATGGGCGGCGACGCGGGCGACATATTCCGCCCGCACCGTCTCCGCCCGGCCGATGGTCAGCGTGGCGCCGCTTTCCGGCTCGCGGAACTCGACGCGGCCGGAATAGGGGAAGGTCTCTTCCGCCGGATCGCACACCTGCACCACATGGCCATTGGCGCCGGAGGAGGAGAGGCCGCCAAGGCTCGCCACCACCTCCCGCGTCGGGCTCCACAGATCGCCGAGCAGCACCACCTCCGCCAGCGGGGAGGGGGCGAAGGCGGGCGGCAGGCTCTGCGGCAGGCTGGCGGCGTGGATCAGCGATTCCGCCATCTTCTCGACGATACGGCGCGAGGCGGAAGGACGCATGACCCCGGGAATGCCGACACGCTCGCCGCCACGCACCAGCAGGTCCGCCAGGGCGAAGGCGAGCACGAGCGCGCGGTCGCGCTTGGTCTCCCACACCAGCGGCGAGGCAAACACCATGGAGGCGGAGAGGTCCGGCCAGATCCACACCGTGTGCGCGGCTTCCCATTCGCGCTCGCGGACATAGAGATGGTCGTCGCGGGCCGAGCGGCGCCAGTCGACGCGGGCCGAGGGCTCGCCATCGTTGAAGCGGCGATACTGCCAGAAATTCTCGCCCGTGCCGGCGCGGCGGCGCCCGTGCAGGCCGTGATAGACACTGGCGGCGATGCGGCGCGCTTCCAGCACCAGCCGGGGCATGGCCGCGACAAGGCCGGCCGCGTCCTGCGCGGCACTTCGCACGGCGGTATCGGCGTCGAATTCCACCCGGTCAGGTCTCCGTCACACGGTTGGCGGCTCGCGCCGCCGTTACAAACAGCCTCAGCCGATCCGCTTGGCCAGCTTGGCGATCACGCCCGGCACCGTCTCGCCATCGGCGCGGGCGGCGAAGGTGAGCGCCATGCGGTGCTTGAGCACGGGTTCGGCCAGCGCCACCACATCGTCCACGGAAGGGGCGTAGCGCCCGTCCAGCAGCGCGCGGGCGCGCACCGCCAGCATCAGCGATTGCGAGGCGCGCGGGCCGGGGCCCCAGGCGATGAACTTCGAGAGGTCGCCCGCTTCCGACCCCGGACGGGCCGAGCGGACCAGAGTGAGGATGGCCTCGACCACGGATTCGCCCACGGGGAGGCGGCGCACCAGCCGCTGGGCGGCGGCGAGTTCGTCCGCCGTCATCACCGCGCGCGGCTTGGTCTCTTCCGCGCTGGTGGTGTCGAACAGGATTTTCCGCTCGGACTCGCGGTCGGGATAATCGACGTCGATTTCCATGAGGAAGCGGTCGAGCTGGGCTTCGGGCAGGGGATAGGTACCCTCCTGTTCCAGCGGGTTCTGCGTCGCCAGCACATGGAAGGGCTTGGGCAGGTCATGGCGCACGCCGGCGACCGTGACATGGCCTTCCTGCATGGATTGCAGCAGCGCCGACTGCGTGCGCGGCGAGGCGCGGTTGATCTCGTCCGCCATCAGGAGCTGGGCGAAGACCGGGCCGGGAATGAAGCGGAAGGAACGCCGCCCGCCGGCGCTTTCCTCCAGCACCTCGGCGCCGAGAATGTCGGAGGGCATGAGGTCGGGGGTGAACTGCACGCGCCGGGCGTCGAGCCCCAGCACCACGCCGAGCGTTTCCACCAGCTTGGTCTTGGCAAGGCCGGGCACGCCGACCAGCAGGCCGTGGCCGCCGGAGAGCAGGGTGATGAGCGTGCGCTCGACCACCGCCTCCTGGCCGAAAATCACCGCGCCGATGCCGGCCCGGGCGGCGCGGACATTGGCGGCGGTGGATTCCGCCGTGCGGATGATCATGTCATCGAGGGATTCGAAATTCTCGCCGGTGGCGGATGTCATGGCGTGCTCCTGCAATTCCAAATCCCGTCCCCGCCCGGCCGGAAGGCCGCACCGCAAGACGCCCTGTCGCTTCCGACCCATTCCGATTGTGCGCTGCAACACGAATGACTGCAACGCACGCCGCGCACATCCCCGCGAGGGACTCGCGCGCCGGCTTGGGCTTCCGCACGGCTGAGCTTACGCTATCCTGCAACCGCGTCGACTATCGGGCGGGGGATCACGACTGCGCGATTGCATGCGTGTGACAGGGATTTCCCCATGAACTCAGAAACTTCCGCGCGGATTGACGATTTGGTGCGCGCGCTCGGAAACAGCCCCGCGCAAGCCCTGCCGCCGGTGGAGCGGTGGAATCCGCCCGATTGTGGCGAGATCGACATCGTGATCGACCGCGAGGGCGGGTGGTATCATGAAGGCCGGCCGATCCGCCGGCCGGCGCTGGTGCGCCTGTTCGCCTCTGTGCTGCGGCGCGAGGGGGAGCGCCATGTGCTGGTGACGCCGGTGGAGAAGCTCGGCATCCGGGTGGAGGACGCGCCCTTCCTCGCCGTCGCGATGGCGGTGGAGCCGGAAGGGGCGGGGGAGGGAGCGCCGCGCCTCGTCTTCCGCACCAATCTCGACGATGTCGTCGCCTGCGACCGCGACCATCCGCTGCGGGTCGATATACGGGCGGATGGCGAGCCGCGACCCTATGTGTATATCCGTCGCGGCCTGTGGGCGCGGCTGACCCGCGCCGTGTTCCTCGATCTCGCCGAGCGGGCGGAGGCGCGCGTGGTCGACGGGCGGCGCGTCTTCGGCGTCGCCTCGGGCGGGGCGTTCTTCGCGCTGGCGCCCGCCGAAGAGCTGAACGAGGAGGGATGAACGCTTGCCTGTAAACGTGCTGACCCTGCCGGAGACGACCGACACGGCGCCGCTCGACCTCGGCGACTTTCTCGCCCGCGCCCGCGCCCGCCTGCTCGCCGTGCCGGACCTTGATGGCGACCCGGTGCGCGGCGATCATGAACTGGCGCCGGAATTCCGCGCGCTGGTCGACGCCCGCCCCGTGCGCGGGGCGGCGGTGCTGGTGCCAATCATCGCCCGCGAGCGGCCGACCGTGCTGCTCACCTTGCGCTCCGCGCATCTTTCCAGCCATGCGGCGCAGATCGCCTTTCCCGGCGGCAAGATCGACCCTGAGGACGATGGCCCGCTCGGCGCGGCGCTGCGCGAGGCGCAGGAAGAGGTCGGGCTGGCGCCTGATCTGGTGGACCCGCTCGGCTATCTCGACCCCTATCTCGCCCGCACCGGCTATCGCATCGTGCCGGTGGTCGGCCTCGTGCAGCCGGATTTCGGCCTGACGCTGAATCCCGGCGAGGTGGACGAAGCCTTTGAGGTGCCGCTGGATTTTCTGATGAATGACGGTAACCACCAGCGCGAAAGCCGCGAATGGCTCGGCATGGTGCGCACCTTTCACGCCATGACCTATGAGAAGCGCCGCATCTGGGGCATCACCGCCGGCATTCTGCGCAGCCTTTACGAGAGGATCTACGCCTGATGGCCCGCATCCTCGCCCAGCTGGCGCTGTTCATCCTGCCCTTTCTCGCCTTCGCGCTTTATCTGCGCTACGGCCGAAAGGTCGATTCCTGGCTCGCCGGCTGGTCGCTGCGGGCGATGATCGTCTGCTCGGTCATCGCCGTGGCTCTGGTGGCGGGCAGCCTTTATGTGCTCGAATCCTCCTCGCGCGGGCCGACCACCGGCCGCTATGTACCGCCGACCTGGAAGGACGGGGTGATGGTGCCGGGGCATATCGAATGAACCCTCTCGTCGAAGGGCGCCCGGGCCTCGCCCGCGTGCTCGCCGCGCTCGATGGCGCGGGCGAGGAGGCGCGCATCGTCGGCGGCGCGGTGCGCGACTGGCTGATCGGGCGCGGGCTGCGCTCGGATATCGACATCGCCACCACCGCCTTGCCGGACGAGATCACGCGCCGCGCCCACGCCGCCGGGCTGAAGCCGGTGCCGACCGGCATCGAGCACGGCACGATCACGGTCATCGCCGAGGGCGAGCCCTATGAGGTGACCACGCTGCGCGAGGATGTGGAGACCGACGGGCGGCGGGCCCGCGTCGTCTTCGGCCGCAGCTGGGACCACGACGCGCAGCGGCGCGACTTCACCATGAACGCGCTCTACCTCACCCGCACCGGCGAGGTCGTCGATCTCGTCGGCGGCGTGGAAGATGCCAGGGCCGGGCGCGTGCGCTTCATCGGCGATGCCGATACGCGCATTCGCGAGGATTATCTGCGCATCTTGCGGCTGTTCCGCTTCCACGCCTCGTTCGGCCGGGGACCGCTCGATGCGGACGCGCTGGCGGCGGCGGCGCGCCACCGCGCCGGGCTGGACCAGCTCTCGCGCGAGCGGGTCCGGGCGGAGCTGATGAAGCTGCTCGTCGCCCCCCGCGCCGCCGAGACGCTGGCGCAGATGCAGGCGGCCGAGCTGCTGGCGCCGGTGCTGGGACGGGAGGGCGAGGTCGCCACCTTCGCCCGCCTCGCCGAGGTGGAGGCGGCGCTGGGGCTGCCGCCCGACGCGGTGCGCCGGCTCGGCGCGCTCGCCGTGCGCGAGCCGGCCGACGCGGAGGCGCTGCGCGAGGGGCTGCGGCTGTCCAACACGGAGGCCGCGCGGCTCATCGCGCTCGCCGGCCCGGCGCCGACGCCCGGCATGTGCGAGAAGGGCCAGAAGGCGTTTTTGTACCGCATGGGCCGGGAGGCGTTTCAGGACCGGGCGCTGATCGCCTTCGCCCGCGCCGGCGCGCCGCTGGCGGATGAAGGCTGGCGCGCTCTGGCCGCGATCGCCGCCGACTGGCCGCTGCCGGTGTTCCCGCTCAAGGCGGCGGATTTCCTCACGCGCGGCATGACCCCCGGCCCGGCGCTCGGCGCGGCGTTGAAGCGGGCGGAGGAGGCATGGGTCGAGGCCGGCTTCCCCAAGGGCGAGGCGGCGCTGGCGGACATCGTCGCGGGCGCGGTGGGGTGAACGCCGGCCCGGTGGCGGCGGCTGGCACCCTCATGCCCGGGCTCGACCCGGCCACCCAGAGACGGGCCCGGCCGGGTCTGAGATGGGAGTGGTGAGCGGCGGCAAGGCTGGGTCCCCGGGTCAAGTCCGGGGATGAGGGTGTGCGGGTGGGACGGGTCGTGCTCCGACTTCTCGAAGGTCGCCCATACTCCCTCATGCCCGGGCTCGACCCGGGCACCCAGAGACGGGCCCGGTCGAGCGCGAGACGTGGGCGGTGGAGCGGCGGGAAGGCTGGGTCCCCGGGTCAAGCCCGGGGATGAGGGTGTGCGGGTGGGGCCGGAGGCGCATCAGGATTCAGCGGAGTGGCGCGGCGGCAGATGCCCCCAACGCAAAAGGGCCCCTCTCGGGGCCCTTCGCGTGTCGGTGTCTGGCGGGAGACGGTTCGCTTTAGTGCGCGACGTCCTTCCACACCTTCTTCTTGGTGAAGTAGAGCAGGCCGGCGAAGATGATGAGGAAGATCATCACCTGGAAGCCGATGCGCTTGCGCGCTTCCAGATGCGGTTCCGCCATCCACATCATGAAGGCGGTCACGTCGCGCGAATACTGGTCGAGCGTCTCCGGCGAGCCGTCGGAATAGGTCACCTGCCCGTCGGAAATGGGCTGCGGCATCTTGATGGCGTGGCCGGGGAAGTACTTGTTGTAATGCGCGCCTTCCGGCAGCGTGAAGCCCTCCGGCGGCTCCTCATAGCCCACCAGCAGGGCGTGGATATAGTCCGGGCCCTGCTCCTGATACTGGGTGAAGATATCGATCAGGAAGCCGGGGAAGCCGACCTCATAGGTGCGCGCCTTGGCGAGCGTCGAGAAGTCCGGCGGGTAGGCGCCGCCATTGGAGGCGCGCGCCGCCTGCTCGTTCGGGAAGGGCGAGGGCCAGCGGTCGGACAGCCGGCCGGGGCGGTCGAACATGTCGCCCGCATCGTTCGGCCCATCCTGCACCTGGTAGCTCTCCGCCACCGCCTTGGCCTGCGCCTCGCTGAAGGAGGGGCCGCCGGGCTGGGCGAGGTTGCGGAACGAGAACAGATGCGCGGCGTGGCAGGAGGCGCAGACTTCCTTGAACACCTGGAAGCCGCGCTGAACCTGCGCCTGATCGAACGTGCCGAACGGCCCGGCGAAGCTCCATTCCTCGCGGGGGGGCTTCGGCGTGCCCTCGGCGGCAAGCGCCGGGGCGGCCAGGCCGAACGCCAGCGCGGCGACGGCGAGCGGACGGAGAAGAGTGGAACGGAAGGACATGGTGGTGCTCATGATGATCCGCTCAACCCTTGGTCTGTGGCGCCGAGACGCCCGCCGAGGCCGGTGCCGCGCCCTTGTTCTTGCCCAGCACGGCCTCGGTGATGGAGGCCGGCACCGCCTTCGGCTTCTCGAACAGGCCGAGCAGCGGAAGGATGATGAGGAAATGGGCGAAGTAGTAGATGGTCAGGATGCGGCCGGCGATGACATAGCCGCCTTCCGCCGGCTTGGAGCCGAGCCAGCCGAGACCGATGCACACCGCGATCCAGATCCAGAAGAACTGCTTGAACAGCGGACGGTACACGCCCGAGCGCACCTTCGACGTGTCGAGCCACGGCACGAAGAACAGCACGATGATCGCGCCGAACATGGTGAGCACGCCGCCGAGCTTGTCCGGCACCGCGCGCAGCATGGCGTAGAACGGCAGGTAGTACCATTCGGGCACGATGTGCGCCGGCGTCACCAGCGGGTTGGCCGGGATGTAGTTGTCGGCGTGGCCGAGATAGTTCGGGATGTAGAACAGGAACCAGGCGAAGAAGATGAGGAAGCACACCATGCCGAACGCGTCCTTGATGGTCGCGTAGGGGGTGAAGGGCACGGTGTCCTTGGCGCTCTTCGGCTCGACGCCGGTCGGGTTGTTCTGGCCGACCACATGCAGCGCCCAGACGTGCAGGACGACGACGCCCGCGATCATGAAGGGCAGCAGGTAGTGCAGCGAGAAGAAGCGGTTGAGCGTCGCGTTATCGACCGAGAAGCCGCCCCATAGCCATTCCACGATGGTCGGGCCGACGACCGGGAAGGCGGAGAACAGGTTGGTGATGACGGTGGCGCCCCAGAAGCTCATCTGGCCCCACGGCAGCACATAGCCCATGAAGGCGGTGGCCATCATCAGCAGGTAGATGATGCAGCCGAGGATCCACAGCACCTCGCGCGGGGCCTTGTAGGACCCGTAATAGAGGCCGCGGAACATGTGGATGTACACCGCGATGAAGAACATCGAGGCGCCGTTCGAGTGGATGTAGCGGATCAGCCAGCCATAGCTGACGTCGCGCATGATGTGCTCGACGGAATCGAACGCCAGCGTGATGTGCGGCGTGTAGTGCATCACCAGCACCACGCCCGACAGGATCTGGCAGACGAGCATCAGCGACAGGATGCCGCCGAAGGTCCACCAGTAGTTCAGGTTGCGCGGCGTCGGATAGGCGACGAAGGAGGAATGGATCAGGCCGACCAGGGGCAGCCGGCTCTCGAACCACTTGAGCGCCGGGTGCTTCGGCTCGAACGTGGAATGTCCGCTCATCTTTGAATATCCCTGAACGCCGGCTCAGCCGATGGAGATCTTCGTGTCGGACACGAACTTGTAGGGCGGGATTTCGAGATTGGTCGGCGCCGGCCCGCGACGGACCCGGCCGGCCGTGTCGTATTCCGACCCGTGGCAGGGGCAGAACCAGCCGTCATATTCGCCGGAATGGCCGATCGGCACGCAGCCGAGATGGGTGCAGATGCCGATGACGACCAGCCACTTCTCGTGGCCCTCGCCGGCGCGGTTCTCGTCGGTCGCCGGGGCGTCCGCCGCGAGATTGGCGTTGCGGGCGATCGGATCGAGCAGCGCGGTGAGCTGCACGCCCTTGGCCTCGGCAATGTCCTTCTCCGTGCGGTTCCACACGAAGACCGGCTTGCCGCGCCACTTCACCGTGACCATCTGGCCTTCGGCGACCTGCGACAGGTCCACCTCGGTGGAGGACAGCGCGAGGACCGAAGCGTCGGGCTGAAGCTGGGAGATGAAGGGCCACACGAGTGCGGCGGCGCCGACCGCGCCCATGGCGCCGGTGGCGATGTAGAGAAAGTCGCGGCGCGTGGTACCCGCCGTCTCAGTTGCTGCCACGATGGTTTCCTTTCCCCTCGAACCCGTCACCGCTGCCTCGGCCCGCCGTCCGTCGCGGCGCCCAGCGCTCGCACGAAACAGGCAGGCGTCCGCGTGGCACGCGGTCGACCCTACCTTCGATTGCCTCTAATTGCATCCGGGCCGTCCCTTGTCCAGATGAACCCAGTGCGGCAACCCGTCCTGCCCCCAGCGCGCGAGGGTTCTTGGCGCTCAGTGGGGCGTGCCGGCCGGTCGCCTCGGGCGCCGCCTGACGCCCGGCGTGCGCCGATTTCGCCGCGTCCGCCTTGCCGGCGGGCCGGCGCCTGGCCTAGGTCGACGCGCTCCGGCCGCTTTCACGGCCGGGCGAGGGAGGGATTTTTCATGACGCTGGCGCTGGCGCTCTACCAGCCGGATATCGCGCCGAATGCCGGCACGCTGGCGCGCATGAGCGCCTGTTTCGGCCTGTCGCTGCACATTATCGAACCGGCGGGCTTTCCCGTCGGCGATGCCGGCTTCCGCCGGGCGGGGATGGACTATCTCGACCGCGCCGCCATCACCCGCCATGCGAGCTTCGCGGCGTTCGAGGCCTGGCGGGCCGGGGAGGGGCGGCGCCTCGTTCTGTGCACCACGCGCGGCGCGGTGGCCTACACCGCCTTCGCCTTCGCGCCCGACGACGTGCTGCTGCTCGGCCGCGAGAGCGCCGGCGTGCCGGAGGAGGTGCATCAGGCGGCCGATGCGCGAATCGTCATTCCGCTAGTGCCGGGCGCCCGCTCGCTCAATATCGCGCTGGCGGGGGCGATGATTCTCGGCGAGGCGCTGCGGCAGACGGGGGGATTCCCAAGGGACCCCCCTCATGCCCGGGCTTGACCCGGGCACCCAGCGGCCGGGCTCGGAGTTTCAAGCCCAGGGGGTGCGCTAGCGGGAAGGCTAGGTCCCCGGGTCAAGCCCGGGGACGAGGGGTGGTGATTGGTCGGGCGCGCGTCGCGCGCCTTCGTCTGGCGCTAGGCACTTGTCCTCATCCCTCGCTCGACCCCGGGAAGCGGCCGCCGACGAGCACACCAGAGGTAGCCCGCCCGCCCCGCGCGGTGCTAGCTGTGGGCGCGGACATGGTGAAACCCTGACAGGAGCCCGGCGACGTGAGCGTTGCGTTTGCGAAGGAAGAAAGCGCCGAGGCGGCGTCCGAGACCATTCTGCCGCCGCGCCCGATCTCCGGCCGAATCAATCTGGTGACGCAGGCGGGGCTTGCGAGGCTGCAGGCGGAACTCGCCGCCGCCCAGCAGGCGCTGGCGGCTGCCAACGCGCTGGACGATGTCAATGAGCGGCGCCGGCAGGCGGCGATTCCCCTGCGCGATGTCGCCTATTATTCCCAGCGCGTGGAGACGGCGCAGCTGTCGCCGCCGCCCGCCTCGCACGAGGTCGTCGCCTTCGGCCACACGGTGAGTTTCGAGCGCGAGGATGGCCGGGTGCAGACCTACCGCATCGTCGGCGAGGATGAGGCCGACCCGTCGCGGGCGACGATCTCGCATGGCTCCCCCGTCGCGCTGGCCCTGATGGGCAAAGCCGTGGGCGACGTGGTCGAGTTCGGGGGCCGCAGCCTCGAAATCCTTTCCATCACCTGGGTCGACGAGGCGGTCGGCTAGGCTGCCAGCCTGCTAACGTCTCCTCATGCCCGGGCTTGGCCCGGGCACCAGTGGCTGGGCGCGCGCCGCACGATCAGCGGGTGCGGCGGCGGCAAGGCTGGGTCCCCGGGTCAATCCCCGGATCAGGTCCGGGGACGGGGATGAGGGCGTGCACGCGGGGCGAGGCCGCTTAACGCCTACTCCGCCGCCGCTTCGACCTCGTCCGCGTCGATGAAGCCGCCGGACTGGCGGTGCCAGAGGCGGGCGTAGAGGCCGCCCTTCGCCACCAGCTCGGCATGGGTGCCGCTCTCGACGATGCGCCCGTGCTCCATCACCACCAGCCGATCCATGCGGGCGATGGTGGAGAGGCGGTGGGCGATGGCGATCACCGTCTTGCCGGTCATCAGCTCGTCGAGATTGGCCTGGATCGCCGCTTCCACCTCCGAATCGAGCGCCGAGGTCGCCTCATCAAGGATGAGG
The DNA here is from genome assembly GCF_965229075.1 of Ancylobacter sp. Lineage (GTDB taxonomy): Bacteria > Pseudomonadota > Alphaproteobacteria > Rhizobiales > Xanthobacteraceae > Ancylobacter. The sequence continues at coordinate 2,909,285 of NZ_CBDDIO010000002.1, forward strand.
ATCGGCGCGTCCTTCAGCAGCACCCGGGCGATGGCGATGCGCTGGCGCTGGCCGCCGGAGAGCTTCACCCCGCGCTCGCCGACATGGGCGTCGAGCCCGATGCGCCCCTGCGGGTCGGACAACGTGTCGATGAAGCTGTCCGTGTGCGCCCGGCGGGCGGCGGTGCGGATGGCGTCCTCGCTGGCGTCCGGGCGGCCATAGGCGATGTTGTCGCGCACCGAGCGGTGCATCAGCGACGTGTCCTGCGTCACCACGCCGATCTGCGCGTGCAGCGAATCCTGCGTCACGCCGCGCACATCCTGCCCGTCGATCAGCACGCGGCCCGACTCGGGATCGTAGAAGCGCAGCAGCAGGCTCATCAGCGTCGACTTGCCGGCGCCGGAGGGGCCGACCAGCCCCACCCGCTCGCCGGGGCGGATGGTGAGGGAGAGGTCGTCAATGACCCCGCCGCCCTTGCCATAGTGGAACGACACACGCTCGAAGCGGATCGCGCCTTCGCTCACGCGCAGCGCCGGGGCGGCGGGGGCGTCCGCCACCTCGCGCGGGCGCGACAGGGTGGTGATGGCCTCCTGCACCGTGCCGACATTCTCGAACACGCCGGTGACCACCCACATGATCCAGCCGGACATGTTGACGATGCGGATCGACAGGCCGGTGGACAGGGCGATGGCGCCGAGATTGATCGCGCCCACCGACCACAGCCAGATGCCGAGCGCGCCGACCGCGCCCAGCATGAGGCTGTTCAGCACGCTGATGGTGAAGGCCATGCGCGAAATGTGCCGCTGCTGGCGGCTATTGTCGTCGACATTGCGTGCCAGCGCGGCGCGGACATAGCTGTCCTCGCGGTCGGAATGGGCGAACAGCTTCACGGTGAGGATGTTGGTGTAGCTATCCACCACCCGCCCGGTGAGCGCCGAATTGCTCTCGGCGGTGCGCTTGGACAGATGCCGGATGCGCGGCACGAAGACGGCGAGCGCCAGCACATAGAAGCTGATCCACGCCACCATCGGCAAAGCGAGCCGCCAGTCGGCCTCGGCGAACAGCAGCACCGCGCTCACCGCGTAGATGCCGGCGTACCACAGCGCGTCGATCACCTCGACCACCGAGCCGCGCAGGGCTGGCCCGGCCTGCAGCACCCGCGTGGCGATGCGGCCGGCGAAATCGTTGCTGAAGAAGCCGACGCTCTGGCGGATCACCCAGCGATAGGACTGCCAGCGGATCATCGGCCCGACCTTGGCGGTGATCGTCTGCCGCACCAGCAAATCGTGCAGCAGATTGGCCAAGGGGCGCGCGACGACGACGACGAAGACCATCCAAAGCAGCAGCCGGCCATGGTCGGTGAAGAAGGTCTGGGGGCTGGAGGCCTGCAAAAGGTCGACGATCTGGCCGATATAGCGGAACAGCGAGACCTCGATCAGCGCCACCACGAAGGCCGCGCCGAGCGCCGCGACATAGACCCAGCCGGTCTGGCGCACGAAGTGCCAGTAAAACGCCATCAACCCCTCCGGCGGCTGCCGGATGGGCGCGGGATGGAAGGGGTCGACCAGCTTCTCGAACAGGGTGAAGATGCGCGTCAGCATGCGCCGCCTTCTGCGCTCGCGATGCGGCACCTTTGTGTCGCCCGGCGCGGGACGGTTTCCCATGGGCGTCGGCGGTATCATAAGAATGTAATGGTTCCGGCGCAGCCTCCCGCGCCTTGCCGCTTGTGCCTTTGCCGATTGCGCCTTGCCGATGGAGAACCCGCATGCGCCCGCGCCACGCCGAGAATCACTATGTCGACCGTGCCGGCTGGCTGCGCGCCGCCGTGCTCGGGGCCAATGACGGCATCCTCTCCACCGCCAGCCTCATCGTCGGCGTCGCCGCCGCCAATGCCGAGCGCGACGCCGTGCTGCTCGCCGGCATTGCCGGGCTGGTGGCGGGCGCCATGTCGATGGCGGCGGGCGAATATGTCTCCGTCTCCTCGCAATCCGACACCGAGCGCGCCGACCTCGCCCGTGAAACCGCGGAACTCGCCGCCGATCCCGCCGGCGAGGAGGAGGAACTGGCGCAGATCTATGTCGGGCGCGGGCTCGACCCGGCGCTCGCCCGCCAGGTGGCGCACCAGCTGATGGCGAAGGACGCGCTTGAGGCGCATGCCCGCGACGAACTCGGCATGAACGAGGTCACCGCCGCCCGCCCGGTGCAGGCGGCGCTGGCCTCCGCCGCCAGCTTCGCCGCCGGCGCGGCGCTGCCGCTGGCGACCGCGCTGCTGATGCCGCTCTCCGGTCTGCCGCTGACAGTGTCGGGCGCCGCGCTGGCGTTCCTCGCCCTGCTCGGCGTCGCCGGGGCGAAGGCGGGCGGGGCCGATCCGATGAAGGCGGCGCTGCGCGTCACCTTCTGGGGCGCGCTGGCCATGGCCGCCACCGCCGCCATCGGCGCGGTCTCCGGCACGATGGTGTAGCCCGCCCTTCCGGCGCGCGGCGGGAGAGGCTAGAAGCGGGCCTGCGTCCATCCGCAGGAAGAGCCGCCATATGACTGCCGAGACCGCCGCCGCCATCGAGGCCCGCAAGGCCGCCGCCCGCGCCTGGTTCGAGGAATTGCGCGACCGCATCTGCGCCGCCTTCGAGACGCTGGAGATTGAGGCCCCGGAGGCGCTCTATCCCGGCGCGCCCGGCCGCTTCGAGCGCACGCCGTGGCAGCGCACCGACCATTCCGGCGCGCCGGGCGGGGGCGGTGTGATGTCGCTGATGCGCGGGCGGCTGTTCGAGAAGGTGGGCGTTCACTGTTCCACCGTGCATGGCGAATTCGCCCCCGAGTTCCGCAAGCAGATTCCCGGCGCGGAGGAAGACCCGCGCTTCCACGCGACCGGCATCTCGCTCATCGCCCATATGGCGAACCCGCATGTGCCGGCGGTGCACATGAACACGCGCTTCGTCGTCACCACCAAGGCGTGGTTCGGCGGCGGCGCGGACCTGACCCCGGTGCTCGACGCCCGCCGCACCCAGGACGACCCGGATTCACTCGCCTTCCACGCGGCGATGCGCGGCGCCTGCGAGGGCCGCCCGCACATCGACTATCCCCGCTACAAAGAGTGGTGCGACGAGTATTTCTATCTGCCGCACCGCAAGGAAATGCGCGGCATTGGCGGCATTTTCTACGACTGGCTGGACTCGGGCGATTGGAACGCGGATTTTCACTTCACCAAGGCGGTGGGCCTCGCCTTCCTCGATGTCTATCCGCGCTTGGTGCGGGCGAACATGGCGACGCCGTGGAACGAGGCCGCGCGCGAGGAGCAGCTGATCCGCCGCGGCCGCTATGTCGAGTTCAACCTGCTTTATGACCGCGGCACGCTGTTCGGCCTGAAGACCGGGGGCAATGTGGATTCGATCCTCTCCTCCATGCCGCCGGTGGTGAAGTGGCCGTGAGCTGAGGCGCCTTCATCCCCTTACACCGCCTCATCCCCGCCCCACGCACCCTCATCCCCGGGCTCGACCCGGGGATCCAGCTTTCCGCCTCCGCATGGCGTGTTCGAGGGCTTGGCAAGCGGAGCCGTCTCTGGGTGCCCGGGTCAAGCCCGGGCATGAGGGAAGGGGAAGCATGGCCCCCTCACGCCTTCATCCCCGGGCTTGACCCGGGGATCCAGCTTTCCGCCTCCGCATGGCGTGTTCGAGGGCTTGGCAAGCGGAGCCGTCTCTGGGTGCCCGGGTCAACCCCGGGCATGAGGGAAGGGGAGCATGGCCACCTCACGCCTTCATCCCCGGGCTTGACCCGGGGATCCAGCCTTTCGGCTGTCACAGCAGGTCGTCGTAAAGGTCCCGCCAGTCGGGGTTGTCGCGCTCGATCAGGGCAAGCTTCCAGCGGCGCGGCCAGTGCTTGAGGTTCTTTTCGCGCTGGATCGCGGCCATGGCGGTGTCGTGCGGCTCGGCAAACACAAGCGTCTTCACCCCATACTGCTCGGTAAACCCGCCGAACAGGCCTGTCCGATGCTCGTGCATGCGCTTGGGAAGATCTCGGGTCACGCCGACATAGAGCGTTCCGTTGCGTTGGCTGGCGAGGATATAGACCCAGTGCGGCTTCATGGCCTGTCACGCCCCGCCGGTCAGACTGTGAAGTCTGGGTGCCCGGGTCAAGCCCGGGCATGAGGAAAGGGCAAGGATGTCCGGGTCAAGCCCGGGCATGAGGAGTGCCACGGTCAGGTCCGCTCACCCCTCCAGCCGTTCCACGAACAGGCTGTTGGTGAACTCCAGCACCCGCGTTCCGGCGGGGTCGGTGGCGGTTTCGCGGGTGAAGACCAGGCCCCATTCCGGGCGGCTGGCGCTCGGCTTCTTCGCCGTCACCTCGCTGAGGAAGGTCAGCGTGTCGCCGGGGCGCACCGGGCGCAGCCAGCGCAGATCCTTGAAGCCGGGGGAGGGGCCGAGGCGGGGCACCGGCTGTCCTTCGCGCCGCAGAAGCTCATGCTCGCGCGCCCAGGCCTGCGCCCGCAGCCGGGCGGAAATCGCCACCACATGCCAGCCGGACGCCACCAGCCCGCCGAAATGGGTGCGCGCGCCCGCCGCCGCGTCGAGATGGAAGGGCTGCGGATCGAAGGCGCGGGCGAAGGCGACGATCTCGTCTTCGGTGAAGCTGTGCGAGCCAAGCCGCGTGCGGGCGCCGATCTCGATATCCTCAAAGAACCGCATGACACCCCCTCAGGCCGGCCGGAAGCCGGGATTGCGCCGGCCGAACAGCACCGTGCCGACGAAATCCGCCATCACCGCGCCGGCGGCGTCCAGCAGTTCGAAGCGAAACTTCACCAGGCCCATTTCCGGCCGGCTTTTCGAGGAGCGGGTCTCCAGCACATGCCGGCGCAGGCTCAGCACCGTGCCGGGATGCACCGGCTTGAGGAAGCGCACCTCGTCGAGGCCGGGCGAGCCGAGGCAGTCGCTGCCGATGATAAAGCCGTCGGCGGCGAGGCGCATGAAGATGCAGCACAGATGCCAGCCGGAGGCGGAGAGCCCGCCGAGCCGCGTCGCCTCGGCGGCGGAATCGTCGAGATGGATCGGTTGCGGGTCGTACTCGCGGGCGAAGGCGAGGATTTCCTCGCGGCCGACCACATAGCGCCCGCAGGTCGCCACATGCCCCTCGTGGAAGTCCTCCCAGAACAGCATCGCGTCCCCCGGCCTCGCGTCCACTGGCCCGTCCATGACAGGCGAGCGGCGCGGCAAGGTCAAGAGCGGCGAGGGGAAGGGGCGCGCTAGAGTTCCATCTTCACGATGGCGATCGGGTCGCCGCCGACGCCGTGGGAGAAGTAGCCGCGTCCGATGGGGCGGAAGCCGTGGCGGCGGTAGAAGCCTTCGGCATTCACGGTCGCTTCCACCTTCACCGGCCCGTCATGGCCGCGTCGGGCGGCTTCGAGGCCGATCTCCAGCAGCCGGCGGCCGAGGCCGGCGCCGGCGGCGTCGGGCAGCAGGAACAGGCGGGTGATCTCGCCGGGCTCGGCATCGACGAAGCCGACCACCACGCCTCCAAGGTCGGCCACCACCACGCCGCCTTTGGCGATGAGCGCCTCGTAATAGGCGGGCGTGCGCTCCCCGATCCAGCCTTCGATCTGCGCATCGGAATAATGCCCGCGCGCGAGGCCGGCGACGGAAAGGCGCGTCACCTCGAACAGCGCCCCGCCCTCGCCGGGGTGGGCGGGGCGGAGCAGGGGCGCGCTGTCGGGGGCGGTCATGGCGCGCCGCGCCGGTTCAGGTGTTGAAGCGGAAATGCAGCACGTCGCCATCGGCGACGACATATTCCTTGCCTTCCAGCCGCAGCCGGCCGGCATCGCGCGCGCCGGCCTCGCCCTTGCCCTTGACATAGTCGTCATAGGCGATGGTTTCGGCGCGGATGAAGCCCTTCTCGAAATCGGAATGGATGACGCCCGCCGCGCCCGGCGCCTTGGTGCCGGCGGTGATGGTCCAGGCGCGGGCTTCCTTGGGTCCGACGGTGAAATAGGTCACCAGCTTCAAAAGCTCATAGCCGGTGCGGATGATACGGTTGAGGCCGGGCTCTTCGAGGTCGATGGCCTCGAGATAGTCCTTCTGCTCCTCCGCCGGCAGCACGGCGATCTCGCTCTCGATCTTGGCGGAAACGACGACGGCCTTGGCGCCTTCCTCCGCCGCGCGGGCGAAGACCTCAGCCGAGAGGGAATTGCCGTTCTTGGCCGAGGCTTCCTCGACATTGCAGACATAGAGCACGGGCTTGGAGGACAGCAGGCCGAGCATGCGGAAGGCCTTTTCCTCCTCCGGCTTCACCTCGACCAGACGCGCCGGCTTGCCGTCGCGCAGCAGCACGAGGGCGCGGGTCATCAGGTCCAGCAGCTCCTTGGCTTCCTTGTCGCCGCCCTTGGCCTTCTTCTCCAGCGCGCCGGCGCGCTTCTCAAGGCTTTCGAGATCGGAGAGCATCAGCTCGGTCTCGATGGTCTCGATGTCGGACACCGGGGCGAGCTTGCCCTCGACATGGGTGACATCGGAATCCTCGAAGCAGCGCACCACATGGGCGATGGCGTCACATTCGCGGATATTGGCGAGGAACTGGTTGCCGAGGCCCTCACCCTTGGAGGCGCCGCGCACCAGGCCGGCAATATCGACGAAGGTGAGGCGGGTGGGGATGATCTGCTGCGAGCCGGCGATCTGCGCCAGCGTTTCCAGCCGCGCATCCGGCACCGCCACGTCGCCGACATTCGGCTCGATAGTGCAGAACGGGTAGTTCGCCGCCTGCGCCGCCGCCGTCTGCGTCAGCGCGTTGAAGAGGGTCGACTTGCCGACGTTGGGCAGGCCGACAATGCCGCATTTGAAGCCCATGATGCGATGCTCGGTCGAGAGGAACAATTGCCGCCGTGGTTAGGCAGAATGGCGGGCGAGTGCAAGTGAGGGAGGCCTCGGCGGGGTTCAGCCCGGCTTCTTGCCGGGCTTTTCCGCCGGGCCGACGCCGCGCGCTTCCAGAAACAGGTGCATGCGGTTCTGAAACTCGTCGAGCCGGTGGGTGGCGAGCAGGCCGGCGAGTTCGGCGCAGCCGTCGCACACCGCCTCCACCCAGTCGCGCTCGGCCTTGGCGAAGTCGCTGAGCACGTAATTGTGCACCAGCGCCTTGTCGCCGGGATGACCGATGCCGAGCCGCACGCGGGCATAGTCATTGCCGCAATGGGCGGTGATGGAGCGCAGGCCATTATGCCCGGCATTGCCGCCCCCGACCTTGTAGCGCACCTTGGCAGGCGGCAGGTCCAGCTCGTCATGGAAGGCGAACACGTCGCGCAGCTCGATCTTGTAGAAGCGCTGGGCTTCCGCGACGGCGCGGCCGGATTCGTTCATGTAGGTTTCGGGCAATAGGGCAATCACCTTCTGGCCCTCGATCTCGCCCTCGCAGGCCGCGCCCTGAAAGCGGCGGCGCCAGGGCGAGAAACGGTGCCGGCGGGCGATGGCATCCACCGCCATGAAGCCGATATTGTGCCGGTTGCCGGCATATTTCGACCCGGGATTGCCGAGCCCGGTGAACAGCAGCACCGCGCGCCTCCTGCAGTTCATGCCTCGCCGCGAAACGACAAGAGCCGGAAGCGGGCTTCCGGCTCTCCTCGCGGGATGGGCGGGCGGCACCGCGAAAGGCCACCCGGATCAGCCGTTTCAGCCGTTCAGGCGTATCAGCCCTTGGCGGCGTCCGCCGCGGCGGCCGCAGCCTCGTCGGCCTCGGCTTCCTTCAGGCCCGACGGGGCGGTGATGGTGGCCAGCGTGTCGTCGCCATGGCCGGCCCAGGTCACGCCCGCCGGCAGCTTGATCGCCGAGAGGTGGATCGAGTCACCGAACGCGTAATTGGCGACATCGACCTCGATCGCGTCGGGGATCGAGTCCGCCGGCACGTTGAGGGAAACGGTGTGGCTGACGATGTTCAGCGTGCCGCCTTCCTTGATCGCCGGCGCCGTCTCGGTGTTGAGGAAGTGCACCGGCACGTCGACCGACAGGGTGGCGCCGACGGCGACGCGCAGGAAGTCGATGTGCAGCGGGAAATCCTTGACCGGATCGAGCTGGTAGTCGCGCGGGATAACCCGGTGCTTCTCGCCCTCGACCTCGACGTTGAACAGCGTGGTCAGGAAGTGGCCGGCATAGATGATCTTGTTGATCTCGATATGATCGAGCGTGATGCCGACGGGGGCCTTGCCGTCGCCATAGATGACGGCGGGTACGCGACCGGCGCGGCGTTCTGCACGAGCGGCCCCCTTGCCGACCTTCGTGCGCGCCTGCGCCTTCAGTTCCTTGATGGCGGTCATGATTGTCCTCAAATGGTTGCAAAAGGAGAAGGCCGCTTGCGCGGCCCGTTCCTTCAGGCTTGGTACGGTGAGCCCCGGCGCGCCTCCAGGGGTGCGGAAAGGCCGGGACCGGGCGGGCTCATAGCAGCAAAAGCCTTGGCCGGCAATGCGCCGCCGGCGCGCGGGCTTCAGAACTTGCCGAGCACGCCCGCCTTGACGAGGCCGCTCGCCTCCGAACCGGGCGCCTGCGAGCGCTCCACCGAGATGTAGCGCTCGGCGCGGCCGGCCGGCGCGCGCAGCTCCACCCCGGTGCGCACCGTCTGCCCCTTGTCCACCTCGACCTTCGTGCCGAGCTGTTCCGCCCCGAGGCCGAGCGGCGCCAGCGGCACCGACACGGTGCTGCCGACGGCGATATTGTCATAGAGCGAGGCGGAGGCCGGGTTCGGTCCGGCGGAGGCGCCGACCGTGCCGGTGCTGTAGACGGTGAGATTGTCCTGCTCCAGCCCGAGCCGGCCTTTCAGCTCGCCCGAGCCGCTGGTGCTGGTGGTGGCGAGCGCGCCCGAGGACGGGGCGGTGGCGTTGGCGCTGGAGGAAACCGACATGATCGCCGCGCCCTGGCGCAGTTCCATCTGCGTCGGCAACTGGTTCCGCGCCCGCTGCACGGGGGCGCTGCGCTGTTCGATGAGCTGATAGGGCGTCGGCGCTTCCGGCTCCGGCTCTTCCGGCGGGCCGCCGAGGCCGAGCTCGATGCTCTCCCACAGCGAGGGCATGACGGCGGTTTCCTGCGCGGGATCGAAGGTCACGGGCGCGTCCGCGACGGCCGGCGCGGGCGGGGCGGGTTGTGCCGCTTCCGACGCCGCATCGGCGGCATCGTGGGCCGCCTCATAGGCCGAGCCCTCGGCGGCGGCCTCGTCATAGGGCGAGATCATGATTACGCCGAACCACGGGTCCGGCAGGCCGGGAGCCGGCACCGTGCGGAGCGACTGGGCACTGGCGGGGACGGTGAGGGCGAGGGCAAGTCCTGCCGCCGGGGCGGCCAGACGGGCGAGGGGCGCGAGGCGGATCCCGAAGGAGCGCGGCAAGGAGAGACGCGGCAAGGGGGTACGCGGCATCAGAACAGTCCGGGTCGATTTCAGCGAGCGGACAGGGTGCAGCCGAACTGTGGACGCAAGATGGCGCAGCGCAGCATTTCGCCGCCATGCGTTCAACATCAAGGGGTTAGGCGGTATTCCGCACCCGTTCAGTCGAACAGGCTGGAGACGCTTTCCTCATGCGCCGTGCGGCCGATGGCCTCCGCCAGCAGGCTGGCGATGGAGATGACGCGGATGTTGCGCGCCACCCGGACCGCCTCGGTCGGCTGGATCGAATCGGTGATCACCAGTTCCTTGAGGTTCGAGGCGGTGACGCGCGAGACCGCGCCGCCCGAGAGCACGCCATGGGTGATGTAGGCGTAGACCTCGGTGGCGCCGCGCGCCAGCAGCGCATCCGCCGCGTTCACCAGCGTGCCGCCGGAATCGATGATGTCGTCGACGAGGATGCAGCGCTTGCCCTCGACATCGCCGATGACGTTCATCACCTCGCTCTCGCCGGGGCGCTCGCGGCGCTTGTCGACGATGGCGAGCTGGGCGTCGATGCGCTTGGCCAGCGCGCGGGCGCGCACCACGCCGCCCACGTCGGGCGAGACGACGGTGATGTCGGACAGTTCGAACCGGGACTTGATGTCGGCCACCATGACTGGGGCGGAGAACAGGTTGTCGGTCGGAATGTCGAAGAAGCCCTGGATCTGGCCGGCATGCAGGTCGACGGTGAGCACGCGGTCGGCGCCGGCATGGGTGATGAGGTTGGCCACCAGCTTGGCGGAGATCGGCGTGCGGCCGGAGGAGCGGCGGTCCTGGCGGGCATAGCCGAAATAGGGCAGCACGGCGGTGATGCGGCGGGCGGAGGAGCGGCGCAGCGCATCGGTGATGATGAGCAGCTCCATCAGATGGTCATTGGTCGGGAAGGAGGTGGACTGCAGGACGAACACGTCCTTGCCGCGCACATTCTCCTGGATCTCGACGAAGATCTCCATGTCGGCGAAGCGGCGGACCACGGCCTTGGTCATCGAGGTGCGCAGATAGGCCCCGATCGCTTCCGCCAGCGGGCGGTTGGCATTGCCGGCGACGAGTTTGATCGAACCGTTATTGTCAGACATTCCCGGCGCGCTCCCAGCCGTCAACCTTCCGCCGGCCGTCTTATGGCCGTCGCGCAGACCTGATAGGCGGGCCGGCCCGGCCTGTAAAGCTTCCAGAGCCGCGTCGCGCCCGCTTGTCCCATGCGTTGCCGCATAGGTGCCACGCGGGTTCAGGGATGGGAGGCGAAGGTGAGGGCGCTGCTCGCCCCTTCGGTCGCGGAAGGTGCCGTTACGACATCGGCGGGGATGTCGTCCGGCACCGCGCTGGCGACGACGGGACCCTCGCCGGGGTTGACCGGCGGGGCGTCCGCCGGGTCGAGTTCGGGCGCGGCGGCCGGGGCGGTGGAGGTGGTCGCGGGCGTGCCGCCGGCGAGGCGGGTCGAGATTTCGCTGAGGCTCTGGGCGGCGATGCGCTGCACCGTGGCGTCGTCGAGATTGTTCCAGACATCCTTGCCGGGGCCGAGCTTCTCGCGGCCGGCGACGCGCAGCACGCGGTCGCTGTCGGCGTCGAACACGTCCCACACCCAGTCGACCTCGCCCTTGCCATTGGCGACGGTGGCGGCGAGATAGCCGCGCACCCGGTAGGCCGCCTGCGACCCGCGCGAGACGACGGGCATCTGCCGCGCCTTGGCCTGATCGGAGAGATCGGCCACCAGCCGGTTGAACACCGGCTCCGGCGGGCCGTCGATGGATTCGAACGCGATGGTCTTGTTGCCCGAGGAGACGGCGGTCGCCGCCACCGGCTTGTTGCCACCGCCATTGGTCTGGCAGGCGCCGAGGGCGAGGGCGGCAAGGAGAACCGCGGTCGTCGTAAGGCGTCGGCCCAGAGGGCGGAAGCGAGCGAGCATGAACCATTCCCTGTGGGCCGGTCGCGCCGCGTGTCCCTGCCGAAGCAGAGCCGCGAACGTCGCCAGCGGACGGGAAAGGGTTAAAACTAATTAACGATCAGGTCCAGAGGGGCGGGCGTTAAGCCCTCGTTAGCGTTAACGCCGACGAGATAGGTGCGCCCCAGGCACATGGCGGTGCCGGTGTCGCTGTCCATCAGAATCATGTGCGCGAACAACACCATGCCGGCTTCCAGCACCCAGGGATTGTTCTCGTAGAACATCGGCGGGTCCATCCAGGAAGGGGTGAACTTGGCGCCCAGCGAATAGCCGCAGGCGGCCAGCCGGTGCTTTTCCAGCCCGTGCCCGTCCATCACATGCGCATGGGCGGCGAACACCTCGCCGGCGGTGCGGCCAGGCACCATGGCATGGGCGCAGGCTTCCAGCGCCTGCTTCGCCGCCGCGAAGAGTTCCAGATGCCGGTCGCGCGGCGGGCCGATCACCACCGTCTCCATCATCGCCGCGTGGTAGTGGCGATAGGCGCCGGCCCATTCCAGGGTGAGCTGGTCTTCGTCGCCGAGCACGCGCCGGCCGCTCTTGTAGCGGCAGAGCAGCGCGTCGGCCCCGGAGCCGATGATGAACTCATTGGCCGGATAATCGCCGCCACCCCTAAAGATGGCGCCCTGCATCGCCGCCAGCACCTCGCCCTCGTCGACGCCCGGCGCGATGATGTCGAGCGCCGCCTCGCGCGCCGCCAGCGCCAGCTTGCCGGCCTGCCGGACATAAAGGATTTCCGCCGCCGACTTCACCGCCCGCAGCCGGTCCACCAGACGCGAGGCGTCGATGAGCGTGGCGATGCCGTCGAAAGCCGCGTCAAGCTTCTTGCCATTGGCGGCGGTGAGACCGTAGCTCTCATATTCCACGCCGATGCGCCCGCCCGCGCCGCCCAGCTCCGTCACCATGGCGCACAGCTGCTGCTGCGGCGTGGCGTCGGCCCGGTCGGTCCACACGCGGATGTCCTCAATCAGCGAGGTGTGCTGCGCCTGCCGCAGATCGGCCGAGCGGGTGAGCAAAGCCAGCCGCCCATCGGCGCCGAGCCACAGAGCCTGGAAGAAGCAGAAGCCGAACGTGTCATAGCCGGTGAGCCAATACATGGACTCCTGCTGGAACATCAGCAGCCCGTCGAGCCGCTGTTCCGCCAGAACGGTGAGCAAGCGCTGGCGGCGACGCTCGAATTCCGGGCCGGTGAAATGCAGGGTCATGGCGAAGCTCACACCAGAGTAATGGCGGCGATCAGGCGTCCATAGTCGGGCTCGCCGCGGTGGGTGGCGCGGCGATAGGAGAAGAAGCGCGCCTCGTCCGCATAGGTGTCGAGGCCGAGATCATCGATCGTGCCGACGCCGAGCGCGGTGAGCCGGGCGGCGATGTAGCCGGGCAGGTCGAACAGCGCATGGTCCGGCCGCGCTGCCGGGATCAGAAAGCGCGCATTGCCGGCGTCGAGGCCGGTCAGGGTGGCGATGAAATCGGGTCCGACCTCGTAGCTCTCCTGCCGGATGAGCGGACCGATGGCGGCGACGATATTACCGCGCCGGGCGCCGAGTTCTTCCATGCGGGCGAGTGTGGCGTCGAGCACTCCGCCCACCGCGCCCTTCCAGCCGGCATGGGCGGCGCCGACGACGCGGGCGATGGGGTCGGCGAACAGCACCGGCCCGCAATCCGCGATGGTTACGGCGGCGGCGATGCCCGGCGTGGCGGTGGCGACCGCATCGGCCTTCGGCCGCTCGTCCCACAGCCGGTCCACGATCACGCAATCGGGCGAGTGGATCTGCCAGGCGGTGAGCAGGTGACCGGACGGCACGCCGAGCGCGGCTTCCATGCGGGCACGGTTCTCCGCGACATGGGCGGGTTCGTCGCGCGAGCCGGTGCCGCCATTGAGCCCGGCATAGAGGCCTTCGGAGACCCCGCCCTCGCGGGTGAAGAAGGCGTGGCGGATGCCGGGCAGGGCGCTCAGTGCGGGGGATTCGACCTTCATGCGGGATTGTCCTCGAACAGCTCGGAAGGGGCGAATCCGGCCACCATGTCGAGGGCAGGATGCACCAGGGCGAGCGCCTTGAAGAGGGCGCCCATCTGTCCCTCGTCCGTTCCGGCGAGGCGCAGGCGCGCCGCCTCCACCATTTCCCGGTCGGCCTCGCTCGCCGCGCGCTTCAGCCGGAAGGCGCGCTCATCGAGGCCCAGCCGCTCCAGCAGCAGGCCCTGGCCGATGGGGCCGAAGACGCGGGCGCCAGCAGCCGTGGCGGCATGGGCGAGAGCGGCGAAATCGACATGGGCCGTGAGGTCCGCTTCGCCGGGATGCGCCAGCACATCGTCGAAGGCCCGGCGATAAAGCGCCTGCAGCGTGTCGCCGAAGCCGCCGCCTCGCTCCCGCTCGCCGGCATGGCCGTAATCGACCAACAGCGCCGCGCCGCCGCTCGCGGCAATGCGGGCACCGAGGGTGGCTGCGATGGAGAGGCCGAGCGGGCAGGTTTCCAGCACCGCGCCCAGCGGCGCGGCGGCGAGGCGGGCGTCGCCGTGCGCATCGAGCCGGGCGCCGGGGCGCAGGCCGAAGGCGAGGGCTCCGGCGGAATCGAGGCCGACCATGCGCTCGGCGATGCCGTCCGGCGTGCGGACGAACTGGCGGATCGGCAGCGCGTCGATGAACTCGTTGCCGAGCGCGATCAGCGGGCCGGGCGGCAGAGCCTCGATCCTCTCCACCCATTCGACGGCATGGCCGCGCAGGGTTTCCGCCTGCCGGGCGCGCAGGCGCGGCGAGGCTTCCACCAGCACCACGCGGGCGGCCTCATGCAGGCCGGGCACGCGGGCGGTGGCGCGCAGCATGTCGGCCATCATCGTGCCACGGCCGGGGCCGAACTCGGCGAGGACGAAGGGCGCGGGCGAGCCGAGGCGCAGCCAGGTTTCCGCCGCCCACAGGCCGATGAGCTCGCCGAACATCTGGCTGATTTCGGGCGCGGTGATGAAATCGCCTGATGTGCCGAAGGGCTCGCGCGTGGTGTAGTAGCCGAGCGTGGGGTGGAACAGGCACTGTTCCATATAGTCGGCGACGGTGATCGGGCCGGTGAGGGCGATCTGCCGGGCGAGCTGTTCCGCCAGCGCGTTCATGCGGCACCTGCGCGGAGCGCCGGGCGCTGGCGGGCGCGCCAGACGAGCCAGCTCCCCAGCGCCAGCATCGGCAGGGAGAGCAGCATGCCCATGGTCAGCCAGCCGCCGAATAGATAGCCGAGCTGCGGGTCCGGCTCGCGGAAGAACTCCACGAAGATGCGGGCGCAGCCATAGAGGAACACGAACATTCCGGCCACCGTGCCCGGCCGGGCCAGCGCGCCGGCGCGGATGGCAAGCTGCAGGATCAGGAAGATCGCCAGCCCCTCCAGCCCCGCCTCATAGAGCTGGCTGGGATGGCGCGGCTCCGGTCCGCCATGCGGGAAGACGAAGGCCCAGGCGACATCGGTCGGCCGGCCCCACAATTCGCCATTGATGAAGTTCGCCAGCCGCCCGAGGAACAGGCCGACCGGCACCACCGACGCGGCGATATCCAGCATGGAGACGAAGGGCAGGCCCCGGCGCCGGCAGAACAGGTACATGGCAAGGATGGAGCCGAGAAAGCCGCCATGGAACGCCATGCCGCCATGCCATAGGGTGAAGGCCTGCAACGGATTTTCGGCATAGAAGGGCAGGTTGTAGAACAGCACATAACCGATGCGCCCGCCGAGGATGACGCCGACCGCGATCCACACCACCGCGTCGTCGAACTCCTCCGGCTTGATCGGCGCCTGCCCGCCCCACAGCGCCGGGCTGGAACACAGCCGCTTGGCCATCCACCAGCCGAACAGCAGTCCGCCAATATAGGCCAGCGCATACCAGCGTATGGCGAAGGGGCCGAGCTCGATCAGCACCGGGTCGATGTTCGGGAAGGGCAAAGCGAGCAGCGGCGGGGTGAGCAGCATCGGACCTCTCGGCGGAAGGGCGCGCGGCCGGCGGCGGACGTGCGGAAGGCGGCATCTTCGCTTTGCCCCCGTTGCGTGACGGGATCAAGGCGCCTGTGGCCGCCGCGCACCGCGCAACGGCCGCTCCCCTTGCGATCACCGCCCCGCCGCCCCATTGTTTCTGCAAAGGCACGGCATTGGTCCGGCCTCATCCCGGGAGATGACCATGACCCAGACCACCGGCCGGATCTTCGACGATTTTGCCAAGCTGATGAACGACGCGGCCGGCGTCGCCACCGGCGTGCGCCGCGAGGCGGAAGGCGTGATGCGCGCCCAGGCCGAGCGCATCCTGCGCGAGCTCGATGTCGTCACCCGCGAGGAATTCGAGACGGTGAAGGAACTCGCCGCCGCCGCGCGCGAGGAGAATGAGCGGCTCGCCGCCCGCATCGCCGCGCTGGAGGCCAAGCTTGAGGCGACGATCGATCCGCCCGATTCGCTTGGCTGAGCCTTTCACCCGCCTGGCTTGTGGACGCTTCGACACGGCGCTTGCCGCGCCGGGCCGAATCCCGCGACAAGTCAATAGTGCCAATTTTCGCCATGGCCCGTTTTTATACGGACCATGGTACAACGGTCGTAGCGAGGTACGGATTCAGCGCGATATAGTTGGGACGACGGCGATTCGTTCGATTCTTGAACGGCTTGCCGCAACCGTCGCGTTGCGTGCGTTCGACCCCCTCCGCGTCCCACCCTCGCGAGGTCGAGCATGACCCATACTAGTGACTTCGAGACCGACATCAGCCTCAACCCGCTGGATCTCGTCGAGCGCATGGCCGCGCTTAACGAATGGGCGTTCGAGCGCTCGGCCGAGGACGAGATCACCATCTCCCTCGAAGGGCGCTGGACGGATTGCCATGTCTCGTTCCAGTGGATGGACGAGGTCGAGGCCCTGCACATCGCCTGCGCCTTCGATCTCAAGGTGCCGGAGAAGCGCAAGACCGAGGTGCTGCGCCTGCTCTCGCTCATCAATGAGCAGATGTGGGTCGGCCATTTCGACCTCTGGTCGAAGGAGGGCGTGATCATGTTCCGCCACGCGCTGCTGCTGGCCGGGGCGGAAGCCACCGACCGCCAGTGCGAGGTGCTGATGGAATGCGCCATCGAGGCGGTGGAACGCTATTTCCCCGCCTTCCAGTTCGTCGTCTGGGCCGGCAAGAGCGCCCGCGAGGCGATGGACGCCACCCTGTTCGAGACGGTCGGCGAGGCCTGACGCACAGGCCTGCCGGTCCGGCGCACACTCCCATTGCCAAAGCGACGCGACGGCGGCACTAAGACCGCCGAGGACGCGCGCTCGCGCGGGCAGGGGAGTTCCACGATGGCCACACTTTCCGACATTCCCGGGCGGGTGCTGCTTGTCGGCGCCGGCAAGATGGGCGGCGCCATGCTGGAAGGCTGGCTCGATCTCGGGCTCGATCCGGCGCGGGCGGCGGTGATCGACCCGGCGCCGCCGGCGGAAGTCGCCGCGCTCATCGAGGCGCGCGGCGTGGCGCTGAACCCGCTCAATGGCGGCCCGCCGGCGGTGATGCTGCTGGCGGTGAAGCCGCAGGTGGCCCCCGACGTGCTCGCCCGGGTGGCCGGGCTGGCCGATGCCGGGACGCTCATCGTCTCGGTCATGGCGGGGCGCACGCTCGGTTTTCTCGAATCCTACTTTCCCGTCGGGGCGGCCGTGGTCCGCTCCATTCCCAACACGCCGGCGGCGATCGGGCGCGGGGTGACGGTGGCGGTCGCCAATGGCGCCGTGAGCCCGGACCAGATGAACATCGCCGACGCGCTGCTGCGCGCCACGGGCGGGGTGGAATGGGTGGAGGACGAGGCGCTGATCGACGTCGCCACCGCCGTTTCCGGCTCCGGCCCGGCCTATGTGTTCCTGCTGGCGGAAGCGCTGGCGGCGGCGGGGGCGCAGGCGGGCCTGCCCGCCGACATGGCCGACCGGCTGGCGCGCGCCACGGTGGCGGGGGCGGGCGAGCTGATGGTTCGCACCGGCATCGACCCGGCGCAGCTACGCCGCAATGTCACCTCGCCCAACGGTACCACGGCGGCGGCGCTCGCCGTGCTGATGGACGAGGACAAGGGCTTCGGCCCGCTGCTCGCCGAGGCGGTGGCGGCGGCGGCGCGGCGCTCGCGCGAACTCGCGGGCTGAGCGCTCCCGCTTTCGTGCGCGGACCCTGCCTTGATTTGCCGCGCGGGGGCTTCTCCCGCGCCGTGGCGCGCCTTACATCTGGGTGAGGCAACGTTCAGGACTGGAGGTCATCATGACAGGCTCCGCGGGAACGAAAGCGACCACCGAGAAGGTCAGCGAAGGGCGTGCCCTCGCCCTCGACAGCTTCATGCGGCTGCTGGCGCGCAAGCCTTTCGAGCGTATCAGCCTCGGCGAGGTGGCGGACGAGGCGAAGATGCCGCTCGCCGAATTGCGCGCCGCCTTCGGTTCCACCTTCGACATGCTGTCCGGCTTCCTGCGCGAAGTCGATTCCAAGGTGCTGGCCGCGCCCACCGACGACATGGAAGACGAGCCGGCCCGCGACCGGCTGGTCGATGTGCTGATGCGCCGGCTCGATGTGCTGGCGCCGCACAAGGCGGCGCTGCGCTCGCTGATGGATTCGGCGCGGCGCAACCCGTTCTTCGCCCTGGCGCTGAACAAGCTCTCCGTGCGCTCGCAGCAATGGATGCTGGCGGCGGCGCGCATCGACACCGCCGGCCTCAAGGGTGCGGTGCGGGCGCAGGGGCTGGCGCTGGTGTTCGGCCGTGTGCTGCAGACCTTCCTCAGCGACGACGACCCGGCGCTCGCCCGCACCATGGCGGCGCTGGACCGCGAGCTGGCGCGCGGCGAGCGGGCGCTCGGCCTGATCGAGGGCGCGGTGTGCCTCGCCACCGGACGGCGCGGGCGTCGAGGCACGGCCTCCCTCGCCGCGCCGGAGACCCCGGTTCCGCCGGACGCGCCGGTCATGGCGTGACAGCGACGCCGGCCTTTCGCGTAGACTGACCGCCGGAATCACCCCGCGCCGTGTATGCGCGGGAGTGCGGCGTTCAGCTTGAGGCGTTCATCATGAGTCTTGCCCCCACCGAACAGATCACGATCGCGGACTTCCTCAAGGTCGATATCCGCGTCGGCACCATCATCCAGGCCGAGCCCTTCCCGGAGGCGCGCAAGCCGGCGATCAAGCTGGTGATCGATTTCGGCCCGCATATCGGCTGCAAGAAATCCTCGGCGCAGATCACCGTGCATTACGCCCCGGAGGACCTCATCGGGCGGCAGGTGGCGGCGGTGGTGAACTTCCCGCCGCGCCAGATCGGCCCGATCATGTCCGAGGTGCTGACCCTCGGCTTTCCCGACGCCGACGGCGCGGTGGTGCTGTTCAAGCCGGATCAGGATGTGCCGAACGGCGCGCGGCTGTTCTGAACGGGGCTTCTACACCGGAATCCGGATCGTCGCGCGCAGGCCGCCGAGCGGGCTCTCGCCGAGGATGACATCGCCGCCATGGGCGCGGGCGGCGTCGCGGGCGATGGTGAGGCCGAGGCCGGAGCCGCCGGCATCCTGGTTGCGCGCCTCGTCCAGCCGGAAGAAGGGACGGAACACATCCTCACGCAGATCGGGCGCGATGCCGGGCCCGTCATCGTCGACGGTGATGGTGAGCCAGCGCTCGTCGCGCGTGCCTGTGATATCGATGCGCGCGGCATGCCGGCCGGCATTGCCGACGAGATTGGCGAGGCAGCGGCGGAAGGCGTCGACGCGCACCATCACCAGCGGGTCGCCGCTATAGCTGGCGCTGACGCGTGCCCCCTGCCGCTCGGCGTTGAAGCGCGCCTCCTCGATCAGCCGCGCCATGTCGGCCAGCGCCGGGGTTTCCGCCACATCCTCGCGGGCAAAGGCGAGATAGGCCTCCAGCATGCTCTGGAGATCGTCGACATCCTTGCGCAGCGCCTCGGTGTCGGCGCTGTCGCCGAGCAACGCCAGTTCCAGCTTGAAGCGGGTGAGGATGGTGCGCATGTCGTGGCTGACGCCGGCGAGCATGGTGGTGCGCTGCTCGATCTGCCGCTCGATGCGCCGCTTCATTTCCAGAAAGGCCAGCGCCGCGCCGCGCACCTCGCGCGCGCCGCGCGGGCGGAAGCCGGGCACGTCGCGCCCCTTGCCGAAGGCGATGGCGGCATCGGCCAGCGCCTCGATCGGCTTGATCTGGTTGCGCAGGAACAGGATGGCCACCGCCATCAGCACCAGCGCGGTGCCCACCATCCACAACAGGAAGATGTGCGAATTGGAGAGATAGGCCTGGCTGCGGCGGGCGAACACCCGCAGCACCATGTCGTCCAGCTGCACCCGCACCTCGATGAGGTTGGAATTGCCGACCGTGTCGGTCCAGAACGGCCGGTGCAGGCGTTTGGCGAGTTCGCTGGTGAAGGCGGAATCGAGGGTGGAGAAGAAGGGCTTCGGGCCGGGCGGCGGCAGGCGTTCCCCGGGCAGGAAATCCACTGTCAGCCCTAATGTGAGCTGGGCGATGCGCTTGATCTTGTCCTGGTCGGCCTCGGTCGGGAAGGCCACGGCGAGCTGGGTGACGGCGGTGATGTCCTGCGACACCGCTGCGGAGAGGCGGCGCGTCACCGTGTTGTAGTGCCGCTCCATGAACACGAAGGCGAGCACCGACTGCAGGATCACGACAGGGGTGACGATGATGATCAGCGAGCGGGCGAACAGGCCCTTCGGCATGACGCGGTTGAACCACGCACCGAAGCGGGCATTGTTCTCCCGCATGCGGCGCTGGGTGAGGCGCAGGCGCGCCCGCGCGGCGCCCACCACGCTGGTGTCGCGGCGGCTCAAGGAGCGACGACCAGCCGGTAGCCGACGCCGCGCACCGTCTGCACATAGGCGGGATTGGCCGGGTCGCGCTCGATCTTGCGGCGCAGCCGGTTGACCTGCACGTCCACCGCCCGGTCGCCGGCGGCGACGCCGGGGGCGACGAGGTCCTGGCGCGGCACGGTCTGCCCCGGTGCTTCGCCCAGCACCCGCAGCATGTCGCGCTCGCGGTCGGTGAGGCGTACCAGCTCGCCGTCGCGCGTGAGCTCGCCGCGCGCAAGATGGAAGGTGAAGGGCCCGAAGCGCACCGCCTCGATCGCCTGCGCCGGCGGCGGGGCGGCGCGCTTGATGATGTTGCCGATGCGCAGCAGCAATTCGCGCGGCTCGAACGGCTTGGCGAGATAGTCGTCGGCGCCGATCTCCAGCCCCTCGATGCGGTCTCCCGGCTCGGAGCGGGCGGTGAGCATGAGGATGGGCACGGCGGAATCGGCGCGCACCGAGCGGGCGAGGTCGAAGCCGTTCTCGCCTGGCATCATCACGTCGAGGATCAGCAGGTCGAAGGCGAGGCCGCCGAGCCGGGCGCGGGCGTCGGCGGCGGATTCCGCCGTGGTGACGCGGTAGCCGTGCTCGGTGAGGAAGCGCGACAGCAGGTCGCGAATGCGGCGGTCGTCATCGACGATGAGCAGGTGGAAGGCGTCGTCGGCAGGCATGGTGCGGGATTCCCTTGCCGCTTCGGCCGGGCTCAGGCGGGCGTCGAGCATGGCGGTCCTCCCGTCAGCCGGCCGTCCGGCCGCGGGCGGCGCTGCGCGCCTCCACGGCCTGGTCGGCGCGGGCGATCAGCTTCTCGGTCGAGCTGCGATCTTCCGGGTCGATCATGGCGACAAGAAAGCGGCGCACCAGCTCGCGCGACTCGCCGCCGCTCTCCTCCAGCGCGCGGCGGATGCGGCGCGACTGGATGGCGACGAATTCCTGCGTCAGCGCCTCGCCCTTGGGGGTGAGGTAGAGCAGGCGCTGGCGACGGTCGGAGGCGCCGGCGCGGCTGTCGATGAAGCCCTGGTCCACCAGCTCGCGCAGCACCCGGCCGAGGCTCTGCTTGGTGATGCGCAGAATGTCCAAGAGGTCGGTGACGCGCATGCCGGGATGGCGGTTGACGAAATGCAGCACCCGGTGATGCGCCCGGCCGAAGCCGAAGCCCTGCAGGATCTCGTCGGGATCGCTGACGAAATTGCGATAGGCGAAGAACAACAGCTCGATCAGGTCGAGCATCGGCTCGCCCTCGGAGGACGACGAGCCACGCGCCGCCCCCGGCTCGCTCTTGCCGGTGCGCGCTGTCAGCGAGACATTTATGTCAGCCATGTTGACTTTTTTCGTTATGATCGTTACCCAGATGTCCCGTTCAACGAAAGGATTGTTCGGCACGCCGC
Organism: Ancylobacter sp.; assembly: GCF_965229075.1. Taxonomy (GTDB): domain Bacteria; phylum Pseudomonadota; class Alphaproteobacteria; order Rhizobiales; family Xanthobacteraceae; genus Ancylobacter. The sequence goes on from NZ_CBDDIO010000002.1 coordinate 2,930,762, forward strand.
CCGATCCGCCTCGGAACAGGACAAAGTCGTACCCGCTCGTGCCGAGCGGCGACGATAACGGGACTTCGGCCGCGAGGCAAAGCGTTGCGCTCTCGCCGGGCAGGCCGTAGCCACCATGCCGAAGGAAAGAAGGGCTCCGGCGCCTCCCCATGGCGCGCCGGCGCACCGGTTGGGAGACTTAACCATGGCGAGCGAACCTTTCGACAAACGCAGCGGCTGGATCTGGTATGACGGCGCCTTCGTGCCCTGGCAGGACGCGCAGGTCCATGTACTGACCCACGGGCTGCACTATGGCAGCTGCGTGTTCGAGGGCGAGCGCGCCTATGGCGGCGAGATCTTCAAGCTCGACGAGCACACGACGCGTCTGAAGCACAGCGCCGAACTGCTCGACTTCGAGATTCCCTACAGCGAGGACGAGATCAACGCCGCCTGCCGCGAATTGCTGACCCGGCAGAAGCTGGTGGACGCGTATCTCCGCCCCGTCGCCTGGCGCGGCTCGGACATGATGGGCGTTTCCGCCCAGCACAACCAGATCCACCTCGCCATCGCGGCGTGGGAATGGCCGAGCTATTTCGACCCGGCGCAGCGGCTCAAGGGCATCCGCATCGGCATGGCGAAGTACCGCCGTCCCGACCCGCAGACCGCGCCCTCGACCTCCAAGGCCGCCGGCCTCTACATGATCTGCACCATCTCCAAGCACGCCGCCGAGCGCGAGGGCTTCGCCGACGCGCTGATGCTGGACTGGCGCGGCCGCGTCGCCGAATGCACCGGCGCCAATGTGTTCTTCGTCAAGGACGGCGTCGTCCACACGCCGGAGGCCGATGCCTTCCTCAACGGCATCACCCGCCAGACGGTGATCGCGCTCGCCAAGCGGCGCGGCATCGAGGTGGTGGAGCGGGCGATCATGCCGGAAGAGCTGGCGAGCTTCGACGAGTGCTTCATCACCGGCACCGCCGCCGAGGTGACGCCGGTGTCCGAGATCGCCGGCCAGCACTTCCAGCCCGGCCCGGTCACCAAGACGCTGCTGGAGGACTACATGTCCGAAGTGCAGCCGAAGAAGGCGGAAGCGGCCTGAGGGCTGCAGAGATCGCTGAATGGAAATGCCGGCCCTCGGGCCGGCATTTTCGTTTGCCTCACTCCTTCGCCGTCATCCCGGCCGCCGCCCGCAGGGCGGAGAGCCGTGATCGCTGCCCGCTCCCCTTCGTCCGACGATCCCGGATCGGCCTTCGGCCGTCCGGGATGACGCTTGGCGCGGCCTGCTGCCGTCCGGGAGGACGGAGGCAGGAGAGGCGGCTAGTTCCAACGTTCCGCTGCGTCGTCGTCTTCGTCCTTGGCCGCGACCCAGGCGGTGCCTTCGTCGCGCTCTTCCATCTTCCAGAACGGCGCGCTGGTCTTCAGCCAGTCCATCAGGAATTCGGCCGCCTCGAAGGCGGCGGCGCGGTGGGCGGAGGCGGTGACGACGAGCACGATGTTGTCGCCCGGCACCATGCGGCCATAGCGGTGGATGACGGTGGCGCCGATGAGCGGCCAGCGGGCGCGGGCCTGCTCGACCAGCCGGCCGATCTCCTCCTCCGCCATGCCGGGATAATGTTCCAGCGTCAGCGCGATAAGCGGAGCGCCGCCGGGGGCGTCCTGCGCCCGGCACAGGCCGGTGAAGGTGACGACGGCGCCGATATCGCTACGCCCCTTCGACAGGGCGGCGGCCTCCTGCGCGGGGTCGAAATCCTGCGCCTGGATGCGGACGGTGAACATGCTCACCTCGCTCGTTCAGCCGCCCGTCATGGGCGGGAAGAAGGCAATCTCGCGCGCGCCGCCCAGCGGCGTGTCGGGCCGTGCGTGCCGCCGGTCGAGCGCCGCGCGGACGATGCGCGGATTCTCGAAAGCGCGGGCATAGCCCTCGCCGCGGGCGGCGAGATAGGCGGCGAGTTCGGCGACGGTGGCGACGCCTTCCGGCACCGCGACCTCCTCCGCCTCCAGCCCGATGCGCTCGCGCACCCAGGCGAAATACAGCACCTTCACGGCGCGTCCCCGATCAGATGGCGGGCGCCGGCGCGGAAATAATCCCACCCAGTATAGAGCGTCAGCAGCGCCGCGATCCACAACAGGCCGATGCCGAACAAGGTGATGCCGGGCACCACGAGGTCCGCCGCCGGGCCGGCGAGCAGCACGCCGACCGCCACCAGCTGGGCGGTGGTCTTCCATTTGGCGAGGCGGGTGACGGGTACGCTGACCCGCAGCTCGGCGAGAAATTCGCGCAGGCCGGAGACGAGAATCTCGCGGCACAGAATCACCAACGCCGCCCATAACGACCAGCCGCGAATGGTGCCGTCCGAGGCCAGCATCAACAGCGAGGCCGAGACGAGCAGCTTGTCGGCGATGGGGTCGAGCATGCGGCCGATGGCCGATTGCTGCGACCAGGCGCGGGCGAGATAGCCGTCGAAGAAATCCGTGATGGCCGCGACCGCGTATAAAGCCACGGCGACCCAGCGCAGCCACAGGCCGCCTTCGAGAATGTCGGACCAGAACAGGCACGCCGCCACCAGCGGCACCGCCACGCAGCGGCCATAGGTGAGAATGTTGGGCAGCGACATGGCGTGTCCGCGCGTCACCTTGGCCGGCTCCCGATCCGTCTGCGGGTTAGATGCGACATCGACCATACTGTGCCGGCTCCCTCACAGGCAGGTAAACATGCGAGCCGGCCGCGTCAATCGCGTCCCGGTCCCCAGCCATCCCTGCCGCAGGCTTATCACGATGCGTCAGGGCTGTGGCCATCGCATGACGCGCATGGCCGTTCCGGTCCTTCATGTCGCCTTGGCATGAAAGAAGTCGTAAACCGCCCGCGCCGTCGCCGCGTTCACCCCCGGCACGCCTTCGAGATCGGCGAGCGAGGCGCGCTCAATGGCCTTGAGCGTACCGAAATGGTGCAGCAGCGCCCGCTTGCGGGTCGGCCCGATGCCGGGAATTTCCTGCAGCCCGGCCTGGGTCAGGTCCTTCTTGCGCCGCGCGCGGTGCGAGCCGATGGCGAAGCGGTGCGCCTCGTCGCGCAGGCGCTGGACGAAATACAGCACCGGGTCGCGCGGCTCCAGCCGGAAGGGCTCGCGCCCCTCGACATAGAAGGTCTCGCGGCCGGCGTCGCGGTCCGGCCCCTTGGCGACGCCGACCATGGGCACATCGGTGACGCCGAGGCCGGCGAGGGTTTCCTGCGCCGCCTTCAACTGGCCGGGGCCGCCGTCGATGAGCAGAAGGTCCGGCCAGGCGGAGGAGGCGGCGTCCGATTCTTCTCCCTCTCCCCGTGGGGGAGAGGGTTGGGGTGAGGGGGAGGGCGCCATGGTCGAAGGCTGCCCCTCACCCGACGGCTGCGCCGTCGACCTCTCCCCGTCGGGGAGAGGTGAGGCGGTGGCCCGCGGATTCTCCTTCAAGAGGCGGGAGAAGCGCCGGGTCAGCACCTCGCGCATCATGCCGTAATCGTCGCCGGGGGTGAGTTCGGTCGAGCGGATGTTGAACTTGCGGTACTGGCTCTTGGCGAAGCCTTCCGGCCCGGCGACGATCATGCCGCCGACGGCGTTCGAGCCCATGATGTGGCTGTTGTCATAGACCTCGATCCGCTTCGGCGGGCCCTGGAGCGCGAAGGCGCGGGCGAGCTCTTCCAGCAGCCGGGCCTGGCTGGCGCTTTCCGCCAGCTTGCGGCCGAGCGCCTCGCGGGCGTTCTGCAGCGCGTGCTCGACCAGTTCGCGCTTCTCGCCGCGCTTGGGGGCCGCGATCTCGACGCGATGGCCGGCGCGGGTGGAAAGCGCCTCTTCCAGCAGCTCGCGCTCGGCAATGTCGTGGCTGAGCAGGATGAGGCGGGGGCAGGGCTTGTCCTCGTAGAACTGGGCGAGGAACGATTCCAGCACCTCGCCGATCTCCAGCGTCCGGTCGGCGCGGGGATAGAGCGCGTGGTTGCCCCAGTTCTGGCCGGTGCGGAAGAAGAACACCTGTACGCAGGTCGCCCCGCCTTCCTGATGGATGGCGAACACGTCCGCCTCTTCCACCGAGCGCGGGTTGATGCCCTGCGTGCCCTGCACGGCGGAGAGCGCGGCGAGGCGGTCGCGTAGCGCCGCCGCGCGCTCGAATTCCAGCTCCTGCGAGGCGGCTTCCATCTCCCGCGCCAATTGCTCCTTCACCGCCTTGCTGCGGCCGGAGAGGAAATCGCGCGCCTCGCGGACATATTCGGCATAGTCGGTGTGGCTGACCTCGCCGGTGCAGGGGCCGGCGCAGCGCTTGATCTGGAACAGCAGGCAGGGGCGCGTGCGCGCCTCGTAGAAGCTGTCGGAGCAGGAGCGCACCAGAAACGCCTTCTGCAGCGCGTTGATGGTGCGGTTCACCGCCCAGACCGAGGCGAAGGGGCCGTAATAATCGCCCGGCCGGTTGCGGGCGCCGCGATGCTTGGTGATCTGCGGCGAGACGTGGTCCTTGGTGATGAGGATATAGGGAAACGACTTGTCGTCGCGCAGCAGCACGTTGAAGCGCGGGCGCAGCTGCTTGATGAGGTTGGCTTCCAGCAGCAGCGCTTCGGTCTCGGTGCCGGTGGAGACGAATTCCATCTCGGCCGTGGCCGCCACCATGCGCATGATGCGGGCGGTCAGCCCGGTCGGCCTTGTATAGGCGACGATGCGGCGCTTGATGCTCTTGGCCTTGCCGACATAGAGCACCGTGCCGTCCGGCCCGAGCATGCGGTAGACGCCGGGCCCGCTCGGCGCGTGCTTGAGGGCGCGTGCAATGGCGGCGCGGCCCATGGCGACGGAGCCCGGCGCGGGCTCGGCCTCCTCGGCTAGGTCGGCAATGAGGGCCTCGTCCTGGTCGATCTCGGCGATGTCGGCATCGTCGGCGTCGAGGTCGGGCACGTCGCGTGTGGGGCGGGCGATCATGCCCCCTAGATACGCATCTGCGACGCGGGAGAACAGGGGCCGGGTGCGTCTTCCCCGCGCCTGTTCCCGTTCGGCGCGGGGCGGAATATGCGTCGGGCGCCGGGCCGTCCTGCGCTGGCAGTGGGTGCGGGCGCTGGAAAAAGGGCTTAAGGGAGCGTCATGTCCGCACCGAGCCAAGCCGTCTCCTCGCCACCGCTGCCCTGGGCCGGCTATGCCTTTGGCGCCGCCGGGGCGATTTTGTTCGCCTCCAAGGGCATCATCATCAAGCTCGCCTATGCCGAGGGCATCGATCCCGAGACGCTGCTGGCGCTGCGCATGGCGTTCTCCCTGCCGTTCTATCTCGTCATCGGCGCGCTGGCGCTGCTGCGGCTGCGCGGCATGGGCGAGCCGCTGCCGGGCGGAAAGCTGGTGGTGCAGTCCATGCTGGTCGGCGCGCTCGGCTATTGGCTGGCGAGCTATCTCGACTTCGCCGGGCTGCAATATGCCTCGGCCTCGTTCAGCCGGCTGATCCTGTTCACCTACCCGATCTATGTCGCGCTGTTCGGCGCGCTGCTATTCGGCCAGCCTATCCGCCCCAAGGCGATGCTGGCCTTCGCGGTGTGCTATGGCGGGCTGGCGCTGATCTTCCTGCAGAATGTCAGCGTCATGGGCTCGGATGTGGTGAAGGGCGCGGTGCTGGTGACGCTGGCGGCGATCAGCTTCGCGCTTTATCTGCTGTGCGCCCGCTCGCTGCTGCAGAAGGTCGGCTCGGCGCTGTTCACCTGCATCGCCATGATCGCGGCCTCGGTGATGGCGATCGGCCAGTTCGCGCTGGTGCGGCCGGTGGGGGCGCTGATGGTGTCGCCGCACGGGCTGATGCTGGCGGTGATGGTGGCCATCGGCGCCACGGTGCTGCCGACCTTCCTGATGAACGCGGCGCTGAAGCGCATCTCGGCGCAGGCCAATTCGATGATCAGCACGGTCAGCCCGGTGGCGACCATGGTGCTGGCGGTGCTGTTTCTCGGCGAGAGCGCCAGCCCGGCGGAGATTGCCGGCGCGGTGCTGGTCATGACCAGCATCGGCTGGTTCACGCTGAGCGACGCGCGCAAGCGCTGAGCCCAGCCGGCGCCGGGGCTCAGTCCTCTTCCACGTCCGGCGTGCGCCAGGCGAGGTGCTGGCCGCCATCCACCGCGATCATCTGCCCGGTGACGCTGGCGGCACGGGCGAGATAGGCGACGGCGTCGGCGATCTCCTCCGGCTGCGGGCCGCGCCCCAGCAACACCGCGGCGGACTGGCGGGCGAAGGCCTCATCGTTCTGCCGGCCATTGGCCAGCGTCGGGCCGGGGCCGACGGCATTGACCCGCACGCGCGGCGCCAGTGCTTGAGCCATCATGCGGGTGGCGGACCACAGCGCCTCCTTGGCGACGCTGTAGGAGAAATAGGCCGGCGTCGGCTTCAGCACGCGCTGGTCGATGATGTTGACCACGCACCCACGCACGCCCTCCGGCAGCTGCGCGGCGAAGGCGCGGGCCAGCTGCACCGGCGCGCGCAGATTCGCCGCCATGTGGCGTTCCCACAGTGCTAGGTCGAGCGTCTCCAGCGTGTCGGGCTGGAATTCCGAGGCGTTGTTGACCAGCAGGCTGAGCGGCCCCAGCGCCGCCACGGCGGCGGGAACAAGCGCGTCCACCGCCTCCGCCTCCACCAGCTCGGCGGTGAGGATGACCGCGCGGCCCCCAAGCCCCGCGATCCGCGCCGCCGTGGCCTCGGCCGCCGGGCCGGGCCGGCGCACATGCAGGGCGATGTCATAGCCCTCCTGCGCGAGCCGCAGGGAGATGGCGCGGCCGATCCGCACCGCGCCGCCGGTGACGAGGGCGACTGGGCGGCGAGACGTTGGGGCGGAGGCGGGGGAAGGGGACATTCGGTCTCAAGGATGTTTTACGGAGCAGGGGTGGGGGCGACGCTTCGCCCAGCCAACAATACGGGCGAGGCGAGGTGGTGGATGACGGCGCGGGAGGCGGATGGGTAATTTCCTGCCATCCCTTGGTACTTCAATGCCCGAAAGGCGCGCTTCCTTACCGTTGCGCGCGTCGTGAGGCCATAGAGGGCTCGCGCTGCGCTTTTGACCGAGGATCCAAGGCTCGCGTCGTTTGGTGGTAATTTCGTATATATCAAGTATACACTTCGTTAAGCATAATATTGTCTTCCAGAATTCCGCGCAATTTCAGCCGCATCTTTGTCGTCTCTTCGGAATTGTTTCAGTGCAGGCGAGATTTGTTGGCTCGCCGGTGGCTGAGCCAGGTTTTCAGGAGACGACCATGAACAACAGCATCCGTGCCGCTCTCGGGCTTGTGGCCCTGATGGCCGTTCCTGCCGCGGCGGCGGACATGTCCTATCCCGCGCCCGCCCCGGTGGCGTCCTATGCGCCGGCGCCGGTGTTTACCTGGACCGGCTTCTATCTCGGCGCCAATGCCGGCTATGGCTGGGGCGAGGCGGATGCCTCGCCGGATGTGGACGGTTTCCTCGGCGGCCTGCAGGCGGGCTATAATTGGCAGGGCGCCGGGCCCTTGGTGTTCGGCGTGGAGGCCGACATCCAGTATGCGGATGTGTCGAGCTCGGTGTTCACGCTCGATTATTTCGGCACGGTGCGCGCCCGCATCGGCTACGCCTTCGACCAGTTCCTGATCTACGGCACTGGCGGCTTTGCCTATGGCGGCGGCAGCTACCAGCTGCTCGGCCTCTCCAACGACCGCAACCATCTCGGCTGGACGATCGGCGCCGGCGCCGAATATGCGCTGGGCGGGAATTGGAGCGTCAAGGGCGAGTATCTCTATATCGACCTCGGCGACGAGACCTATGCCAGCTTCTTCGGCCCGCGCGATGTCGGCATGAGCGCAAATGTGCTGCGCGCCGGCGTCAATTACCGCTTCTAAGGCCTGGCGGGGCGCGCGAGCGCCCCGATTCCGCGCCGTCGCCCCGCTCTGGCGGTGGCCTAATGGCCGAATTTGTGACATGCGCGACACACCCCTTTTGCGATCGTCAGTCGATCATGGCGGAATTGTTGCGCGGCTCACCGATCTGTGAATGGCCTCCAAGGGCGCGAAAACCGTTGCATGCGAACGGTTTTTCGCCCTTTCCAGCCTCTCACCGGGAGGGTGGGCGCCGGAAATGCGGCGAGACTGCCCCAATCCAGCCCTTGGCCCGCCCATCTGCGCTTCTACTTCATGCTCCGAGACGCAAGCCCAAGGGGTTGCGCACGCCTTTCCTGGTTTCAGGAATCTTTCGGAGAATAGCCATGAAGAAGATTCTCTGCTCGGGCGTCGCTGCGGCCGCCCTCCTCGCCGCCGCCCCCGCCTTCGCGGCCGATCTGGCGCGGCAGCAGCCCTATCCCACCAAGGCGGCGCCGATGATCGTCGAGCCGGCCTTCACCTGGACCGGTTTCTACCTCGGCGCCAACGCTGGCTATGCCTGGGGTTCGGGCGAAGGCGGCGCGGGCATCGTCAATCTCGATCCGTCGGGCTTCCTCGGCGGTGGTCAGATCGGCGTGAACTACCAGTTCGCCAACAATGTCGTCGTGGGCGTCGAAGCCGACTTCCAGGGCTCCGACATCAAGGACACCTATGCCGGCTATGAGTCCAAGATGGACTATTTCGGCACCGTCCGCGCCCGCCTCGGCTATGCCTTCGGCAACATCCTCCCCTACGTGACCGGCGGTCTTGCCTACGGCCACACCGAAGTGCGCGACAACCTGTTCGGCCTCTCGACCGACAAGACCCAGACCGGCTGGACCGTCGGTGGCGGCGTGGAATACGCCCTCACCAACAACTGGACGATCAAGGGCGAGTATCTCTACATGGATCTCGGCGAGGACTATTACGACAGCATCGGCTACAAGACCGGGCTGACCGCGAACATCGTCCGCGCGGGCGTGAACTACAAGTTCTGATGCGCGGCTGACGCTGCCTCAAACAGAAAGGCCCCGGATCGACGATCCGGGGCCTTTTTTATTGCCGGATGGCGCGAACCTTCGCGGCGAACGATCAGGGTAAAAGATCAGCCTTGCGGCGTCGTTGCCTCGAAAGCGGGCACGCGCGCGGCAAAGGCGTCGAGCCAGGCCACCAGTGCGGGATGGCCGGCGCGCCAGGCACCGGCAAAGCGCAGGTCGAGATAGCCGAGCGCGCAGGCGACCGAGATCTCACCGACATGCGCGGCACCGCTGACCGGCAGCTGCTGCGGCGGCGCGGCTTCCAGCGCCGCCAGCCCGCGCGCCACCTTGCCCGCCTGATGGTCGAGCCAGCGGGCGCTGTGGGTGTCGGCGTCGCGGAAGCGGTTCTCATAGATCTGCAGCAGCGCGGCGTCGGAAATGCCGTCGCCGAGCGCGAGCATCGTCAAGGCCGCGATGCGGTCCTCGCCGCGTGCGGGGATCAGCACGCCGCCGCCCGCCACCATGTCGAGATACTCGACGATGACGCGGGAATCGTAGATCGCCGGCCCGTCCTCGCGCAGCAGCACCGGAATCTTGCCGAGCGGGTTCTGCTCCCGCAGGGAGTCGGTGGGGTCGGTCGTGTCCGCCGGCACAACATCGAGATGGATGTCGCACAAAATGGCGCCGATCTTGACCTTGCGTCCGAACGGCGACAGCGGGGAGGAGCGAAGCTTCATCGGGTTCGGCACCTTCTGAGGGGCCAGCCGCCCCCGTTCCGGATGCCCGGTGACGCCTGCGCCCGGCCGCGGCGGCGCCGCAGCTTCGGCCGGCAGGCTTATCAGTCAGCCGGCTGCAGGTCGATGGCCTTCGGCCCCTTGCCGCGCTTGTCCGGCTCGATCTCGAAGCTCACGCGCTGGCCTTCCGTCAGCGCGCCGAGGCCGGAGCGGGTGACGGCCGAGACGTGCACGAACACGTCGCGCCCCCCGTCATCCGGTCGGATGAAGCCATAACCCTTGTCGGTGTTGAAGAATTTGACGGTGCCCATCGTCGCCATGCGCCTGCTCCTTACCCCGGACGGGCGTGCCCATCCGCCGGTTACGTCGGTTCGGGCCAGGGTGAAGCAAGACCGATGCCGGATGATGACGCGGCGGGGCCAGAGCAGTCCCGGTGAATGCAGATTCACCGGAACGGCTCTGGCTCTCTGGCTAAACGCAATTCCTGTCGCAAAACCGCAACGCACTTTTGCGGGAATTGCTCTACAAGGCGCCGGAACCGCGTTCCGGGGTCAGCCAGCCGACGCGCACGCGTCCGGCGCCGTCCGTCGCCAGCACCGGGGCGAGGGCGCCGAGCACGCTGCGCAGTTCCTCGGCGAGGGTGAAGGGCGGGTTGACCACGATGAGGCCGCAACCGGTCATCGTATCGGCCTGCCGCACGGCGCGCAGGTCGAACTGGATGTTCAGCGTCTTCGGGATGCCGGCGCGCTCGATCTCGCGGCGGAAGGCATCGACCGCGCGCACATCCTTGATCGGGTACCACAGGAGATAGATGCCGCCCGCCCAGCGCCGATGCGCCTCGGCGAGCCCGTGGGCGAGGCGGTGGAACTCGCCCGGCTCCTCGAAGGGCGGGTCGACCAGCACCACGCCGCGCCGCTCCTTCGGCGGCACATAGGCGCTGAGCGCCTGCCAGCCATCGGTGGCGAGCACCTTGGCGCGGGCGTCGCGGCCGACCGATTCCTCCAGCGCCGCGCGCACACCGGGCTGCGTCTCGCACAGCAGCAGCCGGTCCTGCGGTCGGGTCAGCGCCTGGGCAATGAGCGGGGAGCCGGGATAGCGCGAAAGCGCGTCCGCAAGCGCGGCATCGTCCGCCGCCGGCGGGTTCACCGCCCGCACCGCGTCGAGCCAGGGGGCGAGCAGTTCGGTCACTGCCGGGGTGAAGCGGGCGCGCAGCACGGCGCCGATGCCGCCCTCCCACTCGCCGGTGCGGCGGGCTTCGTCGCCGGTGAGGTCGTAGAGGCCGGCGCCGGCATGGGTGTCGATGACGCGATAGGCGGCATCCTTGTGCCCGAGATAGGCAAGGATGCGCGCGAGCACGACATGTTTGACGACATCGGCGAAATTGCCGGCATGGAAGGCGTGGCGGTAGTTCATTCGGTCCTCTGTGGCGCGTCCTGACGCTCGCGCTGCGGCGGCATCGCCACCCGCTCCGCCCGGCAGGCGCGGCGGTCGACATCCGGGCAGGGGGCGAATTCCAGCGTCCGGCTGAGGCAGATGCGCACTTCGGTCAGCCGGCGGCCGTCGCAGGCCACCGCGATCATGTCCGGCGCCAGGCCCGGATTGGCGGCGCGGAAGCCGGCTTCGACCTCGCCCGGGGAGACTATGCGGTAGTCGTCGAGCCGGCGGAAGGGCTCGGGGATGGTCACCCGCTCATAAGCACGGCGGACGGTGGCGAAATAGGCGGCCGAATCGGTGCCGTCGCAGGTGCCGTGCTTGCGCCACTGGTGCAGCACCAGCCGGCGGCTCGGCATCACGTCGAGCATGGAGCGCAGCAGCGGCTCCGGGAGGAAGGGGGCGGGGGCGACGCAGTTCTCCGGCCAGCCGCGCTTATATTGCGGCCACAACCCGTGGATGACGAAGGCGAAGGGCCGGGCGGTGGCGCATTGCGCCGGCTCGGCGCGGGCGCCCATCGCCTCGCAATAGGAGGGCGACCAGGACAAGGCGAGGACGTAATGGTCGAACTGGCCGGGTTCGCCCTTGGTCTGGGCGCTGGCGGCGAGCGGCGCGAAAAGCAGCGCGGCGAGGGCGAGCCCCGCCGCCCGCGTTCGCCTCACGGACGGGCCATGCGGCAATTCGGGGCGTAGGTCCAGGAGCGGTCGAAGCCTTCCACGCAGAAATCCACGCCCCAGGAGGCGCCGAGGAAGCCGCCATCCTCGATGATCGAGTACCATACCGTGTGGGTGCGCGGCAGGCCGGGCGCCTTGCCATAGGCCTTGCCCACCGGCTGGGCGGCCGCCTTGCCGGTCATGTGGCCGTCATAAGCGCCGCTGCCATAGGCGCCTTCGCTTTCGAAATGCGGCGTGCCCTCGATGCCGGAAATAACGACTTCGGCGCGGCAGTAGCGGCGGGGAATGTACTGCTCGCCCCACGGGCGGAACGCCACCTCGCGCACATCGTCGATGCGGTCGATGGTGAGCTTGGAGTTCCAGAAGCGCGATTCGGTGGTGGCGAAGTCGCTCCGGATCTTCGACAGCGCGCCGGGCGTGTCGCAGGCCGGCACATTGCCGCTGTAGTTCGGGCCGGACAGCCAGAAGTTCTTCTCGAAGAAGTTCGCGGCCTCGGCGCTGCCGAGCGAGGCGGCGAGCAGGAAGAGCGCGCCAGCGCCGGCAGCCGTTCGCGCCATCGCCCGCGTCATCCGTCCCTTGGCATGCTTCGTGTCGGCCGGCATCGCGCGTCTCCTACAGAGTCTGCGGCGAAGATGCGTCGCGCCTGCCGCGCGGTCAATGACGGCAAGGCCACACTTCGCCGGATTTGCGCACCGGCTTCAGATGAGGCGGATGACATAGTGCTTGCGGGTGGTCTCGACGACTTCCCACACGCCCTTGAAGCCCGGCCGCAGGGCGAAGGTGTCGCCCGCCTTCACCGTCACCGGCGCCTCGCCATCCTCGTGCAGGATGGAGACGCCTTCGAGGATGGAGCAGAACTCCCATTCCTCATAATCCACCCGCCAGGCGCCAGGGGTGGATTCCCAGATGCCGGCGAACAGCGCGCCATCCGGCAGCGTCTCGGCGTTCCAGGTGCGGTGGCGGGGATCGCCGGAGAGGAGGCGGTCGGCGGGCGGGGCGGTTTCCTCCGGCGCGCCGAGTGTGGCCGGGTCGAAGGAAAGCAGGAACGACATGGAGACCTCGCGGACGGCAGGGGCGGGAGCGGCGCGGCGTGCGACCGGGCCGAAAACAAGAGCGGCGCGGGACATCCTGCGGGATGTGCCGCGCCGTCTCAAGCTGCTTCGATACCCCCCAGCATCGAAGCGAAGGTCTATTCCGCCGGTGCCGGCTGCGGCCCTGCCGCCGTCTGTGCGGCGGGCGCCCCCTCCAGCGCCGCGTATTTGGCGCAGGCGAAGAGGAAGCCGGCAACCAGAAGGTAAGCAAATGCTACCCCCGGTGTCACGCCGAATCCGACACTTTCCCCGTGCATGAAGCCGAAAAAGGTGAGGACGGCGCCGGCGAGCGCGAAGGCGGCGGCATTGACGAACTGCCGTTCGACCACGAACACGCCGATGGCGCCCAGCACCAGGCCGACCAGAATGGCGCCGCCGCCCATCACTTCCAGCCCGTGATAGAGCACGCCGACCGCGCCGAGCTTCTCCAGCCCCAGCGTCGCGGCGGAGGTGCCGGCGACGGCCAGCGAATTGTCGATCAGCAGCTTGGCCCAGGCGGCGAGGTGGGGCGTGAGCGCCAGCACCACGGCGGGGGCGTGTTTGGCCGGCGTGGTCTGGAACGCCTGCGCCCCGATGAGCATGCCGATGTACAGAAGGATCGGCGAGATGGCGACGACGGGGATCAGCGCCAGCAGCAGCGCGATGATGCCGAACCAGGACAGGATGATGACCATCAGCCCGGTGGCGGCGGAATAGCCGATGCGCCCGCCCATCGACTTCCAGCCGGGATGGCCGATATAGACCGCGTTGATGAAGGGGTTGCCCATCAGGCAGCCGATGAGGCTGACCACGCCATCGGCGGTGAGCACGCGGGTGGTGGGGTAATGATCGCCCGCCGCCTCCGCGCTCTCCACATTGTCCATCGCCTCGACGAGATCATAGATGCCGAAGGGGATGGCGGTGACGAGGATGACGCCGAGATAGCTGAAGCCGTGAAACACATGGTCGAACGCCGGCAGCGGCACCGCGAAGCCGAAAGTGGTGAAGGCGGCGCCGACATTGGCGAGGCTCATGCCGCCATAGTTCAGCCCGACGAGATTCGACCCCCAGGCGATGGCCATGCCCACGGCGATGGCGATGAGGCCGGCGGGGATGCCGCGCGGGTATTTCACCCCGCCGAACCAGCTGACCATGATGATGGCGAAGCAGGTGAGGCCGATCACCGGGGTGGCGAAGATCTCGAAGGCGGGGCGCATCGAGATGAAGGCGATGGACACGCCCGCCAGCGTGCCGAGCAGCGCCGCGCGGGGGGTGATCTTGCGGATATAGGGCGCGACGAAGCCGCCGATCATCAGGATGAAGCTCTGGAAGAACACCCAGACCAGCCCCGCCTCCCAGCCCTGGATCGGATCGCCGGTCGCCGCGCCGATCGGCAGCATGATGACGAAGGTGACGACGAACATGTGCGGCACGGAAATGCCGGACGGCAGCGCACAGACATCGTCGCGCCCGGTCTGCTTGGCGAGCTGGTAGCCAAGCCAGGCGTAATAGGCGGTGGAGAGGAACATCATCAGCCCCACCGCCGGCAGGATGCGGCCGAAGACGATGTCGGGCGGCATTTTCAGCACGAACTGCAGCAGGCCGGTCAGCACCAGCATGTTGACGAGAATGTTGGTGCCGAAGCCGAACAGGGCATTCCAGTCGCCGCGCGTCCACAGGGTCGGGCGCATGCCGACGCGGGCGGGTGAGATCGGGGTCATTTCAGTCGCGGACATGCTCGGTATCCCTCGAAGAACGAATGACGGGGACGCGGTGAAAGCGGCGCCGGGCGCCGGAGGCGGCAGGCGGGTTCAGGCGGCGCTGGCGGAGGCCGCCATCGCGGGTGAGGTGTCGAGCGCGGCGAGCAGGGCGGCGGAATCCGACACCCAGCCGAAAATGCCGCCCTGCGCCTTGATCATCTCCAGGCCGACGCGATGGAATTCGGGGATGTAGGAGGCGCAGCAATCGGCCAGCGCCACGCAGCGATAGCCTCGGTCATTGCCCTCGCGAATGGTGGTGTGGACGCAAACCTCGGTGGTGACGCCGGCCACCAGCAGCGTGTCGATGCCCCGGTTCTTCAGCATCAGTTCGAGGTCGGTCTGGTAGAAGGCGCCCTTGCCGGGCTTGTCGAGCACCGGTTCGCCCGGCGCGGGGGCGAGTTCGGCGATGATGTCGTGGCCGGGCTCGCCGCGAATGAGGATGCGCCCCATCGGCCCGGCGCAGCCGATGCGGGCCGTGGGGGAGCCGCGCTCCACCTTGGCCGGCGGCGCGTCCATCATGTCGGGGCGGTGGCCCTCGCGGGTGTGGATGACGAGCAGGCCGGCGGCGCGGGCAGCAGTGAGCACGGCCTTGCACGGCTCCACCGCCGCCTGCAGCCGCGACACGTCATTGCCCAGCGTCTCGCCGAAGCCGCCCGGCTCCAGAAAGTCGCGCTGCATGTCGATGATGATGAGTGCCGCGCGGGCCGGGGCGAAAGCGAGCGGCGCCGGCTCGGCGGCGAAGAGGGGCAGGGGCATCGGCATCTCCGCGATGGAGGAGGGGGTCCGACGGTGCCATGGCGCCGTCACATGCATACATTGAGGTATGCATGTGACGTGCCAATGCTCTTAAATTAATCATTCTGTTCTAACGCATTGAAATAGTGCGGAGTATTTCGAGCTCACTCGGTAGAGCCGAAGATGCCCGCACATGTTTCCGGCATTGCTCCCACGCGGTGCCGAGACCACAGGCACCCGTGCCTCCGTCCGGGGGGCTCGGGCCAGCTGAGGGGAGCGGATGATTGACCTCTAAGGTTGTTAAATTGATACGTTGACAACCTTAAATGGTGTTCTAGTAATTGTCTGTCTTTGGTCGTGGGGGGCGGGCATGCGATACGGGGTATGGACGGCGGCTCTGGTGTGCATCGCCTTGGCCGGGTGCAAACCTACCGGATTGGCGCCGGAGCTGGGAGCGCGGGAAATTCGGCCGCCGCAGACCGGAATCTATGTCGGTTCGCTTTATTACGCGGACGAAGAGCCGACCGGGGAGCTTGGCCGGCCGGTTTCTATTGAGTCCCTGTGCCAGGTCGTCGACCTGAGACCCTTCGAGGTCAGTAACCCGACCGAGGGGCGGGTCGATGCGATCAATATCGCCGACCGGCTGTCGATCGACGCCTCGGCCTCGGGCATTTCCAACGCACTTGCCAGTGTCGGGCTAACCGGTGCCTTCACCAGCTATTTCGACTACAAGATGGTCAATGTGACCAAGTACAGCATCCCTGCGACCGACGCCGACGTCGTGTTCGAGGGGCTCATGGGCCAGAAGCGCTGCCGCGCGTCCGTCGCCTCACGCACCGGGAGCCTCGCCATCTATCAGGTCAAGGCGGTCTATGTCGGTGATATCGTGTTCGAGCGAAAGCGTGGCGCCAGCCTTTCGGCCGATGTCGAGATGAAGCTGAAGGCGGTCCAGCCCAAGATCGCGGCCGCGCTGAAGCGGGAGTACAGCGTCGGCGTCACAGGCCGGGGTGTCGTGTTCTCCTTCGTGCCGATCCCGCGTAACCTGGCCGGCTCCTGATCTTTCCATCCGGGCGAGGCGGCCCCATATTGCGGCCATGGCCAAAGCAGCACGTCCCGGCGGGTTCTCCGAGCGCTCCCAGCGCGCTTTCGAGCCCGCGCAATCCGCCACGCTCGATCCCGCCCTTGCCGAAAAGCTCGGCGTGGCGCCGACCTCGGGCGCCTCCGCCACCGTCGCCGCGCTCTCGGCGCTGATCGAGAGCGGCCGGCCCGAAGTGGACGGCCAGATCTGGGTGCCGCATCGCCCGGCCCGGCCGGAGAAATCCGAAGGCGGCGTCAAATTCGTGCTGAAGTCCGAGTACACGCCCAATGGCGACCAGCCGCAGGCGATCGAGGAACTGTGCGCGGCGGCGCAGCAGGGCGAGCGCGACCAGGTGCTCCTTGGCGTCACCGGCTCGGGCAAGACCTTCACCATGGCCAATGTCATCCAGCGCCTGCAGCGCCCGGCGCTGGTGCTGGCGCCGAACAAGACGCTGGCGGCGCAGCTCTATGGCGAGTTCAAGAGCTTCTTCCCCGACAATGCGGTGGAGTATTTCGTCTCCTATTACGACTACTACCAGCCCGAAGCCTATGTGCCGCGCACCGACACCTTCATCGAGAAGGAATCGTCGATCAACGAACAGATCGACCGCATGCGCCACTCCGCCACGCGCTCGCTGCTGGAGCGCGACGATGTCATCATCGTCGCCTCGGTCTCCTGCATTTACGGTATCGGCTCGGTCGAGACCTATGCCTCGATGACCTTCAAGATCGAGGTGGGGGAGCGCATCGACCAGCGCGCCCTGCTCGCCGATCTCGTGGCGCTGCAATACAAGCGCACCCAGGGCGATTTCGGCCGCGGCACCTTCCGGGTGCGCGGCGACGTGATCGAGATTTTCCCGGCGCATTATGAAGACCGGGCCTGGCGCGTCTCGCTGTTCGGCGACGAGGTGGAGAGCATCCAGGAGTTCGACCCGCTGACGGGTCAGAAGTCGCAGGACCTCAAATTCGTCAAGCTCTACGCCAATTCGCATTATGTGACGCCGCGCCCGACGCTGATTCAGGCGATCCACGGCATCAAGGCCGAGCTGAAAATGCGGCTGGACGAGCTCAACGCCATGGGCCGGCTGCTGGAAGCGCAGCGGCTGGAACAGCGCTGCACCTTCGACATCGAGATGATGGAGGCGACGGGAAGCTGCGCCGGCATCGAGAACTATTCGCGCTGGCTCACCGGCCGCCAGCCGGGCGAGCCGCCGCCGACCCTGTTCGAATATGTGCCCGACAACGCGCTGATCTTCTGCGACGAAAGCCATGTCACCGTGCCGCAGATCGGCGCCATGTATCGCGGCGACTTCCGCCGCAAGGCGACGCTGGCAGAATACGGTTTTCGCCTGCCGAGCTGCATGGACAACCGGCCGCTGCGCTTCGAGGAATGGGAGGCGATGCGCCCGCAGACCGTGCATGTCTCCGCCACCCCCGGCAAATGGGAGATGGAGCGCACGGGCGGCGTGTTCGTGGAACAGGTGATCCGCCCCACCGGCCTGGTCGACCCGGAAGTGGAGGTGCGCCCGGCCCGCACCCAGGTCGACGACCTGCTCGGCGAGGTGCGCGCCACGGCGGCGAAGGGCTACCGCACGCTGGTGACGGTGCTGACCAAGCGCATGGCCGAGGACCTGACGGAATATCTGCACGAGAACGGCATCCGGGTGCGTTACATGCATTCGGACATCGACACCATCGAGCGCATCGAGATCCTGCGCGATCTGCGCCTCGGTGCCTTCGACGTGCTGATCGGCATCAACCTGCTGCGCGAGGGCCTCGACATTCCCGAATGCGGGCTGGTGGCGATCCTCGATGCCGACAAGGAAGGCTTCCTGCGCTCTGAAACCTCGCTGATCCAGACCATCGGCCGCGCGGCGCGAAACGTCGACGGGCGGGTGCTGCTCTATGCCGACAACATCACCGGCTCGATGGAGCGGGCGATGGCGGAAACGCAGCGCCGCCGCGAGAAGCAGATCGCCTGGAACACCGAGAACGGCATCACGCCGGAGACGGTGCGCAAGGCGATCGGCGACATTCTCAACAGCGTCTATGAGCGCGATCATGTGACGGTCGACACCGGCCTCGCCGAGGGCGCGGCCACCTATGGCAACAACCTCGCCACCGTGATCGCCGACATGGAAAAGCGCATGCGCAAGGCGGCGGCCGATCTCGATTTCGAGCAGGCGGCGCGGCTGCGCGACGAGATCAAGCGGCTGCAGGCGACGGAATTGGTGCTCTCCGACGATCCGCTGGCGCGGCAGGACAGCGTGGACGAGCGCACCGGCGGCTATCGCGGCGAGCGCAAATATGGCCGCGCCGCCAATCTGCCGGAGAAGAAGGGCAAAGGCGGCGCGTCCGGCCGGCGCTCCTCGCCGGGCCATGTCTCCTCCGGCCATGAGGCGCGGGCCGACGAGGCGCAGGCGGCCTATGAGCCGGGCGAGCCTTCCATCTTCGGGCCGTCGGGCACGTCGCGCATCGTCAAGCCGTCGCTCGACGATATGGGTCCCGGCACCGACCGGGTGGAACCGCTGCGCGTGGAAGACTGGGTGCGGCCGGAACGGCCGGACCCGATGACCAAGGGCTATCGCAAGGGCGGACGGCGCGCGCCGAAGCGGTGAGGGCGGGCGCTCAGAAGCGCTTCTTCAACCAGATATTGGAATGGCCGGGCGGGTAATCGTCGATCTGTCCGAAGCGCTGATAGCCGTGCCGCGCGTAGAAATCCGGTGCCTGGAAACTATAGGTTTCCAGATGAACCCCGGAGCAGCCGCGCGCGCGGGCCTCTGCCTCGGCGGCGTTCAAAAGGGCGCTGCCGATCCCGCCGCCGCGCGCCTCGGGCGACACCCAGAGCCAGGCGATGTGCATCCAGCCGAAATAGGTGCTGGCCTTGAGGCCGCCTGCCGTAACCCCGGCGTCTTCGCGGGCGATGACCCAAAGCTGCGACGCCCCCAAAGGGCCGCCCCTGGCCTCGTTGAAGATATCGAGGCCACGGTCGATGAGGTCGCGGATCTCGGCGCCCGGATCGGTTTCAAGGGTGATGTTCAACCAGGTCTCCCACTAAAGTCGGCGCTACGGCGCGAGGTGCGGGGGATGGCGTTCCGCCGCTTTCATGCCAACAATACCCCGCACCGCTCATGGGGCACGGGGGAAGACATGAGTTTCACGCAGGCGATTTCCAGCGTTCTCGGCAAGTACGCCACTTTTTCCGGGCGCGCGCCGCGCTCGGAATATTGGTGGTTCGTCGTTTTCCAGATTCTCGTCAACATCGCCACCGGCGTGCTCGACACTGCCTTGTTCGGGGCGCTCTCACTGCTGACCGTCGGCGAGATCGACGCCTTCACCCCGCTGACCACGCTGGCGACGCTCGCCCTGCTGATCCCGTCCATCGCGGTCAGCGTCCGGCGCTTTCACGACATGGACCGCTCCGGCTGGTGGCTGCTGCTGGTGCTCACCGGCATCGGCGCCATCGTCGTGTTTTTCTGGTTCATGGTGCGCGGCACGCGCGGGCCGAACCGTTTCGGGCCCGATCCGCTGGACTTCTGACGCGCATGAAAAAGGGCGGCTCGCGGGCCGCCCTTTCGCTCGTTTCGGATGTGACGCCGTTCAGCCCTGCTGGATGGCGCTCAGCTTCCATTGGCCGCGCGGCGGACGGGCGAAGGTCCAGAATTCCACCGCCTGTTCCAGCCGGTCCGGATCGCCCTGCACGACGCGGCCGGTGGCCTTGTCGAGGGTCACGTCCTTCAGCTCGTAGCGCATGGCGACGGTGGCGTATTCGGTGTCGCCTTCCGACCAGGCTTCCGACAGGTCGCCCTGCAGCAGCTTCACGTCGGTGACGCGGTTCTCCAGCCCGTCACGCGCCAGCTCGTCCAGCTCCTCGCCCATATAGCCCGCCATTTCCGGCGTCAGCAGCGTGGACAGGGCGGTCTTGTCGGCGCGGCTATAGGCGACCTGCACCTCGGTGAGGGTGCGCTCGAACGTGTCGAAGTCCGTGCCTTCCAGCTTGAGCGGCTTGCCACGCGGCGCGGTGCCGAAGCCGGCGCGCGGCGCGGCCGTGCGGCCGCCCATGGCGCCGGGCTGCGGCGCCTGACCGCCGCCATTCATGGCGTCACGGTTCATGGCGTCACGGTTCATGGCCTCGCGGTTCATCGGGTCGGGCCGCGCGCCGCCGGCATAGGAAGGCTGGTTGCGCGAGCGCAGCCAGCCCATGACCAGCCGGACGACGATGAAGATGAGCGCCACCTGCAGCAGCAGGCCGAGAATGCCGGAGAGGCTGCCAAGGCCGGAGAAGAAGCCCGAGCCCATCAGCAGGCCGAAAAGGCCGGCGCCGAGCAGGCCGCCCATCAGCCCGCCCATGAAGCCGCCACGCATGAAGCCACCCGGCTGCGCGCCGGGAGCGCGGGCCGCGGTCGCGGCCTGGTTCTGCGGCGCGGCGGAACGCTGCAGCGGCTGGGCGGTGGGCGCGGTCGGGGTGGGGGCGGGCGTCGAATAGCTGCGCGTGCCACGGCTGCCGAAGCTGCCGCTGCGGCCGGCGCGGGCCTCGGCGAAGTCGGTGGCCACCAGAACGCCGGCGGCGACAAACAGCGCGCCGATCATCAGGCGCAGGGCGAAGGGACGCGAACGCGGGAAAAGCAAGGGCTTGGCCTCTCTCGAAGGGTTTGGTGCGGAGTTGCCGCAACGTCACCCATATGGGAAGAGGCCGCCCGGAATCCAGTCCCTTGGAGCTGCGCCGCTGCCGCGAAGGGCCGTCGGGGCGGAGCGAGCCAGCGCAAAACCGCGCTTTGCGGGCGACACACAATCCTGTGATGAGGCGCCACGGCCGAGGGGCAGGGGCTCATCCGGGATCGAAGCGCGGCGCCGGGGACGGCGTCGCGCGTGGCGGGGTCCGCAAGAAGCGCGGCGTCAGAAGCCGAGCTGCGATTCGATCGCGGCGATCGAACCCACGGGCACGTTCACGGCCTTCTTCTCGCGCGCGTCGGCCGGACGCAGCGGCGAGACGGCGCCGGTGTAGGAAGCCTTGGATTGGGGGGAAGCGAGGGGAGCCTGAACCTCGTTGCGGTTCATGACGGGGGGCATTGTCGTCGTCCTTCCTGATACGCGTTACGCTGTGAATTAAACCCGGCCTCGCGGCCGGCCTTGTCGGGTCAACACGGCTTTTGGCCGGTTGTTTCGAAAAGCACCGCCGCAGGTCGGCGCTTCATGTGCTCTTTATGAACCCTCAACCATGAAGCTTTCCTGAGCATGGCGTTCATCCTGGCGGGGGATTCGTTCACAATCGCGGCGGCTCTGGGGCGAGGCTGAGAAACCTGTGGGTGTGTGGCCCGCAGGCCTCACCTTCCCGTGCGCCCCGGCAGCCGCAGGTAACGCGATCCCGCCCGTGACGGTCTGCCGCCGCGCTGCGCCCCGCCTTGCCGGGGATAAGCGCGCCCGCACGGGTGTCATCGACGGCATGCTAATTGCTAAGTTGTCTACGCCTTAAGGAGTATCGCCATGTCCGTTGCCCTGACCATCGCCCTTTCCGATGCCGAGCCTGAAGCCGATGGCGAACTCGACCTGTCGCTGCGCGAAGACATCCGTATGCTCGGCCGCGTGCTGGGTGACACGCTGCGCGACCAGGAGGGCGAGGCGATCTATGAGCTGGTCGAGCATATCCGCCGCGTCTCCACCCGCTTTCACCGCGAGGAGGATGAGGGCGCAAGGCATGAGCTGGAAGCGATCCTGAGCGATCTCGGCCCGGACCAGACCATCTCCATCGTCCGCGCCTTCTCCTATTTCTCGCATCTCGCCAACATCGCCGAAGACCAGAACGTCATCCGCCGCATGCGCGCGGCGGCGGCCAATGGCAGCGCGGCCGGCCCCGCCACGGTGGCACGGGCGCTGGAGCGGGCGCGCGAGGCCGGCATTTCCACCGACGATCTGCGCGCCTTCTTCACCACCGCGCTGGCGAGCCCCGTGCTGACCGCCCACCCGACCGAGGTGCGCCGCCGCTCTACCCTGACGCATGAGATGAAGGTGGCGGAGCTGCTCGCCGACCGCGCCCGCCGCGACCCGACGCCGGAAGAGCAGGAGATGGCGGCGGCGGAACTGCGCCGGCGCGTGCTGATGCTGTGGCAGACCAACCTGCTGCGCCGCACCAAGCTGACCGTGCTGGACGAGGTGGCGAACGGGCTTTCCTATTACGACTATACCTTCCTGCGTCAGCTGCCGACGCTCTATGCCGCGCTGGAGGACCGGCTGGCGGCGATGGAGGGGCGCACCGGGGAGGCGCCCGAAATTGCCTCCTTCCTGCGCATGGGCAGCTGGATCGGCGGCGACCGCGACGGCAATCCCTTCGTCACCGCCGAGGTGACGCGCGAGACGATGCGTATGCAGTCCGCCCAGGCGGTGCGCTTCTATCTGGAAGAGCTGGACAGCCTCGGCGCCGAACTTTCCATCAGCACCATCCGGGTGAGCGTGTCGAGCGACCTGCTGGCACTGGTCGACGCGTCGCCCGATCTCTCGCCGCACCGGCGCAACGAGCCCTACCGCCTCGCGGTGACCGCCATCGCCTCGCGCCTGCGCGCCACCGCGTTCCGGCTGGAAGTTGCCGATCTCTTGGGCATTACCCAGATGCCGGCGGCCCGGCCCTATGGTTCGGCGGCGGAGTTGCGCGCCGATCTCGACATCATCGACGCCTCGCTCAAGGCGCATAAGTCGGGCGCCATCGCCGGCGGCAAGCTGCGGGCGCTGCGGCGGGCGGTGGATGCGTTCGGCTTCCACCTTGCGGTGCTCGATTCCCGGCAGAACTCCGATGTGCATGAGCGCTGCGTCGCCGAACTGTTCGAAGTCGCCGCGCCCGGCACGAACTACAAGGCGCTGCCGGAGGGCACCCGCGTCGCGCTGCTGCTGCGCGAATTGACCACGGCGCGCCCGCTGACCTCGCCCTTCGCCGCCTATTCCGACGAGACGGTGGGCGAACTCGCCATGCTGCGCACCTGCGCGCGCATCCACGCGATTTACGGGCCGGAGGCGATCCAGACCTGCATCATCTCCAAGGCGGAGAGCGTCTCCGACATGCTGGAGCTGGCGCTGCTGCTGAAGGAGGTCGGCCTGGTCGAGCCTGCCGGCGCCTCGGCAGTGCATATCGTGCCGCTGTTCGAGACCATCGGCGATCTGCGCAACGCCGCCAAGGTGATGGAGCAGATGTTCCGCCTGCCGGAATACCGCAAGCTGGTGGACAGCCGCGGCGGCGTGCAGGAGGTGATGCTCGGCTATTCCGACAGCAACAAGGATGGCGGCTTCCTCACCTCCGGCTGGGAGCTCTACAAGGCCGAGATCGAGCTGATCGAGGTATTCAAGCGCCATGGGGTGCGGCTGCGCCTGTTCCATGGGCGCGGCGGCTCGGTCGGGCGCGGCGGCGGGCCGAGCTACGACGCCATCCTCGCCCAGCCGGGCGGGGCGGTGCAGGGGCAGATCCGCATCACCGAACAGGGCGAGATCATCTCGTCGAAGTACTCGAATCCGGCGGTGGGGCGCGGCAATCTCGAAATCCTCGCGGCGGCGACGATGGAGGCGACGCTGCTCTCCGGCGACGCCATGGCGCCGCGCGAGGAATATCTCACCGTGATGGAAGCGCTTTCCGACGCCGCCTTCGCCGCCTATCGGGCGCTGGTTTACGAGACCCCGCGCTTCGAGGATTATTTCTGGGAATCCACCGTCATCAACGAGATCGCGACCCTGAACATCGGCTCGCGTCCGGCCTCGCGCAAGAAGACGCGGCGGATCGAGGATCTGCGCGCCATTCCCTGGGTGTTCTCCTGGGCGCAGTGCCGGCTGATGCTGCCGGGCTGGTACGGCTTCGGCACGGCGGTGCGCCAGTGGCTGGACGCGCACCCGGACGGCCTGCCGCTGCTGCAGGAGATGTACCGGGAATGGCCGTTCTTCCGCACCCAGCTGTCCAACATGGACATGGTGCTGTCGAAGAGCTCCATCGCCATCGCCTCGCGCTACGCGGCGCTGGTGGAGGATGCGGAACTGCGCGAGAGCATTTTCGGCCGCATCCGCACCGAGCACCAGGGCGCCATCGACGCGCTGCTGGCGATCTCGCAGCAGCCGGCCCTGCTCGGCTCCAACCCGCTGCTGGAACGCTCGATCCGCGCCCGCTTCCCCTATATCGACCCGCTGAACCATGTGCAGGTCGGTCTCTTGCGCAAATACCGCGCCAGCGATACCGACGAGAAGGTGCTGCAAGGCATCCAGCTCACCATTAACGGCATCTCCGCCGGGCTGCGGAACTCGGGATAGACCTCATGGCCTTCGCCTGCACCATTCCGGCCGTCGCGACCCAGCTGGCGGACGATGCGCGCGTGCGCATCACCCGCTGGGATTTCGCGCCGGGCGCCACCACAGGCTGGCACGAGCACGCGATGGACTATGCCATCGTGTTCGTCACCGACGGGCTGATGGAAATCGATGTTGACGGGGTGGTGACGCAAATCGCCATGGCGGCTGGGGCCGCCTATTCGCGCCCCGCCGGCATCCGCCACGATGTGCGCAATGCCGGCGAAGCGCCGATGAGCTTCGTCGAAGTGGAGATGAAATAGGCGCGATGAAATAGGCTGCGGGGCGGGCCGGTTGTAGAGTGCCGGCAGCCGCTATCCCTGCCGGGGTCCGCCATGTATACGCCGCCCGCCTTCCGCGAAGACGACCCCACGGTCCTGCACAGCATCATGCGCGAGGCGCGGCTGGCGACGCTGGTTACCGCCACCGCCGAGGGGCTGATGGCGACGCCGCTGCCGCTGTTTCTCGACGCGGGGGAGGGCGAGCACGGCGTGCTCTATGGCCATCTCGCCCGGGCCAATGGCCAATGGAAGGCGGCGCCGATCGGCGAGGCGCTGGTGCTTTTTTCCGGGCTCGACGCCTACATCACGCCCAGCTGGTACGCGGCCAAGGCCGAGCACGGCAAAGTCGTGCCGACCTGGAATTACGAGGCGGTGCACGCCTATGGCGTGCCCGAGTTCTTCGACGATCCCGCGCGACTGCTGGAGGCGGTGACGCGGCTCACCGCGCTGTATGAGCAGCCGCGCGCCGAGCCCTGGGCGGTGAGCGACGCGCCGGAGGCCTTTGTCGCCGCGCAGCTTCGCGGCATTGTCGGGGTGCGGCTGCCGATTTCCCGCATCGAGGGCAAGCGCAAGATGAGCCAGAACCGCTCCGAGGCCGACCGCGCCGGCGTGGCGGCCGGGCTCGCCGGCAGCGAGCGCCCGGACGAGCGGCGCGTGGCGGACATGATCCCGACGCGGCGTGGCTGAGGTATGTCGGCGGCTGAGGCATCTCGGCGGCGGGAATGTTCTCAGCCCGCTAGCGGCGGCACCGCTTCCGGCGGCAGGTTCGGCGGCACGCGGGCGAGGCGGAAGGCGGCCTTGATCAGCGCCGCATTGTCCGCCGCCTCGCTGCCATCGGGCAGGTGCTTGCCGTCTTCCAGCCCGATGCGCCCGTCGAGCCCGCGCATCAGCGCATCCTGATAGAGCGGCCAGACGGTGGCGTCATAGCCGTGCTGCAGCACCGGCACGTCGAGGCTCGCCCGCGCCAGAAGCTTGCGGATGGCGGCGGCGACGGCAAGCCCCTCCTCAACATCCTGCTCGTTGATCTCGATGAGAATGCGCAGGCATTTCTTCGCCTCGGGCAGCGCGATGTAGCGCTCGGTATCCGCCACCGACCACAGCCCCGCCTCGACGCCGATGCCGCGCGACAGCGCGAGCGCGATCATCTCCGGCGCGTCGTCCTCGATGAGGTTGACCGACACATAGTCCGGCTTCACCTGCCAGGCGTTCACCGCCTTCAGCCGACCCGCGCCGCCGGGGGCGATGCCGGCATGGGTGGACAGGCCGATGGGCACATCCGGCACGCGGGCCCGGATGGCCTCAAGCGCGGCGGCGACGAGGGCGGGGTCCAGCGTCTCGGCGCCGGAAGCGTCGCGCGGGTGCAGGTGCAGTTCACTCGCCCCGGCGGCGACCACGGCGGCGGCGTCCGCCGCAAGCTCGGCGGGGGTGAGCGGCGTATAGGCATGGAAGGCGCGGTCGCGCCCTCCGTTGAGGCAGGCCTGCAGCATCGGCGTCTCCTGGTTTCCTGCCCTTCAACCCGCCACAAAGCCCTTTCGTTTCAAACGTTGGATGGCGCGTTCCAGCGATTGCAAAAATTCCGAGCGGTCGCGCGGGGAGAAGGGGCGGGGCCCGCGTGTGATCTCGCCGGCTTCGCGCAGGTCCGCCATCAGATTGCGGGTGGCGAGCTGCATGCCGATGGAGGCGGCGGTGAAGGGTTTCCCCGTCGGGCCGATGGCTTCCGCGCCCTTGGCGACCACCCGGGCGGCGAGCGGCACGTCGGCGGTGATGACGAGATCGCCTTCTTCCACCCGCTCGACGATCCAGTCATCGGCGACATCCGGCCCGGCGGCGACGATGACGCGCTCGACCTCGGCGTCGCGCGGGATGGCGATCCACGAATTGGCGACCAGAAACACCTTCAGCCGGTGGCGGGCGGCGACGCGATAGGTCTCGTCCTTCACCGGGCAGGCATCGGCGTCGATATAGATGAGGATCGGCTTCGGCAAAGTAGTCCTTGCGGTGCGGTGCGGGAATACAAGAAAGAAGGGCTGCCCGCGAGGGCAGCCCTTCCCATGTCAGACCGCGGTTCGGTCCGGTAACTGCCTAGAAGGGCAGCGCGACGTATCGCATCACGCGGAACGAACCTCAGAAGAGGCAAGCGTCCAGGTCACGGATACCGACGACCGCGGATCAAGACGATCAGACACTGGATCACCTCCTTTCGATTGTTGACGACAACTGAAGCTTAGACCGATTCGTGGAAAGGTCACGCGCTTGTTGCAGTGCGGGGCAGGAATCGGCTGTTCACATCGCGTTACGGCGCGCAATCTTGAGTGCACGGCAGACGGGGAGGGTGCTCACATGAAGCTGTGGCAAGGGCTTATCGCGCTGGTGCTGGCGATCAGCCCGCTACAGGCGCAGCAGGCTTCCGACGTGCGGGCGCCGGAGGCGGCGGGTGCGCTCGCGGCCGCGCCCAAATCCGCCACCGGCACGCGCTGGATGGTGACGGCCGCCAACCCTCTGGCGGCGGAGGCCGGCGCGCAGATGCTGCGCGCGGGCGGCAACGCCGTTGACGCCATGGTCGCGGTTCAACTGATGCTCGGCCTTGTCGAGCCGCAATCCTCCGGCCTCGGCGGTGGCGGCTTCCTGGTCTATTGGGACGCCGCGACCGGCACGCTCACCACCTTTGACGGGCGCGAGAACGCCCCGCGCGCGGCGACGCCGACCCTGTTCCAGAACGCGCAGGGCCAGCCGCTCGCCTTCATGGAAGCGGTGGTCGGCGGGCGCTCGGTCGGCACGCCGGGCACGCCCGCGCTGTTGGAGACGGTGCATCGCCGCTATGGCCAGCTCGGCTGGGAGGCGCTGTTCGCTCCGGCGCTGGAGCGGGCGGAGAACGGCTTTTCCGTCTCGCCCCGCCTCGCCGGGCTGATCGCCGGCGATGTCGACACGCTCGCGCGCGATCCCGCGGCAAAGGCCTACTTCCTCGATGCCGCCGGTGTGCCGCTGACGGCGGGCACGCTGCTGAAGAACCCGGCCTATGCGCAGACGCTGCGCCTGCTGCGCAACAGCGGCGCGGCGGCGTTCTATGACGGCGCGCTGGCAACGGCGATTGTCGCGTCGGTGCGCGGCGCGGCCAATCCCGGCCTGCTGGACGAGGAAGACCTCGCCGATTACCGGGTGAAGGAGCGCGCGCCCGTGTGCGGCGCCTATCGCGGCCTGGAGGTCTGCGGCATGGGCCCGCCAGGGTCCGGCGCACTCACCCTAGGCCAGATTCTTGGACTGCTGGAGCCCTATGATCTGAAGGCGCTCGGCCCGACCTCGCCCGAGGCGTGGCGGCTCATCGCCGATGCCTCGCGCCTCGCCTTCGCCGACCGCGAACGCTACATGGCCGACAGCGACTATGTGCCGATGCCGACCAAGGGGCTGCTGGCGCGCGATTATCTCGCCCAGCGGGCCAAGCTGCTGGCCGGCGACGACGCGCTGCCCGAGGTCGCACCGGGCAATCCGACCTGGGACCACGCCTCGGTGGCGCCGGAGCGGGCGGACGGGTTGGCGCCGGAACTGCCCTCCACCACCCAGATCACCATTGTCGACGCGCAGGGCAACATCGTCTGCATGACCTCGACCATCGAGGCGGGGTTCGGGTCGCGGCTGATGGTGGGCGGCTTCCTGCTCAATAATGAGCTGACCGACTTCTCCTTCCGCTCGCACAAGGACGGTGTGCCGGTGGCCAACCGGGTGGAGCCGGGCAAGCGGCCGCGCTCCTCGATGACGCCGACCATCGTGCTGAAGGAGGGGCGCCCGGTGCTGGCGCTGGGCTCGCCCGGCGGCAGCCAGATCATCGGCTATGTCGCCAAGACGCTGATCGCCCATCTCGACTGGGGCATGAGCCTGCCCGACGCCATCGCCGCGCCGAACGTGCTGGCGCGCTTCGACGCGGTGGAGATCGAGGCGGGAACGGCGGCGGAGGCGCTGGCGCCCGGCCTCGCCGCTCTCGGCTTCAGCGTGAAGACCGGGACGATGACCTCAGGCGTGCAGGCGGTGGCGATCACTCCTGAAGGGCTGCTCGGCGCCGCCGACCCCCGCCGCGAGGGCGTGGCGATCGGGGAGTGAGGGGAGCGGGTCTGATCCTGCCGTCATCCCGGCCAAGCGCAGCGAGCACCGGGATCGCTCGCCAATGTCCGCGTGATCCCGGATCGCGCCTTTGGCGCGTCCGGGATGATTGCGGTCCGGCAGGGGCGCTCAGGGCCTCAATGGCTGATCATCCACGGCCGGGCGGAGGGGAAGCTCTTGGCGCCTGACGCGGCGGTGGCGGTCTTGGATTTCTTCGAGCGGCTCTTCATGCCGCCCGAGCAGCAGGAACAGCTCGACGGGTGTTTCTTCGCCGCATATTCGCCCGTGGTCATCGGCGCGTGGCTGGCGCGCTCATTGGTGGCATGGGCGGTGAGGCTCTCACGCGACATGCCGGAGAAATGCGGGGCGGTGAGCATCACGCGCGGGGCCATCGCGCCGCAATCCGGGCAGGGCTGCGGGGCCTGATACTCGCTCATCGGCCGCATCGCGGTGAAATCGCCGCAGCTGTCGCATTCATATTCATAGACGGGCATCGGCGTGTCCCTGTGTACGGGTCTTGAGCGCGACCCCTTGGGCGTTTCCTGAGAGGGAGCGGGGCGACGCGTTGCGTCGCCCCGCATGCACCGGACGTAAGAGGGGGTCAAAGGTCCGGTGACAGCGGCATATCGATGGAGCCGTCGAGGAATTTCGTCGGTCCGGCCGCGGTGGGGTTGATGTCGAAGTCGAAGATCTCGGTCGGCAGCCACAGCGTGGCGCAGGCATTCGGAATATCGACCACGCCGGAGATGTGCCCCTGCACCGGCGCGGTGCCGAGGATGGAATAGGCCTGTGCGCCGGAATAGCCGAACTTCTTGAGATACTCGATGGCGTTGAGGCAGGCCTGGCGATAGGCGATGTGCACATCGAGATAGTGCTGGCCGCCGGCTTCGTCGACCGAGATGCCCTCGAAGATCAGATAGTCCTTGTAGTTCGGCGTCACCGGCGAGGGCTTGAAGATCGGGTTCTTGATCCCGTACTTCGCCATGCCGCCCTTCAGCACCTCGACCTTGAGATGCACCCAGCCGGCCATTTCGATGGCGCCGCAGAAGGTGATCTCGCCGTCGCCCTGCGAGAAGTGCAGGTCGCCCATGGAGAGGCCGCCGCCTTCGACATAGACGGGGAAGTAGATCTTGGAGCCGCGCGACAGGTCCTTGATGTCGCAATTGCCGCCATGCTCGCGCGGCGGCACGGTGCGCGCGCCGGTGGCGGCGGCGGCGTCACGCGCGTCGCCGGTCAGCCGGCCCATATGGGCGGTGGCGGCGAAGGGCGGCACGGCGAGCGCGGGCACGCGGGTCGGGTTGGTGTCGATCAGCGCCTGCTCGCGGGTGTTCCAGGTCTCCAGCAGCTTCGGGTCGGGCAGGCAGCCGATCAGGCCGGGATGGATCAACCCGGCGAAGTTCACCCCCGGCACATGGCGCGAGGAGGTGTACATGCCCTTGAAGTCCCAGATCGACTTCTGCGCCAGCGGGAAATGGTCGGTGAGGAAGCCGCCGCCGTTCTTCTTGGAAAAGAAGCCGTTGAAGCCCCACTGGCTGTCCGGCATGGCGCCGATGTCGAGCAGGTCGACCACCAGGAGGTCGCCCGGCTCGGCGCCCTTCACGCCGATGGGGCCGGAGAGGAAGTGCACGATCGACAGGTCGATGTCGCGCACATCGTCGGCGGAATCGTTGTTCTTGATGAAGCCGCCGGTCCAGTCATAGGTCTCGACGATGAAATCGTCGCCCGGCTTCACCCAGGCCACCATCGGAATGTCCGGGTGCCAGCGGTTGTGAACCATGTCGTTGTCGTAGGCCGACTGGTTCAGATCGACTTTGATAAGCGTCTCGGTCATGCGTCTCACTCCCCGTGGACAAGCTGGGATCTTGGGCAAGCGGTAAAGGCGGGTGGAGCGGTCCGGCGGGGCTCAGACCGACAGGAATCGGGCGACCTTGGCCTCGTCCACATCGGCGCGCCTGTCCTCGTGGACGATCTCGCCGTTCTCGATCACCAGCACGCGGTCGGCGATGTCGAGGGCGAAGGACAGCACCTGCTCCGACACCACGATGGACAGGCCGCGCTCGTCGCGGATGCGCTTCAGCGTGCGGGCCATGTCGCGGATGATGGAGGGCTGGATGCCCTCGGTCGGCTCGTCGAGCAGCAGCACCTTCGGTGCCGTGGCGAGCGCGCGGGCGATGGCGAGCTGCTGCTGCTGGCCGCCGGAGAGGTTGCCGCCGCGCCGGCCCTTCATTTCGAGGAGCACCGGGAACAGCTCGTAGATGTCGGGCGGCACCTTGCTTTCGCCGCGCGGGATGAGGCCGGTCTCGATGTTCTCCTGCACCGTCATGGTGGAGAAGATCATGCGGCCCTGCGGCACATAGGCGACGCCGTTCTTGACGCGCTCATAGCTCTTCAGCCGGGTGATGTCGGTGTCGCCGACGCTCACCGCGCCGCTCTTGGTCGGCACGATGCCCATGAGCGACTTCATGAGCGTGGTCTTGCCCATGCCGTTGCGGCCCATGATGGCGATGATCTCGTTCGGCGCCACGGTGAAGTTGAGGCCGTGCAGAACCTCGCTCTCGCCATAGGAGACGTGCAGCCTGGATACGTTCAGCATGATCCGCCCCTCTCAATGGCCGAGATAGACTTCGATGACCTTCGGGTCCGCCTGGACCTTGGCCATGGAGCCTTCCGAGAGAATCTTGCCCTGGTGCAGCACCGTCACCTTGTGGGCGATGTCCTCGACGAACTTCATGTCGTGCTCGATCACGATCACCGAGCGGTTCTTGATGATGGTGTTGAGCAGTTCGGCGGTCTTCTTGCGCTCGGAGACGCTCATGCCGGCCACCGGCTCGTCGAGCATCAGGAGTTCCGGGTCCTGGATCAGCAGCATGCCGATCTCCAGCCACTGCTTCTGGCCGTGCGAGAGATATTCGGCGCGCTGGTCGAGCTGGTCGGCGAGGAAGATGGTCTCAGCCACTTCCTGCACCCGCTCCTTCACTGCCCGGTCGCGGCGGAAGGTCAGCGCGCCCGGTACCGAGCGGCCCTTGGGGTAGGAGATTTCCAGGTTCTCGAAGACGGTGAGGTCTTCATAGATCGACGGGTTCTGGAACTTGCGCCCGACCCCGGCGCGGACGATCTCGTGCTCCTTCATCCGGGTCAGCTCGCGCTCTTTGAACCGGATCGAGCCCGTGGTGGCCTTGGTGCGGCCGCAGATGAGGTCGAGCACCGTGGTCTTGCCGGCGCCATTGGGGCCGATGATGACGCGGATCTCGTTCTCGTCGACATAGAAGGACAGGTCGTTGACCGCCTTGAACCCGTCGAACGAAACGGTGAGGCCTTCCACCGCCAGGACGAAGTCCTTGTTCATGGAGTCGGTGATGACTTGGCTGTTCATGGCTCCGGCTCCTATTCGGCGGCGGCGGGGGCGGCCGTCCCGGGGGACGGTGCGGCGGGCGGCGTCGCGGCGGGGGGCGTCCGGCGGGTCGCGCCGCCGAAGAGCGGACCGAGGCGCGGGGCGATGTAGCTCTGCCAGAGGCCGGCAATGCCGTTCGGGAAGATCAGCACGACGGCGATGAACAGGCCGCCGAGGCCGAACAGCCAGAGTTCCGGGAAGCTCTCGGAGAACGAGGTCTTGGCCCAGTTCACCAGCAGCGTGCCGTAGATGGCGCCGAGGATGGACAGGCGCCCGCCCACCGCGGTGTAGATCACCATCTCGATCGACGGCACGATGCCGACGAAGGACGGCGACATGAACCCGACCTGCAGCGCGAACATGGCCCCGCCAATGCCCGACAGCGCCGCCGCCAGGCAGAAGACGAAGATCTTGAAGCTGGCGACGTCGTAGCCGGAGAAGCGGACGCGGTCCTCCTTGTCGCGCATGGCGACGAGGATGCGGCCGAGCTTGGACGATTTCACGTAGAAGGCCAGCAGGATGCAGGCGAGCAGCAGGCCGACGCAGACGAAATACAGGATCGTCTTGGCGCTGTCGGTGCGGATGTCCCAGCCGTGCAGGGTGCGCAGATCGGTGATGCCGTTGATGCCGCCGGTATAGCCCTGCTGGCCGATGATCAGGATGGTCATGATCGCGGCGAGCGCCTGGGTGATGATGGCGAAATACACGCCGCCCACACGCCGCTTGAACAGGGCGAAGCCGAGGATGAGGGCGAAGAAGGCCGGCACCAGCACGACGGCGACGGTGGAAAAAGTGAAGCTCTTGAAGGGCTCCCAGAACCAGGGCAGGGCAGTGATCTGGTTCCAGTCCATGAAGTCCGGAATGCCGGGCGTGGTCTGGATCTTGGTGTTCTCCACGCTGGAGGCTTCCAGCTTGAGGAACATGGCCATGCAGTAGCCGCCGAGACCGAAGAACACGCCCTGGCCGAGCGAGAGGATGCCGGCATAGCCCCAGCACAGCACCAGGCCGAGCGCGACGAAGGCGTAGGTGAGGTATTTGCCGACGAATTGCAGGCGGAAATTGTCCAGCGCCAGCGGAAGCACGACGAGGAGGATGAAGGCCAGGATCGCGATCCCGATCATGTCCTGCGGGCGCAGGAAGAAGGTGCGGCCGGATGACTTGCTCATATGCGCCTCCTCAGCGACGGACCTTGATGACGAACAGGCCCTGCGGCCGCAGCATCAGGATGATGACCACGCCGAGCAGCGTGAGGACCTTGGCCATCGAACCGGAGAGGAAGAACTCCATGGTCGACTGGGCCTGCGAGATGGTGAATGCGGAGGCGATGGTGCCGAGCAGGCTCTGCGCGCCGCCGAAGACGACGACCAGGAAGGTGTCGACGATGTAGAGCTGGCCGGAGGTCGGGCCGGTCGAGCCGATCATGGTGAAGGCCGAGCCGGCCACGCCGGCGATGCCGCAGCCGAGGCCGAAGGTGTAGCGGTCGATCTTCTCGGTATTGATGCCGACGGCGCCGGCCATGACGCGGTTCTGCACCACGGCGCGCACCTGCTTGCCCCAGGCCGACTTGTACATCAGCAGGGCGACGGCCACGGTGATGGCGATGGTGAGGCCCATGACGAACAGGCCGTTGATCTGCACTTCGATCGAGTCGGTGAGCGAGATCGAGCCCATCATCCAGTTCGGCAACTCCACGCCCACTTCGCGCGGGCCGAACACGGAGCGGTAGACCTGCTGGAGAATGAGGCTGAGGCCCCAGGTGGCGAGCAGTGTGTCGAGCGGGCGCTTGTACAATCGCCGGATCATCAGCCATTCCACCGCCATGCCGAGCGCGCCGGCGGCGAGGAAGGCGAGCACCATGGCGAGAAAGAAGTAGGCGCCGAACAGGCCGGGCAGATAATTCAGGAAGAATTGCGAGGTGAAATAGGTGACATAGGCGCCGAGAATCATGAACTCGCCATGCGCCATGTTGATGACGCCCATCTGGCCGAAGATGATGGCGAGGCCGAGCGCCATGAGCACGAAGACCGAGAACAGGATGAGGCCGGCAAAGCCCTGCATCACGAAAATCGAGCCAAGCTCGGCCAGCGAATAGTCAGCGAACATTCAGGAATCCCCCGGCGGGCGCGCGAGCGCGCTCTTGGCATCAACGGCATGAAGTCCCGGAGAGGGCGCATGGCCCTCTCCGGGTGGGAGCGTCAGCCGATCACTGGTAGCCCTTGGGGAACGGATCGGGCTCGATCAAGTCCGGGGTCTCGAACACCACCTTGAACTGGCCGTCCGGCTGGGCGAGGCCGACGCGGGTCTTCGACCAGAGGTGATGGTTCGGGTGAATCTTCACATAGCCTTCCGGCGCCTTGGTGAACTCGATGCCGGCCGAGGCCTCGGCGATCTTGTCGATGTCGAAGGAGCCGGCCTTCTCGACGGTGAATTTCCACAGCCACGGGCCGAGATAGGCGGCCTGCGTCACGTCGCCGATCACGGTCTTCTCGCCCCACATCTTCTTGAAGGCGGCGACGAAGTCCTTGTTGTTCGGGTTGTCGAGCGACTGGAAGTACTTCATGCAGCTATAGGCGCCGGCGAAGTTCTCGCCGCCGATGCCGTCGATCTCGTCCTCGGTGACGGAGATGGTCAGCAGCGTCTGCTTGTTGAGGTCGATACCGGCGGCCTTGAGCTGCTTGTAGAAGGCGACGTTGGAACCGCCGACGACGGCGGCGTAGATCACGTCCGGCTTCTTCAGCTTGATCTTGTTGATGACCGAGTTGAACTGGGTGTGGCCGAGCGGGAAGTATTCCTCGCCGACGACCGAGGAGTCCTTGAGATGCCCTTCGATGTGCTTGCGGGCGATCTTCATCGAGGTGCGCGGCCAGATATAGTCCGAGCCGATGAGGTAGAAGGTCTTGCCGCCCTTGGTCTTCTGCACCCAGTCGAGGCCGGCGAGAATCTGCTGCGTGGCCTCCTGGCCGGTGTAGATGACGTTCTTGGACTGCTCCAGACCTTCGTAGAAGGTCGGGTAGTAGAGCATGCCGTTATACTGCTCGACCACCGGCAGCACCGCCTTGCGCGAGGCCGAGGTCCAGCAGCCCATGATGGCCGCGACCTTGTCGTTGACCAGCAGCTTCTTGGCCTTCTCCGCGAAGGTCGGCCAGTCGGAGGCGCCGTCTTCCTGGATGAACTTGATCTTGCGGCCGAGCACACCGCCCATGGCGTTGATCTGCTCGATCGCCAGCTTTTCCGCCTGCACCGAGCCGGTCTCGGAAATCGCCATGGTGCCGGTGACGGA
This sequence comes from Ancylobacter sp., assembly GCF_965229075.1. Classification (GTDB taxonomy): domain Bacteria; phylum Pseudomonadota; class Alphaproteobacteria; order Rhizobiales; family Xanthobacteraceae; genus Ancylobacter. Next base: position 2,966,408 of record NZ_CBDDIO010000002.1, read on the forward strand.
ATGCAGGATGCCGACGGTGACTTCCGTGTCGGTCACGGCGAGGCCGGTGGTGTTCACCGCCGATGTCGCCGGGGCCTGGGCCTGTGCCGGGGTTGAAAAAAGGCCGGTGGACGCAAGAACAGGTACGGCCGGGAGCGCGGCAATACCCATCAAGAGCTTGCGCCGCGTCGCTGAAAACGTGTTCGACGGATCATTCTTCGAAAACATACGATTCCCCTCCACGGGTTTGACGTGGCCTCAACAAGCTTCTCTTGTGCTTGCATTGGCCGGATCGTGGCGGTCGATGTCGCGATGCAGCAATACGTCGATTGACGTATAGGGGAATAGCCGCGCTTCCCGCACAGTGAAGGCGAGAATGGGATCATGTTTCCGGCGCGGAGGTTTTTCCCTCGCGCCGAGTAGATTTTTTCGCGCGCGCGCGAGGTATGTGTAGGAAAAGTGGACGGAGCCGACGCTAACTAGCCTGATTATTGGGCATTTAATGCTATGATGACGAAGGTAGGGGTAATCAAATGCAGGATCTATCGCTGCGATAATCTGTCTTCGGCCTCTCCCGCGTGTGGAATGATTTATGCTTGGGGGTGGCGTCGGTGCGGGTGGCAGCCCGCCGCCGTCGCGGTGCAACAAACAAGAAAATCCCTGGGGAGGGTGGGCACGGAAGCATGTCTGGCGTTGGCACGGCGAGGCACACCCCCATGGCGGCGGAGCAGAAGATCGTTCGCGTTCGGCGTCGCTACAATCAGTGGGTCGTCAACGAGACGCTGGAAGATTACGCGCTCCGCTTCACGGCCAAGAGCGCGCGGCGCTGGTCGGCGCTGCGGGTTGCCAATACCGCGCTCGGCGCGGTGTCGTTCCTTGCGCTGGAGGCGATCGGCGGCGCCATCACCTTGGCTTATGGCTTTCCCAATGCGGTGGCGGCGATCCTCGTCGTCTGCGTCGTCATCTTCGCCGCCGGCCTGCCGATCAGCTATTACGCCGCCAAGTTCGGCGTCGATATTGACCTGCTGACCCGCGGCGCGGGCTTTGGCTATATCGGCTCGACGCTGACCTCGCTGATCTACGCCTCCTTCACCTATCTGTTCTTCGCCATCGAGGCGGCGATCATGGCGCTGGCGCTGGAAATGTGCTTCGGCGTCCCGCTGATGGTGGGCTATTTTATCAGCGCCCTGGTGGTGATCCCGCTGGTGACGCACGGCATCACCTTCATCAGCCGGTTCCAGCTCTGGACCCAGCCGGTCTGGCTGGTGCTGAACATCATTCCCTTCGTCTTCATCCTCGCCCTCGACAACGACCCTTTCGCCGGCTGGACCGCCTATACCGGTCGCTTCGGCCATCCCGACGGTTCCTTCGATCTCGTGCTGTTCGGCACGGCGACCACGGTGGTGTTCGCGCTGGTGGCGCAGATCGGCGAGCAGGTCGATTTCCTGCGCTTTCTGCCGCGCCGCGCGCCGGGGCGCACCGAGGCGCGGCGCAATGCGCTGTGGTGGGTGGCGCTGCTGAGCGCGGGGCCGGGCTGGATCATCCCCGGCGGCATCAAGATGCTGGGCGGTTCGTTTCTGGCCTATTTCGCCGTCACGCAGGGCATCCCGTTTCTGCATGCGGCCGAGCCCACTCAGATGTATCTGGTGGCGTTCAAAACCGTGTTTTCGCCCGAGGTGGCGCTGGCCTTCACCGGGGTGTTCGTCATCCTCGCCCAGCTGAAGATCAATGTGACGAACTCCTATGCGGGCTCGATCGCCTGGTCGAACTTCTTCTCCCGCCTGACCCACAGCCATCCGGGCCGGGTGGTGTGGCTGGTGTTCAACGTCACCATCGCGCTGATGCTGATGGCACTCGGCATCTACAAGGTGCTGGAGCAGATCCTCGGCCTCTATGCCATCGTCGCGGTGGCCTGGGTGGCGGCGCTGGTGGCGGATCTCGTGGTCAACAAGCCGATGGGCTGGAGCCCGCCGGGCATCGAGTTCAAGCGGGCGCATCTCTACGACATCAACCCCGTCGGCGTCGGCGCGCTGCTGGCGGGCACGCTGGTGGGCGTCATCGCCTTCGCCGGCTTTCTCGGCCCGACGCTGAAGGCCTTCGCGCCGTTCCTCGCTCTGGTGGTATCCTTCGTCACCGCCGCCGGCATCGCCTATGCCACGGGCGGGCGCTACTACATCGCGCGGCGGACGGCGAAGAACTGGGAAGCGCGCCACACGCTCAAATGCTGCATCTGTGAGCACAAATTCGAGCCGGAGGACATGGCGCACTGCCCGGTCTATGCCGGGCCGATCTGCTCGCTGTGCTGCTCGCTCGATGCGCGCTGCAACGATCGCTGCAAGGAGGAGGCGCGCTTTCCCGACCAGATTCTGGCGGCGCTGCGGGCGACGCTGCCGGGCTGGATGGTGGCGCAGCTCAATTCGCGCCTCGGCCACTATATCGGGGTGATGGCACTGCTGGCGACCGTCATCGGCGGCATATTGGGGGTGATCTATTTCCAGTCGACCTTCGCCCCGCCGGACCAGGCGGAGACGGTCGGCAATGTGCTGTTCACGCTCTACTTCATCCTGCTCATCATCGCCGGCGTCGCCGCCTGGCTGTTCGTGCTGGCGCAGGAAAGCCGGCGGGTGGCGCAGGAGGAGAGCAACCGCCAGACTGCGTTGCTGATGCGCGAGATCGAGGCGCATAAGCGCACCGACGCCAAGCTGCAAAAGGCCAAGGAAGCCGCCGAGGCCGCCAATCTCGCCAAGAGCCGCTATGTCGTCGGCATCAGCCATGAGCTGCGCACCCCGCTCAACGCCATTCTCGGCTATGCCCAGCTGCTGGAGCGCGATGTCGCCATTCCCCCGCACCGGCGCGACGCCATCCGCGTGGTGCGCCGCTCGGCCGAGCATCTCTCCGGCCTGATCGACGGGCTGCTCGACATTTCCAAGATCGAGGCGGGCCGGCTCTATCTCACCCGCGACGAGGTGCGGATCGGCGAGTTTCTCGACCAGCTGGTCGACATGTTCCGGCTGCAGGCCACCGCCAAGGGCATCGATTTCGTCTATGTGCGGCCGGATCGCCTGCCGGCCGTGGTGTTCACCGACGAGAAGCGGCTGCGGCAGATCCTCATCAACCTGCTGTCCAATGCCATCAAGTTCACCGATCGCGGCCGGGTGGCGCTGCGCGTTTCCTATCGCAACCAGGTGGCGGAGTTCGAGATCGAGGACAGCGGCATCGGCATTCCCGCCGCCGACCACAAGCGCATTTTCGAGCCGTTCGAGCGCGGGGAGCGGGCGGGCACCTATTCCACCGCCGGCATCGGCCTCGGCCTCACCATCACCAAGCTGCTCACCGAGATCATGGGAGGGGAGATCGCGCTCAAATCGGCGCCGGGGGAGGGCAGCGTCTTCCGCGTCAAGATGATGCTGTCGGAGGTGACCAATCCCTCGCGCCTCGGCCCGATCCAGCACCGCCATATCGCCGGCTATACCGGCCCGCGCCGCACCGTGCTGGTGGCCGATGACGACATTGCCCATCGCGACCTCATGCATGAATTGCTGGTGCCGCTTGGCTTCACCGTGCTCGCCGCCGCCGATGGGGTGCAGGCGCTGGACATGGTGCGCGAATGGGAGCCGGACCTGCTGCTGCTCGACATCTCCATGCCGGGGCTGAATGGCTGGGAGGTGGTGCGGCAGCTGCGCGACGAGGGCTTCGGCCGGCTGCGCATCATCATGATCTCGGCCAATGCCGGGGAAATCCATGGCGATGGCCTCGCCCAGCATGACGACCATCTGGTCAAGCCGGTGCATCTGCGCACGCTGCTGGAAAAGATGGCGGCGCTGCTCGACCTCGAATGGGTGGGCGATGGCGAACTCGCGGCGCTGGCCGCCGGCGAGGCCGCCAAGCCGGGCGAATTGCGGGCACCGGCCGGGGTGCATCTCGACGATCTGATGAAGCTGGGGGAGATCGGCTATGTGCGCGGCATCCAGGCCAAGCTGCGGGAGATCGAAAGCGCCTCGCCCGACAGCAAGGCCTTCGTCGCCCATATGCGCGAGCTGATGGAAACCTTCGATCTCAAGCAATACATGTCCGTCCTGGAGGCGATGCGCGCCAATGATGCCTAGCGTGGAGCGCCGCGACATCGTCCTTGTGGTGGACGATTCGCCGGAAACACTCAGCCTGCTCACCGATGCGCTGGAGGCGGCGGGGACCACCGTGCTGGTCGCCACCGAGGGCGCCAACGCGCTGGCGCTGGTCGAACGCATCACCCCCGACGTGATCCTGATGGACGCGATCATGCCGGGGATGGATGGATTCGAGGCCTGCCGGCAGCTCAAGCGCAACAAGGCGGTGGCGCATGTGCCGGTGATCTTCATGACCGGCCTGTCGGAAACAGAGCAGATCGTGAAGGGGCTCGAGGCCGGTGGGGTGGATTATGTGACCAAACCGATCGCGCCGGACGAGCTGATCGCCCGCATCCGCGTGCATCTCGCCAATGCGCGGCAGACCCACAGCGCCCGCGCCGCGCTCGATGCCGCCGGGCGCTATCTGCTCTCGGCCAATCGCGCCGGGCGCGTCCTGTGGTCGACGCCGCAGGCGACCACGCTGCTGACCGCGCTCAGCGCCGCCGCGCCGGGCGACAGCTTCACCCTGCCGGAGCCGGTGCGGCGCTGGCTGGAGGGGCGCAACGGGGATGGCACCGACGGCGAGATGGCGGCGGTGGAAGTGTCGGTCGAAGGTTCGCCGCGGCGGCTGAAGCTGTCCTATGTCGGGCAGATCGGGCCGGAGGAGCTGCTGCTGCGCATTGTCGAGGATTCCGGCATTCCGCCGGAGCAGGTGCTGAAATCCAAGCTCAATCTGACGCTGCGCGAGGCGGAGGTGCTGGTGTGGCTGGCGCGCGGCAAGGCCAACCGGGATATCGGCGAGATTCTCGGCCTGTCGCCGCGCACGGTGAACAAGCATCTGGAACAGATCTACGCCAAGATCGGCGTCGAGAACCGGGCGGCGGCCACCGCGCTGGCGGTGACGGCGCTGACGCCGCGCTAGAACCGTTACGGTGACTTCGCATTCACCGGAACGGTTCTAACTGCCTGATCAGACGCAAGTCCTCCCAAAAAACCGCTACGCACTTTTGCGGGACTTGCTGTGGACCCTCCGCGCTCAGGCGTCCGGGCCGTAGGCGAGCGGGGCGAGGCGGTCCAGCTCGTCATCGGTGAACAGCCGCGAGCGGGTGAGGAAGCGCACGTCGCGCCCGTTCTCCAGGCTGAACATGCCGCCGCGCCCCGGCACCACGTCGATGATGAGCTGGGTGTGCTGCCAATATTCGAACTGCGACGGGCTCATATAGAAGGGCGCGCCGCCGATGACGCCCATCCGCACGTCGCGGTCGGCGAGCATGTAGTCGCCCTGGGCGTAGCACATAGGGGAGGACCCATCGCAGCAGCCGCCGGACTGGTGGAACAGCAGCGGCCCATGCTGCGCCTTCAAGGTTTCGATCAGCGCCAGCGCCGCCTCGGTGGCGAGAACGCGGGGGATGGTGGCGTCGGTGGCGGGCGGCGGCGCGGTCTGCGTGTCCATGGGGGCTCCCTTCCTGTCCCTCATCCCGGGGACTGAACATCCGAGTGAGAGGTGGGGCGCCGGCAGGACCGGGTCAACGCCGGAGAAAGCGGTGAAGCGGTGCCGGCTCGGCGGAGGACGGCGTGAGGGGCGCGTTTCCATGCGAAGAGAGAAGCGGAGAGGTGGTGCGTCCTTCGAGGCCCGGCGGGACCGGGCACCTCAGGATGACGAGGTAGTCCGAGACGGCGCCACCCTAAATCCTCGTCATGCTGAGGAGCGGCAGGCCGCGCCGCGTCTCGAAGCACGCAGGCCGGTCCCCCTGGCAGTGAGGGCGAAGTGACATGGCGCGTCACCCCATGGCGGTCCCCGATCCCCGGGACATACCCGGGGACGATGGGGGGGGCGCCCCCGCTTCCTCATCCCCGGGATTGGTCCAGGGACCCTGCCTGCTGCCTGCGGGTCGTTAAGCCTGGGTGGCCGGGTCAAGCCCGGCCATGAGGGACGGCGAGGGCGCCCTGGCCTCAGAAGAAGCCGAGCTTCTTCGGGGAGTAGCTGACCAGCATGTTCTTGGTCTGCTGGTAGTGGTCGAGCATCATCTTGTGGTTCTCGCGGCCGATGCCCGACTGCTTGTAGCCACCGAACGCCGCATGGGCGGGGTAGGCGTGGTAGCAGTTGGTCCACACGCGGCCGGCCTCGATGGCGCGGCCGAAGCGGTAGGCGCGGTTGCCGTCGCGGGTCCACACGCCGGCGCCGAGGCCGTAGAGCGTGTCATTGGCGATGGACAGCGCTTCCGCCTCGTCCTTGAAGGTGGTCACCGAGACGACCGGGCCGAAGATCTCCTCCTGGAAGATCCGCATCTTGTTGTGGCCCTTGAACACGGTGGGCTTCACATAGAAGCCGCCGGCGAAGTCGCCGCCGAGATTGTTGCGCTCGCCACCGATGAGAACCTCGGCGCCTTCCTGCTTGCCGATGTCGATATAGGAGAGGATCTTCTCCAGCTGTTCGGAGGAGGCCTGGGCGCCGATCATCGTCGCCGGGTCGAGCGGCGAGCCCTGGATGATGGCTTCCACCCGCTTCAGCGCCTTCTCCATGAAGCGGTCATAGATGCTTTCCTGGATCAGCGCGCGGCTCGGGCACGTGCAGACCTCGCCCTGGTTGAGCGCGAACATGACGAAGCCTTCGATCGCCTTGTCGAAGAAGTCGTCATCCTCGGCCGCCACATCGTTGAAGAAGATGTTCGGCGACTTGCCGCCCAGTTCCAGCGTGACGGGGATGAGGTTCTGGCTGGCATACTGCATGATCAGCCGACCCGTCGTCGTCTCGCCGGTGAAGGCGATCTTGGCGATGCGGTTGGAGCTGGCGAGCGGCTTGCCGGCCTCAAGGCCAAAGCCGTTGACCACGTTGAGCACGCCCGGGGGCAGCAGGTCGGCGATCAGTTCCACCAGCACCAGGATGCTGGACGGGGTCTGCTCGGCGGGCTTCAGCACCACGCAGTTGCCGGCGGCGAGCGCCGGGGCCAGCTTCCACACCGCCATCAGGATGGGGAAGTTCCACGGGATGATCTGCCCGACCACGCCGAGCGGCTCGTGGAAGTGATAGGCGATGGTGTCGTGGTCGATCTCGCTGATGCCGCCTTCCTGCGCGCGCACCGCGCCGGCGAAATAGCGGAAGTGGTCGATGGCGAGCGGAATGTCGGCCGCCGTCGTCTCGCGGATCGGCTTGCCGTTGTCCCAGGTCTCGGCCAGCGCGAGGAGGTCGAGATTTTCCTCCATGCGGTCAGCGATCTTGTTGAGGATCAACGCCCGTTCGGCGGCCGAGGTCTTGCCCCAGGCGGCCTTGGCGGCATGGGCGGCGTCGAGCGCCTTGTCGATGTCGGCGGCTTCCGAGCGCGCGACTTCGCAGATCTTGCCGCCGGTCACCGGCGAGGTGTTGTCGAAATAGCGGCCGGACACCGGCTCGACGAACTGGCCGCCGATGAAATTGCCGTAGCGGGCCTTGAACGGGGACTGCTTGGTGATGGCGAGTTCTGGCTTGTTCATTGGATCCTCCCTGATAGGGACACTCAAGATTGCACCGCCCGTGCCAGCCTGCTTATCGCAACGCACAAAATCGTCGTTGCGACACGGCAAAATATTGAAATACCTCACTTTAGCTCAGTACTCGCGATGGCGTGAGGATTCTACCGATAGACGCCGCCGGAAAACTTGGTAGAAACTGTCGGAAAGAACAACAAGACCTGCGACATGTGTGGCATTTTGCAACACTCCGGGAGGATCGCATGCGCCAAGAGGTCTCGCCGCGTGCCGTGCTGGCCGCGCGCCGGCAGTTCTTCCAGCAGGGTCTGCACGACCGCCCGCTGGCGGCGCTGCTGCCCGAGCCGATCCTGCGTTCCTGGAAGCGCTGCGCGGAGCGTGGGCTCGACAATGCCGCCCTGCCGCGCCTTGAACCGCTGACCGCGCATGAACTCAGCGCCATTGCCGAGCGGCATGAGCGGCTGCGCCGGCTGTGCCGGCCGGAGGTGGAAAGCCTCTATGCCGACGCGATGCAGACCGGCTGTGTGGTCATTCTCACCGATGCGGAGGGGATGATCCTCGACGCGCTCGGCAATGCCGATTTCGCCGCGCGCGCGGCGCAGGTGGCGCTGCGGCCCGGCGTGCTGTGGGGCGAAAGCTCCACCGGCACCAATGCGGTGGGCACGGCGCTGGTGGAAGGCCGGCCGATCGCGGTGCATGGCGGCGAGCATTATTACGACCCGCACGCCATTCTCAGCTGCTCGGCCGCGCCGATCCTCGACCCCTATGGCCACACGGTGGGTGCGCTCGACATGTCCGGCCCGGCGGCGGTGGACCATCGCCACGCGCTCGGCCTCGTGCGGCTGGCGGTGGAGCAGATCGAGCACCGTTTCTTCGACGAGGGCTTTTCCGACCGCCGGGTGCTGCGCCTGCAGGCTGACCGGGCGCTGCTCGGCACCTCGCGCGAAGGCGTGCTGGTGTTCGAGGACGACCGGCTGGTGGCGGCCAATCGCGCCGGGCTCGGCCTTGTCGGCGCCGACTGGTCGGCGCTGGGCGAAAAGCGCGCCGGCGAATTGCTGGAACGTCTGCCAGGCTCGGACGGCGACACCCACGCCTTGCGCCAGCCGGGCGGGCGCACCTTGTTTGGTCGCTTCGAGGGCGCCCGCACCCGGCCGCAGCCGGCGCCGCGTCCCCGCGTGCCGCGCGAGGAGGGGCCGCTGCTCGGGGCGGAGGAGCGGGCGGCGCTCGGCCGCGCGGTGCGCATGGTGGCGGCGGACGTGCCGGTGCTGATCCGCGGCGAGACCGGGACCGGCAAGGAGATGGCGGCGCGCGAGATTCACCGCCAGAGCGCCCGCGCCGGCGGGCCCTTCGTGGCGGTCAACTGCGCCGCCATTCCCGAAACGCTGATCGAATCCGAACTGTTCGGCTATGAGGACGGCGCCTTCACCGGCGCGCGCCGGCAGGGGCGGCGCGGCCTGCTGCGCGAGGCCGATGGCGGCATTCTGTTTCTCGACGAGATCGGCGACATGCCGCTGGCGCTGCAATCGCGCCTGTTGCGGGTGCTGCAGGAGCGCGAGGTCGCCCCGCTCGGCGGCGGCCGGCCGGTGAAGATCGACGTGGCGCTGCTCTGCGCCACCCATCGCGACCTGCGCCTGCTGGTGGAGGCCGGCAGCTTCCGCCAGGACCTGTATTTCCGCATCGCCCATTACACCGTCGAATTGCCGCCGCTGCGCCGCCTGCCGGACCGGGCGGCAATCGTCCGCGCGCTGTGGAGCCGGCTGGTGGCGGATGAGCGCCTGACGCTGTCGGAGGGGTGCGAGGCGCGGCTCGCCGCCTATGACTGGCCGGGCAATTTCCGCCAGCTGGCCGGCACGCTCAAGGCGCTGGCGGCGCTCGCCGACCCGTTCCGCCCGGTGGGCGAGGACATGCTGCCGCCGGACATTCTCGCGGCGCCCGCCGCCTCGCCGCCGGCCGGCACGCTCGACGCGCTCACCGTGGAGGCGATGCGCCAGGCGGTGGAAGCGTGCGGCGGCAACGTCTCGCAGGCCGCGCGCCGGCTGGGCGTCAACCGGTCCACGCTGTACCGGCGGCTGTTCCACGCCTGAGCCGTTACTCCGGCGGGGAGATCAGGGAACCGCAGGCGTCCGCGCTTGTTGCCTCTGGCAACACTCATGGAGGCCGTAAGATGGTGCGCGATCCCCGCACGCTCGACCAGAACCCCGTCGTCGTCGACCCCGCCAATGTCGACGCCGTGCTCGATGACCGCACCACGGCGGTGTCGAACCCGCTGACTCCGCCGCTGGACGAGGTGGACAACGACAATTCCCCGGCCGATGGCGAGCCCGCCCGGCGCGATGGCGGCCGCTTCGCACCCGAGACGCTGAACACGGTGGATGGCTCGGCGGACGGCAGGCCGAAGAAGCCGGACGATCCGCGCCGCTGAGGCGTCTATAGCTCGGTCGGCGCCGGGTCTTCCTTGGGCGCGGCGTCGTTGCCTTCCACCCGGTCGCGATAGAGTGAGGCGCTGGCGAGCAGCATCAGCGTCACCGGGGTGGTGATGGTGACGAACAGGCCGATCAGCACCTCGTGGATCAGCGGCCGCTGCTGCAGCACGGAGAAGCAGATGATCGACCCGATCAGCATAGCCCCGGTGCCCAGCGTGGCGCCGAGCGAGGGGGCGTGCAGACGGGCGTAGAAATCCGGCAGGCGCCACAGGCCGATGGAGCCGATGAGCGTCACCAGCGCGCCGGTGACGACGAAGAACGAGACGAGAATCGCCGCCCAGAGCGGCAGGTCGGGAGCGGCGCTCATTCGATCACCTCGCCGCGCATCAGGAACTTGGCCAGCGCCACCGTGCCGACGAAGCCGAGCAGGCCGATGACCAGCGCCGCCTCGAAATAGAGCGTGGTGCCACTGCGGATGCCGAGCGTGACCAGCAGCAGCATGGCGTTCACATAGAAGGTGTCGAGGCCGATGATGCGGTCCTGCGCGCGCGGGCCGCGAATGAAGCGCAGCGCGGCGCAGCCCATGGCGAGGGTCAGCAGCACCTGCGCCAGCGTGATCGACCAGCCGAGGATGGCGACGCTCATTCGAAGATCTCCATCAGCAGCCCCTCATAACGCCCCTTGATGGTGCGCACCCACTCCTTGTCGTCGACGAGATCGAGCACATGCAGCAGCAGGAGCCCGGTGGCAGGATCGTAGCGCACCCATTGCGTACCGGGCGTGCAGGTGAGCACGATGGCGAGGATGGCCAGACCATAGGGGCTTTTCAGATCCAGCTTCAGCCGCATGAAGCCGGCATGGGTGCGCCGGTCCTCATTGCCGAGAATGATGCTGCCGACCGCGACATTGGAGCGGAACACATCGACGAACACCCGCCCCGCCAAACGCGCGGCGGCGGCGGGGCGGCGCAGCCGCGCCGGCGGCGGATCGAGCGCGGTCATGGCCCAGCAGCCGCCCAGCGCCACCACGGCGCCGAGCAGAAGCTGCCCCAGCGACAGGCTCTGCGTCATCAAGAGCCACATGACCAGCAGGGCGAGAAACAGCAGCGGGTAGGGGATGACGCGGCGCAGCCCGTTCATGGCGTGGCTCCCGTCGCGCTGAGCCCGGACGGGCCGTGGCCGCTGGACCGCGGATCGCTCGTGTTATGGCCCACCGGCTGGCTGCCGAGCACGTCGCGCGCATATTCGCTCGGCCAGTAGAGGATCTGTGCGGTGGCCTCCATGTAGCGCATGGTCGGGCCACCGGCGAAGGTCATCACCGCGCAGAGCAGCAGCAGCACCCCGACCGGAATGGCCTCGATGGCGCGCACGCGGGGAATGTCCGTCTCGGCCGGGACCCACAGGGTGCGGATGCCGTTGCGGGTCATGGCGATGAGGGTGGCAAGGCCGGAGAGCATCAGCAGCGCGACGAACAGCCAGTGGTCGAAGGGGATTTCGCCCGCCTCGTTCAGCAGCGCCGAAAGCATGGCGAACTTGCCAATGAAGCCGGAGAGCGGCGGCAGGCCGGCCAGCACGGCGGTGCAGGCGACGAAGCCGCCGCCGAGCACGGCGATGGTGGCGGGAATGGCAACGCCCACCTCCTCGTCCTCGTCCTCGATATCCTCCTCCGGGTCGCCGAAGATCTCCAGCGTGACCGCGAGCACGTCGGCGCCGGCGGCCTGGCCGCGTTCGATCAGTTCCACCAGCAGGAAATAGGCGCTGATGGCGAAGGTGGAGGCGACGAGATAATAGAGCGCGCCTGAAATCACCGCGCTGTTGCCGGTGCCGATGGCCGCGAGCAGCGTGCCGGAGGAGATGAGCACGCTATAGCCGCCGAGCCGCTGCATGGATTGCGAGGCGAGCACGCCGATGCCGCCGAAGAGCAGCGTCGCCATGCCGCCATAATAGAGCCAGGCGGCGCCGAAATCCTCCGAGGCGCCGGCCTCGTCGCCGAAGCACAGCAGGAACAGCCGCAGGATCACATAGATGCCGACCTTGGTCATGATCGCGAACATGGCGGCGACGGGCGCGCAGGCGGCGGCATAGGTGGTCGGCAGCCAGAAGCTGAGCGGCCACATGCCGGCTTTGACCAGGAAGGCGATGCCGAGCACCGCCGCGCCCGCCTCCATGAGGGTGCGCGAATCCGGCGGCAGCGTCGGCACGATCCGGCTGAGATCGGCCATGTTCAGGGTGCCGGTCACGCCATAGATCACCGCGACGCCGACGAGGAACAGCGAGGAGGCGACGAGGTTGATCGGGATATAGTGCAGCCCCGCCCGCACCCGCGCCGTGCCCGAGCCGTGCAGCACGAGCCCATAGGAGGCGGCGAGCAGGATCTCGAAGAACACGAACAGGTTGAACAGGTCGCCGGTCAGGAAGGCGCCGTTGAGCCCGGTGAGCAGCAGCAGGAACAGCGTGTGGAAGCGCGGCCCCGCCGTGTGCCAGCGCGCCAGGGCGAAGAGCAGGGTGGTGCAGCCCAGCACGGCGGTCATCAGCAGCATGAGCGCGGCCAGCCGGTCCACCACCAGCACGATGCCGAAGGGCGGCGGCCAGTTGCCGAGCGGGTAGACGATGAGGGTCGACCAGCGGTCGCCATTGGGCAGGCCGACCATCACCACCATCGTCACCGCGATGGCGAGCAGGGCGAAGACCGTGGCGAGGCTGAGCGTCATTTTCAGCCGCCGCCGCCGCTCATCGAACAGCAGCATGAGGGCGCCGACGGCCAGCGGCAGCACGATGGGAAGAATGGCGAGATGGTCGAGGGCGGGGGTCATCACTCTGGCTCCCGCCCGTCGACATGGTCGGTGCCGGTGCGTCCGCGCGCGGCCAGCAGGACGACCAGGAACAGCGCCGTCATGGCGAAGCCGATGACGATGGCGGTGAGCACCAGCGCCTGCGGGATCGGATCGGCGATCTTCGCGGGGTCGCCGACGCCGCCGGGCGCGAGGATGGGCGGCCCGTCGACGCGCAGCCCGCCGCCGGCCATGGCGAAGATGAACAGGTTCACCGCATAGGAGAGAAGCGACAGGCCGATGATGACCTGGTAGGTGCGCGGGCGCAGCAGCAGCCACACGCCGGAGGCGGTGAACAGGCCGATGCCGATGGCGAGGACGATTTCCATTACTCGCCTCCCTCGCTGGCCTGCGCCGCGCGCGAACTGCGCAGCGACTGATGGGCGAGGGCGATGAGGATCAGCACCGTGGCGCCGACCACCAGCGCGAACACGCCGAGGTCGAACAGCAGCGCCGAGGCCGCCGGCACCTTGCCGATATAGGGCAGCTCCACATACTGGAAATGCGAGGTCAGGAACGGATAGCCGAACCACCAGGAACCGACGCCGGTGGCGCAGGAGGTGAGCAGGCCCATTCCCATCCAGCGCAGCGGCAGCACCCGCAGATGGTCCTCCACCCAGCGGGTGCCGCTGGCCATGTACTGCACCACGAAGGCGATGGAGAGGGTGATGCCGGCGGCAAAGCCGCCGCCCGGCAGGTCATGGCCGCGCATGAACAGATACACCGCCATGACCGCGATCACCGGGAACAGCCAGTGCATGATCAGCCGCGGGATCAGCATGTAGTCGGCCACCGTGTCGCCGGGCGAGCGGTCGGGCGTGGCGACATCATAGGCGTGCTGGATGCGCTGCTGCTCCGGCTGTTCGATGCTCTCCGGCGCCGGGCGGAAACGGCGCAGCAGGGCGAAGACGGTGAGGCCGGCAAGGCACAGCACGACGATCTCGCCCATCGTGTCGAAGCCGCGGAAATCGACCAGGATCACATTGATGATGTTGGTGCCGCCGCCTTCGGAATAGGCGCGCTCGACGAAGAAACGCGAGACGCTCTGGGTCAGCGGCCGGGTCATCAGACAATAGGCGAGGAAGGCCATCAGCCCGCCAAGCGCGCAGGCGATGGTGAGGTCGATGTAACGGCGCAGCAGCACTTTCAGCGGCGGGCGACTGGGATAAACATTCTCGATGCGCTTGGGCAGCCAGCGCAGGCCGAGCAGCAGCAGCACCGTGGTGACGATCTCCACCAGAAGCTGCGTCACCGCGAGGTCCGGCGCCGACAGCCAGGCGAAGGTGATGCAGGTGACGAGGCCCGCCCCGCCGACCAGCACCAGCGCGGCGAAGCGGTGATATTTCGCCTGATAGGCGGCGCCGAGCGCGCAGACTCCGCCCACCAGCCAGAGCAGGGCGAAGCCCGGCGGCAGCGGCGTGCCGGGCATGTCGCCCGTGCCCACCGCGCCATTGGCGATGAAGGGCGCCAGCGCCGCCACCACGGCGAGCGCGATGACGATGCGCATCTGCGGCTGCAGGCGCCGCGTGCCGAGCGTCGCCTCGCCGGCGCGCGCCCACTGCCAGGACAGCGTCGCCAGCACCTTCTCGAAGATACGCTGACCCTTGAAGTCGCGCAGGACCGGCGGGCCCTCGATGCCGCTTTCGAGATAGCGGCGCAGGCCGAGATAGAGCACCACGCCGCCGGCCATGGCGATGAGGCTCATCATCAGCGGCAGGTTGAAGCCGTGCCACAGCGCCAGGCTGTAATAGGGCGGCGTGGCGTCGAGCAGGCCCTTGACGGCGGTGGCGAGGAACGGGCCGACGGTGAGCCCCGGCACGATGCCGATCAGCAGGCAGATCAGCACCAAGAGCTCGATGGGAAAGCGCATCCAGTGCGCCGGCTCGTGCGGCCGGTGCGGCAGGTTGACCGGCGGCGGGCCGAAGAACACGCCGAGGATGAAGCGCAGCGAGTAGGTGACGCTGAACACGCCGGCGAGCGTCGCCCAATAGGGCAGGCTGTCGTCGAGCAGCGAGCCGGTATGCTCCGCCACCGCCTCGGCGAAGAACATTTCCTTGGAAATGAAGCCGTTGAGCAGCGGCACACCGGCCATGGCGGCGGCGGCGACCATGGCGAGCGTAGCGGTGATCGGCATGTAGCGGTAGAGCCCGCTCAGCTTGCGCAGGTCGCGCGTGCCGGTCTCATGGTCGATGATGCCGGCGGCCATGAACAGCGACGCCTTGAAGATGGCGTGGTTCAGCGTGTGGAAGATCGCCGCCACCGCCGCCAGCGGGCTGCCGAGGCCGAGCAGCAGCGTGATCAGGCCGAGATGGCTGATGGTGGAATAGGCCAGCAGCCCCTTCAGGTCCTGCTGGAAGATGGCGATGAAGGCGCCGAGCAGCAGCGTCACCAGCCCGGCCGGCACGACGAGATAGAACCACGCATCCGTGCCGGACATGACCGGCCACAGCCGCATCAAAAGGAAGATGCCGGCCTTCACCATGGTGGCGGAGTGGAGATAGGCCGAGACGGGCGTCGGCGCCGTCATGGCGTGCGGCAGCCAGAAATGGAACGGGAACTGCGCGCTCTTGGTGAAGGCGCCGAGCAGGACCAGCACCAGCGCCGGCACATAGAGATCGCTCTGGACGATGAGGTCGCGCGACTCCAGCACCTGGTCGATGTCGTAGCTGCCGACGATGCGGCCGATGAGCAGCACGCCGACCAGAAGGCACAGCCCGCCCGTGCCGGTGACGGTGAGTGCCATGCGGGCGCCGTCGCGCGCATTGGCGGTGTGGTGCCAGTAGCCGATGAGCAGGAAGGAGAACAGGCTGGTCAGTTCCCAGAAGAACACCAGCTGGATGAGATTGCCCGACAGCACGATGCCGATCATCGAGCCCATGAAGGCGAGCAGGAAGGAGAAGAAGCGCGGCACCGGGTCTTCGCGCGACATGTAGTAGCGGGCATAGAGCACGACGAGCGCGCCGATGCCGAAGATCAGCATGGCGAACAGCCAGGCGAGGCCGTCGAGCCGCAGGGTGAAGTCTAGTCCCAGCATGGGCAGCCAGGACAGCCAGAACTGCACCGGTGCCCCGTCGGCAAGCGTGGTGTAGAGCCAGCCGCTTATGCCGATACCCGCCACCGCCACGCTGCCGGCCAGAATCGCGGCGGTGTTGCGCGCGTGGGTCGGCAGAAACCCCGCAGCGAGGCTGCCGATGAACGGCAGAAGCAGCGCGACGAGGAGCAGCGTGCCATGGGACATAGGTAGCGGGGGCCTCCCTGCGGGCGGTTAATCCTCGAGTCTTGCGATATGTCGCCCATTATGGTTGATTTGGTCGTCGTTACGCAAGGCAGAAGCGATGGATTTGGCGCCCGAACAATGCCGCGCCGCACGCGGGCTTCTCGACTGGACGCAGGAACATCTGGCCGAGCGCGCCGGCGTCTCGCGCAGCACGGTCCGCGATTTCGAGCGGCACCGCCATGTGCTCCACCGCGCGACGGAAACGCTGCTCATCACCACGCTCGAACAGGCCGGAATTATGCTGCTGCCGCCCGGCGAGCACGGGCCGGGCGTGCGGATACGCTGACCCCCTATTTCCACATTGCCCGCATCCGCGCCCCGATGTCGATGGGGGCCTGCGGCGCGGCCCGCGTCCCCGCCGCTTCCGCCGTCGCCGGCGGCCAACTCGCCATGGCGAAGCGGGAGAGGATGGTGGGCGGGATGAAGCGGGTGCGTGCGGCGTAGACGTGCCGGTCGCCACGCGCGGACTGCCCATGGGTGAAGAAGCGCTGCGGCAGCATCAGGTGCAGGCTGTCCTTCGCCCGCGTCATCGCGACATAGAGCAGGCGCCGCTCCTCTTCGATCTCCTCGCGCGTGCCGGTGCCGAGGTCGCTCGGGATGCAGCCATCCACCGCGTTGAGCACGAACACGGATTTCCATTCCTGCCCCTTGGCTGAATGGATGGTCGAGAGGATGAGGTAATCCTCGTCGCGGTGCGGCGGGCCGGCTTCGGCGCTGGTGGCGTCCGGCGGGTCGAGCGTCAATTCGGTGAGGAAGCGGGCGCGGGACGGGTAGCTCGCCGCGATCTGCGCGAGTTGTACGAGATCGGCCTGCCGGCTGCCGGCATCCTCGTGCAGACGCTCCAGCAGCGGCTCGTACCAGGCGCGCACAAGATCAAGCTCGCCCGGCCAGCCCGCGTTGTTCGCCTTCAGCTCGCGTGCCATGGCGAGGAAGGAAGGCCATTCCTGCTCCGCCCGGGCCGGCGGCGTCACCGCCTCCAGCGCCGGCAGCAGCGTGCCGGCGGCATCGACCGCGTCAAGAATGCGCCCCGCCGTGGCCGGGCCGAGGCCGGAGAGCAGCCGCAGCACGCGGAAACCGGCGATGCGGTCGCGCGGATTCTCGACGAAGCGCAGCACGCCGAGCACGTCTTTCACATGGGCGGAATCGAGGAATTTCAGCCCGCCGAACTTCACGAAGGGAATGTTGCGGCGGGTCAGCTCCACTTCCAGCGGCCCGCTGTGATGGGCGGCACGGAACAGCACGGCCTGCTGCTTCAGCGCCATGCCGTCCTCGCGGTTTTCCAGCACGCGGGTGGCGATGAAATTGGCCTGCTCGATTTCGTCGCGCACGCTCACCAGCACCGGCCGTTCGGCGGAAGCGCGCTCGGACCAGAGATTCTTGGCGTAGCGCTCGCTGGCGAAGTCGATCACCGCATTGGCGGCGGCGAGGATGGGCTGGGTGGAACGGTAATTCTGCTCCAGCATCACCGTGTCGGCGCGCGGGGTGAAATGGCCGGGAAAGTCGAGAATGTTGCGCACCGTGGCGGCGCGGAAGGAATAGATCGACTGGGCGTCGTCGCCGACCACGGTGAGGCCGCGCCCATCCGGCTTCAGCCCGAGCAGGATGGTGGACTGGAGCCGGTTGGTGTCCTGATATTCGTCCACCAGCACATGGTCGAAGCGGCTGGCCACGCTGGCCGCCAGCGCCGGCTCGCTCATCATCTGTGCCCAGTAGAGCAGCAGATCGTCGTAATCGAGCACGTTCTGGCGCTGCTTGGCCTCGACATAGGCGGCGAACAGCGTTTTCAACTCGCCGTTCCAACCCGCACACCACGGGAAAGCGCGGCCGATCACCTCTTCCAGCTTCTGCTCGGCATTCACCGCGCGCGAATAGATGGCGAGCAGCGTGCCCTTGGTGGGAAAGCGCTTTTCGGTGCGGCTGAGGCCAAGCTCGTGGCGGATGAGATTGATGAGGTCGGCGCTGTCCTCGCGGTCATGGATGGTGAAGGCGGGGTCGAGGCCGATATCGAGCGCGTGGTCGCGCAGCAGCCGGGCGCCGATCCCGTGGAAGGTGCCGGCCCAGTTCAGCCCCTCGGTCAGCACCCGCGCGTCCGGCCCCAGCACCTTGGCGGCGATGCGCTCGACCCGCCGCGCCATCTCCGCTGCCGCCCGGCGCGAGAAGGTGAGCAGCAGGATTCGGCGCGGATCGGCACGGTTGACGATGAGGTGGGCGACGCGATGGGCCAGCGTGTCGGTCTTGCCCGAGCCGGCGCCGGCGATGACCAGCAGCGGCCCGGCAAGTGTGTCGCCGGGCCCCTGTATTCCATGCTCGACCGCCCGCCGCTGCTGCGGATTGAGCGTGTCGAGATAGGCAGCGGGCTGCATGGACGGGCGAATCTCCGGCGCGGATCAGCCAACCAGAGAGCACGTTTCGCGTTTTGTTCGCAACTCGCCGTGCCGATGCCGCGCCCATGAGAAAAGGCCGCCCCGGGGAGTGGGCGGCCTTTCCCATGTCACGACAGCGCGGGTCAGCAGGGGGTCTGCGTGCTCGAACAGTCGCGGTTGGACTTGGTGTCGCTCGGCTGGTCGGTGGTAGCGCCGACATTGTCGGTGCTGCTGGTGCCGGTGGTCGTGTTACGGCCTTCCGGAGCGTCCATGCCCGAACCCGTGGTGGCGTTGGACGGCGCGCCGATGCGGCTTTCGGTGGTGTTGGTGCCGGCATCGTTGCCCGTGCCGGTGCCGGAATCCGACGCACCCGCGCTGGACGACGCGCCGCCCGTGCCGCTGGACTGGGCGAGGGCGGGGCCGCTGAGGGCGAGCATGGCGGCGAGAACGGCAGCGGAAGCTGTCTTGGCGTTGATCATCGGCTGTATCCTCCTGTTGAGTGAAGGAATAATCCCGACAATCTCCTAGGGTTCCGCGATATCAACTTGTATAGCGGCGTAATTCGCTACCACTCTTCGGGTAAATCTCGGTGATCTGCCGTCAGAAGAGGTTCATTTTACCGTCCGATCCGACGATAATACCGGATCGGAGCCCATGGGGCTCTGTCGCTCACGAAGGCGTGACAGAAGCGGCGGCGCTCACTCGCCGAAGAGTTCGTTGGCGGCGGTGATCAGCCCGATGGTCGGGTTGGCCGCGCAATATTCGCCGAGCTTGCCGGCATTCTCGATGAACTTGTCGGTGTCGATCACCGGCGGAGCGTCGACATCCTTGTAATAGGCGTCGAGCCAGGCCAGCGTCAGCATGATCTCGGTCTTGTCGCTTTCCAGGAACTGGCCGCACGTGGTGGTGGAGAGGTCGATCTTTTCCGCCAGGGCGGCGTGCGGCAGGCCCGCGAGGACAGGGCCGGCAAGGGCGAGGGCGAGAACGAGCTTTCTCAGGACGAGCTTTCGCATGGAGAACCTGCGCAGTGGAGGGCACGGCAGACGCTACCATGCCACCGTGCGGCGCGCCACGTCGTGCCCCGTGCTCAGCCGCGCTTGCGCACGAATTCCGTGCGCAGCACCAGCCCCTTGATGGCCTCGTGCCGGCAGTCGATTTCCTCGGCGTTGTCGGTGAGGCGAATGGTCTTGATGACGGTGCCCTGCTTCAGCGTCTGGCCGGCGCCCTTCACCTTCAGATCCTTGATCAGCACCACGGAATCGCCGTCGGCGAGCAGGTTGCCGGAGGCGTCGCGCACCTCGAGGGCGGCCGCGGCGGCGGCCTTCACCTCGGAGGCCGGGCGCCATTCGCCGGTGGCTTCGTCATAGACATAGGAATCGTCGTCATCGGCCATATCGGCCTCCCTGCGGGATCGTGAAGGTTGATGCAAAAAGGCGGAGCCTGCGGCCCCCCCTCCGTTTCGTCTGCCGGCTTTTTGCCGCGTGATCGGCCGCTCAGGGCACGTGACGCACGGCGCCCTTGGCGGCGCTGGTGGCGAGCGCGGCATAGGCCCTGAGCGCGGTGGTGACGTTGCGCTTGCGCGGGGCCGCCGGCACCCAGCCTTTGGCCTGCTGCTCCTCGCGGCGGGCGGCGAGCTCGGAATCGTCCACGGCAAGGTGGATGCGGCGGTTGGGAATGTCGATCTCGATCACGTCGCCCTCGCGCACCAGCCCGACCGTGCCTCCTTCCGCCGCTTCCGGGGAGACATGGCCGATGGACAGGCCCGAGGAGCCGCCGGAGAAGCGGCCATCGGTGACGAGCGCGCAGGCCTTGCCGAGGCCCTTCGACTTCAGATAGCTCGTGGGATAGAGCATTTCCTGCATGCCCGGCCCGCCGCGCGGCCCCTCATAACGGATGAGCACGATCTGGCCGGGCTTCACCCGGTTGCCGAGAATGGCGGAGACTGCGTCGTCCTGGCTCTCGAACACGGTGGCGGTGCCGGTGAACTTGAGGATGCTCTCGTCCACGCCCGCCGTCTTCACGATGCAGCCATCCTCGGCGAGATTGCCGAACAGCACGGCGAGGCCGCCGTCCTTGGAATAGGCATGCGCGGCGTTGCGGATGACGCCGGCTTCGCGGTCGAGGTCGAGATCGTCCCAGCGGCGGGACTGGCTGAACGCCACCTGCGTCGGCACCCCGCCCGGCGCGGCGCGGTAGAAGGTCTGCACCTGCTCGCTCTTGCTGCGCACCACATCCCAGCGCTCCAGCGCGTCGCCCAGCGTCGGGGCGTGGACGGTCGGCAGATCGGTGTGGAGGAGGCCGGCGCGGTCGAGCTCGCCGAGAATGGCCATGATGCCGCCGGCGCGGTGCACGTCTTCCATGTGAATGTTGGCGACGGCCGGGGCCACCTTGCACAGCACCGGCACGCGGCGCGACAGCCGGTCGATGTCGGCCATGGTGAAGGGCACCTCGCCCTCATGCGCGGCGGCGAGCAGGTGCAGCACCGTATTGGTGGAGCCGCCCATGGAGATGTCGAGCGTCATGGCGTTCTCGAACGCCTTGAACGAGGCCACGGCGCGCGGCAGCACGCTCTCGTCTTCCTGCTCGTAATAGCGGCGGGCGAGATCGACGATGAGATGGCCGGCCTCGACGAACAGCCGCTCGCGATCAGCATGGGTGGCGAGCACCGAGCCATTGCCCGGCAAGGCGAGGCCGAGCGCCTCGGTGAGGCAGTTCATGGAATTGGCGGTGAACATGCCCGAGCAGGAGCCGCAGGTCGGGCAGGCCGAGCGCTCCATCACCGTCACGTCCGCGTCGCTCACCCGATCGTCGGCGGCGGCGACCATGGCGTCGATCAGGTCCACCTTCTTCTCGCCGGTGGAGAGCAGCACCTTGCCCGCCTCCATCGGCCCGCCGGAAACGAAGACGGCCGGGATGTTGAGCCGCAGCGCCGCCATCAGCATGCCGGGCGTGATCTTGTCGCAATTGGAGATGCAGACCATGGCATCGGCGCAATGGGCGTTGACCATGTACTCCACGCTGTCGGCGATGATCTCGCGCGAAGGCAGCGAATAGAGCATGCCGTCATGGCCCATGGCGATGCCGTCATCCACCGCGATGGTGTTGAACTCCTTGGCGACGCCGCCCGCCTTCTCGATCTCCCGCGCCACCAGCTGGCCGAGGTCCTTCAGGTGGACATGGCCGGGCACGAACTGGGTGAAGGAGTTGACCACGGCGATGATCGGCTTGCCGAAATCGCCGTCTTTCATACCGGTGGCGCGCCAGAGGCCGCGGGCTCCGGCCATGTTGCGGCCATGGGTGGACGTGCGCGAGCGATAGGCGGGCATGGAATTCCTCCAAACTCTTTGCCGCGCTTATGCCCCCCGTGCGCGTATCGCGCAACCGTCTCGCCGTTGTGGCGCGGCGCTTTGGTCGATGGATGGGCTCACCGCCAGCGGATGCGCCGCTCGCGGCATTCCTGGCCGACGAGGCATTGCGGGTTGTCGCGGGTGGGAATCCAGGCGGGCTTGGAACGCTGCGACTGACAATAGCCGGGATTGGTGACGTAGCGGTCGAACAGGTCCGGCCCGGTGCCGATGACCACCGCGCCCTCGCGCGCGACCAGCGCCTGCGCCTGGGCGCAGCTCATGGTCAGCGAGTTCGGCATCGCCTGCGCGAAGGCGGGAGGCGGGAGGAGCAGCGCGGCGGCGATGGCGGATGCCGAAAGGGCGGGGGTGACGAAAGACAGGTTCATGGTAAGGCCTCGGCGGCGCGCTCTCCGGCGGCGGGGCGCTTCGCCCTCGGAAATGACGCCGCCGCGCCGGCGGTCAAGGCGGGAAGAAGCCACAACGCCGTGAGGAGCGCCGCTCTTCCCACGGCGCCCGCCGCCCCTCGCGAAAAACCTTTTAGCTGCCGCCCCGGCCCTTCAGCGTGACGAACAGGGTGAAGGCCCCGCAGATGGCGGCGGTGAAGAAGGCGAGGCCGTGCAGGGTGGCGTTCATCGCAAAGCCCGCCAGCAGCGGCCCAAGCAGCGCGCCGAGCCCCCACATCAGCCCCATGGCGGCATAGATGCCGACCAGTTCCGACCCCTTGAACCGGCTGCCGACCAAGGTGAGCATGATGGTGTAGATGCCGACAAAGGCGCCGCCCCACAGGAACAACAGGGTGTAGGTGGCGATCTCGTTCTGCAGGGCGAACGGCCAGGCCAGCGCGCCGAGCATGGAGGCGGCGGCAAGGGCGATCACCAGCTTCACCCGGTCCATCTTGTCGCCGAGCCAGCCAATGGGCAGCTGCAGCAGGATGGCGCCGATCATCATGCACGACATCAGCCGTGTGGCCCCGCTCTCCTCCCAGCCGAGATTGACGGCATAGATGGCGAGGAAGGACAGGCCGGAGGTCTCGATCGCCGCGTTCAGCATCACGGCGGAAATGGCGACCGGCGCCAGACGGATGAAGCGCAGCGGGCTGCCGGTGGCGGGTTCGTCGAACACCGGCGCCTGCACCTTCGGCGAGGCGATGAAACCGGCGGCGACCAGCGAAATGCCGGCGCCCACGAGATAGGGCAGCGCCCCGCCCGAGCCGACGACGGAGAGGATCAGCGGCCCGAGGGCGAAGCCGACCGAGAGCGCGGCGGTGTAGGCCGCCATGGCGCGGGCGCGGGTGGCCTCGGTGCTCAGGCTGTTGGTCCAGGTCTCCGAGAGCACGAACAGAATCTCCGACGCCATGCCGAGCACGAGGCGCAGCGGAAACCACAGCCAGATCAGCGGGATCGCCGGGAAGGCGCTCAGCACCAGCGCGGCCACCACCAGCGCGATGATGACCAGCCGGCGTATGCCGAAAAACGCGACGATGCGCGGCAGGATCATCGCGGTGACCAGCACACCGACCGCGTGCATGGCCGCATTGGCCCCGATCAGGCTCTCGCTGAGGCCGCGCGCGGTGAGGTCGAGCGCGATCAGCGCCGCGCTCAGGCTGTAGGTGAGCCCGAACATCATGGCGGTCATGATGACGGCGCCGCGCGAGAGCAGGCTGGCGGGGTGTTCGGCGGAAACCGGCGTCGTCATGCGGGGCGAACCTCGTTGCCATCCAGCGGGCCATGCCGGCCCCGCTTGAGAAAGCCGAGCAGGCGCGTGCTCCAGGCGACATCGCCCTGTTCGACGATCCGCGCCAGGGTGCGGGCATAGTCCAGCACCAGCCCCGGCGTCCAGGTCGCCGAATGGGCACGGGTGCGGATCATAGCCGCCACCCAGATATCCGGATTGGCCAGGAGGCGGAGGAGGCGCAGCCAGGGGAAGCGGCTCGCCAGCGAACCTTCGAGCGCGGCGTCGAGCGCCTGCGCCACCACCACGGAACAGTTGCGGTTGGTGAGATTATACGTGTCGTCCTGCTTGTAGCCGGCCCAGAACACCCGCAGGCGGCGCGGGCTGTAATTGCGGAATTCGACATTCTGGTCCGCCGGGCACCACCAGTCCGACTCATAGGCATAGGAAGGCTGGAAGCGGCCCTTGAGGTCGTTTTCGCCGGTGGCGCGCAGCGAGGCGATGAAGTCGCTGCTGGAGCGCTCCACCTCCATGGCCGGGTAGTGGCTGATATAGAGGTCCGGCGGCATTTCCAGCGCCGCGTGGCCGGTGGAGATCACACCGTGCCCATCGACGGCGGCGACGTAGCGGTCCACCAGCAGCCGGCGCTCCGGCGCATAGGCGGAGCCGACCGGCGTCCACACATGCACGATCATCGGCTGTTCCGGTGCCGGCTCGTCGCCGGCGTCGATCATGACAGGGGCGTTGTCGTACCAGCCGCGCCCGCCGAAGATCGGCAGGGCGAGAATGGCCGCCTCGCTTTCCAGCGTGCGGAACATGAAGCCGATGCGCAGCAGCAGCCAGCCGGACAGCGCCAGCAGCAGGGCGATGCAGAAGGGGATGTTGCGGTTGTGCGGCAGCGGCCATTCCGTGATGATGAGCCCCGCGACCGCGATTTCCAGCGCGCCGATCAGCGCCATCGTCCTCCAGCCGGAAAAACGCACCACCAGCCCGGTGGCGATCCGCCCGATTCCGTCGAGCGCGAAGGCGAGGCCGAACAGCAGGGCGAGCGCCCATTCGGTCGAGACCGGCGGCTGGATGATGAGCACCCCCAGCAGCATCAGCCCGGCGGCCTTAAGGAAAAGCAGCGAGCGCGCCGCCCCGCGCATCCGCCCCAGCAGGACCAGCAGCGCCGCCAGCCCGTTGATGATGAAGACGAACCCCAGAGCCTCGCGCGTGACGAAGGTGACGCCATCCGACGCGTCGATGGCCAGAAGGGTGGCGAGAGTCACGAAGACCCCGCCCAGAATCGCGATGACATACCACCGGGCACGGAACGAGGGCGCGCCGATGAGAAGAAAGCACAGTTTGAGCATAGAGGAGGATGTAGACCCAACGCGAAGGCCGGCACACTGCCATTTTGCCGCTGGCATGGGAAGCGGCGGGTAGGGGAGGGGCGGGCGAGCGCTGGGCGGCGCGCATTGGGCTTCGTTGGAGAGAACCGACCGGATCGTTGCGCAGATCAGCTAACCTGTTGACCGATTTGGTGGGCCAGGAGGAGTCCGAAAATTAGCCGTAAGATCTGATAACACTAAGCTTTAGCATTGGCGAAGGTGGGTTGTGCCAACGCTGATGCCGACAAGAGTTGGGCCTCCATGGGACGCCTGTCGACATTGGTTTGGCAATATGGATTTTCTGGAAAGTTGCATCGAGAGGGCCAAGATTGAGCAAGGCAGGAGACCACCATTACGTGCCTCAGTTTCACCTCGGGATGTGGAGCGGACCGTCCGGTCAGATCAACCAATGGGGACGCATCGCTTACAACAATAAGCTCGTTTGCACGCCTGTCACCAAAGCCGCCACGGCATACGTCCCCGGCCTATATTCGCCTGCTCACGTCAATGATGAGGAAGCCCAGCAGATAGAGACCAAACTGTTCGGCAAAATTGAAACCGCTGCGAAGCCCGTGCTGGAGAAGCTGATTAGCCACGGGCCTGCCAAGCTGTCGGTTCAAGAACGCTATTGGTGGACCATCTACCTCAACGCCTCGTTGCTGCGCGTACCCCATATCGTGGAGATGGTCACGTCGAGTGTGCAGGAGCGCATCGCTCAGGACCTGTCACAACCGATCCCCGAGTTCGATGTTGCGAAAGGAGACGCACCGGAGAACACGCTGTTCGAATGGGCGTCAAATCACGCGCCCGCCCGTGTCGCCAACTCGGGACTGAAGGTGCTGGTTGAGCTGATCCAAAGCCAGAAGGGCGTCGACCGCATCGTTCATCTTCGCTGGCTCGTCAAAGACGTCTCAACAGGACCGAGGCGGCTGCTCCTTGGGGACAACCCTTTTGAACGGGTCGGCGACTTGTACAAATCACGCACCACCATCTCGATGCCGTTGTCTCCGACGCACCTCTTTATCGCCAGTGATGCGCCAGACATTCTTGAACACTTTGCCCGAATGCCTGCTTGCGATGTGGTCAAGGCGAACAACCAATCGTCCCTCATCAACGCGAAGAAGTTCGTCTACGGAGATGAGGAGCGCGACTTCATCGACGCCTACCTGCGCCGTCACTAGCTCAGCATGTAGGCGCGCCGCGTATCCAAGTCCTCGTGTTACCGGCGTCAAGATACGGCCATTTAGACTTCGGACCTCTTCCACCGTATTCGGGCGCCACGTAAGCCGTCCGTCCGCCGTGATGGTGTACGCCATCAGATATTGATCGGGGGTGTCCTTACTCCAGAATCTCCAACTGGCGGCAGCGGCGTCACGGGCAGCGGCGCTCCCCGCTTGATGGAGTCAAATATTCCCACAGCGATCCCAATCATTGGGTGTTCCGTTGGGGATGGTGGGGCTGGATCGGCGCCGCACCAGCTAAGTCATTGAAAAAATTGGTGGGCCCGGCAGGACTCGAACCTGCAACCAGACCGTTATGAGCGGTCGGCTCTAACCATTGAGCTACAGGCCCGGCCGGCGGCGCGCGGTGGCGCGGCGGGCGGGGGAAACTAGCAAAGCGTGGCGCCGACGCCAACCGGCTTGCGCCGGTCGTCCACCCCGGCGTCCGGCGTGGCAGGTGCCGCGTCTGGCGCGCACGGCGGGGGCTTCCACCGGCAGGCTTCGCCCACCGCCGCATTCCCGCCGCCTTCGCGGGGTGCTCTGGCGTGCCGCATCGTCAGTCTGTCGGCGCGAGGACGGGTTGGCGCCAAGCCGCTGTCCGAGCCGATATCAGGGAAGGAAAGCTATGAAGTTCCTCCGCGCCACCGCCTGCGCCGCTGTTTTCGGCACCGCCGCGCTGTTCGCCAGCCTGTCGCCTCTCGCCGCGCAGGACCTCGCGCCCAATGCCCGGCGGGCGACGCTCGCGGTCTCCGGCGAAGGCACGGCCAGCGCGGTGCCGGACCGGGCGACGCTCACCTCCGGCGTGGTCAGCGAGGGCAAGACCGCGCGCGAGGCGCTCGACGCCAATTCCGCCGCCGTGGCCACGATGATCGCCGCGATCAAGGCCGCCGGTGTCGAGGCGCGCGATATCTCCACCTCCGGCTTTTCCGTACAGCCGCAATACGCGCCGCAGAAGAAGGACGGCGATCCGCTGCGCATCGCCTCCTATCAGGTGACCAATTCCGTCACCGTACGGCTGCGTGACCTCGCCAAGCTCGGCGATCTGCTCGACCAGCTGGTGACCAATGGCGCCAACCAGATCAATGGCCTCGCCTTCGACCTCGCCGAGCCCGGCAAGCTGGAGGATGAAGCCCGCGCGGAGGCGGTGAAGGACGCCCGCCATCAGGCCGAGATCATCGCCGGCGCCGCCGGGGTGCGGCTGGTGCGGGTGGTGTCGATCACCAGCGATGCCGCGCCTCAGCCCATGCCGCGCATGATGATGGCCGCACGGGCGGAAAAGATGGATTCGGTGCCGGTGGAGGCCGGCGAGACGCAGGTGCGCGCCGGCGTCACCGTGGTCTACGAGATCGAGCCGCTCTGAAGCGCCTCGGCCCGCGTCGTGGCCGCCTCGACGGCCTCGACGACGGCGCTTTCGCCTGCGGCCGGCGGCGGGATGAGAACCTTCAGCCCGCGCGGCACGATCCGGTAGGTGAGCGGCATCTCCTCGCGCCCGAGTTCGCCGTCGGTGGACACCCACACGCGGGCGCGGTTGGCGCGGCGCAGCACGATTTCCCGGCCGGTCAGGCTGATGATGCCGGGATTGTCGCGCCAATTGTCGGTGACCATGTCGGCGCCGGCCTTCAGCAGGGCAACCCCGCCGCGATCTTCCGCCACATGCAGTTCGAGCACGCCCTCGTCCAGCCGGCCACGCCGCCAGCCCGGCCCGGTGAAGCGGTTGATCGAGGCGAGCGCGGCGAAGGCCTGGAAATGATGTTCGGTGCCGTCCACCGTCACATCGAGATCAAAACGGCCGCTGCGGCGCAGGGCGAAGACGGCGGCGATAGCGACCGCGAAAAAGCGCCAGAGCTTCCAGCGCCGGGCGGTTTCGCGGGCGCGGGCCATCTGGCTGAAGAAGCCCATGCCGGAAATGGTGTGGAAGCGGCGCCCGTTCAGGGTCGCCAGGTCGATCTCGCCCACCCGCGCGTCGCTGAGCGCCTCTAAGGCCGCATCGAGGTCGCGCGGCATGCCGAGATCGGTGGCGAGGAGGTTGAGCGTGCCGAGCGGCAGGATGCCGAGCGTCTTGCCGGAGCCTTCGAGGCTCTGCACGGCGAGGCTGACGCTGCCATCGCCACCGCCGACGATGACGGTGTCATGCTCGCCGCTGCCGGAGGCGCGGATGGCCTTCACCAGTTCCTTGCCGCGCAGCAGACGAACCTCGACGGTGCGGCCGCCACCATCGAGCGCGTCGGCTATGTGGCGCCGAACCTCCTCCGCGTCGCGGTCCAGCAGCGTGCCGGCATTGGCGTTGAGAAGGACGAGAAGCTGGGCCATGGGGAGAACCGGATTGGAGGAGCCACGGAATACTCCTCTGCAATCGCGGCGGCGCGAAGACGTTCCCTATGGAAAGGCGCCGGGGGCAGGTCGACCCGGCTTATGGCGAAGGCCGCCCCGGGGTCGGGACGGCCTTCCGTTTCGGGTATCAGCCGCCGATAAGGTCGCGGCAAAGGGCAACGATGCCGGCATCATAGGCGCGCGGCTCGGAGAGGACACCGGTGCAGCGCGTCTTCTTCGCCGCCATGTCGGAACGGTTGGCGTTGCCGCCCGTCGCCGCGCCGCCGCCACCGGCCGAGGGGCCGCCGGGCGTGCCCGGACCACCCGGACCACCCGGACCACCCGGGCCGCCGGGACCACCAGGGCCGCCGGGGCCGCCGGGGCCACCGATGCCGATATCGACACCCACCGCAGCGGTGTTCTCGCCGCCAACATCGACATCCGCATTGGCGCGCACGCCGCGCGGGCCGCCGAGCGTGGTGCGGCTGGCCACATCCACCGCCTGCCGGCCGCCGATGGTGGCGCGGTTGGTGCTGTTCAGCCCGCGCGGTCCCAGTGCGTTCAGCCCGACATTGGCATCGGCCAGGCTGCGCGAGGCGGTCCGCCGGTCACCGAGCGTCGCGTCGGCATTGGCGTTGACGCCGCGCGGACCGAGCGCGCCGACGCGCGCATCGACACCGAGCGGCCGCTGGCGCGACGTGCCGACCGCGACATCGGCATTGACGCCGCGCCGACCCAGCACATTCGCGTTCACGTCCGCGATGTTGCCGCTGGCGCTGCGACCGAAGCCGAACGGGCGCTGGCCGGGCTTGAGCAGTTGCAGCTGCAGGCCGAACACATTGGCGGCGACCGGCGCGCGGCCGGTGGTCGAGGTGGTCGTGTCGCCCTGCTGGCCGACTGCGCCGACGCCGCCCGTCGCCGCGCCGAGGCCGGAGCCCAGCCCGCTGACCGCGCCGCCAAGGCCACTCGTGGCGCCGGAGACGCCGCTGCCGATGCCCGACACCGCGCGACCGGCGCCGCTCACGGCCCCGCCGACCGTGCCGCCCAGCCCGGTGCCGGCACGGCCGACGCCGTCACCCACGCCCGACACCGCGCCGCCGGCCGCCCGGCCGACACCGGAAACCGCGCCGCCGACGGAGCGACCAACGCCGGAGGCCGCCCGGCCCACCGAGCCGCCGAGCCCGCCGCTGCGACCGCTCGCGCTCTTGCTGCCGCCATCGCTTTTGCCGCCGCTGCGGCCGCTCGCGCTCTTGCCGCTGCCGCCGTCGCTCTTGCCGCCGGCTGATGAGCCGCCATCACGGCCGCCGCCTAGCCCGCCCAGGCGGGCATCGGCCGGGGCGGTCGCCATCACCAGGCAGGCCGCGAGCACGCCGGTGCTGAGCAGGGCCAATCCATGTCGTGCTGTCTCGTTGCGCTTCATAACGCTCTCCCTGTTTCAGAAGGTGGCGTCATGGCGTTGAGCCCGGCGCCGCTAGAAAAAGGCGGCGTTTCGGGCAAAAGTTGCAGAGTTGACGGCGCATCAACGGCTGGAATCTGGCATTACACAGCCCACGGCTCCGACCACGGTAATTTGACGCCTTCGGTCGGTTTCGGAGTAATGCTGAAGCAAATGCGTATCACTTACTTGTGAAGATCGAGAAAGGCGCCTGCGTAGGGGAAACCGGCGCCCGTCACGTCGTGCGCGACCGTACGGCAGCGGCCGCCCGTGCCGCGACGCGTTCCCTGGCCGCGCCATAACCAAGATGTGCGGCACCATTGACGGCAGCGGGCAGGCGGTGATGCTCGGCGCATCGCAACCGGATTCCCCCCATGCCGTTCTTCTCGTCGCTGCTTCCGCCCACGCTGACGCCGATCGTGCTGCTGTTCGCCTCGAACATCTTCATGACCTTCGCCTGGTATGGCCACCTCAAGCACAAATCCTCGCCGCTGCTCATCGCCATTCTGGCGAGCTGGGGCATCGCCTTTTTCGAATATTGCCTCGCGGTGCCTGCCAACCGCTATGGCTCTGCCGTCTATTCGACGGTCGAACTCAAGACCATGCAGGAGGTGATCACGCTGGTGGTGTTCGCCGGCTTCTCCGTGCTGTGGCTGAAGGAACCGTTCCACTGGAACCACCTGATCGGCTTCGCCCTGATCGCGCTCGGAGCGTTTTTCATCTTCCAGAAATGGTCGTGAGCCTCAGTCGGCGGGAGCGACGCGCAGCAGGCGGCCATTCGAGGGATCGTCGGTAAGCAGCCACAGCGCGCCGTCCGGTCCCTGGCGCACATCGCGGATACGGGCGTTGAGGTCGGTCAGCAGCACCTCCTCCTCGGTGACGTTGCCGCGCGCGGCGTCGAGCCGCAGCCGCACCAGCCGCGTGCCGGCGAGGCCGCCGGCGAACAGATCGCCCTTCCATTTCGGCATCAGCGTGCCGGTGTAGAAGGCGAGGCCGGACGGGGCGAAGGACGGGTCCCAGTATTTTACCGGCTGTTCCATCCCGGCCTTTTCCGTTCCCTCACCAATGGCGGCGCCCGAGTAGTCGCGGCCATAGGAGATGACCGGCCAACCGTAATTCTTGCCGGCTTCGGGATGGTTCAGCTCGTCGCCGCCGCGCGCGCCGTGCTCGATGGTCCACAGCCGGCCGGTGGCGGGGTCGAGCGCCGCGCCCTGCACATTGCGGTGGCCAATGCTCCAGATTTCCGGCCGGGCGCCGTTCTTCTGGCGGAAGGGGTTGTCGGCCGGCACGTCGCCATTGCCGGCGATGCGGACGACCTTGCCGATATGGTTGGAAAGGTTCTGCGCCTGCTCGCGCTGGGAGTAGCGGTCGCCGAGGGTGACGAACAGCGTCCCGTCGCGGGCAAAGACGAGCCGCGCGCCGTAATGGTTGCTGCCGCCGGCGGCCGGAGACTGGCGGAAGATGACCTCGACATTCTCAAGGCGCGCATCGCCGTTCTCTTCCATCAGCCGGCCGCGCGCCACCGAGGTGCCGGAGGCGCCTTCGCGCGGCTCGGCATAGGCGAGATAGACGAGCCGGCTACGGTCGAAATCCGGGGCCAGCGCGACATCGAGCAGGCCGCCCTGGCCGCGCGCGAAC
Organism: Ancylobacter sp.; assembly: GCF_965229075.1. GTDB lineage: Bacteria > Pseudomonadota > Alphaproteobacteria > Rhizobiales > Xanthobacteraceae > Ancylobacter. The sequence continues at coordinate 2,997,845 of NZ_CBDDIO010000002.1, forward strand.
ACCGGCGGCACGCCGGCGACCGGGGCGGAGACGGTGCCGCTGGGGCTGACGAGGCGGAGCGTGCCCGGGCGCTCGGTCACCAGCATGCGGCCATCGGGCAGGAAGGCGAGACCCCAGGGGCTGCGCAGGCCGGCGGCGACGGTCTCGACGCTCAGCGGGCCGATGGAGGAGGGGGCCTCGATCGGCGTGCTTTCCGGCTGCTGTGCCTGCGCCGCGGTGGCGAGAATCAGTGCCGCCAGCAGGCCGGCGAAGGCGAGAGAAGTGCGACGCGACGAGAGGCGCCAGCAGAGGGAAGGGTGAGGCACGGCGCGCTCCGGGGTTCGGTTGCGAGCCGTATGGTTAGAGCACACGGCGCGGCAGGCCAATCGCCTGTCGCGCACGATGCCGTTAGGTCAGGGCGCCCACGCTGAACCTGCCTAGCAGGGCAGCTCAGCCCCGGCCCCGCCGCGACTCCTGCGGGCTGGCCTCGCCGGCGGCCTGCAGCGTGCTGCGCAGCATGAAGGTGGTGAGGCCGGAGAGGCCGACAAAGGCCGCCAGCAGTACCGCGCCGATGGCGAGGCGCTCATCCGAGGCGGTGCCCTGGACCAGCTCGAAGGCCGAGGCGCGCTGCAGGCCAAACAGGCACAGCACGGCGACGATGGCCACGGTCAGCGACAGGACGACGCCGGCTTCCAGCGCGGCGCGGCGCAGCCGGCGGCCGGCCGTATAGCGCTTGGTCGCCACGGTGCCAGTGTGCGGCAGGGCAGCGGGGAACTGGTTCGACATCGGATCGGTCATGGCGAACTCCCTTCAATCGGTCCGGGCGGGTGCCCTTGGGCTGACGGTAAGTTCGTGCGGGAAGGCGGCCGGCCGGGGACGCCGGTTTGGGCGACCCGGTGCCATTTCGGGGCGATTTCAGGGCAAGTGGTTAAGCCCCGTTAACCTGTTGAAGAACCGGGGCGGGGCGCCAGTCGATCGCCACATGACCGGGCTGCGCCTCGACGCGCTTCAGCCATTCGCGTACCGCCGGAAAGGGTCGCAGGTCGAAATCGCCCTCATGCGCCACATGGGTATGGGCGTAGAGGGCGATGTCGGCGACGCTGAGCGTGCCGTCGATGAAGAAGGGCCGGCGCCCGAGGTGGCGTTCCATCACGCCGAGGGCGGCATAGCCCTCCTCCAGCCAGCGGTCGATGTCGTGGGTGCGCAGCTCGCGCCCGCCACGCACCAGCTTCAGCCAGAAGCGCGCATGGCCGATGGAGGAATCGACGCTGTGCTGCTCGAAGAACATCCAGCGCAGCGCCTCCGCCCGCCCCAGAGGGTCGTTCGGCAGAAGCGGCGTGCCGTCGGCGAGATAGAACAGGATGGCGTTCGATTCCGGCAGATAGCGCCCGCCCGGCAGTTCCAGCAGCGGCACTCGCCCTTCCGGGTTCTTCATCAGGAAATCGGGGGTCCGGTTCTCCCCGCGCAGCAGGTCGACATCGATGAGGTCGAAGGGCAGGCCGAGCCGGGCCAGCAGCAGCCGCACCTTGTAGGAGTTGCCGGAACTTTGCATGGCATGGAGCTTCAGCATGCAGGAATTCCCGGCAGAGAGGTCTGGTGGACGGCCGCGTCAGGAAAACGCAGCGCGGGTGCCGCCCGCAGGTAGGGAATCGCTTGCCGGGGCGCAAGGGCTCGACTAGTTGTCGCGCGCAAAACCCTCAAGGGAGACCGGCCATGAGCCTGATATCCGCCGCCCTGAAGCGCATCAATCCCTCCCAGACCATCGCCATTTCCAACAAGGCGCGGGAGCTGAAAGCGGCCGGACGTGACGTGATCGCGCTCGCGGCCGGCGAGCCCGATTTCGAGACGCCCGACAACATCAAGGAAGCCGCGATCAAGGCGATCCGCGATGGCCAGACCCGTTACACCGCGGTGGACGGCATTCCCGAGCTGAAGGCGGCCATCGTAGCCAAGTTCAAGCGCGAGAACGGCCTCACCTACAAGCCGAGCCAGGTCACGGTCGGCACCGGCGGCAAGCAGGTGCTGTTCAACGCGCTGGTCGCCACCGTCGACGCGGGCGATGAAGTGATCATCCCGGCGCCGTACTGGGTCAGCTATCCCGATATCGTGCAGTTCTGCGGCGGCACGCCGGTGCCGGTGGAGACCAAGCTCGAAGACAATTTCAAGCTGAAGCCCGAGGCGCTGGAAGCGGCGATCACCCCGAAGACCAAGTGGCTGATCTTCAACTCGCCGTCCAACCCGACCGGCTCGGCCTATTCGCGCGAGGAGATGAAGGCGCTCACCGATGTGCTGGTGAAGCATCCGCATGTGTGGATCCTCACCGACGACATGTATGAGCACCTCGTCTATGACGACTTCGAGTTCGTCACCCCGGCGCAGGTCGAGCCGGCGCTCTACGACCGCACGCTGACCATGAACGGCGTCTCCAAGGCCTATTGCATGACCGGCTGGCGCATCGGCTACGCTGCCGGGCCGGAGGCGCTGATCAAGGCCATCGGCACGCTGCAGTCCCAGTCGACCTCCAACCCCAACTCCATCGCCCAGTGGGCGGCGGTCGAGGCGCTGAACGGTCCGCAGGACTTCATCGCCGCCAACAACAAGGTGTTCAAGGAGCGCCGCGACCTCGTGGTCTCCATGCTCAACCAGGCGTCGGGCCTCACCTGCCCGAAGCCGGAAGGCGCGTTCTACGTCTACCCCTCCTGCGCCGGGCTGATCGGCAAGTCGACGCCGGCGGGCAAGGTCATCGACACGGACGAGGCCTTCGCCTCCGAACTGCTGGAGGCCGAGGGCGTCGCGGTGGTGCATGGCTCGGCCTTCGGCCTCGGCCCGGCCTTCCGCATCTCCTACGCCACCTCGACCAAGGACCTCGAAGAAGCGTGCCTGCGAATCCAGCGCTTCTGCGGCTCGCTTCGTTGAGGTAAGAGGGTGTTGACCGGCCGGGTGGCGCGCCCCGGCCGGCAAGCGCCATAGGGCGGGGGCGCCGGTTCCCGAGAGCCGGCAGCGCGTCATCGTCAGGAGATTTGAATGTTCCGTACTGTTCTCTCGCGCGGCCTGCTCGCCACCTCGCTTGTCGCCGGCGCCGCCACCTTGGCCGCCGCGCCGGCCTCGGCCCAGACCAAGCGCGTCGAAGCCGGCTCGCTGGCCTGCACGGGTTCCAAGTCGGTGAGCTTCATCATCGGCTCCAAGCGCACGCTGGACTGCACCTTCACCACGGTGCGCGGCAAGAAGTTCGCGTATGAGGGCTCGATCCATCGCTGGGGCCTCGATATCGGCATCACCGGCCGCAACATCCTGCTGTGGACCGTGCTCGCCCCGTCCAAGGGCGTGCGCTCGTCCGATCTCGACGGCACCTATGTCGGCGTGTCCGGCAGCGTGGCGCTCGGCGTCGGCGTGGCCGGCAACGTACTGGTCGGCGGTTCCAACAAGACCATCGCCCTGCAGCCGATCAGCGTCGAAGGCCAGACCGGCGTGAACGTCGCGCTCGGCGTGGGCGATCTGCACCTCGTCTCCAAGTGAGCCGCGTCTCCACGTGAGCCGTACGGCGCCGCGGCGCCGTCGTGAGACAGAAAAGCCCGGCGGCACCCCGCCGGGCTTTTTTCATATCCGCACGAGAAGTTGACGCGGCAGGTGAAATAAAGGGCGGGCTTCCGGCGTACTCTCCGCAGCATCCAAGAGGAGCCTGCCATGCACATACGCCGTCGCCGGTCCTGGGAACTGCCGGAGAGCGCGGTCACGCCGGAAGCCACCTATCTCTCGCGCCGCAATTTGCTGGGCGCCGGGGTGGGGCTGCTCGGTGTCGCCGGCCTGTCCGCCGCGCTCGCGCCTTTCGCCGACGCCGCCCCGGCCCCGGGCGATCCCGCCAACGACCCCACGCGCGACCTTTACCCCGCGAAGAAGAACACCGCCTTCACCGCCGGCGACCGGCCGATCACGCCGGAGGAGATTTCCGGCAATTACAACAATTTCTACGAGTTCGGCTCGGAGCGTTCCGCCTACCAGATCGCCGATGTGGCGGCGCGCATGCCGCGCCGGCCGTGGACGGTGAAGATCGACGGACTGGTGGAGCAGCCGCGCGAGGTCGGGATCGACGATCTCATCCGTGCCATGGCGCTGGAAGAACGCATCTATCGTCACCGCTGCGTCGAGGCCTGGTCCATGACCGTGCCGTGGACGGGCTTCCCGGTGAAGGACCTCGTGGCCTATGCCAAGCCGCTCTCCGGCGCCAAATATGTGCGGTTCGAGACCTTCATGAACCCGGAAGTGGCGCTCGGCCAGCGGCGCTTCATCTACCCCTGGCCCTATATTGACGGGCTGACCATGGCGGAGGCGAACAACGACCTCGCCTTCCTCGTCACCGGCATCTACGGCAAGCCGGCGCCGAACCAGTACGGCGCGCCTTTGCGTCTCGCCCTGCCGTGGAAGTACGGCTTCAAGTCGGTGAAGTCGATCGTGCGCATCTCCTTTGTCGCGGAGCGGCCGGTGGGGCTGTGGGAGCAGGTGCAGGGCCGGGAATATGGCTTCTGGGCCAATGTGAACCCGGAAGTGCCGCACCCGCGCTGGAGCCAGGCCTCCGAGCGCGACATCGGCACCGGGGAGCGCCGGCCGACGCTGCTGTATAACGGCTATGGCGAGCAGGTCGCGGGTCTCTACAAGGGAATGTCGGGCGAGAAGCTGTTCATGTGAGGCGAGGCGGCGCGCCAGCGTCTGAAAGAAAAATGGCCGGGTCCCAAAAGGGCCCGGCCAAAGTTTTCGCTGCCGAAGCAGCGAACCTTCCAGAGGGGAACAGCCGAAACGCAAGGCGCCTCGGCGTCTGGTCCTGTTATGCTCATATCGCGGGCATTCTGCAATAATGTATGCCTGCATGGCAGGCATGCGTAATTGCATCGGGCGTTTCTTATGGCTGTCACTGCCTGCGAATTGGGCGCACGTGTTACCTCCGTGAGTCGTTTCGCCTGTCGCAAAAGGGCGGAGCCGCGTATATTTCCGCCCCATCCGCCGCAGAGCGGGATGTTTCAGGGAGGAGCGCCATGCTGGTTTCCCGTCGTGCGCCGATTCTGCCGGTCGCCCTTTTATCGCTCGCCGTCGTTTTGTGCGCCGCGCCGGCTTCCCGCGCCGCGGCGCCGGAACTGGTGGCGGTGGCCGATATCGGCTTCACCGATTCGTCCGGCGAGCCCGCCGACCAGCGCGCCGCGCATGAGACGCGGCGGATCGCGCTGACGCAGGAGGTGCGCGGCGGCATCGGACAGGATGGCAAGCTGCAGAGCCTGCCGCTTGGCTGCGACGGGGCCTGCCGGCTCGATGCGGAGGGGGTGGAGGCGCTGCGCCAGCGGGCGAAGGCGGAAGGCGCGCGGTTTCTGCTGGTGGGCAGCGTGCACAAGATGAGCACGCTGGTGCTGTCGATGCGGGTGGCGGTGCTCGACACCGCGACCGGCAAGCTGCTGTTCGAGCGGCTGCTCAGCTTTCGCGGCGACAATGACGCGGGCTGGCAGCATGCCGGCGACTATGTCGCCCGCGAGGTGGCACAGGCCCTGCCGCCGGCGTGAGGACGGCAGGGCGCGCTCAGAAGCTCCAGCGCTGCGCCTTGGCGACCAGGAAGTCGCGGAACACCTGGATGCGCGCCACCGAGCGCATTTCCTGGGGGTAGACGAAATAGGCTTCCAGCGTCGGCGTGGTCCGCTCGGGGAAGAGCTGCACCAGCGTGGCGGAATCCTCCAGCAGATAATCCGGCACGATGCCAATGCCGACGCCGCGTTCCACCGCGCGCTTGAGGCCGAGCACGTTGTTGACCGACAGCGAGGGCACGCGGCCTTCCTGGTCGTCTTCCAGCCCGGCCCGTTCCAGCCAGTTCAGCCCCTGGAAATAGGAGGGGATCGGCCCGCCGAGCAGGATGATGCGGTGCTTGTCCTTGTCGAGCTCGTCGAGCGAGCGCGGATGGCCGTTGCGCTTGAGATATTCCGCCGAGGCGAAGGCGTGGAAATGCACGGTGAACAGCTTGCGCTGGATCAGGTCCGGCTGCACCGGCTGGCGCAAACGAATGGCCACGTCCGCCTCGCGCATGGCGAGGTCGAGCTCGTCATCGGTGAGGATGAGGGTGATGCGGATATCGGGATAGAGTTCGAGGAACTCGCCGATGCGGGCGGTCAGCCAATGAGTGCCGAGGCCCATGGTGGTGGTGACTCGCAACTCGCCATTCGGCTTCTCGCGCGAATCCGTCAGCTTGGCCCGCGCCGCTTCCAGCTTCATGAACACTTCATGCGCGGTGCGGTAGAGCAGGTCGCCTTGTTCGGTCAGGATCAGCCCGCGCGCATGGCGGTGGAACAGCGGGATGTTGAGTTCCTGTTCCAGCGCCGAGACCTGCCGGCTCACCGCCGATTGCGACAGGCCGAGCGCTTCACCCGCATGGGTGAACGAACCCGCTTCAGCCGCGACGTGGAACACTTTCAGCTTGTCCCAGTCCATGTCACGGGCGCGATTGGCCTTGTTGTCCATCCGACGGGTGCCCTCGTTCATTCGGCGGCTTGGGCGAGCGGCTCACGGGCGGCGAGGAAGCGCTCGGCTTCCAGTGCCGCCATGCAGCCCATGCCGGCGGCGGTTACCGCCTGGCGGAAAATGTCGTCGGCGACATCGCCGGCGGCGAACACGCCTTCCACCGAGGTCTGGGTGGAATGCGGGGCCGTCCAGACATAGCCGCTGGGCTTCAGCGTCAGCTGGCCCTGCACCAGATCGGTCGCCGGCGCATGGCCGATGGCGATGAACACGCCGTCGGCCCGGCGCTCGGACAGCGCGCCGGTGACGACATCCTTCAGCACCACGCCGGTGACGTGGGGCGGTTCCTGCTCGCCCTTCACCTCGTGCAGGGCGGCGTTCCACACCACCTCCACCTTGGGATGGGCGAACAGCCGCTCCTGCAGGATCTTCTCGGCGCGGAAGCTGTCGCGCCGGTGCACAACCGTGACCTTGGAGGCGAAGTTGGTGAGGAACAGCGCTTCCTCGACCGCGGTGTTGCCGCCGCCGATCACCATCACTTCCTTGCCGCGATAGAAGAAGCCGTCGCAGGTGGCGCAGGCGGAAACACCGTGCCCGCGATAGGCCTGCTCGGAATCGAGATCGAGCCAGCGCGCCTGCGCCCCGGTGGCGAGAATGACGGTCTCGGCGATCCACACCCCGGAATCGGTCTCGGCCCGGAACGGGCGGGAGGAGAGGTCGAGCCGCGTCACCAGATCATTGACGATGCGGGTGCCCATCTTCTCGGCCTGCGCCTGCATCTGCTCCATCAGCCACGGGCCCTGGATCGGATCGGCGAAGCCGGGATAGTTCTCCACATCGGTGGTGATGGTGAGCTGCCCGCCGGGCTGGATGCCCTGGATCAGCACCGGCTCCAGCATCGCGCGCGCGGCATAGACGGCGGCGGTATAGCCCGCTGGGCCCGATCCGATGATCAGGACCTTGACGTGGTTGGCCGGGCGGGCGGAAGAGGCCGACATGGCAGGCTCACTAAAGTTGCGGCAGGGGGAAAGCGCGGCAGGGAACGCGGCCGACACATGAGCGCCGTGCACGGGCCGCTGCGTTAGCCATGCGAAAATGTAGGAGCTGACCTTGGCAACCGCAAGGCAGGCGGTTCCTATCCATTAGTTTTCCAGAAGGAAGATTGCGCGGGGCTCGCGCGCAAGATAATTGCTCTGGCCGGCGGCGGCATTCGCGTCGCGGCCAAGGGCGCGCCAACGGCCGCCGCACACGGAGATACCCCCCTTGGTTCGCCGCATCGACGCGATTGACTGGAACATCCTTCGCGAGCTTCAGGGCGATGGCCGCATCACCAATGTGGAGCTTTCCCAACGGGTCGGCATTTCCGCGCCGCCCTGCCTGCGCCGCGTGCGCGCGCTGGAAGAGGAAGGCATCATCAAGGGCTACCGGGCGCTGCTCGACGAGAAGAAGCTCGGCTTCGACCTGATGGCCTTCGCCATGGTCCACCTGATCAGCCAGGCCGAGGCCGACCTTTCCGCCTTCGCCGCGCAGGTCGAGCGCTGGCCGCTGGTGCGGGCGTGCTGGATGCTCTCCGGCGAGACCGATTTCATCCTGCTCTGCGTCGCGCCGGACCTGCGGACCTTCCAGAACTTCGTGCTGGAACTGACAGGGGCGCCGAATGTGCGCAATGTGAAGACCGCGCTGACGCTGCAGCAGTCGAAGGACGCCGCGGTGGTGCCCATGGAAGGGAATGTCCCTTGATCGTCGCCACCGCCACCGACACCGCCTATGTCGAACTGACCGCCGTTCTCCTGGCCTCGATCGCCGACCGGGCCGGCGACGCGGTGAGCGCCGTCTGGGTGTTCTGCGACCGCGTGTCGGACGAGGACAAGCGGCGGATGGCCGCCAGCTATGGCCGGCCGGACCTGCATTTCCTCGATATTGACGACGACATGGTCCGGCATTTCGCCACCGGGCCGGTGAACAACCACCTCTCGCGCACCGCCTATGCTCGTATCCTCATGCCGCTGACGCTGGCCGAGGAAACGGGGCGGCTGCTCTATGTCGATTGCGACACGCTGATCGCCGCGCCGCTGGCGCCGCTGGCCACCCTGCCGATGCAGGGTTTCGCGGTGGCGGCGGTGGACGATGTCGCCCGGCTAGTGCCGCAGCGCCACATCACCCGCAACCGCGCCATCGGCCTGCCGGACGAGATGCGCTATTTCAACAGCGGTGTGCTGCTGATCGATCTCGACGCCTGGCGGCGGGAGCGCGTGACCGAGCGCACGCTCGAATTCATCGCCTCGCGGCCCTCGCTGCCGATGATGGACCAGGACGCGCTCAACGGCGCGCTGCGCGGGGAATGGCTGCCGCTCGACGAGAACTGGAACATGCACCACCGGCTGGAGAAGGGCGTCTACAAGGCCGACCCCGCCGTGTGGGAAGGCGCCCGCATCGTCCACTTCATCGGCCAGGTGAAGCCCAACTACACCGACTGCAATCACCCGCGGCGCGACCTGTTCATGGCCTATCGCGCCCGCACGCCCTTCGCCAATGCGCCGCTGAAGACCAAGCTCGGCCGCAAGGTGGAGAAGCGCGCGCGCAAGCTGCGGCGGTTCTTCGGCAAGCTCAAGCGTCGCCTTTTCGGAGCCTAGGGATGGCACACAGCCTCGTCGACGAATATGCGAAGCTCCATGCCCGCCACCGCTACGGCGCGACGGCGCGGCATGCGCTGGCAGATATGCTCCCGCACATCATGGCGCTGAAGCCCGCCTCGCTGATCGATTTCGGCTGCGGGCAGAGCAAACTCGCCTTCCTCATCGCCGCTAAGGCGGGGATCGGCGAGATCCACCGCTACGACCCCGCCATTCCCGCCATTTCCACCCTGCCGAACAAGCGGGTGGAACTGGCGGTGAATGTCGATGTGATGGAGCACATTCCGGACGAGGAAATCGACGCCGTGCTGGCCTCCATCGCCGCGACCGCGACGCAGGCCCTGTTCGTCATCGACACCGGCCCGGCCAAGATGCTGCTGTCCGACGGGCGCAACGCCCATGTGTCGCAGCACGGCGCGGCGTGGTGGCTGGCGCGGCTGAAGCCGCATTTCCCCACCATCCGCGAAATGCCGATCCATCGCCGCGCCCGTATCGCCTTCAAGACCTGGGACGGCGAGGTGAGGGGGCTCACCGGCCTCGCCGTGCGGGCGCGCGAGCGGGTGATCTACCGCACGCAGAAGCTGACGCGCACCGCGCATCGCAAGCTGTTCGGCACCAAGCCGCGCGGGGGCGCCCGGTGAAGCTGCTGGTCCTGCGCGACAAGAAGCCGGGGCATTTCAACCAGGCGGAAGGCGTCGCGCTGGCCATCGGGCGGCTCGCGCCCACCGAGGTGGCGCGGCTCGACATCCGCCCCACCTGGTTCGCGCATGACGATGTGCGCAAATTCGTCATGCGCCGCTATGGCCGCGACGCCGGCACATGGCTGCGCTCCATGTATGCCATTGAAGCGTCGACGCTGAAAAAGCCGGATGTGATCGTCGGTTCCGGCCGGCCGACCATCGCCGCCGGCATTCTGCTGAGCCGGTTCTTCGGCGGCGTGCCCTTCGTCTATTCCGGCGGCATTGGCGGCTATGACACGCGCGAGGTCAGCCTGATGATCGTCGCCTCGCCGCGCGCTGCCGGCAATCCGCGTTCCGCCTGGGCGCCGATCCCCTCCATCGTCGATCCCGCCGACTACGCGGCGCCGCGCCGGCTTTCGACGCTGGCCGACCTGAAGGGCGCGGAGATCGCGCTGCTGGTCGGCGGCACCGCCTATCGCAAGGAATGGCCCGAGGGTGAGTGGGACGCGCTGCTGCGGCTGGTGCGCGATGTGGCGCGCGAGCATGGCGTGCGCTGGCGGGTGACTACTTCCCGCCGCACGCCGGACGCGGTCGGCGCGCGCCTCGCGGCACTGGCGGGGGAGGGCGTGCTCGCCGAGTTCATCGACTACCGCACCGCCGGGCCGGGCTCGGTACGGGCGCTGTTCGGCGCCGATGCGGTGGCGGTGACGGAAGATTCGATGAGCATGCTGGTGGAAGGGCTCACGGCGCAGCGGCCGGTGATCGGCCTGCGCTCGGCCAAGGTGCATGACGGCTATGCCAGCGAGGCGATTTCCGCCTGGGCGGCGAAGAGCTGGGCGGCGCCGTCCTTCGCGCCGAGCCTCGCCATCCTGCCGCTCGGCACGGTGAGTGCGGACCAGTTCGCCCGCACGCTGGTCTCGCTGGAACGGCCGACGCTCGATGTGCGCGGCGCGATCGCCGCGATCATCGCCCCGGTGCTCGGGCTGGCTCAGAACCGCGACCACACCTCGTCATAGACGGCATTGATCCGCCGCGCCTCGGTCTCGATCGAGTGGTTATCGACGACATGGCGGCGGGAGGCTTCGGCCATCTCTGCGCGGCTGGTGTCGTCCCGCTGCACGAAGGCGCTTACCGCATCAGCCATGGCGGCGACATCGCCGGGCGGGATGATAGCGCCGGTGCGGCCTTCCACCACCAGTTCCTCGAAAGCGCCGACGCGGGTGGCGACAACCGGCACGGCGCAGGCCATCGCCTCCAGCGGGGTGACGCCAAAACCCTCCCAGCGCTGGGGCGCGACATAGAGGTCGAGCGCGCGGTACCAGCGGGCGATGTCCGAGGTGGCGACCTCGCCGGGGAAGAGGATGCGGTCGGAAAGGCCAGCCTTTTCCACCTTGGCCCGCTGCTCGGCGAAAAAGGCGGTATGCGCCCCCGTCGCCCGCCCCAGCACCACGCCGCCCCAGCCCGGATGGTCGGGCAGCACGCGGATCAGCGCGTCGACGAACACGTCGGTGCCCTTCTGCGCGCGGATGCGGCCGAAGCAGCCGATCATCTTGAGGTTCTCGGGCAGGCCCACGGCGCGCCTTGCCGCCGCCTTGTCAGGCACGGGGGCGAAGCTGCCCATGTCGATGCCATGGTGGATGACGGTCGAGGGCCGCTTGAGATAGTCGGCAGTCTTGGCCGACGTCGAGATCACCGCGTCCATGCGGGCGATCAGGAAGCGGCTCCAGCGCGTGTGCCGGCGCTGCGAGGCGGAGGTGAAAACCAGCGCCAGCCGCATCCGCAGCACATCGCGCAGCACCACGCCGCCGAGCATTTCGACATTGCGGCGGGCGTGCCAGATGCGGCAGGGCCGGCGCGCCGGACGGCCCCAGAAATGGCGGAACATGCCGAGGCCGATGCGCGGCACATGCGCCGCGAGGCCCGAGCCGAAGGCGGCGATGCCGACCTCGCGCGCCTGATAGGGCAGGACGCGCTCCAGGGTGGAGGTGACACCGGAGAGGCGGCGCTTGAAATTCGGCGCCACGACTTCGAGCCGTGCCGGTTCGATCGCCGCCTTCTCCGTCATGTCAGGCCTTGTCCGCGATCAGGCGAAGCGGACGGCGGCGATCTCGTAGGAGCGCGCGCCCTTGGGCGTCACCACTTCCACCGACGTGCCGAGCTTCTTGCCGATCAGCGCGCGGGCCATAGGCGAGGAAATGGAAATACGCCCGGCCTTGGCGTCGGCTTCCATGTCGCCGACGATCTGCCACACGCGCTCTTCCTCGGTGTCCTCGTCGATGAGCTTGACGGTGGCGCCGAACATCACCGTGTCGCCGGTGAGCTTGGCGACATCGATGATCTCGGCGCGCGACAGCTTGTCTTCAAGCTCGGCGATGCGGCCCTCATTGAGCGCCTGCTGCTCCTTGGCGGCGTGGTACTCCGCATTCTCAGACAGGTCGCCATGGGCGCGCGCTTCCGAGATCGCCTCGATGATGCGGGGACGATCCACCTGCTGGCGGCGCTTGAGTTCGTCTTCCAGTGCGGCATGGCCGCCGGCGGTCATCGGAATCTTGTCCATTGGTCTGTTCTTGACCTCCCAAAAGCAAAGGAAGCCCCCGCGGGTGTTCCATCGGGGCCATCTGCCTCAATGAAACGCCCGCGCGGGCTTGGTCCGGTCTGCCGTGAACCCGAGGCGCCGCGAGGCGCCATCAGGCCCGGTCCGGGTTAGAAGTAGTCCTGCAGGGCGCGCACTTCCAGATCGCCGCCAATATAGGCCTTGATTCCGCGCGCCGCCGCGATCGCTCCCGATAGCGTGGTGTAGTACGGCACTTTATGCAAGAGGGCCGCGCGGCGCAGCGAACGCGAGTCCGCGAGCGCCTGCGCGCCCTCGGTCGTGTTGAAGACGAGCTGCACCCCGCCATTCTTGATGGAATCGACGATATGCGGCCGTCCTTCCAGCACCTTGTTGATCTTGGTGCTGGGCACGCCGTTTTCCGCCAGGAAGCGCTGGGTGCCAGATGTCGCGATCACCTTGAAGCCGAGCGAGACAAGAAGCCGCGCCGTATCGAGGATGCGCGCCTTGTCCGCCTCGCGCACGGAGATGAACACCGTGCCCGAGGTCGGCACCTTGGTGCCGCCGCCGAGCTGGCTTTTGGCGAAGGCGACGGCGAAGGAGCGGTCGAGCCCCATCACCTCGCCGGTAGAGCGCATTTCCGGGCCGAGCACCGTGTCGACGCCGGGGAAGCGGGCGAAGGGGAACACCGCCTCCTTCACCGCCACATGGTCGCCGGCGAAGGGCGTGAGCCCGAAGGAGGCGAGCGCCTCGCCGGCCATGACGCGGGCCGCGATCTTGGCGATGGGCTGACCCACCACCTTGGCGACGAAAGGCACGGTGCGGGAGGCGCGCGGATTGACCTCCAGCACGAAGATCTTGCCGTCCTTGATGGCGTACTGAACGTTCATCAGGCCGCCGACCTCAAGCGCCAGCGCCATCTTGCGGGTCTGTGCCTCCAGCTCGGCGATCATCTCTGGGCTGAGCGAATAGGGCGGCAGCGAGCAGGCCGAGTCGCCGGAATGGATGCCGGCTTCCTCGATATGCTCCATGATGCCGCAGATGAAGGTGTCGCGGCCATCGGCCAGGCAGTCGACATCCACCTCGATGGCGTCGGAGAGGTAGCGGTCGAACAGCAGCGGGTTCTTGCCCAGCAGCGTGTTGATCTGCCCGGTCTTGTCGTTGGGGTAGCGCGCCTTGATGTCGTTCGGCACCAGCCCCGGCAGCGTCTCCAGGAGGTAGTCGCCGAGCTGGCTCTCCTCGTGGATGATCTGCATCGCCCGCCCGCCCAGCACATAGGAGGGGCGCACGACGAGGGGATAGCCGAGCTCGGCCGTCACCAGCCGGGCCTGCTCCACGGAATAGGCGATGCCGTTGGCCGGCTGGCGCAGCTTCAGCTTGTCGAGCAGGCTCTTGAAGCGGTCGCGGTCCTCGGCGAGGTCGATCGCGTCCGGCGAGGTGCCGAGGATCGGGATTTCCGCCTCTTCCAGCGCGCGGGCGAGCTTGAGCGGGGTCTGGCCGCCGAACTGCACGATGACGCCGTGCAGCGTACCGGCGGAGCGCTCGCGCTCCAGGATCTCGATCACGTCTTCCGCGGTCAGCGGCTCGAAATAGAGCCGGTCGGAGGTGTCGTAATCGGTCGACACGGTCTCCGGGTTGCAGTTGACCATGATGGTCTCATAGCCCGCATCCTTCAGCGCGAAGGCGGCGTGGCAGCAACAATAGTCGAACTCGATGCCCTGGCCGATGCGGTTCGGCCCGCCGCCGAGAATGGCGACCTTCTTGGCGTTCGAGGGCCGCGACTCATCGGCCGGGACGCCGGCGAAGGGCATCTCGTAGGACGAGTACATATAGGCGGTGGGCGCGGCGAACTCGGCCGCGCAGGTGTCGATGCGCTTATAGACCGGGCGCACATCGAGCGCGCGGCGGCGGGCGGCGACCTCCGCCTCGGTGAGGCGGGCAAGACCGGCGAGGCGCGAATCCGAGAAGCCCATGGCCTTGAGCCGGCGGAAGGCGCCCGCCGTCGTCGGCAGCCCGTGCGCGCGCACCTTGGCTTCCGTGTCGACGATCTCGCGGATCTGTTCGAGGAACCACGGGTCGATCTTGCAGCCGGCATGGATGGCGGCGTCGTCGAGGCCGAGGCGCATGGCCTGCGCCACCTTCAGCAGCCGGTCCGGAGTCGGGGTGCCGAGCGCGGCGCGCACGGCGTTCTTGTCGTCGCCGAGTCCGAGGCCCTCGATCTCGATCTCGTCGAGCCCGGTGAGGCCGGTTTCCAGCGAGCGCAGCGCCTTCTGCAGCGATTCCTGGAAGGTGCGGCCGATCGCCATCGCCTCGCCGACCGACTTCATCGAGGTGGTCAGGGTCGGCTCGGCGCCGGGGAACTTCTCGAAGGCGAAGCGCGGAATCTTGGTGACGACGTAGTCGATGGTCGGCTCGAACGAGGCCGGGGTGGCGCCGCCGGTGATGTCGTTGGCGATCTCGTCCAGCGTGTAGCCGACGGCAAGACGCGCGGCGACCTTGGCGATGGGGAAGCCCGTCGCCTTGGAGGCCAGCGCCGAGGAGCGCGAGACGCGCGGATTCATCTCGATGACGATCATCCGGCCGGTTTCCGGATCGATCGCGAACTGGACGTTGGAGCCGCCGGTCTCGACGCCGATCTCGCGCAGCACGGCGAGCGAGGCGTCGCGCATGCGCTGATATTCCTTGTCGGTCAGCGTCAGCGCCGGGGCGACGGTGATGGAATCGCCGGTATGGACGCCCATCGGGTCGATATTCTCGATGGAGCAGACGATGATGCAGTTGTCCGCCTTGTCGCGGACGACCTCCATCTCATACTCCTTCCAGCCCAGCACGCTCTCTTCCACCAGCACCTCATTGGTGGGGGAGGCGTCGATGCCGCGCTCGATGATCTCGATATATTCCGACTTGTTGTAGGCGATGCCGCCGCCGAGCCCGCCCATGGTGAAGGAGGGGCGGATGATGGCGGGCAGGCCGACCTCTTCCAGCGCTTCCAGCGCCTGCGGGAGGGTCTTGATCTGGCGCGAGCGCGGCGTGTCGAGACCGATCTTGGTCATCGCGTCGCGGAACAGCTCGCGATCCTCGGCCTTGTCGATGGCCTCGGCGGTGGCGCCGATCATCTCGACATCATATTCGTCGAGCACGCCCATCTTGCGCAGCGACAGCGCGCAGTTCAGCGCGGTCTGGCCGCCCATGGTCGGCAGCAGGGCGAAGCCGCCGGGGATCGCGTGGCGTTCCTTGGCGATGATCTTAGCGACGATCTCCGGGGTGATCGGCTCGATATAGGTGGCGTCGGCCAGGTCCGGGTCCGTCATGATCGTCGCCGGATTGGAATTGACCAGGACGACGCGATAGCCCTCGGCTTTCAGCGTCTTGCACGCCTGGGTGCCGGAGTAATCGAACTCGCAGGCCTGCCCGATGACAATGGGGCCGGCGCCGATGATGAGGATGGTGGAGATATCTGTGCGTTTCGGCATCGGATCCCGTGCGGCTCGCGCATTGGTCCGGGCGCACGAAAAAGGACGCGTTGTGCGACGCGTCCTTGGGCGGACCCGGATTGAACTTTCTGGGCGAGGTCACGCCCCGCAATTGGGGGCTTCCCTTAAACCAGATTCCCTCGGGGGGGAAGAGTTGAGTCGGGAGGTAGCCCTGCGCGCCGCGCGCAGCACTCATCCCTTCCACAGACGGGTCAGCGCACCTTGCGCCCCGTCGACCGGATCGCTGGCCGGCAGGGGCACCTGCGCAACAGCCTCGCGCGCGCGGCCGAGCGTGGCGGCGTCGGGCTTTTCGATCGCGTAATCCTGCCCCGGCGGGTAGGCGCCGACGATGACGAGATCGGGGCTGGCGGACATCCGCTTATGGCCGGTGCCGGCGGGCAGCACCAGCACATCGCCGGCCGCCAGCTGCAGTTCCGCCCCGCCTTCGCCGCCGATGAGAAGACGCGATGAGCCGTGGGCGAGGGCCAGCGTCTCATGCGCTGTGGAATGAAAGTGGTGGAAGTCGAACACGCCGTCCCGCCAGCGGCAGTCCCAGCCATGGGCGGTGAGGCGCCGCTCGATCTCGTCGGCATTGGCGGGCAGGGCGGCGCGGTAGATCAGGACCGGAAGCGTCGGGTTGTTCGGCACGCCGCCGGAAGGCGGGAACAGGCGGGCTTCGGGGACGGTCATGGCATTCTCCGGTGTAGCCAGGCTCAACCGCCTGCCGCGCCGCCCGGTTCCCCGCTCACGCCGCCTCCGCCAGCGCCTTTGCCGCCGTGAGATCGGCGACGAAGGCGGAATACGCCTCGCGGCGCGCGGCCTCCTCCGGCAGGCGCAGCAGATAGGAGGGATGGAAGGTGAGATAGCCTTCATGCACGCCCAAGCGGTGAGGGCCGCGCTCGCGCGTCACCGCCAGCGCCTTGCCGGTCAGCGCCAGCGCCGCCGTGCCGCCGAGCGCGACGACGAGGCGCGGGCGAACGAAATCCAGCTCCTTTTCCAGCCACCAGCGATAGTGCTTCACCTCGCCGGCGGTCGGCTTCTGGTGCAGGCGGCGCGTGCCGCGTGGCACGAATTTGAAGTGCTTCACCGCATTGGTGAGATAGACCGCCTCGCGGCTTAGCCCGGCCTCGGCCATGGCCTTCATCAGCAGCTGCCCCGCCGGCCCGACAAAGGGGCGCCCTTCCTCGTCTTCCTGGTCGCCCGGCTGCTCGCCCACCAAGGCGAGCCGGGGGTGAGGCGGTCCCTCGCCGAGCACGGCACGGGTGCCGCCGGCGACGAAAGCGGGCGAGGCGGCGATGAGGGCGTTCAATTCCTCAAGGCTGCTTGGCGCCTGCTGCGCCATCGCCGCCACCGCCTTTTGCGGGTCGCGCTTGCGCGGCGCGGCGGCTTGGCGCGCCAGCATCTCGGCCACGCGGGCGGGGGCGCCTTCGAGCAGGCCGGGAATGAGGCGGGCCTCGGGGAGGTTCGGCCAATATTTCTTTGGCATCTCGGTCCTCATCATCGACGGGTTGGCGCGGGCCGGGTTGAAGGCGCTGGCGTAATAGGCGAGCCAGCCTTCCTCGAAGCCGTCGCCCTCCGGCAAGGTGGGCCGGCTTGCGGGCGGGCCGAAGGCAAGAGTGTGATCCTTCCAGCCCACCGTGCCGTGCGGCGTGAGAATCGCCCAGTCCATGGCGGGAAAGCGGGTGCGGAAGAACGGCGCGGCGGCCTCCAGAATGAAATGCTCCGGCTCGAACCAGGCGACGAAACGCTCGCGCCCGTTCTCCGTGCCCAGCGCCTTGAAGCGCACGAAGGCGTGCATCTTGTGAATGTCGCGGCGCACCGCCTTCGCCATCCGCCCAAGACGATGCACCAGCGGGTCGGCGGGGTTGTCGGCCAGCTGCCGCTCGCCCTGCGTCACGCGCCAGATCAGGGTGCAGAGCAGGGCGAAGCGCGCGGGATCGCGGTGGCAGAGCACGAGATCGGCCAGCGTCGCGACGGCGCGCGGCAGGGAGAGGGCCGGCGCCCCGTCGGCCACCATCCCTGCCGCCTCGGCTGGCGCGATCCCCGGCCCAGGAGTGCCGAACAGGTCGGCGCCGCCGCCCTCCATGGCCGGCTCGCCCGGCCCCGCCATCCGCCACACCACGTGCGCCGGCGGCAGCTGCGCCGCCACCAGCGCCCGGACGGCGGCGCGGAATCCGGCGCGGTCGGCGCCGAAGCGCAGCACCATTTCGCGGATGTCGCCCGGCGTACCGCGCGCCGCCGCCGCGCTCACGCGAACAACTCCAGCTGGCGCGCCGGCGGGGCGAGGCGGGCGCGCAGATCGGCGCGGTCGGTGAGCTTGAGCGGGTGATGGTCGGCGGTGATGAGGAAGGCACGCGCCCGCTTCACGCCGGTACTGACGCGCGCGATGTCGTCGAGCGTCAGCCTTGTCTGGCGCCGTGCGCGCAGGATGCGGTCCACCGCCCGGGCGCCAAGACCGGGCACGCGCAGCAGCGCCTCGCGGTCGGCGGCGTTCACATCCACCGGAAACTGCTCGCGGTGTTTGAGCGCCCAGGCGAGTTTGGGGTCGATGTCGAGGTCGAGCATGCCGCCCGCACCGCCCGCGGCGATCTCGTCGACGGAGAAACCGTAGAAGCGCAGCAGCCAGTCCGCCTGATAGAGCCGGTGCTCGCGGACCAGAGGCGCGGCCTTCACCGGGAGCACGCGGCTGGCCTCGGGAATGGGGCTGAAGGCGGAGTAGTAGACGCGCTTTAGGCCATAGCCGCCATAGAGGCCGGCGCTGGTCTTCAGCACCGCCGCGTCGGTGGTGGCGTCGGCGCCGACGATCATCTGCGTGCTCTGGCCGGCGGGGGCGAAGCGGCGCTTTTCCGCGCGCGCCTCGGTGATGCGCTCGTGCATCTGGCCCATCGTCGCCTTGATGCCGGGCGCGTCCTTTTCCGGTGCCAGCGTCTTCAGGCTGATGTCGGAGGCGAGTTCGACATTCACCGAGAGCCGGTCCGCCCACAGCCCGGCCTGCTCCACCAGCCAGGGGCTGGCCTCGGGAATGGCCTTGAGATGGATATAGCCGGCGAAGCCATGCTCCTGCCGCAGCCGCCGGGCGACGAGCATCATCTGCTCCATCGTGTAATCGGGCGAGCGGATGATGCCGGAGGAGAGGAACAGGCCCTCAATGTAATTGCGCTTGTAGAAGCCGAGCGTGATCGCCACCACTTCCTCGACGCTGAACCGCGCCCGCCGCACATTGGAAGAGCGCCGGTTGATGCAATAGGCGCAGTCGAACAGGCAGTAATTGGTCAGAAGGATCTTCAGCAGCGACACGCAGCGCCCGTCCGGCGTGTAGGAATGGCAGATGCCCATGCCGGTGGTCGAGCCGACGCCGTCCTTCTCCGCCTTGCGCCCGCGCGCGCCGGAAGAGGCGCAGGAGGCATCGTATTTCGCGGCGTCGGCGAGGATGCCGAGCTTGGTCCTCAGAGTATCATCCACGTGGAATTCCTCCCACGTTCACTTTATGTTCCCTGTTTGATCGGTTCAACCCACCAGAAATACCGTCGGCTGTTCCGCCCCGCCGGAACGGGGCGGCGCGCTTGGGGGAGCGGGCTCACTTCGCCTTTTTGAACAGACCGCAGGACACCGCGTTCCAGGTCGGCAGCGCGTCGACCCAGCACAGTTCGAGCTTGTCGTCGACAAGGCGGCCTTGCACTGTCCCGCTGTCGCCGGACATCAGGATTTCGCGGTTATCGAAGCGGATGACGCCGACAAGCGCTTCGCTCTTGCCCTGCGGCCCGGTGGCGCGACCATGGAAGGCGCGGCCTTCCTGCGCGTCGATGCTGTAGACGAAGGCCTGGGCGGGCGTGCCGAAAGTCGGCTTGGGGAGGTCGTCGAAATATTTGTTGCTGGTGCCGACGCGGGCGGCGGCGAAGTCCTCGTCGGCGAGCTGCCAGGTGCCGGTGAGGTCGGGCGGGCTGTCGGCGCGGGCGACGCCCATCGCGAGGACGGAAAGGCTGAGCGAGGCGATGAGGAGGGCGGTCTTCATGGCGGGCTCCCGAACGCGGCGGCCCTTTGGCGCGTCGCCATATGGCCGCGCGCGGCACGGGCAGGGCCACCGCCGGGCTCCCACGCCGCCCGCATGGTGACAGGCCCTGATGCCAGCGCAATGACCCTCACCGGCGCGGCGGCCGGCGAGGGTCGGCGCGTCACGCCGCCTTGTTCTTGGCGATCAGCTCGACGAAGCGGTCGAACAGATAATGGCTGTCCTGCGGGCCGGGGCTGGCTTCCGGGTGGTACTGCACCGAGAACACCGGCTTGTCGGTCAGCGCGATGCCGGCATTGGAGCCGTCGAACAGCGAGACATGGGTTTCGGTGGCGCTGGCCGGCAGGCTGTCGCGGTCGACGGCGAAGCCGTGATTCATCGAGGTGATCTCGACCTTGCCGGTGGTCATGTCCTTGACCGGATGGTTCGCGCCGTGGTGGCCCTGGTGCATCTTCACCGTGCGCCCGCCGACGGCGAGGCCGATCATCTGATGGCCGAGGCAGATGCCGAAGGTCGGCACGCCGCGATCGATGATCTCGCGGATGACCGGCACCGCATATTCCCCCGTCGCCGCCGGGTCGCCGGGGCCGTTGGAGAGGAACACGCCGTCCGGCTGCAGCGCCAGGATCTCCTCCGCCGTGGCGGTGGCGGGCACCACCGTCACCTTGCAGCCGGCGCGGGCGAGCAGGCGCAGAATGTTGCGCTTGATGCCGTAATCGACGGCGACGACATGGTGCGCCGGGGCCGTCTGCTGGCCATAGCCCTGCGGCCAACTCCAGGTGGTTTCGTCCCAGTTGAAGCGCTGGGCGGTGGTGACCATCGGCACCAGATCCATGCCCTCCAGCCCCGGCCAGGCGGCGGCTTCCGCCTTCAGCGCGGCGAGGTCGAACTGGCCGTTCGGCGCGTGGGCGATCACCGCGTTCGGCATGCCGCCGTCGCGGATCAGCGCGGTCAGAGCCCGGGTGTCGATGCCGGAAATGGCGATGATGCCGCGCGCCTTCAGCCAGGCGTCGAAATGCCGTGTGGCGCGGTAATTCGACGGGTCGGTGATGGCGGAATGCAGCACCACGCCGCGCACACCGGAGGCGCCGGCCATGGAGACGGTTTCCACGTCTTCCTCGTTGGTGCCGACATTGCCGATATGGGGGAAGGTGAAGGTGATGATCTGCCCGGCATAGGACGGATCGGTCAGCACTTCCTGATAGCCGGTCATGGCGGTGTTGAAGCAAACTTCGCCCACCGCGTGGCCCGTGGCGCCGAGGCCGAAGCCTTCGAGGACCGTGCCATCGGCCAGGACGAGGACGGCGGTCGCGAGCGGCTCGGCCCACACGTCGTCGCCGGAGTGCTGTTCAGCGCTACCGTTCATTGATCTTGTTCCCTGTCATCGTGTGCCCTAATTAGTCCGTTGCCGCGCCGGATGCCAGCCTCCACACTGCGTATCTGGCCCACGAATTGCGGATGGCTGCGCCCGGCTCCGGTGCGCGGCACCATTCGCGAGCGGGCGGCGACCGCCCGAGGGGGCCGAACCCCGCAGGTGAAACATCCATTGGCGCGTGCGGCGTGCGGCCCCGAATCGGGCGCAGATGCCGACTCGCGGATTTCAGGAAGGCTGGCCGACGTGCTGCGCGACGACATCAACACCTCGCTGAAAGAGGCCATGAAGGCCCAGGACAAGCGCCGCCTCGGCACGCTGCGCCTCGTCAATGCCGCGATCAAGGACCGCGACATCGAAGCGCGCGGCCATGGCAAGGACCCGCTCTCCGATGAGGAAGTGCTCGGGCTGCTGACCAAGATGATCAAGCAGCGCGAGGAATCGGCGAAGGTCTATGAGGAGGCCGGTCGCGTCGACCTCGCCACGCAGGAGCGTGAGGAGACCGTGATCATCCAGTCCTTCCTGCCGGTGCAGATGACCGAGGCGGAGGCGCAGGCCGCCATCGCCGCCGTCATCGCCGAGATCGGTGCCCATGGCCTCAAGGATATGGGTCGCACCATGGCGGCGCTGAAGGAACGCCACACCGGCGTGATGGATTTCGGCAAGGCGAGCGGCACGGTCAAGGCGCTGCTCACCGCCTGAGCCGGCCTCCCGGCCGGCTTCCCCTTGCGCGCGTTGGTGCCATGTCTTCAGCCTCCCCTCCGCCCGTGCCGGCCACGCTGACCCTTGCGGGATGCGGACGCGGGGCACGGGCGATCGTCGCCGTGCTGCCGCCCGTCTTCGTGTTCGGCATCGCCTTTGGCATCGCCGCGCGCGGGGCCGGGCTTGAGGGCTGGCTGGCGGCACTGATGAGCATGGCGGTCTTCGCCGGGGCGGCGCAGTTCGCCGTGCTCGACCTCTGGGCCAGCCCCGTGCCGTGGCTGCCGCTCCTGGTGGCGACCTTCGCCATCAATGCCCGCCACATCCTGCTCGGCGCCTCGCTGCGGACGCTGTGCCGGGGTCTTTCGCCGTGGAAGGTCTATGGTGCGATGACGCTGCTCAGCGATCTCAACTGGGCGGCGCTGATCGCGGCCGAGCGCAGGGGCGAGCGCGATCTCGGCTATCTCGTCGGCGGCGGCCTGCTGATGTGGGCGACCTGGGTGGTGGCGACCATCATCGGCGCGGTCGCCGGCGGGCTCACTTTGGACGATGTGAAGACCTACGCGCTCGATCTGGTACTGGTGGCGTTCTTCGCCACCACGCTGGTCGGGCTGCGGCGGGGGCGGGTGGACGATCTGCCCTGGCTGGTGGCGGGCGCGGCCGCCATGGGCGCGGTGTGGTTCCTGCCGCCGAACTGGCATGTGATGGTGGGCGGGCTCGCCGGTCTTATCCGAGACGAGCTGAAGCGGTCATGAGCACCTCGCAGGCGCTGCTCGTCGTCTTCGCCATGGCGCTCGTCACCTATGCGACGCGGGCGGGCGGCATTTTCCTGGTCGGCTTCGTGCCGATGTCGGCCCGCACCGAGAATTTCCTGCGCTATCTCGCCGGCGCGGTGCTGGTGGCGCTGGTGGTGCCGGCGACGGTGCGCGGCGGGCCGGAGGGCTATGTCGCGGTCGGCGTCGCCATCCTTGCCCGGCTGGTTTTGCGCAAGGCGCTGCCGGCGATCGCGCTCGGCATCCTCGCGGCGGCGCTGTGGCGCGCCTATATGGGAGCGAGCTGAGGCTGGGGACAGCGGGGACGGCGCCGCCCATGGGAACGGTTCTTGCCGCAGTGCCCGCTGATGCTGCTAGGCTTTCCGGCCGCCCTAACGCTTGAGTTCACCTCTCCATGCGCTACCCGCCCTCGTTCCTCGACGAGATACGCGCCCGCCTCCCGGTTTCGGAGGTGGTGGGCAAGCGCGTGCAATTGAAGAAGCAGGGGCGCGAATGGCGCGGCCTGTCGCCGTTCAATCCGGAGAAGACCCCCTCCTTCTATGTCAACGACCAGAAGGGCTTCTATCACTGCTTCTCCTCCGGCAAGCATGGCGACCATTTCGACTTCCTGATGGAAGTGGAGGGCCTGCCCTTTCCGGAGGCGGTGGAACGGCTCGCCTCCATGGCCGGCGTGCCGATGCCGGTGCAGTCGCGCGAGGAGGAAAAGCGCGAGAGCCGGCGCAAGACGCTGCATGAGGTGATGGAACTCGCCGCGCAGTATTTCGAGGCGACGCTGCAGGGCCGCGCCGGCGCCAAGGGGCGGGGCTATCTCGCCGATCGCGGCCTCGGTCCTTCGGTGCAGAAGCGCTTCCGAATCGGCTACGCCCCGCCGGACCGCTTCGCGCTGAAAGAGGCGCTGGGCGGGCGCGGCGTGCCCGTGGAAGATATGGTCGAGGCCGGGCTGCTGATTTCGGCCGAGGACATCGCCATTCCCTATGACCGCTTCCGCGACCGGGTGATGTTCCCCATCACCGATCTGCGCGGGCGCGTGGTCGCCTTTGGCGGGCGGGCGCTGGAAAAGGACGTGCCGGCGAAATACCTCAACTCGCCGGAGACCCCGCTCTTCCACAAGGGCGCGCTGCTCTACAACGCCTTCAACGCCCGCACGGCGGCGCATAACGGCGCTGCCGTCATCGCGGCGGAAGGCTATGTCGACGTCATCGCCCTGGTCGAGGCCGGCTTTGCCGGGGCGGTGGCCCCGCTCGGGACCGCGCTGACCGAGGAGCAACTGGCGCTGTTGTGGAAGATGGCGCCCGAGCCGGTGCTGCTGTTCGACGGCGACAAGGCCGGGCGGCGCGCCGCCTTCCGCGCGATGGACCTCGCTCTGCCGCATCTCAAACCCGGCGTCAGTCTCTCCTTCGGCCTGCTGCCCGAGGGGCAGGACCCGGACGATCTGGTGCGCGCCGGCGGGCGCGAGGCGGTGGACGCGGTGCTGGCGCAGGCCCGGCCGCTGGCGGATGTGCTGTGGGCGCGCGAGATCGAGGGCGTGAGCGTCGACACCCCCGAGCGCCGGGCGGCGCTGGAGGCGCGCATCGGCGAGATCGTCAAGGTGATCGGCGACGAGACGGTGCGCAAGCATTACCGCGCCGAGCTGATGGAGCGCTTCCGCCGCCTGTTCGCCCCTTCCTCGGGGGGCGGCGAGGGCGGGCGGCGCTCGGCCAATGAGTATTCCGGCTATTCCGGGCGTGCCGGCGCAAAGGGCGCGCGCCGGCCGGGCAACGGTCGCGGCGGGCCGGGCCGACCGGCGGGCGAGGCGATGCGCCGCTCGGCGCTGGTGCGCGGGGCCGCGGCGGAAATGCCGCGCAACGAGGCGCTGCTGCTGTTCGCGCTCATCAACCATTCCTGGCTGATCGACCAATATGCGGAAGAGCTTGCCGGGCTTTCGCTGCAGAACAAGGAGGCGGCGGAACTGCGCCGCGCCTTGCTCGATGCGCATATGGACGGCGACACCGAAGCGCCGGAGCGGCTGACCGCGCGGCTGGAGGCGCAGGGCCTGGCGCCGCTGGTTGAGCGGCTGGGGCGCATGGCGGTGGCCCGGCATGACTGGCCGGCCTTCTCCGATGCCGGCCGCAGCGATGTGGAGCTGTGGTGGCACCAGCGGCTGGTCTTGCACCGGCGCGGCCATGCCCTATCTAAGGAACTGAAAGAAGCCGAGAAACGCCTGGCGGAAGAGCCCACGGAGATGAATTGGGCGCGCTTTCTCGACGTACAAAGTCAGCTCGCGGCACTTGACGGAACCGAAGCTTTGGTAGAGGGGTTCGGCGCCGCGTCGGGTCGACCGGGGCGGTCGATGTAAGGTCCCTTCGGGCTGCTCGCCCGCGCGTCTTTCGGGCGCGTGGTGCGCGTAGCCCTGTTTGCGTCTCTCGCCTGCCACTGCGCGGGGCGCCGGGTTGAACGATCGAAGGGCGGTGCCGCAAGGACGCCGTCGCACGCCGGGACGCAGGTCTGCGGCGCTTGAGGAGCACAAACGCATGGCGAAGCAGGCAGCGGAAGCGACGGAAGCCCCCGAGAAGGACGGCGACACCCCGGACAGCCCGTTGCTGGACCTTTCGGACGCTGGCGTCCGGAAGATGATCAAGCTCGCCAAGAAGCGCGGTTACGTGACTTATGACGAGCTGAACGAGGTTCTCCCTTCCGAGCAGAACACCTCCGACCAGATCGAAGACATTTACGCGATGCTCAACGAGATGGGCATCAATGTCGTCGAGGCGGAAGAGGCGGAAGCCGAGGCCGAGGGTGAGGAAGCCCCGGCCGAGGCGGCGGAGGAAGAGGAAGAGAGCGGCGGCGAACTGGCCGAGACCGGCTCGCGCACCGTCATCCGCTCGGAAACCAAGTCCGAGCCGGGCGAGCGCACCGACGACCCCGTGCGCATGTATCTGCGCGAGATGGGTTCGGTTGAGCTGCTCTCGCGCGAGGGCGAAATCGCCATCGCCAAGCGCATCGAGGCCGGCCGCGAGGCGATGATCGCCGGCCTGTGCGAAAGCCCGCTGACCTTCCAGGCCATCATCATCTGGCGCGACGAACTCGTCGAAGGCAAGGTGCTGCTGCGCGACATCATCGACCTTGAGGCCACCTATGCCGGTCCTGAGGCGAAGAACGGCCCCATCGTCGAAGGTGGCTCGCTCGCCCCCGAGGCGGAGGAAGAGCGCGAGCCGACCATCGGCGAGACCATCGCCGGCGATGACGATGACGACATGGAGAATTCCCTGTCGCTGGCGGCGATGGAAGCCGAGATCAAACCGAAGGTGCTGGAAACCTTCGACCGCATCGCCGACGCCTATAAGAAGCTGCGCCGTCTGCAGGACCAGAACGTCGAGTCCAAGCTGAAGAACGAGAGCCTCTCGCCCTCGCAGGACCGCAAGTACAAGAGCCTGAAGGACGCGCTGATCCTCGACGTGAAGTCGCTGTCGCTGAACCAGGCGCGCATCGACAACCTCGTCGAGCAGCTCTACGACATCAACAAGCGCCTCGTCTCGCTGGAAGGCCGGCTGATGCGCCTCGCCGAGAGCTTCGGCGTCTCGCGCGAGGACTTCCTGCGCCAGTATCAGGGCTCGGAACTCGACCCGAAATGGGTCGCCCGGGTGAAGAACCTCACTTCGCGCGGCTGGAAGGGTTTTGTCGGGCAGGAACTCGACGGCATCAAGGATCTGCGCTCGGAAATCCACGCCCTCGCCACCGAGACGGGGCTGGAAATCCAGGAATTCCGCAAGATCGTGCAGATGGTGCAGAAGGGCGAGAAGGAAGCCCGGCAGGCGAAGAAGGAAATGGTGGAGGCCAATCTGCGCCTCGTCATCTCCATTGCGAAGAAGTACACCAACCGCGGCCTGCAGTTCCTCGACCTCATTCAGGAAGGCAATATCGGCCTGATGAAGGCGGTCGACAAGTTCGAGTACCGCCGTGGCTACAAGTTCTCGACTTATGCCACCTGGTGGATCCGGCAGGCGATCACCCGCTCGATCGCCGACCAGGCCCGCACCATCCGCATTCCCGTGCACATGATCGAGACGATCAACAAGATCGTCCGCACCTCGCGCCAGATGCTGCACGAGATCGGCCGCGAGCCGACCCCGGAGGAGCTGGCCGAAAAGCTCGGCATGCCGCTGGAGAAGGTGCGCAAGGTGCTGAAGATCGCCAAGGAGCCGATCTCGCTGGAGACGCCCATCGGCGACGAGGAAGACAGCCATCTCGGCGACTTCATCGAGGACAAGAACGCCATCCTGCCGATCGACGCGGCGATCCAGTCCAATCTGCGCGAGACGACGACCCGCGTGCTGGCCTCGCTCACGCCGCGCGAGGAGCGCGTGCTGCGCATGCGCTTCGGCATCGGCATGAACACCGACCACACGCTGGAAGAGGTCGGCCAGCAGTTCTCGGTCACGCGCGAGCGTATCCGCCAGATCGAGGCCAAGGCGCTGCGCAAGCTCAAGCACCCCTCACGCTCGCGCAAGCTGCGCAGCTTCCTCGACAATTGAGGCCGCAGCCTTCCAGGGCTTCAGCGTTCGGAATGCGAAAAGGCGGCCTTTCGGCCGCCTTTTCTTTGGCTCACCGCCCGGGCTGTTCGAGCATCAGGCCGACAATGCGCCTGACAAGCGGCAACACGAGCAGCAGGGTGGGGAACGCCACCACCCAGGAGAGCGCCCACGCCGTCGGCCACATCGCGAGAAAATCCGGGCCGGGGCCGAGACTGCGCAGCGTGGCGATGGCCGAGACCACGAAAGTCATCAGCACGGAAAGCACCATCGGCATGATGAGGCCGGCATAGCGGGCCGGCAGCTTGCGGGAGAGGGGAGAGGCCATGCGGGCCATCCTTCTGGATGGTCGCGGCGGGTCCGGAGCCTACGCATCCGGCCGGCCGTGACCGGGTGGATGCGTTGCCTGACGTCGGACGCTTACGGCCGGCACCACGTGCCGACACGCCACCTTTAACAGAGCTCGCTTCCCGGCGGAAGAGCCGCCGGCCGGCGGGGGCGGCAAGCTGCTGCTGCCGCCCGCTGCCGCCGCCTTCACCGGCGCCGGATAGCCGTCTGGGACCCGTTTCAGCTTTCCTTGTGGCTCAGCCCGATGCCGCCGCTGTCGACCACCACCGCCGTGCTCGCGAGGCTCGCTGCGGTTCGCGGCCAGCGCGCCGCGAGCAGGCGGTTCTTGCCGATGCGGGTCTTGCTGACCATGTCCGACTGGTTTCCGCCGAGCACGTGGAACGCTTCACCGTCCTCACCGCAGTAGAAGCCGACATGGCCGTTGGAGCCGTCGCGCTTGCCGCGCCAGAAGACGAGGATGGCGCCAAGCCGCGGCTCGGTCGCTTCGCCGAATTTCGTCCAGCCGCGTGCCCAGAGCGGGCTGGCCGGCAGCGCCTCTTCCGGCAGGGTGGCGCCGATGCAATGGGCGACGAACAGTCCGCACCACGGGATGTCGTCGTGCGGATAGTCGATGTCGAGGTTCTTAGCGAAGTTCAGGATGACGGGATTGTCGACTTTCCCCGCACCTTCCCGGGTGCCGAGAAGATGCAGCGCTTCCTCGATCCAGACGAGGCCCTGCGGACCGTCGGCGGGCGGTTCCGCCACATCGGCCCCGAGCAGGGCCGCACGCGACAGCGGGCCGGGAATGCCGTCTACCGCCAGTCCCGCTCCAGCCTGAAACGCCTTGAGAGCCGCGATCGACCGCCGTCCCCAGACGCCGTCGATCTCTCCGGGATCAAAGCCCTTATCCTTCAACGCCTTCTGTACACGCCTTATGCTGTCGCCCGACATGAAGCACCCCTTATGGTTGTATCAATGAAGAATACAACCATAGTTTGGGTGCGTCGTTGATACAGCTTCTGCGTGTTTGGCGCGCGCCTCACTCGCCCGGAAGCGGGTGGTTGTGGCGGCGCACGGCCTTGGTGGACGCTTCCACATAGGCCAGCGTGGCGGCGAAGCCGCTGAAGGCGATGATGGTGGCGGCGACGAAGAAGAGGGTTTCGGTCGGCATGGCATCCTCCTTGGGCATTTTCCCGGAGGCTAGCGACCGAAAGCGCCGCGCGCGTTGCGGTATGTCAATCCGCGAGGGCTGT
The DNA here is from genome assembly GCF_965229075.1 of Ancylobacter sp. GTDB lineage: Bacteria > Pseudomonadota > Alphaproteobacteria > Rhizobiales > Xanthobacteraceae > Ancylobacter. Next base: position 3,026,588 of record NZ_CBDDIO010000002.1, read on the forward strand.
CGCCCCCGGCGTCAGGGGGTCGACACGGCGTGGTCGATCAGCACGGCGAAGCCGATCAGCAGCAGGAAACCAAGGAAGAACAGGCCGAACAGCACCAGCGAGATCTTGCGCGCGAGCTGCGACACGCCGGTCATGCCGATGGCGCCCGCAATCATCGAGATCACCAGGAAGATCACGGCGTATTTGATCATGCGGCGGCTTCCAAGACGGCAGGTGAGGGTGCGGTATCAACGCACGGGCGCCGCCGGAGTTCCGCCGGCTTACGCGCCGTCGGAGCGCCCATCCTGAGCGGTGGGGAAATCGCCCTCGCCCTCGCCCTTGGTCGGCTGAGGCGCTGGCGGCGGGGGCGGAGTCGTGGCGGCTGCGGGCTTTTCCGAGGCCGGCTTGGCTGTGACAGGCTTCGCCGGCGCGGGCGCGCTGGCGCGGCGCCAGCGGCGCAGGCCGGAGAGCGGGGAGTCCGGGCGGCTCTTCTCCGGCCGCGGTACGGTGCCGGTGGCCGCCGAGGCGATGGGCTCGCTCTTGCTGTCGATCTGCCGCCCCTTCTCCTTCAGCAGCACGCGCCAGAGCACGAACAGCAGCAGCAGCGTGTAGGAGCCGGCGGTGAAGAAGAACAGCGCGCCCGGTCCGTAATGCTGCATGCCGAGCGAGGCCAGCGCCGGCCCGACCACCGAGCCGACGCCATAGAGCAGCAGCAGCCCGGCCGCCGTCTCCACCGCCTCGGAAGGCGCGGTGCGGTCATAGGCATGGGCCGCCGCCAGCGAATAGGCCGGCAGGGAGAGCGCGCCATAGAGCATGCCGAGCAGGCACAGCCCGAGCAGGTCGAAGGGCAGGGCGCCCAGCGCCAGCCCGGCCAGCAGCGCGCCGACCAGCAGCGTGGCGAGGATGCGCCGGCGGTCCATGCGGTCCGAGAGATAGCCCACCGGCCATTGCGCCAGCGCCCCCGCCACCACCACGGCGCTCATGAAGGTCGCGGCGCCGTCGGAGGTGAGGCCGCGCCCGATGCCGAAGATCGGCCCCAGCGACCACAGCGAGCCATTGGTGAGGCCGATGGCGAAGCACCCGACCATCGCCACCGGCGCCGCCTTGAACAGGCGCGGCAGGCGGATGCGAGCGGTCTCGATCGGCGCCGGCTGGGTGCTGGAGCCGATCGCCACCGGCAGCACGGCGAGGGAGAACAGGATGGCGGCGATGGCGAACAGGTCGAAGGCCCGCACGGGGTAGAGGGTGATCATCATCTGGCCGGCGGTGAGCGCGGCATAGTCGACGATGACATAGGCGCTCATGACGAAGCCACGCGTCTGGTTGGTGGCGCGGTCGTTCAGCCAGCTTTCGATCACCAGATAGAGCCCGGCGAAGCAGAAGCCGGTGATGGTGCGCAGTGCGAACCAGGTGAAGGGTTCGATGAACAGAGGATGCGCCATCATCGCCGCCACCACGCCCGAGGTGAGGGCGGCGAAGGCGCGGATATGCCCGGTGCGGCGCACCAGATGCGGCACGGCGAGGCAGCCGACCACGAAGCCGAGATAATAGCTCGACCCCAATATGCCGAGATTGATGGCGCTGAAGCCCTCGAAGGCGCCGCGCAGCGGCAGAAGCGTGTTCTGCAGGCCGCTCCCGGTTACCAGAAAGAACACGCCGAGCAGGAGCGCGGCGACAGGGCCGAGAGTCTGGGCCATGATGGGAACCGGACGGTGAGGGTGGCGGGCGCGCGGAATCCTTGTTCCGCAAGGTCCGGTTAGACCTGATCTTTGGCGAAGTCGAGACGGGGATTGGTATGAGTGACGGTGCGGTACGGCTGAAGTCGGACTTCCTGGAGGTGGACATTTCGCCTCAGGGCGCGGAGATGGTGGCGCTGAGGGACCGGCACGGGCATGACCTGCTGTGGAACGGCGACCCGGCCTTCTGGACCGGCCGCGCGCCGCTGCTGTTTCCCATCGTCGGGCGGCTGCCCAACGACCAGCTCGTGCATGACGGCAAGGTCTATCCCATGGCGCAGCACGGCTTCGCCCGCCGCCGCGCCTTCACGCTGGAGGAGGCGACGGATCAGGCGGTGCGTCTGGCGCTGCACGACGATGAGGAGACGCGCAAGCAGTACCCGTTCCCGTTCTCGCTCACCGTGACCTACCGGCTGGAAGAGGCGACGCTCACCATCGAGGCGGAGGTGGCGAACACGGGGCCGGGCGTGCTGCCGGCGAGCTTCGGCTTTCACCCGGCCTTCCGCTGGCCGCTGCCCTATGGCGGCACGCGCGCCGACCACCGGCTGGTGTTCGAGAAGGCGGAAGCGGAAGCCATCCACCGGCCGGTCGGCGGGCTGCTCTCCACCGCCACCGAGGCCAACCCGGCGGCGGGCGCGATCCTGGAGCCGACCGATGCGCTGTTCGAGCGTGACGCGCTGATCTTCCTTGATCTGCGCTCGCGCCATGTGCGCTTCGGCGTGCCGGGCGAGCCGGGGCTGGAAGTCGCTTTCCCGGACATGCCGCATCTCGGCATCTGGTCGAAGCCCGGCGCGCCCTTCCTGTGCATCGAGCCCTGGGCCGGCTATGCCTCGCCCGAGGACGGGCCGGCCGAATTCATCGACAAGCCGGGCCTGTCGCTGCTGGCGCCGGGCGCCACCAAGCGCTTCGCCATGTCGGTCCGCTGGCTGCCCGATGTCGGCCGGCTGATCGGCCCGCATGAGGTGGAGGGCTAGCGATGCGCGGTGCGCCGATGCGGGGAGGAGCGGGTCGGAAAACCGTCTCCATGCTCGACCTGTTGCGTGGGGAGAACCTCCTTGGCATCAGCGTCGGCGATAGTCGTAAGAAGGTAATAGGCAAAATTGGGAAGCCAACTATGCAAGATATCTATCTTGCAACTGGCAACATTTGTTATCGATACAATGATATTGAAATGGCATTTTACCATGTTGATGATGAATTGTGTTACGTTGTGTTTTATGGAAAGGGAAAAAATGGAAGAAAGGAAAATTTTCGCCTTCCGCGATTCATAAAACGTAGAGACAGAATTCTTAGGGACATAAACTATGAAAATATGATCCGTCTTCTTGAGAAGAACAATATCTGGTACTCGGTCAGAGCGAGCGTTGGCGATGATGATAAGCGCCTTGACGTAAAAAACGGAAGTATGACATTCTACGATGCGTGCGAAGATGGAAATTTTATTTTATATGCACTGTATCTTTATCACGTATGACAAGAAATTGTCCGGCTGAGGGCATCAATTCATCGCGCTGGGCCGCCTTGGCCGCGCGGGGCGGCTGCCGGAAGAGGGCCCCGGCGCCGTCATTGCCTCCCGCGCGGTGTTCTGAGACCATCGCCGGGCACGAAGGCTCGATGGTGAAGATGGTGCGTTACGGCCTTTATCGTCTCAAACTCCTTGCCGGCGCCGCCGTGGCGCTGGCCGGCTTAATCCTGCCGGCCTTCGCCCAGGCCGGGCCGCCGCCTGCCGCGCCCAGGCCTGTCGTCGTCTGGGATGTTCCCGCCTTCGATGCCCTGCCGGACGATGAACAAGGGCGGCTCGCCCGCTATGGCCGCTCGGTCATCGAGGCGACCTATGCCCATATCGGTCCGGCCGTCGCCGATCCCGCCGCCCGCTTCGCCGGCAACAATCTGGCGTGCGCCAACTGCCATTTGCAGGCGGGCCTGAAGAAATTCGGCCTGCCGCTGGTCGCCGCTTCCGCCGACTACCCCGCCTATAGCACCCGATCCGGCGCGGTGAGTTCGCTGTTCGACCGCGTCAATCAGTGCCTGAAGCGCAGCATGAACGGCCGGCCGATGGGAGAAAACGACCGGCCCATGCAGGCGATCCTCGCCTATCTCGACTTTCTCGCGACCAACATCCCGCCGGATGCGTCGATTGTCGGCGCCGGGGCGGGGGCGATCCCTGAACTGGGCCGCGCGGCCGATCCGGTGCGGGGCGCGGCGATCTATGCCGCCAATTGCGCGGAATGCCACCGCCGCGACGGGCTGGGCGTGCGGCGCAACGAGGCGCAGCCGGATATGGGCTATGCCTTCCCGCCGCTCTGGGGGCCGGACAGTTTCAATGACGGCGCGGGCACGGCGCGGCTGATCACGCTCGCTAATTTCGTCCATGACAATATGCCGAACGGCACGTCCTGGGTGGCGCCGACACTCGCGCCGCAAGACGCCTGGGACGTGGCGGCTTTCGTGCTGTCGCAGAAGCGGCCGCAACTCGACGGCATCGACCGGGATTTTCCCGATCTGCTACTGAAGCCGGTGGACGCGGCCTATCCGCCCTTTGCCGACAGCTTCCCGGCCGAGCAGCACCGCTACGGTCCCTTCGCCCCGATCCGGGCCGAGATCGCCCGGCTGAAACAGGCGCGCGGGGCGATCCCTAATCCCAACATGCCCTGACACGACGTGCCGGGCACGGCACGCCGTCAGAGCGGCCGGGCGCCGGCGCGCGGGTCGGCCGTTTCGCCGAACGTGTCGCCGATATGGGTCAGTTCGTCGATGAAGCGTTGGCACCAATGATGGATGGTGTTGGTCTCCACCGTGCTCATATTGGTGCGCCAGCGCTCCTGCCGCTCCTCGCGCGGCATGTTCAGCGCCCGGTCCATCGCCGCCGCCATGCCCTCAATGTCATAGGGGTTGACCAGCAGCGAGCCCTTCAGCTCGTCCGCCGCGCCGGCGAAGCGCGAGAGCACCAGCACGCCGGGGTCCTCCGGGTCCTGCGCCGCGACATATTCCTTGGCGACGAGGTTCATGCCGTCGCGCAAGGGCGTCACCAGCCCGATGCGGGCGCGGCGATAGATGGCGGCCAGCGTCGCGCGCTGGAACGGGCGGTTGAGATAGCGCAGCGGCACCCAGTCGAATTCGGCGAACTCGCCATTGATGGCACCGCCCAGCTCTTCCAGCTCGCGCCGCAGCGCCTGATACTCGGCCACCTCGCTGCGCGAGAGCGGCGCCACCTGCATCATCGTCACCTTGGAACGGTGCTCGGGATAGCTGCGCAGCAACTCGCCGAAAGCCCCGAACTTGCCGGGCAGGCCCTTGGAATAGTCCAGCCGGTCGACGCCGACGGCCAGCGCTCGGCCGGCGAGGCTTTCGTTTAGCCGCCGCTCCTCCTCGCTGCCGACCGACTTCCTGGCGTCCTTGACGAAGGCGTCGGCGTCGATGCCGATGGGATAAGCGGCGACGCGGAAGCGCCGGTCCTTCAGCCCCACCGTGCCGCCGGGCGCGATCCAGCCGCGCACTTCGGAGGAGATGTAGGTCAGCAGCGCGCGGACATCGTTTTCGGTCTGCAGCCCGACGAGATCGTAGCGCGAGAGGTCGTCGACCAGCGCCGCGTGCGAGGGCAGGCTGAGATAGACCTCCGGCGTCGGCCAGGGGATGTGGTGGAAATAGCCGATGCGCCCCTCGAAGCCGAGCTTGCGCAGTTCCGCCGCCAGCGGGATGAAATGGTAGTCATGCACCCAGACAATGTCGTCGGGTTTCAGCAGCGGCATCAGCGCGCGGGCGAAATGCTCGTTGACGCGGCGATAGCCCTCCCAATCCGCCTTGCGGAAGGAAAGAAGGCCCAGCCGGTAATGGCACAGCGGCCACAGCGTGCCATTGGCATAGCCGGCATAATGGGCGCGCTGGTCCTCGGGGTCGAGGTTGAGCAGGGCATAGGTGACGCGGCCGGAACGGAAGACCTTGGGCGTGTCAGGCGGGTTGACTTCGGTTTCCCCGCTCCAGCCGAACCAGAGCCCGCCGCGCTGGCTCAGCGCCTCGCGCAGGGCCACCGCCAGTCCGCCCGCCTTGGCCGCGCGCTCCTTGGGCGACGCCACCCGGTTCGAGACGATTACGAGCCGCGCCAAAAGGCTTCCTCCCATGTCTTCGACAGACGCATGGCGGTGTCGATCAGGCCGACCATGGAATAGGTCTGCGGAATATTGCCCCACAGCTCCAGCGTCTGGTTGTCGATGTCTTCGGACAGCAGCCCGGCCGGGTTGCGCCGGGCGAGCAGGCTGGTGAACATCTCGCGCGCCTCGTCGCGGCGGCCGATCAGGTCGAGCGCGCCAGCGTACCAGAACGAGCAGATGGTGAAGGAGGTTTCCGGCAGGCCGAAATCATCCTCGCCGGCATAGCGCATGAGGTAGCCATTGCGCTTGAGCTCGCGGCCGATGGTCTCCACCGTGGCGACGTAGCGCGGATCGTCCGGCCGGACGAAGCCGAGTTCGGCCAGCAGCAGCAGGCTGGCGTCGAGCTGGCCGTCCTCCTCCGCATCGACGAAGCTGCCGCGCGCCTCGTCCCAGGCGAAGGCGAGGATGCGGGTGCGGATCTCGTTGGCGTGCTGGGTCCAGAACGCGGCGCGGTCAGGCAGTTCGAGCACTCGGGCGATACGGGCCAGCCGGTCGCAGGCGGCCCAGCTCATCACGGCGGAGAAGGTGTGCAGCCGCCGCTTGCCGCGCAGTTCCCACAGCCCGGCATCCGGCTCGAAGGCGAATTCCACCGCCCGCGCGCCAACCCCTTCCAGCAGCTCGAACAGCGCCTTGTCGCCGCGCTTGGGCAGGCGTTCGTCGAAGAACATCTGCGCCGCCGCCAGCACGACATGGCCATAGCCGTCATTCTGCACCTGCTCGCCGGCCTGGTTGCCGACGCGCACTGGCCCCATGCCCTGGAAGCCGGAAAGCGCCGGAGCGAAGCGCTCCTCCAGCGGCGTGCCCGGCACGATGGAATAGACCGGCGCCAGCCGCCCCGAAGGCTCGGAGGCGATCACCGTGGTGAGATAGCGGATGTAGTCTTCCATGGTGCGGGTGGCGCCGAGCATGTTCAGCGCCCGCACGGTGAAATAGGAATCGCGCAGCCAGCAGTGGCGGTAGTCCCAGTTGCGGATCGAATGCGGCGCCTCGGGAATCGAGGTGGTGAGCGCGGCGACGATGCCGCCGGTCTCCTCGAACGCGCAGAGTTTCAGCGAAATGGCGGCGCGGATCACCGCGTCCTGCCACTCATAGGGAATGGAGAGGTAGCGCACCCATTCGTGCCAATAGTCGCGCGTCTTTTCCTCGAAGCCGCGCGTGGTGTCGGCGATGCTGGCGGGGAAAGGTTCGTCCGGCCCCAGCACCAGCGTCGCCGCCTTGCTGAGCACGAAGGGGCGCTCTTCCATCACATAGACGATGGGCAGGTCGGTGGTGGCGCGCAGCGTCACGTCGTCGCCGGCAAAGCGCATGTGGTTGGAGCCGCGCACCGGCGCCGGGCGCTGTTCGCCCCAGTTGAAATGCGGGCGCAGGCGCAGCGTCACACGGCACATGCCGCTGATCGGCTCGATCCGCCGCACCAGCATGGCCGGACGGTAGATGCGGTCATAGAGCTTGAAGCGCGGAGCGAAGTCGACGATGCGCAGCTTCGCGCCCTGGTCGTTCTCCAGAATGGTCTCGATGATCGCGGTGTTGGTCTGGTAGCGGCGCGTCGCCTTCACCTGGCCTTCCAGCACTACGTCGAAGAAACCCGCCTCCGGCTCGGTGCCGCCGAGCAGGGAGGAGAACACCGGGTCGCCGTCGATGCGCGGCCAGCAGCACCAGCCGATGCGCCCGTTACGGTCGATCAGCGCGGCGATGGTGCCGTTGCCGATGGCGGCCAGGTCGAGATGGGTGCTCACGAATTCACGCGCTCCAGTGCCGTGGGAAGGTCGGTCAGCCAGCGCCGCACCTCGGTGGGCGAGGCGAGCTTGTAATCGGCCTGATCGGTCGGGCGGGACCCGACGGCGAGGGCAAGGCCGCCGGCGGCGCGGACAGCGCGGAAGCCGTCCTCATCCGTCACATCGTCGCCGAGAAACACCGGGCGGCGGCCGGCGAACAGAGCCGAGTTCATCAGCTCCGCCACCGCCGTGCCCTTGTTGCGGCCGGCCTGGCGGACTTCGATGACGTATTTGCCCTTGAGAAATTCGACCCCGCCATCGATGCCGGTGCCGAGCGCGATCACCCGGTCCATGATCGCCTCGCCGAACTGCGGCACGGCGCGGAAATGCACGGCCAGCGACAGCGGCTTGTGCTCGACGAACACGCCGGGCCAGGTGGCCAGCACCTCGTCCAGCGCCTGTTCCAGCGGCCGACGCCATTTCGGCAGGGGGATAGGCACGGAGGGGGCGTCCGGGGCGAGGCGCACCTCCGCCCCGTGCTGGCCGGAGGCGGCGAGGCGGGTGGGGGCGAAGCGGCGATCCATCCAGTCGATGGTCCGTCCGGACACCAGCGCCACCGCGCCGTCGAGCGCGCCCTGCAGGCGCGCCAGCAGGTCGGGCAGGTCGTCGGGAATGCTCACGCCCTCGGGGTGGTCCGCATGCTCGATCAGGGTACCGTCAATGTCGAGGAAGAGAGCCCAGTCGGGGCGTGGAAGCAGGGGGAAGTGTGCGCTGGGTGCTGTCGCCATGCTGTCGTTTATTCCGCCTGGGTCCGGCATAGTGAGGTCGAAAGAGCGGCATAGGCTGCCGGCACGGTCGCCGGCTGCCAACAACGCGCGAGAGCCGGAGGCGTTCCAATACCTCGGTGAAAAAGCCGCGAAAGCCCGCCTTTCGCGGGGCGGTTGGCGGGCGTCCCGCGCGTGACGGCCTTGCCGCTCAACGGCGCGCGGTTTACATAGCGCCCAACCCGCACCTTATGACGCCGCGGCAGCGCGGCATGTTACCGGCTCGCCCGCACGCGCAGGATTTGGACATGGCTTATCAGTTTATCTACCACATGCACGGCATGACCAAGGCCTATCCGGGCGGCAAGAAGGTGCTCGACAATGTGCACCTGTCCTTCTACCCCGACGCCAAGATCGGCATTCTCGGCCCCAACGGCTCGGGTAAGTCCACCCTGCTGAAGATCATGGCCGGCATGGACAAGGACTTCTCCGGCGAGGCCTGGGTCGCCGAAGGCGCCCGCGTGGGTTACCTCCCGCAGGAGCCGCTGCTCGACCCCAACCTCTCCGTGCGCGAGAACGTGATGCTCGGCGTCGCCAAGCAGAAGGCGATCCTCGACCGCTACAACGAACTCGCCATGAACTATTCCGAGGAGACCGCGGACGAGATGACCGCGCTCCAGGACGAGATCGAAGGCCAGGGCCTGTGGGACCTCGACAGCAAGATCGACCAGGCGATGGACGCGCTCGGCTGCCCGGAAGAGGGCTCGGACGTTTCCAGGCTCTCGGGCGGTGAGCGCCGCCGCGTCGCGCTGTGCCAGCTGCTGCTCTCGCAGCCGGAACTGCTGCTGCTGGACGAGCCGACCAACCATCTCGACGCCGAGACCACCAACTGGCTGGAAGGGCATCTGCGCAACTATCCCGGCGCGATCCTGATCGTCACCCATGACCGCTACTTCCTCGACAATGTGACGGGCTGGATCCTCGAGCTCGATCGCGGTCGCGGCATCCCCTATGAGGGCAACTATTCCTCCTGGCTGGCGCAGAAGGCCAAGCGCATGGCGCAGGAAAACCGCGAGGACGAGGCCCGCCAGCGTGCGATCGCCTCCGAGGCGGAGTGGATGGGGGCCTCCCCGAAGGCCCGTCAGGCCAAGAACAAGGCCCGTATCCAGCGCTATGACGAGCTGGTGAAGAAGGCGTCCGAAAAGGCGCCGACCACCGCGCAGATCGTCATCCCGGTGTCCGAACGGCTCGGCAACAACGTCATCGAGTTCAACGGCCTCAGCAAGTCGTTCGGCGACAAGCTGCTGATCGACAACCTGTCCTTCAAGCTGCCGCCGGGCGGCATTGTCGGCGTCATCGGCCCGAACGGCGCGGGCAAGACCACGCTGTTCCGCATGATCAACGGGCTGGAGAAGCCCGATGCCGGCTCCATCACTGTCGGCGACAGCGTCCAGCTCGGCTATGTCGACCAGAACCGCGACGCGCTGAACGATAAGAAGACCGTGTGGGAGGAAATCTCCGGCGGCAACGAGGTGCTGTATCTCGGCAAGCGCGAGATCAATTCGCGCGCCTATTGCGGCGCCTTCAACTTCAAGGGCGGCGACCAGCAGAAGAAGGTCGGCATGCTCTCGGGCGGTGAGCGCAACCGCGTGCATCTCGCCCGCATCCTGCAGCAGGGCGCCAACGTCCTGCTGCTGGACGAACCGACCAACGATCTCGACGTGGAAACCCTGCGCGCGCTGGAAGAGGCGCTGGAAGATTTCGCCGGCTGCGCGGTCATCATCTCGCATGACCGCTTCTTCCTCGACCGTATCGCCACCCACATGCTCGCCTTCGAGGGCGAGGGCCATGTCGAGTGGTTCGAGGGCAACTTCCACGACTATGAGGAAGACAAGAAGCGTCGTCTCGGCGTCGACGAGATCGTCCCGCACCGGATGAAGCACAAGAAGCTGATGCGCTGACGCCATGACCGGACGGAGGGCGGCGATGACCGAAGACTGGAACCCCGCCCTCTACCTCGCCTTCGAGGATGAGCGCACCCGCCCGCCGCGCGACCTGCTGGCGCGGGTGCCGCTCGTCCATCCCCGCCGGGTGATCGATCTCGGCTGCGGGCCGGGCAATTCCACCGAGTTGCTGGCGCAGCGCTGGCCGCAGGCCGAGGTGATCGGCGTCGACAATTCCCCGGCGATGATCGAGCAGGCCCGCGCCCGCCTGCCGGGCCTCCGCTTCGAACTGGCGGACCTCGCATCCTGGACGCCGCCCGAAGGCACCGACCTGCTCTTCGCCAATGCCGTGTTCCAGTGGGTGCCGGACCATCTCGACGTGCTGGCGCGGCTTCTCGATCAGCTGCCGCCCGGCGGTGTACTGGCGGTGCAGATGCCGGACAATGTCACCGAGCCCTCGCATCTCCTGATGGAGGAAGCCGCCGCCGCCGGGCCCTGGGCAGCGCGCATCGCCGGCGCGGCCCGCGATGTTCTGCCGGCGGTTGGGGCCTATTACGACCGGCTCGCGCCGCTCGTCCGCCAGGTCGATATCTGGCACACGCTGTACAACCACCCGCTGGCGGGGCCGGCGGCCATTGCCGACTGGTTCCGCTCCACCGGCCTGCGCACCTATCTCGCGCCGCTCGACGCGGCCGAGCGGGAGGCGTTTCTCGCCGACTACACCGCGCGGCTGGCGAAAGCCTACCCCGCCCGCGTCGACGGCAAGGTGCTGCTGCGCTTTCCCCGGCTGTTCATTGTGGCGGTGCGCTGACGCCCGGCGCGGCGGACCGCCCGCGACGTGCAGGCCGGGCGCCCGCTCAGATGCCGGACTTCAGTGTGAAGGTCACGACCGCGTCCGGCGGACGCGACGGCGAGGTGAAGTCCTCCCAGAACCGGCCCCTGAGATTGCCCGAGGCGTCGCTGACCATCACGAAGTTGTTCTTGCCATTGGTGGTGAAGCTGAAGCCGCCGCCGGCGTCGCGATGCACGTTCACTTCGACGCACAAGGTCTTGTAGCAGTAGACGATGCGGTCGCCGTCGGTGAATTGAAGGCGGCTTATGTTCTTCGGGTCGCGTTTGTCCTTGAACGCGCCCTGCCACACCCAGCGGCCCTGAAAGTGTTCCATGCCGGTCTCGATGGTCGGCTTGGATTGCGCGGTCGCGCTTTGCAGACCGGCGATCTGCACGGTGGCCATCATGCCCGCGCCGGCAAGCGCCGCGCGCCACAAACTCTTCTTCATGGTCCGATCCCGGTGTGTCGCATGCCGTCGACTGGCATCATGGTAGGGTAGGAGAGTTGCCGCCTTTTGCAAAGCGCCGCGGTGCGTGAGCGATCCGCACTCCGGTCGGATTGCGCTCAAAGGTTCACAGCCGGGGGCGATACGGGTTATCTCAAGCCATGATGTTCCCCGCGCTTCGCCGCCCCCTTGTCGCCGCCGCCCTGGTGCTGGGCCTCCTCCTCGCCGCGCGCCCCGCGCTTGCCGATGCCGGCTTTGACCGCTGGCTGGCGGCGCAATGGCCGGCGGCGCAGGCCATCGGCATTTCCCGCGCCACCTTCGAGCGCGAGACCGCCGGGCTGGAGCCGGATTATGCGCTGCCCGACCTCGCCCTTCCCGGCAAGCCGAAGGCGCCCGACCGGCAGGCGGAATTCGTGCAGACCCCCGCGGCCTATCTCTCCGATAAGGCGATCGCCACCTATGCCGCGCGGGGGCGCAAGCTGGCGGCGCAGTACCGCGCGCAGCTCGACGCGCTGGAGCGGCAGTTCGGCGTGCCGGGGCCAATCCTGCTCGCCATCTGGGCGCGCGAGACCTCCTATGGCGGTGCCAAGCTGAACCATGACGCGCTGCGCGTGCTGGCGACGCAGGCCTATGTGGGGCGGCGCAAGGAGGAGTTCCGCGCCGAATTCCTCGCCGCGCTGAAAATCCTCGACGAAGGCCATGTCACCCGCGCGGCGATGAAGAGTTCCTGGGCCGGGGCGATGGGGCTGACCCAGTTCATGCCCACCGGCTATCTCGAATATGGCGTCGATCTCGACGGCGACGGCACCGCCAATATCTGGACCGACGTGCCGGAGGCGCTGGCCGCAACGGCGAGCCTCCTGAAGCAGAAAGGCTGGCAGGCCGGCAAGCGCTGGGCCTATGAGATCACCGTGCCGCAAGGCTTCGACTGCACGCTGGCCGAGCCGGAGACGCGGCTGCCGATCGGCGAATGGCTGAAGCGCGGTGTGAAGATTGCCGACGGGCGCCGCGTGCCGCCCGCCGCTCTGAAGGACGAGGCGTCGATCATCATGCCGGCGGGGCCGTATGGGCCGGCCTTCCTCACGCCGGCCAATTATTTCGTGCTGAAGAGCTACAATTTCGCCGACCTCTATGTGCTCTATGTCGGCCATCTCGCCGACCGCATCGAGGACGACAGGCCCTTCGCCCGCGACTGGGCGGAGATCGCGCTGGTGAAGACGCGCGATCTCGAATTCATGCAGAAGGTGCTGACCCGCGAGGGCTTCTACGCCGAGAAGATCGACGGCAAGGCCGGGATGAAGACCCGCGCCGCGCTCGGCGCCTATCAGAAGGCCAACGGTCTGCCGCTCGACTGCTGGCCCGACGCCGCCGTGGTGGCGCATATGAAGAAGGGCGGCTGAACCTCAGCGCGGCATGCGGTTGATGACGCGCAGATCGGCGTTGACCGTGAGATCGGCGGCGGAGAGCCAGAACACCTCGCCTTCGCTGTCTTCGGTGTCGAGCCAGAGGAAGGGAAGATGCGGGTATTCCGCCTGCAAGATTTCCTTGCCGGTGCCGAATTCGCAGATGAGCCCGCCGCCAGGGCTGAGATGGGCCGGTGCCTCCGCGAGGATACGGCGGACGATGTCGAGCCCGTCCGGCCCACCGGCAAAGGCGAGGCTCGGCTCATGGCGGTATTCCGCCGGCAGCGCCGCCATCGCCTCTTCATCGACATAGGGCGGGTTGGTGATGATGAGGTCGTAGACTTCGCCCTGGAGCGGGCCGAACAGATCGCCCTCCAGCAGCCGCACCCGGTCTTCGAGCCCGTGCTCGGCGACGTTCTCCGCCGCCAGCGTCAGCGCCTCGGGGGAGAGGTCCACCGCGTCGATCTCGGCATTGGGGAAGGTCATGGCGGCGAGGATGGCGAGGCAGCCCGAGCCGGTGCACAGGTCCAGCACGCGGCCGACCGTCTCCGGCTGCGGCACCAGCGAATAATCGCCACCGGTGAACAGTTCGCCCGCCATCAATTCGCCGATGAAGGAGCGCGGCACGATGGCGCGCTTGTCGGTGCGAAACGGCACGCCGCCAATATAGGTGCGGCCGAGCAGATAGGCGGCGGGCTGGCGGGTGGTGCAGCGCCGCTCGATGAGATCGGTGAGGCGCAGGCGCTCCTCATGGGTCAGGCGGGCGTCGAGCCAGGGCGAAAGGTCGTCCACCGGCAGGTTCAGCCCTTCCAGCACCATGAAGGCGGCCTCGTCCAGCGGCTCGCTGGTGCCATGGCCGAAGGCGATGCCGGCCTTGGCAAAGCGGCTCACCGCGTAGCGCACGAAATCCCTGACCGTCTTCAGATCGTCCGCCGCCGTCATCGCGCCCTCTCCCCGTTGTCGCGCCAAGGGTCAGCACGGCAGGCCGCCGAATGCAAGCTGCGGGCTTGTCATCGCGGCGTGAGAAGGGCGCGAAGCGGGGCTTGTCATCGTGGCGTGACAAGCGACGGGCTTGTCATCGCCCTGTGACCGGACGATAGGAAGGAGACAGGCTCGCAAGGGGACATGGCATGGCCGAGGCGCTGGACGACGAAATCACCTTGGTCATCGACCGCTCCGTCGCGGTCGTGCTGTTCGAGTTCCTCTCGCGCACGGTCGACGATGCCGATGGCGAGGCGATGGCCGAGTTCATCGAGGACGAGGCGGAGATTCCCGCGCTGTGGGCGCTGCTCGCCGGGCTGGAAAGCGTGCTCACCGAGCCGATGGCGGAGGATTATGAGCGCCGCGTGCTGAAAGCGCGCGAAGCGGTGATGAAGCGCTTTGGCGGCGCCTTCTCCGACAAGGGCGAAGACTGAGCAAGGGCGACGACTGAACTTAATCCGTCGCCGCCGAACCCAGACGTTCAGGGCGCGGCGGCGGCCGACACCGGCAGGGCGGCGGGCGCAGCCGGAAGCGCGGAAGACTTCGCCGCCGCACCGCCCGCACTGCCCACTTCCGCCGAGCGCTGCTGCGATTCGACATTGGCGACCACGGCGCGGCCGAGATCGCGGGCGAAGCAATTATAGCCCCAGTCGTTCATGTGGAACTTGTCCTTCCAGAGGAAGGAATCGAAGCCCATCGACGCCTTTTCGTGCCAGTCGCGCATCAGCGCGAAGCGGTGATACACCGCCACGCCTTCTTCCGCGCCCACCTCATCGATGAGGCGGACCATCGGCCCGCTATCGGCATCGGCGAGCACGCGCGGCGCATATTGCGGATCGACCAGCACCAGATCGGCGCCGATCGCCTTCACCCGGGCAATGGCTTCGTGCAGCAGGGCGTCGGCGGAGGCGAGGCCATTGTCGCGGAACAGCGCGTTCACGCCCGATTGCCAGATCACCAGCGTGGGTTTCAGCGCGGCGACATCGCTGTCGAACCGCGCCAGCATTTCCGGTGCGTCCTGCCCGTTGACGCCGCGATTGAGTACGGTGATGTCCGCGGCGGGGAAGCGCTCGCGCAGCATCGCCTGCAGGCGGGCGGGATGGCTCGCCTCCTGGCTGCTGGCGCCGGCCCCGGCGGTGGAGGAGGAGCCGATGGCGACGATCACCACCTTCTCGCCGGCCCTCAGCGCCGCAGCGGTGCGGGCGAGCGGGGCGTTGAGCTTCGCCAGCGTCTTCGTGCTGGGGCAGCCGGCGGGGATCATCGTCTGGGCGCGGGCCGGCAGGGCGGCGGGCGCCAGGACGGCGGCGGCAAGGGCGAGGGGGAGAAGACGGCGCAGCAGCATTTAGCGGGAACCGAGCGTTCGCAGATCGACGCCATCGACGATCATGGTCACCAGAAGGCGGCCAATGCAACTATGCACATCGTCGAACAGCGTGGGGGAGGGGCGGGCAGTGTCGAGATCGAAGACGCCATCGTCTTCCCAGAACCGCATGATGGCGTAGCGGTCGAAGAACGGCACCCCTTCGAGCCGCGCGGTCCAGCGCATGGCGTTGGTGTAGGCGCCGATATCGAAGGCGAGGGCGGTGCGCGGGCTGTATTGCGGGCTGACGAGAATGACATCGGCGCCGGCCGCGCGGGCTGAGCGGATGCCGGTGCCGACCGCGTCGGAGAAGGTGGAGGTTTCGGCGCCGAGAATGGCGTCGTAGGTGCCGGTCTGCCAAATCATCAGCGCCGGCTTGGTTTCCGCCAGCATGGCGGGCAGATCGGCGAGCATCGCCTCGGCGGTGGCGCGCGGCTGGCTGCGGGTCGTCACCACCACGCCGCCATCGGGATAGCGGGCCCGCAGCGTCTCCTCGATGTAGCTCGGGAAGCTGCGGCGGGCGACCGCCTTGCCGCCGTCAGAGGTGGAAGGCGGCTTGGCGGTGCTGGCGCTGTTGACCACCAGAATGGTGGTCGGTTCCTTCTTTTCCAGCGAGCGGGCAAGGCGCGGCAGGGCGAAGCCGGCGCGGGTGAGGGCGGACGGCGCGGCGCACACCTTCCCCGTCTCGGCGGCGGCCACAGTGCCGCCGTCCCAGGCAAGGACGCTTGCGAAGACAACACCCAAAATCCAGCGTTTCACGTCGAACCGCGCTAGCCAGCCTTCTTGCGCGCCATACGGTCGCGCTCGGCGCGAGCATACCACGACAGCAATGCCGAGAGACCTACCATTAAGGCGATGCCGGACACGCTCATGGTTAATTGCATGAGCACCGTGCCGGAGACCTCGTTCAGCACGAAATGTGCGGCAAAAGAAAGGAAGACGCCGAAACAGAACACCTCAAGTGAGTGCTGACCGCACATAATGAGCGGTTTCAGCAACTCCCAGCGCAGAAAGGCAGCGTGCACCGGTATCAGCCTGACGATGACAACCGCCAGCGCCAGAAAATGCACGAAGCGCAGCACGGAAAGGTCGGTCTTGCTGATGGGGTAGATGATGTCGCCGATTACCGGCGGCACGAAACCTTCCATCGGCGGCCAGTACCAGCTGGTGACCACGGCCAGCGACAGCACGAGATAGAGGACGGACAGTACCAGCACGAGCCGCGAATGCACCAGACCGGACAGCCGGTCGCTGCCGCCGAGGCCACACCAGCCGCCGAACACAAACATCAGCTGCCAGGCGAAGGGGTTGAAGAACCACATTCGGTCGTCGGGATAGCCCGGCAGGTTGAAGCCGAGGAACTGCACGGCGAGCCAGAGCAGGAAGGAGGCGAAGAGCGTGGCGTCGGGCCAGCGCTTCAGCGCCCACAGGATCGGCGGAAAGGTCGCCAGCAGCACGATGTAGAGCGGCAGCACATCCATATTGGCCGGCCGGAACTTCAACAGCAGCGCCTGCACCAGCGCCACGTCCGGCTCGGCCAGGAACTGCAGCGCGCCCATCTCCTCGGCATAGAGGGGGTTCTCGAAACTGCCGACGACATAGGAGATTTCGGCGAGATAGATGACGAACAGAAAGATGAAGGCGACATAGAGCTGCCACGCCCGGCGCAGGATGCGGGCGGAGGTCACCATCACGCCGCTGGAGTCGAGCTGGCGCCCATAGACCATGGCGGCGGTGTAGCCGGAGATGAAGACGAAGATCTCGGTCGCGTCGGAGAAGCCGAAATTGCGGTTGGTGATCCAGTTGCCGACATTGTTGGGCACATGGTTCAGGAAGATGAACCACAGCGCCAGTCCGCGGAACAGGTCGAGCCGCAGATCGCGCCCGGAGGCGGGCGGGGGCGGGGCCGGCCGTTCGGCCGGCTCCGCGTGCGTGGTCGCCGTGGCGGCGAGGGGCGCAGGCACCGTTCCGCGCTACTTCTTCAGGCCGAAGCCGAGGAACAGCACGGCGATGCCGTTGAACACCAGGTCGATGCCGAGCAGCAGGCCGAGCACCCACAGCCCGCTCACCGGCCAGCCGGCGATGATCTCGATGCCGAGCAGAATGGCGATGACGGCGGAAAAGGCGATCCAGCCCCAGCCCTCGGCCGGACGCAGCCGGAAGGCGGCGACCAGACGGAACACGCCGCCGACGATCAGCGACACGCCGAGAAACAGGGTGAGGAACTCGGCCGCCACCATCGGCACGAAGATGCAGACGAGGCCGGCGGCGAGGAACAGCAGGCCGTCGAGCAGCCAGAAGGCGAAGGCGCCCCAGGTCTTGACCTGAAAGGCGTGGATGACCTGCGCGCCGCCGGAAATGGCCATCATCACGCCGATATACAGCACCGAGACCACGGTGCTGAGCACGAGATTGCCGAGCGCGATGGCGCCGGCCATGACCATCAACAGGCCGAGCGCGACAAACCAGCCCCATTTGGCGCGCAGTTCGGAAAGATGCCCGGCGACCATGCCGCCCGGCGTCGGCGAGAGGGAACCCGATTGCGAAGACATGTGGTCGATCCTCATTCTTGCCCGCCACGCCGGCAGCGCGGTAACGCAATCCCGCCTCCCGGAGTTCCAGCGACTCGTGTTGAACGAGCGCCCTAACGTATAGGCTGGCACTGCCCTGTCGTCATGGAAGAACCGGATGCCCACCCGATCCCCCGCGCCGCCGGCGCCTGACCTGTTCGGCGCGCCGGTGGCGCTGCCCGGCCGCCGCCTCACCGCGCAGCTCACCCAGACACTGATCGCCGATGGCCCAGGCTTCGCCACCCGCGCGGTGGCAGAACTCGCGGTCACGCTTGAGGGCATTGAAGGCGATCGCCATGCCGGTTTTGCCCGCCGGGCGGATACGCGCGTGCCGTGGTATCCGCGCGGCGCGCCGATCCGCAACAGCCGGCAATTGTCGCTGGTGGCACCCGACGAACTCGCCGAGATCGCCCGCCGGCTCGGCGTGCCGGCGGTGGAGCCGGAATGGATCGGTGCCAATCTGATGATTGCGGGCGTGCCGGATCTCACCGGCCTGCCGCCGGGCACGCGGCTGCATTTCACCGGCGGCGCTGCGCTGGTGGTGGAGGGGGCGAACGCGCCCTGCCGCCATGCCGGGGCGGCGATCGCGGCGGCGACCGGGAACAGCGCGGCGGAGGTGGATTTCGCCAAGGTGGCGAAGGGGCTGCGCGGGCTGGTCGCCTGGGTCGAGCGTGCCGGCCCGCTCACGGCCGGCACCGAGGTGAGCCTGCGCATTCCGACCCAGCGCCTTTGGGGCGGCTGAATGAAAACGGCCGGATCGCGGGGGCGATCCGGCCGTTTGGTCATCATTGGTCTTGCGCGGCGTCCGCTCAGCGGACGGCGAAGCCGGTCTCGGCCACGGGCGCGGCGGCGGTGGGCGGCACGGCGCCGGCACTCGCGGTGGCGGGCGCATTGCCCGGCAGGACCACGACCTTGGTGCCGACCTTCACCTTGTCATACAGCGCTTCCACGTCCTCGTTCAGCATGCGGATGCAGCCCGACGACATGAACTGGCCGATGGTGGAGGGCTGGTTGGTGCCGTGGATGCGGTAGATCGTGCCGCCGAGATACATGGTGCGGGCGCCGAGCGGGTTGCCCGGGCCGCCGGCCATGAAGCGCGGCAGATAGGGCTGGCGCTCGATCATTTCCGCCGGCGGGCGCCAATCGGCCCATTCCGCCTTGCGGCTGATCTTCTCGGTGCCGGCCCAAGTGAAGCCCTCGCGGCCGACGCCGATGCCGTAGCGCTCCGCCTTGCCGCCGGGCAGCACGTAATAGAGGTAGGTGTTCGGGGTGTCGATGACGATGGTTCCCGGGGGCTCCTTGGTCACATAGTCCACCACCTGGCGCTTCAGATTAGCCGGAAGCTCCTTGGGCGGGCCTTCTTCCGGCTGGTCCTCGGGCGGCAGCATGGCGACGCTGGAGCCGTTGGCGCCAGCGGTGTTGGCGCCATTGCCCACCGGCGCGGGCGGCTGGCCATAGGCCGGCGGCTGGCCGTAGTTGGGCTGGCTATAGGCCGGCTGCGGCGCCGCGGCCTGGTTGCCATAGGGCGAAGCCATGCCGGCTGGCGGCTGGCCGGAGTAAGCCCCGGCGGGGTAGCCGGAAGGCTGGCTCGACGGGGCGGTGTAAGGAGCGGTAGCCACCGGCGGAACACCCGGCGCCGCCGGGGCATAGGGATCACGCACGCCGGGAGGAGGCGCGCCATAGGCCGCCTGCGGCTGGCCATAAGCGCCGGGCTGGCCATAGGCCCCCGAGGGTGCCGCCGCGCTGGGGGCCTGCGCCCCATAGGGGTCATAGGCGGCCGGGACCTCGACATTCTCATTCGCGCGGCTGCCTGCCGCGTCATAGGCCGACCCACCCTGCGCAGCCGGGTCCTGGCCTTCGACGGGGTAGTACTGGGCTGCGGCGGTGCCGACCGATGCCAGGACCGTGAAGGCGACAGCGGGAACGAAACCGAGGCGAACGACCATCATCAAGCCTTAATCGAATCTGTCGGCGCGGAACTGCGCCAAAATGTTCTGCCGAGGGACATGACGCAGGATCAAGGCAGGTTCAAGACCATAAGTCCTCACGAAAACGCGGGTTCCGCCCTGCCATGCGCGTAGCGCGGGGCTGATGCAGCGGCGCCACAGGTCACCCAGCGGCAGGGCCAGCCTCGTCCGCGCGCTCGCGCCGCCAGCCGACGGCCGCGTCGGGGTGACAGTCGGTGGAGGCGAAATAGGGCTTGATGTCGAGGAGCGGCGTGCCGTCGAGGCAGTCCGGGCCGATCACGGTGAGCCTGCCGCCGTCGATCCCGAGCAGCCGCACCGCGCTCAGGGCGATGGGGTTGGGCCGGGCCGGGCTGCGCAGGGCGAAGGTGCCATGGGCGGTGCCGGAGCGCCGCGGCACCTGCATCACAAGGTTGCGCGGCGCCTGATCCATGAAATAGAGCAGCCAGAGATGCGTGGTTCCCTCAAGTCCCTGCAGCGCGGGGCGAAAGGGTGGGTCGATTTCCACCGTGCACACGTGCTGCCGCGCCATCGCCTCGCCGGCATTTTTCGGGCAGTCGGCGCGCTGCGTCCACGGGGTGCGGATGCGGCCGATGAAATAGAGCCCGGCGTCCGGCTGCGCCGGCAGGTCCACCGTCACCTCGCCGGGGCGCACGCCGAAATCGCCGGCTGCGCCGGTCACACCGTGCGCGGTGTCGTCCTTCTCAACGCTCATGATGCGTCACGGCCCCTTGCGTCGGGTCGGGATAAGACATAAACATATCTTTATATCTTTCTTGGAGGTCTCTTTGTCCGCTTCCCCGCTCGGTTTCGCGTTGCTGCTCGACGGCCTGAAGGCGGCCGGCGAGGACACGCGATTGCGCCTGCTGGCGCTGATCGGCGAGGGCGAACTGACCGTTTCCGAGCTTACCGAGATTCTGGGCCAGTCGCAGCCGCGAATCTCGCGCCATCTCAAGCTTCTGGCCGAGGCCGGGCTTGTCGAGCGCTTCCGCGAGGCGAGCTGGGTGTTCTACCGCCGCGCCGTCGACGCGCCCGGCGCCGCGCTCACCGATGCACTGCTGGAACTGATGGCGCCTGATGACGAGGTGCTGCTGCGCGACCGCGAGCGGCTGGATGCGGTGCGCGCCGCCCGTGCCGCCCATGCGCAGGCCTATTTCCGCGCCCATGCGCATGAATGGGACGCCATCCGCCGGCTGCACGCGCCGGAGGCGCAGGTGGAAGCCGCGATCCGGCAGGCGCTGGCCGGAGGGCGCATCGGCAGCCTGCTCGATCTCGGCACCGGCACCGGGCGCATTCTGGAACTGTTCGCGGGCGAGATGGAGCGCGGCGTCGGCATCGACCTTTCCGCCGAAATGCTGGCGGTGGCGCGCGCCAATCTCGACCGCGCCGGCGTCCGCAACGCCACGGTGCGCCAGGGCGACATTTACAGCCTCGCTCTGCCGCGCGACGCGTTCGACGTGGTGATCGTGCATCAGGTGCTGCATTTCCTCGAAGACGCGCCGCGCGCCATCAAGGAAGCCGCCCGGGTGCTGCGCCCCGGTGGGCGACTGCTGGTGGTTGATTTCGACCCGCACGACCTCGAATTCCTGCGCGAGCAGCACGCCCATCGCCGTCTCGGCTTCGCGCCGGAAATCATGGAAAGCTGGCTCGCCCAGGCCGGACTCGTGCCGCAATCCCATCGCCTGCTCGCCCCCAAGGACCATGGAACGTCCGGGGAGGGCCGGCTCACCGTGTCGCTCTGGCTCGCCCGCGATCCCCGCATCGTGCGGGCGGAAGCCCAACACAACAAGGAGGTCGCCTGATGTCGTCGGATGTCGAGCGCCGCAGCCGCCGCGCCGGCGGGCGGCCCATTTCGGTGTCGTTCGAGTTCTTCCCGCCGAAGACGGCCGAGATGGAGACCACGTTGTGGAACTCCATCACCCGTCTCGCGCCGCTGGCGCCGAAATTCGTCTCGGTCACCTATGGCGCCGGCGGCTCCACCCGCGAGCGCACCCACGCCACAGTGGAGCGCATCGTCAAGGAAACGCGCCTCGCGCCGGCGGCGCATCTCACCTGCGTCTCCGCCACCAAGGGCGAGGTGGACGAGGTGGTGCGCGGCTATTGGGACGCCGGGGTCCGCCACATCGTGGCGCTGCGCGGCGATCCGCCGGGCGGGGTCGGCCATCATTATGAGCCGCACCCGGACGGCTACCGCACCACGGCGGAACTGGTCGCCGGCATTCGCCGCATCGCCAATTTCGAAGTGTCGGTCTCGGCCTATCCGGAAAAGCACCCGGAGAGCCCCTCGCTCGACACCGATCTCGACATTCTCGCCGCCAAGGTGGAGGCCGGGGCGACGCGGGCCATCACCCAGTGCTTCTTCGACAATGATCTCTACTTCGCCTATCTCGACAAGGTGCGGGCGCGCGGCATCGATGTGCCGATCGTGCCGGGCATCCTCCCCGTCTCGAACTTCAAGCAGGCGAAGAATTTCTCGGAGAAGACCGGCACCTTCATGCCGGACTGGCTGGCCGCCCGCTTCGAGGGTCTGGACAACGACCCCGAGACCCGCAAGCTGATCGCCGCCGCTGTCGCGGCCGAGCAGGTGTTCGATCTCGTGGATCGCGGCGTCACCGAGTTCCATTTCTACACGCTCAACCGCGCCGATCTCGTCTACGCCGTGTGCCACCTCCTGGGCATCCGCCCGCCGCAGGAGGTCAATGGCGCGGGCGACGGCAAGGGACAGGCGGCGGCATGAGAATTTCGCGTCGGCGTGCCATATAGTAGGGGCACTCCACGGAGACGGTCGATGAGCGAGCCGGACAACTTCATCCTGACGCTGCTGCGTGAGATCCGCGCGGAGATGAAAGAGGGCTTCGAGCGGGTGGATCGCAAGCTGGTGGAGCACGATCTTCGCTTCGAGGGTCTGGACAAGAAAATCGAAAGCCTCAAGCAGGCCATGCATGGTGAATCCGTGCTCGGCCGTTACGCCTCTGCCGAGTTTGAAGACCGTATCGAAGCCATCGAGAAGCGTCTCGACAAGCTCGAAAAAGGTCATTGACCTGCAACGCGACGGGGTGATGGCGTCGGCCCCATGGGTTCGCGCCGCAGCCCCTCACCCCAACCCTCTCCCCGCCGGGGAGAGGGAGTAGAAAGTGCTCTGTCATGGCCAACGCCCCGACCTTGACCACCGACACCCTCGACGCCCTGCATCAGGCCGCGCGCGAGCGCATTCTTGTGCTCGATGGCGCCATGGGCACGATGATCCAGCAATTGAAGCTGGATGAGGCGGGCTATCGCGGCGAGCGGTTCAAGGCATGGAACCGCGACCTCAAGGGCAATAACGACCTGCTCAACCTCACCGCCCCCGACGCGGTGCGCGACATCCACCTGGCCTATTTCCTCGCCGGGGCGGATATCGTCGAGACCAACACCTTCTCCGGCACCACCATCGCCATGGCCGATTACGGCATGGAAAGCCTCGTCTACGAGATCAATTTCGAGGGCGCCAAGCTCGCCAAGGACGCCGCCCGCCTCGCGCACGCGAAGGACGGCCGCCGCCGTTTCGTCGCCGGCGCCATTGGGCCGACCAACCGGACCGCCTCGATCTCGCCCGATGTGAACGATCCTGGCTTCCGCGCCACCTCGTTCGACGAACTCGCAACCGCCTATGGCGAACAGGCCGCCGCGCTGCTCGACGGCGGGGCGGACCTCCTGCTGATCGAAACCATTTTCGACACGCTGAACGCCAAGGCGGCGGTGTTTGCCATTGAGCGGCTGTTCCAGGAACGCGGCATCCGCGTGCCGGTCATGATCTCCGGCACCATCACCGACCTCTCCGGCCGCACCCTGTCCGGCCAGACGCCGGCGGCGTTCTGGAATTCGCTGCGCCACGCCCAGCCCTTCTCCATCGGGCTGAACTGCGCGCTCGGCGCCAAGGAGATGCGCGCCCATATCGATGAGCTCTCGCGCCTCGCCGATACGCTGGTCTGCGCCTATCCCAATGCCGGCCTGCCCAACGAATTCGGCCTGTATGACGAGAGCCCGGCGGCGATGGCGAAGCTGGTGGGCGAATTCGCCGCCTCCGGTCTCGTCAACATCGTTGGGGGCTGCTGCGGCACCACGCCGGACCATATCCGCGCCATCGCCGAGGCGGTGGCCCCGCATGCGCCGCGCATCGTGCCGGAAATCGAGCCGATGCTGCGGCTGTCGGGGCTGGAGCCGTTCGAGCTCACCCCGATCATCCCCTTCGTCAATGTCGGCGAGCGCACCAACGTCACCGGCTCGGCCCGCTTCCGCAAGCTGATCACCAATGGCGACTACACCGCCGCGCTGGCGGTGGCGCGCGACCAGGTGGAGAACGGCGCCCAGGTCATCGACATCAACATGGATGAAGGCCTGCTCGATTCCGAGAAGGCGATGGTGACTTTTCTCAACCTGCTCGCCGCCGAGCCGGACATCGCCCGCGTGCCGGTCATGGTCGACAGTTCCAAATGGAGCGTCATCGAGGCCGGCCTGAAGTGCATTCAGGGCAAGGGCATCGTCAATTCCATCTCGATGAAGGAAGGCGAGGAGGCGTTCCGCCACCATGCGCGCCTCGTGCGCGCCTATGGCGCCGCCGTGGTGGTGATGGCCTTTGACGAGAAGGGGCAGGCCGACACGTTCGAGCGCAAGATCGAGATCTGTTCGCGCGCCTACCGCATCCTCGTGGATGAAGTCGGCTTTCCCCCTGAGGACATCATCTTCGATCCCAACATCTTCGCGGTGGCGACGGGCATCGAGGAACATGCCGGCTATGGCGTCGCCTTCATCGAGGCGACACGCGCCATCCGCCAGCAGCTGCCGCACGCCCACATCTCCGGCGGCGTCTCCAATCTGTCCTTCTCGTTCCGCGGCAATGAGCAGGTGCGCGAGGCGATGCACGCCGTGTTCCTGTACCACGCCATCGCTGCTGGTATGGACATGGGTATCGTCAATGCCGGCCAACTCGCGCCCTATTCCGAGATCGAGCCGGAACTGCGCGAGGCCAGCGAGGACGTGGTGCTCAACCGCCGCGAGGACGCCACCGAGCGCCTTCTCGCGCTGGCGGAGCGCTTCAAGGGCGGCGGCCGCGAGAAGAAGGAGGCCGATCTCACCTGGCGCACATGGGCCGTGGAGAAGCGGCTGGAACACGCGCTGGTCAACGGCATCACCGATTTCGTCGAGGTGGACACCGAAGAGGCGCGCCAGTCGGTCGCCCGGCCGCTGCACGTCATCGAAGGCCCGCTGATGGCCGGCATGAACGTGGTCGGCGACCTGTTCGGCTCCGGCAAGATGTTCCTGCCGCAGGTGGTGAAGTCCGCCCGGGTGATGAAGCAGGCGGTGGCCTATCTCATGCCCTTCATGGAGCAGGAGAAGATCGACGACGGCACCACCGGGGATTCCTCCGCCGGCAAGGTGCTGATGGCCACCGTGAAGGGTGACGTGCACGACATCGGCAAGAACATCGTCGGCGTCGTGCTTCAGTGCAACAATTACGAGGTGATCGACCTCGGCGTCATGGTGCCGGCGGCGAAGATCCTTGAGGTCGCCAAGGCCGAGAAGGTGGATGTGATCGGCCTGTCCGGCCTCATCACCCCCTCGCTGGACGAGATGGTGCATGTCGCCGCCGAGATGGAGCGCGAAGGCTTCGAGGTGCCGCTGCTCATCGGCGGCGCCACGACCTCGCGCGTCCACACGGCGGTGAAGATCGCCCCGCAATATGTGCGCGGGCAGGCGGTCTACGTCACCGACGCCAGCCGCGCGGTGGGGGTGGTCTCCAATCTGCTGAACGACAACACCCGCACCGACTACGTCGCCAGCCTGCGCGCCGAATATGCCAAGGTCGCCGACGCCCACGCCAAGAGTGACCGCAACAAGGTGCGGGTGAAGCTGGCGGACGCCCGCGCCAACCGGCTGGCGCTGGACTTCGCGAGCTATACGGCGCCGGTGCCGACCTTCCTCGGCACGAAGGTGTTCAGCGATTACGACCTCGCCGAACTGGTGCCCTATATCGACTGGACGCCGTTCTTCCAGTCCTGGGAACTCGCCGGCCACTACCCCGCCATTCTCGACGATCCCAAGGTCGGCATCGCCGCGCGCGCGCTCTATGACGATGCGCGCAAGATGCTGGACCGGATCGTTTCGGAGAAATGGCTCACCGCCCGCGCCGTGGTCGGCTTCTGGCCGGCGGGCGCGGTGGGCGACGACATCGTGCTGTTCGCGGATGACAGCCGGGCGCAGGAGCGCGCCACGCTGCACACGCTGCGCCAGCAGATGGCCAAGCGCGAGGGCCGCACCAATCTGGCGCTGGCCGACTTCATTGCCCCCACCTCGACCGGCGTGCCCGACTATATCGGCGGTTTCTGCGTTTCCACCGGCTTTGGCGAGCAGGAGCGCTCCGACGCTTTCAAGGCCGCGAACGACGACTATTCCTCGATTCTTCTCAAGGCCTTGGCGGACCGTCTTGCAGAAGCGTTTGCGGAACGGATGCATGAGCGGGTGCGCCGGGAATTCTGGGCCTATGCCCCGGATGAAAAGCTGGAGAATGAGAGCCTCATCCAGGAAGCCTATCGCGGCATCCGCCCCGCGCCGGGCTACCCCGCACAACCCGACCACACCGAAAAGGCGATTCTTTTCAATTTGCTCGACGCCACCGCTGAGATCGGAGTCGAGCTAACGGAAAGCTTCGCCATGTGGCCGGGGGCGGCGGTGTCCGGGCTCTATTTCGCCCATCCCGAGGCCGCCTATTTCGGCGTCGGCCGCATCGAGCGCGACCAGGTCGAGGATTATGCCGCGCGCAAGGGCATGAGCGTGGAGGAGGCCGAGCGCTGGCTGGCCCCGGTGCTCAATTATGACCCGCTCAGCCTGCGGTCGCAGGCGGCGGAGTAGGGACGATGAGCGTGCTGGATGGCGAGACGCGCAAGGTGCTGATGTGGGCGCTGGTCGCGCTCGTCATCTGGGCCGCGCTCGCCTATGTGATGCTGCCGCGGCTGTGGACGCATCACGAGCACCAGCCCGGCATCAAGCGCATGCCGATGGTGACGCAGACCAAGCAGGGCATTCCCGGCGACCCGATCGATGTCGGGCTTGTCGGCACGCAGGAGGATGTCCTCCACGCCATGAATGCCGCCGGCTGGCTGCCGGCGGACCCGATCACGCTGAAATCGAGCCTCGCCATTGTCGGCTCGGTGCTGCTGCGCCGGCCCGACCCGCAGGCGCCGGTGAGCCCGCTCTATTATGACGGGCGGGTGGAAGACCTCGCCTTCGAGAAGGAGGTCGGCCGTAGCGCCGACCGGCGCGACCATGTGCGCTTCTGGAAGGTGCTGGACAGCGGCAAGGAAGGCGCCCCGGTGTGGCTTGGCTCGGCCACCTATGACAAGGGCGTCGGGCTCAGCCATTACACCGGCGCCGTGACCCACCATATCGGCGCGAATGTCGATGCGGTGCGCGACCTGCTGATCGACGACCTCAAGGCCGCCGGCATGGTGCGCACGGTCTATCAGGTCACCGGCCTCGGCCCCACCTTGTTCGGCCGCAATGGCGGCGGCGACCGCTACTACACCGATGGCGAGGTCACCTTCGCCCGGCTGACCACCAATGGCGAGAAGAACCCCAACCCGCCCACCATCGTCGCCTCGCCCCCCGGCGTGGGGGTGAAGAACGCGGTGTGGAGCGCGGCGGCGTCGCTGCTCGGAGTGGACTGAAGAAGTGCCGGCGACGACGTTGATCGTCGCCGGCTCCGGCGCTGCGGCCTGACAGGCTACTGGCTGGCGGGCTGCCAGATCACCACGGCGCTGGTATCGACGGCACGGGGCAGCAGCTTTTCCGCTAGAAAGGCGTCGGCGATCTTCTGCTGCTCGGCGAGTCCGTTCTTGGTGACGGCCCCCACCTTGTAGCTGCGCCGCCCATCCGCGACCTCGACGGCGGCGGGATCGATGCCCCACAGCGTGGCGAGTTCGGCGGCGGCCGCCTTCGGGTTGGCCTTCACCCAGTCGCCCTTCGCCTTGAGCTGCTCGAACAGCAGGGCGATGACCGGGGCGCCCTTGGCGGCGAACTCTTCCGAGGTGAGGTAATAGCGCTTGTAGCTCGCCAGCCCGTTCGTGCCGTCGGCGAGGATGCGCGCCTTGGATTGCGCCTGCGTGGTGGCGAGGAAGGGGTCCCACGCCACCCAGGCATCGACATTGCCGCCGACAAAGGCGGCGCGGCCATCCGCCGGCGTCAGATAGGCGGGCTCGATGTCCTTGAAGGTGAGGCCGCCCTTGGCCAGCGCGGCGAGCAGGAGATAGTGGCTGCCGGCGCCCTTGGTGACGGCGATCTTCTTGCCCTTCAGCTCGGCGAGGCTGGCGATGGGCGAGCCCTCCGGCACGAGAATGGCCTGCGCCGACGGGGAGGGCGCCTCCTCGGCGAAGAACACCAGCTTGGCGCCCGCCGCCTGCGCGAAGACCGGCACCGTGTCGGCGACATCGGCCGTCACGTCGATCTTGCCGAGATTGAGCGCCTCCAGCAGCGGCAGGCCGCTGGTGAATTCATGCCAGGTGACCTTCACGCCGAGCGGCGCCAATGCCTTCTCAAGCAAGCCATCCGCCTTGAGCAGGGCGATGAGCGTCGACGAGCGCTGATAGCCGATGCGTACCGTCTCGGGCGATTGGGCGTGGACCGGCAGCGTTGCGGCCAGTGTCAGGGCAGCGGCGGCCGCTCCGGCGACGCGGATGAGGGATCGACGGGAAAAAATGCGGGACATCAATTAAATCTCCATTAGTATATCGATTTAATATAATAATGGATGACCTGTCCAGCGTCGCGCGAACCAGAATGCAAAAAGCCCCGGACGTTGCCGTCCGGGGCCTTGTGGCAGGCAGGGCTGCGGCGATCAGAACTTGTAGTTCACGCCGGCCTTGAGGGTGGACATGGACATGTCCAGCTTGGTGCCGGAGGCGCCGTCCCAGGTGATGTCGCCGAGGTCGATATAGAGATACTCGGCCTTCACGGTCCAGTTGTCGGTGATGGCGTATTCCACGCCGCCGCCCAGCGTCCAGCCCCACAGCGTGTCGCTGCGCGAGGAGGCGCCGAAGCCGTCGAGCGCGCCGTCGGCATAGGAGGTGAAGCTCTCGCTGACCTTCACATTGCCCCAGGCGAGACCGCCGGTGACGTAGGGGAGGAAGCGGTCCATGGAATAGCCGACGCGGGCGCGGACGGTGCCGAAGGACTCGATCTTGGTGTTGATCGAGCCGGTGTCCTGCAGGGTCGGGTCGCCGGCGGCGATGGCGGTGTAGTTCAGGCGATCCGTCATGGAGCCGAAGTTGAAGTCGGCTTCCGCGCCGAGAACGACGTTGTTCGCGAGCTGGTAGTTGTAGCCGATCTGCGCGCCGCCGAACCAGCCGGTGGGGTTGGAGCCGCCATTGGCCGCAACCGAATCATAGCCGCTGTAGTAGTACAGCAGGTAGTTGTTCCACGGCGCGGAGCCATCGCCCCAGCCATAGCCGAAATTGCCGCCGAGATAGACGCCGGTCCAGCTGAAGGCCGGCACATAGGCGACGGGCGCCGCCTTGACCGGGTAGGAGAGGTCGGCCGCGAGGGCCGGAGCGGCGAGAGCCGCCGCTGCGACGGTGCCGAGGAGGAGAGACTTGATACGCATGAGGAACGCCCCCGAAGGAAATGGAATGGGGGCAACCTAGTGCTGCGTACTTAACAAAGCCTCTGCCGGTGTCGTTAACAAACCGTTTTCTGCGACAGAAACAGCGTCAACTTTTTGTCAGGCCGCAGATGCTTGGGCCGGAAACCGACCTCAGGCGGCGACGATGGCCCGCTCCAGGAACCGGCCGATCTGCATCAGCTCGCGGTCGCGGCCGAAGCGGCCGACGAGCTGCACGCCGATCGGCAGTCCGGTGGCGCCGGTCAGGCCGGTAATGTTGAGGCACGGGCTGCCGGTCAGCGTCCACACGCGGTTGAACGCCGGCGAGCCGGTGCTGCCCAGGCCTTCCGGTGCCTCGCCGGCCGCAGAGAAGGTGAGCAGCGCGTCATAGTCGGTGTAGAGGTCGGCGAGCGCGTGACGGCCGCGCCGGGCGGTGCGCCGGGCGGAATCGTACTGCTCCGGGGTGAGGGCGGCGGCGCCTTGCAGATAGGTTGAAAGCGTCGGCGACAGGGCGTCGCGGTGGCGGTCCCATTCATCGGCGAAGGCGAGCGCGGCCTCATAGCCCTGCACCACCCCATGCGCCTCGTCCGCCGCCTCGACCGCGTCCGGCAGATCGAGCACCGTGACCTGCGCACCGGCCTTGCCGGCGGCCGCCGCGGCGGCGTCGAGCGCGGCATGGGCGTCGGCCGTGGCCAGCGCCGCGCGCGCCGTCTTCACCACGGCGATGCGCGGGGCCGGCATGTCATCGGTGAGCGCGAAGTCGCGCCCCGTCAGTGCCCCCGTAGCGAAGGCGACATCCGCGACATGGGCGCCGAACAGGCCAATCGTATCGAGCGACCAGGAAAACGGCTTGAGCCCCAGCACGGGCAGCAGTTTGAAGGACGGCTTGTAGCCCGTAACGCCGCAAAACGAGGCCGGACGGATGATCGAGCCGCCGGTCTGGGTGCCGATCGTCACCGGCAGCATGCCCGCGGCCACCGCCGCCGCCGATCCGGCGGACGAGCCGCCCGGCGTGTGGGTGACGCGACGTGGGTTGCGGGTCACGCTCGGCTGCAGGAAGGCGAATTCCGTCGTCACCAGTTTGCCGGCTATGAGCCCGCCCGCCCGCACCGCCATACGAACAACGGCCGCATCGGTTGTGGGTCGGTAGCCGGCAAAAAGCTTTGAGCCGCGCTCGGTGGGAAAGTCCACCGTGTCGAGAATGTCCTTGACCCCGACCGGGAGCCCGGCCAGCGGCGTCTGCGCGAGCCCCGGCCGCGTGGCGGCCTCCAGCAGCCCCGGCAGGTCGAGGCTGGCGAAGGCCTGCACCTCTTCCTCGCGGGCGCGGATCGCCTCGGCGCAGCGTTCGGCGACATCGACCGGGGAGAGGCGTCCGGCGTGGACGGCCTGGGCGAGGGCGGCAGCGGAGAGCATCTCTGTCATGGCCTTAAGCCTGTCGCATGGGCGGGGATTCGCGACAAGAGCCCGCGTGCCGGCGACGCATCGATTCCGCTTATGGGAGCCGCGCGGAATTTCGTTTGAGCGCTTGCCTTCGGGGCGCTAAGCGCGGATCGTCAGCAAAGGTGAGGCGCGTCGCATGAATATTCTGTCGATCCAGTCCTGGGTGGCCTATGGGCATGTCGGCAATGCGTCCGCCATGTTTCCCATGCAGCGGCTCGGGCATGAGGTGTGGGGCCTGCACACGGTGCAGTTCTCCAACCACACCGGCTATGGCGCCTGGCGCGGCGAGGTGTTCGGCGCCGATCTGATCCGCGAACTGGTCGGAGGGCTGGAGGACCGCAACGTGCTGCCGCGCTGCGACGGCGTGCTCTCCGGCTATATGGGCTCGGCCGAGATCGGCGATGCCATCCTCGACACGGTGGGTCGCGTGAAGGCGGCGAATGCGGAAGCGCATTATTGCTGCGACCCGGTGATCGGCGATGTCGGGCGCGGCGTGTTCGTGCGGCCGGGTATCCCTGAGTTCATGCGCGACCGGGCGGTGCCGGCGGCCGATCTCATCACCCCCAACCAGTTCGAGCTGGACTATCTCTCCGGCCGCTCCTCCACCACGCTCAATGAGGCGGCGGCGGCCTGCGACGCGGTGCATGCCAGCGGGCCGCGCGTCATCATGGTCACGAGCCTGCACACCGAGGACACGCCGGAGGATTCCATCGACCTGATGGCGTCCGGCCCGGACGGGCGCTTCCGCCTGCGTACCCCCAAGCTCGACATTTCGGTGAACGGCGCGGGCGACGCCATCGCGGCGCTGTTCTTCGTGCACTGGAAGGCGACGCATTCCACTGCCGAGGCGCTCGCCAAGGCGGCCTCCTCCGCCTATGGGCTGCTCGCCCGCACCGCGGCGGCGGGCTCGCGCGAAATCCTCACCGTCGCCGCCCAGGACGAGTTCGTCACCCCGTCCCGCCTCTTCACCCCGGAGAAGATCTGACCCCATGGCCCGCCGCTTCGTTGTGCTCGACGTCTTCACCGACCGGACACTCTCCGGCAATCCGCTGGCCGTCGTGCTCGACACGGAGGGGCTCGACGGCAACCACATGCAGGCGATCACCCGCGAGTTCAATCTCTCGGAGACGGTGTTCATCCTGCCGCCGCAGGACGAGACGAACCGGGCGCGGCTGCGCATCTTCACCACCAGCCACGAACTGCCCTTCGCCGGCCACCCGACCGTGGGGGCGGCGGTGCTGCTGGCGCTGCGCGACGGCGTGACCACCAGCGACGATTTCGTGCTGGAGGAAAATGTCGGGCCGGTGGCGTGCCATGTTGCCGTGCGGAGCGAGCGTTCGGGCAGCGCCACCTTCACCGTGCCGCGCATTCCGGAAATCCTCGACGCCGCGCCGATGACACGCGAGGCCTGCGCCCAGGCGCTGGGCCTCGACACGTCCGATATCGGCTTTGACGGCTACGGCCCGTTCATCGCCTCCGCCGGGGTGCCCTTCGTCTGCGTGCCGCTGGCCTCCCGCTCGGCGCTGGCGCGCATCAGCCCGAGCGCGGCGCGGCTCATCTCCACCTTCGGCGGCGGCGCCGATTCCGTCTATGTGTTCTGCCGCGATGAGGATGGCGAGGGCGACTTCCGCGCCCGCATGTTCGCCGCCAATATGGGCATCGACGAGGATCCCGCGACCGGCTCGGCCGCCGCGTCGCTGGCGGCGGCGCTGCTGGCCGGCGAGCAGCCGGGCGACGGCTTCCATGCCTATGACATTCTGCAAGGCGTCGAGATGGGCCGTCCCAGCCTGGTGCGGCTCGGTCTCAAGGTGGAAGACGGCGCGCTGACCGCCGTCACCATTGGCGGCGGCGCGGTCATCGTCTCCGAAGGCGTGCTGCATGTCTGAGCCGGCTGGCCGCCCGGAACGTTGGTGAGCATGGCGGCAGAGCCGGACGGGCTGACGCTGCGCATGCTCGACCATGTCGAGGGGCGGCTCGCGCCGACGCCGCTCATTTTCACGCCCGAGGAGCGGTCGGCGATCGACGCGCATTACGCCGCCCGCAAGGCGGCCAATCCGGCGCTATGGAACGGCCGCGTGCTGCTGCTCGACGCCCACCGCTTCGAGGGGCGGCGGCTGGTCGCGGACTATGCCGAGGCCGATTATGCGGCGCTGCTCTGGCTGCTGGCGAATGAGCGCGCGCATCCGCGCCTGCGCGTCTCCTTCGCCATGGGCGCGCTGCGCGGGGCGGATGGCGGCTTCGTCCTGATCCGTATGGCGCAATGGACCGCCAATGCCGGGCGCATCTATTTCGCCGCCGGCACGCCGGACCTCACCGACCTCACCCCCGAGGGAACGGTCGATCTCGAAGGCAGCGTCCGGCGCGAGCTTACCGAGGAGACCGGCCTCACCGCCGCCGACATCACCCTGGCTCCCGGCTGGACCGCGCTGCACGATGCCCGCCGGCTGGCGCTGCTGCGCGAGGTGCGCGCGCAGGAGGAGGCAGAGGCGCTTGCCGCCCGCATCCGCCGCTTCGGCGCGGGTGATGAGAGGCCGGAATTCGACGAGGTGCTGGTGGTGCGCGGGCCGCAGGACCTGGCCGAGGGCATGTCGCCGCTCATTCGCCGCTATCTCGCGCAGGCTTGGGCGACGCAGGCTTAGGCGGAGGCGCCGACGCCTGCCATGGGAACAGGGCAGGGGACAGGGTAGAATGAGGCCGTGACTTTTCGGACCAATCAGTTCGAAAATGGCATGGCCCTCGCATGGGCAGGGTCATCGCGGCGCTGAGCTGGGGCCGGTCGCCGGAGCTTATTCGGGGAGTACAGGAAATGCTGCGCAAGTCGTCTGGAAGCCTGCCGCTTTTTTCGTCAGGCATGCTGGATCGGCGGCAATTGCTGGCGCTCGGCGCGGGCGCGCTGGCGCTGACCGCCGCCGGCCGCGAGGCCTTCGCCGCCGGCAAGGCCAAGCCGATCAAGGTTGCCGCCATCTACACCGTGCCGGTGGAGCAGCAATGGGTCTCGCGCATCCACAAGGCGTTGAAGGCCGCCGAGGCGCGCGGCGACATCACCTACAAATTCTCCGAGAACGTCGCCAACACCGATTATGAGCGCGTGATGCGCCAATATTCGGAAGAGGGCGCCGACCTCGTGGTCGGCGAGGTGTTCGCGGTGGAGCGCCCGGCCCGCAAGGTGGCGGCGGACTACCCCAAGACCGCCTATCTCATGGGCTCCTCCTTCGGCCCGACCAAGCCGAACTTCTCGGTGTTCGACAATTTCATCCATGAGCCGTCCTTCCTCACCGGCATGGTGGCGGGCAAGACGACCAAGTCGAACATCATCGGCCTCGTCGGCGGCTACGCCATTCCGGAAGTGAACCGGCTGATGCAGGCCTTCATGGAAGGCGCCGTCTCGGTGAACCCGAACGTCAAGTTCATCGTCACCTTCATCAACTCCTGGTACGACCCGCCCAAGGCCAAGGAGGCGGCCTTCGCCCAGATCGACAAGGGCGCGGACGTGCTCTACGCCGAGCGCTTCGGCGTCTCCGACGCCGCCAAGGAGCGCGGCGTGAAGGCAATCGGCAACGTGATCGACACGTCGAGCCAGTATCCCGGCACGATCATCGCCTCCGCCCTGTGGCAGATGGAGCCGACCATCGACAAGGCGATCAAGGAAGTGACGGAGGGCACCTTCGTCGCCGCCGATTACGGCCCCTACAGCTACATGGCCGAGGGTGGCGCGAGCCTCGCCCCGCTCGACCCGAAGCTGGTGCCGCCCGAGGTGATCGAGCTGGTGCTGGTAAAGGAAAAGGAGATCAAGGACGGTCTCTTCCGCGTCAACGTCAACGACGCCGAGCCCAAATCGACGCTGTGAGGCGGGACGACAGCGCCGCCTTCTTCCCTCTCCCCGTCGGGGAGAGAGCCAGGGTGAGGGGGCTGCGGCATCTCGCCCAAACGGCCGCCATCCCGGATGGTCCTAAGTCGTTCCGGGAACGCTGACCGACCACCTTCCTCCCTCATCCCCGGGCTTGACCCGGGGATTTAGGGGGACGGGTAGGCACCAACACTGGGTGCCCGGGTCAAGCCCGGGCATGAGGGCCTGTCAGTAGGGCCGCTTTCCTTACATGGACATTCCATGCACCCCGATTCTCGGCATCCCGATCCCCGCCCGCTCGTCCTTTCGCTCAGTGGCATCACCAAGCGGTTCGGGCCGCTGGTGGCGAACGACGCCATCGACCTCGATGTGCGCGCCGGGGAGATCGTGGCGCTGCTGGGCGAGAACGGGGCCGGCAAGACCACGCTGATGAGCATCCTGTTCGGCCACTACATCGCCGATGAGGGCAGCGTCTCGATCGCCGGCGCCGATGGGCAGCTGAGCCCGCTGCCCGGCGGTTCGGCGCAGGCGGCGCTGGCGGCGGGCATCGGCATGGTGCACCAGCACTTTGCGCTGGCCGAAAACCTCACCGGCTTCGAGAACATCGTGCTCGGCACGCAGTCGCTGTGGAGCGTCAAGCTGCGCGGGCGTGGCGCGCGGGCCAAGATCGCCCGGTTGATGCAAGAGAGCGGCCTTGCCGTCGATCTCGACGTGCCGGTGGCGCGGCTGTCGGTGGGCGAGCAGCAGCGCATCGAAATTCTGAAAGCGCTTTATCGTGACGTGCGGGTGCTGATCCTCGACGAGCCGACCGCCGTGCTCACCCCGCAGGAGGCGGACAGCCTCGCCGCCACGGTGCGGGCGCTGGCGGGGAAGGGGCTGGCGGTCATCTTCATCAGCCATAAGCTGCACGAGGTGCTGGCGCTGTGCGAGCGGGTGGTGGTGCTGCGCGGCGGCGCCAAGGTCGCCGACCGCCCGACCGCCGGCGCCGACCGCGCGACGCTCGCCGAACTCATGGTGGGCCGCGCCATTCCCGCGCGCGAGCGCCCGCCGTCGACCCCCGGCGCGCCGGTGCTGAGCCTGAGCGGCGTCAGCGTTGGCGCGCCTTCCGCGCGTGACCGGCTGGAAGACGCCGACCTTGAGGTGTGCGCCGGCGAGATCGTCGGCATTGCCGGCGTTTCCGGCAATGGGCAGGGGGCGCTGGCGGCGCTTGTCGCGGGTCTTGCCGCGCCCCGTGCCGGAGAAGCGCGGCTCGACGGCGCGCGCCTCGCCGCCGCCGATCCGGCCGGGCGTGTCGCCGCCGGGGTGGGCCGAATCCCTGAGGACCGCCACCGCGACGGCACCATCGGCGCGCTCAGCGTGGCGGAGAATTTCGTGCTGGAAACCATCGCCGCGCCGGAGAACCAGCGCGCCGGACTTATCCGCCGCGCCGCCATCCGCGCCCGCGCGCGTGAGGCGATACAGGCCTATGACGTGCGCTGCCCCGGCCCGGACGCGGCGATCCGCGCGCTATCGGGCGGCAACATGCAGAAGGTGGTGCTGGCCCGCGTGCTGGAGCGCGCGCCGCGGCTCGTCTTGGCGCATCAGCCGACGCGCGGGCTCGACATCGGCGCCACCACGGATGTGCATCGAAGGCTCATCGCCGCGCGCGGGCGCGGGGCGGCAGTGCTGCTGATCTCGGAGGATCTCGACGAACTCTTCGCCCTTTCCGACCGCATCGCCGTGGTCCATGCCGGGCATTTGTCGCCGGCGCTGCCGGCCGAGGGGCTGGATGTGCGCACGGTCGGGCTGATGATGGCCGGTCATGGCGTGGGGGAGGCGGCGTGATGGCGTTCGATGACAACGAGCATCCTTCGAGGCCCGGCTTTGCCGGGCACCTCAGGATGACGGCAATCGGTGAGAGCCACGTCATCCTGAGGTGCGAGCGGAGCGGGCCTCGAAGGATGCTCGTTGTGTCACTTGGAAGGCCCGGAGCCCGCGCATGATCCGCTTCGTGCCCCGCGCCCGCACCCCGCTCTGGCTCACCCTTGCCGTTTCCGTCAGTGCGGGGCTGGCGGCGCTGGCGCTGACCGCTATCCCTCTGGCGCTCACCGGCGCCCCGGTGTTCACCGCCTTCGCGCTGATGGCGCAGGGCGCGGCCGGCAACGGCTTTGCGCTGGCGGAAACGCTGACCCGAGCGACGCCGCTCATCTTCACCGGCCTCGCCGCCGCCGTCGCCTTCCGCGCCAAGCTGTGGAACATCGGCGCCGAGGGCCAGCTCTATGCCGGGGCCCTCGCCACCGTGGCGCTGGGCGCGGGACTGATCGAGGCGCCGTCCTATGTGCTGGTGCCGCTGGTGCTCATCGGCGCCGCACTGGCTGGGGCGGTGCTGCTGCTGGTGCCAGTGCTGTTCAAGACCCGCTTCGGCGCCGACGAGGTGGTGGTGACGCTGCTGCTCAATTTCATCGTGCTGCTGTTCGTGCAGATGATGCTGGAAGGGCCGATGAAGGACGAGATGGCGCTCGGCTGGCCGCAATCGGCGCCGGTGCTGGACGAGGCGACACTGCCCAAGCTGGTGGCCGGCTGGCGCCTGCATTGGGGGCTGGTGCTGGCCATCCTCGCCGCCGTGCTGCTGCACGTCTTCATCACCCGCACCGTCTGGGGGTTCCGCCTGCGGGCGGTGGGCGAGAATGCCCGCGCCGCCCGCTATGCCGGCCTGCCCGTGGGCAAGGCGATGGCGCTGGTGGGCCTGCTCTCCGGCGGGCTCGCGGGCCTTGCCGGGGCGAGCGAGGTGGCGGGGCTGAAGGGCTATCTCACCGCCGATCTCTCGCCCGGCTTCGGCTATGCCGGCATCGTGGTGGCGACGCTGGCGAACCTCTCGCCGCTCGGCGTCATTCCCGCCGCCATCTTCGTCGCCGGCGTGTTCGTCGGCGCGGATTCGATGAGCCGGGCCATCGGCGTCTCCAACTATCTCGCCGATCTCGTCGTCGCCTTCGCCCTGCTCAGCGTGCTGGTGGGCGGGCTGCTGACGCGCTTTCGCATCGTTTTCGTCCGCCGGGGGACCGCCTGATGTGGGAGGCGCTGGACATTCTCACCCAGGCCAATTTCTGGGCCGCGACGCTGCGCATCGCCACGCCGCTGATCTTCGGCGTGCTCGGCGCGCTGCTGTGCGAGCGGGCCGGGGTGCTCAATCTCGGCATTGAGGGCATCTTCGTCGCCGGCGCGCTGTCGGGCTGGCTGGCGGTCTATCTCGGCCTGCCGCTCTGGGGCGGGGTGGTGGTCGCGGCCGGCGTGGGGGCGGCGTTCGGCCTGCTGCACGGCGTGCTCACCGTGCCGCTCGGCCTGTCGCAGCACGTCACCGGCATCGGGGTGACGCTGCTCGCCACCTCGCTCGCCTATTTCGGCTACCGCGTCGCCTTTCCCAATGTGGCGACGCCGCCGCGCATCGAGCCCTTCGCGCCGCTCGACGTGCCGGTGCTGGGCGACCTGCCGTTCATCGGGCCGATCCTCGCGCAGCAGACCGGCTTCACCGTGCTGGCCTTCGCCTGCGTCGGCGGGCTCGCCTTCGTTCTCGCCCGCACGCCGCTTGGCCTCGCACTCCGGGCGGTGGGCGACAATCCGGAAGCGGTGGAAGCGCAGGGGCTTTCCGTTGTCGGGCTGCGCATCGGCGCGGTCATGGCCGGCTCGGCGCTGATGGCGCTCGGCGGGGCGTTTCTCACGCTCTCCGCCTTCAACGCCTTCTATTTTGGCATGATCAACGGGCGCGGCTGGGTGTGCATCGCGCTCACCGTCTTCGCCTCCTGGCGGCCGGGCAAGGCGCTGCTGGGCGCGCTGCTGTTCGGCGCGCTCGACGCCTACCAGCTGCGGGTGCAGACCATCGCCGGCGGGGTGGTGCCGAGCCAGATCTTCCTCATGCTGCCCTATATCTTCTCCATCGCCGCGCTGGTGCTGGTCGCCCGCCGTGCGGATTACCCGCGTGCGCTGATGAAGCCCTATTTCAAGGGCCAAAGGTGAGTCTGGAGTTCCCATGAGCATCGACCTTCTCGTCAAGAACGCCCGCCTGCCCGACGGGCGCGCCGGCGTGGACATCGCCTGCGAGGGCGGCCGCATCACCGCCGTCGAGCCGGACATCGAGGCCGAGGCCGGGCGGGTCATCGAGGCGGATGGCCGGCTGGTCACGCCGCCCTTCGTCGATGCGCATTTCCACATGGACGCGACGCTCTCGCTCGGCCTGCCGCGGCTCAACCAGTCCGGCACGCTGCTGGAAGGCATTGCCTTGTGGGGCGAACTGAAGCCGCTGCTGACGCATGAGGCGGTTATCGAGCGGGCGCTGCGCTATTGCGATCTCGCGGTCAGCCAGGGCCTGCTCGCTATCCGCAGCCATGTCGACATTTGCGACGACCGGCTGCTGGCGGTCGAGGCGCTGCTCGACGTGAAGGAGCGGGTGAAGGACTATATCGACCTGCAACTCGTCGCCTTCCCGCAGGACGGCTATTACCGCTCGCCCAACGCGGCGGAGAACCTCAACCGCGCGCTCGACATGGGTGTCGATGTCGTCGGCGGCATCCCGCATTTCGAGCGCAGTATGGCCGACGGCGCGGCGTCGCTGAAGGCGCTGTGCGAGATCGCCGCCGCGCGCGGGCTGCGGGTCGATATCCATTGCGACGAGAGTGACGATCCGCTGTCACGCCATATCGAGACGCTGGCCTATGAGACGCAGCGGCTGGGGCTTCAGGGAAGGGTGGCGGGCTCGCACCTCACCTCCATGCACTCCATGGACAATTACTATGTCTCGAAGCTCATCCCGCTGATCGCGGAAGCCGGCGTGCACGCCATCGCCAACCCGCTGATCAACATCACCCTGCAGGGCCGGCACGACACCTACCCCAAGCGGCGCGGCATGACCCGGGTGCCGGAATTGCGCGCGGCCGGCGTGAATGTCGCGTTCGGCCATGACTGCGTGATGGACCCCTGGTACTCGCTCGGCTCCGGCGACATGCTGGAAGTCGCGCATATGGCGCTGCATGTCGGCCAGATGACCTCGCGCGAGGCGATGACCTGGTGCCTGGAGGCCGTCACCACCAACCCAGCGGCAATCATGGGGCTGGAAGGCTACGGCATCGCGCCCGGCTGCAACGCCGATTTCGTGCTGCTGCAGGCGGCGGATGCCATCGAGGCGATCCGGCTCAAGGCGGTGCGGATGTTCGTGGTGCGGCGCGGGCGGGTGATCGCCGAAGGCATGCCGCGCGTCAGCGTACTCGGTCTGCCGGGCCGGCCGGGGCTGGTCGATCCGGCGGCCTATGCGCCGGTGGCGGCGGGCGGTTAGGTGACTGACGGACGAACGCCGTCATCCTGAGGCGCTCGCGCAGCGAGCCTCGAAGGATGGGTCTCCGGCGCACCCTAATGAGCATCCTTCGAGGCCCGGCCGTTGGCCGGGCACCTCAGGATGACGTTCATCCAACTGGGCGAGTAGACAGTTGCGCCTCACCCACCCGGCGGCAGCACGATCACCGTCGGTTTCTTCGGCAGCGTCGCGCGCGAGAGCACGAGTTCGGGGCTCTCGCGCCGCTCGATCACATAGTCCCGCCCGGCGAAGCGGGTGAGGAAGTGGTTCAGCGTGCCCTCGTTGAAATAGTGCATGGGAATGATGACGGGGGCTTCCAGCGCTTTCAGCACCTCGATCATGCCGTCAATGTCGAGCGTGTAGCTGCCATCGACGGGCGCCAGCACCACATCGAGCCGGCCGAGTGCGCCGATGTCCTCTTGCGTGAGCGTGTGGTGCAAATGGCCGAGATGGGCGATGCACAGATCGGCGGCGCGAAAGACGAAGATCGAATTGCCGTTGCGGACCGTCTCGCCCTGCCAGTCGCGGATATTGGTCGGCAGATTGCCGACCCAGAGATCGCCAATGTCGAGATCGTAATGCACGGGGTCGCGGTCCTCGCGCCAGCCCTTGAGCACATGTTCGATGCCGGGATCGGGATTCAGCGAATAATGGGTGGAGTGCGCCCGGTTCATGGTGGCGACGCGCGGCACCACGGAGGGGCGGACATAGTCGTTATAGTCGGTCGCCGCCGTCACCCCGCCGGCGGTCTCGATCAGAAAGGTGGAGTGGCCGATATAGGTCAGCCCCACCTGGCGCGGCGCGACATAGGCGGCGGGCAGGGCGCGCGGCGCCAAGCGCTGCAGGAACGGGTTCTCCGCCACCAGTTTGGGGCAGCGCTCGGCCTGGGCGCGGGCGGGGCTCGCGGCGACGAGCGCGGCGAGGCCGAGGAGCAGGGCGGAGCCAAGAGCGGCGATACGCGACAGGGGGCACGGCATGGGCGGGGCTCCGGGCTGGCGTCCGGAGCATCATCAGCCCTCCCTTGCGTCAGGGCGAGTCACAGTTCCGTGGCGGTGCGGCCGGCTTGAGCGCAGGTGAGCCCCGTCATCCCGGACGCGCCATTGGCGCGATCCTGGATCGCCCGCCAATCGCCGAGCGATCCAGGCTCTTCGCTGCGCTGCGGCCGGGATGATGGCGGAAGAGAGGGCCCGGTCCTGACGACTTCCCCGCTATCGCCGCTCAGCGCAGGAACGGGTTGGTGCGCTTTTCCAGCGCGATATTGGTGGCGCTGCCATGGCCGGGCAGCACGGTGAAGGCGTCGCCGAGCGGCAGGATCTTCTCCTTGATGCCCTTGATGAGCAGCGGCCCGTCGCCATAGGGGAAATCGGTGCGCCCCACCGAGCGCTGGAACAGCGTGTCGCCGACAATGGCGAGTTTGTTCTCCCGGCTGACCAGCACGATATGGCCCGGCGTGTGGCCGGGCACATGCAGCACCTCGAACACCACGCCGCCGATATCGACCGTCTCGCCTTCCTCCAGCCAGCGGTCCGGCGTCACCACACGGCCGGGGATGCCGGTGCGCTCGCCATCGGCGGGAAGGTTGTCGAGCAGGAACTTGTCGCCCTTATGCGGGCCTTCCACCGGAATCTTCAGCGTTTCCGCCAGTTCCGCCGCGCCGGCGGCATGGTCGATATGGCCATGGGTGAGCACGATCTTCTCGGCCGTGACTTCCAGTTCCTCCAGCGCCGCGAGAATGCGCGGCAGGTCGCCGCCGGGGTCGATCACCGCGCCGCGCTTGCTGGTCTCGTCCCAGACGATGGAGCAGTTCTGCTGGAACGGGGTGACGGGAACGAGGGCGACCTTGAGTTCGGGCATGGGGGCTCCTTGGCGACAGGCGGCGCGAATGTGGTCGAACACGCCCCGCCGCGCAAGGCGGCGCCTTGTAGCGTAACGGCGCCAATGCTATCCCGCCCGGCATGAGCACCGAGCCGATTTCCAACATCCGCAACTTCTCCATCGTCGCCCATATCGACCATGGGAAGTCGACCCTTGCCGACCGCCTGATCCAGATCACCGGCGGATTGTCGGAACGCGAGATGTCCGAGCAGGTGCTCGACAATATGGATATCGAGCGCGAGCGCGGCATCACCATCAAGGCGCAGACCGTGCGCCTGTCCTACAAGGCCAAGGATGGGCAGGACTATGTGCTCAACCTCATCGACACGCCCGGCCATGTCGACTTCGCCTATGAGGTGAACCGCTCGCTCGCCGCCGTCGAGGGCTCGCTCCTGGTGGTCGACGCCTCGCAGGGCGTGGAAGCCCAGACGCTGGCGAACGTCTACCAGGCCATCGACAATAATCACGAGATCGTGCCCGTCCTCAACAAGGTCGACCTGCCGGCCGCCGAGCCGGACAAGGTGAAGGCGCAGATCGAGGACGTGATCGGGCTAGACGCTTCCAACGCCATCCTCATCTCGGCCAAGACCGGCATCGGCATCCCGGACGTGCTGGAAGCCATCGTCACCCGCCTGCCGCCGCCCAAGGGCGACCGCGAGGCGCCGCTGAAGGCGCTGCTGGTCGACAGCTGGTACGATGTCTATCTCGGCGTCGTCGTGCTGGTGCGCATCGTCGACGGCGTGATGAAGAAGGGCATGCGCATCAAGATGATGCAGACCGGCGCCGTCTACGAGGTCGACCGCGTCGGCGTGTTCACGCCCAAGCTCACCGTGATGTCCCAGCTCGGCACCGGCGAGATCGGCTTCCTCACCGGCTCGATCAAGGAAGTGGCGGATACCCGCGTCGGCGACACCATCACCGAGGAAAAGCGCCCCACCGCCGAGGCGCTGCCGGGCTTCAAGCCGGCGCAGCCGGTGGTGTTCTGCGGCCTGTTCCCGGTCGATGCCGCCGATTTCGAGGATCTGCGCGCCGCCATGGGCAAGCTGCGGCTCAACGACGCCAGCTTCTCCTTCGAGATGGAAACCTCCGCCGCGCTCGGCTTCGGCTTCCGCTGCGGGTTTCTTGGGCTGCTGCATCTGGAAATCATCCAGGAACGGCTGGAGCGCGAGTTCAATCTCGACCTGATCGCCACCGCCCCCTCGGTCATCTACGAGATCGAGATGAACGACGGCAGCGTGCTGGAACTGCACAACCCCGCCGACATGCCGGATGTGGTGAAGATCAAGGAAATCCGCGAGCCGTGGATCCGCGCCACCATCCTCACCCCGGATGACTATCTCGGCTCGGTGATCAAGCTGTGCCAGGATCGGCGCGGCAACCAGATCGAGCTGACCTATGTCGGCGCGCGCGCCATGCTGACCTATGACCTGCCGCTGAACGAGGTGGTGTTCGACTTCTACGACCGGCTGAAGTCGATCTCCAAGGGCTATGCCTCGTTCGACTACCACATCACAGATTACCGGGTCGGCGATCTCGTGAAGATGTCGATCCTGGTCAATGCCGAGCCGGTGGACGCCCTCTCCATGCTGGTGCACCGCACCCGCGCCGAATATCGCGGCCGCGCCATGTGCGAGAAGCTGAAGGACCTGATCCCGCAGCATCTGTTCCAGATTCCGATCCAGGCCTCGATCGGCGCCAAGATCATTGCCCGCGAAACCATCCGCGCGCTGCGCAAGGACGTGACCGCCAAGTGCTATGGCGGCGACATCACGCGTAAGCGCAAGCTTCTGGAGAAGCAGAAGGAAGGCAAGAAGAAGATGCGCCAGTTCGGCCGCGTCGAGATTCCGCAGGAAGCCTTCATCGCCGCGCTGAAGGTCGACGACTGATCTGCCACATCTCGATCAAGCATTGACGCGCCAATCATGGCTGCCCCCATTATGTTGTCTTCAGTCTGGGAGCAGAGCATGGGTAACGACATTAGAAAGAGCGAGAAAGGCGGCAACACTGCCTACCTCAACGTTGGCGTCTGGTACAATGCAGACACAGGGCACATTCATTTGACCTTGCCGCGTTCAGGATGGTTTCACACGACAGTCAATGGCGATGAGAAGAGTAAGAGGGGACACCCGAATCTATACGGGAAACTCGCTCGGGCTCTCAAGGAGGCAGGCGTCCCTGGCCCAGACACCGGCGATGTTGAGTAATCTCTCAACTATCCAGGAGGTGCCTTTCGTGATGTGATCGTCCTTCCCTCAACTGATAAAGGGAGGATGCGACAATGGCCTACAAGTTCGAAGTCTATAAGGACAAGGCAGGCGAGTTCCGGTTCCGTTTCCGGGCCTCGAATGGAGAGGCGATGTTCTCGTCCGAAGGCTACAAGGCCAAGGCGTCCGCCCTGGCCGCCGTCGAATCCATCCAGAAGAACGCATCCGCCGCGGAGATCGTCGACACGACGAAGGAAGCGCAGGGATGACCACGCAATAACGGCCGGGCGTTGAGCCCGGCCGCTGCAAGTGGGACCGGCGTGCCTACGCGTCAGATGACGTAAGGCGGCACGTTGTAATAGTCGTCGACCTTGCGCCCCCAGTCGCGGTCCTGCCAGGAACGCTCGTCCGAGGTGGCGTGGTGCGGCGCGCCCTGTAGCTGCTCCTCGCTGATATCGACGACATAGCCGTCGAGCCGCTCGTCATATTTCAGCAGCGACCAGGGCAGCGGGTAGTAATCCTCGCCGAAGCCGAGGAAGCCGCCGAAGCTCATCACCGCATAGGC
The DNA here is from genome assembly GCF_965229075.1 of Ancylobacter sp. GTDB lineage: Bacteria > Pseudomonadota > Alphaproteobacteria > Rhizobiales > Xanthobacteraceae > Ancylobacter. The sequence continues at coordinate 3,071,310 of NZ_CBDDIO010000002.1, forward strand.
GGTCTGGCCGGTCAGCTTGTCGATCATCACGCGCTCGATAGCGCCGATGCGCTCGCCATTGGGGCGATAGACGGCGGTACCTTCCACCTTGTCGCTGCCGATCAAGGTGCGGGTCTCGCGCGCGTCGACATTCTGCTGCGTCGTCTGCATGTTGGCCTCCCATTGTTGACAGTCTCGTTGTGTCAACCGCTTGGGCCCGCCCCGGTTCCGCTGCGTCGCGGCGGGTGTGGGCGATGCGACCAGAAATCGGCGGTTGGCGTGGCGGGCCGGTGCCCGATATCGTCGCGCCGGCTTCAGCACAGGGAGAATCACCATGACGGACGGGACGAGCGGCTGGCGCGCGGATCGCCGTACGGTGCTGTTGGGCGGCGCGGCCCTTGTGCTGACGGCGGCCGGAGGCTGGCCGGCGCAGGCGCAGCAAGTGGCGGAGACCGAGGTCGACAAGCTGAAGCCCGGCCAATTCGCCTGGTTTCCCGACCGCGCGCCGGAGGGCTTCGTCGCCATCATCGTCTCGCTGCCGGACCAGCGCTGCTATGTCTACCGCAACGGCGTGCGCATCGGCGTCTCCACCGTCTCGACGGGGCGGGAAGGGCACGAGACCCCGGTGGGCGTGTTCGTCATCCTGCAAAAGGATGTCGACCACCATTCCTCGCTCTATGACGATGCTTCCATGCCCTACACGGAAATGCTCACCTGGTCCGGGGTGGCGCTGCATGCGGGCGGGCTGCCGGGCTACCCGTCCTCGCATGGCTGCGTGCACCTGCCGCTGGAATTCGCCAAGCTGCTGTTTTCCGTCACCCATTACGGCACGCCGGTCATCATCGCCGATTCGCATTCCGAGCCGGTGGACGTGCTGCATCCCGGCCTCGTGCTGCCGACCGATGCCACGGCGGCGATCGCCAAGGCCGACCCCAAGAACAGCAATGGCACGCCCGACACCGAGGCGGCGCCCGACCCGGCGCAGGACGCGGTGACGATGATCGTCAGCCAGGCCGACATGGCGCTGACCGTGCTCAAGGACGGCGCGGTGGCCTTCACTGCCCCGGTGACGATCCGCGACCCGCAGACGCCCCTCGGCAATGTGGTCTATGTCCTGAAGAATGTCGGCGGCGAGGTGTCGTGGACGGCGCTGTCCTTCGAGGGCTATGGCGCTGCCGGTGGCAAGGCCGCCGCCGCCATCGACCGCGTGACCGTGGCGGCGAGCGCCAACCAGCAATTGGCCAAGCTGCTGGTGCCCGGCTCGACCCTGTTCGTCACCGAGCTTTCCGCCAAGCCGGACACGCGCTCGGACAAGAACTTCGTCATCCTCTCGCAGGCGGCGAACTGATGCGGCGGCGCGCGGGCCTCGCGGCGCTCGCCCTCGTCCTCGCGGCGGGGGCAGCCTCGGCGCAGACGCCGGACGCCGGCCGGCTCGACACGCTGCCGGCCAAGCAGGTCTTCGGCGCGGCCAAGGCGCCGGCGCCGCTGGAAGCGCGCGCCATCGGTTTCTATTCCAAGGGCTGTCTGGCCGGGGCGCAGGCGCTACCGGTCAATGGCGCGACCTGGCAGGCGATGCGCCTGTCGCGCAACCGCAACTGGGGGCACCCGAACCTCATCGCGTTCCTGGAGCGCTTCGCCGCCGCCGTGCCCAGCGTCTCGCAATGGCCGGGCATATTGGTCGGCGACATGTCGCAGCCGCGCGGCGGGCCGATGCTCACCGGCCATGCCTCGCACCAGATCGGGCTCGACGCCGATATCTGGCTCACCCCGATGCCGAAGCGCGAATTCACCCGCGACGAGCGCGAGAAGGTCGCCGCCACCATGATCGTGCGGAAAGACCGGCTCGACGTGGATGCGGCGGTGTGGACCCCCTCGCACATCGCCGTCATCAAGACGGCGGCGCAGGACCCGGAGGTCGAGCGCGTGCTGGTCAACGCCGCGATCAAGAAGGCGCTGTGCCGCGATGCGAAGGGCGACCGCTCGTGGCTGCAGAAGGTGCGGCCCTATTGGGGGCACGACTACCACATGCATGTGCGCCTTTCCTGCCCGGAAGGCGCGAAGGATTGCCGCCCGCAGGATCCAGTGGTGCCGGGCGAGGGCTGCGGCCCGGAGCTCGACTGGTGGTTCTCGGACGAGAATCTCCACCCCAAGCCCCCGGCGACCCCGCCCAAGCCCAAGCCGCCCATGCTGGTGAAGGACCTGCCCGATGCCTGCCGGCAGGTGGTGCTGGCGCCGTAGGAGATTTCGGCAAGGCTGCCGGCGCACATGGAGGTCGTCGCTCCCTCTCCCCGTCGGGGAGAGGGGGATCTAACGCTCGCCGGATCGTGGCCCCTCACCGACCCGCTTCGCGGGCCACCTCTCCCCAATGGGGAGAGGGAGAGTGATCCGGTCTGCCGGAAGGGCCGGCAATTACCCCCGCGCGTCCGCGAGGATCATCCCCGCCGCCTTCTCCGCGATCATGATGGTGGGCGAATTGGTGTTGCCGGAGACGATGGTCGGCATGATCGAGGCATCGGCGACGCGCAGGCCCCGGACGCCGAACACGCGCAGCCGCGCATCCACCACCGCCGTCGGGTCGGAAGGAAGGCCCATCTTCGCCGTGCCGACGGGGTGGAAGATGGTGGTGCCGATATCGCCGGCGGCGCGGGCCAGCGCCTCCTCGCTGTCGTCGATGGCGGGGCCGGGCAGATACTCCTCCGGCGTGAACGGCGCCAGCGCTGGCTGGCGGACGATGCGCCGGCCGGTGCGCAGGCTGTCGGCGGCGACCCGCCGGTCCTCCTCGGTGGCGAGATAGTTCGGCTGGATGCGCGGCGGTGTGGCGCTGTCGGCGCTCGCCAGCGTCAGCGTGCCCCGGCTGGTGGGGCGCAGATTGCACACGCTCATGGTGAAGGCGGGGAACCGGTGCAGCGGCTCGCCGAACTTGCCGAGCGAGAGCGGCTGGACGTGGAATTCGAGGTCGGCGCTCTCCTTCTCGGCGCGCGAGCGGGTGAAGATCCCGAGCTGCGAGGGTGCCATGGTCAGCGGCCCGCGCTGGAACAGCGCGAAGTCGAGCCCCATCTTCGCCCGGCCGAACAGCGAGTGATATTGCTCGTTCAGCGTCGGCACGCCGGAGACCTTGTAGATCATCCGCAGCTGCAGATGGTCCTGCAGATTGGCGCCGACGCCCGGCAGCGCGTGCGCCACCGTGATGCCGTGGCGCGCCAGTTCCTCGCCCGGCCCGATGCCGGAGAGCTTGAGCAGATGCGGCGAGCCGATGGCGCCGGCGGCGAGGATCACCTCGCCCCGCGCCCGCGCCACCTTGGTGACGCCGTTCTGCCGGTAGACGACGCCGGCGGCGCGCCCGTCCTCGATCAGCACCCGCTCGGTGTGGCAGGAGGTTTCCAGCCGCAGATTGGATCGGGAGAGCACGGGTTTCAGGAAGCCGCGCGCCGCGCTCCAGCGAAAGCCGCGCTTCTGGTTCACCTGGAAATAGGACGAGCCCTCATTGTCGCCGGTGTTGAAATCCGGGATCGGCGGAATGCCCGCCTGCTCGGCCGCCACCCGCACCGTGTCGAGCAGCTTCCAGGTGAGGCGCGGCGCCTCCACCCGCCATTCGCCGCCGCCGCCATGGAATTCGGCCGTGCCGAGATAATGGTCCTCATGCCGCTTGAACACGGGGAGCACATCGTCCCAGCCCCAGCCGTCGAGCCCGAGCTGGCGCCAATGGTCGTAATCCGCCGCCTGGCCGCGCATATAGATCATGGCGTTGATGGCGGAGGAGCCGCCAATGGTCTTGCCGCGCGGGTAGTTCAGCGCCCGCCCGTTCAGCCCGGCTTCCGTCTCGGTCTTGAAGCACCAGTCGGCGCGGGGATTGCCGATGGCGAAGAGATAGCCGACCGGAATGTGGAACCAGATCCAGTTGTCGCGCCCGCCGGCCTCCAGCACCAGCACCCGGTTCTTCGGGTCGGCGGAAAGCCGGTTCGCCAGCACGCAGCCGGCCGAGCCGGCGCCGACCACGATGTAGTCATAGGTTTCGGCGGAAGCGGGGAGGGCGTCGGTCACGGCAGGCACCTGGCAGTATCACGGGGGGACTGCGATAAAGCCGCCGGCCTTCCCGCGCGGCAAGCCGAAATCCCGCGCAAGGGCTGTTCGCTTATGGGCGGTGGTCGGCCCTCCCACGCCGTCCTCCCGGACGCCGCGCAGCGGCGCCGGGATCATCGCCAATGCCCCGCGATCCCGGCGCTTCCGCTTCGCCTGCGGCCGGGATGACGCTCTCTGTCCCTATTGCTTCAGCTTGCTGGCGAACAGGCCGATGGTCTTCACATAGACCTCCGCCTTGTTCCAGCCGAGCAGCGCCTGGTAATTCGGCTCGCCCGGCCCCCAGCCGGCGCCGGGGCGCCAGCCATGGCCGCGCAGATAATTGGCGGTGGAGGCCAGCACGTCCGGGGCGCTGCGCACGAGGTCGGCGCGGCCATCGCCGTCGAAATCGACCGCGTATTTCACATAGGACGAGGCGAGGAACTGGGTCTGGCCGATCTCCCCGGCCCAGGCGCCGCGCATCTCGTCGAGTGTCAGGTCGCCATGCTGGTAGATGCGCAGCGCGTCGAGCAACTGGCCGGTGAAGAAATCGGAGCGCCGGCAGTCATAGGACAGGGTAGCGAGCGAGCGCAGGATCGGCATCTTGCCCTTGTTGACGCCGTAATCGGTCTCCAGCCCCCAGATCGCCACCAGCACCTCGCCGGGCACGCCATAGCGCTGCTCGATGCGGGCGAGGGTGGAGGCGTATTGCTGCATCTTCTTCTTGCCGGTGGCGATGCGCCCGGCGCTGATGCGGCTGGCGGCGAACTGCTCGAAGCTCACCTTGAAGTGCTTCTGGTTGCGGTCGAGCCGGATCACCGTGGTGTCGTAGGTCACCCCGTCCAGCGCCCGCAGCGCGGCGGGCGAAATCCCCTGCGCCTGCGCCTCGCGCTTGAAGGCCGGCAGCCAGGCGGCAAAGCCCGAGGCGTCGTTGCCGCAGGGCGCGGCCTGTGCTGAGGCCAGCGCCACGGGCACAAGACACAGCGCGGCGATGCCGCCCTGCCAGAACCGCTTGAACATGCCTGCGCTCATCCTTGTCCCCCACGGGTCGCCATACCCCAGCATGACTTAGGGGAGTGAACGGGTGGTTTCACCTTGGCGTCAACAGCGGCCCGCACTTGTCAAATGCCGATCCGCCCGAATCCCGGCAGCTTGATGCCCGGCCGGCGCAGGTCGAGCCCGGCGACGGCGCCGAGGAAATTGAGCTCGATGCCCTCCACCCAGGCGACGGTGAGGCCGAGATAGCCGTCGAGCGTCACCCGGAGGCCGGTGCGCGAAGGCGCGAGCCCGAACCAGCCGCCATCGACGGGATAGTCCTTGCCGATGGCGGTGGGCGGCAATGTGACGCCGAGTTCCGGCACCTGGCCGATCACATGGGCAATGAAGCTGTTGGAGTTTGGCCCCGGCCACACATGGTAGTCGCCGGCCTTGCCATAGGGATAGGAGGCGACCGCCGCCCGCAGCTTCGGAATCAGCCGCTCGGCCTCCTCTCCGGTGGCCTCGAACACGATTTCCGGGTCGTTGCCATACCAGCGCCCGTCCGGCGCATAGCCATTATGGCGGATCGGCCGACCCCAGCCGACCTTGTCATAGCGCTCATAGGCGCCGGCGCCCGGCTCCTTGAACACGAGCCAGCTATGCACGGCGAAGATGCCGCGCCAGCGCCCGACGCGGGCGGCATAGATGCGCACCATCGCCTCCGGATGCGCGTCCGCCGCCGGCAGCGTGCCGGTGCTGGACCAGTCGGCACTGCCCCAACTGCGTGACCAGTCGGCCGTCTGCCACTGCACCAGCGCATGCGCGCCGAGGGGCAGGATGAAGAGCAACAGGAAACCGAGGAGCATGAGACGGAGGGCTTTCAGCATCAGCCGCGAACATGGCTTCCAAGCCTCGGAATTTAAAGGGGAAGCACCGGCCGCGCGCGAAAACGTGTCCACGCCGTCCGCCCTTGCCGGTGCCGCGCGCGGCCTCCCTGTCTTGCGCGCGTCGCCCCATAGGGGTCAGATGGCGCGGCCTGCGTATCGAAAGGGGAGGCGGCATGGACGGCGGAACCAGCTTCTTCGGCGAGCTTCTGGGCAGCATTGCCGAGCGCGGGCGTGCGCTGCTGGACCTCGGCCGTGAGCGCCGCCCGTCCGGCGAGGCGCGGACGGCCAGCGTCGCCGAACTGTGCGAGCGGCTGCTCTCCGGGCAGGGGGAGGCCTCCGGCGTCGCGCTGGCGCAGGAAATCCTCGCCGCCTATGCCGGGCTGCGCAGCGGCGAGCGCATCGCCTTTTTCGAGACGCTGGCGCATGATTTCGGCCCCGATGCCGCCCGGCTGGACAAGGCGCTGGCGGCCTACGCCGCCCATCCCGGCGCGCGCAGCGTGGCGGAGATTCACTTTGCCAGCGAGCCGCGCCGGCAGGAACTGATCCGTCGCTTCAACCTTGCCCCCGGCGCCACCGCCCGGCTGGTGGCGATGCGGGCCGATCTTCTCGGCTTTCTGCGCCGCCGCCCCGACCTCGCCGAGGTTGACCGCGACTTCGTTCACCTCTTTGCTTCCTGGTTCAATCGGGGGTTCCTCGTGCTGCGCCGGATCGACTGGTCGACCCCCGCCAATGTCCTGGAAAAGATCATCCGCTACGAGGCGGTGCACGAAATCCGCGACTGGAACGATCTGCGCGCCCGCGTCGATAGCCCCGACCGGCGCTGCTACGCCTTCTTCCATCCCGCGCTGGTCGACGAGCCGCTGATCTTCGTCGAAGTGGCGCTGACCCGCGAGACGCCTTCCGCCATCGCGCCGATCCTCGACACGGCGCGCACGCCGCTGGCGCCGGAGAGCGCGCGCACCGCCGTGTTCTATTCCATCTCCAACTGCCAGACCGGGCTCGGCGGGGTCAGCTTCGGCAATTTCCTCATCAAGCAGGTGGTGGCGGAAATCTCCCGCGAATTCCCCAATCTGAAGGAGTTCGTCACCCTCTCCCCGGTGCCCGGCTTCCGCGCCTGGGTGGAGGGGCAGCTCGCCGACCCCGCCTCCACCGTTCTCACGGCGGAGCAACGCAGCGCGCTCGCGGGCCTTGCGGCGAAGGAGACGCCCGATGCCCCGGCACGTGAGGCGCTGCGCCCGGTGATCGAGGCGCTGGCGGCGCATTATTTCCTGATCGCACGTTCTCCCAAGGGCAAGCCGGTGGACCCGGTGGCGCGCTTCCATCTCGGCAATGGCGCGCGGCTGGAGCGCCTCAACCCGTTTGGCGACCTCGCGGCGCGCGGCATGGCGCAGTCCTACGGGCTGATGGTGAATTACCGCTACATCGCCGAGGACATCGAGAAGAACCACGAGGCGTTCTTTGATCGCGGCACCATCGTCGCCAGCCCGCAGGTGCGCAAACTCGCCCGCGCCGAGGAGACGCCGAAGCCGTCCGCGCTGCGGGAGGTGGCGGGCTAGGGGAGGGTGGGCGCGACCTTCCCGTGCTTGACAGGGCGGCGGCCCTTATGCCCGATGCCGCAAGGCGGACCGGCGGGGGCTCGCCGGGCAGGCGGAGCGTTCCATGCGGTTTCTACCCCATCTCCTCAAGCGGTTCGTCCATAAGGGCCAACTGACGGTCATCGAGCCCAATGGCACGCGCACCGTCTTCGGCAGCGGCGAGGACGGGCCGAATGTGGTGATGCGGCTGAAGGACGAGAAGCTCGACCGCGAGCTGTTCTTCAATCCCGAACTCGTGTCGGCCGAGGCCTATATGGACGGAAGGCTGACCTTCGAGGACGGCTCCACCGTCTATGATTTCCTCATGCTGTTCTCGGTCAACCGGCGCGGCCTCGCCTCGCATCCGGTGCAGCAGGCGCTGCGGCGCTCCTGGCGCGCGCTCAAGCGCTGGCACCAGTCCAACCCGCTCGGCCGCTCGGCCAGCAACGCCCAGAGCCATTACGACCACCCGCCGGAATTCTACCGGCTGTGGCTCGATTCGCGCATGATCTATTCCTGCGCCTATTTCCCCACTCCCGACGCCTCGCTGGAAGAAGCCCAGGAAGCCAAGCTGCGCCACATCGCCGCCAAGCTGAAGTTGGAACCCGGCATGCGGGTGGCGGAGATCGGCTCGGGCTGGGGCGCGCTCGCCATCTATCTCGCCGAGCTCGGCGTGCATGTCACCGCGATCAACGTCGCCACCGAACAGCTCGCCGAATCGAAGAAGCGTGCCGAGGCGGCCGGCGTCGCCGACCGCATCACCTTCTTCGAGCGCGACTATCGCGAACTCACCGGCCGCTTCGACCGCATCGTCTCCGTCGGCATGATGGAGCATGTCGGGGTCAATCATTTCGACGACTATTTCAACACCATCAAGCGGCTGCTGGCGCCGGGCGGCTTCGCCATGATCCACGCCATCGGCCGCATGTCGCCGCCCGGCTCGACCGCGCCCTTCATCCGCAAATACATCTTCCCCGGCGGCTATGTGCCGGCCATGTCGGAAGTGTTCACCTCGCTGGAGCGGGTCGGGCTGTGGACCGCCGACTGCGAGATCCTGCGCCTGCACTATTACTGGACCATCCGCCACTGGCGGCAGAACTTCGAGGCCAAGCGCGGCGAGGTAGTGGCGATGATGGGCGAGCGCTTCGCCCGCATGTGGGAGTTCTACCTCGTGGCGGTGGAACTCGGCTTCCTGCACGGCTCGAACATGGTGTTCCAGCTGCTGCTGTCGAATGAGCGCGACGACGTGCCTGTAATTCGTGACTTCATCACCGAGGGCGAGCGGGCGCTGGCGGCGCGCGCCATTCAGCCGCTGCCGCCTCAGTAGCTGTGGGGTCCAGTAGCTCTGGGGGTCAGTAGCTCTTGAGCCCGTCTCGGCTCAGCACCCCCAGCGCCGTGCCCCGGCCTTCCAGGGCGATGTCGGCTTCCCATGCGCCGCAGCGCACCCGCTTGGTGCTGCGGGCGGTCTCGTCCTGCCAGGGGTCGATCGCCATCACCACGCAGGAGCCGTCATCCAGTTCGACGGTGCGCACCAGCGGCTGGCGCGCGCGCCAGGCGGTCTGGGCCGGGGTGTCGATGACCAGCCGGCCACGGCCGATCTTGTCCGACAGCGCCGCCACGCGCTGCAGCGAGCGGACATAGCGCGGGAGCTGCGCATAGGGCGGGCGCGCGGTTTTCAGTTGCGGCTCCCAACCCCAGAGCACCACGCCCTTGGCGCCGCTGAAATAGGGAATGATCGCCATCGCCTCGGCGAGATAGCCGGGCACTTCCTTCCCGCTCAGCTCGGCATTCGAAACGTGGAACTGCAGCCACTCATAGGCATAGACCGGCCGGTCGCCGAACGGGCGGGTCCGCAGATAGTTCTCCTCGACATTGGCCGCCATGTAGAAGACCGAGTCGGGCTTGTCGTAGAACAGGTAGATGCTGGAAATATAGAAATCGACATGAGGGTCGATATACTCCCACAGCAGGGCATCGGTGCGGTGCGACCCGTCGATCTGCGCGGCATCCTTGCCGGAAAGGCCCCAATAATCGCGCCGGAATGGCTGCGGGCCGTAGAGCCCGACCACGGCGCCGGGGTAGCGTTCCTTGGTCCAGAGCAGCGGCAGCCAGAACCATTCCGCCCATTTCTTGTAATAGGCCGCCTCGAACGCCGCCAGCGAGGTCGTGCCGGAGGCGAGACGCGCCGCCGTATCCCCATGCGCCTTGTCGATGCTCTCGACGAAGGGGAATTCGATGTCCTGGACGTAGATTCCGCTGGGCTTGCCGTTCTCGATGGCGCGGCGGACCACCAGCTCGAAATTGGGCGGCATGTCCCAGGGATTGGCGCTTGGCCCATCCTTGGACGGGTTGATGTCCCGGCGCGGCTTGCCCCAATAGTCCGCATAGGTGTTGACCAGCGTCACCGGCTCGAAGCCGCGGGCATAGGCTTCGGTGTTGTTCTCGGCGAAAGGGGTGAGCACGTTCCAGAACGCCTTCAGCCCGCCCTTCATCTCAAAGCGCGGAATGTCCGCCCAGCGGAGCGTCTCGCCGCCCGATTGCTGGCTGAAAGCGGGGGCGGGCGACAGCACGGCGAGCGCCGGGGCGAGCGCGAGCGCGAGCAGAGCGGCCGCGCCGCGGCCAGTCCGGGGGTTCGTCATCGACTTCTCCGTCGCCATCTCGTCGCGAGGATTCATACGCCAAATCGAGCCATTTGATGGTGGTACGCCCGCCGGGCACGGGCGGAAACGGCGCTGCGTCAGGAAGCGTGGAACCCGGCGAGGGGTATTGCGTTCTCCGTAGCTACTGACCGACTGTGAAAGCCGAAAAGTTCCCTTATGCCCCTCGCCCCGTGTCGCCCGTCGCCCTGTTCGCGGCCTCGCCGCCACCGTCCGAAGCCCTTGGCGGCGGGCATGTTCCTCCCCGCTTCCGGCCCCTTCGGCCCGGCCGCGCGCGCGAAGGCCGGGGCGTTTCATGTCGGCGGGTGAGCGGGTCGACCTTTCCAATTGCGATCGCGAGCCGATCCACATTCCCGGCAGCGTGCAGTGCCATGGCTGCCTCATCGCCTGCGATCCGCAGGGCGGGGTGGTGCAGCGCCATTCCAGCAATGCGGCGGAGATGCTCGCCCTGACGGGCGACCTCATCGGCCGCGATCTCGCCGATCTGCTCGGCCCGCACGCCGCCACCCGCATCCGCGAGGCACTGGCGCGCGGGTCGGACCCGTCCTCGCCGGCGCTGCTGTTCAATGTCGAACTGGCCTCGGGCGGGCGCTTCGACGTGTCCGCCCATGTGTTTAGGGGTGTCAGCCTCATCGAGTTCGAGGTCGCCTCGGCCGAGGACGGGCCGGCGCTCGATCTCGCGCGCTCCATGTTCGCCCGCGTGCGCGGCGAGAAGGACATCGACAAGCTGCTCGAACACTCCTCGCGACTGATCCGCAGCCTGCTCGGCTATGACCGGGTGATGATCTACCAGTTTGCCGAGGACGGCGCCGGGCAAGTGGTGAGCGAGGACAAGCGCGAGGATCTGGAAAGCTTCCTGCACCAGTGGTTCCCCGCCAGCGACATTCCCCAGCAGGCGCGCACGCTCTATGTCCGCAACATCGTCCGCGTCATCGGCGATGCCAATGGCGAGCGCTGCCCGCTGGTGCCGGAGGAAACCCCGTTCGACGACCCGCTGGACCTGTCCTTCGCGCATCTGCGCTCGGTGTCGCCGATCCATCTCGAATATCTGCGCAATATGGGGGTGGCCGCCTCCATGTCGATCTCGGTCATCGTCGACGGCCAGCTCTGGGGGTTGGTGGCGTGCCACCATTACGCGCCGCGCGTGCTGCCGATGGCGGAGCGGGTGGCGGCGGAGATGTTCGGCGCCTTCTTTGCCCTGCATCTGCAGGCGCTGAAGCAGAAGCGCACGCTCGATGTCGCCACCATGGCGCGCCGCGCGCTCGACCGCGTGCTGCGCCTTGCCTCGCAGGAAGAAGACATCGGCGAATTGCTGCGCACCAATCTCGCCGACTTCGCCAAGCTGATGCCCTGCGACGGCATCGGCCTGTGGCTCGGCGGGCAGTGGAGCGCGGAAGGCGCGGTGCCGCCCGCCTCCGACATTCCCGGCCTCGCCAATTTCATCGGCGAGCGGGCCGAGGGCAAGGTGTGGGCGAGCCACGAACTCTCCGCCATCTGGCCGCGCGCGGAAGCGTTCTGCGCCGAAGCGTCGGGCGTGCTGGCGCTGCCGCTGTCGCAGCTGCCGCGCGACTATCTCCTGTTCTTCCGCAAGGAAATCGTCCACACGCTCGACTGGGCCGGACGGCCGGAAAAGACCTATGAGACCGGCCCGCTCGGCGACCGGCTGACCCCGCGCAAGAGCTTCGCCATCTGGAAGGAAACGGTGCGCGGCAAGGCCAGCCCGTGGACCGATGCCGACCGCGAGATCGCCGAGGCGGCGCGCTCCACGCTGGTGGAAATCGTGCTGCGCCACAATGAACTGATGGCGGATGAGCGCGACAAGGCCGACACGCGCCAGCGCCTGCTCAATGAAGAGCTGAACCACCGGGTGAAGAATATTCTCGCGGTGATCAAGTCGCTGGTGGAGCACTCGCTGCGCGACGGCCGCAGCACGCAGGACTATGTCGATAGCCTGCGCGGCCGGGTGCAGGCGCTGGCTATTGCGCATGATCAGGTGGTGCGCGGGGCCGGCGGCGGTTCGCTCGGCGACCTGTTGCGCGCCGAACTCTCGCCCTATGGCGGCGACGGTTCCCGGCTGACGCTGAGCGGCCCCACGGTGTGGCTGGATGCGCGCGCCTTCTCGGTCATGGCGCTGGTGCTGCACGAACTCTCCACCAACGCTGCGAAATATGGCGCGCTCTCGCGTCTGGGCGGGCGGCTGGAGGTGACGTGGCGTGTCACCCCGGAGGGCGATTGCGAGGTGGTGTGGCGCGAGCAGGGTGGGCCGGACGTGGTCGCCACCGGACGGCGCGGCTTCGGCATGGCGCTGATCGAGCGCAGCGTGCCCTATGATCTCGGCGGCACCAGCCGGCTGGAATTCGCCCCCAGCGGCCTCGTCGCGCATCTGCGCCTGCCGGCGCGCCATATCTCCACCTCGTCGGGCGAGGCGGGGGAGGGGGTGGAGGGCGACGGGCTCGGCCCTGTCCCGGCGCAGCCGGAGCCGTTGTCGGAACTGGGTGTGCTGCTGGTGGAAGACCAGATGCTCATCGCCATGGATGTGGAGATGATGCTGAACGATGCCGGCATCGATAATGTGGTGACGGCGCCTTCCGCCGCCGAAGCGCTGCGCCGGCTGCAGGACTTCACCCCGGATGTGGCGGTGCTCGATGTCAATCTCGGCGCCGGCACCTCGGCCCCGGTGGCGCAGGAACTCCAGCGCCTCGGCGTGCCCTTCCTCTTCGCCACCGGCTATGGCGACCGCTCGATGATCCCGGCGGGCTGCGAGGGCGTACCGGTGTTGCCCAAGCCCTATGAGAGCGAACCGCTGCTGAAAGCCTTGCGCGAGGTCTGGGAGCGCCGGGCGGCCTGACGCTTTTGCCGTCGCGGCGGACGGACGGCCGCGTCACTTGTTCCCGATCATTTCACCGTTTCACGGAAACAGTGAAATGATCTAATTCTTTGTTTTATCACGTTTTCTTCACGCGAACCGGTATCCGCTTCGCTCGAAAACGCTCTAGCCGCGCGCGGCGGGCTTCTCGACCGGCTGCGTGCCGTAATAGGCGAGGAAGATCGCCACGGCGCGGTCCACCGTGGCCTCGATCTGCGAAGGCGTGGGCTGCTGCTCGGTGCCGAACAGCAGGCCCTTTACCTGATTGCTCTGGCACAGGTTGAAGAACACATAGGCGGCGGCGAGATCGTCGTCGATGGCGAGCCGGCCGAGATCGGCCTGCTGGCGCAGCAGATCGGCCAGCCTCTGGCCGCCATGGCAGGGGCCGGCCTCGAAGAAGGTGCGGCCGACGCGCGGAAATCGTTCCGCCACCGCGATCACCATGCGTACCAGCCGGATATGGTCCGGCTGCACCATCATGGTCATGAAGGATATGCCGATCCGGCGCAGCAGGCTCGCCACATCGTCGATCGACGGGTCGACCACGAACAGGTGCTCGGCGGAGCGGGCGCGGTCATTGTGCACCAGCGCTTCGAACAGCTCTTCCTTGCTGTTGAAATAGACATAGATCGTCGCCTTGGAGACGCTGGCCGCCTTGGCCACCTCGTCCATGCTGGCGGCGTCGAAGCCTTTTTCGAAAAAGACCTTCCGCGCGCCGTCGATGATGTCGCGGCGCTTGGACGATTCCGGCTCGGTGCGCGCAGGCGCGGCGGGCGTTTCGATGTCGATCATGCTCATGGCTATCCCCAGCCCCCTGATAGGGCGCGCGGAGCGCTGTTGTCAAAGCTCTTGACTAAACTGTTTAGTTTGATATGTAAAGCACCAGAGTGAACTGAACGGTTTAGTTACGTTACGGAGGGTGGCATGGCGCAGGCTGAGATCAGGGCAGTGCCGGAGACGGCGGGGCGGCAATCCGCCGAGCCGATCCCGCTCACCGCGCGCAAGCCGGCGCCGGACGCCGTCGCGCCTGTCGCGCCGTCCACTGACGCGGCACCCAAGCCGCCGCGCTCGCGCAAGAAGCTGATCCTCGGCGCGATCCTCCTCGCCGTGCTGGCGGGTGGGGGGCTCTATGGCGCCGATTGGTGGCGCGTGGGCCGGTTCATGGTCGCCACCGACGATGCCTATGTCGGCGCCGACACCTCGATCCTCGCCGCCAAGGTGGCCGGCCATGTCGTGGCGCTCGATGTGGAGACCAACCAGAACGTTAAGGCCGGCGATGTCATCGCCCGCATCGACGATGGCGACTACCGGCTCGCACTCAAGGCGGCGGAGGACAAGATCGCCACCCAGCAGGCGACCATCGACCGCTATGGCCAGCAGATGGAGGCGGCGCGGGCGGAAATCGACCAGGCGCAGGCCGAACTGGCCTCGCAGCAGGCCGAACTGCAGCGCGCCGATCTCGAACTCACCCGCCAGACCCAGCTGATGAAGGACCAGTTTTCCAGCCGCGCCACGCTGGAAACGGCGCGCGCCGACCGCGACAAGGCGCAGGCCGCCGTCGATGCCGCCAAGGCAAAGGTCGTCTCGGCGCAGGCCAATGTCGCCGTGCTCGACGCCCAGCGCACCGAGGCGCTGCGCACGCTCGACGAATTGAGGACCGCCCGCGACCAGGCCCAGCGCGACCTCGATTTCACCGTCGTCAAGGCGCCCTTCGACGGCGTCGTCGGCAATCGCGCGGTGCAGGTGGGGCAATTGGTGCAGGCCGGCACGCGCATCGCCGCGCTGGTGCCGATGGCGCAGGTCTATGTCGACGCCAATTTCAAGGAGACGCAGCTCGGCCGGCTGCATCCCGGTCAGAAGGTCGATGTCGCGGTCGACGCCTATCCCGACGAGACCTTCCATGGCCGCGTCGTCAGCGTCGCCCCGGCCTCGGGCTCGGTGTTCAGCCTGCTGCCGCCGGAGAACGCCACCGGCAACTTTACCAAGATCGTTCAGCGTGTCCCGGTGCGGATCGAGTTGGATGAGGCCGCCCGCGACAAGGCGGAGCTGCGCCCGGGCATGTCGGTGGTCGCCACCGTCGACACCCGCGGCTGAGCCTTCAGGAGGCGCGCATGTCCGACATGACAGCAACGCCCGGAGCCGCGCCGCGTGCGGCCTCCAGCGAGGGGAGGCGCATGTTCGCCTTCCTGTGCATGGTGTTCGGCATGTTCATGGCGATCCTGGACATCCAGATCGTCTCCGCCTCGCTGTCCGAAATTCAGGCCGGGCTCGCCGCCTCCTCCGACGAAATCTCCTGGGTGCAGACCAGCTACCTCATCGCCGAGGTGGTGATGATCCCGCTGTCCGGCTTCCTGTCGCGGGCGCTGTCCACGCGCTGGCTGTTCGCCGCCTCGGCGGTGGGCTTCACCGTGATGAGCTTCATGTGCGCCACCGCGACCTCGATCAACCAGATGATCGTCTATCGCGCGCTGCAGGGCTTTCTCGGCGGCGGCATGATCCCCACCGTGTTCGCCGCCGCCTATTCCGTGTTCCCGCGCGAGAAGCAGGGCGTGGTGGCGCCGCTCATCGGCCTGGTGGCGACGCTGGCGCCGACCATCGGCCCGACCATCGGCGGCTATCTCACCGATCTGTTCTCCTGGCACTGGCTGTTTCTGGTCAACATCATCCCCGGCATCTTCGTCGTCATCACCACGGTGACGCTGGTGGATTTCGACGAGCCGGACCTTGCTCTGCTCGACCGCTTCGACTGGTGGGGCCTGCTGTTTATGGCCGGCTTCCTCGGCAGCCTCGAATTCGTGCTGGAGGAGGGGCCGACCAATGACTGGTTCGAGGATGAGTGGATCCTCATCTTCGCCGTGCTCGGCGCGGTGTCGGCGGTGGCGTTCTTCGCCCGCGTCTTCATGGCCCGCGAGCCGGTGGTCGATCTGCGTGCCTTCGCCAACCGCAATTTCGCCGTCGGTTCGGCCTTCAGCTTCGTGGTCGGCATCGGGCTGTATGGGCTGACCTATCTCTACCCGCTCTATCTCGCCCGGGTGCGGGGCTATTCGGCGCTGATGATCGGCGAGACCATGTTCGTCTCCGGCCTCGCCATGTTCCTGTGCGCGCCCATCGCCGGCCGGCTGATGAGCAAGGTCGATCCGCGCGCCATGATCGCCTTCGGCTTCGCCGCCTTCGCCGTGGGAACGTGGCAGGTGACCGGGCTGACCAAGGATTGGGATTTCTGGGAGTTGCTGGTGCCGCAGATCCTGCGCGGCGTCGGCATCATGATGGCGATGATCCCGATCAACAACATCTCGCTCGGCACCCTGCCGCCGGACCAGCTGAAGAACGCCTCCGGCCTGTTCAACCTGATGCGCAATCTCGGCGGCGCGGTGGGGCTCGCCCTCATCAACACCGTGCTCAACGACCGCTGGGACCTGCACCTCGCCCGCCTGCACGAGAATGTGCAATGGGCGAATGCGGCGGCGGTGGAGCGGCTCGATTCCATGACCCGCGCGCTCTCGGCTCTCGGTTCGGACGCGGGCACGGCGGCGCTGAAGCGGATGGCGGGGCAGGTGCGCATCCAGGCCGAGGTGATGGCGTTCTCCGACGTGTTCCTCGTGCTCACCGTGCTGTTCGTCGTGCTGTTCTTCGCCGCCCCGCTGCTGCGCCGTCCGACGCACAAGGTGGAGGGTGGGCACTGAAGTCTTCGCTTCCCCGTCCGGCCGCACGGACGTGACGGGGTCGAACGTCATGGCCGGGCGAGGCCCGGTTGCCGCGCCATCGGGAGGCCGCCCCCTCCACCCGACGGCGCGCGGCTAGGCGCCCGCCCGGCCATGACGCACCCGCCTCCCGTCTGCGCGAGCCGGAGGCGCCCCTTACCCGCGCCCTTGCCGTTTCCCCCGCGCTCGGCTATGACCTTGCGCCAGAGCAACCTCGCGAGAGCCGAGCCGTGACGAATTCGTCCGCCCGCCGTTCTTCCGCGACCCCGACCGCGCTGCGGTTTGCGGGGAAGGTTCTCCTTGCGTCCGGGCTCCTTCTTCTTAGCCGCCCCTGAGGGCCGGCCGGGCTTCGCGCCTGGGCGCTCAGGGGATGACGCCTCCCGCCACACTGTCAGACAGGCAACGGACGATGCCGCACGGGCCAGAACGCCCTGCCGCTCCCGGTGCCGGAGCCGAGAAGGAAGCCCACATGTCCACCCCTCATGACCGCGTCGTCATTTTCGACACCACCTTGCGCGACGGCGAGCAGTGCCCCGGCGCCTCGATGACGCTGGAAGAGAAGCTGGAAGTCGCCGATCTGCTCGACACGATGGGCGTCGATGTGATCGAGGCCGGCTTCCCCATCGCCTCCAATGGCGATTTCGAGAGCGTCGCCGAGATCGCCCGCCGTACCAAGCGCGCGGTGGTCGCCGGCCTCGCCCGCGCCATCCCCGCCGATATCGCCCGCGCCGGCGAGGCGGTGAAGTTCGCCCAGCGCCCGCGCATCCACACCTTCGTCTCCACCTCGCCGATCCATCTCGAACACCAGATGCGCAAGACGCAGGATCAGGTGATCGACATCATCACCGCGACGGTGACGCAGGCGCGCAACCTCGTCGACAACATCGAATGGTCGGCGATGGACGCCACCCGCACGCCGATCGACTATCTCTCCCGCTGCGTCGAGACGGCGGTGAAGGCCGGCGCCACCACCATCAACCTGCCGGACACGGTGGGCTATGCCACCCCGTCGGAATATGAGGCGATGTTCCGCCAGGTGCGCGCCTACATCCTCGACCGCGTGCCCAATGGCGAGCAGATCATCTTCTCCGCCCATTGCCATGACGATCTCGGCCTGGCGGTGGCCAATTCGCTGGCGGCGCTGGCCGGCGGCGCGCGGCAGATCGAATGCACCATCAACGGCCTCGGCGAGCGCGCCGGCAATGCGGCGCTGGAAGAGGTGGTCATGGCCATCCGCACCCGCGGCGACGTGCTGCCCTATGCCACCGGCATCGAGAGCACCATGCTGACCCGGGCCTCCAAGCTGGTCTCGGCCGTCACCTCCTTCCCGGTGCAGTACAACAAGGCCATCGTCGGCCGGAACGCCTTCGCCCATGAGAGCGGCATCCACCAGGACGGCATGCTCAAGAACAACACCACCTATGAGATCATGACCCCCGACAGCGTCGGCGTGTCCAAGACCTCGCTGGTGATGGGCAAGCATTCCGGCCGCGCCGCCTTCCGCGACAAGCTGAAGGCGCTGGGCTACGAGCTGGGCGAGAACGCGCTGAACGACGCTTTCAGCCGCTTCAAGGAACTCGCCGACCGCAAGAAGGTGGTCTATGACGAGGACATCGAGGCGCTGGTCGATCACGAGATCGCCGCCGCCCATGACCGCATGAAGCTGGTGTCGCTCAGCGTCATCGCCGGCAGCCATGGCCCGCAGCGCGCCACCATGAAGATGAAGGTGGATGGCATCCTCGTCACCGAGGAATGCGAGGGCAATGGCCCGGTGGATGCGGTGTTCAACTGCATCAAGGCCATCGTCCCGCATGAGGCGAAGCTGGCGCTCTATCAGGTCCACGCGGTGACCGAGGGCACGGACGCGCAGGCGGAAGTCTCGGTGCGGCTGGAGGATGGCGACAAGGCGGTGACCGGGCGCGGTTCCGATCCCGACACGCTGGTCGCCTCGGCGCAGGCCTATATCATCGCGCTCAACAAGCTGGCGACCAAGCGCGGCAGCCTGAACGCGCAGGCGCAGCCGGCGGCGGAATAGTCCGTTTCGCGCGACGCGCACCGCCCCTGAAACGACAAGAGCCCCGGCCGATGGCCGGGGCTCTTTTTGTTTCAACGGCGCGGGCCGGTCGCGGCGGCACGCGCGGTGGCGGCCATAATGCTGCCGGGCGCATCGGGGATGGCTTTGCCGACCACCGGAGGCTCCCCGTGCCGGCCCATCCCGCATGATCGCCGTCTCGTCCCTGCCGGGCGCCGTCCACGGTCTGCTGGAAGCGGACGAGCGCCGGCCGCCGCCGGCGCGCTCCGTTGCCGAGGCCGCGCGGCTCACTGCCTCGGCGCTGCTGCATCTCGGCGTGCTGGCGGCGCTTGTGCTGGTGGGGACGAGGGGTTTTCCGGAACCGGCCGACGCGCCGGCGCTGGAAACCGAGATCATCAGTTACCGCGATTTCGCCGCGTTGCGTGGTGTCCCGGCGCCGGCCGTCTCCCCGGCCCCCGTACCGTCATCGCCCTCGGCGGAAGCGCTGCCGCGCGCGGGGGCAGCGCTTCCGCCGACGGCGCATGCGGCGCCCGCAAAGCCCGCCGCACCGGAGATGATACGCCCCGCGCGGATCCTGTCGGAACAGGCGCTGGACAGCCCGCGCAGCCGGGGCCTGCGCCGCGAACTGGCGCGGCTGGGCGAGGAGGACCGCCTCGCCCAGCTCTGCGATCTTGAGGCGATGGAGCAGATCCACACCTGGCGCCCGGAGTTCCAGCCCGACCGGCTGGTCGACTACGCCTCGGGCGATACGTCGCTGGAGGGAGCGGTGTTCACCGCCAGGGGCGGCGCCTTCCGCAGCCAGCGCCGCTGGTACGAGGTCTCGTACCGGTGCGAACTCGATCCGCCGCTGCGCAAGGTGGTGGGCTTTGCCTTTCATGTCGGCTCGGCGATCCCGCGCGAGGACTGGGCTTCCTATAATCTTCCGGCCGTTCATTGACGGCGGAGAGAGGCGGCAAAATCTCACTTTACTCGCCGGCCCTCCGCCAGTTCCCAAACGGCGCTGAGCGGTCCGCTGACAGGTACGACCGTAGACGCGGCGAGGTGACAGCCATCCGGTGACGGTGACGTACCGGATGGCTCCAAGGGTAGGGTGCCCCGCCTTTACTGCGCGCCGGGCGGCACGGGTGGCTGACCGGGCCCGCCGGGGCCTCCCGGACCACCCGCCCCGCCGCCGGGCGGACGCGGCTGACCCTGCGGCGGACGCGCGGGTTGGTTCGGTCCGGGCTGGCCCTGCGGGGGACGAGCCTGCTGTGCCCCCGGCTGCTGTGGCGGCTTCTGCTGACGCTGCTGCATCTGCTGCTGCATCTGTTCCTGCCGCTGCTGCTGCCGGGCGCGCTGCTGCTCCTGCTGGGCCTCCTGCTTCTGCTGCCGCTGCTGCTGGTTCTGCTGCTGCCGGGCACGCTGCTGCTCCTGCTGCGCGTCCTGCTGCTGCTGGCGCTGCTGCTGGCGGGTGCGCTGCTGCTCCTGCTGGGCGTCCTGTTGCTGCTGGCGCTGTTGCTGACGGGCGCGCTGCTGTTCCTGCTGAGCCTCCAGCTTCTGCTGGCGGGCACGCTGCTGTTCCTGCTGGGCGTCCTGCTTCTGCTGACGCTCCTGCTGCTGACGCTCGCGCACCTCCTGATTCCGCTTCGCCCGATCGGCATTGTTCAGCGGCGCCGGATTGGGGGTCGGTTGCGCCGCCGCGGGCGGTTGACCGGGCACGGGGCGGGGGGCTCCCGGCCCGCCGGGGCCGGCATTGGGACCGCTATTCGCACCGCCCGGACGGGGCGGCGTCGCTCCGGGCGCACCGGGGCCACCGGGGCCACCGGGCCGGCCGGGGCCGGCGTCGGGGCCGTTATTCGGCCCGCCCGGACGGGGCGGCGTCGCACCGGGCGCGCCAGGGCCACCGGGCCGGCCGGGGCCGGCGTCGGGGCCGTTATTCGGCACGCCCGGACGGGGCGGCGTCGCTCCGGGCGCACCGGGGCCGCCCACCGGGCCGTTATTCGGTGTGCCGGGAGTGGCGCCGGGCGCGGCCGGTCCGCCGGGGCGGCCGGGTCCCACACCGGGGGCGCCGGGGCCGCCGGGGCGCGGGCCGGGTTGGTTTTCCACCCGGTCCACCACACGCTGCGCCTTGGCGCGCTGTTCCGCGCGCAGCTGTTCATAGACGGCGCGGCGCTGCTGCAGCGCCTCGCGCTGCTGGCGCTGGAAAGCCTCGGCGCGGGCATCCGCCTGCCGCCGCTCTTCCAGCAGCCGGTCCGCCCGCTCCCGCTCCAGAAGCTGCACCTGCTGGCGGAACCGGTCCGGGTTGTCGAAGCGGCGTTCGCGCAGATCGCGCCTGTTGTCGGGGGTCAGCACGTTGAGCAGCGCCGCCGAGGGGGCGAGCCAGCCCGGCACGTCGCGGTCCTCGCGCACATATTGGCGGATCAGCGGCCGGCGGTCGGGCTCGATCTCGCGCACATAGCGCGGCGGCGGGCCGCGCCGGTCGCCGAAATCGAGGCGCGGCGCGAAGATGCCGAGCCGGCCGCCCGTGCCGTCGAAGAACACGTCGTCGCGGTTGTCGACATAATAGACCTCGCGCGTCACCAGCCGCTCGCGCACCGGCGCGTCATAGACGCGGTAGCCGAAGCCGCGATTGACGTAGTAGCCATCGTCCCAGCTTGGCTCATAGGCATCCGGCGCCGCCTGCAGATAGATGTTGATCTGCGGGATCGGCGCGACATGGACGGCGATGTCCTCCGCCGCCATGTAGCGGTCCTCGACGAAGACCCAGCTTTCCGCCACGGGCGGGGCATAATGGGCGGGCCGGCCGACGGCATAGCCGGGGCGATCCGGCGCGATCGGCGCCCAGCCGGTGCGCCCGCCGCCGCGCCGCCACGTCACCCAGGCCGGCGCCCAGGTGTCGCCGGGCACCCAGAACCAGCCATAGGAGGGGTCATAGCCCCAGCGGCCATAATGATAGGTCGCCCAGCCGAAGGGCTCATAGGATTCCCAGTACCAGCCATATTGTTCGGTCCACACCCAGCGCCCTTCCTGATAGGGGCGCCAGCCGGGGCCGACATCGCTGGGAATGAAGACATAGTCGTAATCGGGATGAGCGACCCAGGTGCCGAAGCGGCCCAGCTGGTCATAGAACAGGTTCACGTCCATCGTCGCGGCGCCGCCCTGCGGGCCGGCCTGCGCCAGCCGGATCGGCGCGTTCTGCGCGAGGGCGGGCAGGGCGGCGACGCCGGCGAGAAGGCTCGCGCCAATCCCGGCGGCGAGCAGGGGGCGGGTCAGGCGAAGCATGGGGCACCTCCGGCAGCTTTGCGGTGGTCTTCAACGCCGCCGCCGCCGGAAGGTTTCAAATAATTGCGGCATGTCCGCGTCGGTTCGCCGGCGCAAAACGCAGCCGAATAAGAAAGCGTCAAAAATATGATGCCGCCATGTCTCGCGTCCTCTATCGCCAACGCAAGATATCGCAAGGTGAGCGGTGCGCTTATTTTCCGACGGTGGCCTGCCGCCAGATTATATCCTGCAGGTTGCGTAGGCTGTCGTGCTCGTCGCCCAGTGCAACGCCGTCCAGCGCCGTCACCGGGCGGAGGAAGCGCACGGAATTGGTGAGGAACACCGCGTCCGCCCCGGTCAGCGCCGCCGGCGCCAGCGGGCGCTCCTCCACCGCCAGCCCGAGACGCGGCGCCGCCTCGATCACCAGCGCCCGCATGATGCCGGGCAGGCAGCCCTCGCTGAGCGCCGGCGTCACCAGCCGCCCGGCGATCAGCGCGAACACATTGGCGATGGTGGTGCAGGCGACGCGGCCCCGCGTGTTGAGCAGCAGCGCGTCGTCCACCCCCGCTAGCGCCGCCTCGCGCGCGGCGAGGATATGGTCGAGATAGCCCAGCGTCTTGAGGTTGGCGGTGGGCGAGAATTCGTTGCGTCGCCCGCTGGCGGTGATCAGCCGCGCCGGCTGGCCGAGGAGGGCAGGGGACCAGGGCGCGCGCGTCACCACGACGGTCGGCGCGCCGGCGCTCGCCGGCCACAGGCCGCGCGCCGCCGCGCCGCGCGTCACCGTGGTGCGCAGAATGGCCGGCTCCGGCGTCAGGGCCGCGTCGAGCGCCGCCTCGACCGCCGCCGCCTCAAGGGCGATGCCGATCCGCTGCGCCGCCGCCACCAGCCGGCCGACATGGCGCGCACGGGCGAAGACCGCCCCGTCCAGCGCCAGCGCGGTGTCGAACACCCCGTCGCCGAGCGTGAAGCCGCGATCCTCAATGCTGATCGAGGTCATCGCACGCTGCCGCCATCACCTCTCCCCGTGGGGGAGAGGTCGGCGCGCAGCGCCGGGTGAGGGGAAGGCGAAGGGGCCAGCGACCCCTCACCCCAGCCCTCTCCCCCACGGGGAGAGGGGGGCTGACGCGCCAACTTCAGGAAATTGCCCAGCAGCGCGTAGCCATCCGGGGTCAGCACGGATTCCGGGTGGAACTGCACGCCATAGGTCGGGTGGGTGCGATGGGCGAGGCCCATGATCTCGCCATCCTCGCTCCAGGCGGTGGCGATCAGCGGCGCGCCCTCCTCCAGCTCCACCGCCAGCGAATGGTAGCGCCCGGCCGGCAGCGGCGAGGGTAGGCCGGCAAACACATCCGTGCCGGCGTGGCGCAGCAGCGAGGCGCGTCCATGCATCGGCTCCTTCGCCCGCACCACGCGCCCGCCAAAGGCCTGGCCGATGCACTGGTGGCCGAGGCAGATGCCGAGAATCGGCAGCGTGCCCGACAGCGCCCGCACCGCCTCCAGCGAGATGCCGGCCTCGTTCGGCGAGCAGGGGCCGGGCGAGATCACCAGCGCCTGCGGCGCCCGCGCCTCGATCGCCGCAAGGTCCAGGGCGTCGTTGCGGGCGACCTCCACCTCTTCGCCCAGCTCGGTGAGATAGCGCGCGACGTTGAAGACGAAGCTGTCGTAATTATCGATCAGCAGGATCACGGCGCCGCCCTCTCGGTGAAGGCGCGGAACAGCCGCTCGGCCTTGGTCAGGCTTTCCGCATGTTCGGCGGCAGGGTCGGAGAGGGTGGTGATGCCGCCGCCGACGCCGAAGCTGGCGCGCCCGTCTTCCACCGTCACCGTGCGGATGGCGATGTTGAAATCCATGGCGCCGTCGAAGCCGATATAGCCGATGGAGCCGCAATAGACCCCGCGCGGCCGGCCTTCCAGCTCGTGGATGACTTCCATGGCGCGGATCTTCGGCGCGCCGGTGATCGAGCCGCCGGGAAAGGAGGCCGCCATCAGGTCCAGCCCGTCGCGGCCCTCCTTCAATGCGCCGGTCACCACCGAGACGAGGTGGTGGACATTGGCATAGGTCTCCAGCCCGCACAGGCGCGGCACCTTCACCGTGCCGGGCCGGCACACGCGCGAGAGATCGTTGCGCAGCAGATCGACGATCATCACGTTTTCGGCGCGGTCCTTCTCGCTGGCGGCGAGCGCGCGGCCGCGAAAGGCGTCGAGCGTCGGCTCCACCGAGCGCGGCAGCGTGCCCTTGATCGGGCGGGTCTCCACCTCGGCGCCGACGAGCTTGACGAAGCGCTCCGGCGAGGAGGAGGCGATGAGACGGTCCTCATTGACGATCAGCGCCGCGAACGTGGCGGGGTTGGCGCGGCGCAGCTGGTCATAGAGGGCGAAGGGGTCGACGGCGCCGACCTCCGCCTCGAAGCGCTGGGTGAAATTGGCCTGGAAGATATCGCCGGCGCGAATGTAGTCGATCACCCGGGCGACGGCGTCGCGATAGCCCGCCGCGTCGAAATTGGAGCGCCAGTCGCGCGCCCGCACCGGCGCGCCGAGCGGGGCTTCTTCCGCGGCCAGCCGGGCGCTGGCCTCATGCAGCCGTTCGCGGGCGCGGCGGGCGCGGCGGGCGGGGTCCGTTTCCGGCCAGCCGGTGGAAATGAGAAAGGCCCGTTCCGCCACCACGTCGAAGGCGGCGACGAGATCGTAGAAGCCGAGGTCGATTTCCGGCCCCTCGCCGGGCTCGGCCTGCGGGGTGGGGAACCGGTCGAACAGCCGCCCGGCCTCATAGGCGATATAGCCCGCCGCCCCGGCCTGAAAGCCGGCCTCGCCCGGCAGGCGGGGCTGGGCATAGGCGTGGAGCCGGGCACGCAGCGCTTCCAGCGGCGGCGCGTCTTCGCGCACCCCGTTCCAGTGCGCTACGCCGCCTTCGCTGCGGAAACGGCCGAAGGGCTCGGCCATGACATAGGACCAGCGCCCAAGCACGGGGTGACGCATGGCGCTGTCGAGAAAGGTCAGCCCCGCCACCGGCGCGCCATCGCGGCAGCCCAGCCGGCGCGCGGCCAGCCAGGGCTCCTGCCAAGCGATTTCGACGACGAGGGGAGGCGGCTCCTGAATCATGCCGCGAATATGGAACGTCACGCGGCGGGTTCCTAGAGCCGTGATGCGCCCTCCGCCTCCCCGCCATGGATATGTAGGGCGCCGCGTGTTTTCTAAGCCAAAGGGCCACTTGACGCTGCGTTGCGCGGGTGGTGGCCTAGTCTCCCAACAATACGGCGCCCGCCCGGACGGGCGACCGTGCAACTAAACAGGCTCAACACGTCTCGGGAGGGACATATGACGAACTTCAAGGGGGCGGCCACGGCCCTTGCTGCCTTTGCGCTGATGGCATTGCCTTTTGGCGCTGCGGTTGCGCAGGATTATCCGAACCGTCCGGTGACGATGGTGGTGCCGTTCGCCGCTGGCGGACCGACGGACACGGTGGCGCGGCTGATCGCGGAATCGATGTCGCGCACGCTTGGCCAGCAGGTGGTGGTGGAGAATGTCGGCGGCGCCGGCGGCACGCGCGGGGCCGGGCAGGTGGCGAAGGCCGCGCCCGATGGCTACACCGTGTTGCTGCACCATATCGGCCAGGCGACTGCGGCCACGCTCTACCGCAAGCTGCCCTACAACGTGCTCACCGATTTCGAGGAAGTCGGGCTCGTCACCGACGTGCCGATGACCGTCATCGGCAAATCCACGCTGGAGCCGAAGGATGCGGCTGAGCTGATCGCCTATGTGAAGAAGAACAAGGACGGCGTGATCTACGGCAATGCCGGCGTCGGCTCGGCCTCGCATCTGTGCGGCATGCTGTTCATGTCGGCGCTGGACACGCAGATGACCACCGTTCCCTATCAGGGCACGGGCCCGGCGATGAACGACCTTGTCGGCGGGCAGATCGACCTGCTGTGCGACCAGACCACCAACACGACGGGCCAGATCAAGGCCGGCAAGGTGAAGGCCTATGGCGTCACCACCAAGGCGCCGGTGAAGTCGCTGCCCAACCTGCCGACGCTCGATTCCGCCGGCCTGCCCGGCTTCGAGGTCGCGGTGTGGCACGGCCTTTACGCACCCAAGGGCACGCCCAAGGCGGAGATCGACAAGCTCAACGCCGCCCTCGTCGCTGCGCTGCAGGACCCCAAGGTCATCTCCCGCTTCGCTGATCTCGGCACCGAGCCGGTGGCGCTGGACCGCGCTACGCCGGAAGTGCACCAGAAATATCTGGAAGCCGAAGTCGCCAAGTGGAAGCCGGTGATCGAGAAGGCCGGCGTCTTCGCCGACTGACGCCGCCGCCGTTCCGGCGCGCCCGTGTGGCGCGCCGCTGCGTCGCGCTCGTTCCGCCCTTCCTCCTGCCCGCCGGCCTGCCGCTCACCCCGGCGGGCCGGTCCCCCATCCGGCCGCTGGACACATCCCATGACACGCTTCGTCAAAAGCCCGAAGGAGGTCGCCAGCGGCTTCCTGCTGGTGCTCCTCGCCGCCTTCTTCGCCTGGCAGGCGATGGACCTGCCCATGGGCCGTGCCATCCGCATGGGGCCGGGCTATTTCCCGATGATTCTGGCCGGCCTGCTCGGCTTTCTCGGCCTCATCGTCCTCCTCACTGGACTCACACTCCACCCCGTGGCGGAGGAGGATGAAGGCCAGGAAATCGGGCTGCGCCGCTGGCCATGGGTGCCGCTGGGGCTGGTGACGCTCGCGGTGGTTGTGTTCGGCCTCGGCATCCGCCCGCTCGGCCTCGGCCCCTCCATGGGGCTGGCGGTGTTCCTCTCCACCCTCGCCAGCCGCAAGTTCCGGCTGACCACCGCGCTGCTGTCCTCCGCGATCATGGTGGCGTTCTCCTGGGCGGTGTTCATCAAGGGGCTCGGCCTGCCGCTGCCCATGCTGGGCCCGTGGCTCGGCGGCTACTGAGGAGCGAACCCCATGGAAATCTTCGACAATCTCGCCCTCGGCTTCTCCGTCGCCGTCACCTTCCAGAACATTTTCTACTGCTTCATCGGCGTGCTGCTGGGCACGCTGATCGGCGTGCTGCCGGGCCTCGGCCCGGTGCCGACCATCGCCATGCTGCTGCCCATCACCTTCGGCCTCCCGCCGGTTTCGGCGCTGATCATGCTGTCGGGCATCTATTACGGCGCGCAATATGGCGGTTCGACCACGGCGATCCTGATCAACCTGCCGGGCGAGAGCTCCTCGGTCGTCACCGCCATTGACGGCTACCAGATGGCGCGCCAGGGCCGCGCCGGGGCGGCGCTCGCCACCGCCGCGCTCGGCTCCTTCTTCGCCGGTTCGGTCGCCACCTTCCTGCTCGCCGTCTTCGCCCCGCCACTCGCCGACCTCGCGCTGAAATTCGGGCCGCCGGAGTATTTTGCGCTTATGGTTCTAGGGCTTGTGGCCTCCGTCGCCCTCGCCTCCGGCTCGGTGGTGAAGGCGCTGGCCATGGTGGTGCTCGGCATCCTGCTCGGCCTGTCGGGCCAGGATGTCTACACCGGCACGCCGCGTTTCACCTTCGACATGCTGGAACTCGCCGACGGTGTGGAATTCGTCGCGCTGGCCATGGGCGTGTTCGGCATTGGCGAGATCGTGCGCAACCTGGAGGATGAGCACACCCGTACCGTGCTGGTGCAGAAGGTGAAGGGTCTGCTGCTGACGAAGGACGACATCAAGCGCATCCTCGGTCCCATCCTCCGCGGCACCTTCCTAGGCTCCTTCCTCGGCATCCTGCCGGGCGGTGGGGCGATCCTGTCTTCCTTTGCCGCCTATTCGATCGAGAAGAAAATCTCCCGCCATCCCGAGCGCTTCGGCAAGGGCGCCATCGAGGGCGTGGCCGGTCCGGAAAGCGCCAACAACGCTGGCGCCCAGACCTCCTTCATCCCCATGCTAACGCTGGGTATTCCGTCCAACCCGGTCATGGCGCTGATGATCGGCGCGCTGATCATCCAGGGCATTGTGCCGGGGCCGAATGTGGTGAACGAGCAGCCGAACCTGTTCTGGGGCATCATCGCCTCGATGTGGATCGGCAATTTCATGCTGGTGGTACTCAACCTGCCGTTGATCGGCATCTGGGTGCGGCTGCTCACCGTGCCCTACCACATCCTGTTCCCGCTCATCGTCGGCTTCTGCTGCATCGGCGTCTACAGCGTGAACAACAACGCCATCGACGTCTACACCATGGCGCTGTTCGGGGTGGTCGGCTACGTGCTGGTCAAGCTCGACTGCGAGCCGGCGCCGCTGCTGCTCGGCTTCATCATCGGCCCGATGCTGGAGGAATATCTGCGCCGCGCCATGCTGATCTCGCGCGGCGATCCGACCGTGTTCTTCACCCGGCCGATCTCTGCCACCATGCTCGGCCTCGCCATGCTGGCGCTGGTCGTGGTTCTCCTGCCCTCCGTCCGCAAGAAGCGCGAGGAGGCCTTCCAGGAATAAGTCGGTAGGCTCACCGAGCCTGTGGATAGATCAGGAAGCGTACCTGACCCTATGGACACACCCCGGGGGCTCTGCTACACGACCCCCCGTCCGCAAGGCCACGGTCTGCGGCGGGGGCGCATAGCTCAGTTGGTAGAGCAGCTGACTCTTAATCAGCGGGTCCTAGGTTCGAGCCCTAGTGCGCCCACCAAATCCCGGCTCGCCGGCGATTGGTGGAAACCAAGGCGAAGTCTCTTCGCCACCCCTCTTCTTAATCTTGTTCGTCATGCTTATTTGACGGCACCGCGCGGCGGCGCCGTCGCCGGAACTTTATTTTCCCTATGACCATCTGAAAGCATCGGGCGGGCGATCTATCGGCGGCGCCGCCGCGTGATCCAGGCCGCTTTGCTCAGGAGGGCGAGATGATCGACCAGTCTTCCATGCTGTGTGCCCATTGCCAGCGCTGCGGGCGGCGCTCCGTGCTCGGGCGAGTCGATGCTGCCGCCCTCGCGCCGCCGGCGGAGGGCGGCAGCGCACCGCGCCTGCGCTGCGACATGTGCGGCGGCCGTCAGGTGAAGCTGTTCAACGCTCAGGGTCCGGTGGAAATGCTGGCCTTTCTCAACGGACGTATGTGAGGGGGGCCATCATCGGCTCGCCGTGAAAGCTACGGCGAACGAATTGCGGCCTCGCGCGTTAGGCCTCGCAGCAGCACAAGCAGGCGAGGCAAGTCATGGAACATCCGAACAACGGTTATGGCGTATCGGGCGGAGCCGGCGCCGCGAACACCGAGCGTAAGGTGGAGGGGGCGACGGCTCAGCCCCGCCTAACGGGCACGAGCACATCCAGTGGCCAAAGCGGGGCCGAGAGGCGCGCCACCGGTTCAACCGCATCGCTGTTCCCACCGCGCCTCTATTCCTTCCAAGCACTGGTTGCGATGGGCGTGCTGGGCTTCATGGTCGGCCGCATCTGCCGCTGAGGCCCCTCCTTATGCGGGGCGGCGTGTCCGCCGCTCCCTGGAAATTGATCATGCAGACTTTGACTGTCCGACACGTCACCCATTACCGCTATGCCAACCCGGTCGTGTTCCACACGCACCGGCTGATGCTGCGCCCGCGCGACAGCCACGATCTGCGGCTGGTGGACGCGGAACTGGTGCTGTCGCCTCATGGCACGGTGCGGTGGATCCACGACGTGTTCGGCAATTCCGTCGCCATCGTCGACTTCGCCGAGCCGGCAAACGAATTGCGGATCGAAAGCGTGCTCACGCTTGAGCGTTACGGTCTCGGTGGCCTGATCTTCGAACTCGCCGAAGACGCGCAGTCGTACCCGTTCGTTTATTCGCCCGATGACCGAATCGATCTCGGCCGGATGCTCGAGCCGCATTATCCCGATCCGAACGGGGAGCTCGAGGCCTGGGCGAAGGGGTTCGTCGCCACCCGCCCCACGGACACGATGGCGCTGCTGACGGACATCAACAACAGCATCCATGCAAACTTCGCCTATAATCTGCGGATCGAGGAAGGCACCCAGCCGCCGCTGGAAACGCTCCGCCTCGGCACCGGGTCGTGCCGTGATTTCGCGCTGCTGCTGATCGAGACCGCGCGCGCGCTCGGCATCGCGGCGCGTTTCGTCACCGGCTATCTCTACGATCCCGCGCTCGATGGCGGCGAGATGGGCGTTGTCGGTGCGGGCGCCACCCATGCGTGGGCGGATATCTATCTGCCGGGTGCCGGCTGGGTCGAGTTCGATCCCACCAATGGGACCATCGCCGCTGACAATCTCATCCGCGTGGCGGTGACCCGTGATCCCAGCCAGGCGGTGCCGGTGGGCGGCGGCTTTACCGGTCTGACAGGCGACTATCTCGGCATGAATGTCGATGTGGCGGTGCGCACGGTCCAACCGGAAGCGCCACTCGCGGCCTGATCCCGCGCGTCCGGGAAAAGAAAAGGCCCGGCAGTGCCGGGCCTTTTTGTGCGTCAGGCGCTCGCGCCTTCCAGCGTGGGATAGTCGGTGTAACCCTTTGCGCCGCCGCCATAGAGATGGTCGCGGTCCAGTTCGTTGAAATCGACGCCCCGGCGCAGACGCTCGACCGCGTCGGGCGAGGAGATGAAGGCCTTGCCGAAGGCGACGAGGTCGGCCTTGCCGTCCGCGATCACCTGCTCAGCCATCGCCTTGTCGTAGCCGTTATTGACCATCCAGGCACCGCTGTAGCGGGCGCGCAGCGCCTCGAAATCGAAGTCCGGCGCGATATCCCTCGGTCCGCCGGTGGCGCCCTCGATCATATGGACATAAACCGGGTGCAGGCTCTCCACCACATCCATCACGTGGTTGAACAGCGCCTGCGGGTCGCTGTCGGCAAGGTCGTTGGCGGGCGTGACGGGGGAGAGGCGCAGCCCGGTGCGCGCGGCGCCGATCTCGCCGATCACCGCCGCCAGAACCTCCTTGAGGAACCGGGTGCGGTTCTCAATCGACCCGCCATAGGCATCGTCGCGCTTGTTCGCGCCGTCGCGCAGGAACTGGTCGACGAGATAGCCATTGGCGCCGTGAATTTCCACGCCGTCGAAGCCGGCGCGGATGGCATTGGCCGCCGCCTTGCGGAAATCGTCGACGATGCCGGGAATTTCCTCCAGCGTCAGCGCGCGCGGCTCATCCACCTCGACGAAGCCGTTATTCACATAGGTCTTGGTGTTGGCGCGGATGGCGGAAGGGGCGAGGGGGGCGGCGCCGCCCGGCTGCAGCGAACGGTGCGAGACGCGCCCGACATGCCAGAGCTGAACGAAGATGTGGCCGCCTGCGGCGTGGACGGCATCGGTGATCTTCTTCCAGCCCTCGATCTGCGCCTCGGTGAACAAGCCGGGCGTGTCTTGATAGCCCTGCGCGGTGTCGGAGATCTGCGTCGCCTCGGTGATGATGAGGCCGGCGGTGGCGCGTTGGCGATAATATTCCACTGCGAGCGGCGAGGGGACGAGACCCGCCCCGGCGCGGTTGCGCGTCAGCGGCGCCATGACGATGCGGTTGGCAAGAATGATGTCGCCGAGGCGATAGGTATCGAAGAGGGATTTCGTGGCAGCCACGATGTGCTCCTGTCGAGAAGGGCCACTGCGGTTGGGCAGGGCGTTGGAGCGCAGTTAATCATTGGATCGGCGGTTCCAAGGGCTGAATCGCACGACCTTCGTCGCAGGGTTCGACCCTGCCCTGCCGTAAGCGACGCGGTGCGGCCTGCAATTTCGTGCGGCATGCTCTAGAAGGGGAGGCCGGGCAAACGGGGCCTACCGCATGATCGACATCGCGACTCGCGTCTATAACCATACCTGGAAGATCGACCCGATCGTCCGCTCCGTGCTCGATACGGACTTCTACAAGCTCTTGATGGCGCAGACGATCTACCGCCGTCACTTCCACACCCGCGTCACCTTCGGCATCATCAACCGCACCCATTCCGTGCGCATCGCCGATTTCGTCGATGAGGGCGAACTGCGCGAGCAGCTCGACCATGTGCGCACCCTGTCGTTGACGCGCGGGGAATCCACCTGGCTGCGCGGCAACATGTTCTACGGCAAGCGCCAGATGTTCTCGCCGGACTTCGTCGCCTGGTTCGAGGGGTTCCGCTTTCCTGCCTATCATCTCGAAAAGCGCGACGGGCAATATGAGCTGACCTTCGAGGGGCCGTGGATCGAGACCACGATGTGGGAAATCCCGGCGCTCGCCATCATCAACGAGCTGCGCTCGCGCGCCGTGCTCCGCAGCATGGGGCGCTTCGAGCTGCAGGTGCTCTATGCCCGTGCCATGACCCGTGTCTGGGAGAAGGTGGAGCGGCTGAAGGCGCTGAGCGGGGTCGGCGTCGCCGATTTCGGCACCCGTCGCCGGCACGGCTTCCTGTGGCAGGACTGGTGCGTGCAGGCGATGATGGAGGGGCTTGGCGAACGCTTCCTCGGCACGTCCAATTGCCTCATCGCCCTGCGCCGCGAGGTCGAGGCCACCGGCACCAACGCTCATGAGCTGCCCATGGTCTACGCCGCGCTCGCCGACAGCGACGCCGCACTCGCCCGCGCGCCCTATGACGTGTTGGCGGACTGGCAACAGGATTACGAGGGCAACCTTCTTGTCATCCTGCCCGACACGTTCGGCACCACGCATTTCCTGGAGAAGGCGCCGGACTGGGTCGCGCGATGGACGGGGATCCGAATCGACAGCAAGGATCCGATCGAAGGCGGCGAGGAGGCGCTGCGCTGGTGGAAGGCGCGCGGGCAGGACCCGACGCAGAAACTCGCCATCTTCTCAGACGGGCTCGATATCGGCGACATCGAGCGGATCTACCGCCATTTCCACGGCCGCATGCGCATGGGCTTCGGCTGGGGCACGCTTTTGACCAATGATTTCCGTGGCTTCGCACCTGAGGGGCGGCTGGACCCGATCTCGATCGTCTGCAAGGTCATCTCGGCCGACGGGCACCCGACGGTGAAACTCTCCGACAATCCGACCAAAGCCATGGGGTCGCCGGCGGAACTGGAGCGCTATCACCGCATTTTCGGCGCCACCGCCGCGCCGGCGCGGGCGGTGCTGGTGTAAGGGGCTGCGCGTTTCCCACAAGGCATTGCAGCTGTTGAGGTAATTTGACGCTGGGGGAGTGAACGCGGCCAAGAGTTGCCGCATTCTTTGTTCATAAGGAAATTTCCGGCATGTGACATTCTTGCATCAAGGGGGCATTTGCCGGTAAGTTGTGACCCGTCGCATACGAAGGCGGTTTACGGAACTCGGTCGCGGGCCCTTGGGCGCCGGCCCGAATGGACTGGAAGAACGCATGCGAAGTGGTCAGCGCCGCGCCCTTGAGCTGGCCGTCAGTGCTTCTCGGCACTGTCGGCATCCGCACCGTGCAGACGCTTTTGCCGTTTCGTCTTTCTTGTTCGCCCGCCCCTTCCTCGTAGCGTAGAGTTCCCGCGTCATGGCCACGGCATCGCAACAGTCGCGCGGAAACGGGCTCTCCTCCTCGTTGATTTCCGATTTCCGCTCCATCGTCAGCACGCTTGAGCAGGAAAAGGCGGGTCGCGACGGGAGCCCATCCGACGGCGAGGCGTCTGCGGCAGCGCGCTCCACGCCTGGCGAGCAGCGTTCCCTCGGCGATGTCCGCAGCCGCATCGCGGCGCTCGGCGACATGGGCGATGTGCTGGCCGCCAGGCCGGTATCGGCAAGGGTCGAACCGGTCGCGGCCCCCTCCGCCGAGACGGCGCAGGCCGCCCGCCGGCGCAGCTTCGGCAGCACGGCGCGCCAGCCCGGAGAATCGGAGGCGCGGCGCAAACGTAACGCTTCCAAGGATGTCATCACCTGGCAGCGTCTCGGCGTGCTGGCGGTGTTCATGGCGGTGGTCGGTGGTGGGGCCATCCTGCTGCAATCGCTCGCCGCCCGTGAGGAGGCGAAGGTCGCCCCTGAGGTGATCGGCAACGCCGCCGTGGCGAGCGTCGCTCCCTCCGCCCAGAGCGAGGCGCAAGCGGCCGTTGCGCTCAAGCCGGTGGAACTGTCGGGCGCGGCGATCGAAGCCTCGGTGCCGTCATCCGCCCCGCCCGCCGTACTCGCCCATGGCTCGGCCTCGGACAGTCTACCTCCCATCGTTCTGAACGCGCGGGGACGCGCGAGCGCCGCTCCCGATGTTCCGCCGCTGGCTTCCGGCGTCACGGCCTTCGCGGCGCCCGATCCTGTGGTGGCCGCCGCGGGTGCCATCCCCGATGCGGCCGAAGGGGCGCCTGAGGCGGTCGCGGCCGTCGCCGCCGATGCGGCAGCACCGACGCGCGTGGCGGCCCTGCCGAAGCAGGCACCGCTGCCGCCAACCCGGGCACCCCAGCGCGAGGTCGCGGCGGCCACTCCTGCAGCTTCGAATGCCGAGGCCCCGTCCTCGGCTCCCGCTGCTCCTGCGGCGCTGGCCGTGGCCGAACCTCTGCCCGCGGGTTTCGGCGGCGACCCTGTCGGTACGGCGGTCATGCGCAGCCCGGTGACGATGCGGGCGGCGCCAAAGAAGGGAGCCGCCGCCATTGGCAACCTGCCGCGCGGCAAGCAGGTGCAGCTGGTGACGTGCCAGCAATGGTGCGAGATCATCGTCGATGGCAAGCGGGCCTTCGTCTACAAGAGCTTCGTCGATACCGGCGCCGTTGCGGCGAGCGCGGGCGCTGCGGCGGAAGAGGCCGGCGACGCGGCGGATGCCGAGGCCGCCGCTCCTGAGTGAGGCTGTCGGTAACAGGTTGAAGCAAATAGTGAAGCCTTTGTTGTGGCTTTACGATTCGGCCTCTCTCGCCACGCTTCGGGGCGCGTGTTAGACCCCGGCAACCTATTCAGACGGAAGGATGTTCCCGAATGGTGAAGGACCCGAGCGGGGCTTCTAAGCCCGTTCGCGTCGGCGTCGTCGGCGTCGGCATCATGGGTTACAACCATGCCCGCGTGCTGATCGACCTGCCTGGCGCCGAGATGGTCGGCGTCGCCGATCCCGATCAGGGCCAGCGCGAGAAGGTGGCGGCGCTGCTGGGCTGCCGCGCTTTTGCCAGCATTGATGAGCTCGTGGCGAACGGAGCCGAGGCGCTGGTCATCGCTGCCCCGACCCATCTCCATCACGAAGTGTCGCTGCGTGCGATCGAGGCCGGCATGCATGTGCTGGTGGAGAAGCCGATCGCGCCCACCGTTGCCGAGGCGGAGGCGATCGTCGCCGCGGCCAAGGCGAAGGACGTGGCGCTGGTGGTCGGCCATGTCGAACGCTTCAATCCGGCGGTCGAGGCGGTGAAGAACGCAATACGTGACGAGGAGATTCTCTCCATCGGCATTACGCGCGTCGGTCCGTTCCCGCCGCGCATGTCGAATGTCGGCGTGGTGATCGACCTTGCCGTGCATGACATCGACCTGATCTGCCATTTCACCGGCTCGCACATCACCGAGGTGCAGCCGCAGGTGAAGGCGGCGGTGGCCGAGCGCGAGGATATCGCGCTGCTGCAGTTCCGCACCGCCAATGGCGTGCTGGCGCACATCAACACCAACTGGCTGACGCCCTTCAAGGCGCGCACCGTGCATGTCGCCACCCGCAAGAAATATGTCATCGGCGACCTGCTCACGCGCCAGGTGACTGAGTATTTCGACTACAAGCCGGACGGCAGCTACTCCATGCGCCATCTTCCCGTCGCCTATGCCGAACCGCTGCGGCTTGAGCTGCTGCGGTTCCTCGAGGCGGTACGCGGCGGTTCGGCCCCGGCGGTCACGGGCGAGGATGGTGTGGCGGCCATTGCGGTCGCCATGCGCTGCCTTGAGGCACTGGAACCCGCGCCCGTCGCGCCGACATCCGCCGTGCCGTCGCCCCTGCGCGCCAGCGTGGCCTGAGAGGAACACCGATGAATTCGCATGTGAAGACCGAGTTGGCGCCCATTCCTTTCATCGACATTGCCGCCCAGCGGGCGCGGCTCGGCGCGCGCATCGACGAGGCGGTGGCGCGGGTTCTGACGCATTGCCGGTTCATCAACGGGCCCGAGGTGACGGAATTCGAGCATCAGCTCGCCGCCTTCGCCGGCGCCAAGCACGCGGTCGCCTGCTCCAGCGGTACCGACGCGCTGGCCATGATCCTCATGGCCTGGGGCATCACGGCCGGTGACGCGGTGTTCTGCCCGGCCTTCACCTTCTGCGCCACCGCCGAGGTGGTGCCGTGGGTCGGGGCGACCCCGGTCTTCGTCGATATCCTCGAAGACACTTTCAACATGGACCCGGCCAGCCTGGAGGCCGCCATTGCGGTGGCGAAACAGAAGGGGCTGACGCCGAAGGTGGTGGTGCCGGTCGATCTGTTCGGCCAGCCGGCCGACATGGACGCCATCGACGCCATCGCCAGGGCGCATGGTCTCAAGGTGCTGTGCGACACGGCGCAGGGCTTCGGCGCCACCTGGAATGGCCGGCGCACCGGCTCCTTCGGCGACGCCACGGCCACCAGCTTCTTCCCCGCCAAGCCTCTCGGCTGCTATGGCGACGGCGGCGCGGTGCTGACCGATGACGACGCGCTTCTGCCGACCCTGAAGAGCGTGCGCGAGCACGGCCAGGGCGTCGACAAATACGAGAATGTCCGCCTCGGCATGACCGGCCGGCTCGACACGATCCAGGCGGCGGTGCTGCTGGAGAAGCTCGCCATTTTCGAAGACGAGATCGCCGCCCGCCAGCGTATCGCCGACCGCTACAATGCGGCGCTGGCCGATGTCTGCACCGTGCCGGAGGTGGACCCGCGCGCCAGTTCGGTCTGGGCGCAGTACACGATCCGCCTGCCCCACGGCGTGCGTGACGATCTGGCGGCGGCGCTGCAGAAGGAAGGCGTGCCCACTGCCGTCTATTACCGCATTCCGATGCATCGCCAGCCGGCCTATGCGCAGTATCCCGCCGCCGGCAACGGCCTGCCGGTGTGCGAAAAGCTGGCCGGCGAGGTGATCAGCCTGCCCATGCATCCCTACCTTGATGAGGCGGCGCAGGAGCGCGTCATCGCGGCGGTCCGCCGCGCGCTTGGCGCCTGAGACACGGCAGGGGCTGGCCGGGCGGGGACGGGGAGGCTAGCTTTCCGCCCGCCGTCCGATTCCGGCAGCCTCTAACGCGTCGGCTCCCATGATACGCAGCATCTTCACGGTCGGCGGCTGGACGCTGCTCTCGCGGCTGACAGGCTTCGTGCGCGACATCGTCATGGCGGCGGTGCTCGGCGCCGGGCCGATGGCGGATGCCTTCTACATCGCCTTCCGCCTGCCCAATCATTTCCGTTCCATCTTCGCCGAGGGCGCGTTCAACACCGCCTTCATCCCGGCCTATGCGCGGGTGAAGACCGTGGAGGGCGAGGTAAAGGCGCGCCGCTTCGCCGACGGCATCCTCACCGGCGTGGTGCTGGTGCAACTGGCCATCCTCGCCATCGCCCTTCTCGCCACGAATTGGGTCGTCGCCACGCTGGCGCCCGGCCTGTCGGACGATCCCGGGCGCTTCGCCCTCACCGTGGATTTCACCCGCATCACTTTCCCCTATCTCGGCCTCATCGCCCTGGTGACGCTGGTCGGCGGGGTGCTGAACGCCAATGACCGCTTCTGGGCGGCGGCGGCGGCGTCGATCCTGCTCAACGTCGCCATGGTCGGCACGCTCAGCGTCGCCGGGCTGTTTCCCACCGCCGGCCATGCGGCGGCGTGGGGCGTGCTGATTTCCGGTTTCCTGCAACTCGGCCTGCTGGTGTTCGACGCCGAGCGCCACGGCCTCGGCCTGCGCTTCGGTCGGCCGCGGCTCGATCCGGAGACGCGCGCCTTCCTTATCGCGCTGGGGCCGGCGATCATTGGCTCTGCCGGGGTCCAACTGGCGATCTTCGCCGACACCATCATCGCCTCCTTCCTGCCGCAAGGCGCGGTGGCGGCGCTGTTCTATGCCGACCGTATCAACCAGCTGCCTATCGGCGTCGTCGGCATCGCCGCGGGCATCGTGCTGCTGCCGGAAATGTCGCGCCGCATCGCGGCGGAGGATTTCGATGGCGCACGCTTTGCCCAATCGCGGGCGATCGAGCTGACGCTGCTCCTGGTGCTGCCCTTCCTCGCGGCAGCGCTGGTCATTCCCGAGATCATCATGCGCGGCCTGTTTATGCGCGGCGCCTTCACGCCGGAGGCGGCGGCCGAAGCTGGCGCGACGCTCGCCGCCTATGCCATAGGGCTCGCGCCCTTCGTGGTGGTGCGGGCCTTCATGTCGCCCTTCTATGCCCGGGGCGATACGCGCACCCCCGTGCTGGCGACTCTGGGAGCAGCGGTGGTGAACATCGGGCTCAAAGTCCTCCTGATGGGCACGTTCGCCCAGGTGGGCCTTGCGTTTGCCACCTCCGTCGGCGGCTGGATCACCGTCCTCGTCCTCGCGATGCTGGCGCGCTGGCGCGGCTATGAATGCGGTGATGCGCAATTGCTCCGGGCCCTTCCGCGCCTGGGGTTGATCCTGGCGGCGCTGGCCGCGACGCTGCTCGCCACCTCCGCTGTCGCGCCGCGCTGGCTGGCGGTGCTTCCGCACGGGCGGGACGAGACGCTTCTGGCCTTGTGCGTCGCAGCGGGCGGGGCGGTCTATGCGGCTCTCGCGCTGGCACTTTTCGGTCGCCGTTATCTCGTCGGCCTGTTGCGCGGGCGGCGCTGACGGGCTCATCCGTTTACGTTTTATTGCTTACGCGGTGCAGCAAAACTGTGGTACGTCGCACCGGCGTCATGGGTTCCGGGCGGGGTGCCCCATGGCTTGCGACCTCAAAGGGACAATGTCCCGACATGCCCGACGAGCCTTCCCGGAGATGTCCATGATCACCGCGCTGCCGCGTCTTTCCCTCGCTGCACTCTCGCTCGCCGCTCTCGCGCTGGCGGGCTGCTCCGAGCAGAATCAGGGGCAGCCGGCGGCCGCTCCGCCGCCGCCATCCGTAACTGTCGCCCATCCGACGACGCGCACCATTACGGATTACGACGAATATGTCGGCCGCTTCGCCGCCGTCGATCTCGTCAATGTCTATGCACGGGTTTCGGGCTATCTGGAAAAGGTGGCCTTCACCGACGGTCAGCTGGTGAAGCAGGGCGATCTTCTGTTCACCATTGACAAGCGGCCCTTCCAGGTGGCGCATGATCAGGCGCAGGCCAATCTCCAGCGCGCCCAGGCCGAGCTCGACTTCGCCACCTCCGACCTTCAGCGCGCCCAGACGCTGATCGACGACAAGACGTCCAACGCCATTTCCAAGCAGGCCTATGACCAGCGCCTGCAGAGCGAACGCACAGCGCGCGCGAGCGTGGCGGCGGCCCAGGCAGCGCTGCAGGCCTCGCAGCTCGATCTCGACTTCACCGATCTGAAGGCGCCCGTGACCGGCCGTATCGGCGACCGCAAGGTGTCGGTCGGCAACCTCGTCACCGGCGGCTCGGGCGGCACCAATACCAATACGCTGCTCGCCACCATCGTCTCGCTGAACCCAATCTATTTCGAATTCACCTATGACGAGGCGTCCTATCTGCGCTACCAGCGCATGGCCAAGGAACTGGGTGCAAAGGCGGATTCGATCCCGGTGAAGCTGGGGCTGATTGATGAGAAGGGCTTCCCGCATGAGGGCAAGCTCGACTTCGTCGACAACCGCATCAGCGAGGACACGGGCACGATCCGTGGCCGCGCCACCTTTGCCAACCCGGATGGCACCTTCACCCCCGGCATGTTCGGCCGCATCCAGATTCCCTCCGCCGCCCCGCACGAGGCGGTGCTGGTGCCGGATGTCGCGATCGGTACCGAGCAGACCCGCAAATTCGTCTATGTGATGCAGCCGGGCGACCAGCCGCAGGCGCCGCAGATGAAGTATGTCACCCTCGGCCGCGCTTATGACGGCCAGCGTGTCGTCACCAGCGGCATCGGCAAGGACGACCTTGTCGTCGTCAACGGCCTGATGCGCATACGGCCCGGCGCGAAGGTGGTGGGCAAGATGGAAGCGCCGGCGGCTCCTCCCGCCGCCGGTGCGGCGGGCGATGCCAAGGCGGCCGACGGCAAGGCATCCACCACGACCACCGCCAACTGAGCGCGGAGCGGTCTCATGCGATTCTCCCACTTCTTCATCGATCGACCGATCTTCGCCTCGGTGGTTTCCATCGTGGTGATGATTCTCGGCGCGGTCGCCTTTGTTGCGCTTCCCGTGGCGCAGTATCCCGACATCGCCCCGCCGGTGGTCAATGTCAGCGGCCAATATCCCGGCGCCAGCGCGGAAACGGTGGCCGACACAGTGGTCGCGCCGATCGAACAGCAGATCAACGGCGTCGAGGGGATGCTCTACATCTCCTCCAACTCGACGGCGGACGGGCGCTTTTCGATCGCCGTTACCTTCGACATCGGGACGGACCTCGATATCGCGCAGGTGCAGGTGCAGAACCGGGTCGCCACCGCGACGCCGCGCCTGCCGCAGGATGTGCAGCAGATCGGCGTTACCGTCGCCAAGTCCTCGCCGGACATTCTGATGGTGGTCAGCCTGTTCTCGCCGGATGATTCCCGCGACTCGCTGTTCATCTCCAACTACGCCAATCTGCAGATCAAGGACCAGCTCCAGCGCGTCCCGGGCGTCGGCTCGATCACCGTTTTCGGCTCGCGCGACTACGCGATGCAGGTGTGGCTCGATCCCTTGAAGCTGCAGGCGCTGAACCTGACGGCGGGCGACGTGACTGCCGCGCTGCAGGCGCAGAACCTTCAGGTCGCCTCCGGCGTGCTGAACGCGCCGCCGGTGCCGAACCAGATGGGCTTCCAGATCGCAGTGCGCACGCTTGGCCGCCTCTCGACGCCCGAGCAGTTCGGGAACATCGTGGTGCGGGAGACGGGCAACGCCGTGGTGCGGCTGCGCGACGTGGCGCGGATCGACATCGAGGCGCAGGATAATTCCTCGATCTCCTATTTCGATTCCAAACCCTCCGTGGCACTGGGCATCTTCCAGCTGCCGGGCTCCAACGCGCTCGCCACCGGCGAGGCGATCGAAGCGGCGATCAAGGAAATCGCCAAGGGCTTCCCGCCCGGTGTCGCCTATTCCACCGCCTACAACCCGACGCAGTTCATCGCTGAATCCGTGCGGGCGGTGGAACACACCATTATGGAAGCCATCGTTCTGGTGGTGATCGTGGTGGTGCTGTTCCTGCAAAGCTGGCGGGCGGCGATCATCCCTATCCTCGCCATCCCGGTGTCGCTGATCGGCACCTTCTTCATCATGAGCCTGTTCGGCTTCTCGCTGAACAATCTCTCGCTGTTCGGCCTCGTGCTGGCCATCGGCATCGTGGTGGACGACGCGATCGTCGTGGTGGAGAGCGTGGAGCACAACATCTCCACCGGTCTCTCACCGCGCGACGCGGCGTACAAGACCATGGACGAGGTGGGCGGGGCGCTGGTGGCGATCTCGCTCGTGCTGGCCTCGGTGTTCATCCCCTCGGCCTTCATCACCGGCATTTCCGGGGAGTTCTACCGCCAGTTCGCCCTCACCATCGCCGGTTCGACGCTGATCTCGCTGATGGTGTCGCTAACGCTGTCGCCGGCCATGTGCGCGCTGCTGCTGAAGCCGCATAAGGGGCCGGACCACAAGCCGGCCTGGTACGCCCGGCCGTTCACCGGCTTCTTCTACTATTTCAACAAGGGCTTCGACGCGGTTTCGGGCGGCTATGGCTGGCTCACCAGCAAGCTGGTCCGCGTCGCCGTGGTAGTACTGCTGGTCTATATCGCCATCCTTGCCGGTGGCTTCCAGCTGTTCCGCACCACGCCGCAGGGCTTCATCCCGGCGCAGGACCGCGGCTATCTCATCGTCGCGGCACAGCTTCCCGGCGGCGCGGCGCTTTCGCGCACCAACGAGGTGATGACCAAGGCTGCCAAGGAGGTTCTGGCGACCCCCGGCGTGGCGCATGTGGTGAACATTGTTGGCTTCTCCGGCGCGACCTTCACCAATGCGCCCAATGCGGGCGCCATGTTCGTCATCCTTGGCCCCGCCGCCGAGCGCGCCGAGCACCCCGGACAATCCGCCCCGGCGATCCAGGGCACGCTGTTCGGCAAGCTCGCCTCGGTGGAGGAGGCGCAGATGATTGTCGTCATGCCGCCGCCCGTCTCGGGCATCGGTAATGCCGGCGGCTACCGGATGATGATTGAGGATCGCGGCGGGCGCGGCTATCAGGCGCTGCAGGGCGCGGTCTACGCCATGATGGGCGCGGCCAACCAGACGCCAGGCCTGCGACAGGTCTATTCGCTGTTCGAGACCTCGACGCCGCAGCTCTTCCTCGACATCGACCGCACCAAGGCCCAGCTGCTTGGGGTCAACATCGCCGATGTGTTCTCGACGCTGCAGACCTATATCGGCTCGTCCTATGTCAACGACTTCAACCTGTTCGGCCGCACCTACCGGGTGCAGGCGCAGGCCGACGCACCCTATCGTCTGACTTCGGACGATCTGCTGCGGCTGCGGGTGAAGAACGCGGACGGCCAATTGGTCCCGCTCGGCTCCTTCACCACGGTGAATGACATCTCCGGCCCCTACCGCGTGCCGCGCTACAATCTCTATCCGGCGGCGGAGCTCGACGGCGACACCATGCCCGGCACCTCGCAGGGCCAGGCGATCCAGAAGATGCAGGAGATTGCCGCCCAGGTGCTGCCGGATGGCTTCGCCTTCGAGTGGACGACGCTGGCCTATCAGCAGGTGAGGGCGGGCAATACCGCGATCTTCGCCTTCGCGCTGGGCGTGGTGTTCGTGTTCCTCGTGCTGGCGGCGCAGTATGAGAGCCTCACCCTGCCGCTGGCGGTGATCCTCATCGTGCCCATGTGCCTCATCGCGGCGGTGGTGGGCATCCAGATTAGGGGACAGGACAACAACATCCTCAGCCAGGTCGGCTTCATCGTCCTCATTGGCCTCGCGGCGAAGAACGCGATCCTGATCGTCGAATTCGCCAAGCAATTGGAGGATCGGGGCGAAAACCGCTTCGTCGCCGCCACCGAGGCCGCCAAGCTGCGCCTGCGGCCGATCATCATGACCTCACTGGCCTTCATCTTCGGCGTCGTTCCCCTCGTCATCGCCACAGGCGCGGGGGCGGAGCTGCGGCAAGCGCTCGGTACGGCGGTGTTTTCGGGAATGATCGGTGTGACTGTCTTCGGTCTGCTGTTCACACCGACCTTCTATGTCGTCTGCCGCTGGCTCGCCGGCTTCGGCGAGCGGCGCCGGGCCCGCAAGGGCGAGACGCCCGCCGCCGCGCCGTACTGAACAGGGCGCTGGCGATCAGCGGATGACCGATCGACCCCGCCGCTCCTTCGAGCGGCGGGGTTTTTCTTTGTCGCGAGATGTCGCGATGCACTTGGCGCGCCGTGGGCCGCGATCTCTCGGGCCTCCGCGACGGCTTGCCTTTCCGGATCGGGCCCTCGACCCGCGGACAGGGCGACCCGGCGATCCGCCTTCGTGTTGCGATGGCGCCTTGGGCGCCCGCCCACGCTCCGTGATGCGTCTCGGACAAGGCCGTGGCGCAGCGGAGACGACAGGCCCCGCAGGAGAACCAGCAGACAAGGCGCGCCCGTGGGGCCCGCCGCTGGCGGAGAGACCCGGACGATCGTCCGTGGCCTGGTGACGCGGCTAAGCCCTAGCCCTTCGCTGCACCTCGTCTCCCGTCCCAACGCTCGCCGTCGACGACGCACTTTCGCAGCCTGCTGCGCCTCGCTCAAAAGAAAACCCCCGCTCAAGGCGGGGGCTCTCATTCGACGGGGTAGGGACTAGGCCGGGCCGCGTCAGTCGAAGCGGCCGGCGGCATGGGCGAGCAGGGTGTAGACCTTGCCCGTGTCCGAGGTGAGATAGGTCTTGGTCAGCTCCTGCCCACGCTCATCGCGGGAGACCTGCTCCAGCAGACGCTCGAACTCGCCAATATACCGATCAACGGTGTCGCGGAACTCGAGGTCGCGCCGGTACTTGCGGCGGATTTCCTCAAAGGTCTGCTGACCCTGCATGGTGTAGAGACGGCGGGTGAAGACGTTGCGCTCACCCTTCTTGTAGCGCTCCCAAAGGTCGACCGCCGCTTCGTGGTCGATCATGCGTGCGATGTCCACTGACAGCGAGTCGAGCGACTCGATGGTGTGGTGTACCGGCCGCTCCGGCTGTCCCTGGCGCGGGTCGAAATTGCGCGCGGGGTTGGCCGGGACGCTGCGGGGCATGGGGCCCACGGGCCCATTGCTCTCGCCGTCCGAGGCCCGCGCGAGGAGTTCCGACAGCCAGCCGCCCTTGTCGGAACCGCTGCGTTCAGCGGCTGCCGGGGTGACATTGGCGCGGCGCTGGGGCGCGGGAGCCGCATTGCCATTGCCGCGAGGTGCCTCGAAATAGGCGGGCGCTTCCGGCCGGGAGGCTGGCTCAGGGCGCGGCGCGACCGCCTGGGGACGGGCGAGCGGCGCGCGTGCGGCGGGAGCCGGCGCCGCGGCTAGCGGCTGCGGGCCGGGCAGCGGGGCAGTAACGCGCGTCCGGGGAGCGGCTTCCACGTCGAGCGTGCGACCATGGCGCGAGACGATCTCGTTCAGCTCGGCCAGCGCCTTGATCTGCTCGGCGACAGTGCGACGCATGGCCGAGGCATTGGCCTCGGTCTCCTCGGGCAGTTCCAGAATGCCGCGCTTCAGCTCCTCGCGGGTGGTCTCCAGCAGGCGCTGGATGTCCTGCACCGAGCTGCGCAGAGCCTGGGCGGTGCCGGAGAAGCCCTGATTGGCCTGACGCATCAGCGTCTCCACCTCGCGCACGGCCTGCTCATAGGTCTCGTGCAGCGCGGCCACGGTACGCTCGCGCTCGGCCTCGGTCGCTTCGCGCATCTCCTGCTGCTGACGCACGATGGCATCAGTGGAGTTGCCGGCGGCCGCCAGGATCGACTTGGAGATGGCGCCGACGCGCTCCTCGGCGCGGCCGAAGGTGCTCTCCAGCGTGGTGGTG
Organism: Ancylobacter sp.; assembly: GCF_965229075.1. Lineage (GTDB taxonomy): Bacteria > Pseudomonadota > Alphaproteobacteria > Rhizobiales > Xanthobacteraceae > Ancylobacter. The sequence goes on from NZ_CBDDIO010000002.1 coordinate 3,116,116, forward strand.
TAGTGCGACAGCCGTTCATCCAGCTCCGCGGTCCGCCCGGTGACCTGTTCCGCAAGCGCGAGAAGCGCCTCGTGACGGCCGCCGAGCGTGTCGTCCAGGTTCTCATGCGCATTGCCGAGCGCATTGGCGACGTTGGTGATGAGGCTCGCCTGCTCACTGAAGGAATGGCTGAGGCGGGCCACGTCCTTGAGCACGTCCGTGGAGACGGACCGCAGCGCGCGGATCTGCTCGTCCATGCGCGAGGAGGCGACGGCACTGGCCTCCTCGACATTGGCGACGGTGCTGCGGAAGGCTTCCAGACGTTCGCTGATCGTCTTCTCGGTGTCGGCGAGATTGCTGGCCGAGCTGGCGAGCACGTCCTGCAGCTGGACGTTCACGTCGCCCAGACGCTCCAGCAGGCTGGTGACATCGCCTTGCAGCGCCTCATTGGTGGCGGCGATCTCCGCCACCGCCGAACGGCCGCTGGCGGCGATCGCATCGATCAGGCCACTGCCACGCCCTTCCAGCGCCGCCGCGAACTCTTCCGCCAGCCGGGCAAACTCCTCGGACGCCACCGTGGTGGCGCGGCGGGCGCTGTCGGTAAGCTGAGCGCCCTGGCCGTCGAACGCATCGACAAGGCGGGCGAATTCCTGGGAAGCCCCACCGGTCGCTTCGCGCACGCTTTCGACCAGCTGGCTGCCGCGCCCGTCGAACTCGTCGACGAGGCGGGAGAATTCGCTGGAGGCGAGAGCGGTCGCCTGGCGGGCGCTTTCCACCAGCTGGGCGCCGCGCCCGTCGAATTCGCTGAGGAGGACATCGCCGGCTGTGGCGATTTCCTGGGTCACCTGGCCGCCGATCTGCTGCAGCGAGGTGGAGACTTCGCCGGTGACCAGCTTGAGCTGGCTGTTGACGTCGCTGCCCACCGACTGCAGCGAAGCGGTGACTTCGCCACCCGCCGCCTGCAGCGAGGCAGCGACATCGCCGGTGATCTGCTGCAGCGACGACACGACATCGCCGCTGATCTGCATCAGCTGGTCGGCGCGGCTGGTGGTCGCGCTGTCGAAGGCCGAGATGATGGCATCCGAACGGGCTTCCAGCGTGTTCAGCAACTCGTCGCTGGCGCGCATGATCTCGGTCACGGCGCCATTGCGCGTGGTGTCGAGCGCGGAAACCAGGTTCTGGCGGTGATCGTCGATGGCCGTCAGAAGATCGGTGCTGGCGCGGGCGATCTCGCTGGTAATGGAGATGCTGCGGTCTTCCAGCGCCGTGAGCAGGCCATTGCCGCGCTCTTCGACGATGCGGGCGATCTCATCCGTGCGCGAGTCGAACAGCGTCGTCACTTCGCCGGCGCGGTCGGACAGGGTGCGGCTGACATTGTCGACCAGCGAGGTGAGGCTGGTCTCGATCTCGGACGCTTCGCTGCGCAGCTGACCGGCGACGGCGCCGATACGCTGGCCGAGCAGGTCGGCCATTGCCGCGCCGCGCACTTCCACCGAGGTTGCTACATTGTCGAGACGGCTGATGACGGTCGCCTCGAAGCGGCCCACGCGCTCGTCGAGCGAGGTCGCGATATCCTGGGCGCGCGCCGCGAGGGTGCGGTCGGCCTGGTCGATATGCTGCGACAGCTGGTCGGCGATGGTGCCGGCACGCTCGTCAAAGAAGCCGCTGAGCATGCCGAGCGACTCGCTCATCGCGTCATTGGCCTGACGGGCACCTTCGGACAGCGTCTGGGCGAACTCGACGGTGCGGCTGCCAAGGGTCTCGTTGAGGCCTTCCACGCCCCGGTCGAGCACGCTTTCGATGCTGGCGATGCGCTGGTCAAGGGCGGCAGCGACCTGCTCGGCCTTGTTCGAGACCTGATCGTCGAAGCCGGAGAGGTTGGTGTCGATCGCCCGGGTGACCGCGTCGACGCGGTCCGAAATGCGTTGCACCAGCTGACCGCCATTGGTGTTGATGACGGTGTCGAAGTCGCGCAACCCGTCGACGATCTGGCGGCCCAGCAATGCGGTGTCGACAGAGATACGGTCGGCGATCTCGCCGCCGCGGACGCTGACCAGATCCTCGATGTTGCGGAACTGCTGTTCGAGGTGGTCGCGCATGTTCTCGCTGCGCGTCGTGAGGTCGGAGGCGAGGTAGTCGGCCGCCTCGCGGAACTGCTCGGTCACCCGCGCGCCGTTGTCGGCGAGCGTCTGCGCCGCTTCGGCGCCGACATGGGCGAGCTGCTGGGTCAGGGCCTGGCCGCGATAGTCGATATCCTGCGAGACCCGGCCCGCCGCTTCGGCGAGGGCATCGTGAATGCCGGTGCCGGCCTGCGACAGCTGGTGGACCACGCGCTGCCCGGTCTCGCCGAGCAGCCGCTCCAGTTCGGCGCCACGCACGGCGACGGCGTCATAGATGCGGTTGCCGGTATCGGCGATGCGGTCGGCGAGGTCGTCGCCGCGCACGGTGATGGTGTCCGCCACCCGGTTGCCGGTCTCTTCCAGCTTGCGCACGACTTCGCCGCCGCGCACCGAAAGGTCGAGCACCAGCGCGTCGCCGGTGGTCTTGAGCGTCTGGTTCACCTGGCTGGCGCGGATCGCAATCTCGTCGGCGAGCCGCGTCCCGGTGCTCACCAGGGCGTCGGTGATCTCGTCCGAGCGCGCGGTGAGCGTGCTGGTGAGGTTGATGGTCGTGGCCGACAGCTTATCGCCCAGTTCCTCGGTCCGCAGATTGACCACATGCGACAGCTCGGAGGCGGTCCGCAGCAGGCGGTCGCCGATCTCGTCGGTCCGGGTGGCGAGGGTGTCGGAGAGGTTCTCAGTGACGCCGGTCAGCTGACGGCTGATCTCGTCGGTGCGGATCGACAGGGTATCGGAGAGGTTTTCGGTGACGCCGGCGAGCTGGCGGCTGATCGCGTCGGTGCGGGTAGCCAGCGTATCGGTGAGGTTCTCGGCGATGCCGGCGAGCCGCAGGCCGATCTCGTCGGAGCGTGCCGTGAGCGTCTTGGAGAGGTTGTCGGTGGCGCCCGAGAGCTGGCGGCTGATCTCGTCGGTCCGCGTGCTCAGCGTTTCGGTCAGCTGGGTGGTGACGCCCGAGAGACGGTTGCCGATCTCGTCGCTCTTGGCGGCGAGGGAGGAGAGCAGGTGCTCGCTCGAATCGGACAGGTTGGTGTTGACCTCCGACCCTGTGGCCTGCAGCCGGTCGATCAGGTCGCCGCCCTTCTCGGACAGAGCCTCGATGATGGTGTCGCCGACGCGGCCGAGCGCCAGGGTGATGTGTTCGCCACGATCCGAAAGCGTCAGGGCCACGCGGTCGGCGGCCAGGGTGACGGTCTCGTTGATGCGGTCGCTGACATTGCCGACTTCCTCGGCAAAGGTGAATTGCGAGGCGGCAAGCGTCTCGCGCACATGCTCGGTCTGGGTCAGGATGGCATCGCGTTCGAGCTGCAGACGCTCGATCAGCTGATGCATCTTGCGATTGTTGTCGTCATAGGCCTGGGCCAGTGCCGCCACCTCGCCGCGCACGAAGGCTTCCGCCTCGCTGGCGCGGGTGACCGCCTGTTCAAGCCCGGCATACTGGGCAAGCGTATCGGGCGAGACGCCTTCCGGCATCTGAATGGCCGGCAGGGCGGCGGCGGTTGCCGGCGCGATGACGGCCGGGGCGGGTGCGGGCGCCGGCGTCTTCGCCGGTTCGGCAAGGCGGATGGCGACCTGCGCCATGGAATAGGCGACGATCCGCATTTCCTGCATCCGCCGCACCATGGCGGCGAGCACGACGAAGAAGATCGGCGGAACCAGAGTCGCGGCAATGCCGGCGAGGAAGCCGGGCGCGTTCATCAGCGCGGAGAAACTGCCGCCTGCGGCCCCGAACTGCGCCTGCAGCAGCACGCCGCCGGCCACGAGCCAGATCAGCGCGGCGAGGCTGGCAACGACATAGGGCGTGGAGGAGGGCCGGCGCTGCAGAGACGCCAGCAACTGCCCGATGCTCTCGCGGTCGTCATTGGCGGCGGCACGGCGTCCCTTCGACGGCGTGGCTGTCTCGGCCGGTTCGGCCTCGCTGCGTACCTCACCGCGCGGAAGAACGGCCGCAGCGCCGGCGGCTGCCACGCTTGCCGCCACAGCGGGTGCGACCGGGCTTAGCCCGGCATCCGCACCGGTGGGGGTAACGTCGAATGTCGGCTCGCCCGCGCGAGTAAGGTCGGACGTGTCGGCGAGGTCATCCTCGGACAGCCGGAAGTCGTCGTCGTCGAGCGACGCCGCGTCGAATTCGGCCGGCTCCGCCGTATCGCCGAACAGGTCGATCTCGTCGAGAAAGCGCGAAGACCCGGCCTCGCCGGTGGCGCCGGCGCGGGTCTCGATACGCGGTCCCTCCGGCTCGCGGGCCGGGGGCAGCTCGAAGTCGTCCCCCGCCGATGCGGCGAAGCCGTCATCTGGCGTGTGGTCGAGACTGAGCGCCTCCTCGATGGCCGACAGCGCGGCCTCGGCGGGATCCTGCTCAATCTTCTTCGTGTTCGTCGACATCGGCGCCTGCCTCCGGTCCGTACTCTACTCCGACCGGCTCGCGCCGTCGGCCCGGGGTTTCGCGGAGTCATGGCATTCCCGTCCGTGGGAGAGTTCCGCACTTGACGAGAGGAACGCCAGTTCCCCGCAGCTTTATCCTACGCTCTTGACCATCAGAAATGGAACGGGGGTTAACGGGCTGATTTCAGTTATCGTTAACGCCCTGTTTACCACGCCGTGAAACCTATGATTCACGGTCTTACGAAAAATCATCCCAGCACCTCTCGCTCCGCGAATCGCGCTGCGGCCAAACTCCGGGGCCGCGGCATGAGCCGGCTGGTGTTCGTCGCGTCTCACCGTTATCTAGGGCGGACCTTCCTGAAGTCATTCCAAATCGCTGAAGCCCCATGCCCAAGATCACCTTTATCGACGCCGCCGGTACCGAGCGCTCCGTTGAGGCCGCCCTCGGCGCCACCGTAATGGAAGCGGCGATCCGCAACGGCGTGCCGGGAATCGACGCCGAATGCGGCGGCGCCTGTGCCTGTGCGACCTGTCACGTCTATGTGGACGAAGCATGGCAGGCGGCCACCGGAGAGCCGGGCCCCATGGAGGAGGACATGCTCGACTTCGCCTCCGACGTGCGCCCCACCTCGCGTCTGTCCTGCCAGATCAAAGTGACCGAGGCGCTGGACGGGTTGGTCGTGCGCACGCCGGAAAATCAGGGCTGAGCGGTTCCCGACGGGGGCTTGGCGCCCTCGCTCGCGGGCTCCTTCGTAGCGCTGCGGCTGATGAGGCCGGAAGCGACGTCGCTGAGCGCCGGTGCCTTGAGGGCGACGAAGGGCAGGGGGCGTGTCACCTCAATGGCCGCAATGCCAAGCCGCGCGGTGAGCAGGCCGTTCACCACGCCCTCGCCCAGCCGCGCCGAGAGCTTGGCGGCGATGCCGTGGCCGACGACCTGCTGAACCAGCGAATCGCCTGCCGCCATGCCGCCGGTCACAGCGAGATGGGTGACCACCTGGCGAAAAAGCCGCACCATGCCGAGCGCGCCGGGGCGTCCGCCATAAAGCTGCGCCAGCCGTCGCACGAGGCCGATAGCCGTCACCAGCACGAAGATGAGGTCCACCGCCGCCCGGGGCGAGACAGCGGTGACCACCGAGACGCGCTTGGCGGCGTTGGACACCAATTGCGTCGCCTCGGCGTCGAGCGGGGCCATCAACTGGCGCTCGGTGAGCCGGATCAGATCGGCGCCATCGATGATGGCGTCGAGATGGCCCGAGAGTTCGGTGCGGGCGCGGAACAGGCGCGGCGAGGTCGCGGCGATGGCGAGCAACTGGCTCGTCACCGATTCGGCGAGGCGTCGGTCATCCTTCGCCAGCGCTTCCGCCGCCTGCTCGCGCAGGTGGTTGAGCGTGCGTAGGCGTATGAGCCCGAAGGCCTCGCGCGTCAGAATGGCCAGGCTGGCCAGCGCCAGTGCCAGCGCGAAAGCGAGGCCGACATAGCCGAGCCAGTCCGCACGGGCGAACAGGTCTTCGACCAGCTTCGTCACCGCCAGTCCGGCCCCGAGGCTGACCAGGCCGCCGAGCCCCGCCCAGAACAGCTGGCCCCAGCGCGACGTCTTCGGCGGGGCCGGCGGCAGCGGGGTAATGTCCTCCAGCGCTTCGGCCGTCGTCGGCGTGACCACGACGGCGCCGCGCGGCACGGCGCGGCCGTCTTCGGCCAGCACGACGCCGGGATCGTCGAGACGGAAGGCTTGCGGGCGTCGAGGGGTGCGGTCGCTCATAAGTGTCCCTGTCCAGCCGGCTCTATTTCAGTCGGTCGCCGAGGAGGAATTCCAGCGCGCGATCGAGACGAATATGCGGAAGCGGCAGGGCGAGTGTCTCCGCATTGCGCGCGACCAGCGGTGGACGGAAGCGCAGGAAGCGGAAATCACCGCCTGCGGCGTCCGACAGGCCGCTGAAGCCATGGGCGGGATCGAACAGGGCGGAAGGGTTCTCCGGCAGGTCGCCGGGGAAAACGGCGGCCTCCGCCAACCCGTCGAAAGCGTCTGCGCCGTGCTGGCCGGCCTCCGGTACGCCGACAATGGCCGGCAGATGCGCCCGCCCGCGCTTCACCATCGCCTCACGCGTTGCCCGCACGGCGGCGAGGGCTACCACATCAATATCCGCCCCCGCGCTTTCCGCCCGCGCCAGCGCCCGCTCCACCAGCCGGCGCAGGATCGCCTCCAGCGGGTCGTGGCTGGTGTGGTGGAGATGGTCGGCCTTGGTGGCGGCGAACAGCACCTTGCCGATGCGGTGGCGGAAAAGGGCCGAGAGCCATGAGTTCCGCCCGATGCGGAACGCCGCGAGGATGCCGTCCAGCGCCGATTCGAGGTCGGCCAGCGCCGCCGGCCCGGCATTGAGCGCGGAGAGCACGTCGATGAGCACGATCTGCCGGTCGAGCCGGGCGAAATGATCGCGGAAGAACGGGCGGACGACGCGTTCCTTATAGGCTTCGAAGCGCCGCTCCATCATCGCCTGCAGCGAGCCGGAAGCGGCGTCCGTACTTTCGGCGAGGTCGAGCGGGGCGAAGGTGAGGGCGGGCGAGCCTTCGAGGTCGCCCGGCATAAGAAAGCGCCCCGGCGGCAGCAGGCTCATCGACACGGTCTCCGCACGGCATGCGGCGAGATAGTCGGTGAACAGCGCCGCGAGCTTCCGTGCCTCGGTCTCATCCGCCGGGGCAGAAGGGTCCGTCGCCGCCAGCGCCGCCAGGAACGGGCCGGCGAGCGGACGGCGGGCGGGCGCATGGGCTAGGGCGAGGCTTTGGCGGGCGAAATCGGCGAAGGACTGATCGAGCAGCGGCAGGTCGAGCAGCCATTCGCCGGGATAGTCGACGATGTCGAGTGTCAGCGTCCGGCGCCCGCCCCGCGCGGGGGCGTAGTCGATGGCCAGGCGCAATTCGCTGATGCGCCGCGTCGATTCCGGCCAGCGCCGGTCGTCCACCAGCGTTGCCAGATGCCCCTCATAGTCGAAGCGTGGCACGCCGTCGTCCGGCTGCGGCTCCAGCCTTGCGGTGGCGATGCGTCCCTCATGCATGGCGCGGAAGACCGGCAATCGCCCTCCGCGCATCAGCGCATGAATAAGGGCTGTGGTGAACACCGTCTTTCCCGCCCGCGACAGACCGGTGATGCCGAGCCGCAGCGTCGGGCTGGCGAGGTCCTCGGCGCGGTCGATCAGGGTCTGCGCGGTGAGGCGCGCTTCATCCAGCAGCCATTCCAGGCGAGAGGCCACGGCTAGTCCTTCTCCTTCGTCACCCCGAGCGCACGCGGCGTGACGAATCGTTCCAGCGTGCCGATGCCAGGCTCGATATCGGCCCAGTTCGCTACCGGCACATCGATGACCGCTAGGGCGCCTGTGGGAAATTTCGGTAGAACCTTGGCCCGCTGCTCGCGGCGCAGGAGCAGAGTGGTGAAGTCCTCCATGCCGGGATTGTGTCCGACGAGCATCAGGGGCGACGCCTCGTTCTGCGCCGTTACGAGACGCATCAGATTGGCAGCGGGCGCCTCATAGATGCTGCGCTCATAGGCTGGCAACGGATGCGCCGGCCAGTCGCGGCTCACAATCTCCCAGGTCGCGATGGTGCGGCGTGAGGGCGAGACGAAGATGCGAGCAGGAAGCAGTTCCTCCTGCGCCATGTAGGCGCCGATGGCGGTGGCGGCGCGCAGGCCACGCGGGGCCAAGGGGCGGTCGATGTCGGCGACCCCGTCCGGCCAGGCGGACTTGGCGTGACGCAGAAGGATGAGGCGCAGCATCATAATCCATGAGCGGAGGAGGGGACGTAACGGACATATAGGTGCGAAATCCGGTGGTGCGAGTATCCGCAGGAGCTGCCGCCTTAATGATTGACGGGCATTAAGTGACTTTTCGGCAACCACTTGCGTGCTAACCTGCTGTAAGGAAGAGGCTGTCGGTTTCATAGGATGGTTGCAATGCGGTCAGTCGGCTTCGCCAGTGTCGTGGTTGTTGCGGGAACGCTCGGCCTTACGGCGTCGATCACCCATGCGGCCGACATGACCTACAAGGGCGACCCGACCTACGCGCCGACCGAATCGCGCGATCGCCAGTGGACGGTCACGCTCGGCGGCTATGTGATGGGCGTGCCGACCTGGATGGGTTCGGATGACTATGAGTTCGGCTTCAAGCCGATCATCAGCATCAACCGTGCGGACCGGCTGAGCCAGTTCAAGAGCTTCAACGACAATCCGAGCATCGCGCTGTTCGACAACGGCGTGTTCGAGGCCGGTATCACCGGCACGATGACCTGGAAGCGGGATTCGTCCAGCTCCGATGCCCTGCGTGGCATGTCCAACATCGATTATGCCTACCAGGTCGGCGGCTACGCCCAGTGGTTCCCGATGGACTGGCTGCGCCTGCGCGGCGATGTCCGCTATGGCTTCGGCGGCTTCGAGGGCGTGGTGGCGGACTTCGCTGTCGACGCCATTCATTTCAGCCCGGAACTCTGGGGTGTCACCCTGTCGGCCGGCCCGCGCATGACGCTGGCCAGCTCGGGCTATACCGACACTTATTACGGAATCACCCCGGCCGAGGCGACCTTCGCCCAGGCGCTCGGCAACCCGCTGACGCCCTATAAGGCCGGTGGCGGCATCTATTCCGTGGGCTTCGGCGGGCAGGTGGTGAAGCGCTTCACCGAGAACATCACCGGCTCGATCTTCGCCGAGTACAAATATCTGATGGACGACGCGGCCGACAGCCCGCTCGTTGTGCAGAACGGCGACCGCAACCAGTTCCAGGCCGGCGTCTCGCTCGCCTACACGTTCTTCCTCGGTTTCGAGTAGTTGCGCGGGCCGGGCTACCGGCGCGCTTCCCCTTGCGGCGCGGGCCCGGCCCGCGCTTGGGAGCCGTAACGGCTCCCTGCCTCGTTTGGGCGCTCAACCTGCTGAAAAATCCGGCATTTTGTGTCGAGCGCATGACGCTGTGAGGTGTTGTGCGGCGCGGGGCGTGGCGATATAAGCTGCCCCCGATAGGGGTGCCCCCGGAAAACGAGGACCAAGGCCGATGTCGGTTGAGATCGACCAAGAGTATCGCCCCCGCGAGGACGAGCCTTTCATGAATGAGCGGCAGCGGGAGTATTTCCGCCACAAGCTGCTGCAGTGGAAGGAAGACATCCTGCGCGAGGCGAAAGAGACGCTTCAGCACCTTCAGGACGAGAATCAGAACCACCCGGACATTGCCGACCGCGCCTCGTCCGAAACCGACCGCGCCATCGAGCTGCGGGCTCGCGACCGCCAGCGTAAGCTGATCGCGAAGATCGAATCCGCGCTGGAACGTATCGATGACGGCTCCTACGGTTATTGCGAGGAGACCGGCGAGCCGATCTCGCTCAAGCGCCTCGAGGCCCGTCCGATCGCGACATTGTCGATCGAAGCGCAGGAGCGGCATGAACGCCGCGAGCGCGTCTATCGCGACGACTAGGATTGATGCGGTCGTGCATTTGCCGGCCTCGTTGAGAGGGCGGCGAGGGGATATGAAAAGGGCGGCCCGGATGACGGGCCGCCCTTTTCCTTTGTTCGCGCTAGCGTCCTGCGGCTCAGGGGCGGCGGTTGCGGCCGAGGAGGCTCGCCATTTCCTCCTCGAACAGGTCCACCTCCTCGCCCGGACGAGATGTGGCCTCGTCGGGCAGCTGGATTTCCGGGGCGAACATGTCGATCGCACGGACCGACGCCGCGGGCACGGCGGGCGCATTCTCCGCATTGGTGTCCAGGCGTACCTCCGGCGCTGCCGCGTCGGCCGCCACGACGGGCGGCTTGACGACCGGCGCGCCGGTCAGCGGTGCCCGCACGGGTGGGACAGGCGCCATTTCCGCTACGGGTGCCGCGACGGCCGCAGGGGAGACAACGGGCGTCGCATGGACAGGGACCGCCGGGTGAGGCATAGGCGCGAGCGCCGCGTGAGCCGGCGGCGTGGCGGAGCGCCCCGGACGATCGATCGCCTTTTCCAGCGCGCGTTCGAAGGCCGGCGAACCGAGCGGCGAGGCGGCGACGGGCGGCCGAACAGGCTCGGCGTCGGCCACGGGCGGACGCCGCAGCGTCTCCTCCAGATGCTCTGCCATACCGGCAAACAGCGGGTCGACCTTTACAGTGACCCGCGCGCCGGTGTCAGGCTCGGGAGCGCTGATAGGTTCGGCGCGAGTCGCGACCGGAGCGACGCCCGGCGCGTGCGGCAGCGGGGCCAGCAGCGGCGATGTGCGGGGAGCCTCCGCCATCTCGGGCGCGCGCGGTTCCAGCGGGCGGCGGGCAAAGGGCGGGCCGGCGACCGGGCCCGGCGAAACCGCCGGACCGGGCGTGAGGGGAGCTGGCTCCGCGCCGATGTCGCGGGCCGGGCCGCGCGAGATCATCGGCGGGCGGGGATCCACCGGTCCGCGCGCCTCGGGCGGCAAGGGGGTGGCGCGCGGCGCACGCGCTGCTGCCGGGGAAGGCGGCGGTGCCTCGCGCGGCGGGCGTGCCTCGCGCAGCGGTTCGGTTCGCGGGGAGGGGCGGTGGAGATCGCCGGGTCGTGGGTCGAAACGGTGAGGATCGAGCGGCGGGTGGTCCGGGGTCCGCGCCAGCTCGGGACGCAACGGCTCGTGATGCGGCGCGGTGTCCGGCCGTGCCGGCTCGGGCACGCGCACCGGGTCGACAGCCCGCGCGGCCAGGGAAGGGTGTTGCGGCGCCCGGGCGTGGACGGCGGCAATGCCGCTCTCCACCAGGAAGTCGCTGCCTCCGCCCAGCACGACCAGATGCTGGACATCGTCGCGCTGGATCAGCACGAGGCGGCGGGTTTCGTCGATCTGGATATGGTCGATGACGGCGAGCCGGTGACCGGCGACCATGCGCTGGCTCCGGTTGCGCCGTGTCAGGCGGCCCAGAAACACCACGAGTCCCGCCAGCACGATCAACCCGGCCAGGGCGAGGATCGGTACGGTGTAGGGTCCGAGACCGGACAGTACATCCATCATGCGCCACATCTCCTGCAGGGCGGGCCTGCGCTGGCGTCGCACAGACCGATCACATCCGTCCTTTGTGTCGCGTCAGGGCCTTTCCGGCAAGTCCCGGCCTCAATTCCGCCGTTCCGCGCACGGCTTAGATCGCTGCGTGCGGCGGATAAGCCCAATCGGGCCTTGCCCCGGGGGAGCGGGTCAGGCACCAAGAAGGACAGGTTGAATCGCCTCGCTGCGCGGCGTCGGCGGCGGCAGCGGAAGGCTCCTGGCTTGAACATGGCGGACGGCGGACGCGACGATCCCACCCTCGACCGAACCGAGATCGGCGGCAGCATCCGGCTGGTGCTGCTTGTTGCGCTCGCGCTGGTCGGCGCGGTGGTGTCGCTCCTGCTGTTGGGCCGCGACCGGGCCGACCCGTGGATCATCGGGCTGCTCACCGTCCTTGCGGTCGTCGGCGTTTTCGCCCTGTTCGCCTATGCGGCGGGCTTGCTGCGCTTCGGCGCGCCGGACCTGCGCGACGAGCTGGCGCGACGAATCGTCGATAGCGGTCCCGAGGGCGTCAGCATCGTCGATACGCTTGGGCGGGTGCTTTATGCCAATCCGCGCTATTGCGAGATCACGGGCGCGGCCTCCCTGCAGGAAGCGCGACCGGTCGAGCGGCTGTTCACCAGCGACCCCGATGTGTCGGAGGCGGTCTATCGCCTCGCCCAAAGCGTGCGCGAGGGGCGCGCCTCCGTCGAGGAGGTGCGTCATGCGGTTCCCGGCCAGCCCGTGCGCTGGCTCCGCCTCGGCGCCCGCCCGGCGGCGGCGGGGAAGGGCGTGCGCTGTGCCGTGTGGACGGTGAGCGACCTGACACGCGAGCGGGAGCGGCAGGAGAGCGCCTTTCTCGAACTGCAGCACGCCATCGACTATCTCGACCACGCACCGGCCGGCTTCTTCTCGGCGGCCGGTGGGGCCATCCACTACATCAATGCCACGCTGGTGGATTGGCTCGGCTACGACCTCGCCGAATTCGGTCCCGGCGGGCTCACGGTCGGCGACATCGTGCCGGGGCCGGCGGCGGCGCTGCTCACCGGCATGGCGCCTCTTCCGGGCGGTGTGCGTACCGAAGTGCTCGATCTCGACCTGCGGCGCAAGAATGGCCAGCCTCTTCCGGTCCGCCTCTGGCATCGCGTCGCCTATGCCTCCGACGGCACGCCGGGCGCCTCGCGTACGCTGGTGGTCAACCGCTCGCGCGAGGACAATGCCGCCGATCCCGCCCGCGCGGCCGAGGTGCGGTTCGCCCGGTTCTTCCACAATTCGCCCATCGCAATTGCCGAGGTCGATGCCGAAGGCCGCGTCGTGCGTGCCAATGCGATGTTCGCCCGGCTGTTCGGCGGCCGCGAGGATGAGCGGCGGCACATTGTCGATCTCGTGCCCGAGCCGGCCCGGGCGCCGCTGCGGGGCGCGTTGACGGCGGCGGTGCAGGGGCAGGCGCCGTCGGCACCGCTCGATATCGTGCTGGAGCGCGAGGGCGGGCGGTCGGCGCGCTTCTATTTCGCTTCGGTGGAGGATGGCGGCGCCGCCCGCGAGGCGGCGATCGTCTATGTCATCGAGACCACCGAACAGCGGGCGCTGGAAGCGCAATTCGCCCAGTCGCAGAAGATGCAGGCGGTCGGCCAGCTCGCCGGCGGCGTAGCGCACGATTTCAACAATGTGCTGACCGCCATCATCGGCTATTCGGACCTTCTGCTTGCCAATGCGCGCCCCACCGATCCGTCCTTCCAGGACGTGATGCAGATCAAGCAGAACGCCAATCGCGCGGCGGGGCTGGTGCGTCAGCTTCTCGCCTTCTCGCGCCGCCAGACGCTACGCCCGCAGGTGCTCCGGCTCGGCGACGTGATGAGCGACCTCACCATGCTGCTGCGCCGCCTGCTCGGCGAGACCATCAAACTGGAGGTGAAGGAAGGACGGGACCTGTGGCCGGTGAAGGCGGACCTCAACCAGTTCGAGCAGGTCATCGTCAATCTGGCCGTCAATGCCCGCGACGCCATGCCGGCCGGCGGCACGCTCGCCATCCGCACCGCGAATGTCGGCGCTGCGCAGGCCGCTTCCTACGCCGAGGCCGGCCTGCCGGAGGCTGACCATGTGCTGGTGGAGGTGGCCGACACCGGCACCGGCATTCCGCCTGACATTCTCGACAAAATTTTCGAGCCTTTCTTCTCCACCAAGGAAGTCGGCAAGGGCACGGGCCTTGGGCTCTCAACCGTCTATGGCATCGTCAAGCAGACGGGCGGCACGCTGCAGGTGGAGAGCGAAGTGGGACGCGGCTCGGTGTTCCGTGTCTTCCTGCCGCGCCATGTGCCCGACGCCGCGGAATTGGCGCCGCGTGCGCCCGAGCCCGACGCCCCGGCGAAGGCCGCCGACCTCACAGGACGCGGCACGCTGCTGCTGGTGGAGGACGAGGAAGCTGTGCGGGCCTTCGCGGCTCGGGCGCTGGCCTCGCGCGGCTATCACGTGCTGGAGGCCGGTTCCGGTGTCGAGGCGCTGGAAGTGATGGCGCAGCACCCCGGCGAGGTCGAACTGATCCTTTCCGACGTGGTGATGCCGGAAATGGACGGCCCGACGCTATTGAAGGAGTTGCGCCCCAGCCATCCCGACATCAAGGTGATATTCATGTCGGGTTATGCCGAGGAAGCCTTCGCCAAGAATCTGCCGGAGGGCGCGGATTTCGGCTTCCTGCCGAAGCCGTTCACCCTCAAGCAACTGATCGAGGCGGTGAAGGCGAGCATGGGCCGGAGCGAGCCGGGCCGTACCGAGTAATGTCCCGCGAGGGGACCGTCTGGAGGATGAGATGAGCGCAGCGACCGAGGATGTCTTCAAGGCTCTGGCCGCCGACCATGCTTCCCGCGCCGAGCAAAAGGTGGCGGACCTCTTCGCCGCCGATGCCGACCGCTTCGCGCGCTTCTCCGCCTCTTTCGAGGACATGCTGCTCGATTTCTCCAAATGCTCGCTGACGGCGGACACGCTCGGCCTGCTGCTTGGCCTCGTCCGCGCCGCTGGCGTCGAGGCGAAGCGCGAGGCGATGTTCTCCGGCGTGCACATCAATCTCACCGAGGACCGGGCGGTGCTGCACACCGCGCTGCGCGATCCCGGCGAGACGCCGCTCGTCGTCGACGGGCAGGATGTGCGCGCCGATGTCGCCTCGGTTCTCGCCGCCATGGCGACCTTCGCCGAGGGCATCCGCTCCGGCGCGCTCAAGGGCTGGACCGGCAAGCCGATCACCGATGTGGTGAATATCGGCATCGGCGGCTCGGACCTCGGGCCGGTCATGGCGACCATCGCGCTGACGCCCTATCATGACGGCCCGCGCGCGCATTACGTCTCCAATGTCGACGGCGCCCATCTCTACGACACGGTGAAGGGGCTCGATCCGGCGTCCACCCTGTTCATCGTCGCCTCCAAGACCTTCACCACGCAGGAGACGATGGCGAACGCCGCCAGCGCCCGCCACTGGATTGTCGAGGCGCTGGGTGAGGCGGCGGTGGCGAACCATTTCGCGGCCGTGTCCACCGCCCTGGACAAGGTCGCTGCGTTCGGCATCGCGCCGGACCGCGTCTTCGGCTTCTGGGACTGGGTCGGCGGGCGGTATTCGGTGTGGTCGGCCATCGGCCTGCCGGTCATGATCGCGGTGGGCGAAGCGCATTTCCGCCGCTTCCTGGCCGGCGGCCACGCGATGGACACGCATTTCCGTACCGCGCCGCTGGAGAAGAACCTCCCCGTCCTGCTGGCTCTCGTGGGCCTCTGGCACCGCGACGTGTGCGGCTATGCCACTCGCGCGGTCATCCCTTATGACCAGCATCTGGCGCGGCTGCCGGCCTATCTCCAGCAGCTCGACATGGAGAGCAACGGCAAGCATGTGACGCTCGACGGCCAGACGGTGGCGCATGACACTGGCCCTGTGGTCTGGGGCGAGCCGGGGACGAATGGCCAGCACGCTTTCTTCCAGCTGATCCACCAGGGCACCAGCCCGATCCCGGTCGAGTTCCTGATCGCCGCAAAGGGCCATGCCGAAGAGACCGAGCCGGGGCTGAAGCGTCAGCATGCGATGCTGATCGCCAACTGCCTCGCCCAGTCCGAGGCGCTGATGCGCGGGCGCTCGCTGGAAGAGGCCAAGGCGCAGCTCATCGCCGCGGGCCGTGACGAGGTCGCCGCCGACAAGATCGCCCCGCACCGCGTCTTCACCGGCAGCCGCCCCTCGGTGACGATCGCCTATGAGACGCTCGATCCCTACACGCTCGGGCGCCTCATCGCGCTGTATGAGCACCGCGTGTTCGTCGAGGGTGCGGTGTGGAACATCAACAGCTTCGACCAGTGGGGCGTCGAACTCGGCAAGGAACTCGCCAGCACCTTGCTGCCTGCCGTGGAAAGCGGCGTGGCGCCGGACAGCGTCTCGACCTCGGCGGCCGGGCTGCTGCGCCATCTCGTCGGCAAGTGACGGTCCACCCTGGCCCGGCTCCCTCTGTGGAACCGGGCTCTTTCCCAAACGTCTAATGATCCCGGCGCGGCTGTGGCTGTCGGGGATGGGTTGAGCAAAGTCCGGGAGCGAGCATGATCCGCGTCGTCGCCACTACGCCGTATGAGGGCCAGAAGCCGGGCACGTCGGGCCTGCGCAAGAAGGTGCCGGTGTTCCAGCAGCCGCACTACATCGAGAACTTCGTGCAGGCGCTGTTCGACAGCCTTGATGCCTTCGAGGGCGAGACGCTGGTGATCGGCGGCGACGGGCGCTTCTACAACCGCGAGGCGATCCAGATCGTGCTCAAAATGGCGGCGGCGGCCGGATTTGGCCGGGTGCTGGTGGGCAGGGGTGGCATTCTCTCCACTCCCGCCGCGTCCTGCGTCATCCGCAAGCACGAAGCGTTTGGCGGCATCATCCTTTCCGCGAGCCATAATCCCGGCGGGCCGGAAGGCGATTTCGGCATCAAGTACAATATCGGCAATGGTGGCCCGGCGCCGGAGCATGTGACCGACGCGATCTTCGAGCGGAGCAAGACGATCCGCGAGTACCGGATCTTCGACGGCGACGATGTCGACCTCGACACGCTCGGCATCACGCGCCTTGGCGACATGGTGGTCGATGTCATCGACCCCGTCGAGGACTATGCGGAGCTGATGGGTGAGTTGTTCGATTTCGACGCGATCCGCGACCTGTTCGCCTCCGGCTTCACCATGCGTTTCGACGCGATGAGCGCGGTGACGGGCCCTTACGCCACCGCTATTCTGGAGGAAACGCTGGGCGCCCGCCCGGGCACGGTGATGCACGGCACGCCACTGCCGGATTTTGGCGGTCATCACCCCGACCCGAACCTCGTCCACGCCAAGGAACTCTGCGACCTCGTCATGTCGGAGGAGGGGCCGGAGTTCGGTGCGGCTTCCGATGGCGATGGCGACCGCAACATGATCATCGGCCGCGGCCGCTTCGTCACGCCCTCGGATTCGCTCGCCATCATCGCCGCCAATGCGCATCTCGCGCCGGGCTACAAGGCCGGCATCACCGGCATCGCCCGCTCCATGCCGACCAGCGGGGCGGCGGATCGTGTGGCCGCGAAGCTTGGCGTTACGTGCTACGAGACGCCGACGGGCTGGAAGTTCTTCGGCAATCTGCTCGACGCCGGGCTCGCCACCGTGTGCGGGGAGGAGAGCTTCGGCACCGGCTCCAACCATGTGCGCGAGAAGGACGGTCTCTGGGCCGTGCTGATGTGGCTCAACATCCTCGCCGTGCGCCGTCAGAGTGTCGCGGAAATCGTTGCTGAGCACTGGCAGGCCTATGGGCGCAACTATTACACCCGCCACGATTACGAGGAAGTCGATAGCGCCGCCGCCGATGCGCTGATGGCCGATCTGCGGGCGCGGCTGGAGAATTTGCCGGGCACTGTCATCAACGGGCTCACCGTGGAGCGCGCCGACGATTTTGCCTACCGTGACCCGGTGGATGGTTCGGTGACCACGAAGCAGGGCATTCGCGTGTTCTTCGACGACGGCTCGCGGATCGTCTACCGCCTGTCGGGGACGGGGACCGCTGGCGCGACGCTGCGCATCTATCTCGAACGCTTTGAGCCCGACGCCGCCCGGCACGATCTCGACACCCAGGACGCGCTCGCCGGCTTGGTGCAGATCGCTCGCGATCTGCCGGATATTGAGGGGCGCACCGGCCGCAGCGCTCCGACCGTGATTACCTGACGGCGCAGCGCACCCCCGGTCGGCGGCGACGGCGCTCGGCTAACGCAGGGCGCCCGTCCAGTGCAGTTCCAGTCGCCGGAGGACACCATAGGCGACGGTGAGGTCGTCACTCTCGTCGTCCTGCGCGGGTTGTGAGCCGGCGGGTCGGCCGTCATGTGTGGCGCGAATAGCGTCACACAGGCTCTGCGCCTTTGTCGTCAGTCGCAGCCGGGCCGAGCGGCGGTCGCGTTGGGAGGCGGCGCGATGCACATATTCCGCATCTACAAGTTGCTTGAGATTGTAGGACGCATTCGAGCCGAGATAGTGCCCGCGCTCCAGCAGGTCGCGGACAGACAGTTCGTCATTGCCGATATTGAACAGCAGCATCACCTGCGACGGGCTGATGTCGTCCACGCCAAGGCGGGTGAGCTCGGCACGCAGTACATCTAGGAAGCGGCGATGAGCCCGCTCGATCAGCCGCCCGATGTCTAAGGGGGTGACCTGGGCGCTACCTGCGGGCCCATCCAACGAAGCGGCCGCCGGAAAGGCCTCCTCCGGGGCGTCGGAGTCTCCGGCCGTCTCCGCCGCCTGGGCAGCTTTCCGTGCAGTCGACCTCATAGCTGTGTCCCCATCCCCGTAATCGATGACTGATTTCGCGACCGTCCCCGAACGGTCACGCAGCAGACGCCGATGATGTGGCCAGCAGATTATTGAGAAAATGCGGCGGTCGCCAACGGATTTATGAGAGGAGCGCCCCGGTCCACGGAAAACCGTCGCCACATAGGCGCGGCATTGCAAAGTGTTCGGGGGGAGATGGCCTCATCCCTGCCAGGCCCAGGGCGCGGACTCTCATCGCGGGGTTTCGAGATGCGATTCGAGAAACCAGAGCGCTTTATCGAGGGAGCGCGAGGCGGCGGTGAAGATGTCGGCAGTGGTTGGGTCGCCGGCGTCATCGGACTCATTGATCGCCTTGCGCACATTGTTCGCCACCGCTCCGAAACGCTCGGCCAGGGCCGCCAGATGGTCGGGAATGGCGTAGATGTCGGTCGGGTAGGCCTTCAGTGGAGTGCCGTCCGCAACGGTCTGCGTGGTTCCTAGCGCCGTGCCGCCCAGCTGAACCACACGCTCGGCCATGGTGTCGTTATGGTCGTCGAGCTCGGTGCGGAAGCCGTCGAGCATTTCATGCACGGCGATGAATTGCGGGCCCTTCAGGTTCCAATGCGCCTGCTTGACCGCCAGTGCGAGGTCGATGCCGGCGGCGAGATTGGCGTTGAGCAGGTCGATGGCGACCTTCTTGGCATTGGACGGAACGTCATTTGCGGTCTTGTGGTCAGACATAGGGAACCCTCTTCCTGGGGTGGCCCGGCAGCGGCACTGCCGGGCGCCAACAGGGACAAGATTGGCCGCGCCGAACGGTATTCAAGAGCCCCTGTTGTGAAGAATCCGGCCGATGAAGTTGAGCAGCAACTGGGCGGCGAGGATGGAGGTGACGCCGCCGGGGTCATATTCCCGCGCCACCTCGACCAGGTCGACACCCGCGACGGTGCCGCGCTTGGTCAGCCCGTCCAGCAGTTCGAGCACTTCGTAATAGGTGAAGCCGCCATGGCTCGGCGTGCCGGTGCCGGGCGCGATGGAGGGGTCGAAGCCGTCAATGTCGATGGTGACGTAATAGCGCTTGCCGGCGGGAATACGCGCCAGCACCGCTTCCGTGCCGAGCTTGCGGATCTGGCGGACGGAGAGGATGTCCGAGCCCATGGCGCGGGCCGCCTCATAGCCCTCGCGTGCGGTGGAGGAAACGTTGCGGATGCCGAGCTGGGTGAGGCCGGTGACATAAGGCTTTTCCGCCGCGCGGCGCAGCGGGTTGCCATGCCCGCGCCGCACGCCGTGGCGCTCATCGACGAAGTCGAGATGGGCGTCGAACTGGACGATGTGGATCGGCTCCTGCTCGGAGAACGCCTCGATGCAGGGAATATTGATCGAATGGTCGCCGCCGAGCACCACGGGGAGGGCACCGGCGGCAAGGATCTTGCGGACGGCCAACTCGATATTGGCGTGGCTGCCCTCGGTGTCGGTGTGGATCATGTCCGCATCGCCGATATCGACGATGCGGGTGGCGTCCGCCGCGAGGTAGGTGACGTCGTCCTCGTGGTCGTAGGCGCCGGCGTGGCCGAAGGAGAACAGCGTCGAGGCTTCGCGGATGGCACGTGGGCCGGAGCGAGCGCCCGAGCGCCATTGCGTGCCGAGATCGAACGGCGCGCCGACAATGGCGACATCGGCGTCGATCTTGTCCCAGTCGAGCTGCAGCGGGTACTTGCCGAAGGTGCAGATGCCGACAAAGGGAAGATCGAGCCGGCCGCCCTCATAACCGTGAGCCATCAGCGCGCGCCCTTCTTCTCGACCGCGCCGGCGAGGACGCAGAGCAGTTCGAACAGGATAGTGGCGCCGGTGAGGGCGGTGAGGCCAGAGGGATCGAAGGGCGGCGCCACCTCGACGAGATCGGCGCCGATGATGTCCAGCCCGTCGAGCAGGCGCACCATCGCTTGAGCCTCGCGGGTGGAGAAGCCGCCGATTTCCGGCGTGCCGGTGCCCGGCGCCTGCGACGGGTCGATGCCGTCAATGTCAAAGGTCACATAGGTCGGCGCGTCGCCGACAATGGCGCGTGCTTCCGCCATCACATCGGCGACGCCACGCTCCATGAACTCCTCGATGAAGATGATGCGCACGCCCATTTCACGGGCGTAATCATAATTGCCGGCGTCGGAGATGGCCCCGCGCAGGCCGATCTGCACGAAGCGCTTGGGATCGACCAGCCCTTCCTCGATGGCGCGGCGGAACGGCGTGCCGTGGGTGTAGCGGCTGCCATTGAAGAAGCTGTCATAGGTGTCGGAATGGGCATCGAACTGGATGAGGCCCACGGGGCCGTTCTTCGCCAGCCCGCGCAGGATCGGCAGGCTGATGAGATGGTCGCCGCCGGCGGTCAACGGCAGCGCGCCGGCCGCCCGCACGGCCTCGTAATGAGCGGTGATGATGTCGAGCGAGCGCATCAGGTCGAAGGGATCGATGATGACATCGCCGCAATCGGCGACGCGGGCGCGGTCATAGGGCGACAGGCCGGTGACATGATGCACGCGGCGCATCAGGCTCGACTGGTTCCGCAATTCGCGCGGGCCATGGCGGGTGCCGGCGCGGTTGGTGGTGCCGAGGTCGAAGGGCACGCCGATGATGGCGATGTCGACCTGGGAGGGCTCGGCCACCGGGAGGCGCATGAAGGTGGGAAGCCCGGCGAAGCGCGGGACAGTGCCGGAATCGAGCGGTTCGAAGGCGTTGGTCATGTCGGAACCTGATGCGTGCGTTCGGGCCTAAAGCCCGAACTCCTTGCGGACGGCGGCGGAGATGTGCGTGACGTAATCGGCCATTAGCGCCTCGCCCTTTTCGACGGTCGAGCCGGTGGCGACCGCCAGCACGCCGGAGGGCGGCAGACCGAAATCGTCCGGCACCGGGAAGCGGTCATAGGGCGGGAAGGTCGCCGGGCCGTCGGAAGGCGCCTTGTCCATCTCCACAAGGTCGGGCCGCAGCACCAGCATCAGCGACGTTTCCATCAGGCTGGCATGTTCCAGCTCAATGCCGGGGAAACCGGCGGGGAAGATGCCCTCCAGCGTCGCGCGCTGGGCGAAGTCCCAATATTCCAACCGCATCACGGTGAGGTCGGTGATGCCGTCGCGGGCGATCTCGCGCCGGGCGAGGTCCAGCCCTTCCACCGACGGCCAGAGGTTCTCGTAATGGCCGTTGACCACCACCAGACGCCGCACCCCCTGGCGGACAAGGTTGCGGATCACGTCGCGCACGACCAGCGCGAAGGTGTGGGCATCGACGCTCAGCGTGCCGGGGAACTGCTCGCCGCCGCCCGAGCGCGGCATCGACTTGCAGCCATAGGCGACGGTGGGGGCGACGAGGCCGCCCACCTCGCGAGCGATGCGCTCGCACACGCCGGTGGGCAGCACGACATCGACATTGAGCGGAAGATGCGGGCCATGCTGCTCGGTGGAGCCGAGCGGCAGGAACACCGGCGCGCCGGCGGCCATTTTCGCCGCGAATTCCGGCCAGCTGAGTTCGTCGAGACGTACGCTGTCGACCATGCGGTCCCCCTGAGTGTGATGGCGTGCCCGTTCAGTGCATCGCCGCGCCGCCATCGACGCTGATGCACTGGCCGGTGATGAAGGTGGTGGTGCGGCTCGCCAGGAAGAGAACCGCCTGCGCGACCTCTTCCGGCCGCCCGACGCGGCCGGACGGGTTGCCGGTTTCCAGCCGCTTCAATTCTTCGCTCAGATTGGCGAAGTCGAGCAACGGCGTGTCGACCGGCCCGGGCGCGATGGCGTTGACCAGAATGTCCGGCCCGAGTTCCCGCGCCCAGGAGCGGGTGAGGGCGAGGACGGCGCCCTTGGTGCCGGCATAGCCGGAGAAGCCGGCGCGGCCGAGATAGGCGAGTTCGGAGGCGATGTTGATGATGCGCCCGCGCACCGGACCTTCACTGCTGAAGCGGGACAGTGCCTCGCGCGCCATCAGCATCGGCCCGCGCACATTGACCGCCGCCATCCGCTCATAGGTCGCGATATCAAGGCTCGCCAGCAGCGTCTCCTCGCAGATGCCGGCGCAGTTGACGATGACATCGAGCCCGCGCAGTTCCGCCACGGCTGCGTCCATGCCGCCAATGACCGAGGCTTCGTCCGCGACGTTCACCAGAATGGTCGGCCAGCGGGTCTCGTCGGGTGGGGGATGAAGATCGAAACCGATGACCTTGGCGCCGGCGGCGCACAGCGCGTCCGCGCTCGCCCGGCCGATGCCGCTTGCCGCGCCGGTGACAATGACGCGCAAATCCCGGTGGGGGTGGTCCTTGTGGTGGGCTACCATGGCAGTTCTCCGCGATCGACCCCGAGGCTCTGGCCGGTGATGTTGGCCGCCAGGTCCGAGGCGAGGAAGAGATATGTACCCGCCACATCTTCCGGGTCCATGAAACCCGGCAGAATCTGCGCGGCGACGATTTCCTCCAGCAGCACCTCGGGCGCGAGGCCGGTACGCGCCGCCATGGCGTGGAGGGAACGCAGCGAGGCTTCCGTGCGCACCCAGCCGGGGCAGACGGCGTTGACGGTGATGCCGCGCGGCCCGAGCTCCTTGGCCCAGGTCTTGGTGAGGCCGATCACCGCGTGCTTGGAGGCGACATAGGCGCCGAACAGCTGCTCGGCGCTGCGCGACCAGATGGAGGCGGTGTTGATGATGCGCCCGCCGTGCGCGAGGCGGGGCAGCAGGGCGCGGGTGACGAGAAACGTGCCAACGACATTGATTTCCACCACACGGCGGAAAATCGCTTCGTTGTCGGTGCTCAGGTCGTCCAGAGGGGTGACGCGCTCCAGCCCGGCATTATTCACCAGAACGTCGAGATGAGGGATCGCTTCCGCCACCGCCGCCACCTCCTCGGCGACGGTGATGTCGGCGCGGTGGCCGCGCGCGCCAAGGCGTTCGGCGACCTCGGTGATCGCCTCGTCATCAGCCAGCATATGCAGTTCTGCTCCCGCCGCCGCGAAGGCGCGGGCGATGCCGAGGCCGATGCCGCGGCTAGCACCGGTGACCAGCACGGTGCGGCCGGAAATGCCGTCGAGGCTCATGGGCGGGACCGGGTCAGGCGGGGGAAGACGGGCACGGTGGGCTCCCTTTGGCCCCACATGCTGGCGCATCTTCACATCAAGAGAAATCGGAATTAATGGAAAGATACATCGGCAAAGGTCGATGTAAGTGGAGGGCGGATGCGCCGTCTCGACAATATCGACCTGCGGCTATTGCGCGTCTTCGTCACGCTCGCGGAGGAGGGCGGCTTTCAGGACGCGCAGATCGCGCTCAACCTGTCGCAGTCCACGCTCTCCACCCATCTCGCGGCACTGGAGCGCAAGCTGGGCGGGCAGCTGTGCGAGCGCGGGCGGGCCGGCTTTCGGCTGACGCCGTTCGGCGAATCGACCCTCGCCGCCGCCAAGCGGCTGTTCGACGACATCGACGCCTTCCACGGCCGCATCGGTCAGGACCAGCGCCGGCTGGTGGGCCGGCTGCGGATCGGCATTGTCGATGGCGTCGTCACCAACCCGCAGCTCGGGTTGCAGACGGCGCTGTCGCGCTACATGGCCTATGCGTCCGAGGTGTTCGTCGATCTCGAACTCGGCACGCCGCTGGTGCTGGAGCGGGCGCTGATGGACGGGGCGCGCGACCTCGTGGTCGGGCCATTCTCGCAGAAGGTGCCGGGCCTTACCTATGTGCCGCTCAACCGCGAGGCGCAGGCGCTCTATTGCGGGCGCGCGCACCCGCTCTTCGCGCTGCTAGGCGCCGAGATCACCCACGCCCGCATCGAGGAGGCGTTGTTCTCGGTCCGGCGCTATCGCCACCTCGACGACCTCTACCGGGTCAACCACCCGCGCGCGAGCGGCGCCATCGTGCAGATGGAGGCGCAGGTGATGATGATCCTCTCCGGCCGGTTCATCGGCTATCTCCCGCGCCATATCGGCGAGGACTGGGTGGCGCGGGGAGAGATGCGGGTGCTGCGGCCTGAGGCCTATGGTTTCGAGACCACCCATTTCGCCGCCACGCGGCGGCTCAAGGGCGAGCAGCCGCTGGTCGACGCCTTCGTGCGCGAATTGAAGGTGCAGGCGGGCGGCGGCCCAGCCGGCTAGAGCGCTTTCGAGCGAAGTGGATACCGGTTCGCGTGAAGAAAACGCGATAAAACAAAGAATTAGATCATTTCACTGTTTCCGTGAAACGGTGAAATGATCTAGATGCCGCCGCGCACGCGGTCGCTCAGGTTGCGGCGCTCGCGGACGATGACGGTCAGCGCCGCCTCCTCCTCCGGCCCGCGCGGCAGCTGGGAGAGCTGATCGAGCTGATTGAGGGCCACGAGACGTAGCAGGTCGTCGCGCACCGCGCCTTCCTTGTCGCGGGGGAGGGCCGGCACCAGCTGGAGATGCTCCGGCGGCAGAAGATCCGGCAGGCGGGCCGCGAGATGCGCGCGCAAGGCTTCCTCAGTGGTGCCTTCCGCCTCGACGAAGGCATAGAGCCCGAAGGAATGGCCGGCGGTGGGGAAATCGCAGATATGCACGTGGCGCACACCCGTGACCTCGCCCAGCGCGCTGGCGATGCGCGGGCCCTGCTCCATGGCGCGCGGGCCGCGCCCCTCCGTGTCGTGGTAGTTCAGCAGCCGGCGGGTGACGAAATTGTAGACCTTCTTGCCGGTCTTCATCCACACGCGGGTGAACAGGCTCTTGCGGGCGAGAATCTTTTTCTCGCGCGCGGTCAGCGCCTCGGGGCAGTAGCTGCGCTTCTGCTTGAGGAAGTGGCGGATGTCCTCATAGGCCGCGACGCGGAAGGCCTTGCTGCGCCGGGAGAACACCATGGCGAGCTGGAAATCCATCAGCACCGCGCGGCCATCGGCGGCGTAGAGCCAGTTCTGCGGCTTGGCGAGATCGTTATGGGCGATGTTGCGCCGATGCACCTCGCGCAACCCCTTGCGGGCGGAGGCAAAATAGGCGCGGTCGCCGCGCGGGCGGGCGATCTGCAGCGGGATGCCGTCGACAAAGCCGCGGACCAGATAGCCCTCTTCCAGCGCATAGACCGGCACGGTGTGGCCGCTGCCCTCCGCACGCATCAGCGCGCGCGCCTCGCGGGCGGCGAAGTGGCGAGCGAGCGGCTTCACCCACCATTTCACCTCGGCATAGTTGCGCCGTACCGCCGGGTAGACGGTGCCGGCGGCATCGCGCCAGAAGCCGCGCTCGATGGTGGAGAAGGTGTCGCGCTTGAGCACGGTGTCGAGCTCGAACACGCCGCCCTTGGCGGGGACCGTGAGGCTCACGCGGCGGCCTCGTTCGGCTCATCGGCGTGGGCCTTGGCCCAGGCGTCCATATCGGCAAGGGCGCGGGCGGCGAGGACCTGCTTCTTGGCCACCGTCTTCTGCGTGCCACGCAGGCGGTTGCCGTCGGCGTCGCGGGTCGGGTTAGCGTCGAGAGGCGGGAACAGGCCGAAATTGACGTTCATCGGCTGGAAGGAGCGCGGGCCGGTCTCCAAGCTCTCGATATGGCCACCGGTGATGTGGTTGAGCAGGGCGCCATGGGCAGTTGTCGGTGGCGGCAAGGCGGGGGTCTCCCCGCGCTGCTCGGCGCTGGCGAACAGGCCGGCCATCAGCCCCATGGCGGCGCTTTCCACATAGCCTTCGCAGCCGGTGATCTGGCCGGCGAAGCGCAGGCGCGGCTCGGCTTTCAGCCGCAGCGTGGCGTCGAGCACGCGGGGTGAGTTGAGATAGGTGTTGCGGTGGAGGCCGCCGAGCCTCGCGAATTCCGCCTTTTCCAGCCCCGGAATCATGCGGAACAGGCGGGTCTGCTCGCCATGGCGGGTCTTGGTCTGGAAGCCGACCATATTATAGAGCGTGCCCAGCGCGTTATCCTGCCGCAGCTGGACCACGGCGTAGGGCTTCACCGTCGGATTGTGCGCGTTGGTCAGGCCCATCGGCTTCATCGGGCCGTGGCGCAGCGTTTCCGGGCCGCGCGCGGCCATCACCTCGATCGGCAGGCAGCCGTCGAAATAGGGCGTGTTGGCCTCGAACTCGCGGAAGGGCACGGTATCGGAGGCGACCAGGGCGGCGACGAAGGCCTCGTACTGCGCCTTGTCCATGGGGCAGTTGATGTAGTCGGCGCCGGTGCCGCCGGGGCCGGCCTTGTCGTAGCGCGACTGAAACCAGCAGACGCTCATGTCTATGGAATCAAAGTGAATTATCGGCGCGATCGCGTCAAAGAAGGCGAGCGCCTGCTCGTCGGCGCGGGCGCGGATCGCTTCGGCGAGGGCCGGGGAGGTGAGCGGGCCGGTGGCGATGATGACGCTGTCCCACGCCTCCGGCGGCAGGCCGGCGACCTCGCCGCGCTCCACCGTGATCAGCGGATGGGCGGCAATGGCGGCGGTGACGGCCTCGGCAAAGCCGTCACGGTCGACCGCCAGCGCGCCACCGGCGGGGATCTGGTGATGGTCGGCGCAGCCCATGATGAGCGAGCCGAGACGGCGCATCTCGGCATGCAGCACGCCGACGGCATTATTGGAAGAATCGTCTGATCTGAAGGAGTTAGAGCAGACGAGTTCGGCCAGGCTGTCGGTTTTGTGGGCATCGGTGCCGCGCGTCGGGCGCATTTCGTGCAGCACGACAGGGGTGCCGCGACGGGCGAGCTGCCAGGCGGCTTCGCAGCCGGCGAGGCCGCCGCCGACAATGTGAACCGGGCGCTTTTCGGTGATGCTCATATCCTGCCGCTGCTCAACACATCCGCGCGCGGCTTAGCACGGAACGGGGGCAAAAAAGAACGGCCCCGGAAAATTCCGGGGCCGTACGATCAGTGCAGTGAGGTGGACGATGTGTCCGGTCAGACGCCAGCGTCCGGCCTCAAGGCCGCATCACGCCGCAGCGGCGGCGCGACGGGCAACGCTGGTGATTTCGCCACGCGACACGTTGATGTCGGCGAGGGTGCGGTCGTCGAGCTGGGAGAGCTCAACGAGAGTGCGGCGATACGCCTGGTAGCGGCGGATCTGCTTGGCAACGAGGCCCCAAAGCAGCATGTCAGTCTCCATCGGTTTTAGTTACCGGATCGCGGCCTCCGGGCATCCCCGGCAGCTGCACGTCCGTTAATCATTCCGTTGCCTAGATATTCGACATCCTGCTTGTTTGGTAGGAAATATACCGCATCCCAGCCCTGCGAGGCGCGCATGCCACGCTCACAATTCATTCACGATCCGCAAGGTTGGCGAAACCTTGGTGTGAATCAGGCGCCCGTGGGCGCCTGATCGAGATCGGCCGAGCTGCGCCCGCAGGCGCCCGTTCAGCAGCGCTTATCAGGCGTTTGCCAGCGCCTGTTCGAGATCGGCGATGATGTCCGCCGCGTCCTCGATACCCACCGACAGGCGCACCACATCCGGGCCGGCGCCGGCCAGCGTCTTCTGCTCGTCGGCGAGCTGGCGGTGGGTGGTGGAGGCAGGGTGGATGATGAGCGAGCGGGTGTCGCCGATATTGGCGAGGTGCGAGAACAGCTTCACCCCGGACACCAGCGCCACGCCGGCCTCGAAGCCGCCCTTGAGGCCGAAGGTGAACACCGCACCGGCGCCCTTCGGCGTGTAGTGCTGGGCGAGGTTGTAATAACGGTCGCCCGGCAGGCCGGGATAGCTGACCCACGACACTTTCGGGTGGTCGGCGAGGAATTTCGCCACCGCCAGCGCATTGTCGCAATGGCGCTGGATGCGCAGCGGCAGGGTCTCAATACCGGTGAGCAGCAGGAAAGCGTTGAACGGCGACAGCGCCGGGCCGAGATCGCGCAGGCCAAGCACCCGCGCGGCGATGGCGAAGGCGAAATTGCCGAAGGTCTCGCCAATGACCACGCCCTCATATTCCGGGCGCGGCTGGGAGAGGAAGGGATAGCGCCCCTCGCGCAGCCAGTCGAAGGAACCGCCATCGACGATGACGCCGCCGATGGAATTGCCATGGCCGCCGAGGAATTTGGTGGCGGAATGGATGATGATGTCGGCGCCGTGCTCGAACGGACGGATGAGGTAGGGCGTCGCCAGCGTGTTGTCGACGATCAGCGGCACACCGGCGCGCTTGGCGATCTTCGATATGGCGGCGATGTCGGTGACGATGCCGCCGGGATTGGCGATCGACTCGATGAAGATCGCCTTGGTGCGCGGCGAGATGGCGCGCTCGAAGGAGGCGACATCGTCGGAATCCGCCCAGACCACGTTCCAGCCGAAGCTCTTGAAGGCGTGGTTGAACTGGTTGATCGAGCCGCCATAGAGCTTGCGCGCGGCGATGAACTCGTCGCCGGGGGTCAGCAGCGTCTGGAAGGTGAGCAGCTGCGCGGCATGGCCGGACGCGACCGCGAGTGCGGCGGTGCCGCCTTCCAGCGCCGCGACGCGCTCTTCCAGCACCGCATTGGTGGGGTTGCCGATGCGCGTATAGATGTTGCCGAACGCCTTCAGCCCGAACAGCGAGGCGGCGTGGTCGACATCGTCGAACACGAACGACGTGGTCTGGTAGATCGGCGTCGCGCGCGCCTTGGTGGTCGGGTCAGGGGCGGCGCCGGCATGCACGGCGAGGGTGGCGAAGCCCGGGGCGGGAGTGGTGGCGTCGGTCATTGGCGTTCTCCTGTCGACGGCTCGGCGGCCGCGCGAGCGGTGCGCGGCGGCGGGCGTCTTGGGAGGTAGTGTCGCGCCTTGGCTAAAAAACGCAACAGGGCTGGAGAAAGAATTAAACAGCGGAAGTTGGCTGTTGATATTGCGGCTAGGCGAGGCGCGGAAGCTGCAGCCGGGGAATCTCGATGGCGGGGCAGCGGTCCTGAATGACGGCGATGCCTTGCGCCTCCGCGGTGGCGGCGGCGGCATCGTCGCGCACGCCGAGCTGGCTCCATATGAGCTGCGGGCGGGGCGAAAGCGCGAGCGATTCCGCCACCACGGCGGCGAGATATTCCGGCGCGCGGAACACGTCCACCATGTCGATCGGTTCGGGCACATCGGCGAGGCGGGCATAGGTGGGAAGCCCGGCGATGTTGCGCCCGGCCTGGCCGGGATTGATGGCGAACACGGTATAGCCGTGCGCGGCGAGAAAGCGGGCGACGCCATGGCTCGGGCGGGCCGGATTCGGACTGGCGCCGACCACGGCGATGGTGCGCACGCGGCCGAGCCAGCCGGCGATGAAGGCGTCGTCATAGGAATCGTGATTCACGGGGCCTCCTGGGGGTGGATGGCGGGGCTTCTGCCGGCCATATGGTGCGCCGGTGCGCACACGGGGAGGGGGCGCACGCGCTCGAAAGCGGCGGGCCGGAGGGCGAATTTCAAGGGGTTAGAACGTGGTATTAAAATACCTAAATCGTAACTCATTGATTTTTAATAGAAATATCAGATAGTGCGGGATTGACGTTGCGCGGGTGCTCGTCTAGAACCCCGCCACGAGAGAGGTGCGGGTACTCCGCGCCCTTGCATATGGATTTTCCCATGAAGACGTTTTCGGCAAAACCCGCCGATATCCAGAAGAAGTGGGTGGTGATCGACGCCACCGGCCTCGTGGTCGGTCGTCTCGCCACCATCATCGCCACCCGCCTGAAGGGCAAGCACAAGGCGATCTACACCCCCCACGTCGATTGCGGCGACAACATCGTCGTCATCAACGCCGACAAGGTGGTGCTGACCGGCCGCAAGCGCGATGACAAGGTGTATTACCACCACACCGGCTTCCCCGGCGGCATCAAGGAGCGGACCGCGAAGTTCATCCTCGAAGGCCGGTTCCCGGAGCGGGTCGTCGAGAAGGCGGTGGAGCGCATGCTGGCGCGCGGCCCGCTCGGCCGCAAGCTGATGGGCAATCTGCGTGTCTACAAGGGCGCCACTCATCCGCATGAGGCCCAGCAGCCGGAGACGCTCGATGTCGCCGCGCTCAACCGCAAGAACGTGGGTATCTGATCATGGCTGAGCTCATCCAGTCGCTCGACGGGCTCGAAGCCCTGAAGTCCCAGGCCGCTGAGGCCCCCAAGCATGTCCAGAAGCTGGACAAGCAGGGCCGCGCCTACGCCACCGGCAAGCGCAAGAACGCGGTCGCCCGCGTGTGGGTGCGCCCCGGCACCGGCAAGATCCTGGTCAATGAGCGCGACGTCGAGGTGTATTTCGCCCGCCCCGTGCTGCGCCTCATCATCCAGCAGCCGTTCTCGGCGGCGGCCCGCAGCGGCCAGTATGACGTGGTCTGCACCGTTTCCGGCGGCGGCCTCTCCGGCCAGGCCGGCGCGCTGCGCCACGGCATCTCCCGCGCGCTCACCTATTACGAGCCCGAACTGCGCGGCCCGCTGAAGAAGGGTGGCTTCCTGACCCGCGACTCGCGTGTGGTCGAGCGCAAGAAGTACGGCAAGGCGAAGGCCCGCCGCAGCTTCCAGTTCTCCAAGCGCTGATCGGCGCTTCGGCCTCCAATGCGAAAGGGCGGGTCCTGCGACCCGCCCTTTTTGTTTGTCTTGTGGAAATGCCGGCACGAAAAAGGGGCGCCCTGCGGCGCCCCTTTCCGTTGGTCGACCGGCGTGCCGATCAGACCGAGTAGTACATCTCGAACTCGACCGGGTGCGGGGTCATTTCGAACCGCATCACCTCGACCATCTTCAGCTCGATATAGGCGTTGATGAAGTCGTCGCCGAACACGTCGCCCTTCTTGAGGAACTCGCGGTCCTTGTCGAGCGAGGCCAGCGCCTCACGCAGCGAGCCGCAGACGGTCGGGATCTTCTTCAGCTCCTTCGGCGGCAGATCATAGAGGTCCTTGTCCATGGCCGGACCCGGATCGATCTTGTTGATGATGCCGTCGAGGCCGGCCATGACGAGCGCGGCGAAGGCGAGATAGGGGTTCGCGCCGGGGTCCGGGAAGCGGGTCTCGACGCGCTTGGCCTTGGCCGAGGTGGTGTAGGGGATGCGGCAGGAGGCCGAGCGGTTGCGCGCGGAATAGGCGAGCAGCACGGGCGCCTCATAGCCGGGGACCAGCCGCTTGTAGGAGTTGGTCAGCGGGTTGGTGAAGGCGTTCAGCGCCTTGGCGTGCTTGATGATGCCGCCAATGTACCACAGGCATTCCTGGCTGAGGTCGGCATATTTGTTGCCGGCAAACATCGGCTTGCCGTCCTTCCAGATCGACTGGTGCACATGCATGCCCGAGCCGTTGTCGCCGAAGATCGGCTTCGGCATGAAGGTGGCCGTCTTGCCATAGACATTGGCGACCTGGTGGATGCAGTACTTGTAGACCTGCAGCTGGTCGGCCATCGTCACCAGCGTGTCGAACTTCAGACCCAGCTCGTGCTGGGCGGAAGCGACCTCGTGATGGTGCTTCTCGACCTTGGCGCCCATGCGGGCCATGGCCGCGAGCATCTCGCCGCGCAGGTCCTGGCAGCTGTCGACCGGCGGCACCGGGAAATAGCCGCCCTTGGTGCGCACGCGGTGGCCGAGATTGCCGCCTTCATATTCGGTGCCGCCATTGGTCGGCAGTTCCACCGAATCGAGCTTGAAGCCGGTGTTGTAGGGGTCGGCGGTGAAGCGCACGTCGTCGAAGATGAAGAACTCGGCCTCGGGGCCGATATAGATGGTGTCGCCGATGCCGGTGGACTTGAGATAGGCCTCGGCCTTCTTGGCGATGCCGCGCGGGTCGCGCGCATAGGGCTCGCCGGTGGTCGGCTCCAGCACGTCGCACACCACGACGAGCGTGGTCTCGGCGAAGAACGGGTCGATGCTGACGGAGTCGAGATCGGGCTGCAGGTGCATGTCCGATTCGTTGATGGCCTTCCAGCCCGCAATGGAGGAACCGTCGAATGCCTGACCTTCGGCGAAGAAATCTTCGTCGACCATCGAGATATCGAAGGTCACATGCTGCCACTTGCCGCGGGGATCGGTGAAGCGCAGGTCGACGTATTTCACGTCGTTGTCCTTTATCAGCTTCATTACATCCTTGGCCGTCGTCATATTGTTCGTACCTCTTCTGATACTGCCGTCTTTTGCAGGGCAGATGGATCCCAAGCGGATGGTCAACGACGATACGCGCCGCATCCGTGGGGATGCGGCGCGCTCATATGCGCCACCATACTACGCTGGCTGTCAGATGGCGTCGACGCCCGACTCACCGGTACGAATGCGAATGGCTTCTTCGATGTTGGAAACGAAGATCTTGCCGTCGCCGATGCGGCCGGTCTGGGCGGCGCGACGGATGGCGTCGATCGCCGTTTCCACCGTCTCGTCGGCGACCACGATCTCGATCTTCACCTTCGGCAGGAAATCGACGACGTATTCGGCGCCCCGATAGAGTTCCGTGTGTCCCTTCTGCCGGCCGAAGCCCTTGGCTTCCGTTACGGTGATGCCCTGCAGGCCGATCTCCTGCAGCGCCTCCTTCACCTCGTCGAGCTTGAAGGGCTTAATGATGGCCTCAATCTTCTTCATCTGACCTCGTCTCCCTGACTCGTCGATCCGCGACGCCCGGCCGAGTCGGGTCGCGAAGAAGCAGAACCCATGCCAAGCACCCTAGTGTCGCCGGAAACCGTTAATAGCGCATCATCGCATGCCGCTACCGCACCGGCCAAACAGCTTCGATTTCCGGGAATGATGAAGTTGTGGGCGTTGTGCCGGCAAACTAGGCAAAAGCGACAGGGCGACCGGCCGAAGGGCTGCGCTAAAGCTAGGCATTTGCCGTCGATTGTTGCGGCGGCTGCGGCCTCGCACGGCTGGTGCGGTTTCCGCTAAGCTAGAGCCGGCGCCGCCGGCAGCGCCGACCGTGCAGGATCAGGGACCGATGGAACTTCTCACCCCCGCCGAAATGGCGCGCGCCGATGCCTTCACCATCGCCGCCGGCGTTCCCGGCGCCGTGCTCATGGAAAGGGCGGGACACGCTGTCGCAGCCCTCGCCGCGCGGGTGACGGTGGCGGGCGGGCGGGTGCTGGTGCTGTGCGGGCCGGGCAATAATGGCGGCGATGGATTCGTCGCCGCGCGGCTCCTGGCGGCGGCCGGCTACCGGGTGCGGCTCGCTCTGCTGGGCGACCGGGCGGCTCTGCGCGGCGATGCCGCGCTCATGGCCGCGCGCTGGGAGGGGCCTGTCGAGGGGGCGGAGACGGTCGACCTCGCCGGCGTCGATCTCGTCATCGACGCGCTGTTCGGCGCCGGGCTGGCGCGCGATCTCGACGGCGCGGCGCGGGCGCTGGTGGAGCGGGTGAACGCCGCCGGCCTGCCCGTGCTGGCGGTGGACCTGCCCTCCGGCATTGACGGCGCCACCGGCGCGGTGCGCGGGGCGGCGATCATGGCGCGCTGGAGCGTCACCTTTTTCCGCGTCAAGCCCGGCCATGTGCTCCTGCCGGGGCGCCTGCATGCGGGGGAGGTGAGCGTCGCGGATATCGGCATCCTGCCCGCCGCACTGGACGACCTCGCGCCCCGCGCCTTCGCCAATGTGCCGGAGCTGTGGGGCGGCCATTTCCCGGTGCCGGCGCCGGAGGGGCACAAATATTCGCGCGGCCATCTCGTGGCCGTTTCCGGCCCGGCGCAGGCGACCGGCGCGACGCGGCTTTCCGCCCGCGCGGCACTGCGCGCCGGGGCGGGGCTGGTGACGGTGGCGTGCCCGGCCGAGGCGCTGCCGATCCATGCGGCGAATCTCTCCGCCATCATGGTGCGGCCGGTGGAGGACGCGGCGGGGCTGGCGCATCTGCTGGCCGACCCGCGCCTGACGACGCTGGTGCTCGGCCCCGGCCTTGGCGTCGGGGAGGCGGCGCGCGCCAAGCTCGCCGTGTGCGGCGGGCGGCGGCTGGTCATCGACGCCGATCTCCTCACCTCCTTCAAGGGCGAGGCGGACGCGCTGGCGCAGGCGCTGGCCGGCGCGCCGGCGGCGGTCGCGACCCCGCATGACGGCGAGTTCGCGCGGATTTTCGCCGGCTGCCCGCAGGTGCTGGAAGCGCCTTCGCGGCTGGAGCGGGCGCGCGCCGGGGCAGCGCGCCTTGGCGCGACGCTGCTGCTCAAGGGGCCGGACACGGTGGTGGCGAGCCCGGACGGGCGCGCCAGCATCGCCGCCAATGCGCCGCCCTGGCTGGCCACCGCCGGGGCAGGGGATGTGCTCGCGGGAATCGTCGGCGGGCTGCTGGCGCAGGGCATGCCGCCCTTCGAGGCGGCGAGCGCTAGCGTGTGGCTGCATGGCGAGGCAGCGCGCGAGGCCGGGCCGGGGCTGGTGGCCGACGATCTGATCGACGCGCTGCGCCCGGTCTATCGCCGCCTCTTCGCCCTGCTGGGGGCTGTGTAGCGGCGGGCGGACGCGCGCATTTTGCACTGGCGCAGCGTCATGACCGTGTTATAAGCCCGCACCCGGCTGGCGGCGCCTTCTCGGGTGCGCGCCCATGTGCCCATGCGCGTCCTCGCGGACGACGTGGCGGGCGACAGGCGCAACCGCGGGCGTGGCGGAACTGGTAGACGCGCTGGATTTAGGTTCCAGTGGCGAGAGTCGTGGGGGTTCGAGTCCCTCCGCCCGCACCAGTGCCTTACCCTTGTCCGGTGCCGCCTTCCGACCCATTTGCACCGAGCGCGGCCGTCGGCGATCACGCGGCCACGCACACCGACATTCGAGAGCCCGCGCACGCGGCAAACTAGACGAAGGCCGATTAAAATGCAGGTCACCGAACTCCTCGCCGAAGGTCTGAAGCGCGAATATCGCGTGGTGCTGCCGGCCTCCGAACTTGACGCCAAGGCCAATGCGCGCCTCAGCGAACTCAAGGACAAGGTCCGCCTCAACGGCTTCCGCCCCGGCAAGGTGCCGGTCGCGCATCTCAAGCGCATGTATGGCAAGTCCGTGCTCGCCGAGGTCATCGACCAGGCGGTGAACGAGGCCAACACCAAGATCATCGAGGATAACGGCTTCAAGCTTGCCATGCAGCCCAAGGTGGAGCTGCCGCAGGACCAGGAGCAGGTGAACGAGGTCATCGAAGGCAAGGCCGACCTGTCCTTCACCGTGAACCTCGAAGTGCTGCCGGCGATCACGCTCGGCGACTTCAAGTCGATCACCCTCGACAAGCCGGTGCTCGCGGTCTCCGACGAGGAGGTCGAGGAGACCGTCAAGCGCATCGCTGACGCCAACCGCCCCTATGCCGCCAAGCCGGAAGGCACGGCCGAGAACGGCGACCGCGTGACCATTTCCTTCGTCGGCTCGATCGACGGCGAGAAGTTCGAAGGCGGCGCGGGCGAGGACGTGCCGTTGGTGCTCGGCTCCAACAGCTTCATCCCCGGCTTCGAGGAGCAGCTCGTCGGCATCAAGGAAGACGAGACCCGCACCGTCACCGTCACCTTCCCCGAGGCCTATCAGGCCGCCCATCTCGCCGGCAAGGAAGCCTCGTTCGAGGTGACGGCGAAGATGATCGAAGCCCCGACCGAGATGGAAATCGGCGACGAGTTCGCCAAGACGCTGGGTATGGACAGCCTCGCTGCGCTCAAGGAGCAGGTGAAGAGCCGCATCGCCCAGGAGCACAACGCGCAGAGCCGCAACAAGGCCAAGCGCCGCCTGCTCGACGCGCTGGACGGCCTGCACCAGTTCGACGTGCCGCCGACCCTGGCGGAGCAGGAATTCGACGGCATCTGGGGCTCGGTCACGTCCGAGATGGAAGCCCAGAAGAAGACCTTCGCCGATGAGGGCACCACCGAGGAGGCCGCCCGCGAGGATTACCGCAAGATCGCCGAGCGCCGCGTGCGCCTCGGCCTGGTCCTTGCGGAAATCGGTGAGAAGAACAACATCCAGGTCACCGACGACGAAGTGACCCGCGCCGTCGTCGAGCGCGCCCGGCAGTTCCCGGGGCAGGAGCAGCAGGTGTGGGAGTTCTACCGCAAGAACGCCCAGGCGCTGGCCAGCCTGCGCGCGCCGATCTTCGAGGAGAAGGTCGTCGACTACCTGCTCGAACTCGCCACCGTCAACGAGGTCCCCGTCACCCGCGAGGAACTCTATGCCGAGGACGAGGACGACAAGGCGGCCTGATTTCGGCGGAACTCGCGGAGTCGTGCACGGTGCGCGGCTCCGCCTCCCGCCGCTGCCGCACCGGCGGGCTGGTAGGGACGCGCTTTCCCTTTATTGTGGGGTAGGTGGATTCGCGGGCGGCGCAGGCGCGCCGTGCCGCCGAGGATCGAAATATGCGTGACCCGATTGATACCCTGAACAACTACCTGGTCCCGATGGTGGTCGAGCAGACCAACCGGGGCGAGCGTTCCTACGACATTTATTCGCGGCTCCTGAAAGAGCGCATCATTTTCCTGACCGGGCCGGTCGAGGACGGCATGGCGACCCTCATGGTCGCCCAGCTGCTGTTCCTCGAAGCGGAGAACCCGAAGAAGGAAATCTCGATGTACATCAACTCCCCCGGCGGGGTGGTGACATCGGGTCTGGCGATCTACGACACCATGCAGTTCATCAAGCCGGCGGTATCGACGCTGTGCATCGGCCAGGCGGCCTCGATGGGCTCGCTGCTGCTGACCGCCGGCGAGAAGGACATGCGCTTCGCCCTGCCGAACGCGCGAATCATGGTGCACCAGCCCTCGGGCGGCTTCCAGGGCCAGGTGACCGACATCATGCTCCACGCCAAGGAGATCATGAGCCTCAAGCAGCGGCTCAACGAGATCTACGTGAAGCACACGGGCCAGGACATCAAGTCGGTGGAAGACGCGCTGGAGCGCGACAACTTCATGACCGCCGAGGTGGCCAAGTCCTTCGGGCTTATCGACAAAGTGATCGACAAGCGCCCGGATGAGGCGGCACCGAAGCCCTGACGGGCCTTCGCGCCGTGTTTCCGAATGCGGCGCGACTTCCTATATTGACACCTGAGCCCGCGTCGAGATGAAGCGCGGGCTTGCATGCGTCGCGGTATCGCGCTTGCATGGCATCAGCATGAAGTGTCGCCTGGAGGTGTGACGAGGGGACGACGGGCAGATGCCCATTTCGCGAAAGCGGGGATGGTGCGAATGCCTTCTTGATCGGATCGTGGCCAGCGTGCTTGGCTGTGACAGAACAGGGACCCTTAAGTCGCTTCCTTTTGACGGCCTTTTCGAGCCGTCGCGTTTCTCCCCCCTTGGAGGCCCGCGGCGGCCGCGGGACTGGGGCGGTTCCGGGCAGTGCCTGGACCGCCGAGCGGACGGAGAGACGCATGAGCAAGGTTGGCGGCGGCGACAGCAAGAATACTCTTTACTGCTCGTTCTGCGGCAAGAGCCAGCACGAGGTCCGCAAACTCATTGCGGGACCGACCGTGTTCATCTGCGATGAATGCGTCGAGCTGTGCATGGACATCATCCGCGAGGAAAACAAATCCTCGCTGGTGAAGTCGCGCGACGGCATCCCGACCCCGAAGGAAATCTGCAAGGTCCTGGACGACTATGTGATCGGCCAGTTCCATGCCAAGCGCGTCCTCTCGGTGGCGGTGCATAACCACTACAAGCGCCTGAACCACGCGACCAAGCACGCCGGCGATGTCGAGCTGGCCAAGTCCAACATCATGCTGATCGGGCCGACGGGCTCGGGCAAGACGCTGCTCGCGCAGACGCTCGCCCGCATCCTCGACGTGCCGTTCACCATGGCGGACGCGACCACGCTGACCGAGGCGGGCTATGTCGGCGAGGATGTCGAGAACATCATCCTCAAGCTGCTCCAGTCGGCCGACTACAATGTCGAGCGGGCGCAGCGCGGCATCGTCTATATCGACGAGATCGACAAGATCAGCCGCAAGTCCGACAACCCGTCCATCACCCGCGACGTGTCGGGCGAGGGCGTGCAGCAGGCGCTCTTGAAGATCATGGAAGGCACGGTCGCTTCCGTGCCGCCGCAGGGCGGGCGCAAGCATCCGCAGCAGGAATTCCTGCAGGTGGACACGACCAACATCCTGTTCATCTGCGGCGGCGCCTTCGCCGGCCTCGACAAGATCATCTCCTCGCGCGGCAAGGGCACGTCCATCGGCTTCGGCGCGGTGGTGGCGGCGCCCGAGGACCGCAAGCCGGGCGAAGTGTTCCGCGAGGTGGAGCCGGAAGACCTGCTGAAATACGGGCTGATCCCGGAGTTCATCGGCCGTCTGCCGGTCATCGCCACGCTGGGCGACCTCGATGAGGCCGCGCTGAAGAAGATCCTCTCCGAGCCGAAGAACGCGCTGGTGAAGCAGTATCAGCGCCTGTTCGAGATGGAGAATGTCGAGCTGACCATCCATGAGGAAGCGCTGGGCGCCATCGCCCGCAAGGCCATCGAGCGCAAGACCGGCGCGCGCGGCCTGCGCTCGATCATGGAGGGCATCCTGCTCGACACGATGTTCGACCTGCCGGGCCTGGAAGGCGTGGAAGAGGTCGTCATCAGCAAAGAGGTCGTCGAGCAGAACGCACGTCCGCTCTACATCTATGCGGACCGCGCGGCCGGCGATGCGGGCGCGAGTGCGTAGTCGACCGGCGGTGGACAGGGCCGGGCCATCGGGTCCGGCCAGCGGCGCGGCCCGCTCCCTTGACGGGGGGCGGGGGCATCGCCATC
Source organism: Ancylobacter sp. (assembly GCF_965229075.1). Classification (GTDB taxonomy): domain Bacteria; phylum Pseudomonadota; class Alphaproteobacteria; order Rhizobiales; family Xanthobacteraceae; genus Ancylobacter. The sequence goes on from NZ_CBDDIO010000002.1 coordinate 3,154,810, forward strand.
TGAGCCTCAACCACCGGTCCTCGACCGCATCGACGTGCCCCGCGCGCCTGACGCAGCCCCCGCACAGAGATCAACGTTCGCGTTCCGGCCGCATCGCGGCGCGGTTCTCCCCGGGGACGTGTGTCCTCGGGTCTGGTCGCCTGCCGCCCAAAGAAAGGAAAGAGCCATGACGAGCCCCAAGCCTCGCACCGCGCTCACCCCGGGAGTGGCGCAGACCTTCCCGGTCCTGCCGCTGCGCGACATCGTCGTCTTCCCGCACATGATCGTGCCGCTGTTCGTCGGCCGCGAAAAGTCGATCCGCGCCCTCGAAGAGGTGATGCGCAACGACACCTTCATCCTGCTGGCGACGCAGGAGAACGCCTCGGACGACGATCCGGCGACCTCCTCCATCTACAAGATCGGCACGCTGGCCTCGGTGCTGCAGCTCTTGAAGCTGCCGGACGGCACGGTGAAGGTGCTGGTCGAGGGCATTTCGCGCGCCAAGGTCAACCACTACACCGACCGCACCGACCTCTACGAGGCCGAGGCGCAGGCGCTGGAAGAGGAACTCGGCTCCAAGGTCGAGGCCGAGGCGCTCGGCCGCTCCGTGCTGGCCGAATTCGACAGCTATGTGAAGCTGAACAAGAAGGTCTCGCCGGAAGTCGTCGGCGTCGTCACCCAGATCGAGGACCACTCGAAGCTGGCCGACACCGTCGCCTCGCATCTCGCGGTGAAGATCCCCGAGAAGCAGGCGGTGCTGGAGATCCTCAAGGTCACCAGCCGGCTGGAGAAGGTGCTCTCGCTGATGGAAAGCGAAATCTCGGTCCTTCAGGTCGAGAAGCGCATCCGCACGCGCGTCAAGCGCCAGATGGAGAAGACCCAGCGCGAGTACTATCTCAACGAGCAGATGAAGGCGATCCAGAAGGAGCTGGGCGACGGCGAGGACGGCCGTGACGAGCTGGCCGAGCTGGAAGAGCGCATCAAGACCGTCAAGCTCTCCAAGGAAGCGCGCGAGAAGGCGACGCATGAGCTGAAGAAGCTGCGGCAGATGTCGCCCATGTCGGCGGAAGCCACCGTGGTGCGCAACTATCTCGACTGGCTGCTGTCGATCCCGTGGGGCAACCGCAGCAAGGTCAAGAAGGACCTGCCCTTCGCCCAGAACGTGCTCGACACCGATCATTTCGGTCTCGACAAAGTGAAGGACCGCATCGTCGAATATCTCGCCGTGCAGAGCCGGCAGAACAAGCTCACCGGGCCGATCCTGTGCCTGGTCGGCCCGCCCGGCGTCGGCAAGACCTCGCTCGCCAAGTCCATCGCCAAGGCGACGGGCCGCGAATATGTGCGCGTCGCCCTCGGCGGCGTGCGCGACGAGGCGGAGATCCGTGGCCATCGCCGGACCTATATCGGCTCCATGCCCGGCAAGATCATCCAGTCCATGCGCAAGGCCAAGAAAGCCAACCCGCTGTTCCTGCTGGACGAAATTGACAAGATGGGCGCGGATTTCCGCGGCGACCCGTCCTCGGCCCTGCTTGAGGTGCTCGACCCCGAGCAGAACCACACCTTCGCCGACCACTATCTGGAAGTGGATTACGACCTCTCGAACGTGATGTTCGTGACCACCGCCAACACGCTGAACATTCCGCCGGCCCTGCTGGACCGGATGGAGGTGATCCGTATCGCCGGCTACACCGAGGACGAGAAGGTCGAGATCGCCCGCCGTCACCTCATCCCGCAGGCGCTGACCAAGCATGGTCTGCAGCCCAAGGAATGGTCGATCGACGACGAGGCGCTGCTCACCCTGGTCCGCCGCTACACCCGCGAAGCGGGCGTGCGTAACCTTGAGCGCGAGATTTCCAATCTCGCCCGCAAGGCGGTGAAGGACCTGATGCTGACCAAGAAGAAGACGGTCAAGATCACGGTCAAGCAGCTGGAGGACTATCTCGGCGCGCCGAAGTACCGCTATGGCGAGGCCGAGAGCGAGGATCAGGTCGGCGTCGTGACCGGCCTTGCCTGGACCGAGGTGGGCGGGGAAATCCTCACCATCGAAGGCGTCATGATGCCCGGCAAGGGCAAGATGACGGTGACGGGTAATCTGCGCGACGTGATGAAGGAATCGATCTCGGCGGCGGCCTCCTATGTCCGCTCGCGCGCGCTCGATTTCGGCATCGAGCCGCCGCTGTTCGACCGCCGCGACATCCACGTGCATGTGCCGGAGGGGGCGACCCCGAAGGACGGGCCGTCCGCCGGCGTCGCCATGGCCACGGTGCTGACCTCGGTGCTGACCGGCATCCCGATCCGCCGCGATGTCGCCATGACCGGCGAAGTCACGCTGCGCGGCCGGGTGCTGCCGATCGGCGGGCTGAAGGAAAAGCTGCTGGCGGCGCTGCGCGCCGGCATCAAGAAGGTTCTGATCCCCGAGGAGAACGCCAAGGACCTGGCGGAAATCCCGGACAATGTGAAGAACGCGCTTGAGGTCGTGCCGGTGTCGCGGATGGACGAGGTGCTGCAGCACGCGCTCGTCCGCCAGCCGGAGGCGATCGTGTGGGAAGAGAAGGCGCTGGCGCCGGCCACCGAGGTCGAGCCGGTGATCGCCCGCGACGAGATCGGCGTCATCGCCCCGCACTGAGCGGGTAGAGCGAACGGTCGACGCAACCGAAAGAGGAAATGGCGGCGCCCGGCGGGCGCCGCCATTTTCGTTTGTCGCCCGTTCGGGCCGGACCGGTGGCCGTGCCCATGGGCAAGTCCAAATATGGCGGTTTGCGGGCGGCGCGTTCGCCCAAAATGCGGGCGTGGCAAACCGTCACAAATTACGGTATCCAATTACACTCAATCGCCCCGAAGTCGTGTATTTGTGCGGGTTTCGCGGTGGGAGCGCTTGCAATCGCCGCAATTTGGGGAAAGTGTGCCCGCCCGTCGTCGGTGCATGCGACCGACGATTCTTGTGCAATCAAGGGAAGGACCGGTCAAATGACCACGAAGAACGAACTCGTCGCCGCTGTGGCCGAGCAGGCCAAGCTGACGAAGGCTGCTGCGGCGGCCGCGGTCGACGCGACCTTCGATGCTATTGCCGCCTCGCTGAAGGCCGGCGAAGAAGTCAAGCTGATCGGCTTCGGCAGCTTCTCCGTCGTGACCCGCGCCGCGCGCGAAGGCCGCAACCCCCGCACCGGCAACCCGGTCAAGATCGAGGCCTCCAAGGCCCCGAAGTTCACGCCCGGCAAGGGCCTGAAGGAAACCGTCAACGGTTGATCCTCACGGCGTCGCGCCCCCCGTGCCTGATGGTGCGGGGTGCGGTGCGGCACTGAAGGCGCAGGTTCGCCGGCCATGCCGGCGGACCCGCGCTGCGCCCGCCCTCCGTGGCGGCGCATGGCGGCTGCGAGTGAGACGCCGCACCGGCCTTTTTTCCAGATATCCATCCGCATGAGCGGCGCGCCTCCCGCACCCCGACTCAACTGTCGAGATGGCACGGCCCACGGGCCGATGGCGCGTCCGCGCCGCCCTTCTCACCCACAGCCTCTTTGACACCGGCGCCGCTTTCTCGTCAGAGGCTCTTGCCGCCTCGCGGCGGCGATGCTTAAACGCGGCCGGCGAAAGCCGTGCGGGCGGTTAGCTCAGTTGGTAGAGCATCTCGTTTACACCGAGAGGGTCGGCGGTTCGAGCCCGTCACCGCCCACCATCGCCCCCCGAAGCGGGGCGGCGCCTCCGCAGGGGTTGTGACCCGGCGGCACGACAGCTTCACACAAGGCGGCGTTTTCATGGTGACGGCGGTAGGTCTCGGCCGGCACCGCGCAGCGACGCGCCCGGGCTGGGGCTGGGTTAGCTGTCCCGTGGAGCTCACATGTCCTTCAAGAATTTGCCGCTTATCGGCAAGATATCGGCGCTGCTGCTGCTGCTGGCCGCCTTCGCCGCCGGCGGGGTGATTTTCGCCGGCACCCGCATGCAGGCGATCAGTTCGGAATATCAGGGGGCCCTTACGGGCCCGGCCTCGGCCGCCGTGGCGCTAGCCCGGGCCAATCGCTTCACCGTCTATTTCAACCAGGGTGTCTATCAGTCTCTCTCGTCGCTGACCGATGAGGACAATGAGGCCGCCGTCAACGTGCAGAAGGAGGCCGTCGCCGGCTTCCATGACCGCATGACCGAGGCGGCCACCAAGGACCCCTCGCTGACCGAACAGGTGAAGACGCTGGTGGCGAGGTTCGACCGCTTCACCGGCGAGCAGTGCGGCGACGTTGTCGCGCGCGCCAATGCTTCGACCTCGGTCGAGGAGAACAACAAGACGGCCGCAGAATGGAATGCGCGCTGCATGCCGATTTCGACTGCGCTCATCGCCGATATCGCCAAGGAGGTGAACGCGCGGGCGAGCGACATCGTTAAGCTTTCCGACAGCCTGCGCGCGGACGCCGACTCGGCCGTCATGACGGTGTATGTCGGCATGGCCGTTGGCCTCGTGCTCGTGCTGCTGCTGGCCTTCCTGGCGACGCGCTTCGGCGTGGTGAAGCCGCTGGAGCAGCTGCGGAAGGTGTTCGACAATCTCGCCCAGGGCGTGCTCGCCGTGACCGTGGACGGCACCGAGCGCCGGGACGAGATCGGCGGCATGGCCCGTTCGGCGGATGTGCTGCGCGGCGCTCTCGTCGATGCCGAGAAGGCGCGCGAGGAGGCCCGCCAGGCCGAAGTCCACGCCGCCCAGCGCGTCGTGGCGCAGCGCCAGGCGATCGCCGACGAGTTCGAATCGAAGATGGGCACGCTCGTCAACGCGCTGTCGAACTCCTCCACCGAAGTGTCGGAAGCGGCGCGCAACCTCGCCGCCAGCGCCGAGGAGACCTCCCGCCAGGCGGCGGCGGTCGGCAGCGCCGCGGCGGAAGCCTCGGGCAGCGTGCAGACGGTCGCAGCGGCGACGGAGGAGCTTACCTCCTCGATCCGCGAGATCGGCAACCAGGTCAGCGGCGCCGCCGGGCGTGCGGTGAACGGGGCCGAGGTGGTGAACCGCACTGCCGCCGAGATCCGCGAACTCTCCGACGCCGCGGCCAAGATCGGCGAAGTGGTCAACCTCATCACCGACATCGCCGCCCAGACCAACCTGCTCGCGCTCAACGCCACCATCGAGGCGGCGCGGGCGGGTGAGGCCGGCCGCGGCTTCGCGGTGGTCGCGCAGGAAGTGAAGCAGCTGGCCGAGCAGACCGCCGGCGCCACCAAGGAGATCGGCCTCAAGGTCAACGATATCCAGCAGGCGACCGGCCGCACCGTGGGCTCGATCGAGCACATCGTCACCACCATCGCCCAGATCCGCGATGCGACGACCACCATCGCCAGCTCGGTGGAGCAGCAGGGCTCGGCCACGCAGGAAATCGCTGTCAACACCAACCAGGCCGCCAGCGGCACCGGCATGGTGAGCGAGAACATCGTCGGTGTCGGCCGTGCGGCCGAAATGACCGGCGCCGCCTCCGCGCAGCTGACCTCGCTCTCCGGTGCGCTGGCGCATCAGGCCAGCGACCTGAAGCAGCAGGTGGGTGAGCTGGTGCGCAGCCTGCGGGCGGCCTGACCGTCCACACGCTCCCAGCCCCGCCGCGCGCCGCTTCCCCCAGCGGCGCGCGGTTTGCTTTTCGGGAGGCCGCCCGGCCGGTCCGGCGCCGGGGGTTGACATCCCCGGCCGCATCCCCGACTTCGACGGCTCTCCCGCGCAGCCGTGCCCCACGTGCCGCGCCCCGTCAGCCGCGCGTGGTGTGCCGATGAAACTCGTCCTGTTCGATTGCGACGGCACGCTGGTGGACAGCCAGCACGTCATTGTCGCCGCCATGGGCCGCGCCTTCGCCCGCGCGGAACTCGCCATGCCCTCGCGCGAGGCGGTGCTCGGCATTGTCGGCCTGTCACTGGTGGAAGCGATGCAGCGGCTGGGCGAGGACGATCCGCGCTTTCCCGCCGAGCGGCTGGCCGAGCTCTACCGCGAGGCGTTCCGCGAATTGCGCACCGAGCCGGATTTCAGCGAGCCGATGTTCCCCGGCATGCGCGGGCTGATCGACTGGCTCGCCGCCCGCGACGATCTGCTGCTCGGCATCGCCACCGGCAAGTCGCAGCGCGGCGTGGCGGCGGTGCTGGCCCATCACGGGCTGGAAGGGCGCTTCGTCACCATCCAGACGGCGGATGACGCCCCCTCCAAGCCGCACCCGGCCATGGTGCTGCAGGCGATGGCGGCCACCGGCGCGGCGCCGATGGACACGGTGCTGATCGGCGACACCAGCTTCGACATGGTGATGGCCCGTGCCGCCGGGGCCCGCGCCATCGGCGTGAGCTGGGGCTATCACGCGCCCGATCTGCTGACCCAGTCGGGCGCCGAGCGTCTGGCAACGGATGCGGACGAGCTGCAACGGGCGATCGACGAACTCTGGGAGACGGTGGCGTGAGCGAAGGAACCCCCGAGGCCACGTCTGCGCCGGCCCGGCCGGGCTTTGCCGAGCGCAAGCCGCTGCCCAAGCGTTTCTACCGCGAGGCCGGAGCGGCTGCGACGGAGGGCGGCCTGTTCCGCGTGGAGCTGGACGGGCGCCCGGTGCGCACGCCGGGGCGCCACCTCGTCGCGGTGCCGAGCCGGCCGCTGGCGCAGGCTCTGGCGGAGGAATGGCAGGCGCAGGGCGAGTTCATCGACCCCATGACCATGCCGATGACCCGGCTGGTCAATTCCGCCCTCGACGGCGTCGCCCCGAACATGGCCGAGGTGGGCGAGGAGATCGTGCGCTACGCCGGCAGCGACCTGCTGTGCTACCGCACCGACACGCCGGCGCAGCTGGTGGCGCTGCATGCGGAACTGTGGGACCCGGTGCTGGCCTGGGCGCGCGAGCGCTTCGGCGCCATTTTCATGCTGAGCGAGGGCGTCGTCCATGTCGCCCAGCCGCCGCGCACGCTGGAACTCATCGCTGGCGCGCTGCCGGACGATCCGCTGCGGCTCGCCGCGCTCAACCTGATGACGACGCTGAGCGGCTCGGCGCTGCTGGCGCTGGCGGTGGCGCATGGCCATCTCGATGCGGAGATGGCGTGGCGCGCCGCCCATGCGGATGAAGAGGTGCAGGAGCAGCTCTGGGGCACCGATGCCGAGGCGCTGGACCGCCGCGCCCGGCGCCGGCGCGATTTCGACGCCGCCGCGCAGGTCTACGCGCTTCTTTAGCAGGGCCGCAGCAAGCTCAAGGTCGCCAGCGCGATCATCCGCTCCTCATCGGTAGGGATGACCAGCACATGCGGGCCGGGGCCGTCGGCGTCGATCCAGGTGGCGTTGGCGTCGTTGGCGGCCGCGTCCAGCGCCACGCCGAGCAGGCCGAGCCGGGCACAGATGCGGGCGCGGATCTCGGCTGAGCGCTCACCGATGCCAGCGGTGAACACCAGCGCGTCGAGCCCGCCCAGCGTGACCGCGAGCCGCGCCACCGCCTGCGCGACATGCAGGGCGAAGTACTCCACCGCCAGCGCGGCGGCGGGCGCCTCGCTCGCCAGCAATTCGCGCATGTCGCTGGAGAGGCCGGACAGGCCCTTCAGCCCGCTGTCGTGATAGAGCATGTGGCCGACCTCGGCAGCGCTCATGCCCTTCTGCTCGATGAGATGCAGCACCACGCCGGGGTCGAGCGCGCCGCAGCGTGTGCCCATGGGCAGGCCGTCCAGCGCGGTGAAGCTCATCGTCGCGTCTTGGCTCGCGCCGTCCTTGAGACCGCAGGCCGAGGCGCCGGAGCCGAGATGGCAGATGACGACGCGCCCGCGCGCCAGTTCCGGCGCCAGTTCGCGCAGCGCGCCGGAGACATATTCATAGGACAGGCCGTGGAAGCCGTAGCGGCGCACGCCGTCGCGGTAGAGCGCGTCGGGCAGGGCGAAGCGGTCGCAGATTTCCGGGTGGCTGCGGTGGAAGGCGGTGTCGAAGCAGGCGACCTGCGGCAGGTCCGGCCGGCGCTCGCGGATGGTGCGGATGGGGTCGAGATTGGTCAGCTGGTGCAGCGGGGCGAGCGGGATGAAGCTCTCCAGCGTGCGCAGCACCTCGTCATTCACGCGTTCGGGGTGGGTGTAGTGCGGCCCGCCATGCACGACGCGGTGGCCGACACCGATCAGATCGAACCCGTCGAGATGCGGCAGCACCCAGTCGCTGATGGCGTGCTGGGCCTCCGGCGCCTTGGCGATTTCCTCCGGCGCGAAGCTGCGCTCGACCAGGACCGTGCCGGCCTCGTCCTTGGCCAGGAGGCGCGGGCGTGTGCCGATGCCGTCCAGCGCCCCGCCGAGGACCAAAGCGACATCGCGCCCGGTGACGCGGTAGAGCTTGAACTTGATGCTGGACGAGCCGGCATTGACGACGAAAATGGCCTCGTTCATCGCGCTCATCCCCCCAGCTTCGGCTGGCGCAGCCGCGCCTGCGCATAGAGCACCGCCACCGCGCAGGAGGCGAGGCGGGTCTTCAGCGTGTCGGCGCGGCTGGTGAGGATCACCGGCACCCGCGCGCCGAGCACCACGCCGGCGGCATCGGCGCCGGCCATGAAGGTGAGGTTCTTCGCCAGCATGTTGCCGGCTTCGAGGTCCGGCGCGACGAGAATCTGCGCCCGGCCGGCGACGGGGGAAACGATGCCCTTGATGCGCGCGGCTTCCGGCGAGATGGCGTTGTCGAGCGCCAGCGGCCCGTCGAGATCGCCGCCGGTGATCTGGCCGCGATCGGCCATCTTGCACAAAGCGGCGGCCTCGATGGTGCTGGGAATGGAGGTGGTGACGGTTTCCACGGCCGAGAGGATGGCGACGCGCGGCCGGCCGAGGCCGAGCCCGACATGCAGGTCGATGGCGTTCTGCACGATGTCGCGCTTGGCATCGAGATCGGGGAAGATGTTCACCGCCGCATCGGTGATGAACAGCGGCTCGGCATAGCTCGGCACGTCCATGACGAAGACATGGCTGACCCGCCGCCCGGTGCGCAGGCCGGTGTCGCGGGCGGTGATGGCGGCGAGCAACTCGTCGCTGTGCAGGCTGCCCTTCATCAGCAGCGCGGCCTGGCCCTCCCGCACCAGCTCCACCGCCTTGGCGGCGGAGGCGACGCTGTGCGGCGTATCGACGATCGCGATGCCGGCGAGGTCCAGCCCTTCCGCCTGCGCCACCGCCTCGATGCGGGCGCGGGGGCCGACCAGGATCGGCACGATGAAGCCGGCCTTGGCGGCGTCGAGTGCGCCGTGCAGGGAGGCGGCGTCGCAGGGATGGGCGATGGCGGTGGGCATGGCCTCCACCGTGCGGGCGCGGGCGACCAGGCGCTCATAATTGCCGTGATCGATCGGGGGCACCGTGCCGGGGCTTGTGGCCATGTCCATGTCTTCGCCTCCGTTGCGCCGGTGTCGCGGCGCCGATGTCGCGTTCAGTGTCGCCGCCGTGGCTGACGGCCGGACGACACAGACCGACCTTTTGTGCCCACGTCCATGACCTCACGCAAAGACCGCCCGACCCGCACCGGTCGCCCGTGGGCAGGCTCAGCCCGGGCGGCGGGCGACGAGGTCGATCTCCACCAGCGCGTCGCGGGCGAGGCCGGTGACGCCGACGCAGGTGCGCGCCGGGCGGCGATCGGCCGGGAAATAGGAGGCGTAGACCGCGTTCATGGCGGGATAGTCGCCCTTGAAATCGGTGAGATAGACGCGCGCCTGCAGCACATGCGACAGGTCGAGCCCGATGCCGGCGAGCACCAGCACGAGATTGTCCATCACCCGGCGCGTCTGCGCCTCCACGCCCTCCGGCAGCGGGCGCGAATCATCGTCCGGCCAGGTCGGCATCTGCCCGGTGATGAAGACCCAGCCATCCGCCTCCACGGCGTGGCTGAACGGGGCGACGGGGGTGGGGGCACCGGCAATCATGTGGAACTGCGCCAAGATCGCGTCTCCTGCGGGGGATCGGGTGCGCGAGCTTCCCCCGGCGACGGCGGCGCGGTCAATGCAGGAGGCGGGACGCGCGGCCGGGGGGCTGGCCTTCGTGCCGGAGCGGGAGGAGAATGCCGCCCGTGAAAGCGGTGCCGGGCAAACCCGGATGTGTCGTGAGTCGAGCATGAATCAGCATGTGAGCGCCCATATTCTGCGCGAGCCCTTCGGCACCCTCGCCGACGGCACCGAAATCCAACGCTTCCGCCTGTGCGGGGAGGGGGGCATGGAGGTGTCCATTCTCGACCTCGGCGCCACGGTGCAGGCGCTGCACGTGCCCGACCGTTCGGGTCGCCGCGCGGATGTCGTGCTCGGCCATGACACGCCGGACGCCTATGTGCGCGAGCCGCGCTTTTTCGGCGTGGCGGTGGGCCGCTACGCCAACCGCATCGCCGGCGGACGCTTCACGCTCGACGGGACGGAATATCGCGTACCTGCCAATGATGGCGACCACGCCCTGCATGGTGGGCCGGAAGGCTTCGACCGGCGCGTGTGGCGGCTCGCTGAGCTGTGCGAGGGGCAGGCGCCGTCGCTGCGCCTCACCCTTACCAGCCCGGTGGGCGATCAGGGTTTTCCGGGTACGCTGGACGCGAGCGTGACCTACACGCTGAGCGGGGCAGGGGAACTGACCATCGCCTTCGAGGCGACGACGGACGCGCCGACCCTCGTGAACCTAACCCATCACGGCTATTTCAACCTCGGCGGGGTGGAGGCCGGCGGCGATGTGCTCGACCATCTGCTGACCATCCATGCCGACGATTATCTGCCCGTGGACGCGGCGGCGATCCCGCTCGGCGGACCGGAAAGCGTCGACGGCACGCCCTTCGATTTCTGCACGCCGCGCCGCATCGGCGACCGCATCCGCCAGGCGCATGAGCAGCTGCGGCGCGGGCGGGGCTATGACCATAATTACTGCCTTGAAGGCGGCACCACCTCTCGCCCCCGCCTCGCCGCGCGGGTGGAGCACCCCGCCTCCGGTCGGGTGATGGAGGTGCTGACCGACCAGCCGGGGCTGCAATTCTATTCCGGCAATTTTCTCGACGGCACCGCGCTCGGCAAGGGCGGTCGGCTCTACCGTCAGGCCGACGGTTTCTGCCTGGAGCCGCAGGTCTGGCCCGATGCGCCGAACCGGGGGGACTACCCCTCGGCCCGGCTGGACCCCGGCCAGACCTATCGCCACGTCTCCGTCTACCGCTTCTCCACCGACTGAGGCGCGGCCCTCATGCCGGCAGGTAGCGCCGGGCGAGATGGGCCTTGAACACGCCGGCATCGAGCGGGCGGCCGGTGGCGCGGGTGAGGAGTTCATCCGTGTCGAGAAGCGAGCCGAGCCCGTGCACATGGGTGCGTAGCCAGCCGACCAGCGGGGCGAAATCGCCGCGGCCGATGGCCGGCAGCGTGTCCGGCTCGGCGCGGCAGGCGGCGTCGAACAGCTGCGCGGCGGCGATGGCGCCGAGCGTGTAGGTGGGGAAATAGCCCCAGCCGCCGCTCGGCCAGTGAATGTCCTGCAGGCAGCCCAGCCGGTCGTTCGGCGGCGTGGTGCCGAGCAGTTCCTTCATCCCGGCATTCCATGCCGCCGGCAGCTCCGCCAGCGGGAGGTCGTCGGCGATCATCGCCTTTTCCAGCCGCGTGCGCAGGATGACATGGGCGGGATAGGTGACCTCGTCGGCATCGACGCGGATGAAGCCGCGCTCGATGCGGGTGTAGCGGCGCCACAGCGCCTCCGCCTCCCATTCCGGCCCCGTTCCGCCGAAGGCGGCGCGCATCAGCGGCGCGGCGAAGCCGAGGAATTCGCGCGAGCGGCAGGCCTGCATCTCCATCAGCAGCGACTGGCTTTCATGCAGCACCATGCCGCGCGCCTGCCCGACCGGCTGGTTCATGTAGCCGGCGGGGCGGCCCTGCTCATAGAGCGCGTGGCCGGTCTCGTGGATCACGCCCATCAGCGCCTTGGCGAAATCGGCCTCGTCATAGCGGGTGGTGATGCGCACATCATGGTCGGCACCGCCGCAGAAGGGGTGGGTGGACACGTCGAGCCGGCCCCGGTCGAAATCATAGCCGAGCGCCGCCATCATGCGCTGGCCGAGCCCGCGCTGCGCCTCCACTGCGAAGGGGCCTTCCAGCGCGCCGGGCGCGGGGCGGCGGGCCTGCGCCGCCAGCGCTTCCTCGGTGAAGCCGGGCAGGAAGGCGGCGAGATCGTCGAACAGCGCGTCGATGCGGGCGATGCGTGCGCCGGGCTCATAATCGTTCAGCAGCGAGTCATAGGGCGAGAGGCCGAGAATCGCGCCCTTGGCGGCACCGGCCTCGCGCTGAAGCCGCAGCACCTCGGCGAGATAGGGCAGCAAGGCGGGGAAGTCGGATTCCGCCCGCGCCTGCCGCCACGCCATTTCGCAGGCGGAAATCGCCTTGCTGGAGGCTTCCACGAGATCGGCGGGGAGGGCGGTCTGTGCCGTGAAGACGCGGCGCATCTCGCGCAGATTGGCCCGCTCCCAGCTACCCAGCGTGTCGTCGCTGGCGGCGGCCTCCAGCCAGTCGCCAAGGCGCGGGTCCACCGCCATGTCGTGCTGGAGCACGCGCAGCAGCGCCAGGCTTTCCGCCCGGCTGGCGGCGGCGCCCTTCGGCATCATCGTGTCACTGTCCCATTGCAGGATGCCGACCGCGTTGGACATCGCGCTGATGCGGCCGAAATGGGCGGCGAGGGAGGCGTAGGCGGACATGAACCTTCTCCGGCAGCTGCCGGCGCGGGCCGGCCTTGCCCCTGTTCTAGCCGAGGGCAACCTCCGGCGGAACCTTGGTGCCGGGGGCGGGCATGGCGGCCTCGCGGACGATTTCCGCCATCCGCTCGAAGGAGGCGGCGAGCGGATTGGTCCGGCGCCAGACCATGCCGATGGTGCGGGTGGGGCGGGGCGTCGCCAGCCGCGCCACCGCGACGGCGGCGGAGCGCGTTTCGATCCCCACCGCCATTTGCGGGATCAGCGTCACGCCGATGCCGGCGCCGACCATCTGCACCAGCGTGGTGAGCGAGCTGCCCTCCATCAGGTCGCGCGGCAGCTGCGAGGCAAGGTTGCAGAAGGAAAGCGCCTGTTCGCGGAAGCAATGGCCTTCCTGCAGCAGTAGCAAGCGCATGGTGCGCAGCGTCTCGGAATTCGGCACCGGCAGGTCCGCCTCGATTGCGGGGCGCACGAGGACGAACTCCTCCTCGAACAGCGCGTGTTCGCTCAGCGAGGGCTCGGAGACGGGCAGGGCGACGAGGGCGGTGTCGAGCCGCCCGTCGATGAGATCGTCGACGAGGCGCTGCGTCACCGCTTCGCGCGGACGCAGGTCGAGGCCAGGAAAGCGCTCGCCCAGAAGCTGCATCACGGCGGGCAGCAGATAGGGCGCGACGGTGGGAATGACGCCGATGCGCACGCGTCCGGCCAGCGGGCTGTGCGAGGCGCGGGCGAGATCGCCCAGTTCGTCCACCGCCCGGAGGATATTGCGCGCGCGGGCGGCGAAATCCTCGCCGAGACGGGTGAGCCGGATCTGGCGCGGGCCGCGCTCCACCAGCGGTGCGCCGAGGATTTCCTCCAGCTCCTTCACCTGCAGCGACAGCGCCGGCTGGGAGATGGCGCAGGCTTCCGCCGCCCGGCCGAAATGCCCGTGCTGGGCCAGCGCCTCGAAATAGCGCAGATGCCGCATGGAAATGTCTGTCATAAGCTCAGGTTATCGTGGCAATTAGAAAATGCAAATTTTCATTATCCCGCGCCTACGATAAGACCTCTTCCAATTCCAAACGCCTGCCCGCGCGCCTCGCGTGCCCGGGCGCGCGCCGGGCGAAGCTCGCCGCCGGCCTCTTCTCACGATCGGAGACTGCAATGGACGACATCACGAACAGGCCGGCCGGCAAGTGCCCGGTGATGCATGGCGCGATCACCGAAACCGGCACGTCGAACATGGATTGGTGGCCCAAGGCGCTCAATCTCGACATTCTCAGCCAGCACGACACCAAGACCAACCCGCTCGGCGAACACTTCAATTACCGCGAGCAGGTGAAGACGCTCGATTTCGACGCGCTGAAGGCGGATATGCGCGCGCTGATGACCGACAGCCAGGAATGGTGGCCGGCGGACTGGGGCCATTATGGTGGGCTGATGATCCGCATGTCGTGGCACGCGGCCGGCTCCTACCGCCTCGCGGACGGGCGCGGCGGCGGCGGCACCGGCGACCAGCGCTTCGCCCCGCTCAATTCCTGGCCGGACAATGTGAGCCTCGACAAGGCCCGCCGCCTGCTGTGGCCGATCAAGAAGAAATACGGCAACAAGGTGAGCTGGGCCGACCTGATCGTGCTCGCCGGCACCATTGCCTATGAGACCATGGGGCTGAAGACCTTCGGCTTCGGCTTCGGCCGCGCCGATGTGTGGCACCCCTCCAAGGACACCTATTGGGGTTCCGAGCGCGAGTGGCTGGCGCCGAGCGACAACCGCTACACCGATGTGAACGACCCCTCGACGATGGAGAACCCGCTCGCCGCCGTGCAGATGGGCCTCATTTACGTCAACCCGGAAGGCGTGAACGGCAAGCCCGACCCGCTGAAGACCGCCGCGCAGGTGCGCGAGACCTTCGCCCGCATGGCGATGAACGATGAAGAGACCGCCGCGCTCACCGCTGGTGGCCACACGGTCGGCAAGACCCATGGCAATGGCGACGCCAAGGCGCTCGGCCCCAACCCGGAAGCCGCCGCGCTGGAAGACCAGGGCATGGGTTGGTCCAACCCGAACCAGAACGGCCTCGCCAGCCGCGCCGTGACCTCCGGCCTCGAAGGCGCCTGGACGACGCATCCGACCCAGTTCGACATGGGCTTCTTCGAGATGCTGTTCGGCCATGAATGGGAGCTGCGCAAGAGCCCGGCCGGCGCCTGGCAGTGGGAGCCGATCAACATCAAGGAAGAGGACAAGCCGGTCGACGCCAGCGACCCCTCGATCCGCCACAATCCGATGATGACCGACGCCGACATGGCGATGAAGGTCGACCCGATCTACAACGCGATCTGCCAGAAGTTCATGGCCGATCCCGAGTACTTCAAGGACACCTTCGCCCGCGCCTGGTTCAAGCTGACCCATCGCGACATGGGCCCGAAGGCCCGCTATATCGGCCCGGACGTGCCGGCCGAAGACCTGATCTGGCAGGACCCGGTTCCCGTCGGCCCCACCGACTATGACGTGACGGCGGTGAAGGCGAAGATCATCAATGCCGGCCTCACCATCAGCGAACTGGTGAGCACCGCCTGGGACAGCGCCCGCACCTATCGCGGTTCCGACATGCGCGGCGGCGCCAATGGCGCGCGCATCCGCCTCGCGCCGCAGAAGGACTGGGAAGGCAACGAGCCGGCGCGCCTCGCCAAGGTGCTCGGCGTGCTGGAAGGCATCGCGGCCGAGACCGGCGCAAGCCTCGCGGACGTGATCGTGCTCGGCGGCAATGTCGGCATCGAGCTGGCGGCCAAGGCGGCCGGCCATGATGTCACCGTGCCGTTCGCGCCGGGCCGGGGCGACGCCACCGACGCCCAGACCGATGCCGCCTCCTTCAGCGTGCTGGAGCCGCTGCATGACGGCTACCGCAACTGGCTGAAGAAGGACTATGTGGTCAGCCCCGAGGAAATGCTGCTCGACCGCACCCAACTGATGGGCCTCACCGCGCCGGAAATGACCGTGCTGGTCGGCGGCCTGCGCGTGCTCGGCACCAATCACGGCGGCAGCAAGCACGGCGTGTTCACCGCCCGCGAAGGCGCGCTGACCAACGACTTCTTCGTCAACCTCACCGACATGGCCTACACATGGACCTCGGTCGGCAATGGCGTCTATGAGCTGCGCGACCGCAAGACCGGCGCGGCGAAGTGGACGGCCACCCGCGTCGACCTGGTCTTCGGCTCGAACTCGATCCTGCGCGCCTATGCCGAGGTCTACGCCCAGGACGACGCGCAGGAGAAGTTCCTCAGCGACTTCGTCGCCGCCTGGACCAAGGTGATGAACGCCGACCGCTTCGACCTGGTGAAGTGATTGCCTGACGGCTTGGTGAAGTGATCGCCTGACAGCTTCCCTCTCCGCCTCTGGCGGGGAGGGGCGGCTCCTGCAAGGCCCGTTGCGCCCGGCGCGACGGGCCTTTACTTTTGCCGCACCGACAGCGCCGCGCGCCGTTCGGCCCGGGGGGAACGCGCATGACCGACCGCCGTCCCGAACGCCGTCCCGATCCCGTGCTCATCGCCGGCGCCGGCCCGGTCGGGCTGGTGATGGCGCTGGAACTCGCCCGCTACGGCGTCCCGGTGCGGATTGTCGACCCGATGACCGCGCGCGCCACCACCTCTCGCGCCGTGGCGATCTGGCCGCGCACACTGGAGTTGCTGGACCGCGCCGGCGGCGACCTTACCGCCGAGCTCATCACCGCCGGCAACAAGGTGATTGCGGCGCATATGCTGGCCGATGGCAAGAGCCTCGCCCGCGTGCCGCTCGCCGAAATCGAGTCGCCCTATCCCTTCGTGCTGATGCTGCCGCAGAGCGAAACCGAGCGCATTCTGCTGCATCATCTGGAGGCGCGCGGCGTTCGGCCGGAACTGGCCACGGCGCTGGCGGACTTCACCCCGGAC
Source organism: Ancylobacter sp. (assembly GCF_965229075.1). Taxonomy (GTDB): domain Bacteria; phylum Pseudomonadota; class Alphaproteobacteria; order Rhizobiales; family Xanthobacteraceae; genus Ancylobacter. The sequence goes on from NZ_CBDDIO010000002.1 coordinate 3,171,298, forward strand.
GAAGAGGGCGTGACCGCCACACTCCGCCGCGCCGATGGCAGCGAGGAGACCGCCCGCTTTGCCGCGCTCATCGGCTGCGACGGCGCCCACAGCCCGGTGCGCCACCGGCTTGGCCTCGCTTTCGCCGGCGAGACGCTGGGCAGCGACTGGGCGCAGGGCGACTTTCATCTCACCGGCATGCCGTTCCCGGTCGATGAATTCGCCACCTGCCTGCACCGGGAGGGGCCGGCGGTGCTGTTCCCGCTGTCGCCCGGGCGCTACCGCGTCATTGTCGGCCTCGGCCCCAACCCTGCGCCGACGGCGCCGCCACCGCCCGATATGGCCGGCTTCCAGGCGCTGCTCGACCGGCGCGGCCCCGGCGGCATCACCCTGACCGAGACGCTGTGGTCGACCTCGTTCCGCATCAATGAGCGCCAGGTGGAGAGCTATCGGGTGGGGCGCGTCTTCCTTGCCGGCGATGCCGCCCATGTGCACAGCCCCGCCGGCGGGCAGGGCATGAACACCGGCATGCAGGACGCGGTGAACCTCGCCTGGAAACTCGCCCTGGTGCTGCGCGGGTGCGCGACCTCCCCGCTGCTGCTCGACAGCTACGACCCGGAGCGGCGGGCGGTGGGGGCGGAGGTGATCGCCACCTCCGGCCGGCTGATCCGGCTCAGCACGATCAGCAACCCGCTGGCGCGGCAGCTGCGCAACATCGTCATGCCCTTCGTGCTTGGCCTGGCGCCGGTGCGGCACGCCCTCGCCGGCGAACTCACCGAGACCGCGATCCACTACGCCGACAGCCCGCTCAACGGCGCGTCCTGGGAGGCCGGCCGCCGGGCCGGCACGCGGTTGGCGCCGCTGGCCGGGGAAGTGCCCTATGGCGCGGGCGATACGCCGCGCTTCACCCTGCGGCTCGGCGCCGGCGTGCCCCCGCCGCCGGACAATCTGCCGATGGGCCTGGTCGATCCGGTGATGCGCGCGAACCCGGTGCCCGGCGGCATCGAACTGGTGCGGCCCGATGGCTATCTCGCTCTGGCGGTGGCCGAGGGCGAATGGGAGCCGGTTTTGGAATATATGCGCCGCCTCGGCCCGGTGGACGCTTGACCGGCGCGCGGTGGAAGCTCTGCTTCCGTCCGTCTGCTGATCCCTGCCGGGGACAGCGAGCGCTCGCAGGACCGCCCCCCACCACCTTTTCTCGGCGTGAAGCCAACCCGTTCAACAAGCCAGGGCTCACGGCCTCTTTGCCTGGAAGCCGCCCCAGCTATGCGTGAAGCGTTCGGCATCGGCCGGCGGCTCCGCGGGATAGAAACCTTCTGGACTAGCGCAATAGAGGTCGCGTTTCGCACCTTGATACATGCGAAAGAACAACCCGGCCGAAAGAACCCAGCTGCATAACGGTGAGTGGTCGCCTTGATCACGCGCTGCGGCGTTTCTGGTCATGGCCGGTGAAGCGTGAACCGCCCCGCACTGAGATTGTTACCGTTCTCTGTTGCTAGCAGACATTATTTGCCCGGATTAACCCGGACGACAGCGAACGAAGCCGGATAGGTTCCGCTTAGGGGCCCGCCAGATAGGTCGATCCCGCAAGTCCAGCATCGTGAAGCCGCTCATCGCGCGCCTTGTACCGCGCTCGGTAGCGCCCGCCGTAGCGGTGCTGATCGCGGCAGGTGTTGCATTTGTGGTCGCGTTGACGGTGACACTGTTGTTGACGGTCACGGTCTGTTGCATCTGCCTGCTCTGGTCGACGTTGTTGACCAGATCGGCCATCGTTCGCGGGGCAGGCAGGGCACCCGTTGTCGCGTTGTCGTTGGCGGCGGCCGGGCGGTTCCTCTGGCGTCGCTGACCGCGCTTGCCACACAGGTCCGAGACCAGCATCCCGGCCTCGTGCTCCTTCACTGATGATCTGCTCTTCCGTGAACCGGCTGCGCCTCATGTTCTGGTCCTCTCATTGGGCCAGAAAGAACTTCAATCCGGATTAGCCAGGAGAGGCAACGTCATGCGGGTCCTCAATACTCGCTATCCCGGAGGCTTCCGGGATTGCGTGTCGCCCCGTTGCTCCAAAGGTTGCCAATCGAACCAATGGAGGAACCGCAGAAATGAGTTTTTGCGCCGGTTTCCGGCCGATAGAGCGACAAATAGTGTTGGCGGGCAACCACCGCCAGAACGACAAAAAGCGATCGAACCCCCAGGGCTGGCGCGGTTCGCCGATAAGAACATATTGCGAACATCGAACAAACGGGGTACAAACGCGGTAACGTCTTTCCCGCCGCCCTTTTCCCTTGCGCCAAGCCCGGAGCCCGGCAATGACTCAATCGACTCTACGACTCGTTGAAGGATCTTCCATGGACAAGTCCAAGGCGCTCGACGCCGCACTGACCCAGATTGAGCGCCATTTCGGCAAGGGCTCGATCATGCGGCTGGGCAAGAACGACAAGATCATGGAGATCGAGACGGTCTCCACCGGCTCGCTCGGCCTCGACATCGCGCTCGGCATCGGCGGCCTGCCGCGCGGACGCGTGATCGAGATTTTCGGGCCGGAATCCTCCGGCAAGACCACGCTCGCCCTCCACACCATCGCGGAATCGCAGAAGAAGGGCGGCGTGTGCGCCTTCATCGACGCTGAACACGCGCTGGACCCGATCTATGCCCGCAAGCTCGGCGTCGACCTCGACAATCTGCTGATCTCGCAGCCCGATGCCGGCGAACAGGCGCTGGAGATCGCCGACACGCTGGTGCGTTCCGGTGCGGTGGACGTGCTGGTGGTGGATTCGGTCGCGGCCCTTACCCCGCGGGCGGAACTCGACGGCGAGATGGGCGACAACCAGCCGGGCATGCAGGCAAGGCTGATGAGCCAGGCGCTGCGCAAGCTCACCGCCTCGATCAACCGCTCCCACACCATGGTGATCTTCATCAACCAGATCCGCATGAAGATCGGCGTGATGTATGGCAGCCCGGAAACCACCACGGGCGGCAATGCGCTGAAATTCTATGCCTCCGTCCGCCTCGACATCCGCCGCATCGGCGCGATCAAGGAGCGCGAGGAGGTGGTCGGCAACCAGACCCGCGTCAAGGTGGTGAAGAACAAGCTGGCGCCGCCTTTCAAGCAGGTGGAATTCGACATCATGTATGGCGAGGGCGTCTCCAAGATGGGCGAACTGATCGATCTCGGCGTCAAGGCCGGCGTGGTCGAGAAGTCCGGCGCCTGGTTCTCCTATGACAGTCAGCGCCTCGGCCAGGGGCGCGAAAACGCCAAGACCTTCCTGCGCCAGCACCCCGAGGTTTCCGGACGCATCGAGGCGACCATCCGCCAGAATGCCGGCCTCATCGCCGAGCAGATCCTGGCGGGCAGCGAAGAGAGCGAGGACGGCGACGACGCCGAGTGAGGCCGCGGCCGGGGTGGCGGCCGGGCTTGCCTGCGGCATCTCCGGCTGTTGCGCGCCGGGTCGGCAGCGCAGCGGGGACGACGCCCCGCTGCTTTCTGGACAAGGTGTTGATGCGTCGTTAGAACCGTTGCGCCCGCGCCGGTCGGTGCGGGTCGGCGCCTTTCGCGGCGCTGCTATCCAGCATCGGCGGACCCGGGTTCATGAGCGGCGTAAACGAGATTCGCGCGACCTTCCTCGACTATTTCGCCCGCAACGGGCACCAGGTGGTCGACTCCTCCCCGCTCGTGCCGCGCAACGACCCGACATTGATGTTCACCAATGCGGGCATGGTGCAGTTCAAGAACGTCTTCACCGGCATCGAGAAGCGGCCCTATTCGCGTGCGGTCACCTCGCAGAAATGCGTGCGCGCCGGCGGCAAGCACAACGATCTCGACAATGTCGGCTACACCGCGCGGCATCACACCTTCTTCGAGATGCTCGGCAATTTCTCCTTTGGCGACTACTTCAAGGAGAACGCCATCGAGCTCGCGTGGAACCTGATCACCCGCGAATTCGAACTGCCGGTCGAGAAGCTGCTCGTCACCGTCTATCACGAGGATGACGAGGCGTTCGGACTGTGGAAGCGCATTGCCGGCCTGCCGGACGAGCGCATCATCCGCATCGCGACGTCAGACAATTTCTGGCAGATGGGCGATACCGGCCCGTGCGGCCCGTGCTCCGAGATTTTCTTCGACCACGGCCCGCATATTCCCGGCGGCCCTCCCGGCTCGGCCGACGCGGACGGCGACCGTTTCATCGAGATCTGGAATCTCGTTTTCATGCAGTTCGAGCAACTGCCGGGTGGTGAGCGGGTGCGGCTACCGCGTCCGTCCATCGACACCGGCATGGGGCTGGAACGCATCTCCGCCGTGCTGCAGGGCACGCACGACAATTACGAGATCGACCTCATGCGCGCCCTGACCGGCGCGGTCGAGGAATTGACCGACGTGCCCGCCAATGGCCCGCAAAAGGCCAGCCACCGGGTGATCGCCGACCATCTGCGCGCCTCCACCTTCCTCGTCGCCGACGGCGTGCTGCCCTCCAATGAGGGGCGCGGCTATGTGCTGCGCCGCATCATGCGCCGCGCGATGCGCCATGCGCAGCTGCTCGGCGCCCGCGATCCGCTGATGCACCGCCTGGTGCCGGTCCTGGTGCGCGAGATGGGCCGGGCCTTCCCGGAGATCGTCCGCGCCGAGGCGCTGGTGGCGGAGACGCTGCGGCTGGAGGAAACCCGCTTCCGCAAGACGCTGGAGCGCGGCCTGTCGATCCTCGAGACCGAGAGCGAAGGTCTCGAAGCCGGCGCGAAATTCTCCGGCGAAACCGCATTCAAGCTCTACGACACCTTCGGCTTCCCGCTCGACCTCACCGAGGACGCGCTGCGCGCGCGTGGCGTCGGCGTCGACGTCGAGGCGTTCAACACCGCCATGGCGCGGCAGAAGGCCGAGGCCCGCGCCTCCTGGTCCGGCTCGGGCGAGGCGGCGACCGACACGGTGTGGTTCGCGGTGCGCGAGGATGCCGGGGCGACCGAGTTCCTCGGCTATGACACGACGAGCGCCGAGGGCACGGTGACCGCGCTCGTCGCCGAGGGGCGGCAGGTCGCGGAGCTTGGGGCGGGCGCCACCGGCCTGGTGGTGCTGAACCAGACGCCGTTCTATGGCGAATCCGGCGGCCAGACCGGCGACACCGGCGTGTTCAGCGGCGAGGACGGGCTCAAGGTCCGCGTCACCGGCACGCAGAAGAAGCTGGGCGACGTGTTCGTGCATGAGGTCACGGTCGAGAGCGGCACGCTCAAGGTCGGGAGCGCGCTGGCGCTCACCGTCGATGCCGAGCGCCGTCAGGCTATTCGCGCCAATCATTCGGCCACCCATCTGCTGCACGAGGCGCTGCGCCGCGTGCTCGGCGACCATGTCGCGCAGAAGGGCTCGCTGGTCGCGCCCGACCGTCTGCGCTTCGATTTCTCCCACCCCAAGCCGGTGGAAGCGGACGAATTGCGGCGGGTCGAGGATTTGGCCAACCGCATCGTGCTACGCAATGAGCCGGTGGTGACCCGTCTGATGGCGGTGGATGACGCCATCGCCTCCGGTGCGCGGGCGCTGTTTGGCGAGAAATATGGCGAGGAGGTCCGCGTCGTCAGCATGGGCACCGATCCCGGCAATGGCGCGCCCTATTCGATCGAACTGTGCGGCGGCACCCATGTCGGGCGCACGGGCGATATCGGCGTCATCAGTCTCGTCAGCGAAAGCGCCGTCGGCGCCGGCGTGCGCCGGGTCGAGGCGATGACCGGCGATGCCGCCCGCCACGCGCTGACCGCCGACCGCCAGGCACTGCAGGGTGCGGCGGCGCTGCTCAAGGCACCGGTCGCCGAGGTGGAGGCCCGTCTCGCGCAACTGGTCGAGGAACGCCGCAAGCTCGAGCGCGAGCTGGGCGAGGCGCGGCGCAAGCTGGCCATGGGCGGCGGTGCGGGGGCGGAAGAGCCCGTGCGCAGCGTCGGTGATGTCAAGCTGCTGGCGCGCGAAGTCACCGGCATCGAGCCGAAGGATCTCAAGAGCCTGGTCGACGAGGGCAAGAAGCGCATCGGCTCCGGCGTGGTGGCGATTGTCGGTGTCACCGAGGATGGTCGTGCCGGCCTCGTGGTCGGCGTCACTGAGGACCTGACCGGGCGTTTCGACGCGGTGGCGCTGGTGCGGCGCGGCGCCGAGGCTCTGGGTGGCAAGGGCGGCGGCGGGCGACCGGACATGGCGCAGGCGGGCGGGCCGGACGGCGCCCGTGCGGCCGAGGCACTGGCGGCGATCGAGAGCGCTCTGGCCGGCTGATCGCGCCGGTGGGCGGGGGAGTGTCCGGCGATGGCGGCGCGCAGACACGAGCCCGGCGGGTCGATGGCGTCGCTGTGGCGCGCGCGGCGGCGGCGCTGCTACGAGATATTGGAGCGCGACGCCGCGCATGACCGCACGGCGCATCGGGTCGAAATCGGCCTGATCGTGCTGGTGGTGCTCAACGTCATCGCCGCCGTGCTGGAGACGGTGCCGAGCCTGTATCTGCGCGACTACCGCGCCTTTCTCGGCTTCGAGCGGCTGTCCCTGCTGGTGTTCGCGCTCGAATATGCGCTGCGCCTCTGGGTGGCGCCGGAGAATCCGCGCTATCGCGGCCTCACGCCGCTGCAGGCGCGGCTGCGCTATGCGCGCACGGCGGTGGCGATTGTCGATCTCATCGCCTGGCTTCCCTTCGTGCTGTCGGCGGCTTTCGGGGTCAACCTCGTCACGCTGGCCATCTTCCGCCTGCTGCGCTTCATCAAGCTGGTGCGCTATTCGCCCGGCATGCAGTCGCTGCTTGAAGTGCTGCACCGCGAGAGCCAAGCGCTCATGGCGTGTTTCTGGCTGCTGTCCGCCGCCGTGCTCGTCGCCGCCTCGGCGATGTATGTGGCGGAGGGCCATGTCCAGCCCGAGCATCTCGGCTCGATTCCGGCGGCGATGTGGTGGGCCATGGCGACGGTGACCACGGTCGGCTATGGCGATGTCTATCCCGTCACCGTGGCCGGCCGGGTCATCGCCAGCCTCACCATGGTCACCGGCATCGTGATGATCGCCCTGCCGGTCGGCATCATCGCCACGTCCTTCGTCGATGTGATCAAGCGCCGCGATTTCGTCATCACCTGGGGCATGGTGGCGCGGGTGCCGCTGTTCGCCGATCTCGACGCGTCCGGCATTGGCGAGATCCACAAGATGCTCTCGGCCCATACCGCGCAACCCGGCGAGGTGATCGCCCGTCGCGGCGAGGTGGCGCGCTCCATGTACTTCATCGCCTCGGGCGAGGTGGAACTGGAATTCGCCGACAGCGTGCATGTGCTGGGCGAGGGGCAGTTCTTCGGCGAGATGGCGTTGCTGCACCAGACGCACCGCGCCGCCACGGCGCGGGCGCGGGCGCGCTGCATGCTGCTCATCCTGGAAGCGGAAGCGCTGGCGGAGGTGATCCGCCGGCATCCGGAAATCGGCAAACGCATCCGCGCCATGGCCAAGGATGAGGAAGGCCCGCATCCGGTGCGGCGCAGCGCCGACATCGCCAATGATGAACTTGTGGAGCCACCGGCGCCCGAGGGCGCATAGGCCGGGCAATTCGGCGAAGACGCGGGGCGAGGGCGCGTTCAGATCGCGATGGGCGGGCCTGCGGCAGTGTCGTCCCGGGCCGGCGCACTCGGCGACCTGTCGCGCTTGGGCACCGGGGGGGCCGCTAGTCAGCCGAATTTGGTTTGTGAGGCCGTCTGCGAGCGGCGGCGGTGCCGTGGCGCGCCGCCGCTCCGCGGAAGCGCATCAGGCCGCCGGGAACGCGCGGGCGACGAGGCCGCGCCAGGCCTGTTGCGAGGCGAGGTGGAGGACGATGAGGTCCGTCCAGCCATTGGCATGGAAGGTCTGCAGCGTCGGGCCGGACAGCGCGCGGAACGCCGCTTCATCGACCAGGCGGAAGCCCTGGATCAGCTTCTCCGTTCCGTCCGGCAGGGTGACGCGGGCCTCGCGGCCGGTCAGCAGGTTTTCGGATTCGAGCGCGGCGGCGAAGGCGCGCGTGCGCTCATGCTCCACCGCATAGGCCTCGCAAAAGGCGATGGCGGCGGTCGCGACCTCGGTCGCCTTGCCGTCTTCGGCGAAGAGCGGGCGGGCGCCGTCGCGCACCGCGTCATTCGTCACGTGGGGGGCGGCAAGGTCCACGCCGAGCAGGATCGCTTCGCCTTCGCCCGGCGTCATGCCGATGAAGGGGTAGCGGCGCACATAGCTCGGCACATAATCGCCTTCCGTCCAGCCGCCTTCCGCACGCACGAACAGGTTCTGGCCCGCCGTGAGCCCGGTCACCGCCAGTGGCGCGGCGCCTTCATCGGTCGCGAACACGATGGGGTAGCTACGCTGGATGTGAACGAACTCGCTCGCCACCAGCGGGATCGCCGTCGCCGTCCGCGCGAAACCGAAATCCACGCCGTCGCGCAGACCGATCAGGCGATGGTCAGGGAAGCGCAGGAGCGCGGGGGAGCCGTAAAAGGGCGGAAGCCCGGGAGCAGGAATTGGCGTGCCGGCCGACATGGGAGGAGCTTTCGTGGAGAGGAAGCAGCGCCGCAGCCGGGCCGGCTGCGGCCTTCGGTGGGCAGGGATCAGGGCTTGAGGCTGGCGTCGAGCGCGGGCGCGAAACCCTTGAACGAGATCGGCAGGGTAACGGGACGCTGGGCGCCGTCCTGGAAGGTGAAGCTGCCGGCCTCGGCGGTGGTCTTCATGGCCTGCACCAGGGCGGCGTCGAGCTGGGCTTCGGCGACGCAGACCTGCGCGCAGCGCTTATACTCGAGATCGATCTCCTTGCCGTTTTCGCCGATCTTCAGCGATATTCCGGCCGGCAGCCATACGCCCTGCGGCACCTGGATGAGGATGATCATCGGCGACTTCGGGTCGGCGCGGCCGACGGCGATGGTGGCGACGAGGCCCTGGCCCTGCACCTGCAGCTTCTGGATCACTTCGCAGGCGCGGGGCTGGTCGGCCGGGGTGACGCAGCGCATCAGCCAGTCCTGATAGGTCGCCGTGGTCTCGGCCGGCTGCGCATCCCCCGCAGCGGCCGCAGGTGCCGGCGCCGCCGGGCGCGCGGCGGCGGGCGCCGCCGGGCGAGGTTGGGTGGCCTGGGCCGGTGTCGGGGCGGTGGTGGTCTGCTGCGCCTTAGCGGGCCCAGCGATGAGAGCGCCGGCCATCAGGGCGGCGCTGAGCATTTTCAGGCTCGCATGCATGTCTCTGCTCTTTCTTGAACGCGAGGGAAGGGATGTGAGCGGCGCCGGCCGCGGTTGCGGCACGGCGACGCCGTGTGAGGACGCCGTTTCGGCGGCGACGCGCGACGGCGGCTGGGACAGGTCTGCGGCATCCGGTCAGAACCTCACCGAGAACTGGGCGCTGAAGGCGTTCTGGCTCGCCTGCGCGGCGATCTGGCCAGCATAGTTTACCTGCAGAGTGACGGTATCCGACAGCCCATAGGCGAGGCCCGCGCCGACGATCAGCGTCTCCTGCGCGATCGGCACGCCCTGGATCTCGAAGGGGGTGGTGCCGGAGAGGAACCGCATCGTCGCCGTCGAGTCCGTGTCGCCGAAGGCGTGCTGCCAGCCCAGCGTCGCGCTCGGCGTCACGGTGCGACCGCCCCACTCGAAGGAGGTCGCCATCCGCGCGCCCACCGTGGAGTAGAACGTGTCCTGCCCGGCGACATCGACCGCCAGCCCCGCCGCGTTGAGCCAGCTTTCGCTGGCCGACCCACCAGCCACGCCGACATAGGCGAGACCGATGAAGGGCTCGATCTCGTAGCCGGCATAGGCCATGCGATAGCCGGCCTCGCCGAAGATCTGCGTGGTGCCGACCATGTAGCTCGCGCTCTCCTGTTCGGCGAAGCCGGGGAAGGCCACGTTCCGCTCCACGTCGATATCGTGCCAGCTGTAGGAGGCACCGCCGCGCAGGCCGAGGGCGCCGAATTGCGCGCCGAGATAGACGCCCAGATCGACATTGTCCATCGAGCCGGAAGAGGAGCGTCCATCGACGGCGAAGGTCGAGCGGCTGTAGCCCGTCACCACGCCGGCGCGCACATTCTCGGCGATGGCCGCGTCGACGCCGCCGAGGAAGCCGCCGATCGAGGAGGAGATGGTCGCCGCATTGCCATTGCCGAAGGCATCGCCCCAGGCACCGTAGCCCTGTGCCCACAACGTGGGGGCGAGTTCACGGCTGAGCGCCGCCGTGGCCGGGCCGGCCGCCTTGGCGGCGTAGCCGAGCGCGCTGCTGTCCGTGCTCATATCCGCCTGGCGCAGGCGGGCGCCGACCGCGTCGCGCAGATAGACGCTCTCCTGCTGGATCACGGTGTTGATCGACGGGTAGATCTCGCCGGTCAGCTGGTTCAGCGCCGGCGCCGCCGCGCTGTCGGGCAGCATCAGCAGCGCCTCGAACACCGCGTTGCCCTCGCCCAGCGCCTGCGCCGCCACCGCGACATGGGCCTGGTTGGGGGTGGTGGCGTAGTCGACGAATTCGGCGCCGCTATAGACGAGGTCGAGATAGACGTTGTGCAGGTCGTAGGTCAGCGTCGGCCGCAGGAAGGCGAAGTTCGAGCTGGCCGTGCCGAACTTGCCGGTCACGGTGCCTGACGTGGTCAGGATGGTGACCTGGCTCTTGCGGTCATAGGTGCCCGGCGTCGCCACTACCTTCACGCTCGCCCCGGACGAGAGCGTGACATTGCCGGAGGCGACGATGAGGTCATGCGCACCCTGCGGCGTCACATCGACGGAATAGATCGCGCCGCTATTGAAGGCCAGCGGTCCGTTGATGGTCAGCGTGCCCGGCGAATAGCCCGGCGCCACCACACCGCCGCTGTTGACGGTGAGACCGGCAATGGTTGCCGAGCCGCCCAGCACGCCGCCGGCATTCAGCACGAAGGTGGCCGCCGTCGTCGATCCCGCCACAAGCTTGGTCGTGGAATTCTGCAGCGTCACCTGACCCGCATAGGACGAGCCGAACACGGCCGTGCCGCCGCCGGTGAGGGTCAGCGTGCCGGTGCCGGTGATGGCGCCGGTGATGGTGTAGGTGTCGGAGCGGTTGAACACCAGATTGGCGTTGTTGACGATGTCGCCGGCGACTGACCCCGTTGTGCCGCCATTGCCGATCTGCAGCGTGCCGGCGGAAATGGTGGTGGTGCCGGTATAGGTGTTGTTCGCCGTCAGGATCAGCGTGCCGGTGCCGGTCTTCTCCAGATCGCCGCCGCCCGAGACGACTCCCGAGACGGTCAGCGTCTTGCCGCTGTCCACCGCGATCCTCGCGTCGGATGGCGAGGACAGCGCCGTCGACAGCACCACGCCGCCGGCGAAGGTGAAGGTGCCGCTGGCCTGCAGCGTCGCCCCGCGCTCGATGGTCAGTCCGCCCGTGCCCATGCTCTGTGCGGTGAGCGCGCGCAGCGTGCCCGCGCCGATGGTGGTGCCGCCGGCATAGCTGTTGGTGCCCGCGAGGGTGAGCACGCCCGAACCGTTCTGCGTCACCGTGCCGGTGCCGGAGATCGCCCCGGCGAAGCTGGTGTCGGCGGAGAGGTCGAACACCAGCGAGGCATTGTTGATGACATTGCCGAGGATCGAGCCGGTGGCGCCGCCATTGCCGATCTGCAGCGTGCCGGCGCTGATGGTGGTGCCGCCGGTGTGGCTGCTCGCGCCGGTGAGGATCAGCGTGCCGCGATCGGTCTTTTCCATGCCCACCGAGCCGGTGAGGGCGCTGGCGATGGTCGCCACCGTCGCGGCGCCCGCGTCGGTGCCGTCGCCGACGCGGATCGTCGCCTTCTCGGTGCCGGTCAGTTCGATCGATCCGCTGGTCACGAGATAGCCGCTGGTCACGAACTGCATGCCGCTGGTGCTGACCTGGCCGGAGCCATTGTCTACCGTCACCGTGCCGGCCGTGCCCTGGAACACGGCGAAGCCGCCATTCCAGGCCTGCGCGATGGTGCCCGACGCATTGCTCCAATTGGTCGTGGCGCCCGCCGTCCAGGTGCCCGTACCGCCGACGACCGTTTGCGCCGGCGTGGTGGTGGAGCCGTTCCAGAACTGGATCGATGCCCCCGCGCCCTCGACGACGAGATTCACCTCGCCCGCCACCGAGGTCTGCACCCCGCCCGCGAACCCGCCGGTGAGCGGCGCCACCACCATGCCATTGTCGGTGAGGCTGCCCGTATAGGTAATGAAGCGGTAGACGCCCGCGCCGAAGCCCGCTTCCTGGGTGACGTTCAGCGTGCCGTTCAGCGTCACATTGCCGTTCACGGTGAACACGTCGCCATCCGTGGTCAGGCCGAGCGCGATGTCCACATTGGCGCCGGCCTGGAGGTCGAGCCCGCCCATGGTCAGCGCGTCTGCCTGCGCTCCGGTGAGCGTGCCACCGGCGAGCACTTGGACGGTGCCCGCCACCGTGCCATCGCCCGAAAGCGTCGCCCCATTCTCCACCGTCGCGCCGCCGGCGACGCTGCCGGTGAGAGCCAGCGTGCCGCCGGAGACGGTGGTGGTGCCGGTATAGGTGTTGCTGCCGCTCAGCACCAGCGTGCCGGCGCCGGTCTTGCCGAAGCCGCCCGTGCCCGACAGCACGCCGGAGAAGCTGGTGGAGCTGTTGTCGCTGCCCGCCGTCAGGTTGGCCGCGTTCATCTTCACGCTGCCGGCGCCGCTCAGCGCGCCGAGCGCCTTGGTGCCGGTCATCTGCAGATCGAGGATCGCCCCCGCCGCCACCGTGACGGTGCTGCCGGCGGCCAGCGCCCCGGCCCCGTCCGCGACCAGCGTGCCGGCCTCGACCTGCAGCGTCGCCGCGCCATTGCTGCCGTTCAGGGTCAGCGTGCCCGCCCCCTGCTTGATCAGGCCGCCCGTGCCGGTGATCGAACCGGAGAAGGTGGTCGTCGTACCGTCGCCGCCGGCGGTGAGGACGTGGCTGCCGAGGGACAGCGTGCCGGCGCCGGCGAGCGAACCCACCGTCTCGTTGGCATCGCCGAGGGAGAGGGTCGCGCCGGCCTCGATGGTCAGGCGCGCGCCATCGGCCAGCGAGGCGCCGCCGCTGATAGCCAGAGTGCCGCCCGAAACGGTTGTGGCACCGGTGAAGCTGTTGGTCGCGGACAGGGTGAGGGTGCCGCCGCCCATCTGGGTCAGCGTGCCGGTGCCGGAGATGGCGCCGGCGAAGGTCACGTCGTCGGAGCGGTTGAAGACCAGCGCGGCGTTGTTGGTGATGTCGCCGGCGATCGCGCCTGACGTGCCGCCATTGCCGATCGAGAGCGTGCCGGCGGAGATGGTGGTCCCGCCGGTGTAGTCATTGCTGCCGGAGAGGATCAGCGTGCCGCTGCCCATCTGGGTCAGCGTGCCGGCGCCGGAAATGGCGCCCGCAAAGGTCACCTCATCGGTGCGGTTGAAGACGAGGCCCGCGCCGGAGGCGAGCACGACATCGCCGCCGATCGCGCCCGTGTTGCCGCCCGCGCCGATCTGCAGCGTGCCGCCGGTGACCGTGGTGCCGCCGGTATAGATGTTGGCGCCGGTGAGGATCAGCGTGCCGAGATCGGTCTTCTCAAGGCCGGTGGAGCCGGCGAGCACAGAGCCGATGGTCGCGCTGTCGCCGGCGCCGTCTTCGGTGCCATCACCGACGCGTACCGGCGTCTTGCCGGATGCCGCCGCCAGCGTGATGGTGCCATCGGAGACGGTGTAGCCATCGACCATGAACTGCAGGCCGATCGCCGACACCGTGCCGTCGACCGTCACCGTGCCGGCCGTGCCGGCGAAGGCGGCGAAGCCGCTGTTCCAGGCGCGCGACTGGTTGAGCGACGAGGTCAGCCAGTTGGTCTCCGACGGGCTCGCTGTCCAGGTGCCGTTGCCGCCCTGGATGGTGCCGTCCGCCGTGGTGGTGCTGCCGTTCCAGTACAGCATCTCGCCGCTCAGCACGGCAAGATTGACCTGACCCGGGGCAAGCTGGATCTCATAGGCGAAGTCGCTCGGCGTGGAGCCGAGCACCAGCCCGTTATTGGCCGCCAGCGTGGTGTAGTCGATGATGCGGTAGACGCCGACGGCCATCCCGCCGCCATTGGTCACGTTGAGCACGCCGTCGAGCGTCAGCGTGCCGGTGGAGACGACGCCGCCACTGCCCGGCGCGCCGAGCACGACATGGACATTGGCGCTGCCGGAGAGCACCAGCGCGCTCATGGAGAGGCCATAGGCGCCGGCCGTGGCGCCGGCGCCGGCGCGCAGCGTGCCGCCATTGGCGATGGTGACGGTGCCGGCGATGGTTCCGCCCGCCGTGCCGTCGGTCGCGCCTTGCAGCGTGGCGCCGGACTTCACCTCGACATCGCCGGCGAGGCTGACGCCGCCACCCAGCGCGAGCGTGCCGGCGGAGACCGTGGTGCCGGCGCCGGCGCTGTTGGCGCCGGTGAGGGTCAGCGTGCCGGCCCCGCGCTTGTCCAGCGCACCGGTGCCGGTGATGGTGCCGCCGGCCGTCAGGTCGTCGGAACGGTCGAAGACCAGCGTGCCGCTATTGGCGATCGCGCCGGCGATGGAGCCCGTGGTGCCGCCATCGCCGACCTGCAGCGTACCCGCCGAGACGGTGGTGCCGCCCTCATAGGTGTTGCTGCCGGTCAGCACCAGCGTGCCGGCGCCGGTCTTGGTGAGGCCATCCGTGCCGGCCAGGGTGACGGCGAGCGTGGCCGAGCCGTCGTCCACCTTGATGAAGGGGGCGCTGTCATCGGCCTGCTTGATCAGGGTGAGGGTCTGGTCGCCGCTGAGCTGATAGCCGCCCACCGCGAATTGCAGCCCGCTGGCGCTGATCGCGCTGCCGAGCGTCACCGTGCCGGCGGTGCCGTTGAAGATGGCGAGGCCGCCCTGGATCCAGGACGCGGCGATGGTGCCGTCGACATTGGACCAGTTGGCGTTGGCCGCGTTCCAGGTGCCGGCCCCGCCGGTGATGGTGCCGCTGCCGGCGGTGCCGGCGCCGTTCCACCATTGGGTGGAGACGCCGTCGACGATGGCGATCAGATTGACCTGGCCGGCCACCGAGGTCTGGATCACGCTGTTCGACAGCGAGGCGGGCACGCCTTCCAGCGCGAGGCCGTCGCCCTCCAGGGTGAGGGTGCCGGCATAGTCGATCAGCCGGTAGCTGCCGGCGGTGAAGCTGCCGCCGCCATTGACGGTGACGAGGCCGCCCGAGAGGGTGAGGTCGCCGGTGACCGTGATGCGGTCATTGAGCGTGCTGGCGGGATCGTTGGCCACGGCCAGGGTGAAGGCGAGGGTGGCACCGGAGCCGACGGAGAGATCGCCGCCGATGGACAGCTTGCCCGCGGTGCTGGCGGTGCCGGGCGTGAGGGTGGCGCCGGTGGCGAGGGTGACATTGCCGCCGATCGTGCCGCTGCCGGCGAGGGTGGCGCCGCTCGCCACCGAGGCCGCCCCGGCGACACTGCCGTCGACCTGCAGCGTGCCCGCCGAGACGGTGGTGCCGCCGGTGTAGTCGTTGGCGCCGGAGAGGATGAGCGTGCCGGCGCCGGTCTTGGTGAGGCCGCCCTCGCCGGTGACGACACCGGAGAGGGTGAGGGTGGTGGCGGTGTCGGTGTCGAACGTGCCGCCGCCGGCAAGCGTCACGCCGCGGGCGGAGGCGAGGGTCGCGGTCGTCGCCAGCGTGGCATTGGCGAGGGTGAGGCCGCCGTCCTCATCGCCGAGATTGGCGTCGTCCGAGATCGACAGCGTGCCCGCCGAGACGGTGGTGCCGCCCTCATAGGTATTGCTGCCGGTCAGCACCAGCGTGCCGGCGCCGGTCTTGGTGAGGCCGCTCGTCCCGGTGACGACGCCGGAGAGGGTGAGGGTGGTGGCGCTGTCGGTGTCGAACGTGCCGCCACCGGAGAGCGTCACGCCGCGCGCGGAGGTGAAGCTCGCGGTCGTCGCCAGCGTGGCATTGGCGAGGGTAAGCCCGCCGTCCTCGTCGCCGAGGTTCTCATCGGCGCCGATCGACAGCGTGCCGGCGGAAACCGTGGTGCCGCCCTCGTAGCTGTTGCTGCCGGTCAGCACCAGCGTGCCGGCGCCGGTCTTGGTGAGGCCCGCCGTGCCGGCCAGGGTGACGGCGAGCGTGGCCGAGCCGTCGTCCACCTTGATGAAGGGGGCGCTGTCATCAGCCTGCTTGATCAGGGTGAGGGTCTGGTCGCCGGTGAGCTGATAGCCGTCCACCGCGAATTGCAGCCCGCTGGCGCTGATCGCGCTGCCGAGCGTCACCGTGCCGGCGGTGCCGTTGAAGATGGCGAGGCCGCCCTGGATCCAGGACGCGGCGATGGTGCCGTCGACATTCGCCCAGTTGGCGTTGGCCGCGTTCCAGGTGCCGGCCCCGCCGGTGATGGTGCCGCTGCCGGCGGTGCCGGCGCCGTTCCACCATTGGGTGGAGACGCCGTCGACGATGGCGATCAGATTGACCTGGCCGGCCACCGAGGTCTGGATCACGCTGTTCGACAGCGAGGCGGGCACGCCTTCCAGCGTGAGGCCGTCGCCCTCCAGGGTGAGGGTGCCGGCATAGTCGATCAGCCGGTAGCTGCCGGCCGCGAAGCTGCCGCCGCCATTGACGGTGACGAGGCCGCCCGAGAGGGTGAGGTCGCCGGTGACATTGATGCGGTCATTGAGCGTGCTGTCGGGATCGTTGGCCACGGCCAGGGTGAAGGCCAGGGTGGCACCGGAGCCGACGGAGAGATCGCCGCCGATGGAGAGTTTGCCGGCGGTGCTGGCGGTGCCGGGCGTGAGGGTGGCGCCGGTGGCGAGGGTGACATTGCCGCCGATCGTGCCGCTGCCGGCGAGGGTGGCGCCGCTCGCCACCGAGGCCGCCCCGGCGACGCTGCCGTCGACCTGCAGCGTGCCCGCCGAGACCGTCGTGCCGCCGGTGTAGTCGTTGGTGCCGGAGAGGATAAGCGTGCCGGCGCCGGTCTTGGTGAGGCCGCTCGTCCCGGTGACGACGCCGGAGAGGGTGAGGGTTGTGCTCTCCGCCGTGCTGATCGTGCCGCCGCTGGCGAGCGTCACGCCGCGCGCGGAGGTGAAGCTGGCGGTCGTCGCCAGCGTGGCGGCATTGAGGGTGAGGCCGCCGTCCGCGTCACCGAGATTGGCGTCGGCCGAGATGGACAGCGTGCCGGCGGAGACGGTGGTGCCGCCCTCATAGGTGTTGCTGCCGGTCAGCACCAGCGTGCCGCTGCCCTTCTGGATGAGCGCGCCTGCGCCGGAAATGACGCCGCCGAAGCTCACCGTGTCGGTGCGGTAGAAGGCCAGGTTCGCCCCGGAGGCGACGGCGACATTGCCGAGAATGCGGCCGGACGTGCCGCCCGCGCCGATCTGCAGCGTGCCGGCGGACACGGTGGTGCCGCCGACATAGGTGTTGGTGCCGGAGAGCACCAGCGTGCCCGCGCCGGTCTTGGTGAGGCCGCGATGGCTGTCCGTGTTGCCGCCCGACACCACGCCGGTCAGCGTCAGCGTGGTCGCATCGGCGGTTGAGAACGTGCCGCCCGCCACGCCCAGCGACACGGCGCGGGCGGAGGCGAGGGTCGCGGTCGTCGCTAGCGTGCCGCCGGCGAGGGTAAGCAGCTTCGACGTATCGCCGAGCACCTCGTTCGCGGCGATTTGGAGCGTTCCGTAGACGGTGGTGGAACCGGTATAGTCGTTGCTCGTATTCGCGAGCACCAGCGTGCCGGCGCCGTCCACGATCAGCGCGCCGGTGCCCGAGACCTTGCCGGAGAGCGTGAGGACGGTGCCGCTATCCGGGGCGAAGGTGCCGGCATAGGTAAGTGTGACCGCGCGCTCCGAGGTGAAAGTCTCGGTTGTCTGCAAGGTGCCGAGGGCGAGGGTGAGGCCCCCCAGAGCGCCACCCGGTGTGCCACCGAGCGGGCCGCCCAGCGCGCTGTCGGCGGCGATCTGCACGATGCCTCCGTTGACGGCCGTGCCGCCCGTATAGCTATTGCCGGCCGAGAGGACCAGAATGCCCTGGCCCGAGGCGGTGAGCGCGCCGGTGCCGGCGATGACGCCGGTGAGGGTTAGCGTCTTGCCCTCGTCTGGGGCGAAGCTGCCGCTGCCGGTGAGGGTGATGGCGCGCGCGGAGGCGATGTCCTCCGTGGTCTGCAGCGTGCCGCCGGAAAGCGCGAGGGCGCCGCTTATGGCGCCGAGATTGCCGTCGTCGCTGATCGACAGCGTGCCGGCGGAAATGGTGGTGCCACCCTCATAGCTGTTGCTGGCGGTCAGCGTCAGGATGCCAGATCCCGCCTGCGTCACCGAGCCGGAGCCGGAGATCGTGTAGTCGAAGGTCACGTCATCGGAGCGGTTGAAGACGAGGGCGCCGTCATTGCTCACATCGCCGGAGATGTGGCCGGAGCTGCCGCCATTGCCGATCTGCAGCGTGCCCGCCGAAATGAACGTGCCCCCGCTATAGCTGTTCTCGCCGGTGAGGATCAGCGTGCCGCTGCCGGCCTGGGTCAGCGAGCCGTTGCCGGCAATCTCGCCGCCGAAGGTCAGTTCGTCGCTGCGGTTGAACACCAGGAAGGTGTTGGTCTCCAGGCTCACATTACCGACCAGGCTGCCGGAGGTGTTGCCATCGCCCACCTGCAGCGTGCCACCCATGACGGCGGTGCCGCCATCATGCGCGTCCTCGCCCGTCAGGATCAGCGTGCCATCGCCGGTCTTGGAATAGGACCCCGTGCCGGAAATGGCGCTGGTGAGCGTGAGGGTGAGGCCGGGGTCGATGTTGATGGTGCTGTTGCCGGTCACGGAGACCGCGCGGGCGGAGGTGATGTCCGCGACGATGGCGAGCGTGCCGCCATCGAGGGTGAGGCCGCCGGTGCTGGCGCCGAGATTGCCGTCCTCGGAGATCTGCAGGAGGCCGCCGGAGAGGATCGTGCCGCCGGAATAGCTGTTGAGGCTCGACGCCAGAACCAGCGTGCCCGCGCCCGCCATGGTGAGGCTGCCGTCGCCCGAGACCACGCCGGCGAGGGTGAGCACGGTGCCGACCGACGGGTTCACCGCGCTGTCGGCCGTCAACGACACGTTGGAGCTGTAGGTGAGCGAGGCCGTGGTGGCCAGCGTACCGCCGGCGAGGGTGAGGCCGCCCGTGCCGAGATTGTTCGCGGCGGCGATCGACAGCGTGCCGGCGGAGATGGTGGTGCCGCCGGAATAGGTGTTGGTGTTGGTCAGCACCAGCGTGCCGTAGCCGGTCTTGGTCAGGCTGCCGCCGCTGCCGGAAATGACGCCGGTGAGGGTGAGCGTCTTGCCGCTCGCGGGGGAAAGCGAGCCGCCCGAGCTCAACACGATCGACCGGGCGGACGTCATGTCCGCCGTCGTCGCCAGCGTGCCGCCCGACAGGGTGAGAGTGCCGTCCTCGTCGCCGAGCGCGGTGTCGGCACCGATGGAGAGCGTACCGGCGGAAATGACGGTGCCGCGAGTGTACGTGTTGGTGCCGGTGAGGACCAGCGTGCCCTCGCCGGACTTCACCAGCGCGCCGCCATAGTAAGGATCGTAATCGCCAATGGTGCCGGACAGGGTCAGCGTGGTGCCGGTGGCGGTGGCGAAGATGCCGTTGTCGATGAGTTGCACGTCGCGCGCGGAGGTAATGTCCGCCGTCGTCGCCAATGTGCCTCCCGTCAGGCGCAAAGAACCGCTGCTCGCGCCTAGATTGGCGTCGGACGCGATTTCCAGCGTTCCGGCGGCAATCTCGGTGCCGTCGGCATAGTCGTTGTCGCCGGTGAGGACGAGCGTGCCCGCACCGGAAATAACCAGATAACCCGCGCCGGTGATGTTGCCCTCGAGGGTCAGCGTCTCGCCGCCCGCCACGTCCAGATAGGCTACGCTCTCCACCGTCACCGCCCGGCCGGAGGTGAAGCCCGCGGTCACGGTCAGGTTGCCGTAGTCGAAGGTCAGCCCGCCGGTGGCGGCGCCGAGATTGGCATCGCTGCTCACCCGCACCGTGCCGATACTGATGATCGTGCCGCCGCTATAGCTGTTGTCGCCGGTGAGCGTCAGCGTGCTGTTGGCATTCTGCGTCACTGAGCCGCTGCCCGAGATCACGCCGGCATAGGTTGTGTCGTCGGAGCGGCTGAACACCAGCTTGGCATTGTTGAGGATGTCGCCGGTCACGGAGCCGGTGTCGCCGCCATCACCGATCTGCAGCGTGCCGGCGGCGATGGTGGTGCCGCCGCTGTAGCTGTTGTCGCCCGTGAGGATGAGCGTGCCGGCGCCGCTCTTGGTCAGCGCCCCCTCGCCGGAGAGAGTGCCGTCGAGCGTGAGGGACACCGCATCGTCCGTGGAAATGGTGCTGCTGGTGCCGTTGGTCAGTGTAACCGCGCGGCTCGAAGAGAACGTACCGGTTACGGACAGCGTGCCGCCGGAGAGGGTCAGGCCGGCGGAGTTGTTCCCGAGATTCTGGTTCGTGCCGATCTCGAGCGTTCCGGCCGCCACCGTGGTGCCGCCGCTATAGGTTTTGGTGTCCTCCAGAACCAGCGTACCGTCGCCGGTCTTGATCAGCCCGCCGCTGCCCGTAATGTTACCCGTCACGGTCAACGTCGTCCCGGCAGCCTGGGAGAAGGTGCCGGTGGCCGTGAGCGACACGGATCTGGTGAGGGTGAAAGTGCCCGTGGTGGCGAGGGTGCCGCCATTGAGCGTCAGCGAACCTGTGCCACCGAGATTGGTTCCCTGCGAGACCTGCAGCGTCCCGCCATTAATCGTCGTGCCGCCGGTATAGGTGTTTGTCCCGGTGAGGACGAGCGTGCCCGCGCCGGACTTCACCAGCGCGCCGCTGGAGATCACTCCGGAAAGGGTGAGCGTCGTAGCGGTGGCCGTGTTGATCGTGCCGGTGCCGGTGAGGGTGACGTTGCGGGTGGAACTGAAGGTGCCCGTCGTCGCCAGCGTGCCGCCGGAGAGCGTGAGCGCGCCGGTGCCGCCGAGATTGTCGTCGGCGCCGATCTGCAGCGTGCCGGCTAAGACCGTCGTGCCACCGGTGTAGGTGTTGCTGCCGGTCAGCACCAGCGTGCCGGCGCCGGTCTTGGTCAGGCCGCCATCGCCGGAGATCGTGCCGGACAGGGTGAGGGTCGTGTCCGCATCCGTGCTGAAGGTGCCGGCGCCGGTGAGCGTGACGCTGCGTCCCGAGGCGAAGGTGGCGGTGGTCTTGAGCGTGCCACCGTCGAAGGTCAGGTCGCCATAACCCAGCTTGTCTTCGCTGGACACCTGCAGCGTGCCGGCGTTCAGCTCGGTGCCGCCTTCATAGGTGTTGTCTTCGGTGAGAACCAGCGTGCCGGCACCGGCCACCACGAGCGCGCCGCTGCCCTCCAGAGAGCCGGTGAGGGTGAGCGTCGTCCCGCTCGCCACGGCGAAGACGCCATCGGCGGTAAAGTCGGCGCGGCGGTTCGAGGTGAAGGATGCCGTGGTGGCGAGCGAGCCGCCGGTGAAGATGAGCGCGCCGGACTCTCCGCCGAGATTGTCGTCGGCGCTGATCGAGAGCGTGCCGGCGGCGATTGTGGTGTCGCCGGTGACGTTGTCGTCGCCGGTGTAGCTGTTGGTGCCGGTGAGGATGAGCGTGCCGGCGCCGGTCTTGATCAGTCCGCCTATGCCGGAGATCTCACCGGAAAGGGTCAGCGTGGTGCCGGTCGCGGTGTCGAACGTGCCGGTGCCGGCGACATTCACGGTACGAGCGGAGGTGACGTCGTCCGTCGTCTGCAGCGTGCTGCTCTCGAGGAAAAGCCAGGCGGTGCTGGCGCCGAGATTGGCGTCGTCGCTGATCGAGATCGTGCCGGCATTAATCACGGTGGCGACACCATAGGTGTTGGTGCCGCTCAGCGTCAGCGTGCCGGTGCCGGCCTTGGCGAGTACTCCGTTGCCGGAGATAGTGCCGGAGAAGGTGGTGCTGCTATTGTCACCGCCGGCGGTGAGGCTTTGGTTGCCCACGGAAAGACTGCCCGCACCGGCCAGCGAGCCGACGACCTCGGCGGTCGCGAGCGTGACGCTGGCGCCCTCCTCGATGGTGAGGCGCGCCGTATCGGAGAGTGACGACCCGCCGCTCAGCGCCAGCGTGCCGGTGGCGACGGTGGTGGCGCCGGTGAAGCTGTTCTCGCCGGTGAGGCTCAGCGTGCCGGCGCCGGTCTTGGTCAGCGATCCGTCGCCGGAGATGGTGCCGGAGAGGGTCAGCGTGGTCGAGGCATTGGTGCTGAACGTGCCAGCGCCGGTGAGGGCGACGGCGCGGGCGGAACTGAAGGAGGCCGTCGTTTTGAGCGTGCCGCCGTCGAGGGTCAGCCCGCCCGACGCATCGCCCAGATTCGCATTCGCGCTCACCTGCAGCGTGCCGGCGGAGATCGTCGTGCCACCGCTATAGGTGTTGGTGCCGCTCAGCGTCAGCGTGCCGTCGCCGGCCTTGATGAGTGTGCCGCCGCCGGAGATCGTGCCGGAATAGGTGATATCATCGCTGCGGTCGAACGTAAGGATGGTGCCGCTGGCGAGGCTGACAGCGCCGGTGATGCTGCCGGTGCTGCCGCCATCGCCGATCTGCAGCGTGCCCGCCGAGACGGTGGTGCCGCCGGTGTAGTCGTTGGTGCCGGTGAGGATGAGCGTGCCGGCGCCGGTCTTGGTCAGGCTGCCGCTGTTTGAAATCTTGCCGGAAAGTGTAAGCGTTGTACCGGTGGATGTGGCGAAGGTGCCTGTTCCAGTGTTCAATGACACCGTGCGGGCGGAAGAGAACGTCCCCGTGGTCGCCAGCGTGCCGTTCGAGAACCCGATCCCAGAGCCGGCACCGAGGTTGGCGTCGGCCGACACCTGAAGCGTGCCGGTGGTTATGCTGGTGTCGCCCGTATAGGTGTTGGTCCCGGAGAGGACGAGCGTGCCGGCCCCGGCCATTCTGAGAGCGGTACCAGAGAGCACCCCGGAGAGCGTGAGCGTGGTACCGGCGGCCGGCCTAATGAAGCCGTTAGCGAGGGTCACCGCCCGGCCGGAACTGAAGCTTGCCGTGGTGACGAAGCTGGTGGTCGACCCGCTAATGGTAAGACTTCCTGCGGCGTCACCCAGATTTTCGTCGGCGGACACCTGCAGGGTTCCGGCCGAGATCGTCGTGCCGCCCGAATAGGTGTTGGTTCCCGTGAGGATGAGCGTTCCCGCGCCGGACTGGGTCAGCGATCCGAGGCCGGAAATCACGCCGCCGAGCGTCAGACTCATGCTGGTTGCCGGCGCGAACGCCCCGGCACCGTCGAGGGCCACCGCCCGGTTCAACGTGACCGTGGCCGACGCCGCGAGCTTGCCGCCGCCCGACAAGGTCAGGCCACCCGCATCATTGCCGAGATTGCCGTCCGAGGAGACCTGGACCGTGCCGGCCGATATGGCCGTCCCGCCCGAATAAGTGTTGTCGCCCGAAAGAATGACGGTGCCGGCGCCGGTCTGCGCCAAGGCCCCCGTCCCCGCGATCACCCCGGCCACGGTCAGCGTCGTGCTCGCGGCTGCGGCAAGGGCTCCCGTGCCGGTGACGGTGATGGCGCGGCTCGTCGAAAATGTCGCCGTGGTCGCAAGTGTGCCGCCCGCCAGGGTCAAGCCGCCGCTTGCGGCGCCAAGACGGCTGTTGCCACTGATGCTCACCGTGCCGGAGTTGATGGTTGTGCCGCCGGTATAGTCACTGGTCGCCGAGCCGAGAACGAGGGTCCCGGCGCCTGACATGATCAGTGCGCCCGACCCGCTGATCTTTCCGTTCCACGTCAGGGTCGTGTCAGATGCCGGTGCGAATGTGCCGCTGCTGCCGGAAGACAGGGTGGTGTTGCGCGTATTGGTGAAGGTTTCCGTGACGGCCAGCGTTCCGCCCGAGAAGGTGACGATTCCACTGCCACCAAGGCCGCTGTTCGCCGCAATCTGGACCGTGCCGCCCGCGATGGTGGTCCCGCCGGTATAGGTATTAACGCCGGAGAGGACGAGCGTGCCTGGGCCGGTCTTGGTGAGGGCGCCGCTGCTGGAGAGCACGCCCGACAGGGTCAGCGTGGTGCCGGTGGCGACGGAAACAGAGGAGCTGCTGGCAAGGGTTACATTCGGGGTGAAACTGAACGTGCCTGTGGTGGAGAGGGTACCGCCACCGAGGGTCAGTATGCCGGTTCCAAGCGCCGTATTGCTCGCCACCTCCAAGATACCGCCCGAAATGGTGGTGCCGCCGGTGTAGGTGTTGCTGCCCGACAGCACCAGCGTGCCGGCGCCGGTCTTGGTCAGGCCGCCATCGCCGGAGATCTCGCCGGACAGGGTGAGCGTGGTGTCGGCGTCCGTGCTGAAGGTGCCGGCGCCGGTAAGCGTGACGCTGCGTCCCGAGGCGAAGGTTGCAGTGGTCTTGAGCGTGCCGCCATTGAAGGTCAGGCCGCCCTCGCCGTCGCCGAGATTGTCGTCGGCACCGATCTGCAGCGTGCCGGCGGATAGGGTCGTTCCGCCCGAATAGGTATTGGTGCCGGTGAGGACCAGGGTGCCCGCGCCGCTCTTGGTCAGGACGCCGTCGTCGCCGGCGATGACACCGGAGAGAGTCAGCGTGGTGTTGGCGCTGGTGGAGAACGTGCCGGCGCTGTCGAGCGTGATGCCGCGCGCCGAGGCGATGTCCGCCGTGGTCGCCAGCGTGCCTCCGGCGAAGGTGAGGCCGCCCGTGTTCTTGCCGAGATTGGCGTCGTTGCTGATCTGCACCGTGCCGGCTCGGACCGTGGTGCCGCCCTCATAGGTATTGGTGCCGGACAGCACCAGCGTGCCGGCGCCGGACTTGATGAGCGCACCGGTGCCGTCCACCGTGCCGGTTAGGGCGAGGGTGACCGAGGACTGGGCAAAGAACGTGCCGCCATCCGCGCCGAGATGGAAGGTGCGGGTACTGGTGAAGGAGGCGGTGGAGGCGAGGGTGCCGCCGGAAAGCGTCACCGCCCCCGCCGCGTCGCCCATATTGGCCTCGTTCGCCACCGACAGCGTGCCGGCGGTGACGGAGATGCCGCCGGTGAACGTATTGACGCCGGTGAGGGTCAGCGTGCCAGCGCCGATCTTGGAAATCCCGCCGCCGCCGGACAGGATGCCGGAGAAGGTCGCGCCAAAGCCATTGGTGTCAATGCTGGTGGTGACGTTATCGACCAGCGTCGCGTTCACCGCCGTGGCGATGGAATTGTCGATGATCTGGATCCCGCCGCCGCCGAGATTGAAAGTGGCGGTGCCGGTTGGGCTGCTGGCGCCAAACCGGGTCCTGAGATCGCCGCCGAGCTGGAACACGCCGCCATTGAGGTCGTAGCGGCCATTGCCATAGGCGGAGAGGTAGAAGGTCGTGCCGGTGCGCACGCTGAAGGTGCCGCCGGTCTGGGTGATGGTGCCGGTGCTCTGGCCGCTGGTGGCGCCGGGCTCGCGATTGCCGAGGATCAGCGTGCCGCCACCGAACACGCCGGTGGTCAGTTCGACGAAGGCGGTGCCACTGATGTTGAGCGTGCCGCTGCCGGCGGGGTTGGAGCCCGAGTTGCGGCCGATATTGTTGAGGCCGCCCTGGATGCTGAGCGTGCCGGCGCTGATGTTGTAGGTGCCGGTGCCGCCCTGATTGCCGATATTGATCGAGGCGCAGTTGGCGCTGATCCCGCAGGTGGCGGCGATGTTGAGCGTGCCGCCGGTCTGGTTGACCGTGCCCGTGCCGCCCCAGTCGCCGATTTGCAGGCCGACGCCGACATTCAACGTGCCACCGGAAATCGCCAGTGTGCCGGTATTCGCCGTGCCGTAGGTGGTGGCCGTGCCCACCGAGAGATAATCGACCGCCGTGGTGCCGCTGCTGATGGCGAGGCCGCCGCCGAGCACATAGGCTTCGCCGCCGGCAATGGTGGCGCCGTCGAGGGTGAGCGTGCCGGTGCCGGCCTTGGTGAAGGTGCCGCGGGCGGCGCTTCCCCAGGCTGTGCCGGTGTTGGTGATCGTGCCGGAGAAGGCAGTATTGGTGTTGTCGAGGCCGACGATGAGCGCGTTCGTCCCCATCGTCACCGTGCCGCCGCCGGCGAGCGAGCCGATGATG
The DNA here is from genome assembly GCF_965229075.1 of Ancylobacter sp. Lineage (GTDB taxonomy): Bacteria > Pseudomonadota > Alphaproteobacteria > Rhizobiales > Xanthobacteraceae > Ancylobacter. The sequence continues at coordinate 3,197,204 of NZ_CBDDIO010000002.1, forward strand.
AGCTGGACGGCGGAGAGCTTGAACGTCGCGCCGCTGGCCACGGTGAGCGCGGTGCTGGTGGACAGCGCGCTGGTGGAGCCGGCGGTGAGGGTGCCGGCGGCCACATTGGTGGCGCCGGTGAAGCTGTTGGACCCGCTGAGCACCAGCGTGCCGTCGCCGGCCTTCGTCAGCCCGCCATCGCCGGAGATGTTGCCGCTAAGCGTTGTCGAGCCCGAGCCGACGTTCACCGTGCCGGTGAAGCCGTCGCCAATAGCGATGGCGTTGGCGAGCGAGGCTACGCCGGTGACGTCGAGCGTCGCGTCGCCGCCGAAATTCACCCTGCCGGCGCCGAGGGCCGTGCTGGACCCGATCGCCAGCGTGCCGACATAGAGATAGGTGCCGCTGGAATAGGTGTTGGTGCCGTTCAGAACCAGCGTGCCCTGCCCGTTTTTCAGCAGATAGGTGCTGCCCGAGATGTCGCCGTTGAGTGTGAGCGTGGTGCCGGTCGCGGTGTTGAAGGTTCCGAGCGAGGACAGGACGATGTCGCGGTCGGAGCTGAAAGTGGCGGTCGTCGCCAGCGTGGCGCCAGTGAGCGTCAGGCCGCCCGCCGTGTCGCCGAGATTGGCGTCGGAGCCGATTTTCAGCGTCCCGCCGGAAACCAGCGTGCCGCCGGAATAGGTGTTGGTGCCGGTGAGTTGGAGCGTGCCCGTGCCGCTCGCTTCCAGCGTGCCGTCGCCCGACACCACGCCGCTCAGGATCAGTGTCTGGCCGCTATTGACCTTGATGATGCCAGAGGTGCTCGCATCGATGGCGACCGTGCGGTCGGTGGTGAAGCCCTGTGTGACCTTCAGGGTACCGCCGGAGAAGGTGAGCCCGCCAGTCACCGCGCCGAGATTGGCGTTCTCCGAGATTTCCAGCGTGCCGCTGACAAGGCGCGTGCCGCCCTCATAGAGGTTTTGGGCGGTGAGCGTGACGGTCCCGTAACCCTGGACCGACAGCGCGCCGGTGCCGGAGATCACGCCTGCGGCGGTGAGCTGCACGTCGACGAAGGCGCCGAGCCCACCCACGCCGGTAACGGTGATCGCCCGTTCCGTGGTGAAGCTCTCCGCCGCGCCCAGCGTGCCGCCGCTCAGTGTGACCCCGCCAGCCCCGTCGCCGAGCTTCTCGTCGCCGGTGACCAGCAGAATGCCGCCCTGAACTTCCGTTCCGCCCTGATAGGAATTGTCGGAACCGAGGATGAGGTTGCCCGTCCCCGTCTTCACCAGCTTGCCAGTCCCCGAGATGGTCCCGCCCAGCCCGAGGCCGACGCCGGCGCCTTCGGTGGCGAAGGTGCCAGTACCGGCAAGGGTGACATCCCGGTTGATGGTGCCGCCGTTCATCGCCAGCGTTCCGCCCACCATTGTGAGCGTGCTGTCGCCATCGCCCAGATTGGCGTCGCTCGCCACTGAGACGGTGCCGCCCGTGATAAACAGCCCGCCTGTAAACGTGTTGGTGCCGGTGAGGGTGAGCGTCCCGTCGCCGGTCTTGACGAGCGCGCCATCGCCGGAAAGCACGCCGGACCAGGTGGCGCCGAAGCCGTTGGTGTCGATGGTGCTGGTCGTATCCACCACCAGCGTCGCGTTCACCGAAGTGTTGAGGTCGGCGCCAATGACCTGGATCGTGCCGCCGCCCAGATTGAATTCATAGGTGCCGGCGCCACCGGTGTAATTGCCCACCAGCCCGTCGCTGCCGCCCACCTGCAGCGTGCCGCCAAGCAGATCGTAGCGTCCGGCGCCAGAGGCCGAGAGATAGAGGTGCGAGCCCTCCGAAACCGTCAGCGTGCCGCCGGTCTGGGTGATCGTGCCGGTGCCGTTATTGGTCGCGCCTACGCTGCGGTTGCCGAGCACCAGGCTCGCCGCCCCGTTCGCATCCGTCTGCAGGACGACGACGGCCGTGCCGCTGATGTTGAGCGTGCCCGTGCTCTCCGGGCGTGAGCCGGTGCTGCGGCCGAGATTATGGAGCCCGCCGACGAGATTGAGCGTGCCGGCAGAGATGTTGTAGGTGCCGGTGCCGCCCTGATTGCCGATGTTGAGGCTGGCGCAGCGGCTGAGGTCACCGCAGCTGGCCTGCACGTTCACGGTGCCGCCGGTCTGGTTGACCGTGCCGGTACCGCCCCAGTCGCCGACCTGCAGCGCGACGCCGATATTGAGCGTGCCGCCGGTGACGGTGAGGGTGCCGGTGTTCCCCGTGCCGGACGTCGTGCCGGAGCCCACCGCGAGATAATCGATCGCGGTCGTGCCGCTGCCGATAGCGATCGAGCCTCCTTCGATATAGGCCTCGCCGCCGGTGATGGTGGCGCTCGTCAGCGTCAGGACGCCGCTGCCCTTCTTGCTGAACGTGCCGTAGGAGCTGTCCCAGCCATTGCCGGTATTGGTGATGGTGCCGCTGAAGGTGCTGTCGGTGGCGGAGTCGAGGGTCAGCCGGTAGGTGTTGGTGGTTACCGTGCCGCCGCCGCTCAGGCCGGCGACGGTCTGGCTCGCGGTGAGGTTCAGCGTCGCGCCGTCGGCGATGCTGACCGCCGCGCTGCTGAAGAGCGCGCCCGCCGCTCCGGCGGTGAGGGTGCCCTCCGTGATCGTCAGCGGGCTGGAAGAACTGTTGGCGCCGGTGAGGACCAGCGTGCCGGCACCTGTCTTCGTCAGCGCACCTGCGCCGGAAATCGAGCCGGCAAGCGTTGCCGAACCGGAAGCGACATCGAGCGTCGCCGTAACGCCGGTGTTGACGACAAGAGCGTTCGCCACGCTGGTGCCGCTGGCAAGGGCCAGCGTCGTGTCGGCCGTGACCGTCGTCGCCCCGCTGCCGAGCGCGCCATCCGCGCCGATCTGCAGCGTGCCGGCGGAGACCGTGGTGCCGCCGGTATAGGTGTTGGTCCCGGAAAGGACGAGCGTGCCCGCGCCGGACTTCACCAGCGCGCCGCCCGAGATCACCCCGGAAAGGGTGAGGGTGGTGCCGGTGGCCGTGCCGAAGGTGCCGGTGCCGGTGAGCGTGACATTGCGGCTGGAACTGAAGGTCGCCGTGCTGGCCAGTGTGCCGCCGGCCAGGGTGAGCGTGCCGGTACCCAGGTTGTCGTTGGCGCTCACCTGCAGCGTACCGGCCGTCACGGAGGTGCCGCCGCTATAGGTGTTGGTGCCGGTGAGGATCAGCGTGCCGGTGCCCGCCTGCGTTACCGAGCCGCTGCCGGAAATCTCGCTGGCAAAAGTGAAGCTGTCGGAGCGGTTGAACACCAGCGCCGCGTTGTTGGTGACATCGCCGGCCAGGCTGCCCGTGGCGCCGCCTGCCCCGATCTGCAGCGTGCCGCCCGAGATGGTCGTGCCGCCGCTATGCGTATCGGCGGCCGCCAGGACCAGCGTGCCCGCGCCGGCCTTCTGATAGGAGCCGGTGCCGGAAACGCTGCCCGTGAGGGTCAGGGTCAGGCCGGTGTCGACGTTGAGAACGCTGCTGCCGACCGCCGAGAAGCTGCGGGCGGAACTGATGGAGTTAGCAACGATGGCCAGGGTGCCGCCGTCGAGGGTGACGCTGCCAGCGGCGTCGCCCAGATTGCCATCGCTGGAAATCTGCAGGGTGCCGCCGCCGGAAAGGATCGTGCCGCCGGCATAGGTGTTGGCGCCGGAGAGCACTAGCCTTCCCGCGCCGGCCATGTTGAGCGAGCCGGCGCCGGAGACGATCCCGGACAGGGTGAGCGTTGTGCTGGCGGCAGGGTTGAAGGAACTGCTGCCGGTGAGGGAGACCCCGCTGGCATAGGTCAGGGTCTGGGTGCTGGCCAGCGTGGCGGTGCCGAGGGCGAGGCTACCGGTGCCGAGATTGCCGGCGCTGGAAATCTCCAGCACGCCGCTCGCGACGGTGGTGCCACCCCCATAGGTATTTGCTCCCGAAAGCACCAGCGTGCCGCTGCCGGCCTTGATGAGCGCGCCCGTGCCGGTGACCGTGCCGGAGAGGGTGAGCGTGGTGCCGATCGAGGGCGAGATCGTGCCCGTGCCCGTGAGGGTGATGCCGCGCGCCGAGGCGAAGGTGGCCGTGCTGGCCAGCGTGCCGCCGGAGAGGGTGAGCCCGCCTGACGCGTCGCCGAGCGCGCTATCTGCCCCGATCTGCAGCGTGCCGGCAGAGACTGTCGTGCCGCCCGCATAGGTGTTGACGGCTGAAAGGGTGAGGGTGCCGGTGCCGGTCTTGGTCAGCGAGCCGCTGCCCGAAAGCACGCCGGAGAGGGTGGCGCTGTTGCCGTTGGTGTCGACGGTCGCTGTCGCGCCCGTCTTCAGCGTCATGGCGTTCGACGTGGTCAGCGTCGAGCCGACCTTCAGCGTGCCATTGCCGAAATTGAACGCGCCGGTGCCGCGAATGCCATTCGTACCGCCGACCGTGAAGGTGCCGCCATCGAGGTTAAACGTGCCGGTGCCGGAACCGAAGGAGAGATAGCTGCCGCCCGAAAGCGTCAGCGTGCCGCCGGTCAGATTGACCGTGCCGGTGGCGCCGGAGACGCTGGCGAGAATGAGGGTGGTGGCCACATTCGCTGCGCCACCTGAAATATTGAACGTACCCGTGCCGCCGGAGGACGCGCCGAAGATGATCTGCGGGGAACCGCCGACATTCTGTACCGTGAGCGTACCGGCGGAGAGGTTATAGGTGCCGGTGCCGCCGGTGCCGTAATTGCTGACATCGCTGCCGAAGCGGATGGGATTGGCGAGCGCCAGCGTGACGACCGAACTGGCGCCATTCTGGGTGATGGTGCCCGAACCCTTGGAATCGCCGACATAGAGCTGACCCCCGGCGAAGCTGCCGGTGGTGATCGAGAACTGGGCACTGTCGGAAATGGTCAGCGTGCCCGTTGAGGCGGTTCCGGTGCCGCCGGCGCCGGACGTACGGGAGCCGATATAGGCGGTCATGCCGCCGGAGCTGGCATCGAAGACCGCGTCGCCCGACAGGGCATAGGTGCCCGTTCCACCCTGCGTGCCAAGATCGAGGCTGCCGGCGCTGCTGAAGCGCACCACGCCGCTCGATTGGTTGAACGAACCCGTCACGCCCGCGCCCCGCCCGATGGCGAGGCCGCCATAGTTCAGGCTGCCGGCATTGGCGACATAGAGCAGTTCGCCACCCGTCATGTTGACGGTGCCGGTGCCGCCGGTGGTGTTCGAGTCGCCACCACCTACCCAGATGCGGCCAATCGACGCTCCCGGTGCGGTGCTGGTGTCGGCCAGGTTCACCTGGATCGTGCCGCCGGAAATGTTCAGCGTGCCGGTGCCGCCATTGCCGATCTCGAGGCGGCCCAGCGGACTGCCGCTGGTGGTGTTGAGCGTGAGGGCCGAGCCGGACTGCAGCGTAAGCGTCGCTGTCCCATCAGCCGTGCCGATGTCGAAGGGCGAGGTGTTGAACGTCAGGTTCAGTGTAGTGCCGGCACGCGGTAGCGTCCACGCCGGCTTGGCGACGAAGGTACCGCCGCCCTGGGCGGTGATGTTGTCCGGCTGGCCGGTGGCAATGGCCGCATCGACGGCCGCCGCGAAACCGCTCTGGTCGGTGACGATAACGCTGTCTGCGCGGGCCTCGCCCGTGGGGGCAACATGCGCCAGCACGGATAGCGCGGCAACCCCCGCGCATAGCCGCGCTGCGCGTGCTTTCAACAAGCCAGCCACCCCACGTACCCCGCACCGTTTTTTACGGCTTCGACCCCGGGCGGATTCGCCGCGTGGTCGCGCATAATTGGTTACCGTTCTACGCTGTGAGGCGCAGAACGTGCAACGAATGCGAACAGTTGAGGGTGCCGATTTTTGTGTGTTTCCATCCGACCCTGTCGGGCGCCTGGGCGCCCAATAACCGGAGGTAATCGGGTGGCGCAATTAGCCGGCGCAGCGGGCTAAGCAGCGGTCGGCGCTCTGGTATTCCAGTAGAGAGTAGCCGCCGAGCACGTCACCGGCCGGGTCGCGGCGCGGGCAGGGCCCCCGGGGCGCGGTGGCCCCGGGGGGTGGAAAAATTCAGGCAAGCGCCTTTCCGAGGTTCTCCGAGATCTTGTCGAGGAAGCCGGTGGTGGAGAGCCACTTCTGGTCGGCGCCGACCAGAAGGGCGAGGTCCTTGGTCATGTAGCCGCTCTCGACCGTGTCGACGCACACCTTCTCCAGCGTGGTGCAGAAGGTGGCGAGTTCGGCATTGTCGTCGAGCTTGGCGCGATGAGCAAGGCCGCGCGTCCAGGCGAAGATCGAGGCGATGGAGTTGGTGGAGGTCTCCTTGCCCTTCTGGTGCTCGCGATAATGGCGCGTCACCGTGCCATGGGCGGCTTCCGCTTCCACCGTCTTGCCGTCCGGCGTCATCAGCACCGAGGTCATCAGGCCGAGCGAGCCGAAGCCTTGCGCCACGATGTCGGACTGCACGTCGCCATCATAGTTCTTGCACGCCCAGACATAGCCGCCGGACCATTTCAGCGCCGAGGCCACCATGTCGTCGATCAGGCGGTGCTCGTACCAGATCTTGTGCTTCTCGAACTCGGCCTTGAACTCGGCGTCGTAGATCTCCTGGAAGATCTGGCGGAAGCGGCCGTCATACTGCTTGAGGATGGTGTCCTTGGTGGACAGGTACACCGGGTACTTCCGCATCAGGCCGTAATTGAGCGAGGCGCGGGCGAACTCGGCGATGGACTCGTCGATATTGTACATCGACAGAGCGACGCCGGCGCCGGGGTACTTGTAGACCTCATGCTCGATCACCTGCCCGTCGTCGCCGACGAACTTGATGCTGAGCGTGCCCTTGCCGGGAACGAGGAAGTCGGTGGCGCGGTACTGGTCGCCGAAGGCATGGCGGCCGACGATGATCGGCTGGGTCCAGCCCGGCACGAGGCGCGGCACGTTCTTGCAGATGATCGGCTCGCGGAAGATCACGCCGCCGAGGATGTTGCGGATGGTGCCGTTGGGCGAGCGCCACATCTTGGCGAGGTTGTACTCGGTCATGCGGCCGGCATCGGGGGTGATGGTGGCGCATTTCACGCCCACGCCCACGCGCTTGATAGCCTCGGCGGCGTCGATGGTGACCTGATCGCCCGTCGCGTCGCGATTGGGCAGGCCGAGATCGTAATATTCGAGCGGCACATCCAGATAAGGATGGATGAGCTTGTCCTTGATGTACTGCCAGATGATCCGGGTCATCTCGTCGCCGTCGAGCTCGACGACCGGATTCGCCACCTTGATCTTCGCCATGAAATAGCACCTCGCACGGAAATCGTTGTCGGAGGGGTCGCGGCGCGTGTCCGCGCGGGCAGACGCCGGATGGGCGGGTGATACCCCGCCGGGCCCCCAAGGGAAAGCAGGGACCGGGCCAATTTCGGCAAATCTGACATGCCGGCGGCCGTTTATGCGCCGAGGTGGCTGGCATCTGGTATGCGGTGCGGCAGATACATGGTGAAAGCCGCTTGACGCTTCGCAAGCGGGCCCGGCGCCGCTATAGGAGCGCAGCTTTCAAAAGGCGAAGCAGCGGGGAGACACGGATGTCCGGCGCCGGCACCGATAGCACCAAGCCATGGCCGGAAAACGGGCCGGTGGTGATTCTGGTCGAGCCGCAGCTTGGCGAGAATATCGGCTCCGCCGTGCGCGCCATGGGCAATTTCGGCCTGACGCGGCTGCGCATCGTCAATCCGCGCGAGGGCTGGCCCAACCCCAAGGCGGTCACCTTCGCCTCCGGCGCCGACCGCATCCTCGACAATGCCGAGATTTTCCCGGATCTGCGCGCGGCGCTGGCGGATCTGAATTTCGTCGCCGCCGCCACCGCCCGTGAGCGCGGCATGCAGAAGGCGGTGCTCGGCGCTGACGCCGTGGCGGTGGAAACCGCCTCCCGCATCGCCGGCGGCGAGCAGGTGGGGCTGGTTTTCGGACGCGAGCGCACGGGACTCTATACGGAAGAGGTCTCGCTCGCCGATGTGATCCTCACCCTGCCGGTCAATCCTGCCTTCGCCTCGCTCAATCTCGGCATGGCGGTGGCGGTGGTGGCCTATGAATGGTTCAAGCTGGCCTCGGGCGGCGCGCTGCCGTTCCAGCAGCCGGACCGCTACCCCATCGCCGACAAGGCCGACCTTCTGGCCTTCTTCGACCATGTCGAGCGCGAGCTGGACGAGGCGCTGTTCTTCCGCTCGCCGGAGAAGAAGCCGGTGACGATCCGCAACATCCGCAACATCTTCCATCGCGTCGGGCTGACGCGGCAGGACATTGCCACGCTGCACGGCATGGTGGCGGCGCTGGTGGAGGGCAGGCGGGTGCGCGAGGCGCGCACCGCCGCGCGGCTGGAGGGGCGGAGCGGCGTGCCGGAGGAGGGCGCGGGCGAGAACTGAGCCGGGTGCAACGAAGCGTTCACCAAGATGCGCCACAATGATGCCTGGGATGGAGGACATCAGATGCGTATCGAGGCTTCTCCCGTAACCGTTGCCGGCCTACGCGGCGTCTCGCCACCTGCTTCGTCCACCGGGACTGTTGCCGTGTCGTCCTTGCCGCCTGCTACCGCTCTGCGCGCGCCGACCATACTCGTGTTCGATTCCGGGCTCGGTGGCCTCTCCGTGTTTCGCGAACTCGCCCGCGCCCGGCCGGATGCCCGCTTCGTCTATGCCGCCGACGATGCCGCCTTTCCCTATGGCGCGCTGAGCGAGACGGCGCTGGTCGCCCGGGTAATGGCGGTGATGGAGCACCTCATCGCCCGCCACGCGCCCGATGCGGTGGTTATCGCCTGCAACACCGCCTCCACGCTGGTGCTGGCGCCGCTGCGGGCACGCTTCGACCTTCCCTTCGTCGGCACCGTACCGGCGATCAAACCGGCCTGTGAAAGCTCGCTGACGCGGCAGGTGAGCGTGCTGGCGACGCCCGGCACGGTGCGGCGCGACTACACGCAGAAGTTGATCCAGGATTTCGCCGGCGATTGCCAGGTCACGCTCGTGGGCTCCACCCGGCTGGCGCCGCTCGCCGAGGCGGCGATGCGCGGCGAGGGCGTGAGCGACGCGGACCTCGCCGCCGAGATCGCGCCCGCCTTCGTGCGTGAGGGGCGTGCGCGCACGGACACGGTGGTGCTCGCCTGCACCCATTATCCGCTGCTGCTCGACCGGCTGCAGCGGGTGGCGCCGTGGCCGGTGCGCTGGATCGACCCCGCCCCGGCGATCGCCCGGCGCCTGTCTTCGCTGATCGGCCCCGTCGCCTTCGCCGCCAGCCCGGCGCCGCTGCGGCTGTTCTCCACCGGAGAACGGCTGGACGCGGGGATGGTGGAGCGGATCGTCGGGCGTCGCGCCCGGGCGGGCGAAATCCTCGCCATGGACGCGCCCGCGCCCGCGTGATCCACTGCGCGGTATCCCGTTGTGCGGGGTGCGGAGCGTGGGCGTTCTCTGAACAGGGTGCCTTGCCGGCGCCGCGATCCCTGCCCAACATGCCGCAACGGCAGGAGCATTGACGTGACGCGCGACCCTTCCACCGCCAGCCGGCGGGCCTTTCTCCTCGGCGCCGGCGCCAGCCTCGGGGCTTTCGCCTTCGCGGGCGGGGCGCAGGCGCAGGTGGCGAAGGAGCGATTCGAGGCGTGGGTGGTGACCTTCCAGCCCCGTGCCCGCGCCAAGGGCATTTCCGATTCGGTCTATGAGCGGGTGATGGGCGGGTTGCGGCCCGACCTTTCCGTCTACGCCAAGGACAGCGGCCAGCCGGAATTCCGCGAGCAGCTCTGGCAATATCTCAACCGGCGCATTTCCGACTGGCGGCTGATGACCGGCCGGGCGGCGGCAAAGAACAACGCCGCGCTGATGAAGCGCCTGCAAAAGGATTTCGGCGTCGAGCCGGATGTGCTGCTCGGTCTGTGGGGTATGGAGAGCGCCTTCGGCGAGCTCGTCACCGATCCCGACCATATGAAGCCGGTGTTTCCCGCGCTCGCGGCGCTGGCCTGGGGCGAGCCGCGCCGGCGCAGCTACTGGGAGACCGAGCTCATCAACGGCCTCGCCATCGTCCAGCGCGGCTGGGCGAGTCCGGACGAAATGCTCGGCTCCTGGGCCGGGGCGATGGGCCACACCCAGTGGATGCCCGAAGTCTGGCTCAATCTCGGCGTCGATTATGACGGCGACGGCGCGCCCTCGCCCTACCGCGCGGCGGACGCGCTGGCGGGCTCCTCGCTCTACCTCATCAAGCGCGGCAACTATCAGCGCGGCCTGCCTTGGGGCTTCGAGGTGAGGATGGACGGCGTGCCGGAGAAATACGCCGACGCCAAGGCCTGGCGCACGGTGGAGGAGTGGGGCAAGCTCGGCGTGACACCGGCCGGGGGCGGGCGCTTCGCCCTGCCCAAGGCGCGGACGCGGCTGTGGGCGCCGGTGGGGCCGGAAGGGCCGTGCTTCCTGCTGACGCAGAATTTCTACGCCGTGCGCAGCTACAACCCGTCGATGAACTACGCGCTCGCCGTCTGCCATCTCGGCGACCGGGTGCTGGGCGGCGATCCCTTCATTACCCCCTTCCCCGGCGGCGAGCGGGCGCTAACCCTGTCTGAAATCCAGGAGGTGCAGCGCCGGCTGACGCGTGCGGGATTCGACACCGGCGGCGCCGATGGCCGCGTCGGCAACATGACCATGCGCGCCGTGGCCGATTTCCAGCGCAAGATGGGGGTGGAGCCCGACGGCTATGCCAGCCTTGAGGTGCTGGCGGCGCTGCGCGGGGGGCGGTAAGCGCGCTTATCGCGTCCTCCCGTCTCGGTCGCGCTTTCCGGATGACGGAAGGACGACAGGAACTTGACCTTTCGGCCTTTTGTGCCTATGCACCCGGCCAAGCGCGGGGCTGGAAACGGCCCCGCGTGGTGTTTCACGCACCCGTGGGCCTTTCCGGCGCGTTCGGAAAGATCCTGTCGGCTCCCGAAATGGGGGTAGAGGAGGGGGCGCGATCCAAACCGCAACGATATGCGAGAGGACCTGCGCATGAGCAAGCGCGTTTCGGCCAAGCACAAGCTTGACCGCCGTATGGGCGAAAACATTTGGGGCCGCCCGAAGAGCCCCATCAACAAGCGTGAATACGGCCCCGGCCAGCATGGCCAGCGCCGCAAGGGCAAGCTGTCCGACTTCGGCGTGCAGCTGCGCGCCAAGCAGAAGCTGAAGGGCTATTACGGCTCGATCGGCGAGAAGCAGTTCTATTCGGTCTATGTCGAGGCCTCGCGCCTCAAGGGCGATACCGGCGCCAACCTGATCGGCCTGCTCGAGCGCCGTCTCGACGCGGTGATCTACCGCGCCAAGTTCGTCCCGACCGTGTTCGCCGCCCGCCAGTTCGTCAGCCACGGCCACATCAAGGTCAATGGCCGCCGCGTCAACGTCCCGTCCTACCAGGTGAAGGTCGGCGACGTGATCGAGGTGAAGGAAGCCTCCAAGCAGCTCGTGCTGGTGCTGGAAGCCGTCGCCTCCGGCGAGCGCGACACCCCGGATTATCTCGAAGTCGATCATTCCAAGATGACGGCCAAGTTTGTCCGCATCCCGGAGCTCAACGAGGTGCCCTATCCGGTCGTGATGGAGCCGAACCTCGTGGTCGAATATTATTCGCGCTGATCCTTCCCCGGATCGCGAGAAACGGAAAAGCCGCCCGGTGGGGCGGCTTTTTTGTTGGGTCGACGCCGGTTGGTTTCGGACCGAAGCCGGCAGAGCTATATGTCCGCTATGCCGAGGAAGGCCCGCACGGCCGCAGCTGCCTCCTTTGGGAAGTCGACCATTTCGCCGTGTCGCAGCGCCCGTGGGAGAATGTCGTTCAAGAGCTGGGCCTTTTCGGCCGGATGTTCGGCCCAGTAGGGGGCGGGGGCCCGCACGACACTGGCCAGCAGATCGCCGGGGTAGAGGCTGACACATCTGCAGGGTTCTTCCACAAGCAGGCTCAGGGCGAGAGGCACCAGCCAGGGAAGGCCGATGCCCTGGCCAATTACGAGCCTCAGTTCCTCCGGCGTCAGTGTTCGCAATGGCTTGCGTCGGGCCGCGTGGCAGGTGGTCACGACATGGGAAGTGAAGCCGGGCTCGTCCCACCGCTCGCCATCCAGCTCCTCCAGCGTGTAATCGAGCGGACCTTTTGAGCGCCGCTCCTTGCTGCTGCGCCCCATATGCCTCACTCCCTGGCTGGCGACCGCTGCCGCTTTTGCCTGAGGTGGAGAAAGTGCTCCAACCCGCACAACACGAAGCTGTCTTCTTCCGCAATCGTGGTTCGAATGTCGCGAATGCTCTCTCCTGACCTCACACGCCGTGCAATGGCGAGCGCTCGGTCGGATCGCTGAAGGGCCTCGGCCCGCCAGATGTCCAGCCATCGACGGTTTGAGGGGCTCGATGTTGGTAAAGACAAGCCAGCCCCGGTGCCGACCAGCGTGCAGAAGTGGTCGAACGAAGCGGTGGGTGCATCTATCGCCCAACGGATGCTGCACAGCCGTACGGTCAAATCTCTATCGTGAAGGCATTTTGCCAACGCGTCGGCGATCCTCGCATCGTAAAGGTGCGTATCTGTCACGAACTTTACGAAGGCGCGCCGGCAGTCGGAGAGGTTGTCATCGGCGAAGCCGACAATAGCCTCGTACAGCGCCTCGTGAGCGGTTGCGGCTTCCTCAATGAGGAAGGAGGCTCGGCTCCGCGCGGCACTGCTGTCCGATTGCATCAGCGCGACCAACAGCGGCAGATCGATGCCTGCCCTGCAGCGCTTGATGAGTTCCCAATCGGCTTCGTATCGAGAATCGGGGTCGCACGCGGGCGACGCACCTTGGGCGATCAGTTCGGCGGTCGAAACGCCGGAGATTGCGCTGGGCATGCCTACAGCCCGCAAAGCGCGGGCGACTGGAGCAAAAAAGCCCTGCCACTCGAACACGAATGGCAGGGCTTTGCAATGTCTGGCCTTGGTGTGCCCGGCTGTCGGACCCTTCAGCCGCGGCAGAGGCGAGAACCTCAGGCGGTCGCCTTGCCCATCACCGGGACGCCCTTCTCTTCCAGCAGCGTCTGCAATTCGCCGGACTGGTACATCTCGCGGACGATGTCGCAGCCGCCTATGAACTCCCCCTTGACGAAGACCTGCGGAATGGTCGGCCAGGAGGTGTACTCCTTGATGCCGTTGCGGATCTCGTCGGAGTCGAGGACGTTGATGCCCTTATAGTCGACGCCGAGCAGGGCGAAGACCTGCGCCACCTGGCCGGAGAAGCCGCACATCGGGAATTGCGGCGTGCCCTTCATGAAGACGACGACGTCGTTGCTCTTCACCTGGCCGTCGATGAAATCGTGAATGCTCATCACATTGCCTTTCGCCCTTGCGGGCCTCGCGAGATGGTGTCGTGGCGGCGCGGCTCAGCGCGCCGGCCGCCTTCAGTCAGGTACATTGGTCTGAAGCGCGAGGGCGTGCAACACGCCGCCCATCTGGCCCTTCAGCGTCGCATAGACCATCTGATGCTGCTGCACCCGGCTCTTGCCGCGAAAGCTCTCGGCCACCACCGTCGCGGCATAGTGATTGCCGTCGCCGGCGAGATCGCGGATCTCCACCGAGGCGTCCGGCAGCCCTTCCTTGATGAGGCGCTCGATTTCCGCCGCTTCCATCGCCATCAGACAGGCTCCCTCACATCAAGCCCGCGCCCATATAGATGGGCAGCCAGGCCTCGTGCCGCTCGCGCAGCGCGTCCACTACAATTGGGCGCTCGCCCGCAATATTCAATCGGTCGCCGCCCGTGGTGCCGAGCTTGGCGAGCGGGATGCCGGCCAGCTCCGCCCGGCGCGCGACCAGCGCCTTGGCGCTGCCCTCGACGGTGACGATGTAGCGGGCCTGATCCTCGCCGAACCAGAAGGCGAAGGGGTTCATGTCAGGCGGCGGCGCGGCGAGGGTGGCGCCGATACCCGACGCCAGCGCCATTTCCGCCAGCGCCACCAGCAGGCCACCATCGGACACGTCGTGCACAGCGGTGACGAGACCGTCATTGATCAGCGCACGCACCAGATCGCCGGTGCGGCGTTCCAGATCGAGATCGACCGGCGGCGGGGCGCCGTCCTCGCGGTCGAGGATTTCCGAGAGGAAGGCGGACTGGCCGAGCCAGCCGGTGGTGGCGCCGATGACGAGGATGGTTTCGCCGCCGGCCTTGAAGTCCAGCGTCGCCATCTTCTCGATGTCATCGAGCAGGCCGACGCCGCCAATGGTCGGGGTCGGCAGGATGCCCCGGCCATGGGTTTCGTTGTACAGGCTGACATTGCCGGACACGACGGGGAAGTCGAGCGCCAGCGCCGCCGCGCCGATGCCGCGCAGGCAGCCGACCAGCTGGCCCATGATCTCCGGCTTTTCCGGATTGCCGAAATTGAGGTTGTCGGTCAGCGCCAGCGGCTTGGCGCCGACGGCGGTGATGTTGCGCCACGCTTCCGCGACCGCCTGCTTGCCGCCCTCGAACGGGTCGGCCTCGCAATAGCGCGGGGTCACGTCGCAGCTCATGGCCAGCGCCTTGGGCCCGTCTTCCACCCGCACCACCGCCGCATCGCCGCCCGGGCGCTGCGCGGTATTGTTGAGGATGAGATAGTCGTACTGCTCCCAGATCCAGCGCTTGGAGGCGAAATCGGGCGAGCCGATCAGCCGTTCCAGCGCGCCCGGAACGGTGGCGGTGATGTCGAGCGAGGCGGGGTCGACGCGCTGCTGCTTGGGCGTCTCCACCCAGGGGCGGTCATAGAGCGGGGCCTCGTCGCCCAGTTCCTTGATCGGCAGGTCGGCCTTGATCTCGCCCTTGTGCTTGACGACGAAGCGCAGCGTGTCGGTGGTGTAGCCGACAATGGCGAAGTCGAGGCCCCATTTGCGGAAGATGGCCTCCGCCTCGTCTTCCTTGCCTGGCGCGATGACCATGAGCATGCGCTCCTGGCTCTCGGACAGCATCATCTCATAAGCGCTCATGCCCGCCTCGCGGCAGGGCAGCTTGTCGAGGTCGAGTTCGATGCCGAGGTCGCCCTTGGCGCCCATTTCCACCGCCGAGCAGGTGAGGCCGGCGGCGCCCATGTCCTGAATGGCGACGACGCAGCCCGCCTCCATGATCTCAAGGCAGGCTTCGAGCAGCAGCTTTTCGGCGAAGGGGTCGCCGACCTGCACGGTGGGGCGCTTTTCCTCCGCGCCCTCGCCGAACTCGGCCGAGGCCATGGTGGCGCCGTGGATGCCGTCGCGGCCGGTCTTGGAGCCGAGATAGACCACGGGCAGGCCGACGCCGGTGGCCTTGGCGTAGAAGATCTTGTCGGCGTCGGCGAGGCCTACCGCCATGGCGTTGACGAGGTTGTTGCCGTCATAGCGGGTGTGGAAGCCCACCAGGCCGCCCACCGTCGGCACGCCGAAGGAATTGCCGTAGGAGCCGATGCCGCTCACCACGCCGGCGAGCAAATGCCGGGTGCGGGGGTGCTTGGGGTCGCCGAAGCGCAGCGCGTTCAGCGCCGCAATCGGGCGGGCGCCCATGGTGAACACGTCGCGCAGAATGCCGCCGACCCCGGTCGCCGCGCCCTGGTGCGGCTCGATATAGGACGGGTGGTTGTGGCTTTCCATCTTGAACACGGCGGCCTTGCCGTCGCCGATGTCGATGACGCCGGCATTCTCACCCGGGCCCTGGATCACCCACGGCGCCTTGGTCGGCAGGCCGCGCAGGTGCAGGCGGGAGGATTTGTACGAGCAGTGCTCGTTCCACATCGCCGAGAAGATGCCGAGCTCGGTGAAGGTCGGCTCGCGGCCGATCAGCTTCAGGATGCGCTCATACTCGTCGGGCTTGAGGCCGTGCTCGGCGACGAGTTCGGGAGTGATTTTCGGTTCGGAGGGGATCATGTGAAGGCCGTCATTCCGTTACGCGGTCGGGCAGGGCGGGGCAGGCGGGGTCACGCCTTCTCCAGCACCCCGACGAGGCTCTCGAACAAAGCGCGCCCATCGGTCGGGCCGACCTGCGGGTCCACATGGTTTTCCGGGTGCGGCATCAGGCCGAGCACGTTGAGCTTCTCGGAGACGATGCCGGCGATGGAATTGGCGGCGCCGTTCAGCACCTGCGCGTCGTCGCGGTGGCCGTCGGGCATCACATAGCGGAACAGCACCCGGCCCTCATCCTCCAGCTTCTTCAGCGTGGTGGCGTCCGCGGTGTAGTTGCCCTCGCCATGGGCGACGGGGAAACGCACGACCGCGCCGCGCGCGTAGCGGCGGGTGAAGGGGGTGTCGTTGCGCTCCACCTTCAGCAGTGCCTCGCGGCAGATGAAGCGCAGCCGGGCATTGCGCACCAGCACGCCGGGCAGCAGCCCGCTCTCGCACAGGATCTGGAAGCCGTTGCAGATGCCGAGCACCAGCCCGCCACGGGCGGCGTGGGCGCGCACCGCGTCCATGATGGCGGCGCGGGCGGCGATGGCGCCGCAGCGCAGATAGTCGCCATAGGAGAAGCCGCCCGGCAGCACGACGAGGTCGGTGCCGGCGGGCAGGGCGGTGTCGGCGTGCCAGACCAGGGCCGGCTTGACGCCCGAGACCAGTTCGAGCGCGCGCGCGACATCGCCCTCGCGATTGGAGCCGGGGAAAACGAGGACGGCGGCTTTCATCGTCGTCAGCCCACCAGCTCGATGCGGTAGGATTCGATCACCGTGTTGGCGAGCAGCTTCTCGCAGGCGTCCTTCAGTGTCGCCTCGGCCTTGGCGGCATCGCTGGTTTCCAGCTCGATATCGAAGACTTTGCCCTGGCGGACGCTGGATACGCCGGGAACGCCGAGCGAGCGCAGGGCGCCCTCGATGGCCTTGCCCTGCGGGTCGAGCACGGCGGATTTCAGGGTGACGAGGACGCGCGCCTTCATGGAATCACTCTCGGGGAGGTTCGTGCGACAGAAGCACCGAAAACAGAAACGGGGGCTTTGAGGCCCCCGCCTACCATCTGGCCGCGAACGGCTCAATGCTCGAATGCGGAATGGCTGACCCGAGGGCAGGACATTCCGCATCCGGCACGTTTCATTCGTCGGGCTCGGATTTCACCAGGACAGGGCCGCCCGGCTGGGCGCGCTCGTTCTCGGTCATGATGCCGAGACGGCGGGCGACCTCCGAATAGGCCTCCACCAGCCCGCCCATGTCGCGGCGGAAGCGGTCCTTGTCGAGCTTGTCGTTCGACTTGATGTCCCACAGCCGGCACGAATCCGGGCTGATCTCGTCGGCGACGACGATGCGCATCATGTCGCCTTCCCACAGGCGGCCGCATTCCATCTTGAAGTCGACGAGACGGATGCCGACGCCGAGGAAGAGGCCGGACAGGAAGTCGTTGACGCGGATCGCCAGAGCGATGATGTCGTCGATTTCCTGGGTGGTGGCCCAGCCGAAGGCGGTGATGTGCTCTTCCGAGACCAGCGGGTCGTTGAGCGCGTCGTTCTTGTAATAGAACTCGATGATCGAGCGCGGCAGCTGCGTGCCTTCCTCGATGCCGAGGCGGGTCGACAGCGAGCCGGCGGCGACATTGCGCACCACGACTTCGAGCGGGATGATCTCGACCTCGCGGATGAGCTGCTCGCGCATGTTCAGCCGCTTGATGAAATGCGTGGGGACCCCGATCTCGTTGAGTTTCAGGAACACATATTCCGAGATGCGGTTGTTCAGCACGCCTTTGCCGTCGATGACGTCGTGCTTCTTGTTGTTGAAGGCGGTGGCGTCGTCCTTGAAGTGCTGGATCAGGGTGCCGGGCTCAGGACCTTCATAAAGGACCTTCGCCTTACCTTCATAAATGCGGCGGCGGCGGCTCATGGGTGGGTACCGTCGGTTGAGGAAGTCCATTAGGATGCCGGGGCTCCGGTTCCGGGTTCACGGCTGGGGGCGCCGCGTCTGCGCGAACTCTCCGCGCTCTGACGATTCGTCTCGCATGGCGCGGGCACCCTCGAGCGCGACACTATCGCATCGGGGGGGCGGATACAAACGCCGCCGCACGCACGGCACCGCATGGCAGCGCTTGCTGCGGGGCTATCCACCGTGCCGGCGCGGGCGAGCGTCACATTGCCCTAGGTAATGGTCGCGATGGTGCCGGGCGTTGATTTGGGGGCGGCGTCGCGATAATCAAGCCGCGCTTTCCAAAGACACGGGGCAACCAGATGAGCACGTTTGACAAGCGCGAAGACGCGTTCGAGGCGAAGTGCGCCCACGACCAGAATCTGCGCTTCAAGGCGCTGGCGCGCCGCAACAAGGCACTCGGCCTGTGGGCTGCCGAGAAGCTTGGCCTCGCCGGCGAGGAGGCGAACGCCTATGCCGGTTCCGTCATCGCCGCCGACCTCGAAGAGGCGGGCGACGAGGATGTCTACCGCAAGCTGAAGGCCGATTTCGACGCCAAGGGCGTCGATGTCTCCGAGCACCGCATCCGCCGCACCATGGAAGAGCTGCTGGCCGAGGCGATCGAGACGCTGAAGAAGGAGGGCTGAGCCCTCCCGCGTCGTGCGCGGCGGCGCCCGTCCGGGCGGGTCTCGCTAGCGGGACTTGTCTTTCCGCCCGCCGCCGATCCCGGCGGGCGGCATCTGCACTGTTTCCTCCGCTAGGTAATGCAACCAATTTCGCCGGATTCGATTGCTATCGAGGATGGATAGCGAGCGGGTCCGCCGGAGATCTGTGCCGGACGCTCCCGCAGGGAGGTTCACATGCAAAAAATCATGAAGACGCTGGCTCTGGCCGCCGGCCTGCTTGTCGGAGGGGCGGCGCTGACGGCGGCCTCGGCGGCGGTGGTGACGCGCGATCTCAATGTCCGCGCCGGTCCCGGCACCAATTTCCGCGTCATCGGCTCGCTGCCGGGCGGCACGCGGGTGAATGTCGGCGCCTGCCAGGGCAATTGGTGCCAGGCGGCGGGCGGCTGGGTCAGCGCCAGCTATCTCGCCGGCGGCAATCAGACGGTGATCGTCAACCCCAACAATTATGTCGCAGACGATGTCGCCATCGGCGTCGGCGCCTTCGCGCTCGGCGCGGTGGCGGGCTCGGCCTGGGGGCCCGGCTGGGGTGGCGGCTATTATGGCCCCGGTCCCGGCTGGGGCTATTACGGCCCGGGCTGGCGCCCGCGTCCGGTGTGGTGGGGCCGTCCGGGCTGGGGGCCGCGCCCGGGTTGGGGCCCGCGTCCCGGTTGGGGTCCGCGTCCGGGCTGGAACGGCCCGCGTCCCGGCTGGGGTGGTCCGCGCCCCGGTATGGGTCCGCGCCCGGGCTGGGGTGGTCCGCGCCCGGGAATGGGGCCGCGTCCGGGCTGGGGCGGTCCGCGTCCCGGCATGGGTCCGCGTCCGGTCTTTGTGCGGGGTGGCGGCTTCGGTCCCGGCCCGCGCGGCTTCGGCGGCGGCGGTCGCGGCTGGCGCTGATCGGCTTACACAGGCAGCTGAAATGCGAGAGGCCGGGGGAACCCGGCCTCTTTTGCGTATAATCACAGAGCTGGAGCCGTTCCGGTCACCAGAACCGCTCCAGGTCAGCTGCGCCCGAACACGCGCTGGAAGATCGTGTCGACATGCTTGAGGTGGTAGCCGAGGTCGAACTTCTCGGCGATCTCCTCTTCCGACAGATATTGCCGCACCTCGGGGTCGGCATTCAGCAGCTTCTGGAACTCGCCCTCGCCGCGCCAGACCGGCATGGCGTTGCGCTGCACGAGGCGATAGGCGTCCTCGCGGCTGGCGCCCTTCTGGGTCAGCGCCAGCAGCACGCGCTGGGAATGCACCAGCCCGCCGAGGCGGTCGAGATTCCGCTGCATGTTCTCGGGATAGACGACCAGCTTCTCGATGACGCCGGCCAGCCGGTTCAGCGCGAAATCGAGGGTGACGGTGGCGTCCGGCCCGATCATCCGCTCCACGGAGGAGTGGGAAATATCCCGCTCATGCCAAAGCGCCACATTCTCCAGCGCCGGCGTGACCATGCCGCGCACGAGGCGGGCGAGGCCGGTGATGTTCTCGGTCAGCACCGGGTTGCGCTTGTGCGGCATCGCCGAGGAGCCCTTCTGGCCGGCGGAGAAGAACTCCTCCGCTTCCAGAACCTCGGTGCGCTGCAGGTGGCGGATCTCGATCGCCACCCGCTCCATGGAGGAGGCGACGACGCCGAGCGCGGCGAAATATGCGGCGTGGCGGTCGCGCGGAATGACCTGGGTGGAAACCGGCTCCACCGTCAGCCCCATCTTCGCCGCGACATGTTCCTCCACCCGCGGGTCGATCTGGGCGAAGGTGCCGACGGCGCCGGAGATGGCGCAGGTCGCCACTTCTTCGCGCGCGGCGACGAGGCGGGCGCGGTTGCGCTGGAACTCGGCATGGGCCTGGGCGAGCTTGAGACCGAAGGTGGTCGGCTCGGCATGGATGCCGTGCGAGCGGCCGATGGTCGGGGTCAGCTTGTGCTCGAAGGCGCGGGCTTCCAGCGCCGCCAGCAGCCGGTCGACATCCTTGATCAGGATATCGGCGGCCCGCACCAGCTGCACCGACAGGCAGGTGTCGAGCACGTCCGACGAGGTCATGCCCTGATGGACGAAGCGCGCTTCCGGGCCGACGATCTCGGCGAGATGCGTCAGGAAGGCGATCACGTCGTGCTTGGTGACGGCCTCGATCTCGTCGATGCGTTCGACATCGAAGGTCGCGTCCTTCGCCATTTCCCAGATCTTCGCCGCCGCTTCCTTCGGCACCACGCCGATCTCCGCCAGCGCGTCGGTGGCGTGCGCCTCGATCTCGAACCAGATGCGGAAACGGGTCTGCGGCTCCCAGATGGCAGCCATTTCGGGGCGGGTATAGCGCGGGATCATTGGCAGTGCCTTTGTACGGGAGCGTTTCCGCAGCGCTCTATCAGGCATGGCCCTTCGTCGCAAACCAGGCATGAAGTAGTGCTGGACGTAAATACACGGAGAGGTAGTATGCGCGTCTGGAAGTCTTTATTCGTGGGGGCGGATATGGCTACAGACTCGGACAATCAAGGGGCGCCCGTGCCGACACAAGCGGAGCTGCCAGACGTGGCAGCTCGCGCCGCTGGACCATCGCCGGTGGAGGCGGGTGCAGCCGGTGATGTGGAAAGGCCGGCATCCTCGACGGCGCGCGATCCAGCGCCGACCAGCGCGGAAATCCTGTCGCGGATCGCGCGCGAGGCGGAAGGCGAAGGTGGCGGCCGTTCGGCGGACCGGATGGCGGACCGGCTCATCAATGATCTGTCGGCCAATCCCGAGCTGGCGGGCACGCTCGAACGCTCTCCCGAAAAGGTGCGCGAATTCGCCGATGTCGCCAAGCTCAGCGCCGATGCGGCCCTGCTCCGCCAGTACGATCTCGAGATCATCAAGAGCAATGGGCAGCTCTATCTCCTGGTGGTCGGTTGTGTCGGCGCTTCCCTTGTCTTGGTGGTGCTGGCCATTGCGATTCTGGCCCTGTACCAGCTCACCCTGCTGGGCAAGCCGGTGCAGGGCACCATTACCATCGCGGTGCCGGATGGGCTGATCGCCCTCGGCTCCGCCGCCATCGGAGCGTTGGCGGGCCTGCTCACACCGCTCACCGGCCGGCGCTGATCTCTCACACCAGCTCGCCGCGCGCCCGCAGCGCGGCGCTGCGGATGGCGTCGATATTGCCGGCATAGGCGTCGGCGCCGCCCTTGAACACGGCGGAGCCGGCGACCAGAGCATTGGCGCCGGCCTTGATGCAGGCGGCGGCGGTATCCTTCGTCACGCCACCGTCGATCTCGATATGGATCGGCCGCTCGCCCACCATGGCGGAGAGCGTCGCCACCTTGTCCATGACCGAGGGGATGAAGGCCTGCCCGCCGAAACCGGGGTTGACCGTCATCACGATGATCACGTCGATGAGGTCGAGCACATGCTCCACCGCGTTGGCCGGGGTGGCGGGGTTGAGTGCGACGCCCGCCTTCTTGCCGAGCGCGCGGATCGCCTGCAGCGAGCGGTGCAGATGCGGCCCGGCCTCGGCATGGACGGTGATGTGGTCGGCCCCGGCCTTGGCGAAGGCTTCCAGATACGGGTCCGCCGGCGCGATCATCAGATGCACGTCGAAGGGCTTGGCGGAATAGGGGCGCACCGCCTTCACCGCGTCAGGGCCGAAGGAAATGTTCGGGACGAAATGCCCGTCCATCACGTCGATATGGATCCAGTCCGCGCCGGCGGCATCGACCGCGCGCACTTCCTCACCGAAGCGGGCGAAGTCGCAGGCGAGGATGGAGGGGGAGAGGATCAGCGGACGGGTGGTCATGGCGGGGGCTCCGGCTGTGTGCCGGGGGCGTAGCATCACGGGGCCGGGGCGGCAATGCCGTCCCGGCCCGCGCGGGGCCTAAAGGCCGCAGCTGGCGGAGAGCGTGCCGGTCGGGACCGTGGCCCCGCCGATGGCGAAGACCTGCCCGCCGGTCTCGGTGAGCTTGGTGCCGGACCATTGGCCGGCATCGGCCGAGCACGGGGCGGCAACGTCGGTCGTGCCGATGTTGCCGGAAATGTCCTGGATCGGGCCGGAGACATAGACGGCGGAACTGCCGCTGGCGATCACCTCGACATCGGTGAAGCTCACCCCGGTCACCGGCCCGCCGGCGAAGCCATAGGCGTCGCCATAGAAATAGACGCCATAGCTGCCGGGATTGGAGATGGTGACATTGGTGAAGCTGATATCGCTCGACGGGTTGAGGAAGATGCCGGCGCGGTAGGTGTCGGCGATGAAGGCGTCGGACACCGCGATGTCGGTGGTCACGCCCGGCAGGTTGAAGGAGGAGGCGAACATCAGCGCGTTGATGCCGCCACGCAGGGTGAGATCATCAAGCGTGGCGTGCGCGGTCTTCTGCAGGACGATCAGGTCCATCGAGCGGTCCATGGCGGAATTGTCGATGCTGATGGAGCGCAGCGCGGCGCCATCGACGCCGACCAGCAGGATGCCCTCGCGGCGGCTGTTGACGATGGAGAGGTTCTCGACCGTCAGGTTGCCGCTCTGGCCGGTGATCACATTCTCCCAGTCGATCTCCTCATAGCGGCTGCCGACGAAGAGGCCGTAGGTGACATTCTCCATCGCCACATTGCGCAGGGTGAGGTCGTCCACCGCCAGCGCGGCGATGCCGGCATTGTGCACCACGTTCGGATCGAAGATCGACCATTCGCAGTCCGTATTGTTCTCGCACAAAGCGAGGTCATGGATGCGGGTGGCGCTGATCGTGGCGCCCGAGACGGTGTCGAGCGCGATACCGTGCTGGCTGGTGCCGGATATGTCGAGATCGCGCATCACGATGCCGGAGACGCCCTCCGCCACCACGCCGGAGCGGCCGCCGCGGATGGAAAGCGAGGCCACCGCGCTGCGGTCGCCGTCGAGCGAGACCACGTCGTCCAGCGGGTCGGTGCCGGTGAGCCGTGCCGCCGGCAGGGCGTTGCGGAACACGGCCGTGCCGCCGCTCACCGCGCCGCGCACGGAAACCGCGCCGCCGCCGCCGAGCAGATACTGGCCGGTGCCGAGCGAGACGGCGGAATCGACATTGATCGCGCCGGAGGCCAGCGCCAGCGCGCCATTGCCCGCCTCGGCCAGCCGGGCATTGATGCTGCCGGCGTCGTCACCGGCGCCGATGGCGACCACGCGGCCGGCGACCGCGCCGGTTTCCGTATAGATCGCCGCCTCCGCGGCGCCGGTGGCGCCGACATGGGTGCGGATGGCATCGGAGCGCTCGACCCGGCGATAGAGCGGGTCGTAGGGCGCCTGGCCTGAGGTGTCGCCGAGCGGCACGCGCAGGCGGGCGAGGAAGACACCCTGCGTGTCGTACTGCTCGTCATAGGTCAGGCCGGCGATGAGGGTCAGGCGCGACCCGTTGCCGAAGGCCGGCAGGCCGGCGCGGGAAAGCTCGATGCGGGCGGAGACGCCCGGCACGTCCTCGACGCCCTCGCCCGTGTACCAGTAGCCGCCGGTAAACAGCTTGATCTGGGTGAGATCCTCCGGGGAGAGGAAGGGCAGGCGGTAGCCGATTTCGCCGTTGAAACCCTTCAGTGCGGTTTCCTCGCCGGCGCGGAACACCAGCCGTCCGGCCTCGATCAGCGCGGCATTGGCACTGGCGAGCGCGGCCTCGATGTCGCCCACGGGGAGATAGCCATTGGCGCGCAGTTCCCAATCCTGGCTCAGCGCCTCGACGCCGACCCCGATCTGGGTGAAGTCGTTGTCATAGGTGCTGTTGAGATAGTCGAAATAGCCGTTGACGCCGTAGACCCAGCCATTGTCGTGGCGGAAGCGGTAGCCGAGGCCGAGCGAGCCCTGCTCGATCTCCTGCTCGCTGCCGAAGCTGGCGCGGGCGTCGAGGAACAGCAGCCTGTCGCTGTCGCCCAGCATGGGCAGGAACAGGTCGAAGCTGCCAAAGGCTTCGTTTCCAACGCTGCCGAGCGTGGCTTCCACCGAGGCGGGGGACGGGCCCCGCGGTTCGGCCATCGCCGGCAGACTCACCGTTGCCGCGACCATCACGGGAAATACGGCGCGTCTCATGTGCACTCTCCTGGGCAAGGTGCCGGGGGCATTTGCGCCCCCCGGCCCGACCCGTGCGATAGCACCAATAATCGACATGCAGAACGACGAATGACTCTAAGTTATTGAAAAGAAATGTAATTTCAAATTGTTCGTATTCCAATGAAGCCTGTAACTGGCGTTTTTCGCCTGACGGTCGGCGACGTTGCGGAACTCGCTTATTGCCGCTGGGGCAGAAAAGGCGTCCCATTACCGTCTCGAATCCACGGCGCGCGAGCCGGCGCCGGAGAGACCCTGAGGAGCGAATGTGATGATGAAGAAGAGCGTTCTCGCCGGGCTGGCGATGCTGTCGAGCGTCGGCCTGCTCGGCACGGTACAGGAAGCGAGCGCCTGGCGCGCGGCCGGCTGCGGCGGGCGCGGCTGCGCAGCCGCCTGGGGTCCGGGCCCCGGCCATTATTATGGCCCCGGCCGCTATTACGGCCCGGTGCCGCGCGGCGGCGGCGTGGTCGTGGTCAATCCGCGTCCCTACTGGCCGCCGGGCGGCGCGGTCGCGGCCGGTGCCGCGCTCGGCTTCCTCACCGGCGTCGCCGCCGCGAACCTCGCCGGCCCGCCGCCGCAGCCGAATTACTGCTGGTTCTACACCAACCCGCAGCGCACCCAGGGTTTCTGGGAGCCGTGCCCCTGATCCCTGCCTGACAAAAAAGGGCGGCCGGAACGCGCCGGCCGCCCAAGGGGAGGCAAACCCGACCGGCACGACCCGGCCGGGCTCGTTCACGAGGGCGGGCGAGGGCCCGCGCACTCGTATCGGCGCTCGCGCGCCGATCTCTTTGCGGCCGGCGCCGCGTGGCGCCCGCGCTGTTTCTCGGCGGGCGCATCGTCGCGCCCGCTTTGGTTCATGATGGCTGACGCGGTATCGCGCCGGGGTCACTTCATCCAGGCGTCGACCTTGGCCTTGTTGGCGGCGACCCAGGCCTTGGCGGTGGCAGCGGGATCGGCGCCGGGCTTGTTGTTCTCGACCATCACCTTCTGCTCGTCGTCGAGGGTGAGGCTGAAATTGTCGAGGATCTTGTAGGCCTCCGGCGCCTCGGTCTTCAGCTTGGTGGAGACGATGGTGTTGACCGTTTCCTCACCGCCGAACACGTTCTTGGGGTCGGCGAGGTACTTCAGGTCCCACTCCGCGA
The DNA here is from genome assembly GCF_965229075.1 of Ancylobacter sp. GTDB lineage: Bacteria > Pseudomonadota > Alphaproteobacteria > Rhizobiales > Xanthobacteraceae > Ancylobacter. Next base: position 3,222,721 of record NZ_CBDDIO010000002.1, read on the forward strand.
ACATCCAGTGCGGCGTCCAGGTGGTGACGATGATCGGCTCTTTCTTGGCGTAGGCGTCCTTGAGCGCGGCGACCATGGTGGCGTCCGAGCCTTCGACCAGCTTCACCTTAAGCCCGTAGTCCTTGACCGCCTTTTCCGAGGCCTTCATCAGCCCCGCGCCGGGATCGATGCCGATGACCTTGCCGCCGAACTTGGCCGGGTCCTTGTTGATGTCCTCGATCGAGGTGATGTCGACATAGGTCGGCACGGCCCAGCCGATCTTGGCGCCGGAGACGTTGGGGCCGAGATTGACCACCTTGTCCTTGAGCTTGGCGTAATAGGCCTCATGCGTCGCCGGCAGCCAGCCGGCCACCATCGCGTCCGCCTCGCCGCTCGCCACCGCCTGCCACATGGCCGCGCCGGAAAGGGGGATGAGCTTCACCTTGTACCCGGCGTCTTCCAGCACGGTCTTGACGATGTTGGTAGCGACGACGGTGTCGGACCATTCGACATAGGCGAGGGTGAGGTCCTTCTTTTCCGCCTGCGCGGCGCCGACGGCAAGGCCGAGCGCGGTGGCGGCGATGGCCGCGGTCTTGAGCACGTTTCCGAGGAATGACATGTCGCTAGGCTCCACTCTGAAAAGGGGTGTTGGGTTCGGAAGTCGTTCGCTGCTTCCGTTTGAGAAGGTTCAGCCCTGCTGGCGGTCGCGCCGCATGTGCCGGGCGATGTGCTGGGTGATGCGGTCGAGAATGACGGCCAGCACCACGATGGCGATGCCGGCCTGGAAGCCCTGGCCCGCCTCCAGCCGCTGGATCGCCCGCCACACCTCACCGCCGAGCCCGCCGGCGCCGATCATCGCGGCGATGACGACCATGGACAGCGCCAGCATGATGGTCTGGTTGACGCCGGCCATGATGGTGGGAATGGCGAGCGGCAGCTGGATCTTGAACAGCTTCTGCCAGCGGCTGGAGCCGAAGGCGTCCGCCGCCTCCACCAGCTCCGGCGGCGTCTGCAGGATACCGAGCGCGGTGAGGCGGATGGTGGGCGGCATGGCGAAGACGATGGTGGCGAAGCACGCCGACACCGCGCCCAGCCCGAAGAACGGGATGGCGGGGATCAGATAGACGAAGCTCGGCATGGTCTGCATCATGTCGAGCGCCGGGCCGACAATGCGCCAGAACCGCTTGCTGAGCGCGGCCGCGACGCCGATCGGAATGCCGATGGCGAGGGCGAACAGGGTCGAAACCAGCACCAACACCAGCGATTGCAGCGTCGCCCGCCACAGTTCGAGGTTCCACAGGAAGGCGAAGCCGATCACCGTGCCCAGCGCGATGCGCCAGGTTGTGAGCCGCCACACCAGCAGGCCGCAGGCGAGGATGACCAGCCAGGGCGGCAGACCGACGAGAAAATCGGTGGTCGATTCGATGGCGGTGCCGACCACGGCGCTGAGCGCGCGGGTGACGCCGGAGAAATGCTCCGTCGCCCAGTCCAGCGCGACATCGCACCATTCGGCCAGCGGGATGCGGGGTATCTCGAAATCCATCCGTCCCTCCCGTCAGTGCGCCTCGACCCGGCGCCGCGCCAGCGCGGCGACGAGGTCGGCATTGGCGATGACGCCGAACAATTCGCCGTCCGGCCCGGTGACCGCGATTTCGCCGCGCCCGGAGGCGAGGCGGGCCACCGCCTCGTTCAGCGTGGCAGAGCGGGGCACGAAGGCATCGCGGTCGCTCAGCAGCAGGCGCAGCTCGGTGGTGCCGGCGCGGCTGAGGGTGTCGGCGTCGACCGTGCCCTGGAACCGGCCCTGCTCGCACACCACGGTGACGACAGGTTCGCCGGACTGGGTGAGCACCGCCAGCGCCTCGGCCGCCGTGCTTTGCCAGGGCCGCACCGCAGCCGGGCGGCGCATGGCATCGCCGGCGGTGACGACGCCGAGCACGTCGATATGCTCGACGAACCGGCGCACATAGTCGTCGGCGGGGTTGGCGAGGAAATCGGCGGCGGTGCCCTGCTGCACCACGCGCCCGTCCTTCATCAGCACGATCCGTCCGCCGAGCGCGATAGCCTCGTCGAGATCGTGGCTGACGAAGACGATGGTCTTCTTCAGCCGCTTCTGCAGCGCCACGAGCTCCTGCTGCATGTCGCGGCGGATCAGCGGATCGAGGGCGCTGAAGGCCTCGTCCATCAGCAGCACATCGGGGTCGAGCGCCAGGGCGCGGGCGAGGCCGGCACGCTGCTGCATGCCGCCGGAGAGTTGCGAGGGGAAATGCTGGTCCCAGCCCTTCAGCCCCACAGTCTCGATGGCGGCGAGCGCCTTGTCGCGCCGAGCGGCGGGCGGCACGCCCTGCACTTCAAGCCCATACTCGACATTGCGCTGGATGGTGCGGTGGGGGAACAGCGCGAATTGCTGGAACACCATGCCGAAGCGGGTGCGGCGCAGCTCCATCAGCTCGCGCTCACCCAGCGCGGTCACGTCGGTGCTGTCGATATGCACCGAGCCGGCGGTCGGCTCGATCAGCCGGTTGATGCAGCGCAGGCAGGTGGACTTGCCCGAGCCCGACAGCCCCATGACGACGAGGATCTCGCCCTCGGCGACATCGAAGCTCACATCCTGCAGGCCGATCACCGCGCCGGTGGCCTTCTGCACCTCGGCGCGGCTCTGGCCGGCGCGCAGCAGCGGCAGGGCCCGGCCGGCCTCGTCGCCGAAGATTTTGGTAAGCCCCCGCACCCGGATGCGTGGTTGCGTCTGGTTCATGCGCCCCCCTCTTATTGAGGTGAGTGTCAGACGCATGGCAGCCATGCCGATTGGACAGATGCGACAAGCGGCGCGTCAAAACCGACAGAGGCCCCGTGCTTATTGCGTGCGACGCAATAAGCCGGTGTCAGCCGCCGAAACGCTGCCGCCAGCTGGGAAGGGTATCCTGTTGCGGCAAGGGCTTAGCCTCGAACACCGCCCGGGCGCAGGCGCGGGCGAGGGTGCGCACTACCGCGTCGCCAATGAGGGCGAGGTCGAACACCGGGTCTTCCAGCGGGCGCCGACCGGTGGCGGCAGCGAAGATGGTGTCGCCGTCGAGCGGCGTGTGCACAGGCCAGATGGCATGGGCGTAGCCGTCATGGGCCATCACCGCCAGCCGCTTGCACTGCGCCTTGGTCAGCACCGCATCGGTGGCGACGATGGCGATGGTGGTGTTGGCGCCGGGCGGCAGACCTTTCAGCGCCGGACGCACCGGCAAGGGCGGCAGCGGATGGGGCAGGCCGAGGCCGCCGAACTCGTTCTTCTGCTCGAAGGGGGCCGCCCAGAAATGCGGCCCGCCGGGGAAATTGGTGGCGCCGCAGGCATTCACCGCCACCAGAGCCCCGACCGTGTGGCCGGTGGATGCCATCATCGAGGCCGAGCCGAGGCCACCCTTGAGGTCCACCGTCGTCGCCCCGGTGCCGGCGCCCACCGTGCCGAGCGGGAAGTCGCGCCCGGCGGCGTTGGCGGCGGCATAGCCGAGATCGCGATAGGGCGGGAAGCGGCCCCAGTTCTTGTCGCCGCCATTCAGCAGGTCGAACAGCACCGCGCCGGGAACGATCGGCACCCGGGCATCGCCGACGGGGAAACCGATGCCACGCTCGGCCAGCGCCGCCGCCACCCCGCCCGCCGCATCCAGCCCGAAAGCGGAGCCGCCGGACAAGGTGAGGGCGTGGACGGCGCCCACGGTCTCGTCCGGCGCCAGCAGGTCGGTCTCACGCGTGCCCGGACCGCCCCCGCGCACATCGACCGAGGCGACGGTCGGCTCATCGAACAGCAGCACAGTGACGCCGGAGGCGAGGGCGAGGTCGGTGGCGTTGCCGACGGTGAGGCCGGCGACATCGGTGATCAGGTTACGCATGGGCTCCTCGCTCGCGCCGCGTGGAATCGCGGCATCACATCACGGGTAGAGGCCAAGCCGCCGCATTGCGCCGGCGGGTGGGCCGGTGCATTGGGAAGCCTCGGATAGGCTAGGGTTGCTTATTTCATGGCCGACGTCACTCTTCCGGCTGCCTTCGTGGCCGGTATCGCCAGTTTTGCCTCGCCCTGCGTGCTGCCGCTGGTGCCGCCCTATCTGTGCTACCTCGCCGGCACCAGCCTCGATCAGATCACCCACAAGGCGCCGACCGATGCCGCCGCCCGCCGCACACTGGGCGCGGCGGTGCTGTTCGTCGCCGGGTTCTCCACCGTGTTCGTGGCGCTGGGGGCGGGGGCCTCGGTGGCGGGGGCGTATCTGCGCTACTATTCGCAAGAACTCGCCATGGTGGCCGGCGTCGCCATCCTGCTGATGGGGCTGCACTTCCTCGGCATTTTGCGCTTCGGCTGGCTCACCCGTACCAAACGGGTGCATGTGGACGCGCCCTCCACCTTTCTCGGCGCCTATGTGATGGGGCTCGCCTTCGCCTTCGGCTGGACGCCTTGCATCGGCCCGGTGCTGGCGGCGATCCTCGCCGTGGCGGCGAGCGAGCAGACGCTGACCCATGGCGCCGGCCTGCTGGCGGTCTATTCCGCCGGGCTCGGCGTGCCGTTCCTCGTCGTGGCGGCGATGGCGCGCCCGGCGCTCGGCGTGCTCGGCCATGCCAAGCGCTACCTGCCCATGGTGGAAAAGGTGATGGGCGCGCTGCTGGTGCTCACCGGCATCGGCTTCCTCTCCGGCTGGATGGCGCAGCTGAGCTTCTGGCTGCTGGAGACCTTCCCGGCGCTGTCCGCCTTCGGCTGAGCGCGCCGGCTGGAACCGGACCCCACAAAGCAAAACCCGCCGGATCGCTCCGGCGGGTTTCGTCTTTCAGTCCTGTCGCGGCGCGCCGTGCGCGCTTCGCCTCAGAGCTCGGTGTAGCCACCGTCCTTCCAGACATAGACGACGTAGTCGAGGTTGGTGCGGTCGCCCTTCTTGTCGAAGGTCAGGGTGCCGAGGACGGTGTTGAACTTGGCGCCGGAGTGGATGTACTCGGCGACCTTCTTGCCATCGAGCGACTTGGTCGCCTCGACCGCCTGCTGGATCACCTGGCCGGCGGCGTAAGAGTAGAGCACGTAGCCTTCCGGATCGATGCCCTTCTTCTTGAACTCCTCGACGACCTTGGCGGCGGCCGGGTTGTTGCGCGGGTCCGGGCCGAAGGTCATGAGGGTGCCGGCGGCGCCCGGACCGGCGATGGTCCAGAACTCCTTGTCGGTGATGCCGTCGCCGGAAAACAGGACGGTGTTCTGGCCCTGGTCGCGCAGCTGGCGCACCAGCAGGCCGGCTTCGGTGTGCAGGCCGCCGTAGTAGAGAATGTCGACGTTCGCGGCCTTCAGCTTGGACACGAGCGCGGAATAGTCCTTCTCGCCCGGGTTGATGCCTTCATAGACGACTTCGGTGACGCCGCCGGCGTTGAGCGCCTTCTTGGTCTCGTCCGCCAGGCCCTTGCCGTAGGGGGTCTTGTCGTGGACGATGGCGATCTTCTTGCCCTTCAGGTTCTGAAGGATGTAGGCGGCGGCCACCGCGCCCTGCTGGTCGTCACGGCCGCAGGTGCGGAACACGTTGCTGAGGCCGCGCTCGGTCAGCTTCGGGTTGGTCGAGGCCGGGGAGATGGCGACCACGCCGGCTTCGGCATACTGCTCGGAGGCCGGGATCGACACGCCCGAGTTGAAGTGGCCGATCACGAACTTCACGCCATCGGCGATGAACTTGCTGGCGACCGAGACGCCCTGCTCGGGCTTGGAGGCGTCGTCGCCCACCACGATCTCGACCTTCTGGCCGAGGAGGCCGCCGGTGGCGTTGACATCCGCCGCCCACTGTTCGGCACCGTTCTTGAGCTGGGCGCCGAAGGTGGCGTTCGCACCGGTGATCGGGCCGCCGACGCCGACCTTGACCTGCGCCGAGGCCGGCGCGGCCAACGCCGCCATGGCGCCAAGCGCCAGGCCGGCAAACAGAAGCTTCTTCATGAACGTCTCTCCTGATTCTGGAAGGTTGGAAAGCGCGGCCTCAATGGCTCGGCGGCTGTCGCCCCGGGCCGATATCATGCCCTTTTCGGTGCTCTTGTCGATGAGCAAGCGAAACACGGTAAAGTTGCCTCTCACGGCTCGCCGGAACGGGGGCCGGCCTGGCCTTCGAGCCAGCCGAACACGCCGGACTGACGGTAGATCCAGCCATAGCGGGTCGCCATCTGCCGTGCCCGCTCGGCCCGGAAGCCGAGCGTGGCGAGGGCGACCAGGAAGGCGGTGTCGGTCAGGAAATAGTGCAGCGAGAGCAGCGTGCCCTCGAACAGCGCGAAATGGAAGAAGCGCACCACGCAGCCCAGCAGCAGCGCGTAGACCACCGCCTGCCGGTAGGGCCGCCAGGTGGAGGCGATGGAGCGCCCGGTGAGCCATGCCGCGCCGCCGCCCAGGAACAGGGTGACGAGCACGAAATCGGCGCGCGACACCTCAACCACAAGTTCCGGCTTCAATACCGCCGAAACGAGGACGAGGGCGACCACCAGCAGCGGCAGCACGACGGCGAGGCTCGCCGAACTGCCCTTGGAAACGAGGGTGCCGGAAACGGGAGCCATCAGTGCGCTCCTCCTTCGAGATAGGCGGCGCGCACTTCCGGGCGCTCCAGCAACTCGCGGCCTTCACCCGAAAGGGTGATGGCGCCGTTGACGAGAACATAGCCGCGATGGGCGAGCTTGAGCGCGTGGAAGGCGTTCTGCTCCACCAGCAGCACGGTGAGCCCTTCGCTGCGGTTGAGCTCACGGATGGCGTCGAAGATCATCCGCACCACCAGCGGGGCGAGGCCGAGCGAAGGCTCGTCCAGCATCAGCAGGCGCGGACGGCTCATCAGCGCCCGGCCGATGGCGAGCATCTGCTGCTCGCCGCCCGACAGCGTGCCGCCGCGCTGGTTGATGCGCTCCTTGAGGCGGGGGAACAGGCTGAAGACCTTTTCGAGGTCGGCGTCGAAATGGGCGAAGCCATCGAGCGCCGCGCCCATCTGCAGGTTCTCGAACACGCTCATGCGCGGGAAGATGCGCCGGCCTTCCGGGGACTGGGCGATCTTGAGATGGGCGATCTCGTGGGTCGGCACCTTGGTGATGTCCCGGCCCTCGAACAGGATCGAGCCCTCGCGCGGGCGCGGCTGGCCGAAGATGGTCATCATCAGCGTCGACTTGCCGGCGCCGTTGGAGCCGATCAGGGTGACGATCTCGCCCTTATGCACGTCCACATCGACGCCCCGCAGGGCCATGATGTTGCCGTAGAAAGTCTTGACCCCGCGCACCTGCAGCATGGGCGTGTCGGTGCGTGCGGGCGCCGTCGTCGCGGCGGCGGGAGGGGTGAGGATGTCGCTCATGCGCTGGCTCCCGGCGCGGAAGACTCCATTTGCAGCTCGGCCTCGACCTCCTCGATCGCGTCCTCGTCGACACCGAGATAGGCGGCGATGACGCGCGGGTCGTTCTTCACCGCGTCCGGCGTGCCGTCGGAAATCTTGGTGCCGTAATCGAGCACCACGACGTGGTCGGAAATCTCCATCACCACGCTCATGTCGTGCTCGATCAGCAGGATCGAGGTGCCGTGTTCGGCGCGGATGGCGCGCAGCAGGGTGTTGAGTTCAAGGCTTTCGCGCGGGTTTAGGCCGGCGGCGGGCTCGTCGAGGCAGAGCAGGATCGGCTCCGAGCACATGGCGCGGGCGATTTCCAGCCGGCGCTGGGCGCCATAGGGAAGATCGCCGGCCGGGTCGTCGGCGCGGTCGGTGAGGCCGACCTTGTCGAGCCAGTATTTCGCTTTCTCGGTGGCGGCCCGCTGCGCCCTTGTCCAGCCGGGCAGGCCGAACAGACCTTTCAGCGAGTAGCCGGACGCCGCCATCAGCGCGTTATGCTGTGCCACCATCAGGTTCTCCAGCACGGTCATGCCGGTGAACAGGCGGATGTTCTGGAAGGTGCGGGCAACCTTTGCCTCGCCGGACACGCGGTAGTCCGGCAGACGCTCCAGCAGGTAGACGCCGGCGTCGCGGCCGGTGAGCGAGCGCTCGCCGATGCGGGTCACTTCGGCGATCTCGTCGGGCGTCGGGGCGCGGCCCTGCGCCAGGATGAGGCGGCCCTCACTCGGCTTGTAGAAGCCGGTGATGCAGTTGAACACCGTGGTCTTACCGGCGCCGTTGGGGCCGATCAGGGCGGTGATGTCGCCGCGCCCGACCTTGAAGCTGAGGTCGTTCACCGCGATCAGGCCGCCGAAGCGCATGAACAGGTGTTCGACGATGAGGATGGGGTCGGCTTCCCAGCGCGGGAGGCCGGTTGCGGGAGAGGTTGCCATCAGCCGTGGCCCTCCTTCACGAGATCACCGGAGACCGCCTTGCGTTCCTTGAGGAAGATCGTGGGGTCGCGGGTGGAGACGAGACCGCGTGGCTTCCACACCATGATGGCGACCATGGCGAAGCCGAAGATCAGCATGCGGTACAGGCTGGGGTCGAAGTCGTTGCCGAAGAACTGCTTGAGAAAGCCGAGATTGCGCAGCATCTCCATGCCGCCCATCATCACCGCGGCCGACACGGCAACGCCGATCTGCGAGCCCATGCCGCCGAGCACGACGATGGCGAGGATCATCGCCGACACGTCGAAGGTGAAGCTTTCCGGGCTGACGAAGCCGGCGCGCACGGCGAAGAAGCAGCCGGCGAAGCCGCCGAACATGGCGCCGGTGGCGAAGGCCGAGAGCTTGGTCGTGGTGGTGTTGATGCCGAGCGAGCGGCAGGCGATCTCGTCCTCGCGCAGCGCTTCCCAGGCGCGGCCGACCGGGAGCCGGCGCAGCCGCACGGTGACGAAGGCGGTGAGCAGCGCCAGCGCCAGGATGACGAAATAGAGGAAGACGATGCGGTGCATCGGGTTGAAGGGCAGTCCGAACAGCGCGGCGAAACCATTAGGCTCCGCATTGAAGGGAATGCCGAAGAAGGTCGCGCGCGGGATCGAGGCAATGCCGGCGCCGCCATTGGTGAAGTCCACCCAGTTGATCAGCACCAGGCGGATGATCTCGCCGAAGGCGAGGGTGACGATGGCGAGATAGTCGCCGCGCAGCCGCAGCACGGGAAAGCCGAGGATCATGCCCCAGACGCCGGCGAAGATGCCGGCCATCGGCAGGCAGATCCAGAACGCCCAGTTGGCCCAGAAGGTGGCGCCGAACAGGCCGGCGAAGAAATCATTGATCGGCGCCGAGGTCGCCAGCAGCGCATAGGTGTAGGCGCCGACCGCGTAGAAGGCGACGTAGCCGAGATCGAGCAGGCCGGCGAGGCCGACGACGATGTTGAGGCCCCAGCCGAGCATCACATAGGTGAGGATGAGAATGCCGAGGTCGATGAGGTAGCGGCTCTCGTTCAGCCCGCCCATGAGGAAGGTAGAGAGGAACGGGAACGCCACCGCAAAGGCCAGCAGAGCCGGCTTGACGCCGGGGCCGATGGCGGTGCCGAGCCGGTCGAACACGCTCGGGCCGGTGCGGGCAGCGGGGCGGCGGTTCGGCGACCACAAGGTGAGGTTCAGCAGCAGCCGGCCGACGAAGATGATGCCGACCATGATGGCCAGCAGCGACGGGCGATAGGCGAGGCCCAGCGCCCCGTCGATGACGATGGTCTGGAACCCGATCAGCGGGCCGAACAGGCCGAGCGCGATCAGGCCGGTGATCAGCGCGTCCTTGAAGGCGTGGCCGAGGAGAGACGGGGAGCCGGCGGCCGGGGCTGCGGGCGCAGCGGTGTCGGCGGTCTGGACAGCCATGATGCGCGACCTCAGACCTTCTCGACCTCAGGCCGGCCGAGCAGGCCCTGCGGCATGAAAATCAGGGTGATGGCGAGGATGGAGAACGCCGCCACATCCTTGTACTCGATGGAGAAATAGGCCGACCAGAAGGTCTCGATCAGGCCGATCAGCAAGCCGCCGAGCACGGCGCCGGGCAGCGAGCCGATGCCGCCGAGGACCGCCGCGGTGAAGGCCTTCACGCCCGGCACGAAGCCGTCGGCGAAGTTCGCGACGCCGTAATACATGAGGTACAGCGTGCCGGCGACGGCGGCGAGCGCGGCGCCGATGACGAAGGTTAGCGAAATGGTGTGGTCGACATTGATCCCGAGCAGCGCCGCCATCTTGCGGTCCTGTTCGCAGGCGCGCTGGGCGCGGCCGAGCGAGGTCTTCTGCACGAGGTACCAGAACCCGCCGAGCAGGGCGGCGGTGACCACCATGATGATGACCTGCTTCCAGGCGAGGGTGACCTGGTAGGAGCCGGAATCCATCAGCACGATCACGTCGGTGATCATCGGCGGCACCGGCTTGTTGCGCGGGCCCTGCGTCACCTGCACGAAATTGGCGAGGAAGATCGACATGCCGATGGCCGAGATCATCGGCGCCAGCCGGAACGAGCCACGCAAGGGCCGGTAGGCCACCCGCTCGATCGCCCAGTTGAGCAGCGAGGTGAAGAACATCGCCACCACAAGCACGATCGCCAGCGCGAGGAAGATCGAGGTGATGCCGAGCACCGTGGTGACCAGCAGGAAGCAGATCAGCGCGATGAAGGCGGAGACCATGAACACGTCGCCATGGGCGAAGTTCACCATGCCGATGATGCCGAACACCATGGTGTAGCCAATGGCGATCAGCCCGTAGATCGAGCCGAGCGTCAGCCCGTTTATGAGCTGCTGAACGAAAATTTCCATGATTGTACCGGCTCCCCTCAGCCGAATTTGCGCAAGGCGCCATCGTCGGGCTTTTGCACAGTTTATGACCGTGCCCTTACGACAAGCGCCCTTACTCTTAGCTCGCGCCCGTTTCCGATACAATTCGATCGAAAGACGAAATGCAATCGATCGAAAAGCATGATATTAGGGTGCGTAATTACCGCTTAAAGTAAATCTCATTGCAACTCAAGCGGTTAATGTGACGAGACTGCGTCCGACTTGTGTCGGCCTCCGTCATTTTTGTCTTCACATCGTCATGTCGACATGGGGGGTGGAGGCGCGGTTTCCAAAACCGGCCGCCAGAGGTTATGCACAGCGCATATGCGTGCGGCCGCCTTCGGTCCACGCGCCGGTGCAGGAGGCACGGCAGATTGGATCAGCCAAAGGCGCCTGAGGCGCATCACGACGCCGGGCACGCAGTCGAGGCCGGGCTCTATCGCGAGGCGATGAGCCGGCTGGTCGCCGCCGTGCATGTCATCACCACCCATGGGGCGGAAGGCCGCGCCGGCTTCACCGCCACGGCCGTCGCCTCGGTGTCCGACAGCCCGCCGACCCTCCTCGTCTGCCTCAACCGCCGCATCCGCTCCGCTCCCGCCTTCCGCCAGGCCGGGCGGTTCGCGGTGAACATGCTGGCTGCCGACCAGCAAGCGGTGGCGGAGAGCTTCGGCGGGCGCGGCGGGCTGGAGGGCGAGCAGCGATTCGGCGTCGGCCAGTGGCACGAAGGGGCGCTAGGGGTGCCCTGTCTCACCGGCGCGGTGGCGGTGTTTCAGTGCCGGCTGGTAGAAGCACGCACCATCGCCACCCATGATGTGCTGGTCGGCCGGGTCGAGGCGGTGACGCTTGGCCCGGACAGGGCGAAGCTCGCCTATCTCGGGCGCGGGTTCCTGTCAGTCTGAGGGGTGCGACCGGTGGCGGGCATCACGCCACCTGCCCGGCGACCCAGCCGGACGACCACGCCCACTGGAAATTATAGCCGCCGAGCCAGCCGGTAACGTCCACCACCTCGCCGATGAAATACAGGCCCAGCACGGTGCGGGCTTCCATCGTGCGTGAATCGAGGCCGGCCGTATCAACGCCGCCCAGCGTCACCTCGGCAGTGCGGTAGCCTTCCGAGCCGGTCGGCTTGAGCCGCCAGCCATTCACCGCCTCGTCGATCCGGCGCAGCACTTTGTCGGAGAGGTCGGCGAGGTTGCCGGCAGCGGCTTCGCGCTCGGCGATGAGCTGGGCGAGGCGCTTGGGCAGAAGCGTCGCCAGCGCGGTGACGGGCGCCTGCCGGCCATTGGCGGCGCGCATCTCGCGCAGCCGGGCGAAGATGTCGGTGTGCGGCGCCAGCGCCAGCCTGATCTCGTCGCCTTCGCGCCAATAGGAGGAAATCTGCAGGATCGCCGGGCCGGACAGGCCGCGATGGGTGAACAGCAGCCCTTCCTCGAACCGCGTCTTGCCATGGCTCACCCGCGCCTCCACCGCCACGCCGGCGAGCGGGGCGAGCCGCTCCAGCTGCGCGGGATCGAGCGTCAGCGGCACGAGCCCCGGGCGCGTGGGCTGCAGCGCCATCCCGAAGCGCTCCGCGATCTCATAGCCGAAGCCGGTGGCGCCCATTTTCGGGATCGACTTGCCCCCGGAGGCGACGATTAGCGAGCGGCAGGCGAAGCTCCCGGTCGTCGTCGCCACGGTGAAGCCGTCAGTCGCCCGCTCGATGCCTGTTATGGCGGTGGCGAGGCGCAGTTCGCCGCCGGCCTCGCGCAGATCGTCGGTCAGCATGTCGACCACCTGCCGGGCCGAGCCGTCGCAGAACAGCTGGCCGAGCGTCTTCTCGTGCCAGGCGATGCCGCGTCGGTCGATGCGGGCGATGAAGTCCTGCGCGCGGTAGCGCTTCAGCGCCGAAATGGCGAAGCCGGGATTGGCCGAGAGATAGTTGCGTGGGCCGGCGTCGCGATTGGTGAAATTGCAGCGCCCGCCGCCGGAAATGCGGATTTTTTCGCCCGGCGCCCGGGCATGGTCGATCACCACGACGCGCCGCCCGCGCCGGCCGGCTTCGATGGCGCACATGAGCCCGGCCGCGCCGGCGCCGATCACCACCACATCGACGGGTGTGGGGCGGCTCACACGCCCTCTCCATACGCATGCACGCCGCCGCAATAATCGGTGACGCGCCAGCCCTCCGGCGCCGGTTCCAGATAGGACGGGCCGACCGGCACCTTGCCGTGGCCGCCGGGAATGTCGAGGACATAGGTCGGCAGCGCGAGACCGGAGACCCGCCCGCGCAGCGCCGCCATCAATTCCTGCCCGCGCTCTATCGGCAGGCGAAAATGCGCGGTGCCGGGGGCGAGGTCGGGATGGTGGAGGTAATAGGGTTTCACCCGGCACTCCACCAGCGCACGGAACAGCGCGGCGAGCGTCTCCGCCTCGTCATTGACGCCCGCGAGCAGCACGCTCTGCCCCACCAACGCGATTCCGGCATCGGCGAGACGGGCCAGCGCCGCGCGGGCCTCGGGGCCGAGTTCGCGCGCATGGTTGGCATGGATGGCGACATAGGTCGTCACACCGGGCGCGCGCAGCGCCGTCACCAGCGCGCCGGTCACCCGCTCCGGCGCGGCGACCGGCACGCGGGTGTGGAAGCGCACGATCTTCACATGCGCAATCGCGGCGAGGCGGGCCATCAGATCGGCGAGGCGGCGCGGCGAGGCGACCAGCGGGTCGCCGCCGGTGAGCACCACTTCCCATATCTCCGGCCGGCCGTCGATATAGGCGAGGGCGGCGTCGAGCGCGTCGTCGGACAGGCTGGTTTCCGCGCCCGGTCCGACCATCTCGCGACGGAAGCAGAAGCGGCAATAGACAGCGCAGACCCCCACCAGCTTCAGCAGCACCCGGTCGGGGTAGCGGTGGACGATGCCCGGCACCGGGCTGTGCGCGTCGTCGCCGATCGGGTCGTCGCGCTCTTCCGGCCGGGTCTCCAACTCGCGCGCATCGGGCAGGAACTGCCGGGCGATGGGGTCGGCGGCGTCGGCGGGGTCGATCAGATGGGCCAACGTCGGCGTCACCGCCACGGCGTAGCGCGCTTCCACCGCCTCCAGCGTCGGATCGGCCGTCACCAGCCCGGCCTGCGCCAGTTCACCCACGCGGCGCAGGGTACGGGCGGGCAGGGCTTCGGGCGCGGGCGGGGCGAGGGGCGTGCGGAGGGGCGAATTCATGCGCGGTCTTGTGATCGTTTCCGCGCGCGCGGGCAAGGCGCGTTTGCTGCGGCGCGTTATAGTGCGGGAGAGACCGAAGGAGAAAACATGCTCACGCGCGAGGACGATGTGTTGCAGGTGGCGGCCGATTGGCGGCGGGCCGGCCGGGGTGTGGCGCTGGCCACGGTAATCGAAACCTGGGGCTCGGCACCGCGCCCGGTGGGCAGCCATCTCGCCATCGATGAGGACGGCAACTTCCTCGGCTCGGTGTCGGGCGGCTGCGTCGAGGGCGCGGTGGTGGCGGAGGCGGCCGAGGTGATCGCCGACGGGCGGGCGCGGCTGCTGGAATTCGGCGTCGCCGATGCCACCGCCTGGCAGGTCGGCCTGTCCTGTGGCGGACGCATCGCCGTCTATGTCGAGAAGGTCGGCTGATGGACCTTACTCTGCTTGAAGCGCTCAATACCGAACGCGCCGCCCGTCGCGCGGCAGTGCTGGTCACCGATCTCGATGGCGGCGCCCAGCGGCTGGTGCGCGCCGGCGACGCCGGCACCGATCCGCTGGCGCCGCATCTCGCCGAGGCGCTGCGCAGCGGGCGCAGCGGCAGGGTGGAGGCGGAAGGCCGGCGGCTGTTCCTCACCGTCCAGCTTCCCGCGCCGCGTCTCGTCATCACCGGCGCGGTGCATATCGCGCAGGCGCTGGCGCCCATGGCGGCGGCGGTGGGATTCGCGGTGACGATCATCGACCCGCGCACCGCCTTTGCGACGCCCGAGCGTTTCCCCGGTGTCGATGTGCGGGCGCAATGGCCGCAGGACGCGCTGGCCGAGCGGTCGCTCGACCCGTTCACCGCCGTGGCGGCGCTGGCGCATGACCCGAAGATCGACGATCCCGCGCTGGAAGCGGCGCTCAGCGCCGGCTGCTTCTATGTCGGCGCGCTCGGCTCGCGTAAGTCCCATGCTGGCCGGCTGGCCCGGCTGGCGGAACGCGGCGTGCCGCGCGCGGCGCTGGAGCGCATCCGCGCGCCCATCGGCCTCGATATCGGCGCGGCGACGCCGGCGGAAATCGCCGTCTCCGTCCTCGCCCAGCTGGTCGGTGAACTGCGCCGCCGCCCGGCGCGTCCACCTGCGGCACTGGTGCTGGCCGCCGGGGAGGGCACGCGTCTGCCGGGGGCTTACAAGCTGACCCTGCCGCTTGGCGGCGTGCCGCTGGTGCGACGTGCGGTGGAGGCGGCGCTCGCTGCCCGCGCGCGGCCGGTGATCGTGGTCACCGGCCATGAAGACGCTTTGGTGCGGGCGGCGCTCGACGGGCTCGATGTCACCTTCGTGCCCAATCCCGATTTCGCGCGCGGGCTCTCCACCTCGTTGCGCACCGGTGTCGCGGCGCTGCCGAAGGAGACGGAACGCGTGGTGGTGCTGCTCGGCGACATGCCGAAGGTGGAGCCCGCTCTCATCGACTGCCTCGCCGATGCGCTCGATCCCGCGCGCGGGCGGCTCGCGGCGGTGCCGGTGGCGAGCGGCCGGCACGGCAATCCGGTGGCGCTGGCGCGGGCGCTGTTCCCGGCGCTGATGACACTGGAAGGCGATGTCGGCGCCCGCCGCATCCTCGCCGACAATCCCGATTTCGTGGTCGAGCTGCCGGTGGAGGGGGAGGGGGCCTTTGTCGATGTCGACACGAGGGAGGATCTCGAGGCGCTGGAAATCCACGAGATCGCCGCCGCGAGCGATGTCGATGCCGCCGCCGCTCTGGAGGCAATGCGGGCGGAGGACGCCTGAGCCGGTGCGGGTCAGAACGGGATGAACAGGGACAGCGTGCCATAGGGGCTGTCGTCGCTGTCGCCGCTCCAGTTCCAGCCGGCGGCGGCGCGCAGTTGCCAATCGCGCAGCTCACCCCCTTGCAGCGGGCTGGCGAGGAACAGGCCGAACCGGGCGCTCTCATCCGGCCAGTCGGAGGTGGCCCCGGCCTCGACGCCGAGATCGAGCCAGGGAAACGCCCGCCAGCCGGCGGTGGCGCGCCCGCTGACGCTGCCATCCGCCGTGGAGCCGCTGAGCGAGGCGGTGAGCGTCCAGCGGGCATCGAAGCGGTAGAACCATTCAATGACGGCCTTGCCGCCCCAATGCGTGCCCTGGTCGCGATTGCCGGGATCGGGCGTGTCCAGCCGGTTGTCGACGACATTGACCCCGGCATAGAGCGCCAGTGCGTGCGGACCGCGCAGGAACTGCCAGCCGAGCAGCACCTCGCCATCGGTCTTGTCGACGCTGTTCCAACCGCCCGGCACGGCTTGCGTGCGGTAGTCATAGCGCCCGCCGCCGGTCTGGGTGCGCAGCCGCAGCCCTTCCTGGTCCATCGGCGCGAAGGGTGCCCACGCCATGCCGCCCCAGCCATAGCCGCTGTCGCGGGCGATATCGACGCCGGTGTAGAAATAGAGCCGCCGGCGCAGCGACACTTCCGCCCCCTCCTCGGCAGCCGCGCCGGGAGCCGGGCACGCGGCAGCGACCGTCGCCGCGAGAAGAGGCGCGAGAAATCGCGCCGGCGAAGAGGGCATCGCCGCGCTCACGGTTGTGGGGCTTCAGGAAGTACGCCTTATCCGAGCACCCGCCGCGATCGGCCTCAATCAACCGAAGGGCGAGCTTCGATGGGGATGCACGCCACGGCATGCCGCATTTTGTCGCAGGGGGGCCGCGTCCGGCTCAGACGGGCGGCGCCATCAGATGCTCAATGGTGACGCCGACGCGCTCGCAGATGAGATCGGCTACCATCTGCCGGTGGCAGTGCTCGGGATGGCGCTCGAAGCACAGCACGCAGACGCGCCTGCCGGCCTTCACCAGCGCGGTCAGCTCGTCGAGCTGCTCCTGCGCGGTCGGGGTGGCGAGGTGGGCGTCGTAGATGCGCCTTAACTCGTCGTAATGCCCGCTGCGCGCCGCTTGCCGGCCTTCCGCCGGGGTGCCGAGGCCGCGCAGATGCAGATAGCCGATGCCGCGCTCGCTAACGCCGGCGGCGAGGTGGCTCTTGGAGAAGCCAGCGCGGCGTGAGGCGGCGACGGCGCGCACATCGACCAGCAGGTCCACCCCGGCGCCGCTCAGCGTGTCGAGCACGGCGGCGGAGGAGACCTGTTCATAGCCGATGGTGAAGAAGGGCGGGAGCGACATGGCGGCAGAGTGGCCCGAAGCATGGGGCTTGTCGAGCCGGGCCGAATCTGTGGAGTTCTTGCCGGCTGTCGGCGTTGGCCCTTGCCGCGTGCTAAAGGCAGGGCCGGGCGCGGCGGCCACAGCGGCTTCCCGCCGGATCGGCCGGCTGGGGGGCGGGCAATCGAACCATGCGGTCCTCGCGCAGGGCCGGTGCAGGGATGCGTCACCGCAGATGAAGATCGGTATCGAGCTTGGAAGCAGCAACGCCGGACAGCCGGTTCGGCTCGATCTGGAAGAGCTCCTTTCCACGCGCCTTCTGGTGCAGGGCAATTCCGGCTCGGGAAAATCGCATCTGCTGCGCCGCCTGCTCGAACAGAGCGCCGGCCATGTGCAGCAGGCGATCATCGACCCGGAAGGCGATTTCGTCGGGCTCGCCGAGCGTTTCGGCCATGTGGTGATCGACGCCGAGCGCACCGCCGGCGAGATCCAGCGCATCGCCGCCCGCATCCGCAAGCACCGCGCTTCGGTGGTGTTCAACCTCGAAGGGCTGGATGCCGACGCGCAGATGCGCTCGGCCGCCGCCTTTCTCAACGGCCTGTTCGATGCCGACCGCGAATATTGGTACCCGATGCTGGTCGTGGTCGACGAGGCGCAGCTCTTCGCGCCCTCGGGCGGTGGCGAGATTTCCGACGAGGCGCGGCGCATCTCGCTCTCGTCCATGACCAACCTCATGTGCCGTGGCCGCAAGCGCGGACTCGCCGGCGTCATCGCCACCCAGCGCCTCGCCAAGCTGGCGAAGAACGTGGCGGCGGAAGCGTCCAACTTCCTCATGGGCCGCACCTTCCTCGACATCGACATGGCGCGCGCCGCCGATCTGCTCGGCATGGAGAAGCGGCAGGCGGAGAGCTTCCGCGATCTCAACACCGGCTCCTTCGTCGCGCTCGGCCCGGCGCTGGCGCGTCGCCCGGTGGCGGTGAAGATCGGCCATGTCGAGACGGCGAGCCGCAACGGGCGCCCGTCGCTGCTGCCGCCGCCCGAACTCGGCATGGCGGAAATCCAGGACCTGATCTTCGACGATCTCGGCACCGAGCCTTTGCCCGCGCCGCCCGCCCGGGCCGAGCCGCGCGCCACCGAGGCCATTCTGGAGACGCTGGAAGACGCGCCGCCGCCCGAAGCCGCGCCGGTCGATCCGGAAGTCGCTGCCGCCTTCGCGGCGGAGCGCGAGGCGCTGGTGGAGGAGATCATCCGCCAGTTCGTCTCCGATCCCGAAGCGCCGTTCCGCTCCGCCGCCGCGCTCTACCCGGATTTTCTCGTGCATTGCCGGGTGCGCCGCGTCGGCTCCAAGGTGCCGGACCTCGCCGAATTCACCCGGCGGCTGGCCATCGCCCGCGCCGGGCTGGAATCCCGCAGCGGCGATGAGGGCTGGGCGCGCGCCGTCGACCAGGCGGCCGGCCTGCCGGAGGAGATGCAGGGCGTGTTCCTGCTGCTGGCGCGGGCCGGCATGGAGGGTGCGCCCTCGCCGGCGGACGAGGCTCTGGCCAAGGCCTATGGCAGCCGTTCGCCCTCGCGCGGGCGCTGGCTGCTGACCTATATGGAAGAGCGCGGCCATCTCGTCTGCGAGGCCGATTTCCGCGGCCGGCGGGTGGTGCGCTTCCCCGCGCTCGGCTGGAAGACTGCGCCGGGCGACCCGCGCGCGCCGGCGGCCTGAGAACGATCACACCGGCGGATATGAAAACGGGCCCTTGCGGGCCCGTTTGCTTTTGCGGGTCGCGACCGTCAGCCGCCATAGAGGTAGTTTGGCAGCCAAAGCGCGAAGCCGGGGAAGGTGTAGAGCAGCACCATCGCGAACACGACAATGAGGATGAACGGCATCACACCGGAGAAGATCTCGTCGATCGACACATGCTTCGGCGCCACGCCTTTTAGGTAGAACGGCGCCATGGCCACAGGTGGCGAGAGGAACGAGGTCTGCAGGTTCAGCGCCACCAGCACCCCGAAGAAGATCGGGTCGATGCCGAAATGGTCGAGCAGCGGCAGGAAGATGGGCAGGAAGATGACGATGATCTCCGTCCATTCCAGCGGCCAGCCGAGCACGAAGATGATGACCTGGGTGAGGATCAGGAAGCCGATCGGCCCGATATCCAGCCCCATGATGAACTCTTCGACCACACGCTGGCCGCCGAGCAGGGCGAACACGGCGGAGAACACCGCCGAACCGACGAACAGCCAGCACACCATGGCCGACGCGCGGGCGGTGAGGAACACCGAGTCCTTCAGCTTCTCGATGCTGAAGGTGCGGTAGGCCAGCGCCAGCAGGATGGCGCCGAAGGCGCCGACGGCCGCCGCCTCGGAGGGCGTGGCGAGGCCGAAGATGATGCAGCCGAGCACGGTGACGATCAGCAACACCAGAGGGAAGAACGAGGTGAGCAGCGCCCAGATGATCGTTCCCACCGGGACGTTGCGTTCGGCGGCGGGCAGCTTCGGCGCCAGCGACGGGTTGATGATCGCGCGGATGATGACATAGGCCATATACATGCCGGCCAGCGTGATGCCGGGAATGAAGGCGGCGGCGTAGAGCTTCACCACCGACACGCCGGCCGTCGCGCCGTACAGAATCAGCATGACGCTGGGAGGGATCAGGATACCGAGGCAGCCGCCGGCGCAGACCACGCCCGAGGCGATCTTGGTGTCGTAGCCGGCGCGCAGCATGGCCGGGAAGGCGAGCAGGCCCATCAGCGTCACCACGGCGCCGACAATGCCGGTCGCGGTGGCGAACAGGGCGCAGGTGATGAGCGTCGCCACGGCGAGCGAGCCAGGAATCCAGCCGGCGGCGAGCTGGATGGCGCGGAACAGCCGGTCGAGAATATTCGCCCGCTCGATCACATAGCCCATGAACAGGAACAGCGGGATCGAGATCAGAACGTCGTTGGCCATCACCGAATAGGTGCGCTGGACGAAGAGCTGGAAGATGCCGTCGCCGATGGAGAGGTAGCCGAAGGCGACGCCGAGCGCCATCAGCGTGAACGCGATGGGGAAGCCAAGCATCAGCAGGATGAGAAACAGCACCAGCATCAGCATGCCGAGCGCGGGATCGGAAAGAAACATCACAGGGTCCCCCGCGTGGTGGAGTCGCGCTCGACGGCGTTGAGCAGTTGTTCCTCGGCCTCGGCCTTGGCGGCCGCCTCGTCGAGAATGACCTTTTCGAGTTCCTCCACATCGTGCAGGCGCTGCGGCCATTCCCCGTCGCGGATGCAGATCCAGCAGCGCACGACCTCGACCATGCCCTGCAGCAGCATCATCACGCCGGTGATGGGGATCAGCGCCTTGAACGGCCAGATGACCGGGCCTTCGGGGCTGAAGGAGGAGTGCTCGTTCAGCAGATAGGACAGGTAGAAATAGCCCCAGCCGGAATAGATCAGCGCCAGGATGCCGGGGAAGTAGAACAGGAAGTAGAGCGCGAGATCGCTCTTCGCCTGCGTGCGCGGCGCCCATTTGCGGTAGATGAAATCGCCGCGCACATGGCCGTTGCGCGAGAGCGTGTAGGCGCCGGCCATCATGAACAGGGCGCCATACAGCATCAGGCTGACATCATAGGCCCAGGTGGTGGGGTCGCGCAGCACATAGCGGCGGAACACTTCGTAGCAGATCGCCGCCATCAGGATGACGATGCACCAGGCGAACAGCTTGCCGATGAAGGCATTCAGCCGGTCGACGCCGAGAAGAATGGATTGCATGGGGATGGGCCTCTTGGTGGCACGTCGGGGTCGCGCGGTGTCGAGACGGAGGCTGTGGCGCATGCACCGGCGTCGGCCCGTCACGCCACACAGGGAGGCGCGGCCAGGCCGGAAACCGGTGCCTACCGAAACCAAAAGCCCCTCTCCGTCGCCGGAGAGGGGCGCACGCGAACCCGGGATCAGGCCGGCTTGAAGAAGTGGTCGTAAGCGAACTTGTTGTCCGGCTCATATTCCAGCCGGAAGCCGACGATGCGCTTGGCCCATTCCTTCTGACTTTCGACCACCTTCTTGAACACCGGATCGGCAGAGAGGTTGGCGATCACCACATCCCAGGCCTTGAGCTGGGCTTCCAGCACGGATTTGGGCGTCTGCAGCACCTTGACGCCGCGCGCCTTGATCGCCGCGAGGTCCTTGGAATAGCGATCCTGCGCCTTCCACATCATGGTGGAGGAGGTGGCGTCCGAGGCGCCGCGCAGGATTTCCTGCACGTCCTTCGGCAGGCCGTCGAACTTGGTCTTGTTGAACAGGATCTCGAAGCATTCGAGCGCCTGATGGTAGCTGCCGAGCATGTAGACCTTGGCAACGTCAGGGAAGCCGAGCACGAGGTCGGACGAGGGGTTGTTGAACTCGGCACCGTCGAGCAGGCCACGGTCGATGGCCGGCACGATTTCGCCGCCGGGTACGATGGTCACCGCCGCGCCGAACTCCTTGAACAGGTCGGCGCCGAGGCCGACGGTGCGGTACTTCATGCCCTTCATGTCTTCGGGGCCGGTGATTTCCTTCTTGAACCAGCCGAGCGGCTGGCTCGGCATCGGCCCGGTCAGCATGCCGACCACGTTCAGCTTCAGCGTGTTCTGTACGAGGTCGTCATAGAGCTCCTGGCCGCCGCCGAAGCGGATCCAGCCCAGCAATTCGTCCGCGTCCCAGCCGAAGGCGGGCGCGGTGCCGAACAGCGAGAACGCCTTGCTCTTGCCGTACCAATAGGCGGCGACGCCGTGGCCGCCGTCGAGAACGCCCGAGGACACCGCGTCCAGCATCTGGAAGGCCGGAACGACCGAGCCGGCGGGAAGAATTTCCAGCTCGACGCGCCCGCCGGTCATGGCGTTGACGCGCTTCACATAGTCGCCGGCGAATTCGTGGAAGATGTCCTTGTTCGGCCAGGTCGACTGGAATTTCAGCTTGATGGGGGCCTGCGCATGAACCGCCGGGGCGGCGACGGTGGCGCCGGCGGCCGCCGCTGCGGCGGTGGCGATGAAGCGGCGACGGCTGGTGCGGACATCCGGACGCGCGTCCGTGGTCTTCCCTGACGTTTCGGTCATGGGGCGGTTCCTCCTATGGCGTTTCCTTGCGGGTAGTCCCCCGCCGGGCGGCGCTTCGGCGCCTTGTCCCGATACGCCAAGGAGACGATGCCGAAAGGGCGAGTGCAAGCCCTAATTGATGATTTTTACTGTAATCCTTTCGTCCGAAAGTCGAATGCTGCGCGGTTGACGCAGAGGTCGCGTGTCCGGCCTCGCCGCGCCGCTGCGGAAGGAGAAGCCGGCTGCCGCAACGGGGTTATCCGCCGTCCATCCTGTGCAGGCGGCGGGATCGTCATGCCTTTGTCATGGTCAGGCCGTTGAACCGCAGCAGCGCGGGCCGGTTCCGCCCGCATCCGATCGGAGACCCCCATGCGCCCGATGCTTCTCGCCACCGCCTCCGCCGCCGTGCTCGCCCTCGTCGCCCTGAGCGCCCCGGTGCTGGCGGCGGACGCGCCGTTCAACCGCATCGCCACTTTCAATGTGATGGAAAACCTCCCGGCCGGTGCCGATCCCGCCAAGCAGACGGCGGCCGAGATCATCACCTATACCGAGGACGGCAACACGCTGATCTACAGCGACAGCCCCGGCGAGCGCATCGGCTTCATCGACATCACCGATCCGGCGGCGCCGAAGGCGGCCGGCGTGGTCGCGCTCGACGGCGAGCCCACCACCACGGTCGTGATCGGCGGCAAGGCGTATGTCGGCGTCAACACCTCTGAATCGAAGGCGAAGCCCTCGGGTCATCTCGCGGTGGTGGACCTCGCCACCCGCAAGGTCGAGGACAAGATCGATCTCGGCGGCCAGCCGGATTCGATCACCAAGAGCCCGGACGGAAGCTATCTCGCCATCGCCATCGAGAATGAGCGCGACGAAGAGCTGAATGACGGCGCGCTGCCGCAGCTGCCGGCCGGCAACCTCACCACTTTCGAGGTGAAGGACGGCCGCGTGGTCGACGCCTCCAAGCGTGTGATCGACCTCACCGGCCTCGCCGCCATCGCGCCCGAGGACCCGGAGCCGGAATATGTCGACATCAATTCCCGCAACGAGGTCGTCATCACGCTGCAGGAGAACAACCACATCGTCGTGGTGGACCTGCTCACCGGCAAGATCCTCTCGCATTTCTCCGCCGGCACGGTGGACCTCGACAAGATCGACACCAAGAAGGATGGGGTGATCGACCTTTCCGGCTCGATGAAGGCGGTGCCGCGCGAGCCGGACACCGTGCAGTGGATCGACGACAACCGCTTCGTCATCGCCAATGAGGGCGACTGGAAGGGCGGCACGCGCGGCTTCTCCATCTTCGACAAGACCGGCAAGCTGCTGTTCGAGAGCGGCACCGCGCCCGAGCACATGGCGGTGCGCCTCGGCCATTATCCCGAGAAGCGCAACAAGAAGGGCATCGAGATGGAGGGCGCGGAAGTCGCGACCTTCGGCGATGACCGCCTGATCTTCGTCGCCTCCGAGCGCGGCTCGCTGGTCTTCGTCTATCGCGACAAGGGCCCCGGTGCGGCGCCGGAATTCCTGCAGGTGCTGCCCGGCGGCGTCGGCCCGGAAGGGCTGATGGCGCTGCCCAAGCGCGACCTGTTCGTCACCGCTGCCGAGACGGACAACCGCAAGGATGGCGGCATCGGCTCCGTCGTCACCGTCTATCAGCGCCAGCCCGGCGCGACGGCGGCTTATCCCACGCTGCTCTCGGTCGACGGGCCGGATGGCCTGCCGATCTGGTGGTCGGCGCTCTCCGGCTTCGCGGCGGATGCGAAGGAGGCCGGCAAGCTCTATGCCGTGACCGACAGCGCCTATGCGCAGGCGCGCATCCTGACCATCGACGCCACAGTGAAGCCGGCGAAGATCACCGCCGCCACCGTGCTGACCAAGGACGGTGAGCCGGCCAAGGGGCTCGACCTCGAAGGCATCGCGGTGCGTCCCGAAGGCGGCTTCTGGATCGCCTCCGAGGGCAACCCGGAGAAGAAGGAGAAGCCGACACAGAACCTGCTGCTGCGGGTCGGCGCGGACGGCGCCATTGCGGAAGAGATCGCGCTCCCCGAGGCGGTGGCGGCGCAGGCCGGACGCTTCGGCTTCGAGGGCGTGGCGGTGGTCGGCACCGGCGCGGACGAGACGGTGTGGATCGCCGTGCAGCGCGAGTGGAAGGACGACCCCAAGGGCTTCACCAAGCTCCTCGCCTACAAGCCGGCCGACAAGAGCTGGGGCGTCGTGCGCTACCCGCTCGACAAGGCGGCCAAGGGTTGGGTCGGCCTGTCCGAGGTCTCGCCCTATAAGGATGGCCTCATCGTCATCGAGCGCGACAACCAGATCGGCAACGACGCCGTGATCAAGAAGCTGGCCTTTGTCTCGCTGAAGGACGTGAAGCCGGCGCCGCTCGGCAGCGAGGTCACGCCGCCGGTTCTGGTGAAGAGCGAAGTCAAGGACCTGCTGCCGCTGCTCAAGGCGACGCATGGCTATGTGCTCGACAAGGTCGAGAGCTTCGCCATCGACGCCGCCGGCAACGCCTTCATCGTCACCGACAATGACGGCGTCGACGGCTCCTCCGGCGAGACCCAGTTCATGGCACTCGGCAAGCTGAACTGAGGGCGATCCCGGTCCTCTGGGTGGCCGGGTCAAGCCCGGCCATGAGGGACAAAGGGACTGGAAAAGTCAGGGACGGGCGCCTTCGGGCGCCCGTTTTCGTTCCGCAGCCTGTCCGCCCCTCAATCCAGCACGGCGGCCTTGAGCAGGCAGACCATGGTGGCGTGGGCGGGCTCGGTGGTGAGGTTGCGGATGACGTGGCGGCGGTCGCAGCGATAGCGCAGCGTCTCGCCGGCGCGGGCGGTCTCGATCACGTCGCCGCACTCCACCTGCAATTCGCCCGAGAGCACCGACAGGCATTCCACCGAGCCGCGCTGGTGGCCGTCGGAGATCAGCTCGCCGCCCGGCCCGGCGACGAAATCGAACCATTGCAGCCATTCCACCGTCTTGATCCAGCCGGTGATGGTCAGCCGGCACTTGCCGTCCTCCGACACCAGGATCGGCGTGTCGGCGCGGGTGAGGTGCTCGACGAAAGGCTCATCGTCGGTCGCCGCCATGAAGCGGTCGATCGACATGTCGAGCGCCTGTGACAGCCGCCAGACCGTGGCGAGCGTCGGGTTGGTCTCGTTGCGCTCGATCTGGCTGATGATCGACTTGGCGACGCCGGACTGCTCGGAAAGCTCGGACAGCGACAGATTATAGGCCTTGCGCAGGCGCTGGATGGTGCGGCCGAGCTGGCCGGTGATCGCCTGCGCCCCGGCATCCATGTCGCCCCGATCGAGGCTGCGCGTTCGGCCCGACATGCCGGCTCCCGTTTGGCTTATGAGACATGTATTTAGGTCGCCCGGGCCCGCCCGCGCAAGCCGGCGCGAAAAAGCTGCGCGCGGGCGTCGGAAAGCACATGCGCGCGCGCCGTCGCGGGATTAAGCTCAGCCCATGATGCAGAGCAACGCCCTTCCCACCTATGACGACGTGACCTCGGCCGCCGAACGCCTCGCCGGCGTCGCCGTGCGCACGCCGCTCCTCTCCTGCGCCCGGCTCGACGAGATCACCGGCGGGCGGGTATTCCTGAAGCCAGAGCCGCTGCAGCGCACCGGCTCGTTCAAGTTCCGCGGCGCCTATAACCGCATCTCGCGCATCCCGGCGGATGAGCGGGCTGGCGGCGTGGTCGCCTGCTCCTCCGGCAACCACGCGCAGGGCGTGGCGGCGGCGGCGACGCTGATGGGCATGGCCTCGGTCATCGTCATGCCGAAGGACGCGCCGGCGATGAAGAAGGCCCGCACCATCGCCTTTGGCGGTGAGGTGGTGGAATATGACCGTGGCGTCGACGACCGCGACGCCATTGCCGGCGAGATCGCGCGGGCGCGCGGGGCGGTGTTCGTTCCGCCCTATGATGATTTCCACATCATCGCCGGGCAGGGCACGGTGGGGCTGGAGATCGCCGAGGACCTGCTCGCGCGGGGGCTGACGCCCGATCTGGTGATGGCCAATGCCTCCGGCGGCGGGCTCGTCTCCGGCATCGCGCTGGCGGTGAAGCACCATTTCCCCGAGGTGCAGGTGATGACGGCCGAGCCGGCCGGCTTCGACGATCATGCCCGCTCCTTCCGTTCCGGCGGGCGCGAGCGCAACAACCAGGCCACCGGCTCGATCTGCGACGCGCTGATGGCGGCGACGCCGGGACAGCTCACCTTCGAGATTTCCTCGCGGCTCGTCGGCGTCGGCGTTTCCGCCACCGATGAGGAAGTGGCGCGGGCGGTGGCCTTCGCCTTCGAGGAGCTCAAGATCGTGGTCGAGCCGGGCGGGGCGGTGACGCTCGCCGCCGTGCTGGCGGGCCGCGTGGACCTCAAGGACAAGCTCGCCGTGCTGGTGCTGTCCGGCGGCAATGTCGACGCCGACACCTTCGCCCGCTGCCTCGCGGCGGCCTGAGGTTCACCCCGCCGCCGCGTGCGCCGTGGCATGGGCGCGGGCATGGGCGGATTCGATGTTGTGCAGGAACTGTTCGGTGCAGGCGCGCCAGGAAAAGCGCAGCGCATATTCCCGCGCCGCCGCGCGGTCGAGGGTGAGGGCGGTCAGCGCCGCCTGCTTGAGGTCGTCGCTCAGCACGCCGACGGCGGCCCCCGCCTCGCCGATCACATCCTTCGGCCCGGTGACGGGGAAGGCGGCGACCGGCAGGCCGCTCGCCAGCGCTTCCAGCAGCACGATACCGAACGTGTCGGTGAGGCTGGGGAACACGAACACATCCGCCGCCGCATAGATGCGGGCAAGCGCCTCGCCTTCGCGGAGGCCGAGGAAATGCACGCCGGGGTGCCGGGACTGAAGCTCGGCGCGGGCGGGGCCGTCGCCGACCACGACCTTGGAGCCGGGCAGGTCGAGATCGAGGAAAGCGGAGATGTTCTTCTCCACCGCCACCCGGCCGACCGAGAGGAAGATCGGGCGGGGCAGGGCGGCGACCAACGCATCCATTTCCGCTTGCGGGCGCGGGCGGAACAGCTCGGCATCGACACCGCGCGACCAGCGCAGAATGTTGTGGAAGCCGCGCGCGCGCAGCTCCGCCTCTAGCGTCGGGGTGGAGACCATGATGCCGGCGCCGGCATTGTGGAAGCGGCGCAGCCAGGCATAGGACAGCACTTCCGGCACTGGGGCGCGGGCGGCGAGATATTCGGGAAAGCGCGTGTGGTAGCTGGTGGTGAAGCTCTGCCCGCGCGACAGGCAGGCGCGGCGCGCCATGATGCCGATCGGCCCTTCGGTGGCGATGTGCACGTAATCGGCGCCGATCTCGTCCATCCGCCGGCGCACCCGTCCGGGCGTTGCCAGCGCCAGCCGGATTTCCGGGTAGGTCGGCATCGGCACGGTGCGGAAATCGGCGGGGGTGAGAAAATCGATGTGCGCGCCGAGCTTTTCGGCCTCGCGCGCCGTGTTCTGCAGCGAGCGGACGACGCCGTTGACCTGCGGCAGCCAGGCATCGGTGGCGACGAGAATGTGCATCAGGCGGCGACCTTCGGCCGTTCGAGCAGCAGCGGCGCCTTCACCCGCGCCCGTGTCTGGCGCGCCCAGTCGATCAGCTCGAAGCGCCCGTCGGCATGTTCGACGATCGCCGTGCAGCTTTCCACCCAGTCGCCGCAATTAATGTACTCGACGCCGAAGCTGTCGTGAATGACCGCGTGGTGAATATGCCCGCACACCACCCCGTCCACCTTGTGCCGGCGGGCCTCGGTGGCGACCGCTTCCTCGAAGCGGCCGATGAAATTGACGGCGTTCTTCACCTTCAGCTTGGCCCACTGGCTCAGAGACCAATAGGGAAAGCCGAATTTGCGGCGGGCCCAGTTGAGATAGGTGTTGAGGCCGAGCGCGGCGGTGTAGGCGCCGTCGCCGAGGAAGGCGAGCCAGCGGGCGTGGCGCACCACCACGTCGAACACGTCGCCATGGATGACGAGGTAGCGTTTGCCATTGGCGGCTTCGTGTATCGCCGTTTCGACCACTTCGATGCCGCCGAAATGATTGCCGTAGTAATCGCGGAGGAATTCATCGTGGTTCCCCGGCAGATAAACCATGCGGGTGCCCTTGCGGCTCTTGCGCAGCAGCTTCTGCACCACGTCATTGTGGCTCTGCGGCCAGTACCAGCCCGAGCGTAGCCGCCAGCCATCGACGATGTCGCCGACGAGATAGATGGTGTCGGCGTCGTGGTAGCGCAGGAAGTCGAGCAGCAGATCGGCCTGGCAGCCCTTGGTGCCGAGATGGACATCGGACAGGAACAGGCTGCGGTAGCGGCGTGCCTCGGGTGCGTCGTTCACCTCGGAAGCCCCCTCGATCAGGCCCGCGAATGGGCTGGGCAATGTCTCCATGGGGAAAGCATAAGCCCGACTCGCATCACGCTTTTATGACGATGCTGCGCTGCACCGTGCTTCGGGCCGATCAAACGAGCGTCAGAGGAACAGCATCACCACGCTCGCCGCCACCAGCGCCGCCATGGCGTAGTTCACCAGCCGCTGCTGGCGCGGGGTGGAGAGCAGCCGGGCGAGCAGCGCGCCGAAGCCGGCCCACAGGCACAGGCTGGGAAAGGTGACGATGCCGGAGACGAGCGCGATCATCGCCACTTCGGCGAACAGATCCTCGCCACCCACCGTGGTGAAGGCCGGCACGATGGACAGCGCGATGGTCCACGCCTTCGGGTTCACCCACTGGAACAGCGCCGATTGCAGCAGCGTCATCGGCTTTTCCACCTCAGCCCCGCCGCCCGGGCCGCCGGCATGGGCAATCTTCCAGGCGAGGTAGAGCAGGTAGAGCGCGCCGACGATCTTCAGCGTCTGGTGCATATAGGGGATGGCGAGGAACAGCGTGCCGAGCCCGAGACCGATCGCCACCACCATGACCGCGAAACCGACCGTGACGCCCCAGATCTGCGGCAGGGTGCGGCGAAAGCCGAAGGCGGCGCCGGAGCCGGCCGAAATCATGTTGTTCGGCCCGGGGGTGAGCGCGCCGGCAAGGGCGAACAGGAACAGCGGCAGAAGCTGGGAGGACAGCGGCACGGGCATTCCTCGGGCGGTGGGCCGGAACGGCGCGCCAGAGCTAGGCCGTCCACCCGCCCGCCGCAACCCGGAAAGGTCGGCGGCACAAACGAAACCGCCGGCCTTCCCAAGGCCGGCGGCGAAGCGGTAGGGCGCGGGCACGCTGCCCGGCGGCTCAATGCGCGACGAACAGCGGCGCGGGCGGATCGACCAGCAACGAGGCGGTGACGCCGCCGAGGATCATTTCCGCAAGGCGCGAGCGGCTGTAGATGCCCATCACCAGCAGGTCGGCGCCGAAGTCTTGCGTCTCCTGCGGGATGATCGTCGCGGCGGAGCCTTCCGCGATATGGCGGTGCTTGGCGTTGATGCCATGGGTGGCGAGATAGGCGGCGAGCTTGGCGCCGGAGGCAGCGACATCGGACTTCGCCTCCTCCACGGTCAGCACTTCCACCTCGTCCGCCAGAGCGAGGATCGGCAGGGCGAAGCGCACGGCATGGCCGGCCTCGCGCGAAGGCTTCCACGCCACCAGCACCTTGCCGAGCCGGCCCGGCACCTTCTTGCCCGTCGGCACCACGATGACGGGGCCGTTGCAGGCGAGGGCGAGATGCTCGGGCAGGGTGGCGGCGAGTCCGTCGTCCACCGTGCCGTAGCGGGTTTCGCTGACGATGGTGACATCGGAGAAGGTGATCTCGTCGCGCAGGGCGGCGGTGACCTCGCCTTCCACCGTGTGCCACACGCCGGTGACGCCGGCTTCCGCCACGGCGGCCTCGAACTGCGCCTTGAGGGTCGCTTCCTTCTCCTTCGCCTCGCGCACCAGCTCGTTGACATAGATGGACAGAGCCCGCCCGACGCGGGGAACGCCGGCGGGATAGAGCGTGTAGACCGCCCGCAACTGCCCACCGGTCTGGCGGGCGAGGCCGATGGCGAAGGCCAGACGGTCATTGAAGCCCGAATCGGGGGCGGCGTGCAGCAGGATGGTACGGATGGACATGGCGTTTCTCTCTCCTGACGGCTGTGCCTTTTGACGTAGGGTCATTCGTGCAGAATGAAAATGCGGGAAACCACGATCCGCAACAGGCAGTAGCTCCTCGCGATGCCTAGGCTGTCCCATCACGAGCGCGCGAACAGGCGACCGCGCCGATTGCCATCTTACCGCCGGCCAATAAGGTCGGCCGGCGCGCGCGCCTTCCCGGCGCGCGAATGAGGGAGCATTTCATGGTTCGCCGACTGACGGTTGCGCTCGCAGCCGGCATGATCACCGCCTTTGCCGCCAGCATGGCGATCGCCCAGACCGATGTGGTGAAGGAGCGCCAGGCGCTGCTGAAGCAGTTCGGCGATGCCACCAAGCCGGTCGGCGGCATGCTGCGCGGCGGCACACCGTTCGATCTCGCCCAGGTGCAGGCGGCGCTCGATCTGTATGTGAAGAACGCCAAGGCGCTGCCGGCGCTGTTCCCGGAAGGTTCCGGGCCGGGCAGCGACGCGCTGCCGGCGATCTGGACCAACAAGGCGGATTTCGACGCCCGCTTCGCCAAGTTCGGCGCCGACGCCGCCGCCGCCCGCGCGGCGATTACCGACGAGGCCAGCTTCAAGGCCAATTTCCCCGGCGTGATCCGCAATTGCGGCGCCTGCCACGACAGCTACCGGCAGAAGAATTGATCGGCGCGCCGCTCTCCCCTCCCGCGCCGGCGCTGCTGGCGTGGGACCTGCCGACGCGGCTGGCGAAATGGAGCCTCGCCGCGCTGGTCGGGCTCGCCTTTGTCAGCCGCTATTACGGCGATGCCGGGCTGGTCTGGCACCAGTGGAACGGCCTTGCCATTCTCGTCGTGGTGGTGTTCCGGGTGTTCTGGGGGCTGGTGGGCGGCTCGACGGCGCGCTTTGCCGGCTTTCTGCGCGGCCCGCGCGCTGCGCTGCGCTATGTCGCCTGCCTGCTCAGGGGCCGGCCGCAGCATTTTCTCGGCCATAACCCGCTCGGCGGCTGGGTGGTGATGGCGCTGCTAGGTCTGGTGGCGGCACAGGCCCTCACCGGCCTGTTCACCAGCGACGACATCATCGTCTACGGCCCGATGACGCCCGTGGTGAGCGACGAGACCATCCGCAGCGCCTCGGTCTGGCACCAGCGGCTCTACCCCTATCTGCTGGCGCTGATCGGCCTGCATGTGGCGACCAACATCGCCTATTCGCTGTTCGGGCGGGACAATCTGATCCGCGCCATGATTACCGGCGCCAAGCCGGCGGCGTCCTATGCCGACCGGGCACCGGCGACGCCGGGCGGGATCGGGCGGGCGCTCGCCTGCCTTGTGCTGGCGGTGGTCGTGGTCTTCGGCGGTATCGCGCTGGAGGGAGGGCACCCCTTCCCCTGATGTTTAGGCCTTTCGGCGCGCTTGCGGGGCGCCGGCAACCATGCTCCATGGCGACCCCATGAACGCGCTCAAGGGCATCGCGCTGCAGGTCGGCGCGACGTTCCTCTTCACCATCATGTCGGCCCTCGTCCGCATCGTCTCGGATCATGTTCCGACGGGCGAGATCGTCTTTTCGCGCTCCTTCTTCGCGTTGTTTCCGCTGCTCGCCCTTCTGGCCTGGCGGCGGGAGATCGGCGCGGCGGTGCGCACCGCCAACCCGCTCGGCCATATCGCGCGCGGCACCATCGGCGTGTGCGCCATGGGGCTGAGCTTCGCCGCGCTGGCGCGCATCCCGCTGGCGGACGCCACCGCCATCGGCTTCGCCGCGCCGCTGCTCACCGTCATGCTGGCGGCGCTGCTGCTGCGCGAGCGGGTGCAGGCCTATCGCTGGGCGGCGGTGGTGGTGGGGCTCGGCGGGGTGGTGGTGATGCTGTGGCCGCACATGCAGGGCTCGTTCGACACGCCCGGCCATCTGTTCGGCGCGCTGTTCGCGCTTATGGCGGCGGCGTTCACCGCCGGGGCGATGGTGCAGGTGCGCCGCCTCACCCAGACCGAGACCACCGCCTCGATCGTGTTCTATTTCCAGGCGCTGGCGGCGCTGGCGGGACTGGCCACCGCCGGCTGGGGCTGGGTGCTGCCGAGCGGGCGGGAAGGGCTGCTGCTGCTGACCATCGGTTTCATCGGCGGGGTCGGGCAGATCCTGCTGACCGAGAGCTACCGCTACGCGCCGGCCTCGGTGGTGGCGCCCTTCGCCTATTCCGCCATGCTGTGGTCGCTGCTGCTCGGCTTCATCCTCTTTGCCGAGGTGCCGCCGCTCCTGGTGCTGCTCGGCGGCGCCATCGTCATCGGCGCCGGCCTGTTCGTCATCTGGCGCGAGCGCCAGCTCGGCATTGACCGGACGCAGGACGAGGCGGCCTCGACCCCGCCCGCCGCACCGGCGCCCTGAGGCCGTCAGAACGCCTTGAAGGTGATCAGCGTGCGGGTGTCCTGGATGCCCGGGAACAGCTGCACCTTCTCATTGACGAAATGGCCGATATCGGTGCCCTCGGGCACGTAGAACTTCACCAGCAGGTCGAACTCGCCGGCGGTCGAATAGATCTCCGAGGCGATCTCGGCGTCGGCGATGGCGTTCGCCACCTCATAGGCGCGGCCGAGCTGACATTTGATCTGCATGAAGAAGGGAACCATGGCGGTCTTCCGGCTGAACGCGGGGAGGCCGATAGGAAACAGAAGGCGGACCCCGGCGCAACCCCCGCCGTCCCGTGGCGCGACGACGCCTTGCGCGTGCGCGCGTCCTCGCCTATCTCGCGACAGACGATCACGTTGGGGTGCCCAAGGCGCGCACGCGCTCCGGGCTGAGAGGCGAAGGCGGGCCGAAAGGCGCGTCGCCAACCCACGAACCTGATCCGGGTCATGCCGGCGGAGGGAACGGATCGCGCGCGCCGGGGGCCGGTCTCCCGTCGCGACGCCTCCACCCCGCGCGGCGAGGGGAGGCGTAGCATGGCAGGCTCCACACCGATTGCGGTGACGATGGCGGGCTCGGACAGCGGCGGAGGCGCCGGCATCCAGGCCGATCTCAAGACCTTTTCCGCGCTCGGCGTCTATGGCGCCAGCGTCATCACCGCGCTCACCGCGCAGAACACGCGCGGCGTCACGGGCATTCACGACGTGCCGCCCGCCTTTATCGCCGCGCAGATCGACGCCGTGCTGTCCGATCTCGCGGTCGATGCGGTGAAGATCGGCATGCTCTCGCGCCCCGAGGCGATCACCGAAGTGGCGTCGGGGCTCGCGCGGCACGGCGTGTCGGCGGTGGTGCTCGATCCCGTGATGATCGCCGCCTCCGGCGACCGGCTTCTGGTGCCGGAAGCCATCGACACGCTGCGCCGGGAATTGCTGCCGCAGGCGCTGCTGATCACGCCGAACCTGCCGGAAGCCGCCGCGCTGCTGGAGGCGGCCCCGGCGGAAGACCTCGCCAGCGTGCGCGCGCAGGCGCAGCTCCTCCTGGCGATGGGTCCGCGCGCGGTGCTGATCAAGGGCGGCCATGGCGAGGGGCCGGACAGCATCGACGTGCTGCTCGATTCGGATGGCTTCATAGAATTCACCGCGCCGCGCATCGTCACCCGCAACACCCATGGCACGGGCTGCACGCTGTCTTCCGCCATCGCCGCCGGCCTCGCCAAGGGGCTGGGCCTGCGCGAGGCGGTGGCGGCGGCGAAGGACTATCTGACCAAGGCGCTGGCCCGTTCGGAAGAACTCGCCATCGGCCAGGGACACGGGCCGGTGCACCACTTCCACGCCTGGTGGTGAGCGCGCCGGTGGTGCGGCGGCGCGCGGCCTGCTAAGCCGGGCGACGCCTCCGCGAGCCGCCCCCCGTGCCCCTCATCGCCCCCCGCCACGCCATCGCCGCCGTCTATGCCGGGCTGTTCTTCGGCATCGGCGTGTTCATGCCGTTCTTCCCCGTCTGGCTGGAGGGGCGGGGCTTCGACGCGGCGATGATCGCGCTGGCGCTGGCCGTGCCGCAGGTGGTGCGGCTCGTCACCATGCCGCTCGGCGGCCTGCTGGCCGACCGCAGCGGTCGCCCGCGCGCGACGCTCATCGTCTATGCCGCCGCCACCGCCCTGTGCTTCGCCGGCATCGCCTTTGCCCCCAGCGCGACTTTCATCCTCATCGGGCTCGGCCTTGCCGCCGTGTTCTGGCAGCCGAGCCTGCCGGTGCTCGACGCCTATGCGGTGGCGCGCCGGCGCGAGGGGCTGATCGATTATGGAAGGGTGCGATTGTGGGGCTCGGCAGCGTTCATCGGCGGCAATCTTCTGGCCGGCGGCCTGCTCGGCGGCGCGTTTCTCGTCGCGGTGCCGCCCGATACGGTGATCTGGCTCATCGCCGGGGCGAGCGTCGCGGCGGCGCTGGCGGCGGCAACCCTGCGCGAGGTGCGCCCGGCGCCGCATGAGGCGGCGCGGCCGAGCGGCTTTGTCCTCGCCGGCCTCGCGCCGGTGCTGTTCGTCGGCATGGCGGCGGCGGCGCTGGTGCAGGGCTCGCACGCCGTGCTCTACGCCTTCGCCTCGCTGATGTGGCAGGGCAAGGGGCTCTCCAGCACCCTTATCGGCCTGCTCTGGTCGCTCGGCGTAGTGGCGGAGGTGGTGCTGTTCCGCTACGGCACGCGGGTGACGCGGCGGTTGGGGCCGGAAAAGCTGCTGCTGATCGGCGGGCTGGCCGGGGTGCTGCGCTTTGCCGTCATGGCGCTCGATCCGCCGCTACTGCTCCTGCTGCTGTTGCAGCCGCTGCACGCCTTCACCTTTGGCTGCACCTATCTCGGCGCGGTGGAACTCGTCGCCCGTCATGCGCCGCCCGGGCGCGGGGCGAGCGTGCAGGCGCTGGCGGCCTGGGCGACGGCGATTGCCATGGCCGGGGCGACGCTCGCCGCCGGCCCGCTGTGGCAGGCGTTCGGCCCCGGCGCGTTCTTCGCCTCCGCAGGGCTGGCGCTGGCGGGAACGGGCCTCGCGCTCGTCGCCGGCCGGCTGCGTCAGCCCCACAACGCGGGTTCGGGCGGGTAGACGAGGCTGCCCTCATAGCGCAGCGCCGGGGTACGGTCGGCCGCCAGCAGCAGCGGGCCGTCGAGATCGACGAAGCGCGCCAGCGGCGCCAGCAGCAGCGCCGGCGCCATGGCGAGCGAGGTGCCGACCATGCAGCCGACCATGATGTCGAGCCCGGCGGCCTGCGCGGCGCGGGCGAGCAGCAGCGCCTCGGTCAGCCCGCCGGTCTTGTCCAGCTTGATGTTGAGCGCGTCATAGCGCCCGGCGAGCGCGTCGAGACTCTCCAGCCCGTGCGCGCTCTCATCGGCGCAGACCGGCACCGGACGGGCGATCTCGGCGAGACGGGCATCGTCGGCGGCGGGCAGGGGCTGTTCCACCAGTTCGACCCCCACCTTCGCGCAGGCGGCGAGATGGGCCTCCAGGCTCTTCCCGGTCCAGCCCTCATTGGCATCGACGATCAGCCGCGCCTGCGGCACCGCCGCGCGGATGGCCTTCAGCCGGTCGAGATCGCCCTCGGCGCCGAGCTTGAGCTTGAGCAATTCGTGCCCCGCCTCCTCGATCGCCGCGCGTGCTGCTTGCGCCATCGCTTCCGGCGTGTCGAGGCTGAGCGTATAGGCGGTGACCACCGGCTGCGGCGCCGGCAGGCCGGCCATCTCATAGGCGCGCATCCGCGCCCGCTTGGCGTCGAGGTCCCACATGGCGCAGTCGATGGCGTTGCGCGCCGCGCCGGGTGGCAGAACGCTCATCAGGTCCTCGCGTCGCAGACCCTCCGCAACCAGCTTTTCCAGCGCGGCGAGCTGGGCGATCACGCCCTCAACGCTCTCGCCATAACGGGCATAGGGCACGCATTCGCCCCGCCCGACATGGGCCCCATCGCGCAGCTCGACCGTGACGACGGCGGCCTCGGTCTTGGAGCCGCGGGCGATGGTGAAGGTGCCGCGTATGGGAAAACGCTCGGCGGTGATGAGAAGCTCGGTCATGGCGGAAGCCGTCCGGAGGGAGAATCGCACCGCCCATGATAAGGCCCCGCGCGCGCCGCCGGGCGTCGCCGCGAAAGCACACCTGTGGGGATTAAGTCACTTTGCCGCCGTCCCTAATCGCGAATCGCCGCTGGCTCTCTCGACGGCTGCGGCACCCCCCGCTAGAAACGCGGAGCGAGTTCTGGTGTCGGCGTCGCGGCCGTGGCGTGGTCGTGTCCGCAGGGAGGGTCATCTTGGGAGCTGCTGAAGCGCCGCTTCTGGCCACCGCCCGCAATGGCCGCGAACTCGTGTTCGTGGGCAATGGCCGCTGGGTGGCCGGGCAGGGCCGTGCGCTGGAAGGCTCCGTCGACGCCGCCCTCGCCGAGGTCGCTTCCGGTGCCAGCGAAACCGCGCGCATCGACCTTTCCGGCGTGCGCAGCCTCGACACGCTCGGCGCCGTGGTGCTCGACCGGCTGCTGCAGGCGCTCGACAAGGCGAACATCCGGTTCCAGATCGTCGGTCTGGAGCGCCGCTTCCGCCCGCTGCTCGACGACATCATCAACGGCAGCCACGAGAATCCGCCGCGACGGCACCATGTCAATCCGCTGTTGGGCGCTCTGCAACTCGTCGGCAAGACGACGGTTGCCATGGGCGAGGACGGGCTGGCGCTGCTGTCCTTCATCGGCTCCGTGGTCGCCGCGCTGCTGCGGGTGCTGCTGCGTCCGCTCAGCTTCCGCTTCACCTCGATGATCTATCATCTGGAGCGGACGGGGCTGCGCGCGGTGCCGATCGTCGCGCTGATCACCTTCCTCATCGGCTGCATCATCGCCCAGCAGGGCATTTTCCATTTCCGCAAATTCGGCGCCACCACCTATGTCGTCGACATGGTAGGCATTCTCACCCTGCGCGAACTCGGCGTGCTGATCGTCTCGATCATGGTCGCCGGCCGCTCGGGCAGCGCCTTCACCGCCGAACTCGGCTCCATGCGCATGCGCGAGGAGGTCGACGCGCTGCGGGTGATGGGGTTCGATCCCAATGAGGTGCTGGTGCTGCCGCGTCTCATCGCGCTCATCATCGCCGTGCCGCTGCTCACCTTCATCGGCAATATGTGCGCGCTGTTCGGCGGCGGGCTGGTGGTCTGGCTCTATGGCGGCATCTCGCCGGCGATCTTCATCGCCCGGCTGCAGGAAGCCATTGCGCTGAACACCTTCGAGGTCGGCATGATCAAGGCGCCGTTCATGGCGGCGATCATCGGCCTCATCGCCTGCATGGAAGGCATGCGTGTGGGCGGCAGCGCCGAATCGCTCGGCGCCCACACCACCGCCTCGGTCGTGAAGGCCATCTTCCTGGTGATCGTGGTGGACGGGCTGTTCGCCATGTTCTTCGCCGCGATCGACATGTGAGGGCGGCGATGCAGCTCGACAGCGCAGCCCAGTCTTCCAATGGCGCGGTTCCCGAGGTGGCGCCGGGCGAGCCGATCATCCATGTCCGCGACCTCGTGGTCGGCTTCGGCGAGCGAACCATTCTCAAGGGGCTGTCGCTCGACGTGATGCGCGGCGAGATTCTCGGCTTCGTCGGCGCCTCGGGCGGCGGCAAGTCGGTGCTCACCCGCACCATTCTGGGGCTGGTGCCCAAGCGCGCCGGCACGGTGGCGGTGTTCGGGCAGGATCTCGACGGGCTGACCTTCGAGGGCCGCCGCGCGCTGGAGCAGCGCTGGGGTGTGCTGTTCCAGCAGGGGGCGCTGTTCTCCTCGCTGAGCGTGCGGCAGAACATCCAGTTCCCGATGCGCGAATATCTCGATCTGTCGCAGGGGCTGATGGACGAGCTCACCATCGCCAAGCTGGAAATGGTCGGCCTGACCGCCGACGCGGCGGAAAAGGCGCCCTCCGAGCTTTCGGGCGGCATGATCAAGCGCGCCGCGCTGGCGCGGGCGCTGGCGCTCGATCCGGAAATCCTGTTCCTCGACGAGCCGACCTCGGGTCTCGACCCGATCGGCGCCGGCGAGTTCGACGAACTGATCGCCACGCTGCAGCAGACTTTGGGGCTGACCGTATTCATGGTAACCCACGATCTCGACAGCCTGCACACGGTCTGCGACCGCATCGCGGCTCTCGCCGATGGCAAGGTCGTGGCGGTGGGGCCGATCGACACCATGCTGGCGTCGAAGCACCCCTGGGTTTCGGCTTATTTCCACGGAAAGCGGGCGCGCGCCGCCGGCTTCGGTTCTGAGGGGGCGCGCTGAGGAGACCATGGAGACACGCGCCAATTACACGATCATCGGGCTGTTCACTCTGGCCGTCGTCGCGGCGGGGTTCGCCTTTGTCTGGTGGTTCACCGGCTCGGCCAGCCGTGGGCCGCGCATCTCCTATGACGTGGTGTTCAGCGGCGTGGTGAGCGGGTTGCAGACCGGCTCGGCCGTGACCTTCAACGGCATTCCCGTCGGCGAGGTGACCGGGCTGCGGCTCGACGCCAAGGACCCGCGCAAGGTGATCGCCCGCATCGCGGTGCAGCCGGACACGCCGATCAAGTCCGACACCCGCGCCACGCTGGATTCGCAATTGCTCACCGGCCTCGCCTCGGTCGGCCTCGTCGGCGGCTCCACCCAGGCGACGCCGCTGCCCGCCCCGCCCGAGGGCCAGCTGCCGATGATCGACGCTGATACCTCGGCGGTGCAGGACCTGATGCGCACGGCGCGCGAGGTGCTCGGCCGGGTCAACGACATCGCCATCCGCGTCGACGACCTCGTCAAGGCCAACGACGCCAAGATTTCCTCTGTTATCGACAATGTCGACAAGTTCACCGCCGCACTCGGCGAGAACTCCGGCAATATCGATACCTTCCTCAAGGAAATGGGCGGTGCGGCGAAGCGCATCTCCTCGCTGGCGGACAATCTCGACAAGCTGGTGGTTTCCGTCGACCCGGAGAAGCTCGGCAGCACGGTGAACGATATCAGCGCCTTCACCGCCCAGCTCGGCACCATGGCCGACAAGGTCAACGGCATCCTCGACAATGTGAACGCGATGACCACGAGCGAGGAAGGCAAGGGCATGTTCAACGAGATTTCCGGCGCGGCCGCCGAAGTGCGCAAGCTCGCCGCCAATCTCGACACCCGCACCGCCGAGCTTTCCGCCAATCTCAACAAGTTCACCGGGCCTGGCCTGCGGCAGTACGAGGCGCTGGCGGTGGACGGACGGCGCACGCTGGGCGAGATCGAGCGTGTGTTCCGGAATTTCGAGCGCAATCCGCGCCAGTTCATCTTTGGCGGGTCGAACGTACCCAGCTACAATGGGCGCTAGGCGATGGGGCGCCATATGATGGGAATTCGGGAAGCCGACGACGGGGGCAGGGGCGTTCGCGTGAGTGTTGACGAAAGGGGCGCCCGTTCCGCCGGGCACGGGACGCGGCCGGGCCGGACTGTCGGCGCTGTCGGTCTGCTGATGCTGGCGCTGTCGCTCGGCGGCTGCGGCACGCTGCTGTCCGGCGGCGACAAGGCGGTGCCGACCTTCGATCTCAGCGCCCCCGCCGATTTCAACGCCCCGCGTCGTGGCACGGGCCTGCTCGTGGTCGGCCCGCCCACCGCGCTGGCCGTGCTCGACACCGAGCGGATCGTGGTCGAGCCGCAGCCCGGGCAGATCACCTATCTCGACCAGGCGCAGTGGAGCGACCGGTTGCCGGCGCTGTTCCAGGCGCGGCTGATCGAATCCTTCGAGAACGGCAACCGCGCCCGCTCCGTCGGCCGGGCCGGCGAGGGTCTGAACGCCGACTACACGCTGCTGTCGGATCTGCGTGCCTTCGGCATCCGCACCTATGATGGCGGGCCGGTGGCGGTGGTCGAGGTGTCGGTGAAGATCGTCGGCGCCAGTTCGGGCCGCATCGTCGCCGCGCAGGTGTTCACCGCCCGCGCGCCCGCAGCCTCCACCAGCGGGCCGGACGCCACGGCGGCGCTCGATCAGGCCTCCGACCAGGTGTTCGTCGAGCTGGTGCGCTGGGCGTCCAGCCGGTTCTGAGACGGCACGGCGCCCGGTGGCGCCGGCCTCCACCCCTCGCCCCAGATGCAAAAAAGCCCGGCTCGCGCCGGGCTTTTTCATTCATCGGACCATCGGCCGGGCGGATCAGAACTTGTAGCTGATCGCGGCGCGGACGATGTTGGTGGTCAGGTCCGCCTTGGCGCTGACATAGCTGCCCGGGGCGCCGGCGAGATAGCTGGTCACGTTGGTGTCCCCGAGGTCGACATAGAGATATTCGCCGCGCAGGATCCAGTTGTCGGTGATGGCGTATTCGAGACCGGCACCCAGCGTCCAGCCGGTGTTCATCTTGTCATAGGAGCCGGTGGCGGCGGTGGTGAAGTCCGGTGCGCCGGCGCCGTTGAGCCCCATCACCGTGGTCGAGCCGCTGACCTTGCCATAAGCGAAGCCGCCGGTGCCGTAGACCAGCAGACGGTCGAAGGCGTAGCCGAGGCGGGCGCGCACGGTGCCGAACCATTCCAGCTCGGCGTTGGTCTGGTAGTAGGGGCCGTCCACGGTGGCGTAGAAGGAGCGGCTGTCCTCGGCGCCGGTCCACTGGAAATCGGCCTCGATGCCGACCACCACATTGTTGGTGAACTGGTAGTTATAGCCGATCTGGCCGCCGGCCACCCAGCCATCCATGTTGCCGAGTTTCACGTCGTTGCCGGCATAGAGCCCGCCGGGCGTATAGACGCCGCCGATGCTGTCGAAGAACAGGACATCGGTTGCCTTGGATTCACCCCAGGCATAGCCGGCATTGCCGCCGAGATAGAAGCCGGTCCAGGAGAAGGCCGGCACGAACACCTGCACCGGCTCGGCCTTGACGGGGTAGGGAAGGTCGGCGGCG
The DNA here is from genome assembly GCF_965229075.1 of Ancylobacter sp. Taxonomy (GTDB): domain Bacteria; phylum Pseudomonadota; class Alphaproteobacteria; order Rhizobiales; family Xanthobacteraceae; genus Ancylobacter. The sequence goes on from NZ_CBDDIO010000002.1 coordinate 3,263,458, forward strand.
AAGCTGGCGGTGCCGGTGGCCAGCAGAGCGGCCGCGCCGAGGAGCAGCGAGCGGTTCATGGGGTTCTCCAAGGTGAACGAACTGCCGGGATAATGACATTGCCGGCAATAGGTTCGGCCGTGGGTGAATACCCCGCGCGTTGTTCCGAGTGGTGTGTCAGAAATGCGACACTTCTGGTTGTTTGATACCATTTGCCGGTATCCGGTAGTGCATGAACGCGCCGAACCATATCAAGCGGCGCGACGAGGTTTAGCGCCCTCGCCGACGAAAAAGGGCGCGGCTTGCGCCGCGCCCTTTCGTACGTCCAGGGAGAATGAACTTCCTCAGAAGTCCATGCCGCCACCGAAGCCGGCTGTTGCCGGCTTCGGCACTCAACCCACCGCAGGGGCGGATGGATTTCCTCAGAAATCCATGCCGCCACCTGAGCCGGGCTTCCCCGGCTCAGGCACTCAGGGAAAAGCAGGGGCGAATGGACTTCCTCAGAAGTCCATACCGCCCATGCCGCCCATGCCGCCGCCGGGCATGGCGGGGGCCGCGCCGCCCTTCTTCGGAATGTCGGCGATCATCGCTTCGGTGGTGATCAGCAGCGAGGCCACCGAGGCCGCGTTCTGGATCGCCGAGCGCAGCACCTTGGCCGGGTCGATGACGCCGGCCTTGTACATGTCGACATATTCGCCGGTCTGGGCGTTGAAGCCGAAGGCGTAGTCGCTCTTCTCCAGAATGCGGCCGACGATCAGCGAGCCGTCTTCGCCGGCATTGCTGGCGATCTGGCGCGCCGGGTACTGCACCGCCTTGCGGACGATGTCGACGCCGGTCTTCTGGTCGGCATTGGCGGTGACGACACCGTCCAGAGCCTTGAGCGCGCGCAGGAGAGCCACGCCGCCGCCCGGCAGCACGCCTTCTTCCACGGCCGCGCGGGTCGCGTGCAGCGCGTCGTCAACGCGGTCCTTCTTTTCCTTCACTTCGACTTCGGTCGCACCGCCGACGCGGATCACCGCGACGCCGCCCGCGAGCTTGGCGAGGCGCTCCTGCAGCTTCTCGCGGTCGTAGTCCGAGGTGGTTTCCTCGATCTGCGCCTTGATCTGCGCGACGCGGTCCTCGATGTCCTTCTTGGCACCATTGCCGTCGACGATGGTGGTGTTCTCCTTCTCGAGCACGACCTTCTTGGCGCGGCCGAGCATGGCGAGCGTCACGGTGTCGAGCTTGATGCCGAGATCGTCGGAGATGGCGGTGCCGCCGGTGAGGATGGCGATATCCTGCAGCATGGCCTTGCGGCGATCACCGAAGCCGGGAGCCTTCACCGCCGCGACCTTCAGGCCGCCGCGCAGCTTGTTGACCACCAGGGTGGCGAGCGCCTCACCCTCAATGTCCTCGGCGATGATCAGCAGAGGCTTGGAGGTCTGCACCACGGCTTCGAGCACCGGCAGCAGTTCCTGCAGGCCCGAGAGCTTCTTCTCGTGGATGAGGATGTAGGGGTCCTCGAACTCGACCCGCATCTTCTCGGCATTGGTGATGAAGTAGGGGGAGAGATAGCCACGGTCGAACTGCATGCCTTCGACCACGTCGAGCTCGGTCTCGGCGGTCTTGGCTTCCTCGACGGTGATCACGCCCTCATTGCCGACCTTCTCCATCGCCTCGGCGAGGTACTTGCCGATCTCGGAGTCGCCATTGGCAGAGATGGTACCGACCTGGGCGATCTCGGCGTTCGAGGTCACCTTGCGGGCGTTCTTCTTGAGGTCGGCGACGATCGCCTCGACGGCGAGGTCGATGCCGCGCTTGAGGTCCATCGGGTTCATGCCGGCGGCGACCGACTTGGCGCCTTCCTTCACGATGGCCTGGGCCAGCACGGTGGCGGTGGTGGTGCCGTCGCCGGCAAGGTCGTTGGACTTCGAGGCCACTTCGCGCACCATCTGCGCGCCCATGTTCTCGAACTTGTCCTCGAGCTCGATCTCCTTGGCGACGGTGACGCCGTCCTTGGTGATGCGGGGAGCGCCGAAGCTCTTCTCGATCACGACGTTGCGGCCCTTGGGGCCAAGCGTGACCTTGACGGCGTTGGCGAGAATGTCGACGCCGCGCAGCATCTTCTCGCGCGCGTCGCCAGCGAACTTAACTTCTTTGGCGGACATGATGTTTTACTCCGGTGATGCGTTGCGAGCAGCGGGAAGAGGCTGGCTCAGGCGGCCTTCTGGGAGGCGGCGACGCCTTCGAGCACGCCAAGGATGTCGGACTCCTTCATGATGAGGTAGTCGACGCCGTCGATCTTGACCTCGGTGCCCGACCACTTGCCGAACAGCACGCGGTCGCCCGCCTTCACATCGAGGGGGACCAGCTTGCCGGCCTCGTCGCGGGCCCCGGGGCCGGCAGCGACGACTTCGCCCTGCGAGGGCTTTTCCTTGGCCGTATCGGGAATGATGATGCCGCCCGCGGTCTTCTCTTCCGCTTCGATACGCTTGACCACCACGCGGTCATGCAGGGGACGGAACTTCATCGGCTCTCTCCAATCGTGAACGATCGTTTGATCCTGCCACCGCGCCCGCCAGCCCGGACGGCATGGGGTATCGCGCGGTGCCGTGCGACATCTAGGCGCCGGTGAAAGGGGGCGCAAGGTGCGGACGGCAAAAAATTGGCAGTCTCGGAAAGAGAGTGCCAACGTGGGCCGGCAGGCGCTGTCAGCACTCCGTCGTCTATGCTGCTAGTGCTTTGATTTTGAACGTGTATTGCGATTTTTAACCTTGCCGCGCCATCGTGTCGGCGGCACACTTCCCTCTCGTCACGAAAGGAGGTTCCGCATGACCGATCATGAAGGTTCGTCGCGTGGTGTTGTCTCGACCAAGGCGGCGGAGGGGGCAGGGGGGCGCGTTTCGGCGGATTTCCGCCGTCAGCTGGAAGGCTACGGCCTCACCACCGCCCATATCCTCTACCGCATGCCAGATCATCCCGGCATTCTGCAGAGCTTTCTCTGGCAGCATTACGACCTCTGCCCGCATTTCCCCGAGCTGAAGCGCTTCCTGGACTTCTGGGCGCGCGAGCTGGAAGGGCCGCTACATTCCGTAAGGGTGGCGCATGCGCGGCTCATCGGGCCGGCGGAGCTGCGGCGGGTGGACAGCGAGTTCCGGGTGAACTGAGGCCGGGCGTCCTGCCTTTCTTTTGAGCGTGCCTGCCCTCTTATTGCCGCGCGCGACGTGCTATGAGCGCGGAGGAAGGGGCCGGTCCGGCGCCCGAGGAAAGTCAGGCAGCTGGTCACGCTGGTGGATCATCGTTCTCCCCGCACGTCGGAATTGCTCTCGGCGATCGTCACCGCCCATTCGGCGGAGCGCATCGGCGTGGGCGAGATCGTGCACGCGCTGCGCAACCGCGCCTTCGGCCTGTCCATCCTGCTGCTCGGCCTGCCGAACTGCCTGCCGATGCCGCCCGGCCTGCCGGTGCTGTGCGGCATTCTGCTCTGCCTTGTCGGCGGCCAGATGCTGCTGGGGCGCGACGAGCTGTGGCTGCCGCGCTGGCTCGCCAACCGCACCCTTTCCCGCGCGCTGCTGGAGAAGATCGTCACGGGCTCGCTGAAGCTGATCCGCCGCTTCGAGAGCTATTCGCGCCCGCGCCTGCCCTATTTCTCCTCGCCCTCGGCGCGCTTCGTGCTCGGCGGGCTTGTGGTGGTGCTCGGCCTGCTGCTGCTGCTGCCGATCCCGATCTTCGGCAACCTGCCGCCCGGCATCGCCGTGGTGATTCTTGGCCTCGGCCTCGTCGAGCGCGACGGCGTGTTCATCCTCGCCGGCGTGGTGGCCACGCTGGTCAGCTTCGGCGTGATGGGCCTGCTTAGCTGGCTGCTGTTTCAGGGCGCGCTGGCGGTGTTCTGAAACCGTCAGAAAAATAAGGTCTTGCAGTCAGTTAGTGGTGCTGGACAGGCCCGGTTTCCTGCCCCTATTCCTTAACGGAATGGGGTGGGGGAGTGAATCATGGCGCGACGCGGATCGGGCGTGCTGGCGGCCGCAGCCCTGTTTTTCGCCATGGAGCGGCCGGCGCTCGCCGCTGATCTGCCGGTGTCCGGTCTTCCCGATCAGCTTCTGCTGGCGACGCCCGGCGAGGAAATCACCCTGCGCGCCGGCTTCGGCTATAGCTGGATCACCGCCAATGAATATGTCTATGAGCGCGGCAACCGGATCAGCCGGCTGATCTGGGAGAGCCAGGCGCCGGTCGTCACCGCCTCACTGAAGGTGGAGCTGTGGGAGAACGTGGTGTTCTCCGCCAATGGCAAGCTCGGCTTCTCCGGCAGCAGCCATATGCGCGACTTCGACTGGCTCGGTCCCTATGTGCGCAGCTACGCCGCGCAGGACTGGACCCATTATTCCACCCACCCCTCCACATCGCTCGACCACTATGTCGATATCGACGCGGCGCTGGGCCGGCGGTTCAGCCTCGGCGAGGGGCGGCAGCTCACCTTGCAAGCCGGGTTCAAGTACACCGACATCAAGTGGACCGCCAATGACGGTCCCTATGTCTACAGCCGCAACGGCTTCCGCGACACCATCAAGCTCGATTACACCTCGCTGCCGACCATCGACTACCAGCAGCGCTATGCGGGCGTTTTCGTCGGTGCCGAGACCGAGCTACGCCACGAGGCGTGGACGCTGACCGCGCTGGTGAAGGGCGGCGTGACCTTCTCCGCCAACGACACCGACCATCATTACTTCCGCCAGCTGCGCTTCGAGGACGATATCGGCACCTTGCCCTTCCTCACGGTCGGGGCGCGGGCGGATTATGCGCTCAGCGCCCGCGCCGGGTTCTATCTCGGCGTGGAACTCGACACCTATTTCCGCGCCACCGGCGACGCGACAATGTACAACAACGCCACCGGCGAACTGTTGGATGTGTTCAAAGACGGTTCCGGCATGGACTTCCAGGCGACCACCGTCTCCGCCGGCTTCCGGCTGGCCTTCTGAACGCCCCGTCTCACCCGCGCCCGACGAAAGGCGCGCTGCTGGCCATGATGGTCATGGTGAGGATATTGGCGTCGAGCGGCAGGCTGGCCATGTGCGCCACGGCGCGGCCGGCATGGACGGGGTCGAAGGTCGGCTCGACCATGATCTGGCCATTGGGCTGCAGGATGCCGGTCTTCATCTTCACCGCCATGTCGGTGTCGGCATTGCCGATGTCGATCTGGCCGCAGGCGATGTTATGGGCCCGCCCTTCCAGCGCCACCTGCTTGGTCAGGCCGGTGACGGCGTGCTTGGTGGCGGTATAGGGGCCGGTCAGCGGGCGCGGGGCATGCGCCGAGATCGAACCATTATTGATGATGCGCCCACCCTTGGGGTCCTGCGCCTTCATCAGCCGCATGGCGTGCTGGATGCACAGGAACACGCCGGTGAGGTTCACATTCACCACATGCTGCCAGTCGGCAAGCGGCACGTCCTCGATCGGCGTGGCGGGCGACCAGCCGCCGGCATTGTTGAACAGCACGTCGAGCCGGCCGAAGCGGGCCGCCACCGCCTCGAACAGCGCCGCCACCGAGGCGGGATCGGCGACATCGGCGGTGATGGGGTGGCCCCGGCCTTCCATAAGAGCCGCCACCGCCTCCAGCGGCGCGGCGCGGCGGCCGGCGAGGACCACGGTGAAGCCGGCCTCGCCGAGGGCAAGCGCGGCGGCCTTGCCGATGCCGGTGCCGGCGCCGGTGACGAGGGCGATGCGAGTGGCGTTCATGGTGTCCTCCCCAATTGTTGGCCCGGCGCGATATGAGTTCAGGAACCCTATAGCAATTCCGGCGTTGTCAAGGCGAACCGCACATCTTGCAAACCGGAGGTCGACATCATGCCGATTCTTTTGTGGCTTATTGGTATTCCGATTCCGATCATTCTGCTGATCTGGCTGCTCACCTGACGGTGAGATGTCATTGCCCGCTGCAATGGGCGATGACGTGTAAAATGGGCGGCCGTCTACTGTGACGAGCCGCCCTTTTTCTATGGCGGCCGGCTAACGCCCGTAGGGCGGGCGGGGAATCGACGTATGGGCCGCCCGCAGCGCCGCCGACCAGCGCTCGCGCAGATCGTGGAAATAGGGCTCGCCCGGCTCGATGCGGTAATTCAGCTCGGCCTGCGCGCCGTCGCGCCGCGCCACCAGGATGTCGATCGGCATGCCGACGCCGAGATTCGAGCGCATGGTCGAATCCATCGAGATCAGGCCGGATTTCAGCGCGTCGTAGAGGTCGGTCTCATAGGTGATGGAGCGGTCCAGCACCGGCTTGCCATATTTGTGCTCGCCGATCTGGAGGAAGGGCGTGTCGCTGGTGCATTCGATGAAATTGCCGGCGGCATAGATCATGAACAGCCGCATCCGCCCGCCATTCACCTGCCCGCCAAACAGGAAGGACACGTCGAAGCGCAGATCCGCTTCCTTCAGCGCCGCGCCATAGAGGTCATAGACATGGCGCACCGCCCGTCCGACCAGCTGCGTCGCGCGGAACATGCTGGTGCAGGTGGAAAGCGTTTCCTTCGCCCTCGTTTCCGGGTTCTCCAGCCCCTCCTGCAGCGTGCTGATCACCGCCTGCGAGATCGAGAGATTGCCGGCGGTCGACAGCGCCAGCACATGCCGCCCGGGCTCCTCGAACACGTGGAGCTTGCGGAAGGTCGAGACATTGTCGAGGCCGGCATTGGTCCTCGTATCGGCGATCATGACGAGGCCGTCACGCACCAGAATGCCGCAACAATAGGTCATGAAAGGCACTTCCCCCATCCGCGCCGGCGCTGAAACGGCGCTGCCCCGCGCCCTTATACCGGGCCGCTTTCCCGCCGGGCAACCTCGGCGGCGATGTTCCCACGGTCCTTCGAGCGAACCTGGCCCAGCCTAGCCCTGAACCTGCCGGCTGGACTGGTCCACTTTGAGGGCGACGGTGAGATGCTCGTCGCCGCCGCCATAGCGGTTGCCGCGCACGGGCGCGGCACCGAGATAATCGAGCCCCACCGCGAGGCGCACATAGGCGTCGGTCGGGCACTGGCTCAGCACCGGGTCGAAACCGACCCAGCCTAGCCCTTCCACATAGGCTTCCGACCAGGCATGCCCGGCCTGATGGCCGGCGCGCTGCTCGGCCACGGCGCCGTCGCCGACGAGATAGCCGGTGACATAGCGCGCCGGCACGCCGATATGGCGGGCGCAGGCGGTGAAGACATGGGCGAAATCCTGGCACACGCCGCGCTTCTGCTTGAAGGCGGCGGCGGCCGTGGTGGAGGAATGGGTCGGGTCGGCGTCGAATTCCATCGCCGCTGATATCGCCTCCATCAGCGCGTGCAGCCGGGCGATGCGGTCGCCCTCACCCTTGCCGGCGCTCTCGGCGAAGGCGGCCAGCTCGGTGTCGGGCAGAGTGAGGTCGGTGCTGCGCAGGAACAGCGAGGGCGGAAAGCGCTCGCTGATGCCACGGATGACGCCGGCCGTGTCCTGCGTCTCGACCTCGCCTTCCACCAGCACGCGCAGCTCGCTGATCGGGCCGTCGAGCGCGAAGGTGTGAGTGAGGTTGCCGAAGGCGTCCTGATGGGCGCGCAGCTGGCAGCCTTCGGAAACGTCGATGCGCCAGGCGACGACATATTGGCCGTCATGGTTGCGCGGCGTCAGGCGCAACGTCTGGATCGCGCCATTGGCCGGCGGATCGTAGGAATAGGTGGTCGCGTGGTTGACATGGATACGCATGACGCAGGCCGGATCAGAGCAGGTACTGCTCGTTGACGAGGGAGCCGAGGCGGTTGTTCTCGGTCACGAAATTGTCGATGTATTCGTGCAGTCCGGTCTGGAAGATATCCTCCATGCGGCTGTTGCCGAGCCGTGTCAGGGTCGAGCGCGCCAGCCGCTGCGAGCTGCCCTGCCGCCCGTAGTAATTGGCGATATCGTCGAGATAGCGCGTGATGTTCTGGTAGCAACTGGTGAGCGAGCGCGGCATCTGCGCGTTGAGGATCAACAGGTCCGCCACCAGCCAAGGCTTGACGCTCTCGCGATACACCCAGTGGAACGAGGTCAGCGCCGACACCGAGCGCAGGATCGAGGCCCACTGGAAGTAGTCGAGCGGGCCGCCAATGTGCTCGGAATCCGGCAGCAGCACGTGATATTTCACGTCGAGAATGCGGGCGGTGTTGTCCGCGCGCTCGACATACATCCCCACCCGCGAGAACCAGAACGCATCGTTGCGCAGCATGGTGCGGTAGGCGGCGCCGTCGAAGCGCAGCGAGGTTTCCTTGACGAAGGACATGAAGCGCGCCAGCTCCTCGCGCGTCATGTTCTTGGTGGAATAGCGCTTCAGCTCCAGCCAGGAGGAGTTGATCGTCTCCCACATCTCCATGGTCAGCGCGGTACGCACCGAGCGCGCATTGGTGCGGGCGATCTCGAAGCAGTTGCGGATCGAGGACGGGTTTTCCGGCGCGAAGGCGAGGAAGTTGATGACGTTCTGTTCCGTCACCTCGTCGCCATGCACCGCCTTGTACTGCTCGGCGCAGCCGGCGGTGAGCAAAGCGGAGCGCCACTCATTGGTCGAGCCGCCATAGGCCGCCGGCAGCTGGGCGAGGCGCTGGGTCACGTCGAGGATGCGGGCGAGACAGTCCGCCCGCTCCATGTAGCGGGCCAGCCAGTAGAGATTGTCGGCAGTACGAGAAAGCATGGGACCCGCGTTCTATTTGGCGTTGCGCCAGGCGAGCGTGGCGACGCCCGCCGCGATCAGCAGCGAACCGCCGACCCGGTTGAAAAGGGCGACCAGGCGCGTGTTCTGCACCGCGCCGCGCAGGCGGCCGGCGAGCAGCGCATAGCCGAAGGCATTGGCGGCGGCGAGGGTGAGGAAAGTCGCCTCGAAGATCGCCAGCTGGGTCAGGAAATCCCGGCCCGGATCGAGGAATTGCGGCAGGAACGCCACGAAGAAGGTGATGCTCTTGGGGTTCAGCGCGGTGACCACCCAGGCATGCGCCATCATCCCGAAGGCGGAGCCCGCCGGGCGCGCCTCACCGAAGCTCGCCGTGCCGCCAGCGCGCCAGAGCTTGATGCCGAGCCAGATGAGATAGCCCGCGCCGATCCATTTCAGCACGGTGAACAGCGTCGCCGAGGTGGCGAGCAGCGCGCCGAGGCCGAGCATGGACAGCGTCATGGCGGTGAAATCGCCGAGCGCCACACCGAGCGCGACGGGGAAGGCGACCTTCCGCCCCTGGCCGAGCGCATAGGACACGACAAGCAGGATGGTCGGTCCGGGTATCACCAGCAGGACCGCCGAGGCGGCGACGAAGGCCAGCCATGTTTCAATCGGCATCTGTTACACGCTCCCACCCATTGTATCCCAGAGAGCACCGTCATCCTGAGGTGCGAGCGAAGCGAGCCTCGAAGGATGCTTATCCGGGCGAATATCCTTCGAGGCCCGGCTACGCCAGGCACCTCAGGATGACGTTGTCCTTGTCGTTCTCAGAACGCCGAAATCAGCTCTCCTCCAAAACCCAGGTGTCCTTGGTCCCGCCGCCCTGGCTGGAATTGACCACCAGCGAGCCCGCCTCCAGCGCCACGCGGGTCAGCCCGCCCGGCACGATGCGCACCTTGTCGGCGCCGGTCAGCACGAAGGGGCGCAGATCCACATGGCGCGGCGCGATGCCTTCCTCGACGAAGGTCGGGCAGGTCGAGAGAGCCAGCGTCGGCTGGGCGATGAAATTGGTCGGGTCCTGCTTCAGCTTGGCGCGGAACAGCTCGATCTGCGCCTTGTCGGCGCGCGGGCCGATCAGCATGCCGTAGCCGCCGGAGCCGTGGACTTCCTTCACCACCAGCTCGCTCAGATGATCGAGCACGTATTTCAGATGGTCCGCCTCGCGGCAGCGCCAGGTCGGCACGTTCTTCAGCAGCGGCTCCTCGCCGAGATAGAAGCGGATGATGTCCGGCATGTAGCTGTAGACCGCCTTGTCGTCGGCGACGCCGGTGCCGACCGCATTGGTCAGCGTGACGTTGCCGGCGTTATAGGCGCTCATCAGCCCCGGCACGCCGAGCGCGCTGTCCGGCCGGAAGGCGAGGGGGTCGAGGAAATCGTCGTCAAGCCGGCGGTAGATCACGTCGACCCGGCGCGGGCCTTCGGTGGTGCGCATATAGACGACATCGTTGCGCACGAAGAGGTCGCGGCCCTCCACCAGTTCCACGCCCAGCTTGTCGGCGAGGAAGGAGTGCTCGTAATAGGCGGAATTGTAGATGCCGGGGGTCAACACCACCACGGCGGGGTCGCTGCTGGAACTCGCCGGCGCCAGCGATTTCAGCGTCGCCAGCAATTCGTCGGTGTAGTTCTCCACCGGTGCCACGCGGTTGTCCGCGAACAGCTCCGGGAACAGCCGCATCATGATCTCGCGGTTCTCCAGCATGTAGGAGACGCCGGAGGGCGTGCGGGCATTGTCTTCGAGCACGTAGAAGGTTTCCGCGTCCACCCGCACCACATCGATGCCGGCAATGTGGACATAGAGATCGTGCGGCACCTTCTGGCCGTTCATCTCCGGGCGGAAGGCCGGGTTCTGGTAGACGAGGTCTTCCGGCACCACGCCGGCTTTCAGGATCTCGCGGCGGGAATAGATGTCCTTGAGGTAGAGGTTCAGCGCCTTCACGCGCTGCTCCAGCCCGCGCGACAGCCGGCGCCATTCGGTGCCGGTGAGGATGCGCGGGATGATGTCGAAGGGGATCAGCCGTTCCTGCGCATCGCTGTCGCCATAGACGGCGAAGGTGATGCCGATGCGGCGGAATATGAACTCCGCCTCCTTGCGGCGCATGTCCAGCACGTCGGGCGGGACATCGCTCAACCAGCGCGAGAGGGCGGTGTAGGCGGCCCGGATCGAACCGTCCGCGTTGGTCATTTCGTCGAAGGCCACGCTCATTGGTGCAAATGTACTCCCCAACTTCGCCAAGTTAGCTACAAAGCTCGTGCCAGCGGAAGGGGAGGCGCGTGCCTCTCGGCGATAATTGCGAGTTTGCGCACCAATTGCCCAATCGGAAGGCAGCGTGCCGCCCGTTGCGGCGAAAACTGCGGTGAATTGCGGCGACGGGCGGCAGATGGCAGCTTCGGCGGCGTCGGTGAGGGAGGGGAATCGGATGACGGCTTCGGCAGAGCAGGTGACGGCGGCGGTTCTCGTCATTGGCGACGAGATCCTTTCGGGCCGCACCAAGGACCGCAACATCGGCTACATCGCCGAATATCTCACCGCCATCGGCGTCGATGTGCGCGAGGTGCGAGTGGTGCCGGATGTCGAGGAGGAAATCGTCGCCGCCGTGAACGCGCTGCGCGCGCGCTACAGCTATGTGTTCACGACAGGCGGCATCGGTCCGACGCATGACGACATCACCGCCGACAGCGTCGCCAAGGCGTTCGGGGTCGGCATCGATATCGATCCGCGCGCCCGCGCCATGCTGCTGGAATACATCAAGCCGGAAGACCTCAACGAGGCGCGGCTGCGCATGGCGCGCATCCCGCACGGTGCTGAGCTGGTGGAAAACCCGGTCTCCAAGGCGCCCGGCTTCTGGATCGGCAATGTCATCGTCATGGCGGGCGTGCCCACCATCATGCAGGCCATGCTGGATCAGGTGGCGCCGAAGCTGAAGACCGGGGTGCGCATGCTCTCGCAGACGGTGCGGGCCGATGCGCGCGAGGGCGATGTCGGCGGGCCGCTGGGCGAGATCGCCAAGGCCAACCCGGAAGTGAGCATCGGCAGCTATCCCTTCATGGGCGAGGATGGCCGCCCGAACACCAATCTGGTGCTGCGCAGCCGCGATGACGCAAAGCTGGCGGCGGCGGTGGCGCAGGTGGAAGCCATGGTCGCGGCGCTGCCGCGCCGGGCGTGAACCTTCCGGTCCGATTTTCCCGTGCGAAGGCCGGAATTTCCGCGCCGCAGCACTGGAGAAGGGGCGGCACTGCCGCTAATGATCGCCGCTGACGCCTGTTGTGCCTTATCGAACCGACCTGCCGGGGCCTTTCCTGATGACCGACGACCGCCAGAACAAGGCCTTTCCGGTGTCCTGGGATCAGTTCCACCGCGACGCGCGCGCGCTCGCCTGGCGGCTGGCCGGCGCGGGACCGTTCGAGGGGATTGTCTGCATCACCCGTGGCGGGCTGGTGCCGGCGGCGATCGTGGCGCGCGAACTTGGCGTGCGGCTGATCGAGACCGTGTGCATCGCCAGCTATCATGACTACACCAAACAGGGTGAGATGCAGGTGCTGAAGCCGATCGCCGATGTGGTGACGGCGGCGGCGGGCGAGGGCGGCCGGGGGCTCCTGGTGATCGACGATCTCGTCGATACCGGCAAGACGGCGCGGGTGGTGCGCGAGATGCTGCCATCAGCGCATTTCGCCACCGTCTACGCCAAACCGCTGGGGCGCCCGCTGATCGACACTTTCATCACCGAGGTGAGCCAGGATACGTGGATCTATTTCCCGTGGGATATGGGGCTGAGCTTCCAGCCGCCGATCCGCGACGGGGTGGCGTGAGGACAAGACATGGCCGACAGCTACGACGAGCCCGAGAACGACAGCGATGACGGCTATGATGCCGCCTTCGACCAGCACCGCGCGGCGCTGTACGACATGCTGATGGAATATGCCGACGAGCACGATCTGAGCGACAGCTTCATGGCGGTGCTGGCCTCCGATATCGGCCTGTCGTTGCGCATGGTCGCCTATGCCTCCGAGACCGAGAAGCCCTCGGTCGGCGGACTGCGGCTCGATCTCGACCGCTATGCCCGCGAGCTGGGCGACAGCGTGCGCGACGCCAAGAAATACGCCGCCGAATTCATCGCCGAAGCCAAGGCCGCGCAGGAAGCGGAAGGGGCAGAGGACGACGAGGAAGGCGAGGAGGACGGCGAGGGCGCGGACGACAAGGCGGGCCGCCCGTCCTGAGGGCCAGCCGGTCGGCGGGGCGCGCGCGTGCGCCTCGCCTTTCGGCTTCCCTTCCCGGCTTCCCTTGCGCTATGCCGGGGTGCGGCAAATTGTGCCGCTTAAGGGTCCCTACCGATGACACCCACGCTCATCTCCGGCATCCTGCTTTCGCCGATCACGGCCTTCGTCGCGCGTCTCCTGCTCGTCTTCATGTTCCTCGGCAGCGCCATCAGCAAAGTCACCGATTTCGCCGGCGCCGAGGCCGAGATGGCCCATTTCGGGCTCAATCCACCGTGGCTGTTCGCGGTGGGTACCATCCTCACCCAGCTCATCGGCGGCGTGCTGATCCTGCTCAACCGGGCCACCTGGCTCGGCGCCGGCGCGCTCGGCATCTTCACCCTGCTCACCATCCCCATCGCGCACCATTTCTGGCGCATGGAAGGGCCGATGGCGCAGTTCGAATTCTATGTCGCGGTCGAGCATCTCTCGGTGCTCGGCGGCATGCTGTTGGTCGCCATTCTGGCCGAGCGCATGCGCGCGGCCTGACGGCGAAAGGCGACCGGCGACACGTGGCCGGCGCAAAGTGTAACGGGAGCCTTCATGAATACCGCGGCGCGCACCATCGACCCCACCAGCGACGCGGCGATCGCCGCCTCCGTGACGCCGCGTCCCATCGAGGAGATCGGCGCCCGGCTCGGCGTGCCGGCCGCCGATCTCTACCGCTACGGCCATGACAAGGCGAAGATCGCGCTCGGCTTCGCCCGCGCCGCCGAAGCCAAGGCGGATGGCAAGCTGATCCTCGTCACCGCCATCAACCCCACCCCGGCGGGGGAGGGCAAGACCACGACCACGATCGGCCTGGGCGATGCGCTGGCCCGTGCCGGCAAGAACGTCGCCATCGCGCTGCGCGAGCCGAGCCTCGGCCCGGTCTTCGGCTCCAAGGGCGGGGCGACCGGCGGCGGCCATGCGCAGATCGTGCCGATGCAGGACATCAACCTGCATTTCACCGGCGATTTCCACGCCATCAGTGCCGCGCACAATCTGCTCGCCGCCGCCATCGACAACCACATCTACTGGGGCAACGCGCTCGACATCGACACACGCCGCATCAACTGGCGGCGCGTGGTCGACCTGAACGACCGCGCCCTGCGCAGCGTCGTCGTTGGGCTCGGCGGGCCGGGCAACGGCTTCTCGCGTGAGGACGGCTTCGACATCACCGTCGCCAGCGAGGTGATGGCGATCTTCTGCCTCGCCCGCTCGCTGGAGGACTTGGAAGAGCGGCTCGGCCGCATGGTGGTGGCGCAGAACCGCGCCCGCCAGCCGATCACCGCCGGCCAGCTCAAGGTGACCGGGGCGATGACCGCGCTCCTGCGCGACGCCTTCCAGCCCAACCTCGTGCAGACGCTGGAAGCGACGCCGGCCGTGGTGCATGGCGGCCCCTTCGCCAACATCGCCCATGGCTGCAATTCGGTGATGGCGACGCGCACCGCGCTCGGCCTTGCCGATTACGTGGTGACGGAAGCCGGCTTCGGCGCCGATCTCGGGGCGGAGAAGTTCCTCGACATCAAGTGCCGCCAGGCCGGCCTCGCGCCCTCGGTCGTCGTCATCGTCGCCACGGTGCGGGCGCTGAAAATGCATGGCGGCGTGGCGCAGAAGGACCTGGGGCCGGAGAATGTCGCGGCGGTTTCCGCCGGCACCTCCAATCTCGTGCGCCATATCGAGAACATGAAGGCGTTCGGCCTGCCGGCGGTGGTGGCGATCAACCGCTTCACCAGCGACACGCCGGCCGAGATCGACGCCATCAAGGCCGCCTGCGCGGCGGTGGGCGCGCGCGTGCATCTGTGTTCGCATTGGGCCGAGGGCTCGGCCGGAGCACTCGGGCTCGCCGAGGAGGTGGCGGCGCTCGCCGAGGCCCCCTCCGGCTTCCGCCCGCTCTATGACAGCGCCCTGCCGCTGGTGCAGAAGATCGAGACCATCGCCACCCGCATCTACCGCGCCGGTTCGGTGGCGATCGAGCCCGCCGCACTGCGCAAGCTTGCCGAGTTCGAGGCGCAGGGCTATGGCGATCTGCCGATCTGCATGGCCAAGACCCAGTACAGCTTCTCCGCCGACCCGGCCAAGCGCGGCGCGCCGGAAGGCTTCGTGCTGCCGGTGCGCGACGTGCGGCTCTCGGCCGGCGCCGGCTTCGTGGTGGCGCTGTGCGGCGACGTGATGACCATGCCCGGCCTGCCCTCGCGCCCGGCGGCGGAGGACATCTTCGTTGACGAGACAGGCTTCATCGGCGGGGTTTTCTGAGGACCCCTCCGAAAGCGGCGGATCGCCACCGCTGAACGCCGTGCGGGCGTGGCGAAACAGGTAGACGCAACGGACTTAAAATCCGTTTCTCTCTGAGAGTGCCGGTTCGAGCCCGGCCGCCCGCACCAGTTTCCGCCGATGCTCGTCAGCGGCACAACGCTCGGCAAAGGCACAAATGACCAGCCCAGCGTGACCTGCCACTGCTTCTTCTTCCAAGTGGGGTCAGAGCCCGGCCTGACGAGGAACGGGCACCCTGGGCATCTCCCCTGAGGAGAGGACATGCAACAGCCTGTAATGGAACGGACAGCGGGGCCGGGGTTGGAGTTGGTCCACCATCTCAACCCTTGGGACTGCGCGACCTTCCAGGGCAACACGGCATCGATCGCATCGGTCCGCATGACCGGGACGGAGGGGGTGGCGCAAACCTTCTCGGCCTTTCGCGACTGGTGCCTGGAAAACCGGGTGCTGCTGGTGGATTGCCGGCTGAAGCACGACCAACTGGCCGAATGCGCCGTGCTCCAGGGATTTGGGTTCCGCTTCATCGAGCTGAGCTACCGGCCAACGATCACGGATCTTTCACGGTTCCTCCCCGATCCGGAACTGGCCGTTTCGCCCGCATCGGAAGCTGATCGCCCTGTCATCAGCGCCATTGTGGCCGGCTCATTCCAGACCGGCAGGCTGCATGCGGACCCCGAGGTGGGGGCCGATCTGGGGACACGCCGCTACGTCATCTGGGCGGATCGCGCGTTCGTCACGCCCGGGGAGTCCGTGCTGGCGTGCCGGCTGGACGGAAAGACCATCAGTTTCATGACCGTGGCGGAGCGCGGCCCGACGCGGCGTCAATGGAATCTGACAGCGCTGCCGCCGGAGCTGCAAGGACGTGGATTGGCAAAGCGGATTTGGAAGGCTGTGCTGCACTACCAGCATCTGGAGGGGGTAGAGGAGGTGACGACGTGCGTTTCCTCCCTCAACGCCAAATCGTTCAACCTGCTGGCGTCCATCGGCTTTCGTTTCCCGGCCCCGGACATCACTCTGCACTGGTGTCCGCTTGGCCCCTTGAACCGAGATGGTCGGACCTGAGCCCTTTTTTGACCTGAGACCCTTTTCTCCTCCGATTGAGGAGAGACGCCGAGGGTTGATGACGTGGCCGCCACAGGCATCGAACGGGCGGCGTGACGGAGACCGGAACCGGGCTTGACCGAGCCGCCACTCTCTCCGCCAAAGGCGGGACGCCTCAGAGAAGGGGGCTCAGCTCATTTGCAATTGTTTCATCAGCGCGCGCTGTCGGCTACGCGCCTTTTCAATACTTGCCGCCTTCACGTGACCATAGCCACGGATCTGCATCGGCAAATTGGCGAGTTGCAGCGCGATGTCACTTGTCGACATGTTGAGCGTCTTGAGCGCCATGTTCATGCACTGCTTGTATTCCACAATGAGCGCACGTTCCTGACGGCGTTCCTTTGTGTAGCCGAAAGGGTCAAGCCGTGTCCCGCGCAAGCCTTTTAACTGCGCCAGAACTCGGAACAGGTGTTGCGCGGCGTGGCCATAGGTGCGTTTTCGCGGGACGCCACCGTCCAGTAGCGAGACTATCGGCGGTGCGAGATGGAAGCGCAGCTTGAAATCGCCCTCGAACGTCTCAGACAGGGCTTGGTGAAAGTCTTTCCCCGTGAGCAGGCGCGCGACCTCATACTCGTCCTTGTAGGCCATCAGCTTGAACAGGTTATGCGCAACCGCTAACGCCAGAGCTTCCTTGCCCGTGGCAGCGGCTTCGGCTTGCCGTACCTGCTCGACAAAATCCACGTAGCGATTGGCGTAGGCAATGTTCTGGTACTCGACGAGGAAGTCGCGGCGGAGGGTGAGAACGTCGTCCAGGCGCGTCTGCTTCGTCGGCTTCGCGGATTTTGCCGGCGAGGACGTGCGCGTATCGTCGGGCAAGCTGGACGCCGCATGGCGTCCCCACTGGAAAGCGCGTTGATTGGCAGTAACGGCGACACCATTCAGCTCAATGGCGCGCATGATCGACGCTTCGGTAAGCGGCAGCAGGCCGCGCTGGAACGCATAACCGATCATCAGCAGGTTCATATAGAGGGCGTCACCCAGGTGATGCTGTGCAAGGCCACCTGCATCGACAAAGTCGAGCTTAGCCCTGGCTGTCTCGCCAAGAAGACGGCGCAACTGTTCCGAGGGAAATTGCCAGTCGATTTGGCGGATCGCGTATCCTGGAGGCGTCTCCTCCGTGCTGAGTACGATCTGTGTGTGGTCTGGTTTGATCGTGTCCACCGCCTCGCGCGCGCCAGCGGCGAGGATGTCATAGGCAAGCACCACGTCAGCCTGGCCTGTCGGGATGCGCTGAGACTGCAGGGACTCGTCCCGCTGCGCGAGCCGAACATGCGACATCACCGCACCATTCTTCTGCGACATACCCGTGATGTCCAGGACGGAGGCTGCCTTGCTTTCCAAATGCGCGGCCAAGCCGAGGATGTTGCCGACCGTTATGACGCCCGTGCCGCCGATACCGCAGATGAGGATGTTAAAGGGCCGGTCGGGCATCGCCGGCAGAGGCGGTGGGGGCGGCAGGACAGGAGCGCTCTCGGTGTTATGAGCCGCGCCGCGTAGGCGCCCCCCTTCGATAGTGACGAAGCTGGGGCAAAAGCCTTGCGCGCACGATCTGTCTTGGTTGCACGAATCTTGATGGATGGCGCGCTTAGATCCAAATTCCGTCTCTACCGGCTGGATGGACGAGCAATTCGATTGCGTTGCGCAGTCGCCGCAGCCTTCGCAAACCAGTGTGTTGATAAAGAGATGTCGTTCGGGAGCCGGTGTCGTCTGCTTCTTCTTGCGCCGACGCTTCTCAGCCGCGCACAATTGCTCGTAAATCAGCACGCTGGTGCCTTGCACCTCGCGTAATTCACGCTGCACGGCGTCCAGCTTTTCGCGCGGGTGAATGGTAATGCCCGCAGGCAACCTGCTTTCGCCGACATGACGCGACGTATCTTCCGATACAAGCGCAATGCGCGTGACGCCTTCCGACATCAGCTGACGCGCAAGATCCGGAACGGTCAACGTGCCGTCCACCGGCTGGCCGCCCGTCATGGCCACGGCGTCGTTATAGAGAAGCTTGTAAGTGATGTTGACTTTGGCAGCAATCGCCGCGCGAATGGCGAGTATTCCAGAATGAAAATAGGTGCCGTCGCCGAGATTGGCGAATATATGCGTCAATTGCGAAAACGGCGCTTGTCCAATCCATGGAACGCCTTCTCCGCCCATCTGCGTGAAGGTCTTATTCTGATCTGGAAATATCTCGGTCGCCATGATGTGACAGCCAATGCCGCCAAGTGAAAGACTGCCTTCGGGCACCTTGGTGGACGTGCTGTGGGGGCAACCCGAGCAGTAATAGGCGGAGCGCGCTGGCGTCGTCACCGCGAGGTCGAGAAAGGCTTGGCGATCGCGAAACGACGCTGCCGTTTCGACGAAGCGGCTGTGCGGGAAGAATTGCGCCAACCGGTCCGCAATACCTAGGGCGATCTGCGCGACGGAGAGGTCCGCTTTGGCCGAGAATACACCCTTGACCATCGAACTCACGGACTCGCCCGCCGCGTCAGACTTGCCGACGATACGTGGCCGCGCGCCGTTCGGCTGGTCGTACATGATCTGCCGCAACTGAGATTCCACGACCGGACGCTTCTCTTCAACAACGAGAATCTCGTCCAATCCCGAAGCAAAATCACGGATGCCTTCCGGCTCCAGCGGCCAAGTCATAGCCACCTTGTAGATGCGTAGCGCGGCCATCTCGTCGGAGTCCGCACCGATGTCGAGCAGGGATAATGCCTCGACCACATCGCGGTAACTCTTGCCGGATGCGACTATGCCGAGGCGTGCGTGGGGCGTGGTGTGTGCGATGCGGTTGAGACGATTGACGCGCGCATAAGCAAGCACGGCAGGCAGTTTGTGATCCAACAGCAGCGCTTCTTGCTTTCGCGCGGTCACACCCACCGGATCAGACGACAGCCGACGGTTGAGGCCACCCGCAGGGATCCTATGGCTTTCAGGCAGCGCGATCCGCAGCGCGAACGGATCAGCATCCACGCTGGTCGATGATCCGACCGTATCCGCCAATACCTTGAGGGCGACAGGGCAGCCCGAGTACCGCGACATGGCCCAGCCGTGCAGGCCAAGATCGATACACTCCTGCGCATCCGCCGGGTACAGCACCGGGATCATAGACGCGTGGAACAGATGGTCGCTCTGGTGCGGCAATGACGACGACGAGGCGCTGTGATCATCACCCGCCACCAACAGCACGCCGCCGCGCGCATGGGTGCCGTAGTAATTCATGTGCTTGAGCACGTCCGCCGAGCGGTCCACGCCTGGACCTTTGGCATACCAAAGGGCGAACACGCCGTCGTATGTGGAGTCGCCGAGCAGGTGCACCTGCTGTGTGCCCCACACGGCGGTGGCCGCAAGTTCCTCGTTCAGGCCGGGCTGGAAACGGACGTCGTGCGCTGCCAGCGCATCCGTCGCCTTCCAGAGTGCCTGGTCCAACCCGCTAAGAGGGGAGCCGCGATAGCCTGAAACGAAGCCGGCCGTGTTAAGCCCGGCTGCGCGATCACGAATCTGCTGCACCACCATGAGTCGAACGAGCGCATCGATCCCGCTGAGGAAAACGCGCCCGCTTGTCACCCTATATTTGTCAGTGGCATCGCCCGCTGGTGACATGGATTGCATCAAAGTCTCGCAAAGCTTGAACGAGTCGACGCGGCATAAAAAACCTGCCCCCCTCACTGGCGGCTGGCATGCCGTTTCGGCGAACGTATCTGCTAATGTCGCATCACCGCTTGATTAGGCAGGCGCTCCACGAAGGCCCTGCACCAAAACGGATGAGAACGACCTTCCCGCAGCAGCGCTGGGCGCAGCTCCTTACGCACGGAGTATCGGCATTCCCTCAGCTGCAAAGTGCGCGTCCTGCCTGCCATCGCTACCCTGCCTGCTGACCGAAATTCCGGGTGAAATCCGGGAAAAGCTAAGGAAGAGAGCCGGCAATAGCAAAGGTTGTGAGCGGTACCAACGATTTTGAAATTTTTGGATTTTCGCGTGGCCGCCCGCACCATTGACCAAGGGGCCGGCATCCGGTCGGCGCGCGCCTTCCGTCCAAAGGATGCACCGCTGTCGAACGCGGTCGTCCGGCCCGGCCGGCCGCTCGTCGCGACCGGAACGCCTCAAAGTGTACAAACGATAGTTACAACTCAAGATCGTGCTTGACAGGCGGCGCTCGCCCGTCGAACCTGATGCGAGATGCAACGTGGAGTAGATATCTCCATGCGATACGCGTCGTTCGGCCTTTACTAGCCTGTTGGAAGATGTCTGCGCGATTCCGCTCTCCGGCCGCCGCCGGAAGACGGAGGAGCGGAGGAGTGCGTCTGAACCGCCGCGATCCCGGTCGGGTATGCGGCCCATCCCGGACAGGCGAAAGGCCGGCCCGGGATGATACCGGCGCGCCGGTTTCCTGAGCGGTTGTCGAGCGGCACCCGTCATTCTCTCAAAAGGTCGAGTGTCGGCGGAAGAGCATCTCTGAATTTACGTCACAGCGGGTGTGGGGGCCGTCACCATGAAGACGTTTCACGTCGATCTCAGCGATCTCGATATTTCCGGGGACCTTCAGCTTGCCATTGGCGCGCGGCATTTCGACATTCGCGAGCATGACGACCGGACGTTGAACGCTGCCGTCGATTCAAACCGCCTGTTTGCCTATTCCGACACTGCCCGGTCGACATTCACCCATTACATCCGGCTTCCCCCGGAGGACATCGCGCCGCGCGGCGTGACCCTTGTGCGGTTGGTCATGCCCGAGCGCCCGGAGGTTCATCTCCGGCAGATGGTGCGCATGACCCACCACATTCCCGAGGAGGCGCTGCGGGAATTCTTCCGGATGCAGATCGCCTATTATCGGCGCCCGTCCGTCGAGCATGCCGCCTTCGGCGTGCGCGGGTCGTTCGTGCGGCCCAGCAGTTTCTCGGCGATCCTCGACAGGCTCGGCGTCAAGGAACTGCCGAAGAACACGGAGGAGGCGGTGCGGCTCCTCGTCGCCAGCAATGCGGTGGTCAACCTCACCTCCACCGCCGGCAGCCTGGTCGGCCATCATCCCGATCTCGCCAGCGTTCAGCCCTATACCCAGTCCGTGCTGATGTACGACCACATATTGGGCGATCCGCGCACCGATCCCGACCAGTTCAACAACATCCAGATCCTCAGCGCCGCGATCGACGCCGCCGGTGCGGACTGGGCCCCTGTCGTCGCCTGCACCGACCATGAGGGCAAGCCGCTCACGGCCGAGTATGATCTCGACCCGGAGCAGGGCGGGTTCAGGACCGGCCAGCCGCTCTACACCTACACGGTTGTGCCCGGCGTCGAGGATGCCATGGGTGCGCCCATCGCGCGCGCCAATCTCACCGCTGCCAACGACACAAGGCTGCAGGGAAAGACCTGGTCCCCGACCTCGGGACAGACCGCGACGCGCCGCGACGGCGTCGACCCCGACCGTTCCGCCGCCCGGCGCGCGGCGGCGGCGGACACGGCCTCCTACAAATGGACGCTCGACCATACCGGCACCAGCTTCGGCGTGCGGGCCGATGCCGCGTCGATCAAGGTCAATGCGCAGGACCGTTTCTCGATCAACGCCGGCAACGCGTTCATGCGGACGCTCTATGTCGGCTATCGCCTGCTGGATGAGGCCGGGAAGCCGATCAGCGGGATCAGGAAGCTCTGGTCGATCTCCGCCACCAATGCCGTCCTTGGCATTCCGATGCCGACCGACCCGACCGCGCTCGATTTCGACCTGGAGGGCGCGGCGGCGGTGGAGCTGCTGTTCGGCAGCCTGGGAACATCCGATTGGGTCGAGGAGGTCTCGACCCCCGGCGCGCTGCTCACCGGCCTGTGGCAATACGGCATTCCCGGCATCTTCATGGTCGCGGGCAAGATCATCACCTCGACCCAGACCTTCAACGCCATCGTCAGCGACCGCGACCTCACCGCCGCGGCCATCGCCATTGGCATACCGGTGGTCGGCGGCGGGTCGGCCACGGCGGCCGCGCTCACCAATGTCAAGAAGGTGGTGTTCGCGCTGGCCAGCGCCGCGCTCGGCCTCATCCTGAAGAAGGGCCTGGAAAAGCTGGGCGCATGGGTGGTCAAGCAGGTCGCGGCCGGCGAGCTTTCCAGCGCTTTCGGCCCGGTGGGCCTCATTCTCAAGGCGGCGGCGGTGGCGGTCGGCTTCGTTGCCATTGCCGAGACCACCATCCAGGTGCTGTCCTCGCCCGCCACGGTGCGGATCAAGGCCAAGCGCGCCATCGACGTGGCGCTGACCATGCATCCCGACCCCGCCCATGGTGAGGCCGGCAATCCCTCTACGGCGGTATGGCCGGCGGTGGGAACGCGCTACTACGCGCTGCTGCAGTACAAGGACGGCACCAATTTCGAACTCAAGGGCCCCATGCCCGCCACCACCTCGGCCGCGCCGATCGCGCTGAAATTCGAGGACGTGCCGGCGGGGGGCGCGTTCAAGATCATCTTCGGCATCTATTCGAGCAATGGGTGGCTGGCCGGGTCGTGGGAGAGCGGCAGCCTCAAGGCGGTGCCGAACGAGGGCACCACGCTGGTCCTGCCCGATGCCACCATCAAGGAGGCGCTGGTGCCGCTGTCGGCGGACACCCAGTATCGCTTCAAGGAGCAGATCGCCTTCGAGAACGGCGCCTATGTCTGGAAGGCGGGCGCTCCGCCGGTCGCCACCCTCTCCGCGCTGGACTGCGGCACCGGCGGCACGCTGTGCCAGCCCGTGGCGATAACCGTCAACAACACGGCGTTCCAGATCGGCTACATCTGGCGCGCCTCCGGCATGGCGCTGCCGCCGGACCGGCTCTCGGCGCCGCCGAGCAACGCGCAGCTTTATGCGGTGCAAAACCTTTCCGTGCTGGAGAAACCATCGTCCCGGCTGAAATTCTCCCGGATCGGCTTCACCCAGTCGCCGCAGATCGCCTATGCGCCGGTCGTGGGCGACGGGAAAAGCATCAACCAGCAGAATTTCATCCTCGATCCCCGCGACGGCGGCAACAACCTGCGGCAGGTGGTGCTCAATGACGGCTCCGACGATTTCGGCCTGACCGGCAGCGACCTGAAATCATGGGCGCGCTTCCCGATCAACCAGCTCGACGCGCTGGCGGTGCATCCCTCGAACATGGTCGTCGCGGCCTCGTTCCAGAAGCAGAAGATCCTGCTCGCGCCCCTGCCGGAGGCCCCGACCGAGGATGACAAGGCGCCGGAGGCCTTCTACGTCTCGGGCGAGGGCATTCGCGAGGGCCTGATCCGGGGGCCGAAGGCGATGGCGGTCGCGCCCGACGGCCGCCTGCTGCTGCTCGAATCCATCAACAAGCGCGTGCAGGCCTTCGACACCAAGGGCAACCCGGTGCCCTGCTTCACCTGGGCCGGCACGCTGTTCGAACTGCCGACGGCCGCGATCGCCGAGGAGCTGAATGCCGGCCGGATTCCCGAGGTCTTCGACACCGCGCTCGTCGCCGCCGGTCAGACCCTTCTCGGCATCATCGATGCCGATGTCGCGGCCGAACTCGACACCGGACACTACACGCCGGACGGCCCGTTGATCACCGCCCTGTCGAACACCGGCATCACGCCGAGCTTCGACCCCGCGCAGATGGACAATCCCGCGATCAGCGCGCAGCTGCGGGTGCTGCGGGCGGGGCAGGCCTGGCGCATGGTCGATCCGCGCGGCCTCGTCTGGCAATTGGAGTTGATGGACGAGGCGATCAGCGTCTTCGGTCTTCCGGGCCGCGCCACCATCGAGGTGGTCGATCCGGCAAAGGCCTGGCTGGTCACGGCGCCGCTGCTCGGGCAGGCGTGGGAGATTTCCCCGTCGAGCGCGGATGCCGGCATGTCGCTGATCAAGCGCAGCCTGTCCTTCTTCCCGCTCGCGCCCGCCGCCTCCACCCCGACCTATCTCGATCTCGGCGTCGAGACGCAGGGCCACATGTATGTTCTCAGCTATTACGGCGACGGCAGCCAGCCGCAGAACTACATGCTGGACATCTACGCCCCGGACGGCACCCATCTGTCACGCAGTCCCGACCCGTCGGTAATCCAGGATGTGCAGTACCCGGTGCTGTCGAAGATCACGGTCGATATCTGGCGCAACGTCTTCGGCCTCGGCTTCGGCACGCTGCGCGGCGCCGAAGGTCGCCCCGAGCCGCAGGTCAGCCACTGGATGCCCACCCCGCCGCTGTTCGATCTCGATCTCGCGCTGCAGAAGGCGCTGAACGACCGCAACATCACGGTTGTCGCGGCGGCGTTCAAGGCCAAGGGCCGTCCGCTTACCGCGAAAGCCTCGATCGAGGTCATCGACCGCGAAGGCGCCTGGTCGATCAAGGACGGGCTGGTGGTCTACCACATCTATCGCACTGGCCAGACGATCCAAGTCTACACGGTTCCGGCTTGAGGAGGATGAGAGATGAGCGTTCAGGGCGTTACCTTGGCCGTCGGCAAGAAGGGCATCGAGTTCTTCTCCCAGTCCCTGCTCAGCGGTGCAGCCGTCAAGCAACTGCAGAACCTCGCCCCGCCGCCGAACACGATCAACATACCGGACTTCACGCAGGCGGGTTTCGGCTATCTCAGCTCTTACTCCAGGTTCAAGATCGACCTCTCTAATGGCCGGCTGAACGGGTTCAACCCGGCCTATTCCTCGGTCACGCAGGGTACGGGCGGCACGCCGGCGGGAAACCAGTTCCAGCTGATCCTGAGCGCGGGGGCCTTTTCGGCAACCTATGACTGGCGCGAGACCTACGAGGTCTACACCTGCTTCAATTCCGGCGACATGGCGCCGCCCGCCTGCAACACGCGATATCCGGACAATACGTACAGCTACAATCCGGGTTTCGGCGGTATGACTGTCACCGTGCCGACCGAGTTCGTCTACAACGCGGCCACCAATACCTACAATTTCAACGTGACCGCGGCGACCGGCGCGGCAAGCGGCGCGACGGCGAACATTCCCGGCAAGAGCGCGGTCAACGGACAGACGAGCGCGGGCTGCTTTTCGAGGAAGGTCAGCGACTCCACGGCGTCGGCGATCTCCAATATCGACTTCAAGACGCCCATCGGCCATATTCTCTCGGGCGTGCTGAAGTCCATCGACGGCAATACCGATCTCGGCAACGGGATCAAGTTCAACTATGCGCTCGGCCCCGACGGGCTGGGTTTTCCCAATGCCAAGGGCGTGACGGTCGGCGCCACCGGCGTCGCCTCCTATAATGGCCAGGCCTATGCCGGCGGCACCCCGCCCGTCCTGCCGATCCCGGCGGTGCCGGCGGACAGCGACGATCACTACATGAACATCTACGTCTCGGACTGGGCCATCAACGGCCTGTCCTGGGCCTATTTCAACGCCGGCATGCTCAATCTGACGGTACGGCCGGCGGATTTGCCCAATCCCGCCGCCCTCAAGGCCGCAACCTATGCCGCCTATGAGCCGGCTTTCGCGCAATACGGCATGGCCGCGCTCACCGCGAACATCACGCCCCTTGCCGCCCCCGTCACCGTCTTCCAGCAGGTCTGGCTGTTCACCACCGACGCCATGAAACTGCTGGAAACGCAGCTGCCCGCCTCGGTCTATCAGCTTCTTCTGGGCTTCTCCGGCAACGCCTATGCCAGCCAGGCCAAGCTCGAAGCCGATCTGACGGAGACGGGCATCGACAGCCAGTATTTCACCACGATCGAGAACGCGGTGCGGCAGAAGGGCAAGGTCACGACGCAGTCGATGCAGTTCGAAATCCTGGTCGAGAACGGGGCGACGCCGCGCCCGAACCTGATCTTCGAGCTCCAGCGCACCGATGTCATGACCGATCTGTCGCTGGGCACGACCAGCACCAACGCCCAGTCGATGATGTTCAGCTTTGCCAATGCCGGCAACATGGTCACGTTCAAATCGACCACCATTCCCCGTTTCTCCAAGCAGAATTTCGGCACGATCCTGTGGCCGGTGGCGGGCGAGAGTTCCTATGCCGCCGCCATGCAGGGGATGGGACAGCGCGGCGTGGCGATCCCGATCGCCCAGGGTTTCGCCTTCCTGATGACCCATTCGACGCTGAGCATCCAGGAAGGCTATATCTCGATCTCCTGCCAGCTGGAGTTCAAGCCGTCCGAACTGCCGGTGGACATGCGCGGGCTGGTCCACACCCTGGTCAACCGGCGGGACGAGGAGACCGGCGAGATGCGCCTCTACGCCATCGCGGCGGAGTAGACGCTCGTGGCGGGGGTCTTTGCTGGCAAGTTCACCTTCGCCTCGTCCGGCGTCGCCGCTGCGGTCTATCTCGCCCCGCAGCGCGTGCGCATCTCCGGCTCCGAGACGATCGAGCTTCCCTGCATGGGCCTCGCCAGCCCGGGCGCGACGGCGGTCGCCACCCTCTACCAGAGTGGGGCGGATGGCGAAGTCCTTATCCAGCTGGCGAATGGCCGGTGGCTGAGCCTCGACACCACGAATGAGCTGAACTGGATTGTCTTCGTCGACGCCCGCGCCCAGGCGTCGCCGTTTCGCCGCACCGCCAGCGGCGGCGGGATCGAGAGCTGGAGCCTTTTCGACGGCGCGGCGTGGCGGCCGGTCTACTATTCCACCAATCTCACGGCCCCGCTGCTGACGCTCAACCCCTCGGAAACCAGCGGGCACGCTTTCCTCGCCGCGACCATCACCCCCTCGCTCGCCGAACTCCGGCGCGCCGGCGCGCGCGATGCAAACCTCGGCGGCGTCGATTTCTCGGGCGAGGACCTGAGCGCCATCGACTTCACCGGCGCCGACCTCTCGCGCGCGATCCTCAACGGCGCCGTGGCGCGGAGCGCCATTTTCTCGGCCGCGCGGATGACCGGGCTGCGGCTGGGGTCGGCGACGGCGGACGACGCGGTCTTCGACGGCGCCGACATGACGGGGGCGGATCTGCGCGCCGCCGCCTGGGGGCGTCCGAAATCCGCCCGTAACCTGCTTCTGATTCAGGCCGCCGCCGGCGGCGCGGTGCTCGGCTCGTCTTCCGGCGCGCTCGACATGCGCGGGGCCAATCTCACCGGGGCGGATCTCACCGGGGCCACGCTGGACGGGATCGATCTCTCGGGCGGCACGCTCGCCGACGCCCTTCTGACCGAGGCGTCGCTGCAAAAGACCGTGCTCGACCAGGCCTCGCTCGACCGGGCGACGATGACCCGAAGCCGGCTGAACAAGGCGAGCCTGCGCGGTACGCGTGCGCATGGCGCCAATTTCACCGGCGCCGACCTCTCGGGTGCCGATCTGGCGAAAGCGGCCTTCGGCACCCGCGCCTATCTGTTCGCCCTCGCGGCGAGCTTTGCCGACGATCTCGACCACAAGGCCTACCCGACCCCGGCGCTGATCGCGGCGTTCCAGGCGGCGGGCGTGACCCTGAATGGCAGCGCGCCCGTGCTGGTGCTGGCGGCGGGGATCAAATGGCGCATCGACGACGAGCAGAACGGGCCGTTCCTGCTCACGCTGCTGGACGGGAAGATCGAGGTGTTCCGGGAGACCGCGCTGCCGCCCGCCTGCCTCGCGGGGGTGCTGGCCTTCGGGACCCGGGCCAGCGGTGCCGGGCTGTCGGGCGCCGATCTGAGCTTCGCGCGCTGGTATGGCGACGGCGCCACGCTGGACCATGCCGATCTCGAAAATGCCGCTCTGGCGAACGGGTTTTTCGTCGGCACCGATTTCACCCAGGCATTCCTGTCGGGCGCCGATTTCAGCAACGCGGTTCTGTGCCAGGCCAAGATGTCCGGCGTGCTGGTGGCGGCCGGCGCCGGAAACGGCATGACGCGCTTTGCCGGCGCGGCGGTGTTGGGAGTGAATTTCGCGCAGGCAACCTTGCTGTCGGCGCAGTTCTACCGCGCGCTGGTGGCGACCGGGAAGGGCGTACCGATCCTCCTCCTGCCGGGCGACCAGAAGCCGAAGCTGGCGGCGGGAGACCTTTCGGGCGCGGCGCCTCTGTTCGCCACTGCCGGCTATCCGTTCGGCGCGCAGGCGCGAGTGTCGACGGTCGATATCTGGCAGATCGACAACAGCACGGCTCCGGACCCCACCGCACCGCGCCTGTATCGCGTCGAGGCGGCGCCGACCTCGTTTCTCGTCTTCGACGCCACTTCGGGCGTCTTCCTGTTTCAGCTGGCGAAGACGAGCGCGGCGGATCTCAAGAAGCCCACCGCCAGCGCGGCGCTGGTCGCTGCGTTCCGGAGCGCGGGCTACGCGCTGGCCAATCAGGCGCCGATCACGAGCGGCAGCTATTTTTCCATCGTCCCGGCCGCGACCGCCTTCGCCGGGCCTTATGGCTTCTCGCGCGTCGCGGTGTTTGACGACGATGCCGGGCTCAGTGCCTATGGAACCGATCTGCTCCTCTTGCGCGACTGGTCGATCCTGCCGCAGGGGGCGGCCTTCACCGGCAGCGTCGGTTTTACCGATGCGCTCAGCGATGCCGTCATCGGCCCGTCGGGGTCGCGCTATGCGCTGGTGCGCGGCGGCCGGATGACGCTGTTCGCGTTTTTGGCCGCCCGACGCGCCGGCTGACCCGCCAGCCGCGCGTCGGGCGCCGGCTCAGTCCACCAGCTCAGTCCACCAGCTCGATCTTGTGCTCGTAATGGCCGGCATCGCGGCGGGTGGTGGTCATCTGACCCCGCTTGCCAATGAAGCGGCCGGTGCCCCCGACAATGGCGCGCACCTGCGGCGCGTCCACCACCATCTCGCCCGCACCCACCGCATAGACCGAGCGGCCGGCGATGACGAGCGTATCGGCATTGCCGAAGTCGAGCACGATGTCGGCGAGGCGGTCGAAGAATTTGTCGCCGGCCCCGTCCGGCACGTCCACCGTGGTGATGAGCCCGTTCATCGTGCCCTTCTTGCCGTCGGCGGTGGTGAAGGTGGCTTCGAAGGCCAGCATGTCGCCATGCGAGGGGCCTTCCTTGCCGAGGTCGATATGGGTGAGTTCCGGCTTGTCCTGGATGATGCTGAAGGTGTCGCGGGCCTGCGCTGCGCCGCTCAGCAGCAGCGCGCCGGCGAGGCCCGCCAGCAGGGAAAGACGTGTCATGTTGGGCGTCCTTGGCTGTCGATACCGCTAGGGAACTGGTTGGCTCCGCCACCCCGCTACCAATCGCGTGGCCGCACCGTCAAAGCCGATTTTTGGATGGATCGCTTGCGGCCGACCCTAAACGTGCCGGGCGGCGCTTTGAGCCCGCCCGACGCCCCTCACAAGCCGGCTAAACGCTTAGCCGATGCTCTCGCCGCCATCCACCACCAGCGCCTGGCCGGTCATGAAGGAGGAGCGGTCGGAGACGAGGAACAGGATCGCCTCGGCGATCTCCTCCGCGCTGGCCCAGCGGCCCATGGGGATTTTCTCGCGCACATAGGCCTCGATGGCGGCGCGCCCGCCCATCTGGGCGATGAAGGGCTCGTTGAACGGCGTGTCCACCCAGCCCGGGCACAGCGCGTTCACCCTCACATTGTGCCGGGCATAGTCGATGGCCATCTGCCGGGCCATGGCGATGACCGCGTGCTTGGATGTGGTGTAGGCGATCATCTCGCGGTCGTAGAACACGCCGGAATTGGAGGCGGTGATCAGGATCACCCCGCCGCCCTGTGCGATCATCGCCGGCATGGCGAGCCGGGCGGCGAGATAGGAGGCGCGGACATTGATCCGCCAGGAGCGGTCCATGCCATCCGGCGCCACCTCGGTCAGCGGCCCGCCCACTTGCACGCCGGCATGGCTGTGCAGAATGTCGAGCCGGCCATGACGCGCCAGCGCCCCGCCCACCAGCGCCTCCACATCGGCATCGACATCGACATCGGTCCGCACCGCCTCGGCCCGCCCGCCCGCCGCGTGGATCGCCGCCACCGTCGCCTCGCCCGCCGGCCTGTCGCGGTCGGCGACGATGACATGCGCGCCCTCGCGCGCCATGGCCAGCGCCCCGGCACGGCCGATCCCCGAGCCGGCGCCGGTGACGATGGCGATCTTGTCCTTGAGAATCATGATGTACCTACGAGGAAGCCTGCGGACGCCGGCGCAGCAGCACCTGCGCCGCGATGACGAGGACGATGGACGCCGCCAGCACCAGCGCGCCGATGGCGTTGATCTCCGGCGTGACGCCGCGCCGGATCGAGGCGAAGACATAGATCGGCAGCGTGGTCTGCGAGCCCGCGACGAAGAAGGCGACGATGAAATCGTCGAAGGAGAAGGTGAAGGCGAGCAGGAAGCCGGCGAGGATGGCGGGCAGGATCTGCGGCAGCACGATGCAGCGGAAGGTGGTGACCGGCCCGGCATAGAGGTCGCTGGAGGCTTCCACCATGTCGCGCCCCAGCGCGCCAAGCCGGGCGCGTACGATCATGGTGACGAGCGCGGTGGAGAACAGCCCATGCGCGGCGATGATCGAGCCATAGCCCAGCGACAGGCGCGGCGGCGTATCGCCCGGCCACAGCGCCGCGAGCACCGGATTGACGAGGCCGAACAGCTGCACCAGCGCCACCAGCGTGGCGATGCCGATCACCACCCCCGGCACCACGATGGCGGCGCCGAACAGCGCGTCGAACACGGCGCGGGTGCGCGGCCCGGCGCGGCCGAGCCCGATGGCGGCGGCGGTGCCGCACAGCGAGGCGAGGCCGGCGCTGGTCGTCGCCACGATCAGGCTGTTGGTCAGCGCTTCCATCAGGAAGGTGTTGGAGAGCGCCCGCCCGTACCACTGGAAGGAAAAGCCGGTGAACTCGCTCGCATGCCGCCCCGCATTGAAGGAGAACAGCACCACCAGCGCGATGGGCAGATAGAGGAAGCCGTAAACGGCGGTGACGAAGGCGCGCATCATAGGAGATCGACCTGTCGGGCGCCGGAGAGCCGGGCGGTGAGGCGGTTGGCGGCCAGCAGCAGCACCACGGCGATGACGACCAGCGCCACGGCGATGGCGGAGCCGAAGGGCCAGTTGCGCGATTGCAGGAACAGGTCCACCAGCGCATTGCCGATGAAGAACACCTTGCCGCCCCCGAGCAGCGTTGGGATCAGGTATTCGCCCAGCAGCAGGATCAGCACCAGCGAGAAGCCGGTCATCATGCCGGGCAGCGAGAGCCGCAGGGTGACGCTGAAGAAGGTGGAGAACGGCGTGGCGCCGAGATCGGCGGAGGCTTCCAGCAGCCGGCGGTCGAGCCGCTCCAGGCTGATATAGATCGGCAGGATCATCAGCGGCAGATAGCCATAGACGATACCGAGCAGCACCGCGCCGGGCGTGTTGATGAAGCGCATCTCCGGCAGGCCGAGAAACTCCAGCCAGGCCGGGATGCCGCGCGCGCCGAGAATATACATCCAGGCATAGGTGCGGATCAGCAGGCTGGTCCAGAACGGGATGACGATCAGCGCCACCAGCAGCAGCCGGCGCTGCGGCAGCACCTTCAGCGCGAGATAATAGGCGACGGGATAGGCGATGAGCAGGCAGGCCAGCGCCCCGGCCGGGGCCAGCACCAGCGTGTTCCAGAACGCCGTCGCCCGCGCAGGCAGATTGGCATATTGCGCCAGCGTCAGCGCGGGCGCATAGCCGCCCGCCGGCGCCCGCTCGCCGAGGCTGAACACGACGATGGCGGCGAAGGGCAGCACCAGGAACAGGAACAGCCACACCGCCGCCGGGGCGAGCAGCAGGGCCGTGACCAATCGCTTGCGGGCGGCGCTCGACATGGCGGTCCACTTCACGGGGAGGAGGGCGAGAGCGCGGGCCGCGCTCCCGAAGCGGGGCCGGGAGCGCGCGCCCCCGGCCGGCGCCGGCTCAGGCGGATTTGAAGCGCGCCATCAGCTCGGCACGGTTCGGGTCGGTCAGCGTCGCCGCCGCGCCGAATTCCAGCGGGGCGAGCAGGTCGGCGGCGGGGTAGAGGATCGGGTTGTCGAGCAGATCCTTGGGCAGCAGGGCGTTGACGCGCGCATCGGTGGACGGCGCGCCATTGGCGATGTGCTCCTTCACCGCCACCTTCGGGTCCATGAGGTGGTTCAGCAGCGCATAGGCCGCCGGCTTGTTCGGCGCGTCCTTGGGGATGGCGTAGAAATCGGTCCAGATCTCGCCGCCTTCCTTGCCGAGCACATAGTTGATCTCGGGGATGTCGCGGTGCAGCTGGGCGCCGTCATTGGTCCAGCACATGGTCAGCCAGGCGTCGCCGCTGCGCATGGCGGGCTGGTAGTCGCTGGAAATGGCGAAGAGGTGCGGCTTGACCTTGAGGAGGAGCTCCTCGGCCTTGGCCAGCTCGTCCGGTTTCAGCGAGTTGAAGGAATAGCCGTAATATTTCAGCGCGTTGCCGATGGTGGTGAGCTGATAATCATGCACCATGGAGCGGCCGCTGCCGGTGGTCATGGCGACATCGAAGAAGCTCTTCCAGCTGTCCATCGGCGCGGTGAGCTTCTTCGTGTTCACGGCGAAGCCGGTGGTGCCCCAGTTCTTCGGCACCGCGCAGAGCACGCCGGCCACCTCGCCCTCGGCGGTGAAGCGCTTGTTCTGCGCGGCAGCGTCGTAATTGGGCAGCTTGGCGAGGTCGAGCGGGTCGATCAGGTCGAGCTGGCGATAGGTCGAGATGGTGTAGTTGGTCGGCACGAACAGCGACCAGCCCGAGCCGCCGGCCTGCAGCTTGGCCAGCATTTCCTCATTGGAGCCGAACACGTTCACCTCGACGGCGACGCCAGTCTTGGTGGTGAAATCGACGAAGGTCTGCGGGTCGTGGTAGTTCGGCCAGGTGGCGATCGACATGCGGTCGCCGAGCTCACCGGCCGCGAAGGCCGGCATCGGCCTGAGGCCGAACTCGCCGGCGAGCACCGCGGTGGCGGCGCCGAGACCGGTCACGCCAAGAAAGTGCCGGCGGCTGATGGAGCCGCGGCGGAAGCGCAGCAGCTGATCGATAAATTCCCGCGCCGAGAGCGGCAGGCCGTCACGATAGGACTTCGACATGGCTGGTTTCCCTCTGGGTGGTCTTGTTGTCCGCCGCCGGAAACGCCAATGGCGCGCCGGGGTTGAAGCTGATGGCGACGCTGTCGCCCGGTTGCAGCAGGTCGCTGCGGGCCGCGTCATGGTCGGCGGTGGCGAGCAGCGTGCCGAGACCCGGCACCTCGATGGCGTATTCGGCGGTGGAGCCGAGGAAGATGCGGTTGCGGATGATGCCGCCGAGCCCGGTCTCGCCCGTCGCGGCCCCGAGGCGCAGCGCCTCGGGGCGCAGGCTCACCGACACCGCCGCGCCGGGGGCGCCACCGCCGGTCAGCCTCGCGCCGATCTCCATGCCGTTGGCGAGGCGGATGCGGGCGGCCCCCCCGCCATTCTCCACCACCGTGCCATCGAGGAAATTGGTCTTGCCGACAAAGGCGGCGACGAAGCGGTCGGCCGGGCGGTCATAAATCTCGTCCGGCGCGCCGAGCTGGACGATGCGCCCGCCATTCATCACGCACACCACGTCGCTCATGGACAGCGCTTCTTCCTGGTCGTGGGTGACGAGGACGAAGGTGATGCCAAGCTCGCGCTGCAGGTTCTGCAGTTCGATCTGCATGTCGGTGCGCAGCTTCTTGTCCAGCGCGGCGAGCGGCTCGTCGAGCAGCAGCACGGAGGGGCGGTTCACCAGCGCCCGCGCCAGCGCCACGCGCTGCTGCTGGCCACCGGAGAGCTCGTGCACCTTGCGCCTGCCGAAGCCGGCGAGCTGCACCATGGCGAGCGCATCCGCCGTGCGTCGGGCGATCTCGGCGGAGGTCAGGCGCGGGCGGACCTGCCGCAGGCCATAGGCGACATTGGCGCTGACATCGAAATGCGGGAACAGCGCATAGTGCTGGAACACCATGTTGACCGGGCGGCGATAGGGCGGCACCTCCGCCATGTCGGCGCCGCCGATCAGCACCTGGCCGGTGCTCGGCTGCTCGAAACCGCCGATCATCCGCAGGCAGGTGGTCTTGCCGCAGCCGGAAGGGCCGAGCAGGGCGATGAACGCACCCTTCGGCACGGCGAAATCGGTGGGATGGACGGCGGTGACATCGCCATAGCGCTTGCTGACGCCGCGAAACTCGATGTCGAGGGTCTCAGAAGCCACCGGCGTTCTCCGCAGCTTCCGGTCGCTTTACAAAGGGGCGGCCGGATCCGTATTCGTTAAAATGCTAATAGAGGCGGGTTTGAGGGGATATACCTTTGAAGTGGTAGATCGGGCCTAATTATCAGTCACAGGGGGTATAGATGGTGAGCACGGGCAAGGTCGCCGTGCCCTCCGCCACCACCGAGGGCGGCGAGGGGCGGCAAGAGGAAAGCGAGCGCGCTCAGTCGGCGCGGCTTCTGGCCGAGGCCATCGCGGCCGCGCATGAGCGCAGCGCCAATGTCCGCACCGGGCCGGGCGACGACCCGTTCGGCCACGCGCTCATCGCCTGGCTGCGGGTGCATGTGCCCTTCGACCATTGCGTGGCCTTCGGCTATCGCGGCACGGCGCGCCCGCCGCTGCTGTTCGAAACCTTCAACCGGCAGGAGAGCCATGTCTATGTGACGCTCTACCAGGTCGGCCCCTATCTGCTCGATCCCTTTTACCACGCCGCCATCGAGCGGATCGAGGGGTTCCGCCGCATGCGCGAGCTGGCGCCGGATCGCTTCTATGCGAGCGAATATTACCGCTCCTATTACAGCCAGACCGTGCTGGCGGAGGAGGTCGGCTTCTTCGTGCCGCTGGCCAATGGCGCGAGCGTGGTGGTGTCGCTGATGCGCAAGGCCGCCTCCGGCGTGTTCGGCGCGGCGCAGGTGCGGCTGCTGCGCGAACTGGCGCCGGTGGTGCTCAGCCTGTGCCGGCTGCGCTGGGGCGCGGAGCTGATCGGCGAGGAGGCCGGCGGCCGCAGCGGGCGCGGCGAGGGCAGGGCGCCGCGCGAACTGGACCGTGGCAAGATCTGGCAGGACCTGTCGCTCACCGAGCGCGAGGGTGAGGTGGTCGATCTCATCCTGCAGGGCCATTCGGCCGATTCCATCGCCCGGCTGCTGTCGATTTCCGCCGGAACGGCCAAGGTTCACCGCCGCAACATCTACCGCAAGCTCAACATCAACTCGCAGGCGGGCCTGTTCGCGCATTTCGTCGCCATCATGCGACGCAAGCCCTGAGATTCAGCCCTTCGCCGCCGCCGCGCTCTCGCGCATCATCAGTGCCGCGCCGAGAAAGAAGCCGAGCGCGCCGAGGCCGAGCAGCCCATTGGCGAGGTCTTGTATCCACGCCGCCTCGCCGCCGCGCGGCACATAGGCCAGCGTCGAGGCGGCCATGAAGGCGACGCAGCCCATGAGATTGATGAACACGATCTGCCAGTCGAGCTGGCGCGGCCGCCAGCTCCAGTAGCGGTGCGCGGTCTCGACAAAGGCGAGATAGCCCGAGACGAGAAACAGCACCGAGCCGATCATCCCCGGCAGCCACACGGCGAGGTCCTGCGTCGCCCAGTCGGCGCTCGCCACCAGCGGGTCGAAAGTGTTGAAATTGAACGCCACCGTGCCGACGAACTGGCAGAAGGTGCTGAGCCATCCCGCGCTGTGCGGGTGCCAGCCGATCAGCGAGATATGGCGCGGCGCGGCGGCGTCGTTCGGGTCGAGCGTGAAGGCGCTCTGATTGGCGGCCTGGAAGTGCTGGAGATAGCCCGCGATTGTGAACGGGATCGACCCCATGAAGAACACGATGTTGATCGGCGTCGCCGCCGGCGCGATGCCTTCAGGCAACAGGCTGAGCAGGCTGCCGGTGAGGAACAGCAGCGAGCCGAGCGCGAACAGCGCGCCCGTCCACCAATTATAGCCCTGCGTCTGCCAGAATGGGACCGGCGCGTTCTCCAGCGCCCGCGCCGCGCGCGCCAGTCCCTTGCGGTGCTGGCGCGCCTGCCAGACGATGCGCCGTCCGGCCAGCGCATAGCTGCGGCGTGTGATGAAGGGCCACGGCCCGCCGACACGGATGCGCAGGCCGGAGGGGTGAACATGCACGCCCTTCATCGGGCCGGCTCCTCCTGTACGCGGCTTTTCTCGCTCACGCCCCTTGCGCCGCCTTCAGCGCGGCGGTGGCGTCGGCCGCCTCGGCGAGCCGTTCCAGCGGCAGCACGCGCGGCGCGGCGAGGTCGGCGAGCGCGCCAAGGTCGAAACGGGTGAAGTTGAGGCTGCGATAGTCGCGCAGGAAGAACAGCTTGCGGTCGAGGTCCGAGAGGCTGGTCCAGCAGGTGTATTCGGTGGCGTAGCTCTGGCCCTGCGGCTGGTCGAGCCCCGCCACTTCCATATGCCCGCCGCCCTGGCCGGGATAATCGATGCTCGCCCCGCGCGGCCGGTCGAACGTGTTGAGGATATGGGCGAGGGTGCGCACCGCGAGGTCCGGCGTCGCCGCCTTTTCGGTGAACTCGGCATAATAGGCGGCGCGGACGAACCGCCCGACCGAGGTGTTGGAGGAGGGCAGGCCGGCCGTGGCAATGCCGGAATCCGGCTGCACCGCCTTGTAATCGCCAAAGCGCCCCGCCGACTTGTCGACATTGGAGAGGAAGCTGTAATTGTCGAGGTTGGTGAGGTGCCAATCGAAACGCGGCCCGTTGGTCATCACCCCGACGGGGTTGTCATAGAGCTTCATCTCGCCGCGATCGAACTCGATCACCAGCGCCGCGCCGGTCGCGTCGTGCACCACATAGTGGAAGGGGGATTCCACCCCGCCCAGTATCGCCAGCGGCACCAGCAGGATCGGCTGCGCAGCCACCGCTTCTTTCACTTCCGCCACCGTCGCGAACTGGCCGAGGCACCAGCTGCCGAGATCGGAGGCGGAGAGCACGGCCTGCGTCATCTCCACGCCGCGCTGCTTGCCGCCGGCGGTGGGGTAGGAGAGCAGGCTGAAGGTCAGCCCCTGGTCGTTCAGCCCTTCCAGCACCTTGAGGTCGTCAATGCCGATCGGCGCCTCCGCGGTGGGAACGCGGGCCGGCATGGTGACCGCGAGCACGCCATGGCGCGCCCGGTACTCCACCGGCGCGTGGCCGTCCACCTGCGAGCGCGTGGCGAAGCCGGCGGGGAAATACGCCATCTGGTAGGGCAGATCGAGCGTGAGTTCGAGCGTGCGGCCGAAATAGGCCCTGCCGTCCGCATCGCGATAGCCGAGCGATGTACACATCCCCTGCGTCCTCCCGTTCGGGCGCGGGCCTGCGCCCCGCCGCGTCTCTCCTGTCGCGCCGCCAACGGACGGCGGGTTCGCTGCTGCGCGGCGTGTCCTCGGCCGCGCGGCGGGTCTCGTGCCCCGGTTGGTGGCATGATTCAGCCGGTGGCGAAAGGCCGCGCGGCGCCCGCCGCCGCGCGACAACGGAAATTTGCCCTAGCGGCAAGGGCTTGCTACCCCTTTACCCGACGTCTCCGACTCGGGGGCTCTGCCGGAGAGCGACGTTGGCCTTTTGGTATTCCGTCACAGCTGCTGCGGGCCGATTTTCGCCCCGCCGCCAGGCTGGTGCGCTGCTGCGCGCCGGGGCCGTGAGCCTTGCCGCGCTGCCCCTCGCCGGCTGCCTCCAGGCGGGCGCGCCGGCCATCCCGTTGTTCGGCGCCTATTTCCCTTCCTGGCTGCTCTGCGCCTTTATCGGCATTCTCGGCGCGGTTCTAGTGCGGCTGGTCTTCATCCGTGCCGGTATCGACGACGCGCTGCCGATCCGCCTGCCGGTCTATATCTGCATCGCCGCCGCCATCGGCTTTGCCGTCTCGCTTCTCGGCTTCGGGCGCTAGACGGTGGAGGAGCACACGCACCCCGCCCCCCGCCGCAGCCTCGGCGTGCTGGTGAGCCTTCTCGCCCTTGCCGGGGCGGTGATGCTGGGCTGGTACTATCTGCGCGACGCGGAACTGAACCCGCTCTCGCAGGACGCGGAGCTGACGGCTGACGTGACCGCCATCGCCGCCTCCGTCCCCGGCCGCATCGCCAGCATCGCCGTGCGCGAGAACCAGGCGGTGGCGAAGGGCGAGCTGCTGTTCGCGCTCGACCCCGCCACCTATGAATTGCAGGTGGCACAGGCGCGGGCCGACCTCGCCCTTGCCGAGGCGGGGCTGGCCGACAAGCAGCGCGCGGTGACCGCCGAGCGGGCCAATGCGGTGATCGCGCAGGAGCAGGTGACGCGGGCGCGGCAGAATCTCGCCCTCGCCACCCAGACCCTCGCCCGGCTGGAGGCACTGCGGCCCAAGGGCTATGTCAGCGCCCAGCAGGTTGATGACGCCGCCACCGCCAAGCGCGACGCCGAGGTGAGCCTGAAACAGGCGCTGCAGCAGGAGGCGGCCGCCCTCGCGCTGGTCAGCGACACGGCGGCGGCGGTGGCGCTGGTGGAAGCCCGGCGCGCGGCCCTCGCCATCGCCGAGCGGGCTCTGGCCGACACGAAGGTGTTCGCCCCGTTCGACGGCAAGGTGGTGGGGCTGGAGACGGCGGCAGGCGAATATGTGCTGCCGGGCCAGTCGGTCTTCGTGCTGATCGACACCGGCGCCTGGTACGCCTCCGCCGCCTTTGTCGAAACCGAGCTGGCCGGCATCCGCGTCGGCAATTGCGCCACGGTCTACACCCTCGCCAACCGCGCGGTGAAGATGCGCGGCCGGGTGGAGGGTATCGGCTGGGGCGTGCAATCGACCGAGCAGATCACCCTGCCGCGCAAGATGCCGATCGTGCCGAAAAGCCTCGACTGGGTGCGGGTGGCGCAGCGTTTCCCCGTCCGCATCCGCCTGCTCGACCCTGCCGCCGACCTCATGCGCATCGGCGCCTCCGCCACCGCGACCGTGCACCATGACACGGATTGCTGAAGCGCCCGGCGGCGGTCTGCTGCGCGAGGTCTGGGCCGACCTCCAGCCGACGCCCGGCCGCTTCGCCATGACCTGGCGGATCGCGCTGCTGTGCGCGCTCGTCTGCGGCACGGCGATGCTCTACAAGGTGCCGGAGGCGGCGATCAGCTGCTACCTCATCATTTTCCTCACCAAGCCGAACGGGGCGGAAAATGTCGGGCAGGCGCTCGGTCTCATCGTCCTCGTAAGCCTCATCATCCTCCTCATCGCACCGGTCATCCAGTGGACGGCGGAGCTGCCGCTGCTGCGGATCGTGGTCATCGCCGCCACCTCCTTCGCCTTTCTCTACCTCAGCTCGGCGTCCCAACTGGGCGAGATCGGCGCCATCATCGCCCTCGTCATTGCCTTCGTGCTGACCCTGGTCGACCAGGTGCCAGCCGGGGAAATCGTCACCCGCGGCCTGCTCTATGCCTGGCAGATGGCGGTTATGCCTATGGTTTTGCTGGCGCTTTTTTCCATGGTGCTCGGCACGTCGCCGCACCGCCTGCTGCGCCAGACGCTGGTGGAACGGCTTGAGGCGGCGGCGCTGGCGCTCGCCGGCAGGGGGCGGCGGGCGCTGAACGCGGCGCTGGCGGAGGGGCTGGAGGCGGACACCAAGCAGCTCATGCTGGCGCGCCTGTTCCACACCGCGCCGACGCGCGCCCTCGACCGGCTTTCTGCTTCCGCCGCAACGACTTATCGCCTGATGCTGGCCGTGGCCGCGCTGCCGCCCGGCACCGTGGAGAGCGGGCTGGCGCAGCGCTGCCGCGCGGCGGCCGAGGCGCTCCGCGCCGGCCGCCAGCCCGCTCACGACGCCGCCGCCAGCGAGGGCGAGGGGCCCCTCGCCGCCATCGCACAGGCGCTGGACGACCTCGGAAAAGACAATGAAGGCAAGGGGTTGGCAGCCTCCAAACCGCCTTTCCTCGCGCCCGACGCCTTCACCAATAGCGACCATCAGCGCTACGCGCTGAAGACCACGGCGGCGGCGATCACCTGCTATCTCATCTATTCGCTGATCGACTGGCAGGGCATCCACACCGCCATGGTCACCTGCTACGTCGCCGCGCTCGGCACGACCGGCGAGACGGTGCACAAGCTGGCGCTCCGCATCGCCGGCTGCCTTGTCGGCGCCGCGCTCGGGCTCGCGGCAATCCTTTATATTATCCCGCATCTTCAATCGGTTGGTGGGTTGATGGCGCTTGTGTTCGCCGGCGTTCTGGTTGCTGCCTGGGTATCGTCGGGTAGCGAGCGCATCTCCTATGGCGGCGTGCAGATCGGCCTCGCCTTCCTCCTCACCATCCTCAACGGCTTCGGCCCCAGCACCGACATGGACGCCGCCCGCGACCGCGTCGTCGGAATTTTGCTCGGCAATCTTGTGGTTTATCTCATCTTCACGCAGATCTGGCCGAAGAGCGCGGTGGTCGATGTGCGCGAAAGGCTCGCCCGGGCTCTGACCGCACTGGCGCGACTGGCGACGCTCGATCCGGTGGCCCGCCGTCAAGCGGTGGCGGAGGCGGCGACAGTGG
The DNA here is from genome assembly GCF_965229075.1 of Ancylobacter sp. GTDB lineage: Bacteria > Pseudomonadota > Alphaproteobacteria > Rhizobiales > Xanthobacteraceae > Ancylobacter. Next base: position 3,303,949 of record NZ_CBDDIO010000002.1, read on the forward strand.
AGACCGAACTCGCCAAGTCGCGGGACGTGCTGGCGCTTTTGCCCTTCGAGCCGGCGCGCCTGCGCCCGTCCGCGACCACCGAACGGCGTCTTCACCGGCTGGTGGAGGAGGCCGGCGCGGTGCTGCCTGCGCTGATCTTCGCCGCTGACGTGCCGACCGACACCGCGCAGCGCTTCGCCGCGGCGGCGGAGCGGCTCGGCCGGCACGAGGCCGGACAGGGGGGGGCACGCGACCGCGCCGCCCGAGCCATCGGACGCTCTCGCCCGTCGGGCCGAACGCATCGCCACACTGGCGGCGGGGTAGGGCATGGCCGCGCATCGCCCTCGCCACCACGCATTCCCAGCCTTAGCCGTTGTTGTGGCGGGTCTTTTTCTCGCCGGCTGCGCGACGAGCGCTCTGAAAACGGCGCCCCAGGACCCCGCGCAGCCCTGGACGCCGGAAGCCGGTGCCGCTTCGGCGGACGCGGCAGGCGCAGCGGAAGCGTCGGCCAAGGTGTTCAGCGTACCGGCTGATCCGGACGTCGCCCAAATGCAGCCGACCCCGGGCATCGACCCTCGCCGCGCGTATGGGCTGCCGGAACTCATCGACATCGCCCAGATGCAGAATCCGCAGACCCGCATCGCCTGGCAGCAGGCGCGGCAGGCGGCGCTGACCACTGGTATGGTCGAGGCGACCTATCTGCCTTTCATCTCGGCCAATGTCATCGGCGGCTGGCAGGACGTGTCTTCGACGCTGCCGGTCACGGTGGGCAGCGTGAACCAGGTGTCGAGCCGGGTTGAGGGCGTGTCGCCGCAGGTGGCATTGCAATGGCTTGTCTTCGATTTCGGCCAGCGCGATGCGTTGCATAAGGCCGCTCGCCACAACGCGACGGCTGCCAATATCCTGTTCAACGGCACGCATCAGAAGATCATCCACGATGTGACGCGCGCCTATTTCCTTTATGGCGCGGCGCGCAGCCGCGTGCGGATTGCCGAGCAGAACGCGGCCAATGCCCGCAAGATTTCGGCGGCGACGCAGGCGCGGAATGATCAGGGACGCGGCACGACGGTGGAGGTGGCGCAGGGGCGGCAACTGGTGGCGCAGGCGCAGTTCGGCCTCGTGCAGGCGCAAGGCGCCGAGCGCGATGCCTATCAACTGCTGATGGGTGCGATGGGCTTGTCCCCGCTCACCCGCATCACTGTCCGCGAACCCGGCCGGCGGGCGCTGCCCGCCTCGGTGGGGGCACCGACAGAAGACATGATCAAGGTCGCGCTCGCCCGCCGCCCGGATGTGCTGGCGTCTTTCTCCGCGATGAAGGCGACCCGCTCCGCCATCGGTGCCGCGGAGGCGGAGTTCATGCCCAAAGTATTCCTCGGCGCGGTTGCGGCGGGCGGAGGGGCGAGCTTCAGCGCCACCGGTCTGCCGACCATCGGCCAGCAGGCCTCGACCACCGGTGTGCTGCTGGGGGTGACGATGCCACTCTACGATGGTGGGCTACGGGCAGCGCAGCTGAAGAAGGCGGAATCATTGGCTTCTACCAGCGAGGCAACGTTCGAGGCGACGCGCGACGCGGCCGCCCGTGAGATCGTCATCGCCGCCGACACGCTGCGCTCGGCGCTGGCCTCCTACCGTGCGGCCACAGCGCTCGCAGAAGCTGCGGCGGTGACCTATGACGCCGCGCTTGGCGCCTATGAGAGCGGTGTCGGCGACATCACCGCTGCCACCACCGCCGAAAGCGGGCTTCTCACCGCCCGGCTGGCACAATCCGACGCGCATGCGGCCTCACTGGTCGCGGCCGCCAATCTCGCCTTCGTGCTCGGCGCGATGACCTCGCGCGAGGTGCCCGCCGCGCTCGACGCCCGCTGAGGCACCAAAAAGGGCGGCGTCGGCCAAGGCGCGCCACTCGCTTGCCTTCGCCTCCCCCATGTCGCTTACTCCAGCGGCTTCACCAGCCTGAAAGGACGCCAGCCTTGACGCCCGAAAAGTCCAGCACCGCTCTGCGCGACGATCTCCTCGACGACATCTATTCCTCGCCCGACCTGCTGGGAATGCTGCCGAAATCCGGCTTTCCCGATGTCCAGAGGGAGCCGCGCCATGTGTTCGCGGCGGTGCGCGACGAACTGATGCTGGACGGGAATTCACGCCAGAACCTCGCCACCTTCTGCCAGACCTGGGTCGACGACGAGATCCGCGACCTCATGGAATTGTCGATCGACAAGAACATGATCGACAAGGACGAGTACCCGCAGACGGCGGAAATCGAGGCGCGCTGCGTGCGCATGCTGGCCGACCTCTGGAACGCGCCGGATCCGCTGACCACGCTCGGCTGCTCCACGGTCGGTTCGTCGGAGGCGGCGATGCTGGGTGGACTCGCACTGAAGTGGCAGTGGCGCAAGCGCCGCGCCAAGGAGGGCAAGCCCACGGATCGGCCCAACCTGATCTGCGGTCCGGTACAGATCTGCTGGCACAAATTCGCCCGCTATTTCGATGTCGAACTGCGCGAGATTCCGCTCGAAGGCGACCGGCTGATCATGACGCCGGAGGAAGTGATTGCGCGTGTGGACGAAAACACGATTGGCGTGGTGCCGACTCTGGGCGTGACCTTCACCTGCCAGTACGAACCCGTGAAGGCGGTGAGCGACGCGCTGGACCGGCTGCAGGCCGAGACGGGCCTCGATATTCCGATCCATGTGGACGGTGCCTCAGGCGGCTTCCTCGCCCCCTTCTGCGCGCCGGAACTTCCATGGGATTTCCGCCTGCCGCGGGTGAAGTCGATCAACACGTCGGGCCACAAATTCGGGCTCGCCCCGCTGGGCGTGGGCTGGGTGATCTGGCGCGAGGCGACCGACCTGCCGCCGGAACTCGTCTTCGACGTGAACTATCTCGGCGGTGACATGCCGACCTTCGCGCTGAACTTCTCCCGTCCCGGCGGGCAGGTCGTCGCCCAATATTACAACTTCGTCCGGCTGGGCCGCGAGGGCTACGCCAAGATCCAGAACGCCTGCTACGACACGGCCGAGTATCTCGCGCGTGAGATCGCCGCTCTCGGCCCGTTCGAGATTCTCTACGACGGCAACCGCCACACCGGCATTCCGGCGCTGTGCTGGAAGCTGAAGGACGACAAGGGGTTCGGCGGTTACACCCTTTATGACCTTGCTGATCGGTTGCGCTCGCGCGGCTGGCAGGTGCCAGCCTATTCCATGCCGGCCAACCGGCAGGACCTCGTCATCCAGCGCATTCTGGTGCGCCACGGGGTGAGCCGCGATCTCGCTAGCCTGTTGCTCGACGATTTCCGCCGGGCGCTCGACTTCTTCGCCAAGCATCCGGTCACCCACTCGCTGACCGATGACGAGGCGGCAGGGTTCAACCACAATTGAGCGTGACGCCCGGGCGCGTCGCAGCGCCCGGGCTGTCCTGCCGCCTCAGCCCAGTGTCATCAGGCTGGCATTGCCGCCTGCGGCAGCCGTGTTGGTGCTGGTGGAACGCTCCAGCATCAGCAGGTCGAGCGGATAGGCTTCGCCGCGCGCGATGTCGTCCGGCGCGAGGCCGTGGACAAGCACGATCGGCCCTTCGCGGGCGGCGATGGCTTCGTTCAGACGGCGCAGGGCATCGCCATCGCCCTCGAACAGGACCGCATCGAACGCTGCCCCGTCATAGCTGTCGGTGAGCTGCACCCAATCTTCCAGGCCGCTGGGTAGTGCTGGCATTTGCGAGCCTTCCAGCAACACGCGATTGCCCGTGGCAAGGGCGGAGGCCATTTGCACGGCGAGGCCCCGCTCGGTCGCCGCCAGGCACAGCACGGTGCCGCGTGGCGAGAGTGCGTAGACATTGCGTTCGCCCACCGGGCCGGGCAGCTCGGCCACGTGGCCGAAAGGCGTGCTGTCGAGCACGGCCCCGCACATGGTGCGAATGCCGGTATCCCATTGGAAGTCTACCCAGAGCCGGGCGGGGGACGGGGCCTCGCGTGCCGGCAGCAGAGCGGCCGGGCGACGCGAGAGCAGGCGCCCGAGATAGAGCGGCCCGCCCGCCTTCGGGCCGGTGCCGGAAAGCCCATGCCCACCAAAGGGCTGCACGCCGACGACGGCGCCGATGATGTTGCGGTTCACATAGACATTGCCAACCTCAATCCGCGCGCCGACATGGGCGATGGTCTCGTCAATGCGGGTGTGCAGGCCGAAGGTGAGGCCGTAGCCGGTGGCGTTAATGGCGTCGATGAGCCGGTCCAGCCCGTCACGGGCATAGCGCACCACATGCAGGACCGGGCCGAACACCTCCCGTGTGAGGTCACCAATGTCGCCGATCTCGATCAGCGTCGGCGGGACAAAGGTGCCGTGCGCCGCCTCCTCGCCGAGCTGGAACTGCTCCACCCGGCAGCCGGCCTTGCGCAGGCGTTCGATATGGGCCTCGATCCCGGCCTTCGCTTCGGCCGAGATGACCGGGCCGATATCGGTCGACAGATTCACCGGATTGCCGACGCTGAGCTCCTTCAGCGCGCCGCGCAGCATGGCGAGCATGCGGTCGGCCACATCCTCCTGCAGGCAGAGCACGCGCAGCGCCGAACAGCGCTGGCCGGCGGAGTCAAAGGCGGAGGACAGCACATCGGCCACCACCTGCTCCGCTAGCGCCGAGGAATCGACGATCATCGCGTTCTGCCCGCCGGTCTCGGCGATCAGCGGGATGACGCTGCCATCGGGGCTGAGCCGGGTGGCGAGCTGGCGCTGGATCAGCCGCGCGACCTCGGTGGAGCCGGTGAACATCACCCCGCGCGTGCGGCTATCGGCAACGAGCGCCGCGCCGACCTTGCCATCGCCGGGGACAAGCTGCAGCGCGCCCTCGGGAACCCCCGCCTCGCGCAGGATTTCCACCGCCGTGAAGGCGATGAGCGGGGTCTCCTCGGCCGGCTTGGCCACCACCACATTGCCGGCCGCGAGCGCCGCGCTGATCTGGCCGGTGAAGATGGCGAGCGGGAAGTTCCACGGGCTGATGCACACCACCGGCCCGAGCGGCCGATGAGTGTCACCAGAATAGCCATGACGTACCTGGGCGCCGTAATAGCGAAGAAAATCAACGGCTTCGCGTACTTCGCCCACGGCGTTCGGGTAGGACTTGCCGGCCTCGCGGATGATGAGACCGATGAGGGCCGGCAGGCGCGCTTCCATCAGTTCGGCGGCGCGGAACAGGCAGGCCGCGCGCTCGTCCGGCGGCGTGGACTGCCAGATCGGCGCCGCCGCATTGGCATAGGCCATCGCCCGGCTCACCATCTCCGGCGCGGTCTCCTCCACCGTGCCGACCGTATCGCGATGATCGGCAGGGTTCAGCACCGGCCGGATCGGGCCGTCCATGGTCAAAGGTCCCGCCAGCAAAGGCTTTGCCGCCAACGGCGCGGCGCTGCCTGCGAGCAGGGCGGCGGCGAGGGAGGCGAGGCGCTGCTCGTTGGAGAGGTCCAGTCCGGCCGAATTGCGCCGTTCCGCGCCGAACAAATCGGCCGGCGCGGCGATGCCGGGATGCGGCGCGCCCATTGGTTCAATGCGCAGGGCTGCCTCGACCGGGCTTTCGATCAGTTCGTCGACCGGCACATCGGGATCGGCGATGCGGTTGACGAAGGAGGTGTTGGCCCCGTTCTCCAGCAAGCGGCGGACGAGATAGGCCAGCAGCGTCTCATGGGTGCCGACGGGCGCGTAAATCCGGCAGGGGCGGCCGAGCTTTTCGCGGCCGACCACCTCCTCATAGAGCGGTTCGCCCATGCCGTGCAGGCACTGAAATTCATATTGCCCGGCATAGTAGTTAGCCCCCGCCATCTCCATGACGGTGGCGAGCGTCTGGGCGTTGTGGGTGGCGAATTGCGGGAACACCGCGTCCGGCGCCGCCAGCAGCTTGCGGGCGCAGGCGAGATAGGCGACGTCGGTGTGGATCTTGCGCGTGTAGACCGGAAAGCCTTCCAGCCCGTCCACCTGCGCGCGCTTGATCTCGCTGTCCCAATAGGCGCCCTTCACCAGCCGGATCATCAGCCGGTGGCCGGAGCGGCGGGCGAGGTCGATCAGGAAATCGACCACATAGGGGCAGCGCTTCTGATAGGCCTGGATGACAAAACCGATGCCGTTCCAGCCACTTAGCGCCTCGTCGAAACAAAGTGATTCAAGCAGGTCGAGCGAGATTTCCAGCCGGTCGGCTTCCTCGGCGTCGATGTTGAGCCCGATGTCATAGTGGCGCGCCAGCTTGGCGAGGGCGGCGACGCGGGGCAGCAACTCATTGATAACGCGCGAATATTGCGCGCGGCTGTAGCGCGGGTGCAGCGCGGACAGCTTGATCGAAATGCCCGGCCCCTCATAGATGCCGCGCCCGGCCGACGCCTTGCCGATGGCGTGGATCGCCTGTTCGTAATCGGCGTAATAGCGCTGGGCGTCCGCTTCCGTCGTGGCCGCTTCGCCAAGCATATCAAAGGAATAGCGGAATCCCTTCGCCTCCATGCGGCGGGAATTGGCCAGCGCCTCGGAGATGGTCTGGCCGGTGACGAACTGCTCGCCCATCATGCGCATGGCGACATCGACGCCGCGCCGGATCAGCGGTTCGCCGCCGCGACCGATGAGTCTAGTGAGAGCGCCAGTGAGACCAGCCTCGCTGGTCGTGGAGGTCAGCTTGCCGGTGAGCACCAGACCCCAGGTCGCCGCGTTGACGAACAGCGAGGGGCTGTGGCCGACATGCGACTGCCAGTCGCCATGGCCGATCTTGTCGCGGATCAGCGCGTCGCGGGTGGCGCGGTCGGGAATGCGCAGCAGCGCCTCGGCGAGGCACATCAGCGCGACGCCTTCCTGGCTGGAGAGCGAATATTCGTGGATCAGCCCTTCGACCGGGCCCTTCTGGCCCTTGGCGCGCAGCGCTTCCACCAACTGCCTGGCGCGGGCGCGGGCGGCCTCTGCTTTCGGCGCCGGCAGGGTGGCAGGGCCGATGAGAACCGGCACGGCGTCGGTTTCCGGAACGCGATAGGCAGAGGTGACGCGGGCACGCAGCACGCTCTGGGGCCGGATGCCACGGGCGAAGGGGAGAAAGGGGCTGTCCCCCGACACGCCGCTGATGGCGGGCGCGGGCTCCGGAGTGGCATCCACCTGCGGAACCGCTTCCAGCCCACGCTCGGTGCGCTCGATGGCGGCGGTGAGCGCGCCCTTGACCAGCGCGTGCGGGGTGCAACCCTCTCGCTCCGCAGCGGCCCTCAGTCGGGCACGGAGATCCTCGTCGATCTTGACACCGATCGTCGTGGTGGACATCGCGGTTCCCCAAATCTATCCGGTAAGATGAGGAGGTGTAACCAAAGGCGCGAAAAGGTGCAACTCAAAAGGCGCTGCCTCACAGCCGGCCCAACGTGTCGCGGCGTAAGCTGTTCCTGCAAAGCGGGGGGCGTCGCTACGCAAAGGCTCCATAATGGTCACATCGAGGATACTCCTTGGCAGGCGGGCGGCCGATCCCCACCTCATCGCCATGACCCGTCTCACCCACACCCCCCTTTCCGTCCTCGACCTCTCCTTCGTCGCTTCCGGCTCCAGCGGGCCGGAGGCGCTGCGCGGCACGCTGGAACTTGCGCGCCATGTCGATGGTCTCGGCTTCACCCGCTTCTGGGTCGCCGAGCATCACAACCTCGCCTCGGTCGCGTCAGGCGCGCCGGATGTGATGGCGGGGCAAATCCTGGCGGCGACCGAGCGCATCCGTGTCGGTTCCGGCGGGGTGATGCTGCCCAACCATGCCCCGCTGATGGTGGCGGAGCGCTTCAAGGTGCTGGAGGCGCTTTATCCCGGCCGGGTCGATCTCGGCCTCGGCCGGGCGCCCGGTACGGATCATCTCACCTCGCACGCGCTGCGGCGCCGGCAGGATGTCGATCCCGGCGACGATTTCCTTGACCGGCTGAAAGAGCTGATGCTGTGGGATACGGGCGCCTGGCCGGCGGACCATCCCTACCGCAACATCCAGGTGATGCCGGTTGATGTGAAGCTGCCGCCGATCTGGCTGCTGGGCTCCTCCGGCTACAGCGCCCGGCTCTCGGCGCAGATCGGGGTGGGCTATGCCTATGCGCATCATTTCGCCCAGCACGATGTGCTGGACGCGATGCTGAGCTACCGCGCTGGCTTCCAGCCCTCGGAACGGCTGGCGGCACCGCATGCCATTCTCGCTCTCGCTGTCGTGTGCGCCCCGACCGACGAAGAGGCGGAGTATCTCGCCGGCAGCGTCGATCTCGCCCATCTGCGCCGCGCGCGCGGGCATTACGGCCCGATCCCGACCGCCGAGGAGGCCGCCGCCTATCCCTATAGCGAGGCGGATCGTGTCTTCATCCGCCGCAACCGCGACAAGGTGCTGGTTGGCGGTCCAGAGAAGGTGGCGGAAGGGTTGGAGCGTTTCCTCGACGCCACGCAGGCGGATGAACTGATGATCACCACCGCCATTCCCGACATGGCGGCGAAGAAGCGTTCGTACACGCTGGTGAAGGCGCTGCAGGCGGTGTCGGCGGTGGCCTGACGCGGCATCGCTAAAACAGCGTCGTCCCGGACGGCCTGAGGCCGGTCCGGGGTCGCGTAGCGCTGCTGGCTGACGACCCCGGCGCTGCGCTGCGCTTTGGCCGGGGATGACGTGCGAAACGGCTACGCTGTCCCGCGCGCCGGCCGCGTCACCAGCCAGATGCCGAGCGCGATGGGGACGATGCCGAGGAAATCGAGCGGTAGCACGGCCTCGCCCAGCAGCAACCAGCCGAAGAACAGGCCGAGCGGCGGCATGAGGAAGTGCAGGCTGGAGGCCGCTGTCGCCGAAGCGCGGGTGAGCAGATAGAACCATAGGCCATAGCCGCCGATGGAGACGCCGATCACCAGAAAGGCGAGGCCGCCGATGAGGTTGGCGGTGAGGCGGATATCGCCGGTGCTCTCGGTGGCAAACGCGACCGGGATCAGCGCCAGCCCGCCGGCCAGACACTGCACCGCATTGCCGCTCCAGATGCCGCCACGCGGCGCGAGATATTTGAACGACAGCGTGCCGGCGGCCAGCGCGGTGACGCCCCCGGCGATGAGCAGCGTGCCGGCCAGCGTTTCATGCGCGCCGGCAAGGCGCGAGCGCAGCACGATGACGACGCCGATCAGCCCCAGCGCGATGCCTGCCCATTTCGCCGGGCTCATCTTCTCGCCCAACAGCGGGCCGGCGCCGAGCGCCACCAGCAGCGGCAGGCAGCTCGTCAGCACGGCGGTGTAGGCGGAGGAGGTGAAGGTGAGGGCGGTCCAGTTGAGGCCGAGATAGACCGCATTATTGAGCACGCCGATGCCGATGAGCGCGACGATATCCCGCCGGCGGATCGGCGGCAGGCCCTTGCGGCGGGCGCCGCTGTCCCACAGCGGCGCAAGCGCCAGCATCAGCGAGCCCGCCAGCAGCAGCCGCACCGCGAGCAGGATCAGCGGCGGGCAGTCCGCCAGCGCCATTTTGGCGCCGGCAAAGGCCGAGGACCACAGCACGCAGAACAGCGCCACCAGCAGCGGCAGCGGCAAAAACGTCGCCGGCGCGGCCGGGACGGCGCCAACCGGGTTCGCCTTTGAGGCTGGGGGCATGCGTCGTCTCCACATGGGTCGCGGAGAAACTAGGCGTCGCGGCTTCTATCGGAAAACGAGATGTTCTCATGGGGGGCATGAGAAAAGTCGATCAGAAGGCGAGCGCGCCGTTACGCCCGCCAGTCATAAATCCAGCGGTAGCGTTCCAGCACCGCGCTTTCGGGCTGGAACCGCATGACCAGATCGCGGGCGAGGCGGACCGGGCCCTTGAGATGATAGATGCGATCCATGCCGCGCGCGGCGCGCTGCACGCGGGCGGTGCGCGGCTGGCGCGCGGCCTCGTAGCGGCGCAGCGCGGCGGGGATATCGTCCGCACCGGCCAGTTCGCGCGCGAGCACCACCGCGTCCTCGATCGCCTGCGCCGCGCCCTGAGCGAGAAAGGGCGGCATGGCATGGGCGGCGTCGCCCAGCAGCGTCACCGGCCCGTCGCCCCAGCGCTGGAGCGGATCGAGATCGAACAGCGCCCAGCGCAGCCAGCGTTCGGGCGCGTCGAGCAAGGCGCGGGCCGGCGTGCACCAGCCGCGGTAATGCGCCAGAAGCTCGTCGCGCGCCGCGGCCTCGCTCCAGCCATGCACCTCTCGCTCGTCGGGCGTGACGGCGACCAGATTGATCGCCCGGCCAGCCTTGACGGGATAGGTGACGAGATGGGCGCCGGGGCCGATCCATAGCCGCGTGACCGGATCGGTGAGGGCGGCGGGCAGCGCGTCGACCGGCACGGTGGCGCGCCAGGCGGCGCGGTGGCGGAAAGAGGGCGTCGCCTGCGGCTGGAGCGTCCGCCGGACGACGGAGCGCAGCCCGTCGGCGCCGATCAGCGCGTCGGCGCGCAGGGTCTCCGTGCCGCCGGCAGGGCGCAGGCCCAAGGTGACGCCGGAGGCGTCGGGTGTGAAGCTTTCCAGCGCATGGCCGAGCTTGAGGGTGATGGACGGCACCTCGCGCACGGCGGCGAGCAGGGCGGCTTGCAAATCGGCGCGGTGGATGACGAGGAAGGGTCCCCCGAACCGGGCCTCGGCGGCGGCGCCCATCGGCCCGCCGGCGATCCGTGTGCCGGTCCGCCCGTCCAGCACGGCGAAGGCGGTGGGTAGCACGGCCTGCGCGGCCACGCGCTCATAGACGCCGAGCGCTTTGAGGCAGCGCGTGGCATTGGCGGCGAGCTGCACGCCGGCACCGGCCTCCTCCAGCACGTCCGCCCGCTCAACCAGCGTGACGGCACAGCCGGCTTGCGCCAGCGCAAGGGCGGCGGTGAGGCCGCCAATGCCGGCACCGGCGATGGCGAGGGAGCGGGCGGGCAAGGGCCGCGCTCAGGCGGCGGCCGGAATCTCGAACAGCGCGCCCGGCGGGTTCGATTCGGTGCCGTGCAGGTGGGAATCGAAGGTGTAGAGGGTCGAGCAATAGGGACAGATGATCTCAGCATCCGACCCCATGTCGAGAAACACATGCGGGTGGTCATAGGGCGGCAGCGCGCCCACGCACATGAATTCCTTGGCGCCGATGGCGATCTTCGCCACGCCGGCCGAATTGTGGAAATGGGGAACGACGTGGCCCGCCATGATGTCCGCCTGTCCGCGCTCGCGTTGAAATCGGCGCGACCATAGCCGCTGGCGCGCCCGGGTCCAAGGGGCCGGATGCCGCGCCTGTGCACGCCGCCCCCATCGCTTCGCCATAATGGCCGGGCAGAAACGTGACATCGCGCCGCGCCCTCCCCATATCGCTGTCATGTATCGCTTCTTCGCCGCCTTCGGCTTCCTGCTCGCCTTCGCGGGCGCCGCCCATTGGGTGGTGCCGGCGGGACGGCATGCCCTGGCGCTGGTGAGCGCGCAGGATGATGCGGCGCGGGTCGCCGATCTGCAGCTCACCGGCGTGCTGACCGAGGCGCGCGTGGCGCAGGAGATCGACGCGGCGCTGGCGGAAGGCGACGGCGAGCTGGCGGCGAGTTTTGTCGAACTCGCGCAGGAGCGCGGCGTGCCGGTGACGACCGAGCGGCAGGCCCGCGTCGCCCTCGCCAACGCGCCGGGCGCAAGCTTTGCGCGCGGGGCGGGGAGTTTCGGCCATGGCTTCCTAACCGGGCAGGGCGAGGACATGGCGGGGCTCGCGGGCGCCGCCGCCGGCGATCTCACCGCGTGGGGCGATGTGCGCGATCTCGGCCGCGAGGCGGCAAACTGGGCGCGCGGCGAGCCGGTCGACCATTTCATGGTCAATCTCGCCGGCATCGGCATCGTGGCGACCGGGGCGACCTATGCCGCCTTCGGCGCGCCGCTGACCTTCCGCGCCGGGCTCTCGGTGCTGAAGGGTGCGCGGCGCGCCGGCGTGGTCGGCGGGCGCTTCGCGGGGAATATCGCGGCGGCGGTGCGTGGCGGCTCGAAGGCGCAGCTTGCCGCGCTGGTGGGCGATCTCGGCACGGCGGGCTCGAAAGCAGGCACGCGCGCCACCTTCGCCGGGCTACGCCATGTCGACGATGCCGCCGGTGCGGCGCGGCTGAGCGCGCTGGCGCAGGCCAAGGGCGGCAAGACGCTGGCGGTGGTGAAGACGCTGGGGCGCGGGGCGCTGTTCCTCACCGAGGCGATGGCCAAGCTCGCCTATTGGATCATCGCCGCCGCGCTGAACGTGCTCGGCCTCATCGCCTCGTTCAATTCCATGGTGGTGGCGATGCTGCGCCCGATGTGGAAGAAAAAGCGGCGCCGGCCGCAGCCCCTGCCGGCGTGAGGCCTGCCGAGGAGATACCGATGCGCCGTTTCCTGCTGACGCTGAGTTCGCTCGCCGCGCTCGCGCTCGTCGCCCTTCCGGCCGGCGCGGCGGAAAACCGCTGCGGCTGGTATGTGAATCCGACGCCGGGCAACTGGTATCTCACCGACCGCGACGGCGACTGGTGGATGCGCTCGCAGGGCGGGCTGGAGGCGGAAGGCTTCGACAACGCCCCCGATTTCGATTCCAAGCAATATGTGAAACTGCAGCCGAACGGCTATGGCTATGGCTGCGCCTGCCTCAGCGTCGATACCGACAAGGCGGAGATGAACATTACCCGCATCTATTCCGGCACGATCCTGCCGCTGTCGCGCTGCCGCAACGACAAGGCGCTGAAGAAGCCGGGCTAAGCCGACCGATGACCACCCTGCGCGCCATCAAGGCCAACATCACCACACTTGCCGTCGATGCCATCGTCAATGCGGCCAATTCGTCACTGCTCGGCGGTGGCGGCGTGGACGGCGCGATCCACCGCGCGGCGGGACCGGAGATGCTGCACGAATGCCGGCTGCTCGGCGGTTGCCGGACCGGCGAGGTCAAGATGACGCGCGGCTACAATCTGCCGGCGCGCTTCGTCCTGCACACGGTCGGCCCGGTCTGGCGTGGGGGCGGGCATGGCGAAGATGCGCTGCTGGCGCAGTGCTATGGCGGCAGCATAGAACTCGCGCGCACGCACGGCCTCGGCAGCATCGCCTTTCCGGGCATCAGCACCGGGCGCTACGGCAATCCCATCGCGCGGGCGGCGGATATCGCGGTGGCGACAGCGGCGGGATTCCGTGGCCAGCCGGGCGTGCCGGGGGACATCATTTTCTGCTGCTTCCCCGACGCCGATCTCCTTGTCTATGAGAATCTCCTGGCCGCGCTGGAGACGTGACGCCCTCGCGCCAGCGCTTGGCAGGGCGGGGCGGGCTCATTAGCGTGCGCGCTCCCTGAACGGAGCGCGCCATGCCGACCTTCTCCCATGACGGTATCGAATTCGCCTATCTCGACGAGGGGGAGGGCGCGCCGATCGTGCTGGTGCACGGCTTCGGCTCAACCAAGGAGATCAACTGGGTCGGGCCGGGCTGGGTTTCGACCCTCACCGGGGCGGGGCGGCGGGTGATCGCGCTCGACAATCGCGGCCATGGTGCCTCCGCCAAGCTCTACCAGCCGGAGCTTTACGATCCCTGGCTCATGGCGCGTGACGTGCTTGCGCTGATCGACCATCTCGGCCTCCCCCAGGTCGATTTGATGGGCTACTCCATGGGCGGGCGCATCAGCGCCTGCGCCGCGCTGACCGCGCCGGAGCGGGTGCGCGCGCTGGTGCTGGCCGGCATCGGCATTCATCTCATCGCCGGCGCCGGCCTGCCCATCACCATCGCCGACGCGCTGCGCGCCCCCAGCCTCGACGACGTGACCGACCCGATGGGCCGCATGTTCCGCGCCTTCGCCGACCAGACGAAAAGCGACCGCGAGGCGCTCGCCGCCTGCATCGTCGGCTCGCGCCGCACGCTGAGCCGCGAGGAGGTGATGCGGATCGCCGTGCCGACGCTGATCGCGGTCGGCACCCGCGACGAGGTCTCCGGCGCGGCGGCCCCGCTCGCGGCGCTGATATCAGGCGCGCGCGCGGTCGACATTCCCGACCGTGACCACATGCGCGCCGTCGGCGACAAGGTGTTTAAGGAGGCGGTGCTGGCGTTCCTGAGCGAGCAGGTGTGAACTCGCGTTTACAGCGCGCGGTATGTGAACTATAATTCACATTCATGATCGAGGTTCGGCAGACGGCGGAGTTCCTTGCCTGGTTCCGTGGCCTTAGGGACAGGCAGGCTCGGGCGCGGATCGACACGCGCATCGCCCGTCTTGCCGGCGGCAATGTCGGCGATGTCAAGCGTGTCGGGAGTATCAGCGAACTGCGGATCGACTACGGGCCGGGCTACCGGCTCTATTTCACTTGGCGTGGGGCGGAACTGGTGATCCTGCTCGCGGGAGGCGACAAGCGCACGCAGGCTCGCGACATAGCTCTCGCCACCCGCCTCGCGGCCGAATGGGAGGAGTGAGCATGGCGTTGGAGACGACCAAGTGGGATCCTGCGGACCATATCGAGACAGCCGAAGATGTGGCCGCCTATCTTGAGGCGGCGTTCGAGGATGGCGATCCGGCGGTAATCGCCACGATGCTCGGCGCGATCGCCCGCTCCAAGGGCATGACCAAGATCGCCAGGGATGCCGGGGTGACGCGCGAGGCGCTGTACAAGGCGCTGAGCGCGGAAGGAGACCCGCGTCTGTCCACGCTGCTCGGAGTGGTCCGGGCGCTCGGGCTCACGCTCACGGTGGCACCGAAAAGCGCGGCGTGAGAGGGGTCGGCAAGCCCAAAAACCAGAGTCGGATAAGCGGCTTGCCGGTCAACGCTCACATTCCGATTCCGCACCCGGGCCAACGCCTTTGTGTCCTTCCCGGCGCTTGCGGCGTGAGGTCGCCCGTCAGGCGGAATAATCGGAGTCGGCGGAATCGCTTGCGCGGGAAAGCTGATATTTCGATTCCGCGCGGTGTCAGCCTTGCTGTGGTCGCTCCCGGTGCCCGCACGCGGCAATGCAATCCTGCAATCCCGACGGCATATGCCGGCACCGGGTGCTGTGCTAGGCTCGTGTGAACTCGGGACATCTGGCCGACGCCGCAAAGGCGAACGGCGAGGGTAGAAAAAATGGCTGTGAACTCTCTTCAGCGCGTCGAGGCGCCGCGTGCGCTCGACAAGGTCGATCCGGTCTGGGCGCGCATCCGCGCGGAAGCCGAGACCATCACCCAGCGCGAGCCGGCGCTGGCGAGCTTCGTCTACTCCACCGTGCTCTACCACACCTCGCTGGAGCGGGCGGTGGCGCACCGCATCGCCCAGCGGCTCGACCATGGCGACGTGCCGGCGGACATCATCCGCCAGGCCTTCGAGGAAGCGGCCGCGGACGATCCGGGGCTTGGCGTCGCCATCCGCGCCGACATCGTCGCCGTGCTCGATCGCGACCCCGCCACCGACCGGGCGATCCAGCCCTTGCTCTATTACAAAGGCTTCCACGCCATCCAGACCCACCGTCTGGCGCATTGGCTGTGGAAGAACGGGCGCACCGATTTTGCGCTCTACCTGCAGAGCCGTTCTTCGGCGGTCAATCAGGTGGACATCAACCCGGCGGCACCGTTCGGGCGCGGCATCTTCTTCGACCATGCCACCGGCATCGTGGTGGGCGAGACGGCGGTGATCGAGGACAATGTCTCGGTGCTGCAGGGCGTGACGCTGGGCGGCACCGGCAAGGAGCATGGCGACCGGCACCCGAAGATCCGCCAGGGCGTGCTGCTGGGGGCGGGCGCGAAGGTGCTCGGCAATATCGAAGTGGGTCATTGTGCCCGCGTCGCCGCCGGTTCGGTGGTGCTGAAGCCCGTTCCGGCCCGCACCACCGTGGCGGGGGTGCCGGCGAAGGTGGTGGGGGAGGCCGGCTGTGCCGAGCCCTCGCGCAGCATGGACCAGATGTTCGACCATTTCGCCGATATGCCGACTTTCTTCGGCGAGGCGATCTGAGACGCGGGCATTCGGCGCGCCGGTGTGAACAGGCGATTGCGCCGGTGCGGTTGCGCCGGCCGTCGCGGCGTGGCAAGCCTGCCGCCCGATCAACCTCCCTGGGAGCACGGACTTGGAAAAGAAGGACCTGGAACGCGTCCAGACTTATATGCGGCGCCTGTTCACCAACACCCAGCTGCGCGTCGTCGCGCGCCCGAAGAAGAAGGATTCAGCCGAGGTCTATCTCGGCGACGAGTTCATCGGCGTCCTGTTCGAGGACAAGGAAGACGGCGAGCTTTCCTATAACTTCCAGATGGCCATTCTCGACACCGATCTCGAGGACTGAGGGCGATGCCGGTCTACGCGCTCGACGGGGTGGCGCCGGAACTCCCGGCGCTCGGCCGCTACTGGATCGCCCCCACCGCCGAACTGATCGGCAATATCGTGGTGGGCGACGAGGCGAGCGTGTGGTTCGGCTCGGTCATCCGTGGCGACAATGAGCGGATCACGCTCGGCGCCCGGGTGAATATCCAGGAACTGTGCGCGCTGCACACCGATCCCGGCTTCCCCATGAGCATCGGCGAGGACTGCACCATCGGCCACAAGGCGATGCTGCACGGTTGCACGATCGGCGCCAACAGCCTGATCGGCATGGGGGCGACGATCCTCAACGGCGCGAAGATCGGCCGCAACTGCCTAGTGGGCGCGGGCGCGCTCATCACCGAGGGCAAGGAATATCCCGACAACTGCCTGATCGTCGGGGCGCCGGGCAAGGTGATCCGCACCCTTGACGAGGCGATGGAAAAGCGCATCCACGGCACCGCCGCGCATTATGTGCGCAACTGGCGGCGCTTCGCCGAGGGGCTGAAGCGCATCGACTGAGAGCGCTTTGAACCGGAGGCGCCTGCATGGACGCGATCCGCACCGAACGGTTGGTGCTGCGAAATTTCCGCCCCGAGGATGCCTCCGACCTGCTGGCCTATCTGCGCGAACCGGCCGCGAGCTGCTTTCTCTCGCTCAAGCTCGATGATCTCGCGGCCGCCGAGGCCGAGGCGAGGGCGCGCGCCGGCAGCGACGAGCATATCGCCGTCTGCCTCGCCGCGACCGGCCGGGTGATCGGCGACGTGTTCGCCATGCCGGAGCCGCCCGACACTTTTTCCGTCGGCTGGAACTTCAACGTGGATTTTGGCGGCGCCGGCTATGCAACGGAGGCGGCGCGGACACTGTTCGACCATCTGTTCACGGTGAAACAGGCGCGGCGGCTCTATGCCTATGTCGAGGACGACAACATCTCCTCACGGCGCCTGTGCGAGCGGCTCGGCATGCGCGCCGAAGGGCTGTTCCGGGAGTTCATCTCCTTCCGGGCGGATGAGAACGGCGTCCCGGTCTATGAGAACACGCTGCAATACGCCCTGCTGCGCAGGGAGTGGGAGGCGGCCGGCTAGTTGCGGCCGACCGAGAGCGGCGCCAGCACGTCGCCGAGCGAGACCCAGCTGTCGGTGTTCTGCTGCGCCTGGCGCTTGACGAAGCGATAGCCTGTCTCGTGCCAGAGCAGGATCGCCGCTTCCTGATTGTCGAGCACGAGGTCGCCGCGGTCCGTCACCACGGTGAGGACCGCATGGCCGTCGCCCTTGTGGTCGCGCACCACGGTGACGAGCAGCGTGTCCGCCGGCCAGCCGAGTTCCACCAGCGTGCGGCGCTTGAGCAGCACATAATCCTCGCAATCGCCGAAGCCGTCGTCCGGATAGGTCCAGCGCTCGATCTCGCCGTAATGTTCGAGATCGGTCAGCGGCTGGATGCGGCCGTTGATCTCGTCATTGACCGTGCGTAGCTGGGCGAAATTGGCCTCCGTCAACGCCACCTTGCCACCGGTGCTGCCCGCCGAGCCGCAATCGGCGGGGTGCTCGGTGCAGAACTGGAAATAGCCCATCGGCACGCTGGTCTGCGCGCCGGGCGCCATATTGGCGGCGAAGCTGGAGAGCATCGCCACCGTCTTCTCCGCCTGTGCGGGCTCGGCGGGCGCCAGCACCGCCGCAAAGGCAGCCGCAACAACCGCCTGACCCGCCGCGAGAAGGGCCCGTTCGAGCCTCTTTTTCATCGCGTACCTCATCCCTGTCACTGGATGAGAGCTTAGCGCGAAGGATTTTATACGCGTCTAAGCGATGGCGACGATTCATCACTACGCCGGATAGAGAACGTTAATAGGTTTTTTATTGGCGTTAACCAAAGCAATAGGCAAACTGTTCATCACGCCGCTTAAGCTGGCGGAAACGGGTTTCGGCCCCGTGCGGCGCGGTGCGACCTTGCCGCCATGCGGCGGGACGCCTATGTCATCGGTGTGCTTGAACCGCCCCGCCTTGCCGCCCACAGACGCGAACCGCTTCTCAACGTGCCGCCGGTGATTACCGTGCTGGCGGCGGCGATGCTGCTCATCCAGCTGGTGCGTGACTGGGTGGATGTCGAGACGGGCATCGAGATTCTGGCGCTCTTCGCCTTCATTCCCGCCCGCTACGATCCGTCGATTCTCGCGGAGGGCGTGCTGCCCGGCGGCGCGGCGGCGGATGCATGGACCTTCATCACTTATGCTTTCCTCCACGGCGGCTGGACCCATGTCGGGCTGAACCTGTTGTGGATGCTTGTGTTCGGCACGCCGGTGGCGCAGCGTTTCGGCGTGCTGCGCTTCCTCTTGTTCTTCGCCTTCACCGCTGCGGCGGGAGCGGGACTGCATCTCGTCACCCATGAGGGCGAACTGGTGCCAATGATTGGCGCTTCTGCGACCGTATACGGCTTCATGGCGGCGGCGGCGCGCTTCATGTTCACCCGTGAAAGGCAGGGCGCGTGGCGTTCAGGCATGATGGACGGGGCTGCTCAGTTTCCGGCTATGCCGCTGACGGAGGTGCTGCGCAGCCGGCGCGTTATCACCTTCATCGGTGTCGTATTAGTCATCAATCTCGCCTTTGGCTTAGGCGTCCCCATGAGCCCCGTCGAGGGTACCTTGGCGTGGCAGGCGCATATGGGCGGCTTCCTCGCCGGGCTGCTGGCGTTCCCGCTGTTCGACCCCGTCCGCCGCCGGCCTGGCAGCGACAGCTATTCCCGCACCTCCCGTTTCTAAGTCGCCGAACTGATTGCGCCCGCGCCCCTTGCCTGCCGGAAGGTTAAGGCGGATCATTCCGCCATGGCTCACCCCGATGTGGGGAAGAAGCCGAACAAGGCGGGCGGTGGATGGAGCGCGTTCCAGCCGTCCCGCATTCCGGGAAGGAGGCTTGCATGACGGTTCGGACAATTCTTGAGGAAAAGGGCTTCGATGTTCAGACGATCGCTCCCGAGGCGACGCTGCGCGAGGCGACGGAGCTTCTGGCGGCCAAGCGCATCGGCGCCATCGTGGTGACGGACCCCGAGCGGCGGGTGGTCGGCATTCTTTCAGAGCGTGACGTGGTGCGCGTGATCGGCCTCGACGGGCCCGGCCGGCTCGACGACACGGTCGCCTCGGTGATGACCTCGCGCGTCGTCACCTGCGAGGGCAATGAGACGGTTCACCAGATCATGGAGCACATGACCGCCGGCCGCTTCCGCCACCTTCCGGTGGTGCAGGGCGGCAAGCTGGTCGGCATCATCTCCATCGGCGACGTGGTCAAACACCGCCTGGCCGAAATGGAGCGTGAGAGCCACGCCATGCGGGAATACATCCTCTCGGCGTGAGCCGCCTCGCCACACGTCGTCATCCCGGACGGCCGGCAAGCCGATCCGGGATCGCGGGCAGGATGGCCAACGATCCCGGCGCTACGGCTTCGCCTCCGGCGGGATGACGGCCGACAGCACCATCTCGGCCGGCTATCCGCACGGGAAGGATGATGGCCGGACTGTGCCGCCGCTAGAAGCGCGGCGTGTCGGTCTTCTTCGTCAGTCCGTAGACCTTGGCCGGATCGAACAGCGGGCCGTCATCATTGACGGCGAGCGTCAGTGCGGGCGTCGGCGCCGCGCCCAGCGGCACGGAACGGAAGAAACAGGAGCGGTGCCCGGTGTGGCAGGCCGCGCCGGGCACGCCGGGGCCGAGCGGGGGCATGCGCACGCGCAGAACCACCGCGTCCTGGTCGCAATCGACCCGCAACTCGACCAGCTGCTGGAGATGGCCGCTTTCCTCGCCCTTCTTCCACAGCCGCCCGCGCGAGCGGCTGAAATAATGCGCGACGCCGGTCTCGATGGTCAGGGCCAGCGCCTGCGCGTTCATATGCGCAACCATCAGCACGGTGCCGTCATCGGCATCGACGGTCACGGCGGTGAGCAGGCCATCGGCGTCGAATTTCGGGGAAAGGCGTTCGCCCTCCTCGATCTCGGCCTTGCTGCCGCGGGGGGCGAAGGAAATCTCGGTCATCGAAGCCTGTGTGGAGGCGGCGCCCCTACGGACGCAGGCCGCGCAGCAGGCTCATGAAGCGAACCTGCTCCTGCGGATCGTCGCGGAAAACGCCGGTGAACTGGGTGGTGACGGTGGACGCGCCCTGCTTGCGCACGCCGCGCATGGCCATGCACATATGCTCGGCCTCGACCAGCACGGCGACGCCGCGCGGCTTCAGGATTTCGTCCATCGCGGTGATGATCTGCGAGGTCAGGTGCTCCTGCGTCTGCAGGCGTCGCGCATAGATATCGACGATGCGGGCGATCTTGGACAGGCCCACCACACGCTCGACCGGGAAATAGGCGATGTGCGCCTTGCCGACGAACGGCACCATGTGGTGCTCGCAATGGGAATGGAACTCGATGTCGCGCACCATCACCATGTCGTCGAAATTGCCGATCTCGCCGAAGGTGCGGTCGAGAATGGTTTCCGGCCCGACACGGTAGCCGCTGTAGAGTTCCTCATAGGCGCGGACGACGCGCTTGGGCGTGTCGAGCAGGCCCTCGCGAGTCGGGTCGTCGCCGGCCCAGGCGATGAGCGTGCGAACGGCGGCCTCGGCCTCTTCACGGGAGGGGCGGCGCTCGGTGGAGGCCTCCTTCTCGCTCTGGGCGCTGCGCATCAGTGTTTCAAGCACGGCATCCATGACGAACTCCGTTCGACGACGCATTATGATCCGCAGCCCGACTGCTTCGGTCAAATCCGTCCTACGTGCCAATACCCGCCACGGATCAGCATCATACCGACCATAGCCGCCCGGCGCGCCTGCCGAAAGACAGATCGCACGCGCTGCTTTCGCAGGGCGGCTACCGCTCCTATATAAGCCACGCAGGGCTGGCCGCAATCGGGCGGACGCGGCCTGTGCGGGGATCACCGCCCGTCGTGCAGGGATCGAGCCTTATGCTGAACGACGTCTATAACCGCCGGATACTGGAACTCGCCGCCGATATACCACGCCTTGGCCGCCTGGCGGCTCCCGATGCGACGGCAACGGCGCATTCCAAGCTTTGCGGTTCCACCGTCACCGTCGATCTCGCGCTGCGCGATGGCGTGGTGGCGGACTTCGCCCATGAGGTGCGCGCCTGCGCTCTCGGGCAGGCCTCGTCCTCCGTCATGGGCGCGCTGGTCGTCGGCTCCACCGCGGATGAGCTGCGCGCGGTACGCGACGCGATGCGGCGGATGCTGAAGGAGAACGGCGCACCGCCCGACGGCCGCTGGGCCGAGCTGAAGGTGCTGGAGCCGGTGCGCGACTACAAGGCACGCCACGCCTCGACGCTGCTGACCTTCGACGCGGTGGTCGACGCGCTCGATCAGATCGAGGCGCGCCACGCGGGGAGCCAAGCGGCGGAATAGGGCTGGGAGCCGTCATCCCGGATGGCCACAGGCCGATCCGGGATCGCCGTCGGAACGGAGAGCGATCCCGGCTCTGCGGCTGCGCCTTCGGCCGGGATGACGAGGCGAGGAAAGCCTCAGCGCTCGGTGAAAAAGGTGAACAGCACCTCGTCCTTCGGTCCGGTGAGGCAGAGGAAACGGTTGGCGGTATCGGAGCGGTCGCGTTGGATATAGGCCTCGCCCATGATCACGCCCTTGACGGCGGTGGTGCCGAGCGTGCTCTCGGATTCCGCGATGGTGAGGCCGTCCACGTCGATATAGATGTCCTCGACAGAGGGGGAACGCTGCTTCAGCTTCGCCAGCGCATCCGCCTTGCAGGCGGCAACGCGCTGCATGTCCGGGTCCACTTCCGGCGAGTTGGCGGCGGAAGGCTCCGGCTGCGTGCCGCCGGCCGGGCCGGGGGGCACATGGGTGTCGGCCGGCGGCTGCTGCGCGAAGGCCGGGGCTGCCAGGGAAAGACCGGCCGCCAGCGCCGCCATCGTCCAGAATCGCGTGTCCGTCATCGTCTGCTCCCGGGCTGCCGGCCGGCCTGCGCGCCGGCGTGTCACGGGTGCAACGCGGCGGAGTCCCGCCGGTTCCCGGTTAGGGGCGGGTCATGACCGCGCCGAAGCCGCAGGCGAGTGTCGCAGCCCTGGCGGCACGGCTGCCGCGGCTGATGCTGCGCGCGCCGATCCTCGTCTATCGCTACAGCTTCTCCGCCTTCATGGGCCGGCAGTGCCGCTATCTCCCCACCTGCTCGGAATTCGCCGAGGAGGCGATCGACCGCCATGGCGCCTGGGCGGGCGGCTGGATGGCGGCGGGGCGCATCTGCCGCTGCCACCCCTGGGGCGGGTCGGGCTTCGAGCCGGTGCCGGCCGAATTGCCGGGTGAGGGCGCGTGGTATATGCCGTGGCGCTACGCGCGGACCCCGCAGCCGCCGGGCGCGCGTGATACGTGACCTCAGATGAGCCTACCTGCGTGGTTCGCAGGAGTGGGCAGGAGCCGATACCATGTCCGATATCCACCTCACCTTTCCCGATGGCGCCGTCCGAGCCTATGCCTCCGGCACCACCGGCACCGAGGTCGCCGCCTCCATCGCCAAGTCGCTGGCCAAGAAATCGCTGGCGATGAAGCTCGACGGGGTGCTGACCGACCTTTCCGACCCCATTTCGGCGGACGCCAAGTTCGAGCTCGTCACCCGCGAGAGCCCGGAAGCGCTGGAGCTCATCCGCCACGACGCGGCCCATGTGCTGGCGGAAGCCGTGCAGGCGCTGTGGCCGGGCACGCAGGTGACCATCGGCCCGGTGATCGAGAACGGCTTCTATTACGACTTCTTCCGCAACGAGCCGTTCACACCGGACGATTTCGCCGCCATCGAGAAGAAGATGCGCGAGATCATCGCCCGCGACGCGCCCTTCACCAAGGAAGTGTGGGACCGCGACACGACCAAGGCCGTGTTCAAGGAGAAGGGCGAGGCGTTCAAGGTCGAGCTGGTGGACGCCATCCCCGCCGACCAGACGATCAAGATCTACAAGCAGGGCGAGTGGTTCGACCTCTGCCGCGGCCCGCACATGCCGAGCGTCGGCAAGGTGGGAGACGCCTTCAAGCTGATGAAGGTGGCGGGCGCCTATTGGCGCGGCGACGCCAATAACCCGATGCTGACCCGCATCTACGGCACGGCGTGGCGGACCAAGGAAGAACTCGACGCCTATATCCTCCAGTTGGAGGAAGCCGAGAAGCGCGACCACCGCCGGCTCGGCCGGGAGATGGACCTGTTCCACTTCCAGGAGGAAGGGCCGGGCGTCGTGTTCTGGCACCCCAAGGGCTGGAACCTGTTCCAGAACCTCGTTTCCTACATGCGCCGCCGCCTCGCCGCCGACTATAGCGAGGTCAACGCGCCGCAGGTGCTGGACAAGTCGCTGTGGGAGACCTCCGGCCATTGGGGCTGGTACAAGGACAACATGTTCAAGGTGCAGCCGGCCGGCGACACCGAGGACAATGACCGCGTCTACGCCCTCAAGCCGATGAACTGCCCCGGCCATGTGCAGATCTTCAAGCACGGGCTGAAGTCCTATCGCGACCTGCCCATGCGCCTCGCCGAATTCGGCGCGGTGCACCGCTACGAGCCCTCGGGCGCGCTGCACGGGCTGATGCGCGTGCGCGGCTTTACCCAGGACGACGCCCACATCTTCTGCACCGAGGAGCAGATGGCGGCGGAGTGCCTGAAGATCAACGAACTGATCCTCTCCACCTATGCCGATTTCGGTTTCGAGGAGATCGTGGTCAAGCTCTCCACCCGGCCGGAGAAGCGCGTCGGCTCGGACGCGGTGTGGGACCACGCGGAAGAGGTGATGGGCCGCGTGCTGACCCAGATCGAGGCGGAGTCCGGCGGCAAGATCAAGACCGGCATATTGCCGGGCGAGGGCGCCTTCTACGGCCCGAAATTCGAGTACACGCTGCGCGACGCGATCGGCCGCGAATGGCAGTGCGGCACCACGCAGGTCGATTTCAACCTGCCGGAGCGCTTCGGCGCGTTCTATGTCGATGCCGACGGCTCGAAGAAGACGCCGGTCATGATCCACCGCGCCATTTGCGGCTCGATGGAGCGCTTCACCGGCATCCTCATCGAGCACCATGCCGGCCATTTCCCGCTCTGGCTGGCGCCGGTGCAGGCGGTGGTGGCGACCATCACCTCCGAGGGCGACGACTATGCCCGCGAGATCGTCGCGGCGGCGAAGAAGATGGGGATGCGGGTCGAACTCGACCTGCGCAACGAGAAGATCAATTACAAGGTGCGCGAGCACTCGCTTGCCAAGGTGCCGGCGCTGGTGGTCGTCGGGCGTAAGGAAGCCGCCGAGCGCACCGTCTCCATCCGCCGGCTCGGCTCGCCGAACCAGACCACGCTGACGCTGGACGAGGCGCTGGCGAGCCTGGTGGCCGAGGCGAGCCCGCCGGACATGCAGCGGGACTGAGACACCCGCCCCAAAGTGGCCTCCCGGACGGCCGTAGGCCGATCCGGGAGGTCACGATATGTGCCCGCGCTCCCGGCTCTCGCTGCGCCCGGCCCGTCATCCTGAGGTGCCCGGCGCAGCCCGGCCTCGAAGGGCGCAGAGGCGTGCCGCGTCACACCGCCTGCGAGCTTCGAGGCCGGCCTCTGGCCGGCGCCTCAGCATGACGGAGGGGGCGAGGCCGCAGGGATGGGCGGGCCGCTGCCGAACCCGTAGCACGCGGCCGTAGTGTGCGATCCCGGCTCCCGGCTCTCGCTCCGCTCGGCTGGGATGGCAGGCAGGCTGGTTATAGGGACCACAAACGAAAAGCCGACATGTCGCCGATGTAATGTCTGAGGCTGGAATGGACCCTTCTTTGGCGTTCAGAAGGTGCGCTCGGCGGGTGGATCGCTCCCGCGCTCGTCTCGAGCTTGAACGATTCTCTTATAAGGCCGTCGAGGCGATCAGACGCTGATGCGCCCGGTTGCCAAGCCGAAGATGGCGATTACCGCGCCGGCAGCGGCCGCAGCGAACAGCAGCCGCTCCATGGGCGTGAAGACGCGGTGGCCGCGCTCCCGCTGTGCAAGGATGAAGAGCACAGTGCCGGGCGCATAGATCACCAGCGACAGCAGCAGGAACTTCAATCCGCCCGCATAGATCAGTCCAACGGTATAGAGCGTCGCGAGACCGGCGCGCACCAGATCGCCCGCACGGCCCTTGGGCATTTCGGCATAGGTATCGCCGCTCCACGCCAGTTTCAGCGCGTAGGCCGCGACCAGCAGATAGGGCAGCAGGATCATCGACGAGGTGAGCTTGAGCGCGAGGAGGAAGGCCTGCTCGGAAAACAGCGTCAGGATGAGGAAGACCTGCACCAGCAGGTTCGTCAGCCACAAGGCGGCAAAGGGCACCTTGTTGGGGTTCTCCGCCGCTAGGAAGGCCGGCATGGTTTTCATCCGCGCGGCTGAGAACAGGACTTCGGCCGCCAGCAGGGACCATGAGAGATAGGCGCCGAGCACCGAGACGATGAGCCCGACCGAAACGAAGACCGCCCCCCAGGGACCAACAACCGCCTGCAGCACGCCCGCCATGGAAGGGTTCCGCAGCGCTGCCAGATCGGGGCGCAGCAGCACGCCATAGGACAGCATCGTCACCAGGACGAGCAGGCACAGAACGCCGAGAAATCCCAGCAGCGTGGCAAGTCCGACATCTGAGCGGCGGCGTGCGTAGCGGGAATAGACGCTGGCGCCCTCGATGCCGACAAAGACGAACACCGTGACCAGCATGGTGCCGCGCACCTGATCAAATAGGCTGCCGGCATCCGCGCCACCCCGGAAATTCGCGGCGAAGACATCGGCGTTGAAGCCAAAGCCGACGAAGATGAGGAATATCAGGATCGGGATGATCTTGGCGACGGTGACGAGGGTGTTCAGCGCCGCCGCCTGACGCACCCCGCGTAGGATGAGGAAATGCACGGTCCACACGCCGACTGAAGACACCGCCACGGCGATAATGGTGTTGCCATCGCCGAAAATCGGAAACAGCGCGCCGAGCGTCGATTTGATGAGCACCCAATAGGACACATTGCCGAGACAGCGCACGGTCCAGTAGCCGAGCGCAGAGGCGAAGCCGAGATAATTGCCGAACCCGTCCTTGGCATAGGCGAACACACCGGCGTCGAGATCCGGCTTGCGACGCGACAGGGTCTGGAACGCGAAGGCCAGCATCAGCATGCCGCCGCCGGCGATGCCCCAGGCGATCAGCGCGCCGAGGCCGCCGGTGACCCGCCCGAATGTCTGCGGCAGCGAGAAGATGCCGGCCCCGACCATGGACCCGACCACCATGGCGGTCAGGGTCGGTAGCGCGAATTTCGGGTCCGTGGGCTTGTTCATGCGAGCGCCTGCGCGACAGTGGCGGGGCACCCTCCCGCTCCCCGTTGGGGGACGAGGGAGGGCGCTCGTTCAGTAGTCCACCGCGTCGCGGATGATCGGGCAGGTCATGCAGTGCCCGCCACCACGCCCTCGCCCGAGCTCGGAGCCGTCAATGGTGATGACCTCGATCCCTGCCTTGCGCAGCAGCGTGTTTGCGTAGGTGTTGCGGTCATAGGCGAAAACAACGCCCGGTGAGGCGCAGACAAGGTTGGCGCCGGAATCCCACTGGGTGCGCTCGCGCATATAGTCGTTGCCGCCGGTGTGGACGACGCGCATCTCCTTGAGACCCAAGGCTTCGCGCACGGTCTCGACGAGACCGCCCTTGTCCCTGTGCAGCTCGACGCCCCCCTTGCCGTCCGGGCGGTAGGAGAAGCAGTCGATCTTGTCGACGATGTCGGGATAGAGCAGCACGCAGTCGCGGTCGGCGAAGGTGAACACGGTGTCCAGATGCATCGCCGCCCGCAGCTTCGGCATGGCAGCGATGATGACGCGCTCGGCGGCACCCTGCGCGAACAGCGCCGCCGCCGCCTGACTGATCGCCTGCCGCGAGGTGCGCTCGCTCATGCCGATCAGCACGTTTCCCTTGCCGATCGGCATCACATCGCCGCCTTCCAGCGTGGCGAGGCCCCAATCCTTGGTGGGGTCGCCCCACCACACCTTCACCTTGCCGGCGAAGTCCGGGTGGAATTTATAGATCGCGGTGGTGAGGATGGTCTCTTCGTGCCGTGCCGGCCAGTAGAGCGGGTTGAGCGTCACACCGCCATAAATCCAACAGGTGGTGTCGCGGGTGTAAAGCGTGTTCGGCAGCGGCGGCAGCAGATATTCGTTCACTCCGGC
The DNA here is from genome assembly GCF_965229075.1 of Ancylobacter sp. Lineage (GTDB taxonomy): Bacteria > Pseudomonadota > Alphaproteobacteria > Rhizobiales > Xanthobacteraceae > Ancylobacter. The sequence goes on from NZ_CBDDIO010000002.1 coordinate 3,331,271, forward strand.
CGCGTCGCGGATCAGCGCCAGCGTTTCGCCGCCGATGGTTTCGGGAAACTCGTAGGTCGACAGGCCGCCGATCAGGGTCTCGGCCAGCTGGCGGTTTGGCAGCCCGTCGAGATAGCAGCGCACTTCGTCGACAAAGCCGACGCCGATATTGTTCGGCACCACCTGATGGTCGAGGATCCAGGCCTTGGCCTCGGGAAGGGCGACCGTCTCGGTCAGGAGATTGTGCATCTCAACCACATCGATGCCGCGGTCACGCATCTTGGTCATGAAGTCGAAATGGTCGCGCTTGGCCACGTCGACCCACAGCACGTCGTCAAACAAAAGCTGGTCGCAATTGCTCGGGGTCAAGCGCTGATGAGCGCGTCCGGGGGCGCACACCATCACCTTTCGCAGCTGGCCGACTTCGGAGTGAACGCCGAAGGGGGTTTCCATCCTGGGAGCTCCTATGACTGGTCCATCAGTGTGTGATGGTGCCGGTGAGAAGGCCGTAGACACCGACGGCGGCGGCCAAAACCGTGATGCTGAAGACAAGCAGCTCGGCGCGGGTGAACACGCGTGCCTTCTGCTCGCGGCGCGCCCAGAAGTAGAGAAGCAGCGTGCCCGGCACGAACAATACGGCCACCAGCAGCACATATTTCAGCCCGGCAGCGACGAACATGAACAGCGTGTAGATCACGGCGATCCAGGCGATGATCTGGTCGCGACCACGCTCCCGGGGGGTCGTCTCATAGCCGACGCCGCTGCGCGCCAGCAGCACGCCATAGCCGGCGACCAGCAGATAGGGCAGCAGCGAGGTTACGCTTGTCATGTCGAGCATGAAGTTGAAGGCGTCGCGCGACCAGTAGGTCGAGACGACGAACAGCGAGACGACGCTATTGGTCAGCCATAGCGCGTTGGCGGGCACGCGGTTGCCGTTCTGCGCGGCGAACAGCTTCGGCATGTCCTGCGACTTGGCGGCCGCGAACAGCACCTCGGCGCAGATCAGGGACCAGGCGAGATAGGCGCCGAGCACCGAGACCAACACGCCGATCGAGATGAACACCGCGCCCCAGTGCCCGACCACGAGCTCGAGCGCACCGGCCAGCGAGGGGTTGGCCACGCCGGCGATCGCCGCACGCGGCGCGGTGGCATACGGGAGCAGTGTCACTGCCACCATCAGGCCGGTGACGGCGACAAAGCCGAGAATGGTGGCGGTGCCGACATCCGAGCGCTTCTTGGCGTAGCGCGAATAGACACTCGCCCCTTCGATGCCGAGGAACACGAAGACGGTGATGAGCATGGTGTCGCGCACCTGCGCCAGCAGCGTCTTTTCCGGCATGTTCACACCGCCAAAGAAGTTCTCCGCGAACTGCGCGTAGTTGAAGAAAAACACGAAGGCGAGGATCGCCACGATCAGCGGCACGATCTTGGCGATGGTGACGATCGTGTTGATCACCGTTGCCTGCTCAATGCCGCGCAGGATCATGAAATGAAAGGCCCAGATGCCGGCCAGCGAGACGATGATCGCGGTCGCGGTGCTGCCGTCGCCGAAGATGTCGGGGAAGAAGCGCCCGAGCGTCGAGCCGATCAGGACCCAGTAGAACACGTTGCCGAGGCAACTCCCTAACCAGTAACCGAAGGCTGAGAGGAATCCCATATAGTCGCCGAAGCCCGCCTTGGCGTAAGCGAAGACACCGGCATCGATGTCGGGTCGCTTCTCCGCCAATGCCTGGAACACCCGCGCCAGCATGTACATGCCGGTTCCGGCAATCGCCCATGCGATGATCGCGCCAAAGGGACCGGTGGCGGTGGCGAAGCGGCCGGGCAGATTGAAGATGCCGGCGCCGACCATGGAGCCGACCACCACCGCGGTCAGGGCGGGAAGCGACAGTTTGCCGGCGGAGGTGTCAGCCATGTTGCGCCTCTCGAAAAACCAGGGAGCGTCGTGTGCTCGACCTATAGACCAGCTGGCATGCCAATAAATGGGCGCTGCGTCCCAATTGTTGGCATCGAGTCCCAATCTCAACCCGTTACTCTAAGGCATAGCACTGACATGCTACACCTATGAAATAAAAATGGTGGCCTGCTGGATAAAAATCATGAATACTTCTCGCACGTGCAGCATGAATTCTGCATTGCGCAGCCGGGCCGCCGTCGAGCCTACTCTGCGGGTGTCTTACACTCGCTAAGCTGTGAGCCGGCGGAGGAGTTCGGCGAGGCTCGGCATGTGGCCGGCGCTCACGCTGGCTTCCGGGCGGCCTGTTCCATGCCGTCCCATCCGGGACGCTTCGCGGGCCTCCTTGGGTGACACGCCGAACTCATGCCGGAAGGCGCGGCTGAAGACGGACGCATCGGGAAAGCCCCATTGCTCCGCAATGCGCGTGATCGGGCTCATCTCCATCGGATCGAGCAGCGCGTGCCGCGCCGCCTGCAGCCTCTGACGCCGCACATAGGCCGATATCCCGCCGATCGGCTCGAACAGACGGTAGAGCCGCGAGCGCGACACGCCGAGATCCCTGTAGATCGCCTCTGGCGTGAGCGCCGGTTCCGTCAGACGGTGCCGGATGAGCCGCCGGGCCCGTTCGAGCAGGGCAAGGTCCATCGGCGCCTGGGCCTCGGCCAGATGGTCGCGGGACGGTCGCGCGGCGGCGATGAGCAAGCAGCGCGTCGCCTCGACGAGGTGATCGACTTCGTGGGGCTCGATGAGCGGCAACCGGCGATCCAGCGCCAGCATCAGGTCGGCCAGCAGCGTGCCCAGGCCGGTGGCAAGCGGCATGTCCAGCAGGGTGTCGAGGCACGAATCGGCCAGCAGGCACCGCGGCACGAACAGCGTCAGAACCCCATCATCCTCGATCGCCGTGGTGAGGGGCTGCGCCAGTGAGTGGATGAAGGGCCGCGCACCCGGCTTGGAATGCGCCAGCCCCGCCTCGTCGAAGCGGCACGGCAGCATGACGTACCAGTGGTCGAGCACAGCCTCGGGCAGATGGGTCCAGCGGACGGGATGACCTTGGTTCGGCAGGCTGGTGCTGGTCAGCACCAGACGGCCGAGTGGCCAGATGCGCTGCGACATGGCGAAGGAGGTTTGGCAATCCGCACCCGGCCCAATGTCCATGATCGCCTCATAGGCGGCGCGAAATGCCCCGAACTGCTGGTGTGGCGGCAGGTGCGCGGTGGTGAAGAGGATGGGCTGCACGTGTTTCGTTCGGCTGGGAGCGCTTCTGAACGAGGCGGATCGCACGCTCCCCAACGGCCGCACAGTCCCGCATGACAACTGGACATAGATCGTGAAAGGACGCGATAGTTCCCCATCCCGGTAGGGCCGGCGCGGAGCGCAGATGACGGGCGAGCGACGCCAATTGCAGCTGGATTTTCGCGCCGTGCGCTCGGCCCTTGGAGTCGGCGAGTTCGTGCGCTCCAGCCGCCTGTTCGCGCATGCCGATGACGTGTTTCGGGCCAAGGAACACGGCTACCGCCGCGTCGACCGTTTCACCCTGCTTCACGTCATGAATTTCGAGGTGGCCGAAGCCTACAGACTCAAGATGATGCGGACCGACCTCGTCTGCATCCAGGCCATCGTGGCGGGCCGCTACAGCCGCTGGATTGGCCAGCGCATGGATGTCATCAATCCGCATATGCTGCAGGTGAGCAACATTCCGCTCTCCGTGTCGGATACCGATGCCGGGACGAGGCTCCGCGGCATCCTCATCGTCTGCGAACGCCAGCACTTCATCGAGCGGTACGGTCTCGATGTTAACCGCGTTCCGCCTGCCTTCAGGCCGATATTCCTCTCGCAGCACGGCACGGCGGACGTTCTTTCCCTGCCGCTCTCGCCGGCCGGCATCGCCATGGTCGATCAGATCGTCTCCTGCCGTTATACAGAGCCGCTGCGCGGCGTTTTTGTCGGCGCGAAGGTTGTCGAGATCGTCTGCGACGTCGTCTCGCAGTTGCACGGCCTGCGCCAGCGCGCGATACCCCGACTGATCGGCGCACAGGCGAAGATAAGGGCGGTCGAGACGGCGGCGGCAATTTATCGTCGCGAGATCGCTGATCCGCCGACCATCGAACAACTTGTCCAGCGTGTCGGCTTGAACCGCAACGAACTGTCCAAGGGCTTCCGGGAGCTCTTTGGCGTCACGCCACACGCCTATGCCCATGCGCGGCGGATGCAGCAAGCGCAGGAAATGTTGCGCGGCGGCGATCTCGCCATCAGCGAGGTCGCCCGGCGCATCGGCTATGAGGGTTATTCCAGCTTCGCCCGCGCCTATCACGCCTATTACGGATGCGCGCCGTCACCTGCGGATGCCGGAGAGTAGCGCGGGTTGCAGCTCAGGAAATCGGCCTGTGAGCCGTCTCGGGCATGTTCCAGACCACAAATAGGCTGGTCGCCGCAGCGGCGACCACATAGCCGGCAGGCGCCAGAGGGCTGTCCAGTGCTGTGGTGAGCCAGACGGCGATAAACGGCGCGAACCCGCCGAACACGGCCGCCGCTATGGCATAGGATACGGCCGACCAGCGCGAACGATCGGGTGTTGCAAACAACTCGGCAATGACCGCCGGCGCCGGGCCGGAATAGAGCGCGATGGCAACGGCGAAAAGCAATTGAATGGACACCACAAGCGGAAAGCTGCGAAGCGCGACGATCATCCACAAAGTGGGGATGACCATCAGCAGTACAAGCAGGCAGGAACAAAGCAGAAAAGGGCGGCGGCCAAATCGATCCGAGAGTCTGCCAATCACAGGCACGAGCAGGATGATGGCCACGAGGGAAAGCGTGTTGGACCATGTCGCCTGCGCCGCGCTCAAGCCGGCATGCCTTTGGGCAAAGAGCGGCATGTAGACGAGGAAGATGTAAAAGCAGACCGTCCAGTGGATGGTGAAACCGATCACGGTCAGACTGGGACGACGTACCCGCCGCAGCACCTCAGCGGTGGATGTGGCACGCCCGGCCAGCCGGTCGTAGACCGGCGTTTCGACCATGCCGGTGCGCAACCAAAGCGCCACGATCCCCAGCGAACCACCGATCAGAAAAGGCACGCGCCATCCCCAGTCCTTAAGGCTCTCGGGCGAAAGCGTGCTGACCAGAATGGCGGTGACCACGCTAGCGAGCCCGCTGCCCACCGCGACGGTGACCGACAGGAAGCTGGTGGAGAAACCGCGCCGACCTTCGGGGGACACTTCGAGCAGGAAGGCGTTTGCGATGCCCCATTCCCCGCCGGCGGAAAAGCCCTGAACCAGCCGTGCCAGCAGGAGCAGTATCGGCGCGACAAGGCCAATTGCCTCGAAGGTCGGCAGGATACCGATCGCGAAGGTGGCCGCTCCCATCAGCCCAGCGGTGATCACGAGACCCGGCTTGCGCCCCTTTCGGTCGCCCAAGCCACCCAGTATCAGCCCGCCGAGCGGGCGCATCACAAAGCTGACGCCGAACACGGCGAGCGTCGCCAGCAGCGCCACCGTGTCGCTTTGCTGCGGGAAGAAGGCCCCCGCCAGATAGACGGCGAGCAGGCCGTAGATAACGAAATCATACCATTCCAGGACGTTGCACAGCAGTACGCCGACGAACGCCAGCCGCCGTCGCTTCACCGTCCGTTCATGCACTGCTGACCTCATCGCGGAACGGCCATGGCGGGCTGCGGTGGTGCAGGCATGCCATCTCGAAGGTGCGTGCGCAACTGCGGTACCAAGCATATCAAGCGCCTGCCGAGACGCGATCTTCGTTCTCAGCTTTGGCTTTGTGAAAAATGGCGCCGAGAGCATCGCTATGCATGGATGGATAGTCCGCAGGTGTTCGCGGCCGCTGGTGGCCCAGATCTTTTATGATCCACATTTCGTCGGGACTGAATCGCTAGAGATGCCTCCCGCATTTCGGTCCGACTAACGCCAGTGGCCGGCCCGTCGATCAGGCCGGATGGCCCGCAGCTTGCCTCAAGGCCGACCGATCCGCGCGTCCTGCCGGATCGGGCCGAGAGCAGATGCGTGCCGGCTCAGCGCCGGCCCGCTTCGCTGAGGGCCGCGAACTCCGCGTCGTCGAGAGTGATGGCGGCCGCACCGACATTCTCCTCAAGATGCGTGACCTGCGCCGTGCCGGGTATCGGCAGGATGACGGGGCTGCGCCGCAGCAGCCAGGCGAGCGCGATCTGTCCCGGCGTCGCCGCGTGCGCCTTGGCGATGCTGTCCAGCTGCGATCCCGGCCCGGCAAGCCGGCCGGCGGCCAGGGGGAACCAGGGGATGAAGCCGATTCCTTCGCGCGTGCAGTAATCCACCACGTCCTCGCTGCTGCGGTCCGCGAGATTGTAGAGGTTCTGCACCGTCGCCACTGGGAAGAAATGGCGGGCCGCCTCGATCTCCTCAACACTGACCTGGCTGAGCCCGGCGCGGCGGATGACGCCGCGTTCGAGCAGGCGGGCGATGGCCGCGAACTGGGCCTCCCGCGACACGTTGGGATCTATGCGGTGGAGCTGCCAAAGATCGATGACATCAACTCCCAGCCGCTCCCGGCTGCCCTCCGCCTGCCGCACCAGATAGTCGGGGTCGCCTTGCGGTCGCCATTGGTCCGGCCCGGGGCGCGTGAGGCCGCCCTTGGTAGCGATATGGATCGCGCTGTAGGGGTGAAGCGCCTGCCGGATGAGGCTCTCGGATACGTGTGGCCCATAGGAATCGGCGGTGTCGATGAAGTTGACGCCCAGTTCGGGCAGACGCCGGAGCGTCTGCAGGGCGCCTTCCCTATCCCTTGGCGGTCCCCATATGCCCGGTCCGGTGAGCCGCATCGCCCCAAAACCGAGACGGTTGACCACCAGGTCGCCGCCAATAGCGAACGTGCCGGCCTTCGATGCGTCGAGCGTTTTCATACCATCTTCTCCTGACGTTTCACGTTGCATCAGGCTGCCAGCCGGGCATTGAGCACCGGCAGCTGCGTGACGTCTTCCAAACCTTCGATACCGTTCTGCAGGCCGACGCCGGACTGCTTGGCGCCGCCGAAGGGAACATCAAAGGGCAGCGACATGTGCTGGTTGACCCAGATCGTGCCTGTCTCGATGCGGCCGGCGATCGCGATGCCGCGGCGGACATCGCCGGTCCAGATGGTGCCGCCCAGACCATATTCCGTGTCGTTTGCCTGTAGGATCGCCTCATCGAGGTCATCATAGACCTGAACTGGGAGCACCGGCCCGAACTGCTCCTCGCGCACCAGCCGCGCGCTGTCGGGCAGCCCGGTTACGATGGCGGGGCGGATAAAGTAGCCCTGTCCCGTGGGCTCGCCGCCGGTGAGGAAGGTGCCGCCCTCGGCGCGGGCTGAAGCGATGAATTCCAGCACCTTCTCGTACTGCATGCGGTTCTGCAGTGGCCCCATCGTGGTGGCGGGGTCCAGCCCATCGCCCAGCACCGCCGCCGCCGCCCGCCGCGCCAGCGCGCCGGCCACAGCGTGGAAGAGGCGGCGCGGGGCATAGACGCGCTTGGCGGCATAGCAAACCTGACCGGCATTGATCATGGCGGAGGCGAAGATGCGATCCGCCGCCCATTCGGGATCGGCATCGTCCAGCACGATCGCGGCATCGTTGCCGCCGAGCTCCAGCGTGAAGCGCTTCAGCGTGCCGGCCGCCGCGCCGAGCACCTTCTTGCCGGTCGGTGTTGAGCCGGTGAAGCTCACATGCGCGACATCGCGATGGCTGGTCAGCAGCGTGCCGAGATCATTGGCATCTACCAGTGTCTGCACCACGCCCGGCGGAAAGATCTCCGCGGCAATTTCCCCCAGCAGCAAGGTGCTGAGGGGGGTCGATGGCGCCGGCTTGACGATCAGCGTGTTACCGGTGATCAGCGCCGGGCCAAACTTGAAGGCGAGAAGCGTCATCGGCCGGTTCCAGGGCATGATAGCGACCACCACGCCCTGCGGGTAGCGCTGCTCGACGATCAGTTCCTGCGCGGTCTCCCGCACGACGCGGTCCTCAAGTCTCTGCCCCGCGAAATGGCGGATCGCGGCGGTGGCGCGCTCGACCTCGACGCGGCAGTCAGCGATGGGTCCCCCGCGTTCGCGGGTGAGGGTTTCGGCAATGCGGTCGCGATGAGCGGTCATGGCTTCGGCCATCCGTTCAAGATAGGGCCGACGCCCGTCATAACCCAGCGTCGCCCAGTCCCGCTGGGCACGTTTCGCCGCTGCTATGGCCTGCTCGGCCTGCGCGGCGTCGGCGCGCGGGGATTGGGCGAAGACGGTTGCCCGCGTCGGGTCGATGACATCGAGCGTCGACGCACCTTCGACCAGGCGGCCGTCGATAAGAAGATGGTAGGACATGGCGTACCTTGAGGGTGAGGGCGTGGACGTCGCTGGGTGGCTCATGCGGTCAGCTTCGGTGGACGCCCGGAGGCGGTTCCATGAAGCAGCCGCTGTCGGCGAGCCTGGCGGCTTCGAGGTCGGCTTCGATCTGCAGTTCGCGGGCCGTGGCGGCGAGCACCAGCCAGGCGCCGGCGAGCAGTGCGACATCTTTGAGCACGAGCCGTCCCGCACCCGACAGATAGGGGAAACCATGCTCGGCATCGCCAAGCGCCGGCACCCAGGTCTCGGGCGTGGTGACAAGGAATGACAGCGTCACAAAGGGTGTCGCGAAGGCAAGGGCCGCACCGATGAGCCCGAGCCGGCGATTCCAGAGCCCGGCCAGGGTCAGGGTGCCGATGACGAGTTCCACCGTGCCGAGCCCGCGCGAGAAACCATAGGTGTTGTTGGCAGTCTCCCAGGCGCGCTTGTCCGGGTTCAACTCGCCCTCGTGCGTGAGGTGCGTCTTGTAGTCCCCCGGGGCGTCGTAAAAGAACGACATGAATGGGCTGTTGGCCACGAAGGGCGTGATGCTGTCGGCCTCGTAGGGCACGAATTTGAGGGCGCCGATCCAGAGGAAGATGATCGCGATGGCGATTTTCATGCCGGCGAAGCCAATCCGGAAGGACAGCGGCGCGGCAAGGATCACGAGAGCCTGACGATAAAGCGATTCCATGGTGACGCCTCAGATGTCGCCGGCAGCGGCGAAGGCGTCGAGCGCGCGGGTGGAATAGACCAAGGCCGCCCCGGCATTGAGGGCGATGGCGACGCCGAGCGCCTCGGCGACCTCCTCGCGCGTGGCGCCGAGCTTGAGGGCCTGCTCACTATGAACGGTGATGCAGCCGTCGCAGCGCAGGGTCACGGCGCAGGCCAGCGCGATCAGCTCGCGCGTCTTGGCGTCGAGATGGTCGGTCTTCCCGCCCGCCGCGCCCAGCTGCACGTAGCCGCGCACCGAGTCCGCACTCAGCTTCGCCATGTCGCCGACACCGGCGAGCACCTGCTGCCGGTACTCGTTCCAGTCCATCATGTGCATTGCATTTGTTCTCCGTTGCATTTGGGGAGAACTATCGGCGGCGATCGAAAAACTCGAAGGACATAAATGCCGGGAAAAGGGACGTTTCGTGCGTTGTGGAAAAGAATTCGAAGCGGATAATCAAGTCATTCTGTTGAAATTACTTGCACTCGAGCGCTGCGCGATGGAGGCAAGTGGCCGTATCCAAAAGGCACGCCCGGTGGTGGCGGCGTCGCCCGACGGCTTGCACGATCAACGCGCGCGCCCTGACGCACAGCGGAGCAGCAAGTGCACCCGCCCAGGCCGGGCCTCCCGCCCATCGCCGATGGGTGGCCATGCAGCGGTGATCGATGAGTGCGTTGAGCGCGCGCGATGACCAGCTCGACCACATTCGGGACGACGTCGGTCTCGGTGGCGCTTTCCCCGGCCGTCGCCTAGGCACGGCCCTGCGGGCTCAGCACGCGTCAGGCGGAACGGCGCGCGTCGTTCGGCTCGATGGACGGTTCCCTGTCAAGGATACAGGGTGATCAGGGGGCTGGTTCCGGATCGTCGAGCCTGACCATTCCGCGACCTTCCGCCCTCAGCGCGGCCCGCACGGACGGTCTCTCGCCGACATATCGAAGGAAGGCGGCAAGGCGCGGAAAGGCGGCGATGTCGATACCGTAAAAGCGCGTCCAACTGGCGATGACGAACATATAGGCGTCCGCCGCCGTGAACGTCTCACCGGTGAGGAAGGGCCCGGCGAGACCCCGTTCAGCTAGGGCCAGCCGCCCCCGGATGCGGGCGAGCACCAATTCGCGCATCGGCGCGTCGATCTTCCAGTTCAGGGGGATGAAGCTTTTGTGCAGCTCCGCTGCCACGAAGCTCTGCCACTCCATCACGCGGTAGCGCGCCAGTGTGCCGGCCGCCGGCATCAGGTCGGTGCGGTCTGCGGCATCGCAGATATACTGAGCGATGACGAGATTTTCCGTCAGCCTTTCCCCTGAAGAGAGTTCCAGCAGCGGGACCATTCCGCGTGGGGCGATCTCGCGGTAGTCGGCGCCGTCCGCCCTCTGCTTGGCGGTGACATTGACGACTTCGAGTTCGAACGGCGCGCCAATCTCATGTAGAAGGATATGCACGGACAGCGAGCTCCCGCCGGGATGGACATAGAGTTTCATACAGCCGCTCCTGAAGGGCAGGGCTGCCCGCCGCCACGGGGGGCGGGGGACGCGATGAGGCCCGTGGTTGCTCCAGCACGCAGCTTGGCCGCGCCGTCGGCCGCCGCCAGGCTGCTCCGCGCACCGTTGATGGTCAGAGGGGGCATGCGCCCCTCATGCACTGGCATGAGGATGCGGAACGCTTGACGCGCCGATGAGGGCCAGCCTCTGACCGTGCCACGCAGCATCGCTTCCAGCCGATTTATTGCTCCTCGGTGCGGCTGAACACCGCGACGATCCCGGCCCCGCGTCCAGGAGCACATTCGCGCGCCGGTCGCATGCTGATCTGGCGATTATTGGCATGGAATACGCCGTTGAAATCGGTCAGGAACGCCGGCGTGCATGATGGTTTCTTCGCCTTCTGACGACCTTCGGCAGAGGTAGCAATACGTGCCGTGCTGTGGACAGGACGTAGATGTCATCATTTCTGCCACGCGGCTGGCAGAGCGCGCGCACGGAGACCATCTTGCCGCCCATGCGTGATGGAGACGAAAAATGAAGATCGGCTTTGTGGTAGCCCCGGATTTCCAGCTGATCGGGCTTGCCGCGGTCGCGGCGTTCGAGGTTGCCAATAAGCGAGCGGGTCAGACGCTCTATCAGCTCGACGTCGTATCGGAGGAAGGGGGCGCAATCACGTCATCCGCGGGCACGCCGGTGCTGACGCAGCGGCTGGACGAACAGATCTACGACACCTTGATCGTGGGTGCGGGGATGGAGATCCCCACCGCATCGCCCGGTCTGGTCAGGCTTCTGCGCTCCTCCGCCGAGAATGCGCGGCGGGTCGCCTCGATCTGCCTCGGCGCCTTCATCCTGGGAGACGCCGGGCTCCTGAGCGGCCGCCGGGCGACGACCCATTGGCGTCATGCAAGGTCGCTGCAGGAGCGTTTTCCGAGCTGCCGTGTCGACATGGACAAGATTTTCATTGAGGACGGTACCGTCTGGACGTCGGCCGGTATGACGGCGGGGATCGACCTCGTGGTCGGTATGATCGAGCGGGATCATGGCGTGGAGATCGCTCGTACGGTGGCGAAGAGCCTGGTGATGTATCACCGCCGGTCCGGCGGCCAGTCCCAGCATTCCGCCCTGCTGGATCTGAATGCCCGCGAGGATCGGGTGCAGCGCGCGCTCAACTTCGCCCGTGCAAACCTCAAAGCGCGGCTGGGCATTGACGAACTGGCGGATGCCGCGAGCCTGAGTCCGCGTCAATTCACCCGGCTCTTTCGGGCCGAAACCGGCACAACCCCGGCCAAGGCTGTCGAGATGCTGCGTGTCGAGGCGGCGAAACTGCTGCTGGCCCAGTCGCGCCTGCCGATCGAGGAGATCGCCCGCGAGGTTGGCTTTGAAAACAGGGAGCGGATGCGTCTCGCCTTCACGCGGGTGCATGGCGAGGTTCCCCGTGCGTTTCGCAACGATGCGGGGCCCCTCGCCACCATCTAGCAATCGCGACTAGGCCAAGCGGATATTGGACAGGTCGATCGAGACGACAAGCGGCTCGGGACTAAAACTCCCGTCGGGCTGACGGGCGAAGATCCGCCGGCGCGTCGGAATCTTGATGCCGGAAACCTCGATATAGTCGCTGACCAAATGGGCGCCGGGCGTGTTGCCGGCGATCTCGACATTGTAGTCGTGGCGCTTCAGCAGGCCGTCGCCGTTGAAATAGAGGGTCTGCAGGGTGCTGTGGGTGGCAATTGTCGCGGGAAAGCGCACAGCGAGGCGGCGCAAGTCGCCGCTATCGGTCGGCCACGGCTCCAGTTCCTCCGATTCCACCCCGGGCCAGGCGAGGAGGAACGGGAGGGTAAGGTACGCCCACATGGCGCAGCCGGCGAAGTAAGCCAGTTGCAACTCGCTCCACGGCGTCTGCAGCGTATGGCCGGCAAAGCTCTCTCTGGGCAGCAGCAATTCCTCGAGCACCATGCCGTCCGCGTTCTCGATCGCCACGCGGCCGGGCTCGAAGCGCGAGCGGCGTCCGTCGGACCCGAAGGGGCCGTGCGAAGCCCATTGCGCCTTGAGGCCGACGGTGACGCCCGTACGTTCCAGCGTGTGGGGCTGCCCTTTAAGCCCCCACAGCACGCCACCCTGGTCGAGGTCGGCCGAGAGCTGCGTGAATTGCAGCCAGCGCGGCAAGCCACCATGCGCTTCGATGACGAAATCACTTAGACGGGACATGACAGCCTCCAGAAGAAATGGTCCGCTCGGATGTAGAGCGATCCAGCTCTGGACATTAGGACCGCCAAAGCCGGTGCTTACATGCCGTAGTTGCCTTGTTTCCGGCCAACAATGTCGGCTCGGCAGCGGAACTATCCGCAGGCGACGGTGGACTGGCGTTCACCGGACTCGACGAGAAGCGGCTCGCCTTCCGACATCATGATCTCCGCCAGTATGGCGGCGGCGATCGCGGGTGCGCTCTTGGCACCCGCGAAGAGGCCCGCGGGCCCGTGAATGCGTTGCAGGCGCGCTTCGGCTATCCCTGCGTCGCGCAACGCGGCCAGGCGGATCTCGTGCGTGCGGCGGCTGCCCATCGCGCCGACATAGAAGCTGTCGCCGAGCAGGATGCGGGAGAGCAGGGTCAGTTCCACGTCATGGTCGTGGAACATGAGGACGACCGCCGTGTGCCGGTCCAGGCGGATGTCCGGCATGGCCTCGGCGCGGTTCATGGCGAACGTCGCGACACCTGCGCGTTGGCCCGCCTGCCGGGTGGCCGCATCGGGGGAGAACAGAAGCGCTTCGAGACCGGTGGCGTGTCCCAGCTTGCCGAGGCAGACCGGCGCAGCCCCTATGCCGAGAAGGATCAGCCTTCGACGTGGCGGGTAGCGGCGGATCAGGCCGGGCCGTTCCGGTCCGACGGATGCGTCGGCAAGATGGAGAGAGGCGTCGCGGCGCTCGCCCTGCCGCCGCTCGATCGCCTCAAGGTCACCGACGGAAACCTGCACATCGAAATGCAGGTCGATGGCGCTGCCGCAGGGAAGCCGGATATCGAGATATTTCGAACCGCGGCCATACCGCACCCGGCGGTTCAGACCGGCTCTGATCGCCTCCACCGCCTCGGCAATGACGGCCCGCTCGACGCAGCCGCCGGAGAGATAGCCGACCCATTCACCGCTTTCCGCAACGGCCATCTGGGCGCCAAGCGGGCGCGGTGACGCTCCCTCGATGGCGACGAGCGTGACGAGGCAGATGCGCTCACCACGGCGCCGCGCGGCAAGGGCGAAATCGACGACATAGTCGTCGAAGGGGTCCCACACCCCGCCAAGCTTCCGCATGTGGCTGATCTCCGTGAGCACGGCCGGTGCCGCGCCCCCCTGCGGGAGCGCGGCACGTCCCGAGCGTCCTCAGGCACTGAACTTTACTTTGGCAAGCGGGAGGCTGCGCACGCGGGTGCCGGTGAGCGCGGCCACGGCGTTGACGACAGCGGGTCCGACACCCGGCAGGCCTGGCTCGCCGACCCCGCCCATCGGAGCGCCGCTTTCGACGATCTCCACATGCACGGCCGGCATGTGTTCGCGGCCCAGGATCGGGTAGGTGTCGAAATTCGAGGACTGCCGAACACCGTCGACATAGGCGAGTTGCTCGAACAGCGTCGCCGACAGGCCGAGCGCAGCGGCGGATTCGACCTGCGACTTCACGATCGCCGGGTTGACGATGCTGCCGGGATCGAAGGCGATCCACAGATCGTGCACCCGCACCTCACCATCCCGCAGCGACACTTCGGCAATCGTCGCGGTCTCCGAGCCGAAGGGCGAGGCCATGGAGATGCCGCGTGCCCGTCGGCCGCCTTCCGCTTCATAGGGCCCGCGCTTCCAGCCGCCCGACAGGGCGCCGACCTTCTGCAGCAAAGTGAGATGGCGCGGCTGATCCTTCAGCAGTTCCAGGCGCAGCGCATAGGGGTCCTGTCCGCCGGCGTCGGCGATCTCGTCGAGGAAGCTCTCGTAAAAATAGTCGTTCATGGAATGGCCGACCGAGCGCCAGAAAGCGATGGTTACCGGATGAGGAAATTTGACGTATTCCATGGAGCGGTTCGCGATCGCGTAGGGCTTCTCGACAATGCCTTCCACCGCTGAAGGATCGATAGGCCCGCCGAAGACCGCGCCGAAATAGCGCGCGAGCGGGCCTTCGCCGACGGTGCGGACCTTGATCGCCACCGGCTTGCCGGCCTTGTCCAGCGCTGCGCTGAAGCGGCTGAAACTGAGCGGGCGCAGAGCGTCGCGCTTGAACTCCTCTTCGCGCGACCACAGCACCTTGACCGGCTTGCCCGTCGCCTTCGCCAACAGGATCGCCTGCGGGAAAGGGTTGCCCGGGCCATAGGCGAAGTGGCGGCCGAAGAAGCCGCCGAGGATCGGCGAATGGACGATCACCTTGTCCTGGGGGATGCCAGCCGTCTGCGCCGCGAGGAGCTGGAACAGCTCCGGCATCTGGTTGGGCATCCAGAGTTCGAGCGTTCCGTCCGGGTTGAAGCGAGCGATGGTGGAGGGCGGCTCCAACTGGCCATGGGCCAGATAGGGCGCATCATACTCGGCCTCGATCACCTTCGCCGCCGAAGCAAAGGCCGCATCGACGTCGCCTGCCTTCTCCGCCGACGCCCCGGAACCGCTCGCCGCCTTGAGCGCGGCAAGCAGGCCCTGTGATGAATAATCAGCAGCGGCCGTCTCGAGCCCGGTCGGGGCGGGGTCGTTCCACGTCACCTCCAGGGCTTCGACGGCTTTGCGGGCCCGATACCAGCTATCGGCCGTCACCGCGACGGCACCGGGAAGCGTGTGGATGGCATGCACGCCCGGCATCCCCTTGACGGCAGCCTCATTGGCCATACTGCGGGGATCGGTGCCGAGATGTGGCGCGTGCTGTATGGCGGCATAGAGCATGCCCGCCACCTTTTGGTCGATGGCGTAGACAGCCTTACCCGTCGACTTGTCGCGTGCATCGAGCCGCGGCACCGGCTGGCGGATATAGCGGAAGGTAGCAGGATCGCGCAGCGCGACTGACACTGCGGGCTCCAGCGCCATCGCCTGCTTCGCGATGTCGCCATAGGGGACGCGCCGGCCGCTGCCCTGATGGATCACCACGCCGTCCTCGGTGCTCAGCGTGTCGGGAGCCACCTTCAGCTTTGCGGCGGCGGCGCGGATGAACATGTCGCGCGCTGTCGCTCCGATGCGACGCAGCACGTCATAGCTGGAGCGCGTGGAAAAACTGCCTCCGGTCATGCGCAGACCGCCCACTACAGCATAGTCCGGCCCCGGCGGCGCGCATTCGACGACGAACCGGCTCGGGTTCACATCCAACTCCTCGCCGACGATCTGCGCCTGGCCGGTGCTGATGCCCTGCCCGCCTTCGACGAAGGGGCTGAGCAGCGTGACGGAATTGTCCGCGCCGATGACCAGGAAGGCCGGCACGCGCGTGCCGGGCTTGACCGCTTCCCCCATGGGCACGGCCGCGACGGCGCGGGGGGAGAGACCGGGCAGCAGTACGCCAAGCACCAGCGCACCGGCGCCGACGCCGAGGAAGCGCCGACGCGAGAGATTGGTGATGCCGTCCGGGTTCATCAGCCGCACGGCCTGGGCCGGATTAATCATGGCGAGCATGTTCATGGCGATCCCCTCACGCCGCCGCCGCTTGGCGGACGGCGTCAGCTATGCGGTTATAGGTGCCGCAGCGGCACAGATTGGTCATCGCGTCGGCGATATCGGCATCAGTAGGGTGGGGGATCTGTTTCAGCAGGGCGGTGGCCGCCATGACCTGACCGGACTGGCAGTAGCCGCATTGCGGCACCTGGAGCCCCGCCCAGGCTTCCACCACCTTGCGCCCGACCTCGTCCTGTTCGATCGACTCGATTGTGCGGATTTCGGCGTTGCCGACGCTCTCCAGCGGAACCTGACAGGAGCGCGTCGCTTCACCATCCATGAGCACGGTGCATGCGCCGCACATCGCGATGCCGCAGCCATATTTTGTTCCGGTCAGGCCGAGCGTGTCGCGCAGCACCCACAGGAGCGGCGTATCGGCTTCGACAGAGACATCATAATCCCGGCCATTGACGTTGATGCGCGGCATGCTGGCGTCCTCCGAATTGCGAGTGGAACCGTTTTAGAACCGCTCCAGTTCGGCTCGTAGGACGTAGAAACGCCCTTTCCGGCCATTCTTTCGGCTTCGCATGCCGCTCGCTGCGATTGTGGATGGCTGGAGAATTGGTCGGCAATGCATGGATGAGGCAGTACGGCCGACCCAGAACTCTTCTGGATCGGCCAGTATTCACGGTTATCTGTGGGTAGATGTCGCGATCAGTTGGAGGAGCGCGAATTGCCCTCAATCTGCGCACGAATGGCCACGTTTTCATTGCTGACGATGGTGCGGTCGACCGCCACGGCGGCGTTCCGGCCTTCCAGAACCGTCGCCTGCAAGGTCTGACGGCCGTAGAGCGAGGGGTCCCGGCCCTCGGCGGCCTTGGCGGACAGGACGCCAGCAGCGAGGAAGCCGGACAGGGCGACAACGGTAATCATCTTCGCGTTCATCTTCGTTCTCCTTATCGTCGCTTGCGGAAGTGCATCGCGATCCGATGAAAAGAGACTAGCGCCGCGGCTTTCACTTCATAATCATCTACCCCGTTCCCAAATCTAGGCGCGAAGGACGTTTTCCTATACCGAGGTTTAGGTGCGCGTCGGCCCCAAGATGCTGGAAGTGGTGGCGTGACGTGGAATATGCCGTCTCAGTGGGTGTGACGGGTACGGCCCGTCCCGGATGAGCGGGGAGCACAAGAGTTTCAGGCAGAGGCCGGTTCCGTGCGTCGACGCTGGCGCCATCAGTAGCGGATCGGCGCCGGACGTCGCGGCGGCGTCGGCTTGGGCGGCAGCCGAGCTGGCGGGCGATAGGGCGTAGAACGCAGTACGGCCGACCCAGAGATCTTCTGGGTCGGCCGTATTCACGGCTTCTGAGCTGTCGAGGTCGCGCTCAGTTGGAAGAGCGGACGTTACCCTCGATCTGCGCGCGGATGGCGGCGTCTTCATTGGTGACGATGTGGCCGTCAACCGCGACGGCGGCATTGCGGCCTTCCAGAAGGGTGCTCTGTACGCTCTGGCGGCCATCCAGCGAGGGGTCCCGGCCGTCGGCAGCCTTGGCGGACAGGACGCCGGCAGCGAGGAAGCCGGACAGGGCGACAACGGTGATCATCTTCGCGTTCATCTTCGTTCTCCTTATCGTCGCTTGCGGAAGTGCATCGCGATCCGATGGAAATAGACTATCGTCACAGCTTTCACCTCATAATCATCTACCCGGTCTCCAAATCTAGACACGAACGAAGCTTTCCTATACCGAGGTTTCGGTTCATGCGGATCATCTTTTGCTGGACGCGCTGGCACGGGGCCGAAGACGCCTTGTCAGCGCGCGGTGCCGCCCGCTCGCATCCTGCGATACTGCGCGTCGAACGACATGGGAGAGGTGGCAGGGCGTCGTGGAGAAGTGACGCGCCGACGCTGTGCCGAAAGCTCACGCCAGTCGGCGCCGTTGCGGGACGGCGATCGGGCGATGGGTCATCAGCCAGCCGCGTCGATGCAGCGGAGAAGTGCGTCGGCCAGAATGGGCTTTCGCAGCAGGCATGCCGCGCCGCCGGCCGATGCGCGCCGCTCGATCATTTTGTCGGCGAGCGCGGTCATGACAATCACATGCAGGTGCGGGTGACGCGTGCGGATGATGTCCTGCAGGTCGAGCCCGCTCATGCCGGGCATGTTTACATCCGTAAGCACGCAGGCAATCTCTCCCATCGGCGCACGTTGCAGGAAGTCTTCCGCCGACGCGTAGGAAAGCGTCTCGTGGCCGACGGACCGAAGGAACTCAGCGGTGGCGTCGAGAAAAGCCTCGTCGTCATCCACAATGGCCACGAATTTCTTGCCGAACGTCACGACCGACGCTCCCTGGAAGCGTTGAGATTTATCCTTTCATCAGATGGAGCGACGGCAGAGCTGCGGTAATTATACCCTCGTATAGGGAGGGCGAGGGCTGGGTCCCACAAGCTATTGATGCAAAGGCACTTTATGCCGTTCCGTCAGGTGGCTGCCGCCGCCTTGATCTGTTCCGCCTTCAGCACGAGGTCGACGACCGAGGTTGCCTTCATCTTACGCATGAGGTTGCCGCGGTGAATTTTCACGGTGATTTCGCTTACCCCGAGTTGATAGGCGATCTGCTTGTTCAGGAGGCCCTGCACGACAAGGGCCATCACTTCCGCCTCCCGCGGCGTGAGTGTGGCCGCGAGCCCTGCCAGTTCCGCGGACGCTTCCTTCTCGGACCTTTGGGCGCGGTCTCGCTCGACCGCCGCCATCACAGCGTCGAGCATTTCCTGGTCGCGAAACGGCTTCGTCAAAAAGTCGGTGGCCCCCGCTTTCATGGCCCGTACCGACATAGGTACGTCGGCATAACCGGTCATGAAGACAATGGGCATCCTGTTGCCCATGCCGTTGAGCTTCGCCTGCAGGTCCAGCCCGCTCGCACCGGGCAGGCGCACATCCAGAACAAGGCAACCGGGCCGGTTGGGGATCGTGGCCGACAGCAGTTCGGTTGTGGAGCCAAAGGCGGTCGTCTCAATCCCCACCGAACGCAGGATATCGACGAGGCTGTCCCGAATGCCTTCGTCATCATCGACGATGATCACGAGGGGAGCCTCAGCAGAGGAGGTGGCGGTCGTCTTCTTCATGCTGTGCCCCGATTGCGATCCGGCTGACAGCCATGGGCCGTCGCCCATGCGCTCGTCAGACTGCCGCGCAGATTGATACGATAACGCCGTGGCGTAACAGCTTATCTCAGGACAAAATTGCAAGGATAACGGACGTTCTTGCTTCCGGACCTGTACATTTCCGTGAAATGAGGATTAACGGTCTCACTTCATACATAGTGACAGGTATGTCGGCGCGCATATCGGGCGTGACGACTTGATCTGATCGTAATTCGCGGCCCGGATCATGAAACGTACTGCATTGGGGCCCTTCTGATGGGGTCTGTCGCGCCGGTTGCCCCACGCCAGAATGTCCGCCGCATCCTTTTCGCGAGCCTCGTCGGTACGACGATCGAGTTCTATGACTTCTATATCTACGCTACGGCCGCGAGCCTGATCTTCGGGCCGCTCTTCTTCCCCGCCTCGGTGCCGTCGATGGAACTGATCGGAGCCTATGCGAGCTTCGGCCTCGCCTTCATGGCCCGGCCGCTCGGCGGCGCGGTGTTCGGTCATTTCGGCGACCGCATCGGCCGCAAGACGACGTTGGTCGCCTCGCTCTTGCTCATGGGCGGGTCCACAGCGGCTATTGGTTTTCTGCCGACCTATGCGCTGGCGGGATGGCTCGCGCCGTTGCTTCTCTGCCTGCTTCGCCTGGGGCAGGGCCTGGCACTGGGCGGAGAATGGACCGGCGCGACGCTGCTCGCCCTGGAGAACGCGCCGTCCGGCTGGCGCGCCCGCTACGCCATGTTCGCGCCGCTTGGCGCGCCGCTCGGCTTTATCATCGCCAACGGGCTCTTCCTTCTCCTCACCCTTGTCCTCGACCCGGGCCAGTTTCGCGACTGGGGCTGGCGCGTGCCTTTTCTGGCCAGCCTGCCGCTGGTCTGGATCGGTCTTTGGGTTCGGATCAACCTTGTTGAAACCCGTGAATTCGCGGAAGCGCTGGCACAGGCGCCGCCGCCGCGGGTGCCGTTGCTGGAGCTGCTTCGAAGCTACCCGTTTCAAGTCATCATCGGCACCTTCGGCGTCGTCGCCTGTTTTTCGCTCTATTACACGGCTACGGCCTTCGCGCTCGGCTATGGTACCACGACGCTCGGTTACACGCGTTCGACCTTTCTGCTGGCGGAGCTCGGCGCCATCCTGTTCATGGCCGGCAGCATCATCGTCGCCAGCTGGCTGGCAGACCGTTTCAACCCCGAGTCAATTCTTAGCGTCGGCTGTGTCGGCACGGTTCTGGCGGGCATCGTGCTCTCGCCGATGCTAGGCAGCGGATCGCTGGCGATGGTGTTCGGCTTCCTCGCTTTCGCCCTGTTCGTGATGGGATTCGTGAATGGACCGCTCGCTGCCTGGCTGCCGGAGCTTTTTCCGCCTCGGGTGAGATATTCTGGTACCTCCGTAGCCTTCAATTTCGGGGGGATCCTTGGAGGGGCCTTTTCTCCAATGATCGCGCAGGCCCTGGCGCAGAACAGCGGGCTGGCGGCCGTGGGCTTCTATCTCGCCGTCACTGGCGGCGTGAGCCTGAGTGCGTTCGGCTTCAGCGCGCGCCGGCGAACGCAGGAGGCGCTGGCGCAGAGTGAGAAGCGCTATCGCTCGCTCTTCGAGCAGGCCCATATCTCGCTGTACGAGATGGACCTCGCCGGATGGAAAGAGGCGCTGGAAGAACGGGTCGCCCCGGGATCAGCGGGCCGGCGCCATGCGCTGCACCGGAGGGCCACCCTCGACCATCCACCCGAAAGCATCCGCCTCGTCAATGGGAACGAAGCGATGGTGCGGCTTCTGTCGGCCGAGAGCAAGGCGGATGTGCTGGGGCCAATCAACCGGTTTCTGGTCGATTCTGCGCCGCTGACGACAGCGCTGGAGACGGCCATCCGGGGGCAGTCAGCTCACATCGAAACCCAGTTGCGGCTGCGGACGTGTCAGGGGCGCGAACTCACGGCGCTGCTGCTGATGACACTTCCCGACGATGAAGCATCCTTTAGCCGCGTGAGCGGGGCTATGCTCGACATCACCGAGCGCGAGGCGGCCCGCGAAACTCTTATGGCGGCGCAGCAGGAGTTGGCGCGTGTCGGGCGCATCTCGACTGTGGGCGCCATTTCAGCCTCCATCGCGCACGAGGTGGCCCAGCCGATCGGCGCCGTCATCATGAGCGTGCAGGCCTGTATGCGCTGGCTCCAGCGCGAGGTGCCCGATATCGAGGCGGCGACGCGTGCGGCCGAGCGGGCGGTGAAGGATGGTATCCGGGCCAGCGAGATCGTCCAGCGCACGCGCGAACAGTTGCGGCAGGTCCGCCGCCAGCCTCAGAGCGTGGAGTTGCGGCAGGTGGTCGAAGAGGCGGTCCGACTGCTCGACCGGGAAGTGCTGGCGACAGGGACGCGCGTTCAAATGGACCTCGGCCGCACGGGCGCCCACGTCATCGCTGACCGAGTGGAACTCCAGCAGGTAGTCATAAACCTGATGACCAACGGCATGCATGCCATGAGCGCGACGCCCGAGGAGCACCGCCTACTGGACATAACGCTACGGCGTGAGGGAGAGGATCTCGTCGCTCTCAGCGTGCGCGATCGTGGCAGCGGCATTTCGCAGGACAATCTGGCCAAACTGTTCAATCCCTTCTTCACCACCCGACACGAGGGCATCGGCATCGGCCTCGCCATCTGCCGGACCATTGTCGAGAGCGCGGGAGGTTCCCTGCAGGGACGCAACAGCGAGGGGCGGGGGGCCGTCTTCGAGGTCCGGCTGCCGCTCGCCGTCGCCACGCATGACGAAGCATTGGCGGTGGGAGCATCGGCCACGAGCAAGTAGTCGAGCGATGCTGCGCGCGTTGTGGGGCGAACGAAGCAGTGTCTCAGATCCAAATCCCGCGAACGACCGGCTGTTCCGCGCGCCTTGCTCCTGGAATTCCCTCGCTCGGATCCCGTTTCTATCCGGTTCGCCGTCTGTTGCTCTTCACGATCCCGACGATCTGCGCCTCGCTGAACCGCTCTTGCGCGTCCTTCGTTTCCTGGTCGGTATCCCAGCGTCTCAGCGAGGGTAATCCAGGGGACATGTTTAGATGCAGCGCAACTGCTGCCGAGTTTCCGTGTCTGTACACCTCTATTCCAACCGAAAGTCGGTATCGGGCATTGCGACCTGCACAGCTCGGCCCTTTGTGCAGTCGACCGTCCGCAAGAGGGAGACGGGCCAATGGCTGCTGGCATCGCAAAGGTGCCTGCGTGCCCAACCTTGCTAATGTCTCGTTTTGGGCGGCGGCCGTTACCCGATCAATGGCCGAAATCGGGGCGCAATGCGGACGTCGCTGAAGGAACAGCCGAGAGGCAGGTATGGGTCAACACACCCTATAGGGCTATGGCGTACACATAATTCTCTTCTTGGTCGCTCGCGGCCCGCCATTCCCGTTCTTCCTTGAATATCAACGATCATGGCAACCCGCACGGCCGGCGGCCCGGGCGTGACGGCCATTGGCCGTGGCGGGTTGGGGGCGGCCATGCACCGACGCGCGCGATGGCCGGGACAGCCTGCGCGAGCGAATGGCGCGGGAAATGCTGGCCGTTTATTCGACGGCCAGTGCCGGGTCTGCCTTCACCGGGCGACGGCTGATCCGCCGGCACATCGCATAGAAGGGTGGGGTGAAGATAAGGCCGAAGAAGGTGACGCCGAGCATGCCGGCGAACACCGAGATTCCGAGCACCTGCCGGAGTTCGGCGCCGGCGCCCTCGGCGAGGACCAGCGGCAGCGCCCCCAGAATGAAGGCCAGAGATGTCATGATGATCGGGCGCAGCCGCACGCGGGCCGCCTCGGCGGCGGCCTCGGCCGGGGACGCGCCGTCATCCTCGCGCTGGCGGGCGAACTCCACGATAAGGATGGCGTTTTTCGCCGCGAGCCCGATCAGCACGACAAGTCCGATCTGCGCCAGGATATTCAGGTCCATCGACATGACCAGCAGGCCGCTCACCGCCGCCAGCAGGCACATCGGCACGATCAGCATGACGGCGAGCGGTAGCGTCCAGCTTTCATACTGCGCGGCGAGCAACAGGAACACGAACACGATCGACGCGGCGAAGACGATCAGCCCGGAACTGCCGGCGAGCCGTTCCTGCAGCGCAAGCTCGGTCCACTCGAAACTGTAGCCTTCCGGCAGCTGTTCGCCGGCGATCTGCTCCATCCGGTCCAGTGCGGCGCCGGTCGACGTGCCGGGCGTCGCGGTGCCCTGCACCTCCGCGGCGACCGCAAGATTATAGCGCGGAACACGGTAGGGACCGGAGCGCTCCTCGAAGGTCGCGACCGAGCTCAGGGGCACCATGGCGCCGGAATCGCTGCGCGTCTTGAAATTGGCAATGGCGGAGACGTCCTGGCGGAAGGCGCCGTCGGCCTGCGCGCGCACCTGGAAGGTTCGGCCGAGAAAGTTGAAATCGTTGATGTAGGACGAGCCGAGATAGACCTCCAGCGCCTCGAACACGCGGCTCGACGGCACGCCGAGCATCTGGGCCTTCACCCGGTCGATGTCGGCATAGAGCTTGGGCGTCGCGGTGTTGAACGGCGTGAAGACGCGGGTCAGTTCGGGATGGCGCGCCGCTTCCGCCACGATCGCGGCGATCGTCGCCTCAAGTTCCGCCGGGCTCGCGCCGTTGAGGTCCTGGACCATCATCTTGAAGCCGCCCGCATTGCCCATGCCGCGCACGGACGGGGGCTTGATGGGAATGACGCGTGCTTCAGTAAGGTCGGCGAGGCGCCGGGGCAGCCCCGCCATGATGGCGTCGATTCCGAGACCGGGGCCGGTGCGGTCGGCAAAGGGGGCAAGGATCACGAACCCGATCCCGCTGTTTGACGCATTGGTAAAGGTGGCCCCGTCGAGACCGGCGATGGTGACGACATGGGCGACGCCTTCGATTTCCTGCAATCGGGTCGACAGGTCGCCCATCACCTCTTCGGTGCGCGAGAGCGAGGAGCCGGGTGGAAGTTGCACGGAGGTGATGAAGTAGCCCTGGTCGAGTTCCGGGATGAACCCGCGGGGCGTTCGGTCCATCTGGAATGCGGTAAGGGCCAGCAGGGCGGCATAGGGCACCAGCACGAAGGCGCCCGCGCGCAGCACGCGCCGGGTCAGCGCGCCATAGCCGTGGGACAACCGGTCGAAGCCGGCGTTGAAGGCCGACGCTGCGCGGGGAACCCAGCCGAGCGGCCCGCGCCTGCGCGTGGTGTGGTGGCCATGCGGCTTGAGCAGCAGCGCGCCGAGCGCCGGGCTGAGAGTGAGCGAGACGAAGGCGGAGATGAGAGTCGAGACGGCGATGGTGACGGCGAACTGCCGGAAGAACTGGCCGGTGATGCCCGGCACCAGCGCCGCCGGGATGAAGACGGCGGACAGCACCAGCGCGATGGCGACCAGCGCCCCCGATATCTCGTCCATCGAGACATGGGCGGCCTCCTTGGGCGAGAGGCCGCGTGCCAGATGCCGCTCGATGTTCTCGACGACGACGATGGCGTCGTCGACCACGATGCCGATCGCCAGCACCAGGCCGAGCAGCGAAAGATTGTTCAGCGAATAGCCAAGCGCCGCCATCACCGCGAAAGTGCCGATCAGCGAGATCGGAATCGCCAGGATGGGGATGAGCGCGGCACGCCAGCTCTGCAGGAACAGCATGACGACGACGACAACCAGCACCATCGCCTCCGCCAGGGTCACATAAACCGCGTCGACGGATTCCTGAATGAACAGCGTCGGGTTGAACGGAATCTCGTAGGCCACGCCCTCGGGCAGCCGCGCGCCGAGCCGCTCCATTTCCGCCGCGACGCGCCGGGCGGTGTCGAGCGCGTTGGAGCCGGGCTGCTGATAGACCAGGATCGGCTGCGACGGGCGGCCATCGAAGCGGGCGCCGGCGCGATAGGTCTGCGCGGTCAGCTCAACATGGGCGATGTCGCGCACGCGGGTGACGCGGCCCTCCGCGTCGGTGCGGACGATGATGTCTTCGAACTGGGCAGGTTCCGACAGCCGGCCAAGCGCTTCGACATTCAGCTGGAACGCCCCCTGCGTGGGGGTCGGCGGCTGGTTCACGACGCCGGCGGCGACCTGCACATTCTGCGCGCGGAGGGCCTCGACCACCTCGCCCGCCGTCAGATTGCGCGCGGCGACGCGGTCCGGATCGAGCCACACCACCATGGCGTAGTCGCGCGAGGCGGCGAGCCGGACGTCGCCCACGCCGGAGATGCGCAGCAGCGCGTCCCGGATCTGCAGCGTGGCGTAATTGGCGAGATAGAGCTGCGAGCGCGATCCGTCCGGCGACAGCAGCTGGATGCCCATCATGAGGTCGGGCGAGGTCTTGCGCACGGTGACGCCGAGACGGCGTACCTCCTCCGGCAGGCGTGGCTCGGCGACGGCGACGCGGTTCTGCACCAGCACCTGCGCCTCGTCGACATCGGTGCCGAGGGCGAAGGTGACGGTGATGGAAAGCTGCCCGTCGCCGGTGGCCTGCGAGGACATGTACAGCATGTCCTCGACGCCGTTGATCTCCTGCTCGATCGGCGCGGCGACGGTGCTGGCCACCACCTCCGCCGACGCGCCGGGATATTGCGCGTTCACTACGACGGTGGGCGGCGCGATCTCGGGATATTGCGCGAGCGGCAGCGTGACATAGCCCGCCAGCCCGATCAGCACGATGAGGATCGACATCACGCCGGCGAAGATCGGCCGCTCGATGCAGAAATGGGCGAGGCGCATGGGGCGTCTCCTCAGCCGCCGGTCGGACCGGCGAGCGCTGCGGCCCGAGGTTCACCCTCCACCGGCTTGGCCGTCACCTTCTGCCCGGGGCGCGCGCGCAGCAGCCCGCTGACGACGACGCGGTCCTCCGGGCCGACGCCACTGCGCACGATGCGCATCCCGTCCGGTTGCCGCGCGCCGAGATCGACCTTGGACGAGCGTATCGTGCCATCCGGCGTCACGGTGAACACCACCCGGTCGGCCTGGTCGGTCATCAAGGCGGTTTCCGGCACCAGGGTCGCGGGATAGCTGCCGGAGAAGGGAAGCCGCACGCGACCGAACTGGCCGGCGGTGATGTGCTGCTGCGGGTTGGGGATGACGGCACGGGTGCGGATGGTGCCGGCGCCGGCTTCCAGCCGATTGTCGACGAAGTCGAGTGTGCCGGAAAGCGGCCAGCCTTCGTCGGATTGGGTGCGGGCCTCGATTGGAATCTGTCGGCCGTTGAGCAGCGGAACGTCACCTCGTCGGGCGGCCGACTGATAAGCCAGCAGGTCCTGCTCGCTGATGTCGAAGACGAAGTAGACCGGATCGAGCGCGACGAGCGTGGTCAGCATCGCGCCGTCGGTCACCAGGGCGCCGGCGTCGACGCGGCGATTGGAGACCCGCCCGGCAAAAGGCGCGCGCACGTCGGTGAAGCCCAGCTCGATTTCGGCCCGGCTCACCGCCGCAGCGGCAAGCGCGCGGGCGGCGTCGGCAGCCTTCTTCTGCTGGCGGCGCTGGTCGAGGGTGGCTTGCGAGACTGCGTTGCTGCTGACCAGTTGCTCTGCCCGCTGCAATTCGAGCGTGGCGAGCTCGACCTGCGCTTCGGCGCTCGCGTGTTGCGCCCGCGCCTGGTCCAGCGCCGCACGATAGGGCCGGGGATCGATGACGAACAGGATCTGACCCGCTTCAACCACGGCCCCGTCCTGGAACGCGATGGAATCGAGATGGCCGGAGACACGCGAGCGGATCTCGACCGCCGCGCTGGGCTCGAAGCGACCCGAGAACTCCCGCCAGTCGACGGTCTCCCGCACCACGGGCGAGGACACCAGCACCGTCGGCGGCTGTGGCGGCTGCGCCTGGGCCTGCGCCTCCAACGCGGGAACGGCGAGGTGCCAGGTGAGGGCGGAAGCGACGAGTGCCGCCGTGAGGGAAAGGGCGGCGCCTGCAATGAACCTGCGGTCACGGGGCATGAGTGCTTTCCATCGTCGCGGCATTGGAAGCCTGCCGCCGAGTTACGGGCGCCTTGCGGGGCGGATGGATGGGAGTCGGGGGCGAGGTGGCGAGACCGGCATGAGGTGCCTTGGTGGGCGACGGGTCATCGTTACCCCAGCCGGTCCCGCTCCCGCCTACGCACCGGCTGGTGGGGGCGCCAGCGCTGCGTGGGCAGTTGTCATCATCCGGGGCCGCCGTTCGGCCTTGAGGGGCCGCGCGTAGTCGCAGATGTCACACTGTGCCTGCCCATCCGCTCACCTTGGTTCGGCCGCCGCTCAAACGGCTGACGAGGCGATGCTAGGAAGCGAATGTCGCCAGCGTTTCCCATGCGTTGCGAATGTTGTCATGGCTTGTAACAGGCCGGGAGACGGTGACGTTTTGATACATCTGCCGTAACGCCGACGAACCCGCATCCTGCTGCGGGCTCCGCCGCCTGCTGCGGGGTTCAAAGCAGCTTGTCGAGGGTTATCGGCAGGTCGCGTATGCGTTTTCCGGTGGCGTTGAACACCGCATTGGCGACTGCGGCGGCAACGCCAGTGATGCCGATCTCGCCGATGCCACGGGCACCGAGCGGCGATCGCGGGTCGGCGATGCCGGTCCAGATCACGTCGATGTCCGGCACATCAAGGTGAACCGGGATGTGGTAATCGGCGAGGGTGGCGTTCATGATCCGCCCGCTGCGCGGGTCGAACAGGGTTTCCTCCGTCAGGGCGAGGCCGAGGCCCATGATCATTCCGCCCTTGAACTGGCTTGCGGCCGTTTTGGGGTTGAGAATGGTCCCGCAATCGAATGAGCCCAGCAGCCGGTCGACACGAACCTCGCCCGTCACCTCGCTCACCCGCAGCTCGCAGAAGACGGCGGACGAGCTGTGCATGGCGAATTTCAACATCTCCAGCGGCGGACTCCCGGCGGCGGTTACGCTCACCTCCTCCCGCGCCGCGCGGGTCAGGATCGAGCGGTAGCTCTCGTGCCGCCCGGTATCCGCGACACCGCCGATGCCGGCATCGACAAGCCGGATGTCTCTCGCCCGCAGCCCGGCGATCGGGCTGTCATTGCCGGCGAGGCGAAGAAGTTCGCCGGTGAGCTTTTCGGTGGCGGCCATGATCGCGGCCGCGATCGACACGGTCTGCGACGACCCGCCCGCCATCGCTCCGGCGGGCAGGGCCGAGTCGCCCATGTCGAAGGTGATGGCCTCGACCGGCAGGCCGAGCCGGTCGGCGGCGTGCTGGACCTGCACCGTTGCCGTGCCCATGCCCATATCCTGCGCCGAGCAGGACAGGTTTACCGTCCCGTCGCGGCGCAGCGCGAGGCGAACATTGGCGCTCGGCATGCGGGCATAGGGGAAACTCCCGCTGGCGCAGCCCATGCCGATGCGCCACTCGCCGTCGCGCCGCGCGCCGGGCTCGGCAAGCCTGCGTTCCCAGCCAAAGCGCTCCGCACCTTTGGCATAGGCCGTCGTCAGGGCGCGCTGGGAGAAGGCCGTGCCGCTGAGGGGGTGCCGCTCGGGCTCGTTGCGCCGGCGCAGCTCTATGGGGTCGATGCCCATCTGATGCGCAAGCTCGTCGACGGCGCATTCGATGGCAAAGGTGCCGATCGCCTCGCCGGGGGCCCGCATATAGGTGTTGGGTACCACGTCGAGGTCGACATGATGCTGGACGATCTCGAAGCTCCTGGCGTTGTAGAGCGCGCGCGAACACATCGTGTATTGCTCGGGGCAGGCGCCATAGGGCGGCATGACCGAATAGCCGGTGTGGATGAGGGCGTTGAACCGGCCCTCCGCGTCCGCACCGATGGCGACGCGCTGCTCCGACGGCGAGCGGCCACCGATCATGCGGTAGACGCTCTCGCGGCTCAGCATCAGGCGCACGGGCCGCCCGACGAGCTTCGCGGCCGCCACCGCGACCACCTGATGGTCCCACAATCCCTTGCCGCCAAAGCCACCGCCGACATAGGGCGACAGGACACGGACCTGATCTTTCTTCAGCCCGAACAGCTTGGCCAGCGCGTTGGCGCTGGGGGCGATCATCTGCGTCGTGTCATGTACCAGCAGGGTCTCGCCCTGCCAGGCAACGGTGACGGCGTGGAGCTCGATCGCGTTATGGTTGTGACCCGGCGTGCGATAGAGGTTGTCGACGCGATGCGCCGCGCGGTCGAGTTCCTGCGCGGCGTTGCCGACCAAAACGTGGTTTCGCTCGATGAGGATTGAGGCCGGCGTCCGGGCGGCGGCCTTCGCATCGTCGAAGCGCGTTTTCGCGGCATCAACGGCATAGTCGATCACGATCAGCGAGGCGGCGTGGTCGGCCTGTTCCTGCGTCTCGGCCAGCACGGCCGCGACCACCTGCCCGTTGTACCGCACCTCGTCGTTCTGAAGGATCGGCAGGCTGCTATTGCCGACGGCAGAGAGGTCGGTGACGCTGATCAGCGCGAGCGTGCCGATACGCGGCATGTTGCGATGGGTGACCACCAGCACGACACCCGGCGCGGTCTCGGCGGCGGCGGTGTCGAGCCGGGCGATGCGCCCTCGCGTGACGGTGCTGTGGAGCAGCGCCGCATAGCACAGCCGCTCCATCGGTACCTCGGCGGCGAAGCGCGCCAGCCCGGCCACCTTGGCCGGCCCGTCGAGCCGGCTGTCCTGCCGCCCGATCGCCGCGCGGCGCTGGATCAGCGGATCGGGCGTGCCGCCCGGTAGCCATTGCGCCGGCACCCAGCCGAGCGCGGTCTTAACGGTCTCGATGACGACGTTCTGCATCCGGCTCATCGCTCGCTCCCGCTCAGTTCAGTAAGGACGGCGACCAGCGTGCGCTTCGCCAGTTCGACCTTGAAGGCCGCCTCCGGGGGAGGTGTCGCCCCGGCAAGTTCCTCGATCACGGCGGCCTCGAAGGCCTCGCGCGTGGCCGGCCCTCCGTGCAGCAGAACTTCGGCGCCAAATGCGCGCCACGGCTTGGGTGCAATCCCGCCGAAGGCGAGGCGGATATCCTCCACCATGCCCTCCCGCACCGACAGCGCCGCTGCGACCGACACGAGTGCGAAGGCATAGCTGGCCCGATCCCGCAC
This sequence comes from Ancylobacter sp., assembly GCF_965229075.1. Lineage (GTDB taxonomy): Bacteria > Pseudomonadota > Alphaproteobacteria > Rhizobiales > Xanthobacteraceae > Ancylobacter. The sequence continues at coordinate 3,361,439 of NZ_CBDDIO010000002.1, forward strand.
CTTGCGATAGGCGGAGTTGCGCGCGACCGGCGAAGGGGGGACCTCGACCGCGAGGATCATCTCACCGGGCGCGAGCAGGGTCTCGATGTCCGGCCGGTCGCCGGGCAGGAGATGGAAACTGACGAGAGGGATGGTCCGCGCGCCCGCGGCGCCCGCGACATGGATTCGGGCATCGAGCGCCGCCAGCGCCACACACATGTCCGAGGGATGGGTCGCGATGCAGGCAGGCGACGTTCCCATGATCGCGTGGTAGCGGTTGAACCCGCCCTGCGCCTCGCAGCCGCTGCCTGGAACGCGCTTGTTGCAGCGCGAGGCGGCGGCGTCCTGGAAATACAGGCACCGCGTGCGCTGCATCAGGTTGCCGCCGACGGTCGCCATGTTGCGGATCTGCGCCGACGCGCCGGAAAGGATCGCCCGCGCCAGCATCGGATATTGCGTCCGCACAAGCGGATGCGCAGCCACGGCGCTGTTGCGTACGGCGGCGCCGATCAGCAGCCCGCCCTCTGCCGTCGCCTCGACGGTAGCGGGCAGTGCGGTGACATCGACCAGCGCCGAGGGCCGCTCCACACCCTTGCGCATCAGATCGACCAGATTGGTGCCACCGCCAAGAAGTCGCGCGGCACCGTTGTTCGACATATGCAGGACGTCGGTCGTCGAGGTGGCGCGGTGATAGCTGAGCGGGTTCATGCCGCGCGCTCCGCCGCAACGTGGAGAATCGCGTCGACGATGCCGTTATGCGCCCCGCAACGACACAGATTGCCGCTCATGCGCTCGCGCACTTCCTCGCGGGTGAGGGGGGCGGGGGAGGCCAGATCGGCGGTGACGTAGCTCGGCATGCCCGCCGCGATCTCGCGCAGCATTGCGTCCGCCGCGCAAATCTGTCCCGGCGTGCAATAGCCGCATTGGAGCCCGTCATGTGCGATGAAGGCGTCTTGCAAAGGGTGCAGCGCGCCGGCGCTGGCCAAGCCCTCGATGGTCGTTACCGAGCGCCCATCAGCCTGTGCTGCCAAGGTGAGGCAGGACAGGACACGCTCGCCATCGATGAGCACGGTGCAGGCGCCGCAGGCGCCCTGATTGCATCCCACCTTTGTTCCGGAAAGGTGGAGCTGCTCCCGCAGCAGGTCGAGCAGGGAAACCCGCGCGTCGTCCGGCACCGCGATGTCGGCGCCGTTGATCCTGATCGCCATAATTTCCTCCCATCGCGACAGCGCGCCCATGCGACGCAGTCTGGCGAGGAAGTATGGCGATCTTCGGATTATTCAATCTTCATGATATACGATTTTCGTTATAAGACTGATGAAGGCCGTCCGCTCCGCGGGCGACAGCGGCCCGAGCATCCGGCGGTACAGTTCGCGGTGAACGTCCACATAGGCCTGCGCGCGCACTTTGCCGCTCGCGGTGAGCTTCAAGGCCACGGCCCGTCGATCCGCCTCCGGGCGGTGCCGTTCGAGCAGCCCCTGTTTGACCAGCCGGTCCGCCGCCGAAGACAGGGTGGTGTTCGCGACCCCGAGAAAGCGCGCGACGTCGCTCGGCCCGCATCCCGGGTGCTCCGCGATGTAGAGCAACGTCTGCTTGTCCAACTCGTTCAGCGGCTTTTCCGGCCCCAGCGCGTCGGCCAGCTTGTACCGGCGTGCGAAGGTATCGAAGGCGGCGCCAAGTGTGGCGAGTTCATCGTCCGTCGGGAGCGTCATGGCATCCCTATAGCGTGGCTCCCATTGCCGTTTCAACGCGAAGTGACGGCGCAAAACCGACCAGGGGCTCAATCGTCTCCACGACGCCCTGGCGCCGGCGTGGCCGGTCTGGGCGATCCAGCGCGCATGCCGGTCTCAAGGCCATTGGGTATCAGGCGACGGCCAAAGCGGAGCGACGATCGGCAACCCGATCGCTCCTGGTCGCTCAGAGGCTCTGATTATAGGCGCCAACTTCGGGGTGACGGCGCAAGACGCCATCCACCACCCGGAACATGTCGCGCATGCGCGCCTCCGAGACCGGGCTTTCCACCACGACGACGAGCTCGGGCTTATTGGACGAGGCGCGCACGAGGCCCCAGGAACCATCCTCCACCGTCACCCGGACGCCGTTGACGGTGACGAGGTCGCGGATCGCCTGGCCGTCGATCCGCCCGCCCCCGCTCGCCATCTGCTCGAAATGCTTCACCACGGCATCGACCACGCCGTACTTCACCTCGTCCGCACAATGGGGCGACATGGTCGGCGACGACCAGGTCTTCGGCAGCGCGTCTTTCAGGGCGGAGAGCTTCCTGCCGGGATTGCGATCCAGCATGTCGAGAATGGCGATGGCGGAGACAAGGCCGTCGTCATAGCCGCGCCCGATCGGCGCGTTGAAGAAGTAGTGGCCGGACTTCTCGAAGCCGACCAGCGCGCCGGTCTCGTTGACGCGGCGCTTCATGTAGGAATGGCCGGTTTTCCAGTAATCTGCTGTCACGCCATTGGCCCGCAGCACCGGGTCGGTGACGAAGAGGCCGGTGGACTTCACGTCGACCACGAAGGTGGCGCTGGGGTAGATCGCCGAGAGGTCCCGGGCCAGCAAGACGCCGACCTTGTCGGCAAAGATCTCCTCGCCGGTATCGTCCACCACGCCGCAGCGGTCGCCGTCGCCGTCGAAGCCCAGGCCGACATCGGCGCCCGAGTGCCGCACCGCGTCGCGCATGGCGTGCAGCATCTCAAGGTCTTCCGGGTTGGGATTGTACTTGGGAAAGGAATGGTCGAGCGCGGTGTCGAGCGGCACCACCTCGACGCCGAGCGCCTCCAGGATGCGTGGGGCGAAGGCGCCGGCCGTGCCGTTGCCGCAGGCGACCACGGCCTTGATCGGGTGCGTGAGCCGCGCCCGGTCCGTCAGATCCCGGATATAGATGTCGGGGAAATTCTCGACATAGTGATAGGCGCCGCCCTGGCGCGCCTGCCCCGCGCCGCGGAGCACAATGTCCTTCAGCCGGCTCATCTCGTCCGGCCCGAAGGTCATCGGCCGGTTTACACCCATCTTCACCCCGGTCCAGCCATTGTCATTATGCGAAGCCGTGACCATGGCGACGCAGGGGATGTCGAGCGCGAACTGGGCGAAATAGGCCATTGGCGACAGTGCGAGGCCGATGTCGTGAACGCGGATTCCGGCCGCCATCAGCCCGTTGGCGAGGGCCTGCTTGATTGAGGCGGAGTAGGCGCGGAAATCATGGCCGACCACGATGTCCGGTCGGATCCCGCGTTCATGGATCAACGTGCCAAGCCCGATGCCGAGCGCCTGCACGCCCATGAGATTGATCTCGCTACCGAACAGCCAACGGGCGTCATATTCGCGAAACCCGGTCGGCTTCACCAGCGGCACGGTCTCATAAGCATAGGTGTTGGGCTCAAGTGACGCCTGAGGAATGGGGAACATGAAAGCTCGACCTCTTCGTTGCGTGAGACACGTTTGGGCGAAAGGCGACCGTCAGGGCCTCCAATAGGCGGGATCAGCAATGGCGGAGACATCGGGAAGCCGTTGCTCGGCAGGCCGCGTGCGGATGTTGGTGTAGTCCTCGCACAAGGTCATGAGCCAGACGTGGCTCCTGCCCGACTTGGGGTCGACGATCGCGCGGGCATAGGCATCGTCATGGCCGGGAGCATCGGTGAAGCGGGTTCGGGACGAGACCTCGAAGGTCCCGCCCGTCGGCGGGCCGCAGCGTCCGCGCTGGCGCAGTTCACGGGCGAGATCGGGGGCGGAGCGGTGGCTGCGGGGGTGCACCCAGTCCTTGCGCGCCCATTTCTCCCAGCGCGACAGGCCGAATTCGCGGGTCCAGTAGGTCTGCTCCATCTGCATTGTCGCGCCGGGGGAGAGTCCGTCGCGGCTCACCTGCGCGAAATGGCTGGAGACCACCGACACCAGCTCGCGCCCGGCGGTGTAGCGCATGGGCGTAACCAGCCAGGTGGTCAGCGCCCGCCGGTAACGGGCAGGGCAGGCCTGCGGCAGTGCCGAGGCGGCGCCGGTGGCGAGCCGGCTCTCGAAGACGCCATGGCCGCCTTGTCCCACGGCCGGCACGCTGGCCGGCGCAATCACCCAGCCGCGGAAGAACCGCCGCGAGGAGGTATTGTCGTTCCGGCACAGCGGGGTTTGGTAGATCGACAGGGCGACCGGGCTGTAGCTGCCCATGATGAAGCCGTAGGCCTCGTCGTGCCACTGGATCGAGGCGCCGCCCTCGCCGACGCGGCCCGGCCGGCCACGGGCGCCGCTGCAGGGGCTCACCGGGAGGCTCAGGGTGGAGGAGACGATGCGCGTCTGTCCGTCACGGGTGACGGGAAGGTTGAGCTTGGCCACCGTGCCGCCATCCGTCGGGCAGTCGCCGCCGGGATTGAGGAAATTGCGCAGCTCATAGGGCGGCGGCTCGCCGGGCTGAATGTTGCGCCGGCGTTCGCAGCCGGCATCGCCGGGCACGAGACCTGGCACGATGGCATCGTCGGCATCGACGCACACATCCATCACCATGTAGTCGGCGATGGTTGCGGGCGCCTGTGCCCGCGCCGGTCCGACAAGGCCGAACACCAACACGGCCAGCGGTGACAGGCGGAACAGCTTCCTCACCTTGACCTCCCTCTGATAGGCGCCGCTCCACACCTGTGTGGGCGTCGCACAGGTCCGACGCGGGCCACTCAGTCCACCGACCAGGTCGCCGTGCTGCTACGGGCCATCGAGCTGATCATCAGCGCCATGCGCAGGAACTTGGTGAATTCAACACCGGGGGCGTTGGCGACATAGACGATGTCACCGGCGCGGATCGGAAAGGCGCGGGCGATGAAGTAGCCGGAGGGATCCTTCAGGTTGAGGCGGTAAATGACAGGGACGGCGCTGTTGCCGGAAAGAAAGGGCGATTCCGGATTGAGCGTCCTCACCACGGCCGCCTGCTCGTAGCGGAAGATGAAAACGCCGCTGGGATCGGCCTGGGTGTCGATAAGGCCGCCGGAGGAGCCTACCGCCTCGGCGACGGTGAAGTCCTCGCGGTCAATCGCCACCTCGCCCGCCCCCTTGACCGCGCCCAACGCGGTGAAGCTCTGGGGACGGCGGAACACGTAGACCGTGTCGCCGGGTTGCATGAAGATGTTCTCGTCCGGCCGGGCGAGCACGGCGGTCAACTGCATCGTCGCGCTGCGCTTGCCGCGGGTGACGCGCACGAACGTCTCGTGCGGCGGCGCCTTGATGCCGCCCGCCTGGGCGATCACTTCCAGCAACCTGTCGCCCTTCACATTGAGATTTACCCGGCCGGCACCCGTGAGGTCGCCGACCACCACGACGGAAGCGGAGGTTTGCTGCGGCAGCGTGATCAGTACCTGCGGGTCGATCGACTTGCCGGTCAGTCCCTGCTCGATCGTTTTGGCGATTTCGCTCGGTCGCTTGCCGATGACCGACACCTCTCCGACATAGGGAACCTTGATATGTCCGTCGCGATCAACCGTCTGTTGCGGCAGCATTTCGCTGCCCGAGCCGGCGTCGGCCGTGCCGCCCCCAAACAGCCCGCCCGAACTCGCCTCCCAGATCGAGACCTGAACCACGTCGCCGACATTCACACGTGTCTCGGGGGCAGGCTTGCGGGCGCCGAAACTGCTCGCCAGGCTTGGCGCGCGCCACATTTGCATCGCCCTCACCACGTCGGCGTTGACGTCGACGATCTCGTAGTCGATCGGCTCGCGTGGTTGCATGACCTCCTGGGTCACGGGCCCGGAGGCGGGAAAAAACACGCAGCCGCCGAGCGAGGCGCTCAGCATAACAAGCCCGGCAAGACGGACTTTAGCCCCCCGGATAATCAAGTTGCCGGTTCTCCTTTACTTTAATCAAGGTCCATCTAAGACGGGAAAAGATGACCACTTTTACACCGAACGGAGAAGAACAATCTGAAAATCAGTCTATGTGGTTGATAAAACACACAATATGAAATCATTATTAAAATAACTGGAGGGAAGATGGCGCAAGACTTTGCCTCTTCTGTCCACACCGTTACATTGACGGCGAAGGCGGCACCGGCCGCGTGGGAGCGGCCGGTGCCGAGGCGGTGCCTTACTCCGCAGCGGTGGCGCTCACGCCGGCATTGGCCTGACGGGCGAAATAGTTACGCTCCGCCTTCAATGCGCGGCGCGCCGCCTGGATGCACTCCTTGCGCTTCTGGACGCTGAGTTCTTTCCAAGCGGCCTGGTCGAATTCGACCAGCCGGCGGGCAACGAAGCGTTCAAGCTGACGGCTGATTTCCGGAAGATCGTTCATGTCGGCTCCTTCAGGTTAGGTCGGACAGCCCGACCGAAAGTGATGGAAGGGAACTTCAGGCCAATGGCCCGAAGGGTTCGTCGGCGAGACGTTCTGCATCCTCTTCGTCGAACCCATCATCCATCTCGGATGCTGGCCCATCATCGATGGTGCGAAAGAGGCGTATGGCGTCGCCGATTCGGTCGAACATGTGCAGCCGACCCTCGTGCAGCACGGCACCCATGTCCGCGAAACGTCGCAGCATCTGGGGGGATCGGGTGGTGAAGATCAGCGTCGCATGGGCCCGTCGCGCCTGCACCAGCTCGGCGCAGCGTGCGCGAAAAGCTCCGCTGCCCCCGAACAGAGCTTCGTCGGCGAGGAAGATGTCGAAAGGCAGCGCGTAGGACGCGGCGAACAGGAAGCGGGAACGGCGCTCGCGTGTATAGCTCGACAGCGGCTGGTCGAGCTCTTCCTCCATCTGCGCGAAGCGGCCCACGAAGCGCGCCGCCGCGTCGCCGTCAAAGCCGTGGACGCGGGCAACGAAGTGCAGGTTCTCACGGCCGGTCAGCGCGGCATGGTAGGCCTGGGTGTTGGCGATGGGCGGGGAGACCGAGCCGAGGCGGCGAATCTTGCCGCGATCCGGCAGGGTCGCCCCGCCGATCAGCCGGATGAGCGTCGATTTGCCGGCACCGCGTGCGCCGAGAATGCCGATGGACGCTTCGCGCGGGAAGGCGGCGTCGAGGCGCTCGAAGACGCGGCGGGCGCCGTGCGCCGCATGAAACGTCTTGGCGATCCCCGCCATTTCGACGGCCATCATACCAGCCTCGCGCGAAATACACGTTCGAGCGCCAAGCCGATGAGCAGCGCGACCAGGCCGAAGCCGATGAGATAGGTCTTGTCGAGCGTAAGGGTGGGGTAGGTGAGGTAGAAGCCGGAGCGGAACCATTCCAGCCCGTGCAGCAGCGGGTTCCAGCTCAGCCAGTAACGTATCTGCGGCGGCATGAAGTCAGGCACGAAGAACACCCCGGACAGGAAGATGAGCGAGCGCGACAGCACGCCGTAGATCACCGCCCAGAGCCGGAAGAACGCGCCGATCACCCCGTTGATGAGGCCGACGCCGATGGCGAGCAGCGCGGTGGCGGCAAAGCCTTCGATCGCCAGCATCGGGCGGATCGGAAGGGCTTCGGGGATGCCCGTGGCATAGATGACGGTGAACAGCAGCACCGCCACCACCAGCAGCGTCGCCGTCTCCAGCAGGGCGCGCGCCACCATGATGTCGAGCGGCTGGATGGGGGCGAGGGCTCGCACCAGCCCGCTGGCGCGGATCGCGCTGGTGGTGCGTCCGGACACGTGGGTGAACAGGAAGAAGGGGAGGATGCCGGTACCCAGGAACAGCAGCAGGCTGGTGCCAAAATCCGGCCGGCGACCGATGATGCTGAAGATGCCCATCATCATCGCAAGCTGGAGGATCGGCTCCAGCAGCGCGAGCAGGTAGCTCAGGCGCGAATGCACCGAGCGCAGCCGCATCTCGCGCAGCATCAGCGCGATGACCACGCGGCCCTGCGTATGCAGGCCTTGCAGGATCGCGTTAGGACCAAACCTGCCTTCCGGCGTATCGGCTGGGGGGCTGAAGTTCATCGACGTTCCCCTCAAGCCACGTGGTCGCGGATGGAGAAGAAGATCATGACGCTGATGAACCACAGCGCGCCGGCGGCGAGGAAGACGATCAGAATGGAAACGCCGCGGCGGGGGTACTCGCTCGCCTGTGCCTGTGCCGGCTGCACATAGGTGGCGACGTAGGTTTGTTGGGCGGCGGCCTCCGAGCGCGCGAGTTCAAGCGCCGAGAGAGTCGTCTCGTAGTATTTCTCGGCGAACTGCCGGCTGAGATCGACATCCTCATAATTGGACAGCACGTCGGACAGCACCGGGGGCGCGCCGCCCGTCGTGGTGCCGGCGCCGCTGGCCGCACTCGCGCTGCCGCCGCCTTTGCCGATTTCGCGCTCGATGGCGGCGATTTGCTTTCCCGTCGCGGCGATGCGGCTTTCCAGCACTTTCACGGTCGGGGCGTTGGTATCCATATAGGTGCGCAGCGAGGCGAGCTGAGATTGCAGCCCCGCCAGTTCCCCGCGCAGCTTCATCGCCAGATCAAGCGTGCCGCCGGCGGTGCGGGCGGCGTCGGGTGTCTGCTCCAGGTCGCGGAACTGGCGCAAGGCAAGACGCGCCCCGCGCAGCCGATCCTCGGCGCGCGAGACGTCGGCCTTGGCGAAGGTCACGGCATCGCGACGGGCGCGGGCGGAGATGTCATTGATGAGCGTCTCGCTCTGGGTGACGAGCCGGGCGGCGATCTGGTGGGCGTCCTCGGGCGTGAAGGCGCGTACGCGCACCAGGGCGAGGCCCGTTGCCAGATCGAAGGAGGCGTCGATCATCGACTGCCAGTAGGCGACGAGGCTCTCCATCGTCGCCTCGCCCCCCAGCCGGGAGAGGCCGTCGACACCTGCGCGCGTATACATCGCGCGCAGGTCCATCGTTTTCATCAGGTCTTCCACCGCCTGGCGGCTGGAGAGGTAGTCGACGACAAGGAAATTGTCGGTGAAGCCGCCGGAGCGTGCCGCCGCCCCGAGTGCGGTGCTGGCCGCGCTGGCGCCGGCGGGCGCGAAGTCCTGGCTGCGCACGGCGAAGCGGAATTCCGACATGTACTGGTTGGAGACGACGAAGCCATAATAGAGCGCCGCGACGAGGGTCGGCACGGCGACCATCAGCAGGAACGTCGCCCACAGCCCGACCGAACGACGCTTGCGCGCCTTGCGCGGCAGACTCGCCGCGAGTTCGTCCGCGTGGCGCTCCGGCAGGGCGAAATCGTCGCGCTTGGCGACAGGCCGCACCGGCTTGGCGCGTTTGGCGGGGGCAAAGGCTTCATCCGGGGGCAGCGTCTTGTGCGGATTAGCCGCCTCATCTCCGCCTGACAGACTGTGCACGACGGGGCGAAGAGGTTCTTTCCGCGGCGGTGGGGTGACTTTGAGTTTTTCCGGCGACTTTCCGGGTACATTCGCCCCGAGCTCGCCTTTGCCAAAAAGTGCGTGCAGCTTATTCATGTCATGCTGCCCCGAATTGCGTCACGACGACCTGTATATTGTCACCAGGTGTTCCAATATTATTTCTAATTAGAAAGTATTTTTCTTTTTCCCGAAGAGGGTAACGTAAGTTTTCTTGGTGTGAAAGTTGATTTAGCTTTAATTTTGACCAACGATCTGCCGCGATGACGGCTAGCTCGCGAGTGAAAAGAGCCCGATGTTCCACGTCGTATTGATGTTCGCGGCCTTGGCGGCCACGCTGGTCGTTGCCGGCAGGCTGGACGGCCTGGCGGTTCCGGCGGGCGAGCGCGCGCCGCGCCGTCCCGGGCAGGCGCAGCTGCTCGGCGCGCTCATCGCAGTCTGGCTCTGGCTGCTCTGGCTCGGTCTGTCGGCGCGCCCGCTCTTCGCCGCTGTTGCGGCGCTGGTGACGCTTGGCGTGTTCGCGGGCATATCCCGCGCCAAATATGCCTATCTGCGCGAACCCCTCGTGTTCAGCGATCTCGGCTTCCTTCCGACGCTGGTTCGCCACCCGGCGCTGTTCTATCTCGGGCGCAACGAGGCGGTGGGCCTCGGCGTCGTGGTGATGCTGCTGGGCGGGGTGATCGCGGCGTGGACCCGGCTGGAGCCACGCGCGCTGGGCGGGGCCGTGCAGTTCGGCGCGCTCGCGGCGGCAGGCTTGGTCGTCATTGCCGTTCCGCTGTCGGCTGGGCGCATCGCCAGTGCTCTGCCGACCCTCTCGCGGCAATTGCTCGACCTGCCGGCCGGGCGTTTCGTCGGCCTTCAGGGACTTGCCGTCTCGCTGGTGGCCGGCTTCGCCCTGTGGCGGAAGGGCGGCGGGCGGGAAGAGGCCTGCCCGTCGCCGGACCTGCCGGCCGGAGGGTATGACGCTGTCATTCTCCTGCAGTCGGAATCCTTCACCGATCTGCGCCGCGTCGGCGTGGGGCTGGAGTTGCCGCACTATGACCGCCTGCGCGCGCGGGCGCTGTCCCATGGCCGGCTCAACGTGTCCTGCTACGGCGCCTACACCCACCGCTCCGAGGTGGAGATGCTGACCGGCGTGGCCTTCGCCGATCAGGGCATGGATCGGTTCGACCCCTATCTGCGGCCCGGGCGACTGGCGCCGGCCTCGCTGGCACGGAAGCTCGGCGAAAAGGGCTGGCGCACGCTTTTCCTGCATCCGCACGACACGCGTTTTTTTCGCCGCGACAGGGCCATTCCTCGTCTCGGCTTCGCGCGGTTCCTTGGCGAGGGCGCCTTCGCTCCAGGCGACCGCTTCGGGCCCTATGTCGGCGACGCGGCGGTCGGCCGTCGCATCGTCCAGGAGGTCCGGGCCGCTGGCGCAAGCGGGCAGGCCCTGTTCCTTATGGCGGTCACCATGGAGGCGCATGATCCCTACGGGCCCGGCCGACTGCCCGGCATCGACGACCCGGTCGCGCAATATGTCCGCCACGCCGCCAATTCCGATGCCATGCTCGGCGCCCTCGTGGCGGCGCTCGACGCGCACACCGGTCGGTCGCTGCTGGTGTTCTATGGCGATCATGCACCTATCCTTCCCGGGCATGAGGGGCTGGCGGACGACAGGGCCACGGATTACCTCGTGCTCGAATGCGGGCGGGCGGCGGCAAAGGCGAGCGAACGCCCGGCTTCCACACGCTCGCCGGCCGCGATCAATGCCCTGCTGCGCTCGAAGCTCGCCGAGGGGCGCCAGGCCGATGAGGGGGCGGGGATGTCAGGCGAATCCGCCACGACGTCGATGATCCGGTCAACGATGGAGAAATGATCCGCCCAGCGCGGCATGCGGATCTGTCCCAGCTGGCGCAGCTGAGCGGCGCGCGCCTGTGAATCGGGCTGGGCGTAGTCCTCGATCGTCCGCGCCCATCCGAGCCCGTCGATCGGGTCGAGATAGCAGGGGGCGGGACCGGCGACGTCGCGAAACGCCTGCAGATCGGAGCATATCACCGGCACGCGCAGAGCCATGGCCTCGAACAGGGGGAGGCCGTAGCCCTCGACGAAGGAGGGAAACAGCACGCCCCGCGACTGCTTCATCAGGCGCCGCAGCTGGTCGTCAGGCAGGCGGTTGCACTCCAGCACATGATCGCTGAGGTTCCGGCAGCGCTCGATGATGTCGATGACATTCTCGTTCTCCCAGCCGCGCCGCCCGACGATGATAAGCTTCGGCGCCCTCTCGCCGAGCTTCTCCACCAGCACTCGCCAGGCATGCAGCAGGACGAGATGGTTCTTGCGCGGCTCGATCGTGCCGACCGTAAGAAAGAAGGGATGGAGCTCCGGCATTGCCGGCTTCTCCTCGTCGAACTCGTCCTCGACGCCGAGCGGGCTCACCACGCTGGGCGGCATGGCCAGATCGCTGCGCGCGGCAAACGCGGCGAGTTGGCTCCGCGTGTGCTGGGAGTTGCAGATCACCGCCTCGGCGGCATTCAGCACGGTACGCATGCGCGTTTCGTGCTTTTCCGCATCGCCCGGCCGCACATATTCCGGATGGGTGAGCGGGATCAGGTCGTGCACCAGAAATATCGGCTTGAGCCCATGGCCGCGCACCATTGAACGTATCCCGGCGACAGAGTTGAGCCCCTCGTGCGACACGTTGAGATAGACAGCCCCCTGCGAGTTGCGCCGGCGGAGCAGGCGCGGCAGCAGGTTGACCGGCGAGAACAGGCGCCTTAGCGGCGGCAGCACATCCGGCAGCGACGAGCGCGGCGGCGCCTCCGGCTCCAATGCGCTGAGGGTTCCCGGGGCGAGGCGGAGGAAACCCTCCACATTTCCCAGTTCGCGCCGGGTGATACGCCCCTCGGACTGCTTCCAGCGCTGGGCCAGCGCCTCGATGAAGGCGGCAACGGTTTCGGCGTCGAGATACCAGGTCGAGGCGCGCACCCGCGCGACGAAGGCGGTGTGGTCCTGATAGTGGCGGCTGCCCAGCAGGTGGCGGGCATAGGCCAGTTCGACACGATCAATACCCGTGGGCGTCGCCTGCGAAGAGCGACGCATCAGCCGGGTGATGTCGAGCACGACCTTCATGTTCACGTCCTCCGCTCGGGATCAGGAACCGCCGCGCCCTCTTCACCCTCAAAGCCGAGAGCCGCGAGGGAGCGGGAGCACTCGAAGATCTCGTCGACGAGCCAGCCGATGGCCTCATCGATTTGCTGCGCGGTATGGGCGCTGGTGATGAAAAAGCGCAGCCGCGCTGCCCGATGCGGCACGGCCGGGTGGATGATCGGCAGGACGTTGACGCCCCGCGCCAGAAGCCTCTCCGACAGCAGCACCGCCTTGAGGGAATCGCCGACCATGATCGGCACGATGGCGTGGCCTTCGGCGCTCCCGGTGGAAAGGCCGGCCGCCTGCGCGGCATCAAGGAAATGCCGGGCGTTGGCCTGCAGCCGCGCCACGCGCTCGCCCTCGTGCTCCAGGACGCCGAGGGCGGCGAGCGCGGCGCCTGCCGCCGCCGGCGGCAGGCCGACGCTGTAGACGAAGCCGGGCGCGGAAACCTTGAGATAGTCGATCAGAACCTGCGGCCCGGCGATGTAGCCCCCACAGGAGGCGAGCGCCTTGGACAGCGTGCCCATCCAGATGTCGACGCCGGCCGGATCAAGGCCGGCATGCTCGGCGATGCCGTGGCCGCGGGAGCCCAGCACGCCGACACCATGCGCTTCATCCACCATCAGCCAGGCGCCAAAACGCTGCTTGAGCTCGATGAGCCGGGCGAGGTCCGGCACGTCGCCATCCATGGAGTAGAGCCCCTCGACGACGATGAGCGCCCGCCGGTAGTGCTGCCGCTCGCTGATCAGCATGCGCTCCAGCGCGTCGAGATCGTTGTGGGGAAAGCTGCGGCGTGTGGCGCCGGCGAGTTCGATTCCGACGATGACGCTGTTGTGGATCAGCGCGTCGTGGAACACCGCATCCGGCGCGCCGACGATGGTGCCCAACGTGGTGACGTTGGCGGCGTGGCCGGAAACGAAGGACACGGCATCCTCCGCCCGGTGCAGCGCGGCCAAGCGCGCCTCCAGCGCACGGTGAATGGGCCTTTCGCCGGCGACCACGCGGCTCGCCGAGACGCTGGTGCCGTAGAGCGCGATCGCCTCCTGGGCCGCGCGTCTCACCTCGGGGTGGCTGTTCAGACCGAGATAGTCGTAGGAAGCGAAGTTCAGCACCTCCCGGCCGTCAATGCGGGTCAGGGCGCCAGCGCAGCCCTCATGAGGGCGAAAGAACGGATTGGCGATGCCCAGCGCTTCGCCCGTGGCGCGGATCATCCGCAATTCGTCATAGCCCGGCAAGGTCGCGAAGGAGGTGTCGTAGGCCGGCTTGGCGCCCGGCGCCGCGTCGCCGGGCCGTCCGCGCATGCGGGCCAGCAGCGCTGCGCGGGTGGCAGCATCGAGCTGGAGATCGTTGAGATGAGCGGTCATCGCAGCAGGCTCCCGTCGCGGCGGCTATCCTTGATCGCTTTGGCCTTCAGCGCCTCCACCATCGCCGCCGTCGGTGCGACATCGAGATGCCGGTCGATCAGCCGAGTGCTCTCCTCCGGGAGGAGGATGCCCGAAGCGGGGATCGCCTCGCCCGATGGCTCGGCGGGCGGGCGCAGCTTGCGCAGCACCCTGTCGGCGATGTCCTGCAGGGTCGCCCCGGAATCCAGACCGAGCATGGGCAGGGTCACCTTGTGGCGGCGCTGCATTTCCATGTCGAGTTCCAGCCCCATCAGCGAATCCATGCCGATGTCGCTGAGCGCGCGCGCCGGGTCGATGCTGTCCGGCGGCAGGCGAAGGATGCGACCGAGCTCGGTTGAAAGCAGGCGCAGCAATGTCTCGCGGGCCTGGCTTTCGCTCTGCTCGCGGATGAGCGCGACGAGGTCGTCCGCGGCGCTGGCATCGTCCGTGTGGTCGAAGCCGGGACGCAGCGCGGCGAAGGTGGCCCCGGCCATGACGGCGAGATCGCGCCCCGCCTGCCAGTTCACCGCTGCATGCACGCTGACGGGCGGCGTGGCGGCATCGGTCAGGCACGTCCCGAGATGATCGAGCGCTTCAGCGGCGGTGAGCGTGCCGAGTCCGAAGCGTCGGCTAAGCTTCTCCGAGGTGGCGCGATCACGCGCCAGTACGCCAGCATCCGAAATCGCGCCCCAGGCGATGGCAAGCCCCGGCTGCCCCTCGCGGCGCCGGCGGCGGGCAAGCCCTTCGAGATAGGCATTGGCCGCGACATAGGCGGCCTGTCCGGGATTGCCAACCAGCGTGGTGGCGGAGGAGAACAGCACGAAATAGTCGAGGTCCAGCCCGGCGGTCGCGGCGTCGAGATGGCGGGCGCCATCGACCTTAGGTCCGAGCACGGTCTCGAAGCGTCCATGGTCGAGATCGCGGATCAGGGCGTCATCCAGCACCATGGCCGTGTGCACCACCCCTGCTATGCGCCCATGGCGGACCCGGAGGCGCTCGATCAGTTCGGCGCAGGCCGCGGCATCGCGCACGTCGAGGCGCTCAGCCACGATGTTGGCGCCTTCGACCGCGAGCGGCGGATCAACGACGCCCCGGCGGGAGGCGACGACGACATGGCGGGCGCCGCGCATCGCCAGCCAGCGGGCGGTTTCGCGGCCAAAGCCGCCGCCACCGCCGACCACAAGGTGCACACCATCCGCCGCCGCTACGAAATTTCCGGCGCTGTTGGGGGGAGTCCGGGCGCGCTTGGGCGGGCGGATGAGGATCTTTCCGACGTGGCCGGAGCCCTGCATGAGCCGGAACGCCGCGCGTGCCTCGTCGGCGGCGAAGACGCGGTAGGGCAAGGGCCGCATCGTGCCGGCCTCGAACAGGGAGGCGATCTCGGCGAGCATGGAGGCGACCAACGCCGGCCGGGCGGCGATGAACTGATCGGCGTCGACGCCGAAATAGGTGAGGTTGCGGGCGAAGGGCCGCAACCCGATTGCGGTATTGGCCACGAAGTCGCGCTTGCCCAGCTCGACGAAGCGGCCGAAAGGCTTCAGCGCCCGCACCGACAGCTCCATGGCCCGTCCGGCGAGCGAGTTCAGAACGACGTCGCACCCACCTTCCGCCTGCAGCATCCGCGCGAACGCCGTGCTGCGGGAATCATGCACGACTTCAGCTCCCAGCATGCGGGCAAGGGCGCGCTTCTCCGGCGTGCCTGCGGTGGCAACCACGCGGGCGCCGCGCATCAGGGCGATTTGCAGGGCGGCCATGCCGACCCCCCCGGCAGCGCCGTGAATGAGCACCGTTTCCCCTGCTTCCAGCCGGGCGCAGTGCACCAGGGCGTACCAAGCGGTCAGAAAGGCCACCGGCAGCGTCGCGGCCGCCTCGGCAGAGAGGCCGGCAGGGGTGGGCAGGACGGCGGCGGCGGGCACGGTGACGTGGGTGGCGAAGGCGCCGGGTGCGAAGGCGATCACGGCGTCGCCCGGTTTGAGATCCGCGACGTCGGCACCGATGCGGGTGATGGAGCCGGCGCATTCAAAGCCGAGCGTCGGGCCGGCGAAGCCTTCCGCCAACATGTCGTCGCCGACGAGCCCCTGGGCGAACATCACGTCGCGGAAATTGAGCGCAGTCACCTCGATGGCGATTTCCACCTCGCCGGGTCCAGGGCTGCGGCGTGGCTCCGGCTGCCAGACAAGGCGGTCGAGCGAGCCTGGCAGCGGCATGGCGAGACGCGCGGCGGTGTGGGTACCGTCCGCCGCCGCCGGTTCCGCTGGCGCCAGACGCACCGCCTTCAGGCCGCGGGCATCGATCACCAGTTCCCGCTCGCCGGGAACGCCAGAGACGGCGCGTGCAAGCTCGCGCAAAGCGGCTGCGTCGATCATCGGTTCCTCGACCGCGATCAGCCTGATGTCGAGATCGGGGTATTCGTTGATCGCCGTCCGCCCGAACGCCCACAGCGCTGCCGAGGAGGGGACGTCGCCCAGCGGGTCGCCGGCCACGAGCAGGCGCACGGGGGGCGCCTTGGGGCTGGCTCGCAGCGCCTCAAGGAGTTGGCGCGCCTCGCTCAGCGTCCCGGCGAGGGTGCAGGCATCGTCGCCGCTTGCGAGTCGCCAGACGAGCACGCTGCCTGCGGTTCCGACCCTCAGAAAGGAGGGGTCAGGGTCAAGTACGTAGCCGGCTTCGGAAATGAGGCAGGCGCCGGCGTCGTCTTTGAGCAGGGCCGTGAGGGCGGCCACGCTTACCTCGTCGTCCACGACCTCTGTTGCCGGAGAGGCGAGAACTGTGATGTCGATGGCGGCTCGTGCGTCGCGCAGCCGGCGGCCACCGCGTGTGCCGGGCGGGGCGTTGATGGTCATCAGCTGGGCAAAGCCACTGGCCGCGAAGCCGAGGCAGACGAGCGCACCTCCCTGCCGCAACGCGCCACCGAGCCGTCGGGCCATCTCCCCGCCGGGATCGAGCGGAAGGCGTGGATCGAAATGGAGGATGAGGTCCGCCTCCAAAGCATGTTCCTGATGGCCCAAGCAAATCCCCGCCGAAGGGTGAAGGCGATCGGCGAGGGTGGCGCGCGCGGCGGGGTCGGAGGGCAGGACGGTAAGGACGATGTCTCCCGCCTCTGCCAGCGGGCGCAGGGCGTCGAGCAGTACACCGTGCCGCTCCACCACGACCACAGACACCGGCGCGGCGAGTCCCTGCGCGACCTGCGCAACCAGCGCTGTGACCTGTCCGGCGAGGGTGCGGGCGGCCGGGGAGGCGCTCTCCCACTGGTCGATGAGACCGGCGCCGGGAACGATGTCCAGCATGCCGCGTAGGTGGGCCGCAAGATCGGCAGCGAGGCGGGCGCCGATGGCGAGTTCTGCGGCGCGGTCCGGCGCCAGCCTCGCGATCTCATGCAGCAGAGGCTCGGGCGCCGGCAGGTCGCTCTGCGGCAGCAGGCGCCATCCACCGGCCAGAGTGTGGCGGGCGAGGCCGCCCTCGGCGAGAAGTTCAAGCAGCGACAGGAACGCCGGGCTCCGCTCTGCCGCGAGCTTCCCCTTATCAACCAGCGCGTCGATGCTGACAGGGGCGTCCTCCCGCAGCGCGTCGCCGGCGATGTCGATCACGGCTCGATGGGCGATGGCGTAGGCCAGAGCGTCCAGGATCAGTGCGTCGTCGGCCGACTCGACATCGCCGGCGGCATCGAGAAACGCCTGCACACGCTGGTGCGCCTGCGTCACCGCCGGGCCGAGGCGGACGAAGCTCTGGCGGAAATCGCGGTCTAGCGCCGGCGTGGAGGTTAGCGCCACCGCGCGAAGCTCGACACCTTCGATGTGGGCGATCTCGTCTCCCGCCGCATCCAGCAGCGTCACGTCGAGCGCCAGCGCGCGGGGGCTGGCGCGCTGGATGGTCAGGGCCGCACGCACCGGAAGTGCCGAGCTTGCGACGGTGAGGGCCGCAAAGCGAACCGGCAGGAAGGCGGTCCCGGCAGGTGCCGCGAGTCCATCGGCTGCGAGGACAAGACCGTGCAGGGCCGCGTCCGCCAGTGTTGGCGCCAGCACATAGGCGTGTGGCGGGTGCTGCGGCGGGGTGAAAGTGAGGTCGATGTGGGCGCCCACGCGCCTCGCCGTGTGGACCAGACGGAAGGCCGGCCCGTAGTCGAGCCCGAGCCGGGCGGCAGCGGCGTAGAGCCCGTCGGCGTCGAGCACGGTCCCACCCTC
Organism: Ancylobacter sp.; assembly: GCF_965229075.1. GTDB lineage: Bacteria > Pseudomonadota > Alphaproteobacteria > Rhizobiales > Xanthobacteraceae > Ancylobacter. The sequence goes on from NZ_CBDDIO010000002.1 coordinate 3,379,346, forward strand.
GGTGAGCGCCGGGCGCGCGGTGGTGGGTGTTGCGGGGCCGGTTTCGGCCAGCACCCGCCCCTGTGCGTGAAGGCTCCAGTCCTGCGAGCCCCGTGTGCGGGAGGAAATGATGACGCCCCCGGCGGGCTCGGTCGCGACCCGCGTCTCCACGCTCTCGCCGGGTGACAGGCGAAGCGCCGTCAGAATGGCAAAGTCCTCAAGCCGCAGTCGCCCGGTGCCGAGCGTCTCGCGGCCGGCTGCCAGCGCCATTTCCGCCAGCATGGTCCCCGGCAGCACAACATGGCCGCCGACTTTGTGGTCGCAGAGGAAGGGGCGCGTCTCGATGTCCAGCATGCCCCGCCATTCGTTGCTGCCGTCGCGCAGCCGCTGGCCCAGCAGGGGATGATCTGGGCCCGTGCCGCCGATAAGGTCGATGGCTTCCGGGGAGCGCGGCGGGCGAATGGACTGGCGTTGCCAAGGCGTCTTGGGCAGGTTGAGCCGGGCGGGGGAGAGGGCAGGGCCGAAAACGGCTTCCTCGTCCACCGCCGCGCCGTTCACCAGCGCGGCGAGCAGGCTACGCTCCACCGGGTCGTCCTCCGCCGTGTCCTTCTCCTGGAGCGAGGCGAGCACGGTGGCCGGGCGTCCCTCATCGGCAAGGATCTCCCTCAGGAAACCGGTGAGGACGGCCTTCGGCCCGATCTCCAGAAAAATGCCGATGGAGCTGTCGCGGGCCACGGTCCGCACCGCTGCGTGAAACTGAACGGGCTGGCGGATATTGTCCCACCAATAGGCGGCACCGAGCGTGTCGCCCTCGACGCGCTCCCCCGTGACCGTCGAGATCAAGGGGATCGCCGGCGCGCTGGGCGTCAGCATCGACAGCGTTTCAAGCATGGGTTCGTAGAGCGGCCCCATCGCCCGCGAATGGAAGGCGTAGTCGAGACCCAGGCGCTTGCCTACCGTACCCTCGCCACGGGCCCGGCGCAGCACCGCGTCGATGGCCGCACTTGGTCCCGAGAGCGTGACACCGGTGGGGGCGTTGATCGCCCCGATGACGAGGTCAGGCTGTTCTGCGGCGGCAATCAGCTCCTGCGCCTGCTCCGGCGTCGCCATCAGGAAGGCCATGGCACCGGAGCCCCGTGTGCGACCCTGAAGCTGGCTGCGCCAGTAGATGAGGCGCACCGCATCGAGCAGGCTTAGCGCGCCGGAAATATGGGCAGCAGCGATCTCGCCGACACTGTGGCCGACAACCGCCGCCGGCGCGCAGCCGCCCGCCATCAGCGCGCGGGCGAGCGCAACCTGCAGCGCGAAGATCAGCGGCTGTGCCGTCTCGGTGGCGGCCAGCTCCGTTTCGTTCGGGGGCTGGACGAAGGACTCTGCCAGCGACCAGCCGGCCAGCGGCTTGAAGATAGCGTCGATCTTCTCGACCTCACGCCGGAACACCGCGCTGGCCTGCCAGGCGGCGTGGCCCATGCCGGCATATTGCCCGCCATTGCCCGTGAAGACGAAGGCCACCCCACCGGCCCCGCCGCGCGGCGCACCGCGCAGCAGCGCGCCCTCGCCATCGCCGGCGGCGATGCGGCGCAGGCGGGCAGGCGCATCCGGCCCCTTCACCGCGATGGCCAGGCGATGGGGCAGCGTCGAGCGGCCATGCGCGGCGGCGTGGGCGACGGTTTCCGGCGCCGCCTCGCCCTCCAGCCGGTCAGCATAGGCGTTGGCGAGGGCGGACAGGCTCTGCGGGTCAGATGCCGAGATCATCAGCACCGGCGCGGTGGCGCGCGGGTCCGCGTCCGGGACCTCATGGGCCTCGGGCAGGCGGATGACGGCATGGGCGTTAGTGCCGCCAAAGCCGAAGGAGGAGACCCCGGCAATGCGCGCCTCGGCGCCGAGCGCGAGCGGCGCGGCCGCGGGGCGAAGGTTGAGCGCCTCGAAGTCGATGGACGGATTCAGCGTGTCGAGGTGAAGCGAGGCCGGCAGTTCGTGCCGCTCCAGTGCGTTCAGCGCTTTCAGCAGGCCGGCGAGGCCCGAGGCGGGCTCGAGATGGCCGATATTCGACTTCACAGAACCGATGGGGAGCGGCGAGGAGCGTCGCCCGCCAAGGGCGGCGCCGATGGCGCGCGCCTCCGCCGGATCACCGACCAGCGTGCCGGTGCCGTGCGCCTCGATGAAGGCGAGGCGATCAGGGTCGATGCCCCGCCGCTCATAGAGTTCCTCGATCAGCCGCTGCTGCGCCCGGCTCTCCGGCATGGCGATGCCCAGTGTGCGCCCGTCGGAATTAGTGCCGGTGGCCATGACCACGGCGCGCGGCGTTCGGCGCAGGCGCTGCGCGCCCGAAAGGCGGCTCAACACCGTCACGACGCCACCCTCGGCGCGGACATAGCCATCGGCCCCACCGGAAAACGGGCGGCAGCGGCCGGTCGGCGACAGCATCCCAGCGCGCGAAAAGCCAATGAAATTGAACGGGCTGACGAGGATATTCACCCCGGCGACCACAGCGGTATCGACCTCACCGCTTTCGATCGCCTTCACCGCGCGGTCGAAGGCGACCAGCGAGGATGAGCAGGCTGTATCGATGGTGAGGCTCGGGCCGGTGAATCCGAAGACGTGCGAGATGCGGTTGGCGATGATCGACAGCGCGTTGCCGGTCACGAAATGCGCATCGGCCGCCGCGATATCGGGAACGAAATGCAGCGAGTGGTCGAGCGAGGACGCCCCGACAAAGACGCCGACAGGCGCCCCGGCGAGCGGCGACAGCGGAATATTGGCGTCCTCGAACGCCTCGCGCACCAGTTCGAGCAGCAGCCTCTGCTGCGGATCGATCTGTTCCGCCTCGCGGGGGGATAGGCCGAATGCGCTGGCGTCGAAGCCATAGATGTCGTCCAGCACGCCGGCGGCGAAGGTATAGGCCCGTCCCGGCGTCCCGCGTACCGGATGGAGGAAGCGTGGATGCGACCAGCGGTCGGCCGGAATTTCGGTCACGGCGCAGGCGCCCCGGGCCAGCAGGGACCAGAAGGCCGCTTCGTCCGGCGCTCCCGGCAGGCGGCAGCCGCAGCCCATGATCGCCGCACTGTGCTGCGGCTGTGAGGAAACGGGGGAGAGTGCGGCGTCCGCGCCGTGAACGATGCTATCCAATCGGCACCTCATCTGACCTCAAGCGAACAGGGTGCCCGGCCGTGAAAGCGGGGGCTTTCACGGCGCAGCCATTTTCGGGGGAGCGGCAAAGAGGAATGCCTATCCCCGAAAGGCGGCAGCGCCCCAGCCGGACGCGGCGGCCTCCGGTGCCGGCCCCTCCGCGCGCAGCGCCTCGCCAGCCTGCTGCTGAATCCGCTGCTGGATGCGGGCGGAAATCGCCCCGCTCCACTGGCGGAAATCATATTTGCGGGTGACGCGGGACTGGCCGGCGGCGGCGCGGGTGGCGCGCAATTCGGCGTCGGTCGCCGCCTGATAGAGGGCGTGAGCGGCGGCCTCCACATCCGGGACGCCCCACTGCCCGATATAGCCCCGGCTGGCGAGATATTCCGGGGGGGCCGGCGTCTGTTGCACCGGCACAAGGAAGGCATTGTCGGCGTCGCAAAAATCCTGCGAACCGGAATAGTCGGACACGACCACGGCCTTGCCCGCGAACATGGCGTCAGCGATGAAGTAGCCGAAGCCCTCTGAACGGTGCAGCGACACCATAGCGTCGACGCTCCACATCAGGGTCCAGTATTCCTCGGCGGTGAGATTGCCTTCGACAAGCGCGATTCGGTCGTCGCCGGCGATACGCTCCTCGATCTCCTCCCAGTATGAATCGATATTGCTCCAGTGGCCGGGATTGACCTCCCGGATCTTGATCAGAAGCCGTACATTAAGGTCGCTGTCCTCGAACGCGCGCTGGAAGGCTTTCACCACATCCAGCGGGTTCTTGCGGACGATGGACGAGCCGAATTCCGCCGCCGTGAGGAAGATGAACGCGGTCGGGTCGGTCCGGAAGCGGTCGAGAAATGAGACATGGGCAAGGGGGGCGTGCAGCCCCTTGTCGACTACCGTCACCGGAACCGGGGTGATCTTGCGGTACGCCTCGGCGACATAGTGGCTCGGTGTCCAGATCTCGTCGACGGCAAGCGCGCCGAGCGTGTGGTTCGGTGGCGGGCGGTCGCTTTCCCAGAGATAGAAGCCGATGATGTGCGCGTCCTCGCAAATGCCGGCGAAGCGGGCGATCATCTCCGGCGCCCGGTCGGCATTCACGCACAGAAGGACGACCCGGGCGCGCACCCCGATATTCGGGTTGTAGCTGGCATCGGGATTGACGCAGGAGCCGTCATCGGCGTTGAACACCAGCGGCGCGAAGGAGGCCAGCGCCTCGGTGAACATACTGAGATTGCGCCCGACTCCGGTTTCGTTGGCATGGCCGATAATGACGAGGTCGCGCCGGGGCACGTCGTCGCGTACCGACACCGGCGCCTCGACCCGCCCCAGCGCGGAGAGAGCCGACAGCTCGGGGGCGCGGGCATAGACATCGTGATGCAGCCGCTCGCGCCAGAGTTCGGCACCGTGTTCGGCGACGGCGATGTCGGGATACGGCGTGTCGGCAAGGATCGAGATCAGTGCCAGATCGAAGCGGGTGAAATCGGAGGTGCCGCCGGCGCCCCAATAGGCCCGCCAGACATGCGGCGTAAAGGACAGCCGGTCCGGCTGGGTGACGTCGAGCGCCACTTCCTTGAAGCTGGTGAGGCGGATGAAGTCCTCGTCCCGCAGCCGGTTGCCCAACCCCTGGTCTTCCAGCAGGAACAGCCAATACCAGCTCCAGGGCAGTTCACGGCTGCGGAACATGTCGGCCGGCGCCGAAAGCGAGCGTCGCAGCCCCTCGGACACCAGCTTGACGTTGTTCTTGTCGGCGATGAAGGGGGCCGTAGCGAACTTGTACTGGACGAGGCGCAGACCTTCGTCGGTGAAGATGTCGATATGCGGGTAGTGCCGGCGCCAGAAGGCGAACAGGGTGAGGCTGATCTCGTGCTTCATCACCCGCCGGTTCATGACCGGTTCGCTGAGAAGCGCATGTATTTCGTCGGTAAGACAGAAGACATGGCGCTTGTACCAGTCCTCAAATACCTCTGATACGATCCAATTCGCTACTGACTGCCCGCCGGAAAGCTTGCTCTTCAGCTCCAGGCGATTGGCCATGTAACGGGTGTACACCGAAGCGCGCCAACGGGCCGGCGGCTCGTCCGAGCTCTCCAAGCGGCGCGTGACATTGGGGATGTCGTGCCAGACGAGGTGGCGCAGCCGCGCCTCCCGGGCCGAGCCGCCGATGCCGACGATGAAATGCGTTAAATCCTCCCGCGCCTCCGGGCTGGTCCAGTAGGCCTGAACGGCGATCGGGCCCGCGAGGGCGCTCGCGTCGTCGACGCGCAGCACCATCTGCCGATGCGTGGCAAAGCGGTAGCCGGTGACGTGGACGGGCATATGGGTCTCGGGCGAGGTGGTGAGCTCGAACACGCAGACCCCGTCGACCTCCAGCCGCAGCGTGACTGGGCGCAGCAGATCATGGCGGTGGAAGCCCCAGGCAACACATTGCCCGCCTTCAAAAAACACGCCGCCATCGACGTTTTCGTTCTCCGGAATCCGCAAGTAGTTTTGGCAAGAGTTGGCGAACGCATATGCGTTTTGAAGTTGTTCGTCAGCATTCATGCCGTCATCGCCGATTCGTGTATCGCGCAGCGTTTGGGCCGGCGACACCACGTTTTCGGGGTTGAAGTCGCGTCCAGCCTGATGCCCGAAGGTCTCAAAATTCATGAGCCACCCGTTTCGATGGTCGACGTTTCGAGGGGGATCAGCCTTCGAAAGCCGTCAAAGCAATCGAAGATGATGCGTGCCATGTGCATTGCAGCATCAAAAGTGACGACCTGTCTAGAGGCTGCGTTGCGTATTAATGCATGAATATTCAGCATAAATGGTACTAAGAAACCAATATCGATGACAATTCGTCCCATTACGTTAATAGACGCAATTTTGAACGAAAATAACCGGAGTGTTTGCCGTGTTATCGCGCCCGATGGAGGGGGAATAAAGTTCATCTCTTTAAGGCGATAACGTGATTGGCCAGAATATGGTGCTTATTTACCGATAGATCGCAGTGTTTCGCGTGAAAATGAGACGGTACTTTCATTCACCGTCTGCTGCATTGCGGTAGCATGAGAGTGCGATGCAATCGTCTGTGGCATATGGAATTCGGCACGATGTCCGATCCCCGTCGGGGAGTGTCGCCAGGTCTTTTTGATCGCCGGATCAGGCCATCGGCGGTGCTGAGGTGGAAGAAGTCTCACCGGAAGGCGATATTTCAAGCGGAGTAGACACGATGGAAAAATCGAACAATACTACTAGCATGATTGCCCCCAAGTGACGCGATCGTTCCACGGACATTTCGGATATGCTTATGGCGCGTGAGGCTGTATGAAAACACCGCTTGAGGCGATCGTTCGCAGCGAAGGTGAAGTGCGGCTCGGCTGGGCCGGTTCGACCACGCTGATGGACTATCTGAACTTTGAGGACGCACTCAGTCCGGTGCTCACGGCCATGGTTGGCGGGGTGCCGGTGCGGCGCGTGCCGGCGAAATCGAACTCGATCCGCATGGCCGCGATCGGTGCCATCGGACACACGTTCGAAGGCGGCCAGGTGCATGTCTGGGGCACGGGCTGCTCGCCTTGGAAAAACCCGTCAGCGCCGGCCGACCGCCGGGTGGCCTTCGCCCCGCCCGCCCACGGCGCGATGGTGCTGCACGCTACCAGCGGACCGGTGGCCGAGCGGCTGATGGCCAATGGCGGCCCGCGCCCGGGGCTTTACGGCGACCCGACGTGGCTGTTGCCGCGCTTTTATCGTCCCCGCATCCGAAAAAAGTGGAAGCTCGGGGTGATTCTCCACCTCTCCGAACTTGCCGACCGCTCTCATGAAGCACGACCGCTGCCGGCCTTCGTGCGCTACCGGATTCCCGACGAGTTCAGGGACGACGTCCACCTCATCACCACGGTGACGCCCCTGGGCGTGCCGGCGCTGAAGGCAAAGCTCGACGAAATCCTCGCCTGCGAGCGCATCGTCTCGATGAGCATGCATGGGCTGATCATCGCCGAGGCCTACGGCATCCCCTGTCTTTATTTTTCTCCGCTTGCCGAGCCCCTCGGGCTGGGGCGGCTCGCCCTGGACCCGGAAGGGCCGGCGGACCTGCGGATCGTCGATCTCTATCTCGGCCTCGGCCGGCGGCACATCCCCGCCTATTTCCAGGATCGCGGCCTGCCGACCGACTGGCGGGCGTTGATGGACGCGGTGGACCGCGCCTGGGAGCCCGCGGGCTTCGACGCCGGGCCGTTGATCGAGGCGTTTCCCTTCACGCCGTCGCCGCTCAAGGCGCCCGCCGGCAAGAGCATCTGGGACCATCCCGTCATAAAGGGGCTGACCTTGCAGCATGACGTGGCGCTGCTGCGCCAGCAGGACCGCGACGCTGATGGCGAGCCGGCGGGCGGGCCGGTCCCGGCGAGGACACCCGCCGCCCCGCCACCCGTCGCGAAGGTGGTCGGCGAGGCTCCAGGCAGTTCCCCACCTCGGCCGCCTGCGATGGCGCCGGGTGGCATGGCTCCCGATCTCGCCACTCTCCTGCGGATGAATGCCGACCGCATCTCCATCCCGCTTTCCTGGGCGGCCACGACCCGGGAAACCCCGCATGCCAATCTTGGCGACACGCTGAGCGCACTGATGGTCGCGGGCATGGCGGGCGTCACCGTCCGCCGCGCCGGCTTCGACCAGCCGATCGAGCGCATGGTCGCCGTGGGCACCATCGGCCATAACCAGCGTAACGGCATCCTGCATTTCTGGGGCACGGGCGTCGATGCCGAGCGCAATCCGGTGGATCCGCTGGTGCGGGGCTATGTGCGCCCGGCCGACACCCAGTTTCACATCCACGCTCTGCGCGGCCCCAACAGCGCCCGCACGCTGCGCGCCGCCGGCATGGAGGTTCCCGACATTTTCGGCGACCCGGTATGGATGCTCCCGCGCTTCTGGCCGATGAAGGAGGTGGAAAAGACGCATGATCTCGGCGTCATCCTCCACATCACCGAATTGGACGACCGCACGCCGGAAGCTACCGCCAAAGCGTCGCTGCGCCGCTATGGCGTGCCAGAGGCCTTCAAGGGCCGCATCCGGCTCATCAACACGCACTGCCCGCCCACCGTCGAAGCGATGCGGGGCAAGGTGGCGGAAATCGTTTCCTGCCGCGCCATCGTATCGACCAGCCTGCACGGTCTCGTCATTGCCGAGACCTACGGCATCCCGTGCGCGTGGTTTGCTACTTATGGCGACGGCGAAGGTCGGATGCTCGATCTCGGCAATCCGCAGCACCAGATTGACCACCGTATGCGCGATTTTTATTCCGGCGTCGGGCGCACAACGCTGTCCTCCTATTGTCTCGACCGCTCGAAACCGACGGATTGGGCCGCCGTCCTTTCCTGGGTGCACGGCAAATGGCGGCCATTAAGCTATGACGACCGCCCGCTGATCCGTGCCTTTCCTCTGCCGCTGGCGGTGTCGCCGGACGACATGAACTGGCCGCTGCCGGCCGAAATCGTCGATCGGATCGACTATTGAGAGCGGCGGCACTCAAGCTCCCCGGGCCGGTGACCCTCGGCTCCCCACCCCTGGGCATCAGGGCGTTTGGCTCCCCGGCGGAACGCACGGCCCTGCCGGCGCCCCCGGTGGAAGCGGCCCGGCCTGGCGGTGCGGCAGGCGCGACCGATCTGTTCGCCGATCGCTGCTTCCTGTTCCTGCAGGGTCCGGCCTCGCCCTTCGGCTTCCGCCTCGCGCGGGCCTTGCGCCGGCGCGGCGCCCGCATTGTGAAGGTTCATCTCTGCGGGGGAGATACGGTCTTCTGGCCCGGGGCTGCCCGTCTCTTTCGCGGCCGGCCGGAAGAGTGGCCGGCTTATGTGGAACGGATGATGGCCCTGGAGGGGGTCAGCGATCTCGTGCTGTTCGGCGACTGCCGCCCCTACCATGCGCCCGCCGTGCTTGCCGGTCGCGGGCGGGGCGTGCGGCTGCATTTGCTGGAGGAGGGCTATGAGCGCCCGGGCTGGATCACCTGCGAATCCCATGGCGTGAACGCCCATTCCGATCTGCCGCGCACGCCGCAGGCGATCCGGGAGGCGGCCGTCGCCCTCGGCACTCACGCGGCGGCTGCCCCCCGGCGGGCCGAGACACACGGGGCGCCTTCCGCCGAGCCTTTCGCGCGCCGGGCGCTGTGGGACGTTGCCTGGCATGCGGGCCACACGGCGCTGGCGCCGCTTTTCCCGCGCTACCGCCGCCACACGCTGGCCCACCCCGCCATCGATTACGCGGGCTGGCTGCTTCGCTGGCTAACGATGTCGGGCGCCAACCGCCGCGACCGCCGGGCGCGAGCGGCGATCGCCGACGGCCGCCCCTGTTTCCTGCTGCCGCTGCAGCTCGAAGGCGACTACCAGATGCGCATGCACTCGCGCTTCCGCTCGGTCGAGGAGGTTGTAAGGCACGTCCTCGCCTCCTTCGCCCGGGCGGCACCCGCGGACGCGCGCCTGGTGGTGAAACGGCACCCTTACGACACGCGCGTGCCGGCCGCCCACAAGATGGTGGCGCGCCTGGCGGAGGAATACGGCCTCGCCGGCCGCGTCGTCTTCATCGAGCGCGGCGCCATCGACCCGCTGGTCGCAATGAGTGCTGGCGTGGTGCTGGTGAATTCCACCACCGCCATGCTGGCCCTGCGAGAAGGGCGGCCGCTCAAGGTGCTGGGCCGCGCCACCTACGACATGCCGGGGCTGTCGCACCAGGGAACGCTCGATGCGTTCTGGACCGAGGGGGTGGCACCGGACGCCGACCTCTTTCATGACTACCGGCGCGTCGTGCTGGCGCGCACGCAGGTCGCCGGTGGCTTCTTCGCACCCAACACTATCGCGCGCGCGGTGGAAGCATTGGTGGCCCGCATGGCGGTCGTGGAGGCGCGGTCGGCATGAACGGGCGGCACATCCTCATCACCGGCGCCTCAAGCGGGCTGGGCGCTGCCCTGGCCCGGCATTACGCGCGCGAGAACGTGTGCCTTTTGCTGATCGCCCGCAATGCGGCGCGGCTCGATGCGGTGGCGCAGCAGTGCCGGGCGCGCGGGGCGCGGGTGCGGGGCGAAATTCTCGACGTGCGCGACAGCGTGCCCTTGGCTCATCTCATCGCGGCCGTCGATGCCGAGACGCCGATCGACACAGTGATCGCCAATGCCGGCGTCGAGGCGAGCCTTGGTGAAGGCGGCGAAGCCGAGACACTGCACGACGTGTTGGCCCAGATCCGCACGAATTTCGAGGGCGCCATCGCCACCGTGCTGCCGCTGCTGGATTCGATGCGCAGGCGCGGCGAGGGGCGGGTCGTGCTCGTCTCGTCGTTGGCCGGGCGCATGCCAATACCGGACCAGCCGACCTACAGCGCCACCAAGGCTGGGCTGATCGCTTTCGGCGAGGCGCTGCGCCCGGTGCTGGCGGCGCGGGGTGTGAGTCTGACGGTGGCCTGCCCGGGCTTCATCGACACCGGGATGAGCCGCGCCTATCGCGGCGGGCGCCCGCTGCAATGGGACGCCTCGCGCGCTGCCGCCGCCATTGCGGCTGCTGCGGAACGCGGCGCGCGAAGCGTCGCCTTCCCGCTGCCCCTGGTGATGCTCATCACATTGGGGCGCTGTGTGCCTGCGTTTCTGCGTGCGGCGGTGCTGCGGCTGTTCTTCGCCGTCGAGATTGGACGCCCGCCTGAGAAAGGCGCCGCGTCGGTGGGCGGGCCACCATAGCCGGTCCCGGATGTTCAATGGTTATCAGTTCGTATTGTCGTCGCTTATGTTCGTGGATGGTAAATGTATAGAAATATAATGCTCGCAAGATTGAACAAAATAACTTCATAAAATTATGTTGACGTTCATTTTCCTGCGTATAGTCTTTTCGCAAATGCGAAATAAGCGGTGTGTTCTGTAATTCAACGCAGTTCGACAACGTTAAACGTGAGGAGAACATCAATGTCCAGCTCCAAGATCGTCCCTGTCATTCTTGCCGGCGGCTCCGGCACCCGGCTTTGGCCCATCTCGCGCGACTCGTTGCCCAAACAGTTCCTGCCGCTCTCGACCTCCGGCGACACGCTCTACCAGGACACGCTTCGGCGTGTGGCGCAGGGCGAGATGTTCGCCGCACCGATCATCGTGACCAATGAGGAGTTCCGCTTCTTCGCCCAGCGTCAGGCGCGGGATATCGGCGTCGAGCCGACCGTCGTGTTGGAGCCGGTGCGCCGCGATTCGGCCCCGGCGCTGCTCGCCGCCACCCTTCTCGCCCAGCAGATGCATGGCGAGGAGGCGACGCTGCTGGTGCTCGCCGCCGACCATGTCATCGGCGACGTGTCGCTGTTTCACGAGGCGTGCCGCAAGGCGCATGGCACGGCGAAGCTCGGCCATATCGTCACCTTCGGCATCACGCCGAGCGAGCCGCGTACCTCCTATGGCTATATCCGGCGAGGCGTGGCGCTGAACGGCGGCGCGGCGGCGCTCGTGGAAGCCTTCGCCGAGAAGCCGAATGCCGCGACGGCCAAGGATTATGTGGAGGCCGGCTATCTCTGGAATTCGGGCAATTTCCTCTTCCCCGCCCATGTGATGCTGGAAGAGGCGGAGAGCTTTGAGCCGGAGATCGTCGAGGCCGTGCGCCGGGCGGTGGACGGGGCGACGCGCGACCTTGGCTTCTGCCGGCTCGGCTCCGCCTTCCACGACGCCCCGAGCATCTCCATCGATTACGCCGTGCTGGAGCGCACCAGCCGGGCGGCCGTGGTCGAGGGCAGCTTCCCCTGGTCCGATGTCGGCAGCTGGAATGCGGTGCGCGAGATCAGCGCGCCGGATGAACGGGGCAATGTGCAGCGCGGCCCGGTTCGGCTGGTCGATGCCACCGATTCCTACGTCCATTCCGAAGGGCCGCTGGTCGCCGCCATCGGCGTCGAGGGGCTGTCGGTCGTCGCGACCGGGGACGCGGTGCTCATCATGCCTTCGGCCCGCTCCGAGGAGGTGAAGCATCTCGTCACCTCACTCAAGGCGGAGCGGCGCAACGAGGCCATCGAGCATCGCAAGATGCACCGGCCCTGGGGAAGCTATGAGACCATCAATCTCGGCGGGCGCTTCCGCGTGAAGAAAATCATTGTCGACCCCGGGGAGCGCCTGTCGCTGCAGCGCCATCACCACCGTTCGGAGCACTGGATCGTGGTGCACGGCACCGCCGAGGTCACCGTGGGCGAGAAGGTGTCGACCGTGCACGAGAACGAATCGACCTACATCCCGCTGGGTGCCGTTCACCGCCTCAGCAATCCCGGCCGCATTCCGCTTGAGCTCATCGAGGTTCAGGTGGGCTCCTATCTCGGCGAGGACGACATCGTTCGTCTCGACGATGTCTACAACCGCGTCGAGGCGGTGGCGCCTGTCGCTCTCGCCTGAACGAGCAAGAAGGATCAGCGACGTGACAGAAGCAACTTTGCGCCAGATCGTCCGCGAAAACGGCGCCGTCCCGCTCACCTGGGCGGCGGCGACGCGGGTTCAGCACTATCTCAACCTCGGTGACGCGCTCAGCCCGGTCATGGTGGCCCTGCTGTCAGGTAAGCCCATCGTCCATCAGGCGCATGACGGCAACAGCGTGCGCATGGCGGCGGTCGGGACCATCGCCCAGAACCTGAAGGGGGGCGATGTCTCGGTGTGGGGCACAGGCTCGTCCCGTTTCGTCAACACCGGGCAGGAGGGCGAGCGCATTCCGTTCCATCCCGACCCGGCGACACGCTACCGAGTCCATGCCACGCGCGGCCCGGTGAGCCGCGCTTTGCTCGGCGAAGAGAACGCCGTCGGCGCGGCGGTGTTCGGCGATCCGGTCTGGGCGCTGCCGCGCTTCTACAACCCGAAGCTGGAGAAGAAGTGGGAGATCGGCGTCATTGTCCATCTCTCCGATCTCGATGGCCGCTGGCTTGATGCGCTGCCGCGCGAGGCCTATGAGCGCTACCATATCCCCAAGGAGTTCGAGGGCAGCGTGCGCATCATCAACACGCTGACGGCGATCAGCGCGGACTCGATGCGCGAGAAGCTCGACGAGATTCTCTCATGCAAGCGGTTGGTTTCCACCAGCCTGCACGGGATGGTGTTTGCCGAAAGCTACGGCATTCCCTGCCTTTACTTTTCGCCGCGCGGCACGCCGGAAGGGCTGATCGGCCGGGTGATGGACCCCGATGACGGTTATGACCTGCGCATCACCGACCTCTATCTCGGGCTCGGCATTCCGCAAATTCCGGTCTATGTGCAGCGCCGCAACAAGCGCACCGACTGGGCGCATTTGATGTGGTCGATCGATACAGCCTGGCGTCCGGTGGAGTTCGACATCGATCCCCTCATTGAGGCGTTCCCGATCGATATCGCCCCCATTACCGCGCCCAAGGGGGGCACCATCTTCGACCACAAACTGATCCGCGACATTCCCTATGCCCATGGTGGCGGGGCACCGGTGCCGGTGCGGCCCGAACTAACGCGGATGCAGGCTGTTGCGGGGTGACGAGAGCGGCGGCGGTGCGGGCGTGGGGGCCTCGGTGAAGCTCCCGCCGGCGCCGCACCGCGGGACGGTGATGATCGACGGCTATAATCTGGCGCTGGAAGCCGGCACCGGCGTCGCCACCTATGCCCGCAATCTGAGCTTTGCCTGTGGCGCGCTGGGCTATCGCACCGAGGTTCTCTACGGCACGCGGGCCTCGCCGAGCGCCGACCCGCTGTTGCGCGAGATTTCGTTCTTCGACCCCAATGCGGGATCGCCCTCGCTGATGCTGGAGGTCGCGCGGCGGCTGAAGCAGCTGTGCACCTCGCCCATGGGCATCCGCGCGCGCGATGTTCCGCTAACGGGGAAAGTCATCAGCCGGGCGTTTCAGTCGCGCCTGCCGCATTACGACCGCATCTGGAACGCGCCGGAACTGTTCTCGCGCAGCTATTGGCATTTCAGCGCCTACCGGCATTTTCTGACCGTCGGCGGCGTCGACAAGCCGGACCTGATGCACTGGACCTATCCGCTGCCGATCCGCCTTCCAGGCGTGCCGAATATCTATACGCTGCACGATCTGGTGCCGCTGCGGCTGCCCTACACGACGCTCGACAACAAGAAATTCTACAAGCGTATGATCCAGGGGGTGCTCAAGCGGGCGGATCACATCGTTACTGTCTCCGAGGCCTCGAAGCGCGACATCGTCGAACTGTTTGGCTATCCCGAGGAAAAGGTAACGAACACCTACCAGGCGGTGTCCATCCCGTCGAAATATGCCGACAAGCCGGACGATCTGGTGCGCGAGGAAGTCGAAGGCGCTTTCGGCCTCAAGTATAAAGGTTATTTCCTTTTCTTCGGCGCCATCGAGCCGAAGAAGAACATTTCCCGCTTGATCGAAGCCTATCTCGCCTCGCAGGTCGACGAGCCGCTGGTGATTTTGGGCAAGACGGCGTGGAAGGCGGGTGAAGAACTGCGCTTCCTCAACGAAGGCAGTAACCGTTATCTCGAACAGCTCGACAATCTGACATTCGTGCGCGACCGCGTGCGGCGCTTCGACTATGCGCCGTTCCCGCTGCTGGTGAGCCTGATCCGCGGCGCGAAGGCGCTGGTGTTCCCCTCGCTCTACGAGGGCTTCGGCCTGCCGGTGCTGGAAGCGATGGCGCTCGGCACGCCCGTGATCTGCGCCAACACCGCCTCGCTGCCGGAAGTGGCGGGCGATGCCGCGCTGCTGGTCGACCCTTACGACCCGCGCGCCATAGCCGATGCCATCAAGACGCTTTGCACCGATGCCGAATTGCGGGCCGCCCTCTCCCAGCGCGGCCGGGCCCAGGCGGCGCTGTTCTCGCAAGAGCGCTACCGCGCACGGCTGTCGGCGCTTTATCGCCAACTGATGCCCGAAACGGCCGCTGCTGGCCGCTGAGAGCAATTCCCGCAGAATCGCAGGGCGGTTCGGCGACGGGAATTGCGCGAGATCAAAGGGTTAGAGCGCGAAGCCCACGCCGCCGGCTTAGCGCCGGCCTCGCGGCTTTTGGAGGTTCAACCCGAAATCCGGCCGGGCCCAACGAATCACAGGAATGGCGGGCATCGCCACGCTCACAGCGCCGCCCGCCGCCATCCAACATCAGCGCGCTGCCGGTCATCAAAGACGCGGCATCCGATGCGAGGAACACCGCCGCCGCCGCTACGTCGTCCACGCGGCCAATGCGACCGAGCGGAATCTTCGCCAGCACCTCCGAACGGGACGCCGGGTCGCGAAAGAACGGCTCCGTCATCGGCGTCTCGACAAAGGTCGGGCAGATGGTGTTGACGCGGATGCGATGGGGCGCAAGATCCATGGCCAGCACCTTGGTGAAGCCCTCCAGCCCCCATTTCGAAGCGCAGTAGATCGTGCGGTTGGCTGCCCCGACATGCCCCATCTGCGAGGACATGTTGATCACCGATCCGTCCCACCTCGACCATGGCGGCGGTAACCGCCTTGGCGGCGAACACCGCGCTGCGCAGGTTCAGCCCCAACACGGCGTCGTAATCCTCCACCGTGATGTCGGCGAGCGGCTTGGGCCGGTTCATGCCGGCATTGTTGAAGAACACGTCAAACGCCGGGCGTGCCGCGATGAGCGCGGCAAACGATTGCACATCGGTGACATCGGCCGGCAAGGCCTCAGCCTTCAGGCCCTGCGCCCGCAATTCGTCAGCCGCCGCGCCGATCTCGCCCGCCGAGCGGGCGCAGAGCGTCACCTCCGCGCCGGAGGCGGCGCAGGCCTGCGCGATGGCGAGGCCGATGCCTCGCCCCGCGCCCGTCACCAGCACCCGGCGCCCGTCCAGCCGGAACGACGGCAGGGCAGCGCTCATTCCGCCGCCTCGCCATAGGGCACGTTCTTGCGCCCGTAGCGGCGCACCCGAACATTGCACTGCTCGGCGTGGCCGACGAAGCCTTCCAGCAGGCACAGCCGGAGCGCGCTGGCGGCAGACCCGCGCACGGGCGTCACGCTGGCCTGAGATGCGTACGGCCCGGTCAGTTCCGGTCAGGGAACAGACGCTTACTCAAAATGGCGTGGACGCCCCAATTGCCGTCCACCACCTGGGTGATGCCGAAATCGACGGCGGCTGACATCAGGGCGATCGCCTCGTCCTCGCTGAGGCCGCGCGTCGTCATCAGGAAGCGCCGCACCTTACGGAAAGCGTCGCGCATGGCGAGGTCGAGCGAGGACTTGGAGTAGACCTCGCTCTGACCGTCCGCGCCGAATTCGGCGAGATAGTTGGGGTGGCTGAAGCCGGTCAGCACCCAGTCTTCCGGCGTCTCGATCAGCGGGTAGGTCAGGTCGGCGAGCAGCGTGCCGGCCGTCTCCGCCTTCTTGTGCAGCGTGACGCGGAAGGTGCCGGTCATCGAGCATTCGATGGCCGTGCCGGACAGTTCGCCGTCCCCCTGCACGGCATGCGGATCGCCGACCGAAAGCAGCGCGCCCGGCACCGAGACCGGCAGGTAGACGGTCGCGCCCTTGCCCAGCCGCCAATTGTCGAGATTGCCGCCGAAATAGGCCGGCGGCACGGAATCCACCAGCTCGGCCTCGCGCGGCGCCACGGCGATGACACCGAAATGCGGCCGCAGCGGAATGCGCACCCCTTCGAGAACGCCCTGTTGCAGCGTCACAGTGCCTGGCCGCACCGGCACGCCGGGGTAATCGTAAAGCGCGTGGCGCACGCCGGCGGGATCGGTCTGCGGCTCCCAGCGATAGGCATGGACGGCCCGTGCATGGGGCTCCGGCGTGTCGGTGATGATCTCATAGATCGTCACCGTCTCGCGCGGATGCGGGTCGCTCAGGAACTCGGAATAATGGAAGCCCCACCAGGCCGCGACGCTGCTGCCATAGACGCGTCCGGCATGGGCCGGGTGGCGTGAGGGGCGCGGCTCAATGTCGAGAATGTGGACCTCGAGCACGTCGCCGGGCTGGGCACCGTGCACGGCGATAGGCCCGGTGCAGATATGCACGCCGAACCCTTCCCCGGCGCCGCGCCCGAAGACGGAGGCATCCATCGGCCCGGCGCCGCGACGGTCCACCGCCTTCTGCGTGGTGGTCCAGTGGAAGACGCTTTCCGCTCCGGGATCGCCGATGATCATCCGCTCGGGATCGTCGGAAGCGTGCTGGGTCAGCGTCTCGACGGTAACGATGTCGCCGGAGGCGATCTCCAGCAGCGGCTGGAGCGACCGGCTGAAATAGCCCCAATGCACGTGCTGGGCATTGATCGGCAGGTAATGATGGGTTGGCACTTCCTCAGGGATGTCGGGCGGCGGGGTGCGCTCCAGCACCCGGGTGCGGCGTGAGTCGGGTTCAGCCTTGGTCTGGCGCGCCCGCAATTGCACCAGCGCCTGCTGCGGCCAGCCACGCTGACCGCTCGATGGTGCTTCGTGGTCGTGGCGCTCGGCCTCGCGCCGGCGCAGCTCGCGCGGCGGCAGGCCAAAGCGCTCGCGGAACAGCCGGCTGAAATGCGCGGAGTCGGCAAAGCCATAGCGATAGGCGACCTCGGAGATCGGTACCGCCAGCTCGGCGGGATTGGCGAGGTCATGCCAGGCGCGCTGCAGCCGCCGCTCGCGGACATAATGGCTGAAGCTCTCGCCCGTCCCCTCGAACAGCTTCTGCAGATAGCGGTCGGAAATGCCCTCGGCCCGCGCGACCTCGGCGATGGTGAGATCCTCGCGGCCGATGCTGCGCTCGACGGTGGCGTAGAGGCGCTGGAGCAGGGCGGCGCGGCTGGAGGAGGAGTCCGCGCGCGTTGTTGCGAGTTCCGCCGTCAGCGCGAGCAGCAGCTCGGCGGCGCTCTGCGCCACCGTCTCCCATTCCGCCTCACCGAGCCGGTCGAGCGCGCCCGCGCTGGATTGGACCGTGCGCGCAAGCACATCCGCCAGCCCCTCCGGCGCGAAGACCCGCGGCGGGCAGGCGGCGAGCGGGGCGACCTTGCGGCCACGAAAGGCCTCGGCCGGAACGGACAGCACCAGCGCCCGCAGGCTACGCTGAAACTGCACCTGCCAGTCGCCGGCGCGCGGGGCGAGCACGACATGGCCGGCCGGCACGATCTGCGTCTCGCCCGAGAGGGTGAGCACCAGCGTGGTCTCGATCGGCATCAGCAGGAGCGGCAGTCCGCCACGCCCGGCGAGCGGGCGCAGCGATTGCGCGTCCGCCGACAACGTTCCCAGCCGCACCCCGAGCGCTGAAAGGCGAGAGAGCGCACGGGCGTGCGAGGGCGTCCCCGACCGCGCGCCCAGCGCTTGCAGCCCGAACCCGCCGAGGACCTCCTGCCAGGCGCGCTCGCGCGCGCCCTCGGCATAGGACTCGCTTGTGAACGGCTCGGCATTCATGGGTCGGACCTCTTCATGAGGCCCAGTCAGGCAAGGATCATGCCCCGCCGCATGCCGTCTCAACCGCCGGCATGCGGGTCAACGGCCGGCGAACAGGCTCTTGCGGATCGAGCCGGTAACACCCCAATTGGCGTCCACCACCTGCGTCACCGCGAAATCCGCCGCCACCGACATGAGAGAGATCGCCTCGTCCTCGGAGAGCTTCTGCGTGGTCATCAGAAAGCGGCGCAGCTTGCGGAAGGCATCGCGCATCGCGCCGTCGAGGCTGCCGCGCGTGAGGATCTCGGTCTGGTGGTCGGGACCGAGTTCGGACAGATAGTTCGCCACACTGAACCCATAGACCGACCAGATGTCATCGTTTTCCAGCAGAGGATGCGTGAGGCCTTCGAGGACCGTCCCCTCCAGCGCCGCCTTCTTGTGCAGGATGAACTCGAACTCGCCGGTCAGCGAAATCTCGATGGCCGTGCCGGAGAGTTCGCTGTCGCCTTGCGAGGCATGGGCATCGCCGCAGGAAAACAGGCCGCCGGGCACGGCGACGGGGTAGTACATCCGCGCGCCCTTGGCGATGCGCCAGTCATCCATGTTGCCGCCGGTGTAATTGGGCGGGATGGTCGAAACGAAATCCGCCTCGGCCGGAGCGAGGCCCATCGTGCCGAAATGCAGCCGCGCCGGCACCTTGATGCCGGAGAGTATGCCGTCCTTCTTCACGATCGTCGCGTGATCGACCCGCACGCCCGGATAATCGATGGTGGGGTGGACGATGCCGTCCGGGTCGGTCTGCGGCGTCCAGAGGTAGGAATAGAGCGCGGTGACCGACGCCTCTCCCATGTCGAGCTCATAGATCGTCACCACCTCGCGCGGCCTGGGCTCCTCGATCAGATCCTTGTACTGGAAGCCCCAATTGGCCGAGGGGTTAGAGCCGAAGAAGCGGCCTTGATAGGCCGGGTTGGCGCTCGGGCGCGGCCAGGTGTCGATGATGCGCACTTCGAGAATGTCGCCAGGCTCGGCGCCCTCGACGGCGATCGGGCCGGTGAGCAGGTGGACGCCGAGGCCCTCGCCGGAACCATAGGTGAACGGCCCGTCCGTCGCCCCCGCCCCGCGCCGGCGCATCGTCTTCTGGTCCTTGGTCCAGAGGAAGATCTCCTCGGCGGCCGGATCGCCGGCGATCATGCGGTCATAATCGTCATTGGCGTGGTGGGTGATGCTCTCGACGACAACACTGTCGCCCGACTTGATGGTGAGCACGGGCGCGAGCGTCCGGCTGAAATAGCCCCAATGGACGGTGGCGGCGGTGGCGGGCAGGTGATGTTTGGTCATGTCGGGCCTCATAGAGCAAGGGTCGGCGTACGGGCTGAGGCGCCCGTACACGGATCGAGCCGGCGGTCAGTCGGCGGCCATGGTGTTGAGGAAGCGGGCGGTAAGGGGGTGGCGCGGCTCGCGCAGCACCTGCCGGGCCGGGCCTTCCTCGACGATGGAGCCACCGGCGAGGAACAGAATGCGGTCCGCCACGTCGCCGGCGAACTGGAGCTGATGGGTGGAGATGATCATGGCCAGCCCATCCTCCACCGCGAGCCGACGGATCACCTCGAGTACCTCGCCCACCAGTTCGGGATCGAGCGCGGAGGTAGGCTCGTCGAGCAGCAGCACGCTCGGCCCCGGTGCCACGGCGCGGGCGATGGCGACGCGCTGCTGCTGGCCGCCGGAGAGATGGCGCGGCAGCGCATCCGCACGGTGCGCGAGACCGACCCGCTCCAGCAATTCCTGAGCGCGGCGATCGGCGTCAAACCGGCTCAGGCCCTGGACCCAGCGCAGCGGCCCGGCGATGTTCTCGCGTGCGGTGAGGTGACCGAAGAGATTGAACTGCTGGAACACCATGCCCACGCCGACGCTGGCGCGCATCTGCGCGACGCCGCGCGGTGAGAGCGGGCGCCCCGTCTCGTCGCTGCCGAGCAAACGTCCGCCGACGCGGATGGCGCCATCCTGCCAGCCTTCCAGCCGGTTGATGCAGCGCAGCAGGGTGGACTTGCCCGAGCCGCTGGGGCCGAGAAGCGCCACCACCTCGCCCGCGCGCACCTTGAGATCGATGCCGTCCAGCACCGTCTGGTTGCCATAGCGCTTGCGCAGCCCGGTGACCTCGACGGCGATGTTGTTGCCGGCGAGCCGGCGGGCGCGCGCCTCCCGGTCGACGGGCGCGCCGGCAGGGCGCAACGCCACAGGCGGCAGCGGGTCGGACGCGACATCGGCGAGGATTTCGGCGGCGACATCCGGCGGCGTCACCCCGGGCGACGCCGGCGAGACCTCTGCACGGCCCGGCATGAGCGCCCGCAGGAAGCGGCGCACCTGCTCGCGCGGCGGCGGGCGGTCGAGGTCCAGCAGCATCTCGACGACGATCTGGATCACCGCCAGGGCCCCGGTGAGGATGAGATACATCAGCCCCGAGGCGAAGAAGATGGAGAAGAAATCGAAGGTGGCGGAGGCGAGTTGCGTCGAGCGCAGGGTCAGCTCCTGCACCGCGACCACCGAGGCGAGCGAGGAGTTCTTCAGTGCGCTCACCGCCTCATTGCCGAGTGCCGGCACCATGGAACGGATCGCCTGCGGCGCGATCACCCGGCGCATGATGGCGGCCGGTGTCATGCCGAGCGCCTGGCCGGCGCTCACCTGCCCGCGATCGACGCCGATGACGTTGGAGCGCAGGATTTCGGCGATGAACGGCGCCTCGTTGAGCGCGAGCGCCAGCCCCGCCGCCGAGATGGCCGTGAGCTTGATGCCGATCATCGGCAGGGCGTTGTAGCAGAACACCATCTGCAGGATCAGCGGCGTGCCGCGGAAGATGATGGAGTAACCGCGCGCGATGATGGCGAGCGTGCGGAAGCGGCTGAGCTGCATCGCGGCGAGAATCACGCCCATCGCGAGCCCGCCGAGAAGCCCCAGCGCGGTGATCAGCAGCGTATAGCCGACGCCGTCTATCAGATACGGCATGCTCAGATAATGCAGGAAGAGATCCATCGGCCTTTCCGGGCTGTGGCACAGGGCATGATGCCGACGAGACCACGGACGGAACGCCCGCCCGTGGCCTCATGCGGGGCATGTCAGTCCGCGAGGACGAGAGTCGGGCTTTCGAGCTGCTCGGCCGGCAGGTTCCACTTCTTCATCAGCTCGGCCTGAAGGCCGGTCTTCTGGATTTCGGTGAGCGCGGCCATCACCGCGTCACGGAAGGGAACATTGTTGCGCGGCACGGCGATGCCGACCGAATAGGGCAGCGTCACCGCCGTCGCCTTCTCCAGCTTGTCCGGATAGGCCTTCACCGCGCCATCGACCGTGTTGACGTCGTTGATGTAGGTATCGGCGCGCCCGGCGAGGATCGCCTGG
This sequence comes from Ancylobacter sp., assembly GCF_965229075.1. Taxonomy (GTDB): domain Bacteria; phylum Pseudomonadota; class Alphaproteobacteria; order Rhizobiales; family Xanthobacteraceae; genus Ancylobacter. The sequence goes on from NZ_CBDDIO010000002.1 coordinate 3,401,099, forward strand.
ATGCAGTTGGCGTTGTTATCGAAGAGCAGGATCTCCGGCGCCGGCTTGCCGGCCTTCTTGCATTCGGCCTCCAGCGCCTGGATCAGCGGCACCTCGACATAGCCGGTGTTCTCGGCCGCGACCGCGCCGCACAGCGAAAGATTGATGCCGTCGATCTTCTTCGGGTTGCCCTTGGCGACCAGCACGCCGTCGAACACCTTGAGATAGGTGATGAAGTCCGCCGCCTTGGCGCGGTCCTTGGTGGCGTAAATGTCGGAGATGACGATGTCGGCCTGGCCGGCCTGGAGGGTGGTGAGCAGCGCGGCAAAGGTGACGGCCTTGTAGGTCAGCTTGAAGCCGAGGCAGTCGCCAATGGCCTCGCCGAGATCAATGTCGAAGCCGATATATCGGGTCGGATCCTTCGGGTCGATGGTCTCATAGCCCGGCGTGTGCGGGTTGATGGCGTTGACCAGAGTCTTGCCCTTGAGCTCGGGATATTTCGCCTGCAGCGCAGCACAGGCGGCCGGAGTCGCGGCCTGCGCCTTCTGCGGCAGACTGGCGGCAAGACCGCCGGTGGCGAGCGCGAGGCCCATGACGCCAAGGAGCGCCGCGCGCAGTCGCGCGGCGAGCGAGCCATCGCGCGCGCCGGAATGCGTGTCGAGATTGAGTGCCACTGAACCTTCTCCTCTGCTTCCGCGTGCGAATGGCGCGGCGGTCGGAACTGAGGAGCAAAGTGTCGCGCAGCGTGCCCGGGAGGACTTGTCTGCGGACGCACCGATTGTTGGATGGGCGGCAGCCAAGATTGAGGCAGTCTCTGCCTGTTCGGCGGGCAGGCCGTCTTCTGCCGGAATGTTTCGCGAGAGGGAATGGCAGAGAAAATCCCTCGCGTCGAAGACGACCTGAGACCCTCATTGAACGCCCTCGGGTTCGTCGGAGGCTCCAGCTCCTGAGAAGATGGAGCCGTGATGAGCAAGACGATGAACAAGCTCTCGCCTGCAATGCGTGTCCACGCAGTGCGGATGGCGCTGGAGCACGAGGCCGAGCATCCGTCGCGCTGGGCGCTGTGGTGTCGATCGCGGCGAAGACGGGCTGTTCCGGGCAGACGCCGAAGGAACGGGTGAACAAGGCCGTGGTCGACAGCGGCTCCGAGCGCGCTCGCGTCGGTGATGCGGAACCGATGCCCGGCGAGGATGACGCTCCCAATCCGACGACGCATCCGGCGCAGGCTTACGTAATGTGGGCCGTTGAAACGCCTTTGGGGACCAGCGAATGGGCGCCGCCACAAAGCTCCGGAATTCAGGCGCGTCAATCCTGATAGCGATGCCAGGAATGCAGATGGTTGGCCACTTGGACTGCAATCGGATGAAACGGCACCGGCTTCATGGCGGTGATCGGAAGGGGCGTTTCGTCGTCACGCCGCCGGCCCGCGGCCCAGCGGCCGATCTCCTGTCCAAGCGTGAGGGCGAGCGCGACGCCGCGGCCGCCGGTCGGGCACCACCGCGAAAGTTCCGCTCCAGTATTCGCTCATGGCCGGCGGTCCGTCGAGCGCCGCGAAGGCAGTGCCCAGCATGCGCGAAACCTTGGCGCGGCCGCGCTCGGCCCCATCGTGCCAGAAGGCGTGCGTGCCACCGCTCACCAGCCGGTGGTCACGGTCGTAGTGGAAATAGCGCATGTCCGCGTGCATGTCCGACACCGCGGGGACTGCCGATGAGGATCTGCGCGCGGACCTCCGGCGGCAGCGGCTCTGTGGCCGCCTGGAACACCTTGGCCGGAATCAGCGTGCGCTTGAGGCCGGGCCAGATGTCGCCGGTGAGCGCATTGGTGGCGAGCACGACCTCCGGCGCGGTCACCGAGCCCTCGGCGCTGTGGACCCGCCGGCCCGCCGCGACCTTCTCGAGCCGAAGACCGTGGGAATTCTCGAAGACGCTCACCCCTAGCCAGGAGACGGTGGCGCCTAACGCTTTCTATTCGTCGTGAAGGTGCGCGCCCGCGCGAGGGTCGCCTCGGTGTGAGCCGGCTGAAGCCAGCCATCCTGTACCTGGTGGGCGTCGATCCCGAAGCGCTGCATCAGCCCGAAGGCGACCCCGGCGGCGTCCGCCACCAACCGGTTGTAGCGCTCGCCATGCACCTTGCCGTAAGCCGCCTCGAACTCGGACGGCGAGGCCTTGGAATGATGCGAGATAACCAGCCCGTTATTGCGCCCGGAGGCGGCCGAGCCGATTTCGTTGCCCTCGAGAAGGATGACGGCGGCCCCGCTGTCCCGCGCGCCGAGCGCCGTGGCGAGGCCGGTGAAGCCGCTGCCCACCACCAGCACGTCGCAGGAGCGGTCGCTCGTTAGCGCCGGCGCCGTGCGTCGATCGGCGGTGGTCTTGCGCCAAAGGTGAGGTGTCTTCCGGTCGACCTCAAACATGCAATGTCTCCTGGGCGGCGCCTAGAAAGGCTTCGCCCAAAGACGAGTGGGCCGCGATCGCCTGCGCCGCCCGTGCAGGCGGATCCCCCAGTGTTCAGCATGTAGGCGTAGCCACCGCATTCAAGGGCGAGCTGAACGTTCTGTTCCACCAGCAGGATCGAGATGCCGGCCGTCGACAGGTCGATGATGATACGAAAGATCTGGTGCACCACCTTCGGCGCGAGGCCGGGCGAGGGTTCGTCGAGCATCAGCAGAGCACGTCGGAAACAGACCCGACGACGGTGGCGCGCCAAGAGCGAGCCGCGCTGCCGCTGCGCCCATGGGGCCGAGGAAGCCGGGTCGGTTGATCTTTGACTGGCGGCGCCTTTTGCCTGAGCGTCAGAACTGCCAATTGGCGGGCACCCAGGCATAGGCGCCATCGGTCTTGAGCAGCCGACCAAGGCCAGGGAACGGGAAGTGGAAGCCGAGCACGGAAATTCGATCGACCGCCGCCCGGTCGAAGATGCGCCGGCGAGAGGCGAAGGCCGTCTCCTTGTCGCGGTCCGGGCCCGGAACCCAGGGCCGGTCCACGTTGATGACCGGGTGGTAGGCTAGGTCAGCGGTCAGCAGCAGCTGGTCGTTCCCGGAGTGGACGAGAAATGTCGCCATTCCAGGCGTGTGCCCGGATGCCTCAATCGTCGTCAGGCCGGGTACGATCTCGGCGCCGGCTTCATAGAGTGCGACATTGTTCCTCACCGGCTCGAGACTGTTCTTGATGGCCGCCGCGAAGCGCACGCGAAAGTCCTGCGGGACCGGCATGTAGGAGAGATCCGGGTCGGTGCGGACGAAGAAATCCCAGTCCGCCTTCGGCGCGAATACCGTGGCGCGGGGGAAGGCTCTCCCGCCGTCCGCGGTTCGGAGATTGCCGACATGGTCGGGGTGGGTGTGCGAGACGACGATCACGTTGATATCTGCAGGACCAAGCCCGATCGCCGCCAAGTTTTCAAAGAGGCGGCCGCCGTTCGGCCCCATGGTCTTGCCCGCTCCCGCCTCGATCAAGATCCGCTGTCCGCCCGTCTCGATCAGCAGCGTGTTGAGGTTAAGCGTCATATGGTCTGTGGCGAGAAAGGCGCGGCGCAGCACCTCCTGAAGCTCGGTTTCGGGCGCGTCGCTCGCATAGACGCGAGGCGGGCCGCCAATGACGCCGTCGCTTAGGACGGTGGCCTGGATGTCGCCGACACGGAAGCGGTAGCAGCCGGAATTGCCGCCCAGTGCGGGTGCCGCCTGGGCCATCGCGCTGCTGGAGCCACCGATGGCCGGCACGACCAGGCTCGATACGCCCGTGACGGCGGAGAGCATGATGGCGCGTCGGTTGAGGGTGAAGGCATTCATCGGTCTTCCCTTTCATGTGGGCACGCGCGCTTCCATTCCGGTCTCGGCGACCGGGGACGGAAGCAAGCTGCGCCCGGCAGGTGCCCCTACGGCAACCATGACATGGGGCTTTTGATCCGATAACATGCACAGATACGATCAGCTTGATTAGCTATACTTCGCAATGAACCCGATCCGGCTCGACAGCTTCGATGTGTTCGTCTCGATCGTCCGCTGTGGTGGTTTCCGGGCGGCGGCGCTCGAGCGCGGCGTGTCGTCATCGGCCTTGAGCCAAACGATGAACGCGCTCGAAGAAACCCTCGGCATCCGACTCCTCAATCGTACGACGAGAAGCGTATCGCCAACCGAAGCCGGACAGCGCCTGCTCGAACGATTGGCTCCTGCGCTGAGTGACATTCGGCTGGCCATCGCGGAAGTCGACGAGTTGCGGGACACCCCGTCCGGGACGCTGCGGTTCAACGCCCCGGCCCCGGCGGTCGACCATGTTCTCTGTCCACTGGCATTCGCCTTCATGGAAGACTATCGCGAGGTGAACATCGACATCATCAGCGATGCGGCGGTCATCGATATCGTGGAACAGGGCTTCGACGCCGGCGTCAGGTTTGGAAACCAGCTGGCGCAGGACATGATCGCGCTTCCGCTCGGACCCCCGCTTCGCTATGCGATCGTCGCCTCACCGGGATATATAAAGAAGCACGGCCGACCGCAGGTGCCGCACGATCTCGTTCGTCATGACTGCGTCAAGCGCAGATTTCCGGGGGGAACGTTGGCCACCTGGCGGTTTACCGACGGAAAGGACGAGATAGAGGTTACCCCCAAAGGCCGCCTGCTGGTCAGTTCGGCGCATAACGAGTTGCAGGCCGCGTTGGCCGGCAGAGGGATCGCGCATGTCTTCGATGACTATGCCCAACCCCACATACGGAACGGCGGGCTCGTCGAGCTCCTCCCTGATTGGAGCCCCGCATTGCCGCATTGGTTTCTGTATTATCCAAGCCGCCGCCTCCCGAGCGCTGCCATGCGCGCCTTTCTCGATTATGTCAGGCGCTATGATTGGCAAGCGCGGACGTAGCGGCGCCTCCTTCATTTGACGCGCTGCCATTCGATCCTGATCTCGGTCCCTTCCGGTCGCCGAAAGCGTTCGGTCATGCGGTCGCCGGCAACGACCAGTGTCAGATCATCACGGGTACGGACGCTGCCTACCCAGTTCGGAAATGTCGCCCCTTCCACGCGGTTTCCGCTGAACTCACCTCTTTCATCAACGCTGTAGGTCCCGAAGAACCCGATGCTGCGCGACATGGCCATGCGATTTTCGTCATCGGTTCCCTCACCGCGCGCATTGGATGCAAAACGCGGGACGTTGGCGTCGGTAAGAACTTCCACGAAATGCATGTCGGGAGTGAAGACAAGAAGACCGTTGGGCTTCTCACCATAGGCGGCGATATTCTTACCGCCGGGGTCGATCGTCGCCGAGACCATACGCCACGTGCCGACCACCTGATTCTGAGCGGCGGTCTGCGCGTAGGCAGCAGACGAGATGCTGAAGGCGAGAGCTAAGACAGCCGGCCGAATAGACATGTTGTTTCCTTCCCTTTTCATGAGGTCCGCATGTCCTGAGCACTGCCGCGTCTCACAGATCCTGCCTGTCCGCGGAATGGGCCGTTTCCCGCTGCACCTGGAGGGCCCGTCATCCTGAGGTGCCCGGCGCAGCCTGGCCTCGAAGGACGCAGATACTTGCCGCGTCACACCGCCTGCGTGCTTCGAGGCCGGCCGACGGCCGGCACCTCAGCATGACGAGGCGTGTATGAGGCAGTCTCCGCCTTTCCAGACAAACCCGCCGCCGCCCTACTTGTCCGGCGTTTCCGCCGGCCGCACCGGCGGCGGCAGCGGCGGGGGCGGGTAGGGCTCGGTGTCGCGCCGCAGGCTGGGATTGGCGGTGGCGCCGGGCACGTTGAGCCGGCGCTGCTGCGGCGTCCAATAGGACGGACCCTGCATGAGGTTCTGACTGTTGGGTCGGACCGAATCGCGTCGCTGGGGCATGTAGGGGCTCGGCTGTGAGGTGACCTGGGCCAGAACGGGACCGGCCGAGACCGCCAGTGCCACCGTCAGAAGGCCCGCTCGGAATATCTTCATCGCTGTCTGTGGCGCCTCCCTCCGTCCTATCTAGGGTGTGGAAGCGTCCCGCGCCACGGGTTCCCGCGCGCCATTCGCAGGCATGCCGCGTCGCTGCCATACCCCAATACGGATGCCGCTGCGTGAGGCTGGGAACATGCAGCTTTTGTCACTGTCCGGAAGCTTCGGCGGCGTTGCTAAGCCCTGTCATTGTGTGGATAGTCCGCGCGGGCCCGCATCCGGGCGCAGTCGAGAAGCACGTCGGTGGAAGCGGGATCATGACGGACCAGAACGCGGCGATTCTGGTGGTCGACGATGTCGCCGAGAACCGCGACCTGCTGCTGCGGCGCCTGAAGCGGCTCGGCTTTTCCCATATCGACGAGGCCGCCAACGGCATCGAGGCGCTCGCCGCCATCGACCAGAAGCCCTACGACCTCGTTCTGCTCGACATCATGATGCCGGAGCTGGACGGTTTCGGCGTGCTCGACCGGCTGCGCGCTGACGGGCGGATCAACGATCTGCCGGTCATCGTCGTGTCCGCCCTCAACGAGATCGAGCCCGTGGTGCGCTGCATCGAGCTGGGCGCCGACGATTTCATCTTCAAGCCGTTCAATCCCACGCTGCTGCGCGCCCGCGTGCTCGCCACGCTGGAAAAGAAGGCGCTGCGCGACCGCACCCGCGACGAGCTGAAGCGCAAGCAGGCCGAGCTCATCGAAGCGCGCACCCTGCAGCTGGCGCTGGTGCCGCCGCCCTTCGCCGGTGTCTTTGCCGGGCGGAGAGTGGCCATCGACGTGCTGCTGGAGCCGGCCAAGGAAGTGGGTGGTGATCTCGTCGACTATTTCCCCGTCGGCGATGGCCGCATGGTGGCGATCATCGGCGATGTCTCCGACAAGGGCGCCGGCGCGGCGCTGATGATGGCGCGCACCCATTCCATGTTCCGTTCGCTCGGCACACGGCCGGACGCGGCCGAACTGTTCGCCGATCCGGCGCGGGCGGCGGGGCTGGTGAACGATGCGCTGGCGCGGGGCAATGCCTCCTGCATGTTCGTCACCCTGCTGTTGGCGGTGGTCGACGTGCCGGCGGGCACGCTGACCTATGTGCGCGCCGGCCATGTGCCGCCTTATCTGCGTGCCCGCGACGGCATGGTGAGCCGGCTGACGGCCGCTGGCGGTCCGGCGCTCGGTGTGATGGAGGAGTTCCCGTTCAGCGCCGCCACCGTGCCGCTCGGCGCGGGAGAACGGCTGATGGTGGTGACGGACGGGCTGACCGAGGCGCATGACCATGCCGGCGACCTCTATGGCGAGGAGCGGGTGGGCGCTTTCCTCGCCGCGCTCGGCGAGGAGGCGGCGCCGCTGCCGCGACTGGCCGCGGCGGTGCGGGCCTTCGAGGCGGGCCTGCCGGCGTTTGACGACATGGCGGCGCTGCTGCTGACGCTGGATGCGCCGGCAGCTGAGTGAGGGGGCAAGGGACGGGATGACCGAGGACGAGTGGGTGAGCGAAGCGACGCTCTTGCGCGCGACGCTGGAAAACATGGCGCAAGGTGTCGCCATGTACGACGCCAAGCACCGGCTGGTGACCTGGAACCAGCTGTTCGTCGATTATCTCAACATGCCGGAGGAGTTCCTCGGCACCGAACACACCTTCTCCGATTACATCCGCTATCTCGGCGCGCGCGGCGAGTTCGGGGATGTGGACATAGAGGTCGCGCTCGCCCAGCGCCTCGCGCAGCTGGAAACGCCGCACCGCTTCGAGCGCACCCGCCCCGACGGCACCATTCTGGAGGTGCGGCGCGATCCCGTGCCGGGGGGCGGCTTCATCGCCATCTATACCGATATCACCGAGCGCAAGCTGGCAGAGATGAAGCTGCGCGAGGACGAGGAGCAGCTGCGCGCCATCGACGCGGCGGCGCCGATCGGGCTCGTCATCATGGATGTGGCGGAGCGCGTGGTGCGCCATTGCAATGGCTGCCTCGGCCGGCTGATCGGCCGCGACGCCGACACGCTGGTCGGCCTCCCCCTGCGCGAGCTGTTCGCCGATCCGGCGCGGGGTCGGGAGCTTGAGGACATTCTCGCCACGCCGACCAGCGAGCGGCAGGAATTCAACCTGCCGCATGCGGACGGTTCCACCATCTCCACCATGGTTTCGCATGAGCGGCTGGATTTCCGCGGCAAGCCGGCGGTGATCGCCACCTTCGTCGATATCAGCGACCGGGTGCGCATGGAGCACCAGCTCCGCGAGGCCAAGGAGGCGGCGGAATCCGCCAGCCAGGTCAAATCGGCATTCCTCGCCAATATGAGCCACGAACTGCGCACGCCGCTCAACGCCATTATCGGCTACAGCGAAATCCTCTCCGAGGACGCCGCCGATGCCGGCGACAGCGCCATGGTCGCCGATCTCGACAAGATCCAGGCGGCGGGAAAACACCTGCTCGGGCTGATCAACGACATTCTCGACCTCTCCAAGATCGAGGCCGGGCGCATGGATGTCTATCTGGAGCAGGTGTTCCTGACCCGCATGGTCGAGGAGGTGAAGACCATTGTCGGGCCGATGATGCAGAAGAACGGAAATCGCTTCGTCATCGACTGCCCCGTGGATATCGGCACGCTGCGCACCGATGTCACCAAGCTCAAGCAGAGCCTTATCAACCTGCTCAGCAACGCCGCCAAATTCACCAAGGAGGGCACGGTGACGCTGGCCATCGCTCGCGACCGCATGCCCGATGGCAGCGAGGCGGTGCGTTTCGATGTCCGTGACAGCGGCATCGGCATGAGCGAGGAGCAGATGGGCCGGCTGTTCCAGGCCTTCACCCAGGCGGATTCCTCCACCACGCGCAATTTCGGCGGCACCGGGCTCGGGCTCACCATCACCAAGCACTTCGCCGCCATGCTCGGCGGCACCATCGCGGTAGCGAGCGAGCCGGGCAAGGGCTCGACCTTCACCATCGAGCTGCCGGTCGAGGCGCATCTGGTGGGCGCGCTCGGCGATGAGGACGAGATCGTCGATCCCGGCGCGCCGACGACGCCGGGGGCGATCACCGTGCTGGTGGTCGACGACGACCCGGCGGTGCATGACGTGCTCACCGCCACCCTCGGCAAGGAAGGCTATGTGCTGCGCCACGCCCGCGACGGGGTGGAGGCGCTCAACATCATGCGCAAGGAGCCGCCCGATATCGTCACGCTCGACGTGATGATGCCGAAGATCGACGGCTGGTCGGTGCTCGGCATCATGAAATCCGAGCCGGCGCTGGCGCATATCCCGGTCATCATGCTCACCATCGTCGATGACCGGAATCTCGGCTATTCGCTCGGCGCCTCGGAATACATGACCAAGCCGATCGACCGGCAGCGGCTGGTCGCGCTGGTGCATAAATTTGCTCCCGGCAATGAGGACGGGGTGGTGCTGGTGGTCGATGACGATGCCGAGGTGCGCGCGATCATGCGGACCACCATCGAGGGCGCCGGCCTGCCGGTGGCCGAGGCGGCCAATGGCGAAGAGGCACTGGCCTGGCTCCATTCGCACCCGCTTCCCGCGCTCGTGCTGCTCGACCTGATGATGCCCAAGATGGACGGCTTCGCCTTCCTCACCCATGTACGGGCGGAGCCGGCCTATGGCGAGCTGCCCATCGTCGTGCTCACCGCCAAGGAACTCACCGAGGATGAGCGGGAATTCCTGGCCCGCAACACGCTGCTGATCTTGAACAAGGGCGCGCAGCCGATCGGCTCGCTCGGCGCGGCGCTCGGCACGATCGCCAGCCACGGCCATTGAGAGGGTGCGATGACGAAGATTCTGCTCGTCGAGGACAATGAGATGAACCGCGACATGCTCTCGCGGCGTCTCGCCCGCAACGGCTTCGAGGTGCTGATCGCGGTCAACGGCCAGGAGGGGGTGGACATCGCGCTCGCCGAGAAGCCGGCGCTGATCCTGATGGATATGAGCCTGCCGGTGCTCGACGGCTGGGAGGCGACGCGCCAGGTGAAGGCGCATCCCGAGACGGCCGCCATTCCGGTCATCGCGCTCACCGCCCACGCCATGGCCTCGGACCGCGAGCAGGCGATGGCGGCGGGCTGCGACGACTTCGACACCAAGCCGGTGGAACTGCCGCGGCTGCTGGAGAAGATCCGCAGCCGGCTCGGCCTGCCGGGTTGAGGTGGATCGGTGTCGTCACCGCTCTGTCATGCGAACCTTCCATAACGGCCTGCGCCTTGCATTCCTGCCGTCGCCCGGCGGCAGAGGAACCGCTTTTCGTGCGCCCATCCAATAATCAACGGACGACAAGGTAGGCCCATGGCGACCATCGCGCTTCTGTTCAGCGGGCTGGGGCTGTTCTTCATCGGGGTGCGCGGGCTGTCCGCCAATCTGGTGCCGCTGGTCGGCCGGCGCACCCGCGCCGCCTTCGCACGCGCGCTGCGCGGCAATGTCAGCGCCGCGATCAGCGGCACGCTGGCGGGCATGATTACGCAGAGTTCCACCGCCGTGTCGTGGATCGTTGTGTCCTTCGTGCGTGGCGGCGTGCTCACCGACGGGCCGGCGCTGCTGGCGCCGAGCTGGGCCAATGTCGGCACCTCGCTGCTGCCGCTGATCGTTGCCGTCGACACCTCGACCGCCGCCGGCCTCGTCATCGGCGTGGTAGGCTTCACCACCTATTTCCGGCTGGTGCGCGGCGATCGCATGCGCAACGCGCTCGACGCCGCGCTCGGGGCGGGGCTGCTGCTGTTCGGCATGCATCTCGTTTCCGTCGCCGTCGGCCCGATGCGCGAGGCGCTGCTGGGGCATCCCTGGTGGGAGGCGGCGGTCGAAAATCCCTGGCTGCTGGCGGCGATCGGCGCCGGCTTTTCCATGGCGGCGCAGTCCTCCTCGGTGGCGGCGGCGCTCGCCGTGGCGGCGGTCGGTGGCGGGCTGCTGGATTTCGGCACCGCGCTGCCGCTGATCGCCGGCGCCAATGCGGCGGGGATGATCAACAATGCCGTGCTGATCCCCGGCGAGACGCGGCCCGGCCGCGTCGTCTTCGCGCTGCAGGTGGTGCAGAAGGGCGCGGGATCGCTGCTGCTCGCCGGCCTTGCCGTGTTCGCGGCCTTACGGCCAGAGGCCGTGGCCGGGCTCCTGCCGGCCGAGGGCGATATCGGCGCCGTGCTCGCGCTGCTGTTCCTGGCGGCGCAGATTGGCGGGGCGATCGCCTCCGCGCTGCTCGAAGCGCCGACCCGCCGCATCCTGGCGCGGCTGCTGCCAATGAACGCGGTGGAAACGCTCTCCCAGCCCGCCTTCCTGCTGCGCGAGGCGCTGAGCGACACCGAGGCGGCACTGGACCTCGCCACGCGCGAGGTGGCGCGGCTGAGCGGCCGTCTGCCGCAGATGATCGAGCATGTGCGCGAGGAGGGTGATGCCTCCGCGCCGTCCGCCACGGTGCTGCGCACCGCTGGCGCCAGCCTCACCGAGGCGATCCGCGCCTATCTCGCCTCGCTGCTCGACGCGCAGCTGGCCCGCGACCAGGTGGCGGTGGCGCTGCTGCTCGACGATGCCGCCAACAATGCCGGCGCCCTGCATGAGGCGCTGGGCGATTACGCGCAGGAGGCCGCTGTCGTCCGCCATGTGCCGACCGCGCAGCGGCTGAACGAGGCGCTGCATCTGCTGCTCGGGGCCGTCGCCGACCATGCCGAGAGCCTCGGGGCGGAGGAGCCGGAAGTGGTGCTCGCCTTGCTCGGCCATCGCGACCGGCTGATGGAGGAGCTGCGCCAGCGCCTCTCCTCGCAGAGCGACCTGGCGGCGGCGGAGCAGAACGCGCTGTTCCGCATGACCGTTCTTTTCGAGCGCATCGTCTGGCTGGCGCGCCGGCTGGTCAACGGGATGACGCAGGTGCGCCGCGCCCGCAGCGTGGGCTAAAGCGCGAAGCTGAGGCGCTTCACATTGCGCCCATTCTCGCGCGCATAGGCGAAGCTGTCGGCGAAGGTGCGCACCAGATGCACGCCAAGCCCGCCGATGCGGCGCTCTTCCAGCGTGCCGTCGAGATCGGGAGGCGGCGCGGCGAAGGGGTCGAACGGGTCGCCGTCATCGCTGAAGACGAGGTGGAGGCGGTCGCCGGTGCGGCTCACTTCGATGCCGATCTCGCCCGCGCGGCCATCGGGATAACCGTAATCGACCGCGTTGTTGAAGAACTCGTCCACCGCCAGTTGCAATCGATAGGCCGGGGTCGGCGGAACCTCGGCTTCTTCCATGAAGCCTTCGATCCGTGTGCTGAGTGCGTCGAGCTCGCCCAGGTTGTTGGGCAGGCGTAGATCGAGCCGCATGTCGGTCATCGCCCGCTCCGCCGCGCGTGCCGGTGGTGTGGTCAGCCGAGGGTGGCGAGCGCCGCCTCGCGGCTGGGATGGATCGGGATCAGCGAGGAGAAGCCGCTCACGTCGAACACTTCGTGCACCTGCGGAATGAGGCCGCACACCGCCAGCGTGCCACCGGCGCCACGCAGCAGCTTGGTCGCCTTGAGCACGACGCGCAGGCCCGCTGAGCTGATATAGGTGAGCTCGGCGAAGTCGAGCAGCACGGTCCCGCTCGGCGCGGCGTCGATGAGGAATTCCTCCAGCTTGGGCGAGGAACTGCTGTCCAGCCGCCCCTTGACGGCGGTGACGACGACGGCGCCCTCGACGATGCGGTCGATATGTATCAAGGCTCGGCTCCAGAATTTGGGAGGGCGGCGGCATCGGGGAGGCCGCGCGGTCCAGCGCCTGCCAGCCCGTCCGCGCGAGGATGCAAGAGGATTATCGACAAAGCCAAAACCGTGCAAGCGCCGGGCTTGGGCCCCGGCGATGCGGTCAGTGCTCGAAGCGCAGGGTCAGCTTCTGCCGGGCGCCGTCCGTGCCGAGCACCAGCCTGTCGGCCCGCTTGCTCAGCATGTAGCCGACGAAGCGGGCGACGGCGTGGGCGTCGCCCAGAAGGTCCTCGGGGGAGGGGCGATGGTCGGGAATGGTGATCGGCTCGCCCTCATAGAGCAGCGCCACGTCGAAATTCTCCTCGTCGAAATGCGCCCGCACCTCCAGCTTGCCCGGGGCGACGCCGGTGTCGAGCAGCATCTCCACTCCTTCCGCCACGACGGGGATCGCCATGGAAATGACATCGCGCCGCGCGCCCCACAGGTCGCCTTGATGTTCGAGGAATTCGGTGGCGACGGTGAAGGGGTTGTCGGCCGTCGTCACCTCGCGCGAGGCTTCCTGGCGGATGCCGATGCGGAAGATCAGGTTCAGCACGATGGCGACGGCGGTGGAGATGGAGAGCGGCGATTCGAGGATCGGCTGCGCCCATTCCGGCGTGAGGCCGACAAGGCCGGGGAGAATGGCCACGGCGAGGCCGGTGAGGATGGCGAGGCCGACGGTGAAGATGCGCCGGTCGCTGAGGCGGCGGGACAGGATGAGTTCCATTCCCGCCACGGTGAGGAAGGCGGCGGCATAGATGAGGATGGCGCCGATGACCGGGGAGGGGATGATGGTGAGGACGCCGATGAGGCGGGGCGAGAAGGCGGAGAGGATGATGAGGATGCCGGAAATCGCGCCCACCCGCCACGCGGTCGTGCCGGTGGCGAAGGCGACGCCGACGGCGGCCGAGGAGGAAGCGCTGGCGAAACCGCCGGTGAGGGCCGTGCCGATATCGCCGAGGCAGTTGGCCTGAATGGCGCGGCCGGCCTGGTCGAGATCGGCGCGGCGCCAGTCGGCATCGTCCATGCGCTGCATCGACACCACGGTGCCGACCATGTCCACGGCGGACAGCACGCCGGTGATGATCGCCGCCGGGATCAGCGCCCAGGAGAAGAAGCTGACGCCCGGCCAGCCGACATGCGGCAGATCGATATAGGGCAGGGTGGCGAAGCTGGCATTTGGCTCGGGCGCGACGCCGAGATAGGCCGCCAGTATCCAGCCGATCGCGGCGCCAATCGCCACCGCGAACAGACGCAGCATGCCGCGCGAGAAGATGGCGAGGCCGACGATGATGACCAGCGTGACCGAGCTGACGAGGGCATAGCGCAGATCGAGATCGGGCGTGATCTCGCCGGAGATGCCGAACACCCGCCGCAGCGCCGGATCGGCGAGGGCGACGCCCAGCATGGTGACGGCGACGCCGCACACTTCCGGCGGGAACACCGCCCTGAGCGCGCGCATGAACCGCGACAGGGTGAGCTGCGAGATGGCGGCGACGAGGCTCATGCCGGCGTAAAGCGCCGGTCCGCCGGCGGCGAGGGACTGCACCGCCAGCGGCATGTGCGCCATGTTCGGAATCTGCACCAGCAGCATGCCCGCGCCGGGCTTGGGCAGGCATTCCAGCAGCGTGGCGATGCCCATGAAGATGATGCAGCTGGTGATGAAGAGCTGGGTATCGTCGAAGGACAAACCCGCCTCGGCGGCGGCGACGAGGGGATAGACGATGAACAGAAGCGCGAGGGTGGCGTGCTGGACCCCGAGGATGAGCACCGTGCCGGCCGGCGGCTTCTCATTGGCCGAATAGATGATGTTTGTCGGCTTGCGCGGCATGGGCGGGCCCTTGGCAAAGACATGACGGGGCCGCCAGGGCGCCCGTCCGGTGCGGGATCGAGGCTCCCGCCCGGCGCTGCCGACGGTAGGGGAATCTGCTGGTGCGACTATGATATTTCGCTCGAAGCCGGGCAAGATCGCCCGCCGCCAACTTTCGGCTCCGCGACGGCGGCGAGGTCTTGTCGTCGTAAAGGATACAATGTATCAGTTGGTCGGCGCTGGCGGAAGCCGGGCGAGGCCCGGGCGAACCGGCACGCTTGACGGCGGGGGCGAAGCGTTTACGGTCACGGTCGATCACGGTTCTTCGGGCACCCGCCCGAAGCTAAGAGGGAATTCGGTGAGGCGCTTCGCGCCAAAGCCGAGGCTGCCCCCGCAACTGTAAGCGGCGAGCCCTCTGCCCATCGTCCACTGGCGTCAAGGCTCTGCCTTGCGCTGGGAAGGCCGGGCGGAGCCAGCGTTGACCCGCGAGCCAGGAGACCTGCCCTGATCGCACACAATCTTTCGGGCGGGGTGCTCCGAAGGTTGCCGGCCGCGCGGGAGTGCGATTCGCTCCCGCCCGGGTGGTGTCCTTTACGCTTCCCGTCTTCCTGTTCAGGAAGCGGTAACAATGCTCAACACGACCTCTCATCTTCTCCGTCGCTCGGCCCAAGGCCTCGCCGTGGCGCTTGGCCTGCTTGCGGGCGCGGGAATCACGCAGGCCTTCGCTGGCACGACCTATCCGCTCACCCTGGAGAATTGCGGCTCCAAGGTGGTGATCGACCACGCGCCGAAGCGCGTGGTGAGCATCGGCCAGGCGCAGACGGAAATCCTCTACGCGCTCGGCCTCGGCGACCGCGTGGTCGCCAGCGCGCTGTGGTTCGGCCCGGTCGCCAAGCCCTATGAGGCGGTGAATGAAGGGGTGAAGCGGCTCGCCGACAATGATCCGAGCTTCGAGGCGGTGGTCGGACAGGAGCCGGACCTCGTCGTCGCCATGTATGAATGGCACATCGGGCCCAATGGCATTGTCGGCACGCGCGGGCGCTTCGACGGGGTGAAGGTGCCGGTCTATGTTTCGCCCACCGACTGCGTCGGCAAGGACAATAGCGGCGCCGGCGACGGGGTGCGGACGCAGATGTATTCGACCGAACTGCTCTACCGGAACATCCGGGAATATGGCGCCATCTTCGACGTGTCGGACCGCGCCGAGGCGCTGGTCACCCGCCTGAAGGCACGCGAGGACGCCGCCGCCCGCACCGTCGCCGCGCTGAAGGGCCGGGATATGTCCATGGCGCTGTGGTTCTCCAGCAAGGAGATCAAGGGCGACGCCTTCCTCGCCGGCAAGAACGGCGTGCCGGCCCATGTGATGGAGCAGCTCGGCGTCCGCAACATCATCACCACGGAGGAGGAATGGCCGCTGGTCGGCTGGGAGACCATCGCCGCCAACGACCCGGACGTGCTGGTGCTGGTGAAGATGGACCGCCGCCGCTTTCCCGCCGACGACATCGACGCCAAGCTCGCCTTCCTCAAGACCGACCCGGTGGCCAGCCAGCTCTCCGCTGTGAAGAACGGGCGCATCGTCATCGTCGATGTCGCGGCCACAAGGCCGGGGCTCGATACGGTGGACGGCCTGGAGGCCATCGCCACGGCGGTGCAGGGCTTCGGTCTGGTCCATTGAGCCACATCGCCATCGGGCCGAATTGGCCGGCGCGGTTTGCCCTCGCCGGCCTCTCCCTCGCCGCGCTGGTCGTCGCCATCGCGCTGGCGGTGACGGTGGGCGAAATGCCGATCCCGCTTGCCGTCGCCTTCCGCGCGCTCGGCAACGGGCTGTTCGATCTCGGCTATCCCGTCAGCGCCATCCAGCAGGGGGTGATCTTCGAGTACCGGCTGAGCCGCGCGCTGATGGCGGCCTTGTGCGGCGGCGCACTGGCGCTTTCCGGCGCCATCCTGCAGGCGCTGCTGCGCAACCCGCTGGCGGAGCCCTATATTCTCGGCGTTTCCGCCGGCGCCTCCACCGGGGCGGTGTGTGTGATGATCCTCGGCTTTGGCGGGGCGACGCTCGGCCTGTCCGGCGGGGCGTTTCTCGGCTCGGTGGCGGCGCTGGTGCTCGTCGGCCTGCTCGCTGCCGGGGCGGGAGGGGCCAGCGACCGGGTGATCCTGGCCGGCGTCGCCGGCTCGCAGCTGTTCAACGCGGCCACCGCCACCATTGTCACCACGATGGCGAGCGCCGAGCAGGCGCGGGGCGTGATGTTCTGGCTGCTCGGCAATTTCGGCGGCGTGCGCTGGGCGGACCTCGCAGTGGCCGCGCCGGTGGCGCTGCTCGGCTTCCTGGTCTGCATGGTCCACGCCAAGGCGCTGGACGCCTTCGCCTTCGGCGCCGACGCGGCGGCCTCGCTCGGCATCCCCGTGGTGCGGGTGCGGCTGGTGCTGCTGGCAACGACCGCGCTGCTCACCGCCACCATGGTGGCGATTGTCGGCACGGTCGGCTTTGTCGGGCTGGTCATCCCGCATGCGGCGCGCTTCCTTGTCGGCCCCGGCCATGCCCGGCTGCTGCCGGCCTGCCTCGTCATCGGCGCGGTGTTCATGATTCTCGCCGATGTGCTCTCGCGCATCTTGGTGCCGCAGCAGATCCTGCCCATCGGCATCGTCACCGCGCTGGTCGGCGCGCCGGCCTTCGCCCTTATCCTCTATCGCGCGAGGCGGCCGGCATGACCCTCGCCACCCATGATGTGCGCTGGGGCGCGGGCGGCAAGCTCATCGTCGACGGCGTGACGCTGGAGGTCGAGCCCAACCGTGTGCTCGGCCTGATCGGCCCCAATGGCTCGGGCAAGTCGAGCCTGCTGCGCCTGCTCTGCCGCCTGCGCAAAGTGGCGAGCGGCGTGGTCACGCTGGACGGGCAGGACATTGCCGGCGTCGGCCGGCGCGACCTCGCCCGGCGTCTCGCCTTCGTCGAGCAGCAGGCAACGACGGAGATCGCGCTCACCGTCTGCGACGTGGTGCGGCTGGGGCGAACGCCCCACCGCGCCGCCTTCGCCGCCTGGAGCGCGGAGGATGAGCGTGCCGTCGATGCGGCGCTCGAACGGGTCGGCCTTTCCGAGCGGCACGACCAGCTTTGGCACACGCTGTCCGGCGGCGAGCGCCAGCGCGTCCATATCGCCCGTGCGTTGGCGCAGGCGCCGCGCGAGCTCATTCTCGACGAGCCGACCAACCATCTCGACATCCAGCACCAGCTGTCCATTCTCCGGCTGGTGCGGCGGCTCGGCGTGACCTGCATCGTGGCGCTGCACGACCTCAACCTCGCCTCGCTGTTCTGCGACCGCATCGGCGTGCTCGCCGCCGGCCGGCTGGTCGCCGCCGGCGCGCCGGAGGAGGTGCTCACCCCTGCGCTCATTCGCGACGTGTTCGGGGTGGAGGTCGCCATCCGCCCCGGCGCCAATGGTCGACGCCAGATCGACTATCTCGTCGATCACGAGCCGGGCGACCCCTTGTGAGGCGCTGGCGCTGAGCCGAATGGCGGCAGAGTAAGGGTTTCATTGCCGGGCTCGCGGGCGCATTCTACTGTGCCGCGAAACCGACGCTGAAGGTGCCATGTCGCAATCGCCGAAAGGTTCGCCGAAGGATACGCAGGCACCTCTCCCGGGGGCGGACCTGCTCGCCCCGTTCGCCGGCCAGACCGACGATGCCTGGATCGCCGTCATCCGCAAGATGGACGAGACCTATGCCGAGCTCGTCGCCCAGCAGGTCGCGCTCGAACAGAAGAACGCCGAGCTGGAGGAAGCGCAGACCTTCATCGCCGGCCTGATGTCGTCGATGACCGACGTGCTCATCGCCTGCGACCCCTCCGGCCGCATCGAGCAGGTGAATCTCGCCGCCGAGCGGGCCTTCCAGCGCCCGCCGGGCGATCTGGAGCGGCGGCATTTGCGCGAGCTGATCGCGGCGGACTCGCCGACCTCTTTCGACGATCTGCGCGCCACCATCGAGCGGCGCGCGCGCCTCAGCGACCGCGAACTGCTGTTCGCGACGCCGGCCGGGCCGCTGCCGGTGTCGGTGAATGGCGCGGTGCGCTTCGACTCGCGCGGGCGTGCGGTCGGCATGGTGCTGGTCGGCCGGCCCATCGGCGAGTTGCGCCAGGCCTATAGCGACCTCGCCGCCGCACATGAGCGGCTGAAGCAGACGCAGAAGCAGCTGGTCCATTCGGAAAAGATGGCCTCGCTCGGCCGTCTCGTCGCCGGTGTGGCGCATGAGCTGAACAATCCGATCTCCTTCGTCTATGGCAATGCCCATACGCTGAAGCGCTACGGCGCGCGGCTCACCACCTATCTCGACGCCGTGCATCGCGGGGTGAGCGGGCCGGCGCTGGCGAAGTTGCAGGCAGAGCTGAAAATCGACACGACGCTGGCCAATATCGCCGGCACGCTTGACGGCATGCTGGAAGGCGCCGAGCGGGTGCGCGACATCGTCGCCGATCTGCGCCATTTCTCCTCCGAGCGGCGCGAGGCGTGGGAGGCGTTCGACCTCGCCCCGCTGGTCCGCTCGGCGCTGGAATGGGTGGCGAAGGCGCAGCGGCCGGCGATCGAGACGCGCTTCGACCTCGGCGACGGACTGGTGGTGGTGGGCCATCCCGGCCATATCCATCAGGTGCTGATGAATCTGGTGCAGAACGCGCTCGACGCCATGGAAGGCCGGCCTGTGCAGCGGCTGGACATCACGGGCCGAGCGGGCGAGGTGGTCACGCTCACCCTGCGCGACACCGGGCCGGGCATCGACCCCGACATCGCCTCGCGCATTTTCGACCCCTTCTTCACCACCAAAGAGGTGGGCAAGGGCACCGGGCTCGGGCTTTCCATCAGCTATGGCATCGTGCAGGAGCATGGCGGCACGCTGGAAGCCGCCAACCATGCTGACGGCGGCGCCGTGATGACGCTGACGCTGCCGGCGGCGCGCGCCGCGAACGGAGATTGAGATCATGCTCGCGCCGTCCGCTCCTGCGCTTTTCAACGTGCTGTGGATCCAGTCCGGCGGCTGCGGCGGCTGCACCATGTCGATGCTGTGCGCGGAGGCGCCGGACCTCGCCACCACGCTGGAGAGCGCCAATATCCGCTTCCTTTGGCACCCGACCCTGTCCGAGGAGACCGGGGCGGAGGCGGTGGCGCTGTTCGAGCAGGTGCTCGACGGCACGCTCCGGCTCGACGCGCTGTGCGTGGAAGGCGCCATGCTGCGCGGCCCCAAGGATACGGGGTGCTTCCATATCCTCGCCGGCACGGGCGTTCCCACCATCGAGTGGGTGCGGCGGCTGGCGGCGGTGGCTGAGAATGTCGTCGCTGTCGGCACCTGCGCCGCCTATGGCGGTGTCACCGCTGCCGGGGCCAACCCCACCGATGCCTGCGGCCTGCAATATGACGGGCGCCGCGAGGGCGGGGCGCTCGGCGCCGCCTTCCGCTCCCGCTCCGGCCTGCCGGTCATCAATGTCGCGGGCTGCCCGACGCATCCGAACTGGGTGACGGAAACGCTGATGCTGCTGGCGGCCGGTCTGCTGGGGGCGGACGATCTCGATGTCTATCGCCGCCCGCGCTTCTATGCCGACCACCTCGTGCATCATGGCTGCCCCCGCAACGAATATTACGAGTACAAGGCCAGCGCTGAGAAAATGTCGGACCTCGGCTGCATGATGGAGCATCTCGGCTGCCTCGGCACACAGGCGCATGCCGATTGCAATACGCGGCTGTGGAACGGGGAGGGCTCCTGCACCCGCGGCGGCTATGCCTGCATCAACTGCACTGCGCCGGAATTCGAGGAGCCCGGCCACGCCTTCGTCGAGACGCCGAAGATCGCCGGCTTCCCCATCGGCCTGCCCACCGACATGCCGAAGGCCTGGTTCGTGGCGCTGTCCTCGCTCGCCAAGGCGGCGACGCCGGAGCGGCTGCGGCTGAACGCGACCAGCGACCATGTGGTGCGCCCGCCCGCCGTGCGGGACATCAAGCGCCGATGAGCGACAATGGTGCAGCGGAAGGCACGACGCGGCTTGTCGTCGGCCCGTTCAACCGGGTCGAGGGCGACCTGGAAGTGCGGCTGGAACTGGCGCAGGGGCGGGTGGAGGCGGCCTTCGTCTCCTCGCCGCTGTTCCGGGGCTTCGAGCGCATATTGGAAGGCCGCGACCCGCGCGACGCGCTGGTGATCGCGCCGCGCATCTGCGGCATCTGCTCGGTGTCGCAATCCCACGCCGCCGCTTTGGCGCTGGCCGGGGTGCAGGGGCTGGCGCCGACCGACAATGGACGGGTGGCAACCAATCTCATCGTCGCCACCGAGAATGTCGCCGACCATCTGACCCATTTTCACGTCTTCTTCATGCCGGACTTCGCCCGCGCCCTTTATGCCGACCGGCCGTGGTTCCCACGCGTCGAAGCGCGCTTCAAGGCGGCGCAGGGCAGCGCGGTGCGCAAGGCGCTGGAAACGCGGACCACGCTACTGCACGTGCTCGGCCTGCTCGCCGGGCGCTGGCCGCACACGCTCGCAATCCAGCCCGGCGGGGTGACGCGCGGCGCCGACGCGCGCGACAAGGTGCGCCTGGCAGCCACGCTCGGCGCGGTGCGGAGGGCGCTGGAGGAGGGGCTGTTCGGGGCGAAGCTGGAGCGCGTGGCCGCGCTTTCCACCCGCGAGGAACTGGACCACTGGCGCGCCAGCGGACCGGAGGGCGATTTCCGCCTCTTCCTCGACATCGCCGCCGATCTCGACCTCGGCCGGCTCGGCCGCGCCTATGACCGTTATCTCAGCTATGGCGCCTATCCCGGCGCCGAGACGCCGCTTTACGCGCGCGGGATCTTCACCCCGGACGGCGCGGGCGCGGTGGATATGAGCGCGATCGCTGAAGACCATACAAATGCGCGGATGGAGCATCGCTCCCGCCCGCACCATCCCTTCGACGGCTCGACCCTCCCGGATGCCGAGGACGAGACCGGCTATAGCTGGTGCAAGGCGCCGCGCCTTAATGGCCTCCCGTTCGAGACCGGCGCCGTCGCCCGGCAGATGGTGGATGGCCAGCCGCTGATCCGTGACATCGTGCGGAGCGAGGGCGGCAGCGTGCTGGCCCGCGTCGTGGCGCGGCTGGTGGAAACCGCCCGCACGCTCATCGCCATGGAGCGCTGGGTGCATGAACTCACCCCCGGTGCGCCCTGGTGCGCGCAGGGCAGCCTGCCCAGCCATGGGCGGGCGGCGGGGCTGACCGAGGCGGCGCGGGGTGCGCTCGGGCACTGGCTGCGGGTGGAGAACGGGCGCATCGCCGGCTATCAGATCATCGCGCCGACCACCTGGAACTTCTCGCCGCGCGATGCCGCCGGCGTGCCGGGGCCGCTGGAGGCGGCGCTGGTGGGGGCGCCGGTGCGCCAAGGCGAGACGACGCCGGTGGCGGTGCAGCACATCGTCCGTTCCTTCGACCCCTGCATGGTCTGCACGGTGCATTGAGCGGCGCCATGCCCAGCGAGGAGATCATCGTCCGCGGCATCGTGCAGGGCGTCGGCTTTCGCCCCTTCGTGTGGCGGCTGGCGCAGCGCCGCGGGCTCGACGGCGAGGTGAGCAATCGCGGCGACGCGGTGCTTATCGTCGCCTCGGGCGCACCGGCGGTGCTGGACGCTTTCGCGGCCGCGCTGCGGACAGAGGCGCCGCCGCTGGCCCGCGTGGAGGCGGTCGAGCGCCGGGTGGCACCTGCCTTCGCCGGCAGCGGCTTCAGCATCGCCGCCAGCGCGCCCGGCACGGTGTCGGTCGGCATCGTCGCGGACATCGCGACTTGCCCGGCCTGCCGCGCCGAGATGGCCGACCCCGCCACGCGCCGGCACCGCTACGCCTTTACCAACTGCACCGATTGCGGGCCGCGCTTCTCCATCGTCGAGGGCCTGCCCTATGACCGCGCCGCCACCACCATGCGCGGCTTCGCCATGTGTGCGGCCTGCCGGGCGGAATATGCCAACCCGGCCGACCGGCGCTTCCACGCCCAGCCCATCGCCTGCCCCGACTGCGGGCCGAGGCTGTGGCTGGAGGAGGGTGGGGAAGTGGTCGACGGCGACCCGGTGGGGGCCGCCGCCCTGCGGCTGTGCGGGGGAAAAATCCTCGCCATCAAGGGGATCGGCGGCTTTCACATCGCCTGCGACGCGACCAGCGAGGCGGCAGTCGCTGAACTGCGCGCCCGCAAGCACCGCCCGACGAAACCGCTGGCGGTGATGCTGCGCGATGTGGCCATGGTGCAGGCGTTCTGCGTCGCCGGGGACGCGGAGATCGCGGCGCTCAGCCACCCTTCCGCGCCCATCCTCCTGCTGCGGCTGCGCCCGGAGACCGCGCTCGCCGCCTCGGTGGCGCCGGGGCAGAACCGGCTGGGGGTGATGCTGCCCTATACGCCGCTGCACCACCGGCTTATGGAGGCGGTGGCCCGCCCGCTTGTCATGACCAGCGCCAACCGCTCCGGCGAACCCCAGATCTTTCGCGACGACGCGGCGCGGGCGGGGCTTGCCGGGATCGTCGACGGTTTCCTCACCCATGACCGCCCCATCGCCCGGCGGCTTGACGACAGCGTGGTGCAGTTCGCCGCCGGGCGGCCGCAGGTGATGCGGCGCGGGCGCGGCCTGGCCCCGGCGCCGCGCACTTTGCCGGCGGGCTTCGAGGAGGCAACCCCGGTGCTGGCGCTCGGTGGCGCGCTGAAAAGTGCGATCTGCCTCACCACCGGCGGCAAGGCGCTGCTGTCGCATCATCTCGGCGATCTTGACGAGCCAGCGACACAGGACGCCTTCGAGCAGGCGATCGCTGATTACACCGCCCTGTTCGACCATCGCCCCGCGGCGATTGCCGTCGACACGCACCCGGATTACCCGCCAAGCCGCTACGGCGCCGCGCTGGCGGAAGCGCGCGGCCTGCCGTTGATTGCCGTGCAGCACCACCACGCCCACATCGCCGCCGTGATGGCGGAACGCGGCTGGCCGCTGGAAAGCGGGCCGGTGATCGGCGTCGCGCTCGACGGGCTCGGGTTTGGTGAGGACGGCACGATATGGGGCGCGGAGATCCTCCTTTGCGACTACCGCAACAGCCGCCGGCTCGCGCGGCTGAAGCCGATCCCGCTCGCGGGTGGCGACGCGGCCAATCGCGAACCCTGGCGCGTGCTCCTCGCCCATCTCGACGCCGCGTTGGAGCCGGCGGTGGTGCCGGATGCGCCGTTCGCGGGGCTTCCGGTCGCGACCCTGCGCGCCATGATCGCGCGCGGTCTCAACGCGCCGCTGGCAAGTTCCGCCGGGCGCCTGTTCGATGCCATGGCCGCGCTGCTCGGCCTCGCGCCGCCCCGCCTCAGCTTCGAGGGCGAGGCGGCGATGGCGTTGCAGGCGATGGCGGAAACGGCGGCAGAGGTGCCGTCCTATCCCTTCGACCTCGCGCCGATGGGCGAACTGATCGAGATCGACCCCGCCCCGATGTGGCGGGCGGCCTGTGCCGACCTCGCGGCGAGCGTCTCGCCCGGTCCCACCGCCCGGCGGTTCCATGCGGGCGTGGCGGAAGCGTTTGGGCGCCTCGCCCTTTCCCTTGCCGCCCAGTACGGGGCGAGTGCTATCGCCTTGTCCGGTGGCGTCTGCCAGAACGCGCTGCTGCTGGAGATGCTGGTGGCGCGGCTGGAGCCGTCCGGGCGAACGCTGCTGCTGCCCGGCGAGGTGCCGACCAATGATGGCGGCCTCGCCCTCGGGCAGGCGGCGGTCGCGTCCGCGCGGCTGGAAGATGCGCGGCGCGGCGGGCGGTAAGCCGCTTTCCGGTCCTCCCGCAAAGCGGTCTCGCCGCTTCCGGGGCGCAGTCACGGAGATGCGATCTAAGCTTTTGAAATAGAATAATAAAGATCGCTGGCACGCGGGTTGCTGTTGTCCTTCCATCGGTGCGCGCCGACGCACCGGACAACAAGCACACCGGAGGGAGCCGCATGGCTGGGCTTGAGACGTTTTATGAGGTGATGCGACGGCAGGGCATCACCCGCCGATCCTTCCTCAAATATTGTTCGCTGACCGCCGCCGCGCTCGGTCTCGGCCCGGAATTCGTGCCGCAGATCGCCCATGCCATGGAGACCAAGCCGCGCACGCCGGTGCTGTGGCTGCATGGGCTGGAATGCACCTGCTGCTCGGAGAGCTTCATCCGCTCGGCGCATCCGCTCGCCAAGGATGTCGTGCTGTCGATGATCTCGCTCGACTATGACGACACGCTGATGGCCTCCGCCGGGCACCAGGCCGAGGCGATCCTTCAGGAGGTGATGGAGAAGTACAAGGGCAACTACATCCTCGCCGTGGAAGGCAACCCGCCGCTGAACGAGGATGGCATGTACTGCATCATCGGCGGCAAGCCCTTCCTCGACCAGCTGCGCATGGTGGCGAAGGATGCCAAGGCGGTGATCTCCTGGGGCTCCTGCGCCTCGCATGGCTGCGTGCAGGCGGCGCGCCCGAACCCGACCCGTGCCACGCCGGTGCACGAGGTCATCACCGACAAGCCGATCATCAAGGTGCCCGGCTGCCCGCCCATCGCCGAGGTGATGACCGGCGTCATCACCTACATGCTCACCTTCGACCGCATGCCCGAGCTCGACCGGCAAGGGCGGCCGAAGATGTTCTACTCCCAGCGCATTCACGACAAGTGCTACCGCCGGCCGCATTTCGACGCCGGCCAGTTCGTCGAGTCCTTCGACGATGAGGGCGCGCGCAAGGGCTATTGCCTCTACAAGGTCGGCTGCAAGGGCCCGACCACCTACAATGCCTGCTCCACCGTGCGGTGGAACGAGGGCACCTCCTTCCCGATCCAGGCCGGCCATGGCTGCATCGGCTGCTCGGAGGACGGCTTCTGGGACAAGGGCTCCTGGTATGCGCGCCTCACCGACCTGCACGGCGTCGGCTTCGGCATCGAATCCACCGCCGACCGGGTCGGTCTCGGCGCGGCGGCAGCGGTGGGCGGCGCGGTGGCGCTGCATGCCGCGGTGAGCGCTCTCAAGCGCGCCCAGCACAAGCACGGCAACGGTTCGAACGGCTCCAATCACACGGGAGACGCGGCATGACCATCCAGACGCCCAACGGCTTCAGCCTCGACACGTCAGGCAAGCGCATCGTCGTCGATCCCGTCACCCGCATCGAAGGCCATATGCGCTGCGAGGTGAATGTCGATTCCAACAATGTCATCCGCAACGCGGTCTCCACCGGCACCATGTGGCGCGGGCTGGAGGTGATCCTGAAGGGGCGCGACCCCCGCGACGCCTGGGCCTTCGTCGAGCGCATCTGCGGCGTGTGCACCGGCTGCCACGCGCTCACCTCGGTGCGCGCGGTGGAGGATGCGCTGGACATCCGCATCCCCAACAACGCCTTCCTGATCCGCGAGATCATGGCCAAGGTGCTGCAATGGCACGACCATGTCGTCCATTTCTATCACCTGCACGCGCTGGACTGGGTGAACCCGGTCAACGCGCTGAAGGCCGACCCGAAGGCGACCTCGCAGCTGCAGCAGATGGTCGGCCCCGACCATCCCAATTCCAGCCCCGGCTATTTCCGCGATGTGCAGAACCGGCTGAAGAAATTCGTCGAAAGCGGCCAGCTCGGCATCTTCAAGAACGGCTATTGGGACAATCCGGCCTACAAGCTGCCGCCCGAGGCCGATTTGATGGCGGTGACGCATTATCTGGAGGCGCTGGATTTCCAGAAGGAGATCGTCAAGGTCCACACCATTTTCGGCGGCAAGAACCCGCATCCGAACTACATGGTGGGCGGCGTGCCCTGCGCCATCAACATGGACGGCAACATGGCCGCCGGCGCGCCGCTGAACATGGAGCGGCTGAACTTCGTCAAGCTGAAGCTGCAGGAAGCCTTTGCCTTCTCCAAGAATGTCTATGTTCCCGACGTGATCGCCATCGCCTCCTTCTACAAGGGCTGGCTCTATGGCGGCGGTCTCTCCGGCCTCAATGTCATGGACTATGGCGACTACGAAGCGGTGCAGGGCCGCAAGGAGACCGACCGCCTGCCGGGCGGCGTCATCCTCAACGGCAAGTGGGACGAGGTGCACCCCATCGACCCGCGCGACCCCGAGCAGGTGCAGGAGTTCGTCACCCACAGCTGGTACAGCTATGGCGACGGCAATGCCGACAAGGGGTTGCATCCCTGGGACGGCGTCACCTCGCCGAAATACGAGCTCGGCCCTAACGCCAAGGGCACCCGCACCGACATTCGCGAGATCGACGAAAGCGCGAAATATTCCTGGATCAAGGCGCCGCGCTGGAAGGGCAATGCGGTGGAGGTCGGGCCGCTCGCCCGTTACATCCTCGCTTATGCCCATGGCGTCGACTACGTGAAGGGGCAGGTGGACGACTCGCTCGGCCGCTTCAACGCGCTCGCCGGCACCAGCCTCACCCCGCAGCAGGCGCTGCCCACCACCATCGGCCGCACGCTGGCGCGGGCGCTGGAGGCGCATTACTGCGCGCAGATGATGCTGGACGATTTCGACCACCTCATCGCCAACATCAAGGCCGGCGACAGCTCCACCGCCAATGTGGAGAAATGGGACCCCGCCACCTGGCCGAAGGAGGCCAAGGGCGTCGGCACGGTGGCGGCGCCGCGCGGCGGGCTCGGCCATTGGATCAAGATCAAGGACGGGCGGATCGAGAACTACCAGTGCGTGGTGCCGACCACCTGGAATGGCGGGCCGCGCGACCCCAAGGGCAATATCGGCGCCTTCGAGGCCTCGCTGATGAACACGCCGATGGAGCGGCCGGAGGAGCCGGTGGAGATTCTGCGCACGCTCCACTCCTTCGACCCGTGCCTCGCCTGCTCGACGCACGTCATCGCGCCCGACGGGGCGGAGATGGCGCGGGTCACGGTGCGCTGAGGGGAGGCGGCGATGACCAGCATCGACCCCGCGTCTCTCCACGCCGCGCCGGCCGTGCCCGCCACCATCGATGGCGAGCCGGTGGGCCGGGTGAGCGCCGTCTATGTCTATGAGGCGCCGGTGCGCCTCTGGCACTGGACCAATGCGGCGGCAATCAGCGTGCTCGCGCTGACCGGCTACCTCATCGGTCAGCCGCTTCCGACGCTGTCGGGGGAGGCGAGCCAGCATTATCTGATGGGCACGATCCGCTTCCTGCACTTCTCCGCCGGCTACATCTTCGCCGTCGGCTTCCTGTTCCGCATCTATTGGGCCTTCGTCGGCAATCACCATGCGCGGCAGCTGTTCATCCTGCCGTTCTGGAGCCGGGCCTATTGGCGCGGCCTGTTCGAGGAGGCGCGGTGGTACTTCTTCCTCGAAGCGAAGCCGAAGAAATATGTCGGCCACAACCCGCTGGCGCAGTTCGCCATGTTCTGGGCGATCGGCGTGGGTTCGGTGTTCATGATCGTCACCGGCTTCGCGCTCTATTCCGAGGGGGCAGGGCCGGGCAGCTGGCAGGACCATGTGTTCGGCTGGGTCATCCCGCTGCTCGGCGGCAGCCTCGACGTGCACACCTGGCACCGTCTCGGCATGTGGGCGATCCTGCTGTTCATCATCATCCACGTCTATGCGGCAATCCGCGAGGACATCATGTCCCGCCAGTCCATCGTCTCCACGATGGTCTCGGGGGTGCGCACCTTCAAGGATGACGATCCCGACTGAGATTCCGGTCCTTCCCGGAATACGGCCTGCGGGGACAGGCCGGCTTTGAGGGCGCGGCCTCGGCTGCGCCCTTCTTTTTGCCTGGATGAGAAATTTCCATTTCAGGCGAAGACTGGAAACATTTCTTCCAGTCTGCGCGCGAGCTAAAATGCCGGTGTGTAGATTTCGATAAGATCGCCAACGACTTAATGGATGTGCCGCCTAGTGGCACGCGGTTTGAATTGAGACAGATTCAAAAGAGCGGCGATCAGACCGCTCGCGCCTAGGGTACGGAAAGACGCTTCGGGGAGACGTCGCTCATGGCCGACGAACGCATTCTCATACTCGGCATCGGCAACATTCTGTGGGCGGATGAGGGCTTCGGCGTCCGCGTCATCGAGGAATTGCAGGCGCGCTACGAGCTGCCCGCACACATCACCGCGCTCGATGGCGGCACGCAGGGTCTCTACCTGCTGCCTTATCTGGAAGAGGCGGACGCGGTCATCATCGTCGATGCCATCGACTATGGCCTGCCGCCGGCGACGCTGAAGCAGCTGCGCGACGATGAGGTGCCGGCGGTGCTGGGAGCCCGAAAGGTGAGCCTGCACCAGACCGGCTTCCAGGAAGTGCTCGCGCTGCTGCAGCTGCGCGGCTGCGCCCCGTCGCGCCTGCGGCTGGTCGGCGTGCAGCCGGAACGGCTGGACGATTATGGCGGCGGGCTCACCCCCGCCATCGCCGCGCAGGTCGAGCCGGCGCTGGCCGTGGTGCTGGGTCTCCTCGCCGACGAATTCGGTGTGGACTTGCCGCCGCGCCGGTCAGTGGAAGGCTTCACGCCGCCCGCCATCAGCCGCGAGGCCTATGAGGCCGGACGCCCGGCCGCCGAGGACGCCTGCCGCATCGGCGACGCCCGCGTCCTCGCGGGCTGGCGCTAGGAGCCGCCCCATGTGCCTCGGCATCCCCATGGAAATCGTCAGCGTCGAAGGGCATGCCGCCCGCTGCCGGCGCGGCGAGGAACTGCATCTCATCGACCTCTCGCTGCTGCCGGAGGCGCAGCCGGGTGACCATGTGCTGACCTTTCTCGGCACCGCCCGCCGCCGGCTCGACGCCGAGGAGGCCCGCCTGATCGCGCAGGCGCTCGACGCCGTCGCGGCTGCCCTGAGCGGCGACGCGGCTGCCATCGACCACGCCTTTGCCGACCTCGTCGGCCGCGAACCGACCCTGCCAGCCCATCTCGCCCCGCCCGTCGCTTCCCGTCCGGAGCCGCTTTCATGACCCCCGACACGCTCCACCCGCTCGTGGCTCGCCTGACCACCGCGCTCGGCTATCCCTATGTCGACAGCGAGGAGGAGGCCGCCGCCACCCTGCCGGTGGGCGACAGCCTGCTGTTCCTGCCCGCCCACGGCAAGGCGCATATGGAGACGCCCGATATCGCCGTGGTGCTGCCGGAACTGGTCGGCGCGCTCGGGGCCTCTGCCACCATGGGCGGAGCGGTAGCCGGGCCGGCCTATGAGAAGCAGCTGCGCGAGCAACTCGGCGGCATCGCTTTGCCGGCTATCGTCGTGCTGCGCGGCGGGCGGCCGCTCGGCTCGCTCTCGCGCATGCGCGACTGGGACGAGTTCCTGGAACGCCTCTCCGCCGCCCTCGCCCGTCCCGCCGCCAGCCATTGAGGCCCGCCATGTCGTCCATTCCCTTCGCGACGGTTCCCCCCATCGGCTACGGCGCCGGCAGCCAGCCGGGCGAGGAGGCCGACGGGCTCGCCTATCTCGCCATGCCCTCGGGCATGCGCATCTATGAGGCGCATCTGCCCGAGGTCGACGATCCCGCCCGCTTCGCCCCTGCGCTGGCGACGCTGGAGGCGATCCGCGCCGCGCTGGCGCAATGGACGCCCAACGGTTCCACCACCGTCGCGCTTGATGCGCTGGATGCGGAGAACCGGGCGCTGGTCGACGAGACGCTGGGCGAGGGCGAGGTTGCCATCGTGGTCGAGGTGCCGGGCGAGCGCATCGAAATACAGGAAGCCAGCTGCGCCGGGGTGTGGCGGCTGCGGGCGACCGCCATGGCGCCGGGCGCGGCGCCGGTCACGCGCGAGCGCATCGACATCGCGGCCTTCCCGCGGGGCGCTCTGGTGCGGGCCTTTCCGCGCGAATGGCCGGTGGACCTCGATTATGTCGCGCGGCCGCGACCCGGTGTGGTCAACGCGCCGGCCATTCTCACCGAAATCGTGCATAAGAGCCGTGAGCGCCCCCCTGGCGGCCTGCCGCACGTGATCAATCTCAGCCTGCTGCCGCACACGCCGGAAGACCTCGCCCTGATCGAGGCGGGGCTGGGACGGGGAGGGATCACCATCCTCTCGCGCGGCTATGGCAATTGCCGCATCGATGCCACCGCCACGGCGGGGGTCTGGCGGGTGCGCTACTACAATTCGGCGGACACGCTGATCCTCGACACGATCGAGGTGACTGACGTGCCCGAGGTCGCCTGCGCCGCGCCGGAGGACATCGCCGACTCCGCCGAGCGGCTGGCCGACATCCTCGCCGCGATCCGCTAGGAGCCCTTTGATGCTGACCAAGCGCTTTGAAGGCTCCTTCCTCGGCGACGCCGCCCGGCTGGCGCCGAACGCCGTGCTGGAATGCAAGATCTGCTGGCATGTCTATGATCCGGCCGTGGGCTGCGATTACTGGCAGGTGCCGGCCGGCACGCCCTTCGCGGCGTTGCCGGAGGAATGGCGCTGCCCGAAATGCGACGGCGCCCGCGACCAGTTCATGGTGATCGACGCCGATGGGGAGGCGCCCTTGCGCGCACCGGCGACCGCGGCGCCGGCCACCGATCCACGCCTCACCGCGCTGGCGGCCGCCATGCCGGCGCGGCTGGAGGCGGCGTTCCGGGAAATCCATGTCGGCCAGATGCGCGGCGTGCCGCTGCTCAACGAAACGCTGGAGGTGAAGGCCATCGGCTTTCGCCCGCATGAGGGGCGCGTGCTCGGCATGCTGGTCACGCCCTGGTTTATGAACCTCGTGCTGGTGCCGGGACCGGATGAGGATTGGTCGGCACTGGTACCAGGAGCGAAGGAGATCATCGCCTTTCCCTCCGGCGCGTATGAATTCGTCGGCGCCAACCGCCCGGAGACCGGCCCTTACAAGGCCTGCTCGCTGTTTTCGCCCATGTTCGATTTCACCTCCATGCTGCAGGCAACCGAGACGGCGCGTGCCGCGCTCGCCGCCCTGTTCGACTCGGCGATCCGCGAAGAGGGCGACCGCTCGGACGAGATCCGCCGGGCGCGGCAGGAAGCCGTCGACGCCGAGGCGGCGCGGGCCGCAGGCGTGGACGTGGGGGATGAGGAGGCGAGCCCCGCTGAGGCAGCGAAAGCGCCCGCCGCCCCGACCCGCCGCGCGCTGATCTTCGGCGCGGGCCTCGCTTCCGCACCTGCCGGCGAGGGAACCGGCGCATGATCGGCGGGCTCGCCATAGCGCTTGACAGCGCCGACGGCGTGCCACGCTGGCGTCTGACGCCGACGGGCGGAGGGTTCGGCACCGGCTGGGCCATCGGCCGCCACGCGGAAGAAGTGGCGGCGCTGATGCCGCGCGTGTTCAACCTTTGCGCCGGTGCCCATGCGCAGGCGGCACGGGCGGCGCTCGGCCTGCCGTTGGACGAGGCCGCCGCGCGCGCCGCCCGGCGGGAGCGGGCGCGCGACCATGCGGTCGCCCTTCTGTGCGACTGGCCGTCACTGTTGGGCCATGCTCCCGACCGCGCGGCGCTGGCCGGGCTGGCGAACGGCTCGGAGGACTCGATGCGCCGGCTGCGCGATGCTGTGCTCGGCAGTGACATCGACCTGGCCGGCAGTTCGATTGAGGCGATGGAACACTGGCTGGCGGACGGCCGCAGCCCGACGGCTCGCCTGCTCGCGCATATCCGCGCCACGCTCGACCCCGCCTGGGGCCGGGCGGAACTCGCCATGCCCGACGCGGCCGACATCGCCGCCGCGCTGGACGCCGGGGAACCGACAAGCCTGCGCGAGACCACCGCCGCCGACCCTTGGCGTGCCGCGCCGCTGCTGCGCGAACTGCACGCGCGCGAAGGGGCGAGCCTGTTCCTCCGCCTGCTGGCCCGGCTGCTGGATCTCCTCGCTTGTCTCGACGGAGCGCCGGACGCTCCGTTCCTCGCGCCTCCCGGCATCGGCCTCGCCCGTGCCGCACGCGGCCTGCTGGCGCATCGCGCGCGTGTCGTCGGCGGTCTTGTCGCCGATTACCGCGTGCTGTCCCCCAGCGCCTGGAATCTCGCGCCCGGCGGATTGCTGGCGCGCATGCTCGCGGCCTTGCCCATGAGCGGGCAGACGCCGATGCTGGCCCGTCTGGTCGTCTCCTGCGTCAATCCCTGTGTGCCGGTGACGCTGCGGATGGAGCCGAGGGAGGTCGCCCATGCATGAGATGGCGTTGTGCGAGAGCCTGCTGGACTCGCTGAAGGACGCCGCCCGCACCCATGGCTTCGCCAAGGTGACGAAGGTGCGGCTGGTGGTCGGTCCCTTTGCCGGGGTCGAGGTGGAGGCGCTGCGCTTCGGCTTCGATGTGGTGATGCGCGGTTCGCTGGCGGAAGCGGCGCAACTCGACATTCTCGACGAGCCCGGCACCGCCTGGTGCTTCGACTGCTCCGATACGGTGGCGCTCGCCGACCGGCTTTCCCCATGCCCTCAGTGCGGCGGCGAGAGGCTGCGGCCCAATGGCGGCACCGAGATGCGTATCAAGGACCTGGAGGTGGTGTGATGTGCGTGACTTGCGGCTGCGGATCGGACAACGTCACCATTTCAGGCGCCCATGGCGAGGCACGTGGGCATGGGCATGACCACCCTCACGGTCACGGGCACGCTCATCACCACGGGCATGACCACCATCACGACCACGAGCATCACCACGAGCATCATCCGGCCGCCCCAGCGGAAAATCGGCTGGTGGAGATCGAGCGGGGCATCCTCGCCAAGAACGACGCGTTCGCCGCGGAAAACCGCGCGCGGCTGAAGGCCGGCGGCATCGTCTCGCTCAATCTTCTCGCCGGTCCCGGGGCCGGCAAAACCACGCTGCTGGTCGAGACGCTGCGGGCTCTGGGCGCGCGGGTGCCGGCGGCGGTGATCGAGGGCGACCAGCAGACCGCCAACGACGCCGAGCGCATCCGCGCCACCGGCACCCCCGCCGTGCAGATCAACACCGGCAAGGGCTGCCACCTCGACGCGCATATGGTCGGCCATGCGCTGGAGGAACTGCCGCTGCCGCCGGGCGGGCTGCTGTTCATCGAGAATGTCGGCAATCTCGTCTGCCCCGCCGCCTTCGATCTCGGCGAGGACAAGCGGGTC
This sequence comes from Ancylobacter sp., assembly GCF_965229075.1. GTDB lineage: Bacteria > Pseudomonadota > Alphaproteobacteria > Rhizobiales > Xanthobacteraceae > Ancylobacter. The sequence continues at coordinate 3,434,397 of NZ_CBDDIO010000002.1, forward strand.
ACGCTGCTCTCGGTGACGGAGGGCGAGGACAAGCCGCTGAAATACCCGGATATCTTCCAGACCGCCGATCTCGTCCTGCTCACCAAGACCGACCTGCTGCCGCATCTCGATGTTGATGTGGACGCCATCGAGCGCAACATTCAGCGCATCAATCCGGTCGCGTCGATCCTGCATGTGAATGCCAAGTCGCCCGGTGGCCTCGCGGCGTGGCTCGGCTGGCTGGGGGATCTCCGGCGTCAGCGTCTGGCCGAACTGGCAGCGGAAGCGGAGGGCAGGGCGCGGGCGTTGCGCACGGCGGCGGAGGCACTGCCGTGAGCCAGACCCGACCCGGCATCCTGATCGTCGATGACGAGCCACGTTCGGTCGAGGTGATCGCCCGCGTGCTCGGCGAGGAATTCGAGGTGTTCACGGCGCTGGACGCTTCGCGCGCGCTGGAGGTTCTGGAGAATGAGTGGGTGCAGGTCGTGTTCTGCGACCAGCGCATGCCCGGGCGTTCGGGCGTCGACCTTCTCACTGAGGTGCGGCGGCGCTGGCCGGATGTGGTGCGCATCATCGTCACCGGCTACACCGACCCGCAGGACATGATCGGCGCCATCAACGAAGCCGGCATCTACCAGTTCATCACCAAGCCCTGGCACCCGGACCAGCTTCTCTTGGCCGCGCAGGGGGCGGCGCGCCTCTACCACCTCCAGCGCGAACACGACCGGCTGTCGCTCGAACTCAAACTCGCCGCGCCCGCCGCCGAGGTGCGCTTTGCCGAGCAGCATGAGCGTGTGCTGCGCAATTTCCATTTCGATGCGCTGGTGCGCACCCCCGCCAGCCCGCTGAACGAGGTCTGCCGGCGGGCGGCGCAGGTCGCGGCCTTCGACATACCGGTGCTGGTGCTGGGCGAGACCGGCACGGGCAAGGAATTGCTGGCTCGCGCCGTCCACTATGCCAGCCTGCGTTCCGAGCGCCCGTTCTTCGCCGTCAATTGCGGGGCGATCCCGGACGAATTGCTGGAATCCGAGCTGTTCGGCCACAAGAAGGGCTCCTTCACCGGCGCCTACACAACGCGCATCGGCCTGCTCGACCAGGCCGATGGCGGCACCATCCTGCTGGATGAGATCGGCGATGTGTCGCCGGCCTTCCAGGTCAAGCTGCTGCGCTTCCTGCAGGAAGGCGAAATCCGCCCGGTGGGCTCCAACGAAACGCGGCGGGTGGATGTGCGCATCCTCGCCGCCACCCATCGCGACCTTGCCGGCGAGGTAAAGGCCGGCCGCTTCCGCGAGGACCTCTATTACCGCCTCGCCGCCATGGTGCTGACTCTGCCGCCGCTGCGCGAGCGCCGGGGCGATCTGCGCGTGCTGGCGCCGCGCATCCTCGACAGCCTGTCCAGCGCCCATGGCAAGCGCACCCAGGGCTTCACCGAGGAGGCGCTGGCCTGCATCGAGGCCTATGACTGGCCGGGCAATGTGCGGGAATTGCAGAACGAGCTCACCCGCATGCTGGTGCTGGCCGGGGGCGGCCCGCTCGGGGCGGACCTGCTGTCGCCACATGTGCTGCGCGGGGCCGCGGCCTCCAGCGCCAACGCGACGGCGGCCGATCTTGCGGTAAGGGATACCGGCCCGCTCAAGGACCGCATCGAGCGCATGGAAGCGCTGATCCTGATGGAAACGCTGCTGCGCTGCCGCTGGAACAAGAGCCGCGCGGCGGAAGAACTCGGCCTGTCCCGCGTCGGCCTGCGGGCCAAGCTTGACCGCTACGGAATCGCCCGCGACGGCACGTTCGGCCGCAGCCATTGAGGAGAAAACGCCATGTGTCTCGGCATTCCCGGCCGCATCGTCGCCCTTGTCGATGAAGAGGCGATGCTCGCCAGCGTCGATGTGTCCGGCGTGCGCCGCACCGTCGATGTCGTCTGCGTCGCCGAGCCTGGCCGCCCGCTCGCGGAACTGATCGGCGCCTGGGTGTTGGTGCATGTCGGCTTCGCCATGAGCGTGATCGACGAGGAAGAGGCAGCCGCCACGCTGAAGGTGTTGACCGAGATCGGCGAGGCGGAAGGGGAGATCGAGGCGATGCGTAGCGGCAGCGTCGAGCCTTTCCATCCATCCCCCGCGCCCTTGGCCCCGTGAGCGGAGTTGCGTGATGCGCTATGTCGATGAATTTCGCGATCCCGCTTTGGCGCGCGGCCTGATCCGCGAGATCGAGGCGCTGGCGGCGCGGCTGGAGCGCGGGCGCGACCGGCCCTTCGCCATCATGGAAGTGTGCGGCGGGCACACCCACGCCATCTTTCGCTACGGGCTGGAAGGGCTGCTGCCCGACATCATCGAATTCGTCCACGGCCCCGGCTGCCCGGTCTGCGTTCTGCCCATGGGGCGGGTCGATGATTGTGTGGCCATCGCCGAACGGCCGGAAGTGATCTTCGCCACTTTCGGCGACGCCATGCGCGTGCCGGGCTCGCGCAAAAGCCTGCTCGCCGCCAAGGCGGACGGCGCCGATGTGCGCATGGTCTATTCGCCGCTGGACGCTCTGGCGCTGGCCCGGCGCAACCCGGAGCGCGAGGTGGTGTTCTTCGGCCTCGGCTTCGAGACCACCATGCCGTCCACCGCGCTCACCGTGCTGCGGGCGGCGCGCGAGGGCATCGGCAATTTCTCGCTCTTCTGCAACCACATCACCATCATCCCGACGCTGCGGGCGCTGCTGGAGATGCCCGATCTCGGCATAGACGGCTTCATCGGGCCGGGGCACGTCTCGATGGTGATTGGGACCGAGCCCTACCGGTTCATCGCCGAGGAGTTCAACAAGCCGATGGTGGTCGCCGGCTTCGAGCCGATCGACCTGCTGCAATCGCTGCTGATGGTGCTGCGCCAGCTGGAGCAGGGGCGCGCGACAATCGAGAACCAGTATGCCCGCGTCGTACCGGATGCCGGCAATCCGCGCGCCATGGGGGCGGTGGAACAGGTGTATGAGCTGCGGCCGACATTCGAGTGGCGCGGTCTCGGCTCCATCGCCCATTCCGGGGTGCGGCTGCGCGAGGCCTATGCCGGCTTTGACGCGGAGCGGCGGTTTGCCGTGAAGGAGGTGCAGGTGGCCGATCCCGCCGCCTGCCGCTGCGGTGAGGTGCTGACCGGGCAGATGAAGCCCTGGGCCTGCCCGGTGTTCGGCACCGGCTGCACGCCGGAAATGCCGCTGGGCGCGCTCATGGTGTCGTCCGAGGGGGCGTGCGCGGCCTATTACCAATATGGCGGGCTGCGTCCGCCGCAGCTGGAGGGCGCGGCATGAATCCGCCGATTCCCGTCCTCGCGATCCCCAGGCGCCAATTGCCGAAGGCGGTCACCCTCGCCCATGGCGGTGGCGGCAGCGCCATGCGCGACCTCATCGACGAGGTGTTCATCGAGACGTTCCAGGGCACGAAAGGCGCTCCGGAGGATCAGGCCCGCTTCGATCTCGCTGCGTTGATGGCGCAGGGCGACCGGCTCGCCTTCACCACCGATGGCTTCGTCGTCGACCCGCTGTTCTTTCCCGGCGGCGATATCGGCAAGCTTGCGGTCTGCGGCACGATCAACGATCTTGCGGTCGGCGGGGCGCGGCCGGTGGCGCTGTCCTGCGCGGTCATCATCGAGGAGGGGCTGGCGCTCGACACGCTGCGGGCGGTGGCGCGCTCCATGGCTGAGACCGCCGGCACGGCGGGCGTGCCGATCGTCACCGGGGACACCAAGGTCGTGGCGCGCGGCGCCTGCGACAAGCTTTTCATCACCACAACGGGCATCGGCGTGGTGCGCACCGGGGTCGAGGTCGGCATTGCGCGCGCCCGGCCGGGCGATGTCGTGCTGGTGAACGGCCAGGTTGGCGACCATGGCGCGGCTATCCTGAATGCGCGCGGTGACCTCGCGCTGGAGACCGATATCGCCAGCGACTGTGCCGCGCTGCACGATCTGATCGACCGGCTCATCGACGCCGCCCCCGGCGTGCGGATGATGCGCGACGCCACGCGGGGCGGCGTCGCTGCCGTGCTCAACGAACTGGCGGCGGCGAGCGGCGTCGGCGTGCGCCTGCGCGAGCGCGACACGCCGATCCGCGCGGATGTGCAGGGCTTCTGCGAAATCCTCGGGCTCGATCCGCTCTATCTCGCCAATGAGGGCAAGATCGTCGCTGTGGTGCCGCCCGAACAGGAGGAAGCCGCCCTGCAGGCGCTGCGGGCGCATCCGCTCGGGAGCGGCGCCGCCGCCATCGGGCGTATCACCGATACGCGGCCCGGCCGGGTGGTGATGGAGACCCGCTTCGGCGGCGAGCGCATCGTCGATATGCTGGTCGGCGACCAACTGCCGCGCATCTGTTGATGTCGCGTGGAGCGGACGCGGAACCCGCGTGCCGATTCGTCCGTTGGCCCTGCAGAGCGGCGCGTGCCGCCCCGCAGGGAGATGAGAAATGTCGAAGCGCGAACTGATCGATACCGGGACCGACAAGCGTTATGTCCGCCGCGATGAAGAAGGGCGATTCAAGGAATCCGTCGATGTCGGCCGCTCGCTGAGCCAGGACCGGCGCAAGCAGGCCGAAAACGACGCCAAGCCCGGCGAGGGCGATCGCGGCGACCGCAAGCGTTGATGCATTTCCGCCACGTGCGTAGCGGTGTTGCGATAGGAACGGTCTCGGGTCGGAGTGTGAAAGTCGTTGCGTGAACGGAAGTCACGGAACGGCTCTGGATGACCTTAGCCGTGAGGCGCCGGGCTCGGTGAGACGGTGGTGTCGTCTGTGGCGCCCCGCGGGGCATGGGAGACGTTCAGCCGGCGGATCGACGATTGATCGACATCGGGCCATGCACTGCCGTCGACGCTGACGCGCGTGGGCTGACCATTCTCGAATTCGCAAACGGCATAGCGCAGGACACCCGCACGGAAAAACGCGCCCTGGACCTTGCCATTCGTGGCGTCCCCGTGGACCCGCATCGAGGCGACCTCGTCCTCGCTCAAATCATGCGTCGTCGCCGCTTCGATATGGCGCTCGCAGGTCAATTGCGCGGTCGTCGTGGCATCCCGGCCGTGCAGGAACAGCCAGCCCCCGATGAGGATCGCGGCGGCGGTCGCTGCCTTGAGTTTCCAATTACGCGTCATGCGGCACCCCGGCGTCTGTGAGGCTCAGGGCGGAGCCTGAGACCTGCGGCGCTCCTCTATTGGAAGCGTGCGAACATGTGGCGGGGAAGGCTTGTGGCAGGCTTGCGCGCGCCGAGGTGTGTCAGGCGATGGACGCTGGGGTGATTCATCGCGGGCCGCTTGGCTGGCACCGGTGGGGACGCCCGTATGGCGGCCGAGGCCGCCATACGGATACCCCAGCGCCTCAGCGGCGGCCGGAGATCAGATAGGCGACCATGCCGATGGTGAGCAGACCGGCAAAGGCGATGGCGGGATGACGGCGCACCTGCGCGGCGACCTCATCAGCCGCGTGGCGCGCCCGCTCGCTCGCCTCCTCAAGAAAATCCGCGCTGCCATCGGCGGCATAGTCGAGCGCGGCTCCCGCTCGTGAGGCACCCCGGCGAGCATATTCGCGGGCATAGCGGCTCACGCTGGCGCCACCTTGGCTGGCCAGCGAGCCGGCGAGCTTCGCGACATCGCGGCGCAGCGCGTCAAGGTCCTTGGAGAGGGCGGCGAGTTCGGTGGACGTGGCCATGTTTCACTCCTGATGGGAGGTGGATAAACGCGTGGCGGCGAAGCGGGTTCCGCTTCACGCCATGTGCCGAAGTGGAGCGGGCCGTGCGTCGAGTTCAAGATTGACCACAAGCCGGCGGATATCGGGGCACCCGGCCATGACGCCCCAGCCATGGGCGAGGGCGGCGGCTTCGTCATAGGCGGGAATCAGCGGGCGCAGGGTCATCGCGAGATGACCGCGCTGCCGGTCGAAGGCGATGCTGGACGAGTCCACGTCGAATTTGCGCGCGAGCATGGGGCAGTCTCCCGTTGCAACATTCGTTAACAATTGGTGAACGGGAAGGTTCCGCAGGGCCGGCGATGTGGGACAGACTGGGGCACGCAAGCGTCGGTGTCGCGCCGGGCCATTCCGAGGAGAGGCACGTGACCGGGGAGGGGCCGACCGCCTCACTTGGCCGTCACGCGCGCGTCTGGAAGCAGAGGTCGGGACGAACACTCCAAGCTGCAAGAGCGTGATGGCTTCGGGCAGAGGCTTGGAGAAAAGAGATGGCTCCCTGAGCAAGCAAAAAATACCTTAAGCAGAGCATTCAAATGTATGTGATAAGTATTCTCAGAGAATACGTCGAGCCAACAAATAGGCCAACAATTTCAAAGTGCTATATGGGTTGTGCTGGATCCCGGTGAGACGCTATGCGATCCTGAGCGGAGCGCAAGGATTAATTCGGGCTTCCGGCCCGTTATTCGGCTGCGGCCGTAATGATGACCCCATCGGCCCAATGGGTCGGCGAAGGCGCCGTCAGTTCGACTCAGAGGGCTTCCGGAAGCGCACGCCAGCGCCGCCTCCATTCTCGGGAATAAATTCGATGCCGGCGGCCTCAAAGGCGGCACGGATGGTTTCCATCGTACCAGCCCGAAGACGCTCACCGCGCTCCAAACGCGCGATGGTGTCAGGCGAAACGTTCGCCTTTTGCGCCAAGTCGCGGGTACCCCAGCCGAGCGCCACTCGTGCCATTTTCGACTGGATGGGTGTCATTTCGTAACGGTGATACGATTATTCATTGAAGGCTGCCGTCGCGAGAGTTATCGTACCAAGGTTACGATTATCGTTTAGGCGGCCGTTCAGAGCGTTGGCCCGCTCAGAACGGCCTGACCACAACCCAAGCTGTCTGGAGCTCGGATCATGGCTGATTCTGAGATTAGCACGACTCTGTCCCGGCCATCCCGGAGGGACATTATATCCGCCGCTCTGCTGACGGTCGGCGGCGCTTCCTTAAACAGTTCGTCTGCGGCCGCGCCGCGTGATGGCGGCACGACAGATGCCGCTATCATTGCGTGGAAAGCGTGGCGCACCGCGCATCGGCGCACGCTCGCTCTATGCCGGAAACAGCAGCGATTGGAATCCGAACTCGCGCGGAGGATCGGCTTTCCGCAGGCGGTTCTTGCTGCCGCCGAGCTGCCATCACCAATGCGGATCACCTCCCTGCGGCAGTTCGATGAGCTTGTCACTGATCTGCCGTCGCTTCGCGCTCAGCGCGATAAAGTGGCTGCCGCGCTTCGCGCGCATCAGAAGCGTTGGGACGACGCGGATCGCGCCTTAGGCTACTCCACCGCCCGACAGGAAGAGGCGGCGGCATCCGACGATGAAGAGCGTCTGATCGCGAGGCTCTTGGAATCGGATGCCACCTCTCTACGCGGTCTGTCATTGAAGCTCGATGTGCTGATCGCCGTCGGAGCTGATGGCGCCGAGGAGCGGCAGTTTCCCTGGCCGGAATTGCGGCGCATCCGCAGGGATGTCGCGGACTTGATGCAGCTGCACCGGCATAATGCAGCCGGCTGCATTTGAAGCAGGGGCTCCCGATGCCAATGCAGGAAGTGGGGATGTGAGCGCTCGAACGTCCGTGACATTGCCCCATCCTTTCCAGCCCTGGGCTGGTCCTGGCGGGCGGTGTGGCCTGTTGGCCTGTGGGAGATACGCGATATGGCGAGGAAAGCCCGCCTCGTCGCATGCCATAGCCTATATTCGAACGTGAACGTCTCCTCGCTCAGGGGCTCCGCCTTCTACACAGCTGCGGCGGTCGAGGAGTTGTCGTTAATGATCGACGTGACGACCGGCTTCTGCAACCAACGTTTGACGGAGCGGTGAGCGTCCTCCGGCGCGACCTTTCCTACGTTCATAGACACCTTGTCTAGCAGCTTCCGAACAGCCCTAGCTTGTACTGGAAGCGTAGATTTTAGGATGTCTTCAGCCGAAACCAAGAAGGCGATAGCTCCCTCGGCATCGCCCGCTGCGATAAGGGACTCGGCTATCCACTGCCTGGCGAAGGCCTGGTTTCCGAGTCGATGCGAACTCTTGTCTTCTTCAAGCAGGATGGCTGAGCGCTGCAAGCAGATGAGGGACTGATCGAGACGCCCCATCATGAAAAGGCATCGCCCGACGTTGCCGAAGAGTGGCGCGCCAAGCTCCTCAGCTTCCTGGCCTCCCGTCAATCCGGCTGACAACAACCGATCCAATTCTTTCGAGCCGAGAAACAGATTCAACGCTGCTTCGGGATTGCCGCCGTCGCGAGTTGCAAGAGCCAAGTTGTGCTCGCAGTCGAAAGGCGTGTCCACGTTCGAGATCTTTTTCAGATCGTCTCCTCGTCGTCCCCAAACGGCTGCCTGATCGTAGAAACCCCTCTGCCAAAAAGAGTGGCAGCGAACGTCGCAGTACTTGATATATCTCGCAGTCTTCTCCGGAATGGTGGCGGCGTAGCGCTCCAAAAGATCGTCGGCATCGGCGAACTGCTCCGTCGCATCGAGGCATGAAACCAAATCGCTTAGGACTTCGTCGAAATGCTTCGATACGTCCGGGCCCTTCTGCCAATCGACGGTTTCGAATAACTTGCGAGCAACTCGCACAAACTCCTCAAGATGGCCGCCGCCGATGAGGGCGCTGTGAACCTCGTGGAGAGTCGAGAACGCATTTGACACTTGGCCGGCCTCGATCTGGATCTCGGCTTTCTGGGACCAGTGCTCGAGCATGGAAAAGGGCATGTGTACGCCAAGCATTTTCGCGATGCGCTTCGTCATCGCGTCGTAATGGCCGAGCACCAGGGTTATGTAGCCGGCCCGTTCCGCCGGAACGTGAGCCCTTCGGACGAACTGCCTCACAAGCGGATGCAGATCGTAGAGGTCGGGGGCGTTCTTTTCGCGCTTGACGACGATCAGGTTCAGAGAGATCAGCGAACGCATTGACCGCTTGAACTTGGCGTAGTTGAGCTTCGATGAGACGATGTCTGCAATCGTGGTTTCGTTTTCCGGTCGAACAGTTTCGGCCATGCCGCGTAACACTGTGCGGTCGCGCTCGGTCAAGCCGTCCCACATAGGGGACAGGAAGTCCGGGGCATCGTCCCGGCCGCGCCGGACGTCTTCAAGAATGCTCTTTAGGGAGTTGTTGGGGCCGCTCGCGACCTTGGCGGCCATGAGATCGAGCCAGAACGGATGTCCCGCGCTCAGGCGGTGCGCCGTCGCTATGTCTGTTGGGTCTTCGGAATGGGCGCTGAGCCGCTTGCTGAACAACTCCTGAGCCTCCGAAAGGCTCAACCCAGGCATGTCCAAGGTGATTCCGGCTACCGTCTCTTGCTGGATCTGAGGGCGGCAGGTGATGACTAGACGGCTGCTTGTCGGTGATCGACAGAAGGTTTTCACGAGTTGGTCGAGAAAACCCACTAGCGTTCGCTTTTCAAGATCCACGTGGTGATCGACGTTGTCGAATATGAAGACCACTCGCCTTTCAAGCGAAAGGCGAACGAAGACTTCGATCAGGTCCGCATCCTTCGCTTGCGCGAGCTGGGAGGTTTGAAATTCCTCGCCAGACAGGCGAGTGATAGCCGCGATTACCTGGGAGCGCAGCCGATCCCCTTCTTCCCGGCAGTCGCGCCAATCCCAATGTTGGAATGTTGTTTTTCCTAGCTCGACCCTCTTAGCATATGTCGCTGCCAAAGCCGATTTGCCTTGGCCTCCGATACCACAAATGGCGACGAACTTGGCGTTCGAGTTGACGAGCGTCGCCAACTCGAAATCGCGGCCGACCCATGTCTCCACGCTCGGCGGCCTGTCGCAATCGAGCGCGGGAAGAAGCGGGGCGGGATTTCCTGTCCCAGCCCCCGCCGCAGAATGCGTGATAGGAGGCGGCAATGAAACAGCTTGATCGGAGCGCTGCACTGCGATGCAGCGCCACTCGGCGACCAGCCGTGGCAAGAAAGTGTGGCAATCGATTCCCGAAAAGAAAGTGACCCGATTGCGATCCATGCCCGGTCCGAGGACCGAGAGAAGGTGGTCCCCTAGCTGAGGTTCGCGGGAGAAAAAGGTCCAGATTACCTCGGGGAAAGCCGCCGGATTCGACACTAGCGTGCCGAGCGCGTTCGTTAGTACGTCTTCCCATCCCCCGTAGGCCATTACTACGACGGTCTTTCCAGCCAAAAGGTCGAGCAGGGACCCGGCGAGCTTTGGACGCTTTTGCAGAAGTTGATTGCCGGTATGAAGGGTGTCGGATCCTCTCCAGAACCCATGGATATGGATAATTTCGCACCCATCCGCACTGCTTACCCCCAGAGCTACGTCGCCATGTAGCGCAGTGCGCCATGCCTCGCCGCCCGCACGCTTGATGGCGACATGAATTAGCGGATCGAAATTGGACGTAACCACTGCGCGGCCGAATTTCGTCGGCTCCAACGCGATAAGTTGGCCGAGCGCTTCGACCGCTGGGTTGAGATGCCAAGCTGCTAGATCATTCTCATAAGCTTTCAACTCGTCGTCCGACAGATGGCACAAAGCCTCGCTCTTGTCGGGATCGAAATCCTTCCGAGCCATCCAAACAGCTTGGCGAATGATGCGGTTAGCAACGTCTTGCCCCCGTCTTCCCGTCAAGAAAGTGAAGGCGGTCTGATATGGATTCGTGGTGTTCTCAAGCTTGGCATTCAAGTCCGCCAGCCGGGCAGGGGTCGAGGAGAAATGACTTCGTATGAGATTGGTGACACCTCGAACGTCAGCCACGCCCGGGCCGCCATCCACTGTCGGAGCAGTGAGCGGGGCGCCGGTGACAAAAACCACATCCCGGCCTGATTCAACTACTCCCGCCGTTAGCCGGTCGAGAAGGGCCTCCTCGTCGTAGAAATGTGGTGGCTCCCGTTGAGACAATTCAAAAGTCCCCAACTGTGCAATGCGACTCTAGCGTTAATTAACGAGGGATTGTTGCAAACACCGCCCTTAAGTCAATCGGTCCACCAGGCAGATTGGTTAGCTCTGGATCGGCTGCATCCGACTCACGAGCACCCGATCTGGATGCCTACGAAGTCGGCATTAAGCTGTGCAGACCAAAATCTAGACTGACCACTTCCGCAAGAAAGGAGGGTCCTTTGAATCCGGCTCGGGATTGGGCCGGCCCACAGACAATCGCGTGGGAACGGGTAGCGCCGCGCCAAAAGTTATCGCCTCGCCGCGCCCTAGCCCGGCAAGCTGGCGGGATACGTTCAACCCCGCTGTTTCCGCCGCCGATGCGACCGCCCGTTGATCTGCTTCGTTATTGAGTCGGAACACCGCCCATGTGCCGCACTGGGAGAGGACCGTCGGGGAAACCTCGGATGGGCGCTGGGTACTGATCAGTAGGGATAGGCCGAACTTGCGTCCCTCTTTCGCTAGTCGTTCATAAGCAAGCGCCTGCTGTCCGCCGTCGGATTCACCAGGTAGTTGACGCAGATAGTGGTGGGCCTCTTCCAAGGCAAGCATGGTTGGATGGGTATTGCCGGGGCCGCGCTTGAAGATCTCGGCGGCGAACATCTCAAGCAGTGAACCGAGGACAAATGGCATAAGATCCTGGGTCAGGCGGCTAAGATCAACGATGTGAACCGACCAATCGTTCTGGCCGAAGACAGGCGGCCCAAATACTTCTCGAACGAGAGCGGCACATTCGGCGTCCATGCTCAATGGACGCGTTAATCCATCGCCGCCAGAAATCTCCACAACCGATGTAAATTGCGAATCTTCGATCAAGCCGCGTATGCGGTTAATCATCGACTGAATATGACCATACTGGAAGGCGTTTCGTTCTACCCCATTCCGGCCTGGCGAAAGAACATACCATTCCGTGGCGAGGCAGGACAACGCGCGCATATGCGGCCATAGGTTCGCCATAGGCGATGTCCCCGTCCTTATCGCGGCAATCGCCTGACTGGCTTGCGTGGGATTGCCGGTATGGCAATCGTCGAAAAGGACGTTTGCCTGTTCGCCGACCGGCTTCGCGCCGTGGGCGTCCGCTTCGACAAAACGCAGATGCTCAATGGCGAAGCGGAGAGTCGGCATTTGCGCTTTCTCGCTCGGTATCAACAGCCGGGACAGGCCGTGCCGACCAAGGGCGTAGTATGGAATCCGAAGCCCGCCATTGGGGCCGCCTAGCTGCGTAATCTTCACACGCTGTCCAAGGTGAGCGAAGGCGGGCGTATATTCGCCGTTCACGTCGAACACGACGATCCGCGACTTGGGCAGGCGCACAAGCTGTTGCAGCACCGCCGCGACGAAGTGGGTTTTGCCCTGGCCCGTCGAACCAAGGATCGCCATGTGACGGCCCAGCACCTGGTCGATGTTGGCGCAGACCTCAACCGCCCGGTTCCGCGAGTCCGCGCCCAGCCTGATCTGTTCCGCCTCGATGCCGGTCGCGCCGATAGTCGCCACGGTTTCGATGTCGGAAAGCGGATAAACGCTCGCCCCGAGAACAGGCAGCCGCCATTCCTGTGGCGAAAAGATCAGCTTGCCGTCGCGCTTGGCCAGACAGCCGACAACCCGGCCACGAAGTTGGCGCAGCGGTTCCTGTGGTGCGTTCGAGGATCGCCCGCGTCCTGCGGCATGGACTTCGCGCGGCTCCGCGAACGCAACCGTCATGATCCGAAGAATGATTGTCTCGGCCCCGGCGTCGATACCGACCAAATCGCCCGGCTGCTCTACAGTCGATAAGCCGTCGCGGTGTCCGGCAACGTGACCACGAGAATCGTCAAGCAGGTTGACTAGAAGCTGCGGGCCATCGATCTCAACCACATATCCGATGGGGCGACGGGAACTCATCAAAGCCGATCCTCGGTGACATCGCCGGGTGCAGGTGCAGCACCGGGAGCCGCCCTGGCGATCTGGTCCGTGTCCTCTGCCACGACTGGCCTCTTCGACACCTGAATGTTCGTGGCCTGCCTAAGAAGCGTTTCAAGCTGGCGCGCACGTTCCGAAACCTCATCCAGCATTGCCGGTTCGGGTAGGTCGTTCGCCAGTGCGTCGAAGAAGCCTCCAGCCCCGAAGCCGCGGACCGTCACCTGGGGGAGCTGCGCCAGAAGCAGACGCTTAAGCTGCTCGTTGGGCTTGATCGCCTCGCCGGTCGCGGCGAGCGTGTCGTAAATGCCCAAGCGGTCGATCTCGGGAAGGTAGATTATGAGTTGCAGGGTCGGGTTCTGTAGCGCCGAAACGATAAGCCGATTGATGTGGTCATCGGTAAATCCGTAGCCATTGACGATAAGGCAGGCATTCGGACGTGAGAGAAATTCGGTGAAGCGGCGGATGACCTCGCCATATACGAAAGCAGTTGTCTGAACGAATTTCGATGCGCCGGGGAAGATCATGAAACCCGGCCAGTTGTCTGGCTGATCGGATGCGATGAACTGATCCACCAGCGGCTTCACGCTGGTGCTGGGCAATTCGCACACGCTGCCTGACTTGCTCGCGGTCCATGAAATCGAGCCGTGCAGCTTACCAAGGTAGAGGTTGTATGTGCCGAAGCGCGCCTCGCCGCGCGCCTGCACGTTGCGAAGACCAAGATCGAAACTGCTCGGCCGAAAAGCGCGGTCGTGCGTTCCCGAAAAGCCGTTGACGCAATGGAGGCCCAGCGCCTCGGCCGACCACTCCAGCGCAAGGTCGTAGTTGGTCGTGAACGCCCACGGCGCGGCCTGACCAGGTTGGCGGTTTCCGGCAAGGCGGGACACAAGCCTGATGTGGGCCGAAAGTTTGGGGTTCAGGATCGCCTGATCCGGTTCGGACCATAGCTTTTCGTCCAGAATGGCGGCCCGCAGCACAACCTTGCGCAGGGCGTGCCGCGCCGCTTTCAGCTTAGTCAGGTCAGTGCCGGTTCGTTCGCCGTCCAGGCAGGCGATTTCCAGCCGGTCGAGCAAGAGTTCGACATTGCCTAGCTCGCCGTCCGCAAGAAACTGGTTGTCCCGAAGGAACTGGATTTGGTCAGCGTATTCGCTCTCAAGCAGCATCCACACGTCCGACATGACCATGCCGCCGACGCCTTTCGAGGCGCCGGCACCAAGTAAGACGCCGACATTTTCCAGCCGGATCGCAAGCGCAAGATGCGCCAGGAACTCCTCGGACGTTAGCTGTCGGCTTCCTCTGATGGCGAAAAAGGTCATGACAACTCCCCCTTAAACGCCTTGTCGAGAATGGCGGGAAGCATGGCGTCCAACTCGGTGGCGGTTTCGATTTGGAGCACGCGCACTGCGTCGAGCTTTTCTTGGATGGTGCGAAGCTTCGCGACGATCTCTGTTTGTTGGTCGATGGAGAGATGTACAGGGAATGGAATGGCCTCGACGATGGACTGCGAAATCTTTTTCATTGTCGGGCTTGTGCCCTTGGCGGACCGTTTGATGTGGTCGCGAACCACTGTGGATTGAAGCCAATACCAGACGAACCGAGTGTCGGTGCGGCTCTTATCGAGCCTCAGCTTCATCATCAGGTCGGGGTAGATGCAGTGGGCGGGACTGCCGGAGTGGATGGCAGCATGACCGACAAGTTCGGGGGTGTTGCTCCTCGTTATCAGCAGATCCCCTTCGGTCGCCCAATAATGCGCGTCGGCGCGAGTCGGGAAGGATGTTCGCTTGTACGCATTCGCGTTGAACTGCCAGCCAGTGACCGCAGAGAGCGTGAGTACAGGGGTCCCGTTGCCGTCGTTGTCGCAGACAGGGGACCAACCGTTTCGAGGGGCTCCTTGGAGCACGTCGCCGAGTGTTCCGCTTGGAGCAACCAAGCCCAGGATGGCATCCCTCGACTTGACGCTCAGTGCGGCAAGCTCGCCCAACGTAGAGGACCGCGCCTTACCCGCTTCCTCCACCTTCGCAGCCAAGTCTTCGATGCGCGCGACGATGCGGCGCTGCTCGTCGAGCGGCGGCAGCGGAACGTGGATGGCCGCAAGCTTTTCCACGCCAAGCGTCCGGTTGCGACCGGCGCCTCCTGGCGACGCCCGGAGAAGCTGGTCGCGCCCCTCTGCCCGCGCGAACCAGTAGTTAAGGAACCGAGCATCGGCCTTCGACTTGTCGGTGACACAGGTAAGAAACCTATGCGAGCCAATCATTCCGCGTTCGGCTTCGGTGGCGACGGCGACAGCCCCCTCCCACGCGAAGACGATATTGAAGAGCAGGTCACCCGGCTCCACGGTGAAAACGCGCTTGCTACCGATGTCCAATCCGGTGACTGGAGCTTTATGGAAGACTCCCTTTCCGAAGGATCGAATTCCGATTTCTCGGTATAGTTCCTCTGCCTTTGTGGGAACAGGACGTCTCACTAGCGGGGCGATTTCACCCATGGGTGCCTTGTGCCACTCCGCCGTCATGCGGACGCCCCCAACACTGCCTTGATCTCCCGCATCAGCTCGGCGATCCGCAGTTCCTTCTGGAGAATGTCGTCGGCAAGTTGCTCAGGCGGCAGATGCTCGAAATCCACCTTGGCCCGTGGGTTCTTGCGGTCGAGGTTGCAGCCCGAGTCAAGCAAATCCTTGGCTGACACCTTCCACGCCCGATCGTTCTCCTCGCGCTTTGCCCACCACGCCATGCAGCCCCCGAACTCGTCGAACTGCATGGGTTGGGTCTTGGTGTAATTCTTGCGGCCATCGGGCAATGGCTGCTCGTAATACCAGACCTCTTTCGTCGGGCCGGAGCGGTCGAAGAACAGGATGTTCGTCGGGATGCCGGTGTAGGGCGAGAACACGCCATTGGGCAGCCGCACGACGGTATGAAGGTTGAACTCCTTAAGAAGCTCCTCCTTGATGCGGGCGCATACGCCGTCGCCGAACAGCGTTCCGTCGGGCACAACGACGGCAGCTCGCGCCGGGCGGCCCGCCAATGTGGGATGGCGCCTGAGCTTTCGCATGATGAGTTGCAGGAACAGCAGCGCGGTTTCCGCTGTCTGGCGATCCTCGGGGAAGTTGCCCTGGACGCCTTTTTCTTCCTCCCCACCGAAGGGCGGGTTGGTGAGGATCACATCGACGCGCTCTTTCTCGCCGATTTCCGAGAGCTTGAAGCGCAGGGCGTTGCCGGGGTCGATCTGCGGCGCGTCCAGCCCGTGCAGCAGCAGGTTCATCTGGCACAGCAGATAAGGCAGGGATTTCGGTTCGCAACCAGTGATGGTGTTGCTTTGCAGGCGCTTGCGGTCGGCGACGGTCTTTACTTGCTTTTCAAGGTGGTTGTACGCTTCCACCAGAAACCCGCCCGTGCCGCTGGCCGGATCGAGGACAGTTTCGCCGAGGCGCGGGTCGGTGACTTCCACCATGAAGCGGACGACGGCGCGCGGCGTATAGAATTCGCCGGAATCGCCCGCCGCGTCGCGCATTTCGCGGAGCATGGATTCGTAAAGCGCGCCGAGGGTGTGAAGCTCGTCCGACGACGTGAAATGAATCCCGCCAACCTTGTTGATGATGTCGCGAAGCAGATAGCCGCTCTTCATGCGGTTATCGACGCCCTTGAACACCATGGCGATCACGTCGCGGCGGTTGTCGCCGTTGGAGCTTGAGAGCGACCGAAGGTAAGCGAACAGGCCAGGACCTTTCGTCCCATCCGCACGCACGGCTTCGTCGGAATTGATGAAGGAAAGCAGTTCGTCGCCCGTGACGCCCTGCGGATCAGCGGCCCAATCGCGCCAGCGATACGGAGCCTCGATGGCGGCCTTGAACTTCTTGCCGGACAGCGCGGTTTCCTCCTCGCGCTGCTGCTCAAGGTCGTCGAGGAATTTGAGGAACATGATCCATGTCAGCAGCGGCAGGCGGTCGAGGTCTCCGTTCAGCCCCTTGTCCTTGCGCATGATGTCACGCGCGGACTTGAGAAGGCTCCCGAGCATCTGGGAGGTCGTCATCGGTGCGGCGTCTGCGCCGTTCTTCTTTTTAGTTCGTGCCATAGAGCAGTCCTTGCAGGTCGGTCACGGCCCGGCGAAGCTCGTCGGGGCCACCGAACAGCTTGATGATTTCGGCGGGCTGGCCGTGGGTTGAGATCGGCGGAACCTTGAGCACATCCGGCAAGACAAACTGCGCGTCGCCATGTTCCGCATATTTTTCCAGAAGCTCGTCGAGCACCTGACGCGCCTCGGGGGAGAACTTCTCGAAATAGTCCTTGCGCTCGGCCTTGAGGCGCTGCGCGCGTTCGCGCCGGGTGCGAAGCGGCGCGTTGAAGGCGAGATGGCAAAGCAGGTCGAAGGGGTCGGCGTCGGTCTGGCCCGTCTGTTCGGCCAGCACGTCGAAGTCGATCCCGCGCTCGGCCAGAGCGGCGATGATCTCGCTACGCTGATCCGCGTCAGCCCAACGTCTGCGAAGCTCTGCGGACGTCGGGGCGAGGGAGCGGATGCTTTCGGCAGCGTAGTCAGTGTATTTGACGACGCGAAGCTGCTTGCCGTTCGGATCAAGCTCGTGGACCAGATGGGCCACGACTTCGACTTTGCCGCCGTCGAAATAGAATTTGCGCGGCTCGCCGGTCGGCGGTTCGATCACGCCGGGTTCGCCTTCCTCTGGCGGGGCGGGCTCCGGCTCCTGCCCTTCGGGAATGATCTCCGTCGTTGCCGTGGTCTCGCCGTCGTCGTTGACTTCTTCTTCCGTGATCCGAGCCGGATCGCCGTCGAAATCCGGGTCAGCGAACATGCGGGTGGCCGAGCCGGTGTAGTCGAGGATGTTGAACCACAGCTTGCCGTAATCGTCGCGCAGGCGCGTGCCGCGTCCGATGATCTGCTTGAACTCGCTCATGGACCCGACAACGCGCGCCAGCACGACATTCTTGCAGGTGGGCGCATCGACGCCGGTCGTCAGAAGCTGCGACGACGTGAGGATAACCGGCGTTTTGGTTTCGAGGTCCTGGAACTTGGACAGGTGGCCGCGCCCGATGGCGCCCTCGTCGGCGGTAACGCGCGCCACATAATCAGAATACTGCGCCACAAGGTCGGCATTGAGGTTGACCAGAGCCTGCCGCATTTCCGAGGCGTGTTCCTGATCGACGCAGAACACGATGGTCTTGGCGAAACGGTCGGTCTTTTTGAGGAAGTCGGTCAGGTGGCGTGCGATGGCCTCCGTCCGGGCGCGCAAGGCGATGGTCCGCTCGAAGTCCTTGGTCTGGTACTCGTCATCGGGGATCGTCCGGCCGAAGCGGTCAACCTCGTCTCTGCTCGGCCGCCATCCGGCCGCGTCCCATTGGGTGACGACGCGATGAACGCGATAAGGCGCCAGAAAGCCATCGTCGATGCCCTGCCGCAGACTATATTCGTAGATCGGATTCCCGAAATAGAGGTAGGTGTCGCGGTTGTCCTCGCGCAGAGGCGTGGCCGTCATGCCAAGCTGGTAAGCGGGATTGAAATGATCAAGGATGACGCGCCATGAGCTGTCATCCCGCGCGCTTCCTCGGTGGCATTCATCGACAATGATGAGGTCGAAGAACTCCGGCGGATAGTCGCGAAAAAGCCCTGCGCGGCGCTCGTCCTCTGCAAGCGCCTGATAGATGGCGAAATACATTTCCCGGCTTTTGACGATCTCGCCAGATTCGATCTTGTGGCGAGCATCCCCGAAAGGGGTGAAGGTCTTGTCCTTCGGATCGTCGATGAGGATGTTGCGATCCGCGAGGAACAGGATGCGCGGCTTGCGATACTCCCCTGTCCGGTTCCAGCGGCTCGACCAAAGCTTCCAGCAAATCTGGAAGGCAACGATGGTCTTGCCCGTTCCCGTCGCCATCGTGAGAAGCAGGCGCTTTCTCCCAGCGAGGATCGCTTCGACCGTCCGGTTGATGGCGATTTGCTGGTAGTAGCGAGGCGGCTTGCCCCCGACAGTGTTGTAGGGAGCGATTAGGTGTTCCACCTGCTCGGGCGTGTCGATTCCGCTACCCGCCTGATAGCGCCGCCAAAGGCCGTCAGGCGTAGGGAAGTCGGCGACGCGCGTTTCCGTTCCCTTGAAATAGTCGATCTCGATGATCTCGGCACCGTTGGTGGCGTAGGCGTATTTGAGGCCGAGAATTTCCGCATAGTCGCGAGCCTGCTGCACGGCATCAGTCGCGGATTTGTAACGGGCCTTCGCCTCGACGACGGCAAGCGGGAAGTCCCGCGTGTAGCGCAGCAGGTAGTCCACCCGCTTGGGCGGCTTGCGGACGAAGCCCTTGCCCACGGGAATGACGCGACCATCCGTGATGGTGCGCTGCTCGGCGATGGAATGAGGGTCGCTATCCCATCCAACAGATTGCAGCCTGGGCACGACGAGCTTTCTGCAAGTATCGGCTTCGTTCGTCATGCTCCCCCGCTGCCGGTTCGTTGTTCTTCTACCTTACGCTTGATCCAATTTGTTATCTCCTGCCGCTCGAAGCGCCACGATCCACCGACCTTGAAACCCGGAATTTCGCCCGCAAGGGCAAGTTTGTAGGCGGTCTTCTCATTAATCTTGAGAAGTTCCGCCACCTCCCGGATTGTCAGGATTTCGTCGATCATGCGCCCGCCGTGACTCGCAGTTGGGAAATGTATAGAAGATCGGAGAAAATCAGGGAAGATAGCGGTAGCTTCCCTTCCTGGGCGGGGAGTGCGGTTGGGCCGGGGCTACCGCAGCATCATATTGAAAGTTCCGCCCTCAAAGCGGACTTTTCAGGACGATCCGGTGTGGTCAACCTTCTCATTTGTCTTGAGCGCGGTTTATAGATTTCGCAAAACACAAAGTATAACTTAGCGAATCTCAAGGAATCCGAACTCGACAGAGGTTTGAAGATCGGCCAGAATACCAAGCATGGATATGCGTTCCGGTGGCAAGCTAAACCGACTCCAGCAGGAACTCCCGGAAGGGCTCCTGGCCGATGCCGCCTGGATGGAGGCCCACGGCTATTCGTCCGCACTGCGCAGCCAGTATGTTCGCGCGGGCTGGCTCGATAGTCCGGCCCGGCGCGTCTATCGCCGGTCGCGCACGCCACTCACATGGCAGCAGGTGGCCGTCTCACTCCAGACGGTTCTGGACCTTCCGCTGACCGTTGGCGGGCGCACCGCGCTCGAACAGCAGGGTTACGCCCACTACCTTTCGACAGCCGTGCGCGAGGTTCACCTCTACGGGCCGAAGCGGCCGCCGACCTGGCTGGCGGACTTGCCGCTCGACGTGACCTTTCATTGGCACAACAGCCTGCGGCTGTTTCCCGGAGGCGCCGACGCACCGCCCGAGTCAAACCCGGTCATGGTCAGCGCCGGTGGTCTGACCTTACCTGTCCGCTATTCCAGCAAGGAGCGCGCCGTTCTCGAACTGCTCGACGAACTGCCCGAGCATGAGAGCTTTTATCAGGCCGACGCCTTGATGGAGGGGATGAGCGATCTGAGCCCACGCCGTTTGCAGGCCCTACTGGAGGCTTGCGCCAGCGTGAAGGTGAAGCGGCTTTTTCTCTACTTCGCCGACCGCCACCGCCATGCGTGGAGATCCCGGCTCGATGTATCCCGCGTCGATCTGGGTTCGGGCAAGCGCGTCCTCGCTAAAGGCGGGAAGCTCGATCCGCGCTACAACATCACCGTGCCGTCCGATCTTGGAGGTCCGTGAAGTTCATGGCCTTCCTGGACACATATCGGCAGCAGGTCGCCCTGCTCATTCGCGTCCTTCCTTTCGTGGCGGAGGAGCGGACTTTCGCGCTCAAGGGCGGCACCGCGATCAACCTGTTCGTGCGCGACATGCCGCGCCTCTCGGTGGACATCGACCTGACCTATCTGCCGGTCGAAGATCGGGCCGCATCGCTCGCGGCAATCAACGCCGCCATGCTGAGGATCAAGGAACGGATCGAGCGGGCGATCCCTGTTGCGCGCGTCAATGCTTCACGTTCCGCCGACGAGAATATCGTCACCAAGCTGATCGTTCGGGCGAACGGCGTGCAGATCAAGATCGAGGTGACGCCAGTGCTCCGTGGCGCGGTCTATGATCCCGTTGTAATGAGCGTGGTGCCCGTTGTCGAAGACGCCTTCGGCTTCGCCGAAATGCAGGTCGTGTCATTCGCCGACCTCTACGCGGGCAAGATCGTGGCGGCCTTCGACCGGCAGCATCCGCGCGACCTCTTCGACGTGCGTAGCCTCTTGGCAAACGAGGGCATCGGCGACGAGTTGCGCCGCGCCTTTCTGGTCTACGTCATCAGTCACAACCGTCCGATGGCCGAAGTTCTCGCCCCGACCCGCAAGCCGCTGGGCGAAGAGTTCGCGCGGGGCTTCGCCGGCATGACTCAGGAGCCTGTCGCGCTCGCGGCCCTTGAGGCCGCGCGGGTGGCGATCATCGCCGCGATGGTCGCCGACATGCCGGAAGATCACCGGCGCTTCCTTGCCGGCTTCAAGCGCGGCGAACCGGATTGGGCACTTCTCGCGATACCGGAGGCGCAGCATTTGCCCGCCGTCATGTGGAAACAGCGCAACCTCGCCCAGCTGCCCGATGCCAAACGGCGCGAACTGGTCGATGCATTGGAGCGCGTTCTCTTTCCCTGACCTCAATGCCATCGAAGGGGCGGGTCCTTCGTCGGTGCTGATGCTCAGTTATCCTCGAACGCCTGCTTTCCCTTCGCAACCCACAGCGCCAGCGCCTTGTCGCGCTCTTCGCTTCGGAGCTTGTCGGCCATCCAGAGCAGTGCGCCGTAGATCATGGCGCGATCATCGCCGGTCAGGTCCACGATCCCGGCCTTAACCACGAGGCCGCCGAGTTCGATCAGATGCCGCGTCCGCCTGCGACGCTCGACCTGCCAGGTGCGCATATCATTCCGCGCCCGCGCTCCCTGATGCCGGTTGCGCGCCGCCCGGTTGCGGTTGAGCGCCACCAACGTCGCGGTCAGACGCTGATGCAGTTCGGCGTGTCCGCCCCTGAAAGAACGCGGCGCCACGCTTCGCCCATGCCTCCCTCTTTCCGGCGTCCTTGGTTTCGGCCAGCACGATCAGCGCGCCCGCCAGTTCGTCGGCGGTCAGCGCGTCGGCTCCTGTGGAGATGACCAACTCGCCGAGTTGCTGCACTTTGCGGGCTTTCAAGTCCCGTGCCTTGTCTTCCAGCGATTTTAGTTCTGCATCGAAGTCCCGTGGTTTGCGCATCATCGTCTCCATAAGCTGTCGATGGAGCGATGATAGTTGAGCGCCTGCCGAAATGCTTTAAGGGTGACGGGACGGCCTGGAACGGCGCGATCAGTCCCGAGAAATTAGTTTCGAGGGCGCGCTTATACGTCGTTCCGACGTGCGCTTCGCCGTGCTGATGTTCGGATCGCGATGGCGATCTATCATCTTCACGTCAAGGTCATCGGCCGCAAGGCCGGCTCCAGTGCGGTGGCGTCCGCCGCCTACCGTTCGGCCTCAAGGCTGCGCGACGCGCGCATCGATCGCATCCAGGACTTCTCCGGCAAGCGCGGCGTCGTGCATTCCGAGGTGCTGCTGCCGGACGGGGCGCCCGAGGCGTGGAGCGACCGCGAGCGGCTGTGGAACGATGTCGAAGCCTTCGAACTGCGCAAGGACGCGCAGCTCGCCCGCGAGGTCGAGTTCGCCCTGCCGCGTGAGATGAGCGAGCGCCAAGGCATCGCGCTCGCCCGTGACTTCGTTGAGACGGAGTTTGTCGATCTCGGGATGGTCGCCGATCTCAATGTGCATTGGGATACTGGCGAGGACGGCATGGCCAAACCCCACGCCCATGTCATGCTCACCATGCGCTCGGTCGATGAGGAGGGCTTCGGCCCGAAGGTGCGGGAGTGGAACGCGACCCAGATGGTCGAGCGATGGCGCGAGCGCTGGGCCGCGCTCGCCAATGAGCGGCTGGCCGAGCTCGATATCGACGCGCGCATCGACCATCGCAGCCTGGAAGCGCAGGGCATCGCGCTGGAGCCGCAGAGCCAGATCGGCGCGCCCGCCCAGCGGATCGAAGGAGAGGGGATCGAGGTTGCGGATCGGGCGGAGGTTCATCGCGAGATCGCGCGCGGCAATGGTGCGCGGATCATCGCCGATCCGGTGCTGGCACTGGATGCCATCACCCACCAGCAATCGACCTTTACCCGGCGGGACATGGCTCGGTTCGCGCACCGCCACAGTGATGGCATGGAGCAGTTCAACGAGGTAATGGGCGCGATGGGCCGCGCCCCCAATCTCGTCGAGCTCGGCAAGGGCGGACGCGGCGAGGACCGCTTCACCACCCGCCAGATGATCGA
Organism: Ancylobacter sp.; assembly: GCF_965229075.1. Taxonomy (GTDB): domain Bacteria; phylum Pseudomonadota; class Alphaproteobacteria; order Rhizobiales; family Xanthobacteraceae; genus Ancylobacter. The sequence goes on from NZ_CBDDIO010000002.1 coordinate 3,457,438, forward strand.
GGCCGAGCAGCGCCTGCACAGGGCTGCCGAGCTGATGGTGGAGCGCGAGCGCAATGCGGTGAAAGATACCGAAAGGAACGCGGCGCTGGCGCGTGCTGAGCAACGCGGCCTTGCTCTCTCCGGCGAGCAGTCCGACGCGCTGGCACACATCACCGGCACCCGCGATCTTGGTATCGTCGTCGGTTATGCCGGAACGGGAAAGAGCGCCATGCTGGGCGTTGCGCGCGAGGCCTGGGAGGCGGCGGGCCTTAAGGTTCGCGGCGTCGCGCTGTCCGGCATCGCGGCGGAGAATCTGGAAAGCGGATCGGGCATCGCGTCCCGCACCATCGCCAGCCTCGAAGATGGCTGGAGCCAGGGCCGGGATCTGCTCACATCACGCGATGTTCTGGTGATCGACGAGGCCGGCATGATCGGCACGCGCCAGTTGGAACGCGTGCTCTCCCATGCCGCGGATGCTGGCGCCAAGATGGTACTGGTCGGCGATCCGCAGCAGCTGCAATCGATCGAGGCGGGCGCCGCCTTCCGCTCGCTTATTGAGCGTCATGGCGGTGCGGAGATAGGCGAGGTACGCCGCCAGCGCGCGGAGTGGCAGCGCGACGCCACGCGCGATCTGGCAACCGGCCGGATCGGTGATGCCATCCAGGCCTATGAGGGGAATGGCATGGTGCATGCCGCGCAAACGCGGGAACAGGCGCGCGGCCAGCTGATCGATCGCTGGGACCATGACCGGCAGACCGCGCCTGACCGCAGCCGCATCATCCTCACCCATACCAATGACGAGGTGCGCGCCCTCAACCAGGCCGCCCGCGAACGCATGCGGGAGGCCGGTGATCTCGGCGAGGAGGTGCGCGTCACCGTCGAGCGCGGCGCGCGTTCCTTCGCCCGCGGTGACCGTGTGATGTTCCTGCAGAACGAGCGCGGGCTCGGGGTGAAGAACGGCACGCTCGGCACCATCGAAGAGGTCAGCGCGCAGTCCATGTCCGTGCGTATTGATCATGGCCGATCCGTCGCCTTCGACTTGAAGGACTACGACCGCATCGACCATGGCTATGCCGCCACCATCCACAAGGCGCAGGGCATGACGGTCGACCGCACCCATGTGCTGGCCACGCCCGGCCTGGATGCCCATTCCAGCTATGTCGCCCTCTCGCGCCATCGGGACGGGATGCAGTTGCACTATGGCCGCGACGACTTCGCGGATGGGGACCGGCTGGCGCGCACCCTGTCGCGTGACCGGGCCAAGGACATGGCGTCGGACTACGAGCGGTCCGATCCGGCGCAGGACTATGCCGAGCGGCGCGGCATCACCTTCCGCCAGCGCGTCGTGGAGATGGTGCGCAGGGTCCCGGAGAAGCTGCGCGACCTCGTCGACACGCTCAGGCCGTCCGTGGATATGGCACGAGAAGCGCCAGCTGTGCGCGAGGAGCTAGGAAACAAAGTCAGGCCAATCACCCAGGAGCCTCCCGAGGATCCAGAGGCGGTGCTGCGGCAGGCGCGAACCCGCGCGCTTGTTCGGCATGCCCGTGCGTGGGACGCGATCCTCTCTACGGCCGATGCGACCGGCCAAGGGACGCCCGAGCAGCTGCGCGAGCTCACAGATGCCCGCAAGGCCTTTGAGGCGGTGCGGCCTCATGGCTGGCGCGATGCCGAGGCGGCCTATGAGAAGAACCCGGAGCTGGTGCACGAGGCGGCCGACGGCAAGCTCAATCGCACCATCCGCGCCCTCCAGCTTGAAACGGAAATCCGTACCGATCCGGAGCGCCGTGCCGATCGCTTCGTCGACCGCTGGCAGAAGTTGGACCGGCAGCACCAGCGTCAGTACGCGCAAGGCGACTACGCCGGCTACAAGTCCACCCGCCTTCAGATGGGCGACATGGCGCGGAGCCTTGAGCGCGACCCGCAGCTCGAATCCCTGCTCGCCAACCGCAAGAAGGAACTCGGCATCAGCTTTGAGACCGGCCGCAGCCTCGGCCGTGAGCTCGCCCGCAGCCACGGTATCGACTTCGACCGCAGCCGTGGCCTCGGTCTCTAAACCCGTCCGATGTGCCGCCGTCGCTTCGCCACGTTCCACCGGTGCCGATCATCCTCTTGCCGGCCGACAATCCCACGCCTTGTCTGGAGCAGGCGCCCTCAGGCGCATCCAGCAGGAGGCCGCACCGCCATGCAGACACCAGAGCGTATCATTCGCCTGAAAACCGTGCTCGCCCGCACTGGCCTGTCCCGGTCCACCATCTACCGCAAGATCGCCGAGGGCACCTTCCCCGCCCAGCTCAGGATCAGCACCAACGGCGCCGGCTGGCGGGAGTCCGACATCAACCGGTGGGTTGCCGATCCCCCGCGGTGGCGGGTGGGGATCGAGGCTCCTTTTGACGATATGCGTTAGCTTGCATAGCCCTGGTCCGAACCGCGCCTCACTCTGGCCATTCAACCACTGGCTTCGTCAACCGCTGAGAGCCCGGTGGCCCAACCGAACCAATCCAAGAAAGATTATTCGTTTCCATGAGGCCTGGGGACACTCCAAATCTGCTTTGCGTGATCGAAGAGCGCCTTGCCGCGGGTGGCAATCTCTTCCTCGTTCCATCCCGGCTTTTTCACGAAGTCCTTGGTGAGCATCATGATCGATTGATCCTCGAATTCCTGCCGTTTGGTCTCGAATGCAAGATTGCTGACCCCGCTGTTGAAGGATTGTGTGACCAGGGTGAGGTTGCCGAGCGTCTGCTTGAGCCGGTTCCGCTTCACGATCCGGCCGACGGCGCTCTCGTCTTCGAGCACCGCGAATATCGCCTGGGTATGCTCCGCGTCGGTGGGCTGAAGCTCGCCGAGCATCGGCCAGTGCGTCCGCCAGGACTGCGGCAGGATGTGTTCGACGGTAAGCGTATCGGGGAGCGACTGGTGTTCCTGCTTCTTGCCGCGCTTGGCGAGTTCGATCTCCGAAAGCAGCGTGCGCACCCTGGCGGAGCCAAGCGTGTTATAGAGCGGCTTTGAGAGGATCGCGTTTTCGAACTCGGCATCTTGCGGGAAACGCCCGCTCTCCGATGTCAGCCCGAGCAGGTAGGCGCGTAGGTTGTCGTAGGACCAACCCTTCTTCTCCAGATCGCCTATCACGCTCAGGAACAGGTTGTTGTAGTTCTTGCCCGTGAGGCCGCACACGGCGCGGCGCACGATCAGCGAAAGGAGGAGATCAAGAGATTTCTGCTTATCCTCCTCACCCATGTCGCTGGCCCACAAGCGCAGCAGCAGCGGGTTGATGGTCGTGACATCCCACGCCCGCAGCCGCGCCGAGAAGATCGCCAGCGGTGAGCCCGACGTGCGCTCGATGATTTCGCGGTAGATCTTACCGTATTTTTCGAGGTCCTGAATCTCGGCCTGCACGCTTGCGTAGCGCGGCACCGTGCTGATACGCGCCGGTCTGAGGAAGGATTTATATTCTGAGAACAGCTTGGAGATCGTCACTTCGCCGGCAATTTTGCCGGCGATGAAGTTGGCGAGGAAGAACTCGATGCGCTGCTTCTTATAGCGGCCCTGCTTCTCCATCTGGCTCCAGAAGGAATGCTCGAACGGCTTCCAGTGCTTTTTGAACAGCACTTCCGCGTCCTCGCCGCGTGCGTCTGCGCGCTGAAAAATGTTGTTGCGTACTAGATCAGCTGCGAGAAGCGGTTCGCCGCGGTCGTTGAGGGTCTCGAAGATGACCTGCGCGTCGTCTCCTTCATCGAGCACGATCTCGACGACCTTGAATTCTTCGAGCAGCGATTGCCAGATAGCGTCGAGCTTCAGCTCCTTCGGAATGGTATCTTCGCTCGCTTGTGCGGCCACTTCATCTTCTGTGTCCGGCGCCTCGACCAAGTCGTCGTGCAGATCGTCGGTTTCGACCGAGTGTTTGATTCGGTCGTAAAAATAGCCATACGCCCGAAGCATCGACGGGGTGGAGCTGTATTCCTTGACCTGGTCGCGCTGCGCTTTCGCGTACCAGTGGCCCGCATACGCATTCTTGAGCGCTGCGCGATCTTCGGAGGCGACGATGTCCACGAAGAGCTGGCGGTTCGATTGCGTTGGCCAGACTTTGTAGATCTCAACTTCCGCGTCTTCCATCAGGTGCGGATCACTGTTGAGCACATAGCGCGTGATGTTGCCGACCGTGGTTTGGTGGCCGATTGCCTGCGCGTAGTGACGCGCGGCGGTGAGAAAGAGCTGAAACGTCGTGAGGCGCTGCTGCCCATCCACCACCTGAAAGGACGGCACCTGCTTGACCGAGGGCTTGGCCCGACTTTCCAGCACGACCGCGCCCATAAAATGGGAAAAGCGCCGCTCACGTCCGGCAAGGCGCTCAATGGCCTTTGTGCGGATATCCTGCCAGAACGGCTCCCACTGCTTCTCCCGGTTCCAGACATAGTGGCGCTGGTAGATCGGGACGCAATAGCGGTTCCTGTTCTGCAGCAATGTCCCGATTTCAACAGGTCCCGCTTTCATTCATCACCCAAGTGCAGAGTCGATCTGAGCATACTCTAAAGGGTAATGCAGGAAGCGTCACCGCTCCGTCGATTGCCGAAAGGGGGGGGCGGGCTGGCTCGTCGAGCCTGGTATGGTCGGGGCAGTTTGGGGACCGCCTAGCGCGATCTGGCGCGCCATACGCTGATGCGGGCGCATAGTCGACCAGCGTCGCTTCGTCCAGCGATGCTGGTTCTGAAAACCCGTAACTGGCCCTGAAAAACTTCACTCGTTTGGCAACATGTATGAAAAATGTGTCTTGACGGCTTTGATTGCGCCTCGGCCCTCTCATTGATCAGCGGTAGGCCCAGTCTGTGGCCGTCGCTGGCGAACCGATTGAAACTTTAAAGGCCTGTTCTGCGGGCGGGCCGTGGCGCGGGCTTCCGCAATAGCTGCTTCACGAAGCCGATCCAACTCGTCCGCCCACCACTGCATCATCAACACACGTTCGTCCCAATGCTCGCCGCGGGTATAAGCCCGGCGCACATTATTGCCTTCAGCATGGGCGAGTTGCCGCTCAATCGCATCGGGATGCCAGCGTCGGCTCTCATTGGCGAGCGTGGCAAACGCTGCCCGAAAACCGTGGGAGGTCATCTCCTCCGCCCCTATATCCAAACGTCGTAGAGCGAAGTTCAAGGTGTTCTCGCTCATCGGCTTCCTCACGGAGACGGTCGCCGGAAACACGAAGGGACTGATCCCGCTTCGGGTGACGTTGCGCAACTCCAGCAAGGTGGCCACTGCCTGTAAGGGGAGGGGGGTGCGGTGTGGTCGGCGCATCTTGGTTCGGCAGGCTGGAACGATCCAGACACCCGCTTCAAGGTCAATCTCGTCCCATGTGGCTGCGCGGAGTTCGCCGGGACGGAGCGCCAGCAGGGCGAGCAGCTTCAGGCCTGCTACCGTCGTTTCCTGACCCTTCGTCCAACCATAGATGGCCGCCATAAGCTCGCCCAGCCGCTTCGGGCGTGTGATGGCGGCCCGGTGCTTAGTCCTGGGTGCGATAAGCGCACCTCGCAGATCGGCCGTCACATCCCGTTCTGCGCGGCTGGTTGCGATCGCATATCGGAAGACCTGACCGATGATGCTGCGGGAGCGGCGAGCGGTCTCGTAGTGACCCTTGACCTCTACGGCCCGCAGGACGGCAAGAGTCTCTGGCGGTGTGATTTCCGCGATGGGGCGGTTGCGAAGAGGGGCTGCGATTTCCTCCAGCAGCCAGTGCGCTTTCAGGAGGGTGGCCTCGGCTCGCCCTTCCTTGGTCATCTTGTCGATGAACTCCGTCGCAATGACCCCGAAGGTGCTTGTTGCTGCCGCGACAGACGCCGCGACGGCGGCCTTGTTGGCTCGTTTGTTGGCTCCGGGGTCTACCCCCGAGGCCAACAACCTCTTGGCCTCGTCCCGAAGCCGCCGCGCATCGGCCAGCGAAATGAGCGGATAGGGCCCATGGGTGAGTTTCTTCTGTTTGCCCGCGAATCTGTAGGCCTGCTGCCAGACCCGGGCGCCGTTGGGCTTCACGAAGAGATAGAGGCCGCCACCGTCGGAAAGTTTGTATTCGCCTTCCCGGCCTTTGGCCGTCCGGCACGCTGCATCTGACAAGGCCATGTTCGCCCTCCCTGCTGATCGCTGGGATCACGAAAACACAGGCTGCAGGCCAACAACAAGGCCAACAAATTCGGGGGATGGGGTGGCTCTGGCTGATCCTGGCTGGGACAACGAGCGGAGGCTGGAGAAGAAATTATCCAGCAAATTCAAGGGTTAGTAAGGCGATCTGGGGAAGGCTGAGCCGCCCCGGAAACGGGGGAGTGGCTCCCTGAGCAGGACTCGAACCTGCGACCATTCGATTAACAGTCGAACGCTCTACCAACTGAGCTATCAGGGACCGGGGACGCCGTGGCGTCTCGGAGGCCGGCGATATAGCAATGCGGGATGGGTTTGTGAACCCCTTCCATCCCGCAGCATGTGGATATCCTCAGGCGCTGAGGCGTTCCTGCTGCCCGGCGAACTGCAGCTGATGGAAGGTGAAGTAGCGTCCACGCTTGGTCACGAGCTCGTCATGGCGCCCGCTTTCGACCACGCGGCCCTTCTCGATCACGCAAATCTTGTCGGCGTTGATCACCGTCTGCAGGCGATGGGCGATGACCAGCGTGGTGCGGTTGCGCTGCAATTCGTTGAGCGCCTTCTGCACTTCGGCCTCGGATTCGCTGTCGAGCGCGGCGGTGGCCTCGTCGAGCAGCAGAATCGGCGCGTCCTTGAGGAAGGCGCGGGCAATGGCGATGCGCTGGCGCTGGCCACCCGAGAGCTGCGTGCCGCGCTCGCCGACGCGGCTGTCATAGCCGCCCTCGAATCCCATGATGAAGTCATGCGCGTGGGCCGAGCGGGCGGCGGCGATGATCTCTTCCTCGGTGGCGCCGGGGCGGCCGGCAGCGATGTTCTCGCGCACCGTGCCCGTGAACAGGAACACGTCCTGGCTGACGAAGCCGATGGATTTGCGCAGCGAGTGGCGCGTCACGCTGTCGATGTTCTGGCCGTCAATGGTGATGACGCCGGATTCGACCTCATAGAAGCGCTCCAGCAGGTTCATCACCGTGCTCTTGCCGCCGCCCGAGGGGCCGACCAGCGCGGTGGTCTGGCCGGGTTCGGCAACGAAGCTGAGGCCGCGCAGCACCGGCTCGCCCTCGCGATAGCTGAACACCACCTCGTCGAACACGACGCCGCCGCCCTTGATCGCGAGCTCCGGCGTGCCCGGCGCATCGGCTTCAGTCGCCGGCCGGTCGAGGATGGCGAACAGCATGCGCGCACCCATGAGATGGGTGGTGAGATCGATGTTGAGGCGGGCAAGACGCTTGGCCGGCTCGTAGCAGAGCAGCAGCGCGGTGATGACGGAGAAGAACTCGCCCGGCGTGCGCCCGCCATGCAGAACGCCCCAGCCGGCATACATGACGACGAGGCCGATGGCGACGCCGCCGAGCGCTTCCATCAGCGGGCCGGACTGCGACTGCGCCCGCATCATGCGGTTCGAGGCCTTCTCCATCTTGTCGATGCGCTCGAAGATCCGCTCGCGCTGCACATCCTCAAGCGTGAAGGACTTGATGGTGCGGATGCCCTGGAAGGCGTCGATCGACTCCGTCATGATCTGGATCGCGCTGTGGAATTCGCGACTGAAGATTTTCTGCACCTTGCGGATCAGCGACCGAACGCCGCCGATCGCGATCGGCATCACCACGAAGCCGATCATCGCCATGAACGGATCCTGGATGATCATCACCAAGGTGAGGCCGATGACCGAGAGCAGGTCGCGCCCCAGGCTCGTGATGATGAGATTCAGCACGTTGCGCGCGGCCTGCGCGCCGGTGTTGAACCGCATCATGATCTCGGCGGTGTGACTGCCGGAAAAATAGGTCACGTCCTGCATCAGCAGGCGGTCGAGCACCCGCTTCTGATTGTCGGCGACGATGCGATTGCCGACCTTGGCCAATGCCACCGCCTGCCCATAGGCGGAAAATCCCTTGATGACCGACAGCGCGACCACAGCCCCGGAGAGAATCCAGATCGCGTTGGAATTCTGCTCGACGAAGATGCGGTTGATCACGTCGCCCATGAGATAGGCGAGGCCCGAGGTCGTGCCGGCCATGATGCCCATGAAGAGGAAGGAGATGGCGTATCCCTTCCAGTGGCGCCGCCCGTCCTGAATGAACAGCCGGCTGACCGTGTCACGCGTCTCCGCGCTGATAATGTTGCGGAACGCATTTGCCATCTTCGGAGGCAGCATCGTCGAGAATCCTCTGCACGGGCCCGGCCGGATCGGGCGTCGCCCTTCGCTCCGCCTCTCCTGTGACGGAGCGCGGATCATCAACGACGATCATGGCTTGTTGTCAAACCCATGACGGCGGCTGCGCCGGCGACCGATAAGGCGGTGACGACACCCGCCGCCGGCGCTTTTTTCAACGCCGGCGGCGGGTGCGTGAACTGGAGGCCACGCCCGGAATCGAACCGGGGTGCACGGATTTGCAGTCCGCTGCGTAACCACTCCGCCACGTGGCCCGACCCAGGCTACCCATAAGGCGCCTGACAGGGCCGGCGCGGCTCATAACAGAGCTCGGGCCGATGAGCAACGCACGAGGGGGCAGAAGATGGGGATGATCGATGCGGGCAAGCGCCGTGAAGAGGAGCGCGTTCCGCCCCGTGAAGCGGCATTCCGCCGCGCCATCGCACGCGCCTCTGGCGCCCGCGGGCGGGATCCGGGCCCCTAAGCGCGGGTCGTGAGTGCGACGTGACTGCACGCTGGCATGCCAGGCTGGAAATCTTCGAGGCTGGGCGCCGAGAAGGCTTGCAATGACGGCGCCGCTGCCGCAATTCTGACGCCGTTCGCTCGCGCCTTTTGGGTGCGCGCTCGTCGCGCGACCCGCGCGCGGCCTTGCCTGTCTGCTTTCGAGGTTGTCGCCGAATGATCGATTTCGCCGAACTGCGCCGCGCCATGGTGGACGCCCAGGTGCGTGCCAACGACGTCACCGACCTGCGCATCGTCGCCGCCATGCTGGAGACGCCGCGCGAGCGCTTTGTTCCGGCCAGCCTGCGCAACTTCGCCTATATCGATGACGACGTGCTGGTGAAGGAGGGCGCGCCGGCGCGCTACCTGATGGAGCCGATGGTGCTGGCCAAGCTGCTGCAGGCGGCCGAGATCGGCCCGGACGCGCTGGTGCTCGATGTCGGTGCGGCGAGCGGCTATTCCACCGCGGTGCTGGCCAAGCTCGCGGGTCAGGTGGTGGCGCTGGAGGAAGATGCCGACCTCGCCGCGCAGGGCTCCTCGCTGCTGGTCGAGCTCGGCCTGCTCAATGCCGCCTATGTGCAGGGGCCGATGGCCGCCGGATGGCCCGGCGAGGCGCCCTATGACGTGATCCTGGTCAATGGCGGCGTGGATGAGACCCCCGAATCGCTGCTCGCTCAGCTGAAGCCCGGTGGACGCCTCGTCGCCGTCGTCGGGCGTGGCCGCGCCGGCAGGGCAACGGTGTACACTCATACCTCCGGCGGCATTGGTTCGCGCGTGGTGTTCGACGCCGCCGTGCCGACCCTGCCGGGCTTCGAGGCGCGCCCGGGCTTTGTGTTCTAAAGGTTTTCAGCACCCCTGTGGCTCATCTGCCGCGTGTGCGACGAAATCGTTCGCCGCACCAAACCGAGCGGTTCACAGTCCATCTTCGAGCACCTATCCTGCGTTCACGTCAGTAACAGAGTGAGAGAGTCGCCCGGGGGCAGGTGATTCCCATCAGATTAGCGTTCGCAGAGGTTGGACATGTGGCTGTCGGCTACCGGGGGTAAGGTCGTCGCGTGGGCGGCGGTCGCGTTTGTCGTTGGCATTTCGGTGCCGGCAACGGCTCAGACCCTCGATCAGGCGCTTGTGGCGGCCTATCGCAACAATCCCACACTGAACTCGCAGCGCGCCGCCACCCGCGCGACCGACGAGTATGTGCCGATCGCCCTGTCCGGCTATCGCCCCCAGATCTTCGGCACCGCTTATGCCGGAGCGCAATGGGCCGAGACCCGGGTCGATCCCGGCAGCGTGACGCCGGGGACGGGTTCGCTCTCCGTCGCCAAGACCTATCCCACGGGCGTGGGCATCACCATCAGTCAGACCATCTATAATGGCCTGAAGACCGCCAATTCGGTGCGCAGCGCCGAATCGCAGGTGCGCGGTCAGCGCGAATTGCTGCGCAATACCGAGCAACTCGTGCTGCTCGATGCCGCCACCGCCTATATGAACGTGCTGCAGAACGCGGCGCTGGTGGAACTGCAGAAGCAGAATCTCGAAGCGCTGAAGGAAGAGCTTCGCGCCGCGCGCGACCGCTTCTCGGTCGGCGAGATCACCCGCACCGACGTCGCCCAGGCGGAAGCCAGCGTCGCCAATGCGCAGAGCGAACTCGCGCTCGCCGAATCGAACCTCAACACGGCCAATGCCGTGTTCTACCAGGTGATCGGCCTGCGCCCGACCAAGCTGAGCCCCGGCCGGCCGATCGATCGCCTGCTGCCCAAGAGCGAGAAAGCCGCCGTCGAATCCGGCATCACCAGCCACCCGGCGGTGAAGTCGGCCGAGTTCGCCGTCGATGCCGGCGTGTCGAATGTGAAGGTGGCCGAGGCGGCCCTGTCGCCGACGCTCACCCTCAATGGCGCGGCCTCGTCCGACTATAACAGCACTCTGAATATCGAGCGCCAGACCTCGGCCTCGGCGACGCTGAACCTCACCGTGCCGATCTACCAGGGCGGTGGCGAGTACGCGACGATCCGGCAGGCCAAGGAAACGCTCGGCCAGCTGCGGATCGAAGTGGACGTAAACCGCGAGCAGGTGCGCGCCAATGCGGTGCAGTACTGGGGCTCGCTGGAAGCGGCGAAGGCGGCCATCGAATCGGCGCAGGCGTCGGTTGCGGCCAACGAGATCGCGCTGCGCGGCGTGCGTGAGGAATGGCGTGTTGGTCAGCGCACCACGCTCGACGTGCTGAACGCGCAGACGGCGCTGTTCAACGCCCGGGCCAGCCTCGTCATCGCCCAGCGCGACCGCGTGGTCGCCTCCTACGCCGTTCTCTCGGCGTCGGGCCGTCTCAGCGCCACCACGCTGGGCCTCAAGGTTCCGGTCTACAACCCGCAGGTCCACTACGATCAGGTCCGCGACGCCTGGATCGGCGTGCGCACGCCCGGCGGGCAGTAAGCGCCTACGCTGCCGCCGAGGGCCTTCACCGGCCGCCTCGGCGGTGATGAAGGCGAGAGGCGGCTTGCAGTGGGCGGGAACGCCGTTAACCTTAGATTGCGAACCTTGTTCATCCTCTCGGGTTGCATCTTGGCGTGCCGCCCCCGGCGGTCCAGACTTCATGAAGTGTTAACGGGTTGAAACGTGCGCTTCGGCCGAGCGCCTCAGCCCCGGGATCGGAAAACAGCGCATGCCGAATGCGAGAGGCAGTGAGCCGTCGATGGAGGAGATCCTGGCCTCCATCCGCCGCATCATTTCCGACGAGGTGGCCGGCGAGCCGGCGACCGCGCGCAATGAGGCGTCGCGTTCCGGGCGCGAGGCGCCGGCCGCCCGCGCGGCTTCGCCGACCCGTGAGGCCGCGCCGCGCCCCGCCGCTCCCGTTCCGCCGCGCCCGCAGGCGGCTCCGGCCGATGCGGAAGCCCTGTCCTATGCGCCGCCTCCATTTCGCGAGCGAGTCGAAAGCCCGGTGGATTATGCCCCGCGCGGGCGGGCGCCTGCTGCCGATCCCTTTGCCTCGCGCCCGGTGACCGTTGCGGCGGCCGCGCTGGCGGCCGCGCCGTTCTCGCCGCCCTCGGTTGTGAGCCGCGCGCCCGCGGCGGCGGTCTATTCCGGCGGTTCCGCTGCCCGGGCGCTGGACGTGCCGGCCCCCGCGCCGGTGGCGAGCGAGAGCCGCCCGCCCGAACCGCGCCGCACCGAGCCACGGCTGTTCCCCGATTCCCGGCCCATGCCCGATCTGCGGCCCTTGCCTGAGGTGCGCCCGCGTAGCGAGCCGCGTCTGGTCGAGCCGCGTAGCCCGGTGCCGGCGGCGGAATCGCGCGCGGCGATCGCACCCGCTGCGCCCCGGCCGGCACCGCCCCCTGCCGTGGCGGCGTCCGCTGCCGCCAGCATGGGCGCGCTGCCGCCCTTGCGCCCCTCCTATTCCCGCCCGTCAATGGTCAAGCCGCCGGCGCCGCTGGACAGCGATCTCGACAAGCCGCTGGCGGCGGCGCTGCTCGATCTTGCGCTGGTGGAGCAGGCCGTTCAGGCCGAACTGGCGAATGTGGCGCTCACCGAGCCGGTGGCCCCGACGGAGCGTGCGGCTCCGCCGGCCGCGCGCGCCCCCGAAGCGACGCCCGCCCTTTCCGCGCCCGCCAGGGTGGAGTCGGTGCGGGCCTCTTATGTGCCGGCACCCTCCGTCGCCGCTGAGGCTGAGGCACCCGCGCCGGTGACCGTGGCGCCGACTCCGGTGGGGCCGTCTTCGGTCGCTCCGTCGAGCCCAATGGCCTTCACCGCCGAGCCTGAAGCGATGACTGCCGGGCCCGCCACCCCGGTGGCCGACGCGGCGGCGCCGGTCGTCGAGTCGCATCCGGTGGCCGAGCCGAGCGAATTGCCGGTGCGGGCGCCTCTCACACCTGCCGAGCCCGCTTCCGTGGAGCCGACCCGCGACACGCGGCCGCGCAGCGCTGCGCCGATGAACGAGCCACCCGCGCCGCGCGCTGCCGAACCGCGTCCGTTTGAGGCTCGTCCCCAGGAAGCACGTCCGCAGGAGTCCCGCTCTTACGAGCCCCGCTCCTACGAGCCGCGTGCTTATGAGGGGCGCGCCTTTGAGGGCCGGTCTTATGAGCCTCGCCCTTCCGAGCCGCGCATTGTCGACAGCAACGGGGCCGAGGCCCGGCGCAGCGAGACTTCGCCAGCGGAAGGCCGGCCGGCGGAAGCCCGCCCGGTCACCGGCAGCCGGCCGGCGCCGTCGACGGAAACCGCCGAGGCCGTGCGCGAGCGTCTGGTGTCGGGGCCGGCGAGCAGCGCGGTGTCTGCCGCCTTCAGCTCCCTGCAGCGCACCATGAGCAGCCTGCCGCCGCGTTCGATCGACGATCTCGTCACCGACGCGTTGCGGCCGATGCTCAAGGAGTGGCTCGACGAGAACCTGCCGGCCTTGGTCGAGCGGCTGGTGCGGGCGGAAATCGAGCGCGTCGCCCGTCACGGGCAATAGGCCGGGCACAATCGGCCCGATTCCGGGCTTTGCATCGCGCATTGCCTCTCGCGAGTTGACTTGAGGCATCCGCTCCGCTTTCTCTCGCGCCTGTTCAATTGAGGTGCCGGAGCCAACATGCTCGACAACAGGTTCGATCCCGCCGCCGTCGAAGACCGCATCTACCAGGGCTGGGTGGAGGCGGGCGCCTTCAAGGCCGGGCGTCCGGAGCGGGCAGGGGCCGAGCCCTATTGCATCGTCATTCCGCCGCCCAACGTCACCGGCTCGCTCCATATGGGGCACGCGCTCAACAACACGCTGCAGGACATTCTCTGCCGCTTCGAGCGCATGCGCGGAAAGGACGTGTTGTGGCAGGTCGGCACTGACCATGCCGGCATCGCCACCCAGATGGTGGTCGAACGCCAGCTCGCCGAGCGGCAGCTGCCCGGCCGCCGCGACATGGGCCGCGCCGCCTTCGTCGAACGCATCTGGGCGTGGAAGGAAGAATCCGGCGGCACCATCATCAACCAGCTGAAGAAGCTGGGCGCCTCCTGCGACTGGTCGCGCGAACGCTTCACCATGGATGAGGGCCTGTCCCGCGCCGTCCTCAAGGTGTTCGTGCGGCTCTACAAGGAAGGGCTGATCTACAAGGACAAGCGGCTGGTGAACTGGGACCCGAAGTTCCAGTCCGCCATTTCCGATCTCGAAGTGCTGCAGGTGGAGGTGAAGGGCCATCTCTGGCATCTGCGCTATCCCTTGGCCGATGGCGTGACCTATCAGCACCCCATCGCCTTCGACGAGAACAACCAGCCTTACGAGTTCGAGACGCGCGACTACATCGTCGTCGCCACCACGCGCCCCGAGACCATGCTGGGCGACACGGCGGTCGCGGTGCATCCGGATGATCCGCGCTATCAGGGCCTCGTCGCCGCGGGCGCCAAGGTGCGCCTGCCGCTGGTCGGTCGGCTGATCCCCATCGTGGCGGACGAGTATTCCGACCCGACCAAGGGCACGGGCGCGGTGAAGATCACCCCGGCGCACGACTTCAACGATTTCGAGGTCGGCCGTCGGCACACCCTGCCGATGATTAATGTGCTCGACGCCGAGGCGCGCATCACGCTGGCCGGAAATGAGGATTTCCTCGCCGGGACCGAGCCGGGCGCCGAGCTCGACGCGGCGCTGGCCCTCGACGGTCTCTCGCGCGAGGCGGCGCGCAAGGCCATCGTCGCGCTGCTGGAAGAGCGCGGTGTGCTCGACCGGATCGAGCCGCACACGCACATGGTGCCGCATGGCGACCGCTCCAATGTCGTCATCGAGCCGTGGCTGACCGACCAGTGGTATGTCGACGCCCACACACTCGCCCAGCCGGCGCTCGCCGCCGTGCGCGAGGGGCGGACGAACTTCGTGCCGAAGAACTGGGAGAAGACCTATTTCGAGTGGCTGGAGAACATCCAGCCCTGGTGCGTGTCGCGCCAGCTGTGGTGGGGCCACCAGATCCCCGCTTGGTACGGTCCGGACGGCTCCGTCTTCGTCGAGGAGACGGAAGAGGCGGCCGTTGCCGCCGCGCTCGCCCATTGCGTGCAGAACGGCATCATCACCGACGCCGAGGCGCAGGAACTTGCCGCCGACCCGGAAAAGCGCGCGGCGCTGATCACCCGCGACGAGGACGTGCTCGACACCTGGTTCTCCTCCGCCCTGTGGCCGTTCTCCACGCTCGGCTGGCCGGACGAGAGCGCGGAGGTCGCGCGCTTCTACCCGACCACGGTGCTGATCACCGGCTTCGACATCATCTTCTTCTGGGTCGCCCGGATGATGATGATGGGCCTGCACTTCATGCCCGACGTGCCGTTTAGGGATGTCTACATCCACGCGCTCGTCCGCGACGAGAAGGGCGCCAAGATGTCGAAGTCCAAGGGCAACGTCATCGACCCGCTCGATCTCGTGGGCAAGTACGGCGCCGACGCGCTGCGCTTCACACTGGCGGCGATGGCGGCGCAGGGGCGCGACATCAAGCTCGCCACCTCGCGCGTCGAGGGCTACCGCAATTTCGCGACCAAGCTGTGGAACGCCGCCCGCTTCGCCGAGATGAACGGGTGTGGGCGCGATCCCGCCTTCGTGCCGCGCAACGCCGAATCCCGACTCAACCGCTGGATTCTGTCCGAGCTGCAGAAGGCCGGGACCGAAATCACCCAGGCGCTGGAAGCCTACAAGTTCAACGAAGCAGCCGGAGCGGCCTATCGCTTCGTCTGGAACATCTTCTGCGACTGGTATCTCGAACTCGCCAAGCCGGTGTTCAACGGCAATGGCGGCTGGAAGGCCGAAACGCGGGCCACCACCGCCTTCGTGCTCGACGAAATCCTCAAGCTGCTCCACCCGTTCATGCCCTTCCTCACCGAGGAACTGTGGGCGCGCACGGCCGAGACCGGCGCTCCGCGCGCCAGCCTGCTCACGCTGGCCGAATGGCCGGTGCTGACCGGCCTGGAAGCGCCCGAGGCCGAGGCGGAGATCGGCTGGCTGGTCGATCTCATCACCGAAATCCGCTCCGTCCGCGCCGAGATGAACGTGCCGGCGGGGGCGCAGATTCCGCTGGTGCTGGTCGGCGTGCCGGAAGAGGTGCGGGCGCGCGTGGTGGTGTGGCTCGACACGCTGACGCGCCTTGCCCGCCTGTCCGGCATCACCTTCGAGGCGGAAGCCCCGGCGGGCTCGGTGCAGATCGTGGTGCGTGGCGAGACGGCGGCGCTGCCGCTTGTGGGCATCATCGACATGGACGCGGAAGCCGCGCGCCTCGCCAAGGAGCTGGCCAAGGCGCGGGACGATATCGCGAAGGTCGATGCCAAGCTTGGCAACGCCGATTTCATCAAACGTGCACCCGAGGAAGTTATCGAGGAGCAGCGCGAGCGCCGCGAGGCGGCGTCGGAGCGCGCCGCCAAGATCGGTGAGGCTTTGACCCGGCTCGGCCGCGCCGGCTGAGGCCGGGCGACCGGGCCGCGGCGGCGGGGCAGGGGATCGGCATGCCGTTCATCGAATCGTTCGAGCCGGGGGACTTCGCCTCGACGATCATCAGCCTGGTGGTGGCCTTCGCCATGGGCACGGCGATCGGCGCCGAGCGGCAATACCGCCAGCGCACCGCCGGCCTGCGTACCAATGTGCTGGTGGCGCTGGGCGCAGCCCAGTTCGTCGACATGGCGATGCATCTCTCCGGGCCGGACGGCGCGGTGCGGGTGGTCGCCTATGTCGTCTCCGGCATCGGCTTTCTCGGCGCCGGCGTCATCATGAAGGAAGGCACCAATATTCGCGGCCTGAACACGGCGGCGACCCTGTGGTGCTCGGCGGCGGTGGGGGCCTGTGCGGGCGCCGACCTCATCGCCCAGTCCGTGCTGCTGACCGGCTTCGTGCTCGCCGGCAACACATTGCTGCGTCCGCTGGTGGGGGCGCTGGAGCGTCTGCCGCGCAATGAGGAATCGACCGAAGCGACCTATGGGGTCAGTCTCATCGTGCCAGCGGCGCGCGCGGCCGACCTGCGCAGCAAAGTGTCGGCCGTGCTGGAGGCGGCGAAGTTTCCCGTCGAAGAGGTGGAAATGCAGGATCGCCCCGACGGCAGCAGCGAATTGCGGGCCACCCTGGTCAATACCTCGGTGCGGGTGGCAGAGCTCGACGCCGCCGTCGCCCGGCTGCGGCATCTGCCGGGGGTGATATCCGCCGACTGGACACGCTCCGCCGCCGACTGAGCCGGGCGCGGACGGTGCGTCAGCCCTGCGGCGGTGCGGCGGCGGCCCGTGCCGATTCCAGCAGCTTGTCCATGCGGTCGAGTTCCGCCCGCAGCCGCTCGATCACGTCGGCGGCTTCCGAGAGTTCATCCTCGACCTTGTCGCGGCGGAACTGGTCGAGATTGGCCGCCATCGCCCGCAGGCGCTCCACGATATTGCCGCTCGACACGCTGCTCTCCCTTGTGTTTTCAAAGGCTTAACGCGCACCGTCGGCGCCCCGGGCCGGCGGTTGGCCGCCGCGTTTTTGTGACTGACCGGCAACAGTGTCACGCATTCGCAACCATAACGGAAGGCCATGCGGCCGACGCCGCGAAGCCGCCACAAACCGGCACGAAATCCGACGGATAGACGGGGGATAAAGGTGCCGGATGCGGTGCCGAGATAAAGAGCCCCCGCGCCGGGATGCGTGAAGAAAATGGACGTCAGGACGATCATCGACAAGCGGAACCTGCCGAGCCGCCATGTGACGGAAGGCCCGGCGCGTGCGCCGCATCGGTCCTATCTCTACGCCATGGGCCTGACCCGCGAGCAGATTCACCAGCCGCTGGTCGGCGTCGCCTCGTGCTGGAACGAGGCCGCGCCCTGTAACATCTCGTTGATGCGTCAGGCGCAGGCGGTGAAGAAGGGCGTGGCAAGTGCCAATGGCACCCCGCGCGAATTCTGCACCATCACCGTCACCGATGGCATCGCCATGGGCCACGACGGCATGAAGGCCTCGCTGGCCTCGCGCGAGGTCATCGCCGACTCGGTCGAGCTCACCATTCGCGGCCATTCCTATGACGCGCTGGTCGGCCTGGCGGGTTGCGACAAGTCGCTGCCGGGCATGATGATGGCAATGCTGCGCCTCAATGTGCCGTCGATCTTCATCTATGGCGGCTCGATCCTGCCGGGCTCCTTCCGCGGCCAGCCGGTCACCGTGCAGGACATGTTCGAGGCGGTCGGCAAGCACTCGGTCGGGCTGATGTCCGACGATGACCTCGACGAGCTGGAGCAGGTCGCGTGCCCCTCGGCCGGCGCCTGCGGCGCGCAGTTCACCGCCAACACCATGGCGACCGTCTCCGAGGCGATCGGCCTCGCGCTGCCCTATTCGGCCGGCGCGCCGGCGCCTTACGAGATCCGCGACCGGTTCTGCATGGCGGCCGGCGAGCAGATCATGGATCTCGTCGCCCGCAACATCCGCCCGCGCGACATCGTCACGCTGAAGGCGCTGGAGAACGCGGCCACCGTCGTCGCCGCCTCGGGCGGGTCTACCAATGCCGCGCTGCACCTGCCGGCCATGGCGCATGAAGCCGGCATCAAGTTCGACCTGTTCGACGTGGCCGAAATCTTCAAGCGCACGCCCTATATCGCCGATCTCAAGCCCGGCGGGCGCTATGTCGCCAAGGACATGTTCGAGGCCGGCGGCATTCCGCTGCTGATGAAGACGCTGCTGGAGCATGGCTTCCTGCATGGCGACTGCCTCACCGTGACCGGCCGCACCATCGCCGAGAACCTCGCCTCGGTGAAGTGGAACCCGCATCAGGACGTGGTGCGCCCGGCCAATGACCCGATCACCGCCACGGGCGGCGTGGTCGGCCTGCAGGGCAATCTCGCGCCCGAAGGCGCCATCGTGAAGGTGGCGGGCCTTAAGAACCAGAAATTCACCGGCCCGGCCCGCTGCTTCGACGGCGAGGAAGCCTGCTTCGAGGCGGTGACGCAGCGCGCCTATAAGGAAGGCGACGTGCTGGTCATCCGCTATGAGGGGCCGAAGGGTGGTCCCGGCATGCGGGAAATGCTGTCGACCACCGCCGCCCTTTACGGGCAGGGGGCGGGCGACAAGGTGGCGCTGATCACCGATGGGCGCTTTTCCGGCGCGACGCGCGGCTTCTGCATCGGCCATGTCGGGCCGGAAGCGGCAGTCGGCGGCCCGATCGGGCTCATCCGCGACGGCGACATCATCACTATCGACGCGATCGAGGGCACGCTTGACGTGGCGCTTTCGGACGAGGAACTCGCCGCCCGTCGGGCGGAGTGGAAGCCGCGTCCGTCGCCCGTAGGCTCGGGGGCCATCTGGAAGTTCGCGCAGGCCGTGGGACCCGCCCGTGATGGCGCGGTCACTCACCCCGGCGGCGCGGCCGAGACGGCATGCTATGCGGATATCTGATCTCACGGGCGCTCGCCCGCTCCCCCTCCCGCGTACCGCGCTTGTCTGCGCGGCGCTGCTGGCCGCGCTGCTGGCCGCACCGACCTCACATGCCTTCGACGGCACGCCCGGTGCGGACGCGCCCGCCGCAGCGACGCCCGGCAAGCCGCGCACTATCGAGGAATCCGTGCGCTTCGGCGCGCAGGCGTTGCGCTCCGGCCAGACCGAGAAGGGCATCGATTCCCTGCGCTATGCCGCCGAACAGGGCCATGCCGGCGCGCAGTGGAAGCTCGGCCGCATGTATGCGGAAGGTGAGGGCGTCGAGCGCAACGACATCAAGGCGTTCGAATATTTCAGCCAGATCGCCAACATGCACGCCGACGACAACCCGGCGACGCCAGAAGCGCGCTTCGTGGCGGATGCCTTCGTGGCGCTCAGCGCCTATTATCTCGTCGGCATCCCCAACACCAAGGTGCGCCGCGACGCCACGCGGGCGCGCGACATGTTCGCCTATGCCGCCTCCTATTTCGGCGATCCCGGCGCGCAGTACCATCTGGCGCGGCTCTATATCGATGGCGACGGCGTCGACCGCGACCCGCGCTTCGCCGCGCGCTGGCTGGGGCTGGCGGCGCAGAAGGGCCAGTATCAGGCACAGGCGGCGCTCGGCGGGCTGCTGTTTAAGGGCGATGACGGCATTCCGCGCCAGGCGGCGCGCGGCCTGATGTGGCTCACCCTCGCCCGTGATGCCGCCGCCGGCCCGCAGGACAAGTGGGTGGTGGACCTCTATGAGGACGCCTTCGCCAATGCGAGCTCGGACGAGCGCGCCATGGCGCTGGTCTATCTCGAACAGTACATGAAGACGGCGCGCTGAGGCGCCTCGCTCAGACCCTGCCTATCGTCCAACGTCATCCCGGACGGCCATCGGCCGATCCGGAATCGTTAGGGGCGGAGAGCGATCCCGGCTCTCGCTGCGCTCGGCCGGGATGACGTAAACCCTAACCTGCCAGCTCCTAAAATGTGAGCTCCGCCCAGACAGGCACATGGTCGGAGGGCTTCTCCCAGCCGCGCACATGCTTGTCGATGCCCACCGCCTTCAGCCGGTCGGTGGCCTGCGGCGACAGCAGCAGATGGTCGATGCGGATGCCGTTGTTCCGCTGCCAGGCGCCGGCCTGATAGTCCCAGAAGCTGTAGAGCCCGGCGTCCTGCGTGGTGGCGCGCAGCGCGTCGGTCATGCCGAGATTGAGGATTTCCCGGAACGCCGCCCGCGTCTGCGGCAGGAAAAGCGCGTCCTGCGTCCAGGCTTCGGGATGGGCGGCGTCTTCCGGTTCGGGGATCACATTGTAGTCGCCGCACACGACCAGCGGCTCCTCGAAGGTCAGCCTTGCCGCGATATGCGCCTTCAGCCGCTGCATCCATGAGAGCTTGTAGGGATATTTCTCCGTGCCCACCGGATTGCCATTGGGCAGGTAGATGCCGCATACGCGCAGCGAGCCTTCCGGGGTCGAGACCACCACCTCGATGAAGCGCGACTGCACGTCCGCCTCATCGCCCGGCAGGCCGGCCGTCACTTCGTCGAAGGGCAGGCGGGAGAGGACGGCGACACCGTTGAAGCCCTTCTGGCCATGCACCGCGACATTGTAGCCCAGCGCCTCGAACGCCTCGCGCGGGAACGCCTCGTCGGCGCATTTCAGCTCCTGCAGGCACACCACGTCCGGGCGGGTTTCGGTGAGCCACGCCACGGCGTGCTCCTGGCGTTGCCGGATCGAATTGACGTTCCAGGTGGCGATGCGCATCGGCGTCTCACGGAAGGCGAAGGGAAGGGCGAGTCGCGGCCAGTCTACAGCACCGGCAGCAGCCGGCGCACGATGAGGGCGGAAGACAGCGCCACCTCATCGACGAACTGGCGGAAATCGAAATGCGAATCGCGGCCGGCGAGGTCGGAAAGCGTACGCACCACCAGCCAGGGCACGCCAAAGGCCGTGGCGGCCTGCGCCATCGCCGCGCCCTCCATTTCGACCGCGATGCCGCCCAATTCGCGGAACAGCCGCTCGCGCAGCGTCTCGGAATTGATGAACTGGTCGCCGGTCAGGATACGGCCAAAATGCAGACGGGGCGGGCGCTCGCTGCCGGCGGCGGAGAGCGGGGCGAGCGACATCTCGCTGAGCGCCGTGCGCACCCGCCCGATCAGATCGCCATCGGCGCTATGGCCGAGTTCCTCCTGCGGGCTGAAGAAGGGCAGGTGGCCGGCCTGATAGACCACGAAGCCTTCATCCGCGCCGTAATAGCCGGCATCGTGCTGCACCACATGGTCGGCGATCACCACATCGCCGATGGACAGCGCGGGATCGAGCCCGCCGGCGATGCCGGAGAACAGCAGCAGCCGGCAGTCGAACCGTTCCAGCAGCAGGGTGGCGGCGATGGCGGCGTTGACCTTGCCCATGCCGGCGCGCGCCAGCACCACCTGATGCCCGTCGAGCCGGCCGGCGTGAAACACCATGCCGGCGCGCTCGGTGATGTCAGTCGCCGTCAGATTGTCGGCGAGAAAGGCGAATTCCTGCGGAATGGCGCAGAGGACGCCAATCGGGCGCATCAGAGGGCGAAGCTGGTGCCGCAGCCGCACGAGGCGGTGGCGTGCGGATTGGCGATGCGGAACGAGGCGCCGATCAGGTCGTCGACGAAGTCGATATGCGAGCCCGACATATATTCCAGCGACACGGGGTCGATGACCACACTCGCCCCACCTTCGGCGATGACGATGTCGTCCGCCTCACGTTCGCGGGTGATGTCGAACTTGTACTGGAAGCCCGAGCAGCCGCCACCCTCCACGCTGACGCGCAGCATGGTCTCCGGCGGTTCGCCCTTGAGGATTTCGGCGATGCGCCGCGCCGCGCTGGCGGTGACGCCGACGGACGGGGCCGCGATGTCGGGCGATGGACCTGCGCTCATGTCGCACACTTCCCGTTGAATATGACCTGCCCGGATAGTTAAGTGCTGCCGCCCCCGAGTCAAAGGGGGCTTCTCGCAGAACGGGCAGGAGAGACGCGCATGGCGGTGGCCGGGGCGCAGCCGCGGGCGCCATGGGCGTCGAAGGCTGAGGAAAGCCGGGGACGCCTCTACCCCGAGGCCGGCGGCGACGCGCGCAGCGCCTTCCGCCGCGATGCCGACCGCATCATCCATTCCAGCGCCTTCCGCCGGCTGGCCTACAAGACGCAGGTGTTCTCCTATCACGAGGGCGACCATTACCGCACGAGGCTGACCCACACGCTGGAAGTGGTGCAGGTCGCGCGCTCGGTGGCGCGGGCGCTCGGCCTTGATGAGGATCTGAGCGAGGCACTGGCGCTGGCGCATGATCTCGGTCATCCGCCCTTCGCCCATGCAGGCGAGCGCGTGCTCGACGCCTGCATGGCGGCCTATGGCGGCTTCGATCACAATGCGCAGTCGCTGCGCGTGGTGACGCGGCTGGAGAACCGCTACCCCGATTTCGACGGTCTGAACCTGTGCTGGGAGGCGCATGAGGGCATCGTCAAGCACAACGGCCCCCAGCGCGCGCCGCTGCCGCACGCCATCGAGGTGCATGCCGAGCGGCAGGACCTCTGGCTGTGGAGCTGGCCTTCCGCCGAGGCGCAGGTCGCTGCCCTTGCCGACGACATCGCCTATGACGTGCACGACCTCGATGACGGGCTGCGCGCCGGCCTGTTCGGTCTCGACGAACTGGCCGAGCTGCCACTGGTCGGGTCGATCCTCACGGATATCCGCGCCAACTGGCCGAATCTCGACCGCGCCCGGCTTTTTCATGAGCTGGGACGGCGGATGATCACCGTGCTGATCGGCGACGTGGTCGCCGAGAGCCGTCGGCGGATCGCCCTCGCGCAGCCCGCCGACGCCGACGCCCTGCGCCGGCTCGGTCATGCCGTGGTGGGATTCTCAGGGGAGACGGCGGCGGCGGAAAAGGCGATCAAGGCGTTCCTGTTTCCGCGCATGTACCGCCACCCCCGGGTGATGGCGGCGATGGACGCGGCCGGGGCGGTGGTGCGTGACTTGTTCGCCCGCTACATGGCCGATACTGCCGCCCTGCCGGAGGAGTGGCGGGCCAGTGTCGAGGGCCGCAGCGAGGTGGCACGCGCCCGGCGGATCGCCGATTTTCTCGCCGGCCAGACCGACCGCTACGCCCTCGCCGAGCATGCCCGGCTCTTTGACAGGGCACCGGAACTGCGGTAGCGGCAGCGGCCCCTTTGGGTCTGGCCGCGCCGGGAGTCTTCCGTCATGAACCTTTTCGCCCTGTTCGCCGATCACGTCCGCGACGCCCTTGCCGGGCTCGCGCGCGAAGGGGTGGTGCCCGCCGGGGTCGATACGGCGCGCGTTGTCGTGGAGCCGCCGCGCGACGCCTCCCATGGCGACCTCTCCACCAATGCGGCGATGGTGCTCGCCAAGGAGGCCGGGCTGAAGCCGCGCGACCTCGCGGAGAAGCTTTCGGCCAAGCTCGCCGCGCTGCCCGGTGTCGCGAAGGTGGACGTGGCCGGCCCGGGCTTCATCAATCTGACGCTGGACGGTTCCTACTGGCCGCAGGTGCTCGCTGCCGTGCTGGTTCAGGGCCGTGACTACGGCCGCTCGCAGGTGGGTGGCGGCCAGCCGATCAATGTCGAATATGTCTCGGCCAACCCCACTGGCCCGATGCATGTCGGCCATTGCCGCGGCGCCGTCTTCGGCGACGCGCTGGCCAATCTGCTGGCCTTTGCCGGCTGGAAGGTAACGCGGGAATATTACATCAACGACGCAGGAGCGCAGGTGGATGTGCTCGCCCGCTCCGCCTTCCTGCGCTACCGCGAGGCGCTGGGCGAGACGATCAGCATTCCCGAGGGGCTCTATCCCGGCGATTATCTCGTCCCCGTCGGCAAGGCGCTGGTGACGAAATACGGCCGCACGCTGCTCGACAAGCCGGAAGAGGAATGGCTGCCGGCGGTGCGCGCCGTCGCCATCGACGCGATGATGGCGATGATCCGCGCCGATCTCGCTGCCCTCAACATCCATCACGAGACGTTCTTCTCCGAGCGGACGCTGCATGCCCGGCCGGACGGCGCGCCGAGCATCATCGACCGGCTGCTGGAAACGCTGCGGGCGCGCGATCTCGTCTATGAGGGGCGCCTGGCGCCGCCCAAGGGCCAGCCGGTGGAGGACTGGGAGGACCGCGAGCAGACGCTGTTCCGCGCCACGCAGTTCGGCGACGATGTCGACCGTCCGCTGATGAAGTCGGACGGCGCCTATACGTATTTCGCCGCCGACATCGCCTATCACAAGGACAAGTTCGATCGCGGCTTCAAGCGGATGATCGACATCTGGGGCGCCGACCATGGCGGCTATGTCAAGCGCATGCAGGCGGCGGTGAAAGCCGCCTCCGACGGCGAAGCCAGCCTTGATGTCGAGCTGTGCCAGCTGGTGCGGCTGCTGCGCAATGGCGAGCCGGTGAAGATGTCGAAGCGCTCCGGCGACTTCGTCACCCTGCGCGACGTGGTCGACGAGGTCGGCCGCGACGCGGTGCGGTTCATGATGATCAACCGCAAGAACGACGCGGTGCTCGACTTCGATCTGGCCAGAGTGATCGAGCAGTCGCGCGATAATCCGGTGTTCTATGTGCAGTACGCGCATGCCCGGGCCTGCTCGATCCTGCGCAACGCGGCGCAGGCTTTCGCCGACCTGCCGTCGGCGCCGGCCGATTTCGCCGGCGCGGCGCTGTCGCGTCTCGACGATGAAGGGGAAGTCGGCCTCGCCCGCCTCATCGCCAATTATCCGCGCCTGATCGAGCAGGCGGCCCCGGCGCGCGAGCCGCACCGGCTCGCCTTTTATCTCTACGATCTCGCCAGCGCCCTGCACGGACAGTGGAATCGCGGAAAGGATCTGCCTCATTTACGCTTCATTATCGAAGATGATCGAGAGTTGACCTATGCGCGGCTGGCTTTGGTGCACGCCGTCGCGCTGATCATCGCTTCAGGACTTTCCATTCTTGGAGTCGATGCTCCCGAAGAAATGCGGTGAGCGCGTTCGCGACGGTTCGTTCGACCTGCCGCTCCCGTGATGCCGCCCGATGGGCGGTCCTGGTGTTGAACGTGGCGAACAGGTTCTGAAGATGGGCAATGAGAACATGCGTGACCGGCCGGAAAACGGCGCCGAGGACCCGCTTGCCGAACTTGCGCGTCTGATGGCCCAGGAGGACGATTTCGCCGAGCTGCTGCGCCAGTCGCCGCCCGCGCGGACGGCCACCCCGCCCCAGCCCCCGGCCGCCCCTTCGGGCCGGCCCATGTCCCCCCCGCCCACCCGTCCGCCGCTGACGGCGCGCCGTCCCACCGATGAAGCGCGTCCCGCCCCCGGTTCCTTCGCCGCGCTGGCGGCAGAGGTCTATGGTGAGGGCGTGTCGCGTGGAGCGCCGCCGCGTCCGGGTTCGGAGTATCAGGCGCCCGACGCCCATCGCGAACCGGCCCGTGGCGAGCGGCCCGATCCGCGCGCGCCCTATGTCCCGCCGCGTCCGCAGGTGACCGAGGCTGGCCGCCGCATGCCTGCCCCGAATGCGGCCCCCGCGGCGCCGCAGCGGCCGCTGCCGACCCGGCCCGAAGCTCCCCGACCCGAGGCGGCGCGTGCTCCCTCGCCGCGCCCGATGACGGCGGCGGACATGGCGCGCCAGGAAGCGCTGCGTCAAGAAGCGCTGCGCCAGGATGCCGTTCGCCAAGAGGCTTCGCGCCCGGAGGCTTCCCGTCCTGATCTTGGCCGCCAGGAAGCGGCACGTCAGGAAGCCGCGCGTCAGGAGGCCGCCCGTCAGGAAGCGATGCGCCGTGAGGCGCTGCGGCAGGAAGCCGTGCGCCAGGATGCGGCACGCCAAGATGCGGCACGTCAGGACGCGGCCCGTCAGGAGGCTGCGCGCCAGCAGGCTGCGCGTCAGGAGAGTGCCCGTCGCGAGGCGGCCGCGCAGGCTGCAGCGGCTCCTTCGGCGGGCAGCGGGGATGAGGCCGCCGACACCCGTATTCCGGCCTGGATGACCCGCGCCACGGCCGCGGCTCGCGCCGTCGATGCGCCGGCCCCCGCGGCGCCGCCGGCCGGCTCGGCGGCCCAAGGCCGTCCCGCCAGCCCTCAGCACCCGGTCGATCTCGACGAGGATGCTTATGATTACGGGCGTTCCGCTGGCGACTACCCGGCGGAGGCCGACGCCTATGACGATTATGCGCCGGAGGAACTGGCGCCCAAGGGCCTCGACCGCAAGCGCCTGCTGATGATCGGCGGGGCCGTGGTGGTGTTCATCGGTGCCGCCGCCATCGGCTATAGCCTGATGTCCGGCCGCTCGACCTCCACTGTCGCCGGCGCTCCGCCGGTCATCCGCGCCGATCAGGGGCCGAACAAGGTGGTTCCCAACCAGCCGGCGGCGGCGGAACAGAGCGCCGATGGCCAAAAGCTGATCTATGACCGCGTCGGTGGCGCCACCACCGGCAATGAGCAGGTGGTATCGAGCGAGGAGCAGCCGGTCGACGTGTCGCAGGCGGCGCAGCCGCAGCCGCGCGTCATCCAGACCTCGCCGTCCAATGCCTCGCAGCCCGGCTCCGGCGAACCCAAGCGCGTGCGCACCCTCACCGTCCGCGCCGATGGCACGGTGGTGGAGGTGCCGGCCCCGGCCGCGCCGGTGCCCCCCGGCGCTTCGGCCGCTCCCGCCGGCAATCCCGTGGCGCTGAACATGGGCGCGGGCGGCACTGTGCCGACCTCGCCCACGCCGCTCGCCGCGACGCCCTCCATCGTCGAGAACATGCCCGCGGACGCGGCGCCCGCGCCGGCCCCGGCTGCCGCCCCACGCGCGGCGGCCCCCGCGCCGGCCGCGCCGCCCGCCCGTACAGCTGCGGCGCCTGCGGCGACGTCGAGCACGTCGTCGGTGCCTGCGGGTGCCTATGTCGTGCAGATCGCCTCGGTTCGCTCCGAGGCCGAAGCGCAGGCGACCTGGCGCAGCGCGCAGACCCGCTACGCCGATCTGCTGCGCGGCCAGCCGTTCAGCACCAAGCGGGCCGATCTCGGCGACAAGGGCATCTATTACCGGGCACAGGTGGGCAATTTCAGCTCGCGTGACGGCGCGGTGAGCCTGTGCGAAGCCCTGCGCGCCCAGGGCACGACCTGCATGGTCACCCGCAACTGAGCCGCCGGAACCTCATGACCGCCTCGCCCGCGCCGCGCGCCTTCATCACCGGCTGCGCCGGCACCGTGCTCACCCCTGATGAGGTCGCCTTCCTGGAGGAGGCGGCGCCGTGGGGGCTGATCCTGTTCCGCCGCAATGTCGAGAGCCCCGCCCAGGTGGCGGCGCTTGTCGCCGCGTTTCGTGCCACCGTGGGCCGCCCCGACGCGCCGGTGCTGATTGACCAGGAAGGTGGGCGGGTTCAACGCCTCGCCCCACCGCACTGGCCGGCCTATCCGCCGGCGGACGTGTTCGCGCGCCGCGCCGAGGCGGGTGACACGGACGGTGCGGCCGAGGCCGCCCGGCTCGGCGCCCGGCTGATGGCGGCCGATCTCGCGGCGCTCGGCATCACCGTCGATTGCGTGCCCTGCGCCGATCTGCGCCTGCCCGAAGGCCATGGCATCATCGGCGACCGCGCCTATGGCGCGACGCCGCCGCAGGTGGCGCATCTCGCCCGCGCGGCGGCCGAAGGGCTGATGAGCGGTGGCGTGCTCCCGGTGCTCAAGCACATTCCCGGCCATGGCCGCGCCCGTGCCGACAGCCATGAGAGCCTGCCGGTGGTCGAGACCTCCCGTGCCGAGCTGGAAGCGACCGATTTCGCCCCGTTCCGCGCGCTTGCCGACCTGCCGCTTGGCATGACGGCGCATGTCGTCTATGCCGCCATCGACCCCGACCGCCCGGCGACGACCTCACCCATGGTGATCGCCGAGATCATCCGCGGCCATATCGGCTTCGACGGCGCCCTGATGAGCGACGATCTCTCCATGGGCGCTCTGGCGGGGTCGCTCGCGCACCGCGCCGAGGCGTCCTTCGCCGCCGGCTGCGACCTCGCGCTGCACTGCAATGGCCGGCTGGACGAGATGACCGAAGTGGCCTCTCGCTCGCCGCTGCTCGCGGGCGAGGCGGCCCGGCGCTGCGCGGGCGCGCTCGCACGTCTGGCGGCGCCGGAGGAAATCGCCCTGGATGAGGCACGGACGCGTTTTTCGGCTATGATCGCGGCGTCCTGAACGTCGTTCGCGGTTCCTGATGGTCCAAAGCCAGTTCTCCTTCGATGCCGACGCCGCGCGCCAGGCGGGCGAGCCCGCTCTGGTGGTGGATGTCGACGGCTTCGAAGGGCCGCTCGACCTGCTGCTGGCGCTGGCGCGCACGCAGAAGGTGGACCTGCACCGCATCTCCATCCTCCAGCTTGCCGAGCAGTATCTGCATTTCGTCGAGGAGGCGCGCCGTATCCGGCTGGAACTGGCGGCCGACTATCTCGTCATGGCGGCCTGGCTCGCCTATCTCAAATCGCGCCTGCTGCTTCCCGACCCGCCGAAGGAGGAGGGGCCGAGCGCGTCCGATCTCGCCGCCGATCTCGCCGAGCGGCTGCGCCGGCTGGAGCAGATACGCGCCGCCGCCGCGCATCTCGCCACCCGCGACCGTGTTGGCCACGAGGTTTTCACGCGCGGGGCGCCAGAGCCGCTGCAGGCGGCCGGTCCCATCGTCTATGAGGCGACGCTCTATGATCTGCTCGCCGCTTACGGAGCCCAACGCCAGAAGATGGCGCTGTCGCAGGTTCGCTTTCCGCCGCGCAGCGTGATCTCGCTGGCCGAGGCGCGCGAGCGGCTGGAGCGGCTCCTGGGGCGGCTGGCGCTGCATGGCGAATGGTCGCGGCTCGACGGTTTCCTGCTCAACTGGATCGCCGATCCCAAGATGCGCGCGACCGCGCTCGCCTCCGGCTTCTCGGCGACGCTGGAAATGGTGCGCGAAGGGCTGATCGACGTGCAGCAGGAGGAGAGCTTCGCGCCGATCTGGATCCGCAGCCGGCGCGACGCGCCGGAGGAGGGCGCATGAGCGCCGAGGCGGCCCGCAGCCCCGTACCGGAGCCGGCGGAAGAGGCGCCGCGCGTGCCGGGACGCGATCCGGACCTGCGCCTGCTCGAAGCCATGCTGTTTGCCGCCGGCGAGCCGCTGGACGAAGCGACCATGGCCGCACGCCTGCCCGAGGGTGCGGATGTGCGGGCGCTGCTCGCCACTCTTTCTGCCGACTATGCCGACCGCGGCTTCAATCTCGCGCGGGTGGCCGGCAAATGGATGCTGCGCACGGCGCCCGATCTCGGCTTCCTGCTCGCCCGCGACAAGCCGGAGCCGCGCCGGCTCTCGCGCGCGGCGCTGGAGACGCTGGCGATCATCGCCTATCACCAGCCCGTCACCCGCGCCGAGATCGAGGAAATTCGCGGCGTTTCCACCAACAAGGGCACGCTCGACGTGCTGCTCGCCGCCGGCTGGGTGCGGCTCCGCGGGCGGCGGCGCAGCCCCGGGCGGCCGGTGACCTATGGCACCACCGAGACCTTCCTCGTGCATTATGGCCTCGACACCATCCAGGACCTGCCGGGCCTCGATGAGTTGCGCGGCACCGGGATGATCGATTCGCGCGTCGCCGCCGGCCTCACCGTGCCGCTGCCCAGCGACGCGCCCGACCTGAAGGACGACGAAGACCCGCTGGAGCCGGAATTCGAGCTGTCCTTCGCGCACGAGCCGGATGGCGACGACGATCCGGACGACTGAAAGAGCCCCCATGCTGACAGAATCAGGTAGCGCCATGCCGTCCCAACCCTCTCGCACGCCGGTCTCGCTCGCCAGCCGGCTGGTGCTGGAGGAGGTGCGTCATGGCTATGGCGAGGTGGAAGCGGTGCGCGGCGTCAGCCTCACCGTGGAGCCGGGCGAAATCCTCTGCCTGCTCGGCCAGTCCGGCTGCGGCAAGACCACGCTGCTGCGGCTGATCGCCGGCATCGAGCGGCCGAGCCACGGGCGAATCCTGCTCGACCGGCAGGTGGTGGCTGGTCCCGACGCGTTCGTGCCGCCGGAAAAGCGCGCCATCGGGCTGGTGTTCCAGGACTATGCGCTGTTCCCCCACCTCACAAATGTGGAAAACGTCGCCTTCGGCCTGCGCCGTCTGGGCCCTTCCGGGGCGCATGACGAGGCGATGCGGGCGCTGGAACGGGTGCGCCTTGCGGCTTACGCGGAAAACTATCCACATGCTTTGTCGGGCGGCGAGCAGCAGCGCGTGGCGCTCGCCCGCGCGCTCGTGCCGCGCCCCGGCATTCTCCTTATGGACGAACCGTTCTCCGGCCTCGACAGTCGGCTTCGGGGCAGTGTGCGTAGCGAAACGCTGAAGGTTCTGCGCGATGCCCGCGCCACCTGCATCATCGTCACCCACGACCCGGAAGAGGCGATGCGGCTCGGCGACCGCATCGCGCTGATGCGCAAGGGGCAGCTGGTTCAGGTCGGCGCGCCAGAAGAACTCTACCGCCATCCCGCCGATCTCGAAGTGGCGCGTTTCTTTTGCGAAATCAATGAGGTGGAGGGCGTGGTGCGCCAAGGTCGGGTGGACACGCCGCTCGGCAGTTTCCCCGCTCCCGGCCTTGCCGAGGGGGAGGCGGCCACAGTGGCCATCCGCCCGCAGGGTGTCGAGCTGAAGGCGCCCGGCTCCGGCGTCAGGGGGCGAATCGTCCATCACCGCTTCCTCGGCGAACTCGACCTTTACGAGGTGGCGGTGGAGGGGCTGGACCGGCCATTGGTCGCACGCCGCCGCCCGACCGCCGGCCTATTACGTGGGCATGACGTCGGAGTGAACATCGAGCCGGCCGAGGTTCTTGTCTTCGCCACGGGCCGGCCCTAGTGTCCGGGTTGAATTGCGATGCGCGGCTGCAAGGGGCCGGCGGCGCTTCGGGCAAGGGAGTTTTGTGATGGGTTCTCTCAGCATCTGGCACTGGATCATCGTGCTGGTGGTCGTGCTCCTCCTCTTCGGTCGCGGTAAGCTGTCCGAGCTGATGGGCGATGCCGCCAAGGGCATCAAGGCGTTCAAGAAGGGCATGGCGGACGACGACGACACGGCGGCCAAGCCCGGCGAGCCGGCGCGCTCGCTCGATCACCAGCCGAAGGTGGAAGCCGAGCGGACCAAGGTCGGCTGATTTCCGGCCTCGGCTTCTCGATCGGGGAGGGTCGCGTTTCGCGGCCCCGCATGATGTATGCTTGATATCGGCTGGTCGGAATTTCTCGTCATCGGCGTGGTCGCCCTTGTGGTGATCGGGCCGAAGGAGTTGCCGCGCGTGCTCCGCACCATGGGGCAGGGCGTGCGCAAGCTGCGCCATATGGCGGGCGAGTTCCAGGGACAGTTCAACGAGGCGCTGCGTGAGGCGGAGCTTTCCGACCTCAAGGACAGCGTCAGCGGGCTGCGCAACGATCTTTCCGGCCTCGCCAGCAATGCGCGCGAGTCGCTTGCCAAGGCGCTGCCGACCAATCCGCTGCAGGACATCGAAACCGAGCTGAAGGCGCCGACCGGCAGCGTTGAAGCCGGCAGCAGCCTGCCGCCCGCCGACACGGCCGAGACGGCGCTGCCCGCGCCCGGTGACCTTGAGCCCCACCCGTTCGAGACGGTGGAGGACGAGGTACGCAGCGCGGCGGCCGGGCTTGACGCCGTGGCGCCCGTCGCACCGTCTACCGCACCTGTTGCATCCGCCGCGCCGGTGACGGCTGCGACCCCTGCACCGGCCGCGACCCCGCCCGCCGCGACGCCGGGCGCACCCGCCCCGGCGGTGCCATCGGCATCGGCCCCGGCCGCTCCGGCAGCAGCGTCGCCTGCGGCGCCCGCTCCCATCGCGGCCGCTCCTGCGGCCCCGCGTCCGCAGACGGCGGCTGAGCCTGCAAAGGACACCGAGGTCGCTCCCGCCGCCGTGCCTGCGGCGCCTAAGCCGAAGCGCGTGCGCACGTCTGCGGCGAAGGCGGCTGTACCTCCGGAGGACGCGGTCCCGACCGACCCGCCACCGGTGGACGCGGCGCCGAAGCCCGCTACCCGCCGTCCCCGCAAGCCGGCCGCCGTCGCCGAAGTGGCCGAGCCGGGACTGTTCGAGGCCGTCTCCTCGCTCGATCAGCCCGCCGCCGCACCCGCCGCCAAGCGGCCGGCCAAACCGCGCGTCAAGGTCAAGCCGGCCTCCGGCAATGAAGGGCCGGCCACATGAGCCAGGAAGACATCGACGCCTCCAAGGCGCCGCTGATCGAACATCTGATCGAGCTGCGCGCCCGCCTGATCAAGTCGCTGATCGCGTTCTTCATCGCGTTCTTCGGCTGCTTCATGCTGGGCAAGTTCATCTACAACATCCTGCTCTGGCCCTATGAATTCGCGGCCGGCGGCACCGAGCATGTGAAGCTCATCTACACCGCGCCGCAGGAATTCCTGTTCACCCAGATCAAGCTCGGCATGTTCGGGGCGGCGTTCATCTCCTTCCCCATCGTGGCGACGCAGATCTACATGTTCGTCGCGCCGGGGCTCTACAGCCACGAGAAGAACGCCTTCCGGCCCTATCTGATCGCGACGCCGGTGTGCTTCCTCATCGGCGCGGCCTTCGTCTATTTCGTCGCCATGCCGCTGGCGATGACCTATTTCCTCTCCATGCAGCAGATGGCGGGGCCGGGCTCGCCGGAAATCTCCATGCTGCCGCAGGTGAGCGAGTATCTCTCGCTCATCATGACGCTGATCTTCGCCTTCGGCATTTGCTTCCAGCTTCCGGTGATCCTCACGCTGCTGGCGCAGATCGGCGTGGTCACGTCGGACCAGCTGAAGAAGGCGCGGCGCTACGCCATTGTCGGCGTGTTCATCCTCGCGGCGGTGCTGACGCCGCCCGACGTGGTGAGCCAGTTCGCCCTCGCCATCCCGACCCTGCTGCTCTACGAGGTCTCGGTCTTCCTGGTGCGTATGGTCGAGAAGAAGAAGCGCGCGGCAGAAGCGGCGGCCGACGCGGCCGTGTGATCCCAAGCGGCATCCTTCGAGGCCCGGCTTTGCCGGGCACCTCAGGATGACGTTGCTCCGGCATGGCGCGGCCCCGTCATGCTGAGGTGCGAGCGAAGCGAGCCTCGAAGCACGCACGCCCCCACGCGCTTTCGCCACGCCGCACTTGTCCCCGCCTTCCCGATTGGCTACGTCCCTCCCGTTCCGGCGCGAGGCCGGGAGCGGCGTTTGAAGGCGAGACTGCCATGCACGACATCAAGTGGATCCGCGAAGAGCCGAACGGGCTCGTCAACGCGCTGGTGCGGCGCGGCACCGATGCCTCGGAAGCGCAGGCGCTGGTCGAGGGGCTGATCGCCCTCGACGAGACCCGCCGTTCCGGCATCGTGAAGCTGGAAGAGCTGCAGGCCCGCCGCAACGCCGCCTCCAAGGAGATCGGCGCGGCCAAGAAGGCGGGCGAAAACGACCGCGCCGAGGCGCTGATGGCCGAGGTCGGCGCGCTGAAGACCGACATTCCCGCACTGGAAGAGCAGGTGAAGGCGGCCGAGACCGACCTGCACAACCGGCTCGCCGCCATTCCCAACGTGCCGCTGGACGTGGTGCCCGAGGGCAAGGACGAGCACGACAATGTCGAGATCGCCCTCGTCGGGCAGAAGATCGGCTTCCCCTTCGTGCCGAAGCAGCATTTCGAGATCGGCGAAGGCCTCGGCCAGATGGATTTCGAGGCGGCGGCAAAGCTCTCCGGCGCGCGCTTCGTGGTGCTGAAGAACAAGCTGGCGCGGCTGGAGCGCGCCATCGGCCAGTTCTTCATCAACACCCACACCGAGGAACACGGCTACACGGAAGTGGCGCCGCCGGTGCTGGTCAAGGACGAGGCCATGTTCGGCACCGCCCAGCTGCCGAAGTTCCGCGAGGATCAGTTCCGCGCCGGTGAGGACTTCTGGCTCATCCCCACCGCCGAAGTGCCGCTGACCAATCTCGTCGCCCAGTCCATCCTCTCCGAGGAAGAGCTGCCGCTGCGCTTCACCGCGCTCACCCCCTGCTTCCGCGCCGAGGCGGGGTCGGCGGGGCGCGATACGCGCGGCATGATCCGCCAGCACCAGTTCAACAAGGTGGAGATGGTCTCCATCACCACGCCGGAACAGTCGGCGGACGAGCATGAGCGCATGCTCGCCTGTGCGCAGGCGGTGCTGAAGAAGCTCGGCCTGCATTTTCGCGTGGTCACGCTCTGCACCGGCGACATGGGCTTCGCCTCGGCCAAGACCTATGACATCGAGGTCTGGCTGCCCGGCCAGAACGCCTTCCGCGAGATTTCCTCCTGCTCCACCTGCACTGATTTCCAGGCGCGGCGGATGAATGCGCGCTACCGCCCGGCGGGCGCCAAGGCGCCGCGCTACCTGCACACGCTCAACGGTTCGGGCGTCGCGGTCGGCCGGGCGATGGTGGCGATCCTGGAAAATTACCAGAACGAGGACGGCTCCGTCACGGTGCCGGACGTGCTGGTGCCCTATATGGGCGGGCTGACGCGGATCGAGCGCGCCTGAACCGGCCGCGTGCGGCGTCATCCCGGAAACGCCGTCAGGCGATATCCGGGATCGCGTGCAAATGGAGAAAGATCTCGGCTCTGCGCTTCGCTTCTGCCGGGATGACGTCGAACTTAACAAGCGAGGACAGATGCGCATCCTGGTGACGAATGACGACGGCATCCACGCGCCGGGGCTAGACGCCTGCGCCCGCATTGCCCGGGCGCTGTCCGACGATGTGTGGGTGGTGGCGCCGGAAACCGACCAGTCCGGCGTGTCGCATTCGCTCTCCCTGTCCGATCCGCTGCGGCTGCGGCAGGTGGAGGAGAAGCGCTTCGCGGTGAAGGGCACCCCCACCGATTGCGTCATCATGGCGGTGCGGCACCTCCTCGCCGACCACAAGCCCGATCTCGTGCTCTCCGGCGTCAATCGCGGCCAGAACGTGGCCGAGGATGTCGGCTATTCCGGCACGGTGGCCGGCGCGATGGAAGGCACGGTGCTCGGCATCCCCTCCATCGCCCTGTCGCAGGCCTATGGCTTCGAGACCCGCAAGGCGCCGCCCTATGATGTCGCCGAGCATTGGGGCCCGCAGGTGGTGCGCACGCTGCTGGAAGAGGGCATTCCGCCCGGCATCGTGGTCAATGTGAACTTCCCCAACCGCCCGGTGGACGAGGTGCGCGGCATCGCCGTCACCGCGCAGGGCCGGCGCGACCAGGATTTGCTGCGCATCGACGCGCGTAATGACGGAAGGGGAAACCCCTATTTCTGGATCGCCTTCGAGAAGCGTATCTTCGACACGGTCAACGGCTCGGACCTGCACGCGCTCGACGAGGGCTGCATTTCCGTCACGCCGCTGCGCCTCGACATGACCGACGAGCCGATGATGACGCGACTGGCTCAGGTCTTCGCCAAGCCCTCGGCGACCGCGAAGCCGCGCTGAGCCGGAGGCCCGGCGTTCCGGGCAGGGCAGGGGAGGTCGCCCGTGAGCGGCGCCGAGATAAGCGAGGATCTGCAGCGCGCCGAATTGCTGCTGGCACTGCGCAAGCGCGGGATGCGCGAGTGGCAGGTGATGCGCGCCATGGAACAGGTGCCGCGCGAGCGCTTCGTCGAGCCGGCCTTCCGCCCCATCGCCTGGCGCGACCTCGCTCTGCCGCTCGATTGTGGCCAGACCATCAGCCAGCCCACCGTGGTGGCGCTGATGACCGAGGCGCTGGAACTCGGCCCTTCCCATAGCGTGCTGGAGATCGGCACCGGCTCCGGCTACCAGGCCGCCATCCTCGCCAGCATCGCCGGCCATGTGGTGACGCTGGAGCGCTTCCGCACGCTGGCGGACTCGGCGGCGCGGCGGCTGGCCGCGCTCGGCTATGCCAATGTCGAGGTACTGGTGGCCGACGGGCGCGAGGGGGCTCCCCAGCGCGCGCCGTTCGACCGCATCATCCTCACCGCCGCCGTGGAGGAAGTGCCCCCGGCGCTGTTCGAGCAACTGGCCATGGGGGGCATTCTGGTGGCCCCTGTCGGGCCGCCCGAGGCGACGCAGACTCTCATGCGCTACCGGCGTGGACTGCAGGGGCTGGAGACCCGCGAACTGGCGCGCGTGCGCTTCGTGCCGATGCTCGCGGGTGTCGCGGTAGTGCTCTGAGAATGCCGGGAATCCGCCATTTTTCCTGATGTGTACGGGTCGGCTTAAGCGGCTGTTTACCTGTACGCCGCATTAATCATCCCGAGTCCAGCGTTCGGGTGGGGTGCGATGCGTAAGTTTCTGAAGGTGTCCGGTGCCGGTCCCCTCATGCGGATTTCCGCCGTCGCTCTGATGGCAGCGGGAATGGCCGCGTGCAGTGCCGATTCCGCCCGGTTCAGCGCCAATCCGAACAGCAATCCCTTCGCCTCGCAGCCGACGTACACCGGCTCCGTCGTCGCCGCGCCGACCGGCGCGGTGCAGAGCGCGCCCATGGCGGCGGCGCCCGGCAATGGAGTGCCGCTGGCCCCGGTTCAGCAGACGGCGAGCGCATACCCCGCGCCCGGCGCCGCGCCGGCCCCCTATGGCGCGCAGTCCCCCTACGGCGCCCCGGCCTATGGCGCCCCGGTGGCGACCGCCCCTTATGGTGCGCCCGCGCAGCCGGCTTCCACGCAGGTTGCGGCGGCCCCGACGCATCTCTCTTCCCCCGTCCCTGCCCAGCCGGGCTATGGCGGCACGCAGCCGCTCTATGGCAGCCAGCCGCAGCCTCTCGCCGCCGCCACGCCGGCCCCCGTCCGCACCCCGCAGGTCGCGGCGTCCGGCGGTTCGCATGTGGTGGCACCGGGCGAGACGCTGAGCTCCATCGCCCGCAATTACGGCCTGACGCGCACCGAGCTCGCCAATGCCAATGGCATCGACTTCAACACGATGGTGCGCATCGGCCAGAAGCTGACCATTCCGGGTGCCTCGGGCGGGGCGGTGATCGCCGCCGCGCCGAAGCCCGCTGCCACGCCGGCGGCGCCGAAGCCGACGCCCGTCGTCGCCACCGCGCCGGCCGCGCCTGCTGCCACTCCCGCGCCGGTCGCCCAGGCTGCGGCGCCGAAGCCGCAGACGATCGCCGCCGTCAAGCCCTCCGAGACGCCGGACGAAATCCGCACCGCCGCTGCGGGTCCGCAGTTCCGCTGGCCGGTGCGCGGGCGCGTCATCTCCGGCTTCGGGCCGAAGCCGGGCGGCCAGCAGAATGAGGGCATCAACATCTCGGTGCCGGAAGGCACGGCGGTGAAGGCCGCCGAGGACGGCGTCGTCGCCTATGCCGGCAGCGAGCTGAAGGGTTATGGCAATCTCGTCCTCATCAAGCACGCCGATGGCTGGGTGACCGCCTATGCCAATAACAGCGCGCTGGACGTGAAGAAGGGCGATACGGTCAAGCGCGGCCAGGTGATCGCCAAGGCCGGCCAGACCGGCAATGTCTCCTCGCCGCAGCTGCATTTCGAGATCCGCAAGGGCTCGCAGCCGGTCGACCCGTCGCAGTACCTCGCCGGCCTCTGAGCCGCCGCCTCTCTCCCAAGAGAAGATTTCATGGCGGAGCCGCAGTGCTCCGCCATTCGTTTCCGGCGCGACGTTTGGACCTTGGCGCCGGTCAGCGCGGGGCGGCCGGCGGTTCTGTCAGGGCCACGCCCAGCCGCCCCGCGACATCCTGCACATATTGCCAGGCCGTCCGCCCCGAACGCGCCCCGCGCGTGGTGGACCATTCCAGCGCTTCCTGCCGCAGCGTCTCCGGCGCGATGGGAATCGCGAAATGCGCGACATAGCTGTCGATCATCGCGAGATAATCGTCCTGGCTGCATTTGTGGAAGCCGAGCCACAGGCCGAAACGGTCGGAGAGCGAGACCTTTTCTTCCACCGCCTCGCCGGGATTGATCGCCGTCGAGCGCTCGTTCTCCACCATCTCGCGCGCCAGGATATGGCGGCGGTTTGAAGTGGCGTAGAAGATCACATTCTCCGGCCGCCCTTCGATGCCGCCCTCCAGTACCGCTTTCAGCGACTTGTAGGAGGTGTCGTCGGCGTCGAAGGACAGGTCGTCGCAGAAGATGACGAATCGGAACGGCGCCGGCCGCACCAGGCTCATCAGCGCCGGCAGGGTCTCGATATCCTCACGGTGGATTTCCACCAGCTTGAGCGGCGGCTTGCCCTCGCGGGCCATCTCGGCATTCACGGAGGCGTGGGCGGCCTTCACCAGCGAGCTCTTGCCCATGCCGCGCGCGCCCCACAGCAGCGCATTGTTGGCCGGCAGGTCCCGGGCGAAGCGCAGCGTGTTGTCGAGCAGCAGGTCGCGGGTGCGCTCGATGCCCTTGAGCAGGTCCATCTCCACCCGGCTGACACGCGGCACGGCCTCAAGCCGGCGCTCGTCGGCGTGCCAGATGAAGGCGTCGGCCGCGGAGAAATCCGCCGTGGCCGGCCGGGCGGGGGCGATGCGTTCGAGCGCCTCGGCAATGCGGGTGAGAACGGCGCCGAGATCATCCGGTGTGTGCGTCATGGTGGGGCTCCTCCGCGAGGGGGAATAGTCCGTGCCGCGCCGGGGGACAAGAAGAACCGTAACGCCGGGTACGCTTTGCCCGCCGGATGCCGCGCACAGTGCGGTGAGGGCGTTTGCAATCGCCGGGCGCCTCAGTATAGTCCGCGCCGCTTCGCCGGGCCTTTCGCCCGCCTTCGATCGACGGACAAGGAACCGACATGTTGATTACGCCCGCCTATGCGCAGGCCGCCCCCGCCGCCGGCGGTACCGACATGCTGATGTCGCTGCTGCCCTTCGTGCTGATTTTCGTGATCATGTACTTCCTGATTCTGCGTCCGCAGCAGAAGAAGGTGAAGGCGCATCAGGAAATGGTGAAGAGCATCCGTCGCGGCGACACGGTCGTCACCTCGGGCGGTCTCATCGGCAAGGTGGCCCGGGTGATCGACGACAGCGAGATCGAGCTGCAGCTTTCCGAAGGCGTGAAGATCCGCCAGCTGCGTGGCATGATCTCCGAGGTTCGCGCCAAGGGCGAGCCGGCCAAGGAAGAAACCGAGTCCTGAGCGCTGACCTCTTGCGGCCGTAGCCGTTCGCGCGGCCGGAAGGAACCCCATGCTTTACTTCTCGAAATGGAAGGCGTTCGCGATCCTGGCGGTCTCGGCCATCATCTGTCTGATGGCCGTGCCGAGCCTGTTGTCGCAATCCGCCTATGACAGCCTGCCGCACGTCCTCCAGCGCAAGATCGTGCTGGGCCTCGACCTTCAGGGCGGGTCCTACATCGTCCTGCAGGTCGACGCCCAGTCCGTGCGCAAGATCCGCCTTGAGCATCTGCGCGACGACGCCCGTCGCGTGCTTCGTGATGCCAAGATTGGCTACACCGGCCTTGCCATTCAGGGCGACGCGGTGCAGGTGCGCATCCGCGACGGCCAGGATGTCGACGCGGCGCTGACCCAGCTGCGGGGCCTTGCCCAGCCGCTCGGCGGCGCGATGTCCACCAGCGGCCAGCTCGACACCGATGTCTCGCGCGATGGCAACACCATCTCGCTCTCGCCCACGACGGCGGGCATCCAGTCGCGCACCATCCAGGCGGTGTCGCAGTCCATCGAGATCATCCGCAAGCGTATCGACCAGCTCGGCACCACCGAACCGTCGATCCAGCGTCAGGGTGCCGACCGCATCCAGGTGCAGGTGCCCGGCCTGCAGGACCCGTCGCGCCTCAAGGCGCTGCTGGGCCAGACTGCGCAGCTGAGCTTCCGCCTCGTCGACAACACGATGAGCGCGCAGCAGGCGCTGCAGGGGCGCCCCCCCGCCGGCACCGACGTGCTCTATTCCCAGGACAACCCGCCGGTTCCCTATCTGATCGAGCAGCGCGTGCTGGTCGCCGGCGAGGATCTCACCGACGCGCAGCCGAGCTTCGACCCGACCACGCGCGAGCCGGTGGTAACGTTCCGCTTCAACACCAACGGCGCCCGCCGCTTCGCCGAGGCGACGCAGGCCAATGTCGGTCGGCCCTTCGCCATCATTCTCGACAACCACGTGATCTCGGCGCCGGTCATCCGCGAGCCGATCATGGGCGGTTCCGGCCAGATCAGCGGCAATTTCACCGTGCAGCAGGCGAATGATCTCGCCATCCTGCTGCGCGCCGGCGCGCTGCCGGTGCCGCTGCAGGTGGTGGAAGAGCGCACCGTCGGCCCCGGCCTCGGCGCGGATTCGATCCGGGCCGGCCTCATCGCCTCCATTGTCGGCGCGACGCTGGTGGCGCTGTTCATGGTGGCGACCTATGGCCTGTTCGGCGTCATCGCCAACATCGCGGTCGCGATCAATGTCGGCATGATCTTTGGCGTGCTGGCCATGCTGGGGGCGACACTGACCCTGCCCGGCATTGCCGGCGTGGTGCTCACCGTCGGCATCGCGGTCGATTCCAACGTGCTGATCTATGAGCGCATCCGCGAGGAGGCGAGGGCGGGACGCTCGGCGATCTCCGCCATCGACGCGGGCTTCTCGCGCGCCTTGGCGACCATCCTCGACTCCAACATCACCACCTTCATCGCGGCGGCAGTGCTGTTCTATGTCGGTTCCGGCCCGGTGCGCGGCTTCGCCATCACCTTCGGCATCGGCATCATCACCACCGTGTTCACCGCCTTCACGCTGACCCGCCTTATGGTGGCGCTGTGGGTGCGCTGGCAGCGCCCCCAGCGCGTGCCGATCTGAGAAAGGCGAGCTTCCATGCGTCTGCTCCGCATCGTTCCGGACGACACGAATTTCGACTTCATCCGCTTCCGGCGGATCAGCTTCCCGATCTCGGCGCTGCTGTCGATCGTGGCGCTGGTGGCGTTCTTCACGCTCGGCCTTAACTTCGGCATCGACTTCAAGGGCGGCACGCTGCTTGAGGTGCGCTACGCCAACAACACGCTGAACATCTCCGATGTCCGCTCCCGCCTTGAGTCGCTGGACCTTGGCGAGGTGCAGATCCAGGAGATCGGCAATGACGGCGAGGTGCTGATCCGCGTCGCCCAGCAGCCGGGCGGCGAGCAGGCGCAGCAGGCCGTGGTCGGCAAGGTGCGGGCCGCGCTCGGCGACGGTGTGGAATATCGCCGCGTCGAAGTGGTCGGCCCGCGCGTCTCGCAGGAATTGCTGAGCTACGGCATCGTCGGCCTGATGATGGCGGTGTTCTGCATCCTCGTTTACCTGTGGTTCCGCTTCGAGTGGCAGTTCGCCCTCGGCGCCTCCATCGCCAACTTCCACGACATCGTGCTCACCATCGGGTTCATGGCGATCTTCCAGATCGACTTCGACCTGACCAGCGTGGCCGCGCTGCTGACCATTCTCGGCTATTCGCTGAACGACACGATCGTCATTTACGACCGCATCCGCGAAATGCTGCGGCGCTACAAGAAGATGCCGACCGAGGAACTGCTCAACGCCTCGATCAACTCCACCTTGTCGCGCTCGGTCATCACCCATGTGACGGTGACGCTGGCGCTGCTGGCGTTGGTGCTGTTCGGCGGCCGGGCGATCCATTCCTTCTCGGTGACGATGATGTTCGGCGTGGTGCTGGTCGGCACCTACACCTCCATCTTCATCGCCTCGCCGCTGCTCATCTATCTCGGGGTCTCCACCCGCGCGATGGCGGAAAAGGCGGAGAAGGAAGCCAAGAGCGCCAACACCAAGGCGGAACGCCTCGCGCCGTGAGCGCGGGCGTCCGCAAGGGGAAGGCCGGCTGATGGCGACGCCCGACGCCCATCTCCCGTATCAGGTGCCGATCGACGGCTATGCGCGCGGTGCGTTCCACTTCGCCGGCATGGCCTCGGCCGGCTCCATCCTCGCGTTGCCCTCCGGCATCCATGCCTGGGCGCCGCAGGAGCCGCGCGAGATCGACGAGGCGGCCCTCGCCCGCGTCTTCGCCGAGGCGGGCAGCTTCCAATTGCTGCTGATCGGCACCGGCGTCGATCCCTGGCCGCTGCCGGAGGCGCTGCGCTGGCGGCTGCGCGATGCCGGGCTCTCGGTCGACACCCTCCCTACACGGTCGGCCGCCTCGACCTATAATGTGCTTCTGGCGGAAGGCCGCCCGGTCGCCGCCGCGCTGCTCGCGCTGCCCTGAGGCGCGGCCGCCTCACGCCAACCCTTCCGGACCCATCACATGAGCCGTCCGAGCCTGACCACGCCGACGGAGTATTGCGCGGCGTTGGTGCGCGACCTCGACCGCGACCGCTACGTCGCCGATCTGTTCGCCCCCGCCGAGCGGCGCGGCGCGCTGTTTGCGCTGCACGCCTTCAACGCGGAAGTGGCGCGGGTGCGCGAGGCGATCACCAACCCGCTCGCCGGCGAGGTGCGGCTGCAATGGTGGCGCGAGGCGCTGGCGGGGGAAGGGCAGGCCGACGTGAGCGCCAATCCGGTGGCGGCGGCGCTGCTGGAAGCCATCGACACCCACCGCCTGCCGCGCGCGAGCTTCGAGGCGCTGCTGGAGGCGCGGCAGTTCGATCTCTATGACGACGCCATGCCGACGGTGAACGATCTCGAAGGCTATGCTGGCGAGACCTCCTCGGCGCTGATCCGCCTCGCGACGCTGGTGCTGGCGCCTGAGGCCGGCGCCGCCTCGGCGGAAGCGGCAGGCCATGCCGGGGTGGCCTATGCCGTCACCGGGCTGCTGCGGGCCTTCCCCGTGCATGCGCGGCGCGGCCAGTGCTACCTGCCGCTTGATCTGCTGATCGCCCACGGGCTAACCCGTGAGGACGCGGTGTCGGGTGTGCCCAGTCCCGCGCTCGGCGAGGTGCTTGCGGCGCTGCGGGCGCTGGCACGCCGACATCATAAGGCGGCGATGACGGCGCTTGCCGGCGTTTCGGCGGCGGAACTGCCGGCCTTTCTGCCGCTGACGCTGGTACCTAGCGATCTCGACCGGCTGGAGCGGCCGCACGATCCTTTCGCCGGTGTGCCGCCGGCGCCGGCCTTCCTGCGGCTGTGGCGGCTGTGGCGGGGCGCCGGCACATTGGCCAAGGCCGCCCGCGCCGGCGGGGCCCCGCTTTAGTTGGCGCGGTCCTTCGCTACCCGGTCGAAGGCCTGAAGCCGGGCGACGAGATCCTCGAACTGGTTGAGCGGCACCATGTTGGGGCCGTCCGACGGCGCCTTGTCCGGGTCGGGATGCGTCTCGACGAACACGCCGGCAATGCCGACCGCCACCGCCGCCCGCGCCAGCACCGGCACGAATTCGCGCTGGCCGCCGGAGGAGGTGCCCTGTCCGCCCGGCTGCTGCAC
Organism: Ancylobacter sp.; assembly: GCF_965229075.1. Classification (GTDB taxonomy): domain Bacteria; phylum Pseudomonadota; class Alphaproteobacteria; order Rhizobiales; family Xanthobacteraceae; genus Ancylobacter. Next base: position 3,500,690 of record NZ_CBDDIO010000002.1, read on the forward strand.
CGAATGGGTGGCGTCGAAAATGACCGGCGCGCCGGTCGTCTCGGCCATGATCGGCAGCGCCCGCATGTCGGTGACCAGCGTGTTGTAGCCGAAGGACACGCCGCGCTCGGTCACCAGCACGTTCGGATTGCCGCTTTCGATCAGCTTGGCGACGACGTTCTTCATGTCCCAGGGGGCCAGAAACTGCCCCTTCTTCACATTGACCACGCGGCCCGTGGCGGCGGCGGCGATGAGCAGGTCGGTCTGGCGGCAGAGGAAGGCGGGAATCTGCAATATATCCACCACCTCGCCCACCGGCGCGCACTGGTCGTTCTCGTGCACGTCGGTCAGCACGGGCATGCCATAGCGTTCGCGAATCTCGGCGAAGACGGGCAGGGCGGCCTTGAGGCCCATGCCGCGCGCGCCCTTGATCGAGGTGCGGTTGGCCTTGTCGAAGGAGGTCTTGAACACCACGCCGATGCCCCGGCGCGTGGCGATCTCCTTGATCGCGGCGGCGCATTCCAGCGCATGCGCGGCGCTTTCCATCTGGCAGGGGCCGGCGATCAGCGCCAGCGGCAGGTCGTTGCCGAAGCGCACATCGCCAAGGGTGACCACGGAATTGGCGCCTGAGCCGCTCATGAAACGTTCCTTGGGGTCGGGCACGGGGGTCAGACGACGCCAGCGCGCAGAATGTCGTGAATGTGGAGGATGCCGACCGGCTTGCCCTCGGCCACCGCGAAAACGACGGTGATCGGCACCGGGCGCCGGTTCATCAGCCCCAGTGCGGCGCTGGCGAGTTCCAGCGGATCGACGACGAAGGGGGAGGCGGTCATCACCTTCTCCACCGGCGTCGCCAGCAGTTCGCTGCTCATATGCCGGCGCAGGTCGCCATCGGTAACGATACCGGCGAGGCAGCCTTCGCCATCGACCACGCCGCAGCAGCCGAAGCGCTTGCCGGTGATTTCGATCAGCACCTCGCTCATCAGCGTGCCGAGCCGCACCAGCGGCATTTCCGCCTCCTGGTGCATGATGTCGGCCACTTTCAGCAGCCGGGCCCCGAGCTTGCCGCCGGGATGGAAGACACGGAAATCGGACGCCGAGAAGCCCCGGCGCTCCAGCAGCGCCACCGCCAGCGCGTCGCCGATGGCAAGCTGCATCAGCGTCGAGGTGGTGGGCGCGAGCCCGTTGGGGCAGGCCTCCTCCACGCGTGGCAGCACCAGCGCGACATCGGCGGCGCGGCCGAGGGTGCTCTCGGCATTGGAGGTGATGGCGAGCAGCGGCACGGCGAAGCGGCCGGCATAGTGGACGATGTCGCCGAGCTCGGAGGTCTCGCCCGACCAGGAAATGGCGAGCAGCACATCGTCCGGCGTCACCATGCCGAGATCGCCATGGCTGGCTTCGGCGGCGTGCAGGAACAGCGCCGGCGTGCCGGTCGAGGCGAAGGTGGCAGCGAGCTTGCGCCCGATATGGCCACTCTTTCCCATGCCGGTGACGATGACGCGCCCGCGCGCGCCTTCGATCAGCGCGATGGCGCTTTCCACCGCCTCGCCGAGTTCCGCCTCGATGGCGGCGCTGAGCGCGGCGAGGCCCTTGGATTCGATGGCGAGGGTGCGCAGCACCCGTTCGCGCAGCCGGTCGTCCCGCAGGGGCGCGGCGGCGGCATTTTTCTGAGGCTGGGCCGTGCCCAAGGTTCGACTCTCCCTTGCTCGGGACCGCGGGGCGCGCTGCGCCCGGCCGCCCGTCAGCGCCACGCCGGGCGTCAATAAGCGCCAAATGCCCGCGATGCAATGGAGGAGCCGGGGAACCGGCGATACCACCCGCACGTTGGGAGGCGCTGAGACGGGGCGGGAGGAGACGGCAATGGACATGGGGCGCGGCGTGGCCGGCTCGGCGGTGGCGGCTCGGCGCGTGCCGCCGACGGAGGGGCGCACGGAACGGCTGTGGCGACGCTGCACCCAGATCGCGGTCATCGCCAGCGGGGTGGTGATCCTGGCGGCGGCGCTCGTCATCGCCAGCGCCGTGCTGATTCCCATCGTCGCCGCGGTCATCATCGGCAGCGTCATCGGCCCGGCCATTGAGGGCCTGGCCAAGCGCGGCGTGCCGAGCTGGCTCGGCGCGCTGCTGATGGTGATCGGCATCGCCGGATTGATCTATGGCCTCGCCGTGGCGCTGGCGGCGCCGCTGGCGGAATGGAGCGCCCGCGCGCCGGAGATAGGCGCCATCATGAAGGAGCGATTCGCCGCGCTGCGCCCGGTGGTGCAGACGCTCGCCTCCGTGGTCGAATCGATCCAGTCGATCGGCCGCGCCACCGAAAGGGCGCCGATGGTGGTGGAGGTGGCCGATTCAAAGATGCTGGAGAGCGTTCTCTCCATGGTCACCCCGGTCATCGGCCAGTTCATTCTCTTTCTCGGCTCGCTGCTGTTTTTTCTCGCCGGCCGTGTGCAGATCAAGCGCCGCGTCGTGCAGGTGATGACCCCGCGCCAGACCCGGCTGACGGCGCTGCGGGTGTTTCGCGAGATCGAGGACCGGCTCGGCGCCTATCTCGTCACCGCGACTTTCATCAATATCGGCCTCGGTATCGCCACCACGCTGGTGACCTGGGGGCTCGGCCTGCCGAATCCCCCGCTCTGGGGCGTGCTCGCCTGTGTGCTGAACTATGTGCCCTATGTCGGGCCGGCAGTGACGACGCTGATTCTGGCCATTGCCGGGATCGTGACCTTTCCCGGCATCCTCGAAGGGCTGCTGCCGGCGGCGGCGTTTCTGTTCATCACCAGCATCGAGGGTCAATTCCTCACGCCGATGATCGTCGGGCGCCGCGTCTCGCTCAATCCGTTCGCGGTGTTCCTGTCCATGGCGGTGTGGACCTGGCTGTGGGGACCAGCCGGCACCTTCCTGTCGGTGCCGCTGCTGATCGCGGCGATGGCGCTTGTGGATGGCATGCTGGCGAAAAGCCGTCCGCAGCTGCCGGGCTGAGACTATTCACAGGACATGTTGGGGGCGCGCTTGACACCTGCTGGGGCGTGCCTTAACACCCCGCTCACTCGCTGCGGGGCCCGGTGCTTCCGACCCGCGCAGGGGGGTGTAGCTCAGTTGGTTAGAGCGCCGGCCTGTCACGCCGGAGGTCGCGGGTTCGAGCCCCGTCACTCCCGCCATTCGCCACGAGTGGCTGCGCCAGAGGGCGTCAAAGTTCCCCCCATAACATTCCGACTCGAATGACGTGCACCGCTAACAGCGTGCCCTCGCTGCCACGCCGCACGTGCGATCGGGCTTTTGCGCCGATGCCGGCTTTTGCCGGGCGGGCGGGGCTGATAGTTTTGCCGCCGGTGATGAGTGTGAGGTAGGGCGCATGATCAAGGCATTCCCGTCGGCCATCCTTCTGGCCTCCGCGCTGCTGCTGGCGGGCGCCGCCGCGCCGGCCCTGGCCCAGGACGGCCTGAATCCGCCGCCGAACAACCAGGGCCAGAACTCCTCGCCCAACCCCTTCGTCAATGATCTCGGTCCTGACGCACCGCAGCCGCTGACGGGCGAACTCGTGCCGCTGCCCGGCCCGCCGCCGGAGGGCAAGGAAGCCGAGATCAAGCTGCCCGACTGCGCGCCGCCCAATTGCGGCACGCCGCAGATCATGGAGTAGGGCGCCCGCGCGCTCCCCGCATCGCCATAGGACGAGCGACCGGGCCGCACAGTCCTGGTGCGCGCCGGCGCGCTCTGTGGACGCCGCAGGCCGGAGGCGGCAGAGGGCGAATGCCCATGTGACAGCGGCATGAACGCCCGTGTAGCCTGGTAGCTTCTTACTGCGCTCCGGCGTGGTGATTCAGCGGGAGGGCGGGCATGGACACGATCATCGACTTTCTGAACACCATCTTCTGGGGCTACGTGCTGATCTACGGCCTGCTGGCGGTCGGCATCTATTTCACCATTCGGCTGAAATTCCTCCAGATCCTGCATTTCCCGGAGATGATCCGCTCGGTCATGGGGTCCAGCGAGACCGACCATGCCGGCATCACGCCGTTCCAGGCGTTGTGTACCAGCCTTGCCTCGCGGGTCGGCACCGGCAACATCGCCGGCGTGGCCGTCGCGCTTTATCTCGGCGGGCCGGGGGCAATCTTCTGGATGTGGGTGGTCGCCTCGCTCGGCATGGCCACCGCCTTCGCCGAGAGCACGCTCGCCCAGCTCTACAAGATCAAGGATGAGGACGGCCAGTATCGCGGCGGTCCCGCCTTCTATATGGCCAAGGGCCTCAAGGCGCCGTGGGCGGGCTCGGTGTTCTCGGTCTGCCTCATCCTCTCCTTCGGCCTCGTCTTCAATGCCGTGCAGGCCAATTCCATCGCCGACGCGATGGAAGGCGCCTTCGGCTTGCCCAAGCTCGGCACCGGCGTCGCCATCGCCGCGCTTACCGGCATCATCATTTTCGGCGGCATCGCCGCCATCGCCCGGGTGGCGGAAATCGTCGTGCCGTTCATGGCGGCTGGCTATCTCGGCATGGCGCTGTTCGCGGTGGCGATCAATATCGGCGAGGTGCCTTCCATGTTCTCGCTGATCATCGCCAGCGCCTTCGGCTTTGCGCCGGCGGCAGGCGGCGTCGCCGGCTCGGTGGCGGCAGCGATGCTCAACGGGGTGAAGCGCGGCCTGTTCTCCAACGAGGCCGGCATGGGCTCGGCGCCGAACATCGCTGCCGTCGCCACGCCCGACCCGCATCACCCGGTCAGCCAGGGCTTCGTGCAGTCGCTCGGCGTGTTCATCGACACCATCCTCATCTGCACCGCGACGGCGTTCCTGATCCTGCTCTCCGGCCTGCTGGAGCCCGGCTCCGGCCTCACCGGCACCCAGCTGACCCAGGCGGCGATGAACCACCATATCGGCTGGGCCGGCACCTATTTCGTGGCGGTTGCGATCTTCTTCTTCGCCTTCACCTCGATCATCGGCAATTATTCCTATGCCGAAGGCGCGCTGGTCTATCTCGGCATCGGCGGCCATGTCGGCCGCGCGGTGCTGCGGGTGGCGGTGCTCGGCATGGTGGTCTGGGGCGCCTACGAATCGGTGGCGACGGTGTTCAATGCCGCCGATGCCTCGATGGGGCTGATGGCCACGGTCAATCTCGTCGCCATCGTGCTGCTCTCGGGCCTTGTCGCGCGGTTGACCCGTGATTATCTGCAGCAGCGTCGGCAGGGGAAAAAGCCTCGCTTCACCGCCGCCTCCATGCCGGAACTCGCCAGCGAGATCGACACCGACATCTGGAGCCGGTGAACCCGGGCGGGCAGGGCGCCGGGGTGGACCAAGTGTCTCACCCCGGAGATTTCCGGTCCCCTCCGCGCCCGCTGTTTCGGAAGAGACCGGCCGTCTCGTGTCAGGGCTGCGGCTGGCCCTGGCGATCCGGCCGCCTCGCGGAAAGGCATCGTTCGCGCCCTTGGGGCCTCCGGTATCAGGAGGCTCAAGGCGGTACGATCAATTGAGCGAAATCCGCTGTTATTCGCGCGATTTCACGGGTTTGCGCGGGGGATCGCCGCGCCGCGCGGGACAGCTTCCGCAAGGTGTGAATTCTGTATACCAGACCTGCGCGATTGCCGAGCGATGCCCTTGCCTCGGTCAGGTCCGTGCGATAAGCCTGCCGCGTGCTTTGAATATTTCGCAACTGCGACGCCAAGGCCGACGACCCATCCTGTTCCGGGAGGATCCCATCCATGAGCAGCCTGCTTCAGGATTATCTGCCCGTCGTGATCTTCATCGGCGTCTCGGCCTTCATCGGCCTCGCCCTTCTGGTGGCGCCGTTCCTGGTCGCCTTCGGCCGGCCCGATCCGGAGAAGATGTCGGCCTATGAATGTGGCTTCAATGCGTTCGACGACGCGCGCATGAAGTTCGACGTGCGGTTCTATCTGGTCGCCATTCTCTTCATCATCTTCGATCTCGAAGTCGCCTTCCTGTTCCCCTGGGCGATCACGTTCGGGGAGCTGGGCAATTTCGGCTTCTGGTCGATGATGGTGTTCCTGGCCGTGCTGACCATCGGCTTCGTCTACGAGTGGAAGAAGGGAGCGCTCGAATGGGATTGAGCGCGAATAGCCCTCTCGTCGCCCCGGCGGCCAAGGGTATCATCGACCCCAATACCGGGCGTCCGGTCGGTGCCACCGATCCGTTCTTCGTCGAGGTCAATGCGGAGCTCGCCGACAAGGGCTTCCTCGTCACCGCGACCGACGATCTGATCAACTGGGCCCGCACCGGCTCGCTGATGTGGATGACCTTCGGCCTCGCCTGCTGCGCGGTCGAAATGATGCAGACATCCATGCCGCGCTACGATGTGGAGCGGTTCGGCTTCGCGCCGCGCGCCTCCCCGCGTCAGTCCGACGTGATGATCGTCGCCGGCACGCTGACCAACAAGATGGCGCCGGCGCTGCGCAAGGTCTACGACCAGATGCCGGAGCCGCGCTACGTCATCTCCATGGGCTCCTGCGCCAATGGCGGCGGCTATTACCACTATTCCTATTCGGTCGTGCGCGGCTGCGACCGCATCGTGCCGGTGGACATCTACATCCCCGGCTGCCCGCCGACCGCAGAGGCTCTGCTCTACGGCGTGCTGCTGCTGCAGAAGAAGATCCGCCGTACCGGAACGATCGAGCGCTGAGGGTTCGAGGCGAAATGGACGAGACGCTGAAAGAGCTGGGCGCGCATGTGAAGGAAGCGCTTCCCGACGCGGTCGAGGAAGTGCTCGTGGCCTATGGCGAGCTGACGCTGGTGGCGTCGGCGGCCGAGGTCATCAAGGTGCTGCGCTTCCTGCGTGACGACCCGTCCTGCCGCTTTGTGAGCTTCATCGACATTTGCGGTGTCGACTGGCCGCAGCGCGAGAAGCGCTTCGACGTGGTCTATCACCTGCTCTCGCCGACGCTGAACGCCCGCATCCGCATCCGCGTCGAGACCGATGAGACGACGCCGGTGGCCTCCGCCACCGCCGTGTTCCCGGGCGCCTTCTGGTTCGAGCGCGAGGCGTTCGACATGTACGGCATCCTCTTCTCCGGCCACCCGGAACTGCGCCGCATCCTCACGGATTACGGCTTCGACGGCTATCCGCTGCGCAAGGACTTCCCGACCACCGGCCTCGTCGAGGTGCGCTATGACGACGAGCGCAAGCGCGTGGTTTACGAGCCGGTGAAGCTCGCGCAGGAATTCCGCAGCTTCGACTTCCTCTCGCCCTGGGAGGGGCCCGACTACGTGCTCCCCGGCGACGAGAAGGCAACACCCCCGAAGGCGGGCTGAGGTGAGGTCCGAGCGATGAACGCACCCGGCAAGATCGACCCCAAGGTCCGCAACTTCCAGATCAATTTCGGCCCGCAGCATCCGGCGGCGCACGGCGTGCTGCGCCTCATCCTCGAACTCGACGGCGAAATCGTCGAGCGCGTCGATCCGCATATCGGCCTGCTGCATCGCGGCACCGAGAAGCTGATCGAGGCCAAGACCTATCTGCAGGCCGTGCCCTATTTCGACCGGCTCGACTATGTCGCGCCGATGAATCAGGAGCACGCCTTCTGCCTCGCCATCGAGCGCCTGCTCGGCGTCACCGTGCCCAAGCGCGGTCAGCTGATCCGCGTGCTCTATTCCGAGATCGGCCGCATCCTCTCCCACATGCTGAACGTGACCACGCAGGCGCTCGACGTCGGCGCGCTCACGCCGCCGCTGTGGGGCTTCGAGGAACGCGAAAAGCTGATGATGTTCTATGAGCGGGCCTCCGGCTCGCGCATGCACGCGGCCTATTTCCGTCCCGGCGGCGTGCACCAGGACCTGCCGCGTCAGCTGGTCGAGGACATCCTCGCCTGGACCAAGACCTTCCCGGCCTTCATGGACGACCTCGAAGGCCTGCTGACCGACAACCGCATCTTCAAGCAGCGCAATGTCGATATCGGCATTGTCAGCCTTGAGGACGCCTGGGCCTGGGGCTTCTCCGGCGTCATGGTGCGTGGTTCGGGCGCGGCATGGGACCTGCGCAAGTCGCAGCCCTATGAGTGCTATGACGAGCTGGAATTCGACATTCCGATCGGCAAGAACTGCGACAATTACGACCGCTACTGCATCCGCATGGAAGAGATGCGGCAGTCGGCGGAGATCATGCGCCAGTGTTGCGAGCGGCTGCTGAAGGAAGCGGGTCCGGTCTCGGCGGTCGACAACAAGATCGTGCCGCCCAAGCGCGGCGAGATGAAGCGCTCGATGGAAGCGCTCATCCACCACTTCAAGCTCTACACGGAAGGCTTCCACGTTCCCGCCGGCGAAGCCTATGCCGCCGTGGAAGCCCCGAAGGGTGAGTTCGGCGTCTATGTCGTCGCCGACGGCACCAACAAGCCCTATCGCTGCAAGATCCGCGCACCCGGTTTCGCGCATCTTCAGGCGATGGATTTCCTCTGCCGCGGCTACATGCTCGCGGATATTTCGGCGATCCTCGGGTCGCTGGATATCGTGTTCGGTGAAGTGGACCGCTGATCCCTGAGGGGAGGCGGTTCGATCGGAAGGGTACGGCATGTCTGTCCGTAGGCTTGCGCCAAAAGAGGTTCAGCCCGAGAGCTTCGCGTTCACGGCCGAGAATCTCGCCTGGGCCGAGAAGACCATCGCGAAGTATCCGCCGGGCCGTCAGGCCAGCGCGGTGATTCCGCTGCTCATGCGCGCGCAGGAGCAGGCGGGCGGCTGGGTGTCCGAGCCGGCGATGCGCTATGTCGGTGACATGCTCGGCATGGCGCCGATCCGTGTCTATGAGGTCGCGACCTTCTACACCCAGTTCCAGCTGCAGCCGGTGGGCAAGCGCGCGCATATCCAGGTGTGCGGCACCACGCCCTGCATGCTGCGCGGCGCGGGCGATCTCATGAAGTTGTGCAAGAGCCGCATTCATGAAGAGCCCTTCCATCTCTCCGCCAATGGCGACTTCTCCTGGGAAGAGGTCGAGTGCGCCGGCACCTGCGTGAACGCGCCGATGGTGCAGGTGTGGAAGGATGTCTATGAGGACCTGACGCCGGCGGATCTGGAAAAGATCCTCGACGCGTTCGAGCGCGGCGAGCATCCCGCCTCCGGTCCGCAGAACGGCCGCGTCACCTCCGCGCCCGTCACCGGGCTGCGCGTGCTGACCTCGCCGGAGCTGTTCGACGGCTCGATGGTCGGGCAGGGCGCCGGTCTGGCGCTGGCCCGCGAGGCGCTGGCCGCCAAGGCCAAGGGCGAGACGGCTCCGGCCGCGCCGCCCCCGGCCGCAGCTGCCGCCGCGCCGCCGCCGCCGCCGAAGAGCGATCCGGCGCCGGCCGCCGCCCCCGCCGCCAAGGCGGTCGAGGCCGCCGGCGAGGCCGACAAGGAGAAGCCGAAGAAGCCCGTCGCCCCGCCCCCCGGCGGCACGACGGACAGCAAGGCGGAATGAGGAGCGAACCATGCTTGCCGACAAGGATCGCATCTTCACCAATATTTACGGCCACCACGACTGGGGGCTGCAGGGCGCGCTGAAGCGCGGCTCGTGGGACGGCACCAAGCTGTTCCTCGACGCCGGCCGCGATTTCATCATCGAGCATATGAAGGCCTCGGGCCTGCGCGGGCGCGGTGGCGCCGGCTTCCCGACCGGCCTCAAATGGTCGTTTATGCCCAAGAACAATGACGGGCGCCCGCACTACCTCGTCGTCAATGCCGACGAATCCGAGCCCGGCACCTGCAAGGACCGCGAGATTCTGCGCCACGACCCGCACCATCTGGTCGAAGGTTGCCTGATCGCGGGCTTCGCCATGGGCGCGCACACGGCCTATATCTATGTGCGCGGCGAGTTCATCCAGGAGCGCGAGCACCTGCAGGCAGCGATCGACCAGGCCTATGAGGCCCGGCTGATCGGCAAGAACAACGTGCATGGCTGGGACTTCGACATCTATGTCCACCATGGCGCCGGCGCCTATATCTGCGGCGAGGAAACCGCGCTGCTGGAAAGCCTTGAGGGCAAGAAGGGCCAGCCGCGGCTGAAGCCGCCCTTCCCGGCGAATGTCGGCCTCTATGGCTGCCCGACGACGGTGAACAACGTCGAATCCATCGCCGTTGCGCCCACCATCCTGCGGCGCGGCGCGGCGTGGTTCTCGTCCATCGGCCGTGCCAACAATGTCGGCACCAAGCTGTTCGGCATCTCCGGCCATGTGAACACGCCCTGCATCGTCGAAGAGGCGATGAGCATCCCGTTCAAGGAATTGATCGAGAAGCATGGCGGCGGCGTGCGCGGCGGCTGGGACAATCTGCTCGCCATCATCCCCGGCGGCGCGTCCTGCCCGATCATCCCGGCCGACCAGTGCGAAGACCTGATCATGGACTTCGACGGCTGCCGCGCGGTGAAGTCCAGCTTCGGCACCGCCGGCGTGCTCGTCATGGACAAGTCTACCGACGTGGTGAGGGCGATCGCCCGCATCTCCTATTTCTTCCGGCACGAGAGCTGCGGCCAGTGCACCCCCTGCCGCGAAGGCACGGGCTGGATGTGGCGTGTGCTCGACCGCATGGTCGAGGGCCGGGCGCAGAAGCGTGAGATCGATCTCCTGTTGCAGGTCACCACCCAGGTCGAGGGCCACACCATCTGTGCGCTCGGGGATGCGGCGGCGTGGCCGGTGCAGGGCCTGATCCGGCATTTCCGTCCCGAGATCGAAAAGCGGATCGACCAGTATTCGGCGAACCCGCATTCCGACCCGGTGCCGGTGGCGGCGGAGTAAGAGAGCATCATGGCCAAGATCATCGTCGACAACATCGAGCTGGATGTTCCGCCGGAGTTCACGCTGCTCCAGGCCTGTGAGGCCGCGGGCGCGGAAATCCCGCGCTTCTGCTTCCATGAGCGCCTGTCCATCGCCGGCAATTGCCGCATGTGTCTCGTTGAGGTGAAGGGCGGCCCGCCCAAGCCGACCGCGAGCTGCGCGCAGAATGTCCGCGATCTGCGCCCCGGCCCGAATGGCGAGCCGCCGGTCATCCTCACCAAGTCGCCGATGGTGAAGAAGGCGCGCGAAGGGGTGATGGAGTTCCTGCTCATCAACCACCCGCTCGACTGCCCGATCTGCGACCAGGGCGGCGAGTGCGACCTGCAAGACCAGGCCATGGCCTATGGCGTGGACACGTCCCGCTATGCCGAGAACAAGCGCGCGGTCGAAGACAAGTATATCGGCCCGCTGATCAAGACCTCCATGACCCGGTGCATCCAGTGCACCCGCTGCGTGCGCTTCACCACCGAGGTGGCGGGCGTGGCCGAGCTCGGCGCCATCGGGCGCGGCGAGGACATGGAGATCACCACCTATCTGGAAGCGGCGCTGTCCTCGGAGCTGCAGGGCAATGTGGCGGATCTCTGCCCAGTCGGCGCGCTGACCCAGCGCCCCTATGCCTATCACGCCCGCCCGTGGGAGCTGTCGAAGACCGAATCCATCGACGTGATGGATGCGGTCGGCTCCAACATCCGCGTCGACACGCGCGGCCGCGAGGTGATGCGCGTCCTCCCGCGTCTGAATGAAGACGTGAACGAGGAGTGGATCTCCGACAAGACCCGCTACATCTGGGACGGCCTCAAGACCCAGCGCCTCGACCGCCCCTATGTGCGGGTTGGTGGCAAGCTGAAGGTCGCGAGCTGGCCGGAAGCCTTCGCCGCCATCGCCGCCAAGGTGAAGGCCGTGCCGGGCAATCGCATCGGCGGTCTGGTCGGCGATCTCGCCTCGGTGGAAGAGTCGTTCGCGCTGAAGTCGCTGCTCGCTTCGCTCGGCTCGGCGAACATCGACTGTAGGCAGGACGGGGCGAAGCTGGATCCCGCGCTCGGCCGCGCCAGCTACCTGTTCAACGCGACCATCGCCGGCATCGAGCAGGCCGACGCGCTGCTGATCATCGGCTCCAACCCGCGCCTTGAGGCGAGCGTGCTCAATGCCCGCATCCGCAAGCGCTGGCTGCAGGGCCATTTCCCCATCGGCCTCATCGGGCCGCATGTCGATTTGACCTACCCCTATGACTATCTCGGCGCCGGCTCCGACGCGCTGGCCGACCTCGTCAATGGTGGCGGCTTCGCCGAGGTGCTGAAGGGCGCGCAGCGTCCGCTGATCCTGATCGGGCAGGGCGCTCTCGCCCGTCCGGACGGCGCGGCGGTGCTGGCGCAGGCGGCACGGCTGGCGGCTGCCGTCGGCGCGGTGACGGAGGGCTGGAACGGCTTCTCCGTCCTCCACACGGCGGCGTCGCGCGTCGGTGCGCTCGATATCGGCGCGGTGCCGGGCGAGGGCGGGCTCGACGCCGTGGCGATGACCAATCCCGGCGGGTTGGACGTTCTGTTCGCCCTCGGCGCGGACGAGATCGACATCGCTCCCGGCGCCTTCGTCGTCTATCTCGGCACCCATGGTGACCGCGGCGCCCATCGCGCCGACGTGATCCTGCCGGGCGCGGCCTATACCGAGAAGTCCGGCACCTATGTGAACACGGAAGGGCGGGTGCAGGTCGCCAACCGCGCCGCTTTCCCGCCCGGGGAAGCGCGCGAGGACTGGGCGGTGCTGCGGGCGCTGTCCGATGTCGTCGGCCACCGCCTGCCCTTCGACAGCCTGGCGCAGCTGCGCGCCGCGCTCTATGCGGCGTATCCGCATCTCGCCCGGCTTGATCATGTCACGCCGGCCGATGCGGCGGCCGTGACCGCGCTGGCCGCGGCCGGCGGCACGCCGGCAAGCGGGCCTTTCACCGCCGCCGTCACCGATTTCTACCTCACCAATCCGATCGCCCGCGCCTCCGCCGTGATGGCCGAATGCTCCGCGCTCGCGTCCAGCCGCCACGCGGCGGCGGCCGAGTGAGGGGAGGGAGCACATGACCGAAACGACCTGGTTCGACACGCTGATACAGGTGCTCATCATCGTCGCGCAGAGCCTCGGGCTTCTGGTCGGCCTGCTGATCATCGTCGCCTATGTGCTGCTGGCCGACCGCAAGATCTGGGCGGCGGTGCAGTTGCGTCGCGGCCCCAACGTGGTCGGGCCGTTCGGCCTGTTCCAGTCCTTCGCCGACCTGATCAAGTTCGTGCTGAAGGAGCCGGTCATTCCCGACGGCGCCAACAAGGGCGTGTTCCTGCTCGCGCCCTTCGTCACCTGCCTGCTGGCGCTCGCCGCCTGGGCCGTGGTGCCGATCGACGCGGGCTGGGTCGTGGCCGACATCAATGTCGGCGTGCTCTACATCTTCGCGATTTCCTCGCTCGGCGTGTACGGCACCATCATGGCCGGCTGGGCGTCGAACTCGAAGTACCCGTTCCTGTCGGCGCTGCGCGCGGCGGCGCAGATGGTGTCCTATGAGGTCTCCATCGGCTTCGTCATCGTCACCGTGCTGCTCTGCGCCGGCTCGCTGAATCTCTCGGCCATCGTCGAGGCGCAGAACACCTCCTGGGGCATCCTGGGCTGGTACTGGCTGCCGCTGTTCCCGATGTTCGTGATCTTCTTCATCTCGGCGCTGGCCGAGACCAACCGCCCGCCCTTCGATCTCGGCGAAGCGGAATCCGAGCTCGTCGCCGGCTTCATGGTGGAGTACGGCTCCACCCCGTACATGATGTTCATGCTCGGCGAGTATGTGGCGATCATGACCATGTGCGCGCTGACCGCCATCCTGTTCATGGGCGGCTGGCTGCCGCCGGTGCCAATCGCGCCCTTCACCTGGGTGCCGGGCATCGTCTGGTTCCTGCTGAAGGTCCTGCTGGTGTTCTTCATGTTCGCCATGGTCAAGGCGATGGTCCCACGCTACCGCTACGACCAGCTCATGCGGCTCGGCTGGAAGGTGTTCCTGCCGATCTCGCTGGCGATGGTGGTGATCGTGGCCTCCGTGCTGCACTTCACCGGCCTTGCGGCGGCGGGGGGATGAGATGGATGAGGGCACGCTCCAGGCCCTGATGGAAGCTTCCGCCGTCGGTTGGGCGGGGGCGGCTGCGGGTGCGGTGTTTGGCGCACTCGAATGGTTCATACTGCCGCGGGTCGTCGAAACCTCGATCCGTGGTTCAAGGGAAGCCCGCAAATTGAACGCTGATCAACTCGCGGGCGTGATTTCGTGGTGGAAGACGGTGATCCGTATCTTCGCCGTTTCGATGCCGCTGGTGGGCTTCGGTCTTGCCGCGGCCATGGCCGATTGAGGAGAGCGACATGAGATTGGATCTGGCCGCACGCCAGCTGCTGCTCACCGAGTTCGTCTCGGCGTTCTTCCTGGCGATGCGCTATTTCTTCAAGCCGAAGGCGACGATCAACTATCCCTTCGAGAAGAACCCGGTGTCGCCGCGTTTCCGTGGCGAGCACGCGCTGCGCCGCTATCCCAACGGGGAAGAGCGCTGCATCGCCTGCAAGCTCTGCGAAGCGATCTGCCCGGCGCAGGCCATCACCATCGAGGCCGGCCCGCGCCGCAATGACGGCACGCGCCGCACCACCCGTTACGACATCGACATGGTGAAGTGCATCTATTGCGGCTTCTGCCAGGAAGCCTGCCCGGTCGATGCCATCGTCGAGGGGCCGAACTTCGAGTTCGCCACCGAGACGCGCGAAGAACTCTATTACGACAAGGCCAAGCTGCTCGCGAATGGCGACCGCTGGGAGCGCGAGATCGCGCGCAACATGGCGCTTGACGCGCCGTATCGTTGAGCGCTGGGGGCTGGGAACGTGAAGACCGAAACGATAAGGGCCGCTAGGGCCGTTCGCGCTGCGACCGCCGCAACGGCGGGCGCCGGAATGACTGGGGGGTGCCGGGCATGAGCCTCGCCGCGCTGTTCTTCTATCTCTTCGCCGGGGTCGCCGTGGCCTCGGCCTTCATGGTCATTGCGTCGCGGAACCCGGTCCATTCGGTGCTGTTCCTGATCCTGACCTTCGTCAACGCCTCGGGCCTGTTCATCCTGATCGGCGCCGAATACATCGCGATGCTGCTCATCGTGGTCTATGTCGGCGCGGTCGCGGTGCTATTCCTGTTCGTGGTCATGATGCTGGACGTGGATTTCGTCGAGCTGCGCCAGGGCTTCCTGCAGTATGTGCCGGTGGGCGTGCTGATCGGCATGGTGTTCCTCGCCGAGCTGGTGCTGGTCGTCGGCTCGTGGACCTTCGGCGCCGGCGTCACCGGTGCGGTCACCTCCGCCGCGCCCGGCGTCTCGAACGCGGTCGCCATCGGCCGGGTGCTGTACACGGACTATGTCTATTTCTTCCAGGCGGCGGGCTTCATCCTGCTGGTCGCCATGATCGGTGCCATCGTGCTGACCCTCCGCCACAAGGAGAACGTCAAGCGCCAGAGCATCCCGGTCCAGAACGCGCGCACCAAGGCGATGGCGATCGATGTCGTCAAGGTGCCTTCCGGCAAGGGGCTCTGAGCCATGGCGATCGGCCTTCCGCACTATCTGACCGTCGCGGCGATCCTGTTCACGCTTGGCACGCTCGGCATCTTCCTCAACCGGAAGAACGTCATCGTCATCCTGATGTCGGTGGAGCTCATCCTGCTGGCGGTGAACATCAACCTCGTCGCCTTCTCCGTCTTCCTCGGCAACATCGTCGGACAGGTCTTTGCCCTGTTCGTGCTGACGGTCGCCGCCGCCGAGGCCGCCATCGGCCTCGCCATCCTCGTGGTGTTCTACCGCAATCGCGGGTCGATCGCCGTCGAGGACATCAACACCATGAAGGGCTGAGCGGGCTTCATGTACCAGGCGATCGTATTTCTTCCCCTCGTCGGCTTTCTCATCGCCGGCCTGTTCGGCCGGCTGATCGGCGCCCGCGCCTCGGAGCTGGTGACGACCGGTCTGCTGATGATCTCCGCCTTCTTCGCGTGGATCGTGTTCTTCCAGACCGCCTTCGGCGGTCATGACGGCACGGTGGAGCTGTTCACCTGGTTTGCGTCGGGCAAGCTCGATGTGACCTGGGCGATCCGCGTCGACACGCTGACCGCGGTGATGCTGATCCTCGTCACCACCGTGTCCTCGCTCGTGCACCTCTATTCCATGGGGTACATGCACGAGGACCCCAGCCGTCCGCGCTTCTTCGCCTATCTCTCGCTGTTCACCTTCGCCATGCTGATGCTGGTGACGAGCGACAACCTCGTGCAGCTGTTCTTCGGCTGGGAGGGCGTCGGCCTCGCCTCCTACCTGCTCATCGGCTTCTGGTACGACAAGCCGTCGGCGTGCGCGGCGGCGATGAAAGCGTTCATCGTCAACCGCGTCGGCGATTTCGGCTTCGCGCTCGGCATCTTCGCCGTCTATCTCATGACCGGCTCGGTGGCTTTCGAGCAGGTCTTTGCGGCCGCGCCCTCGTTGATGGACAAGAACATCTTGTTCCTCGGCCATGAGTGGCACGCGCCGACCGTGATCTGCCTGCTGCTGTTCATCGGCGCCATGGGCAAGTCGGCGCAGCTCGGCCTGCACACCTGGCTGCCGGACGCTATGGAAGGCCCGACCCCGGTTTCGGCGCTCATCCACGCCGCCACCATGGTGACGGCCGGCGTGTTCATGGTCGCGCGGCTGTCGCCGCTGTTCGAGCTGTCCACGACGGCGCTCAATGTGGTGCTGTTCGTCGGTGCGTCCACCGCCTTCTTCGCGGCGACGATCGGCTGCGTGCAGAACGACATCAAGCGAGTGATCGCCTATTCCACCTGCTCGCAGCTCGGCTACATGTTCGTCGCGCTCGGCACCGGCGCCTATTCCGTCGGCGTGTTCCACCTGCTCACGCACGGCTTCTTCAAGGCGCTGCTGTTCCTTGCCGCCGGCTCGGTCATCCATGCGATGCACCATGAGCAGGACATGCGCCACATGGGCGGTCTGTGGCGGAAGATCCCCTTCACCTACGCCACCATGATGATCGGTGGCCTGGCGCTGACGGGCTTCCCCTTCACCGCCGGCTATTTCTCCAAGGACGCGATCATCGAGACCGCCTTCGTCAGTCACAGCCCCGCCGCCACCTATGCCTGGGTGATGACGGTGGCGGCGGCGGCGCTCACCGCCTTCTACACCTGGCGGCAGATGTTCATGACGTTCCACGGCAAGACGCGCGCGGATCACCACACCTACGATCACGCGCATGAATCACCGCTGACCATGCTCATCCCGCTCGGGGTTCTCTCGCTCGGCGCGCTGTTCGCCGGCATGATCCTCTACCCGTACTTCGTCGGGCACGATGTCGATCACTTCTTCCGGGAGTCGATCTTCATGGCGTCGGACAACAAGATCCTGGAAGAGATGCATCACATTCCCGGCTGGGCGAAGTGGGCCCCGACGGTGATGATGGCGCTCGGCTTCGCCGTCGCCTACTGGATGTACATCGCCAACACCGCCGTGCCGAAGGCGCTCGCCAAGCAGAACGACGTTCTGTACCGCTTCCTGCTCAACAAGTGGTACTTCGACGAGCTGTATGACTTCCTGTTCGTTCGCCCGACCATGTGGCTGGGCCGCTTCCTGTGGAAGCAGGGCGACATGCGGGTCATCGACGGCTACGGCCCGAACGGCGTCTCGGCCCGCGTCATCGACGTGACCAACCGCGTCGTGCGGCTGCAGACCGGCTATCTCTACCACTATGCGTTCGTGATGCTGGTGGGCGTCGCGGCCCTCATCACCTGGTTCATGTTCGGGGGCGCGCACTGATGTATGAGTGGCCCATTCTCTCCGTCGTCACCTTCCTGCCGCTCGTCGGCGCGCTGCTGATCGTCCTGATGATCCGCGGCGACGACGAGGTCGCCAAGCGCAACGCCCGCTGGGTGGCGCTGTGGGCGACCCTCGTCACCTTCGTCATCTCGCTGCTGCTGCTGGTCGGCTTCGATGCGTCGAACCCCGACTTCCAGTTCACCGAAGTCCAGCCCTGGCTGGGCGATGTCGCCGCCTACCGCATGGGCGTGGACGGCATTTCGCTGCCCTTCATCGTGCTGACCACGCTCCTGATGCCGATGTGCATCCTGGCGAGCTGGGAATCGATCCAGCACCGCGTGAAGGAGTACATGATCTGCTTCCTGGTGCTCGAAACGCTGATGATCGGCACCTTCGCGGCGCTGGACCTGCTGCAGTTCTACTTCTTCTTCGAAGGCGGCCTGATCCCGATGTTCCTCATCATCGGCATCTGGGGCGGCAGGCGGCGCATCTACGCGACGTTCAAGTTCTTCCTCTACACCCTCGCCGGCTCGGTGCTGATGATGCTCGCCATCATGGCGATGTACTGGCAGGCCGGCACCACCGACATCACCCAACTGCTGACCTTCAACTTCCCCTCGGGGATGCAGCACTGGCTGTGGCTGGCCTTCTTCGCCTCCTTCGCGGTGAAGATGCCGATGTGGCCGGTCCACACCTGGCTGCCCGACGCGCATGTCGAAGCGCCGACCGCCGGCTCGGTCATTCTGGCCGGCATCCTGCTGAAGATGGGCGGCTACGGCCTGCTGCGCTTCTCGCTGCCCATGTTCCCGGAGGCGTCGGCCTATTTCGCGCCCTTCGTCTTCACGCTCTCGGTGATCGCGATCGTCTACACCTCGCTGGTCGCGCTGATGCAGGAGGACATGAAGAAGCTGATTGCCTACTCCTCCGTCGCCCATATGGGCTATGTGACGATGGGCATCTTCACCCTGACCCAGGAAGGCATCCAGGGCGCGGTGTTCCAGATGGTCAGCCACGGCTTCGTCTCGGGAGCGCTCTTCCTGTGCGTCGGCGTGGTCTATGACCGCATGCACACCCGCGAGATTTCCGCTTATGGCGGCCTCGTGTTCCGTATGCCGATCTACGCCACGCTGTTCATGGTGTTCACCATGGCCAATGTCGGCCTGCCGGGCACGTCGGGCTTCATCGGTGAGTTCCTCACTTTGCTCGCCACGTTCGGCCGCAACACTTGGGTCGCCTTCTTCGCCACAACAGGCGTGATCCTCTCGGCGGCCTATGCGCTCTGGCTCTACCGCCGGATCATTTTCGGTCCGCTGGAGAAGGACAGCCTGAAGGGCCTCGGCGACGTGAACGCCCGCGAGATGGCCTCGCTCGTGCCGCTGCTGTTCTTCACCATCCTGTTCGGCGTCTGGCCGCAGCCGATCCTCGACGCCTGCAATGTCGCGGTGAACGCGATCGTTGCCCGCGCCGACATCGCCGTCGGCGCCGTCAAGGCCGCCGCGCTGGTGCTGCCTTGATCCGACCCATGACCATCGCGGAGCCCGTCCAATGACCCTCTCCCTCGCCGCGCTCGGCCCCGCGCTGCCCGAACTGCTGCTGGCGCTATCCGCGCTGGCGCTGCTCATGATCGGCGCCTTTGCCGGGCCGAAGTCGACCGATACGGTGAACGGGCTGGCGCTCGCCGCTTTGTTCGGCGCGCTGGTGCTGGTGCTCATCGGCCCCGCCGATGCGACGCTGTTCAACGGCGCCTTCCAGGTCGACGCGTTCGGCCGCTTCATGAAGGTGCTGGCGCTCATCGGTGCCGGCGGCACGCTGGCCATGTCGGTGGACTGGCTGAAGATCGAGAAGCAGGATCGTTTCGAGTACCCGGTTCTGGTGCTGCTCTCGACCCTCGGCATGATGGTGCTGATCTCGGCCGGCGACCTCATCGCGCTCTATATGGGCCTCGAACTGATGAGCCTCGCGCTCTACGTGATCGCCGCCAATAACCGCGATTCCGTGCGCTCCACCGAGGCCGGCCTGAAGTATTTCGTGCTCGGCGCGCTCTCCTCCGGCATGCTGCTCTACGGTGCCTCGCTGATCTATGGCTTCACCGGCTCGGTGAACTTCGCCCAGATCGCCCAGGCGGCGCGCGAGCCCTCGCTCGGGCTGATCTTCGGCATCGTGTTCACCTTCGCCGGCCTGTGCTTCAAGGTCTCGGCCGTGCCGTTCCACATGTGGACGCCGGACGTGTATGAGGGCGCGCCGGCGCCCGTCACCGCCTTCTTCGCCTCGGCGCCGAAGGTTGCGGCCATGGCGGTGTTCGTGCGCTTCGCCATGGAGGCGCTGCCCAACGTCGTTCATCAGTGGCAGCAGATCATCGTCTTCGTTTCCATCGCGTCGATGGCGCTCGGCTCCTTCGCCGCTATCGGCCAGCGCAACTTCAAGCGCCTGATGGCCTATTCCTCCATCGGCCATATGGGCTTCGCCCTGGTCGGCCTCGCCGCCGGCACGGAGCAGGGCGTGCAGGGCGTGCTGGTCTACATGGCGATCTATCTCGTCATGACGCTCGGTACCTTCGCCTGCATCCTGTCGATGCGGCGCAAGGACGGAATGGTCGAGAGCTATGACGAGCTCGCCGGCCTCGCCCGCACCAGCCCGGTGAAGGCGTTCATGCTGGCGGTGCTGATGTTCTCGCTCGCCGGCATTCCCCCGCTCGCGGGCTTCCTCGCCAAGTACTACGTGTTCCTGGCGGCCATCGAGGCCGGGCTGTACACGCTCGCCGTCATCGGCGTGCTCACCAGCGTGGTCGGCGCGTTCTACTATCTGCGCATCGTCAAGATCATGTATTTCGACGAGCCGGCGGCGGCCTTCGAGCCCATGCGCTCGGAGCCGCGGGTGGTGCTCGCCATTTCCGGCACCTTCACCCTGCTGTTCTTCGTCTATCCCGCGCCGCTCATCGCGGCGGCGGCGGCGGCGGCCCGGGCGCTCTTCTGAGAATGGCGCCCACGCCGGTCGCGACGCCGGTCGTCCGTTTCGACACCGTCGGTTCGACAAACGAAGCCGCGCTCGCCCAGGTGGGCGGCGCGGCGCCCTGCTGGTTCGTCGCTGCGCGGCAAACCGGCGGACGCGGCCGGCGCGGCCGGCCCTGGGCGTCCGAGCCCGGAAATCTCTATGCTTCGCTGCTGCTGGTCGATGCCGCGCCGGCGGCGCGCCAGCCCGAGCTCTGCTTTGTCGCCGCGCTCGCGCTCTATGACGCCGTGCGTGCCGTTACCGGCATCGACCCGCTGCGCATCGGCCTCAAATGGCCCAATGACGTGATGATTGACGGCGCCAAGCTGGCCGGAATCCTGCTAGAGGGCACGCTGGCGCCCGGCGGTCGGGCGGCGACAGTGATTGGCTTCGGGGTCAATTGCGCGCACCATCCCGCCGACACGCCTTATCCCACCACGGACCTTGCCGCCGCCGGCTACCCCACCGACCCGCCGGCGCTGCTCGCCGCGCTCGATGCGGCGATGGTGGCGCGGCTGGCGGAGTGGGCGCGGGGCGCGGGCTTCGCCGCCACCCGGGAAGCCTGGTTGTGCCGCGCCAGCGGCCTCGGCAAGGCGATGACGGCCCGGCTTGGCAGCCGGGAGGTTGCGGGAGTATTCGAGGCACTCGATTTTTCGGGCGCCATGGTGCTGCGCCGCAGTGACGGTGTGCGCGAAACGATCAGCGCCGGCGACGTGTTTCCCACGCCCGCCGCGCCAGTGTGAAAGGCAGGAATGTGAGCAAGTGGCCGGACGAACTGGTCTTCGCCCCCCTCGGTGGGGTCGGCGAGATCGGTATGAATCTCGGGCTGTATGGTCTGGGGCCACGCAACCGGCGCAAATGGCTCGCGGTCGATCTCGGCATCTCCTTCGCGCCGCCGGAAGTGCCGGGCATCGACATCATCATGCCCGATGTCGGCTTTCTCGAACGTGAGGCCGATGCCGGCAACCTCGCCGGCCTCGTCATCACCCACGGGCACGAGGACCATATCGGCGCGCTGGTGGATCTGTGGCCGCGTCTCGGCTGCACCGTCTACACCACGCCCTTCACCCATGCGCTGGCGGAGGCGCGACGCCTCGGTGAGCCGGGTGCGCCGAAGATTCCCTTCCATATCGTTCCCACGGGCGGGCGGACCAGGATTGGCCCGTTCGACGTGGAATTCGTGCCGGTCGCGCATTCCATTCCCGACAGCCATTCGCTGGCCATCCGCACCCCGCTCGGGCTGGTGGTGCACACGGGCGACTGGAAGATCGACCCGACGCCGGTGGTCGGCAACGTCACCGATCCCGCGCGCTTCACCGCGCTGGGCGATGAGGGCGTGCGGGCGATCATCTGCGATTCCACCAATGCCATTCGCGACGGCATCTCGCCCTCGGAAGTGGATGTGCAGGCCGCGCTGCACGATCTGATCGCCGCCGCCCCGCACCGTGTGGCGGTGACGACCTTCGCTTCGAATGTGGCCCGCATCCGCTCCATCGCCGAGGCGGCGGTGAAGGCCGGGCGCGAGGTGGTGCTCGTCGGGCGGGCGATGGAACGGGTGATCGGCGTGGCGCGCGAGCAGCACATGCTCGACGGGCTGCCGCCGTTCCGTCCCGTCGATGCCTATGGGTTCCTGCCGCGCGACAAGGTGGTCGCCATCCTCACCGGCAGCCAGGGCGAGCCGCGCGCGGCGCTGGCGCGCATTGCCGATGACGACCACCCCGACATCGCCCTGTCGCCGGGCGACCATGTGATCTTCTCCTCGCGCACCATTCCCGGCAATGAGCGGGCGGTAAACCGCATCATCAACGCGCTGGTGCTGCAGGGCATCAAGGTCATCACCGACCGCGACGGGCTGGTGCATGTGTCCGGCCATCCGCGCCGGGGCGAGCTGGAGCAGATGTATAAATGGCTGCGCCCGCAGGTGGCGGTGCCGGTGCATGGCGAGCCGCTGCATCTGTCCGAACATGCCGAGCTCGCCCGCCGCATGGGCGCGCGCGAGGTGATCCGGCTGGTCGATGGCGATGTGGTGCGCCTCATCAGCGCCGATCCCTCGCTGGGGGCGGAGGTGATCGAGGAGATTCCCTCCGGCCGGCTCTACAAGGACGGGCAGGTGCTGGTCGGCGCCGAGGACCCGGCGATTTCCGAGCGGCGGCGGCTGTCCTTCAGCGGGCTGGTGTCGGTCGCCATCGCCATGTCGTCCAAGGGCGAGGTGGTCGGCGACCCCATGATCGACCTCTCTGGCCTGCCGCGCCTCGGCATTGGCGGCACGCCGCTCGACGAGGTGGTGGAGGACGCCGTCCTGAACTGCCTCGACGGCCTGCCCAAACCGCGCCGGCGCGACCCGGATGCGGTCGCGGAATCGGTGACGCGGGCGGTGCGCGCCCAGATCAACGCCGCCTGGGGCAAGAAGCCGCTCTGCCATGTGCTTGTGATCACGGTATGACAGGCGGGCCGGGAGCCGGCGGGCGCGGGAGGTGAGCCCTTTCCGTGCCGCCGGCGTATCCCCGGTGCCGGCGCGTCCGCGCGGCGGAACGGGGAGGGGACTTGCATGATCGGCCGTCTGAACCACGTCGCCATCGCCGTGCCGGACCTTGAGGCGGCGATCGCCACCTATCGCGACACGCTCGGCGGCGAGGTGTCCGGCGTCACGCCGCAGCCGGAGCATGGGGTGAACACGGTGTTCGTCACCCTGCCCAACACCAAGATCGAGCTGCTCGGCGCCCTCGGGGAGAACTCGCCCATCGCGAAGTTCCTCGAACGCAACCCGGAAGGCGGCATTCATCATCTCTGCTACGAGGTCGAGGACATTCTTGCCGCCCGCGACCGCCTGCTGGCGGCGGGGGCGCGGGTGCTGGGCTCGGGCGAGCCGCGTCTCGGCGCGCATGGCAAGCCGGTGCTGTTTCTCCACCCCAAGGATTTTCTCGGCACGCTGGTCGAGCTGGAACAGGCGTGAGGCGGCATAATGGGCGTCGGCACCTATATCGCGATCTATTTCATCGTCTGGTGGGTGGTGATTTTCACCGTCCTGCCCTTCGGCGTGCGCTCCCAGCATGAGGACGGCGCGGTCGAGGACGGCACCGAGCCGGGCGCGCCGCAGCAGCCCATGCTGCTGCGCAAGGCGCTGGCGACGACGGTGATCTCCGCCATCCTCGTTCTCATCTTCGCCTGGCTGGTGGAGACGGACCGGCTGAACTCCGACATGCTGCCCATGCCGTTCCCGCTCTATCAGGCCAAATAGGCGGCGCCCTGCCGGCAAAAAGGCAAAAAAAGAGGCGGGACCGAAGTCCCGCCTTCCTTATCTGGCCGCCCGCACCTGATTCCGCGCCGTTTCGACGTCTGCCAGGGGGCTTTCTTAGCCGTCATTCCTCCCGAGACCTGGACCGATCAGCACGCTTCTCAAAGCGTTCAGCGGACCTCTTTCTAGAGGCCGGCACTCTAGCAAAATTTAGAACCTTGTCATCCTTGCGTCGCAATACGAGTATGGTGCGATGCAACAAAAATGGGCGCGGATCGGGCATCAAGCCTTAAGTTGAGGCAGTCTTTGCGCCATTCGCCCGAGCCAATGGGGCAAGGGCTTGTGTTTTGTGAGGCGATCCGGTTTCACTCCGCCATCGCCGCCACGCAGCCGATCCCGGCCGAATCGTGAGTTTCCGCTGATGCGCCTTTCCCGCTACTTCCTTCCCATCCTCCGCGAAGTCCCGAAGGAAGCGGAAATCGTCTCGCACCGCTTCATGCTGCGCGCCGGCATGATCCGGCAGGAGAGCGCCGGCATCTATGCGTGGCTGCCGCTGGGCAAGCGCGTGCTCGACAAGATCTGCAACATCATCCGCGAGGAGCAGAACCGCTCCGGCGCCATCGAGATCATGATGCCGACCATCCAGTCGGCCGATCTCTGGCGCGAAAGCGGGCGCTATGACGACTATGGCAAGGAGATGCTCCGCATCAAGGACCGGCACGAGCGCGACATGCTCTACGGGCCGACCAATGAGGAGATGCTGACCGAGATCGTCCGCGCCTATGTGAAGTCCTACAAGGACTTGCCGCTGAACCTCTACCACATCCAGTGGAAGTTCCGCGACGAGGTGCGCCCGCGCTTCGGCGTCATGCGCTCGCGCGAATTCCTGATGAAGGACGCCTATTCCATCGATCTCGACTTCGAGAGCGCGGTCGTCGCCTATAACCGGATGTTCGTGGCGTATCTGCGGACCTTCGCCCGGCTCGGGCTGAAGGCGATCCCCATGGTCGCCGACACCGGCCCGATCGGCGGCAATCACAGCCATGAGTTCATCATCCTCGCCTCGACCGGCGAGAGCCAGGTGTTCTGCCATGCCGACTATCTCGACATGGCCACGCCCGAGGCGGGCGTCGACTTCCGCGATCCCGCCGGCCTGCAAGACATCGTGAACCGCTGGACCAGCCTTTATGCGGCCACGGAAGAGAAGCATGACGAAGAGGCCTTCGCGGCGATTCCCGAGGAACAGCGGGTGTCGGCGCGCGGCATCGAGGTGGGTCACATCTTCTATTTCGGCACCAAATATTCCGAGCCGATGGGCGCCAAGGTGACGGGCCCCGATGGCGTGGAGACGCCCGTGCATATGGGCTCTTACGGCATCGGTCCCTCGCGTCTCGTCGCCGCCATCATCGAGGCGTCGCATGACGAGAACGGCATCATCTGGCCGGAGGCGATCGCGCCGTTCCGCGTCGGCCTCTTGAACCTCAAGGTGGGCGATGCGGCGACGGACGAGGCCTGCGAGGCGATCTATGCCGAGCTGACCGCGCGCGGCGTCGATGTGCTCTATGACGACACTGCGGAGCGGCCCGGCTCGAAATTCGCCACCGCCGACCTGATCGGCCTTCCCTGGCAGATCATCGTCGGGCCGAAGGGCCTGGCGGCCGGCACGGTGGAGCTGAAGCGGCGAGCGGATGGTTCGCGCGAGACGCTGACCATCGCGGCGGCGCTGGAGCGGATCATCGGTTGAGTTGAAGGCGCGTGCCGGCCGATCAGGGCCGGGCGAGGGGCGGAGCAGGCATGGCGGCCAAGAGCGCAGCGCGTCGGACCAAGGCAGCGAAGACCGCGTCGGCGGGCGCCGGCGCGGAGCCCACGGGCTCCAGGCCGTTCAGCGCCTTCGAGTGGATGCTGTCGCTGCGCTATCTGCGCGCGCGCCGCAAGGAAGGCTTCATCTCGGTCATCGCCGGCTTCTCCTTTCTCGGCATCATGCTCGGCGTGGCGACGCTCATCATCGTCATGGCGGTCATGAACGGCTTCCGCACCGAGCTGCTGTCGAAGATTCTAGGGCTGAACGGCCATATGCTGGTGCAGCCCATCGACGGGCCGCTCACCGATTATGACGCCGTCGCCAAGCGCATTGCCGGCGTACCGGGGGTCAAGCTCGCCGTGCCGCTGGTGGAAGGCCAAGCGCTCGCCTCCTCCGCCTTCAATGCCGGTGGCGTGCTGGTGCGCGGCCTCTCGGAGGCCAGCCTGCGGGCGCTGCCGGCCATCGGCTCCAATATCCGCACCGGCACGCTGGACGGCTTCGACGAGGGTTCCGGCGTCGCCATCGGCAGCGGCCTCTCCAAGCAGCTCTCGCTGCAGGCCGGCGACAATCTCACCCTCGTCGCCCCGCGCGGCGCGGTGACGCCCATGGGCACGACGCCGCGCATCAAGGTCTACAAGATCGCGGCTGTGTTCGAGATCGGCATGTCGGAATATGACAGCGCCTTCGTGTTCATGCCGCTGGCGGAAAGTCAGGCCTATTTCAACAAGGATGGCGATGTGACCGCCATCGAGGTCTATGTCGACCATCCCGATGATGTGGAGCGCTACCGCCCGCTGGTGCAGGCGGCGGCGGAGCGGCCGATCTACATCGTCGACTGGCGCCAGCGGAACGCCACCTTCTTCAACGCGCTGCAGGTGGAGCGGAACGTGATGTTCCTGATCCTCACGCTGATCGTGGTGGTAGCGGCCTTCAACATCGTCTCTGGCCTCAACATGCTGGTGAAGGACAAGGGGCGCGACATCGGCATATTGCGCACGATGGGCGCCACCAGCGGGGCGATCATGCGCATCTTTCTCGTCACGGGCGCCGCCATCGGCGTGGTCGGCACGCTGGCCGGCTTCCTGCTCGGGCTCATCGTCTGCCTCAATGTGGAGGAGATCCGCCAGTTCATCTCCTGGCTCACCGCCACCGAGCTGTTCTCGCCGGAGCTGTACTATCTCAGCCGCCTGCCGGCCGAGCTGAACGCCGGCGAAACCGCCACCGTGGTGCTGATGGCGCTCATCCTGTCCCTTCTCGCCCCGCTCTACCCGTCCTGGCGCGCCGCGCGCCTCGATCCGGTGGAAGCGCTGCGCTACGAATAGGAGGGCGCCATGTCGACCGCTCACCCCAAGGCTGCGCTGCGGCTTGAGAGCATCGAACGCCGCTACGCCCAGGGCGAGGGCACGCTGGAAATTCTGCGCGGCACCAATTTCACCGTGATGGAAGGCCAGTCCGTGGCGCTGGTCGCCCCTTCCGGCACCGGCAAGTCCACCCTGCTGCATATTGCCGGCCTGCTGGAACATCAGGACGCCGGCGAGGTGTTCATCGGGGACACCGGCACCGCCGGCCTGTCGGACGCCGAGCGCACCCGCATCCGCCGCGTCGATGTCGGCTTCGTCTACCAGTTTCACCATCTGCTGCCCGAATTCTCCGCGCAGGAGAATGTGATGCTGCCGCAGATGATCCGCGGCCTGCCGCGCCGGGAGGCGGCGCAGCGGGCGAAGGAACTGCTCAGCTATCTCGGCCTCGGCAAGCGGCTGGAACACCGGCCGGGCGAACTTTCCGGCGGCGAGCAGCAGCGCGTCGCCATCGCCCGCGCCGTCGCCAACGCGCCGCGCGTGCTGCTGGCCGACGAGCCGACCGGCAATCTCGACCCGCACACCGCCGACCATGTATTCCACGCGCTGTCGCAGCTGGTGGAGGCGACGGGGCTGGCGGCGGTGATCGCCACCCATAATCTCGACCTCGCCGACCGCATGCACCGCCGGGTGACGCTCCGCGAGGGACAGGTCGTGGAACTCGCCTGACACGGACGAACCACAAGTGCGCAACGTCATCCTGAGGTGCGCGGCGGAGCCGGGCCTCGAAGGAGGAAGGCTTGGCGCAGCCTACTCGCGCGGCCCGGCATGACGTACGGCGATTCGGCGTGCAGGCGTCGGGAGCGTTTTCGTTTCGTCAACCATGAACCGGAACGAAAGAAGAACATGGCTTGATCATGTGGATTGCGGGAGTCATGTTCTCTCTATGTTCCAGGGAGGTCGACATGATCCGTGTTCTCGTTCAGGAAGCCGCCGCTCTCGCGTCCATCGCTCTGTTCGTCGCCATGATCGGCCTGTGGGCCGGGGTGATCACCGGGGTTTGAGGGTGTGGAGCCCCGCTCACGGGCTATGAAGGCCGATGGCCCGTCCGCCCGGGGGCATGAAGGCTTGCAGCCTTCAGCCCGGGGGCAGAAAGGCGTTCCGCCTTTCGCCGGGGATAGCGGGGAGGACGGCCGCGACGGGTGGACGCCGCCGGCGGCGATGCCCACCATAGGGAGTTTCGAGTCGCAGGAGGGATGTGAGATGGCGCAGGCTGATGTCGGGTTCGTGCATCTGCATGTTCATTCCTCCTTCTCCCTGCTGGAAGGCGCGCTGAGCATCGGCAAGCTCGCCGATCTCGCCAAGAAGGACCGCCAGCCCGCCATCGCCCTCACCGACACCGGCAATCTCTTCGGCGCGCTGGAATTCTCGGAGAAGATGGCCGGCGCCGGCATCCAGCCAATTCTCGGCTGCGCCGTGGCGGTGGATTTTCCCGGCACCGCTCCCCGCGGCCCCGCCGGGCAGGAGCGCCCGCGCATCGTCCTCCTCGCGATGAACGAGGAGGGGTGGACGAACCTCATGGAGTTGGTGTCGCGCTCCTTCCTCGACACCGCCTCCGACGGCGCCCCCCACATCAAGGCGGACTGGCTGGAGGGCCGCTCCGCCGGTCTCATCGCTCTCACTGGCGGTCCCATCGGCCCCATCGACCGCGCGCTCGCGGCCGGCAGCGCCGACCATGCGGAGCAGCGCCTGGCCACGCTGCACGCCCTGTTCGGCGACCGGCTTTACGTGGAAATTCAACGCCATGGCGTCGCCGAGGAACGCCGGGTCGAGCCGGCGCTGATAGAACTCGCCTACCGCCTCGACTTGCCGCTGGTGGCGACCAACGAACCGTTCTTCGCCGCCCAGGACGATTATGAGGCCCATGACGCCCTCATCTGCATCGCCGAAGGCCGCCTCGTCGCCGAGCCCGACCGGCGCCAATTAACGCCGGAGCACCGTTTCCGCACCCGCGGGGAAATGGCGGAGCTGTTCGCCGATCTTCCGGAAGCCCTTGCCAATACGGTGGAAATCGCCCAGCGCTGCGCCTATCGCCCGCGCACGGTGAAGCCGATCTTGCCGCGCTTCACCCTCGACCGCGACGAGGCAGAGGAGTTGCGGCTGCAGGCCGAAGAGGGGCTGCGCAACCGTCTGGCGGTCCACGGGCCGACGGAGGGTCTGACGGTCGCGGACTATGAGGCGCGGCTGGCCTTCGAGCTCGGTATCATCGAGCGGATGAAGTTCCCCGGCTACTTCCTCATCGTGTCGGACTTCATCAAATGGGCGAAGGCACAGGGGATTCCGGTCGGCCCGGGCCGTGGCTCCGGCGCGGGTTCGCTGGTCGCCTATTCGCTCACCATCACCGATCTCGATCCGCTGCGCTTCGGCCTGCTGTTCGAACGCTTCCTTAATCCCGAGCGCGTGTCGATGCCGGACTTCGACATCGACTTCTGCCAGGAACGCCGCGACGAGGTGATCCGCTACGTCCAGCAGCGCTATGGCCGCGATCAGGTGGCGCAGATCATCACCTTCGGTACGCTACAGGCGCGCGGCGTGCTGCGCGATGTCGGCCGGGTGCTGGAAATGCCCTATGGCCAGGTCGACAAGTTGTGCAAGCTGGTGCCGCAGAACCCGGCCAATCCGGTGACGCTGAAGCAGGCGATCAACGACGAGCCGCGCCTGCAGGGCGAGAGCGACGCCAACCCGGTGGTCAAGCGCGCCTTCGACATCGCCACCCGGCTGGAGGGCCTTAACCGCCACGCCTCCACCCATGCGGCCGGCATCGTCATTGGCGACCGGCCTCTGGCGCGACTGGTGCCGCTCTATCGAGACCCGCGCTCGGACATGCCCGTCACCCAGTACAACATGAAATGGGTGGAGCAGGCGGGGCTGGTGAAGTTCGACTTCCTCGGCCTCAAAACCCTCACCGTCCTGCAAACCGCCGTCCGTCTGGTCGCCCAGCGGGGAATCACGCTCGACCTGTCGACGATTCCGCTCGACGATAAAAAGACTTACGACATGCTGACCCGCGGCGAGACGGTCGGCGTGTTCCAGGTGGAAAGCGCCGGCATGCGGCGGGCGCTGGTCGACATGAAGCCGGACCGGCTGGAGGACATTATCGCCCTCGTCGCCCTGTACCGGCCGGGCCCGATGGCCAATATCCCCGTCTATTGCGCGGTCAAGAACGGTCAGGAAAAGGCGGCCTATGCGCACCCGGCCCTGGAAGCCAGCCTGAAGGAGACCTACGGCGTCATCATCTACCAGGAACAGGTGATGCAGATCGCGCAGACGCTCTCCGGCTATTCGCTGGGCGAAGCCGATCTTCTGCGCCGCGCCATGGGCAAGAAGATCCGCGCCGAGATGGACAAGCAGCGTGAGCGCTTCGTCAGCGGTGCGGTGGAACGCGGCGTGCCGAAGGCGAAGGCGTCGGAGATCTTTGACCTGCTCGCCAAATTCGCCGATTACGGCTTCAACAAGAGCCACGCGGCCGCCTATGCGCTGGTGTCCTACCAGACCGCCTATATGAAGGCGAACTACCCGACCGAGTTCATGGCCGCCTCCATGACGCTGGACATGGGCAATACCGATAAACTGGCGGAATTCCGGCAGGAATCGCAGCGTCTCGGCATCGAGGTCGTGCCGCCCTCGGTAAATCACTCCGGGCGCGACTTCGCCGTGAAGGACGGGCGCATTCTCTATGCGTTGGCGGCGATCAAGGGGGTCGGCGGCCATTCGGTCGACGCCATTGTCGAGGCGCGGGGCGAGCGCCCCTTCACCAGCCTCGCCGACTTCGCCTCGCGCATCAACGCCAAGGCGCTGAACAAGCGGACGATGGAAAGCCTGGTCAATGCCGGGGCATTCGATGCGCTGGAGAAGAACCGCGCGCGGGCCTCGGCGGCGATCGACTGCATGCTCGCCCATGCGGCATCGGTCGGGGCCGAGGTGGCGTCGGGGCAGGGCAACATGTTCGGCGGGCCGTCGGTCGCGGCGGAACTGCCGATTCCCAGCGCCGCGCCGTGGCTGCCGGCGGAGAAGCTCCAGCGCGAGTACGATGCCATCGGCTTCTTCCTCACCGGCCACCCGCTGGACGATTACGGCAAGGCGCTGGACCGGCTGCGCGTGCAGCGCTGGACCGATTTCACGCGTTCGGTGCGGGCCGGCTCCATGGCCGGGCGGCTTGCCGCGACCGTGGTGAGCCGGCAGGAGCGCCGCACCAAGACCGGCAACAAGATGGGTATTGTCGGCCTTTCCGATCCGTCCGGGCAGTTCGAAGCGGTGCTGTTCTCCGAAGCGCTGGCGCAGTACCGGGAGTTGCTTGAGCCCGGCAAGGCCCTGCTGCTGCAGGTGTCGGCTGAGTTGCAGGGCGAGGATGTGCGCGCGCGTATCCAGACCGTGGAGCCGCTCGACCAGGCGGCCTCGAAAATGCAGAAGGGCATGCGCGTGTTCCTGCGCTCGCCCGAGCCCTTGGAAAGCGTGGCAACCCGGCTCGGGTCGCTCGGTGGCGCACGGGGCGACGGCGAGGTGTCGCTGGTGCTTTTGTTGGGTGAGCGCGGTGACACCGAAGTCGAGGTCAAGCTCCCCGGCCGCTTCAGCCTGTCGCCGCAGATCGCTGGCGCTCTGAAGGCGGTGCCCGGTGTCGAAATGGTCGAGATGGCGTGACGCCACCGCGAAAGGCGCCTGCGCGACGCGTGCAGCGTTAGAGGCCCCGGTCCGGGCTGCCTCTACTTGCCGATTCTCCTCTTCCTGTGGCGCGCTTCATCATGCCCGCCGGGTCCAGCGTGCAATTCAGAGTCTGTTCCCGGTTGTATTCAACCTTAGTGACGTGCAGTGCTGCGTCGCCAAGGGCGGAAACGCGATGTTTCGGAGTGTGGTGCGGTATGTCTGTGTGTTTCTGAACAAATGCGCAGATTTTATTCGATTACTGAGTTTCGTTTGTGCTTGATCTTTGCGGCAGGCATGCCCTTTTTACCGCGCAGCACAAGGGAAGGTGTTCGGGGCGGTGGTATTCGAGGGTTCAACGACACGTCGGGCGATTTTGATCCTGGGCATGCATCGCGGCGGTACGTCGGCGCTCACGCGCACGGTCAATCTGCTGGGGGCGGCCACGCCGCAGACCTTGATGGGTGCGACCTCGAACAATCTGCGCGGTCACTGGGAATCCAAACCGATCGTCGATCTCAACGACGAAATCCTCGCCGCGTGCGGGCACCGCTGGTATTCGCGCCAGCGGATCGCGGTCTGTGCGAGCGAGGTCGTGCGGGCGCGGGGCATGTGGTCCCTGCTGCGTGATACGCTGGAAAGTGAGTTTGGCGGCGCCTCCACGGTGGTGCTGAAGGACCCGCGCATCAGCCGGCTGGTTCCGCTCTATCGGGACGTCCTCGACGAACTGGGCTATGCGACCGAGGCTGTTCTCACCTTGCGCAACCCGCTGGAGGTTGCGCAATCGCTGGCGCGCCGCGACCAGATGGAGCCGCGGCGGGCTATCGGTGTGTGGATGCGTTACACGCTGGATGCCGAGCGGGAGACACGCGGCCTGCCCCGGGCTCTCGTCGTCTATGAGGAATTGTTGGCGGATTGGCGCGCCGCCACCAGCCGGATGAAGCAGCATCTGGGTGGATCCTGGCCGGAGGTGTCCGCGGAGGCGGCCGCCGACATCGACGCCTTCCTCACGCCTGAACTACGTCATCATACGATTGAGTTGCCCGGCGCCGGGTTTGGTCGCGCCGCGATTGCCGGCTTGCTGTACCGTGACATGGCGCAGGCTCTCACGGAGCGGCCCGCCGCCACGCCGGGTCTCGTCGCCTCCACGCTGGCGGAGCTTAGCCTGCGGACCGGCCGCGCCTCGAGCGGCCTTGTGGCGCACAACGCTGCGCGCTGACGCGCGGCGGACTTGCCACGGGAACGGCGCTCCCCTATAAGCCGCGCCATTCCGCACGCGGACTCGCGGCCGGGAGCCCCTCGTCACAACCTGACGCTGGCTTCATGACCGCTCCGGTGCCGTCAGCCGAATTCCTCGGCACGGCCATGTCCGCGGAGGCCCAACCGGATGAGAGACGACAATGGCGCTTCCTGACTTCACCATGCGCCAGCTCCTGGAAGCTGGCGTGCACTTCGGGCATCAGTCCCACCGCTGGAACCCGAAGATGGCTCCGTTCATCTTCGGCACCCGCAACAACATCCACATTCTCGACCTGGCCCAGACCGTGCCGGCGCTGCACCGCGCCCTGCAGGCGGTGTCCGACACCGTGGCCCGTGGCGGCCGCGTGCTGTTCGTCGGCACCAAGCGTCAGGCGGCCGATGCCGTGGCGGATGCCGCCAAGCGCTCGGCGCAGTATTATGTGAACTCCCGTTGGCTCGGTGGCATGCTGACCAACTGGAAGACCATTTCCCACTCCATCGCCCGCCTGAAGAAGCTCGAAGAGCTGCTCGCGGCCGGCGAGGGCGTCGGCTACACCAAGAAGGAGCGCCTGACGCTCCAGCGCGAGAAGGAAAAGCTCGATCGCGCCCTTGGCGGTATCCGTGACATGGGTGGCATTCCCGACCTGCTGTTCGTGATCGACACCAACAAGGAAGACCTCGCCGTCGCCGAGGCCCGCCGCCTTGGCATTCCGGTCGCGGCCATCCTCGACACCAATTGCGATCCGGACGGCATCGCCTTCCCGGTTCCCGGCAATGACGACGCCGGTCGCGCCATCAACCTCTATTGCGACCTCGTAGCCCGCGCCGCCATCGACGGCATCGGCCGCTCGCATGGCGATCTCGGCATCGACGTTGGCGCGGCCGAGGCCCCGCTGGTCGAGGACCTGCCGGCGGAGACCGCCTGGACCAGCCTCGAAGCCCTCTCGGGTCCGCGCGGCATCGCCGATGACCTGAAGAAGCTCATCGGCGTGTCGCCGGCGATCGAGAAGCAGCTGACCGACCTCGGCATCTTCCACTTCTGGCAGATCGCCGCCCTCAATGCCGACGACGCCCATCGTCTCGGCGAAGAAGTCGGTCTGCCGGGCCGTGTCGATGGTTGGGTGGCGCAGGCCAAGGAGCTGACCGCCGAGGTCGAGTGACCCCGGCGTCCGCTTCGCGACGGCGTCACATTCCGGCGCCAAGCATTGTATCGCACGGCCGGCCCGGATTTTGTCCGGCCGGCCGTGTCGTCGATAGACACAGAGATCGTTGAGGAACGGAACATGGCCAACATCACCGCGGGCATGGTGAAGGAGCTGCGCGAGAAGACCGGCGCCGGCATGATGGACTGCAAGGCCGCGCTGACCGAGGTCGACGGCGACATCGAGGCCGCCATCGACTGGCTGCGCAAGAAGGGTCTCGCCAAGGCCGCCAAGAAGGCCGGGCGCGTCGCCGCCGAGGGCCTGATCGGCCTCGCCGTATCGGGCACCACGGGTGTCGTCGTCGAAGTCAACTCCGAAACCGACTTCGTCGCGCGCAACGACCAGTTCCAGCAGCTCGTGCGCGACATCGCCACCGTCGCGCTGAGCGCCGAGGACGATGTCGAGGCGGTGAAGGCCGCGGCCTATCCGGCCGGCGGCACCGTCGCCGAGGCGATCAACAACGCGGTCGCCACCATCGGCGAGCACATGAACCTGCGCCGCTCCAAGAAGCTGGCGGTGTCGGCGGGCGCCATCGGCGCCTATGTCCACGGTTCGGTGGGCGAAGGCCTCGGCAAGATCGGCGTGCTGGTCGCGCTGGAATCCGAAGGCAAGGCGGATGAACTCGCCGCGCTCGGTCGCCAGATCGCCATGCATGTCGCGGCTGCCAACCCGCAGGCGCTCGACGCCGCCGGTATCGACGCCGACGTGATTGCCCGCGAGAAGGGCGTGCTCGCCGAGAAGGCCAAGGCCTCCGGCAAGCCCGACAACGTGGTCGAGAAGATCGTCGAGAGCGGCCTGAAGACCTTCTACAAGGAAGTGACTCTCGTCGAGCAGGCGTTCATCCACGATCCGTCCAAGACGGTCGCCCAGGCGGTGAAGGAGAGCGAAGGCAAGGTCGGCGCGCCGATCAAGCTGGTCGGCTTCGTCCGCTTCGGCCTCGGCGAGGGCGTCGAGAAGCAGGAAAGCGACTTCGCCGCCGAAGTCGCGGCCGCTGCCGGCGTCTGAGCGCGTTGTTACGTTGATAAGTCACGCCGGGCCGCCCACGGGCAGTCCGGCGTGTTTTACTGTGCGCGCCACCCCGAGTCGCGCCAAGCCAGAGGTGCCCCATGTCGATCCCCGAGCCGCACGGCGCCCTTTTCGAGCGCGTCCTGGTCAAGGTGTCCGGTGAGGCGCTGATGGGGAACGAGGCGTTCGGGCTGCACTGGCCGACCATCGAGCGCATCGCTCAGGATCTCGTGGAGGCCCGCGCCACCGGAACCGAGATCGCGGTTGTCGTCGGCGGTGGCAACATCCTGCGCGGCGCCAGCGTGGCGGGGCAGGGGCTCGACCGCGCCACGGCCGACCATATGGGCATGCTGGCGACGGTGATGAACGCGCTGGCGCTGGAGAAGGCGGTCGAGAAGGCCGGCGTT
Source organism: Ancylobacter sp. (assembly GCF_965229075.1). GTDB lineage: Bacteria > Pseudomonadota > Alphaproteobacteria > Rhizobiales > Xanthobacteraceae > Ancylobacter. Next base: position 3,536,093 of record NZ_CBDDIO010000002.1, read on the forward strand.
CCGGCCCGCACCCTTTCCGCCATTCCCATGCCGACCATCTGCGAGCCCTATGCCCGCCAGACCGCCTCGCGCCATCTGGGGCGCGGGCGCGTCGTTTTGCTGGCCGGCGGCACGGGCAACCCCTATTTCACCACCGACACCGGCGCCGTGCTGCGCGCCGCCGAGCTTGAATGCGACGCGGTTATGAAGGCGACCAATGTCGACGGCGTCTACACCGCCGATCCCAAGCACGATCCGTCGGCTCGGCGCTATGAGCGGCTGACCCATGACGAGGCGCTGGCCAAAGACCTGAAGGTGATGGACGCTGCCGCCTTCGCGCTGGCGCGGGAATCGAAGCTGCCGATCGTCGTGTTCTCGATCCGCGAGCCGGGGGCGATTGCCGCCGCCATTCGCGGCGAGGGGCGCTCCACGACGGTAGCGCCGTAGCCTTCGCCACCAAATTGGCGTCCCGCGCCCGTGGTGCGGGCATGGTTGTCGCCTAACGCTTGCCATGCGCGCCGTTAGGTTGGATAAGCCGCCAACCGGCGCCCGTCGGCCTCGGGCCGGCTGATGAATGAATGAGGTTCGTGATGAGCACTGGTCCGATCGACATTGCCGATATCAAGCGCCGCATGACGGGCGCAATCTCCGTTCTCAAAACCGAGCTTTCCGGCCTGCGCACCGGCCGCGCCTCGGCCAGCCTGCTGGAGCCGATCCAGGTGGATGCCTATGGCAGCCACATGCCGCTGAATCAGGTCGCGTCTGTCAATGTGCCGGAGCCGCGCCTGCTCTCGGTGCAGGTGTGGGACCGAGGAATGGTGGCGGCGGTCGAGAAGGCCATCCGCGATTCCAATCTCGGCCTGAACCCGCAGACCGAAGGGCAGGTACTGCGTGTGCGCATCCCCGAGCTGACTCAGGATCGCCGCCAGGAACTGGTCAAGGTAGCGCATAAATATGCTGAAGCCGCGCGCGTGTCGGTGCGTCATGTGCGCCGCGACGGGCTCGACATCATCAAGAAGGCGGAAAAGGACGGCGAGATGAGCTCGGATGATCTCGACCGGCTCGCCGACCAGGTCCAGAAGGCGACGGACCAGTTCATTGCCGAGATCGATCAGGTCGTGGCCGCGAAGGAAAAGGAAATCCTCGCGGTTTGATCGGCGGGCGCCGAACAGGGCGCCATGGGGGGGGTCCGTGAACATTGCAAGGCGCGGCGAGGCCTCTGGGGCCGCCATCGAGACCGAAGGGCGCGCGGCCGCGTCGCTCTTCCCGGTGCCGCGCCATATTGCCATCATCATGGATGGCAACGGGCGATGGGCAAAGGGCCACGGCCTTCCGCGCTTCGAGGGGCATCGGCGGGGCGCCGAAGCCGTCCGCCGCACGGTGGCCGATGCCCGGGAACTCGGCATCGAGGCGCTGACCCTCTACAGCTTCTCCAGCGAGAACTGGTCGCGCCCGGAGCGGGAGATCGGCGAGCTCATGGGGCTGCTGAAGCGCTTCATCCGCTCCGATCTCAAGGAGCTTCATGCCAAGAATGTCCGCCTGCGCATCATCGGCGAGGGACATCCGACCGACAGCGAAGTGCAAGCGCTGTTCGATGAAGCACAGGCGCTGACCCGCGACAATACCGGCGTGCGCCTTACCGTGGCGTTCAACTATGGCGCGCGTGGCGAAATCGCCCGCGCGGCGCAGGCACTGGCCCGGCAGGTGGCGGCGGGCGAGTTGCGGCCCGAGGACATCACACCGGAACGTTTTGCGGAGGCGCTCGACACGGCGGGGCTACCGCCGCTCGATCTCGTCATCCGCACCAGCGGCGAGCAGCGCCTGTCGAACTTCCTGCTCTGGCAGGCGGCCTATGCCGAACTGGTCTTCCTGCCCGTGCTGTGGCCGGATTTCGATCGCGGCTGGCTGGAGCAGGCGCTCTGCGAATATCGTCGGCGCGAGCGCCGCTTCGGCGGCGTCGAAGCGGCGGAAAGCTGAGCTCTTGCGGATCGGAGAGGATTTCCTGCCGCGGCTCGCTTCGGCCCTGGTGCTGGGGCCGTTGGTGATGCTGGTCGCCGTGGCCGGCGGCTGGGCCTTCAGTGCCCTCGTCGCGCTCTCTTCCGTGATCGTGCTGTGGGAATGGCTGCGCATGATCGGCGCCAAGCCCCGCACGCCGCTGCTGGTGATCGGCGCCGCGACACTGGTCGTGGCCGTCCTGCTGCTCGCTATCCGCCCGCCGCCCGCCGCGATCGGCATTGTGGTGCTTGGCGCCATCACGGCCGCGCTGGTGGCACGTTCCAACCGCGAACGGCGGACATGGGCGCCATTCGGCGTGCTTTATGCTGGCGCGCTGGCGCTGCCGACGCTAATTCTGCGCCAGGACGGAAGCCTCGGCCTGGTGAGTCTGGTGTGGCTGCTCGCCGTGGTCTGGTCGACCGACATCGCCGCCTATTTCTGCGGTCGCCTCATCGGCGGCCCCAAGCTCTGGCCGCGCGTCAGCCCGAACAAGACCTGGGCAGGCTCGCTGGGCGGGGCTTTGTTCGGCATGCTGGCGGGAATGGCGACGCTGTACCTCGCGAGGGTCGAGACAGCCTTGCTCGCCGCCCCGGTCGCGTTGCTGGCGAGCTTTGCCAGCCAAAGCGGCGACCTGTTCGAATCGGCGATGAAGCGGCGTTTCGGCGTGAAGGATTCCAGCCATCTCATCCCCGGCCATGGTGGCCTGATGGACCGACTCGACGGTTTCATCGCGGCGGCGGCGGTGATGCTGTTGATCGGTCTGCTGCGCGCGCCGGACGCGCCCGCGCGCGGCTTCCTGCTGTGGTGAAACGGCCGGGGGCTCCCCGCGCTGCCAGCCCGCGCTGCCAGGTCGCACGCGATTCCTGCCGCAAATTCCGATATCGCGCCGCATTTTACCCACCTTCGCCTTAAACGCTCCTTATGGAACATGCGGCGCGCCCGTCGGCGTGCCTGTCTGGGAAATCGCTGATGGACTTTCTTGCCTCGATGGGCGGCACCGCGGGCTGGCTGCTCGGCTATGTCGTGCCGTTTCTGTTCGTGCTGACGATTGTCGTGTTCTTCCACGAGCTGGGCCATTTCTGGGTCGCGCGGCGGGCCGGGGTGCGGGTGGTGGCGTTCTCGATTGGCTTCGGGCCGGAGATTGTCGGCTTCAACGACCGCCACGGCACGCGTTGGAAACTCTCGGCGATTCCGCTCGGCGGCTATGTGAAGTTCCTCGGCGACGAGAACGCCGCCAGCGCCCCCGACCGTGGGGCGATCTCGCATATGAGCGAGATGGAGCGCCGCGAGAGCTTCTTCCACAAATCGGTCGGCGCCCGGGCAGCGATCGTGGCGGCGGGACCGATCGCGAATTTCATCCTGGCCATTGTCATCTTCGCCGGCCTGTTCATGACGGTCGGCCGGCAGGTGACGACGCCGCAGGTGGATGCGGTGCAGGCTGGCAGCGCCGCTGAGCGCGCCGGCTTCCAGCCGAGCGACCTCATCCTCACCATCAATGGCGCGAAGATCGACTCGTTCGGCGACATGCAGCGCGTCGTCAGCGCCAATGCCGGCGAGCCGCTCGCCATCGAGGTCGAGCGCGGCGGGCAGCGACTCACGCTCGAAGCGACGCCGGATCTGCGAGAAGTCACCGACACCTTCGGCAATGTGCACCGCATCGGCGTACTCGGCATCTCCCGCGACACCGGGGGAGGGCAGGTCCGCACCGAGCGATTCGGCCCGGTTCAGGCTGTGACCCAAGCGACGGCCGAGGTCTGGTTCATCGTCGATCGCACCTTCAGCTATCTCGGCGGCGTGGTGACCGGACGCGAGCGTGCGGACCAGCTGGGCGGCCCGATCCGCATCGCCCAGGTGTCCGGGCAGGTCGCCACCTTCGGAATCGCGGCGCTGCTGCAGCTGGCGGCGGTGCTGTCGGTGTCGATCGGACTTCTTAACCTCTTTCCTGTACCGCTACTGGATGGCGGACACCTGCTTTTCTACGGGATCGAGGCGCTGCGCGGCCGGCCGCTCAGCGAACGAGCCCAGGAGGTGGGTTTCCGCATCGGCCTGGCGCTCGTGCTGATGTTGATGCTGTTTGCAACGTGGAACGATATTCTCAATATATCAAAATCTTGACGAGGATTCGGGACGGCGTTGCCAAGCGGCCACGCCGTCCGGAAAAGGCACTGAAAGCGGCAGGTCCGGTTTGCAGGCTCTGGAAAAGTCTGTATCAAACGGAGTGCAGGGTGAGGAGTGTCGCCGGTTGCGCATCTTCGGGTGTGTCGGTGGTCGTCTCCCAGAACAACGGTAAGGTTGCGCACCAAATGGCTCGTTCCCGGTTCGTGAGTAGATTGGCGTCGGCAGTCGGCTTTGCCCTTCTTGTGGCGGTCGGCGGTGTTTCCGGTGCCGTCATGGCGCCCGGGGTGGCCATGGCTCAGTCGGCGAACTCGATAGTTGTCGAGGGGAATCAACGCGTTGATGCCGACACCATCCGCTCCTATTTCCAGACCTCGCCCGGCCAGTCGCTGACGCCGGCCAAGATCGACGAGGCGCTCAAGGGGCTCTACGCCACTGGGCTTTTCTCCGACGTCACTATCAGCAACCGCGGTGGGCGGATGGTTGTGACTGTCGTCGAGAATCAGGTGATCAACCGCGTCGCCTTTGAGGGCAACAAGAAGGTCAAGGACGACCAGCTGTCGCTCGAAGTGCAGTCCAAGGCTCGCAGCCCGCTGTCGAAGACCACGGTTCAGGCCGATACGCAGCGCATCATCGATATCTATCACCGCGCCGGCCGCTACGATGTGCGCGTCGAGCCGAAGATCATCGAGCGCGGCCAGGGTCGCGTCGATCTCGTGTTCGAGATCACCGAGGGTGACAAGCTCGGCGTGGCCGAGATCAAGTTCGTCGGCAATAAGGCCTATTCGGCCTACAAGCTGAAGGACGAGATCACCACTACCGAGACCAACTGGCTCTCCTGGCTTAAGAATTCCGACATTTACGATGTTGACCGCATCAACACCGATCAGGAACTGCTGCGCCGCTTCTATCTGAAGCACGGCTATGCCGACTTCCGCATCATTTCGGTGACCGCTGATCTGGATCGTCAGCGCGATGGCTTCGTCCTCACCTACGTGATCGACGAAGGCCCACAGTATCGCGTCGGCACCGTCGATGTCGTTTCCGGCATCAAGGATGTGGACATCAAGGATCTGCGCGCCGCTATCCGCGTGGCGCCGGGCCAGGTGTACAATGCCGAGCTGGTGGAGAAGTCGGTCGAGAACGCGACCATCGAAGTCTCCAAGGCCGGTTACGCCTTCGCCCAGGTTCGTCCGCGCGGCGATCGCAATGTCGAGACCCGTACCATCTCGCTGGTCTTCGCCGTCGAGGAAGGTCCGCGCGTCTATGTCGAGCGCATCGAAATTCGCGGCAACACCCGTACCCGTGACTGGGTCATCCGCCGCGAGTTCGATTTCGCCGAAGGTGATGCCTATAACCGCGTGCTGGTCGATCGTGCAGAACGCCGTCTGCGCAACCTCGGCTACTTCAAGGATGTGAAGATCACCAATGAGCCCGGCACGGCGCCGGACCGCATCATCCTCGTGGTGACGGTCGAGGATCAGCCCACCGGTGAGTTCTCGGTCTCTGGCGGCTATTCGACGACGGATGGCTTCATCGGCGAAGTGGCGATTTCGGAGAAGAACTTCCTCGGTCGTGGCCAGTATGTCCGTCTGGCCGGTCAGCTCGGCGAGAACGTGCAGGGCGCGGATTTCAGCTTCACCGAGCCCTACTTCCTCGATTACCGCATGGCGGCCGGCTTCGACCTGTTCTGGAAGACCACCAGCGCGACCAGCTACAGCCAGTACGATACGCAGACCGCTGGCGGCACGCTGCGCGTCGCTCTGCCCCTCACCGACGAGCTTACCCTCGGCCTGCGCTACATGCTGTCGCAGAAGGAGATTTCGGTCAGCGTCGAGGACGAGATCTACAACAACATCTCGTGGGCGCTGCTGGAGATCAATAACGAGTCCATCCTTACCTCGGCGGTCGGCTACACGATCTCCTACAACATGCTGGACAACAACAAGAACCCGTCCAACGGTTACTTGCTGGAGCTGAAGCAGGATTTCGCTGGTCTCGGTGGCGACTCTCAGTACGTGCGCACCACCTTCGACGCACGCTACTACATGCCGGTGGTCGGTGATGCGGTGCTGCTGCTGCGTGGCCAGGCGGGTAACGTCGCCGCCTGGGGTAATGAAGACCTGCGCATCACCGACAACTTCTTCAAGGGCCCCGACCTCGTCCGTGGCTTCGCCCCGAACGGTATCGGCCCGCGCGACCTTGCGTCCGGTGCCTTTGGCCAGGACATGGACGCCCTCGGCGGCACGCTGTTCTGGGGTGCGACGGCGGAAGTGCAGTTCCCGCTCTCCTTCCTGCCCAAGGATTTCGGCCTGAAGTTCGCCGTGTTCGCCGATGCCGGTTCGTTGTGGGACTATCAGGGCAACACCACCTTCCCGAACATCCCGGGTTGGCAGAACAACCTCGTCGACTGCAGCGCGTTCTCGGGTTCGAAGACGCAGGGGCTCGCCAATGTCTGCGTCGCCGACAGCGATCTGATCCGCTCCTCGGTCGGTGTCAGTCTGATCTGGGCCTCGCCCTTCGGTCCGCTGCGCTTCGACTACGCCTGGGCGCTGACCAAGGAATGGTACGACGAGGTTCAGGAGTTCCGCTTCAGCGGCGGCACCACGTTCTGATACACTCCATCTCATGAGATGCAGGGCGGTCCGGTCATCCGGGCCGCCCATGCGTTTGGGAAGTGCCACGGCAGTCGACAGGCGGCGATGAACGATCCCTTCTTCCATCCGGTGCCGGCGGCGCTGACACTGACCGAGATCGCGGCACTGGTTGCGGCGGACCTGGCGGCGCTTCCGTCCTCTGCGGCGGCGGTGCGCCTTTCCGGTGTTGCCTCGCTCGAAGAGGCGGGCCCGCACGATCTCGCCTTCATGGACGGGGCCCGCCATGTCCCCGCGCTCCACGCCACCCGCGCCGGCGCCTGCCTCGTCACCGAACGCTTCGCCGCCCATGTGCCGGCCGGCACGGTCGCGCTTCGCGTGGCCAAGCCCCATGCCGCCTTTGTCACTGTTGCCCGGCGGCTTTATGCCGGCAGCCTGCAGCCGGGCTCGATGTTCGGCCAGGCCGGCGTCGCCGCGGGCGCCATGGTCCACCCGCAGGCGCGGCTGGAAGCGGATGTGACAGTCGATCCCGGTGCGGTGATCGGGGCCGGGGCGGAAGTCGGCACGGGCACGGTGATCGCGGCTGGCGCCGTGATCGGGCAGGGGGTGCGCATCGGCCGTCACTGCTCTATCGGCGCCGGCGTCACGCTGCAGCACACATTGGTCGGCGATCGCGTCATCATCCATCCCGGCGCCCGTATCGGCCAAGATGGGTTCGGCTATGTCGGCGGCGCCAAGGGGCACGCCAAGATTCCGCAGATCGCCCGCGTCATCCTGCAGGACGATGTCGAGATCGGCGCCTCCACCACCATCGACCGTGGCGGCCTGCGCGATACGGTGATCGGCGAGGGGACCAAGATCGACAATCTGGTGCAGATCGCGCACAACGTGGTCATCGGGCGACACTGCATCGTGGTCTCGCAGGCCGGCATCGCCGGCAGCGCGACCCTGGGCGATTTCGTCATGCTGGGCGGGCAGGTCGGTGTCATCGGCCATGTCCATATCGGCGACGGCGCGCGCATCGCCGCGTCGAGCAATGTGAAGGACGACGTGCCGCCGGGTGTCGAATGGGGGGGCTCTCCCGCCAAGCCGATGCGCGACTGGTTCCGCGAGGTGATGGCGGTCCAGCGCCTCGGGCGCGGCGAAATCGGCGCCCGTCGCGGCGAACAACAGGGGCAATGAAGGAATGGACGTGCAGGTCGAAGCCGCAGTCGAGCCGACAGCGCTCGGCACCGCCGATATCAAGCGCATTCTGGCGGCTCTGCCGCACCGTTATCCGTTTCTGCTGGTCGACAAGATCGTCGGCATCGAAGGCGACCGGAAGGCGATCGGCATCAAGAACGTTACCGCCAATGAGCCGCATTTCCAGGGCCATTTCCCGGACAATCCGGTTATGCCCGGCGTGCTCATTCTCGAGGGCATGGCCCAGACTGCCGGCAGCATCTGCCTGCTGAACCGGCCGGAAGACGGCGCACCGTCGCTCGTCTATTTCATGACCATCGACAAGGCGAAGTTCCGCAAGCCGGTGGTGCCGGGCGACGTGCTCGAATATCACATGACGCAGATGTCCAAGCGGCGGAACATGTGGTGGTTCCGTGGCGAGGCGAAGGTCGACGGCCAGATCGTCGCCGAGGCCGAGGTGGGCGCGATGATCGCCCGCGAGGGACGTAAATGACCGTTTCCGAGGCGAAGATTGACCCGTTGGCGCGCGTGGAAGCGGGTGCCGTTCTCGGCGCCGGCGTCGAGATCGGTCCGTTCTGCACCGTGGGTCCGCATGTGGTGCTGGGCGAGGGCGTCAAGCTGCTCTCGCATGTCGCCGTCAGCGGCCACACCACGCTTGGCGCGGGAACGGTCGTCCATCCCTTCGCCGCGCTCGGCTCGGCGCCGCAGTCGCTCGGCTATAAGGGCGAGCCGACGAAGCTGGTGATCGGTCGCGACTGCATCATCCGCGAACATGTGACGATGAACACCGGCACCGCCAACGGCCATGGGGAAACGGTGGTCGGCGACAATTGCTTCTTCATGGTCAACGCCCATGTCGCGCATGACTGCATCGTCGGCAACCATGTGATCTTCGCCAATAACGCGACCCTCGCCGGCCATGTCACGGTCGGCAACAATGTCTTCCTTGGCGGCCTGTCGGCGGTGCATCAGTTCGTGCGCATCGGCGACAATGCCATTGTCGGCGGGCTGTGCGGGCTGCAGCACGATCTCATTCCCTTCGGCGCGCTGATCTATGGCCGCAGCGGGCTCGGCGGGCTCAACATCATCGGCATGAAGCGGCGCGGCCTCACCCGGCCGCAGATCCACGCGCTGCGTGCCGCCTATCGCGAGCTGTTCTATTCCGGCGGCACGCTGGCCGAGCGGGTGGAGCGCGTCGCCGGGCACTATGGCGACGATGCCAATGTGATGCAGGTGGTCGATTTCGTGCGCAGCGGCGCCAAGCGTCGCTTGATCGTTCCCAGCGATGCGGCCGACCATGGCGCCGAACCCGACGCCGCCTGAGGCGCCGTCCCGGGAGGTGGAGAGCGCCGCGCCGCTGGCGATCATCTGCGGCGGCGGTACATTTCCCCTCGCCGTGGCGGAAGGTGCGCTCAGGGCCGGGCGCCCGGTGGTGCTGTTCCCGGTGCGGGGCTTTGCCGACGCGGATTTCGCTGCCTGGCCGCATGAATGGGTGTCGCTGGGCGGTTTCGGTTTTCTAAAGCGCGAGATGCGCCGCCGCGGCTGCCGCGATGTGGTGTTCATTGGCAATGTGCTGCGTCCGCGCATCCGCGATCTCCGGCTCGACTGGGCGACGCTGCGGCTGATGCCGCGGGTGCTTCGTCTGTTTCGCGGCGGTGACGATTTCCTGCTCACCGGCCTTGGGCGGTTGATGGAGGAGTCCGGCTTCCGCCTCGTCGGCGCGCATGAGGTGGCGCCGGAAATCCTCATGCCGGCGGGCCAGCTCGGCGCGGTCGCGCCGGATGCGGCGGCGCGCGCCGATATCGCCCGTGGGCGCGAGGCGCTCGCGGTGATGGGGCCGCTCGACATCGGCCAGGGACTGGTGGTGATGAACCGCCATGTGGTGGCAGTCGAGGCGGCCGAAGGCACCGATCTCATGCTGGCGAGGGTGTCGGAGCTACGGGGTAATGGCCGGGTCAAGATGCCCGCGCGTTGCGGGGTGCTGGTGAAGCGCCCGAAGGCGGGGCAGGATCGACGGATCGACCTGCCGTCGCTCGGTGCGCGCACAGTGGAGGGCGCGGTGCGCGCAGGGCTGGCCGGCATCGCGGTTGAGGCCGGCGGCGTCATCGTCGCCGACGGTGCGGAACTGATCCGCCGCGCGGATGAGGCGGGGCTCTTCATCCTCGGCTTCGAGCCTGGCGATGGAGGCACCTCATGAGCGGCCAAGCGCCGCTCGATGTGTTCATCGTCGCGGGCGAGGAATCGGGTGACGTGCTCGGCGCCGGGCTTCTGGCGGAGCTGAAGGCACTGCATGCGCGTGATGTGCGCTTTCGCGGCGTCGGTGGCGCGCGCATGCAGGGACAGGGGCTTGTGCCGCTCTTCCCCATGGAGGAGATCACGGCGATGGGCTTCGCGCAGGTCGTGGCCGGTCTGCCGCGCATCCTCCGGCGGATGGGCGAGACGGTGGGCGCCATCGTGGCCAGGCCACCGGATGTGCTGGTGCTGGTCGATGCTCCGGACTTCACCCACCGTGTCGCCCGCAAGGTGCGTAAGCGCCTGCCGGAGTTGCCGATCGTCAAATATGTCGCCCCGACGGTCTGGGTCTGGCGACCCGGCCGCGCGCGGGCGATGGCGCCGCATGTCGATCGGGTGTTGGCGCTGCTCCCGTTCGAGCCGGAGGTGATGCACGCGCTTGGCGGGCCGCCGACCACCTATGTCGGCCATCCCCTGCTCGGTGAACTCGCCAGCTTGCGGCCGGATGCGGCGGAGGCCGCCCGCCGTGCCGCGTCCCCGCCCGTGCTGCTGGTACTGCCCGGCAGCCGGCGCTCGGAGCTGGCGCGGCTTGGCGCGACTTTCGGTGAGGTTCTGGAGCGGCTGAGGGCCGAGGTGCCGGATATCGAGCCGGTGCTGCCGACCTTGCCGGCCCGGCGGGCGCAGGTCGAGGCGATAGTGGCCTCCTGGGCGGTGAAGCCACGGATCGTCGTCAGCGATGAGGAGAAGCGTGCGGCCTTCCGCATTGCCCGCGCGGCGCTGGCGGCGTCGGGCACGGTGACGCTGGAGCTCGCGCTGGCGGGCGTGCCGACCGTTGCCGCCTACCGCGTGCCATGGCTGGAAGGGCGTATCGCGCCCTTCATCATCCGGGTGAAGACGGCGATCCTGCCCAATCTCATTCTCGATGAGCCGGCTATGCCGGAATATCTGCAATGGCACATCGACCCGCCGGCCATGGCCGCGCAGCTGGCGCGGCTGATCGTCGGCGGGCCGGAGCGTGAGGCGCAGCTTGCCGCCTTTGCGCGGCTCGATGCGGTCTTGGGCGAGGGGGGCGAACCGCCGAGCCGGCGCGCGGCGCGGGCGGTGCTGGAGACGCTGGCGCAGCGACGTCGCGTGGCCTGATCAGGCATGAACTCGGCATTGAAAAACCCCGCCTTCCAGACCGGAAGGCGGGGTTTTCGTCGGTCGTCTCAGAGCCGAGGCGCTGCCGTCACTTGCGGCGGGCGATCGGCACGTAGTCGCGCTGCGTGGCGCCGGTGTAGAGCTGGCGCGGACGACCGATGCGCTGGCTCGGGTCCTCGATCATCTCCTTCCACTGGCCGATCCAGCCCACGGTGCGGGCGAGGGCGAACAGCACGGTGAACATGGACGTGGGGAAGCCGAGGGCGCGCAGGGTGATGCCCGAGTAGAAGTCGATATTCGGGTAGAGCTTGCGCTCGACGAAATACTCGTCCTGCAGCGCGATGCGCTCCAGTTCCACGGCGATGTCGAGCAGCGGGTCGTCCTTGATGCCGAGTTCGCCGAGCACCTCATGGCAGGTGCGCTGCATGATCTTGGCGCGCGGATCGTAGTTCTTGTACACGCGATGGCCGAAGCCCATCAGGCGGAACGGGTCGTTCTTGTCCTTGGCGCGGTTGATGAACTCGGGGATGCGGTCCACCGAGCCGATCTCGCCGAGCATCTTCAGCGCCGCCTCGTTGGCGCCGCCATGCGCCGGTCCCCAGAGGCAGGCAATGCCGGCGGCGATGCAGGCAAAGGGATTGGCACCCGACGAGCCGGCGAGGCGCACGGTCGAGGTCGAGGCGTTCTGCTCGTGGTCGGCGTGGAGGATGAAGATGCGGTCGATCGCGCGCGAAAGGATCGGATTGACCTTGTACTCCTCGCAGGGGACCGAAAAGCACATGCGCAGGAAGTTGGAGGCGTAGTCGAGGTCGTTCTTAGGGTACACGAAGGGCTGGCCAATCGAGTACTTGTAGGCCATGGCCGCCAGCGTCGGGATCTTCGCGATCATCCGGATCGAGGCGATCATGCGCTGCTGCGGATCGGAAATGTCGGTGCTGTCGTGGTAGAAGGCGGACAATGCGCCGACCGAGGCCACCAGCACAGACATGGGATGCGCGTCGCGACGGAAGCCGTGGAAGAACCGGCTCATCTGCTCATGCACCATGGTGTGGCGCGTGACGCGGTAATCGAAATCCGCCTTCTGGGCGGCGGTCGGCAGCTCCCCATAGAGCAGCAGGTAGCAGGTTTCGAGGAAGTCGCTTTCGGCCAGCTGTTCGATGGGGTAGCCGCGATAGAGCAGGATGCCCTCGTCGCCATCGATATAGGTGATCTGGCTTTCGCAGGAGGCGGTGGAGGTGAAGCCGGGATCGTAGGTGAATTTGCCGGTCTGCGCGTAGAGCTTGGCGATATCGATCACGTCAGGACCGATCGTCCCGTTCAGGATCGGCAGCTCCCAGCTTTCATCGCCAATGGTGAGCGTGGCGGATTTTGGCGCGTTGCTTTGGCTGGCGTCCATGCGGGTCTCCCTGAACCTAGGAACGAACGGATCTGAAACGGATCGCGTCTTGGCGAGGGGCCGCGCCTGCCGTTTGGCGCTGTGCGTAGGAGACGGAGGGTGTCTCGCTGCGGCCCATGGTCAAAGTCGTAGCGGTTTCGATCCGCCCTCGCAAGCGCAGCGAAAACGCTGCCGCAATGCGGCCGCCGGGCGGGCGCGAACCCTTGCGCCCGCGCTTCCGCCATGTGCTAGAACGGTTTCTTACGCCTGTGCGTCGGCGCCAGTCTGGTCGGCGATGCGGGCCAGCGACTCCTCCCGGCCGAGCACGGCGAGCACGTCGAAAATGCCGGGCGAGGTGGTCTTGCCGGTCACCGCCGCGCGCAGCGGCTGCGCCAGCATGCCGAGCTTGACGCCCTGCGCTTCCGCCACCGCCCGCACCGCCGCTTCCGTCTCCGCCGCATTCCACGTCCCCACCGCGGCGAGCTGAACGGACGCCGCCGCCAGCAGGCGGCGCGCCTCCTCGGTCAGCAGCGCCTGCGCCTTTTCTTCCAGCGGCAGCGGGCGGGCGCGCCAGATATAGGCGGCGCTTTCAATGAGTTCGATCAGCGTCTTGGCGCGCTCCTTCAGCCCCGGCATGGCGGCGAGCAACTGTGCGCGGCGCTCGGGCGTGAGCGCGGCGGCAATGGTGGCGCCCTCGGGAATATGCGGCAGCAGCGTGTCGATGGCCGCGATCAGCTCGGCATCGGGGGTGGAGCGGATATAGAGGCCATTGATGTTCTCCAGCTTGGCGAAGTCGAAACGCGCCGCCGAGCGGCCGACGCGGTCGAGATCGAACAGCTGTGCCATCTCCTCGGTGGAGAAGATCTCCTGGTCGCCATGGCTCCAGCCGAGGCGGACGAGATAGTTGCGCAGCGCGGCCGGCAGGTAGCCCATCGCGCGGTAGGCATCGACGCCGAGCGCGCCATGGCGCTTGGAGAGCTTGGCCCCGTCCGGCCCGTGGATCAGCGGGATGTGTGCCATCTTCGGCACCTCCCAGCCCAGCGCATGGTAGATCTGCGTCTGGCGCGCAGCATTGGTGAGGTGGTCGTCGCCGCGGATGATGTGGGTGACGTTCATATCGTGGTCGTCCACCACCACCGAGAGCATATAGGTCGGCGTACCATCGGAGCGCAGCAGCACCAGGTCGTCGAGGTCCTTGTTCGGAATCACCACCCGGCCCTGCACGAGATCGTCGATGACGGTCTCGCCCTCGGTCGGCGCCTTCAGGCGGAACACCGGCTTGCGATCGGCGGGCGCTTCGGCGGGGTCGCGGTCGCGCCAGCGGCCGTCATAGCGCGGCGGACGGCCTTCCCTCCGGGCGGTTTCGCGCATCTCCTCCAGTTCCGCCGCGCTGGCGTAGCAGGGATAGGCGCGGCCGGCGGCGATCATCTGCTCCACCGCCTCGCGGTGCCGCTCGGCGCGGGCGAACTGGTAGATCACCTCTCCCGCCCAATCGATGCCGAGCCATTTCAGCCCGTCGATAATGGCGTCGATCGCTTCCGGCGTGGAGCGCTGACGGTCCGTGTCTTCGATGCGCAGCAGCATGGTGCCGCCCTTGGCGCGGGCATAGAGCCAATTGAACAGCGCGGTGCGGGCGCCGCCAATATGCAGGAAGCCGGTGGGCGAGGGGGCGAAGCGGGTAACGACGGTCTCGGACATATTTCTTCCGTCTGCGCCGCAGGGCGGCGTCGAAGCATGGCGGGCGCGGAGCGTGCGTGTACCATAGGTCGGCGACACGGGAAAAGCGCGCAGGGGCCTTGGGGGGATGCAGCGGCCGCCGGAACGGGAACCGCGAGACGGGCCGCGCGCGCGAGCCCGGGCGGCGGTGCTCGGCGCGGCGGGTGCGCGCGGGCAGCCGGCGGCGGGCTGGCTTCCCGATCTCTCCCTCGCCGGGCTCTGGCAGGCGCTCGCCGCGGCGCTGGCGCGCGAACTCGACGACCGGCGCGGCTTTCTTTTCCTCCCCATCGGCTTTGCCGCCGGCGCGGCGCTGTATTTCGCCGCGCCGCATGAGCCACTCGCTTCCGCCGGCTGGGTGCCGGCCCTCGGCTTTCTCGGGCTTGCGGTGCTGGCACGCGCCCGACCCTTCGCCTTTCATCTCTTCGCCCTGCTCGCTGTGGTCGCCGCCGGCTTCGCGGTGGCGGCGTTGCAGGTGCAGCTCATGGCGCATCCGGTCCTTTCCACGACGGTCAACGCGGTGGAGGTCAGCGGCTATGTCGAAGCGGCGGAACTTCGCCCGCGCGGCAGCCGGATCACCCTCGCCGTCACCCGTCTGGAGCGCCCGCGCACCGATCCGCCGAGGCGGGTGCGGGTGACGCTAGCGGGGCGGGAGCCGCCGGCCGTGGGCAGCCATGTGACGCTGCGGGCGACGCTCGCCCCGCCGCCAGGCCCGTCCTATCCCGGCGGCTTCGATTTCGGCCGGGCGATCTGGCTCGATGGCATCGGCGCGACCGGCTACGTGCTCGGAAGGCCGCAGCTGACGCCGGCCCTCGGCCCGCCGCCGCCGCCGGGGCTGGCGCTCACCACCTGGCTCGACGGCACCCGCCGCGCCATCGCCGCCCGCATCCATGCGACGCTGCCGGGGGAGGAGGGGGGCGTGGCCGTCGCGCTGGTCACCGGGCTGCGCGACGCGGTGCCGGAGTCGATCGAGGAAAGCATGCGCATTTCCGGCCTGTCGCATGTGCTGTCGATCTCCGGCCTGCATATGGCGCTCGTGGCGAGCTCGGTGTTCTTCCTCGCCCGGGCGCTGCTGGCGCTGGTGCCGGAATTCGCGCTCTACCGGCCGATCAAGGCCTGGGCGGCGCTGCCGGCCATGGCCTCGGCGAGCTTCTACCTGCTGCTGTCCGGTGCCGAGGTGCCGACCCAGCGCGCCTATGTGATGACGCTGCTGGTGCTGGGCGGTATCGTGCTCGGGCGACCGGCACTGACCGTGCGGACATTGGCGCTGGCGGCATTGGCCCTGCTGGCGCTCTCGCCCCGGGCGGTGCTCGATCCCGGCGCGCAGATGTCGTTCGCCGCCACGCTAGGGCTGGTCGCCGCCTATGAGCGCTTCGGCTATCTCCTCACCACTGTTCCCGCGCGGACGGGCCGGTGGATGGGCGTGCCGGCACGCCATGTCGTGGGGCTGGTGCTGGCCTCGCTGGCGGCGGGGCTGGCGACGGCGCCTTATGCCGCCTATCGTTTTCAGCGACTGGCACCGCTCAGCCTGCTGGCCAATCTCGGTGCTGCGCCGGTCGTGTCGTTCATCGTCATGCCGGCGGGCCTCGCCGGGGCGGTTCTGATTCCGTTCGGCTGGGATGATCCGGCGTGGCGGCTGATGGGCTGGGGCCTTGCCCGCATGCGCGACATTTCCGACCTTGTCGCCGCGCTGCCCGGCGCGGATCGCGGTGTGCCGGCGATGCCGGTGGCGAGCCTGGTGCTGATCAGCCTCGGGCTGGCCGTGCTCTGCCTCGCCCGCACCCGTCTGGTGGTGCTGGCGCCGGCGCTGGCCGCCTCAGGTCTCGCCATCGCCGCGACGGCGCCGCGTCCCGACCTCTATGTCGATACGGAGGCGCGAACCGTCGCGGTGCGGGGGAGGGACGGCGCGCTCGCGGTGATGGGCGATCGTGACAGCGGCGTGGGCGGCCGCTTCGCGGTGGAGCAATGGCTGAGCGCGGATGGCGCGCGGTCACGCTTCGGCGCGAAGGGCCTCACGACCGCCGCCGCCTGCGATCCGCTCGGCTGTACCCTCGCTTTGCCGGATGGCCGATTGGTGGCCCTGTCGCGCGACCGGGAGTCGCTGGAGGATGATTGCCGCCTTGCGGCCGTGCTGGTGACGCCCTTCGCGCCGCCGCTGAACTGCGCGGCGACAGTGATCTACCGCGACCCGCGAACCTCTGTGGGCGGCGTCACGGGCACGCTGCGGCCGGATGGTGGCCTCACCCTCGCCTTTGCCCGCGCCGCACCGGGTACACGGCCCTGGGAGCCGAAAGCCACGTCGCCGCCAAAGCCGGCCCGCCAACCCGCTGCTGCCGCGGGCGCCTTGCGGCAAGGGTCTGCTTCCCGCTCACCCGCCGATCCCTCGATGGTCGGCGCCGACACCGCTGCTGCTGGTCCGCTCGCCGCAGACGACGACGGGCCACCGGCCGCCGACGCCGCTCAGTAACGCCGGAAAAGCCCCACCAGCTTGCCCTGGATGCGAACCCGGTCAGGGCCGAAAATCCGAGTCTCATAGGCGGGGTTGGCGGCTTCCAGCGCCACCGAGGCGCCCTTGCGGCGCAGGCGCTTGAGAGTCGCTTCCTCATCGTCGATCAGCGCGACGACGATCTCGCCGGTGCTGGCGGCGTCGCATTTGCGGATCAGCGCCAGGTCGCCGTCGAGAATGCCGGCCTCGATCATCGAATCACCGCGCACTTCCAGCGCGAAATGCTCCCCGCCCGACAGCATCTCCGGCGGCATGCTGATGGTGTGGTCGCGCGACTGGATGGCGGAGATCGGCGTGCCGGCGGCGATGCGGCCCATGACGGGGATCGGCACCACGCGCCGCTCCGAATCGTCGTCGGAGGGTGGGCGTACCTTGCCGAGATTTCCCTCGATCACATTGGGCGAGAAGGGGCGGGCGGGCTTGGGCGGCTGCGCGTCTTCCGGCAGGCGCACCACTTCCAGCGCCCGCGCCCGGTTTGGCAGGCGACGAATGAAGCCGCGCTCCTCCAGGGCCGTGATCAGCCGGTGGATGCCGGACTTCGACCGGAGGTCCAACGCCTCCTTCATCTCCTCGAAGGAGGGGGGCACGCCGTCCTTCTGGAGGCGTTCATTGATGAACAGAAGCAGCTCATGCTGTTTTCGGGTGAGCATCAAGACAACCCCGTCTGCCGGACGGCGCCGGAACGAAACAAATCACGAACAAAGACTAGCCGTTCTTATTGTGTTCCACAATGGGTAAAGAGAGGCTAAATACCTCCGGCACCGCCATTGGTGCGCATCGGCGCGTCTCCTCGCGTCGTCACAGTGTCTGGGCGTATTGCTCATAGGCATCGTGAACGATGGCGATATGGTCGCGCATGGCGCTCGCCGCGCCGTCGCGGTCGCCGCGCAGAACGGCGGTGGTCACCCGGTCGTGTTCGGCATGTGAGAGCGCGAGGCGGCCGAGCGCGCGGAACTGCGCGCGGCGGAACGGAGACAGGCGCCGGCGTGTGCCGAGCGTCAGTTCGATCAGATAATCGTTGTGGCTGCCGGCATAGACCGAGGTGTGGAACAGTTCATTGGCCTCGCGATAGGCGGCGAAATCGCCCAGCCGCATGAGTTCGCCCATTTCGGCGTGCAGCTGTTCCAGCTGGCGACGCTCGGGCGGCGCCATCTTGAGCGCGCACAGGCCGGCGCACAGCGCTTCCAACTCGGCCATTACCTCGAACATGTTCTGAAGCCGCGCGACGCTGGGGCGCGCCACCACGGCGCCGCGATGCGGGCGCGCCTCCACAAGGCCGGAGGCGACGAGTTCGCGCAGCGCCTCGCGCACCGGGGTGCGCGACACGCCGAAGCGGGCAGCGAGCGCGGTTTCATCGAGCGCCGAGCCGGGCGGCAGCGTGCCACGGGTGATCTCGTCGGCAAGCTGCATGCGCAGTTCCTCGGCGCGCGTCGTGCGCCCCGGCCGGCCCGGCGCCGGTCGGGAGGGGGAGGCGGGCCGATCGAGCGGCAGGCGGACAGGCAGCACCGACATGAGCGAACACACGACCGACAGGCTCGCCCGAATGCCGGGCGGCCATCGCATGTGTAGCCGCCGCGCCGGGCTTCACCAAGGGCTCAGAGAGGGTCGTCGATCACGCTGACATGGGCAGCCACCACTTTCCACCCCTCCGGCGTGCGCATCCAGGTCTGCATCTGCCGGCCGACCCGCCCCGGCGCGGTCTCCCGCCGGAACAGGGTAGAGGCCACCGCCATGTCGCGGCCATAGGTGGTGATCACCGTGCCGTCGAGCGTCCGTTCCAGCCCGGCCGGCGAGCGGGCGGCGCGGAAGGCGCGGATCGCCGCGATGCCGTAGAGATTCTCGCCGCCGCCATAGCGCAGGGTGCGGGCATTGTCCCAGAACAGCGCGTCGAGTTCGGCGACATCATTGGCCACGAGTGCCCGCTCATAGCGCTCGAAGACGGCGCGGACTTCGGCCATCACCTCGGGAAGATCGATGTCCATGCGCAGCCCCTATTTCGCCAGCCAAGCGTTGAGAACACAGGCGCGGCGGGGCGGCGTCAATCCTCCAGCCGCAGAATCTCGCACGGTTCTCCCGCCAGAGCCGCCGGCGCGTGTGGCCGGCGGACGAGCAGCACATCGGCGCGGGCGAGGTTGCGCAGCATGGAGCTGTCCTGCACCGGCAGGGGCCGCACCAGCGGCACGCCCTCGGCATGGCCGACGATCTCGGCCCGCTGGAAATCCATACGCTGCTCGTTCGCCTTCACGTCGCCAGCGAGGCGCGCGGGCTCCAGCGCGGGATGGGCCGGCACGGCCAGTCCCTGCAGCGCCTTGATCAGCGGCACGAGGAACAGCAGCGCGCAGACATGCGCTGAAACCGGGTTGCCCGGCAGCCCCAGAACCTGCGTGCTCGTCGCGCCGGAACGGCCGAACATCAGCGGCTTGCCCGGCCGCAGCGCGATCTTGTGCACAGTGAGGTCGACTCCCTGCGCGGTGAGCGCCGGAGCGATGAGGTCATGGTCGCCCACCGAGGCGCCGCCCGTCGTGACCAGCACGTCGAAGCCGCCATCGAGCGCCGCCCGCACGCCGTGCTGCGTCGCCGCCATCGTGTCGGGCAGAATGCCGAGATCGACCACCTCCGCTCCGGCGCCACGGGCCAGGGCCGCGACGGAGTAAATGTTGGAGACGATCACCTGATGCGCCCCCGCGCCTGCCCCCGGCCGCACCAGTTCGTCGCCAGTGGACAGCAGCGCGACACGCGGGCGGCGCACCACGGATACCGCGTCGACATCGCCGGCGGCGACAAGAGCGAGGTCACGGGCGCGCAGGCGATGGCCGGCGGGCAGCAGCGTCTCGCCCGCCGCGAAGTCGCCACCGGCGCGACGGATGTGGCGGCCGGGCGTCGCCGCTTCCGTGACCGTGACCACATCGCCCGCGCGGCGCGTGTCTTCCTGAATCACGATGGCATCGGCGCCCTCGGGCAGCACGGCGCCGGTGAAGATGCGCACCGTGGTGCCGGGTTGCACCGCGCCGGCAAAGGGGCGGCCGGCGGCGGATTCGCCGATGACGGCGAGCGTTGCCCCGGTGTGGGTGGCATCCTGTGCCCGCAGCGCGTAGCCATCCATGGCGGAAACATCGGCGCCCGGCGTGGTGCGGCGGGCGATCACCGACCCGGCCAGCACCCGGCCGGCGGCGGTCTCCAGCGGCACGGTCTCGGCGCCGAGCGGAGCGGCAGTGGAGAGAAGGAGGGACAGCGCCTCCTCGACCGGCATCAGCGCCATGCTTCTCTCCTCAGTCGGCCTGCCAGTGGCCTGATCTACCACCGCTTTTTTCGAGCAGGCGGACATTGTCGATGCGCATGAAGCGGTCGGCCGCCTTGGCCATGTCGTAGACCGTCAGGCAGGCGACGGTGACGGCGGTCAGCGCTTCCATCTCGACGCCAGTCTGGCCGCTGGTGCGGACAGTGGCGTGGACGATGAGGCCAGGGAGACCGGCATCCGGCTCGATCTCCACCGCGACCTTGGACAGCAGCAGCGCGTGGCAGAGCGGGATCAGCTCATGCGTGCGCTTGGCCGCCATGATGCCGGCGAGCCGCGCCGTGCCGATCACATCGCCCTTCTTGGCATTGCCGGAGAGGATGAGGTCGAGCGTCTCCGCCCGCATCGTCACCTGCCCCTCTGCCACCGCCACGCGGTCGGTCACCGCCTTGTCGGCGACATCGACCATGTGGGCGGCGCCGGCGGCGTCGAGATGGGTGAGGCGGGGCGCGTCGCTCATCGCTCAGCCGGCCGCGCGCGCGGGCAGGGCGGGAGCGAGCAGGGCACGCGTCGCCGCCGCCACATCCGCCTGCCGCATCAGGCTTTCGCCGACAAGGATGGTGGCGATGTTGACCCGCGCCAGCCGGGCGATGTCGTCGGGCGTGAAGATGCCGCTCTCGCCGACGATCACGCGGTCCGCCGGGATGCGCGGGGCGAGGCGCTCGGAGGTTTCCAGCGTCACGTCGAAGGTGCGCAGGTTGCGGTTGTTGATGCCGACCAGCTTCGCCGGCAGCTTCAAGGCGCGGTCGAGTTCGGCATCGTCATGCACCTCGACCAGCGCGTCCATGCCGAGGCCATGGGCGGTCTCGACCAGATCGAGCGCAAGCGCGTCATCGACCGATGCCATGATGACGAGGATGCAGTCCGCGCCCCAGCTGCGTGCCTCGAACACCTGATAGGTGTCGTAGAGGAAGTCCTTTCGCAGCGCCGGCAGCGCGCAGGCGGCGCGGGCGGCGACGAGGAATTCCGGCGCGCCCTGGAAAGATGGGCCGTCGGTCAGCACGGACAAACACGCCGCGCCGCCGGCCTCATAGGCCTTCGCCAGCGCGGGCGGGTCGAAATCGGCGCGGATCAGCCCCTTGGACGGGCTGGCCTTCTTGATCTCGGCGATCAGCGCGGTGGGGCCTTCGGCGATCTTGGCCTCGATCGCCCGCAGGAAGCCGCGCGCCGGCGGCTGCGCCTCGGCGCTCGCGCGCACCTGCACGAGCGGCCGCTCGCGCTTGGCGGTGGCGATCTCCTCGCGCTTATAGGCGCCGATCTTTTCCAGAATGTCGGCCATGGCGCCCTCCTACTCCGCCGCCGCCAGCGCCGAGGTGGCGATCAGCCGGTCGAGCGCCGCGGCGGCATGACCGCCATTAAGACTGGCGCGGGCCAGCTCCAGCCCGGCGCCGAGGTCGTCCGCCTTGCCGGCGACGACCAGCGCGGCGGCGGCATTGAGCAGCGAGACATCGGCATAGGCACTCGGCTCGCCTGCCAGCACGGCGCGCAGCGCCAGCGCATTGGCAGCGCCATCGCCACCCTTCAGCGCCTCCGGCGTCGCGCGGGCGAGGCCGAATTCTTCCGGCGTGATCTCGAAGCTGCGGATGGTGCCATCCTTCAGCTCGGCCACTTGGGTCGGGCCGGTCGTGGTGATCTCATCCAGCCCGTCGGAGCCGTGCACCACCCAGGCATGGGTCGACCCCAGCGTGCGCAGCACTTCGGCGAGCGGCTCGACCCAGGTGCGGGCGAACACGCCGACCATCTGCCGGGTGACGCCGGCGGGATTCGACAGCGGGCCGATGAGGTTGAAGATGGTGCGCGTGCCCATTTCCACCCGCGTCGGGCCGACATGCTTCATCGCGGGGTGATGGGCCGGAGCGAACATGAAGCCGATGCCGGCGTCGCGGATACAGGTGGCGATCTGCTGCGGGGTGAGGTCGATCTTCACGCCGAGCGCCATCAGCACGTCGGCCGCGCCGGATTTGGAGGACAGCGCGCGGTTGCCGTGCTTGGCCACCGGCACGCCGGCGCCGGCGACGATGAAGGAGGCGCAGGTGGAGATGTTGTAGGAGCCGGAAGCATCGCCCCCGGTGCCGACCACGTCCACCGCCTCCGCCGGCGCGTCCACCCGCAGCATCTTGGAGCGCATGGTGGTGACGGCGCCGGCGATCTCCTCGATCGCCTCGCCGCGCACCCGCAGCGCCATGAGGATGGCACCAATCTGGGAGGGTGTCGCCTCGCCGGACATCATCACGTCGAAGGCGGCGGCGGCTTCCGCGCGCGTCAGCGTGGTGCCGGTCGCCAGCTTGCCGATAATGGGCTTGAGATTGTCCATCTGGCTCTGCGTCCCCGCCTGTTGTGCCGCGCTCACGCCGCCCGCTCCCGGCCGGGGCCGGCATTCCAGGCGCGCGCGAGATCGAGGAAGTTCTTGAGAATGGTGCGGCCGTGCTCGGAGGCGATGCTTTCCGGGTGAAACTGCACCCCGTGAACGGGCAGCGTGGTGTGCGACAGGCCCATGATGAGGCCGTCATCGGTCTCGGCCGTGACCGCAAGCGTGTCAGGCAGCGTGTCGCGCTTCACAACAAGCGAGTGGTAGCGCGTCGCCTTCAACGGGCCGTTGATGCCATGGAACACGCCGTCATTGCGGTGGTGGATTTCCGACAGCTTGCCATGGATCGGCTGGGGCGCGCGCACCACATCGCCGCCGAACACTTGGCCGATGGCCTGGTGGCCGAGGCAGACGCCGAACACCGGCACGCCGTCCTTGGCCGCCCGCTCGATGAGCGCGCAGGAAATCCCGGCCTCGTTCGGGGTCGCCGGGCCGGGCGAGATGACGATCGCCTCCGGCTTCAGCGCCATCGCCTCGTCGACGGTGAGCGTGTCGTTGCGGTGCACCTCCACCTCGGCGCCGAGCCCGCCAATGTAGTGGACGAGGTTCCAGGTGAAGCTGTCGTAATTGTCGATGAGCAGGATCATCGTGCGTCCATCCGCCGGCCTGATGCCGGCTGTGAGAAGGTCTAGGGGCTGTTCCGGCGCGGGGTCAAGCCGCGCCGCCGGGCGATGGTGTCTATCGCCAGCCCCGCCATCGCTCGTGGCGCCGATCCCTGCTCATGGCCTTACTGCCCCCTGCCGGCCCGGGCGGCGAAGCGCACGGCTTCCTCGCCGGCGCGGAACAGTGCCTTGGCCTTGTTGACGCATTCCTGCAATTCGCTCTCCGGCACGGAATCATAGACGATGCCGGCGCCCGCCTGAACATACATCCGCCCGTCCTTCACCACGGCGGTGCGCAGCACGATGCAGGTGTCCATCTCGCCATCGGCGCCGAAATAGCCGATGGCGCCGGCATAAATGCCGCGCTTGTCGCGCTCCAACTCGTCGATGATTTCCATCGCCCGCACCTTCGGCGCGCCGGATACCGTGCCGGCGGGAAAGCCGGCGGCCAGCGCGTCCAGCGCATCGCGGCGCGGGTCGAGCGCGCCTTCGACATTGGAGACGATGTGCATGACCTGGCTGTAGCGCTCGATGAAGAAGCTGTCGGTGACTTCGACCGTCCCGATCTTCGCCACGCGGCCGACATCGTTGCGGCCGAGATCGAGCAGCATCAGATGTTCGGCCCGCTCCTTCGGGTCGGCGAGGAGCTCTTCCTCCAGCGCCTTGTCCTCATGCGGTGTGGCGCCGCGCCGGCGGGTGCCGGCGATCGGGCGGATGGTGACGGTGTCGTTCCGCAGACGCACCAGGATTTCCGGGCTGGAACAGACCAGCGAGAAGCCGCCGAAGTTGAAATAGACGAGGAACGGCGCCGGGTTGATCCGCCGCAGTGCCCTGTAGAGCGAGAACGGCGGCAGCGCGAAGGGGGCCTCGAAACGCTGGGAGAGCACCACCTGGAAGATGTCGCCGGCGCGGATATACTCCTTCGCCCGCTCGACCATGTCACGATAGGCCGCTGGCTCGGTGTTGGACTGCGGCTCCACCGCCTGGTGGAACGCGTCTTCCGAGGGCAGGTTGGGCAGCGCGCTGTCGAGCGCGGCGATCACCTTCTCCAGCCGCTCGCGCGCCGCCTCATAGGCGGCGGTGGCGGTCACGTCCTGCGTCGGGCGCACAGGGGTGACGACGGTAATTTCGTCGCGCACCGCATCGAACACCACCATGACGGTGGGGCGGATGAAGATCGAATCCGGCACGTCGATGACATCGGGCTTGGGCGCGGGAAGCCGCTCCATCTGCCGCACCATGTCGTAGCCGAGATAGCCGAACACGCCCGCCGCCATGGGCGGGGCGCCTTCGGGCAGATGAATGCGCGATTCCTCCACCAGCCGGCGCAGCGAGACCAGCGGCTTGTCCGGGCAGGGCTCGAAGGCATCGGCGTCGCTGGCGGCGCGGCGGTTGATCTCCGCCTTGTCGCCATGGCAGCGCCAGATCACATCCGGCTCGATACCGATCATCGAATAGCGCCCGCGCGTGGCGCCGCCCTCGACCGATTCGAGCAGGAAGCTGTTCGGCCGCTCGCCGGCGATCTTGAGGAAGGCCGAGACCGGGGTTTCGAGATCGGCGATGAGCGTGGTGGTGACCACCTGCGCCTCGCCGCGCTGATAGGCGGCGGCAAAGTCCGCCGCTTCGGGAGTGAGGCTCATGACCCGCGTTCCGCCTCAGTTCACCGCGTCGGTGCCGACGATCTGGTCGAGCGCGGCACGGTTGATGCGGGCGCCGAGCCGGCTCTGCAGCTCGACGAGGTACTCCGTCATCAGGTCGTTTTCCATGCTCGTGCGCAGGTCGGACAGCAGCTTCTCGTCGGTGGCGGCGGTGGCCGCCGGCACGACGGCGCGCAGCACCTGGAACAGCAGCCGGCTGTCGCCGCCCTCGGCGAGCGCGCTGCCGACGCCACCCTCGGGCGTCTCGAACACGGCGGCCATGATGTCCTGCGGCACGCCGTCTGCGGTGCGGCCACGGCGCAGGCCGTTGGCGGCGCGCAGTTCGAGCCCGGCCTCGGTCACGGCCTGGTCGAAGGGCGTGCCGGCGGCGATCTTCGCCTTGATCTCCTCGACCTTCTTGTCCAGCGCCTGTGCGGCCTGGTCCTGCTTCCAGCGCTCCAGAACCTGCGCGCGCGCCTCCTCGAAGCTGCGATCGCGCGGCGGGGTGATCTCATCGACCTGGTACCAGACATAGCCGCCATTCTGCGGCAGCTGGACCGGCTCGTTCTCCTCGCCGACCGCGGTGGCGAAGGCGCCGCGCAGCACGTCCGAGCGCGCGGGGAAGGAAGCAATCGCGCTGCCGTCCGGGGCCTGGCCCTGAACGCTGGTGTCGAAATTCTGCACGGTGAGCCCGAACTTGCCGGCGACCTCGGCGAGCTGCGCGCCGCCGGCACGCTCGTCCTCGATCTTGTCATAGGTCGCGAGCATGGCCCGGCGGGCGGCATTGACCTGCAGCGCCGCCTTGATCGCCGGCGCCACTTCCTCCAGCGGCTGCACGCTGCCGGGGGTGATGGCGCCGATATGGACGATGACGGGGCCGAAGCGGCCGGCGACCACGTCGCTGGTGCCGTTGGCGGGCAGGGAGAAGGCGGCGTCGGCCACCTGCCGGTCGATGATGTCAGCGCGCGAGACCTCGCCGAGGTCGACATCCTTGGCGCTCAGCTTGCGCTCGGCAACGATGTCGGCAAAGGCCGTCCCGGCCTTGATGCGGTCGGCGGCGGCCTTGGCTTCGTCCTCATTGGGGAAGACGAGCTGCTGCACGACGCGCTTTTCCGGCGAGCCATAGGTGGAGAGATTGGCGTCGTAGGCGGCCTTGACCTCGGCGTCGGAAACGGTCTCGCTGGCCGCCAGCGCTTCGGGGGTGAGCACCAGCACGCCGATCTTGCGGTATTCCGGCGCGCGGAAGGCGACCTTGCGTTCGTCGAAGAACTTCCGCAGTTCTTCGTCCGACGGGTCGGCCGGGGCGGCGAGCGAGGCCGGCGTCAGCATCGCGTAATTGACGGAGCGCTCCTCGCCCTCATAGCGGGCAAGCGCGCCCTTCAGCACGGCCGGCACTTCGATGCCGCCGCCCAGCGACTGGATCAGCTGCTGGCGCAGCGCCAGCGCCCGCTCGGCGGCGACGAAGCGCGCCTCGGTGAAGCCGTTGGAGCGCAGGAGCTGGTTGAAATAGGCGGGATCGAAACTGCCGCTCGGGCCATGGAAGGCCGGGTTCGACTGCACCCGCCGCGCGATCTCCTCATCCGACAGGGCGAGGCCGAGCGCCTTCGCCTGGTCGTTGAGGGCCGCTTCGGCCAGCTGCTCGTTCAGCAGCTGGTCTGGAATGCCAAAGGCCCGCGCCTGATCGGGCGTGATGCCGCGCTTGAGCTGCTGGCTGATCTGCTGCAGCCGCTCCTGATAGAGCTGCCGGAATTCCGGCACCGTGATCTCGGTGTCGCCGATGGTCGCCAGCGTCTGGCTGCCGAAGCCGCGGAACACGTCGGCGATGCCCCAGACCGCGAAGCTGAGGATGAGGAGACCCATCAGGATCTTGGCGACAATTCCGGAAGCGCTCTTACGCAGGGTCTCAAGCATATGATTCTCGTCTGGCGTCGTGCGGGCGACGGCCCGGGGCGCGAAAGGCGCGCATAATAGGGAGGCGTCCCCGTCGCCGCAACGGCACTTCTGCGCGCTTCCCGCGACGAAAGCCGCTGCACAGGCAGCCTTGCTCTGTTAAGAGGCGAAGGCGCGGAGCTTTCACAGTGCAGGAGCTTGGAACGGTATGAAGATGCGTCGTCCGCTGGTCGCCGGCAATTGGAAGATGAACGGCCTCAAGGGCTCGCTCGGCGAGTTCGCCGCCATCGTCGATGGCTATGACGCCGCGCTCGCGGCCAAGGCCGATCTGCTGGTCTGCCCGCCGGCGACGCTGCTCTCCGCGTTCGCGGCTGCTGCCGGCGCTGTCGGCGTCGGCGGACAGGACTGCCACGCCAAGCCCTTCGGTGCCCATACCGGGGACATCGCCGCCGAGATGCTGGCCGATGCCGGGGCGCGCGCCGTCATCGTCGGTCACTCCGAGCGGCGTCAGGACCATCGCGAGAGCAATGGCCAGGTGCGGGCCAAGGCCGAGGCGGCGCGCCGCGCCGGCCTCATCGCCATCGTCTGCGTCGGCGAGACGCGCGAGGAGCGTGAGGCCGGGCAGGCGCTCGATGTGGTACGTGGCCAGCTGGAGGGCTCGATCCCCGACGGTGCCACCGCCGCCGGTCTGGTCGTGGCCTATGAGCCGGTCTGGGCGATCGGG
Organism: Ancylobacter sp.; assembly: GCF_965229075.1. GTDB lineage: Bacteria > Pseudomonadota > Alphaproteobacteria > Rhizobiales > Xanthobacteraceae > Ancylobacter. The sequence continues at coordinate 3,563,440 of NZ_CBDDIO010000002.1, forward strand.
ACCGGCCTCACCCCCACCAATGACGACATCGCCGAGATGCACGCCGCGCTGCGCGGGGCGCTCACCGCGCGGTTCGGCGCCGAGGGGGAGGGGTTCCGCCTGCTCTATGGCGGCTCCGTGAAGCCGGAGAACGCGCGCGAGATTCTCGCCGTGCCGGATGTGGACGGCGCTCTGGTCGGCGGCGCGAGCCTCAAGGCGGAGTCTTTTCTCGCCATTGCCCGCGCCTATCTGTAAGGCGGCGTCTTCCGGCCGCCCGCCAACAATCCCTGTGGTCGGGCGGCTGGAAACGCCGGGCGCAATCGTGTAGGAACGCGCCCAACACGTGCGGCGGGCGAGTTCAGGATTGGGCTCGCGTGCCGCTGCATGAGCATTTTGAAGGCGTCAGATGCAAACCGTACTCATCGTCATCCATCTCATGGTCGTGCTGGCCCTGATCGGCGTGGTGCTGATTCAGCGTTCCGAAGGGGGCGGGCTCGGCATTGGCGGCGGGGGAGGCGGTGGCGGCGGCTTCTTCAGCGCCCGTGGGACGGCGAATGTGCTGACCCGCGCGACGGCGATTCTGGCGGGGCTGTTCTTCGTCACCAGCCTGTCGCTCACCATTCTCGCCGGCTGGGGGCGCGGTCCGACGACGATTTTCAACGCCCCGGCCGCCGTTCCCGGTGCGCCCTCGGCTCCCGCTCCCGGTGGCTCCGTGCTGGACCAGCTCAACGCCGCCCAGCCCGCGCCGCCGGCCGCTCCCGCCGCGCCGCAGGCTCCGCAGTCGCAGTGATAACGGTGCCGCGTCGACACGCGTCGGCGCGGCCCTCGGTTTAGCCACAGGCGGGCGCCCGTTCGGCAAGGCGGGCCCTCGTCGAATCGCGTTTTTGCCGGTAGAAACCAAAACCCATGGCGCGCTACATCTTCATCACCGGCGGCGTCGTGTCCTCGCTTGGCAAGGGCCTCGCCTCCGCCGCACTCGGTGCATTGTTGCAGGCCCGTGGGTACAAGACCCGGCTGCGCAAGCTCGACCCTTATCTCAACGTCGATCCGGGCACGATGAGCCCGTATCAGCACGGCGAAGTCTTCGTCACCGACGACGGCGCCGAGACCGATCTCGATCTCGGCCATTACGAGCGCTTCACCGGCCGTCCCGCGACCAAGCAGGACAACATCACCACCGGGCGCATCTATCAGGACATCCTCACCAAGGAGCGGCGCGGCGACTATCTCGGCGCCACCATCCAGGTGATTCCGCACGTCACCAACGCCATCAAGGACTTCGTGCTTTCGGGCAATGAGGGCTACGATTTCGTGCTGGTGGAGATCGGCGGCACGGTCGGCGATATCGAGGCGATGCCGTTCCTGGAGGCGATCCGCCAGATCGGCAACGAGCTACCGCGCCGGCACTGCATTTATATCCACCTCACTTTGCTGCCCTTCATCCCGTCCGCCGGTGAACTGAAGACCAAGCCGACGCAGCATTCGGTGAAGGAGCTGCGCTCCATCGGCATCGCGCCGGACATCCTGCTCTGCCGCACCGACCGCGAGATCCCGCGCGAGGAGCGCCGCAAGCTTGGCCTGTTCTGCAATGTCCGTGAGAGCGCGGTGATCGAGGCGCGCGATGCCGACAGCATCTATGCCGTGCCCTCGGCCTATCACGAGGCCGGGCTCGATACGGAAGTGCTGGCGGCCTTCGGCATCGAGCCGGCGCCCGAACCGGACCTCACGCGCTGGAAGAAGGTGGAAGCCGGCATCCGTAACCCGGAAGGCTCGGTCACCATCGCCATTGTCGGCAAGTACACGGGGATGAAGGACGCTTATAAGTCCCTCATCGAGGCGCTGACCCATGGCGGGCTCGCCAACAATATGCGGGTCAATCTCGACTGGATCGAGAGCGAGATTTTCGAGCGCGAGGACCCCGCGCCCTTCCTTGAGCACGTTCACGGCATTCTCGTGCCCGGCGGCTTCGGCCAGCGCGGCGCCGAGGGCAAGATTCGCGCGGCCCAGTTCGCGCGCGAGCGGCGCGTGCCCTATCTCGGCATCTGCTTCGGCATGCAGATGGCGGTGATCGAGGCGACGCGGAACCTGGTTGGGGTGGAGAAGGCCAATTCGACCGAATTCGGCCCCACCGAGGAGCCGGTGGTCGGCCTGCTCACCGAATGGCTGCGCGGCAATGAGCTGGAGAAGCGCGGCATTGGCAGCGATCTCGGCGGCACCATGCGGCTCGGCGCCTATCCCGCCGCGCTGGCCGAAGGCAGCCGGGTGGCGGAGATTTATGGCGACACCTCGATCTTCGAGCGCCATCGCCACCGCTACGAGGTCAACATGGCCTATCGCGAGCGGCTGGAGGCCTGCGGCATGCTGTTCTCCGGCCTCTCGCCGGATGGGCTGCTGCCGGAGATCATCGAGTATCCCGATCACCCCTGGTTCGTCGGCGTGCAGTTCCATCCCGAACTGAAGTCGCGCCCCTTCGAGCCGCACCCGCTCTTCGCCTCCTTCATCGGCGCGGCGGCGGTGCAGAGCCGGCTGTTCTGAGCGCCGGCGGACGTATCGTCGCCCGCATTCGGCGCGCCCTGCCAAGGGGGCGCACCGGCCCGGACAGGCGCGCGGCAGGACGCTGATCCCTGGCCGCGCCCGTCCACCTTGCCCATGCTCGCCCCTCGCCGATAGTCGAGGCTGGTTCACCAGCCGTCGGCGTGCTCTGATGGTGCCTGGGATTCTCGCCCGGCGCCGCATGTGCCGGGCAAGCAGGGGAGAAGGTGCTGGTGGAGCGCGGTCTTGATCACGTCGTCCATGTCGTCCGCGACCTCGAGGCGGCGGGCGAACTCTACGACATGCTCGGCTTCACGGTCGGCACGCGCAACCGCCATCCCTGGGGCACCGACAACCGCATCGTGCAGCTACCGGGTTTCTTCGTCGAGCTGCTTGAGATCGCCGACGCCGAGAAGATCCCGCCGCAGGACGTGACGCGCTTCTCCTTCGGCGCCTTCAACCGCGATTTCCTCGCCGAGGTCGGCCCCGGCCTGTCCATGCTGGTGCTGGAAGGGCGCGACGCCGCCATCGACAAGCTGGAGTTCGACACGGCCGGGATCGGCGGCATCGACCTGTTCAGCTTCGAGCGTGAGGGCAAGCGGCTCGACGGCGTGGGCGTCAAGGTCGCCTTCAACCTCGCCTATGCGCGCGATCCGGCTTCGCCGCATGCCGGCTTCTTCACCTGCCAGCAGCTCTTCCCGGAAAATTTCTGGTCGGTGGATCTGCAACGCCACATGAATGGCGCGCAGAGCGTGGTGGGGGTGGTGATGACCGCCGCCGACCCGGCGGCCCATACCGGCTTTCTCGCGGATTTCGCCGGCATGGATGCGCGGCGCGCCGTCGAGGGCTGGTACATTCTCAAGACCCCGCGCGGCGATATCGACGTGATGAGCGACGCGCTGTTCACCCAGCGCTTCGGGGTGCCGGCGCCGTCCGGCCCGGGGCTGCGCCTCGCTGCCGTGCGCTTCGGGGTCGCGGATATGGACCGCCTGCGCCGGCGGGTGTCGTCCTCGCGCATGTCGGTGGAGGATATTGAAGGCGTGGTCGTGGTCGGCCCGAAGGCGGCGTTGGGGGCGACGCTGGTGTTCGAGGCGGCAGAAGCCTGAACCGAACCGTTCCTGAGACGAAAAGCAAAAGCCCCGGAATCGCTTCCGGGGCTTTCTTTATTCACAAGGAGAGCGGAGCGGAGCCCTCCCGCGGTATCAGCCGATCTCCTCCGGCAGCGCCTGCGGCTGGGCCGCGCGGCCCGGCAGGAGCGCCATCGCGCGGCCGCGCAGGGCGCGCCAGGTGGCGAAGGAATTGAGCGTCGAACCTTCCAGCCAGCCAATGCCGGCGGCCGCCAGGAAGGGAAGGCTCTGGATCGCCAGCGCCAGGGCGAACAGGTCGACTTCCACCACGGCGTGCCAGTTGGTCAGGCGCAGGCCGATGGCGGCGAGCATCAGCCCGGCGCCGATGATCGCTTCCGGCAGCGCCGGGAAGGCGCGGGCGGCGTCGGCCAGCCAGGAACCCTTGGCGGTACGGGCGAAGGCGAGGTCCTTGTAGCGGAAGCTGTCATAGACCGCCTTGGCCACGGTGAACTGCACCGCCATCGCCGCAAACGCCGCGCCGATCATGCGCACCGGCGTCGTGGCGACGCGCAGGCGGTAGAGGGCGATGAAGTGCAGCAGATAGATGCCGAAGCAGAACACGATCGGGATGGTGAGAATGCGCTGCGGCACCGCGATGCCGAGGCCGAGCACGAAGGGCACCCAGAGCAGCGACAGGATCGCCACCAGCGCACCGACGCTTTCCGAGCCGAGCCAGCTCATCCAGCCGATGCTGAACTCGCGCCGCTGCGCCGGGGTCAGACGCGTGCCGGCATTGGGCAGCATGCGGCGCCAGTGCTTCTTGATGATCTGCATGCCGCCATAGGCCCAGCGGTGGCGCTGCTTCTTGAACGAGGCGAAGTCGTCCGGCAGCAGGCCCCAGCCATAGCGCTCATTGGTGTAATGGCTCTTCCAGCCGCGCTCGACGATGGCGAGGCCGAGATCGGTGTCCTCGCAGATCGTGTCGCTCGACCAGTCGCCGGCCTCGACCATGGCGGCCCGGCGCATCAGGCACATGGTGCCATGCACGACGATGGCGTCATGCTCGTTGCGCTGGACCATGCCGATGTCGAAGAAGCCGGCATATTCGGTGTTCATCGCCTCGTGCAGCAGGCTGCGGTCGGCGTCGCGATGGTCCTGCGGCGCCTGCACGATGCCGACGGTAGGGTCCTCGAAGGTCGGCACGAGGTTCATCAGCCAGTTCGGATCGACGACATAGTCGGCGTCGATGATGCCGATGATCTCGGCGTCCGGCGCGGTCTGCAGCATGGCCTCGCGCAGCGCGCCGGCCTTGAAGCCTGCCACCTTGGGCAGGTTGATGAACTTGAAGCGCTCACCGAGCTCGCGGCAATGGGCCTCGATCGGCTCCCAGAAGGCCGGGTCGGGCGTGTTGTTGATGATGACCAGGCATTCGAAGTTCGGCCAGTTCAGCCGGGCGACGCTGTCGAGCGTCTGCTTCAGCATCTCCGGCGGCTCCTTATAGGCCGGGATGTGGATCGATACCTTGGGCGTGCGCGAGGGCGCGGAGGCGTTCTCCTTGCGCAGCAGCCGGCGCGGGGTGCGGCCGAAGGCGATGGTGGAGAGTTCCTCCACCCGGTAGAGCATGACGATGACGAGCGGCACCAGCAGCACGAGGCTGACGACCATGGTCACCATGTTGCCGCCGACGACATAATGCGTCAGCCAGTGGTCGGTGACGGTCGCCACCCAGGCGCCGGCAAGGTTCGCCGCGCCGACCATCACCAGCGCCTGCGGCAGGGTAAGGCGGGCGAAGCGGAACACCGGCAGCGAGAAGGCGATGCCGAGCAACAGCGCGATGGCGGCGGTGGCGTTGTAGGTCGAGGGGGTGATCGGGCCGGCCATCGGGAACTTGGCGACGCGGTTGGCGTCGAGAATGCCCCAGTATTGGCCGACGCTGCCCTCGAAGCTCTTCCACGGGGCGTCGAACGCCTCGATGAGGTTGTATTCGATGCCGAGCGCATCGGCGCGGGCCGCGAAGGTGCGGATGATCTGCGCCTGTTCGACCTCGCCGGGGATGGCGCTGTCGCGGTTATAGCCCTGGCTCGGCCAGCCGAACTCGGCGATGACGATGCGCTTGCCGGGATAGGTGGCGCGCAGGCGGTCATAGATGGCGATGGTGTGGTCGACCACCTGCTCCGGCGTCACGCCTTCCCAATAGGGCAGCATGTGAGCGGCGATGTAGTCGACGGCGGACACCAGCTCGGGATGGTCGAGCCACACGTCCCAGGTCTCGCCGGTGGTTACCGGCACATTGGTCTCACGCTTCACCCGGCGGATCGTCTCGATCAGCTGCTCGGGCGTGCGCTCGGCGCGCAGGATCGACTCGTTGCCGACCACGATGCCGACCACGTTGGAATTCTTCTTCGCGACCTCGATGGCGTTGGTGATTTCGCGCTCGTTGCGCGCCTCGTCCTCGTCCAGCCAGGCGCCGACCGTGGTCTTCAGCCCCTTCTCGGCGGCGATCTTCGCCACCAGGTCGAGATTGCCGGTCGAGGCATAGGTACGCACGCCGCGCGTATAGGGCGCCACCGCCTCCACATCGGCGCGGATCTGCGCCTCTGTGGTCGGCTCACCCTTGTCCGGGTTGGCGTCGCGGCCATACGGCGCGAACGACATGCTTTGGAAGCGATCGGGTGCGGCGGGAGCGGAAACCTCCTGACGCAGAGCCAGCCAGACAAAGGCATGGACGCACGTCACAACCGCAACAGCTGCGGCAGCGACACGAATGGCGGGGCGCATGAGACAAACCCACGATAAAGGGGAGGCTGACAGGTTGATTATAATACAGTTTCAACGCACGTGCAGCACGATCTTTGCCGCGGCGCGCCAAAGCGCGTCACGCCTGCCGACAATGCCGCTCTGCAGCGAAGAATGCGTCAGTGGGAGAATGGTTCCCCACTATGGCGGCCACATGACGCGCCGATGACGCGCCGGGGGCCGCGACGCGGATTCATTGCGCAGGTGCAGCAGGCGCCGGCGTCGGGGTAGCAGGCTGCGCGTCGGGGTTGACCCAGCAGGCATGAACGCGCTCGGACAGGCGCTCCTGCGCCTTGCTGTCGATATTGCCCTGGCGGACGAGGCAGCGGAACGCGATCTTCAGATGCTCGGTCGGGCAGCCAAAGCGCTCATAGAGTTCGAGATGCCGGCGGGCGGTGTCGATGTCGTCGCGCCACAGCAGCATGGCGATGCGGCGTCCGGACCACACGCATTCCGGCAGGCCAGCATTGCCCGGTAGCTTGGCCGCCTCGGCATATTCCTCTACCGAGCGGCGCTGCGCCTCTTCCTTCGCCTGTTCCTCCGGCGACTTCTGTTCGGCGGCCTTCTGCTCCGGGGGAGCGCTTTGCGCCCACGCGCCGCCGGCCGCTGCAGACATCAGGATCAGGCCACCGAACAGGGCGGCGGCGAAGGGACGTACGGAGCACACCATGGGAGAAACGTCACACGCAAAAGAGGAAACACCGGACCGGCGAGGACAGTAGGAGAAGCAATCGAATTTGTCAGCATGACGGCGGGTGCCGAGCGCCGCAGGCGACGCAAAATTTCATAGCTTTGCACACGCCTCTTGCCGTGGCCGCAAAGCCCCGTTACCCGGCAGGGTGGACGAGCCGTAACACCCGTGCCCACGCCCTTTGACGAAGCCCCTCGCGACCGAGCCCGCTCGGCGCGTCCCTGGCGGAGATGTCTCGCATGCGACTGCCCCTTGCCCTCGCCGCCCTCGTCTGCGCGGCGATTGTCGCTGTCTGGGCGTGGCTCGGGCAGCCGGTGCCGGCACCTTTCGCCCCGATGGCGGCGAGCGAGAAGCTGCCCTGCGTCTCCTATGCCCCGTTCCGGCCCGGGCAGAGCCCGTTCACCGAGGATGTGGCGTTCTCCCCGGAGCAGATCGACGATGATCTTGCCCGCCTGTCCAAGATCACCCACTGCGTGCGGACCTATTCCTCGATCCAGGCCGGCCTTGCCGCCGTGCCGGAGCTCGCACGCAAGCATGGCCTCACCGTGCTCCAGGGTATCTGGATCGCCGCCGATCCCGTGCGCAACCGCGCCGAGATCGAAGGCGGCATCAAGGCGGCGAAGGAGAACCCGGATGTCGTCAAGGCCGTCATCGTCGGCAATGAGGTTCTCCTGCGCGGCGAGCAATCGGCCAACGACATTGCCGGTTTCCTGAAAGAGGTGAAGGCGAAGATTCCGCCGGAAGTCCCCGTCACCTATGCCGATGTCTGGGAGTTCTGGGAGCGCAACCGCTCGCTCGCAGATTCGGTGGACTTCGTCACCGTCCACATCTTGCCGTTCTGGGAAGACATGCCGGTGCCGGCCGAGGACTCTGTCGCCCATCTCGGCGAAATCCGCGAGCATGTCGGCGAAATCTTCGCCGGCAAGGATATTCTCATCGGCGAGACCGGCTGGCCGAGCGAGGGCCGCATGCGCGAAGGGGCGCTGCCCTCACCGTCCAACCAGGCCAATGTGATTCAGGAATTGCTGGCGCTCGCCAAGGCCAAGAACTACCGGCTCAACGTCATCGAGGCTTTCGACCAGCCGTGGAAGCGGGTGCTTGAGGGCACGGTCGGCGGGCATTGGGGCTTCCTCGACGCCTATACGCGCGAATTCAAGTTCACCTGGGGTGAGCCGGTCTCCGACCATCCCTATTGGATGGCGCAGGCGGCGCTCGGCGTGGGCTTCGCCGGCGTCCTGTTCGCGCTCGCCGGCTGGGCCGGGCGGCGCGCGGGCGGACGGCCGCTTGGCGTGCGGGAATGGTCGGCGGTGGCCGGCATCGCCTTCTTCGCCGGGCTGATGATCGGCCGGCTTCTGGCATCGGTGCCCGGCGAGAGCCTCGGCGTCGGCGGCTGGATCCGCGGCGCGGCGCTGGTCGGGCTGGCGCTGCTGGTGCCGATGGCCTGCGCGGTCGCGGTCGGGCGGCGCACCCGCCTCATCACCCTGACGCTGGCGCTCAACAGCGAGGCGACGCCCGGCGCGCCCTTCTTCGATCGCTGCCTGGCGCTGGTGCTCGCGGCCTCGATCGTGCTCGCCGCGCAGATCGGCTTCGGGCTGGTGTTCGATCCGCGCTACAAGGATTTCCAGTTCGCCGGGCTGACGCCGATCATCACCGCCTTCGCCTTCTACGCCGTGGTCGCCGGGCCCGGACGCGTCACCGAGGGGCGGCAGGCGGAGGCGATTGCCGCCGGGCTGTTCCTCGCCGCCGGCCTCTATGTGCCGCTGAACGAGACGCTGGCGAACTGGCAGGCGCTGTGGACCGGCAGCCTGTTCGTCGTGCTGGCCCTTACCCTCTGGCGCCTCGCCACGGCCGGGCGAAGGATATGAGCAGCAACCCGCCGGCGAGGCCGGCGAGGTTGTTGTTGTAGACCACCAGCCCGGCGCAGGTCGCCATCAGCGCCAGGGTGAACATCACAAGCGAGGGGCGGATCAGCTGGAGGGTGGCGCCGATCAGCGCGGCGATGCCGAAGGCCGACTGGCTGAACAGAGCGATCACCGTCCCCCGCGTCTCGCAGGTGAGGGTTTCCAGCGTCCGGCAGGCAAGACCGACCGAGGACTGTTCCAGCAGCGCATAGCGGACATAGATCGCCCAGCCGAGGGCGAAGGCGCCGAGCGCGATGATGACATTGGCGGCGCGGGCGCCGGGCAGGAAGCTGCGATGGGCCACGGTGTCGGTCCTTCTGCGGCGGGCGTTCGTCGGCAGGGCGCTGCATCGCATGCCGCAGCCGGGCGATCAATCCGCCGGGCGCGGTGCGGGTTCCCGCCGCCGGGTGGCGAGAATCACCCCGCCCAGAATCAGCACGAAACCCACGGCGTGGTAGAGGTGCAGTTCCTCCCCCAGCAGCAGCACCGCCAGCAGCACGCCATAGACCGGCATGAGATAGAGCACATTCGCCGTTATCGGCGCGCCGGCCACCTTGATTGCATACTGGAACAATCCGAAAGCCAGCACAGACGGGAAGATGGCGAGAAAGGCGATCGATCCCCACGCTTCCAGCGTCCACGGCGTCGCCGCCCCGCTCGCCGCTTCCCACAGCGCCAGTGGCGCCAGCAGCAGCGTGCCGGCAATGGCATTGGCGGCGAAGGCGGTCTGTCCGCCGAGCTGGCTCAGCGGTCCCTGGCGCAGCATCAGCGAATAGATCGCCCAGGCGACCGCCGCCACGAAGATGCCGAGATCGCCGCTGTTGAACTGCAGGCCGAGCAGCCGGCCCAGCTCGCCATGCACCGCGATCAACGCGATGCCGGCGAAGCCCGCCAGAGAGCCGATCAGCTGGATCGCCGGCAGTCTCTGGCGCTTCAGCAGCGCATCCAGCACCACGATCATCAGCGTGGCGGTGGTGTAGATCAGCGTCGCATTGGCGGCAGTGGTGTGCCGGAGCGCGACATAGACATTGCCGCCGCACAGCACCATGCCGAAAAAGCCCAGCAGCAGCACGCGCCACCATTCCCGCCGCAGCAGTTCGCGATGGCGCAGCAGCGCGCCCGCCGTCATCGGCAGGAGTATCGCCACCGCCAGCAGCCAGCGCCAGAACGCCAGCGACCAGGGTGGCACCAGCTCCGCCACGGCGCGGCCGACGATGAGATTGGTGGAAAAGAACAGCGGCATCGCCAGCAGCGCCGCGATCGCCCACGGGTCGTGCGCGAGGCCGGGCGCGGCGGGCGGGGAATCGCGGCGTGTGTTGGGGCGAGAGTCCATGGCGCGTGGTGATACACGCTTCCCCACCCGCCGTCGCGGGTTCGGCGGGCGCCGAGAACGCCGGGCGGTCTTTTCGCGCCGTTCCCATCGGGCTAGATAGCGCCTTCCCGCGAAAGCCCTGCCCGGGCCGCGTCCCGCGTGCCGCTCTGGAGACCGCCGATGCGCCAGCTTCTCGTCATCGTCCTCGCCGCCGGGGAGGGCACGCGCATGCGTTCGGCGCTGCCGAAGGTTCTGCACGCGGTCGCCGGACGGCCGATGGTGGCGCATGTGCTGGACGCGGCGCTCGCCGCCGGCGCGGCGCGGCTCGCCGTGGTGATCGGTCCCGACCACGACAAGGTGGCGACGGAGGTGCGCCGCGTGGCGCCGGAGGCCGAAATCTTCGTGCAAACCGAGCGGCGCGGCACGGCCCATGCCGTGCTGGCGGCGCGGGCGGCGTTGGAGCGCGGTTTCGACGATGTGGTCGTCATGTATGGCGACACGCCGCTGGTGCAGCCGGAAACCCTCGCCGCACTGCGGGCGCCGCTGGCGCAGGGCGCCGGTGTTGCCGTGCTTGGCTTCCGCCCCGCGGACCCCACCGGCTATGGCCGCCTCGTCACCGAAGGCGGCGAACTTCTCGCCATTCGCGAAGAGAAGGAGGCGAGCGAGGCCGAGCGCGCGATTCGCCTGTGCAATGCCGGGCTGATGGCGCTCGATGGAAGGGTGGCGCTCGACCTTCTCGACCGTGTCGACGACGCCAATGCCAAGCGCGAATTCTACCTTACCGACGTGGTTGCCATCGCCCGCGCGCAGGGCCGCGCCGCCGCCGTGTGCGAGGTGGCGGCCGAGGAAGTGGCCGGCGTCAACAGCCGCGCCCAGCTCGCCGAGGCGGAAGCCATTTTGCAGCGGCGTCTGCGGGCGCGGGCGCTGGAAGCGGGGGTGACACTGGTGGCGCCTGAAACCGTGTTCCTCTCGGCCGATACGACCTTCGGCCGCGATGTGATCGTGGAACCGAACGTGGTGTTCGGCCCCGGCGTGCGGGTGGAGGAGGGCGCCACGATCCGCGCCTTCAGCCATGTTGAGGGCGCGCATGTCGGCGCCGGCGCCATTGTCGGCCCCTTCGCCCGGCTGCGTCCCGGCGCGGCACTGGGGCAGGGGGTGCATGTCGGCAATTTCGTGGAAATCAAGGCCTCCGACCTCGCGGCCGGCGCGAAGGTGAATCACCTGTCCTATGTCGGGGATTCCAGTGTCGGAGCGAACACCAATATCGGCGCGGGCACCATCACCTGCAATTATGACGGCTTCCGCAAGCACCGCACCACCATCGGCGCGAACGCCTTTGTCGGCACCAACAGCCTGCTGGTGGCGCCGGTGAGCGTCGGCGACGGCGCCTATATCGGCACCGGCTCGGTCATCACCGATGACGTGCCGGCGGACGCGTTGGCCATTGGCCGGGCGCGGCAGGTCAACAAGCCGGGACTGGCGGCGCGGCTGCGGGCGCGGCTCTCCGCCGGGCTCGCGCCGAAGAAATGACACGAAGCCGGCGATACGAAGCGACACCGGAATTGATTTCAACGCTTCGGTGACGGCCGGTTAAACCCGCCATCGTAGCCTCGCGGATCGTCGCTTCACGAAAGGGCCCGGCTCATGTGTGGAATCATCGGCATTGTCGGCACCGAGCCGGTTGCGGATCGCCTGATCGACTCGCTGAAGCGGCTGGAATATCGCGGTTATGATTCCGCCGGCATCGCCGCGCTGCAGGGCGGGCACATTTCCCGCCGCCGCGCCGAAGGCAAGCTGCGCAATCTGGAAGAGGTGCTGCGCCAGACGCCGCTGGAGTCGCGTATCGGCATCGGCCACACACGCTGGGCCACCCATGGCCGGCCCAGCGTCGCCAATGCCCACCCCCATGCCACCACGGAAGTCGCGGTGGTGCATAACGGCATCATCGAGAATTTCCGCGAGCTGCGCGACGAACTCCTCGCCTGCGGCGCCAATTTCGAAAGCGAGACCGACACCGAGGTCGTCGCCCATCTGGTGACGCGGGAACTGCGTGCCGGCCTCAGCCCCACCGACGCCGTGGCGGCGGCGCTGCCGCGCCTTCAGGGGGCCTTCGCGCTCGCCTTTCTGTTCGACGGCGATGAAGACCTGCTGATCGGCGCCCGCAAGGGCAGCCCGCTCGCCATCGGCTATGGCAAGGGCGAGATGTATCTCGGCTCCGACGCCATCGCGCTCGCGCCCTTCACCGACACCATCGCCTATCTCGAAGATGGCGACTGGGCGGTTCTGCGCGCCAAGGGGATCGAGATCCGCGATTGCGCGAACCATCGGGTGGAGCGCGCGGTGCAGAAGACCACCGCCACCGCCTTCCTCATCGAGAAGGGGGCCTTCCGCCATTTCATGGCCAAGGAGATGCACGAACAGCCCGAGGTCGTCGCGCACACGCTGGCGCATTACCTCGACATGGCCAACGAGACGGTGCAGCTGCCCGAGCTGCCTTTCGACTTCGCCAAGCTGGAGCGCGTCTCCATCGCCGCCTGCGGCACCGCCTATTATGCCGGGCTGATCGCCAAATACTGGTTCGAGCGCTATGCGCGCCTGCCGGTGGAGATCGATGTCGCCTCGGAGTTCCGCTACCGCGAGGCGCCGCTGCCAGCCAATGGGCTTGCCATCGTCATTTCGCAGTCCGGCGAGACCGCCGACACCCTCGCCTCGCTGCGCTATGCCGGGCAGGAAAAGCAGCATCTGCTCGCGGTGGTGAACGTGCCGACCTCCACCATCGCCCGCGAAGCGCATGCGGTGCTGCCGACGCTGGCCGGGCCGGAGATCGGCGTTGCCTCCACCAAGGCCTTCACCTGCCAGCTGGCGACGCTGGCGGCGCTGGCCGTCGCGGCCGGGCGCGCGCGTGGCGTGCTCTCGGAGGGGGAGGAGCGGGGGCTGGTGCATGCACTGGTGGAAGTGCCGCGCCTGATGAATCGCGCGCTCGATCTCGGCCCCGACATCGAGCACCTCGCCCGCAGCTTCGCTAAGACCAAGGACGTGCTCTATCTCGGCCGCGGCACATCCTTCCCGCTGGCGATGGAAGGGGCGCTGAAGCTCAAGGAAATCTCCTATATCCATGCCGAGGGCTATGCCGCCGGCGAGCTCAAGCACGGGCCGATCGCGCTGATCGACGAGAACATGCCCGTGGTGGTGATCGCCCCGCACGACGCCGTGTTCGAAAAGACCATGTCGAACATGCAGGAAGTGGCGGCGCGCGGCGGGCGTATCATCCTCATCACCGATGAGGCCGGCGCGAAACATGCGGCGCTGGAGACCGAGGCGACGCTGGTGCTGCCGGACATGAACCCGTTCATCACCCCGCTTGTCTACGCCCTTCCGGTGCAACTGCTCGCCTACCATACGGCGGTGGCGATGGGCACGGATGTCGACCAGCCGCGCAATCTGGCGAAGTCCGTCACGGTGGAGTAGGGGCCTCGCGCCGTCATCCCGGATCGGCCTGCGGCCGTCCGGGATGACGGTGTGCGGCTCTCATCCCCGCCCGCGATAGGGCGCGACGCCCTGGTCCGGCAGCCACACGCCCTCAAGCGGCGCGCCGCTCTGCCAGAACACGTCGATTGGGATGCCGCCGCGCGGGTACCAATAGCCGCCGATGCGCAGCCAGCGCGGGCTGAGCAAGGCGTGCAGTCGCAGACCGATGGCGACGGTGCAGTCCTCATGGAAGGCGCCATGGTTGCGGAAGCTGCCGAGATAGAGCTTCAGCGATTTCGATTCGACCAGCCAGCCGTCCGGCACATAGTCGATCACCAGCTGGGCGAAATCCGGCTGTCCCGTTACCGGGCACAGAGACGTGAATTCCGGTGCGGTGAAGCGGGCGACGTAGTTCGTGCCGGGGTGCGGGTTCGGCACCTTCTCCAGCACCGCCTCGTCCGGGCTGGCGGGCAGGGCTGTGGGGCGGCCGAGCTGGGTTGTGCCGTCGGCGATGTCGGTCATGGCGGGGCTCCATGCGGGGAGGGGGCGGGCGATATGTCGCTGGCACCTCTTTCGCATGTCACATGGCCGGAGTAGAAGCGCCTCGACCATCCTGACCGAGTTGAGCATTGGGGAAACGTATGACCGCCATCGTCGATATCGTTGGGCGTGAAATCCTGGACAGCCGCGGCAATCCCACCGTCGAGGTGGATGTGATGCTGGAAGACGGCTCGCAGGGCCGCGCCGCCGTCCCCTCGGGCGCCTCCACCGGCGCGCATGAGGCCGTCGAGCTGCGCGACGGCGACAAGGCGCGCTATCTCGGCAAGGGCGTTCTCAAGGCTGTCGAAGCGGTCAATGGCGAGATCTTCGACGCCATTGGCGGCATGGACGCCGAGGACCAGCCGGCCATCGACCAGATTCTGATCGAGCTGGACGGCACGCCGAACAAGTCGCGCCTCGGCGCCAACGCCATTCTGGGCGTCTCGCTGGCGCTGGCCAAGGCCGCAGCGGCCGCCCGCGACCTGCCGCTCTACCGCTATGTCGGCGGCGTGAACGCCCGCACCCTGCCGGTGCCGATGATGAACATCATCAATGGCGGCGCCCATGCCGACAACCCGATCGACTTCCAGGAATTCATGATCCTGCCGGTCGGCGCCCCGACCTTCGCGGAAGGCCTGCGCACCGGCGCGGAAATCTTCCACACGCTGAAGAAGGCGCTCAAGGACGCCGGCCACAACACCAATGTGGGCGACGAGGGCGGCTTTGCCCCCAACCTGCCCTCCGCCGACGCCGCGCTCGCCTTCGTCGTCAAGGCGATCGAGACCGCTGGCTACAAGCCGGGCGAGGATGTGTTCATCGGCCTCGACTGCGCCTCGACCGAGTTCTTCAAGAACGGCAAGTACGATTATGAAGGCGAGGGCGCGGTGCGCGATATCGAAGCGCAGGTGAAGTACCTCGCCGATCTCGTCGGCCGCTACCCGATCTGCACCATCGAGGACGGCATGGCCGAGGACGATTGGGCGGGCTGGAAGCTGCTCACCGACACCATCGGTTCCAAGTGCCAGCTGGTGGGCGACGACCTGTTCGTCACCAACGTCACCCGCCTGTCGGCGGGCATCACGCAGGGCGTCGCCAACTCGATCCTGGTGAAGGTCAACCAGATCGGCTCGCTCACCGAGACGCTGAACGCGGTGGAGATGGCGCACAAGGCTGGCTACACCGCCGTCATGTCGCACCGCTCGGGCGAGACGGAGGATTCGACCATCGCCGATCTCGCGGTCGCCACCAATTGCGGGCAGATCAAGACCGGCTCGCTGGCCCGCTCGGACCGCACCGCCAAGTACAACCAGCTGCTGCGCATCGAGCAGGAACTGGGCCCGCAGGCGATCTATGCCGGCCGTTCGGCGATCAAGTCGCTGGCCTGACAGCAGAAACGTCCGCTCTAGAATGCGAA
Source organism: Ancylobacter sp. (assembly GCF_965229075.1). Lineage (GTDB taxonomy): Bacteria > Pseudomonadota > Alphaproteobacteria > Rhizobiales > Xanthobacteraceae > Ancylobacter. Next base: position 3,579,140 of record NZ_CBDDIO010000002.1, read on the forward strand.
AAGCCCCCGTCCTGGACGGGGGCTTTTTTGTCGGGGCGGGGTTGGCAAGGGCGCGGGGCGTGGTCAGCGCTTCAGCCGCTCATATTCCGCCCGTAGGCGCGGCAGGTCGGGCACTTGCGGCGCGTCCGGCTCCAACAGGCCGCCGCTGATCTCCAGCGCGGCAATGGGCCAGAGGCGCTCCACCAGCGCCGGAATCTCGTCAGACGGTACGGCCGCCATCTGCGCGTCCATGGCGCAGAGGGCGCGGGCGCGTTCTTCGACATTACGGGTCATTTATCGGCCTCCGTGCGTCCGGCCGGGGCCGGATCCACCGGGGAAGTTGCTCCGGTTCAGGCTCGGCGTCGATCCACACCGGCTTGGCAAGTGAGACCGTAGCATCGCCGTGGGACCGCCACCGTCCACAACCGCACATAGGGCGGTAGCGACACGCCTTTAGCGGTGTCACGTTCCCGGCATCCCGCGCTGCGAGGCACGAAAGGTGCGGGCGCCGACGCTGCTGCGCTGCGAAAAGAGCGGCTTTGGTCATTAGCGTTAACCGCGCCTCAACCGCGCCTGACTAGACTCGCCTCATGATCATTCGCACCCGCTGGCGCTCCTTCTTCCAGACCGTCATCCTCCATCTCGGAGCGGCGGCGCTCGTCGGCTATTTCGCCTTCCAGGGCTATAATGGGCAATACGGGCTTCTGGCCCGCCGCAGCTTCGAGCAGCAGCACGCGGAGTTGACGCAGGAGCGTGACAAGCTGCGGGCGCAGCGCCAGGCGCTGCAGGCCAAGGTGGCGCTGATGTCGCCCGATCTGGTGGACGCCGACATGCTGGACGAGCAGGCGCGCGTGCTGCTGAACCTCGTGCATCCCAAGGATCTCGTGCTGCTGCGCGTCCCGGCGGGTCCGCAGGCGAACTAAACTAAAATTCATCGGTGACGACGATGTCTGGTATGCCAGGCTCGTTCCGATAGGAAACGACGCTATTCCAGGCGCTTAACTTGATTTGAGCTAAATGTTCATTTGAACTGAAATTCAGTTCAATAGCGGAAACCGTTGCGCGCACAACATGTTGTGCGTCGCAGCATTGCGTTGAGCGCGTAGCGCGTGGGGCGAAGGTGCGTTATTAACGTGCCGACTTTGTCCCCGAGCTGAGGATGCGCCATGGCAGTCGCCGCCAACAAATCGGCCGTTGGAAGAGCCCCCACCGCGAAAGCGCCGGCCCGGGCCACAGCCCGGAGTTCCGCACGGCGGACGGACGGCACGGCGGCGGTTGTCGAGTTCACCCGGGACCAGGAACTCGAAGCCTATCGCCGGATGCTGGAAATCCGCCGCTTCGAGGAAAAGGCCGGCCAGCTCTACGGCATGGGCCTCATTGGTGGCTTCTGCCATCTCTATATCGGCCAGGAAGCCGTCGTCGTCGGCATGCAGGCGGCCCTCAAGGAGGGCGATCAGGTCATCACCGGCTATCGCGACCATGGCCACATGCTGGCCTGCGGCATGGACCCCAAGGGCGTCATGGCCGAGCTCACCGGCCGCCGTGGCGGCTATTCCAAGGGCAAGGGCGGCTCGATGCACATGTTCAGCATCGAGAAGGGCTTCTTCGGCGGCCACGGCATCGTCGGCGCCCAGGTCTCGCTCGGTACCGGCCTCGCCTTCGCCAATCACTACCGCGACAATGGCAATGTGACCCTGGCCTATTTCGGCGACGGCGCCGCCAATCAGGGCCAGGTCTATGAGAGCTTCAATATGGCGGAGCTCTGGAAGCTGCCGGTCGTCTACATCATCGAGAACAACAAATACGCCATGGGCACCGCGGTGAACCGCGCTTCCGCCCAGACGGATTTCTCCAAGCGCGGTTCCTCCTTTAACATTCCCGGCGAGCAGGTCGACGGCATGGATGTGCGGGCGGTGCAGGCGGCCGGCGAGCGCGCGGTCGAATTCGCCCGCTCCGGCAAGGGGCCCTACATCCTCGAAATGCTCACCTACCGCTATCGCGGCCACTCCATGTCCGACCCGGCCAAGTACCGGTCGAAGGAGGAGGTGCAGAAGATGCGCACCGAGCACGATCCGATCGAGCAGGTGCGCAACCGCCTGCTGGAAAAGAAGTGGGCCACCGAGGAAGAGCTGAAGGCGATCGACGCCGAGCTGCGCGACCAGATGAACGCGGCGGCTGATTTCGCCAGCACCGACCCGGAGCCGGACCCGTCCGAGCTCTACACCGACATCCTGCGCTGAGCGCGGCGCGATGCTGGCCAGCGTCTTCTGGGTCACTCTCGTCGCCGGCGTCTCGGCGGCGGTCGTGCTGTGGGTTCTCGCGGCGCGCGTTGCTCTCGGCATCGTTCGCGTCGCCGGCTCCTCCGTCCCGCGTGTTCTGGCGGCCGTGTTCTGGCCGTTCGGCGCGCGGTATCTGGCGGGCGCCACCTCGGCCGAAGCGACCGTGCTGAACAAGATGCTGGTCGCCTTCTTCGCCGCCCTTCTCGTCGCCATCGCCTCGATGGCCGTCTACAGCAATCTCACTCTGGTGCTTCCGGTACCGAAGCCGTGACGCGCGAGTTTTGACGCACGTTTCTCTGGGGAACGCCGCCATGCCGACCGAAGTTCTCATGCCTGCCCTCTCGCCGACCATGGAGAAGGGCAACCTCTCCAAGTGGCTCAAGAAAGAGGGCGATCAGGTCAAGTCCGGCGACGTCATCGCCGAGATCGAGACCGACAAGGCCACGATGGAAGTCGAGGCCATTGACGAGGGCACCCTCGGCAAGATCCTGGTGCCCGAGGGCACGCAGGATGTCGCGGTGAACACCCCGATCGCCGTCATTCTCGCCGATGGCGAGGACGCCGCCGCCATCGGCACGCCGAGCCCGCAGGCCGCCGAATCGGCGCCGCCGGTCGCCGCCGCTCCGGTCGAGCCCTCGCCGGTCGCTGCGTCCGCGCCGGCGACGCCCGCCGTGGTCAATTCCGCCGTCGCCGCCCCGCCCCAGCCGGAAGCGGTGCCGGAGCCGGACGTGCCGGAAGGCACGGAACTGGTCAGCCAGACCATGCGCGAGGCGCTGCGCGACGCCATGGCCGAGGAAATGCGCCGCGATAGCGACGTGTTCGTCATGGGCGAGGAAGTCGCGGAATATCAGGGTGCCTACAAGATCACCCAGGGCCTGCTGCAGGAATTCGGCGCCCGCCGCGTCATCGACACGCCGATCACCGAGCACGGCTTCGCCGGCGTCGGCGTCGGTGCGGCGATGGCCGGGCTGAAGCCGATCGTCGAGTTCATGACGTTCAATTTCGCCATGCAGGCGATCGACCAGATCATCAACTCCGCCGCCAAGACCCACTACATGTCCGGCGGCCAGATCGGCTGCTCCATCGTGTTCCGCGGCCCCAACGGTGCGGCGGCCCGCGTCGCGGCCCAGCACAGCCAGGACTACACCGCCTGGTACAGCCACATTCCCGGCCTCAAGGTGATTGCGCCCTATACGGCGGCGGACGCCAAGGGCCTGCTCAAGGCGGCGATCCGCGATCCCAACCCGATCATCTTCCTTGAGAACGAGATCCTCTACGGCCACTCCTCGCCGGTGCCGAAGCTGGATGACTTCATCGTTCCCATCGGCAAGGCGAAGATCGCCCGTCCCGGCAAGGACGTGACGCTGGTGTCCTGGTCCATCGGCATGAACTACGCGCTCAAGGCGGCGGAAGAGCTCTCCAAGCTCGGCATCGAGGCCGAGGTGATCGACCTGCGCACCATCCGCCCGATGGACGTGCCTGCCATCGTCGCCTCGGTGCAGAAGACCGGGCGCTGCGTGACGGTGGAAGAGGGCTGGCCGCAGGCCGGCGTCGGCGCCGAGATCGTCGCCCAGCTGATGGAGAAGGCGTTCGACTATCTCGACGCGCCGGTGCTGCGCGTGACCGGCAGGGACGTTCCCATGCCTTACGCCGCCAATCTGGAGAAGCTGGCCTTGCCGTCGGTGCAGGACGTCATCGACGCCGCCCGCGCCGTCACCTATCGCTGAGGTCGGAGAAGCGCCATGTCGATCGAAATCCTGATGCCGGCCCTCTCTCCCACCATGGAGAAGGGCAACCTCGCGAAATGGCTGAAGAAAGAGGGCGATAAGGTCGCCCCCGGCGATGTCATCGCCGAAATCGAGACCGACAAGGCCACGATGGAGGTCGAGGCCATCGACGAGGGCACGCTGGCGAAGATCGTGGTGCCGGAAGGCACCGCCGATGTGCCGGTGAACCAGATCATCGCCGTTCTCGCCACCGAGGGCGAGGATGTGAAGGCGGTGGCCGCCGGCGGCGGCGCGGCCCCGGCCAAGGCGCCGGCGGAAGCGCCCAAGGCCGAGGCTCCCAAGGCTGAAGCGCCCAAGACTGAGGCGCCAAAGGCGGCAGCCGCGCCGGCCCCCGCTCCCCCGGCCGCTCCTGCGGCACCGGCTGCGGCTCCCGCCGCGTCTGGCGAGCGTGTGTTTGCCTCGCCGCTGGCGCGTCGCCTTGCCAAGGAGAAGGGTGTCGACCTCGCTTCGGTGAAGGGTTCCGGTCCGCATGGCCGCGTCGTTGCCGCCGATGTCGAGGCCGCTCCCGCCGGCGGCGCCGCCAAGGCGCCCGCGACGGCGGCAGCCGCTCCGGCCGCGGCCACGCCCGCCCCGGCCGCGGCGCCGGCGCCGGTGTCGAACAGCGCGCTACTGGAGCAGGTGAAGACCTTCTACGAGGCCGGCACCTATGAGGAAGTGCCGCTCGACGCCATGCGTCGTGTCATCGCCCAGCGCATGACCGAGGCGCGGCAGACGGTGCCGACCTTCTACCTCACCGTCGATTGCGACGTGGACGCGCTGTTGAAGCTGCGTGAGGAACTGAACAAGGCGGCACCGGAGAAGGACGGCAAGCCGGCCTACAAGCTCTCGGTCAATGACTTCGTCATCAAGGCCTATGCGCTCGCCTTCCAGCAGGTGCCGGATGCCAACATGGTGTGGGGCGGCGACCGCTACCTCAAGCTCAAGCATTCTGACATCGGCGTCGCGGTGGCGATCGACGGCGGCAAGGGCCTGCTGACCCCGATCATCCGCAAGGCCGAGACCAAGACGCTGTCGGCGATCTCCAACGAGACCCGCGACTTCGCCGCCCGCGCCCGCAACAAGAAGCTGATGCCGCACGAATATCAGGGCGGCTCCTCGGCGATCTCGAACCTGGGCATGTTCGGCATCAAGGACTTCACCGCCATCATCAACCCGCCGCACGCCACCATCCTCGCGGTGGGCGCCAGCGAGCAGCGGGCGGTGGTGAAGAAGGGTGAGCTGGCAGTGGCGACGGTCATGACCGTCACCATTTCCTGCGACCACCGGGTGATGGACGGCGCCATGGGCGCGCAGCTGATCGGCGCCTTCAAGGCGATCATCGAAAAGCCCATGTCGATGCTGGTCTGAGGAACGATCATGGCGAATAGTTACGACGTTCTCTTCATCGGCTCCGGCCCCGGCGGCTATGTCGGCGCCATCCGCGCGGCGCAGCTCGGCCTCAAGGTCGGCGTCATCGAGCGCACCCATATTGGCGGCATCTGCCCGAACTGGGGCTGCATCCCCGCCAAGGCGCTGCTGCGCTCGGCGGAGATTTTCCACTATATCGAGCACGCCAAGGATTACGGCCTCGTCGCCGAGAAGTTCGGCGTCGACATTTCAGGCGTCGTCAAGCGCTCGCGCGGCATCGCGGCGCAGATGAGCAATGGCGTCGGCTTCCTGCTCAAGAAGAACAAGGTCGACGTGATCTGGGGGCAGGCGAGCCTCACCGCGCCGGGCAAGGTGACGGTGGCGCCCGTGGCCGAGCCGGCGCCGAAGGGCGCGCTGGCGGCTGGCGAATACACCGCCAAGAACATCGTCATCGCCACCGGCGCCCGCCCGCGCGCGCTGCCGGGCATCGAGCCGGATAAGAAGCTGATCTGGACCTATTTCGAGGCGCTGGCGCCGGCGAGCGTGCCGAAATCGCTGCTGATCATGGGCTCGGGCGCCATCGGCGTCGAATTCGCTACCTTCTACAAGACGATGGGTTCGGACGTGACCATCGTCGAGTTGCTGCCGCAGATCCTGCCCGTCGAGGATGCCGAGATCGCCGAGCACGCGCGCAAGCGCTTCGAGAAGCAGGGCATCAAAATCCTCACCGGCGCCAAGGTCTCCAAGGTGGTGAAGGGCGCCGACAGCGTCACCGCCACCATCGAGACCGCCGACGGCAAGGTCGAGACCCTCACCGCCGAGCGGCTGATCTCCGCCGTCGGGGTGGTCGGCAATATCGAAAATCTCGGCCTTGAGACGCTCGGCGTGAAGACTGACCGCGGCTGCGTGGTGGTCGACGGCCTGTGCCGCACCAATGTGCCGGGTGTCTGGGCGATCGGCGATGTCGCCGGCCCGCCCATGCTGGCGCACAAGGCCGAGCATGAGGGCGTGATCGCCGCCGAGGCCATTGCCGGCAAGCATGCCCATGCCATGGACAAGCTGATGATTCCCGGCTGCACCTATTGCATGCCGCAGATCGCCTCCGTCGGTCTCACCGAGAAGAAGGCGAAGGAAGCCGGCTTCGAGATCAAGGTCGGCCGCTTCCCCTTCATCGGCAATGGCAAGGCGGTGGCGCTGGGCGAGCCGGACGGGCTGGTGAAGACCATTTTCGACGCCAAGACTGGCCGCCTGCTGGGCGCGCATCTCGTCGGCGCCGAGGTCACCGAGCTCATTCAGGGCTTCGTGCTGGCGATGAATCTGGAAACCACCGAGGAAGAGCTGATCAACGCGGTCTTCCCGCACCCGACAGTTTCTGAAACGATGCATGAAAGCGTGCTCAGCGCCTATGGGCGGGCGATCCACGTCTGAGGGTGAGGGGCGGCCGCGTGCCGCCCTTGTTCTCGGCCGCGCGGAACGCCACATGCACGCGCAACATGGGCCTGATGGGGACGTGACATGACGGGCGTGGGGTTCTTTGCGACGATCATCATCGGCATTCTCGCCGGCTGGATCGCCGAGCGGACGATGGGGCGCAGCCACGGGCTGCTGACCAATCTCATCGTCGGCATCATCGGGTCTTTTCTCGGCGCGGTGCTGTTCTCGGCGCTGAACATCAATGTCGCGGCGGGGTGGATCGGGAGCTTGATCGTCTCGACCGTCGGCGCCATCGTGCTGCTGTTCCTGCTCGGCCTGTTCCGCCGCTGACGCAGGGGCGTCGTGCAGCGGCGCCGGTCGACGCCGCTGCGGCCCTGAACTAGCAAGGACCCTGAAGGCCGCTTTGGCCTTGCGGTCCGGGAAAGTCGTCAATGGTCGTCGTTCTCAACACTCTGAACCGCGCGCTGGAGAAGCCCCGCCACCCTGAGAAGGCGAAGCGGGCGGAAACGCCGGTGCTGAAGAAGCCGGACTGGATCCGCGTTCGCGCCCCCGGCACGCCCGGCTGGCAGGAGACGGCGGACATCGTCCGCGCCAACGGCCTCGTCACCGTGTGCGAAGAGGCGAGCTGCCCCAATATTGGCGAGTGCTGGCAGAAGAAGCACGCCACCTTCATGATCATGGGCGACACCTGCACCCGCGCCTGTGCCTTCTGCAATGTCCGCACCGGCATGCCCGGCCCGCTTGACCGCGACGAGCCGCAGAAGGTGGCGGACGCGGTGGCCCGGCTGGGGCTGGAACATGTCGTCGTCACCTCGGTGGACCGCGACGATCTCGCCGATGGCGGCGCCGAGCATTTCGCCCGCACCATCCGCGCCATCCGCGCCACTAGTCCGAAAACCACCATCGAAATTCTCACCCCCGATTTCCTGCGCAAGGAGGGGGCTCTGGAAGTCGTGGTCGAGGCGCGGCCGGACGTGTTCAACCACAATCTCGAATGCGTGCCCTCGCTCTATCTCAAGGTGCGGCCGGGCGCGCGCTATTTCCATTCGCTGCGCCTGCTGCAGCGGGTGAAGGAGCTCGATCCCTCCATCTTCACCAAATCCGGCATCATGGTGGGGCTGGGCGAGGTGCGGCACGAGGTGCTGCAGCTGATGGACGATCTGCGCTCCGCCGATATCGACTTCATGACCATCGGCCAGTATCTGCAGCCGACCCGCAAGCACCACCCGGTCATGGCCTTCGTGACGCCGGAGGAGTTCAAGTCCTACGAGACGGTGGCCTATGCCAAGGGCTTCCTCATGGTGTCGTCGAGCCCGCTGACGCGCTCCTCCCACCATGCAGGCGAGGATTTCGCCCGGCTGCGCGCGGCGCGGGCCGGCAAGGCGGCCGTGGGCGCGGGAGTGGCGTCGGCGACGGTTCCCGCCTGACCATGCCGTCCTTCACCAATAAGCGGCGCGTGCGCCACTCCGCCACCGACATGTTCGACCTGGTGGCGGACGTGGAGCGCTACCCGGAATTCGTGCCCCTGTGCGAGAGCCTGCATGTGCGCCGCCGGGTAGCCAGCGGGGAGGGGGTGGACATCCTCGTCGCCGACATGACCGTGGCCTACAAGATGTTCCGCGAGAGCTTCGCCAGCCGGGTCACGCTCGACCGGCCGCGCCTGTCCATTGTGGTGGAATATCTCGACGGCCCGTTCAGCCGGCTCGAAAACCGCTGGACCTTCCGGCCGGAGAGCGAGGCGGTCAGCGAGGTCGAGTTCTTCATTTCCTATGAATTCCGCTCGCGCACGCTCGGCCTGTTGATGGGCGCGATGTTCGACGCCGCCTTCCGCCGCTTCGCCGAAGCCTTCGAGCACCGCGCCGACCAGGTGTATGGCCGGCGCGAGGTGGTGGGGTAGGGGACAGATTTCAGCCTTGGTCCAACGCGAATCGGTTGCTATGGCGTGTATTCGATGATGCCGTAAGGTTTGAGCAGCCCATGCACATCACTCCATAGATCGGCAAGGCGTTGATTTGGAACCGCCTTCAAATATGAAGGTATCAAGGTATAGGATCGTGATCCAAATAGAGTAGCTGCGTAAGCTAGTGCTGACGTCCCGAATCCATAAAGATCTGTATTCTCAAAGTGACCACAGAATATCTCAATAGGAATCTGATCGTATGGCGATGGCAGTGTGTCTACTCCGCTGGATGCGAGGATTGACGTAGTAAGATCGTTGTCATCTCGCGGGTGTGGTTTATAATATACGTTATCGTAATGTTCTCTAATTTTACATAGATTAGAAATGACATAATTTTTGTATGCTTGCGACGTAGTCAAATTATCTTTAACTATACATTGTGACATAAACACGCATGTGCGCAGACGGTTCGGTTTTGGTGAATGCAGATGCGATTTGAGGTATGGAAGAATATCAAAAACCCGACCCTCATATTTCTTTAGGCTGTCAGGGAATGCGATGTGCGCTTCGTCGAAAATTGTCATTGGCAAGAAATTTGGCTTGTACCGTTTAATAGATGTAAATGCGTGTAAATAATACTTTGAGTAATTTTTAAAACGTAAAATTTTATTGTTGTCGCTCAATGTATTATTAAAAAATGCGTATGGCAGATAAAATGCGATTCCGTCCTCGTAAATACACATAATTTTCGAATTTTCTCTCAATAATAAAAATATATCAATATCAATGCTGTTAAATCTGTTGGAAATAAAAATCCTATTTGTGTGCATTTTATTAATTTCGATGGAATTATAATCAATAATAGGAATTGTAGGCATATCAAGTATAATATCAATTTTATTGTAGGTATCTTTAAAGCGCCCGGCTGAACCGTTTTCGATGAAAATGGAGGTCCCGTCCAGGGCATTGCTTATTACTTTTGCGAATAGGTATTGTTGAGGTGATCCAACAACAAAAATATTGTTGAATCGTCCTCTGGTTGCAGTGTCTGAATGGGTATTCATTTTGTCGCCATCTATGAAAACTCTAAATGCGGTGGTTTTGATCGTCACTCATGTAAATTGAACGCTCAGTATGCTGCAATGTGGGCCGATCGTCGATCTGTCGCGTTGATTCTGCAAATCCTTGATCGTTCTTTGCTGCCAATTCCAGCCTCCGGCCCAGTTCTCCACCTACTGAAGCCCATGCGCAGCTTTCTGGGGCAAGGCGCGGTGAGCGGTTCGTCATATCCGGCTTAGTTCGGCAGAATGCGCAACCCTTCTAAGACCAGCGCGCTGAGCCCAGCGGCGTGTGATCTGGCGCCGACGGCGGCGTGTCGGCGGCGGGCGTTTCCAGCTCTCGCCAGCCTGCGTCATCCGCGGCGAGGTAGCTCTTGGGACGTTCCCTATCCATGAATCCCCGGGGGCCAAGCGTATGGTCATCCCTGATTTCGCGTAGCACAAGGCCGCTCTCGTAGAGGATTCGCGCCACGTCGCCCAAAGAGATGTTGCTTGCCTCCAGCCGGGAGGGGGCGAGGTCGAGCATGAGATAGGGCCGCGGCCGCGCCGAGAGGGCGACGCCGAGGCGCTTCAGGCCTTCAACGCCAAGCGGTTCGAGGTCGAACCTGAGCAGGCTGACCGGCCGCTCGTCGAGCGCGGACAGGATCGTTTCCAGCGGGCATCCGCTGCCCAGGGTGAGGAACTGGCCCTGGCGGCCGATGGCGGCGGCGGCTAGGCGCGTGAAGGCGCCATTGCGCGTTCCGGCGTCGAGTACGACATCACCTGATGCGAGCAGGTGCCGGATCAGCCGCGCCAAAGGGGTCTGCCGTTCCCTTTGCAAGGCGCTCCACCATGGCATTGAGAGCGTCCCGGCCGGAGCGGGTCCCGGCGCAGCGCTGGCCATTCCGAGGATGTTGAGCCGGCTTTTCACTGGCTGCCACAGGCGGCGACAGGCACTCACTGCCCATTCGCCAAGAGGTAGGCGTAAGCGCGTCGCGGCGGGGGCGGGGAGCGGCATGCAGCCATCCATCGCTCCACCCTGGGCCCGCATCGGTCCGGTATAGTGAATGATGAAATCGCCGGAGATCGCGGGCGGCACGATCTTGTTCCACCGGTCATCAAGGAGGAACGTCTTGAGGCGGAACGGCTCTTCCTTGAGAAAATGGATGAAGTGACCGTTCTCGCCGTGAGCGGTGACCCGGTCTTCTGCCGGTAGCTGCTTGTGCCGGTTCGCGAGGCATCGATCCAGGAAGGCGGCGGCCGTGGAATGGGCGCCGCCGCGGAACACGACCACCCCCGAATTCGGCCGGCCAGACCACCCATTGGCGATGAAGATGTCGTAGCCCGGCTCCCGCTCGAGCAGATCGGTGAAGCGCGGGGCATGGGCGCGGATGCAGACATCGCAATCAAGCAGAAAAACGTCGTGGCCCTGCGTCAGGAGCGCCTGGCACGCCGTCACTTTCGCCCAGTGCGGAGGCAGCGCGGGATAGGCATTCGTCGTCATCAGCTGATGGTCGCAGCCGTGGCGGGCGGCGTAGTGCTGCTGGCTTTCGACGCAGTGCAGCCAGAGATACTGAAAGCCGTCAGTGGCAATGGTGACCAGTGTGGGCCGAGGCGTTGACACGAAGCTTCCCCCGATGGGCCGGCGAGGTCCTGATCACACAACCCCGTCGGCCTGTGATCGGCGCCCGCCGTGCCGGTGACGTATCACCGCTGAACCGATATGTTTTCAAGCATGAAGATTGCCATGTTCTCGGCCGTTCCCCCTGTTCCGGCGCATGAGGGAAACCGCAGCCGCATTCTCGCGCTGTCCCGTGCCGTGCGGGAGCAGGGGCATGACCTTTCCTTCGTCTGGTTGCGTGCGGGCGAAGACAGCTCGGACGATCGCGCCGCCATGATCGCCGAGTTCGGCGAGGACCGGCTCCACGAGGTGTGGCCGGAGGGGGAAGTGGCCGGTTTGCTGTTCTTGCTGCGCTGGCTGCCCCGGCGCCTCGCGCGCAAGGCGTGCCGGATGCTGGGAATGCCGAAAGGCACCTATGCCCGGCTCGACGAGCGGGCCCGCTACGGGTGGCGGCGGCGCATCCAGGCGGTGATGGAGGCCGTGCAGCCCGATGTCGTGCTGATCGAATATGTCCACTATTCGTTTGTCGCGCTCGAACCTCGCCCCGACCGGACGAGCTACATCATCGACACGCACGACAGCTATTCGGAGCAGGAGACGGCCCTGCGTTCCGGAAAGGCACGGGCGCGGGAGTGGATGTTCTTGCGCCCCGGCGATGAGGTTGCGGGTTTTCGCCGGGCCGATGTCATCCTCGCCATCCAGCAACAGGAGGCGGACCTCTTCCGCCGGCAGTTGGGGTCTCATCCGCGAAACCCGCAGGTCGCGGTGGTCAGCCACTTCGTCGACCTTTCGGCCCCGCCCGTGGGGGAGCACGAGGGCCGGCGCGCGCTCTTTCTGGGGTCGCGCAACGCCTCCAATGTGCGCTCGTGCCGCATGTTGATCGACCAGGTCCTGCCTCTGGTGCTGCGGACCATGCCCGATTTCCGGCTCGTGCTGGCGGGCAAGGTCTGCGAGGCGGTGGAGGATCACCCGGCTGTCCTCAAGCTGGGTCGCGTGGAGGAGGTGCGGGAGGCGTTCGAAATGGCCCCCTTGCTCATCAACGCGATGGTCATGGGAACCGGCATCAACATCAAGCTGCTTGACGCCATGGCGGCCGGCGTTCCCGTGGTGAGCACGGAAACCGGCGCCCGGGGGGTGCCTGAAAGGTTCCGCTCGGGCATCAAGGTCTGCCCCGACGGCGACCCTGAAGGGCTCGCGCAGATGCTGCTGGGCCTGTTGAGCGACGGCGTGCAGCGTCGCCGGCTGGGACACAGCTGCCGTGCCGACGCCGAGCGGTGGAACGAGGAGCAGCACGCCCAGCTTCGGGCCGTTCTCGCGGCCCTTCCCGCCGGGGGCGGCAGGTGATCGCCTCCTCGCGTCGCAGCCGTCAATTCCGCCGGCGTCGGGGCGTCTCATCGGCGAGCAGTTCTTCCAGCCCCACGCGCTGGCGCTGGTTCCAGTCCGCCGCCGCAAGCCGCGCCTGCGCGCCGGCGTGCGCGCAGCGCTCCGGGTCCAGCGTCAGCGCGGTGAGCGCTTCGGCATAGGCGGCCCAGTCGCCGTCCGGCAGGATGTGCAGCCCGTCGCCGGCCAGTGCGCCGAGCCCGCGCGCGCCGGTTTCGGTGGCCACCACCGGCGCGCCGGCGGCCAGCGATTCCAGCGCCTTTACCGAAATGCCGGAGCCGCTCAGCACCGGGTTGAGCGAGACGGGAGCGCGTGCAAACACGTCGCCCAGCCGCTCGAAATGGCCGATCTTGTCCATCTGCGGATGGTCCGGCACCTCGCCGCAAATGCCGCCGGCGAGGATCAGGCGGAAAGCCGGGTCGCGGCGCAGCACCTCCGGCAGGCCCCATTGCAGAAACAGGCCCAGGGCGTGAGTGTTGGCGCTGTTGGACGAGGCGATGAAGGCCGCCCGGTGCGGCGGGCCGCGGTCGGTGCGCGGCTCGATGGCGGGCAAAAAATGGCTCACCACCCGCACGAGAGGCGGGGAGGGCTGGCCTTGCAGCAGCCGGGTGAAGGCCTGCGCCTCGTCGTCCTGGATGGCGAGCACGCCGTCGGCGCGCATCAGTCCCCGCCGTTCCGCCTCGGGACGCAGCGATATCCAATAGGCGCCGCCAAGCCCGTTGGCGGCATAGCCGACATGTCGGTTGGAGAACTGGTCATGCGTGTCGATCAGCGTCCGCACGGGCGCTGGCAGGTCGACCAGAACCGCGGAATGAAACACATACTCGACCAGACAGACATCGCAGCCGCGCGCGACGACGATCGCCTGCGCGGCCCTGACCGATTCCGGCGAAATATGCGAATCGAGCGGGCGCCAGTGGCGGCAGGGCGTGTCGATTCCCAGGGCTTTCGACAGGCGCGACACCGCCCGTACCGGAAACACCTTCAGCCATTTGGCGAGGCGCGCCGGCGTGGAAAGACGGGTGAGGTCATAGTAGTTGCCGCGGCCGACCAGCGCCTCGTGGCGGGCGGCGCTTTCGGGGGCGTCGAAAGGGCCGCTGGGGATCTGGATGAAGATCACCTCATGGCCGAGGCCCTGCAGCGCCTGAATCAGGCCGAGCACACGCGCCCGGTTGCCGGCCGTCGTGGGATAGACCGGAATATGCGAGACAATCGCCAGCCGCATCGCCGCCATTAGCTTGTTAACACAATGACAGCTTGCCCCTATCGCCTTTGATTACAAGGCCCAATTGGAGCTTCCCTCAGTCCTGCGTGCCGGCGAGCTCCGCCAGCATAGCGAGGGCCGTGAGGGTGGCGAGGCGCCGCACGCCGGCCCGGTCCTGCCCGGCAAAGACCTCGCGACGGGCGATCACCTTGCCCTCACGGGTGCCGGCGGCGAAATGCACGAGGCCGACCGGCTTCGCCTCCGAGCCGCCGCCGGGACCGGCAATGCCGGTGACGGAGACGCCAAGCGAGGTCCCGGCGATCCGCAGCAGGCCGTCGACCATTTCGCGCGCGGTCTCTTCGCTCACCGCACCATGGGCCTCCAGCGTCGCGGCGGAGACGCCGAGCATCTCCCGCTTGGCCGCGTTGGAATAGGTGACGACGCCGCGGTCCACCACGTCGGACGAGCCGGCAATCGCGGTGAGGGCGGCGGCGACGAGGCCGCCGGTGCAGGATTCGGCGGTGGCGACGGTGAGCCCGCGCGCCCGGCACAGGTCCAGCACACGCGTCGCCTCACCTGCGAGGACGTCCTGCGCCGCGTCTGTCTCGGGGCCGTGCATCCGCGCTCCTCTCAGTCGATCCAGGGCAGGCGCACCGTCGCGGCAGCGAGGGAGGCGATACCCTCGCGACGCCCGGTGAAGCCCAGCCGCTCGCTGGTCGTCGCCTTCACGCTGACGCGCGCCACGGGAATGTCAACGATGGCGGCGATGCGCGCGCGCATCGCCTCGCGGTGCGGCCCGATCTTCGGCGCTTCGCAGATCACGGTGGCGTCGAGATGGGCGATGCGCCCGCCGGCGGCGCGCACCAGCGAGGCGGCATGGGCGAGAAACTGGTCGGAGGCCGCGCCCTTCCATTGCGGATCGGAGGGCGGGAAATGATGGCCGATATCCCCGCTGCCGATGGTGCCGAGCAGCGCATCGGTGAGCGCGTGCAGCACCACATCGGCATCGGAATGGCCGGCAAGAGCGAAATCGTGCGGAATCCGCACGCCACCCAGCATCACATGGTCGCCGGGTCCGAAGGCATGCACGTCGAAGCCGGTCGCGGTGCGGACATCGGCGAGTTCGGCCAGCAAATGGCGTTCGGCGGTCACGAAATCCTCCCGCGTGGTGAGCTTGAAATTGGCGGGATCGCCGGGGAAGGCGGCGACGCGGTGGCCGGCGGCCTCGGCCACGGCGGCGTCGTCGGTCAGGTCGTCCGCCCCCGCCTGCGCGCGATGCGCGGCGCGGATGAGGTCGTAGCGGAACGCCTGCGGGGTCTGGACCCCGCGCACGGCACTCCGATCCGGGCCGGTCGCAAGGAAGCCGTCCTCGCCGAGCGCTTTCAGCGTGTCGACCACCGGCAGGGCCGGCACGCCAGCGCCCTCGGAGGCGGCGGTGGCGATCGCCTGCGCCACCAGCCGGGGCGAGACGAAAGGACGCGCCGCATCATGGATCAGCACGAGGTCGGGCGGGTCCTGCGCCAGCGCGTCGAGCCCTGCGCGCACCGAGGCCTGCCGCGTCGCCCCGCCCGCCACCGGCGGCAGCACGCCGTCGAGGCCGGCGAGGGCGCTGGCGCACAAGGCGGCATGTTCGGGCGAAATCACCGGCAGGACATGGCGGATGCCGGGCTGGCCGAGAAAAGCCATCAGCGTGTGACGCAGCACCTGTATACCGCCGAGCGGTCGGTACTGCTTGGGCCGCCCCTCGCCCGCCCGCAGGCCGTTGCCTGCCGCCACCACGATCACGTCCGTCCGCATCGCCTCGGTTTCCGCCCCTTTGCTGACTGCCGCCGCAGCAGCCCAGACTTGCCCTGCCGGCTCGTTTAGCGCAAAAGCGGCGTCTGATTGCAAAAGATTTGGCTTACGCCCTTCGCATGGGTTGATGACGCGCTCAGCATGGCTATTATCTAGGCACCGCTGGTCGGGCTTATTTAATGTGCATCGAGTGATCGCCGCTTGACCCCTTATTCTTCTCCCGTCGGCAATCTTCACATCGGCCGCGTCGCGCTGCCGGGGGCAGTGGTGCTCGCGCCCATGGCCGGCATTACCGATGCCCCGATGCGGCGCATGGCCTTGCGCTATGGCGCCTCGCTCGCCGTTTCCGAAATGGTCGCTGCCGGCGCCTTCGAGACCGGGCATGAGGAGACGGTGCTGCGGTCGGAAGGGGCGGGAGTGGCGGTCCACGCCGTCCAGCTCGCCGGCAATGAGCCCGAATCACTGGGGCGCGCCGCCCGCCTCGCCGAAGCCGCCGGCGCCGCCCTCATCGACATCAATATGGGCTGCCCGGCCAAGCGCGTCACGACGGGGCTCGCCGGCTCGGCGTTGCTGCGCGACCTCGATCTCGCGACCCGGCTTATCGCCGCCGTGGTCGAGGCGGTGGACGTGCCGGTAACGCTGAAGACCCGCCTCGGCTGGGACGACGCGGCGACGGTCGCTCCGGAACTCGCCCGCCGTGCGGAAGCGCTCGGCGTCACGATGATCACCATTCACGGGCGCACGCGCTGCCAGTTCTACACCGGCCGCGCCGACTGGGCGGCGATCCGCGCGGTCAAGGAGGCGGTCGCCATTCCCGTGCTGGCGAATGGCGACCTCGTGGCGGCGGAGGACGCGCCGGCCATGCTCGCGGCCTCCGGTGCCGATGGGGTGATGATCGGCCGTGGCGCGCAGGGCCGCCCGTGGTTTCCCGGCCAGGTCGCCGCCTATCTGCGCAGCGGCCTTGTCCCGGAGGACCCGCCGCTCGCTGAACAGCGCGATGTGCTGATCGAGCTGTATGAGGGCTGGCTGTCGCATTACGGGCGCGACCTCGGCATGCGCTGCGCCCGCAAGCACATCGGCTGGTCGCTTGCCGCGGCGGTCGCCAGCGCCGGCCGTCCGCCGGAAATGGCGGCCGGCTGGCGCCAGCGCCTTCTCACCCTCGAGGATCCGGCGCGTGTCGTCACCGGACTCCACGATGCCTATGACGACATTGGATGGAGAGAAGCTGCATGAGTTCGGTTTCCTCGCAACGGCCTGGCCCGCGCGCGGGCAGCGCGACCGCGGAAGCCGTCGTGAATGCGCTTCCGCATCCGGTGATCACGGTGGCGGAAGACAACCGGCTGGTGGACGCCAATGTGGCGGCCGAGGCCTTTTTCGAGGCGTCTCTGGCCGTGCTGGTGCGGCACAGGCTGCAGGAATTCGTGCCCTTTGGCAGCCCGATCCTGTCGCTGGTGGAACAGGTGCGCACGCGCGGGGCGGCGGTGAACGAGTATCGGGTCGATCTCGGCACCCCGCGCAATGGCGGCGAGCGCATTGTCGACATTCATGTCGCGCCCTTGTCCGAGGTGGCGGGCCATGTCGTCATCATGCTGCAGGAGCGCACCATCGCCGACAAGATGGATCGGCAGCTCACCCATCGCGGCGCCGCCCGCTCGGTGACGGCGCTGGCCTCGATGCTGGCGCATGAGATCAAGAACCCGCTCTCGGGCATTCGCGGCGCGGCGCAGCTGCTCGAACTCTCGGCCAGCGACGACGACCGCTCGCTGACCCGGCTGATCACCGACGAGGCCGACCGGATCGTCAAGCTGGTCGACCGCATGGAGGTGTTCTCCGACGAGCGGCCGATCGAGCGCGAGCCGGTCAACATCCACGCGGTCCTGGAGCATGTGCGGACGCTGGCGACCACCGGCTTTGCCCGCCATATCCGCTTTGTCGAGGAATACGACCCCTCGCTGCCCCCGGTACTGGCCAATCGCGACCAGCTGATTCAGGTGTTCCTCAATCTGGTGAAGAACGCCGCCGAAGCCATTGGCGATTCGCCCGATGGCGAGATCCAGCTCACCACCGCCTTCCGCCCCGGCGTGCGACTGATGATGCCGGGCGCGCCAGCGCGGGTGAGCCTGCCGCTGGAATTCTGTGTGCGCGACAACGGTCCCGGCGTGCCGGAGGACCTGATGCCGCATCTGTTCGATCCCTTCGTCACCACCAAGCCGACCGGCACCGGGCTCGGCCTCGCTCTGGTGGCGAAGATCGTCGGCGACCATGGCGGCATCATCGAATGCGACAGCCAGCCCCGCCGCACCACCTTCCGTGTCCTCATGCCCATGTACCGCGCCAGCCGCGGTGACGAGAAGAGTTGAGAACCGCCATGCCGACGGGAAGTATCCTGGTTGCCGATGACGACGCTGCCATCCGCACCGTGCTCAATCAGGCGCTGTCGCGGGCGGGCTATGAGGTGCGCTCCTGCGGTAACGCGGCGACGCTGTGGCGCTGGGTCAGCCAGGGCGACGGCGACCTCGTTATCACCGATGTGGTGATGCCGGACGAGAACGCCTTCGACCTGCTGCCCCGCATCAAGAAGGTGCGGCCCGATCTGCCGGTCATCGTCATGAGCGCGCAGAACACGTTCATGACTGCGATCCGCGCCTCGGAGAAGGGCGCCTATGAATATCTGCCCAAGCCCTTCGACCTGAAGGAGCTGATCTCCATCGTCGGCCGCGCCTTGTCCGAGCCGAAGAAGCCGGAGAACGCGCTCAAGGGTCTGGGCGAGGACGCCGACAACATCCCGCTCGTGGGCCGCTCGCCGGCGATGCAGGACATTTACCGCGTGCTGGCGCGGCTGATGCAGACCGATCTCACCGTGATGATCGCGGGCGAGAGCGGCACCGGCAAGGAGCTGGTCGCCCGCGCGCTGCATGATTACGGCAAGCGCCGCAACGGGCCGTTCGTCGCCATCAACATGGCGGCGATCCCGCGCGACCTCATCGAATCCGAGCTGTTCGGCCATGAGAAGGGGGCGTTCACCGGCGCCAATGCGCGCTCGGCCGGCCGCTTCGAGCAGGCGGAAGGCGGCACGCTGTTCCTCGATGAGATCGGCGACATGCCGATGGAGGCGCAGACAAGGCTGCTGCGCGTGCTGCAGCAGGGCGAATACACCACGGTCGGCGGGCGCACCGCGATCAAGACCGATGTGCGCATCGTCGCCGCCACGAACAAGGATCTGCGCATCCTCATCCAGCAGGGCCTGTTCCGCGAGGATTTGTTCTTCCGCCTCAATGTCGTGCCGCTGCGCCTGCCGCCGCTGCGCGAACGCGCCGAGGACGTGCCGGACCTTGCCCGCCACTTCTTCCTGCAGGCCGAGCGCGAGGGACTGCCGCGCAAGCAGATCGACGCCGCCGCGCTCGACCGACTCAAGCGCTACCGCTGGCCGGGCAATGTGCGTGAGTTGGAGAACCTGATCCGCCGCCTCGCCGCGCTCTATCCGCAGGAAGTCATCACCGGCTCGATCATCGAGGCGGAACTCTCCACCCCGGTGGCGCCGCCGACACCAGAGGAGAATGGCCAGGACGAGACGCTCTCCGCCTCGGTGGAGCGGCACCTCAACGCCTATTTCGGCGGCTTCGGCGAGAATCTGCCTCCGCCTGGCCTCTATCACCGCATTCTCAAGGATGTGGAATACCCGCTGCTCTCCGCGGCACTGGCGGCGACGCGGGGCAACCAGATCAAGGCGGCGGAACTGCTGGGGCTGAACCGCAACACACTGCGCAAGAAGATCCGGGATCTGGACATCCAGATAATCCGCACCAGTCGGTGAGCGCCTGACGCCCTCGCGAATAAAGGCGGGGGCGGCTCATCATTGTCACATTTTTGCACCAGTGTCGTATCACTGCATCAGTCGGGCGGGCTGATTCCCGCCGCCAACAGGGTGATGGATGAGCGACACCTCGACCGGCTCGACGGACCGGCACGAAGCACTCGACCTGGGCGGGATGGGATTCCGTTTCTCGCTCTGGGGGCTGGCGCCGCTGGCGGTGCTGCTGGCGCTCATCATCGCGCTGGCCAGCTTCATCATCCTTATCGGCATCACCCCGCTGGTGCCCTCGCAGGACGTGATCATCGTCGTCCTGTGCCTTAACGGCGTCATGTCGCTGGTGCTGCTCAGCATCATCGGCCGCGAGGTGTGGCGCATCGTCAAGGCGCGCCAGCGCGGGCGGGCGGCGGCGCGGCTGCATGTGCGCGTGGTCGGGCTGTTCGGCGTGGTGGCGGTGGTGCCGGCGCTGCTCGTCGCCATCCTCGCCAGCATCACGCTCGACAAGGGGCTCGACCGCTGGTTCTCGGTGCGCACCCGCGCCATCGTCGACAATGCGGTGTCGGTCGCCCAGACCTATGTGCGCGAACACGCCTATTCGATCCGCGGCGACGTGCTCGGCATGGCGCGCGATCTCCAGCGCATCCGCCCGCTGTGGGACCAGGACCGCAGCCGTTTCCGTCAGGCACTGACCGCGCAGGCGGTGGTGCGCGGCCTGCCCGCCGCCATGATCATCGACAAGGACCTGCAGGTCATCGACCGCGCCACCATCCGTGTCGGCCGCGAATTCGTCGTGCCGGCCAATCTGGCGCTGAAGGACGCGACCGAAGAGCAGCCGCTGATTTATCTGCCGGGCGATGCCGATTATGTCGGCGCGGTGATTCCGCTGAAGGATTTCGGCGACCTGTATCTCTATGTCGCCCGCGCCGTCGATCCGAAGGTGATCGACTATCTCAAGGAAACGCAGGCGGCCGTCGTCGACTATCGCAACCTCGAACAGCAGCGCGTCGGCGTGCAGGTGGCGTTCGCGGTGCTGTATGCGGTGATTTCGCTGACCGTGCTGCTCTGCGCGGTCTGGCTCGGCATCAATTTCGCCAACCGCCTGGTGGCGCCGATCCGCCGCCTGATCGGTGCCGCCGATCTCGTCGCCGCCGGCAATCTCTACGTCGAGGTGCCGGTGCGCCGCACCGAGGGCGATTTGTCGAGCCTTGCCGAGACCTTCAACAAGATGACGCAGGAGCTGCGCACCCAGCGCGACGACATCGTGCAGGCCCGCGACCAGATCGACACCCGCCGCCGCTTCACCGAGGCGGTGCTCTCCGGCGTCGGCGCCGGCGTCATCGGCCTCGATCCGCAGGGCCGCATTTCCATCATCAACCGCCCGGCGGAAAAACTGCTCGGCGTGGCGGAGGCGGATGTGCTGGGCACCGAGCTTGGCGCCGTCGTGCCGGAGGTGGCACCGCTGCTCGCACAGGCGATGGAGCCGGGCGAGCGCAGCGTGCAGGCCAATACGACGCTCACCCGCAATGGCCGCGACCGCGTGATCGCGGTGCGCGTGACCACCGAGCAATCGCGCGAGGCCGAACATGGCTGGGTGGTCACGCTCGACGACATCACCGAGCTGGTGGTGGCGCAGCGCAGCTCCGCCTGGGCCGATGTCGCCCGCCGCATCGCCCATGAGATCAAGAACCCGCTGACCCCGATCCAGCTCTCCGCCGAGCGGCTGCGCCGGCGCTACGGCAAGGTGATCGGCGAGGACCGCGACGTGTTCGACCAGTGCACGGAAACCATCATCCGGCAGGTCGGCGACATCGGCCGCATGGTGGACGAGTTCTCCTCCTTCGCCCGCATGCCCAAGCCCGTCGCCGAGGCGCAGGACATTGGCGAGACGGCGCGGCAGGTGGTGTTCCTGATGCGGGTCGGAAATCCCGACATCGTCATCGACCTCGAACTGCCGGAGCAGCCGGTGGTGGCCCGCTTCGACCGTCGCCTCGTCTCGCAGGCGCTGACCAACATCATCAAAAACGCCACCGAGGCGCTGGCGGCGGTGCCGGCGGAGGAGCGCACCGAGCCGGCACGCATCCAGGTGAAGGTGCGTGCCACCGAGCGCATGGTGGACATCGACGTAATCGACAACGGCAAGGGCCTGCCGACCGAGAACCGGGCGCGGCTGCTGGAACCCTATGTGACGACGCGCGAGAAGGGCACCGGCCTCGGCCTCGCGATCGTCGGAAAGATCATGGAAGAGCATGGCGGCGGCATCGAGCTCGACGATGCGCCGGAAGGGCGGGGCGCCTGGATTCGCCTGCACTTCGCGCGCGACGGCGGCCCCACCGCCGCCAATGACGGAAAAGGCAACGGCGGGGCCCCCACTCCCCGTGTGGTCGGCTGAAGGAGAACTGACGAATGGCGACGGACATCCTGATCGTCGATGACGAAGCCGATATTCGCGGTCTGGTCGCGGGCATTCTGGAGGATGAGGGCTATGGCGCCCGCACCGCCAAGGACAGCGACGAGGCGCTGGCCGCCATCGAGGCGCGCCGTCCGCATCTGGTCTTCCTCGACATCTGGCTGGAACGCTCGAAGCTCGATGGGCTGCAGCTGCTGGAGCGCATCAAGAAGAACCACCCGGACGTGCCGGTCGTGATGATTTCCGGCCACGGCACCATCGAGACGGCGGTGGCGGCGATCAAGCAGGGCGCCTACGACTTCATCGAGAAGCCGTTCAATTCCGACCGCCTGATCCTCGTCGCCGACCGGGCGCTGGAGACGCTGCGGCTCAAGCGCGAGGTGCGCGACCTGAAGCAGCGCACGGCGGTGACGCAGGCGCTGGTCGGCAAGTCCTCGGTGATGAACCAGCTGCGCCAGGGCATCGAGCGCGTGGCGCCGACCAATAGCCGCATCATGATCGTCGGCCCCTCCGGCTCCGGCAAGGAACTGACCGCCCGCATGATCCACGCCGCCTCGCAGCGGGCGAACGGGCCGTTCGTGGTGATCAACGCCGCCGCCATCACCCCGGAGCGGATGGAAGTCGAGCTGTTCGGCGTCGAGCTGGGCGAAGGGCAGGGCCGTCAGGTCGGCGCGCTGGAAGAGGCGCATGGCGGCACGCTGTTCATCGACGAAATCGCCGACATGCCGCGCGAGACCCAGAACCGCATCCTGCGCGTGCTGGTGGACCAGAACTTCCTGCGCGTCGGCGGCACCACCCGCGTCTCGGTGGATGTGCGCATCATCTCCTCCACCGCGCGTAATCTGGAGAAGGAGATCGCCGAAGGGCGCTTCCGCGAGGATCTCTACCATCGGCTCGGCGTGGTGCCGGTGCGTGTGCCGCCGCTGGCGGAGCGGCGCGAGGACGTGCCGGAGCTGGTCGAGTTCTTCCTCGACCAGATTTCGCAGTCCACCGGCCTGCCGCGCCGGCGCGTCGCCGACGACGCGCTCGCCGTGCTGCAGTCGCATGACTGGCCGGGTAATGTCCGCCAGCTGCGCAACAATATCGAGCGCCTGCTCATCCTCGCTTCCGGCGAGGCGGATGCGCCGGTCACCGCCGACATGCTGCCGCCGGATGTCGGCGCGCTGGTGCCGAGCCTGCCGAGCGGAACCGGCGGCGAGCATCTGATGGGCCTGCCGCTGCGCGACGCGCGCGAAGTGTTCGAGCGCGAATATCTGGTGGCGCAGATCAGCCGCTTCGGCGGCAATATCTCCCGCACGGCGGAGTTCGTCGGCATGGAGCGCTCCGCGCTGCACCGCAAGCTGAAGGCGCTGGGCATCGGCTGAGCGCCTTCCCCACCCGGCGCGCGGCTCCGGTAAAGGAAGATGTGCGGGCCGGACGCTGCGGCGTCTGCCGCGCCGTGCGAACCTGCTATAGAGAGACTCGCCAGGAAATGCCGGAGGCCCGTTCGCGGAAACCCTCAGGCGCCGGCGGGCAGGAGCGGGGGACGTCATGAAGGTCGTGATTTGCGGCGCGGGGCAGGTGGGGTTCGGCATTGCCGAGCGTCTGGCCGCAGAGCAGAACGACGTCTCCATCATCGACACCTCGCCCCGCCTTATCCAGGCGGTCACCGACACGCTCGACGTGCGCGGCTTCGTCGGCCACGGCTCCCATCCCGACGTGCTGGCCCGGGCGGGGCTGGAGGCGGCGGACATGCTGATCGCCGTCACCCTGCATGACGAGGTCAACATGATCGCGTGCCAGGTCGGCCACGCGCTGTTCGACGTGCCGACCAAGATCGCCCGCGTGCGCGCGCAGAGCTATCTCCAGGGCCATTGGCGCGACCTGTTCTCGCGCGACCATCTGCCGATCGATGTGGTCATCTCGCCCGAGCTGGAAGTGGGCGAGATGGTGCTGCGCCGCCTGTCGCTGCCGGGCGCCGTCGATACGGTGAGCTTCAACGACAGCAATGTCGTCGTGGTGGGCGTGCGCTGCCAGGAGGATTGCCCGGTTCTCGACACGCCGCTGCGCCAGCTCACCGATCTATTCCCGGACCTGCGGGCGGTGGTGGTGGCGGTCAACCGCAACGGCAAGACCTTCGTGCCGCGCTCCATCGATTCGCTGCTGGCCGGCGATCTCGCCTATTTCGTCGCCCATACCGACCAGGTGAGCCGCACCCTGTCGATCTTCGGCCATGACGAACCGCCGGCGCAGCGCATCGTCATCGGCGGCGGCGGCAATATCGGCCTTTATGTCGCGCGCGAGCTGGAGCAGCGCAACCCGAAGGCGCGGGTGAAGATCATCGAGGACAAGATCAGCCGCGCGGAGGAAATCGCGCAGGAGCTGAACCGAACGGTGGTGCTGCGCGGCAGCGCGCTGGACCGCACCATTCTGGAGGAGGCGGCGGTCCGCGATGCCGACACCATGATCGCGGTGACCAATGACGACCGGGTCAACATTCTCTCTTGCCTGCTGTCGCGCGAGCTCGGCGCCAAGCGCATGCTCTCCCTGCTGAACGATCCGGCCTATCCCGCCTTCGCGCGCGGGCTCGGCATCGACGCCTATGTGAACCCGCGTCAGATCACCGTCTCCAAGGTGCTGCAATATGTTCGCAAGGGCCGTATCCGCGGCGTGCATTCGCTGCTGAACGGCGCCGGCGAGGTGATCGAGGCCGAGGCGCTGGAAACCTCGCCGCTGGTCGGCAAGCCGCTGCGCCAGCTCGACCTGTTCGACGGCATGCGCATCGGCGCGGTCATCCGCGCCGGGCGGGTGATGCTGCCGCGCGGCGACACGGTGATCCAGGCGCGTGACCGGGTGGTGATGTTCGCCCTTGCCGACAAGGTGAAGCGGGTCGAGCAGCTGTTTCGGGTCAGCCTTGAGTTCTTCTGAGAGAGGCCCCGGCTCATGATTGCGGTCGCCCGCTACAGCGCCCAGACAGCCGGCGTCATGGCCGGCTTCCTGCTGCTGGCCGCACTGGTGTCGCTGTTCCGGCGCGAACCTGGCGCCGACGTCTTCCTGATGACAGCGCTGCTCACCGTCTTCGGCGCGGGGGCGGTGCATCTCGCCGTGCGCAACCGGGCAGGGCGGCTGGACCGGCTCGCCGCCTATGGCTTGCTGCTGGTGCTGTGGCTGGTCGTGCCGATCATCGCCGCCGTGCCCATTGCCGCGACCACGACGCTCGGGCCGGTGCATGCCTGGTTCGAGGCGGTGGCGGCCTTCACCACCACCGGGCCGATCCAGATCCACGACCTCGAAAAGGTACCCCGGGCGACGCTGGGTTGGCTGCTGACGCTGCAATGGGCGGGCGGGCTGCTCACCCTTGTCGGCTTCGTCGCCGTGCTCGGTCCCGCCGGCCTCGGCGGCCTGCCGGACCGCAGCGCGCGGGCCAATCTGCTCGGCGTCACCCATCAGATGACGCTGGACGACGCGTTGCGGCTCGTGCTGCCGATCTATCTCGGCGCCACGATCCTGTGCACCTTCCTGCTGTTCCTGCTCGGCCTGCGGCTGTTCGAGGCGCTGGGCCTCGCCGGCGCGGCGCTTTCCACCGGCGGCCTGCTGCCGGACGCGGACGGCATCGCCGCTTATGGGCATTTCGGCATCAAGGCGGTGCTGATTGTGTTCATGTTGATCGGCGGCACCAGCCTGCTCTGGCAGCGGATGCTGCTCACACGGCGCTTTCGCCTCGCGCTGGGACAATATGAAAACATTGTCCTTTTTGCGCTTTGCCTCGGCCTCGGCATCGCCGCCGCGGCGATTGGTTTTCGCACCCTAGGCAGCAGTCTGTCGCTGCCCATCGCGCTTGAGGACGGGCTGTTCACCGCCGTCGCGCTCGTCACCACCACCGGCATCGAGCCGCATGCCGGCGCCTTCGCCAGCCTGCCGGTGACGGTGGTACTCACCGTCGTCTTCATCGGCGGTGCCAGCTTCTCCACGGCTGGCGGCATCAAGATCTACCGCGCCGGGGTGATGGTGCTGCAGAGCCTGCGCGAGCTGGAGCGGCTGGTGCATCCCAGCGCCGTGCATCCGCGTCGCCTCGGGCAGCAGAATGTGACGCTGCAGATGATGAAGGCGATCTGGATCATGTTCGGCGTCGCCTGCACCGTGATCGGCGCGCTCACCGTCGCCCTCGCCCCGGCCATGCCGAGCTTCGAGGCGGCCTTCGTCGCGGTGGTGACGGCCCTGAGCAATGTCGGTCCGGTCTATGCCGTGAACTGGCAGCCGGACGTGAATTGGCCGGACTGGGGCGCGCTGCCGGCCTATGCGCAGCTTATACTGGCGCTCGCCATGATTCTCGGCCGGCTGGAAATCCTCGTCGTGCTGGGGTTGGCTAATTTCGCCCTTTGGCGACGTTAAAGGGCAGACATATCAAGCCACTGAGGCGCCATGTTCAATCGATGGGCGAACAGGTGGCTGTACCGAGACCGGGCTGAGGACATACGATGTCGCGCATTGCCTATGTGAACGGAGCCTATGTGCCGCACGCCGTGGCGGGCGTGCATGTGGAGGATCGCGGCTACCAGTTCGGCGACGGCGTCTATGAAGTCTGCGAGGTGCGCGGCGGGCATATGGTGGATGAGCGCCGCCATATGGAGCGGCTGGTGCGCTCGCTCGGCGAACTGCGCATCCGCCTGCCCATGTCGCTTGCCGCGCTCGGGGTGGTGCTGCGCCAGACCATCGCCCGCAACCGGGTGCGCGACGGCCTCGTCTATCTGCAGGTGACGCGCGGCGTCGCCCGGCGCGACCATTATTTCCCCGATCCGGCGACACCGCCCTCCATCGTCGTCACCGCCCGCGCGATCGACCCCGCCAAGGGTGACGCGGCGGCGGAGCAGGGGATCGGCGTCATCACCGTGCCGGACAATCGCTGGGAGCGGGTCGACATCAAGACCGTCGGCCTGCTGCCCAATGTTCTCGCCAAGGAGGCGGCCAAGCAGGCCGGCGCGCGCGAAGCCTGGTTCGTCGATGCCGGCGGCCATGTCACCGAGGGCGGCTCGACCAATGCCTGGATCGTCACGCCGGAGGGGCGGCTGGTCACCCGCCCGGCGGAGGCTGGCATTCTACGCGGCATCACCCGCACGGTGATGTTCGAAGTGGCGGCCGAGCTGCAATTGCGCATCGAGGAGCGCCCGTTCACCGTGGCGGAAGCGCTGGGCGCGCGCGAGGCACTCGTCACCTCGGCCACCAACTTCGCCACCCCGGTGGTGCGAATCGACGGGCAGGCCATCGGCGACGGCCGGCCCGGCCCGGTGGCCCGCGCCCTGCGCGCCAACTACCACCGGCTTGCCGAAATCGCCCGCTGACGCAGGTAATTCTGCCCGCCCGCCCGGCCGGCGGGTGCGGAAAGACCTTGCCAAGGGGAACCAACTTGGCGAAAGCATCTTGCGCGCCAGACATGCTATGCCATGTTTGGGGCGCACGTCTTTGTGCTTGACCGCTCCCGGACGGGGCGCAAAGCGCAGGACGACCGCGCCGACCTACGAGCAACAACAAACAAACGGATCAAAAAACCATGGCCGCGGAACGTTCGCAGAACCTCCAGGACACCTTTCTCAATCACGTCCGCAAGAACAAGACGCCGCTCACCATCTTCCTGGTCAATGGCGTGAAGCTGCAGGGAGTCGTCACCTGGTTCGATAATTTCTGCGTGCTGCTGCGCCGCGACGGCCATTCGCAGCTGGTCTACAAGCACGCGATCTCGACCATCATGCCCGGCCATCCGGTTCAGCTGTTCGAACCCGATGAGACCGGCGAGAAGGGCTGATCTTGGAGTTCAAGGCCTCCCGCACGTCGCCCGCCGGTCGCGCCGCCGGCCTGCCTGTCGAGCATGAAACCGAGGGCGACGCGACCCGCGTTGTGGTAATCGTTCCCCATCTGACCCGTCGCGGGGCAGGGGAGGAAGGCGTGCGCCGCTCGCCCGAGGCGCGGCTCGACGAGGCGGTCGGTCTGGTGCTCGCCATCGACCTGAAGCTGGTCGGCAGCGCGCTGGTCGGCCTGTCGCAGGTGCGTCCGGCCACCTATCTCGGCAGCGGCAAGGTCGAGGAAATCGCCGGCCTGGTGAAGGCGGAGGAGGCAGGGCTGGTCTTTGTCGACGCCCCGCTCAGCCCGGTGCAGCAGCGCAACCTCGAAAAGGCGTGGTCGGCCAAGGTGATCGACCGCACCGCGCTCATTCTGGAAATCTTCGGCCAGCGTGCCCGCACCAAGGAAGGTGTGCTTCAGGTCGAACTCGCCCATCTCAACTATCAGCGCAGCCGGCTGGTGCGCTCCTGGACGCATCTGGAGCGCCAGCGCGGCGGCTTCGGCTTTCTCGGCGGTCCCGGCGAGACGCAGATCGAAGCCGACCGCCGGCTGATCGGCGAACGCATCGTCAAGATCGAGCGCGAGCTGGAGCAGGTGAAGCGCACCCGCGCCCTGCACCGCGCCAGCCGCAAGAAAGTGCCCTATCCCGTCGTGGCGCTGGTCGGCTACACCAATGCCGGCAAGTCGACCCTGTTCAACCGGCTGACCCGCGCCGAGGTCATGGCGCAGGACCTTCTGTTCGCCACGCTCGACCCGACCTTGCGGGCGGTGCAGCTGCCCACCGGCGACAAGGTGATCCTGTCCGACACGGTCGGTTTCATCTCCGATCTGCCGACCCAGCTTGTCGCCGCCTTCCGCGCGACGCTGGAAGAGGTGATCGAGGCCGATCTCATCCTGCATGTGCGCGACATGGCGCATGAGGACGCGGACGCGCAGGCGCATGATGTGAAGAGCGTGCTGGCCGATCTCGACATCGACCCGGAAGACGATCATCGCGTCATCGAGGTGTGGAACAAGATCGACCGGCTGGAGCCGGAGGCGAGGGCAGGGCTGTTCAACGCCGCCGCCCGCCGCGAGGGCGATGCCCGCCCGATCCCGGTCTCCGCGCTCACCGGCGAGGGCATGGAGCCGCTGCTCGCCACCATCTCGCAGCGCCTCTCACGCGAGCGGGTGAGCCTCGCCGTCGATCTCGACGCCGCCGATGGCGGCAATCTCAGCTGGCTCTACCGCCACAGCGAGGTGCTGGAGCGGCGTGAGGACGCGGAAGGGCGGCTGCACCTCGCGGTCCGCGTGCCGCCGGACCGTGCCGAGCAGATCGAGCGCCGCTTCGGCGCGCGGCGGATCCGGGGCTGAGGCGCCACGACCGATCATCCTCCCGGACGGCCGAAGGCCGATGTGAGAGCCGCGAAGGGCATGCGATCCCGGCTCTGCGCCGCGCTTTGGCCGGCATGACGAAGGCGGGGAAGGCGGGCAGGGGCAGGCCACCTACCCCGCCGCCCTACGCCTTCGGCGCCGCCGTCTTCGCCTCCTGCCACAGCGCTTCCATCTCATCGAGGCTGGCCTCAGCCGACGTCCGCCCGGCGTCCGCCAGCCGGTCCTCGATATGGGCGAAGCGGCGGGTGAACTTCTCGTTGGTGCCGCGCAGCGCCGCCTCTGGGTCGACATCGAGGTGCCGGGCGAGATTTGCCAGCGCGAACAGCAGGTCGCCGACTTCTTCTCCCGCCGCCTTGCGGTCTCCCGAGGCGATCTCGGCTTCCACCTCGTCGATCTCCTCGCGGATCTTGTCGAGCACCGGCTGCACCTCCGGCCAGTCGAAGCCGACCTTCGCCGCCTTGTCCTGCAGCTTCACCGCCCGGGTGAGGGCAGGGGCGCCGGCGGGCACCCCGTCCAGCGTGCGGCCCTGCCCCGGCTCCGGCGGCAGACCCCGCGCCGCCCGCCGCGCCGCGCGCCGCGCCTTCTCCTCGAACTTGATGGCGTCCCACGCCGCATTCACCGCCGCCACGTCGCGCCCGCGCGCGTCGCCGAACACATGCGGGTGGCGGCGGATCATCTTGGCGGTGATCGCCTCGACCACGGCGCCGAAATCGAAGGCGCCGCGTTCCTGCGCCAGCCGGGCGTGGAACACCACCTGCAGCAGCAGGTCGCCCAGCTCGTCGCAGAGATCGTCGAGATCGCCGCGGACGATGGCATCGGCCACCTCATAGGCTTCCTTGATCGTGTAGGGCGCGATCGTGTCGAAGTCCTGTGCGAGGTCCCAGGGGCAGCCGGTCTCCGGCGTGCGCAGCGCCGCCATGATCTCCAGCAGGCGCTCAATGTCGCGGGAGGGCGCCAAATCCGCATCGGGACGATTCGCAGAAGACATATTATGGAAAACGTTCTCGTGGGCGAGGGAGGTCGCGTGGGTGAGAAAGGCACGTTAAATGGCTGTCAGAACGTGATTTTCATGCCGTCATAGGCAGCAACCACGCCTTCCGGCAGTTCACGCGACAGCGTGGCGTAGTCGAGATCGGTGTGCAGATTGGTCAGCACGGCGCGGCGCGGCTTCATGCGCTCGATCCAGGCCAGCGCCTCGCTCAGCGACAGATGCGTCGGGTGCGGCTTGGGCCGCAGCGCGTCGATGATCCACACATCGAGGTCGGCGAGATAAGGCAGGCTGTCCTCCGGCAGGTCGTGCAAATCGCTGGAATAAGCCAGCCCGCCGATGCGGAAGCCATAGGAGATGATGTTGCCGTGGTACTGGCGGTATGCCTGCGCCTCGACCGTCCCGCCGGGACCTGAGACCCGGATGGTGTCGCCGGCGTGGAAGCGATGCTCGGTGAGGATCGGGGGGTAGTCGCTGCCCGGCGGCGTTTCGAAGCAATAGCCGAAGCGCTGGTGCAGCATCGCCGAGGTCTCGGGGTCGACATGCACGTCGATGCGGCGGCGGTTGAGGATGGTCAGTGGGCGCAGATCGTCGATGCCGTGGGTGTGGTCGGCATGCTCATGGGTGAACAGCACGGCGTCGAGCCGGTCGACCCCGGCGTCGATCAGCTGCTCGCGCAGATCCGGCGAGGTGTCGATCAGCACCCGCGTCGGCCGTTCGGCGCCGTCGTCAAGGCGCTCGACCAGCATGGAGCAGCGGCGGCGGCGGTTGCGCGGTTCGTTCGGGTCGCACACGCCCCAGCCCTGCCCGACTCGCGGCACCCCGCCGGAGGAGCCGCAGCCGAGAATGGTGAAGGTCAGCGCCATGGGGAGCGGAAGCCTCTAGGATGCGCGGGAGAACAGGCGGAAGAAGTTCTGCGTCGTCAGCGCGGCGATCTCATCGAAGGAAACGCCGCGCGCCTCAGCCAGTATATGGGCGGTCTCGACGACATAGGAAGGCTCGTTGCGCTTGCCGCGCCGGCTGTTGGGCGCGAGATAGGGCGCGTCCGTCTCCACCAGCACCCGGTCGGCCGGCAGGCTGGCAGCGATCTCGCGCAGCGGCGCGCCGGATTTGAAGGTGAGGATGCCGGAGAAGGAGACATAGCCACCCAGCGCCACGGCGCGGCGGGCGAGGTCCGGCCCGGCGGTGAAGCAATGCAGCACGAAGTCGAAGGCGCCCTTCCCGCTTTCCTCTTCGAGGATCGCCGCCACATCCGCGTCGGCGTCGCGGGCGTGGATCACCAGCGGCAGGCCGGTGCGCCGCGCCGCCTCGATATGCCGGCGAAAACCGGCCGCCTGCGCGTCGCGCGGCGCGGTGTCGTAGTGATAATCGAGCCCGGCCTCGCCGATGGCGACCACTTTGGGATGGTCCGCGGCGGCCAGAATCTCGTCCAGAGTCACATCCGCTTCCTCGCCGGCATTGTGCGGGTGGGTGCCGACCGAGCAGAACACATCCTCGAAACGGTCGGCGATCGCCCTCACCTCGCCCGAGCGGCGCACCCGCGTGCCGATGGTGACCATGCGGCCGACGCCGGCCGCGCGGGCCCGCGCGACCACGTCGTCGAGTTCCGCGGCGAAGTCCGGGAAGTCGAGATGGCAATGGCTGTCGACGATCATGAGGCGGCCGGCGCCTCGGGCTCGACATAGCGCGGGAATACCCCGACCGGCGCCGGCAGCACGGTGCCGCCCGCGAGCCGACCGGCCGCGCCGAGGCTGGCGAAGCTGCGCGCCTCTTCGGGAATCGCCAGCAGGTCCAGCAGCTTGCCTGCACTTGTGGGGATGAAGGGTTGCGCCAGCAGCGCCACCTGCCGCACCACTTCCGCCGTCGTCCACAGCACGGTGCCGAAGCGCTCCGGGTCGGACTTGCGCAGTTCCCACGGCGCGGCACCGGCGAAATAGCGGTTGGCGTCCGCCACCACCGACCAGATGGCGGCCAGCGCGTTATGGATCTGCTGGCCGTCCATCGCCTCGCGCACCTTGGCGCCCATGGCGTCGGCGGCCGCGAGAATCGTCGCGTCGTCCTCGGCGAGCGGGCCGGGGGCCGGCAGCGCGCCGCCCAGATTCTTGGCGATCATCGACAGCGAGCGCTGGGCGAGATTGCCGAGGTCGTTGGCGAGGTCGGCATTGGTGCGGGCGACGATGGCCTCGTGGCTGTAGGAGCCGTCCTGGCCGAAGGGAATCTCGCGCAGCAGGAAATAGCGCAGCGCATCGACGCCATAGGCGCGGGCGAGGTCGAACGGGTCGATCACATTGCCGACCGACTTCGACATCTTCTCCCCGCGATTATGGATGAAGCCATGCGCGAACACGGTTTTCGGCGGCTCAATCCCTGCCGACATCAGGAAGGCCGGCCAGTACACCGCGTGGAAGCGGATGATGTCCTTGCCGATGATGTGCAGGTTCGCCGGCCAATAGCGCTTGAAGCTGGCGCTTTCCGTGTCGGGATAGCCGACGCCGGTGATGTAGTTGGTGAGCGCGTCCACCCACACATACATCACATGGTCCGGGTCGCCCGGCACCGGAATGCCCCAGGAGAAGGTGGTGCGGCTGATGGAGAGGTCCTGCAGCCCGCCGCGTACGAAGCTCGTCACCTCGTTGCGGCGCACCTCGGGGCGGATGAAGTCCGGGTGGGCGTCGTAATAGTCGAGCAGCTTCTGCTGATAGGCGGAGAGGCGGAAGAAATAGCTCTTCTCCTCCGTCCATTCCACCGGCGTACCCTGCGGGCCGAGCCGCACGCCATCGGGGTTCACACTGGTTTCGTCCTCGGCGTAATAGGCCTCGTCGCGCACCGAATACCAGCCGGAATAGGCGCCGAGATAGATGTCGCCGCTCTCCACCATGCGCTGCCAGATCGCCTGGCTGGCGGCGATGTGGTCCTCGTCCGTTGTGCGGATAAAGCGGTCATAATCGACGCCGAGCAGCGCATCCATTTCCTGGAAGCGGGTGGCGTTCTTCGTCGCCCATTCCAGCGGCGTGAGACCCTGCTTCTCCGCCGTCTGCGCCATCTTCAGCCCGTGCTCGTCGGTGCCGGTCAGGAAGAAGACATCAAAGCCGTCGAGCTTCTTGAAGCGTGCCAGCGCGTCCGAGGCGATCTTCTCATAGGCGTGGCCGATATGCGGCGCGCCGTTGGGGTAGTCGATCGCGGTGGTGATGTAGAAGGCGGGTCTCACGGCGGTATCCTGCGGAGCGACCAGCGCGCGATCAGGGGCGCAGAGCCTCGTTGAGCGACGCGAAGATCCGGAAGACGAGGGTCTTGCGGTCGAGGTTGTAGACATCGGCGTCGACCGCAGCGCGGCGAACCTTCTCCCACACCTCCGGGAGGCGTGCAAGACGAACGCTGGCGGTCTGGCGGCGGCCGGTGGCATGGTCGCTGATCCAGCCCTCCACCGTGCCGACAAAACTCTGGAAGGCCCCTCCCCGGTCGCCGGTGAGCTTCTCGCCCAGCGCGTGCAGCGATTTGGGGTCGACATGGGGCAG
This sequence comes from Ancylobacter sp., assembly GCF_965229075.1. GTDB lineage: Bacteria > Pseudomonadota > Alphaproteobacteria > Rhizobiales > Xanthobacteraceae > Ancylobacter. The sequence continues at coordinate 3,612,811 of NZ_CBDDIO010000002.1, forward strand.
GGCGTCGAGCAGCACGCGGGTGGCGTTGCGCACGGCGAGGCCGTCGCCCTCCATCAGCGTCAGCGCCTCGCGCACGCTGCCGCCCGAGGCTTCCGCCGCTTCCGTGAAGCGGCTGCGGTCGAGGCCGGGCATGTGGGCGCTCAGGCCTTCCAGCACCTCCACCACCTGCCCTTCCGCGAGCGCGCGCAGCGGCACCATGCGGCAGCGCGAGCGGATGGTGGGCAGCAGCCGGCCCGGCGCATGGCTCACCAGCAGGAACAGCGCCCGGTTCGGCGGCTCCTCCAGCGTCTTCAGCAGCGCATTGGCGCCCTGCGCGTTCATTTCGTCCAGCGTGTCGACGACGCAGACCCGCCAGCCGCCGAGCGCCGCCGTGGAGCCGAAGAAGCTGCGCACCCGGCGCACCTGTTCGGCCGGAATCATCGACGGCAGCTTGCCGGTGTCGTTGGGCGTGCGCCGCAGCACCATCAGGTCCGGATGGGACAGCGCCGCCACCTGCCGCGCGGCCGGATGGGTGGGGTCGACGGCGAGGGAATGCGCCGGCGCGGCGCCGCCGGAAAGCACGAAGCGGGCGATGGCATAGGCGAGCGTCGCCTTGCCGATTCCTTCCGCCCCGCCGATCAGCAGTGCATGCGGCAGCCGCCCGGCGTCCCAGGCGGTGCGTACCATCGCCTGCGCCTCCTCATGGCCGACGAGATGCGTGCTCTCGCGCGGCGCCGGCGCGGTGCCGAAGCGGTCGCCTTCCAGCGGGGGCGCGTCCTTCATGTCCGCCGCCTCCGGCGCGGGGCGGGCAGCTTCAGGCGGGTGGAAACCGCCTGCCAGATGGCCTCCTCCACAGCTTCGGGCGTGCCGCTGGCATCGATCAGCACGCAGCGCGCCGGCTCGTCTGCTGCCAGCGCGCGAAACGCCTCGCGCAAGGCGCAGTGAAAGGCCAGCCCCTCGCTCTCGAAACGGTCGGCGCCCTGGCCGGAGCGGGCGGCGGCGCGGGCCAGCCCCTCCTCCGCCGGCAGGTCGAGAATCAGCGTCAGGTCCGGGCGCGTCTCGCCCACCGTCACCTGTTCCAGCGCCGCGATCAGCCGCGGATCGACATTGCCGAGCGCGCCCTGATAGACGCGGGTGGAATCGGCGAAACGGTCGCACACCACCCATACGCCGCGGGCGAGCGCCGGGCGGATGGTGGCGTCGAGATGGTCGGCGCGGGCGGCCGCGAACAGGGTCGCCTCGGCGAGCGGCCCCAGCGGCTTGGCGGCGCCCGACAGGATCAGATGGCGCATGATCTCCGCGCCGGTGGAACCGCCCGGCTCGCGCGTGCCGACGGCGTCGATGCCCGCCGCCCGCAGCCGCTCCAACAGCCGGAGGACCTGAGTCGACTTGCCGGCCCCCTCCCCGCCCTCCAGCGTGATGAAGCGCCCAGTGGCCGGTGCCGTGGCTTTGGCGGCGCGGGTGGAAGCCTTGCGCGCGGCCGGCGCCTTCTTCGCCTTTGGCGCGGCGGGGGCGGGCTTGGCGGCAGAAATGTCCTTCGCCGTCTTCGGCTTCGTCGTACGACGGGGCTTGACGGGCGGCTTGGCCGGCAGATTGGCCGGCGGCTTCTCCGTGCTGTCGGCGGAATCGGGCGCGTGCGGGGGCGTGCGGGTCGGCATGCTCAGCCGGTAATCTTGGCGTAGCCCTGGCGCAGCAGGCTCACCATCAGTTCATAGGCACCGTCCATCGCCCGGCGCCACAGCGGCCCGGCGGGCACGGTCTCGGCGGCGACGAGCGGCACTTCCAGCGACAGTTGCTCGCCGCGATAGACCATGAGCCGCGCCAGCACCTCGCCCTTCTCCACCGGCGCCGGGATGGGCCCCTCGAAGCGGATGCGCGCCACCAGCTTCTCGTCGCCATTGCGTGGAATCAGCACCCGGATCGGCGTGTCGCTGGTGAGCGGGGCACCGTTGCGCTCGCCGCCATAAAGCGTCGCCTCGCCAACGATCTGCCCGGCCTCGAACAGGGTGCGCGATTCGAAGGAGCGGAAGCCCCATTCCAGCAGCTTGCGGGCATCCTCGGCCCGCTCCTTCTCGCTCTTGGCGCCCATGATGACGACGACGAGCCGCTGCCCGTTCTGGATCGCCGAGCCGACGAGATTGAACCCGGCATCCTTCTGGTAGCCGGTCATGAAGCCATCCGCGCCCAGACTCATGCCGAGCAGCGGGTTGCGGTTGTTCTGGCGGATCTTGTTCCAAAGGAAATCCGGCTCGCTATAGATCTTATACAGGTCCGGGTAGTCGCGGATGATGTGAATGGCGACCTTCGCCATGTCGCGTGGCGTGGTCTTCTGGTCGGGATCGGCGAGACCGCTGGCGTTGACGAAGGCCGATCCGGTAAGGCCAAGGCGCTTGGCCTCCTGGTTCATCTTCCCCGTAAAGGCGAGTTCGTTGCCGGAAATGCCTTCCGCCAGCACGATCGCCCCGTCATTGCCGGAGGGGATGATCGCCCCTCGCAGCAGGTCGCTGACCTTGATCATGCTGTTGACGGCCGCGAACATGGTGGAGCCGCCCGACGGGGCACCTCCCCGCCGCCAGGCATATTCGCTCACCTTGAATTCCTGATCCGGCGACAGCCGGCCGGAGGTGATCTCGCCGAACACCACGGCCATGGTCATCAGCTTGGTGATGCTGGCGGGCGCGCTCGACGTGTCGGCGGCGCGCTCGAACAGCACCGAACCGCTGTCATAGTCGAGCAGGATCGCCTGCGGCGCTGCGATGTCAGGCGCGGTCTGCGCCGAAGCGGGGGAAAAGCCGGCGGCAAGGAGGAGCGCGGCCAGAAGGGTGGCGGCGATTGTGCCGCCCGCATGTCCGCCGGTCGCAGGTCCGCTTTGGACGGGATGGCGGCGCGGGAACAGGATGCGCAACAGCTTCACGGTCGGTCCTCCCCGGCTCCGGGCAGAGTTAACAGCCGGAGGTCGCCACCGCAATGCGACAGCGACGCCGGCTTTGCCGGAACGCAGGCGCCTGGA